>LR782234.1:0-5220000 GCA_902825215.1 Pseudomonas fluorescens
TGTTACCTGGTTCGTCCACAACGGGCCGGAATGGCCCCCGTTTTAAGAGACCGGGGATTCTAGAGAAAGCAAGCCTTCAGGTCAATTTCCAACCAGCGTTTCCTTATAAATAGATCTCGCCGGCATTTCTGCATGAATGCTTGTTCACCAGACATAAAAATAAAGAAGGGAATTATTTAAAGCTTTTTTGTAAAGCTTGTTAAAGCTAGGCAATGCCTCATCTGTGGATAAGTCCCATGGTGCCTTTATTTCTCTGATGTACAGAGAATGACAACTACAGTGGAAAACCGTGTTCAGCCTGTGCTGCACTATCGGATAACCTGTGTGTGAAACAGGAGGTTATCCACAGGCGGATTATCCACCGAGTTCAGCCCCCAGTTGTCCAGTGCCCTCAAGGGCGGTTATCCACAGAGCTTATTCACACACCGTTGGTCGCCTTTCATCGGCCCAGGCTGCTGATAATTGATGGATGACGGGCAACCTGCGTGTGGATAAGTGGACGGCTCGCCGCTACAATGGCCGCTTGTTTTTGCCTCACCGGCTTTCAACTTAGGGGATATCCGTGTCAGTGGAACTTTGGCAGCAGTGCGTGGAGCTTTTGCGCGAGGAGCTGCCTGCCCAACAATTCAACACCTGGATCCGTCCACTACAGGTCGAAGCCGAAGGCGACGAGTTGCGCGTCTACGCACCGAACCGTTTCGTGCTGGACTGGGTTAATGAAAAGTACCTGGGCCGAGTCATGGAACTGCTCGATGAGCACGGCAATGGCATGGCGCCGGCGCTGTCCTTGTTAATAGGCAGCAAACGCAGCTCGGCTCCGCGGGCCGCCCCCAACGCACCGCTCGCTGCGGCGCAGGTTTCTCAGGCCCAGGCCAATACCGCGCCGCCTGCCAGTGCTCCGGCTCCTGCTCCGGCGCGCGCGTCGAACAAGCGTTCAACGCAGAAAACCGAGGACATCAGTGAAGAGCCATCTCGCGACAGCTTTGATCCGATGGCCGGTGCCGCGTCGCAACAAGCCCCGGTTCGCGCCGAACAGCGCACCGTGCAGGTTGAAGGGGCGCTCAAGCACACCAGCTACCTGAACCGCACCTTCACCTTTGAAAACTTCGTCGAAGGTAAATCCAACCAGCTCGCCCGTGCGGCGGCGTGGCAGGTCGCGGACAACCCCAAGCATGGCTACAACCCGCTCTTCCTTTATGGCGGTGTCGGTCTGGGTAAAACCCACTTGATGCACGCGGTGGGTAACCATCTATTAAAGAAGAACCCGAATGCCAAGGTCGTGTACCTGCATTCCGAGCGTTTCGTGGCCGATATGGTCAAGGCGCTGCAGCTGAACGCCATCAACGAGTTCAAGCGTTTCTACCGATCGGTGGACGCATTGCTGATCGATGACATTCAATTCTTTGCCCGCAAAGAGCGCTCGCAGGAGGAGTTCTTCCACACCTTCAACGCCCTGCTTGAAGGTGGCCAGCAGGTCATTCTCACCAGTGACCGCTACCCGAAAGAAATCGAAGGTCTCGAAGAACGCCTCAAGTCACGTTTCGGCTGGGGTCTGACGGTAGCCGTCGAGCCGCCGGAGCTGGAAACCCGCGTGGCCATCTTGATGAAGAAGGCCGACCAGGCCAAAGTCGAGTTGCCGCATGACGCCGCGTTCTTCATCGCCCAGCGTATTCGCTCCAACGTCCGTGAACTGGAAGGCGCGCTGAAACGCGTGATCGCTCACTCGCACTTCATGGGCCGCGACATCACCATCGAGTTGATTCGCGAATCGCTGAAAGACCTGTTGGCGTTGCAGGACAAACTGGTCTCTGTGGATAACATTCAGCGCACCGTCGCCGAGTACTACAAGATCAAGATTTCCGATCTGCTTTCCAAGCGCCGTTCGCGCTCGGTAGCGCGCCCGCGCCAGGTGGCCATGGCGTTGTCCAAGGAACTGACCAACCACAGCCTGCCGGAAATCGGCGATGTGTTTGGCGGCCGCGACCATACGACCGTGTTGCACGCCTGCCGCAAGATCAACGAACTTAAGGAATCCGACGCGGACATCCGCGAGGACTACAAGAACCTGCTGCGTACACTGACCACTTGATGAACACCAGCGCAGCTTATTAAGGCAAGGGACTAGACCATGCATTTCACCATTCAACGCGAAGCCCTGTTGAAACCCCTGCAACTGGTCGCAGGCGTCGTCGAGCGCCGACAGACCTTGCCGGTACTCTCCAACGTGCTGTTGGTTGTCGAAGGCCAGCAATTGTCGCTGACCGGTACCGACCTTGAGGTCGAGCTGGTTGGTCGCGTGCAGCTCGAGGAGCCAGCCGAAACAGGTTCCATCACCGTGCCTGCGCGCAAGCTGATGGACATCTGCAAAAGCCTGCCCAACGATGCGCTGATCGACATCAAGGTCGACGAGCAGAAGCTGGTGGTTAAGGCCGGCCGTAGCCGTTTCACCCTGTCGACCCTGCCAGCCAACGATTTCCCGACCGTTGAAGAAGGCCCGGGCTCGCTGACCTGCAGCCTTGAACAAAGCAAACTGCGTCGTCTGATCGAACGTACGAGCTTCGCCATGGCCCAGCAGGACGTGCGCTACTACCTGAACGGCATGCTGCTGGAAGTTTCTGCTGGCATCATCCGCGCGGTGGCCACCGACGGTCACCGTCTGGCGATGTGCTCGATGCAGGCCGACATCGGTCAGCCGGATCGTCACCAGGTGATCGTGCCGCGCAAAGGTATCCTTGAACTGGCACGTCTGCTCACAGAGCCGGACGGCAATGTCAGCATCGTTCTCGGTCAGCACCACATTCGTGCGACTACCGGCGAATTCACCTTCACCTCGAAACTGGTCGACGGCAAATTCCCGGATTACGAGCGTGTGCTGCCAAAGGGTGGCGACAAGCTGGTTCTGGGCGATCGCCAGGCCCTGCGGGAAGCGTTCAGCCGTACCGCGATTCTGTCCAACGAGAAGTACCGCGGCATCCGTCTGCAACTGGCCAGCGGTCAATTGAAGATCCAGGCCAACAACCCGGAGCAGGAAGAGGCGGAAGAAGAAGTGGGCGTTGAATACAACGGCGGCTCGCTGGAAATCGGCTTCAACGTCAGCTACCTGCTCGACGTGTTGGGCGTGATGACCACCGAGCAGGTTCGCCTGATCCTGTCCGACTCCAACAGCAGTGCGCTGGTGCAGGAGTCCGACAATGACGACTCGGCTTACGTTGTCATGCCGATGCGTCTGTAATCAGCTGATTCTGAATGTCGTTAAGTCGTGTTTCGGTCACCGCGGTGCGCAATCTGCACCCGGTGACCTTCTCCCCCTCCCCCCGCATCAACATTCTTTACGGCGCCAACGGCAGCGGCAAAACCAGTGTTCTGGAAGCCATTCATCTGCTGGGGCTTGCTCGTTCGTTTCGTAGCACGCGCTTGTTGCCGGTCATCCAGTACGAGCAACTCGCCTGTACGGTATTCGGTCAGGTTGAATTGGCCGAGGGCGGGAACAGTGCGCTTGGGATTTCTCGTGATCGCCAAGGCGAGTTCCAGATTCGCATCGATGGGCAAAACGCCCGTAGCGCTGCGCAACTGGCGGAAATCCTGCCGCTGCAGTTGATCAACCCCGACAGCTTCCGCCTGCTCGAAGGTGCGCCGAAGATTCGCCGGCAGTTTCTCGATTGGGGCGTGTTCCACGTCGAGCCGCGGTTCATGGCGACCTGGCAGCGTTTGCAGAAGGCCTTGCGCCAGAGAAACTCCTGGCTGCGGCATGGTACACTTGACGCCGTTTCGCAAGCGGTTTGGGACAGGGAACTGTGCCAGGCCAGCGCTGAAATCGATGAATACCGCCGCGCTTACATCACAGCCTTGAAACCGGTCTTCGAACAGACCTTGAGCGAACTGGTTGAGCTCGAGGGTTTGACGCTCAGCTATTACCGAGGCTGGGACAAAGAACGCGAGTTGAGCGCCGTACTTGCAGGTTCCGTGCAACGGGACCAGCAGATGGGCCATACCCAGGCCGGACCGCAACGGGCTGATTTGCGTCTTAGATTGGGCGCACACAATGCCGCGGACATATTGTCTCGGGGTCAGCAGAAATTGGTGGTCTGCGCACTGCGGATTGCCCAAGGTCACCTGGTCAGCCAGGTCCGACGCGGTCAGTGTATTTATCTGGTGGATGACTTGCCGTCCGAGCTGGACGAGAGCCATCGCCGCGCGCTGTGCCGTTTGCTGGAAGACTTACGCTGCCAGGTGTTCATTACCTGTGTAGATCACGAATTATTGAGGGAAGGCTGGCAGACGGAAACGCCAGTCGCTTTGTTCCACGTGGAACAGGGCCGTATCACCCAGACCCACGACCATCGGGAGTGAAGGCATTGAGCGAAGAAAATACGTACGACTCATCGAGCATTAAAGTGCTGAAAGGCCTGGATGCCGTGCGCAAACGTCCCGGTATGTACATTGGTGACACCGACGATGGCAGCGGTCTGCACCACATGGTGTTCGAGGTGGTCGACAACTCGATCGACGAAGCCCTCGCCGGCCATTGCGACGACATCAGCATCATCATCCACCCGGATGAATCCATCACCGTTAAAGACAACGGTCGTGGCATCCCGGTAGACGTGCATAAAGAGGAAGGCGTTTCCGCCGCCGAGGTCATCATGACCGTCCTCCACGCCGGTGGTAAGTTCGACGACAACTCCTACAAAGTATCCGGCGGTCTGCACGGTGTGGGTGTGTCGGTAGTGAACGCACTGTCGGAAGAACTGGTCCTGACCGTTCGCCGCAGCGGCAAGATCTGGGAACAGACCTACGTCCACGGCGTACCTCAGGCACCGATGGCCATCGTTGGCGACAGCGAAACCACCGGCACCCAGATTCACTTCAAGGCCTCCAGCGAAACCTTCAAGAACATTCACTTCAGCTGGGACATCCTCGCCAAGCGCATTCGTGAACTGTCTTTCCTCAACTCCGGTGTCGGTATCGTCCTCAAGGATGAGCGCAGCGGCAAGGAAGAACTGTTCAAGTACGAAGGCGGCCTGCGTGCGTTCGTTGAATACCTGAACACCAACAAGACTGCGGTCAATCAGGTGTTCCACTTCAACATCCAGCGCGAAGACGGCATCGGCGTAGAAGTTGCCCTGCAGTGGAACGACAGCTTCAACGAGAATCTGTTGTGCTTCACCAACAACATTCCGCAACGCGATGGCGGTACTCACCTGGTGGGCTTCCGCTCGGCGCTGACGCGTAACCTGAACAACTACATCGAACAGGAAGGCCTGGCGAAGAAACACAAGGTCGCCACCACCGGCGACGACGCCCGTGAAGGCCTGACCGCGATCATTTCGGTGAAAGTACCGGATCCTAAGTTCAGCTCGCAGACCAAAGACAAACTGGTGTCTTCCGAAGTGAAGACTGCGGTCGAGCAGGAGATGGGCAAATACTTCTCCGACTTCCTCCTGGAAAACCCGAACGAAGCCAAGCTGGTGGTCGGCAAGATGATCGACGCCGCCCGTGCCCGTGAAGCGGCGCGCAAGGCTCGTGAGATGACCCGCCGCAAAGGCGCACTGGACATAGCCGGCCTGCCGGGCAAACTCGCTGACTGCCAGGAAAAAGACCCGGCGCTGTCCGAACTGTACCTGGTGGAAGGTGACTCCGCGGGCGGCTCTGCCAAGCAGGGACGTAACCGCAAGACCCAGGCGATCCTGCCGTTGAAGGGCAAGATCCTCAACGTCGAGAAAGCTCGCTTCGACAAAATGATCTCGTCCCAGGAAGTGGGCACACTGATCACCGCGCTGGGCTGCGGCATCGGCCGCGAAGAGTACAACATCGACAAGTTGCGCTATCACAACATCATCATCATGACCGATGCTGACGTCGACGGTTCGCACATCCGGACCCTGCTGCTGACCTTCTTCTTCCGTCAGTTGCCGGAGCTGATCGAGCGCGGCTACATCTACATCGCCCAGCCGCCGCTGTACAAGGTCAAGAAAGGCAAGCAAGAGCAATACATCAAAGACGACGACGCCATGGAAGAGTACATGACGCAGTCGGCCCTGGAAGATGCGAGCCTGCACCTGAACGAAGACGCACCGGGTATTTCCGGCGAAGCGCTCGAGCGTCTGGTGAATGACTTCCGCATGGTGATGAAGACTCTCAAGCGTCTGTCGCGCCTGTACCCACAGGAGCTGACCGAGCACTTCATCTACCTGCCAGCGGTCAGCCTGGAGACGTTGGGTGACCATGCAGCGATGCAAGACTGGCTGGCCCAGTACGAAGTTCGTCTGCGCACCAATGAGAAGTCCGGCCTGGTCTACAAGGCCAGCCTGCGTGAAGACCGTGAACGCGGTGTCTGGCTGCCAGAGGTCGAACTGATCTCCCACGGCCTGTCCAACTACGTTACGTTCAACCGCGACTTCTTCGGCAGCAACGACTACAAGACCGTCGTCACCCTCGGCGCGCAACTGAGCACCCTGCTCGACGAAGGCGCGTACATCCAGCGTGGCGAACGCAAGAAAGCCGTCACCGAGTTCAAGGAAGCCCTCGACTGGCTGATGGCCGAAAGCACCAAGCGCCACACCATTCAGCGATACAAAGGTCTGGGTGAAATGAACCCGGACCAGCTGTGGGAAACCACCATGGACCCAAGCGTGCGCCGCATGCTGAAAGTCACCATCGAAGACGCCATCGGCGCAGACCAGATCTTCAATACCCTGATGGGTGATGCGGTCGAACCTCGCCGAGACTTCATCGAGAGCAATGCGCTGGCGGTTTCGAACCTGGATTTCTGATCCGCGGTTGCTGGCAATAAAAAAGGCCAACGCATTGCGTTGGCCTTTTTTATTACCGGTGCTGTTGTACGCGATGGCTCACTCTACGGCAGTTGCCACACTCTCTAACCGATACCCATATCCATAAATCGTCAACAACTGCCAACCCCGATCCGCGGTCAGCCCAAGCTTGTTCCGCAACCGATAAATATGCGTATCCAGCGGTCGGGACGAGGCCATCTCCTCATGTGGCCAAAACCGTTCATACAGATAATCCCGTGACAACGGTCTGCCTAGATTGCTGAACAGACACCGGGCGAGCCGATACTCGCGCTCAGTCATGACGATAGGCTGGCCCTCGCGGGTGACGGTCAGTTCGGCATCGTCGAACGTCAGATCGTTGAAACTCAGCACTTCGTTGGCAGCCGCACGTTGCTGGTTATGCCGGCGCAGTACCGCTGCGACGCGCGCTTTCAGTTCATTGGGCCGAAATGGCTTGCTCACATAATCATCGGCTCCCGCGTTCAGCGCCTGGACGATATCGCTCTCGCCGTCGCGACTGGTCAGCATGATCGCCGCCGGTGGCGCGTCCATGTGTTCGCGGGTCCAGCGCAGCAGTGCCAGGCCGGTGAGGTCGGGCAGTTGCCAGTCAAGGATCAGCAGGTCGAAGGTTTCCCGGCGCAGTTGCCGCAGCAGATCTTCGCCGCGCTCGAAGCTGTGCAGCGACCACGGTTGTTCGCCATCTTCAGCCATCTGTTGCAGGGTTTGCTCGACCCGGCGCAACTCGGCGGGTTCGTCGTCCAGTATTGCAACACGCATACGCGGTGGTTCCTTGTTGCTTGGGCAGTTGGCGTCAACTGTAGTCGCTTGGCCATTACGGCGAAAGTAAAGCAGCGCCTCGTTGGCCGACGTTCCGCTATGATTCTTCGGATCAACGTCTCAGACCCGTGGCCCATGAAACCATTCCCCCTGCCCTCTCCCCATGAAAATAATCGCCGTCGCGAAAGCCGGGTGCCAAGCCAGGTGCAGCGGCTGTTTCGGCGGTTGGTGCGTGAGTGGTTGTGGATAAGTCTGGTCCTGTTACCGCTGACTGCGTTGTTGTCGTATCGGGCGCAGACCAGTCTGAAGGGTGTCTCTGCGACGATAGGTCCGTCCCTATCGGTCGGGTTAGTGGCTGTGGTCTTGAGTCTGTTGTTATGGCGTCCACGCTGGGCGCTGTGGATTACCCTGACGGGCATGGCCTGCGCACTGTTGATCAGTGCCGGCTTGGCGCAGGCGCAACATTGGTGGTCGCCGACCCCAACGGTTCTCGGCATGTTGTTCGGTTATCTGATCTGGAACTGGCGGCGCCTGAGTGTCGTGCTCACCTACTTTGGCTGGGAACTGGCGCGCCTGGACAGCGAACCAAAGGTGTTTCCGGAGCGGCGCCGTTCGCAGTTCACCGGTACCGATCGCTTGCAAGGCCAGATCATGGCGCTGGAACAAGCCATGAGCCGCACCCGCGATACCCGCAGATTCATTGCCGATGGCCTCGAATACCTGCCCGTCGCCACGCTGATCAGCGACCCCAAGGGGCAGATTCTGTTGGGTAACCGCAAAGCACGCGAGCTCTTCGAAAACGATCTGGTGGGCAACGATGTGCTTGATCAACTGGGCAGCCTGGGCTACCCGGAATTATCCACAATGCCGCGACCGCCGCTGTCAGCGATGTCGTTGCTGGAGTTCCGTGATCACAAGGAGCGCAGCCTGCGCCTGGAACGTGCAGCATTGCTGACGGCCGACGGCGATACGCCCATTGGTTGGCTGTTCAGCCTCACCGACCTCAGCGCCGAACGCGCTGCTGAAGAACAACGCGGTGTGTTGCTGCGCTTCCTGTCCCATGACTTGCGCGCGCCCCATTCAGCCATCCTGGCGCTGCTCGACGTGCATCGCCATCAGGCTGGCGCCGATTCACCGTTGTTCGAGCAGATCGAACGCCAGGTCCGCCGAGCCCTGGACCTGACGGATGGCTTCGTCCTGTTGGCCCGCGCCGAATCCGAAGCCTATCAGTTTCAGCCAAGCCTGTTTGCGATGCTGGTGCTCGACGTGCTCGATCAAGCGCTGCCCATCGCTCAGCAAAAACGTATCGAACTGCGGCATGACATGGACGAGCAGTCTCAGGAACGCCTGGTCATGGCAGACCAGGGCTTGCTGACTCGCGCGTTGTTCAACCTGTTGGAAAACGCGGTCAAATACAGCCCGGCTGGCTCTACGGTGCAATTGTGTGTGAGCTGCCATGAGCAGTGGCTGCGTTGCGAGCTGATTGATCAGGGCAAGGGTATCGCCGAGCACGAATTGCCGGAGCTGTTCAGTCAATACCGGCGTTTCTCCTCCGCGCAGGGCATTGATGGCGTAGGGCTGGGCCTGTCGATGGTCAAAGCGGTGATCGATCACCACGGAGGCAGCATTGAATGCCGCAGCGTGATCGACCGAGGCACCACGTTCCTGTTGCATTTACCGTTGATTGCCGAATAAAACAGGCACAAAAAAACCGGCTATATCAGCCGGTTTTTTTACATCGAAAATAAACTTATGCACGGTTTTCGATGTTAGGCGAGACTCAAAAAAACTATTTTAAATCAACACCTTACGTCGAACTTGATGGCGTTTTAAAGCAAACCGTACACAGGTTATCCACAAAATGTCAGGCAGGCACTTGCTCATTGGTCACCGGCGCTTGCGGCGTCGGCGGCAGCGAGCCCATTTCCTGCTGCGTCTTTTCATTCCAGGCCTGGACGCGGTCGTTCAGCTCGGCAATGGCGCGTGGGCCGGTGCCCTCGGCGTACATCGGCTCACCGATAACCACGGTGATCACCCCGGACTTCTTGCCCCAGCCGACTTTCGGCCAGAATTTGCCGGCATTGTGCGCAATCGGCAGTACCGGAAGCGCCGCATTCACCGCCAGCGCACTGCCGCTGCGGGAGAATTTGCCGATGGTGCCGTAAGGTACGCGCGTCCCTTCCGGGAAGATCAGCACCCAAACGTTGTCCTTGAGCAACTCATCGCCCTTGGCCGCCACTTGTTTGAGTGCGGCTTTGGGGTTGTCGCGATCGATCGCGATCGGCCGCAGCATGGCCATGGCCCAGCCGAAGAACGGCACGTAAAGCAATTCGCGCTTGAGCACCTGGCTCAATGGCGAGAAATAGGCGGAGAGAAAGAAGGTCTCCCAGGTGCTCTGATGGTTCGATTGAATCACGCAGGGCCGGTCAGGCACGTTTTGCGCGCCTTTGATTTCGTAACGTATACCGAGGAAGACCTTGGTCAACCACAAGGCGCATCGGCACCAGTACACGTTGATGAAGCGATAGCGCGCCTTGAAAGAAAGAAACGGCGCGATAAAAAAACTCAAGCTGCACCACAGCAGGGAGGTGGTGCCCAGCAGCAGGTAAAAGAGAAAAATCCTGATGGCCCGCAGTATCGACATAATGACGTTTACCGTTACGGGGCAATGCCCGTCTGTTCAAGCGCACCCCCGAGCAATCCCTGGTCAGGAATTCAGAAGTACTCTAGTTGTGGATAAGTTCTGCGGCAATCGCCGCCAGATCGTCGAAAATCAGAGTGCCCACCGGCAGGGTTTTGCCCTGAGTCTTTGCGCCTTTCCCGGTCTTTACCAAAACTGGCTGTGAATCGACGGCTTTGGCAGCCTCCAGGTCACCAAGGCTGTCGCCGACGAACCAGACGTTGGTCAGCGGCACCTGGTAATGCGCGGCGATGGTCTTGAGCATGCCCGGTTTCGGTTTGCGGCAATCGCACCCTTCGTCCGGCCCATGCGGGCAATACACGATAAGCCCGACTTCGCCGCCCTGCTCCGCCACCAGATCGCGCAAGCGCGCGTGCATGGCGTCGAGGGTGGCGAGGTCGTAATAGCCGCGAGCGATGCCTGACTGGTTGGTGGCCACCGCCACCGTCCAGCCGGCCTTGCTCAACTGCGCGATCGCTTCGATCGAGCCGGGGATCGGAATCCACTCTTGCACCGATTTGATGTAAGCGTCGGAGTCGTAATTGATCACCCCGTCCCGATCGAGAATCAGCAGTTTCAACAGCAATTCCTCAACCCAGCAGCGAAATGTCGGCAACGCCAAGGAACAGACCACGCAAACGCGCCAGCAGCGCGTAACGGTTGGCCCGCACATTGGCGTCGTCGGCATTGACCATTACGGCGTCGAAGAACGCATCCACTGGCTCACGCAATGCTGCAAGGCGTGCCAGTGTTTCGTTGTACTGACGCGCCGCGGCCATTGGCTGCACCGCCTGATCCGCTTGCTGGATCGCCGAGTACAGCGAGAACTCGTTGGCGTTGTCGAAGTACTTGGCTTGCACCTCGGTCGGCACCGAGCCTTCGACCTTGCTCAACAGGTTCGACACACGCTTGTTGACGGCCGCCAGCGCTGCCGCTTCCGGCAGTTTGCGGAATGCCTGCACCGCTTGCACACGCTGGTCGAAATCCAGCGCCGAACCCGGCTTCAGGGCACGAACCGACAGATAGGTGGCCACATCGACGCCTTCGTCTTCGTAACGCGCACGCAGACGGTCGAAGATGAATTCCAGCACGGACTCGTTGAGACCGGCAGCCTTGATCTTGGCGCCGAATGCGTTCACCGCGAAAGCCACAGCGTCGTTGAGGTCCAGATCCAGTTGTTTCTCGATCAGGATGCGCAGCACGCCCAGCGCCGCACGGCGCAGGGCATACGGGTCTTTGCTGCCGGTCGGCAGCATGCCGATACCGAAGATGCCGACCAGCGTGTCGAGCTTGTCGGCGATCGCCACCGCTGCACCGGTCAGGGTTGCCGGCAGTTCCGCACCGGCACCGCGTGGCATGTACTGCTCGTTCAATGCCAGCGCGACGTCCTGCGGCTCGCCGTCATTGAGGGCGTAGTAGTAACCGGCGACGCCTTGCATCTCCGGGAACTCGCCGACCATTTCGGTGGCCAGGTCGCACTTCGACAGCAGGCCGGCACGGGCCGCCCACGAAGCGTTGCCGCCGATGCGCGCGGCGATGTACGCCGCCAGTTTCGAGACGCGCTCGGCCTTGTCGTAGACGCTGCCGAGTTTTTCCTGGAACACCACGTTCTGCAGGCGCAGGTTGAAGTCTTCAAGCTTCTGCTTCTTGTCCTGCTTGAAGAAGAATTCGGCGTCGGTCAGACGTGGGCGAACCACTTTCTCGTTACCGGCGATGATTTGCTGCGGATCTTTGCTTTCGATGTTGGCCACAGTGATGAAACGTGGCAGCAACTTGCCGTCGGCGTCCAGCAGGCAGAAATATTTCTGGTTGTCCTGCATGGTGGTGATCAGCGCTTCTTGCGGCACGTCGAGGAAACGCTCCTCGAACGAGCACACCAGCGGCACTGGCCACTCGACCAGCGCCGTCACTTCGTCGAGCAGCGCCGGCGGCACGATCGCGGTGCCTTCCTGACGGGTCGCCAGTTCTTCGGTGCGCTTGCTGATGATCTCGCGGCGCTCGTTGGCATCAGCCAGCACGTAAGCGGCACGCAGGTCGGCGAGGTAGCTCGATGGCGAACCGATGCGCACGGCTTCCGGATGATGGAAACGGTGGCCACGGGAATCACGACCTGCCTTCTGCGCAAGGATCGTGCAATCGATGACCTGGTCACCGAGCAGCATCACCAGCCATTGGGTCGGACGTACGAACTCTTCCTTGCGTGCACCCCAACGCATGCGTTTCGGGATCGGCAGGTCGTTCAGCGAATCTTCGACGATGGTCGGCAGCAGGCTCGCGGTCGGCTTGCCGGCGATGTTCTGGCTGTAGCGCAGTTTCGGTCCGCTCTGATCGATCTCGCTCAGCTCGACGCCACACTTCTTGGCGAAGCCCAGCGCGGCCTGAGTCGGGTTGCCGTCAGCGTCGAATGCGGCCTGACGTGGCGGGCCGTCGAGGTTGATGCTGCGGTCCGGCTGCTGAGTGGCCAGCGCGGTGATCAGCACGGCCAGTCGACGCGGCGCGGCGTAGACGGTTTTCGTCTCGTAGTTCAGGCCAGCGGCTTGCAGGCCCTTGTCGATACCGGCGAGGAACGCCTCAGCCAGGGTGTTCAGGGCTTTGGGTGGCAGTTCTTCGGTGCCCAGTTCAACCAGAAAATCTTGCGCACTCATTGTGCAGCCTCCAGCTTGGCCAGTACTTCGTCACGCAGGTCCGGGGTCGCCATCGGGAAGCCCAGCTTGGCGCGGGCCAGCAGGTAGGCTTGCGCAACGGAACGCGCCAAGGTGCGTACACGCAGAATGTATTGCTGACGCGCCGTCACCGAGATCGCCCGGCGTGCATCCAGCAGGTTGAAGGTATGCGAAGCCTTCAGGACCATTTCATAGCTCGGCAACGGCAGCGGCTGGTCGAGCTCGATCAGGCGCTTGGCTTCGCTTTCATAGAAGTCGAACAGTTCGAACAGCTTGTCGACGTTGGCGTGTTCGAAGTTGTAGGTGGACTGTTCCACCTCGTTCTGATGGAACACGTCGCCGTAGGTGACTTTGCCGAACGGACCGTCAGCCCAGACCAGGTCGTAGACCGAATCCACGCCTTGCAGGTACATCGCCAGGCGCTCGAGACCGTAGGTGATCTCGCCGGTTACCGGGTAGCACTCGATGCCGCCTGCTTGCTGGAAGTAGGTGAACTGAGTGACTTCCATGCCGTTGAGCCAGACTTCCCAGCCCAGACCCCAGGCGCCGAGAGTCGGCGATTCCCAGTTGTCTTCGACGAAGCGGATGTCGTGGACCAGCGGGTCGAGGCCGACATGCTTGAGCGAGCCCAGGTACAGTTCCTGGAAGTTGTCCGGGTTCGGCTTCAGGACGACCTGGAACTGGTAGTAATGCTGCAGACGGTTCGGGTTTTCGCCGTAGCGGCCGTCAGTCGGACGGCGGCTTGGCTGCACGTACGCGGCGTTCCAGGTTTCCGGGCCGATGGCGCGCAGGAAGGTCGCGGTGTGGAAAGTGCCGGCGCCTACTTCCATATCGTAGGGCTGAAGTACCACACAACCTTGCTCGGCCCAGTATTGCTGGAGCGCGAGGATCAAGTCTTGGAAGGTACGCACGGCTGGCGTAGGCTGGCTCACGAAATTCACCTGTTTCTTGGGCTGCGATTTAAAGAGCGGGAGTATACCCGATTCGTTGCTGCGCACGCCCCCTGGAGCCTTATGCCACGCTGCTTTTGGTGTACCGAAGATCCGCTGTACATGGCTTATCACGATCAGGAGTGGGGCACGCCGCTACGCGATGCGCAGGGTTTGTTCGAGTTGCTTTTGCTCGAAGGGTTCCAGGCCGGGCTGTCGTGGATCACCGTGCTGCGCAAGCGCGAGCGTTATCGCCAGGTGCTGTTCGGCTTTGACGTGCAGCGTGTGGCGCAGATGAGCGACGCCGAAATCGACGAATTGATGCTCGATCCAGGGATCATCCGCAACCGCCTCAAACTCAACGCCGCCCGCCGTAATGCCCAGGCCTGGCTGGCGCTGGAAGACCCGGTGGCGTTCCTCTGGTCGTTTGTTAACGACCAATCGATCATCAATCATTTCAAGGATCGCAGCGAAGTCCCGGCGATCACCCCCGAAGCGCTGGCGATGAGCAAAGCCTTGAAAAAGGCCGGGTTCACCTTCGTCGGCCCGACCATTTGCTACGCGTTGATGCAGGCCTCGGGAATGGTCATGGACCATACGCAGGATTGCGACCGCTACGCGCAGTTGGTCAACGCCGGTTAGAATGCCGGCCTCGCGCACAGCACAAAGATCAGGAGTGAACTGTGGAAAAGTTTAAAGGCGCCTTGCTGGTAGGCGCGCTGCGGCTGTTTGCCCTGCTGCCATGGCGGGCCGTGCAGGCCGTGGGTTCGGCGATCGGCTGGATCATGTGGAAAACCCCCAACCGTTCCCGCGACGTGGTGCGGATCAACCTCGCCAAATGTTTTCCACAGATGGATGCGGCCGAACGCGAGCGTCTGGTCGGCCAGAGTTTGAAGGACATCGGCAAGTCGCTGACCGAAAGTGCCTGCGCGTGGATCTGGCCGGCTCAGCGCTCGATCGATCTGGTTCGTGAAGTCGAAGGCCTCGACGTATTGAAAGAAGCGCTGGCCTCTGGCAAAGGCGTGGTCGGCATCACCAGCCACCTGGGCAACTGGGAAGTCCTCAACCACTTCTATTGCAGCCAATGCAAACCGATCATTTTCTACCGCCCGCCCAAGCTCAAGGCGGTGGACGAATTGCTGCGCAAACAGCGTGTGCAACTGGGCAACAAAGTGGCTGCATCGACCAAGGAAGGCATCCTCAGCGTTATCAAGGAAGTGCGCAAAGGTGGTGCAGTGGGCATTCCGGCCGACCCGGAACCGGCCGAATCCGCCGGGATCTTCGTGCCGTTCTTTGCCACCCAGGCGCTGACCAGCAAGTTCGTGCCGAACATGCTCGCCGGTGGCAAAGCAGTCGGCGTGTTCCTGCATGCCCTGCGGCTGCCCGACGGCTCTGGCTACAAAGTAATCCTCGAAGCCGCGCCCGAAGCCATGTACAGCACCGATACCGCCGAATCCTGCGCGGCCATGAGCAAAGTGGTCGAGCGCTACGTTGCGGCATATCCGAGCCAGTACATGTGGAGCATGAAACGCTTCAAAAAACGTCCACCGGGCGAAGCGCGCTGGTACTGAGCACGGTCGACGAGATTGGCATGATCTGTGGATAACCTCATCCTTGAAGTTATCCACAAACGTTCATTCAAGGGCGCAGCAGATGTCCGAACACCGCAAGTCGTTTCGTATCAAGATCACTCACGACAGCTTGGGCGAATGCCTCGGGCAGACGCGCAACCTGTCGCCCACCGGCGTTTACGTGCAGCATCCGCGTCTGGCGTCGTTGCCCAAGGGGGCAGTGGTGTATGGTCAGGTGCAAGACTTACCCACAGGTGCGCCGCGAGTGCGTATGGAAGTGGTCACGGTGGATGCTGAAGGCATCGGCTTGCGCTATTTGTAAGATTTACCGGGCCTGACGCTCGAGCTTCTTCAGGAACACCGACATTTCCTTTTCGGCCTGCTTGTCGCCATGGGCGCGGGCCGCTTCCAGCCCCTGTTCCCAGGCTTGCCGCGCGGCAGCAGAATCTCCCAGCGCCAATCGGGCCTTGCCCAATAATTTCCATGCCGCCGAATATTTCGGATCGAACGCCACGCAGCGCTGAAAATGCTCGGCAGCCTTGGCGTGTTCGTCCAGATCCAGATAACCATTGCCTAGGCCGAAGCGCAGCAGAGCGTTATCCACACCTTTGGCGAGCATTTTTTCCAGCGACTCAAGCATCTATTGCACCCTCGTTTCAGTGATCGTTCCCACGCTCTGGCGTGGGAACGATCGATAACCGGATCAGAAGAAGCTCAACCCCACATGAAACAGCTTCTCCACATCGCGAATATGCTTTTTATCCACAAGGAACAGAATCACATGGTCGCCCGCTTCGATCACCGTGTCGTCGTGGGCAATGATCACTTGTTCGTTGCGGATCACCGCGCCGATGGTGGTGCCCGGTGGCAGGCCAATTTTCTCGATCGGCTTGCCGATGACCTTGCTCGACTTGGCATCGCCGTGGGCGATCGCCTCGATGGCTTCCGCGGCCCCGCGGCGCAATGAGTGCACGCTGACGATATCGCCACGGCGCACGTGGGCCAGCAAAGTGCCGATGGTTGCCAGTTGGGGGCTGATCGCGATGTCGATATCGCCGCCCTGGATCAGGTCGACATAGGCCGGGTTGTTGATGATCGTCATGACCTTCTTCGCCCCGAGCCGTTTGGCCAGCAGCGAAGACATGATGTTGGCTTCGTCATCATTGGTCAGGGCGAGGAAGATATCGGCGTCGGCGATGTTCTCCTCCAGCAGCAGATCGCGGTCCGAAGCGCTGCCCTGCAGCACCACGGTGCTGTCGAGGGTATCGGAGAGGTAACGGCAGCGTGCCGGGCTCATCTCGATGATCTTCACCTGATAGCGGCTTTCGATGGCTTCGGCCAGGCGCTCGCCGATCTGCCCGCCACCGGCGATGACGATGCGTTTGTAAGTTTCGTCGAGGCGGCGCATTTCGCTCATCACCGCGCGGATATCCTCACGGGCGGCGATGAAGAACACTTCGTCGTCGGCCTCGATCACCGTGTCGCCCTGCGGCAGGATCGGCCGATCACGGCGGAAAATTGCAGCGACGCGGGTTTCGACGTTCGGCATGTGCTCGCGTAGCTGGCGCAGTTGCTGGCCGACCAGCGGCCCGCCGTAATAGGCGCGCACCGCCACCAGTTGCGCCGCGCCTTCGGCGAAGTCGATCACCTGCAAGGCGCCGGGATGCTGGATCAGGCGTTTGATGTAGTTGGTCACCACCTGCTCGGGGCTGATCAACACGTCGACCGGAATCGCCTCGTTCTGGAACAGCTGCTCTTCGCGATTGAGATACGACGCTTCGCGCACCCGGGCAATCTTTGTCGGGGTGTGGAACAGCGTGTGCGCGACCTGGCAGGCGACCATGTTGGTCTCGTCACTGTTCGTCACGGCGACCAGCATGTCGGCGTCGTCGGCGCCGGCCTGACGCAGTACCGAAGGCAGCGAGCCACGGCCCTGCACGGTACGGATGTCGAGGCGATCGCCGAGGTCGCGCAGGCGCTCGCCGTCGGTGTCCACCACGGTGATGTCGTTGGCCTCGCTGGCCAGATGTTCTGCCAGCGAACCGCCGACCTGTCCTGCACCGAGGATGATGATTTTCATCCAGTCACTCCGTTGAATCCGTTTAGCTGCGCGCGGCAGCGATCTTGATCAGCTTGGCGTAGTAGAACCCGTCATGCCCGCCTTGCTGGGCCAGCAGTTGGCGACCATGGGGCTGTTTGATTCCAGCCGCAGTAGCCAGGTCCAGCTCCCGTGCTCCCGGCGTACGCTCGAGAAACGCAGCAATCACTTCAGTATTTTCGGTCGGCAGCGTCGAGCAGGTGGCGTACAGCAGGATGCCGCCGACTTCGAGGGTTTGCCACATCGCGTCGAGCAGCTCGCCTTGCAGTTGCGCGAGAGCGGCGATGTCGTCGGGTTGCCGCGTCAGCTTGATGTCCGGATGACGGCGGATGACGCCGGTGGCCGAGCACGGCGCGTCGAGCAGGATGCGCTGGAACGGTTTGCCGTCCCACCACTTCGCCGTATCACGGCCGTCGGCAGCGATCAGCTCGGCGCTGAGGCCGAGGCGTTCAAGGTTCTCCTTCACTCGCACCAGACGCTTGGCCTCCAGGTCCACCGCCACCACGCCGGCCAGCGCCGGTTCGGCTTCGAGGATGTGGCAAGTCTTGCCGCCGGGGGCGCAGCAGGCGTCTAGCACGCGTTGGCCCGGCGCCAGGTCAAGCAGGTCGGCGGCCAGTTGCGCGGCTTCGTCCTGGACGCTGATCCAGCCCTCGGCGAAACCCGGCAGGCTGCGTACATCGGCGGCGGCTTCGAGGATGATGCCGTCGCGGCTGTACACGCAGGGCGTTGCGGCAATCCCGGCCTCAGTCAGCAGGCCGAGGTAGGCGTCGCGGCTGTGATGACGACGATTGACCCGCAGGATCATCGGCGGATGTGCATTGTTCGCCGCGCAAATCGCTTCCCATTGCTCAGGCCAGAACGCCTTGAGGGATTTTTGCAGCCAGCGCGGGTGTGCCGTGCGTACCACTGGGTCACGCTCCAGCTCGGCGAAAATCGTTTCGCTTTCGCGCTGGGCATTGCGCAGCACGGCGTTGAGCAGGCCTTTGGCCCAGGGTTTTTTCAGCTTGTCGGCGCAACCGACGGTCTCGCCGATGGCGGCGTGGGCCGGCACGCGGGTGTAAAGCAATTGGTAGAGACCGACCAGCAGCAGCGCTTCAACATCGGCGTCGGCGGCCTTGAACGGTTTCTGCAAAAGCTTCTCGGCCAATGCCGACAGGCGTGGCTGCCAGCGCGCGGTGCCGAAGGCCAGATCCTGAGTGAAACCGCGATCGCGATCCTCGACCTTGTCCAGTTGCGTGGGCAGCGAACTGTTCAGCGAAGCCTTGCCACTGAGCACGGCGGCAAGTGCCTTGGCGGCGGCCAGACGCGGGTTCATTGCGCGTCCACCGCGGCACCGAGCACGGTGCCGACGGCGAATTTCTCGCGACGGCTGTTGAACAGGTCACTGAAATTCAGCGCTTTGCCGCCGGGCAGTTGCAGGCGGGTCAGGCACAGCGCTTGTGCACCGCAGGCGACAATCAGGCCGTCCTTGCTGGCGCTGAGGATTTCACCCGGAGCGCCATTGCCGTCGGCCACGGTCGCGGCCAGCACTTTCAACGCTTCGCCATTGAGCGTGCTGTGGGTGATCGGCCATGGATTGAAGGCACGCACCAGGCGTTCCAGCTCAACGGCCGGACGGCTCCAGTCGAGGCGTGCCTCATCCTTGTTCAATTTGTGCGCGTAGGTGGCAAGTTCGTCGTTCTGCACTTCGCCTTCCAGGGTGCCGGCGGCGAGACCGGCAATGGCCTGGATCACAGCGGGCGGGCCCATCTCCGCGAGACGATCATGCAAGGTGCCGCCGGTATCGTCGGCACTGATCGGCGTGACAACCTTGAGCAACATCGGCCCGGTGTCGAGCCCGGCCTCCATGCGCATCACGGTCACGCCACTTTCTGCGTCACCGTGTTCCACGGCCCGTTGAATCGGCGCCGCACCGCGCCAGCGTGGCAGCAGCGAGGCGTGGCTGTTGATGCAGCCCAGACGCGGGATATCCAGCACCACTTGCGGCAGGATCAGTCCGTACGCGACCACCACCATCAGGTCCGGCTTCAGCGCAGCCAGTTCAGCCTGAGCATCGGCATTGCGCAAGGTCGGCGGCTGCAACACCTGGATATGGTTTTCCAGGGCAAGCTGTTTGACCGGGCTCGGCATCAGTTTCTGCCCACGCCCGGCCGGACGATCTGGCTGGGTGTACACCGCGACGATCTCGTACGGGCTGTTCAGCAAGGCCTTGAGGTGTTCGGCGGCGAATTCCGGGGTGCCGGCAAAAACGATGCGCAATGGCTCAGTCATGAAGGGCGTCTCATAAAATGAAAAAGGCTTGCCGCAGCAAGCCTTTGAAGAGGGGCATCAAGCGTTCTGGCGGTGCAGCTTTTCCAGTTTCTTCTTGATCCGGTCGCGTTTGAGCGTGGACAGGTAGTCGACGAACAATTTGCCGTTGAGGTGGTCGCATTCGTGCTGGATGCACACCGCAAGCAGGCCTTCGGCGATCAGTTCATAGGGCTTGCCGTCGCGGTCCAGCGCCTTGATCCTGACCTTTTGCGGGCGATCGACGTTTTCGTAGAAACCGGGTACCGAGAGGCAGCCTTCCTGGTACTGGTCCATGTCCTCGGTCAACGGTTCGAACTCGGGGTTGATGAACACCCGCGGCTCGGTCCGGTCTTCGGAAAGGTCCATGACCACGATGCGTTTATGTACGTTGACCTGGGTCGCGGCAAGGCCGATGCCCGGCGCTTCATACATTGTTTCAAACATGTCATCGACCAACTGACGCACTTCGTCGTCCACTACAGCCACAGGCTTGGCGATAGTGCGCAGACGCGGGTCCGGGAATTCGAGGATGTTTAAAATGGCCATAGGCTTTGATTGCTGCACACGTTGAGTAAAGTCGGGTCGATGGCCTGGCAGGTCCGAAGATGCAGGCTACCGTTGTGAAGCGTAGCTTGTGCAGTTTGCCCAAGCGAGCCACGGGGGCTCTGACGGTTCACGCGAACGCATATGATAAAGGGATTCACGGCATGAGGAAAACACTACTCGCCCTGCTGCTCCTGGCTTCGGCCGGCGCGGCGCAAGGGCAAGTGCAACTCAGGGATGGTTTTCCACAGCAATACACGGTGGTTTCAGGGGACACGCTCTGGGACATTTCCGGCAAATACCTGCGCGAGCCCTGGCAATGGCCGCAACTGTGGCGGGCCAACCCGCAGATCGATAACCCCAACCTGATCTATCCCGGCGACACGCTGACGCTCAGCTACGTCAACGGCCAGCCGCAACTGACCGTCAACCGCGGCGAGTCGCGCGGCACCATCAAACTCTCGCCACGCATCCGCACCAGCCCGGTGGCCGAGGCGATTCCAAGCATTCCGCTGAAGTCCATCAACAGTTTTCTGCTGAGCAACCGCATCGTCGACAAGGCCGAGGATTTCGACAAGGCACCGTACATCGTCGCCGGCGATGCCGAGCGCGTGCTCAGCGGCACCGGTGACCGCATCTTCGCCCGTGGCCATTTCGACCCGGAACAACCGGTGTACGGCATCTTTCGCCAGGGCAAGGTCTACACCGATCCGCAGACCCAGGAATTTCTCGGGATCAACGCCGATGACATTGGTGGCGGTGAAATCGTCGCCACCGAGGGCGATGTCGCCACCCTCGCGCTGCAACGCACTACCCAAGAAGTGCGCCTCGGTGATCGTTTGTTCAGCGGCGAAGAACGTTCGATCAATTCGACCTTCATGCCCAGCGCCCCTGCCCGCGATATCAACGGGGTGATCATCGACGTACCGCGCGGCGTCACGCAGATCGGCGCGATGGACGTGGTCACGTTGAACAAGGGCAAACGCGATGGCCTTGCCGAGGGCAACGTGCTGGTGGTGATGAAAACCGGCGAAACCGTGCGTGACCGGATCACCGGCCAACCGCTGAAGATTCCCGATGAACGCGCCGGGTTGCTGATGGTGTTCCGTACCTACGACAAACTCAGCTATGGCCTGATTCTCAACGCATCGCGCTCGCTGGCGGTGCTCGACAAGGTGCGTAATCCGTAGCTTGCTCAACAAGTTACCAACAGAGTTATCCACAGCTTGTTCCGAAAGGTACGGGCCTTATATCGATCAAGGATGATCCATGATGTCTCCTGTCTGTACACCGGTTTCCCCGGCGGAACTGGAAGCGCGCCTGCGCCTGCACCGCTTGCCGGATATCGGCCCCAAGCGCTTTGCCAAATTGCTCGAAGCCTTTGGCTCGGCCTCCAAAGCCATCAGTGCGCCGGCCAGCGCCTGGCGTTCGCTGGGTTTGCCGGCGGCGTGCGCCGAGGCGCGGCGTTGCCCTACGGTTCGCGACGGTGCCAGCCACGCAATGCGCTGGCTAGAGCGGCCGGGCCAGCATTTGCTGATGTGGGACCAGGCCGATTATCCGGCGCTGCTGGCGCAGATTCCGGATCCGCCGCCGTTGTTGTTCGTTGCCGGCGATGCGCGGATTCTGGAGAAACCGCAACTGGCGATGGTCGGAAGCCGCCGCGCTTCGCGTCCTGGCATGGACACCGCCGCAGCGTTTTCGCGCAGCCTTGCCGGGGCCGGTTTTGTCATCACCAGCGGCCTGGCGCTGGGCATCGACGCGGCAGCCCACCAAGCCGCGCTGGATGTTGGCGGGCTGACCGTCGGGGTACTCGGCACCGGCCTGGAAAATTTTTATCCACAGCGCAACCGACGGCTGGCCGAGGCGATGATGGCGTCCGGCAGCGCCGTGCTTTCGGAGTTTCCGCTGGATGCCGGGCCGGCCCCCAGCAACTTCCCGCGGCGTAACCGGATCATCAGCGGTTTGTCGCTGGGCGTGCTGGTGGTCGAGGCCAGCGTCGCCAGCGGTTCACTGATCACCGCGCGGCTGGCGGCGGAACAGGGGCGTGAGGTGTATGCGATTCCCGGGTCGATTCATCATCCGGGCGCACGTGGCTGTCATCAGTTGATTCGTGATGGCGCGGTGCTGGTGGAAACCATCGAACACATCCTCGAAGCCCTGCGCGGCTGGCAGCATGTGTCTCCGTCCACGGATTGCGCGAAGGCCGACCATCCGTTGCTCGCTCTGCTCCACGCCGCCCCGCATACCAGCGAAGCGCTGGCCGATAGCTGTGGCTGGGCCTTGCCCAAAGTGTTGGCAGCACTGACCGAGCTGGAAATGGACGGCCGGGCGGTCTGCGAAAACGGTCGTTGGTTGGCCAGGACACGCTAGGTTTTACATGCAGGATAGGTAAACTGCGCGAAACCTGATTGCGGAGAGTTTTTTCATGGTCAACAGTTGGCGTGTGCAACAAGCCGCGCGAGAGATTCGTGCCGGGGCGGTGATTGCCTATCCAACCGAAGCCGTCTGGGGGCTGGGTTGCGACCCGTGGAATGAAGAGGCCGTGGACCGGCTGCTGGCGATCAAGAACCGCTCGGTGATCAAGGGGCTGATTCTGGTCGCCGACAACATTCGCCAGTTCGACTTCCTGTTCGAAGATTTCCCGCAGGAATGGATCGACCGCATGGCCAGTACCTGGCCGGGGCCGAACACGTGGCTGGTGCCGCATCAGGGCTTGTTGCCCGAATGGGTGACCGGCATCCACGACACCGTGGCACTGCGGGTCAGTGATCATCCGCAAGTGCGCGACCTGTGTTCAATGGTCGGGCCGCTGATTTCCACGTCTGCCAACCCTCAGGGGCGCCCGGCTGCGCGTACGCGCCTGCGGGTCGAGCAGTATTTCCGTGGGCAGCTCGATCTGGTACTCGGCGGGCAACTGGGTGGCCGCAAGAACCCCAGCGTGATCCGCGACCTGGCGAGCGGCAAGATCATTCGTCCCGACTGATCCGCCATAAAAAATTAAAAATGTGAGTACTCCTCGGCGTGATGGCGAGGAGTACTACGCATGCCTGAGATTTTTCCTGCAACAGGGGCTTTCTCTCGTGTCAGAAAAGTCGTCAACCGCCCGGATTCATTGACTTTTCCCACCTGATTATCAGACCTCCTGGCGTGGCGGAATCGCCAAAAGCAACCATCCTTTCCTCAGCACTCGAAACACTTCGATAAGTAAGGACTGCGGAGAAAGAATGGACACTACGGATTTGCAACTCACAGATTACCTGCAAACGCTTCAGACAACGTTAAAGAGTCATCACGAGGGTTGCCGTATCGTGACGCTTGAAGCGGGATCGGATACCCAGGACTTTGATCGGTTCATCGATCGGCAATTTCGGCTGCGGCTGCAGCATTACATGCTGTCCTCACGTGCGCGGCTGCTCGAAACGCAACTGGCGATCAAGTCGCGCAGTACGCACTTTCTGCTGTACCGCCACGACCAGTTGCTGGCGGTACTGCGGGCCACTCCGGCACCGTTCGAATGGGCGTTGCTGGCGCAACAACATGTGTCGCCCACGGTGGCGCTGTCACGGCATGTCGAATTCAGCCGCTTGATCTCTTACTCGACCCATCAACTGCCCATCGCGGTCAACGGCCTGTTGGCCGCCGCTGCGGAGTGGGCGATCAGGAATGGCTACCGGGGCGTCACCGCACTGTGCCGGTCGCAACAGCTGCGTTTTTACCAGCGCTTCGGCCTGATGCCGATTGCTTCCAATGCCCTGCACATCGACCATCGCGCGCGCGGCGATTACTGGGTGTTGTCCGCCGAGTGGCGGCAGATCCTCGCGGCGGTGCAACCGCCGGATCAGGCGGCGATTGGTCATCTGATACAGAAGCCGTTGGCGTGTCATCCGCCAGGTTTCTGAAGAGGCTCGCACGTCTCGCCAGCCGTGGCGCCAGGCCTGGCTGGCGAGACGTCGACGGGTTTGTCAGGGCAGCAGGACGGTAGAACCGGTGGTGCGCCGCGCCGACAGTTCGGTTTGCGCTTTCGCCGCCTCGGCCAGTGGATAACGCTGGCTGATGTCCACCTTAAGTTTGCCGCTGCTGATCATCTCGAACAGCTCGTCGGCCATGCGCTGCAGGTTTTCGGCGTTGTTGGCATAGGTCGCCAGGGTCGGCCGGGTGACATACAACGAGCCTTTGGCAGAAAGAATGCCCAGGTTCACCCCATCCACCGCACCTGAAGCATTACCGAAACTGACGACCAGGCCCCGTGGCGCAGCGCTGTCGAGGGAGGTCAGCCATGTGTCCTTGCCGACGCCGTCATACACCACCGGGACTTTCTTGCCGTCGGTCAACTCCAGCACGCGCTGGGCAACGTTCTCGTGGCTGTAATCGATCGTCGCCCAGGCGCCATTGGCTTTGGCCAGTTCAGCTTTTTCTTTGGAACTGACCGTACCGATCAGCTTCACCCCGAGCGCCTTGGCCCACTGACAGGCGAGCGAGCCGACGCCACCGGCCGCAGCGTGAAACAGAATGGTCTCGCCACCCTTGAGTTCATAGGTCTGGCGCAGCAGATATTGCACGGTCAGGCCTTTGAGCATGACGCCGGCGGCCGTCTCGAAACTGATGTCGTCGGGCAGGTGCACCAGATTGTCCTGCGGCAGCACGTGCAATTCGCTGTAAGCACCCAGCGGGCCGGTGCCGTAGGCCACGCGATCGCCAACCTTGAACCGGGTGACTTCGCTGCCGACTGCATCGACGATGCCTGCCCCTTCAGCGCCCAGCCCGGACGGCAAGGCAGGCGGCGGATACAGGCCGCTGCGGAAATAGGTGTCGATGAAGTTCAGGCCGATCGCCTTGTTCGCCACCCGCACCTGATTCGGGCCGGGTGCGGCGGGTTCGTAATCTACATATTCGAGCACTTCGGGACCGCCGTGGGCGCGGAACTGGATACGCTTTGCCATCTGCCTGCTCTCCTTGGGGCTTTTTGTAAGCCCCCTATCCAACTCCCATGCTTGATCTTCGTCAACTGCGGCGGGCCATTGAGCGATGGTATGCTACGCGCCCATTTGCGCCGACCCGCCTGCCGGGGGGCGGCGCCCGATTCAAGGTGAAGCCATGACGACCCGCACCGACGCCGTAAAGGCCTATCTGCTCGACCTGCAAGACCGCATCTGCGCCGCTCTGGAAGCCGAAGACGGCGGCACGCGCTTCGTCGAAGACGCCTGGACCCGGCCCGCCGGCGGTGGCGGGCGTACCCGGGTGCTAGAGAACGGCACGCTGATCGAAAAGGGCGGGGTCAATTTTTCCCATGTGTTTGGCAGCGGCCTGCCCCCCTCGGCCAGCGCTCACCGGCCGGAACTGGCTGGCCGCGGTTTTGAAGCACTCGGTGTGTCGCTGGTGATCCACCCGCATAACCCGCATGTACCGACCTCCCACGCCAACGTGCGGTTTTTCATCGCCGAGAAAGAAGGCGAAGAGCCGGTCTGGTGGTTCGGCGGCGGTTTTGACCTGACCCCGTATTACGGCAATGAACAAGACTGCATTCATTGGCATCGCGTCGCCGAACAGGCGTGTGCGCCGTTCGGTGCCGACGTGTATCCACGTTACAAAGCCTGGTGCGACACCTACTTCCATATCAAGCATCGTCATGAGCCGCGCGGTATTGGCGGGCTGTTTTTCGATGACCTGAACGAATGGGATTTCGACACCAGCTTCGCCTTCATGCGCGCCATCGGCGACGCCTACATCGAGGCGTACCTGCCGATCGTGCAGCGCCGCAAGAATGATCCATTCACCGCCCAACAGCGTGAGTTCCAGGAATTCCGTCGAGGCCGCTACGTCGAGTTCAACCTGGTTTACGACCGCGGCACATTGTTCGGGCTGCAATCGGGTGGGCGTACCGAGTCGATCCTGATGTCCCTGCCGCCGCAAGTGCGCTGGGCTTACGACTGGAAGGCTGAGCCCGGCAGCGAAGAAGCGCGCCTGACCGATTACTTCCTGCAAGATCGCGACTGGCTCGCCGAAGCCTGAGGACCTCTGATGGATCGTTACGTCGTTTTCGGAAACCCGATCGGTCACAGCAAATCGCCGATGATTCACCAGCTGTTCGCGCAGCAGACCGGCCAGCAACTTGAATACAGCACGTTGCTGGCCCCGCTTGATGACTTTTCCGGCTGCGCCATGGCGTTTTTTCATGAAGGCCGCGGCGCCAATGTTACTGTCCCGTTCAAGGAAGACGCCTATCGCCTGGCCGACAGCCTGACCGCCCGAGCGCAACGCGCCGGCGCGGTGAATACCTTGAGCAAACTGACTGATGGCACGCTGCTCGGTGACAACACCGATGGTGCCGGGCTGGTGCGCGATCTGACGGTGAATGCCGGCTTCAGCCTGACGGGCAAACGCATCTTGCTGCTGGGTGCCGGTGGCGCAGTGCGCGGTGCGCTGGAGCCGCTGCTGGCGGAGAAACCGGCATCGCTGATCATTGCCAATCGCAGCGTGGACAAGGCCGAGCTGCTGGCCGAATCGTTTGGCGATCTGGGCCCGGTGTCGGCCAGCGGTTTCGACTGGTTGCGCGAGTCGGTTGACGTGATCATCAATGCCACCTCGGCCAGCCTTACTGGCGACGTGCCGCCGATTGCCGCGAGCCTGATCGAACCGGGCAAGACCCTGTGCTACGACATGATGTACGGCAAGGAGCCGACCGCTTTCTGCCGTTGGGCCAGTGAGCATGGCGCGGCGCTGTCGATGGATGGTCTGGGGATGCTGGCAGAGCAGGCGGCCGAGGCGTTTTACCTGTGGCGCGGTGTGCGCCCGGACACGGCGCCGGTGCTGGCCGAACTGCGCCGCCAGCTCGCGCAATGATCTCCCTGTGGGAGCGAGCCTGCTCGCGAAAGCGGTCTATCTGACACATCGATTGCGGATGTGCCACCGTCTTCGCGAGCAGGCTCGCTCCCACAGGTTATTCGGTGTTCTCGAAGTCAGTCTTCAAACCTGATCGGGCATTTCTCCGGCCCTTCGAGCTTGCGCAACTCCTCCACCACCTGCGGCCGCGCCCCACGCAAGGTCAGGCTGCGGTTCTGGCGCAGCAGGCGTCGCGCCTCCTGGTGCAGCATTTCCACCCCCGAATAGTCGATGAAATTGATCTGCTGCGCTTCGATCACCACCCGTTCGCCGTGCATGCGTTGCAGGCGCACTTGCAGGTAATGGCTGGCGCCGAAAAAGATCGACCCGCCGACCCGCAGCACATCGTCTTCGCCGTCGCGCCAATGTTGCACTCGCGGTTGCGACGTGCGCTTGAGGTAGAAAAACAGCGAGGCCAGCACACCGGCGTAAATGGCGGTCTGCAATTCCAGCAGCAACGTGGCGAGGCAGGTCAGGGCCATCACCACGAACTCGGCGCGGCTGACCCGCAGCAAGGCCCGAATGGCGCGATGATCAATCAGGCCCCAGGCAATCAGCAGAATGCTCCCGGCCATCGCCGGGATCGGAATGTGCGCAATCAGCCCGGCGCCAAAGATCGCGAATAATGCCACCCACAGCGCCGAAAACACTCCCGCCAGCGGCGAGCACGCGCCCGCTTCATAACTCAGGCCCGAGCGGGTAAACGAGCCGGCGGACAGCGAGCCGGAGAAAAACGCACCGACGATATTCGACAAGCCCTGCGCGCGGACTTCCTGGTTGGCATCGAGCAACTGTTGCGATCGCGCGGAAATCGAGCGCGCGATCGACAGGCTGGTGACCAGGCCCAGCATGCCGACTGCCACCGCGCTCGGCAGCAGGCGCAAGACCAGGTCGAGGTCCAGTGGCAAGGCACTGAACGGCGGCAAGCGCCCTACGAAGGCGCTGACCCGATGTACATGGCCGAACATCGCCGGCCACAGCCAGACCAGCACACTGGCCAGGACGAGGGTGATCAACAACGTCGGCCAGCGCGGTAGCCAGCGTTTGAGCACGATGCCGACCAGCACCGTGGCCACGCCGAGTACCAGCGAAGGTTTATCCACAGCTCGCAGGTGCTCAAGCAGATCCATCAGGCTTGCCAACGCCGTGCTATTGGCCGGCAATTCCAGCCCCAGCAGGTTCGGCAACTGGCCAATGGCAATAACCACTGCCGCGCCGAGGGTGAAACCCAGCACGACTGAATGCGAAACAAAATTCACCAGCGCGCCGAAGCGCAACAAGCCGAGCAACCACTGGAAGATTCCGGCGAGCAAGGTCAGCAGCAGAATCAGCGTGATGTAGTCCTGCGAGGCGGGCACGGCCAAGGGGCTGACGCTGGCAAACAGCACGATCGAAATCGCCGCCGTCGGGCCGCAAATCAAATGCCAGGACGAACCCCACAGACAGGCAATCAGCACCGGCACAATTGCCGCATACAGACCGTACTCGGGCGGCAGGCCGGCGATCAGCGCGTAGGCAACCGACTGCGGTAACGCCAGAATCGCCCCGCTGAGCCCGACGATCAGATCCCGTCCGACGCTGGCGCGGGTTTGCCGTGGCAGCCAGGTGAGGAAAGGGAAGAGAGAGTGGCGGCTGGGGAAGGCCATGGGTCCTCGCAGTTGAAATTTTAAACAAGGGTATCAGCCCTTACGCCGATCATTCCCACGCTCTGCGTGGGAATGCAGCCGGGACGCTCTGCGTCCCATTCAAAGCCGAACGCGGAGCGTCCGTTGAGGCATTCCCACGCGGAGCGTGGGAACGATCTGTGCGCGCTAAATCAAAGCTTCGCCTTCACCGCCGCCAACGCATCCTTGCCATCCGCCGTCTTCACCCCATCCAGCCATTTATCCAGCACGGCGGGGTTGGCCTTGATCCATGCCTTCGCCGCCTCGGCATTGCTGATCTTCTTGTTCACCACCTCGGCCATGATGCTGTTTTCCATGTCCTGAGTGAACGCCAGGTTGGTCAGCAATTTGCCCACGTTCGGGCAGGCCTCGGCGTAACCCTTGCGCGTCAGCGTATAAACGCTGCCGGTGCTGCCGAAGTACTTCTCGCCGCCCTTCAGGTAATGCATTTTCAATTGCACGTTCATCGGGTGTGGGGTCCAGCCGAGGAAGGTGACGAACTTCTGCTTCTTCACCGCACGCGAGACTTCCGCCAGCATCGCCTGTTCGCTGGACTCGATCAGCTTCCACTGGCCCATGTCGAAGTCATTCTTCTTGATGATTTCCTGCAACGAGATGTTCGCTGGCGCACCGGAGCCAATGCCGTAGATCTTGCGGTCGAACTTGTCGGCGTATTTGTTCAGGTCGGCAAAATCATGCACACCCGCGTCCCACACGTAATCCGGCACGGCGAGGGTGAACTCCGTGCCTTCGAGGTTCTTCGCCAGCTGCGTGACGTCACCGGTGGCGACGAACTTGTCGTAGAAGCCTTGCTGTGCCGGCATCCAGTTGCCCATGAACACATCCACCTGGCCGTCCTTCAGACCGCCGAAGGTGATCGGCACGGCGAGGGTGTCGATCTTGGCCTTGTAGCCCATGCCGTCGAGCAGAAACCCGGTGATGGCGTTGGTCGCCGCGATGTCGCTCCAGCCCGGATCGGCCATTTTCACCGTGCCGCAGTTCTGTTCGGCAAAAGCCGAAGCGCTGCTCAATGCGATTAGACCAACCGTTACGACTGTGGATAACTTGCCCATGGACTTCCCCTTACATTATTGGTTTTGGCAGGGTTGTGGATAACGTGCTTTGCGTTCCAGATCATCGAGGTCGATGTGGTTGCGCATGTACTGCTGACTGGCGTCCACCAGCGGCTGGTGATCCCAGCTCTTCAGCTTGCCGAGGGTCAGGGCTTGTGCGACGAAACGGCGGCGGCGCTGACTGGCGAGCACCTGGCCGTGAATCGTCGGAATGTCCCATTTGGCCCGCGCTTCGGCGAGAAAGTCTTCGAACAGTTGGCGATGTGCCGGCGACTGGCTGAGCTCTTCCAGTTCACGCGGATCGTTGTCTACGTCGAAGAGTAGGCAAGGGTCGCTTTCGCTGTAGATGAATTTGTAGGCGCCGCGACGGATCATCATCAACGGGCTGACGGTGCCTTCGGCCATGTATTCGCCGAACACTTCGTCGTGACCGCCCTGCCCTTGCAGGTGTGAAACCAGCGAGCGGCCATCCAGCGGCAAGCCCGGTTCGAGGGTGCCTCCGGCCAGTTCGACAAAGGTAGGCAGCAGGTCGGCGGTCGAGACTGCGGCGCTGACACGGCCGGCGTTGAATTGCCCCGGCGCACTGATCAGCAACGGCACTCGGGCAGCCATTTCGTACCAGTGCATTTTGTACCAGAGGCCCTTCTCGCCGAGCATGTCGCCATGGTCGCCGGAGAACACCACGATAGTGTCATCCAGTAAACCGGTATCTTCGAGGGTTTGCAGCAGTTTGCCGACGTTGGCGTCGATATAGCTGCAGGCACCGAAGTAGGCCCGGCGCGCATCACGAATCTTGTCCACAGGCAAGGGTTTGTCCCACAGGTCGTAAACCTTGAGCAGGCGTTGCGAATGTGGATCGAGTTCGTGCTGATCCGGCGTCGCCGGCAGCGGGATATCGGCATCGTCGTACAAATCCCAGAAGGCCTTGGGAATGGTGTACGGGTCGTGGGGGTGAGTCATCGAAACGGTCAGGCAGAACGGCTGGTCGCCGTCCTCGCGAATGTGATCGAACAGATATTGCTGGGCCTTGAACACCACTTCTTCATCGAAATCGAGCTGGTTGGTACGCACGCAGGGCCCGGCCTGCAGGACTGACGACATGTTGTGATACCAGGTCGGCCGCACATCCGGTTCATCCCAGTTCACGGCCCAACCGTAATCGGCCGGGTAGATGTCGCTGGTCAGGCGCTCTTCATAGCCGTGCAATTGATCCGGTCCGCAGAAATGCATCTTGCCCGACAGCGCAGTGCGGTAGCCAAGGCGGCGCAGGTAGTGGGCGTAGGTCGGGATATCGGCGGGAAAATCGGCAGCGTTGTCGTAAGCGCCGATCTTGCTCGGCAACTGACCGCTGACCAGGGTGAAACGCGACGGCGCGCACAGCGGACTATTGCAATAAGCGGCATCGAACACCACGCCTTGTTCGGCGAGGCGCGACAGATTCGGCAGTTTGATCGGCGACGGGCCGTAGAACGGCAACATTGGCGCGGCCATTTGATCGGCCATGATGAAAAGAATGTTCTTGCGCTTCATGTGATCGCGGCATTCCATAGTGAATATTTATGCGACATTGCTGCAATCGAGCATGGAGCCCCTGCTCTGTTCGGTAAAGCCTGCGCCAGACAATGACTAGGATAAGCACAGCTTATGTATGAAGCCTTGGGTGACCTGTCGCTCGACCTGTTACGCGCCTTCGAGGCGGCTGCTCGACATCGCAGCTTCACCGCCGCGGCGGTCGAACTCGGCACCACGCAACCGGCGATCAGCCAGCAGATCAAACGGCTGGAGGAACAACTCGGCACGCGCTTGTTCGATCGCATCTATCGCGGCATCGAGCTGACGGAAGTCGGCGCCATTCTGTTCGAGCAGGTCAGCCTCGGTCTGCAAAACATTGATGCGGGCTTGAGCGCGATCAGCACGCAGCAGCAACACGAAGTGCTGCAAGTCGCCACGGATTTTGCCTTCGCCGCGTACTGGCTGATGCCACGCCTGCACCGTTTTCACGAGGCCAACCCGCATATTGACGTCAGCCTGGTGACCAGCGAGCGCAACCACAACATGCTGCGCACCGATATCGATGTGGCGGTGCTGTTTGGTGACGGGCGTTTCAAACAGGGCGAAAGCCATTGGCTGTTCAGCGAAGAAGTGTTTCCGGTGTGCAGCCCGCTGTTGCTCAAGGGGCGCCCGCTACCGCTGCCGGCGCAGGCGTTACTGGAGTTTCCGCTGCTGCACTTGCGCGGTGAGAACAGCAGCAACTGGTTCGACTGGAGTGGCCTGTTTCGCGAACTTCGCATCGCCACCGCACCGGCACCGGGGCAATTGCGTTTCGATAATTACACGCTGTTGATCCAGGCGGCGATTGGTGGCCAGGGTGTGGCGATCGGTTGGCGGCACCTTGTGGATAACTTGCTGACGCAAGGGTTGTTGTGTCGCCCGCTCGCCGAAACCACCCTGTCACGCCTTGGTTATTACGTCGTACTGCCGCCACGCAAACGTCGCGGCGCGCTGATTCAATTGTTCGTCGACTGGTTGATGGCCGAGCAGGCCAGCAGTGCCGCCTCGTTCAACGGACTGGCATTGCCTTCGATTGCCATCTGAGGCGCTAGTCCGACGCCGCGACAAAATTCACATGCTCGCCGATATGCAGATTCAGCCGTAATTCATCGGCAATCCCCACCGCCGCGCGATTCAAGCGCTCTAGCGGCTCGGCGAGGCCCGGCTCGAGATTGCCGCTGACCTGACTGAAATGTTCGATGGTCAGGCCCGCCACTCCATGGGGCGCGTTGACCAGCGTCCATTGCAACGAACTGCTTTGCAGCGCCTCGCGAATTTCTTCCGCGGCATGGCGCTGCAGGCGATCATCGACGTCCGCCTCGTCGAGCACGGCAAAATCACCCACCAGAAACAGCCGTGCAACACTGGCCAGTTGCAGCCCATCGACCAGCGCGTCCACCGCCAGCACTTGTTCGACCGGGCCGAGTACCACCGAGCGCTCGACGTGATCGCTGCTGAACGGCAACCCCGGCGCATCCAGTAAACAGATGACCGCTGTGCTGCCGGCCACGCTCTGATTGACCCGCTCCGGATCGAACAGGTCACCGGTTTTGGTACGCAAACCCGGGCGTGGCGCCAGTGCGGTGAGATCGTCAAGAATGGCAATGACTTCGTGCTGGCGCCGCAGCAGCTCAGCCATCAACGCGCTGCCCAGGCTACTCATGGCACCATAGAGCACCACTTTTACCGCCGGGGTTTCGGCATTCTTCATGGCTGTTTTCCTTGTTCTGGGCCCATATGGCCTGTGACGATGGAAAACGCCGAGGGTTCGAACCGATCAGAGGATTTGCGATGCACGCGATCAAGGGTTACCACGCCCACGTCTATTTCGACGCCGATACCATCGACCAGGCGCGCGCATTGTGCGAAGAAGCCGCGCAGACGTTTGCCTTGAAAATGGGCCGCGTCCACGAACGGCCCGTCGGGCCACACCCGGACTGGAGCTGCCAGTTGGCCTTCGGCCCGCAATTGCTCGGTGAGGTCCTGCCGTGGCTGGCGCTCAACCGCCACGGCCTGGTGGTGTTTCTGCACCCGGACACCGGCAATGATTTGCTCGACCACAGCGACCATGCGATCTGGATGGGCGCGATGCGGCCGTTGAACTTGTCGGTTTTTTAAACAGCGCTGGTCGCAACTCAAACATCAGCGGATGTGTCGGCAATGGCAGCCGCTGTTGTGCCAGGAGTGGCGCTTGATAGGCCCCTCCCCCGTGTTTATTGGTTCACAGTCCGCTTCAGCGAGCGCATGACCGTTCACTCAAAGCTTTGCCCCGCGAAAGGTAGCTGAAAGCTTCCCCGATTAGGATCGCCCCACTCCCGGCAACAGACCGGTTGGCCAACGCCTGCGATGACTCGCTCGCCCCGGCCCTTTTAACAACAACAATGGTGATTCTGATGTCCTCTGCAACCCGCCTCTTCGCTGTCACTCCGCCCGTACGTTTCGTGTTTGCCGTTCTGCGCTGATCGCGCCTGATCCGCTCACCCAACTCGCCGCGCTGCGCCTGGAGTATTTCCCATGCTGACTTTCCTTGGCTTCGCCATGGTCATCACGTTCATGTTCCTGATCATGACCAAGCGCCTGTCCGCGCTGATCGCGCTGATCATCATCCCGATCCTGTTTGCCCTGTTCGGCGGTTTTGCGCCGAAGATCGGCCCGATGATGCTCGAAGGCATCACCAAGCTGGCGCCGACCGGCGTGATGCTGATGTTTGCCATTCTGTATTTCGCCCTGATGATCGACTCCGGTCTGTTCGACCCGGCCGTGCGCAAGATCCTCAAACTGGTCAAGGGCGACCCGCTGAAAGTTTCGGTCGGTACCGCCGTACTGGCGCTCGTCGTTTCCCTCGATGGTGACGGCGCGACCACTTACATGATCTGTGTGGCCGCCATGCTGCCGCTGTACAGCCGCATCGGCATGAGCCCGCGGATCATGGCCGGTCTGATCATTCTCGCCGGTGGCGTGATGAACATGACCCCATGGGGCGGCCCGACCGCCCGTGCGGCAAGTGCGCTGCATGTCGACCCGTCGGACATTTTCGTGCCGATGATCCCGGCGATGGCTGCCGGTGTAGTGGCGATCCTGCTGATTGCCTACTTCTACGGTAAACGTGAGCGTGCGCGCCTCGGTGAGCTGCATCTGGTTGGCGACGAAATCGATCACAGCGAAATCAGCGTCTCGCAATTCCCGGATGCCCGCCGTCCGAAGCTGATCTGGTTCAACGCCGCGTTGACCTTCGGCCTGATGTGCACGCTGATCGGCGGCCTGCTGCCGCTGCCGGTGCTGTTCATGGTGGCGTTCAGTATTGCGATGATCGTCAACTACCCGTGCCTCCAGATGCAGAAGGATCGCGTCGCTGCGCATTCGGGCAGTGTGCTGGCAGTGGTCGGGCTGATCTTTGCGGCCGGTATCTTCACCGGTATCCTGTCCGGCACCGGCATGGTCGATGCGATGTCCAAGAGCCTGTTGGCAGTGATTCCGGAGTTCCTCGGCCCGTACCTGGCGGTCATCACGGCGCTGGTGAGCATGCCGTTCACCTTCTTCATGTCCAACGACGCGTTTTACTATGGCGTGTTGCCGGTGCTGGCCGAAGCGGCCAGTCACTATGGGATCACTGCAGTGGAAATGGCCCGTGCCTCGATCGTCGGCCAGCCCGTCCACTTGCTGAGCCCGCTGGTGCCGTCGACCTATCTGTTGGTGGCGCTGGCCGGCATCGATTTCGGTGATCACCAGCGTTTCACCTTGAAATGGGCGATCCTGGTGTGTATCTGCATTCTGATTGCTGCGCTGCTGTTGGGGACTTTCCCGGTGTTCAGCACTCTATAAGCCCATGACTCACCGATTCGGGTCCTGGCTTCGCGGTTTGAAGCCCGGACCTTTTTCGGTTTAACAACTGCTCAAAGGAAAACACATGGAATGGCTGACCAACCCCGAAATCTGGGTTGCCTTCTTCACCCTGACCGCCCTGGAAATCGTCCTCGGCATCGATAACATCATCATGATCTCGATCCTGGTCAGCCGCATGCCCAAGCACATGCAGCAGCGCACCCGGATTTTCGGTCTGGCCCTGGCGATGGTCACGCGAATCCTGTTGCTGCTGTCGATCACCTGGGTCATGCGCCTCACCGCCGACCTGTTCGAAGTGTTCGGCCAGGGCATTTCCGGCCGTGACCTGATCCTGTTCTTCGGTGGCCTGTTCCTGCTGTGGAAAAGCTCCCAGGAGATGTACCACGCGCTGGAAGGCGAAGAGGACAGCGACGACGCGCCTTCGGGCAAGGGCGGCAACTTCCTCTACACCATCATCCAGATCGCGATCATCGACATCGTCTTCTCGCTGGACTCGGTGATCACCGCCGTCGGCATGGTTTCCCACGTGCCGGTCATGGTCGCGGCGATTATCGTGGCGGTGCTGGTGATGATGCTGGCCTCGGGCAAGATCAGCGAATTCATCGACAAGCACCCGTCGCTGAAAATGCTCGCGCTGTCGTTCCTGCTGGTGGTCGGTACCGTGCTGATCGCTGAATCGTTCGACGTGCATGTACCGAAAGGCTACGTCTACTTCGCCATGGCGTTCTCGCTGGCAGTCGAAGCGATCAACATCAAGATGCGCGGCGCGATTGCACGCAAGAAAAAGCAGCAGGATCCGGTGAAACTGCGCTAGGACCTGACGCGCATAAACCGGTAATGCCCCTGTGGGAGCAAGCCTGCTCGCGAATGCGGTAGATCAGTCAAGGTTGTTGCCGACTGACACACCGCTTTCGCGAGCAGGCTCGCTCCCACAGTTGTTTTTGAATTCGGTTGACGGCAATGAAGCTGGCGAAAGCTGACTGGCTTTTCATGACAGTTTTGTTTCAAAGAGACCTTTAGCTGTGCAATGCTGGCGCCGAGACCGTTCGCCAACTACAGCTTAAGTATCAAGAACGTAGAAACCGCGCGGTGCCGTCCACTTGCCCCTCTGGGGCGCTGCTATCAGAGGGGGTCTGCATGCTCACCCTGCTCAATCTTCTTTCTGCCGTGGCCCTGCTGATCTGGGGCACGCATATCGTCCGAACCGGCATTCTGCGGGTGTATGGGACCAACCTGCGGCATGTGATCGGCCAGAACATGTCGAAGAAATGGCTGGCGTTCGTCGCCGGTATTCTGGTTACGGCGATGGTGCAGAGCAGCAACGCCACGGCAATGCTGGTGACGTCGTTCGTCGGTCAGGGCCTGATGGCGTTGACGCCGGCGCTGGCAACCATGCTGGGGGCTGATGTCGGTACGGCGTTGATGGCGCGGGTGCTGACGTTTGACCTGTCGTGGCTGTCGCCGCTGCTGATTTTTCTCGGGGTGATTTTCTTCCTGTCGCGCAAACAGACACGGCTCGGGCAGATGGGCCGGGTGTCGATCGGTCTGGGACTGATCATTCTCGCGCTGCAACTGATTGTCGAAGCGGCGGCGCCGATCACTCAGGCCCAAGGGGTAAAAGTGATTTTCGCTTCGCTGACCGGCGACATTTTGCTCGACGCCCTGGTTGGCGCGTTGTTCGCGATGATTTCCTATTCCAGCCTCGCCGCCGTGTTGCTCACCGCCACCCTGGCCGGGGCGAGTGTGATCAGCCTGCCAGTGGCGATCGGTCTGGTGATCGGTGCCAACATCGGCAGTGGCATCCTCGCGTTCATGAGTACCAGCATGCAGAACGCCGCCGGCCGGCAGGTGGCGCTGGGCAGTCTGTTGTACAAATTGATCGGTCTGCTGTTGATCATTCCAGTGCTCGATCCGCTGGTGCACTGGATCGACAGCCTTGATTTCAGCCCGCAGGAAATGGTCATCGGCTTCCACCTGCTCTACAACACTGCGCGCTGCCTGATTCTGCTGCCGAGCGTCGGGCCGATGGCGCGGCTCTGCGCCTGGCTGCTGCCGGAGCGGCCGGAGGTCAACGGCACGGCCAAACCACGGCATCTCGACCCGACGGCACTGGTCACGCCGAGCCTGGCGCTGGCCAACGCCGCCCGAGAAACCCTGCGCATCGGCGACCTGCTCGACAACATGCTCGACGCCACCCTCGATGTGCTGCGCGGCAAGCAGACCGCCGTCACTCAGGAGATACGCCGGCTCACCGATGACATCGAATCGCTGTACAGCGCCATCAAGCTGTACCTGGCGCAAATGCCCCGCGAGGATCTTGGCGAGCGCGACAGTCGGCGCTGGGCCGAAATCATCGAACTGGCGATCAACCTGAAACTCGCTGCCGACCTGATCGAGCGCATGCTGCGCAAGATCCAGCAGCAGAAAACCTCACAGCGCCGCTCGTTCTCCGAAGAAGGCCTGGAGGATCTGGCCGGACTGCACCAGCAATTGATCGCCAATCTGCGCCTGGGTCTGTCGGTGTTTCTCAGCGGCGATCGCGAAAGTGCTCGCCAGTTATTGCGCGAGAAGCGCCGTTTTCGTGCGCAGGAGCGGCGTCTGGCCCACGCGCATGTCAGCCGTTTGCAACGCAAGATCGTGCAGAGTATCGAAACCAGTTCGCTGCACCTTGAGTTGATCGCCGACATGAAGCGCTTGAATTCGCTGTTTTGCGGCAGCGCCTATGTGGTGCTGGAAACGGCCGACACCGGCGCCTTGGCGGTGGATGATATGACTGACATTACGCATTCGCCTTGAACGACTGGGGCTGGGGTCAGTCAGTTACAGTGGTTCAGCCTTGAGACCGTCATCGCTGGCAAGCCAGCTCCCACTGGGTTTTGTGAACCCCGCAGGTCCTTGTGGGAGCTGGCTTGCCAGCGATGGGGGTCGCCACTGACGACACGGATCTCCAAATCAGCCGTATGGAAGCCTGTTATGCGTTGCCTGTTGTTCGCCTGTGTGCTGCTCGGTTCCCTGCCCGCCCTTGCTCTGGATCGTTTTCAGGTCGAAGGCTATGCGCTGCCCAACGGTTTGCAGCTGTTGCTCAAACCTGGCACTGAGCGTGGCCATGTGGCGATCCGGCTGGTGGTTGGCGTCGGTCTCGACGATTTCGATTGTGACGAAAAAGAGCTGCCGCACTTGCTCGAGCATCTGCTGTTCAGCGGCATCGACGCGACCGGCGAAGGCGGATTGGAAGAACGCATGCAAGCCTTGGGCGGCGACTGGAACGCGTTCACCAGCAATGCCGACACCACTTTCGTCATCGAGGCGCCGGCGAAAAACCAGCGCAAGGTACTCGACCTGTTGCTCGATCTGCTGACCCAAACGCGCATCGACGACAACGCGATCAACGCCGCCAAACGCGTGGTCGAGCGTGAAGACGGCGGCCATTACACCAAACTGCGACGGTTTCTCGATCGCCAGGATCTTGGGCATTCTGCGAGTAATCAACTGGCCGTCGAGCTCGGTCTGAAGTGCCCGCAACGCGCCGAAGTCGAGCACCTGACCCAGGCGCAACTGGAGCAGGTCCGCAAGGCCTGGTATGCACCGAACAACATGACGTTGATCGTGGTCGGTGAGCTCGACAAGCTGCTGCCGGCCTATCTCGAACGCACTTGGGGCGCGCTCGAGGCGGTTGACCCGAGCGAGCATCGGCCACTGCCGGACATTCGCGCCAGCGCCGCCCATGAGCGCACCCTCACCCGCGGCTTTATCGGCGACAACGCCAAGCTGCACTGGCTGGTGCCGGAGCCGGTGCTGGACGATCAGTACGACCAGACTTTCGACATTCTCAAGGATTACCTCGACTGGGCGCTGTACCGGCAGATCCGCCTCAATCACGGTTTGTCCTACGGGCCGTGGGCCGAGCGCGAAGTGTTCGGCGGTGTCGGTTTCATGAGTCTCAACGCTGATCTGGACCGCGACGACGTCGACGAAGCGATTCAGGTGCTCGAAGACCTCAAGACCGATCTGCTGAAAAACGGCCTCGATCCGACGACCTTCGCCCGCATCAAACAGGCGTCAATCGCCCATCAGGCGTGGGCCGTGCAAGGCAACAGCGCGATGGCCGATTATTACTGGAGCGCCTTGGCCGATTACCAGGACGGGCGCTTCGCCAATCCCGCGCGTGAGCTGCAAGGTGTGACGCTGGACGCGGCGAACAAGGCCATGCGCGAATTGCTGTTGCAGCCAGGCTATTTACGCATCGAGAAACCGTTGATCGGTGATGACCAGGTGCTGTGGATAAGTGCCGCAGGGCTGGGTGTGGTGCTGCTGATAATGCTCGGATGGCGCGTGCATCACCGCCGAAAAACCGTCGAACACTAACCTTGTGGGAGCGAGCCTGCTCGCGAAGGCGCCGGGTCATCCAACGGTGATGGCGCCTGACACGCCGCCTTCGCGAGCAGGCTCGCTCCCACAAAGGAAAATCGGTGTGAGCCCAAACTCGCCACATCGCCCGGCGGACGCTACTCTGTCGAAGTATTTCCCCACTCTGTCGTGAACCGCCCCCCATGCCGAAATTACAGCTCCTGATCCAGCGCCTCCTCGAACTGATGAAGCGCTATCCCGGGGTGATTGCGCTGGGTGGTTTCATCTCCGGGGTCGGCAGTTTCATGCTGGTCGATCGCCAGCAAGGGCTGGCGAGCTGGATCACGGTGATCATGCTGCTGAGCTGGATCTGGCTGATGCTGGAAAACACCCTGACCGGGCTGTTCACGCGGATCTTCAAACGCGAAATTCCTCAGCCGCTGTTGCGTTACGCGACGCAGATGATCCATCAGGAAAGCCTGTTTTTCGTCCTGCCGTTCTTCTTCATCACCACCACCTGGAACAGCGGCCAGTTGTTTTTCACTGGCCTGCTCAGCGTCGCCGCCCTGATCTCCATCGTCGACCCGCTGTATTACAAATGGCTGGCGCCACGGCGCTGGGCGTTTCTGGCGTTGCACACCCTGACCCTGTTCGCCGCCCTGCTCACTGCGTTACCGGTGATCATGCACCTGACCACCGCGCAGAGTTTCAAATGGGCGCTGGGCATTTCCGTGTTGTTGTCGTTTCCGAGCCTGGCGTCGATCTTCCCGATCCGCACGCTGCGCAACGCCCTGGCCATTCTTTGCATCACTGTCGGCATTGGTGGCGTTGGCTGGGTGCTGCGTTCGTGGGTGCCGCCAGCGACGCTGTGGATGACCGATGTGGCAATCAGCACCACGTTGCAGGACCGTACCCCCGGCGCCAGCCTCGACACGGTCAGCGCCGAGCAGATCCGCAACGACGGGCTCTACGCCTACACCGCGATCAACGCGCCGCGCGGCCTCGATGAGCGGATTTATCACGTCTGGCAGTTCAACGGCAAAGAGGTCGACCGCATCGCCCTCGACATTCACGGCGGGCGCAAGGAAGGTTACCGGGCGTGGACACATAAGCAGAACTTCCCCGGCAACCCGGCGGGCAAGTGGCAGGTGCGGGTGCTGACCGAAGACGGCCAGGTGATTGGTGTGCTGCGTTTCGTCATCACCGACAGCACACCGGCCAAAGAAAAGTAATCCGGTTCGTGCTATTACGTAGGCTCTCGTAACAGCCGTACAAGCACGGAGCTTATGACCAGCAGCCCAACGCCCGGCAGTGCCCGCCTGGACACCTCGCTCAGCCCTGCCCGCTTGCGGGTCAGCGGCGACTGGACGCTCGCCCATTACACGGCGCTCAAGCACCTGAGCGAAAAGCTCCACGGCCAGTACGACACCAATACCCCGATCGATCTCAACGACCTTGGCGCGCTCGACACTGCCGGCGCCTCGCTGCTGGTGGAGTTGCTCGGCGCCGAACGCCTTGGCAAATCTGCAGAACACCCGGATTGCACATTGTCCGCAGCCGATCGTGCCTTGCTGCAGACGGTGTATTGCTCGCTGAGCGATTTCTGTGTGCCGCTCAAGGAACCTGAAGTCAGCGTGAGCGTGCAACTGCTCACGCGCATCGGCCGTGCCGTCGACACCGTGTGGCAAGACACCCTGCAACTGCTCGGCTTCGTCGGCCTGATCCTCGAAACCCTGGCGCGCGGGCTGCTGCGCCCCAAGCGCTGGCGCATCACGCCGATGATCGCCCACATCGAACAGACCGGCCTCGACGCCGCGCCCATCGTGGCGTTGCTGACGTTTCTGGTCGGCGCCGTGGTGGCGTTTCTCGGCGCGACGGTGCTGGCCGGTTTTGGCGCGACGATTTTTACCGTGGACCTGGTCGGCTTCTCGTTCCTGCGTGAGTTCGCGGTGCTGCTGACGGCGATCCTCATGGCCGGGCGCACTGCCAGTGCGTTCACCGCGCAAATCGGCTCGATGAAAGCCAACGAAGAAATCGACGCGATCCGCACCCTCGGCCTCGACCCGATGGAGCTGCTGGTGGTGCCGCGGGTCCTGGCGATGCTGGTGGCGCTGCCGATGCTGACCTTTCTGGCGATGCTTTCCGGGATCATTGGTGGCGGCGTGGTCTGCGCGGTGTCGCTAGATATCTCGCCGGCGATGTTCCTCTCGCTGTTGCAATCGGACATCGGCGTGCAGCACTTTCTGGTCGGCATGGTGAAAGCGCCGATCTTCGCGTTCCTGATCGCCGCGATCGGTTGTCTGGAAGGCTTCAAGGTCAGCGGCAGCGCCGAATCGGTCGGTGCGCACACCACTTCCAGTGTGGTTCAGTCGATTTTCGTGGTGATCGTGCTCGACGCGGTGGCTGCGCTGTTTTTCATGGAGATGGGCTGGTGAGTCGTCTACCCCGCGCGCCCTCCGAGGCGGTGATTGAAGTGCGTGGCCTGTGCAATCGCTTTGGGAGCCAGAGCGTGCACGAGAACCTCGATCTGGATGTGTACAAAGGCGAAATCCTCGCCGTGGTCGGCGGTTCCGGCACCGGCAAATCGGTGCTGCTGCGCAGCATTGTCGGGCTCAACCGGCCCAGCGAAGGCGTGGTCAAAGTGTTCGGGCAGAACCTGCCGAATCTGGCCGAACATGAGCGCTCCTTGATCGAACGACGTTTCGGCGTGCTGTTTCAGAAAGGCGCGCTGTTTTCCTCGCTGACCGTCACCGAAAACGTCGCCCTGCCCCTCATCGAACACGCCGGCCTCAGCCGCCACGACGCCGAGCATCTGGCGGCAGTGAAGCTGGCGCTGGCCGGGTTGCCGCTGTCGGCGGCGGACAAATACCCGGCGTCGCTGTCCGGCGGCATGATCAAACGCGCGGCGCTGGCGCGCGCCCTGGCACTGGATCCGGACATTCTGTTTCTCGACGAACCCACCGCCGGCCTCGACCCGATTGGCGCGGCGGCCTTCGATCAGTTGATCCTGACCCTGCGCGATGCGCTCGGCCTCAGCGTGTTTCTGGTGACCCACGACCTCGATACGCTCTACACCATCACCGACCGCGTGGCGGTGCTGGCGCAGAAGAAAGTGCTGGTCGCCGGACCGATCGACGAGGTCTCGGAAACCGACGACGCGTGGATTCACGAATATTTCCACGGCCCGCGTGGCCGCTCGGCGCTGGACGCCGCCAAACTGCTCAACGAGGTCTGACATGGAAACCCGAGCCCATCATGTGTTGATCGGCCTGTTCACGGTGATCGTGGTGGCAGGCGCCCTGCTCTTCGGTCTGTTCCTGGCCAAGTCCAGCGTCGACACCGAGTTCAAGGATTACGAAGTGGTGTTCAACGAGGCGGTCAGCGGCCTGTCCAAGGGCAGTTCGGTGCAGTACAGCGGGATCAAGGTCGGCGACGTGGTCAGCCTGCGCCTGGACCCGCAAGACCCGCGCCGGGTGCTGGCGCGGATTCGTCTGGCGGGCGACACGCCAGTGAAGGAAGACACCCAGGCCAAACTGGCGCTGACCGGGATCACCGGCACCTCGATCATCCAGCTCAGCGGCGGCACGCCCGAGAGCCCGAAATTGCGCGGGCATGACGGTCAGTTGCCGACCCTCGTCGCCTCGCCCTCGCCTATCTCGCGTCTGCTCAACGACAGCAGCGATTTGATGACCGGCATCAGCGCGCTGCTGCAAAACGCCAATCACATGTTCTCCGCCGAGAACGTCGAGCGTGTGAGCAAGACCCTCGCCCATCTTGAACAGACCACCGGCACCATCAACGACCAGCGTGGCGACATCAAGCAGGCCATGCAGCAACTGGCGAGCGTCGGCAAACAGGCCGGCAGCATGCTCGAACAGACTTCGCTGCTGATGCGCAACGCCAACGGCTTGCTCAACGATCAGGGCAAGCAGGCCCTGGGCAGCGCCGAGCAGGCGATGAAGTCGCTGGAGCAAAGCAGCGTGACCATCAATGGCCTGCTCAGCAAAAACCAGAATTCGCTGGATAACGGCATGCAGGGCCTTAATGGCCTGGCGCCGGCGATCCGCGAACTGCGCGAGACGCTGACCTCGCTGCGCGCCATCTCCCAACGCCTCGAGGCCAACCCCAGCGGCTACCTGCTGGGCAGCGACAAGAACAAGGAATTCACCCCATGAAACTGACTCGAATCGCCCTCCTATTCGCAGGTCTGACCCTGCTCGGCGCATGCTCGATTCTGCCGCAGTCAGAACCCTCGGACGTCTATCGCCTGCCCGCTGCGCCAGCGCCGGCCTCGGCCAATGCGCCGACGCAGTCGTGGTCGTTGCGGCTGAACAAATGGCAGGCCAGCGAAGCGCTGAATCGACCGAGCATCGCGGTGATTCCACAGGGTGACGTAATCAGCAGCTACAAGGGCTCGCGCTGGAGCGATCCGGCGCCGGTGTTGCTGCGCAACCGCCTGCTCGACGGTTTTCAGCGTGATGGCCGGGTAACGTTGCTCAGCACCGATGACAGTAACTTCCAGGCGGATCTGGAGCTGGGCGGCAGTTTGCAGGCATTCCAGACGGAGTATCAGGGTACCCAGGCCAGCGTCGTGGTGCGCGTCGATGCGTTGCTGGTACGCGGCTATGACCAGCGAATTCTCGCCAGCCGGCGGTTTGAAGAGCGCCAGCCGTTGAGCGCTGTGCAGGTACCAGCGGTGGTGGCCGGGTTTGGTCAGGCCAGTGATCGGCTTACCGCCAAAGTCGTCGCCTGGGCCGTCGAACAAGGCCAGAAGCTCGCCCACCAAAGACCTTAAGCCCAACACAATCCCTGTGGGAGCGGGCTTGCCCGCGATGGCGGTGTGTCAGTCACCAGAGATTCTGAATGTGCTGCCCTCATCGCTGGCAAGCCAGCTCCCACAGGGTTCTCTATCAGCCGAAGAACCAGTAGCAGACAGCGATAGCGCCCACCACCCCGGCAAACTCAGCGAGCAACGCACATCCCACCGCATGTCGCGCGCGCTGAATCCCCACCGCGCCGAAATACACCGCCAGCACATAAAACGTCGTTTCGGTACTGCCCTGCACTGTCGCCGCCACCAGCGCCGGGAAGCTGTCAACGCCTGACGTCTGCATGGTTTCAATGAGCATCGCCCGTGCGGCACTGCCGGAAAACGGTTTGACCATCGCTGTCGGCAGCGCATCGACGAAGCGCGTGTCCCAACCGGCCCACTCGACCAGATGACGGATGCCGTCAAGGCCGAAATCCAGCGCGCCCGATGCCCGCAACACGCCCACCGCGCAAAGCATCGCCACCAGATACGGCAGCAGATTTTTCGCCACGTCGAAGCCTTCCTTCGCGCCTTCGACGAACGCTTCGTAGACCTTGACCTTGCGCAGTGCGCCGATCACCAAAAACAGCATGATCAAGCCAAACAGCGTAAGATTGCCGAGGATCGACGACAATCCCGCCAGCGCCGTGGCGGAAAGGGTGCCGAGCAAGGCCATGAAACCGCCAAGGGCGAGGGCGCCGGGAATCAGGTAGGCCAGCACCACTGGATCCCAGATGCGCAGGCGTTGCATGAACGCCACTGAGAGGAAACCGACGATGGTCGAGCAACTGGTCGCCAGCAGGATCGGCAGGAACACCAAGGTCGGGTCGGGCGCGCCTTGCTGGGCGCGGTACATGAAGATCGTCACCGGCAGCAGGGTCAGGGAGGAGGCGTTGAGCACCAGAAACAGGATCTGCGCGTTGCTGGCGACGGTGGCGCTGGGATTGAGCTCCTGCAGCGCTTTCATGGCTTTCAGGCCGATCGGCGTCGCGGCGTTATCGAGGCCCAGACCGTTGGCGGCGAAGTTCAGGGTGATCAGGCCGAGGGCAGGGTGACCGCGCGGAACTTCCGGCATCAGCCGCAGAAACAGCGGCCCGAGCACTTTGGCCAGCCATTCGACAATCCCGGCCTTCTCGGCAATGCGCAGAAAACCCAGCCAAAGGGTGAGGGTGCCGAACAGCAGCACCATGACTTCGACCGAAAGCTTGGCCATGGCGAAGATGCTTTCCACCATCGCCGCGAAAATCCCGGCATTGCCGCCGATCAGCCACTGCGCCAGCGCCGACACGGCTGCCACGATGAAGAAGCCAAGCCACAAGCCATTAAGCATCAGTCAAATCCCCCGAAGAATGCCGCGAATGATAGCGGGGTGGCCAGAAACGACAAACCCCGGATTGCTCCGGGGTTTGTTGGTACGTTACTTGTGGCCTGGCTCAAGTCCTTTGTGGGAGCGAGCCTGCTCGCGAAAGCGTCCTGTCAGTCACATTAATGCTGAATGACATTTCGCCTTCGCGAGCAGGCTCGCTCCCACAAAAGCCAATCTCCACAGGGTTTTGCATTAGTTCTTGGAGATTTCGCCAGCCGGCAGCTTTTCCTTGCTGCGCCAGTGCGGCAGGGAGTTCCAGTAGCGCTCGCCCTTGGCATCGTCGTACATGCCTTCCCAGCGCGAAATCACCAGTACCGCCAGGGCGTTACCGATCACGTTCAGCGCAGTACGGGCCATGTCCATGACGCGGTCGACACCGGCGATGAACGCCAGACCTTCCAGCGGAATACCAACGCTGCCCAGGGTCGCCAACAGCACCACGAAGGACACGCCCGGTACGCCGGCGATGCCTTTGGAGGTCACCATCAGGGTCAGCACCAGCAGCAGTTGCTGGCTGATCGACAGGTCGATGCCGTACAGCTGGGCGATGAAGATTGCCGCGATCGACTGATACAGGGTCGAGCCGTCGAGGTTGAACGAATAACCGGTCGGCACCACGAAGCTGCAGATGGCTTTCGGTGCACCGTAGGCTTCCATCTTCTCGATCACCCGTGGCAGCACGGTTTCCGAGGAGGCGGTGGAGTAGGCCAGCACCAGCTCATCCTTGAAGATGCGCATCAGCTTGAGCACCGAGAAGCCAAACAGTTTGGCGATCAGGCCCAGCACCACGAAGGCGAAGAAGGCGATGGCCACGTAAACCAGGATCACCAGTTTGGCCAGCGGCACCAGGGACGCGAAGCCGAAGTTGGCGACGGTCACCGCGATCAGTGCGAACACGCCAATCGGCGCATAGTTCATGATCATGTGGGTGACCTTGAACATGCTTTCCGACACGCCCTGGAACATCTTCACCAGTGGCTCGCGCAGGTCCGACTGCAGGCTCGACAGGCCGAGACCGAACAGCACCGAGAAGAAGATGATCGGCAGCATTTCGCCACGGGCCATGGCCGCGAAGATGTTCGACGGGATCAGGTTGAGGATGGTCTCGATGAACGCATGTTCATGCTGCACTTCGGCGGCGGTCGCCTGGTACTTGGAGATGTCCACCGTGCCCAGGGTGCTCATGTCGATGCCGGCACCCGGATGGAACAGGTTGGCCAGCAGCAGGCCGACGACGATGGCAATGGTGGTGACGATTTCGAAATAGATGATGGTCTTCAGGCCGATACGCCCGAGCTTCTTGGCGTCGCCGACCCCGGCGATGCCGACGATCAGGGAAGAAATGACGATCGGGATCACGATCATCTTGATCAGACGGATAAAGATATCGCCTGCCGGTTGCAGGACGTTGCTGATCCACCACGCCTTCTCGGCACTGAAGTGGTTGAGCAACGCACCGATTGCAATCCCCAATACCAGACCGATGAGGATCTGCCAGGCGAGGCTAAGCTTTGCCTTCTTCATTATCTTTACCCTTACTTGCGTTTGACTCAGGCACATGCAGGAACTGGAACGCTCATCAGCGGAAAAGTCTGTGCATCTGCCTCCGTATAAGGTGCCCCGAAGCGCGTGTTTACGGCTCTTCGGCAGGCGAAAAAAGGCGCAACTATTCCGATGCAAGGTTGCGCCGTCTAATGCCGTAAACGCCTACCCTATGCCGAATCGGCATGAGCTTTTTTAATTGAAACTGGCGTCCCAACCGGTTCGATTGTGACATTTCAGCCGCCATAAGTGCCGTGAACCGGCCATTCCAGCGTAGATGCCGTTAATCAGCAGCGTAAAAAATCGACGAAAAACTTGCGAAAAAACCTACGCAGAGAGACTAGAAGTCCCACTCTTTAAACGGTTTCTTTATCGATATACGGTCGTCAGGAAACACCGCGTAATATTTGCAGGCGCAGTGTTGACGATAAAAAGGCTGTGAAGGGCGCGCTGGATCAAGCTTTTTACATGGGGAAGCTCAGCGCAAGTCCGTCGAGCCATGATCGGTCGACGAACCTGCGACGCAGCTTTTACCTGCCCTGACCCGGCCCTTGCGCAGGCACTCCCTGTACCCGTAGGTCACTCCGACCCTGTAGCAGTCAGAACGTCCCGGCCCCCTGGTCATGCACCGACCCTCCTCGGGTGGGTGCAATGGAAAGCAGCAGGGCTGCTGCCTTCATGTTCGAATCAGTACCACTTCGGATCTTTCTTCAGGGTTTCCATCAGCAGATCCTGCATACCCTGGTCTGGCTTGCCGAAGAAGCGGTAGGTGGCGTGTCGCGTCGGCGATTTGTCCTGCGGCAGACCTTCCGGCACATCAACCAGCATCGCGTAAGCGTCGTCCTTGTCGAAGCTGAAGGCGACGATCAAGCGATGGTTCAGGCATTTGTCCTGACTTTCGCAGAGCGGGCCCACCAGATATTTATCGCCGTCTTCAGTGACCGCGTTCATCTGTTGTTCCGATGTGCCGGTCAGGTTGATCACCCATTCCGGTACGCGCTCTTCCTTTTTGATCACGCCTTCCCAGGTTTCCCGGTATTGCGCATCGGACGCGAGCAACTCGTTGACCCGCGTCTGGCCGTCATTGGCCGCCATCGCCATGGCACTGCCGCCCAGAAGCAGGGCGGCGGCCAGCGTCTTCAAGACTGTCATCGTTAACCTCGGCCGCGACGGCCAAAGAAGAAGGAAGCGATGAACATCACCAGGAACACGACAAAGAGAATCTTGGCGATACCCGTGGCGGTGCCCGCGATACCACCGAAGCCCAGTACGGCGGCGATGATGGCAATGATCAAGAATGTAATTGCCCAGCTCAACATGGTGATTCTCCTTACTTCTCTATTTAGGGGTGTTACGTGTTCCGGCGCGGCGCGCCCGAATCGGTTTTAGCGAGTCAGAAAACCCAACGTTCTTCGCGCGGCAGTTGATCCAGCGGTTGTGCCTGATCGACTTCCATCATGCGCATCGTGGCGCGTTCGTCCTGCGTGCTGCTGACGGCGCTGAAATGGCTCTGCGTCGCGTGCTGCATCGACACCAGCGGCGCTTCCGGCTGCTGGCTGTTTTCCCAGCGCAGGTATTGCTGGCAGGCGATCAGAGTGATCAGCAGTGCCAGAACTGCGAACAGACCTTGCTGGATATGCAGTGGCGAGAGGCGCACTTGGGCGGCACGTTGGCGAGTCATCCTGGGTTCCTCACTCTTGTTCGGTTGGGGCAGTGCTGATCTGCCCGGGCTGAAACAGGTATTGCAGCCTGCATGCCAGTTTTTGAGTGTTTGAAAACGTCTTTAAAATCAATAAGTTATAGATATATGGAAAAGCCCCGGCGACGCATCCTGCACGATGGGGTTATCCGGCGTCGTGCGGATTGCACGATTATTTCGTAGGAGATTTCGGTCTTACGGAATGAAGAGCTCGCCGCAGATGTCAGAGATGTACGCAGGACAAGCCCTGCAAAACCGTGGCGGATTAAAAAATCAACAAAATCAACGTATTGGCCGTATCGGCTGGAGAGGGCTACCCTCCTATGGCTGGCATCGTTCAGAATAAACCATGCAACTTGCCCGATTTTTCCGGGACTAACCCAAGACCAATCACTATGGAGCGTAGGAAAAATGGAATCTGCCACTGAGCATCAAGGCCGCATTCTGCTGGTGGACGACGAATCCGCCATCCTGCGTACCTTCCGTTATTGCCTCGAAGACGAAGGTTATACGGTGGCCACCGCCAACAGCGCGGCCCAGGCCGAGGCATTGCTGCAGCGCCAGGTGTTCGACCTGTGCTTCCTTGATTTACGTCTGGGTGAAGACAACGGTCTGGATGTACTGGCGCAAATGCGTATCCAGGCGCCTTGGATGCGCGTGGTCATCGTCACCGCGCACTCGGCTGTCGATACCGCGGTGGATGCCATTCAGGCGGGCGCGGCCGATTATCTGGTGAAACCGTGCAGCCCCGATCAGTTGCGTTTGGCCACCGCCAAGCAACTGGAGGTACGCCGGCTGTCGGCACGCCTGGAAGCACTCGAAGGCGAAATCCGCAAACCCAAGGACGGTCTCGACTCCCACAGTCCGGCCATGAAAGTCGTGCTCGAAACCGCTCGCCAGGTTGCCAGCACCGACGCCAACATTCTGATTCTCGGCGAGTCCGGTACGGGTAAGGGCGAATTGGCTCGAGCCATTCACGGCTGGAGCAAGCGCGAGAAGAAATCCTGCGTGACCATCAACTGCCCGTCATTGACCGCCGAGTTGATGGAAAGCGAACTGTTCGGCCACAGCCGCGGCGCCTTCACCGGCGCCAGCGAAAGCACCTTGGGCCGGGTCAATCAGGCGGATGGCGGTACGCTGTTTCTCGACGAGATCGGCGACTTTCCCCTGACTTTGCAGCCGAAATTGCTGCGTTTCATTCAGGACAAGGAATACGAACGCGTCGGCGACCCGGTCACCCGCCGCGCCGATGTGCGGATACTGGCGGCGACCAACCTGAACCTTGAAGACATGGTTCGCGACGGACGCTTCCGCGAAGACCTGCTCTATCGCCTCAACGTCATCACGCTGCATCTGCCGCCGTTGCGTGAGCGCGCCGAGGACATCCTGACCCTGGCTGACCGCTTCCTGGCGCGTTTCGTCAAAGAGTATGCGCGCCCTGCGCGTGGTTTCAGTGACGAGGCCCGCGAGGCGCTGCTCGGCTACCGTTGGCCCGGCAACATTCGCGAGCTGCGCAACGTGGTCGAGCGGGCCAGCATCATTTGCCCGCAGGAACGTGTGGAAATCAGCCACCTCGGCATGGCCGAGCAACCGGCCAATAACGCGCCACGGGTCGGCGCAGCACTGAGCCTCGACGAACTGGAAAAAGCTCATATCGGCGCCGTCCTGGCGACGGCCGGCACCCTCGATCAAGCCGCCAAGACCCTGGGTATCGACGCTTCGACCCTGTATCGCAAGCGCAAGCAGTACAACCTGTGAGCGCCCGGCGATGAAACTGGCGATGAAGTTGCGGACCCGTTTGTTCCTGAGCATTTCCGCACTGATCACCGTGGCCTTGCTCGGGCTGCTGCTCGGGCTGGTCAGCGTGATGCAGATGGCCGGAACGCAAGAAGCGTTGGTGCGCAGCAACTTCGTCACCCTTGAGCTGGGGCTCAAGTTGCGGCAGACCTTGGGCGATCAACTGATCATCATGCTCGCGGAAAAGCCTGATCCCGTCGCGTTCGAGGCCTCCAAACAGCATTACTTCCAGTTGCTCGACGAGGGTATCGCGCAAGAGCAGCACGATGGCGAGCGCCAATATGGTTTCAGCCAGGCCAAGGCCGACTACCTGAATTTCCTGCAAGCCTTCGATCTGTCTCGCGACCCCTCCAACGCCGCAAGCTCCAGCGCCGATTTCAGAGAGCGCTTCAATATTCTGCGCAACGGACTGATCACCGAACACAAACACGCGCTGGATAAGATCAACGGCGTACAGAACGACGCGCGCGACCGCGCCCTGTTGATCGCCGGCCTGCTCGGGCTGGTGGGGCTCGCCGTGCTGATCATCGGATTTGTCACCGCCCACGGCGTCGCCCGGCGCTTTGGGGCGCCGATCGAAGCGCTGGCGCAAGCGGCGGATGAAATCGGCAAAGGCAAATACGACGTGACCCTGCCAGTGTCCTCGTCGCTGGAACTGAACCAGTTGACCAAACGTTTCGGCCAGATGGCCGAGGCCTTGCGCGAGCACCAGGCGACCAACGTCGATGAGCTACTGGCCGGGCAGCAACGGCTGCAGGCGGTCCTCGACAGCATCGATGACGGCTTGTTGATGATTGATCGCCAAGGGCAACTGGAGCACCTCAATCCGGTCGCCCAGCGGCAACTCGGCTGGGAAGACGACCGTCTCGGTCAGGGCCTGGGCACCGCCCTCGGCAGGCCCGAATTGGATGCGCAGCTGCAACTGGTGCTGCGCGGTGGCACGCTGGAGCGCGCGCCAGACGATCTGAGCATCGAAGTCGACGGCGAATCGCGTTTGCTGACCTACAGCCTGACGCCGGTCAGCCATACCCAAGGGCATATTCTTGGCGCTGTGATGGTGCTGCACGATGTCACCGAGCAACGTGCGTTCGAGCGGGTGCGCAGCGAGTTTGTCCTGCGCGCCTCCCATGAATTGCGCACGCCGGTCACTGGCATGCACATGGCGTTCGGCCTGTTCCGTGAGCGGGCGAAATTCCCCGAAGAGTCGCGCGAAGCGGACTTGCTCGACACGGTCAACGAAGAGATGCAGCGCTTGATGCAGTTGATCAACGACCTGCTCAACTTCTCGCGCTACCAGAACGGTTTGCAGAAACTCACAATCGCACCGTGCTCGATAGAAGACCTGCTGGAACAGGCGCAACTGCGTTTCGCCGAGGCGGCAGAGGCCAAGGGCATTGCCTTGAAGGTCGAAGTGCAGGGACCGTTACCGCGCTTGCAGGCCGATCAGACACAACTGGATCGGGTCCTCGATAATCTCATCGACAATGCCTTGCGCCATACCGCCCGCGACGGGCAGATCCGCTTGCAGGCGCGTCGGCACGGCGAGCGGGTGATCATCAGCGTCGAAGATAATGGCGAAGGCATTGCCTACGGCCAGCAAGGGCGAATCTTCGAGCCGTTCGTGCAGGTCGGTCGCAAGAAGGGCGGCGCCGGGCTCGGGCTGGCGCTGTGCAAGGAGATTGTCCAACTGCACGGCGGGCGCATGGGCGTGTATTCGCGGCCGGGGCAGGGCACGCAGTTTTATATGGCCCTGGCCGTTTAGGCACTGATCGAAACTGCCTTGACCTTTCTAGGCTTCATCATCGATGCGCCGCCCGGCGAGGCGGCGGCCACGGGTAATCAGTTCGATGAACTGCACTGCACTCAGCGCATGAGCGAACAGCCAGCCCTGGCCGAACTTGACCCCTTCACTGCTGAGCAATTGCGCTTGCGATTCCAGCTCGATGCCTTCGGCAATTACTTTCAGATCCAGTGCCTGGGCCATATGAATGATATGCGGGGCGACGCCGCTGCTCGCCGCGTCATGACCGAGGGCGTCGATGAACGCCTTATCGATTTTCAGACAATCCACAGGCAATGTTTGCAGGTAGGCGAGGCTGCAATAGCCGGTGCCGAAATCGTCGATCAGCACCTGATGACCGACGTCACGCAAGGCTTGCAGATTTTCCCGTGCTACCACCACATCGATCAGCCCGCGCTCGGTGACTTCGAAAGCAATCTGCCGCGCCGCGACCCGGTGCAAGGCCAGCAGGCGCGCCATGACCTGGCCTACCCGGGGCACCATCACGTCGCACGCAGCGAGGTTAACGGAAATATAAAGCTGTGGATTGGCCCGCAATAACTGCCCCAGTTGCTCCAGCAAGCGCTGCAGGACGAAATCGGTCATCTGCCGAATCTGCCCGGTGTTTTCTGCCATCGGAATAAACAGATCAGGGCTGGTCAGCGTGCCGTCCGGTCGCCGCCAGCGCAGCAGGGCTTCGGCGCCCACACAATTTCGGCTGTCGAGGTCGAAAATCGGTTGGTAGAGCACCTGCAACTCACCGCGCCGAATCGCCCCGTGCAATTCGGCGTCGAGCGACTGGCGCTGGCGCACCAGCAAAAACACGCAGAACCCGACAAAGCCGCCGAGCACCAGGCACAGCGGGACCACCCACCACCATACGACGGGAATGTGCATACCGGTGCGTGGCGCAATCAACACCAACTGATATTCCGGGCTGTCGGTGGGCATGCGGTAGATCAGGCGGGTTTGCGTGACCTGCAAGGCCGCGCTGGCTTTCGGCGGCCACGGTTCGGTAGGCGGCCATATCTGCGCCTGGCCCAGCACCGGGATGGCCCGCGTACCGTGATCGAGCACCACCAGCAAACTGCTGCCCGGCGACAGGTCGACCATGTCGGTGAGGTGCCCGCGCGAGGTGGCCACGCGGAAATTGCCGCGCCCGAGCATCAGCGCCGCGCGGTTTTCGTCGGGTTCAGTGGTGGTGTTCAGCCAATAGCTGTAGGTCGGGCCGGTGATGTCCGGCGCCCGAGCGCTCGAGAGGATTTCCTGACGCGGACGGTTCGAGCAGGTCTGCGAGGCATCCGTATAGGCCGCTTCGTAGACGAAGCGATAGTTGAACGTGACCTGTTGCAGGGTGGCAATCATTTCATCGTCGCAACTGCGCAATGGCTGGGCTTCGAGATCATCAAGGCTTTCGCGCAGCTGGCCGAACAATTGTTCAAGACGGGCAAGAAATCGCTCGCCCTGAGCATTCATTTCCTGGCTTTCATTCTGCTCGACTTGACGCATCGCGACGAACATTGCGCCGGCGATCAGCAGGCTGGTACTGAGGACAGCCGCGATCATCGCCAAAAACACCGGGCGATAAAACCAGCTACGCAGTGTCTCTCGGGTAGCAGCCATCAGGGGATATCCGAAGAATTACCAATGAGTTATAGCTGCTGATTGCGAATTTGCGCTGACCGTCGGGCGGGCGTCATTATTTTGTCTGATTGAGGACCAGTAGCAGCGCCGCCGTTTGCGCGTCTGGCGTGCCGTCGAAGCGTGCAGGGCGATAGTGCATTTGAAACGCCGCGAGGACATGGCGGGTGGCGATGTCCAGTTCGCCGGTCTGCGGCGTGTCGTAGCCCACGCGCGCCAGTTGCGCCTGGAACCAGCTGATGCTCGGCAGTTCACCGCTGTTGAACAGCGCTTGCTGCCGCGCTACCGCCTGTTCGTTCGGCCATCGGCCAAGGCCTTCGGCGGCGAGACGCTTCCAGGGGAACAAGGGGCCTGGATCGAGTTTGCGCAGCGGCGCGATATCGCTGTGACCGATGATGTGCTGCGGGCTGATACCGTTGCGCTTGCTGATGTCCTTGAGCAGGGCGATCAGCGCTTGAATCTGCGCTTCGCTGTACGGGTACCAGAGGCGCCCGGTCGGGGTGTCCTTGAAACCGGGATTGACGATTTCGATGCCGATCGAGCTGGAGTTGAGCCAGGTACGGCCCTGCCACTGGCTTTCACCGGCGTGCCAGGCGCGCTGGTTTTCATCCACCAGCTTGTAGACGGTGCCGCCCTTGTCGTCGCCGATCAGGTAATGGCTGCTGACTTCGCCGTGAGTCAGCAGCTGCAGGGAGCGCTCCAGCGAGGCCGAGGTGTAATGAACGACCACGAACTGGATGCGGCTGTCGTAATTGGCCGAAGGGTGGCTGGTGTCGTAACGCGGGCCGCTGGCGCAACCGGCGAGGACAAGCAGCGATGTGAGCAGAGCGATTGATTTCATGGCAAGGAGCAACACAGTGGAGAGCGATAATGCAACAGTGTAACGTAAGACGGCTCGCCTGAAGCTATCGGTAGTATTTTGTATCGATCCCAAGCGAGCCGGCCTTTTAACCTTTGCAGATCAGGTAATAACTCATGGCATACACGCCTGGAGCGTGGTCTGTCCCGGCCAGCCTGCTCATCACTGTTACTTGGTTTTTATTCGGCTTTCCACCTAGTGTTGCAACTCCAAATATTTCCGCGTCAAAGCTGCTCTGATCATTGATGGAAACGAGACAAAACTTCGGTTGTTTTTTGAAAATACCCTGAGAGAAGTTGATGTTGTAAATGGCAGCATGGTTTTCATCAACACTATGCGAAATTGAATCGATCCACTTCGGAGATTGAGCCTCTATTGTTCCATTGCTCGAAATAGAGGCTGAGTACAGCCGTTCGCCGGCTTGGCTGCTCAGGCTGGCTGCGAGCAGGTAAAGGCTCAAGATAAACCTGGTTTTATTCACTGAAACATCCTTGTCAGTTACTGTGCAATGATTGATTTCATGCACAGTCATTAGAACAATGGATATAACTGATCCACGCTACGCCAGACAAGACGGAAAATGTTCATTAGCCAAGAGGAGAAGTTATTCAGAGAATGGCTACGCTGCGGTTCGGGCAAGACTACAGCGATATGGCATTTATCCTACTTGTACATTATTTCGATCATTACTTTTGGCGCGATAAAGTGCATCGTCGGCTCGCTTGATAACCTGACTGACAGTTTCCCCCACCCGGAATGAGGTGATGCCAATCGATACGGTGATCGTGACCCGCTCACCCTTGAAGTGGAAAGGGCAGGATTCGATAGCCATTCGCAAAAGATTGGCCAGTTTTTCACCGTTGCCAACAGGGGTGTCAGGCATCAACAAGACGAATTCTTCACCGCCGAAGCGCGCGATGAAGTCGCTCGTACGAAGGCGCTTACGCAAGACGGTGGCGATGATCTTCAACACTTTGTCACCGGCCAGATGGCCGTAGCTGTCATTGATCCGTTTGAAGTGATCAAGATCGAGCATCGCCAGGCTCAGGGTGTTGCCGTGCTGCTGCCACTGCTTGATTTCATGTTCGAGGCGTTCGCTCCAGGCCGCGCGATTGGGCAGGCCGGTGAGCGGGTCGATCAAGGCTTTCTGCCGTTGTTCTTCAAGGTGCTCACGAAAGCCCAGGGCCTCCTGTTCCATGTGTGCCACGCGTTCTGACAGCCCTTTGAGCCGCGCCGCCACTTCCTGTTCGCGGGCGTCGCGCTGCTGGCGGTGCTGGTCCATGGTGCCGAGCAGGCCTTCGAGATGGTTTTCCAGCACCTGCTTGAGGTCGTCCAGGTCTGCCGCTTCCTGCACGCTGGTCTGCAAACCGTCGACCTGCTCGCGGATCTGCGTGTCCATCGCCCGCGCCGCCGAGCTGTTGTCGGCGTGGCCATCGCTGGCGGCTTGCAGGTTGCTCTGAAACGCTTCGAGGCGTTCATTGAGTTGTTGCAGATACGCTTCGAACTCGTGCTGGCCGCTGTCGGTGATCGCCAGCATCAGTGTCGCGAGATCGTCGAGGATCGGGATCAACTCGTACCAGTTCAAGCCATGTTTTAGCCGGTCGCGCATCGCTTCGGCTTGCGGGCGGTGCCGCTCTGGCAGGGTCAGGTCGTCGAGCAGGCCGATCAGGGTGTCTTCGATGTGCCGGGCGACGGAACTGTAGGACGGCTCCGGGGAGTCCGGCAGGGCGAACAGGATGTCCTCTTCGGATTGCTCCGGGTCGATCGCGGCCAATGCCTGGGCGATCGGCTCGGGCAGGGGCAGGCTGTCGAGAATCAGGGGTGCAGGATCGCCGGGATGGATCAGTTCGTCAGGGTTGAACGCGGCGGGCCCCTGATCCGCGGCCGTGGCGAACACGGGCACGGGTTCGAAGGGCTTTGCTGGCGGCTCGCTCGGGTGAGCGGCGACATTGCTGGAAACGGTTGGCGGCACGAAAGCCACCACTTCCTCCGGTTCAATCAGGGGCTGCGCGGCCGGCGGGGGTGTTTCGTCAACCGGTTCAATGATCGGGGAAGCAGGCGCCACGGTCATCGGCGCAACCGGTACCGGTCGCGCCAATTCTGGTTCGGGCTGTGCTGTTGCGTGTGCCTCGATGGGCGCGGCAGCTTCCGCCGTCGATGCGGCTGCTTCTGGCGCAGGCGCCTCAGGATTTTCCCGATTGCCGAACAAGCGTTGCAGCAAGCCCGGACGACCGGGTTCCGTCGGCGTTTCCAACTGACTCAGCGCCTTGCCCTGCAGACCACTGAGTTCGCTGAGCAACAGCGGCATTTCCCGCGCCGAGCTGACGCGGCTGTCCAGTTGCTTGGCGAATTTCTTCAAAGGCTGCGCGACTTCACGTGGCAGGGGCAACGCTTGTAACTGCGTGACCAACGACGTCAGTGCGGTGCTGACCTGTTCGATACGGGTTTCTCGCCGCTGCTCGGAGTCGAGCACGGCTTTTTCCAGGCGTGGCAGGAGGGCGGCGAGGCCGGCGTCCATGTCATCGGTGCGCACCACGTCGCGCATCTCTTTCATGCATTGATCGACCGCCTTGTCGGTGCCTTCAGCGGCCAGGGTACTGCGGACCAGACCCCGACGCAGCAAATCGAGGCGGGCGGCCCAGCGCCGTTCGAGCTTGTCCTGTTGTTCGATGCTTTTGAGGTATTTCTCTTTCCAGCGCTGGGCGTCGTCGCTCATTCAGGGTTTCCGCGAAGGTCAGGACTCAACGCGGGCAATGCATCGGCCGTGAGCGAACCCGGCAGACGAATCTCTACCGCGACCGGCAGGTGATCGGAAATCGGTTGGGCCAGCACTTCGACCTTTTCCAAGGTCAGGGTCGGGCTGAGCAGAATATGATCAAGGCAGCGCTGCGGACGCCAGCTGGGGAAGGTCGCTTCCACCTGCGGGGCCAGCAGGCCAAGATCGCGTAGCGGGGAGTGTTGCAGCAGATCGCTGGCGTGGGTGTTCATGTCACCCATCAGCACTTGATGTTTGTAGCCACCGATCAGCTCACGAATATAGGCCAGTTGCAGGCTGCGCGTGCGCGCGCCAAGGGCCAGGTGCATCATCACCACCACCAGCGCTTCCGGGCCTTCGCCGAAGCGCAGCAGAATCGCGCCGCGACCTTTCGGGCCGGGCAGCGGGTGATCCTCGATCGCCCACGGCTTCAAACGACTGAGCACGCCGTTGCTGTGCTGGGCCAGTCGGCCGAGGTTGCGGTTGAGTTGTTGATACCAATAGGGGAAGGCGCCGAGCTGGGCCAGATGTTCGACCTGATTGACGTAGCCCGAACGCAGGCTGCCGCCATCGGCTTCCTGCAGGGCGACCAGATCGAAGTCGCCGAGCAGGTCACCGATCTTTTGCAGATTGCCCGAGCGCCCGGTGTGCGGCAGCAGATGCTGCCAGCTGCGGGTCAGGTAATGCCGATAGCGCTCGGTGCTGATGCCGACCTGGATGTTGAAACTGAGCAAGCGCAGACGCTGGTCCGCGGGCAAGCCCGTGGACGCCAAATGATGCTCGTTGACCTGCGGATCATGCAGGCCAACGCTGCGTTCAGACTTCCAGCGGCGCATGGCGAGGGCCGCGCTTAGTTGGCAGCCGCCTTGGTCGCCGCTCGCTCTTTGGCGACCAGTTGGTCAGCCAGCTTCAGCGCTTGTTCGGCACCCCCGGCCGAGCCGATGTCGAAACGGTATTTGCCGTTGACGATCATGGTCGGCACGCCAGTGATTTCGTACTTCTTGGCCAAATCACGGGCCTTGATGATCTGACCTTTGATGGCGAACGAGTCGAAGGTGGCGAGGAACTTGTCCTTGTCCACGCCTTGAGTGGCGAGGAAGTCAGCCATGTCGTTCTTGTCGGTCAGCTTTTTGTGTTCTTTCTGGATCGCGTTGAATACCGCGGCGTGAACCTTGTGCTCGACACCCATGGCCTCGAGGGTCAGGAACATCTGACCGTGAGCGTCCCACGGGCCGCCGAACATCGCCGGGATACGCACGAAGTTGACATCGGAAGGCAGTTTTTCAACCCATGGATTGATCACCGGCTCGAACGCGTAGCAGTGTGGGCAGCCATACCAGAACAGCTCGACCACTTCGATCTTGCCAGGCACTGCAACCGGAACCGGGTTGGTCAGTTCCGCGTAAGGGGCGGCAGGGTCTTCAGCGGCCTGGGCGGTGACGCCGAACAGGCTGGCAGCGACGAGGGCGGCGCTGATGATCAGATTACGCATGCTTTACTCCTGAACAATTTGGGTCGCCTCGCTCGACCTGTTTTCAGACAGGTCCTGGCGGGCATGAGTGCTGTAGTGTAACGGCAGCGGCCACAAAAAAGGGCGGCCAAAGCCACCCTTTTTATACTTGCTGCAACGGATTAATCGAGCGTTAACGTTGCTGGAGATGTGTGCCTCGCGCAACGCCCGAAACACGGCCTCAGTGCAGGCCCTGGATGTAGCTGGAAACGGCTGCGATGTCTTCGTCGCTCAGCTTGCGCGCGATGGTGCGCATGGTCATCGCGTCACCGTCATTGGCGCGCCCACCTTCTTCCTTGCGGAAGTCGGTCAGCTGCTTGGCGATGTATTGCGCGTGCTGGCCGCCCAGATGCGGGAAGCCGGCGGCGGCGTTGCCGGAACCGTTCGGCGAGTGGCAGCCGGTGCAGGCGGGCAGGCCCTTGTCCAGATTGCCGCCGCGGAACAGCGCTTCACCGCGTGCGACGAGTTTCGGATCGGCGGCGCCGACGCTGCCTTTCTGGCTGGCGAAGTAGGCAGCGAGGTCAGCCAGGTCCTGATCGTTGAGATTGGTCAGCAGACCGGTCATTTCCAGCACGACCCGCTTGCCATCCTTGATTTCTTTCAGTTGCTTGGTCAGGTAGCGTTCGCCTTGCCCGGCCAGTTTCGGAAAGTTTGGCGCCATGCTGTTGCCGTCCGGGCCATGGCAGGCTCCGCATACGGCGGCTTTTGCCTGGCCTGCTGCGGCATCACCGGCAGCATGGGCGAAGCCTGAAATTCCCACGGTCAACAGCAGACTCACGATCAGTTTGTTCATCAGCTAATCCAACTACGGCTAAGGGTTAAGTTATGGACCGGGTTTACTCTCGCTCATCCACAGGATGATGGCCTGGTAATCCTCGGCACTGCAGTCCATGCACAAACCACGCGGCGGCATCGCCTTGAAACCCTGGGTCACGTGTTGCACCAGCGTCCCCATACCTTTCGCCAACCTCGGCGTCCAAGCTTCCTGATCGCCTCTTGCGGGCGCCATGGGTAGTTGGCCGGAATGACAGGCACCACAAACACGGTTGTACACTGCTTCCGGATCCTGTGTAGCCTGTGCGCTGTAAAGCGGCATCAAGACTCCGGCAGCCAGCAGCCATTTCGTCATAAAACGACCTTTTCAGGGTTGAGAGCGATCTGCGTTCTAGTGCGCAATCAAGGTCCGTCGCTCTCCTGAACTTCATCCTTCGCTGGGACAAAGCACACACAAAATCTGCGGCATTATATACTGGCGTCACTGAAACGGAAGCGACACCGCGTTCCGCGCCCAATCCCGGCGCCGCCCACATCGGAAATCCCATGCAACTCAAGAATCCCATCCTCGGCCTGTGCCAACAGTCCACGTTCATGCTCAGTGCCGCCAAAGTCGATCAATGCCCTAACGACGAAGGCTTCGAAGTGGCGTTCGCCGGTCGTTCCAATGCCGGTAAATCCAGCGCATTGAACACTTTGACGCACGCCAGCCTGGCGCGGACCTCGAAAACCCCGGGTCGCACACAGCTATTGAATTTCTTCAAGCTAGACGATGATCGGCGTCTGGTCGACCTGCCGGGCTACGGTTACGCAAAAGTACCGATCCCGCTCAAGCAACATTGGCAGCGTCACCTCGAGGCTTACCTCGGTGGTCGGGAGAGTTTGAAAGGTCTGATTCTGATGATGGACATCCGCCATCCGATGACCGATTTCGACCTGCTGATGCTCGACTGGGCCGTCGCCGCTGGCATGCCGATGCACATCCTGCTGACCAAGGCTGACAAGCTCACCTATGGCGCGGCAAAAAACACGCTGCTGAAAGTGCAGTCGGAAATCCGCAAAGGCTGGGGCGACTCAATCACCATCCAGCTGTTCTCCGCGCCAAAACGCATGGGCCTGGAAGAGGCCTACACCGTCCTGGCCGACTGGATGGAACTGGCAGACAAAAACACCGAGGCCGCTGCTGCGGAGTAAGGCGAGTTCAAAACTGTCTGTGGTGCTGTCAGGCAAGGCAAAGGCATCGCTAAAAAGCGGAGTTTAGGGGACCTAAATGAGCATTTTAGCGGTGCCTTTAACGCAGCATGACGGCATCACAGCCAGTTTTGGGGCAAAAAAAAGCCCCGGGATTCAGTGGGGAGGTAGAATTCCGGGGTTCAAGTTCCGAACCGCTAGGGCGGGGTTCAGATATCTGCCAACACTTAACACAACATAGGAGCATCGAAGGGCTTCACCAGCCATTCAGTACCTCTGAGTGTTCGGTCGCCAGATTAGTTCAGATTTTTTTCGAAAACTTTGGAATAGCACTCAGCGTTTTCAGGTCTAAGCCCGTTTTCAAGGGGTTTGCCGCGACTTCGGTCGCGGCAAGACACGCGTCTTAGTGCGCCTCATCCCAGTTGTTGCCCACACCCACTTCCACCAGCAACGGCACATCCAGTGTCGCCGCTTCGCTCATGTGCTGACGAATCTCGGCGCTGACCTGCTCGACCAGATCCTCACGCACCTCCAATACCAGTTCGTCGTGCACCTGCAGGATGACCCGGGCATCGAGCCCGGACGTCGCCAGCCAGTTGTCCACCGCGACCATGGCTTTTTTGATGATGTCGGCGGCGGTGCCCTGCATCGGCGCGTTGATCGCCGTACGCTCGGCGGCGGCGCGTTCCTGCGGCTTGTTCGAGTTGATCTCCGGCAAGTACAGGCGACGGCCGAAGAAGGTTTCGACGTAACCCTGATCCGCCGCCTGCGCGCGGGTGCGCTCCATGTATTCGCGAACCCCCGGATAGCGGGCGAAGTAGGTGTCGATGTAGGCCTTGGCGGTCTTGGTGTCGACACCAATGTCCTTGCCCAGTTTCTGCGCGCCCATGCCATAGATCAGGCCGAAGTTGATCGCCTTGGCGCTGCGACGCTGGTCGGAACTCACTTCATGCAGCTCGACCTTGAACACTTCGGCAGCCGTGGCGGTGTGTACGTCCAGGTTGTTGCGGAAGGCGTTCATCAGACCTTCGTCGCGGGACAGGTGCGCCATGATCCGCAGTTCGATCTGCGAATAGTCCGCCGCCAGCAGTTTGTAGCCTTTCGGCGCCACAAAAGCCTGGCGGATGCGCCGGCCTTCAGCGGTGCGCACCGGAATGTTCTGCAGGTTCGGATCGCTGGAAGACAGGCGACCGGTCGATGCCACTGCTTGATGATAGGAGGTGTGGATACGTCCCGTGCGCGGGTTGATCTGCTCCGGCAGGCGATCGGTGTAGGTGCTTTTCAGCTTGCTCATCGAACGGTGCTCCATCAGCACCTTCGGCAAGCGGTGATCGTCTTCGGCGAGTTTGGCCAGCACTTCTTCAGCGGTAGACGGCTGGCCCTTGGCAGTCTTCTTCAAGACCGGCAGGCCAAGCTTTTCGTACAGGATTACGCCCAGTTGCTTCGGTGAGCCCAAGTTGAATTCTTCGCCAGCAATCTCGAACGCTTCGCGCTCCAGCGCGACCATCTTGTTGCCCAGCTCGATGCTCTGGATACCCAGCAGTTCGGCGTCGACAAAGGCGCCCTGACGCTCGATGCGCGCCAGTACCGGTACCAGCGGCATCTCGATATCGGTCAGTACGCTGGCCAGGCTCGGAATGGCATTGAGTTTCTCCACCAGCGCCTGATGCAGGCGCAGGGTAATGTCGGCGTCTTCAGCGGCATACGGCCCGGCCTGTTCCAGTGCGATCTGGTCGAAGGTCAGCTGCTTGGCGCCTTTGCCGGCAATGTCCTGGAAGCTCACGGTGGTGTGGTCCAGGTATTTCAGCGCGAGGCTGTCCATGTCGTGGCGGGTCGCGGTGGAGTTGAGCACGTAGGACTCAAGCATGGTGTCGAAGGCAATTCCGCGCACGTTGATGCCTGCACTTTGATCGCCACCGATGGCGCAGTTGGCGAGGATGTTCATATCGAACTTGGCGTGCTGGCCGACTTTCAGCTTGTCCGGATCTTCGAGAATCGGTTTGAGTGCGCGCAACACGCTGTCGCGATCCAGTTGCTCCGGCACGCCGATGTACGAATGGGTCAGCGGGATATAGGCGGCTTCGTTGGCCTGTACGGCGAACGACAGACCGACCAGTTGCGCCTGCTGCGCGTCGATGCCGGTGGTTTCCGTGTCGAAGGCGAACAGCTTGGCGTTGCGCAGTTTTTCCAGCCAGACGTCAAAGCGCGCCTGATCGAGGATGGTTTCGTACGCGGCCTCAGCAGGCGCGGCGGGTGCCTCGGCGGCGGCCGCGCTGAACAGATCATGCGCGGGCGCCGGTTCGGCCGTCGCGCTGAGTTCCAGACGCTTGGCGTCGCGATCAAGGTCGTTCAGCCAGCTCTTGAATTCCAGCAGGGTGTACAGCTCGTACAGCTTGGCTGGGTCTTCCGGGCCCATCTGCAGGTCGTCGAGGCCGATATCCAGCGGCACGTCGATCTTGATGGTCGCCAATTGGTAGGAGAGGAATGCCATCTCCTTGTGCTCTTCGAGTTTGGCCGGCAGGGTCTTGGCGCCGCGAATCGGCAGAGTCGGGACGATGTCGAGGTTGGCGTACAGCTCGGTGAGACCGCCATTCACCCCAACCAACAGACCGGACGCGGTTTTCGGGCCGATGCCGGGAACGCCCGGAATGTTGTCCGACGAATCGCCCATCAGTGCCAGATAATCGATGATCTGCTCCGGAGCGACGCCGAATTTCTCCTTCACGCCCTCCACATCCATCGAGCTACCGGACATGGTGTTTACCAAGGTAATGTGCCCGTCGACCAGTTGCGCCATGTCTTTGTCGCCGGTCGAAATGATCACCGGACGATCCGCCGCCGCGCTGCTGCGGGCGAGGGTGCCGATGACGTCGTCGGCCTCGACGCCGTCCACGCACAGCAGCGGAAAACCGAGGGCGATCACGCTCTGGTGCAGCGGCTCGATCTGCACGCGCATGTCGTCGGGCATGCTTGGGCGGTTGGCTTTGTATTCGGCGTACATCTCATCGCGAAATGTCCCGCCCTTGGCGTCGAACACCACGGCGAACGGACTGTCCGGGTACTGCTTGCGCAGACTCTTGAGCATGTTCAGCACGCCCTTGACCGCACCGGTCGGCAGGCCTTTGGACGTGGTCAGTGGTGGCAGCGCGTGGAAGGCGCGGTAGAGGTAAGACGAACCGTCCACCAGGACGAGGGGGGCTTGGCTCATGAGCAGGATCAACCTTTTCGGCGGGTCCGGGGCTAGAATAGCGGGACCGTTGACGACAAAGGGACAAGGTTATCATGCGTACGTTAAATCGCTTGCTGCTGGTCGGTCTGATTGCTGTCTCACCGTTGGCCGCGATGGCGGCGGATGATGCGCCGGGGGGAGACCCCGAGGTCACCATCCGCACGGAGGGCGACAAGACCATTCAGGAATACAGCCGAAATGGCTTCGTCTATGCGATCAAGGTCACACCCAAGAAAGGCAAACCGTATTTCCTGGTGCGCGCCGATGGTTCGGACGCCAACTACATCCGGTCTGACCAGCCGGATATGCTGATTCCGTCGTGGGAAATCTTTACCTGGAAGTAAGATTCCCGACTTTTTAATCGGCGTCGCCTCGCGACGCCTGAACTGAGCAGTTTTTAACCATGTCTGTGTTCACGCCCCTGGCTCGGCCCGAGCTGGAAACCTTTCTCGCCCCTTACGGGCTCGGCCGTCTGCTCGATTTCCAGGGGATCGCCGCCGGCAGCGAAAACACCAACTTCTTCATCAGCCTGGAGCAGGGCGAGTTTGTCCTGACCCTGGTCGAGCGCGGGCCGGTGCAGGAGATGCCGTTTTTCATCGACTTGCTCGATGTGCTGCACGAAGCCGATCTGCCGGTGCCCTACGCACTGCGCACCACGGACGGTGTGGCCTTGCGCGAACTGAAAGGCAAACCTGCGCTGCTGCAACCGCGTCTGGCCGGCAAGCACATCAAGGACGCCAATGCCCAGCATTGCGCGCAAGTTGGCGAATTGCAGGCGCATCTGCACCTGGCCACTCAGGGCGAGCGCATGATCAAGCGCAAGACTGATCGCGGCCTGGACTGGATGCTGGAGGAGGGTGGCGAGTTTTTATCGCATCTGAGCGGTGAACCGCAGGCCCTGCTGCAAAAAGCTCTGGATGAAATCACCGCGCAGAAGGAGCGGATCCTCGCGCTGCCTCGGGCGAATATCCACGCCGATCTGTTTCGCGATAACGCCATGTTCGAAGGCACGCACCTGACCGGGCTGATCGACTTCTACAACGCCTGCTCGGGGCCGATGCTCTATGACGTGGCGATCGCCCTGAACGACTGGTGTTCGGATGAGGCTGGCGTAATCGATGGTCCGCGTGCCCGAGCGTTTCTCGGTGCGTACGCGGCGCTGCGCCCGTTCACTGCAGCGGAGGCTGAGTTGTGGCCAACGATGCTGCGCGTCGCCTGTGTACGGTTCTGGCTGTCACGCTTGATCGCCGCCGAGCAGTTTGCCGGGCAGGATGTGTTGATTCACGATCCGCGGGAATTCGAACAGCGGTTGGCGCAGCGGCAGCAGGTCAATACACCGTTGCCCTTCGCCCTTTAAAAGCTTCGCGAGCAGGGTTTCGTTGATTCCTGTGGGACGAGCCTGCTCGCGAATGCGGCGGCACATTCAACCTCCCGGTTGACTGACCCAGCGCTTTCGCGAGCAGGCTCGCAAGGTTTTCGGCGTCAGAGCGATTCCAGGCACCCAGCCAGATCATTGCCGAGCTTTTCCAGCACCTGCTCATAACCCTGAGCGGTCGCCGGCGTGTACCCACCCAGCGCATCCAGCTCGGCCAGTTTAACCGGCAGGCCGGCGACCAATGTCTCCGCCAGACGCGGCCGCAACGGCGGTTCACTGAACACGCAGGTCTTGCCGACTTCCTGCAAGCGCGTGCGCATCGCCGCGACATGCTGGGCGCCCGGCTGCACTTCAGCCGCTACCGCGAACACCCCGGCGTGCTTCAGGCCGTAGGCGTCTTCGAAATAATCAAAGGCCTCGTGAAAGACGAAGTAAGGCTTGCCCTCGATACCGGCCAGACGCTTCTTCAAGCGCTGATCCAGCGCATCCAGACGTTCATCGAAGGCTTTGGCGTTGCGCTGATAACGCTGGGCATTGGCCGGGTCGGCAGCGCTCAGGTCGGCGGCCATTTTGTCGGCGATCACTCGTGCGTTCACCGGTGACAGCCACAGGTGCGCATCCAGGGATCCTGGGCGATGATCGTGATCATGGTCGTCGGTTTCTTCGGCGTGGGAATGGTTGTCTTCGGCGAAATGCCGCAGTTTCAGCCCCGGCAGATCCTGCACCGCGACGCTTGGCAGCTTGCGGCCATTGAGCACGCGCGGCAGGAAACCTTCCATGTCCGGGCCGATCCAGTACAGCAGATCGACCGACTGCACCTTCCGTACGTCGGACGGGCGCAGCGCATAGTTATGTGGCGAGGCGCCCGGCGGCAGCAACACTTCGGGAACCGCCACACCGTCCTGCACGGCGGCGGCGATCAGCTGCAGCGGCTTGATGCTGGTGAGGACTTTGACCTCGGCCTGAGCCGGACCGATCAGCAGGAAACTGGCGATAAAAGCCACAAAAACAGAAAAAATTCGGGACACGATGACCACTCAAGGAGGCGAGAACGGGTAACATAATAACGTCTCTATCAAAACTCGTCGCCGCCCATGCCTATTACACCGATCGCCAGCCGTCCCCACGACCACTCACATTGCGTGCACAGCGCGTTGTCCGAGGCCGATACCTTGTGCGCCCAGAAAGGCCTGCGCCTGACTGCCTTGCGCCGGCGGGTGCTGGAGCTGGTCTGGCAGAGCCACAAGCCGCTGGGCGCCTACGACATTCTTGCCGTGCTCAGCGAGCAGGACGGCCGCCGCGCCGCGCCACCGACCGTTTATCGGGCGCTGGATTTCCTTCTGGAAAACGGTCTGGTGCACCGCATCTCTTCGCTCAACGCCTTCGTCGGCTGCGTCCACCCGGAACACGCGCATCAGGGCCAGTTCCTGATCTGCCGGGTTTGCCACGCCGCCATCGAGCTTGAACAAAAAGTGATCAGCGACGCGATCATCAACAGCGCCAGGGATGTTGGCTTCATCGTTGAAGCGCAGACCGTCGAAGTCGTCGGCCTGTGCTCCGGTTGCCAGGGGGCTTGATGAGCAACGCGCTGATCCGTCTGGAACAGGTCGCCGTCACATTTGCCGGGCAGACCGTGCTGGACAACATCGAACTGAGCGTCGAGCCAGGGCAGATCGTCACGCTGATCGGCCCCAACGGTGCCGGCAAGACCACGCTGGTGCGCGCCGTGCTCGGCTTGCTCAAACCGGACAGCGGCAGCGTCTGGCGCAAGCCGAAACTGCGCGTCGGCTACATGCCGCAAAAACTTCACGTCGATCCGACCCTGCCGCTCTCGGTTTTGCGCTTTCTGCGTCTGGTGCCCGGTGTTGATCGTCCGCGTGCATTGGCCGCGTTGAAGGAGGTCGGCGCCGAACATGTGATCGACAGCCCGGTGCAAAGTGTTTCCGGCGGGGAAATGCAGCGCGTATTGCTCGCTCGGGCATTGCTGCGCGAGCCGGAGCTGCTGGTACTCGACGAGCCGGTACAAGGCGTCGACGTTGCCGGGCAGGCCGAGCTGTACAGCCTGATCACCCGCCTGCGCGACCGCCATGGCTGTGGTGTGTTGATGGTCTCGCATGATTTGCATCTGGTCATGAGCACCACCGATCAGGTGGTCTGCCTCAATCGTCACGTCTGCTGCTCCGGGCATCCCGAGCAGGTCAGCGGCGATCCGGCATTCGTCGAGCTGTTCGGCAAGAACGCGCCAAGCCTGGCGATCTATCACCACCATCACGATCACGCCCACGACCTGCACGGTTCGGTGGTCAAAGGCCCGGTTGCCGGGCAACCCCATGTTCACGGAGACCACTGCAAGCATGGCTGATTTTCTGTTGTATGCCCTGCTTGCAGGTCTGGCATTGGCGCTGGTGGCAGGGCCGTTGGGTTCGTTCGTGGTGTGGCGGCGCATGGCCTATTTCGGCGACACCCTGTCCCACGCCGCGCTGCTCGGCGTGGCGCTGGGTTTTTTGCTGGATGTCAGCCCGACGGTGGCGGTGACGGTCGGTTGCCTGCTGCTGGCGGTGTTGCTGGTGACCTTGCAGCAACGTCAGCCGCTGGCCTCCGACACGCTGTTGGGAATTCTTGCACCGAGCACCCTCTCTCTCGGTCTGGTGGTACTAAGCTTCATGCATGAAGTGCGGATCGACCTGATGGCCTATCTGTTCGGCGACCTGCTGGCGATCAGCCCGACGGATCTGGCGTGGATTCTCGGCGGCACGGCAGCGGTGCTGGTGTTGCTGGTGACACTGTGGCGCCCTTTGCTGGCGGTCACCGTGCACGAAGAACTGGCGCGAGTCGAAGGCCTGCCGGTGGCCGGCCTGCGCATGGCACTGATGCTGTTGATCGCGGTGGTGATTGCGGTGGCGATGAAAATCGTCGGAGTGTTGCTGATTACTTCGCTGCTGATCATCCCGGCGGCTGCGGCACAGCGTCACGCCCGTTCGCCGGAGCAAATGGCGCTGGGCGCGAGCCTGCTGGGCATGCTCGCGGTGTGCGGCGGGCTGGCGCTGTCGTGGTTCAAGGACACCCCGGCGGGGCCGTCGATCGTTGTGACGGCCGCCGCACTGTTTCTGCTGAGTTTTGTTCTGCCCCGTCGAGGGGTGTAGACTTGCTCGCTTTTTGCGCAATTAGAGAGTCGCAGGAATGAAGCCGTTCGCCTCCCGTTATCTGCTCCTTGTCGCATTTTCTGTGCTGCTGGGCGCCTGCCAAAGCACGCCGCCGGTGGCTGAAGTCCCCGACGCGCGGGCTACGGCCATCGCACAGCTGGAGCAAAGCCTGGCCAGCAGCGAACTGGCCACCGCCGAAGACCAGTTGGCCGCTTTGCAGGCTGAAACCCCGAATGATCAATCCCTTGAGCAATACCAGCGGCAACTGGCCGAGGCGTACCTGCGCCGCAGTCAGATCGTGCTGCAGAAGGGCGATGTCAACGCCGCAGCGACCGCGTTAAGCCGCGCCCGTGTGCTGATGCCCAAGGCGCCAGCGCTGACCGGTGGCGTCAACGGCGCCATCACCGAAGCGCGCAAGGCCGAGCTGGAAAAGGCTGAAGCGGCGCTGCTGGCTGCCGAAGCCCGGCCGAAAGCCCGGGTGATCGACCCGACCGCCGAAAGCACTACGGTTGCGCTGAACATCCATGATATTCACAAACTGCAGCGGCAACTTGATGCGATCGCCGCCGATGTAGTGAACTATGAGTGTGCCGTGAGTATTCAGGCGCCGCGCACAGCGGATTATCCGTGGCTGGCGACGTTGCTGAGCAAACGGGTTAAAAAGCTGAATCCGGATTTTGATTTGCAGATCGAGAAGCAGATTTTGCGCACGGTGCCTGCGCAGATGGTTTTAAGCCCGCGCAAGCCATAAAAAGCATCGCGGGCAAGCCCGCTCCCACAAGGATAATATGACCCTGTGGGAGCGGGCTTGCCCGCGATGGCGTTGTTACTGTCAGCGAAGATTCTAGGCTGGAACCGCCTTGGCCTTAGGCTCGCGCGCCCAAACCCGATGCTCGCCAATCGCCGCAAAGAACGGCTTGGTCAGCGCGCCCACATCCGCGCCCTGCAACAACCCGGCATCCGCCTCCAGTTTGAGCAAGTCCTGCAACTGCTTGGCGTCGCCATGCAGCGCAATCGCTTTCAGATGCTTGTAGGCCTCCAGCAGGTAATGCAACGCCACGCCATCAGCACTCAACGCCTTGATCGACGCCGCCCCGCCCGGCACGAATACCGCGTCGAAAGCGATCGAAGGCATGCCTTCCATCGACGCATCCACCGGCAGTGCTTTGCCATCCGCAGTTTTCACCGGTGCCGAAGTCGGGCCGAGGACTTTGGCGTGGGCGCCTTCGGCTTTCAGCGCTTTCTTCATCGCATCGATGGCCGCGGCGTCTACGCCGTTGGCAGCCAGGATCGCCACTTTGCGCGTCTTGATATCACCCGGTAGCAGGTTGGCCTGGCTCAGCGCTGGCGAGCGCTCCAGTGAGGTTTTACGAACCTCGACGGTGCCCTTGGTCGGCGCTGGCAAACCGAGGTTTTCCGCGACGCGCTTGGCCAGGGTCAGGTCGATATTGGCGAGAATCTCGTTCACTTCCCGCGCGCGGATGAACTCACGTTCGACTTTGCCCAGCTCGAAGCTGTAGGCGGCGATGATGTGCTCCTTCTCGTGGTCGCTCATGCTGTTGAAAAACAGCCGCGCCTGAGAAAAGTGATCGCTGAACGATTCGCTGCGCTGGCGGATCTTGGCGGCGTCGATGCGCTCCGGATAGCTCTCGAAACCACCTTCCTGCGCGGCCGGCGGGGTTTCTTTCGGCCAGCCGCCATCAATGGAGTTTGGCTCGTAGGAGGCGCGGCCCTTGTCGATGGTGGTGCGATGCTGCGCGTCACGCTGGCCGTTGTGGAACGGCGCGACCGGGCGGTTGATCGGCAACTCATGAAAGTTCGGCCCGCCGAGTCGGCTGATCTGCGTGTCGGTGTAGGAAAACAGCCGGCCTTGCAGCAGCGGGTCGTTGGAGAAATCGATGCCGGGCACGATATGCCCCGGACAGAACGCGACCTGTTCGACTTCGGCAAAGAAGTTGTCCGGGTTGCGGTTCAAGGTCATCTTGCCCAGCGGTGTGATCGGGACGATTTCTTCGGGAATGATCTTGGTCGGGTCGAGAATGTCGAAATCGAAGGCGTGCTCGTTTTCCTCCTCGACGATCTGCACGCCGAGTTCCCATTCCGGGTAGTCGCCCATTTCGATCGACTCCCACAGGTCCCGGCGGTGGTAGTCGGTGTCTTTACCAGCAAGCTTCTGCGCCTCGTCCCAGACCAGCGAGCAGGTGCCGGCAGTCGGGCGCCAGTGGAATTTGACGAAGCGCGATTTGCCCTCGGCGTTGATCAGGCGGAAGGTGTGCACGCCGAAGCCCTGCATGCTGCGCAGGCTTTTCGGGATGGCCCGGTCGGACATCGCCCAGATCACCATGTGCGCCGATTCCGGCACCAGCGAGACGAAGTCCCAGAAGGTATCGTGAGCCGAGCCGCCAGTCGGGATCTCGTTATGCGGTTCAGGTTTTACCGCGTGGACGAAGTCGGGAAACTTGATCGCGTCCTGAATGAAGAACACCGGCATGTTGTTGCCGACCAGGTCGAAGTTGCCTTCGTCGGTAAAGAACTTCACCGCAAACCCGCGTACGTCACGCACGGTGTCGCCGGAACCGCGCGGGCCCTGCACTGTGGAAAAGCGCACGAACACCGGGGTTTTCTTGCCCGGGTCCTGCAGGAAACCGGCCTTGGTCAGCGCCGCGTGGTTTTCGTAGCTCTGGAAGAAACCATGGGCCCCGGTGCCGCGGGCATGGACGATGCGCTCGGGAATGCGCTCATGGTCAAAGTGCGTGATTTTCTCACGCATGATGAAGTCTTCCAGCAGCGATGGCCCGCGTGGCCCGGCTTTTAGAGTGTTCTGGTTATCGGCGATCTTCACGCCCTGATTGGTGCGCAGGGCCTGACCGGTGGCGTCGGAACGGAATTCTTCCAGGCTGTCGAGCTTGGCGTTGGTGTTGGCGCGATCCGGGGTATCGGTCCCGGCCAGTTCGCTTTTAGCGGGTGCAGGCTTTTTGATGCTCATCAGACGTAAACTCCTCGTTTGGCCCCGGATGCCTTCCGCAGACCCTTGAGTGATTCCCGGGCACGGCACCCAGGGTTTCAAGTCGCTTACTTAGTGACTGGCGAGCGTTTCAGCCGTTCCGTTTATCTGACCTTTGATCGTGTTATTGCCAAATCGAAGGTTAATTGCGAAATAAATGCTAAGAACCTCTATACGGACAGGCTAAAATGCGCGCCCGGCTAACCGCTGATCCTTTTCCAACGCGCCCCACAAGGTTCGCTACGTGATCGAGTTTCAAAACGTGCACAAGACTTACCGCGTCGCCGGTAAGGACATCCCCGCGCTGCACCCGACCAGTCTCACCATCGAGAACGGTCAGGTGTTTGGCCTGATTGGCCATTCCGGTGCGGGAAAAAGTACCCTGCTGCGTCTGATCAATCGCCTGGAAGATTCCAGCGGCGGCAAGATCATTGTCGACGGCGAAGAAGTCACCGCGCTGGACGCCAACGGCTTGCGCCGTTTCCGCCAGCAAGTCGGGATGATCTTCCAGCACTTCAACCTGCTGGCGTCGAAGACCGTCGCCGACAACGTCGCGTTGCCGCTGACCCTGGCCGGCGAACTGTCGGGCAGCGACATCGACAAACGCGTCGCCGAATTGCTCGCGCGGGTCGGTCTGTCCGATCACGCGAAGAAGTACCCGGCGCAGCTGTCCGGTGGCCAGAAGCAGCGCGTCGGCATCGCCCGCGCCCTGGCAACCAAACCGAAGATTCTGCTGTGCGACGAGGCCACCAGTGCCCTCGACCCGCAGACCACCGCCTCGGTGCTGCAACTGCTGGCCGAAATCAACCGCGAACTGAAATTGACCATCGTGCTGATCACCCATGAGATGGACGTGATTCGTCGTGTCTGCGATCAGGTGGCTGTAATGGACGCCGGGGTCATTGTCGAGCAGGGTTCGGTGGCCGATGTGTTCCTGCATCCGCAACACCCGACCACCAAGCGTTTCGTTCAGGAGAGCGAGCAGATTGACGAAAGCGAGCAGCGCGACGATTTCGCTCATGTGCCGGGCCGCATCGTGCGTCTGACCTTTCAGGGCGAAGCGACCTACGCGCCGTTGCTCGGTACCGTCGCCCGGGAAACCGGCGTCGACTACAGCATCCTTGCCGGTCGCATCGACCGCATCAAAGACATTCCGTACGGGCAATTGACCCTCGCCGTCACCGGTGGCGACATGGAAGCGGCCTTCGCCCGCTTCACCGCCGCTGACGTTCACATGGAGGTATTGCGCTAATGGAAATGTTTGACGCTGCAATCAAGCAATACGACGCCGCGATAGAAGCCATCAAGCTGTTCTTTCAGAACATCGACTGGCTCGAAATCGGCCTCGCCACCAACGACACCCTGCTGATGCTCGGTGGCTCGCTGTTGTTTACGGTTCTGCTCGGTCTGCCACTGGGCGTGCTGCTGTTTCTCTGCAGCCCACGTCAGTTGCTGGAGAACCGAGTCCTCTACGCGATCCTGTCGGTTATGGTGAACATCCTGCGTTCGCTGCCATTCATCATCCTGCTGATCGTGATGATCCCGTTCACCGTGCTGATCACTGGCACCTCGCTGGGAGTGGCCGGTGCGATTCCGCCACTGGTGGTCGGCGCCACGCCGTTCTTCGCGCGACTGGTGGAAACCGCTTTGCGTGAGGTTGATCGCGGCATCATCGAAGCGACCCAGTCGATGGGCGCGACCACGCGGCAGATCATCATCAACGCCCTGCTGCCAGAAGCCCGCCCGGGCATCTTCGCGGCGATTACGGTGACAGCGATTACACTGGTGTCCTACACGGCGATGGCCGGTGTGGTCGGCGCCGGTGGTCTGGGTGACCTGGCGATCCGTTTCGGTTACCAGCGTTTCCAGACCGACGTGATGATCGTCACCGTGGTGCTGCTGCTGATTCTGGTGCAGGTGTTGCAGATGGTCGGCGACCGACTGGTCGTGCATTTCTCGCGTAAATAAGCGGTTTTTTAATCAAGAGAGGCGCGGGCCATTCGCTGGCGGGCGCCCTCACAAGGAGTTCGCTGAATGAAAAAACTGATCGCTGCTTTCGCTGCCGTTGCAGCATTCTCGGCCCACGCCGAAACCCTGACCGTCGCCGCCACCCCAGTGCCGCACGCGGAAATCCTCGAGTTCGTCAAACCGGCTCTGGCCAAAGAAGGCGTGGATCTGAAGGTCAAGGTCTTCACCGACTACATTCAGCCAAACGTGCAGGTGGCGGAAAAGCGCCTGGACGCGAACTTCTTCCAGCACCAGCCGTACCTCGATGAGTTCAACAAGGCCAAGGGCACCAGCCTGGTTGCCGTCACCGGCGTACACCTGGAGCCGCTGGGCGCCTATTCGAGCAAGTACAAGAAAATCGAAGAGTTGCCAGGCGGCGCCAACGTGGTCATCCCGAACGACGCCACCAACGGCGGCCGTGCGCTGTTGCTGCTGGCCAAGGCCGGCGTGATCACTTTGAAGGATCCGACCAACATTCTGTCGACCATCAAAGACATCGCGGAAAACCCGAAAGACCTGAAATTCCGTGAACTGGAAGCCGCAACCATCCCGCGTGTGCTGACCCAGGTCGATCTGGCGCTGATCAACACCAACTACGCGCTGGAAGCCAAGCTTGATCCGTCCAAGGATGCGCTGGTGATCGAAGGTAACGACTCGCCATACGTGAACATCCTCGTGTCCCGCGCGGACAACAAGGACAGCGACGCGATGAAGAAACTGGCGGCTGCGCTGCACAGCCCGGAGGTGAAGAAATTCATCACCGAGAAGTACAAGGGTGCGGTGTTGCCGGCGTTTTGATTCCGGTTATTGCAATGAAAAGGGGACGCCATGAGCGTCCCCTTTTTTGTGTCTGGTGGTTGGCTGTAGACCTGCTGTGAAGCTTACCCTCATCGGAACGCCGCCCGCCCAGCCCTCTCCCAAAGGGAGAGGGGGTCGGCCGAGGTGTATTGCGTTCTACATCGACCTGAAAGACCGAGTCGATTATGGATTCGGTAAGTGAAGTTCAGGTCGGCGTAATTCCCCAATATCCCCCAATCAGTCCCCTCTCCCTTTGGGAGAGGGTTAGGGTGAGGGGCTTTTGATCTTTGGCGATTAATTGCGGTTGAGCATTTGCGGAAGTTGCGCAACCAGCTTGGCATTATTCAACGGCGCCCGGATAAACCCGCGCTGCTTGCCATCCGGGCCGATCACCGCGAGGTTGCCGCTGTGATCCACTGTGTAATTCGGTTTGCTGGTATCGGCCGGTATAAACGGAATGCTCACCGCATTGGCAACCTTCTGCAGCTCTTCGATCGATGCCGGCGTCAGGCCAATGAATTGCGGATCGAAATACCCCAGGTACTGCTTCAACTGCTTCGGCGTATCGCGGTTCGGGTCGACGCTGACCAGCACGATCTGCAATTTATCCACCGCATCCTTGGGCAGTTCGCTTTTGATCTGGCGCAGTTGCGCAAGCGTGGTCGGGCAGATGTCCGGGCAGAAGGTATAGCCGAAAAACAACAGGCTCCATTTGCCCTGCAACTCATCAATGGCCACAGGTTTGCCGTCCTGATCGGTCATGGTCACGTCCGGCAGGGTACGGCTTTGCGGCAGCAGAATGATTCCGGCGTCGATCAGCGCGGTGGGGTCGCCCTGACCTTTGCCGCTCAGCACTTTGTTGACGGTCAGGCCCAGGATCAGCGCGATCACGGCGACGAGGATGAAAACGGTTTTCTGGGTTCGGGTCATAGGTTCAACAGTAAGTAGTGGTCTACGAGCAGGGCGATGAACAACAGGAACAAGTACCAGATAGAGTACTTGAAGGTGTTGATCGCCGCGTGCGGCCGAGTGCCACGGTACAGCACCACGGCCCATTGCAGAAACCTCGCGCCGAGGGCGAGAGCGCAGATCAGGTAGAGCAGGCCGCTCATGTGAATCACGTACGGCAACAGACTCACCGCCAGCAGCGCGAAGGTGTACAGCAGAATATGCACCTTGGTGTAGTGCTCGCCGTGAGTCACCGGCAACATCGGAATATCGGCCTTGGCGTATTCCTCCTTGCGATGGATGGCCAGCGCCCAGAAGTGCGGCGGCGTCCAGGCGAAGATGATCAGCACCAGCAGCAGCGGTTCGGCGCTGACATGGCCGGTGGCGGCGGTCCAGCCGAGCAACGGCGGTGCTGCGCCGGCGAGGCCGCCGATGACGATGTTCTGCGGCGTCGCACGTTTGAGGAAACCGGTGTAAACCACCGCGTAACCAAGGAGCGATGCGAGGGTCAGCCACGCCGTCAGCGGGTTGGTGAAGGTCAGCAACAAGGCCTGACCGAGCAGCGCCAGCACCAGCGCAAAGGTCAGCGCTGCCGTCGGTGAAACCCGGCCCTCGGCCAAGGGTCGCTTGTGCGTCCGCGCCATCACCGCATCGATGCGCCGATCGACCACATGATTGACCGCCGCCGCGCCGCCCGCGCACAGCGCAATGCCGAGATTGCCAAACACCAGCACCGTCCACGGCACGCCGGCGCGGGTGGCGAGGAACATGCCGACCAGCGAGGTAATCAGCATCAGCACCACGACTTTTGGTTTGGTCAGCTCCAGATAGTCGCGCCACAGCGCTTGCGCCGCTCGCGCGCCGGTCAGACTCGCCATGGTGTTTCTCCTTTCAGGGCAATGGGCGCGACGGCGTGTTTACGCGGGCTGAGGTGCCAGCGTGCAAGCACTGGTTGCGTTACCCGGACCAGGCTGGTGCGCGCGTGATAATTGACCAGCACCATGGTCAGCAACAGCGCCGCGCCACCGATGTTGTGCGCGACCGCGACCGCCAGCGGCAGATGGAACAGCACGTTGCTGATACCGAGGGTGATCTGTGCGGCGAGGGCCACCAGCACCAGCCCGGCCAGGCGCGTCATGCCCACTACTTTCAACTGCCAGGCCAGACCGAGCAGCACAGCGGTCACCAGCAGCGCGCCGATGCGATGGGTCAGGTGAATCGCGGTGCGTGCATCACTGTCGAGTTGCCCACCGAGGTAGTTCGGCCCGATGTGCTGGGTCAGGTGAAAGCCATTGGCGAAATCCGCCGGCGGCAGCCATTGCCCGTGGCAGGTCGGGAAGTCGATGCACGCCACCGCGGCGTAATTGGAACTGACCCAGCCGCCCAAGGCGATCTGGCCGATGACCAGCAGCAATCCTGCCGTGGCCCAGTATTGCAAGCGTCGGGGCACGGTCAGCGCCGGCAGTACGCCGGACAACCTCAGCGTCAGCAGAAACAGCAGACTCAAGGTCGCAAAACCGCCGAGCAAATGCCCGGTAACCACTTGCGGCCAGAGCTTGAGCGTCACCGTCCACATGCCGAACGCCGCTTGCGCAAGCACCACCGCCAGCAGAAACAGCGGCAGCTTCAACGGCAGCCCCGGATGACGGCGATTGACCCAGGCGCGTCCGGCCAATACGGCAATCAGCAACCCGAGGGTGCCGGCGAAATAACGGTGGATCATCTCGTTCCAGCCCTTGTGCGCTTCCACCGGCGAGTCCGGGTAATGCAGCTCGGCATGGGCCAGTTGCGCCTCGCTTTTCGGCACGCTGATGAACCCGTAGCAACCCGGCCAGTCGGGGCAGCCGAGGCCGGCGTGGGTCAGGCGCGTGTAGGCGCCTAGCAGCACGACAATCAGCGCCAGCAGCGTGGCAAACAGCGCGAGGCGAAATCCAGGTTTGGCCATGACGATGCCCTTATCCGATGTTGGACAGTTTCAGCAGATGCCGCAGGTCGTTGAGCAGATCCTTGCCTTTCACGTTCGGCTCGTAGCGCAGCACCAGATTGCCGTGCGGGTCGATGATCCACAGTTGCGGTGTGGCTTTATCGCCGGTGGCCTTGCTGAAGGCGGCAGCGTCCAGCGGATAGCGCTGCAGTTGCGGATATTCGCGTGTGAGCCTGGCCTCGTAGTCGGTGCTCAATGGCTGCGCGGCGGCAAGGGCGTGGCTGGCGCGACCGGCTTCGCGGCCGAGACCGATCTGGATCTGCCGCGCCAGATACACCAGTTGCTGGCAATCCACCGCACACTCTTTGGGCGCGGTCACCAGCAATTGCCAGCGCTCCTCGTCCGCCTGCACGCCGAGGTCGGCGCGGGTCTGGCCGTTGCCGATAAGCTCACCGTGATAGCTGCGGCCCTCCGGCACCCAGAACTGCAATTTGTACATGCCGGTAGCGAGGATCATCGGCCCGACTACACCGAGCACGATCAACAGCAACTGAATGCGTCCGCGGCGGCGGCTGACGGCAGGTTTGGCTTCAGACATGCTGGGTGGATTCATGGCCGTTCGCATGGTGCTTCTCCTTTGCGTTGTGCAAGCCCAAATAAACGTAGAGACCGAGCAGGGCGGTCGCCATGGCGAACCACTGCACGGCGTAGCCGAGATGTTTTTCCGGGCCCATGGCGACCACCGGCCAGTCGGTCTGGTAGCTGGCCGGGCCGGGTTCGGCGCGCAGTTCATAGGCGAAGCCGTCGCGCTCAAGGGTTTGCCAGAGCTTGCCTGGCTCGATGGCGGTGACGGTTTGCGGCCATGTGTGGCTGACCGGATCGGCGTGCAGCTGGAACGTCGCGCCGGGGGCCACGTAGACCCAGGCATCAAGCGTCAGCGCTTCGGCGGGGGTAGCGAATTGCGGCGACACGCGCCGGTCAGGCCACGGCAGCCAGCCGCGATTGACCAGCAGCCACAGCCCGCTGCGCTGATCCTGAAACGGTTGCAGCAACTCGACGCCCACCTTGCCGCCACGCTGGCGGTTGTCGAGCAACAGGCTGTGGGCGGCATCGAACTGACCGTGCAGGCGCACGCGGCGATAAGCCGGATCGGCGCTGGTTGCCAGTTCGCTGCTGGCCATCGGCTCGGCCACACGACGTTCGGCATAGCTGGCCAACAGCGCAGTTTTCTCCGCCCCCCGGCCCAGTTGCCAAAAGCCCAACGCGATCATCAGCGGCAGCAGCAACGCGACCGCCACGGTCGGTATTACCCCCGGACGGAAGCGCTTCATGGCCGCGCCACAAAGTCAGTCGTCGCGCTCGCTATACTCAACTGCATCGCCTGTCCCCCGGAGTTCTTCCCATGCTCAAAGCAGCGATCGTCCTGCTGCTGATTGCCACGGTGATCAGCCTGTTCAGCGGCCTGTTTTTCCTGGTCAAGGACGACAGCGGCTCCCATCGCCTGGTCATCGCCTTGAGTGTTCGGGTGGCCTTGGCCGCCGTCACCGTCGGCCTGATCGCCTGGGGTTTCTACAGCGGCCAACTGGTGTCGCACGCGCCTTGGTAGACGCGAGCGACAAGCTTCAAGCGGCAAGCTACAAGTTAGAAGCCATCGCGCTTTGACTTGAAGCTTGCAGCTAACAACTTGCAGCTGTTTTCAGAGCACATAGACGAAGAAGAACAAGCCGATCCACACCACGTCGACGAAGTGCCAATACCAGCTCGCCGCTTCAAAGCCGAACTGATGCTCGTTGTCGAAGTGACCCTTCATGATCCGCATCAGCATCACGAACAGAATGATCGTGCCGATGGTCACGTGGGCGCCGTGGAACCCGGTGAGCATGAAGAACGTTGCGCCGTAGATGCCCGAACCGAGGGTAAGGCCCAGCTCCTTATAGGCGTGGATGTATTCTTCGGCCTGGAAGCCAAGGAACGCGATGCCCAGCAGCACGGTGATCGCCAGCCACAGTTTCAGCGCGCCGCGATGACCCTTCTTCAAGGCGTGGTGGGCGATGGTGATGGTCACGCTGGAGCTGACCAGCAGAATGGTGTTGATCAGCGGCAGGCCCCACGGGCTGATGACATCCTTGGGTGGCGGGAAAAGTTTCGGGTCCGGATTGTTCAGTAATGGCCAGACGTACTCGAAGTTCGGCCAGAGCATTTCCGACACGCCTTTGCTGCCTTCGCCGGCCAGACCGGGCGCGGAAACCATGCGGATATAAAACAGCGCGCCGAAGAAAGCGACAAAGAACATCACCTCGGAAAAGATGAACCAGCTCATACCCCAGCGAAACGAGCGGTCCAGCTGTGGGCTGTAGAGTCCCGCGCGGCTTTCCTTGATCACCGCGCCGAACCAGCCGAACAGCATGTACGCCAGCAACAGGCCGCCGACGAAAAAGATCAGCGGGCCGTGGGAATCCGGGCGTGCCGCCTTCAGATCGTTGAACCAGGTGGCCAGGCCATACACGGTGACGAACATCCCGAGCGTGGCGATGATCGGCCATTTGCTCTGGGCCGGGACGTAATAGTGCTCATGAGTTGCCATTTATTGTTCTCCTTATCGGGCACGCTCAACCGCCGGTATTAACAGCCACCGGTGGATGTCGGGCGGTGATATCGAACAGCGTGTAGGACAGCGTCAGATGCTTCACTTCCTTGGGCATGTCGCGGTCAACGATGAAACGCACCGGCATTTCGATCTGCTCACCGGGCTGCAGCACCTGCTGGGTAAAACAAAAACATTCGGTCTTGTGGAAGAACGCCGCCGCGTTGCTCGGCGCAATGCTCGGTACCGCTTGCGCGCTCATCGGTTTGTCGGTTGGATTGCGGGCGATGAACACCATCTCGTTGACCGCGCCGGGGTTGGCGGTCAGTTCGTCGTGCTTGGGATAAAAATCCCACGGCATGTCGGCGGTGTTGGTCGAGAGAAACTGCACGCGCACCTGGCGCGAGGTGTCGACCACTTGCTCGCCCGCGTACTGCCCGCCGGTCTTGCCGTTGATGCCAAAGGCCTTGCACATCACGTCGTAGATCGGCACCAGGGCAAAACCGAAGACAAACATCGCCACCACCACCAGCAACAGGCGGGTGACGAGTTTTTTCAGCGAGATCGAGTCAGCCATGGTGTTTGGCCTCTGCCGAGAACCCTGTGGGAGCTGGCTTGCCAGCGATAGCACCCCCGCGGTGTGTCAGGCAGGCAGCCATCGCTGGCAAGCCAGCTCCCACAGAGATTTTCACAAGGCTGAAGGTGTTCATTTCACTTCCGGCGGCGTAGTGAAGGTGTGATACGGCGCCGGCGACGGCACGCTCCACTCAAGCCCTTCGGCGCCATCCCATGGTTTGGCCGGTGCCGGTTCGCCGCCACGAATGGTCTTGATGACGATGAACAGGAAGAAGATCTGCGTGGCGCCGAACATGAACGCACCAATCGACGAGACCATGTTGAAGTCGGCGAACTGCAGGTTGTAGTCCGGGATCCGTCGTGGCATCCCCGCCAGCCCGACGAAGTGCATCGGGAAGAAAGTAAGGTTCATGCCGACGAACGACAGCCAGAAATGCAGCTTGCCGAGGGTTTCGTCGTACATGTGTCCGGTCCATTTCGGCAGCCAGTAATAGGCCGAGGCGAAGATGCCGAAGATCGCTCCCGGCACCAGCACATAGTGGAAGTGCGCGACCACGAAGTAGGTGTCCTGGTACTGGAAGTCCGCTGGGGCAATCGCCAGCATCAGCCCGGAGAAGCCACCGATGGAGAACAGGATCACGAACGCCACCGCGAACAGCATCGGCGTCTCGAAGGTCATCGAGCCCTGCCACATGGTGCTGGCCCAGTTGAACACCTTCACGCCGGTCGGCACGGCGATCAGCATGGTCGCGTACATGAAGAACAACTCGCCCACCAGCGGAATGCCGACCACAAACATGTGGTGTGCCCAGACGATGAACGACAGGAAGGCGATGCTCGCCGTGGCGTAAACCATCGAGGTGTAGCCGAACAGCGGCTTGCGCGCGAACGTCGGGATGATCTGGCTGACCGCGCCGAACGCCGGCAGGATCATGATGTACACCTCGGGGTGGCCGAAGAACCAGAACACATGCTGGAACAGCACCGGGTCACCGCCACCGGCAGCGCTGAAGAAACTGGTGCCGAAGTGAATGTCCATCAGCATCATCGTCACGCACCCGGCCAGCACCGGCATCACCGCGATCAGCAGAAACGCGGTGATCAGCCAGGTCCAGACGAACAGCGGCATTTTCATCAGGGTCATGCCGGGGGCGCGCAGGTTGAGGATGGTTGCGACCACGTTGATCGCGCCCATGATCGAGCTGATGCCCATCAGGTGAATGGCAAAGATGAAGAACGTCACGCTTTCCGGTGCATAGGTCGTCGACAGCGGCGCATAGAAGGTCCAGCCGAAATTCGGCCCGCCGCCCGGTGTGAACAATGTCGAGACCAGCAGCAGAAACGCTGCCGGCAGCAGCCAGAAGCTGAAGTTGTTCATCCGTGGCAGGGCCATGTCCGGCGCCCCGACCATCAGCGGAATCATCCAGTTGGCGAGGCCGACGAACGCCGGCATCACCGCGCCGAAAACCATCACCAGTCCGTGCATGGTGGTCATCTGGTTAAAGAATTCCGGCTGAACGATCTGCAAACCGGGCTGGAACAGCTCGGCGCGGATCACCATGGCGAACGAGCCGCCGAGCAGGAACATGCAGAACGCGAACCACAGGTACAACGTGCCGATGTCCTTGTGGTTGGTGGTCAGCACCCAGCGCATCAGGCCTTTGGCGGGGCCGTGGGCGTGGTCGGCGTGACCGTGGTCATCGATGACAGCGCTCATGGCCGGTCTCCTTCAAGCGAGTGGACGGGGTTTGCCGGGGCACGCGGCCCCGAGCGGTTCACTGAATACGCAATTGACCGGCTCATTGGCTTTCCGCCTGTTTCAGCTCCAGCACTTCCTTGGGCGTGACCATGTCGCCCTTGTTGTTGCCCCAGGCGTTACGTTCATAGGTCACGACCGCAGCGATATCGACTTCCGACAGTTGCTTGCCGAACGCCGCCATGGCGGTGCCGGGTTTGCCGTGGAAAACAATGCTCAGGTGATCCTTGATCGGCCCGGTGGCGATTTTCGAGCCCTTGAGCGCCGGGAACATCGGTGGCAGGCCCTGGCCTTCGGCCTGGTGACAAGCCACGCAAGTGGTGTGGTAGACCTTGTCGCCGCGCTCCTTGAGCTCGTCGAGGGTCCATTCCTTGCTGGTCAGCTCCTTGAGCTGCGCGGCTTCGGCCTTGCGCTCGGCGAGCCATTTTTCGTAGTCGGCCTGCTCCTTGACCTCGACCACGATCGGCATGAAACCGTGATCCTTGCCGCACAGTTCGGCGCACTGGCCACGGTACAGGCCGGGCTTGTCGATACGGGTCCAGGCTTCGTTGACGAAACCGGGGATCGCATCGCGCTTGACCGCAAACGCCGGCACCCACCACGAGTGAATAACGTCGGCAGAGGTGACGAGGAAGCGCACCTTGGCGCCGATTGGCAGCACCAGCGGTTTGTCGACTTCGAGCAAATAGTGCTCGCCCTTGGTTTGCTTGTTGTGGATCTGCTCGGCGGGGGTGGCCAGGTTGCTGAAGAATTCGACGTCCTGGCCCAGATATTTGTAGTGCCACTTCCACTGATAACCGGTGACCTGGATATCGATATCCGGCTCACTGGTGTCGTACATCTTGATCAGCGTGGCGGTGGCGGGGACGGCCATGGCCACCAGAATCAGCAGCGGCACGACGGTCCACATGATTTCGACGCCGGTGCTTTCGTGGAATTTTGCCGCGACCTGGCCGGTGGAGCGGCGGTGCACCATCATCGACCAGAACATGGCGCCGAAGACGATGATCCCGATCACCACACAGATCCAGAAAATGGTCATGTGCAGGTCGAATACTGCGTGACTGATTTCAGTCGCTCCAGGCGCCATATTCACCGTCCAGGCCGCGTTGGCCTGGCTGAATATCGACCACAACAGGAGGCCCATCCAGACATGTGGATGTCGCATCATTGCGGGTTCCCCTTATCGTTCTTGTTATCCCGCCGGCTTTCGCCTGCGGCAAGGGAGCGGCTGCATCAGACTACGAACTTGAATCGCCGGGCCTTGCTGCGGGTGCAGTCGGGCGTCATCAGCTAACTCCATTCATTGGCGAGTATAGACAGCGTCGGGAAATTGCAACCCGAGCACGTAAATGATCTGAAACAGACCGGACTTGCGTTCGAGGGCACGAATGGAGAAGGATGCAGACGAGTGGTGGCGAATGGATATAACGCAGCTGCATCAAGGATGAAATAATTATGACAAATGCGTCTTAGCGTTTTTCGTAAGCCAGCTAAGTTATGTCTTCCCTATTTCATTGCCTTGTTTCCTGGAGTTTTCATGAACACCGCCGCATTGCGCGAGCAGATCCAAAAAGCCCAACAACACGAAAAAGACACCGGCCTGCTGACCCGTCAGCTGGAAAGCAAGCTGCCTCACCTGCACCCGGCGATCCAGTTGCCGGAAGCCGACGCCAACGGCGTGCTGACACGTTTTGTTGCCGCCTACATCGATGAAGTACCCGATCTGCTGGATGCCGCCAATGAAGTCGCCAGGGAAGCGGGAATCGAATCGCAGATCAAACCGGTGCTGAAAATCGCCGAGCAGTATTTCCTCCAGCCGCCGGCCATCATGGCCGGGCATGTCGGCCTGGACAGCCTGCTCGACGAAGCCTATCTGGCGCACCGTTTTGTCGAAGAGGTCAACGACCTGTACATCAAGCATTTCGGCCAGCCACTGATCCCCCTGGACATGACGGTCGCCAATCTGATTGCTCACCAATTGATCGGTGAGGCATTTGCCAACCAACTGGACGAAGCGGTGCACCACGCGATTGATGAAATGCTCAACGACGAGAGTTTTGCGCTGGAGTCGGTAGAAGCCTACCGCGACAAACTCAGCAGCCCGGACACCGGCGCTGCGTGGAAACGCTGGCCGTGCATGAGCCGACGGTTGGGTGTTGGGCTGGAGCTGGATCAGCCTGCTGCGTAATTCAGAGTTAGACCCAAATACCTGTGGGAGCTGGCAAGCCAGCTCCCACAGGGTTTGTTTCTGGACCGGGAGATTTAACCGGCTGCACCAATCCCGGTATTGGTCCGAACTCTGCCCTCAAGCCTGCGCTTCAACCCACGCGACTCGATCAACAGCTTCGATCCCTTCGCCGCATTTGCCCGGCCCCATTCCTCAAGCAGTTCCAGACACGAGTGGTCGATGTAACTCAGGTTGTTCAGCGGCACATGCACGGTCGTGCCGTTGGGAATAGTGTTCAGCACCTGGGTCAGCGCCGGCACCTTGAGGAAGGTCGCCGCACCGATCAGGCGCAACTCCATTTCGCCGTCCTGCGGCAGATCGATCAGGCTGATTTTCAGGCGCGAGGCCTTGAACGCCAGTTTCAGCAAGGTCAGACCGAAGCCGATCAGCACGCCAGTCAACAAGTCGGTGAAGATGATCGCCAGCGCCGTCGCGGCGTAGGTGAACATCGGCATCCGCCCGTAGCGACCCAAGCGGCGAAACGCCTTGAGGTCGACCAGTTTGAAACCGGTATACACCAGCACACCGGCCAGGCTCGCCACCGGAATGCTTTGCAGCACGCTGGACAGCAACAGCACGAACGCCAGCAGCCACAGACCATGGAAGATCGTCGAGTAACGTGTGGTCGCACCGGCCTGTACGTTGGCCGAACTGCGCACGATCACACCGGTCATCGGCAGCGCGCCGACCAGGCCGCAGAGCATGTTGCCGACACCTTGCGCCGACAATTCGCGGTCGAAGTCCGAACGCACGCCGCTGTGCATGCGATCCACCGCAGCGGCGGACAACAGGGTCTCGGCGCTGGCGATGAACGCTACGGCGAACGCGGCAATCAGCAGCGTCGGATCGGCCAGACTCATCAGGTCGGCAGGCTTGAGCCAGTCGATGGCTTCGGCCAGATTCGCCGGCACTTCCACACGCTTGACCTGCAAGGCCAGCAGCAGACTGGCGGCGGTCGCCAGACCAACACCCAGCAGCGCGCCGGGAACAAAACGTAGCGAATGCGGGCGGAATTTTTCCCACAGCCACATCACCGCGATCGTCGCCAGCCCGAGCAAACCGGCCTGCCAGCCAAACGATGGCAAGGCTTGCGCCACGGCGGCCGGGAATGCCGTGAGGTTGTCCAGCCCTGACGGTTGCGGCTTGGCGTCGAGCATCACATGCACCTGCGACAGCACAATCAGCACGCCAATTCCCGCCAGCATGCCGTAGACCACCGCTGGCGCCGTGACCCGAAACCAGCAACCGAGCTTCAGGCGCCCGGCGACCAGTTGCAGAAAACCGGCCAGCAACAGAATCGGCCCGAGCATCTCGATGCCGTGCTGGCGCACCAGTTCGAACACCAACACCGCCAGCCCCGCCGCCGGCCCGCTGACCTGCAGAGGCGAACCCGCCAGCCAACCGACCACCAGGCCACCGATGATCCCGGTGATCAGACCTTTGGCCGGCGGCAACCCTGAGGCGATCGCAATGCCCATGCACAGCGGCAGGGCGACCAGAAACACAACCACGGAAGCGAGCAGCTCCCGGGGCAACACCGCTTTCAATTGAGCCGCACGCATGGCGATTCTCCCGAAGTTTTCTTCAGGCGTGGCGAGGCCGGGCCGCTGAATCAGCGGCCGGCGTCAAACCACACAGATGTTTAGGAAGAGTTAGAAGCGCGCTTTGGGCGTCGCGACCGGTATCGGATGGCTGCCATCGAGCGGCAGGAAACGACCCTGATCTGCGTCGTAAGCTTTGATTTCGCTGGTTTCGATGTTGTAGACCCAGCCGTGGATGAACAGATGACCGTTCGCCATGCGTGAGGCTACCGAAGGATGGGTACGCAAGTGCTGCAGCTGGGCGATGACGTTTTCCTCGGTGAGGATCGGCATGCTTTCTTTTTCGTCGGTGCAGTTGCAGTTGTCATGCACCATGGTTTTCGCCACTTCAGCGTGGCGCAGCCAGGCTTTAACCGTGGGCATTTTTTCCAGGCTGTCCGGGTTGAGTACCGCACGCATGGCGCCGCAATCGGAGTGACCGCAAATGATGATGTGCTGCACGCCAAGCGCCAGCACCGCATATTCGATCGCGGTGGAAACGCCGCCGTTCATTTGCCCGTAGGGTGGCACGACGTTGCCGACGTTACGGGTCACGAACAGATCGCCGGGCGAACTCTGGGTGATCAGCTCGGGAACGATGCGCGAGTCAGCGCAGGTGATGAACATCGCTTTGGGCGCCTGGGCCGTCGCGAGTTTCTTGAACAGTTCTTCCTGCTGGGGAAAAACCTCATGATGAAAGCGTAAAAAGCCATCAACGATCTGTCGCAGTGCTGCATCGGCGGATTCCGCTTCAGGGCTTTGCGCCGAGGCAGCCAACGACTGTTTATCCTTGTCACTCATGATTCATCCTCTTTGGCGGATTCAGGGAGTCTTGCCCCGGTATTCCGGTATGAAGCCAGTGGCTGTTTAAACCATCCGGGTCATCCCGACCCGTCAGTCACTCGATGAACAAGGTAGCTGCCGAAACTTAACTCAAACTGAATCAAACGCTCTAGAACGTGTGTTCCAGGTCACAAAAAACGTGACCGAGCATTCCCGGCAGAAGGATTCCAACCCACAACCCTGGGTCAATTGTCGCTAAATCAGCGACATCTGGCGACCCGGCGGACAGAAGGCTGTGCAGTCGAGGTCGTAACCCTCACGATGATGCAGGCCAAGGCGCTTGATCGCCTTGGCAAAACGCTGCGCGAGCAGGTCGGCGAAAATCCCTTCGCCACGCATGCGCGCACCGAAACGGCTGTCGTAGAGCTCGCCGCCGCGGCTCTGGCGGATCAGGCTGAGGACATGGGCGGCACGTTGCGGATAATGTGCGGCCAGCCATTCCTCGAACAGTGGCGCCACCTCCAGTGGCAGGCGCAGCATCATGTACGCCGCGCTTTGCGCACCGGCGGCGTGGGCGTCGCTGAGCAGGTTTTCGATTTCGCTGTCATTGATCATCGGAATCATCGGCGAACACAGCACGCCGACGGGAATCCCGGCTTCGCGCATCACCCGGATCGCGCGCAAGCGTGCCTTCGGCGCGGCGGCACGCGGTTCAAGGATGCGTTTGAGTTCGTCATCGAGGGTGGTCAGGCTGATCATCACCTTCACCAGCCGTTGCTGCGCCAGTTCGGTCAGCAAATCCAGATCGCGCAGAATCAGCGAACCTTTGGTGACGATCGTCACTGGATGCCGATAACGCAGCAGCACTTCGAGGGTCTGGCGGGTGATTTTGTATTCGCGTTCGATCGGCTGATACGGATCGGTGTTGGAGCCCAGATTGATCGGCGCGCATTGATAGCCTTTCTTGCTCAGCTGCTCTTCCAGCACTTGCGCAGCGTTGGTCTTGGCAATCAGCCGGGTTTCGAAATCCAGCCCCGGCGACATGTCCCAATAGGCATGGCTGGGCCGCGCGTAGCAATAAATGCAGCCGTGCTCGCAGCCGCGATAGGGATTGATCGAACGGTCGAAGGGCAGGTCTGGAGAAGCGTTGCGGGTGATGATGGTTTTTGCGGTTTCGATCAGCACCTCGGTGTTCTGCGTTTCAGGCACTTCCTGATACCAGCCATCGTCGTCGGCCACCGAACGGTTAGGCGCGAAGCGGTTGTGCGGGTTGGTGGCGGTGCCGCGGCCGCGGAGTGGCGATGGACTAGACATAAAGACGCCCCGGTACTGTGTGTATGTACAGTATCTGGGCCTGGCTTTTCTGGCTAGTGCCGTTGGGCGATTGCTCAGTTGTTGGTCATATTGGCAGCGCCTGGAAAATTCTCACGCTGAAACCGGGAAGAACCTGCAAGGCGTTCTCTGATCGACACAGGATTTTCTCACTGTTTGCTTATACACCCTGTCAGCTATGACAGTAGACGCGGATTGAAGCGTCATCCTACGTTAGAGCCTGATGACTAATCACGGCATGCCAACGGAAAAGGATTAAAAACTATGGCAATCAGAATTTTGCTTGAAATTGCGGACACGGATCGCGACGGTAGTCCCGAGGTTGTTTTTTATCATTACGACGAAAACACAACCGAAATGACGGACTACGACTATGCGCTGTTTGCCACTTCATCGCAGGCGAATGATCGTTATGATCTGCTTTCGGAAGAGGTGATCGATAGCGACGGCGACGGCGAAATCAATAACCGTGACAAAAAATTGTACTTGCAATTGGCTGACGCATTCGCGCAGTTCAAGGGCTTTAAGCCGTTACGCTGAATACCGCTGACACAGCATGCAATGTCATGTCGTGTCAGCGGTAGGTCGACCCATTTGTCTCAGTTATGCGTAGTGACTTGGCCGAGGTCGTCACCGGAAGTGTTGCGCATATCCTCCGTGCGTAGCTCGGCGACATCTTCAGCCTTTACCGGCGCCCCTTTGTTGCCCCAACTGCCACGAATGAAACTCACCACATCCGCGACTTCCTGATCCGACAGGCGCCAGGCGAAGCCGGGCATGGTGAAGGTCGATGGCGCGGTGTGCGTGGCCGGCAGCGTGCCGCCCTTGAGCACAATGTGAATCAACGAGGTCGGATCATCGGTCTGCAACACCGGATTGCCCGCCATCGCCGGGAACACGCGGGTGTAGCCGTGCCCGTCGGTGCGGTGGCATGCCGCGCAGTTGTCGATGTACACCGAAGCGCCACGCTGACTGTCGTCACCGTTCCACAGCGCTTTGGCGGCTTTCTCATCGTACTGATGCGGCTGATCCGCAGGATCGCTGGCCGGCAGCGACTTCAGATAGCGGGCGATGGCCGTCAGGTCGGCATCAGTCATGTATTGCATGCTGTGCGTGACCACGTCGCTCATGCCGCCGAACACCGCGCTGCGATCACTGCGCCCGGTTTTGAGGAATTGCACCAGTTGCTCCTCGCTCCAGCTGCCGAGGCCGTCCTTGTGGTCGCCGCGCAGGCTCTTGGCGATCCAGCCTTCCAGCGGCGCACTGCCGGCGAGGAAGGTTTTGCCATCCGATGCGCTGAGGGATTTTTCCTGCATGGTCAGGGCGCGCGGCGTGTGGCAGGCGCCGCAATGCCCGAGGCCTTCGACCAGATACGCACCGCGATCAATCACCGGATCGTCCGACGTGGCCTTGTAATCCTCGACCTTCGGCGCAAACAGCCAGCGCCAGCCCATCAACGGCCAGCGCATGCTCAGCGGCCACGGGATGTCGCTGGCCTGGTTGTCCTGCGCGACCGGTGCCACGCCGTGCATGAAATACGCGTACAGCGCTTGCATGTCGGCCTGGTTGACCCGGGCGTAGGAGGGATACGGCATTGCCGGGTACAACGTGCTGCCGTTTTTGGCCACGCCATGGCGCACGGCCTGGTCAAAGTCCTCGAAGCTGTAATTACCGATACCGGATTTGTCCGGAGTGATGTTGGTCGAGTAGATCGTGCCGATCGGGGTTTCCATCGGCAGGCCGCCGGCGAACGGCTTGCCGTTTTTCGCAGTGTGGCAAGCCACACAGTCACCGGCGCGGGCAAGGTATTCGCCTTGTCTGATCAGATTCTGATCAACTTCCGCTGCCTGCAGGGACGCACTGCCGAGCAGCGCCAGGGTGGCGATAACGAGATTTTTCATGGTCATCGCTCCTTATGCCTGAACCAGCGGGCCGGGGTTTTTCAGGTACTGCTCACGGATCGCTTTTGCCGACCAGTAGGTCAGTGCAGCGACCAGCCCGGTCGGGTTGTAGCCCAGGCCTTGCGGGAACGCCGAGGCGCCGGGGACGAAGACGTTGTGCACGTCCCAGCTCTGCAGGTAGCGGTTCAACGCACTGGTCTTCGGATCGGTGCCCATGATCGCGCCACCGTTGAGGTGGGTGGTCTGATAGGACGCCGTGTTGAAGTGGTCGCCGACCTGTTTGCCGATCACTGCAATCGCCTTGGGCCCCATGGCTTGCGCGACCTTGCCCATTTTTTCGACCATGAAGCGGTTCATCTTGATGTCGTTTTCCTGCCAGTCGAAGGTCATCCGCAGCAGCGGCAGGCCGTAGGCATCGCGATACACCGGGTCGAGATCAAGGTAGTTGCCGCGGTAGGACTGATGCGCACCGTGGGCGTCCATCGACACCTGATGGGTGTAGTAATCGGCGGTCGCGCGTTTCCACGCGCTGCCCCACGCCGGTGTGCCGGGCGGGTTCGAGGTGCCGGCAATCGGGCGGCTGCCGGCCTGGTTGACCCACATTGGCGAGCCGCCGACGAAGCCGTGCGGGCCGTGGTCGAAGTTGTCAGCGTTGAAGTCATCCAGCGCCACGCCGTTGCCGCCGGCGCCGATGAAGTTGTTGGTGTGGGTGTCCTTGTCGAAGAACGCCTTGATGGTCGCCATGTTCTGGTAGGCGAAGTTACGCCCGACCACGCCTTCACCACTGATTGGATCGTACGGTTTGCCAATGCCTGAGAGCAGCATCAGACGCACGTTATGCAACTGGAACGCGCCGAGAATCACCAGATCAGCCGGCTGTTCGATCTCGCGGCCCTGGCCATCGATATAAGTCACGCCGGTGGCTTTGCTCTTGCTGCTGTCGAGGTTGACCCGCAGCACATGCGAGTTCGGCCGCAGTTCGAAATTCGCCAGCGGCTTGAGCGCCGGCAGAATGTTCACGTTCGGCGATGCCTTGGAATACATGTAGCAGACATAACCGCTGCAGAAACCGCAGAAGTTGCACGGGCCCATCTGTGCGCCGTAGGGGTTGGTGTACGGCCCCGAGGTATTGGCCGACGGCAGGTTGTAGGGTTTATAACCGACCTCTGTAGCCGCTTTGCCAAACAACTGCGCAGACACCGTGTTCTTTTGCGCTTCGAGCGGGAACGGGTTTGAGCGGTCCGGCGCGTAGGGGTTGCCACCCTTGCCCTGACCGACCAGTTGGCCCTTCACGGTCCAGGCTTGTCCGGAAGTGCCGAAGACTTTTTCGGCGAAGTCGAAGAACGGCTCCAGCTCTTCATAACTGACGCCAAAGTCCTGGATGGTCATGTCCTTGGGAATGAAGCTTTTGCCGTAGCGCTCTTCGTAGTGGCTGCGCATGCGCAGCTCGATCGGGTCGACGCGAAAGTGCACGCCCGACCAGTGCAGGCCGGCGCCGCCGACGCCGTTGCCCGGCAGGAACGCGCCCAACTGGCGGTTCGGCAGGGCGATGTCGTTGACGCTATGCCGAATGGTCACGGTCTCTTTGGAGATGTCCTGAAAGAGTTTTTTGCGCACGCTGTAGGTGAGTTCGTCGATCACCTGTGGATAGTTGCCGTCGGGGTAAGTGTCCTGCATCGGCCCGCGCTCCAGCGCCAGCACGTTGAGACCCGCTTCGGTCAGTTCCTTGGCCATGATCGCGCCGGTCCAGCCGAAACCGACGATCACGGCGTCGACCTTTTTCATTACCGTTGCCATGCTTATGCCCTCTCGCCGCGGATCGACACTGCCGGGAAGGGGTACTGCTCGTTGCGCTCCACCCAATCCATGAAATCGGCGCGAGCGCCGGGGAAACCGATCATGGTCCAGCCGACCATGCCTTTATTGCCGCCGTGGATCGGGTCGCAGAAGAAGCCTTCCTTGGTGTTTTGCAGCAGCAGATTGAAGAAAATCTTCGCCGGCACCGCGTCGAATTGCGGTTTGCCGGCTTCAAGTTGCTTGAGCAAATCGTCTCGGGTAGCGCTGTCTTGCTCGGCAAATGTTTTGCCGTTGAGCGATTTTGCCCACTGATCCGTGGCGGCGATGCCCAGACGATAGATGTCCTTGGGCACCAGTTTGCTCTGCCAGCCCATCTCCGGCGCGGCGTCGGCATTGAACGGGCCTTGCATGTACCACAGGGCACCGGCGGCGTACGGCGTGTTCATCTGACGGTCGATGTATTCCGGCACGCCGGCTTCGAGCGCACCCGGACCTTGGGCATCGTTGGGGATCAATTGCGCGACGGCGGCATTGATGAACGCCCATTCCTCAGCGGTGAAATAGCTGGGCTGGTATTCGCCAGCCTCGGCACGAACTGGCTGGGGGGCAGGTTTGGCGGGCGCGGTTTCAGGCGCGGCGTGCAGCACGCTGCTGCCCAGACCAGTGCCGGCCAGGGTGACCACTGGAATCAGGGTCAGGGATTTGCGCAAAAACTCACGCCGCGGGTTGTCTCGATCTTCATCAGACATGGGGTGCACCTCATCAGGCATTAGCATTGAGCCGATTCTGCGAAAGGCTTGGGATTATGCGTCGCAACGACAGCGCTCTGGCCTGAAAAGGCAGGGTGCCTGCAACATCGTGTGACAAATGGTAGCAGGCTAAGCATCAGCATGAACTGGCTCGATGGAAAAAAGCCGCGCCTTCGGTGAATTTTTTGTCATCAAGCGCTGTTCACAATTCTTTAACAAGCGACTCACAGGGCTTTGACCGGTCAACCGCGAAGCTGCGCCGTCTCTCTCTGAAACCTCCGAAACGGTCAAGTCCAGCATGTCTCGAGTACGTGTTTTTCCTGTTCTTTGCTCGGTGCTTGTCGCCCTGTTGCATCTGACGTTCGCGCAGGCGGAGTCGATGCCTCGCCCCGCTGAGTGGGCGCAGCCGGTGGAGGTGCAGTACAACTTGTTCCAGATGTCGCCGACCTTGTATCGCAGCGCCTTGCCCGACGGTGGTGCGCTGCCGCTTCTGAAAAATCTCAAGATCGTCACGGTGATCAATTTTCTCCCCGACGATGACCGCAGCTGGCTAGCGGATCCAGGCATCGCGCAGGTGCAACTGCCTTATCGCACCAATCACGTCGACGACAGCGACGTACTCAAGTCTTTGCGTGCGATCGAGGCAGCTGAAGCCAATGGCCCGGTGCTGATGCATTGCAAACACGGTTCCGACCGCACCGGCCTGATGGCGGCGATGTATCGGGTGGTCGTGCAGGGCTGGAGCAAAGAGGACGCCCTGAGCGAAATGACCCAGGGCGGTTTCGGCGACAGCACCCACTTCAAGGACGGCATTCGCTACATGATGCAGGCAGATGTCGACAAGTTGCGCACGGCTCTGGCCAACGGCGATTGCAGCACCAGTGCCTTTGCCACCTGTTCGATGAAGAGCTGGTTCAAGTCTGCCCACGTCGAGTAGCCCGCGGTTTAATCCCGCGGTGCTGGAAAAAGTTCGGCAGGTATTGGATGGCCGAGGAACTTCTCCATTGCGTTCGGCAGCGAAACCGAATCACCAGAGAAGAATGCCTCGCGCAGAGCCCGACCGGTCTGTGTGTTGAACACGCCTTCGCGTTCGACGCGCTTGAACGCTTCGGAGGCCAGCACACCTGACCATTTGTAGGCGTACACCGAGGCTTCGTAACCGGTCACCACGTAATCGAAACTGTTGGCAAACCGGCAATAGGTCGGCAGGTTCAGTTGCGGTATCTGCTGTAGCACCGCGTCGAAGCACTGTTGCACGTTGTGCCCATTGGCCTCGCTGCGGTGCAATTCGAGATCGAGCAATGACTCAAGCAACAGCGTCGCGGTGTCACGGCTGGTGTGCGCAGCGATGGCGGTCAACGCCGAAGTGACCCGCGCACTGCTCAACGGTACACGGTTGCGGTAATGCGCGGACAGCCACTGAAGCAGTTCCTCCGACAGGCTCAACTGCTCGAACAGCTGCCCGGCGAATTCACCCGAGTCACGGCTCATTTGCGAGATTCCCGAAAGGTTATGGTGAGGCGAGCGGGTCAGCACTTGCTGCAGACAATGCCCGAACTCGTGAAACAGCACGCGCAAATCCTTGTGCGACAGCAAGCCGGGATGGTCGCCGCCGATCGGCGGGAAGTTGCAGTGAAGGATCGTAATCGGCAGGGCCGGCCGACCTTCGGCATTGATACGGTGGTCGCGCACGGTGTGGGTCAAGGCATAGTCGGGTGCGTCCGGGCGATGAAATGGATCGAAGTAGATAAAGCCGATGACTTGATCGTATTCGCTGACCTCCAACAGCCGCACCGCCTCGTGCCAATGGCTGAGGTCCTTGCGCTCGGTCAGTTTGACGCCGAACAGATGTTCGATGAACTGGCAGAAACGGCGCAGCGTTTCGTCCAGTTCAAAGTACTGGCGAAGGCCTTTGAGTGCGCTGGCCGAATGTTGCTGGCGCCACTGTTCAGCGAAGTAGTCGAAATCCCAGGCCTGGAGTTCTTCGATTCCCTGGGTTGCGGCAAACACCTGCAAGTCCTGCGTGTCCCGTTCCAGCGCCGCGCGATTGTGCGCGATCTGCTGCTTTAGAAACGCCTCGACCTGGGCCGGCGAGGTCGCCATCTGCTGCGAGAGGCGCAGATGGGCGAAGCTTTCAAAGCCGAGCAATCGAGCTTCTTCATGGCGCAACGCGAGCAATTTCTGCAAGACCGGGCCGTTGTCGAACCGCTCGGAATGCGGCCCCTGATCCGAGGCCCGGGTGTTGAACGCGACAAAGTACGCTTCACGCAAACGGCGGTCGCTGGCGTTTTTCATCAGGTATTCGTAGGTGTTGCGATCGAGCGTCAGCAACCAGCCGGTTTTCCCCGCCTGACGCGCGTTGAGCGCCAAGCGATCCTTGAAGTCGGCAGACAAGCCATCCAGCGTAGCAATGTCGTCGATCTGTCGGGTCCAGGCCGCGTTGCTGCGCTGCAGATTGATCAGGAATATCTGCTGCTGAAGGTCGATGTCGCCGCTTAGTGCAGCCAGTCGCTGTCGTTGTTCGGCGGGCAATTCGATGCCTGTCAGGCGGAAGCCGAGCAGGGTCTTGGCCAACGATGCCTTGCGAAACGCATCGAAGCTGGCGGCGATCGGGCTCCGCTCCAGACCTTGATAGGTGCGGTAAAGCGCCAGGTTGGCAAATTTCTGCGAGCGATAGCGCTTCGCGGTCAGACTGCATTGCGCGCTTGGCGCCAGCCAGTCGGCATCATTGCCTTTGACTGTGTCGAGCACTTCGACGATGGCGATGGCTTCGGCGATCCGTGCGTCGGCTTCGTCGACGGCGATCACCAGATCATCCCAGTTCGGGTGAACGGTCTGCGTAGCAATCACTTCGGCGATGATCCGCTGGTTATCAGCGACGATGGCATCGAAGGCGGGCGCCAGGTGCTCGGCTTGTATTTCGGACCAGGCCGGCAATTGCCAGCGGTGCAGCAGGGGGTTGGCAGGGGGCATCGCGTCTTCCTTGACCGTAGGCTGAAAAACTCAGCCTACGGTCAAGGCGCGAAGATCAGGTGGTAACGGGATACCACCTCGTACCCGCAATTTTACTCGTCGGTTTTTTTCTTCAGTTTCGGATTGGGGAAGAACTGCACCGCCTGGACCTTCTTGTCCGCCGGTGGCTTGAGCGCGCTGGTGTTGACCCGCGTGCCCAATTCCTTGGGCACCGACAGGCCTTGTTCATTGAGCGTATCCGAGTAGCCGCAGGCCACACACTCGCGATGTGGCACGCCGTCCTCGTTCCACATCATCAGTTTGTCCGGCTCGCTGCACGCCGGGCAGACCGCCCCGGCGATAAAGCGTTTTTTGGTGATCACGGGCCCGTCACTCATGCTGCCGCGTCCTCACTCAGGCCGCTGTGGCGCAACAGTGCGTCAATCGACGGCTCACGGCCACGGAAGTCGACGAACAGCACCATCGGTGCCTGCGAACCGCCACGGGCCAGAATCGCCTCGCGGAACGCACGACCGGTGTCAGCATTGAGCACGCCGTCTTCTTCGAATTTGGAGAACGCATCCGCCGAAAGCACTTCAGCCCACTTGTAGCTGTAGTAACCCGCCGCGTAGCCGCCGGCGAAGATGTGCGCGAAGCTGTTGGGGAAGCGGTTGTACGCCGGTGGGCGCATCACCGACACCTCGTCGCGTACGCCTTCGAGTACTTGCGCTACGCTGCGGCCGTCACCGTGGGTGGCGTGCAGTTCGAAGTCGAACAGCGAGAACTCCAGCTGACGGACCATCATCAGGCCGGACTGGAAGTTTTTCGCCGCGAGCATTTTTTCCAGCAGATCCTGCGGCAGCGGCTCGCCGGTTTCGTAGTGACCGGAAATCAGCGCGAGGCCTTCCGGCTCCCAGCACCAGTTTTCCATGAACTGACTCGGCAGCTCGACCGCGTCCCACGCCACGCCGTTGATGCCCGACACGCCAGCATGATCGATGCGGGTCAGCAGGTGGTGCAGACCATGGCCGAACTCGTGGAACAGCGTGGTCACTTCATCGTGGGTCAGCAGCGCCGGCTTGCCGCTGTCGGCCGGGGTGAAGTTGCACACCAGGTTGGCCACCGGGCTTTGCAGTACGCCGTCAATGGTGCGGCGGCGGTCGCGGGCACCGTCCATCCACGCACCGCCACGTTTGTTGGCGCGGGCATAGAGGTCGAAGAAGAAGCGCCCGACGTGCTCGCCGTTTTCCTTGATTTCGAACAGGCGCACGTCCGGGTGCCAGGTGTCGAAGCCTTTCAGCTCGGCGATTTCGATGCCGTACAGACGCTGAACAATGGTGAACAGGCCGCTCAGCACTTTGTCGATCGGGAAGTACGCCCGCAGGGTTTCCTGGGCGACGCTGTAACGCTGCTCGCGTAGCTTTTCGCCGTAGAAACCGCTGTCCCAGCTTTGCAGATCGGCACAGCCCTGCTCGGCCGCGTAGGCGCGCAACTGTTGCAGATCCTGCTCGGCGAACGGTTTGCTGCGCTTGGCCAGATCACGCAGGAAGCTCAGCACTTGATCGCTGGACTCGGCCATTTTGGTGGCCAGGCTCAGCTCGGAGAAGCTGGCGAAGCCCAACAGTTTTGCCAGTTCCTGACGCAGGTCGAGGATCTGTTCCATTACCGGGCCGTTGTCGTTCTGGCCGGCGTTCGGGCCTTGATCCGAGGCGCGGGTGCAGTAGGCCGCGTAAACTTCTTCACGCAACGCACGATCCTGCGCGTAGGTCATCACCGCGTAATAGCTTGGGAATTCGAGGGTGATCAGCCAGCCGTCGAGACCTTTGGCTTGCGCGGCGGCGGCCATTTGCGCCTTGGCCGAATCGGTCAGGCCGGCGAGGGCGGCTTCGTCGGTGACGTGCTTGGTCCAGGCCTGAGTGGCGTCGAGCAGTTGATTGGAGAAACGGCTGCCCAGCTCGGACAGCTTGCTCTGCACTTCGGCGTAACGCTTCTGCTCGGCTTCCGGCAGGTCGATACCCGACAGACGGAAGTCACGCAACGCCTGTTCGAGAATAGTCTTTTGCGCAACGTCGAAACCGGCGGCTTCCGGGCTGTTGGCCAGTGCTTCATAGGCCTGGAACAGTTCGCGGTTCTGGCCCATTTCGGTCGAGTAGGCGCTCAAGGCTGGCAGGCACGACTCGTAGGCTTCGCGCAGTTCGGCGCTGTTGCACACGGCGTTGAGGTGGCTGACCGGGCTCCAGGCAGCGCCGAGACGGTCATTGAGTTCGTCCATCGCCAACACCAGGCCGGCCCAGGTCGGGTTCTGGACTTGGGTCTTGAGGATTTCGGCGATGGCCGCGCGGTTATCGGCCAGAATGCTTTCGATGGCCGGCAGGACGTGTTCGGCACGGATCGTGGAGAACGGTGGCAGGTCGTAGGACTGCAGCAGAGGGTTGTTCACGCTCACGGTTGGCACCTTGGCTGGAAGAAACATGCGCCCATCTTAATTACAATCGACACTCACCGCAGCTATCGGCGACAGAGAGAGAACTAATCGTGGCCCTTCGCAAGTACCAGCAACACACCCCGCAGTTGAGCAAAGGCGCGTTTGTCGACGGCTCGGCGGTGGTGATTGGCGACGTCGAAATCGGCGAAGACAGCTCTGTCTGGCCATTGACCGTGATCCGCGGCGACATGCACCGCATCCGCATCGGCGCGCGCACCAGCGTGCAGGACGGCTGTGTGCTGCACATCACCCACGCCGGCCCGTTCAACCCGGATGGCTTTCCGTTGCTGATCGGCGACGACGTGACCATCGCCCACAAAGTCATGCTGCACGGCTGCACCGTCGGCAGTCGCGTGTTGATCGGCATGGGCAGCATTGTCATGGACGGCGCTGTGGTCGAGGACGACGTGATCATTGGCGCCGGCAGCCTGGTGCCGCCGGGCAAGCGTCTGCACAGCGGCTTTCTGTACGTAGGCAGCCCGGTGAAACAGGTGCGCCCGCTCACTGAGAAGGAAAACGCCTTCTTCACCTACAGCGCTGCCAATTATGTGAAGCTCAAGGATCTGCATCTGGCCGAAGGCTACGACACACTCTGAAGCGAAATCGCGACTGCCCAGGATTATTCATGCATTACCAGACCGTACTGTTCGACCTCGACGGCACCCTGACCGACCCGCGTGAGGGCATCACCCGTTCCATCCAGTTCGCCCTCGGCAAACTCGGCATCGACGAGCCGGATCTGAGCAAACTGGAGCACTTCATCGGCCCGCCGCTGTTGCAGGCGTTCATGCAGTTCTATGCGTTCGACGAGGCCAAGGCCTGGGAGGCGGTGAATTTCTACCGTGAGCGTTTCAAGGTCACCGGTCTGTATGAGAACCGGGTGTTTGACGGCGTGACGCCGTTGCTGGAGACCCTGAGCGCGCAGGGGCGGCAGTTGTATATCGCGACGTCAAAGCCGTGGGTATTTGCCCGCGAAATCGCCCGGCATTTTGATTTTGCCCGGCACTTCAAAGTGATTTACGGCAGCGAACTGGACGGTACGCGGACCAACAAGATTGAGTTGATCGCGCATCTACTGCAGGAGGAAGGGCTGGATCCGGCGCAGACATTGATGATTGGTGACCGCAAGCACGACCTGATCGGCGCGCGCAGCAATGGTCTGGATGCGGCGGCGGTGGGCTATGGGTTTGGCAGTTTCGAGGAGTTGAATGCCGAGGCACCGGCTTATCACTTTGCAACGCTGGATGAGTTGCATCTGGCATTTCTGCTGCGCTGAAGAAATAGCCTTCGCGAGCAGGCTCGCTCCCACAGGGATTTGCGTCCTATACAAGACCAATGTGGGAGCGAGCCTGCTCGCGAAGGGGCCTGTTCAGCCCCTCAGAGACTGAGGCTCTACCAATGCCTTGAGCGCCACCTTGCGCTCAGCGATCGGCAGCCTGCCCAGCTTCTCAACCTCGGCATAAAACCTCAGCCAATCCCCGCCGACTTGCCTGAATAGCTGCGCGAACGCCGGCACCCACTGGTCATACAGCCCGAACGGCAACAGTCGCGCGTTGTTCAGCGGCGCATTGACCCAAGCGTCATAGCGCTTGTCCCCGGCCCACTGACCGTCGCGCATAACCCGATATTCCCGGCGCAAGCGCTCGAATTCTGCCGCTTTGCGCTCTCGCATCTGCTCCGCGGACAGCGGCTGCGCATAGAGCTTTTCCAGTCGTGAACGCGTGTCGAGTATCAGTTCGATGAACTGGTCGCGCTGTTTGAGCCGCGAAGCGTCATCCGCCGGCAGCCCGCGAAACGCGCGCCACTGCCGGGTGCCTTCCTGCTCGACGAACGTGGCGAAAGACTCGTTGAACTCGGTGTCGTCTTTTACATAAAAGCGCTGATGCGCCAGCTCATGGAAGATCAGCGTTGCCAGACGCTCGTCGCCCCAGCCCATCATCGTGTTGATAATCGGATCGTTGAACCAGCCGAGTGTCGAATAGGCCTCGACGCCGCCAATCGAAACGTCCATACCGTTCAAACGCTGAATCGCCGCCTCGCCTCGCGCTGCGCTCTGGCTGTAATAGCCGCGGTAGGCCACGCACCCGGCAATCGGGAAGCAATGATTTTGCGGCTTGAGGGAAAACTCTTCGGTGGCGAAGACGTTCCACACGACGAACGGCCGGCCAATGTCGGCGTATAGCCGGTAGCTCTGGTTGTCAGGCAGGTGCAGATACTCGCTGGCAAAAGCGCGAGCCTTTTGCGATTGCGCCAAGTGCGCGCGCAAGGTCGCGTCGCGGCTTGGATCGTTGATTACTTTTTGTATCGGTTCGCGCGCGTGCAGCAGTTGCAACTGCCCACTGGCCAACTGGCCGTAATAACTGACGCTGGCACAACCGTTGAGCAACAAAAGCAACACACCCGGAAACAAAATCGGAAAAACGCGATCAAGTAACCCAAGGCTTGGAAACGGCCTGATCAAAATAAGAAATCCCTCGGAGAGTCTGCCCGCAAGACTATCCCGCCTTCAGGAGCACCGCTATGCGCAAGTTGATGCTGACAGGGGGCCTGCTGACGCTGGCCGGTTGTGCCGGATTCGGAATGCCCGATCCTGACCCCTCGCAAGCCTGGATCGATCTGGACGCCCGCCAACAGGATACGGCCCTGCAAGCGCTGCAAGTCGATACCCAAGCGGCCGTCGACAAGCGCTACTTCGAAGTGCAGCCCGGCAGCCATGAACTCAAGGTGCGTTATCAATTTCCGGTCGAAGCGACCAATATCGGCCCGGGCGCTGAACCGCTCTGGCGTGATTGCCGGTTGAACGTCAAATTCAAGGACTTCAATGCCGGCCAGCGCTATCAACTGCAGGCCGGCAGTATTGGCTTCCGGCCGTGGGCCAAACTCTATGACGAACAGCGCAAGGTCGTGGGGCAGGGCACTCCGGCGGGCTGCCAGAGCAGCTGATCGGCGCTATGCTGGAGACCTCTTTCAAAGGACTTCGACCATGCGCACGTTGACCACATTGCTGGCCGCCAGTGTCCTTGCCGGCTGCCAAAGCCCGTTACCGGCAGCCGACCCACAAAAAGCCTGGGTCGACTTTGCCATGCCGACCCCGGGCGGCAAGGTGCTGATGGCCGAGCGCCTGGATCATCAGCGGCTGCGGGACGGGCGCTTTTTCCAGGTCGCACCGGGTAGCCATGAACTGACCGTTCGCTTCGATTTCGAGATTTTCGGCGGGGGGCAGGGCATGGATACCGACCCGCAGGAGCGCCTGTGTTACCTGACGGTACCCTACGAGCACTTTGAGGCCGGGCAACGCTACCGCCTCGAAGCGCGGTCGCTGGCTTTCACGCCGAGCGCACGCTTGATCAATCAGCAAGGGCAGATTGTCGCCAACGAACGGCAGGTCAACTGCGTGCCTTGAGAGCGTTCAGTTAGCGTTTTTCTGGTAGAGGATTCTCTTCTTACCGTTGTCGCATTTGCCGACGATCATGGCCGAGTCGTGTTCCTTGGCCTCTTTCCTGGTGATGATTTCCAGGGTGTACGACGGAATGGCCTTCGCCTGAATCTTGATTTCGATTTCTTTTTTAAGCTCTTCGCAGTCTTTTGGGGCTGCGATAGCGGAAGTGGCCAGTGCACTGCAAAGGATCGCCAAGCCAATACGTTTCATCGATGAAGCTCCTTGAGGCAGCGCGCACGGGCGTGCGCTGAAGCTGCTGTCAGTTATTCGACCACATTTCTACAGAGCGGGTTCTGACTTTGCTCACACATCCAAGTTTTACGCCGTTTCTCAAATCGCCTTCGCGAGCAGGCTCGCTCCCACAGAGGAACCTTCCCCCTGTGGGAGCGAGCCTGCTCGCGAAGGCGTCGTCACTGCCAAGCTGAATCAGCCGTAAATCAGCTGACCAGCGAAGCCTCCAGCGTAATCTTCGCATTCAGCACCTTGGACACCGGGCATCCTTCCTTCGCCTTGTTGCTCAGCTCTTCAAACTGCTGCTGAGTCGCGCCCGGAATTTTCGCTTTGAGAATCAGCTTCACCGCAGTGATCGCAAACCCGCCGTCTACCTGATCCAGCGTGACTTCAGCGTTGGTATCAATGCTGTCGGCCTTCAGCCCCGCATCGCCGAGAATCATCGAAAATGCCATGGAGAAGCAGCCGGCATGCGCGGCGCCGATCAGTTCTTCCGGGTTGGTGCCCTTGCCGCCTTCGAAGCGCGCCTTGAAGCCGTAAGGTGCTTCTCTGAGCACGCCCGTCTCGGTGGAAATCGAGCCCAGACCGGTTTTCAGATCACCTTCCCAATGCGCCGATGCCTTTTTCACGATAGCCATGTCTGCCTCCTCATATAGGGCGCGGAACGCCGCGCCGTCGTGGTTTTCACTAGCAAGGCTTCTGAGGATAGACCGCGCCACAAAGTTCAGCCCGGCCGAATCGTTGACTTTTTTAGTAGGAAATTTCTGCGCCTCTATTGAAACTCGGGTATATGCCCTCATTGCATACAACACGCTTATGGATCTGGCAGGTTTTCGTTCGCAAGAAAAACCTGCCTCCCCACCGGAGATGCAGGTTTATGAAACAACTTTCCGACGTAAAATTTTCCACCCTCGACCTGGTGCCAGTGCGCGAAAACGGCAGCCCGGCGCAGTCGCTGCGCAATTCGCTGGACCTGGCGCAGCATGTCGAAAAACTCGACTACACGCGCTTCTGGGTGGCTGAACACCACAATATGGATGGCATCGCCAGTTCGGCGACGTCGGTGCTGCTCGGTTATCTGGCCGGCGGTACGTCGAGCATTCGTGTCGGTTCCGGCGGTGTGATGCTGCCCAACCATGCGCCGCTGGTGATTGCCGAGCAGTTCGGCACGCTGGAAAGTCTGTACCCGGGGCGTATCGATCTCGGCCTGGGTCGCGCGCCCGGCTCCGATCAGATGACCGCGCGTGCGCTGCGCCGTGAACGTTCCGGCAGTGCCGACGACTTCCCCGAAGACGTCGCCGAACTGGTGCGCTACCTCGGCCCGCGTACCCCGGAACAACGGGTGATCGCGATGCCGGGCACCGGTACAAACGTGCCGATCTGGCTGCTCGGTTCCAGCCTGTTCAGCGCGCAACTGGCCGGTGAGCGCGGCTTGCCTTATGCCTTTGCCTCGCATTTCGCGCCGCGTTTCATGCATGAGGCAATCCGCGTCTATCGCAACCACTTCAAGCCGTCGGCGGTGCTCGACAAGCCGTACGTGATGCTCGGCGTGCCGCTGGTTGCGGCGGACACCGACGAGCAGGCGGATTATCTGGCGACGTCGGTGTACCAGCGCATTCTCGCGCTGATGCGTGGGCAAAGCCTGGTGCAGCGTCCGCCGGTGAAAAGCATGGATGGCCTGTGGCTGCCACACGAGCGCGAAGCGGTGGGTGATTTCCTTGGCCTGGCGATGGTCGGCGGCCCGGAGAAAATCCGCGCGAAGTTGCAGGTGCTGGTTGAACAGACCCAGGCGGATGAGCTGATCTTCACCTGCGACTTGTATGAGCATGCCGATCGCCTGCATTCCTACGAATTGCTGGCGCAGGTCATGAAAGGATAACGCCGCCCCCTGTAGGAGTGAGCCTGCTCGCGATAGCATTTGCATGGTCAATGGATTGCTGATGGTTACACCGCCATCGCGAGCAGGCTCACTCCTACCGAAAAAAGAGGACACAAAAAAGCCGACGCATCCACGTCGGCTTTTGCATTTCAGGCGCGATCAACCGCGCTTGTAGACGATTTCCTTGGTCCCGCCTTCGCAGGTGCCAACGACTTCGCCGCCATCGGCGCCCTTATCGACAACTTCCAGCGAATACCCGGAAACGCCCTTGGCGTCGAGCTTCGCCGCGATTTCGCTTTTCAGCTCTTCACATGGCTTGCCGGCTGCGAACGCACCACCCGCAAGGCTCAACAAACCTATTGCCAACATGAACTTCTTCATCGGTCGCACTCCCTGGTCGGATTTAAAGAGGCGGGCACCGAGCCGTTCGCTCGATGCGACCACCCTGTAGCGCATTGCCATTCCTATGGCACTCGGCCAGCGCGCAAGTTCAGAAGACTAGACCAGACTCAGCTACTGGCAATCTTGAAGCCGACTTTTAGCGTTACTTGAAAATGCGCGACCTGGCCGTTTTCGATGTGGCCGCGGGTTTCGGTGACTTCGAACCACTCCAGATTACGCAAGGTTTTGTTGGCTTCGGCCAGCGCGTTGTTGATGGCGTCTTCGATGCTGGTGGTGGACGAACCGACCAGCTCGACTTTCTTGTAAGTGTGGTGGTCACTCATAACGAACTCCTTGGGATGGAAGGCGTGTGGAATTGAGACTAGCAGCGATTCGCTCTGTTGATTTCGGCGGCGCTGCGCTGCCGAAGTTCAGAATTTCTGCACTTTCTCGATGCGCTGAAGTCCCAACCAACACACGCCACTCATCACCAATGCAGGAGAGCCACCATGGCCAACACCTCGTTACGCAAAGCCTCGTTGCAAAGCATGGAAGCGGAGATCGAGAGTCTGCTCAAATCGTTGGAAAGCCTCAAAGACGATGCTTCGGACGAGTCGCGCAAGACCCTCAAGGCGTTGAAAAGCAATGCTGAAAGCGCGCTGAAACACTCCCGCCATCTGCTCAGCGATGCTTACGAAGAAGTCAAAGTGAAAACCCGCGAAACCGGTATTGCCACTCGTGACTACGCCCAGGAGCATCCATGGACCACGGCCGGCGTCGCGGTCGGTGCGATCGGCCTGCTCGCCGCTTATTTCCTGTTCAAGCGCGGCGAGTGATCGGTCTGGCGCAGTTCGTTTTTCAACCACTGCGCCAGTTGCCGGGCGCGTCCGTCAGCGGCGCGCTTGGGTAGCCACAACGCCAGTTGCGCCGGGGTTTGGCAAAAGCCCCAAGGCGCAACCAGGCGACCGGCTTTCAAGTCTTCTGTGACCAGCGGCTCCGGTGCGATCGCCACGCCCAGACCCGCCACCGCAGCCTCCAGCAGATAATACAAATGCTCAAAACCTTGCCCGAGCTTCAGCGCTCTGGCGTCGAGGTCGTTCTGCTGCGCCCAGCTTGGCCACGCTTGCGGGCGCGAAGTGGTATGCAGCAAGGGCTCATCGAGCAACGCTTGGGCGGGCGCGGCTTGCAAGGCTTGATAGCCGGCAAACAACGGGCTCATCACCGGCCCGATGCGCTCTGCGGCCAGTTCATAGACCTGCATGTCCGCCGGCCACGGTGGCTCGGCGAACAGTAGTAACGCGTCCAGCCCCGGGCGGCGCGGATCGAGATCGCCCTCACCGGCCGACAGATGCAGACGCAGATCCGGCAAGTCGGCGTTCAATCGTCCCAGACGTGGAATGAACCAGCGCGCCAGCAAGCTCCCCGAACAACCCAGCACAAAAGGTGCGTCGGCGCTGTCCTGACTCAGCTCCGCACACACACTGCGCAAGCGATCGAACGCCTCGCCACTGGCATCACGCAGACGCAGGCCGGCATCTGTGAGTTTCAAGCCGCGTCCATCCTTGACGAAAAGACTCACGCCGAGGTGCTCTTCCAGCACTTTCAACTGCCGACTGACTGCACCGTGCGTCACGTGCAGCTGTTCAGCAGCTTGGCTGACGCTGTTCAAGCGGGCAGTCGCTTCGAATGCGCGCAAGGCATTCAGGGGAGGCAGATCCTGGCTCATGGTATTTGTGAGTTTTCCTGACAGGTTGTGGCGATCTTATCGGTTTTCAGCTTGGAAGGTCAGGGGTAGAGTGGTGGTCATTGTCTTTTGACCCGAATTCACCTGGAGCACACCATGACCCAGACTTCGCACACTTCCAACCTGCGCAACGGCCCGGACGATAACGGCCTCTTCGGTGCGTTCGGTGGCCGCTATGTCGCCGAAACCCTGATGCCGCTGATCCTCGACCTGGCTCGCGAGTACGAAGCGGCCAAGGAAGATCCTGCGTTCAAAGAGGAATTGGCCTACTTCCAGCGTGACTACGTCGGACGTCCGAGCCCGTTGTATTTCGCCGAACGCCTGACCGAGTTCTGCGGCGGCGCGAAGATCTACCTCAAGCGCGAAGAGCTGAACCACACTGGCGCGCACAAGATCAACAACTGCATCGGCCAGATCCTGCTGGCGCGGCGCATGGGCAAGAAGCGCATCATCGCCGAGACCGGCGCCGGCATGCACGGTGTGGCGACGGCCACCGTTGCGGCGCGTTTCGGTCTGGATTGCGTGATCTACATGGGCACCACTGACATCGAACGTCAGCAGGCCAACGTATTCCGCATGAAGTTGCTCGGCGCTGAAGTGATTCCTGTCGTTGCCGGCACCGGCACCCTGAAAGATGCGATGAACGAAGCGCTGCGTGACTGGGTGACCAACGTCGACAGCACTTTCTACCTGATCGGCACCGTGGCCGGTCCGCACCCGTACCCGGCGATGGTCCGTGATTTCCAGGCGGTGATCGGCAAGGAAACCCGCGATCAGTTGCAGGCCCAGGAAGGCCGTCTGCCGGACAGCCTGGTGGCATGCATCGGCGGTGGCTCCAACGCCATGGGCCTGTTCCACCCGTTCCTCGACGACAAGAGCGTCGACATCATCGGCGTCGAAGCCGCAGGTTACGGCATCGAAACCGGCAAGCACGCGGCGAGCCTCAATGGCGGCGTTCCGGGTGTATTGCACGGCAACCGGACCTTCCTGCTGCAGGATGACGATGGTCAGATCATCGACGCGCACTCGATTTCCGCCGGCCTCGACTACCCGGGCATCGGCCCGGAACACGCCTGGTTGCATGACATCGGCCGCGTCCAGTACACCTCGGTCACCGACGACGAAGCCCTCGAGGCGTTCCACAAATGCTGCCGTCTGGAAGGGATCATTCCTGCCCTGGAAAGCGCCCACGCTCTGGCTGAAGTATTCAAACGCGCGCCGAAACTGCCAAAGGATCACCTGATGGTGGTCAACCTGTCAGGTCGCGGCGACAAAGACATGCAGACCGTCATGCACCACATGGAAACTTCCCAGCAGGAGAAACACTGATGAGCCGCCTGCAAACCCGTTTTGCCGCCCTCAAGGAACAGAATCGCGCCGCGCTGGTGACCTTCGTCACGGCCGGTGACCCTGACTACGACACTTCGCTGGCGATCCTCAAAGGCTTGCCCGGCGCCGGTGCCGATGTGATCGAGCTGGGCATGCCGTTCACCGACCCGATGGCCGATGGCCCGGCGATTCAGCTGGCGAACATCCGTGCCTTGGGTGCTCAGCAGAATCTGGCGAAAACCCTGCAGATGGTTCGTGAGTTTCGCGAAGGCAACAGCGACACGCCGCTGGTGCTGATGGGCTATTTCAACCCGATCCACAAGTTTGGCGTCGAGCGCTTCATTGCCGAAGCCAAAGACGCCGGCGTCGACGGCCTGATCGTGGTCGACATGCCGCCTGAGCACAACGCCGAACTGTGCGACCCGGCCCAGGCGGCCGGTCTGGACTTCATCCGCCTGACCACGCCGACCACCGACGACGCGCGTCTGCCGAAGGTCCTCAATGGCAGCTCCGGTTTCGTCTACTACGTGTCGGTGGCCGGTGTGACCGGTGCCGGCGCGGCGACGCTGGAGCACGTCGAAGAGGCGGTGGTCCGTTTGCGTCGGCACACCGATCTGCCGATCAGCATCGGTTTCGGCATCCGCACGCCGGAGCAGGCAGCGGCGATCGCGCGGCTGGCGGACGGTGTGGTGGTGGGGTCGGCGTTGATTGATCACATTGCCAGTGCCGATACGCCTGCGCAGGCTGTCGACGGTGTCTTGAGCCTGTGCGCGGCGCTGTCGGAGGGTGTGCGCAAGGCTCGCGTTTGACCCAGATCAGCGCAGGCTGATGACTCAATAAAAAAGGCTTCAGAACTGTGTTCTGAAGCCTTTTTGTTTTAGGGCAATTCAAGTCCGCCCGAAGCCTTGTGCAGTTTGCGCAGATGCTCGCCGATCTGCTTCACGTTGGCTTCGCTGGCGGCGATCTCCGCGGCGCGTTTGGGCTCCAGCAGCTTGCGCACTTCGGTATCCAGATCGCCGGAGAGGGCCAGCAGCTTTTTCTGCCGCTGACTGCTTTCCGCTTCCAGCCGACCGAACTCGTTCGGCTGCGGCAGGCCGTAACCCTTGGCATCGAGCAATTCCGCCGGCCGACTGAGGAAGCCGCTGTTGGCTAGAATTTCCTGCAAGGTCGCGTTGGCCTTGTCCATGCCGCCGTTTTCCAGTTCGCGGGCACCGAGGTAACGCTGCTTGACCTCGTCCTGAGCCAGTAACAACTGGCGACGGAAACTCGCCTGCTCAAGCAACAGTAACGCCGCACTGGTGCGCAAGTCGGCACGCTCGAACCACGCACGACGCTCTTCGGCGGACAGCGATAGCCATTCCTCAACGGTGTTCTGTTTGATCGGCAACTGCTTCTTCAACACGTCGAACATCGCCTGATAACGATCGCGGAACGAGTCGAAGCGGTAACCGAGGCGCAAGGCTTCTTTCGGATCGTCCAGCACACTGGTGTCCGCCAGACCTCGGCCTTTAAGCACCTCCAGCAAGCCGTTGGGCATGATGCTGTCGAGGCCGACCAGTTGCGCGTTGTTGCTGCCGCTGCGCAATAACTTCAGGCCTTCGACCGCGCAGTTGTTTGAGAGGAAGAAGTAGTTGCCGTCGTAGCTCCAGTGCATTTCGGCGGCGTGTTCGACCACGCCTTCGATTTCCTCGCGGGACAGGTTCAGCGGCACCGAAGCAAGGCTGCGTAGTTCGGTCTTGGTGTATTCGTCGATCACTTGCGCCAGCGGCAATACGAACAGCCGCGACGGGTATTTGCCGACCAGTCCGTCCCAGCTCGACAGCTGCACGTCGCCGACGAAGGCGCGGTACGACAGCACCAGATGTTGGTCCAGATCGAGGCGGCAATCCGGTCCGCGCGGACGGCCCGGTGCGCAGATCACCAGGCGCAACATGCTGTGGCCCCAGCGGCTGACCCAGTTCTGATTGGCCTCGGCCAGCAGGTAATCGACGGCGTAAACCCGTTCCGGATCGACCTGCCCCAAGGGCTGCTTGGCAAAGTCGTTACCGGCATTGAGGAAGGCGAAGGTTTTGCTGCAGGTGTCCTTGGCTTCCGGCGCCCAGCCGAAGTGGTCGCGGTAATAGCGGTACAGCGCCGGCCGGCGGCAGGCGTAGCTCGGGTCGAGGAGAAAATACTCCATGTTGACCGCGACAAACTCCTTGGGGCTCGACACTTCGTAAAGGTCGGGGCTGCGTGCGATCTGCCGGTTGTGCTGTTCACGTTCACCCCGCCGGCCGACGTATTGCTGCCAGCCGGCCAGATCGAGCAGCCGCGGATCATCGCTGAGGGTGAAGCGCCGGCCATTCTGCCCGCGACATTCATCCGGCATACCGATCAGTCCGGCACTGTCGAAGCGCCGGTTGCAACGCTGGATCAGCGTGCGCTCGGCATCCGGCCAGAGGCGGGCGCGGTCGTAGATGTGGGTGATTTCATGCAGCACGGTGGCGAGCAGTTCCTGACGCACGGTGCCGTGGGGGCGATTGGTTTTTTCTTTGGCGGCGCTGCCGTCCGTCAGCCCGGCGAGCAGTTTTCGATTCAGGTCGAGCTCAGCCACCAGCGTCGCCTGGCCGTAGGCGTTGGCGGGCATGTCGTCGGTCCAGCCGACGTCGATCCGCCGATCCAGCCGTTCGATGAAGCTCGGCGGCAGCTTGTGCATGGCCTCATCGATCAGCGCCTGGCTGGCATGTTGTTCGGCGGGGCTCAAGCCATCGGTCTTGAGCTGCAATTGCAGGCTGGCGTGAGCGCTGTTGCCGAGCAGCAACAACGCCCCGGCCAGCAGCCAGGCGCCAATGGACCTCACAGTGCGAGGATGGCTTCGGCGAGCACCTGATCGCTGGCGTCGCGCGCTTCCGGAACGCGCGTGCGCAAGGTGTTGATGGCAGCTTCCAGGTGCGCGCCACGGATATCGCCGTTGGTGGCGACGAAACTGGCGGCGTCGTCATGGGCTTCGCGGATGATTTTCGAATCGCGAATCGAGGTGGTCGTATCGGAGGTGAAATCGATGGTGCGCTGGGAGGCACGGACGATGATGTTACTGGTGGCTACCAGGGTGTGCGCCTGGGCCACATCGGCCAACAAAAACAGGCCAAGGGCGGCAGCAATCAGCGGGCTACGCATGGAACGACTCCGAAAGGGGCAAGATAACTATTGGACGAGAATTGCTTCTGCCAGTTCAAGGTCGCTGGCATGAAGTTTTGGCCGGTTTTTGCGCAGGTAATGCAGCGCGGATTCCAGCCGGGCACCTCGCCATTCACCATCACTGGCAACGAAGGCTGCCGCGTCATCGTGAGCGGCGAGCAGCAGTTTACGGTCGAACGGCGCGGAAGACACCATGCTGGTCGCGTAAGCGCTGACAACGGTGCCTTGGGTTGAGGCATTGAACGCATCGAAGGCCCCGGCCGATGTTGCCCAGCAGGCGGTTAGAAAAGCAGAGTAGATGAGCGGATTGGAAAGAAAGCGCATGGGACTCGACAACTGTTAACGAGCCTGAAGGCTAGCGCAAAATCCCGGGCCAGAGCCAGCGTTGAAACATCGGGACACGGCTGGCGTGTCCCGCAATGCTTGATGCGCTTACAGCGTCAGGATGGCCTGGGCCAGTTGGGCATCGGTCGCTTCCAGCTGTGGCGCCTGGTGACGGATGTGATCGAGCGCGCTTTCCAGTTTCACCCCGCGGATATCGCCTTGGCTGGCAACGAAGCTCGCCGCGTCGTCACGGGCGGCGAGAACGATCTTGTCGTCGCGGAAGGAGGAGGTGACGTCGGAAGTCGCATCGGAGGAGGATTTCAACGCACCGACCACGGCGTCGGTAGTCACGATGAAGCTGGTGGCGCTGGCATTGGCAGCCACGGCGAGCAGGGCGGCGGCACTGAGCAGACGAAGACGGGTCATGTGGAACTCCTTTGGATAAACCGTAGTGAGAGGTGGCTCGGTATCTGAGGAGTCAGACGCCAGTCGCTTAACGTTCGCCACGTTCTGGGTGGATATTAGGCTGCCGTTCGCGATTCGCCCAGTGATGGCCAGTGTTGCGGCCGTGGATACGCAAAACTGTACTGATCAATACCTGCTAAATAAAAATTGTACTGGTTCAGCGCAAAAACTCCCTTAAGAATTCCTGAACGCTGAAACGACAAAACCCGTCGTGGTTTCCCACGACGGGTTCTGCTTGTTCAATTCGGGTTGCTGGCGGTAGGTCTTGGCGACCAGAGCCAGCGACGCTGCTTAGCGCCAGAACGGCTTGCTCAGCTCTTCGTAGCGTTGTGCTTCGCTGATACCGGCGTCAGCCAGCAGACGCGAATCCAGACGAGCCAGTTGATGGCGGCTGGAGATGCGGCGCTGCCACAACATCAGGTTGGCGATAACGCGCAGAGGCAGGGAAGCCTGGGTTTTTTCAGCTTTGTCTTCGAAGAACAGTTCGGAACTGAGTGTACGTTCCATGGTTGACATCCTTCCGCTTGTGGCGGGATCAGGTAGTGGTTTGACTGGTGCCCATGATCCTCTCGTTTGCCTAGTCTCTCTAGATACAGTTGCACTGTATTGTGAGTGACCAGTTAACTGTTTATAGGGGGTGTACGGGTCAAAATCGAGCAAACTGTACCTGTCCGCACTCAAGTGGTGCATTTTTGCCCGGTTGCGCCGAATGAGCAGGAGATTACTGTAAGAAAAGACCGGTACAGCAGTACAGTTTTTGACAGTTGAAGAGAGTTCGCCAATCTCGGCTGGCGCAAACTGTGTTTGCACCAGCGAGCATCTGTGTGAATCACACCGCGAGCATGCGACCGGTCTCTTCCAGATTCATGTGCCAGCTCAAGGCTTCACGCAGGATGTGCGGGGTGTGGCCACCGATTGCACAAGCGGCAGTGAAGTAATCGTTCAGCGCGGGGCGGAAATCCGGATGCACGCAGTTATCGATGATCACCCGTGCACGCTCCCTTGGCGCGAGACCACGCAGATCGGCCAGGCCAATCTCGGTCACCAGAATGTCGACGTCATGCTCGGTGTGGTCAACGTGGCTGACCATCGGCACCACGCTGGAAATCGCGCCGCCCTTGGCGATCGATTTGGTCACGAACACCGCCAGATGCGCGTTACGCGCGAAGTCGCCGGAGCCGCCGATGCCGTTCATCATCCGCGTGCCGCAGACGTGGGTGGAATTGACGTTGCCGTAGATATCGAATTCCAGCGCCGTGTTGATGCCGATGATGCCCAGGCGGCGAACCACTTCCGGGTGGTTGGAGATCTCCTGCGGGCGCAGGATCAGCTTGTCCTTGTATTTTTCCAGATTGCCGAACACATCGCTGTTGCGGCGTTCCGACAGCGTGATCGAGCTACCCGAGGCGAAGCTCAGCTTGCCCGCGTCGATCAGATCGAAGGTCGAGTCCTGCAGCACTTCCGAGTACATGGTCAGGTCTTCGAAAGGCGAGTCGATCAGGCCGCACATCACCGCGTTGGCAATATTGCCGATCCCGGCCTGCAGCGGGCCGAGCTTGTTGGTCATGCGACCGGCGTCGACTTCCTGTTTGAAGAAGGTGATCAGGTGTTCAGCGATGGCGTTGGTATCGACGTCGGGTGTCGATACCGTTGACGGCGAATCCGACTGCTGGGTGATGACGATGGCAACGATCTTCTCCGGTGGGATCGGAATCGCCGTGCTGCCGATGCGGTCATCGACTTTCACCAGCGGAATCGGCGTGCGAGTCGGGCGGTAAGTCGGGATATAGATGTCGTGCAGACCTTCGAGGTTGGCGTTGTGCGCCAGGTTGATCTCGACGATCACCTGTTTGGCGAAGATCGCGAAGCTCGCCGAGTTGCCGACCGAGGTGGTCGGCACGATGTGCCCCTGTTCGGTGATGGCCACGGCTTCGATCACCGCGATGTCCGGCAGCTTCAGTTGCTGATTGCGCAACTGTTCTACGGTTTCTGACAGGTGCTGATCGATGAACATCACCTGGCCGGCGTTGATCGCCTTGCGCAAGGTGCTGTCGACCTGAAACGGCATGCGCCGCGACAGCACGCCGGCTTCGGTCAGTTGCTTGTCGAGGTCGTTGCCCAGACTGGCACCGGTCATCAGGCTGATCTGCAGCGGCGTGACCTTGGCCCGCTCGGCCAGTGCGTGAGGAACGGCCTTGGCTTCGCCGGCGCGGGTGAAGCCGCTCATGCCGACGGTCATGCCGTCCTCAATCAGAGCAGCGGCGTCGGCAGCGCTCATCACTTTGTCCAACAACGAAGGCAGGCGAATACGGTCACGGTACATGGATTATTATCTCGGGCAACGAGTAGCAGGATGCGCAGTCTAGTGAATTCGATGGGCGCCTGTCCCGCTACCAAGGTCGCAAACGGGGCGTCTATTTCGCGGGTTTGAAGTAAAACACCGTTACCGGATCTGTAACAACGTGGCAAATTGTCCAGCGGTTTGCGCATACAAAAACGCCCCGACGAGTCGGGGCGTTCGCTATTGCAACGGTGAATTACTCGACCGCTTTGACCATGTCTTCGATGACCTTTTTCGCGTCGCCGAAGACCATCATGGTCTTGTCCAGATAGAACAGTTCGTTGTCCAGACCGGCATAACCGCTGGCCATCGAGCGCTTGTTGACGATGATGGTCTTGGCCTTGAACGCTTCGAGAATCGGCATGCCGGCAATCGGCGATTTCGGATCGTTCTTCGCGGCCGGGTTGACCACGTCGTTCGCACCGAGCACCAGCACCACGTCGGCCTGACCGAACTCGGAGTTGATGTCTTCCATCTCGAATACCTGGTCGTAAGGCACCTCGGCCTCGGCGAGCAGCACGTTCATGTGTCCAGGCATGCGACCGGCCACCGGGTGGATTGCGTACTTCACGGTCACGCCACGGTGAGTCAGCTTCTCGGTCAGCTCCTTCAGCGCATGCTGGGCCCGCGCTACTGCCAGACCATAGCCCGGAACGATGATCACGGTATCAGCGTTGGTCAGCAGGAAAGTGGCGTCATCAGCGGAGCCGGATTTCACCGGACGCGCTTCTTTGGCACCGGCCGGGCCCGCATCCGCCGTGTTACCGAAACCGCCGAGCAGTACATTAAAGAAGGAACGGTTCATCGCCTTGCACATGATGTACGAGAGAATCGCGCCGCTCGAACCCACCAAGGAACCGGCAATGATCAGCATCGAGTTGTTCAGCGAAAAACCAATACCCGCCGCTGCCCAGCCCGAATAACTGTTGAGCATCGATACCACCACCGGCATGTCGGCGCCGCCGATCGGGATGATGATCAGCACGCCCATCACGAACGCCAGGGCCAGCATCAGTGCAAACGCCGTGAGGTTGCCGGTGAACATGAAGGCCAGGCCGAGAGCCAGCGTCGCCAGACCCAATACGGCGTTGAGCTTGTGCTGCCCGGCGAACTGTACCGGTGCGCCCTGAAACAGGCGGAACTTGTATTTGCCCGAGAGCTTGCCGAAGGCGATCACCGAACCGGAGAAAGTGATTGCACCGATGGCAGCACCGAGGAACAGCTCCAAGCGGTTGCCTGCCGGAATCGAGTCGCCCAACTGTTTGACGATGCCCAGCGATTGCGGCTCAACCACGGCGGCAATCGCGATGAATACCGCTGCGAGGCCGATCATGCTGTGCATGAACGCCACCAGTTCCGGCATCTTGGTCATTTCAACGCGTTTGGCCATGATCGAACCAGCGGTACCGCCGACCAGCAGACCAACAATCACGTAACCGATGCCGGCAGTGGCCAGCTCAGCGCCTAACTTATAGATCAGGCCAACTGTGGTGATGATGGCCAGCGCCATGCCAAGCATGCCGAACAGGTTGCCGCGCCGCGAAGTGGTCGGGTGCGACAGGCCCTTGAGGGCCTGGATAAAGCAGATCGACGCGATCAGGTAAAGCGTCGTGACGAGATTCATGCTCATTACTTCGGCGCCTCTTCTTTTGCTTTCGGGGCTTTCTTCTTGAACATCTCAAGCATGCGGCGGGTGACCAGGAAACCACCGAAGACGTTGACCGCCGCCAGTGCCACGGCCAGCGTGCCCATGGTTTTGCCCAGCGGCGTGACGGTCAGCGCGGCGGCGAGCATCGCGCCGACGATGACGATCGCCGAGATCGCATTGGTGACTGCCATCAACGGTGTGTGCAGCGCAGGCGTAACGTTCCAGACCACGTGGTAACCGACATAAATCGCCAGCACGAAGATGATCAGGTTGTAGATACCGGGGGAGATAAGCTCTTCCATCGTCTGAATCCCTGCTTAGGCGTTTTTGCGGATGACTTGGCCGTCGCGGCACATCAGGCACGCGGCGACGATGTCGTCTTCGAGGTTGACGTCGAACTGGCCTTCCTTGGTGAACACCAGCTTGAGGAAGTCCAGCAGGTTGCGTGCGTACAGCGCCGAGGCGTCTGCGGCGACTTCACCGGCGAGATTGGTCGGGCCGCAAATGGTCACGCCATTCTCGACCACGACCTGATCAGCCACGGTCAGCGGGCAGTTGCCACCCTGAGCGGCGGCGAGATCAATGACCACCGAGCCGGGTTTCATCTGCGCCACGGTTTCCGCGCTCAGCAGCGTCGGTGCCTTGCGGCCCGGAATCAGTGCGGTGGTGATGACGATGTCCGCCTGTTTGGCGCGCTCGTGCACGGCCTGGGCCTGACGCTGCATCCAGCTCGCCGGCATCGGCCGCGCGTAACCGCCGACACCGACTGCGCACTCGCGCTCTTCATCGGTCTCGTAAGGCACGTCAACGAACTTGGCGCCGAGGGATTCAATCTGCTCTTTTACCGCCGGACGCACGTCAGACGCTTCGATCACGGCACCCAGACGTTTCGCCGTGGCAATCGCCTGCAAACCGGCCACGCCGGCGCCGAGAATCAGCACGCGCGCCGCTTTCACGGTGCCCGCAGCGGTCATCAGCATCGGCATGAAGCGTGGATAGTAGTGAGCAGCCAGCAACACCGCCTTATAGCCGGCAATGTTCGCCTGCGACGACAACACATCGAGACTCTGCGCGCGCGAGGTGCGCGGCGCCGCTTCGAGGGCGAATGCGGTAATCCCACAATCGGCCAGTTTGGCGATGGTTTCGTTGTTGAACGGGTTGAGCATGCCAACCAGCACGGTGCCGCGCTTGATCAGCGTCAGTTCGGCATCGCTCGGGGCGACCACTTTCAGAATCAGCTCCGCGCCAAACGCATCACTGGCACTGCCAATGCTTGCGCCGGCCGCTTCATAGGCACTGTCGACGACACTGGCTTTAACGCCGGCGCCGCCTTGCACAGTGACCTTATGACCTTGGCTGATCAGCTTCTTGATGGTTTCCGGGGTTGCAGCAACCCGTGTTTCACCGGTCTGGGTTTCGAGAGGAACACCAATGTGCACGTCAAATCTCCTGCGTGATCTTATTGAGTAAACCCAGGCACTGCGGATGGTGCGACTGGGGCGGCCGATCAGCACGATCCCGCCAAAGACAGGGCGGGGCGCGGCATTTTGCAGGCGAACTTTATGCCCTTCAAGGGATTATGACGGGTGACGGAAAATTAACTACAAGTCATGCCGTGACCGAATGTCGCAGATGGCCAGTTGAATCCCTTGCAGGCCGTGCTCTGCAAGGATTCTGGCTGAATATTGAAAAATTTCTGATAGGTGACGTGAATAGGCAGCAATGTGTCGCGAATGAAGGCTCAAAGCCACGTCTTACGGCGCTTATGGGACGTCTGTACGACTTTCGGATACAGTCGGCGAAATAGCGACAAATAGTTATATCTGTAGGGCTTTGGTATTTCTGACTACGAGGTTAACAATTGCTGGAGGCCTCTATTCATCTAGGCTGTAGCTCTGCGCCTGCTGTAACAACCAGTCACGAAATGCTTTCAGTGACGCGGATTCGACCTTTCGCTCAGGAATCATCAGGTAATAAGCCTTGATGCTGGAAAGCGCTTGGTAATTGGCGATGACCAAACGTTTCTCGGCTAGCTCTCGCTGAATCAGGAACGGTGGAATCAGCGCAATCCCCATGTCGTGCATGGCTGCCTGGGCGAGCATGGAGAATAGCTCGTAGCGTGGACCTGTCATGTCGCGGGGAATATTCAGCTGTTGCGAGTTGAACCACTGACGCCACGCGTAGGGGCGGGTGGTCTGTTGCAGCAACGGCAATTCGGCGATGGTCTCGGCGCTCAGATGTTTATGGTTGCCGAGCAGGGCCGGGCTGCACACCGGCATCGGATTCTCGCCCATCAATCTGTGGGATTCAGTACCGGACCAATCTGCATCGCCAAAGTAGATCGCCGCATCGAATTGCGTATCGGCAAACAGGAACGGACGGGTACGGTTGGTCAGGTTGACCGTGACTTCCGGATGCTTGTGCTGAAAATCCTTCAAGCGCGGCAGCAGCCATTGCGTGCCGAACGTCGGCACTACCGCCAGTTCGATAACGTTGGCGCCTTGCTGCCCCATGACTGACAGGGTGTCGCGCTCGACGGCATCGAGTTGCGTCGCCACCCGACGACTGTACGAAAGCCCCGCCTCGGTCAGTTTTACTCCGCGCCGCGAGCGTCGGAACAGTTCGACACTAAGGAAGTCCTCAAGGCTGGCGATCTGTCGGCATATGGCGCCTTGAGTGAGGGAGAGTTCTTCCGCGGCCCGGGTAAAACTCTCATGGCGAGCAGCTGCTTCGAAACTGATCAGGGCCGCGGTGCTCGGTATCTTCCTGCGCATGTACGTCATCCTCACTAATGCGCCGCATGAAAGGCATTCCGCGACGTTTCGGAGTGAGAAATTAGCACAACAGGATGCTAAATCCTCGTTTGCCGCGACGACGAAGCGCGCCTACGATCAATGCCACGTTAATTCAGTCGATTTACGAGGACACACTCATGGGCGGTAAAGCTAGCTTCAACTGGATCGATCCCCTGCTGCTGGATCAACAGCTCACCGAAGAAGAGCGCATGATCCGCGACACCGCCGAGCAGTTCGCTCAGCAGAGTCTCGCGCCGCGTGTCCTCGAAGCCTTCCGCCATGAGAAGACCGACCCGGCTATCTTCCGCGAAATGGGCGAAGTGGGTTTGCTGGGTGCGACCATCCCTGAGCAGTACGGTGGCAGCGGCCTGAACTACGTCAGCTATGGCCTGATCGCTCGTGAAGTGGAGCGTGTCGACTCCGGCTACCGCTCGATGATGAGTGTGCAGTCCTCACTGGTGATGGTGCCGATCAACGAGTTCGGTACCGAAGCGCAGAAACAGAAGTACCTGCCGAAACTGGCGTCCGGCGAATGGATCGGCTGCTTTGGGCTGACCGAGCCGAACCACGGCTCCGACCCGGGCGCGATGATCACCCGTGCACGTAAAGTCGACGGCGGCTATAGCCTGACCGGCGCAAAAATGTGGATCACCAACAGCCCGATCGCCGACGTGTTCGTGGTCTGGGCGAAAGACGATGCCGGCGACATCCGTGGCTTCGTCCTGGAAAAAGGCTGGAAAGGCCTGAGTGCTCCAGCGATTCACGGCAAGGTCGGCCTCCGTGCATCGATCACCGGTGAGATCGTCATGGACAACGTGTTTGTGCCGGAAGAAAACATCTTCCCGGACGTGCGCGGTCTGAAAGGCCCGTTCACTTGCCTCAACTCCGCGCGTTACGGCATCTCCTGGGGCGCGCTGGGCGCTGCCGAGTTCTGCTGGCACACCGCTCGCCAGTACACCATGGATCGCCAGCAATTCGGTCGCCCATTGGCCGCAACCCAATTGGTACAGAAGAAACTTGCCGACATGCAGACCGAGATCACCCTGGCCCTGCAAGGTTGCCTGCGTCTTGGGCGGATGAAGGATGAAGGCACGGCGGCGGTCGAGATCACTTCGATCATGAAGCGCAATTCGTGCGGCAAGTCGCTGGACATCGCCCGCATGGCTCGCGACATGCTCGGCGGTAACGGTATCTCCGATGAGTTCGGCGTCGCACGTCACCTGGTCAACCTGGAAGTGGTGAATACCTATGAAGGTACGCACGACGTTCACGCGCTGATCCTCGGACGCGCGCAAACCGGTCTGCAGGCGTTCTATTAACAGGAGAACGACCATGGGCGCGCTGTCGCATCTGCGGGTACTGGATTTGTCGCGAGTGCTGGCCGGGCCGTGGGCCGGGCAGATTCTCGCCGACCTTGGTGCCGAAGTGATCAAGGTCGAGCGCCCGGGCAATGGCGACGACACGCGCGCCTGGGGGCCGCCGTTCCTTAAGGACGCCTACGGCGAGAATACGTCGGAGGCGGCTTATTACCTGTCCGCCAACCGCAACAAACAATCGGTGACCATCGATTTCACCCGTGCTGAAGGGCAAAAGCTGGTACGCGAGCTTGCGGCCAAGTCCGACATTCTGATCGAGAACTTCAAGGTCGGCGGTCTGGCAGCCTATGGGCTCGACTATGAGTCGTTGAAGGAGATCAATCCGAATCTGATCTACTGCTCGATCACCGGGTTTGGCCAGACCGGGCCTTATGCCAAGCGCGCCGGCTACGATTTCATGATTCAGGGCTTGGGCGGGCTGATGAGCCTGACCGGTCGTCCTGAAGGGGATGAAGGCGCCGGGCCGGTGAAAGTCGGTGTGGCACTGACGGACATTCTCACCGGACTGTATTCGACGGTGGCGATTCTGGCGGCTCTTGCTCACCGGGATCACGACGGGGGTGGTCAGCATATCGACATGGCATTGCTGGATGTTCAGGTGGCTTGCCTGGCGAACCAGGCGATGAACTACCTGACAACGGGCAATGCGCCCAAGCGCCTGGGCAACGCACATCCGAATATCGTGCCTTATCAGGATTTTCCTACAGCTGATGGCGACTTCATTCTTACCGTCGGTAATGATGGGCAGTTCCGCAAGTTTGCCGAGGTGGCTGGGCAGCCGCAGTGGGCAGATGACCCACGTTTCGCAACCAATAAGCTGCGCGTGGCCAACCGGGCAGTGCTGATCCCTTTGATTCGCCAGGCGACCGTATTCAAGACCACTGCCGAGTGGGTTGCTCAACTTGAGCAGGCGGGCGTGCCGTGTGGGCCGATCAATGATCTGTTGCAGGTATTTGAGGATCCGCAGGTGAAGGCGCGCGGGCTGGCGATCGAGTTGCCTCATGCGCTGGCCGGGATGGTGCCTCAGGTGGCCAGCCCTATCCGTATGTCGCAAACGCCTGTCGAGTATCGTCACGCGCCACCGTTGTTGGGCGAGCACACGCTTGAAGTATTGCAGCGAGTGCTGGGCCTGGGGGCGGGTGCGGTCGCGGATTTGAAGGCGGCCGGAGTGCTGTAACGATTCCTTCTATATAGAAGGAGTCGGTTTTGATCGTTTTTTAACTGATCTGCAAGTGATTGAAAGAAAAGCGAAATTAATGGTTGACGGCAGATCTCAGATGTCTATAATTCGCCCCACTTCCGGCGCAGTCGAAACGGAAAACTCCTTGAGATTCAATGAGTTAAGTAGGTTTCGGCAGCAGGCGGCTTCAGTTCATCGAAGCTCAAAAGGAAGTTGAAAAAGAGGTGTTGACAGCAGCGTGTAACGCTGTAGAATTCGCCTCCCGCTGACGAGAGATCGGAAGCGCAAGTGGTTGAAGTTGTTGAAGAAATCTTCGAAAGCTTCTGAAAATAATCACTTGACAGCAAATGAGGCTGCTGTAGAATGCGCGCCTCGGTTGAGACGAAAGCTCTTAACCAACCGCTCTTTAACAACTGAATCAAGCAATTCGTGTGGGTGCTTGTGGAGTCAGACTGATAGTCAACAAGATTATCAGCATCACAAGTTACTCCGCGAGAAATCAAAGATGTAACCAACGATTGCTGAGCCAAGTTTAGGGTTTCTTAAAAACCCAAAGATGTTTGAACTGAAGAGTTTGATCATGGCTCAGATTGAACGCTGGCGGCAGGCCTAACACATGCAAGTCGAGCGGATGAAGGGAGCTTGCTCCTGGATTCAGCGGCGGACGGGTGAGTAATGCCTAGGAATCTGCCTGGTAGTGGGGGACAACGTTTCGAAAGGAACGCTAATACCGCATACGTCCTACGGGAGAAAGCAGGGGACCTTCGGGCCTTGCGCTATCAGATGAGCCTAGGTCGGATTAGCTAGTTGGTGAGGTAATGGCTCACCAAGGCGACGATCCGTAACTGGTCTGAGAGGATGATCAGTCACACTGGAACTGAGACACGGTCCAGACTCCTACGGGAGGCAGCAGTGGGGAATATTGGACAATGGGCGAAAGCCTGATCCAGCCATGCCGCGTGTGTGAAGAAGGTCTTCGGATTGTAAAGCACTTTAAGTTGGGAGGAAGGGTTGTAGATTAATACTCTGCAATTTTGACGTTACCGACAGAATAAGCACCGGCTAACTCTGTGCCAGCAGCCGCGGTAATACAGAGGGTGCAAGCGTTAATCGGAATTACTGGGCGTAAAGCGCGCGTAGGTGGTTCGTTAAGTTGGATGTGAAATCCCCGGGCTCAACCTGGGAACTGCATTCAAAACTGTCGAGCTAGAGTATGGTAGAGGGTGGTGGAATTTCCTGTGTAGCGGTGAAATGCGTAGATATAGGAAGGAACACCAGTGGCGAAGGCGACCACCTGGACTGATACTGACACTGAGGTGCGAAAGCGTGGGGAGCAAACAGGATTAGATACCCTGGTAGTCCACGCCGTAAACGATGTCAACTAGCCGTTGGGAGCCTTGAGCTCTTAGTGGCGCAGCTAACGCATTAAGTTGACCGCCTGGGGAGTACGGCCGCAAGGTTAAAACTCAAATGAATTGACGGGGGCCCGCACAAGCGGTGGAGCATGTGGTTTAATTCGAAGCAACGCGAAGAACCTTACCAGGCCTTGACATCCAATGAACTTTCCAGAGATGGATTGGTGCCTTCGGGAACATTGAGACAGGTGCTGCATGGCTGTCGTCAGCTCGTGTCGTGAGATGTTGGGTTAAGTCCCGTAACGAGCGCAACCCTTGTCCTTAGTTACCAGCACGTTATGGTGGGCACTCTAAGGAGACTGCCGGTGACAAACCGGAGGAAGGTGGGGATGACGTCAAGTCATCATGGCCCTTACGGCCTGGGCTACACACGTGCTACAATGGTCGGTACAAAGGGTTGCCAAGCCGCGAGGTGGAGCTAATCCCATAAAACCGATCGTAGTCCGGATCGCAGTCTGCAACTCGACTGCGTGAAGTCGGAATCGCTAGTAATCGTGAATCAGAATGTCACGGTGAATACGTTCCCGGGCCTTGTACACACCGCCCGTCACACCATGGGAGTGGGTTGCACCAGAAGTAGCTAGTCTAACCTTCGGGAGGACGGTTACCACGGTGTGATTCATGACTGGGGTGAAGTCGTAACAAGGTAGCCGTAGGGGAACCTGCGGCTGGATCACCTCCTTAATCGACGACATCAGCTGCTGCATGAGCTCCCACACGAATTGCTTGATTCATTGAAGAAGACGATAGAAGCAGCTTTAAGCTCCAAGCTGATAGCTCCAGGCTAACAGTTACGCGCTCGAAATTGGGTCTGTAGCTCAGTTGGTTAGAGCGCACCCCTGATAAGGGTGAGGTCGGCAGTTCGAATCTGCCCAGACCCACCAATTTTGTTATGGGGCCATAGCTCAGCTGGGAGAGCGCCTGCCTTGCACGCAGGAGGTCAGCGGTTCGATCCCGCTTGGCTCCACCATATAAACTGCTTCTGAAAGCTTAGAAATGAATATTCCGAGAGAATATTGATTTCTAGTCTTTTGATTAGATCGTTCTTTAAAAATTTGGGTATGTGATAGAAAGATAGACTGAACGTTACTTTCACTGGTAACGGATCAGGCTAAGGTAAAATTTGTGAGTTCTCTTAGTTGAGAAATTCGAATTTTCGGCGAATGTCGTCTTCACAGTATAACCAGATTGCTTGGGGTTATATGGTCAAGTGAAGAAGCGCATACGGTGGATGCCTTGGCAGTCAGAGGCGATGAAAGACGTGGTAGCCTGCGAAAAGCTTCGGGGAGTCGGCAAACAGACTTTGATCCGGAGATGTCTGAATGGGGGAACCCAGCCATCATAAGATGGTTATCTTGTACTGAATACATAGGTGCAAGAGGCGAACCAGGGGAACTGAAACATCTAAGTACCCTGAGGAAAAGAAATCAACCGAGATTCCCTTAGTAGTGGCGAGCGAACGGGGACTAGCCCTTAAGTGGCTTTGAGATTAGCGGAACGCTCTGGAAAGTGCGGCCATAGTGGGTGATAGCCCTGTACGCGAAAATCTCTTAGTCATGAAATCGAGTAGGACGGAGCACGAGAAACTTTGTCTGAATATGGGGGGACCATCCTCCAAGGCTAAATACTACTGACTGACCGATAGTGAACTAGTACCGTGAGGGAAAGGCGAAAAGAACCCCGGAGAGGGGAGTGAAATAGATCCTGAAACCGTATGCGTACAAGCAGTGGGAGCCCACTTTGTTGGGTGACTGCGTACCTTTTGTATAATGGGTCAGCGACTTATTTTCAGTGGCGAGCTTAACCGAATAGGGGAGGCGTAGCGAAAGCGAGTCTTAATAGGGCGTCTAGTCGCTGGGAATAGACCCGAAACCGGGCGATCTATCCATGGGCAGGTTGAAGGTTAGGTAACACTGACTGGAGGACCGAACCGACTACCGTTGAAAAGTTAGCGGATGACCTGTGGATCGGAGTGAAAGGCTAATCAAGCTCGGAGATAGCTGGTTCTCCTCGAAAGCTATTTAGGTAGCGCCTCATGTATCACTGTAGGGGGTAGAGCACTGTTTCGGCTAGGGGGTCATCCCGACTTACCAAACCGATGCAAACTCCGAATACCTACAAGTGCCGAGCATGGGAGACACACGGCGGGTGCTAACGTCCGTCGTGAAAAGGGAAACAACCCAGACCGTCAGCTAAGGTCCCAAAGTTATGGTTAAGTGGGAAACGATGTGGGAAGGCTTAGACAGCTAGGAGGTTGGCTTAGAAGCAGCCACCCTTTAAAGAAAGCGTAATAGCTCACTAGTCGAGTCGGCCTGCGCGGAAGATGTAACGGGGCTCAAACCATACACCGAAGCTACGGGTATCACCTTCGGGTGATGCGGTAGAGGAGCGTTCTGTAAGCCTGTGAAGGTGAGTTGAGAAGCTTGCTGGAGGTATCAGAAGTGCGAATGCTGACATGAGTAACGACAATGGGTGTGAAAAACACCCACGCCGAAAGACCAAGGTTTCCTGCGCAACGTTAATCGACGCAGGGTTAGTCGGTCCCTAAGGCGAGGCTGAAAAGCGTAGTCGATGGAAAACAGGTTAATATTCCTGTACTTCTGGTTATTGCGATGGAGGGACGGAGAAGGCTAGGCCAGCTTGGCGTTGGTTGTCCAAGTTTAAGGTGGTAGGCTGAGATCTTAGGTAAATCCGGGATCTTAAGGCCGAGAGCTGATGACGAGTTACCCTTTGGGTGACGAAGTGGTTGATGCCATGCTTCCAAGAAAAGCTTCTAAGCTTCAGGTAACCAGGAACCGTACCCCAAACCGACACAGGTGGTTGGGTAGAGAATACCAAGGCGCTTGAGAGAACTCGGGTGAAGGAACTAGGCAAAATGGCACCGTAACTTCGGGAGAAGGTGCGCCGGTGAGGGTGAAGGACTTGCTCCGTAAGCTCATGCCGGTCGAAGATACCAGGCCGCTGCGACTGTTTATTAAAAACACAGCACTCTGCAAACACGAAAGTGGACGTATAGGGTGTGACGCCTGCCCGGTGCCGGAAGGTTAATTGATGGGGTTAGCTAACGCGAAGCTCTTGATCGAAGCCCCGGTAAACGGCGGCCGTAACTATAACGGTCCTAAGGTAGCGAAATTCCTTGTCGGGTAAGTTCCGACCTGCACGAATGGCGTAACGATGGCGGCGCTGTCTCCACCCGAGACTCAGTGAAATTGAAATCGCTGTGAAGATGCAGTGTATCCGCGGCTAGACGGAAAGACCCCGTGAACCTTTACTATAGCTTTGCACTGGACTTTGAATTTGCTTGTGTAGGATAGGTGGGAGGCTTTGAAGCGTGGACGCCAGTTCGCGTGGAGCCATCCTTGAAATACCACCCTGGCAACTTTGAGGTTCTAACTCAGGTCCGTTATCCGGATCGAGGACAGTGTATGGTGGGTAGTTTGACTGGGGCGGTCTCCTCCTAAAGAGTAACGGAGGAGTACGAACGTGCGCTCTGACCGGACGGAAATCGGTCGTAGAGTATAAAGGCAAAAGCGCGCTTGACTGCGAGACAGACACGTCGAGCAGGTACGAAAGTAGGTCTTAGTGATCCGGTGGTTCTGTATGGAAGGGCCATCGCTCAACGGATAAAAGGTACTCCGGGGATAACAGGCTGATACCGCCCAAGAGTTCATATCGACGGCGGTGTTTGGCACCTCGATGTCGGCTCATCACATCCTGGGGCTGAAGCCGGTCCCAAGGGTATGGCTGTTCGCCATTTAAAGTGGTACGCGAGCTGGGTTTAGAACGTCGTGAGACAGTTCGGTCCCTATCTGCCGTGGACGTTTGAGATTTGAGAGGGGCTGCTCCTAGTACGAGAGGACCGGAGTGGACGAACCTCTGGTGTTCCGGTTGTCACGCCAGTGGCATTGCCGGGTAGCTATGTTCGGGAAAGATAACCGCTGAAAGCATCTAAGCGGGAAACTTGCCTCAAGATGAGATCTCACTGGAACCTTGAGTTCCCTGAAGGGCCGTCGAAGACTACGACGTTGATAGGTTGGGTGTGTAAGCGCTGTGAGGCGTTGAGCTAACCAATACTAATTGCCCGTGAGGCTTGACCATATAACACCCAAGCAATTTGCGCTTAAGAGCCAGATTGCGGTGTGTGAAGACGAAACGAACCGAAAGTTCGAAGCGCACAAACACCGACAGCTGTCACATACCCAATTTGCTGAAGCGAGGCCATCCGGTCACGAGTCAGTACCCGAATTTCTTGACGACCATAGAGCGTTGGAACCACCTGATCCCATCCCGAACTCAGCAGTGAAACGATGCATCGCCGATGGTAGTGTGGGGTTTCCCCATGTGAGAGTAGGTCATCGTCAAGATTAAATTCCGAAACCCCAATTGCGAAAGCAGTTGGGGTTTTGTTTTAAGTAGAAGTTCCTGTTTTTGCTGGCTTGTTACCGTGTTGACGGGCCAGATAAAGAATTTCTTGACGACCATAGAACATTGGAACCACCTGATCCCATCCCGAACTCAGAAGTGAAACGATGTATCGCCGATGGTAGTGTGGGGTTTCCCCATGTGAGAGTAGGTCATCGTCAAGATTCAATTCCGAAACCCCAATTGCGAAAGCAATTGGGGTTTTGTCTTTTCCGGAGCCCGTAAACTCAATGATCAAGCGGGTCTGCGTGCCTTGCTGATGCGTCGAGCCTGCCATTTGCGCCACCAGATGTAGATGCCAGTTCCCGACAGACCGGCAATCACGACCCCCAGCATTGCGATCATGACCTGTCCGGTAACCCCTAAGATCCGTCCTCCATGTATCGGTAACTGTAATCGGTAGAACCGCTCGCCTAACGTTCCCTGTCCCGCTATCTCCTGCCCTAATAATCGACCGTCCGTACCATGAAAGAACAGCCAGGATTTGCCATGCGCTTCGGTGTCATGCTGCCCGAACCCGGCGCCGTAAAAGTTGTATTCAAAGCTGTAATACAACTCCCCGATCGGAACTGTCAGCCCTAGCCTTTTTCCTTCCTGCAACGCCCTTTCGTATGCCTGTTGATAACTCAACTGCGTCGCGCCCAGCTCATCTGCAGGCATTCGTCCTCGCGCCTCGTAGACGCTCGGTTCGATTGGCGAAAATAACGACACTGCGGGCTTGAACACCTGACTCGGCAAGTTCATGGCCACGCTGCTGACAGCGATCGGCAGCAGCAACAACCACAGCCACAATCCCCCGGCGCGGTGCAGATCGAAGTTGAGCCGATAAGCGTGTCCGCCCTTTACTTTCCAGGCAGTCGACCACTTCTTCCAGAATGGCTTTCCACGCGGCAGCGTCAGCCACAGCGCAACGAAACAATCGATCACCCAGGCAATCGCCACCAGACCCATCAACCACAACCCCCAATTGCCCGGCAACGTCAGGTTGTAGTGAAACTCGAGAATGAACGGGATGAGATTCTCCCTTTGAAAACAGCATTCGCCCCAATAGCGCTGACCCTTCTGCTCGGCATTCACCGGATCCAGATAGAACACTTGATTGCGCTCATCGTATGGCTTGCCCGTGGCCGGGTTATTTCGCGCAACCGTGGCCAGCAATGCGCTGTGCCCTACCTCGGCTGGATACTCCATATACCAGACTTGCAGCGTCGGATGTGCCTTCTGCACAGCGTCAACCAAATCACCGGGAGGCAATCGCTCGCCCACCGCAGACGCTGCATAAAATTGCGGATTCAACCACTCGTCCAGCTCATGATTGAACGCCAGAATGCTGCCCGTCAGTCCGGCCAGCAACAGAAAGACTGCGGTCGCCAAACCGATATAGCGGTGCAATAACACGAGATAAGCACGCATGAGAAATTCCCCTACAAAAACGACGAAGCCAGCGCCTGATAGCTCAGGCGCTGGCTTTTTCATGCACGAAACAAATGGTTAGAACTGGTAGCTGACCGTCGCCGCGACATTGCGCTCTTCGCCCATGTAGCAGAAGTTCAGGCTGGCACAGGAAGCCACATAGGATTCGTTGGTCAGGTTGTTTGCATTCAGGCGTACGTCGACGCCTTTCAAACCAACCTTGCCCAAGTCATAACCGATCGAGGCATCGAACAACGTATAGGAAGGCACCTTCAGGGTGTTTTCCGCATCGGCCCAGCTGTAACCGACATAACGAACGCCACCACCCAGGCGCAGGCCATCGAGTGCGGCACTGTCGAACTTATAGTCAGCCCACAACGAGGCCATGTGCCGCGGTGCCTGCGTCGGTGAGTTGCCTTTGTTTTCGATGAGGTTAGTTGGCGTGCTCAAAGTGCTGACCATCGACTTCGAGTACTCGATGTCGGTAAAGGTGTAGCTGCCGAGGAGTTTGAGGTTATCGGTCAGTTGCGTATGCGCTTCCAGCTCCAGACCTTGAGAGCGGACAGCACCTACCGCGCGATAGAAATTTTCCTGCGGCAGCTTGGTCGCCAGGTTTTCCTGATCGATGCGGAACAGCGATGCTGTGAAAAGGTTGTCGGTGCCCGGCGGCTGATATTTCAAGCCGACTTCCCATTGCGTGCCGTCGGTCGGTGCCAGCGGGTTGCCGGCGCTGTCGGCGTAGGAGTTCGGGTTAAACGATTCCGAGTAGCTGATATACGGCGCCAGGCCGTTTTCGAACAGATACAGCGCACCGGCGCGACCGGTCAGTTTGGTGCGTCGATCGTTGATCTCGGTGCCGGCAGGGCGTCCCGCTTCGGCGATGCGGTTTTCGTCGGATGTCTCGACCCAGTCCTGACGCAGGCCCAGTGAGAAACGCCACTGGTCCATCTCGATCAGGTCTTGCAGGTACACCCCGGTCTGCTCCAGGCGCCGCAGATAACTGGTCTCACCGTACATATCAATGGCCGAGTTGCCATATACCGGGTTGAAGGCGTTGATCGGAGCAAGACCGCCGCTGGTCCAGTCGACCACGGTTTTGCGCCGCTGATAGTCCGCGCCCAGCAGCACGGTATGCTTCGTCGCACCGGTGAAAAACTCGGCCTGGAGCATGTTATCAACGATGAACGCATGCAGGCGTTCATCACCGCCAGTGTAGTAGCGGTTCAGCTCGTTACTGGTCGGCGAGGTCCAGCCATAGGCGTAGACCTGATCCATGTTTACTTTGGAATCGAGGTAGCGGAAGTTCTGCCGAGCGGTGAAAACATCGTTGAAGCGATGCTCGAATTGATAACCGAAAGATTGCTGGTCACGCGAGTAACCATCGATGCCCGGCTCACCTTCAAAGAAACCCGTCGAGATACGCTGGCCATTGCGCTGATGAATCGTGCCCTCGGCCGGCACGCCACCGTGGTAGCCGCCATCCGGGTCGTGTTGCAGATAGGCCTGCAGTGTCAGCGAGGTATCTTCGCTGAAGTCGATGCTGAGGGTCGGCGCCAATGCGTAGCGCTTTTCCTTGTTGTGGTCGAATTGCGTGTCGGAGCGATCCGTTAAACCGGTTAGACGATAGGCAATGCGCTTGTCCTCATCGACCGGGCCGCTTAGGTCAAAACCAAACCCGCGCTGACCCTGATTGCCCACCGTGGCCTGAACTTGATGGTAGGCCTCGTACAGCGGTTTCTTGCTGGTCAGCGCCACCAGCCCGCCGGGCGAACTGCGGCCATACAGCACCGAAGACGGGCCCTTGAGAATGTCCACCCGCTCGAGGAAATACGGATCGACTTGCAGAGTGCTGTAAGTACCGCTATCACCCATCGACTTGAGGCCGTCGAGATAAATGTTGTCCACCGAGCCATCGTTGAAACCGCGCATCGCCACATAGTCGTAACGGTGGGTCGCGCCATACGGATTGGTCAGTACGCCCGGAGCGTAGCGCATAGCCTGAGAGACGGTTTGCGAGCCTTGGTCATCCATTTGCTCGCGCGTGACCACAGACACGCTTTGCGAAGTTTCAAGCAACGCGGTACTGGTTTTGGTGGCGATCTGACTATGAGTAGCGTTGTAGCCCGCCATGCTGCCCAATGCGTTGCCGAGGGCGAAGCCTTTGATGTCGGTGGTTGGTAAGGCCAGCGCTTCGCTCTCGGCGAGCGGGCGCAGAATGTAGCGACTACCATCCTGGCTGACCGCTTCCAGACCCGAGCCGCCCAACAAATGGCTCAGCGCCTGATCGGTGGAATATTCGCCCTGTACGCCGGGTGACTGACGGCCCTGAGTCTGTTGCGGGGTCATCGACAGGGTGATGCCCGCCTGACGGGCGAACTGATTCAACGCCTCGTCCAGCGGCCCCGCAGCAATGTCATAGCGTGGGCTGACCGCGCCGGCAGTGACGTCAGCGGCGAGGCTCAGGCCGGGCAATACACCGACACTCAGCGCAGTAGAAAACAGCGCGGCGCGAACGGCGTGCTGCAGCAGGCTCGATTCAACAGTGAAATTCAGAGAGTTCTTACAGTGGGCGCGGACAGTCATTGTGGGTTTCCGTAGGAAGTCGCAAACGCTTGGATTGAAGTGCTTACTGACTAAGCCGAAGCCCTTGCGAAAACCCGCCAAAAAATTTCACACCGCACGTTCCACGCTCACCCACCAGCGTGTCCGGTAACGCAATTGCACCGGCAGAGTCTGCGGCAGCAGCGCCAACAGTTTGTCCGTGTCCTCCAGCCGAAACACTCCGGACAGGCGCAGATCGGCAATCTCCATTGCACAATTGAGCACGCCATGACGGTAGCGCCCGACCTCCCTGAGAAAATCGCCGAGGCGCATATTGCGCGTGACGATCAAACCATCGACCCACGCGCCGGTGTCCATATCCGGTGCCGGCACCGGACGGATCTGCAGGTGGTCGATGCGGTAGCTCTGTCCTGCGACGGCTTCAACCGAATGGTCACCGGAAACAATGGCAACGCGGCCGCTGGTGACAGTGAGCCGGCTGCAATCGTCGTCCTGACGCAGGATGAAGCGGGCGCCAATGGGCGCGTACATACCGTGACGACTTTGCACGCGCAGCGGGCGATCGAACGGTGCGCCTTCGTCGGAGCCGCCACAGCTGACGATGATTTCGCCACGATTGAGTTTGATCAGACGCTGCTGCGCCGTGTAATGAAGATCCACCGCGCTGGCCGTGTTGAGCTCGATGCGCGTGCCATCGGGTAATTGAAAACCGCGCTGCTCACCCGTTGCGGTGGCGTAATCGGCGCTCCACTGCTGCCAGGCGCCGCTGTCCTTGGCCAGCCACGCGGCGGAACCCATCAGCAATGCGCCTGAGAGCAACTTCAAGGCCTGCCGCCGGCCCAGATTCTGCGCGCTGTTTTCCAGCGTGTTGAATGCCACTTGGGCGCCGGGCACCGCACGCAGGTTGCTGCTCAGTTCGGCTTGCAACGACTGCACGCGCTGCCAGGCCAGTTCGTGTTGATGATGTTCGGCCCGCCATTGTTCGCACTGGCGGTTCAGCCGTGGATTGCCGTGGTTGTTGCGCAGGCGCAGCAGCCAGTGAATGGCTTGTTTGACCACTTGCGGTGGCGGCTCGGCGCGGCGGCCAAGTGCAGCATTGTCCAGCGGCATCAGTGCGCGTACCGCAAGACGTAACAGTGATACAGCGCCTCGGCGACGTAGCGTTCCACCGAGCGTAACGACAGCCCCATTTGCTCGGCGATCTGCTTGTGGGTCAGACCTTCGCACTGCGCCAGCAGAAAGGCCTGACGCACCTTCGGTTTCAGCCCTTCAAGCATGCGCGCGATGCTTTCCAGCAGTTCAATGATCAACGCGCGGGCTTCGCTGCCTGGCGTTTCGGCTTCGGGTAAGTGGGCGATGGTTTCCAGGTAGGCGCGCTCGATTTCTTCGCGGCGCCAATGATCGATCACCAAGCCGCGGGCGATGGTGCGCAGGAATGCACGAGGGGCCTTGAGTTCGAGGCGTTCGCTGCGTTGCAGCAGACGAACGAAAGTGTCCTGTGCCAGATCCGCCGCATCCGCTGCGTTGCCCAGCCGTGCGCGCAACCAGGTATTGAGCCAGCCGTGATGACAACGATAAAGCGTCTGTACCGCAAACTCGGGGGAGGACATGAACGCGACAGCCTGGACGTCACAAATGATAATTAGTCGCATTGTCTTCAAGGATTGCAGAGTTTGCAACCGCTGCTCACGCAACGTGCGGAAAAACTTCCGTCAGCCACTCTGGCCAGCCGTTCAGCGGGAATCCGACAGATACGCCATCCATTTCCAACGCAACCCTAAGATTTCTCCCACGCGTGCCGACAGACTGGAGAGACATGCGTGCACCAAAGTAGAGCGGCCGGAAGAACGCTGCCTGCGCTGTACATGGAATGTTGCATCCGGAACGCATCCCCACTATTGGCATAAGAAGTCCCATGAAATGAATCTAAAGTTCAGCCACAAAATTCTGCTGGCCGCCTCGGGCGTCGTGGTCCTGGCGTTCGCGCTGTTCACGCTCTACAACGACTATCTGCAGCGGAGCACCATTCGCCAGAACCTTCAGTCTTCCGTTCAGCAGGCCGGTGATCTGACCGCCAGCAGCGTGCAGAACTGGATGAGCGGGCGGATTCTGGTGCTGGAAAACCTCGCGCAGAACGTCGCTCATCAGGGCAAGGACGCCGATCTGCCGGGGCTGGTCGATCAACCGGCGTTCACCTCGAATTTCCAGTTCACCTATGTTGGCCAGGCCAACGGTGTGTTCACCCAACGCCCGGACGCGAAGATGCCGGACGGCTACGATCCGCGTCAGCGTCCCTGGTACAAGCAAGCGGTGGCCGCAGATAAAACCATGCTGACTCCGCCGTACATGGCCGCGGTTGGCGGGCTGGTAGTAACCATCGCCATGCCGGTGAAGAAGAATGGTGAACTGCTTGGCGTGGTCGGTGGCGACCTGAGCCTGGAAACCCTGGTGAAGATCATCAACTCGGTGGACTTCGGTGGCCTTGGCCATGCGTTCCTGGTCAGCGCTGACGGTCAGGTGATCGTCAGCCCGGACAAGGATCAGGTCATGAAAAACCTGAAAGACATCTACCCGAACACCAGCGTGCGCATCGAGAAGGGCAACCAGAACGTCGTGCTCAACGGCGAGGAGCGGATTCTGTCGTTCACCCCGGTCAGCGACCTGCCGAATGCGCAGTGGTACATCGGTCTGTCGATCGATCACGACAAAGCCTATGCGGCGCTCAGCCAATTCCGCACCTCGGCGCTGATCGCTATGTTCGTCGCCGTGGCCGCCATTGCGTTGCTGTTGAGCCTGTTGATCAACGTCTTGATGCGTCCGCTGACCACCATGGGCCGAGCGATGCAGGACATTGCTCAGGGCGAGGGCGATCTGACTCGTCGTCTGTCGGTAGAAAGCAAAGACGAATTCGGCGAACTGGGCAGCGCGTTCAACCAGTTCGTTGAACGCATTCACGCGTCGATATCCGAAGTGTCTTCGGCCACCCGTCATGTGCATGACCTTTCGCAACGAGTCATGGCGTCGTCGAACGCGTCGATCGTCGGCTCTGACGAACAAAGCGCGCGCACCAACAGCGTCGCGGCGGCGATCAATCAACTGGGTGCCGCCACCCAGGAGATCGCCCGCAACGCTGCCGATGCTTCGCAACACGCCAGCGGCGCCAGCGAGCAGGCCGACGATGGACGTCAGGTCGTCGAGCAGACGATTCAGGCGATGACCGAGCTGTCGCAGAAGATCAGTCTGTCGTGCACGCAGATCGAAACCCTCAACGCGAGCACCGACAACATCGGCCACATTCTCGATGTGATCAAAGGCATCTCGCAGCAGACCAACCTGCTGGCGCTCAACGCCGCGATCGAAGCGGCGCGGGCCGGTGAGGCCGGGCGTGGTTTCGCGGTAGTGGCGGATGAGGTGCGTAACCTGGCTCACCGCACTCAGGAATCGGCGGAAGAGATTCACAAGATGATCACTTCGCTGCAGGTCGGCTCGCGTGAAGCGGTGACCACGATGAACGCCAGTCAGGCGTCCAGCGAGCAGAGCGTGGAAGTGGCCAATCAGGCCGGTCTGCGCCTGGTCAGCGTGACCCAGCGCATCGGCGAAATCGACGGCATGAACCAGTCGGTGGCCGCGGCCACGGAGGAGCAGACCGCCGTGGTGGAAACCCTCAACGTCGACGTCAACCAGATCAACCTGCTGAACCAGCAGAGCGTGGCCAACCTCAACGAGACGTTGAAGGATTGTGATGCGTTGTCGCAGCAGGCCAACCGGTTGAAGCAACTGGTCGACAGCTTCAAGATCTGATAGCGGTTCGTCAGACCGCGTTATCGTTCAATCGCGGGCAAGCCCGCTCCCACAGGATTTTGGCGAACACTTTATTTGTGACCGACTCGAATCCTGTGGGAGCTGGCTTGCCAGCGATAGCGGTGATCCATTCACCGCGAACCAAAGCCTTAAACAAACAGCTTCAAGACATTCCCCATCGCATCATCGGCAAACCCCTGCACAAAATCCCTGAACCCCGGCAGCGCTTCCTCCCCGCCCGAGGCCGGTTCGGCAATGATCGTCCACGTCGCCCGCGATTGCCCTTCGCCCAGCGCCTCGACATTCATCGCCGCCCACAGGTTGGCCACGCCCAAGGTGTTGTAAATCGTCGTCCAGGTCATGCTGCGCGCCTGCTCATCGCGGGAGTTGAGTTGTTCGACCACCACATTGCCGTCCTTGAAGATTTTCTTGCGCAGCGAGGACACGCCCTCGCCGGTCATTTCGATGTGCGACAGCGCCGGAATGAAACGCTCGAAAGCGCCAAAGTTGCCGACTATCGCCCAGACCTGCGCGGCGTCTGCCGGCACTTGTACCGAAGATACGACATGGCAGCCGTGCGGGTTTTTGATCAGGGTGTCCGGTTGCAGATTGCTCATGGTGTTGCTCCTTTTTTTGGCGTCAGATGAAGTTGATCTGTTTCAGGTAGTCGCAGCCGCGGCGCAGCAGCGCCGGGGATTTTTGCGGGTAATGCGCGCCCATCTGCTGCACGCCGGCTTCAGCGTTGGCGTGACCGATCAGGGAGATATCGCCGATGTCTTCTTCGAAACCGTTGAGGTAGAAACCCAGCACGCCGAACAGCGCGTTGTCGGCGTCGACCCGGCTCAACTGCTGTTGCCAGTCGGCGACGCTGACCAGCGAAAACTCGCTGCCGGTTTCGCGGAACGAAGCGACGTAGGCGTCCCAGCTCAGCGGCTCGGGGTTGTGCAGGTTGAACACCGCACGGTCGGGCGAATAACGGCTGGCATGGAAGGCGATGAAGCGGGCAAGGAAGTCCACCGGCATCAGATCGAAATTCAGCGCGAAGGCCGGCACCTGGCCGAGTTGGATCGAGCCTTTGAGCATCAGCATCAAACGGTTCTTGTGCGGCTGGCAGACGCCGCTCAGGCTGTTGAAACTGATGTTGCCGGGGCGATACACATTGACCCGCACGCCACGCTCGCGAGCCCGTTCGAGAATGCGCTCGCCAACCCACTTCGACAGGTTGTAGCCATTGCGGATGTAGATCGGTGGCGTGGTCGCGGCCGGCAGTTCCAGCACCCGGCCTGCGTCGTCAACGGAACTGGAGGCCGACAATGTCGAGACGAAGTTGAAGACCTTTTTGCTCTGCCCTTCGCACAGGCGCAGCAGGGCGAAAACCGGCTCGACGTTGTCTGCGGCCAGCGACTCGTAATCGAGCACATGGTTGACGTTCGCAGCGTTGTGCACCAGCGCGCCGAACTCGTGATCGAGGCGCTGATAATCTTCGTCGCTCAGGCCCAATTGCGGGCGCGTGATGTCCGCCGCATAGACCCGCACGCGACTCAGATCCAGATGCTCCAGACGGTTTTCGCGCAACGCCTGAACAAAGCGCTGCGCCGCCGTTTGCCCGCCACCGTCACGCACCAGACAGGCGACTTCGCTGGCGCCCCAACCGAGCAGCGCCTCGACAATATGCACGCCGACGAAGCTGTTGGCGCCGGTGACAATGACCTTGTGCACATCGCCCATGCGGCTGATCGGCAACGCCTGGATATCCAGCGCGCGTTCGGCGTCAGCCATGGCCTGAGCGCTGAGCACGGCGCTGTCATCGGTACCGCGCACCAGGGTCGCGAGCTTGGTGATGGTCGGCTGTTCGATGAAGCGATTGATCGAAATGCTGCGGCCGAATTCTTCGCGCAAGCGCAGCAACATTCGCGACAACAGGATCGAATGGCCGCCCAGGTTGAAGAAGCTTTCGTCGGTGGAAATATCGCTGTCCGGCAGCTCCAGCAACTCGGCCCAGATCTGCAGCAACAACGCTTCGTCAGCATTGCTCGGCAGGCACTTCGGCCCGCTGTCCTGCACGCTCACGGGCAGCTCCAGCAACGCTTTACGGTCGACCTTGCCGTTGCTGGCGGAGGGCATGCCGGGGAGTTCAGTCCACGCCACCGGTTGCATGTAGTCCGGTAGAAATTGTCGGGCGTGAGCCTTCAGTTCGTCGCGAGCAGTGGCCGATTGCGGCTGAGCGAGAAAAGCCAGAATCCTGCGCTGACGGTCGATCACTACCGCGACCTGGCGGTACAACTGGCTCTCGCGCAGGCAGCGTTCGATCTCCTCTGGCTCGACTCGGAAACCGCGAATTTTCACCTGATTGTCGCGCCGCCCGCACAGCTCGATACCTTGCTCGCTCCAACGCGCCATGTCGCCGGTGCGGTAGGCGCGCAGCGTTTGGCCGTCCGGCAGACTCAGGGTCAGATAACGTTCAGCGGTCTGCTGCGGATTATTCAGATAACCCAGGCAGACCCCGGGGCCGACGATGAACAATTCGCCGACGACGTTTTCCACCACCGGTTGCAGATCGTCATCGAGAATCAGCACCTGGCTATTGGCGATCGGCGCGCCGAGGCTGCGGTTGCTGTCACCCGGTTGCAGTTGCCGCGCGGTGATCAGCACCGTGGCTTCGGTCGGGCCGTAAAGGTTGTGCAGGGTGCCCTGACGGGTCAGTTGTTCAATCACGAACGGCTCGCAGACATCGCCGCCGGTCATCACCTGCACGCCTTCAAGTTGCTCCAGCGGCAGGATGCTCAACAGCGCTGGCGGCAGGAAGGCGTGAGTCAGTTGCCGACGTCGGATCAGCGCCACCAGTTGCAGTGGATCGCGCCGTTGCGTGTCGTCGGGCACCACCAGTTCGGCGCCGCTGAGCAAAGTCGCAAAGATATCGATCAGCGACGAATCGAAGCTCAGCGAGGAAAACTGCAGCACGCGACTCTCGGCCTGCAATTGCGCGTAGTCGGCGTACCACGCCGTGAAATGCGCGAGGTTGGCCTGGCTGAGCAGCACACCTTTCGGATGCCCGGTGGTGCCTGAGGTGTAGAGTGCCATGCACGGCGCGTCGAGTTCGGGGCGCTGGCGCATCAACGGCAGGTCCAGATCCGCTGCGGCGCTGTCGATGAGGCTGACGTCCAGCCCTGGCATGGTGGCGCCGAGCGGATGCTCGCCGTCATGCAGCAACAGCAGCGCGCCGGCGTTTTGCACAATGTATTGCTGGCGCGGCAACGGATGGCTCGGCTCCAGCGGCAAATATACGGCGCCGCTGCCGAGAATCGCCAGGATCGATGCGAACAGCTCGGGGCTTTTCGGCAGGCAGACCGCGACGATCCACGGCTGCGGATGCGCCTCCAGCAACGCTTGCAGGCGCTGCTGAATCGCTCGGCTGTGGGCGTGCAATTGGCGATAGCTGATGCAACGTTCGCCGAGGTGCAACGCCGGCCGTTCGGCATGCTGAATCAAGCTCTGTTGCAGGCGCTCGATGACGCTCACCTGTGCCTGTTCCAGCAGTGCTGCATTCACCGTGTCGTTGCGCCGATGGACGTAAGCCAGGCTGTCGAGAAAGCGCAGGTTTTCCAGGCGCTCGAAATCCGGCGCGCTCAGCGGGGCGAGGTGTTGCAGATAGTCGCCGTCGCGAGACAGGCGACTGACCAGCAGCGCCACTTCATCGACCACATGCGCCAGGACTCGCTGGCGCAGCGCTTGACCGTTGCCTGACGGCTCATCGCCGATCGGCACGCGGCTGATCAGTGACGAGCCGCGAAAGCACAGCAGGTCAAGGACCGGCAAACCGGCGCGACTCGCACCGACGCCCAGACGCAAATGCAGGTGCGGGATGGCGCAGCGATCGCCAGCGCCAATGAAGGCGTCGTCGATGATCAGATCCACCGGCCCTTGCGCAACGGCGCTGCGCTGCACCGCGTGACCGTGTTGTTCAAGTTCCAGCGCCAGATCAGTCATGGCCTGGCTGGCGCCGATCAGCAAAATGTCGAGACGTTTCATGAAGACCTCCTTGTCAAACCAGATAGTCACGCAGGGCATGCTGCACGCAGGGCGCGTCGAGCAGCGAGCTGTTGTGGAAGAACCTGACGATGTTGCCCACCAGCGGGTGATGGCGATTGATCGGGAAGGCCAGGCCGGCCATTTCCTCGCGGAGCGAACAGCGCGTGGCTTCGCTGACCGGCAGCGCGTCGATCAGGCGCAGGTCGAAGGACTTCTGAATGTCGTTGGTCAGGTAGTGGCCGATGAACACCGGCAGAATCTGCGCGATGGTTTCGCGGTCAGCTTCGCTCGCGGTGTGCCAGTAGATGCGCACCATGCGTGCCCAGAAACTTGAATGGCGACCCTCGTCGAGCAGGTGATCGGCCATCAGCCCCTTGATCGACGGTTTGACCGAGTCGTCGCGAGCGAACGCGGCGACATCGCCGGTCACGGTGTTTTCCGCGATGGCTACGCAAATCAGTTCTACGGCGCTGCGCAAATGCTCCGGCGCCAGCGCCACGGCGGCGGGAATTGCCCGGCTCAGCTCGATCTGATCGGGTAGCTGAATCGGTTCGATACCGGTCATGGCCACCGTCTGCTGCATGAAATCCATCGCCACCAGCGCGTGGTAATCCTCATCGACCACCACGGTCATCGCGTCGTAACGACAGGCGAAGGGGAATGCCACGGCGAAGCGATTCTTGGCGATGCTGCGCGCAGTCTTGTCGACGATTTCCGTCTCGAAAATCACTACGTCGTTGATGAACTTGTACAGCGTCTGCACGAGGGCGAAATCCCGTTGCTCCGGGCATTCGCGCAGGAAGGTTTCGCTGAGCACCAAAGGTTGGCGGCTCAGCGGATAGATCAGCCGCTCGTCGTCTTCCAGTACCCGGCGCGGCCGGGTGCGAATGGTTGCGCGCTGTTCCCAGGCGTCGGCGAAGGATCGATAGTCGGCGGCGTTCATTGGGCCACCTCCGCCAACGGTTCGCGCATGCTCAGGCGCAGGCCGTCCCACAGCGCAATACGGCTTTCCACGGCGGCGACGGCGCTGGCGTAGACCTCCGTCTCGCGTTGCGGGTCGCCATCGACCAGGCGCTGAAGCAGGTGCTCGGCCGCCGGGCCGTGATCTTCGGAGTCGACCTCGATATGCCGTTGCAGGTAATAGCGAAAGGTCGGCGCCTGCTCGATGCCGATGCCCCAGTCATCGAGAATGCGCTGGAACATGCTCGGGATCACGCTCTCGCGGCCGTGCAGAAACGCCGCCGCGACGCTGTGCCCCGGCGCATGCAGCGCTGTGTGCAAAGTGTCGCGGACGAACTGCGCGGCGGCCGGATCAACCTCGACGCTTTGCAGCGCGACGTCGTAGCTCACACCTTCCTGTTGCAGCGCGACAAAACGTTCGACCGCTGTGGTGCTGGCGCCGATTTCGCGCATGGCGTCCAGGTACAGCTCGAAATGGCTGTAGTGCCCATCGGCCAGACGATCGTCCGACTCTTCGCCGAGGACGATTTCATTGATCAGTCGGGCGGCCTGCGGATCGCGCGGTGGCAACCAGGGCAATCGGGTGCAGGTCAGTTCCTGTTGCAGCCGTTTGGTCAGCGACATGAAGTCCCATACGGCGAATACATGAGTTTCCATGAAACGACGCAATATTGATAACGAACTGATCTCGGCAAAGATCGGGTGATTGCTGAGTTCGACTTTCTTCAAGGCGAGTTGGTGCTTGGAAGGCATGATGACGTCCTTAATCATTGGGGTGAAATGGAACTGCTTGTGCAATGGTGCAATTAATACTGCGCCGGGTTAGTTGTGTGTCTGTATCGTGTGAAGTTGGATACCGGCAAACAAGCTGCCCGGCGTATGTCTACCTAAATTCCTGCTGTGCAAGCGTGCAGCCTATGCGGTGCGGTACGTCAGGGCGCCGCGTGCCGAAGTGAACGCCAGCTTTAACTTCGGCGAGGAAAAAACTAATACAGATGGCAAACATTTAACAAGTGCAATTTTAATTATTTCTAGTTTGCTGTTTTTCAAGCATGAAGAGTTTCAATAAAACTTTCCCGAGAAGTTTTATTTGGGCGTAGTTACTCCTTTCAGCCAATAACGGCCAAAATTGAATGACAAGAGTGAATGCCTCACTCGAAGCAACTTTCTACTGAACGATTGGATTGATTTAGAGGGGATGAAAGTTGGCCGGGACCGGCGCCAGAACTTCCTTTTTCCCGTGACAAGGCTCCTTCCGTAGGTTCCTGTTGCGGGGACTGTGCCGTCAGGACGGCGCGTCCCCGTTCTGTATGGGTGGCCGTTCAAGAGTGCGGGTAATTTTTCGCCACGGCTATGACCGATTCGTCGTTGACGAGCCGTGACGATCGGGCCGCGCGTAGCGGGGAAGGGCGATGGCGTGCGCGTGCCCGCCCACCGCAGGGCGGGCGATCGCTAGGGGATTTGTAAGCGGGTAATTCGCGGGGGTACGGGCTCAGCGGCCGACAGTGCGGCTTTGCGCGGCAGGCGTGGCGAGGTAGCGGGTGATGACATCGACACCGCGGTTGAGGTGTTGCTCCAGCAGTTCGATCGACAGCTTGATGTCGCGGTCGCGCACGGCTTGCAGCATCGCCCGGTGGTCGTCCTGGGACAATTTGCCCAGGCCCATCGACTCAAGGTTGAAACGCAGAAAGCGCTCTTCTTCGTTAAGCCCGTCCTCGACCAGACGCAGCAGGCGTTTGTTCGGCGCTTTGCTGTACAGGGCCATATGGAACAAACGGTTGAGCCGGCCGATTTCGGTGTAATCGTGCTGCGCTTCCAGCGCCTCGATATACGCGGCAGCCTGGGCGTGATCGGCTTCGGCCAGCAGCGGGATCGACTGACGCATCGCTTCGGACTCGAGCAGAATGCGCAGCTCGTAGGTTTCGGTGGCATCGCCCTGAATCAACGGCGCGACCACTGCGCCTTTATGCGTAGTCACACTCAGCAGATCCTGGGCCTCGAGCTGGCGCAAGGCTTCGCGCACCGGCATGCGGCTGACGCCGAACAGATCGGCGAGATCCTGCTGACGCAGCGCCGTACCGCAGGGCAGCCGACCATCGAGAATTGCCGAACGCAACGTTTCTTCGATGACCGAGCGGGCCAGATGCGCAGGAATCGGTCCGTCGACTTTAATGCTGTGCAGCGGTTTGGGCTTCTGTGTCACGACTACGCACCCTGTAGGTCGGTGATTTGGATCCAAATGACACTAGTGATTGCTCTACAGCTTGTCAAACCGTGTAGAGGAATGAGGCAACTTCTATAGTTTAGCGTGCAGCGATGATCTCATGGTGCCATTGTTTTTTGCCGGACTAAGCTGCAACATCGAACGCCTTCCTCCCTGCTCTCTGGAAATCTGCTGTGGCGGTACGTTTCGCGATCTCCCGGACGTTGCGCTGGTCAGGCTGCGCACTGCTGCTGGCCGGCGTCATGCTGGGCGGTCTGCATGCCGATTGGGATTTTTCCGCGATCAGCCGCAAGGCCACGGCGCTTTACGGACCGCTGGGCGCCGGTCAGCAACGCATCGATGCCTGGCAGAATCTGCTGGCGACGCAGCAGCAGGCCAGCGAAATGGACAAACTGAAAGTGGTGAATCTGTTTTTCAACAAGCAGGTGCGCTATGTCGAAGACATCGACCTGTGGCGTCAGGTCGACTATTGGGAAACCCCCATCGAAGCCTTGTGGAAGGGCGCTGGCGACTGCGAAGACTATGCGATCGCCAAGTATTTCAGCCTGCGCCATCTCGGGGTGTCCAGTGACAAGCTGCGCATCACCTACGTCAAGGCACTGCGCCAGAACCGCGCGCACATGGTCCTGACATACTATGCGACCCCCGATGCCATGCCGCTGGTGCTCGACAGCCTGATCGATCCGATCCAGCCGGCATCGCAGCGAACCGATTTGCTGCCGGTCTACTCTTTCAATGCCGAGGGTCTGTACCTGCCGGGGGCCAAGGGCAATAAAAAGGTCGGCGACACCAAACGCCTGTCGCGCTGGCAGGATGTCTTGAAGAAAATGCAGGCCGAAGGTTTCCCGGTCGAGACGACTAACTAGGAGCACGCGCTCAGATGTCTTTGTTCAAACAGCTGTTGATCGCTATCTGTCTGTTCCTGGTGGTCGCCTTCACCGGCAGCTTCATGGTCAGTCTGGAAAGCTCGCGCACCCAGTACGTCAACCAGTTGCGTTCCCATGCGCAGGACGCCGCGACGGCGCTGGCCTTGTCGCTGACACCGAATATCGATGACCCGGCGATGGTCGAGCTGTTGGTCAGCTCGATTTTCGACAGTGGTTATTACGCGAGCATTCGCGTGGTCGATGTGAAGACCGATCAGACCATTGTCGAGCGCAGCGGCATTCCGGCCGTGAGCAATGTGCCGGACTGGTTCGTCAAACTCATCGGCCTGGAGCCGGCCGGTGGCGATGCCTTGGTCAGTCGCGGCTGGGAACAGGCGGCGCGGGTCGAGGTGGTCAGCCATCCGATGTTTGCCGTGGCCAAGTTGTGGCAGAGCGCGTTGGGTAGTCTCGGTTGGCTGTTGCTCTGCGGTGCGCTGAGCGCGGTACTCGGTGCGTTGCTGTTGCGTCGGCAACTGAAGCCGCTGGACTATATGGTCCAGCAATCCCACGCCATCGCCCGGCGCGAATTCCTCAGCTTGCCGCAGTTGCCGCGCACGCCGGAATTGCGCCGTGTGGTGCAGGCGATGAATCAGATGGTCGAGAAGCTCAAGGCGCTGTTCCAGGAGCAGGCCGAGCGCAGTGAAAAACTGCGCGCCGAGTCCTATCAGGACAACCTCACCGGGCTGGCCAACCGGCGTTATTTCGAGATGCAGTTGAATGACCGAGTGAGCAATCCGGAGCAGGCCAGTTCCGGTTATCTGCTGCTATTGCGGGTCAAGGATCTGGCCGGCCTCAACCAGCGCCTCGGCGGCCAGCGCACCGATGAATTGCTGAAAGCGGTGGGCGAGCAACTGTCGCGCGAATGCGCCAAATACCCGGAAACCCAGAACCTCGTCACGCGGATTCGTGGCGGTGAATTTGCCGTGCTGGCGCCGGGCCTGGTCCGCGAAGAGGCGCTGCAACTGGCGCAGAACCTCGACAGCGCGCTGAGCAGTCTGCACGCGACGGGCGCAACCGACGTTGCCGCAGTGGCTTCGATCGGTCTGGCGCCGTTCGCTTACGGAGATTCGCCGCAGCAGGTCCTGACCTTGGGCGATCAGGCGCTGGCGCAGGCCGAAGGGCAGGGCGAGCAGAACTGGGCGTGCATCGAACAAGGCCTGACCGCCGAGGTTGGCGATGATCACCACGCCTGGCATCGCTTGCTCGATCAGGCGTTGAATCAGCAGCGTTTCGAGCTGTATTTTCAACCGGTGGTGGCGGCGCAGGACACGCAACTGGTGTTGCATTACAAGGTGCTTTCGCGCCTGCTCGATGAGCAGGGCCAGACCATCCCCGCCGGACGCTTTCTGCCGTGGCTGGAGCGCTTCGGCTGGACGGCGCGGCTCGATCGCCTGATGCTCGAGCGCGTGCTGGAACAAATGCAAGAGCACGAAGATTCGCTGGCGCTGAACCTGTCTTCGGCCACCCTCGCCGATCCGCAGGCGTTGAACAGGATCTTCGAGATTTTGCGCGCACACTCCAACCTCGGTTCGCGCCTGACCCTGGAAATCGGCGAAGAGCAGTTGCCCGAACAAGCGCTGCTGGAACAACTGACCCGACGCCTGCGTGAACTGGGCTTCTCCTTGAGCCTGCAGCGCTTTGGCGGCCGCTTCAGCATGATCGGCAACCTGGCGCGGCTGGGCCTGGCGTACTTGAAGATCGATGGCAGCTACATTCGGGCGATTGATCAGGAAAGCGACAAGCGCCTGTTCATCGAAGCGATCCAGCGCGCGGCGCACAGCATCGATCTGCCGCTGATTGCCGAGCGGGTCGAGACCGAAGGGGAGCTGTCAGTGATTCGCGAGATGGGCTTGTATGGGGTGCAGGGGCAGTTGCTGGGTGAGCCGAAGCCTTGGGCCTGACCCGACATTCCCACGCTCTGCATGGGAATGAAGCCCGTGACGCTCCGCGTCACAACGATGTTTGAGCGGTGTGGCTGGAACGCAGAGCGTCCCTTGATGCATTCCCACGCGGAGCGTGGGAACGATCACTACAGAGGGGTCAGATCAGCCCACCCTCATCCTCATCGATCAACTGGCTCAACCCGCCCAGCGCCTCACGCGCCTGGTTGCGGTCCATCAGTTTGGCCTGGGCTGCGGGTGGCAGGTCGGTGACGCGGATCACGCCTTTCTGGGTCAGCACCTGAATCAGGTCGTCGAGTACCCGAATCATCTCGAAGTCGCTCTGCTTGAGCTGCTTGAGGCTGTTCTCCACGGCTTCGTTGGCGTACCACGCCTGGATTTCATGGTTGTCGGCCGGCAGTGTTTCCGTGGCTTCGGCGTATGCCGCAGCTTCCACGCGAATCAACTGGCCTTGCGCATCGCGTTGCACGTAAAACATTGAGCATCCCTCGGAAAAGAACCAGCGTCGTGCTGTCAGCAGCATAGCCAACTGTGCGCAAGTATGCGGTGCAACGATGAAATCGTCACCGGGGTGAACTGCCACAACGCAACGGCCGCCCAGGAGGGCGGCCGTTTTGTTTATGGATCAGCTGTTGTTGTGGTCGACCTTGATGGTCGGGTCGCTGCCGGCAATCAGGTTGTGCAGGTTGGCGCTCGACCAGTTGTTGCCTTCCAGTTTGATCGTCACGTCCGGCGTTGCCGCAGCGGCATCACCGGAGTTGAACTTGCCCGCCGAGCTGACTTGCAGCGAGGACGTGCCGTCGACCGTGGTGATCTTCAGGAAGTTGTCGATGGTGCTGCCGGTTTCGCCCTGCAGCAGGTCGCGCAGGTCGATGCGGTCACCGTCGGCGGCCTTGAAGTCCTTGATCACGTCACTGCCGGTGTCGCCTGCTTTCCAGACAAAGGTATCGGCACCGGAACCACCGATGAGGATGTCGTTGCCCTTGCCACCGATCAGCGTGTCGTTGCCGCTGCCGCCGAGCAGGATGTCATTGCCTTTGCCGCCGTCGAGCAGGTCGTTGCCGCCCGAGCCGAACAGGATGTCATTGCCCGCGCCGCCCAGCAGGGTGTCGTTGCCGTCATGCGCGCCGGACACATCGAACGCCTGATAGTGCTCGGTGATGTACTGATGCACGTTGCTGGTCGTGACCTTGCTGACGTCTACGCCGGTTTCCTTGGCGACGAACGCCTGCATCGCCTGATAACCCTCACCGGCAATGCCGTTGAAGCTCACCAGATCGCCGAACAGGATGTCGTTGCCGTCGCCGCCGTTGACGGTGTCGTTGCCCGGCATCGTCGCTTCGGTGTGGCCGATGATCGAGTTGGCCAGGTCCTTCGGATCGATGTTGGTCTGTGGCGTGTTATCCGAGTCGTAGGGCTTCAGATCGTTAAGGCTGACGCCGCTGTTGAGACCGATGGCTTCGACGTTCGACAGGCCATTGAGCAACGCGAAGCTGCTGGTGGAATTGTCGGTGGTGTACCAGTCGGTGCTGTTGCCGCTGCCGTTGAGACTCGACAGCTCGTAGGTGCCGTCACCCTGAGCGTGAATAGTGCCCAGATTGCTCCAGTTCCAGTTGCCGTTTTTGTACGTCTGCAAAACCACAGTGCCAGCGCTGTTGATGCTCAGGTAATGGGTGTTGTCGATGTACGTGCTGAAGCTGTCGCCCGGCTTGTAGTTGCTGGTATTGACCACGCTGTCGAGCCTGACGCTGCCGTACAGCGTCGGGTTGGTCTGTTCGCCGCTCTGGTAGTAGGTCGGCTGGCCATCGGTGATGAAGTACGTCAGGTTCTTCGCCCCGGTGTTGGCCACCGCGTCAGCACTCTGGAACCAGTTGGCCGTGGTCTTGAACACGTCCTCGTAGTTGGTGCCGCCGCCGGAGCCCATCGAGTCCAGCACTGCTTTGAGCTTGGTCAATGCATTCGGGTCGTTGAGGTTGACCGACACCGACTTGTTGATCTGGGTATCGAAGTCCACCAGGAAGATGTTCACCGTGCCTGAGTTGCTGCCGCCCAGGCTTTGCTTGAGGGTGTTGAACACCGAGGTCAGCGAGTCCTTGGCCGCGTTGAGCGACGAGGCGCTCATGCTGCCGGAGCTGTCGACCATGAAGGCGATGTTGTAGTTGGTGCCCGGCACCACGGTCAGACCACCGATGTCGGCGACGATAATGTCGTTGCCGTCAGTGCCGGTAACGGTGTCGTCGCCCGAGGTCGCCACGACCGCGTTGTACACCGCCGGCACCACGGTGACCGGAATGGTCGCGGTGCTGCTCGCCGAACCGCCAACCATTTCGGTGGAGGTCGAGGTCACGGTCAGGTTGAACTGGCCGTTGTAGTAGGTCGGCGGGGTCACGGTCAGGCTGCCGAGGTTCCAGCCCGTGACGTTGGCCTCGCCGTTGCTCGCGGTAACGGTGAAGGTATGCCCGGCGCCATCGCTGAGCACCGAACCGACCGGTGCGCCGCTGATTTTCACGCTCAGGGTTTCCGAGCCGTCGGTATCGGTCAGCGCGGTGCTGATCGCCGACAGTTTCACCGTAGTGCCTTCGGCGCCAGTGTTGAGCTTGTAGCCGTCGTAATAACCTTCGCCGTTGCTGCCGTGCAGATCGGAGACGGTGACGCCCGAGTTCACCAGGTCCTGTACGCCGGTGTAGATCGGCACGCCAGCGTTGCTCAGGTCGATCGGCGTGCTGCCGTTGACCGACAGATTGACGTCGTAGCTGCCCGGGCCGCTCTGGTTGTGGTGGTAAATATCCAGGGTGTAGTAGCCGCTGGTGGTCGGCGTGAACGATCCGTTGATCGCCCCGCCCGCGCCCCAGGTGCCTGACGCCACACTCTTGCCGCCAATGGTGATCAGCAAGCTGTCATCGGCGACGCCGCTGAAGGTGTAAGTCTTGCCAGCTTCCAGGTAGATCAGGCCCGAGGTCTTCGATGCAGTGCCGGCGGCCACGCTGCCGTCGGACTGTACGTTGGTTACGCTGCCGCTGGAGTTAGGCGTGCCGGCACCATCGATGACGTTTTTCAACGTGGTCGAGTCCGCGCCATTGCCGCTGGTGCCCAGACCCGACAGACCGGTCCAGACTTCCTTGATCAGCCCGGTGGACTTCACGCTGTTGTCGGCCACGTTCACAGTCGGCGCGTCTGCCACCGGGGTGATGTCGATTTTCACCGTGCCGGTGTTGCCCAACAGTTGACCGTCGGTTGGCTGGAACTTGATCTGCGCGTAATCCGCCTGATTGTTGCCCAGGCCAGTGCCGCCGTAGCCATTGACGCCCGACTCGTTGGCATCCGGCAGGAAGCGCAGCTTGCCCGCGTCGATGTCAGCCTTGGTGAAGGTCTGGTTATTGGCCACGTCCTTCCAGGTCGAACCATCCAGATACTGCAGTTTGCCTTCGCCCGGCAGCTGGGTGATCTTGATCCCGAGGCTGCTGGCCGGGCTGTCGACGTCGGATACGCCGAAGGTCGACCAGCCGAGTACCAGCGGCGTGTCTTCGCTGCCGGTGACATTGCTCGGCGCCGCCACTGGTGCGTCGTTGACCGCCACCACGTTGACCGTGGTGGTCGCGGTGTTGGAGTAGTTGCTGCCATCGGTCACGGTCACGGTAATGATCCGCGGCACGGTGCTCGGATCTTCACTGCTGTTAGTGAAGCTGATGTTTTTGATCGCCTGCATGTAGTCGGCCAGCGTCGCGTTGCCGGACAGGGTCAGGGTGACGGTGCCGTTGGTGCTGTTGGCATTGATGGTGATGCCGTTGACGCTGTTGCCGAGGTTCAGCGCATCGCCGTCCTGACGGTTGGTCAGCACCACCGTGGCGCCGGTCAGCAGGGTACTGTCCGGGTCGGTGATTCTGATATCGGTGTCGGCAATCGACACGCCCGCGCCCGGCGTGTTTTCGGTAAACGTCACTTTGTAATCGGCACCCGTCGCGCCGCTGGAGTTGTTGGCATCCAGGTCCAGTACCGGCGGCGCATCGTTGTCGATAATCGAGGTGCTGACGCTGCCATTGGTGGCGCTGACCGCAAGGTTCTCGAAGTTGCCGCCAGTGGCCGAATCGATCTTGACCACGAAGTTCTCGGTCCCTTCGGTGATCTTGTCATCGAGGGTGGCGACGTTGAACTGCGCGCTGCTCGCGCCTGCCGGAATCTTCACGGTGTACACGCCAGTGAAGTCCGAACCATCGGCGGCGGTGCCGCTGTAGACGATTTTCAGGGTCACTTCGGTTTGCGCCGGGTGGTTCAGGCTGACCGTGTAGGTGGCGGTCTGGCCTTCGGTTACCGAGGTGCTGCCGCTGATGCTGACGGTGGTGGTATCGACCGTGTCGGTGACGCTGGTGACCGCTGGAGCGGTGCTCGGCACCAGGTTTTCGAAGTTGCCACCGGTGGCGCTGGTGATCGTCGCCTGCACGGAGCCGGCGTCTTTGTAGACGTCATCGGTTGGTGCAGCAACGGTCGCGGTGCCAGTGGTTTCGCCAGCCTTGATGGTGATCACGGCGCCGTTGGACAGGGTCACTGTCACTGGCGAGCCAGCGGCGTTGGTCAGGGTTGCGGTGTAGGTGATCTGACCACCTTCAGCTACTGAACCGGTCGCGCTCAGCGACAGGTTGGTGGTGTCGGCAACGTCGGTGACGGCAGTCGATACCGGTGTTTTGTCCGCAACAAGATTCTCGAAGTTGCCGCCAGTCACATTGGTGATCGAGTTGGTGATCGGTGCGTGACCGGTCAACGCATCGTTCGGTGCGGTGGTGGTCGCGGTACCGGTGGTCTGGCCCACACCGATGGTGATGGTCTGACCGTTGGCCAGGGTTACCACTACTGGCGAGCCGGTTACTGGTGCGCCGACAGTTGCGGTGTAGACAACGTTGCCGCCTTCAGCCGCTGTGCCAGTCGCGGTCAGTTTTACCGTCGTCGTGTCGATGGTGTCGGTGACGCTGGTGACCGCTGGAACGGTACTCGGCACCAGGTTTTCGAAGTTGCCACCGGTGGCGCTGGTGATCGTCGCCTGCACGGAGCCGGCGTCTTTGTAGACATCGTCGGACGGTGCCGGAACAGTTGCGGTGCCGGTGGTTTCGCCGGCCTTGATGGTGATCACGGCGCCGTTGGACAGGGTCACGGTGACTGGCGAGCCAGCGGCATTGGTCAGGGTTGCGGTGTAGGTGATCTGACCACCTTCAGCTACTGAACCGGTCGCGCTCAGCGACAGGTTGGTGGTGTCGGCAACGTCGGTGACGGCAGTCGATACCGGTGTTTTGTCCGCAACAAGATTCTCGAAGTTGCCGCCGGTCACATTGGTGATCGAGTTGGTGATCGGTGCTTGACCGGTCAACGCATCGTTCGGTGCGGTGGTGGTCGCGGTACCGGTGGTCTGGCCCACACCGATGGTGATGGTCTGACCGTTGGCCAGGGTTACCACTACTGGCGAGCCGGTTACTGGTGCGCCGACAGTTGCGGTGTAGACAACGTTGCCGCCTTCAGCCGCTGTGCCAGTCGCGGTCAGTTTTACCGTCGTCGTGTCGATGGTGTCGGTGACGCTGGTGACCGCTGGAGCGGTACTCGGCACCAGGTTTTCGAAGTTGCCACCGGTAGCGCTGGTGATCGTCGCCTGCACGGAGCCGGCGTCTTTGTAGACATCGTCGGACGGTGCCGGAACAGTTGCTGTGCCGGTGGTTTCGCCGGCCTTGATGGTGATTACGGCACCGTTCGACAGGGTCACGGTGACTGGCGAACCGGCAACGTTGGTCAATGTCGCGGTGTAAACAATCGAACCACCTTCAGCCACAGAACCGGTCGCACTAAGCGACAGATTTGTAGTGTCGGCCACATCGGTGACGGTGGTGCTGACCGGGGTTTTGTCCGCAACAAGATTCTCGAAGTTGCCGCCGGTCACATTGGTGATCGAGTTGGTCAGCGGAGCGTTGCCGGTCAGCGCATCGTTCGGTGCGGTGAAGGTTGCGGTACCGGAAGTCTGCCCGACAGCGATAGTGATGTTCTGGCCGTTGGCCAAGGTCACGACGACAGGCGAGCCAGTCACTGGCGCACCGACGGTTGCGGTGTAAGTGACGGTGCCGCCTTCAGCCACCGAAGTATCAGCGGTCAGTTTGACGGTCGAAGTGTCGATGGTATCGGTAACTGTCGTCACGGCTGGAGCGGTGTTCGGCACCAGATTTTCGAAGTTGCCGCCGGTAGCGCTGGTGATCGTTGCCTGCACGGAGCCGGCGTCTTTGTAGACGTCATCGGATGGTGCCGGAACGGTTGCGGTGCCAGTGGTTTCGCCAGCCTTGATGGTGATCACGGCGCCGTTCGACAAAGTAACGGTCACTGGCGAGCCAGCGGCGTTGGTCAGGGTTGCGGTGTACGTAATCTGACCACCCTCGGCTACAGAACCGGTCGCGGACAGCGTCAGGTTCGTAGTGTCGACAGTGTCGGTCACCGTGGTGCTGACCGGTGTTTTGTCAGCAACGAGATTTTCGAAGTTGCCGCCAGTCACGTTGGTGATCGAGTTAGTGATTGGCGCGTGGCCGGTCAACGCATCGTTCTGCGCAGTGGTGGTCGCGGTGCCGGTAGTCTGGCCTACACCTATGGTGATGGTCTGACCGTTGGCCAGGGTTACCACAACTGGCGAGCCAGTCACTGGCGCACCGACGGTGGCGGTGTAAGTGACGGTGCCACCTTCAGCGACCGAAGTATCAGCCGTCAGTTTCACGGTCGAAGTGTCGATCGTATCGGTGACTTGGGTGACCGCTGGAGCGGTGTTCGGCACCAGATTTTCGAAGTTGCCGCCGGTAGCGCTGGTGATCGTCGCTTGCACGGAACCGGCATCTTTGTAGACGTCATCGGTTGGTGCCGGAACGGTTGCGGTGCCAGTGGTTTCGCCGGCCTTGATGGTGATCACGGCGCCGTTGGACAGGGTCACGGTGACTGGCGAACCAGCAGCGTTGGTCAGGGTTGCGGTGTAAACAATCGAACCACCTTCAGCGACCGAATTGGTAGCGCTGAGCGACAGGTTGGTGGTGTCGGCAACGTCGGTGACAGTTGTCGAGACTGGGGTTTTGTCCGCCACCAGATTTTCGAAGTTGCCGCCAGTCACGTTGGTGATCGAGTTAGTCAGCGGAGCGTTGCCAGCCAAGGCATCGTTCGGTGCGGTGACGGTCGCAGTCCCGGAAGTCTGGCCAACACCGATGGTGATGTTCTGACCATTGGCCAGCGTCACGACCACAGGCGAACCGGTGACTGGCGCGCCCACGGTGGCGGTGTAAGTCACAGTACCGCCTTCAGCAACCGAAGTATCAGCGGTCAATTTGACCGTCGAAGTGTCGATGGTATCGGTGACTGTCGTCACGGCTGGAGCGGTGTTCGGCACCAGATTTTCGAAGTTGCCACCGGTGGCGCTGGTGATCGTCGCCTGCACGGAACCGGCGTCTTTGTAGACGTCATCGGACGGTGCCGGAACGGCTGCGGTGCCGCTGGTTTCGCCAGCCTTGATGGTGATCACGGCGCCGTTGGACAGGGTCACGGTGACTGGCGAGCCAGCGGCGTTGGTCAGTGTTGCGGTGTAAGTGATCTGACCACCTTCAGCTACTGAACCGGTCGCGCTCAGCGACAGGTTGGTGGTGTCGGCAACGTCGGTGACGGTGGTCGAGACTGGAGTTTTGTCGGCAACCAGATTTTCGTAGTTGCCACCGGTCACGTCGGTGATCGAGTTGGTCAGCGGAGCGTTGCCAGCCAGGGCATCGTTCGGTGCGACGGTGGTCGCCGTACCGGTGGTCTGGCCGACGCCGATGGTGATGGTTTGACCGTTGGCCAGGGTTACCACAACTGGCGAGCCGGTAACTGGTGCACCAACGGTGGCGGTGTAAGTGACGGTGCCGCCTTCAGCCACCGAAGTATCAGCGGTCAATTTGACCGTCGAAGTGTCGATCGTATCGGTGACTTGGGTGACCGCTGGGGTAGTGTTCGGCACCAGATTTTCGAAGTTGCCACCGGTGGCGCTGGTGATCGTCGCCTGCACGGAACCGGCATCTTTGTAGACGTCATCGGACGGTGCCGGAACGGTTGCGGTGCCGCTGGTTTCGCCAGCCTTGATGGTGATTACGGCACCGTTCGACAGGGTCACTGTGACTGGCGAACCGGCGGCGTTGGTCAGGGTGGCGGTGTACGTGATTTGTCCACCCTCGGCCACGGTGCCGGTCGCGGACAGCGACAGGTTGGTGGTGTCGACAGTGTCGGTCACCGTGGTGCTGACCGGTGTTTTGTCAGCAACGAGATTTTCGAAGTTGCCGCCAGTCACGTTGGTGATCGAGTTAGTGATTGGCGCGTGGCCGGTCAACGCATCGTTTTGCGCAGTGGTGGTCGCGGTGCCGGTAGTCTGGCCTACACCTATGGTGATGGTCTGACCGTTGGCCAGGGTTACCACAACTGGCGAGCCAGTCACTGGCGCACCGACGGTTGCGGTGTAAGTGACGGTACCGCCTTCAGCCACCGAAGTATCGGCGGTCAGTTTGACGGTCGAAGTGTCGATGGTATCGGTAACTTGGGTGACCGCGGGCGTAGTGTTCGGTACTAGGTTTTCGAAGTTGCCACCGGTGGCGCTGGTGATCGTCGCCTGCACGGAACCGGCATCCTTGTAGACGTCATCGGATGGCGCAGCAACAGTCGCGGTGCCAGTGGTCTCGCCAGCCTTGATGGTGATCACGGCGCCGTTCGACAAGGTCACGGTCACCGGCGTACCGGCCGGGTTGGTCAGCGTCGCGGTGTAGGTGATCTGGCCACCTTCGGCTACCGAGTCGCTGGCGGTCAGGTTCAGATTGGTAGTGTCGGTGGTGTCCGATACCACGGTGTCGGCGGACTTGCCGTCGACCACCAGTTTTTCGTAGTTGCCGCCCGTGGCGCCATCGATGGTCACGCTCAGCGAGCTGCCGCCCGCCAGAGGACTGTTCGGCGCGACGTAGTTGACGCTGCCGGTGGTTTCGCCGACGGCGATGGTGATGGTCTGACCGTTTGACAGGCTCACGACAACCGGCGAGCCGGTCACTGGCGCGCCCACCGTCGCGGTGTAGACCACGGTTTCGCCTTCGGCGACGTTCGCCGTAGCGCTCAGCGACACGGTGGAGGTGTCGATGGTGTCGTTGACAGTGGTCACCGCCGGAACGGTGCTGGTGACCAGGTTTTCGAAGTCGCCACCAGTGGCGCCTTTGATGGTTGCTTCAACGCTGCCGGCGTCTTTGTAGACGTCGTCCTTCGGTGCATCGACGGTCACGGTGCCGGTGGTTTTACCGGCTTCGATAGTGATCGTGGCGCCGTTGGACAAGGTCACGGTGACTGGCGACCCGGCGGCGTTGGTCAAAGTGGCGGTGTAAGTGATCTGCCCGCCTTCGTTCACCGAATCGGTGGCGCTGAGCGTCAGGTTGGTGGTGTCAGTGGTGTCGGTCACGGTGGTGCTGACCGGGGTTTTGTCGGCAACGAGGTTTTCGTAGTTGCCGCCGCTGACGTTGGTGATCGAGTTGGTGATCGGCGCGTGGCCGGTCAACGCATCGTTCGGCGCGGTGGTGCTCACGCTGCCGCTGGTCTTGCCGACTTCGATGGTGATGTTCTGACCGTTGGCCAGGGTGACGACAACCGGCGAACCGGTGACCGGCGCGCCGACCGTGGCGGTGTAGGTGACAGTGCCACCTTCGGCAGCGGTCTCGGTGGCGGTCAGTTTGACCGTCGAGGTGTCGACGGTGTCGGTGACATCAGTGACCGCCGGCGTGCTGCTCGGCAGCAGATTTTCAAAGTTGCCGCCCGTGGCGTCCTTGATCGTGACTTCGACTTTGCCGGCATCTTTATAAACGTCATCGGCTGGAGCCGGAACGGTCACGGTGCCGGTGGTTTTGCCGGCTTCGATGGTGATCACCGCGCCGTTGGACAAGGTCACTGTGACTGGCGTGCCGGCCGGATTGCTCAGCGTGGCGGTGTAGACGATTGAACCGCCTTCGGCCACGGAGCCAGTCGCGGACAACGACAGGTTGGTGGTGTCGGCGACATCAGTCACCGAGGTCACTGCCGGAGTCTTGTCGGCGACGAGGTTTTCATAATTGCCGCCGCTGGCGCCGTCGATTTTCACGCTCAGCGTGTTGCCGCCGGCCAGTGCATCGTTCGGTGCGGTGAAGTTGACGCTGGCGTTGCTGGCGCCGACCGGGATGGTGATGGTCTGGCCATTGGACAAGGTCACGACTACGGGCGAGCCGGTGACCGGTGCGGTCACGGACGCGGTGTACACCACCACGCCGCCTTCGACGGTGCTGGCGCTGGCCGTCAGCGAAACAGTGCTGTTGTCGATGGTGTCGGTGACGTTGGTCACGGCCGGGGTCTTGTCGACCACCAGATTTTCAAAGTTGCCACCGCTGGTCTTGGTGATGCTTGCATCGACCTTGCCGGCGTCCTTGTACACGTCATCGCCCGGTGCTGCGACGGTCGCGGTGCCGCTGGTCGCGCCTTTGGCGATGTTGATCACCGCACCGTTGCTCAGGGTCACGGTCATTGCCGTGCCGGCCGGATTGGTCAGGGTCGCGGTGTAGACGATCGAGCCACCTTCGGCAACGCTGCCGGTGGCGTTCAGGCTGATATTGGTGGTGTCGACGCTGTCGGTGACTTTGGTCACGACCGCAGAGCGATCGGCATCGACCTTCTCGAAATTGCCCCCGGTGTGGCTGGAGATCGCCGTCTGCACCTTGCCGCCATCCACGTACGGCGTGTTGGCCGGGGCGGGGAAGTTCACCGAACCGCTGGTAGCGCCGGCGGCGATGTTGATCACCGCGCCGTTGGCCAGGGTCACCGTCATTGCGCTGCCGGCCGGGTTGCTCAGGGTCGCGGTGTAGGTGATCTGGCCACCTTCGCTGACGGTGTCGCTGGCGGTCAGGGTCAGGCTGGTCTTGTCGACGGTGTCGTTGACGGTGGTGCTGACCGGGGTCTTGCTGACGTCGAGTTTCTCGAAATTGCCGCCGCTGGCGTCGGTCATGGTGACGGTGAGCTTGCTGACATCTTTGTAGACGTCATCGCTCGGCGCGGCGATGGTCACCGAACCGCTGGTCTTGCCAGCTTCAATGGTGATGGTCTGGCCGTTGCTCAGGTTGACGGTCACCGGCGTTTGCGCGGCGTTGGTCAGGGTCGCGGTGTAAGTGATCGAAGTACCTTCGAGCACATAGCTTTCGGCGTTGAGGGTCAGGTGCGTGGTATTGACCGTGTCGGCGACATTGGTCACCGCCGGCGTCGGGTTGGCCACCAGATTTTCGAAATTGCCACCGGTGGCGTCCTTGATGGTCACTTCGACTTTGCCGGCGTCCTTGTAGACGTCATCGGCAGGCGCCGGAACGGTCACGGTGCCGGTGGTCTTGCCGGCGTCGATGGTGATCGTCGAACCGTTGCTCAGGGTCACGGTCACTGGCGTGCCGGCCGGGTTGCTCAGCGTCGCGGTGTAGACGATCTGCCCGCCTTCGTTGACGTTACCGGTGGCGGTCAACGCAACGGTGGTGGTGTCGACGGTATCGGTCACGGTGGTGCTGACCGGGGTCTTGTCGGCGACCAGATTTTCGTAGTTGCCGCCGCTGACGTTGGTGATCGAGTTGGTCAGCGGTGCGTGACCGATCTGGACGTCATTCGATACGGGGGTGGTAACGCTGCCGGTGGTCTGGCCGACGGCGATGGTGATGTTCTGGCCGTTGGCCAACGTCACGACAACAGGCGAGCCGGTGACTGGCGCGCCGACGGTGGCGGTGTAGGTGACGGTGCCGCCTTCGGCGACCGAAGTATCGGCGGTCAATTTGACCGTCGAGGTATCGAGGGTGTCAGTGACTTGAGTGACCGCGGGTGTGGTGCTCGAGACAAGGTTCTCGAAGTTGCCGCCGGTGGCGCTGGTGATCGTCGCCTGCACGGAGCCGGCGTCTTTGTAGACGTCATCGGCCGGTGCTGGAACGGTTGCGGTGCCAGTGGTTTCGCCAGCCTTGATGGTAATTACCGCGCCGTTGGACAGGGTCACGGTGACTGGCGAGCCAGCGGCATTGGTCAAGGTCGCGGTGTAAGTGATCTGGCCACCTTCGGCCACGGACCCCGTCGCAGTCAGCGACAGATTTGTAGTGTCGGCGACGTCGGTGACGGTGGTGCTGACCGGGGTTTTATCGGCCACGAGGTTTTCGTAGTTGCCGCCGGTCACGTTGGTGATCGAGTTCGTCAGCGGAGCGTTGCCAGTCAAGGCATCGTTCGGTGCGGTGTAGGTGACGGAACCCGTGGTCTGGCCGACGGCGATGGTGATGTTCTGGCCGTTGGCCAACGTCACGACAACAGGCGAGCCGGTGACGGGCGCACCGACAGTGGCGGTGTAAGTGACGGTGCCGCCTTCGGCAACCAAGGTGTCTGCGCTCAGCTTCACCGTCGAAGTGTCGACGGTGTCGGTGATTTCCGTCACTACTGGCGTAGTGTCTGGAACCAGGTTTTCGAAGTTGCCGCCTGTGGCGTTCTTGATGCTGACTTCGACCTGGCCTGCGTCTTTGTAGACGTCATCAGCAGGGGCTGGAACGGTGACGGTGCCAGTGGTTTTGCCGGCCTCGATGGTGATCACCGAGCCGTTGCTCAGGGTCACGGTGACGGGTGTACCCGCCGGATTGGTCAGCGAGGCGGTGTAAGTGATCTGGCCGCCTTCGGCCACGGAACCGCTGGCGCTGAGGCTCAGCCCGGTGTCATCGACCGAGTCGGTGATTGTGGTCACGGCTGGCGTCGTGTTCGGCACCAGGTTTTCAAAGTTGCCACCGGTAGCGCCAGTGATGGTCGTGGTGACGGTGCTGCCATTGTTGTAGACGTCATTCGCCGCTGTCGGCACGTTGACGGTGCCGACGGTTTCGCCGGCGGCAATCGTGATGGTCGAACCGTTCGACAGGGTGACGGTGACCGGGGTTTGCGCCGGGTTGGTCAGTGTCGCGGTGTAAGTGATCTGGCCGCCTTCGACGATGTTGTTGGTCGCAGTCAGGGTCAGGCCGGTGTTATCGACCGAGTCAGTGATCGTGGTAACGGCTGGCGTGGTGTTTGGCACCACGTTTTCGAAATTGCCACCGGTAGCGCCAGTGATGGTGGTGCTGACGGTGCTGCCATTGTTGTAGACGTCATTGGCCGCTGTCGGCACGTTGACGGTGCCGACGGTTTCGCCGGCGGCAATGGTGATGGTCGAACCGTTCGACAGGGTGACGGTGACCGGGGTTTGCGCCGGATTGGTCAGTGTCGCGGTGTAAGTGATCTGGCCGCCTTCAACGATGTTGTTGGTCGCAGTCAGGGTCAGGCCGGTGTTGTCGACCGAGTCGGTGATGGTGGTGACTGCTGGCGTCGTGCTTGGCACCAGGTTTTCGAAGTTGCCGCCGGTAGCACCAGTGATCGTTGTGCTGACGGTGCCGCCGTTGTTGTAAACGTCATTCGGCGCAGTCGGCACATTGACGCTGCCAGTGGTCTGGCCGGCGCCGATGGTGATGGTCGAACCGTTCGACAGGGTGACGGTGACCGGGGTTTGCGCCGGGTTGGTCAGTGTCGCGGTGTAAGTGATCTGGCCGCCTTCGACGATGTTGTTGGTCGAGGTCAGGGTCAGACCGGTGTTATCAACCGAATCGGTAATGGTTGTCACCGCTGGCGTCGGATTCGGCACCAGGTTTTCGAAATTGCCGCCGGTAGCACCAGTGATGGTCGTGCTGACGGTGCTGCCATTGTTATAGACGTCGTTTGCCGGCGTCGGCACATTGACGCTGCCAGTGGTCTGGCCGGCGCCGATGGTGATGGTCGAGCCGTTCGACAGGGTGACGGTCACCGGCGTCTGTGCCGGGTTGGTCAGTGTTGCTGTGTAGGTAATCTGCCCGCCTTCGGTAACGTTCGGCGCCGTCGTCAGGGTGACGGTGGTGGTGTCGACGGTATCGGTGACCTGGGTAGTCGCCGGAGTAGTCGGCGGGGTCACCGTGATGCCGTTGCCGCCGGTGGTACCGGTGACAGTCACGTCGATTTGCGTCGGGTCGTTGTACACCGTGTCGTTCGGCGCCAGCGGAACGTTGACAGTGCCGGTGGTGGAACCGGCCGGGATCACGATCACCGAGCCGTTGGACAGGGTGATAGTCAGGTCGGTCAGCGGCGCCTGGGTCAGGGTCGCGGTGTACACCAGCACGCCGCCGGCTTCGGTAATGGTCGGTGTGGCGCTCAGGCTCAGGGTCGAGGCGCGCAGGGCGTTGGTGGTGGTATCAGTGGTCAGGCCACCGGTGGTGTCCTGAGCGACTTGCCCGGCAGCGTTGATCCCGGCAGTCGGGAAGCCAATGGTCGGATCGACACGGCCAGCGGTGGCGTCGAGCATGACGAAGCTGTGACCACCACCGGCAGCACCGCCAGTGCCTGCGGCGCTTGGGCCGGCAGCGGTTGACTCAAGGGCGGTGGTCGGGTCGACGCCGGCAGCGATGGCTTGCTGCAGTTCTTCAACCGACGGCGCAGCCTGCGCGGTGGCTTCAGCCAGGTCGGTGCTGGAGTCGGGCGCGCTGGCGCTCCACTGCGTATCGCGACCCAGATCAAGGGTACGGCCATCGGCCAGTTCCAGCGATACGGCGCCGGACAGGCCGGTGTCGATCTGATCGCCGACATACAGGCGATCGCCTTCAACGAGTACGCGTCGCACGCCCTCTGGGGACACCACGAAAACCTGACCGACAATGCTTTTGACGATGGCAACAACACTGCTCATTGAAGACTCTCCGGGGTGTCGCGTTCAGTTGACTTCCATGGACCTGACGGGCGTCGGCGCCACTTCAGTCTGGACGTGTTTCTAGAAAATGGATAACTTGTTGACGCTGTATTTAGTCAATAAATTGGCTATAAATTTTCGCGATTAACTTTATGCCAAACTATTGACCTTCTGGGTGCCATCCTAAACAATCGTCCCACTAATGTCACATTGATATTTCCGCGGCGACCTGTCCTTCAGCCTGTCATCCAGTTCCTCTTTTGAACTTTCCGACATACGGTCTTTCGGGTTGCCATCATCCGACGCAGCGCCACGTTTTTGCTGTGATTCAAGACAAGAAGTTCTGGGAAATTCCAACCATGCGTTCGCTTTTGCTCCTCGCCGCACCCTTCGCTCTCGCCGCTTCATTCGTACAAGCACAATCCTTACCAGAAGCCATGCAACAGGCACTGGATGTCCATCCGGAGATCCAGGCGGGGGTCAACAGTCGATTGGCGGCGGATTATCAGTTGAAGGCGGCGAAGGGCGGCTACCTGCCCAAGGTCGATTTGCTAGGCGGTTACGGCCGTGAGGGCACCGACAGCGTGACCACGCGCGCCAACGGCGGCGGCAACCACTGGGAGACCTTGAATCGCAGCGAGTCAAGTTTACGTCTCTCGCAAATGGTTTTTGACGGTTTTGCGACCTCCAATGAGGTTGCGCGTCAACAAGCCAACGTCAGCTCCCGTGCCTACTCGTTGCTCGGTACGTCCGAGCGCACCGCGCTGACCGTCGCTCAGGTCTATCTGGATGTGCTGACCCGCCGTGAATTCGTGCGTCTGGCCGAGGAAAACCTCAAGAGCCACCAGCGCATCTACGACCAGATCCAGTTGCGCACCCAGCGCGGCGTGGGCAGCGGCGCTGACCTCGATCAGGCCGAAGCGCGGATGGCCCAGGCCCGCAACAACCTGATCACCGAGCAGACCAACCTCGCCGACGCGGAAACCAATTTTCTCAGCGCCGTCGGCCAGATGCCCGATCAACTGGAGCGCCCGGCGCCGTTCATGGCGATGATGCCGGCCAACCTCAACGAGGCCCGCGCGCAGATGCTGGAAAACAGCCCGATCCTGCGTTCGGCCGAGTCGGATATTGCCGCTGCCGAGAAGCAGTACGCCACCGCCCAGTCGACCTTCTACCCACGTTTCGATGCCGAGCTGGGCCGCACCGCCGACAACGACCTCGACGGCCAGAACGGCCACAACAATGAATGGCAGGCCATGCTGCGCATGCGTTTCAACCTGTATTCCGGTGGCAGCAACAAGGCTGATCTGGAATCCAAGTCGTACCTGGCCAATCAGGCGCTGGACATCCGCAACAACGCCCTGCGCCAGTTGAACGAAGAGCTCGGCCTGGCCTGGAACGCCCTCAACAACGCCAACGCGCAGGTGCCGATCGCCCAGCAATACGTCGATCACAGCACTTCGGTGCGCACCGCCTACCAGCGTCAATTCAGCCTTGGCGAACGCACCCTGCTGGATTTGCTCGACAGCGAAAACGAGCTGTTCACCGCGTCGCGCCGTCTGGCGGAAATCAAGAACATTCAGTTATTTACTCAGTACCGAATCAAGGCGACCATGGGCCAATTGCTCAAAAGCCAGGGAGTGGTCGCGCCGTTGGCATCCGTTGTGCAGAACGATGTGAAGCCCAAGGTCCAGCTGCCTGGGATGAATTGAGTTATCCCTTTCAACTGTCAAAGAGTGTCGAGCGTGGAATCAGAAGTCAGTCGAGTTCAACTCAGCCATGATCCACGCGCGTTGCATGACGATCCGTTACTGGACGGTCTGCTCGCCCTTTGCATGCTGCACCAGAAGCCGGCCAGCGCAGCGATGCTGACCACCGGCCTGCCGCTGCCCAAACAACGCCTGAGTGTCGAGTTGCTGCCGCGCGCGGCGGCTCGTGCCGGCCTGCAAGGACGAGTGCTGCAGCGCAAACTGGAAGAAATCCCGGCGATCGCCATGCCGGCCTTGCTGCTGCTCAAGGACGGCCGCAGTGCCGTGCTGCTCGGCTGGCAGGGGGATAACGACGCGCGGGTGCTGCTCAGCGAAAGCGATGGCGGCGAGTCGACCGTCAGCCGCGAACTGCTCGCTGACGACTACATCGGCAAAGTCTTCTTCGCTCAGCCGCAACATAAATTCGACGTCAACCACGGCACGCTGATTCCGCGTGCGCGCTCGTGGTTTCGCGACACCCTCAAACGCTCGCGCTGGCTCTACGCCGATGCGATCGCCGCCAGTTTCCTGATCAACATCATCGCCATGGCCGCGCCGCTGTTCGTGATGAACGTGTATGACCGCGTGGTGCCGAACCAGGCCGAAGCAACCCTGTGGGTGCTGGCGCTGGGCATTACCGGCGCGTACATCTTCGACCTGATCCTGAAAAGCCTGCGCAGTCTGTGCCTGGACCTGGCCGGGAAGAAAACCGACCTGATCATCTCGGCGACGCTGTTCGAACGCATTGTCGGCATGGCGATGAAATACCGCCCGGCGCGGGTCGGCAGCTTCGCTCAGAACATCCATGAGTTCCAGAGCCTGCGCGACTTCCTCGCCTCGCTGACCCTGACCAGTCTGATCGACCTGCCGTTCACCATTCTGATCTTCATCGTGATTGCCATTCTTGGCGGGCATCTGGTGTGGATTCCGGTGCTGGCCTTCCCGATCGCCTTGCTGATTGGTTACGCGTTGCAGAAGCCACTGGTCGCGACCATGGAGCGCACCATGGCCCTCGGTGCCGAGCGTCAGTCGAGCCTGATCGAAACCCTCGCCGGCCTCGACGCGGTCAAGGTCAACAACGCCGAAAGCGAGCGCCAGTATCAGTGGGAGCAGACCATCGGCACCCTCAGCCGCCTCGAGCTGCGGGTGAAAATGCTTTCCGGTCTGGCGATGAACATCACCCTGCTGATCCAGCAACTGGCCGGGGTGATCATGATCGTCTTCGGCGTCTACCAGATCATCGCCGGCAACCTGAGCATGGGCGGACTGATCGCCTGCTACATGCTTAGCGGTCGCGCGCTCAGCCCGCTGGCCTCGCTGTCCGGTCTGCTCACGCGTTACCAGCAGGCACGGGTGACCATGACTTCGGTCGACCAGATGATGGAGCTGCCGCAGGAACGCAATTTCGAAGAACGCCCGCTGAGCCGCAAGGTGCTGCAAGGTGCCATCGAGTGCCGCCAGCTGAGCTTCACCTACCCGGAACAACAGAACCCGGCGCTGAAAAACATCAACCTGGTGATCCGTCCGGGCGAGAAGATCGGCATCATCGGCCGCAGCGGCTCGGGCAAGAGCTCGCTGGCGAAACTGCTGGTCGGCCTCTATCAACCGGACGACGGCGCGCTGCTGGTCGATGGCGTGGACATCCGCCAGATCGACGTCAGCGAACTGCGCTACAACATCGGCTACGTCCCACAAGACATCCAGCTGCTGGCTGGCACCTTGCGCGACAATCTGGTGTCCGGCGCGCGTTATGTCGAAGACGAACTGGTTTTGCAGGCAGCGGAATTGGCCGGCGTTCACGAATTCGCTCGCCTGCATCCGCAGGGTTATGAGCTGCAAGTCGGCGAGCGCGGGCAGAACCTCTCCGGTGGCCAGCGGCAGAACGTTGCCCTGGCCCGGGCCCTGTTGCTCAATCCGCCGATTCTGCTGATGGACGAGCCGACCAGCGCCATGGACAACACCGGTGAAGAACGCCTCAAGCAACGCCTCGCGGCGGTGATCGAAAACAAGACCGTGGTGCTGGTGACGCACCGGGCTTCGTTGTTGTCGCTGGTCGATCGCCTGCTGGTGGTCGATCGCGGGCAGATTCTCGCCGACGGCCCGAAAGCCGCGGTGATGGAAGCGTTGAAGAAGGGGCAGATCAGTGTTGCTTAAGTCCGGTGTCAAGGAATCGATCCGTCGCTACTTCAAGGGCTCTGCTTCGCTGCAGGGCCAGCCGCTGCCGGAGGTCAACAAGGCGCTGATCGAAGACGCCCCGCGCGTCGTGCGCCTGACCATCTGGGCGATCATCGGCTTCTTCGTGTTCCTCATGCTCTGGGCCAACTTCGCGGTGATCGACGAAGTGACCAAGGGCGACGGCAAGGCGATTCCGTCGTCGAAAATCCAGAAAATCCAGAACCTCGAGGGCGGCATCGTCTCGGAGCTGTTCGTCAAGGAAGGCCAAATCGTCGAGGCCGGCGCGCCGCTGATCCGTCTCGACGACACGCGTTTTGCCTCCAATGTCGGCGAAACCGAGGCTGATCGCCTGTCGATGCTGCTGCGCGTCGAGCGCCTGAGCGCGGAAGTCGACGACCGTCCGCTGAATTTCCCCGAGGACGTGCTCAAAGCTGTACCGGGCCAGGCTAAAAGCGAAGAGTCGCTGTACATCAGCCGTCGTCAGCAATTGCACGACGAGATCGGCGGCTTGCAGGAGCAGTTGATTCAGCGCCAGCAAGAGCTGCGCGAGTTCAGCTCCAAGCAGGCGCAATACCGTCAGCAGCTGGGCCTGCAGCGGCAGGAAATCAACATGTCCGAGCCGCTGGTGGCGCAGGGCGCGGTGTCGCCGGTGGAAGTGCTGCGGCTCAAGCGCGCCGAGGTTGAAACCCGCGGTCAGCTTGATGCGACCACCCTGGCCATTCCGCGTGCGGAGTCGGCGATCAAGGAAGTACAACGCAAGATCGACGAGACCCGCGGCAAATTCCGCAGCGAAGCGCTGACCCAGCTCAACGAAGCACGCACCGATCTGAACAAGGCCCAGGCCACCGGCAAGGCCCTTGAAGACCGCGTCAGCCGCACGCTGGTTACCTCACCCGTGCGCGGCATCGTCAACAAGTTGCTGGTCAACACCATCGGCGGCGTCATCCAGCCGGGCAGCGACATGGTCGAAATCGTGCCGCTCGATGACACCCTGCTGGTCGAAGCGAAAATTCGTCCACAGGACATCGCTTTCCTGCATCCGGGGCAGGAAGCGATCGTCAAATTCACTGCGTACGACTACACCATTTATGGCGGGCTCAAGGCGCAGCTCGAGCAGATCGGCGCCGACACGATCACCGATGAAGACAAGAAAACCACCTACTACATGATCAAGGTGCGCACCGAGCGCAGCCATCTGGGCACCGATGAAAAGCCGCTGCTGATCATTCCGGGGATGGTCGCTTCGGTGGATATCATCACGGGCAAGAAGTCGGTGTTGAGCTACCTGCTCAAACCGATCATTCGCGCGCGCGCCGAGGCGTTGCACGAACGCTAGATCTTTATTGGCCTTTCTGGCCTCATCGCTGGCAAGCCAGCTCCCACAGGTTTTTGTGTCGGATACATAATCAAGTTCCAACCAAGAACCCTGTGGGAGCTGGCTTGCCAGCGATGGCGTCAGCAAAATCGCCACTTCGTGCTTGTAAGTGACACAAATGGTCACCCGGTCCCACACCAACCGCCATATCGTTATTCTCTAACGGTATTTAAGTTCTAATTCTTATACCTATAAAGTCATCCCCCTGCGTACCTGCCGACCAATCGGCGCGCCGCACGACCTGAACCGACACGCAATCAAGCGTGAGTGTCTGATCGACGAGCGCGCCTGTGAGCGCGCCGTGCGTGGGAGATGGAAAGATGTCCGCAGCTACTGCCACCCCGAGCGCCGCGACCGCCGCGCCGCAAGCTTTCAAAATTCGCCCTTTCAGCGGTGCCGTCGGCGCCGAAATCGTTGGCCTCGACCTGAGTCGACCGGTCAATGACCAGGATTTCGCGCGCATTCATCGCGCGCACCTTGATCACCACGTCGTGGTCTTCCGCGACCAACGAATCACCCCGCAACAACAGATCGATTTCAGCCGCCGCTTCGGTGTGCTGCAGATCCACGTGCTCAAGCAGTTCCTGCTGGCCAATCATCCGGAAATCCTCATCGTTTCCAACATCATCGAAAACGGCCAGAACATCGGCCTCGGTGACGCCGGCAAGTTCTGGCATTCCGATCTTTCCTATAAAGAGCTGCCGAGTCTCGGTTCGATGCTTCATGCCCAAGAGTTGCCAGAGGAGGGCGGCGATACGCTGTTCGCCGACATGCACAAAGCCTGGGACAACCTGCCTGCCGCGTTGCGCAACGCTGTCGAAGGCCGCTTCGCTGCGCACTCGTATACCGCGCGCTACAGCGAAACCAGGTTCGAGGGCAACTGGCGCCCGACCCTGACCCCGGAACAACTGGCGCAAGTCGCCGAAGTCGTGCATCCGGTGGTGCGCACGCACCCGGAAAACGGCCGCAAGGCCCTGTTCGTCAGCGAAGGCTTCACCACGCGCATCGTTGGCCTGCCGGAAGACGAAAGTCAGCAACTGCTGAGTGAGCTCTACGCCCACAGCGTGCTGCCGCAAAACATCTACCGCCATCAGTGGCAACCGCATGACCTGGTGTTCTGGGACAACCGCTCGCTGATCCACCTTGCTGCCGGCTGCCCCGCGCACCTGCGCCGCAAGCTGTATCGCACGACCATTCAGGGCGATGCGCCTTTCTGATTCGCGGAGATTGATCAAACCATGAACGCTCCCTTGCCAGGCCACGCGGCCAGCAACCCGGTCGTCCGCAGCGAAGCGCTGCTGGCGGTCGATCACGTCAGCCTCGAATACCGCACGCCGCAACGCGTGGTACGCGCCACTCATCAGGTCAGTTTTGAAATCGACCCGGCCGACCGTTACGTGCTGCTCGGCCCGTCCGGTTGCGGCAAGTCGACCTTGCTCAAGGCTGTCGCCGGTTTCATTCAGCCGTCCGAAGGCGAGATCCGTTTGCAAGGCCAGCGCGTCGATGCGCCGGGGCCGGACCGGATTGTGGTGTTTCAGGAATTCGATCAACTGCCGCCGTGGAAAACCGTCAAACAGAACGTGATGTTTCCGCTGCTGGCCTCGCGAACGTTGAAGAAAAGTGAAGCCGAAGAACGCGCGCTGCACTATCTGGAGAAGGTCGGACTGGCGGCGTTCGCCGATGCCTACCCGCACACCTTGTCCGGCGGCATGAAAGCGCGGGTCGCGATCGCCCGGGCACTGGCGATGCAGCCGAAAATCCTTCTGATGGACGAGCCGTTCGCTGCACTGGACGCGCTGACCCGACGCAAGATGCAGGAGGAATTGCTGCTGCTTTGGGAAGAAGTGCGCTTCACCTTGCTGTTCGTCACCCACTCGATCGAGGAGGCGCTGGTGGTCGGCAATCGCATTCTGTTGCTGTCACCCCATCCGGGACGCGTGCGCGCCGAAGTGCACAGTCATCAATACGATCTGCACAGCCTTGGCGGTGTGGCGTTTCAGGAGTCGGCGCGGCGCATTCACCGGCTGCTGTTCGATGAAGGCCAGTCACCCGACACCGAACGTGATCACGACTTCAACGACATTCGCATCGCCTATTGAGCGGCCAGGAGGATTACCCGATGAGCCATTCATCATTCGTGCGGGAAGAATTCGAAATCGAGCTGGAGCCGCTGACGGCCGTGCCGGTCGAGCGTGAACTGTCGCTGGGTACGCGGCTGTGGCAGCAGGGCTGGCTGCGCAAGGGTTTGATCCTGATCGTTCTGGCGATCATTTGGGAAGCGGTCGCGCGGATTCAGAACAACGACCTGATGCTGCCGAGTTTTCTGCAGACCAGCCATGCGCTGTTCGACGGCTTGCTCAGCGGAGAGCTGTTGGCCAAGGTATGGATTTCGCTGGTGGTGCTGATCAAGGGTTACCTGATCGGTATCGTCCTCGCCTTCGCCCTGACCACGCTGGCGGTGTCGACGCAGTTGGGCCGTGATCTGCTGAGTACGATGACTTCGATGCTTAATCCACTGCCGGCGATTGCCCTGTTGCCGCTGGCGCTGCTGTGGTTTGGCCTGGGCCAGAACAGCCTGATTTTCGTGCTGGTGCATTCGGTGCTGTGGGCGTTGGCGCTGAACACCTATGCCGGCTTCATGGGTGTCTCCGAAACCCTGCGCATGGCCGGGCGCAATTACGGTTTGAAGGGCTTGCGCCTGGTGCTGTTCATTCTGATTCCAGCGGCGCTGCCGTCGATTCTGGCCGGGCTGAAAATCGGCTGGGCATTTGCCTGGCGCACCCTGATCGCGGCAGAACTGGTGTTCGGCGCCACCAGCGGCAAAGGCGGGCTCGGCTGGTACATCTTCCAGAACCGCAACGAGCTGTACACCGACAAGGTGTTCGCCGGGTTGGCCGTGGTGATCCTGATTGGCTTGCTGGTGGAGAATCTGGTGTTTGATTCGCTGGAGCGAGTGACGGTGAAGCGGTGGGGTATGCAGCGCTGATTGTGGTGTGGCGGCCGGCCTCATCGCTGGCAAGCCAGCTCCCACAGGTTTTGCGGTGGCCGCAAATATTGTGAACTCCCAAGGCACTGTGGGAGCTGGCTTGCCAGCGATGGCGTCCTGTCCGCCACCGCCATCTCTGAAAGATGTTTGTTAGCATTGCGCCCAGATCAATCCCGATCTGCCTAGAGTGCTCAGCATGCAACTCCCGGACATGAACCTGCTGGTCGCCCTCGACGCTCTGCTCGACGAGGGCAGTGTGGTCGGCGCGGCGCGGCGGATGAATCTCAGCCCGGCGGCGATGAGCCGCACGTTGACGCGGATCCGCGAGGCCATCGGCGATCCGATTCTGGTGCGCGCCGGCCGCGGTCTGGTGCCAACGCCCAAGGCGCTGGAGTTGCGCGAGCAGGTGCGCGACGTGGTCGAGCAGGCCGCGCTGCTGTTCCGCTCTGCCGACAGCGTGGAACTTGGCACGCTGCGCCGGCGCTTCAGCATTCGCGCCAATGACTTTTTCGTCGGCGTCTATGGCGGCAAGCTCTTCGACACCCTCGACAAACTAGCTCCGCATTGCGAACTGCGCTTCGTCCCGGAGGGCGACGGCGACGACGAGGCGCTGCGCGAAGGGCGCATCGACCTGAGCGTCAGCAACACCCGGCCGGTCACGCCGGAAGTAAAAGTGCAGAACCTGTTCTCGACGCATTTTGTCGGTCTGGTGCGCGAGGACCATCCGCTGCTCGATGGCGAAATCACCGCCGAGCGCTACGCCGGGTTTTCCCATATCAGCATGTCGCGCCGGGGCATCGCCCGCGGCCCGATCGATACCGCGCTGAATGCGCTGGGCCTGGAGCGGCGGGTGGCAGTGATCGCACCGAGCTTCCATGCGGCGATGTTCGCCCTGCCGGACTCCGACCTGATCCTGCCGGTGCCCAAGGAAGCCCTGCTGAGTGTCCGGCGTCTGGGTTTGAAACTGCGCTCGTTCAACCTGCCGATCCCCTTGCCGATGCTGATGCTGACCCAGGCCTGGCACCCGCGCTTCGACAAAGACCCGGCACACCGCTGGCTGCGCGAAACCCTGAAAACCTGCTGCGATGAAACGTGGCTGGCGGCACAGCCATAAATCACAAGACACCACTGATTCCCTGTGGGAGCGAGCCTGCTCGCGAAAGCGCCGGGTCAGCCACCTCCGTGGCGACTGTTCCACCGCTTTCGCGAGCAGGCTCGCTCCCACACAGTTCTTCATTGTTGTGTCTGATGCACTTATAACCTGCCAATAAGTCAATTTTCGGCATTGCCAAGCCCCACTAAAATGCTCCGGTATTTTCCTCTCCGGAGTATTCATTCATGACATCCCTGACGGCCGCGGCGCCTGTCGCTGCGGCCAATCCGGCGACGGCGGCCGCGCCACCGGTGTTCGGGGCGCGGATCATCATCGGCCTGGTCGGCGTACTGCTGGCGGTGCTGGTGTCGGGCCTCAACGAGATGGTGACCAAGGTCGCCCTCGCCGATATTCGCGGCGCGCTGCATATCGGTTATGACGAAGGCACCTGGCTGGTCGCCAGTTACACCGCCACCTCGGTCGCGGCCATGGCGTTTGCACCGTGGTGTTCGGTGACCTTCTCGCTACGGCGATTCACCTTGTGCGCGATCAGCCTGTTCACCTTGCTCGGTGTGCTGTGCCCGTTCGCGCCGAACTACGAAAGCCTGTTGCTGATGCGCACTGTGCAGGGGCTGGCGGGCGGCGCTTTGCCGCCGATGTTGATGACCGTCGCGCTGCGCTTTCTGCCAGCGAACATCAAGCTTTACGGGCTGGCCGGTTATGCGCTCACCGCGACCTTCGGTCCGGGATTGGGCACGCCATTGGCCGGTTTGTGGACCGAGTACGTCGGCTGGCAATGGACGTTCTGGCAAATAGTGGTGCCGTGCCTGATCGCCATGGCGGCGGTGGCCTACGGCATTCCGCAGGATCCGCTGCGTCTGGAACGCCTGAAAACCTTCAACTGGAAAGGCTTGCTGCTGGGGTTTCCGGCGATCTGCATGCTGGTCATCGGGCTGCTGCAAGGCAATCGCCTGGACTGGTTCGAATCGAACCTGATCTGCGCCTTGCTCGGCGCCGGATCGCTGTTGCTGGTGGCGTTTCTGATCAACGAGTGGTCGCAGCCGATTCCGTTTTTCAAATTGCAGATGCTCGGCATTCGCAACCTGTCGTTCGCTTTGATGACGCTGGCCGGTGTACTGGTGGTGTTGCTCGCCGTGGTGCTGATCCCGTCGAGTTATCTGGCTCAGGTGCAAGGTTATCGCCCGGTGCAGACCGCGCCGATCATGCTGATCGCCGCCTTGCCGCAGTTGCTCGCGCTGCCGCTGGTGGCGGCGCTGTGCAACCTGCGCTGGGTCGATTGCCGCTGGGTGCTGGGGATCGGTTTGAGCCTGCTGGCGCTGTCGTGCCTGGGCGGGTCGCACCTGACCTCGGCGTGGATTCGCGATGATTTCTACGTGTTGCAGTGGTTGCAGATTTTCGGCCAGCCGATGGCCGTGCTGCCGTTGCTGATGCTGTCCACCGGCAGCATCACTCCGCTCGACGGGCCGTTCGCCTCGGCGTGGTTCAACACCGTCAAAGGGCTTTCGTCAGTGATTGCCACCGGGGTGATCGAGGCGCTGACCACCTCGCGCCTGCATTTTCATTCGAGCATGTTGGTCGACAGTCTCGGCAATTCGCCGCTGGCTGATCGCAGCGATCCGGGGCTCGCCCATCGCCTGCACGAGCAGGCCGTGGTGCTGACTTCTTCGGATCTCTATGTGTGTATGGCCGGCGTCGCGCTGGCGCTGATTCTGCTGATTTTCTGGCTGCCGACGCGGATCTATCCACCGCGCGCGCCGACTTGATTGCTGCACTGAAACAGAAGGTTTTTATGACGACTCAAGCAAAGCAAAAACTCGCGGTGGCCGTTGCCGCTGCGCTGGCTGTCGGCGTGCTGGTGTACCTGGCGCTGCCTGGCCTGTTTGGTAAACGCACCGAGCAAACCACCAACGATGCCTTTGTTTCGGCGGACTACACGCTGGTGGTGCCGCGCGTTGCCGGGTTCATCAAGCAAGTGCTGGTCGAGGACAACCAGCAAGTGAAGGCCGGGCAACTGCTGGCGCTGATCGATGACCGTGATCTGCGTGCCGCGGCTGAAGCGGCGGACGCGCAAACCCTGGTCGCCCGGGCGCAACTGCAAAATGCCCGGGCGACTCTGGAGCGCCAGACCTCACTGATTGCCCAGGCCCAGGCCTCGGTGGTCTCGGCCAAGGCTGAGATGGCCTTCGCCCAGCAGGAACTGAACCGCTACAACCACCTCGCCGGTGTCGGTGCCGGCACGGTACAGAACGCGCAACAGGCGCGCACGCGGATCGATCAGGCCTCGGCGCAGCTCGACACGGCGACGGCGAAACTGGCTGCCGAGCGTAAGCAAGTGGAAATCCTCACGGCGCAACGGGACGCCGCCGAAGGCAGCCTTAAACACGCGCAAGCGGCGCTGGAAATCGCCAGTTTCAACCTCTCCTACACGCGCATCACCGCGCCGCAGGACGGCATGATCGGCGAGCGCGCGGTGCGTGTCGGTGCCTATGTAACGCCGGGCAGCAAGCTGTTGGCGGTGGTGCCGTTGCAGCAGGCCTACGTGGTGGCGAATTTTCAGGAAACCCAACTGACCGACGTGCAGCCGGGGCAGGACGTACAGGTGCGCGTCGACAGCCTTGGCGGTGAGGCATTGAGCGGACGCGTCGAAAGTATCGCACCGGCGACCGGCGTGACGTTTGCCGCGGTGAAGCCGGACAACGCCACCGGTAACTTCACCAAAGTCGTGCAGCGGATTCCGGTAAAGATCGTGCTGGAGCCGGGCCAGCCATTGGCCGAACGGTTAAGGGTGGGGATGTCAGTGGAGGCGAGCATTCATACCGCGGATGTGAAGGCCGATCACGAGGTTGTACAGCGATGACCGGTGTTGAATTGACTGGCCTCATCGCTGGCAAGCCAGCTCCCACAGGGTCCATGGGCAGCCCTGAAAAATCTGGACAGCCTGCACAATCCCTGTGGGAGCTGGCTTGCCAGCGATGGGGCCAGTGGCAGCCAATCACTTCAAGTGCCTTGCTCACCCTGTGCCTCAGCGCCTGCACCGTCGGCCCCGACTTCCAAAAGCCCGAAGCCACGCAAATCGCCGACTGGGCCAAACCCGCTAAGTCCGCCCCCAGCCAGGCCGTCAGCGAACCGCTCAACGAGCGCTGGTGGGAGGTCTTCAACGACCCGCAACTCTCGGCACTCACTCAGCGTGCCGTGCGCAGCAACCTCGACCTGCAACTGGCCAGCAGTCGCCTGCAGCAAAGCCGCGCGGCCCGTCAGGTGATCACCGCCGAGCGCTACCCCAACACCGCTGCCAGCGGCAGCTATGGACGCAAGCGCAACAGTGGCGAAGGCTTGAATGATCCATCGGGGCATAACGGCGATTCAGCGTTCAACCTGTGGGACGCCGGTTTTTCCGCCTCCTGGGAATTGGACTTCTGGGGCCGCGTGCGCCGCGAAACCGAAGCCGCCGATGCCAATCTGCAAGTCGCCGAAAACGACCGCCGTGGCGTCTTGCTGACCGTGCTCGCCGATACCGCGCAAAACTACATCCAGTTGCGCGGCGTGCAAAACACCCGCGCCGTCACCGAACAGAACCTCGACGTCGCCCGCCATAGCCTCAAGCTTTCGCAGCTGCGGCTGGCCGACGGCGTGGCAACCGATCTGGACGTCGCCGAAGCCGCCGCGCAAGTCGCCGCCATCGAAGCGCGCCTGCCGGCGCTGGAGCAGCGCCAGGCGCAACTGATCAACGCTATCAGCCTGTTGATGGGCGAGCCGCCGCAGGCCTTGGCCAAAGAGCTATCCAGCGACGCAGCGGTGCCGCAGTCGCCGCAGCAAGTGGCGATCGGCCTGCCGTCGCAACTGGCCGAACGACGTCCCGATATTCGCCAGGCCGAAGCACGCCTGCACGCGGCCACCGCCACTATCGGCGTGGCCAAGGGTGATTTCTATCCGCGCATTACCTTGTCCGGCAACGTTGGCTCGCAAGCCATGCAACTCAGCGATTTCGGTTCATGGGGCGCGCGCGCGTTCGGCATTGGCCCGCAATTCAGCCTGCCGCTGTTCGACGGCGGGCGCCTGCGCGGCATGCTGCAACTGCGCGAAGCGCAACAGCAGGAAGCGGCCATCGCTTACCAACAAACCGTGCTGCGCGCCTGGCACGAAATCGACGATCAACTGACTGCGTACAACGCCAGCCAGCGCCGCCGCGACAGCCTCGCCGAAGCCGTGCGCCAGAACCAGATCGCCCTGCGCACCGCGCAGCAACAATACGTCGAAGGCGTGTCCGACTTCGTCAACGTCCTCACCGTGCAGAGCGCCTTGCTGGCGACCCAGGAACAATGGGTCGAAAGCTCCACCGGCGTTTCGCTGGCGGTGGTCGGCTTGTACAAGGCACTGGGTGGCGGATGGCAATCGGTGTATCCGACGCAGCCGATGGCTGCGGCCACGCCGGACGTCGCGAAGCCCTGAACCAACAGCGCCAGCTATGCTCAACTCCACTGGATCAAGCGGTTCAACGCCGCGCCTGGATGCCAGAGGAGTTGCAGCATGGAAAATCCACAACACAGCCTCCCGGCCCTGTTCAAACAGCTCGGTCTGGCTGACGACCCGATCAGCATCGACCAGTTCGTTGCCAGCCATTCCCCGCTCAAGCCGGAATTGCATTTGGCCGAGGCGTTTTTCTGGTCGAAAAGCCAGGCGCAGTTCTTGCGCGAAGAGATTCTGGAGGATGCGGATTGGGCGGAGGTGGTGGATCAGTTGGATGTGATGTTGCGTAAGGGGCGCGGCGCGTCGAGCTAAGGCAAACCTTCTTACAGAATGCACGAGGGATTCAGACCCACATCGGAGTAGCGTCGCTTCTCTGAGAGTCGGAGAACCGAGCATGCAGTCTTTTTTGCCAATCCAAACGATGAATCTTGCGCAGCTGACAGTTTGTCCGAAGGCGACTATCGAAACCGTTCAACACGGGCCAATCACCGTTCACGATCAGGGTCGAGCAGTTGCGATCCTGATATCAGCCGAGCATTTCAGAGACTTGTTGAACCGCATCGATGATCTCGAACTGGCTTCTGTTATTCATTCACGCCGAGGCGAGATCGGTTTCCCTGTTGAGATTGATGAGCTATAGGGCGGTCCTCATCGAAGCAATTTGTTTCAAAACTTGACTGAATTTCCTCTCCGATGCGATATTGATAGTTAGCAAACTAACAGTGTCCGTTTCCCGTGTCCGATTCCCTCGACAATCTCCAGATGAACATCAGCAGCGCCATGGTGGTGGCCGCGCGGCATTGGCGGAAAATCTGCCAGACCACGCTGGTGAACTATGGAATTTCCGAAGCCTGCGCCGTTCCATTGTTGATGATCGGGCGTCTTGGCGAAGGTGTGCGCCAGGTTCAGGTGGCTCAGGCCGCCGGCATGGAGAGCCCGTCGCTGGTGCGCCTGCTCGATCAGCTGTGTCATTCCGGTTACGTCTGCCGTACCGAAGATGCTCAGGATCGCCGTGCCAAATGCCTGAGCCTGACCGACCGCGGTCGTGAGCTGGTGCAAGCGGTGGAGGTTGAGCTGGTGCGCTTGCGCCACGAGGTGCTGGAAGGCATCGAGCGTAGCGATCTGGAAGCTACGCTTCGGGTACTCAGGGCTTTTGAGGCGGCCAGTCCGCCTGTGGTGGTCAATTCTTGAACGGTTTTTTCACTGGCATTCCGCCGGCCCGGGACTGGTTCTACGGGGTCCGTACCTTTGCAGCGTCGATGATTGCGCTGTACATCGCCCTGCTCATGCAGATGCCGCGTCCGTATTGGGCGATGGCCACGGTGTATATCGTCTCCAGTCCGTTCCTCGGTCCGACCAGTTCCAAGGCCTTGTACCGTGCAATCGGCACCTTTCTCGGCGCTACGGCGGCGGTGCTGTTTGTGCCGATGTTCGTGCAGAGCCCGTACGTACTGGTGGTGGTAATTGCGCTGTGGACCGGGATCCTGCTGTTCATGTCTTTGCACCTGCGCACCGCCAACAGCTACGCATTGATGCTCGCCGGTTACACCCTGCCGCTGATCGCCCTGCCGGTGGTCGATAATCCGCTGGCGGTATGGGACGTGGCGGAAGCGCGGACCGAAGAGATTTTTCTCGGCATCGCCGTCGCTGCGGTGGTCGGGGCGATGTTCTGGCCGCGTCGCCTGGCACCGGTGTTCAACGATGCGGTGGGCAAATGGTTTGCCGACGCGACCACCTACAGCCAGAAGTTTCTCAGCCGCGATGTGCAGCCCGAGGAAGTTGCGGCTTTGCGCATGGCGATGGTCGCCAGTTTCAACAGTCTTGAACTGATGATCGGCCAGTTGCCCCACGAAGGCGCGCGTCCGCAGACCGTGCGCAACACCAAGGAACTGCGCGGGCGGATGATCCACCTGCTGCCGGTGATCGATGCGCTGGAGGATTCGCTGTATGCCCTCGAGCGGCGCACCCCGGAACTGGTCGCACAATTCCAGCCGCTGCTGACGGCCACCCGCGAATGGCTGAGCCATGCAGATGCTGATCTCGGTCGCTGGCAAGCGCTGAAAGATCAGCTCGACGCTTTACAGCCGAGCGCTGAGGCGCTGGAGGATCGCAAACAGTTGCTGTTCTCCAACGCGCTGTATCGCCTCGGCGAATTCATCGACCTGTGGCAGGACTGTCGCAGTCTGCAGGATGCGATTCTGTGCGAACGCCAGGACAGCTGGCGCGCGGTTTATCGTCACTGGCGCCTCGGCCGTCTGACGCCGTTTATCGACCGTGGGCTGATGCTGTATTCGGTGGCTTCGACCATTCTGGCGATCATCGTCGCTTCAGTGTTGTGGATCCTGCTCGGCTGGCCGGACGGCGGCAGCGCGGTGATTCTGGCGGCAGTCGCGTGCAGTTTCTTCGCCTCGATGGATGACCCGGCACCGCAGATTTACCGGTTCTTTTTCTGGACCGGCATGTCAGTGCTGTTCGCCAGCCTTTATCTGTTTTTGATCCTGCCCAACCTGCATGACTTCCCGATGCTGGTGCTGGCGTTTTCGGTGCCGTTCATCTGCGTCGGCACGCTGACCGTACAACCGCGTTTCTACCTCGGGATGCTGCTGACACTGGTCAACACCTCGTCGTTCATCAGCATTCAGGGCGCTTACGATGCCGACTTTTTCGCTTTCGTGAATTCCAACCTGGCAGGGCCGATCGGCCTGCTGTTCGCTTTTATCTGGACCCTGGTGGCGCGGCCGTTCGGCGCGGAACTGGCGGCCAAGCGTCTGACGCGTTTCAGCTGGAAGGACATCGTGCGCATGACCGAGCCGGCCAGCCTCGCCGAGCACCGGCAATTGGGCGTGCAACTGCTTGATCGGCTGATGCAGCATTTGCCGCGTCTGGCCCTGACCGGACAGGACACCGGCATCGCCATGCGCGAAGTGCGCGTGGGGTTGAACATGCTCGATTTGCTGGCCTACACCCCGCGCGTCAGCGGTGCGCCCAAGGCCTTGCTGCAGCAAGTGGTCAGCGAGGTCGGTGAGTATTTTCGCGCCTGCCTCAAGGCGGGCGAACGCCTGCCGGCGCCGAGTGGTCTGCTGATGACCCTCGACCGTACCCGCCGTGCGCTCAATGGCCAGGGCGATGATGAAACCCGCCTGCACCTGCTGCACGCCCTGAGCGGTTTGCGTCTTGCCTTGCTGCCCGGCGTCGAATTCGTCTCTAGCGCCGAGCCCGAAGAACCGCTGCCCGATGGAGCGCCCCTATGATTGGTGATCTGGACATCAGCGGCATTTTTCTGCCGACGCTGCTGGTTTTGATGGGCATCACCTATGTGTTGTTTTTGCTGGTGCATGGCGTGCTGCAACGCCTGCACTTTTACCGTCTGGTCTGGCACCGGGCATTGTTCAACGTGGCGCTTTACGCCGTGCTGCTGTACGGCGTGGACTCACTCAGTCGATACCTGATGACATGAAAAAACCGTTTCTGACTATTGGTCGCGTGGTCCTGACCCTGCTGATCGTAACCTTCGCCGTGGTCCTCGTCTGGCGCATGGTGATGTATTACATGTTTGCGCCATGGACCCGCGACGGGCATATCCGCGCCGACATCATCCAGATCGCCCCGGACGTGTCCGGGCTGATCCAGCAGGTGGAAGTGAAGGACAACCAGTTGATCAAGCGCGGCCAGGTGTTGTTCAGCATCGACCAGGACCGTTTCAAACTGGCCCTGCGCCAGGCCAAGGCTGCGGTCGCCGATCGTGAAGAAACCCTCGCCCAGGCGCAGCGTGAAGCCAAGCGCAACCGTGGCCTCGGCAACCTGGTGCCGGCCGAGCAACTGGAAGAAAGCCAGTCGCGCGTGGCCCGTGCGCAATCGGCGCTGGCCGAGGCGTTGGTAGCGGTGGACAGTGCGCAGCTCAACCTCGACCGTTCGGTGATCCGCAGCCCGGTCGACGGCTACGTCAACGACCGCGCGCCGCGTCCGCAGGAATTTGTCACCGCCGGGCGACCGGTGTTGTCGGTGGTCGACAGCAATTCCTTCCACATCGACGGCTATTTCGAAGAAACCAAACTCGACGGTATTCATGTCGGTCAGTCGGTGGATATCCGCGTGATCGGCGACCGCGCCAGACTGCGCGGCCACGTCGAAAGCATCGTTGCCGGCATCGAAGACCGCGACCGCACCAGCGGCAGCAACCTGTTGCCCAACGTCAACCCGGCGTTCAGCTGGGTGCGCCTGGCGCAGCGGATTCCAGTGCGTATCGCCTTTGATGAGGTGCCGGCAGATTTCCGCATGATTGCCGGCCGCACCGCCACGGTGTCGATCATTGAGGATGAGCAACCGCGGGAGCCTGCGCAATGAACAGGGCGCTGATCATCGCCGGGCTCGGCCTGATGCTCTCGGCGTGTCAGATGGTCGGGCCGGATTATCAGGTGCCTGACGACGCGGCGATCCAGCGCAAGGATATTCAGGGCGAACTGGCGGTGGCCGGCAAACCGGTGGTGTCGGCGCCGGTGCCGGCGGACTGGTGGCGGCTGTATCAGGATCCGCGTCTGGATCAGCTGGTGCAGCAGGCCATGGCCTCCAACACCGATTTGCGCGTGGCCGCAGCCAACCTGCAGCGCGCGCGGGCGCAGGTCGATGAGGCCGAAGCGGCGGGCGGCTGGAGCGGCGGGGTAAAAATGGGCGCCCAGCGGTTGCAGGAATCCGGGCAAGCGTTTCTGCTGCCGGAAAAAGTGCCGGTGGCCAACATTGCCGATATCGGCATCAGTGCCTCGTACCAGTTCGACCTGTGGGGCACGCTGCAACGCGGCATCGAAGCGGCGAAAGCCAACGCCGATGCGACTCAGGCCGCCGCCGATACCGCGCGCATCACGTTGGTAGCGGATGTTGTGCGCGCGTACACCCAGGTCTGCGCCGCCAACGAAGAGCGCGAGATCGCTCAGCATTCCCTCGACCTGCAATCGCAAAGCACGTCGTTGATCCAGCGTTTGCGTGATGCCGGGCGCGGCGATGAAACCCAAGTCACCCGTTCGCAAACCCAATTCAAATCCCTGCGCGCCGACATGCCGCGCTACGAAGCGGCGCGTCAGGCCGGGTTGTTCCGGCTGTCGATGCTGCTGGCCAAACCGGTTGATCAATTGCCGGCGGGCACCGCCAGTTGCGCCGAGCTGCCGAAAATCGCCCAGTTGCTGCCAGTCGGTGATGGCGCCGCATTGCTCAAGCGGCGCCCGGATATCCGTCAGGCCGAACGGCGTCTGGCCGCTGCCACCGCCGGGATCGGCATCGCCACTGGCGAGTTGTACCCGGATATCAGCATCGGCGCGACGATCGGCACGGTCGGCATCATCGATGACCTCGGTGATCCGTCGACCAACCGCTGGGGCTTTGGCCCGTCGCTGAACTGGAAAGTGCCGACCAACGGCGCTCGCGCGCGCATTCGCGAAGCCGAGGCCAATACCCAGGGCGCGCTGGCGCATTTCGACGGCGTGGTGCTCAACGCCATCCGCGAAACCCAGACTGGCCTGGCCCAGTACAGCGCGTTACTGCAACGCCGCGACGCATTGGCCGAGGCCGAGCAGTCGGCAAAACTGGCCGCCGAGCAGACGCACCGCTTTTTCCAGGCCGGCCGCGAGTCGTTCCTCGCCGACCTGCAAGCGACCCGCACTTATACGGATGTCACGGCGCAACTAGCCGCAGCCAACACGCAAGTCGCCATGAGCCAGATCGATTTGTTCCTCGCCCTGGGCGGCGGCTGGGAAAGCGGACGAACGCACGCTTCAAGTCCCGGCAAACCCTGAGGCCATTGCTATGCTTTGAAGTGTTGGAGGCGCGCCCCGTGCAAAGCGCGCCTTCTGCACGCATCGCTGGCGCTGGTCCGGGGGAAACCAATAATGAAAAACCCTTATGCTCTGGGCTTCTGGTGCGCCTTGATAGCGCTGGTGCTGCTATCGGCCACCTATTTCTACGGCATCATGCTGGCCCACCAGATCGACACGGCCATGGTCTTTCTGGACAGTGCTGTTGCGCTGATCGCGGTCATGGCGATCGTCGTGGTCGCGTGGGCCTCAGTGCAAGTGCAGCGGGTCAAGAAACGCCAGTTGGAACAAGGCAAGGTCTTGGTGCTGATCTGGGACACCAAAGTCGCCCTGCGGCGGGTCGAAACCGTGTTCGACCGGTATTTCTGGGGCAGCTACTGGCAGCCCGGGCGCACCTTCGCCGAAGTCATGGGCGAACTCACCGGCACCCCGCTGGAAAAAAGCCTCGAAGCCCTGAAAAAGCAATGCCTGGAACTCGACAAGCAGATCGCCGACGAGGGCTGGCATTGGCTGAACAACGCCCGCGAACTGTCCGACGTCGCCACGGCCATGGCTCGCGAACGCTATCAGCTGGATTTCTGCGACCCGCGCGCCGAGGGGCCGGAGGGGGCGGTGATCGATCGCGACTTTGAAGTGCTGGTTTACACCTGGACGGCGCGGTTGAAGAGCTTTGATCATCAATTGGATGAGATCGAGGCTGAGTATTCGTAAATCGCCGAAAGGACGTTGTAGTCAGCTGATTGCTAAGCCTTGGAATGTAAAAAATAAAGGCCGACGGTGTTATTAGTTCGCTGGCACAGGGTATGTGGGTGCTGAATATTTTTCCCGGTAGGTCTAAAGTTTTCGTGGGATGTGCCGTTTAGGGGGAGCAAGGGAAATTGGTCTCTGCCATTTCAAGAAGGGTAGCTTTCTTGGGTGGACTTTAAATGGAGTGGTGCGGCATGTGTAGTAACAACTCGTTGGAAATGATTGGGTTTTCGAGTATTCGTGAAAGTTTTTTGTTGTTTCTATTGCTGGGTTTTTTGGTTATTTTTTTTGGTGGATTTTTTATAGATTTTGAGAAAGATTTACCCAAGGCGTATGAAACGTTTTTAACTGAACCTGTCGCCATGAACCTTTTCTTTTGGATGAGTCTTTGCGGGCTCGGCCTCACCGCTTCAATTGCTGCGTTCAAGGGGCGAGGTGTTCTTCAAAGAACGGTCGTCACGCATTATGTGTTGGCACTTTCGCGCACGGGTCTTGTAGCAGGGGCAATTATCGTGGGTTTGTTTTTCGGATTGGCATTCGCCTTCCTTTTTCTTTCCTTTTTTCCTGGATATGAAAATGTAAGGCAATACTCCGAACAGTTCTTTCCTTTGGCATTGCAGATGTTTATGTTTTTGAGCATGTTGGTAATTGCGCATCTGTACTTACTGATGCCAGGCGGGGCCGCAGGTGCGAAATTCAATTTATTGGTGCTCGTGTTGTCGCTCATGTTCATTCTGCTTTCGCTGGCCATTTGGATTTGGAAACTTGATCGGCAGCTGTTTGAAGTCGCGCTGTTATGTGGTGTTATGCAATTAGTCGCGCAGGTGATACACCGTGTCAGTGCTGAAAACAATGAAAGCGGGTCGACCTGTCCTTGAGATTGACTGAACTTCGAATGTGAATGAGTTCTCTGCGCAGCTCTGTTGAGTGGCGGAGGTTTTTCTCGCAGAGTGCTTGCCGCGCGATTGTTTATTGGCGCTCGCGAAAATTGGGCTCTCCCTTCGCCTCAGTGCTAATCTCCAGCGCTGAATTCAGCGCAGTCGAGCCGCGACCCGGTTACGGGTTCAGGGAAGACGACCACACTCACAGCCACGGAAATCGATCAGGTCATTCATGAATAAATCAGCAGGCGTGCTTCTCGGAATTGTTGTTGCCATCGGCGCGGTTAGCGCGGGCGGAGCCTGGTACACCGGGACCAAGATCGAGGGCGTATTGAACAACGCCGTCAGCAACGCCAACAAAGAACTGCAGACCGCCATGGCCGGCTCCAACGGCACGGCGTCGCTGGAACTGGTGTCGCTGGAGCGTCACACCTTCACCAGCACCGCGCACTACCGCCTCAAAGGCGAGGGCGAGATGTTCGGTGATGCACCGGTCGAGTTGCTGTTCGTCGACCACATCGAACACGGCCCGCTGCCATTCTCGCGGCTGGTGTCGTTGAAGTGGCTGCCGGTCATGGCCACCAGCAACTATGAGCTGGAAAAAAGCCCGACCACGGAAAAATGGTTCGCCGCGACCAAGGGCGCCGCGCCGCTCAAAGGTGTGACCAACATCGGCTATGACGAATCGACCACCAGCACGCTGGACCTGGTGCCGTTCGAAGCCGCGCTGGATGCCCAGTCGAACCTGAAGTTTTCCGGCCTGACCATGGACATTTCCGCCAGCGCCCAGGCGCAGAAGGTCAAGGCAGACGGTTATATGGACAACCTGAAACTGGTCACCGTGGCCGAAGACCAGACACCGGTGCAGGTCGAAATCAACGGCCTGACCCTGGCCAGTAATCTGGCCAAGAGCAGCTACGGCTACTACACCGGGGAAAACACCCTGGAAGTGACCAGCAGCAAAACCACCTTCGGTGCGCAACCGATGGTCTTGGGTGTGAAGAACTTCGAAATGACGAACCGCACCGAAGAAAACGCCAGCAATGCTTCCGGCCGCGCTGACTACAAGATCGGCGAAGTGACGCTCAACGACAAGAAAGTCGGCTCGGCGGCCATGGCCATGAGCCTGAAGAACCTCGACATTCCGTCAACGATGTCGCTGATGCAGATCTACCAGACCAAGCTGCAGCCCTATGAAAAAGCCGCCGCCGAAGCGGCCGCTCAAGGTTTGCCGGCACCGGAGCTGAACCTGACCGAAGCGGAAAATGCGCAAGTCAAAGCCGACCTGCAGAAACTGCTGGCCGCCGGCCCGCAACTGGCCCTGGAAAACCTCTCGTTCAACACCGCCAACGGCGAAAGCCGCGCCAATCTGGTCATTGACCTGACCAAGCCGCAGTCGATGGATCTGCCGCCGGACCAACTCGGCAAGCAACTGATCGGACTGCTCGACCTGAATATCCAGGTGTCGAAACCGATGCTGGTCGATCTGCTCAGCGTACAGGCGCAACTCGATGGTCAGACCGACGCCAAAGCCATTGTCGATCAGTCCAAGGAAGCGGCGGACATGTTTGCCGGCATGGCGGTCGGTTCGCAACTGGCGGTGGTCGACGGCACCAACGTCGTGACCAAGCTGCACTACGCGGCCAATCAGGTGGAATTCAACGGCCAGAAAATGACCGTCGAGCAGTTCGTCGGCTTCCTGATGAGCAAGTTCGCCGGCGTCACGCAAGTGCAGTAATTCTGCGTCCTTAATAGCCACGCCCGGCCTCTGTCCCCAACAGGCGCCGGGCGTTTTGCTGTCTGGCGTTCGGGTTTTTCGCGCTTCCGGTCGGGCTGGCGCGAGGATTCTGAACAATTATTGCGTTGCGAAAACTGGTCTACGCTTGCGTGCAACACTGCCTGACTAAGCGTGGCCTCTGGACGTTGCAATCGGCCACCGTTACGAATGGGCAAAGAGGGGCATCGCGACCCGGCTGGCCATGTAAGGATGCTGACGAATGCCGCGTATTGATGGTTTTGTATTACATCGTGGTTTACGCCCTTTGTTTCGAGTCGCGCTGTGCAGTCAGTTGCTCTGGCCAGCCTTCGCCTTCGCCGACACAGCCTACGATCAGATGGTTCGCGATGCGCGCGTAGGGCACTACACGCCTGCGCTGACGGTTCTGCGCCAGGTCCCGCCGGGCCAAGCGAGTACCGGGCAGATCAGCGACCATTTGCAAATCGCCAGTTGGGCCGGATTTGACGCCGAAGTGGTGCAGGTCTACGAGGCCCAGGGCCGCGACCGCGCGCTGCCGGTGCAGGCGCTGACCGCCACCGCGCGCGCCTACCGCAACCTCAAGCGCTGGGATAAAGCCACTGAGGTCTACAACAAGGCCTTGGCCCTGGAACCGGACAACGCCGACCTGCAACTGGGCCTGGCCCTGACTCAGGCGGATGCCGGCAAACCCGATGAAGCAGTGACACGCGCCAAAGCGCTGGTCGCCGCCAAGCCCGATGATCCTTCGCGGCGTCTGGCGCTGGGCTATGCCTTGACCCGCGCTGGCAAGCAGTACGACGCGTTATTCGAATACGATCAGGCGTTCATCCGCGCCGGCAGCAAACCGGAGGTCGCCCGTGAGTACGTGGTTGCGCTGCAAAAGGCGCGCTTGCCAGAGCCGGCGCTGCGCCTGGCCAGGCAGCGTCCGGGGCTGATCGATCCGGTGACCCTGCGCCGCCTCGAAGGCGATCTGGCTGCCGAACGCGTGCGCCTCGCCGAGTTCGCCACGCGCAGCGAAAAGGAACGCTACGTCATCGCCGATCGCGCACTGGCCGATTACGACCAGTTGCTCGCCACCTGGACCCCGGACGCCACGGCTCACGACGATGTGATCCGCTGGCGCATCGACCGCATGGGCGCGCTGAAGGCGCGGGCGCGCACGGCTGAGGTCATCAACGAATACCAAAAGCTGCAAGACGAAGGCGTGAAAATTCCGACCTACGCGTTGCGCTGGGTCGCGGCGTCCTATCTGGATCAGCGTCAGCCGGAAATCGCCACCGAGCTGTATCGGCAGGTGCTCTCGGCACCGGACGCCGACAGTGGTAATCGCCTCGAAGACACCACGGCACTCTATTACTCGTTGCTGGAAAGCGACCGTGCCGACGAAGCGCGCAAGGTCGCCGAAGACCTCGCCAAATCACAGCGCCCGCGTGTCGAGCTCAAAGGTCTGCCGATCGGCAACCCCAACGATGAGTGGATGGACGCCCAGCAACTGGCGGCACAAGCCGGCACTTACAGTTCCGACCTGCCTCACGGTGAGCAGCGCCTGCAAACGCTGGTCGATCAGGCACCGGGCAATGTCGGTTTGCGTCTGGCCCAGGCCGATCTGTACCTGGCCCGGCAATGGCCGCGTCGCGCGGAAAACCAGCTCAAGGAAACCGAGAGTATCGCGCCGCGCGACCTGGGGCTCGAAGTGGCGCAAGCGCGCACCGCCATGGAATTGCAGGAATGGCGGCAGAACGATGCGCTGGTCGACGACGTCGTGGCGCGTAACCCGGACAACCGCCAGGTGCAGCGTCTGGCTCGTGAACGCGAAGTCCACGACATGGCCGAACTGCGCGTCGAAGCCTACGGCGGCAAGGCCAACGGCGGCGGCAGTGGCGATGCCGGCGCGGTCAGTGGCAGCCGCGATTTTGGCATCCAGAGCACTCTGTACAGCCCGCCGATCAACGAAGACTGGCGGGTGTTCGCCGGCCTCGGTTATGCCACTGGCGATTTCGCCGAAGGCACCGGCCATCACCGCTTTCAGCGTGTTGGTCTGGAGCGGCGCAGCCGTGACATGACCCTTGAAGCCGAAGTCTCCAATCACGACTACGGTTTCGGCGACAAGCAGGGCGCACGGCTGGCGCTGGCCCGCGACATCAACGATCACTGGCAGTACGGCGGCAGCCTCGAATACCTGTCGGCCGAGACGCCGCTGCGCGCACTCAACAGTGATATCAAGGCCAATGGCGGCAGCGCGTTCCTGCGCTGGCGCGCCAATGAAAGCCGCGAGTGGCGCCTGTCGGTGAGTCCGTCGCACTTCAGCGATGGCAACAACCGCGTTGAAGCCTTGCTGACCGGGCGCGAGGGGGTCTACAGCGCGCCGAACCTGCAGGTCGATGCCGGTCTGGAAGTCGGCACCAGCCACAACTCGAAATCCGATGACGTGCCGTATTTCAACCCGAAATCCGACTTCAGCGTGATGCCGCTGGTCAACGTCAATCACGTCCTTTATCACCGCTACGAAACGGCCTGGAGCCAGCAGTTCCAGGCCGGCGCGGGGACCTACAGTCAGCGTGATCACGGCACCGGCGCCATGGCCCTGCTCGGCTACGGCCAACGTTATGCGTGGAACGATGTGTTCGAGGTTGGCGGCCTGTTCAGTGTGATCAACCGGCCCTACGACGGAGATCGAGAAACCGATCTGCGTCTGCTCGTCGACCTGACTTTGCGCTTCTAGAAGAGTTTGAACATGCCTTTTATCTCGCGTTTGATCCTTCTGCTGGGAGCGCTGCTGATCAGCGCCTGCGCCCAGCAAGCCCCGGCCTTCGCGCCACCCTCCGAGCGCCCGGTGGTTGCCAGTGAACAGTCATGGCCGAAAAACCATTTCCTCGGCATCGCCTATCACGATGTTGAAGATCGTGATCCCGATCAGGCCGTGGTGGCGGTGCGCACCGAGCGCATGATCGAGCAACTGGCGTGGCTGCGCGAAAACGGCTACCAGCCGGTGACGGTCGACCAGATCATGGCTGCACGCAAGGGCGGGCCGCAGCTGCCGGCGAAAGCCGTACTGCTGAGCTTCGACGACGGTTATGCGAGCTTCTACACCCGCGTAATGCCGGTGTTGCGCGCCTACAACTGGCACGCGCTGCTGGCGCCGGTCGGCACTTGGGTCGACACGCCGCTCAATCAACCGGTGGATTTCGCCGGCACGCCGCGGGCGCGTTCCGACTTCCTGACCTGGGATCAGGTGCGCGAGATCTCGCAATCCGGTCTGGTGGAAATCGCCGCGCACACCGACGCCAACCACAAAGGCATCCTCGCCAACCCGCAGGGCAACCTGCAACCGGCCGCCGCGACCCGACGCTACGACCCGGTCACCAAACGCTATGAATCCGAAGCTGATTTCCGCGCACGGATTCGCACCGACGTGAGCGATATTTCCGAGAAGATCCGCAAGGCCACCGGCAAGAAACCACGGGTCTGGGTCTGGCCGTATGGCGCGGCGGACGGCACGTCACTGACGGTGGTCGGTGAGGAAGGCTATGAGATGGCCCTGACCCTGGACGACGGCCTCGACGCGCTCGATAACTTGATGAGCAGCCCGCGTTTCCTCGTCGCCTCCGACCCGGACGGCGAGCATTTCGCCAACAGCGTGGTCGGTGCGCAGGCGCAGCAGGCAATGCGCGTGGTGCATGTCGATCTGGACAACGTCTACGACCCGGACCGGGCGCAGCAGGACATCAATCTCGGCAAACTGGTGCAGCGCATGGCTGACCTGGGCGCCAACACGGTGTTCCTGCAAGCCTTCGCCGATCCTAAGGGCGACGGTCTGGTGCACTCGCTGTACTTCCCCAATCGCCATTTGCCGGTGCGCGCCGATCTGTTCGACCGTGTCGCTTGGCAGTTGCGTACCCGGGCTCACGTAAAAGTTTACGCGTGGATGCCGGTGCTCAGCTTCGCGCTGGACGCGAAACTGCCGCGCGTGACCCGTTGGGACCCGAAAACCGCCACCACGTCGGTGGATCCGGATCAATACAAGCGCCTGTCACCGTTCGATCCCGAAGTGCGGCGCATCATCGGTGAAATCTACGAGGACGTGGCGCGACTGACCTCGGTCGACGGCATTCTCTACCACGATGACGCGGTGCTTTCGGACTTCGAAGACGCCGGTCCGCAAGCGCTGAAAGCCTACGCCGCTCAGGGTCTGCCGGGGTCGATTGCCGCGCTGCGCGAGGATCCTGCAGCGATGCAACGCTGGACGCGCTTCAAGAGCCGCTACCTCATCGATTTCACCAACGAGCTGACCGCCAAGGTCCGCGCCATTCGCGGTCCGCAAGTGCTGACCGCGCGCAACATTTTTGCCGAGCCGATGCTCAACCCCGACAGCGAGGCCTGGTTCGCGCAGAACCTCGATGACTTCCTCGCGACCTATGACTGGACCGCGCCGATGGCCATGCCGCTGATGGAAAAGCAGACTCAGGCAGAGTCGGGCCCGTGGCTGGAAAGACTGGTCGCCACCGTCAGCAAACGTCCCGGCGCGCTGAACCGCACCGTTTTCGAATTGCAGGCGCGGGACTGGACGAAGAAGGACCAGGCCGATATCGAAGCGGCACAACTGGCCGACTGGATGGGCCGTCTCAAGCGTCAGGGCGCGACCAGCTTCGGTTATTACCCGGACAACTTTCTCGACAATCTGCCGGACCTGAAAACCGTACGGCCTGCGCTCTCCAACAAGTGGAATCCCTGAGATGCTGGATAGACTGTTAGCCCTGCTGGTTCTGGCGCTCGTCCTCGGCGTGCCGCTGGGCCTGATCTTCCTGGTCACCGGGCAGTTCCTGATGGACTTCGTGTTCTTCTACCCGCTGTTCATGTCCGGCCTGTGGATTGCCGGCGGCCTGTATTTCTGGCTGCACTGGGAGCGCCACTGGCCATGGAAAGACGACACCTTGCCGCCGCCGCTGGCAGGCGAGCCGCTGATCTCGATCCTGATCCCTTGCTACAACGAAGGTGACAACGCCGCCGACACTATTCATGCGGCGCTGGCCCAGCATTATCCCAACATCGAAGTCATCGCAATCAACGACGGTTCCAAGGACAACACCGCCGAAGTGCTCGATGCGCTGGCCAAGGAAGATCCACGCCTGCGCGTGCTGCATCTGGCGGAGAACCAGGGCAAAGCCGTGGCCCTGCGCATGGGCGCCATTGCCGCGCGCAGCGAATATCTGGTGTGCATTGACGGCGACGCGCTGTTGGCGCCGAACACCGCGGCCTATCTGGTCGCGCCGATGCTGGATAACGCACGCTTGGGCGCGGTGACCGGCAACCCACGGATCCGCACGCGTTCGACGCTGGTCGGGCGGGTGCAGGTTGGTGAGTTCTCATCGATCATCGGCCTGATCAAGCGCACGCAACGGGTGTTCGGGCGGATCTTTACCGTGTCCGGGGTGATTGTCGCGTTCCGCCGCACGGCGCTGAATCGGGTCGGCTACTGGAGCCCGAACATGATCACCGAAGACATCGACATCAGCTGGAAGCTGCAACTCGATCACTGGAGCATCTTCTACGAGCCACGCGCGCTGTGCTGGATCCTGATGCCGGAAACCCTCGGCGGCCTGTGGAAGCAGCGCCTGCGCTGGGCCCAGGGCGGTGCCGAAGTGCTGTTCAAGAACATTCGCGGCATCTGGCAGTACCGCCATCGTTACCTGTGGCCGCTGCTGTTCGAATATTGCCTGTCGACGGGTTGGGCCTTCACCTTCCTGCTCTCGGTGATTTTCTGGGGCGTGGGCAAGTTCGTGGTCCTGCCCGAAGCGATCGCTGTGCATCACTTGATGCCGCCGGCGTTTACCGGGCTGCTGCTGGCGTTCGTGTGCCTGGTGCAGTTTGCCGTCAGCATCGTCATCGACCGCCGCTACGAGCCGGGTTTGGGCAAGACCATGTTCTGGGTGGTCTGGTACCCGATCGCGTTCTGGTTCGTCAGCCTGCTGACCACGCTGGTCAGTTTCCCCAAAGTATTGTTCGGCCAACATCAGCAACGTGCGCGCTGGGTCAGCCCTGACCGGGGCATCAAACCGCTCGGCGACGACGAAGAGGAGGTCATCAAATGAAAATCATCCGGACCCGCCAGCGCCCCGTTCTGCTGGTGATCGATGTGCTGATCACCTTGGTGGCGTGGATCGGCCTGCTGTTCCTGCTGATTCGCGGCCTGTGGCCGTTGGTCGAGACCCATGCCGGCGGGCCGCGCATCGACAACTCGGCGTTCGATGCGCTGGGCACTTTGCAGATCTATTTGTGGGTGGCGCTGGTCAACGCGGTGGTGCTGATTGGCTGGGCGCGTTATCAGCAGCGTAAAAGCCGCAGCTTCGCCCAGCGTCGTCTGCCTTCGCCAGTGATCGATGACCAAGGGCTGAGCAAGAGCTTCAAGCTGTGCGATGAGCGCTTGCAGAAACTGCGCATGCCGGGGGTGATGACCATCCACAACGATCAGGACGGCGATATCAGTCACGTGGAAACGCATTTCAGGCCAGTACAACCAGCAGAACTGCCGCCACCGCTGGCGCCGCTGGAGCATCCGCGGGTGATCTTTCTGCATGCCGAAGATGACGACCAGCGCGAGACCCTGATCCGTTAACCGAATCTGATCGTTCCCACGCTCCGCGTGGGAATGCGTCCGGGGACGCTCCGCGTCCGGGGACGCTCCGCGTCCAGTGACGCAGAGCGTCACGGGCTGCATTCCCACGCAGGAACGTGGGAACGATCAGGTCGCGAGAAACGATCGGTGCAGCTAATCGCGAATCAGCTTCCACGCTTCGGCCATCGACAGCGGTTGTTTCATCCGCTCGGCAAGCAGCGCAATCGCCCGTTGCCTGTCGCACGCCACCGCGGCGACCACAACGCCGTTTTTGGCGAACAGGCCAATGAACGGCGGCTTCTCCGGTTCGCCATCGAACTCGACTTCATCCCACGCGTCGGCATGCCCGAGATAGTCATAATTCTTGCCAAAGTGGTAAGTCCAGAAATACGGCACATCCAGGTAATGCTCATCGCCTCCGAGCATGTTGGCGGCAGCGATGCGTGCGTGTTGTTGCGCCAGGCGCCAGTGTTCGATGCGTTGCGGCTGGCCGTTCAGCGGGAACGTGGCGATATCACCGACGGCCCATAAACCTTCGCTTACGCGCATGCCGCCGTCGACGCGCAACGATTGGTCGTCTTCCCTGGGCAATGACGCGAACGCCTCGGTGGCCGGGTGCACACCGATCCCTGCCAGCACCAGATCCGCCGCGAGGCGTAGGCCGTTGTCCAGCAGCACCGCCTCGACCTTGTCTTCGCCAAGAATTTCCGTGGCCTCATGGTCAGTGATGAACTTCACCCCATGCGCCTCGTGCAACGCGCGAATCGCCTGGCCCACGGCTTCGCCGAATTGTTTGGCAAAAGGAATTGCATGGCGGGCCAGTACCGTGACGTCGAGGCCATGCTGACGCAGCGCCGACGCGCATTCGAGGGCGATGAAGCTGTCGCCGATGATCACCGCACGCTGATCTGCTTGAGCGGCACTGATGATCTGTTCGGCCTGGGCTTTTGAGCGCAGCACGAAGACATTCGCCAGCTCAGCGCCGGGCAGCTTAAGCGGATTGGGCGCGCCGCCGGTGGCGAGTACTGCAGCGTCGTAGCGCAGAACGCCGCCGTTGCTCAGATGAAGGGTTTTGCCCGGTGCGTCGAGTGAGCTGACTTCGCCTTGCACCCGTTCGATGCGCTGGGCTTGATAGAACGCCTCGTCACGCAGAGGCGGTACTTCTTTGGGCGACATCTCGCCGGCGAGGACAAATTTGCTCAGCACCGTGCGGTCATAGCCGGCATCCGCTTCGCCGTCGACCAGTACAATTCGGCCGCCAAAACCTTTCTCCCGCAGCGCGGCTGCACAAGCGGTACCTGCCGCACCGGCGCCGACCACGACAAACGTGCTCGGATCGTCGGCCGGCGGCGTGTGTGGATCGGGCAGCGGCTGGTCATCGACCCAGACTTCATCGCCGCGCAACTCCAGAGGATAACGCTTGAGACTGTCGAGTGACGGCGGCTCGCACAGAGCACCATCCTCGGCGCGGTACGCGGCTTTATGCCAAGGGCAGATCAACCGCCCATGGCACAACGCGCCCTCCGCCAACGGCGCACCAGCATGCGGACACAGCCCCTGAAACGCGCGCAACTGGCCGTTGGCACGCAACAGCACGATCTTGCAGTCGCCGATCTCCACTTGCAGGCCTCGATCTTGCGGAACATCAGCGAAACGGGCGACACGGTGCAGGGGCATGGTGGTTTCCTCACAGGCGTTTTTCTTGTGAACGCGTGCGGCAATTCGAGGTTCAGCCATTTGCTACTGCCACGGCACGAACGGTACGGCTATAGTTTGCAGGCCGACGACGGCCCCACTGCACAAGGTGCTCCCGGAATGACCCGATTGACCTCTCTCAACCCTTGGCTGGCGGCCGTTGCCGTCGCCCTTTGCGTGCAGTTTCCGGCGCAGGCCCAGGAACGCTTCACCCTGAGCATCCCGGGTGTGTCCGATAACCGCCTGTTCACCTCGGCCGCCGCCAGCGACGCCCAGGGTTGCGGCGGCAAGAACCAGTCGCCCGCGCTGAGCTGGAACGCCGGCCCTGCCGGAACCCAGAGCTACGCCATCGTCATGCACGACCCGGACGGCCAGAAAGGCCTGGGCGTCGATCACTGGATTCACTACGGCATCAAACCCGCCACCCGCCAGATCGCCGCCGGCGTCGGCGCCAAATCCGCCCTTGAAGGCGTCGGCGGCACCAACAGCAAAGGCAACACCCATTACATGGGCCCATGCCCGCCCGTTGGCGACAGCGCGCACCATTACATCATCCAGATCTACGCCCTGGATCTAGCCCCCGACGCCTTGCCCGCTGGCCTGACCCGCGCCGAGCTGATGGAAAAAATCAAAGGCCATGTGCTGCGCAACAGCAGCGCGGTACGGCGTTATCACCGCTAAGGTCTCTGGCTGACGGCCCCAACCCGCCAGCCATTTGGCATTGGCCCGCAAAAACGCGCACTATCGGGCCATGGCCAATGCGCTGGAGGACACCGTGGCAGCAAAAATCGACCGCATCGCCCAACTGCTCAACTGCCCGGAAAAGGGCGAACAGATGCGGCGTGCCGTTACCGAAACGCGCAAGGAGTTTTTGCTGAATCAGCCGGAGGAAGACCTTGTTGATGATGAAGACGAGGTGTTTGACGAGGTTGGGGAGGAGGGCGATGACGATGAATATGATGAGTTTGACTGGACGACGGAGTGACGTTGATCCAACGGTTACCCATCAGCCACAAAAAAGCCCCGGACCATCACAGTCCGGGGCTTTCTCGTTTTGATTCATGGTGCACCAGGCGGGATTCGAACCCACGACCCCTGCCTTCGGAGGGCAGTACTCTATCCAGCTGAGCTACTGGTGCAGCGGGCGACATCATACCTAGGTCGACTCGGGGCGTCCATGCCGGGTTTTGGCGGGTTTTGTCAGAGCGCGTGTCGGTGCAAATGGCTGCATTCCAGAAAGCGGTAACGTCCTGCAAAACCCTCGTTTGGCGCTTTGCCGGGGTTGATCTAAGGTTTTCCTGCGGTACGGGTTTTTGGTGCGTTGATCTGAAAAGCGGCGTTTTTGTTCTTTTTTTCGAACGACCTATTGTCCTTTAACCCCTTTGATCCTACGATCCGTTTGAGATTTCAAACGCTCTTTGCTGGGTGTTGAAGCGCTGGTGTATCGAGTCATGCACTGTTGATGCGCCACACCCGGTCACTGATTTCCCTGACGGCAGCCTTGCGAGGCGCCTTTCTACAATCATAATTTGCTCCGCGCAGGCCGCGGTGCTGTTAAGGAAAGCCGACATGCAGCTTAAAGACACCCAGTTGTTCCGCCAGCAAGCCTTCATCGATGGCGCTTGGGTCGATGCGGACAACGGTCAGACGATCAAGGTCAACAACCCGGCCACCGGCGAAATCCTCGGTACCGTGCCGAAGATGGGCGCTGCCGAAACCCGTCGCGCCATCGAAGCCGCTGACAAGGCGCTGCCGGCCTGGCGTGCGCTGACCGCCAAAGAGCGTGCCGGCAAGCTGCGTCGCTGGTTCGAACTGATGATCGAACACCAGGACGACCTCGCGCGCCTGATGACCCTCGAGCAGGGCAAGCCGCTGGCCGAAGCCAAGGGCGAAATCGTTTACGCCGCGTCGTTCATCGAGTGGTTCGCTGAAGAAGCCAAGCGCATCTATGGCGACGTGATTCCGGGCCACCAGCCCGACAAGCGCCTGATCGTGATCAAGCAGCCGATCGGCGTCACCGCCGCGATCACTCCGTGGAACTTCCCGGCGGCGATGATCACCCGCAAGGCCGGTCCAGCCCTGGCCGCCGGTTGCACCATGGTGCTCAAACCGGCTTCGCAAACCCCATTCTCCGCTTTCGCCCTGGCCGAACTGGCCCAGCGCGCGGGCATTCCGGCGGGCGTGTTCAGCGTCGTTTCTGGCAGCGCCGGCGACATCGGCAGCGAGCTGACCAGCAACCCGATCGTGCGCAAACTGTCCTTCACCGGCTCGACCGAAATCGGTCGCCAGTTGATGGCCGAGTGCGCCAAAGACATCAAAAAAGTCTCGCTGGAACTGGGCGGCAACGCGCCGTTCATCGTGTTCGACGACGCCGACCTGGATAAGGCCGTCGAAGGCGCGATCATCTCCAAGTACCGCAACAACGGCCAGACCTGCGTCTGCGCCAACCGCCTGTACATTCAGGACGCGGTCTACGATGCGTTCGCCGAGAAGCTGAAAGTGGCAGTCGCCAAGCTGAAGATCGGCAACGGTCTGGAAGACGGCACCACCACTGGCCCGCTGATCGACGAAAAAGCCGTGGCCAAGGTGCAAGAGCACATCGCTGACGCTGTTTCCAAAGGCGCGACCGTTCTGGCTGGCGGCAAGGCGATGCAAGGCAACTTCTTCGAACCGACCATCCTCACCAACGTGCCGAAAAACGCTGCCGTGGCCAAGGAAGAAACCTTCGGTCCGCTGGCGCCACTGTTCCGCTTCAAAGACGAAGCCGAAGTGATCGCGATGTCCAACGACACCGAATTCGGTCTGGCTTCGTACTTCTATGCGCGTGACCTCGGCCGTGTGTTCCGTGTCGCCGAGGCGCTGGAATACGGCATGGTCGGCGTCAACACCGGGCTGATCTCCAACGAAGTCGCGCCGTTCGGCGGTATCAAAGCCTCGGGCCTGGGCCGTGAAGGCTCCAAGTACGGCATCGAAGATTACCTGGAAATCAAATACCTCTGCCTGGGCATCTAAACCCTGCGAGATCGCTGTAAACGCAAAGGGCACGAGAGCGCTGTCCCTTTGCGTGGTTTCAAACCTGCATTTTCTCTGCGGCCGGGAACGCCGTGGCAGTCGATCATCGCATGCTGCCACCGCCGATTCCTCCCGCTTCATCCTTGAACCACGCTGCCCGATGAGCGGCGAATGAGGACTGTAATGAGCAAGACTAACGCTGAACTGATGGCCCGTCGTACCGCCGCTGTACCCCGCGGTGTTGGCCAGATTCACCCGATCTTCGCTGAATCCGCGAAGAACGCCACCGTGACTGACGTTGAAGGTCGTGAATTCATCGACTTCGCCGGCGGTATCGCGGTACTCAACACCGGCCACGTGCACCCGAAAATCATCGCCGCCGTGACCGAGCAGCTGAACAAGCTGACCCATACCTGCTTCCAGGTACTGGCCTACGAGCCGTACGTTGAGCTGTGCGAAAAAATCAACGCCAAGGTCCCAGGCGATTTCGCCAAGAAAACCCTGTTGGTCACCACCGGTTCCGAAGCCGTCGAAAACGCCGTGAAAATCGCCCGTGCCGCTACTGGCCGTGCAGGCGTGATCGCCTTCACCGGCGCCTACCACGGCCGCACCATGATGACCCTGGGTCTGACCGGTAAAGTCGTGCCGTACTCGGCCGGCATGGGCCTGATGCCAGGCGGCATCTTCCGCGCGCTGTACCCGAACGAACTGCACGGCGTGAGCATCGACGATTCGATCGCTTCCATCGAACGCATCTTCAAGAACGACGCCGAGCCGAAAGACATCGCCGCGATCATCATCGAGCCGGTACAGGGCGAAGGTGGTTTCTACGTCGCGCCGAAAGAATTCATGAAGCGCCTGCGCGCGTTGTGCGACCAGCACGGCATTCTGCTGATCGCTGACGAAGTGCAGACCGGCGCTGGCCGTACCGGTACCTTCTTCGCTATGGAGCAGATGGGCGTTGCTGCCGACCTGACCACTTTCGCCAAATCCATCGCTGGCGGCTTCCCGCTGGCCGGTGTTTGCGGCAAGGCCGAATACATGGACGCCATCGCACCGGGCGGTTTGGGCGGCACCTACGCCGGTAGCCCGATCGCTTGCGCCGCTGCGCTGGCCGTGATGGAAGTGTTCGAAGAAGAGCACCTGCTGGACCGCTGCAAGGCCGTCGGCGAGCGTCTGGTCACTGGCCTGAAAAACATTCAGGCCAAATACCCGGTCATCGGCGAAGTGCGTGCGCTGGGCGCGATGATTGCGGTCGAGCTGTTCGAGAACGGCGACAGCCACAAGCCAAACCCGACTGCCGTAGCAGCCGTGGTGGCCAAGGCACGCGACAAAGGCCTGATCCTGCTGTCCTGCGGCACCTACGGCAACGTGTTGCGCGTACTGGTACCGCTGACCTCGCCGGACGAGCAACTGGACAAAGGTCTGGCGATCATCGAAGAGTGCTTCTCGGAGCTGTAAGCCCCGGCATTCTGTGATCGGCTCGACAAAAAACCCGCTTCGGCGGGTTTTTTCATGCCGGTGCAAACATATCGGCGTTTAGCGCTGTAACGATTGGCCAGCATTGGCTAAGGTCAAGGCATTGCCAGGGAGTGCGTGCATGATTGCCGTTGAATTACCCGCCGTACCGCGCGTGTTGATTGCCGAGGCCGATCCGTGGTCGCGCGATCTGCTCAAACAAGTGTTGCTGAACGTGCGTTGTGACGCGCGGCTGGATCTGTGTGCCGATGGCCAGCAAGCGCTGTCGATGCTCACTGAAATCCCTTATGACCTGGCCATCGTCGATTGGGAATTGCCCGGCGTCGACGGTTTGAACGTGCTGCGCAGCGTGCGTCAGCGCAAGCGCAACCCGCCGCTGCCGTTCATTCTGATGAGCAGCCGCAACGACAGTGCCAGCGTGCGCGAAGCCATTCCGCTGGCGCCGACCGCGTACCTGACCAAACCCTTGAACATGGAAGGACTGACCGAGCGTCTGCAGGGTTTACTGCTCAACGCCGGGCAGGAGGTGTTCTGTGAAGTGCCGGCTCTGGCGCCGGGCATGACCCTCGCGGTGTTTCTTGAGCGGCGCCGTGAGCAAACCGACGGCGCGCCGTTGATGACCGATGTGCAAGTGGCGGTGAAGCGCAGCCTCAACCCCGATGGCCTCGACCTGAAGCTGCTCGAAGAAGAGATTCGCACCGACCCGCAGATCACGGCGGTGTTGATCGCTGCGGCCAACAGCGCCGCGCAGCACCATGGCGCGCCGGTGCAGACGCTGGCGCAAGCCCTGCATCGGCTCGGTACCGGACAGAGCATGAATCTGATTCTGGGCCTGGCGCTCAAGCGCAGTGCCCGGCTCAGCGATCCATGTCTGGCGGATTACGCCGAACGTTATTGGGGCTTGTCACTGCACACCGCTGAATATGCGCGCACGTTGGCGCGATTGCTCGATCTGGATCAGGAACGCTGTTATTGCGCCGGCATGCTTCACCGCCTCGGCGATCTGGCGCTGCTGCGTTGTCTGCAAGAGTGGCAACAGGCGGGCGGGGCGCTGGACGAGCAGGAGGAAGTCGGCGAGGCGCTGGCGCAGTTCGGCGCGGCGTATGGTTCTGCGTTGCGTACACGCTGGCGCCTGCCTTTGGAATTGCGTGAACTGATCGCCTCGGTTTATCAGCTTGGCGGTGGGGTGTATTCCCGTGAGGCGCTGGTGATGAACATGGCGGCGCAAATGGCGCGGTTGACCGAGCATGAGGGTGTCGAGGAACTGGCGAAGAGCCGTACGGCACGATTGCTGAAGATTGGTTTGCCGGAATTGATGCGGATGCGTAAATAACCGGCTTACACAAACCCTTGTAGGGGTGAGCCTGCTCGCGATAGCGGAATGTCAGTTATTAAAGTTTCGTCTGACACTCCGCTATCGCGAGCAGGCTCACTCCTACAGGGCAATGTGTTGAATATGAAACCGGGTCAGGCCGCAATGATGCGGTTTTTGCCCTGTCGTTTCGCCTCGTACATCGCCGCATCTGCGCGGGCGAACAGGTTGTCGAGGCTTTTGTCCTCGTCGGTCAGGCTGGTCAGCCCTTGGCTTACGGTGATGCCGAACGTCTGGCCGTCATGGCTGAATCGCAAACGCTGAATCTCCTGCTGCAAGCGTTCCGCCACTTGCATGGCCATCTCCGGCGCGCAACCGGGAAACACCGCGGCAAATTCCTCACCGCCAATTCGCCCGAACAGATCGCCACGGCGCAATGAACTGCGTCCGCACTCGGCAATCCGTTGCAGCACATTGTCGCCTTCCGGGTGGCCGTAGCTGTCGTTGATCGCTTTGAAGTCATCGATATCCAGCAGCAGAAACGCCATCGGCGTACCGCGCAGGCGTGCTTCTTCGAATTCGCGGTTGGCGCATTCGAAGAAGTGTCGGCGGTTACTGCTTTGCGTCAGCACGTCGGTGGTCGCCAGACGTTGCAGCTCGGTTTCCATGTGCTTCTTGTCGGTGATGTCTTCGGCGATGCCGACGATGATCACCGGTTGGTCTGGATCGTCCTGGCGATTGATGAAGCATTTGTCGCTGAGCCAGCGCACCTGGCCGTCGGCGGCGATGATTCTGTACTCGCGATCTTCCACTGCGCCCTTGTGCAGCACTTCAGCGAGGCTGCGCTCGGCGTAGTCGAGGTCGTCGGGGTAGATGCTGTCGCGCCACTGGTTGTAGTCACCGAGCAGCAGCCCGGCGGAGCGACCGAAAATCCGTTCGTAGGCGGGGCTGACGTACAGCACCTGACGGGTTTCCCAGTTGAATGCCCAGAGCACGGCATTGACGCTGACCAGCAAGGAGCTGAACAGCTGTTCGCGCTCGCTCAGGCGTGCGACCTCGCCTTGCGCATGCATCAGCGCCATCAGGGTTTGCGCGGCCTCGGGCCACTGCGGGACGGATGAGTCTTTTGGATTGTTGTTGACCATCGGCACAAATCTCAAAGGGCGTGCCGCGATTTCGACAGCGGCCACAATACAGCCCGCCGGGGTGGCGAAGTGTCTTTGAGATAGGTGATTTTCGGCGAAGTTCAAAACGGTGCACTCGCCTGGGCGAGTGCACCGATCAACGGTCTCAGACGGCTGCAGGACGCAGCGAGTAGGTTTTCAACTGGTCGGCGAATTCGCGCAGGGACTGAATGCCGCTGGCCTCGGCCTCGTGAATCCAGTCCTTGATGGCGGCGAGCATGTCGTGGCCATTGGAACTGGTCTTGAGCCAGATCTGTTGCAGGGCCAGACGCTTTTCGTAAATGACCTTCAACGCCTGGCTGTGCTCGAGCATGGTCTGGATGCGCAAGTGATGGCGGTCTTCCAGCAGGCTGGTCTCGCGCGACAGCAGGCGCTTGGCACGGTGGAACTGGTGGCGAACCGAATGATCGACCTTGGCCAGCTCCTGCTTGACCAGCGGACCGATCACCAGCTTGCGGTACTGGGCCATGATCTGGAAGCGGTTGTTGAGGATCGCCATGGCGGTGTCCATGTCCAGGCTGCCCTTGCCTTCGACCCGGTGCGCGATCGGCGCAACGCGCTGAACCCTGGCCAGACCGAGGAAGCTGAAGACCTTGATCCACGCCCAGCCGAGGTCGAACTCCCACTTCTTCACCGACAGCTTGGCCGAATTGGGGTAGGTGTGATGATTGTTGTGCAGTTCTTCGCCGCCGATCAGGATGCCCCAAGGCACCAGATTGGTCGCCGCGTCGCGGCATTCGAAGTTGCGATAGCCGACCGCGTGGCCCAGACCGTTGATCACGCCGGCGGCCCACACCGGAATCCACATCATCTGGATCGCCCAGATGGTAATGCCGATGGTGCCGAACAGCAGCAGGTCGATAATGCCCATGATCGCCACGCCCAGCAGCGGGAAACGGCTGTAGAGGTTGCGCTCGATCCAGTCTTCCGGGCAGTTCTTGCCGTAGATGCGCAGGGTTTCCGGATTCTGCGCTTCGGCACGGTACAGCTCGGCGCCGGTGCGCAGCACCGTGGACAAGCCCTTGATTACCGGACTGTGCGGGTCATCTTCGGTTTCGCATTTGGCGTGGTGTTTGCGGTGGATGGCCGTCCATTCGCGGGTGTTCTGCGCCGTGGTCAGCCACAGCCAGAAGCGGAAAAAGTGTTTCAGACCGGCATTCAGCTCCAGTGAGCGATGCGCGGAATAACGGTGCAGATAGACCGTGACGGCAACAATCGTCACATGGGTCATCAGCAGGGTGACCGCGACCAGCGACCAGGCCGACAAGCCAAGAAAACCTTCGTACCACATAGGCTATAGGGCCCTCGATAAAGATAAAAACAGCCGTTGCATTATCACCAAGCACACGGATAAAACCAGCCGCCCTTAAAGGAAAGCGTCGCTGGATGTTTCTTGACCTATAATTCCAACCTTTTTGTAGGGACATGGACAGCCGAATGCCTGCCACTCACCGCGATGCCTTGCGTGCAGCGCTGCTCTATCTCGTACTTGCCGTCGTCTGGCTGCAAGGTTCTGATCATTTATTAAACAATTTCTTCAATGACGCCGTCGATATCGCCCGATGGCAACTGATCAACGGTTACCTGTTCGCCGCGGTGAGTGCCGGGCTGATCTTTCTGGCGCGGGCGCGCCTGTACGGGTTTCTCGGCATCGGCGCCCGGTTGCGCGAGCGCCATGCCGATCGTGAGCGTTTGCGTCAGGCGGCAGCGGTGTTCGACTGCACCCGCGAAGGCGTGCTGGTCACCAATCATCAGGGCCTGATCGTCCACGTCAATCGCGCGTTCATGGCGATCACCGGTTATCAGCGCGAAGAAGTTATCGGCCAGCAGCCAAGCCTGTTCAAGTCCGGCCATCATCCGCCGGGTTTCTATCAAGCCATGTTCGCCACGTTGCAGGCGCAGGGCGAATGGAGCGGGGAAATCTGGAACCGGCGCAAAAGCGGCGAAATTTATCCACAGTGGCAAACCATCCGCGTGATTCACGATGATCACGGCCGGCTCAGCCATTACGTCGCGGTGTTTTCCGACATCAGTGCGATCAAGCATTCCGAGGAGGAACTCAAACACCTCGCGCACCATGATCCGCTGACCGATCTGCCCAATCGCCTGTTGTTCAGCGACCGCACCGAGCAGGCGCTGGCCTCGGCGCAAATGCACAAGCGCGGTTGCGCGTTGCTGATGCTCGATCTCGATCACTTCAAAATGATCAATGACAGCCTCGGCCATAACGTGGGCGATCGCTTGCTCAAGGCCGTGGCGGCGCGTTTGCAGGGGGTGTGCGGTCCCGGCATTACCCTGGCGCGGCTCGGCGGCGACGAGTTCGCCGTGCTCGCAGAGAGTTGTCCACAACCGGTTCAGGCAGCGGCGCTGGCACAACGCATGCTCGATGCTTTCAAGGACGCGTTTCGCGTTGATGGCCACGAGTTGTTGATCAACGCCAGCATCGGCATCAGCCTGTTTCCCAGCGATGCCCTGAGCGCCGAGCAACTGCTGCGCAATGCCGACGCCGCGTTGTTCAAGGCCAAAAGCAGCGGGCGCAACGGGTACGCCTTGTACACCGAAGAACTCACCGCGCATGCCCAACAACGCGTGGAGCTCGCCTTTGAATTGCGCCGTGCGCTGGAGCAACAGGAGCTGCGGGTTTATTACCAACCGGTGCATGACCTGCCAAGCGGCCGCCTGATCGGCGTAGAAGCCCTGGTGCGCTGGCAGCATCCGCAACGCGGTCTGGTCTCGCCCGCAGAATTCATCCCGATTGCCGAGCGCACCGGGCTGATCGCCGAAATCGATGCCTGGGTCATGCAGCAGGCTTGCCGGCAGATGTGCCAGTGGCAGCAGGCCGGCCTGGTGCTGTCGTTCGTCGCGGTGAATGTGTCGTCGCGACTGTTTGCCCGGCGCGAGCTGTACCAGCAGGTGGCGCAGGTGCTGCACGACAGCGGGCTGGAACCGGCGTATCTGGAACTTGAAGTGACCGAAAGTGCGGTCATGGAAGACCCGGAAGTCGCATTGGAGCAGATGCATCGTTTGCGTGAGCTGGGTATCCGCCTGGCGATCGATGACTTTGGCACCGGCTATTCATCGCTGTTGCGGCTCAAGCGTTTGCCGGTACAGAAACTCAAGATCGATCAAGGCTTCGTTGCCGGTTTGCCGTGGGATGAGGATGACGTGGCGATTGTCCGGGTGATCATCGCACTGGCCCGCAGCATGGGCATGCAGGTGCACGCCGAGGGCATTGAGCAGGTTGAGCAGGCGAAATTTCTGCTCGAACAGGAATGCGATCTGGGGCAAGGCTACTGGTTTGGCCGGCCGGTGCCGACGCAGGAGATTGAGCATTCCCTCGAAGTGGGTGGGAAGAGTGGTTTTTCTGGTTATATAAACATTCTTAAATAGTCTTTTTAAGAATATCCGTACCTCTCTTATATTGCTCCCACGCCGAACGCAGTGCCGCCCACTGCCAGGCATATCCCCTTCAAAGGAGCAGCACCATGAGCGCATCCCTTCGCAGCGTTGACGGTCAGGACGAAAGCACGATCTTGCGGGAAATCCAGAGCGCGCTACGCGATCTGCGGTTTGGCGCGGTGGAAATCACTGTGCACAACGCCCAGGTCGTGCAGATCGAACGCAAAGAGAAATTCCGCTTGCAGCAACCCGGTAAGCAACCGGGCTGAAGATTGCAGCCTGCGCCAGCTCTTGCGGGGAGCTTCAGACAAGAGCTGGCGCAGGCGGCGATCTTTGACCGGCAGCCGATTACCCAATCCATAAGAAAAAGCCACCACCGAGAATTCCAGGAGCTTTCACCATGTCGTCGATTCGCCGCTACGCTTTGGCCGCGCTGGCCAGTGCCGTGTTTGCCGGTTCCGCGGTTGCCAAGGATTACGAACTGCTCAACGTCTCGTATGACCCGACCCGCGAGCTGTATCAAGACTACAACGCCGAATTCATTAAGTTCTGGCAGCAAGACCACGCCGGCGACACCGTGAAGATCCAGCAATCCCACGGTGGTTCGGGCAAGCAGGCGCGTGCGGTAATTGATGGTCTGCGCGCCGACGTTGTGACCCTGGCCCTGGCCGGCGACATCGACGAAGTGGCCAAGCTCGGCAAGAGCCTGCCCGCCGACTGGCAGAAGCGTCTGCCGGAAGCGAGCACGCCGTACACCTCGACCATCGTCTTCCTGGTGCGCAAGGGCAACCCGAAAGGCATCAAGGACTGGGGCGATCTGGTCAAGAACGACGTCTCGGTGATCACGCCGAACCCGAAAACCTCCGGCGGTGCGCGCTGGAACTTCCTCGCGGCCTGGGCTTACGGCCTGAAAGCCAACGGCGGCGACGAAGCCAAGGCCAAGGAGTACGTACAAACCCTGTTCAAGCACGTGCCGATTCTCGACACCGGCGCACGCGGCTCGACCATCACCTTCGTCAACAACGGCCAGGGCGACGTGCTGCTGGCGTGGGAAAACGAAGCGTTCCTGGCGCTGAAAGAAGACGGCGGTGCCGACAAGTTCGACATCGTCGTGCCGTCGCTGTCGATCCTCGCCGAGCCGCCAGTAGCCGTGGTCGACAAAAATGCCGAGAAGAAGGGCAACGCGCAGATTGCCGAAGCCTATCTCAAGCACCTGTACAGCCCGGCCGGTCAGGAAATCGCGGCGAAGAATTTCTACCGTCCGCGTGACAAGGACGTCGCCGCCAAGTACGCCCAGCAGTTCCCGAAACTGGAGCTGGTGACCATCGACAAGGACTTCGGCGGCTGGAAATCCGCGCAGCCGAAATTCTTCAACGATGGCGGCGTGTTCGACCAGATTTATCAGGCGCAGTAATCTGACTTCAGCCACACATCAAGCCTGAAGCCAGGCGCGGAAAATGTGGGAGCGAGCCTGCTCGCGAAAGCGCAGTGTCAGACGACCTGGAGTTGACTGATACTCCCTCTTCGCGAGCAGGCTCGCTCCCACATTGGTGCGTTCAGCGGATCGCTTATTAACCAGGGACTTTTATGTCGCGTCGTATCTCCCCCGTCATACCCGGCTTCGGGCTGACGCTGGGCTACACCTTGGTGTACCTCAGTCTGATTGTGCTTATCCCGCTGGCGGCGATGTTCGTCCACGCCGCGCAACTGACCTGGGATCAATTCTGGGCGATCATTTCTGCACCGCGGGTGCTGGCGGCGTTGAAGCTGAGCTTCGGCACCGCGCTGTGCGCGGCAATCATCAACGGCATCATCGGCACGTTGCTGGCCTGGGTGCTGGTGCGCTACACCTTCCCCGGGCGCAAGGTGATCGATGCGATGATCGATTTGCCCTTCGCCTTGCCTACGGCAGTGGCCGGTATCGCGTTGACCGCGCTGTATGCCCCGACCGGCCTGGTCGGTCAGTTCGCCACTGACCTGGGTTTCAAGATCGCCTACACGCCGTTGGGTATCACCCTGGCGCTGACCTTTGTGACTCTGCCGTTCGTGGTGCGCACGGTGCAGCCGGTGCTGGCCGACATACCTCGCGAAGTCGAAGAAGCTGCCGCTTGCCTCGGTGCCAAACCGATCCAGGTGTTCCGCCATATTCTCGTACCGGCGCTGCTGCCCGCATGGCTGACCGGTTTTGCCCTGGCGTTTGCCCGTGGCGTTGGCGAGTACGGTTCGGTGATTTTCATCGCCGGCAACATGCCGATGAAAACCGAGATCCTGCCGCTGCTGATCATGGTCAAACTCGACCAGTACGATTACACCGGCGCCACGGCCATCGGCGTATTGATGCTGGTGGTTTCCTTTGTCCTGTTGCTGCTGATCAACCTGCTTCAGCGGCGCATCGAAACCCCATAAGGAGGCGCGCACATGTCCCAATCGTCTATTGCGGCCGCCTCGGCGGCCAACGCTGCGCGGCGTGGCAGTGCCACCTCGCGCAGAATCTTGATCGGTCTTGGCTGGCTGATCTTTTTCCTGTTTCTACTGCTGCCGTTGTTCATCGTCGTATCGCAGGGTTTGAAGAACGGCCTCGGTGCGTTTTTCACGGCGATCTTTGAGCCGGACGCTTTGTCGGCGCTGAAACTCACGGTGTTCGCGGTGCTGATCTCGGTGCCGCTGAACCTGGTATTCGGTGTCAGCGCCGCGTGGTGCGTGAGCAAATACTCGTTCCGTGGCAAGAGCATGCTGGTAACGCTGATTGACTTGCCGTTTTCGGTGTCGCCGGTGATCGCCGGTCTGGTCTACGTGTTGATGTTCGGCGCGCAGGGCCTGTTCGGGCCGTGGCTGCAGGATCATGACATCCAGATCGTCTTCGCCCTGCCGGGCATCGTGCTGGCGACGATCTTCGTCACCGTGCCGTTCGTGGCCCGTGAGCTGATTCCGCTGATGCAGGAACAAGGCACCCAGGAAGAAGAAGCTGCGCGCCTGCTCGGCGCCAATGGCTGGCAGATGTTCTGGCACGTCACCGTGCCCAACATCAAATGGGGCCTGATCTATGGCGTGGTGCTGTGTACCGCGCGGGCCATGGGCGAGTTCGGTGCGGTGTCGGTGGTGTCCGGGCACATTCGCGGTGTGACCAACACCTTGCCGCTGCACGTCGAGATCCTCTACAACGAATACAACCACGTGGCCGCGTTCGCCGTGGCGAGCCTGTTGCTGATCCTGGCGCTCTTCATCCTGCTGCTCAAGCAGTGGAGCGAAAACCGTATCAACCGCCTGCGCGCCAGCGCCGCGGAGGAATAATTCATGTCGATCGAAGTGCGTAACGTCAGCAAGAATTTCAACGCGTTCAAGGCGCTGGACAACATCAGCCTGGACATCCAGAGCGGTGAGCTGGTCGCGCTGCTGGGGCCTTCGGGCTGTGGCAAAACCACGCTGCTGCGGATCATTGCCGGTCTGGAAACTCCCGATCAGGGCAACATCGTCTTCCACGGTGAAGACGTCTCCGGCCACGATGTGCGTGATCGCAACGTCGGTTTCGTATTTCAGCACTACGCCTTGTTCCGGCACATGACGGTGTTCGACAACGTCGCATTCGGCCTGCGCATGAAGCCGAAAAACCAGCGCTCGAGCGAAAGCCAGATTGCGACCAAGGTTCATGAACTGCTGAACATGGTGCAGCTGGACTGGCTGTCGGATCGTTACCCGGAGCAGCTGTCCGGGGGGCAGCGCCAGCGCATCGCACTGGCCCGAGCCTTGGCGGTGGAGCCGAAAGTTCTGCTACTCGATGAGCCGTTCGGCGCCCTCGATGCCAAGGTGCGCAAAGAGCTGCGCCGCTGGCTGGCGCGCCTGCACGAGGACATCAACCTGACCTCGGTATTCGTGACTCACGACCAGGAAGAAGCGATGGAAGTCGCCGACCGCATCGTGGTGATGAACAAAGGCGTGATCGAGCAGATCGGCTCACCGGGCGACGTCTACGAAAACCCGGCCAGCGATTTCGTTTATCACTTCCTCGGCGATTCGAATCGTTTGCTGCTCAGCGACGACAACCACGTGCTGTTCCGCCCGCACGAAGTGTCGTTGTCCAAGCATGAGCTGGAAGATCACCATGCGGCTGAGGTGCGTGATATCCGGCCGTTGGGAGCGACTACGCGGGTGACGCTGAAGGTTGAAGGGCAGAGCGATCTGATCGAGGCCGAAGTGGTCAAGGATCACGACAGCCTGATTGGCCTGGCCAAGGGCGAAACGCTGTTCTTCAAACCGAAGGTCTGGCAGAAGGTCGCCAACCTTTAACTGATCGTTCCCACGCTCTGCGTGGGAATGCATCCCGTGACGCTCCGCGTCACAGTGGACGCGGAGCGTCCATGGCGGCGTTCCCACGCAGAGCGTGGGAACGAGCTGAAAATCCCTGTGGGAGCGAGCCTGCTCGCGAAAGCGATTTAGACAGCCGCACGATTCGGATTGACCCGCACCCCTCCCGCCCGCGCCTCGATCTGCGCTTTCAGTTCATGCCGCAGCCCGAGCAAAAACGCCAGCTCGGCCACCACAAACAGCGGCCCGACAATCAGCCCCGACACATCATCGACAAACGCCGGTTTGCGCCCTTCGTAGTGATGCCCGACAAACTGGATCACCCAGCCAATCACGAACATCCCCAGCCCGCCGCTCAGCCAGACCATGGTGCTCTGCTGCGCCAGCGCATGCCCGGCCCAGACCGATAGCCCCATCAATACCGTCATCAACACACCGAGCTTCAATTCCAGGCGCAGATAAAACCACGCCGAAGCCAACGCCAGCACAACGGCCGGAGAAATCCACAGACCGCCCAGCGACCATTGCGGGCGTGACAACAACACCGCCACCGCCACAATGATCAGCGGGATGCCGACAAAGTGGCTGGCGATGTTGCGCGGGTCGCGGTGGTAGGCGGCGTACTGACTGAGATGGTCGACGAGGCTTTTCATTGTTGTTCCTCCAGTGAGATTGGTTGCATCATCCCCCGGCAGCCGGGTTCGCTCTGTCGGGCAGGCGACAATCCAGGAGGGTTTATGCACATACGTTCACGGCTGCTGACCGGGCACTGGTTCAGTCATCTGCCGGCATCCTTTCAGGATAGTCTGCTGGCGGCGGGCCGCGAGCGGCGGCTGACGGCGGGACAGCGCCTGTTTCAGCGCGGTGACGCACCGTGCGGCTTGTACGCGGTGCTCGATGGTGCCGTGCGCATCGGCGCGGTGAGCGAGCAGGGCAAAGAGGCGTTGTTGAGTCTGGTCGAGGCGCCGCACTGGTTTGGCGAAATCTGCCTGTTCGATGGTCAGCCGCGTACCCATGATGCTTATGCAGTCGGGGCCTGCACTTTGCTGAATATTCCGCAGGCGGCATTGTTGAAATTGCTCGACGAGCAGCCCGTGTACTGGCGCCATCTGGCCTTGTTGATGAGCCACAAACTGCGCCTGGCCTTCATCAGTCTGGAACAGCTCAGCCTGCTGCCGGCCCCGGCGCGGCTGGCGCATCGTTTGTTGATGATTGCCGAGGGCTACGGCGAACTCGACGCGCCGCGCCGAGTGCTGCAACTGCCGCAGGAGCAACTGGCCGCGATGCTGTCGCTGTCGCGGCAGACCACTAACCAGATTCTCAAGGATTTGCAGGGGCAGGGGATCATTGGCCTGGCATACGGCGAGATCGAGATCCTCGATGCCGCGCGATTGCGGGCGCTGACCACACTCTAGGATTCCCACCGACCCCTGTAGGAGTGAGCCTGCTCGCGATAGCGATATGTCAGTCACACATGAATCAACTGACAGATTGCTATCGCGAGCAGGCTCACTCCTACACGGGATCGGCGTTGGGATTACGAACCGCGATAAGTCGAGAAACCATACGGGCTGAGCAGCAGCGGGATGTGGTAATGCTGGTCGGTCTGCTTCACTTCAAAGATCACCGGGATTTCCGGGAAGAATGTGTCGTGCTTGATCTTCTTGTAGTACTCGCCGGTCTTGAACACCACGCGGTATTCACCCGCTTCAAAGGGCTGCCTGGCCGGGAACAGTTCGGCGATTCGCCCTTGTTCGTTGGTGGTGCCTTGCGCCAGCGGCTGCCAGTCCGTGCCGACATGCTTTTCCAGCGAGACATTGATGCCCGGTGAGGGCAGGCCGTTTTCCAGGTTGAGCACGTGCACGCTCAATGGGTTGCCGGCGGCCAGCGCCAGGCTCGAAACAGCGCTCAGGCCAAGGGCGGCGAGGGTCATGCGCAGGGTGGTCATGGTGGTTCTCCTTAGTGGGAAGAGGTGATGGTCAGGCCGGCCTTGTCGGCGGCCGCGAGAGCGCAGTTTTCGTCCTGCTCGCCGCCGCCGGAACCGGCCACGCCGATGGCACCGACCAGTTCGCTGCCGGCGAACAACGGGATGCCGCCGCCCAGCAACAGCAATTCATCGAGGGTGTTGAGGTTGGCGGTTTCCGGGTTGTTGCGAGCGCGCTCGGCGAACAGTCGTGTCGGCGTCTTGGTCGACAGTGCGGTGTAGGCCTTGCGCTGGCTGGCGGCGGTGTTGTGCGGGCCGATGCCATCGCCGCGCAGGGTCACCAGCAGGTTGCCGCCACGGTCGAGCACCGAGACTGTGCCGGTGCAGGTGCTCATCGCCTTGTCGGCGAGCCAGCGCGCGGTTTTCAGATCGAGGTCGGCGTGGCGCGGTAATTCCGGGCTGGCGACAGCGGCGCCACTCAGGCCGATCATCAGGCTTGCAACGAGGTATTTGACGGTCATGGACAAGCTCCAGAAGCGAAGGTCGTCACCTTAACGGCCGGTCCTCGTCAGAACCTCGTCAGTTGGATTACAAGTTTGTAATGGGCAACGCCGCCGAAGGCGCCTAGCCTGTGTGCCTTAATGAACGAGGTGTGCCATGCGTTTGCTGGTTGTAGAAGACGAAGCCAAGACTGCGAACTTCCTCGCCAAAGGTCTGGGCGAGTCGGGTTTTGCCGTGGACGTAGCGCTCAATGGCCTCGATGGCCGCTACTTTATCGAGCAGCAGGAATACGACCTGATCATCCTCGACGTGATGCTGCCCGGTCTTAACGGCTGGCAATTGCTGCAACTGATCCGCCAGCGCGGCGCCACTCCCGTGTTGTTTCTCACGGCCAAGGACGCCATTGAAGACCGCGTGCGCGGTCTCGAACTGGGTGCCGACGATTATCTGCTCAAACCCTTCGCCTTCGCCGAACTGCTCGCGCGGGTGCGTACCTTGCTGCGGCGCGGGCCGATGCGCGAGGCCGAGTCTTACCAGATCGCCGATCTGGAAATCGATGTGCTGCGCCGCCGCGTCAGTCGTGGCGGCCAGCGCATCGCCCTGACCAATAAGGAATTCGCCCTGCTGCAATTGCTCGCCAGCCGCCAGGGCGAAGTGTTGTCGCGCACGCTGATCGCCTCGCAGGTGTGGAACCTGAATTTCGACAGCGACACCAACATGGTCGAAGTGGCGGTGCGCCGTCTGCGCTCCAAGGTCGATGATCCGTATATGCCTAAACTGATTCACACCGTGCGCGGCGTCGGTTATCAACTGGAAGCGCCGGACGATGTGGAGTAAGTCGATCGCCTGGCGTCTGGCCCTGGCCTTCGCCATTGTTTGTGCATTGGTGCTGAGCGCGATTGGCGTTTTTCTTTATCGCTCGCTGGCCTCGGAGCTGGCCTTTCGTGACGACATGGCCCTGCTGGGTCGCCTCGAACAAGTGCGCGCCTTGCTCGCTGACAGCGACAGCCTCGACGCCTTGCAGGCACGGCCGCGGCTGTATCAGAACATGCTCGGCAATCTCGACAGCCTGCTGCTGGTGCGCCGCGCGGACGGCTCCAGCGTGATCACCATCAACCCGCGCCAGCGCGAGTTGCCGAACTTGAAGGCGATTGCCCGCGAGCAGATGCCGCAACGTCGCGACGTGCTGACATGGCAAGCAGGCGACGGTGCCGAAGTGGCGTTGTTGTCCGGTCAGGCGCAGGGCCCGAACGGTGAATCCCTTACGGTGATTGCCGGCAAGGTGCTGAGCGAGCGTGAACAGATGCTGAGCAGTTATCGCCTGCGCCTGTATCTCTCCGTCGGCCTCGGCGCGTTGCTCGCTTTTGCTCTTGGCCTGTTGTTGCTGCGCCGTGGGCTGCGCCCGTTACGCCAGTTGAGCGCAGCGGTTCGCGGCATTGATCTGCGCAGCCTCGATCAACGTCTGCCCGCCGAGGGCACACCGACAGAACTGCGCGAGCCGGTACAAGCACTCAACGGCATGCTCGCGCGGCTGGATGACAGCGTGCAGCGCCTGTCGCAGTTCTCCGCCGACCTCGCCCATGAAATCCGCACGCCGCTGCACACCTTGCTGGCGAGCAACGGCCAGGCGTTGAATCACCCGCGCAGTACAGCCGAATATCAGGAAGTGCTGGCCTCGAACATGGAAGAGTTCGAACGCCTCAAACGCATGGCCGAGAACCTGATGTTCCTCGCCCGCGCCGAACAGGCCGAGCGCGCACTGAATCTGCAAACGCTGGATCTGCACAGCGTCGGCGATGAACTGTGTGATTACTTCGAAGCGCTGGCGGACGATCGCGACCTGCGCCTGGACAACCAACTGCACGGCGAACTGCTTGCCGATCAGCAGTTGTTGCAACGGGCACTCGGAAACCTGTTGGCCAATGCCGTGCGCCATGCCGACCCCGGCACCGTTATCCGCCTGCGCCGCCGCGACGAGCCGGGCCGGGTCTGGCTGCAAGTGCACAACCACGGCCCCGCCATCGCGCCCGAGCATCTGGGCAAACTGTTCGACCGCTTCTACCGCGTCGATCCCTCACGGGCGGAACCCGGGGATTCGGGTGGGTTGGGACTGGCGATCGTGCAGTCGATCATGCAGTTGCATGGGGGGCAGGTGCGGGTCAGGAGTGACGCCGACGGCACTGTTTTTGAGCTGGGATTTGGGGTGGTCTGACGGCCTCTTCGCGAGCAGGCTCGCTCCCACAGTTGGAATGCGTTCCCTGTGGGAGCGAGCCTGCTCGCGAAGGCACTGGATCACACAACGGTGATTTCGGATCAGCGCAACTGATCACGAAACTGCCCCGGCGTCATCCCGGTCCAGCGTTTGAAGGCGCGGCTGAAGCTGCTGGTGTCGGCGAAGCCGAGCAGATAACTCACTTCGCTCAATGAACACTGCGGATCGCGCAGGTGCAGCAGCGCGAGGTTTTCGCGGCTTTCGTTGAGCAGGGTGTCGAAGCGGCAGCCTTCATCGGCCAGATGCCGTTGCAGGCTGCGCAAACTCAGGTGCAAGGCCTGGGCGATGCGCTCGGCGCTGGGTTCGCCTTCGGGCAGTTGTTCTTCGATGGCGTCGCGCACCTTGCGCTCCCAGGTCAGCGGTTGCAGCTGCGCCAGGGTGCGCTTGAGCACCGCTTCGTTGTGTTCGGCCAGTTCCGGGTTAGCGTCGTCGAGGTGGCTGTCGAAGTCAGCGAGGGCGAATTCCAAGCGATCCTCTGCACAGCCGAAATGCACCGGGGCGCGAAAGACTTTGTGCCATTGATGGGCATCGGTCGGTTCAGGGCGGCGCAGATAAACCGCCAGCGGTGCGTAATCACGGCCGAGGCGATTACGACAGGTGCGCACGTAGATCGCGGTGAAGGCATCGATGGCTTCGAAGGCCGGCGCCGGGTTGCCCACGGGGACTTTCAAACGGAATAGATAGCGGTCGGCGCTGCGGCTCAGCTCCAGTTCCAGCGCATCACTGACGACCGGGTGATAGCGCACGATGCGCTCGAACACTTCGCGCAAGCTGCCGCTGGCGACCAGCGCATAGCCGAGCGCGTGAAAGGTGGTCGGGCTGACGAAGCGCGACACGCGCAAGCCCAGCGCCGGGTCACCGCTGGCCTCAACAGCGAGCGCCCACAAACGCGTGGTGCCGGACAATGGATAGCGCGCGTTGGGATCGTCCATCAGGCTCGGGTCGAGCCCGGCCTGTTGGCACAGGGCGATGCTGTCCAGCCCCAGCGCATCGAGTTGCTTGCGCAGGGCGCGGGTCCAGCTGGCGAGGGAGGTCGGTTCCTTCATGCTGATTGGCGCGTCCGGTCAACAGATTGGCGTTCTTGGCTAGCGCGATTGATGCCCCGGCAAGGCACGATTCACACATCTTAGACCCGAGGATGGAAGCATGGACGGTACTTCTGCAAGCCCCCAGCGGCTCAATGCGACGCAGCGCTCAGCGCGTATTCGCGAGGTGGTGCTGGGCAGAGGCGTGGAACTGCGCAAGCGCTACCCGATTCTCCAGCATCAGGACGCGCTGGGCGCAGGGATATTGGCGTTTGCCCTGGCCGGCATGATCGGCTCGGCCGCGTTGTATATCAGTGGTCACATGGCGTGGTGGGGGTGCCTGTTGCTCAATGCGTTTTTTGCCTCGCTGACCCATGAGCTTGAGCACGACCTGATCCACAGCATGTATTTCCGCAAGCAGCGCGTGCCGCACAACCTGATGATGGGCCTGGTGTGGCTGGCGCGGCCGAGCACGATCAACCCGTGGATCCGGCGCCAGTTGCACCTCAATCACCACAAGGTCTCCGGTACCGAAGCCGACATGGAAGAACGTGCGATCACCAACGGCGAGCCGTGGGGTTTGGCGCGGCTGCTGATGGTGGGCGACAACATGATGTCAGCCTTCATCCGCCTGTTGCGGGCCAAAACCTGGGCGCACAAGCTCGGCATTCTCAAGCGTGTGTTCAAGGTCTACGCGCCGTTGGCGCTGCTGCACTGGGGCGCGTGGTATGTGTTTTTGGGTTTTCACGCAGCGAACGGCGTTGCCTCTCTGCTGGGCGCGCCGATCGACTGGTCAGCCAACACGCTGGCGGTGATGCAGGTCATCGATATCGCCGTTGTGGTGATTATCGGCCCGAATGTGCTGCGCACGTTTTGCCTGCACTTCATCAGCTCGAACATGCACTACTACGGCGACGTCGAGCCAGGCAATGTGCTGCAGCAATGTCAGGTGCTGAACCCATGGTGGCTGTGGCCGTTGCAGGCGTTCTGCTTCAACTTCGGTAGCAGCCACGGGATTCATCATTTTGTGGTCAAGGAGCCGTTTTACATCCGCCAGATGACCGTGCCGGTGGCGCACAAAGTGATGCGCGAGATGGGGGTGCGGTTCAATGATTTCGGCACGTTTGGGCGAGCGAACCGGTTTGTGCGCCGGGATGCCGTTGCGCAGAAAGAGGTGCGTACGGCTCAAGCTTAACGATCGACTGCCAAGGCCTCATCGCGAGCAGGCTCGCTCCCACAGGGAAACGCATTTCAATGTGGAAGCGAGCCTGCTCGCGATGGCGATAGTGCAGGTCACATCAATCCGGCTGAAACGGCGAAGCGCTCAGAATCACCCCGGTTTCTTCCACATACCGCTGCCAATGCCCGATCAAGTCAGCGAGTTTGCCCGGCTGGCTCAGCGCCAGATCATGAATCTCCCCCGGATCGCTGTGCAAATCATAGAGCTGCCACGTCGCCGGCCCCACCGGCCCGGGAATCCATACGGCTTTCCACGAGCCCTGGCGAATCGCCCGACGCCCGAACAGTTCCCAACCCGTGACCGTGTGCTCGTCGTGCACCTGCGCGTTCTCGCCGGACAAAAAGCCCAGCCATGATTTACCACGCAACGGCGCTACCGCTTTGCCTTTCCAGTGTTTGCCCGGATGCCTCACGCCGGCCAGATCGAGAATCGTCGGAGTGATGTCCATCACCGTGCCGAAGCCGTGGCTGATCTGTCCTCTGAGCGCCAGTTGCGGATAGTGCAACAGCGCCGGCACGCGAATGCCGCCCTCGGTGGTGAAGGCCTTGAACAACCGCGACGGCGCGGTCGCCACCTGCGCCCAGTTCGGCCCGTACCAGACATAGGAGTTGGCGCGGCCGATGTTGTCGAGGCTGTTGTCGTAATGCTGGTTCAGATACGTCATCAGTTCCGGGCCGAACTTGGGGAACGCTTCCAGCAGCGCGCCTTCGGCTCCGTTGTCGGACATGAACAGGATGAATGTATTGTCGAGTTGGCCCTGCTGGCGCAGGTAATCGACGACGCGGCCGATGTTCCAGTCCATGCGCTCGACCATCGCTGCGTAAACCTCCATGGCCCGCGCGGAAATCTGCTTTTGCTCCTCGCTCAACGCGTCCCACTGCGCGCTGAGCTGGATCAGCGGATGCGGCTCGATATCCGCTTCGATCAGGCCGAGGGCTTTGAGTTTTTCCAGGCGTTCGATGCGCAGCACTTCGGGGCCGGCATCGTAGCGGCCACGGTATTTCTCGACGATGTCGGCAGGCGCCTGCAGCGGCCAGTGCGGTGCGGAGAAGGGTAGATAAGCGAAGAACGGGCGGCTCTGGTCGCGCTCCTTGAGGTACTGCAGCAGCTTGTCGCCGAAGGCATCGGAGGAATAGAAATCCTTGGGCAGTTCGTCGATGAATTGATCATCTTCGATATACAGCGCCGGGGTGGATTTCAACAAGCCTGGTGTTTGCTCATCGTAGGTCGGCTCGAAACCATAGTGGTTGGCCGCGCCCGGCAACAGTGAAAACGAACGCTCGAAGCCGCGCGCATGCGGCGCCAGTTCGGCGGTCAGACCGAGGTGCCACTTGCCGCTCATCAGGGTTTGATAACCGGCCTCGCGCAGTAACTCCGGCAACGCCACCACGCGGTCGTTGAGATGGCCTTCGTAACCCGGTTTGCCGATCAGTTCGGGCGTCAGTGCTTCGGCCATGGTGCCGATGCCGGCGATGTGGTGATCGGTGCCGGTGAGCAGCATCGAGCGGGTCGGCGAGCAGGTCGGTGCGGTGTGAAAGTCGGTCAGGCGCAGGCCATTGTTCGCCAGCGCATCGAGGTTCGGCGTGGCGATTTCGCCACCGAACGCACCGATGTCAGAAAAACCTAGATCGTCGGCCAGAATCACCAGAAAGTTGGGACGTTGCGGCATTGCGAAACTCCTGTTCAGCAGGCAATGAACGTCAGCGGCAGATCGCGTATCTGCACCGGCACGCTCGGTTGGTAATGGTCATCACTGGTCAGTTCGTGCAGCAGTTCTTCACGTAGCTGATGGAAGTCGAAACTGCTGCGCTGGCGCGGGTGCGGCAGGGCAATGTCGACCACTTGCTTGATCCGTCCGGGACGCGGCTCCATCACCACCACGCGGTCAGCGAGGAAGATCGCTTCCTCGACGTCATGGGTGACCAGAATGGTGGTGATCTTTGCGCGTTCGCGGATCGCCAGCAGCTCGTCCTGCATCTGCTGGCGGGTCAGTGCGTCGAGGGCGCCGAAGGGTTCGTCGAGCAGCAGAATCCGTGGGCTGGCAACCAGTCCGCGGGCGATCGCCACACGCTGGGCCATGCCGCCGGAGAGCTGGTGCGGATAGGCGCGAGTGAAGTCGCGCAGGCCGACCAGATCGATGAAATCGTTGATCCGCTGTTGCTTCTGCGCGGCGCTCAGCGGCTCGTTGACCAGACCCAGACCGATGTTGTCGGCGACGCTCAGCCAGGGAAACAAACGGTGCTCCTGAAAGACGATGCCGCGTTCGCTGCCGATGCCGGTCACGGGCTGGCCGTCCACGCGGATTTGCCCGCGAAACTGCGTGTCGAGTCCGACCAGCAAGCGCAGCAAGGTCGATTTGCCACAGCCGCTGGAACCGACGATGGCGACGAACTCGCCCTCGGCGATGTCCAGGTTGAATTCGTGGATGGCCTCCAGTTCGAAGCCATCAACGTTGAAGGATTTGCCTACGTGGTTGAAGCTGACAATCGGTGCGTTCATGCGTGTCTCCAGCGGGTCGCGCGAATTTCCAGGCGTTGGCCGATCAGGTTGAGCAGGGCGCCGGTGAGGCCGACCAGGAGCATGCCGGCCATGATCAGGTCCATGCGCAGCAGTTGCTGTGCGCCGATCATCTGGCTGCCGATGCCGCCGTTGGACGGCATGAAGTATTCGGCGCCGATAGTGCCGAGCCAGGCGTAGATCAGGCTCAGCCTGAGGCCGGCGAAAATGCCCGGCGCGGCACCGGGCAACACCAGGCGGCGCAGGCGTTGGCCGAGGCTCAGGCGCAGCACCTGCGCGGCTTCGTTGAGTTGCGGCGAGAGGTTGGCGACGCTGCGTTGCGTGGCGATGAACAACGGAAAGAATGCGGCGAAAGCGACGAACACCCACTTGGCCAACTCACCGAGGCCGAACCACGCGGTGAGCAGCGGCACCCACGCGAAAATCGCAATTTGCCGGATCGCCGCCAGCGTCGGACCGAGCAAGCGTTCACTGGTGCGCGACAGCCCTAGCAGCAAGCCGAGGGCGAAACCGAGCCCGCCGCCGAGCAGCAAGCCGCCGACTGTGCGTCCGAGGCTCAGGGCCAGGCCGCTGCTCAAGGTTCCGTCGCGCAGACCTTCCCACGCGGTTAACAGAACGGCCAGCGGGCTGACCAGAATGTTGGCATCGACCCACTGCTGATCGACCGCCAATTGCCACAGCGCCAGCAAGCTCAGCGGCAGCAGCCACGGTTGCAGTCGTTGCCAGCCTTGATAACGCGGGCCACGACGAATTTCGGCCGTCGCTGGATGCGGCCAATGCACCAGTTTGCGATCGAGCAGACCAATGCCGCGATCCATGGCCACGCCGAGCAAACCGATGACCACAATGCACACGAACACGATGTCGAGCATGAACAACTGCCGCGCCCAGACCATCAGGTAGCCGATGCCTTCGCTGGACGCCAGCAGTTCGACGGCCAGCAGCGAGGTCCACCCGGCGGCCAGTGCCAGACGTACGCCCGCCATGAACGCGGGCAGGGCAGCGGGCAGGACCAGGCGGTGAATCAGCAGGGGTGGCGGCAGGCGCAGGACCGCTGCCGCTTCACGCAATTTCGGTTGCGCATCACGCACCCCGACCAGTGTGTGCAAGGTCACCGGCACCACGATCGCTTTGATCAGCACCACCAGTTTCAGCACTTCGCCAATGCCGAAAAACACCATGAACAGGGGAATCCAGGCCAGTGTCGGCACCTGCGCCAGCCCGGCGAATGTCGGCAGAATCAACCGCTCCAGCCGTTGGCTGAAACCCAGCGCAGCGCCCAGTATGGCGCCCGCGAAAATTCCTGCGAGCAGACCCCAGAACAAGCGCTGCAGGCTGATCCACAGATGATTCCAGAGTTCACCTTGCGCAAGCTCCACGGCGCTGTTCCAGACCAGCGAAGGCGCCGGCAAAATCTGCTCGCTCATCCAGGCGTTACGCGCGGCCAGCCACCACAGTGCGAACAGAGCGAGCGGCAGCAGCCACGGCAACACACGCTGGTTAAGACCAGGCCAGATCGGTTGGCGCTTGAGCGGTGGCGCCGGCAGCGGCAGGCTGAGCAGGGAGTGTCGGGCCATGGTTGACCTCCGTTGTCGGATGCAGACGGACCGTATGCAAAATTGATCTAACAAATAGCGAATCAATGCTATCGAGAGATAAGCCAGCCCATTTAAGGCCTCCAGCTCAGGCGCATCCAATGCATTCGAAGAATATTTTCGATGCTGCCAATGCATATGCCGCTGCAAGCCTCAGCTGCGTTCGCTTAGCTCGTTAAGCTATAAAAATGTGCATTTATAGTATTTAAGCGCAGGTCCCGCTTCGGCCTACTTTCGGCTCCTCAATGCCCAGTGGTGATCAAGGAGCTGTACCCATGAACCTTCCCTTTAAACGAGTTTTCAGTCTGTTTGCCGTTCCCGCGCTGGCTGGCCTGCTGGCGTTCAGCGCCCACGCGGAAGAGCTGAAGGAAATACGCATTGCCGTGCCTGACCTGAGCGCCGGTACTCAGCACAGTGGTGGCGGCGTGGTCGATGTGCTGCGCGATCAGCAGATCTTCGAAAAAGCCTTTGCCGAGCAGGGCATCAAGATTCAATGGAGCTTTTTCAAAGGCGCAGGGCCGGTGATCAATGAAGCGTTCGCCAACGGTCAGGTCGATCTGGCGTATCTGGGTGATCTGGCGGCAATCATTGGCAAGTCCAACGGGCTGGACACCCGCCTGCTCAGCGCCACGGCACGCGGGGTCAAGCAGTATCTTGGCGTGGTGCCGGGGTCGGGGATCAAGACCCTGCAGGATCTCAAAGGCAAGCGCGTGGCAATCTTTCGTGGCACCGCGACACAGCTTTCCTTCGACGCGGCGCTGGCCAGTCAGGGCTTGAGCGAAAAGGATTTGAAGGTCATCAACCTGGACTTCAACGCGGCGGTCGCCGCACTGGCGGCCAGGCAGATCGATGCTTCATGGGGCAGCTCCGCGCTATCAGCGCTACAAGCCAAAGGCCTGGCGGAGTTGCCGCTCAATACCAAGGATCTGGGCGGGGCCGGCAGTGTGCAGGCGGTACTGTTGGGCACGGCACAGTTTGTCGACGCGCACCCCGAGGTGGTGGCGAAACTGCTCAAGGCACAGCAGCAAGCTTTTGACTGGCTGAGCGAAGACGGCAACAAGGGCGCTTACGTGCAACTGGTGTCGGGGCTGGCCAGTTACCCCCCAGTGATCCTGACTCAGGATTTGCAGGATCAGGATTTGCGTGAAGTGTTCCAGTCGACGCTCGACCCGGTGTTCCTCGGCAAATTGCAGGATTCGGTGGACCTGGCGGCTCAGCAGAAGCTGATTCGCAAGCCGTTCAAGGTCAGCGATTGGGTGGCGCCTGAACTCTCCGCTGCCAAGCTGTAGGGTAACGGATCGCTCCCACGCTCCGCGTGGGAATGCAGCCCGGGACGCTCTGCGTCCCAAAAGCGGACGCAGAGCGTCCATTGATGCATTCCCACGCGGAGCATGGGAACGATCGGCGTCTGCCGCGAAGGGTTTTCATACGGCGACGCTGATGTGCTGTTTATCCACCGCCACCAGCGTCTCGATCAGCGCCCTTGCCGCCGGCGACAAGCGAAACCCGGTGCGACTGACGATGCCGCAGCGCGCATTCATGCTCTCCAGATTCTGCGGCAAGTTACGCCAGTGCAGCAGCACCAGCGAACCCTTGGCAATGTCCTCGACAAACGCCTCCTCGGTGCCTACGCCGATCGCATTCGATTGCAGCACCACTTTGACCAGCGCCGGAAAATGCTCGGTCTCGATGCTCGGGGAGAAATCGGTGCGGCCGCTGAGGTTCGCCAGCAGTTTGCGAATCCCTGGCGGGATCAGCGTGGTCGCCAGCGGATAGTCGAACATGTCGTTGGTCGACAGGCTTTCCTTGGCCAGCAACGGGTGCCCCGGACGGCAAAAGAACACACCGCGTTTGGGCGTCAGCGCCTGGGTCTGGAAATTCGGGTCGGACTCGAAATGACGAATGTCGGCGATGAAGAATTCGATCTCCTCGCGGCTCAGCGCGCGGCTGAGTTTTTCCCAGTTATCCACCTGAAAACAGGTGCGCACCTTCGGGTGGGCATTGATGAACTGCGCCACCGCATCCGGCACCAGTTTCACCGCCGGCGCCGGGCCGCAACCGAAGTGCACTTCACCGGCATCGAGCTTGGTCATTTGCGTCACTTCGGCGCTGAGCAGTGCCGCCCCCTGTACCAGGCTCAGGGCGTGCTGCAGCACCACCTGGCCTTCGGGGGTGGGGCGCAAATCCTTGTTGCCGCGGTCCACCAGCACGCAGCCGAACTCCTGCTCCAGCCCCTGAATGCTGCGGCTGAACGCCGGTTGAGTGATGCCCATCGCGTCCGCCGCACGGACAAAACTGCGGTGTTCGTTGAGGGCGATGAAGTAACGCAACTGGCGAAGATCCATATGCTTTTCCGGCATCCCAAAAATAGCTCGAAGGCATTTGCGACGAGGGTTGCCTGAGGTTTTAAATGCAAGCTCTTATTCCGTCAACGAAGCACGCACCTATCTGTTAGATGTAAATGGCATATGGATAGAGCGTTGTTTCGCTGCCGCCAACCGCAAGCAGTCGATGAGGGTCTACCCATGAGCAATGCCGCACTCGCTGTAAAACCCGCTGTCCATGCGCTGGAAATTCACCCGGTGGCCGGTCGTATCGGCGCCGAGATTCGTGGCGTGCACCTGTCCGGTGAGCTGGACGCCGCCACGGTCGAAGCCATTCAGCAGGCACTGATCGAATACAAGGTGGTGTTCTTCCGCGAACAGACCCAGCTTGATGATCAGCGTCAGGAAGCCTTCGCGCATTTGCTCGGCGAACCGGTGGCGCACCCGACCGTGCCGTCGCGCGAAGGCACCCGTTATCTGCTCGAACTGGATGGCGCCGAAGGTCAGCGCGCCAACTCCTGGCACACCGACGTAACCTTTGTCGACGCTTACCCGAAAGCCTCGATCCTGCGCTCGGTGGTGGCTCCGGCATTCGGTGGCGATACGCTGTGGGCCAACACCGCCACGGCCTACAGCGGCCTGCCGAGCGAGTTGCGTGAACTGGCCGACAAACTGATCGCCGTGCACAGCAACGAATACGACTACGCCAGTGCCAAGCCGGATGTTTCGGCGGAGAAGCTTGAGCGCTACCGCAAGGTTTTCACTTCGACGGTGTACGAAACTGAGCATCCGGTCGTTCGTGTGCACCCGATCAGCGGTGAAAAGAGCTTGCTGCTGGGACATTTCGTCAAACGCATCAAGGGTTATTCGCAGGCGGACTCGGCGCACCTGTTCGGGCTGTTGCAGAGCCATGTGATCCGTCAGGAAAACACTGTGCGCTGGCGCTGGAAGGCCGGTGATGTGGCGATCTGGGATAACCGCTCGACGCAGCATTATGCGATCGATGATTACGGCACGCAGGATCGGGTGGTGCGTCGTGTCACGTTGAAAGGCGAGGTGGCGGTGGGGGTGAATGGGCAGCGCAGTCAAACCATCAAAGGTCGTGACTGAGATCAACAGCCCTCACCCCAGCCCTCTCCCAGAGGGAGAGGGAGCCGATTGGGGGCTTTTCGAGCCTGAGTTGAATGATCGTTCCCACGCGCAGCAAAGGAATGCCTCCATGGACGCTCTGCGTCCGCTGTTGGGGCGCGGAGCGTCCCGGACTGCATTCCTTTGCTGCGCGTGGGAACGATCACTTGATCGCAGCTACCAAACCCCAATCTGCACGACTCTCTCAGCCCCTGGCTCTCCATAACGAAACCGCTGCCCACGCAAATCAACCTCCAGATGGCTGATGGTCGTGCGCCGCTTTAACCCCCGCACCCACTCAAACAAATACCCCGCATGCTCTTCGCGCACGGCCGCGTGCGCCGGGTCATCGCCCAGATCGCGCAGCTCGTGCGGGTCATTGAGCAGATCAAACAACTGTGGCCGGAAGCCGTCGTACGCCAGGTATTTCCAGCGCTCGCTGCGCACCATGGTCATGCGGCAGCGGTCGATTGGCTGGCCCAACCGCTCGCGGGCCGGCGCCTGGAAGGCGTAGTCGTATTCGCTGATTGCATAGCGGCGCCAATCGGGATTCTCGCCGTGCAGAAGGGGAATCAAGGAGCGCCCTTCAAGACGATGCTCGGCGCCCGGCAATCCCAGCGCCGCAAGAAATGTCGGCAGTGCATCGATGGTTTCCACCAGTCGCTCATCAACCGTGCCGCGGGTGACGTCCGCTGCCGCACGTGGGTCGCGCACGATCAGCGGCACGCCAACCGCTTGTTCAAGCAAAAACTCCTTCTCGCCCAGCCAGTGATCGCCGAGAAAGTCGCCGTGGTCGCTGGTGAACACAATCAACGTGTCGTCCCAACGACCATTGCTCTGCAGAAAATCGAACAGCCGCCCGAGTTGGTCATCCACCTGTTTGATCAGGCCCATGTAGGTAGGGATTACAGTCAATCGTACTGAGTCGCGGGAGAAGTTGAGACTTTCCTCATGTTGACGAAAGGCCGTGTATACGGGGTGTTCACTGGCTTCGGAGGGCGTCGCGCGGATCGGTTCGAGAATCGATTTCGTACTGTACAAGGCGTGGTATGGCGCTGGTACGATGTAAGGCCAGTGCGGTTTGATATAGGAAAGGTGTAAACACCACGATTTCTCGCCTTGCTCGGTGATGAAGTCGATGGCTCGATTGGTAGTGTAGACAGTCTCTGAGTGTTGCTCGGGAATTCGTGCTGGCAAATTCGCATGACGCATTTTCCAGCCGCTGAGGATTTCACCGTTCGCGCCTTCGGCGGCGTTCGCCCAGTCGTGCCAGGGATTGCGGCCGTCGAAGCCCTGTTCGCGAAGGTAATGGGTGTAGGGGGCGGATTCGCGCTTATCGTCGAACAGCGGGTCGTCGGGATAGATGCCGTCATGGCGCATGTAGGGTTCGAAGCCGACTTCGTTGAGGATTTCGGCCTGTTGGCTGTCAGGGTTGATTGCCAGGCGTTGCAAGGCATCGACATTCGCGGTGGCGTGGGTCTTGCCGACCAGAGCGGTACGAATGCCGTGCGGGCGCAGGTAGTCGCCGATCGTCAGTTCATCCAGCGGCAGCGGCACGGCGTTCCAGGCTACTTGATGGCTGCTGACATAGCGCCCGGTGTAGGCCGACATTCTCGAAGGGCCACAGATCGTGCCCTGGGTGTAAGCGCGGCTGAAACGCACGCCAGCGGCAGCGAGGCGATCGATGTTCGGCGTATGCAGATGTGGATGGCCGTAGCAGGACAGGTAATCGCGGCGCAGTTGGTCGCACATGATGTACAGCACGTTGCGTACGGGGTTGGTCGGGATGGGCATGGGGTTCACCGGTCAGTGGGACAGGTGAGGGTTTTCGCCGTCGGCAGGGGTGTTCGGCAAGTGCGTTTGGGGAATGGGTTTTATGCAGCGGATGCATCGGTGCCTGTACTGGCGTTATCGCGAGCAGGCTCACTCCTACAGGGGAACGCGTTTCAAGTGTAGGAGTGAGCCTGCTCGCGATAGCTGTGGATCAGACAGCAAGATTCTCAAGTGAACAGACTTCTTCATCCACCGCATCAATCGCCTTGATCTGCTCGATCATCGCCTCGGCCAGCGGCGATAACCGATACCCGGCGCGGCTGACGATCCCGTAGCGGGTATACAGCTCCTCAAGATCGTCAGCCAATCCTTCGATCTTCAGACACACCAGCTCACCTTTGGCCAGATGCAACGCGTCGGAATAGGCCCCGACAATCCCGATCGCGTCCGAACGCAGCACCACGCTGAGCAGGCTCGAACTGTTTTCACATTCAACGCTCGGGGTGAAATCCGCCCGGCCGCTGAGGTCGACGATGACTTTGCGCAGGTTCGGCGGACGAATGCTCACTGCCAGTGGATAACTCATCAACTGCTCGGCGCTGACGCGTTCAAACGCCGCCAGCGGATGCCCGGTGCGACAGCAGAAATGCCATTTACGCGGTCGCAACCGGTGCGTCAGATAATCCGGGTCCGCCTCGAAGTAGCGTGTATCGGCGACAAAGAATTCGAACTCCTCGCTCATCAGTCGCTTGCTCAGGCTCTGCCAGTCATCGACCTGAAACTGCACCCGCGCTTTCGGGTAACGCCCGATGAACGCGCCGATCGCCCGCGGAATCAAACCCGCCGCCGGCGCTGGCCCACAACCGAAGCGCACTTCCCCAGCTTCGAGCCCATTGAACTGGCTGATCTCGTTGGCCATTTGCTGCGCGCCACTGACCAGCCGCCGCGCATGTTCGAGCAGTACCTGGCCCTGTTTGGTCGGCGGCAATTCCTTGCGCCCGCGATCGACCAACTGACAGCCGACGCTGTGTTCCAGCGCTTGAATGCTGCGGCTGAACGCCGACTGCGACAGGTTCACCGCCTGCGCGCCGGCAACGAAGCTGCGTTGTTCAGCCAGGGCGATGAAGTGACGAAGTTGGCGCAGATCGATATGCATTTTTCACATAAAAAATATCCGGGAAATGCATTGGATATGCATTAGGTCGACTCCTTATAAAGGCAATCTCTTATGCAGTAAATATTTGTAAATCCATAAATAAATAACTTAAAGGAATATACAGCGCTGATGAAGCCTGTGTATTTTTTGACCAGGAGCCGCGCCATGAGTCCGTTGAAACACGCGTCAACCCAACCACCCCGACGGCTCAAGCGGCTGCCTCTGGCCTTGTTTCTCGCCGGCAGCGCGAGCTGGACTCACGGCTACGCCGCCGAAGCCGAAACCCCGGCGCCGGTCGCCGCAGGCAAAGCGGCGGCGAGCAGTTCGCAGCTGGAAACCGTGACCGTGACTACCCGTCGTCGCGAGGAAAGCTCGCAGGATGTACCGACGCCAATGAGTGTGGTCAGCGGACAGAATCTGGAGACGCAACGGGTCTATCGGATTCAGGATCTGCAGCAACTGGTGCCCAGCGTCAACGTCGCCTATATGCATGCGCGGCAGTCCAGCGTGTCGATTCGCGGTCTGGGTAACAATCCGGCCAGTGATGGTCTTGAAGGCAGCGTCGGTCTGTACATCGACAACGTTTATCTGGGCCGCCCGGGAATGGCGGTATTCGACTTGATGGACATCGAACAGCTCGAAGTCTTGCGCGGGCCGCAGGGCACGCTGTTCGGTAAAAACACCACCGCCGGGGTGATCAACATCAGCACCCGTGCGCCGGCCTTTACCCCTGAGCGCAGCATCGAAACCTCGGTTGGTGAGGACGGTTATTTCCAGACCAAGGGCACGATTTCCGGGCCGCTGAATGAGCAACTGGCCGGGCGTTTTTCCGCGTATCGCACGCGCAGCGACGGCGACATCAAGAACGAATACGACGGCCATGATCTGAATGGCGGTTCGCGTGAGGGTTTTCGCGCGCAACTGCTGTTCAAGCCCAACGAAAATTTCAACCTGCGCTGGATCGGTGACTACAACGAAGAGGATTCCAGCGCCGGCACCCGCGTGTTGTACAACACCGGGCCGACCATCAACGGCGTCAACCTCTATCAATCGCGCGCCAACGCGGCGGGTGCAACGCTGGTCAACGGCACGCACCGCAAGGTCAATCTGGACAACGATCAGCACGTCACCGTGCATCAGGGCGGCACTTCGGTAGAAGCCAACTGGACGTTGCCAAGCGATTACACCCTGACCTCGGTCAGCTCGTATCGCTTCTGGAATTTCACCCCGCGCAACGACGACGGCCTCAACGTGCCGGCCAGTTACAACGCCGGGGTGTCGGTGGAAGACAAACAGTATTCACAGGAATTTCGCCTCGCCTCGCCCAAGGGTGAATTCTTCGACTACGTGGTCGGTGCCTACTATTTCGGTTCCGATCTGGACAACAAATCCTTCGCTTATTACGGCCCGCAGGCGGACATCTGGAACGGCACGCCGGCGGGTGCGCTGGCCAATGTCACCAGCGTCGGCAAGGGCCACATCAAGACCGACAGCTTTGCCCTGTTTGCCCAAGGCACCTGGCACCTGACCGAGCGGCTGGATTTCACCGCCGGGGTACGCGGCACCTACGAAGAGAAAAATGCCTGGGTCAACCGCAATGCCCCGCTTGGCGGTGCGGCCGTGGCCGGCGCGGCGGCCAATGCGCGCCGAGGCCGCGCCGGCGCCTACGATTCCGGTGACTTGAATCAGTACAGCTCAAGCCCTTCGGGGCTGCTCAATCTCAGCTATCGCATCACCGATGACGTGCTGGGCTACGCGACGTTGTCCCACGGCGAAAAGTCCGGCGGGGTCAACCTTGCGGTCGGCTCCGCGCCAACTGCGGGTGCCGACTCGTTGCTGATCGGCACTGAGCGCGCCAACAACGCCGAACTCGGCTTTAAAAGCACGTTGTGGGATCACCGTTTGCAGCTCAACGCCAACGTGTTCTGGACCCAGGTCAACGCCTACCAGACCAACGCCTATGACGCCGACAACCGTGTGCAATACCTGACGAATGCCGGTTCCGTGCGCTCGCGCGGCATCGAGTTCGAAAGCACCGTAATGCCGCTACGTGGCCTGACGCTGAACTTCAACGGCTCGTACAACGACGTCAGCTATCTCTCCTACAAGGATGCGCCGTGCCCGCCGGAAGTCAGCCAGGCACCGGGTGCGCCGGCCTCTTGCGACCTCAGCGGCCATCAAGTGGTCGGCGCATCGAAATGGATCGGCAACGCCAACGGCGAATACAAATGGAATCTGGATAACGGCTTCGAACCTTATGTCACTGGCAGCTATGCGTTCCGCTCCAAAGCCGTGGGCACGGTGGAGGACTCCGATTACGGGCAGATCCCCAGTTATGCCGTGGTCAACTTTTCCACAGGCTTGCGCGGCGATTTCAATCAAGGTCAGTGGGATGTTTCGTTGTGGCTGAAAAACGCCTTCGACAAAACCTATTACACGACACTGTGGACGGGCGGCAATGGCGGTTATGAGGGGCTGCTCGGCACGCCGCGTACGCTTGGGGTTACTGGGCGTTATGACTTTTGATCGATAAAGTTTTTTATCTGCTCAAACCAGTACAAGTCTGTGGTCGATCTGAATCAGTGACGAACGAATAGAACAGGCGTTTTTTACGATTCTGCTTGTTCTTGAAGTTTGTAGGGTTGGCCCTCGAATAACTTCAACGGAATGTTTGCAAGTTAAGCTGGGCAGTTTTAACCGAATTATTGAACCAGGTAGAAAGAAGCCGCGGCGCCCCGGTAAGGCGCGGCGGCTCTTTTATGCGCGTCGAACAAGTACCTGCTGCGCAATCTGTGTTGCGATCAATTACCGGTAATCAATACACAGGCTTGTGCTTTACAACTCTTTGAGTGGCTTAGCGTCACAAACCTGATGGCTGCTTCCGGCGTTGAGGTGGCGACGGTCACTGCTGATGCCTTGTAGTCAGCGGTTTGTACATGCTCATTTGGCAATACAACTTTACGCGATGCATTCTGAAATACATAAAGCGGAAAGCTGGTCTTGTTACTGATCTGCATTTGCCCGGGTGGCGTATTCTCCGTCGCGGCCGATGCCATCGATAAGGGCGCCAGAACAAGCGCCATGTACATTGATGTCCATTTGGTTAATTGCATCATTACTCTTCCTGAGTTGATTTGAAATGCGCTGCCCATCTAATGCGCCTGCGGTATGTCATGCAACGTGATTGTTGTAAGCAGGAATGTAGGTATGCCCATACCTCAAGCGAATATTTTTAATGCTTGAAAAGCATCGTAACCATGGCGCAGAGCTGCAGGCCTTGATGGGCGTGGCTTTGCGGGAGATGCGTGTCTTGATTATATCTTTACGATCTATGTATAACGTCAAAGATTACTTTCGGAGATAAGCAGCAAGCCCAATGATTCACCCAGCGCTCAACCGTGGGGGATTCAACAAACGGTTGTTCAGCTGTTGTGCAAGAACCGTAAAAAGACCGCAGGGAGTCAAACAATGGGCAATGTCCAGACCGCCGCCAGCGCAGGGGCATGGCTGTGGCGGCAAACGCCGGGTGGCGCACTGATCGACCTCGGCCGGCCGCACCGGGTGCCGTTGGGGCAGCTGCGTTTGCAGCGTGCGCCCAAGGGCATTCTGAGTCGCCGCGAAAGCGTTTTGCTCGCGGTGCTGGCGTTGGTGGTGCATGGTGCGGTGATCTACTGGATCAATCAGCATCCGACCCCCGCGCTGCCCATCGTGCCGCCGGAAATTCCGCCGATGACCATCGAGTTTTCCCGTCCGGCACCGCCCGCGCCGCCGGTTGTGGTGCCGCCGCCTCCTGCGCCTGTGGTTGAACCACCGCCACCGGTGGAAGACGAGTTGGCGGTGAAGCCACCACCGCCCAAACCCGTGCCGAAGCCCAAGCCGGTGGTCAAGCAGCCACCCAAACCGGCGCCCAAAGCCGTCGAGCAAGCGCCAGCGCCGCCCAAACCCGCAGCCCCGGTCGCTGCGCCAGCGCCACCCGCTCCACCGGTGCCGGCGCCGGTCACCCCGGCCTCGGCCAACGCCGCTTACCTGAAAAACCCGGCGCCGGAATACCCATCGCTGGCTCAGCGTCGCGGTTGGGAAGGCACGGTGTTGCTGCGCGTGCAGGTGTTGGCCAGTGGCAAACCGGGCGAGATTCAGATTCAGAAAAGCAGCGGCCGCCAGCAGCTCGACGATGCGGCACTCAACGCCGTGAAACGCTGGAGTTTCGTCCCGGCCAAGCAGGGCGATGTCGCCCAGGACGGTTGGGTCAGCGTACCCATCGATTTCAAGATTCACTAAACCGCAATCAAATTCGCGCGAAACGTTTACACGAGGGAACACATCATGACGTTACTGGCTTCTCCACTGGAATCCATCGAAAGCGCGGTGATCTGGCTGCTGGTGGTGTTTTCCGTCGCCACCTGGGGACTGGCACTGCTCAAGGCTTTGCAGTTCGGCCGTTTAAAGGCGCAGGACCGGCGTTTTCATAAACGCTTCTGGGCGGCGTCGAGTCTTGATGCCGCCGCCGAGTTGAGCGAAACCCAGCCCGGGGCTGCGGCGCGTGTCGCGCAGGCCGGTTACGCGGCGATTCAGGTGGGCGAGACGCCACAGGCCAATGACCTGAGCCAGGCGATCAACCATCAGGATCGTCTGGAACGTGCCTTGCGCCAGCAGATCGTCCGCGAGCGACGTTCGCTGGAAACCGGTCTGGCAGTGGTCGCGAGTATTGGCAGCACCTCGCCGTTCATAGGATTGTTCGGCACGGTGTGGGGAATCATGGAAGCGTTGAAAGGCATCAGCGCGGCCGGGTCGGCGAGCCTGGAAACGGTGGCCGGGCCGATCGGTGCGGCACTGGTGGCAACCGGTGTGGGCATCGCCGTCGCGGTACCGGCGGTACTGGTTTACAACTACTTTTTGCGCCGTCTGAAACTGACCGCGGCGGACCTGGATGACTTCGCCCACGACTTCTACAGCCTGGCGCAGAAGAGTGCGTTCCGGGTGTTGATTCACCCGACCGCACACAAGGCTGCTGCGCCGGGGAATGCGACAAAAGTGAAGGAGGCCTCCTGATATGGCCTTCTCCACGCAAGACACGGATGAAGTGCTCAGCGAGATCAACGTGACCCCGCTAGTGGACGTGATGCTGGTGCTGCTGGTGGTGTTTATCGTCACCGCGCCGCTGCTGACCAACGCGATACCGATCAACCTGCCGAAGACCGAAGCGGTGGCGCCGGTCGAGCAGAAGGACCCGCTGGTGGTGAGCATCGACGGTGCCGGCAAGCTGTTTATCAACAAGGATGAGATTCAGCCGGACTCGCTGGAATTCAACCTCAAGTCGGCCAAGGCCAAGGACCCGGAGGTGCGCGTGCAGTTGCAGGCCGATGACGGGGTGAACTACGGCGAAGTGGCGCGGGCCATGGCTTCGATCGAGCGGGCAGGGATTACCAAATTGTCGGTGATTACTGCGCGGTGACAGATTCAACAGTTTTCCGGGGCCGTTTCCTTGGCAGGGTGCGGCCCTTTTTTTTGCCCGTTTTTTGCCCACGACGCACTCCAATGTGGGAGCGAGCCTGCTCGCGAAGGCGCCATTCGCCGCAACGTTAACGCCGACTGATGCGCCGCATTCGCGAGCAGGCTCGCTCCCACAGGTCTCGCGATGTATATGCATTATTGATCTTAATAAATAGCTTCTTATTCCTTAACGAATATAACTCCCGTCCCTATACTCGACCGAGAACAGACACGACGCAGGAGAGCTTCCCATGCGCAACGAATCAATCCGCTACTTGATTGTGCCGGGCTGGCAAGGATCGCCAGAAGATCATTGGCAGACCCACTGGCAGAACAGCCTGCCGAACAGCGCGCGGGTGGAGCAGGCCGATTGGCTGACGCCGCGCCGTGAGGACTGGGTCGCGGCGCTCGCCGAAGCGATTGCCGCCGACAGCACGCCGGTGATCCTCATCGCCCATAGCCTGGGTTGCATCACCGTCGCGCATTGGGCGGCGACCGCGCCGCTGCAATACCTGCGTCAGGTTCGCGGTGCGTTGCTGGTCGCCCCTGCGGATGTGGAGCGTCCTGCGTGCTCACCGGCACTGCGCAATTTCGCACCGATCCCCACGGATCTGTTGCCGTTTCCGAGCCAGGTCGTCGGCTCCGACAACGACGCTGCCGTCAGTGCGCCGCGCGCCTTGGAGTTGGCGCGCAACTGGGGCGCGGAAGCGGGGATTCTCGCCGGTGCCGGGCATATCAATGTCAAATCCGGGCACCAGCGCTGGGAGCAGGGTTTTGCCTATCTTTATCGCCTGCAAAATCGCCTGGAACATCACGCCCGCCGTCGCGCCTGACTTTTACATTTCAACGCCCCCGTCTGCCAGGCGGTTCAGGGTGGGAGCCTGCCATGAGTGTCGAAACTTTCGGTCAGCCGTTGCTGACCTTTCCCGATGCGGAAAAAAGCCCGCTGAGCATTCGCGCCAAAGCGCTGGTGTTCGTCGATCCACGCTCGCGCCAACTGCGCGAAGAACTGGAGCAACTGGCGCCACGCGCGATCTCGGTATTGATCCGCGGTGAGACTGGCACCGGTAAAGAACTGCTCGCCCGGCATATCCATCGCGCCAGTGATCGCAGCGGGCTATTCGTGTCGGTGAACTGCGGGGCGATCAGCCCGACGTACGCCGACGCCGAACTGTTCGGCTACGCGGCCGGCAGCTACAGCGGTGCGGCCAGCAGTCGCGCCGGCTGGTTTGGTTCGGCCAATGGCGGCACGTTGTACCTCGACGAAATCGGCGACTTGCCGCTGCCGATCCAGGTCAAATTGCTCGCCGCGCTGGAGAACCACGAAGTCACCCGCGTCGGCGCACATCAACCCAGCCCGGTCGACGTGCGTCTGGTGGCGGCGACCAGCATCGATCTGGCGCAAGCTGTCGATGCGGGGAAATTCCACGAGCGGCTCTATCACTATCTCAGCGAGGGACAACTCGAACTGCCGGCACTGCGCGCGCGAACCGGCGATATCCTGTCCCTGGCCGAGTATTTCCTCGGCATCTACAGCCAGCGTCTCGACCTGCCCGTGCCCTTGATCAGCGAAGCCGCGCAGCATGCGCTCGAACAGCACAGCTGGCCGGGCAATACGCGGGAGCTGGAAAATGTCATTCACTTTGCTCTGCTGGTCAGCACTGGTGAAGAGATTCTGCCGCAGCACCTGAACTTGCCCGAGGTGTCTGGACCGCAGCTGCAGATCGAACGGCTGGTTGCGCAAGTCAACATCGGCGGCAGCACTGCAGAACGTAAAGCCTTGAAAGATTTGCTGATTCGCCTGAGCGACGGGTTATAGCCATTTTCGTCAACATGAACAAAATGGAATATGAAGCTGAATAAACGTTATTGTCCGGGAATAAAAAATCCGGGTATTGTCCGCCTCACGCCAGCGATATCACTTCACTGGCACACGTATTAAATGCCGTCGTCGATGACGACCGTGATTTTCGATAAGGACACTGCATGAAAAAGGTTCTGTTGTTTACCGCATTGGCGGCTGCTTTGACTGCTTCTTTCGCACACGCCGGTGAAAAACTGGTGGTCGCTGCGACCCCGGTTCCGCACGCTGAAATTCTTGAGCTGATCAAACCGACCCTGGCCAAAGAAGGCGTGGATCTGGAGATCAAGGTTTTCACCGACTACGTACAACCCAACGTGCAGGTCGGCGAGAAGCGTCTCGATGCCAACTACTTCCAGACCCTGCCGTACCTGAACAGCTTCAACCAGGGCAAATACAAGGACGACAAGTCCAAGTACCTGGTAACCGTGCAAGGCGTACACGTTGAACCGTTCGGTGGCTACTCGAGCAAGTACAAAACTCTGGCTGAATTGCCGGACGGCGCCACCATCGCCATCCCGAACGAAGGCAGCAACAGCGGCCGTGCGCTGATCCTGCTGCAGAAAGCTGGCCTGATCGAACTGAAAGATCCGAAAAACGCGCTGGCAACACCAAAAGACATCGCCAAGAACCCGCACAACTTCAAGTTCAAGGAACTGGAATCGGCCCTGCTGCCACGCGTTCTGAAAGAAGTTGATCTGGACATGATCAACACCAACTACGCGCTGGAAGCCAAGTTGAACCCGCAGAAGGATGCGCTGGTGATCGAAGGTGCTGACTCGCCTTACGTGAACTTCCTGGTTGCCCGTGAGGACAACAAGAACAGCGACGCGATCCAGAAACTGGCCAAGGCGCTGACCAGCCCGGAAGTCAAAGCGTTCATCGAGAAGAAGTACAGCGGCGCGGTATTGCCGGCGTTCTGATCCGAGCGTTGATTTGATGTGAAAACGCCGAGGGCCAGTGATGGTCCTCGGCGTTTTTGTGTGTGCCTTGAAAAGCCCCTCACCCTAGCCCTCCCGAAACGTCGGACCGCCCAGAGGGAGAGGGGACTAATCGATCGTTCCCACGCTCTGCGTGGGAATGCAGCCCGGGACGCTCCGCGTCCCATCAAGAGCCGAACGCGGAGCGTCCGATGAGGCATTCCTTTTCTGCGCGTAGGAACGAGCGGCGCAAGGGATCAGGCCACCTGCGCCTTCAACGCCCGGCGCAACGCCACCAGCAATTTCAAAATATCCTGCGGGTCCAGTCGCTGCGGTGCTTTTACGTCCATGTCATCTTCCTTGTTGTGGTTTGGCCGGGGGAGTCTGGCCAAAAGCTGCCCGTCCTTGGAGGCCTTTCGTTAAAAAAAGATCCTTCCTACAGCGCAAAGGAAAATAGCCTTCTTACTCCTTCCCGGCAAACCGACAAGATAGTTTTTTGCGTGATATCAATATGCGTTAACGGTATTTAAATTCTGGTTTTTATACCTATAAAGTCAGTGCCTGCCGGACAGCCAACCCGCTGTCCATGGATTGCTTCACCGTCGTTTACCAAGCGACGTCAGGACACGGCATGACTTTCGACTACGCATTTATCCTCAGCACCCTGCCGGCGTTTCTCAAAGCCGTCGGCGTGACGCTGCAGGTCGGTTTGATCGCCATTGGCACCTCGTTGCTGGTGGCGCTGCTCAACGCGACGATCCTGGTGTTTCGCACGCCGTACCTGCGCAAACTGGTCGGCCTGTACGTGGAGCTGGCGCGCAATACGCCTTTGCTGATTCAGCTGTTCTTCGTCTACTTCGCCTTGCCCGCATTGGGGATCAAAGTCTCCGGGTTCACCGCGGCGATCATCACCATGACCTTTCTCGGCGGCGCCTACCTTACCGAAGTGTTGCGTGCCGGCATCGATGCGGTGCCGCAGGCGCAGCTCGAATCGGGGCGTTCGATCGGCCTGTCCCACGGCCAGTTGCTGCGCTATGTGATCCTGCCGCAGGCGGGCATTCTCAGCCTGCCGTCGCTGTTCGCCAATTTCATTTTTCTGCTCAAGGAAACTACCGTCGTCTCGGCGGTGGCGGTGCCGGAAATCCTCTACACCACCAAGAGCTACATCGCGCTCTACTACAAGACCTACGAAATGCTCGCCGTGCTGACGCTGATCTGCGTGCTGCTGTTTTTGCCGCTGTCGCTGTTGCTCAGCCTTCTGGAAAGGAGGCTCCAGCATGGCCAGTTCGGGTCTTGAGTTGCTGTGGGTGTCGTTGCCGCAACTGGCCAAGGGCGCCGGGCAAACGCTGTCGATCTCGTTTCTGAGTATCGCCATCAGCACGGTCGGCGGCGTGTTCTACGGCGTGTTGCGCACGCTCAACGTCGGCTGGCTCAACGCAATTTTGCGCCTGTACCTGGAGTTGTTTCGGGCGATTCCGGTGCTGGTCTGGCTGTACCTGCTGTTCTTCGGCCTGCCGATATTCTTCGGCTTAAGCCTGCCGAGCTTCTGGTGTGCGGTGCTGGTGCTGTCGCTGTGGGGCGCCAGTGAAGTTGGCGAAGTGGCGCGCGGCGCGTTGCATTCATTGCCACGTGGCCAGCGTGAGGCAGGGTTGTCGATCGGTCTGAGCGCTGCGCAACTGTTCGGCTACGTACTGCTGCCGCAGGCGCTGAAACGCATGACACCACCGACCATCAACGTGTACACGCGGATCATCAAGACCAGTTCGCTGGCGGTGCTGATCGGCGTCGTCGATGTGATCAAGGTCGGCCAGCAGATTATCGAGCGCACCTACGAATCGGTGCTGATCTACGGCGCACTGTTCCTGTTTTTCTTCTTTATCTGCTACCCGCTGTCGGCCGCCTCGCGCGTGCTGGAGCGGCGCTGGACGCAAGCATGAGCGCACTGATCGAGTTTCATGGCTTCAACAAGTTCTATGGCGAGCAGCAGGTGCTCGATGGCATCGATCTGCGCGTGCAGAGTGGCGAAGTCATCGTCATTCTCGGCCCCAGCGGCTGTGGCAAAAGCACCTTGCTGCGCTGCCTCAACGGTCTGGAACAAGCCCACAGCGGCAGCCTGAAATTTGTCGGGCGCGAGCTGCTCGACAAGGCCACCGACTGGCGCGACATTCGCCAGCAGATCGGCATGGTGTTTCAGAGTTATCACCTGTTCCCGCACATGAGCGTGCTCGACAACCTGCTGCTCGGCCCGCTCAAAGTGCAGAAGCGCCAACGCCGCGAAGTGCAGCAACAGGCCGAAGCCTTGCTCGCGCGCGTAGGCCTGGCGGACAAGCGCGACGCCTTCCCGCGTCAGCTCTCCGGTGGTCAGCAGCAACGCATCGCCATCGTCCGTTCACTGTGCATGAACCCACGGGTAATGCTCTTCGACGAAGTCACCGCGGCCCTTGATCCGGAAATGGTCAAGGAAGTGCTGCAGGTGATTCAGGGCCTGGCCCGCGAAGGCATGACCTTGATGATTGTCACTCATGAAATGGCCTTCGCTCGCGCGGTGGCCGACCGCATCGTGTTCATGGATGCCGGGCGCATCCTCGAACAGACCCCGCCCGAGATTTTCTTTACGAACCCGCAAACCGCACGCGCGCAGCAGTTTCTGGAGAAGTTCTCCTTCGTGGCAACCCTGCCAAAAACGAATCCGACCAAGGAACTGGAACTGCTATGAAAACTGCCGCTTTGTTACTGCCCCTGTTGAGCCTGGCCTTGCTGGCCGGTTGCAGCAAAACCGAAGAACCGGCCAAACCGAAAGTCGCCAGCGAGAGTGCGGCGCCGGCCGGTTATCTGGAGAAGATCAAGGCTCGCGACAAACTGATCGTTGGCGTGTTCACCGATAAACCGCCGTTCGGTTTTGTCGATGAGAGCGGTCGTTACGTCGGTTTCGATACCGATATCGGCCGCCGATTCGCCAAGGATCTGCTCGGCGATGAAAACAAGGTCGAATTCGTCGCGGTGGAGCCGGCCAGTCGTATTCCGTTTCTGCAAAGCGACAAGGTCGACCTGATACTCGCCAACATGACCGTGACCCCGGAGCGCAAGGAAGCGGTGGAATTCACCAATCCCAATCTCAAGGTTGCGGTGCAGGCTCTGGTGCCCCAAGGCAGTTCAGTGAAGAAGCTCGATGATCTGGCGACTCGTACCACCATCGTCACCACCGGTACGACCGCCGATATCTGGCTGACCAAGACTCATCCGGACTGGAAGCTGCTCAAGTTCGAAAAGAATTCCGAGTCGCTGCAAGCCCTGGCCAACGGTCGCGGTGATGCCTATGCGCAGGACAATCTGGTGCTGTTCAGCTGGGCGAAGCAGAATCCGGGCTATCGCGTGCTTGAGGAAAAACTCGGAGCTGAAGCGCCTATTGCCCCGGCGGTGAAGAAGGGCAATCTCGAATTGCGCGATTGGATCAACAGCGAGCTGGCGAAACTGGGCGAGGAGAAATACTTGCTCAAGCTGTATGACCAGTATGTGCGCAAGGAGCTGAGCGATGACACCCGGCCTGAGAGTGTGATTGTCGAGGGGGGCAAGTGGCAGGGGTGATTGCCTGTGGGATCGGCGGTGGGGCTTGCCCCTCACCCCAGCCCTCTCCCCAGGGAGAGGGAGCCGATTTTGTGCTTTTCAAACCTGAGTTCGACCCGAGATTTTCAGGTCGACGTAATTCGTAAGAACAGCCCGGTAAGTTCCCTCTCCCTCCGGGAGAGGGTTAGGCGGGCGGCGTTCCGATGAGGGGCTTTTCGCTGGCACCGCTCAATCCGGCCAGTTCCACGCCGGCTCGTCCAGCACCCGCTGCCCAACCATCCCGGTCTGCCCCAGCGTCTTCTCCAGCACGATGCAGTTGCACTCAGAATCTTCCTGCAACGCTGAAATCAGCCGCCGCGCATGCGACACCACCCACACCTGACACTGCTCCGAGGCGCGAATGATCAGCCGTGCCAGCGCCGGCAACAGGTCCGGGTGCAGACTGGTTTCCGGCTCGTTCAGCACCATCAATGACGGCGGTCGCGGCGTCAGCAGCGCCGCGACCAGCAGCAGATAACGCAAAGTCCCGTCCGATAGCTCCGCCGCCGACAACGGCCGCAGCAAGCCTTCCTGAAAAAACTCGATGGCGAAGCGTCCACCGGCCAGCGGTGCGATGTTCAGCCGCGCACCGGGAAAGGCATCGCTGATCGCTGCGCGCAAGGCTTCGGGGTCGCCGATTTCGATGATGGTCTGCAAGGCTGCCGCCAGGTCGCGCCCGTCGTGGTGCAGCACCGGCGTGCGCGTGCCCAGTTGCGGCTGGCGCACCGGCGCCTCGGCATCGCTGCGAAAGTGGTCGTAAAAGCGCCAGCGGCGGATGAATTCGCGCATCTGGAACACCTCTGGCGAACCGCGCAGGCTGCCGATCTGATCGAACAGGCTGTCGAAATTCGGCGTGTGCTGCGCCAGAACATCCCAGCCACGACCTTCGCGCGCACGAATCATCGGGCCGTTGCGATCCACCAGCAGGCTCGCCGGGCGATACAGCGGGCCGGCCCAGATGCATTCGCGTTTGATTTCCGGGTCGAGGGCGAAATACGAGCGGCTCGGTTCGGGCAAACCGAGGGCGATCGAATAACTGAAGTCCTCCCCGGCAAAGCCCAGGCGCAATCGCCTCACGCCCTGACGCACCGTCGGTTCGATCGCCACCTCACCGTTGCGCATGCGCCGGCTGATGGTTTCCGGCCCGGCCCAGAAGGTCGAGTCCAGCCCGCCCTCGCGTGCCAGCGCGTTGACCACGCCGCCCTGCGCGGTTTCCGCCAGCAGGCGCAACGCGCGGTAGAGGTTGGATTTGCCACTGCCGTTGGGCCCGGTGATCAGGTTCAGGCGCCCGAGCGGAATCACCAGTTTGTTGATCGAGCGGTAGTTCGCCACCGCCAGGGTGTTGAGCATGAAATCCTTCTCCGGTGACTGCAAAACGTTTGCAGCATACCCGCAATGAGATAAATCTGTGCTGGGCGCCCGCAACCGCGGAACCCTGTTCTAAGCTCTGAAGTCGTATCGTCTCGACAGCAGCATTAAAGGCCAAGGAGTGTGCATGGCGGGTCCCGGATTGAAAGTGCTGATGGCGTTGAGCGCCATGGTCTTGCTCACCGCTTGCGGCGACAAGAAACCCGCTCAGGAATACTTGCCACGGGTCTTTGTGCAAGAGGTCAAACCCCAGAACTACGCGGCAGCGGTCACCCTCACCGGTGACGTGCAGGCGCGCGTGCAGACGCAATTGTCATTTCGCGTGGGCGGCAAGATCATCCAGCGCATGGTCGACGTCGGTGACCGCGTCACTGCCAAACAGGTGCTGGCCAAGCTTGACCCCAAAGATCTGCAGACCAACGTCGATTCGGCCCAGGCTCAGGTCCTCGCCGAACAGGCTCGCGTGAAACAGGCCGCTGCAGCTTTCGTCCGCCAGCAAAAACTGCTGCCCAAAGGCTACACCAGCCAGAGCGAATACGATTCCGCTCAGGCGGCGTTGCGCAGCAGCCAGAGCGCCCTGAGCGCCGCGCAGGCGCAACTGGCCAACGCCAAAGATCAACTCAGCTACACCGCGCTGATCGCCGATGCGCCGGGGGTGATCACCGAGCGTCAGGCTGAAGTCGGGCAAGTGGTGCAGGCCACCGCACCGATTTTCAGTCTGGCCCGTGACGGCGACCGTGATGCGGTGTTCAACGTGTATGAATCGCTGCTGGCCGAGCGCCCGGCGGACAATTCGATTGTGGTCAGCCTGCTCGATAACCCCGAGATCAAAACCACCGGCACCGTGCGTGAAATAACCCCGGCGGTGTCGGCGCAATCCGGCACCGTGCAAGTCAAGGTCAGCCTCGACAAGCTGCCGCCGGGCATGCAACTTGGTTCGGTGGTCAGCGCCACGGCGAAAGGTTCGGGCAAGTCGGCGGTAGAGCTGCCATGGTCGGCGTTGACGAAAAACATCAGCGAACCGGCGGTATGGATGGTCGATGACAAGGGCGAGGCGCAACTGCACACGGTCACGGTCGGGCGCTATCTGACCGGTAAGGTGATCATCAGCGAGGGCTTGAAGGGCGGCGAGAAAGTCATTGTCGCCGGCGGGCAACTGTTGCACCCCGGGATGAAAGTCGAGATCGCCGAAAACACCTACAAAGACCTGCAACCGGGAGCGCAGCCATGAAGCGTCTCGGACTGTTATCCCTTGCGCTGCTGCTGGGCGCCTGCTCGGAAAAGGAAACGCCGCCGGAACCGGTGCGCCCGGTGTTGTCGGTCAAGGTCGAAGCGTTGAGTGAAGAAAACCTCGGGCGTTTCGCCGGCAGCATTCAGGCGCGTTACGAGAGCAACACCGGCTTCCGCGTTGGCGGGCGCATTGCCAGTCGTAATGTCGATGTCGGCGCCGAAGTGCAGAAGGGCACGCTGCTCGCCACCCTCGACCCGTCCGACCAGCAAAACCAGCTGCGCTCGGCCGAAGGTGATCTGGCCAGGGTCCAGGCGCAATTGATCAATGCGCAGGCCAACGCGCGCCGACAGCAGGCGCTGTTCGATCGCGGCGTCGGCGCGCAGGCGCAACTGGACGTTGCCACAACTGATCTGAAAACCACCCAGGCCTCGCTGGACCAGGCGCGCGCGGCGGTCAACCAGAGCCGGGATCAACTCGGCTACACCGAACTGCGCGCCGATCACAAAGCGGTAGTCACCGCGTGGAACGCCGAAGCCGGGCAGGTGGTGACCGCCGGCCAGCAAGTCGTGACGCTAGCCCAGCCGGACATCAAGGAAGCGGTGATCGATCTGCCCGATACCCTGGTCGATCAGATTCCGCAGGACGTAGTGTTTTCGGTGGCCGCGCAACTCGACCCGAGCATCAACACCACGGCGATCATCCGCGAAATCGAACCGCAGGCGCAGAGCGCCACGCGCACCCGCCGGGCACGTTTGACCCTGACCGACACCCCGGACGGTTTTCGCCTCGGCACGGCGATCAGCGTGACCCTCAGTTCGGCGATCAAACCGCGCATCGAATTGCCCGCCACCGCGTTGCAGGAGGTCGAAGGCAAACCGCGGATCTGGGTGATCGACACGCAAAGCAAAACCGTCAGCCCCCGCGACGTCACGGTGATCAGCCGCACCGACAGCAGCGTGGTGCTGGCAGGCGGCGTGAAAAACGGCGAGCGCGTGGTCAGCGCCGGCGTCAACAGCCTCAAACCCGGACAATCGGTAAAACTTGACGAGGACAGTCAATGAAAGGCTCTTTCAACCTCTCCGAATGGGCCCTCAAGCATCAGTCATTCGTCTGGTATCTGATGTTCGTCGGATTGCTCATGGGGGTGTTCTCCTATTTCAATCTGGGCCGTGAAGAAGACCCGTCGTTCACCATCAAGACCATGGTCATCCAGACCAAATGGCCCGGCGCGACCCAGGAGGAAACCCTCAAGCAGGTCACCGACCGCATCGAGAAAAAACTCGAAGAACTCGACTCGCTCGATTACGTGAAAAGCTACACACGTCCCGGCGAATCGACGGTGTACGTGTATCTGCGCGACACCACCAGTGCCGAAGACATTCCGCAAATCTGGTACCAGGTGCGCAAGAAGATCGATGACATTCGCGGACAGTTTCCCCAAGGGATCCAAGGGCCCGGTTTCAACGACGAGTTCGGCGATGTGTTCGGCTCGGTCTATGCGTTTACTGCCGATGGCCTGACCATGCGCCAGTTGCGCGACTATGTGGAGCAGGCCCGCGCCGAGATTCGCAGCGTGCCGGGGCTGGGCAAGGTCGAAATGGTCGGCCAGCAGGACGAAACGATTTACCTGAACTTCTCTACGCGCAAACTCGCCGCGCTGGGCATCGATCAGCGTCAGGTGGTGCAAAGCCTGCAGTCGCAGAACGCGGTAACGCCGGCCGGGGTGATCGAGGCCGGGCCCGAGCGGATTTCCGTGCGCACGTCGGGGCAGTTCGCCTCGGAGAAGGATCTGGCCGAGGTCAATCTCAAACTCAACGATCGCTTCTATCGTCTGGCGGATATCGCCGACATCCGTCGCGGCTACGTCGACCCGGCCACGCCTGAATTTCGCTTCGACGGCAAACCGGCCATCGGTCTGGCGATTGCGATGCAGAAGGGCGGCAACGTTCAGGAGTTCGGTAAAGCGCTGCACGAGCGCATCGACCAGCTCACCGCAGATTTGCCGGTGGGCGTCGGCGTGCACACGGTGTCCGATCAGGCCGTGGTGGTGGAAGAAGCCGTCGGCGGCTTCACCAGCGCCTTGTTCGAGGCGGTGATCATCGTGCTGGTGGTGAGCTTCATCAGCCTCGGCGTGCGCGCCGGTCTGGTGGTGGCGTGCTCGATTCCGCTGGTGCTGGCGATGGTATTCGTGTTCATGGAATACAGCGGCATCACCATGCAGCGGATTTCCCTTGGCGCGCTGATCATCGCCCTCGGCCTGCTGGTGGACGATGCGATGATCACCGTGGAAATGATGGTCACGCGTCTGGAAATGGGCGAGAGCAAGGAGCAGGCGGCGACGTTCGCCTACACCTCGACGGCATTCCCGATGCTCACCGGTACGCTGGTGACGGTCGCCGGGTTCGTGCCGATCGGCCTCAACGCCAGCTCCGCCGGTGAATATACGTTCACGCTGTTTGCGGTGATTGCCGTGGCGATGATCGTCTCGTGGGTGGTGGCGGTGTTCTTCGCCCCGGTCATCGGTGTGCATATTCTCAGCGACAAGGTGAAGGCGCATGACGCCGAACCGGGTCGCATTGGTCGCGCCTTCAACGGCGGCCTGTTATGGGCCATGCGCAACCGCTGGTGGGCGATCGGCGTCACCGTACTGCTGTTCGTGCTGGCGGTGTTCTGCATGCGCTTCGTGCAGAACCAGTTTTTCCCCGCGTCGGACCGTCCGGAAATTCTTGTCGACCTGAACCTGCCGCAAAACGCCTCGATCGATGAAACCCGCAAAGCGGTGGACAAGCTCGAAGCCACGCTCAAGGGCGATCCTGACATCGTGCGCTGGAGCACTTATATCGGTCAGGGCGCGATCCGTTTCTACCTGCCCCTCGATCAGCAATTGCAAAACCCGTACTACGCGCAACTGGTCATCGTCAGCAAGGATTTCGAGGCCCGTGAAGCGCTGAGCCAGCGCCTGCGCGAGCGCTTGCACAAGGACTTCGTCGGCATCGGCAGCTACGTCCAGGCGCTGGAAATGGGCCCGCCGGTCGGGCGGCCGATTCAGTACCGGGTCAGCGGCAAGGACGTCGATCAGGTGCGCAAACATGCCATCGACCTGGCCACCGAACTGGACAAGAACCCGCACATCGGCGAGATCATCTACGACTGGAACGAGCCGGGCAAAGTCCTGCGCATCGACATCGCTCAGGACAAGGCACGCCAGCTCGGGTTGTCGTCGGAAGACGTGGCGAACCTGATGAACAGCATCGTCAGCGGCTCGCCATTGACCCAGGTCGATGATGATATCTACCTGATCAACGTGGTCGGTCGCGCGGTGGATTCCGAGCGCGGCACGCCGGAAACCCTGCAGAACCTGCAGATCGTCACGCCGAGCGGCACCTCGATTCCGCTACTGGCGTTCGCCACCGTGCGCTATGAACTGGAGCAGCCGCTGGTGTGGCGTCGCGACCGTTTGCCGACGATCACCATCAAGGCTTCGGTGCGCGACGAGATCCAGCCAACCGATCTGGTGAAATTGCTCAAGCCCTCGATTGACGCGTTCGCGTCGAAACTGCCGGTCGGCTACAAGGTCGCCACTGGCGGCACCGTCGAGGAAAGCGGCAAGGCCCAGGGACCGATCGCCAAAGTCTTGCCATTGATGCTGTTTCTCATGGCAACGTTCCTGATGATTCAGTTGCACAGCGTGCAGAAGATGTTCCTGGTGGCCAGCGTCGCGCCGCTGGGGCTGATCGGCGTGGTGCTGGCGCTGGTGCCGACCGGCACGCCGATGGGCTTTGTGGCAATTCTGGGGATTCTCGCGTTGATCGGCATCATCATCCGCAACTCGGTGATTCTGGTGACGCAGATCGATGAGTTCGAGCAGAAGGGCTACGCGCCATGGGATGCGGTAGTGGAAGCGACCGAACACCGGCGTCGGCCGATTCTGCTGACCGCCGCCGCGGCGAGCATGGGCATGATCCCGATCGCTCGTGAAGTGTTCTGGGGGCCGATGGCCTACGCGATGATCGGCGGGATCGTGGTGGCGACGTTGCTGACTTTGCTGTTTCTGCCGGCGCTGTATGTGGCCTGGTACAAGATTCGCGAGCCGCAAAAAGAAACAGAGTGAAAGCGGCCCCTTCGCTCATCGCCATCAGGCTGACGGTGGCGTCTTGATCGTTCCCACGCTCTGCGTGGGAATGAATCCCGGGACGCTCCGCGTCCCTGTGGCGCAGAGCACCATTGGCTGCATTCCCACGCGGAGCGTGGGAACGATCAAAGTGTCCACCATGTCTCCGAACACCTGTCTACCATGTGTCCGGTACATACAATGGGAGAGAGCTGGGGTGAGGGGTTCTTCCTGGCTCAACACTTGCGCCAGACACTCGCCAACCAAGGCTGCTGCTCGCGCGGCAGCCCCGCCGGCCGGTAGTAATGCTCCAGCTCGACAAACCCCGCCGCCGTCAGCAAGCCTTGCCAGGCCTCAAGATCGTGATACGAGCCATAGCGCGGCCCGTTCCAGCCCTCCCGGTTATCCCCTCGCGGATTGGAGCTGAACAACACCCCACCCGGTTTCAACGCACCGTGCAATTGCTTGAGCACCCGCGGTAATTCCTGCAACGGCACATGAAACAACACCGCGTTGGCGAAGATCCCGTCGAAGCGCTCCGCCGGCAGATCCAGCTTGAGGAAGTCCTGCTGCAACACTTCGCAGCCGCTGTCCTCGCGGGCCATTCGCGCGAATTCTTCGGAACCGTCAAGCCCGACAGCGACGTGACCCATGCGCGTAAACGTCTGCAAATCCCGCCCGGGCCCGCAGCCGAAATCCAGAAGGGTAAACGGCGCTTGGCCTTGAATATGCCGCAGCAATGCATCGATGTTCTGACTGACATCGTGGTCGCGGGTGCCTTCGCGGAAGTCCTCGGCCACCGAGTTGTAATGGCCTAGCGTGGTTGCAGTGATTTGTTCGAGGTCGCTGGGCGTCTGCTTCATCATCGGTGCTGTTTTTGGCGGAGGAAGAGAGCGGACTATAAGCTTTTTCGCCGGCAAAAAAACGCCGCCTGCGCTGGCACCAGCGCAGGCGGCGACGGGTGCCCCGGGTTTCAGGGCTGCTTCGCCCCCAGACAATCGATTGAGCGATCCATCATCGCCTTGGCCATCTCCAGCAGATGCCAGACCGAGAACACCATGGCTCGATCCGCGCCCCCGAGCTGATCGCCGCATTGATGGACGGTCACCGAAGCGCAGCGCAGCAGATCGGCGACATACAACTGGGCATCCTCCAGCGTCACGTCCTCACTGATGCTGTAGACGCGTTTCTGTCCCGCCAACGTGACCTGTTTACCGGCCAGATGCGAGTCGACGGCACGGCACAGTGCAGAGCGATCCTTGAGCAAATCCTCGGTGAACCGCTTGCTGGAGGTGAGGCTGAGTGGCGGATCGGCAAGATTTTTTTCCATGGGTAAACTCCTGACTTCAAGTGGGGAGCCAACCATTTCGCGACTAAACGAGCAGGACGGCGGCTGCACGCAGATCAGTCGTCGGCCGCCGGTTATCGGCGCACCCGAAAGTGCCCTGCGCACAGCCAGCATCGGGCAGCTTGAAGCTCTGCCCAGGTCAGGCCTGACCGCACGCCCAGCGAATCCGGACAACTGAATCCGGTCACCGCCAAGCAGTGACGAGCGGAGATTAGCTACAGGATATTTCGGGTACAAGCGGGCAAATCATTCTAGGAAGCGTCCTGCAAACCCGCGTGCTTCGGGCTGGCGAAACGATAAATTTCGCGTAGGAAGGGTCTGGTTTTTACGAAGGGCATTGCCCAAATACGTGCGATCACATGGATCTGGTTGATGGCCACCTGCCGCTATCGACCTTAGCGCTTATTCAGTCCGCGCGCCAGCCTGTCTCCACCCAACTGAATCACCGCCACCAACGCCACCAGCAAGACAATCACCGTCAACATGATCTGGCTGTCAAAGCGCTGATAGCCGTAGCGATAAGCAATATCCCCCAGGCCACCAGCACCAATCGCCCCAGCCATGGCCGACGAGTTGATCATGGTCACCAGAGTGATGGTGAACCCCCCGACAATCCCCGGTAGCGCCTCGGGCAGTAGCACATGCCAGACGATGTGCCAGCGGCGGCAACCCATGGCCTGCGCGGCTTCAATCAGGCCATGATCGACCTCGCGCAGACTGACCTCGGCAATACGCGCAAAGAACGGTGTTGCGGCGATGGTCAGCGGCACTACAGCGGCCCAGACACCGTAGGTGGTGCCGACGATCATGCGGGTGAACGGAATCAGCGCGACCATCAGAATCAGAAACGGGATCGAGCGGAACAGATTGACGAAGGCGCCTAGCGCACGATTCAACAGCGGCGCTTCGTAAATCCCGCCCTTGTCGCTGGTGACCAGAATGACCGCCATGGGAATGCCCATCAGCAGCGCGATCAGCGAGGACACGCCAACCATCAGGAAGGTGTCGATAAAGCCCTGCAGCAAGCGATCAAACCACATAGCCCAATACCTCCACCCGTTGCGCCCATTGCCCGGCGCGTTCGCGCAATTGCTCGGCGCTGAATGCCGAGCCGCTGATGGCCAGCAGTAACTGCCCCAGCGCATGGCCCTGAATCCGTTCGACCCCGCCCTGAAGCAGCTTCACTCGGCCACCCAGCGCCGCAAACAACGCGGCCAGATCCGGCTCATCAGCGGTACTGCCGGTGAACTGCAAGCGCAGTACTACAGCGTCGTGGGCGGAAATCGATCGCGCCAGCAAACGGCTCTGCAATTCTTCCGGCAAGGCGTGTTGCAGCGGCGCAAGCAGGGTCTGGCTGACCTCGTGCTGCGGATTGCCGAATACCTGCCAGACCGGCCCTTGCTCGACGATACGGCCGTGCTCAAGCACGACGACGCGGTCGCAGATCTCGCGAATCACCGCCATCTCATGAGTGATCAGCACAATGGTCAGACCCAGACGCTTATTGATCTCGCGCAGCAGGGCGAGGATCGATTGCGTGGTCTCCGGATCGAGCGCCGAGGTAGCCTCGTCGCACAGCAGAATGTCCGGGTCATGTACCAGCGCACGGGCGATGCCGACGCGTTGTTTCTGTCCACCGGAAAGTTGTGCCGGATACGCTTTGTGCTTGCTTTGCAGGCCGACCAGCTCGAGCAGTTCGTGGACCTTTTTCTCGCGCTGTTCCTTCGGTACACCCGCGACTTTCAAGGGCAGTTCGACGTTCTGCCAAACGGTCTTGGCCGACATCAGATTGAAGTGCTGGAAGATCATGCCGATGCGCCGGCGCAACGCGACGAGGCGGTCTTCGTCGAATTCGCCGATGTCGACCTGATCGATCAGTACGCGCCCCGAGGTCGGCTGCTCAAGGCGATTGATCGTGCGGATCAACGATGACTTTCCGGCGCCGCTGCGGCCGATGATGCCGAACACGTCACCACGCTGAATGGCCAGATCGATGCCCTGCAAAGCCGCGACCGGACCTTGCCGGCCGTTGTAGGTTTTGCCCAGCCCGATGAAGCGTACGTGGGCACGATTCAGCTCGGGATGCAGCTCGGTTTTTTGCGCAGTGTGTGGCTCTGGAGTCTCCAGTCGCCGTTGGATCGCGGCGGTCATGCTCAGCTTTCCCAACCGGCTTGATAGAGCTTGCCGTGAGCCTTGTCCAACGCTGCGCGAACGGCCGGCGAATGCTGGTAGATGTCGACGAATTTGATCAGGCGCGGATCAGTTTTGCTTTTCGGTTGAATGACGAACTGAATCACGTATTCCTTGTGATCGAGGCCGTCGAACAGCAGCGCCGAACCGGCATCGAAGGTCTTCGCCAGACGAATATAGGCCGGGTAACCCTGGACCAGATCGGCGTCATCGTAGGCGCGCACCAGTTGCACGGCTTCGACCTGGAGAATCTTGATCTTCTTCGGATTGGCGACGATGTCATCCTCGGTGGCCTTGTAGCCGACGCCCGGTTTGAGCGTGATCAAACCGGCCTTGGCCAGCAGTTGCAGACCGCGACCGCTGTTGATCGGATCGTTGGCGATGGCAACGCTGGCGCCTTCCGGTAACTCGTCGAAGCTTTGGTATTTTTTCGAGTACAGACCGACGTTGTTGATGATCCCCGGCGCGAACGGCACCAGATCAAAACCCGAGGCGGCTTTGGCGTTTTCCAGAAACGGAATGTGCTGGAAATAATTCACGTCGATATCGCCGGCAGCGAGGCTGACGTTCGGTGCGATCCAGTCGGTGAACTCCACCAGCTCGACTTTCAGGCCTTGTTTCGAGGCCTCTTCGACGGCCGCTTCCAGCGGAATAGCGAAGGCGGCGGTAGTGCCGATTTTCAACGGCGCGTCGGCGGCAAATACTGCCGAGCTGAACAGGCCGAGGGCCAGGGCCAGTGCTTTGACCGGGAGGGAGAGCAGTTTCTTGGTCATGATGAGTTATCCAGTCAGTAAGTTATCTTTGATCGTTCCCATGCTCCGCGTGGGAGTGCCTCAATGGACGCTCTGCGTCCGCTGTTGGGACGCGGAGCGTCCCCGGCTGCATTCCCACGCAGAGCGTGGGAACGATCAGTGCGAGGGATCAGTGGCGGTACGAAGATCCGCTGTGTTGCTCGGGGAGCTGCGCCGCTTCGTGAAACAGCTTCTCGCGCAAGGTGCCGCCGTCATACGCGGTCTTGTACGAGCCGCGCCGCTGGAGTTCGGGAATCACCAGATCGATGAAATCCACATAGCTTTCCGGCGTGACGATGCGGGTCAGGTTGAAGCCATCCAGCCCGGTTTCGGCGATCCACGACTCCAGCTCATCGGCCACTTGTTCAGGCGAGCCGACCACGGTGATGTAGCGGCCACCGAGGGCGTGCTGGTCGAGCAATTTGCGCCGGGTCCAGTCATTGTTCTGCAGAGTCTTGGTGGCAGACTGAATCGCGTTGCTTTTCACGTACTGGATCGGTTCGTCGATTGCATACCGGGAAAAATCGATGCCGGTTGAGGCGGAAAAATGCGCGACGCCGGCCTCGGCGCTGGCGTAGCCGAGGTACTCGGCATGCTTGGCCCAGGCGGCTTCTTCGCTGGCGCCGACAATCACGTTGAGGCCCATGAACACCTTGATGTCTTCGAGGTTGCGCCCCGCCGCAACGGCACTGGCGCGGACTTTGTCCACTTGCGCCTTGGTCGATGGCTTGTTCTGGCCGCTGATGAATACGCACTCGGCGTGGCGCCCCGCGAACTGCAAGCCGCGCTCGGAACTGCCGGCCTGAAACAGCACCGGGGTACGCTGCGGCGACGGTTCGCACAGGTGATAACCCTCGACCTGGTAGAACTCGCCCTTGTGCTCGACCTTATGGACTTTGTCCGGCTGCGCGTAGATGCGCTGCTCGCGGTCGTTGAGCACCGCGTCGGTTTCCCAGCTGCCCTCCCAGAGTTTGTAGAGCACCTGCAAGTACTCGTCGGCCTGATCGTAACGGCGGTCATGTTCGACCTGCGCGCCGAGGCCCATGGCTTTGGCGGCGCTGTCCAGATAGCCGGTGACGATGTTCCAGCCCACCCGGCCACGGCTCAGATGATCAAGCGTCGACAGACGCCGGGCGAACAGATACGGCGCTTCGTAGGTGAGATTGGCGGTGAGGCCGAAGCCGAGGTTTTTGGTCACCGCAGCCATCGCTGAGACCAGCAGCAACGGGTCGTTGACCGGCAACTGGATCGACTCTTTCAGCGTCACGTCGAGCGAGTTCTGGTAGACGTCATACACACCGACGATATCGGCGATGAACAGACCGTCGAACAAGCCGCGCTCAAGCAACTGCGCCAATTCGGTCCAGTATTCGATCGTGTTGTAACGGGTCGAGTTATCGCGCGGATGCGTCCACAAACCGTGATTGATATGGCCGATGCAGTTCATGTTGAAGGCGTTGAGCAGGATCTTCTTTTTCGCCGCGCTCATCAGATCGTCCCTCGCAGCGGAGGCTTTTCGTCGTTGAGGTAGTAATTGCCAACGGCGTGATATTTCCAGCGCACCGGGTCATGCAGCGTGTGCACGCGGGCGTTGCGCCAGTGGCGGTCGAGGCCGTGCTCGGCGAGGGTGGCCTGGCTGCCGGCCAGTTCGAACAAGGTGCTGCCCGCCGCCAGGGAGATTTGCGTGCTGATCGCGCGTGCTTCGGCGACGGCGATCGAGGCCGCTGCTACGGTTTCGGCGTTGGTGTCAGCCTGTGCGGCATCAAGGAATTCGCCGGCGCGTTCGAGCAAAGCTTCGGTGGCGCTCAGGCGGATGCTCAGGTGGCCGAAGCTCTTCAGGGTCAGCGGGTCCTCGGTGGCCTTGTCGCTGCCGGAGTCGATCCACGGCCGCGTCTTGCTGCGCACGAAATGCAAGGCGTCCTCATAAGCGGCGCGGGCGATACCGGTATCGATGGCCGCGTGAAGAATTTGCGCCAGCGGGCCGACCGTGGTCGGTCTTTCAAACGCACTCTGAAATGGCAGCACGTCTTCAGCGGCAACGTAAACGTCTTCGAACACGACCGAACCGCTGCCGGTGGTGCGCTGGCCGAAGCCGCTCCAGTCATCGATGATGCTCAGGCCTTTACTGTGACGTGGAACGAAGGCCAGTTGCTGCACGCCGTTTTCATCGACCACGGAGGTCGGAATGCGCTGCGCGTAAATCGCCCCGGTCGCGTAGAACTTGCGCCCGTTGATGCGGTAGCCTTCGCCGTCGCGTTTGAGACTGGTGACGCGGTCGTGAGCGGTTTTGGTGCCCAGTTCTGCCAGCGCATTGCCGAAGCGCTGGCCGGCAAGGACCTCGGCGTACAGGCGTTGTTTCTGTTCGTCACTGCCATTCACGCGCAGCACTTCCAGTGCGTAGAAATGATTCTGTGGAATCTGCCCCAGCGAGCCGTCAGCCTGCGCGATCAAAGCGATGACTTTGGCCAGGGTGACATTGGACACGCCCGCACCGCCATATTCTTTCGGTACGCTGATACCCCACAGGCCGGAGCGGGAAAACACTTCCAGTTCTGCCAATGGCAGGCGGAGTTCGCGGTCACGCAGGGCGCTGTCGCGTTGGAAATCTTCGGCCAGGTCGCTGGCGATAATCAGGGCTTGCTCATCGCTGGTGATGACCGCGACGTGTTGAGAAGAAGTCATGGGTTTCTCCAAGGCTCTTGAGAAAGTGTGCGGTCAGATCCAGGAATGGCGAGCCGGTAAAGTGCCGTTGAGGCGATACGCGCCAACCGCGTGATATTTCCAGCGCACCGGATCGTGCAGGGTGTGCACCCGGGCATTGCGCCAGTGGCGGTCGAGGTTGAATTCGGCGAGGGTTGCGCGGCTGCCAGCCAGTTCGAAAAGCTTTTCGCTGGCGAGCAAGGAAATTTCGGTGGTCAGCACTTTCGCTTCGGCCACGGCGATCGACGCACGCGCGGCGGAGGCCGCCGTGATCGGTGCGGCATGCACTTGATCGAGCACTTGGCCTGCCTTGCGCAGCAGCGCTTCGGCGGCATGCAGTTCGATTTTCAATCTGCCGATATCGGCGATCACGTAGAGATCATCGCTGGCCCGATCAACCTTGGCGTCGATCCATGGCCGTGCGCGGGTTTTGACGAATTCGATGGCATCGTCGATCGCTCCACGAGCGATGCCGGCGTCGATGGCCGCTTGAATCAATTGCGACACGGCGCCCTGGGTGTTCGGCGTTTCGTTGATCTTCCAGTTGTCGATGACCAGGCTCGACTCGACGCGCACGTTGTTCAGCACAATCGTGCCGCTGGCGGTGGTGCGCTGACCGAAGCCCGACCAGTCGTCGACGATGCGCAAACCCGGCGTGCCGCGCCGGACGAACGCCAGCACCTGTTTGCCTTCATCGTTCAGCGCTTTCACCGCCACCCAGTGCGCAAACAGTGCGCCGGTGGAATAGAACTTCTGGCCGTTGATCACGTAATCGTCGCCATCGACGCTGATCCGCGCTTTCAGTTCCAGGGTGTTTTTGCTGCCGCGTTCCGGGCCGGCGTTGCCGATGCGCCAGCCTTGCAGAACACTGTCGAACAACTGCTGTTTCTGCGCTTCGCTGGCGCAGCCAAGGATCAGGTGGATGATGCCGAACTGGTTCTGCGGGATTTGCCCCAACGCCGGGTCGGCGGCGGAAATGATCGCGAAGACTTCCGCCAGCGTCACGAACGAAACCTGCGGGCCACCGTATTCGCGCGGGATCGCTATGCTACCCAGGCCGCTGCGGGTGAACTGTTCGATTTCCGACCACGGCAACTTGCGCTGACGATCGCGTTTCGCCGCCTGAACGCGGGCGACCTGCGCCAGCTCCTGGGCAGCCTTGATGGCCTGGGCATCGTTGCGCAAGACCTGCGCGGGCAACAACAGCGGGGCGATGTCCAGATCCGACTGGACGTTTGCATCGGCCAGACTGGACATCATTGCCACTCCCTGGCTGCACGCAATGCCCTGGCGATCTGCACTGGGGTGATTGACTTCCGGACCATACGACCTACCTCACATCTCATTGAAAACGCCGCAAGGTGCGGCGAACGAAGGAATGTCCGGTGGTCCGGTGTATATACCCTAAGCGTGTATAAATATTAAATAAACTAACTTTTAGGAATATGTATAGAAGGAGGGGGCGCACCCCCGTCGCCTCTCGGGAAGATCAATGCTCGCGCGCTTCGGCCGCTTTGAGTTCGTGCCTCAACGGGACTTTCAGGTAAGGATTGACGCAGCCGATTTTCAAGGTGCGCGGCGGTGCCCAGCGGGAGTTGTTGCCGACCCGATCGAGGATGCAATAGGTCACGTCCAGGCGCAGATCCTCGCCCGCTTCGACAATCACCGCCGGCGGTACCCAGACCTGGATTGGCAAGCCGATGTCGGCTGCGGTGATCGGTGCCAGGTCCATCCGCACATCACCCCAGCGCAAGGTAATGGCGTCATCTTCAGCCATGTTCAGGTACGGCTCGATGCTCAGCGGCACGCCGCGTTTGATCTGGTTCGGGTTGACGCCCTGGCGGCGGATGGCCTCGGGGATCGTCACCGGGGCCAGTTGCTGGTTTTCGTCTGCGCTCAGGGCCGATGGCTGGCCGCCGGGGCAATCGAGTTTGACCAGCACTCGTGTCGCCGCCGAGAACGCCGGGCCCTGGCCGACCTGCATTACCCGGTAATGAATGCGCGCAGTGCCGTTGTCGATGAAGCTCTCCGGTACACGCAGGCTGACCGCCATGCCGACATCTTCGGCGGTCAGAACTCTGGAGGCGACGTAACACTTGTTCCAGAACAATTCGATAAGGTCGCCGCTGTCCATGTCGGGGTAGGGCGCTACCTCGATCAACAGATGAGCGGCGGCGGCCAGATTGATGCCGGTTTTCTGCGCGGGCGCCAGGCTCGGCGCTGCCAGTTCGGGGGTATGCGAAGTGCGGGTCATCGATTTCTCTCCTTGAAGCCTTGCAGCGAAGTCCGTTTCTGAAAGAACAAAAGGCGTGAATAAACCGGCAATAAAGCGTCGAACTTTTATTCAACTTGAAGACGGCGTGATTGAACTGGATGGTGCCGGTTGTCGACTAGATAAGAGGGTGCCGAGAGGAGTGTCAATAGACGAGATTAGTTAATCCGCGAATTACAATTTAATCAGAAAGTTCTTACGGTACGGACGCCGAATGCCTATGCGGCGGGGCGAATCGGGCCACGAGCTTTGCGGCTTTTTGTCCGTTTACGCTTGGGTTTAGGGGTGGATGATCAAACCGGAGGGGTCGAGTTACAGGCGCAACTCAAGTGTTGCGCAATGTATGCAAATGCGTCGCTTACAGGTGGTTTAATATGGATTTATATACGTCTGGATAGGCCGCTTCCATCCCTGGAAGTTGCCGAAATGCAATTAACAGAAACTCAGGCGTGATTCAGAAATTTGCTGAGAAACTGTTGCGTGCGCTGTTCTTTCGGATTGGCAAACAATGCCTTGGCTTCGCCTTGTTCGACAATCACGCCCTTGTCGAAAAACACCACACGGTTGGCCACGTCGCGAGCAAAACCCATCTCGTGCGTGACGATGACCATGGTGCGTTTCTCTTCAGCGAGGCCGCGAATGGTCGCCAGCACTTCGCCGACCAGTTCCGGGTCGAGCGCCGAGGTCGGCTCATCGAACAGGATCACTTCCGGTTCCATCGCCAGTGCCCGGGCAATCGCCACGCGCTGCTGCTGACCACCGGAGAGACGGCGCGGATACGCGTCCTCTTTGCCGGCGAGTCCGACCTTGGCCAAGAGTTTTTTGCCCAGCGCGACAGCCTCGTCACGCGGGATCTTCTTGACTACGATCGGACCTTCGATGACGTTTTCCAGTGCGGTGCGATGGGGGAACAGGTTGAAGTTCTGGAACACGAAACCCACGTGCTGGCGCAGATTGCGCACCAGGCTCTGTTGCTGGTTCAGCGGGCGGCTGGTATCGATCTCGATATCGCCGACCTTGATCCGGCCGCTGGTGGGTTGTTCAAGAAAATTCAGGCATCGCAGGAACGTGGTTTTCCCCGAACCACTGGGGCCGATGATCGCCACGACCTCGCCTTCCTTGACCTCCAGGTCGATGCCGTTGAGCACGACCTGCTGCTTGAATTGCTTGGTCAGTTTTTCCACGACAATCATGGGCTCAGGACTCCTGGTCGTGCCGATTGACCCGCTCTTCCAACTTGTTCTGCAGGTGCGACAGCACCGTGGCCAGAATCCAGTAGATCAGCGCGGCGGCAAGATACATGGTGAAGACTTCGAAAGTCCGGGCGGTAATCAGTTGCGCCTGGCGGAACAGCTCCGGCACCTGAATGGTGGCGGCCAGCGCGGTGTCCTTGACCAGCGAAATGAAGCTGTTGCCCAGCGGCGGCAGCGCCGTGCGCATCGCTTGCGGCAGGATGGCCCGGCGCAAGGTCTGCGCGCGGGTCATGCCGATGCTCGCAGCCGCTTCCCACTGACCACGTTCGATCGAACCGATCGCGGCGCGGAGGATTTCACAGGCGTAGGCCGCCATGTTTAGCGAGAAGCCGATCAGCGCTGCCGGCAGCGGATCAAGTTCGAGGCCCAATTGCGGCAAGCCGTAATAGATCACGAACAGTTGCACCAGCAACGGCGTGCCGCGAAAGAACGACACGTAGATGCGCGCCAGCCAGCTGACCGATTTGAAGCGCGACAGGCGCATCAGCGCCAGGCCGAAGCCCAGCAGCAGGCCGAAAAACATGCCGCCGAGGCTGAGGACTACCGTGTAATACGCGCCCTTGAGCAGGAAGGGCGCGGAATCCAGGGCGAGTTGGAAAGCTTCTTCCATTATTGAGTGACGTCAGCGTTGAAGTATTTCTCCGACAGCTTTTTCAGCGTGCCGTCGGCGCGCAGTTCGTCGAGGGCCTTGTTCACCGCCGCCAGCAGCTCCGGCTCGCCTTTGCGCAGGGCAATCCCGGATTCCTGACGCGAGAAGGCTTCACCGGCAGCCACGGTTTTCGGGGCTTTCTTGGCGTATTCCAGTGCGGCCAGACGGTCGATCAGTATCGCATCGGTGCGGCCGTTGTTGAGGTCAGCGAACTTGGTCGGATCATCATCGTAGGTGCGTACGTCAGCACCCGGAACGTTGGCGCGAACCCATTGTTCGTAGTTGGTGCCCAGGCCGACACCGACTTTCTTGCCGGACAGGTCAGCGGCGGTCTTGATGTTCAGCGCGGCTTCCTTGCTTTTCAGCACCAGCGCCTGAATCCCGGAAACGGTATACGGTTTGGAGAAGTCATACTTCTTCTTGCGCTCCTCGGAGATGGTCACCTGGTTGACCACGATGTCCAGGCGCTTGGATTCCAGCGCGGCGAGGATGCCGTCCCACTTGGTTGGCTGAACCTTGGCTTTGACGCCGAGTTTTTGCGCCAGCGCTTCAGAGAGTTCGACTTCGAAGCCGGACAGCTTGCCGTTCTCGTCGACGAAACTGAACGGTGGATAAGTGCCTTCCAGGCCGACGTTGAGCACGCCTTTGTCCTTGATCTGTTGCAGTTGCTCACCGGCCACGGCCTGGCCGATCAGGCCGGCGCCCAGCGCAAGACCCAGCGAGCCGACCAGCAGAGTGCGACGTAGTACGGAAAAATTCATGACAAGCCCCTGTGTTTTCTTATGGAAGACGCTTAAGGAATGTAGGCACATTCGGGAATTTGACGACAGCGCTATCCTGCCTCAAAGCAGCTTATGCGTCTCGCCCGAAATTCGCCTGCGGCGTGACTATAGGATGTCGGCTATAGACTTGAAAATACTCAATATTTGGCTGCTTATTCTTTTCCTGTATATGGATAGCTTCCACGCTCGGCCTGCGAATGCCTCAAAGGACCCTCCGAGTTGCAGCTCCGGAAGGGACGCAGAGCCTCCCGGGCTGCCTTGCCACGCGGAGCGTGGGAACGATCAGTTACAGAAAATCCTTGTAGGCAAACAGCGCCGGCGCACCGCCCGTATGAAGGAAAATGATCGGCCCCTCATCAAAGCGCTGGCGCCCGAGGCCATCGAGCAATCCCGCCATGGCCTTGCCGGTATAGACCGGGTCAAGCAACAGACCTTCCTGACCCGCCAGCAGTTTCACCGCTGCAAGGGTGCCGGCGTTCGGCTCGCCATAGCGCGGGCCGAAATATTCGTCCCACAACTCGACCTTGAAACGGGTCGGCAGCTCGACGCCGAGCAGGTCTGCGGTGCGCTCGGCCAGGCTCTGGACCTTCGGCCGCTGATCTTCTTCGCTGCGCGACACCGTCACGCCAATCACTGGCAGTTGTGGCAGCGCTTCGCTCAGTGCGAGGGCCAGACCGCTATGCGTGCCGGCGCTGCCCGAGGCCAGCACGACAGCGGCGAACTCCAGTCCGGTGTCCTTGATCTGCTCGGCCAGTTCCAGCCCGGCGCGCACGTAGCCCAACGCACCCAGCGCATTGGAACCGCCGATCGGCACCAGATAGGGTTTCTTGCCGTTGCTGCGCAGGCGCACGGCGAGGGCGGCCAGTTGTTCGTCAGCGTTATCGAGGTTGTCGACTAATTCGACCTTGGCATCGAACAGATCCAGCAGCAGGCGATTGCCGTTGCCGGTGTAATTGCTGTCCTCAGTGCCCAAGGGGTTTTCCAGCAGCGCCACACAGCCGAGGCCGAGACGGGCGGCCAGCGCAGCCGTCTGGCGAACGTGGTTCGATTGCAGCGCGCCTGCGGTGATCAGCGTGTCGGCGCCTTGGACGAGGGCATCGGCGGCGAGGTATTCGAGCTTGCGCAGCTTGTTTCCGCCCATGGCCAGCGGCGTCAGGTCATCACGCTTGATGTACACCTCGCGGCCGAGCCAGGCGGAGAGGCGCTCGAGTTTTTCCAGTGGCGTAGGGTGGCCGAGCAGGTCGAGACGGTTAAAGCGTTCCAGCTGATTCTTGATCATGGGTCCGTACTGGCGGAGAAAGATGAAAGGACTATAGGCACGCGCATTTGCAGGGGCAACCGCCAATCGCTTATAGCCCGTTGGACTTAGTTCAGCACTATCGGTTCTTAATTTGCCCTCACGCTCATGCCGTAAAGTGGGCGCCGTTGACGCGGCCAGACAGTCCGGCCGCCCGTGAGGAGTCTCTACCGTGAGCGAGCGATCCAGTCATTGGCAATTGCACACCATCGTCGGCCAGTTACATAGCGCGCGCGATCAATGGCGGGCACAGAATGGCCGGGCTTCCGGCGAGCAGGGTGGCCGCGAATTGCCTTCGCGCGCAGCGATGGCGGAGATTCTTGAAGCACTGTGCGGCGCGCTGTTTCCGATGCGCCTGGGCCCGGTGGACCTGCGTGAGGAAAGTGAGGACTTTTATGTCGGCCACACCCTCGACGTCGCCCTGAATGCCTTGCTCACGCAGACCCGCCTGGAGCTGCGTTACGTAGCGCGCCACAGCGCGCAGGACGACAGCGAAGTCGAAGCCCGCGCGATTCAGATCGTTCAGGATTTCGCCCTGGCTTTGCCAGGCTTGCGTATCCTGCTCGACACCGATGTGCTGGCGGCCTATCACGGTGACCCGGCCGCGCGCAGTGTCGACGAAGTGCTGCTGTGCTATCCGGGAATCCTGGCGGTGATTCACCATCGTCTGGCGCATCATTTGTACCGCGCGGGTCTGCCGCTGCTGGCGCGGATCAGCGCGGAGATCGCCCACTCGGCGACCGGTATCGATATCCATCCGGGCGCGCAGATCGGTCGCAGTTTCTTTATCGATCATGGCACGGGTGTGGTGATTGGCGAGACGGCGATCATTGGCGAGCGGGTGCGGATTTATCAGGCCGTGACGCTGGGGGCCAAGCGCTTTCCGGCGGATGAGGACGGCCAGTTGCAGAAGGGCCATCCGCGCCATCCGATCGTTGAGGACGATGTGGTCATTTACGCCGGGGCGACGATTCTCGGGCGGATCACCATCGGCAAGGGCTCGACCATCGGTGGCAATGTCTGGCTGACCCGCAGCGTGCCGGCGGGGGCGAATCTGACGCAGGCCAATTTGCAGCATGATGACGGGACGCAGAAGTAGGCCTCTGAATTTGCTTCGCGGCTGCTGACCCCTTCGCGAGCAGGCTCGCTCCCACATTGGAATGCATTTCTGATGTGGGAGCGAGCCTGCTCGCGAATGGTTGTCAGGCCGAATCGAGATAATCGCTCACAGCCCATTCAACAGTGAACGAATCCCCCGAAACCCGCGTCATACCCCTCCTCGGGCCGCTGTAGGAAAACTACCGCCCAGCCCTGCGATTAGTCCTTACCACCCTATCCATGTTTAACTTGAACGTTCATTCAAGTTAAACCGGTGGTTCGCTGCCCGCTCACAACAGGAGGCTTGCCTTTGCTGAGTCCGATCATTTCAGCCATGTTTCAACCCCTTGAGGTGCATGTTTCATGAGTGCATCTTCTACCCCCGCCAGCGGTCTGGTGCGGATGAATCCGCCGGTGTTCTACTTCGCCGCGACGGTCATTCTGCTGTTTGGTCTCGTTGTTATCGCCATGCCCGAGCAGGCCGGCGCCTGGTTGCTGCAAGCGCAGAACTGGGCAGCCAACACGGTCGGCTGGTATTACATGCTCGCGATGACGGTGTATCTGATCTTCGTGGTGGTCACTGCCTTGTCCGGCTACGGCAAGATAAAACTCGGTGCCGACCACGACGAGCCCGAATTCAGTTATCTGTCGTGGGCCGGCATGCTGTTCGCCGCCGGGATCAGCATCACGCTGTTTTTCTTCTGCGTGTCCGAGCCGCTGACCCACATGATCCAGCCGCCGCAAGGCGAGGCGGGTACCGCGGATGCGGCGCGTCAGGCGATGCAGATTCTGTTTCTGCACTGGGGCCTGCACGGCTGGGGCGTGTTCGCCTTCGTTGGCATGGCGCTGGCCTATTTCGCCTACCGCCACAACCTGCCGCTGGCGCTGCGCTCGGCGCTGTACCCGCTGATCGGCAAACGCATCAACGGCCCGATCGGTTACGCCGTCGATGGCTTCGGCATCATCGCCACGGTGTTCGGTCTGGGTGCCGACATGGGCTTTGGCGTGCTGCACCTCAACTCCGGTCTCGATTATTTATTCGGCATCGCTCACACCCAGTGGATTCAGGTCGGCCTGATCACGCTGATGATGGGCGCAGCGATCATCGTTGCTGTTTCCGGCGTGGATAAAGGCGTGCGGGTGATGTCCGACATCAACATGCTGCTGGCCTGTGCGCTGCTGCTGTTCGTGTTGTTCGCCGGGCCCACTCAGCATCTGCTCAACACCTTGATCCAGAACCTCGGCGATTACCTTGGCGCCCTGCCGATGAAGAGTTTCGATCTCTACGCCTACGACAAACCGAGCGACTGGCTCGGCGGCTGGACGGTGTTCTATTGGGCCTGGTGGATTGCATGGTCGCCGTTCGTGGGCCTGTTCATCGCACGGATTTCCCGTGGCCGCACCATCCGCGAATTCGTCTTCGGCGTGCTGTTGATTCCGCTCGGTTTCACCCTGGCGTGGATGTCGATTTTCGGTAACAGCGCCCTTGATCAAGTGCTCAACCATGGCATGAGCGCGCTGGGCATGTCGGCCATTGATAACCCGTCGATGAGCATTTATCTGTTGCTGGAAACCTATCCGTTCAGCAAAACCGTGATCGCCGTGACGGTGTTCATCAGCTTCGTGTTCTTCGTCACCTCGGCGGACTCCGGCACCGTCGTACTCTCGACGCTGTCGGCCAAGGGCGGCAACCCGGACGAAGACGGGCCGAAATGGCTGCGGGTGTTCTGGGGCGCGATGACCGCGCTGATCACCAGTGCGCTGTTGTTCTCCGGCAGCATCGATGCACTGAAGTCAGCGGTGGTCCTCACGTCGTTGCCGTTCTCGCTGATTCTGCTGCTGATGATGTGGGGCCTGCACAAGGCGTTCTACCTGGAATCGCAGAAGCAGATTGCGCAGCTGCATTCGCTGGCGCCGGTTTCCGGTTCCCGGCGTGGCACCGGTGGCTGGCGCCAGCGCCTGAGCCAGGCAGTGCATTTCCCCTCGCGCGACGAGGTGTATCGCTTCATGGACACCACGGTGCGCCCGGCGATTGAAGAAGTCACGGCGGTGTTTGTTGAAAAAGGCTTGAACGTGGTCACCCAGCCGGACCCGGCGCATGACAGCGTGAGTCTTGAAATCGGCCATGGCGAGCAGCATCCGTTCATCTATCAAGTGCAGATGCGTGGCTACTTCACGCCGTCGTTTGCGCGCGGTGGCATGGGCTCCAAGCAGCTCAACAACCGCCGCTACTACCGCGCCGAAGTGCACTTGAGCGAGGGCAGTCAGGATTACGATCTGGTCGGCTACACCAAAGAGCAGATCATCAACGACATCCTCGACCAGTACGAACGGCACATGCAGTTCCTGCATCTGGTGCGTTGATCGGCGGCTGAGCGTCGGGTCGGTTCAGGACTCGGCGCTCAGTGCGAGCGCACCCGTTCTGGCAGTTTTGTGAAACGTTTCAGCTCTTTATCGAGTCTTTATCTTTCAGCGCACTCGTCGGCGTATGCTTGGCTCCTCGCAACGCCGTCGATACCGTAAAAATACCGATAAGAGAGCATTCGATGACCTACACCGCTGCCGAAAACCGCTACGACTCCATCCCATACCGCCGCGTCGGCCGCAGCGGTCTGGTACTGCCGGCACTGTCGCTGGGCCTGTGGCACAACTTCGGCGACAGCACGCCGATCGACACCCAGCGCGCCCTGCTGCGCACCGCCTTTGACCTGGGTATCAACCACTTCGACCTTGCCAACAACTACGGCCCGCCGTACGGCAGTGCTGAGATCAATTTCGGTCGCTTGCTGCGTGAAGACTTCCGGCAGTACCGCGACGAGCTGATCATCTCCAGCAAGGCCGGTTGGGACATGTGGCCCGGTCCTTACGGGCAGGGCGGCGGTTCGCGTAAGTATGTGCTGGCCAGCCTTGACCAGAGCCTGCAGCGCCTCGGTCTGGATTACGTGGATATTTTCTATTCGCACCGCTTCGACCCGGATACCCCGCTGGAAGAAACCGCCAGCGCTCTTGCCACGGCGGTGCAGCAGGGCAAGGCTTTGTACATCGGCATCTCGTCGTATTCCGGGGTGAAAACCCGCGAGATGGCCGAGCTGTTGAAAGAATGGAAAGTGCCGCTGTTGATTCATCAGCCGGCGTACAACTTGCTCAATCGCTGGGTGGAAAAGGATTTGCTCGACACCACCGATGAACTCGGCACCGGCGTGATTGCCTTCACGCCGCTGGCGCAAGGTCTGCTCACCGACAAATACCTTAACGGCGTACCGGCGGATGCGCGGGTAAACCGTCCGGGCGGTGGCTCGTTGCAGGCTTCGCACCTGTCCGAGGAAAACATTGCTCACGTACGCGCGTTGAACGAGATCGCCAAGCGTCGCGGCCAGAGCCTGGCGCAACTGGCGCTGGCATGGACGCTGCGCGATCCGCGAGTGACCTCGGCACTGATCGGCGCGAGCCGTCCGGAGCAGATCATCGAGAACGTTGGCGCGTTGAAGAATTTGAGTTTCAGCGCTGAGGAACTGGCGGAGATTGACCGGTTTGCCCTAGAGGGCGGGATCAATCTGTGGGAGAAGCCTTCGACGGCGGAGTGAGCCACCCTCACCCCAGCCCTCTCCCAGAGGGAGAGGGAGCCGACCGAGGTGTCTTGCGTCTTACATCGACCTGAAATAACGAGTCGATTATGGATTCAGCAAAGTACGTTCAGGTCGGCGTACTTCTACAGCATCCCCCAATCAGTCCCCTCTCCCTCCGGGAGAGGTTTAGGGTGAGGGGCTTTTGCTGTTCAGGGCTCAGCGAAAGAAAGGCACATCCCCCAATACCGTCGCCCGCTGCATCACCCGCCGCGCCGGGCGGTAATCGTCCACCGCGTAATGCTGGGTCACGCGGTTGTCCCAGAACGCAATATCGTCTTTCTGCCAGCGCCAGCGAATGGTGAACTCCGGCCGCGTTGCGTGGGCGAACAGGAACTTCAGGATCGCTTCGCTTTCGGTCTCGGACAGCTCGTTGATCTTCGCGGTGAAGCCTTCGTTGATGAACAACGAGCGCCGACCGCTGACCGGATGCGTACGAATCACCGGGTGCGACAGCGGCGGATTCTTGCGCCGCGCTTCTTCCCACTGCGCCAGCGCCTCGGGCGTGTTGCCGTAGCGCTCCAGCGGAAACGAACGGGTGAAATCGTGGGTGGCGGTCAGCCCTTCGAGCAAGGCCTTCATCGGCGCCGACAGCGCCTCGTGCGCAGCAATGCCGCTGGCCCACAAGGTGTCGCCGCCAAACTCTGGCAGCAACTTGGCGCTGAGCACCGCGCCCATCGCCGGGGTGGGCAGGAAGGTCACGTCGGTGTGCCAGATGGCATTGTCGCGTACGTCGGTGACAGCGGTATCGAGGATCAGCACTTCGGGCTGCCCGGGCACGTTCGGGTAGATCGGATGAATGTGCAGGTCGCCGAAATACGCGGCGAAGCGTGCCTGTTGCGCCGGCTCGATCGGCTGGTTGCGAAAGAACAGCACCTGATACTTGAGCAGCGCCTGTTCGATGGCATCGCGATGTTCCAGGCTCAGCGGCTGGCTGATGTCGACGCCACTGATCTGCGCGCCGAGGGCCGAGCTTAACGGGGTGATGGTGAGGCTGCTCATGGTCGTTCTCTTCAAATGCGGGTATCGAGCTTTTTGTGGGAGCGAGCCTGCTCGCGAAGGCGCAGTGTCAGGCAATAGTGCTGCGACTGGTCCGACGATTTCGCGAGCAGGCTCGCTCCCACAGGAAATCAAAGGGAATTTGTCAGTGCGCCTGGCCATGCCACGGCACCAGCTTGCGCTGCAGGGCGCGCAGGCCCATTTCCATGGCGAAGGCGATCAGGGCGATGACCAGAATCCCCAGCACTACCACATCGGTGACTAGGAACTGCGCGGCCGACTGCACCATGAAGCCCAGACCACTGGTGGCCGCGATCAATTCAGCGGCGACCAACGTCGACCAGCCAACCCCCAGGCCAATGCGCACACCGGTCAGAATGTCCGGCAGGGCGCTGGGCAGAATCACATGGCGAATCAATTGTGCGCGAGTCGCACCCAGCGACTGCGCCGCGCGCAATTTCGCCGGGTCAACCGTGCGTACGCCGGTCGCAGTAGCGATGGCAATCGGCGCGAAAATCGCCAGGTAGATCAGCAGCACTTTCGACAACTCGCCGATGCCGCACCAGATCACGATCAGCGGCAGATAAGCCAGCGGTGGAATCGGTCGGTAGAACTCGATCAACGGATCGAGCACGCCGCGGGCGATGCGGTTGGCGCCGATGGCGATGCCCACCGGCACAGCGGTCAGAATCGCAAAGCCGAGGCCCAGACCGATGCGGCTCAGGCTTGCGCCCAAGTGCTGCCACAGGGTCGAATCCATATAGCCAGTGGTCGCCAGCAACCAGCCTTTTTGCAGCACCGCGGACGGTGGCGGCAGGAACAGCGGTTCGATCAAACCGCTGGCCGTCACGGCCCACCAGATCACCAGCAACGCGAACAAGGTCAACAGGCTGATCCAGCGCGTGCTGAGGCTGCGGCGCACAGGCGTGGTGGCCGAAAGAGTTTTAACTGCCGAGGCGGAAACGTCGTAAGTGCTCATGCGCGCTCCTGCCGTTGCCCGGCGCTGCGTTGCGCGAACACTTTGCTCAGCACGTGCTCGCGGGTTTCGATAAAACGCGGATCGGATTTGATCGCGCGGGCCGACTCGCCAGCGGCATAACGCTGGCCGAAATTCAGCTGCAGTCGCTCGACGATCTGCCCCGGATTCGGTGCCAGCAGAATCAGGTCGGTGGCGAGAAACACCGCCTCTTCAATGTCATGGGTAATCAGAAAAACCGGTTTGGCCGTGCGCTGCCAGACTTGCAGTAACAGCTCCTGCATCTGTTCGCGAGTGAAAGCGTCGAGGGCGCCGAAGGGCTCGTCCATCAGCAAAACGCGTGGGTCGGCGGCGAGGGCGCGGGCGAGGCCGACGCGTTGTTTCTGACCGCCGGACAGTTGCCAGATACGGCGGTTTTCAAACCCCGAGAGATCGACCAGCGCGAGCATTTCACGGGCGACTTTTTCACGTTTGTCTCTGGCGACATTGGCCAGTTCCAGACCGAACGCAACGTTGGCCAGCACGTCCTGCCATGGCAGCAAGGCGTCGTCCTGAAACACCACGCCACGCTCGGCGCTCGGGCCTTTGATCGGCACGCCGTCTAGGGTAATGCGTCCGGCACTCGGTTCGACAAAACCGGCAATCAGGTTCAACAGCGAAGTCTTGCCACTGCCGGACGGGCCGAGGGCGACCAGCAACTGCTGCGGCCCCAGAGTCAGAGAAATATCCGCCAGCACCGGCTCCGGGCTGCCCGGGTACTGTGCGCTGATGCGCTCCAGCTGTAGCAAGGCCATCGCTGTCTACTCCCGATCAGTTGGTGATGTATTTGGCGCTGACGTACGGCGCATAGTCCGGCAGCACGGCTTCGACCTTGCCTTGCTCCTTGAGGAACGCGGCGGTGTCGGTGATGGCTTTGGTGGTCGGCGCGCCAAGGTCGCTGACCTGATCCGCCGCCAGCGGGTAGACGTTGCCTTGCAGCAGCAACGGAATGTCGCTGGCCTTGGCACCGGACAGTTTGACCAGCTTGTCGACGTTGGACTGATTCGCCAGCCAGGCTTGCGGGTCCTTGCGGTAATCGGCGTAGGCGTCGAGGGTGACCTTGGCGAACGCGGTGACGATTTCCGGGTGCTTCTCGGCGAAGTCTTTGCGCACGATCCACGCATCGAAGGTCGGCGCGCCAAATTTGGCCAGTTCGCCGGAGGTGATCAGCACTTTGCCGTTTTCCTTGGCCACGCCGAGCGCCGGATCCCAGACGTAGGTGGCGTCGATATCACCGCGTTTCCAGGCGGCGATGATCGCTGGCGGCGCGAGATTGAGCACGGTGACTTTCGACGGGTCGATGTTCCAGTGCTTCAGCGCGGCGAGCAGGCTGTAGTGCCCGGTGGAAACGAACGGCACGGCGATTTTCTTGCCGATCAGATCCTGCGGGGTCTTGATGCCGGAGCCATCGCGCGCGACCAGTGCTTCAGCGGCGCCGATCTGCGTGGCGATGAGGAATGTTTGCACTGGAACTTTGCGGGTGATCGCGGCGGTCAGCGGGCTTGAACCGAGGTAACCGATCTGCACGTCACCGGAGGCGATGGCGGCGATGATGTCGGCGCCGTTATCGAACTTGCGCCAGGCGATATCGGCTTTGGTGGCTTTTTCGTAAGCGCCGTCGGCCTGGGCAACTTTCGCCGGGTCGACGGTGGTCTGGTAGGCGACGGTGAGATCGGCAGCCTGCGCCAGAAAGCTTGCGGCAGCCAGAGTGGCAGCGGCGAGCAGGCGAAGCGGGACATTCAGTTTCATTGAAGAGCTCCATATCAGGCGACCGAGCGTCGGCGTGGATGGAGACTAAATGATCTAAGAATCCTAAAATAAATAACTTTTTAGAATGAGCTTATGAGCGGAAAAATCTAAGCCAGACGACTGATCGTTCCCACGCTCTGCGTGGGAATGCAGCCGGTGACGCTCCGCGTCACCTGGACGCAGAGCGTCCGTTGAGGCGTTACCACGCGGAGCGTGGGAACGATCAAAGCGAGGGGAGATTGGCGGCGTCGATTGTTGGATCACCGATACCGCGGTCAGTCCCCTCTCCCTCCGGGAGAGGGTTAGGGTGAGGGGCTTTTCAAGGGACTTTTCAGTTGCTGATCGCCAGAATGCTCGCCTGATACGCCCCGACAAACACATCGAAATCGCCGACTTCGTTCTGCTCAAGCTCTGCCTGTTGCGCCAGTGACGAGCGCGCCACTTCCTCGAACTTCGCCTGCTCATCCGCAGCCAAAGGCTCGCTACGGAAAAACTCTGCATGCGCTTGGCTCTGGCGCAGCGAGAACTGCGCAAAGCTTTCCTTGTGCTCAGCCATGGCTGCCAGCACCTGCGCGGACGGCGTCAGGGACGGATCGCTGACTTTCGCCAGTTGTGCATCCAGCGCCTTGCTGTGCGCATCGCCGCCATGACTCTGATCGAGCAGCGCGGCCAGCGGAGCGATTTGTTCGAGCAGTTCAGCAGCCCAGGTCTTCATTTCGACCGCTTGGCCGTCACGCTGCAATTGCAGGCCCGGACGCCGGCCTTCCTTGACCACGCTGAGGAAGTTCGAGGTCGCGTTGCCGCACGAAGTGTTGGTCAGCAACGGGCTGTCGTTCAACGCGCAGTACAGCAGGAACGCGTCAAGGAAGCGTGACTCGGTGATGTCGATGCCCATCGGCAGGAACGGGTTGATGTCCAGGCAACGCACTTCAACGTATTGAATGCCGCGCGCCATCAAGGCCTGGATCGGCCGCTCGCCGGTGTAGGTCACGCGTTTCGGGCGGATGTTGGAGTAGTACTCGTTTTCGATCTGCAGAATGTTGGTGTTCAGTTGCACCCACTCGCCATCCTTGTGCGTGCCGACTTCGACGTACGGCGCGTACGGCGTGGCCACGGCTTTGCGCAGGCTGTCGGTGTAGCTCGCCAGATCGTTGTAGCACGGCGTCAGACCGGCCTGGGCGTTGCTCTGGTAACCGAGGTCGCTCATGCGCAGGCTGGTCGCGTACGGCAGGTACAAGGTGTCCGGATCGAGCTGTTCGAGCTGATGCGAACGACCGCGCAGGAACCCCGCATCCAGCGCCGGCGAGGCACCGAACAGGTACATCAGCAGCCAGCTGTAGCGACGGAAGTTGCGGATCAGCGCAATGTAGGAAACCGACTGGAAATCGCGGTCGGTGCCGACAAAGCCCTCGGACTCGCGCAGCAACGGCCAGAGCTGTTCCGGCAGCGAGAAGTTGTAGTGAATCCCGGCGATGCATTGCATGGTCTTGCCGTAGCGCAGGGCCAGGCCCTTGCGGTAGACGTACTTGAGCTGACCGATGTTGGAGGTGCCGTAATAGGCGATCGGGATATCTTCCTCGGCCGGCAACGGGCACGGCATCGACGGACTCCACAGGTACTCGTCGCCGAGTTTGCTGTAGGCGAAGCGATGAATCTTGTCCAGGCTCGCCAGGGTATCGGCCGGGTCGGGCAGGGCGGGCGTGATGAATTCCAGCAGCGACTCGGAGTAGTCGGTGGTGATCTGTTCGTTGGTCAGCGCGGAACCCAGGGCTTCGGGGTGCGGCGTTTGCGCCAGGCGACCTTCGCTGGTCACGCGCAGGCATTCACGTTCGATACCGTGCAGGCACTGCTCGAGCAGAGAGAGGTTAGCGCGCTCGCCGAGCAAAGCCAGGCGGCGGTTGAGAAGTTCGCTCAATTTGGATTCCTTCACGCGTCAGTCGCCCCAATATGGGGGTGGGCAGGACGGTCTACAAGGGTGAAGTTGAAACTGGCGTTATCGCCTGGTTTTGTAGCGGCAGGCCATTTGCCGGTCAGTCAGGAACTGCACAATCCCTGTGGGAGCGAGCCTGCTCGCGAAGAGGGTTTTGCAGTCAATATCACCGTCGACTGACACACCATCTTCGCGAGCAGGCTCGCTCCCACACGGTTCGTTGCGTCGAAATTAACTCAAATTGATGGCGTCTAGCTACAGGACCGCGAAGGTGCCTTGCGCTTTTGCGACCAGTTTGTCGCCCTGCATCACCTCGGCCTCGACCACCAGCGTGCGGAGGCCCGGGTGGATCACCCTTGCCGTGCACAGCACCTCGCCGTCGGAAACGGCGCGGATGTAGTTGATCTTGCATTCGATGGTCGCGCTCTGCTGATCGAAACCGTGGCTGCTGGAACAGGCCAGCCCCATGGCAATGTCGACCAGGCTGAACAGCGCGCCGCCGTGGAGTTTGCCGCCGCGATTGCGCAGCTGCGGCTCCAGCACCAGGGCGACTTGCGCCACCCCGGTTTCCAGGCTGTGCAGACGGCAGCCCAACAGCTTGAAGAACGCGCTCTCGACGAGCCCGGCCGGCAGCTCCATCAGCGTTTCTTCAACTGTTTCGCGTTGGCGAACAGCGAGGCCATCGCATTGTTCACCGGCGCTGCGCTGACGGTTTCCTTGCGTGGCGCGTTGTTCGACGGCTGGCGTTGCGCCGAGCCCGGACGCGAGCCGCGGGCACCGTCGATTTTCTCGCCCGGCGTGTCGCCCATGCGCATCGACAGGCCGACGCGTTTGCGCGGGATGTCGACTTCCATGACCTTCACTTTCACCACGTCACCGGCCTTCACCGCTTCGCGCGGATCCTTGATGAATTTCTCCGACAGCGCCGAAATGTGTACCAGGCCATCCTGATGCACGCCGATATCAACGAACGCGCCGAACGCGGTCACGTTGGTCACCACGCCTTCGAGGATCATCCCCAGTTGCAGGTCTTTGAGGTCTTCGACGCCTTCCTGGAACTCGGCGGTTTTGAACTCCGGACGCGGGTCGCGGCCGGGTTTTTCCAGTTCCTGAAGGATGTCGGTCACGGTGGGCAGACCGAAGGTTTCATCGGTGAATTTCTTCGGATCGAGACGCTTGAGGAACGCGGCATCGCCGATCAGCGAGCGAATGTCCCGGTCGGTTTCAGCGGCGATGCGCTGCACCAGCGGATAGGCTTCCGGGTGCACCGCCGACGAATCCAGCGGGTTGTCACCGTTCATCACGCGCAGGAAACCGGCGGCCTGTTCGAAGGTTTTCTCGCCCAGACGCGCGACTTTCTTCAGCGCCGCACGGGTCTTGAACGCGCCGTGTTCGTCACGGTGCGCGACGATATTTTGCGCCAGTGTGGCGTTGAGACCGGAGATGCGCGCCAGCAGCGCTACCGAAGCGGTGTTGACGTCGACGCCGACGGCGTTCACACAGTCTTCGACCACCGCGTCCAGACCGCGCGCCAGTTTCAGCTGCGACACGTCGTGCTGGTACTGGCCGACCCCAATGGATTTCGGATCGATCTTCACCAGCTCCGCCAGCGGATCCTGCAAGCGACGAGCGATCGACACCGCGCCACGGATCGACACGTCCAGATCGGGGAATTCCTTGGCCGCCAGTTCCGACGCCGAGTACACCGAAGCACCGGCTTCAGACACCATGACTTTGGTCATCTTCATCGCTGGATATTTCTTGATCAGCTCGATCGCCAGTTTGTCAGTCTCGCGGCTGGCGGTGCCGTTGCCGATGGCGATCAGATCCACCGAATGCTTGGCGCACAGCGCGGCCAGAATGGCGATGGTCTGGTCCCATTTGTTATGCGGCACGTGCGGGTAAACCGTGGCGTGATCGAGCAGCTTGCCGGTCGAATCGACCACGGCCACTTTGCAGCCAGTGCGCAGGCCCGGGTCGAGGCCGAGGGTAGCGCGCGGGCCGGCCGGAGCGGCGAGCAGCAAGTCGTGCAGGTTGTGCGCGAAGACGTTGATCGCTTCGGTTTCGGCACCATCGCGCAGCTCGCCGAGCAGGTCGGTTTCCAGATGGGTGTAGAGCTTGACCTTCCAGGTCCAGCGCACCACTTCGCCGAGCCATTTGTCGGCGGCGCGGTTCTGGTTCTGGATGCCGAATTGCTGGGCGATCATGCCTTCGCACGGGTGCATGGTGCCCGGCAGTTCGTCGCCGACTTTCAGCGCGGAGCTGAGGATGCCTTCGTTGCGGCCGCGGAAAATCGCCAGCGCGCGGTGCGACGGCATGCTTTTCAGCGGTTCATCGTGTTCGAAGTAGTCGCGGAACTTGGCGCCTTCCTCTTCCTTGCCGGCGATTACCCGGGCACTGAGAGTGGCTTCCTGTTTCAGGTAGTTACGCAATTTTTCCAGCAGGCTGGCGTCTTCGGCGAAGCGCTCCATGAGGATGTACTTGGCGCCTTCCAGCGCAGCCTTGACGTCCGCCACGCCTTTTTCGGCATCGACGAAGCGCGCGGCTTCGGCTTCCGGGGCCAGAGTCGGGTCGTTGAACAGGCCGTCCGCCAGCTCGCCAAGGCCGGCTTCGAGGGCGATCTGGCCCTTGGTGCGGCGCTTCTGCTTGTACGGCAGGTACAAGTCTTCGAGGCGGGTTTTGGTGTCGGCGAGCTTGATGTCACGCTCAAGGGCCGGGGTGAGTTTGCCTTGCTCTTCGATGCTGGCGAGGATGCTGATGCGCCGTTCGTCGAGTTCTCGCAGGTAGCGCAGGCGCTCTTCCAGATGACGCAGCTGGGTGTCATCGAGGCTGCCGGTGACTTCTTTCCGGTAACGGGCGATGAAGGGAACGGTAGAGCCTTCATCGAGTAGCGCGACGGCCGCTTCGACCTGTTGTGGGCGTACACCGAGTTCTTCGGCGATGCGGCTGTTGATGCTGTCCATAAAACCACCTGACATAGTGTGAAAGCAGGCCCGCGGGCGCGGAAACAAAGGCCCGGAGTCTGGTTGAGCGGCTAGAGAATTGCCGCTGCCTGGATCAAGAGGCAGCCCATTGACCCGTGAAATCGAACGATTACTGCGCGAGGCGAGGAAAAAAGCCTGCCACCTGCGGTAACGATTCAGACGTTGCCTGGCACAAAACGCCGCGCATTATAACCAGCGTTCTGTCATTCGGGGGCGTTGCAGTCTGTAGGCATAAACCCCGGTTTTCTGGCAGTGAAGGAAAAATCTGCTAACAATGCACACGGTGCGTATAACGGCAGCTACGCCATAATGCGCGCCGAGCTAAAAGGAGCATCCAATGAGCAGCACTGCACAAACTGCTGAAGGCGAAAAAATTCTCATCGTTGACGACGATCCGGGGCTGAGCAGCCTGCTGGAACGTTTTTTCGTCAGCAAGGGCTACCGTGCCCGTACTGTACCGAACACCGAGCAGATGGATCGTCTGCTGTCGCGTGAAGTGTTCAATCTGGTCGTGCTCGACCTGATGCTGCCGGGTGAAGATGGCCTGACCGCCTGCCGCCGCCTGCGTGGCGCGAATAACCAGATTCCGATCATCATGCTCACCGCCAAAGGCGACGAGTTGAGCCGCATCAAGGGCCTGGAACTGGGCGCCGACGATTACCTGGCCAAGCCGTTCAACCCGGACGAACTGATGGCCCGGGTCAAAGCTGTGCTGCGTCGCCAGGCTGCTCCGGTACCCGGCGCGCCAGGCAGTGAAGACGAAAACGTCACCTTCGGTGATTACGTGTTGTCGCTGGCGACCCGCGAACTCAAGCGCGGAGACGAAGTGCACATGCTCACCACCGGTGAGTTCGCGGTGCTCAAGGCGCTGGTAATGAACGCCCGTCAGCCACTGACCCGCGACAAGCTGATGAACCTGGCTCGTGGCCGCGAATGGGATGCTCTGGAGCGTTCCATCGACGTGCAGATCTCGCGTCTGCGCCGGATGATCGAACCTGATCCGTCCAAACCGCGTTATATCCAGACCGTCTGGGGCGTTGGTTACGTGTTCGTACCGGATGGTACCGCCAGCAAGTGATCGGTGATTTGTAGGAGCGGGTCTGCGGTTTTGGTCGAACGGCCAGCCCGCAGACTCGCAATCCGCAATATGCGAGCATTGCTCGCTCCTGCAAGTGTGTAGCGGTTAAAGATGAAAACCCCCGTCTGGTTCCCCCAAAGCTTTTTCTCCCGCACCCTCTGGCTGGTGCTCATCGTCGTGCTGTTTTCCAAGGCGCTGACCCTGGTTTATCTGTTGATGAACGAGGACGTGCTGGTGGACCGTCAATACAGCCACGGCGTCGCCCTGACGCTGCGCGCCTATTGGGCCGCCGATGAAGAAAACCGCGCCAAAATTGCAGATGCCGCGACCCTGATCCGCGTGGTCGGCGCCGGTGTGCCGGAAGGCGAACAGCATTGGCCGTACAGCGAAATCTACCAGCGGCAAATGCAGGCGGAACTGGGTGCCGACACCGAAGTGCGCTTGCGCATGCACTCGCCTCCGGCGTTGTGGGTGCGCGCACCAAGCCTGGGCGATGGCTGGCTGAAGGTGCCGTTATATCCGCACCCTCTGCGTGGCCAGAAAATCTGGAACGTGCTCGGCTGGTTCCTGGCCATCGGTCTGTTGTCGACGGCCTCGGCATGGATTTTCGTCAGCCAGCTCAATCAGCCTTTGAAGCGTCTGGTCTACGCTGCGCGCCAACTTGGTCAGGGCCGCAGCGTGCGCCTGCCGATCAGTGACACGCCGAGTGAGATGACCGAGGTTTATCGCGCCTTCAACCAGATGGCCGAAGACGTCGAACAGGCCGGACGCGAGCGAGAGCTGATGCTGGCCGGCGTGTCCCATGATCTGCGCACTCCATTGACCCGCCTGCGACTGTCGCTGGAATTGATGGGCGACCGCAACGACCTCACCGATGATATGGTCCGCGACATCGAAGATATGGACGCCATTCTCGACCAGTTCCTCGCGTTCATTCGTGATGGTCGCGACGAGTCGGTGGAAGAGGTCGATCTCAGTGATCTGGTGCGTGAAGTGGCAGCGCCGTACAACCAGAACGAAGAGAAGGTGCGCTTGCGCCTGGAGCCGATCCAGCCGTTTCCGCTGCGTCGGGTCTCGATGAAGCGCCTGCTCAATAACCTGATCGGCAACGCCTTGAACCATGCCGGCGGTCACGTCGAAGTGGCGGCGTATGTGTCCGGAGACGTCAGCGCGCCGTACGTGGTGTTAAGCGTGATGGACCGCGGCGCGGGGATCGATCCGTCGGAGCTGGAGGCGATTTTCAACCCGTTCACCCGAGGCGATCGTGCCCGTGGCGGCAAGGGCACCGGGCTGGGTCTGGCGATCGTCAAGCGGATTGCGTCGATGCATGGCGGTAATGTCGAACTGCGCAATCGGTCCGGGGGGGGACTGGAGGCGCGGGTGAGATTGCCGTTGGGGTTGATGTTGCCTCGGGATGCGGTATAGAAGCAGCTGCAAGTTTCAAGCTGCAAGCGGCAAGCAAGAGCGACTTTGCTTGCCGCTTGCCGCTTGCCGCTTGCCGCTTGAAGCTGCCTTTAGCCCTTACCCTTGGTGCGAGTCATATTCGGGCCGCCATTTTTCTCCAGATGCTCGATGATGATCCCCGCCACGTTCTTCCCTGTGGTGGTCTCGATCCCTTCCAGTCCCGGCGACGAATTCACTTCCATCACCAACGGCCCATGGTTGGAGCGCAGGATATCCACACCCGCCACCGCCAGGCCCATGACCTTGGCCGCACGCAATGCAGTCATGCGTTCTTCCGGGGTGATCTTGATCAGGCTGGCGCTGCCGCCACGATGCAGATTGGAACGGAACTCACCCGGTTTGGCCTGGCGCTTCATTGCCGCGATGACCTTGTCGCCAACCACGAAACAGCGAATATCCGCGCCGCCCGCTTCCTTGATGTACTCCTGGACCATAATGTTCTGCTTCAGGCCCATAAATGCCTCGATCACCGACTCGGCAGCGGTCGCGGTTTCACACAGCACCACGCCGATGCCCTGAGTACCTTCCAGCACTTTGATCACCAGTGGGGCGCCGTTGACCATATCGATCAGATCGGGAATATCATCCGGCGAGTGCGCAAAACCGGTCACCGGCAAACCGATACCGCGGCGCGATAACAACTGCAGCGAACGCAGCTTGTCCCGCGAGCGAGCGATGGCCACCGATTCGTTGAGCGGGAACACCCCCATCATTTCGAACTGGCGCAACACCGCGCAGCCGTAGAAAGTCACCGAGGCGCCGATCCGCGGGATCACCGCATCGAAGCCTTCCAGCGGTTTGCCGCGATAGTGGATTTGCGGCTTGTGGCTGGCGATGTTCATATAGGCGCGCAAGGTGTCGATCACCACCATTTCATGCCCGCGCTCGGTTCCGGCTTCGACCAGACGGCGGGTGGAATACAGACGCGGATTACGCGACAGCACAGCGATCTTCATGCAACACCTGTGGAAAAGGTAGATACCGGGAACACCGGCTTGTCTTGTACATATTTGATGCCCGGATTGACCACCAGGTGGCCATCGATCAGGGCTTTGGAGCCAAGCAACAGGCGATAGCGCATGGACTTGCGGCAGGCGAGCGTGAACTCGACCCGCCACACTCGATCACCCAACGCCAGGGTGGTGCTGATCACATAGCGCACCTGCGCATGGCCGTTGGAGCTTTTGATGGTCTTGCGCGTCACCAATGGCGCTTCGCAGCGGCGATGACGCAACTGCACCACCGTGCCGAGGTGCGCGGTGAAGCGCACCCATTTCTCGCCGTCACGTTCGAACGGCTCGATGTCGGTGGCGTGCAGGCTGGAGGTGCTGGCGCCGGTGTCGATTTTCGCGCGCAGGCCGGCGACTCCCAGATCCGGGAGCGCCACCCATTCGCGCAGACCGACAACGGTCAAATGATCAAATGTCTTCAAAGAAAAAAACCAACGATTAACGCGTCCAGGCCTCAGGCGATACCTGGGCCAACGCTTTGAATGCAGGCCGGGCGAACCAGTAGCCCTGCATCAGAAATATTCCACAGTCCGCCAGGAAATCCCGTTCACCGGCGCTCTCGATACCTTCGGCGATGACTGTAACGTTCAACTCCGCACAGATTGTGACAATCCCCCGAACGATCGCCTGACGAACACGGTCACGGTCGACATCGCGAATCAGCGCCATGTCGAGTTTGATCAGGTCCGGTTGGAAATCCGCCAGCAGATTGAGCCCCGAATACCCGGCACCGAAATCGTCGATGGCGGTCTTGAAGCCGAATTCGCGGTATTCACGCAGAATATTGGTCAAATGGCGATAGTTATCTACGTGCTCGCTTTCCAGGGTTTCGAAAATCAGCCGGTCGATCGGGAAATGGTGTTTCTTGGCGGCCTCCAGGGTGCTGCGAATACATAGCTCTGGACGATAGACGGCGTTGGGCATGAAGTTGATCGACAAGTATGTCTGCATGTTTAGTGCGGCCGCGCCTTCGATGGCGCGGGTCCGGCAGAGCTGGTCGAAACGGTAGCGGTTTGCTTCTGTAACCTGATCTAACACGGACATCGCGCCTTCACCGGCGACGCCGCGAACCAGCGCTTCGTGGGCGAACACCGACTGGTCGCGCAGGTCGACGATCGGTTGGTAGGCGAATGCAAAATCGAAGTCCAGTGGCTCGCTTTGCTGGCAGCCCTGGCAACCGCTTTTGGGCGCGGTCAACGAAGAGGGGAAAATTGTAGTCACTCGAACACTCCATGCCGCATAGCCGGCCTAGATCACAGTCTATCTGGAGGGCCGGATTCTTGCGCCCGACAGAAACGGTAGTACAGTTCCGACTACTGGCTGAACGAGGAATTCATATGGCGCAAAAACAGGAAGAGGACGACAAGGTTCGTCTCGACAAATGGCTGTGGGCTGCGCGCTTCTATAAAACCCGGGCGCTGGCGAAGGCGGCGATTGAAAGCGGCAAAGTGCATTGTCGCGGTGAACGCTGCAAGCCGGGCAAGGAGCCGCGCATTGGCGATGAGTTCGAGATTCGTACCGGTTTTGAAGAGCGCACGGTGCGGGTTGAAGCGTTATCGATTGTGCGACGCGGGGCGCCGGAAGCCCAGACGCTGTACAGCGAGACCGAGGCGAGTATTGCCAAGCGCGAAGCCGCTGCGGCGATGCGCAAGGCGGGGGCGCTGGGCGTCAGCACCGATGGCAAACCGAGCAAGAAGCAGCGGCGGGATCTGTTCAAGTTTCGTGGTAGCAGCAACGAGTAAGCGCGACATTCTGGGCCGCTGATGTCGGCCTCTTCGCGAGCAGGCTCGCTCCCACAAGAGATTGCATTTCAATGTGAGAGCCAGTCTGCTGGCGATTCGAGTGCGCAGCACTCGCTGAAGGCGACGCGGTATCAGGTGAGACGCACCACGCTCATCCGCGACACCAACGGCAATTTGCCCATCAGCGAAAAAATCGGCGCAGTCACCTTCAACCAGAAATTCGCCGCGTGATAAGCGAACGGCGTGTAATAACCCCAACCCAACGCCCACACCGCCAGCAACACGCCGCCGATGTAATCGTCCTGGCCCCAATGCGCACCGGCCACCAGGCGCGGCAGCATGAACAACAGCGCCAGGCCCCAGACCGTCAGAAACTGGCCAGTCGTGCGACTGAACACCGCCATGAACAACGCCCAGATCAACAGCACCGAAGCATGATCACCGGGGAAGCTCTGGCCCGAGCGGTCCTTCAGTTCCCAGGTTTTTTCCAGGTGCGGAAAGTAATCGCTGATATGCACCGCGCCTTCGAGGACCATAGACGGGCTGCTGTGCTGCCAGCCCATGTGATCGGCGAATTTGGAAAACAGCGCGCGGATCACCACCATCAGCAGCAGGATCGAGAAGAACCCAAAAAATGCGCGACGCACGTCGATTGCCTTGAACACCCAGTCGCCCTTGATAAGCAGCGTCAGCAAAATCAGACCGACAACGATGTCGAACGGGCGCAGACTTGCAATTGCCCAGATGTGGAGCCATATCGGGTTGCTGGCCAGCGGTGCGTTGAGCGAGCGGAACAGCCACTCGTCGAAAATCACACACAGCATCTGGCCCGTAGGCCATAACCAGAAAGCCAGTAGTGCCAATGGCACTACGTTACACAGAACCAGCCGGCCGAGGTTCCACCTTGATTGGAACAAACCCGGATTGTTCATAAAATGCCTCCCATGGCCAAAACGCCGGCACCAAAAAGGGTGCCAAGAACCGCAAATTTTCACGTTTTGTAATCATTTTGTCATCACTTTCAGATACCTGGACCTATGACCGACCTAACGGATACCGATTTCACCCAACGTTTCATCTTCGACGACAGCGACACTCGCGGCGAACTGGTCGCGCTTGAGCGCAGCTACGCCGAGGTTCTAGCCAAGCACCCCTACCCGGAGCCGGTGGCGCAGTTGCTCGGTGAACTGATGGCGGCGGCATCGCTGATGGTCGGCACTTTGAAGTTCGACGGTCTGCTGATTTTGCAGGCGCGCTCCGAAGGGCCGATTCCGCTGTTGATGATCGAATGTTCCAGCGAACGCGAAATCCGTGGCCTGGCGCGTTACGACGCCGAGCAGATTGCCGCCGACGCCACCCTGGCAGACCTGATGCCGAACGGCGTGTTGGCCCTGACCGTCGACCCGACCGTTGGCCAGCGTTATCAAGGCATCGTTGACCTCGACGGCGAAACCCTGTCGGACTGCTTCACCAACTATTTCGTCATGTCGCAACAGGTCGGCACTCGCTTCAAGCTGTTCGCCGACGGCCGTCGTGCCCGCGGCATGCTGCTGCAGCAATTGCCTGCCGATCGCTTGAAAGACGAAGAAGATCGCGCGGCCAGTTGGCAGCACCTCACCGCGCTGGCGAGCACTCTGGGCGCCGATGAACTGCTGAGCCTGGACAACGAAACCGTGCTGCATCGCCTCTATCACGAAGAGCAAGTGCGCCTGTTCGATGTGCAGCATTTGCGCTTCAACTGCAGCTGCTCGCGGGAACGCTCCGGCAATGCGCTGGTCAGTCTTGGGCTGGAGGATGCGCTGGCGCTGGCAGCTGAACAGGGCGGCAAGGTCGAGATCGATTGCCAATTCTGCAATCAGCAGTACCTGTTCGACTCGGCCGATATCGCTCAATTGTTCGCTGGCGCGGGTGTCGACACGCCGTCAGATACCCGGCACTAAAACGGTTCAGCGCAGGTAAATTCACTGCGTAGCGACGGAATTTCGCCGTTACGACGGGAGGACCCTACTCTTTTTGGGCTTTTCTGGCATAATCCGGCCCACTTTTTTCGCGGTAGTAGTGCACGACTTTCTACTACAAAACGTTTGGAGCACACTCGGCCACTGGCCGACGGGGAACCTCATGACGCAAGCCAATAACGCCGTGTACACCGATCTGAGTGTTGATGATCTGGTAAAAGAAGCCCTGCAACGCGGTGAGGGCGAGCTTGCCGATACCGGCGCTCTGGTAGTCCGCACCGGTCATCGCACCGGCCGTTCGCCAGTCGACCGTTTCATCGTTGAAGAGCCTTCCACCCAGGCCGCTATCGCCTGGGGCCCGATCAACCGCAAGTTCCCGGCCGACAAGTTCGATGCCCTGTGGGCGCGCGTAGAAGCTTTCAACAACGCGCAAGAGCACTTTGTCTCCCACGTACATGTAGGCGCTGCGGAAGATCACTACCTGGCCGTGAAAATGACCACCCAGACTGCCTGGCAGAATCTGTTCGGTCGTTGCCTGTTCATCAATCCGGCCCAGTACAACCCGGCCGGTCGTGATGAGTGGCAAGTGCTCAACGTGGCCAACTTCGAGTGCGTGCCTGAGCGTGACGGCACCAACTCCGACGGTTGCGTGATCATCAACTTCGCGCAGAAAAAAGTCCTGATCGCTGGCATGCGTTACGCCGGTGAAATGAAGAAAGCCATGTTCTCCGTGCAGAACTTCCTGCTGCCGGCCGCTGACGTGCTGCCGATGCACTGCGCTGCCAACATCGGCGAAGAAGGCGACGTGACCCTGTTCTTCGGTCTGTCGGGCACCGGTAAAACCACCCTCTCGGCCGATGAAAGCCGTTACCTGATCGGTGACGACGAACACGGCTGGGGCGAAGGCGTGGTGTTCAACATCGAAGGCGGTTGCTATGCCAAGTGCATCGACCTCTCCGAGAAGAACGAGCCGGTCATCTGGAAAGCCATCAAGCACGGCGCGGTGCTGGAAAACGTCGTCATTGACGACGCCAAGCACGCCGACTACGCCGATGTCAGCCTGACCCAGAACAGCCGTGCTGCTTACCCGCTGGAACACGTGGCCAAGCGTTCCGAGAAGAACCTCGGCGGCGAGCCGAACGCGGTGATCTTCCTGACCTGCGACCTGACCGGCGTGCTGCCGCCAGTGTCGATCCTCAACGAAGAACAAGCGGCGTACCACTTCCTGTCCGGCTACACCGCACTGGTGGGCTCGACTGAAATGGGTTCGGGCAGCGGCATCAAGTCGACTTTCTCCACCTGCTTCGGCGCACCGTTCTTCCCGCGCCCGGCCGGCGAATACGCAGAGCTGCTGATCAAGCGCATCCGCGGCTTCGGTTCCAAGGTCTACCTGGTCAATACCGGCTGGACCGGCGGCGGCTACGGCGTCGGCAAACGCTTCAACATCCCGACCACCCGCGCGGTGATCGCAGCGATCCAGAGCGGCGCACTGATCGGTGCCGCCACCGAACATCTCGACACCATCAACCTCGACGTGCCGCTGGCCGTCCCGGGCGTCGACACCGTTCTGCTCAACCCACGCAACACCTGGGCTGACAAGGCCGCATACGACGAAGCCGCGAAAGCACTGGCCGGTCTGTTCATCGAGAACTTCAAGAAGTTCGAAGTGAGCGACGCGATCAAGGCTGCGGGGCCGAAGTTGTAAGCATCGGTTGTAGATAATGAAAAAGCCGCCCTTTGGGGCGGCTTTTTTGTGGGTGGCATTATTCCAATTGTATTTACGCAATACAGCCAGAATACTGCCACTTATACCGGGTGTGATTTCCAATCAGTCTTTGTTTTTACGATGCTTTTCGAGGGCTGACTCACGCGAAGGAAGCGGCTTGTCGGCATCGGTGCGGTGGGTGTCACAGCCCTCGATATGAAGGCTGGCCAGGTAATTCGAGCGGCGTACCTTGTCGTAGCAGGCTTGTTTTTGCTCAAACGACAACGCGGTTTTGTCGTCTGTCTTCGGTGAAAAGGGTGGACTGAGAGTGAAAGGTTCACTGCGTAAGATCTCGTCCATTTCCCGCACGCTTTCCATCAGCTCGTCAAAGAATTTGCTTATGATTACTCCGATGGTTGATTGCCCTGGTTACCGCTCTCGAGGAATAGTGAGAGCGGTTTAATCACTCAAGCTCCGGTCGGTGCTTTCCAGTTAAGCATCCGCTGCTGCGCGACCTGCAGCAGGTCACAGCCGTCCTGCGTCAACAGATAAAGCGCGTGGGTGATGTGGGGGATGTCTTCGACGTCGGCTTGTTTGAAGTTGAGGCAGTATCTCTGTTTTCAGGTGACCAAACCTGAGCCGCTAAGTGAACAGCGACAGCCACGACTATAAGTTCGCATCCCCCAACCCCGATAGAAGACAAAGAGTCTGCCTGCGTAGGACCGGTATGAAGATCTCATCGGACGTTGCTATCAACGGATCTTCACTTTTCAACGCAGATGTTTATACGCCGCCAACTCCAGCACGCTGGTCGTCAATCCCGTTGCCGGCGCGTAGATCGAACCCTTCACCGCCGAGAACGGCACGCCTTTGCTGCCCAGCGACACATAACGTTCGCCTTGATCGAGTTCGGTGAAGTAGGTGTAGGAAACCTTGTGCATCAGTTTGTAGCGCGCTTCGTCGCTGGCGATGGCGCCGGTGAGGTGCAGCAGGTCGGCTTCGCTGAGGTTCAGGGTTTTGTTCAGTTGCACGCCCCAGCGTTTGAGGCAGGTTTCGGCGAAGTGGCGGACGACGCGGCCCGGTTCGATGAAAGTTTTCAGATCGCTGCTGCTGGTCGGTACGCCGCCGGCGGCGGTGGCGTTGCCGGCCATGGTCGCGTGGCGGCCGGCCATGGGGTAGATGCAGGTTTTGGTGCCGACCGCGGTATGTGGAATGACGCAACTGAAGCCTTTGGAGCGCTCATCGCGGGCATAGAACGCAATGTACTCTTTGACGTTGGCACCGAGCTTGACGCGCTGGTCCTGGAAGTTGCCAATGCCCGGCACCGGATCAAGAGCGAAGATATTCACCGGAATATGGTTGAGCTGTGGATCATTCAACATTGCGTTGGCCAACATATGGCAGCTGATTCCGCCGCGACTCCAGCCCACCAGGTTGACTTGGGTGGGGATTACACCGTCCTTGCGGAACGTCTTGATAATTTGCTCTTGTAATGTTTGCTGGGTCACGCTGCGATCGCCGTAGTTATATTTACGCCAGAACCATGAACCTTCAATTTTTACATCTTCGATAGGAATGCCGGCGGCTTTCAGACGGTTGTATCCTTCTTCTGTAAGTTGTTCGCGCTGCCAGTTGCATTTGCCCTTGATGATATTCACTGCGTGCTGCACGTTCTCTTCCCAGCCTTTGCCAAACAGCGTACCGGTGAGCCCGTATTCCTTGGTTTTGGTAAACAGGTCGTCGGCTTGCAGGTTGCCACTGCCGGGTCCGTCAACGATTATCCAGTCGGCGAACTCGCGGCCCTCATGGTTGCCAGCCAGTGTCGAAACCAGTTCGCCGTCCCAGAAATTTTCATGGGTGACATCAAACTTGTTGGAGCCGGTACCGCAAAAGAAAATTGTTAAAATAGTCATTGTGTTGCCCTTGGTTAGTTGTAAGGGCAAACAAGTTAGTTCTTGTTGTGTGGATAAATAAAGCGTTCTGTTGTTTCTGCGTTTGTAGTGTTGGTTAGTTGTAAGTTGCTTGTGGTGAGTTGTGTTTGGCGACTTCCAGCAAGTCGCAGCCATCCTGTACCAGCAAATAAAGCGCGTTGACGATGTTGGGAATGTCTTTCACGTCTGCCTGTTTAAAACATAGGCAATAGAGTGTTTCCAGCAAGTCTCCGGCGGCGCGCAAGCGCTGATCGGCGGCGTCGATAAGGTCGCGCGGGCTGGCATGGCTGTCGATAAGCAGGACGGGGTTTTCGCTGTAGCGGGTCTTGAGCGGGCGGTAGCGGTTGATCATGGTCAGGCGTGTCCTGTGCTGAGGCGTTCGGGCGGGCTGGCGGTGTGTTCAGGCAGCGCCGGTCACTATAGAAGGGCGTTTTGCGGTGAGACAAGACAGCCGCTATGGACAGTATTCGTAGGGACTTTTTCGTCAATTGAGCGATCTTTCCTACGCGTTTTCGCGGTTTGTTTTGGCCAAGAATCGACCGGTGAATATTCCTACTTGTGGGGCAGACGATTCGTGGTCGACCTTCACAGCGTGTGCCTCGGAGTCGGTAGGAAGTTTCCAGGCGTCCGACACTCGCTTGAACGGAATTGGCTCTTTTTCACTGTGTTCCGCATGCCTTTGCGTTGAGCATTTCCCGACGCGGTATCATTCCGAATCGATTTGCCCCCGACCTTTTCTCGACTCGCTGCGATCGCCCGCTAGGCTGTTGGCATGGCAGCAGTCAACGGAGTGACAGCGAATGCACAACACCCTGGAACAGGTTTTTGGTTTCTCACAGTTTCGACCCGGGCAAGAAGCCGCGATCAGTGCGGTGCTGGCCGGGCGCTCGGCGGCGGCCATTTTCCCCACCGGTTCCGGCAAGTCGATTTGTTATCAACTGCCGGCCCTGTTGTTGCCGCATCTGACGCTGGTAGTGTCGCCGCTGCTGGCGCTCATGCAGGATCAACTGGCCTTTCTGCATCGCCATGGCATCTCGGCCGGCAGCATCGATTCGGCGCAGAACCGTGATGACGCCAGTGCGGTGATGGCCCGCGCCCGTTCGGGTGAATTGAAGATCCTGATGGTCTCGGTGGAACGCTTGAAGAACGAGCGCTTTCGCAACTTTCTGCAGCAGGTGCCCATCTCGTTATTGGTCGTGGACGAAGCGCACTGTATTTCCGAGTGGGGGCACAATTTCCGGCCCGACTATCTGAAGCTGCCGGACTACCAACGCCAGTTCAACATCCCGCAGGCCCTGCTGCTGACCGCTACGGCAACGCCGAATGTCATTGCCGATATGCAGGCCAAATTCAATATCGCCGCCGAGGACGTGGTGACCACCGGCTTCTACCGACCCAATCTCAATCTACTGGTGGAACCGGTGCGCGGTGAAGACAAGCGCCGGCGTCTGGTGGAGTGGATGAACGCGCGAGCGGGGCAGCCAAGCATCGTCTACGTGACCTTGCAGAAAACCGCCGCAGACATCGCCGAGCACCTTGAACGCAATGGCATTCAGGCCGAGGCGTATCACGCCGGTCTGCCTCATGACAAACGCGAAGCGATCCAGAAACGCTTCATGGCCGGGCAGTCCAATTGCATCGTGGCAACCATCGCGTTCGGCATGGGCATCGACAAGAGCGACATTCGCAACGTGGTGCATTTCGACCTGCCCAAGTCCATCGAAAACTACAGTCAGGAAATCGGCCGCGCCGGTCGCGACGGGCAACCGTCCGATTGCCTGGTATTGGCCAATCGCGACAGCCTCAACGTGCTGGAAAACTTCGTCTACGGTGACACCCCGGAGCGTGAAGGCATTCGTTACGTGCTGGATGAAATCAAGGCCTCGGCAGTGCAGGGGCAGTGGGAGTTCATGCTCGGACCGCTGGCGGACCAGAGCAACATTCGCTCGTTGCCGCTGAAAACTTTGCTGGTTCAGCTGGAACTGCGCGGTTTGATCGCGCCGCGCTACGCCTATTACGCCGACTACCGCTTCAAATACCTGCTGGAGCCGGAGGTACTGCTTGAGCGTTTCGACGGCGAACGCCGGGACTTCGTTGCCGCGCTGATCCAGACCTCAACCCGTGCACGTTCGTGGGCCACGGTGAATTTCGACGCGATGTACGCGCAGTATTCCGCCGAGCGCAGTCGGGTGGTCAAGGCGCTGGATTATTTTCAGGAAAAAGGCTGGATCGAGCTGGAAAGCAAGCAGATGACCGAGGTCTACAGCCTGCTGCGCAGTGATTTCGATAGTGAACACTTGAGCACCGAGCTACACGACTATTTCACCCGCCATGAGCAGGCTGAAATCACGCGTATTCACACCATGCTTGCGATGTTCGCCAGCGAACGCTGCCTGGGTTATCGCCTGGCCGAATACTTCGGCGACCACAATGCTCCGCAACAGTGTGGCCATTGTTCGGTGTGTCACGGCCACGTTGCACGACTGCCACCAGCGCCGGAGCTGCCAGCGCTTGTGGATGAAAATTTTGCGCAGGTATGCGGTGAGTTTATCCACAAGCACGAGCAGCACACCGGAGCGATGCCATCGGCCGAGCGGCTGACGCGGTTCTTGTGCGGGATCAGCGTGCCGCTGTTCACCAAACTCAAGGCGCGGACGATTTCCGGATTCGCGGCGCTGGAGGAGTATCCCTTCGCTGAAGTGCGCAGTTGGGCTGATGACAATCTGACTGCGTGACAGGGACGTTGTGGGAGCGAGCCTGTATCCATCCGCTGAATACCAACCATCACAGTAATAAACTTCAAAAACCGTGATTGGCTGACTATGGTGATTCCAGTCTTTGGATCGCCAACAAGAGAACAACATGAGCCAGACATCCTTCGATATTCAGCAAGCTGCGGTGATCGGTGCGGGCACCATGGGCCGTGGCATTGTCATGTGCCTGGCCAATGCCGGCGTCGCGGTGCAATGGGTGGACAACAACCCACAGATGCTCGAACAGGCGCTTGCCGCTGTCGCCGAAACCTACGCGCACAATGTGCGTCAGGGACGGATCGATCAGGCCGAGGCTGACGCGCGCATCGCCCGTGTCAGCGCCGCCGCCGACTATGCGGCGATTCGCAATGTCGATCTGGTGATCGAAGCGGTGTACGAAAATCTTGAACTCAAGCAAAAGATCTTTCGCGAGCTGGATGGCCTGCTCAAGCCCGAAGCGCTGCTCGCCAGCAACACGTCGGCGCTGGATATCGATGCGATTGCTGCGGCTACGCGCCGTCCGGAGCAAGTGCTGGGCCTGCATTTCTTCAGCCCGGCGCACATCATGAAACTGCTGGAGATCGTCCGCGGTGCGCAGACCGCGCCGGCGGCGCTGCAGGCTGCTCTCGCGCTGGGCAAGCGCATGGGCAAGGTCAGTGTGGTATCGGGCAATTGCCATGGCTTCATTGGCAATCGCATGTTGCATCCGTACGTGCTGGAAGCGCGCAAGATACTGCTCGAAGGTGCCTACCCGCATCAGGTTGATGCAGCGCTGCAGGGTTTCGGATTCGCCATGGGGCCTTTCCGCATGTACGACGTGGTCGGCATCGATCTGGAATGGCGTGCCCGCGAACTGGCGGGCAAGGGTCAGGATGCGCCAGAAGTGCAGGTCGATAACCGTCTGTGCGAGCTGGGCCGCTTCGGGCAGAAATCCGGCAACGGTTATTACCATTACGAACCCGGCAGCCGACAGGCTGAGCATGACCCCGAAGTCGACGCACTGGTGTTGCAGGTCAGCGAAGGGTTGGGTTTCCAGCGCCGGGAGATCGCTGCCGAGGAAATCCTTGAGCGCTGTCTGCTGGCGCTGGTCAACGAGGGCGCGAAGATTCTCCAGGAAGGCATTGCCGAGTCAGCCCATGACATTGATCTGGTGTACCTGAACGGCTACGGCTTCCCGGTCGACAAGGGCGGGCCGATGGCCTGGGCGGATCAGCAAGGGCTGGCGGATATTCATCAACGTCTGCTGGCGCTGGAGACGCGCCAGGGTGATCAGTGGAAACCGGCGCGGTTGATTGGCGAATTGGCTGCGCAGGGGAAGGGGTTTGCTGATCACTGAAATATTGCGGCTCTGCTGACCTCTTCGCGAGCAGGCTCGCTCCCACCTTGGATCGTGGATTCCTGTGGGAGCGAGCCTGCTCGCGAAGGGCGCGCCACGGTTTTAAATCAGACTCGCCAAAACACTTTCAGGAATCGAGGATCAATGTCCAACCCGACCCCCCAACGCACCGACTACCCACACTTCCAGCCCATCACCACGCGCTGGCACGACAACGACGCCTATGGTCACGTCAATAACGTCACCTATTACAGCTTCTTCGACACCGCCGTGAACACGTATCTGATTCAGGTCGGCGGGCTGGATATTCATGACGGCGAAGTAGTCGGTTTTGTCGTCAGCTCAGCGTGCGATTATTTTGCGTCGATCGCGTTTCCGGATCTGATCGAAATCGGCTTGCGCGTGGGCAAGCTGGGCAACAGTTCGGTGCAATACGAACTGGCCGTGTTCAAGGTCGGCGAGGCAGAGGCCTGCGCGGCCGGGCGCTTTGTTCATGTCTTCGTGGATCGTGCGAGCAATCAGCCGGTGCCGATTCCGCCCGGGCTGCGCGCAGCGCTGGAGCGTTTGGCCGTCTGAAACAGGCAAAAAAAATCGCAGCCCTCGGGCTGCGATTTTTGTTCAAGCCTCGCCTTAACGGTGGCGATAGTGCTTGTGATGCTTGCGATGGCCGTAAGCGTGGCCACGGCCTGGATGACCACGATCGCGGTAGTAACGACGATCATCGTAGCGGCGATCGGAGTGACGATCGTCGTCGTCATCGCGGCCCATGTAGTTACCCAGCGCGCCACCTGCACCGCCACCTGCCGCGGAGCCGATCAGGCTACCGGTAGTGCCGCCCAGACTGCGACCTACGACGTTACCGCCTGCTGCGCCCAGCGCACCGCCAATGGCAGCTTCGCCACGGCTATGGCGGTCTGCGCCGACCGCGCTACCACCCGCGCCGCCCAGGGCTGCGCCGATGGTGGAACCTGTATTGCCGCCTAGAGATTGACCGACGACCGAGCCAAGAACCCCGCCCAATGCGCCGCCCACACCTGCTTCGGTGGTGCCGCCGGCAGAAGCGAAGCCACTGACCAGGCCAAGGGACAACAAGAGAATCGAGGAGAACTTCATAGAGGATGAGCCTCAAAGGGATGACGGCGCCGATCCTGAGGCTCTGCAATGGGCGTGACAATCAAAATCCGACGAATAACACGACTTGTATACAATAATGCAAGTTACTGTTTTTTCACCGGAACTTAACCGATTTTCGCCGGTCTTTAGCTACTTCGGACAGGCCGTTTTTATGCAAAAACGGCCTTTTTTGTGGGCGATTGAAAAGTGTCCGGCACGGTTGGCAAGTTGGCAGTTCCATCGCTTTGGCGAGCAGGCTCGCTCTCACAGTAGATGCATTGCAATTGTGGGAGCGAGCCTGCTCGCGCAGGGGCCAGTGCAAGCGCCGATCAAGCCGACTTCGCCATGATCAACCCTGTCTCACTCGCCGCTTCCAGCCGGATCGCAATGAATTTCGACGTCGGCGTGTGGCTGCCATCCCCGGTGCTTTCCAGCGGCACCAGCGGATTCACTTCCGGATAGTACGCCGCCGCCTGCCCGGCAGGAATATCGAACGCCAACAATGTAAAACCTTTCACCCGGCGTTCGCGGCCATCGTCCCACAGCGACACGATGTCGGCCTTCTGCCCCGGACGGAAGCCCAGGCGAATGATGTCGGCCTCATTGACGAACAACACGTCGCGCTGGCCTTTGACGCCGCGATAACGATCATCGAGACCGTAAATCGTGGTGTTGTACTGATCGTGGGAACGCATCGATTGCAGGATCAGGTCCGGCAGTTGCCCGGTGGCGCGGGTGCGTTCGTGCACCAGGTCCGTGGGCAGCAGGTTCGGACGGAAGTTGGCCCGGCCCGACGGCGTGTTCCACTTGCGTGCGCCAGCGCTGTTGCCGAGGTAGAAACCACCCGGGTTTTTCACCTTCTCGTTGAAGTCCTTGAAGTTCGGGATGGTGTCGGCGATCAGTTCGCGAATGCGTGCGTAGTCAGCCACCAGCCAGTTCCAGTCCACCGGTTTGCTGCCCAGTGTCGCGGCGGCGATGCCGGCGATGATCGACGGCTCCGAGCGCATCTGGTTCGACAGCGGCTGCAACTGGCCGTTGGAGGCGTGAACCATGCTGAACGAATCTTCCACGGTGACCGCTTGCGGGCCTTCGCTCTGGATATCGATGTCGGTGCGACCCAGGCACGGCAGAATCAGCGCGTCTTTGCCGTGAGCCAAGTGGCTGCGGTTGAGCTTGGTGCTGATCTGCACGGTCAGGTCGCAATTGCGCAGCGCCTGAAAGGTGCGTGGGCTGTCCGGGGTGGCCTGGGCGAAGTTGCCGCCCAGACCGATGAACACCTTGGCGCGGCCTTCGGCCATCGCATGGATCGCCTCGACCACGTTGTGCCCATTGTGGCGCGGCACCTTGAACTGGAAGCGGCGCTCCAGCGAATCGAGGAACGCCACCGGCGGACGTTCGTTAATGCCCATGGTGCGGTCGCCCTGCACGTTACTGTGGCCACGCACCGGACACAGACCGGCGCCCGGCTTGCCGATGTTGCCGCGCAGCAGCATCAGGTTGGCGATTTCCTGGATGGTCGGCACCGAATGGCGATGCTGGGTGATGCCCATCGCCCAGCACATGATCACGTTCTTGCCTTTGGCGTACATACGCGCGGCTTGTTCGATTTCGACCAGGGTCAGTCCCGACTGCTCGACGATCTGCTCCCACGACGTGTCATCGACCACACCGAGGTATTCCAGCACGTTGGCGCTGTGAGCGTTGAGGAAGTCGTGGTCGAACACCGCCGGTTCGCCGGCCTTCTGCGCGTCGCGTTCCCATTGCAGGAGAAACTTGGCCATGCCGCGCAGCACCGCCATGTCGCCGCCCAGCGCAGGGCGGAAATATGCGGTGTTGGTCGGTTTGTCGCCGTTGGTGAGCATTTCGATCGGGTGCTGTGGATGCTGGAAACGTTCCAGGCCGCGCTCTTTCAGCGGATTGATGCACACCACCTGCGCGCCGCGCTTCACCGCTTCACGCAGTGGCTCGAGCATGCGCGGATGGTTGGTGCCGGGGTTCTGACCCCAGACGAATATTGCATCGGCGTGTTCGAAATCATCGAATGTCACCGTGCCTTTGCCGACGCCGACACTTTGCGCCAGCGCCACACCGCTGGCCTCGTGGCACATGTTCGAGCAGTCAGGGAAATTGTTGGTGCCGTAAGCGCGCACGAACAGCTGATACAGATACGCCGCTTCGTTGCTGGCGCGACCGGAGGTGTAGAACTCGGCCTGATCCGGGCTCGGCAGATTGCGCAGGTGCTTGCCGATCAGGGCGAACGCATCTTCCCAACTGATCGGCTTGTAGCGATCGGTTTCAGCGTCGTAGACCATCGGCTCGGTCAGACGGCCCTGATATTCCAGCCAGTAGTCGCTCTGCTCGAGCAACGCAGTGACGCTGTGTTTGGCAAAGAACTTCGCATCCACGCGGCGCTTGGTCGCTTCCCAGTTCACCGCTTTGGCGCCGTTCTCGCAGAACTTGACCATGCCGCTTTCCGGCGAATCGCCCCACGCGCAGCCAGGGCAGTCGAAGCCGCCGTTCTGGTTGGTCTTGAGCATCATGCGCAGGTTCTTCAGCGCGTTGTCGCTGGTCAACCAGGCCTGCGCCACACTGATCAGGGCACCCCAGCCGCCGGCGGCACCTTTGTAAGGCTTGTAGCGCGGGACAGGTTTCTGGTCGGCTTGATGATGTTGGCTCACGCTTGATTCTCCATCGCGGGGCTGTACACCCGCGGCGCACTTTTCTGCGGCAGGTGGATGAGATTGAGGTTATGGCGCCGTGCCCATTGCACGGCAAGCCCGGTCGGTGCCGACAGACTGACAAGGGTCTGGATACCGGCACGCAGGACTTTCTGGATCAGTTCGAGACTGCAACGGCTGGTGACAATCGCCAGGCCGCCCTCGGTGGAAATCTTCTGACGAATCAGGCCGCCGATCAGCTTGTCGAGGGCGTTGTGCCGGCCAATGTCTTCGCGACCGAGCAGCAACTCGCCGCTGGCATTCATGAACACCGCGGCATGCACCGCGCCGCAATGCTGGCCCAGCGGCTGAAACGCGCCGATGCGCTGGCGCAGGCCGTCGAGCCAGGTGATCGGCGGCAGCGGCGCACCGGGCAACACGTTGAGATCGGGCAGCGCCTGTTCCACCGCTTCGACACCGCACAGACCGCAACCGCTGGTGCCAGCCAATTGCCGACGTTGTTGCTTGAGGTTCCAGAAAGCGCGATTGGCGATGGTCACCTGCGCGTACTGCGCCGAGCCTGTGCCGGTCAGTTGCAGGTCGTAGATATCGCTGGCGTCGGCAATGATGCCGCTGCCGAGGCTGAAGCCGACAATGAAGTCTTCCAGATCCGTCGGTGTCACCAGCATCACCGCCTGACTGATGCCGTTGTAGGCAATCGCCAACGCGACTTCCTCGGCCAGCGCGGTGCTGGCCGATTCCTCGCGGGGCAAATCGCTGTAGCTGTAGGTCTGGCTGGCGGCGGGCGCGGGCGTTTCGAGGGCTGGCGCCGCGCAGGCTGGGCGCTTGGCGTTCATGGCATCACCGACGGTTTGATCTAGGTCAAGACTAGGCGCGTCAAGTTGTCGCGTCTAATCGCTATTACCGATCTGCCGATAGATGCCGTCGATCAAGCCTCTTTGGGCGATTTCTGATACAGCGCGAAACAGGCTTCCGCCAGCGCCGAACGCGGCGCGCCACGGCGCATGATCAGACCCAGCGGCGCCAGCGTGCGGGCGTTTTCGATCGGTTGCAGGCGCAGGTGATCAGCCAGGGTTTCCGCACCGCCATCGAGCGGCATGATTGCGCAGCAAAAGCCGCCGTGTACGGCCTGTAACAATTGATGCACGGCGTCGGTTTGCAGCAAGGGTTGTGGGGTCAGGCCGCGGCTGTGGAAGTTGTGGTCGATGGACTGGCGAAAATGCATGCCGCTGGTGAGCATGCACAGCGGCAATTCGATCAGCGCTTCCCAGCTCAACGGCTCGTCGCCAAAGGTGAAGGAGCGCTGATCGTAAAGCAGGCCCATGCGCGTTTCGTCGAAGGCCAGCGAATCGAATCGCTCGCTGTCCAGACGCTCCAGATACGACACGCCGATGTCGATGCGATTGTTGGCCAGATGCTCGAGGACCTGCTCGGAACTCAGCGATGACAATTCGAACCGTAATTCCGGGTGCGCCGCATGCAGGCGTTGCATCAGCGGCAACGGGTCGAAACTCGATAGCGGCACCACGCCCAGGCGCAACGTACCGATCAGATTGCCGCGACAGGCCGCGGCTTCTGCCTGCAAGCCGTCATAAGCCGCCAGCACTGTGCGTGCCCACGCCAGCACGCGTTCGCCCGGCGCGGTGAAACCTTCAAAGCGCTGCCCACGGTTGACCAGCGGCAGGTCGAGTTCTTCTTCGAGGCTGCGTAGGCGCATCGACAAGGTCGGCTGGGTGATGTGGCAACGCGCAGCGGCCTGGCCGAAGTGACGGGTTTCGTCGAGGGCGATGAGGAATTTCAGTTGCTTGATGTCCATCTTCGCTCCGGGAAAGGTTGGCGGGGTAGGCGATTCTACCGCGTGCGCCTGCACAGGGTCATTGGTCGGACTGGAACCGGGTTTGGCCGGGGTGGTCTAGGCTTGAACGATTGATCCTTTATTCCATGGAGTGAATGCAATGAAACTGTTCAGTTTTTTGAAAGACGCCGGTGAAAAAATTCTCGATGCGCTGACCCCGGACAAGGCCGAAGCCAACAGTGCGGCGCTGACCAAGCATGTACAGCAAGCACTGACTGGGATCGACACGTCGAAGATTCAGGTCAAGGTCGAAGGCGAGAAAGTGATTGCTTCGGGTGAAGCGGCCAGCCAGGAAGAGAAAGAGAAGATTCTCTTGGCGTTGGGCAACGTGGCTGGCGTCACTGGCGTAGAGGATCAGATCACCGTGACCGGGCCGGTGGTGGTCGCTGCAGAGTTTGTCGAGGTCAAGGCAGGTGACACCCTCAGCGCCATCTCGCTGCGTGTTTATGGCAACGCCAATGATTACCAGAAAATTTTCGACGCCAACAAGCCGATGCTCAAGGATGTGAACAAAATCTATCCGGGGCAGAAGCTTCGCATTCCAAAATAATTTCCAGCCCCAATCGCCAGCAGGCTGGCTCCCACAAGGGACCGCATTTCCCATGTGGGAGCCAGCCAGCCAGCCAGCCTGCTCGCGAAGGGCGCACTGCCGTTTCACAGCCCGGCGATCAAATCCCGATAGTCCTCGACCGCAGCAAATTCGGCGGTGTCCTTCGGTCCCTTGCGACTGTCCGGTTCTTTTACCGCCAGCAAATGCGCCACGCCAAAATCCCGCGCACTGCGCAGAATCGGCAAAGTGTCATCGATGAACAGACTGCGCGCCGGGTCGAAACCGATATCCGCCTGCAAGGCATCCCAGAACTGCGGGTTTTCCTTCGGATACCCATAATCGTGGGAGCTGATCAGCCGTTCGAAGTACGGCGCCAGCTCGATCCGCTCCAGTTTCAACGACAGCGAGTCGCGGTGCGCGTTGGTGATCATGATCACCCGTTTGCCGGCGCGCTTGATCGCCTCGAGAAAGGTATCGGCGTCCGGGCGCAAGGCGATCAGATGCGCGGTTTCCTGTTTCAGTTCGCGCACCGACAATTTCAGTTCCGCACTCCAGAAGTCCAGGCAATACCACTGCAACTGGCCGGCATGGCGCTCGAACAGCGGCTGCAATTCCATCTCGGCCATGGCCCGGCTGACCCCGTGCAGTTCGGCGTAACGCTGGGGCAGGTGTTCGAGCCAGAAGTGGTTGTCGAAGTGCAGATCCAGCAACGTGCCGTCCATGTCGAGCAGGACGGTATCGATGTCGGACCACGGTAATGAAGGCATGGCAACGTCTCGAGCGGTAGAAGGATATCCGAGGTAAACAATCGGGAAAGCCGCGTTATAGTAGCGCGTTCACGCCAAGGAGCTTTGCATGCGCCAGAAACCCACCGTACTTGCCCGCGAAATCGTCGCCACCAGTCGTCTGTTCGCGGTCGAAGAACTCAAGCTGCGCTTCTCCAACGGTGTGGAACGCACATACGAGCGGCTGGTCGGCAAAGGTGCGGGCTACGGCGCGGTGATGATCGTGGCGATGCTCGATGCCGAACATGCGGTGCTGGTCGAAGAGTATTGCGGCGGCACCGATGCCTACGAATTGTCCTTGCCCAAAGGCCTGATCGAGCCGGGCGAGGACGTATTGGCAGCGGCCGAGCGTGAGCTCAAGGAAGAGGCCGGATTCGGCGCGCGGCAACTGGAACATCTGACCGAGCTGTCGTTGTCGCCCGGATACATGAGCCAGAAAATTCAGGTGGTGCTGGCCACCGATCTGTACGAGGAGCGCCTGGAGGGCGACGAGCCTGAGCCGATGCGCGTCGACAAGGTCAACCTGCGCGAGCTGTCGGCGTTGGCGCTCAATCCGCAATTTTCCGAAGGACGGGCGCTGGCGGCGCTGTATCTGACCCGCGACCTGCTGACGCAGCGCGGTTCTTTCAATCTTGAGTGAGATGTCGATGAATTTCCCCCACCCGTTGATGGCGCCTGTCGTTGCCCTGGCATTGCAGGCTGGCGAGGCGATTCTGCCGTTCTGGCGCGCGGGCGTCGAAGTCACGGCCAAGTCCGACGATTCACCGGTGACCGCAGCCGACTTGGCTGCGCATCACCTGATTGTCGCTGGGCTGACAGCGCTGGACCCGAGCATCCCGGTGTTATCGGAAGAAGACGCCAATATCCCGCAAAGCGTGCGCGCCGGCTGGCAGCGCTGGTGGCTGGTGGACCCGCTGGACGGTACCAAGGAATTCATCAGTGGCAGCGAAGAGTTCACCGTCAACATTGCCTTGATCGAGAACGGCCGGGTAGTGTTTGGCGTAGTGTCGATGCCGACCAGTGGTCGCTACTACGTCGGCGGCGCCGGCCTTGGCGCGTGGCGTTGCGACAAGCACGGTACGCCGGTGGCGATCCACGTGCGTGACGCGCTGCAACCGGGCGAAGCCTTCACCGTGGTTGCCAGCCGCCGACATTCGAGCCCCGAGCAGGAGCGATTGCTGGCCGGGCTGAGTGCCAGCCTGGGCGAGTTGCAACTGGCCAACATTGGCAGCTCGCTGAAGTTCTGTTTGCTGGCGGAAGGCGCAGCGGATTGTTATCCGCGGCTGGCGCCGACTTCGCAGTGGGACACGGCGGCGGCACAGGGTGTGCTGGAAGGCGCGGGGGGCGAGGTGCTGGATCTGCGCGGCGAAGCGTTTTGTTATCCGGCGCGGGAATCGCTGTTGAATGAGTTCTTTCTGGCGTTACCGGCGAAGGCTTCGTGGCGTGAGCGGTTGCTGGAGCTGGCCCGGGGTTGAGGTGCTGATCCAGAATTGCCCTCACCCCAGCCCTCTCCCCCAGGAGAGGGAGCCGACCGAGTTGTGCTGATTCATTCATCAACCTGAACGATCGAGTCGATTCTGGATTCAACACAGCGCTTGCAGGCCGACGCGAATCCTCAGCATCCCCCAATCAGTCCCCTCTCCCTCCGGGAGAGGGCCAGGGTGAGGGGCTGTTGATCTTCAACGGTGCAAAACGTACTGCCCGGTAAACGTCACGGCGTACTCTTCACTGCCCTGATTGACGATCCGCGTATCTAGCGTCAACCGCGCCCGCCCATAACGCCGATACATCGCCAGAAACTTCTTCCACACCGCCGCGTCAGCCGCCGGGCAAATCGCCGTGGCATCACCGGTCACCGGCAGCGGATAACTGATCTGCCCTTCCTGAATCACAATGTGCCCGTCGGTAATGCCTTCTTCCTTCAAGCGCAAATGCAACCAGCCCCAACCGGCCAGCACTGCGCCGCAGTAGAGGCTGCCGCCAAACATCGTGCTCTTATGATTGACGTTGGGCGCGAGCGGCAAGTGCAGGCTCAGTTGCTGTTCGCGCCATTCGAGTACCGTCAGGCCCATCTCGGCCGTCAGCGGAATGTCGTGGTGCAGCACCGATTGCAAATACTCAGTGTTGTCGCTCATTCGTTTTCGTCCCCCTGGCTGCTGTCGCCGAAGTTGAGGCCATGTTTGCGCAATTTGTCGTGCAGGGTCTTGCGCGGAATGCCCAGGGCTTCGGCGAGGCTGCGCACCGAGCTGTGCGAGCGCGCCAGTTCTGCGGCGATCAGGGTTTTTTCGAAGTTTTCCACTTGCTCGCTAAGCCCGCCGCTGACGACTTCGACCGGTGCGCCGGCGCTGCCTTCGCCGTTGTCCAGCGCCAGTTCCAGGCCGAGGGCAAAGCGTTCGGCGGCGTTTTGCAGTTCACGCACATTGCCCGGCCAGGTGTGACGCAGCAGCAAGGCGCGTTGTGCCGGTTGCAGTTCGTGGGGTGGCAGACCGTGGCGGGCGCTGGCTTCGTCGGCGTAGTGCTGGAACAGCAGCAGCGCGTCTTCGCCACGTTCGCGCAGCGGTGGAATGCGCAGCGGCGCGACGTTCAGACGGTAATACAAGTCGGCGCGGAAACGCCCCTGATCGGCAGCCTGGCGCAGGTCTTCCTTGGTCGCGGCAATGACGCGGATGTCCAGCGGGATCAGTTGATTGCCACCCAGTCGTTCGACGACGCGTTCCTGCAACATGCGCAGCAATTTGACCTGCACGTCCAGGCTCATGCTCTCGATTTCATCGAGAAACAGCGTGCCGCCATTGGCAAATTCGAACTTGCCGATCCGGCGTTTTTGCGCGCCGGTGAACGCGCCGGGCTCATGGCCGAACAGTTCGCTTTCCACCACCGATTCGGCCAGTGCACCGGCGTTGATCGCTACGAACGGGCCGTTGCGGCGGCTGGACAAGTCGTGCAGGGCGCGGGCGACTACTTCTTTGCCGGCGCCGGTCTCGCCGAGAATCAGCACGTCTGCCTTGGTCGCCGCCAGCGCGCCGATCTGCTCGCGCAAACGCAACATCGGCGTTGAATGCCCGACCAGCCGCGCGCTCAGCTCATTGCGATCACTGAGGGCCAGGCGCAGGCTGCGGTTATCCAGTACCAGACGGCGCAAGGCGAGGGCGCGGCGCACGCTGTCGAGCAGCGCGTCGCTGGCGAAGGGTTTTTCGAGAAAGTCATAAGCACCCGCACGCATCGCCTGGACCGCCAGCGGCACGTCGCCATGGCCGGTGATCAGCAACACCGGCAGCTCCGGGTCCTGTGCGTGCAATTCGCTCAGCAGTTCGAGGCCATCCATGCCCGGCATGCGAATATCGCTGACCACTACGCCCGGCCAGTCACGCTCCAGTTGCGCGGCCAGACCCTTGGCTTCAGACAATGGCAGAATTTTCAGGCCGGCCAGATCCAGCGTCTGGCCGAGGGCCTGACGCAGGTGCGGATCGTCGTCGATCAACACCACCTGAATGCGATTGTCGATGGTCATGCACTTCGGTCCTCGGAGGGTTGCAGGCTGACCCCGGGCGCGCCGGCGCGCAGCCGCAGGGTAATCAGGGCGCCACCTTGCTTGTGGTTGGCGAACGACAGTTCACCGCCGAAGGCGCGCATCAGCGTTTCACAAATGGCCAGGCCCAGACCCAGACCCTGGGTGCGGGTCTTGGTGGTGTAGAAGGGCTCGCTGGCGCGGCCGAGGGCTTCCATGCAGAACCCCGGGCCGTTGTCGCGGATGTACAGATTGACGCCGTCGGCGGTGGATTCGGCACTCAGCCACAGTTTGCGCGGTGGACCTTTTTCCGTCAGGGCGTCGAGGGCGTTGGCGAGCAGGTTCCCCAGGACCTGGCGTAAGCGCGTTTCGCCAGCCTCGACCCACAGCGTGGCGGCGGGGAGATCGCGGATCAGTTCGACTTCCATGCTGCGTCGACGCTTGGCCAGCAGGGCGAGCGCATCGTCGAGCGCCGGTTGCAAAGCCACGCTTTCCGGGGCGTGGCGGTCGCGCCGGGCGAAGGCGCGCAAGTGGGCGATGATCGATGCCATACGCCCGGTCAGTTCGCTGATCAGTTTGAGATTGCCGCGCGCGTCGTCGGTGCGCTGATGATCGAGCAACACCTCGGCGTTTTCCGCGTAGCTGCGGATCGCCGCCAGCGGCTGGTTGAGTTCGTGGCTGATGCTCGCCGACATCGTCCCCAGTGCCGACAGTTTGCCGGCCTGAACCAGATCATCCTGGGCACGAACCAATTCCTGCTGCGCGGTTTCACGTTCGAGCACTTCCTGCTTCAGGCGTCGGTTGAGGCCTTCGAGGTCGCTGGTGCGCTCGGCGACCCGGCCCTCCAGCTCACGCCGCGCCTTGGCCTCGAAGGCGATGCGCTCCAGATAATGCCGCCGGCGCTGCATCATCAAACCCACCAACAGCATCACCACCAGCAACGTGGCGCCGCCAATCGCGACGACGGTGCGCACCGGGCGGTCGATCAGTGTGCGCGGGGCGAGGATGCTGACGCTCCAACCGGTTTCGGCGATGTCGTGAGTCTGGATCAGCCAGGCGTCGGCGCTGAGGTTCAGCGGCCGCGGCTCACGCGTCGGGTACGGCTGAATTGCGGTGATTGCCGAGCGCTCGCTGTCGCTCAGATTGCGTGTCGAGCGGAATCGCCACTCCGGCCGCGAGGTGAGAATGACGACACCGTTGTGGTCGGTGACCAACAGTTGTTCTGGGGTTTTGCCCCACAGGCTTTCGGTGTGGTCGAGATCGACTTTGATCACCAGCACGCCGATGATTTTTTCGCCGTTGCGCACGGCGGCAGCGAAAAAGTAACCGCGTTTGGCCGACGTCGTGCCGAGGCCGAAGAAACGCCCGAGGCGCCCGGCCATGGCTTCGCTGAAATACGGGCGGAAGGAGAAATTGCGGCCGACGAAGCTGTCATGTTTATCCCAGTTCGACGCCGCCAGCGTCTGGCCGCTGGTGTCCATCAGGTACATCACTTCGGCGCCGGTCTGCGCGGCGATGTTCTTCAGCAGGCGATTGGCATTGCCTTGGCTAACGCCATCGTCCGGCGCGCCAAGCACGGCGCGCAGCGCCGGCAAGTCGCCGAGAATCTGCGGCAATACTTCATAACGATGCAGGGTGCCGAGCAGGTTGGCGACGTAGAGGTCGAGGGTCTGGCGGTTCTGCCCGGCCAGTTCGCTGCGGTAATAGCGCTCGGCCAGATGTTCCAGCGGCCACAACAGCGGCGCCAGGCACAGCGCGAGCAGGGCGAGGCTACGCCAGCGGGGTCTGCGGGGAAGATTCGGTTTCATGAGCCGGTAGCGCCTGTAGGGACAGGCGCATTATGCCCGGCCTCAAGCGAAGACGTCAGCGTCCTTGAGCAGCGCGGCGGCCTGATCCTTGGCCGACAGCTTCGGCGCTTCGTCCAACTGCCAGTCGATGCCCAGCGCCGGATCGTCCCAGCGGATGCTGCGTTCGGACGACGGGTCGTAATAATTGGTGGTCTTGTAAAGAAATTCGGCGAACTCGCTCAGCACCACAAAACCATGGGCAAAACCTTCCGGCACCCACAGCTGGCGATGATTTTCCGCCGACAGGCGCACCGCCACCGATTTGCCGAAGTGCGGCGAGCTGCGACGAATATCCACGGCCACGTCCAGCACTTCGCCGACCGTCACGCGAACCAGTTTGCCCTGGGTGTTCTGCAGTTGGTAATGCAGGCCACGCAGCACGCCTTTTTGCGAGCGCGAATGGTTGTCCTGGACGAATTGCGTATCGAGGCCGGTCGCGTCCTGGAACGCCTTGGCGTTGAAACTCTCGTAGAAAAAACCGCGCTCGTCACCAAATACCTTGGGTTCGATGATCAGAACACCGGGCAGATCGGTGGTGATTACATTCATGAGGATTTCCGTAGTCAGGTGTGAATGGCCGCCATTCTTGCGCAAAGTGCTGCGCAGTGCGAGCGAGGATGGCGTGGTCGAATCAATCGACCTCACCGAAATACCAGCGTTCTTCTTCATGAATCTGGCCTTCCCAGTTTTCAACCTTGTAGCGTAAGCCTCGTTCACCCATGCCGGGTGGCAGGACGAGTCCCCATTCCTGAGCCAGGCTTCTACCGGTTTCGACTTCTTCGCTGTCAGCCAAAGGGATATGGCCGCGATGGTATTCGAGGTCTGTATAGATACAGATTTCGCTGGAAAACATGCCCGGAACACAAATGGCTGCAACAACCCGGCAGTCGATGGCGCCCGCTGGACGAGACATGCGCAGATGCTGTGCTGCGTCGACCATGTGCTGCGCGCACTGCCTTTTCAGCTCGGCGGTTGCCTGTTTTCCTTCCACCAACGACATGTGGATCGGAATTTTCCAGTTGCAGTATTTACTTTCCTGGGTCAGGCCGGCTGGAAAATACCCGTCGAAGTCAGCGGCCCAGTTAGCCAAGGCACGTAGTCGGCGAGGGATGTTGCGAACCTTTTTATTCGAAAGGGCGAGGCGACGGAAGGACATGACGAGGATTGCATCCTGCGTGGAAATTCAGCACGCAGGTTGCCCAGAGTTGCGCGGAAACTCAATCTGAAAGTCCTGTGTGAAATTTTTCCAGCGACGCTCTCGCGGCGGCGTTGTCGCGTCCCACTGCTTTGTCGTTGTGATAAAGAGTTGCGCATCGCCGGAAGCAATGGCGATATAAGCGCCTAATAAAATTTCAGGGGTTGTTCCATGCCGCTTGCCACGTTGATTCATCGCGCCAGTTTGCCCAGCCCGCAGGTTTCGCAGGAGCAAGCGCAGCAATGGCTGGCGGAGCATTACGGGCTCAGCGGCGCACTGCAGGCGCTTGGCAGCCAGCAGGATCTTAATTACCGCGTCGACAGCGAGCGCGGGCGCTTTGTGATAAAAATCTGCCGGGGCGATTACGCACTGGTGGAGTTGCAAGCCCAGCATGCAGCGCTGAAATATCTGGCCGAGCACTCGGCGATAACGGTGCCGCGCGTCATCGTGGCGAAAAACGGCGAGGACTTGCTGACGCTGCAGGCCGGCGGTGAAGCGGTGCACGTGCGGCTGCTCGATTACATCGAGGGCCAGTCGCTGACGCATCTCGGGCATCTTGGCCACAAGGTCGTCGCAGGCTTCGGCCGGCTGTGCGGTGAGATGGATCTGGCCCTCGCCGGGTTCGACCATCCCGGCCTTGCGCGTACCTTGCAATGGGACGCACGCCACGCCAGTGCCTTGATCGAGCATCTGCTGCCGGTGATCAAGAACGAACAGCAACGCACGTTGATCGCCGAGGCTGCCGAACACGCCGAGCGCCGTTTGCAGCCGCTGCATGACAAGCTGCCGGTGCAGGCGATCCACATGGACATTACCGATGACAATGTCGTCTGGGCGCGTGATGCCCAGCGTCACTGGCAGTTGCAGGGCGTGATCGATTTCGGTGATCTGGTGCGCACCTGGCGCATTACCGATCTGTCGGTGACCTGCGCGGCATTACTGCATCACGCCGACGGCGATCCGTTTGTCATCCTCCCGGCGGTGCAGGCCTACCATGCGGTCAATCCGCTGCAATATGAAGAATTGCAGGCGCTGTGGCCGTTGATCGTCGCGCGCGCAGCGGTGCTGGTGCTCAGTGGCGAGCAGCAGGTCAGCATCGATCCAACGAATACCTACAGCCGCGACAACCTCAGCCACGAGTGGGAAATTTTCCATGTCGCCACTTCGGTGCCGTTGGCGCTGATGGAAGCGGCGATCCTTAGCGCGGTGGGGCACAGCCTGCCGGTGATCGACAGCGCCGATTTCGCAGCGTTGCTGCCGGGACTGGTCGGCCGCGAGTTTGCCCTGATCGACCTGGGCGTTCTAAGTCCGCATTTCGAAGCTGGCAACTGGCAGCAGGCGGGCGTTGATCAGCGCCTGTTGGACGAAGCCGCGGCCGTGCATGGCCTCGCGGCGAGCCGTTATGGTCAGTATCGGTTGTCACGCACACAGCCTGACAGCGCCGTCGAGCCGCAGACTTTCCCGCTGCATGTCGAATTGCGTGTTCCCCATGGCAACGTTGTGCAAGCGCCGGTCGCCGCTGTTCTGCGCGAGACGGCTGACGGCGCGCTGTGTCTGGACGGCCCGCAGCTCAGCGTGCGCCTGTGGGGCGTGACGGCCTCGCTGCCAAGCGGTTCGACGCTGGCCAAGGGGCAGGCGCTGGGCTCGGTCAGCGGACCGTTGCTGGTGCAACTTTGCCGTGACGCGCACATGCCTGCGCCGTTGTTCTGCGCGCCAACGCGTGCAGCGGCGTGGCAGGCTTTGAGTCCTTCGCCGGCCACGGTGCTGGGGCTGGCCTGTGATGCCGAGCCGGAACTGGATGGCAAAACCCTGCTCGAACGGCGCGACGCCAGTTTCGCCCGTACGCAGAAACACTATTACGTCGACCCGCCGCGCATCGAGCGCGGCTGGCGCAATCATCTGATCGACATGCAGGGCCGTTCTTATCTGGACATGCTCAACAACGTCGCGGTGCTCGGTCATGGCCACCCGCGCATGGCGGCGGTGGCGGCGCGGCAGTGGTCGCTGCTCAACACCAATTCGCGTTTCAACTATGCGGCAGTCGCCGAGTTTTCCGAGCGCCTGCTGAAGTTGGCGCCGGAGGGCATGGACCGGGTGTTTCTGGTCAACAGCGGCAGCGAGGCCAATGACCTGGCGATTCGTCTGGCCTGGGCCTACAGCGGCGGGCGTGACATGCTCAGTGTGCTTGAGGCCTACCACGGCTGGACGGTCGGCGCCGATGCGGTATCGACTTCGATCGCCGACAACCCCAAAGCCCTCGAAAGTCGTCCAGACTGGGTGCATGCGGTGACAGCGCCGAATACCTATCGCGGTGAATTCCGTGGTCTCGATTCCGCCCCGGACTACGTGCGCAGCGTGGAACAGCAATTACACAAACTGGCTGAGCAAAAGCGCCAATTGGCCGGGTTCATTTGCGAGCCGGTGTACGGCAACGCCGGTGGCATCTCGCTGCCGCCGGGGTATCTGCAACAGGTCTATGCATTGGTGCGCGCCCGGGGCGGCGTGTGCATCGCCGATGAAGTGCAGGTCGGTTACGGGCGCATGGGCCATTTCTTCTGGGGCTTTGAAGAGCAGGGCGTGGTGCCGGACATCATCACCATGGCCAAGGGCATGGGTAACGGCCAGCCACTGGGCGCGGTAATCACGCGGCGGGAAATCGCCGAGGCGCTGGAGGCCGAGGGCTATTTCTTCTCGTCGGCGGGCGGCAGCCCGGTCAGCTGCCAGATCGGCATGGCAGTGCTGGATGTCATGGAGGAAGAAAAACTTTGGGAAAACGCCCAGGTGGTCGGTGGCCACTTCAAGGCGCGGCTCGAAGCGTTGATCGATAAACATCCACTCGCGGGAGCGGTGCATGGTTCGGGGTTTTATCTGGGGCTTGAACTGATCCGCAACCGCGACACGTTGGAACCGGCAACCGAAGAGACCGCGCGGCTGTGTGATCGCCTGCGTGAGCTGGGCATCTTCATGCAGCCGACCGGTGATGATCTGAACATTCTCAAGATCAAGCCGCCGATGGTGACATCGCGCCAGAGCGTGGATTTCTTCGTGGACATGCTCGACCGGGTGTTCAGCGAAGGCCTGTAAATATTGCAGATCCCCTGTGGGAGCGAGCCTGCTCGCGACAGCTATCGATCAATGACATCGTTGTTGATTGAGAAAGCGCTTTCGCGAGCAGGCTCGCTCCCACATTTGTCTCGGGTCAAAAATTCGATTTATATCGGTATTTATTGGATAAATTCAGATAAAAGGTTTTTTGAAAGCTTTTAAAGCAGATATTTATCGGCTATAAAGTTGCCATTGCTCCGGCATGGCGATCTCTTGTCCGGCGCGCGCGTTTACTTTTCGGTCGACTTTCCGACCGTCGAAGCACCTGCCCGGAGATGATTCATGAGCCGTATCGTTACCGTTGCCGCTACTCAGATGGCCTGTTCGTGGGATCTGCACGCCAACCTCGAAATCGCTGAAAGACTGGTCCGTGAAGCTGCTGCCAAAGGCGCGCAGATCATCCTGATTCAGGAATTGTTCGAGGCGCCGTACTTCTGCCAGAAGCCCAACCCGGACTACCTGCAGCTGGCGACCACGGTTGAGGACAACGTCGCGATCAAACATTTCCAGAACATCGCCAAAGAGCTGCAAGTGGTGTTGCCGATCAGCTTCTACGAACTGGCCGGGCGTGCGCGGTTCAACAGCATTGCGATCATCGATGCCGACGGCAGCAACCTCGGGATTTATCGTAAAAGCCACATCCCGGACGGTCCTGGCTATCACGAGAAGTATTACTTCAACCCCGGCGACACCGGTTTCAAAGTGTGGAACACCCGTTACGCAAAAATCGGCGTGGGCATCTGCTGGGATCAGTGGTTCCCGGAAGCGGCGCGCAGCATGGCGTTGCAGGGCGCGGAAATCCTGTTCTACCCGACCGCGATCGGCAGCGAGCCGCACGATCAGACGATTTCCTCACGCGACCATTGGCAGCGCGTTCAGCAGGGCCACGCCGGCGCCAACCTGATGCCGCTGATCGCCAGCAACCGCATCGGCCGCGAAGAACAGGACGGCTATGACATCACGTTCTACGGCTCCTCATTCATCGCCAACCAGTTCGGCGAAAAAGTGCAGGAGCTGAATAAAACCGAAGAAGGTATTCTTGTGCACACTTTCAACCTCGACGAGCTCGAACACATTCGCAGCGCGTGGGGTTCATTCCGTGACCGCCGTCCGAACCTGTACGGTGCGTTGAAAACCCTCGACGGTTCCCTGGAGTCCTGATCCCGATGACCACCTTGAAAAGCACCCCGCGCGCCGACGGCTTCTACATGCCGGCCGAGTGGGCAGCGCAAACCCAGACCTGGATGATCTGGCCCGAGCGCCCGGACAACTGGCGCCTGGGCGGCAAACCGGCGCAGGCCGCACACGCCGCGGTAGCCAAAGCGATCGCCCGTTTCGAACCGGTGACAGTGGCGGTCTCCGCCGGCCAATATGAAAACGCCCGTGCGCGGCTCGACGTGCCGAATATCCGCGTGGTCGAGATGTCCAGCGACGATGCCTGGGTACGCGACAGCGGCCCGACATTCGTGATCAACAACAGCGGCGAAGTACGTGGCGTGAACTGGGACTTCAACGCCTGGGGCGGCTTCGATGGCGGCCTGTATTCGCCGTGGAACCGTGATTCGCAGGTCGGCGGCAAGATCCTCGAGATCGAGCGCAGCCCGCGTTACCGCACTGAAGGTTTTGTGCTCGAAGGCGGTTCGATTCACGTCGACGGCGAAGGCACGCTGATCACCACTGAAGAATGCCTGCTCAACCGCAATCGCAATCCGCACCTGAGCCGCGAAGAAATCGAAGCGGTGCTCAGCGCGAATCTGGCTGTGGATAAGATCATCTGGCTGCCGGACGGCCTGTTCAACGACGAAACCGACGGCCATGTGGATAACTTCTGCTGCTACGTGCGTCCGGGCGAAGTGCTGCTCGCCTGGACGGACGATCCGCAGGATCCGAACTACCCACGCTGCCAGGCTGCAATGAACGTGCTGCAAAGCAGCACCGACGCCAAGGGTCGCCCGTTCACGGTGCACAAAATGCCGATTCCGGGGCCGCTGTATGCGACCGAGGAAGAGTGCGCTGGCGTCGATCCGGTCGACGGCACCCAGGAGCGCAACCCGTCCGCGCGTCTGGCCGGTTCCTACGTCAACTTCCTGATCGTCAACGGCGGCATCATCGCGCCGAGCTTCGACGATCCGATGGATGCGCCGGCCCGGGAAATCCTGCAGAAGCTGTTCCCGCAGCACGAAGTGGTGATGGTGCCCGGTCGCGAACTGTTACTGGGCGGTGGCAATATTCACTGCCTTACCCAACAGCAACCGGCGCCGCACAAAGAGTGAGTTGAGTCGTAACAGCCTGAGTTGGCAGGTAAAAAAGCCTGACGTTTTTTAACGTACCGGTCAGGAACACCAAGCCCGCGGCCCGGAAGGACCGCGGGCTTTTTTTCTCTCCGCCGGTCGCCCGAGCAAAAGCTTGGCATAGCTCTTGTATTGCTTCTGTTGCACTAGGGAGGGAGAAGAACTTCAACAGTTCTGTCATGAATCTTGGATAACGTAGCCGCTCACGAACGGGAGAGAGCGCTGAAATGAACGCCGAAGTGAACGTAATCAGCGAGCGGACTTTGCATCCCATGGCCGTTAACGGCGAAACGCTTCAGCGTGTGGCGCACTGGTTGAAATCCAATGGAACGCGTCAGATCAGAGAACCTGATCCGCGCCGGATGATGATCGAGCGCTATCCCGCTGACCTGTTCAGCGAGGCCGAACTGGATGCGTTGTGGGCTGTGATGGAAGGATAAGAAGAACAACAGGGATTGGAAAAAGCGCTGCCGGGAAGGCGGCGCTTTTTTATGCCCGATTGTTTGTGCAACCGAATTCAATGTGGGAGCGAGCCTGCTCGCGAAAGCGTTGTGTCAGCGACCATCTTCATTGACCGGTGCACCGCATTCGCGAGCAGGCTCGCTCCCACAGGATTTGTATGAAATCAGACATTTTCGGTACCCGTCATGATTCGGCTGCATGGCACGCCTGGTTGGCGATTTGGGACTGAAGTCAATCAACAGGTCCGTGATTCGACCGGTTCACGAAACAGACTGAAAGCCGTTGCAGCGTTTTTCTGTGAGGGTGATGGGGCTAAGCTGCTGCAATTACTTTTATCGGAGTCCTCTCAGGTGATTCTTCACTACATCTACGACCCGCTCTGTGGCTGGTGTTACGGCGCCAAGCCGCTGGTCGAAGCGGCGCAACAGGTCTTGCCCGTCACGGCTCACGCCGGGGGAATGATGAGCGGCAGCAACCGTCAGCGCGTCACCGAGCAATTGCGCGATTACGTCATGCCTCATGATCGACGCATCGCCGAATACACCGGCCAGCCTTTTGGCGAAGCCTATTTCGACGGGTTGCTGCGTGACCCTTCAGCGGTTTTCGATTCGACGCCACCGATCGCGGCGGTACTGGCGGCCGAGGCAATCGACGGCCGCGGCCTGCAACTGCTCGGGCGTCTGCAAACCGCGCATTACGTGGACGGCCGGCGGATCGCCGATGAGCCAGTGCTGCTCGAAATCGCCTTGCAATCGGGATATGCCGCGCAAGCTTTCAAGGCCGCGTTTGCGGCTGCGCAAACCACCGAGCATATAAAGAACAGTCGCGCACTGTTGGCCCGCGTCGGCGGGCAGGGTTTTCCAACGTTCGCGCTGGAACACAACGAGCAATTCAGCACCGTCGACATCAGCCCTTGGCTGGGAAAACCACAAGCCTTCGCCGCTTGGCTGAGCCAGGCCAGCGCGCCCGATGGTTCGGGTAAACAGGCTACATTCTGTAGCACCGACGGCTGTGCCTGATACGTTGCAGATTCACTGGCTGCCCGCATTTAACAGCAAGCAGCCAGCGCAATATTTACGTTTCTTAGACGATTTCTGCCTATTTAAAGACGATTCTTGAAATTGACACACTGTTCAGGGCGCGGCTACGATTCGGCCCAACGCCTGTGGCTAACCGCCATGACTCAAAACAAGGAGCAGGCCCGCCATGACTCAGCGTCGGCGGGTCTTTTTGTTTCGGGGTGAATACAAGAGTGCAAAAGCGCCGTTTCCGCCGTTCGACACAGCGCGTTTCAACCCGTAATAAGGAAAACAAAATGTTGAACAAGCGAATCAGCCTGATCGCACTGGGGATGTTGAGTGCTACACAGGCCATGGCTAACGACCAGGCCGAATCCAAGGGTTTCGTTGAAGACAGCAGCCTGAAAGTGCTGTTGCGCAACGCCTACATCAATCGTGATTACAAGGACGGTCGTCCGGACAAGGCCGAGTGGGGTCAGGCGGCGATCGGTACGTTCTCGTCCGGCTTCACCCAAGGCACCGTCGGTGTCGGTGTCGACGCGTTTGGTCTGTACGCGCTGCGTCTGGACGGCGGCAAGGGCCGCACCGGCGCGCAAGGTATCGACTTCTTCAAACAGGAAAATGACGGTCGCGCGGCCCATGACATCGCCAAGGGCGGTGCAGCGGTGAAATTCCGTGTGTCCAACACCGTGCTGACTTACGGTGACCAGATGCCGGCCTTGCCGGTGCTGAGCTACGACAACGTGCGTCTGCTGCCGGAAAGCTACACCGGTACTTTGATCACCTCCCGTGAGATCAAAGGTCTGGAACTGAACGCCGGTCGCTTCACCGCCGAATCGCGCAAGAGCGATGAAGGCCGTGACAGCGGCGGTCTGAAGGCAATCAACGTCCTGGGCGGCAGCTATCAGTTCACCGAAAACTTCAAAGGCGCGCTGTACGCCTCCGACGTTGAAGACGTCTTGAAGAAACAGTACGTGAACGCCAACTACGTGATTCCGTTCAACAAGGATCAGTCCCTGACCCTGGACTTCAACGGTTATCGCACCAAGCTGGACAACTCGTATGTTCGCGAAAACGGTGTAACCGGCGACGACAACAAGATCTGGAGCCTGGCAGCGACTTTCGCCACCGGCCCGCACTCGTTCACCGTGGCGCACCAGCGTTCGACTGGCGACAGCAACCTCGGTTACGCCTACGGCGGCTATCAGAAAGATCAGGGTCGTGTCGGCGACGGTGGTAACTCCATCTATCTGGCCAACTCCTACTGGTCCGACTTCAACGCCGAAGACGAACGCAGCTGGCAACTGGGCTACGGCCTGGACTTCAGCACATTCGGCGTACCGGGTCTGAGCTACAACTTTGCCTATGTGCGTGGCGACAACATCACCACGTCGACCAGCGAAGGCGGCACCGAGCGCGAGATCTTCAACCAGGTCAAATACGTCGTGCAAAGCGGCCCGGCCAAAGACCTCAGCGTGAAACTGCGCAGCTCGATCCTGCGGGTTTCGCAGAAATCCAGCGAATACAACGTCAGCGGCAACGAGCTGCGGGTATTCGTCGACTACCCGATCAACATCTTCTGATGATTTGATCAGTCAGCTGTAACGAAAATGAGAAAACCCCGATTCGCTCGGGGTTTTTTTTTCGCCGGTTTTCGACAAAAAGACGAAAAAACCCGTGTTTCTGTCATGTAAAAGTTGCTTTTCAAGCGCTGCAAACGCCGTTTCAAACAACGCTTCAAATGCCTGAAATTCTTTCTCATGGACGCAAATTCTCCACCTAATAGATTAGGCCGCTCAACGCAGCGGAGAATTGGTAATGATCGTTTTGAACAGAGAAGTGGGCGAATCGCTACGGCGCGACAAATTTGTCAACGTCCAGGGTGGTGACTTCAATCTCTACGGTCATTTTGCCGACTTCGTCAGATTGACCAAAAGTTGGGAAAACATGGAGCCTGACAGCTACTACGGTCAGGCCGAAGCCGGCATGCGTTACCGTCGTTACAGCGACTTCGAATACAACCCGAAGACTCGCGAACTGAAGCAACTCGAACATCGCGCTTACGTGCAGTCGAAGGAAAACAATGCCTACGTCGGCGGCGTCGTGCGGCACTTCCAGGACTTCTCTGAAGAAGTGATGAATTCGCCGGTGATGCGCAGCCTGATCGACACGGACTTCGAAGTGTATAAAAGCGTATTGCCGGAAGAGCTGCACGATGAAATCTGGCAGTGCCAGATCCATCAGATCCGCATCGAGATCAAACCCGGCAAACAGCTGGAAATCACCCCGGAAGGCATTCATTGCGACGGCTACCCGTTCAGCGGTGTGCATTTCTGGGGGCGCAATAACGTCGAGGGTGCGGAAAGTCGTTTGTACGACATCCATGAGCATCAACTGGCGTCGACCACCTACCAGGAAATTCTCGACACCACGTATTTCCTCGACCGTGACATGCGCCACTACGTGACCCCGGCGCGCAACACGCACACCCATGCCATGGCATTCCGGCAGATTCTGGCGATTTCCTTCTCGCGGCCCGGGACCGCTTTCGACATTGTTCGCTAATCAGATCACCCCAATCGATGGCGTCGAGTGCTCGACGCCCGTGGTGCTGCGCCGCGCCACTGCCAAGGATGCGCAGCGCATGGAGCGCTTCTTCCGTCAGTTCGACGAAGTGTCGTTCTGTGAATGGCAGGACGCCAAGTGCCTGCGCGGCGTATTGATCCAGAAAACCACAACCGCCTATCTGGCCTTCGACGTTGACGGGGAAATCGTCGGCGCGGTGCTCGGTGGCATGCTCGGTAGCCGTGGCACCATCAACCACTTGGCGGTCAGCCCGCGCTATCGCAGCCAGGGCGTCGGTCAACGCCTGGTTGAAGCGGCGTCATCCGACATGAAACGGGTCGGGGTGTTGCGGATGTTCCTGTTTGTCGACGATGCTAACCTCGCGGGCAAGCGTTTTTGGGCCGCCCAGGGTTTTTGCGAGCCTCACGGCGAACGGACATTTGAGAGGGACCTATGAATGAAACGTCCGGCAGTGCGCCGTTGATGGTCAACCATCAGCCGTCGCGCACGTTTGCCGAAGCCAGCCCGGTGGTCGCCGGGTATTTCACGGTAGCCTTCGTGTTTGGCCTGATGGCTGTGAATGCCGGGCTGCCGATGTGGCTGCCGGTGGCGATGTGTCTGTTCGTGTATGCAGGCGCTTCGCAATTCGCTGCGCTGGCGCTGATCTCCAGCGGCGCATCGCTGACCACCATCGTGCTGACGACTTTTCTGATCAATGCGCGGCACATGCTGATGTCGGTGTACATGGCCAAGGCCTTGCGTGCGCTCGGCCTGAGCCGCATGGAGCGCTGGTGCTACGCCGGTGGCCTGACCGATGAATCCTTTGCCTTTCACAGCGTCAAGCTCGGCACGGGCGCCCCGGTCAACGTGCGTTATCTGATTGGCTTCAACCTGTTCTGCCACACCTCTTGGGTGCTCGGAGGCCTGCTCGGCGCGGTGTGCGCGCAGTACGCCGCACACCTGATCAAATATCAGCTCGACTACGCCCTGACGGCGATGATGCTGTATGTGCTGGTGTCGCTGTGCAACACGCGCAACAAACTCATCGCTGCCGCCGCTGCGGTGGTGTGCATGGGCGCGTTGAGCCTGCTGGGCAGCTCGCCGTTCAATGTGTTTATCGCCACGTTTGTGGGCTGCGGAGTCGGTGTATGCCTGACCAAACGTTCCTGATTCTGGTGGTCGTGCTGATGATGGCCGTGACGTTCCTGCCACGCGCGCTACCGCTGCAAATCAACACCGAACACTGGCCGCCGTTTATCGCGCGGGCACTGGAATACCTGCCGGTGGCGATCGTCGCCGCGATCAGCCTGACGCCCTTGTTGATCAAGGACCGGCAGATACAGCTCGATCGCCCGGAATTCTATGCCGCGATTCCGACGTTGCTATGTGCGTATTTCAGCAAAAACCTCTTTCTCAGTGTGGCTGTGGGGACGGCTGCGTACATTGCGCTCGGCTCGTTCATGTAACGGCAAATCGACGACATCGCTCAACGCCTGGCTCGACAACTCCGGATTGTTTACCGCCAGGCGCACTTCGAGGAAATCCTCGAAACCGGGGAAAATCGTCAGACCGTTTTTCTGCGCGGCCTCGCGCGAGACCATGCCCACCGCGTCCATCTGCGTGATCAACGACAGCGTCAGGGTTTCACTGCACGAATAAACCATGCGCTGACCATTTTCGTGATTGCCCAGCCCGGCATCGAGAAAGCGCAAAAAGCTGTGGGAATACGGACAATCTTCGGCAGGACGCACCTGAAACTTGTTGCCCAGCAACGTCAACGGATCGTTTTCCTGACCGCAATGTGCACCGACCACCTGGACCTGCACGTCCGGCAGTACGATGCTCGGCAAGCCCGGCCGCTGCGGACCGATCAACACCGCCAGGTCGAAATCCTCATTTTTCAGCTTGCTGAGATTCTCCATCGACTCGGCGTAGCTGAACTCCATCTGATAATCCGGAAACACCTCGATCAGCCGCCCGATCATGCGCCGGTTGAAGTCAGGCGCCAGGGTATTGTTCAACGCCACCTTCAACGTGCGCTGGCCCGGCACTTTCAAGGCCTCGACTTTTTCTTCCATCTGTCGCGTCGCAATCAACACTTTGTCGATGTAAGGCGTGAGCTCGGTGCCTTGCGGCGTCAGCGTCAGACCTTTGTTGGAACGTCGAAACAAACGAAAACCGAACTGTTCTTCGACCTTGTTCAACTGCGCGGCCAACGCCTGCACGGTCAGACACGAATGCTCCGCCGCGGCCGACAACGAGCCGGTCTGCACGATGCGCATCAGGTTGCGTAAGGTTCTGCTATCCATGGGTAATGCCCTCTGAAGTGGGCTGGGTATTGTTGTTTACGAGACGACCGAACCGGCGCCATATGCTGGCTATATTCCCGTACCTGAGCATAGTTGTCGCGGACTTGGTAGCGAATTGATTTCCCCGCCGATGGCTGGAGGCTGACACAGGATCGGGGTTTTTGGTGACTTGCAGGTGATGGGGGTCAAGGAAAGTGAATGGTTTTGGTGCAGAACGTTCGGTCCGCCTCGTTTAGAAGTTCATTCGCGTGCGTATTAAATTCAGCATTAACTACACATATGTACTAACCTGAAGGCACACAGTTTATGGGAGGCAACTGATGCCAACGTCATCTATTGCTTTAAGTCCACGGGAACAACTCGCCGCCCCCGAAGCCGGCCGCGTTGCGTTGAAGTTCTTCTTCAACCTCATGGAGCATTGGGGCTGCAGCGCCGAGCAGCAACGCACCTTACTTGGCGGCGTCGGTAACACCACGTTCTACAAATACAAGCATCTGCCGCCCAACATCCGTTTACCTCACGACACCCTTGAGCGCATTTCGTACCTGATGGGCATTCACAAGGCGTTGAGCATCATCTTCAGCAACAGCCGTGAACGCGCCTACACCTGGGTCAGCAGCCCGAACACGGCAGCACCGTTCAATGGCAAAACGGCGCTGGATTACATGCTGGCGGGGAGGGTGATCGACATCGCCGATGTGCGCCGCTACCTCGACGGAGTGCGCGGTTGAAGACCCCGGCGCTGGTCGATGTGCCATGGCCGCGGGCGTATCGCATCGTCAACAGCAGCTTCCCGCCGATTGCCCTGTTCGAAGACGTCCTCGACCCCGAAGACCTCGAAATCGCCTACGCCATCGAAGCGCTGACCAACGATCGCCTGATCGAACAGGCCGGCGTACTCGCCCGCGTACGCCCCGAAGATCGCCTGTCTGGCCCCGGCTCCAGCCCGGTAATGGCCGCCTTCACCCACGTCGGCAAACGCAGCCGTTTCAGCGACGGCACCTTCGGCGTTTACTACGCCGCGAGCAGCCAGGCAGCGGCGATTGCCGAAACCTGTTTTCATCAGGAGCGTTTTCTTGCTGCGACTCAAGAAGCTGATCTTGAATTGACCATGCGCACTTACGTCAATCGAGTGGTCAAGCCGCTGCATGACGTTCGCCAAGGCTTCGAAAGCCTGCATCAGCCTGACCCGGAAGCTTACGGCCCATCGCAGGCATTCGCGCGGCAACTGCGCGACGCTGAATCGTGGGGCTTGCTCTATAACAGCGTGCGATTGGCTGGGCATGAGTGTATTGCAGCGCTTCGGCCGCCGGCGGTTTCGATTCCCAAGCAGGGGAAGCATTTGCGGTATGTGTGGAGTGCGAACGAGCGCAAGATTTCGATTGTGTTTGAGATTAATCAGGTTTGAGGGCAAAAAGCCCTCGCATTGACGCGAGGGGCTTAGTGTTGCGAATTACGTCAATGGCTGACCGGCGGCGCATCCAACACTTTCACAACATCATCGATCAGCGCCTTGCTCAACTCCTGCAAATACTGCGAGGCGTAAGCGTGCAGATCAGGATCTCGAGATATCGTGGAGTCCGCAGTGAGAAGCTTTGAAATGTGTAGCAGGTGCGAGGCATGTGACAGAGCGGCAACCACCGGCACGCCTCGGTTGGTGCGGAACATCGCCTGGTTGGACTGAAAGGAAAAATGCGTGAGGCCGGGTAATTTCAGATCGAGGAGATTGGTCATTTCGCTTCACCGTTCGATTGAAAGTGAGGCGAGGTGAACGGTTTCGCTAGGCGGTGAATTGCGGATGGATTTATGTCATTCATCTGGGAACTCCCTGTATCAAATGAAAGAGCTGCCTTTTCGTTCTCAGGCGAAAGGGTGGCAGCTATGCGCAGGCTGAGAAACCGGAGATACAGGAACCCGGCAGACCCGAAGGTCTCCCACGCACAGCCGCCATTGCACGTTAAGACGGACACAAAAAAGCGCCGGCAATCGTGGGTTGGGGCGCTGGTGCGCCTGCATCTTACGCGGGTTCTCAGGCCCGGTCGCTGGATAGGCAGCGACGGGATTGACGGTAGCTTGATAGGGGCAAGTGCGCAATCATGGCTGAGTGGTGGCCTTGAGCAGGCATCGGCACATGCAACATATTTGTTGCATATGCATCAGATATGCTGCACATTCGCTGTACCGAAACAGCGAGTGATGCACATGAAGTACAGCGAGTTTCGGCGATGGTTGAAAGCCCATGGCGTTGAGTTCCAAGCCGGCAAGGGCAGCCACTTCAAGGTTTCCTTGAATGGCAAATCAACTGTGTTTCCCGATCACGTAGCCAAGGAAATGGGCGAAGGATTGAGAAAAACGATAATAAAACAGTTGGGCCTAAAGGATTGAGGCTCAGCTGTACCCCATGAGAGGAAGCGTGATGTTCGAATACGCCTTGGATGTTCACGAAGAGCCGGGCAGCGTCTGGCTGACTTGCGCTGCTATTCCAGAGATGCACGCTGTCGGCGACACTCTGGGGGAGGCATTGGCTACCGCCATCGATGCGATTGAGACGGCATTTTCCATCTATGTGGATGATCGCCGGTTGATCCCAACTGCTCACACAGAAGAGCAGGAAAACGGTGTTGTATTGCGCCTTCCTGCACTGACTGCCGCGAAAGTTGCGCTTTGGAATTCGCTATTGGAGTCAGGTGTAAGCAAAGCCGAACTGGCGCGTCGTCTTGGTGTGCAACGGCCCCAGGTCGATCGGCTAGTTGATTTCCTGCACCACTCAAAAATCGAGAATGTCGAGCGCGCATTGCAACAGTTAGGGCGACGGATTTCTTTATCGGTGGAGGCGGCGTAGTTCAGCATCTACGTTGGAAGGATCGCCATCTGAGGCAGTTCGGAGCGCAGCGTCCAAATATGACGCGGTCTCTGCGTTGCTTTCGAGCGTTCACTACTGATAAACAGGCAGAGTTCAGCGGCTCGGCGGCAACCTTCCAAAGCGACTTGTAAGAGGGATAAACGATGGATCGTGAGAAGGAACAATTTCAGCAGGATTTGCTGGACTCTGTACGGTAAATGAATGCTGGAAAAGCTGCACGCGTCACCGAGGGGACGCTTTCACCGCCAGTCGGAATACCAGATAAAGCGGGTGAAGTATCCGCACCCTTAAATTAGAAAAAAGCCCCGCATTTTCCGTAAGGGCTCCGCTTTGTATGGGAAAGCAGGAAGGAGCCAGATCTATTTTTTGCTTGTTTCAAGGCGGTATCTGCGCCCAGTGATGCTAGCTTTAAATACAACATCTACTTGCTTGCTTATGCTTCGGTATCGAGCCAGTGCGTTACTCAAGGAAAGCGCGTAATGGATCTACACCATGAGTTTGAGAACAGCCAATTTTTCCACCGATCCCGTATCGATCGTCGCGCCGCCGATGCTTTGGTCGGATTGGCCGCAGGGATTACAGCCGACGGTATCGTGAACATCGCTGAGGCGGTATTTCTAAAGCAATGGTTGGAGGACAACCTCGCGCATTTGAAGGATCCGGTGATCAATGTGCTGTATTCACGTTTGGCGTGCATGCTTCAGGACAATGCTCTAGACGTGGATGAGTCGCGAGAGCTGCTTGATATTCTGCGTAGTTTCTCTGGAGTGCGCATTGAGAGACCGAAGGATGGCGGTACTGCAGCCGTTACTCCTACGGACCTTCCTTTCAACTCACCAGTCCCCGATCTGATTTGGGACGGCCGGATGTTCGTCTTTACCGGCGTCATGGCCTTTGGACCGCGTAAGGATTGTCAGGCGCTGGTCGAAGAACGAGGCGGCCTGATTGGGGCCAGCATCAGTAAAAAGGTGCATTACCTGGTGGTTGGTAGCGTGGGTAACGAGCAGTGGCGCCATAGCACTTATGGAACGAAGATCATGAAGGCCGTCGAGCTGCGTGAGGCGGGAGCGTCGATTGCCATTGTGGGTGAAGATCATTGGCAGAAGATGCTATTGGGTTGAAGTTACTCATTGGTGTTTTGGGAAACTCATCCATTTGTTTTTGGTGCGTCGATCATGTGCATCCATCTATCGCTGTGATCGCGTGAGTCGCAGGGCGCCAATCGTACTTGGCGCGAACCACAACGATGTGGACCAGCCCGCAACCTAACTCCCCTCAATCAAAGCCCGCTCTTCCAGCCAGATCTCTTGAACAAACTGATCTGTGATCGCATAAATCCCGTGCCCGCGTCGCATGATGATGTTCTCGGCAACCAGCGCAATCACCACCGGTTGAATCTCTTCGACCCGCACCTCTCGCCCTACCGATTTTGAATACTCCGCCGCTGCATCGGTGGAGAAAATACCGCGAGCATCACCTTCCGTTGAAGCGATTTTATTGAAGATGGCTTGGGCCAGGCTGCCCAGTTGTTCGACTTTTTCCAGCTCAATGCTCGCTGCTGCCGAGCGTAACGTGCTGGCGATTACGGGCAGGAAAACATCGGGTTCGCCCTCTTGCTGCAATAGTTGGCGCAGGCCTTTGAGCATCTCTTCAGGTCTGTTTCCCAAGGTATCGAACGCATCGATGGCGACTTCGAGGGAAGGCAGCTTCTCCTTTTTCACTGTCATTGCGAGTCGGTTGAGCAGGAATTCAACGTAATCGCCTTTGAGCAACGGGTAGGCGGCTGACGTGGCGCCGGAGAAGGCGTGGTTGCGTTTGGCGGTCAATTCGCTGACTTGTGCCCTGTGGGAGCCGGTCCCGATGAAAAGGAAAAAGCCCGGTGTATGTGGGCGTGGGTTGATTGCGTCCCGAGCGGCTTTGAGCGCCAAGAGCAACTGGTTGCCGTCATCGGAGGATATGGCGTGCTGCACTTCATCGATGATCAATACCAGATCTGTCTTTGCTTGATCCACGACTTCTGTGAGTGCTTGCGCCAGTGTCGGTCCGTGGGCGCGGCCAATGCTGTCGAGTTTGAAGCCGAACTTGAATCCTGCGGCGCCAATTTCGACATTGCTGACGCGTCTGAATGTTTCCAGTACCGAGGAGCCCGGCGTTTGCAGATCTTTCAGGGTTTTTTGAATGGCGGTGTGTAAGAGCGTGGCTGGCTTAGCGAGAGTATTGCTCCACAAGTCGACGTAAATTACCAAAGCACCGCGATCTTCCAGTGCCGGGACAAGATCGTTCCTCAGAAATGTGGTTTTGCCTGTACGGCGCGGGCTGGACAGGAATAGGCCTGAGCGCAGACCTTCATCGAGTACGCTCGGACTCAAAAGCTGGTTTGCCATCGATTCAGCCAACTCAGAGCGCTGAAAGATGTTGCTCATCCAATTACCCCTGCTTGTGGGCAAGCCATAATTATTGGCTGTTCATAATTCATTATAAAAATTGAGATTTGAACCGTTGGCGCAAACGCGGCGTTTGCCAGTTACGTCGCAAACAAGCCGAGCAGTAGAGCTTTACCTAAAAAGGGCAGGAGCAGGTCATATCAAGGCCAGACGTCGCCCCAAAATATGAATACCCCAGAAACAACAAAGCCCCTGCATTTCTGCAGGGGCTTCGTTTTGTATGGTGCCGGCACCAGGAGTCGAACCCGGGACCTACTGATTACAAGTCAGTTGCTCTACCAACTGAGCTATACCGGCGTGTGGGCGACGATTATAGCGATTGGGAAGATCCTGTAAACCCCTGAATTCAGACTATTTTTGCGTTGCCGCAAATCAGGCTCTGCGCAGTACGTTTCGCAGCTTCTGCGCGGCTCGCACTGTATGGCTGTTTTGCAGTGCATGCAGTTGGCTTTCAGCCTGTTCGGCGCGGTGCAGGGCGCCGGCGAGTTGTTTGGCGGTGTCGGGTTCGTCGGGGTTGAGCGGGTGGGCGAGGGCGTGGCCGTGGCAGAGCTGGAAGTTGTCGAGGGTGCAGGGCGGAATCTCGAACGCCGGTTTGAGGTTGAGGTGTTCGTCGGCGAGGAACCAGGTGTTGAGGCCGTCGAACATGACGGACTGGTAGCCGGCGTCGGTGACCAGGTGTCCCCAGGTGTGGTCGCGCAGCCATGGGGTTTCGATCAGGATGATCCATGGGCGAAAGCGGCTGAAGTCCATGCCGCGCAGGACGGTTTCTTCGTGGCCTTCGACGTCGATCTTGAGAAATTGTATTGGGCGGTCGGCGGCGTGTTGTTCGCAGATCGAGGTGAGGGTGCGGGCCTCGACGGTGAAGCTGTGGACGTTCATGCCGAGGTCTTTGCGTTGTTGGGCAACGACGGGGTCGGCGGTGGACAGGCCGGTGTCCGGGATGCCGTAGAAGGTTACTGCGCCGGGCTGGTCGCTGGCGATGCATTGAAGCGTGACGTCACGCGGGCGTTGCTGGCAGAGCGCGTCGTAGTAATCCTGCATCGGTTCGACGTTGATGCCGTGCCAGCCGTGGTCGTAGAAAGCTTTGGTGACCGAGTCGTGGCAAGGATCATTGGCGCCGACGTCGATGTAGAAACCGTGTTCGAACTGCTTGAGCGCGCGCCACAGGCGGACGTCTTCGAAGTTCTGTGCATAGGATATGAACGTCACGGTCGCTTCCTGTCGGTCGATTTTATTATTCAGGCATGTGCCGGCGAGGCGGTGAGGCTTTGTATAGCAAGGCTGGCGGATGCTCGCAATTATTCACTTTGGATGCCCGGAATTCGGCGGTTATGCCGTTTTGATTGGCGGCTTATGCACAACTTGGAGCCATGCTCACTGACTTAGCGCATTTTTTTAGCAGGCATTCTCATTTTGTATGCAAATCGCTGTTTTGCCGGTTTTTTATTTATGTGAACAAAAAATGACCAGAGCAGCATAAGGGTCGAAACAGGCGGGGATATTGGATCCACGCAAATTTCATCAACAGAGTTATCCACAGGTTGGTGGGCGGTTATCCGCGCTCGGCCAAGAGCAGCAGGTTACGCGGCGTCAGCGCCGTTTCGCAGAATATGCCCAGACGCACGGCATAGCCTTGCTCGACTAAAAAAAGCGCACGATCCAGATTCAGCCAAAGCTCCAGTGGCCGGCGGAATAGACCGCGCAGCAATTCCAGGTTGCGAACTTCGGCCAGGCGCTGCCAACCGGCGGCTTCCAGATTCTCCCAATCCGTCGAGCCGACTGTGGATAAGTCCTTGAGGGCTGCAAGATCGCGGCAGTAATCAGCGAACGGTTTATCCAGCCAGGCGCTCGGCAATGATGGGGTGGGCAAGTATTCGTCGACGCCTCGCAACTGCCGTTGCAGCAAGTCGAAGGCCAGTCGTCGCGCCATGGACGTGTCGCGCTGGCGTCGGACTCGTGCACCGGCGGTGACGGTTTCGCTCATCGGCAGGGCCAGATCTTCCCGCGATAGCCGTAGGAAAGATCGCAGGCCAGGGGACGACAATGCCTGATATTCACCGTGAACGGTGCGGTTGTAGCAACACGGCGCAATCGCCATCTGCTGGCACCCGGTCGCGCTGGCCAGTTGCATCAAGCGGATATGCAGATCGCCGCAAGCGTGGAGGGCGACGGGGGTGTGCGCAGCGTTCAGGACAGTGCACGCGTCTGCCGCCAGCGCGTCCTGTTCGATATGCAGAGCATGCAAATGGTGGCGCTGACTCAGTGCCTGACCGCTGGCAACCAATACTGGATCGTACTCAACACACGTCAGTTGCTGTCCTGCGTTGAGCAACCGCCGGCCCAGATGACCTTTGCCCGAACACCAGTCCAGCCAATGCGTCGGCTGCGATGAAAAAGCCAAACGGCTGGCAAACGCCTCGATCTGTTGCCATTTGCGCCCTGGCACATCGACATTCAAGCGGTGGCCGGCGGTTTCAAGCGCATGCCCCGGCAGCGAACCGACCGCACTCAATTTTGCCGATAACTTTGCCAATGACGCGAACGGCTCAGGCGCATCGGCAAGGTCGGCAGGCTGGTTATGAGCGTGCTCCGCGTCGTCCAGTGACCGCCCGCGTAGCCACGAAGACAACTCGGGGTAGGACGTTTCCCAAGGAAGCGAAAGATGAGTGAACGGACGAGGCTTCCAAAGCGCCTGATGCTCGATCAAAAAAGCATCCAGCGCGCGGAAGCGGGCGAGTAGGGCCTCGCCCGACAGCACGTCGGAAGATTCAGCGGCCCTGGCAGGCATCGACGCGCAGCCAACGCTCCAGCAGCTTGAAGCCGCGCACCAGCACGTAGGCCATGACCAGATAGAACACGCCGGCGGCGAAGAAGATCTCCACTGGCAAATAGGTGCGGGCAATGATCGTGCGCGCCATGCCGGTCAGCTCGAGCAAGGTCACGGTGCTCGCCAGCGCGCTGGCCTTGAGCATCAGGATCACTTCGTTGCTGTAGGCCGGCAGACCGATGCGCGCGGCACGGGGCAGGACGATGTAGAACATTGCTTTGGGTCTGGACATGCCCAAGGCCCGCGCGGCTTCGATCTCGCCGGGTGGAATCGCCTGAATCGCGCCGCGCAGGATTTCGGCAATGTACGCTGCCGTGTGCAGCGTCATGGTCACGGTCGCACACCAGAACGGATCGCGCAGGTACGGCCACAACGCGCTTTCACGCACCGCGTCGAACTGCGCCAGGCCGTAATACACCAGGAACAGTTGCACCAGCAGCGGCGTGCCACGGAAAAAGAAGATGTAGGCGTAAGGCAGCGAGCGCACGTACCACAGCTTCGAAGAGCGGGCGATGCCCAGCGGAATGGCGAGCAGCAGGCCGGCGATTACCGCAATGGCGACCAGTTCCAGCGTCAGGGTCGCGCCCTGCGCCAGTTTCGGCAGCCACTTGATGATCACTTCCCAATTCATTGAGCGCTCCTCGCAAAGCCGCGGGCGGCGCGTTTTTCCAGGAAGTGCATGCCGGTCATCGCCAGTACCGTCAGGCCCAGATACATGACGGCCGCGACCATATAAAAGGTGAACGGCTGCTTCGACACGGTCACGCCGATTTGCGCGTGCCGCATGATTTCTTCCAGGCCGATCACGGAAACCAGCGCGGTGTCTTTCATCAAAATCATGAACAGATTGCCCAGGCCGGGCAGGGCGATGCGCCACATCTGCGGCATGATCAGGCGGGTGAAGATCCGCCATTTCGACAGGCCCAGGGCCTGGCCGGCCTCACGATGGCCCTTGGGAATGGCGAGGATCGCGCCGCGAAACACTTCCGTGGCGTAGGCGCCGAAGCACAGGCCCAAGGCGATCACGCCGGCGGCGAAGGCATTGAGTTGCAGATCGGGGTTGCCGAAATACTCGCCGAGGGCGCGCATCAGGTTAACCGTACCGAAGTAGATCAACAGCACCCAGAGCAATTCCGGAACGCCGCGTACCAGCGTCGAATAAGTACCGCCAAGCCATTGCAGCGGCTTGTACGGGGAAGTCTTGGCCAAGGCGCCGAGCAGGCCGAGCACCAGGCCCAGGCACAGGGCGGTGAGGGCCAGTTGGACGGTCATCAGCGCGCCGGCAGCTAGCGCCGGGCCGAATCCGTAGAGGTCGATAATCATGGATTTCTGTTCAAATTGCGGCAGGCAAAGTCGGGAGCCGGCGCCGTTTGGTCACAGCGCCAGTCCCACAGGTCAGATCAATAGATGCTGAACGGGAAGTACTTGTCGTTGATTTTCTTGTAGGTACCGTCAGCGACGATTTCCTTCAGTGCGGCGTTCAGCTTCTCGCGCAGTGGGTCACCCTTGCGCACGGCGATGCCGATCTTGTCGCTTTCGACGACCGGGTCGCCCTTGAACTCGTAGTTCTTGCCAGCGTCGGTTTTCAGCCAGTCGTAGTTGGCGTACTTGTCGGCGAGGATCGCGTCGACACGACCGGAGGTCAGGTCGAGGTAGGCGTTTTCCTGGGTGTCGTAGAGGCTGACCGAAACGTCATCGCCGTAGGTGTCTTCCAGCCAGGTGCCGGCCAGCGTCGCGCGCTGGGTACCGATCTTCTTGCCTTTGAGCGAATCCTTGTCGGTTTTGAAGTCGACGTTTTTCGGTGCGATGAACTGCAGCTTGTTCGAGTAGTACGGGTCGGTGAAGTCCACCGCGCCCTTGCGCTCTTCGGTGATCGACAGCGAGGAGATCAGGAAGTCGAACTTCTTCGCGTTCAGGGCCGGGATGATGCCGTCCCAGTCGGAAGTCACGACGGTGCACTCGACTTTCATCTTCGCGCACAGGGCGTCGCCGATTTCCTTGTCGAAGCCGACGACCTGGCCGCTGGCGTCTTTGTTGTTGAACGGCGGGTAGGCCGCTTCGATGCCCATCTTCAGTGTCTCAGCCATGGCACCGGCGCTGAACGCCAGGGTGACGGCGGCGGCCAGGAAGACCTTTTTGAAATTCTGCATGCATGTTGCTCCGTTAGCGGTTGCTGGACATGAATTGTTTGCAGCGCGCCGAAAGCGGGTTTTCGAACACCTGCTGTGGCGATCCTTGCTCTTCTATTAGGCCCTGATGAAGGAACACCACTTCGCTGGAGACCTGACGGGCGAAGCCCATTTCGTGGGTCACGAGCAGCATGGTGCGGCCTTCTTCGGCCAATGCGCGGATGACACTAAGTACTTCCTGAACCATTTCCGGGTCAAGCGCGGAGGTGGGCTCGTCGAACAGGATCACCTTCGGCTGCATCGCCAATGTGCGGGCGATGGCCGCACGTTGTTGCTGACCGCCGGACAGTTGCGCCGGATAGGCGTGGCGCTTGTCGACGATGCCGACCTTGGCCAGCAGCGCTTCGGCGACTTCGATGGCTTCGGCCTTGCTCTGGCCGAGCACGCGGCGCGGGGCTTCGATGACGTTGTCGAGCACGCTCATGTGCGGCCACAGATTAAAGTTTTGAAATACAAAACCAATCTCCGAGCGCAGGCGATTGATCTGTTTGCCGTCGGCGGCAACCAGTTCGCCGTTCTTCGCGGCTTTGAGCTTGAGTTCTTCCCCGGCCACCAGAATCTGGCCCTGGTGGGGGTTTTCCAGCAGATTGATGCAACGCAGGAAGGTGGACTTGCCGGAACCGGAGGAACCGAGGATCGAGATCACATCGCCATCGCGGGCGGTCAGCGATATGCCTTTGAGCACCTCAAGCTGTCCGTAGCGTTTGTGCAAGTTGCGGATTTCCAGCGCGGGCGTGGCCTCAGCCATGTGCGTTCCTCATATATGTTGCGCTCCTGCTGTTGGCGGGCCTTCCAGGCGAGGCGGCCAAGCTAGCATAGCGTTTCAATGGCAGCCAACAGCGCTACGAGCGGTAATCGGGTGGCCTGTGGCAGGGTGTCGCATCGGCGCAGCAGACTGTCGCCCCATCAACAACCGAACGGGTGTTTGATCAAACACGCCCGTGGGTGTCGCGTAAAAAAAGGCGCGATGTTGCCAGCTTTGGCGGGGTGTTGGAAGCGCTATCCGGCCGAACGTTACCGATTCGCCCTTTTTCTGTGCGCCGTAGACTTTTTCTGTGTGTTTCTGGTGCGCGGATTCGTTATGAAAGTGAGTCGCAGGGTAACGATCTGGCGAATAGCCATTAAACTCAAGGACTTGCATCGGATGCCATAGACCCCGGCACTCAAGGGTATGAAACATTTTGGCGCAAATATTGCGTGCAGAATAAGGAACAGCCCGTTGGATTCTTTTTACGAGAGAGAATTTTCAGACCGGCCGGATGCACCCGCTTTCCTTGCAAAGGTAGTCTCTATGAGCAGTACCCCAAGCTCCAATGGCCTCGAACAGGGGCTCAAACCGCGTCATGTGACCATGTTGTCGATCGCCGGTGTGATCGGCGCCGGTCTGTTCGTTGGCTCCGGCCACGCCATCGCTGCCGCTGGCCCGGCCGTGCTGCTGGCTTACGCTGCTGCCGGTACGTTGGTGGTGCTGGTGATGCGTATGCTCGGCGAAATGGCTGTCGCCTCGCCGGACACCGGTTCTTTTTCAACCTACGCCGACCGCGCGATCGGTCATTGGGCCGGTTTTACCATCGGCTGGTTGTACTGGTGGTTCTGGGTACTGGTGATTCCACTGGAAGCCAACGCCGCTGCGACCATCCTGCACGCGTGGTTCCCGGGCGTGGATATTTGGGCATTCGCGCTGGTCATCACCCTGCTGCTGACCGTGACCAACCTGTTCAGCGTGAAGAACTACGGTGAGTTCGAGTTCTGGTTCGCTTTGATCAAGGTGTTGGCGATCATCGGTTTTATCGGTCTAGGCCTCGCCGCCATTTTCGGCTTCCTGCCGACCAGTCAGGTCAGCGGCGTTTCGCACCTGTTCGACAGCGGCGGCTTCCTGCCCAATGGCATGGGCGCCGTGCTGGGGGCAATTCTGACCACTATGTTTTCGTTCATGGGGACCGAAATCGTCACCATCGCGGCGGCGGAATCGAAAGACCCTGGCAAGCAGATTTCCAAGGCGACCAACTCGGTGATCTGGCGGATCGGTCTGTTTTATCTGGTGTCGATTTTCATCGTCGTGGCGCTGGTGCCTTGGAACGATCCTACCCTGGCCAACCTCGGCTCCTACCAGACTGTGCTTGAGCGCATGGGCATCCCGAACGCCAAGATGATTGTCGATATCGTCGTGCTGGTGGCGGTGACCAGTTGCCTGAACTCGGCACTGTATACGTCTTCGCGCATGCTGTTTTCGCTCGGCAAGCGCGGCGACGCCCCGGCCATGTCGACCCGCACCAACAAGAGCGGCACGCCTTACTGGGCGGTGATGCTGTCGACCGGCGCAGCATTCCTCTGCACCTTCGCCAACTATGTCGCTCCGGCTGCGGTGTTCGAGTTCCTGCTGGCCAGCTCCGGCGCCATCGCCCTGCTGGTCTACCTGGTGATCGCCTTCTCGCAACTGCGCATGCGCAAGCAACGCATGGCGCGCGGGGAGAAAATCGTCTTCAGCATGTGGCTGTTCCCGGGCCTGACCTACGCGGTGATCATCTTCATCATCGCGGCCCTGACCATCATGCTGTTCCAGGAAGCCCACCGCGTGGAAATTCTCGCCACAGGCCTGCTGAGCTTGTTGGTGGTGGCAGCCGGCCTGCTGGTATCGCGTCGTCGCAAGCTGGAAAAGCGTGGTGCGGTGGTGTTGAACTGAGTCGCAACGCGTAATGCAAAACGGCCGCTGTCAGTGATGACGAGCGGCCGTTTTTGTTTCTCGCAGGATTTATTCGCTCTTTTCTTCCGGCGAGTCCATCGACTTGCCATAAGCATCCAGCGCCACCCCGAAATCGGTAATGAACTGCGGTTCGCTCAGCCAGGCCTGGGCTTCTTCGATCGTCATGCCGTCGGCCCACATGCGGTAGTCGATCAGCATGTCGGCGGCCAGGTGAGTAGCGGCCATGCCTTCGTTGTCGGCGTTTTCCATGTCCAGCAGTTCAGGATGGTCGACGATGATGAAGGCCAGTTCGCGCAGCAGCGTCAGCAGCATCTCGTTGCGGCTGACGGCTTCGGCGTCGCGCATTTTGCTGAACATCGCCAGGGTGTATTCCGGAATCGGCTCGGCGAGGTGGCCGAGGTCTTCGTCCTGATCCAGCGGTTTACGACCGACCATGCGGATTTGCCTGGCTTTGGCCTTGGCGCGTTTGGCGCGTTTCTGTTGCTTGTTCAGGGATGCCATGGGAACTCAGTTCTTCTGTTGGGTTTGTGCGGCGATCGCGTCGGACGCGGCCACATAGTCGGCCTGGAAGGCCGGGGATTCGATCCACGCCAGCGCGCCGGCCTCGTCGGTTTCCTGCGACCACTGGCGATATTCGATCAGCGCGGCGAGGATGAAATCCATCGCGCCTTCTTCGCCTTCCTGCTCATAGACCAGTTCCAGCAGCGGGTCTTCGAGGAACGCGCTGCACATCGCTTGCTGGCTGATCTTTTCGGCGTCGATCATTTTCTTGAACAGTTCGGTGAGGTCCACCGATTCGAAGTCGATGCGGTCGTCGTTCGGGTCCAGTTCGACCGGCGCCTCGGCGCGTTTGGTGCGGTTCTGCTTGGCCTTGGTCTTGGCCCGGGCGGCGCGTTTTTGCTGCTTGTTGGCGGAGGCCATGATGTGTTCCGTCGTGCGTTGGGAAGGGCTCAGCTGCGCGGGACTTGCCGGCCGGGTGTGTCGGTGGCCAGTGCGCCGGTCTGCAGCCAGGTCAGAGCGATGGGCCATAGTGTGGCTTGGTATGCGCTGCGAAAAAAGGCGAAATGTCCGACTCGTTGTTCGCCAATGTCCCTCGGCTCGATACGCAGGTGAATTTTTGTCGCGTTGTTGAAGTAGTCGAGCAGGCGTTCGATGGCCGGGATCGTGCCGTAAGGGTCGTCGCTGATGCTGATGGCCAGAGTTTGTGCATGAACGTTGGCGAAGGGCAGGGCACCGGTCTTCTGCACCAGAACGCGACCGCTCGGGCGCTGTTCGAAACGCGCGGCAGGCGTGCTCCAGTCGCGTACAACGCCCTTTGGCGTGTCTTCCAGCCAGCCGAGCCGCTTACCCGGGAAAAAGCCGCAGAGCAGCGTCAGCAAAGGCATGACCACATGCCATTTGCCCAACATGTGCCAGCGCTGTTCGGGCGCGTAGTCGCGCCAGTACGCGAACTGCGCGCCGACGGTGACCAGCCGTCGGATGACGCTCCCGGACTCCGCCAGCCCCGCCGCGCAACCGCCGAAACTGTGACCGACCACATCGACCGGCTGCCCGGGAAACTCCCGCTGCGCACGTTTGAGCATCGCCTGGAAATCCAGCGCGCCCCAATCCGTCCATGACGCGTTCAAGCCTTTGATCGAAGCGCGGCGCGATTCGCCGATGCCGCGATAATCGAAGGTCATTACGTCGAAACCATGGCTGAACAGATAAGCCGCGAATCGTGAGTAGTGGCGACAGCGCACAGAGGTGGCGGCATTGATGATGACCACCGGGCGTTGCGGGTCGGGCGAGGTGTGGCGCCAGGTGAAACCGCCGAGTGCATAGCCGTCGTCGGCGGTTTCGTTGAAGGCGATACCTTCGCTTGCAGTCAGAACCGGTTGGCTCCATTCGGCTTCTTCCAGTTCGGTTGTGTGCTGACTGCTCATGGCGCGCGACCTCGGCGGAGAGTTGCCAACGATAGTCTCAGCGTTGTCCGAGAACAATCCAGCCGGTTTATTCAGGGGATTGGGTGAGCAGGCGTTCTTCAATCAGCGCCTGTTCGCGGTTCAGCTCGGCGCGTAGCTCTTCTTCGCTCGGCAATATCGTTTTGTAACTGCTGGCGAACAGTTGCTCATTGCCTTTGAGCATCGAATAACGCGCAACCGAGTCGTTGCTCTCGGCGCTCAGAATGATGCCGACAGTCGGCTTGTCGCCCTCGCTGCGCTTGAGCTCGTCGTACATGCGCACGTACATGTCCATCTGCCCGACGTCGCGGGCGCTGAGCTTGCCGCGTTTGAGGTCGATGATCACGAAGCACTTGAGCAGGTAGTTGTAGAACACCAGATCGATGTAGAGATCAACGCCGTCAGTGCTGATGCGTTGTTGCCGAGCGACAAAGGAGAAGCCTTTGCCCAGTTCAAGCAGAAAGCTTTGCAGGTGATCGATGAGAGCTTGTTCGAGTCCGCTTTCCCTGACTTTGCCCGCCGAGGGCAGGCCAAGGAATTCGAGCATGACCGGATCGCGAATGAATTCCCGTGGATTGCATTTCATCGCATTGATGTTGGTGGTCGCTTCCTCGACCACTTCGGTTTTGTCCTGGCTCATGAGCAGGCGCTCGTAGTAGAGCGTCAGGATCTGCCGATCAAGGGCGCGGCTTGGCCAGTTGAGGTCGGCACATTCGTTCATGTACCACAGGCGCGCTTTCTCGCTTTCAACGCGTAGCAGGCGGCGGTAATGGGTCCAGCTCAATTCGGGACGCAGTGCGTCACGAATTGGAAACGCCTGATAAAAGAGGCGCATGTAGCGCAGATTGGAGGCGTCAAACCCCTTCCCGAACTGCTCCGTCAGATCCTTCGCCAGCAGCGCCAGCAACTGCTGACCATAGCCCGCCCGCTGAGCGCCTTTCTGTTCAAACTCGACAATATGCCGGCCGATCTGCCAACACGTCTGCACTTGAATCGTATCAACCGCGCGCAGCACTTTTTGCCGCGCCTGGCGAATCAGCTCGCCCAGTTCGCCCTGCAGTGAATCGATTTTCGGGTCTTGCGTGTCAGCAGGTTTTAGCTGGCTCATCGGGTCTTCCGCGTCAGGGTGAACAGACGCAAAAGCATGACGATTGTCGCCGCTTGAGTATGTCGGGGGAGACGGTGAAGTCCGCAGGAAGAAGAGATTGCCATTGCAGGACGTTGCCGAGGACCAAGGCTTTGCCGGGGAGGCGTCTGTAGTCCGTTTCGTACGCGTGGCGACAACCGTTAGCGCGAACGCGATTTGCGTTGGGTTCTGGCCGCGAGTTTGTCGAGGCGCGTCAGTCTGTGCCACGTCAGGCCTGCGGCCAGCAGCAACACGCCGAACAGACCTTGAAGGACCACATGAAACCAGTACGCGCCCGGCTGCCCGGCGAGGGCGTAGACCTTGGTCGGCCCGCCGCGCGTGGCGGTGCTGATCGTCTCGTGGATAACGCCGTCGATGGCAGAGTAACCCAGCAGCGCGCCGGTACCGATCAGAAACAGACTGATCGTGATTGCCAGCCCTCTGGACACCAGGCTATCGCGGGGTGGGGAGGGATGCGGCCGCGGAATGCGAGTGCGCTTCTGGTTCATGAGATTCAGTGGCAGCCCATTGGGCTGCCACTTATCCCTGGATCAGGCTTGCGTCGTTTGAGCGCGCAGGATTTGCTGCTTGCGCTGTTCTTCAGGCAAGTCGTTGATGCAGTAATTCACGTAGAAGATGTTGAAGAAGAATGTGTAGAAACCGTTCATGCGCAAATCGATCTTGTGCACGTTGAGAGCGTATTCCGACAATGCGTTCTTCGCCTTGAACGCCCAGACGATATAAAGCGCGTTATAGGCAATCATCAGAGCGAACGACAGTGTGTCGAACAGCACATCGCCCAGGTTCGACAGCAGGCCGCACCAGCCAAGGCAGACGGCGAGCCAAATGATGTAGGTATCGTCGACCAGTTTGATTTTTGTGGTTTCGCTGATCTTCTGATTGCTCTTGTACAGCCAAAGCAACAGGTACAGCCCGGCGGTGGCCATCGACAGCAGAACCATGTTCAAGGTTTTGGTGTTGATCTTGTCTTTCAATTCATTGATGTCGGACATAACGATTCCAGGTTCGGTTTTTCGAGAAGGTGGACGTGCCTGGAAGGCTGACTAGTCTGGTCGGGCAGGGCGGGGATATTTGCGCGGAGGGGTGAAAAGCACGCACTCCTTGCGTATCTCGATCCTGTGGCGACTGATTCGAAAGCGGGGGCATTTCGGCATCAACGTCGACGGTCTTCCATGTACCTGAAAAATAATAGCACGGAGCCATCAATCAATCAGAGCACTAAAGCTAAAAGTTTCAGGTGCGCCGTTGGGTTCATTCGCCGGGTTTATCAAATCGCAGGCATAAAAAAACCCTGAATCTTGCGATTCAGGGTTTTCGGTATTTGGTGCCCAGAGACGGAATCGAACCGCCGACACGGGGATTTTCAATCCCCTGCTCTACCGACTGAGCTATCTGGGCAACGGGGCGCATTAAAAGGGTTTTTCGGATTTACGTCAACGACTTTTTGAAAATTTCTTAAATTAATTCCGTCGCTTACGAAAACCCGGGGTTATTCGGATGGCGGCACGTAGCCTTCGGCCTTGGCGTATTCCTCGCCGGAGAAGTACTTGTCCATTTCGCCCTGAAGGAATTTGCGGTCTTCGGCGTTCATCATGTTCAGGCGCTTTTCGTTGATCAGCAGGGTCTGGTGTTTCTGCCAGTCGCCCCAGGCCTTGGCCGAGACATGGTCGAAAATATCCTGGCCCTTGGCGCCGGGGAACGGTGCGCGTTCAAGGCCTTCGAGTTTTTCTTTGTACTTGCGGCACATTACGGTGCGGGTCATGGCGATACTCCTGCATTCAAGACGGCGGCCGCGCGTTCGAGCAAGGTCTTGACCGGGGCGGCGAGGCCCAGGCGCGGCGGGGTGGCGAGGTTATACCAGAGCCAGTCGGCCTCGGCCACGTGATGGGCGGCCTCCTGTACCTGAACCAGCCAGGGTTCAATCGACAGCTGGAAATGGCTGAAGGTGTGGACAAGGCTTGGCAGCGCCTGCTGCTGACCCATGGTCAGCGAGTGTTGGTCGGCCAGATGCTGCAGATCGTCCAGATCATCCAGCTCCGGCAGGCTCCACAAACCGCCCCACAGCCCCGTCGAAGGGCGGCGATAAAGCAGAATCGCGCCCTCGCCGTTGGCGAGCATCGGCATCAGCGTGCGCTTTTGCGGGATGGCTTTGCGCGGCTTGGGGATCGGATAGCGGGTTTCCAGGCCGAGCATGTGCGCTTCGCAGCCACGCTCCAGCGGGCACAGCAGGCAGCTCGGTTTGCTGCGCGTGCACAGCGTGGCGCCGAGATCCATCATCGCCTGGGTGTAGGCGTTGACCCGATCGTGCGGCGTGAAGCGCTCAGCGTTGGCCCACAGCTGTTTGGCCACCTTCGGCTCGCCGGGGTAACCCTCCTGCGCGGTAAAACGCGCCAGCACGCGTTTGACGTTGCCATCGAGGATTGGCGCGCGCAGGCCCATGCTGATGCTGGCGATGGCGCCCGCTGTGGACAGGCCAATACCCGGTAGTTCCGTGAGCTTTTCGACATCGTGTGGAAACTCTCCGCCGTACTGGCTGACGACGATCTTCGCGGTCTTCTGCAAATTGCGCGCGCGGGTGTAGTAACCCAGCCCGGTCCACAGATGCAGCACTTCGTCTTCCGGTGCTGCGGCCAGCGCTTCAACGGTCGGCAGCGCGGTCATGAAGCGATCAAAATAATTGAGCACCGTGCTGACCTGGGTCTGCTGCAGCATGATCTCCGACACCCACACCCGATACGGATTGATGTTCTGTTGCCAAGGCAGATCGTGGCGGCCGTGGCGGTCGAACCAGTCGAGCACCGCTGTGGAAAACTGCTCCGCTGTCATCGCTTGAACAGCCCCTTCAATGCGTTCTTCAGTTCCGGGCTGACCTTGTCGCCCAGCTTTTCGTCGATTTTTTCGCTGAGCTTGTCGCCGGCCATTTTGCTCGCGACCTGGCCGAGGCGATCATTGTCGATGCGGCAGGCCTTGGCGCCGAGTTCCAGCGGGCCGCGGCAACGCAGTGGCCATTCGACGCCGACGAATTTTTCGCCGACCTGGCAGGCCGGGTCAGGCATGGCGCTGGTGTCGCCTTCGACGATGATGCCGACGCGGTAATCCATGCCGAGTACGCGCAGGTCGATGTCGCCGTCACCGTTGACGGTCATGCCGGGGATACGCACTTTCAGGTCCGGGTTGCTGGCGACGCCGTTGCGTACGGTCAGATTGCCCTTGAGTTCTTCGAACGGCGTGTCCTTGCCGCGCGGCTCGCCGCTGAGGGTCTTGCGATTGAGCGTGGCGATGCCTTTGCACAGTTGCTGCTCAAGGTTGGCATTGAGCAGCACGCCGTTGTTGATGACGAAACTGGCGTTGCCGTTCAGCGTGTCGATCAGCGCCTGCTGGCTGTTACCGCTGCCGGTAAAGCTGCTGGTGAGTGTCACCAGACCTTTGACCGGCGGATTCTTGCCTTGGCTTTCGATGATCTTCTCTGTAGGGACGCGATTGAGTCGGGTCTGCAGATTCAACACCGGCGCGCTCGGGCGTACGTCGAGCGTGCCGTTGGCGACGAACCCGCCGTTGTACAGATCGCCGCTGAGGTTGGTCAGGGTCAGCAGGCCACCCTGGCCGCTGGCCTTGAGCGCGGCGTTGTCGATCGGCAGCTTGTCGAGGATCAGTTGGCCGAAGCTAAGGTCAGCGTCCACATCGAGCTTGGCCAGGCGTTCAACCGGCAGCAGGCGCTCGGTGTTCCAGGCGGTTTTGCTCGGTTTGTCCGGCAGCGGCGTAGTACCTGCGACGGCACCGGCCTCGGTGTTGGCGACTTCGGCCTGACGCGTCTGCGTGGCGCTGTTGGCCTGCGCCGATTTCGGCGGCAGATAACGGTCGGCGTTGAAGGTGTCGGCCTTGAGGATCATCCGCAGCGATTGCTTGGCGAAGTCTTCGACGGCGATACGGCCGCTGATGCTGCTGTCGTCGAGCTTCAGGTTGATGTTGTCGAACGCGACGCTGCTGGGCGTGGCCGCGATGCGGCTGACCAGTTCGACCTTGCTCAGACTGCCTTCGGCCATGGCCGGCAGAGTCTGCCCGACGCTGTCGACGAATTTCGCCAGATCGAACTGGGCAATCGAAATGCCACCGCTGATCTGCGGCGTCTTGTCGAGGTCGTTGGCTTTCAGTTCACCCAAGGCGCGCAGCTGGTTGGCGGAAATCTTGATGCCGGTCCATTCGGCGACATTCGCGGCTTTATCCAGCAACAACTGCCCCTGCGCCGAGAAAGTCATGGTCTTGCCTTGCAGCGGATCGCCGGCCAGTTCGCCGGACAGCTTCAGGTCTTCGAACTTGTAGCGCTGCACGGCGCGTTCGAAGCGCAACTCGCCGCTGAGTTCGGTGCGCACGCGCAGCACCGGTTGATTGGTGCCCAGAAACGCGGTGGCTTTAACCGGAATATTGGTCGAGTCGTGGACCGGGCCGGTGCTCAACTGGATGCTTTCGGCGCTGAACTGCTTGCCGGTCAGCTCGTCGGTGTATTCAACGCGGGCGTTGTTGACGGTCAGGCTGTCGATGTCGAGGCGAATCGGCTGGGCCGGTTTTTCCACGGCTACGGTCGGTTCGCTGGCGGGCGCGTCGGTCTTGGCTGGCGGGGTCGTGCCGGGCGCAACCGGCACCTTGCCGATGTCTTCCCAGTTGCCGTGACCGTTCTTGTCGCGGTTCAGGCGCAGGTTCAGGCCCTCGACGCGGACATCGCTCATTTGCACTTCGCGGCGCAGCAGCGGCAGCACGCGCACCGACAGACCGAGCATCTGCAGGTCGGCGAACGGTTCGGCAGGTTTGGCCAGGGTGGCGACGCTGGCTTCGTGCAATTCCAGGCCGAGCCACGGGAACAGGCTCCAGCCGATATCGCCATTGAGCGTCAGCTCGATGTGGGCCTTGTCGCGAGCTATCTGGCGGATCTCGTCTTTGTAGTCGTTGGGATCGAAGAGGTGGGTCAGGGCAAAGCCTGCCGCCACGATGATCAGCAACAACCCGAGAAGCACCAGACCCAGGATTTTGCCGAACGCTTTCATGGGCGAGTCCTTGTAATGAGTCGAATTCGTAAATTTAGCCGGGGAGTATAGCGCTGCAATGGCCCGGTTCGCTGTGGCGTCCTGTTGCCAGTACGTCCAGGGTTATGTGCAATTTGGTCGCGAGCGCTTGCGCCTCGACCTGTCCGGCAGGCGCGAGCAGGCGCAGTTCAGCCCCCGCTTGCGACGCCATTTCCTGCGCTTGGTTCACCAGCCGTTCGGCGACTCCGCGACGGCGGGTAACTTTTCGCACGCATAAATGAGACAAGTACCAGACCTCGTGGTGCCTTTGCAGACGCCCGGCACCGAGCAGGCGATCGTTGAAGCGTGCGGCGATCAGAGCGCCATCGGCGAGGCTGCTTTCGATCAGTTCGCTTTCCCCGGAAAACGGCGCAAACAGCCATGGCAGCGCGTCGCGATAGATCTTCTGCAAGTCCTGCTGATCCTGATAACTGGCGTCTTGGAGCACCTGGACGGTGATCGGCATGGTCGTTTCCTGAGTGGTACGAGAACAGATGACTTGAAAAAAGGTGATATCAGTTTGGTTTTTCTGTCACCTGAGAATGGTAACCTTCGCCAGTTCGTCCGCCCGTCTGCGACTTAAAGTCGCGCCTTCAAGGAGCTTCACCTGAAAAAAACGGTCATGCCTGCGTGCATAAGGCCGAGGGTGAGCAGTGGCTGGCGAACCATACTAACAATTGGGGGATACACAATGAGCACGAGCATCACGGCGGACGGCCTGCGCGCCGACCAGCCTGCGTTCCTGTCCAAGGAACGCATCATCGCCAAGCCCGGTTTCAACCGCTGGCTGGTTCCACCGGCCGCTTTGGCCATTCACCTGTGCATCGGCATGGCCTACGGCTTTTCGGTGTTCTGGTTGCCGTTGTCCAAGGCGCTGGGCGTTACCGCTCCGGTGGCTTGCGCACCGGACATGAGTTTCATCGCACAGGTATTTTCTTCGAACTGCGACTGGCCGATCTCCATGCTCGGCTGGATCTATACGCTGTTCTTCATCTTCCTCGGCTGCTCGGCAGCGATCTGGGGTGGCTGGCTGGAACATGCCGGGCCACGCAAGGCTGGCGTTGTTTCGGCCCTGTGCTGGTGCGGCGGTCTGTTGATCTCGGCGCTGGGTATCTATACCCACCAGATCTGGCTGATGTGGATCGGCTCCGGGGTGATCGGCGGTATCGGTCTGGGCCTGGGCTATATCTCGCCAGTGTCGACCCTGATCAAGTGGTTCCCGGACAAGCGCGGCATGGCGACCGGCATGGCGATCATGGGCTTCGGTGGCGGCGCGATGGTCGGCGCACCGTTGGCCACTGCGCTGATGAGCCACTTCGCTTCGGCTGAAGGCGTGGGCGTTTGGCAGAGCTTTGTGGCCATGGCCGCGATCTACTTCGTGTTCATGATCGGTGGCGCGCTGTCCTACCGCGTGCCGCCAACCGGCTGGAAGCCTGAGGGCTGGACCGCGCCGGCGAAGAAAGCCTCGAACGCGATGATCACCAACCGTCACGTCCATGTGAACGTCGCGTGGAAAACTCCGCAATTCCGTCTGGTCTGGCTGGTGCTGTGCCTGAACGTATCTGCGGGTATCGGCATCCTCGGCATGGCTTCGCCACTGTTGCAGGAAGTGTTCGGCGGCAAGCTGCTGGGCGTTGATGTACCGTTCGGTCAACTTGACGCGGGTCAACTGGCTTCGATCGCTGCGATTGCCGCCGGTTTTACCGGTCTGTTGAGCCTGTTCAACATTGGTGGCCGGTTCTTCTGGGCTTCGTTCTCGGACTACCTGGGCCGCAAGAACACCTACTTCGTGTTCTTCGCCTTGGGTTTTGCCCTGTACGCGCTGATTCCGAACATGGGGCATCTGGGCAACGTTGCGCTGTTCGTGGGCGCGTTCTGCATCATCCTGTCGATGTACGGCGGTGGTTTCGCCACGGTGCCGGCGTATCTGGCCGACTTGTTCGGTACGCAAATGGTCGGCGCGATCCACGGTCGTCTGCTGACTGCCTGGGCTGCCGCGGGCGTGCTGGGTCCGGTGCTGGTGAACTACCTGCGTGAGTATCAGTTGAGCATCGGCGTTGAACGCGCCGCTGCGTATGACATCACCTTGTACATCCTCGCCGGCCTGCTGGTGCTGGGCTTCCTGTGCAACCTGATGGTGCGCCCGGTGGCCGACAAGTACTTCATGACCGACGCCGAACTGGCCGCCGAACAGGCGCTGGGCCATGACAAGGGTGCTGATGGCAGCACTGTCCTTGAGTGGAAAGCCGCACCGGGCAGCAAGCCGCTGGCAATCGCTGCGTGGCTGGTGGTCGGTATTCCGTTGGCGTGGGGTGTGTGGGTAACCCTGCAGAAGACGGCGGTACTGTTTCACTAAGGTCATTTACATTTGATCGTTCCCACGCTCTGCGTGGGAATGCTTCCCGTGACGCTCTGCGTCACATTTGAAGCGGACGCGGAGCGTCCGGGGCTGCACTCCCACGCAGAGCGTGGGAGCGATCATCATCCCTTTCTCGCTTGTATGGACATGTCTACCCGCGACCGCTGGGCATTCTATCCGTCAGCCATCTCACCTCTCGTGTTTCTGTTTGCCTCCTGCGTGCCTATAATGGCTGCCTTTTTCGCCCAATGATTTTGCGGAGCTGGTGATGGCCGAACGTAAGGCGTCTGTCGAGCGCGACACTCTGGAAACCCAGATCAAAGCCTCGATCAACCTTGATGGCACCGGAAAGGCCCGATTCGATATCGGTGTCCCTTTTCTTGAGCACATGCTGGATCAGATCGCCCGTCACGGGTTGATCGACCTGGATATCGAATGCAAGGGCGATCTGCATATCGACGACCACCATACGGTGGAAGACGTCGGTATCACCCTCGGCCAGGCGTTCGCCAAAGCCATCGGCGACAAGAAGGGCATCCGTCGCTACGGCCACGCCTACGTGCCGCTCGATGAGGCGCTGTCGCGCGTGGTGATCGATTTCTCCGGTCGCCCGGGTCTGCAGATGCACGTGCCGTACACCCGCGCCACGGTTGGCGGCTTCGATGTTGACCTGTTCCAGGAATTCTTTCAGGGCTTCGTCAACCACGCGCTGGTCAGCCTGCACATCGACAACCTGCGCGGCACCAACACTCACCACCAGATCGAAACCGTGTTCAAGGCTTTCGGCCGCGCGCTGCGCATGGCCGTCGAGCTGGACGAGCGCATGGCCGGGCAAATGCCTTCGACCAAAGGCGTGCTGTAATGCAGACGGTTGCAGTTATCGACTACGGCATGGGCAACCTGCACTCGGTGGCCAAGGCGCTGGAGCACGTCGGCGCCGGCAAGGTGCTGATCACCAGCGATGCCAATGTGATCCGCGAAGCCGACCGCGTGGTATTTCCCGGTGTGGGCGCGATTCGCGACTGCATGGCGGAGATCCGTCGCCTCGGCTTCGATTCGCTGGTGCGTGAAGTCAGCCAGGATCGCCCGTTCCTCGGCATCTGCGTCGGCATGCAAGCCTTGCTCGATACCAGCGAAGAGAACGATGGTGTCGACTGCATCGGCCTGTTTCCGGGTGCGGTGAAGTTCTTCGGCAAAGATCTGCATGAGGACGGCGAGCACCTGAAAGTCCCGCACATGGGCTGGAACGAGGTAAAGCAGAAAGTCAGCCACCCGCTGTGGCATGACATTCCGGACATGGCGCGTTTCTATTTCGTGCACAGCTACTACATCGCCGCCGCCAACGCGCGGCAGGTGGTCGGTGGCGGTCACTACGGTGTCGATTTCGCCGCAGCGCTGGCCGATGGCTCGCGTTTCGCCGTGCAGTTCCACCCGGAGAAAAGCCATACCCATGGCCTGCAGTTGCTGCAGAACTTCGCCGCGTGGGACGGTCGCTGGTAAATGGCTGTCAAGAAGTCCAAGCCGCCGATTCTGACCCTCACTCCCGAACAGGAGAGCGAGGCCAATCGCAAGATTCAGCGGTTCATGGAAGACCGTTTCGAACTGGACCTGGGTTCATTCGAAGCGGCGGAAATTCTTGAGCTGTTTACCCGCGAAATTGCTCCGCACTATTACAACAGGGCGATTTTCGATGTGCAGACCCACCTCAAAGAGCGGTTTGAAAGCATCGAAAGCGACCTGTGGGCGCTCGAAAAAAATTAGGAGCAGCGGCAAGCTTCAAGCTACCAGCTGCAAGAAACAGCCATACATGCGTGCTTGCAGCTTATAGCTTGCAGCTTGCAGCTCTTTGACGAAGGAAAAAGCATGCTGATTATTCCCGCTATCGATCTCAAAGACGGCGCCTGCGTACGTCTGCGCCAGGGCCGCATGGAAGATTCCACGGTGTTCTCCGATGACCCGGTGAGCATGGCTGCCAAGTGGGTGGAGGGCGGTTGCCGCCGTCTGCATCTGGTCGATCTGAACGGCGCTTTCGAAGGCCAGCCGGTCAATGGCGAAGTGGTCACTGCGATCGCCAAGCGCTACCCGAACCTGCCGATCCAGATCGGCGGCGGCATCCGTTCGCTGGAAACCATCGAGCATTACGTCAAGGCCGGCGTGAGCTACGTGATCATCGGCACCAAAGCCGTAAAAGATCCGGCCTTCGTCGCTGAAGCCTGCCGCGCGTTCCCGGGCAAGATCATCGTCGGCCTCGACGCCAAGGACGGTTTCGTCGCCACCGATGGTTGGGCGGAAATCAGCACCGTGCAGGTGATCGATCTGGCCAAACAGTTTGAAGCCGACGGCGTCTCGTCGATCGTTTATACCGACATCGCCAAAGACGGCATGATGCAGGGCTGCAACGTACCGTTCACCGCTGCGCTGGCGGCGGCGACAAAGATTCCGGTGATCGCTTCCGGCGGCATCCACAACCTGGGTGACATCAAGTCGCTGCTCGACGCCAAGGCACCGGGCATTATCGGCGCGATCACGGGCCGCGCGATCTATGAGGGCACTTTGGATGTTGCAGAGGCTCAAGCTTTTTGTGATGGCTACGCGGCCAGCTCCAAGTTGTAAGCTGCAAGCTGCAAGTTAGAAACTCGACCGCGATCGGCTCTTTCTTGCAGCTAGTAGCTTGAAGCTTGCAACTCTTAATCGGAGATTAAGCCCATGGCGTTAGCCAAACGCATCATCCCTTGCCTGGACGTGGACAACGGCCGGGTCGTCAAAGGTGTGAAGTTCGAGAACATCCGCGACGCCGGTGATCCGGTGGAAATCGCCCGTCGCTATGACGAGCAGGGTGCCGACGAGATTACCTTTCTCGATATCACCGCCAGCGTCGATGGCCGTGACACGACGCTGCATACCGTCGAACGCATGGCCAGCCAGGTGTTCATCCCGCTGACCGTCGGCGGTGGCGTGCGCACCGTGCAGGACATTCGCAACCTGCTCAACGCCGGTGCCGACAAGGTATCGATCAACACCGCAGCGGTATTCAACCCGGAATTCGTCGGTGAAGCGGCGCAGCATTTCGGCTCGCAGTGCATCGTCGTCGCCATCGACGCGAAGAAAGTTTCCGGCCCCGGCGAAACTCCGCGCTGGGAGATTTTCACCCACGGCGGGCGCAAGCCCACCGGCCTCGACGCGGTCGAGTGGGCGAAGAAAATGGAAGGCCTCGGTGCCGGTGAAATCCTCCTGACCAGCATGGATCAGGACGGCATGAAGAACGGCTTCGACCTCGGTGTGACCCGTGCGATCAGCGATGCGCTGGGCATTCCGGTGATCGCGTCCGGCGGCGTCGGCAATCTGCAGCATCTGGCCGACGGCATTCTCGAAGGCCACGCCAGCGCCGTACTGGCGGCGAGTATTTTCCACTTCGGCGAGTACACCGTGCAGGAAGCCAAGGCGTATATGGCCAAACGCGGCATCGTGATGCGCTAGTCGCGACGCAAAAAGGTACAGGCCAGTGGACACCATGGCGCACCCAAGGCACTCTTGGGCACGCCATGGATTCCGGTAGCCCGACATGATCAAACGCCTGCTTCTCGTTCTCGCCAGCGCCTCGATGTTGCTCATCCACACCGCCCGCGCCGAAAACGCTCCTGACACCGATCTGGTGCTTCTCACCGAAAACTTCCCGCCGTACAACATGGCGAAAAACGGCAAGAACTTCGCCCAGGGCGAGAACATCAGCGGCATCGCTACCGATATCGTGCGCGAAATGTTCCAGCGTGCCGGCCTCACCTACAGCCTCACGCTGCGCTTCCCTTGGGAGCGGGTGTACAAACTTGCCCTGGAAAATCCCGGCTACGGCGCCTTTGTCATGGCGCGCCTGCCGGATCGCGAAAAACTCTTCAAATGGGTCGGTCCGATCGGGCCGGACGACTGGATTCTGTTGGCCAAGGCGGACAGCAAGATCACTCTCGACACGCTGGAAGATGCGCGCAAGTACAAGATCGGTGCCTACAAGGGCGATGCGATTGCCGAGACGCTGACCAAGCAAGGTCTGAAGCCGATCGTGGTGCTGCGCGATCAGGACAATGCGAAGAAGCTGGTCAACGGGCAGATCGATCTGTGGGCCACCGGTGATCCCGCCGGGCGCTATCTGGCCCGGCAGGATGGCGTGACCGGTCTGAAGACCGTGCTGCGCTTCAACAGCGCCGAGTTGTACCTGGCGCTGAACAAGGACGTGTCAGACACAGTCGTTGCCAGGTTGCAGGCTGCGCTTGATCAAATGCGCAAGGACGGTGTTGTCGACGAGATCATGGGACGCTATCTGTAGTCACTGGCAGCTCTGTGCTTGCTGGCAACGCTGCGACTTCGTTCTCCGCTTCGTGATCGACTGTTGTGCTTTCCAGGTGCGCGGCCTCGGCAGGCAGGACTGTCGCGTTCGGTTGCGGTGGTGTGTAGACGCTGAAGTGCAGGTTCTTGCCATCGGTGTAGCGGACGGCGCTGCCGATCTGCGTGCCGTCCGCGCGAAGCAGCCTATAGTCACTCTGAATCAGATAAACCGCCATCGCGCTGTTGCTGGCCACGATAGCCGCGACGTCGATAGGTGCCGGGTTGAGCCATTCGTTCGAGTGCGTTTCACACAGGGTAAAATCATTGTTCAACCGCGCCGAAAACATAAAGGGTCGCGACAGGTTGCTTTGCCACTGTGCGCCGAATTCGATCCAGGTGGCGTTGCTGAACATGCGCAGTCTGTTGTTTTGCTGCAGGCGGGGTGCGACCCAGCGGACAGTCCTGTTGTTGTTTTCCGTGTTGTGGCAATGGCCAACGAGCTGATAATGATCCGTGCGCTGTAGCAGATACTCAGGTGACTGATCGAGCTGTTGGCGTCGGCTGAGCCTTGGGTCTTTTACGATGAACCATGGCAGTCGAGCGCTGTAAGCAGGTTGCTCGGGCGTCTGCAGGGTGGGCGGCGTTACGTCGGCAAGGACTGGCGCGGCGGGGCGCGCATTGGCCTCAATCACAATCGGGATACGCAGGGAATGAAGGTTGAAATTGGCGGGTTTGGAATAACCCTTCACGCCGACGAAGGTGCCTGGTGCCAGATGGATTTCATCCGCAGGCGCCGAAGGTGGAATGGCACTCCATGTGCTGATGCTTTGCCGGGCTCCACTGCCCTTGTCTGTCCACACCGGTACATTGAGGCCAGAAGCAATCACGAGGTCGGCGCGGACGCAGCGCACAGCATTCAAGGAAGGCTTTGCGCGACCGTCGGAGCAGACCGAACCGAGCGCTACGTACCCTGGCGGAGGAATGGGTCGCCAGATCGCCCCGTCCTTTTTCGAACCTGAACCTGAGTCTTGCCAGATCAGTTCGTAGTCGTCAGGCCGGCGCAGCGCGCTGCCTTTTGCGGGATCCGCACTGGGTGCCGCCGCTTCGCAAACCACGGCCACGGCATGTCTGTCATTAATGTTGTCATGGTCATCGATTGCCACGTCGCCCAACGGGAAATAACCCGGCAGCACATCGGCCGGTGGCGTGGGCCGCCAGAAGGCCGCCGGTTTCGCTCGGGAGCCAGCGGTATCCCAGATGCGCAGAAACTCCGTGGTGAAGTTGATCAGCAAGTTGTCATTGCGGATGGGTTGCGTTTGCCTGGTTGGCAAAGCGGTCGTCTCATGAGTAGGCATTGCATCTCCTGATAGTTGAAAGGCGACGCAAGGGCGTCGCGACCTGTTGCAGGTCGCACTATCGGAAACGGGGACGGTTATCGGGTGGTATTTATGTATTTGCCACGGTCGCAGGTTTACCGGTAAACGCCGTCCTTGCCATGGCCGGCCATGGCGCGGTTGCTGCGTACGCTGATCATCTGCCGGATATCGATCCAGTCGATGCCCTGCGCCTTCAGTTTCGGCAATTCACGCTCGAGCACCGCGAGGGTTTGCGGATACGGATGGCCGATCATCACTGCTGAGCCCTGCTTGTGCGCCAGGCTGATTGCCGTGTGCAACTGCGTGGCGATTGCCGCCTCCGTGCGTTCGTCATCGAGGAATACGTCCCGCGAGACACTCGCCAGATCGATCTTCTGCGCCTGCTGCGCGGCGACCGTCTGGGCGCTGGTGCGGCTGTCGACGAAGAATTTATGACGGCGCTGCAATTCACCCATCAACCACGCCATCGCGGCGGGCTGCGCGGTCATGCGGCTGCCCATGTGGTTGTTGATGCCGGCGGTGAACGGGACTTTCTCGAAGGCGGCGTTCAGGCGTTTTTCGAGCTCTTCGATCGGCAGTTCCGGGTGCCAGGCATACGGCCCGGTGGCCGGGTCCATCGGCATGTGCAGGATGACGATCTTGCCGGCGCGGTGGGCCTCGCGGGCAAACTCGGTGGCGTGTGGGGTGTCCGGCATGATCGCGGTGGTCACCGGGCCGGGCAGGGCGAGCACGCGACGGTCCCGGGGCAGGTTTTGCCCCAGGTCATCGATGATCAGCGTCAGGTAGGCTTTGTGCGGTGTCGGGCTGGCGGGCTCTGCGTGAACAGCACCCGCCAGACAGCACAGCAGAACGAACAGAAAACGCAGCGACATCCTCAACGGCCGGACGTGATGCTCAGCCCTTTGAGCAGGCTCAGGGCCTGGGCCAACTGGTAATCGTCATCCTGCGGCATGGCCTTGGCTTTGCTGCCAGAGCCGGTCGGCTTGTCCGCGCCGCCGTTGCCGTTGCCCAGATGGCCCTGCAGATCGGCTTCCTTGAAGTATTCACTGTCGGCTTCGTTGGTGATCTTCGCGCGGCGCACTTCGATGTCCGGCACGATGCCCTGCGCCTGGATCGAGCGGCCATTCGGTGTGAAGTACAGCGCGGTGGTGATCTTCAGTGCGCGGTCGTTGTTCAGCGGCAGCACGGTCTGCACCGAGCCTTTGCCGAAACTGGTGGTGCCCATGACCACAGCGCGTTTCTGATCCTGCAGGGCGCCGGCGACGATCTCCGATGCCGAGGCACTGCCGCCGTTGATCAGCACGACCATCGGCACTGCTTCGCTTTCGTCCTTGCCGGTAGCCGAGAAGCGCAGTTCGGAGTTGGCGATGCGGCCCTTGGTGTAAACGATCAGGCCTTTGGTGATGAAGTGATCGACCACTTCCACCGCTGATTGCAGCACACCGCCCGGGTTGTTGCGCAGGTCGAGAATGATGCCGTTGAGTTTCTTGCCGTTGTCCTTGCGCAGCTTGGCCAGTGCTTTGGAAACTTCGTCGCCGGTCTTGACCTGGAACTGGGTGATGCGAATGTAGCCGTAGCCCGACTCCAGCAGCTGTGCCTTGACGCTCTTCACCTGAATCACTGCACGCGCCAGGGTCACGTCGAACGGCGTGCCGCCATCGCGCACCAGGGTGAGGGTGATTTTCTGACCGATTTTGCCGCGCATCTTGTCGACGGCTTCGGTCATGGTCTGGCCGCGTGTCGGCTGGCCGTTGATCTTGACGATGAAGTCGCCGGCCTGAATACCGGCCTTCGACGCCGGGGTGTCATCGATCGGCGAGACGACCTTGATAAAACCATCCTCGGCGCCGACTTCGATGCCCAGACCGCCGAATTCACCGCTGGTGCTTTCCTGCAATTCGGTGAAATCTTCCGGGCCCAGATAGGCCGAGTGCGGGTCAAGGTTGCTGAGCATGCCCTTGATCGCGTTTTCCAGCAGGGTCTTGTCGTCCACAGGTTCGACGTACGCGGCTTTGATCCGGTCCATGACCTCGGCGAAGGTGCGCAGCTCTTCCAGCGGCAGCGGGGCCTTGGCGGTCGCGGCAGTGCCTGCCGGAGCGACGGTCGGGGCCGGTTGCGCGGCGAACGCCAGAGGCGCGCCGATCACCAGGGCGATCGTCAGGGCCAGCGAGGTAAGGCGGGACAAATGCAGCATGTCGAACGAACTCCTGAATTAGGCGGTGCGCTTATCCTTGCGCACGACACCATTGCGCCGGATCACTCGGGTGACCCTGCTGACGAATTGCGAAATACAGCGCGGGTGTGTCCTGGCCGCCACTGTTACCGACAGTGGAGATCGACTCACCCGCTTTGACCACATCACCCGCCGACTTGAGCAGCGTCTGGTTGTGGCCGTACAGACTCAGAAAACCGTTGCCGTGATCGAGGATCACCAGCAAGCCGGCACCGCGCAGCCAGTCGGCAAACACCACGCGGCCGCCGTGGACGGCATGCACCTGGCTGCCGGCGGAGGCGCTGATCATCACGCCGTCCCACTTGGTGCGGGCATCGTCGCCGCGGCTTTCACCGAAGCGTGCGAGTAATCGACCATCAACCGGCCATGGAAGTTTTCCCCGGGTTGCAGCAAAAGGCCCGCCAAACGTCTCGCCGCTGCTCGATACCAGGGCGCCGGGGGTTGGTCTGGCGGGTTTTCGTGGGGCGTCGCTGTTATCAGCCTGCGCCTCACGCAAGCGCTTTTTTTCCGCTTCCTGCTGGGCGATCAGCGCTTTCTGTCGCGCTTCTTCTGCCTCACGGGCCTGGCGGGCCAGGGTTTCTTCAATGGTTTTAAGGACTTTAGACAGGTCTGCCTGATCCTGCTCGCGGGCGGCGAGTTTCTGGTCGCGCGCTTTCACATCGTCATTGAGCCTGGCGAGCACCTGCTGGCGCTCCTTGCGCACTTTCTCGAGTGCTTCGCGCTGGGTGTCGAGATCGCTTTTCTGTACCAGCAACTGCGCCTGCTGCAGGCCGATGTCTTTTTCGACATTGGCCAGTTGGCGCAGGGTTTCGTTGAAGTTCTTCAGCTGTTCCAGGCGAGCCTGGCTCAGGTAGTCGTAATAGGTCAGGGTGCGGGCGAATTTCTCGGGGTTCTGCTGGTTGAGCAGCAGCTTGAGGTATTCCTGCCGGCCGTTCTGATAGGCCGCTCGGGCCTGAATGGCGATCAGTCGCTGCTGTTCAGTGCGCGCGCTCTGGAGTTTTTTTTTCTCTGCATCGAGCCGCTGCAGCTCGGATTCGCTTTTCTGCAGCTCTTTCTGCAGGGCGTCGACCTGCTTCTGCAGCTTGCCCATCTCGGTTTCGGTGCCCTTGAGCTCTTTCTGCACGCCGGATTTTTCTTCCTGCAGCTTGCCGAGGAGCTTTTTCAGCTCGGCGATATCCTGACGCGTGGCGTCCAACTGCTGTTGGGTTTGCGCGCGCTCGTCGGCGAAGGCCGGCTGGAGCAGACAGGTCAGAGCAAGGGCGATCAGGACGCGAAGCATAGGGGCGGGCGGCACCAGGGTAAGGGACGGCCTAGTATGCCCGCCCGAGGCTGCAAAAAAAACGCCCAATTGGGGCTGTGTGATAACTGGCTGGAGATACAGCTGAAAATAATCTTCGAAACCAGCATAACCCACTGTGGGAGCTGGCTTGCCAGCGATGGCGGCTGCACATTCAACATAAATGTTGGCTGTCAGATTGCTATCGCTGGCAAGCCAGCTCCCACAGGGTTTTTGCGGTGTTTTCCGGATTCGGATCAGACCAGGATCGAAGTCCCGGTCATTTCCGCCGGTTTTTCCAGGCCCAGCAGTTTCAGCATGGTCGGTGCCACGTCCGCCAGTACGCCACCCTCTCGCACCTTGAGATCGCGCTTGCCGACGTAAATGAACGGCACCGGCTCGGTGGTGTGTGCGGTATGCGCCTGGCCGGTGGATTCGTCGGCCATCTGCTCGACGTTGCCGTGGTCAGCCGTGATCAATGCTTCGCCGCCGACTTTTTCCAGCGCTTCAACGATGCGCCCGACGCAAGTGTCGAGACACTCGACGGCTTTGACCGCCGCGTCGAACACGCCGCTGTGGCCGACCATGTCGCCGTTGGCGTAGTTGACCACGATCACGTCGTAGCGCTGGTTTTCGATGGCATCGACGATGCGGTCGGTCACCTCGGGTGCGCTCATTTCTGGCTGCAAGTCATAGGTAGCGACTTTCGGCGACGGGATCAGGATGCGCTCTTCGCCCGGGAACGGTTCTTCACGACCGCCAGAGAAGAAGAAGGTCACATGGGCGTACTTCTCGGTTTCAGCGATGCGCAACTGAGTCTTGCCGTTTTTCGCCAGATAATCACCCAGGACGTTTTCCAGGCTGCCAGCGGCGAAGGCCGACGGTGCAGGAATGCTCGCCGCGTATTGGGTGAGCATGACGAAACCGGCCAGTTTCGGCTGGCGGGCGCGTTCGAATTCCTTGAAATCGTCCTCGACGAACACGCGAGTCAGCTCGCGGGCGCGGTCGGCACGGAAGTTCATGAACACCACGGCGTCGCCGTCTTCGACTTTCACCGGTTCACCGATGGTCGTGGCTTTGACGAATTCGTCGCTCTCGCCGCGCGCATAGGCGGCTTCAAGACCTTCCTGAGCGGTGGCGGCGTGGAATTCGCTGTTGCCGTCGACGATCAGGTTGTAGGCCTGGGCGACACGATCCCAACGGTTGTCACGGTCCATGGCGAAATAACGGCCGATGATGCTGGCGATGCGGCCCTTGCCGAGTGCCTGGAAAGTCGCGTCGAGCAGTTCGATCGACGAGGCAGCGCTTTTCGGTGGCGTGTCACGGCCGTCGAGGAAAGCGTGCAGGTAGATTTTTTCCGCGCCGCGCTTGAACGCCAGTTCAGCCATGGCGATCAGGTGATCCTGGTGGCTGTGCACGCCGCCATCGGACAGCAGGCCCATGAAATGCACGGCCTTGCCCGCAGCCACGGCTTTATCCACTGCGGCGCAGATGGTCGGGTTCTCGAAGAACTCGCCGTCGCGGATCGCTTTGGTCACGCGGGTGAAGTCCTGATACACCACGCGCCCGGCGCCCAGATTCATGTGGCCGACTTCGGAGTTGCCCATCTGCCCGTCCGGCAGACCGACGTCCATGCCGCTGCCCGAGATCAAGCCGTTCGGCACCGTGGCCCAGAGGCGATCAAGAACAGGCTTTTTCGCCGCGAACACGGCGTTCGATTCGGGGCTGTCGCTGTGACCGAAGCCGTCGAGAATCATCAGGACCAAAGGTTTAGGCGTAGTCGTCATGGAATCCACTCGTGGCTAATAAAGAAGAGGCGATGCAAAACGGAGTTGGAGTTTAAAGCGAAGTTCCGACCGCGTCACCGCCGGACGGGGTTTGGCCGACCATAGTGGCTGTGTATACTGGCCGACATTTTAACGCCCTGGAACCTCCTTCGATGGTTGCTCACCTGATTGAATTTGCCACTAACCACTACATTCTTGTCGGTATCTTCGTCGTATTGCTGGCGCTGTTGCTGGCGCACACGATGCAGGGCGGCGGTAAAAGCCTGAGCACCGGCGAGCTGACCGCGCTGGTCAACAAAGATGCAGGCGTGGTGGTAGACATCCGTCCGGCCAAGGATTTTGCTGCTGGCCACATCGTTGGCGCGGTGAACATTCCCCAGGACAAACTGGCCGCCCGTGCCGGCGAGCTGGAAAAACACAAGGCCAAGACCATCATTCTGGTCGATGCCCTTGGTCAGACTGCTGGCACTCATGCCCGTGAGCTGATGAAATCCGGCTTCACCGCCGCCAAGCTGTCCGGCGGGATTTCCAGCTGGAAAGGCGACAACCTGCCACTGGTGAAATGATATGAGCCACGTCGTCGTCTACTCCAGCGATTACTGCCCTTACTGCTCGCGCGCCAAGCACCTGCTCGCCAGCAAAGGCGTGGCCTTCGAAGAGATCAGGGTCGATGGCAAGCCGCAGCTGCGCGCCGAAATGACCAAAAAGGCCGGACGCACGTCCGTACCGCAGATATGGATCGGCAGCACGCACATTGGCGGTTGTGATGATTTATATGCTCTGGAGCGCGCGGGTAAACTCGACGCGCTGCTCAAGGGCTGAACGGCTGCACCCACGTACAGCACTCCCTAAAAGACCCAAGATCGATAAGGATCTGAGATGACTGACCAACAGAACACTGCAGCCAGCGAAGAAGAAACCGCACCGCAATTCTCCTTGCAGCGCATCTATGTACGCGACCTGTCCTTCGAAGCCCCGAAAAGCCCGGCGATCTTCCGCCAGCAGTGGGACCCGGCGGTCGCGCTGGATCTGAACACTCGCCAGAAGGCGCTGGAAGGCGATTTCTTCGAAGTCGTGCTGACCCTGTCCGTAACCGTGAAAAACGGTGAGGAAGTGGCCTTCATCGCTGAAGTGCAGCAGGCCGGTATCTTCCTGATCAAGAACCTCGACGCCGCTTCGATGAGTCACACCCTGGGTGCGTTCTGCCCGAACATCCTGTTCCCGTACGCGCGTGAAACCCTGGACAGCCTGGTGACCCGTGGTTCGTTCCCGGCACTGATGCTGGCTCCGGTGAACTTCGATGCTCTGTACGCGCAAGAGCTGCAGCGCATGCAGGAAAGCGGCGAGACGCCAACCGTTCAATAACGGTTCAGCTTGTCCCCATGTGGGAGCGAGCCTGCTCGCGAAAGCGGTTGGTCAGACGCAGTAATGTCGCCTGACACTCCGTAATCGCGAGCAGGCTCGCTCCCACATTTGTTTTGTGGTGTTACTTGAAGTCGTTCTGGCGCCAGGCTTCGTACACGGCGACCGCGACGGTGTTGGACAGATTCAGGCTGCGGCAGCCTTCGCGCATCGGCAGGCGCAGGCGCTGTTCCGACGGCAATGCGTCGAGGACTTCCGGCGGCAAGCCACGGCTTTCCGGGCCGAAGATAAACGCATCGCCCGGCACGAACGCCGCGTCGTGAAACGGCCGCGAGCCCTTGGTGGTAAAGGCGAACAAGCGCGGATTGCCGAGGCTTTCCAGACAAGTGGCGAGGTCCGCATGGCGCTGCAGCGTGGCATATTCGTGGTAGTCGAGTCCGGCGCGACGCAGGCGCTTGTCGTCCATCTCGAAGCCCAGCGGTTCGATCAAATGCAGGTGGCAGCCGCTGTTGGCGCACAGCCTGATAACGTTGCCGGTATTCGGCGGAATTTCTGGTTGAAAAAGGATGACGTGAAACATGCACGGCTCCGAAGGTAAAGATGAGCGGCATTCTACGCCGCCTGTGGACAACCGTTCGAAACTATTCCCGCGGGTGATCGGCTCATTGGCGATTGTCGGCCTGATGGTCGGCTTGATGATCGGTCGCCTGACCACGCCGGACCCCAGCGAGTTGCAGCAGGTCGAGGTCACCGATGGCGGCCTGGTGGTGTGGTTCAACAACGAACCGAAGCTGCACGGCGAGATCATCGACGGTAGCGTGGCGCTGCTGTTTCAGGCTGTAGGCCCCTCGCAAAAAGGCCAGCTCAAGCTCAATGGCCGGGACGTCAACTGGCGCACCCGCAAGAGCGATGGTGGTTTGCTGCTGACTGTGCTGGCGGCACGGCCGCTGAAAGGCGAGTGGGTCGGCAGCGAAGTCGACGACCGCTGGCGGCTGGAGATCCGCTTGAGCGAGCCCTAGCGAATGACCTTTTCTCGGTGTTCACTCCGACGCCTTATGGCGTCATTTCCCACTGCAAGCGTCTCACTTTCCCGTCTCCAACGAACACCGGCTCGCGCTATTGTTCACGCTTTCAAACGGCAGGATGCCGAAACCTTCGCCTCTCGCATGAACGCAGAGCGACTTTTCAAGGAAGAAAAATATGCCAGTCAAACCACCTCGCGGTGGCGGTAGCCACGCAGATGTCCCCGGCAGTTCGCGCTCCACCGACGCGGATAACTTTCAGCCCGGCCTGGCTGGGCGCAGAAACGTCGATACAGGCATGGCTCACGATCCTTTGCAGCCGCAGACCGGATCATCCGGCGCCTCAAGTCTGGATGACGTTCGCGCTGTTGCGGCGGTTGTAGTCCACGCAAATGCCGTTGAAGTTCATCGTCCCGCCCCCCTGCCGTCGCTGGACGATTACGCCACCAATGCCCGGGCGATCCTTCCACAAATCAATGAAGACGGTCTGCGGGTGATCAGCCGCCGCACGTATGCTGACCTGGCCAATGGCGATCTGGTTCTTGTCGCTGCGGATCCCGCCACCGGTTTATATCGCGCTCGGCGCCCGAGCGAATTGTTGCCATCGGGCCCGGTATTGCTACGCGACGTCGCCAGCGGTCATTGGTATCCGCGCCAGTTGGCTGAGCCATCCACACGCGCGCAGATCAAACAGTATCTTTCGCAAGCAAGCGATCTCGATGCGGACGCGTTTATCGCCCGGTTTGATGACAAGGATGTGGCGGATGCCGAACTCCAGCGTATCCAGCGTGGTTCGCCTCAGCTGGACATCGAACACATCAGCATCCCGTACCACGAGCCTCGCATGAGCTATGACGGGGAGATGCAGCAGGCATTGGATATGTGGGGCAAGCTGCGGCAAGTGTACAAGTGGCACGGCGAGCCTGATCAGCGAGTCTATAGCGACGGGCGACTGTCAGGTTACAAGCTGGATATCAATCTCACGTTATGGCCGGTGGACAAGCTGCTTTCGTTGAGATTCAGCGCAGTCGTTTCTCTCGCTTTGAAGGGGCACGCGCCGCTGGATGCAGCGGTTTTTTTCAGGCAGTTTCCCAACATCGAAAGTCTGTCGATAACAAGCCAGGCGATGACCAGACGTAATGCCGGGGGCGGGTTGTTCATGTTCGAGGCCGCTCAATCAAGATTCAGTATGGATTCAAGCTTTGCAGAGCAGTTGACAAGGCTTCCCCGGTTACGGGAGCTGAATCTGCACAATTGCGACGTGCCGGCAGATTTTTCGTTGAGCGGGCTGAGCAGACTGCAGGTGTTGAGGTTGGTTGATACACGGGTCAAAGTGATGAACGAGTATGCAGGTCCGTGGCGCCCAGGGGAGCCTGTGCAACACTTGGCTGATTATTCGCAAGTGCAACTGGACTTGTCCGGCATGACCGAGTTACGTGTGTTGGATCTGACTCGGACCGGAATACACCGTCTCCCTCCCGGGCTTGATGCCGGCAATGGACTGGCGAAGCTGGAAGTCTTGAAGCTGGGTGATAATCCGCTATTTGCCGGACCCTCAGTCAAAGCTATGACGGCGCTGCAGGAACTGGATCTTTCCAACATGTGGCTAAACGGATTTCCCGAGGGCATTACCTCGATGATTCCGGAGAAAGTATTGAATCTGGCGAACAATCGAATCGCAGCGATTCCGGCATCCGTTGAGCTCAGAGCCGGTTTCAATCTCATCGGCAATCCAATAACTGATCCGGCCTCCCTCCGTCGGCTGATACGTGCACGTATCCAGACAGGTACCGACATTTGGCTGGGAACAGAGAGTCATGATGTGTCGGTCGATCTTTGGCTGCAACATGTCCCGGAAGAGCAATTGGATCGAAAGCTTCAGCTCTGGGGCCGCGTTAGACATCTTTCAAGCAGTCTGAAGAAGCTGAGCCGTACCCCGGAGTTTTACGTTGAACGGCCGATTTTGCAGCGGCGCGTCTGGTCGTTTCTCGAGATATACCAAAAGGCTGATGTAGACGAGCAGTTGCGACTGAATCGGATTCTGGCTGAGGAACCGAGCCCAGGAAGAATGCTGGACAGGCTGGAAGAGGAAATACGCGTCTACGACAGTGGGCGGCAGAACCAGCCCCTGCATCATCTGCCCAAGCGTCCGAAGCCTGGGCCGGAATAAACGCCTCGATTCAGAATGCAGCGCTTGATGATACCGGCAGGATGCCGAACCCGCTCGCGCCTTGCACAAGTGCACGGCGCGTTTTTTCAAGGATGAAAAGTATGCCAGTCAAACCACCTCGCGGTGGCAGTACCCCGGTGGAGGTCGATGTGCACCTCCAGCCGAACCGGATATCCGACGCGGATGCCCGGCACAATCCCCATCCGGGTCACAAAGGCGCGGAGCCATTGGCTCGTGACGCTGATCCGAAGCGACGTAGTTCGTTACCCGACGATAACGATCCTGATGCAATCCTGCCGGCGCCCAGCGTGACGGTTCGATCGTCGCCGCTTGACGCTGAAACCCTGCCGGTCATATCCAGGCCACTGCAAAACTACTGGATTAAGTCTGCCGCCGAGCTGCCGAAAGCCGACGCTGAAGGGTTCAGGCTGTACAGAAATCGTCAATATGTGGATGTACCGGAGGGTGGTGTCGTGCTTGTCGCAGTAGAGCCGGATACAGGGCTGTGCCGCGCTCGACTGGCAAGCGAATTGACGCCCTCAGGTCCCATGCTGGTGCGTGATACCGAGAGCGGCATCTGGCATCCGCACAATGACTTCAATGCGCAAACCGTTCCACTGACCGCTGCCAGTCTGCGAAGCTTTCGCACCGAACTCGATTTCAGCGGCGTAGAGCCCGGTAGCGACGGGCTGTTTCGCCATGAGGGCAAGCGCTATGTGGTCATCCGTGAGCATGCCTGTCAAGTGATGCAGGATCTGGACGCTTCCAGCCCTGTGCTCAAAGTCTGGCGCCTGGTTAATCCCAAGGATCCCGTCGCCATCGACAGCGCCAATATCTACCGCGCCGGTCGCAGCGGTGAAACCCGAGCCATCGTGCGCAACGAGCACGGCACTTGGGTTTCCATCCTGACTGGATTGAGAGGAGGCATGGATCGCAATGATCCGGCACCGGCCAATCCGCTTAATTTTCATCGACCCTGGCTCGACAACCCCGGCCCCTCGGCAGCCCAGCCGCCGGTCGTTGCAGCCACGCGGGCACAGGTCAAACGCTACTTCGCCGATGCAACCGATCAACATGCCGATGACTTCATTGCGCGTTTTGGTGAGGCAACAGTGGCAGAGGCAGAACTCAAGCGACTGCATCTGGAGTTTCCATACCTGGACCGCGAGATTAACCAGTGGGAGAGCGCCTATAAGGGCAGCGACAGCGCCGAGCGCAGTCGGCGGCAGAATATTGGTGCTCGTATGCGTCGGCTGTACAAATGGCAGGGAGATGATTCGCAAAAGGTCTTCCGTGACGGACGGCTGGTCGGTTTCAGGCTGGATCTGAACTTCGGGCGCCGGGGAAACCTGGCGCTGCCGGTTTTCGCCACGCGAATCAGCTCTGTGGTTGCTCTTCGACTGGAGGGGACCACGTCGAACAATCTGGGAAAATTGTTCTCGAGTTTTTCTCACATCGAAACCCTTGAGGTACACCGGCTCAGCGGGAAGAACAATGGGCTGGTTGCCGAGCTTGATAAGCTCGGCGCATTGCGGGTCCTGGAGATACGCCAAACCGTCCTCTGGCTGCCGTCAGTCGGGCAGGAGCACTTCACTCGTTTGAGCCAATTGCAGGAGTTGAGCCTGACCAATTGCAGTATCTGGCCGCATCTTTCGGTGCGAGGATTGACCAACCTGCGTGTCCTGCGCGCACGTTCCTGTGATTTGCTCCGATTGCCTGCAGGACTCGGCGACATGCCTGCGGCGTCACGTTTACAAGTGCTCGATCTTTACCATAATCCTGAACTGACAGATGCGCCTGATGTGACGCAAATGTCCGAATTGCGGGTTTTGAATCTTGCCTGGACTCGCATTTCCGCGCCGCCGCTCGGGCTCGGTTCGCAGAACGGCCCGTCGCGACTGGAGATATTGGACCTATCGGAGAGCCAACTTGCCGCGACCCCGTCACTGCGGGGAATGCCGGCGTTGCTGGAGGTCGATTTCAGCCGGACCCACGTCAGAAGCTTCCCGGAAGGTGTTACATCCGACATTCCCAGGACACGTCTGGATCTGGTCTATACCGGAATCACGTCAATACCTGAAACCGTTGAACTCAGAAATGGTTTCGACCTGAAATACACGCTGATATCCGACCCGGCCTCTCTTCGGCGGCTCATTGCTGCACGGCGGCGGACAGGCACGGATTTCTGGCTGGCAAGAAATACCAATGATGTGGGGATCGAGCACTGGATGCACAATGTCCCACAGGCGCAACACGCTGCGAAACGTGCGCTTTGGGCTACGTTAACCAACCAGAGCAACATGGCAATGATGGAAAAAGTCAGAGATCTGGTTCTCACGCCCGAGTTTCAGGTCGAACGCTCGATTCTGCAGCGTCGGGTCTGGTCGTTTCTTGAGCATTTCAAAGACTCCGATCTCAGCGAACAGGAAGTTTTGCGGAACATCGCGGTTACCGAGCCCAGCCCAGGAAACATGCTGGACAAGCTGGAGGATGAAATGAAGAAGTTCGACCACACGTGGCAGCATCAGCCGCCACATCATTTGCCCAAACATCCGAAGCTCAATTGAGCCTCGGAGCTGGACGCGAGGAATAAAAGCGGGAATCCCTGACCTGCCTGTATCAGGGTTCCCAAAAGAGGCGGACTTCGCTGTGAGCGTCGGTCCGGTGTAAAGAGGGAACCCCCGGCCTGCCTGTACCAAGGATCCCAAAAGGGTGGACGCATCGCGATGCAGCGTGCGCCCGGTGTAAAGAGGGGAATCCCCGGCCTGCCTGTACCAAGGTCCCCGAAACGGGTGGTGAATCGAATCACCTGTAAAGGATGTTGCAGGGGGCGTGCCAGGTTTACATCTGCTGTAACAAAAAGCTTGAACAGAAATACGAAAGCCCCGGAATTCGGGGCTTTCGCGGGTACGGCTTGTGGGGCTTGCAGCTTTTTCAATCGAGAGCGAGGCGATGTCGCTATGCGCGATCTCGGGTCATTGTGCATTGATGCGGTGCACGGCGGCCCTCACCCTAACCCTCTCCCGGAGGGAGAGGGGACTGACCGAGTTGCCCGGTCAAGTTACGCCGACCTGGGATACCGAGCCGAACTCAAGCCTCGAAACCACCCGAGATCGGCTCCCTTTCCCCTCTTCCCCCTTGGGGGAGAGGGCTGGGGTGAGGGGGACCGATCCTGAGTACACGACAAGCCTTAATCGTTAACCCTCATCCCCCTCATCATCATCCCCACCATCAACCTTCATCCCCAATTCCTTGATCTTGCGCGTCAGGGTGTTACGTCCCCAACCCAGCAGCACCGCAGCATCACGGCGGCGGCCGGCGGTATGTTTCAAAGCCGTTTCGATCATGATTCGCTCGAACGCCGGCACGGCGCTGTCGAGCAGACTCGACTGGCCACGCGCCAGCGCCTGGTCTGCCCACTGACGCAGCGCCTGCTCCCAGTTGGTTACCGGCGCCGAATCCTGCGGCAGGTTCAGCAGTTCTGGCGGCAAGTCGCTGATGTGCACTTCGCGCCCGGAGGCCATCACCGTGATCCAGCGGCAGGTGTTCTCCAGCTGACGCACGTTGCCCGGCCATGGCAGGTTTTTCAGGTATTCCTCGGTCTCGCTTTTCAGCAGCTTCGGCTCGACTGCCAGTTCCTGGGCAGCGCGGCTGAGGAAGTGTTTGGCCAGGGTCGGGATGTCTTCGCGACGATCGGACAGGCGCGGGATGTGAATGCGGATCACATTGAGGCGGTGGAACAAGTCCTCACGGAATTTGCCGGCATGCACCAGGGTTTCCAGATTCTGGTGCGTCGCGGCGATGATGCGCACATCAACCTTGACCGGCACATGCCCGCCCACCCGATAGAATTCGCCGTCGGCCAGCACGCGCAACAGACGCGTCTGGGTATCAGCCGGCATGTCGCCGATTTCATCGAGAAACAGTGTGCCGCCATCCGCCTGTTCGAAACGCCCGCGACGCAAGTTGGCGGCGCCGGTGAACGCGCCTTTCTCATGGCCGAACAGCTCCGACTCCATCAGATCCTTGGGGATCGCTGCCATGTTCAGCGCAATGAACGGCGAAGCCGCGCGGGGGCTGTGACGATGCAAGGCGTGGGCGACCAGTTCTTTACCGGTACCGGATTCACCGTTGATCAGCACGGTGATGTTGGAATGGCTCAGGCGGCCGATGGCGCGAAACACTTCCTGCATCGCCGGTGCTTCGCCGATGATTTCCGGGGTGCGGGTCAGTGCCGGTACGACTTCCAGGCCTTGCTGTTCCTGAGCGTGCTGATTGGCACGCTTGACCAGCGAAACGGCCTCGTCGACGTCGAACGGTTTCGGCAGATATTCAAACGCTCCGCCCTGATACGAGGCGACCGCGCTGTCCAGATCGGAGTGAGCGGTCATGATGATGACCGGCAACCGCGGGTGCTGTTCGCGAATCCGCGCCAACAGGTCCAGACCGCTGGCCCCGGGCATGCGGATGTCGGAAATGATCACGTCCGGCTGCTGCCGCGCCAGGCGACTCATCACGCCGTCGGCGCTGTCGAAGCTCTGGGTGGTCATGCCTTCCTGCTGCAAGGCCTTTTCCAGAACCCAACGGATAGAACGGTCGTCATCGACGATCCACACGGTTTCACTACGGCTCATGTCGATGTGGCTCCTTGTTCCAGTGGCAGGAAGATCGAAAACGTGGTGTGGCCTGGATGGCTCTCACACTCGATCAGACCCTGATGCTGACTGATGATGTTCTGGGTAATGGCCAGCCCCAGCCCGGTACCGTCCGGGCGTCCGCTGACCATCGGAAAGAAAATGGTTTCCTGCAGCTCCGTCGGGATGCCCGGGCCGTTGTCGATGATCTCGATCTTGGTTACCAGGCGATGGCGGATGTGGCCGATGGTGAACTGGCGCATGGCGCGGGTGCGCAGGCTGATGCGGCCCAGACGCAGCTCGTTCTGGCTGCTGATCGCCTGCATCGCGTTGCGCACGATGTTCAATACGGCCTGGATCATTTGCTCGCGGTCGATCAACACGTCAGGAATGCTCGGGTCGTAATCGCGCACCAAGGTGATGCAGCCTTGGCTTTCGGCTTCGACCAATTGGCAGACGCGTTCGAGCACTTCGTGCACGTTGCACATCGCCAGCGACGGCAGCTTGTTGGAGCCGAGCATGCGGTCGACCAGATTACGCAGGCGATCGGCCTCTTCAATGATCACGTTGGTGTAATCGCGCAGGCTGTCTTCCGGCAGTTCGCGGGCCAGCAACTGCGCCGCGCCACGAATGCCGCCGAGCGGGTTCTTGATTTCGTGGGCGAGGCCGCGCACCAGCATCTTGCTGGTTTCCTGCTTGGACAGCTGCGCCTCTTCCTTGGTGATCCGCAGCAAGCGGTCACGCGGATGGACTTCCAGCAATAGCAGGGTCTCGCCGTTGCTGAGGATGGGCGTTACCGCGTAATCCACGGTCAGCGTCTGGCCAGTGAGCGCGGTCAGCATCGCTTCGCGCTTGGTAAACGGGTGCGCTTGCTCGACCGCCTGGCGCAGGGAATTGAGCGCCTCGGGGGATTCGGTGAACAGCTCGCTGATGAACTGGCCATGGCTGCGCTGGCCGCTGACGGCCAGCAGCATCTCCGCCGCCGGATTCATGTACTCAAGGCGCAATTGCGCGTCGAGCAGGATGGTCGCGGTGGTCAGGTTGTCGAGCAGCAAACGGTGGATTGCGTCGCTTATGGTCATCTGGACCCCTTTTGGAGCAAGGCGTGCGCGAGAACTAAGCGCTGATACCGGGAAAATGCAAAAACCAAACCAAGGCTCCGAAAAGAAGCGTTTAACCCCTGAAACAGGCGTTTGACGCGCGTTTGTATGGCACGAAGCCAGCTCAATCGGGAAGATTCGAACCAAAATGGGTTGGAATTTGAGTAGGGTGCAGCTTAGCGCACCAATACAGTGCGCATCGCTCGGTGGTGTCAGAAGAAGCGCAGGAAGGGGTTTTTCGGTTCTTCGGGTTTGTCTTTCAGCGGACACTCCGGCCGTACGCCGTAATCGTCCCTGGCGCAGGGTTTGACCTGACGTTTCTGCGCCAGCGAAATGCGCAGCACGTGGAAGGGCTGGTTGGCGGTGCGTTCGACAGTGCGCCCGTCGGCATCGAGAATTTCTGCCGACAGGTTGTGACTGCCGCGATCGATATTGCTCAGCGGGAAGACCGGGCTCAGGCCGGGTTCGCCGGTGGGCTGGCCATCCAGCAGCAAGCGATAGCGGTGGCCCTCCTGAAGACCCGGCTCGCTGGTGATGCTGACGATCATTTCGCCTGCACTGCTGCGGATAGTTGCGTCCGGTTCGGGCACCAAAACCCGCAGCATGTCGTAATGAAACGGCGGCTGCGGCGTGGCGTTCCTGGTTTTACTGATCGGTGCAGCGATGGTCGGGGTGGCTGACATGCGATTACTGCTGGCGATCGGCACACGCTTGGCATTGCCGCGCGGCTGGTCGGTGTAGACGCGGTTGCCCTGGGCATCGATATAGGTGAACACCTCGGCCGAGGCGGGCAAGGCGAGCAGGCAAAGGATCAGGACCACACCTTTCATGGGCGGTGCACCCGCTGCACGGTGAAGACTGCGGGTGGGCTTTGCTGGATGACGGTCTCGCCGTCGACCACCTGCACCGCTAGACGATGCTCGCCGCGATCGACATTGACCAGTTGCAGGCTCGGCACGTTGCTGGGTTGGCCGTAAGGCTCATCGTCGAGTATCAGTCGTAGTTGATGCGGGGCCAGCAGACGCGGCTTGATCAGCACATTGACGGTGAAGGTGCCGTTGTTGGCGCGCAACGCTTCGTCAGTGGGCAGGCCGGCCAGTTCAAGGATTTCGTAGGCTTTATGCGGCGGCTGTGGCGTCTTGGCATCAGGCGTTGGCGGTGTGCCCGGCGCTTGTGGCTCGACACGGTTCAATGGCGGCAGCTCAACCGGCTGCGCCTTCACGCCGTCCGGCGAATGATCGCTGTAGACCGTGTTGCCATTGGCATCGGTGTACTTGTAGATCTGCGCAGCGGCGGGCAGGGCGATCAGCAGCAGAATGTAGAGAAAGGTGCGACCCATGAAATCGACCGGGATTGAAAGCGATGGGTGCAGCATAGGACACGCAGGGCGGTTGGCCAAAACCGTTCATAACTGGAATTGAAAAGACTGGTAGCCAACACACGGATCGTTCCCATGCTCTGGGTGGGAATGCCTCAGGGGACGCTCCGCGTCCAGTGACGCAGAGCGTCACGGGCTGCATTCCCACGTGGAGCGTGGGAACGATCAAGGTGAGCGCACCAAGATCAGTCCCCTCTCTCTCTGGGAGAGGGCCAGGGTGAGGGGCTTTTGATCTGCAATAAAAAAGGCCTCCCGAAGGAGGCCTCTTTTTGTCACGCCGCGTTACGCAGCGCTACCGGATCAGCAGCTGTAGTACAGCTCATATTCCAGTGGGTGCACGAAGGTACGAACCTTGATTTCTTCTTCCGATTTCAGCGCGATGTAAGCGTCGATGAAGTCGTCGGAGAATACGCCGCCCTTGGTCAGGAACGCGCGGCCCTTGTCCAGCTCTTCCAGGGCTTCTTTCAGGCTGCCGCAAACCTGTGGGATCTCTTTCGCCTCTTCAGGCGGCAAGTCGTACAGGTTCTTGTCAGCGGCATCGCCTGGGTGGATCTTGTTCTGGATACCGTCCAGACCGGCCATCAGCAGTGCTGCGAAAGCCAGGTACGGGTTGGCAGCCGGATCCGGGAAGCGTGCTTCGATACGGCGGGCTTTCGGGCTCGACACGTAAGGAATGCGGATCGACGCGGAACGGTTGCGAGCCGAGTAGGCCAGCATGACCGGCGCTTCGAAACCTGGCACCAGACGCTTGTACGAGTTGGTGGCCGGGTTGGTGAAGCCGTTCAGCGCCTTACCGTGCTTGATGATGCCGCCGATGAAGTACAGAGCGGTGTCGGACAGGCCGGCATAGCCTTCGCCAGCGAAGGTGTTCTTGCCGTCTTTCCAGATCGACATGTGCACGTGCATGCCCGAACCGTTGTCGCCGTACAGTGGCTTCGGCATGAAGGTCGCGGTGCGGCCGTAAGCGTCGGCAACGTTGTGTACAACGTATTTCAGGGTTTGAACTTCGTCGGCCTTCTTCACCAGGGTGTTGAACTTGACGCCGATTTCGTTCTGGCCGGCAGTTGCCACTTCGTGGTGGTGAACTTCAACCGACTGACCCATTTCTTCCAGTGCGTTGCACATGGCAGTACGGATTTCGTGGTCGTGGTCGAACGGTGGAACAGGGAAATAGCCGCCTTTCACGCCTGGACGGTGACCCTTGTTGCCGCCTTCGATGTCCTGGTCGGACATCCACGAACCTTGCTCGGAGTAGATCTTGAACATTGAGCCGGAGATGTCCGACTTGAATTTCACCGAGTCGAAGATGAAGAATTCTGGCTCTGGACCAGCGAATACGGTGTCACCGATACCGGTGGCTTTCAGGTGCTCTTCGGCGCGCTTGGCGATCGCACGTGGGTCGCGATCGTAGCCTTGCATGCTCGAAGGCTCGATGATGTCGCACACCAGAATCAGCGTCGGGTCTTCGGTGAACGGATCAAGAACGGCAGTTTCGTCGACCGGCATCAGGATCATGTCGGAGGCTTCGATGCCTTTCCAGCCAGAGATGGAGGAGCCGTCGAACATCTTGCCGACTTCGAAGAAGTCATCATCCAGCGCATCGCGAGCCGGCATGGTCACGTGGTGCTGAGTGCCTTTGGTGTCCGTGAAGCGCAGATCAATCCACTTGACGTCATGATCTTTGATGAGTTGAACCGACTTCGACATAGTGTCCTCCGGGTGAATTAGGGCGGGTAGTGGATGCCCTTAATAATGGTGATGCCGGCGCGAATACTCTGCCAAGGCAACCTGCCTCACAAGGGAGCAAATTGCATGCCAGTGCCCCAGCATGGGTTTTTTGCCCCAAATTCACGCTTATTAAGGTGCGCGAGGTACTGAATCGACAAATATCGCCCCGTAATGTTGCGTTTGAATTCGCAAATGACCTGTTTTGGTGCGTGAAAAACCTTCTGCACATTAACTGGTTAAACCTTGAGCAATTTCCGCTATAATCCGCGCCCCCCTTTTTCGGCTGGCCGTTCGCGCGCTGTTTTCATGAAACTAATCGTAAAAGTCTTCCCCGAGATCACCATCAAAAGCCGACCTGTCCGGACGAAGTTCATCCGCCAGCTGGCCAAGAACATCCGCACCGTGCTCCGCGACCTGGACCCGGCAGTGGTGGTGAACGGCGTGTGGGACAATCTCGAGCTGGAAACCCGTGTTACCGACCCCAAAGCCTTGAAGGAGATGGGCGAGCGTCTGACCTGCATGCCGGGTATTGCGCATTTTCTGCAGATCGACGAGTACCCGCTGGGTGACTTCGACGACATCACCGAAAAATGCAAACAGCATTACGGCGCGGCACTGGCCGGGAAGATTTTTTCGGTGCGCTGCAAGCGCGCGGGCAAGCATGCGTTCAGCTCGATGGACGTGGAAAAATACGTCGGCAGCAAGCTGCGTCGCGAGTGCGGTGCAGCCGGAATCGACCTGAAAGCGCCGGAAATTGAAGTCCGCATCGAAGTTCGCGACAAACGGTTGTTCGTCATCCACAGCCAGCACAACGGTATCGGCGGCTACCCGCTCGGTGCGCTGGAGCAGACACTGGTGTTGATGTCCGGCGGTTTCGATTCGACCGTGGCGGCCTACCAGATCCTGCGCCGTGGCCTGATGACGCACTTCTGCTTCTTCAATCTGGGCGGGCGTGCCCATGAATTGGGCGTGATGGAAGTCGCGCATTTCATCTGGAAGAAGTACGGCAGCTCGCAACGCGTGCTATTTGTCAGTGTTCCGTTCGAAGAAGTGCTGGGTGAAATTCTCGGCAAAGTCGATAACAGTCATATGGGCGTCGTATTGAAGCGTATGATGTTGCGCGCGGCGACGAACATCGCCGAGCGCCTGCATATCGACGCGCTGGTGACCGGCGAAGCGATCTCCCAGGTCTCGAGCCAGACCCTGCCGAACCTGTCGGTGATCGACTGCGTGACCGACAAGCTGGTCCTGCGCCCGCTGATCGTTGCGCACAAACAGGACATCATCGACACCGCCAACGAGATCGGCACCGCCGATTTCGCCCGGCACATGCCGGAATACTGCGGGGTCATTTCGGTCAACCCGAAAACGGCTGCCAAACGCGGTCGGGTTGAGCACGAAGAGCAGGAGTTCGACATGGCGGTGCTCGAGCGTGCGCTCGCCAACGCCAAACTGGTGCCAATCGATCGGGTGATCGACGAACTGGGCCAGGACGTACAGATTGAAGAAGTCAGCGAAGCACTGGCCGGCCAGATCGTGATCGACATCCGTCACCCGGATGCCGTCGAGGATGAGCCGCTGGAACTTGCTGGCGTAGAAGTACAGACGATGCCGTTCTATGCAGTGAACGCTCGTTTCAAGGAGCTGGATCCGACTCGCCAGTACCTGCTGTATTGCGACAAAGGCGTGATGAGTCGCCTGCATGCCCACCATTTGCTCAGTGAGGGGCATGCCAATGTGCGCGTTTATCGACCGAGCTAAGTGCCCGGGGCTGTTTGCCTGTGGCCTGCGTCACCGGCCCCCCGACACCGCCGTCAAGCTGTAACGGCCATGCCGGACACTACTGCTAATCGCTGCCAAGACTTGTCAGCAAACCGAATCCTCTGATCGAGATACACAAGTGATCGAAAATCTACGCAACATCGCCATCATTGCCCACGTTGACCATGGTAAGACCACCCTGGTAGACAAACTCCTGCGTCAATCCGGCACTCTGGAGCGCAACGAGCTCAACGACGAGCGCGTGATGGACTCCAACGACCAGGAAAAAGAGCGCGGTATTACCATTCTGGCGAAGAACACCGCCATCAACTGGAACGGCTACCACATCAACATCGTGGACACCCCGGGCCACGCCGACTTCGGCGGCGAAGTTGAACGCGTAATGTCGATGGTTGACTCCGTTCTGCTGCTGGTTGACGCTCAAGACGGCCCTATGCCGCAAACCCGTTTCGTGACCAAGAAGGCTTTCGAAGCCGGCCTGCGTCCAATCGTGGTGATCAACAAGGTTGACCGTCCAGGCGCGCGTCCGGACTGGGTTCTGGACCAGATCTTCGACCTGTTCGACAACCTCGGTGCGACCGAAGAACAACTGGACTTCCAGGTTGTTTACGCTTCGGCCCTGAACGGCATTGCCGGTCTGGACCACACCGCCATGGGCGAAGACATGACTGCGCTGTACCAGGCAGTCGTCGACCACGTTCCGCCTCCGGCCGTTGACCGTGACGGTCCGTTCCAGATGCAGATCTCCGCTCTGGACTACAACAGCTTCCTGGGTGTTATCGGTGTTGGCCGTATCGCTCGCGGTCGCGTCAAGCCGAACACTCCGGTTGTCGCGATCGGTGCCGATGGCAAGCGTCGCAACGGCCGTATCCTGAAACTGATGGGTCACCACGGTCTGCACCGCGTTGACGTTGAAGAAGCTGCGGCCGGCGACATCGTCTGCATCAGCGGTATGGATTCGCTGTTCATCTCCGACACCCTGTGCCACCCGGATACCGTCGAGGCGATGAAGCCGCTGACCGTTGACGAGCCAACCGTTTCGATGACCTTCCAGGTAAACGACTCGCCATTCTGCGGTAAAGAAGGCAAGTTCGTGACGTCCCGTAACATCAAGGACCGTCTGGACAAAGAGCTGCTGTACAACGTTGCACTGCGCGTTGAAGAAGGCGACTCGGCTGACAAGTTCAAGGTTTCCGGCCGTGGTGAGCTGCACCTCTCGGTACTGATCGAAACCATGCGTCGCGAAGGCTTCGAGCTGGCCCTGGGCCGTCCTGAAGTGATCATCCGTGAAGTTGACGGCGTGAAGCAGGAACCGTTCGAAAACGTGACCATCGACATCCCTGAAGAATCCCAGGGCAAGGTCATGGAAGAGATGGGCCTGCGTAAGGGCGACCTGAGCAACATGGTGCCGGATGGTAAAGGCCGTGTACGTCTGGAATACAACATCCCTGCTCGCGGTCTGATCGGTTTCCGTAACCAGTTCCTGACCCTGACCAACGGTGCTGGCATCCTGACCTCGATCTTCGATCGCTACGACACCGTCAAGTCGGGCCACATGTCCGGCCGTCAGAACGGCGTTCTGGTTTCGGTTGAAACCGGCAAGGCACTGACCTACTCGCTGGAAACCCTGCAGGCTCGCGGCAAGCTGTTCGTAGAACACGGCCAGGAGATCTACAACGGTCAGATCGTTGGTCAGAACAGCCGCGACAACGACCTGGGTGTAAACCCGACCAAAGGCAAGAAGCTCGACAACATGCGTGCTTCGGGTAAAGACGAAACCATCGCTCTGGTCCCACCTGTTCGCTTCACTCTGGAACAGGCTCTGGAATACATCCAGGAAGACGAGCTGTGCGAAGTCACGCCTAAGTCGATCCGTCTTCGCAAGAAGATCCTCGACGAAAGCGAGCGTACCCGCGCTGCCAAGAAAGCCAAGGCGTAATCTAGCCCTGGAATAAAAAACGCCCCCGGTCGCGAGACCGGGGGCGTTTTTGTTTGTCTGGGGTTTACGCAGTGTTTGCGCTGGCCCCTTCGCGAGCAGGCTCGCTCCCACAAGGTGGTCGGGTGCTAACACAATAGATCGTTCCCACGCTCTGCGTGGGAATGCCTCAACGGACGCTCTGCGTTCGGCTTCAGAAGGGACGCGGAGCGTCCCGGGCTGCATTCCCACGCAGAGCGTGGGAACGATCAGTGGCTAGCTACAACTCAGCGCCGGTCAGAACTTCTCGATCGCGCGAAAATTCTGCACCCGCTCGACTTCCTTCGGCTTGTACGCGCAATACCCCGGCCGCGGGCCGATTTTCGGGTGGTTGCGGCAGGTGTCCGGGCGCTTGTCATAAATCGTGCACAGGCGGCTCTTACGATCCAGGTAATAGCAATCGTTGTTGCTCATGCGCTGGAGGGTGAAGATCCCCGACTTCTGATTGAAACGCTCGACCAGACCTTCCTTTTGCAAACGCTTGGCGATGTTCTTCGGCGGATCGCCCAGTTCGAATTCGTCGACCACACCGATGCGCACCAGATCCTTGATCTTCACCTCGACCGGCAGCGTGCAGCAGCTGGACATGCACGAGCCGCACATCGGTGCCGAATATTTGGCCCACGTATCGAGACGATCGATCTCGGCGGCGGCGATCAGGTTGGGTTTCATCATCGGAAGTTACCAAGGGTGTGTGCATCAGGGCGCGCGATCATACCGGGACGGGTGGATTTTTGAACAACCTTTCGCCAGATTTTTCTCCATGCCGGCACTTTGCCGGGCATTTCGGCATGGCCCCTGCATTCATTGGTTCATCCGCCAAGGTTATGCCGGACCACCTCACAGTCTCAGGAAATACAGCCGAACCAGAGCCGTTACCGTCGGTCAGACCGTCTAGGCTCAGACAATTCCCCGCTCGCTCGAGGTCCAATTGATGACTCAAGAACCACTAGTTCGCGAAGCAGAGGTGGCCGCATTCCGCGACGCCGTCCTGACCAAGCTCACCTACGCGGTGGGCAAGGATCCCGATCACGCCTTTGACCATGACTGGTTCGAAGCCATCGCCCTGGCCGCGCGTGATCACATGGTCGAACACTGGATGGACCACACCCGGCAGATCTACCGCAAAGGTCAGAAGCGGGTGTACTACCTCTCGCTGGAATTCCTCATCGGCCGCTTGCTTTACGACAGCCTGAGCAACCTTGGCCTGCTCGACGTCGCCCGTGAGGCGCTGACCGAACTGGGCGTCGATCTGGAGCGCATCCGTTTGCTGGAGCCCGACGCAGCGCTCGGCAACGGCGGCCTCGGACGTCTGGCGGCGTGCTTCATGGAAAGCATGTCGACCCTCGGCATTGCCGGTCACGGCTATGGCATTCGTTATGAGCACGGCTTGTTCCGTCAGGCGATTGTCGATGGCTGGCAGCAGGAGCAGACCGAACACTGGCTGGATTTCGGCAACCCGTGGGAATTCGAACGGCCGGAAGTGGTGTACCCGATCGGCTTCGGCGGCAGCGTCGAAACCGTCACCGACGCCAATGGCAAAACCCGCCAGGTCTGGTCGCCGGCGGAAACCGTGCGCGCAATTGCCTACGACACCCCGGTGGTCGGCTGGCGCGGCGCCAGCGTCAATACCTTGCGCCTGTGGCGCGCGCGGGCGATGGAAGAACTGCACCTGGAGCGTTTCAACGCCGGTGACCACCTCGGTGCCGTGGCCGAAGTAGCTCGCGCCGAAAGTATTTCGCGCGTGCTCTACCCGGCGGACAGCACCGAAGCCGGTCAGGAACTGCGCCTGCGTCAGGAATATTTCTTCGTCGCCGCATCGCTACAGGATCTGCTGCGCCGTCACCGCAACATGCACACCTCTGTGCTGACCCTCGGTGATCATGCGGCGATCCAGCTCAATGACACCCACCCATCGATTGCCGTCGCCGAACTGATGCGTCAATTGGTCGACGTCTACGACGTAGCGTGGGATGCGGCGTGGCAGGTCACAGTCGATACGCTGTCGTACACCAACCACACCTTGCTGCCCGAGGCGCTGGAAACCTGGCCGGTCGGCCTGATGGAACGCATGCTGCCGCGGCACATGCAGATCATTTATCTGATCAACGCCCAGCACATCGACTCGCTGCGGGCCAAGGGCATTCACGATTTCGACGTGCTGCGCGCGGTGTCGCTGATCGAAGAGGACAACGGCCGCCGCGTGCGCATGGGCAACCTCGCGTTTCTCGGCTCGCACAGCGTCAATGGCGTGTCCGGGCTGCACACGCAACTGATGCGCAAAACCGTCTTCGCCGAGTTGCACAAGCTCTACCCGGAGCGGATCAACAACAAGACCAACGGCATTACGTTCCGCCGCTGGCTGTTCCAGGCCAACGCCGAGCTGACCTCGATGCTGGTCGATGCTGTGGGGCCGGAGATACTCGACCATCCCGAAGAGCGTCTGCTTGAACTGGAGCCATTCGCTGAAAAAACCGCGTTCCGTAAAGCCTTTGCCGAACAGCGTCTGCACAGCAAAAAGGCCTTGGCCTACCTGATACACGAGCGCCTGGGGGTTGCGGTCAACCCGGCGGCGATGTTCGACGTGCAGGTCAAACGCATCCACGAATACAAGCGTCAATTGCTTAACCTGCTGCACACCGTCGCGCTGTACCAAGCGATTCGTGCCGAGCCGGAAGTCGACTGGGTGCCACGGGTGAAAATCTTCGCCGGCAAGGCCGCGGCGAGTTATCACCAGGCCAAACTGATCATCAAACTGACCAACGATATCGCCCGGGTGGTCAACAACGACCCGACGGTACGCGGCTTGCTCAAAGTGGTGTTCCTGCCCAACTACAACGTCAGCCTGGCGGAGAGCATCATTCCGGCGGCGGACTTGTCCGAGCAGATTTCCACCGCCGGTTTCGAGGCGTCCGGCACCAGCAACATGAAGTTCGGCCTCAACGGCGCGCTGACCATCGGCACCCTCGATGGCGCCAACGTGGAAATGGCCGAGCGCATCGGTGCCGAGCACATGTTCATCTTCGGCTTGAGCGCACAGCAGGTTGAAGCGCGCAAGCAGAACCATGAGTTCAGCGCCTTGCCGGACATCGCCGCGTCGCATCGTCTGAACGATGTGCTGCAAGCGATTCGCAGCGGTGTGTTCTCGCCGGACGATACCTCGCGTTACACCGGGCTGATCGACTCGTTGATCGACTACGACCGTTTCCTGGTCTGCGCCGATTTCGACTCGTACTGGGAAGCGCAGAAGCGCGTCGAAGCGCACTGGCATGACTCCAATAACTGGTGGCGTTCGGCAGTGCTGAACACCGCGCGGATGGGCTGGTTCTCGTCTGACCGGACCATTCGTGAGTACGCCACCGATATCTGGAAAGCGCTGGAGTAACTTTCCGCAACAAATCTGTGCAAGGCCCAACGTTTGTTGGGCCGGATCGATATACTGAGCGCCGGTTACCGGAAGCTTCAGTCACCACCAATCCAATGTAGGAGTGAGCCTGCTCGCGATAGCGTCATCACATTCAACATCTTCGTTGACTGACAGACCGCTATCGCGAGCAGGCTCACTTCTACAAGGGTTTGTGCCTAGACTGAAGCCATCGCCGGACTCGCCCCGCCCCGGGGCTGCTTAGGGATATCGACCATGCAATGGATGTTCATGTTGATCGGGCTGGTGCTCGGTGGACTGCTCGACGAGTCGTTCAGCGCTGCGCTGTTGGGCGGACTGCTCGGGCTGGCGATTGCGCAGACGATGCGCATCGCGCGGCTCGGCAAACTGACGGCCGCACAACAGCAACAACTCGAACACGCCAAAGTCGCCTTGCAAGGCGTCGAGCAGCGGCTGTTTCTGCTCGAAGGCGCGCCGATTCACGCTGCGCCACCGTCGTCTCCTGCGCCCGTCGCTGAGCCTGTCGCCGAGCCTGCCGAAATCCTTGAGCAAGCCCCCGCGCCTGAGCTGATCTGGGAACTGCCGCCCGAGCTTGAACCGGTCGCCGCCACCCGTGAAACCAGCCAGCCGCTGCCGGACGATGTCTGGCGCGCCGAACCGGCCCCTCGTGAACCGCAAAAACCTGCCGAACCCCGTGGCCCGAACCTGATCGAGCGCGGCATCAGCGCGGCACGCAATTGGCTGTTCGGTGGTAACACGGTGCTGCGCGTCGGCGTGGTGCTGCTGTTTTTCGGTCTGGCGTTTTTGCTGCGTTACGCCACCGAAGGCATGGTGGTGCCGATCGAGTTGCGTTACGCCGGGGTGGCGGCTGCCGCGTTGGGCCTGCTTGCGCTGGGCTGGTGGCTGCGCCGGCGCAACACGCACTATGCGTTGATGCTGCAGGGCACCGGCATCGCGGTGTTGTACCTGACGGTGTTTGCGGCGATGCGTTTGCATCCGCTGCTCGATCCTTCGGCCGCGCTGGGTCTGCTGGTGGCGGTGACGGTGTTCTCGGCCATTCTGGCAATCACCCAGGATGCGTTGGGGCTGGCGGCAGCGGCGGCATTGGGCGGTTTTGCCGCGCCGATCCTGACCTCAACGGGTGAAGGCAACCACGTCGCGCTGTTCAGTTATTTCGCCCTGCTCAACGCCGGCATTCTCGCCATCGCCTGGTTCAAGGCCTGGCGCCTGCTCAACTTGATCGGCTTCGTTGGCACCTTTGGCATCGGTTTCGCCTGGGGCCTGCGGTCGTATGCCCCAGAGTTGTTGTGGAGTACAGAGCCATTCCTGATTCTGTTTTTCCTGATGTACCTGGCCATCGGCTTGCTGTTTGCCCGACGCAAGCTGCTCGACCTGAGCGATGCCCCGGCGGACGCTGATCGCGAGGTGCTGTTGCACTGGTCGGCGCGCAAGGGCGATTACGTCGACGGCACCCTGCTGTTCGGCCCGCCGATCATTGGTTTCGGTTTGCAGTTCGCCATCGTTCAGCACCTGGAGTTCGCGGCGGCGTTCAGTGCCCTGGCGCTGGGCATGCTCTATATGGCGCTGGCCAAAGTATTGATGGGTGGGCGCGCAGTGCTGCTGGGCGAAACCTGCTTGGCGCTCGGGGTGATTTTTGCCAGTCTGGCGATTCCGTTGGGGCTCGATGCGCGCTGGACTTCAGCGGCATGGGCCGTCGAGGGGGCAGGGATTTTCTGGCTTGGCCTGCGTCAGCATCGACCATTCGCGCGGGCCTTTGCGCTGTTGCTGCAATTGGGCTCGGCGCTGGCCTTCCTCAGTGAATTGCGCGTCGGCGAAAACAGTTTGCTCGACGGTGCGCCACTGGGCGCGTTGATGCTCGGCGGTGCGCTGCTGTTCAGCTTCTACCAATTGCGCAAAGCAGTAGCGGAGCAGACCGCGCCGTGGGAGCGCCAGGCATTGCCCGTGCTGGCGAGCCTGGGCCTGACGTTCCTGTACCTGCTGGCACCGCTGTTTTTCTTCACCCAAGGCACAGCGATCAGTTGGGCGCTGGCCGGGCTGGCAACGTTGTGGGTCGGCCTGCGCATTCAATCGCGCACGTTCCTGTTCAGCGCGTTTGCCGTGCAATTGCTCGGCGGCGCGTTGTTCCTGCTGCGGCTGCAAGGCGCGGGCGAGGATTCGTCAGCAGTGTTCAGCGCGGGCTGGAGTGGTTTGCTCAGCGCATCGCTGATCGGTCTGGCATTGATCGCCGGCATGTTGCTGGCGGCGCGCGATGACATGGTACGCAGCGACGTGCGTCTGCTGCGCGGCTTGTCCGTGGTGCTGTTGGCCGGCCTGGTGCTGATCAATCTGGCGGTGCTGTTTGTCCTGCCGTGGCAGACCGCGAGTGCGGTGTGGGCGGCCAGTGGTTTGCTGATCATCTGGCTGAGCCTGTATCTGCAGCAGCGCGTCAGCTTCGTTTTTGGCCTGCTGTTGCAGGTGATCGGCGGCGCTGCATTTTTGCTGGCTGGCCCGGAGCTGCTGGGGCCGTTGTCCAGCGAAGGCTTGAAGCCGCTGGCCCATGGTGGATTCTGGACGCCGCTGGTGCTGGGACTGGCGGCGATGGTCGGCGCGTGGCGCTTGCAACTGGGCAACCATGCCTCGGCGTTTGATGCGTTGAGTTTGCAGCGCTTGTCCGAAATATTGTTGGTATGGGGCGCTGCTTGGTGGACGCTGGCGTGGGTCAGTGAGGTGCTGCGCTTTGCCCCGGCCAGTCTGCAAGCGACGCTGTTGCTATTGGTCGCGGCGGTCAGTGTGGTGCTGTGGACGCTGGCGTCACTGCGGCTGAAATGGCCGGCGCTGGGTTTGCACTGCACCTTGCTAATCCCGGCTGCTGCGCTGGTATTGCTCGGTGCATGGCAGTCGCGTTATCACCCGGCGGCCGACTTCGGCTGGCTGGCCTGGACACTAGTATTTGCCGCGCATTTCTTCAGCCTGCGCCGCCTCGCGCCGATGCTGCCGGTCCGCGCTTTAAGTTCCGCGCATGTACTCGGTTGCTGGCTGCTGATCGGCGTGCTGGCGCTGGAGTTGCGTTACGGTCTGCTGCTGTTGTCCGAGCAGTACAACGCTTGGCGCTGGCTGGGCTGGGCGATTCTGCCGAGCGTCTATCTGTTGCTGGCAGCGGCACCGCGCACCTGGCCTTGGCCGGTATCGGCGTTTGCCCGCGAGTACCGTTTGTACGCCGCTGCGCCGCTGGCCGTGTTGATGTTGGCGTGGTTCTGGCTGGCTAACGGTGTCAGCGATGGCAATGCCGAACCGCTGCCTTATGTACCGCTGCTCAATCCTCTGGAGCTGGGGCTGCTTTTTGCCTTGTTCGGCGTTTATGTGTGGTCGCGCAGTGCTTTGGCACAACTGTCGATCCGCCGAAACTACGCCGACACCGCCACGCAACTGATCGCCGGAGTTTCGCTGTTCGCCTTCTGCACGGCGCTGGTGACCCGCGCTGCGCATCATTGGGCCGGGATCCCGTTCGAACTGGACACGTTGCTCGCCTCAATGCTGGTGCAGGCCGGGTTATCGATCGTCTGGACGCTGATGGCGCTGGGGCTGATGATCGGCGGTCATCTGCGCCATCGCCGCGAAGTGTGGCTGATCGGCGCGGCGCTGATTGCGCTGGTGGTGGCGAAACTGATTTTTGTCGAACTGAGCAACCGTGGCGGCCTCGCCCGGATCGTCTCGTTTATCGGTGTCGGCGTGTTGCTGTTGGTGGTGGGTTATTTTGCCCCGCTGCCGCCCAAGCGCGTCGAAGCCGAACCGGCGGCGGACAAACCCGCCACGGAAACCGAAGGAGTTGTCTCTTGAGTCGCATGCTGAATCTGGGTTGGTTGGCGTTGGGCGTGGTGATGGCTGCCGGCGCCCAGGAAAAACCCGCGGACTTCGCCACGCAGGTGCCACTGTCGGTCAGCGGCAACGGCCCGTGGTATCGCCTCGAATTGCCGCTGAGCGTGCAATTGCAGGCGCGCCAGACCGATCTCGGCGACTTGCGCGTGTTCAACGCCGCCGGTGAACCGCAGGCTTACGCGCTGGCTCGCGAATCCGCGCAGACCCGCGACGACGGCCAGTTGCATGAGGTCAAATGGTTCCCGCTCTACAACGCCGCGGACGCCAGCGAACGCGCGCCCAACGTGCGCGTGCAATCGACCACCAATGGCACGCTGGTTGAAGTGCAGCCGTCCAGTCAGTTGGAGGCCGGCGAAGAAGTACTGCGCGGCTGGCTGCTCGATGCCAGCGCGATCAAAGCGCCGTTGCAGCAGTTGATTCTCGACTGGACCAGCGAGCGCGACGGTTTTCAGCGTTTCAGCATCGAAGCCAGCGACGACCTGCAACATTGGCAGGCGTGGGGTGAAGGCCAGGTTGCACGGCTGACGTTCTCTGATGAGCGCATCGAACAGCACGAAGTGACCCTGCCGGGGCAGACCGCGCGTTATGTGCGCCTGCTCTGGGAGTCGCCGGGTTCGGCGCCCATCCTTACTTCGGCGCAACTGAAAAGCAGCGACCCGCGTCATTTACCGCTGCCGTTGGTCTGGTCTCAAACCGTGGCCGGCAGCAGCACCAAGGCCGGGGAATACACCTGGCAGCTGCCGATGGGGCTGAATGTCGAGCGCGTTCAGGTTGAACTGAAACAACCGAACAGTCTGGCGCCGGTCACGTTGGCCGGCCGCCGCGAGAGCAGTTTGCCCTGGCAGACGCTGAGCAGTGGCTTGTTGTATCGCCTGATCCAGAACAATCAGGACGTGGTGCAAAACGAAATCCCCCTCGCCGGGCAGACCGTGCAGCAATTGAAGCTGACCGTGGACGAGCGCGGCGGTGGGCTGGGTGAGCAGGCGCCGGATCTGAAATACGCGGTGCGCGCCACGCAGGTGATTTTCCTCGCCCGGGGCGATGGGCCGTACAGCCTGGCCTTGGGCAATCCCACGGTGAAAACCGCGAACCTGCCGTTGACCACGCTGATCCCGGATTTCAAACCGCAGATGCTGGCGACGCTGGGCAAGGCCTCGGTGCAGAGCGAAGCTGTGGTGACGCAGACCTCGACGACGACCGCGGCGGCGGTGGCCGAGACCAACTGGAAGAAGATCGGTTTGTGGGCGGTATTGCTGTTGAGCGTGGTGTTTCTCGGGGCGATGGCGTTCAGCCTGTTGCGCAAGCCGCCCGCCAATACCTGAGCATGGCCGGCGCTGCACGCCGATCGCTGGCAAGCCAGCTCCCACAGTGATCTCGGTCGTTCACATATTTTGTGTACACCACACATCCTGTGGGAGCTGGCTTGCCAGCGATGGCGTCCGGTCAAACAACAAAAATTCATCAGACTGCCGCTATCACTCAACCGCCGCCCGCTGCATTTCCAACTACGCTAAATCCGCCACCTGAACTCTCCACCGACAATCACGTCTGATGCAGGCAAATACGCCCCGACGCACGTTAGCGGGCGTCTTCGCTCGCTAGGTTTTCAGACTCCCTGTAAACTGCGCGGGTTTTTAGCCCCCCCATTCCACCGGAGCCGTCCATGTCCCGCGTTACCTTGAGTCGCTATTTGATTGAGCAGACCCGCAGCAACAACACTCCTGCCGATCTGCGCTTTTTGATCGAAGTGGTGGCGCGTGCCTGCAAGGAAATCAGCCACGCCGTGTCCAAAGGCGCCCTGGGTGGTGTTCTGGGCAGCATGGGCACTGAAAACGTCCAGGGCGAAGTGCAGAAGAAGCTCGACGTGCTGTCGAACGAAATTCTGCTCGAAGCCAACGAATGGGGCGGTCACCTGGCCGGCATGGCGTCCGAGGAAATGGACAATGCCTACCAGATCCCGGGCAAATACCCGAAAGGCGCATACCTGCTGGTTTTCGACCCACTGGACGGTTCGTCGAACATCGATATCAACGCGCCGGTTGGCACCATTTTCTCGGTACTGCGTTGCCCGAATGAATACCTGAGCCAGAACGAGCCGCTGAACGAAAAAGCCTTCCTGCAACCAGGCACCCAGCAAGTGGCCGCCGGTTACGCGATCTACGGCCCGCAAACCATGCTGGTGCTGACCCTGGGCGACGGCGTCAAAGGCTTCACCCTCGACCGCGAAATGGGCAGCTTCGTGCTGACTCACGAAGACATCACCATTCCTGAAACCACCCAGGAATTCGCCATCAACATGTCCAACCAGCGTCACTGGGAAGCCCCGGTCCAGCGCTACGTCGGCGAGTTGCTGGCCGGTGAAGAAGGTCCGCTGAAAAAGAACTACAACATGCGTTGGGTCGCAGCGATGGTTGCCGACGTGCACCGCATCCTCACCCGTGGCGGTCTGTTCATGTACCCGCGCGACAGCCGTGAGCCGTCCAAGCCGGGCAAGCTGCGCCTGATGTACGAAGCCAACCCGATGTCGTTCCTTGTCGAACAAGCGGGCGGCGCCTCCACTGACGGCCATCAGCGCATCCTCGACATTCAGCCTGAAGGCCTGCACCAGCGTGTCGCGGTGTTCCTCGGCTCGAAAGAAGAAGTCGCGCGCGCCACGGCTTACCACAAGGAGTAACCGTGACTGCGCCCTGGCAGCCGTTGCTCGACTGGTGGTTCGGACACGCCGAATCACCGGACGCAGTCGCGGCTGACAAGGGCAAGTTGTGGTTCGGCAAGCGAACCAGTCAAGACCTCGAAGCGCAGACGCGTTTCGGGGGCTTTGTCGATCAGGCCTTGGCCGGCGAATTGACCGAGTGGACGCAATGTCCCGAAGGTTGGCTGGCAGTTGTGCTGCTGCTCGATCAGTTGCCGCGCATGATCCATCGCAACACCCCTAAAGCCTACTCCGGTGATTTGCGCGCGCAGAAACTCGTCGCCCAAGGCATTGCCGCGGATTTCGACCGGCAGTTGAAACCGATTCAGCGTGTGTTCATTTATCTGGTATTCGAACACTGCGAAAACCTCGCGGTGCAGAACGAGGCAGTGTCGCGATTTATCGAGCTGGTGGCTGAACAGCCGGAAGCGCAGAGGGCGGTGTTTGCGGATAATCTGGATTACGCCGAGCGGCATCGCCAGGTGATTGCCCGGTTTGGCCGGTTTCCGCATCGCAATGCGGTGTTGGGGCGGGAATCTACGGCTGAGGAATTGGCGTTTCTTTCTGAGCCTGGGTCGCGGTTTTAAAGGCTTTCCCTCACCCTGACCCTCTCCCGGAGGGAGAGGGGACTGACGGTGGTGTTTAAGCATGATGCGTCGACTGCAATTTCTGAGTCGAACTCAGGACTGGAATATTGCCCGATCGGCTCCCTTTCCCCTCGCCCCCTTGGGGCTAGGCGGGCGGCGTTCCGATGAGGGGGTAAGCCCTTGATCTTCAGATCCTGAAACTACCCACCAACTGCTTCAACCGCGCCGCCTGCTGCTCCAGGTCCGAACACGCGCGCAAGGTCGCCTGCAGGTTTTCCACCCCTTCCTGATTCAGCGTGTTGATCTCGCTGATATCCACATTGATCGACTCAACCACGGCGGTCTGCTCTTCGGTCGCGGTGGCCACCGACTGGTTCATGCCGTCGATTTCGCCAATGCGCTGGGTCACGCTGCCGAGGCGTTCGCCGGCCTGGTTGGCGATGCCGACGCTGCTTTCGCTCTCGCGCTGGCTCTCGGTCATGATGCTCACCGCCTGACGCGCGCCGACTTGCAGTTCTTCGATCATCTTCTGCACTTGCTGCGCCGAATCCTGAGTGCGGTGGGCGAGGTTGCGCACCTCGTCGGCGACCACGGCGAAACCACGACCGGCCTCACCGGCGCGCGCCGCTTCAATCGCGGCGTTGAGGGCGAGCAGGTTGGTTTGCTGGGAAATGCTGGTGATCACTTCGAGAATCTGGCCGATGTTCACCGTGTTGCTGTTGAGGGTTTCGATGTTGCCGCACGAATCGCTGATCTTCGCCGACAGCTGCTGCATGGCGTGGATGGTTTTATCCACCACTTGCTGGCCTTCGACGGCGAGGCCGCGCGCATCGCTGGAATGCTGCGAGGCGAGGGCGGCGTTCTGGGCGATTTCCTGGGCGGCGGCACCGAGCTGGTTGATCGCGGCGGCGACGCTGTTGGTGCGGCTGGCTTGCTGGTCGGAGTTGTACATCGACGAGTTCGATGCGGCGACCACGCGCAGGGCAACTTCGTTGACCTGACCGGTGGCCGAGGACACTTCGCGGATCGAGGTGTGAATACGCTCGACGAAGCGGTTGAACGAGGTGCCCAGCGCGCCAAATTCATCGTTGCCGTGAATGACCAGACGCTTGGTCAGGTCGCCTTCACCTTCGGCGATATCGTGCATGGCGCGGCCCATGGTCAGCAGCGGTTGCATCAGCACGCGAATCAGCATGCCCAGCAGGGCCAGAATGATGACCACGGCAATGGCCATGGCGATCAGCGCTGAGGTGCGGAACTCGCTGAGCATGGCGAAAGCGGTGTCTTTATCGAGCACCAGCGCTACGTACCAGTCCGCCGACGGCACGCCGTTGACGCGGGTGAACGAGATCAACTGAGTCTTGCCGTCGAATTCGACTTCCTTCAGGCCCGGGCTGACTTTTGGTGCGCCATTCGGATAGGCCTCGGCGAGGGTCTTGAGCACCAGTTTGCTGTCCGGGTGAATGAGGATTTTGCCTTCAGCGCTGACAATGAACGCATGACCGTGACCGCCGAAGTTCAGCGAGTTGATGATTGCGCTGACACTGGTCAGATCGATATCTGCACCGGCGACGCCGAGCATCTGGCCCTGGCGCTGCACCGGCGTGGCGACGGTAATCACCAGTTTGCCCGACGAAGCGGCGATGTACGGTTCGGTGACGATGGTCTGTTGCGCGGAGTTGGCCGCTTTGTACCAGCCGCGGGCGCGCGGGTCGTAATCCGGCGCGCGATTGCCGGCCGGCACCGAGAACATCACGCCGTCCGCGCCGCCGAAATAGCTGAGCTGAAAATTACCGGTGTAGGCGGGCAGGTCGATGATGCGCTTGAGGCTGGCCGGCGCGTTGCCGTCGACCGCGACCTGCTGGGATAACGATTGCAGCAGCTGGATGCGACTTTCCAGCCAGGTCTGGATGTTGCTGGTGGTCAGGCTGCCCAGTTCCTGCATGGTCGCTTCGGTACTGCTGCTCAGGGCCTGACGTTGTCGATAGTCGTTGAACAGAATGAAACAGGCGAATGCAACGGCCACCACGAGGGCGGCAGCCAACAAGATCTTGTGGCTGAATTTCAGGTTTCTGGTCATCGAATGAACTACCGAGCAAGGGCTGGTCAGGAAAGGGCGGCAATTTGCCATATTCCCTGGCGTTGCGCTGCTCTTATTTCGACCGGCGCGCGCCAAAGATTAGACGTGCTGGCGGAAAATCGACGAAATGCTCAATAGCCCTACAAAGTGTCTGATTTAACCGATAAATGCCGGACGGGCGGATGAACAAATAGCCATCTTGTCAGGGAACCAGAGGAGGGTTTTCTCTTCTAAGCTTCTGGTTGGCACCATGCCAGCCCCCTTCCGCTCCAGGAGTTACACCATGTCGCTGCGATCTCTCGCCCTTCTGTGCTTTTGCGTGCTGCTGGCCGCATGCAGCAAGGTCAATCAGGAAAACTACTCGAAGCTCTCGGCCGGCATGGCCAAGGCCGAAGTCGAGACCCTGCTGGGCAAACCGACTGATTGCTCGGGTGCGCTCGGCATGTCCAGTTGCACCTGGGGCGACAAGAACAGCTTTATCAGCGTGCAGTACGCCGGTGACAAAGTGCTGATGTTTTCCGGCCAAGGCCTGAAGTAAACCGGGGCTTTGCGCCCACGGAGAAAAAAATGAAGCGGTTACTGTTAGTTCTTTTTGCCGGCCTGGTTTTGGCTGGCTGCGCCACTTCCGGCGTCGACTCGTTGGCACCGAAAACCGTCAACAGCGTCAATCTCAAGCGTTATCAAGGCACCTGGTACGAACTGGCGCGTCTGCCGATGTACTTCCAGCGCAACTGCGCGCAATCCGAAGCGCATTACACCCTCAAGCCTGACGGCAACGTCGCGGTGCTCAACCGCTGCCTGACCCCGGACTGGCAATGGGAAGAGGCCAAGGGCACGGCGTATCCGCAAGTGCCGGGCAAGACCGACAAGCTCTGGGTGGAGTTCGACAACTGGTTCTCGCGCCTGCTGCCGGGCGTCGCCAAAGGCGAATACTGGGTGTTGTACGTCAGCGACGATTACAAGACCGCCATTGTCGGCGACCCGAGTCGCAAGTACATGTGGCTGTTGTCACGCACGCCGACCGTCAACGGTGTGGTGCGCGAGGACTTGCTGAGCAAGGCGCGTCAGCAAGGGTATGACACCACCCGGCTGATCTGGCGGGCGACGGACCGGCAGATGGCCAAGACCTCGAATTAAGCATTTGTATTGATCGCTCCCACGCTCCGCGTGGGAGTGTCTCAATGGGACGCTCTGCGTCCGCTTTGGGACGTAGAGCGTCCCGGGCTGCATTCCTGTGCTGCGCGTGGGAACGATCAATCGTCAGCCTAGAAGATCGCGCAGGACTTGGGTGAAGGCTCGGGCGCTGTCTTCTTCGCCGGCATGCCTGCCGTCGCGCACCACCCACTGACCATTGACCATCACATCACGCACCTGCCGATCGCCACCGGCGAACAACCAGCGATTCAAAATCCCGTCGCCGCTGGCCGTCGCCAGATAAGGGTCGTTGCCATCGAGCACAATCCAGTCGGCACGCTTGCCAACTTCCAGTGCGCCAATCGCCTGCCCCAACGCCTGCGCGCCGCCATCCAGCGCAGCGTCATACAGCGTGCGCCCGACCATCGGCTGATCCGCGCCATACAAGCGGTTGCGGCGCTGGTCACGCAAACGCTGGCCGTATTCGAGCCAGCGCAACTCTTCCACCACACTCAGCGACACATGGCTGTCGGAGCCGATGCCCATGCGCCCGCCCTGAGCGAGGAAATCCACCGCCGGGAAAATCCCGTCGCCCAGGTTCGCTTCGGTGGTCAGGCACAGACCGGCGATGGCGCGACTGTTGGCCATCAGCGTGACTTCTTCCGGGTTGGCGTGGGTGGCGTGGACCAGGCACCAGCGCTGATCGACTTCGACATTTTCATACAGCCATTGCAACGGCCGACGACCGCTCCAGCTCAGGCAGTCGTCGACTTCTTTTTGTTGTTCGGCAATGTGGATATGCACCGGGCATTGTTTGTCGCTGGCGGCGAGAACTTCGCTGATCTGCTGTGGCGTCACCGCGCGCAGCGAGTGGAAGCACAGGCCCAGCGATTGCGCCTTTTGCTGCGCCAGTAATGGCTGCAGGCGCGATTGCAGATGGAGGTAATTTTCCGTGCTGTTGATAAACCGTCGCTGGCCTTCGTTGGGCGTCTGGCCGCCGAAACCGGCGTGGCTGTAGAGCACCGGCAGCAGGGTCAGGCCGATGCCGCTGTCACTGGCAGCCTGGCTGATGCGCAAGGCCAGTTCGGCCGGGTCGGCATACGGCTGACCGTTGCTGTCGTGGTGCACGTAGTGGAATTCAGCAACCGAGGTGTAACCGGCCTTGAGCATTTCGATGTACAGCTGACGGGCGATGATGCCGAGCTGATCCGGGCTGATTTTTCCGACGAGCCGGTACATCAGATCGCGCCAGGTCCAGAAACTGTCGTTCGGATTGCCGGCCACTTCGGCCAGCCCGGCCATCGCCCGCTGGAACGCGTGGGAGTGCAGATTGGGCATGCCCGGCAACAACGGACCTTTCAGCGGCTCGGCGCCGTCTGCGCTGGCATCGGCCTGGATTTGGGTCAACAAGCCATCGGCGCTGACCTCAAGACGTACATTATTGGCCCATCCATTAGGCAGCAGTGCGCGTTCGGCAAAGAAGGCGGACATGGTTCGGCACCCCATCGTGTGTTATTTGTATATACATATACAGACGTTTGCCTGCCCGGTAAACTCCGGCAAGCTAGCCACTTTCATCCAAGAACAGGGATCCACCGTGCCGACTCCGCCTCCAGTCTCCCCGTTGGCCGCGAACATGGGCGACAGTCCGGCGCCCTTGTACGCCCGCGTCAAACAGATGATCACCCAGCAGATCGACAGCGGTAACTGGCCGCCGCATTACCGCGTGCCGTCCGAGAGCGAACTGGTCAGCCAACTGGGTTTCAGCCGCATGACCATCAACCGCGCCTTGCGCGAGATGACCGCCGACGGCTTGCTGGTGCGTATGCAGGGTGTCGGCACTTTCGTTGCTGAACCCAAAAGCCAGTCGGCGCTGTTCGAAGTGCACAACATCGCTGATGAAATCGCCTCCCGTGGCCATCGCCACACCTGCCAGGTCATCACCCTTGAAGAAGAGGCCGCCGGTTCCGAGCGCGCGCTGGCGCTGGACATGCGCGAGGGGCAGAAGGTGTTTCACTCGCTGATCGTGCATTACGAAAACGACATTCCCGTGCAAATCGAAGACCGCTTCGTCAATGCGCTGGTCGCCCCTGAATACCTCAAGCAGGATTTCACCCTGCAAACCCCTTACGCCTATCTCAACCAGGTCGCGCCGCTGACCGAGGGCGAGCACGTGGTCGAGGCGATTCTCGCTGAGCCGTCCGAGTGCAAATTGCTGCAGATCGAAAAGGGCGAGCCGTGCCTGCTGATTCGGCGCCGCACGTGGTCGGGCCGTCAACCGGTGACCGCTGCGCGCTTGATTCACCCCGGCTCCCGTCATCGTCTCGAAGGGCGGTTCCATAAATGAGTAACGAAGTGAAGGTTCTGCGCGCCGCAGGCTACCCGCGCATGCCATGGAAAAACGGCGGCGGCAGCACCGAAGAAATCACCCGCGATGCAGGTGCCGGTCTCGACGGTTTCGGCTGGCGTCTATCGATTGCCGACATCGCTGAATCGGGCGGCTTCTCGACGTTCGCCGGTTATCAGCGGGTCATCACCGTGTTGCAGGGTGACGGCATGACCCTGTGCGTCGATGGCGAAGACACCCGGCCGCTGTTACCGCTCGACCCGTTCGCCTTCAGTGGCGAAAGTCAGGTGTCGTGCACGCTGCTCGGCGGCGCGATTCGCGATTTCAATCTGATCTATGCACCGCAGCGTTACAGCGCACGGTTGCAGTGGCTGAACGGTGAGCAGCGGTTTTTCAGCTCGGCATCGACGGTGCTGGTATTCAGCGTTAGTGACGCGCTGCAAGTGCAGATCGGTGACAACGCTTCGCAGTTGGGGCGACATGATTGTCTGCAACTGGACGGTAACACCGGGTTGATCGAAGTCTCGACCTATGCCGCTTGTTGCGTGATCGAGCTGACAGCTCGCTAATGACGCCTTTCTCTTGATCGTTCCCACGCTCTGCGTGGGACGCTCTGCGTCACCAGCGAACGCGGAGCGTCCGTGGCGGCGTTACCACGCAGAGCGTGGGAACGATCCCGAAACCTGTTTCCCGCACGCACCAACTTGTTACCGAACGCCCCAGCGTGGCGCAATACCACGCTCATCTGGCAAATCCCCAATACACGAAAACACTCTTGCCAAAAATTTCATCCACGCCTGAGCCCTTGATTCAGGCGCTCTCGAGGCCTCTGCGCGATTTTTCTCGAACGCCCCTCCAACAAGTTGGCCGCTTGATTGCATATGCTTGTATGTACAAGTAAAGACGTATGCGTATGAGTCGCTTGAGACTCTCCGCAGCGTCCACTGATTCGCTTGTCGCGCATTGATGCACGCAGGCTGCTTGCCCACTGCCAGGGTTGGTTTGAATTGATCGCTGAGGAGTCTTTTTCGTGACTGACAATAAGCCTACTAAGGTTCGTAACGTCGAAATCCGTGCATCGCGCGGCAACAAGCTGACCGCCAAGAGCTGGCTGACCGAAGCGCCGCTGCGCATGCTGATGAACAACCTCGATCCGGAAGTCGCCGAGAACCCGAAAGAGCTGGTGGTCTACGGTGGCATCGGTCGCGCTGCGCGTAACTGGGAGTGCTACGACAAGATCGTCGAAAGCCTGACCAATCTGAATGACGACGAGACCCTGCTGGTGCAATCCGGCAAACCGGTCGGCGTGTTCAAGACCCACAGCAACGCCCCGCGCGTACTGATCGCCAACTCCAACCTGGTGCCGCACTGGGCGAGCTGGGAGCACTTCAACGAACTCGACGCTAAAGGCCTGGCCATGTATGGCCAGATGACCGCCGGCAGCTGGATCTACATCGGCAGCCAGGGCATCGTGCAGGGCACCTACGAAACCTTCGTCGAAGCCGGGCGCCAGCATTACAACGCTGACCTCAAAGGTCGCTGGGTGCTGACTGCCGGTCTCGGCGGCATGGGCGGCGCGCAGCCGTTGGCCGCGACACTGGCCGGCGCCTGCTCGCTGAACATCGAATGCCAGCAGGTCAGCATCGATTTCCGCCTGAAAAGCCGTTACGTCGACGAGCAGGCCAAAGACCTCGACGACGCGCTGGCGCGTATCGACAAATACACCAAAGAAGGCAAAGCGATCTCCATCGCTCTGTTGGGCAACGCCGCCGAAATCCTCCCGGAGCTGGTCAAGCGCGGCGTGCGCCCAGACATGGTCACCGACCAGACCAGCGCCCACGATCCGCTCAACGGCTACCTGCCGGCCGGCTGGAGCTGGGACGAGTACCGCGCGCGCGCCAAGACCGAACCGGCCGCTGTAATCAAAGCCGCCAAGCAGTCGATGGCCGTGCACGTCAAAGCCATGCTGGAATTCCAGAAACAAGGCATTCCGACCTTCGACTATGGCAACAACATCCGTCAGATGGCTCAGGAAGAAGGCGTCGAAAACGCCTTTGATTTCCCAGGCTTCGTGCCGGCCTATATCCGTCCGCTGTTCTGCCGTGGCATCGGCCCGTTCCGCTGGGCGGCGTTGTCGGGTGATCCGCAGGACATCTACAAAACCGACGCCAAGGTCAAAGAGCTGATCCCCGACGACGCACACCTGCACAACTGGCTGGACATGGCCCGCGAGCGCATCAGCTTCCAGGGTCTGCCGGCACGTATCTGCTGGGTCGGCCTGGGCCTGCGCGCCAAGCTCGGTCTGGCGTTCAACGAAATGGTCCGCAGCGGCGAGTTGTCGGCGCCAATTGTGATCGGTCGTGACCACCTCGACTCCGGCTCGGTCGCCAGCCCGAACCGCGAAACCGAATCGATGCAGGACGGTTCCGACGCCGTGTCCGACTGGCCATTGCTCAACGCCTTGCTCAATACCGCCAGCGGCGCGACCTGGGTTTCCCTGCACCACGGTGGTGGCGTCGGCATGGGTTTCTCGCAGCACTCGGGCATGGTGATTGTCTGCGACGGCACGGACGAAGCGGCCGAACGCATCGCCCGCGTTCTGCACAACGACCCGGCGACCGGAGTCATGCGTCACGCCGATGCCGGTTACCAGATCGCCATCGATTGTGCCAAGGAGCAGGGGCTGAACCTGCCGATGATCACCGGCGGCAAGTAACACACATCCCTGTGGGAGCTGGCTTGCCAGCGATAGCGGTGGCACTGCTGGAAATGATGTTGAAGGTACCGCGTCATCGCTGGCAAGCCAGCTCCCACAAGGCTCAGTTCGCCCGAGAGAACTATTAAACAATCCACAGAGGTTGAATCATGGCTGTCAACACCGATCGTGCAGGCAACAAACCGTTGATCGAGAGGCGTTCGATCGACTACATCCCGGAAGCGGAAAGACACGGTCGTCTGTTCAGCCAGTTCACCCTGTGGATGGGCGCCAATCTGCAGATCACCGCGATTGTCACCGGGGCCTTGGCCGTGGTGCTGGGCGGTGATGTGTTCTGGTCGTTGATTGGCTTGCTGATCGGCCAATTGCTTGGCGGTGGCGTGATGGCGCTGCATGCCGCGCAAGGGCCAAAACTGGGTCTGCCGCAGATGATTTCCAGCCGCGTGCAGTTCGGCGTTTACGGCGCGGCGATTCCGATCGTGCTGGTGTGCCTGATGTACCTGGGTTTCACCGCGACCGGCACCGTGCTGTCCGGACAAGCGCTGGGGCAGTTGTTTGGTGTCAGTGACAGCGTTGGCATTCTGCTGTTTGCCAGCGTTATCGTGCTGGTGACCGTGCTCGGCTATCGGGTGATCCACTTCATCGGCCGGGTCGCCAGCATCATCGGCGTGATTGCTTTCATCTTTCTGTTCTGGCGGTTGATGAGCCAGACCGACGTCGGCGCGCTCCTGCAAATCCGTCATTTCAGCTGGAGCAGTTTCCTGCTGGCAATGTCGTTGGCGGCGTCCTGGCAGATCGCGTTCGGCCCGTATGTCGCAGACTATTCGCGCTACTTGCCGAGCAACACCTCGGCGGTGAAAACCTTTTTCGCCGCCGGTGCCGGTTCGGTGCTCGGTGCGCAAGTGGCGATGATCTTCGGCGTGTTCGCGGCGGCTTCGGCCAACGGCCAGTTCGCCGGGCATGAAGTGGCTTATATCGTCGGTCTGGGCGGCACCGGTGCCACTGCGGCGTTGCTGTACTTCAGCATTGCCTTCGGCAAGGTGACCATCTCCACGCTCAACTCCTACGGCAGCTTCATGTGCATCGCGACGATCATCAGTGGTTTCAAAGGCCACTTGACCGTTACGCGCATGCAGCGCCTGGTGTTTGTGCTGGTCATCGTCGGCGCGGCCACGCTGATCGCGCTGCTCGGTCAGCACTCGTTCCTCGGCGCGTTCAAGTCTTTCATCCTGTTTTTGCTCGCGTTCTTCACACCGTGGAGCGCGATCAATCTGGTCGACTATTACTGCATTACCCGTGAGCGCTACGACGTGCCGGCACTCGCCGATCCGAAAGGACGTTACGGTCGCTGGAACCTGTTGGGGATCAGCGTCTACGTGTTCGGTGTGCTGGTGCAGCTGCCGTTCATCTCGACCAAGTTCTACACCGGTCCGCTGGTGGCCGCCCTCGGTGACGTGGATATCTCCTGGATCATCGGTCTGGTGCTGCCTGCCGCCGTCTACTACGTGTGCGCAAAAAAATGGCACAGCGCAGTGCCCGATCAGCTGATTCTGCCAGTCGAGCAGAGCAGCGAAGTACAACCCGAAACAAGCGGGGCCGGTCGCGCTGCGGCGCAGGCCTGATCTGGACGTGGACAGGGCTGGATGCCTCTTGAACTGCCGTAAGCCCATTCATGATTAGGAGCGTCATTACAATGAAATCGAACAAGACCCTGCTGACCACATTGCTGTCCATGGGCCTGTTGGCCAGTGCCGGCGCTACTCAGGCTGCCGGCTGGTGCGAATCGGGCAAACCGGTGAAATTCGCCGGCCTGAACTGGGAAAGCGGCATGCTCCTGACCGACGTGCTGCAAGTGGTGCTGGAAAAAGGCTACGACTGCAAGACCGACAGCCTGCCGGGCAACTCCATCACCATGGAAAACGCCTTGAGCAGCAACGACATTCAAGTGTTTGCCGAAGAATGGGTCGGCCGCAGCGAGGTCTGGAACAAGGCCGAGAAGGCCGGCAAGGTGGTCGGTGTCGGCGCACCAATCGTCGGTGCCATCGAAGGCTGGTACGTGCCGCGCTACGTCATCGAAGGTGATGCCAAGCGCAAGCTCGAGCCGAAAGCCCCGGACCTGAAAAATATCGCTGACCTGGGCAAATACGCCGCCGTGTTTAAGGACGCCGAAGAGCCGTCCAAAGGCCGCTTCTACAACTGCCCGGCCGGCTGGACTTGCGAGCTGGATAACAGCGAAATGCTGAAAAGCTACGGCCTGGAAAACAGCTACACCAACTTCCGTCCGGGTACCGGCCCTGCGCTGGATGCGGCGGTGCTGTCGAGCTACAAGCGTGGCGAGCCGATCCTGTTCTACTACTGGTCGCCCACCCCGCTGATGGGCCAGATCGACGCGGTCAAACTCGAAGAGAAAGCCGGCGTCGACAAGAGCGTGAGCATCAAGGTCGGCCTGTCGAAAACCTTCCACGACGAAGCCCCGGAACTGGTCGCCGTGCTGGAAAAGGTCAACCTGCCGATCGACCTGCTGAACCAGAATCTGGGGCGCATGGCCAAGGAACGTATCGAGTCGCCGAAACTGGCGAAAATCTTCCTCAAGGAACATCCTGAAGTCTGGCATGCGTGGGTCAGTGCAGACGCAGCCAAGAAAATCGACGCGGCGCTGTAGGTCGATACCTCCCGGTCAGCCGCGAGGCTGGCCGGGAGATACGCCGTAAACGCTGGATTGAGATTGCTGACTGAGAGCCGCTTATGTTTCCCGAGAGCTTTACCTTTTCCATCGCCGACTGGGTCAACGGTTGGGTCGATTCGCTGGTCACCAACTACGGTGATGTGTTCCGCCATATCTCCGACACGCTGTTGTGGGCCATCGTCAACCTCGAAGGCCTGCTGCGCGCAGCGCCATGGTGGCTGATGCTGGCGATCGTTGGTGTGGTCGCCTGGCACGCCACGCGCAAAGTCGTGACCACGGCGGTCATCGTCGGTCTGCTGTTCCTGGTTGGCGCGGTCGGTCTGTGGGACAAGCTCATGCAGACCCTGGCGCTGATGATGGTCGCGACGATCATCTCGGTGCTGATCGGCATCCCGCTGGGGATTCTCTCGGCGCGCAGCAATCGCCTGCGTTCGGTGCTGATGCCGCTGCTCGACATCATGCAGACCATGCCGAGTTTCGTGTACCTGATTCCGGTGCTGATGCTGTTCGGTCTGGGCAAGGTACCGGCGATTTTCGCCACGGTGATCTACGCCGCACCGCCGCTGATTCGTCTGACCGATCTGGGCATTCGCCAGGTTGACGGCGAAGTGATGGAAGCGATCAACGCGTTCGGCGCCAACCGCTGGCAGCAGCTGTTCGGCGTGCAACTGCCGCTGGCCCTGCCGAGCATCATGGCCGGGATCAACCAGACCACCATGATGGCCCTGTCGATGGTGGTGATCGCCTCGATGATCGGCGCCCGTGGCCTGGGTGAAGATGTGCTGGTGGGGATTCAGACCCTCAACGTTGGACGTGGCCTTGAAGCCGGTCTGGCGATCGTGATTCTCGCAGTGGTCATCGACCGCATTACTCAGGCGTATGGTCGGCCACGGCATGAGGTGAACAAATGAGCAACGCAACCGTGAGCAAGATCGAAGTCAAAAACGTCTTCAAGATTTTCGGCAACCGCGCCAAGGATGCTTTGGCGATGGTTGGCCAGGGCAAGACCAAGGATCAGGTACTGAACGAAACCGGTTGTGTGGTCGGAGTGAATGACCTGTCTCTGAGCATCGGCACCGGTGAGATTTTCGTGATCATGGGCCTGTCCGGCTCGGGCAAATCGACGCTGGTGCGCCACTTCAATCGCCTGATCGATCCCACCAGCGGGGCGATCCTCGTCGACGGCGTGGACATCCTGCAATACGACATGGACGCGCTGCGCGAATTTCGCCGGCACAAGATCAGCATGGTGTTCCAGAGCTTCGGCCTGCTGCCGCACAAGAGCGTGCTCGACAACGTCGCCTACGGTTTGAAAGTGCGCGGCGAGAGCAAGCAGCTGTGTACCGAGCGCGCGCTGCACTGGATCAACACCGTGGGCCTCAAAGGCTACGAAAACAAATACCCGCACCAGCTCTCCGGCGGCATGCGCCAGCGTGTCGGTCTGGCCCGCGCTTTGGCGGCGGACACCGACATCATTCTGATGGACGAAGCCTTCAGTGCGCTCGACCCGCTGATCCGTGCCGAGATGCAGGACCAGTTGCTGGAGCTGCAAAAGACCCTGCACAAGACCATCGTGTTCATCACTCACGACCTCGACGAGGCCGTGCGCATCGGCAACCGCATTGCGATTCTCAAGGATGGGAAGTTGATTCAGGTCGGTACGCCGAGAGAGATCCTGCATTCGCCGGCGGATGAGTATGTCGACCGGTTCGTGCAGCGGCGGGCGGCAGTAGTCTGATCTGAACAAAGCGTTGCACCGACTGGCCCCATCGCTGGCAAGCCAGCTCCCACAGGGATTGTGTGAACACTGATGACTCTGTGGGAGCTGGCTTGCCAGCGATGGCGCCGGTGAAGCTGCATCAATATCAAGGTTGAGGTTTTAGATGTCCCAGGCTGAAAAAATCATCATCACCGGCGACCACCTGCAATGGCAGGACGTGGTCGCCGTGGCTCGGCGCGGTGCGCAACTGGAGCTGTCGCAGGGCACCTGGGCGCGTATCGACAACGCGCAGGCCATCGTTCAGCGCATCGTCGAAAGCGGCGAGCGGGCCTATGGCGTCAACACTGGTCTGGGCGCCTTGTCCAACGTCTCGCTCAAAGGCGAACAGCTCAGCCAACTCTCGCGCAACACCTTGCTCAGCCATGCCTGCGGCGTCGGCCCGGTGCTTAGCGACGAACAGACTCGGGCGATCATCTGCGCGGCAATCCACAACTACAGCCACGGCAAATCCGGCATTCATCGCCGTGTGGTCGAAGGCCTGCTGGCGCTGCTCAATCGCGGCATCACCCCGCAGGTGCCGTCGCAAGGTTCGGTGGGCTACCTGACGCACATGGCGCACATCGGTATCGCGTTGCTGGGCGTCGGCAACGTCAGCTATCGCGGGCAGATTGTGCCGGCGCAACAGGCGCTGACCGCAGAAGGCTTGCAACCGGTGCAGCTTGGTGCCAAGGACGGTTTGTGCCTGGTCAACGGCACGCCGTGCATGACTGGCCTCAGTTGCCTCGCGATCGCCGACGCAACGCGCCTGCTGCAATGGGCCGACGTTATCGCGGCGATGAGTTTCGAAGCGCAGCTCGGACAGATTGCCGCGTTCGACGCCGAGATCATCGCGCTAAAACCGCACCCGGGCATGCAGCAGGTCGGCAGCAATTTGCGCGCACTGCTCGATGGCAGTGAAGTCATCGCCACGAGCAAAGGCATTCGCACGCAAGACGCCTTGAGCATCCGCTCGATCCCGCAGGTGCATGGCGCCGCGCGTGATCAACTGGAACACGCGATCAGACAGGTCGAGATCGAACTCAACGCCTGCACCGACAACCCGTTGCTGCTGGGTACGCCGGAGAGCTTCCGGGTGATGTCGCAAGCCAACCCGCACGGGCAATCGGTGGCGATGGCCGCTGATCTGCTGGCGATCGCCATGGCCGAGATCGGCTCGATCGCCGAGCGCCGACTCGATCGCCTGATCAATCCGCACGTCAGCGGTCTGCCAGCGTTTCTGGTGGCCAATCCGGGGGTCAATTCCGGGATGATGATCGTGCAATACGTCGCCGCCTCGCTGTGTGCGGAAAATCGCCAATTGGCGCAACCGGCGGTGCTCGATAACTACATCACCTCAGGCCTGCAGGAAGACCATCTGAGCATGGGCACCAATGCCGCACTGAAGCTGCATCGCGCCGTGGAAAACTGCACGCAAATCCTCGCCATCGAGTATCTGCTGGCGGCCCAGGCGTTTGAATTTCTCAAGGAGCAACGCTTCGGCGCCGGCACCGATATCGCCTGGCGTCTGCTGCGTGAAAAGGTCACGGCCTACGATCAGGACCGCTGGCTGGCGCCGGACATCGCCGCCGCGGCGAGCGTGCTGAAAGACCCGAATCTGCCACACAACGTTTTACCGAATCTGCACTGACACTACCCCTGCCAGCGTGCCAAGGCGCGGCTCTCCAAAAGATGAGCGGCGACGGACAACGGACATTTCCGGAGCGACTGGTCAGTTAATAAGAAACTCTCAAAAGGAGCACAAACATGACTGCGCTGAACCTGATTCCCGGCCAACTGAGCCTGGCCCAACTGCGTGACGTCTACCAGAACCCGGTCAAGCTGAGCCTCGACAACAGCGCCTCTGCGCAGATCGAGGCCAGCGTCGCTTGCGTCGAGCAGATCCTCGCCGAGAATCGCACCGCGTACGGCATCAACACCGGTTTCGGTCTGTTGGCGTCGACACGCATCGCCAGCGAAGACCTGGAAAACCTGCAGCGCTCGCTGGTGCTGTCCCATGCCGCCGGTGTCGGCGAGCCGATCAGCGATGCGCTGGTGCGGCTGGTCATGGTGCTCAAGGTCAACAGCCTGAGCCGGGGTTTCTCCGGCATCCGCCGCGTGGTCATCGATGCGCTGATCGCGTTGATCAATGCCGAGGTTTATCCGCACATTCCGCTGAAGGGTTCGGTCGGTGCCTCGGGCGATCTGGCGCCGCTGGCGCACATGTCGCTGGTGCTGCTGGGCGAGGGCAAGGCGCGCTACAAGGGCGAGTGGATGGAAGCCACCGAGGCGCTGAAAATCGCCGGTCTGACCCCGCTGACCCTGGCGGCAAAAGAAGGTCTGGCGCTGCTCAACGGCACTCAGGTGTCCACTGCGTTCGCGCTGCGCGGTCTGTTTGAAGGTGAAGATCTGTTCGCCGGTGCACTGGCGCTCGGCAGTCTCAGTGTTGAAGCCGTGCTGGGCTCGCGCTCGCCGTTCGACGCACGTATTCACGCGGCGCGTGGGCAGAAAGGCCAGATCGATGCCGCGGCTGCTTACCGCGATCTGCTCGGCGAACGCAGCGAAGTCTCCGAGTCGCACCAGAACTGCGACAAGGTCCAGGACCCGTACTCGCTGCGCTGCCAGCCGCAGGTCATGGGCGCCTGCCTGACCCAGTTCCGTCAGGCTGCTGAAGTGCTCGCTGTCGAAGCCAACGCGGTGTCGGACAACCCGCTGGTTTTCGCCGCTGAAGGCGATGTGATTTCCGGCGGCAACTTCCACGCCGAACCGGTGGCCATGGCCGCCGACAACATGGCACTGGCCATCGCTGAAATCGGCTCGCTGAGCGAGCGGCGTATCTCGCTGATGATGGACAAGCACATGTCGCAACTGCCGCCGTTCCTGGTTGCCAATGGTGGCGTGAACTCCGGTTTCATGATCGCCCAAGTGACGGCGGCGGCATTGGCCAGCGAGAACAAGGCGCTGTCGCATCCGCATTCGGTCGACAGCCTGCCGACCTCGGCCAACCAGGAAGACCACGTCTCGATGGCCCCGGCAGCGGGCAAGCGTCTGTGGGAAATGGCCGAGAACACTCGCGGCATCCTTGCGGTGGAATGGCTGGCGGCGGCGCAGGGGCTGGACCTGCGCAACGGCCTGAAGACCTCGCCCAAGCTGGAACAGGCACGGGCAATTTTGCGTAAGGAAGTGCCGTTTTATGAGAAGGACCGGTTCTTTGCGCCGGATATCAATGCGGCGACTGAGCTGTTGGCTTCGCGGTGTCTGACCGAGCTGGTGCCGGCGAAGTTGCTGCCTAGCCTTTAACCCCACTTACTGATCGTTCCCACGCTCTGCGTGGGAATGCAGCCCGTGACGCTCCGCGTCACTGGACGCAGAGCGTCCCTTGAGGCATTCCCACGCAGAGCGTGGGAACGATCACAATCCAAACGGAGGCCAACAGTGAAAACCCTCTGGCAACACTGCCACGTCGCAACCATGGCCCATGGCGTTTATTCGATCATCGAGGACGCCGCCATCGTCACCAGCGGTGCGCTGATCGAGTGGATTGGCCCGCGCCAGCAGCTGCCGTCCGGCGAATACCCGGCGGTCAATGACCTGCAAGGCGCGTGGGTCACCCCCGGGCTGATCGACTGCCACACCCACACCGTGTTCGGCGGCAACCGCAGCGGTGAATTCGAAAAACGTCTGCAAGGCGTCAGCTATGCCGAGATCGCGGCGCAGGGCGGTGGTATCGCCAGCACCGTGCGTGCGACTCGTGAAGCTACTGAAGACGAATTGTTTGCCAGCGCCGCCAAGCGCCTGAAAAGCCTGATGCGCGACGGCGTGACCACGGTCGAAATGAAATCCGGCTACGGCCTCGATCTGGCCAACGAGCGCAAGATCCTGCGGGTCATTCGGCGTCTGCAGAAAGAACTGCCGATCAGCGTTCGCAGCACCTGCCTGGCCGCTCATGCACTGCCGCCGGAATACAAGGATCGCGCCGACGACTACATCGATCTGGTCTGCAACGAGATGCTTCCGGCGCTGGCCGCCGAGGGGCTGGTCGATGCGGTCGATGCCTTCTGCGAATACCTGGCGTTTTCGCCGGAGCAGGTCGAACGCGTCTTCGTCGCCGCGCAAAAACTCGGTCTGCCGGTGAAGCTGCACGCCGAGCAACTGTCGTCGCTGCACGGTTCCAGTCTTGCCGCGCGCTATAAAGCGCTGTCTGCCGATCACCTGGAATTCATGGACGAAGCCGACGCCATCGCCATGGCCGACGCCGACACCGTCGCCGTGTTGCTGCCGGGCGCGTTCTATTTCCTGCGCGAAACCCAGCTGCCGCCGATGGACGCCCTGCGCAAGCACAACGTGAAAATCGCCATTGCCAGCGACCTCAACCCCGGCACCTCACCGGCGCTGTCGTTGCGCCTGATGCTGAACATGGCTTGCACCTGTTTCCGCATGACCCCGGAAGAAGCCCTGGCCGGCGCGACGGTCCACGCGGCGCAAGCGCTGGGCATGGCTGCCACCCATGGTTCGCTGGAGGTCGGCAAGGTCGCCGATTTTGTCGCCTGGCAGATCGATCGTCCGGCGGATCTGGCTTATTGGCTCGGCGGCGATCTGGACAAGCGCGTCGTGCGTCACGGCGTTGAATCAAATCTGTAGGAGAGCGGTTGTGGATAAGGTTCTGCATTTCAAACAAGGTCGCGTGCCGCTGCTGATCAGCATGCCGCATGCCGGGGTACGCCTGACGCCTGCGGTCAAGGCCGGATTGATCCCGGCGGCGAAAAGCCTGCCGGACACCGATTGGCACATCCCCAAACTTTATGAATTCGCTGAAGCGTTGGGCGCCAGTACCTTGGCCGCCGAGTATTCGCGCTTCGTCATCGATCTGAATCGTCCATCCGATGACAAGCCGATGTACGCCGGGGCCACCACCGGCCTGTATCCGGCGACGCTGTTCGATGGCATTCCACTGTTCCGTGAAGGTCTGGAACCGTCGAAAGAGGAGCGCGCGACCTATCTGGAGCAGATCTGGACGCCGTATCACCGCAAGCTGCAAGAAGAACTGGCGCGGCTCAAGGCTGAATTCGGCTACGCGCTGCTGTTCGACGCACACTCGATCCGCTCGATCATCCCGCACCTGTTCGACGGCAAGCTGCCGGACTTCAACCTCGGCACGTTCAACGGCGCCAGCTGCGATGCGGACCTGGCCGCTCAACTGGAAGCGATCTGCGCGCAGCACAGCAACTTCAGCCACGTGCTCAACGGTCGGTTCAAGGGCGGCCACATCACCCGCCACTACGGCAATCCGGGCGAAAACATCCACGCGGTGCAACTGGAACTGTGCCAGTCCACCTACATGGAAGAGTTCGAACCGTTCCGCTACCGCGCCGACCTGGCCGAGCCGACGCAGGTGGTGCTCAAGGAACTGCTCGAGGGCCTCCTGGCCTGGGGCAACTCTAACGACCGCACATGACCCCCTGTGGGAGCGAGCCTGCTCGCGAAGGCGTCAGCTCGGTCAACATCCTGGCTGAATGACCCACCGCTTTCGCGAGCAGGCTCGCTCCCACAGGATCGCGTTCGGCCCGTGAGGTTGATCGCTGACAAACGGTGACAACGCACAGGCATGCTCATTGACGTAAATCGGGTTTATGATGCCCAACGGCAGAATAATAGAAGTCCCCCCAGGGATGACCTCGACCCCTTACGGAGCGCGCAATGCAGACTTTGTTTCCGCAGATCAAACCCCACGCCCGGCACGATCTGGCTGTCGATGACACCCATACGCTGTACGTCGATGAAAGCGGCTCGCCCGAAGGCTTGCCGGTGGTGTTCATCCACGGTGGGCCCGGCGCCGGCTGTGACGCGCAGAGCCGCCGCTACTTCGATCCGAACCTGTATCGCATTGTCACCTTCGACCAGCGCGGCTGCGGACGTTCTACGCCTCACGCCAGCCTGGAAAACAACACCACCTGGGATCTGGTCGAAGACCTCGAGCGCATCCGCAAGCACCTGGGCATCGACAAATGGGTGCTGTTCGGCGGCTCATGGGGCTCGACCCTGGCGCTGGCTTACGCGCAAACCCATCCGGAGCGTGTCCATGGCTTGATCCTGCGCGGGATCTTTCTCTGCCGCCCGCAGGAAATCGAGTGGTTCTATCAGGCCGGCGCCAGCCGTCTGTTCCCCGATTACTGGCAGGACTACATCGCACCGATCCCGCTGGACGAGCGCGACGACCTGCTCAACGCCTTCCACAAACGCCTGACCGGCAACGACCAGATCGCGCAGATGCATGCGGCCAAGGCGTGGTCGACGTGGGAAGGGCGCACCGCGACCCTGCGGCCGAACCCGCTGGTGGTCGATCGCTTCTCCGAGCCGCAGCGCGCGTTGTCGATTGCGCGGATCGAATGCCATTACTTCACCAACAATGCCTTCCTTGAGCCGAACCAGCTGATTCGCGACATGGCCAAGATTGCGCATCTGCCGGGCGTGATCATTCACGGTCGCTACGACGTGATCTGCCCGCTCGACAACGCCTGGGAACTGCATCAGGCCTGGCCGAACGGCGAATTGCAGGTAATCCGCGACGCCGGCCACGCGGCGTCCGAGCCGGGAATTACCGATGCGCTGGTGCGCGCGGCGAGCAAAATGGCTCAGCGTCTGCTTGATCTGCCCCCTGAAGAAGCATGAAGGGGCTGTTACAGCGGGTGCGCGGCGCGCGAGTCGAGGTCGACGGTGATGTCGTCGGTGCGATCGATCAAGGCTTGCTGGTGCTGGTCGCGGTAGAACCCGACGACACGCGTGCCAGCGCCGACAAACTTCTGCATAAGCTGCTTAACTATCGAGTATTCAGTGACGCCGAGGGCAAGATGAACCTGTCCCTTGCCGATGTCGGCGGAGGGTTGCTGCTGGTCTCCCAGTTCACCCTCGCGGCGGATACCAGAAGCGGCTTGCGCCCGAGCTTTTCGAGCGCGGCGCCGCCGGCCCTTGGCGAGGAGTTGTTCGACTATCTATTGAGCAAAGCGAAACAGGTGCATGGCACTGTGGCATCAGGTAGATTCGGCGCCGATATGCAGGTGCATCTGGTCAACGATGGCCCGGTTACCTTTTTGTTACAGACCTGAAAATGCTTGAAACACCTTCTTTAGGAAATTTCGACTGTTTTTAGGGTGTTTACGCGATAAATACTTTGTTACCCCTGATGCGTTGTCATGCGGGCTACTAGATAATCGCGCGCTACGGGGATCGGCGTTCGTTGGTCCGTTTTGACTTAGGTAGAGACTTGTCCGGATCCGATTGGGGAATCATTTTGCCCCAGCGGAGTCGGAACAATGCTCGCCAACTTGGCAAGGGTGCGCTGGAAGGTCGGTTTTTTATTGCCGAAATCCCCACAGGCACTTCATCTGGCCGTTGGTTTATTGATCTGTTTTCGGCGAGGGTTGCTCGTGATTGTTAGTCCCTGTAATGCAGCAAAAATGTCTGCCAAACGCATGCGAAGTGCCCTGGTAGCGGGTTCGGCGCTCCTGTGCCTGCTCAGCGCCGGTCAGCTTTGGGCGTTCAATCTTGACGATGTGTCGGCCAAGGCCAAAGAGCTGGCCGGGCAGAAGTTCGAAGCCCCGCGCAGCAACCTGCCGAACGAATTCCGCGATATGAAGTTCGCGGACTATCAGAAAATCCGCTTCCTCACCGAAAAGGCTGAGTGGGCCGATCAGAAGACGCCGTTCAAGCTGTCCTTCTATCACCAGGGCATGCACTTCGACACGCCGGTGAAAATCAACGAAATCACGGCGAACACCGTCGAAGAGATCAAATACGATCCGACCCGCTTCGATTTTGGCGACCTGAAATTCGATCCGAAGGCCACCGAACAACTGGGTTATGCCGGTTTCCGTGTGCTGTACCCGATCAACAAGGCCGACAAGCAAGACGAAATCATGACCATGCTCGGCGCGAGTTACTTCCGCGTGGTCGGCAAGGGTCACACCTACGGTCTGTCGGCCCGTGGTCTGGCGATCGACACCGCGCTGCCGTCGGGCGAAGAATTCCCGCGTTTTCGCGAGTTCTGGATTCAACAGCCGAAGCCGGGCGACAAGCACCTGGTGATCTTCGCACTCTTGGATTCGCCGCGTGCCACCGGTGCCTACCGCCTGATCCTGCGTCCGGGCAGCGACACCATCGTCGACGTCAAGGCGCAGATGTTCCTGCGTGACAAGGTCGGCAAACTGGGTATCGCGCCGCTGACCAGCATGTTCCTGTTCGGCGCCAACCAGCCGTCGAAAGTCCTCAACTACCGTCGTGAACTGCACGACTCCAGCGGTCTGTCGATCCACGCCGGCAATGGCGAATGGATCTGGCGTCCACTGAACAACCCGAAACACCTGGCCGTGAGCAACTTCAGCGTCGAAAACCCGCGTGGTTTCGGTCTGCTGCAACGTGGCCGCGACTTCAGCCACTACGAAGATCTCGACGACCGCTACGACAAGCGTCCAAGCGCCTGGATCGAGCCGAAGGGCGAGTGGGGCAAGGGCACCGTCGATCTGGTGGAAATTCCGACCGCCGATGAAACCAACGACAACATCGTTGCGTTCTGGAGCCCGGAAAAAATGCCGGAGCCGGGTCAGCCACTGGACTTCGCCTACCGCCTGCACTGGACCATGGATGAAGCCGCCCTGCATGCACCTGACAGTGCCTGGGTTGCACAGACCCTCCGCTCTACCGGTGACGTCAAGCAATCGAACCTGATCCGTCAGCCGGATGGCAGCGTCGCGTATCTGGTCGATTTCGAAGGTCCATCGCTGGCCGCTCTGGCGCCAGACGCCGATGTGCGCAGCCAGGTCAGTGTCGGCGACAACGCCGAACTGGTGGAAAACAGCGTGCGCTACAACCCGGAAACCAAGGGCTGGCGCTTGACCCTGCGGATGAAAATCAAGGACGCGAGCAAGTCGACCGAGATGCGTGCCGCCCTGGTTCAGCCGGTGGTCACGGCCGATCTGGCCAAGTCGGCGGTGCCGGCTTCGAACTCGTCGGTGGCCAAAGCCGACAAGGTTGCCGCCAAGCAACAAGAGAAGGCCGACAAGGAAGCCAAGGCCGCCGAGGCCAGACAGGCCGAAGCCAAGCCGGCGACAGAGGCCAAGGACAAGGCCACCAAAGACGCCAAGCAGCCAGCCGCTGCGGACGCGGCCCCAGCCACACCGGAATCGGCACCGACTGAAGAAGTCCTGACCGAGACCTGGAGCTATCAGTTGCCTGCCGATGAGTAACTCTCAAGTACAGCCAGAGACTCTGTCCGAGTATCTGGCGCATCTGCCGATGACCGACGAGCAGCGCGCGGAACTCGCGGGCTGCCAGTCGTTCAGCGAGCTGCATCAACGCCTGTCGTCCTCGACGTTCGACGCGCCTGCCGAAGCCGCCCAGGCTTCGGTGGGCAAGCGCCTGACCCTGAGCACCGCCGAAGAGCTGGAAGAAGCGGAAATGCTGGTGCTCGACGCCAGCGGCCGGATCAGCATGAAAGCCACCCCGCCGATCCGTCGCACCAAGGTCGTGCCGGAGCCATGGCGCACCAATATCCTGGTGCGTGGCTGGCGCCGTCTGACCGGGCGCACCAACCCGCCGCAGCCGCCGAAGGACGAGAATGTCCTGCCGGCTGCGCGCTGGCGCACCGTCGGTTCGATCCGTCGCTACATTCTGCTGCTGCTGATGCTCGGCCAGACCATCGTCGCCGGCTGGTACATGAAAGGCATCATGCCGTACCAGGGCTGGTCGTTTGTCGATCTCGAAGAAATCCTGCACCAACCGCTGCTGCAAACCGCCACGCAAGTGCTGCCGTATGCGCTGCAAACCAGCATCCTGATTCTGTTCGGGATTCTCTTCTGCTGGGTCTCGGCCGGTTTCTGGACCGCGCTGATGGGCTTCCTCGAGTTGCTCACCGGTCACGATAAATACCGTATCTCCGGCAAAAGCGCCGGCAACGAGCCGATTGCCAAAGATGCGCGTACCGCACTGGTCATGCCGATCTGCAACGAAGACGTACCGCGCGTATTCGCCGGTCTGCGGGCGACGTTCGAATCGGTCGCCGCCACCGGTGATCTGGATCGCTTCGATTTCTTCGTCCTCAGCGACAGTAACGACACCGACATCTGCGTCGCCGAGCAACAGGCCTGGCTGGACGTCTGCCGCGAAGCCAAAGGCTTCGGCAAGATCTTCTATCGCCGCCGTCGCCGTCGCGTGAAGCGCAAGAGCGGTAACCTCGACGACTTCTGCCGTCGTTGGGGCGGTGACTACAAGTACATGGTCGTGCTCGACGCTGACTCGGTAATGAGCGGCGAGTGCCTGACCAGTCTGGTGCGCCTGATGGAAGCCACGCCGGACGCCGGGATCATCCAGACCGCGCCGCGTGCGTCGGGCATGGACACTCTTTACGCGCGCATGCAGCAGTTCGCCACCCGCGTCTACGGCCCGCTGTTTACGGCCGGTCTGCACTTCTGGCAGCTGGGCGAATCGCACTACTGGGGTCACAACGCGATCATCCGCATGAAGCCATTCATCGACCACTGCGCCCTGGCGCCGTTGCCGGGCAAAGGTGCGTTCTCCGGTGCGATCCTCTCTCACGACTTCGTTGAAGCCGCGCTGATGCGCCGTGCCGGTTGGGGTGTGTGGATTGCCTACGATCTGCCGGGCAGTTACGAAGAGCTGCCGCCGAACCTGCTCGACGAGCTCAAGCGTGACCGTCGCTGGTGCCACGGCAACCTGATGAACTTCCGCCTGTTCCTGGTCAAGGGCATGCACCCGGTGCACCGTGCGGTATTCCTCACTGGCGTGATGTCGTACCTGTCGGCGCCGTTGTGGTTCTTCTTTTTGGTGCTGTCGACTGCGCTGCTGGCGGTCAACACGCTGATGGAGCCGCAGTACTTCCTTGAACCGCGCCAGCTCTATCCGCTGTGGCCACAATGGCACCCGGACAAAGCCATCGCGCTGTTCTCGACCACGATCGTGCTGTTGTTCCTGCCGAAACTGCTGAGCATTATCCTGATCTGGGCCAAGGGCGCGAAAGAGTTCGGCGGCAAGTTCAAGGTGACCCTGTCGATGCTGCTGGAAATGCTGTTCTCCATGCTGCTGGCGCCGGTGCGGATGATCTTCCACACCCGTTTCGTCCTCGCCGCGTTCCTCGGCTGGGCCGCCACTTGGAACTCGCCACAGCGTGACGACGATTCGACGCCATGGAGCGAAGCGGTCAAGCGTCACGGCCCGCAGACCCTGCTGGGCTTCTGCTGGGCGCTGCTGGTGATCTGGCTGAACCCAAGCTTCCTCTGGTGGCTGGTGCCGATCGTCGGTTCGCTGATGCTGTCGATCCCGGTGTCGGTGATTTCCAGCCGTGTCGGCCTGGGCCTGAAGACCCGTGACGCGAGCCTGTTCCTCATTCCCGAGGAATACAATCCGCCACAGGCGCTGCTGGCGACCGACCAGTACACCCACGAGAACCGCTACCACGCCCTGAACGACGGCTTCGTCCGCGCAGTGGTCGATCCGCAGCGGAACGCCCTGGCGTGCTCGCTGGCGACCTCCCGTCACGGTCAGGCCGAGCCGATCGAATGGTTGCGTCAGGAGCGCGTGCGGCACGCGGTCAAGGTCGGCCCAGCGGAGCTGAGCAACCATGATCGTCTGCAACTGCTGAGCGACCCGGTAGCGCTGGCGCGTCTGCACGAACAGGTCTGGGCTGAAGGCCTGACCGAGTGGCTGGACGCGTGGCGGGCCTCGGTGAAAGCCGATCCGCATGCACCGCTGCTGCCGTTGCGACCGGCGGCGATGCAGGCGCAACTGGCCTGATGAAAAAACCCCGCTGAGTCAGCGGGGTTTTTTTATGCGTGATTCAAAAGCCCCTCACCCTAACCCTCTCCCAGAGGGAGAGGGGACTGACCACGGGATGCTTGAGAGATACGACTGGTCTTATTGACGTCGCCGAATCCAGACGCGACGCGGTATCTGAGCCTGATGCATAGCGTAAAGACAACTCGGTCGGCTCCCTCTCCCTCGGGAGAGGGCTGGGGTGAGGGGGCGGGTTCGCAGATCAATCAGCCGTTGCTGGAGATCGTCCTTCAGTCATCACACCGCCAATCGCTGGCAGGGGTAGCTCCAACAGGGATTGGGGTGGCCGAGTATCTGGCCGCACCACCGAACCCTGTGGGAGCTGGCTTGCCAGCGATAGCCTCACCTCGGTCGCAAGCGAACCCAGGCGATCCATCACTTCAAACCTTGAACCGGCCCACCAGCGTCTGCAAATGCGTCCCCAGCCGCGCCAGCTCAACGCTCGACGCCGCTGTTTCTTCACTTGCCGCCGAAGTCTGGTCCGACACGTCGCGAACATTCAACACGCTGCGGTTGATCTCTTCGGCCACGGCGCTCTGCTGTTCTGCCGCTGCGGCGATCTGCTGGTTCATCGCCTGAATCGCCGAGACGGTGCGGGTGATGCTTTCCAGTGAACCGCCGGCGCGGCGGGTCAGTTCGACGCTGCTGTCGGTCAGGGTGCGGCTGTTGTCCATGATCGTTGCCACTTGCTGGGTGCCGTTTTGCAGGCCGACGATCAGTTCTTCAATCTCTTCAGTGGACTTCTGCGTGCGCTGGGCAAGGCTGCGCACCTCATCAGCCACCACGGCGAAACCGCGACCGGCCTCACCGGCACGGGCGGCTTCGATGGCGGCGTTGAGCGCCAGCAGGTTGGTCTGCTGGGCCACGGATTTGATCACGTCGAGGACGCTGCCGATCTTGTCGCTTTCGCGCTTGAGTTCGCCCATGGCCTCGGTGGAGTGGCTGACTTCAGCGGCCAGACGCTCGATTTGCGCGATGGCTTCACCGACCACCTTGTCGCCTTCGCGGGCCTGCTGGTCGGCCGCGACAGCGGCTTCCGAGGCTTCTTCGGCGTTGCGTGCGACTTCCTGCACGGTGGCGGCCATTTCGTTCATGGCGGTGGCGACCTGGTCGGTCTCGACTTTCTGATTATTGACCCCGGCGCTGGTCTGCTCGGTCACCGCCGACAGCTCTTCGGCAGCGCTGGCGATCTGCGTGACGCCGTCGCTGATGCCACCGATCAACTCGCGCAGGCCTTGGGTCATGCTTTGCATCGAACGCTGCAACTGGCCGAGTTCGTCGCGGCGCAGGGAGACCAGGTTTTGAGTGAGATCGCCGGCAGCGACGCGCTCGGCGACTTGCAGGGTCTGGTTCAGTGGAATGATGATCTGCCGGGTGATCGCCAGGGCAGCAATCAAGCCGAAGATCAACGCCAGCGCGGTGGCGATCAGCAGCATGTTCTTGGCGTGTGCAGCATCGGTATCACGCACCACGGTTTGCGATTCGGTGAGCTTCTTGCTCACGGCGATCAGAATGTCGCCCTGGGCCGACATGGCCGTCAGCGCAGCGGCGTTTTTCACCTGCGAATCGCGGAACTGGCTGACTGCAGCGCGGTAGGCCTTGAGCGAGTCGGTGGCCTGCTGCAGGTTGGCGATGTGCTGTTCCGGCACGCGGCCTGGCAGGCTTTCGAGGTTTTTCAGGGCGTTTTCAATCGCGGTCAGCGCTGGTTGCTCGGCATCGGCCTTGCCGCTGTAGGTGTAGCCGCGCACCTGATAGCGCGCCTGCTGCAACAGTTTGCTCAGCTCGATCACCGCGTTGTATTGCGCCACGCTGTCACCTTGCAACAGCGCCTTTTCGACTTCGCCGACCTTGGCCACGGCGTTGTCGGCATTCGCGCCCAGTTTGCTGCGGGCGTCCTCACGCTGAACGGTGGCCTGGGTCATTTCACCGAAGGCGCGCTTGTACTCGGCCACGGCCGCCAGTTGCTGGTCGACCATCGCCGCATCGGCCGGCTGTTCGATCATGCCGCGCGCCTCTCGCAGACCGCTGTCCAGCTTGGCCAGCAATTCATTGACCGCGCCCGGCCCTTGATCGCCACGGCGCATGTCGTAGTCCATGCGCGCCAGGCGCAGGTCCTTGGTCAGCTCGTTGAGGCTGGAAATGAAGCCGAGTTTATCGCCGCGGCTGATGATGCCGCTCATACCGGTCCAGCCGGTGAACGTGATCAACAGCGTCAGTAACAGCACCAGGCCGAAGCCGATGCCCAGCTTGCGTTTGACGCTGACGTTCCCAAGACTTTCGGCTAACCAACGGTACATGCGACCACTCCCTTCGGACCACTAAATTGGACTTATGGGCAATGTATCGGCTGGATGATGGCAATCTGTAACACCATCTGTCTGGGGCGGAAAATCAGAACAAGCGGGCGAGCAGGGCGGTGACCGCGGTTTCGACGCGCAGGATCCTTTCGCCGAGCTGCACCGGTTGCAGGCCGGACCTGGCCAGCAGATCGATCTCGTAAGGGATCCAGCCACCTTCCGGGCCGATCGCCAGCGTCACCGGTTCACTCAACGCACGCGGGCAGGGCGGGTAATTGCCCGGATGGCCGACCAGGCCGAGGGTGCCGTCGCTGATCGCTGGCAGTCGATCCTCAACGAAAGGCTTGAAGCGCTTCTCGATGATGATCTCTGGCAGCACAGTATCGCGAGCCTGTTCGAGGCCGAGGATCAGTTGTTCACGAATCGCCTCGGGTTCGAGAAACGGCGTTTGCCAGAAGCTTTTCTCGACCCGGTAGCTGTTGACCAGAATTACCTTCGAGACGCCCATGGTCGCCACCGTCTGAAAAACCCGACGGAGCATTTTCGGGCGTGGCAGCGCCAGCACCAGGGTCAATGGCAGTTTCGCCGGCGGCGGCTGATCGAGGCTGACGCGCAGCTCGGCTTCACCTGCGTCGAGGCGCAGCAGTTCGGCCGAGCCCATCAGCCCGTTGATGCGCCCGACGCGCAGGCTGTCACCGACTTGCGAGCGATGGACTTCCTGCATATGAGTCAGGCGCCGATCACGCAGGACCACACGGTCCGCCGCAATGAAGTCGGCTTCTTCGAGCAGCAGCAGGTTCATGCCTGGGTCGCTGGCGGCTGGTCGTTGTGATCGTCGGCCGGGTTGTCTTCCGGACGTTCGCGCTTACTGATCAGACCGCCGAACAGAATGCCGATCTCGAACAGCATCCACATCGGCACGGCCAGCAGGGTCTGCGAGAAGATGTCTGGCGGCGTGAGGATCATGCCGACCACGAAACAGCCGATGATCACGTACGGGCGGATCTTCTTCAGGTAGGCGACATCGACCACGCCGATCCACACCAGCAGGACCACCGCCACCGGAATCTCGAAGGCGACGCCGAAGGCGAAGAACAGCGTCATGACGAAATCGAGGTAACTGGCGATGTCGGTCATCATTTCCACGCCGGCCGGGGTGGCGGCGGCGAAGAATTTGAAGATCAGCGGAAAGACGAAGTAATAGGCGAACGCCATGCCGGTGTAGAACAGCAGGATGCTCGACACTAGCAGCGGCACGGCGATGCGCTTCTCGTGCTTGTACAGGCCCGGCGCGATGAAGCCCCAGATCTGATGCAGGATCACCGGGATCGCCAGAAACAGCGAGACCATCATCGTCAGCTTCAGCGGCGTGAGGAATGGCGACGACACGTCGGTGGCGATCATCGTCGCGCCGACCGGCAGGTACTGGCGCAACGGCGTCGAGACGAAGGTGTAGATCTGCTGGGTGAAGGCGAACAGCCCGGCAAAGATGATGAAGATCGCCGCCACGCAACGCAGCAGGCGGGTGCGCAACTCGGTGAGGTGCGAAACCAGCGGCATGTGCTGGTCGTTTTCGGGGAGATCGCTCATGGGGCTCGCGGCGGCAATGTTGAGTCTTGAGGCGCTGGTGTGATCGGCGCGGCGGTTGGAGCTATGTGTTCAACCGACGTTGGTGCGGCAGGAGGCACAGGTTCGGTTGTCGCTACGGAAGGTGCAGGTGCGGGCGTCGGAGCCGGTGCAGCAGGCGCATGAATCGTCTGCTCGCCCGCGTGCTCAACCGGTGTCGGCTCTTGCTGAACCGGGCTGAAAATCTTCCGCGCCTCCTGCTCCAGCGAGAGGATGTGCTCGTTGTGCAATTGCCGACGGATTTCGTCGGCACCGATTTCACGTTCAACTTCCTGTTTGATCGCGTTGAAGCTGCGCTTCAGTCGGCCGACCCACAGGCCGGCGGTGCGCGCAGCGCCCGGCAGACGCTCGGGGCCCAGCACCAGCAGGGCGACGAGGCCGACGAGCAGCAGTTCAGAGAAGCTGATACCAAACATTAGTCAGTGCTCACACGTCTTTGCGGATCGGCTCTTCGACTTTCTGCGCCTGCACGTCGATGGTGTGCGGCGGGTTGGCCTGCGCAGTGGTCTGCGGCTGTACCGGCGGCACTGGCTGCGCCGGCGGGGTCACGCTCGGTTCGGCGGGTTTTTCGTCGTCGTTCATGGCTTTGCGAAAGCCCTTGATCGACTCGCCGACGTCGGTGCCGAGGTTTTTCAGTTTCTTGGTGCCGAACACCAGCACCACGACAACCAGGATGACGATCCAGTGTTTCCAGTCAAAAATGCCCATGTTGCTGTTCCTCTCGAATAGTTGTTCAGGCGGACGGACGCGAGGCTTTCTCGACGTGTCCGGACAGGCCGAAGCGGCGATCCAGTTCATCGAGCACGGCCTGCGGATGCTGCCCCAGTTGGGCAAGCATGACCAGGCTGTGAAACCACAGGTCGGCGGTCTCGTAGATGACATCGCTGCAGTCACCGCTGATGGCGGCATCCTTGGCGGCGATAATGGTTTCGACCGACTCTTCGCCGACCTTCTCCAGAATCTTGTTCAGCCCCTTGTGGTACAGGCTGGCGACATACGAACTGTCGGCGGCTGCGCCTTTGCGCTCTTCGAGCACTTCGGCCAGACGGGTGAGTGTGTCACTCATGCTTGTGTCCTGCGGAATAAATGGCGTGCGGGTCTTTCAGTACCGGGTCGACTGTCTTCCAGTCGCCGTTTTCGAAGACGCGGTAAAAGCAGCTTTGACGGCCGGTATGGCAAGCGATGTCGCCGATCTGTTCAACCATCAGGATGATCACGTCGGCGTCACAGTCCAGACGCATTTCATGCAGGGTCTGTACATGGCCGGACTCCTCGCCCTTGCGCCACAGCTTGCCACGGGAACGTGACCAGTAGATGGCACGATTCTCCGCAGCGGTCAGTTCGAGCGCTTCGCGGTTCATCCAGGCCATCATCAGCACGCGTCCGGTCTTGTGATCCTGAGCGATCGCCGGCACCAGGCCGTCAGCGTCCCACTTGATCTCGTCCAGCCAGTTTTTCATCTTCAAATCTCGAAAAGCAGCAGCAAGCCAAGAGCTTCAAGCTGCAAGTAAAAGCAGGTTGCGGTGTACCTGTGTCGTTAAGCTTGAGTCCTGCAGCTTATAACTTGCAGCTCAATCGTGCTATCGACGAACGACCAGATACAAACCGACCGCCACCATGATCCCGGCCGGCCAGTGCGCCCAATCGGTCAGTGGACCGCCAGCGGCGAGGATTGCTCCGCCGGCCAGATGCGCGCAACCGAGCAGGCGCAGGAACCAGTCATCCTTGCGTCGATGCCATGGCGGCGGCGGGTCGTTGGCATGTGGCTGGGACATGCGTTCAAGCAGGTCGCGGGCCATGTTGGCCAGGTGCGGAATCTGTTCGAACTGGCTCTGCACGTTGCCCAGCAAGGCTTTCGGGCTGACGCGCTCGCGCATCCAGCGTTCGAGGAACGGCTGCGCGGTGTTCCACAGATCCAGATCCGGGTACAGCTGACGCCCGAGGCCTTCGATGTTCAGCAGGGTCTTTTGCAATAGCACCAACTGCGGCTGCACTTCCATGTTGAAGCGCCGCGCCGTCTGGAACAGGCGCATCAGCACCTGGCCGAATGAAATATCTTTTAACGGTTTTTCGAAGATCGGTTCGCAGACTGTGCGGATCGCCGCTTCGAATTCGTTGAGCTTGGTTTCCGCCGGCACCCAGCCCGAATCGATGTGCAGTTGCGCCACGCGACGGTAATCACGTTTGAAGAAGGCGAACAGGTTGCGCGCCAGATAATCCTGGTCTTCCGGGGTCAGGCTGCCGACGATGCCGCAGTCGATCGCGATGTACTGCGGGCTCCACGGGTTGACGGTGCTGACGAAGATGTTGCCCGGGTGCATGTCGGCGTGGAAGAAGCTGTCGCGAAACACCTGGGTGAAGAAGATTTCCACCCCACGCTCGGCGAGCATTTTCATGTCGGTGCGCTGGTCGGCAAGGGTCGCCAGATCGGTGACCTGAATGCCGTAGATGCGCTCCATCACCAGCACTTTCGGCCGGCACCAGTCCCAATACACTTGCGGCACGTAGAGCAGTGGCGAGCCCTCGAAATTGCGCCGCAGCTGGCTGGCGTTGGCCGCCTCACGCAGCAGATCGAGTTCGTCGTAAATGGTTTTTTCGTAATCCAGCACCACGTCGACCGGGTGCAGCAGGCGCGCATCGGCCGAGAGTTTTTCAGCCGCGCGGGCGAGGATGAACAGCCACGCCAGGTCTTGCGCAATGATCGGTTTCAGACCCGGGCGGATCACCTTCACCACCACTTCTTCACCGGACTTCAACTGCGCGGCATGCACCTGCGCCACCGAAGCCGAGGCCAGCGGCTCGACGTCGAAACGGCTGAACACTTCGCTGATCTTCTTGCCCAGCTGTTCTTCGATGAGCTTGACCGACAGCTGCGAATCGAACGGCGGTACCCGGTCCTGCAGGAGCATCAGCTCGTCGGCGATGTCTTCAGGCAACAGGTCGCGGCGGGTCGAAAGAATCTGCCCGAACTTGATGAAGATCGGCCCCAGATCCTGCAACGCCAGACGCAGGCACGCGCCACGGCTCAGCTCCAGGCGTTTGCGCGGCAACCAGCGCCACGGCAGCACAAAGCGCAGCGCCAGCAGAAACCAGGGCAGCGGCAGGGCGAACAGCAGGTCATCGAGGCGGTAGCGAATCACGACGCGCTGGATGCGCAACAGACGGCGGACGGCAAGCAGCTTCATGCGTTATCGCTTGGGTCGAGGGATCGGGAAAGGCGCTCGAAACGCGCCTCGAGTCGTTCCAGATCAAGTTTGATCCGGTCCAGTTCACTGAAGCGCGCTTCGGCTTCGCGCTGCCCGACCAGGGTGCGCGACTCTTCGGCGAGGTATTCGGCGAGGTTCTGGTTGAGGCTGGCAAATCCTTGCTGATACCAGCGTGCGCGGCTGCGCAGATGGCCACCGAGCAGTTGCGTGGCGACCGGGCCGAGCCAGCGCGAGAGTTCGTACTCCCAGTCCAGTTCGAGGTCCTGCAGCACACCGGCCAGCTCCAGCAGCACGCCGCTGTCGCCATCGAGTTCGACTTCCGGCGCGTGCAGCACGGCGCTTTTGTCTTTGCTCAGGGCCAGTTTGACCAGGCTCGAAGCCGGCGCACGCAAGGTGCAGTCGACGTCTGCTGCCCACTGCGAAGCGAGCATCAAGCCCTCATCACTGGGCAGAATGAACAATTGCAGCGCCGGGCTGCGGCAATCGACGGCAATCACTTTGCCGGTCAAATGCGCCAGCCGCGGCAGCGCCGTGCTGTCGAGACGCAGCACCCGGTTGAGGCCGAGTTCAACGCTGGCGAGCAGCCCGGTGAGCAACATCAGGGCTTGATGCCGCGGTGCAGGGCAACGATGCCTGCGGTCATGTTGTGATAGGTCACGCGGTCGAAACCGGCGTCGACCATCATCGACTTCAAGGTTTCCTGATTCGGGTGCATGCGGATCGACTCGGCCAGATAGCGATAGCTTTCCGAATCATTGGTGATCAGCTTGCCCATCAGCGGCATGAAGGCGAATGAGTAGGCGTCGTAGGCTTTCGACATCAGCGCGTTGGTCGGTTTGGAGAACTCCAGCACCAACAGGCGGCCGCCGGGCTTGAGCACGCGCAGCATCGAACGCAGGGCGTCCTCTTTGTGCGTCACGTTGCGCAGGCCGAAAGCGATGGTCACGCAGTCGAAATGGTTGTCCGGGAACGGCAGTTTTTCAGCGTCCGCCTGGACGAATTCGACGTTGCCGGCGACACCCAGATCCAGCAGGCGGTCGCGGCCGACCTTGAGCATGGATTCGTTGATGTCGGCCAGCACCACCTGACCGGTCGGGCCGACCAGGTGCGAGAATTTGCGCGTCAGGTCGCCGGTGCCGCCGGCGATGTCGAGCACGCGGTTACCGCTGCGTACGCCGGAGAGTTCGATCGCGAAGCGCTTCCACAGACGGTGCATGCCGCCCGACAGAAGGTCGTTCATCAGGTCGTATTTAGCGGCTACGGAATGGAAAACCTCAGCGACTTTTTCCGCTTTCTGGCTTTCCGGAACGTTTTTGAAGCCGAAGTGAGTGGTGGGTTCGGCATCGCTGCCTTTGCGCTGATCAGTCATATCGCTGTCACCAAAAGAGAATGCGCGACATTCTAATCCCCAAGCCATGCTTTGTCTTCGAATGGCTAAAGGTAAGATGGGCCACCTTCGGGACGATTTGCCGCAGTGGCGGTCAAGATCTACCGACACACCTTTATCTATCAGGAGTCATTCGATGGCCAAAATCAGTGTTGAGCGTGCCCACACCCTGGGCAAGGAAGCCGCCCGCGAGAAGGCCGACAAGCTGGCCAAAAAGCTCAATGAACAATACGGCCTGGAGCCGCAGTGGTCTGGCGATACCCTGAACCTCAAGCGCTCGGGCGTGAAAGGCGCAGTGCATGTGGCGGACGATTCGATCAAGGTCGACGTCGAACTGGGCCTGATGATGTCGGCCATGAGCGGCATGATCAAAGCCGAGATCGAAAAGGCGTTGGATAAAGCCCTGGCCTGATTTCCAGATTGAAATCCAGTCCCCTGTGGGAGCGAGCCTGCTCGCGAAAGCGGTCCTTCAGTCAGATTATCCGTGACTGACAAACCGCTTTCGCGAGCAGGCTCGCTCCCACATTTGTTTAGAGTTGCTCCCGCTGGTTAGGGTGCCCTTTCTAATTTTTCTACCTACTTTGTGCCTGAGCCCGACACTCGTCCGGCAGTTCCTCAAACCTTCTGCGCGTGAGGTGCACCATGGCCAAAGTTATTTTGAAGAAAAAAATCGACGCTTCGACTTCGACTCTGAGCGACGTCCGATCCTATGCCCGCAAGATCTGGCTGGCTGGCCTGGGTGCCTACGCCAAGGTCGGGCAAGAGGGCAGCGAGTACTTTCAGGAGTTGATCGAAGCCGGTCAAGCTGTTGAAAAGAAAGGCAAAAAGGCTGTCACCGAAAAACTGGTCGCGGCCAACGTCGAGATCGACGAAGCCGCCACTCAAGTCAGCTCCTTCAAAGGTCGCGTCGAGGTTCAACTGGACAAGGTCGAGAAGGCCTTCGACAGCCGCGTAGCAAGCGCCTTGAATCGTATCGGCATTCCGTCTAAACATGACGTTGAGACACTCTCTGCTAAGCTCGATGAGCTGACGGCATTGCTCGAACGCGTCGCGCGTAAATCTTAAGGAGAACGGGATGGCTGGTAAAAAGAACACCGATAAAGAAAGCAGCTCGTGGGTCGGGAAGGTCGAGTCGTACTCCCGCAAAATCTGGCTGGCGGGTTTAGGCGTGTACTCGAAGATCGACACTGACGGCAGCAAGCTCTTCGACACATTGGTCAAAGACGGCGAGAAAGCCGAGAAGCTCACCAAGTCCGCGGTCGGCAAAAAAGTCGAGGACTCGACCTCTTCGGCGAAGTCGCGCATCAGCGGCGTGAAAGATCGCGCAATGGGCAAGTGGGACGAGCTGGAAGGGGCTTTCGACAAGCGCCTGAACAGCGCGATTTCACGTCTCGGTGTGCCGAGCCGCAATGAGGTCAAGGCGCTCAACGCCAAGGTCGATACGCTGACTAAACAGATCGAAAAACTCACCGGTCTGAAAGCCCAGCCTGTAGCGGCGAAAACCGCTGCGGCGAAACCTGCAGCCAAGACTGCGGCGGCCAAGCCTGCGGCGAAAACTGCGGCAAAGCCACTGGCGAAAGCAGCAGCCAAACCTGCAGCGAAAGCCGCCGCCAAACCGGCAGCGAAAACGGCCGCCGCCAAGCCCGCGGCCAAAGCTTCCGCCAAACCGGCGGCCGCTAAAGCTGCGGCGAAGCCGGCAGCCAAACCCGCGGCTAAAACAGCAGCGAAACCAGCGGCCAAACCAGCCGCGAAAGCCGCTGCCGCCAAGCCTGCAGCCAAGCCAGCCGCCAAGCCAGCTGCGGCGAAAAAGCCTGCGGTGAAAAAACCGGCTGCACCGAAAGCCGCTGCGCCAAAACCGGCCGCTGCTGCATCGACTGCTCCAACCGCTCCGGCCAATGCGGCGAACTCCGCTGCGGCACCCACGGCAGCAGCCACCCCGACTCCGGCATCGACTCCGTCGACGCCATCCAGTCAGTCCTGATTCATCAGGGCAAAACAAAACGCCCGGCCTGTGAAGGTCGGGCGTATTTGTTTGTGGAAATTAGCTGGATCACTGCGAGTCCCTGTGGGAGATTCTATGGTTCATGCCTAGCCCCTAAACGCCTTTGGGTGAGTATTCGCTCTGGTTTTTCAGCAGAGCAAATACCACCCGTGCAAGCTTGCGGGCTAGTGCGACCAATGCTTGGGTAGTGCTCAATCCACGCCCCCTCATAGCCTCATAAAACCCTTTCCACGCCGAGGTCCGGCTCGCCGCCATTGCAGCGTTGTGCAGCAACCGACGTGCCTCAGGGTCGCCTCGTTTGGTCAGGCAGCGGCGGCCTTTCTTTTTGCCTGAGTCCGCTATGCGCAGATCCATGCCTAGAAAAGCGATGAACGCGTCGGCATTCCTGAAGTCCCCACGCTTAAAGGATGCAAGCAAGCGGGCGCCGCTCAACGTACCGATGCCTTCGACCTTCATGCAGCGCTTGAGCTGTGCGCCCAAACCGGCTTCTTCTATCTGCGTCAGGATCGTTTTTTCAAGCAAGGTTTCCAGCCTTTGCATGGCGCTTATCTGATTCTTGAAAGCGGTTTTGAGCAGCGGCTCATTCTCCCAGCTCTGCTTGAGGCTGACACGAGCCTGAACCAGAGCCGCACGGCGCCGGAACAGACTGATGAGCCGGCAATACAGCGGAGACGGCGGTGTCCAGGGGCGCAAATGATCCCCTTCGTTTGTCAGATAGCGGGCCAATAATCGAGCATCCAGCGCATCAGTTTTAGCGCGAACGTTCACGCCTTTGCGGTAATGACTGAGTTCATAACCGCCAACCATATAGATCATGCAGCCGTCCGCGTGCGCCAGCTCGGCAAACTCCTGGTGATAAATATTGGTGGCTTCGATGGCGATTGCTACTGGTTTGGCAACGGTTTTGAGCCATTTCTTGATCGCCGTTTTGGTATTGGAGATTGTCTCGAGCCGATCCGATTCGACGTGATAAATCACCAGTTCGTCCTTGGCGACATCAACCCCGACAATCGACTGGGTAGTAGCGACGGGCATTGCCATGAGAAATCCTCCGGGCTAAGGTTTGAACACTTGAAGGGTTCACCCAGAGGCGCAGGCTTGTTCCTATCGTCGGTCTAGGCCAGATGCATTCTTTATCGGCGCTTGGGTGAAAGGAGGAGGGTGAAAATCTCCCACGGTCTGTACTGCGCTAACAGTCAGAATCGAGCCTTGTCCCTCCTCCTCCCTTCAAGTCCTACCATACAAGCGAGCCTGCTCGCGAAAGCGGTGGATCAGTTACACAGGCATCAGCTGAAAGTTTGCATTCGCGAGCAGGCTCGCTCCCACATTGGATTGTGAGTAGGCGCAGCGCTCGGGTCAGTCGTGATTCTCAAGGTATTGCAAGGCCATCCGCTCCGTCGCCACTTTCACCGGCGGCAACAGATGCGGCGCCACCAGCATCATGATCTGATACACCACCAACCGCACCTCACCCTCACGATCGAGAATCCGCTGGTAATCCAGGGAAAACAGCAGCGTCAGGGTGATCTGCTCCACCAGTTGCCCCAGCGCCTGCGTATCGCTGACCAGCTGCCCGGCGGCCTTCAACCGCGCCAGCAATGACGCCAGCGTGCGCTTCAACGCGTTGAGCAGATGACGTATGCCCTTGGCCAGTTTCGGCAGGCGCCCGGCGAGGTTCGACAGGTCCTGGAACAGGAACCGGTATTGCGCCAGGCGCTCGACGATCAGGTGCAGAAACAGCCAATAATCCTCCGGCGCCAGCTCCACGTCCGACGGCGGATCGAGCAGCGGTGCCAGTTCCTGCTGGAAGCGTTCGAACAAGCCAAGTATCAGCGGTTCCTTGCCATGGAAGTGGTAGTAGAGGTTGCCGGGGCTGATCCCCATTTCATTGGCGACCTCCATGGTCGAAACGTTCGGTTCGCCCTTTTCGTTGAACAGGTGCAGCGCACATTCGAGAATCCGGTCGCGGGTTTTCATCCAGTCTTCTTAGAAAAATGTCGTTGAACGTCAGCGCACTCGCACGTAGGTACCGGGTGCGGCTTCCATCGGCGGATAGTTGGGGTTGCCCAGGGTCATGCGGGTTTCGTGCTGCGCGCCCGAGCGCTGTTGAATCCATTCCAGCCACTGCGGCCACCAGCTGCCGTCGACACGTTTGGCGTCGTAGTACCAGGCGCGCGGGTCGCTGCTCATTCTGGCGTTTTCGACGTAATTGGCTTTCGGATTGCTCGGCGGATTGAGGATGCTCTGCACATGGCCACTGTTGGACAGCACAAAGCGTTTGTCGCCACCCAGCAGCAGGGTCGAGCGATACACCGCGTCCCACGGCGTGATGTGGTCGTTCATGCCGGCGACGCTGAAGCTGTCGACGTTGACTTTCTGCAGATCGATCGGCGTGCCGCACACTTCCAGCCCGCCGGGATGGGTCAGCGGGTTGTGTTTGAAAAAATCCAGCAGATCGCCGTGCAGCGCTGCCGGCAAGCGTGTGTTGTCGTTGTTCCAATAGAGAATGTCGAACGCCGGCGGCTCCTTGCCCAGCAGGTAGTTGTTGACGAAGTAGCTCCAGATCAGATCGTTGGGGCGCATCCAGGCGAAGACCTTGGCCATGTCGCGACCGTCGAGCACACCCTGCTGATAGGAGCGCCGCTTGGCCGCTTCGAAGGTCTGTTCATCGACGAACAGCGTGGCCGGGGTTTCGATCTGGCTGTCGAGCAGGCTGACCAGATAGGTTGCGCTGGCAACACGTCGCAGCTGCCGCTTGGCCTGCAGATGCCCTTGCAGCGCGGCGATGGTCAAGCCGCCGGCGCAGGCGCCCATCAGGTTGACCTCGCGGGCGCCAGTGATCGCCCGGCAGATGTTCATCGCCTCTTCCACGGCCTCGACGTAGCTCGACAAGCCCCATTCGCGATGACGTACATCCGGGTTGCGCCAGCTGATCATGAATGTCTGCAAGCCGTTTTTCAGCGCGTACTGGACGAAGCTGTTGTGCGGGCTGAGGTCGAAAATGTAGTACTTGTTGATCTGCGGCGGCACCACCAGCAGTGGCTTGGCGTACTGCTTTTCGCTCATCGGCCGGTACTGGATCAGTTCGAGCATTTCGTTGCGAAACACCACCGAGCCGGTGGTGGTGGCAACGGTCTTGCCGACTTCGAATGCCTGCCGGGTGACCTGACGTGGCAGGCCATCGTTGTGCAGCAGATCGTCGAACAGATGGCTGAGGCCGCGCACCAGACTGTGGCCGCCGGAATTGAACAGCTCCTTGACCGCCAGCGGATTGAGCAGCGTGTTGGACGGTGCCACGGCATCGTTGAGCAGGGTGAAGAGGAATTGCGCGCGGGCGCGGTCTTCCGGGCTCATGTCGCTGTCGTCGATCCAGCTCTTGACCTGCTTCTGCCAGGCCAGATACGCCTGCAGGCTGCGCCGATAGAACGGGTTGAGGCTCCAGGCCGGATCGGCAAAACGGCTGTCGTTGGGATGGGTCGGGTGCACGGTTTCGCCGAGCAGCACGCGGCCCAATTGACCGCCCAGTTTCAAGGCATGCTTTGCCGTGTGCACCGGATTGCGCAAGCCATGGGCGGCGACGCTGCGCAAGGTCGAGAGCAGGTCGCGGCCGCGCAGGCCGGTGATCGCATTTTGTGCGTTGATAAACACGGCGGGGCTGGGCACCACGCCCGTCGCTGGTTTGTCGCGCATGACTCAACACTCCTTCGTCTTCAGGGCAAAAACAAACTCACCGAACCAGAACACCATAGACGCTGTTACGGGTTGCTGCCTGCGCGGCGTCCTGCCGCGCACTTGTGGGTAAAGCCCTGCATAAAGCCTGCCGCTGCGTTTAGCCGCCGAGCGGCGTTGGATGCGGATGCATCACCGCGCGCTGACGTTCCTCCTGGAGGAATTTCATGATGATCGGCGCCACGGCTTCGGCGCGGGTGATCAGGAACAGATGACCGTCATCGATGATGTGCAGCTGCGCATTGGGAATTCGCCAGGCGAGCATGCGCATGTTGATCAGCGGGATCAGCGGGTCGTCATCGCCGGCCAGCACCAGCGTCGGCTGATGGATCTTGTGCAGCCAGTGAATGCTGGTCCAGCCGAGGCCGGCGAACAGTTGCCAGTAGTAACCGAGCTTGCCCGCCGAACGCACTTTCGCCGCATGGCTGGCCGCCAGCGTCGGGTCGCGCCGGAATGAGCCGCCGTAGATCATCGGCGCGATGCGAATCACGTGGGACGGCTGAATGTAGCGCCGCGGACTGGCCATCATCCACAGCACTTTCGGTTTGCCCGGCACCATCACCGCACCGGCGGCAGTGGCCGCCAGCACCAGTTTCTTGCAGCGCTCGGGGTAGTCGTAGGCGAACTGCTGCGCCAGCGCGCCACCCCACGACACGCCGATGACGTTGACCTGACCGTAGTCGAGGTAATCGAGCATCCGCGCCGTCAGTTTGGCCAGACCGGGAAAGCGATACGGCCGGTTTGGCGTCGAGGAACCGCCGACCCCGGGCACGTCGAAGGCGATCACTTCCAGATCCGGGTCCAGCGCCGCGACGAACGGAAACACCAGCTCCAGGTTGGCGCCGATGCCGTTGAAAATCAGCAAGGGCGTCAAGTGCGGCTTGCCGGGACGCACCGCCGTGCGAAGGGTCTGGCCATCCAGATCGACGGTGCGGAATATGAACGGTTGCGGCATGGATCAAACCCTTCGGGTTAGAGAGGAGCAGCTGCAAGCCACAAGCTTCAAGCAGAATGTGCTCAGCTTGCGGCTTGTCGCTTGTGGCTTGCCGCTATCTTTCGTGAACGTAGGTGCCCGGCGAAGCCTCGCCCGCCGGATACGCCTTGTTGCCCAGTTTCACCGGGGCCTTTTTCAGGTTGCCCGAGCGCTCGGCCAGCCACGCCTGCCAATGCAGCCACCAGGAATCGGTGTGCTTGGTCGAGTTCTCTTGCCATTCATCGGCATTGGCAGCCATTTCTTCACTGGTCATGTAGCGCGATTTCGGATTGCCCGGCGGATTGAGAATGCTCTGGATATGGCCGCTGCTCGACAGCACGAATTCAACTTTTCCGCCGAACAGCTGCGCCGACTTGTAGCAGGACTTCCACGGGGTGATGTGGTCGTTGGTGCCCGCCAGCGAAAAGATGTCAGCGGTGACCTGCTTGAGGTCGATCGGCGTGCCGCACACTTCCAGTGCGTTGGGGCGGATCAGTGGATTGTTTTTGAACATCTCGATCAGGTCGCCGTGGAACGCCGCGGGCAAGCGCGTGGTGTCGTTGTTCCAGAACAGAATGTCGAACACCGGCGGCTCGTTGCCGAGCAGGTAGTTGTTGACCCAGTAGTTCCAGATCAGGTCGTTGGGGCGCATCCAGGCGAAGACCTTGGCCATGTCCTTGCCTTCGAGCACGCCGGCCTGGTACGAGTGGCGCTTGGCGGTTTCCAGGGTCTGCTCGTCGACGAACAGGGCGACGTCGCTGTCCAGGGTGGTATCGAGCACGCTGACCAGCAGAGTCAGTGAGTTGACCTTGTTTTCGCCGATCGCCGCGTAATGGCCGAGCAGGGCGGTGCAGGTGATGCCGCCGGAGCAGGCGCCGAGCATGTTCACGTCTTTGCTGCCGGTGATCGCGGTGACCACGTCGACCGCTTCTTTCAGCGCCTCGATGTAGGTCGACAAGCCCCACTCACGCTGGGCCTTGGTCGGGTTGCGCCAGCTGATGATGAAGGTCGGCACGTTATTGCGCAGGCAGAAACGCGCCAGGCTCTTGTCCGGGCTTAAATCGAATACGTAGAACTTGTTGATCTGCGGTGGCACCACCAGCAAGGGCCGTTCGTGGACCTGCTCGGTGATCGGCCGATACTGGATCAGCTCCAGCACATCGTTGCGAAACACCACCGCGCCTTCGGTCACGCCGAGGCTCTTGCCGACCTCGAACGCACCCATGTTGACCTGGCTCGGCATACCGCCGTTGTGCACCAGATCCTTGGCCAGATGCGAGAGGCCATCGAGCAGGCTCTTGCCGCCGGTTTCGAAGAAACGCTTGACCGCCGCCGGGTTGGCCGCGGTGTTGGTCGGCGCCATGGCCTCGGTCATCAGATTGATGACGAAGTGGCCACGGGCGATATCCTTGGGGGTCAGGCTGCTGTCGTCGATCCAGGCATGGAGTTCCTTGCGCCAGGCCAGATAGGTTTGCAGATAACGTTTGTAGAGCGGGTTCTGGCTCCACGCCGGATCGGCGAAGCGACGGTCGTCACCGGCCGGTTGCAGTCCGGATTTGCCGAACAGCACGTTCTTCAGCTCAAGGCCGAAATGGGTCACGTGTTTGACACTATGGATCGGTTGTTTGATGGCCTGTTTCAGCACCATCCGAGCAGAGGCCAGCAGATCCTTTCCGCGTAGCCCAACGACGGGATTCAGCCCCAGGGTGTTTTCCGAGGCTTGATACTTCAGGTCATCGTTATTCTTGTTACTCATCTACGACGCTCCATTGTCCTGAGACGAGTACCCGGTTTATTGCTGTGCAGTTCCACAGCCAATGCCAGGTACTACTGCTCGGGTGACCGTTGATTCTGCATAGCTGCTTTACAGTCGTAGAGCATTGCAGGGAACTTGCCAGCTCCATTGGTTACCCGAGTTTAATTTTTTTCGCAAGCAGGCCGATCCTCGGCCATACAGCGGAGCATTCAAACAGATGAAGTTAGAAAATGCCCTCTAATGAGCGCAAGGCTCGGGCTAGAGCATCAGCTTGACGAACGACTCGTTCGGATCGCGGGTTTTTCCGGCAGCACGCAATTCGGCGAGATAATCGTCCCAGAGTTCTTTCTGGCGTTTGCCGAGTTCGTAGAGGTAATCCCAAGTGAACAAGCCGCTGTCATGACCGTCGTCAAAGGTCAGTTTCAGTGCGTAGTTGCCGGCCGGTTCCAGCTTGCTCAAGCCAACGTTGAGCTTGCCGGATTGCAGGATCGGTTTGCCGTGGCCCTGAACCTCGGCGGAGGGCGAATGCACACGCAGGAATTCGGCGGGCAGGGTGAATTCTTCACCGGACGCGTAAGTGAGCGTCAGGGTTTTCGAGGCTTTGTGCAGTTTGATGTCGGTAGGAATCATAGGAGAAGCCTTTAGCTGCTAGCTACAAGCGGCAAGCTTAACTCAGCTTGCCGCTTGTAGCTTGTAGCTCGCCGCTTTACAGAATGTAGCGGGACAGGTCTTCGTTCTGCGCCAATTCGCCCAGGTGGCTGTTGACGTATTCGGCGTCGATCAGGATCGGCTTGTCGTCATGGGCGCTGGCCAGATCGCCGGCACTGAACGATACCTCTTCGAGCAGACGCTCAAGCAGCGTGTGCAGGCGACGGGCACCGATGTTCTCGGTCTTTTCGTTGACCTGCCAGGCGATTTCCGCCAGACGCTTGATGCCTTCCGGCTGGAACTGGATATGCAGGCCCTCGGTTTTCAGCAGCGCGCAGTATTGCTCGGTGAGCGAAGCGTGCGGTTCGCTGAGGATGCGCTCGAAGTCTTCCGGGCTCAGCGCCTTGAGTTCGACACGGATCGGCAGACGGCCTTGCAGTTCCGGCACCAGATCGCTCGGCTTGCTCAGGTGGAACGCACCGGAGGCGATGAACAGGATGTGGTCGGTCTTGACCATGCCCAGCTTGGTGTTGACGGTGCAGCCTTCGATCAGCGGCAGCAGGTCGCGCTGCACGCCTTCACGGGAGACATCGGCACCGCCGACGTTACCGCGCTTGGCGACTTTGTCGATTTCGTCGATGAACACGATGCCGTGCTGCTCGACCGCTTCCAGCGCTTTGGCTTTCAGTTCTTCTTCGTTGACCAGACGTCCGGCTTCTTCGTCGCGCACCAGTTTCAGCGCTTCCTTGACCTTGAGCTTGCGCGACTTCTTCTTGCCTTTGCCCATGTTGGCGAACAAGGACTGCAGCTGGTTGGTCATCTCTTCCATGCCCGGCGGCGTGGCGATTTCGATGCCTGACACTTCGGCGACTTCGATCTCGATTTCCTTGTCGTCCAGCTGACCTTCGCGCAGGCGCTTGCGGAACAACTGACGGGTATTGGAATCGCTCGCCGGTACTTCTTCATTGCTGAAGCCCATGCGTGCCGGTGGCAGCAGCGCGTCGAGGATGCGGTCCTCGGCTGCGTCTTCGGCGCGGTGGCGCACGCGGGTCATTTCCTGCTCGCGGAGCATCTTGATCGCAGCGTCAGCCAGATCACGGATGATCGATTCGACGTCGCGGCCGACGTAGCCGACCTCGGTGAATTTGGTCGCTTCGACCTTGATGAACGGCGCGTTGGCCAGTTTTGCCAGGCGACGGGCGATCTCGGTTTTACCGACACCGGTCGGGCCGATCATCAGGATGTTCTTCGGCGTCACTTCAACGCGCAGCTCTTCAGGCAGCTGCATGCGGCGCCAGCGGTTGCGCAGGGCAATCGCGACGGCGCGCTTGGCATCGTCCTGGCCGATGATATGGCGATTGAGTTCGTGGACGATTTCGCGGGGAGTCATGGACATAATAATTGACGGTCCTCAAGCACAAACAAGCCGTGGCACACAGGCCGCGACAGGCTTATTCGGCGAGATCCTGCTCCTCAATGGTCTGGGTGTGGTTGGTGAATACACAGATGTCGCCGGCGATGCCGAGTGCGGTCTCGACAATCTCGCGAGCCGACAGGTCGGTCTTTTTCAGCAGGGCGCTGGCCGCGGCCTGGGCGAAAGCGCCGCCCGAACCCATGGCGATCAGGCCATCTTCGGGTTCGACCACGTCACCGTTGCCGGTGATGATCAGCGAGGCATCCTTGTTGGCGACCGCGAGCATCGCTTCGAGGCGGCTCAGGGAGCGGTCGGTGCGCCATTCTTTGGCGAGTTCGACGGCGGCGCGAATCAGGTGGCCCTGATGTTTTTCCAGCTGGCCTTCGAAACGTTCGAAGAGCGTAAAGGCGTCGGCGGTGGCACCGGCAAAACCGGCGATGACCTGGCCGTGGTACAGGCGACGGACTTTTTTCGCGTTGCCTTTCATCACGGTATTGCCGAGAGAAACCTGGCCGTCGCCGCCCATGACGACTTTGCCGTGACGGCGGACTGAAACGATGGTGGTCAAGGGAAGAGTCTCCACACAGCGGGGCGAAAGTGCCTTATGCCCATTCATATGGGGGTGCTGAAAGGGATTTCAACCTTGGTGCGGGGGAGGGGACGAGCGGTGTCAGTCAACTGATCGTTCCCACGCTCTGCGTGGGAATGCAGCCGGGGACGCTCCGCGTCCCTTTGCTGCCGGGGACGCAGAGCGTCCCTTGAGGCATTCCCACGCAGAGCGTGGGAACGATCAGCGGCGAGTCAGCAGTGGATCAGCGGCTCTGGCGTTGTTGTAACAGCAGGTTGCTGAAGCCGGCGCCGGCCAGTTGTTTCTGCGCGGTGGTCAGCTGTTCACGATTGCTGAACGGGCCAACCAGAACGCGGTACCAGGTTTCGTCCTTCACCGTGCCGGACTCAACCGCCACGGCCTGGCCGAGCAGAATGATCTGCGCGCGGACCTTGTCGGCATCAGTCTCTTTGCGGAACGAGCCGGCCTGCAGGAAGAACTTGGTCACCGGCGCCGCTTTGCTTACCGGTGGCGCTGGCGGCGGGGTAATCCCGGCCAGTGCGGCCTGAGCGCGCGCGGTGTCGATCTTCGCCGCTTCCGCCGGGGTGACCGGCGTGGTCGGGATGGCCGGCACTTGCGGCGTCGGCAGGGTTTTCTCCGGCACGGCATCCGGTGGCACGATCACTTCCGATTCCGGCAGCAGCGTGTAGAAGTCGTACTTCGGCTTGACCGGTTGCGTCGGGCTCGGCGGGGTCTTGTTGGCTTCGGCGATTTTCGTCGCTTTCTGCTGTTGCGCCTGCTCGACCTTCTCACGCTTGACCGTGTCGCTGCCCTTGCCCGGCTCCAGCTTCATCAAAAACACGATGAACGCGCCGACCGTCAGGCCGATGGCCATCCACAGCCAGCCCGGAATCGGTTGCTTCGCCGGAGCCTGATAGCGGCTGGCGCCGCGCTTGGGTGCAGGTTTTTTCTTGGCAGCCAACTTACATACGCTCCAGAGTTTCCAGACCCAACAGCTCCAGGCCTTGCTTGAGGGTGCGACCGGTCAGCGCGGCCAGACGCAGACGGCTCTGCATTTGGGCTGGGGTATCGGCGGCGAGGATCGGGCAGTTCTCGTAGAAGCTGGAGAACAGGCCGGCAACGTCGTACAGGTAAGTGCAGAGAATGTGCGGCGTGCCCTTGTCGGAAACGTTGTTGAGCACTTCGCCGAACTGCGCGAGTTTCGCCGCCAGCTCCAGTTCATGCTCCGCTTCGAGGACGATCTGGCCGTCGACTTCGCTGAAATCCTTGCCCAGTTTGCGGAACACACCGGCGACGCGGGTGTAGGCGTACAGCAGGTACGGTGCGGTGTTGCCTTCGAAGTTCAGCATCAGGTCGAAGTTGAAGCTGTAGTCGCTGGTGCGGTGCTTGGACAGGTCAGCGTATTTCACCGCGCCGATGCCGACGACCTTGGCGATGTTGCGCAATTCGTCTTCGGCAAGCTGCGGGTTTTTCTCTTTGACCAGGTTGTAGGCACGGTCCTGCGCTTCGGTGAGCAGGTCGATCAGCTTCACGGTGCCGCCATCACGGGTCTTGAACGGACGGCCATCGGCGCCGTTCATGGTGCCGAAACCCATGTGCTCCATTTCCATTGGATGGGTGACGAAACCGGCCTTGCGCGCCACGGCGAACACTTGCTGGAAGTGCAGGGCCTGACGCTGGTCGACAAAGTACAGCGCACGATCGGCTTTCAACTTGCCACTGCGGTAGCGCACGGCGGCGAGGTCAGTGGTGGCATAGAGATAACCGCCGTCCGCCTTGACGATGATCACCGGCAGCGGGTCGCCATCGGCATTCTTGAACTCGTCGAGGAACACGCACTGCGCGCCGTTGCTCTCGACCAGCATGCCCGCGGCTTTCAAGTCGTTGACCACATTGATCAGGTCATCGTTGTAGGCGCTTTCGCCCATCACGTCGGCCATGGTCAGTTTGACGTTGAGCAGTTCGTAGATCTTCTGGCAGTGCGACAGCGAGATGTCCTTGAACCGGGTCCACAGCGCCAGGCACTCGGCATCGCCGGCCTGCAGCTTGACCACCAGACCGCGGGCGCGGTCGGCGAACTCTGCGGACTCGTCAAAACGCTGTTTGGCGGCGCGGTAAAAGTTTTCCAGATCGGACAGCTCGTCGCTGGTGATCGGGTTTTCCTGCAGATAGGCCATGAGCATGCCGAACTGCGTGCCCCAGTCGCCAACGTGGTTCTGGCGGATCACTTCGTCGCCGAGGAATTCGAGGACGCGGGCCACGCCGTCGCCGATGATGGTCGAGCGCAAGTGGCCGACGTGCATCTCTTTGGCCAGGTTCGGCGCCGACAGGTCAACCACGGTGCGCTGCGCCGGGCCGGCCTTGCGCACGCCGATATGGGCGTCAGCCAGCGCGGCATCGAGACGGTTGGCCAGCGCCTGGGTGTTCTGAAAGAAGTTGATGAAGCCCGGGCCGGCGATTTCCGCCTTGGTGACGTTCTCGTCCGCCGGCAGCGCGGCGATGATTTTTTCCGCCAGATCGCGCGGTTTCATCCCGGCCGGTTTGGCCAGCATCATCGCGATGTTGCTGGCGAAGTCGCCGTGAGTCTTGTCGCGGGCGTTTTCCACTTGAATCGCCGGCGACAGGCCTTCAGGCAACACACCTTCGTTGACGAGTTGGGTGAGGGCTTGTTGGATCAGCTGGCGAATGGTGTCTTTCATGGTCTTCTCTTTCGACCGCAAGCGCGGCGGGCGCATCGGTGCGCGGGTGGAAAAACTGGGCATTATCCGTGGCGAAGCCGGGCTTGCCAACCTTAGCAGGCCGGTTGTGGATATGTGGTGACAAAAACTCTGCTTTCGCGAGCAGGCTCGCTCCCACAGGGGGCAAGCAGGACGCAAAAGTGCAGCGCTGATCCATTGTGGGAGCGAGCCTGCTCGCGAAAGCGATCTTCAGCTCAATACAAATCCACAGGGTCGACATCCAGCGACCAGCGCACCGCCCGCCCGCTCGGCATCTGCTCGAGCGCCAGCATCCAGCTGGCCAGCAAGCGGTGCAGCGGCGCTCGGGCGGTCGCCTGCAGCAACAGTTGTGCGCGATAACGCCCGGCACGGCGCTCCATCGGCGCCGGCACCGGCCCGAGCAATTCGATGCCGCTCAGATTCAGTTCGCTGAGCAGGCGCTCTGCCTCACTGCAGGCTTCATCAAGGAAACCTTCAGCCTGCCCGGGTTTGTGCGCTTCGGCGCGCAACAGCGCCAGATGGGCGAACGGCGGCAGCCCGGCGGCGCGACGCTCGCTCAACGCCTGTTCGGCAAAAGCGAAATAACCCTGCTCGGTCAGTTGCACCAATAAAGGATGGTCGGCCAGGTGCGTCTGAATAATCACTTTGCCCGGCTCTTCTGCCCGCCCCGCACGGCCTGCGACTTGAACAATCAACTGCGCCATGCGCTCGCTGGCGCGGAAGTCGCCGGAGAACAGGCCGCCGTCGGCGTCGAGGATCGACACCAGCGTCACCCGTGGAAAATGGTGACCCTTGGCCAACATCTGCGTGCCGACGAGGATGCACGGCTGGCCCTTTTGAATCGTCGCGAACAGCTGATTCATCGCATCCTTGCGCGAGGTGCTGTCGCGATCGACGCGCAGCACCGGGTAATCCGGGAACAGAATCGCCAGCCGTTCCTCAGCGCGCTCGGTACCGGCACCCACCGGGCGCAAGTCGACCTTGTTGCACTTCGGGCACTGGCGCGGCGTGCGTTCGACGTTGCCGCAATGGTGGCAGCGCAGCTCGCCGTAGCGCTGGTGCACGGTCATTCGCGCATCGCAGCGCGAACACTCGGACATCCAGCCGCAATCGTGGCAGAGCAAGGTCGGGGCAAAGCCGCGGCGATTGAGGAACACCAGCACCTGCTGGCCGTTGGCGAGGGTCTGACCGATGGCTTGTTGCATCGGCCCGGAAATGCCGCTGTCCAGCGGGCGGCTTTTCACATCCAGGCGCAGAAAGCGTGGCTGTTTGGCGCCGCCGGCACGTTCATTCAGGCGCAACAGGCCGTAACGACCGGTGTAGGCGTTGTGCAGGCTTTCGAGCGACGGCGTGGCCGAGCCGAGCACGATCGGGATGTTTTCCTGGCGTGCTCGCACCAGCGCCAGATCACGGGCGTGGTAGCGCAAGCCTTCCTGCTGTTTATAAGAGCCGTCGTGCTCTTCATCGATGATGATCAGCCCCGGGTTTTTCATCGGCGTGAACAGCGCCGAGCGGGTGCCGATAATAATGTCGGCCTCGCCATCGCGGGCGGCGAGCCAGGCGTCGAGGCGTTCGCGATCGTTGACCGCCGAGTGCAGCAGGGCGATGCGCGCATTGAAACGCTGCTCGAAGCGCGCCAGGGTCTGCGGGCCAAGGTTGATCTCCGGGATCAGCACCAGCGCCTGTTTACCGGCTTCGAGGGTTTCACGGATCAGCTGTAAATAGACTTCGGTTTTGCCGCTGCCCGTAACGCCGGCCAGCAGAAACGCGTGATAACTGTCGAAACCGGCGCGAATCGCTTCATACGCCGCACGTTGCTCGCTGTTGAGCGGCAGTTCCGGTTGCGCCAGCCAATGTTCATGCCGCGCGCCGGGGAGGTGGCGGCGGATTTCCACTTGCACCAGACCCTTGGCCAGCAACAGGTCGAGACTGTCCTTGCTCAGCATCAGTTTGCTCAGCAACTGGTGGGCGACACCGTGGGGGTGCTGGGCCAGTGTCGCCAGGGCTTCACGCTGACGCGGAGCGCGGGCGATGCGCGGATCATCAAGGCTGGCACCGGGCGCCGCTGACCAGAAACGTTCCTGGCGGGCCTCGGCCAGTTCGCCTTGGCGCAGTAGCACCGGCAACGCCCAGCTCAAGGTGTCGCCGAGGCTGTGCTGGTAATACTGCGACGTCCACAGGCACAGCTTGAACAGCGCCGGCGGCAATGGCGGGGTGGTATCGAGCAGCGCCAGCGCCGGTTTGAGTTTTTCCACCGGCACCTCGCTGGTATCCGCGATCTCGACCAGAATCCCGATCATCTCGCGCCGCCCGAACGGCACGCGCAGACGCATGCCCGGCTGCAATTGCTCGCGCCGCACCCCGGCCGGCGCCCGGTAATCGAACAGGCGGCGCAGGGGCGAAGGCAAGGCAAGGCGCAGAATGGCGTCGGGCACGCGGCGGAATCTCGATACGCAAGATGATCGGATATGCATGACCTGTGGGAGCGAGCCTGCTCGCGAAGGCGGTGGGTCAGGCAACACATGTGTCGACTGACATGACGTCTTCGCGAGCAGGCTCGCTCCCACAGGGGACATGCAAGCAAGGCCGGGAGCCTAGCAGACGGTCGGTCTCGGTGACAGCTTGCGCGTTTGAAAAGGTCTGGTAGAATCCGCGGCCTAATTACGTGCGGTATTCAACAATAGTGTTGGGTGGCGGCACGCTAGCCTGAGGAAGACACCATGAAAGCCGAAATCCATCCGAACTACCCGGAAATCGCTGTTACCTGCAGCTGCGGTAACAAGTTCGAAACTCGTTCGACCTACGGCAAAGCCCTGGCGATCGACGTTTGCAACGAATGCCACCCGTTCTACACCGGTAAGCAGAAGACTCTGGACACCGGCGGCCGCGTGCAGAAGTTCGCAGACCGTTTCAAATCTTTCGGCGTCGGCAACAAAGCCTGAGGCTGATCATTTTGGAAGGTCGTATCGACTTCTCCAGACTGATGAAAAAGGCGTCCCTTGCGGGCGCCTTTTTTGTGTCTGCGATTTGGCTTTCGGGTGCGCAAGCGTTCTGTCCAGCACCCACTGGGCTGGCCAGCGTCAGTGTGCAGCGCGTGGTCGATGGCGACACGCTGCGCCTGAGCGATGGCCGCAGCGTGCGGATGATCGGCCTTAATACGCCGGAGCTGGGCAAGCAGGGTCGCAGCGACGAGCCGTTCGCCGTGGCCGCGCGCAAACGCCTCGAAGCGTTGGTGGCGGACAGCGGCGGGCGTGTCGGCTTGCGTCCCGGCCGGCAGGGAAAGGACCACTACGGCCGAACGCTCGCGCATGTCTACAGTGCCAGCGGTGCCAATCTCGAAGCGCAAATGCTGGCTGATGGCCTCGGTTTCCAGGTGGCCGTTGCGCCGAACGTCGATCTGGTCGCCTGTCAGCGGGCCGCCGAAGCCTCGGCGCGGCAGGCCGGACGCGGCATCTGGCGGCAATCACCGGTACTCAAGGCACAGCAGATTCAGCGTTCCGGCTTCGCCGTGGTCAGCGGTCGGGTGAGCAAGGTGCAGCGCAATCGCGGCGGAATCTGGATCGAGTTGCAGGATGCGCTTGTACTGCGCATTGCACCCAATCTGGTCGGACAATTCGATAATGCTCGTTTGCAGGCGCTGAAGGGCCAGCAGATCGAGGCGCGCGGCTGGATCGTCGATCGCTCGCGTCGCGGCGGCTTGCAGACGGGGCAGGCGCGCTGGCTGTTGCCATTGACCGATCCTTCGATGCTGCAGGGTTCGCGCTGAAGAAAAATTGTAGACATTTTTCGGATCGATTGTGAACAGTCCAGCCCTTGTGCGCCGTGGCTCTTGGCCCAAAGTCGTAGGGCAGGGCGCTTGACAGTGGTGACTGCCCAGTCTTGTGGGGACTTTGCGAGGCGCGTATCCTCGCTGACCAGTCTGTCCAACAGTAAAAAGCGGAATGCCAAAATGTCTGATCTGAAAACTGCCGCTCTCGAATATCACGCCAATCCTCGTCCGGGGAAGCTGAGTGTCGAGCTCACCAAGGCCACTGCTACCGCTCGCGACCTGTCGCTGGCGTACAGCCCCGGCGTAGCTGAACCAGTGCGCGAGATCGCCCGCGATCCCGAACTGGCCTACAAGTACACCGGCAAGGGCAACCTGGTTGCAGTGATTTCCGATGGCACCGCGATTCTCGGCCTGGGCAACCTCGGCCCATTGGCCTCCAAGCCAGTGATGGAAGGCAAGGGCGTGCTGTTCAAGCGCTTCGCCGGTATCGACGTGTTCGACATTGAAGTCGACTCGGAAAGCCCGCAAGCCTTCATCGACACGGTCAAGCGCATCTCCATCACTTTCGGCGGCATCAACCTCGAAGACATCAAGGCACCTGAGTGCTTCGAGATCGAACGCGCTCTGATCGAGCAGTGCGACATTCCGGTATTCCACGATGACCAGCACGGCACCGCGATCGTTACTGCGGCCGGCATGATCAACGCCCTGGAAATCGCTGGCAAAACCCTGCCAGAAGCGAAGATCGTCTGCCTGGGCGCCGGCGCTGCCGCCATCTCCTGCATGAAGTTGCTGGTGAGCATGGGTGCACGCATCGAAAACATCTTCATGGTTGACCGTACCGGCGTGATCCACTCCGGCCGTGACGACCTGAACCAGTACAAAGCCGTGTTCGCCCACGCCACCGAGAAGCGCAGCCTGGCTGACGCACTGGCAGGCGCTGACGTGTTCGTCGGTCTGTCCGGCCCGAACCTGCTGAGCGCTGAAGGCCTGCTGTCGATGGCACCGAACCCGATCGTGTTTGCCTGCTCCAACCCGGATCCGGAAATCTCCCCGGAACTGGCCCACGCCACCCGTAGCGACGTGATCATGGCGACCGGCCGTTCGGACTACCCGAACCAGGTCAACAACGTCCTCGGCTTCCCGTTCATCTTCCGCGGTGCCCTGGACGTTCGCGCCAAGCGCATCAACGAAGAAATGAAAGTCGCCGCCGCCAATGCCCTGCGTGAACTGGCCAAGCTGCCGGTGCCACAGGACGTGTGCGATGCCTACGGTGGCGCTCCGCTGGAATTCGGCCGTGAGTACATCATTCCGAAGCCAATGGACAAGCGCCTGATCACCCTGATCTCCGACGCTGTGGCCAAAGCGGCGATCGAGACCGGTGTGGCCACCCTGCCGTATCCGAAGAACTACCCGCTGAAAAGCGTGGATGACGTGTTCAACGGCTAAAAGCAGCCGCCCATAAAAAAACCCAGCCTGGTGCTGGGTTTTTTTATGGGCTGCAAGCTGCAAGCTGCAAGCTACGAGCTACAAGCAGTGCGCATTCCCGCTTTTACTTGCAGCTCAGAGCTTGCCGCTTGCAGCGGCCCCTCTAGAACAAGTCGATCGGCGCCTGCTCATCCGCCGGCAGTGGGCTGCCCGGTACGACGCCGTTGCCCAGCTCATTCATCGACGGTGGGGAGTCTTCAGCCTTGAACAGCTCGAAGTACGCGCCCGGTGTGCTCGGCGACGCTGCACGGCCACTGACCGGGTCGACGCGCAGGCTGAGGATGCCTTCCGGTTCTGGCTGCACATGCGGCGGCTTGTCCTTCAACGCGGCCGACATGTAATTCATCCAGATAGGCAGTGCCACAGTGCCGCCGAATTCGCGGCGGCCGAGGCTTTCCGGCTGGTCGAAACCGGTCCACACCGTGGTCACGTAATCGGCGTTGTAACCAGAGAACCACGCATCCTTCGATTCGTTGGTGGTACCGGTCTTGCCGGCGATGTCGCTGCGGCCCATGGCCAGGGCGCGACGGCCGGTGCCGAGTTTGATCACGTCCTGCAACATGCTGTTGAGGATGTAGGTGGTGCGACCATCGACAATCCGCTCGGCCACCGCTGGCGCTTGTGGCACTACCTGGTTGCCCGGCGCTTCGCCGGGAACCGGCGCGGCGTTGACTGTGAACGACTCGGTGTCCGGCGCGGCGATACCGTCCGTCGCCGAGCCACCTTGCGGAACAGTCGGCGGGTTGGCCACGAACAGCGTGTCACCGTTACGGCTTTCGATCTTGTCGATGATGTACGGGGTGATCTTGTAACCGCCGTTGGCGAAGGTGCTCCAGCCGGTGGCGATCTCCATTGGCGTCAGCGTCGCGGTACCCAATGCCAGCGACAGGTTCGGCGGCAGGTCCTGCTTGTTGAAGCCGAAACGGGTGATGTAGTCGATGGTTTTACCCACGCCCATCGCCTGCAGCAGACGGATCGACACCAGGTTACGCGACTTGTACAGCGCCTCGCGCAGACGAATCGGACCGAGGAAGGTGTTGGTGTCGTTCTTTGGACGCCAGACCTTGTCCAGGTACTCGTCGACGAACACGATCGGCGCATCGTTGACCAGGGTCGCAGCGGTGTAGCCACTGTCCAGGGCGGCGCTGTAGACGAACGGTTTGAAGCTCGAACCCGGCTGACGCTTGGCCTGCATGGCGCGGTTGTAGTTGCTCTGCTCGAACGCGAAACCACCGACCAGCGAACGGATCGCGCCATTCTGCGGATCCAGCGACACCAGCGCACCTTGCGCCTGCGGGATCTGGCTGAACTTCAGCGAATTGTCTTTCTGGCGCTGCACACGAATAAGATCGCCGACCTGCGCGACATCCGCCGGCTGACGCGGATTGGCGCCCATGCTGTTGGTGTTGAGGAACGGCCGCGCCCACTTCATGGTGTCCCAGGCGACATGTTCTTCGCCGGTGCGGGTCAGCACTTGCAGGCCGTTCTTGTCGACCTGGGTAACGATTGCCGGTTCGAGACTGCTGATGGTGCGTTGCTTGGTCAGTTCGCTGGCCCAGGCTTCGCGGGTCTTGCCCGGCAAACGCGACTCGGGGCCGCGGTAACCGTGGCGCTGGTCGTAGGTCATCAAGCCTTCGTGCAGCGCGGTGTTGGCCATTTCCTGCAGGTTGCTCGGCACCGTGGTGGTGACGCGGAACCCCTCGGTGTAGGCGTCGCTGCCATAGCGGCCGACCATTTCCGCGCGGGCCATTTCAGCGATGTACGGCGCGTTCACTTCAGGGGTCGGGACGTGGTAACTGGCGTTCAGCGGCTCGTTGATCGCTGCGGTGTAGTCGGCCTCGGTGATCTTGCCGAGCTTGTACATGCGCCCGAGGATCCAGTCGCGGCGCTCTTTGCTGCGCGCCGGGTTGGCCAGCGGGTTAAAGCGCGACGGGGCTTTCGGCAGGCCGGCGATCATCGCCATCTGCGCCAGGCTGACGTCGCGGATCGACTTGCCGTAATACACCTGCGCCGCCGCCTCGATGCCGTAGGCGCGGTTGCCCAGATAGATCTTGTTGACGTACAGCTCAAGGATTTCATCCTTGGTCAGCTGCCGCTCGATCTGCAGGGCCAGAAGAATTTCCGTGGTTTTACGCGAAAAGCTACGTTCGCTGGTGAGGAAGAAGTTCTTCGCCACCTGCATGGTGATGGTGCTGCCGCCGGACTGGATGTGCCCGCTTTTGACCAATTGGGTCGCGGCGCGCATCAGGCTGCTCGGATCGACGCCGTAGTGGTTGGCGAAATTGTCGTCTTCAGCACTTAGTAACGCATTAATGAAATTGGGCGGAATGTCGGCGAAACGGATCGGTGTGCGGCGCATTTCGCCAAACTCTGCGATCAACTTGTTATCGCTGCTGTAGACCCGCAGGGGAATCTGCAACTGAATGCTTCGCAGAGCCTCCACAGACGGCAAACCCGGACTAAGGTAAAGAAACGCGCCGCTGAGACCTAATAGCAGTCCGCAGAAAACGGCGACGATGGACCAACCGAAAAATTTCAGCAGACGAATCAAGGCTTTTGGACATCCAGAGCAAAGAATGAATTTGGCGACGGGGTTCCGGTTACACACAGAACGGTCCGCGCGGGCAGTAAAAAGCGGAAAAAAACGCTGGGCATTATAAGCACTTTTCCGCAGGGGGCGTCATTTGCGCTTCTGTCAAGACGGGGTGAAGGAACGCAATGCGTATTACAGAGTCCGTAACTCACGGAAAGTCATAGGGAATTGGTAGTGCTGGGACTCTTCAATAAAAAAGCCAATACGTTACTGGGGATCGACATCAGTTCTACGTCAGTGAAGCTGCTGGAACTGAGCCGTCAGGGCGAGCGCTACCGGGTCGAGGCCTATGCCGTCGAGCCCTTGCCGGCCAACGCGGTGGTGGAAAAGAACATCGCCGAACTCGAAGGCGTCGGTCAGGCGCTCAGTCGCGTGCTGAGCAAGGCGCGCACCGGGCTCAAGAGCGTGGCGGTGGCCGTGGCCGGCTCGGCAGTGATCACCAAGGTCATCGAGATGGACGCCGGGCTGTCCGACGACGAGCTGGAAAACCAGCTGAAGATCGAGGCCGACCAATACATTCCCTATCCGCTGGATGAAGTTGCCATCGACTTCGAAGTCCAGGGCGTATCGCCGCGCAATCCCGAACGAGTCAACGTCCTGCTGGCGGCCTGTCGCAAGGAAAACGTCGAAGTGCGCGAAGCGGCGTTGGCCCTGGCCGGGCTGACGGCTCGCGTGGTGGATGTCGAGGCCTACGCGCTGGAGCGCTCATACGCTTTGCTGGCGACCCAACTGGCGGCGTCCCAGGAGCGCCTGACCGTCGCCGTAGTCGACATCGGCGCGACCATGACCACCCTCAGCGTCCTTCATAACGGCAAGATCATCTATACCCGCGAGCAACTGTTCGGCGGTCGCCAATTGACCGAGGAAATCCAGCGGCGTTATGGCCTTACCGTCGAGCAGGCCGGGCTGGCGAAGAAACAGGGCGGCCTGCCCGATGATTACATCAGTGAAGTTCTGCAGCCCTTTCGCGAGGCGCTGGTGCAGCAGGTGTCACGCTCGCTGCAATTCTTCTTCGCCTCCGGGCAATACAACGCCGTCGATCACATTTTGCTGGCGGGCGGCACGGCCTCGGTACCGGGTCTGGATCGCTTGATCGAACAGCGCCTGAACACGCCGACGCAAGTGGCCAACCCGTTCGCCAACATGTCCTTGAGCAGCAAGGTCAATGCCGGTGCGCTGGCCAGCGACGCGCCAGCGCTGATGATTGCCTGCGGGCTCGCGCTGAGGAGTTTCGACTGATGGCGCGGATCAACCTTTTACCCTGGCGCGAAGAGCGTCGCGAGGAACGGCGCAAGCGCTTTCTGCTGGCATTGACTGGCGTGTTCGTCGGCTCGGTCGGTGCCTTGCTGATTGCCGATCAGATCATCAGTGCCGCCATTGACCGGCAAGTGGCGCGCAATGACTACATCAGCAAGCAGATCGCCGTGGTCGACGAGCGGATCAAGCAGATCAGTGAGCTCAAGGCGCGCCGCCAACAACTGGTCGAGCGCATGCGCATCATCCAGGACTTGCAGGGCAACCGGCAGGTCAGCGGGCGGATATTCGATCAACTGGCGCGCACGCTGCCGGACGGTGTGTATTTCACTGAAGTGAAAATGACCGGCAAAGCCTTGTCGATCAGCGGCGCCGCTGAATCCAACAATCGCGTTTCCGACCTGATGCGCAATCTGGAAGCATCGGACTGGTTCGATGCGCCGAGCCTCAACGAAGTCAAGGCGACCACTGCCGGGCAAGTCGATCAGGCCAACACCTTTGAGCTGACCGTGCGCCAGACGCAGCCGAAGACTGCCGAGGACGACCAATGAAACCGTCCGAATGGCTGGAAAGCCTGCGCAGCGTCGACTTCAACGACCTCGACACCAGCAACATCGGTTCGTGGCCGGCAGCGGTGAAGTTCATTGCCGGCGCGCTGTTGATGGTGCTGGTGTTGGCGCTTGGCTATAACTTTTTCATCAGCGATCTGGAAAACCAGCACGACCTCAAGCGCGAGGAAGAGCTGACGCTCAAGGAACAGTTCGCCAGCAAGGCGCGCCTGTCGGCCAATCTGGAGCTGTACACCCAACAGATGAAAGAGATGGAGAATACCTTCGGTGAGTTGTTGCGGCAGTTGCCCAGCGACACCGAAGTGCCGGGCCTGCTCGAAGACATCACCCGCACGGGCCTGGGCAGCGGCCTGGAATTCGAAGAGATCAAGCTGCTGCCGGAAGTCACCCAGCCGTTCTACATCGAACTGCCAATCCAGATCACCGTTACCGGCGCTTATCACGACCTTGCCACATTCGTCAGTGGCGTAGCCGGATTGCCGCGCATCGTTACCCTTCACGATTTCGATCTCGCACCGGCCAACAAGGAAGGCGGACCGAAGCTGCGCATGAGCATCCTCGCCAAGACTTATCGCTATAACGACAAGGGGCTGCAGAAATGACCCCGATTCGTTACATGGCCTGGGCGATGACGCTGCTCGCATTGAGCGGGTGTGGCGGGGGGGATGACTTCAGTGATCTCGACGCCTACATGAATGAAGTGCGCCTGCGTCCGGCCGGCAAGATTGAACCAACGCCGACATTCCGGTCTTACCCGACATTCACTTACAGCGCAGCCAACCTGCGCAGTCCGTTTTCACCGCAGGTGCGGGTCGATCTGGCCGGGCGCAAACACGGCTCGCGCAACGTCAAGCCCGACCCCAATCGGGTCAAACAATATCTGGAAGGTTTCAACATCGAGCAGTTCGAGATGGTCGGCACGATTGCCAATGCCTCAGGCTCGTTCGCGCTGCTGCGCGGTGCGGGCGGTGTGCATCGCTTGAAAGTCGGCGACTACCTGGGGCGTAACGACGGGCGCATCGTCGCCATCAGCGCGACTCAGGTCGACGTCGTCGAAATCGTGCCCGACGGGCAGGGCGCCTGGCTCGAGCGGCCGCGCACCATTCCTTTGAAAGAGCACTCATAGTGGAAGTCGAACAATGAACAGGATTTTCTCCACCCTCGGTTTTTCGCTATGGATAGCGCTGATGTCGCCGATGGTAAATGCGGCCAACCTGAAAGCGCTGGATGTGGCGGCGTTGCCGGGTGACCGCGTCGAACTGAAGCTGTCGTTCGACGGCCCGCCACCGTCGCCCAAGGGCTATACCACCGAATCGCCGGCGCGGATCGCTGTCGATCTGCCCGGTGTTGCCAGCCAATTGACCAACAAGAATCTTGACCTGGGCAGCGGCAATGCGCGTACCGCCACGGTGGTCGAGGCCAAGGATCGCACGCGGCTGATCGTCAGCCTCACTCAGCTTGCGCCTTACACCACGCGCATCGAGGGCAACAATCTGTTCGTGGTGGTTGGTCAGGGCGCCCCGGTGCCTGCCTCGCGCCCCGTCGCCGTTGCGCCGCGCACGAATACGGCAACTGCGCCAGCGGCAAAGGCATTCGCACCGAAACCTCGCGGCATTCGTGGCGTCGATTTTCAGCGCGGCACCGAGGGCGAGGGCAACGTCGTCATTGATCTCTCCGACCCGACCATCGCCCCGGATATCCAGGAACACGACGGCAAAATCATCCTCAGCTTCGCCCGCACGCAATTGCCGGAAAAGCTGCGCGTGCGCCTCGACGTCAAGGACTTCGCCACGCCGGTGCAGTTCGTCAATGCCGCAGTGAGCGGTGATCGCACGCTGATCACCGTCGAGCCCAGCGGCACCTATGACTACTCGACCTTCCAGACCGACAACAAGCTGACCGTCAGCGTCCGCCCGATGAGCGTCGACGACCTGCAAAAACGCAACGCCGACCGTCAGGCCTACATCGGCGAAAAGCTCTCGCTGAATTTCCAGGACATCGACGTGCGCTCGGTGCTGCAATTGATCGCCGACTTCACCAACCTCAATCTGGTGGCCAGCGATACGGTGCAGGGCGGCATTACCTTGCGCCTGCAAAACGTACCGTGGGATCAGGCGCTGGATCTGGTGCTGAAAACCAAGGGCCTGGATAAACGCAAGATCGGCAACGTGCTGCTGGTCGCGCCGGCCGATGAGATCGCGGCCCGCGAACGCCAGGAACTCGAGTCGCAGAAACAGATTGCCGAACTGGCGCCGCTGCGCCGCGAACTGTTGCAGGTCAATTACGCCAAGGCGGCGGACATCGCCAAGCTGTTCCAGTCGGTGACCAGCGCCGAAGCGAAGATCGATGAGCGCGGTTCGATCACCGTCGATGAGCGTACCAACAACATCATCGCCTACCAGACTCAGGATCGCCTCGACGAGCTGCGGCGAATCGTGGCGCAACTGGATATTCCGGTGCGTCAGGTGATGATCGAGGCGCGCATCGTCGAGGCCAACGTCGATTACGACAAGAGTCTCGGTGTGCGCTGGGGTGGTTCAGTGCAGAACAAGGGCAACTGGAATGCGTCCGGGGTCAACGGTTCGTCGAGCACCATCGGTACGCCGGGCAGCACCAGCACCAACTCGCCGTTCGTCGACATGGGCACCGTCAACAATACCTCGGGGATCGGCATCGCCTTCATCACCGACAACGTTCTGCTCGACCTTGAATTGACGGCGATGGAAAAGACCGGCAACGGTGAAATCGTCTCACAACCGAAAGTGGTCACCTCCGACAAGGAAACCGCGAAAATCCTCAAGGGCACGGAAATTCCCTATCAGGAAGCCAGTTCCAGTGGCGCGACTTCGGTGTCGTTCAAGGAGGCCTCGCTGTCGCTGGAGGTCACGCCACAGATCACGCCGGACAACCGCATCATCATGGAGGTCAAGGTCACCAAGGACGAGCCGGATTACCTGAACAAAGTGCAGGATGTGCCGCCGATCAAGAAAAACGAGGTCAACGCCAAGGTGCTGGTCAATGACGGCGAAACCATCGTGATTGGCGGTGTTTTTTCAAATACTCAGAGCAAGGTTGTAGATAAGGTGCCATTTCTTGGCGATGTGCCGTATCTTGGCCGCCTTTTCCGGCGTGATGTGGTTTCGGAGAAAAAATCCGAGCTGCTGGTATTTCTCACTCCGCGTATCATGAATAACCAGGCGATTGCTGTGAGTCGTTGATTCTGTGCGAAATTTGATACTTGTAGGACCGATGGGTGCTGGCAAAAGCACCATCGGCCGATTGCTGGCCAAAGAGCTGCGCCTGCCGTTCAAGGATTCCGACAAGGAAATTGAGCTGCGCACGGGTGCCAATATCCCATGGATCTTCGACAAGGAAGGCGAGCCCGGCTTTCGTGACCGTGAGCAGGCGATGATCGCCGAGCTGTGCGCGTTCGACGGCGTGGTGCTGGCGACCGGCGGTGGCGCGGTGATGCGTGATGCCAATCGCAAGGCCCTGTTCGAGGGCGGGCGGGTGGTGTATCTGCACGCGTCCGTCGAACAGCAGGTCGGCCGCACCTCGCGTGACCGCAACCGGCCGTTGCTGCGCACCGCCGATCCGGCGAAAACCTTGCGCGACCTGTTGGCGATCCGCGATCCGCTTTATCGGGAAATTGCCGATCTGGTGGTGGAAACCGACGAACGGCCGCCGCGCATGGTGGTACTCGATATTCTCGACCGTCTGGCGCAGCTTCCGCCCCGTTAAAGCCGCGCGTGAAATGCGCTATCCTCGGCGTCCTGTCACAGCCTGCCGAGGGTGTGGCGGATGGCCGGCAAGCGGCGTCACACCCGCTACAGGCCGCAGATAACCAATAATTCAGGGCAGGATGCCTGCTTCCATCTTCACTGTGGGGACACATGCAGACACTCAAGGTTGACCTGGGCGAGCGCAGCTACCCGATTCATATTGGCGAAGGTCTGCTGGACCAGCCCGAACTGCTGGCGCCGCACATCCACGGGCGGCAAGTGGCAATCATCTCCAACGAGACCGTTGCGCCGCTCTATCTTGAACGTCTGACCCGCAGCCTGGCGCAGTACTCGGTGATTTCCGTGGTGCTGCCCGACGGCGAAGCCTTCAAGAACTGGGAAACCCTGCAGTTGATCTTCGACGGCCTGCTGACCGCTCGACATGACCGCCGCACCACCGTCATCGCCCTCGGCGGCGGTGTGATCGGCGACATGGCCGGATTCGCCGCTGCCTGCTACCAGCGCGGCGTCGATTTCATCCAGATTCCGACCACGCTGCTGTCCCAGGTCGATTCGTCGGTGGGCGGCAAGACCGGCATCAACCATCCGCTGGGCAAGAACATGGTCGGCGCGTTCTATCAGCCGAACGTGGTGCTGATCGATACCGCGTCGCTGAAAACCCTGCCCGAGCGCGAACTGTCCGCCGGTCTGGCAGAAGTCATCAAATACGGTCTGATCTGCGACGAACCGTTCCTGACCTGGCTCGAAGACAACGTCGACGCCCTGCGCGCGCTGGACCAGACGGCCCTGACGTATGCGATCGAGCGCTCGTGCGCGGCCAAGGCTGCGGTGGTCGGCGCCGATGAAAAGGAAACCGGCGTGCGCGCCACGCTCAATCTCGGCCATACCTTCGGCCACGCCATCGAAACCCATATGGGCTATGGTGTCTGGCTGCACGGTGAAGCAGTCGCGGCTGGCACGGTGATGGCGCTGGAAATGTCTGCGCGTCTCGGCTGGATCAGTGAGCAGGAGCGCGATCGCGGTATTCGTCTGTTCCAGCGCGCCGGTCTGCCGGTGATTCCGCCTGAAGAAATGCGCGAAGCGGATTTTCTGCAACACATGGCAATTGATAAAAAAGTGATCGACGGTCGTCTGCGCCTGGTGCTGTTGCGCCGGATGGGTGAAGCGGTCGTGACCGACGATTATCCGAAAGAGGTTCTACAGGCCACGCTGGGAGCGGATTACCGCGCCCTGGCTCAGCTTAAAGGTTAAAACGATTCCGATGACCAGTTTGCATGCCGACGAGGCGTTTCTCGGCCATTTCCAGTTAAGTCACGACCCGTTTGCGCCACGCGTGCCGGGCTTCAAATTCTTTCCGGCCCAGCGCAAGCCGGTGCTCGGTCAGCTGCATCATCTGGCGCGCTACAGCCAGTTGTTGCTGGTCGTCACCGGCCCGCAGGGCAGCGGCAAGACCTTGCTGCGTCAGGCGCTGGTCGCCAGCACCAACAAGCAGTCGGTGCAGAGCGTGGTGGTTTCCGCCCGTGGCGCCGGCGATGCTGCCGGTGTGCTGCGCCAGGTCGCGCAGGCGCTGGACGTTGCCCAGGCTGAGGTCGGTGCGATTCTCGAACAGGTCGTCCAGCTCGCCCTGACCGGCCAGGAAGTCTATCTGCTGGTGGACGACGCCGAGCAGCTCGACGAATCCGCTCTCGAAGCGCTGATGGCGCTAGGCGCCGGTACGCCGGAAGGGCGTCCGCATGTGTTCCTGTTCGGTGAGTCGTCGCTGATCGCTCAGCTTGAGGCGTTGCAGCTTGAAGAAGAGCGTTTCCACGTCATCGAACTGCAGCCGTACACCGAAGAAGAGACCCGCGAATATCTCGACCAGCGGCTCGAAGGCGCGGGCCGGGGTGTCGAACTTTTCACCGCGGATCAGATCTCTGATATTCACGAAAGCTCCGAGGGTTGGCCGGGCAACATCAACCAGGTCGCTCGCGATGCTCTGATCGAAGTCATGATTGCCAGCCGCTCTGCGGTGAAGCGTCCAAGTATGGGGTTCAACATGCCGAAGAAACACGTATTGGCGATTTCCGCCGTCGTGGTGGTCGCGGTCGCCGCCGCCTGGCTGATGCCGGGTCGCAACAAGGCACCAACCACCGGCGCGCCAGCCAATGAACAGGCGCAGTTGCCTCTGGGGCAGGCGCCCGCCAATGGCGCGGCACCCAACGTCGAATTCGCTGGCAACACCCAGCCGATGCCGCTGCCGTTGGTCGGCAACTCGCAACCGGTCATGCGCGGGCCGCTGGCCGAAGCGGCCGGTGGCATCACCGAAGGCGACGACGGCGTGCCGCTGGAAGGCTCCAGCGATACCCCGCCCACCGTGACCACCTCCGCGCCGCCAGCCGGCGTGCCGGCCGGTCCTGCGCCGACTCCGGTGCCGTTGCCAGCCGCCAAGCCGACGCCAGCACCGACACAGGTTGCTACTGCCAAGCCTGCTCCGGTCGCACCCGCCGCCAAACCGGCGCCAGCCCCGGCCAAACCAGTCGCTGCAGCGAAACCGGCCGATAAGCCGGTCACCGTTGCCAAAGCCGCCGGTGGCAGCTGGTACGCCGGTCAGCCGACCAGCAACTACGTGGTGCAGATCCTTGGCACCAGCTCGGAAACCGCTGCGCAGAACTTCGTCAAGGAGCAGGGCGGCGAGTACCGTTATTTCAAGAAAGTCCTCAACGGCAAGCCGCTTTACGTGATTACCTATGGCAACTTTGCCAATCGTGATGCGGCCGTTTCTGCCATCAAGGCCTTGCCAGCGAAGGTTCAGGCTGGTAAACCTTGGCCTCGCACTGTCGCCAGCGTCCAACAGGAACTGGCAACAACTCGCTGAAGATTCGGCGGCCTTACCCAGGCCGCCTCTCCCGGCACCTCAAAATCTCCATGAGTGCGCGCTTTCTGAAAAGGATGCGTGCCTTGTGGTGTCTGCGTCACAGTAGTCTTTGAGTCGTTGCAGTCATAATTTAAAAAAGTTTTGACTAGCACAGCAGATCGCTTTAAACCTTTCACAAATGCGACATGAATTTGCGACAGTTCGTCGTCAAATTTGTGAGCCTCTGTGTCGCTGTGTACAATGACCACCCTTTTGCCCCCGCGAAGCCGGCGTACGTTCGGCGCGGAACGCAAGTGGTTGAATTGAAAAGAAATTTGCCTCGAATAGAGGCAGCCTGGTGAGAAAGTGTCTATGAAAGCAGGTCTGTACCAACCAGATGAATTCAAGGATAACTGCGGTTTCGGCCTGATAGCCCATATGCAGGGCGAGCCCAGTCATACCCTTTTGCAAACGGCCATCGAGGCCCTGACCTGCATGACCCACCGCGGTGGGATTAATGCCGACGGCAAGACCGGTGACGGTTGCGGTCTGCTGATTCAAAAGCCTGATGCGTTCCTGCGAGCCATTGCCCAGGAAACCTTCAGCGTCGAGTTGCCCAAGCAGTACGCCGTCGGCATGGTGTTCTTCAACCAGGACCCGGCCAAGGCCGAAGCCGCTCGCGAGAACATGAATCGCGAAATTCTCGCCGAAGGCCTGCAACTGATCGGCTGGCGCAAAGTGCCGATCGACACCAGCGTCCTCGGCCGTCTGGCCCTTGAGCGCCTGCCGCAGATTGAGCAGGTTTATATCGGCGGTGAAGGCCTGAGCGATCAGGACATGGCGGTCAAGCTGTTCAGCGCCCGCCGCCGTTCGTCGGTGGCCAACGCCGCGGACACCGACCATTACATCTGCAGCTTTTCGCACAAGACCATCATCTATAAAGGCCTGATGATGCCGGCCGATCTGGCCGCGTTCTATCCAGACCTCAGCGACGAGCGCCTGCAAACCGCGATCTGCGTGTTCCACCAGCGCTTTTCCACCAACACCCTGCCGAAATGGCCGCTGGCGCAGCCGTTCCGCTTCCTCGCGCACAACGGCGAGATCAACACCATCACCGGTAACCGCAACTGGGCACAGGCCCGTCGGACCAAGTTCAGCAACGATCTGATGGATCTGGAAGAGCTCGGCCCGCTGGTCAACCGTGTCGGTTCCGACTCCTCGAGCATGGACAACATGCTCGAACTGATGGTCACCGGTGGCATCGACCTGTTCCGTGGCGTGCGCATGATCATTCCGCCTGCGTGGCAGAACGTCGAAACCATGGACCCGGATCTGCGTGCGTTCTACGAGTACAACTCGATGCACATGGAGCCGTGGGACGGCCCGGCCGGCGTGGTCATGACCGACGGTCGCTACGCGGTGTGCCTGCTCGACCGTAACGGTCTGCGTCCGGCGCGCTGGGTCACCACCAAGAACGGTTTCATCACCCTCGCCTCGGAAATCGGCGTGTGGAACTACCAGCCCGAAGACGTGCTCGCCAAGGGCCGCGTCGGCCCGGGTCAGATCTTCGCCGTGGACACCGAAACCGGGCAGATCCTCGACACCGATGCGATCGACAACCGGCTGAAATCCCGTCATCCGTACAAGCAATGGCTGCGCAAGAATGCCCTGCGCATTCAGGCGACCATGGAAGACAACGACCACGGTTCGGCGTTCTACGACGTCGACCAGCTCAAGCAGTACATGAAGATGTATCAGGTCACGTTCGAAGAGCGCGATCAGGTACTGCGTCCGCTCGGCGAGCAAGGCTACGAAGCCGTGGGCTCGATGGGCGACGACACGCCGATGGCCGTGCTGTCGCAGCGTGTGCGCACGCCGTACGACTATTTCCGTCAGCAGTTCGCGCAGGTCACCAACCCGCCGATCGACCCGCTGCGCGAAGCGATCGTGATGTCGCTGGAAATCTGCCTCGGAGCCGAGCGCAACATTTTCCAGGAGTCGCCAGAACACGCCTCACGCGTGATCCTCAGCTCGCCGGTCATTTCCCCGGCCAAGTGGCGCTCGTTGATGAACCTCGACCGTCCGGGTTTCGAACGGGCGATCATCGACCTCAACTACGACGAAAGCCTCGGCCTCGAAGCGGCGATCCGCAACGTTGCCGATCAGGCTGAAGAAGCCGTGCGCGCCGGGCGTACCCAGATCGTCCTGAGCGACCGCCATATCGCCCCGGGCAAACTGCCAATCCACGCTTCCCTGGCGACCGGCGCGGTACACCACCGCCTGACCGAAAAAGGCCTGCGTTGCGATTCCAACATCCTCGTTGAAACCGCTACCGCCCGTGACCCGCATCACTTTGCGGTGCTGATCGGTTTCGGCGCCTCGGCGGTGTATCCGTTCCTGGCTTACGAAGTGCTGGGCGACCTGATCCGTACCGGTGAAGTGCTGGGCGACCTCTACGAGGTGTTCAAGAACTACCGTAAAGGCATCACCAAAGGCCTGCTGAAGATCCTGTCGAAGATGGGCATTTCGACCATCGCTTCGTACCGCGGTGCGCAGCTGTTCGAGGCCATCGGCCTGTCCGAAGAAGTCTGCGACCTGAGCTTCCGTGGCGTGCCGAGCCGCATCAAGGGCGCGCGTTTCGTCGACATCGAAGCCGAGCAGAAAGCCCTCGCCGTCGAAGCCTGGAGCCCGCGCAAGCCGATCCAGCAGGGCGGTTTGCTGAAGTTCGTCCACGGTGGCGAATATCACGCCTACAACCCGGACGTGGTCAATACCCTGCAAGCCGCTGTGCAGCAGGGCGACTACGCCAAGTTCAAGCAATACACCTCGCTGGTCGACAACCGCCCGGTGTCGATGATTCGCGACCTGTTCAAGGTCAAGACCCTCGACACGCCGCTGGACCTCAGTGAAGTCGAGCCGCTGGAATCGGTGCTCAAGCGCTTCGACTCCGCCGGTATCTCGCTCGGCGCATTGTCGCCGGAAGCGCACGAAGCTCTGGCCGAAGCCATGAACCGCCTCGGGGCGCGTTCCAACTCCGGCGAAGGCGGTGAGGACCCGGCGCGTTACGGCACCATCAAGAGCTCGAAAATCAAGCAGGTCGCCACTGGCCGTTTCGGCGTGACCCCGGAATACCTGGTCAACGCCGAAGTGCTGCAGATCAAGGTTGCCCAGGGCGCCAAGCCGGGCGAGGGCGGGCAATTGCCGGGCGGCAAGGTCAACGGGCTGATCGCCAAGCTGCGCTATGCAGTGCCGGGCGTGACCCTGATTTCGCCGCCGCCGCACCACGACATCTATTCGATCGAAGACTTGTCGCAGCTGATTTTCGACCTCAAGCAGGTCAACCCGCAGGCGCTGGTTTCGGTGAAACTGGTGGCAGAAGCGGGCGTTGGCACCATCGCTGCCGGTGTGGCCAAGGCTTATGCGGACTTGATCACCATCTCCGGCTACGACGGTGGCACCGGTGCTTCGCCGCTGACCTCGATCAAATACGCCGGCGCACCATGGGAACTCGGCCTCGCTGAAACCCATCAGACCCTGCGCGGCAACGACTTGCGCGGCAAAGTCCGGGTGCAGACCGACGGCGGCCTGAAAACCGGCCTCGACGTGATCAAGGCTGCGATCCTCGGCGCTGAAAGCTTCGGCTTCGGCACCGCGCCAATGATCGCGCTGGGCTGCAAATACCTGCGTATCTGCCACCTGAACAACTGCGCCACCGGCGTCGCCACTCAGAACGAGAAGCTGCGCAAGGATCACTACATCGGTACCGTCGACATGGTGGTGAACTTCTTCACCTACGTCGCCGAAGAAACCCGTGAGTGGCTGGCCAGGCTTGGCGTGCGTTCGCTGGAAGAGCTGATCGGTCGTACCGATCTGCTGGAAATCCTCGAAGGCCAGACCGCCAAGCAACATCACCTGGACCTGACGCCGCTGTTGGGCAGCGACCACATCCCGGCGGACAAACCGCAGTTCTGTGGGGTTGAGCGCAACCCGCCGTTCGACAAAGGTCTGCTGGCCGAGAAAATGGTCGAAATGGCTTCGGCGGCGATCAACGACCTCAGCGGTGCCGAGTTCGAACTGGACATCTGCAACTGCGACCGTTCGATCGGCGCGCGGATCTCCGGCGAGATCGCCCGCAAGCACGGCAACCAGGGCATGGCGAAAGCGCCGATCACCTTCCGCTTCAAAGGCACGGCTGGTCAGAGCTTCGGCGTGTGGAACGCTGGCGGGCTGAACATGTACCTGGAAGGCGATGCCAACGACTACGTCGGCAAAGGCATGACCGGCGGCAAGCTGACCATCGTGCCGCCCAAGGGCAGCGTCTACAAGACTCAGGAAAGCGCCATCATCGGCAACACCTGCCTGTACGGCGCGACCGGCGGCAAGCTGTTCGCCGCCGGCACCGCAGGCGAGCGTTTCGCCGTACGTAACTCCGGTGCCCATGCGGTTGTGGAAGGCACCGGCGATCACTGCTGCGAGTACATGACCGGTGGTTTCGTCTGCGTGCTGGGCAAGACCGGTTACAACTTCGGCTCAGGCATGACCGGTGGTTTCGCCTACGTGCTCGATCAGGACAACACCTTCGTTGACCGGGTCAACCACGAACTGGTGGAAATCCAGCGGATCAGCGGCGAGGCGATGGAAGCCTATCGCAGCCACCTGCAAAACGTGCTGAACGAGTACGTCGCGGAAACCGACAGCGAGTGGGGTCGTGAACTCGCCGAAAACCTCGATGACTACTTGCGTCGTTTCTGGCTGGTCAAACCTAAGGCGGCGAGTCTGAAATCTCTGCTCTCCAGTACTCGTGCGAGTCCGCAATAACGACGCAGCTGCAAGTCACTAGCTTCAAGCGACAAGCTGAAGCTAGTGCGCGTTGTACCGGACTAATGTGATTTTCTTGCAGCTTGAAGCTAGTAGCTTGGAGCTGTCGTGTAAGAGGTTTTAGTGATGGCCGAACGTCTCAGTAACGACTTTCAATTCATCGATGTCGGGCGCAAGGATCCGAAGAAGAAACTGTTGCGTCAACGCAAGAAAGAGTTCGTTGAAATCTACGAACCGTTCAAACCCCAGCAGTCGGCCGATCAGGCCCACCGCTGCCTGGGTTGCGGCAACCCGTATTGCGAATGGAAGTGCCCGGTGCACAACTTCATTCCCAACTGGCTCAAGCTGGTGGCCGAGGGCAACATCCTCCAGGCCGCCGAGCTGTCGCACCAGACCAACACCCTGCCGGAAGTCTGCGGCCGGGTGTGCCCGCAGGATCGTCTGTGCGAAGGTGCCTGCACCCTCAACGACGGTTTCGGCGCGGTGACCATCGGTTCGGTCGAGAAGTACATCACCGACACCGCGTTCGCCATGGGCTGGCGCCCGGACATGTCCAAGGTCAAACCGACCGGCAAACGTGTCGCGATCATCGGCGCGGGCCCGGCGGGACTGGGCTGTGCCGACGTGCTGGTGCGCGGCGGCGTGACCCCGGTGGTGTTCGACAAGAACCCGGAAATCGGTGGTCTGCTGACCTTCGGCATCCCCGAGTTCAAGCTGGAAAAGACCGTGCTGAGCAATCGTCGCGAAGTCTTCACCGGCATGGGCATCGAGTTCCGTCTCAACACCGAAGTCGGCAAAGACGTGACCATGGAGCAACTGCTCGCCGAATACGATGCGGTGTTCATGGGCATGGGCACCTACACCTACATGAAGGGCGGTTTTGCCGGTGAGGATCTGCCGGGCGTTTACGACGCGCTGGACTTCCTGATTGCCAACGTCAACCGCAACCTAGGCTTTGAAAAGTCGCCGGAAGATTTCGTCGACATGAAAGGCAAGAAGGTCGTGGTACTCGGCGGCGGCGACACGGCGATGGACTGCAACCGCACGTCGATCCGTCAGGGCGCCAAATCGGTGACCTGCGCTTATCGTCGTGACGAAGCGAACATGCCCGGCTCGCGCAAAGAGGTGAAGAACGCCAAGGAAGAAGGCGTGAAATTCCTCTACAACCGCCAGCCGATCGCTATCGTCGGTGAGGACAAGGTCGAAGGCGTGAAAGTGGTCGAGACCCGTCTCGGCGAGCCGGATGCCCGTGGCCGTCGCAGCCCCGAGCCGATCCCGGGTTCCGAAGAGATCATCCCGGCCGACGCCGTGGTCATCGCTTTCGGCTTCCGCCCGAGCCCGGCGCCGTGGTTCGAGCAGTTCGAGATCCAGACCGACAGCCAGGGCCGCGTTGTTGCGCCTGAGCAAGGTCAGTACAAGCACCAGACCAGCAACCCGAAAATCTTCGCCGGTGGCGACATGGTGCGCGGTTCCGACCTGGTGGTGACGGCGATCTTCGAAGGCCGTAACGCCGCCGAAGGGATTCTCGATTACCTGGGCGTCTAACCCCGTCTAGCTGACTGCAATGCAATACCTGTGGGAGCTGGCTTGCCAGCGATAGCATCACCTTGGTTTACCTGACAAACCGAGTTGTCTGCATCGCTGGCAAGCCAGCTCCCACAGTGTTTTGTGGTGTTGCAAAGTCAGCATTCCAACGTGACAAATTGACCCGATAGACAAAAGGCTGACCCACATCCGTGCCTTTTGCCTCGCGCTCTGAGAAAATGCCCGCACTTTTTTTCCGGATGCCGACATGACTGCCCTGAAGAACGACCGCTTCCTCCGTGCCCTGCTCAAGCAACCCGTTGACGTCACCCCTGTGTGGATGATGCGCCAGGCCGGTCGCTATCTGCCGGAGTACCGCGCCAGTCGCGCCCACGCCGGCGACTTCATGAGCCTGTGCATGAATCCGCAATTCGCCTGCGAAGTCACGATGCAACCGCTCGACCGCTATCCGCAACTGGACGCGGCGATCCTGTTTTCCGACATCCTCACCATCCCCGACGCCATGGGCCAAGGCCTGTACTTCGAGACTGGTGAAGGTCCGCGCTTCAAGAAAGTTGTCAGCACCATGGCTGACATCGAAGCGCTGCCGATTCCTGATCCGCACAAGGATCTGGGTTATGTGATGGACGCGGTCAGCACCATCCGCCGCGAACTGAACGGCCGCGTACCGCTGATCGGTTTCTCCGGCAGCCCGTGGACCCTGGCCACCTACATGGTCGAAGGCGGTTCGTCGAAAGACTTCCGCAAGACCAAAGCGATGCTCTACGACAACCCGCAAGCCATGCACCTGTTGCTGGACAAACTGGCGCAGTCGGTGACCTCGTACCTCAACGGCCAGATCATGGCCGGTGCACAAGCGGTGCAGATTTTTGATACCTGGGGCGGCAACCTGTCGGCCGCGGCGTATCAGGAATTCTCGCTGGCCTACATGAAGAAAATCGTCAGCGGCCTGATCCGCGAGAACGATGGGCGCAAGGTGCCGGTGATCCTCTTCACCAAGAACGGCGGCCTGTGGCTGGAAAGCATCGCCGAGGCCGGCGCCGACGCCCTGGGCCTGGACTGGACCTGCGACATCGGCAATGCCCGCGCCCGGGTCGGCGCCAAGGTCGCGCTGCAAGGCAACATGGACCCGACCGTGCTCTACGCCAAACCGGAAGCGATCCGCACCGAAGTCGGGCGCATTCTGGCCAGCTATGGCAAGGGCAGCGGGCATGTATTCAACCTCGGCCACGGCATCACGCCTGAGGTTGATCCTGAACATGCCGGCGCATTCCTGCGCGCGGTGCATGAACTGTCGGCGCAGTATCACGAGTAATTTTCGCCCAATAAAAAAACGCCCGGTTTATGCCGGGCGTTTTTGTTTCCACGATTCAACGTCGTACGCAGATCAATTGTAGGAGTGAGCCTGCTCGCGATACGGTGAGTCAGTCGCTGAAAGTGCTGGCTGACCCACCGCTATCGCGAGCAGGCTCACTCCTACAAGGGTTTAGGCTTTGACACCTTGCAGCGGCGGCAACTTCGCCAGCTTCAACGCCACCCCAAGCGCAATCAGCAACAGCACCCCGATGAACAACCCGATCCCGTTCCAGCCTCCGAGATGCCAGAACACCCCACCCGCCGTGCCGGCAATGCTCGACCCGGCGTAATAGCTGAACAGGTACAGCGACGATGCCTGGCCTTTGGCCTTGGTCGCGCGGCGGCCGATCCAGCTGCTGGCTACCGAATGCGCGCCGAAGAAGCCGAAGGTAAAAATCAACATGCCGACGATGATCAACAGCAGCGGTGCGAACATCGTCAGCGCGAGGCCGACGAACATCAGCGCAATCGTCGCCCAGAGCACTTTGCGCCGCCCCAGTTTGTCGGCCAGGGAACCGATCTTCGCCGAGCTGTAGATTCCCGACAGGTACACCACCGAGAGCAACCCGACGTACACCTGATCGAGGTGGTACGGCGCTGCCAGCAAGCGATAGCCGATGTAGTTGAACAGCGTGACGAACGCGCCCATCAATACAAACGCTTCAAGAAACAGCAGCGGCAGACCGGCGTCGCGAAAGTGCATGGTGAAACCATCGAGCAGGCTGCGCGGGTGCAGTGAGCGTGAGCGGAAGTTGCGCGACTCGGGAAGGATCTTCCAGAACACCGCCGCCGCAATCAGCGCCAGGCCGCCAATCACCAGCATTGCCGTGTGCCAACTGACGAAATCGATCAGCACCCCGGTAATCAGGCGCCCGCTCATCCCGCCAATCGCGTTGCCGGCGATGTACAAGCCCATCGCCAGACCGATGTGTTGCGGATGAATCTCTTCACTCAAGTAAGTCATCGCCACCGCCGCCAGGCCACTGAGTGACAGGCCGATCAGCGCGCGCATGACCAGGACGCCGTGCCAGCTCGGCATCATCGCGCTGGCCATGGTGCACAGCGCAGCGGCGAACAAGGCGGCGACCATCACCGGTTTGCGCCCGACCCGATCGGAAATCGGCCCGGTGATCAGCAGACCGAAGGCCAGCATGCCGGTGGCCACCGAAAGGATCAGGCTGCTCTGCGCCGCGTTGATCCCGTATTCATGGGACAACAGCGGCATCATCGGCTGCACGCAGTAGAGCAAGGCGAAGGTCGCAAAACCGCCGCAGAATAGCGCCAGCACCGTGCGCATGAACGCCGGTGTGCCTTTTTCGATAAAGATCTCCTGCAGCTCGGCGATGGCATCGTCCGCTGCAGCAGGCGGGACTTCATGGGCTAATGGCGCAACGGCAGTTTTCACTTCAGACCTCGGGGGAGCACAGCCAGGCAGGCAATGAAAAAATCATATAGCTGGCTAATGTTTCTATCCAATATATTGTTCGACCTGTTTGATAGCTTTCACGACCTAATGGGAAATCCATGGAACTGCGCCATCTACGCTACTTCATCGCCGTCGCCGAAGAACTGCATTTCGGCCGCGCGGCACAGGTGCTGGGCATTTCCCAGCCGCCCCTGAGCCAGCAGATTCAGGCGCTGGAGCACGAGGTGGGCGCGCGTCTGTTTGAACGGACCAATCGTCGGGTCGAACTCAGCGAAGCCGGGCGGCTGTTTCTACAGGAGGCGCGGTTGGCGCTGGCGCAGGTCGATAAGGCCGCCGATGTCGCACGTCGAGCGCAGTTGGGGGAACTGGGCGAATTGAAGATCGGCTTCACCTCGTCGGCGCCGTTCAACTCGACGATTCCGCAGGCGATCTTTGCCTTTCGCCAGCGTTTCCCTGCGGTGCATCTGAACTTGCGGGAGATGAGCAGCACCATGGTCGCTGATGCATTGGTCGACGAATCGATCGAAGTCGGCATCATGCGTCCGCTGGGATTGCCGGACTCGTTGAGCGTGGTCGAATTGATGCGCGAGCCGTTGGTCGCGGTACTCAGTTCCACGCATCCATTGACGCAGGGCTCCGAGCAAGGGCTGTTTCTCTCGGCACTGGCGCTGGAACCGTTCGTATTTTTTCCGCGCAGTTATGGCAGCGGCTTGTACGCGCAGTTATTAAGCCTGGCCCGAGACGCCGGGTTCAGCCCGCACTTCGCCCAAGAGGCCGGCGAGGCGATGACCATCATCGGCCTGGTTGCTGCGGGCCTTGGGGTTTCGGTGCTGCCGGCGTCCTATCAGCGGATGCGCATCGACGGCGTGGTCTACCGCCCGCTGCTCGATCCGCAAGCGATTTCGGCGGTGTGGCTGGTACAACGCAAAGATCAGAAATCCCCGATGGCCAAGGCATTTGTTGAACTGCTGACGCACAAGGTCGACTCTTTGTGAGGGCTTCCGGCCTTTTCGCGAGCAGGCTCGCTCCCACTTTGGAATGCGATCCCCTGTGGGAGCGAGCCTGCTCGCGAAGGCGTCCGCCCAAACACCATCGCCTTCAGGGCAACCGCACCAGATCCCCCTTCAGCGCCACCCGCGTCACGAAAATCCCCGCCCTACACTCGTAGGTATTCATATCCTTGCGCACATGCTGGTCGTAATAACTGACGATATTGACCACCGCATTCGCCCCGACACGCTTGGCATCGGCCTGCAACTTGATCAGATTCGACTGCAACACCCACTCGCAGGAATGGTGATCGCTCTTGTTGAAACCACTGGTCTTCAGATCACTGACCACGCCGCGCCGCAGCAACTGCTGAGTGCCCTGCGGCCCGTTGCCGATCAGGTAGAACTTCACACTGCCATCCAGCCGCCCGGCGCGAATCGCATCCGACAGCACGGTTTCGAAGGGCATGTACATCAGATTGGTGGCGTGGCTGGCGCTGGGCAGTAGCGCGAAAAGTGCGCCGGCGATCAGGGCTTTCACTTGCATGGTCATCTCCTTGACGGTGAAAGAGAACCGCGAGTGCAGGGCTGATTGGCTCGCCGTTCAAGCAGGCGCGGTGCGACGGCCTGTCAGGACGAGTGTAGATGCTGAAACGAGCAGGGCGCCGAATGGTCCCCTTGTGGCGAGAAAATTTATCCTCGCGTTATCGCGGATTTAAGGTGATTGCGATCTGGACTACACAGGGTCAGTGCATTCCCTACGAAACCTTCAGAAGTGAGTGCCTTGTGTGAATAACCTAAGGACGCTAATTTTCTTGATGCCAGAAATCATCAAGAAAAAACATGATCGAAAAATTCACGAACTGGGACTCTATCGATTATTTGAAAACTGAAGAGGACTTGGTGACCTATCTTGAGATTTGCCTGGATGAAGCAGGGGGAGATCTTCGGTTCATCGCCAAAGTGCACGGGACGATTGCCCGTGCCCGCCTCAGGATGTCGGGCGACGCCCAAAAGTTGTCCCGCAAGGGGCTTGTGAGACTCTGAGGATCCTGGGTGACCAGCCATCGCAGAGCCAGACAGGTAAGCGGCGATGACAAGCCAACCTGTTTGTGAAAGGGCGCCGAAAGGCGCCCTTTGTCGTTTCTACAATCCACTCAATCGACGTGCGCCAGATCCCCGCGCAACGCGACGCTCGACACCAAAGTCCCGGCACGGCACTGGAATTTTTCGGTGTCTTTGTACAGGTCGCGCTGGTCGACGCTGGCGATGTTGATCACGGCGTTGGCGTCGGCGTTTTTCGCGGCGTTCTGCAGGGTGGCCAAGGCTGATTGCAGAGCCCAGAAGCAGGCGTCTTCGTCCGACTTGTTCGAGCCGTTGGTCTTGCGACTGCTGCTTACGGTGTCGAGTTTGCGCACTTGCTTGGGCAGGGTTTCGCCGGCCAGGTAGAACTTCACGCTGCCGTCGAGCAGGCCGGCGTCGGTGGCGCGTTTGACGCCTTCGCGGAAGCTCAGGTAGGTCGGCTCGTCAGCGCCCTGTTTGATGATGCCGAGGTTGTTGACGGCTTCGATGTCCGGATTGATCGACAGTTCTTTGAGCACATTGTCGCGCAGGCGGTTGACCCAGCGGTTGTAGTTGCCGTGGATCTTGCCGTCCTTGGCATTGAGGCCGTAGCTGCTGCGGTAGTCGATCTCGAACGAGGTCGGGGTGAACGGAATATCGACTTCGGCGTGATGACGACCCCGTACGGTGATCGCCGCTTTGATCATGCCCGGGCGCACCGATTGCACCACCCATTGCCGATCATTGAGCGCAGTGACGATCGCGCGGCTCATCTGTTGCTGGGTGAAGCCCAGGTTCGGCGAAAATTCTTCCCTGGCGTTGTACACCGGTTTGCTGGTGCAACCGCCGAGCACAACGATCAGTGCCAACAGAGCGGCGATGCGGTGAAACTGAGTCATTCCCTTCACTCCAAACGTCTTGCGGTCAGTGCCAGCGGCGGAAAATCAACGAGGTGTTGACGCCACCAAAAGCGAAATTGTTGTTCATCACGTAGTCGTGATGCATCTGGCGGAATTCGCCGCGCAGGTAATCGAGTTTGCCGCAGTGCGGATCGACCTCGTCGAGGTTGAACGTGTGCACGTACAGGTCGCGGTTGAGCATTTCGATGCTGAACCACGACTCCAGCGCGCCGCAGGCGCCAAGGGTGTGGCCGAGAAAACTCTTCTGCGAGCTGATCGGCATGCGTTCGCCGAACAAACTGCTGGTTGCCAGTGTTTCGGCAATGTCGCCCTGTTCTGTAGCCGTGCCGTGACCATTTACATAACCGATCGCATCCGGCGTCAGCCCGGCGTCTTCCAGCGCCAGCTCCATGGCGCGGCGCATGGTCACTTGTTCGGGGCGTGTGGTGTGCTGCCCGTCGGCATTACTGCCGAAACCGACGATCTCGGCATGGATGCGTGCGCCACGGGCGAGGGCGTGTTCCAGTTCTTCAAGGACCAGCATGCCGCCGCCTTCACCGATGACCAGACCGTCGCGGCCCTTGTCATATGGGCGCGGGCTGGTCTGCGGGGCATCGTTCTTCAGGCTGGTGGCGTAGAGCGCGTCGAAGACCATGGCTTCGGTCGGGCACAGCTCTTCAGCGCCGCCGGCGAGCATCAGCGGCAGGCGACCGAACTTGATCGCTTCATAGGCGTAGCCGATGCCCTGGCTGCCACTGGTGCAGGCGCTGGAAGTCGGGATCAAGCGGCCGGTGAGGCCGAAAAAGATGCTGATGTTGGCCGCCGTGGTGTGCGGCATCATCCGCACGTAGGAATTGGCGTTGAGCCCCTCGGCCACCGAGTTGAGCAACATGTTGCCGAACGCCTTGATCTCATCGGTGCTGCCGGTGGACGAACCGCACGCGACGCCCATGCGCCCGTCCTTGATCGATTCGTTGCCGAGCAGCCCGGCATCGGCCAAGGCTCTTTCCGAGGCACCGACCGCCAGCCGCGAAACCCGGCCCATGCTGCGCAGTTGCTTGCGCGTCCAGTGTGCCGGCACTACGAAGTCGTCGATGGGGCCGGCAAGACGCGTGTTCAGTTCGCTGAAGCGGTCCCACTCGTGCATGCGGCGGATGCCGCTGCGGTTGGCGGCGAAATGGCCAGCAATGGTGTCCCAGTCGCTGCCCAGGGAGGTGATGCCGGCCATGCCGGTGACGACGACGCGCTTCATCAGCACAAGCCTCCGTTGACCGCCAGCACCTGACGGGTGATGTACGAGGCTTCCGCCGACATCAGGAAATTCACCGCAGCGGCCACCTCTTCCGGGGTGCCCATGCGTTGCGCGGGGATCATTTTCATCAGCTCTTCCACCGGCACGTTTTCATCGAGCATCGCCGTGTCGATCAGGCCCGGGGCGACACAGTTAACGGTGATTTTGCGCTTGCCCAGCTCGATCGCCAATGCCTTCGCCGCGCCGATCACGCCCGCCTTGGAGGCGCTGTAATTGACTTGACCGCGGTTGCCGATCAGCCCGGACACTGAAGTGATGCAGACAATCCGCCCAGCGGCGCGGCGGCGAATCATCGGCATCATCACCGGGTGTAGCACGTTGTAGAAGCCATCGAGATTGGTGCGCAACACCACGTCCCAATCGTCATCGCTGAGCGCGGGAAAGGCGCCGTCGCGGGTGAGGCCGGCATTGAGCACCACGCCGTAATAGGCGCCATGGGTTTCGACGTCGGCTTCGAGAATGGCTTTGCAGGTTTCGCGCTCAGCCACATCGAATTGCAGGATGCGTGCGTTGCGCCCCAGCGCTTGGATTTGCGCCTGAACCGCTTGCGCTTCAGCCATGCCGCTACGGCAATGCAGGACGATATCGTGCCCGGCCTGCGCCAGACGCAGGGCAATGGCGCGGCCGATGCCACGGCTGGAGCCGGTGACCAGTACCGATTCAGTCATCGTTCGACTCCTTGGTTTGTTGCAGATATTGGGTGGCCTGCGGCGGACGAAACACATTCAGCCGCGCACTGGCATGGATGCCCTCGCCGTGAATGTGGCATTCGAACACGCCCATGCCGTTGTCATCTTCCAGCGAACGCAGGCCGTGGACGGTCAGTTCGCTGCCGGCAGGAAAAGCTTCGACGTTGCACTCGAACTTGCGTGTGCCGAGCAGAAAACCCAGCTCCACCGGATTGCCTTTTTGCCGTGCGTGGCAGCCGGCGAACGCGGCGACGCTTTGCGCCATCAGCTCGACTCCCACCCACGCCGGCAGGCTGCCGTCGGCAAGGTTGAACAGGCCATCCGGCTTAACCGTGAGGCGGGTGAAAATCTGCTCATCGTCGAAACGCTCGATCGCGTCGATCAGAATCATGTCGCCGGCATGCGGCAGCAGTTCGGCGAGCGGCCAGGGGGTCATGGGGCGTCTCCGATAATCAGGCTGACGTTATTGCCGCCGAAGGCAAACGAATTGCTCATCAGGTAGCGCGGTGCAATGGACGACAGGCGTGTGCTCGCGGTCACCCAGTTCAGCGCAGGCAGGGCAGGATCGGCCGCGCCGTCCCAGACATGCGGGGGCAAGGCGTGCTCGTGGTTGTCGGCGCTCAGGCTCAGCCAGCAAAACGCCGCTTCCAGCGCGCCGGCAGCACCGAGGGTGTGGCCGGTCAGCGGTTTGGTCGAGGAGCAGGCGACGCCTTCGGCAAACAGCGCCGCGACCGCCAGACTTTCCATGGCGTCGTTGTGCTGGGTCGCGGTGCCGTGCAGGTTGAGGTAGTTGATTTGCGCTGCTTGCAGTTGCGCGCGGCTCAGGGCTTTACGCATCGCTTGCAGGGCGCCGCGACCGCTCGGCTCCGGGGCGGAAATATGGTGCGCATCGGAACTGGCGCCGGCGCCGAGCAACGCGATAGCCGGGCCTGCGCCCGCCTCTTTGCTCATCACGAACAGCACCGCCGCTTCACCGATATTGATGCCGTTGCGGTTGGCCGAAAACGGATTGCAACGCTCGTCCGACATCGCTTCCAGTGAGGAAAAACCGTTGAGGGTCAGTTTGCACAGGCTGTCGACACCGCCGCACAGCACCGCGTCGCACAGGCCCAGATCAAGCAGGCGCTGAGCGCTCATCAACGCCCGCGCGCTGGAAGTGCACGCGGTGGAAATCACATACGCCGGGCCGCTGAGTTGCAGCCACTCGGCGAGAAAATTCGCCGGAGCACCGAGTTCCTGCTGCCGGTAATCGTATTCAGCCGGGAAATGCTGCTCACGAATGTAGTGCGCCAGACCTCGGCTGGCCTCGTCGATGCCCGAGGTGCTGGTGCCGAGCACCACGCCGATGCGCTCGCGGCCATAGGTCTGGATCGCCTGCTCGATGTCATCGCGGATTTGCAGCGCGGCTTCGAGCAGCAATTGATTGTTGCGCGTGCTGTGCTCGGCCAGTTCTGCCGGGATCGGCGCCAGCTCACCGGGCACGGCGGCCACCGGCAGTTCGCGCTGTGGGACCCAGACGGATTCGCGGCACATGCCCGAGCAATCGCCGGCAAACAGCTTGCGGGCAACTTCGCGTTTGTCACGGCCCAGCGCGCAGATCACGCCCAGAGCATTCAGGTAAGCGGTCATGGCGTGGAATCACCGAGCGGGGAAACGCGATAGTGCGGGCCTTGCGGCAGGTTCAATTCGAAGCTCAACGGTTGTGCATAGTCAATGGTCCAGCGCGCTGGCAGGGAGCGTTGCTGGTCCTTTTGCTGCGCGGCGGGGTAGTTGCGCAGCAGCTCGCCGGACGGGGTCAGGGCGAACAGCAGAGCGGCAAACAATTCCCGCGCCTCGGGGTTCGGCGGCAGCAGACCATCGGCCTGCCACTGACCATCGATCAATTGCTGGCGGGCCTGGGGGATGCCCAGCGGATCCATCATCGACCAGCGGATGCCGGGCCCCTCGCGCTGGATCACCAATAGCCAATCCTGACGCTGCCCGGCCTGCTGGCGCTCGATATGCAGCTGCAGGGGCAGGGGCAAGGTCGGGTTGGCCGCGGGCAGCGGCGCCTGGCTGGCGCAAGCGCTCAACAACAGGGAACAGCACACCATCACCAGCCACACCAAAACCCCTGTGGGAGCGAGCCTGCTCGCGAATGCGCTTTCACAGGCACTGTTTATGCTGACTGATACACCGCTTTCGCGAGCAGGCTCGCTCCCACAGGGTTGCCGGTATGCAGATCGATCGGGTTGCATCAGAGAGCACCTGTAAGCGGCTTGCGCGCGACAACATTGACCAACGTCTCTTCCCGCTGCCCGAACGGCTTGGGCTTGCGCAACCCGAAGCGCTCCAGCAAGCCGAAGTCCTTCGACCGGCTCCACCACAGGTACGGGTAGGACACATTGCGCTCGGCAAACTCGAAACCCTGCTCGCGAATCATCTGCAGATACTGCGCCGCGCTCTTCTGCACATGCATCGGATGACGGAACAGCCAGCGGATCACCCAGGTATCAATGTATGCCTCGGTGGACTCGGCGAACAGCAGATAGCCGCCCGGTTTCAGTACGCGATAGAACTCGGCGAGGGCTTTTTCCTGCTCGACCAGGTGATGGAACGTCTGATGGCAGAACAGCAGGTCGACACTGGCGTCCGGCACATTGAGCTTCGCACAGTCGCTACCGATCAAGTCGACGTCCAAATCCAGACGTGCTGCTTCAGCAGCACTCAATTCGAGGCTGTGCCGATCGGCGTCGATACCGATCAGGCGCTGCGGGGAGAAGGTCTGGCGCAGATTAGCGAACGACTTGCCCTGGCCGCATCCGGCGTCGAGCAGCACCGGTTTTTGCGGCAGCGCCTCGGTGAACAACCCCCGCAGATCATTGATCGCCACGCGCAGTACATGGTGCTGCCAGGTGTGGCTGCGCAGGAACCAGAAACCGAAGCGGGTTTCTTCGACGTAGCTGTCGCTCAAGTGGTTCATGGGGCGTCCTTCGCACAGAGTTCGGAAATCATGTTCAGGCGTCGGCGCGCTTCGCTGACGAACGGGTTGCGTTCGTCCCAGGCGTAACCGGCGAGAATCGAGCAGATCATCCGGCGGATATCCGCCTGACCGTTTTCATAAAAAATCACGTCCTGAAAGGTGCCGGCGTACCAGCCCTCGACGTAGCAGCGGAAGGTGTCGACGCCGCGCTTGAGCGGCTCGGCAAACTCGCTTTGCCAATCGACCGCTTCACCTTGCAACTGACGGTGCAGCACCGCAGCGGCCATGCTCGCTGAGCGCATGGCGATGGTCACGCCGGAGGAAAACACCGGGTCGAGAAACTCCGCGGCATTGCCAAGCAAGGCAAAACCCGGCCCGTGCAGGGTTTTCACATTCGCCGCATAGCCGCCGAGGGTGCGCGCCGGGGTATCCCACACGGCGTTGTTCAGTACGCCGGCCAGACTCGGCGTTTCCCTGATGAAACCGCGCAGGCAGGCATCCAGATCCGCATCGCGACCTTTGAAGTGCTCAGCTGCCGCCACTACGCCCACCGAACAGCGGCCATTGCTGAACGGAATCGTCCAGAACCATACGTCGCGGTGTTCAGGATGGGTGGTGACGAGAATTTTCTCGCGGTCGAAGGCCGGGTTGTCGATGTGATCTTCGACATGCGTGAACACGGCCTGACGCACGGGGAAATTCGACGGTGCCTCCAGATCGAGCAAGCGCGACAACACCCGCCCGTAGCCGCTGGCATCGAGCACGAAATCGGCTTCGACGCGGTACTCGCTGCCGTCCTCGCGACGTACATCAAGCTGTGGTCGCGTCCGCTCGAAATCGACGCTGACAATGGCATCGCCGTAGCGGATCTCGGCACCTTGCAGGGCCGCTTGATCGGCCAGCAGTTTGTCGAAATCTGCGCGTTGTACCTGAAAGGTGGTCGGCTTGCCATCGGTGAAGGTGTCGCTGAAATCGAAGGCGCTGTAGCGCTCGCCCCAGGCGAAGGCGGCGCCGGTCTTGCGCTGGAAACCGGCGGCATTCACCGCCTCAAGCATGCCGGCCTCTTCGACGAAATCCAGGCAATGGCTGAGCAGGCTTTCACCAATGGAGAAACGCGGGAAATGCTGGCGTTCGATCACCAGCACATCATGGCCCTTGCGCTTGAGCAGGGCGGCGGCGATGGCACCGGACGGGCCGGCACCGATGATCACCACCTGACGCGATTGCAGTTCAGCGATTGGCACGGGAGCTCCGGGACAAATGAGAGTTGAGATTCAGCGGTGCGCGGTGCAGACCGATCAGCGCCGGGAGCAACGTTGCGATCAGCCCCATCAGCATCAAGGCAAAGTACAGCGCCGGGCTGATCAGTTGCTGCTGCAACAGCAGATTGAGAAAGACGATTTCACTCAAGCCACGGATGTTCAGCAGCACGCTTTCGCGCCAGCGGCTAGCCCCTGCGAACGAAGCCCCGGCCCAGCCGAGGCCGAGCCAGTTGCCGAGCAGTTTACTGGCAATCGGCAACAGCAGCAGCGCCGCCCATTGCAACGCGTCGAGGCTGGCGAACGCGCTGTGCACATCGATCTGGACGATGCCGAAGGTGAGGATCAACGGAATCGCCAGCCACGTTTGCAAACGGTTCATCCACCGCGCCGGCAAGGGCAGCACCAACGGCACTTTCAGGGCGGCCATGCACAGCAGATAACCGATGCCGAGAATCAGTGCGTTGAGTTTGTAATGCTCGGCCATCACCAGCAGCGCAAAGAAGCCGAGGCTGAACGTCAGCGGCCGACGCACACCGCACAGGCGCAGCAGCAACGGCACGCCAGCCAGGGCCAGCGGCAGCAACAGACTGCTCAGGTGCAGACTGCCCTGAGCGAGGCCGAACAGCGTCCAGCAGGTCAGGTCGATAAGGATGGCGGTCTGTACCAAACGGCGGGTGGCGGCGGGCGGGTAATCGATATGGCGCAGGTAGAGATACAGCACCGGGATCGCGGTAATCGCGAACACCAGCCCGATCGCCAGCGAACTCAGCCACGGTTGCGCGGGCAGCAGCCAACAAGCCGCCGCCAGACCCGCTGCGAAAGGCACGGCGAAACTCGGAAGAGCGATCTTTACGCTTTGCCGATCCAGTTTCAGATCGATGACATCGCTGAGAATGTGCCCCAGCAGCAGGGCTAAACTCAGGCTGTACAAACTTTTCAGCCACTCTGGTGCGATCAGTTGCGCGCCGCTGAGCTGCCAGCCCGGTTCGATCCAGACATACATCAACAGCGGCAGGCCGACACTGGCCAACAGCAACTGACTGACAATCGGGATCAGGCCGAAGTGGCGGCCAACGCGGGTCGCCACGGCGAACAATGCCAAAGCCAACAGCCAGAAAGCCGCGACCATCATGCGTGCGGCTCCGTGGCAGTGGCGCTGTGCGTATGGCGTCCGGCCCACGGCGCGAGCATGAAGCTGAACGCCAGACCGAGGCTCACCGACAGACCGAAGTTGCTCACCGCTGGCGTGCTGGACACCGCCAGCAGACCGAACGACAGCCAGGTTGTCACGGCGGCCAGCAAAGTGCCGAGCAAACTCACCGCCGCGCCGCCGACCTGTTCACGCATGAGAATCGCGTAATCGACGCTGATCGCCGTCACCAGCAGCAGGCCGAACAGACTGAACAGCGTCAGCGGCTGACCGAGCCAGCCGAGGCTGGCCAGGCTGCACAGCGCCGCCAGCAGTGGCAGGGCGACGATGCGCAGCGCGCCACCGAGGCCGAACGGCAACATCAGCACCAGCACGATCAGCACGCAGGAGGCGAGCTTGAGTTCGGCAGCGCTGATCTGCGTGGCGGCGAAGACTTCATTCAATTCGCCGAGACGGTCGACCAAGCGCACGCCCGGCAAGTCCAGCGCCTGCACCCGCAGCAGCGCCGGGTTGTTCAGGCCTTGCAGGCTGGTGATCGCCGCGACGCCATCGTCGGTGGGGCCGAGCCACAGCGTGCGGTACGGCTCGCCGAGCGGACCGGCCAGCGCGGCGTCAATGTCCTCGGCAGGTACGCTCTGCAACTGCTGCAGCTCGGCTTGCAGCGCCGCCAGCGGTACGCCCAGGTCGAGCAGTGGCTGCCAGTGCTGCGGCAGCTGATTCAGCGCGGCGCGCACCCGCTCTTGCTGAGTGGGCGGGCTGACCAGTTGATCGAGGGCCAGATAGCCTTGCAGCTTGTCGAGATTGACCAGTTGCTGCAGACGCTCGCTGAGCGCCGCCTGACGCTCGAGCAGTTGTTCCTGATTGGCGGCACGAACGAGGAAAAACTGGCTGGTCGGCTGATAACCGGTGATGCGCGCAATGGTCTGCGCTTCATCGGTGAGCTGTTGCGGTGCGCCGACCCACTGGCGGATGTCGTTCTTGCTTTGCAGCTGCATCAGGCCGCCGGCGCAGAACGCAATCAGCAGCGCCAGCAGCACCGGCGTGCGCACGCGTGCGAGGAGTCTTTCGCGCAGCGTGACCAAGCGTTCGGCCAGTTGCAGCGGCCATTGTGCCGGGCGCAGTTCGAGGTTGTTCAGCAGCGCCGGCAGCAGGCACACCGCGGATAAATAGGCGCCGAACAATCCGGCCGCGGAGAACACGGCAATCTGCGTCAGCGCCGGGAACGGCGTCCACGCCAGCGCCAGATAGCCGATAGCGCTGGTGACCAGACTCAGCGTCAGCCCGGAAAGCGTCAAACGTAGCGCCGGCCAACTGCGCCACGGCTTCAGGCTCCAGCTTTTCGATAAATAGTGCAGCGGATAATCCACCGCCACGCCGATCAGGCTGGAACCGAGCACCAGGGTCATTACGTGCATGTGGCCGAACAGCGCGACACACGCGACCGCGCCGAACAGCATGCCGACCAGCACCGGGACGAACGCCAGCAACACCCGCCAGCGGCGGAACGCGAGCAACAGCAGCAAGAGGATGCCGACCGTGGCACCGCCACCGACCCAGGTCATTTCCCGAGTCGCCTGTTGCTGGCCGTTGGCGGCATACAGCAAGCCGCTGGCGGCCAGCAGTTGTACGTCGGATTGCGCCGCTTGCGCGCGACTCTGCGCGAGCAGATCGGCGACTTGCAGTGGCAGGTTCATGTCGAAGGCGTTGCCGCGGGTGCGCGCCCGCAGCAGGACCCAGCTTTTGCCGTCGGCGTCGGCGATCAACGCGCCGCTGCCGATGTCCAGTTGCACCGCGCCGTGTTGCGGCTGGCTGTTCTGGATGCGCCCGGTCAGGCCCAGCCAATCCTCCTGGCTCGATACCAGGCTGAAGCCGCTGAACGGGTCGAACAGCGCCTGAACCCGTTGCTGAATGAACGCGTCGGGATGTTCGATCAGCAGTTGTCGATCATCGGCCGAAAGCATCGCCAGCCGCCCTTGCAGCAGTTGTGCGCGCAGGGCCGGCAGATCGGCTTGCAGGTTCCACTGCACCTTCTCGAACAAGCCGCTGGCCTGCCATTGCTCGCCGAGCGTCTGCGCCATGGTCACCGCCTGCTGGCGATCGGCGTGCCCGACCAGCACCAGCATCTCGCGGTTGAGCGGTTCCTGCATGCGTTGTTCGGCGCGCTGTTCGAGGGCGTCAGGCTGGGTGCCAGGCACCAGTTCCATGAGGTTCGCCGACAATGGTGGCCCGGCGCGCCACTGCCAGCCGGCCAGCGCAACAACCGCCAGCAGCAGGATCAGAAACAGCCACGGCAGCCTGCGTTCACTCGGCAAAGTCATGTTGCTCCGCGTCGCTCAAAGGCTGTTCGGCCGTGCTGTTCTGCATGCGCAGCACGGTAATGTCGCCCTGGGTTTCCAGCAGCTCGATGGTCTGCATCAGCGCGCCGCCGTCGATGTTGATCTGCTTGAACACTTGCTTGAGCAGCAACGAGCGCGGGGTCAGGGTCAGTTGCCACTGCTGCGCATCGCCTGTGAGCGCCAGTTCGAAATCCCGTTGCAGGCCGCTGCTGTCGCCTTGCAGTACGGCAAGGAACAAACGGTTCTGCTCGGCGCCGGCGCTCTTGTTCGGCAACAGTTGCCAGCCCGCACCGTCACGCCGGGCGATGCCTTTGGCGCTGATGCGGTAGTCCTGCTGCAACGGGGTTTTCAACAGCCACAGCAAACCGTGATTTTTTGCCAGGACGAAGCTGCCCTTGCTGATCAACGGCTGCGGCAGGGCGCGCAAGTGTTTTTCCTGGACGAACTGGCCGTGGATGACCTCCGGCTTCGCCAGTTGTGCGCTCAGTTGCTGCAGGTCGAAGGCCTGGGCCAGTGACGAGATGAGCAGCAGCGCCAAGGCGCTGAGGCTTTTGACGAGTACGTTCATCGCAGCATCCTTTCTACGGCGTCGGTAAAGACTTTCGGCGAGACCAGCTGCATCTCGCGGCGGCTGACTTCGACGGCGACCTGCACCGAGCTGGCGCGGGTCAGGCGCTCACCGGTTTGCAGGTCAGTGATCAGGTAATGGATCTTCAGACGGTTTTCCCACTCGACCAGACTGGCGCGCACATTCAGCCGCTGGCCGAACACCGCGCCGCGCACGTAGCGCAGTTGCAGGTCGATCACCGGCCAGGCGTAACCGGACTCGACCATGGCCGTGTAGTTGTGGCCGATCTTGTCCAGCAGCGCACAGCGTGCGACTTCCAGGTATTTGACGTAATGCCCGTGCCAGACCACGTGCATGGTGTCGACGTCGAAGAACGGCACGAGGATTTCCGTGTCGGCGTGCAGCACTCCGGCGCTACGCATGCAGCCTCCAGTGTTGCGCGGCAATGCGTTGCAGGCACAGGCGCAGCTCGCCTTCCAGCGCGCGGTCTTCGATGACCGGCGGGAAGTCTTTGCTCAGTTCCTCATGCATGGCGGCCAGCGCCGGCGGCAGCGGCCGCGCATCGTCAGCTTGTGCGCGCAACCACACGCCTTGGTTGGCGGCCAGCAAGGTGGCGGCGGCGACCTGTTCGGTCAGCTCGAGCACGCGGATCGCATCGCGGGCAGCGATGGTGCCCATGCTCACCTTGTCCTGGTTGTGGCACTCGGTGGAGCGCGAAAACACGCTGGCCGGCATGGTGTTTTTCAGCGCCTCGGCGGTCCACGCGCTGGTGCCGATCTGCACAGCCTTGAAGCCGTGATTGATCATCGCCCGATCCGCTGGAGCGCCGGAAAGGTTGCTCGGCAAGCCGTGGTTGTAACGCTCGTCGACCAGCAAGGCGAGTTGCCGGTCGAGCAGATCGGCAACGTTGGCCACCAGATTCTTCAGGCTGTCCATGGCGAAAGCGATGTGCCCGCCGTAGAAGTGCCCGCCGTGCAGCACGCGCTCGGCTTCGGCGTCGATGATCGGGTTGTCGTTGGCGCTGTTAAGTTCGGTTTCGATGAACGAGCGCAGCCAGTTCAGGCTGTCGGCCAGCACGCCGAGCACATGCGGGGCGCAGCGCAGCGAGTAACGATCCTGCAGGCGATGCAACGGCGCGGTCGGCGCGTCGATCGCCAGATCCCTGCGCAACCATGCGGCTACCTGCATTTGCCCTGGATGCGGTTTGGCCGCGAACAGCCGCTCATCGAAATGCTCGGGATTGCCTTGCAGCGCAACGACGTTGAGCGCGGTAATGCGCGTGGCCAGTTGCAGCAGGTAGTCGGCGCGGGCGAAGGCGAGGCAGGCGAGGCCGGTCATCACTGCGGTGCCGTTCATCAGTGCCAGCGCTTCTTTCGGGCGCAACACCAACGGCGTCCAGCCGAGTTCGCGGTGCACATCGGCGGCCTGGCGGCGCTCGCCACGCAAGAGCACTTCGCGCTCGCCGGACAGGGTGGCGGCGACATACGACAACGGCGTCAGATCACCGCTGGCGCCGACCGAACCTTCTTCAGGAATCAGCGGCAGGATGTCGTGTTCGAGAAACGCCTGCAGACGCTCCAGCAATTCGACCCGCACGCCGGACACGCCGTGGCACAGCGACTGCAAACGCGCCGCCAGCACCGCGCGGGTGGATTGCGCGTCGAGCAGTTTACCGAGGCCGCAGCCGTGGAAGGTGTAGAGGTGACGCGGCAATGCTTCGACGTGATGCAGCGGTACCGCCACCACGCAGGAGTCGCCATAACCGGTGGTCACGCCGTAGATCACGCCTTCCTTGTCCAGCAGCGAATCGAGAAACCGCGCGCCTTTGGCGATGCGCTCGCGGTAATCGGCATCGTTCTGCAATTGCACGGGCACCTGACGGTTGGCCAGGGCCAGCACGTCTTCGATGCGCAAGGGGCGTTCGCCGAAGGTTACCGGCTCAGGGATTGGCGTGGTCATCGGTTTTCCAGAAAGGGTAGAAGTTGAACCATTGCTGCGGGGCTTCGAGGCAATAGTGACTCAGGCGCTGCGCATAAAGACTGGCCCACTGATGAATGACCTGCTCGCGCTCGCGGCGCGTCCACACCACGGCGTCGGCGAACGGTTCGAGGGTCAGGCGATAGTGGCCGTCGGGTTGTTTCAGGCACATCAAAAGATTGACCGGGCATTTCAACAGGCCGGCCAGCAACCACGGCCCTTGCGGAAATGGCGCCGGGTGGCCGAGAAAGTCGACGGTGACGCTGCGCCCGCCGTGCAGCGGCACGCGATCGCCGGCAATCGCCAGCCACTCGCCCCGCTCCAGCCGTTCGTGCAGCTGCAGCATGATCACCGGGTCGAGTTCGCTGACCTGAATCAGGCGCAGATTGGTTGCCCCGGCCTCGCCGAGCAAGCGATTGAACTGCTCGGCGTGCTTGGTGTGCACCAGCACGTTCATGGTGACTTTTTCGCCGATTTCCGCCAGCGCGCGACACACCTCGAGGTTGCCCAGGTGCGCGCCGACCAACAGCTGACCACGAGTGCCGCGCAACTGCTTGCGCAACAACGCCGGGTCGATGATTTCGATCTGCTCGATGCGCAGCTTGCCGTTCCACACGTCGAGCTTGTCGAGCAGCGAATCGGCGAAGGTCATGAACTGGCTGAAGACGCGCCAGTGGCTCGGGCGCAGATCGTCGCGCTGGCTCCAATCGGCCAAGCGCTGCTGGTACTGCCAGGCGCTGCGCCGGGCGATGCGGCCGAACAGGAAAAAATACAGCACGATGCCGTACAGCAACGGGCTGAGCAGACGGCGACCAAGGACCTTGGCGGCCACTGCGGTGAATTTCATCAGCAGGAAGCTGCCGCGCTCTTCGCGGTCGGCCCAATGCTTGTTGTCGGTTTCTTCGCTCATGGTTTGCACCGGCGCCAGAGGATCACCGGCAAGCGCAGCAACATGCCGAAGAACAGCCGCGTATGCATGCTGGAAATCAGCGCGTTGTCATGGAACAGGCGAAAGTGCGACACCCCGTCCAGCGGGTAATGCACGCTGGTTTGCAACCAGCGCATCGGCTGGTTGCGCCACGCCAGGCGCACGAGGATGTCGGAATCGAAATCCATGCGCTTGCCGACTTTCGCCGAGTCGATCACCGCCAGCGTCGGCGCCAGCGGATACACGCGAAAGCCGCACATCGAATCGCGAATCTGCAGCGACAGCGTGTTGATCCACACCATGACGTGGGTCAGGTAGCGCGCGTACAAACGGCCCTTGGGCACGCTTTCATCGAACAGCGGATAACCGCAGATCATCGCCACGGGATGTGCACGGGACTCGGCGACGAACCGGGCGACATCGTGCAAATCGTGCTGACCGTCGGCATCGACCTGCAGGGCATGGCTGAAACCCAGCCGTGAGGCTTCGCGTAACCCGGTCATCACCGCGCCGCCCTTGCCCTGATTGGCGGTAAGGCGCACCAGAAACACGTCTTCACGCTGGGCCAGGCCATCGAGTACACGCGCGCAGGACGGTGCGCTGGCATCGTCGACCAGAATGCACGGCAGGCCCTGGGCGAGGAGGGCGTCGACCACGCTGCCGACTGCGGTTTCGTGGTTGTACACCGGAATCACGGCGCAAGGCTTATGCATGCCGGTTCTCCTTTGGCACACCGCGACCTCTGTGGGAGCGAGCCTGCTCGCGATTGAGTGCGCAGCACTCACCGAGATCAACCATATTCAGCCCCCAGCAAGATCCGCCCACTGGAACACGTCGCCGTGTCATTGCGATAAGCAAAATACAATTTGCGCCGCTCGGCATCGAAACGCAGGTGCAGTTGAATTTCATCACCCGGGCGCACCAGTTGCTGGAATTTCAGCACTTCCATGCCGGCGAATGCACCGTCGAGTTTCAGTAATTGACGGCCGAGATTCAGCGCCCACTCCACCTGCACCACACCGGGCAAAACCGGCGCTTTGGGAAAGTGTCCGCTGAAGTAGGCCAGGTCCGGCGGCACGCTGAGTTGCAGACTCCACTCACCGTTCGTTTCGATCTGTTCCAGCACTTCAGGCGCTTTCGGGCGCGGCGCAATCAACAAGGCGTCGACTTCGGCCTGGGGCAGTTTGCCCTGGCTGTTGAGCGGTAGTTGCCGCAGCAGCCGCCAGCGCCGGGGCAGGGCCAACGCTTCACAATGCGCCTTGAGGTGTTCGCGCAGCGACTCGGTCAGGCTGCGGCGACCGTGTTCGCGCAGTGCAAACAGACCGGCGTCGCTGAGCACCAGAAGCGCTCCCAGTGAGGCACGATTTTCCTGAACCACACCCAGACGCGCTTCGGCGACCCACTCGTGGGTAACCAGGGCCTGTTCGAGCATGGGCAAGGAGATGCGTTTTTCTTCGAGCTTGACGATCCGGTCGAGGCGCCCGAGCAGTTCGAAACGCCCATCGGACGCGATGCGTGCGGCATCGGCGGTGTGTTCGATGTGCCCGGCCGGCAAGTAGGGTGAGGCGATCAGCAGTGCGCCGTCGCTGTCCTGGCTCAGTTCGACGGCGGTGAACGGTTGCCACAGTGCCTGGCCCTGACGCCAGGCGATTCCGCCGGTTTCCGAGCTGCCGAGAATTTCCGTCGGCCATTGCTGCAAGCGCTGATACAGGCTTTGCGCGGCCTCATGAGGCAGCGCGCCACCGGAGGAAAACACCCGGCGCACCGCGCTCAGCGCCGGCCAGTCGAGGTTGTCGCCCATGCGCTTGAGCAGTGCCGGGCTGGCGACCCAGGCGAAGGCCGGGTGTTCGCGGCTGGCGCGCTGCACGTCTTCGGGGAATGCCAGTTGCTTGCGCGCGAACGGGCGCCCGGCGCACAGCGGCCACAGCACGCGAAACAGCAGGCCGTAGATGTGCTGGGTGGCGACGCTACCGATGATGCACGCTTCTCCCAGATCCGCGCCCCACAACTGTTCCAGTGCCTGGACTTCATTGGCCAGTTGGCGCAGCGTTTTGTCGATGCGCTTGGGTTCGCCGCTGGAGCCTGAGGTGCACAGGCTCAGTCGGCATTGATCGAGATCCAGCGCCGCGCCCGGCAAGGGTGGCTGCTGAAGTTCATCGAGTCGGGTATCGCCAGGCTGATCGGTCAGCCATAGGTCGACGTCGCCCGTCCAGCGCTGGCGCGTCTGCCCTTGCAGATCCGCAGGCAACAGCACGCTGACGCCAGCACGCCATGCCCCCAGCAGCGCGATGGCCAGTTCGGCGGCATCTTCCAGGTGCACGGCCAGATGGTGCACGCCTCGTGCCTGCAGCGCGGCGGCGACACTCAGCGCCTGCTCGCACAGCGCGGCATGATCAAGTGCCGGTGCGTGGCTGACGGCCCGCAGCGGTTGGGCCTTGAGCAGCAGGTGCTCAAGTTTTATCCAGTTCATGTACGGCCTCTTACCCGTTGTCGTATCAGCCATTCAATGGCAAACATCAGGCCGATCAATCCATAGGAGATCAGGCCGGTGTACAACATCCACCAATCCAGCGGCGCCCACAGGGTCAGGAGGGCGGCGCACAAACCGTTGCAGAAGAAAAACACACTCCAGGCCAGGGTGACCTGGCGCGTGTAGCGAATCGCCTCGGGCGGCAGATCCGGCTCACGCAAGCGCGCCAGCCGCTCGACCATCGGCATGCCGAACGTCAGGCTCGAGGCGAACAGCACCAGCATGAAGCCGCTGATCAGCACCGGGTACCAGCGCAGCAATTGCGGGCTGTCGAACAGCGCCAGCAGCACGCAGAAGGCAATCGCTACGCTTGCCATCCAGACGCTGCCGGGTTTGCGCTCGCCGCTCAGCACCCGCGCCAGCCACAGACTGCCCAACAGCAGGCCGAACTGCCACGGCGCGAAGTGCTCCATGCCGAAATACACCGCAAACGGGTACAACAGGCCGGCCAGCAGCAGGCCGAGGCCGATCAATCGGCTCATGCGGCCGGTTGAACCAGACGGTAGACCGCCTCGACCACATCACCGACGGTGCGCACCGATTTGAATTCTTCGGCGGCGATTTTTTTGCCGGTCTGGCGTTTGATGTGATCGATCAGATCGACCGCGTCGATGCTGTCGATCTCCAGATCCTGATACAGGTTGGCGTCCATGCTTACGCGGGCCGGATCGAGTTCGAACAGCTCGACCAGGGCATCGCGCAGGGTGTTGAAAATATCGTCACGAGTTTGCATGGTCCGGTCTCAAGCTGCTTTGGCCGTGACGAAAGCCGCAAGGCTCGCCACGTTGGTGAAATGGTTACGAGTGTCTTTGGCATCGGCGTCGATCTTGATGCCATATTTTTTCTGGATGGCCAGACCCAGTTCCAGCGCATCGACCGAGTCCAGACCCAGGCCTTCGCCAAACAGGGTCTGCTCGTCACCGATGTCGTCGGGGCCGATGTCTTCGAGACCGAGGGCGTCGATGATCAGCTGTTTGATGTCACGCAGCAGGTCAGGGTTGTTCAATTCGCTCATCTTCGGCGAGCTCCTTAATGAAATAGTCATGCAAATGATCGTTGAGCTTGCGCGAGGCCTGCGGTGCGGGCCCCTGCGCGGCGAAGGTCTGTGGGTCTATATCGGCGCCCACGCGAAAACTGAAGTGCACGCGGCGCTTGGGAATGCGGTACCAGGGTTCGGCTTTGGTCAGGGTGGTCGGGCTGACCTTGATGATGACCGGCGTGAGTATTTTCGCACCGCGCAAGGCAATCGCAGCGGCCCCCCGATGAAAGGCCGGCGCCTGTCCCGGCTGGGTCCGAGTGCCCTCGGGAAAGATGATCAGGGTCTGGCCGTCTTGCAGGGATTGGGCCGCGGCGTCGAGCATGTCCATGCTGCCGTCATTGCTGATGTATTGGGTGCTGCGCAGCGGGCCGCGGGTGAAGGGGTTTTCCCACAGGCTTTGCTTCACCACGCAATTGGCCTGGCGCACCAGGCCGATCAGGAACACCACGTCGATCAGCGACGGGTGATTGGCGATGATCATCTGCCCCGGTCGACCGAGGCGCTCTGCGCCCTCAATGTCGTAGGTCAGCACACCGGTGCGGGCCATGAAACGCACGAAAAACCAGAACAACCGGCTGACGGTTTTGCGCGCGCGTTGCCTGTGCGCAAGCGCGTCGCCGGGCAGGCAGTTGAGCAACGGAAATACCAGCAGGCGCAGGCACAGGCCGCCCAGCCCGAACAGGGCGAAGCTTGCGGCAGTGGCCAGCAAGCGCCAGTAATAGGCGTCGCGGTTTTTCTCGGTCACCGGTTGCGTTGCCAGGTCCATACACGATTTTTCCACGCATGTTGGCAATGGGGTTGCTGGCCGAGCAGGGTACGCAGCAGATTCAGCGCGTGTGGCCAGTGCGCCTTGGACCGTGTTTGCGGGGTGCTGTTCAAGGTCAGCCGCCAGTCGGTGCCCGGCGTGAGCAGAAGCCCGAGCGCATAAGGGAATGGCACGTCATCGACCCATGCCGAATAGGCCGCCGGTGGCTGTTCCTCGGTAATCACCAGCAGCACCGCCGGAGCGCCTTCAGCCAGCAGGGCCGCAGCCTCGAGCATGCCATGTTCGAGACCGTCGCCCGCGGCGGCGAGGGCGGTCATTTCACTGGTTTCGCCGCGCATGATCGACCACAGCCCGATAATCGCGTTGTGCACCGAAAGGCTGAACTGGGTGGGCGACAGCGGTTGTTCGTTGGCCAGATCGCAAAGGATGTCGTAGGTGCGCGGGGTTTCGCCGTGACGCGAGACAAACACCAGCGGCAGGTCGTCCCGTCCGTCGGCCAGCGGCCAGCCCACGCTGAAGGCCATCCGCGCCAGACGGCTCAGGCGACGGCGCTGCATGGCCGGCAAAAACGACACATCGGGCGCGGCATCACTGCTCTGAAGCACGACCGGTTGGCGGCTCCAGGCCTGCCAGGCGTCCACGCTGTCGAGCCCGGGGGCCCACGCGCGCCATTGGGCGATGTTGAAGTTGATCACGGACATTCATCCCGCCCCTGCGGGCAATTATTGACGCGTTGAATCGCCCAGGCCGCGGCAGGCCTGACATGGCGCTCGGCGCCGGGTGGCGCGCATTATCCCGGTGCGACGGGTGTGTAGCAAATGCTGGTTACATTTTGCTCAACGAAATGTACCGAGCGGTTCGCCGGGGTGACTGTCACATGGCCATTATCCAGATTCTCAGCGGCGTGTCTGTCGGCCTTCTCGGCGATCGGTGGTGGTTATCACGCTTTCTGATCGCAGATTTTTGCCCCTGAGGTTGTAGTCCGCGTCCGTGAAGGTAGCGAAGCGAGGTCGCGCGCATCTACACTCGGTCATTCTTTGATACACGGAGGTTTTGTCATGCGGCGCGTGGTGTTCAATCAGAAAGGTGGCGTAGGCAAGTCGAGCATTGCCTGCAATCTGGCGGCGGTCAGCGCCAGCGAGGGTTATCGCACACTGTTGGTCGACCTCGATGCCCAGGCCAACTCCACTCAATACCTGACCGGGCTGACTGGCGATGACATTCCGATGGGCATCGCCGATTTCTTCAAACAGACCCTGTCCTCCGGGCCGTTTTCAAAGAAGAACCAGGCCGACATCTACGAAACCCCGTTCGACAACCTCCATATCATCACCGCCACCGCCGAACTGGCCGACTTGCAGCCCAAGCTCGAAGCCAAACACAAGATCAACAAGCTGCGTAAATTGCTCGATGAACTGGCCGAAGACTACGACCGAATCTACCTCGATACGCCGCCAGCGCTGAATTTTTACGCGGTTTCAGCGCTGATCGCCGCCGATCGTGTATTGATCCCTTTCGACTGCGACAGTTTTTCCCGTCAGGCCCTGTACGGACTGATCGCCGAAATCGAAGAGCTCAAGGATGACCACAACGAAGGCCTGGAAGTCGAAGGCATCGTGGTCAATCAGTTCCAGGCAAGGGCCAGCCTGCCGCAGCAGATCCTCGATGAACTGATCGCCGAAGGCTTGCCGGTGCTGCCGGTGTACCTGTCCAGCTCGGTGCGCATGCGCGAATCCCATCAGGCCAGCATGCCGCTGATCCACCTCGACCCACGGCACAAGCTGACCCAGCAGTTCGTTGAGCTGCATGACCTGCTCGAAGGCCACTGATCCATCGAACCCCGCGCAAATGCCCTGTAGGAGTGAGCCTGCTCGCGATCAGGCCGTTACATTCAAAGCTTGCGTTGACTGACACGACGCCATCACGAGCAGGCTCACTCCTACCATTGGATCTGTGGTGGGTCAGATTCCTTGGCTGCGCAACCACGCCATCAACTGCGGCAACGGAAACGCGCCACTCTGCCGCGCCACTTCCCTGCCGTTCTTGAACAGAATCAGGCTCGGAATCGAGCGAATCCCCAACTGCGCCGACAACTGCTGATTGGCCTCGCTGTCGAGCTTGGCCAACCGACACTTGCCCGCCAACTGCGCCGCCGCCTGCTCGAACACCGGCGCAAACGACTTACAGGGCCCGCACCAGTCCGCCCAGACATCCACCAGCAGCGGCAGATCGCCCTTGATCTGACTGGCGTAATCGCCTTGCTTGAGTTCGAACGGTTTGCTCAACAACACCGCCGATTTGCAGCGCCCACATTTGGGCTGATCAGCCAGGCGCTCGGCGGGAATGCGGTTGAGGCCGTTGCAGGACGGGCATGGGATGAGGAGTGGTTCGGGCATGATGGGCTCTCCAGCGAAGTCTATGAGACTGATCTGGAGGCAAAGTCACCATTATCAAGGATAGGTCCGTAGGTCATTACCTTCTCTATTAGAGGAAATGGCCTACGTGCGTCAGTGCGGAGGCTGACTATCTGTATCCGATCGAATCAGTAATCTTGTGCGGACTTGAACAAGTCATCTTTTGGATATCCATCTTTATGACCGTCAAAACAATCAACCGCCTCTCACTCTCGGAGCCTTTAAAGGGTTCTGAATATCGAAATACGGGAGTCTTCCCCCATTCGCTGCATCGTCCAGAAAATGAAGATGACTACGATACCTTGGTGCTAGTGCTCGACGAACTTCTAGAGATTACGGGCGACGATGAGTCGCATCCTTTGATGAGCCTTGTCGATATCATCGGTGACTGGATCGAGGAGTGGGATCACACCCATCACCCCATGGCCCAAGCGAGTGGCGAAGAGGTTCTCGGTTACATGATGCGCGAACACGGCCTGACCCAAAGCGATTTGCCGGGCGTCGGTCCTCAATCCGTCGTTTCGGAAGTTCTCAGTGGCAAGCGCAAGCTGAACCTGCGCCAGATTCGCTGGTTGGCTGAGCGCTTCAATGTGCCCATCGACGTGTTTACCTGATTCTGCCTCAGGAAGAACAACTGACCTCCAGATGCTTGCCCCACTCCGGCGGCCGTTCGGCGTAACTCTCCATCCCCGCCTGCTGTTCAAAAGGTTTGCTCAACACGGCGTGCAGTCGACGCACCTCGGAGTAATCGCCTTGCTCGGCGGCGTCGATGGCTTTTTGCGCCAGGTAGTTGCGCAGGATGTACAGCGGATTGACCGCATGCATCCGCGTGCGGCGCTGCTCTTGATCGGTATCGCCATCGCGAGCAACGCGGGCCACATAGCGTTCGCCCCAGGCATCGAAACCCTTGATGTCGACAAAGTCATCACGCAAGCGGGCGACGGCCTGTTCGGCTGACTCTTCACCGAGGCGGCGGAAGAACAGCGTGTAATCGACGCCGCTGTTCTGCATCAGTTGCAGCAGGTTTTCCAGCAGTTGCTGGTCGTCGTCTTCGGCAGAAGTGAAGCCGAAACGGCGGCGCATCAGGTCGAGGTAATGCGCCTGGAACAGCGGCAGGTACAAGCCGAGGGTTTCGCGCAGGGCTTCGACGCTGATGAACGGCGTCAGTGCCTGGGCGAGGGCGCTGAGGTTCCACTGGCCGACCGGCACCTGATTGCTGAACGAGTAACGGCCCTGATCATCGGAGTGGTTGCAGATGAAGTTGGCGTCGAAATCATCCAGAAAGGCGAACGGGCCGAAGTCGAAGGTGATGCCGAGGATCGACATGTTGTCGGTGTTCATCACGCCGTGACAGAAGCCGTAGGCCTGCCATTTGGCGATCAGTTCGGCATTACGCTCGACGATCTCGCGGAACATCGCCAGATACGGTTCCGGTTGTTCCAGGCATTCGGGGAAATGCATCGCAAGGACGTGCTCGCCGAGCTGCTTTTGCTGCTCCGGGCGCTTGGTGTAGTAGAAATACTCGAAGTGGCCGAAGCGGATATGACTCGGCGCCAGACGCAGCACCATCGCCGCGCGTTCTTGTTTCTCCCGCCAGACCGGCGTGTCGGAGCCGATCACGCAGGCTGCACGCGAGGAAGGAATGTTCAGCGCATACAGCGCTTCGGAAGCGAGAAATTCGCGGATCGAAGAGCGCAATACTGCGCGGCCATCGCCCATGCGCGAAAACGGCGTCTGCCCGGCGCCCTTGAGGTGCAGGTCCCAATGTTCGCCGGCGTTGTTGTAGACCTCGCCGAGCAACAAACCACGACCGTCGCCCAGTTGCGGCGTATAGCCGCCGAACTGGTGACCGGAATACACCATCGCCCTTGGTTCGGCATCGGCCCACAGCTTGTGGCCGCCAAACAGTTCGGCAAATTCCTCGGTTTCGGCGGTCGCCGGGTCCAGATCGAGCAGGGCCAGTGCGGCCGGGCTGGCCACTACCAGCCTTGGATTGTCGATCGGCTCGGGGAGTACGTGGGCGGAGAACGCGTCGCCCAGACGGGCGAAGCGATTGTCGAAAGTCAGTTCGTCGAGGGCTTTCACAGGCCGGCTCCAGCAGAATGTCCGAGCATTCTGCTGGGACCATAGCGGTTAGTCGAGTTTGCTCGGCGGCGGTTCCGGCAACGGTTTCTCCGCATCGACGACCGGCGCGATGGTTTTGTTCTCCGGCTCCACCGGCACCATCTTGTATTCCTGACCGTGAAGATTTTTCAGATAAATCTCCATTTGCCGGAACGAGATGTTGATGTGCTGCTTCTTGAACTCGCGGTTGATGAAGCGGTTGACCTCATCAAGCACCGGGTTGCGGTCGCCGAGGTCGCGCACATGCATGCGCAACTCGTGATCAAGGGTGCTTTCGCCGAAATTGAGGAAGTACACGTGCGGCTCCGGTTCCTTGAGCACGCGCGGGTTTTCACGGGCGGCCTTGAGCAGCAGTTCCTTGACCAGATCCAGGTCCGAGCCGTAGTCCACGCCGAGTTTGAGGGTGACGCGGGTGATGGTGTCGGTCAGCGACCAGTTGATCAACTGGCCGGTGATGAACGTTTTGTTCGGGACAATGATGTCCTTGCGGTCGAAGTCGGTGATGGTCGTGGCGCGGATGCGGATCTTGCTCACCGTGCCTGACAGGTTGCCGATGGTGATGGTGTCGCCGATCCGCACCGGACGTTCGAAGAGGATCATGATGCCGGAGATGAAGTTGGCGAAGATCTCCTGCATACCGAAGCCGAGGCCGACCGACAGCGCCGCCACCAGCCATTGCAACTTGTCCCAGCTCACACCAAGGGTCGACAGGGTCGAAACGAAGCCGACGCCGGCAATTACATACGACAACAGGGTCGTGGTCGCGTAGGCGCTGCCCTGGGCCAGATCGAGCTTGGACAATACAAACACTTCAAGCAGTCCGGGCAGGTTGCGCGCCAGGGCGAACGTGATGCCGATGATGATCAGCGCGCCGAGCATGTCGCCGATGCTGATCGGCACCATGCTCATGTTGGCGCCGGTGCCGCTGGTGTATTCGTAGAGGGTGATGTTGTCGAGGTACGAGAACACCGAAATCAGGTCCGACCAGACCCAGTACAGCGCGGCGATGAAGCCGCCGAGCAGGGCCAGACGGATCAGACGCAGGGACTGTTCGTTGACCTTTTCGATGTCCAGCGTCGGTTCTTCGATCACCGCTTCGCCGTCGCCAGCCTCTTTCGCCGCCTGTCGTTTGGCCAGCGCGCGTTGGTAAGCCAGACGCCGTGCGGCAACGCTCAGACCGCGGACGAATGTGGCCTCGATCACCAGCCAGAACATCAGCAGGTACAGGGTGTTGATCAGCCGGTCGCTGAGTTTCAGCGCGGTGTAGTAGTAGCCGAAGCACACCGCGACAAACAGGGCGATCGGCAGCAGGGTGAACAGCACGCCAACAGCTTTGCGGAACAGCGAAGTGTTTTCGTGGGTCGGGCTGGCGATCAGCAAGCGGCTGAGCAGCCACGCCATCAGGGCGTAGCAGGTCAGCACCACCGGCATGCCAAGCACATCATCGGCCAGTGCGGCCGGTTGCAGTTCGGCGACGGCCACGATGGTCACCAGCGCCATCACCACCAGACCGAGGCGACGGATCCAGCCCTGGAGAAATTCGACCTGCGGTTTTTCCCAGCGGAAGTGCAATTCAGCCACGCCGCCCGGCGCGAGAATCCGGTAGGCGGTGTAGAACACCAGCCACGCCTGACCCATTTGCAGCAGTGCCGCGCCCATATTGGCGTTCTGCCCGCGGGCGTCGATTTGCAAGGCCAGCCCGCACAGCGCCAGACCCAGCGCCACCGGCATCGCCAGCAGAATGTTGATCAGGATCGCCTGCGGCGTATGCCACTGACTGTCGCGTTTGAAGTGACCGATGTCCTGATGGACCTTGTTCAGCCGCGCATAAAGATTCTTGCGCCGCCACAGCAACGCGCCGATCAGCAGCGCCAGCGGCAGGAACAGCAGCGGCCGCTGGGTCAGGCCGTCGACCAGCTCACTCAGGCTCGATGCCCACGGCAGGGTGTTGACCTGACGCTCCAGACGTTCCGGCACGCCGCGCATCCATTCGACGTCCAGCGGTTTGTTGCTGGGGATCCAGAACATCTGTTCATCGAGGGTCGCGCGCAGGCTCTGCGCGGTGCTGAGCAATTGCTTCTGGTTGAGCTGCAGGGTGATCGACTCGTTGAGCACGGCGCTCAACTCGCGGTTCAGCCGTTCGAGCAGATCGGCGCGGGTGTTGGCCAGATCCAGCAGGCTTTTGCGCAGCTGCGGGGTGACCTGTTCCGGCGGTTGCGTGGCCAGCAGGTTGTCGACGTAGGTCGCCGGATTGCTGAGCAATTCGCGCTGTTGGCTGACTTCGAACTGGTACAGGCGAATATCGGCGATCTGATCGGCCAGGTCGCGATCGACCTTGAGGTGCGGCAGGGCCTGTTTCTGCTTATAGAGAATCTTCGACAGCAGCAGGCTGCCCTTGAGCACGTTGATCTGCTCATCAAGGGCCGAGTCGCTTTGGGTCAGGCTGTCGAGTTGCTGTTTGGTCTGCAGGTTCTGCTGGGTGACTTCGTTGAGGCGGTCGGTGCTTTTGAGCAGATAGTCGGAGAGTTTGAGGTTGGCTGTACTTTCACTGGCGAGCAGGCTGCTGCCACCGGCCTTCTGCGCTTCGATCGACTGCTGCGTCACGGTTTCCTGCGACTGCGCCAGACGCTTCTGGTTGATCAGGGTTTGCAGTTCCTGAATTTCGCGGTCGAGGCGATCGGACTTCTCCGAGAGCAGGTCATGTTGAGCGTTGCCCAGATCCTGCAACTGGCTGTTGCCGGCCAGTTCCTGACGGCGCAGCGGAATTAAGGCATTGAGCGCTGCGAGTTCGGCATTCAACTGGTCGCGCTGTTCGGCGCTGACGGTTTTACCCGCGTCCTTGCCGGATTTGAGGATGTTGTTGATCTGCTGAATACGCGTCTGGCTGGCGGAGATTTCCGCCTGGGCACGCTCGGGGCGAGTCTGCGCGGTGATGATCAGGCTGTTGGCGTCGGCAATGGCCTTTTGCAGGTCGCTTTGCTGGGTCGAACGCTCGGTAAGGATCTGCTCCAGTTGCGGAATCGACTCCTTGGCGAAACGCTGCGCCACTGGCACCACGGCAGTGGCCTTCAGGCGTGCCAGCTCGCGGGTGTTTTCGATGGTCTGCCTGGGGGCGCTGGCCAGTTGCTGCTTGAGATCGACCAGTTTCTGCTCGTAATTCCGCCGATTGGTCAGTTGCGTGAGGGTACTTTGCAGCACGCCCTGCAAGGTCTTTTTATCGGCATCCGGCAGTTTGCTGTCGGCCAGCTTGTCGAGGCTTGCCTGCACGGCATCGCTGGACGGTGGTTCGGCGGCGTACAACGGGCCGACGGTGAGACTCAGGCCCAGCAGGGCCATGGCAAAAAAGGAGCGCAGGGTAGGCATAGAGACCGGTCAAGCAAGTGAGAGTGGACGCAGTTTAGAGGAAGAGCCCGGGGCCCGGGCGACTTCCTTCGGGGAATCTGACGCCCACTTTGCCGATCTTGTTCCCGTCCATGACTGCCACGGTCCAGTGGGTGTTGTTCCACTCCACCTGGTCACCGACGACGGGGGCACCGCCGACTTTCTGCGCAATGAAGGCGCCCAGGGTCATGTCCGGATCGATGCCATCGGCCGGCAAGCCATAAAGTGCAGCAACCGCTTTAAGCTGGGCGTCTCCTTCGAGCACGAAGTCGCCGAAAAAGCGCAGATCGAGGCCGCGCTGCGGCGCCTGACTGAACAGTTTTCCGAGGGCGCCGAGGTTGTGTTCATGGCCGATAACACACAGCAAATCATCGACTTCCAGCACCGTACTACCCGACGGATGGAGCAGTTGCTGACCGCGAAACAGGGCGGCGATGCGTGTGCCTTCGGGCATTTTCAGCTCGCGCAGGGGCGAACCGATGCACCATTTCTCAGCGCCGAGCTTATAGACGAACAGCTCCCACTCGCTGGTGACATGCACCTCCAGCGCCGAGCGGGAAATCGGCGCCGGCTCCGGCGGTACCGTTACTTTCAGCAGTTTCGCCACCCACGGCAGGCTCGTGCCTTGCAGCAGCAGCGACACCAGCACGATGAAGAACGCCAGATTGAAATACAGCTGCGCATTCGGCAGCCCGGCCATCAGCGGGAACACCGCGAGAATGATTGGCACCGCGCCACGCAGGCCGACCCAGGAAATAAAGGCTTTTTCGCGGCCATGGAAAGCCTTGAACGGCAGCAGGCCGACCATCACCGACAGTGGCCGCGCAAACAGAATCATCCACAGCGCCAGACCCAGCGCTGGCACGGCGATCGGCAGCAGATCGTGCGGGGTGACCAGCAGCCCCAGCACCAGGAACATGCCGATCTGTGCCAGCCACGCCATGCCATCGAGCATGTGCAGAATGCCATGACGGCTGCGCACCGGCCGGTTGCCAATCACCAGACCGCACAGGTAAACGGCGAGGAAGCCGCTGCCGTGCAGGGCGTTGGTCAAGGCGAACACCACCAGCCCGCCGGCGATCATCAGAATCGGATACAGACCGGTCGCCAGGTTGATCCGGTTGACCAGTTGCAACATCACCCAGCCGCCGCCGAGGCCGATCACCCCGCCGATGCCGAATTCGCGGATCAGGTGGGTCAGCAGGCTCCAGTGCAGGCCGGTCTGGCCGCTGGCGAGCATGTCGATCAGGGTGACGGTGAGAAACACCGCCATCGGGTCGTTGCTGCCGGATTCGATTTCCAACGTGGCGGTGACCCGTTCGTTGAGGCCCTTGCCACCGAGCAGCGAAAACACCGCTGCGGCGTCAGTCGAGCCGACGATGGCGCCGATCAGCAGGCCCTGAATAAGGTTCAGGTCGAACAACCACGCCGCGGCCATGCCGGTGAGCCCGGTGGTGATCAACACGCCGACGGTGGCCAGCGACAGGGCCGGCCATAACGCCACGCGGAAACTCGACACCCGCGTGCGCAAACCGCCGTCGAGGAGGATCACCGCCAGCGCGAGGTTGCCGACCAGATAGGCCGTCGGGTAGTTATCGAAAATGATCCCGCCGCCATCGACCCCGGCAGCCATGCCGACCGCGAGGATGATCACCAGAATCGGAATGCCGAGGCGCGAAGAAAGCGAGCTGACCAGAATACTTGCGCCTACCAGCAACGCGCCGATCAAGAACAGGCTGTTGATGGTCGTCGCATTCAAAGGCAGTACTCCAGAAGCGTAAAGACAGGCACAAACTGACCATGCAGTCTGCGTGCCAGCGATTCTAACCTGTTGAAATGTGATGCTGTCAAAAAGCTTTTGCGGTCGGTGATCGTTCCCACGCTCTGCGTGGGAATGCAGCCCGGGACGCTCTGCGTCCCAAGCGCGGACGCGGAGCGTCCATTGAGGCGTTCCCACGCAGAGCGTGGGAACGATCAAGGATCAGCTTAAAGGCTGAACCGCCCAACCATGTTGTTCAGATCCAGCGCCAGTCGCGACAACTCATTGCTCGCCGCGCTGGTCTGATTCGCCCCGGTCGCCGATTGCACCGACAGATCACGAATGTTGACCAGATTGCGATCAACCTCGCGCGCTACTTGCGCCTGCTCTTCGGCGGCGCTGGCGATCACCAGGTTGCGCTCGTTGATTTCGACGATGGCGCTGTTGATGGTGTCCAGCGACATGCCGGCACCGCGGGCGATGTTCAGCGTCGATTCGGCGCGCTCGGTGCTGTTGCGCATCGAGTCGACGGCGTGTTCGGTGCCACTCTGGATGCTGCCGATCATCCGCTCGATCTCGCTGGTCGACTGCTGCGTGCGATGAGCCAGTGCGCGAACTTCATCGGCGACTACCGCAAAACCGCGTCCGGCCTCACCGGCACGGGCCGCTTCAATCGCCGCGTTCAATGCCAGCAGGTTGGTCTGATCCGCCAGACCACGAATCACGTCGAGCACCTTGCCGATATCGCGAGACTCATTGGCCAGATCGCCAATCAACGACGCCGTGCTCTGCACATCAGCGCTCATGCGTTCGATGGCGCTGACGGTTTCCTGCACCAGATCGCGACCGTCGCCAGCCGAAGTGGTGGCATTCTTCGAGGCTTCCGAAGTGCTGACGGCGTTGCGCGCAACTTCTTCTACGGCGCTGGTCATCTCGTTGACCGCGGTGGCCGCCTGTTCGATTTCGTTGTTCTGTTGAGTCAGGCCACGGGCGCTTTCGTCGGTGACGCTGTTCAGCTCTTCGGCGGCAGAGGCAAGCTGGGTGGCCGAGCCGGAAATGCGCTGCAGGGTGTCGCGCAGTTTCGCTTGCATCTTCGCCATGGCCGCGAGCAGACGCCCGGCCTCATCGCTGCCATCGACCTGGATCGGCTGGGTCAGGTTGCCTTCGGCGATGGTTTCCGCCGCGTCGAGTGCCTTGGCGATCGGCTTGGTGATGCTCACGGTCAGCAACCAGGCGAACAGCATTGTCAGGCCGGAGGCGATCAGCAACAGGGTCACGACCAGATTGAAGGACATGGAATATTGGTCCTTGGCGCCCTGATCGATGTCGGCGATCTGCTGGGTATTGATGTCCAGCAAGCGTGCCAGCGCGGTATTAACCGCTTCCGAGTTGGCCAACAGGTCGGTGTTGAGCAGTTGCTGCAATGCGTCGATCTGATTGTTGCGCGACAGGGTTTTCATCCGCTCTTCGAGCTGGCGGTATTGTCCCAGCAACTGCACATACTGATCGTATGCCGAGCGTTCTTCCGGGCTGGAAATCAGCGGCTCGTAAGCACGTTGCGCCTCGGTGATCTGGCGGTTGCGCATGTCGAACAGTTCGATGGTTTTCTGCTGCACGTCCGCTTCGCGGTTGATCAGCAGGCGATACGACAGCACGCGCAAGCGCAGGGTCAGCTGGGTGAATTCATCCAGCGCCTTGATCGACGGCACGCTGGTGTTGGCGATGTCTTCGCCCGCCGAGCGGATCTTGCTCATCTGATTCAAGGCGAAGACGCCGAGGATCAACATCAGGCCGCCGATCAGGGCGAAACCGGTGAACGCCCGGGGGGCGATATTCATATTGCGAAGGGACATGGACGGATACCGAAAAGGGCCGCATCCATGCGGGTTGAGCTGCTGTATGGCTGACTTATCGGTCATACGACTAAAGTCTTGAGGTGGTGTGCGTATTTGTCGCAGCGGGGGCGGGGCGACGAAGTGCAGGAACCAGATCGGCAGATCACAGTCTTTTAAACTCGCGGGAACGGTCCCCCGCCAGGAAAATCAAGGCCTTGCGCCGGTTTAACCCTGGCATCCGTGGTGACTTTTCTTTATCGTACGCGCCCTTTGAAAAACGCTTGGAAGATCAAAATGTTGGAAGCATCCCTCAGCCAATTGGAACAGCTCGTCAGCGACCTGGTGCAACAGAACCAGACCCTCGCGCAGACCAACCAGACCCTGTCCACGGAACTGGCCCAGGCCAAGGATGAAAATGAAAGCCTGCAACTGAACCTGATGGAGCAGGAAGAAAAACACGGCGCCACCGCTGCCCGCATCCAGGCACTGGTTGATCGCGTCAACGCCGGCCCTGTCAGCGCATGAACCACGGCACAGCAGGGGTAAAAGTCATCTCGATTCTCGGGGAGGACTATTCGATGAAGGCACCGGCCGGGGAAGAACAGACCCTGCTGGACGCGGCCATGATGCTCAAGGCCACGCTGGAAGACACCAAGCGCAAATACCCGACCCTGATCGGAGACCGCTTGCTGGTGCTGGCGGCGATGAATTTGTGCTCGCAGCAGATTGAAATGAAGAAGCAGCACCAGGAAGAACTCGACCGTTATCAAGAGCAAGTCAGCGCCACGGTCGACACCATCGCCAAGACCATCAATCAGGGTTGAGGCTGTTGGGCACAACCAAAGAATAGATTGTCGATTGCGCTGTATACAATCGGCACGGCTGTTGCAGTGTTTCAGCCACTTATTCTTTGGGGGTGCTCCATGCAGTGGTGGCGACGCAGTATTCAATGGCAGCTGATTCTCGGCATGGGCGCAGCCCTGTTGCTCAGCATTCTGATCGTGGTTGGCATTTATACCCTGGTGGTCAATCGCCTCGCCCAGTCCTACTTGGTCGAGCAAGCGCTGCCGTCGAGCATTGAAGCGACGCGCAACGATATCGAACGCATCCTCGTGCAACCGCTGACGGCGGCCAAGGACATCGCCAGCAATTCCATGGTCCGCGACTGGCTCGCGGCAGGCGAAGACAGCGGCAAACTCGCGGGCTTCGCGCAATACCTGGAAGGCATCCGCGCCGAACACAAAGCTTTTACTGCTTTGATCATCGGCACCGAAAGCAATCACTACATCACCGAAAAAGGCCTGGATCGCACCCTCAGCCGGGACAAGCCGGCGGATGCCTGGTTCTATGCCTTTCTCGACAGCGATCAGCCGCGCACTCTGAATATCGATAACGATGGCGCGACCGGTGAGCTGGCATTGTTCATCGATCTGAAGGTCGTGCAGGCCGGCAAAGTGGTCGGCGTCGCCGGCCTCGGGCTGAGCATGAAAGAGCTGTCGGAGCTGATCCACGACTTCAGCTTCGGCGAGCGCGGCAAGGTTTATCTCGTGCGTTCCGACGGTTTGATTCAAGTGCATCCCGAGGCGCAGTTCAGCGGCAAGCGCACCTTGAGCGAGCAGATCGGCACCGATGCAGCGCAAGCGCTGCTGGGCCATAAGAATGCGGTCAACAGCAGCTTCCAGCGTGACGGCGAAGACTTCCTCGCGTTCAGCCTGCCGCTGCGCGATCTCGGCTGGACGCTGGTGGCCGAAGTGCCGCAGTCACAGATCTACGCAGAAGCGCGTAAAGCCATGTGGATGAGCGGCGGTATCGGTCTGCTGGTGGCGTTGGTCTGCCTCGCATTGATCGTTTGGCTGGCGCGAGGGCTGGTGCGGCCGATTCGTCAGGTAACAGCGGCGCTGGTAGCAATCGGTAGCGGTGGTGGAGATTTGACCCAGCGGTTAGATTCTAGCCGCGCCGATGAACTGGGTGACCTTGCGCGCGGCTTCAACCGCTTCCTCGACAGTCAGCGCGCGATGATCGGCGAAGTGCTGACCACCAGCAAGAACCTGCGCACGGCCGTGGGCCAAGTGGCGAAAGTAGTGGAAAACACCGCCGAGCGCTCCGGCCGTCAGCAGGAAATGACTGATATGGTCGCCACGGCAGTCCACGAAATGGGCCTGACCGTGCAAGAAATCGCGCAGAACGCCGGCAACGCCGCGTTCGCCTCGCAAGCCGCCCGCGACGAAGCTTTGCAGGCGCGGGAAGTGGTCGGCGGCTCGATTCGGCATATTGAAAGCATGTCCGACGAGATCGGCGTGGCGGCGGGCGCGGTCGGTGAGCTGGCGCAGCAGGTCGCGTCCATCGACTCGGTGCTGGCGGTGATTCGTGGTGTGTCTGAACAAACCAATCTGCTGGCGCTCAATGCCGCAATCGAAGCCGCGCGCGCTGGGGATATGGGCCGTGGCTTTGCGGTGGTGGCCGATGAAGTGCGCACTCTGGCGCGTCGCACCCAGGCCTCGACGGACGAAATTCAACAAATGATCGGCAGCCTCAAGCAAGGCGCGGAAAACGCCGTGTCGTCGATGCGCACCGGGCAGGCAGCGACCGGCACCGGGGTTGAGTCGAGCCAGCGCACCGGCGCGTCGTTGACGGCAATTACCGGACAGGTCGAGCGCATCAGCGACATGAACCACCAGGTGGCGACGGCAACCGAAGAACAGTCGGCGGTAACCGAAGAGATCAATCGCAACGTGCAGGGGATTTCCGATCTGGCCCGAGCGACGGCGGGGGAGGTTCGCGCGTGTCGGGAGGATTGCCGCATGCTGCAGACGCTGGCCGATGATCTGGCGCGGCAGATGGGTGGGTTCAAGTTGAGTTGATGCGACATCAGTGCCGACCCCTTCGCGAGCAGGCTCGCTCCCACATTGGATTCGGCGTGTTCACGAATCCTGTGAACACCACGCCGATCCTGTGGGAGCGAGCCTGCTCGCGAAGGGCTTCAGTCGCCAAACCGCCTGCGGATCAGAACCACGCATCCTGCATCGCCAGACACGTATCATCCCGCGCCTCGAGCAAGTCCAGCTCATGCTGGCAACCCGGCACTTCCCACGTCAGGAAATACCGCGCCGCCTGCAACTTGCCTTTGTAGAAGTCGACGTCCGCCGCGTTGCTTCTGGCCAACCCTTCTTCGGCGCGAATCGCCTGCTCCAGCCAGCGCCAGCCAATCACCGTATGCCCGAACACCTTCAGGTACAGCGCCGAGTTCGCCAGACTGCTGTTGACCTTGCCCTGCGCCAGATCGCTGAGCAAACCGAGGGTCACGGTTTGCAGGCGGGCCACGAGTTTTTCCAGCGGCTCACGCAGCGCGGTCAACGATTCATGCGCGGTTGCCCGTTCGGCGGTCGTGGCGATCAGGCGGATCAGTTGTTTCAAGCCTGCACCGCCGTTCTGCGCCAGTTTGCGCCCGAGCAGGTCGAGCGACTGAATGCCGTGAGTGCCTTCGTGAATCGGGTTCAAACGGTTGTCGCGGTAATACTGCTCAACCGGGTATTCGCGGGTGTAACCGTGGCCGCCGAGAATCTGAATCGCCAGTTCATTGGCCTTCAGACAGAACTCCGAGGGCCAGGATTTGACGATCGGCGTGAGCAGATCCAGCAACTCATGGGCCTGTTTGCGCTCGGCTTCGGTTTCCAGCGTGGTGGTGTCATCGAACAGGCGCGCGGCGTAGAGGCCGAGGTCAAAGGCACCTTCGACGTAGGACTTTTGCGTCAGCAGCATGCGTCTGACATCCGCGTGCTGAATGATCGCCACCGGTGCGGTGGTCGGGTCCTTGCTGTCCGGCACCCGGCCTTGTGGCCGTTCGCGGGCGTATTCCAGCGAATACAAATAGCCGGCGTAACCGAGCATCACCGCGCCCATGCCGACGCCGATACGCGCCTCGTTCATCATCTGGAACATGTAGCTCAAGCCGTGATGCGGCTTGCCCACCAGATAGCCGACACACTCGCCGTTATCGCCGAAGTTCAACGCTGTGGACGTGGTGCCCCGCCAGCCCATCTTGTGAAACAGCCCGGCCAGCAGCACGTCATTGCGCTGGCCGAGGCTGCCGTCGTCGTTGACCAAAAACTTCGGCACGATAAACAGCGAGATGCCTTTAACCCCCGGTGGGGCGTCCGGCAGCTTGGCGAGGACCATGTGTACGATGTTTTCCGACAGCGGATGGTCGCCGCCGGAAATGAAGATCTTGTTGCCCTTGAGGCGATAAGTACCGTCGGACGCTGGCTCGGCGCGCGTACGAATATCCGACAGCGACGAACCGGCGTGCGGCTCGGTCAGGGCCATGGTGCCGAAGAAGCGTCCGTCGATCATCGGCTGCAGGAAGCGCTGTTTCTGCTCCTCGGTGCCAAAGCTTTCGATCAGGTTCGCCGCACCCATGGTCAGAAACGGGTACGAGGTCGACGCCGCGTTGGCCGACTGGAAGTGCGCGAAGCACGCTTGTGACAGCAGGGTAGGCAGCTGCATGCCGCCAGCCTCGAAACTTCTCGCGGCGTTGAGGAATCCGGCTTCAAGGAAGGCATCCACCGCCGGTTTGACTTCGGGAATCAGAATCGCCTTGCCGTCTTCATAGCGCGGCTCGTTCTCGTCGCCCTTGCGGTTATGCGGTGCGAAATACTTCTCGGCGATGCTGCGCGCGGTACCGATGGCGGCGTCGAAGGTTTCACGGTTGTGCTCGGCAAAGCGCTCACGCCGGGTCAGGCCCTCGGCATCGAGGACTTCGTACAGCTCGAAAGCCAGATTGCGGGAACTGAGCAGCGTCTCGGACATGGTGGCTTACCTTAAAGAAAGTATGCCGCAGTCTAGGTAGGCCCATAAAAATGGGGAAGGAAGATAGATAAGGGTGATGGGGCGGCACAAGCCACAAGCTTCAAGCTGCAAGTAAGAGCAGTTTGCTTCTACTTACAGCTTGCAGCTTATAGCTTGCCGCTGCTGCTTAACCTATTGTCATCAGACTGGCATTGCCTCCGGCAGCAGCCGTGTTAACACTCAACGCCCGCTCGATCACCAGACGCTCCAGCGCAATGTTGGTCTCGCCCTGGGACAAGCCCTGAACCCCAACGATCGCACCGGCACGCTTGGCGATCTGCTGGCAGACGCCGCGCAACTGGTCGGAGTGGCCGTGATGCAGAACCGCATCGAACACCACTTCGTCTTTATTCCAGTCGGAAACCAGTTTGATCCGCGCCTGAATCTCCTTCGGCAGGCGTGCGAACAAGGCCTTGCTGATGTCGGACTCTGGCCACACCGCCGAACCGCCCACTGCCAGTACCGCGGCCAGCTGCGTCAGCAGATCGCCTTCGACTTCCGCCAGGCACAGCACATGCTCACGCGGCAGGATCGCATAGCTGTTGCGCTCGCCGGTCGGGCCGGCCAGTACGCGGGTGACGCCGCTCTGCGATTGCGCAGCGTACTGCACGCACAGAGTGCTCAGGTCGGCGTACTGATTGCTTTCGGCCCAGGCTTTCAGCGCGGTCAGCGGTTTGCTCATGGCGTCGCGCAAGCGAACGTCCGGCGCCACGACGGCATCACCGCGAGCGAAGGATTGTTCGATGGCGTCGGTAGGACGCGTCGACAGCAGACGGTACAGGTACAGCGGGCCACCCGCTTTCGGACCTGTACCCGACAGGCCTTCGCCGCCGAATGGCTGTACGCCGACCACGGCACCGACGATGTTGCGGTTGACGTAGACGTTACCGGCGTTGACGTTGTCGATCACCTTGGCGATGGTCTCGTCGATGCGCGTATGCACGCCCAGCGTCAGGCCATAACCGGAAGCGTTGATCTGGCCGATCAGTTGATCCAGTTCTTTGCGCTTGTAGCGCACCACGTGCAGCACTGGGCCGAAGATCTCGCGCTGCAGTTCGTCGAAGCTTTCCAGTTCGATCAGGGTCGGCATGACGAAGGTGCCGCGTTTGACTTCTTCGCTGTCGGCGATCGCCACCTGATAAACGGTGCGACCTTTGTCGCGCATGGCCTGGATGTGCTTGTCGATGCCAGCCTTGGCCTCGGCGTCGATCACCGGGCCGATGTCCACGGACAGACGCTCAGGGTTGCCCAGACGGCTTTCCGCCATGGCCCCTTTGAGCATTTCGATGACGCGATCGGCGGAATCTTCCTGCAGGCACAGGACTCGCAGCGCCGAGCAACGCTGACCGGCGCTGTCGAAGGCCGACGACACGACGTCAATCACTACTTGTTCGGTGAGTGCCGAAGAGTCGACGATCATCGCGTTCTGGCCACCGGTTTCGGCGATCAGCGGGATCGGGCGGCCCTGGCTGTCAAGACGCCCGGCAATGTTGCGTTGCAGCAGACGGGCAACTTCGGTCGAGCCGGTGAACATCACGCCTTTGACGCGCTCATCACCCACCAGGCCGGCGCCGACGGTTTCACCGCGACCTGGCAGCAGTTGCAGCACGCCTTCCGGAATACCGGCTTCGAGCAGCAGGCGCACGGCTTGAGCCGCGACCAGCGGAGTCTGTTCGGCCGGTTTGGCCAGTACCGGGTTACCGGCGGCCAGCGCCGCAGCGACTTGACCACTGAAGATTGCCAGCGGGAAGTTCCACGGGCTGATGCACACCACCGGGCCGAGTGGACGGTGGGCGTCGTTGCTGAAATCGTTGCGTGCCTGCACCGCGTAATAACGCAGGAAGTCGACCGCTTCGCGGACTTCGGCGATGGCGTTGGCGTAGGTCTTGCCGGCTTCGCGAGCCAGCAAGCCCATCAGCGGCTGGATCTCGCCTTCCATCAAATCAGCGGCACGTTCCAGAATCGCTGCGCGTTCGGCCGGCGGCGTGGCCTGCCAGATCGGCGCGGCGTTGAGCGCGCATTGGATGGCGTTGTCGACGTCCTCGACGGTGGCTTCCTGAACGTGACCGACCACATCGCGATGATCCGACGGATTCAGTACCGCGGCCGGCGTTTCGTTGCTCGACGCGCAGCCGAGCATCGGCGCGGCTTTCCAGTCGTTGTGGGCGGTTGCCAGCAAGGCGCAGGACAGCGAGGCCAGACGATGTTCGTTGGCCATGTCGATGCCGCTGGAGTTGGCGCGCTCGGCACCGTACAGGTCACGCGGCAGCGGAATGCGCGGGTGCGGCAGACCGAAACCACCTTCCACGGTCGCCATCTGCTCGATCTGCGCCACCGGATCGGCGACCAGTTCCTGGATCGAAATCGACTGGTCGGCGATGCGGTTGACGAACGAGGTGTTCGCGCCGTTTTCCAGCAAGCGACGCACCAAGTAAGCCAGCAGGGTTTCGTGAGTGCCGACCGGTGCGTATACACGGCACGGACGGTTCAGCTTGCCTTCGGCAACTTTGCCGACAACCTGCTCGTAGAGCGGCTCGCCCATGCCGTGCAGGCACTGGAATTCGTACTGGCCGGGGTAATAGTTCTGACCGGCGATGTGGTAAATCGCCGACAGCGTGTGGGCGTTGTGCGTAGCGAACTGCGGGTAGATGGCTTCCGGCACCGACAGCAGTTTGCGTGCGCAAGCAATGTAGGAAACGTCGGTGTACACCTTGCGGGTGTAGACCGGATAACCTTCCAGACCTTCAACCTGGGCGCGCTTGATTTCGCTGTCCCAGTACGCGCCCTTCACCAGACGAATCATCAGGCGGTGACGGCTGCGGCGAGCCAGATCGATCACATAGTCGATCACGTACGGGCAGCGCTTCTGGTAAGCCTGGATGACGAAACCGATGCCGTTCCAGCCAGTCAGTTGCGGCTCGAAGCACAGGCGCTCAAGCAGATCCAGCGACAGTTCGAGACGGTCGGCTTCTTCGGCGTCGATGTTCAGGCCGATGTCGTACTGCTTGGCCAGCAGGGTCAGCGACAACAGGCGCGGGTACAGCTCGTCCATCACGCGCTCGTACTGCGCACGGCTGTAACGCGGGTGCAGTGCCGACAGCTTGATGGAGATGCCCGGGCCTTCATAAATCCCACGGCCGTGGGAGGCTTTGCCGATCGAATGAATGGCTTGTTCGTACGACGCCAGGTACTTCTGTGCATCGTGTTCGGTCAGCGCCGCTTCACCGAGCATGTCGTAGGAGTAACGGAAACCCTTGGCTTCGAACTTGCTCGCATTCGCCAGGGCTTCGGCGATGGTTTCGCCGGTGACGAACTGCTCGCCCATCAGGCGCATGGCCATGTCGACGCCCTTGCGGATCATCGGCTCGCCGCTCTTGCCGATGATGCGGCTCAGCGACGAAGTCAGGCCGGCTTCGTTGTGCGTCGAGACCAGTTTGCCGGTCAGCAGCAGGCCCCAGGTTGCGGCGTTGACGAACAGCGACGGGCTGTTGCCCAAGTGCGGCTGCCAGTTGCCGGTGCTGATCTTGTCGCGGATCAGTGCATCGCGAGTGCCCTTGTCGGGGATACGCAACAGCGCTTCGGCCAGGCACATCAGTGCCACGCCTTCCTGGGACGACAGGGAAAATTCCTGCAGCAGACCTTGAACAATGCCCGCACGGCCGCCAGCACTTTTCTGGTTACGCAGTTTTTCCGCGATGGTGGCGGCGAGCTTGTTGGTGGCTTCGGCCATCGCTGCCGGCAGACGTGCCTGCTCGATCAGCATCGGCACCACTTCCGGCTCAGGGCGACGGTAAGCAGCGGTGATCGAGGCGCGCAGCACCGATTGCGGCAGGATGCTTTCGGCGAATTCGAGGAAGCATTGGTGAGCGTGATCGGTATGGACTTCACCGGCGTCGTCGGCGTCCTTGGCGGTCAAACCGTTCAGCTCGGTCAGGGTTGCACCACCCTCGAGTTTTTCCAGGTAATTGAAAATTGCCTGCTTGATCAGCCAGTGCGGCGTGCGATCGATCGAGGTTGCGGCAGCCTTCAGGCGTTCGCGGGTCGGGTCGTCGAGTTTGACCCCAAGGGTGGTGGTAGCCATATTTTTATCCTCATGGTTGCCACAGTTGCGTGGCATCAGCTGGCGGCAAGATTAGCCGTGCGCCGAATGAGGTGCAACCGGGTGCAACCCTTTTTTGTCGGAAAAAACCGCAACTCGTCAGGAAATAAATTCCGCGACGAAACTACTGCTCCTGCTTGGTGCTTTTGCTTCTAGCAAAGGGCCATGACTGCTACAAAAGGGAGCAAAAACACGGCGATTGTCGGTAATTCCGACTGGGTGCAACTTATTCTCATGAAATTGGTTGCACCTCATTTGATTTGTTGCATAGCATTCGCGCCCAAGGTGCAACCGGATCTGATCCGGTGTACCGGCTGATGGCTTTCCTGGGGAAACATCAGTCATAAATGCGCGGGATCCCGGATCGTCTGCCAAACGTCGTCGTTTGCGTGCGGTTCATCACCGCCGCTACATAAAAACAAAGCCAGGGCGTAACTCAATGAGCGTAAGCAATCCAACCCTGATCACGTTCGTGATCTACATCGCAGCAATGGTGCTGATCGGCTTGATGGCCTATCGCTCCACCAACAACCTTTCTGACTATATTCTCGGTGGTCGCAGCCTCGGCAGTGTCGTCACTGCGCTGTCTGCCGGTGCCTCCGACATGAGCGGCTGGTTGCTGATGGGCCTGCCGGGCGCCATCTACATGTCCGGGCTGTCCGAAAGCTGGATCGCCATCGGTCTGGTCATCGGTGCCTACCTGAACTGGCTGTTCGTTGCCGGCCGTCTGCGCGTGCAGACCGAGCACAACGGCGACGCCCTGACCTTGCCGGATTACTTCGCCAGCCGTTTCGAAGACAAGAGCGGCCTGTTGCGGATCATCTCGGCGATCGTGATTCTGGTGTTCTTCACCATCTACTGCGCTTCCGGCATTGTGGCCGGTGCCCGTCTGTTCGAAAGCACTTTCGGCATGTCCTACGAAACGGCGCTGTGGGCCGGTGCGGCGGCAACGATTGCCTATACCTTCATCGGCGGTTTCCTCGCGGTGAGCTGGACCGACACCGTACAAGCCACGCTGATGATCTTCGCGTTGATCCTTACGCCGATCATCGTCCTGCTGGCCACCGGCGGCGTCGACACCACGTTCCTGGCGATCGAAGCCAAGGACCCGAGCAACTTCGACATGCTTAAAGGCACCACTTTCATCGGCATCATCTCGCTGATGGGCTGGGGTCTGGGCTACTTTGGTCAGCCGCACATCCTTGCGCGCTTCATGGCCGCGGACTCGGTGAAATCGATCGCCAAGGCGCGTCGCATTTCCATGACCTGGATGATCCTGTGCCTGGGCGGCACCGTGGCGGTGGGCTTCTTCGGTATCGCTTACTTCTCGGCGCACCCGGAAGTGGCGGGCGCGGTCACCGAAAACCCTGAGCGCGTGTTCATCGAACTGGCCAAGATCCTGTTCAACCCGTGGGTGGCCGGTGTCCTGCTGTCGGCGATTCTGGCGGCGGTGATGAGCACCCTGAGCTGCCAGTTGCTGGTGTGCTCGAGCGCCCTGACCGAAGACTTCTACAAAACCTTCCTGCGTAAATCCGCCTCCCAGGTCGAACTGGTCTGGGTCGGTCGCGCCATGGTCTTGCTGGTTGCGTTGATCGCCATCGCGCTGGCCGCCAACCCGGAAAACCGCGTACTGGGCCTGGTGTCCTACGCCTGGGCCGGTTTCGGTGCCGCGTTCGGTCCGGTGGTGCTGATTTCCGTGATCTGGAAAGACATGACCCGCAACGGCGCACTGGCCGGCATCATCGTCGGTGCCGTCACCGTGGTGGTGTGGAAGCATTTCGAACTGCTGGGTCTGTACGAAATCATCCCGGGCTTCATCTTCGCCAGCCTGGCGATCTACTTTGTCAGCAAGGCCGGCGAGCCGACTCGCGGCATGGTCGAACGCTTCCAGGCAGCGGAAAAGGATTTCCATCTGAACAAGTAAGGCGCTGAGCTTCGGCTCACATCGAACGGCCCGTATCCGAAAGGAGACGGGCCGTTTTTTATTGGCTGTGATTTCTCACATGCATTGAAGAACCCTGTGGGAGCTGGCTTGCCAGCGATGGCGGTGTGTCAGTCAATGAATAAGTTGAATGTGCTGACCTCATCGCTGGCAAGCCAGCTCCCACAGGGTTTTGTGGTGTTTGTTCGGGTTTGTCTGTAGTCGGATGTGCCAATTTCAGAGGGTTTTTCGACAATAGAAGTAGGGCAAATCTGATTTTCTCGTCACCCGTCCAACACCCCTTGCCCCTCATGCAGAATCGCCCGCCCTCAAACAGCAGAGAGACATCGGATGTTCGCGCCTGCCAATCAACCGCGTTTCACGTTGACCCTCGAAGGCGCCCAACATGACCTCAAAGTCCTTGAGTTCACGGGCAAGGAAGCCATCAGCCAACCCTATCGTTTCGAGCTGGAACTGGTCAGTGAGCGGCCGGATCTGGATCTTGAGAGCCTGCTGCACTGTCAGGCGTTTCTGAGCTTTGATGCGGACGGTTCCGGCGTTCACGGTCAGATTTATCAGGTCGGGCAGGGCGATTCCGGGAATCGTCTGACGCGCTATCAACTGAGCCTCGTCCCGCGTCTGACGTATCTGGGACACCGCATCAATCAGCGAATTTTCCAGCATCAGAGCGTGCCGCAAATTGTTGCGCAGGTGCTTAAGGATCACGCGATCCTTCGTGGTGCGTTCGAGTTTCGGTTAGGCAGCGAATACCCGGTTCGTGAGTACTGTGTGCAATACGCCGAAAGCGATTTGGCATTTATCCAGCGGTTATGTGCCGAGGTGGGTATTCATTACCACTTTCAACACGGCCCCGACGCGCACGTATTGGTGTTCGGTGATGATCAGACGGTGTTTCCCAAACTGGCCACGCCGACCCTTTATCTGCCGGGCAGTGGCATGTCTGCCGGCGCCCCGGCGGTTCAGCGTTTCAACGTTCGTATGGAAACCCGCACCAGCGTGGTTACCCGGCGCGACTACAACTTCGAAAAGCCCCGCCTGCACCTGCAAAGTCGTATCGACGGCGAGCAGCGCCCGGTGCTCGAGGACTATCATTTTCCCGGTCAATTCAATGATCGGGAAACCGGCAAGCATCTCGCCCAGCGAGCACTTGAACGCCATGTCGCCGATTACCGTCAGGCCGAAGGTATCAGCGATGAATCCGCGTTGGTTTGCGGACATTTTCTGCAACTGAGCCAGCATCCGCGCCACGACTGGAATGACCTGTGGCTGCTGACCGTCGTTGAACACCATGGCCGCCAGCCGCAAGTGCTGGAGGAGTCGGTGACAAGCGATGGCGAAGCTTTCCAGGGTTACCGTAATACTTTTCTCGCGACGCCGTGGGACGTGTTCTTCCGCCCGGCGTTGGGGCCGGAAAAGCCGCGCATGCTCGGCTATCAACCGGCGGTTGTCACCGGGCCGAAAGACACGGAAATCCACTGCGACGAGTATGGCCGGGTCAAGGTGCAACTGGCCTGGGATCGCGACGGTGAATTGAATGAGCATTCCAGTTGCTGGCTGCGCGTTGCCAGCGGTTGGGCCCATGACCGTTACGGCAGTGTGTTGATTCCGCGAGTCGGCATGGAAGTGCTGGTCGGTTTCATCGATGCCGACGCCGACAAACCTTTGGTCGTGGGCTGCCTGCCCAACGCCGCGACGCCGATTCCGCTGGATCTGCCGGCGGACAAGACTCGTAGCATTTTCCGCAGTCAGAGCAGCCCCGGCGGTGGCGGCTACAACGAACTGCGCATCGAGGATAAGAAAGGCGCTGAGGAAATCTATCTGCGCGCCCAGCGTAACTGGACGCAGCATGTGTTGAACGATCAACAGGTGCAGGTTGATAACCAGCGCAGCATCGTCGTCACCGGCACCGCGCGGCATGAGTTGAAGGCTGATGAACAGCGCATCACCCACGGCCAGCGCCAGACCGAAGTGAAGCAGGACGATCATCTGAGCGTGACCGGCGACCGTCATGTTCGTGTGAGTAATCAGGCGATCAGCGCCAGCGGGCAATTCCACGTCAGCGCCGGCCAGCAAGTGGTCATCGACGGCGGCGCGAGTGTGACGATTCAGGCAGGCGGGCAGTGGATCAACATCGGTCCCGGGGGGATTTTCAGCAGCGTGCCGATCGTGGTGGGTGGCGCGCCGATGGTAGCGCTGAGCGCCGCGCCGGTCGTGCCGGGGTCGCCGGAAAAACTCGCCGCCGCGCCGGCTGCAGCGCTGACCGCCGCGCAAATCATGAGCTTCAAGGGCGACGCGCCATTCTGTGAGGAGTGTGAGCGCTGCAAGGACGGTGTCTGTGCAGCCTGATTTGCTGTCACCGGCCGATTGGCTGGCGCACGCGCCGTTGCAGGCCGGCGAGCAATTATTTGCGGTCTTCAGCCATGCCAGCGCAGCCAGACCGCCCGGGGCCTGGCTCGATGCGGCGACTCCTTTATGGACTGACACGATCTATGCCGAGTGGGATGCTGTGATGCCTTGCGTGGGAATCGTCAATGCTGACAGTGAGTTTTTGCGTTGGGTCGCCAACACCGAGTCGCGTGATTGGGGTTGGCTGGTGGTTTCTTCGGCAAGTCTGGAGGTGCTTTTCGAACATTTCCGTAGCCTGACTCAAGTGCTGATGCCGAACGGCAAATCGGTGTTCTTTCGCTTTTGGGACGGGCGCTTCCTGTTGCCGATTCTGCAGGCCGATGAGGTGGATGCACGGCAACTGTTCCCTGTGGTCAGTCGCGCCCTGATCAACGGCCAGGCGCTGCACATCGGTGGCGCGGCGCAGACTTCGGGTATGGTCTTTCCGTGGTGGCGGGTGCCGGAATCGGTGCTGGCGCAGGAGGGCAATGCTGTTCGCACGGCCAATGCGTTGCAGTGGTTGAGCGAAGAAGGCCCAGCGATATATGAAGCCTTTCCCGAGGCCGTTCTGCGTTGCAAGGTGGGGCAGTTTTTTCAGCTTTCGATGTCGGAAGATTCTTCGCAATCGGCGTTGCTGGCGTATTTGCTGGCAGAGCTGGAATGACATTTCGGGGCAATGGCCTCGGAGATTTCCTTCGAGTCGCGGCGGATTGCGTGAACTGGTGGGCGGTGGGTTGCAGGGATAGTCTTTTCGTTGTCACTGCGGGAGTGGTGACAGGGTGTAGGAACCCTTGCTTTCATGGCGTTACAGTTCGCTGGATTTTTATGGCGCTTGATTCAAGTCCGTAAGATCGTTCGCGGCGGCTGTGCGTGGGACACGCTTCGGCGTGACCGAGGTCCATGATTGCTCGGTTCCTACTCTTGCGCACAGCTGCCACCCAAACCTGTAGGAAGGTTAATTGGCGGCTCACCTTTATCAATCATGGAGCTGACAAATGACCAATATGCATCCCGATCCACCCTACGAAAAAATCATCCCTCACCCGAACAACCGCTTCATGGCGCTGACCGACAACTGCAGCGACATGCCGACCCTGTTCATCGACACCCACGTGCCCCTCGACATCCTCATGGACGCCGCCAATCACCGCCTGCGCGCCGTGATTCAGGTTCTGGAAAACATGTGCATGCGCGGCTCGGTCGAATGCGACTCCGTCATCCTCAGCGACTTCGCCCGGCTCTGCGTGATCCCCTTGCGCGATGGCTGCGATGTGCTGGATGTGATCGGCTCGCGCTTGCGCGCGATGCCATAAAAGCAAACCCCCTCACCCTAACCCTCTCCCAGAGGGAGAGGGGACTGATCGAGTTGTCTGGCAGACGTTTATCGACCTGCGACTTCAGTGGTGAGCCTGGCTATGCCAAGCCAGAGGTTCCGTGGTTCTTTCAGGTCGGCGCAGGGGGCAAGATCACTCGGTCAGTCACCTCTCCCTCGGGGAGAGGGCCAGAGTGAGGGGCAGGCTTTTTTCCGCTCGGCCGCCAACCCCTGACTTGCCACGCGGTAAAAGGTAAACTTTGCGCCCTTCGCAGGAGCAGCCATGAATTATCGTCACGCCTTCCATGCCGGCAATCACGCCGATGTGTTCAAACACCTGACCTTGACCCGCCTCATCGCCCTGATGTCGCGCAAGGAGCAGCCGTTTGCCTATCTCGACAGCCACGCCGGCATTGGTCTGTATGACCTGCAAGGCGATCAGGCCAATCGTACCGGTGAGTACCTGGAAGGCATCGCGCGCTTGTGGGACCAGCCGGACCTGCCGGCACTGACCGTTGACTACATGAAAGTGCTGCACGAGATGAATCCGGACGGCCAGTTGCGTTATTACCCGGGTTCGCCGGAGCTGGCGCGGCGTCTGACTCGCCCGCAGGATCGAGTGATGCTCAACGAGAAGCACCCGGAAGATGGCGTGCTGCTCAAGGACAACATGGCCGGCGATCGTCGGGTGAAAGTTCATCTGGGCGAGGGTTGGCATGTCGCGCGGGCGATGTTGCCGGTGCAGGAAAAACGCGCCGTGATGTTGATCGATCCGCCGTTTGAACAGCTCGATGAAATGCAGCGCTGCGCAGCGTCGATGAAAGAAGCGATCGGCCGCATGCGCCAAACCGTGGCGGCGATCTGGTATCCGGTGAAGGATCAGCGCGCGTTGCGGCGTTTCTATCAGGACCTGGCCGGCACCGGTGCACCGAAATTGTTGCGCGTGGAACTGCTGGTGCATCCGCTGGATACGCCGAACAGCCTGAACGGCTCGGGTCTGGCGATTGCCAATCCGCCGTGGGGGCTGGAAGAGGAATTGCGTGAGCTGCTGCCGTGGTTATCGAAGAAGCTTGGCCAGACTCAGGGTGGCTGGCAGATGGATTGGCTCATAGCGGAATGAAGCTGCGAGCTACAAGCTACAAGCTACAAGCTACAAGCTGAAGCGAACACAGCACTTGCAGCTTGAAGCTTGCCGCTCGCAGCTTTAATTGATCGTTCCCACGCTCTGCGTGGGAATGCCTCAATGGACGCTCTGCGTCCGCTGTTGGAACGCGGAGCGTCCCGGGCTGCATTCCCACGCAGAGCGTGGGAACGATCAGTCGGCGTTAGTTGCCCGCCAAACTCGCCGGCATGCACACGCCCGTGCCGCCAATCCCGCAATAACCTTCCGGATTTTTCGCCAGATATTGCTGGTGATACGCTTCGGCGAAGTACACGGTCGGCGCCTGATCGATCTCGGTGCTTATTTCGCCCAGCCCGGCCTTCGTCAGTTCCGCCTGGTACAGCGCTTTGCTTTTCAGCGCGGCGTCCAGTTGCTCAGGCGAGGTCGCGTAGATCACCGAGCGATACTGCGTGCCGATGTCGTTGCCTTGGCGCATGCCCTGTGTCGGGTTGTGCAGTTCCCAGAACATCGCCAGCAGCGCTTCGTAGCTGACAACAGCCTTGTCATAAACAACCAGCACCACTTCGGCGTGGCCGGTCAGGCCCGAGCAGACTTCCTCGTAAGTCGGGTTCGGTGTGAAACCGCCGGCATAGCCGACCACCGTGCTGACCACGCCTTCACGCTGCCAGAAGCGTCGTTCCGCACCCCAGAAGCAGCCGAGGCCGAAGATGGCGAAGTCGACGTCCTGAAAGAACGGGCCGAGCAGTGGGGTGTCTTCGAAGACGAAATGCTTTTCAGGCAGGGTCATCGCGGTTTCGCGGCCGGGCAGGGCTTGTTCTTTGGTTGGAAGCACGTTTTTGTTCACCAGGATTTCCGAGCGCAGAACCATGAGCGTTCCTCTCAGTCAGGTTGGATGTGAAAAGTCAGACCGCCAGTGTGCCCAATGATGCCCGATTTCGCACTATTCAAATGTGGGAGCGAGCCTGCTCGCGAAAGCGGTATGTCAGGCGATGTCGACGTCGACTGACACTCCGTCTTCGCGAGCAGGCTCGCTCCCACAGGGATCTTCATAGAGGCAAGCGTTATAGACAGAGCGGCCCGCGCGGATAGCGCTTGAGTGCCGGGATCAGTTCGGCGCCGGGGATCGGCCGGTCGAACAGGTAGCCCTGGCCGACGTCGCAGCGGTGGCGGCGCAGAAACGCCAGTTGCTCGGCGGTCTCGATGCCTTCGGCGACCACCTTGAGTTTGAGGTTGTGGGCCATGGCGATCACTGCCGAGGTGATTTCCATGTCGTCCTGGTTGTCAGGGATTTCGTGGATGAAGCTGCGATCGATCTTGATGATGTCGATCGGGAATTTCTTCAGATAGCTGAGCGACGAATAGCCGGTGCCGAAATCGTCCATCGCCAGGGTCAGGCCCAGACGTTTGAGCTGATCGAGCTGCAAGTGCGTGTCTTCGGTGGCTTCCAGCAGCAGGCCTTCGGTCAGTTCCAGCTCGAGCAGATTAGCCGGCAGCGCTTCTTCCTTGAGGATGTTGGCGATGGAGGCGACCAGATCCGGGTCGGAAAACTGCTTGGGTGACAGGTTGATTGCCACTTGCAGATTACCCAGGCCGGCAGCGGTCAGGGCTTTGCTCATGCGGCAGGCCTGACGGGCGATCCATTTGCCGATCGGAATGATCAGGCCGGTCTCTTCGGCGACGCTGATGAACTGATCCGGGCGAATCATCCCGCGTTCCGGGTGATTCCAGCGCAACAGCGCTTCCATGCCCAGCAGACGACCGCTGCGCAGGCACAGCTTGGGCTGGTAGAACACGTCCAGCTCATTCTGGGTCAGGGCGCGGCGCAGGTTGTTCTCGACGAACAATTTGTAACTGGCCTCGGCATTCAGCGCTTCGGTGAACACCTGCAACTGGTGTTTGCCGTTGGCCTTGGCCTTGTGCAGCGCCAGACCGGCGTTGCGCATCAGGGTCTGCGGATCGCGTCCGTGCAACGGTGCGCAGGCTAGACCGACCGAGCCGGTGACGCTGATCAACTGGTTGTCGACGAACATCGGTTTGTCGAGGGTCAGCAGCAACTGGCTGGCAATCCGCTGCCCGGCTTCGAGGTCGGTATTGTCGAGTAACACGGCAAACTCGTTACTGGCGAAGCGCGCCAGACTGCCGCTCGGGCTGAGACTGTTGCGCAGGCGTCGAGCGAGGCTGATCAGCAGTTTGTCGCCGGTCTGATGGCCGAGGCTGTCGTTGATGCGCTTGAAGTTGTCGATGTCCACCAGCAGCAGGCTGATCGGCGTATCGCTGTCGCGGGCGAAACGCTCGTCGAGGTTGCGGATAAACGCCGGGCGGTTGCCGAGGTTGGTCAGGTTGTCGGTATAAGCCAGGCGCTCGATGCGCTGCTGCGCCAGTTTGGTCTGGGTGATGTCTTCGTAGATACCGATGTAATGCGTCAGCTCGCGGTTGTCACCGTACACCTTGGAAATCGACAACTGGCCCCAGTACGGTTCGAGATTCTTGCGGCGGCTTTTGAATTCGCCCTGCCAGCTGTTGCTCTGGGCCAGCGCCGAGGGCGCGTCGAACAACAGTTCGCTGAGGTTTTCCAGCGCCGGCAGTTCCGACAGGCGCTGGCCGTGGACTTCTTCGGTGGTGTACTGGGTGATCGCCGTGAAGCTCGGGTTGACGTACTCGACCACGCCATCGCAATTGACCAGCAAAAAGGCGTTGGCGCTTTGCTCGACCGCACGCTGGAACAGGTGCAAGGCGCTGGTGGCGGCGCGGCGGTTGTGGTTGTTGATGACTTGCGCGAACTGATCGGCCAGCTCCCCGGCAAACGCGATCTCGTCGGACTGCCAGGCGCGGGTCACGCCGGTCTGCTCCAGGCAGAGCACGCCGACCACCTGGCCATCGACGCGAATGCTCGCATCGAGCATGGCGTTGACGTCACGCGGGCGCAGGGCTTCGGCCATCTCGCGGGTGCGCGGGTCGCGCATCGCATTGTGCGCATCGATGGCGCGGCTGCCGTGCAGCGCTTCCAGGTAATCGGGGAAGCTGCCGATGTCGATCACGTCCGGGAGGATGTATTCCTGGGTCGCGCGGTGGTAAGCCGAGATCGGCACCAGCAGATTGCCCTCGAGATTCCACAGGCTGGCGCAGTCGATTTCATAGATATCGCAAGCGCAGCGGGTAATCAGTTCGGCGGCTTCCTGCAGCGAGTTGTGCGTGCTGTAGCGCTGACGGGCGAGCAGCAGAATCAGCTCCTGCTGGGCACGCACGCGCTCAAGGTGCTGCAGTTGTTCCTGCTGGGCACGTTGATTGAGTTCGAGAGCGATCTGCAGTCGTGAGTTCTGTGTTTCGAGGTCGACGGATGGCTGTGGCGGCGGCTCATCGAACACATCGTCGACTGCCAGCAGGTAACCGCGCAGCAGATGCCGATTGTGCTGTTTATAGGCTTCGCCCAGTTCCAGGATGCTCAGCGCTCCGGAGGCGGTGTGCAGGGTGTAACGCACCAGATAATGCGGGCTGATGGTGAGCTGTTGCTGGATCGCGTCATGCAGTTGATAGCGCGCTTCCGGTTCCATCAGGCTGGCATACGGCGAGCCGACCAGTGCGCACAGCTCGACGGCCGGCTGGCCAAATTGGCGTTCACAGTTGGGATCGAGGAACAGCATGGCCCAACTGGCTTCATTCAAGCGCTCGAAACGCAGCATGCCGAGCCGCGAGGGCACAGGCAACTGCGTCACTACCTCGGCCACCATACGGCTGGCGGCATCGGGTTGGCTCTTCATGAAGGGAACTCGCTTGGAAATATGCTGAATGCGCCGGGCTCGCGCCCTCTTAACTGTTGTCTGCGGCAAGGTTGCATCATTGCGGCATCGACTGACAAGAGAGATGAAGGCCAAGTGCTATAAGAATATGTCGGCTGGACTGAACATTTCTCCAGCCAGTGCACAAAACTAATACGCCGAGCATGATGGACAGCCGTTCCAGAGCAATCCGAGCTCGGCAACGGCTGTATAGGCGCCCGCTGATCAGCGCAGGGGAATGGCGATCGATTGCAGGCGTTTGCCGTCACGGTCGTGGTAGTTGACCTGTATCTGCCCGGCCTCGACCACCAGGTGGGCAAAATTGTCCTCGCTGACCACCGTGCTGGTCAGCTCATGCCGATAATCCCCCGCAGCGGTGCGCACCAGTGGCTGATCGAGAATAAACGTCGAGGCTTTGGCGTACGGCAGCAGTTTGCTGTTGCACAGCGGCGAAGACACCACGGTGTGTACTTCGAAGTCCGGGTCTTCGCTGTGACTCAGGCGTGCGGTCAGCGAACCGTGTACATCACCCGAAATGAACACGACATTCTTGATCCTTTGTGTGCGAATCGTCTCCAGCAGGCGCAGGCGTTGTTCGGGAAAGGCTTTCCAGGCGTCGTCGCCATGAAGTTTGCGGTCCGGGTAGAACATCACACTGGTCACCACGAACTTGACCCGCGCTTCACTGTGGATCAGCCATTTGAGCAGGGCCTGCTCCTGAGCCTCATCGAGAATGCGCCGATCATCGGCTGACAAGTTGCGGCGAGTACGACTGTCGGTCACAAACCATTCGATATCGCCATCGCTGAATTGATACCAGTAATGCTCAAGCGACGAGCGATCTATTTCACCGTTAGTTGTCAGTGGATGTACCGGGCTGTGACTGGCCTGATACAACTCATAGGCCGCCATTGCATTGCGGAATAAATCGACGTCGGACTTGTTGGCATTGGCTGGCCAGTTGTCTTCAATTTCATGGTCGTCGAGGATCATGTAAGTTGAAGTGCCAGACATCAGCCGTTTTATATTGGGCTGAGAGAACGCCGCGCGGTACTTGCTGAGAATATCCTTGTACTCCCGATCTGGCGCGATCAGATTCAAATCATCGACATAGATCTGGTCGCCGGTCATCAATACCGCACTGATCGGTGGCTCAATCCCCTCGATCACTTGATTGATTGAAGCAAAGATCCGGTCGCCGAGTTGGGGCAGCGACGCAACGCCGGCGGTCATACGCAGATAGCGACACGACCCGACAATATAGGCGCGCGGCTGCATAGGCTTGCTGGAGCGGGTCCGCAGACGATAGATCTCGCGCGGCCATTGCAGCGGCAACTCGGCAACGCTGTCTGGCGTATGCACCGGATTCATCGGACTGAACCAGCCGGCCTGATATTCATACTCGGTATCGGCGCTCAAGTTGTTGAGGGCGAAAACGTGGGACATGTCGCGTATATCGCTCAGATGCGCGAAGTTACCCTTTGACCATTGTTGTGCGCCGGAGGCGCGATAACGTATTCCGGCAAACACACGTGAATTATTCTGACGATCGCCGCGCAGGAATATGCGCGCATGAGCAGTTGTTACGTGGCCGACAATCGGGCCGATAGTTGGTTTTAACATGTCGAATCCATTCGAATTAACTTGAATTAACAGGATTGTTAAGTTTTCTTAGTTGAATTGGCTGCGCGTAGGTTAGTTGTGTGTCGGATAAAAAAGATCACTGCCAAGTCGACCAGGGTTGTGGCCGATGTCAGCGCAGCGTGTGGGAAAAAGGCGAGGGGCAAGTTTCTTCAGGCAAAAAAAAGCCCCGCCAGATGACGGGGTTGAGGTACGAGCGTGTGGCGCTCGAAAGGGTGCAGCAAGCGGCCCTCCGTTGCCGGAGGGCCGTTTGGATTACAGCAGGATGGTGCGGATGTCGCCCAACAGGCTGCCCAGACGCTGGGTGAAGCGTGCGGCTGCAGCGCCGTTGATCACACGGTGATCGTAGGACAGCGACAGTGGCAGCATCAGTTTCGGCTGGAAGGCTTTGCCATCCCAGACTGGCTGGATGGTTGCCTTGGACACACCGAGGATCGCCACTTCCGGCGCGTTGACGATCGGCGTGAAGCCGGTGCCGCCAATGTGACCGAGGCTGGAGATGGTGAAGCACGCGCCTTGCATCTCGTCCGAGGACAGCTTCTTGGTGCGGGCTTTTTCAGCCAGCGAAGCCGCTTCGGCCGCCAGTTGCAGCAGGCTCTTCTGGTCGACGTTCTTGATGACCGGCACCAGCAGGCCATCCGGGGTGTCGACGGCGAAGCCGATGTTCACGTATTTCTTGCGGATGATTGCCTTGCCGCTTGGTGCCAGCGAACTGTTGAAGTCCGGCAGCTCTTTCAGCAGATGCGCGCAAGTCTTGAGCAGCAATGGCAGGATGGTCAGCTTGACGCCAGCCTTCTCGGCTACGGCCTTCTGTGCAACACGGAAAGCTTCCAGCTCGGTGATGTCCGCCGAGTCGAATTGCGTGACGTGTGGCACGTTCAGCCAGCTACGGTGCAGGTTGGCAGCGCCGACTTGCATCAGGCGAGTCATCGGCACTTCTTCGATTTCACCGAAACGGCTGAAATCGACGACCGGGATCGGCGGGATGCCCGCGCCACCGGTTGCGCCGCCAGCAGCGGCCGGTGCTTCCTTGGCCTTCTGCATCATCGCTTTGACGTAAGTCTGCACGTCTTCTTTCAGAATACGACCGTGCGGACCGCTGGCGCCGACAGCGCTCAGCTCTACGCCGAATTCGCGGGCCAGTTGACGCACGGCGGGACCTGCGTGAACTTTCGCGCCTGGCTTGGCCGGTGCAGCAGCGGGGGCAGCAGCAGGTGCAGCGGCAGCCGGGGCAGCAGCGGCAGGTGCCGGGGCGCTCGGTGCAGCAGCGGCCGCTGGAGCTGGAGCCGCAGCAGGCGCCGCGCCTTTGACTTTCAGCTTGAGGATCAGGTCGCCGGTGCCGACTTCGTCATCCAGCTTGATCGAAACGCTTTCAACCACGCCAGCGGCAGGCGATGGAATTTCCATGCTGGCCTTGTCGGATTCCAGGGTGATCAACGACTGGTCGGCTTCGACGGTGTCACCGGCCTTGACCAGCACTTCGATGATCTTGGCCTTGCCGGCCGAACCGATGTCCGGAACGTGGATGTCCTGCACGCTGTCGGCGACCGGTGCCGCCGGAGCAGCAGCTGGAGCTGGCGCAGCGGCGGCAGGCGCAGCAGCCTGAGCCGGAGCGGCCGCAGCAGGCGCCGCAGCACCCGCCACTTCCAGATCCAGAATCAGATCGCCAGTGCCGACTTCGTCGTTGAGCTTGACGCTGATGGCCTTGACCACGCCAGCGGCAGGCGACGGGATTTCCATGCTCGCCTTGTCGGACTCCAGAGTGATCAGCGATTGATCAGCTTCGACGCTGTCGCCGACCTTGACCTGGATCTCGATGATCTGGGCCTTGCCCGACGAACCGATGTCCGGCACGTGCACTTGCTGTACCGAAGCGGCAGCAGGGGCAGCAGGGGCAGCGGCAGGCGCGGCAGCAGCAGGCGCCGCAGCCGGTTTTTCTTCAGCTTTCGCCGCCGGAGCAGCCGCTGGAGCAGGGGCCGCTTCAGCGGCGCCCTCGACTTCCAGCTCAAGCAGTTCGTCGCCTTCTTTCAGGCGGTCGCCCAGCTTCACTTTCAGGCTTTTGATGACGCCGGCTTTCGGGGCCGGCACTTCCATGCTGGCCTTGTCCGATTCCAGGGTCAGGATGCTCTGGTCGGCTTCGATGCGGTCGCCGACCTTCACAAACAGTTCAATTACTTCACCTTCACCGCTGCCGATGTCAGGTACGCGAATGAGTTCGCTCACAAAATGTCTCCTCAGCAGTCCAGTGGGTTGCGTTTTTCCGGGTCGATGCCGAACTTGACGATGGCTTCAGCCACGACTTTAGGTTCGATATCACCACGGTCAGCCAGTGCTTCCAGGGCTGCCAACACCACGAAATGACGGTCGACTTCGAAGAAATGACGCAGTTTCTTGCGGCTGTCGCTGCGGCCGAAACCGTCGGTGCCCAGGACTTTGAATTCCTTGGACGGTACCCACTGACGGATCTGCTCGGCGAACAGCTTCATGTAGTCGGTAGAGGCGATGACCGGACCTTTGCGGCCGTTCAGGCACTCTTCGACGTAGCTCAGCTTCGGCTTCTGGCCAGGCTTGAGACGGTTGCTGCGCTCTACGGCCAGGCCGTCGCGACGCAGTTCGTTGAAGCTGGTAACGCTCCACACGTCGGCACCAACGTTGAACTCTTCACGCAGGATCTTCGCCGCTTCACGCACTTCGCGCAGGATGGTGCCGGAGCCCATCAGTTGAACGTGATGCGCCGCGTCGCGAGTGTCTTCCTCGAGCAGGTACATGCCTTTCTTGATGCCTTCTTCGGCACCGGCCGGCATGGCTGGCTGCTGGTACGACTCGTTCATCACGGTGATGTAGTAGAAGATGTCCTGTTGCTCTTCGGTCATCTTCTTCATGCCGTCCTGAATGATCACCGCCAGCTCGTAGCCGTAGGTCGGATCGTAGGTGCGGCAGTTCGGGATGGTCGCGGCCAGCAGGTGGCTGTGACCGTCTTCGTGTTGCAGACCTTCACCGTTCAGGGTGGTGCGGCCGGCGGTGCCGCCGATCAGGAAGCCACGGGTACGGCTGTCGCCGGCAGCCCAGGCCAGGTCGCCAATGCGCTGGAAGCCGAACATCGAGTAGAAGATGTAGAACGGCAGCATCGGCTGGTTGTGGCTGGAGTACGAAGTACCGGCAGCGATGAACGAGCTCATGGCGCCTGCTTCGTTGATGCCTTCTTCAAGGATCTGACCTTTCTGGTCTTCCTTGTAGAACATCACCTGGTCTTTATCGACTGGCTCGTAGAGCTGGCCGACGGAGGAGTAGATACCCAGCTGACGGAACATGCCTTCCATACCGAAGGTACGGGCTTCGTCCGGGATGATCGGAACGATGCGCGGGCCGATTTCCTTGTCCTTGACCAATTGCGCGAGGATCCGCACGAAGGCCATGGTGGTGGAAATTTCGCGGTCGCCGGAACCGTCGAGGATTGCTTTGAGCGTGTCCAGATCCGGAGTCGGTACGCTGAAGCTCTGCGCGCGGCGCTGCGGTACGAAGCCGCCCAGTGCGGCTCGACGCTCCGCGAGGTAGCGGGCTTCGGCGCTGTTTGGCTCCGGCTTGAAGAACGGCAGGTTCTCCAGCTCTTCGTCCTTGACCGGGATGTCGAAGCGGTCGCGGAACAGCTTCAGGCTGTCGACATCGACTTTCTTGGTGTTGTGCGCGGTGTTTTTCGCTTCGCCGGCACCGGTGCCATAACCCTTGATGGTCTTGGCGAGGATGACGGTCGGTTGTTCTTTGTGGTTGACCGCTTCGTGGTACGCCGCGTAGACCTTGTACGGGTCGTGGCCGCCACGGTTGAGTTTCCAGATCTCGTCGTCGGACAGATCGGCAACCATTGCCTTGAGTTCAGGCGTGTTGAAGAAGTGCTCGCGAACGAACGCGCCGTCTTTGGCTTTGTAGTTCTGGTACTCGCCGTCGATGACTTCGTCCATGCGACGCTGCAGGATGCCGTCGACGTCTTTTGCCAGCAACGGGTCCCAGAAACGGCCCCAGATGACTTTGGTCACGTTCCACTGTGCACCGCGGAACACGCCTTCGAGTTCCTGGATGATCTTGCCGTTGCCGCGAACCGGGCCGTCGAGGCGCTGCAGGTTGCAGTTGATGACGAAGATCAGGTTGTCCAGCTTTTCGCGGCCGGCCAGGGAGATCGCGCCCAGGGATTCCGGCTCGTCGCACTCGCCGTCGCCCAGGAAGCACCAGACTTTCTGTTTGCCTGGCTGGATGAAGCCGCGGTGTTCCAGGTACTTCATGAAACGTGCCTGGTAGATCGCCTGGATCGGGCCCAGACCCATCGATACGGTCGGGAACTGCCAGAAATCAGGCATCAGCCACGGGTGCGGATAGGACGACAGGCCTTGACCATCGACTTCCTGACGGAAGTTGTTCATCTGGTCTTCGGTGATGCGGCCTTCCATGAAGGCACGGGCGTAAACGCCTGGCGAGGTGTGGCCCTGGAAGTAGATCAGGTCGCCGCCGTGTTCGTCGGTCGGGGCCTGGAAGAAGTAGTTGAAGCCGATGTCATACAGGGTCGCACTGGAAGCGAAGCTGGAGATGTGACCACCCAGGTCAGAATCTTTCAGGTTCGTACGCATTACCATGGCCATCGCGTTCCAGCGTACCAGCGAGCGAATGCGGCGTTCCATGAACAGGTCGCCAGGCATGCGTGCTTCGTGGGTAACGGGGATCGTGTTGCGGTAAGGCGTGGTGATGGCGTAAGGGAGCTGCGAACCGCTGCGGGTCGCCAGTTCACCCATACGGGTCATCAGATAGTGAGCACGGTCTTCGCCTTCTTTGTCGAGAACCGATTCCAGGGCGTCCAGCCATTCCTGGGTTTCGACGGGATCGAGGTCTTGCATGGCTTGCTCCAGGGCGGAAAGGCTTCCAGAATCGGTTGCCTGAGTTTGCGACTGGCCTTGTGGGCAGACGATTTAAAATTCTTGGATTGCCGACAGGTTGTTCCGGCGGCGTGTAGTTTTACTACAAATCTTCCGGCATTTCAGCCTTTCGAATGTATAGACGAGTAGTAAAACTACAGAAGAATGGCTCGTGGCCTCCAACTGCGTTGTGAGAATAATCGTTAAGGTTGGTCTTTTGCCATCCGAAAAAGGTGAAACTTTGATATTCGCTGCCAACGACAATGAATTTTCAGCTATTTCTAACTTTTGTTCGACACTCCGGCGGGTAGCGGCTTTTCGCCAATCACTACAAGCGGCCGTTTACACGCCGATCAAGGATAGACCATGACCCTGCCCGTGCTTGCCGAACTGCCCGCCATTCTCCTGCCGTTGGTCAATCGATCCGAGCAGTCGTTCCGTACGGCCGTCGCCGCGCTGGATGACGATCACGGGCTGGCAAACTGGACGCCCGAGCGCTGGGCGCAGTTCGCCCGCGTCAGCGCTGCCAGCGAGTTTGTCATTGAACAGAGCGTTCGTGACCCTTTGATGTTACTGGCGCTGGTGCAGTCGGGCGAACTCGACCGGGCTTATGCACCGGGCGAACTGTGCACGCAAATTGCCGCCGCAGTAAATGCCGCGCAGAGCGAAGATGAGCTCGGCCGAGCCCTGCGCCGCCAGCGCGCCCGGCATCAGGTGCGGATCATCTGGCGTGACCTCACCCGCCAGGCCGATCTGGTGCAGACCTGTCGCGACCTCTCGGACATGGCCGACGCCACCATCGATCAGGCCTATCAGTGGCTGTACAGCCGTCATTGCGAACAGTTCGGCACGCCGACCGGGCGCCGCAGCGGTCTACCACAGCAAATGGTCGTTCTCGGCATGGGCAAGCTCGGCGCCGTCGAATTGAACCTGTCCTCGGACATCGACCTCATTTTCGCCTATCCCGAAGGCGGCGAGACCGTTGGTGTGAAGCGCTCGCTGGATAACCAGGAATTTTTCATCCGTCTCGGCCAGCGCCTGATCAAGGCGCTCGACCCGATGACCGTCGACGGCTTCGTGTTCCGTGTCGACATGCGCCTGCGTCCGTACGGCTCGTCCGGTGCGCTGGTGCTCAGCTTCAACGCGCTGGAGCAGTATTACCAGGACCAGGGCCGCGACTGGGAGCGCTACGCGATGATCAAGGCGCGGGTGGTGGCCGGCGATCAGGTCGCCGGTGCGCAATTGCTCGACATGTTGCGGCCGTTCGTTTACCGGCGTTATCTGGACTTCTCGGCGATCGAAGCGCTGCGCACCATGAAGCAATTGATCCAGCAGGAGGTGCGGCGCAAAGGCATGGCCGACAACATCAAGCTGGGCTCCGGTGGCATCCGCGAGGTCGAGTTCATTGCCCAGGCCTTTCAGTTGATTCATGGCGGACGCGATCTGAGCCTGCAACAGCGTCCTCTATTAAAGGTGTTGAGCACGCTGGAGGGGCAGGGCTATCTGCCGCCGGCGGTGGTCAGTGAGTTGCGCGAAGGCTACGAATTCCTGCGTTATACCGAACATGCGATCCAGGCGATCGCTGACCGTCAGACCCAGATGCTCCCGGACAGCGCACAGGATCAGGCGCGTATTGCCTTCATGCTCGGTTTCGCCGATTGGGACGCTTTCCACGAAAAACTGATGTTCTGGCGCGGCCGCGTGGCCTGGCACTTCGCTCAGGTGATCGCCGATCCCGACGAAGAAGAGGGGGCCGAAAGCGAAGTGGTGGTCGGCGGTGAATGGCTGCCGTTGTGGGAGGAAGCGCAAGACGAGGAAGCAGCCTGCCGTCAGTTGCAGGAGGCCGGTTTTGCCGATGCGAGCAAAGCCCTGAAAGCCCTGGCCGGGTTGCGCAGCAGTCCGCAGTTGCGCGCCATGCAGCGGTTGGGGCGCGAACGGCTCGATGCGTTCATTCCGCGTCTGCTTGCGCAGGCGGTGGAACATGCCAATCCGGATCTGGTGCTTGAGCGGGTGCTGCCGTTGGTTGAGGCGGTGGCGCGGCGTTCGGCTTATCTGGTGCTGCTGACCGAGAACCCCGGTGCCCTGCGGCGTTTGCTGACGCTGTGCGCGGCGAGCCCGTGGATCGCTGAACAGATCACCCGCTTCCCGCTGCTGCTCGACGAGTTGCTGAATGAGGGCCGCCTGTTCAAGCCTCCCTTGGCGCCGGAGCTGGCCGCCGAGTTGCGCGAACGCCTGACGCGGATTCCCGAAGATGACCTCGAGCAGCAGATGGAAGCCCTGCGCCATTTCAAACTGGCGCACCGCTTGCGCGTCGCCGCTTCGGAAATCGCCGGCAGCCTGCCGTTGATGAAAGTCAGCGACTACCTGACCTGGCTGGCCGAAGCGATTCTCGAACAGGTGCTGGCCCTGGCCTGGCGCCAGACCGTGGCCAAATACGGCACGCCGCTGCGCACCGACGGTACCTTGTGCGACCCCGGCTTCATTATTGTCGGTTACGGCAAGGTCGGCGGTCTGGAGCTGGGGCATGGTTCGGATCTGGATCTGGTGTTCATTCACGACGGCGATCCGCAGGCGGAAACCGACGGGCCGAAGTCGATCGACGGTGCGCAATTCTTCACGCGGTTGGGGCAGCGGATCATTCACCTGCTAACGGCGCAAACCAACTCCGGCCAGCTCTATGAGGTCGACATGCGGCTGCGACCGTCCGGTGCGGCGGGGCTGCTGGTCAGCTCGCTCGGCGCTTTCGCCCGCTATCAGGAAAACGAAGCCTGGACCTGGGAGCATCAGGCGTTGGTGCGGGCGCGGGTGCTGGTCGGTAGTCAGGACGTTGGCCAGGCATTCGAGAAAGTCCGCGCGCAAGTATTGGGCAAGACCCGCGATCTGGCGACGCTGCAGCAGGAAGTCAGCGAAATGCGCGCGAAGATGCGCGACAACCTCGGCACCAAGGCTACCGCGGCCGGCACGGCGGCCAATGCCTTCGAGGCGACGGCGTCGTTCGACCTCAAGCAGGACGCCGGAGGTATCGTCGATATTGAATTTATGGTGCAATACGCGGCTCTGGCGTGGTCGCAAAGCCACCCGCCACTGCTGCGCTGGACCGATAACATCCGCATTCTGGAAGAGCTGGAACATGCAGGGCTGATGCCTGCCGAAGACGCCAGCCTGCTGCGCGAGGCTTATAAAGCCTACCGCTCGGCCGCGCACCGGCAGGCCTTGCAGAAGGATGCCGGGGTGATCCCGGGCGACCAGTTTGCCGAAGAGCGCCGGCAGGTCATGCGAATCTGGCGTGAGTTGGAGCTAAGCTGAAACGCGCCAGTGCAGCGATGAGTTTCGAATGTGGGAGCGAGCCTGCTCGCGAAGGCGAAGTGTCAGGCGACGTCAATGCTGGATATGTCGGCCCTTCGCGAGCAGGCTCGCTCCCACAGTGGATTTTCGGTGTTCAAGGTTTTGCGGCAAAACGAATAACCCTGTGGGAGCGGGCTTGCCCGCGATAGCGGAGTATCAGACGACACTAGTGTTGGTTGTGAAGACCCCATCGCGAGCAGGCTCGCTCCCACAGAAGATCTACAGTGTTTGTAGAATTCTCGAGGCGGGGAGGCGTAATTGCCTCCCCGGTTCGTTTTTGGAAAGCACATGAATATTTTGATCGTTGGGCCCAGTTGGGTCGGTGACATGGTGATGGCGCAGACACTGTTTCAGTGTCTCAAGCAGCGCTACCCGCAATGCGCAATCGACGTGCTGGCGCCCGAGTGGAGCCGGCCGATCCTTGAGCGCATGCCCGAAGTGCGCAAGGCCTTGAGCTTCCCGCTCGGCCACGGCGCGCTGGAGCTGGCGACGCGTCGGCGCATCGGCAAATCCCTCGCCGGGCAGTACGATCAGGCGATCCTGTTGCCCAACTCGTTGAAGTCGGCGCTGGTGCCGTTTTTTGCCGGCATCCCCAAGCGTACCGGCTGGCGTGGCGAGTTCCGCTACGGCCTGCTCAACGACGTGCGCACGCTGGATAAAGAACGTTATCCGCTGATGATCGAGCGCTTCATGGCCCTGGCTTACGAGCCCAACGCCGAGCTGCCGAAGCCGTACCCGCGCCCGAGTCTGCAAATCGACCCGGTGACCCGCGAAGCGGCATTGGCCAAATTCGGCCTGACCCTCGATCGCCCGGTCCTGGCCCTGTGTCCTGGCGCCGAGTTCGGCGAATCCAAACGCTGGCCGTCCGAGCACTACGCCAAAGTTGCCGAAGCGCGCATTCGCGAAGGCTGGCAGGTGTGGTTGTTCGGCTCGAAAAACGATCACGCGGTCGGCGAAGACATCCGCGCGCGTTTGATCCCGGGCCTGCGTGAAGAGGCGGTCAATCTCAGTGGCGGGACTTCGCTGGCCGAAGCCATCGACCTGCTGTCGTGTGCCGACTCGGTCGTCTCCAACGATTCCGGCCTGATGCACGTCGCCGCCGCGCTGAACCGCCCGCTGGTGGCCGTCTACGGTTCGACTTCGCCGGGCTTCACCCCGCCTTTGGCCGAGCAGGTCGAAATCGTGCGCCTGGGGATCGAATGCAGCCCGTGCTTCGACCGTACGTGCCGGTTCGGCCATTACAACTGCCTGCGCCAATTGATGCCGGACGCCGTCAACGACGCCTTGCACAAGTTGCACGGCTCCGTGGTCGAGGTTCATTAAGTTGCGGGTACTGTTGATCAAGACGTCATCGCTGGGCGACGTGATTCACGCGTTGCCGGCGCTGACCGACGCGGCCCGGGCGATTCCCGGGATCAGGTTCGACTGGGTGGTGGAAGAAGGCTTCGCCGAGATTCCGACCTGGCACCCGGCGGTCGGCAAAGTGATTCCGGTGGCGATTCGCCGCTGGCGCAAGAATCTGTGGAAAACCATCACCAGCGGCGAGTGGAAACGCTTCAAGCAAAGCGTGCGCGCCAATAAATACGATCTGGTGATCGACGCTCAAGGCCTGCTGAAAAGTGCCTGGCTGACCCGCTACGTCAAAGCCCCGGTCGCCGGCCTCGATAAAACCTCGGCGCGCGAGCCGCTGGCGGCGCGTTTCTATGACCGCAAGCTGGCTGTGGCCCGTGGGCAGCACGCTGTCGAGCGGGTGCGGCAACTGTTCGCCATCGCGCTGGGCTATGACCTGCCTAAAGGCCTGGGCGATTACGGCCTCAACGTCGAGCGCCTGGTCGAGCTGCCGCGCAAGAACGCCTTCGTGGTGTTCCTGCATGGCACCACCTGGGACACCAAGCACTGGCCGGAAATCTACTGGCGCGAGCTGACCGAGCGCGTTGGCTACCTTGGCGTTGGCGTGAAGCTGCCGTGGGGTAATGAGCAGGAAAAGGCCCGCGCCGAAAGGATTGCCGCTGGCTTCAAACATGCCGAAGTGCTGCCAAAACTGAATCTGGCCGGCGTCGGCAAAGTGCTTGCCGGCGCGCAAGCCTGCGTCGCAGTGGATACCGGCCTCGGCCATCTGGCCGCGGCGCTGGATGTGCCGACCATCTCGCTGTTCGGCCCGACCAACCCGGGCCTGACCGGCGCTTACGGCAAGCTGCAGATTCACCTGGCCAGCGACTTTCCGTGCGCGCCGTGCATGCAGAAGAAATGTACCTATCAACCGACCGCGCAGGATGCCCGTCAGTTTGACCTCAAGCGTGAACAGCCGCTGTGCTTCACGCGTGTAAACCCCGAGCGTGTCGCCAGCCGACTGAGCACGTTGTTAATGGCTGAGGAGCTGCGCTGATGCAATTGGCATTCGTCCTGTACAAATATTTCCCGTTCGGTGGCTTGCAGCGTGACTTCATGCGCATCGCCCTCGAATGCCAGCAGCGCGGCCATCAGATCCGCGTCTACACGCTGATCTGGGAAGGCGACGTGCCGCCGGGTTTCGAGGTGCTGGTGGCGCCGGTCAAGGCATTGTTCAACCATCGTCGCAACGAAAAGCTCAGTGCGTGGATGCAAGCAGATCTGGCCAAGCGTCCGGTCGACCGGCTGATCGGCTTCAACAAGATGCCCGGTCTCGACGTCTATTACGCGGCCGACGGTTGCTTCGAAGACAAAGCGCAGAACCTGCGCAACTCGCTGTACCGTCGCTGGGGTCGCTACCGCCACTTCGCCGAGTACGAGCGCGCCGTGTTCGCGAAAGACGCGAAAACCGAAGTGCTGATGATTTCCGAAGTGCAGCAGCCGCTGTTCATCAAGCATTACGACACCCCGCTCGAGCGCTTTCATCTGCTGCCGCCGGGCATTGCTCAGGATCGTCGACGCCCAGCGAATGCCGATGAAATTCGCGCCGGTTTTCGCGCCGAATTCAACCTCAAGGACGACGAACTACTGCTGGTGCAGATCGGTTCCGGGTTCAAGACCAAAGGTGTCGATCGCAGCCTCAAGGCGCTTGCCGCGCTGCCCGCCGAACTGAAGAAGCGCACCCGGTTGTTTGTAATCGGTCAGGATGACCCCAAGTTATTCCAGATGCAGAGCGCGACGTTGGGCCTGGGCGACAATGTGACCTTCCTCAAGGGTCGCAGCGATATCCCGCGTTTCCTGCTCGGCGCCGATCTGCTGATCCACCCGGCGTACAACGAAAACACCGGTACGGTGCTGCTTGAAGCGCTGGTCGCCGGCCTGCCGGTACTGGTCAGCGCGGTCTGCGGCTACGCCCATTACATTGCCGAGGCCGACGCCGGGCGAGTATTGGACGAACCGTTCGAACAGGCGCAGTTGACCCAATACCTGACTGAGATGCTGAGCGACGACGCTGCACGGGCGGCCTGGAGCCGCAATGGTCTGGCCTTCGCCGAAACGGCCGACCTCTACAGCATGCCGCAGCACGCGGCCGATGTGATTCTGGCGGAGCACGCTTAATGAAGTTGATGCTGGCTGAACCGTTCAAAAGCCTTTGGGCCGGACGCGACCCGTTCGCCGAAGTCGAAGGCTTGCAGGGCGAGGTATACCGCGAGCTGGAAGCACGGCGGACACTGCGCACGGAAGTCGACGGCAATGGATTTTTCGTCAAGATCCATCGTGGCATCGGCTGGGGCGAAATCTTCAAGAATCTGCTGACGGCCAAGCTGCCGGTACTCGGCGCGGGCCAGGAATGGCAAGCGATTCAACGTCTGCAGGAAGTCGGCGTGCCGACCATGACCGCGGTCGCCTATGGCGAGAAGGGCAGCAATCCGGCGGATCAGCATTCGTTCATCGTTACCGAGGAACTGGCGCCGACCATCAGCCTGGAAGACTTCAGTATCGACTGGGTCAAGCAACCGCCCGAGCCAAAGCTCAAGCGCGCATTGATTGCCGAGGTCGCACGCATGACCGGCATGATGCACCGCGCTGGGGTCAACCACCGCGATTGCTATATCTGCCACTTCCTGCTGCATACCGACAAACCGGTCACCCCGGAAGATTTCAAGCTGTCAGTGATCGACCTGCACCGCGCGCAGACCCGCCCGGCGATTACCCAGCGCTGGCGCAACAAGGATCTGGCCGCGCTGTATTTCTCTGCGCTGGACATCGGCCTGACCCGCCGCGACAAGTTGCGTTTCCTCAAAGGCTATTTTCAGCAACCGCTGCGGCAGATCCTCGCCGAAGAAGCGCCGCTGCTCAATTGGCTGCAAGGCAAGGCCGACAAGCTCTACGCGCGTAAACAGCGTTATGGGGATGCGCTCTGATGGCGGGGTGGATTCTTGAGCCCGCCTACAGCGATCTCGCCGAAGATTTCGGCAGTCTCGACGCGGTGTTTGCCCTGCAAGGCGAGCGCCTGACCCGTGACCCGCTGTCCGAAGTGATTCGCGTACAACGCAACGGCGTCAATTACTACGTCAAACGCTACGTCGGCGCGGGTAAAGGCTTGCGCCGCTACCTCGGCAAGCCGCGGGTGAAGATGGAGTGGCAGAACCTCAAGCGCTTCGCCAAGTGGGGCATTCCCACTGCCGAAGTGATCGCCTGGGGCCTGGAGCGACGTGGCGCGGCGTACGATCGCGGCGCGATGATCACCCGCGAACTGCCGCGTACCGAAGACCTCTCGGCGCTTGCCGAGCGCAAGGATCCGAAACTCAAGGATCGCGCCTGGGTCGACGGCGTCAGCCGGCAGTTGGCCGGTTATACCCGGACGATGCACGATCACCGTTTTACCCATAACGATCTGAAATGGCGCAACCTGTTGATTGACGATCAGGCGCACATCTTTCTGATCGACTGCCCCAATGGCGAGTTCTGGCGCGGCTTCTGGCTCAAGTATCGGATCACCAAGGATCTGGCCTGTCTCGACAAGCTCGCCAAATATCACCTGTCGAACACCCAGCGCTTGCGCTTTTACAAGCAGTATCGCCAGTGCGATCGGCTTGATAGCGCCGACAAGAAGCGGATTCGGCACGTGGTGAGATTTTTCGAGGGACGTGAATGACTGATTTTCTGGCCGACGATGACCGCGCACTGCTGGCGCGCCATGGCCTGGACACCTTTGAAGCGCTGTGGGCAAAAGAGCTTGAGGCGGTGGACGAACCCAACACCGCCGGTGGTGGCTGGAGCAGTGTGTTTCGTCTGGATCTGGAGGGGCAGGGGTATTACCTCAAGCGCCAGAGCAACTACCTGACGCGCACGTTGCATGCGCCGTTCGGCGAGCCCAGTTTCGCCCGCGAGTTTCGCAACATCAGCCGCTACCGCAAGCTCGGCGTACCGGCGCTGCAAGCGGCGTTCTTCGGTGAGCGCAAGATTAACGGTGAAGTTCGCGCCATTTTGCTGACCCGCGCGCTGGATGGCTGGAGCGATCTGGATTCGCTGTTGCAACGCTGGACGCAGCTCGATCGCGCGCAGCAGTCGGCAATCCTGCGTGCCTGCGCATTGCTGGCGCGGCATCTGCACGGCGTGCGTCAGGTGCACGGCTGTTTTTATCCCAAGCATATATTTCTGCGGGCCGTGGGTGACGAGTACCAGGCGCAGTTGATCGATCTGGAAAAGACCCGGCCGTTGCTGTTCGGCCTGCGCGACCGCATCAAGGATCTGGAGCCGCTGCAACGCCGTGCACCGCAGTGGACCGAGGCGCAGCTGCGCGAGTTGCTGGCGGCTTATCTCGATCAGCCTGGTGACAGCTCGCTGGTCGACAGCTGGCTCGCCCGCCTGACCGCGCGCCGCACGCACAAGGAGACGCGCTGATGCGATTGTCCGAGCTGGCCAATGTCGGGCGCGCGCCGGCGCTGCCGCTGACAGTAACCCTGGCCGATGCCGCCGGCAGTGCCGACTTGCAACTGTTGAGTCTGCTGCGGATATTGCCGGGGCAGCGCTATGTGGGCGCCGGCGTATGGCGCGGCCGTCCGGTGCTGGCCAAGCTGCTGGTCGGTGGCAAGGCCGCGCGACATTTTCAGCGTGAGCTGGACGGCGTGCGTCTGCTCGCCGGGCAAGGTCTGACCACGCCGCTGTTGCTGGCAGATGGGCTGACGGATGGCGAGGGTGGCTGGCTGCTGTTCGAACTTCTGGAAAACGCCGAAAGCCTGGGCGATGCCTGGGCGCAAGTCGAGTCTTTGCCTGTGCTGGCCGACGATCAGTCCGCGGTGCTGGCCGAGGCCTTGGGTGCGATTGGCCAGTTGCACGGTAAAGGCCTCTGGCAGGAAGACCTGCACCTGGACAATCTGCTGCGCCACGGTGGCCAGTTGTACTTGATCGATGGCGCCGGGATTCGCGCGGAAACCGCCGGCCAACCATTGTCACGGCAAAAGGTCCTGGAAAATCTCGGGGTGTTTTTCGCGCAGTTGCCCAAGGCGCTGGAACCGTTCACTGAAGAGCTGCTGGTGTATTACCTGCTGAGCAACAGCGAGCACGCGTTGCCGCTGGAAGCCTTGCAGAAACAGATCGACAAAGTTCGCCGCTGGCGACTGAAGGACTTCCTGGCCAAGGTCGGTCGCGAATGCACGCTGTTCAGCGTCCGGCGTGGAGCATTTGGTTTGCGGGCGATCCGCCGCGAAGAAGAAGCGGCGATGCTGCCAGTGCTGGAGCGAGCCGATGCATTGCTTGAGCAGGGCCATCTCTACAAGACCGGCGGCGCAGCGAGCGTCGGCAAGGTGCAGGTGGGCGAGCGTACGCTGGTGATCAAGCGCTACAACATCAAAGGATTCGCCCATTGGCTCAAGCGCTTCTGGCGCCCGAGCCGTGCGTGGCACTCGTGGCGCGAAGGCAATCGCCTGGCGTTTCTTGGAATCGCCACACCGAAACCCCTGGCCGTGCTGGAAAAGCGCTTCCTGTGGCTGCGCGGTCGCGCCTGGTTGGTGACCGAGTTCCTGCCGGGGCCGGACATCATCGAGCGCTTTGCGCCGTATGTCGAAAGTGGCGAAGCGCCCGAGGCGGAACTGCAGGCGCTGGATTCGCTGTTCGCGCAATTGATCAATGAACGCATCAGTCACGGTGATTTCAAAGGGCACAACCTGTTCTGGCACGAAGATCGCTGGGCATTGATCGATCTGGACTCAATGTGTCAGCACGGCTCTATCAGCAGTTTTGCGCAGGCGTATGCCCGTGACCGCGCGCGATTCATGCGCAACTGGCCGCAAAACAGTGCCTTGTATCGAGTCATTGATCAGCGATTGCCGAATGAGGTGGCCGATTCATCCTCGGTCAATCGCACAGGGTAATTCCACTGTTGTTTACGCTATAATCCCGCGCTTTAGCTGTCTCTCGCCTGTGCGGGGATACATCCATTTTCAAGGCGCATCGCGCCTGTACGCAGACTAAAGAGGCTAGACCCCTGTGGCATTGACGATTCTTGGCCTGTCCGGCGCCCTTAGCCATGACCCATCAGCAGCCTTGTACATCGATGGCAAGCTGGTGGCGGCGGCTGAAGAAGAGCGCTTCGTACGCGATAAGCATGCAAAGAACCGCATGCCCTACGAATCGGCAAAGTTCTGTCTGGAACAGGCCGGCATCAAGCCGTCCGATGTTGACGTGGTTGCGATCCCGTTTGCTCCGATCAGTCTCTTCGGCAAGGCCCGCTGGCACTATGCCAAGCGCTACTGGTACGCACCGGATCGCGCCCTCGATGCAATCCTGATGGGCAACCGTCGCTACAAGCGCTACCGCAACAAGATCGTCTGGTGCCTGGAACAACTGGGTTTCGATCCGAAGAAAATCAAGATCGAGCCGGTCGAGCATCACCTGGCCCACGCCTCCAGCGCTTATCACTGCTCCGGCTTCAAGGAAAAAACCGCGATCCTCGGGATCGACGGCAAGGGCGAGTACGCCACGACCTTCTTCGGCTATGGCGAAAACGGCAAGATCCACAAGATCAAGGAATTCTTCGATCCGGACTCCCTCGGCGGCCTGTACGGTGCAATCACCGAGTTCCTCGGCTTCGAAATGCTTGACGGCGAGTTCAAGGTCATGGGCATGGCGCCCTACGGTGACGCCAGCAAGTACGATTTTTCGCGTCTGGCCTCGTTCGAGAACGGCGAGCTGGTGATCAATACCGATTACGCCAACGTGATTGGCCTGCGTCGCTACAAAGAGAAAGGCAAAGGCTTCTATTTCTCGCCGAAGCTGATCGAATGGCTCGGTCCGAAGCGCGAAGGTGATATCGCCGACGAGCCGTACATCCACTATGCCGCGAGCATGCAAGCGCTGTTCGAGAAGCTGGCGTTGCAGATGATCGACCACTATCTGGGCGATGTACTGAAGGAAACCGGCAAGCTTGCGTTCGCTGGTGGCTGTGCATTGAACGTCAAGCTGAACCAGAAAATCATTGCCCGCGACGATATCAAGGAGCTGTTCGTGCAGCCTGCGTCCGGCGATGCCGGCACCGCAGTGGGCGCCGCCGCCTACGTGTCGCACGCCCGTGGCGTACCGGTGGAGAAGATGGAACACGTCTATCTTGGCCCGTCCTACAGCAACGAAGACGTGATCGCCGCGTGCGCCCGTCACGCGAACAAGCCAGCCTGGCGCAAGCTCGACAACATGCCGGAGCAGATCGCCAGAATCATGGTCGACGGCAACCCGGTCGCCTGGTTCCAGGGGCGCATGGAGTTTGGTCCGCGTGCATTGGGCGGTCGTTCGATCATCGGTTGCCCAAGCGTCGCCGGTGTAGCTGACCGGATCAACCACCAGATCAAGTTCCGCGAGCGCTGGAGGCCTTTCTGCCCGTCGATGCTCGACACCGTTGCGCCGCAGATGATCAAGATCGATCACCCGGCACCGTTCATGACGTTCACCTTCGAAGTCGCTGACGAATGGAAAACCCGTGTGCCGGAAGTCGTCCATGAAGACGGCACCTCTCGCGCCCAGGTGCTCAAGCGTGAGTACAACCCGCGTTACTACGACATGATGAAGGCGCTGGAAAACCTCACCGGCAACGGCGTATCGCTCAATACCTCGCTCAATCGTCGTGGCGAGCCGATGATCTGTTCGCCAACCGATGCGCTGAACATGTTCTTCGGCTCGGATCTGGAATACCTGATCATGGAAGATATTCTGGTCGTGAAAGAGGGTGTGAAAGGATACGAACTTGACTGAAACACTGATCAGCGTCGTCATTCCGGTCTACAACTACGCGCGAACTCTGTCACGTGCAGTGGAGTCGGTGTTGGCGCAGCTGGACGAGGCGACGGCGGATCTGCTGGTCATCGACGACGGGTCGACGGACGATACGCCTCAGGTCGTGGAACGGCTCTTGCTCAAGCATGGCGGGCGCTTCCGTGCGCTGCGCAAAAGCAATGGTGGATTGTCCTCGGTGCGCAATCTTGGCATCGAGGAAACCACCGGGCAGTTTCTGGTGTTTCTCGATTCCGATGACGAGATGGCGCCCGGCGCACTGACGGCGCTGTCGCAACACATCGCCGGTAACCCGCAAAGCCTGATGGTGATCGGGTCGCACTGGTCAGTATTCGCTGATGGCAAGCGCAGCTTGCAGGCGGCCAGGCCATTGCCGGCGGCGCCGCGACAGCGGTTGCAGGGTTACCTGCTGGACAAGACGCTATCGATTTCCAACGGCGCCTGCGCGATGCATCGCAGCGTTTTCGAACCGGGCAATTATCCTGAGCATCTGCGCAACGTCGAAGACTTGCCGGTGTTTGCCCAGGTTTTGGCGCGTTTTCCCTGCAGTGTCGTGAGCGAGCCGTTGGCACTCATTTACAAACATGCGGACAGCATGCGCCATGATTTGCGCCAAAGCCTTGCGGCGGGGACCGATCAGGTGGTCAACGAAGTATTTTCCGACCGGCGCATGCCTGAAGAAATGCAGGATCTGCGTCAGGCATTCCTGGCGCAGCGTTGTTTGTCGTTGTTTCGTGATTGCTACTCCCATGGTGAATATGAATTGGCCAAGGGCTTCTATCTGCAGGCACTGCGCGCTGACTGGCGCACGATCAAGCGCTGGTCCTATGCACGCAAGGCGTTGCGATCACTGTTTCGTTAAACCGCAGGGAAGTGGGTTTACCTGGTAATGGGTGAGGTGGCTGGGTGAGGGTTATGAGCGTGAAGATTGGGGCTCAAGTCTCCCGGATCATCGATGAATATTCTGTAGCGCTGGCATTTTTTGGCAGTGTGCTGTTATCGCTGATCGCCGTATTGGGCACGGCGACGGTGGGACGCGATGCTGCGCTGTATATCGATATTGCGCAGCAGGTCACCGAGCTTGGGCCCAACGTGGCATGGGCAACGTTCGACTGGCCGTGGTTTTCGTTATTGCTCGCCGCCACGCACCGTGTTTCGCATTTGCCGCTGGAATTGAGCGCTTATCTTTGGTGCGGTCTGTTTTTCGCCGGTACCAGCGCCTTGATGGTCGATTGCGTGCGCCAGCGCTCGCCCGAGCTCGCGCGATGGGCCTGTCTGGTCGTGCTCGCGATGCCGGCAGTCAATGCCTTTCGAAACGACATCATCCGCGAATGCGGCTTCTGGTTTTTCTGCACGTTAGCCCTTTGGCTCGCGTCGCGCTGGCAATCGCGCGGCGGTTGGCTGTGGGCGGCCGCGATTCATGTGGCGATTGTTGCAGCAGCGCTGTTCCGCCTTGAGGCACTGCTGCTGGTGCCGGCGCTGGCGCTGTGGCAGTTGCCCAACCTGTGGACGCCGAACCGTCGCCTGCAGTTCGTGCAGTTCTCGATTTTGCCGCTGGCAGGCCTGCTGCTGGTGATCGTGACGGGTGTGTTGATGTCGGCGCGGGTCATGCTCTATCTGGACATGATCGAACCTCGCGGTGTGCTGGCTTCCTTCCAGATGTTGTGCGATCAGTTCGGCAACTCATTGATCAACAAATATTCTCAGGACGAGGCTGGCCGTATCATCTTTTTCGGCATCCTGGCGACGATGACCATTTCATTCGTCAAGTTGATGGGGCCGTTCGCTGTACCGTTCGTATTGCGCCGCAATTGGGGCGTGCTCGGCACGTACTGGCGCGATTACCGCCCGTTCGCCTGGGCGGCGCTGCTGTATCTGGTGGTGCTGGTGCTGTTTTTCATCAAGCAGCAGTTCATGAACGCGCGCTATCTGAGCTTCCTCAATCTGCTGTTCGTGCCGGTAATGGCGATGGGGCTGGCGGCGTTTGTTCGCCAGTTTCCGCGGCTGGGCAAGGCTCTGGTGATTCTGGGGCTGTTGATGATGCTGGCGAACGTGGTGTCCACCGGGGCCGGCAAGACGCATTACGTTGCCGCCGGACGTTGGGCGTCAAGTCACATCGAGCGCGGCGTGCCGACCTACTTCGAGGACGGCCGGATCAGTTATTACGCCGGTCGCGGCTATGTGCTGCCCAGCCTGACCCGTGAAGAAGCGATGTCGCCGACGCACGCGGCAAAATTCCGCTATTTCGTGATCGAGGCGAAGGGCGATGAGCCGTGGCTGAAGGAGTGGCTGGCGGCGCATCAAATGCACGTGCTCGAACACTTCAAGAATCGCAAGGGTGCCACGTTGGTGGTGATCGGACGCTGATCCTTACGCCAGCAATGGCCGCAGGCGCGAGATCAGTGGCGCCTGTCGGTTGCTCGGCAGCGCCTGGCGGTAGCCTTCAATAAAGCTGTCGCCGGCGTCGTCGCCAAGCAACCACTGACGGTCTTCCTTGTAGCGCAGCAAATGCGCGAAGTTGCGCAGGCGTTTGCTGTCACTCAGTGCGCGTTTCTGGCAGCGCAGATCGGCAATGTCGATCAGGCCCAATTGGTGGTCCGGGGTCAGCACCACGTTGCCGAAGTGCAGCGATCGAAAGTACACGCCTTTTTCATGCAGCAGGGCGAAGTAGCTGCCCAACTGCATTCTCAGTGAATCGCCATCCTCGGGCGAACCTTGCAACTGGCGCACCGTGCGGCCTTCCAGCGGGCTGTAGTAGACGCCGTCGCGCTCGATGCTGGGGATGCGATAGACCGCGATGACTTGTGGGCAAAGGATGCCGCGTTGCTGCAGCGCGCGGGTGTTGTTGGCAAAGCGCTGCGCGTAGGGGAAGAACAGCGCCGAGCTGAGCAAGCGCTTGCGGCGGAACAGTTTGAGCATGCGGCCGTCGGCCAGCTTCAACACTTTGTCGCCGGAACCGTCGGCCTCCAGTACCTGTGCACCTTTGCGCAGTGCCTCGTAAGTGCTGTGGTCAATCGATTGCATAGCGGGCTCCCCATCGTTAGCGGCGTATCTTAACCGACTTGGTCAAAAGCTGGCGCGCCGTCATGTTTATCGGGGAAAAAAGGCCTGTGATATCATCCCCGCCTCACTGAATTGTGCGGATCACCATGAGCAGTCCTGAACCGAAAGCCCAGTCAACGCTGGCGATCTATTTCCGCCTTTTGGCTTACGTGCGGCCCTATGCCGGTCTCTTTCTCCTCAGCATCGTCGGGTTTCTGATTTTCGCATCGACCCAACCGATGCTCGCCTACATCCTCAAGTACTTTGTCGACGGCCTGGCCAATCCTGAAGCCAGTCTGTTCCCGGGCAACCCTTATCTGGGCGATTTGCAATTGCTGCAAACCGTGCCGCTGATGATTGTGTTCATCGCCCTGTTGCAGGGCGTGGGTTCGTATCTGGGTAACTTCTTTCTGGCCCGGGTTTCTCTGGGGCTGGTGCATGACTTGCGGGTAGTGTTGTTCAACAAATTGCTGGAGTTGCCTAACCGCTTTTTCGACAAGAACAACTCCGGTCATCTGATTTCGCGCATCACCTTCAACGTGACCATGGTCACCGGCGCGGCAACGGACGCGATCAAAGTGGTCATCCGTGAAGGCATGACCGTGATCTTCCTGTTCTGCACGTTGTTGTGGATGAACTGGAAGCTCACGTTGGTAATGGTGGCGATCCTGCCGGTCATCGGCATCATGGTGAACAGCACCAGCAAGAAATTCCGCAAACAGAGCAAGAAGATTCAGGTGTCGATGGGCAACGTCACGCATGTCGCCTCCGAGACCATTCATGGTTATCGCGTGGTGCGCAGCTTCGGCGGCGAAACCTATGAAAAGCAACGCTTTCGTGATGCCAGCCAGAGCAATACCGACAAACAACTGACCATGACCAAAACCGGCGCGGTGTACACGCCGATGCTGCAATTGGTCACGTACAGCGCCATGGCCGTGGTCATGTTCCTTGTGCTTTATCTTCGCGGCGACGCCTCTCCCGGTGATCTGGTGGCCTACATCACCATGGCGGGCCTGTTGCCCAAGCCGATCCGGCAGCTGTCGGAAGTCAGTTCGACGATTCAGAAAGGCGTGGCGGGTGCCGAAAGCATTTTCGAACAACTGGACGAGCCGGCCGAAGTGGATCAGGGCAGCGTCGAGCGCGATCGTCTCGAAGGGCGTCTGGAAGTGCGCAACCTCAGCTTCCAGTACCCGGACACCGACAAACCGGTGCTCAACGACATCAGTTTCAGCGTCGAGCCGGGGCAGATGGTTGCGCTGGTCGGGCGTTCGGGCAGCGGTAAATCAACGCTGGCCGGTTTGATTCCGCGTTTCTACCAGCACGAGCACGGGCAGATTCTGCTTGATGGCGTGGAAGTCCAGGACTTTACCCTGCGCAGCCTGCGCCGCCAGATTGCGCTGGTGACCCAGGCCGTGACGCTGTTCAACGACACGGTCACCAACAACATCGCTTACGGCGACCTGGCCGGTGCGCCGCTGGATGAAGTCAAGCGCGCGGCTCGCGAGGCTTACGCCGACGAGTTCATCGCAAAGATGCCTCAGGGTTACGAAACCATGGTCGGCGAAAACGGCGTGCTGTTGTCCGGCGGTCAGCGTCAACGCATCGCCATCGCTCGCGCCTTGCTCAAGGATGCGCCGCTGCTGATTCTCGACGAGGCCACATCGGCCCTCGACACCGAGTCGGAACGGCACATTCAGGCGGCGCTGGATCACGTTGTGCAAAACCGCACCACGCTGGTCATCGCGCACCGCTTGAGCACCATCGAAAAAGCCGACCTGATTCTGGTCATGGACGAAGGGCGGATCGTCGAGCGTGGCACCCATGTGCAGTTGCTCGAGCAAAACGGCTATTACGCGCGACTGCACGCCAAGGAATTCGAAGAAGGTGACGAACCTCAGCCGACCCACGCGACCGACGTATGCTGACGGTGTTTCGCAGCTTTCGTGAGCGTGGCTGGACCGAGATCGACCGCGACAGCTATGCCCAGGCGTGGCAGCGTTTCGGTGGCAGTTTTGCGACGCACCCCGACGTGGTCGAGCGCTTGTCGAGCTTCGTGGATATCGAGTTGCGCTATCTGGGCTGGCTGGTCGGCGGCGAAATCGTCGCCGCCGTGCCGTGCTGGGGTCGGCATGTGGCGTTGTCCAAGGAAGTGCTCAAGCGCGAGGGCAAGCGCGGCTTGCTCGACATGGGCAACGCGGAAATCATCCTGCCGATTGCTGCCGACAGGGTGGTGCCGGTGCGCCAGCGCATGGCTTACGTGTCCCAGCTCAATGCCGAGCAGATCAGCACCTTGAAACCGCAGCCCGAAGGGCTGGCCCTGGCGCGATTGCCGGAAGAGTATTCGAAGAAATTCCGCTACAACCAGCGCCGCGAGCAGCGCCTGCTGGAAGAAGCGGGCGGGTCGCTGGTGCCGATGTCCGACTTCACTGCGCAGGAACAGGCCGCCGCTTACGGCGATCTGTTTCAGCGCCGCTGGGGTTTCGAAGTGCCGGGCAAGGCTGGGCTGGTTGAAGTGTTCAGCTTGTTGCGCGAGTTCATGACCGGCTCGGTCGCGATGCTCGATTCGGCACCGGTGGCCATTCAGGTGTTGTATCGCGTCGAGGCGCCGCAGTGGGTTTCGCTGGAGTACGTCAACGGTGGCGTCGATCCGCAAAGCCGCGAATTCAGCCCCGGCAGCGTGCTGAGTTTCGTCAATACCCAGCAAGCGTGGGCCGATGCTCAGGCGCTGGGCAAGCCGCTGCGTTACTCGTTCGGCCGTGCCGACCGTGAATACAAGGATCGCTGGTGCCACACGGTGCCGGTCTACAAGGTCTGAATCGATGAGCGCACGCAAGCAGCAACTCCTCAAGGCTCACCGGCGCAACAAGCGCCTGTTCCTGATCGGCTTTTTGCTGGCGCTGTTGCTGATCGGGGTGCTGGTCAAATGGTGGCTGGTGCCGCTGTTGCTGGTGCTGGCCTGGATCGCTCATGAAGCGTGGTTCGCCGATCACCTGTTCTATCGACCTTCTGACGACTATCAATACAACTTTCCTGTACAGACTGCGCGGCAGGCGGTGAGCGTCGACGCTGGCGTGGTGCGCCTGAGCGAGCCGCTGGCACCGGGCGAGACGCTGGTGCTGGAACTGGAGCTGAAGTCGACCTGGCTGGGGCGCTGGCTCGACCCGTATGTTCAGGTCGGTGATGACCGTCAGGAGTTCGAGCGCGGAGTGCGCGGTCGGCGCTTCCTCAATCTGTCCGGGCAGGAAATGGCCTTGGCGCAAGGTTCGCTGACCCTGCGCGGCCGCCACTGCGTGCCAGCGAGCAGGGGTGTGCTGTGGGTCATGGCCAACCCCGATTTCAGCCAGCAGCGGGTAATGGTCATCGCGCCGCACGCCGATGACGCCGAGCTGGCGGCGTTCGGCCTTTACAGCCGTTGTGATGAGGTCAGCATCGTCACGTTGACCCAAGGCGAAATCGAGGCCGAGGATTATCAACGGCTGGGGCTTGATCAGGCCGCAGCGGCGCGTCTGAAGGGGCGTTTGCGTAGCTGGGACAGCCTGGTGATACCACTCTGGGGTGGTGTGCCCGCCGAGCGCTGCGTGCAATTGGGGTATTACTGCCTGCAACTGCCGGCGATGGCCGCAGCGCCGACGACAGCGTTCGGCTCGCGCGAATCTCAGGAAAGCGACGTGCGTAGTGTGCGGCGGCACAATCCGTTGCGCCTGCCCGCCGATGGCGACGGCCAGCCGACCTGGGAAAATCTGCTCGGCGATCTGACTGCACTGCTTGAGCACTATCGCCCCGAAGTGCTGGTGACGCCGCATCCCGAACTCGATCCGCACAGTGATCATGTGGCGGCGACGCAAGCGCTGCTCGAGGCAGTCAGCCGCAGTCAATGGAAGCCGACCACGCTGCTGATGTACGCCAATCATCTGCACGACAACGATCGCTGGCCGATGGGCGCTGCAGGCTGCGGTATCGCGCTGCCGCCGGCCATCGAGCCATTGCCGGCCGACCGCTTGTGGAGCCCGCAGCTGTCGGCACCGGTGCAACTGGACAAAGCCATGGCGCTGGCCATGGAGCACGATCTGCAGGGCGCCGAGGTGTTCAAGCGCAGACTGCGCCGCTGGATCCAGCAGGGGCTGGCTGGCCGGCGCTGGCCTGCTACAGGCAATAACGAGTTTTTCCGCAAGGCCGTGCGGCGTCATGAATTGTTCTGGGTGCGCGACCTTTCAGAATGAGGCGGACGGCGCTTTACCCTGTGGTAATATCGCGCCCCTGTTCATTTTGTATGTGGGTTGCTCCATGAAGTTGTCCATGCCGCGTTTCGATCAAGCCCCGGTCTTGGTAGTCGGCGATGTCATGCTCGACCGCTATTGGCATGGCGGAACCTCACGGATTTCCCCTGAGGCGCCGGTGCCGGTGGTCAAGGTCGAGCAAATCGAAGACCGCCCGGGCGGTGCCGCCAACGTTGCCCTGAACATTGCCGCGCTGGGTGCGCCGGCCTCGCTGGTCGGTGTGACCGGCGATGACGAAGCCGCCGACAGCCTGAGCAACAGTCTCAAGGGCGCAGGCGTTCGAGCGCTGTTCCAGCGCATCGCGCACCAGCCAACCATCGTCAAGCTGCGGGTCATGAGTCGGCACCAGCAGTTGCTGCGTATCGATTTCGAAGAGCCGTTCGCCACCGATGCGCTGGCCCTTGGCTCGCAGGTCGATGACTTGCTTGAAGGCATCAAGGTGCTGGTGCTTTCCGATTACGGCAAAGGTGCGCTGAAAAATCATCAGGCGCTGATCCAGGCCGCCCGCGCGAAGAACATTCCGGTGCTGGCCGACCCTAAAGGCAAGGATTTCTCGATCTATCGCGGCGCCAGCCTGATTACTCCCAACCTCAGCGAATTCGAAGCCATCGTCGGCGGCTGCGTCGATGAGCATGAGCTGGTGAGCAAAGGCGCCACGCTGATGCACGACCTCGAACTCGGTGCGCTGCTGGTAACCCGTGGCGAACACGGCATGACCCTGCTGCGCCCGGACCAACCGGCGCTGCACCTGCCGGCTCGAGCCCGCGAAGTATTCGACGTCACCGGTGCCGGTGATACGGTGATTTCCACTCTCGCCGCAGCGATTGCTGCCGGTGAAGACCTGCCCCATGCGGTCGCGCTGGCCAATCTGGCCGCTGGCATTGTGGTCGGCAAACTCGGTACGGCTGCGATCAGCGCCCCGGAACTGCGTCGCGCCATCCAACGCGAAGAAGGCTCCGAGCGTGGTGTCCTGGGCCTTGAGCAATTGCTGCTGGCGGTAGCCGACGCCCGCGCGCACAACGAGACCATCGTGTTCACCAACGGCTGCTTCGACATTCTGCACGCCGGGCATGTGACCTATCTGGAGCAGGCGCGGGCGCAGGGCGATCGTTTGATCGTTGCGGTCAATGACGATGCCTCGGTCAGCCGCCTCAAGGGGCCGGGCCGGCCGATCAACAGCGTTGATCGACGCATGGCGGTGCTCGCCGGGCTCGGTGCGGTGGACTGGGTGATCAGTTTCTCTGAAGGCACCCCGGAAAACCTGCTGCGCGAGGTCAAGCCGGACGTGTTGGTCAAGGGCGGCGATTACGGTATCGACCAGGTAGTCGGCGCCGATATCGTCAGCGCTTACGGTGGCACCGTTAAGGTGCTGGGACTGGTGGAAAACAGCTCGACGACTGCGATTGTCGAAAAGATCCGCAGTCGCTGATCAGATGAACCTTTACCGTTGTGTGCTGCGTGTGAACGGATTTTGCCTTGGGGATCTCACCGTTTCCGTTGAAGTTGGCAGGTTTGAATCCGCTGCGCTTGCCTGCCAAAGTCGCGTGGTCATTAACCTATGAAAGTCATGCTCCTGGTGATGGACGAGCAGCGGGTCATTCTCGACCGGCTCTACGACATCGTGCAGCAGAACTGTGATGAATGCGTCATCCATCGTTTGAGCAAACAGCAGCAGATGAACCTCGGGCCGTTTCTGGCCTCGGTGGATTATCAGACCTTTGATCGCGTGGTGATCTTCTCCCGGGTCAAGCGCCTAGCCCCGCAGTTGCGGGTGCTCAAGTGCATTCCGGGGCTGGTATTTCTCGAACACGACGCCTATCAGAACTACATGCCGGCGAGTAAATATCGCGGCGTGTATTCGCGGTTGTATGGGCGCCTGCCGAGTTGCCGGGCGCTGGTGTCCGGGGCGGTGGTCGCGCGCAAGATGCTCGCCGAGGGCATCGACACGGTATTCGTCTCCAAGGGTTACGACGAGCAGATGCTGCACAACACCGGCGTCGAGCGCGACATTCCCATCGGTTTTCTCGGCAGCCTGAAAAGCACCGAGTACGCCGAGCGCAAGGCCATGCTCGAGTCGCTCTCGCGGCGGACCGGGATGCTGGTGACCCGGACCAAATCCGGTGATGAGTACTTGCAGACTCTCAACCGCATCCGCATTTTCGTCAGCGCCGACATCGGCATGAACGAGTTCATGATCAAGAACTTCGAGGCCATGGCGTGTGGCTGTGTGCTGCTGGCCTGGAGCCAGGGCGAAGAAGACCGCTTGCTCGGTTTTGAAGACATGCACAACACCGTGTTCTACCGCAGTGAAGAAGAAGCGGTAGAGAAGATCAAGTTGCTGCAGAGCGATCCCGAGCTGGCTGAACGCATTGCCCGCAATGGCCAGGCGTTTGCCGAGAGCCGCTATTCGTTCGCCCGTGTCGGTCAGGCCCTCGCGGCTGAAATCCAGCGCGAAATGCGCCCATGGCAGCCACCCTCGGCCTTCACGCAATGGTGGGTGAAAGTGCGTTACGGGATGAAGGTGCCGGTCTGAAATGAAGGATCAACCCATGGCGCCGGATGCGCTGCCCGGTGGTGATCAGGCGGTGTTCGAGGCATTGCCGGCAGAGCTGCGTGCGCGCCTTGATCGCGCCGCGCGAGTGGTGCTGATTGCCAATAACCCGGCCATCACCGCAGCGGATTTTCAGGCGCTTAACATCGGCGCGGATGACGTCGTGGTCAGCTTCAATACCTGCATCAAGGCCACGCTGCTCAACGAGCAAAGCGTCAATGTCTTCGTGCACGGTTACAACGCGCCGGACGCCTACTTTTTTGGTCTGCCTTACGGGCCACACGTTCAACACATGTTCGAACGTTCGGGCGAGCGCTGCTTCAGCATGCTGGTGGGCTGCGCCGCGCCGATGTGCCCGTTACCGCGCGTGGCGATGTATTGGGACCGCATCCCGCTGCCGCCGCTGTGGCATTACCCGGTGGACCGTCCAGGAGGCAAACGCTATGTCGGGCCGTCCACCGGTTTCAACACACTGGTACTGTTTGACTGGCTGCGCGGTGAAGCGGGTTATACCTATGAGTTGATGACCCTGGGCTTTTCCAACGAAGCCGGGAAACTCTGGGGCGGGCACGCCTGGGACTACGAGCGCGACTGGCTGCGCCAATCGAATATCATCGTGGTACCGCTGCAACCGCGGCGTTGGTGGCAAAAACTGTTTCGACGAAAGTAAGCGACATCGTGTATCCGGATGCCGGCAGGCCCGAACGACTATCAAAAGGTGCTGTTGAGTGTTGAAAATCGCCGTGGCTTTTTTCGGGATCCCGAGGAATTCGCCGATCTGCTTCCCCTCCATCGAACAGAATGTTCTGGCGCAGTTGCCGGCAGGCAGCGAGGTGCAGTGTTTCTACCATCTGTACAGGATTGATGAAGTACAGAACGCGCGCTCCGGTGAACAGGGCGCGCTGACGGCTGACAACTACCAGCCTTTTGAGGCGATGACAGGCTCGCTGACGTCGACCGAAGGCGTGCTGGAACGCTGGGATTTTGAACGAGTTAAATCACTGGGCGACACCTGGGCCGATGACTACGCATCGCTGCGCAACCTGATTTATCAGCTCAATTCGCTGCACACCGTGACCACGATGATCGAAGCCTTCGATCCGGATTTTGTCGTGTACGTGCGCCCGGACAATTTTTTCCACACAGCGCTGCCCGGCTACGTGTTCAATCATGCCCAGGCCCGGCGGCAGCATGCCTATATCCCGGACTGGCAGTGGTGGGGCGGGCTCAATGACCGCTTCGCGGTGTGCGGGCGCGAAACTTACGTCGCGTATGGCAAGCGCATTGAGCGCATCTTCGACTTCTGCGAGGCGACTGGCAGAAAGCTGCACTCTGAACGCTTGCTCAAATACGCGTTGCAGCAGGCCAGCGCGAAAATCTGCACGCTGCCGACCCAGGCATCACGGGTACGCATTACCGGCGCCTTCGCCGAAGAGTCGTTCTCGCCCAAGCGTGGCATGGGCAAACGCGAGAACCGCTACTTTCATTTCTTCGCCACACTGCGCACCTGGTTCGACCGCCGGCGATAGTTCAGGACCTGGCCGGTTTCTTTTTGCCCAGGCCCACCAGCCGCAGCGCCTTGATGCTCAATTGCTTGAGCCCTGAACGCGGAGCTTTGGCCGGTTGCAGACCCTGTTGCACCAGCCAGTCTTTCCAGCGGATCCGTTCCTCGCGCACGACCCAGCCTTCCTGAGTGGCAAAGCTTTCTGCCAGATAGAGCCCTCGAGTGCTGGCTGGAACCAGCTTGTCGCGCTTGATCGTGTACAACTCGGCCACTGGCGCGCCGTCCTTGAGTGGCATCAGATACAGATCGGGGCGCTTGCGATCGAGGCGGGCCACCAGTTGATCACCTTCCAGCCGCTCATCGACATGGAACAGGCTCAGGGACTTGGCTTCCTTGGGCACGTCCAGACGCAAATCGTAGATCAATTGCAGGGAAGCAGTCGGCAGGTGCACATAGGCCCGCGGCCGCTCGAGCAATTGCAGACTGGCGCAACGCACCGGCCGCGCTGAACCGGACAGCGGCGTCAGGCGAAACGGCAGCGCTTCGCGATAATGCAGGGCCGCCGAGTAGGGCGCCGGCAGCCAGGTGTCATTGAAGCGCCCGCCGAGCCAGCCTTCTGGCGTTTCCAGCAGGCACTCTTCGGCGATTTCCTGAATCGCTGTGTGCAGTGGAATGTTCAGCTCATGGGCCGGCACATAACCGGAAATCAGCTTCAGCACCACATCGCCGCGATCCTGGCGGCGTTGGCGCACCAGCACCCAGTAATCGCGATTCTGCCAATGCAGGGTCAGGCGCACGGACACGCCGAGGTTGGCCAGTTCCAGCGAGAAGTGTTCGGCGTCGGCCACGCTCACCGGTTTGCGTCGCTGCAGGGTCTGCGCAAAATTCAGCGGCATGCCGACGCTCTGGTAACTCAGGCCTTCGGCAGTGGCTTCGACGAACAGCGGCAGGGTCTTGAAGTTGCTCGGGTTCTTGCGGATGAGCGTGCGCGGCATATCGGCTCCTGCTTATGGCCGCGGGGCGGCGTCAGTGACCACGAAGGACCTGGGCAACGGTCGCAACGTTGTGGGCGAGGTGCAGCGGATTGATCGTGCCGACAATAGCACTGGCGACGCCAGCTTGCGCGAACAGCAACTCGAAGCTGGCCCGCACCGGATCCACGCCCGGACTCAGACAGACGTGACCGCTGGCCAAGGCTTTTTTCACCAGAATGGCTTTGCCGTGGGCAGCAGCATAGTCAATGACTGCCTTCTCGTTTCGTTCGTTCAGATTGTAGGTGACCATCGCACAATCGCCTTGCTCCAGCGCTTTCAGGCCGCCCTCGACAGTTTTGCCGGAAAAGCCGAAGCCGCGAATCTTGCCCTCGGCTTTGAGCGCCGCAAGCGTTGCGTAAACCTCTTGGTGTTCGAGGATCGCCAGGTCGTTGCCGTCGGAGTGCACCAGCACCAGATCGATAAAATCGGTTTCAAGACGTTGCAGGCTGCGCTCTACCGACATCCGCGTATGCGCTGCACTGAAGTCATGGCGCGACAGGCCATCGGCAAATTCTTCGCCGACCTTGCTGACGATCACCCAATCCTGGCGCTGGCCGCGCAGCAGCGGGCCGAGGCGTTCTTCGCTGCGGCCATAGGCCGGGGCGGTGTCGATCAGGTTGATGCCCAGCTCACGGGCCTGACGCAGCAGCATGCGCGCGGCATCGTCGTCGGGAATCTGAAAGCCGTTGGGGTATTTCACCCCTTGATCGCGGCCGAGTTTGACCGTGCCCAGGCCCAGCGGCGAAACCATCAGGCCGGTGCTGCCCAATGGGCGATGCAGATCATGCAAATTGGCGATAGTCATGGCAGCAGTTGCTCCCAGGCTGGAATACCCAGTGGCGGTTTTGGCAGCGGCGGCAGCGGCTCGGTGACTTGCGGTGTAATACCGTCGCGTTCCAGCGCCGCGATGACGCGATCGGCAAAGTCCGGCGCCAGTGCCAGTTTGGTCGGCCAGCCGACCAGCAGGCGGCCCTGTTCGGCGAGGAAGGCGTTGTCCGGCCGGGTCAGCCCGGTTTGCAGCGGTTCGGCGCGGTCGACGCGCAGGGTCGCCCATTGCGTGGTACTGAGATCGATCCACGGCAACAACTGCGCGATTTCCTTTTGCGCGGTGGCGATCTGCTCGGCCGGCTCGCGATGCACGCCTTCGCTCTCGGCGATATCGCCGCCCATGTACCAGACCCACTGGCCATCAGCGGCCGGGTGGGTGGTCACGGTAATGCGTGGTTTGGTGCCGCCGCCGAGGCAGTGGGCATACAGCGGTTTCAGGCCCGGGCCTTTGGCGAGGATCATGTGCAGCGGCCGGCGTTGCATCGCCGGTTGGCTGAGGCCGAGTGCTTCGAGCAACTGTGCAGTGCCGGCGCCAGCACTGAGGACGATGCGCTGCGCATGAATGGCGCGGCCGTCGACCGTCAGGCCGACCAGTACGCCATCCTCCAGCAGCGGTTCGATGGTTTGCCCGGCGAGCAAGCCATCGCCGGCCAGGTCGGCCAGCCGCTGGATCAGGCTCGGCACGTCGACCACCAGTTCGGCAAGACGGTAGACCTTGCCCTTGAAGCGCTTGTCCTGCAGGGCCGGCGGCAGCTCGTCGCCCTTGACCTGATCGACGCGACCACGCACGGCTTTGCTGGCAAAGAAACTGGTGAGGTTGCCGGCAAGGGTGCCCGGCGACCACAGGTAATGGGCCTCGGACAGCAGGCGCACGCCGGTCAGGTCCAGCTCGCCGTTGCCGGCCAGGGCTTCGCGCCAGCGCCGCGGCATGTCAGCGATCGCTTCCGACGCCCCGGTCAATGCGCCGTGCAAAGCGTATTTGGCGCCGCCATGAATGATCCCCTGCGACTTCACGCTTTGCCCGCCGCCGAGGCTGGCGCTTTCCACCAGCACGGTCGAAAAACCCTGACGGCGCAGACGCGCGTTCAGCCAGAGGCCGGCGACACCAGCGCCGACAATCAGAACGTCGGTGGAAATAACGGATGGCATGCAGCGACCTCGGGGTATAAAGAAGCTGCAAGTTTCAAGCTTCAAGCTGCAAGCTGCAACCTGAAGCGTCAAATCGGTCGTGCTTGCGGCTTATCGCTGGGAGCTTGTTGCTGCTCTCAGTGTCCGGCGGTTTTCGAGAACAGCTGGATGACGACCACGCCCAAAACGATCAGCGCCATCCCCGCCATCGCCGGTATATCCAGTTTCTGCCCGTACAGAAACAGTGCCGCGACGCTGACCATCACGATGCCCATGCCGGCCCACACCGCGTAGGCCACGCCGACCGGAACCGTGCGCACGACCAGCGTCAGCATCCAGAACGCGATCGCATAGCCGACGATGACCAGGATCAGAGGCAACGGGGTGCTGAAGCCTTTGACGGCTTTCATCGACACGGTGGCGATCACTTCGGCGCAGATCGCGATGGCGAGATAGGCGTAGGCGTTCATGGTTTCAATCCTCAAATAAAATGCCGCTTCACTGAGGCGATATTCTAGGGATTCGCCAGATGGGGTAAAGTCATTACCTATCTGTTATCTAGATAGGTTGGTGAGCCATATGCAATGGAATCTTGACCAGTTGCGCGTATTTGTAGAGGTCGCCGAACAGCGCTCGTTCTCCGCCGTGGCGCGTCAGCAGCGCAAGGCGCAATCAGCCATCAGCAGCGCCATTGCCATGCTCGAAGATGACTTGGGCGTAAGCCTGTTCGAACGCAGCAGCGGGCGTCAGCCGACCCTCACCGAAGCCGGCGAGGCCTTGCTTGAAGAAGCGCGGGAAGTGCTGCGCCAGTGCGAACGTCTGAACGGCCGCGCCATGGCGATGCTGCGCGGCCAGGAAGCGCAATTGCGCGTGGCGCAGGATGAGGCGATGCCATATCAGGCGCTGGTGGAAAGTTTCGGTGAGCTGGCCGAGGAGTTTCCCAGCCTCGAAGTACAACTGACCAGCGCCGCCCAAGGCGAAGTCGCACACAAACTGGTCGAGCGCCGCGCCGATCTCGGCCTGTTGTTCTATCACGATGAAATTCCCGAAGCGCTCGAACGGCGCGTGCTCGGCAGCGTGGAAATGGTCACGGTGTGCGGCATTCATCATCCGTTGGCAGCGCAGCCTTACGTAACCTGCCAGCAACTGGCGCAACATCGGCAGTTATTGATGTCGACGCAAACCAGCGTCTACCCCGGTAACGAAGCGGCCAGCCCGCAAGTGTGGCGCGCCGACAGCTTCTATGTGATGTCCGAATGGCTGGTGCGCAACCTTGGCTGGGCGTGGTTGCCGCGCCATGTGGTGCAGTATTCGGCGTATCAAGGGCAGATGGTCGAACTCGCCAGCGAATGGACGCCGCCGGCCCTGGTGGTGGAACTGGTCTGGCGCCGTGACGAGCCGCTCGGCCCGGCCGCGCGCTGGCTGGCTGAACGTTTTGCCGTGCACTTGCGCGCGATCGGCGACAAAAGCCGATAAACTCCGCCGCCATGAATAGAACTCTGTACACCGCGCTGTTTTACCTGGGGCTGCCACTGGTGGCGATTCGGCTGTGGCTGCGCGCGCGCAAGGCGCCGGCGTATGCCAAACGGATTGGCGAACGTTTCTCCTGCAACATGCCGACACTGCAGCCCGGCGGCATCTGGGTCCACGCCGTGTCGGTGGGCGAAAGCATTGCCGCCGCGCCGATGATCCGCGCCTTGCTGCAGCGTTATCCACAGTTGCCGATCACCGTGACCTGCATGACGCCGACCGGTTCGGAGCGGATTCAGGCGCTGTTCGCCAATGAGCCGCGCATCCAGCATTGCTATCTGCCGTACGACTTGCCGTGCGCGGCGGCGCGCTTTCTGGATCGCGTCCAGCCAAAACTCGCGGTGATCATGGAAACCGAGTTGTGGCCCAACCATATTCACCAATGTGCCAAGCGCCGAATTCCGGTGGCGCTGGCCAACGGCCGGTTATCGCAGCGCTCGGCCAAAGGCTACGGGCGCTTCAGCAAACTGACCGCGCCGATGCTCGCTGAAATGAGTCTGTTTGCCGTGCAGACCGAGGCCGAGGCTCAGCGCTTCCGCGATCTGGGCGCGCGGCCGGAAACCGTCGAAGTCACCGGTTCGATCAAGTTCGACCTGACCATCGACCCGCAACTGCTGCAACGCGCCGCCGAACTGCGCGCTCAGTGGCAGGCGCTGGAGCGTCCGGTGTGGATCGCTGCGAGCACCCACGAAGGCGAAGACGAAGTGGTGCTTAACGCCCATCGCCGTCTGCTCGCCAATCACCCCGACGCCTTGCTGATTCTGGTGCCGCGCCATCCCGAACGTTTCAATGCGGTGTTCGATCTGTGTCAGCGCGAAGGTTTCGCCACGGTACGGCGCTCGACCGGTGCCCATGTCGATGCGCAGACGAGCGTGCTGCTCGGCGACACCATGGGCGAGCTGCTGTTTCTCTACGCCCTGGCCGACAGCGCCTTCGTCGGCGGCAGTCTGGTCGCCAACGGCGGACATAATCTGCTCGAGCCGGCAGCGCTGGCGAAACCGGTCATCAGCGGCCCGCACTTGTTCAACTTCCTCGACATCGCCGCGCAACTGCGCGAAGCCGGGGCACTGGCCGAAGTGGACGATGCTGAAGGGCTGGCCGTCGAGGTACAGCGTTTGTTCGAATTGCCGCGCGATGCGCAGCGCATGGCCGAGGCCGGGCTGGCGGTGATGCGCCGTAATCAGGGTGCGTTGCAGCGTTTGCTGGAGGGTTTGGGCAGGCTGATCAAATAAGTCGGGCGTAAAAAAAGATCGTCCGGGCATGCCTCGGACGATCTTTTTTTCATTTCAAGGCCGGGCTTTCAATTGCGCCTCGGCCGCCGACGCCAGATCCGGCGGCAAGAAATCCTTGTCCGGGTTGTAGTCGGCTTTCAGATAACGCCGCAGGTCTTGCAGGTCCCCCGGGTTCAACGTGCCCGCCGCCTGCTTCAGGCGCAGGTTGTCGAGAATGTAGTCGTAGCGGGTGTTGTTGTAATTACGCACCGAGGTGTACAGCTGACGCTGGGCGTCGAGCACGTCGACGATGTTGCGCGTACCGACCTGGTAACCGATTTCCGTGGCTTCGACCGCGCTCTGGTTGGAGATGATCGACTGGCGGCGCGCCTGCACCTGCTCGACGTCGGTATTCACCGCACGGTGCAGGTTGCGGGTGTTCTCCACCACCTGACGGCGCAGCGATTCGCGCTGCTGCTCGCTCTGATCCAGTTGCGCGTAAGACTGACGCACTTGCGAGCTGGTCAGCCCGCCGCTGTAGATCGGGATGCTCAGTTGCAGGCCCAGCGTGCTCTGTTCGACGTTGCCGCCATACGGCGCGCCAAACGAATTCGGATTGGCAAAGCCCAACGCGTCGTTGTCACCTTTTTCATATTTGGCTACGGCATCGAGGGTCGGCAGGTGCCCGGCCTTGCGCTGCTTGAGGGTTTGCTCAGCCGAGCTGACGGCGTAGTTGCTGGCGAGCAGATTGAGATTCTGCCGCGCCGCGGTGTCGACCCAGGATTTCGCATCGTTCGGTGCCGGCGGCAGAATCGGCAGGCTGTGGACGATGCCCTGAATCGAGTTGTACTGGCGGTTGGTCAGGGTGATCAACGCTTCGAACGCATCATCGACCTGACGCTGCGCGACGATGCGGTTGGCACGCGCGGTGTCGTAACTGGCTTGCGATTGCAGCACATCGGTCTTGTCCGACAGGCCGACATCGAAGCGCTCGTTGGACTGGTCGAGCTGGCGCTTGAACGCGGCTTCTTCGGCCTTGGTCGAGGCGAGATTGTCCTGGCTGCGCAGCACATTGAAATAGCTTTCGGCGGTTTGCAGGATCAGGTTCTGTTCGGTCGCCGAGAGTTGCAGGGCGGCCTGTTCGTTGACGTCCTTGGCGGCCTGGTACTGGAACCAGCGATCGGCGCGGAACAACGGTTGGGCGAGGGTCGCCTGATACGAATGAGCGCTGCGATTGGCAATCGCTGAAGGCTGGTCGATCGAGGTGCGCACGTCGGCGACTTCGGCGCCACCGGACAGATTCGGCAGCAAACCGGCGCGGGCCTGTGGCACCACTTCTTTCTGCGCGCCGTACTGGGCGCGAGCGGCGGCCAGATCGGCATTGTTGTCGACCGCTTCCTGATAGACGCTGACCAGATCGGTTTTGGTCGACAAAGGCGCTTCGGCCGCCCAGGCCATTGCGGTGGACGCACAAGACACGGCCACAGCCAGTGAGAGTTTGCGCAGCATGAGGCGATCCCTAGCATTAATATTATGGAAATAATCCGGGCGCCAAAGGTAAGGCGCGGCCTGCACAGCGTCAAGGCGGGGCAGAGCAAGGCGAGTGTAGTTGCGCAAGCGCATCACAACAATCGGCCGAGCCCCTGTATTTGTGCCATTGATCATGGCGTTTGCCGCGGTGTTGGCGTTCTTTGCCAGTTGTGTCTAGACTGGCCGGGTTCTTGTCGGGGTGCCTTGCTATGAGGCTGAGATCGAATAATTTCGGATCCCGTTGAACCTGATCAGGTTAGCGCCTGCGTAGGGAACAAGATTTCTCGTCACCCGGCGAGTCCTCTTGTGCTTCGTCCGGGAAATTGTTCGACAATCGAACGCTCACGACGACTGCACAGCACCGGTCCTGGTGCGTCCGTGCCTCTCAGGTTCTGCTCCGACAATCCACTGCTGGATGCTGTCTGGAGAGCCCGTGATGACGACAAAAGAAAAAAACGCGATCAACCTCAGTGACTCGGCCAAGGTCGATGAGCAATCGGTCAAGCCGTTCACCCGTTCGCAAAAAGTCTACGTTCAGGGCTCGCGCCCGGACATCCGCGTGCCGATGCGCGAAATCAGCCTGGACGTGACCCCGACCGACTTCGGCGGCGAAATCAACGCGCCGGTCACCGTCTACGACACCTCCGGCCCGTACACCGATCCGAACGTGGTCATCGATGTGCGCAAAGGCCTCGGCGACGTGCGTTCGGCATGGATCGACGACCGTGGCGACACCGAGCGCCTGCCGGGCCTGAGCTCGAACTTCGGTCAGCAGCGTCTGGCCGATGCCGAGCTGACCAAGCTGCGTTTCGCTCACGTCAACAACCCGCGCCGGGCCAAGGCCGGGGCCAACGTCAGCCAGATGCACTACGCGCGCAAAGGCATTATCACCGCCGAGATGGAATACGTCGCCATCCGCGAAAACATGAAGCTGCAAGAGGCTCGCGCGGCCGGCCTGCTGAAGCAGCAACACGCCGGCCACAGCTTCGGCGCAAGCATTCCGAAAGAAATCACCCCTGAGTTCGTCCGCGAAGAAATCGCCCGCGGCCGCGCAATCATTCCGGCCAACATCAACCACGTCGAACTGGAACCGATGATCATCGGCCGTAACTTCCTGGTGAAGATCAACGGCAACATCGGCAACAGTGCGCTGGGTTCTTCGATCGAAGAAGAAGTGGCGAAACTGACCTGGGGCATTCGCTGGGGCTCGGACACGGTGATGGACTTGTCCACCGGCAAGCACATTCACGAAACCCGCGAGTGGATCATCCGCAACTCGCCGGTGCCGATCGGTACCGTGCCGATTTATCAGGCCCTGGAAAAAGTTAACGGCGTTGCCGAAGACCTGACCTGGGAGTTGTTCCGCGACACGCTGATCGAGCAGGCCGAGCAGGGCGTCGATTACTTCACTATCCACGCCGGCGTGCTGCTGCGTTATGTGCCGCTGACCGCCAAACGCGTGACCGGCATCGTTTCCCGTGGCGGTTCGATCATGGCCAAGTGGTGCCTGGCGCACCACAAAGAGAACTTCCTCTACACCCACTTCGACGAAATCTGCGAAATCATGAAGGCCTACGACGTCAGCTTCTCGCTGGGCGATGGTCTGCGTCCGGGTTCGATTGCCGACGCCAACGACGAAGCGCAGTTCGGCGAACTGGAAACCCTCGGCGAGCTGACCAAGATTGCCTGGAAGCACGACGTGCAATGCATGATCGAAGGCCCGGGCCACGTGCCGATGCAGTTGATCAAAGAGAACATGGACAAGCAGCTCGAGTGCTGCGACGAGGCGCCGTTCTACACCCTCGGCCCGCTGACTACCGACATCGCCCCGGGTTACGACCACATCACCTCCGGCATCGGTGCGGCGATGATCGGCTGGTTCGGCTGCGCGATGCTCTGCTACGTGACGCCTAAGGAACACCTGGGGTTGCCGAACAAGGATGACGTGAAAACCGGGATCATCACTTACAAGATCGCTGCGCATGCTGCGGATCTCGCGAAAGGGCATCCGGGCGCGCAGATTCGTGACAACGCCTTGAGCAAGGCGCGCTTTGAATTCCGTTGGGAAGACCAGTTCAACCTCGGCCTGGACCCGGACACCGCGCGTTCGTACCACGACGAAACCCTGCCGAAAGACTCGGCCAAGGTCGCGCATTTCTGCTCGATGTGCGGGCCGAAATTCTGCTCGATGAAAATCACCCAGGAAGTCCGCGAATACGCGGCCAACCAGCGTATCGACGCGGTCGACGTGGACGTCGCCAAAGGCCTGGCGGAACAGGCCGAGCGGTTCAAGCAGGAAGGCAGCCAGCTGTATAAGAAAGTCTAGCCACAAGCGGCAAGCTACAAGCTGCAAGATTAGAAGCAGTCCGCGTACCGCTTTTAACTTGCGGCTTGCAGCTTGCAGCTTGCAGCTTTTTTCTGCTCCTCTTTGAGATAACACCCTTGAGCATTCAACCCGGCACTTATTCCCCCGACCTCGCGGTACCCGCTCACAAGCGTGTTTTCGGTGGTCGCGATCTGTTTTCCCTGTGGTTCTCGCTCGGCATCGGCCTGATGGTCTTGCAGACCGGTGCCTTGCTCGCACCCGGTCTGGGCCTGTCCGGCTCGCTGCTGGCGATTTTTCTCGGCACGCTGGTCGGTGTGCTGCTGCTGGCCGCCGTCGGCGTGATCGGCAGCGACACCGGCTTGTCTTCGATGGCCGCGCTGAAACTCAGCCTCGGCAGCAAAGGCGCGAGCCTGCCGGCACTGCTCAATCTGCTGCAACTGATCGGTTGGGGCTCGTTCGAAATCATCGTCATGCGCGACGCTGCCAGCCTGCTCGGCACGCGTGCGTTCAGCGAAGGTTCGCTGTGGGCGAATCCGATTCTGTGGACCCTGTTTTTCGGTGCGCTGGCAACCTTACTCGCGGTCAGTGGGCCGCTGACGTTTGTGCGGCAGATCCTGCGCAAGTGGGGCATCTGGCTGTTGCTCGCGGCCTGCCTGTGGCTGACCTGGAACCTGTTCGCCAAGGCCGATCTGGCCGCACTCTGGGCGCGCGCCGGTGATGGTTCGATGCCGTTCGCCGTGGGCTTCGACATTGCCATCGCCATGCCGCTGTCGTGGCTGCCGCTGATCGCCGATTACTCGCGTTTCGGCAAGCGCGCGAAGAATGTCTTCGGTGGCACGGCTGTCGGTTTCTTCATTGGTAACTTCTGGCTGATGAGTCTCGGCGTCGCCTACACCCTGGCCTTCGCGCCGAGCGGTGAGGTCAACGCGCTGCTACTGGCACTGGCTGGCGCCGGGCTGGGCATTCCGCTGCTGCTGATTCTGCTCGACGAGTCGGAAAACGCCTTCGCCGACATTCATTCGGCGGCGGTATCGAGCGGGATTCTGTTGCGTCTGAAAGTCGAGCATCTGGCGCTGGCGATCGGCGTGATCTGCACGCTGATCGCCCTGCTGGCGCCGTTGGCGCAGTACCAGAACTTCCTCTTGCTGATCGGCTCGGTGTTTGCGCCGCTGTTCGGCGTGGTGCTGGTGGATCACTTCATCCTGCGCAAGCGCAGTGCCCAAGTGGCGTCAGCCGCATTGCGCTGGCCGGCGTTGCTAGCCTGGCTGGGTGGCGTGAGCACTTACCACTTGCTGGCGAATCTGTACCCGGATGTCGGCGCAACCCTGCCGGCGCTGGTGCTGGCAGGGCTGTTGCAACTGATCCTGGGTCGGGCTTTCAGTTACGGCCGGGAAACAGCTCAGGCTTGAGAATGCCGTTCAGGCGCGGATAAGGAATCTTCAGTTCGACGTGGCCCAGCGCGTAAGGCGCAATGGTGGTCACGTCGTACTTGAGGATCACGCCGCCGTAGGTCAGCGCCACATTCGGCGTTTTCACGAATGGCCAGTTCGCCACGAATTCCGGCTCCTGATCGAGCTTGGTGCTGATCAGCCAGCTGTTGTGCGCAACCTGCGCGGCTTTCCAGAAGGCTTCTTCCTGGCCCGGCAGCAGCATGTCGGACAGGTTCAGCACCTTGTGCTGCTGGCGCGAATAGTTGATGAAGCCGCGACCCGGTGTGCCATGGGCACCGCCGGTGTCGAGGTAGCTCGACAGCTCGATGATCACCAAGCCGTCATGCTGCTCGCGTACTTTCGCTTGCAGGTAGCTGCTGTAGCGCGGGCCGGCGCTGGCCAGAAACTGTTCGCGATAGGCCGCCAGGGTCGGCGCGACCGGGGCGTTCTTCTCGGTGCGGGTCATCTGCAGCAGGCGTTTTTCGATAATGCCGTCCAGTGCCGGCTCGTCCGGGAACCGCAACGTATCGATGTTCACCAGTGGGCATTCAGGATTGGCGCAGCCGGGTTTGAGCTGTTCCGAGGCATCGCGTTTGGTGTCCAGCGGCGTGCGGTAGTTGGGCTGGAACAGGCTGGCACAGGCGCCCAGAGTCAGGGCGATTGCGGCCACAGAGGCAATTTTGAAAAGCGACATGGGCGTCCTTTCGAAAGCAGGGGAAGGCAAAAAAGTTACCGCTTCGACTCTCAACGAAGCAGTCAGTTCGCCACTAAGCTAATTAGAGTGGGTTTCGCCGTCACCGTCCATCCCGCTGACGGTAAAGGGGCTGCATCAAACGGTGCGGGCGCGTTAGGATGGCGCGAAGTCGAGGTCGCCCAGCGCAACCTCGTTATGGACTTGTAGTAGAGAGGATGCTCATGACCGATTTTGCCAATGCCATTCCGACCGCCGTCGATATCGTGCGGCGCGAAAAGTGCTACGAGGGCTTCTACAAGCTCGATCGCGTGCACCTGCGCCATGAGCTGTTCGCCGGTGGCATGAGCCGCGAGATCAACCGGGAAATTTTTGTTCGCCACGACGCCGTGTGCGTGCTGCCCTACGATCCGCAGCGCGACGAAGTGGTGCTGATCGAGCAGTTTCGCGTCGGCGCCATGGGCAAGGCCGACAATCCGTGGCTGGTCGAACTGGTTGCCGGTCTGATCGACAAGGATGAGCAACCGGAAGAAGTTGCTCACCGCGAAGCGCAGGAGGAAGCTGGGCTGGACATCAAGGCACTCTGGCCGATGACCAAGTATTTCCCCTCGCCGGGTGGCAGCAACGAATTCGTGCATTTGTATCTGGGGCGTTGCAGCACCGAGGGTGTGGGCGGTCTGCATGGCCTGGAAGAAGAGGCAGAAGATATCCGCGTCACGGTCTGGGCTTTTGAAGATGCCTTGCAGGCCGTCCGTGACGGACGCATTGCCAATGCGGCGAGCATCATCGCCTTGCAGTGGCTGGCGCTGAACCGCGCCGAAGTGAGGGGGTTATGGTTGTAAACAAGCTGCGCGATCGTTATCGAGTCGACCTCGTGGGGCTGCAAGCCGCCTGCGAGGCCAACTACGCGCGCCTGATGCGCTTGCTGCCGGACATGCGCAGCGAGCCCGAGGCGCGGCGCATCGCCGTGACCCAGGGCGAGCAGATGCTCGGCGTGCTCGCCCTCGAAGTGCTGCAGACCTGCCCGTACACCACGACGTTGCAGGTGCGCCAGGAACACAGCCTGCCCTGGCTGCCGGTGCCACAACTGGAAGTGCAGGTCTATCACGACGCGCGCATGGCTGAAGTGGTCAGCGCCGAACATGCACGACGCTTTCGCGGCATCTATCCTTATCCGAATGCTTCGATGTACCAGCCGGATGAAAAGGCTCAGCTCAATCTGTTCCTGGGGGAATGGCTGAGCCATTGCCTGGCACTGGGGCATGAGTACGAAGTCGTACGCTAGTTGTGAACTGCTTCCGGTTCGCCGGTTTCCTCTTTGCCTGAACCCCCAGCATAATTGCGGCACCTGACCGATTCCGTGCTTTTGCCTTGGGAGAACGCCTTTGCCGAGCGTATCCACGTTGACCACCGCCGATCCGGCGCTGCTGGTGCAGCTGTCCGATAGCCATCTCTTCGCTGACGCGGACGGTGCGCTGCTGGGCATGAAAACCCGCGAGAGCCTGCAAAAGGTCATCGAGCGGGTGCTGGAGCAGCAGCCGCAGATCGATCTGCTGCTGGCCACCGGCGATATTTCCCAGGACGGTACGCTGGAGTCCTATCAACAGTTTCGTCAGATGAGCGCGCAGATCGACGCCCCGGCGCGCTGGATTCCCGGCAACCACGATGAACCGATGATCATGGCGCAGGCAGCGGTGCAAAGTACGCTGCTGGAGCCGGTGGTCGATATCGGCAACTGGCGAGTGACGCTGCTCGATTCAGCCGTGCCGGGATCGGTGCCGGGCTATCTGCAGGACGATCAATTGCAATTGCTGGTGCGGGCGTTGAGCGAAGCGCCGGAGCGCCATCATCTGGTGTGTTTTCACCACCATCCGGTGTCGATCGGCTGCGCGTGGATGGAGCCGATCGGGCTGCGCAATCCCGAGGCGTTCTTCGAGGTGCTGGATCGCTTTCCGCAGGTGCGCGCGGTGTTGTGGGGGCATGTACATCAGGAAATCGATCGCGAGCGCAATGGCGTGCGCCTGATGGCCTCGCCTTCGACCTGCATCCAGTTCGAGCCGGGCAGTGTGGATTTCAAGGTCGGTGAGCAGGCGCCGGGGTATCGCTGGTTGCGGCTTTGGCCGGATGGGCGGTTGGAGACGGGTGTCGAGCGGGTCAGCGGTTTTGCCTTTACGGTTGATTACGGTTCCAATGGTTACTGAGGCCTCACTGGCCTCTTCGCGAGCAGGCTCGCTCTCACAGGAGAAACACATTTCAAGGTGGGAGCGAGCCTGCTCGCGAAGGCGTCCTCACAAACACCCACGATTGCCCTGACTCCCTGTAAACTCCGCTATCTTTCGCCGACAGCCAGGGAGTTCAAATGTCCGGTTCGATCCTCTATATTCACGGTTTCAACAGCGCGCCGGCCTCGAAAAAGGCCTGTCAGCTGGTAACGGTGATGGAGCGGCTGGGTTTGAGCGAGCAACTGCGAGTACCGGCCCTGCATCACCATCCGCGCGAGGCCATCGGTCAGTTGCAGCAAGCGATTGCCGAACTGGGCCGGCCGCTGCTGGTGGGAAGTTCGCTCGGCGGCTACTATGCGACTCACCTGGCCGAGCGCCATGGCCTGAAAGCCCTGCTGGTCAACCCGGCGGTCAGCCCGCACCGGATGTTCGACGGCTATCTGGGCCCGCAGAAAAACCTGTATACCGATGAAACCTGGGATCTGACCCACGACCACGTCGCGGCGCTGGCCGAACTGCAAGTGCCAGCACCGCAGGATGCGCAGCGCTATCAGGTCTGGTTGCAAACCGGCGATGAAACGCTGGATTATCGCCTCGCCCAGCAGTATTACCGCGCCTGTGCCCTGCGCATCCAGGCCGGCGGCGATCACAGTTTCCAGGGCTTTGCCGGGCACTTGCCAGCATTGCTGAGTTTTGCCGGCATTGGCGCCGATACGTATCAGGCAATCGATTTCACCGCACTGTGAAGTCTTGCCCCTATTCAATGAATGACTGACGACGAGACCCTATGGCCACTCCCAGCGCTAGCTCCTATAACGCCGACGCCATCGAAGTCCTCTCGGGCCTCGACCCGGTGCGCAAGCGCCCCGGCATGTACACCGACACCAGTCGGCCGAACCACCTCGCCCAGGAAGTCATCGACAACAGTGTCGACGAAGCCCTGGCCGGCCACGCGCGATCGGTGCAGGTCATCCTGCACGCCGACCATTCGCTGGAAGTCAGCGACGACGGCCGTGGCATGCCGGTCGACATCCACCCGGAAGAGGGTGTGTCCGGTGTCGAACTGATCCTCACCAAGCTGCACGCGGGCGGCAAGTTTTCCAACAAGAACTACCAGTTCTCCGGCGGTCTGCACGGGGTGGGTATTTCCGTGGTCAACGCGCTGTCGACCGAAGTGCGCGTACGGGTCAAACGCGACGGCAATGAATACCAGATGACCTTCAAGGACGGCTTCAAGGCCTCCGAGCTGGAAATCGTCGGCACCGTCGGCAAGCGCAACACCGGTACCAGCGTGTACTTCGCGCCGGACCCGAAATACTTCGATTCTCCGAAATTCTCCATCAGCCGCCTCAAGCATGTGCTCAAGGCCAAGGCTGTGCTGTGCCCGGGGCTGCTGGTCAGCTTCGAAGACAAAGGCACCGGCGAAAAAGTCGAATGGCATTACGAAGACGGATTGCGCTCGTATCTGGTCGACGCGGTCAGCGAATTCGAACGCCTGCCCAACGAGCCGTTCTGCGGTGCGTTCGCCGGTAATAAAGAGGCGGTCGACTGGGCGCTGCTGTGGCTGCCGGAAGGTGGCGACGCAGTGCAGGAAAGCTACGTCAACCTGATCCCGACGGCGCAGGGCGGCACCCACGTCAACGGTCTGCGCCAAGGCCTGCTTGATGCGATGCGCGAATTCTGCGAATTCCGCAGCTTGCTGCCGCGCGGCGTGAAGCTGGCGCCGGAAGACGTCTGGGAGCGCATTGCTTTCGTTCTGTCGATGAAAATGCAGGAACCGCAATTCTCCGGCCAGACCAAAGAGCGTTTGTCGTCGCGCGAAGCCGCGGCGTTCGTCTCCGGTGTGGTCAAGGACGCGTTCAGCCTGTGGCTCAATGCCAACCCGGAAACCGGTCTGGCACTGGCCGAACTGGCGATCAACAACGCCGGCCGTCGCCTCAAGGCGAGCAAGAAGGTCGAGCGCAAGCGCGTCACCCAAGGCCCGGCATTGCCGGGCAAACTGGCCGACTGCGCCGGGCAGGACCCGATGCGTTCCGAGCTGTTTCTGGTCGAAGGTGACTCCGCCGGCGGTTCCGCCAAGCAAGCGCGGGACAAGGAATTCCAGGCGATCCTGCCGTTGCGCGGCAAGATCCTCAACACCTGGGAAGTCGACGGCAGCGAAGTGCTAGCCAGCCAGGAAGTGCACAACATCGCCGTGGCCATTGGCGTCGATCCGGGCGCGGCGGACATGAGCCAGCTGCGCTACGGCAAGATCTGCATCCTTGCCGACGCCGACTCCGACGGTCTGCACATCGCCACGCTGCTCTGCGCGTTGTTCGTCCAGCACTTCCGCCCGCTGGTCGATGCCGGCCACGTTTACGTAGCGATGCCGCCGCTGTACCGCATCGACCTGGGCAAGGAAATCTACTACGCCCTCGACGAGGCCGAGCGCGATGGCATTCTCGATCGTCTGGTCGCCGAGAAGAAGCGCGGCAAGCCGCAGGTCACCCGATTCAAGGGTCTGGGTGAAATGAACCCGCCGCAACTGCGTGAAACCACCATGGACCCGAACACCCGGCGCCTGGTGCAGCTGACGCTCGGCGAAGATTTCGCCGAGACCTCGGAAATGATGGACATGCTGCTGGCGAAAAAACGCGCCGGTGACCGTAAATCCTGGCTCGAATCCAAAGGCAACCTCGCCGAGGTGCTGGCCTGATGCGTTATGGCTTGGCCCTGGCGTGTGCGTTGTTGCTGAGTGCGATGAGCGTGTCGGCCGAGCCGTTGCAGGAACTGCGCGTGCTGTCCGAGCATGCCGTTGAAGGCATGCGCGGTGGCAATCTGTCGGGGCTGGCCATGTGCGGCGACGCACTGTGGGCGGTATCGGATCGCGATGACGATCAGATCTATCGACTCGATACTGCCGACCAGGTCTGGCAGGCCGAAGCCATGCGCATCGACGTGCCGCTGGTGCCGGATACCGGTTTGCCATGGGGCTTGCGCTCGCGCAACTGGGCAGCGTCGTTCGTGCGCGGTGGCGATCTGGATTTCGAAGGCATCAGCTGTGACAGCGCGGGCAATCGCTACCTGGTCAGCGAAGGCCATGCCGCGGTCTTGCAGGTGCCTCTCATCGGCCCTGCCAACTGGCTGAAGATTTCGCCGATGCTGGTGCGTGAAGCGCGGGCCAGTGGAATGTTGCTGCATTTCAACGCGATTTTTGAAGGCTTGGCGATCAACCCGGCGGGCGATCGCATGTGGCTGGCTGCCGAGCGACAAAGCCGCGGCTTGCTGATGATCAAGCGTCAGCAGACCGTGTGGGATTGCGAAGGTCGCTGCGTGCTGCTCAGCGAGGGCGGCAAAGAGATGCAGCCGTCGCAGTTTCCCCACGCCAGGGCCGTCGATCGCGACTTTTCCGACATTGCGCTGTTCAACGGCAAGCTGTTTACCCTTGAGCGCAATGCGTTTCAGATCTGTCGTCGCGATGCGCAGACGGCCAAGGTCGAGCAGTGCTGGTCGTATGCCGCTGAACTGTTACAGGCCAATCGCCGTTACTCGCAGAACTACGGACTTGAAGAAGCGTTGATCATCGACGCCAAAGGTGCCTGGGTGGGCGTCGACAATAATTTCGGACCGCGTGCCGACGGTGAAGTCCGCCCGATCGTCTGGCGTTTCGCCGCGCCTGACGGCGGCTGGGGTGTCAGTTATTGAATGTGCTGAATGCGCATCGCTCAAGCCTGTTTCCGTTCTGCGAGCAGATCGGCAAACTGCTGCAATACTCTACTTTGCGATGACTTGTCTGTGTTTCCTGGCAGGCAAGTAATAAAGCTCTGAAGCAATGCTGTCGAGAAAGTAGTGTGTTCGTTGAATTCCGACATGTCGTGCACGGCTCGGGGAAACTTGATACGCCGACTGCGGGAGATTCAGCGATGAAACTCGACCACTCTATTGCGGTTTTTTTGCTTGTCTGGAGTTCGATAGGGCTTGCTGCCGACCCTGAATTAAGAATGCTTTCAGAACATCCGGTGGAGGGAATGCGTGGAGGTAATCTGTCCGGGCTGGCCCGGTGCGGCGAGCAGTTGTGGACAGTGTCGGACCGGGATGACGATCAGATCTACAGGCTCGATACGCGAGACAAGGTGTGGAAGGCTGAAGCTGTTTTGATTGATGTACCGACGGTGCCGAATGATCCAGGCCGGACATTGGCCATGAAAGCTCAAAGCGCTTTGCGAGCTCTGGCAGGCAATGGGAAGTTGGATTTTGAAGGCATCACCTGTGATCCTGCAGGCAACCTTTACGTTCTCAGTGAAACGTATTCAGCCATTCTCAAAGTCCCGCGAACTGGGAATCTTTTATGGTTGCGCGTCTCGCCGCAGATGTTGACTATGGCGCGGGAAAACGGATTGTTGGCACATGCCAACGCATTGTTTGAGGGGCTGGTAATTACTGGGTTTCTGGACACCGAAATCTGGTTGGCAGCTGAGAGGCAAAAAAGAGGATTGGTCAAAATCGAGCGGCTTCATTTTCCTCCCTTCAACGTTGTCTGGAACTGCTTTTCAGTTTGTGTAGTTATGACTGAGGAAGGGCTGGCGCCGCAGCCTCCTCAATTCCCGGATTCCAGATGGGTAGACAAGGATTTTTCGGATATCGCTTTGTTCAATAAAAAGTTGTTCCTGCTGGATCGCAATGCTTTCAAAATCTGTCGTCATGAAATGCTGACAGGAAAGCAGGAACGCTGCTGGTCATTCGCAGCAGATGCGCTGGTTCCGAGCCGTCAGTACGCGGCCCGGCATGGTATGACCGAAGCCTTGCTGGTCGATGCCCAAGGCGCATGGATCGGGGTCGATAACAATTTTGCGACTCGGGCAGATGGCGAGTCTCGCCCGATCGTCTGGCGCTTTGCTGCGCCCGCGGGCGGCTGGGATGCGAATCCTTGAGCCAGCAGCCACCGGGCAAACGCGCCGGGCGGGTGCTGATGGTGCTCGCCTGGTGCGCGGCGCTGTTTCTTGCCACGCGCTTTTTCGGCCAGTGGGAACAGCGCCAGCAGAATCCGAACATTGTCGTGACGTCCGAGCAGGGCGAAGGGTTTATCGAAGTGAAATTGGCGAGCAATGCTCGAGGGCATTTCGTCGCCAGCGGTCAGATTAACGGCGAGCCGGTGGAATTCATGCTCGACACCGGGGCGACCGATGTGTCGATCCCGGCGGATCTGGCCAAGCGTTTGAAGCTTGAAGAAGGTTTCGGTGTGACCCTGAGTACGGCCAATGGCCTGAGCCAGGGCTATCGAACAAAAATTGCCCGCCTGCAACTGGGCGACATCGTTTTGCGTGACGTTCGCGCACTGGTGGCGCCAGGGTTGCATGGCGATCAGGTGCTGCTCGGCATGAGCGCCCTGAACAAACTTGAATTTACTCAGCGCGGTGGCACCATGCTGCTGCGCCAGACAACGAACCGATGAGGCCCGCATGAGCGACTCCCTTGATCTCAGCCTGGACGGTGTAGAACGCCGCTCGCTGGCTGACTTCACCGAAAATGCCTACCTCAACTACTCCATGTACGTGATCATGGACCGCGCGCTGCCGCATATCGGCGACGGCCTGAAACCGGTGCAGCGGCGTATCGTCTACGCCATGAGCGAGCTGGGGCTGGATGCCGATTCCAAGCACAAGAAGTCGGCGCGTACCGTCGGCGACGTGCTCGGCAAGTTCCACCCGCACGGTGACTCGGCGTGCTACGAAGCGATGGTGCTGATGGCGCAGCCATTCAGCTATCGCTACACGCTGGTCGACGGTCAGGGTAACTGGGGTGCGCCGGACGATCCGAAGTCCTTCGCCGCCATGCGTTATACCGAAGCGCGGCTGTCGCGCTATTCCGAAGTGCTGCTCAGCGAGCTGGGCCAGGGCACTGCCGACTGGGGCCCGAACTTCGACGGCACCCTGCAGGAACCGCTGGTGTTGCCGGCGCGCCTGCCGAACATTCTGCTCAACGGCACCACCGGTATCGCCGTGGGCATGGCCACCGACGTACCGCCGCATAACCTGCGCGAAGTCGCCACCGCCTGCGTGCGCCTGCTCGACGAGCCGAAAGCCACGGTCGAACAGCTCTGCGAGCACATTCAGGGCCCGGATTATCCGACCGAAGCGGAAATCATCACGCCGCGTGCCGACCTGCTGAAGATGTACGAAACCGGCAAGGGCTCGGTGCGCATGCGCGCCGTGTACCACGTTGAGGACGGCGACATCATCGTCACCGCGCTGCCGCATCAAGTCTCCGGTGCCAAAGTGCTGGAGCAGATCGCCGCATTGATGCAGGCGAAACCGTCGAAAGCGCCGCAAATTGCTGATTTGCGTGACGAGTCCGACCACGAGAACCCGTGCCGCATCGTGATCATTCCGGTCAACAGCCGCGTCGATCACGAAGCGCTGATGCAGCACCTGTTTGCCAGTACCGAGCTGGAGTCGACCTACCGGGTCAACGTCAACATCATCGGTCTGGACGGCAAGCCGCAGCTGAAAAACCTGCGCGCGTTGCTGGTCGAGTGGCTGGAATTCCGTGTGCTGACCGTGCGTCGCCGTCTGCAATTCCGCCTCGACAAGGTCGAGCGTCGCCTGCACCTGTTGGACGGTTTGCTGATTGCTTACCTCAACCTGGATGAAGTGATCCATATCATCCGTACCGAGGAACACCCGAAGGCCAAACTGATCGAGCGTTTCGCCCTCAGCGAAATCCAGGCGGACTACATTCTCGATACCCGTCTGCGTCAGTTGGCGCGACTGGAAGAGATGAAGCTGCGCGACGAGCAGGACGAACTGCTCAAGGAGCAAGCCAAGCTGCAAGCGCTGCTCGGCAGCGAAGCCAAGCTTAAAAAGCTGGTGCGTACCGAGCTGTTGAAAGATGCCGAGACTTACGGCGACGACCGTCGCTCGCCGATCGTCGAGCGCGCTGAAGCCAAGGCGCTGACCGAGCATGATCTGCTGCCCAACGAGAAAGTCACCGTGGTGCTCTCGGAAAAAGGCTGGGTGCGTTCGGCCAAGGGCCACGACATCGACGCCACCGGCCTGTCGTACAAGGCCGGTGACGGCTTCAAGACCTCGGCAGCGGGGCGCTCCAACCAGTTTGCGGTGTTTATCGACTCCACAGGCCGCAGCTATTCGGTCGCCGCGCACACCTTGCCGTCGGCCCGTGGTCAGGGCGAACCGTTGACCGGTCGTCTGACGCCGCCGCCGGGTGCCTCGTTCGAATGCGTGCTGATGCCTGAAGATGACGCGCTGTACGTGATCGCCTCCGACGCCGGCTATGGTTTCGTGGTCAAGGGCGAAGACCTGCAAGCCAAGAACAAGGCCGGCAAGGCGTTGTTGAGCCTGCCGAATAACGCCAAGGTCATCGCCCCGCGTCCCGTCGCCGACCGTGAACAGAACTGGCTGGCGTCGGTCACGACCGAAGGTCGCCTGCTGATCTTCAAAATCAGCGATCTGCCACAATTGGGTAAGGGCAAGGGCAACAAGATCATCGGGATCTCCGGTGAACGCGTCGCCAGCCGCGAGGAATACGTGACGGACATCGCCGTCCTTCCAGAGGGTGCCACCCTGGTATTGCAGGCCGGAAAGCGCACTCTGTCACTGAAGGCCGACGACCTTGAACACTACAAAGGTGAGCGTGGGCGTCGCGGAAACAAACTTCCGAGAGGCTTTCAGAGGGTCGATGCGCTGCTCGTCGAAAACCTCAATTAGGCGAGAACGCCCTCCTAGAGCGTTCGATCTGCGATTAAACACGTAGATCGACGCTTTGGCGCTGGAGTCGGAACGCATATTCACGGATGATATGGCCTTTCAAGCGCCGGCGTGGCCGAGCGTTCTTCATATTTATTGAGTATTTTCACTGTGGTCAGCCTTGTGGCGGCCACCTGGACGGGATGATGACTGCTCTGCGCCTTCCTCTTTTTTTGTTGCTCGCCGGCGTTCTTGGCCTGGCGGGTTGCAGCGTACACCAGCCGGTGTCGCTGTATCAGCTGGACAGCGGAAGTCCGGTTCAACCTGCGCAAAGCGCAGGCATGGCGGTTTTGCTGGGCCCGGTAATCATTGCTGATTACCTGCAACGAGAAACCCTGCTGCAACGCCAACCTGATGGCAGCTTGCAGGCGGCGACCGATGGTCGTTGGGCCGGTAGCCTTTCGTCGGATATCGATCAGTTACTGATGCGTCAGGTCGCCGGTCATCTGGACAGCCAGCGTGTGGTGCTGGCTCCGGCGACGACCGGTTTTACGCCGGATGTACAAGTGCTGCTGACCATCACGCGTCTGGATTCCGGTGCGAAGCAACCGGCGATTCTCGATGCGCAGTGGCGCTTGATCGACCGTCGCGGTCAGGTGCGCGATAACCGCATTGTTCATCTGCAGGAGCTGCATGCCGGCAGCACCGCTTCGCAGGTGCAGGCGCAGGGCATCCTGCTGCAGCGTCTGGCCGAGCAGTTGTCGGTGGCACTCAAGCCGTTGGCCAATCAGCCTCCGGTGGCCGAGGCGCCGCGCAAGCGGGACGCCAAACCGGCAGCACCGGCGGCGGAAGCCGAAAAGCAGCCGAAGATTCCGATGGCATCGCCGATTCGTACGGATATGGAAGTGTTTCGCTTCTAAGACTGGATCGAGTCAGAACAGAGCCCGCCTTGTGCGGGCTTTGTTGTGTCTGGGGCTCCGTAGACATCAAAAGCAACCCTCACCCCAGCCCTCCCGAAACGTCGGACCGCCCGGAGGGAGAGGGAGCCGACCGAGGTGACTCATGGCTTACATCGACCTGAAAAACCGAGTCGATTATGGATTCACAGCCAAGCGTTCATGTCGGCATCATTCTCGAATATCCCCCAATCAGTTCCCTCTCCCTCTGGGAGAGGGCTAGGGTGAGGGGCTTTTAGGGGATGAACGCGACATCATTAACACCGCACACAAAAAAGCCCGCCGACAATTCCTCATCTGCGGGCTTTCATATTTCAGGCCTAAGGCTTAAGCCCGGCGCTCATGCATCCGCGCCAGTTGCCGCTCCAGCATCGACGGATACGGCTCCATCAACCGCTCCACGCAGCATGCGCCTTCTGGGCTGGCGATCGGGCGGATCCGTGCACGCTGGCGAATCAGCGCATCGTCACTGATCTTGCGCTCGACCAGCAGCAGGTTGCGGCTGTGTTGCGACAGCGCCAGTGCATCCTGCGCCGAATCGGTCAGCAGCAGATCGATCTGGCTCAGGCCGAACAACTCATCGCCCAGCGTCAGGCCCAGTTGCAATTGCAGGGTGATGCCGCTGTCCGCGACCTCGATCTGCAGCTGGTGACCCAGCGCGCGCAGCAGTTCGCCGCAGCAGATCGCGTTGGTCAGGTAGTCGTCGCCGCAATCTTCGGTGTGGAACAGCATCAGCGTGCTGCCATCGTTCAGCGTTTCAATCTCGCCCTGATACAGCGAAGCGGCCTGTTCGAGGCAATCGCGATAGCGTTCCTGCAACTCTTCCAGGCGGGCGCGTGGCAAGCGGCGCAACTGCTCTTGCGAACCGAGCTGCACGGCCAGTACCGCGCTGTGCTGCGCAATGCTTGGCGTCGGCTTGCGCACGGCCGGTTGCGCGGCGGCATCAAGCGATTCGTCGCGCAGGTCGGCAAACGCGTCATCGTCGTCATCATCTTCGACGGTGCTGACCAGATGCCGCGGTGCAGGCTTTTGTGCGGCCATCGGGCGGGTTTCGTCGAAGCTTGGGTCACGCAGGTTGCGCACCTCGAATTCCGGCTCATCCTCTTCGTCTTCGAACACCGGTTCCGGTTCAGGCGCGGGCTCCGGGGCGTAGCTGGCGTGCAGTTGCCGCGCCAGATCGCCGATTTCGTCCTGGCGATCGATGCCCGGGGTGTGCTCGTCGATCCGCCGCAACCACACGCGCAATTGCAGCAATGGTGTCGACAGATGCCGGCCCATGCGCAAGCTCAGGGCCAGCGACAGCGCCAGCAGAATCCCGCTGAGAATGCCCATGCTTTGCAGGCTGATGGTCATCGGTTGCTGGAACTGATCCATGTCCAGGCTGATGCGCAGTTGCCCGGCGGTCACGTCCTGGAAGGTGATCTTGCTCTCGTACATGCCTTCGGCTTCGCCCAGCAGGCTGTGCTTGGGACGCTGACCGGATTCGGCGAGGATGCGGTTGTCCACGCTGTAGATCGCCGCGTGGGCCACCAGTTTGTTCTTGGTCAGGTTGTTGAGCAGCACGTTGAGGCTGAGGATGTCATTGGACACCAGCAGCTCGGTGGCCGAGGTCGCGGTCTGCGTGGTCAGGCTTTCGCCCAGCGCATCGGCCTGCTGGTGCATGGCCTGCTTGAACTGCAGGCCCATCACACCGGCGTAGATCACCAGGGCCAGAGCGACCAGGATCACGTTATGGCTGGCAATGCGCAATGCAATCGGTACACGGCGATGGCGCAGTGCACGGAAGATCAGCAGGAAGAAGTTATCGGTTTTAACAGGCGTGGGCCGGTTCACTGAGCTCGGCTCTTTGTCCGTGAAGTTGACGCGCAGTATAGCGACAGGCCCCAGACCGGCAAAGCGCTGGCGGTGCCCGATGGTCACTGAAAGTGCGTAGAATGCGGTTTTTTTCCAGTTGCGGGGGTGCGCGTTGCGCGAAATCGTCCTGATTAACATCACGGGAGTCGACCGTCCGGGTCTGACGGCGGCCATTACCGGTGTTCTGGCCCAGGGTGGCGTGAACATTCTCGACATCGGTCAGGCGGTGATCCACGACACCCTGTCGTTCGGCATCCTGGTTGAAATCCCCGATTCTGAGCAAGGCAAGGCCGTGCTCAAGGACATCCTGTTCAAAGGCTACGAGCTCGACCAGCAGGTGCGCTTCACCCCGGTGTCCGAAGCGGATTACCAGCAATGGGTGGGCAATCAGGGCAAAAAGCGCCACATCGTTACGCTGTTGACCCGCAAGGTCACCGCCGGGCAATTGCAGGCGGTCAGTTCGATCACCGCCAAATATGGCTTGAATATCGATCACATCGACCGTTTGTCGGGGCGTATGGCGCTCGACACACCGGCCGATCAGGGCAAGGGCTGCATCGAGTTTTCCGTGCGCGGTGAAGCGGCCGATCCGCAAGCGTTGCGCGCGGAATTCCTCAGCGTTGCCCAGGAGCTGAACGTCGACATCGCCTTCCAGGAAGATTCGCTGTTCCGCCGCAATCGCCGTCTGGCCGTGTTCGATATGGACTCGACGCTGATCGAAGCCGAGGTGATCGACGAATTGGCAAAAGCGGCTGGTGTCGGCGACCGCGTCTCGGAAATCACCGAACGCGCCATGGCCGGTGAGCTGGATTTCCGCGCCAGCTTCAAGGAGCGTCTGGCTCTGCTCAAAGGTCTGGACGTCAGCGTGCTCGACTCGATCGGCGCGTCGTTGCGTCTGACCGAAGGCGCGGAAACCTTGTTCGCCGAACTCAAGCGGCTGGGTTACAAGACCGCCATCCTGTCCGGCGGCTTCACCTACTTCGCCAAGCAATTGCAGGCCAAGCTGGGCATCGATTACGTGTTCGCCAACGAACTGGAAGTGATCGACGGCAAGTGCACCGGCGTGGCGATCGAGCCGATTGTCGACGCGCAGCGCAAGGCTGACCTGCTCAAGGAGCTGGCGCACAAGGAAGGTTTGCGTCTTGAGCAGACGATTGCCGTGGGCGACGGCGCGAATGACCTGCCGATGCTGGCGATTGCCGGTCTGGGCGTGGCGTTCCGTGCCAAGCCGCTGGTCAAGCAGTCGGCGAAGCAGGCGATCTCGACGCTTGGTCTGGATGGTGTGCTGTATCTGCTGGGCTTCCGTGATCGTGATGGGCAGGCCTGAAATTCCTGTCGTCTGATCTGGCCTCATCGCTGGCAAGCCAGCTCCCACAGGGAACCTCATTCCATGTGGGAGCGAGCCTGCTCGCGAAGGCGGCGCCTCGGTCTAGAGTGACTTCCACAACGAATCAAAGTCCTCTTCGCTTGCGCCATTCTGCGCGGTCTCCAGCGAGCGATAGGCGAACTGGTTGAAGCTGTGCGTACTCGCCACGCGTCGATCGAGCCCGGCGCGATGCTCTTCGCCGTGGGTGTTGATCAGCACTTTTTGTCCTTCCTGAAACGGCAACCGCGGCGTCAACAGCGTGGCCGGCAAGTCGATCGCGCTGATCTCCGGTAACAGCAAACCGCGCAGATACTGGCTGTGATCATCCCGTGAGCGCACCAGTTGCAAGCCGCATGGCTGGGCGTGCGGCGCTACCAGCTCAATGCCCATTTGCGTACCGCCACCGCGCACCTGACGTATCCAGCGAATCACCGCGATGCTCCAGCCCTGGCTGGCGCTGTCACGAATACCGAGCATTTCCCCGGCCTGCAATTGGGCAGGGACTTCGTTCGGCCATGCCAGGCAATAACCGCCGGGGCTGTGGTTGATCACCGGGAGGGCGTAGGTTGGATAATTGGCGGTGGCTTCGCTGCCCTCGTCTTCGATCAATTGGTCGTACTGGATTTCTTCGTAGGGCAGGTACTCATCGTTGCTTTGTGGCGCCGCGTCGTACGCTTGGCTCCAGCTGTCCTTTTCGCCTTTGGCGACCACCTGGCTGAAATTCGCCGGGCGCGCACCCGGATGCTTGAGCAATTCGCTGAAGGTGCGTCCGCCCCCGAGGTAGAAATGCAGGGCGCTCATGCCTACGCACACGGTCAGGTCGCCTTGACCGGCGGTGCGTTGAAAGCTGCGCTCGGCGGTCTGGCTCCAGGTGGCGTGCAGATGTTGCAGGGTATCGAGGCTGAGCCCCGCGGGAATCGGCAGCGCCGCGGCCGATTGCTGATTCAGCTGCGCGTCGAGCGCGGCCACCAGCGGTTGCGGATCGAAGCTGAGCAGGCTGCTGCGTTGCTCGCTGCGAAACATGCTGCGGTAACGCGGGCCGACATCCAGTTCGGCGCTGACTGCAAACAGACCCGTGTCTGGCCCGGCGGGCTGCAACTTGAGCAGGGTGCTCCATGGCTCCAGCGCTTCGCCCAGCCGCGCGATCTGATTCTGCCGTAACTGATTGCACCGGGCACTGCCCAATAGCAGCGCGGCGATGTAGGTCTGCTCCAGGCTCAATTCAGGTGTGAGGCTGGCCAGATCGTCGTGCACGCGTCGATGTTGCAGTTGCAGTTCAACGGCGTTGCGATAGAGCTGATGCAGCTCGAACCACAATTGCTCCGGCGGCGCGCTGTACAACTGGGTGGCGCGCAGCAGTTGGCCTTTCAAGGCATGCGCGGCCCGTTGCAGGGCGGTGCTGACCAGTGCCGCGCGTTCCTTGCGGTACTTGGGCGTAATGCGCAGGACGATCTGTATATAGCCGATCGCCAGATGGCCTTGCAGTGCCTGGCACAGATTGCTGATCTTGCGCGAGCGCTCGTCGAGCATGATCGCCTGATGCAGAAAGTGCCGCTCCAGATGCTGGCAGACGAAATACACTTCCGGGCGCAGCAATTCGAGCAACGCGAGGCGGTTGTCGCTGGGCGTGAGCAATTGGTTGAGTTCGCCCAGGCCCTGATACAACTGGCGCGCGGTTTCGCCGATGTTGGCTTTGGGCAGGCCGGCGATCCAGCGCTTGAGATCGCGCGGGCTCGCTTCGCAAAATGACAGACGCGGCTGACTCGGAGTCGGGGCGCGCAGCCGGAGTGGGGAATTGGTCTGGCTCATGCCAAAAACCATAGCAGCAAATGGCGGAGTGCGGGAGCAGCACCGTGCTGCCCCCGCTGCGCTCCAATCAGGCTTTTGGCAGTGCCAGGCTTTGGCCCATTTGTACTGGCGAACCGGCTACCAGCTCTTCGGCCCACCTCACCTGATCCGGGCCAAACAGCACGATCGCTGTCGAACCGAGCTTGAAGCGCCCCAGTTCAGCACCTTTTTCCAGATGAATCGGCGCGCGGGCGGCTTCGTCATAGCGGAAGGTTTTCAGCTCACGCTTCGGCGGTGTGACCAGGCCGGCCCAGACAGTTTCGATCGAAGCAACGATCATCGCGCCGACCAGAACGACGGCCATCGGCCCGCGTTCGGTGTCGAAGATGCACGCGACGCGTTCGTTGCGGGCGAACAATTCCGGAACGTTTTCGGCGGTGGTCTGGTTGACCGAAAAGATCCGCCCCGGAATGTAGACCATTTCCCGCAGGGTGCCGGCCAGCGGCATGTGCACGCGGTGGTAATCCTTCGGCGACAGGTAAATGGTGGCGAAGTCGCCGCCCATGAATGGCGCTGCGTTGGCCGCGTCACCGCCGAGCAATTCGAGCACGCTGAAGCTGTGGCCCTTGGCCTGGAACACGCGGCCGTGCTCAATCGGGCCGAGCTGGCTGACCGCACCGTCGGCCGGGCTGAGGATCGCGCCTGGGGTCTGATCCAGCGGACGCGCGCCGTCTTTCAGGGCGCGGGTGAAGAAGGCGTTGAAGTGCTCGTACGCGGTCAGGTCTTCGACCAGCGCTTGCGACATGTCCACCTGATAGCGCTTGGCGAACCACTGGGTGAAGGCATTCTTGAACCAGCGCACGCGGCACTCGGCAATACAGCCAGCCAGACGCGACAGCAGGTGATGCGGCAGCAGGTACTGGCTGAGGATAAACAGACGCTCTTTCATTGATTTTCCTTGGAAGCTTGAATCTCGACGGGCGTGTCGGGGTGGTTGCCCCATTCGCCCCAGGAACCGGCGTAGCCCTTGACCCGCGGATAACCGAGGGATTTGGCCACCAGATACGTGAAGCCCGACCGGTGATGGGTCTGGCAGTGGGTAATGATTTCTTTGTCTTGGGTGATGCCGAGGTCTGCGAGGATCTGCGGCATGTCGGTGCGGATGCGCAACTGGCGCGCCTTGTCCATGCCGGCGGTCCATTCGAAATTGACCGCGCCGGGGATATGGCCGCCCTTGGCTGCAAGAACCTTTTCGCCGGAGTACTCCAGCGGCCCGCGCGCATCCCAGATCGCCAGATCGGCGGCGCCGAGACGGCTTTGCAGGTACTCGCGGGTAGCCGTCGGCTCGTCGTGCAGGGTCAGCGCCACCGGACCTCCGACGGCTGGCGGCACTTGAATCGACATCGGCAAACCTTCCGCCAGCCAGGCCGGCAGGCCACCGTCTATATAGTGGTATTTATCGTGACCGATCACATCAAGCAGCCAAATGAACCGTCCGGCCCAGCCGCCGCCCTCGTCGTCATAGACCACGTAGACCGCATCCGCACGATGCCCCAACTCACCGAACAACGCTTGCAGATCGGCTTGCGCTGGCAGCAGGCCCGGTGCCGGTGGCTGGCCGAGCTGGGTGCGTTTCGGGTCGACAAAACGTGCGCCGGGAAGGTGACCCTCGGTGTAGCGGGCAGGGCTGGTCAGGTCCACCAGAATCAGTTCCGGGGACCCGAGCCGCGGGAGCAGGTCGCTCGGCTCGATGACGAGCGGCAAGCCAGAGAAGTCAGACATGCGAGGTCTCCAGAGCACAAAGGGGAGGATTGTAGCGCAGGCTCATCGGCCACGGCTGCTAAAGCTGTGCAGGGCTTTTTCGATGCACTGCGCGGTTTTAGCGAACGCTTGCACGGTGATATCGGCGAACGGCCCGCCGCCCTGATCGGCGACGACGATCATGATCACCCGGCCGTTGTTGACCAGTGAGCGCAAGAACAGATGCTCGCCGCGAAACAGTGTGCGCAGGCTCGCGGGTAATAATGCAGAGAATTGCGCGTTGTTCTCCGGCGTGATCCGCACTTGCGCCTGTTGCGTCAGCAGGCGTTGCAGCACCTTGCTTTGACTGACGACGAAGCTCAGCGCGCCGGCTTCCTTCGGCAGGCCGGCGGTCTGATGCACGCGCAGCGTCGAGTGCGTGCGGTCGGCCATCAGAATCATCACCCGGCGCATGCCGCTGGCCACCAGCGCATCGCGCGCGGCGACGGTCAGGCTCATGGCGTTGGTGAAGCGACTGGGTTCGGCGAGCAGTTCCGCGCATTGCCGACGCCATTCGCTGAGGTCATCAGATGATGGTGCCGCTGCGGGCAACATCCCCGCCGGCAAGCGTCGCGTGCCCCACGGCCAGAGCAGCGCAACCGCCGGGTGCCACACATCCGGCATGGCGTGCTGGCGCGCGCTGTTCGCCGCTTGCTGGTGCAACTGCTGTTGCACCTCGTCCATGGACATCTGTAGATAAAGGCTGGTCAGGTACTGCCAGCGCTCGCTGTGCGGACTGTCCCAGGCCTGATGCGCCGACAGTGCCAGCCCGTTGGCCAGCAGCACGGTGTTGGCCGGCTGATTGAGCCAGCGGCGCAGGGTCGGGTCATCGTCCAGGCGATTCTGCTGGCGCAACGGATGTTCGCTGTCGCGGGCGATACGCAACACTTGCACCAGTTCACGCTGTTCGTTGAGCAGCAGTTTATAGCCTTGCTGAACCCAGATCGGCAGACGCCAGGCCTCGACCAGCGCATCGGCAATCTTCAGCAGGCGCACGCCAAACAATTGCTTCTCGACGAGGTGCGCCGGTTCGCGTTTGTGGATGACCCGCAGCTCCCATTCCTCAAGCAGTTGCGGAAAGGTCAGCGCTAGCGGCCACAGCGGTGACAGAAACAGCAGGCTGCCCCAATGAATGTCCTGCCACAGCCTCGCCAGGCGACTGGCGAAAAAACCATTGGCCTGTTGCGTCGCGTGCTGACTGATCAGCTGCAGCTGGCGCAGGGCCTTGGGGATCTGCATCTGCGGTTCGGCGGGCAGGCGTGCGAGCAATTCTTCGGTACGGGCGAGGCCGAGACGATTAATGGCAATCTCGAGATTTTCCGCCGGCGTGGCCATCGTGCCGTGGGTGTGACGATTCGCCTCACGCAGGATGCTCAAGGCCAGCGCCGGGCTGTCCTGCATCAGATCGGCGATGTCGCGCAGCGAGCTGCGATTGTCACGGATCGCCCGGCAGACTTTGTCGTGCGCCGCTTGCGGCACGGGCAGCCGGACGCTGTCGAGCAGCTTGACCCAGCCGTCGAGGGTGGTCGGTTTTGCGTGTGGGACGTTCGTTTCATTAGCCATGTCTGGACGGGATCTTCAGTGACTGTAGACGCGCCCGGCATGGGCTAAATTGGCTTTTCGCCTGAACTGGCTATAGTCTGGCGCAGTTTTGCCGATAAGTAGAAGAAGAGATTTTTTAACTTCCGAATATGACCTTGAACCCGACTTAAACAAGTACCTTCTACCTATGGCTAAAATTATCGGCATCATCGTCGTATTCGCGAGCGTGCTCGGCGGATACGTGCTCTCCCACGGCAAGATTGCCGCTCTGATCCAGCCCTTCGAGGTGATGATCATCGGCGGTGCGGCATTGGGTGCGTTCCTGCAGGCCAACCCCGGTTACATGACCATGCACGTGCTCAAGAAATCCCTGAGCATGTTCGGTTCGCGTTTCACCCACACCTTCTATCTGGAAGTGCTCGGGCTGATCTACGAGATCCTCAACAAGAGCCGCCGCGAAGGCATGATGGCGATTGAAGGCGACATCGAAGACGCTGCGGCGAGCCCGATCTTCGCCAAGTACCCGGCGGTACTCAAGGATGAGCGCATGACCGCGTTCGTCTGCGATTACCTGCGCATCATGTCCTCCGGCAACATGGCTCCGCACGAGCTCGAAGGCCTGTTCGACATGGAACTGTACAGCCTCAAAGAAGACCTAGAGCACCCGTCGCATGCGGTCAACGGCATTGCCGACGGTATGCCCGGTTTCGGTATCGTCGCGGCGGTACTCGGTATCGTGGTGACCATGGCCTCGCTGGGCGAGGGCGACCAGGCGTCGATCGGTCTGCACGTCGGTGCGGCACTGGTCGGTACGTTCTTCGGTATTCTCGCGGCGTACGGTTTCTTTGGCCCGCTGGCGCACTCGCTGGCTCACGATGCCAAGGAAGAACTCAACGTCTACGAAGCCATCAAGGCTTCGCTGGTGGCTTCGGCGTCCGGCATGCCGCCGTCGCTGGCGGTCGAGTTCGGTCGTAAGGTTCTGTACCCGGCGCACCGTCCGAGCTTCGCCGAGCTGGAACAAGCGGTTCGCGGTCGTTAAGTCATGGAAAATAATCAGCCGATCATAGTCAAGCGCGTCAAGCGCATTGCCGGCGGGCACCACGGTGGGGCGTGGAAAATCGCCTTCGCCGACTTCGCCACGGCGATGATGGCGTTCTTTCTGGTGTTGTGGCTGCTGTCCACGGCGACGCCGGAACAGAAAATCGCCATCGCCGGTTACTTCAAGGACCCGGTCGGCTTCTCCGAAAGCGGTACGCCGTACATCATCGATCTCGGCGGTACGCCGACCCTGGCGCCGGAAAATACCCTCAACCCGGAAGTGAAGTCGCAGCCGCAACCCGACAAGGTCACGGTCGACACCGACCAGGTTGAAGGCATGGCCGAACAGGTCGAGAAGGAGCGTCTGGAGCTGTTGCTGCAAGAACTGCAGAACAAGGTCGACGAGAACCCGCAGCTGCAGAAATTCAAGGACCAGATCCTCTTCGAGATCACGCCGAACGGCTTGCGCATCCAGATCATGGATGCCGAGAACCGGCCGATGTTCGACTCAGGTTCCGCACGTCTGAAACCGTACTTCGAAGACATCCTGCTGGCCATGGCCGACACCATCAAAGCGGTGCCGAACAAGATCAGCATCAGTGGCCACACCGACGCCAAGCCGTACATCGGCACGGGCGACTTCGGCAACTGGGAACTGTCGGCCAACCGCGCCAACGCCGCCCGGCGTGCGCTGGTCGCCGGCAGCTACCCGGATGCGCAAGTGGCGCGAGTGGTCGGTTATGCCTCGTCGGCGCTGTTCGACCGCGAGAACCCGTTCAACCCGGTCAACCGCCGCATCGATATCGTCGTGTTGACCAAGAAGGCCCAGGCTGCCATTGAAGGTGCGCAGGGTGCCGATGCTGCCAAGCCAGCGGATCAGAGTCAGAGCGGGGCTGCTCCGGCAACGCCTGCTGATCCGAACGCATTGCCGGCGGATCAGCAACCAGTGCCTGCGCATGAGCTGCGCGAGCGGTTGAATCTGTTTGATGATGCCGCGCCGAAGCCGGGTGGGGCGGCGCCAGCGCCGAAGCAGTGATTGATAAAAAAACCGACAGTGATGTCGGTTTTTTTTTGCCTGATGTGTTCGGCTTGAGGATCACTGTGCGGCGAAGATCGCGGCCCCTCACCCCAGCCCTCTCCAGAGGGAGAGGGAGCCGATCTTCAGGGATTTCAAAACCAGAGTTCGACCGTGATACCTCAGGTCGGCGTACCCCTTGAGCTCGGCGCGGTCAGTCCCCTTTCCCGCCGGGAGAGGGCCAGGGTGAGCGGCTCTTCAGGCATGACAACGCTCTAGAACCCGCGCCGAATCCGGTTTTTCAGTTGTTCATGAAAGAACTCGGCATTGCGCTTGTAGCTGCCCTTGATCGATTCATTGATCGAATCCAGCGCCATCGAGCGTTTGCTCATGACTTCATCGCGATAGGCGTCGATGAAAAAATCCAGATCACTGGTGGTGCTCAGCTTCGGCCATTTATCCAGGTAAAGCGGCAGCTCCGCCGGGCCGGTCTTGAACGAACAGATCCGGCGATTGCTGATGGTCGCTTCGCCGATTTCGAACGGCACCCACCACGACAACGCCGTCTTCTCCGAAACGACTGCCAGCAAATGCGTGCACTCGGTGATGTTGCGCGTGATTACCCCGGTGATGTCATCGGTGGTCTGCGATTCCGGGTCGAGTACGTCGAGGTAAGTCTTGATCTTCGCCTGGGTCAGACGGGCATTGATAGCGATCGCATGGGCGCGGTCCATGTGGCGGTAGCTGATGAATACGGGCATCAGAAGTGTCCTTTGATAGCGAGTTCGCGGTAATAGGCGCCGAGGGCGGTAAGGCGGCAACCGGTGGAGTGGAGGGCGGCGTAGTACATGTGTTCGGCGTCGACCGGCTCGATCAGGCTGTGGCGGTTGCATTTCTGCAACTGGGCGAAGATCTCGCCATGCTCGGCCACGAACGTCGCTTCGGTGGGCTCATAGCTCGGGTCGAGCGCGAACACCGACTCGGCCTCGGCGAACCAGTCCGGCAACTTGCGCAGGATTTCCTTGGGGATCAGCGGCGAGACCTCGCGCAGGGATATGAACTGCGAAACGTTGGTCTTGAATACCGGGCGCTGCTCCCAGGCGTCGAGCGCATTGTCGACGAAGGAATACAGGCTGCCGGGGGTGATCTTGCCAAGGATGTTCGCCGCGCCGCCGTGCAACGCTTGCAGCAACAGGCCGGTAAAAATTCCGTGCTGGGCGCCCTCCATGGCCGGCTGCTCTTTCTTGCAGGCAGTCAAAATGGTCATGCCTTCACCTATCGTGCTGCTTTCGCTGCGCAAGGCGCGCACGTCGCCGGCCGAACCGCTCTGGCAACAGTCGAGGATGATCACTTTGTTTTTGATACGCGTGGCTTTGGTCGCCCAGTTGAGAATGTCGCTGATGCGGATGCCGTCTTTCGCGTTGCGGTAGTCCTGCGGGATCAACATGCCCTCATCGGTATCGGCGTCAAAGCCACCGTGTCCGGCGAAATACAGCAGGGCCACATTGCAGTCGCCGGAAAACAGCTCGCGGATCTGGTCCTCGAGTCTTTCGCGGCTCAGGTAATCCTCGGCGGAGGTCAGCACGACATTCTTGAAGTTGGGGTCGCCATTGGCGTTGCTCTTGAGCACCGAAGCCATGGCCATGGCGTCGTTGCAGCAGCCGCTCAATCCGGAAATATTCGCGTAATCGTTGATGCCGATAAACAGTCCCTTGCGCATGCTCACACCGCCGTGTGCAGACGAATCGCACTGACGATGCTGTTGGTGTTCCACGCACATTCGGCGTGTGCCGCGTTGCGCACCACGGTCGAGATGCGCTCGGCGCCGAACGGTTTGATCGCAATGATCACCTTGCCCATGCGTTTGGCGATCTCGATTTCCTTGTTGATCCACTTACTGTAGGTCGAATACATACCGGCCATGATCAGCACCGCCGAGCAGGGGCGAATCTTGTTTTCTATGGCTTGCTCAAGTTCTTGATCGGTACGAGCATCAAGGATCGGGTTGTGCGTAGGCACCGAAAAATTCTTGTAGGTGAACCCCGGTTTCGCATTGAGCAGGCGCACCAGATTGTCGTGGGCGTGGGCATAGCTCCACGAATGGCTGATGAACAGATGATAGGTTTGCATGACGTTCCTCGAAGATCGCAAGAGGCGAAAGAGGAACCGAATGTAGGCATCTGGAACGCGCTCACAAGGTCTGAGCGGCAAAACAGAAATGTCCTTCAAGCAGGCGTGCGAAAGCCTTACAGAAAACTCCGACGTTTAAAAATGCTTCGAAGGATCAGGCAGAAACTGACAGTCGGCAGCCCCGCGTGAAGGGCTGCCGACTGGCCTGTTTAATAGCCGTTTTCAGGCAGGCTGGCGATGATCGAGCGGTAGCTGTTCATCCGCTGCTGCTGGATGCGCCCGTCTTCCAGTGCCTTGAGCAGCGCACAGCCAGGTTCACGGTCGTGCTTGCAGTCGCGAAAGCGGCAGGTGCCGAGCAAATCATCGAACTCGATGAAACCGGCTTCAACATCGGCGCGGCTGACGTGGCCAAGGCCGAATTCGCGGATACCCGGGGAGTCGATCAGTTCACCGCCGCCGGGGAAGTGGAACAGCCGCGCGGTGGTGGTGGTGTGCGTGCCCTGGCCGGACAACTCGGACAATGGCCCGACCCGGGTTTCCACCTCGGGCAGCAAGCTGTTGACCAGCGAGGACTTGCCGACCCCGGACTGGCCGACGAACACGCTGATGCGCCCGTCGAGCTGTTTCTGCAGTTGTTCCATGCCGTTGCCGTGGTGCGCGGAAACTTCCAGCACCGGATAACCCAGCGTGCGATAGACCGCCAGCAACGCGTTGAGCGCCGGAGCATTCTGTTCGTCGATCAGGTCGAACTTGTTCAGCAACAGCAACGGGCGGATGCCGGCGTGTTCGGCGGCGACCAGATAGCGGTCGATCAGGTTGGCATGTGGCTCGGGCAGCGGGGCGAAGACGATGACGATCATGTCGACGTTGGCTGCGACCGGTTTGAGCTGGCCACGGCTGTCGGGACGGCACAGTTCGGTGGTGCGCGGCAATTGCGCGACGATCACGCCGATGCCCTGGTTGCCGGCGCGCCAGACGACTTTGTCGCCAGTTACCAGCGCTGGCAGGTTGGCGCGCAAGTGGCAGCGAAATACCTGGCCAGCCAGTTCGCCGTCAACGGCCTCGACTTCGACCTGCACGCCAAAGTGCGCGATCACCAGACCGTGTTGTTCAGGGCCAAGGTCGCCGCCCTCGAGCGCTTCGACCGCCGAGGACTCGCGTTTGGCGGCGCGGGCGGCGCGCTCGCCCTGAATCTTTTCGATGCGCCAGTTTTGACGACGATTGAGTTGGCGTTTGGCCATGGGTGTTCCGTCTGAAGAATGCAGCGATTAGGTAAAACGGCCGCGAGTTTAGCACGCCCGGCCAGCGGCCTAGGCTAAACTGCGCAGCATTGCCCAGGAGCCCGAATATGCAAAACCCGCAGAACCTGATCTGGATCGACCTTGAAATGACCGGTCTGGACCCGGATAACGACGTCATCATCGAGATGGCCACCATCGTCACCGACAGCGACCTCAACACGTTGGCCGAAGGCCCGGTGATCGCCATCCACCACAGCGACGAAGTCCTCGCGCGCATGGACGAGTGGAACACCCGCACCCACGGCAACTCGGGCCTGACCCAGCGTGTCCGCGACAGCCGCATCAGCATGGCTGAAGCCGAAGCCGAAACCATCGCCTTCCTGGAAAAGTGGGTGCCGAAGGGCAAGTCGCCGATCTGCGGCAACAGCATCTGCCAGGACCGTCGCTTCCTCTATACCCACATGAAAGCGCTGGAAAGCTACTTTCACTACCGCAACCTCGACGTTTCCACGCTCAAGGAACTGGCCGCACGCTGGGCGCCAGACGTGCGCGACAGCTTCAAGAAGGGCAGCACGCACCTGGCGCTGGACGATATCCGCGAATCGATCGCCGAGCTGCAGCATTACCGCAAGCACTTCATCAAGTTCTGACGGGGGGTATGCAGGAGCTGCCGCGGGTTGCTCCTGCATTGAAACGTGTCGCTCGCGCCGTGTCGTGCCCGCGTAAAACGCGCTGGTGGCGCTTGCCGCTGATCGTCGACATGTCTCGCAAATGGCCTGCCGTTAAACTTCGAAGCAGATGTTATCTATTATTACTGTTGCGAAAAGCTGAACTTTAGTGTTGCTCGGAGTTTAATTTTCATCGCGATGTAAGTTCAGGTTCGTCATTTTAATGGAATGATGATCGCTTTTCTCGTTTTTTATTACACATTTCCAATGCGGGGTTTGATTGTTCTTGTGCTATTACTTGCGCTCTATTTCGAGTTGCGAAGTGCTCGAGACTCAAGTCTTGCAAGGAAGAAATTCATGAGTGAACAATTGGATACATTACAAGGCCAGTCCGACCAGTCGGGTGCGGCGGAAAGTATAGGTAGTTTGGCTGTAAAGTTTGACGCAGGTGGATTCAGTCGGAATAAAGTCCTGTATGCCAATGGGCGCATGCAGGTTAAAGTCCAGGTCGTAGTATCTGGTCTGGATCGCGACGGAGACGTCGTTGCGGTTTCCGACGAGGTCATGGAGAGTATTCGTCTCATTCACTATGACAGCGGCAAAACCCTGCGTAATGGCTGGCGAGCCAGCGCGGAGCAGGGCCGTTTTACCCTGGCGGTAGCGCACACCGCCACCGTTGCGGAGGATGAGGGCGACGAGGATTCTTCGGGCCAGCGCCGGGTCCGCACGTTCTGGGTTTCCAGCGAGAATGTCGAAACCATCCAGATTGGTGCGTCCTTGAAGTTTGATAACACAATCATCCGCAGTAACGGCACAACGCTGTCGAGCAGGCATGACAGCAGCGTCAGCGTTGAGGCCATCCTGCCGGTTACCTATGCGGTGGAGCAATTCCGTTGGCAAGACGTCTGGTATGAAGGCGGGTTTAGAAATCAGCGTATTTACAAGTACTACCTTGGCCTGTATCCCAATCTGCAACAAGTCAAGTTAGTGGACTGGATTGCTGAAGACTCCGTCAAGAATGTTGTTTTTGCCTTCGGTAATAAAATCAACGCGTGGAATGCAGCGTTTCAGGCAGGCATTATGGTTCGCCCGGACCGGCAAAGTCTTGATGTGTCGCTACCGTTTACCGACGTCGTCGGATCGACGCCAGACTCCATCAGAGATATTTATCATGAGAAGGACTACGAGGTTCGAGTCAACGACCGCGTCGGAGAACTGACTGTTGTCCAATTACTGTCCCCGGCTGCACGCGATCAACCACCGGTGGACAGGTCTGAAGTTTTCCGCTTTACCGCACTGGATCAATTTGGCACTGAACATAAACTGGCTATTCGCACCGATTTCAAAGAACGAAGCTTCAGACTGGAACGAGGCTAACGCCATCTCTTTTGATACCGGCGCGAAGTGGCTAGACTGCGCGCCTCTCTGCCGGGATCGCCACCATGTTGCTGATGCTCTATCTGATTGCCATTACCGCTGAAGCCATGACCGGAGCTTTATCTGCCGGCCGTCGCGGCATGGACTGGTTTGGTGTGGTGCTGATTGCCTGCATTACCGCGTTGGGTGGCGGTTCGGTTCGTGACGTGCTGCTGGGGCATTACCCGCTGACATGGGTCAAACACCCGGAGTACCTGGTGTTGACCTCAGTTGCGGCAATGTTCACCGTATTCACCGCACGCTGGATGCGCCACCTGCGCTCATTGTTTCTGGTGCTCGACGCAGTCGGTCTGGTGGCGTTCACCCTGATCGGCTGCATGACTGCTCTGGAAATGGGCCACGGTATGCTGGTGGCATCGGTCAGTGGCGTGATCACCGGGGTATTCGGCGGCATTCTTCGCGATATTTTCTGCAACGATATTCCATTGATCTTCCGGCGCGAACTTTATGCGAGCGTGTCGTTTGCTGCAGCATGGTGCTACATGTTGTGTCTTTATCTTGAACTGCCTAGCGAACAGGCCATTCTCATCACTTTGTTTGGCGGGTTCCTGTTACGTCTGCTCGCGATTCGTTTTCATTGGGAAATGCCAAAGTTTGTTTATAACGATGAGCACTGAATATTTCTATCTGAATGCGGCACAGAATATACGCTGGCAGTTGGCGTTAATTTTTATGAGCGCAATTTGTATCTGTAGCGCGGCTGATTAATGTTTTCACTGATGCAATGTCGGTGGAGGTAGTAACTGTATATGCCTCATGCGGTGTAGCGACCAATAAGCTGTGATGTTCAAGGGTGGGCAGTTTGCATAACCGCGCCCTTACCAACTTTCAGACGCTCGCCCCTTTGTCGAAAGGGGCAGCACAACCCCACTCAAGGATGAGTACACATGGCTGGAAAACCGCCAAAGGTCAAACCTGTTTCTGCCCCAACCAAAACGCCTGAGATCAATGCGGATGGCCCTCACCGGCCACCGTTCGCCTCTCCAGCAATGCCGCATTCGCCCATACCCGGCAGCTTCGAACCGTTGCGTCGTTCCTTCGAACCAGACGCCGTCGTAGTAATGCCGGCGATCAGCGTGAGCGCGAACCCGGGTTCTTCCGCAATCGACGAATTTGCGCTGCTTGCTGCGAAGTCTTCGCTGACGGATTACTGGGTACCCACACCCAAAAACCTCGGCGATGCCGATGCGCAGGGCATCCGGATTTTGAAGCAGCGTCAGTATGTCGCCGTCGCCAGTGACCATATCGTGCAAGTGGTAACGGACGCTGAGAGCGGTCTGCTTCGTGCCACGCTGGCCAGAGAACGCAGGCCTTCCGGGCCTCTATTGAAGCGGGACGGCGAGTCCCGGTTTTGGGTCGCACTGGAGAGCGTCGGTTTCACTATTTCCGATTCAATTACAGCGCAGGCCGCAGAACTTTTTCGCCGATCGGGACGCTCCGTTGCGCAGTTTTCCGACACCACGGTTGTACGCATGCTGGCAGTGAGCGGGGTTAACGAAGCAGTGCTGCGCGATGTGATCGCGCATGATCGTCCCGTGCCTTTTTTGTTGGAGGACACCCTCAGGCGATTCGAACTTGATCAGCAAGTTCAGGCGGAGGGGCGGGTAGCCCCTGAGAGTTTCAAGCGCTTCAAAGACGCTGAGGATGCGTTCGAGTCCGACTGTGATGAAAACACTTTACAGATGCGCCGAGTATTTCCCGATCTACCGAAAACCGCGGCACAGGCGATATGGCGTAATACCAGTGCTGCCGAGCGTTTGCATATGCATAACCAGCCTGGCATGCCGCGGCAAATGGCAGAGCAAACGCTAGTGGCGCTGCGCGATGTTCGTCTCGCAAGAGCCTGCGAAGGCCTCTATCTGGATTCGGTGTCCAGTGCGGACAGTGAACGACTGGCGTTAAAAATGATGGAACGTCTTGCCGGATGGCCGTCAAAGATTCGTATCGAGATTCGTCAAGGCGTGGCGGATGGCGACGTTTTCAGCGCTATAGGCGATGCTCGATGGCCGGTTCGGCACGTGCTGATTCGTCAAAACGAAGGTTACGCCATCCGGAACAGCGACAACCTGTTTGCTCAAGGGACGACTGGGCTGTATTCCGCAGTCTGGTTCCTGTTGCAACCCACGCAACACCGGTTGCTGGGTGTGACCGATGGCGGTGGTGCGGCGTTGCAGCAGTTGGTTCGAGCACTACCGTTGCCATCGCGGCAAGACGTGTGCGAATTGCTCGGGCTAGCACCGTTGCCAGTCAATCCCGTCACTGCTCAACACAGGCAAGCGGGGCAATTGCGAGGCGGTGGCGACACTAACCCGCAACCGTCAAAGTCCGCTGTCGAGCGTGTACGTGAGCTTTATCCACAGCTTTCGGATGAAGAAGTGAATTCGTTTGTTACCGAGCGTTTGAACAGTGACCCAGCCGGCGTATTGACCCGCCTGGAAAAAGAACTCGCGACATTGCGTGATGAATTGGCGTTATGGAATGCCAATGGGTCGTCACGTCATGCGCAGGGGGCGGAACAGGAGGGGGCGCCGCTAGCCGCCGGACAACGCCAGGCTCGCGAGCAGTTCAGCGCAAAGCTGCAGGATATCTGGCAGCGCAAGTCGGTTTCCAAGTGGAACGACGGACATGATTGTTTTTCCCACTATGTCGAATTTTCGGGTGAGCTACCAAAGTTGTCCGCCCGATTTGAGTACGTAACAGAGTTATTATTGACCGCAAATAAACCGGGCGCACGGATAGGCGCATTTCTTGACAGCTTTCCCAATATTGAATATTTGGGGGTCGTCCGCATAAAGATGGAGGAATTTCCCTCAGTTATATTTCAAATGCGCCAGTTAAGCGAGCTTACGCTGGACGGGTGTTCGCTGAAATTATCCGAGGTCACAGCTGAAGGATTGTCTAGAATCGAAACGCTTACCCGGTTGAATCTGGCCAACAACCCTCTGACACTCGCTCCGCATGTAGGCTACATGGCAGGTTTAACCGAATTGATGCTGAGCAACGCAAATATTTCCAGCGTCCCTTCAGGCATAGATAAGCTCAGGGAACTGGGTATGCTCGCATTGCATGATAATAATATCTCCGACATTGGAGATGAATTGTTCGAAATTCCGGATACCCAGGGGCTGTTCGTTGGTTTGTTGCGTAACCCGCTGAGTGACGTTTCGAAACAACGGATTAATCAGTATTTGGAAAATTCCAGTCTGGATCGCAAAGTGGAAATCCAGTCCGAGGAGGTGGTTTTGGAATCTGACTCCGATAGTGAGTCCTCTGAAAGCGGATTTTCGACAGGCTCGGACAGCGACTGAATATTTGTGAAAGTAACGGGATCTTTGTTTTCATAACATACCTCGAAAAGAATAAACTGCCTGGCGGCTCCCCTGCTGATTCGATACGCTTGAAGTCAGGAGGGGAGAGTGATCATTGTGAGTCGGAACAGTAATGGCATTGCGAAAGTCTGTATCGTAAGGTTTGCGCTTTTCAGATTTATTAGTATTTGTGAAGTTTTTTCCTGGTGGTGTGGAGTTATTGCATCTTCACAATTTGTCGAATGTCGCGGCTGTTCTTATTTAGATTGAGCCTCAATACTTTGCTGAGTCCTTAAAGGATGAAATTTATCAGTCAGCAAGGTGGTATCAAATGTTTGATGATCAAATTGGTATTTCCCGTATCGAGGTGAAACTCGACTCCACACGTTCAGGCCAGCACAAAGTGCTTTATGCCAACGGTCGTATGCAGGTGCGTGTATTGGTGCTTCTGCACGGCATCGATAACAACGGTGACGGCGCATCGTTGTACGGGCATCCCGGTTTGCAATCACTGCGATTGATTGCCTATAACGGCGCTCGGCCGCTGGATGGAGACTGGAGTGTATCGCTGCAAGAGAATCGTTATGCTCACGAAATGTCGGGTGGGGAAACGCGCCTGACAGAAGTTCCGCGTAGCACGGACCACCGGATAAGCGACCCCTCTGATCCGGTACAGATTTTTCAGTTCTGGGTTTCGGCTTCCAGACCTGGAATCATGGACGTGGCCGCCGAGATTTCCATGGACGGCGTGGTATTGCGAAGCAACGGAATCGGTTTCGACAGCAGTGTTACGCTGGAGGCGATCCCGCCGAAAAAATATACCCGGAGCAGTTTTTCTCTTCATAAGTACGGCACGTTCACGGAACGAGTATACGAGGAGCGGATTCAATATTTTCATCTCGGACTTCACGCTGATGGTCGTCAGATAAACTTGCTTGATTGGTACAGTAATACCATAGCGCTTAATCCGTATGATGCTGAAGATGCGGTCATGGTGTACTCGTCAGGTACGATAAATCACAACAGTGGCGGCGGCAGAAGTTTTTATGGTTATCTGGCGCCGATCTACGGGCGATCGGCTTCGGTCAAGACTCCTCTCGGTTATATCACTTTTCCGATTAACGATGTTCCGGGGGTGTTGACCCTTGTGCAGCGCACCACGCTTCAGACAGAGGAAAAGCCGGGCAGCGACGGTGCGTTTGAACTTGCAGTTATTGATGAGTTCGGTTCGGAACACTGGCTTGCTATTGATGGTGATATAGAACGGCGGACTTTCATTCTGGGTGAATCGAAGCGTTCAACAAAGCAGTTTTCCTGATTTCACGTGTGTGGTCAGCGATTGCTCGCTGATCAACGTGACCTGCCATTATCTACATCTGAAGTAACGGAGATTTTTTTCTATGGAAAGTAATTCATCTTCCGCTGTTCAATCAAACGCGTTCAACTTCGGTGAGTTTGTTTCTGGAGGCGTTGATCCCCGCACGGGCATGTACACGTGCGCCTTTTCGTTGGGAAAATTGCATTCGGCGGATCTCAATGGTCCTGAGCTTGCACTTTCACTGGGCTTCAATCCGCTCAATCAGGCGGATGCCGGCTTTGGCATTGGCTGGTCTTTGACCATGACCAGTTACGACGTGCTCAGCAAAGTCATGACGCTGTCCAGCGGCGAGCGCTACAAAGCCGTAGAAACGCCTGACAGTCTGCACTTCAAGGAAATGAAGCTGCAAACGGCGAAAGTGTTGGTGGCCGGACCAGGGCGCTATGAAGTTCGGTACAGGGATGGGCGGCGCGAACTGCTCAAAGTCCTGGCTGGCACTCAGGTCGCCGTAGCGGAAAAGATAATCGCGGCGAACGGTGCGAGCATTACGCTGAAGCACGAGTCGTTCAACGGTTTTCCCCGATTGAGCGAAGTCCATGACGCCAAACGATGCTTGTTGAAAATCACCCGTTCTGAAGGTCGGGTCAACTTGACCCGGCATCCTGATACCTCGTCAAGTTCCAATTACAAGTTGATTTTGAGCAACAGTCGAGTAACGGAAATCAAGCTTCCGGTCGGCAGCGAATGGAAACTGGAGTATGAGGTTATTGATGGGGCCAGCTATTTGTGGCGCGTCGTCAATCCGTTGCGTGGCGTAGAAATCATTCGCTACAAGCGACTAGGTCACCGCTTCAAAAGTGACGGGGAAAAGACACTCCCCTTTGTCATTGCGCACGATGTTTACCCAGGACGCGGCCAGCCTCGACTCTGCAAGGCCTACGCTTACTCCGATCATAATTTCCTGGGGCAGGGCGTCGACGCGACTCCAGACAAGGACAACAAGGAACTGGATCCTCTTTATCTGGCGCAGGGTCACTATGTCTACACCTCGGACGAGCAGTTGATACTGAGCGGTAAGGTACATACCCGCATTGTGCGCACCTACAACAAATTCCACTTGCTGGTGGCTGAGGTTACAACCTGTGGCGACGCTCAGGTCGCCACGGCCACTGAGTATCACTGTTCCGTCACCAAGCCTTTCAATGAGCAGGTGGCTCAGTTCCGCATGCCGAAGGTTCACACCGTGACTCACCTCGATCGGCGCACCCTACAGCAGCGTTTGGAAACGACCGTCACCGAGTTCGATGGTGAAGGCAATTTGCTCAAGCATGTTGAGCCAAGTGGTGTGACGACTACGACGGAGTTTTATCCGGCAAGTGGTGGCGATAACTGCCCGAAAGATCCGCTGGGTTTCTCCAAGTTCCCGAAAAAGAGGACGGTCACTGCTGCCGCCTCGGAGGATGCTTCGACAGTCACGTACTACGACTATGCCCTGCATCCGGCGCTGGAGGGCGCGGGATTGGCCAGCGTGTTACCGGTTGCGGAGCGGTTTTTCGAAATAGTGGACGGTGTCGAGATCTTGCGCTCGAAAACCGAACGCAGCTATCTGTCTACGCCAAAGGACCCGCTCAAGCACGGGGCCACGAAACAGCAAAATATCATCCTCAACGATAAAAAAACCTCCACCGAATTTACCTACGAGTTTGAAGGCGACAAGTTGCGGGTCAAATCCAGCACCCGAGGGTTTGACGATGCGCTGCAGACTTTTGAGAAAGTGCTTTGCACACTCAATGGATTACCGTTGTCGGAGTTGGGTGTCGATGGTGAGCGCATCGAATATGAATACGATGCAATTGGCCGAACGGTGCGAAAAACGGTTGCTCCTGGCACCCCTTATGCGGCTGCCACTCAGTGGGCGTATCTGGCTGCCGGCAAGGAGCAGCCGGCAACGGTGGTGACCACCGATCCCGTCGGCGGCGAACAGCGGGTGACCTATGACGGTCTGGAGCGGGTGATCACCGTTCAGGAAAAGGACTGCGACCATCCGGACAAGGACGGGCTCATTCAGAGTCGCATGCTGTATTCGGCTCAGCATGATGCGGTCGGACGCAAAGTAAAAGTGACGCTGACCGATTGGCGTGAAGGCACGCCTTATCCTGCCAGCACCGGCTACGAGTTCGACTCTTGGGGCCAGGTCAGCAAGACGCTGCATGCCGACGGGCGAGTCGAACAAAACGAGACGAATCCGGTCCTTCGCCAGCAAACCACTTGGCTCCAGGGAATGGGCAAGACACTCACCCTCGTCAATGATTTTGGCAAACCGCTGAGTGTCGAAAGCTTCAATCTGAAGAACAAGAGTCTGGGCAAAACCGTTTACGCCTACGACGGATTCGGACGCACAACCAGCGAGACAGATCCTGTCGGCAATACCACTCGATATGAGTACGACGTTTTTGATCGGATAATCCGCACGGTCCTGCCTGACGCCAGTGAGGTGATCACAGACTACGCCGAGCACAGCGACGAACAGCTGGCGATCGGTATCAAGGTCGATGGCAAAGCGTTGGGGCAGCAAACCTATGACGGTTTGAGTCGTTTGATCCAAAGTACCGTGGGCGGGCGAAAGTCCGAGGCAGGTTATGAGGCGGGCTTCACTCAGCCTCAGTGGCACAAGAGTGCTGATGGCAAAAAAACCGAATTCACCTATTTGCGCGATCTGGGCGGTTTACTGACGGAGCGCAAGGCAGGGGAACTGGTCACCACCCTGACTTATGACCGCGTCAGTGGCAATCCTTTGGCTTGTACCGAAAACGGCAGGCAACGCAGTTTCAGCTATTACCCTTCCGGACGCGTCAAATCCGAAACGACGACCTTTGGCACTATCACGAAAGCAACGTCCAGTAGCTATTCCCTACAGGGGCGCCCGGTCAGCCATGTCGATGTACTCGGAGTCCAAAGCACATCCGCATACGATGAGCACGGCCGCCTGCTGGTCACCACGCAGGGTTCGTTGAAAACCGAATTCCACTACGACCTCCAGACCGGGATGCTCGGCTGGACGAAAACCGAGGACACATCGATCAAGCGTCAGATGATCACCCGGTTTGCCTATGACGATATCGGTCGAGAAGTCCGCCGTACATTCGAGATCCAGGGCCAGCCTGACCAGACGCTGGAATCGACTTACACGCTTGCAGGCAAACTGGCGCAGAAGGTGTCCAGGCGCGGTACGCAACTCTTGCGTGATGAGCAATTCACCTACGATGTTCGCGGGCGTTTGATCCAGTACGACTGTGCCGGTACCCAAAAGCCCCACGATCCGTATGGCAAGGAAATTGTCCAGCAGAAATTCACCTTCGATGCGCTGGATAACATGCTTACCGTGCAGACGAAGTTCCCGCTGGGCGTGAATCTGACGACCTTCAGTTATGACAATCCAGATCCTGTCCAGCTCAGCGCCGTCAAACATTCCCATGGCGACTATCCGCCGGCAGTGACGCTGGAGTACGGCGCCAATGGCAGGATGATCAAGGACGATCAGGCGCGAACCCTGGCCTATGACGCGTTCGGGCGCCTTGAGCAATTATCCGGCGCAGGGGGATCAGTCATTCGTGGCTACCATTACGACGGTTTCGACGATCTGGTTGAACTGTCGCAACCCGACAAGGTAACGACGCAGCGTTACTACTACGCAGGCCGGGTCGCCCATGAGATCAGTGGTGAGAATTCATCCAGTGTCATGCGTCACGGTGGCGCGCTTGTGGGGCAACAGCAACTGGGCTTGAACGCCGGCGCCCAGCTGTTTGGCACCGATCAGCAGCAAAGCGTGCTGGCAACGCTGGGCAAGGAACAGCTCTACGATTGTGCCTACAGCCCTTACGGGCACCGTCCTGCTGAAGGCGGATTGTTCAGCCTGGCTGGATTCAACGGCGAGCAACTTGATCCGGTAACCGGACTGTATTTGCTGGGCAACGGTTACAGAGCCTATAGCCCGACATTGATGCGATTCCTCGCCCCCGACAGCATGAGTCCGTTCGGCGCGGGCGGATTGAATGCCTACAGTTATTGCCTGGGCGACCCTGTCAACCGTGTTGACCCGACCGGGCATATCTCCTGGCAATCAATATTGGGCATCGGGCTGAGTATTCTCGGGATTGTTGCCAGCGTGGTGACGATGGGCGCGGCGACGCCATGGGCAGTGGCGGCGTTGGGGCTGGCGGTTGCTTCAGGCCTGGCGGGTATTGCCGGCGAGGTGGTCAATGAGCTGGCACCGGGTTCTCAAGCAGGCGAGATATTGGGCTGGATCAGTTTCGGTCTCGGGCTGGCTTCGCTCGGTGCAGGTTTGGCCGCGGGTGCAAAAGCTGCCGTGAATGCTGGCAGGAAGATGGCTTCAGCCTTTAGCAAAGGGCTCAGCCCTGATCGTAACGGCGTAGCCAAAAACGCAAAACATGTAGGAACGCGTAGAACAAGCAACAATCCACAAAGTTCCACGGCGCCCGCAGCGGAAGAGGCGATGCCCTGGCAGGTGCAAAGGCCCAAGAAACACAAAATTTCGACTGCTAAAAGGGAAGAAATGGCTGAAAAGTTTTACAAAAAAGTGGAAGAAAATGTGCCACCCAATGAAGCAGCCGCCGCGTCCGACATGCATTGGGGTGACATGGGAGGAGCCGGCGCTGGAAGAAGAGTAACGCATGTTTATTTCACGAGGTCGGCCGGACGCGGGGAGCGTATTTACCTTCTAGAGGACAGTAATACGAGAGTTTGCAAAGTCATGCAGGCAGGCGGCCATTGGACTAAGGAGGAAACCCCCGGAAGAATAAAAGCTGCTGCAAGTATGGAAGCAAAACGCCAATAGCATCCTGAGTACTTCGCTCGCCGTTTAGTGATCTGAAGGTCTGGAGTGCCGGCCCAGCGCCCACTCCACATGCTCTCTAACCAACTCTGACGGATAATCCCGTCGCGCCTTCAACGCTTCCAGCACCGGAATCGTTGAAGGCGCATTGCCCAGCCCCACCGCCAGATTCCGCAACCAGCGCTCATACCCAGCACGCCGCAACGGCGAACCTTCGGTGCTGCTCAAAAACTTCTCTTCATCCCACAAAAACAACTCCGCCAGTTCGGCATTGTCGAGGTTGTGCCGTGGCTTGAAATCGCTTTCCCCGGAAGGCTTGGCGAAGCGGTTCCACGGGCAGACGATCTGGCAGTCGTCACAGCCGAACACGCGATTGCCGATCAGCGGGCGCAGCTCTTCGGGGATGGCGCTTTTCAGTTCGATGGTCAGATAGGAAATGCAGCGCCGCGCGTCCAGCACATACGGGCCGACGAAGGCGTTGGTTGGGCAGATATCCAGACATGCAGTGCAGCGGCCGCAATGTTCAGTGCTGTGCGGTTCATCCACCGGCAGTGGCAGGTCGACGAACAGCTCGCTCAAGAAGAAATAACTGCCGGCCTTGCGATTCAGCACCAGGGTGTTCTTGCCGATCCAGCCCAGCCCGGCCTGTTCGGCGATGGCTTTTTCCAGCACCGGCGCGCTGTCGACAAACGCGCGAAAACCGAACGGGCCGATCTCGGCCTGAATCCTGTCGGCCAATTGTTGAACACGTTTACGGATCAATTTGTGGTAATCGCGGCCCAAGGCATAACGCGACACGTAGGCTTTTTCCGGTTGCGCCAGCATTTGCGCCATTTGGGTGTCACCGGGCAGGTAGTCCATGCGCAGCGAGACCACGCGCAAAGTGCCCGGCACCAGCTCTTCGGGATGCGAGCGTTTGCTGCCATGGGCGCCCATGTAGTCCATTTCGCCGTGGTAGCCGGCGGCGAGCCAGCGCTCGAGGTGCTGCTCGTGCTCGGCGAGGTTCAGGCCGCTGATGCCGACTTGCTGAAAGCCCAGCTCGCGGCCCCACTCCTTGATCGATTGGGCGAGGGCGGGCAGGTCTGTGGTAATGGCGGACATGAGGCGAGAGAAACCGGAGCTGAGGTGCGTATAATTCTGCCAGACATCGGAGCCCGAAGACGCATGCCGCAGACGAAAGATGAATTACCCGACGCACTGTACGGCGCCGCTCAGGTGCGTGAGCTCGACGCGCGGCTGATTGCCGCCGGCACGCCGGGCTTCGAATTGATGCAGCGCGCGGCCCGGGCGACCTGGCGCGCACTGCTGCGGCAATGGCCGGACGCGAACGAACTGACCGTACTGGCCGGGCACGGCAACAATGCCGGGGACGGTTACCTGATCGCCGCACTGGCATTGCGCGCCGGTTGGGCTGTGCGCGTGCTGGCGGTGGGCGATCCGCAGCGCTTGCAAGGGGATGCGGCACGCGCCCATGCCGAAGCTCTGGCCGCAGGTGTTGCTATGCAGCACTGGACTGATGACAGCGAGCTGCGCGGCATCGTTGTCGACGCCTTGCTGGGCACAGGCTTGAGCGGCGAGGTGCGCGAGCCTTACGCAGCAGCGATCAACGCGATCAATGCCAGCGGTCTGCCCGTGACGGCAGTCGATATTCCTTCCGGGCTTTGTGCTGACACCGGACGAACCTTGGGCGTCGCGGTGCAGGCTGATCTCACAGTGACTTTTATCGGCCTGAAACTCGGCCTGTTCAATGGCGATGCCGCCGATCACGTCGGTGTGCTGGTATTCAATGATCTGCAGGCCAGCGCCGACATTTATAGTGACATTGCTGTCCGCGCCCGACGCCTCAACCCGGCTAATCTTCCGCTGCCAGCCCCGCGCGCACCGACGGCGCACAAGGGCCGTTTTGGCCATGTGCTGTTGATCGGTGGTGATCACGGCTTTGGCGGAGCGATTCTGCTCAGTACGCAAATGGCCTTGCGCAGCGGCGCGGGCATGGTGTCGCTGGCGACGCGTCCCGAGCACGTTCCGGCGGCGCTGACCCGGGTGCCGGAAGCCATGGCCCTCGGCACCTCGTCGGCCAATCAGTTAATGGGTTTGCTGGAAAAGGTCTCGACGCTGGTCGTCGGGCCCGGGCTGGGGCAGGCCAGTTGGGGCCGCGCATTGTTGTCCGCCGCAGCCAACGCATCCTTGCCGCAGGTGTGGGATGCCGATGCACTAAACCTGCTGGCCAGCGGTTTCGTTCAATTGCCCAAGGATTGCGTGATTACCCCGCATCCGGGCGAAGCGGCGCGGTTATTGGGTATCGGTACCGCCGAGGTGCAGGCGGATCGGCCGGCGGCAGCGCTGGCGTTGAGCAAGAAATACTCAGCAGTTGTCGTGCTCAAAGGCACTGGCAGTCTGATCGCGCATCCCGACGGGCGCCTTTCGCTGTGTCATCAAGGCCATCCGGCGATGGCCACGGGCGGCCTCGGCGATGTGCTGGCCGGTTTGATCGGCGCACTGCTGGCGCAGGGCATGAAGGCTTTCGATGCGGCAAGTCTCGCCGTGTGGCTGCACGCCAATGCCGGCCTGCAGCAAGGCAAATTCGGCCGTGGGCTGGCGGCCAGTGATCTGATTCCAGCCATTCGTCAGTTGTTGGAGGAGCAAGCACCGTGTCTGAAGTAACCCTGTACCTGGCCGATGAACAGGCGATGAGCGACTTTGGCGCACGGATCGCCCGCGTGACCCAGGGCCATGGCCTGATTTTTCTCGAAGGCAACCTGGGCATGGGCAAAACCACGCTCTCGCGTGGCATCATTCGCGGGCTGGGGCATGTCGGCGCGGTAAAAAGTCCGACCTTCACCTTGGTCGAGCCCTACGAGATCGGTGACGTTCGTGCCTTCCACTTTGACCTGTATCGCCTGGTCGATCCGGAGGAACTGGAGTTTCTCGGCATCCGCGATTACTTCGAAGACGATGCGCTGTGCCTGATCGAGTGGCCCGATAAAGGTGCAGGCTTTTTGCCAAAGCCTGACCTGACCATTACCATTAGCCCGCAAGACAGCGGGCGTTCGCTGAAAATTTTATCCCAGGGCTCGCGTGGCGAGGCTTGGTGTGCCGCTTTGGCATTGGAATCCAATTAAATGATGGGGTTTGGTATGCGCTTTCGCGCGTTGGTGGCTGCCGCTGGACTGATGTTGATGGCAGTAACCGTCAACGCTGTGGCCGATTCAAAGGTCAACAGCGTGCGTCTGTGGCGGGCGCCGGACAACACGCGACTGGTCTTCGACCTGAGCGGCCCGGTCCAGCACAGCGTGTTCACCCTGACCGCGCCGGACCGGCTGGTCATCGACATCAACGGCGCCACCCTCGGTGCGCCGCTGAATGTGCAGACCGCCAACACGCCGATCACCGCCATGCGCTCGGCCCAGCGCACGCCGACCGATTTGCGCGTGGTCATTGACCTGAAGAAAGCCGTCACCCCGAAAAGCTTCTCGCTGGCGCCGAACGCGCAGTACGGCAACCGATTGGTGGTCGACCTGTTCGACAACCCGGCCGATGCCGCGCCGCCACCTGCGCCGACGCCTTCGGTGGCGACCGTGCCGGCAGTGCCGGTGACTCCGACGGAACCGGCGATCAAACTGCCGCCAGCCCCGGCCGGCAAGCGCGACATTATTGTGGTGATCGATGCCGGCCACGGCGGTGAAGACCCGGGTGCCTCTGGCTCACGCGGCCAGCGTGAAAAAGACGTGGTGCTGCAGATCGCTCGCGAATTGCAGCGTCAGGTCAACGGCATGAAAGGCTTCCGCGCCGAACTGACGCGCACCGGCGACTACTTCATTCCGCTGCGTGGGCGTACCGAAATCGCCCGCAAGAAGGGCGCCGACCTGTTCGTCTCGATTCACGCCGACGCCGCGCCATCCGCTGCGGCGTTTGGTGCGTCGGTGTTTGCCCTGTCCGATCGCGGCGCCACGTCCGAGACTGCCCGTTGGCTGGCCGACAGCGAAAACCGTTCCGACCTGATCGGTGGTGCCGGCAACGTCAGCCTCGATGACAAGGACCGCATGCTCGCCGGCGTGCTGCTCGACCTGTCGATGACGGCCTCGCTGACCTCCAGTCTCAACGTCGGCCAGAAAGTTCTGACCAACATTGGCCGCGTTACGCCGCTGCACAAACAGCGCGTGGAGCAGGCCGGGTTCATGGTGTTGAAATCGCCGGACATCCCGTCGATTCTGGTCGAAACCGGTTTTATTTCGAACGCCAACGAGGCCAGCAAACTCTCGGCGTCGAGCCACCAGCAAGCGCTGGCCCGCTCGATCAGCAGCGGCGTGCGGCAGTTCTTCCAGCAGAACCCGCCACCGGGCACCTACATCGCCTGGCTGCGGGATTCCGGCAAGATCGCTCAAGGCCCGCGTGATCACCGCGTCGGTCCGGGCGAGACGCTGGCGATGATTGGTGTGCGCTATCAGGTGTCGCCGGCCACATTGCGCGCGGCGAACAACCTGAAAACCGATGAGCTGAAAGTCGGCCAGCATCTGACCATTCCCGGCACTGAACTGGCGTCGAAAGAATGAACGAGGTTTTGAACAGCGCCCGCATCGAACTGCTCAGCCCACGACTGGCGAACCAGATTGCCGCCGGTGAGGTGGTTGAACGCCCGGCCTCGGTAATCAAGGAGCTGCTGGAAAACAGCCTCGACTCCGGCGCCAAACGTATCGATGTCGATGTCGAGCAGGGCGGTGTCAAGCTGCTGCGGGTGCGTGACGACGGTAGCGGCATTTCCGCCGACGACCTGCCGCTGGCACTGGCCCGTCACGCCACCAGCAAGATTCGCAACCTCGAAGACCTTGAGCAGGTGATGAGCCTGGGTTTCCGTGGTGAGGCGCTGGCGTCGATCAGCTCCGTGGCGCGCCTGACCCTGACCTCGCGCACCCGCGATGCCGATCAGGCCTGGCAGGTCGAGACGGAGGGCCGCGACATGGCGCCTCGCGTACAGCCCGCCGCGCACCCGGTCGGCACCTCTGTGGAAGTCCGCGACCTGTTTTTCAATACTCCGGCGCGGCGCAAATTTCTCAAAACCGAAAAAACCGAATTCGATCATCTGCAAGAAGTGATCAAGCGTCTGGCGCTGGCGCGTTTCGACGTGGCCTTCCATCTGCGGCACAACGGCAAAACCATCCTCAGCCTGCACGAGGCCCACGATGACGCGGCCCGCGCCCGGCGGGTGGCGGCAATCTGCGGTTCGGGGTTCCTTGAGCAGGCGCTGCCGATCGAGATCGAGCGCAATGGTCTGCACCTGTGGGGCTGGGTCGGCCTGCCGACGTTCAACCGCAGTCAGGCCGATTTGCAGTATTTCTTTGTAAACGGCCGCGCGGTGCGCGACAAACTGGTCGCCCACGCGGTACGTCAGGCTTATCGCGACGTGCTGTTCAACGGTCGTCACCCGACGTTCGCGCTGTTTTTCGAGGTTGATCCGGCGGCGGTCGACGTCAACGTGCACCCGACCAAGCACGAAGTGCGCTTCCGCGACGGGCGCATGGTGCATGACTTCCTCTATGGCACCTTGCACCGTGCGCTGGGCGACGTGCGTCCGGAAGATCAACTGGCCGGCTCGGTCACCACGGCGATCGTTCGACCCAGCGGAATCGAGGCGGGCGAATTTGGCCCGCAGGGCGAGATGCGTCTGGCCGCCAATGCGCTGCTTGAGCAACCGCAGGCACAACCGGCGTTCAATACCTCGTCCGGTGCCAGTGCTGGCGGCGCTTATCAGTATCAGTACACGCCACGCCCGCAATCGGCTGTTCCCGCCGCCGAGGCTCAAGCCGCTTACAAAGAATTTTTTGCGCCGCTGCCCGAGGCTAATGCCAGCGCGCTACCGACCGGCCAGGAAGATATTCCGCCGCTCGGTTATGCACTGGCGCAGCTCAAAGGCATTTATATTCTGTCCGAGAACGCCCATGGCCTGGTGCTGGTGGACATGCATGCCGCGCATGAGCGGATCATGTACGAACGCCTGAAGATCGCCATGGCCAGTGAAGGGCTCAGCGGACAGCCGTTGCTGGTGCCGGAGTCGCTGGCCGTGAGTCAGCGCGAAGCCGATTGCGCCGAAGAGCATGCCGCGTGGTTCCAGCGGCTGGGCTTCGAATTGCAGCGGCTGGGCCCGGAAACCCTGGCGATCCGGCAGATCCCGGCGTTGCTCAAGCAGGCCGAAGCCAATCGTTTGGTGGGTGACGTGCTCTCGGACCTGATGGAATACGGCACCAGCGACCGCATTCAGGCGCACCTGAATGAATTGCTCGGCACCATGGCCTGTCACGGCGCGATTCGCGCCAACCGGCGCCTGGCCCTGCCGGAAATGAACGGCCTGCTGCGCGACATGGAAAACACCGAGCGCAGCGGTCAATGCAACCATGGCCGACCGACCTGGACCCAACTGGGCCTGGACGATCTGGACAAACTGTTCCTGCGCGGTCGTTGATGAGCCAGCTGCCTCCAGCGATTTTTCTGATGGGCCCGACCGCTGCGGGCAAGACCGACCTGGCCATCGAACTGACCAAGGTGCTGCCATGCGAGCTGATCAGTGTCGATTCGGCGCTGGTCTATCGCGGCATGGACATTGGCACCGCCAAGCCTTCAAAAGAGCTGCTGGCCGAGCATCCGCACCGCTTGATCGATATTCTTGATCCGGCCGAAGCCTATTCGGCTGCGGACTTTCGCCGTGATGCCCTGCAAGCCATGGCCGACATCACCGCGCGCGGAAAAATTCCGCTGCTGGTGGGCGGCACGATGCTCTATTACAAGGCTTTGGTCGATGGCCTGGCGGACATGCCCGCCGCTGATCCCGAGGTGCGCGCGCAGATCGAAGAAGAAGCCGCGCGCCTTGGTTGGCAAGCCCTGCACGATCAATTGGCAATCATCGACCCGGTGTCGGCGGCGCGGATTCATCCCAACGATCCGCAGCGTCTGAGTCGCGCCCTCGAGGTGTATCGAGTCAGCGGTCGAAGCATGACCGACCTGCGTCAGCAACAATCTGCGCAAAGTACCGAAGCAGCCGCTTCGGGACTGCAACAATTGCCCTATACTGTCGCGAACCTGGCCATCGCCCCGGCAAACCGCCAGGTACTGCATGACCGTATCAGACAAAGATTCACAATTATGTTGGAACAGGGATTCATCGACGAGGTCGTAGCCCTGCGTAATAGAAGTGACCTGCATGCCGGGTTGCCGTCTATACGTGCGGTAGGCTATCGCCAAGTCTGGGACTACCTGGATGGCAAGCTGACGTTGGCCGAAATGCAGGAGCGCGGCATCATCGCCACGCGCCAATTGGCCAAACGCCAGTTCACCTGGCTGCGCAGCTGGGAAGATTTACACTGGCTGGACAGTCTTGATTGCGACAATCTGCCACGCGCCTTGAAATACCTTGGGACCATCTCCATATTGAGCTGAGTCCTTGCAATTGCCGTCTATCCTTGGGGGTGTGGCGGCCAAAGCCATCTGAATTACCTATTTTTTATTATTGAATCCTTAAAGGAGTGCGGCACATGTCAAAAGGGCATTCGCTACAAGACCCTTACCTGAATACTTTACGTAAAGAGAAAGTCGGGGTTTCCATCTACCTGGTCAACGGTATCAAACTGCAAGGCACGATCGAGTCGTTCGACCAGTTCGTGATCCTGCTGAAGAACACCGTCAGCCAGATGGTTTACAAACATGCTATCTCGACCGTAGTGCCGGTTCGTCCGATTCGTCTGCCTAGCGCAACCGAAAACGAACAGGGCGACGCAGAGCCAGCTCCGGGTAACGCCTGATAGGAGTCTCCTTTGTTCTTTGAGCGCCACGGTGGTGGTGAACGGGTAATCCTCGTTCACTTGGATGGACAGGACCCTGAGGCGCGCGAAGATCCGCAGGAGTTTCAGGAGTTGGCTAATTCGGCCGGCGCCGAGACCGTTGCGTTTTTTAACGTGCCGCGTCATCGGCCAACCGCCAAATACCTGATCGGCAGCGGCAAGGTCGAAGAGCTACGCGACCTGGTCAAGGCTGAAGAAGCCGATCTGGTGATTTTCAATCACGTCCTCACGCCCAGTCAGGAACGCAACCTCGAACGTGTTTTCGAGTGTCGCGTGATCGACCGCACCGGTCTGATTCTCGATATTTTCGCCCAACGCGCCCGTACCCATGAAGGCAAGCTCCAGGTCGAACTGGCCCAGCTTGACCACATGAGCACCCGGCTGGTCCGCGGCTGGACTCACCTTGAGCGTCAGGGTGGCGGCATCGGCATGCGCGGCCCGGGTGAAACCCAGCTCGAAACCGACCGGCGACTGCTGCGGGTTCGTCTGCGCCAGATCAAGGGCCGGCTGGAGAAGGTGCGCAGCCAGCGCGAGCAATCGCGTCGCGGCCGTTCGCGGGCAGAGATTCCGACTGTATCGCTAGTCGGCTATACCAACGCCGGCAAGTCCACGCTGTTCAACAACGTGACGAAATCCGAGGTCTACGCGGCTGACCAGTTGTTCGCCACGCTCGACCCGACCCTGCGTCGTCTGGATCTGGATGACCTGGGGCCGATTGTCCTGGCGGACACGGTAGGTTTCATCCGGCACTTGCCGCACAAGCTGGTTGAGGCATTTCGGTCTACCCTCGAAGAGTCGAGCAACTCAGACTTGCTGTTGCACGTCATCGACGCGGCGGAACCGGATCGCATGTTGCAGATCGAGCAGGTGATGGTGGTGCTGGGCGAGATTGGTGCCCAGGACTTGCCGATCCTCGAGGTCTATAACAAACTCGATTTGCTCGAAGGTGTCGAGCCGCAAATCCAGCGCGATGAAGACGGCAAGCCCCAGCGGGTCTGGCTGTCGGCGCGTGATGGCAGCGGTCTGGAATTGCTCGAACAGGCGATCGCCGAATTGCTCGGCAGTGATCTGTTTGTCGGTACCTTGCGATTGCCGCAACGATTCGCGCGACTGCGTGCGCAGTTTTTCGAACTCGGCGCGGTGCAGAAAGAAGAGCACGACGAAGAAGGTGTCAGTCTGCTGACCGTTCGTTTGCCCCGGATCGAGTTGAATCGACTGGTAAGCCGCGAAGGATTGCAGCCGATGGAATTCATCGAGCAACACACTTTGCAATAAAAGCCTGAAAAAGCGGTTGTGCCGCAACGGCAGGCATTCTGTAGCATTGGTCGGCGCGCCGTGGGTGCGTCTTTGCTTTATCAGATGGAGAGCGCTATGGCTTGGAATGAGCCGGGTGGCAACTCGAACAATCAGGATCCCTGGGGTGGCAAGCGCCGCAATAACGGCGACCGCAAGGGGCCACCGGATCTCGACGAGGCCTTCCGAAAGCTGCAGGAAAGCCTGAACGGGTTGTTCGGTGGTGGCAAGAAACGTGGTGATGACGGCGGTGGTTCGGGCAAGAGCAGTGGCGGCTTCGGCGGCCTGCTCGGCATCGGCCTGGTCGTGCTGGCGGCCGTCTGGCTGTACAGCGCCGTCTACGTGGTGGACGAGCAGGAGCAGGCCGTGGTGCTGCGCTTCGGCAAGTACTACGAGACTGTCGGCCCGGGCCTGAACATCTATTTCCCGCCGATCGACAAGAAGTACATGGAAAACGTGACGCGTGAGCGTGCGTACTCCAAGCAGGGCCAGATGCTCACTGAAGACGAAAACATCGTCGAAGTGCCGCTGACCGTGCAGTACAAGATCAGCAACCTGCAGGACTTCGTGCTGAACGTCGATCAGCCGGAAATCAGTCTGCAGCACGCGACTGAAAGTGCCCTGCGCCACGTGGTCGGTTCGACCGCCATGGACCAGGTGCTGACCGAAGGTCGTGAATTGATGGCCAGCGAAATCAAGGAACGTCTGCAACGTTTCCTCGATACCTATCGCACCGGTATCACCGTTACCCAGGTCAACGTACAGAGCGCAGCGGCACCGCGTGAAGTGCAGGAAGCCTTCGATGACGTGATCCGCGCCCGTGAAGACGAGCAGCGTTCGCGCAACCAGGCCGAAACCTACGCCAACGGCGTGGTGCCGGAAGCCCGTGGTCAGGCCCAGCGCATCATCGAAGATGCCAACGGTTACCGCGACGAAACGATCTCGCGCGCCAAGGGTGAGGCCGATCGCTTTACCAAACTGGTCGCCGAATATCGCAAGGCGCCTGAAGTCACCCGCGAGCGTCTGTATCTGGACACCATGCAGGAAGTCTTCAGCAACACCAGCAAGGTACTCGTGACCGGCAACAAGAACGGCCAGAGCAATCTGCTCTATCTGCCGTTGGACAAGATGATCCAGAACAGTTCGGGCAACGCACCGGTGACTGGTTCGGCCGCCAGCAACAACTCGGACGTCACGCCGCATGTCACTGACGTGCCGCAGACGCGTACAAGGGAGACCCGCTGATGAGCAATAAATCGCTGATCGCCCTGATCGTTGGCGTCGTTGTGGTACTGGTGGGCTGGAATTGCTTCTACATCGTCGCTCAGACCGAGCGTGCGGTGCTGCTGCAATTCGGCCGTGTGGTTCAGGCGGACGTTCAGCCGGGTCTGCATGTGAAGGTGCCTTACGTTAACCAGGTGCGTAAATTCGACGCACGCCTGTTGACGCTGGACGCACCGACACAGCGCTTTCTGACCCTGGAAAAGAAAGCCGTGATGGTCGATGCCTACGCCAAGTGGCGGGTCAAGGATGCAGAGCGCTTCTACACCGCGACTTCCGGCCTCAAGCAGATTGCCGACGAGCGTTTGTCACGTCGTCTGGAATCCGGCCTGCGGGACCAGTTCGGCAAGCGCACCCTGCACGAAGTGGTGTCGGGTGAGCGGGACGCACTGATGGCTGACATCACTGCATCGCTGAACAAGATGGCGGAAAAAGAGCTGGGTATCGAAGTCGTCGATGTCCGGGTCAAGGCCATCGATCTGCCGAAGGAAGTGAACCGCAGCGTGTTCGAGCGTATGAGCACCGAGCGTGAGCGTGAAGCTCGCGAGCACCGCGCCAAGGGTAACGAGCTGGCCGAAGGCATCCGTGCCGACGCCGATCGTCAGCGCCGCGTGTTGCTGGCTGAAGCTTATCGTGAATCCGAAGAGGTTCGCGGTGATGGTGATGCCCAGGCCGCTGCGATCTATTCCAAGGCCTACGGTCAGGATCAGGAGTTCTACGGTTTCTACCGTAGCCTGCGTGCCTACCGTGAAAGCTTCGCGAACAAATCCGACGTCATGGTCCTCGACCCAAGCAGCGACTTCTTCCGTTACCTGGAAAAAGCCAAGCCTTGATGCGACGTTGACCTGAATCGCTCCGCCCGGCGGCTAAATCCTCGGGCGGGGTGATCCTTTGGGAAAACGTGTGTATGATGCGGCAGCCGGGAAATTCCCGGCTTTTTTGCGTCTGCACGTTTGATTGCTGTTTTTTGTTGCAGGCATCGGGTTGAATGGCCCGAACGTTTTTCGAGGAAAGTGGTGGGCGAAGCCGGTAACAGGCCTTTCGCCGCGTCGTTCATGCGCGTGCGTTTTGAACGGATCGATCATTTTCTGCTTCACTCAAGGCTCGCCCGCAGGCTGGCCGCCCGGATCAAAGGGGAATGGCGTAATGGCAACGGTAGACCGCTGGCTGCTGCCAGATGGCATCGAAGAAGTACTGCCACCGGAAGCGGCGCGCATCGAAGTCGCGCGTCGTCAGGTGTTGGATCTGTTCCAGAGCTGGGGTTACGAGTTTGTCGTGACTCCCCATATCGAGTACCTGGAATCCCTGCTGACCGGTGCAGGCCAGGACCTGGATCTGCGCACCTTCAAGGTCATCGACCCGCAGTCGGGCCGGCAGATGGGATTCCGCGCCGACATCACGCCGCAAGTCGCGCGCATCGATGCCCACACCCTGCGCCGCGAAGGCCCGAGCCGCCTGTGCTACGCCGGCAGCGTGCTGCACGCCCAGCCGCGGGCCTTGTCGTCCTCGCGCAGCCCGATCCAGTTGGGCGCCGAGTTGTACGGCGACGCCAGCCCGAGCAGCGACGTTGAAGTGATCAGCCTGATGCTGGCCATGCTGCAACTGGCCGACGTGCCGGATGTGCACATGGACCTTGGCCATGTCGGCATCTATCGGGGGCTGGCGCGCGCTGCCGGTTTGTCCGGTGAAGTCGAACAGCAGTTGTTCGATGCGCTGCAACGCAAGGCCATCGACGAGGTCATTACCCTGACCGAAGGCTTGCCAGCGGATCTGTCCGATATGTTGCGCGCACTGGTCGACCTGTGTGGCGGCCGTGAAGTATTGAGCGCTGCGCGCGAGCGTCTGGCCAATGCGCCGGCGCCAGTGCTGGCGGCCCTGGAAGACTTGCTGGCGATTGCCGAGCGTCTTTCGGCGCGCTTCCCTGATTTGCCGTTGTACTTCGACCTGGGCGAATTACGTGGTTACCACTACCACACCGGCGTGGTGTTCGCGGTGTTCGTGCCGGGCGTGGGTCAGTCCATCGCTCAGGGTGGTCGCTACGATGACATCGGCGCCGATTTTGGTCGTGCCCGTCCGGCGACCGGTTTTTCCACCGATTTGAAAACCCTGGTGACCCTGGGGCGTGCTGAGATCGAGCTACCGTCTGGCGGTATCTGGATGCCTGACAGTACGGATGCGGCACTCTGGCAGCAGGTTTGCCAGTTGCGCAGTGAGGGTCAGCGTGTCGTTCAGGCCTTGCCTGGACAACCTTTGGCCGCCGCCCGTGATGCGGACTGCGACCGGCAATTGATTCAGCAGAACGGGCTTTGGCAAGTATCGCCACTGGCTTCTTGAGTTTTCCTGCCGGCCATCGCCGGCACCAAGTTTGCGCGAATGAGGACAAGTGTTATGGGTAAGAATGTCGTAGTCCTGGGCACCCAGTGGGGTGATGAGGGCAAAGGCAAGATCGTTGATCTGCTGACCGAACATGCTGCCGCCGTAGTGCGCTACCAGGGTGGCCACAACGCGGGCCACACGCTGGTGATCGACGGCGAGAAAACCGTCTTGCACCTGATTCCGTCGGGCGTGCTGCGCGAAGGCGTGCAGTGCCTGATCGGCAACGGCGTGGTCGTCGCACCTGACGCCCTGCTGCGCGAGATCACCAAGCTGGAAGAGAAAGGCGTACCGGTGCGCGAGCGTCTGCGTATCAGCCCGTCCTGCCCGCTGATCCTGTCCTTCCACGTTGCGCTGGACCAGGCCCGTGAAAAGGCCCGTGGCGAGCTGAAGATCGGCACCACCGGTCGCGGCATCGGCCCGGCCTATGAGGACAAGGTTGCTCGTCGTGGCCTGCGTGTCGGCGATCTGCTGAACATGCCGCGCTTCGAAGACAAGCTGCGTGAACTGGTGGATTACCACAACTTCATGCTGGTCGGTTACTACAAAGAGCCGGCCATCGAGTTCGAAAAGACCCTGGCCGAGTGCAAGGAATACGCCGAACTGCTCAAGCCGCTGATGCTCGACGTGACGGCCGAGCTGCACGACCTGCGCCGTGCCGGCAAAGACATCATGTTCGAAGGCGCCCAGGGTTCGTTGCTCGACATCGACCACGGTACCTATCCGTACGTGACCAGCTCCAACACCACCGCCGGTGGCGTGGCGACCGGTTCGGGTGTTGGCCCGATGTTCCTCGATTACATCCTCGGCATCACCAAGGCGTACACCACTCGCGTTGGTTCCGGTCCGTTCCCGACTGAGCTGTTCGACGACGTTGGTGCACACCTGGCCAAGCAGGGTCACGAGTTCGGCGCCACCACCGGCCGTGCCCGTCGCTGTGGCTGGTTCGACGCCGTCATCCTGCGTCGCGCTATCGATGTGAACAGCATCTCGGGCATCTGCCTGACCAAGCTTGACGTACTCGACGGTCTGGAAACCATCAACATCTGCGTCGGCTACAAAGACGCGCAGGGCAACGCTGTTGCCCCGACCGATGCTGACAGCTACGTCGGCCTGCAGCCGGTGTACGAAGAAGTGCCGGGCTGGAGCGAATCGACCGTGGGTGCCAAGACCCTGGAAGAGCTGCCGGCCAATGCTCGCGCCTACATCAAACGCGTTGAAGAGTTGATCGGCGCACCGATCGACATTATTTCGACGGGCCCGGACCGCAACGAAACCATCGTTCTGCGTCATCCGTTTGCTTGATAAGTCGTTGATGTAAAAAACAAAGGCCCCTTAATCGGGGCCTTTGTCGTTTATGCCTGTTGGACGGCATGACCTTTGCTGTGAATCTGTCTACAAGAGTGCCATCAAATTAATGGCGTCAGACGTAGAGGGATTTCAAAGTGTCGGCCGTTCTCTCACTGTTACAAAGCCGTTTGCTGCGGCCCGTGTTCGTTACCTTGGGTATCGCCCTTTTGGTGCAAGTGTTGGTGGCCGTTGCCCTGACGCGGAGCACCGTCACGGCGCTGGAAGCAGATCTGGCGACGCGCCTGGGAACCGACAGCCAGAAGCTGTCCGGCGAACTGGAGCAGGCCGGGCGGGAGGTCACTTCCAGTCTCGACGCTTTGTCTGCCAGTACCCGGCAGCGACTCACCGCTGGCCTGTCTTCACGCCTCAAAGAAGAGCAGGCGCAACTGCGTGCCACGCTGGAAAAGGACCTCAAGGATTCGGCCAACGATATGGCGCAGTTGCTCGCCTCCGTAGCTCCGCGGGCGATGTGGGACAGCGACGTACCGACCCTGTCGGAATTTGCCCGCCGCGCCCAGCGCAATCCCAACGTGTTGTTTGTGGTGTATGACGATGCCGCCGGCCAGCACCTGACCCGTTATCTGAACCGGGAAAACCCGATCAACAAGGCTTTGCTGGAGAAGGGCCAGGGTGAGCGCGCGCTGGATAAAGTGCTGGATGCAGCGAAAAACGATCCCTCGGTGTATTACCTCGAAGCGTCGATCAATCCCAACGGTGTGGAAATCGGCAAAGTGCTGATGGGCGTTTCCACGGCCTCGGTGGAAACCGATCTGGTCGAACTCGACAAGCGTTTCTCGGCACTGATCGCCAGCAGCGACCAACTGGTCGGTGACAGCCTCAAAGGCGCTGCGGCGGACAGCGCCAAAGCCATGCAAGCGCGCCTGCAGTCGGCGCAGTCCACGGCTGGCGAGATGAAAGCCAATACCGCGCAAACCGTTCAAGAGGCAGCGGCGACTCTGCGCTGGCGCATCGGCCTGGGCCTGGCGCTGGTCGGCTGTGCGGTGTTGCTGTTGCTGGCCGTGGTGTTGGGCCATCGCGTGGTCAATCGCCTGAAAATGCTCAACGCGGCGATGGACGATCTGGCGGCGGGCGAGGGCGATCTGACCAAGCGTGTGCAGATCAACAGCAAGGATGAAATCGGCGACATGGCCTCGGCGGTCAACCGCTTCGTGGACAAGTTGCAGCCGATCGTGCGCGAAGCTGGCGATGTGGCGCAGCGCACCGGAGTCGAGATTGGCGCGATGACCCTGCGCAACGCCGGCGCCGATGCGGCGGCCGGCATGCAGCGTGATGAAGTTGCCGAGAGCCTGCGTGCGTTGTCGCAGATGGCCGACGAGGCGCAATCGGAAAGCCATGCGATGCAGGCCGCACTCAAGCAAGTGGTGGAAATTCGACAGGCCACTGATGAAAACACCCGTACCTCGGCCAAGGTCGGCGGCCTGATCGAAGCGCTGGCCGGGCAGGTGGACACCGGGGCGAAAGTCATCGAGCGGCTGGCGCAGCAGAGTGAACAGATTGAAGTGGTGCTGACGGTGATCCACGGCATCGCTGAGCAGACCAACCTGTTGGCCTTGAACGCGGCGATTGAAGCAGCGCGCGCGGGCGAGACAGGCCGCGGCTTCGCCGTGGTGGCGGACGAAGTGCGGGCGTTGGCAAGCAAGACGCAAAGCTCCACCGGCGATATTCAGGCGCACATCGTCGCGTTGCAGCAGGGCGCGCGCGAGGCGGTCGAGGCGATCGGCCAGGCCGGGCGTCAGGCCAGTGAAGGCTTGCTGGTGTTGCGTGACAGCGCGCGACTGCAACAGTCGGTGCAGGCCTCGGTTGAACAGGTGCACGCAGCGATCGGCCTCGCGACACAAGCGGCAGCGCATCAGGCGCAGGGTGCGCAGGCGGTGCGTGGGCGGGTGGAAACAATTCACGCACAGGCGGAAAAAGCCGCGCAGGCGGTGGTGGAGACCACGGCCAGTGGCAAGGTGCTGGATGGTCTGGCGGCACAGCTCAAGGCGAGCCTGGGACAGTTCAGGGCCTGATATTGGCCGGGCTGGCCTCTTCGCGAGCAGGCTCACTCCTACATTTGAAATACGTTTCCCTGTAGGAGTGAGCCTGCTCGCGATAGCTTTTTCAACGGCTCAGATACATTCGCGTCGTGAGCAGATAAACCGGCAACCCCGACACCACGATCAACAACGCCGCATAAGGCGCTGCGGCCGCGAACTCGACATTCGCGGTATGTGCCCAGACCTCGGTCGCCAGCGTATTGAGCCCGGTCGGACTCAGCAGCAGCGTCGCCGTCAATTCCTTCATCGCATCGAGAAACACCAGCGCAAACGCCGCACCCAATGCCGGAAAAATGATCGGTAGTGTTACCCGGCAAAACGCCGTGAACGACGAAGCCCCGAGCGTGCGCGCCGCCTCTTCCAGCTGCGGTGCAGCCTTGTTCAGCGCCGTGCGAATTGGCGCCTGCGCCAACGGCAGAAACAGCAGCGCATAAGCAATCAGCAACAGTCCCGAGGTCTGATACAGCACTGGCACGTAGTGCAGAGCGAAATACACCAGCGTCAGGGCAATCACCAATCCCGGTAGCGCGTGCAGCAGATACGGCAAACGCTCGGCCCAGATCGCCAGTTGACCTTTGTAGCGCACCACCAGCAGCCCCACCGGAACCGCCAGCAACAGACAAAGCGCCGCGCCACCCAGCGACAATGCCAGCGACGACAACAGCGCTTCGCTAATCGCCGCTACCGGAAACGCCGCAGAAGAGCCAACCGCCAGCCAGTAAGCGAGCATTCCCAGTGGAATCCCGCTGCCGACAATCGCCAGCGCCAGGCAATACAACTGACCGAGCGGAGCCCATGGGCCCAGGCGGACCTGTTCGGCCTGACGCGCTGCGCCTTGGCCGGTGCGCACATGCCGGCCCTTGCCACGCACGCGCAGTTCCACCCACAGCAACAGCAGGCACAGCGCGAGCAGCACTGCCGAGAGCATCGCCGCGTTGGCGTTGCTGAATTCCAGCTCGAACTGCTGATAGATCGCCGTGGTGAAGGTTTGCAGGCCAATGATCGACAGCGCGCCGAACTCCACCAGCATGTGCAAGGCGATCAACAGTGAGCCGGCCAAAAGCGATGGCCAGAGCAGCGGCAGGGTCACGCGAAAAAATACCCCCCAACGATTCTGCCCCAATGTGCGTGCGGACTCCTCGAGTGAAGGATCAAGGTTGCGCAACGTCGCCGCGACCGGCAAAAAGATCAGCGGATACTTCGACAGGCTCATCACCAGAATGGCCCCGCCAAGGCCTTCGAACTGTGCGCTCAGCGAAACCCAGGTAAAGCTGCTGACAAACGCCGGCACCGCGAACGGCAGACACAGAATCACGCCCCACAAGCGTCGCCCCGGCAGATTGCTGCGTTCCAGCAGCCAGGCCAGGGACAGGCCGATCACGCCGCAGGTGAGCGTCACGCCGACCATCAGCGCCAAGGTGTTGCGTAGCAGGCCGAATACGTACGGGCGCCACAACAAATGCAGTGCTTCGGCCCAACCCGCCTGCCACGCCTTGAGCCCGACATAGGCCAGCGGCAACAGGCTCAACACCACCAATAGCAATACCGGCAGCAGCAGCCAGATTGATGGCCGCTTGCGATTTGGCACGTAACCCCCGCGCGAGGCGGGGGCGGATAACGATGCGCTCATCAGTTCAAGCCAACTTCGCGTTCCAGCTCCAGCGCTTCTTCAGCATTGCCCAGATCGGCCGGCGTCACGTTCGGTGCTTCCAGCTCGCTGAATGGCTTGAGCCCCCGATCCGATTCCATGCCTTTGTGCAGTGGATATTCGGCGGTGGTCTGGGTGATCACGCGCTGACCTTCTTCGCTGGCCATGAACGCAAGGAATTGCTGGGCTTCTTTTGGATGTTTGCTGGACTTCGGCACGGCCGCGCTGGACACGGTGATCAGGCCGCCAGCGTCACCGCCGGTAAAGTAGTGCAGTTTCGAATCGAGCTGGCCTTTCTCGCGTTGCAGGGCGAACCAGTAGTAGTTGTTCACCAGCACGGTGGCGACTTCACCATTTTCCACGGCTTTGAGCGCGACCATGTTGTTGCTGTAGGTCTTGCCGAACGCGCGCAGGCCGGTCAGCCATTCTTCGGCGGCGTCACGCCCGTGCAGCTTGATGATCGCCACGGCCTGTTCCTGGAATGCGCCGCTGGTCGGCACGAAACCGACCTTGCCTTGCCATTGCGGCTCGGAAAATTCCATCACCGATTTCGGCAGATCTTTCTCGTCGATCAGTTTCGGATTGAACGCAACCACGCGCACGCGAGCGGTGACGCCGATCCAGGTGCCGTTGGCGGCGACGTATTTTTCCGGCAATACCGCCAGGGTTGCGTCATCAGCCTTGGCCAGCAGGCCTTGCTCGCCAAGATTATTCAGCGGCGGCGATTCTTCGGTGTAGATCACGTCGGCGGGGGAGCGGTCGCCTTCTTCGATGATCTGGCTGGCGAGCTGATTGCTGCTGCCTTTGCGCACGTTGACGTGAATGCCGGTCTTGGTTTCGAAGGCCTTGGCAATCGCATCGCCGACCTCTTTGTGCTGGCCGTTGTACAGAGTCAGGGAAACCGCATCGGCTGCCTGGGTGAGGGGAGTGGCGAGCGCCAGGCCGAGGAGGGTGAAGGTCAGGCCTCGGCGCAGGGTATTTCGAAACGTCATTCGCAGGGTTCCTCACTGTCGCATTGCAAAAACTTGCAACAATGATAAACGATATTGTTTCTCAAGTGCGCTTCGCGGTCCGATCAGCATGTGGGGTGTGAGTCGGCAATTAGCGGAAGCCAGAAACGCAAAAACCCGCTTTCGCGGGTTTCTGTGAAATTCAAGGCCTGAACCTTGAATTTGAATTGGTGCCCAGAAGAAGACTCGAACTTCCACGACCGTAAGGTCACCAGCACCTGAAGCTGGCGTGTCTACCAATTTCACCATCTGGGCAATCATCGCGAGCGTTGCCGCTGTTGATGTGGCGCACTATACGGAGCGCTTTTTGATCTGTAAACCCCTGATTTAATTTTAATAAATCGGTTTTAAGAAAACCCGGGCTTAGAATGCACAAAACCCGCTTTCGCGGGTTTTGTGTGAGCCTTGAAACTGATCTAGTCTCAAGCTCGAAATTGGTGCCCAGAAGAAGACTCGAACTTCCACGACCGTAAGGTCACCAGCACCTGAAGCTGGCGTGTCTACCAATTTCACCATCTGGGCAGCATCGTCAACGCATCTGCGTCGTCAATGGCGCGCACTATACGGAGGGTCTTTTTAGCTGTAAACCCCTGTCAGCAAAAAATATGATTTTTTTTACCAGCGGTGGTCAAAATGGCTTTCGGACGGCAGATCATGGCATCCGTTGCGCCTTATATAGCCGGAAATTTCCCGTTTCATGGCGCCTATGCCAAACTAACCCGTATATAGACAAGGTGAAAACTCTCTAATGGCCGATTGGCAGTCCCTCGATCCCGAGGCCGCTCGTGAAGCGGAAAAATACGAAAACCCTATTCCTAGCCGCGAACTGATCCTGGCGCATCTCGCCGATCGTGGTTCGCCGGCTGCCCGCGAGCAACTGGTCGAAGAGTTCGGTCTGACCACCGAAGACCAGATTGAAGCCCTGCGCCGCCGTCTGCGCGCCATGGAACGCGACGCTCAACTGATCTACACCCGTCGTGGCACCTATGCCCCGGTGGACAAGCTCGATCTGATCCTCGGTCGCATCAGCGGTCACCGTGACGGTTTCGGCTTCCTGGTCCCGGACGACGGCAGCGACGACCTGTTCATGAGCCCGGCGCAAATGCGTCTGGTGTTCGATGGCGATCGTGCGCTGGCCCGCGTTTCCGGCCTCGACCGTCGCGGTCGTCGCGAGGGCGTGATCGTTGAAGTGGTGTCCCGTGCCCACGAAACCATCGTCGGTCGTTACTTCGAAGAAGGCGGCATCGGTTTCGTCGTTGCCGACAACCCGAAGATCCAGCAGGAAGTGCTGGTCACACCGGGCCGCAACGCCAATGCGCAGATCGGTCAGTTCGTCGAGGTGAAAATCACCCACTGGCCGACGCCGCGCTTCCAGCCGCAGGGCGATGTGGTCGAAGTGGTCGGCAACTACATGGCGCCGGGCATGGAAATCGATGTTGCCCTGCGCACCTACGACATTCCGCACGTCTGGCCTGAAGCCGTACTGAAGGAAGCCGGCAAGCTCAAGCCGGAAGTCGAAGAAAAAGACAAAGAGAAGCGCATTGATCTGCGCCATCTGCCGTTCGTCACCATCGACGGCGAAGATGCCCGCGACTTCGATGACGCGGTTTACTGCGAAGCCAAGCCGGGCAAGCTGCGCCTGTTCTCCGGCGGCTGGAAGTTGTACGTGGCGATTGCCGACGTCTCCAGCTATGTGAAAATCGGTTCGGCGCTGGACAACGAAGCGCAGGTGCGCGGCAACTCGGTGTACTTCCCTGAGCGCGTGATTCCGATGCTGCCAGAGCAGCTGTCCAACGGCCTGTGCTCGCTGAATCCGCACGTTGATCGCCTGGCCATGGTCTGCGAGATGACCATCTCCAAGTCCGGCGAAATGACCGATTACTGCTTCTATGAGGCGGTGATTCACTCTCACGCCCGCCTGACCTACAACAAGGTCAGCGCCATGCTGGAAACGCCGAAGGCTACCGAAGCGCGCAAGCTGCGTGGCGAGTACACCGACGTCGTACCGCACCTGAAGCAGCTTTATGCGCTGTACAAAGTGCTGCTGGCAGCCCGTCATGTGCGTGGTGCGATTGATTTCGAAACGCAGGAAACCCGGATCATCTTCGGTTCCGAGCGCAAGATCGCCGAAATCCGTCCGACCATCCGCAACGATGCGCACAAGCTGATCGAGGAGTGCATGCTGGCGGCCAACGTGGCCACTGCCGAATTCCTCAAGAAGCATGAAATTCCCGCGCTGTATCGCGTTCACGCCGGTCCGCCGCCGGAGCGTCTGGAAAAACTGCGCGCGTTCCTGGGCGAGCTCGGCCTGTCTCTGCACAAGGGCAAGGACGGTCCATCGCCGAAGGACTATCAGGCCTTGTTGGCGGGCATCAAGGATCGTCCGGATTTCCATCTGATCCAGACCGTCATGCTGCGCTCGTTGAGCCAGGCGGTGTACAGCGCTGAAAACGACGGCCACTTCGGCCTGAATTACGAAGCCTATACCCACTTCACTTCGCCGATCCGTCGTTATCCGGACCTGCTGACGCACCGCGCGATCCGCAGCGTGATCCATTCGAAGCAGGACACCCCGCACGTTCGCCGTGCCGGTGCGATGACCATTCCAAAGGCGCGCATCTATCCGTACGACGAAGCGGCGCTGGAACAGCTCGGCGAGCAATGCTCGATGAGCGAGCGTCGTGCCGACGAAGCGACCCGCGACGTAGTGAACTGGCTCAAGTGCGAGTTCATGAAGGATCGCGTCGGCGAGTCGTTCCCGGGCGTGATCACTGCGGTGACCGGTTTCGGCCTGTTCGTCGAGCTGACCGACATTTATGTCGAGGGTCTGGTCCACGTCACGGCGCTACCAGGCGATTACTATCACTTCGACCCCGTGCATCACCGCTTGGCGGGCGAGCGCACCGGGCGCAGTTTCCGCCTCGGCGATACCGTTGAAGTGCGGGTCATGCGCGTCGATCTCGACGAGCGCAAGATCGACTTCGAGATGGCAGACAAAACCATCAGCGCGCCGATCGGCCGCAAAAAACGCGGCGCTGAAACCGCCGCGCCGGCTGCCAAGGCTGCAGAAGACAAGGCGCCGGCGAAAACCGCCAGCCGTCGTCCGGCCAAGGAAAAGGTGTCCGAGGCTTATCGGCCAAGCGACGCTGTGGCAAAAAACGCCGAGCTGCGTAAAAGCCGTGAAATGAAAAAGGCCTTGCTCGCCGATGCAAAAAGCGGTGGTAAAGCGCCGTCTGCGGGAAAGACCGGACGGTCGGCGCCTGAGAAGGCTTCCGGCGGCAAGCCAGCCAAACCGAGCAAGCACCGCAAGGGCCCGCCAAAAGCGGGTTCCGCTCCAGCCAAAAGTGGCGGAGCCCGTAAACCGAAGGCGAAGTCATGAGTCAGTTGGAAAAAATCTACGGCGTTCACGCGGTAGAAGCGTTACTGCGTCACCACCCAAAACGCGTCAAGCAGATCTGGCTGGCGGAAAGCCGCAACGATCCGCGGGTGCAGACCCTGGTTGAGCTGGCTAACGAAAATCGTGTTCAGGTTGGTCAGGCCGAGCGCCGCGAAATGGACGCTTGGGTCGAAGGCGTCCACCAGGGTGTGGTTGCGGAAGTCAGCCCGAGCCAGGTCTGGGGCGAAGCGATGCTCGACGAACTGCTCGATCGCACCGAAGGCGCGCCGCTGCTGCTGGTGCTCGACGGCGTGACCGACCCGCACAACCTCGGCGCCTGCCTGCGCTCGGCCGATGCGGCCGGGGCGCTGGCGGTGATCGTGCCGAAAGACAAGTCGGCGACCCTGACGCCTGTGGTGCGCAAAGTCGCTTGCGGCGCAGCGGAAGTCATCCCGCTGGTGGCGGTGACCAACCTCGCCCGCACGCTGGAGAAACTTCAGCAGCGCGGCCTGTGGGTGGTGGGTACGGCGGGGGAGGCCGAGGTCAGCATTTATGACCAGGACCTGACCGGCCCGACCATCCTTATCATGGGCGCCGAAGGCAAAGGCATGCGTCGCCTGACTCGCGAGCACTGCGACTATCTGGTAAACCTGCCGATGGCCGGTAGCGTCAGCAGTCTCAACGTCTCCGTGGCTACCGGCGTCTGCCTGTTCGAAGCCCAGCGCCAGCGTGGCGCCAAGGCGCGCGCTTCGCGCAAGCCATAAGGTGCAAGCTGCAAGCCTCAAGTCAAAAGCGGTCCGCTTGCAGCTTGAGGCTTGTAGCTCATAGCTGCTGTTCATTTATTCACCAATTACCTTGCACCCCCGCAGTCCCTTCTCTACAATTGCGCCCCTTGCTGTGGCGGCAGGCACGCATGTGCCCCGGGCCAGCAAGTCCATAAGTGTCATTCACTCCTTGTCTGACCGTTTTTGAGCGGCAGGCTACAACCCGTAAGGAGCATTCATGCGTCATTACGAAATCATCTTTCTGGTCCACCCGGATCAGAGCGAGCAAGTCGGCGGCATGGTTGAGCGTTACACCAAGCTGATCGAAGAAGACGGCGGCAAAATCCACCGTCTGGAAGATTGGGGCCGTCGTCAACTGGCCTACGCAATCAACAATGTTCACAAGGCTCACTACGTGATGCTGAACGTTGAGTGCACTGGCAAAGCCCTGGCCGAGCTGGAAGACAACTTCCGCTACAACGATGCAGTGATCCGTAACCTGGTCATCCGTCGCGACGAAGCCGTTACTGGCCAGTCCGAGATGCTCAAGGCTGAAGAAAACCGCAGTGAGCGCCGTGAGCGTCGCGACCGTCCTGAAGAAGGCGCTGAAGAAGGCGCTGATGACAATGACAACAGCGATAACGCTGACGAGTAATCCACGGACCTTATTAAGGAGCCTATCAAATGGCACGTTTCTTCCGTCGTCGTAAATTCTGCCGCTTCACCGCTGAAGACGTGAAAGAGATCGATTACAAAGATCTCAACACTCTGAAAGCCTACGTATCCGAGACCGGCAAAATCGTTCCAAGCCGTATCACCGGTACCAAAGCTCGTTATCAGCGTCAGCTGGCCACCGCTATCAAGCGCGCCCGCTTCCTGGCCCTGCTGGCCTACACCGACAGCCACGGCCGCTGAGACCGGGCAGTCGACAAGTAGCAAAGGATTGAATGCATGCGCGCCTTAGCTGAGTTCATCATGCGCGGCCGTATGCAGGCCACTCTCGTGGTGGCCGGATGTGCAACATTGCCGTTGTTGTATTGGTTGGGTGCTGCCGCAGGGAGCCTTGTGCTGCTGCGGCGCGGACTGACGGACGCCCTGGGTGTTCTGTCTCTGGGGCTGCTGCCGGCGTTGATCTGGTGGCTGTATGCCGATGACCCACGAGCGCTTCTGGTGCTGCTGGGGTCTTCGGGGCTTGCGCTGGTTTTGCGCGCAAGCGAGTCCTGGGTTCGCACGCTGCTGGTCAGCGTAGTAATGGGCGTGGTGTTTTCATTGGTGCTCGGGGCCGCGTTTGCGGCCCAGATCGAGATGCTCGCGCAGGCCTTGATAAAGGTCATGCCAGCGCTTCTTGGTGAAACCTACAATCAATTGTCGGTGGATGAGCAAGGGCGTTTCGCGTCCCTGATTGCACCGGTCCTGACCGGCCTGATTGCGGCATTGTTGCAAATCGTCAGCGTGCTGAGCCTGATTGTCGGGCGGCATTGGCAGGCGTTGTTGTACAACCCGGGTGGTTTTGGTCGCGAGTTTCGCGCCATCCGCATTCCGCTGGGGCCGGCGATGTTACTGCTGGCGTTGATGCTTCTGGGCCCGAATCTCGGTGCACAGATGGCCATGTTGACGCCGTTGTGCAGTGTACCGCTGGTGTTCGCCGGGCTGGCCCTGATTCACGGGCTGGTCGGGCAGAAGCGACTGGCCGGTTTCTGGCTGGTGGGGTTGTACGTCACGCTGCTGTTGTTCATGCAGCTGATCTATCCGTTGCTCGTGGTTCTGGCCATTGTCGACAGCCTGATTGATTTTCGCGGTCGTCACGTGTCGAAAGACACCGACAGCGCGAACGGTGAAGGTTAAAAGTTAGAGGATTTTCACATGCAACTGATCCTTCTGGAAAAAATCGCCAACCTGGGCAACCTGGGCGACAAAGTAAACGTTAAGGCCGGTTACGGCCGTAACTACCTGCTGCCTTTCGGCAAGGCTACCGCTGCGACCGCTGCCAACCTGGCTGCGTTCGAAGAGCGTCGCGCCGAGCTGGAAAAAGCCGCCGCAGACCGTAAAGCATCGGCCGAAAGCCGTGCTGCCCAACTGGCCGAGCTGGAAGTGACCATCACTGCCACCGCTGGCGACGAAGGCAAGCTGTTCGGTTCGATCGGTACTCACGACATCGCTGACGCACTGACCGCTTCCGGCGTTGAAGTGCAGAAGAGCGAAGTTCGTCTGCCGAACGGCACCATCCGCAACGTGGGTGAATTCGACGTAGCCGTGCACCTGCACGCCGAAGTTGAAGCCACCGTACGCGTTGTCGTGGTAGCAGCTTAAGCAACACCGGATCGGCTGGCGGCTTGTCCGTCAGGCGGTTAACATCGGGCACGATCCTGTTTACAGGTCGTGCCCTTTGTCTTTCTGAATCCCTGCTTTTCACCTGATTATCAAGTGGCCATGAACGATATCTCCGCTCCCGAGCAATACGATCTGCAAACCGCTGCCCTGAAGGTGCCGCCACATTCCATCGAGGCCGAACAGGCCGTACTCGGTGGTTTGATGCTGGACAACAACGCCTGGGAACGCGTGCTCGATCAAGTCTCCGACGGCGATTTCTATCGACATGACCACCGTCTGATCTTCCGTGCAATCGCCAAACTGGCCGATCAGAACATGCCGATCGACGTCGTGACCCTGTCCGAGCAACTGGACAAGGAAGGCCAGACGTCCCAGGTCGGCGGTCTCGGCTATCTCGGTGAGCTGGCGAAAAACACGCCGTCCGTCGCCAACATCAAGGCCTATGCGCAAATCGTCCGCCAGCGCGCGACGTTGCGCCAGCTGATCGGCATCAGTACCGAAATCGCCGACAGCGCGTTCAACCCTGAAGGCCGTACCGCCGAAGAAATCCTCGATGAAGCCGAACGGCAGATCTTCCAGATCGCCGAGGCGCGACCGAAGACCGGCGGCCCGGTTGGCGTCAACGAACTGTTGACCAAGGCCATCGATCGCATCGACACCCTGTTCAACACCGACAATGCCATCACCGGCCTGTCGACCGGCTACACCGACCTTGATGAGAAGACCAGCGGCCTGCAACCGGCCGACTTGATCATCGTCGCCGGCCGTCCGTCGATGGGTAAAACCACCTTCGCGATGAACCTGGTGGAAAACGCCGTGTTGCGCAGCGAGAAAGCCGTACTGGTGTACTCCCTCGAGATGCCAGGCGAGTCGCTGATCATGCGTATGCTTTCGTCGCTTGGCCGCATCGACCAGACCAAGGTGCGTTCCGGCCAACTGGAAGACGACGACTGGCCGCGCTTGACCTCGGCGGTCAACCTGCTCAACGACCGCAAGCTGTTCATCGATGACACCGCCGGCATCAGCCCGTCGGAAATGCGCGCGCGGACCCGGCGACTGGTGCGTGAGCACGGTGACGTCGGCTTGATCATGATCGACTATTTGCAGTTGATGCAGATTCCGGGCTCCAGTGGTGATAACCGTACCAACGAAATTTCCGAGATCTCGCGATCCCTGAAAGCGCTGGCCAAGGAATTCAACTGCCCGGTTGTGGCCCTGTCGCAGCTCAACCGTTCCCTCGAACAGCGCCCGAACAAACGCCCGGTGAACTCCGACTTGCGTGAATCCGGTGCAATCGAGCAGGACGCCGACGTGATCATGTTCGTGTACCGGGACGAGGTGTATCACCCGGAAACCGAACACAAGGGCATCGCCGAAATCATCATCGGCAAGCAGCGTAACGGCCCGATCGGCTTTATTCGCCTGGCGTTCATCGGCAAATACACACGCTTCGAAAACCTCGCGCCGGGCAGCTACAACTTCGACGACGACGAGTAAAAGGCTGGCCACAACGCTTCGGCCAGCCCTCGCCTTATCGGCTACGCACTTGTGCCGGCGGCATCCTCTTCAGTGTCGCTGGCCTTGTATTGCGCCAGTTCCTGGCGGCTCAGTTTTTCGATCAGGGCCGACTCCTCGATCAGCCATTCTGCCTGCATCGCTTTTGATTGCGCGTCGTAGTCGGCGAATGACAATTCGTTTGCCTTGAATGATTCATCCAGAGCCGCCTGGCGGTCTTGAAACGGCTGACGCCGGGCTTCGAAGACCTCCTGATAGTGCGTAGTCAGGTATGTTTGCCAGAACTCCCTCGCCATCAAGGCCTGAAACTCCTCGGCTGAGTTATCTCGCGCGAGGACGGTTTGGCAAGCACTGTCCAGTTGCGCTTTGGAGACGCTGACCAAGTGGGCAAACCCCATTTTCTCCGGTTGCCCGGGCAGCTGCAGGCGGTCTTTGAGACCGTGGCGATAGAACAGCCTGATTTCAACTTCTTCGGGCACCTCTGGCGGCGGCAGATTGGCGGCCTCTTGCGGTGTTCTGGCTGCGGCAAGGTTCGCTTCGCGCTGGGCGATGTCCGCCGAGGCAATCTTGTCGACTTCATGCAAGCGGAACAGCGCTCTGTTCAACTTGAACAGTTCCAGCCCCTGCGTTTTGTCGCCGGCCCGGGCCACAGCGTTGTGCGTCAACGACAAGATCTCGAGATTGGCGAAGGTAAAAGCTGCCCGGTCACAGCAGGCCGCTTCGCCGGCGCGATCAAAGACTTCGTTGCGCAACCGTTCGGACCGTGCGGTGTTTTCGGTGATGCTATCGATCAACCGCCAGACTCGCCCTTGAAGTGCCAAGTGGCCGGTTGGCGTATCCAGCAGGCGTTGCAGTGTGTTGAACAAACCGTCCGAGCGCGCCTGATCGCGTAGGGTTTGCCATTGCCGTGTTCGTGTCGTCAGCTGTTTTTCGGTGAAGCCCGCTGTCCAGCGGAGCATCGGGTCAGCCGGAGCCAGGCGAAGGGGCTCCGGCCTGGCGCTCGCCGTGTCGAGGATGTTCCTTAAGCCTGTCAGCGGTGTGCCGGCTGCTCTCAGGCGACTGCGGTAGTTGATCAGGCGGCTGTATGTCGCGTCCGACAATGGATTATTCGAAATATCAGTGATGTTGTTGATGCGCACGGTGTTCGCCAGTTGATCATCCGGCGGCGCGATGACGGCGTCGGGAATTTCCGTGATGCGGTTGCTGTGCAGCTCGATGGTATCCAGCAGCGGCTGATGGATGAGGCCATTGGGAAAGGTGTCGATCCCTGTGAGAGCCAGACTGACCGACCGCAGGTCGACGATCTGGCTCATATCCGGGGCGATGCCCAGTTGCCGGTTTCCCTGCAGCTCCAGTGCACGCAAGGTCGTGCGGCTCGCGAGGACGCGGGCAGTGTCGGCGGTCAGGGTGATGTTGTTGCTATCCAGCGACAACCACGTCAGACCATGCATTTCGCCAATCGCCGGTGGCAGTTCACGCAGTTGATTGCGCGACAATTTCAACCAGCGTATGTGGCGGAAACGCGTCAGAAAACCTTCCGGCGACGTGCTCAGGCGCATATTGACGAGTTTGAGTGAGCCGACGTGAGTGAAGTCAGCATCTATGTCCGGCAGGCTGGGCAGCCGCAGATTGCTCAGATCGAGCTCCAGGCCGATGGGAGTACCGTCATGGGCATGAGCTTGCGGCCCCTCTCGGCGCCAGCAACTGATGATTCTGTCGTTGGCCGTGACCCGATCAGCTCGGTTCTGTGCATTGAGCGCCAGTTGGTCGGCGCGAATGTACCCGCCCAGATTGCCTCCACCGGAAAAAACCCAGGCGTCGAGCTGGCGTTTGAGTCGCGCGAACTCCTGCTCAAGACTGCGCACCTTGATGGTCGCGGCGTCAACGTCCATGGTCCAAAGGTATTCTCTGCACTGCTTCAAGTCTTTTTGGGGAAACAGTCGCCGGTAACGTTTCGCCAAGGAGTTGTCGCTATCGAACATCACACCCTGATGAGAGGTCAGCAGTTCGGGAGCGACTGCGCTGACGCGTCGCCAGTAGGCATCGAATTTCTTCCAGTAATCGGCCGGGAACGGATTGCCTTTGAGCCGGGTTACGGCGTTGACCCGTGCGACCGCCAACAAGTCCTCATCCGCTGGATCGATGAATGTCGGCGGCACTTCCTTCAAGCGGTTGTTGCTTAGATCCAGTGTGATCAGCCCCGTCTTGTCGTGTAACCCGCTCGGCCACTGATCGATACCGATATTGCTCAGCAGCAGATGCCTGAGTCTGGACATATGGCTGAAATCAGGCGTCAGGCCGAGGGCCGGATTGTCGGTCAGGTTGATCGTCCCCAGATGATGCATGGCACTGAGTGTTGCCGCGCTCTGCTCAGTCAGTTGCAGGCGATTATGGGACAGATTCAGATTGACCAGGCCACGCATGGCAGCAATCGGTGCGGGCAAGTTTTCAAGCCCGCAATGATTGATGAGCAAGCGTTCCAGATTGGGGAAACCGGCCAGGAAGGTATCGGCGTCAGCCGACCATTTAGCGGTGTTGATAATCAGTGTTTTGACATGGCCGAAGTCCGCGCTGAGCGGCGGCAGTGACGCCTCTGTCGACGACAGCCTCAGTGTGTGCATGGAATTGAGCCAATTGGCCTGGAGGGTGGCGGCAACGCGGCGCGCCTGAATCCTGGCCGGCGTGTCTGCGCCGGACGCATCGGTCTGGCTGCCATCGACGTAGGCCTCTAGCTGGGACTGCAGCGAGTCCAGCGCTGCGACACGGCGTGCCAGTCGCGCTTTGCCGTCATCATTCAGAGCGAGTAGAAATGCCCGCACCTGCTGAGGATTCTTGTTTGGGTAAACCCGCTGCACGTCGGGGGTTTCCGGCATGTCACTGGGGAGTCTGAATGCATCGGCCAGAGCGCTGCTGCCCAGCTCCGGTTGATCGATCGCCACCCGTTGCCAAAAGTCTTCCAGTTTCGTCCAGTAGCCGGGTGGAAAAGGATTGCCTTCCAGCAGGCTGACACTGTTGATACGCGCGAGCGCTTCGAACTGATCGGCTGGTGGATTGAGGTTGGCTTCCGGGACCGCGCTCAAGCGGTTGTTGCGCAAGTCCACACGCACCAGTCGGGCCTGGCTGTGCAGACCTGCCGGCCACTGCTCCAGTTGCGCATTGCTCAGGTTCAGCGTCTCGAGGTCGGCCATGGCGGAAAAGTCCGGCGTTTGCCCCAACGGGTTGTCGGACAGATCCAGATGCTTGAGTTTGCTCAGTGAACCCAGTGCAGCGGTCGTTTGTTCGTTGAGGGCGATGCGGTTCGCACTCAGATCAAGGCTCTTCAAATCGGCCATCTGCACGAGAGCTGCGGGCAGCGTGTCCAGTGTCGAGCAGCTGATGTGCAGGCTTTCCAGTCCGGAGAAGTTGCCGAGCATAATGCCTGAGGCGTCTGACCATGCGACCGATTTCAGTGTCAGGTGTCGGACGTGGCTGAAATCGGCTTTCAGCGCCGGCAGTGTGCCGTTGCCAGCCTCAAGCCAAAGTATGGCGCCGCTCTGATGGCGCCAGCAGCGCTTGAGACTGTGCGCGATTTGCTGCGCGGCGGTTGGCGAAGTGCCGGACGGCGCTGCATTGGCGGATTGCCGCAGCCAGGCATCGAGTTCAATCTTGAGGGATTTGTAGGCGCTCTCGCGCTGGGTCAAACCGCCAGCGACGTCATTTCCCAAGGACTTGATGAATTGACCGATTTCTTCATCGGTGTGGTCCGGAAACAGCTTTCGCGCCCGCGATTGAGGGCTGCGCAACCGGTTCAAAACCTGCGACAGCCGCTCGCGCATGCTCGAATGCGCAGGCACGTTGACGCCGTCGCCACGCATCATGCCGCCGGCGCCGGCCACGGTGGTGCCCACCCAGCCTTGTATGGCATCGAAAACAATCGGTTCCGACCGGCCCGGACGCGTCGCGACGTACCGATTGGCACTGTCGCTGGCGACCGGGTCATCGCTGCGGACGATGCGCATCACCGAGGCCAGCGGCGTCGAGGCATCCGGATCGTGCAGCACCTGATAAGCATGGTTATCGATCAGCGCATACAGTTTGCCGTCGATGCGGTGAAGTCCGTCGCTGCCAGGTTCAACGCTGTGCAGCTTCAGGGTCGTGCGAAACGCTGCCAGACGGCTCTCGCTCAGGGCAAAGGTTATCGGTTCAAAATCTTCCAGCGGATGCCACCAGCCGCTGTCCGGATCGCGCAGCAGAATCGGCCCGGAAGCTTTCGCTTCGCTGGGCAATCTGGCGCGGAACAGCCCGCTGTCCGCATCCTGAGCGACCTGTACGGTGCCGATCTCGACCACATCGACGTATTGCCGCCCTTTGAACAGGCGCAAGCCCTCGGCATTGGCTGCCGGCAGATCGACAGCGGCCGTGACCCGGTAATGCTCAAGCGGCAGACCGCCTGCGTGTGGTGGGTCGTCCTGTCGGGCCGAGCGATGCACAGTGACAGTGGGCGCCGGGGAGATCGCATCGAGATCGGCGTCGCCGACGGGCCCGCCGGGACGTATTGGCAGGCCGCGGTTGTCAAAGCCGGGATGCGTTGTGATACCGGGGCGCGGCGTAGTCACGTCCGGCATCGTTGTCGGACGAACAGTTGTGACGCCTGAGGTGTTGCCTTTGGGCGGCGATTTGATGGGCATGAAAAACTTCCTTGTAGGTTGCCAGTCGCTCCCGCAGGCGGGCAGCGGCTGGCCGGTCCGGCGCCATTGCCGGTGCGAATGAATCAGTGGGTCGCCGCAGCGCTTTGGCTGGCGAGAGCAAAGATCTTGCTCGCGGTCCTGCCGTCGAAGGTCTCGCGCCAGATGGCAACGTGGGGTAGGCCGGCCTGTGCGTCACGGCGTTGAGATTCGATGCCGCGCGTGCCTTGTTCCAGCGTTTTCAGGTGACCACCCTTGATGCTGAAACTCAGCGGCTCGCTGTTGTGCCTGTCGTAGTGAAAGTGCGCTTCCCATAACGGCGCATCGTCAGCGCGGTCCCTGATCGAATAGACGTCGAGAAAGGATTTCTCCTTGCCCTTGCCCTTGCCCTGCTGTTTGCGATCTACCGTTTTGCGCACACTGAGTTCGGCATGATCGAGCAGCCAGTTCAGACGCATGATGTCCAGTACGTCCTTGTTCTTGTACATCCGCACCAGCGCCCTTTGGCCATGCGCGGTCAGTGTGTCAGCAGCTGTTTGCAAGCGTTCGGCCAAGCTCTGGATCTCGGCATCCTCGGCCGCGTTTTCTTGGTTTTGCAGGCGGCGTGCCTGCTCGTTGAGCGGGTCGACAGCTTTTTCGAGGTCTTCAATAATTTCCGTCGGATTGTCTTTCGCGGTTTCTTTGGTCCGTGCTACGGCGATGTGCTTTTCAACGTCAGCCAATAAACGGTTGGCCTCGGCGATCAGTTCCGGTCGCGGAGTGCTGACGATGGGCGGACGAACTGGCAGCCATTCACCCTGCCTTTTCTCGTAGCGTTCGACCGGGCCATTCGGCTGGAACGGGTTGCAAACCTTGACGATAACGCTGCCGTCTGCGGCGGTTTCCGTGTCGCCAACCATTACCCTGGAAGTGCCGTGCCGTCGGGTGCGGAAGACTTTCCTCATTGACGGCGGTCGGACTGCCACGCTATCGCTTGGCCGGGGCGGAATGAAATCGAAGTCGATGTTCTGTTCCAGGCTGGGCAGCTCGGTATCGCGGTTGAACGAGGCAAAGATGTCTTTCAAGCGGGTTTCGATGCCGGTCTCGAACTGATCGGCCAGCGCGAGGATCTCCCGGGCGTACTCGGATTTGACGCTGCCTGCCGACAGCTCTGCTTCAAAGCGACCTCTCTCACCTCTTATTTGATCAAGGGTCAGCATCAGCGCCAATGGCTGCATGGCTTCGGGAATGTTTTGCAGATCGTCAGTGAGCAGGTCGATGGAATAAAGCGAGCGCATGGTCGCTTCGGGCGCGTAGTCAGGCGTGCCTGCGAACATGTGGACGTACAGGTTCAACTTGTTGAAATTGATGCGCTCGGCCGAATCCACTTTATTACGGAGCTTTGCAAGTATCGGGGCCGCTCCTCGGTCTGCTTTCAGGATCTGCTCCATCACCAGATCCCGGTCTTCGAGAAGCTTCAGCTTTTTGTTCATAATGCTGATGACTTTCATACAGGTGTCAGCATTCAGCGTGGTGAACATAGACTCACCCCTGAAATTCATGACTATCATCAGTCGGTTCAGGTATTCCACCCGGTCCAGGCGAAGGGCATGAAGCTCTTCGGCGTACACCCCGTTGGCTTTGATGTGCATCAACCAGGATTTGTGGTCGAGTATTAACTGCAAATTGTCAGCCTGCTTTTTGATGTGCCTGAGCAGGTGAACTTCAACGGCAATCAATGCCGCCGTCCGCCCTGCGCTGTCTTTCGGCAGAGCGTCTGCCTGCGCCGCGAGCTCGTTATAGCGTTCAGCGGACTGATTGATCTCGTTTATTCTCATGACGAAGGGCTCATAGCGCTGCATCAGAATCGGTATCGCGTCCTGGCGGCGCATTCCTCCAAGCAAGCCGGTGGAGGCGGAAACCCAGGTATCGTGAGCATTGCGTGTGATGGCCCGAGACTCTCCACTGCGGCTGGCGTGATAGATGTTGTCGCTATCACTCGCCACAGGATCTTTGGCATTAACGATGCGCCAGACCTTTCGTACAGGCGTAGACCCATCCCTATCAAGCATGACCTGATAAGCATGTTCGTGGATGAGCGCGTAGCGTTTGCCATCGTGCCCAAACAAACCGTCGAGGTCGGGTTCGCTCGTACTGAAGTCCAGATCCGTACGAAACGCCTGCAGACTCGCATCGGTAAGAGCAGCGGTAGTGGCATTTCCATCGTCGGTTGCCCGCCAGAGCCCATCGTTTCCATCGCGAAACAAGACAGGCCCGGAAGCTTTCGCTTCGCTGGGCAATCTGGCGCGGAACAGACCGCTGTCGGCATCCTGAGCGACCTGTACGGTGCCGATCTCGACCACATCGACGTATTGCCGCCCTTTGAACAGGCGCAAGCCCTCGGCATTGGCTGCCGGCAGATCGACAGCGGCCGTGACCCGGTAATGCTCAAGCGGCAGACCGCCTGCGTGTGGTGGGTCGTCCTGTCGGGCCGAGCGATGCACAGTGACAGTGGGCGCCGGGGAGATCGCATCGAGATCGGCGTCGCCGGCGGGCCCGCCGGGACGTATTGGCAGGCCGCGGTTGTCAAAGCCGGGATGCGTTGTGATACCGGGGCGCGGCGTAGTCACGTCCGGCGTCGTTGTCGGACGAACAGTTGTGACGCCTGAGGTGTTGCCTTTGGGCGGCGATTTGATGGGCATGAAAAACTTCCTTGTAGGTTGCCAGTCGCTCCCGCAGGCGGGCAGCGGCTGGCCGGTTCGGCGTCATTGCCGGTGCGAATGAATCAGTGGGCCGCCGCTGCGCTTTGGCTGGCGAGAGCAAAGATCTTGCTCGCGGTCCTGCCGTCGAATGTCTGGCGCCAGATGGCAACGTGGGGTAGGCCGGCCTGTGCGTCACGGCGTTGAGATTCGATGCCGCGCGTGCCTTGTTCCAGCGTTTTCAGGTGACCACCCTTGATGCTGAAACTCAGCGGCTCGCTGTTGTGCCTGTCGTAGTGAAAGTGCGCTTCCCATAACGGCGCATCGTCAGCGCGATCGCGGATCGAATAGACGTCGAGAAAGGATTTCTCCTTGCCCTTGCCCTGCTGTTTGCGATCTACCGTTTTGCGCACACTGAGTTCGGCATGATCGAGCAGCCAGTTCAGACGCATGATGTCCAGTACGTCCTTGTTCTTGTACATCCGCACCAGCAGCTGTTGCCCTTGCGCGGATAAAGTGTCGGCGGCGCTTTGCAAGCGCTCGATCAAGGCTTCGACTTCAGCGTCCTGCTGCGCTTTTTCGAGGTTCTGCAGGCGCCTGGCCTGCTCGCTCAGCGGGTCGATGGCTTTTTCCAGATCTTCAAGAATATTCGTCGGGTTGTCTTTTTGCGCTTCTTTAGCCCTGGCATCGGCGCTGTGGTTTTCGACCTGCGCCAACAGCTGGTTGGCTTCGGCAATCAATTGCGGTTTCGGTGTGCGGACAAGCGGCGGGGGAACCGGCACCCATTCGCCGTGACGCTGTTCATAGCGTTCAGCCGGGCCGTCGGGCAGCAGCGGGTTGGCTACCTTGATGACGATGCTGCCGTCCGGAGCGGTTTCGGTGTCGCCGATGAGAATTCTTGAAGTGCCGTGCCGACGGGTACGGAACACCTTGCGGGTCGCAGGCGCTGTGGCTGGCACATTGTCGCTTGGCCGCGGTGGCAGGAAGCTGAAGTCGATGTCCTGATCCAGATTTGGCAGTTCGGTATTACGATCGAACGTGACGAAGAGTTCGTTCAACCGTGCTTCGATGCGGATTTCGATCGGGTCAAGCAACGCGATGATTTCCCGGGCGTATTCGGCTTTCACATCCTCGGTAGACACTTGCGATTCAAAACGGCTTTTGTCGCTTCGGATCTGATCAAGCGTCAGCATCAGAGCCAGTGGGTGCGAGCGTTCAGGGATGTTGTGCAGCTCGCCGGTGACCAGATCGATGGACGCGAGCGAAGGCATGGTGACATTGGGCGAATGGTCGGGCGCGTCGGCATACAGATGGACATACAACATCAGTTTGTTGAGGTTGATGCGTTCGGCCGAGGGCACTTCCTGGCTGAGTTCGATCAATGTGGGCTCCGCTCCGGGGGCTGCTTTGCGGATCTGTTCCATGACGTTCTGGCGGTCTTCGATCAGCTTCAGTTTCTTGTTCAGGTGCGTGATCATTTTTTTACAATTTTCTGCGCTCGTCGTTGCAAACAGCGGAGCGATGCGAAAGTCCATCACGGCCATGAGCCGGTTCAGATAACGCACGCGATCCAGGCGGAACGTGTGCAGCTCTTCCTTGTAAACCCCGCCGACTTTCAGATGGACCATCCAGTCCTTGTTATCGACAAGGGACTGGACGAAATCCGTCTGCTTTTTGATGTGCTTGAGCAGATGAACTTCAACGGCGATCAGGGCTGCGGTTTTCCCCTCGCTGTCCTGCGCCTGCGCACGTGCCTCACTCCAGAGGCGGTCGAAGCGGGTTGCAGACTCGACCAGTTCCCGATGCGCAGCGGCAAAAGGTTCATAGCGTTGCAACAGCATCGCCATATTGGCCTGAGCCGTTTCACGGCGGCGCATGCCTGCGTTCAGGCCCGGGAAAACCAGCACCCAGGCGTCTTGCGCATTGCGCGCAATGGCGCGGGTTTCGCCGCTGCGGCTGGCGTGGTAAATGTTTTCGCTGTCCGTGGCCACCGGGTCCCCGGGCTTGACGATGCGCCAGACCTTTTGCACCGGCGTCGAGGCCTGCGTATCGAGCAGCGCTTGATGGGCGTGGTTGTGGATGACCACGTAACGTTTGCCATCGTGGTGAAACAAACCGTCAATGTCGGGTTCGCTGGTACTGAAGTCCAGATCCATACGAAACGCTCGCAGGCTGGCATCGGTAAGAGGGGCAGTAATGACTTCGTCGGCATCGTTTGGCCGCCAGAATCCGCTATCGACATCGCGAACCAGAACAGGGCCGGAAGGCTTCGATTCGCTCGTCAGGTGAGCCCTGTACTGTCCGGTCTCGGCGTCTTTGGCGACATGCACAACCCCGACATTGACCACATCGACATACTGGCGGCCTTTATGAATTCTGAAGCCCTCGAAGTTGGCTGCCGGCAGGTCGACAGCGGCCGTGATCCGGTAATCCTCCAGCGGCAGAGCGACCGCGCGTGGCGTTTCGCTCGGCGATGCCAATGGGTGAACAGTAACGACAGGCGCCAAAGTGATTGCGTCGGGGTCGATGCCGCCAGGTGATCCGCCCGGTCGGTATTTCGGATGGATCGACGTTGCAGTGTCGAAGCCTGACCGCACTGTAATGTCGGGGCGAAGAGCTGGTGAATCCACTGCGGTATCCGGCCGCGGATGCACTTGGGCGGTAGTAGTGCCTTTTGAAAGTGTTTTGATTGGCATGGTTTACGTTCCTTGTGGAATTGGCCAGCAGCCTTCCGATGCTGCTGGTGTTCTCGGCGTCATGGCCTGAGGGTGATGACGACGTGGCTGTAGCGGATTCCTTCCCGCGAACGGCGCACCGGGTTACTTTCGCGTCAGGCCGCACGATGCCCGGCAGGGAGGCCATTACGGGTCGCGATCAGTGGTGGTTGCCGCCAGATCGAAAATTCTCTGCGCGGTGCGTCTGTCGAAGTGATGGCGCCAAATGGCAACGTGTTGTCGTCCTGCCTGTTCTTCTCTGCGCTGCGACATACTGCCCTTCGCACTTTGCTCAAGGGTTTTCAGGTGAGCGCCACGCACGTTGAAGTTCAGTGCGGGCGTGTCTACGGCGGGGTAATGAAAATGCGCATGCCAGAGTGGCGCGCCGGTATGGGCATCCGTCAGCACGTAAATGTCGAGGTATTCCCTGTCCTGGCGCTTGCCCCGTTTCAGTCGGGTGACGGTTTTCTGTGCCCGGATGTGCTGCCTGTCGTTCAGATAAATCACCCGGTCGACGCAGAGAAAATTCTTGTCCTTGTAAATCCGGATGCGAATGTTCTCACCTGCGGTCCGCAGACGCTGGCTGTCCTGTTTCAGCCTTTGGATCAACGCCTTGGCATTGGCATCGCTGTGTTCGAACCGCTGAAGCTGCAGGGCTGTGTCATCCAGCGCTCTGACTTTCTCTTCAAGTTTTTCGACAATATTGTCCGGGTTGATTTTTTCCCGCTCCTCCCTTAGGGCGGTATTGACGTGCGAGTCGGTTTCGCGCAGCAGTTGATCTGCGTCTGCCAGTAGCGCGGGCAAGGCTTTTTTCCGGATCGACTGCACCGGGCGCCATTCCCCCTCTCTGTGCTCGTAGGTTTGTATGGGGTGCTGAGGATTGAAGGGGCTGCTGACGTCAATGACCTCTACCCCTAGAGCGGTGCGCCGTGACTCGCCGATGTTGATCTTGCTGACACCGTTTTTTTTTGCCCGAAACAGGCGCCAGGGCTTTGTTTGCGGGGCGCTCCGGTCTTGTGGCGGAATATAGTCGAAGTCAATCGGTTGCTCCGGGGCGGGTCGTGCGGAGCCATCCGGCTGGTCCAGATAGAGGCGCGTCAGGCGAGTTTCCAGGGTGAGTTCGAACGCCTGGATTTCGGCGTTGATGTCATTGCGTGAGGTGACGTGTTCGGGGCCGGCTGGCAGGTCCAGTCGATCGTACCAGTCGCGCAGTGCGGCGCATTGCTGAGACAGGCCACTGAGTACCGATACGTGCAGGTCTTCCGGGATCTTGCCAAGCGCTGCGTAAACGACGGTCGCCATACCGAACTGGACAGCCAGGTCAGAAGCCTGAACAGCGTTGCCGGCCGACAGCGGATTGTCCAGCAGTACACTTTTGGTGAGCACCCACGAGGCGACGACGTTATGCGTGTCCGCCGATGAAAGTATGTCGCTCAGATCGTCCGGCGAGACCTTCCATTTTTTCACCAGATTATCGGCAATGAGCTGGCGCTCTTTCAGGTGGCCCATCATTCGGTAGAGGAAGCTGACGGTCCGTGGAAGCCCGTCCGGAGCAAGGTCAAGCAGTGGGCCCTTGAGTGCACGACGACTCAGGCCGCATTCTATGAGCTGTTGATAGGCGAGCATCTGGCCTTTTTGCAACGCGATCATTTTGTTTCTGTAACCGTCCTCCGAAATTAGGGTATTTACGACGGATTTCTGCTCTTTGTAGTACTTCAGGGCCTTCCCTAGACTCTTCAGTTCCTGGTGGCTGTGCAGTTCGCGATTGACAAGTGCCGTTAATTCGCCAGCCACCCGCTTGGCGGGCTCACCCTCCAGATCCTTCGCAGTCAGCCATGCAGCGATCAGCTCTTGACGTTTCTTGTGAGCTTTTTGGACTCGCAGATTTATCTGGTCAAGTTCAGAGGCCACTTCCAGGCGCTGCCAGAAAGCACTTGAAGACTCTGCCACGGTTCGCGGCATGCCTGCGGCACCGTACACAATCGTGCCCTGCCAGCCGTGCCGGGTATCGAAAGCGACAGGCTCCGAACTGCCGGGGCGCGAAGCCACGTAAAGATTGCCAGTATCGGTGGCGACCGCGTCCCCGGGACGAACGATGCGCATCACCGACCTCTGCGGTGACGAGGCATCGAGATCATGCAGAACTTGATAGGCATGTTGCTCTATCCGTGCGTAGAGCTTGCCATTGAAGCGATACAGTCCATCACTTCCCGGATCGGCCGTGCTGAAATCCAGGTCGGTACGAAACGCCTCCAGTCGTGCAGTTGATAGCGCAAAGGTCAACGGCACCAGGCGTTCAACCGGATACCAGAGCGAACTTTCGACGTCGGGTTTTAAAACCGGTCCTGAAGGTATCAGTTCACTGGGTAATTTCGCGCGATAAAGGCCGCTGGCCGGATCCACTCCGATCTGCACATGACCGCCGTCCGGCACTTCAACATACTGACGTCCTCGGTAGATCGAAATGCCTTCGGCGCCAGGGGCCGGCAGCACCGCCAGCGACGTGATCCAGTAATCTTTCAGTGGACGCTCGGGCAGAGCGGGGGCAGGTGCTGAGTTCGCCGTTGCGCTGACCGCAACTCGCGGTGGCACAGGAGTGATGACCGGATGAACTGCATCGGTCGGTGAGGATGGGCGTCGGGTAGGAGATGGGGGCACCAATGTGCCGCCGAATGAATTCCTGTTAACGGGTCCGGGTACTGACTCGCTGACGCGCGTCCCATGGACCGAGGCGGTTGTTGTGCCTCTGACTGGCGGTTTGATTGGCATTGCTTGTCACCCTTTAACGTTCACGCCTCGCTATCCCATAAAAGATGCGCTGAGTGGTCGGCTTCCTTGCCGTGTCATGCGTAGTGCGTTCATGAAACGCGTAATGTCCGGACGGACGGCCTCTTGGAGAAACCGACCACTGTCGTCCGAATTGGTCAAAATTTGTGCTATATTCCGCGCCCGCGATTTTTCACTTCAACACCGGTCGTCGACATGCAAGCAGCCAAGCCGTTATTTGACTATCCAAAATATTGGGCCGAATGTTTCGGACCCGCGCCATTCCTGCCGATGAGCAGGGAGGAGATGGATCAGCTTGGCTGGGATTCGTGCGACATCATCATTGTTACCGGTGATGCCTACGTCGATCACCCATCGTTCGGCATGGCGATCATTGGCCGGCTGCTGGAGTCGCAAGGCTTCCGCGTCGGGATCATTGCCCAGCCGAACTGGCAGTCCAAAGACGACTTCATGAAGCTCGGCGAGCCGAACCTGTTCTTCGGGGTTGCGGCGGGCAACATGGACTCGATGATCAACCGCTACACCGCGGACAAGAAAATCCGTTCCGACGACGCCTACACGCCCGGCGGCATGGCCGGCAAACGTCCGGACCGCGCGAGCCTGGTTTACAGCCAGCGCTGCAAGGAAGCCTACAAGCACGTGCCAATCGTGCTCGGCGGCATCGAAGCCTCGCTGCGGCGCATCGCCCATTACGACTACTGGCAGGACCGTGTGCGCAACTCGATCCTGATCGACGCCAGCGCCGACATTCTCCTGTACGGCAACGCCGAGCGGGCCATCGTCGAAGTCGCCCAGCGTCTGTCCTACGGCCACAAGATCGAAGACATCACCGATGTGCGCGGCACGGCGTTCATCCGTCGTGACACGCCGCAGGGCTGGTACGAAGTCGATTCCACGCGCATTGATCGTCCGGGCAAGGTCGACAAGATCATCAACCCGTACGTCAACACCCAGGACACTCAGGCTTGCGCCATCGAGCAGGAAAAGGGCCCGGTCGAAGATCCGCAGGAAGCCAAGGTCGTGCAGATCCTGGCCAGCCCGCGCATGACCCGCGACAAGACCGTGATCCGTCTGCCGTCGATGGAGAAAGTCCGTAACGACCCGGTTCTGTATGCCCACGCCAACCGCGTGCTGCACCTGGAAACCAACCCGGGCAACGCCCGTGCGCTGGTGCAAAAGCATGGCGAGATCGACGTCTGGTTCAACCCGCCGCCGATTCCGATGACCACTGAAGAAATGGACTACGTGTTCGGCATGCCTTACGCCCGTGTCCCGCACCCGGCGTACGGCAAGGAAAAGATCCCGGCTTACGACATGATCCGTTTCTCGGTGAACATCATGCGTGGCTGCTTCGGCGGCTGTACCTTCTGTTCGATCACCGAGCACGAAGGCCGGATCATCCAGAACCGTTCGGAAGAATCGATCATTCGCGAAATCGAAGAGATCCGCGACAAGGTTCCGGGCTTTACCGGGGTCATTTCCGACCTCGGCGGGCCGACCGCGAACATGTACCGCATCGCCTGCAAGAGCCCGGAAATCGAATCCGCATGCCGCAAGCCGTCGTGCGTGTTCCCGGGTATCTGCCCGAACCTGAACACCGATCACTCGTCGCTGATTCAGCTGTACCGCAGCGCCCGCGCCTTGCCGGGTGTGAAGAAGATCCTGATTGCTTCCGGCCTGCGTTACGACCTCGCGGTCGAGTCGCCGGAATACGTCAAGGAGCTGGTGACCCACCACGTTGGCGGCTACCTGAAGATCGCCCCGGAGCATACCGAGGAAGGTCCGCTCAACCAGATGATGAAACCGGGCATCGGCAGCTACGACAAGTTCAAGCGCATGTTCGAGAAGTACACCAAGGAAGCGGGCAAGGAGCAGTACCTGATTCCGTACTTCATCGCCGCGCACCCGGGCACCACCGACGAAGACATGATGAACCTCGCGCTGTGGCTCAAGGGCAACGGCTTCCGTGCCGACCAGGTGCAGGCGTTCTACCCGTCGCCGATGGCCACCGCCACCGCGATGTACCACTCGGGCAAGAACCCGCTGCGCAAGGTGACGTACAAGAGCGACGGCGTGACCATCGTCAAGAGCGAGGACCAGCGTCGTCTGCACAAGGCGTTCCTGCGTTATCACGACCCGAAAGGCTGGCCGATGCTGCGTGAAGCGCTGATCCGCATGGGCCGTGGCGACCTGATCGGCCCGGGCAAGGATCAACTGATCCCGGCGCATCAGCCGGCCACCGACAGTTATCAGAGCGCGCGTCGCAAGAACTCGACGCCGGCCGGCAGCCATAAAGTGGCGAAGGAAGGCAAAGAGAAGACCACCAAGATCCTCACCCAGCACAACGGCCTGCCGCCGCGTGCCAGTGATGGTGGTAACCCTTGGGACAAGCGTGAACAGGCCAAGGCTGCGGCATTCGCCCGCAACCAGCAGGCCGCCAAGGAACGCAAGGACGCCGCCAAAGGCAAAGGGCCGAAGCCGACACGCAAGCCGGTCGTACCGCGCTAAAAGAAAACGCCAACCTTCGGGTTGGCGTTTTGCGTTTCAGGCCTTGAGAAATGTGGTGTCAGGATCATCGCTTCCCCCTCACCCCAGCCCTCTCCCCCAAAGGGGGCGAGGGGGAAGGGAGCAGATCTTCAGGCTTTTCAAACTCGCAGCTCGACTCAAGACCGGGCGCGCTGATCGTTCCCACGCTCCTGCGTGGGAATGCCTCAAGGGACGCTCTGCGTTCCAGCCGTTACTCGCAGTATTGTCGAACAGGGTTGTGACGCGGAGCGTCACGGGCTGCATTCCCACGCAGAGCGTGGGAACGATCAAAATGCGGTGAGCCCACTGGCCCCATCGCTGGCAAGCCAGCTCCCACAGGTTTCTCTGTCGGTCAAAGAGCGGGGGCCACCAAAGATCTCTGTGGGAGCTGGCTTGCCAGCGATGGGGCCCGCTCAGACACTTCCATCAATGACTGCCTGCCACAAATAGAAGCACACTCGCCAAAGCATTTCCTCCCATCGCCCGGTTTTGGTGCTGTACTGCCCTGAGCATTCCGCGAAAGTGCGCAAGCCTGTCATGGCATAAGTCTTGCGCGCTTTCCCATACGCCCAAGGCTCGCAGGAGGCACGCCGTGTCGATTCATGTCGCATTGCACCACGTCACGCATTATCGCTACGACCGCGCTGTCGAACTCGGCCCGCAGATCGTGCGTCTGCGTCCGGCTGCCCACAGCCGCACGCGGATTCTGTCCTATGCGTTGAAAGTCTCGCCCGAGCAGCATTTCATCAACTGGCAGCAGGACCCCCAGGGCAATTACCTCGCGCGCCTGGTATTTCCGGAGAAGACCGATGAGCTGCGCATCGAAGTCGACCTGCTCGCGGAGATGGCGGTGTTCAATCCGTTCGACTTCTTCCTCGAGCCCTACGCCGAAAAAATTCCGTTCGCCTATGCCGCCGACGAGCGCAAGGAGCTGGCGCCGTACCTCGAAACCCTGCCGCTGACGCCGAAATTCAAAGCCTATCTGGATGCCATCGATCGCACGCCATTGCCAGCGGTGGACTTTCTCGTCGCGCTCAACCAGCGCCTGAGCGAGGACATCGGCTATCTGATCCGTATGGAGCCGGGCGTGCAAACGCCCGAGCACACCCTCGAACACGCCTCCGGTTCGTGCCGCGATTCGGCGTGGCTGCTGGTGCAATTGCTGCGCAACCTCGGGCTGGCGGCGCGGTTCGTGTCCGGTTATCTGATCCAGCTCACTGCCGACGTGAAAAGCCTCGACGGCCCGTCCGGTACCGAGGTGGACTTCACCGACCTGCACGCCTGGTGCGAGGTGTATTTACCGGGTGCCGGCTGGATCGGCCTCGATGCGACTTCAGGGCTGTTTGCCGGCGAAGGGCATATCCCGTTGGCTTGCAGCCCCGATCCGTCCTCGGCGGCACCGATCAGTGGTCTGGTGGAGCCGTGTGAATGTGAGTTCAGCCACGAAATGTCCGTCGAGCGCATCTGGGAAGCGCCGCGGGTCACCAAGCCCTATTCCGATGAGCAATGGCGGGCGATCGAAGCGCTGGGCCGGCAGATCGATGCTGACCTGCTCGAAGGCGACGTGCGTCTGACCATGGGCGGCGAACCGACCTTCGTCTCGATCGACGACCCGGACGGTGCCGAGTGGAACACCGCCGCGCTGGGCCCGGCCAAACGCCGGCTCTCCGCCGAACTGTTCGAACGCATGCGTACGCATTACGCGCCGCAGGGACTGGTGCATTTCGGCCAGGGCAAGTGGTACCCCGGCGAGCAACTGCCGCGCTGGTCGCTCAACTGCTACTGGCGCCGCGACGGCGTGCCGATCTGGCACAACAACGCGCTGATTGCCGATGAGCAGCAGGACTACGGCGCCGACGGCGAACTGGCCGGGCGCTTTCTGGCGAGCGTTGCTGAACGGCTGAAACTGCCGCCACGTTTCGTCTTTCCGGCCTACGAGGACAATTTCTATTACCTGTGGCGCGAGGGCGCGTTGCCGAGCAACGTCAGCGCAGAAGACTCGCATCTGGAGGAGCCGCTGGAGCGCGCACGCCTGCGCAAAGTCTTCAGCCAGGGGCTGAACAAGGTCATCGGCCAGGTGCTGCCGCTGGCACGTACTGCCAAGGGGGATCAATGGCAGAGCGGGCGCTGGTATCTGCGTGATGAACATTGCCGGCTGGTGCCGGGGGATTCGCCGCTTGGCTACCGTCTGCCGCTGGCTTCGCAGCCTTGGGTCAAGGCTGCCGAATACCCGTTCATTCATCCGCAGGATCCGAATCAGGACTTCCCCGAATTGCCAGATGCCGAGCAGCTCAACCGGCACGCTGAGGCTGCGCCCCCTGACGAGCGTGCGCCGGGCATCGACGAATCCGCCGACTGGCTGACCCGCACGGCATTCTGCGCCGAGGCGCGCGAAGGGCGTTTGTATCTGTTCATGCCACCGCTGGAGCGGGTCGAGGATTATCTTGAACTGGTCGCGGCCATCGAGGCCACCGCCGAAGAACTGCATTGCCCGGTGCTGCTCGAAGGCTATGAGCCGCCGAGCGATCCGCGCCTGAGCAACTTCCGTATCACCCCGGATCCCGGTGTGATCGAAGTCAACGTGCAGCCCTCGGCGACGTGGAGCGAGTTGGTCGAACGCACCGAATTCTTGTATGAGCAGGCGCGGCAAACCCGATTGACCACCGAGAAATTCATGATCGACGGCCGCCACACCGGCACCGGTGGCGGTAACCATTTCGTGCTCGGTGGCGCGACGCCGGCAGACTCGCCGTTCCTGCGCCGCCCGGACCTGTTGCGCAGCCTGATCAGTTACTGGCACAACCATCCGTCGTTGTCGTATCTGTTCTCCGGCTTGTTCATCGGCCCGACCTCCCAGGCACCACGGGTCGACGAGGCACGCAACGATGCGTTGTACGAGCTGGAAATCGCCTTCGCGCAGATGCCTGCACCGGGCGAAGCCTGCGCGCCATGGCTGGTCGATCGTCTGCTGCGCAATTTGCTCATCGACGTCACCGGCAATACCCATCGCGCCGAATTCTGCATCGACAAGCTGTATTCGCCGGACGGCGCCACCGGACGGCTGGGTTTGCTGGAACTGCGCGCCTTTGAAATGCCGCCGCACGCGCGCATGAGCCTGGCCCAGCAATTGTTGCTGCGGGCACTGGTGGCGCGGTTCTGGCGCGAGCCTTATGCACCGCCGAAACTGGCACGCTGGGGTACCGAACTGCACGACCGTTTCCTGCTGCCGCACTTTATCGAGCAGGACTTTGCCGATGTCATTGTCGAACTCAACAACGCCGGGTATCCGTTGCGCGCCGAATGGTTCGCCGCGCACCTGGAGTTTCGTTTTCCCAAGGTCGGCGATTATGCGGTCAACGGCATTGAACTCGAGCTGCGCCAGGCATTGGAGCCCTGGCATGTGCTGGGCGAGGAGGGCGCGGTGGGCGGCGCGGTGCGCTATGTCGATTCATCGCTGGAGCGTTTGCAGGTCAAACTCAAAGGCCTGCCGCCGCAGCGCTATCTGCTGACCTGCAACGGCGTTGCCGTGCCGCTGCACCCGACCGGGCGTGTCGGCGAGTTCGTCGCCGGCGTGCGCTACCGCGCCTGGCAACCGGCCAACTGCCTGCAACCGACAATCCCGGTGCACGCACCGCTGGTGTTCGACCTGCTCGACACCTGGATGGGCCGTTCGCTGGGCGGTTGTCAGTATCACGTTGCCCATCCCGGCGGGCGCAATTACGAGACTTTGCCGGTCAACGCCAACGAAGCGGAGAGCCGGCGCATGGCGCGGTTCTTCCGCGTCGGACACACGCCGGGGAAACTTCCGACGCCCCCTGTCGAAATCACTGACGAGCTGCCGATGACCCTCGATTTGCGACGTTTCCGTGTCCTGCGCGACGAGTAGATGTTTCGTCTATCCGGGCGTCATGTGCCTGCGTTAGTCTGACCGTTCCTTGCTGTCTGCCGAGCTTTCCATGCCTGACCTGCTAGACCGCTACCCGCTGAATGCGGGCACTTATCACGAACTGCTCGACGGCAGTGGAGCGGTGCGCGCGCATTGGCAGCGGCTGTTCGATCAATTGCAGCGCAGCACCCCGGCGCAACTGATTCAGCGCCAGGCACTGCTGGCGCGGCAGATCCAGGAAAACGGCGTGACCTACAACGTCTATGCCGACCCCAAAGGCGCGGACCGGCCGTGGGAGCTGGACCTGCTGCCGCACGTCATCGCCGCGGATGAATGGCAGCATTTGTCCGCCGGCATTGCTCAGCGCGCGCGCCTGCTCAACGCGGTACTGGCCGACCTGTATGGCCCGCAACGGCTGATCAGCGAAGGTCTGTTGCCAGCGGAACTGGTGTTCGGCCACAACAATTTCCTCTGGCCTTGCCAGCACGTCACCACCCCGGAACAGATCTTTCTGCACTTGTACGCGGTGGATCTGGCGCGGACCCCGGACGGGCGCTGGTGGGTGACGGCTGATCGAACCCAGGCGCCGTCCGGCGCCGGGTATGCCCTGGAAAACCGCACCATCGTCTCGCGCGCGTTTCCCGAGTTGTACCGCGATCTCAAGGTGCAGCATCTGGCCGGGTTTTTCCGCACCTTGCAGGAGACCCTCGCGCGGCAGGCGCCGTGTGACGATGACGCGCCGTTGGTGGTGCTGCTCACACCGGGGCGCTTCAACGAAAGCTATTTCGAACATCTGTACCTGGCTCGCCAGCTCGGCTATCCCTTGGTCGAGGGCGGTGATCTGACGGTGCGCGATGCCACGGTCTACCTGAAGACCCTGAGCGGCCTGCGCCGGGTGCACGCGATCATGCGCCGGCTCGATGATGATTTCTGCGACCCGCTGGAGTTGCGTACAGACTCGGCGCTTGGCGTGCCCGGCCTGCTCGAAGCGGTGCGGCAGGGACGGGTGCTGGTGGCCAATGCGTTGGGCAGCGGGGTGCTGGAGTCGCCGGGATTATTGGGGTTTCTACCAAAGATCAATCAATACCTGTTTGGTGAAGAACTGATATTGCCGTCGATTGCCACGTGGTGGTGCGGCGAAGCGCCGGTGCTCGCGCAGGCGCTGGAAAAACTCCCGGAGCTGCTGATCAAACCGGCGTTTCCCTCGCAAAGTTTTGCCCCGGTGTTCGGTCGCGATTTGACTGAAACACAACGTCAGGAACTGGCCGCGCGCATGCAGGCCCGGCCGTATGCCTACGTGGCGCAGGAACTGGCGCAGCTATCACAGGCGCCCGTCTGGCAAGCCGACGAAGGCCAGTTGCAGCCGCGGGCGATCGGCATGCGGATGTATGCGGTGGCCAGTGCTGATGGCTATCGGGTGCTGCCCGGCGGCTTGACCCGGGTGGCCGCCGAAGCCGATGCCGAGGTGGTGTCGATGCAGCGTGGCGGGGCGAGCAAGGACACCTGGGTGCTCGGTGACCGGCCGCCGAATGGCGAACAGTGGAAGAGCCAGCGCAATGTCGGGGTCCATGATCTGGTGCGGCGTGATCCGTACCTGCCGTCACGGGTGGTGGAGAATCTGTTCTGGTTCGGTCGTTATTGCGAGCGCTGCGATGACAGCGCGCGTCTGTTGCGGATCATGCTCGCCCGCCATGTCGATGGCGATGACCCGCAAGCGCTGCAGGCCGCCGTCGACCTTGGCGAGCGGCTGTCGCTGCTGCCCGACGAAGGCGAGCTGCCCGAACGCCTGCTCGCGGCGCTGCTGGGTGACGATTGGTCATTCAGCCTGCGCTCCAACTTGCAGCGCTTGCAGTGGGCGGCGTCACAGGTGCGCGGCAAGCTCTCGCGGGAGAACTGGCAGGCGCTGGTGGAATTGCAGCGCGAGGCCATGGAGCTGGAAACCGATGAGCCGGATTTTGCCGAGTTGCTGGATTTTCTCAACCGTCTGGTGATGTCGCTGGCGGCGCTGTCCGGTTTCGCCCTGGATGACATGACCCGCGATGAGGGCTGGCGCTTCCTGATGATCGGTCGACGCATTGAGCGTCTGCAGTTTCTCAGCAGCAGCCTCGCCGCATTTTTGCGCGGCGCCGGGGCCTATGATCAGGCCGGGCTGGAATGGCTGCTGGAACTGGGCAACAGCAGCATCACTTACCGCTCACGCTATCTGGCCGTGGCGCAGTTGATTCCGGTGCTCGACTTGCTGTTACTTGATGAGCAGAACCCGCATGCGGTGCTGTTTCAGCTGAAGCTGGTGACGCGCACACTGAAACGCCTGAACGATGATTTCGGCGCGCCACGGGAGGCCGGCCTGGCGAAACTGGTCGAGCGTCTGGCGCGGTTCGATCTGGGCTGTCTGGAAAATCCTTTGTTTGGTGAATCCAGCGTGCGTGCGGCACTGGAGGGGTTGGCCGATCTGCTGCAGGACATCGCCGAGGCCAGCGGTCAGGTCTCCGATCGCCTGGCGCTGCGGCATTTTGCTCACGTCGATGATGTCAGCCAGCGCACGGTGTCCGTCTGATGAACGCTCGCTACCAGATCTTCCACGACACCTGTTATCACTACGACAGCCCGGTTTCGCTGGCGCAACAACTGGCGCATCTGTGGCCGCGTGAGTGCGCCTGGCAGCGCTGCACTGAGCAGCAATTGCTGATCAGCCCGCAGCCTACGTCGCGCCGCGATGAACGGGATGTATTCGGCAATCCGCTGACCCGTCTGGCGTTCGAGCGCCCGCATGACCAACTGCAGGTCGGCGCACGGCTGACCGTCGAGGTGCTGGCGCGGCCGGCGTTGGACTTCAACCAGTCGCCGGCCTGGGAATCGACCCGCGATGCGCTGACCTACAGCAGTCAGCCGTTGCCCGCCGATGTGCTCGAGGCCTGCCGTTTTCGGTTCCAGTCGCCGTACGTACATTTGAAACGCAGCTTCGTCGAGTTTTCACACAGCTGCTTTCCGCCGGGCCGGCCCTTGCTGTTGGGCGTGCAGGGTTTGATGGAAAAAATCTTCAGCGAATTCACCTTCGATGCCGAGGCGACCCAGGTGGCGACGCCACTGGTGGAAGTGCTGGAACGCCGGCGTGGGGTCTGTCAGGACTTTGCGCACCTGATGTTGGCGTGTGTGCGTTCGCGAGGGCTGGCGGCGCGCTACGTCAGCGGCTATCTGCTGACCCAGCCACCGCCGGGACAGCCACGGCTGATCGGCGCCGATGCCTCGCATGCCTGGGTGTCGGTGTTCTGTCCGGTGCTGGGCTGGGTGGATTTCGACCCGACCAACAATGTGCAGCCGGCGCTGGAGCACATCACCCTGGCGTGGGGGCGGGATTTTTCGGATGTTTCACCGCTGCGTGGGGTGATTCTCGGTGGCGGCAATCACGACCCGGAAGTGAGCGTCACGGTGATGCCGCTGGATGAATGATGGTGAACCCTGTGGGAGCGGGCTTGCCCGCGATGACGGAGTGTCTGTGACGACGTTTTCGGATGTGCCGCCGCCATCGCGGGCAAGCCCGCTCCCACAAGGTTTCCAATTGAATTCTGAAAAAACAGGGTTGTGAGGGCCGGCAGGTTAACCGCCAGCCCTGTCACAAATCCGCAGGGTTCGATGCGCTGATCAAACCCGGTGGGGCTCAGGCGTCGGGCGCCTGGTCTTTCGGTGCTTCCGGTGCATCAACATCATCATCTGTCGCCACTTCACCGTCAGGGTTCAGTGCCGCTTCTTCAGCGGTTTGTTTCTTGCGCTGAAGCTTTTCCTCTTTCTTCTGTTCCTTTGCCAGGTCTCGTTGACGTTTGGCGAAGGAGTAATTGGGTTTGGCCATGGGCGATCCTCTAGGTCGAAGGTGAGGTTGAGCGGCGCATATTCTGCCCTGTATCGGTGCCGGGGGGTTAACCGGGTTTTTGGTCGACCCACTTGGGCGTGACGGTCGGCCGCCATTGATCAAGGGCGTCGAGCAGGGTTTGCGACGATTCGCTCACTTGCAGCATGTCACGGTGTGGCGCGCGAACGAAGCCTTCGCCGACGATATGGTCGAGAAAATCGGTGAGTTTGCTGTAGAAAGCGTTCACTTCCAGCAAGCCGAGCGGCTTGGGATGGTAGCCGAGCTGGCCCCAGGTCCAGACTTCGAACAGCTCTTCGAGCGTGCCGAGGCCACCGGGCAAGGCGATGAACGCATCACTGAGTTCAGCCATTCGGGCCTTGCGCGCATGCATGCCGTCGACCACTTCCAGGCGCGTCAGGCCTTTGTGGCCAATTTCCTTGTCCATCAGGCTCTGCGGGATGATCCCGATCACTTCACCGCCAGCGGCTAGCGCGGCGTCGGCGACAATGCCCATCAAACCGACGGCACCGCCGCCGTAAACCAGCGTCAGCTGACGTTCGGCCAGCGCCCGGCCGAGGGCCACGGCGGCTTCGCTGTAAGCCGGATCAGCGCCCGCATTGGCACCGCAAAACACACAAACGGATTTCAAAGACATGCCTTGCTCCTGAGTCGATCCGTCACAGGGTAATGGCTGGCACGCCTTGATCCAAGGGCTAAACTTCGCGCTCAGGTGATTCAAACGTACCGCTGGCGCCACAGGCGTAGGCGGCGAGCAAACTGCGTAACAGACCGTTGATGAACATGATCGTACTCCGTCTCGGTTGATGGGCCGATCATAGGTGGTGCCGCCTGAAAGGGCCGTTAGATTGTTTCCATGAGTGTCATAGCCTGAAAGTTGTATACAATTTTTGACACAAGTCATAGGAACTTGCGAAGATTTCAGGCAGTCTTTCCACCACTAGTGCTTTTGTTAACCCTGCCTTGGAGATTCACCATGTTTTCCAAAGTTGTTGCGGTATCCCTGCTGGCGCTGGCCAGCAGCCAATTGATGGCCGCCGAGTGCAAAACCACCGTTGACTCCACCGATCAGATGTCCTTCAACACCAAGGAAATCGTGATCGACAAGAGCTGCAAGACCTTCACCGTCGAGCTGACCCACTCCGGCAACCTGCCGAAGAACGTCATGGGCCATAACCTGGTGATCAGCAAAGAAGCCGACATGCAGCCAATCGCGACCGACGGTCTGCAAGCGGGTATCGACAAGAACTACCTGAAGGAAGGCGATGCTCGGATCATCGCCCACACGAAGATTATCGGCGCCAAGGAAACCGACTCGCTGACTTTCGACGTAGCCAAGATCGCTGACGGCGGCTACGGTTTCTTCTGCTCGTTCCCGGGCCACATCTCGATGATGAAAGGCACCATCGTCGTCAAGTAATCCGCGTCATCGTTCTTCGCGAGCAGGCTCGCTCCCACACCATGCTGTGTCGGTCACACATTTTGTGAATCACAGAGAACCCTGTGGGAGCGAGCCTGCTCGCGAAGAGGCCATCCGCATCGATAGATGATCTGGCCAAAGAAAAGCCCGCTGAGGATCACTCCTCAGCGGGCTTTTTCATGTCTTCACAAGATCAAGGCGCAAACGGCATGACCCGCTTGTGATGGGTCTTGTTGTACGTGTCGACAATGATCTTCGCCGCCTCGTCGCGCACGGTTTTACCGTGCAGAAACGCATCGATCTCGGCGTAGGTCACACCATGTGCCGCCTCGTCCGGCTTGCCCGGCGAGAGGTCTTCCAGGTCCGCCGTCGGCACTTTCTCGACCAACGACTCCGGCGCACCAAAGCTGCGTGCGATCGCTCGCACCTGGTTTTTCACCAGACCGCTAAGCGGCGCCAGATCGCAGGCGCCATCGCCGAACTTGGTGAAGAAACCCATCACTGCTTCCGCCGCATGATCGGTACCGATGACCAGACCACCAGCCACACCGGCAATCGTGTACTGCGCAACCATGCGCATGCGCGCCTTGGTATTACCCAGCACGAAATCCACCGACGCCGCCGGCTTGCCTTCAAACGCACGCACCTGCGCGGCCAGCGCCTTGACTGCCGGGCCGATGTTCACGGTTTGAATTTCGTCCGGGGCGATGCAGTCGAGCGAAGCCTGGGCGTCGTGCTCGTCAAACTGGGTTTCGTAGGGCAGGCGCACGGCGATGAATTTGTAACTGCTGTCGCCGGTCTTCTCGCGCAGCTCAAGCATGGCGCGCTGGGCGAGGAGGCCAGCGGTCAGCGAATCGACGCCGCCGCTGATGCCGAGCACCAGTGTCTTGAGCCCGGAATTGACCAGGCAATCCTGAATGAATGTCAGGCGCCGGGCGACTTCGGCCTGCAGGGCCTGATCATCGGCGAATGGCGGTTGCACCTTGAGCTGCTCAGCAATCTCACGCTGTACGGCTTGCATGAATTCACTCCTTGCTAGATAGACTGGAATCGGCAGGAACCTGGAACACGTGTCGCAAATAGGCGACGAAATTCGGGTCTTTGCAGTGGGTCTTGCCTGGCTCGTCGGAGATCTTCGCCACCGGCTGGCCGTTGCAGGCGGTCATTTTAAGCACGATGCTCATCGGTTCGACACCCGGAATGTCGCAGGTGAAGTTGGTACCAATGCCGAAGCTCACATTAATGCGACCGTGCAATGCGCGGAAAATCTCCAGCGATTTTGGCAGCGTCAGACTGTCGGAAAAAACCAGGGTCTTGCTCATCGGGTCGATGCCGAGCTTGTGGTAGTGGGCGATGCACTTTTCGCCCCAGGCCACCGGATCGCCGGAGTCATGGCGCAAGCCGTCGAACAGCTTGGCGAAGAACAGATCGAAATCGCCGAGGAAGGCATCGGTGGTGATGCAGTCGGTGAGGGCGATGCCGAGCAGGCCGCGGTACTCGCGGACCCAGCAATCGAGCGCGGCAATCTGGCTGTCGATCAGGCGCGGACCGAGTTGCTGGTGCGCCATGATCCACTCATGGGCCATAGTGCCGAGCGGTTTCATGTCGAGTTCGCGCGACAGATGCACGTTGCTGGTGCCGACGAAACGGCCGGGGAAGTCGTGCTTGAGCACGTTGACCACTTCAGCCTGCACACCGTAGGAAAAACGCCGGCGCGTGCCGAAATCAGCGACTTGCAGCTGCGACAGTTCATCGGCCGAAGCGTTGGCGCTCAGCCAGTCGAACTTGCGATACAGCTGCTCGCGCGCGCGTTCCAGTGACATGTCGTGATAGCGATGGCGGTTGCGCACTTCACTGACAATCGCCAACAGCGGCACTTCATAGAGGATCACATGCAGCCACGGCCCGCGCAGGCGGATGAACAGTTCGCCGTTCTCGATGCCGGTTTGCACGTAGCGCAGATTGAAGCGAAACAGCCCGAGAAAACGCAGAAAGTCCGGTTTGAGAAAGCTGATGCGCTCAAGGAAATTCAGCTGATCGCCGCTCAGGCTGGTTTCGGCCAGGCGCTCGATCTGAAAGCGGATCTCGGCCAGATAGGGGCGCAGGTCCTCGCTGTTACGGCAGCGGAACTCCCATTCGACCTCGACGTTGGGGTAGTTGTGCAGCACCGCCTGCATCATCGTCAGTTTGTAGAAGTCGGTGTCGAGCAGGTTCTGCACGATGCGATCGGCAAACACACTCTCGCTCATAACGGGGTCTCCAGGTGCGCCGCGCCGTGGCGCGGTCTATATCGATGGCGCTAGTGGCGCATATCAGCGGTGGGGATTGCCAGCATTTTTTAAGCCCATCGCATAACCCATGTGAGAGCGAGCCTGCTCGCGAAAGCGTCGGGTCAGTCACATCATCTCTAGCTGATACACCGCTTTCGCGAGCAGGCTCGCTCCCACAGGGGCACCGGTGGATTTCAGGTTGGGCTATCAATCTGCTCCAGCATCCACTTCACGAAATCGCGGACCTTGGGCACTTCCGCTGCGTGTTCCGGATACGCCAGGTAATAGGCGTCCGTGCTGGGCATGGCATGCGCCCACGGAATGACCAGTTTGCCGTCGGCCAATTCTTCTTCGACCAGAAACCGTGGCAACAACGCCACGCCGCAGCCCACCTGGGCTGCGCGAATGCACATATAGAAAGTCTCGAAACGCGGCCCGTGATAGCTGTGTTCGGTCTGGTAACCCTGGCTGTCGAACCAGTCGTGCCACGCCTGCGGACGCGAGGCATTTTGCAGCAGGACCAGATCGGTCAGTTGCGTCGGATCAGTAAACGGCGTGTCCGGCAGGCTGCCCGGCGCGCAGACGGGCACCAGCTCTTCGCCGAACAATTTCAGGCACTCGGTTCCCGGCCGGGCGCCTTGACCGAAATAGAACGCCAGATCGCTGCGCCCTTGCAGCAGATCGTCCGCCTCCTGCTCGTTGCACAGGTCCAGATGGATCGACGGATGGCGCAGGCGCCAGCCTTTCAGCCGCGGCACCAGCCAGCGCGCGCCGAAGGTCGACGGCGTGGAGACGCGCAGGACTTCGGTTTCGCCGCCGTAGGAACGCAGGTAGTGCGTCGACATCTCGACCTGGGTGAGGATTTTTCTCACCTCCACCAGGTACAGATCCCCGGCCGGGGTCATCTGCAAGCGCCGACGCACGCGGCGAAACAGCAAATGCTGCAGCAACTCTTCAAGCTGCGCGACCTGTTTGCTCACCGCGCTCTGGGTCAGATTCAACTCTTCCGCGGCGCGGGTGAAGCTCAGGTGCCGGGTTACCGCCTCGAAGCACTGCAACGCAGTGATCGAGGGCAAGTGGCGTTTGTTCAGCATGGCCAGTCCTTTTCTTGTCTTTCTATGCTCAGCATGAATAAACGGAATGATATCTGGCGTAAAGGTCGTTTGTTGCCGCCGTCATTGGACGCTACAACTAAAGGCCTGCCCGGTCGCGAAAAGGCGACCGCACACATTCAGTTTTTCGCTTGAGGAGTGACCCATGGTTGCCGCATTGCTTGATCGTCTCGGTGTGAACCCGGCCCTGTATCAGAACGGCAAAGTGCCGGTGCATTCACCGATCGACGGCAGCCGCATCGCGGCGGTGAACTGGGAAGGTGCGGCGCAAGTCGAGCAGCACATCAGTCGCGCCGATCATGCATTCGAACAATGGCGCAACGTGCCGGCCCCGCGTCGTGGCGAGCTGGTGCGCCAATTTGGCGAAGTATTGCGCGAATACAAGGCTGACCTCGGTGAGCTGGTGTCGTGGGAGGCGGGCAAGATTACTCAGGAAGGTCTGGGCGAAGTGCAGGAGATGATCGACATCTGCGATTTCGCCGTCGGCCTGTCGCGTCAGTTGTACGGTTTGACCATCGCTTCCGAGCGTCCGGGCCATCACATGCGCGAAACCTGGCATCCGTTGGGCGTGGTCGGGGTGATCAGTGCATTCAATTTCCCGGTCGCGGTGTGGGCGTGGAATACCACCCTGGCGCTGGTCTGCGGCAATCCGGTGGTGTGGAAACCGTCGGAGAAGACCCCGCTGACCGCGCTGGCCTGTCAGGCGTTGTTCGATCGCGTGGTGAAGAATTTCAGCGATGCGCCGGCGAGCCTTTGCCAGGTCATCATCGGAGGTCGCGATGCGGGTGAGGCGCTGGTCGATGACCCGCGTGTCGCCCTGATCAGTGCCACCGGCAGCACGCGCATGGGCCGCGAAGTGGCGCCAAAAGTCGCCGCACGGTTTGCCCGCAGCATTCTCGAGCTCGGTGGCAACAACGCAATGATCCTCGGCCCGAGCGCCGATCTGGACATGGCCGTTCGCGCCATTCTGTTCAGCGCCGTTGGCACCGCCGGGCAGCGTTGCACCACGTTGCGCCGGCTGATCGCCCATGAGTCGGTGAAAGAAGAAATCGTCACTCGCCTCAAAGCCGCGTATTCGAAAGTGCGCATCGGCCATCCGCTGCAAGGCAATCTGGTCGGCCCGCTGATCGACAAGCACAGTTTCGAAAACATGCAGGACGCGCTGGAGCAAGCGTTGAGCGAAGGCGGTCGGGTGTTCGGCGGCCAGCGTCAACTTGAAGATCAGTTCCCCAACGCCTACTACGTGTCGCCGGCCATCGTCGAAATGCCCGAGCAGAGCGACGTCGTCTGCAGCGAAACCTTCGCGCCGATTCTCTATGTGGTTGGCTACAGCGATTTCGAGGAAGCCCTGCGCCTGAACAATGCGGTACCGCAAGGCCTGTCGTCGTGCATCTTCACCACCGATGTGCGCGAGGCCGAGCGCTTCATGTCGGCGGTCGGCAGCGACTGCGGCATCGCCAACGTCAACATCGGCCCGAGCGGCGCAGAAATCGGCGGCGCGTTCGGTGGCGAAAAAGAAACCGGTGGCGGCCGCGAATCCGGCTCCGACGCCTGGCGCGCCTACATGCGCCGGCAGACCAACACGGTCAACTACTCGCTTGAGCTGCCGTTGGCGCAGGGCATCACATTCGATTAAGCAGCGGCAAGCCTCAAGCCCCAAGCGACAAGCTGATCGGCTTGCTGCTTGTAGCTTGAAGCTTGCAGCTGCTCCGACAGGAGCTTGGCAATGCCGTTACGCGAAGAATGTCTGTGGGAAAAGCTCACGCCACAACGCCCGGATCACACCGCGCTCAGGGGCGAGGTCAAGGTTGATGTCTGCGTGATCGGCGCCGGGTTCACCGGGTTGTCGGCGGCGCTGCACTTGCTGGAAAAAGGCAAAAGCGTCTGCATTGTCGAGGCCCATCGCGCCGGGCATGGCGGGTCCGGGCGCAATGTCGGGCTGGTCAACGCCGGCTTGTGGATTCCTCCGGACGAGATCGAAGCCGGTTTCGGCGAAGCGGTCGGCACTCAGCTCAACCGCATGCTCGGTGCGGCGCCGGCGTTGGTGTTCAGTCTTGTCGATAAGTACCACATCGATTGTCAGCTGCGCCGCGAAGGCACCTTGCACATGGCGCATAACGCCAAGGGCGAGGCCGACCTGCGCAGTCGCGAGCAACAATGGCAGCGCCGTGGCGCACCGGTCGAACTGCTGACCGGCAAGGCCTGTGAACAAGCTACTGGCACGCAGAAAATCGCCGCCGCGCTACTCGACCGTCGCGCCGGCACGCTCAATCCGATGGCCTATGTGACCGGGCTGGCCAACGCTGTACTCGGGCTCGGCGGGCAGATGTTCGATCATTCACCGGTCACCCGCCTCGAACGCGTCGGTCAGCAATGGTCGGTGCAGACCGCGCAGGGTTCGGTGCTCGCCGAGCAAGTGGTCATCGCTTCAAACGCTTACACCGAAGGCGACTGGACCGAGCTCAAGCGCAATTTCTTTCCCGGTTATTACTATCAGGTCGCCTCCGTCCCGCTCAGCGAAGACGCTGCACAGGAAATTCTGCCCGGCGGGCAGGGGTCGTGGGATACCCGCCAGGTATTGAGCAGCATCCGCCGCGACAAGGAAGGGCGGTTATTGCTGGGCAGCCTCGGCAATGGCAATCAGAAACCGACCTGGTTTCTCAAGGCCTGGGCCGACCGGGTGCAGCAGCATTATTTCCCCAATCTGAAGCCGGTCGAGTGGGAATGCACCTGGACCGGGCGCATTGCCTTTACGCCCGATCACCTGATGCGCCTGTTCGAACCGGCACCGGGGCTGGTGGCCGTCACCGGTTACAACGGCCGCGGCGTCACCACCGGCACGGTGGTCGGCAAAGCCTTTGCCGATTACCTGTGCAATGGCGATGCGCAGGCATTGCCGATTCCCTTTGCACCGATGCAGCCCCTGGCCGGCGTCGGTTTGCGCAGTTGCCTGTACGAAGCCGGATTTTCGCTCTATCACGCGGGCCAGTGCCTGCGCATCGTCATTTGAGTGTTGAAATTTGTTGCCGGAAGCGGCGCTTTTGCATCGAGCGACTAGCCTGTAATGGTGCGGGTTGTAGCAGTCCCGCACCAGCAGTGTGCAGTTCGGTGACGCGGGCTGTTACAGGCTGGTTGCACGTCGTTTGCCGCTGCGGTTGCAATGATGGCGCGCACAGGTTGCGCCTGAAAAAAACAATGGTTACACCTTCCGCGGTTTAGACGGTTGCACGCCCAATGAAAATGGGAACGAAACAGTCGAAATAACAAGAAAGCAGCGACTTTTTGAAGAATAAAAAACCGCTGGCACGGGCCTTGCTCTGAGCTTTGAGTGAAGTGAAGTCGCAGTGCCAACTAAAAAACCTTGGAGCACCACCTCATGTCCCAGACGTTTTACAAGAAAGGCTTTCTGGCCCTCGCAGTAGCTGCTGCGTTGGGTGTTTCTGCGTTTGCTCAAGCCGATATCAAAATCGGTGTAGCGGGTCCAATGACGGGCGCCAACGCGGCGTTTGGCGAGCAGTACATGAAAGGGGCACAGGCAGCGGCTGACGCAGTCAACGCGGCAGGCGGCGTCAACGGCGAGAAAATCGTTCTGGTCAAGGGCGATGACGCCTGCGAGCCGAAGCAGGCCGTGACGGTCGCCAAGGACCTCACCAACCAGAAAGTCGCCGGCGTGGTCGGTCACTTCTGCTCTTCTTCGACCATTCCAGCCTCGGAGATCTACGACGAGGCCGGAATCATCGCGATCACTCCAGGCTCGACCAATCCGCAAGTCACCGAGCGCGGTCTGAGCGCCATGTTCCGCATGTGCGGGCGTGATGACCAGCAGGGCATCGTCGCCGGCGACTACATCGTCGACATGCTCAAGGGCAAGAAAGTCGTCGTGCTGCACGACAAGGACACCTACGGCCAAGGCCTGGCAGACGCCACCAAGGCTCAGCTGGAAAAACGCGGCGTCAAGCCAGTGCTGTACGAAGGCCTGACCCGTGGCGAGAAAGACTTCAGCACCATCGTCACCAAGATCCGTGGCGCTGGCGCCGACGTTGTCTATTTCGGCGGCCTGCACCCGGAAGCCGGTCCACTGGTTCGCCAGCTGCGTGAACAAGGCCTGAAAGACGTCAAGTTCATGTCCGATGACGGCATCGTCACCGACGAACTGGTGACCACCGCCGGCGGCCCGCAATTCACCGATGGCGTGCTGATGACCTTCGGCGCCGACCCGCGCCTGCTGCCTGACAGCAAAACCGTAGTGGATGCTTTCCGCAAGGCTGGCACCGAGCCTGAGGGCTACACCCTGTACGCCTACGCCTCGGTCCAGACCCTGGCTGCTGCGTTCAACGGCGCGAAGAAAAATGACGGCGAAGCGGCTGCCAAGTGGCTGAAAGCCAACCCGGTGAAAACCGTGATGGGCGAGAAGACCTGGGATGCCAAGGGCGACCTGAAAGTCTCCGACTACGTGGTTTACCAGTGGGACAAGGACGGCAAATACCACCAGCTGGAAAAACAGAAGTAAGGGCTGAGGTGATCAGTCGTTTCACTTGAAACCCTGTGGGAGCGGGCTTGCCCGCGATGGCGTCAAATCAATCGACACACAAGTTGGCTGATCCACCGCTATCGCTGGCAAGCCAGCTCCCACAAGGTTCAGTGGTGATCGAACTGTTCACACTCCGACATTGCTCCGACGTAAATCTGTATTTTTCCTAGAAGAACCGCGCGCCCCAGGGTGCGCAGGTTCTCACTGCGTGAGATTGCGTTATGGATGGTATTTTCCTGCAGCAACTGGTCAACGGCCTGACCCTCGGGTCGGTCTATGGCCTGATCGCCATCGGCTACACAATGGTCTATGGCATCATCGGCATGATCAACTTCGCCCACGGCGAGGTTTACATGATTTCCGCTTACCTGGCGGCAATCAGTCTGGCTCTGCTGGCTTACTTCGGTATCGAATCCTTCCCGCTGCTGATGCTCGGCACCCTGATCTTCACCATCGTGGTTACGGCGGTGTATGGCTGGGTCATCGAGCGCGTCGCTTACAAACCCCTGCGCAACTCGACCCGACTGGCACCGCTGATCAGCGCCATCGGTATTTCGCTGATCCTGCAGAACTACGCACAGATCGCCCAGGGCGCCAAACAACAGGGCGTGCCTACGCTGCTGACCGGTGCCTGGCGTGTCGAAGTCGGGACTGGCTTCGTGCAACTGACCTACACCAAAGTCTTCATCCTGATCGCCGCTTTCGTTGGCATGGGATTGCTGACCTACATCATCAAATACACCAAGCTCGGGCGCATGTGCCGGGCAACCCAGCAAGACCGCAAGATGGCCTCGATCCTCGGGATCAACACCGACCGGGTGATCTCCTACGTGTTCATCATCGGTGCAGCCATGGCCGCACTGGCCGGCGTGCTGATCACCATGAACTACGGCACCTTCGACTTCTATGCCGGCTTCATCATCGGCATCAAGGCGTTCACCGCAGCGGTACTCGGCGGGATCGGTTCACTGCCCGGCGCGATGCTCGGCGGAATCATCCTCGGCATCTCCGAGTCGTTGTTTTCCGGCCTGGTCAACTCCGACTACAAAGACGTGTTCAGCTTCTCGCTGCTCGTACTTGTTCTGGTCTTCCGACCGCAAGGTCTGTTGGGCCGTCCTCTTGTGTCGAAGGTGTAAGCGATGTCTTCAACAACCACTGAAAAATCCATCGATATCAAAAAAAGCCTGGTCGAAGCGATTCTCGCCGGCCTGATTGCCCTGATCGTGTTCGGACCGATTGTTGGCGTGGTGCTCGACGGCTACAGCTTCAATCTGGAAACGACCCGCGTGGCCTGGATCATCGCCATCGTCATGGCCGGGCGCTTTGCCCTCAGTCTGTTCCTGCAAACGCCCAAAGGCCTGAAGATCCTCGACAGCTTCGAAAGCAGCGGCTCCGGCGTGCACGTGCTGCCGCCGGATTACAAATCGCGGCTGCGCTGGATCATTCCACTGATGATTGTGCTGGCGATCATCGTGCCGTTTGTTTCCAACTCCTATCTGCTGGGGGTGGTCATTCTCGGGTTGATCTACGTGCTGCTGGGGTTGGGCCTGAACATCGTGGTCGGCCTGGCCGGTCTGCTCGATCTGGGTTACGTGGCGTTCTACGCCATTGGTGCCTATGGCCTGGCGCTGGGTTACCAGTACCTCGGTCTGGGTTTCTGGACGGTGCTGCCATTGGCGGCAATCACCGCGGGCCTGGCCGGTTGCATTCTCGGTTTCCCGGTGTTGCGTCTGCACGGCGACTACCTGGCGATCGTGACCCTGGGCTTCGGTGAAATCATTCGTCTGGTGCTGAACAACTGGCTGTCGCTGACCGGCGGGCCGAACGGCATGCCGGCACCCCTGCCGACCTTCTTCGGTCTGGAATTCGGCAAGCGGGCGAAGGATGGCGGGGTACCGTTTCACGAATTTTTCGGCATCGCCTACAACCCGGATGTGAAGTACTACTTCATCTACGCGGTGTTGTTCCTCGTGGTACTGGCCGTGCTGTACATCAAACATCGTCTGGTGAAAATGCCGGTCGGCCGCGCCTGGGAAGCATTGCGCGAAGACGAGATTGCCTGCCGCTCGATGGGCCTCAATCACGTACTGGTCAAGCTTTCGGCGTTCACCATCGGTGCGTCGACGGCGGGTCTGGCCGGGGTGTTCTTCGCCACCTATCAAGGCTTCGTCAACCCGACCTCGTTCACCTTCTTCGAATCGGCACTGATCCTCGCCATCGTCGTGCTGGGTGGCATGGGCTCGACCATCGGCGTGGTGATCGCTGCGTTCGTACTCACCGTCGCCCCGGAACTGCTGCGTGGCTTCGCTGAATACCGCGTGTTGCTGTTCGGCATCCTGATGGTGCTGATGATGATCTGGCGACCACGCGGGCTTATCCGCATCAGCCGCTCCGGGGTCAAACCACGCAAAGGTGCCATTCACTACGAGAGGGCTGCGCCATGAGTGAAGTCGTACTCTCCGTTGAAAAACTGATGATGCATTTCGGTGGCATCAAGGCCTTGAGCGATGTCAGCCTGAAGGTCAAACGCAACTCGATCTTCGCCCTGATCGGCCCGAACGGTGCCGGCAAGACCACGGTGTTCAACTGCCTGACCGGTTTCTACAAGGCTTCCGGTGGCAAGATCGAACTCAACGTGCGTGGCCAGCAGACCAACGTCATCCAGTTGCTGGGCGAGTCGTTCAAACCGACCGACTTCGTCTCGCCGAAATCCTTCCTCAGTCGCCTGTATTACAAAATGTTCGGCGGCACCCATCTGGTGAATCGTGCCGGCCTGGCGCGGACTTTCCAGAACATTCGCCTGTTCAAGGAAATGTCGGTCCTGGAGAACCTGCTGGTGGCCCAACACATGTGGGTCAACCGCAACATGCTTGCTGGCATCCTCAATACCAAGGGCTATCGCAAGGCCGAAAGCGATGCGCTGGACTGCGCGTTCTATTGGCTGGAAGTGGTCGACCTGGTCGACTGCGCCAACCGCCTCGCCGGGGAATTGTCCTATGGCCAGCAGCGCCGTCTGGAAATCGCCCGGGCCATGTGCACGCGGCCGCAGATCATCTGCCTCGACGAACCGGCCGCCGGCCTCAACCCTCAGGAAACCGAAGCGCTGAGCGCGATGATCCGGCTGCTGCGCGACGAGCATGATCTGACCGTGGTGCTGATCGAGCACGACATGGGCATGGTGATGAGCATTTCCGACCACATCGTGGTGCTGGACCACGGCATCGTCATTGCCGAAGGCGGGCCGGAAGCGATCCGCAACGACCCGAAAGTGATCGCAGCCTATCTGGGCGCTGATGAAGAGGAAGTGGCATGACCGGACCCATCCTCGAACTGAAAAATCTCGACGTGTTCTACGGCCCGATTCAGGCGCTCAAGGGCGTTTCGCTGCAGATCAACGAAGGCGAGACTGTCAGCCTGATCGGCTCCAACGGTGCCGGTAAATCAACCTTGCTGATGTCGATTTTCGGCCAGCCACGCGCTGCCGGTGGGCAGATTCTCTACCAGGGCGTCGACATCACCCACAAGTCATCGCACTACATCGCCTCCAACGGCATCGCGCAATCGCCGGAAGGACGGCGGGTGTTCCCCGACATGACCGTCGAGGAAAACCTGCTGATGGGCACTATCCCGATTGGCGACAAGTACGCCAAAGAGGATATGCAGCGCATGTTCGAGCTGTTTCCCCGGCTCGAAGAGCGGCGCACCCAGCGGGCAATGACCATGTCCGGTGGCGAACAGCAGATGCTCGCGATTGCCCGGGCGTTGATGAGCCGACCGAAGTTGTTGCTGCTCGACGAGCCGAGCCTGGGGCTGGCGCCGATCGTGGTGAAGCAGATCTTTGCCACGCTGCGCGAACTGGCGAAAACCGGCATGACGATCTTCCTCGTCGAGCAGAACGCCAACCATGCGCTGAAGCTGTCGGATCGCGCCTATGTCATGGTCAACGGCGAAATCCGCTTGTCCGGCACCGGTAAAGAGTTGCTGGTAAATGAGGAGGTGCGTAACGCCTATCTGGGCGGGCACTGATTAATCACAAGTTGTCCATAAACCCCGACACGCAACTGTCGGGGTTTTATCTCTTGAATCCACCGCAACCCCTGTGGGAGCTGGCTTGCCAGCGATAGCGGTTCATCGTTCAACACTGATGCCTGGCGTGCTGGCCTCATCGCTGGCAAGCCAGCTCCCACAGGTAACGCAGTGACCCTCGGCACAATTGTGGAAAACAAATCCACCAAGCTGCCAAAGCGCGACATATAGACGCTGCAAACAGCTGTTTTTCCACGGTTTTGACTTGTCCCCGTTTGCTGTGGAGCTGGCTGTGAATAACATGGGTGTATTAAGCTGCGCGCCTTGTATTACGGGGCTTTCAGGCGATTGATCATATTTTGATCGGGCGGTTTTGAGAGTGCGGCACGCGCCATTGTCAACCTTTTTATCGTGCCGCGAGCATGGCCTTTCGTCCGTATGCATGCCTGTGGATAAGTCTGTGATTAAACTCTGGAAAGACCGCGCCAAGGGCCGTCAGCACTGGCCTTGCGCAATCACTGCGCTGAGCGCTCTATCGTGCACGATGCCCTGTTCGGCATAACTGCCGCTGCCGGGTCAAGCAAAAAACTTTCTGTTTCGCCCGCAAAGCCTTGTGTGGCGTGGCTTTGCGCAATTCCACTTGCCCCCGAAAACTGTGGAACGGACTGTGGATAACATGCGCGTACATGGCTACAGGCCACGGCGGCTATGGCGTTGGCACGCTTGATTGTTTTTTGTACAGCGCGTGACAGTTGCCCGTAAAAGCGCGGGCGGGCATGCTGCCTGCTGATTTTCTATTCCAAGGGCTGCCGCGGTGGCCGAAGCAAGGAGAACACGATGTCCAACACCCTGTTTATCACCGGCGCGACCTCCGGTTTTGGTGAAGCCTGTGCCCGCCGTTTTGCCGAGGCTGGCTGGAAACTGGTGCTGACCGGCCGTCGTGAAGAACGCCTGACTGCGCTCTGCGCCGAGCTTTCGAAGCAGACCGAAGTGCACGGTCTGGTGCTGGATGTACGGGATCGCAAAGCGATGGAGGAGGCAATCGCCAACCTGCCACCGTCGTTCGCCACCCTGCGCGGCCTGATCAACAACGCCGGGCTGGCCCTGGGTGTCGACCCGGCGCCGAAGTGCGATCTGGATGACTGGGACACCATGGTCGACACCAACGTCAAAGGTCTGATGTACGCCACCCGCCTGTTGCTGCCACGCCTGATCGCTCACGGCCGCGGCGCCGGCATCATCAACCTTGGCTCCATCGCCGGTAACTACCCGTATCCGGGCAGCCACGTCTATGGCGCGACCAAGGCCTTCGTCAAACAGTTCTCGCTGAACCTGCGCTGCGACTTGCAGGGTACCGGCGTGCGGGTCAGCAACATCGAGCCGGGGCTGTGTGAAAGCGAGTTCTCGCTGGTGCGTTTCGCCGGGGATCAGGAGCGTTACAACGCGACCTACGCCGGTGCCGAGCCGATCCAGCCGCAGGACATCGCCGAAACAATTTTCTGGGTGATGAACACGCCAGCGCACATCAACATCAACAGCCTGGAGCTGATGCCAGTGAGCCAGACCTGGGCCGGGTTTGCCATTGAGCGTAACAAGGCTTGAGACCGCGCTGAAGTCATTCGCGAGCAGGCTCGCTCCCACGGAGGAACGCATTCCAATGTGGGAGCGAGCCTGCTCGCGAAAGCGATCTATAGATCAGCGCAGATATTCAGCCAGACCGCTGTAGCAAGTCGCCAAGTGATACGGCGTGGTGGAAGGCATGTCCTTGCGACTGACCTCTCCCTGCTCATCGCGACACTCATACCAGCCGCCGGCATGCAGAAACCGCTGCTGCAACGCCTGCAATTGGCGCAGCACTGCCGCTTCACTGTCCGGACGCAATGTCAGTGCACGCAGGTATTCCGCCTGAGCCCAGATTCGCTGAGTCGAATCCCGCGGCCGTCCGTTGCTTTCCAGATCGAGCATGGCGCGCACCGCGCCGCAGGCTTCCAGCACGCCGTATTGCTCGGTAAAGGCAAACGCGCGATCCAGTGCCCGGTGCAATTTCGAGTCGCGTAACAGCGGCGAGGATTGCAGCAGGAAATACCATTCGAACTGGTGGCCAGGCTCGTACCAGTTATCCACAGCGCCGAGCGGCTTCTCCATCAACACGCCATATTGCGGATCAACGAATTGCTTGCGCATGGCTGTGCATAACTCGAGCAGGTCCTTTTGCGTCTGCGGATCTTCGCGCACGGCCAGCGTCGCGAGGAACGCTTCGGCCAAGTGCATCAGCGGATTTTGCAGCGGGCCGGTTTGCAGGCTGATCCAGTTGCGATCCAGACACGCCTCGTAAAGACCATCGCCGGTGGCGAAGCGACGGCCGATGATTTCCAGCGCGGCATTCAATGTCGACTCGACCAGCGGATCAGCGGATTTGGCCCAGTAATGCGCGCAGGCGAACAGGATGAACGCGTGGGTGTAGAGGTCCTTGCGCTGATCCAGCGGCTTGCCTTGGGCATCGATGCTGTAGAACCAGCCGCCGTGCTCGGCATCGTGAAAATGCCGCTGCAGCGAACGAAACAGCGCCGCCGCGCGAACTTCAGCGTTATCCACAACCCCGATCAGGCTGGAAAACAGGTACAACTGCCGTGCGCACGCCATGGCCCGATAACGCTGCACGGGCAGCGGTTGCTGTGCGGCGTCCAACGCCTCGTACGGCAACGCCATGTCGGCATTCCAGCCCGGCTCTTGCCACAGCGGCACGATGACATGCAGAAAATGCTGCTGCACCTCGGCAAACAGGGCGGACAATTCGGGCAGGGCGGTGGAACGGCAAGCGTGGGGCATGGGCGGGCGTCACGGGCTGGGGCGATTGCGCGACATGGTAGCAGAGAGGCAGCCTTTAAAGGTTTGGTGTCTGATCGGCCGTCATCACTGGCAAGCCAGCTCCCACAGGTTATTGGGTAAGTCCACCATTGTGTGAACACCCAATATCCCTGTGGGAGCTGGCTTGCCAGCGATGAGGCCAGCTCAGACGATGGAGATTAGCCTGCCAGCAGCCACGCGCCTGTGATTGCTGAGGCAGCACCTGCAAGACGCACTAACGGTGCAGCAGCTTGAGGCAAGAAGCGCACCACGCCATAACCGGCGGCATGCAAAGCGGCCGTAGCGACCACGAAACCAGCGGCATACGCCCACGGGCTGCTCATCTCCGGCAGTTCCAGCCCGTGCGCCACGCCATGGAACAGCGCAAACAGCGCAGTCGCGGCCACCGCCATGAGCAGCGGCGGACGCACCGCCAGTGCCACCGCCAGCCCCAACGCCAGCACCGAGGCGGCAATGCCGCTTTCCAGCGCTGGCAGCTCCAGCCCTTCAAAGCCGAGCAGGCCGCCGAGCAGCATGGTGCCGACAAACGTGCACGGCAGCGCCCAGCGTGCCGCGCCTTGCTGTTGCGCGGCCCACAACCCGACGGCGAGCATTGCCAGCAAATGGTCGAGGCCACCAATCGGGTGGCTGATGCCGGCGATCAGACCGCTGTCGCCATGCCCTGGATGAGCAAAGGCCAGCGCCGGGGTCAGCAGCAGCGCAAGCGCGCCAACAATGCGTTTGAGTGTCATGGATAAGCTTCCTTGTTGATAAGTGGATCAGGCTGCGCTCAGCAGGCCCTGGCGTTCGATGAAAGCGATGATCTGCTCAAGGCCCTGACCGGTTTTCTGGTTGCTGAAGACGAACGGCTTGCCGTTGCGCATGCGCTGGGTGTCGCTGTCCATCATTTCCAGCGAGGCACCCACGAGCGGCGCCAGGTCGATCTTGTTGATCACCAGCAGGTCGGACTTGCAGATCCCCGGGCCACCCTTGCGCGGCAGCTTGTCGCCGGCCGAGACGTCAATCACGTAGATGGTCAGGTCGGACAGTTCCGGGCTGAAGGTCGCCGAAAGGTTGTCGCCACCGGACTCCACCAGAATCAGATCGAGGCCCGGAAAACGCCGGTTCAATTGATCGACCGCTTCGAGGTTGATCGAGGCGTCTTCGCGGATCGCCGTGTGCGGGCAGCCGCCGGTTTCCACGCCGATGATCCGCTCCGGGGCGAGGGCTTCGTTGCGCACAAGGAAATCGGCGTCTTCGCGGGTGTAGATGTCGTTGGTCACTACGGCAAGGTTGTAGCGCTCGCGCAGGGCCAGGCACAGGGCGAGGGTCAATGCGGTTTTGCCGGAACCGACCGGGCCGCCGATGCCGACGCGCAGAGGTTGTGTATTCATCTGATGGTTCTCCTAAGAGCGAAAGAGGCGGCTGTACTGGCGCTCATGGGCCATGCACGCCAGGGACAGGCCAAACGCGGCGCTGCCGAGGTGATCAGGATCGATGCGGGTCGCGTCCTGCTGCGCCTGCTGCAGCAGCGGCAGCAATTCGCTGGTCAGGCGCTGCGCGGCTTGCTGGCCCAGCGGCAGGGTTTTCATCAGCACCGCGAGCTGGTTTTCCAGCCAGCTCCACAGCCACGCGGCGAGTGCGTCTTGCGGACTGATCTGCCAGGCGCGCGCGGCCAGCGCCCAGCCAAGGGCCAGATGGGGTTCGGCGCATTGTTCAAGAAAGGCACGCGCGGGCGCGTCCAGCTCTGGCAAACCGTTGAGCAGTTGCTGCAACGAGTAGCCCATCTGTCGGCTTTCCAGATGCAGCTCGCGGGTTTCGCGACTGGCGCGATGGCGTTCGCAAATCCGCAGCAGCTCGGCCCAGTTTTCCTCGGCGGCCGCCTGGCAGTGCGCAAGCAGCAGCGGTGCCTCGAAGCGCGCGAGGTTGAGCAGCAACTGATCACTGATCCAGCGGCGCGCGCTGTCCGGGTTGTTGACCCGGCCGTTGTCCACCGCCATTTCCAGACCTTGCGAATAGCTGTAGCCGCCAATCGGCAATTGCGGACTGGCCAGGCGCAGCAGCGCCCAGGCCGGATTCACAGGCGCACGCCGAACTGATGGAGTTTCGGCGCGTAGTTGAAGTCTTCGTCGCCATGGCGTGAATGATGATGGCCGCCGCCGTAGGCGCCGTGTTCCGGCTGGAACGGCGCCTCGATGGCGGTGACCTGCGCACCCAGTTGTTCGAGCATGGCCTTGAGCACGTAATCGTCGAGCAGGCGCAACCAGCCATCGCCGACCTGCAAGGCAACGTGACGATTGCCCAGGTGATAGGCGGCGCGGGTCAGTTCAAACGCGTTGGCGCAGGTGACGTGTAGCAATTGCTCGGGGCGGGCGCAGACGCGGACGATGCGACCGTCTTCGGCTTGCAGGCACTCGCCGTCAAACAGCGGCGGCTGGCCGCGCTCCAAAAACAACCCGACGTCTTCGCCCTCGGCACTGAAACAGCGCAAACGGCTCTTGCTGCGCGCTTCGAAGGTCAGGTGCAACTCGGCAGCCCAGACGGGTTGAGGGTCGATTCTGCGGTGAATCACCAGCATCGGAAATCTTCCAGCAATGGACAATGATCAGGCTAGAGCAAGGGCCGCGCCAATCGGCCGATCTGTAGGAAATGGCTGTCGGCGCGTGACTGATCTTTCAACAGGTGGGAGGTTTCTGGAAGGTTTTGGTGCGTGAAGAATTTGTCATGCACCAAATAGAGGCCTTGGCGCTGAACCAAATGTGGGAGCGAGTCTGCTCGCGAAAGCGGTCGATCAGTCAGCAGCTATTCGACGGGGCGGGCGCATTCGCGAGCAGGCTCGCTCCCACAAGGCGATTTGCGGGGTCGGAAAGAACAGGGTTATTCGGTACTGCCCAACCCCTGCCAATGCTTGAGCCCGATAAAGATGAAGCGCAGCTGCTGGGTGATCTTCGCTTGCGGGGTCAGATGCTCGGGCAAGGCTTCGGCGGGCGGGTCGATGATGTCCGGCAGGGTGGCGAACACCGATTTGACGATCAGGTCGGCGATCACACTCAGGCCGGCGATGTCCAGATGTTGCAGTTTGGGCATCAACGCCAGGTCGGCGGCGAGGTCGGCGCTGATGTTCTCGCGCAAGCGGCCAATTGCCTGACGCACCGGCAGCGAGCCGCCATATTGCTCGCGGGCCAGAAACAGGAATTGCGAGCGATTGGCGCTGACCACGTCGAGAAAGATCCGCACCGAGGCATCGATAATGCCGCCCATGACGAATTCGTTGTGGCGCACCAAGCGGATGGTTTCGCGGAAGGTCTGGCCGACCTCGCTGACCAGCACCAGCCCGAGTTCGTCCATATCGGCAAAATGCCGATAGAAACCGGTGGGTACGATGCCGGCGGTTTTGCTGACTTCACGCAGGCTCAGGCTGCCGAAACCGCGGCCGCTTTCCATCAAGTGGCGGGCGGCGTCCATCAGAGCGTTGCGGGTCTGTTGTTTCTGTTCGGCGCGGGGCAGCATCGCTGGGCGTGTTCTTTGGCAGGACGAGCGTCGCACTCTAGCAAATCGGCTTTGCCGGCGTCGAACGGGAGAAGGTGAGGCAGAAGTTTCAGCAGGGCAGAAAAGTCAAAAGCCCAATCCGGGGATTGGGCTTTTTTTCGAGGCCACCATGGGCTTAGCTCAAGGCACTGTTGCGTTCGATTACACGGTCACCACCACCTTCGGCAAGGGCCTGGCCTTGTGGAGTTTTGTCATAGCCGTCTTCAACCAGACCTTTTTCTTCGAGACGGTTGCGACCGTTTTCGGCGACAGCCTGGCCTTGTGGAGTCTTGTCGTAACCGTCTTCAACCAGGCCTTTTTCTTCGAGGCGATTGCGACCGTTTTCGGCGACAGCCTGGCCTTGTGGGGTTTTATCGTAGCCATCTTCAACCAGGCCTTTTTCTTCAAGGCGGTTGCGGCCGTTTTCAGCCAGGGTCTGGCCTTGTGGCGTACGGTCGGAGCCATCGGCCGCTACGGTCTGGCTGAACACCGAGTGGCTCGATTTGACTTGCGGAGTTGCTTGATCGGCAGCGGGCAGAGCGAAAGCAGTGCTGGCTAGCATCGACAGGGTAAGGCTGAGCAGTAATTGGCGTTTCATGATGGGTTGCTCCTTGGGAGGGCGATAAAGTGGGTACGAGGGCAATGCTACTCTCGATAAGTCGATATAAAAGTTCATAAACGCAATGGTAATAATCAACAGAATTGATTGTTCGCCGCGAAGGCTCTAGATCGGGCCTTTGCGGCCGGTGGTTTTGCACCGAGGTGGGTATTTTCGACTCACTCGCGCCTCGCAAAAGTGCGGGTCGCGGTAACACTGCTCGACCAATCGGTCAGATTTGCCGGCCTTTTTATGGCTTAAACTGCCTTTCAATTAAACCTGCGGGCCTTTCGCCAGTCACAGACTGCATGAGGGCCGCTTCGGTCTGCCGTTTCAAACTGTGCGTCGGGTTCCGGGCGCGCAGCCGTGATCAGGAGCTTTGTGCATGACGCGCACTGGAAAAATCTTCAGCTGGACCTTCGCCACGCTCGTACTGCTTTTGGCAGTGCTGATTCTGATCATCGTGTTTTTTGACTGGAACCGGATCAAACCCACCCTCAACAGCAAAGTCTCCGAAGAGCTGCACCGCGTGTTTGCCATCAACGGCAACCTGGCGGTGATCTGGCAGCGCGAGCCGGACGAAGGCGGCTGGCGCGCCTGGGTGCCGTGGCCGCATGTAGTCGCCGAAGACCTGAGCCTGGGTAACCCGGACTGGTCGAAACAGGCGCAGATGGTCACCCTGAAAAAGGTCGAGCTGCGTATCTCGCCGCTGGCTTTGCTGGCGCAGCGCGTGGTGATTCCACGTATCGACTTGACCGAACCCAATGCCGAGCTGCAACGCCTGGCCGACGGTCGTGCCAACTGGGTGTTCAAGTTCGACCCGGAAGACCCCAACGCTGAACCATCCAATTGGGTGGTCGACATTGGCGCCATCGGTTTCGACAAGGGCCACGTCACGCTCGATGACCAGACCCTCAAGACCCGTCTCGATGTGCTGATCGATCCGCTCGGCAAGCCGATTCCGTACAGCGACATCGTCGGCGCCAAAGCGGCGAAAACCGCGCAAGACCAGGGCGGTGCGCCACAGGATTATGCCTTTGCGCTGAAGGTCAAAGGCCAATACCGCGGCCAGAATCTGACCGGCCAGGGCAAGATCGGCGGGCTGCTGGCATTGCAGGATGCGCGCAAGCCCTTCCCGTTGCAGGCGCAAGCGCAGATCGGCTATACCCGCATTGAACTGGCGGGCACCCTGACCGACCCGCTCAACCTCGGCGCTCTCGACCTGCGCCTGAAGCTGGCCGGCGCCAGCCTTGGCAACCTCTACCCGCTGACCGGCGTGACCCTGCCGGACACACCGCCGTATTCCACTGACGGTCACCTGATCGCCAAGCTGCATGACGAGGCGGGAGCGAAGTTCACCTACGAGAAATTCAACGGCAAGATCGGCGACAGCGACATTCATGGCGACCTGACTTACGTCGCCAGTCAGCCACGGCCAAAACTCAGCGGCGCGCTGCTCTCCAATCAATTGCTGTTCGCCGATCTCGCGCCGCTGATTGGCGCCGATTCCAACACCGAGCAAAAGGCCCGTGGCGGCGCGAGCAAGCAACCGACCGACAAAGTGCTGCCGGTCGAGGAGTTCAAGACCGATCGCTGGCGCGCGATGGACGCCGATGTTGAATTCACCGGCAAGCGCATAGTGCACAGCGAAAAGCTGCCCTTCACCGACCTCTATACCCATTTGAAACTCGACGACGGCGAACTCAGCCTCGAGCCGCTGCGCTTTGGCGTGGCCGGCGGCAATCTGGATGCGCAGATTCGCCTCAACGGTCGCACCGAGCCGCTGGAAGGCCGGGCCCGTTTGACCGCGCGCAAGTTCAAGCTCAAGGAGCTGTTCCCGACGTTCGAACCGATGAAGACCAGTTTCGGTGAACTCAACGGCGACGCCGATATCAGCGGCCGCGGCAACTCGGTGGCCAAGCTGCTCGGCGGTGCCAACGGCAAGTTGAAAATGTTGATCAACGACGGCGCGATCAGCCGCGAGCTGATGGAGCTGGCCGGGCTCAACGTTGGTAATTACGTGGTCGGCAAGATCTTTGGCGACAAGGAAGTGAAGATCAATTGCGCTGCTGCCGACTTCGATATCAAGACCGGGCTGGCGACCACGCAGCTGTTTGTTTTCGATACCGAGAACGCAATCATCTATATCGACGGCACGGCGAACATGGCCACCGAGCAACTGGACCTGACGGTGACGCCGGAATCCAAGGGGTGGCGCCTGATCTCCCTGCGCTCGCCGCTGTATGTGCGTGGCAAGTTCATCAAGCCGGATGCCGGGGTCAAAGCCGTGCCATTGATGTTGCGTGGCGCGGGCATGGTCGCGCTGGGTGTGATCGCCGCGCCGGCGGCGGGGCTGTTGGCGCTGGTCGCGCCGAGCGGCGGCGAGCCGAACCAGTGCGCGCCGTTGCTGGAGCAGATGAAGCAGGGCAAGGCGCCGGTGACTGTTAAACCTACCCGGTAACCGGTGGCCTTTGACGGCCCCTTCGCGAGCAGGCTCGCTCCCACATTTGAACGTATTCCTTCAGTTGAAATGCGTTCAAGGGTGGGAGCGAGCCTGCTCGCGATGGCGGTTTCGAATGGATCAGAGGTCTTTCAGAATGTCCGCCATATCATCGGCGTGTTCTTCTTCCTGAGCCAGAATGTCTTCGAAGATGCGTCGGGTTGTCGGGTCTTTATCACCGATGTATTGAATGATCTCGCGGTAACTGTCGATGGCAATGCGCTCGGCGACCAGATCTTCGTAAACCATTTCCTTGAGCGTATTGCCCGCCACGTATTGTGCGTGGGACAGCTTGCTCAGCAGGTCGGGATTGAATTCCGGTTCACCGCCCAATTGCACGATGCGCTCGGCCAGGCGATCAGCGTGCTCGGCTTCCTGCACTGCGTGTTCGAGGAATTCATCGGCGGCGGCTTTGGCTTTCAGGCCGGTGGCCATGAAGTAGTGACGTTTATAGCGCAAGGTGCACACCAGCTCGGTGGCCAGCGATTCGTTGAGCAAGCGCAGCACTTCTTCACGATTGGCGCTGTAGCTCTCGGTGACGGCGCCGTTTTCGACGTGTTGGCGCGCACGTTCGCGCAGGGTTTGTACATCTGACAAATGCAGGTCGTCGCTCATGTGAGTCTCTCCAGGAGGCTAATCCGATGGTCGCCACGTTCTGCTGACGCGGTCGCTACCCATGCTGTGAGTGACGCGCGCGGCGAAAAGTTTTATGCGATTTGTGTCGACCGTGGCGCCAATCCGCAGCGCTGCGCTTCTTCACGCAGCCAGGCGAAAAAGGCCCGCACCGGCGGATGCCGCTCGCGGCCCGGCACACACAAGGCGCTGTAGCCGGCGCCATCGACTTGAATTTCGCTGCGGTACGGCACCAGCACTCCGCTGGCGACGCTCTGCGAAACCAGGATATTGCTCGCCAGCACCAGACCTTGCCCGGCGATCGCCGCTTGCAGGGCGTAATGCTCTTCGTCGTATTCGCGGATCGCCGGCGGCGGGTTCAGCCAGTTCTCGCCAGACTTTGCACACCACGCTTGCCAGCCATGCGCGTAGAGCTTCGAGTTGTACCAGTGCACGCTGATCAGCGTCGGCGTGCGCCGGGCGGCCAGCGCCACCTGCTCGGGCGAGCCATAGACGCCGAACGACTCGTCGAACAGGCACAGACCGTACAGGTTCGGGTAGTCCTCGAGGCTGTAGCGCAGCACCAGGTCGACGCTGGCGTCCTGATGCAGATCGATGACTTCGCAATGGGTGTCGAGGCGCACGTTGATGTCCGGATGCTGCGCATAGAAACGCCCGAGCCGTGGTACCAGCCACAGCGCGGCGAACGCGGCGGTGGTCGACAGCGTCAGGCTGCTGCCGCTGCGTTGCGGGCGCAGAGTATCGACGCTTTGCGCCACCTCCAGCAGCGCGCCGTGCAGGCTGCGAAACAGCCGCTCGCCGCCTTCGGTCAGGCGCACCTGGCGCGGCAGACGCTCGAACAGCGCGACGCCGAGCCAGTCCTCCAAGGCGCGGACCTGATGAGAAATAGCGGTGGGCGTGACGGACAGTTCTTCAGCGGCGGCTTTGAAACTCAGCAGCCGCGAAGCGGATTCAAAGGCACGCAGGGCGGTCAGCGGCAACGAAGCGAACATGTGCAACTCCATGGATGAAATCAATTCATCCCGACTGATTTTTGCTCATTTGAAATGAAACAGCGGCCAGCTTCAAGCTGCAAGCGTCAAGTGGTTAGATTCTAGTCAGGAGATTTATAGATGAGCAGGATTCTTGTGGTGCATGGCAGTCCGCGGGGCGATCGGTCGACTTCGCGGCGGCTGTCGGAAGGGTTTTTGCGTGCCTGGCAGGCGCGTCATTCGGGGGCGCAGGTGACTCGGCGTGAGGTCGGGCGGGCGTTGATTCCAGCGGTCAACGAGGCGTTTGTGGCGGCGGCGTTTTATCCCGAACCCGAAGCGCGGCCGCTGTCGATGCAGGCGGATTTGGCCTTGAGCGATCAACTGGTCGGCGAGTTGTTTGATCACGATCTGCTGCTGATTTCCACGCCGATGTACAACTTCAACGTGCCCAGCGGCCTCAAGGCCTGGGTCGATCAGATTGTGCGTCTGGGGTTGACCTTCGACCACACGCTGGACAACGGCGTCGCCCAGTACACGCCATTGTTGCAGGGCAAGAAAGCGTTGATCGTCACCAGTCGCGGCGGTTTTGGCTTCGGCCCGGGCGGCGAGCTCGAAGCCTTGAACCATGCCGATCCGTGGCTGCGCACGGCGCTGGGTTTCATCGGCATCAATGACGTCACGGTTGTCGCCGCCGAAGGCGAGGAATCCGCCGAACGCACCTTTGCGGTGTCGGTGGCCGAGGCCGAGCAACAGCTGCTCGACCTCGCCCGGACATTCTGATGGCCTGGCTGTTCTTGCTGATCGCTGCCGGGTTTGAAGTGACGTTCGCCATGGGTATGAAGTACGCCGAAGGCTTCACTCGCCCATGGCCTTCGTTGATCACCGTGGTTGCGGCGGTCGGCGGGATTTATTTTCTGACCCTGGCGATGCGCGACCTGCCGGTGAGCATCGCTTACCCGATCTGGACTGCGATCGGCTCGCTGGGCACGGTGTTTCTCGGTTTCGCCCTGCTGGGCGAGAGCCTGACGCTGGTCAAACTGCTCTCGGTGGGGCTGATCGTGGCGGGGGTAGTAGGCCTGAAGTAGGCTGGTTGTCGAGTTGTCATGATCTGCGTGGATGCTTGGCGGGCGTTTTGCACGCCTTGCATTCACTCACCGACTACAAGGATGTCTGCCCCATGTCGACACGTTATCCACTGGTGCTGGTGCCGGGCATGCTCGGGTTTGTCCGGCTGCTGTTCTACCCGTATTGGTACGGCATCATCAAGGCGTTGCGCCGCACGGGAGCGACGGTGATTGCCGTGCAGGTGTCGCCGCTCAATTCGACTGAGGTGCGTGGCGAGCAGTTGCTGGCGCGAATCGATGCAATCCTGCGCGAGACCGGTGCGCCGAAGGTCAACCTGTTCGGCCACAGCCAGGGCGCGCTGACCGCGCGTTATGCGGCGGCGAAACGCCCGGATCTGGTCGCCTCGGTGACGTCGGTGGCCGGGCCGAATCACGGTTCGGAACTGGCAGACCATCTGGAAAAACATTATCCCGCCGACAGCGCCAGGGGGCGTCTGCTCGAAGCCCTGCTGCGCCTGGTCGGCTGGGTCATGGCCTTGCTCGATAGCGGCTACCACGGGCCGAAACTGCCGGTGGATATCCATGCCTCGCACCATTCGCTGACCACGGCCGGCGTAGCGCTGTTCAATCAGCGCTATCCACAGGGCTTGCCGCGAACCTGGGGCGGGCACGGGCCGGAGGAGGTCAATGGTGTGCGCTATTACTCGTGGTCAGGCACGTTGCAGCCCGGCAAGACTGATCGGGGCGGCAATCTGTTCGACGGGACGAATCGCAGCTGTCGCCTGTTTGCGAAAACCTTCGTGCGCGAGCCGGGGCAGTGCGACGGCATGGTCGGTCGCTTCAGCTCACACTTGGGTACGGTGATTGGCGATGACTTTCCGCTGGACCACTTCGACATCGTCAATCAGTCGTTGGGGCTGGTCGGCAAGGGCGCGGATCCGGTAAGGCTGTTTGTCGAGCATGCGGCGCGGCTGGAGGCGGCCGGGTGTTAACAGTCCGTCCGCGTCATCGTTTTTCGCGAGCAGGCTCGCTCCCACATTGGAATGCGGATACCCGTGGGAGCGAGCCTGCTCGCGAAGAGGCCTGATCAGGCAATACTGATCTTGCGCCCCAGCACCGTTGTCCAACGCTCCGACAACACCACTCCACCCAACGTCAGCACCCCCCCGACCAGGTGATACATCGCCAACTGCTCCTTCAATACCGCCGCGGCAATCAGCGCGGTGATCAATGGCAGCAAATTGAAGAACAACGTCGTGCGGCTCGGCCCGAGGCGCTGCACCGCCTGCATCCATGCCAGCGGCGCGAGCATTGATGCCAGCAGGCAGGCGTAGAGCACCAGTGGAATGTTCTGCGCGGTCAACCCGGTTTTCGGCGAAGCGGCATACAGCGGAAACAGCACGACGATCGCCACCAACACCTGCAAATACAACAACACCAGCGGCGGCAGGCGCAGCTGCCATTTCTTCAGCAGCGTGCTGTAGATCGCATAGGCCAGCGTGGCGATCAGCATCATCGCATCGCCCAGATTCACCCCGTGTTGCAGCAGGCTGCCGAGGCTGCCGGACGACACCACCACCAGCACCCCGGCAAACGACAGCACTGCGCCGACCAGCGCCCCAGCGGTCAGGCGTTGCCCGAGGCTGATGATCGCCATGGCCAGCGACATCAACGGCATCAGCGAGAGAATGATGCCCATGTTGGTGGCCGTGGTCAGGGTCGCGGCGAAGTAGGCGAGGCTCTGATACACCGCCATGCCCAGCACGCCGAGGATGAAAATCCTGCCAAGGTTCGGGCGAATCTGCGGCCAGTGCGCGATCACCGCTTTGAGCATGAACGGGGTGAACAGCAGGCCGGCCAGCAGCCAGCGATAAAAACCGATCTCGGCGGGGAAAATCGCCCCAACCGCCAGTTTGTTGATCACGGTATTGCCGGCCCAGATAAAAATCGCCAACAGCGGAAACGCGTATTGCATGAGTTGAAACCAGTACGTTGATGAACGGCGATTATCCCTTGTCTGGATGCAGCCCTATACTGCGAACCGGACAACCTGCCTCTGCAACCGGACAGCATGAACAGCAAACACATCGATCTGCTGGATTTCAGCGAACTGCCGTCGGCGGTGTATTTTCGCTACGCCGATTTCAACGCTCACGAATTTGCCGCACCGCATCGACACCCGTGGGGCACGCTGGAGTATGCGGCGCACGGCGTGCTGCACATGGATGTCGACGGCAACCGCTTCATGTCACCGCCGCAATACGCGGTGTGGGTGCCGCCGCAGGTCGAGCACAGTTTCTACAGCCATCAACCGGTCAACTATCGCGCGGTGTGCCTCGATCCCCAGGTCTGCGCCGGGTTGCCGGCGCGGGCCTGCACCTTGGCGATCAGCGATATTCTCAAGGCGATCCTCAAAGACTTCGCTGCCCGCGATGTGAAGATTCCAGAACTCGATGCTGATCAGCGCCTGGCCCAGGTGCTGGTCGACCAATTGCAACAGGCGCCGGTGCACGAGTGCTACCTGCCGTACGCCAGCAGCCCAGGTTTGCTGGCGATTCTCGAGGCGTTGCAGACCGAGCCGGGCAACAATCAGCCGCTGGCACACTGGGCGCTGCAGGTGCATGTCAGCGAGCGCACGCTGGCGCGGCAGTTTGTCCGCGAACTGGGGATGAGTTTTGGTGAGTGGCGCCAGCGTTTGCGCTATTTGGCCGCCATCGAGGCGCTGGAAACTGCACGGAGCGTTCAGGAAATCGCTTTCGATCTCGGCTACAGCAGTGGCTCGGCGTTCATTGCCATGTTCGCGCGTCAGGCCGGGTGTACGCCGGAGCAATACCGCCGCAGCCACCTGGAAGGCAGGAAGGTGTAACAGGATTTGGCTACACTCCAGCCAAGGCCGCATCCATCGGTGCGGCAACCAGGAGAAAACTCCATGAAGATGTTGCGTGTGCCTTTGTTGATGATCGGTCTGCTCCTGTGTTCCCAGGGTTTCGCCGCCACGGCGCAACAGAACAAGATGACCACCTGCAATGCCGATGCGACCGCCAAGAGTCTGAAAGGCGACGAGCGCAAAACTTTCATGAGCACTTGCCTCAAGGCCACCCCGGCGGCCAATGACGGCAAGGTTCTGACCCCGCAGCAGCAAAAAATGAGCACCTGCAATGCCGACGCGAAAACCAAAGCGCTGACCGGCGATGCGCGCAAGGCGTTCATGAGTGATTGTCTGAAGAAAAAATAATCCGCCAGATTTTGTAGTGAGCGTGCCGGCCCCTTCGCGAGCAGGCTCGCTCCCACAGTTGAAATGCGCACCCTTGTGGGAGCGAGCCTGCTCGCGAAAACGCCAGTGAGCGCACCTCCAATCTCAATCCCCGCATATCCCTAGTGCTCTCCCCGGATCGCTGGCAGACTGCCCATCCTTTTACGCCGTTCGTTTTGAGGCTGTATGCCAACGTTTTCTCAGCGTCATGTCGTGTTCTGGGTCAGTTGCGTCATCATTTTCGGCGGTCTGCTGCTGGTGCTGCCGCTGCGCTTGTTGCCGAGTCTGCTGGCCGGGTTGCTGGTGTTCGAGCTGGTCAACATGCTGACCCCGCAGTTGCAGCGCTTGATCGAAGGCCGCCGGGCGCGTTGGCTGGCGGTGGCCTTGCTGGGCACGCTGGTGGTGAGCGTGCTGGCGCTGATCTTCGCCGGCGCGATCAGTTTTCTGTTGCACGAAGCCGAAAACCCGGGCGCATCCCTCGATAAATTCATGGGCGTGGTCGACCGTGCGCGCGGGCAGTTGCCGCCGTTCATCGACGCCTATCTGCCGGCCAGTGCGGCGGAGTTTCGCGTGGCGATTGGCGAATGGATGGGCAAGCATCTGTCCGACCTGCAACTGGTCGGCAAGGACGCCGCGCACATGTTCGTCACGCTGCTGATCGGCATGGTGCTCGGCGCGATCATTGCGCTGCAACGCATCCCTGACGTGACCAAACGCAAGCCACTGGCCGCGGCACTGTTCGATCGTCTGCACCTGTTGGTGCAGGCGTTTCGCAACATCGTCTTCGCGCAGATCAAGATTTCCCTGCTCAACACCTTCTTCACCGGGATCTTTCTTGCGGTGGTCCTGCCGATGTTCGGGATCAAGCTGCCGCTGACCAAGACCCTGATCGTGCTGACGTTCCTGCTCGGCCTGCTGCCGGTGATCGGCAACCTGATTTCCAACACGCTGATCACCATCGTCGGCCTGTCGCTGTCGATCTGGGTGGCCGTTGCGGCGCTGGGCTATCTGATCGTTATCCACAAGCTCGAATACTTTCTCAACGCGCGCATCGTCGGCGGGCAGATCAGTGCCAAGTCGTGGGAGTTGCTGCTGGCGATGCTGGTGTTCGAAGCCGCGTTCGGTTTGCCGGGGGTGGTGGCGGGGCCGATTTATTACGCGTACCTGAAGAGCGAACTGAAGCTGGGAGGAATGGTTTAGAAAAGCAGCTACAAGCTGCAAGCGTCAAGCTGCAAGTAAAAAGCAGAGGCAAGAGCCGCAGTGGCTTTTGCTCTTACTTGCAGCTTGCAGCTTAAAACTTGCAGCTGCCCTTAAACGCCATAGCGCTTCATGGCTTCAATCGCCAGGCCGCTGCCGATGCTGCCAAAGATATTGCCTTCGACATGCCGGGCCTGCGGCAGCATGGCCGAGACGCTGTTGCGCAGGGCCGGGATGCCGCTGGAGCCGCCAGTGAAGAACACCGTATCGACCTGATCCACCGCCACACCGGCATCGCTCAACAGTTGCGTGACACTGCCGCGCACCCGCTCCAGCAGCGCATCGATCGACGATTCGAACAGCGCCCGCGTCAGCTCCACACTCAAACCGGCTTCGATACGGTCCAGCGGCACATGGCGGCTGTCGGTGTGGGTCAGCTGGATCTTGGTTTCTTCGACTTCCATCGCCAGCCAGTGCCCGGCGCGCTGTTCGATCAGCTTGAACAGCCGGTCGATGCCGCCGGTGTCTTCGATGTCGTAGCGCATGCTGCCCAGCGCCAACGTCGACTTCTGCGAATACACCGAGTTGATGGTGTGCCAGGTCGCCAGGTTCATGTGGTGGCTGGTCGGCATGTAGGCGCCGCTCTTCATGCGGCTGCCGTAACCGAACAGTGGCATCAGGCCTTGCAGGCTCAGCTGTTTGTCGAAGTCGGTACCGCCGATGTGCACGCCGCCGGTGGCGAGGATGTCGTCGTGACGGTTATCCATCGCGCGCCGCTCAGGCGACAGGCGCACCAGCGAGAAGTCCGAGGTACCGCCGCCGATGTCGACGATCAGCACCAGTTCTTCTTTTTCGATGGTCGACTCGTAATCGAACGCCGCAGCGATCGGTTCGTACTGGAACGACACGTCCTTGAAACCGATCTTCTTCGCCACATCCACCAAGGTGTCTTCGGCTTCCTGGTCGGCCAGCGGATCGTCGTCGACGAAGAACACCGGGCGCCCCAGCACCACTTGCTCGAACTCGCGACCGGCGGCGGTTTCGGCGCGGCTCTTGAGCTGGCCGATGAACAGCCCGAGCAGGTCCTTGAACGGCATCGCCGTGCCGAGCACGCTGGTGTCGTGCTTGATCAGCTTGGAACCGAGCAGGCTTTTCAGCGAGCGCATCAGCCGGCCTTCGTAACCTTCCAGGTACTCGTGCAGCGCCAGGCGTCCATAGACCGGGCGACGTTCCTCGATATTGAAGAAGACCACCGAAGGCAGGGTGATCTTGTCGTCTTCCAGCGCGATCATGGTGTCCATGCCGGGGCGCAGCCAGCCGACGGTGGAGTTGGACGTGCCGAAGTCGATGCCGCAGGCACGGGCTGGAGAGGCGTCTTTCATGTCTTTCGGTTCCGGTCAAAAAAACGGCCGCGCAGTGTATGTCAGTGCGCGCCAGATTCGAAGGCCGGTCATCTGCTATTTCGCATCCCGGCAGCCTTGAAACCCCGTGGTTCGCCCCAAACTTGCTGGCATGGGCCGGCAGATACACCGGCGGTCAGCAGAACCGCCGTCCACTGCCGATAAACTTCTGCGGCGCCACCCGGTCACAATCTTGAGATCGGTCAACCCGGCACGTGCCAATCGGGCGCAGGCTGGTAACGGCGCGAAATCGATAACGGATGGTGATCCTTCAATGGACTTCAAAGACTATTACAAGATACTCGGCGTGGAGCCGACAGCGGACGACAAGGCGATCAAGGCGGCCTATCGCAAGCTGGCGCGCAAATACCACCCCGATGTCAGCAAGGAAAAGGACGCCGAGGCCAAGTTCAAGGATGCCTCGGAAGCCTATGAAGCGCTGAAAAGCGCCGACAAGCGCGCCGAATACGACGAACTGCGCCGTTATGGTCAGCACGGTCAGCCCTTCCAGGGGCCGCCGGGCTGGCAGAGCCGTGGCGGCTTCGGCGGCGGTGGGGCTGATACCGGCGACTTCTCGGACTTCTTCAGTTCGATCTTCGGCAATCGCGGCCCCGGTTTCGGTGGCGGCGAAGGCCGGCAATCCCGTGGGCGGCGAGGGCAGGACGTGGAAATGGAATTGCCGGTGTTTCTTGAGGAAACCCTGTCGGACGAGTCGAAGAAGGTCACCTTCCAGGTGCCGCAGCACAACGCGCACGGCCAGCACGTCAGCAACACCAGCAAGAGCCTCAACGTGAAGATTCCGGCGGGCGTTGCCGATGGCGAGCGCATTCGCTTGAAGGGCCAGGGCGCGCCGGGTGTCGGTGGCGGGGCCAATGGTGATCTGTATCTGACCATCCGCTTTGCGCCGCACCCCAAATTCGATGTCGAAGGCGACAACCTGATCATCACCTTGCCGCTGGCACCGTGGGAGCTGGCGCTGGGCACCGAAGTGGCGGTACCGACGCTGACCGGCAAGATCAACCTCAAGGTGCCGGCCGGCAGCCAGAACGGCCAGCGCATGCGTGCCAAGGGCCACGGCTTGAAGAGCAAGAACGGCGAGCGCGGTTATCTGTTTGTGCAACTCAAGGCGGTGATGCCGAAAGCGGCCGACGATGAGGTCAAGGCGCTGTGGCAGGAACTGGCGAAAAAAGCCGCGTTCAACCCGCGCGAGAACTTCTGAATTCGACGACGGAGTAGCCCATCATGAGCACCCCCCTGAGCGTTCAACTGGACATGACAGAATTCTGTGAGGCGGCCGATCTGACGGACGTCTACGTGATCGAGATCGTCGAACACGGCATCCTCGAACCTCAGGGCGGGCCGCCGCGCGAATGGCGCTTTACCGATTACGAACTGACCCTGGCCAAACGCGCCGCCAAGCTGCGGCGCGACCTGGAGCTGGAATGGGAAGGCGTCGCCCTGGCGCTGGACCTGCTCGAAGAAGTGCGCGAACTGCGCGCCGAAAACCGCATGTTGCGTCAGCGGTTGGGGCGGTTGGTGGTCGAGTAGAGCCGCCATTCACGGTTATTGTGTGCACATGTTTTTCTGGTTTGAACGGGCGGATCGGTCTGCTAGTTTGCGTTGAGGATCGGCAATGGACGCCGATTCACGCAGCGCCACTGCATGCCGTGGCGTTGCGCCGTTCTTACAAGGAAACGTACTCATGCCAGTCAAACCCAAACCGCCAACGCCCGGCACGACCAACGTCGATGTGCCCCAGCGCCCACGTACGCCCACTGATTCGACCTCGCCCGCAGCGCAGACGCCGCGCTTTACGCCCGACCCTCTTGGCCGCAGAATTCCAGGCGATACGCCTGAAGCTGCCGGCAGCACTATCGACTCTTCGCACACGGCTACGACCTCAAGGGTCCAGGTGCATGCATCGACGTCCGCTGCCGCTGAAACCGTCAACGCCGACGTCCCTGCGCTGCAGCAATATCTGATTCCCGCTTCAATCACTTTGCCGCAGGCCGATGCGCAGGGCGTGCGGACGTTCAAGGGGCGGCAATACGCCGATGTTCAAGGGGGCGGCACGGTGTTACTCGCTGTCGATGCGCAAACCGGGCTGCACCGGGCCCGCCTGGCGAGCGAACTGCAACCCTCGGGGCCAGTGCTGGCGCACGATCCTGCGAACAACCATTGGTATCCGCTGGAGGACTTCGCCGTTTCCGCGCCGCACACGGTCATGCCGCGCAAGAGTCGCCGCTCGCCTCGACGCAGTGACGATGAGTTCGAAATGGCCCTCGAGGAGTTGCCACGCAATGACGATGGGGCCTCGGAGCAGTTTTACCTGGCTTCCGAATCGATGCCGATCAAGCCTTTCACGGCCGATGAACTGAGGACGATGCGCAGCGAAACGCGTTACTCATTCCTCGGGAATCAGCTCGGTACATACAACCGCGCGAACAATGGCAAGTACCCGCTGCGAGACGTTGCCGGCAGACCCATTCGCATTCGCAAACTGGAAACCAAAGTGCGTCTGGCCAATGGTGAGCTTTATACCTCGGAACAGATCAAGCCCTACATCAAGTTTGAAGGTCATGAAGATGTCGCGATGCTCTATGAACAAAAACTGCAATGGCGGGTATTCACCGAGGCCGATGTAAAAGTCCCCGGCGAAAAGGCCTTGATCGGCCAGTCGATGGTGGTCGCCAACCGACGCATTGCCAAGGGCGAGGCAATCGGCGTCTACGGTGGCGTCATCACGCCGGCAAGGTTCGTACGGCGTTATGAACAGACGTTCAGCATGCTTGCCGGAATGCGCCTGCAATATGGCCCGGGCCAGATGCTGCCCGACCCACTGTCCATACTGGGTGACAACATCATTTCCCGGATCAATACCAATTTCGAATACAACGAAGCGGGCAAGCCGATTCGTCAGGCGCCGGATGGCTACAACGTTGTGACGGTGCCCTTCGATATCGAGGCGCAACAATGGGTGGGCGACAAGCAGGTAACCCGCGACTTTATCCTCAACATGGTGTTCGCGTCGCAGGATATCCCGGCAGGCACCGAGTTGCGCCTGGACTACAACTACAAAGAACACCAGATGCCGTGGGCATTTCCTGACTGATCAACCTGCGCTGTCGGGATGGCCAACGTGACCGTACCCGACAGCGCAAGAACCGTCAGAACAGGAAATAGCGCTGCGCCATCGGCAGCGTTTCCGCTGGCTCACACCACAGCAGCACGCCGTCGGCCTTGACCTGATAGGTCTGCGGGTCGACGTCGATGTCCGGCAGGTAATCGTTGTGAATCAGGTCGGTTTTCTGCACGTCGCGGCAACCTTTGACCACGGCGATTTTCTTCTTCAACCCCAACGCTTCAGGCAATCCGGCGTCCTGCGCCGCCTGACTGATGAAGGTCAGGCTGGTGGCATGCAGCGAGCCGCCGTAGCTGGCGAACATCGGTCGGTAATGCACCGGCTGGGGGGTCGGAATCGAAGCGTTGGCGTCGCCCATCAGGCTCGCGGCAATCGCGCCGCCCTTGAGAATCAGCGTTGGCTTTACGCCGAAAAACGCCGGACGCCAGAGCACCAGATCGGCCCATTTGCCGACTTCCACCGAGCCGACTTCATGGCTGATGCCGTGAGTGATCGCCGGGTTGATGGTGTACTTGGCGATGTAGCGTTTGGCGCGGAAGTTGTCGTTGCCTTTGCCGTCCTGCGGCAGCGGGCCGCGCTGTTTTTTCATCTTGTCGGCGGTCTGCCAGGTGCGCGTGATGACTTCGCCGACACGGCCCATGGCCTGGCTGTCGGAGCTGATCATCGAGAACGCGCCAAGATCATGAAGAATGTCTTCGGCGGCAATCGTTTCGCGGCGGATGCGGCTTTCGGCGAACGCGACGTCTTCGGCGATGCTCGGGTCGAGGTGGTGGCAGACCATCAGCATGTCGAGGTGTTCGTCGATGGTGTTGCGGGTGAACGGCCGGGTCGGGTTGGTCGAGCTCGGCAATACGTTAGGGAAGCCACAGGCCTTGATGATGTCCGGCGCATGTCCGCCGCCAGCCCCTTCGGTGTGATAGGTGTGAATGGTGCGACCCTTGAACGCGCCAAGGGTGGTTTCGACGAAGCCGGATTCGTTGAGGGTGTCGGTGTGGATCGCTACCTGCACGTCGAACTGATCGGCAACGCTGAGGCAGTTGTCGATGCTCGCCGGAGTGGTACCCCAATCTTCGTGCAACTTCAAACCGATGGCGCCGGCCTTGACCTGTTCGATCAGCGGCTCGGGCAGGCTGGCGTTGCCTTTGCCGGTGAGGCCGATGTTCATCGGGAAGGCATCGGCGGCCTGGAGCATGCGCGCCAGGTGCCAGGGGCCGGACGTGCAGGTGGTGGCGTTGGTGCCGGTCGCCGGGCCGGTGCCGCCGCCGATCATCGTGGTGACGCCGCTCATCAGCGCTTCTTCGATCTGCTGCGGGCAGATGAAATGGATGTGCGTGTCGATGCCGCCCGCGGTGAGGATCATGCCTTCGCCGGCAATCACTTCGGTGCCGGCGCCAATGGCGATGGTCACGTCGGGCTGCACGTCGGGGTTGCCGGCCTTGCCGATCGCCGCAATGCGCCCGTCCTTGAGACCGACGTCGGCCTTGACGATGCCCCAGTGGTCGATGATCAGCGCATTGGTGATCAGCGTGTCGACCACTTCAGCAGCGAGCAGCTGGCTCTGACCCTGGCCGTCGCGGATGACTTTGCCGCCGCCAAATTTCACTTCTTCGCCATAGGTGGTGAAGTCTTTCTCGACTTCGATCCACAGCTCGGTGTCGGCCAGGCGCACCTTGTCGCCGACGGTGGGGCCGAACATGTCGGCGTAAGCGCTTCTGGAAATCTTCATGTGCTTGCCTTATTTGATCGTTCCCACGCTCTGCGTGGGAATGCCGCCATGGACGCTCTGCGTCCGCCTTTTGTGACGCGGAGCGTCACGGGATGCATTCCCACGCGGAGCGTGGGAACGATCAGTCAGTCGAGATCACCCATGATGCGTCCGGCAAAGCCGAACACCCGGCGATGCCCGGCGTAATCCACCAGCTCGACTTCACGGCTCTGCCCCGGCTCGAAACGCACCGCCGTGCCGGCCGGTATGTTCAGGCGCATGCCGCGGCTGGCGGCGCGGTCGAACAGCAGTGCGTCGTTGGTTTCGAAAAAATGGTAGTGCGAGCCGACCTGGATCGGCCGGTCGCCGCTGTTGGCAACTTTCAGGCTGACGGTGCGGCGGCCGACGTTGAGTTCGATGTCGCCGGGCTGGATCTGGTATTGGCCAGGAATCATCACTGGGCTCCTTGCAGAATCTTGTAATAGAGAGCGGTCGGGCGATACGTGCCGTGGGGGTCGCAGGCGTAGTCGGGGATTTCCCCGGCGCGGCTGTAACCCAGGGCTTGATAGAAATCTTCCGCGGGCGAGCCCGCTTCGGTGTCGAGATAGAGCATGCCGCGCTGGTGTTTGCGTGCCTCAAGTTCCAGCGCCTGCATCAACTGCTGGCCGAGGCCGCGCCGCCGCGCGTGTTCGCGCACTAGCAGTTTCTGCACTTCGGCGCGATTGCGGCCGTTGGCTTTCTGGCACAAGCCCAATTGCACGCTGGCCAGCACTTGCTCGTCCTTGACCACCACCCAGAGCAGCACGCTGCCCTTGTTGACGTTGTCCTGCACCTCATCGAAATAGACGCGCGCCTGCGCCGCATCGAGATCAGCCATGAAGCCGACGCTGGCGCCATAACCGACGGCGTCGAGCAACAGATCGATCAAGCCCTGGCGGTAATGCGCAAAGCTTTCAGCGTTGACGCGGCGCAACTGGGCGGCGTTCATCGGGGTCACTCCTTGTCGGCGTCAGGCGGCGGCGCGCCAGGGTTGAGGGTCAGTTGCATGAAGGTCAGATCGAGCCAGCGGCCGAATTTGGTGCCCACTTGTGGCATCTGCCCGGTGATGCTGAAACCGGCGCGCTCGTGCAGACGAATCGAGGCGGCGTTACCGCTTTCAATAGCTGCGACCATCACATGTTTGCCGCAGGTTTTCGCGCGCTCGATCAGCGCTGTCATCAGTTGCGGGCCGAGGCCGTTGCCGCGCTGATCGCTGCGCACGTAAACCGAGTGTTCGACGGTGTGGCGGAAGCCGTCGAATGGGCGCCAGTCACCGAACGATGCGTAGCCGAGCACCGCGTCGTCGCGGTCGACGATGACCAGAATCGGGTAAGCCTGAGCCTGCCGCGCGCTGAACCACGCCTGGCGATTGCCGAGGTCGACGGCTTGCTCGTTCCAGATCGCCGTGGTGTTGAGCACCGCGTCGTTGTAGATCTCGCGGATTGCTGGCAGGTCGGAATGGACGGCCTCGCGAATGGAGTAGGTCATGGCGCGCCTCAGACGATCGGTTGGTGAACAGTGACCAGTTTGGTGCCGTCGGGGAACGTCGCTTCGACCTGGATTTCCGGGATCATTTCCGCGATGCCTTCCATCACTTGTTCGCGGCTGAGCAGGGTGGTGCCGTAGTGCATCAGCTCGGCGACGGTCTGGCCGTCACGCGCACCTTCGAGCAGCGCGGCGGAGATATAGGCCATGGCTTCCGGGTAATTGAGTTTCACGCCACGGGCCAGACGCCGCTCGGCAACGAGGCCGGCGGTGAAGATCAGCAGCTTGTCTTTTTCGCGTGGAGTCAGGTCCATGGTTCGGGTTCCATCAGGGCAGATTGAAAAGAGTCGGGACTGTTGGCACAAATCCCTGTGGGAGCGAGCCTGCTCGCGAATACGGGCTCACATGCAGCACATGTATTGGCTGACAGGACGCTTTCGCGAGCAGGCTCGCTCCCACATTAAATTGCATTTCAGGTGTTCCAGATTCGGGGAGGCATGGCCTCGCGACCGAGCAGGGCAGGTCTGAGCAAGCGCCATAAATCGATAAGCCATGCACGGGCGAGCAACGCCTCGCTCGCCAGACACCGCGCCACCAACAACCCCGGCAACTGCGTCAGATCCCCGCGCACTGCGTGGCCCAGCGAGCGACAGCGCTCCAGCAGTTCAGCGTCGATCTCACCGGTCACCAGCAACGTCGCAAACACCGGATGGCCATCCAGACCGATCGGCGAATCGAGCAAGCCATCGCCGCCGACGATGCGCTGGCGTTCATGCCAGAGCAAACGGCCGTCGCGACGAATGTCCAGTTGCGCCTGAAAATGCCCGAGGTCGAAACGCTCGCCGCTGGCCGGCCTTCCCAGCGCCACGACATCCCAGTAGAACAGCCGCGCATCGCCTTCAAGATCAATGGACGTGGTCAGTTCAGCCTGCGCGGCGCTGTAGACGATGGTTTCCTGCGGCAGCCATTCCAGCGTCGCCCCGGCCGCCACGTGCAGATCGAGTTGCTGATAAGCCGACCCGCCGGCGCGGTACCACTTGGCGGCGCCGGGGCTGGTGATCTGCGCCCAGGCGTTGGCTTCGACGCGGGCACTGATGTCGAGGCGATCACCGCCGGCAATTCCCCCCGGCGGATGGACGATGATGTGCTGGCAGACTTCGGGGCCTTCGGCGTACAGGTGCTTTTGCACACGCAGCGGGCCGAGGTGCCGGCGCATGACCGGCCGCGTGCAATCGCCGAAACGCGCGTAGGCCAGCTCCAGCTCGGCGTGCCAACTCGGGGTAAACAGGGCAGGTGCAACAGTCGAATTCATGGTGTGTGATTATCGTTAGGAAGCTACAGATTAGACCGGTGCGTTAGATCGTGACCAGCCCGCGAACACCTTCGGCCTCCATATTTTCACCGCGACCCTGCTGGACGATCTCGCCGCGCGACATCACCAGGTACTGATCGGCCAGCTCCGCAGCAAAATCGTAGAACTGCTCGACCAGCAAAATCGCCATGTCGCCGCGTTCCGCGAGTTTCTTGATCACCGCGCCAATCTCCTTGATCACCGAGGGCTGGATGCCTTCGGTGGGCTCGTCGAGAATCAGCAAACGCGGACGACTGGCCAGCGCGCGGCCAATCGCCAACTGTTGTTGCTGGCCGCCGGACAAGTCACCGCCGCGGCGCTGCTTCATTTGTAGCAGCACCGGGAACAACTCGTAGATGAAACCTGGCACTTCTTTGGCTTCACTGCCGGGAAAGCGCGACAGGCCCATCAGCAGATTTTCTTCTACCGTCAGGCGCCCAAAAATCTCGCGGCCTTGCGGCACATAAGCAATCCCGGCATGCACGCGCTGATGCGGCTTGAGTGTGGTGATCGGTTTACCTTCCCAATTCACCGCGCCTTCTTTGGCCGGAAGCAGGCCCATCAGGCATTTGAGCAGGGTGGTCTTGCCCACGCCGTTACGCCCGAGCAGGCAGGTGACTTCGCCGACCTTCACGTCAAAGCTCAGGCCGCGCAGGATATGGCTACCGCCGTAGTACTGATGAAGTTGTTGGACCTGTAGCATCTGAACTCCGTTAGTTGGGCTTCAAGCTTCAAGCTTCAAGCTTCAGCCGAAAGCAAGGGCAGGGCGGTATGACAGGCTTTTACTTGCTGCTTGAAGCTTGCCGCTAGTAGCTGGCCGATTCATCGCCCCAAATAAACCTCGATTACTCGCTCATCGGCCTGCACCTGCTCCAGCGAGCCTTCGGCCAGAACGCTGCCCTGATGCAACACGGTGACGTGATCGGCAATCGAGCCGACAAAGCCCATGTCATGCTCGACCACCATCAGCGAATGCTTGCCCGCCAGTGACTTGAACAGCTCGGCAGTGAACTCGGTTTCGGCGTCGGTCATGCCCGCCACCGGCTCATCGAGCAGGAGCAATTGCGGGTCCTGCATCAGCAGCATGCCGATTTCCAGAAACTGCTTCTGGCCGTGGGACAACAGGCCCGCCGGACGGTTGACTGAGGTGGTCAGGCGAATGGTTTCCAGCACTTCGCTGATGCGATCCTTTTGCTCACCACTGAGGCGCGCACGCAAGCTGGCCCACACCGACTTGTCGGTTTTCTGCGCCAGCTCAAGGTTCTCGAACACGCTCAAGGCTTCGAATACTGTCGGTTTCTGAAACTTGCGGCCAATCCCGGACTGGGCGATCTGCACTTCGCTCATCTGCGTCAAATCCAGCGTTTCGCCGAACCACGCCTTGCCGTGGCTCGGCCGGGTCTTGCCGGTGATCACGTCCATCAGTGTAGTTTTGCCTGCGCCGTTGGGGCCGATGATGCAACGCAGTTCGCCGACGCCGATGTACAGGTTGAGATTGTTCAGCGCGCGGAAGCCGTCGAAGCTGACGCTGATGTCTTCCAGGGTCAGGATCGTGCCGTGACGGGTGTCGAGGCCCGGGCCGACGCGTTGGCCGAGGCCGATCGAGTCGCGGCTGGTGCCCTCGTCCTTGTTCGGCTCGACCGGGAAGAATGCCGGTTCGAGCATGAATTCAGCACTCGCGGTTACTCTCATTGTTCACCTCGTTTCTTCAGCAGGCCGATCACGCCTTTGGGCAGGTACAGCGTCACGACGATGAACAGCGCGCCGAGGAAGAACAGCCAGTATTCCGGGAAGGCCACGGTGAACCAGCTCTTCATGCCGTTGACCACGCCGGCACCGAGCAGCGGCCCGATCAGCGTGCCGCGCCCGCCGAGAGCGACCCACACCGCCGCTTCGATCGAGTTGGTCGGCGACATTTCGCTCGGGTTGATGATGCCCACCTGCGGTACATACAACGCCCCGGCCAGACCGCATAACACCGCACTCAGCACCCAGACGAACAGCTTGAAACCGCGCGGGTCGTAGCCACAGAACATCAAACGGTTTTCTGCATCGCGCAGCGCCGTCAGCACCCGGCCGAACTTGCTTTGCGCCAGTCGCCAGCCGATGAACAGACTCGCCACCAGCAACAATACCGTGGCCAGAAATAACACTGCGCGAGTGCCCGGTTCGGTGATGCCGAAACCGAGGATCGTGCGGAAATTGGTGAAACCGTTGTTGCCGCCGAACCCGGTCTCGTTGCGGAAAAACAGGAGCATGCCGGCGAAGGTCAGGGCCTGGGTCATGATCGAGAAATACACGCCTTTGATCCGCGAGCGGAAGGCGAAGAACCCGAACACCAGCGCCAGCAGACCCGGCGCCGAGACCACCAGACACAGCGCCCAGACAAAGCTGCTGGTGCCGGTCCAGTACCACGGCAATTCGCTCCACGACAGGAAAGTCATGAACGCCGGCAGACCATCGCCGGCGGCCTGGCGCATCAGGTACATGCCCATCGCATAACCGCCGAGGGCGAAGAAAAGACCGTGGCCCAGCGACAGCAACCCGGCGTAACCCCAGACCAGGTCCAGCGCCAGGGCGACGATGGCGTAGCAGAGGATTTTGCCGACCAGCGTCAGGGTGTACGCCGAGATCGACAGGGCATTTTCCGCTGGCAACAACGACAGCAGTGGCAGGGCGACCAGCAGGGCGAGAACTACCGCGCCGACCGCGATCGTGACTTTCGGTCCGGCCTTTTGTGTGGCCGTGACTAACAGAGGCTGGTTCATCAGTCGATCACCCGTCCTTTCAGTGCGAAGAGGCCTTGCGGACGTTTCTGAATGAACAGAATGATCAGCGCGAGGATCAGGATCTTGCCGAGCACCGCACCGATCTGCAGTTCGAGAATTTTGTTGGCGATGCCCAAGCCAAATGCCGCGAGCACGCTACCGGCGAGTTGCCCGACGCCGCCGAGCACCACCACCAGGAACGAGTCGATGATGTAGCTCTGGCCGAGATCCGGGCCGACGTTGCCGATCTGGCTCAGCGCTACGCCGCCGAGACCGGCGATGCCCGAGCCGAGGCCGAACGCGAGCATGTCGACACGCCCGGTGGGCACGCCGCAGCAGGCGGCCATGTTGCGGTTCTGAGTGACGGCGCGCACGTTCAGGCCCAGGCGGGTCTTGTTCAGCAGCAGCCAGGTCAGCACCACCACGAACAGCGCGAACGCGATGATCACGATGCGGTTGTACGGCAGCACCAGATTCGGCAGCACCTGAATTCCGCCCGACAGCCACGCCGGGTTGGCCACTTCAACGTTCTGCGCACCGAACAGCAGGCGCACCAGTTGAATCAACATCAGGCTGATGCCCCAGGTGGCGAGCAGGGTTTCCAGCGGGCGGCCGTAGAGGTGACGGATCACCGTGCGCTCCAGCGCCATGCCGATCGCCGCCGTGACGAAAAATGCCACCGGCAGCGCGATCAACGGATAGAACTCGATGGCGTGCGGTGCGTAGCGCTGGAACATCAACTGCACCACGTAGGTCGAGTAGGCGCCGAGCATCAGCATTTCGCCGTGGGCCATGTTGATCACCCCGAGCAAGCCGAAGGTGATCGCCAGACCGAGCGCCGCCAGCAGCAGAATCGAGCCGAGGGACATGCCGCTGAACGCCTGACCAAGGACTTCGCCGATCAGCAGTTTGCGTTTGACCTGGGCGAGGCTGGTTTCAGCGGCGGTGCGCACGCCGGCGTCGCTTTCGACGCCGGGTTCGAGCAAGCCTTCGAGACGTGTGCGCGCCAGCGGGTCGCCGGTTTCGCCGAGCAGGCGCACGGCGGCAAGACGCACGGCCGGATCGGCGTCGACCAGTTGCAGATTGGCCAGCGCCAGGCTCAGAGCAGCGTGAACACTTTCATCTTTTTCGCCAGCCAGTTGCTGGTCGAGGAATTTCAGCTGCGCGGGTTTCGCGCTTTTCTGCAATTGCTGCGCGGCGCTCAGACGGATTTTGGCGTCGGCGGCGAGCAATTGGTGGCTGGCCATCGCGGTGTCGATCAGACCCCGCAGGCGGTTGTTCAGGCGCAGGGTTTTGGCTTGGCCATCGATGCTCAGCTCGCCTTGCTGCAAGGCACCGAGCAGTTCGATGCGCGCCGGATCGGGCTGCGCGGCCCAGGTTTCCAGCAGCTTTGCCTGTTGCACGGGATTGGCCGCGACAAAGTCTTCGGCGTCGCCGGCGTGGGCCAGTAGCGGCAGCAAGAGTGCGATGGCATAGATAAATCGGTAAAGGGCAGTGGGCATATGCTTGGCCTTGCATAGTGATCGTTCCCACGCTCTGCGTGGGAATGCAGCCCGGGACGCTCCGCGTCCCTGACGGACGCAGAGCGTCCGTCGAGGCATTCCCACGCAGAGCGTGGGAACGATCAGGTTGAGCGGGATGACTCAGTTGCTCTTCACCGCATAATCGGGCTTCTTGTCGTTGCCCTGAATGAACGGGCTCCACGGTTGCGCGCGCACCGGCCCTTCGGTTTGCCAGACGACGTTGAACTGACCGTCGCTCTGGATCTCGCCGATCATCACTGGCTTGTGCAGGTGGTGGTTGGTCTTGTCCATGGTCAGGGTGTAACCGGACGGCGCGGCGAAGGTCTGGCCGGCGAGGGCCTCGCGGACCTTGTCGACGTCGGTGGATTTGGCTTTTTCGACCGCCTGCGCCCACATGTGGATGCCGACGTAAGTGGCTTCCATCGGGTCGTTGGTCACGGCTTTGTCGGCGCCCGGCAGGTTGTGTTTCTTCGCGTAGGCTTTCCAGTCCGCGACGAACTTCTGGTTCACCGGATTCTCGACCGATTCGAAGTAGTTCCACGCCGCGAGGTTGCCCACCAGCGGTTTGGTGTCGATACCGCGCAGCTCTTCTTCACCGACCGAGAACGCGACAACCGGTACGTCGGTGGCCTTCAGGCCCTGGTTGGCCAGTTCTTTATAGAACGGCACGTTGGAGTCGCCATTGACTGTCGAAATGACCGCAGTCTTGCCACCGGCCGAGAACTTTTTGATGTTGGCAACGATGGTCTGGTAGTCACTGTGACCGAACGGCGTGTAGACCTCTTCGATGTCCTTGTCAGCCACGCCTTTGGAGTGCAGGAACGCGCGCAGGATCTTGTTGGTGGTGCGTGGGTAGACGTAGTCGGTGCCGAGCAGGAAGTAGCGCTTGGCGCTGCCGCCTTCTTCGCTCATCAGATATTCCACCGCAGGAATCGCCTGCTGGTTCGGCGCCGCGCCGGTGTAGAAGACGTTCGGCGACATCTCTTCGCCTTCGTATTGCACCGGGTAGAACAGCAAGCCATTGAGTTCTTCGAACACCGGCAGTACCGATTTGCGCGACACCGAAGTCCAGCAGCCGAACACCACGGCGACCTTGTCCTGGGTCAGCAACTGCCGGCCCTTTTCGGCGAACAGCGGCCAGTTCGAGGCCGGGTCGACCACCACCGGCTCAAGCATCTTGCCGTTCACACCGCCCTTGGCGTTGATCTCGTCGATGGTCATCAGCGCCATGTCCTTGAGCGATGTTTCGGAGATCGCCATGGTCCCGGACAACGAATGCAGAATCCCGACCTTGATGGTCTCGGCGGCCTGGACAGTCCAGGTCATGCCCATCGCGGCAATGCTTGCCGTGAGTGTGAAAGCCTTGATCAAACTGCGACGCTTCATTGTGCGATCTCCATGAACATTGAGTTTTTATGGTTGGCAGATGCGGACGACTGAAGGGTGTTTTGCAAGGGCTGTGCCCGGTCGGGTTTAAGCAAGAAAATGTCGTATCAGAGCGGTCGCTCGCTGAAGGCGTGCACCAGGAGTGGACGGGTTGCGGGCGGTGGTGCGCCGAGGTGCGCCAGATTGGGGCGCAAAAAAACCGTGCAGGAGCAACCTGCACGGGATTGGCCATGAAGGCAGAGCGGGGTTTCAGGATGGGGTCGAGGCAGACCGCGTTTGCCGGTTCATTCGCGACAGCAGGAGCCGATCAAGCAACCACACCACCACCAGCGATGCCCCGACCAGCGGGAATATCACCGCCAACGCCAGCATGATCAATACGCCGGTTTTCCACTTCGGCAGGTCATGGCGCAGCGGCGGTACACCGAACTTGCCTTCGGGGCGACGCTTCCACCAGATCACCACGCCACTGACGGCACTGAGCAGAATCATCAGGCAGATCAGCAGCACGACGATCTGGTTGAAGGTGCCGAACATCTTGCCTTCGTGGAGCATCACGCCGATTTCCGTGGCACGGGCTACGGTGCCGTAGTGCTCGAAGCGCACATCGGCAAGGACTTTTCCGGTGTATTGATCGACATGCAGGGTGGCGTCGTTGCGTGGGTCGTCGGCGAACACGGCGATGGTGAACACGCCGGTGGCGGTGGTCGGCAAGGTGATGCTGTAGCCCGGTTCGACTTGGCGCTCGGTGGCGACGTCCTGTACCGCTTGCAGGCTGACGGTCGGCGCGGCAGGACCGGCGTGGGCGCCCGCGTGCGCCATGTGTTCGGCGTGGTCGCCGGACATCGGCATCGGCGTGTTTTCCATTGCCCACGGCACGGTCTGGCGCGTGGCGCTGTTGAGGCTGCGGGCTTCAATGTCGGAGGTCGGCACGTTGTTCCACATCGCTGCCGGGAACACGTTCCATACCGCCGCATATTGTTTGCCCCAGAACCCGGTCCAGGTCATGCCGCTGAGCAGCATCACCAGCAGCAACGTTGCGCCCCAGAACCCGGTGACGGCGTGCAGGTCACGCCACAGCACACGACCGCGGGCATTCAAGCGCGGCCACAAAATGCCCGCCGCCTGACCGCGCGGCCACCACAGGAACAGCCCCGACACCACCAGCACCACGCCCCAGCCGGCGGCCATTTCGATCAGCCGGTCGCCGACGGTGCCGATCATCAATTCGCCGTGAATGGCGCGGGCGATGGCTTGCAGGTTTTGCTTGGCATCCTGCTCGCCGAGGATGTCACCGTGGTACGGATCGACGAATACGTTGAGTTCGTGGCCGGCGTTGTTGACCACAAACTGCGCACTGCGCTCGGCGTTCAGCGGCGGCAGGTACTGGGTCACCTGACCCTGCGGATAGGCGTTTTTTACCCGCTGCAGCAGGTCATCGGCCGGCACCGTGTGATGGCCGGCGGGGACGTTGAGCAGGCTGCTGTACATCAGCGAGTCGAGTTGCGGTTTGAACAGGTAGATGATGCCGGTCAGTGCCAGCATCACCATGAACGGGGCGACGAACAGACCGGCGTAAAAATGCCAACGCCAGGCCAGGTTGTAGAAATTCGGTTGGGGCTGTTTCATCAGGTTTGCTCCGCTTGGCTTGGTTCTTCTGGTTGTCTGTTTACCTGTGGGAGCGAGCCTGCTCGCGAAGGCGTCGCGCCAGGCGACATGAATGTTGACTGTGCCGCCGTTTTCGCGAGCAGGCTCGCTCCCACACAGGGTGGTGTTGACCGTTAGAAACTCATATCGACTTTGGTCCAGAGCGTGCGCCCCGGTTCATTAATGGCTTGCGGGTCGTTGGCCGGGTAGCCGAATCCGGCGTTACCCGCCAGGTTCAGATGCTCGGCGTACGCCTTGCCGAACAGGTTGTCGACGCCGCTGCTGACCTTCCAGTGCTTGTTGATCCGGTAGGCACCGTTGAGCGAAAACACGCCGAAACCTGCGCTCTGGTCGTAGTCCTTGCCGACCACGTTGCCTTTGTTCTGATCGATACGGTTTTGCGCGGCGACCACCCGCCACAGGGCTCCGGCGCTCCAGTCGTCCGCGCTGTAGGTCAGGCCGAAACGCGCATCCAGCGGCGGCATTTGCGGCAGCGCCGTGCCGTCACTGCTGTTCTTGCCCCAGGCGTAGGCGAGAGTCGCGTCGGCTTTCCAGTGGTCGGTGAGCTTGTAGGCGGCACCGACTTCGCCGCCCATGATCCGCGCGTCGATGTTCTCGGCCCGCGAGGTGCTCATGCCCATCATTGCCGGGGAGTAATCGAAAAGAATGTAATCGCGCACCACGCCGACGTAAGCGGACGCCCAGGCTTCGAGGTCGGCGCGCTTGTAGTTCAGGCCGACGTCGAACTGGGTGGTCTTTTCCGGTTTGATCGCATCGAAGGCATTGACCGAACCCACCGGTCCGCTGCTTGCGGAAAACAGTTCCCAGTAATCCGGGAAACGCTGGGCATGGCCCAAACCGGCGTAAAGCGTGGTCGGGCTGTCAGCGAGGTCATGTTCATAACGCACGAAACCGCTGGGCAGGGTGTCGGCGCGCGTATCGTCAGCGGTCGGGTTGGGCCGTGACATCATTCCCGAACCGGTGGTTTGCCGGTAATCCCTGGCCGAGGCGCGGTCGAGCCGGGCACCGCTGATCAGTCGATCGCGGTCGGCGGCGTACCAGGTCATTTCGCTGAACACGCCATAGTTATGGAAATCGGCGTCCTTGCTGTACGGCAGCGCCTTGTAAGTGCCGATACCCATCGCACTGCGCTGACGGTGTTCGTTGGTCTGCGCGTCGAGGCCGGTGATCAACTGAATATCGGCCCAGCGCCAGGTCGCCTTGATCCGCGCGCCGAGGGTGCGGCGGTCGACGTTGGACGCCATCGGCCCGGCCATCATGCCGGTGCCGGACGGTGTGCGCAGGGTGTAGTTGTCCATCACATGGTCGGCGTAGTTGTAATAGACCTGCGCTTCGAACTTCTCCAATACGTCAGTAATGTTTGATTTCTCGAAACGCAGGCCGAGGCTTTCGCGCAGGAATTGCGCACCGTCCATGCCGCGTCCGGCATAGCGCGCTTCGCCATCGCCCTTGCCGGCGGTGAGCTCGATCAAGGTGTCGGCGTCCGGGGTCCAGCCGAGTGCGATATCGCCGTTCCACTTGTCATAGCGCGAGGCGACGATGTCGTTGTTGCCGTCGCGATAGTCGTCGGAATGCGCGGTATTGCCGATCACCCGCACGTAACCCAACGGGCCGCCAGCAGCGGCGTCGATGACCTTGTCAAAGCGCCCGTGGGAACCAGCCAGAATGCTCGCGTTGACCCGTGTGCCGAGTTCGCCGAAGTTTTCCGGTTCACGCTCGAACAGCACCGTACCGGCCGATGCACCCGGCCCCCAAAGTACGGTTTGCGGACCTTTGATCACCGTGAGCTGATCGTAGGTTTCCGGGGAAATGTACGAGGTCGGCGCATCCATCCGCCCGGGGCAGGCGCCGAGCATCATGCTGCCGTTGGTGAGGATGTTCAGGCGCGAGCCGAACATGCCGCGCAGCACCGGATCGCCGTTGGTACCGCCATTGCGCACCAGGGCAAAACCGGGAATGGTCTTCAGATAATCGCCACCGTCGCTGGCCGGCACCGGCTGGCGCGGGTCTTTGGGGTTGGTGACGATGGTCAGCGGCGAGCTCGGTGCGATCGCGGTGATCACCGTCGGGCTCAGTTCCTGATTGTGGCCGGCGTGTTCATCGGCCAGTACCAGCGGGGACAGCAGGACGCCGCAAAGCACGGCGGTAGCTTGCCTGAAACGAATCGATGATTCGTGCAAAGCGAAAGACGCCGGGGCAGCCCCCAAGCGTGAAACAGCAACAAACCTGGACATGACAATTTCCATCGAACAGTCGTAAACGACACGGCCGGCAGCCTGAAGCTGTCTTCTCAACCGTGTGCAATCAGCGGTGCGTGTTTACGCGGCGATGGGCGGGGCGCGGGTGCGGGCGCCGGGAAAGAAGGATTGCCGGGCGTGACCCAGGCGTGGCGAGGGCGGGGTAAAGGTATTCTGCGGCGGGACGTTGAACGCGACAAAGTCGCCTGCGCCGGTCAGTGCCGGGCAATTGAACAGCAGGCTGCAGTAGCCGCATTTTTCCCACAGCACATGGTGGGAGGATTGCGGCGGGCAGTGTTCGGCCGTCGGTTGTACGTCATGGCCGCTGTGGTCCGTGCCGGCCATGTCGCTCGACATGTCCATGCTCATCGGCACCGAAGTCGAGGCGTGTTGATCCATCGGCATCGACTGAGAAATCAGTGGGCCGATGAAGATCATCAACATGGCGAACAGGGCGATCCAGCTGCCGCGAGTCAGGTGTTCAGTCTGACGGCGTTGCCGGGAGGGCCTGATGCTCGGCGAGCGCATGGGCGAGGTGTGCCGGATGGCTTACTGAGCGTGCGCGTGCGTCTGGGTGGTTTCCGGCGGTTTTTTCTGCACGGCGACTTCGACAGTGACGTTACCGGCCTTCTCGAAATGCAGGGTCATCGGGAAGCGTTTGCCATCGCTGAGCAGGCTGCGATCGCTCGGGTTGAGCAGCATGACGTGGTAGGCCATCGGCGCGAAGGTCACGTTACCGCCGGCCGGAATCGCCACGCTCGGCACCTGCTGCATCTTCATCAGATCGCCCTGCATGATGTGTTCGTGCAGTTGCGCTTCGGGGGCGATTGGCGAATCGACGCTTAACAGGCGGTCGTCGGTCTTCCCAGCGTTGTGAATGATGAAATAGGCAGCGACCGTTTGCGCATTCGGCGGCAGTTCCTGCGACCACGGATGTGCGATTTCCAGCGCGCCGGCCTTGTATTCGTGGGCATGGGCAAAACACGCCGGCAACAGCAGCGCAGCGACGATGATGAGTTTGTTCAACATGGCAGTTCTCCAGAACGATTTGAAACGCGGGTTATTGCGCGAACAAATCAGACCAGAGGCGAGGCACGAGGGTTGAGACTCGGCCATTGCTGGCGCGGTGTCGGTGTTTGCAACGAGGCGGGCGCGACGCTGCGATTGCTCTCAAAGCGGGCGAAATACAGCTGTGGCGAATGTCCCGGCAGCGCCACCAACGGCGCCGAGCCCGAGCAACACCAGCAATGCTGCATGTTCGAATGAGTGTCGTTGACCGGCGCTTGCTGATCGCTGGCGCCGATATCGATAGCGACCATCTTCGTGCCGCTGCCGGTGCAGAAACTGCTCCAGAGCAATTGTTCGGCCGGTGAACTGGCCGCTTGCGCCATCGCCCCGCTCATCGGCATGGCGAGCATGTTGAACAGCACTGCAAAGCAGGCGATCCAGGCAATTGCTAGCCGGTGTCGGTTCATGGGACAGATCCGTTGGAGTGGGCGATCAGGCGCGGGCTATTTAGCCTGATCAGGGCCGATAAGTAAAAAAGCGTCGTGCGGTTTGGTGTCGCAGTGCTACCTGCAAGTGGTGGAGAAGTCTGCGTCCAATCTCTGTTTCACCGTTATGGATGAGTGTAGCGGCTTCGATTCGTAATGCCTGGGCGAAATCCGCGAATGGAGTCGAGCACGAATCATTGTGGGAGCGAGCCTGCTCGCGAAAGCGCTGGGTCAGGCGATGAGATGCAGGCGATGCCGACGCCTTCGCGAGCAGGCTCGCTCCCACAGGGGACGGTGGCAGCAATATAGTCTGCGTCCCTGTCTGAATTCGGTTTCAGGTTGCGAGGGCGGTGAGGATTGCTTCGACGCAGCCAAACTCCCGATCAACCCCCGGCAACCCCGGCCGCTGCAACACCAGCACCGGCACCCCGCGTTCGCGCGCCACTTGCAGCTTCGGCTCGGTGGCGCTGCTGCCGCTGTTCTTGCTGATCAGTACATCGATCTGCCGGCGCTCGAACAGCGCTCGCTCATCCTCCAGCAGAAACGGCCCACGGGCGCCGATGACTTCGCAGCAGTCGTTGCCGGGGTAAACGTCGAGGGCGCGCAGGGTCCAGAACTGGTGTTCAGGGATCTCACCCAAATGCTGCAGCGGTTCACGGCCAAGGGTGAACAGCGGCCGGCGGAACGGTTTGAGCGCGCTGATCAACTCGGCCCAGTCGCTGACTTCGCGCCAGTCGTCGCCGGGCTGTGGCTGCCACGCCGGGCGCCGCAAGGCCCAGCAGGGGATACCGGTCAGTTGCGCGGCAGTCGCGGCGTTCCGGCTGATTTGCGCGGCATAGGGATGCGTGGCGTCGAGCAGCAGATCGATGCCTTCATCCGTGACAAATCGCGCCAGACCTTCGGCACCGCCATAGCCGCCAACGCGCACCTGACAGGTCAGATCGCTCGGCACCCGGCCAACCCCGGCGAGGCTGTAAATGTGTTCTGGCCCAAGCGTTCGGGCAATCGCCAGCGCTTCAGTCACGCCGCCCAGCAGCAGAATCCGCTTCATGCAAAACCTCCGGCATGCCCGACAATGCCGCCCTGACGATCGATCGCAAACACCTCGACCTGCACCTGCGCCGGGACCACGCTGCGTGCAAAGTTCAGCGCATGCCGGCACACCTCATCGCCGAGCGCGATCCCTGCCGCAGCCGCCATCGCCAGCGCCTGTTGACTGGTGTTGGCCGCGCGAATGCCTTGCTGCAACGCGGCATCTGCGCCGATTGCCGCCGCCCAGTCGGCCAGTTGCGGCAAATCGATGCTCGAGTGCCGTGAATGCAGGTCCATGTGCCCGGCGGCGAGTTTGCTGATCTTGCCGAAACCGCCACACAGGCTGAGTTTTTCCACGGGCACTTTGCGCAGGTGCTTGAGCACCGCACCGACGAAATCACCCATTTCGATCAGGGCGATTTCGGGCAGGTTGTAGACCCGGCGCATGGTGTCTTCGCTGGCGTTGCCGGTGCAGGCGGCGATGTGCAGGTAACCGTTGGTTTTCGCCACGTCGATGCCCTGATGAATCGAGGCGATGTAGGCTGCGCAGGAAAAGGGCCGAACGATGCCGCTGGTGCCGAGGATCGACAGTCCGCCGAGAATGCCCAGGCGCGGGTTCATGGTTTTCAGCGCCAGTTCTGCGCCACCTTCGACATTCACCGTGACTTCGAACCCGCCGCCGTAGCCGTTCTCCGCCGCGAGCAGGCTCAAATGGTCGCTGATCATTTTGCGCGGCACCGGGTTGATCGCCGGTTCGCCCACCGCCAGCACCAGACCCGGGCGGGTCACGGTGCCGACGCCGGCACCGGCGATGAAACGCACGCCCGGCTCGGCCAGCAGCCGCACCTGGGAAAAAAGCAGTGCGCCGTGGGTCACGTCGGGATCGTCGCCGGCGTCCTTGATCGTGCCGGCTTCGGCGCCGTCCGCGCTCATTCGGCAGAACTCCAGACGCATCTGCACCTGCTTGCCTTTGGGCAAGACGATCTGCACCGCATCGGCCGCCGTGCCGCTGAGCAGCAGGCGCGCGGCGGCGAGGCTGGTGGCGGTGGCGCAGCTGCCGGTGGTCAGGCCGCTGCGCAGGGGCGCAGGTTGTTCGGCGGTTTCGTCACGCATCAAGGGGTTTGACCAGGTCGAGCAGGGTGATCGGCAAGGCCTGGCGCCAGGTGTCGAAGTCGCCGAGCGGCTGGGCCTGGGCGACATGAATGCGCGTCAGCTCGCCGCCGTAGCGCTCGCGCCAGTTCATCAGCGTCAGTTCGCTTTGCAGCGTCACCGCGTTGGCAACCAGACGGCCACCGGGTTTGAGCTGTTGCCAGCAGGTTTCGAACACGCCTTCGCGGGTCACGCCGCCGCCGATGAACACCGCGTCCGGGCGCTCCAGCCCGGCCAGCGCCTGCGGTGCCTTGCCACGAATCAGCTGCAAACCGGGTACGCCCAAGGCATCGCGGTTGCGTTCGATCAGTTGCTGGCGGCCGGCGTCGGCTTCGATGGCCAGTGCGCGGCAGCTCGGGTGCGCGCGCATCCATTCAATGCCGATCGAGCCGCTGCCGGCGCCGACGTCCCAGAGCAATTCACCGGGCGTCGGCGCGAGGCGGGCGAGGGTGATGGCGCGTACGTCGCGTTTGGTCAGTTGGCCGTCATGTTCGAATGCCGAATCGGGCAGCCCGGCCAGACGCGACAAGCCTCGCGTCTCGGCATCTGCCAGGCATTCGAGGGCGATGACATTGAGGTCGGCCACCGGCGCATCAGGCCAGCCGCTGGCCATTGCGTCGACGCGCCGCTCGGCGTCGCCGCCCAGATGCTCGAGGACGCTCATGCGACTGGCGCCGAAACCACGCTCACACAACAACCGCGCGACTGCCGCCGGGCTCTCGCCGTCGTTGCTCAGCAACAACAGACGCACGCCACTGGCCAGATGCGCATTCAGCGCCGCCAGCGGCCGGGCCACCAGCGACAGCGTCACCACGTCCTGCAACGGCCAGCCGAGGCGCGCGGCCGCCAGCGAACAGGACGACGGCGCGGGCAGAACCTGCATCTCGTCACTCGCCACCTGCCGCGCCAGACTGGCGCCGACGCCGTAGAACATCGGGTCACCGCTGGCCAGTACGCAGATTGCTTCACCACGACGTTCCAGCACGGGCGCGAGGGAAAACGGACTCGGCCACAATTGCCGCGCGCCACCAATGCACGGCGGCAACAGATCCAGCTGGCGCTGACCGCCGACGATCCGCGAGGCCGCCATCAGGGCACGCCGGGCCTGCTTGCCCAAGCCCTTGAAGCCGTCTTCACCGATTCCCACCACTGTCAGCCAAGGGCTCATTCCGATCCTCAAATATCTGCAGGTCTTTACCGGGCGACATGATAACGCGATGGCAGTGCACTGACTGCTTTCTGTTTTTCAGTCGGCAGAAATCAAATGTATCGGTTGTACTTAGAAAGTTGGTTTTCTTGTTGTTAGTTTGCTCAGGCGCCTGCGAATAACGTCAGGCAGATAAAACGAACTAATCAATGAGGTTTTCGGTGAGTGAAATTAATGAGGTCTTGTCTGATGAAAGTAATAGTGCGGTGCAGGGTGGCAATCTTTTGTCTTTTTTTTCTGAAGTGAGCAGGGAAGATAAACGCTTCATAAAGAACAGCATGCGCTGGGCGGAACATAATGCAGACCTGCGCTTCAATAGAAAGCTGGAGTCCGCTAACTGGTTTGAATTTTATTCGGGCCAGCTCTGGTCGGTGGGTTGGGGGCTTGAGCATGAGCCCGTCATTGTTTCTGAAAAAAGCATCATCGGCGATGTTGTCGAAATCTGGGCGAAGTCACTCTCTACGCTCCTGAGTCGAGAGAAAGTAAGAGCCATGAAGGCATCATTTCAGTTGCTGGAATTCGATCCAGCGGCCATCGAGGTGTTTACCAGCAGTACACGCAAGTTTGGTGATTTCCGGTTTTCACCGGCGCAGTACAACCGTTACACGGAACTGGAGATAGTCATTAGTAACGTGCGTTTGCTGAGTTCTGAGTGGGCCTCGACCTATCTGTTCTGGAATCTGCAGCACAACGGCTCGCAACTGGACATCCAGTCCAGGCGCTTCGTCATCAAGCCAGCGCAGATCGACAAGTACCGAGAACGTCTTAATGCTGCTGTAGCCGAACTGCGGGTGAAGGAGATTGAATTGGCAGGTTAATGCGTTAGTTGGGGGGGTGTCTGTGGGTGTGGAAACAAGTTGAATGAAGTGTAGTTTGATTGTTCTGTACTTGGCAGGTAATTTTGTTTTGCGCCATAGGGGCGCAATTGATATTTGAAAGGACTAAGTGATGAATATGGAATCTGAACAAGTAATGTGCGCTGCCGAGCGCATCGCTTTAATTGAAGAGTGCAATGCATTTATTGCCGCACAACCTGTGCGGAGTGCGCGAGCGGCCAGCGTGGGTGTTGCCCTGCCAATCGATAAGGACGAACTTAATGCGGCTATTATGGGCTCGGGTATTGCCGGTTTTGATGCAAGCATGTCCAAACGCAGTAAGCGGATCGTCAAGAACACTTACATGTACGCCGATCTTGCAGCGTTGTTGAAGTATCCGGCGGCTACGCAAAAAGAGCAGCGTTACAATGAATTCATGCGTCTGATGAAACTGGCGGGCTGGTTCGCGTTCAGCCAGCCCTATAACCGTTATCAGGCCGAGTCGCAAAAAGTGACGATGGACAATATTGCGCTGTCGATTATTCACGGCGCGGTGGGTGCTGCCGTCGGCCAGGGGCAGGCAGCCCTGAAAGTGCTGTCGACCGTGGCGGACTCGACCATGGAGGCGCTCAAGAATGAGCCGGAAGCGCTGGCACTCTTCGAAAAAAACTCGAAGAAAGCCGAGGGCGGCAACTTCTGCATGACCAGCGCTGTGCAGGATGCCGAGGGCGGGATCACCATGGCGGTTGCGGCAGTACAGTATTTCGCCAGCGCTCAGCAGACCAAAGTGCTGTTCGTGGAGTGGGCACCGACCAGTGTCGAGGTTTACAACGGCGCGGCCACCATGGAAATGGATGAAGAAGACTATCTGATCGCCGAGCCCCTGATCGTCAAGGCGCTGACCGCCATGCGCGAGAAAGCGTTGAGCATGGAATTTGGCCCCAAGGCCTGATTTCGCTTAAGGCCAGAGGTGAAAACCTCTGGCTTTTCAGGAGTGGCCAAATGAGCACCGGACTTGGTTGTAATGCATTCGTTTGCGCTGGAACGTTGGTTCTGGTGGCGAACGAGTTGCCTGATGCACAGAAGACTGACGTACTGAATGCGCTGCTTTACGCGCAAACAGTGGCCGACCGCAAGGTAGCGAACTTTTCAGCGATCGCTTCGTGGAATCAGGCCAGAAACAGGGCGATGAGCGTGACCGGGGCACTGCTGCTGGGAGAACCGGAGATACATTTTCCAGTGCCAGCGCCGGCCAGTTTCACCGTGCTGACATTAGCGCAGCAGGCTATGCACCGTGTAAATCCGGATATGGCTGTTATTGCCGATGGCTGGCTTCAGGGGTTGCGACTGGAGCAGACACCTGCTGCGCTCCAAGTGCTCGAAAAGCATGTGGTGAAAGAGGAGAAGTGGGTCCGGTTCCTGCTCACGCTCGTCTCTGCGCAGGCCGGCATCAGCACGGTGGTCATCTGCTTTCAGGCAGCCGACCTCAGGGAGGCGCCGGTTATGCAGCGCCGTTTCAGTGCTGAAGCCTTGATCGGAAACATGTCTATTAGCGCAAGCAAGGTGTTGCTGGAGTCGGAGGACTATGATTTTTCACGGGCAGCGATACTTTCGTTATTGGGAGAAAGGTGTCTTGAACAAATCGTTGGCTTGACCTGAGCAGCTGTCACTCGAGCGTTCAGTCTGTGCATCTGCCCGTCCCTGTTGCGTTCCGACGGGCAGACTTTTCATGCCAGTGGACAAAGCAGGCATAATACTGCGCCTTCGCTTGCGAAGCGCCTTTGCCACGCAACCGGTCAGCCCCTTGAACGAACGCCCGACATCTACCGCTATACGCCCCTCGGCCTGTCCGGGGTTGCTGCGTATCGTCCAGGCGCTGGATGGCGGGATCTGTCGGATCAAGCTCAACGGCGGTTCGATCAGCGCTGAGCAGGCCGATGCCGTGGCCGATTCCGCCGAACGCTTTGCCAGTGGCGCGATCGAGGTAACCAACCGTGCCAATCTGCAGATTCGCGGAATCGGCGCGCAATCGGCGGCCTTGATCGACAACCTGCTCGCTGCCGGGCTCGGTCCGCGTACTGCTGCCGGCGACGACGTGCGCAATCTGATGCTCAGCCCTGTTGCCGGAATCGACCGGCAGATGCGCTTCGATACCAGCGCCCTCGCCGAGCCAATCCTCGACACCTTGCAAAGCCATCCGCGGTTCCATGAGCTGAGCGCCAAATTCGCCGTGCAACTGGACGGCGGCGAGGCGCTGGCGATGCTCGAGCATGCCCACGACTTATGGTTGTCGGCGTTCGAGCGTGACGGCGAAACCTGGCTGGCCTTCGGCCTGGCCGGCTGCCCCACGGATCGTGCGCTGGGTGCAGTGGCGGTGGAGAACGGCCACGCATTGGTGGTGGCGGTTTTGGAACTGTTTCTCGACCTTGCGCGTCCCGAACAGACACGCATACGCCATGTGCTGGAAGAACTTCCCGTGCTGGCGTTTCTTGAGCAGTTGAGCAGCCGTGTGCCGGTCAAAGCCATCAGTGACTGGAAGCGCCAACCTGCGCAGGATGATCTGCACATCGGCGTGCATCCACAAAACATGGCCGGGCGGGTTTATGTCGGCGCGGTCCCGCCGCTGGGGCGACTCAATCCGATGATGCTGCGCGCAGCGGCACAACTGGCCCGCCAGTTCGGCGACGGCAGCCTGCGCATGACGCCGTGGCAAAGCCTGCTGCTGCCGAATATCACGGCAGCGGATGCCGGTGAGGTGCTGCGTCGATTACAGGCATTGGGTCTGCTGACCGAGGCCACCGAGCCGTTGGCGCGGCTGATTGCCTGCACCGGCTCCAGCGGTTGCGGCAAAGGCCTTGCCGACACCAAGAATGACGCCCGGCAACTGGCGACGCGCCTGCCCGCAGCGATCGAGGTACATCTGAGCGGCTGCACGCGTTCCTGCGCCGCCGCCCACTGTGCCGCGGCGACGCTGCTGGCCGTCAGTCCCGGTCATTACGACCTCTATTTTCGCGATGCAGCGTTGCCGGGTTTCGGCGCGCTGCACGCCTGCAACCTTACTATTGAAGCGGCCGCGACCCTGCTCGCCGCCCGCGCCCGGAGCCCCCTTGATGCTTGATTACATCCGCGACGGTCAGGAGATTTATCGCAACTCCTTCGCGATCATTCGCCGCGAGGCCAATCTGGCGCGTATCCCGGCCGACCTGGAAAAACTCGCGGTGCGGGTGATCCACGCCTGCGGCATGGTCGAAGCCGTCGACGGCCTGCAATTTTCCGAGGGTGCCGGCAAGGCCGGGCGCGATGCGCTGGCGGCTGGCGCGCCGATCCTGTGTGATGCGCGAATGGTCTCCGAGGGCGTGACCCGTGCGCGCCTGCCTGCCAGCAACGAGGTCATCTGCACCTTGCGTGATGACAGCGTGGCGGATCTGGCTCGCGAGCTGGGCAACACCCGTTCCGCCGCCGCGCTGGAACTGTGGCGCCCACACCTGGAAGGCAGCGTGGTGGTGATCGGCAACGCGCCGACCGCGCTGTTCTATCTGCTGGAAATGCTCGACGCCGGTGCACCGAAACCGGCGCTGATTCTCGGCTTCCCGGTGGGCTTCGTCGGCGCCGCCGAATCGAAAGCCGCACTCGCCGCCGACAGCCGTGGCGTGCCGTTCGTGATCATGCAGGGCCGTCTTGGCGGCAGCGCCATGGCCGCCGCGGCGGTCAACGCGCTCGCCACGGAGGTGGAATGATGCAGGCCATAGGACGTCTCATCGGCCTCGGTGTCGGCCCCGGTGATCCGGAACTGATTACCGTCAAAGCCCTGCGCCTGCTGCGCGAATCGCCGGTGGTGGCGTACTTCGTCGCCAAAGGCAAAAAGGGCAACGCGTTCGGCATCATCGAAGCGCATCTGGTCGAGGCGCAGAACCTGCTGCCGCTGGTGTACCCGGTGACCACCGAAGCGTTGCCGGCACCGCTGTCGTACGAGCAGGTCATCAGCGATTTCTACGACGAGGCCGCCGTGGCGGTCGCCGAACATCTGGATGCCGGTCGCGACGTCGCGGTGATCTGCGAGGGCGATCCGTTCTTCTACGGCTCTTACATGTATCTGCATGATCGCCTCGCCACGCGTTACGAGGCCGAAGTGGTGCCGGGTGTGTGCTCAATGCTCGGCGGCGCTTCGGTGCTCGGTGCGCCGCTGGTGTATCGCAACCAAAGCCTGTCGGTGCTCTCCGGCGTGTTGCCTCATGAAGAGCTGAAACGCCGGCTGGCTGATGCCGACGCGGCGGTGATCATGAAGCTGGGGCGCAACTTTCCCAAAGTGCGTCAGGTACTCGAAGAACTCGGCCTCGCTGAGCGTGCGCTGTATGTCGAGCGCGCGACCATGGCCAATCAGAAGATCGTGCCGATGGATCAGGTCGAGCCAATGTCCTCGCCATATTTCTCGCTGATCATCGTGCCCGGCGAACGGTGGCAAGGTTGATGACGCCGATCACTCCCGCCATCGTCATTCTCGGTCAGGGCAGCCTGGCCACCGCGCGGCGCATTCAGCAGGTGTACCCGGCGGCGCAGATTCACGGCCTCGCCGGGCGTGTCGACGGTGCCGATTGCACGTATCAGGAGTTCGGCGCGACCCTGCGTGCGCTGTATCAGCAGGCCACGCCGATCATTGCCCTGTGTGCGGCGGGGATTGTCATTCGCACGCTGGCGCCGCTGTTGCTGGAAAAGGGCGCCGAGCCACCCGTGCTGGCGGTCGCTGAGGATGGCAGCGCAGTGGTGCCGTTGCTGGGCGGCCTCGGTGGGGTCAACGTCATGGCACGCGACATCGCTGCCGGATTGCAGGTGGCAGCAGCGATCACCACCAGTGGCGAGTTGCGCTTTGGTACCTGCCTGCTCAATCCACCGCGCGGTTATGCACTGGGCGATCTGGAATCGGGCAAGCGCTTTGTCTCCGACCTGCTTGCCGGCCACAGCGTGCGCATCGAAGGCGCCGCACCGTGGCTGGATCAGGCGCAGTTGCCGCAGGACCCACAGGCGCAACGCACGATCCGTGTCGGCAGTGCCGAGCGTCAAGCGAGCGCCGATGAATTACTGATTTACCCGCGCAGCGTCGCAGTGGCGGTGAGTGCAGAAACAGCCGACCTGGCGAATGCCGTGCGCAGCGCGTTGCAGCAGGCGAAAGTCGCCGCGCAATCGTTGGCCTGCCTGCTGGCGGCTGACATCGAAATGGCCTCGGCGACCTTGCGCGAAGCGGCGCTGGAGTTGGGCGTGCCGCTGCGCTTTGTCGCGGCGCAGAATGATCTGTCGGCAATCGCGCTGGCTGCCGTACCGCAAGCGCAAATACACCTCATGCAGAATCTGGCCATTGCCGTGGCCGCCGAGCCGCTGGACCTCGAGCACGTCGGCCGACCGCGCGGGCGTCTCGCGGTGATCGGTCTCGGCCCCGGTGCTGCCGAGTTGATGGTGCCAGCGGTGAAAGCCGAGCTGGCCCGCGCCACCGACGTGCTCGGCTACGAAACCTACGTGCGCATGGCAGGCCCCTTCCGCGACGATCAGGTGCAGCATTGCACCGACAACCGCGAAGAGATGCAGCGTGCCCGTCACGCTTTCCGCCTCGCCGCCGAAGGGCGCTCGGTGATCGTCGTGTCTTCGGGCGATCCCGGTGTGTTCGCCATGGCTGCGGCAGTGCTCGAAGCGTTGCACGAATCGAGCGACCCGGCCTGGCACAGCGTCGATCTGGAAATTCTGCCCGGCGTCTCCGCTTCGCTGGCCACCGCCGCGCAGGCGGGTGCGCCACTGGGCCACGACTTCTGCGTGATGTCGCTGTCGGACAACCTCAAGCCGTGGTCGATCATCGAAAAACGTCTGGATCTCGCTGCGCAAGCGGATCTGGCGCTGGCGTTCTATAACCCGATTTCCCGTGCTCGACCCTGGCAATTGGGCAGAGCGCTGGAGATCGTTGCGCAGCACCGCACCCCTGAAACACCGGTCATGCTGGGACGCGACATCGGCCGTCCGGGCCAGACCTTGCGCACCACCACCTTGGGCGAGCTGACGGCCGATCAGGTCGACATGCGCACGATGGTGCTCATCGGCTCTTCCACCACCTGCACTTTCCCCCGCGCCAGTGGCGGGGATTGGGTTTACACACCGCGCTGGTACGGTGAAAAGCCGCTTTCCTGAAATCCGTGTCGAGGCAAGTTGTAAGTAACTTGCCTCGGCGAGATATCCAGTCAAGGTTCATTAGCGGCTTTTTCCCTTCGATACCGGGCGCTGCTTGCGTCAAGAACGCCGCTTTGCCGGTTTGGCCAATCGCGCCTTAGTTACTTTTCTGTAGCCGGATCATGCTCGTGAGTAACTTGTCTGTTATTTGATATTTCTCGGGTAATCATTTGAGTTTTGTTCTTTTTGAAGTTGCGCCGCCGGCGACATAACTTCGCCCAGGTTCTTTTATTGAATCAGGGATGAAGTTTATGGGTGTCACGGAACGTTACGTCGGCGATGCGGATTTTATTTCCGCCGAAGAGTATTCAACGCTTGAACGAGCCTTCAGCAAGCTTTCCACAACGGCCGACTACGCAGAACTGGCGACGCTCTACGAGGGGGCCGCCCAGGTATCCGACCGCAGCGAAAAACTGCAGCGGGTAACGCTCTTTCTGGCGACGTTCGAGCGTCTGGCCAAACGCCGGTCTACACCTTTGCCGCCGGCAGTCGATCGAATCGAAAGCCGCGTGCGCGATTACGCTGCACGCTTGTCGGGAACAGTGCAGGTGTTCAGCGATACAGCCACCGCGGTGCCGAAAATCATGCACTTTGTCTGGGTGGGTGGCAGCGAGGTCGGCAGCATCCAGCGTGACTACATGAACATCTGGCGGCAGGTTCTGGCTGCTGAGAATTACCAGTTCAACTTGTGGTACGACAGTGACGCCTTGCTCGCTTTCGAAATGAACCGGGTGATTACCGACAGCGCCCGAGTCGATGCGATGGAATCCGGCGGCGACACCGTGAGCAGGCCCGGTGAGTTGGCAAAGATGATTGAAGATCGTGCACGGGTATTGAAGCGCGAGATGTTCGAATTCCTCCAACAACCGCAGTGGCAAGGCCAGGCCGATCAGGCCCGCATCGAGTTACTGGTGCGCGCCTACGGAAAAGACCGGGCTACTCTGGAGAACTTTCGGCAACGCTGTTTGCAAACTCATCAGCAAATGGCCGGCAGCGACTTGCAGTTGCGTGATGTTCGCCGCGAGTTTGCCGGACATTTTCTGCAAGACGTCTATCAACGTGAAGTGGCAATGCGTGGCAACTTTGCTGCAGCCAGCGATGTGGTGCGCTTGCAGGCTGAATATCTGGAGGGCGGGCGTTATTGCGACATGGATTATTTGCCGCCGCTGGCCGACAGACTGGGCGGCGTCGATATCAGCGCTTTCAGCGACGAGCAACGGTTGGGCGTATTGCAACTTTTGCTCAATCACGATGAAACGTTGATGCCGGGACGTGATCGCCTGCGCTACGCCGACCGCACCGATACCCTGCCTGCCGCAGATCGTGATGCGTTGCTGGCCTTCGCCCGCAGCCAACCTGGCGTGGCGCAGATATTCGTCGCGCCGCTTGAAGTCCGTAGTTCGCGGCACGGCCTGCGCATGGGTATGCAATTCGACAGAGAAATGAATGCGCATATGCTGGCCCACCCGCAGAGTGAAATGACCCTCGCGGTCATGGAAGTGATCCGGTTCAACTACGACTGTCTGCAGGCCGTTGAACGGTTGGCCGTGGCCTCGTCGGTGGATTGGTCGCAGACCGAACGATTGCTCGATGTGATCGAAAACGTGATGAACGAGAAAATCGAGCGCGGCCAACTGACGCAACCGCTACGGGATTTCGTCGGTAGCTTGAGCACAGCCATTTTCAATTACTACCGTGACGGCATTCGTGTCGGAGCGCGGGGCACCATTGCGCTGACCGGGCCGGGTGCGGCGGTGACCGGGCTGAAGCACTATGTCGAGACTCACCTGTTTGCGCAGGACGAGGTCAAGGTTCAGAAACAGTTGCGGCTGGCCGAGGGTTACAACGTTCAGACCGAAGAGGAGGCGATTTCCGGCTGGACGGTCAATGACGATGAGGCGCAATGGCTGGCCAAAGAGCAGGAAAAATGGCGCAGCGGCAAACTCCGGTCGCGTTACACCGGGCAATTGGCGGACCTGCTCAAGCCGCAGCAGACGCTGACATTCAAACAGGGTTGGCCGGTGGTGGGTGGCAGGCCGGTGCTGCTGACGTCGGTGTTGCAACAACTGCTGGATGACCTGGGGGAGCCTTTCGCCCATGCCATGCGCGAGAAACTCAGCGGTGACATCACCTTCACCGATGCCTTTTACCTCAGCTTCGATACGCGTCAGCTGATTGTTGCGCAACCGGTGAGCGAGCTGCCGATCTCCCATGGCGCCGAAACAGCCAGCAACCTCAACGAACTGTTCAGTCGCATTGCCCACGACGCTTTGCCGATGGAGCAATTGAGCCCACTGGTTCGGGTGTTGCTCGGGGGCATCTTTGGTGCCAGCAGCCTCGACGATGCGGGATTCGCGGATGTCTGGCAAAACGTGCGCAGACTGGCTGTGCAAACCGATGGCGACGGCACGTTTGCCCGTTATGACGCGATCGAGAATGCTCTGCGCCAGCGGCACTCGGCAGATTTCGAGGCCGGGCTGGCACGCGGGGGACGGCAATCCACGCTGACGGCGCGCGAGCTCAAGGTCCGGGCACTGTTCGATCCGCTGACGGTCGGACAATGGGGCGAGCGTATCGGCCAGATCAAGCGCACCGCGCAGCGCGAATACCGCACGCGGATTCTTGAGCGCAGTGCGCAGGTGCGTGAAATATTCATCAGTGCCGGAGCGACCTCAGCGCGGCAATTGTCGCAGGACTTGCTGACGCATTCAGCGAGCGACCCCGGGCGCCGTTGTTACCCGCTGGCGCTGCTGATGGGCGCAGCCGTGGCGGCGGGCGAGTCAGCCGAGCGCACCTTGGTCGGGCACGTCGCCACGGCGGACATCAGCCCTGAACACACCGGCTCGAAAGCGTTGCTCAGTGCGTTGAATGAACTCCGGGCCTTGCCCACCAGCGCCATCGGTGAGTCCCGCGGTTTGCAGCGTCTGGACACGCTGATGCAGACGCTGGAGGCCAACGATACTTCGACTGTTCTTCTGCTGGATACCGGCGACCACGCGCTGCTGATGGCCAAAGTGCAGGTGGATGGTCGGTTCGTCTACCGTTTCTACGACCCGAACTTTGCCATCTACGCCTTTGCCAACGCCGCGCAGGCAAAGCTCGGCGTGGAGCGCTACCTGAGTGCCGGCGACAGTGCATTGGCCAGGCTTTATGGTCTGGGCGACATGACCGGGGCGCAATTCAATGTGATTGAGCTCAATACCCAGGTGATTGCCGCGCACAAGCTGTCGGCGGGTCTGCGCGCGGACAGTTTTTTGCACGCGCCTTCGGGCGATGCGCGCCGTGCTTCGGTCTGGGCCAGACAAGCGCTGGCGCGCCAGCGTTCGCTCAGTGAAAACGCACGGATGGGCGCCAGCCTGGCGCACGTTGACGCGCGGTTCTGGGCACATGAGTTTGAGCAGGCTACGCAACGCTTGCGCAGTGAACACACACTGGGGCGTGAATATGTGCCGTTGCTGAATACCCTCAAACCGCAGAGCGATGGCGGTTTTTCACTAACGCTGGTGAACGCGCAGAAGCCGCAGCAGACGCGCACTGTCAGCACCGCTGATACGCGTTTCAATCAGCTCAAGCAGCATTTGCATCAGGGCCTGAAGGCGAGCAACACCCATGCCCCGACCGACGCGGATGGCGGCAGCCGCTTGAGTTTCGCGTTTGCGATCCAGACGCTCATCAGCGAAATGCGCCAGCGCGAATACCAGGCCGGTGATCAGGTGCCAGCCTTGTCCATCGCTCTGCAAGTGCAGCTCTACGTCAGTTATGCGCAGTTGAGTTTCGGCGTGGTCAGCGATGCCGTACAGGTGATCGATCTGGTGCGGCAAGTGGCGGCCAGTGAACAGGTATTGCTGTTGCGCCAGTCGTCACTGTCTGGCCGCGTACTGGGGCGCGCGGCGACCGGTGTCGGCTTTGCGTTCTCACTGGTCAACATCGGCTTCGATATCTACAACCTTTCGCTGGCGCAAAATCACGAACAACGCTCGCGGCTGTCCACGTCGCTGACGTTCAATATTGCCGCGCTCGGACTGGACATAGCCGCACTGGCGGCAGGTGGCGCGGTGGGCGCGGCGGCGGCTTTTCTCTCTGTGCCGTTGCTTGGCATCGGCATCGGTGCCACCGCCATTGCCAGCAACCTGGGACAGATTGCCGACAAGGCGACTGCAGTCGGCAACCATTTGCGCGCGATCCACAACGCCTATCAACCAGGCGCTTTTACCTGCGCAGACGGGGTGTTGCAGTTCCCGCCCGAGGCTGTCATCACCGACCTCGATCTACAGGACGGACGGCTGGTTTTTGACAGTCAGCGTTTTTATCCGTGGGGCGGCGGCCCGCTGGAGTTGCCGCAGTACAACGATGATCCAAAGCAGATCCACCGGTCTCTGAACATTCGCCAGGCCTTCGGTCTGGCCGAGAGCGCAACCTTGAACATCGAGGCCGATGCGCAGCCGCATACCGTGGTGCTGCCCTGCACACCGCTCTGTTATTACGGCTACGAATATCAACTGGGAGGCGCGGGGTACGTCTACGAACCGTTGTCGGGCGAGCGGGTTGAACCACGTAGCGCCAGTGAACATCCCGACCTCAACTGGTTGCTGCCTCTCAATCCGCTCACGGCTCTGGGCGATACGCTGCGAACACAGCTGGACGAGCGCATCCACACCCGCTACCCGCAGTTGCGCAACCGCCTGGCCGACAAGCTGGAATACGACGAACAAGGCAACCGGCGCTTTTACTTGCACAGCACGCCGTCGTTCAAACACATTCTCTATAAATTGCACCCGGTTTATAAGCAGACCACGATCAGCGTGCAATTGAACGCGCAGGTTCGCCAGTTGGTGGTGCCGGCCTTGCCTTTGGAGTGGCAGCAGAAGATCGCCTACGAAATCACCGCTACACCCGGTCACTGCCAGCTGCGCTTGACTGCGGGTTTGACGTCGGTGCAATTCAAGGGCTATGGCAACTGGCTGGTGCATGCACCTTGGGTGAACATCGATCAGGTCAGTTTCGCGGCCGTCATGGTGGATGACGGCGGGCCGCAGTTGCATCTGGCGGGACGCCAGTTGACGGTTGACGGCATCGTGTTGTCGGCCTTCGAAGGCCTGATCGAACTGGCCGGGGGAGAACTGTATGAACTGGACTGGCAAACCAGTGCCTTGCGTCTGGTGTCCGTCACCCTTGGCGACACCAACACCCCGCGCGACGTCATGGCTCGTCTGCGCCAATTGGGCCAGGCGCAACGTCTTGCCGCGGGTTACCTGACACTCAAGCGATTCAATGTACCGTTCAGCCCGGCCGCCCGTCCGTTGCGCACAACCGCCTTTTACGACACCGCGCAAAAGCGCCTGCTATACGCCCGCGATGTGCCGGAGGACGTCAGTGACGGCTTGATACTGGGCGGTGCCAACGCAGATCACGCGTGGTTCTATCACCCTGACCACGCCACGATCTGGCGCGTCGCTGTGCTCACCGGCCTGGTCGTGCAGCGCTATCGTTTGCCGAGTCTGGAATCGGGTACGAAAATCAGCGCATTCGGGCAACTGGCGGATGGCACCTGGCGTGTCGCGCAGCAGTTGGTGGAGCGAGCAGACGTCAAGCTGCGCACCACGCTGGAATTTCATCTGAGCGATCAGGACGTCACGCTCACGGATATCAAACTGTGGACGCCCGATCTCAACAACAGCGTGCTCAAGCCCGAGGACGGCACGCGGGTGGTGTTTTTCCGTCACCGTCAGAAACCGCCTCGCCCTTATGCCGACGAGACCCCGGCAATGGCGTCGGCCATCAGCCACTGGCGTTACGCACCTTATATTCAGGTGCAGGCCTGGGCTCTGGAGCGACTGCTGGAGCGTGCCTGGATCGGTGCGCAGGACGGTCGGTACGTGGGGGTGGAAGTCGACAGTGATCCGGATAGCGTAATGCTGATGCCTCGATCTGCCGAGCCGGGTTCGGCGCTGCTGTTCTACAGCAAGCGAAGCCGGGTGCTCAGCCATGGTATCGAACGGCGTGACGATGTATTCATGCAGCAAACACTGGTGAAGGACGTGATCGACGTCAGCCGTGTCGGCGAGCGTTACCTCGCCACGCTTGAGGATGGTCGACTGTTTGAAGTCGACCTGGATGCCAGGGACGATAACTGGCTATCGGAGATTGACAGGGATGTCCTGCAGTTTGTCGGTCTCAGCCAGCGTTGGCTGCAACAACAACCCGACTGGCTGGCGGCGTTGCCGGCCGTGGCACGCAAGTACAGCAGTGCGGCGTTTGCGATTTTCGGTGTGCGCGCCCAGACAGGACAATCCGTTCTCGCCGCGTGGTGCATTGACGAACGGCTCGTGCTGGCGCAAACCCCGGGTAACCACGATTTGACGTTATTGGGATTGACTCCGGACCGGCAGGCCGTCTGGCTGCTGGATGCTGATGCGGGGACCTTGTGGCGGCAGACACTCGCCTCCTTCGAGGATATTCGCGCAGCCTTCGGCAGCGCCAGCGTGGCGCAGCACCGCCAGGCGTTGCCACAGGCGGAACAGGTCTGGTCGTCGTGGGCGTTTCGCGAAGTGCTGCCGCACGGCAATGGCTTGCTCGGGCAGACCCGGGAGGGCGTGACGTTGCTGTTGCACGATCGGCAGCCGGCACGGATCGTCGGCACGGAAAGTCGTTGGTCGAATGTGCCTGGCCAGACATCTGCGCAACTGTGCGAACGATTGAAACAGTTACTGGCCGGACACGCTCATGCCGCGTTTCTGCCGGTCGAACAGACTGGCCGTGATGACCGATACTACGTGCCCGCGCTCGACCGACTGTTCGATGTGCCGGCACGGGAAGATGGTCAATGGGCAACGCTTCTCGGAACACGTGATGGAGCCAGGCCACTGCTGTTCGACCCGGTCGAGGAGTGGATTTTCAGCGTCGGTGAGACCGACGACGTCGAGTTGCCGGACAGCTTCGCTCAGCGTGACGAGGCGGTCATGTCGCTGCAGGTCAGCGATGACCTGACCGAGGTGCAGCCGTTACTCGTCGACGGCGTGCGCACGTTGATCCTGAGCCTGGGGTGGAACACCGAGGGTTATCGGCTCTCGGGCGAGAGCTGGCAGCGTCTGGATTGCGTTGTCATCGATGTACAGCGTCCGTCCGGTGCGCAGGTGCAGGAACCCGGTCTGTTGGTGCTGGATCTGGCTGAGTGCGGGCATCTATGGATGGCGAAGATCGATGGGGACCTGGTGTTTGCCGATCCGGACAATGGTCGCAATCTGGTCATCCGCAATGCCGGCGAGCAGAGCGCATTCGAGCTGGCTGTCAGAATCTCGGGTCGCCAGTATCTGTTCGCGCTGCAGTATTGGTTGCTGGCGTTCGAGGCCGCGCGGGGCAGTGATGCCATCGCCAGTCTGGCAGCCATGGCCGAACAGCTGCCCTGAAGGGTTAATCCACCTGGCCAATGAAAACGCCGCGAACGTTGCCGTTCGCGGCGTTTTCATTCAGACCGTTTGCACCGAGGGGGCATCGTTCAAGGCACCAGATAACCTTTGATCCCGGTAAAAATGATTTGCGCAGCCAGTGCGCAAACGAACAGGCCCATCAGGCGACTGACGATCTGCAAGCCCTGATCGCCGAGAATCCGTTCGATGCGGTTCGACAGGTACAGCACCACCCCCACGGTAAAGCTGGCCAGCGCAATGCTCATGATCGCGGTGAGCTTGTCGTCCCAGTGCGGCTGGCTGACGCCCATGACCAGCAAGGCACCGATGGTGCCCGGGCCGACCGTCAGCGGAATGGTCAGCGGCACGATGGTGACGTCCTGCTGCACGTTGTCGGCCTGCACCGCCGGCTTGCCCTGCGCCATGCCCAGCGCGGAAATGAACAGCACGCTGCCGGCACCGATGCGGAACGCGTCGACGGTGATGCCGAACACATCGAAGATCACCCGCCCGAACAGATACAACAACACGCTGGAGATCAGCGTCGCCACCGCGACCTTCCAGGCCAGACGCCGTTGCTCCTTGCGCGAGTAGCCGCGGGTCAGGCTGATAAAGCAGGACAACACGAAGAACGGGCTGTAAAGCACCAGCATCTTCAGATAAACGCTGAACAACACGTGAAGCATGATGCAGGCTCACTGGCGGGGGAATCGTAAGGAGTCTATCAGGCACCGCAAAGCCTGTCGGCTTACGAAGGTTGCGTCGAGGTGCGGTTTTGCTGGTCGCGCTGGGCTACCCAATGTTCGATCAATTCGCGCAACTGCGACAACTCCACCGGTTTGGACATGTGCCCGTCCATACCGGCCTGGCGCGCGCGTTCCTTGTGTTCAGCGAGAATGTGCGCAGTCAACGCGACGATTGGCGTGCGAACGCGTTGGTTGCTGACTTCCCAGGCGCGCAATTGCTGAGTCGCCGAAAAACCATCGAGGATCGGCATCTCGCAGTCCATCAGCACCAGGTCATAACGCTGCGCCTTCATCGCTTGCAGCGCTTCTTCGCCGTTGGCGGCGGTGTCCGGCTGCAGGTTGAGCTTGCCGAGCATGCCGCGAATCACTTTGGTCGAGATCGTGTTGTCTTCAGCGACGAGGATGCGGAAATCGCTGGGTACTTTTGCCGCCGTGGCCGCAGTGAGCACTTGCGGCTGGAACACGGTCTGGCCTTTGTTGCGCTGGTTGAGCTCATCGGCGAGGGTGGTTTTCAGGGTGTAGCCTGCCACCGGTTTGGCGAGGATGCGTTTGATCCCCGAATTGCGCGCGATGATCTTGCTCGGTGCATTGCTGATGCCAGTGAGCATGATCAACAGAATGTCGTGATTGAGGCTCGGGTCTTCCTTGATCTTGGCCGCCAGCTGCATGCCGGTCATGCCCGGCATGTTCTGGTCGAGCAGCACCACATCGAAATAATCGCGCAGGTGCGCCTTGGTCCGTAGCAGGGCCAGCGCTTCCTTGCCCGACGGCACGGCACTGACATTCAAGCCCCAGGCGCTGCACTGCTGCACCAGCACTTTACGACAGGTGTCATTGTCGTCGACCACCAGCACCCGCGCGCCTTGCAGCGGGCTATCGAGGTCCGAGGTCGGGTGTTCGAGGCGATCGGGATCCAGCGGCAGCGTCAGCCACAAGGTACTGCCCTGCGTGGCGCCGCTCTTGATGCCGAATTCGCCGTGCATCAAGCGGATCAGTTGCCGCGCGATGACCAGACCCAGATTGCCGCCCAGGCGATTGGCCGACAGGAAATGCTTGCTGTGCAGCTCGGCGTGCATCAGCGCTTCGCGTTCTTCCTGTTCCATCGGTTGACCGCTGTCCTGCACGGCAATGCGCAGGCGCGGCTTGCTGCTGCGCTCGTCAAGGGCGACAACGATCAGCACTTCGCCTTCGTCGGTTTTCTTCAGCGCGTTTTCCAGCAGGCTCAGCAGGGTCTGGCGCAGACGCGTCGGGTCGCCGCTGATCACTCGCGGCACTTGCGGCTGGATAAAGCTGATGAGCTCGACGTTCTGCTGTTCGGCCTTGGCGCGATAGATGCTCAGGCAGTCGTCGATCAAGGCATTGAGGTCGAATTGCACATCGTCCAGTTCGATCTGCCCGGACTCGAGTTTGGAGATGTCGAGAATCTCGTTGATCAGCGTCAGCAGTTCATTGCCGGCGCTGTGGATGGTTTGCACATAGTCGCGCTGCTTGACCGACAGCGGCGTGCCCAGCAGCAGTTCGGTCATGCCCAGTACGCCGTTCATCGGCGTACGGATTTCATGGCTGATCTTGGCGAGGAACTCGGCTTTGGCGTTGATCTCGGCGTTGCTCGCGGCCAGATCGCGACTGACGCTGAATCGGCTCTCGGTGATGCTGCGCTGACGCTCACCCAAGGCGATGCTCATCAGCAGACCGCTGATGCAGATGAACACCATCAGGGTCATGATCAAGCCTTGCGGCGACACCAGCGTCAGCCCCAGCAGCGCTGGCAGAATGATCAGCGTGCCAATGTTGAACACCACCATCGCTGCAACGAACAGCCGTGCCGGGCGGTAGCCTTTTTGCCAATGGTAGAAGCCGACGAACAACATGCTCAGGCCGGCCAGTGCCACCAGGGCGTAAGTAATGATGTTCAGCGGCAAGGTGTTGACGAATAGCAGCAGCAGGCTGCACGTGACGATGAACAGGATGTCGCCGAGCAACAGTTTGTTCAGCGGGTGCGGGCCGAGCGGGGCGAAGTAGCGGTAAGCGAACATCAGCCCGGCCGGCGCGGTCAGCAGCAGCGCCAGGTAAGCGCCCGGCGTCTGCACCGCATGCCAGTTCGGCAGCCACGGCCCGGCGAGGTTGAGCAGCAGCAACAGACTCAGGCCCAGCAGGCCCTCGCAGACCGCCAGCCACAGGCTGCTGCGCGAACGCGAATAGGCGTAGCGCACCAGATTGTGCAACAGCAGCATGGCCAGACAGCCGAACAGCAGGCCGAACAGCAGCGTCTGATTGTGATCGGCCGCGCTCATCACCGCCGATTGCAGGGTGACGTGCGGGCGCAATTGATGATCGGAGACCATGCGCAGATAGACATCGAGCGGTTTATCGCTCTGCGGCAGCGGCAGCATGAAGTCGCTGCTCGGCAGCGGTCGCTCGGCTTGAGGCTGGTCGGTGCCGGTGTTGCGTTGCTCGACCAACTTGTCGCCGTCGAGCACATACAGATTGAGCTGTGAAAGGTCGGGGGCAAAGATGCGCAGCACTTGTTCGTGCTTGCCCGGCGCCAACCTGAAACGCAGCCACAAGGCGCCATCGGGCGCGGACGCGGTGAGGCGCTCGAGATCGATAGGGCTAAATTGATTGGTGTAGCGAGCGGAGCGGATATCGCTCAGTTGCAGACTGCCCTGATCGTCAAGCAATACCGACCAGCCACTGCCTTGTCCGGCCAGGGCCGGGAGCATGCAGAGCAAGGTCAGCAGCGTGACGGTGAAGCTTATGGCAATCCTGAGCCAGCGCACGGCGAAATCCCTTCGTAGGTTGATGCCAGAATATAACGACGCGCGGCGGCAGAACAGCCCGGCGAGGAACGGCATCTTTCGCCGGGCGTGGGCCTGAGCTTATTGCTGAGTTTCGCCACGTTCACGGGCAATGGCGCGATAGCCAATGTCCTTGCGGTAGAAGCAGCCTTCCCAGTCGATGGCCGCTGCCAGCTTGTACGCCTGCTGCTGCGCTTCACCCACGGTCGCACCCATGGCAGTGGCGCAGAGCACGCGACCGCCGGCGGTGACGACGGCGCCGTCTTGCAGTGCGGTACCGGCGTGGAAGACTTTACCTTCCAGTTTCGCTGCCGCGTCCAGACCGTTGATCGCCGCGCCCTTGGCGTAGTCGCCCGGGTAGCCGCCAGCGGCCAGCACGACGCCGACGCTCGGACGTGGATCCCACTGCGCTTCAACCTTGTCCAGCGCTTGCGCCAGTGCGGCTTCGACCAGCAGCACCAGGCTCGATTGCAGACGCAGCATCACCGGTTGGGTTTCCGGATCGCCGAAACGGCAGTTGAACTCGATGACTTTCGGGTTGCCGGCCTTGTCGATCATCAGACCGGCATAGAGGAACCCCGTGTAGACGTTGCCTTCATCGGCCATGCCACGCACGGTCGGCCAGATCACCTGATCCATCACGCGCTGGTGCACGTCGGCGGTGACCACCGGGGCAGGGGAGTAAGCACCCATGCCGCCAGTGTTCGGGCCGCTGTCGCCGTCGCCGACGCGTTTGTGGTCTTGGCTGGTGGCCATCGGCAGGACATTCTTGCCGTCGACCATGACGATGAACGAGGCTTCTTCGCCGTCGAGGAATTCCTCGATGACTACGCGCGAACCGGCGTCGCCGAACGCATTGCCGGCGAGCATGTCGCGCACGGCCTCTTCGGCTTCAGCGAGCGTCATGGCGACGATTACACCTTTACCGGCCGCCAGGCCGTCGGCCTTGATTACGATCGGCGCGCCTTTTTCGCGCAGATAAGCCAGGGCTGGCTCGATCTCGGTGAAGTTCTGGTAATCGGCGGTCGGAATCTTGTGGTGCGCGAGGAAATCCTTGGTGAACGCTTTCGAGCCTTCGAGCTGCGCAGCACCGGCGGTCGGGCCGAAGCAGTCCAGGCCACGGGCGCGGAAGAGATCGACGACGCCGGCGACCAGCGGCACTTCCGGGCCGACGATGGTCAGGGAAACGTTTTTCTCGGCGAAATCGGCCAGTTGCTCAAGGGCCAGCACGTCGATGGCGACGTTCTCGCACTTGGCTTCAATTGCCGTACCGGCGTTGCCCGGCGCGACGAAAACCTTCTGCACGCGCGGATCCTGAGCCACTTTCCAGGCCAGAGCGTGTTCACGGCCACCGCTGCCAATGATCAAAACATTCAAAGAAAGACTCCTTCGGAGAAGTTGCAAGCTACAAGCTGCAAGTAAAGGCGGGTATGCATCGCGCCTGATCGCAGCATGTGGCTCTGAATTAGTGAGGCTGCAACTGCAAGAAAAGGCGACTCAGATCAGCTTTTTCTTGCAGCTTACAACTTGAAGCTTGCAGCTGCTTCAATGACGGAAGTGGCGCATGCCGGTGAACACCATCGCAATGCCCGCTTCGTCAGCAGCAGCAATCACTTCAGCATCACGCATCGAGCCGCCAGGCTGAATCACCGCAGTAATGCCGACCTTGGCCGCGTTATCGAGACCGTCGCGGAACGGGAAGAACGCGTCCGAGGCCATCACCGAACCGGCCACCTGCAAACCGGCGTGCTCAGCCTTGATCGCGGCGATACGCGCCGAGTTTACGCGGCTCATCTGGCCGGCGCCGACACCGATGGTCTGACGGTTCTTGGCGTAGACGATGGCGTTGGATTTAACGTACTTGGCGACTTTCCAGGCGAAGATCAGGTCGTGGATTTCCTGTTCGGTCGGGGCACGTTTGGTCACGACTTTCAGGTCATCGGCGCTGATCATGCCGATATCGCGGCTCTGTACCAGCAGGCCGCCGTTGACGCGCTTGTAGTCCCACGCGGCGGCGCGGTCTGCCGACCACTCGCCGCAGGCCAGCAGGCGCACGTTGGCTTTGGCGGCGACGATGGCACGGGCTTCTTCGCTGACGCTCGGGGCGATGATCACTTCAACGAACTGACGCTCGACGATCGCCTTGGCGGTCTCGGCATCCAGTTCACGGTTGAAGGCGATGATCCCGCCGAAGGCCGATTCGGTGTCGGTGGCGTAGGCCAGCTCGTAGGCCTGACGGATACCGCCTTCAGCGTCCGGGCTCACGGCAACGCCACACGGGTTGGCGTGCTTGACGATCACGCAGGCTGGCTTGACGAAGCTCTTCACGCATTCCAGCGCGGCGTCGGTGTCGGCCACGTTGTTGTACGACAGCTCTTTGCCCTGCAGTTGGGTCGCGGTGGCGATGCCGACTTCGGCAGGCTTGGCTTCAACGTAGAACGCCGCGCTCTGGTGCGGGTTCTCGCCGTAGCGCATTTCCTGGGCCTTGATGAACTGGTTGTTGAAGGTGCGCGGGAATTCGCTGCGCCCTTCGGTGCTCAGGGTTTCAGCCGCCTGATTCACGGTGCCCATGTAGTTGGCGATCATGCCGTCGTAGGCGGCGGTGTGTTCGAAGGCCTTGAGCATCAGGTCGAAACGCTGCGCGTAGGTCAGGCCGCCGGCTTTCAGGCTTTCGAGCACGTTGGCGTAGTCGCTGGCATTTACCACGATCGCCACGTCTTTATGGTTTTTCGCTGCCGAACGGACCATGGTCGGGCCGCCGATATCGATGTTCTCGATCGCGGTCGGCAGGTCGCAGCCTGGCTTGTTGATGGTGGCTTCGAACGGATACAGGTTGACCGCGACCAGATCGATCGGCTGGATGCCGTGCTCGCTCATGATTGCGTCGTCGATCCCGCGACGACCGAGGATGCCGCCGTGGATTTTCGGGTGCAGGGTTTTCACCCGGCCGTCCATCATTTCGGCGAAACCGGTGTAATCCGCGACTTCCACTGCGGCAACACCGTTGTCGCGCAGCAGCTTGAACGTTCCGCCGGTGGAGAGGATCTCGACGCCGAGAGCTTCCAGCTCCTTGGCGAATTCGAGGATCCCGGTCTTGTCGGAGACGCTGATCAAGGCGCGGCGGATCGGCAGGCGGGTAGTCTGGTCGGTCATCTCAATTTCCATCAAAAGCAAAGGAAGTCAGCAAAAAAGGCGACCGTTTTTTACGCGGGCGCCTTTCTGGTTTGATTGAATGCTTACAGCAGATCGTACTGCTTGAGTTTCTTGCGCAGCGTGCCGCGGTTGAGTCCCAGCAGCTCACTGGCCTTGGTCTGGTTGCCCTTGACGTAGTTCATCACGCTTTCGAGCAGGGGAGCCTCGACTTCGGAGAGCACCAGGTTGTACACATCCGTGACGGACGCGCCCTCAAGGTGGGCGAAATAATTGTGCAGCGCCTTCTCGACACTCCCGCGAAGGGTCTGGCCTTCTTCGCTCGGCGTGTTGAGGTGCTGTTTCAAATTCACGTTGTCGCTCACGGGTGTTGTTCCACTCACTAAAGTCTCGGTCATCATCGTCATGCGGCCACCCCTTCTTCGTCCCCTGTCAGGCTCTTGTAACGCTCGGCGAAGAACTCCCGAACGTTGGCGCATTGTGTTTCCGTACCATCCAAACGATTGAAACGGGCGCGAAACTCCCTGGCGCCCGGCAAGGTTGCGAGATACCAGCCCACATGCTTGCGCGCAATGCGCACGCCCATCACATCCCCATAGAAAGCGTGAAGGGCGGCCAGATGTTCCAGCAGAATGCGTTCCACTTCGTTCAGTTCCGGTGCCGGCATTTTCTCGCCGGTGCGCAGGAAATGATCGATCTCGCGAAAAATCCATGGCCGCCCTTGAGCGGCGCGCCCCACCAACAGGCCATCGGCACCGGTGGCATCAAGCACGTAACGGGCCTTCTCTGGCGAATCGATATCGCCATTGGCAAAGACCGGAATCGACACCGCCTGCTTGATCGCGGCAATCGTGTCGTATTCGGCTTCCCCGGTGTACAGATCAGCGCGCGTGCGGCCATGCACGGCCAGCGCAGTGATCCCGGCCTGTTCGGCGATTTTCGCCACGGTCAGGCCGTTCTTGTTCTCGCGATCCCAGCCGGTGCGGATCTTCAGGGTGACCGGCACATCCACCGCAGCCACCACGGCCTGCAGGATCTCGGTCACCAGTGCTTCGTCTTTCAGCAACGCGGAGCCGGCGGCCTTGTTGCAGACCTTCTTCGCCGGGCAGCCCATGTTGATATCGATAATCTGCGCACCCAGTTCTACGTTGGCCCGGGCCGCATCCGCCAGCATCTGCGCATCACCACCGGCAATCTGCACCGAGCGTGGCTCGGGATCGCCTTCGTGGATCATGCGCATGCGCGACTTGCGGGTGTTCCACAGGCTCATGTCACTGGTGACCATTTCCGAGACTACAAGCCCTGCGCCCAGACGCTTGCACAGCTGACGAAAGGGCTGATCGGTAACCCCCGCCATCGGGGCGAGAATCAAGCCGTTCTGTAATGTGTATGGGCCGATGCGTACCGCCGACATAGGACTTCCCTGAGGTGGGGCCGGATCATGAGAGTTCGAAAAAGGGTTGGCATGATACCCGCTCTCGATGACTGGTTAAAGGCTGAATTGAACAAAATCTGAGCAGTAATTTTGTTATCGCCGCTGGTTTGGTCGAGCGCGGCGAAGTCAGAAAACCGCCGTCAATGCACAAGCCCCGCGGGCCTCACTCGGGCGAGTGGAAACTCAGGCTGTAATTCACCGCTTTAGGGCCTGGATCGAGGATGTCCAGTGCGATGTGGATCGGCGTCTGCGGCGGCATCTCCGGCAGACCTTCAAGATCGCCCTTGAGGTATTCGCCGGGTTTGAAGCGACGACTGGCGATCAGATGGCCGTTGAGGTCGGCAAAGCGCAGCTCCAGCAGCGGAAACGGCTGGGAAAACGTCGCCCGGTTGTAGATGATCGCATCGACCACCAGCGCACCATTGAACTCTGGATGGCTGCGCACCACCAGATTGCTGCTCTTGATTCTGGCGATATCGACCTTGGACGGCACCGTGCAGCCGATCTGCGGGCAGATCTGCTGAAACCACGGGCGGTATTGATCCTGTCGTGCCAGTTCTTCGAAGTGATAGGCAATGTATTGTGCTGCCAGACCGCCTGCCGCGATCAGCACCAGCAGCAGCCAGAGCAGACGGCGGCCCCAGGGCGAACGGCGTTTCTGCCAGTCGAGTTGCAGCGGGTCGTCGGTCAGGTCTTGCAGGACTTCGGCACGTACGCCGGGTTCTGCGCGCTCGCGTTTTTTGCGCAGCGGCGCGATCGACGGCAAATCGTCATCATCGCTGTCGTCGCTGGCTGACAGCCGTTCACGGCGGGCATTCGGGTCGATCGGGTCGTGCAGGCGCAGCTGCGGAATGCGCGGCTCGTCATCGAGATCCACCGGTTCGAGCGACAACGAGGGTTCGGTGCGTTCGGGTTCGAGGGTTTCGATGTCCGGCTCGACTTCCGACAGCGGTGTGCGCTCATCGGCAGGTTCGCTGAACAGGCTGCCGGGCCATGCCGCGTCATCCGGTTCGGGGTTGTCGCGGCGCGCACTCAGGGCGTCTTCGCGCGGACGCCCCAGCTCGGTAGCTGGCTGGATTTCGCGTTGCTCGAGGCGGGCCAGTTCCTGATCCAGATCGAGACTGTCGAGATCCAGCTCCGAGGCGTTCCATTGCTTCTGGCTGATCGCGCGCGGCGCTGGTGCTTCATTGATAGACGGCGATGGCGCTTCAGCCAGCGGCGGCGCGACGGGCGTCAGCGCATCCTTGCCAGCGTGTTGTTCAAGTAGCTGCTTGGCGGCATTGAACACTTGCAGGCAGGAGCCGCAGCGAACCACCCCGCGGGCCACGCTCAATTGAGCATGGCTGACGCGGAAGCTGGTTTGGCAATGCGGGCACTGAGTGACGAAGCTGTCGGTCATGCGGCGATCCGGTTTATGCAGGCGCTCATATTAGCGCCGACGGCCAGTGATGCGCACCCAGCCGTCGCGATTGGCAATCGGGTCGAGGTCGAAGTCCTGTGCATAAGCGGCGGCGACTTCGTCACCTTGTTCGGCGAGGATGCCCGAGAGCGCCAGACGCCCACCAGGCTTGACCAGCCCGGACAGTTGCGGCGCCAGGGAAACCAGCGGGCCGGCGAGAATGTTGGCGACCAGCACATCGGCTTTGACCTGCGGCAGATCTTGCGGCAGATACAGCGGGAACAGTTCGTCGGCTATATTGTTGCGCCCGGCATTGTCGCGCGACGCTTCCAGCGCCTGCACGTCGATGTCGGTACCGACCGCTTGTTTCGCGCCCAGCAATAACGCCGCGATCGCCAGAATCCCCGAGCCGCAGCCGAAGTCGAGCACGTTGCAGTCTTTCAAATCCTGGCCGTCGAGCCATTCCAGGCACAGCGCGGTGGTCGGGTGCGTGCCGGTGCCGAAGGCCAGGCCCGGGTCCAGCAGCAGGTTGACCGCGTCAGGCTCGGGTGCGGCGTGCCAACTCGGCACGATCCACAGGCGCTGGCCGAAACGCATCGGCTGAAAACCGTCCATCCAGCTGCGTTCCCAGTCCTGATCTTCGATCACTTCACTGTGGTGCTCGGGCAACGGGCTGCCGGTCAACAGCTCCAGATGAGCCAGAACCGGCGCCGGTTCAGTACCGCCCTCGAACAGTGCCAGCAGGTGGGTGTGCGACCACAGCGGGGTGGTGTTGAGTTCCGGCTCGAAGATCGGCTGATCTTCGGCGTCCATGAAAGTCACCGACACGGCGCCGACTTCGAGGAATGCGTCCTCGTAGGTTTCGGCTTGTTCCGGGGTGATGGCGAGACGGACTTGCAGCCAGGGCATGGCGGATACCTTCGAAAATCTGTGGAGCAGCCCGAAGCTGCAAAAGCGCGCAGTTTACGCCAGGTCGCCGGCAAAGTGGACAAGCCGCTTTGCTGTTACACATTGGCCGGCACGATATACCCGTGTATCGCCTTGACGCGTTTGTCGGCAAATACAGTAGAGGCTCATTTCTACGCAACGACGGGCTGGGATATGGCGAGTCAACAAGGGATTGTAGAAGAAACGGCAAGCGCCGCTGCGTCCACCGGGACGGTGCAGGAGATTCTGCTGCGGATCACGCGCTGGCAGGTGCTGCTCGACAAGCGTCTGAGCAGCCAGATGAGCTTGCTGGAGGCCATGGAAGATTTCGCATTGACCGAACTGCGCAGTCATTACCCTGATGGCAATATCGATCCGGGGTTTGTGCAAGCCCTGCTCGACGCGATTCTGCAAAAAATCATCGATGGCAAACCGCTGATGTACCTGGCGATCCGCGATTCGCCGTACCGCTGGCCAGGCGGCGCCGACCGCGGGTTGGCCGCCAGCCATCGTCAGGCGGTCATCCAGACAGTGGATAGCGTAGCCGCGCATTTCCTTGTTCAGTACAAGAACTACCTGCGCGAACACTGGCAAACCAAGGAGCTTGAGGCGGGGTTCGATCGCTTGGTGTTGCGCAAGCTGCAGCGTTTTATCGACGACATCGACGCGCTGTTCCAGGCAGACCGGCTCGCGGCGCTGACACTGGATCGCTTGCGCAGGCAAATCGACAGGATTCACCGCCGAAGCACTCGCCGGTACCGGTTGACCTCACTGGCAACCGGTGCGGAAAAGAAAATGCTTCAAGCGCATTCATTCGCACAATTGCCGCATTGGCTGCGAGTGCTGAACGAACCGGACCGTGCCAGGTTGCGCCAGCATCAGCAACAGACGTCAATGGCGCAGGCCGCGCTTGATCACCTGCTGGACGGCTATGGATCGCTGCGCGCGTATGCCCGTCAACAAGCGATCGATGACATCCTGCGCAAACTCGACATCGAAGTGGAGCCGGACCGCATCGATGTGCGCTTGAAATGGCGCTCGGCCGTTGGCGAGCCGACGCAAAGCCGCAGCCTGAGCGAATTGCTCGCGGCCGGGCCGATCGGGGAGGATTTCGCTACGGTGCTGGAAGTTACCAGCGGCCCTGCGAAACGTAATCAGCCACTGGAGCCGACATTTGTTGCCCGGATGCTGGCAGAGCAGGACTACCCGGCGGATTACCTGCAAGAACTGGCCAGCCAGTATGAGCGCGACGACGTACAGCAAGCCGCATTCGACTGGTTTGCCGCGCGACTCAAGCAAAGCGCTTTTATTGCACGTTGCGCGGGGCATATGACGGTGGCTGACCATGCCCGTCTCGAGCAGGCGTGGGCGGCGGGCGTCACGAAAGCAACTTTGCAATTCGCCGCGCTGACACTGCCCAATGGCATGCAATGCGCTGACCTGCTGGTGTGTTATCGCGAAGAAACGGCGCAAACGGTAGAGGACCTCTTGTTGTATGCGCCGAACAAGCCGGACGGCCAGGAGTGGGTGCGGCTGCGTTCGCTGGCCGCATTGACCGGGGAAGTCTGGAGCTGGACGCAGAACGAATCCGGACGCGAGTACTTGTTGCAGCAACTCTCGCCGACTGCAGACCGCGCGGCGCGGGATTACCTGTTAGCCGTATCTGCCAGCCCGGCACTCTGGGGAATGACCAGTGACATCCGTCGTGACCCATTGCCGTTCGCCGAATGCGTCGAAACAGCGGTAAAAATGGGCCTGGCAAAAAATCTGCAGCGTGTCGAGGAGGACAACGCGCTGCGCTGGTACACGACGCTTGGCCTGGAAGCTCGGCGGCGCATCAGCAGCCTGAATCAGGAATTGGTCGTACACCAGCAGGCCTTCAATGAGCTATTGGGTGGTTTCGAAGTTTTCGTCGACTTCGCCAGGCGCACCGTTGCCGCCGCGATTGCGCCGTACATGCGCAGCAAGAATGTGCTCGAGCCGGTCGACCCGGCGACCGTGTTGATCGATTACAGCCCCGGCGTTGCCGACCGCAGGAAGCAATCATCAGCGAGTCTGCTCGACCTGGCGATCTACGGCTACGACGACAACGCTGGCATTGAACATCCGAAAAGAGGCGTGCGCTCATCAGTCGGTCAGGATTTGAGTCAGGTGCGCAGTGCCGATCTGGCGCGGTACATGCGTGGGGCCTGGCTCGGTGAGCAGTACGCGAAAGAGATCCGTGGCCAATATCTGGACGCTCGCGATGAAATCTACGCGTCGCGTCGGTTCGGCTACCGCAATGTGCTGCTGTCGAAAATGGATCGTGACTTGCGGATTGCCAGAAGTCAGGCGCGATTAAGCGACGCGGTGTATTCAGCGCTGGTCCGTCAGGTTTCGCTGTTGAGTCAACTGCCTGCGCCGGGAGCACATTGGCCGGGCGCCGACATTGCCACGAGTGACGGCGTGTTCAGGCTTACGGTGCGCCATAACGTCGTGCTCGGGGTGTACGTTTTTATCTGCTGCCACCCCGAACCGTCCCGGTGGCTGTACACGCCGGACGCGCCCGACGGTCTGACGGTGCGTCCGTATCTGTCACTGGAGGGCGACGTTGCCGCTACCTTGCATGACTATCTGATGGCGCGCAGCCCCGTTGTTGCGCGCAATACTGTGTCGCGCTCATTGCATGCCATGGCGGCAAGGAAACAGCGCGTCGATACGCTGTACGAAGCGCAGCGATTGATTGACGCGCGCGATGAGTTCAACGCTTACATCGAGCGCACGGTCACCGACGTGGAGGACATCACCACCAGCCGTGGAGAAATGATCGAGCGACAAGTGGTCAAGGGCCTGATGTTTGGCGCAGCCCCGTTTTGCATGGTGTTTCCGCCGTTTTCCTTGCTGCTCGATATCGTGTTCATCGCGGTCAGCGCCGGCCAGGCAGTCGCGGCGCACCTGGAGGGTGATGTCGATGGCGCGCTCGGTCATTGGCTGGAGGCATCCTGGGGCGCGCTGTTTGCCATGGTTGGCGCCGGCAGTTCGGTCAAGTTGCTCGCCGGCACGGCCAGAAATCTGAAGCACACGACGCGGCCGGTCTCCTTGATGGCCGAACGCTTTCAAGCCCTGACGCCGATTCGCAAGGAAACGCTGCCGGCGGTTCGGGAAGTGCGTTTTAGCGCCGGGCAGGCGGTCGGCAAGGCGCCCGGACATTTGCAGCGGGTCACTGAAGAAGGCGTCTTTTTCGGAACTTGGCGCAGCCCGCCCAGTGCTGCGCAGCCTCAGCCGACCTACTACATCCGCAACAAAGGCAGATATTTCCAGGTCAGGGAAAACCCGCATTTCGGTGGGCTCAGCCTGATTGATGCCAGTCGCCCCACTGCCTTCTATCAGCGGCCGATCCGGTTGACCGCGAGCGGCAAGTGGACACATGACCGGGTCGGGCTGCGGGGCGGCAATGATCAGGTGCGCAATCTTGGCCATGTGAACCATCTGCGCAGCGCGTTTCCCGGGCGTGTCGAGCCGGTGCCCAACCGGGGCGCAATGCAGGGGGAGGCGGTGGTGGCAAAGTTCATTGCCGGATCGAAGGACAACTATCTGTTTTCGCTGAACGCGCAGACCTGTGTCATCGCCTCGATGTACAACCCGTTGACGAAGGTGGGTGCGGTCATCCATTTCGATCACAACATCCGCGCGCTGATCGAACGCACCGTTCGGGACGTGATGAAGCGCCTGGGCGGCTCGACCAAGGATGTTCGCGCCACGCTGGTCGGCGGCGACTGGTTGACGGGTACCGATATCGGTGGACCGGTCAGAAGTGTATTGCGCCAGCAAGGGCTGCGGCCGACCTGGGATTACTGGTCGTATTCTTCCTGTCTGGGTAATAACTATGCCGTGTCGTTGAATTTGCAGAACGGCGTGTCGAGCGTGTTCAAGACTTCCGCCAGTCAGGTTGAACGGTTGTATACGCCGGTTTTGCAGCGGGCGCGGTATGCCAACGACGCGCTCTCGACGCGTGCGACGAGCTTTATGCAGCGGGTGCGCAGCAAGCCGTTGTATGAGAATGGCTCGGGCAATGTCGTCGATCAGGGCGGCCGTCGGGCCACCGCGGCGATGGTCGAGGAACAGGCTTTTTCGACGGTACTGATGAATTGATGTGTTTGTTGCAGGCATAAAAAAACCCGATCGCAAGGATCGGGTTTTTCACGCCGGTGCAGTCTTACGACTGTTTGGCCAGCTTGTGCTCAAGGTAGTGAATGTTCACACCGCCTTTGCAGAAGCCTTCGTCGCGGACCAGATCACGGTGCAGCGGGATGTTGGTCTTGATCCCGTCGACCACGATTTCGTCCAGGGCATTGCGCATGCGCGCCATGGCTTCGTCGCGGGTCGCGCCGTAAGTGATCAGCTTGCCGATCAGCGAGTCGTAGTTCGGTGGCACGGCATAACCGCTGTACAGGTGCGAATCGACGCGAACGCCGTTGCCGCCTGGTGCGTGGAAATGCTTGACCGTGCCCGGGCTCGGCATGAAGGTTTTCGGGTCTTCGGCGTTGATCCGGCACTCCAGCGAGTGACCGCGGATCACCACGTCATCCTGAGTGAACGACAACTTGTTGCCAGCGGCGATGCTGAGCATCTCCTTGACGATGTCGATACCGGTGACCATCTCCGAAACCGGGTGCTCCACCTGAACACGGGTGTTCATTTCGATGAAGTAGAAGCGACCGTTTTCGTAGAGGAACTCGAAAGTACCGGCGCCACGGTAGCCGATGTCGATGCACGCCTTGACGCAGCGAGCCAGTACTTCCTGGCGCGCTTTCTCGTCGATGCCCGGTGCCGGCGCTTCTTCGAGAACCTTCTGGTGACGACGCTGCAGCGAGCAGTCGCGGTCACCCAGATGAATGGCGTGGCCCTGGCCGTCGGACAGCACTTGCACTTCGACGTGGCGTGGGTTGGTGAGGAATTTTTCCAGATAGACCATCGGGTTGCCGAACGCCGCGCCTGCTTCGGTGCGGGTCAGTTTGGCGAAGGCGATCAGGTCTTCTTCCTTGTGCACGACACGCATGCCGCGACCACCGCCGCCGCCAGCGGCCTTGATGATCACCGGGTAGCCGACTTCGCGGCCGATGCGCAGCGCCGTTTCTTCGTCTTCCGGCAACGGGCCGTCGGAACCTGGAACGGTAGGAACGCCTGCCTCGATCATCGCGTGCTTGGCCGAGACCTTGTCACCCATCAGGCGAATGGTTTCGGCTTTCGGGCCGATGAAGGCGAAGCCGGAGTTCTCGACCTGCTCGGCAAAATCGGCGTTTTCCGCGAGGAAACCGTAGCCTGGGTGGATGGCGGTAGCGCCAGTCACTTCAGCGGCGGCGATGATGGCCGGGATGTGCAGGTAAGACTGAGAGGCAGACGCCGGGCCGATGCAGACGGATTCGTCTGCCAGACCCAGGTGCATCAGCTCTTTGTCGGCCTTGGAGTAAACGGCGACGGTCTTGATGCCCATCTCTTTGCAGGCACGCAGAATCCGCAGGGCGATCTCACCGCGGTTCGCGATCAGAACTTTTTCCAACTTCGCAGTCATCAAAGGCTCTCCGCAGTTCAAACGATGGTGAACAGCGGTTGGTCGTACTCAACCGGCTGGCCGTCTTCGACGAGGATGGACTCGATCACACCGCTGGTTTCAGCTTCGATGTGGTTCATCATCTTCATGGCTTCGACGATGCACAGGGTGTCGCCTTTCTTCACGGTCTGGCCGACTTCAACGAAGGCTGGCGAGGCTGGCGAAGACTTGCGATAGAAGGTGCCGACCATCGGCGAACGGGCAACGGTGCCGTTCAACGCCGGGGCAGCAGCGGCAACCGGTGCGGCAGCAGCGACTGGAGCGGCGGCAGGTGCAGCGGCCGGAGCCTGCATCGGGGCCGGCGCGTAGTATTGCTGAGCCGGAGTCTTGCTGTGACGGCTGATGCGTACGGACTCTTCGCCTTCCTTGATCTCGAGCTCGTCGATGCCGGACTCTTCCAGCAATTCGATCAGTTTCTTAACTTTACGGATATCCATGAATCATCAACTCCCAAGGGTCGGTCAGGGGCGTTTAACGCTTGTTGTTCAAGTCGTTGCCTGTGTTTCAAGCTGTTCTAGCGCGGCCTCCAGGGCCAGTCGGTAACCGCTGGCGCCAAGGCCGCAGATCACTCCCACCGCTACGTCGGAGAAGTAGGAGTGATGGCGGAAAGGTTCGCGTTTGTGCACGTTGGACAAATGCACTTCGATGAATGGGATGCTCACTCCCAGCAGCGCGTCACGTAATGCGACACTTGTGTGCGTAAAAGCCGCCGGATTGATCAAAATGAAGTCGACACCTTCGCCGCGGGCGGCGTGGATGCGCTCGATCAGTTCGTACTCGGCGTTGCTTTGCAGATGCAACAGATGGTGACCGGCGTCACGGGCGCGGCGCTCCAGATCCTGGTTGATCTGCGCCAGTGTCGTCGAACCGTAGGTGCCGGGTTCGCGGGTGCCGAGCAGGTTCAGGTTGGGGCCGTGCAGCACCAGTAGGGTCGCCATCTGCGGAGTCCTTGTCATGAATGAGCAATCGTCAGAACCCGGCGACTATGCCGCAAAGCCTTTGTGACTGTCCAGTTCCATGCAATAGCCAGCACGATGGCCGATGTTTGCGCGAAGTATGTGACCAAGTGCTCTGATCCGGTCATTTGTGGCGCCTGGGCTGACGCCATCGCGAGCAGGCTCGCTCCCACAGGGGGTGGGTTTCTATTGTGGGAGCGAGCCTGCTCGCGATAGCGGTCTGTCAGACGCGAAAGGCCTGAACGGCGGTATGCAGTTGTCCGCCCAATACCAGCAAGTTCTCGCCTTGTTCGCGTCCGCGACCGATACGCAGCAGATTATCCCCACCCAGTTGATGAATCCGCTCACTGTGATCGCGGATTTCGCTGACGGCACCGCTCTGCTGCGCGGTCACGTCGGCGATGCGGATCGCGGTGTCGGAAATGGTCTGGATTGCCCCGACAATCTTGTCCAGCGCGCCGTCCGCCGCTTGCGCCTGATTGGCCGTGGCTTCGGCGTGTTCGACCTGCGCACGCATGCCTTCAACCGATTGCCGGGCGGCGGTTTGCAGGCCGGCGATCAGCGTCTGGATCTCGGCGGTCGCGCCGGCGGTGCGTTGCGCCAGCGAGCGCACTTCTTCGGCCACCACGGCAAAGCCGCGACCCATTTCCCCGGCGCGCGCCGCTTCAATCGCCGCATTCAGGGCGAGCAGGTTGGTCTGGTCGGCAATCGAGCGGATCACCGTCAGCACGCCGCCGATGGTGGCTGACTCTTCGGCCAGGTGCTCGATCATCTGCGCGTTGCCCTGTACCTCACCGACCAACGCATGCAGACCGGTCAGGCTCTGGCCGATCACCGTCTGACCATGCTCAACGGCAAGGCCCGCGTGGCGACTGGCGTCCGCTGCCTGCTGCGCATCGCCGGCGACCTGTTGAATGGTCGCCTCCAGTTCGCCCAGCGAATCACGGATCAGCGCGGTGTCGCTGGCCTGATGCTCAGCGCCGCTGTGCAGGTCATTGCTCAATTCGGCCAAGGTGCGGCTGCTGCCGGCGACTTGCTCGGCATTGCCGCGAATGGTCCCGACCAGATCCACCAGATAGGCACGCAAGCGGTTGAGCGAGGCTTCGATGTCGTGCAGTTCGCGGTTGGTCTTGCCCAAGCGGATGTCACTGCTGAAATCGCCCTCAGCCCAGGTCGACAGCGCCGGGGCGAGATTGGTCAAGGTGCGCGCCAGACGGCGCTGCAAGGTATCGATCAGCAGTGCGATGAGCAGAATCAGACCGATCATCACCCCTTGCATCAAGCGCACTTCGCCCTGGATCTGGCCGTGCTGGGCGCGTACGGCCGGTTCCAGAGCCGCGATGGCTTGTTGCACCGCCGCAATTTTCTGATGGGTCGCGACACTTAAGTCCGTGCGTTTCTGAATCTGTTCGCGGGTGCGCTCAAGCTCCGCCGGATAACGACCGAGCAAGCTGTTGAGTTCGCGTTTGAGGCCGACGCCAGCGTCTTCGGCGACGGTTTTTTCGCTGTTCTCGATACCCATCATGGCGGCGAAGTCGTCGCTGCCCGAGGCGCTTTGGCTGACCACACCGAGCAAGGGCAGGGCATCGATGGCTTGCGCCTGGGCGCGGATGTTGCTGACTTCGCGCTCGACATCGGCGGCCAGTTCGCTGCGTCCGCTGCTGACCAGTTTGTCCCGTGCCAGCGAAAGCTTGCCCAGATGCTGCGACGCCACCAGCAGCGGCGTCAGATAGCTCGCGTTGCCGTTGGCGTACGTGCTGAGTTGTTCGAGGCTGGCGCTCAATTCGCGCTCGGCTTGCAGCAGCAAAGCCTGCGGATCACCGGCCAGTTTGCCGGCGGCGAGCAGGTCGGTCTTGCTGAACTCGGCCAGCCCGGACAGGCTCGGGCGCAGTGATTCAGCCAAAGTCGGCGGTAGTTCAGCGAGTTGGGTTTGCAAGTCGTCGATGGCCTGGCCGGCACCGCTCAGACGCAAGGCGTCGCCGCTGGCGAGGTAATCCTCGACGTTGCGCGCGACCTCGTTCTGGAATTGCTGGGACAGGCCCAGATAGCGCTCCATCAGCAGATAGGGGCGCTCCAGGGCTTTTTGCGACCACCACAGCGTGGCGCCGAGTGCCAGGCACACAGCGACCAGCAGCAGCGTATTGAGATTGGTGAGCAACTTCAGGCGCATGACGGCTACCAACGGCAGAAATGGTAAGCGCCTGAATTTATTGCGGTTCTGTTACAGGGTTATGACCGAATCAGTGGATTCCGATGAAAAAGTGGCACTTTGCTTTGAGTGCCGCGCGGTCTGCACCCGATTGCGTCCGGCACCCTTGGCACGGTACAGCGCTTCGTCGGCCTGACTGGCCATCATCAGGCTGTCGCAGTCGTCGTGCATTTCCACTACGCCGGCGCTGAAGGTGCACCACAAGTCCTGCGGCTGCGCCGGATAGTGGATTTCGGCGAAGCGCTGGCGGATCTCGTCGAGCACGTTATGCGCCGCTTCAATGTCGGTGTCCGGCATGACGATGGCGAACTCTTCGCCGCCGTAACGGCCGATGAAATCGGTCTTGCGCAAGCGCTGCTTGAGAAACAGCGCCAGGCTTTTTATCACCCGGTCGCCCATCGGGTGACCATGGCTGTCGTTGACCCGTTTGAAGTGGTCGATGTCCAGCATGGCAAAACTCAGCGGCTTGTTCTCGCGGCGGGCGCGGAACGAGCAGTCCTCAAGCAACTGCAGGATGTGGGTGTGGTTGTACAGGCCGGTGAGGCTGTCGCGCACCATTCGTGCTTTCAGATTGCGCGCACGGGCGGCACGGTTGCGCACCGTGGTAATCAGGTGGCGCGGCTTGATCGGTTTGGTCAGGAAGTCATCGCCGCCCTCGCTCATGGCGTCGAGCTGCTTGTCCAGATCGTCCTCGGCCGACAGATAAATGATCGGCACGCTGACGTAACGGTCATTGTGGCGAATCACCTTGGCCAGTTCGGTGCCGGTGCAGGCCGGCATGTACATGTCGAGGATGATCAGATCGGGCTGGAAATCCGCCAGTTCGGCCATCGCCTGGATCGGCTCGATCAACGTGCGGGTGACGATCCCGGCGCTGTTGAGCAGGCGCTCGGTGTGCAGCGCCTGGGCGCGCGAATCGTCGATGATCAGCACTTTATAGGGCTCGTATTGCGCGACGCAGGTCAGCACTTCGATTTTCTCCAGCAGGCTCGATGCTTCGAGGGTGCCGGTGAGAAATTCCTGGCCGCCGGCGCGCACCGCGGCGAGGCGGGTCGGGGTGTCGGTTTCATGCAGGCTGAAAAACAGCAGCGGCAACGGCTCGTCGAGACCGACCTGGGCTTCAGCCGCAAGCTTGAGGCCGACACCGGGGCCGCTGAAGTCCACGTCCATGACGATTGCCGCCGGCAGGCGCTCGACCATCGATGAGCGAAACGCCGACACGCTGTCCAGCGCCTGCGCGCTCAGACCGAAGAATTCCAGTTGTTTGGCCAGCCGTTCAGCGCGGTCGTGATCCTGCAGCAGCACGTAAATCGGTTTGCGCAGCGGCGGCAGAAAGGTCTGCTCAAGCTGATCGCCGTGGCGCAGACCGGTGCGCGACAAACGCTGCATCAAGCGATTGAGGTCGGTGATCAGCCCGCTGCTGAGGCGGCCGCGATTGGCGTCCACCGCTTCCAGCGACTGGCTGATATGCCGCGCCAGTTGCGTGTGCTCAGGCTGTTCGAAGCGCTCGGCGAAACGCAGCAGGCGCAGGTTGGCCTCGCTCAGTTCAGCGAGGTCGACGGTTGACCATTCGCTGCGCTGCAGGCGCTGCCAAATCTCAAGAATCTGCCGCGCCTGATGAATTACCCGCTGGGCAAAGTGGTGCTTGAGACGCTCACGGCTGGGGTCTTCTGGCTCGGTCATATCCTGACTACTAGTTAGGCTGCATGCTGAGATCGACTGGTGGCTCTATGCTAGCACCTCTTTTCCCTTAGACGAGTGTCGTACGTCAATAATCTGATGTGCGACACCATTCAGTTTCTGACTGGCTGGTTTCGTGCCCGGCCTGCCGGGCGCATGCTGCGCTGTGCGCGCGCGTCGCGGATGTTGGCCCAGAGCGCTTTGCGGCGGTGGTGCTCGCCTTGCGGGTCTTACAAGTGCGAGCTATGGACTCAGGGATTCCCCTAGGGCGAGGGCAAGCGTCACTTGCCCGCATCATTTGCGGCTTATCGCAACCGGCCAGTGCCCCGCCAAGGCACGTTGTTGTATGGTTGTGGTCGAACCGTTGAACCCAAGTGATTGAAAGGATATCGCCATGCTGGACTGGAAAAACCGCGCGGGCAGTGCGCCTGAACGTGCCGCCGAGCCCAAGTCGGCCACCCGCAGCTACGTCGGCGGGCTGTTGTTCAGCCGCGCACTGGCCACACTGGTCGGCCTTTATCTGCTGGTGACCATTGGCCTGGGCTGGTACTGGAGCCAGGAGCCGGCGCTGTTTCCGGTGGCGCAAAACGCCCAGGTCGCGGCCGAGAAAGAAGGCAAGCAAATGGTTGTCGGCTACACCACGGTGGAAACCCTGAAGACCGTCGCCGGCACCTTGCTCGACAAGCCGGGCGGCTACATTTCCAACGATCGCTTCCCGCCTGGCCTGTGGATGGACAACACGCCAAGCTGGGAATACGGCGTGCTGGTGCAGGTGCGTGACCTGACCCGGGCCCTGCGCAAGGATTTCGCCCGTTCGCAATCGCAGTCGGCCGAAGACGCCGATCTGGCCAAGGCCGAGCCGCGCTTCAACTTCGACAATAAAAGCTGGGTGCTGCCGTCCAGCGAGTCGGAATACCAGGAAGGCATCAATTCCCTGAGCCGCTACCAGTCGCGTCTCTCCGACCCGAACCAGAAAAACGCATTGTTCTACGCGCGTGCCGACAACCTCAACAACTGGCTCGGCGATGTCGGCACACGTCTCGGTTCGCTGTCGCAACGGCTGTCCGCCAGTGTTGGCCGGGTCAAACTCAATACCGCGCTGAAAACCGAAGTGCCCGCCGTCGGCGAAGTACCGCAGGTTGACGAGGAAGTCGTCGAGACCCCGTGGATGCAGATCGATAACGTGTTCTACGAAGCACGCGGTCAGGCCTGGGCGCTGTCGCACTTGCTGCGCGCGATCGAAGTCGATTTTGCCGATGTGCTGGCGAAGAAGAACGCAACGGTCAGCGTGCGTCAGATCATCCGCGAGCTGGAAGCCTCGCAGGAACCGGTATGGAGTCCTATGATTCTCAATGGCAGCGGCTTCGGCGTGCTGGCCAACCACTCGCTGGTGATGGCCAACTATATTTCCCGGGCCAACGCCGCGGTGATCGATTTGCGTCAACTGCTCAATCAGGGCTGATCAATGAGCCACAACGCCAGGGAGGCAGCCCATCGCGCCGCCTCCGATGCTGAACAGATCGCCTGGGTCGACGAGCACGACAACCTGCTCGGCGCCCTGGTGCGCTCCGACCTGCGCGAGCGTGGGCTGATCGGCCGAGGCACCTACATCATGCTGTTCAATTCCGCCGGTGAGCTGTGCGTGCACCAGCGCACGTTGAGCAAGGCGATTTATCCCGGTTATTGGGACGTCGCTGCGGGCGGGATGGTCCAGGCGGACGAAACCTATGCCGAGTCGGCGGCCCGTGAACTGGAGGAGGAACTGGGTGTGAGTGGCGTCGAACTCACCGCTCACGACCATTTCTACTTCGAAGACACCGGCAACCGGCTCTGGTGCTCGGCGTTTTCTGCTGTATGGGACGGTCCGCTGAAACTGCAGCCGGAAGAAGTCCTCGAAGCACGCTTTATCCCCGTCGAGCAGGTCATGCAGGAAATCGAGCAGAAGCCTTATTGCCCGGACTCTTTGGCAGCGCTGAAGCGCTATCTCAAGGCGCAGCAAAGCGACGTCGCAAAGAACACATGAATTGGCGCCGATTGGCACTTAGCAATCGCGATTTTTGCCGTTACACTGCGCGACCTTTTCAAGCTGCACCGAGGCGTTTTGCATAAACGTTCGCTGCAGTAGCGCTGCCCCTGCCTGAGTGGGGCTTCGCGGTCGCTGACCTTGCCCAAGGTCGTGATCAGTCTTTGTCCTCCCGAGAGGATTGCCGGTGGCCAAAAAAGCCGCATCCTTCGCCGCCCTGGGCGGCCTGGTATTTTCTACCGACGCAGGTCGTCACTGTCCGGAATGCAGTAAGCCGGTGGACGCCTGTATCTGCAAACAAACCGTGATCCCGGCCGGTGACGGCATTGCTCGCGTGCGTCGCGAAAGCAAGGGGCGTGGCGGCAAGACGGTGACCACCATCACCGGCGTGCCGCTGGCCGAAGACGCGCTCAAAGACTTGGCGACGACGTTGAAAAAGCGTTGTGGCACCGGCGGAGCGCTGAAAGACGGCATCATCGAAATCCAGGGCGATCACGTCGAGCTACTCCTGGCGGAACTGATCAAGCACGGTTTCAAAGCGAAGAAGTCCGGCGGCTAGCAGCCTCTGTGAAACCCTCCGGCGGCTTGACCCGGCTTTGCAGCGTTGCAGATCCGGCGTCGTCGCCATGGTTTTCACAGAGCCTGTTCATGACCGGTTTCTAAACTCCACGCAGTCAGTGCGGTCTACCGCCGCACTGACGAACCGTCATTTTCATTCTTTAGACTGCGCCGGCCTGAACGTCAGGCGACGCACTCTGACTTCTTTATAGGGGACTTCGATGTCCGTACGACGCACACGTAAAGACGATGGCAGCCAATGGACAGTTGCGGACAGCCGCAGCGTTTACGGGATTCGCCATTGGGGGGCCGGGTATTTCGCGATCAATGAAGCCGGTCGCGTCGAAGTACGTCCGAACGGCCCGAGCAGCTCGCCGATCGACCTGTTCGAGCAAGTCGACCAACTGCGCAAGAGCGGTTTGTCCTTGCCGCTGCTGGTGCGTTTCCCCGATATCCTGCAAGACCGTGTCCGTCAGTTGACCGGCGCTTTCGATTCGAACATCGAGCGCCTGGAATACCAGAGCAAATACACCGCGCTGTACCCGATCAAGGTCAACCAGCAGGAAGCGGTGATCGAGAACATCATCGCCACCCAGAACGTGTCCATCGGTCTGGAAGCCGGCTCCAAGCCTGAGCTGCTCGCCGTGCTGGCGCTAGCGCCAAAGGGCGGCACCATCGTCTGCAACGGTTACAAGGACCGTGAGTTCATCCGCTTGGCGCTGATGGGCCAGAAGCTCGGCCACAACGTATTCATCGTCATCGAAAAAGAATCCGAAGTCGGCCTGGTGATCGAAGAGGCCGCCTCGCTCAAGGTCAAGCCACAGGTTGGCTTGCGCGTGCGTCTGTCGTCACTGGCCTCCTCGAAGTGGGCGGACACCGGTGGCGAGAAATCCAAGTTCGGTCTTTCGGCGGCTCAGTTGCTGTCGGTGGTCGAGCGTTTCCGTGGCGCCGGGCTGGATCAGGGCATTCGCCTGCTGCACTTCCACATGGGTTCGCAGATCGCCAACCTGGCTGACTACCAGCACGGTTTCAAGGAAGCGATCCGTTACTACGGCGAATTGCGCAACCTCGGTCTGCCGGTCGATCACATCGACGTCGGTGGTGGTCTGGGTGTCGACTACGACGGTACTCATTCGCGCAACGCCAGTTCGATCAACTACGACATGGATGATTACGCCGGTGTCGTGGTTGGCATGCTCAAGGAATTCTGCGACGCGCAGAGCCTGCCGCATCCGCACATCTTCTCCGAGAGCGGCCGCTCGCTGACCGCGCACCACGCCATGCTGGTGGTGCAGGTGACCGACGTCGAGAAACACAACGACGAAATCCCGCTGATCGAGAACAAGGAAAGCCTGCCGGAAACCGTGCAGTGGCTGGTTGACCTGCTCGGCCCGACCGACATCGAAATGGTCACCGAAACCTACTGGCGCGCCACGCACTACATGAGCGACGTGGCTGCGCAGTACGCCGACGGCAAGCTGACCCTGGCGGAAAAAGCCCTCGCCGAGCAGTGCTACTTTGCCGTGTGCCGGCGCCTGCACAACTCGCTCAAAGCGCGTCAGCGTTCGCACCGTCAGGTGCTCGACGAGCTCAACGACAAACTGGCCGACAAGTACATTTGCAACTTCTCGGTATTCCAGAGCCTGCCGGACACCTGGGCGATCGATCAGGTGCTGCCGATCATTCCGCTGCACCGTCTCGACGAAGAGCCGCTGCGCCGCGCAGTATTGCAGGACCTGACCTGCGACTCCGACGGCAAGATCAATCAGTACGTCGACGAGCAGAGCATTGAAACCAGTCTGCCGGTGCACGCCTTGAATGAAGGCGAAGACTACCTGTTGGGCGTGTTCCTGGTCGGCGCCTACCAGGAAATCCTCGGCGACATGCACAACCTGTTCGGCGATACCGACTCGGTGAACATCTACCAGAACGCCGATGGCAGCGTTTACCACGCCGGCATCGAGACCCACGACACCATCGAAGACATGCTGCGTTACGTGCACCTGTCGCCGGAAGAGCTGATGACGCACTACCGCGACAAGTGCGCCAGTGCACGCATCAGCGCCAGCGAACGCACGCAATTTCTCGATGCCTTGCGTCTGGGCCTGACCCGCTCCTCCTACCTGTCTTCCTGAAGCCAGATGGCGATCACGCCGGGTTGTCTGAAACTTTCCCGCTAGCTGCGGAAAATTCGGATGATCCGGTGGGATGTCTCCCTAAATCTGCGCGAAATGCTTGCCGGTCCAGGCCAGCAAAGTCATCCGGTCTGCTTTTCGCGTAGGTCATTTCCTAAGTTGTACTTCAGCTCTCTACTCGGCCATGGCTCTCGGCGAGAATCCCCGGCCGCCCCTCCTGTAGAGATCCGCCCATGTTCGATCCAGTCAACGAGTCGTCGTTTCGTCTCGATGTAGCGGGCCTGTCCGACCCTTTCGAAGTCCTGGCCTTTACCGGTAGCGAAGCCCTCAGCGAAGCCTTTGCATTCGAGATCGATGTGTTGATCGACGATCCGCACCTGGACCTCGCCGGCCTGCTGCACCGTTCGGCTTTCCTCTGTTTCGGGCCGTCAGGGGAGGGCGTGCACGGGCAATTGCAAAGCCTTGTCCAGCATGAGCACGGCACCGGCTTGCGCTTGAGCCGGGTCCGGCTGGGGCCGAAACTCGCCTGTCTGGCGCTGCGCCTGAGTCAGCGCATCTTCAGCGGTCGTTCAGTACCGCAGATCCTCGAACAAGTGCTCAGAGAGCATGGCATCGTCGGTCACCAGCGCCGCTTCGATCTGCGTGGCGACTACCCGGCGCGCACGTTCTGCACGCAATACCGCGAGTCGGATCTGCAACTGCTGCAGCGTTTGTGCGCGCAGGCGCAGATCCACTATTACTTCGAACACGCGCGCGACCGGCACTGCCTGGTGTTCACCGATGATCCGGCGCACCTGCCACTGGCCGGTGCGGCGCGCTATCAATGCGAAGACGACGAAACCTGCGTTTCACCGGCGCTGCGCCAATGGCAATTGTGCAAGGCATTGCAGCCAGGACCGTCAGGTCTGCAAACCGTGCAGCACGCCGAAGGTTGCAGTGACCTGTCAACGTTGCGCTGCGGACACTGGCTGCGCCTGGCCGGCCATCCCTTTGCCGAATGCAATCGCCAATGGTTGCTGACGCGCATCGAACATTGCGCCGATCCGTCCCTCGACGTGCCCTATACCAATCGCGTGTTCGGCGCGGTCCAGTTGCCGAACTCGGCCGCCAGCGCGACCTCGCGCCTGCGCATGCACAGCCTGCAACGCGCCTGGGTGGTGACAGTCGATGAGCCGCAGCCTGATCATCAGCGCCCGGTGGCGGTGCAGTTCGACTGGCTCTATCAAGGCGAAGGCGCTGCGCCCAGTCACTGCTGGCTGCCACTGGCACCCTCGCTGGCGCAGTCGTCCATGGCGACGCTGAACGATGGCGTCGAAGTGGTGGTGAGTTTCTTCGAGGGCGATCCGGATCAACCGATGATCAGCGGTGTGCTGCAGCCAGCGTCCAGCGCTGTCGAGCTTGACGCGGATCCGCCACCGTTGCCCGACAGCCTGGAAAGTCATGGGCTGCAGCAACTGCTGATGTCCGCTGAGCCATTGCTGTTGCTGTGCCTGATCCCCGGCGGCGGCAGTTTCAGTCACTGTGCGCAGGCGGTTTGCAGCTGTCGGCTGGTCACGGCGCTTGAACAGAGTGGCGCAACATGACGGGCGCCGAGCCCGAAGGGCAGTGGCTGTTGCTCGATCGCCTGGATGCACCGCAGGCCTTGCCGGTGTTGCGCCAGGCGTTCAGCGAAGTGCGCCGTTTCAGCCTGTTCGATGGCACCGAGTTCGAACCGGTCAGTGCCCACGGGCCGCTGTTGATCGATTTGAGCGAATGCCCGGCCCTGACTGCATTGTGTCACCGCGACCCGAACACCTGGCGCGGGCTGTTGCTCGTCAGCGAGGCGCCGGTGCAGCAACTGCTCAGCCATTTGCAGCGCATGTTGACGGTGTCGTTCGGCTTGAGCCATCGCGCCTTGCTCAGCTATTACAACCGGCAGACAGCGAGCTATTTTTTCGACGCCTGTGATGCCGCCGAATTGAGCCGTTGGCTTGGGCCGATCCGGCAGGTGCGCTGGTTCGGTGGCACCTGGGCCGACCGGGCGATCGGCAGCCAGGGCTGGCAACAGTTGCGCAATCCGGGGCTGGCGGTCGAGCCGCTGAACATCGAACAAAGCCTGACCCGGCGCCAGCGCGAGCGCTTGCAGACCTGCCTGCTCGAGCAGCATATCTGGCGCTGGTGCCGGTCACTGGGAACCGAATATGCCACCATGGCCTCCCATGTTCAGCAAGGCCTGGCCCTGGGCTTCAGCGACCGCAGCGTGCTCGATGGCTGGTTGTGGCTACGCTTGTTGCATCCGCGTGCGGTGCTGGTGCCACCGCCGGTGGGGCTGACCCAGCAACAACGGCTCGACCATGTGCGGCGCCAGTGGCGCGGCGATCAGCCCTGAGACGAGGTTCGGCGCAGATGGCAGGTTTATTCCAGCAAGGGCTTGGCGCACTGTTCGGCAGTCTGTGGCTGCTGGCGCTGGGCGCGTGTTCGCCGGTGCAAGTGCTCAATGCACTGACGCCGGACAGCACTTACCGCAAAACCGCGGACATCGCTTATGGCGACGATCCGCGGCAGAAGCTCGATGTGTATGTGCCGCACACGTCATTGCCGGATGCGCCGGTGGTGGTGTTTTTCTACGGTGGCAGCTGGAACAGCGGCTCGCGGCATGACTACGGTTTTGTCGGCGAAGCGCTGGCGTCCAGAGGCATCGTTGCGGTGGTGGCCGATTACCGCTTGTATCCGCAGGTGCGTTATCCGTCGTTTCTGCAGGACGGCGCACGTGCCGTGGCATGGACCCGAACGCATATCGGTGAGTTTTCCGGCAATCCGCAAAACCTCTATCTGATGGGCCATAGCTCTGGTGCCTACAACGCGGCGATGCTCGCGCTGGACGGCGAATGGCTGGCGGCGGTCGGATTGTCACCCAAGGACTTGCGCGGCTGGATCGGGCTGGCCGGGCCGTATGATTTTCTGCCGATCAAGAACCCGGCCGTGCGCCCGGTGTTCTTCTGGCCGGACTCACCGCCGCAGTCGCAGCCGATCAACCATGTCAGCCACGGTGCGCCGCCTTCGCTGCTGATTGCGGCCAGTGAAGATGACCTCGTCAACCCGACGCGCAACACCGCCGGTCTCGCCGACAAGCTGCGCGCCGCCGGCGTTCCGGCGCAGGATCTGTATTACGCGCGACCCAGCCACATCACGTTGGTCGCGAGTCTGTCACGGCCGTTGCGGCGCCTGGCACCGGTGCTCGATCAGGTGGTCGGCTTCATCCAGCACACGCCGACTCAGTGAACGCCGCCGTTGAACCAGCCATCGTTGCGCTTGAGCCACCAGCCCTGTACGCCGAGGGTGAGGCTGCGCAGCACCATGAACAGCAGGAAAGATAGCCACAGCCCGTGATTGCCCAGACCCTGCAACGCCCAGGCGAACGGCACGAGCAGCGCAACCGTGAGCAACATGCCGTTGCGCATTTCCCGCGCACGGGTCGCACCAATGAACAAGCCGTCGAGCAGATAGCTCCACACCGCAATCAGCGGCAGCACGGCGAGGTACGGCAGGTAGATGTACGCGGTCTCGCGCACGCTCCGGATGTCGGTCTGCATTTCGATGAACAGGTGCCCGCCAAGCAGAAACAGCACGGCAAAACCAAGGCTGGCGATCAACGACCAGCCCCCGGCAACCACCAGTGAACGCCGCAGGGCGAGCCGGTCGCGGGCGCCGATGGCGTGGCCGCACAACGCCTCGACGGCATGGGCGAGGCCGTCGAGCGCATGCGCGGTCAGCAGCAGGCCGTTGAGCAGCAGCGCATTGGCTGCCACGGTCGCATCGCCCAGTCGCGCACCTTGCACGGTGATCATGAAAAACACCGATTGCAGCGCCAGACTGCGAATGAAGATATCGCGGTTGACCGCCAGCAGCGGGCGCCAGCTCTGCCATCGCGCCAACGCCGCCCACATGATGTGCCCCGGATACGCGCGCAACGCCTTGCGCGTCAGCAACAGGCCGAGCAGGGCGCCGCTCCATTCGGCGATCACCGAGGCCCGCGCCGAACCGACCACACCCCAGTCCAGGCCCATGACGAACCACAGGTTGAGGACGATGTTGATCAGGTTGGTGCTCAGCAGAATCGCCAGCGGCGCCCGCGCGTTCTGCGTACCGAGGAACCAGCCGACCAGCGCATAACTGGCCAGCGCAGCCGGTAGCCCGAACAGCCGTGTGTGGAAGAATTCACGCGTGAGCTGATCCAGCTCCGCCGAGGCTTGCATGAAGTGCAGCGCGGCCCCGCTCAGCGGCACGCCCAACGCGCCAAGCAGCAGCGCCAGGCCCATTGCCAGCAGCAAGCCCTGCAACAGAATCTGCCGCAACGCCGCGCCATCGCTGCGCCCGGCAGCCTGCGCGGCAAACCCGGTGGTGCCCATACGCAGAAAGCCCATGGCCCAGGCCAGAAACGTGTAAAGGCTGGCGCCCACCGCCACCGCGCCCAACTGATGGGCATGCGGCAAATGGCCGATGACGGTGCTGTCGACCAGCGCCACCAGCGGCACGGAAATATTGGACAAAATCATCGGCGCGGCGAGCGCCCAGACCTTGCGGTGGGTCAGGCGGTCGCGCCAGTCGGCAATCAGAGTGGACATGCAAGCTCCTTCGGGGAGCCGGCATTGTAGCGATTCATGAGACTTGAAACGCGATCAGTGTAGGAGCGAGCCTGCTCGCGAAGGTGTCTCTTCAGGCGAATCATCGGTGACTGACCCACCGCTATCGCGAGCGGGCTCACTCCAGGTTTTGTGTTCTCAGTGAATAATCCAGCTGAGTAACCACAACCCCAGCAAGAGCCAGATGATCCCGGCAATGATCGACGCGTTCATGAACGCGCGAATCGCCGACCACAACAGCATCAAACCGACGATCAGGGCAATGATGCTGATAATCGAAGTGTCCATACCCAGCGTGCGCGAGAGTCCGTCGACGAAGTTGCCACCGGCATTGCTCAGCAGGTTGAACAGGCCGCTGAGCCCATCGACGATAAAGCGGATTACCGAACCGAGCACCTGCCCGAGCCATTCGAAAAAGCTTTCTACCTGCATGTGTGCGTCCTGATGAAAGAGCTGAGCCTTGGGCCACAACGGTAGTGGCCGAGTTCCCTGCATCATAGAAGGTTTACCACAATCCTGTAGGAGTGAGCCTGCTCGCGATGGCGTCGTGTCAGGCAAATCAATTTCAATGACACGACGCCATCGCGAACAGACTCACTCCTACAAAGATCAAGAGCGCCGCGCTTGCCTTCAGGCGTTATCCCCCCGAAGCTATACGCCTTCAGGAGAGCCCGATGAACCTTGTTGAACTGACCGAACGCCTGCACGCCATTCGCGACCGCAATGACTGGCGGCAATTTCACAGCCCGAAGAACCTGGCCATGGCCGCCAGCGTCGAGATGTCCGAACTGGTGGAAATCTTCCAGTGGCTGACCGAAGACCAGTCGCGCCAGTTGCCCGCCGACAAGCTCGCTCACGCCGGGCAGGAAATCGGCGATGTCGTTCTGTACCTGTTGTTGCTGTGCAGCGAGTTGGGACTGGACATGAATGAGGTGGTGCGCGCCAAGCTCGCCGACAGCGAACGGCGGTTCAGTTGATGGGCGACCGGCATTTCGATCAGTTGGCGACGCGTTTCGCTGAAAAAATCTACGGCGGTGCCAAAGGTGCGATTCGTCTCGCGGTGTTGCAGGCCGATCTGGCCGAAGCGCTGCCGGAGCGTCCATTGCGCGTGCTCGACATCGGTGGCGGGCTCGGCCATATGTCGCTGTGGCTGGCCGAGCGAGGGCACGACGTCACGTTCACCGAGCCGGCTGAACCGATGCTCGAAGGCGCCCGCCAGCGTTTCGCCGACGCAGGACAGCGCGCCACGTTCATTCAGGCGCCGTGGCAAGCGCTGCCCGACCAGCTCAGCGAACCTTTCGATCTGGTGATCTGCCACGCCGTGCTCGAATGGCTGGCCGAACCCCACGCGATCTTGCCGGTGCTGCATCAACTGACCCGCCCCGGCGGCTGGTTGTCGCTGGCGTTCTACAATCGCGATGCGCTGATTTACCGCAACCTGCTCAAAGGCCATTTCAAGAAAATGCGCAAGAACGTCATGGCTGGCGAAAAGCAAAGCCTGACCCCGCAGCAGCCGCTCGATCCACGCGAGTTGGCGACGCAACTCGACGGTCTGTGGCAGGTCGAAAGCCAGAGTGGTGTGCGGGTTTTTCACGATTACATGCCGGTGGAGTTCCAGGCCCGCGCCGACCTTGCGGATTTACTCGAGATGGAGCTCGCCCATCGCCGTCACCCAAGCTTCGCCGGGCTTGGGCGGTACCTGCACTGGATCTGCCGGCCGATCTGATCGGAGCGCGTCATGAAAGCTCAATCCGGGTTATTGCTGATCTGTCTGGGGTTGGCCGCCTGTCAGGGCAGCAACCCCTACGTGGCGCAATCGCGGCCGCTGCCGCCGGCACCGCCACAAGCCGCCACCACCTTTGATCGCAGCGCCTATCCGGCCGCGCCGCGCGATTACGCGCGCTACCGCAGTTGGGCCTGGCGCAACGGCCAGCTGCCGCCGGGCACGGTGTGGGCGGATTCGGCGCAAGTCGCCGAAGCGGTCAGCAATGCCCTTGATCAACGTGGTCTGCGCCCGTTACGCGACAACCGTCCGGCAGATGTGCTGGTCAGCGCCAACCTGCGCATGGAAACCCGCTTGCGTCAGGTCCGCGACGACTACGGTTATTACGGTGGATACGGCGGCTATGATCGCTACGGACGTGGCTACGGCATGTACAACAGCGTGCCGATGGTGCGCACCTATCAAGAGCAGGTTGTGGTGGTCCAGGTCGATCTGTTCGACGCGGGCAACGGTCAACCGGTGTGGAGTGCCAGCGCTGAAACTGCCGCCACCGGCAATCAGCTCGAGCGCAGCGATGCGATCCGCGAGGCTGTGGAAAAGGCCTTGGCGGCGTATCCTCCAGGTTGACGTCGCCGCATTCGCAACAGCCCGCAGGTTCATGTCTTCAACCGGAGAAAAATCATGTTCCGCCGTCTCGCTCTACTTGCCATGGCCGCATTGCTCAGCGCTTGCGCGGCTAACCAGGTCAATCACGATTTCGATGCCAGCCGCGACTTCGCCGCCTATCGCAGCTGGAGCTGGAAAGACCCCGCCTTGCAATATCGTCCTGACGATCCACGGATCAAGAGCGACCTCACCGAACAGCGCATTCGCCAGGCGGTTGCCGATCAGCTCGATCAGCGCGGCTTGCGCCCGGCGCCTGCGGGCGCCAAGGCTGATTTGAATGTGCAGACCTACCTGATCGTTGAGGATCGCCAGCAACAAGTGACGACCAACTACGGCGGCGGTTGGGGTGGCCCGTGGAACGGCTACTGGGGGGCGCCGATGTACAACGAAACGCGCAACATCACCTACAAGGTCGCGACTATCCAGGTCGACCTGCTCGACGGCAAGGACGGCAAACTGGTCTGGCGCGGCAGCGACGAGCAGATGCTCGCCAGCCGGCCGAACCCGGAAGACCGCAGCAGTGCGATTCGCGAAACGGTGACGCGGATTCTGAGCAACTATCCGCCGCGTTGATCCGCAGTGAAGTGAGCCGCGGAACTCCCTTTTTACCGGCGCACCCCTTCCCTGTGGGAGCGAGCCTGCTCGCGAATGCGGTGTGTCCTTCAGCACTGATCTGTCTGACACGGCCCCTTCGCGAGCAGGCTCGCTCCCACAGGGTTGTTTGTCTGTTCGCAAGGATGCACAGCCCCCAGCCCCGTCTACACTCACCAGCACCCACAGGAGGTCACGGCAAAGGAGTGCGCCATGTCGCCTCGTTCGCGATTCAACGGTCCGGCCCGGCAACGCGGGGCGATCGGATTGATGGCGGCGGCCACGCTCAGTCTGGCGGTGGTCATGCTGTTGCTGGTGATCGACAGCGGTCGCTTGTACATGGAGCAACGCAAGTTGCAGCGCGTGGTCGACAACGCCGCGCTCGAAGCGGTCAGCCGTGGCGGCACTTGCCTGCCGGGCCTGAGCGCCGCCAATTACGCCGGGCAGAGCGCGCTGCGCAATGGCTACATCGTCGACGCCAGCAACACCCTTGCCACCACCTGCGGCACCCTGCTTACGACGGCGGGCGGGCTGCGCACCTTCAGCGTGGATGCCACCCAAGCGGTCGCGGTGAAAGTCGCCGCCAGTCGCACCGTCACCAGCAGTGTTGCCGGCGGCGTACAGGCGTTGTTCAGTGCCAACCCGGTCAGCCTGAACACCACGCTCAATGCCTCGGCAGTGGCCGCCAAGCCGCAGCCGACGGTGGCCCAGTTGAATATCCGCAGTAACCTGGCGACGATCGACACGGCGCAATCGAACATCCTCAACCCCCTGTTTTCCGGCCTGCTGGGCGGTAACGTCAACCTCACGGCGCTCGGTTGGGACGGCTTGCTCAACACCGATATCAACCTGCTGAAATACCTCGATCAATTGGCAATCAACCTTAACGTCGCCGCCGGTAACTACACGCAATTGCTCAATACTCAAACCAGCGTCACGCAGCTGATTCAGGCGGCCGCGACGGTGGTGCAGGCCAGCGGCGCGACCGCCCAGGTGGCCACTGCATTGGGTCAGTTGCAGGTGGCGGCGATCAACGCGGCACCGGTCAAACTCGGCGACATCCTGCAATTGCAGACCGGCACCCCGGCGGCGGGGCTGGATGCCAACCTGCAATTGCTGCAACTGGTTCAGGGCGTGGTGCAACTGGCCAACAGCAAGAGTGCGATAGCGGCGACGCTGCCGGTCAGCGTGTTGGGGCTGGCGAACGTCACGGTGCGGGTCAAGGTGATCGAGCCGCCGCAGTTTTCGGCGATTGGCGATCCGGCGCGGGCCAAGGTCGATCCGCTGGGGGCGGACCGGATTTATGTGCGGACGGCGCAGGTGCGCACAATGCTTTCGGTCAATTTGCCGGTGCTCTCGGGGGTGACTGGACTGCCCAATGCGGTGTTGGGACTTGTTGGCGGATTGACCCCGACACTCAACGCGCTGCTGAGTCTGAATCTGGTCGGCACGCTCAATTCAGCGCTGTGTTTGCTGGGCGCCGGTTGTGAGCAACTTGATCCACTATTGCTGCCATCGCCAAGGATCGACATCAGCCTCGACGCTGGCGGCGCAAAAAGCTACGTGACCGATTACAGCTGCCCGACAGGCACCAGCGGTACCAAGAGCCTGACCGCGCATACCGTCACTTCGCTGGCCGACCTCAAGCTCGGCAAGATCGACCCGATCAACGCTTTTTCTTCCGCCGCCCAGCCGACCGTCGCGCCCTTGCCGTTGATCGATCTGGGCATCGTCACCTGCCACAAGATCCTCTTGCTCGGCACCTGTAATTCCGCCACTCACGTTCCATTCGGGGCAGGGGGCATCGGCATCAAACTCGACACCAGCGTCGCGCAGAACTCGCAAGACCTGGTGTTCTCCAGCACCACGCCGTTCGCCACCCCGGCCAACCTGAAACTGCCGCCGAGCGTGCTCTCCGCTGTGCCGACCAGCAACATTGTCGGCAGCCTGTCGAATACGCTGGCGGGGATCAATCTGATCGTCTACCAACCCGTGGGCAGCAATCCGCTGGGCGCGATCGTCACCGGCGTCGCTTCGTTGATCAGTGATGTCACCAACCGTTTGTTGCCAGTCGTGACCAGCACCATCAGCCCCTTGCTCGATCCCTTGCTCAACAACCTGCTTAAAGGCCTGGGCATCAACCTGATGGACGTCAAGGTCGGCGCCAACATGACCTGCGGCCAGACCGGCAAGGCTTATCTGGTGATCTAGGCGTCGCTGGCAATCGGCAGTTCGATGCAGAACCGCGCGCCCTCTGCCGAGTTGCGCACGCTCAAGCGGCCGCCCATGTTGTCGATGATGCCGTAACTCACCGACAGACCCAGACCGGTACCGACACCGATCGGTTTGGTGGTGAAAAACGGCTCGAAAATACGCTCGAGCAAGCGCGCATCGATGCCGCCACCGTTGTCCTCGACCCACAGCCGCACATGCTGCTCATCGCGTTCGACGTACATCGATATCCATGGGTTGAACGCTGATTCCTTCTCGCGCTTGCTGAGCAGTGCATCGCGCGCGTTGACCATCAGGTTGATCAGCACTTGCTCCAGCTGATCGACGTAGCCGCGTACCTGAACCTCGAACGTGGTCTCGCTGATGCGCAGGTCCACGCCTTTGCCGCGCATGCCTTCGGCCAGCAGCGACAACGTTCCTTCGATGGCGTAAGCGGGGTTGAACAATTGCTGTTCGATTTCCGAGCGCCGGCCGAACACGCGGATGTGATCGACCACTTTCGCCGCGCGCTGGACCTGTGCGTCGATGCGCTTGAGCTTGTCGGTCAGGTAGTCGATCTGCACGTCACCGTTGCTCAGGCGTTTGAGCACGTTGACGATGGCCATGCGCATCACGTTCAGCGGCTGGTTGATTTCATGGGCCAGGCCGGTGGCCATTTCGCCGAGGGTGGCCATTTTTGCGCTTTGCGTGAGTTGTTGCTGCGAGCGGCGCAACTCAGTGTTGTCGCGGCCCACCGCTTGCACTTCGATCAAGCGACCCTGCTCATCGAACACGCCGCGATCGGACCACACCCACCAGGCGTGTTCGCGGCCGGGCAGTTGCAGGCTGATCTCCGCGGTGCTCACCGGTTGCTCCGGGGTCAGCGCGCCGAGACGTTGAACAAACGCGCTGCGCTGTTCATCGGACATCCAGCTACCAAGATCGACCCCCGGCAGTGCCTGCGGCGCGCATTCCAGATACGTCGCCAACGGGCGATTGCCGAAGGTCAAAGTCAGATCCGGGCGGTAGCGACAGATCATCGCTGGCGAATCCTCGACCAGAATCCGGTAGCGCTCTTCGCTGTGTTTAACCTGCTCGGCGGCCAGCGTCGCTTCGGTGACGTCCAGCCACAAACCCACCGCTTCGACCGGCAGGCCAAGGTCGTCGCGCAGCAATCTGGCTTCATCGAGCAGCCAGTGATAACTGCCGTGACGGTCACGCAGGCGATAACGCCCACGCACCGAACCTTCGCGCAGCAGCTGACGCGTACGTTCGAAGTAAAGATCGCGATCGTCAGGGTGGACCTTCTCGATCAGCGCGCCGTCGGCACAATCGGTCAGGTTCCAGCCGAGCAGCGGTTGCAGGCTGGCGCTGAAAAATGTCGGGATCAGCGCACCCTCGCGGTATTGCTGAACGTAAATCACCGCGGGCGAACTGGCGATCAGGTTGTCCAGCCGTGCATGCGCAGCCGCGGCGCGTTGCTGCTGGTTCTGGATGTCACTGATGTCGAGCATGAACCCGACCAGCCGCCGCTGCACGCCGCTGCCGGTGACCTGGCCTTGCACGCGGTACCACGTCGCGGGTTGCGCAGGCTCGCGGCCGGCCAGACGCACCGACAGCGTCAGGGCTTCGCCGTGTTGCTGCAAGGCGTGGAGACGGCTGCGCAACTCATCGCGATCGGCGGGATGAATCTGCGTCAGCCAGTCTTCAAGGGCTGGTTCGCCAGTGTCCAGTTGCAGCGCAGCGGCCAGCGAGGGGGCCAGTTGCACGCGCTGGCGGTCGGCGAAAATTTCCCACCAACCGCTGCCCAGCAGGCCTTGCAAGGCTTCGACACGCTCCAGTTGCAGTTGATGCTGGTGTTCGCGCAGACGTCCCAGCAAGGGGCCGGCGAGGGCGCCGAGCAATGCTGTCCAGTCGCGTTCGCTCAGGTACGGCGCGGCTGTCTCGACAGGGTAAAAAGCGCAGAGCAGCCAGGCGACCACGCCACGCTCATCGCTGTACGGCACCGCGAAGCCTTCAGCATTGCCGAACAGTATTTGTACCCGCGAATGCTCATCGAAACCCGGTTGCCCGCCGATCCGCTGCGGCGCCGCGCCGTTCAAACTGTCGAGGGGCGTGCCGAGACGCTGGTCATCCTCCCAGAGGGTTGGCGCATCGTGAGCGCGATATTGTCGATAGACCTGCCAGCCCAGTTCCTCATCATCGAGCAAGGCCAGCGCTACACAAGGGATGTGCCAACGCTGCGCGATCACTTGCAGTTGTTCACCGACTATTTCCGGCAAGCGCGTCGGGCTACATGCCCGCACCTGCTCGCTGATCCGTGCCGCGATCGATTGGCAATCGTCGCGCTGACGCGCTTGCTGGCGTTCAAGCAGCAAGTCGCCGATATCGATCAATTGCAGCAGCCAGCCTTCGCCCAGCGGTTGCACCCAGCCGCGCAGGTGCAAGGTCTGCTCGCCAAGGCCAGAAAAATCCAGATCGAGCAACAGGCCTTGCCACTCCCTTGGGCGGCCTTCGATAGCCAGCGTGCTTTGCGCTTGCACATAGCTGCTCAGCGGCAAGGGCTTGTCGTGGGGTTTGTGCTGCGCGAGCAGATGCCGCAGCGGCCCGGCTATTTGCACCACACCGCCGTCGTCGTTGAGGTACAGATGCAAACCACTGGTGGGCGAGCCGAGCCGGTCAGGCAATTCGTGCGGGGCAGATGTGGTGCGTTTGAGCAAGCGCCCGAAGAGCTTGTCGCCCGAGGTCAAAACTGCAGACTCGAGGTGGCGGTCAGATGACTGGGCAGACTGGGGACCGCGCCGACACCCGGCAGCACCAGTACCGGCATGACCTGATTCAACTTGCTGACCGGATAATCCACTCGCACGGTCAGCAGGCCTGTCGCGCTGTATTGGCTGCTGGTATCAACGCCGACCACCAGGTTGAAGACCGGCGGAATCCAGGACAATTGCTGAGTCAGCGTCGCGTTCGCGGTGTTGAGCACGACCGTTGAATAGTTGGGCGTGTTCGGGTCGACCGCAACACTGCGGCGTACCGCTTCGGCCGTGGCCTGATTGAACGATTGCATCATCACCAGCGGCAGGCTGTAGCTGACCAAGCCATAAAACACCGCGAAGAAGATGATGAACACCAGGGCGAACTCGATCGCCACCGCACCTGTTTGCGACTTCCGGAAGGCGTATTTCATGAGTGCGTCTACCCTGACTGTCACTGCGTAGTATCAGCATAGAATCATTCAGCAAAAACGGACGGCTTTTAGCGGATGCACAGTTTTATCCTTTTGCTTTGGCTGGTGCTGTGCGCTGCGCAAGATGCGCGTCAACGGCGCATTGCCAACGTGCTCACTTTGGGGGCGGCTGCGCTGGCGCTGGTTTATCTGCTGGTGACTGGCAACACCTGGCTGGGTGCGGAAGCCGGGCAGGGCGGATGGGCCGTTCTTATTGCGCTGGCGCTGACGTTGCCGGGCTTTTTCCTGGGGCGCATGGGCGCCGGTGATGTGAAATTAATGACAGCTCTGGGGCTTGCGACGAACGGTCTGTTTATTCTTGGTGTGTTTATTGGCGCGGCTATCGCCAGCGTGATCTGGATGCTGCTGGCGCCAAGACTCTGGCTTCATATGAGTCAAGGGCTTAGAGAGCGTTGGCGATATCTGGCGCCAGACAAGTCAAAAAAGCTGCCATTTGCACCGTTTGTGCTGGTCGGCGCCATGTCTGTTTTACCGTGGATTCGTTGATCGCCAAGCGCCACTAGTTCTATGTACATAGTCGGAAAGTAGGTCTACTTTCAACTGGAACGGGTTATACCGCTAAAAGCTGGCAGTACAGGAATGGTCAGCTTTGGCCCAGGGCAATGGAGTGGCACGTGAACAAGCTTACCTCTGCGGTGAAAATCCTTGTGGTCGACGATCAGCCGTTGGTGGTCGAGGAACTGTGCGAATTTCTGGAAAGCAGCGGTTACCGCTGCGTGCCGTGCCAATCCAGTCTGCAGGCAATCGAGCGATTCAGCGACGACGCCGAGATCGGCCTGGTGCTGAGCGATCTGCACATGCCGGACATGGATGGCATTCAGTTGATTCAAGAGTTGCAGCGGCTGGCCGGCAAGCATCGGGTGTTCGAGGCGATCATGCTGACGGGGCGTGCGGACAAGCAGGATGTGATCAAGGCGTTGCGTGCCGGGATTGCCGATTACTATCAGAAGCCGATCAATCTGGACGAGTTGCTTGAGGGCGTGCAGCGTCAGGAAGCGGCGCTGCAGGAGCGTCAGAAGAATTTGCATCTGGGGCATCTGAATCAGAAATTGCAGTTCTTGTCGGAGTCGATCGACGATCTTTATCAGGATCTGGACAAGGTCCGGCGCAGTCCGGCGGCGGTGGCTCGCGATGTGGCGGGCAGTGAGCCTGACGGGGGCGAGGCGCAGGAGACGCCTGAGCTTTTCAGTCAGTTGTCACCGCGCCAGCTCGATGTGGCGCGGTTGGTGGGCAAGGGGCAGACCAATTATCAGATTGCCTGTGAGCTGGGGATTACCGAGAACACGGTGAAGTTGTATGTGTCGCAGGTGCTGCGGTTGACGCATATGCATAATCGTACGCAGTTGGCGTTGGCCTTGGCGCCCAGTGGTTCTGCGTTGCGGCAGCGGGTTACGGCGCATTGACCCTTGGCGGCCTCTGGGCCGGCCAGGCTCCTGTTGTTTTGGGGGCATATCCGTTGCTTCGGGGGTTGCAGCTGGCGGTTTCGCCCTTACGGCGAGTCCCTTTTTCAGACGCCCAAAAGGAACCAAAAGGCTTTGCTCCTGCGTTCGGCCCTCGCAGGCTCGGGTCCCTTCGCTCCGGGATCGATCCGGGCGCAGCGGCTACGGTTTGCTTCGCTGCACCTCCTTCCGCTGTGTCTGGCTGCGCCAGACGGTCGCTGCGCTCCCACGCCCGGATCAATCCCTCCACTCAGCCTTCCGATGTCGCTGGTTAGGCAAGATCAAGATCAAGATCAAGAGCACGCGAGCTAACGCTCATTGTTGAGTGGTTAGAGGCGGGTGGTTGGCTTGGGATTTGTGGTGTATGCGCCCCTCACCCCAGCCCTCTCCCCCTGGAGAGGGAGCCGATTTCGGTTGGCTTCGAAATTTGCGTTCGACTCGGTATTTCTGGTCGGCGTATCCCTCGCATCCACCACGATCAGTCCCCTCTCCCTCCGGTAGAGGGCTAGGGTGAGGGTTGGCTTTTGATTTCAGGCGTTCCTGACTGAACACACCCAATCCAAATGTGGGAGCGAGCCTGCTCGCGAAAACGTCCGCAAGCTCACCACTTCACTAATTCTTGGTCTCAACCTTCCCGCCCGCATCCGGATCATAAAAATCCGGAATCTCGTATTTGTACTTTTTCAACCAGCGCTGCATGGCCAGGTCGCGTTCGGTGGCGGTAGCCGTTTGCGGTTTTGGCGAGGCGACTTTGTTGCGGCTTTGCAGGAGCAGCCAGCCTTCGGTTTCCTGTTGTTGCGCCGAGGCGGGGCCGGCCTCTATGGCTACGGCGCTGAGGGGAAGGGTGAGCAGGGTCAGGTAGCACAGGCCTTTGAGGGGGGGCATGGCTGTCTCCTTATTTGAGCGACGGCGGCAGTGGGTCGGCCACGGCGGCGACCTGGTTGCCGGTGGTGGGTCTGGCTTTGGCCGGCGCTTTGAGTTGTTCGGCGCGTTGTTGGGCCTGGGTGAATTGTTCCGGGGTCAGTTTGGCGCGGCTGACGATCTCGGCGGCTTGCGGCCAGTCGTTCTGGTACAGCAGCAGGGTGACCATGTTCAGTGTCGCCAATTCGTTGTTCTGCTTGAGTTCGATGGCGGTGAGAAACTCGAAACGGGCGTCGTTGAGGCGCAATTGATTGAGGTAAACCACGCCGAGGTCGTTGCGGATTTTCTCGTCGGTGGGGGCGAGCCGGGCGGCGCGTTGCAGGTGGGCCTGGGCCTGGCCGTAGCCGCCTCGCGCGGCGTAGAGCTGGCCCAAACCATGTTCGGCCTGGGCGGTCAGGCAGCCGCCGAGCAGGCTGCGATACAACGGTTCCGCCTCGCTGCGGCCGAGCAGGCGGTAGACCTTGGCTTTGCGCAGGCGCACTTCGCTGAGGTTGTCCGGCAGGCTTTGCAGGTTGGCGAGGCTGGCGTGCAGTTTGCCGTCGTTGGCCAGGTCGTCCGCCAGATTCAGCGCCAGTTCCTGCTCCTGGGTCATCTTGCTGCAACTGCTCGGTGACAGCAGGGCCGTCCACGGTGCCTGGCCGTCGGTGGCGCAACCGCCGAGCAGCAGCAGACTTGCCATGACTATCAGTATTTTCATCAAACGCTCTCCATGAGCCGAGGTCAGTTTGCGAAGGCTCGGGCAATCGCGGTGAAGCCCGGGCCGGCGAGGACGATCAGCAAGGCCGGAAACAGAAACAGCATCATCACCACCGACATCTTTGCCGACATTTTCGAGATGTATTCCTGCAAGCGGGTCAGGCGTCGGTCATCCAGCAGTTGCTTGAGTGCCAGCAGCGATTTCATCGCGCCGCCGCCCTGGTGAATCAATTGTTCGAGGATCACACAGGTATCGCTGAACTCGTCGACGGCGAGCATCACCGCCGCTTTGTGCAGCTCCTGGCCGAGTTCCAGGCCGCTGTCGACGCGCGCCAGAATCAGGCGCAGTTCACTGGTCAGCTCCGGCAGCAGTTTTTGCGCTTCGCTGCTCAGCACGCGCAGTGCCTGTTCCACCGCCATGCCGGATTCGAAGAGGATGCGCAGTAACGGAATGAAAGTAGAAATCTCCACGGCGAGGGTGCGCTGGCGTCGCGCCGCGGCGTAGGCGAGCACGCGTTTGGGCAGCAGGTAGCCGCCGCCGGTGGCGAGCATCGGCACGATCCAGCCATTGCCGGCCTGGGGGAAGAACACTTGCTGCAGAAAGATCGCCAGGCCCAGGGTCAGCAGCGGCGTGCCGATCTGGCAGGCGGCGTACAACGAGCGCTCGCTGGCGCGGCGCCAGCCGAGGCGGTTGAGCAGGGTCTGGGTTTCGCTGTCGATGCTCACCGAGCGCTGGCCGAAGCGACTGCTGCCGACTGCGCGCAGCCAGCTGCCGAAGCGGTTCTCGCGCAAGGTTTGACCTTGCAGGCGCTGATTGATTTGCCGTACCCGGCGCCGCTCGACCAGCAGGTGATTTATCACCAGCAACAGCGCGCCGAGCAGCAGCATGAGTGCCGCGAGCCAGACCATCTCAAACGCTCCGCAACATGCGCCACAGCGCCAGACTGCCAACCACTTGCAACGCGGCGGCGCTGATAAGCATCTGCCGTCCGCCCGCGTCGTTCCACATGCCCAGCATGTAGCCGGGGTTGGTCAGCATGAAGTAACTCACCAGCAGCAGCGGCAATGCGCCGAGCACCCAGGCGGTCATGCGTGTTTCGCCGGTGAGCGCGCGCAGTTGCCGCGCGCCCTGATCACGCTCGCGGATCAGTTTGATCAGGTTCTCCAGCAGCTCGCTGGCGTTGCCGCCGTAGCGGTGGTTGACCTTGAGGCCGAGGGCGAACATGCGCAATTCGTCTTGCTCATACAGCTCGGCAAAATCGCTGACGGCGTCGGGCAGATTCACGCCCAATTGCACGTTGCGCTGCACCCGGCCCATGGCCTCTTTCAGCGGGTCGTCGCTGGCGTCGATGCTGCCCATCACCGCGTCGCTCAGGGTGCGTCCGGATTTCAGGCTGCGCACGGTGTGATCAAGCAGTTGCGGCAGTTGTTCGATCATGCGCTTGATCCGCCGCTGATACAGAAAGGCGATGTACAGCCGCAGCGTCAGAGGCGGCATGACGATCATCAGCAGCACGCCGATCCAGTCGGCGAGCATGTAACCCAAGCCCACGACCACCGCCCACAGACTCAGCCACAGGCCGAAGCGCTCGGTCGGACGGCCCAGTCCGGCGCGCAGAAACATCCGTTCCAGCCGGACCCAGACGGGCTTCTCCACAGCCAGTTGCGGTTGCCCGGCGGCCAGCCGGTTGAGAACTTTCTCCGTGGCAGTCTTGCGCAAACCTTGCACAAACAGACGGATCGACAGCCCCAGCAGGGCCAGGCAGACGACAATCAGAATCAGCGGTGCCCACATGTTCGCTGCTCCTCGCCGTCAGACCGAATGCGCGTCAAAGCGCAGCTTGTCGCCGGCCGGATTGACCGCTTCGCGCAGAAAGCCAACACCTGTGCGGCGGTCGAGGCGGAACAGGGTGTTGGTGACGTAGACGTCTTCGCGAATGCCGACCACTTCCACCACTTCGCTGACGCAGCGGCGCCCGTCGGGCATGCGCGTCAACTGGATGATCACGTCGAGCGCGGCGCAGATCATCTGGCGCAGGGTGCGTTCGGCGATGGAACGACCGGTCAGACCGACCAGGGTCTCCAGCCGCAGCAGTGCATCCTGGGCATTGTTGGCGTGCACGGTGCTCATCGAACCGTCGTGGCCGGTGTTCATCGCGGTGAGCACGTCGACCACTTCAACGCCGCGAATCTCGCCGAGGATGATCCGGTCCGGGCGCATGCGCAGGGCGTTGCGAATCAGGTCGCTGGCCTTTACTTCGCCGTGGCCTTCGGCATTTGGCGGGCGGGTTTCCAGACGCACCACATGCGGGTGGCCGAGTTGTAATTCGGCGACGTCTTCAATGGTCACCAGACGTTCGTGGGGGTTGATCAACTGGCTGAGAATGTTCAGCAGCGTGGTCTTGCCGGTGCCGGTGCCGCCGCTGATGAGGATGTTGCAGCGCTTGCCCACCGCGCTCTGAAAGAATTCGAAGATCGACAGGTCGATGGTCTGCATCGCCATCAGATCGCTGCTGTTGAGCATGTCCTTGCGAAATTTGCGAATCGACAGGCACGGGCCGTCGAGGGCGATCGGCGGAATGATCGCATTGACCCGGCTGCCATCGGGCAGGCGCGCATCGACCATCGGCGAAGACTCGTCGAGGCGTCGGCCGAGCGGCGCAAGAATTCGCTGCATGACCCGCTCGACGTGATGCGCATCGATAAAACGCAAATCGCTTTGATGCAGCACGCCGTCGCGTTCGATGAACACCCGGTGCGGGCCGTTGACCAGAATCTCGGTCACCGACGGGTCGCGCAGCAGCACTTCCAGCGGGCCGAAACCGGTGAGCTCATCGACGATCTCTTCAGCCAGCCGCTCCATTTCATAGCGGGAAATCGCCAGGTGCAGACGGGCGATGTACTCGGCAACCTTGTCGGTGACGAATTGCGCGAGCTGCTGCCGCGAGCCTTCCAGAAGATTTTTCCCCGACTCTTCGAGGGCATCGATGATGTAGCGATGCAGGACCAGTTTCAGGCCTTCGTGATCGCTGTTGCCGTTACCGGCGCGCGGTGCGCTGCCGAACAGTTTTTCTGCGTTCATGAGCTGCCTCGCAAACGGTCGAACCAGGTGACTTTGGGTTTCGCCAGCCCCTCGGAGCGTTTTGCCAGACGTTCGCCAAGGTCGCGCAGGCTTTGCGTCAGTTTTTCCCGCGGGGCCAGTTCGAACAGGCTGACGCCCTGGTTTTTTGCGTTCAGGCGCACTTCCGGAGTCAGGGCCAGGGTGGCGATCACTTCGAGGTTGAAGGTCTTGCCGAGGGTTTCCGCATTCGGCGCAACGTTGCTCAAATAGCGGTCGACCAGCAGGCGACCGTGGTCGAGCTTCATGCCCTTTTCGCGCCACAGGTTGAGCACCGCGAGGTTGCGTCGGCAATTGAGCACGTTCTGGTCGGTGTACCAGAGCAGCTTGTCGCAATGACTGACGAAGGTGCGCAAGGCTTCGCTGTCGCTCTGCCCGGTAAGGTTCACGACGATGTGCTGGAAGTGCTGACGCAGGGCACTGAGCAGCATGTACAGCTCGGCGGCGCTGGTGTTTTCCAGCGGCTCGTCGTTGCCCGCATAGGCGAGAATGCGCAGGCCGGCTTCGGTGCTGGTGAAAGCGCTGTCGATCAGTGTCGCGTCGAGCCGGCGCAAGTGGCGCAAGGCATCGCCGAAATGAAACGAGCTCTCCAGCCCGAGCAGCGCCAGGCTGTCGCCGCGCGGCAGGCCGAGATCGAGCAGCAAGGTTTGCTGGCCGCTCTTCTGCACCACCTGCGCCATGTGGTTGGACAGCAGCGCGCCGTCGGAACTGCTCTGCACGCCGTACATCACCGTCAGCCCGCCCAGCTGCGTGTTCGGCGCCACCGACGGCAAGCGTTTGCTCAAGCGCCGCACCAGCCCGGCGACTTCGCTGGAACGTGAGCCATAAGCGACAAAATCCCGCGCGCCGGCGCGCATGGCATTGAGCACCAGCTGATTGTCCATGCCGTCGCCAAGGGCAACGATCGCCAGCATCGGTTTGGCTTCCAGCGCGCCTTCGATGAGGGCACTCTGCGCGACCACGTGCTCGCGATCGAGGCCGACAAACACCAGGCTGGCGAACGTCACGTCAACCAATGCCAGCAACTCGTCGAGGCTGCCGCCACCGGCGCTGACCACTTGGCCGAGCGGCGCGAGCGCACCTTGCAGCCACTCCAGGTCAGTGCTGTTGCGGGTGATGGCGAGGAACGTCTGGCTGAGGTTCTGGCTCATTGCGATAACCCGCTGCGCTTGTCGAAATTGCCGTTCTCGAGGAAAAACATGCGGTAGAAATTCGGGTCGTAGTTGCGCAGTTTTTCACCGGGCAACGACGGTAATTGCGCGTCCGCCGCCAATGGTTGCACCAGATGCGGTGTGACGATCATCAGCAATTCGCGTTCTTCGCGCTTGATCTGCGAGCCTTTGAAAAACGCACCGAGCACCGGGATGTCGCCCAGGCCGGGAAACTTGTTCACCTGCGAGCTGTTGGTGGTGCTGATCAAGCCGCTGATCACAAAGCTTTCGCCATCGCCCAGCGACACGCTGGTGTCGGTGCGGCGGATAGTCAGCGCGGGCACGGTGGTGCCGGCGATGATTACCGCGTTGGCGAAATCCAGTTCGCTGACTTCCGGGGCGACCTTCAAGGCGATGCGATCACGGCCGATGATGGTCGGCGTCAGGGTCAGGCGGATGCCGAATTCCTTGTACTCGATCGACACGTTGTCGCTGCCGGAACTGGGCACCGGAATCGGGATTTCACCGCCGGCAAGAAAGCTCGCGCTCTGCCCGTTCAGCGCCACCAGACTCGGGCGGGCGAGGGTGTAGGCGAAACCACTGGTTTCCAGTGCATTGATGATCGCCATGGTCTTGCCGCCGACCCACGAAAAGTTGAACAGCGAGTTATCCACCGGCAGGCGTGGCTGCGGCACCCCGGCAATCGGCGGCAGGGTGCCGGGCGAACCGAAGAGGAAATTGCCGCGTGTGCCGATCAGCGAGGCGGTGGCTTCCTTGAGTTTGGTCCGGCTGACCTCGACAAAACGAATGTCGGTCTGCACCTGCGAGGGCAGGTTTGGATCGTCCGAAGGCAGGCTGCCGGTCATCGCTGCAGTGGCGGCGCCCTGGACAAAGACCATGCTCTGGCGCGGCTCGCTGGAACAGGCCGTCCAGACCATCAGGCTGGTGGCACCGGGCGCCACGCCGGTAAGCAAGAATGATGAACTGCCGTTGGCGTGCACGTCGGCGATTTTCGGATCGCCGATTGCCAGGCGGGTGATCGCCACGGGCGACTGCACGTCCTGCTGAAAGCCTTCGCCGATCTCGATCACCGGCGGCAAACGGCCGAGGGTCGAGCAACTGCCGACGGCCGCGAACGCCGCGTCCAGCGACAGTCCCATGACCATCAAGACACGGAGCATGTGCTTCCCTGTCGACCTGCAACGACTCTGCATGCACCTGGATCCTTGCGCTGTCATGGGTTCTGTTGGCTGAGATGATTGCCGCGGATGATTTCCACCGCTGGGCGCGCGATTGCGTTTGAGCCGCTGCTGGACGGTGTTTTCGCTGCGCTGCCCATGGCCAGTTGGGTGAACTGGAAGAGCTGGCTGTTGGCGTTATCGAGGTGTGTCGGGGACTGTTTCTCACCAGCCCAGTACCTCGCTAGGCGTTGTTCTTCGCTGCTGCGCACGGCCAGGCGCAAGGTGCCGGCCTGGGTCGCAAGCATCAGGCGACTCAGCAGCTGCTGCGGCACTGCGAGCACCACCGTGCGTGCGGCGAGGCGGCGTTGATCCTGTTTGAGTTTGTCTTCGGCGCTCAGCGCCGGCGTGGCCGGTTGGCCATCGTTGGTCAGGCCGTACTGCTCGCCAACGCCGAGCACGCGCATCGCCGGCAGGACGATTTGCGCCGACTGCTGCGGGTTACTGGCGTCCTGACGCAGGTACAGCAACACATCGACGTAATCGCCGGGCTGCAATTGCCCGGCCGCGCCGATCACTTCGTCAACTGCCACGGTCAGCGCGCGTTCATCGCTGCGGATCATCCGCGCCAGTGCACCGCCGGCGTTGAAGCTTTCATCGTTGAGCCAGGTGCCCGCACTCAAGCCGCGCCAGGGTGTGCGACCGATGGCCTGATCGACATTGCTCAAACTGCCGGCCGGCGCGCTGCGCAGTTTTTCCACGGTCACATCGGCCGCCGTCAGTGCGGCGAACGGCGGCACATCGTGCAGCAGCACCACCACCGGTTGGCGAGTCTGGTCTTCGGCGATCGCGACAGTGTTTTCAATGCTGACCGCCGGGGCGATCGGTGCTTGTGCGACGGGGGCTGGCTGTCGACTGAGGACCAGCCCCCAATAACCGACAAAAATCGCGCCCAGCAAGAGGATGGCGGCAAGGGCCATGGTGACGCGACTGTTCATGACGGCTCTCCCTTTCCTGCTGCACTACCCGTCGAACGTGTTAACGAGAGAAATTCCCGATTCTGCAGCTATGAACATGCAACTATTTCGCTATTTGCACGCTAGCTGATCTGCACAAAAGCGCCATTAATGACAGGCAAATAACCCACTAAAGTATGGCTCCTGGCCAATTAACAGCAGAAAAAGGCGCCCACAGGCATGGATTAATGCTTTGTGATTAATCCGTTCTTACAGTTGTTGGGCGGGGGTTTGTTGACAATGCTCAGGTTGCACGGTGGAACCTTGCCGCGGTGGTGATGTCGGCGCCAGAGGCGCGAAGGAGCAGGCGTATGTTGGGCATGAATCTGGAATATCTGATGGCCAAGGCCCGTTTGTTGTTCAAGAGCGAGGAGGGCGCTTCGGCGATTGAATATGCGATTGTCGTGGCGATGGTCGCCGTAGTGGTCGTGGCGTTTGTTACCCCGTTGGGCGACCGGGTGCTGGCGATCTTCAACAACATTCTGACCAGTCTGGATGGAACTGCTGTAACCAGGCCGACGCCTTGATCGCGGTGTGGATCGCCGTTGGCTGATCTCGGGCTACACTCTGGTTTACTTTCAGTTTTCAGGGATTGCCCATGAATTCTCTCCCTATGCCCCGCCAACAGTTGCTTCTGGTTGACGACGAAGAGGACGCGTTGCTGGAGTTGGCGGAGTTGCTGGAGGGGGAGGACTTTGTCTGTCATACCGCGACGTCGGTGAAGCAGGCGTTGCATCATCTGACCCGGCATCCGGACATTGCGTTGGTGATTACTGATCTGCGCATGCCGGAGGAGTCGGGGATGTCGCTGATCCGGCGGTTGCGTGAGCATACGTCTCGGGAGCATTTGCCGGTGATTGTGATGTCGGGGCATGCGGATATGGAGGATGTCAGCGACATGTTGCGGTTGCAGGTGCTGGATCTGTTTCGCAAGCCGATTTATCACGTTCGGCTTTTTGAGACGCTGGATAATTTGTTCCCCAAGGTTCGGGGTGGGTGACCGCGGCGGCCTGTGGGCCGACCGGGTTTTTGGGGTTTGGGGGTTTATCCGTTGCTTCGGGTGTGCCGGCTGGCGGTTTCGCCTGACGGCGACTTACTTTTTTACAAGCGCCCGGAATGCCGGCCCAGTAAAAAAATAAGCAAAAAACGCTAGCTCCTACGTACGGCCCTCGCAGGCTCGGGTCCCTTCCGATGTCGCCGGTGAATCAAGATCAAAAGCAGGCGAGCTGACACTCGGCCTATTGAGTGGTGAGAAGCGGCGCATGGCTTTGGATTTGCGGTGTATTTGCCCCTCACCCCAGCCCTCTCCCCTAGGAGAGGGAGCCGATTTTGGTTGGCTTTGAAGTTTGCGTACGACTCGGTATTTCACGTCGGCGTATCTCTCACATCCACCTCGGTCAGTCCCCTCTCCCTCCGGGAGAGGGCTAGGGTGAGGGTCGGCTTTTGGCTTCCAGGCCTGATCCGCGAGATCACCGCGTTCATCGCCAGCAGGCTCGCTCCCACAAACCGTGCACCGATCTGAAATCAGCGCAAAACCTGTGGGAGCTGGCTTGCCAGCGATGGCGTCCTCACAGCCACCTAACCTCTAACTGAAAGCACACAGTCCAATTGTAGGAGTGAGCCTGCTCGCGATAGCGTCCTCACCGCCGCCCAATATTTCCAGAACGCATCCATTCCAATGGGGGCGAGCCTGCTCGCGAATGCGGTGATTCAGCCTGAACAAGCTTAATTGCCGAACCACCATCGCGAACATCCTCACCCCTACAACTGATAACTGAAACTAACGCTATACCGCGGTTTGCGATTCAACGTGTCCAGCGCTTCATCGGACATGGCCTTGGCCACTTCCAGCGATATGTTGTAGTACCTGGCGTCGCCAAACCGCAGGCCGATGGCGGTCGAGGAGAGGTTGTTGGCCTGCACTGGCAACTGGTTGAACCAGCTGCGCGAGCGGTCGAGGACGACGTACGGTTGCAGGATGCGCAGCCAGTTGCCGTCGCGGTTGAAGCTGTAGTTGACCTCGTATGCCACGCCCCAGCCCTTGTCGCCGGAGGCCTGGTCGTCGGGGTAGCCGCGGCCGAAGTTCTGGCCGCCGAATACCGCGCGTTCGCTGTCGGGCAGGGTGTCGTCGCTCCAGTACAGCGCGGCCGAGAGGACGCCTTGCCAGTTGTCGAGGAATTTGTCGCTCTGCACGCCCGACAGGCGTACGCGGAAGAAGTCCAGGTCGATGTCGTCGTAGTTGGTGTGCGCGCCGAGGCTGTCGAAGCCTTGGTAGACGCCGGCGCTGAGGATGCGCAGTTGGCGGGCGTCGGCCTTGCGCCAGTCGCCTTCGAAGGCGAGGGCGCGCACGTCGGTGCGCAATTGGGTGCTGAACGGGAAGTTGATGCCGTCGTAGCGGGTCTTGTCGTCGACGGCATAGAGGCGTGAGCCGGCGGTCAGCAGTTCGTTGGCAGAGGCGATCAAGGGTGTGCTGAAGCCGATCGAGTAGCGGTCGTTTTCGCGGTGGGTGCTGAGTCGTCCGCCGCCGTTGACCAGCACTTCGGTATCGGGATCGGCGCGGTAGCGCGAGGCCGAAAGATTCAGTTGGGTGCCTTCGCTGTCGAGGAACTGGCTGTAGTCGAGTCGGTAGTAATGCTCTTTGTCATCGCCCGGTGGAAACAGGCCGCTGAGGCTCAGTTGCTCGCCCAGCGACGTCTGCGAATTGCTGCTGACGCCGAGCAGGGCCTGCGGGCCGTTGCGGTTGTCTTCGGTGGTGCTCAGGGTGCTGGTGAACGGTTTGCGGCTGGCCTGGGCGATCAGCGTGGTGGCGCCATCGGTGGTGCCCGGCGGTGGCACCTGGGCCTGGATCGTCACGCCGGGGATACGCGTCATCAGCGTGGTGTAACGCTCGAAGGTCTTGCGGGTCAGCGGCCGTTCGGCCTGAATTTTTGCCGCCAGTTTGTCGAGCAGGCCTTTGACCCGGCCGACGTCGCCCTGCATCTGGACATCGCGCACGTAGCCTTCCACCAGCACCACCCGGGCCACGCCGTCGTCGAAGTTCTGTTGTGGCAAAAATGCGTAGGACAACAGGTAGCCGTCCTGTTGATAGCGACGGGTGATGTTGCGCGTGGCTTCGATCAGGTCGGCGAGGCTGGTTTGCCGGCCAATCAGCAGTTTGTAGACTTCGGCCAGTTCGTTGAGCGGGTAGATCGTGCCGCCTTCGATCTGCACGGTCTTAAGATTGACTTTGGTTTCCATCAGCAAGGGCTGCGCGGCAGTCGCGCCGGGGTCCGGCACTTGCAGCGGCGTCGCGCTCGGGCGATAGGCGTCGGCCGGCAGGTTCGGCTGGGGCAGGTTGCGGATGGTTTCGTTGCTGTTGAGAAAGCTGGGCAGGGTGTCGGCGAAGGCGGTGGAGGTGAGGCTGAGCAGCAGCAGGGATGCCATTACGCGCATAGGACACTCCATGGTCAGATCGCAGCACTGGGCGGGTTTTTCCTGAGAAAAAAGGCGGAAGACTCGTGGGAATCTTCCGCCCTCAACCAAGCGTAGGCGCTGTAGGTATGGCCGTCGAATCGGCCAGGTGCAATTTAGCGTTTGTTGCCTCCCAGAGTGCCGGTCAGACCACCGAGTACCCCGCCCAGACCGCCAGTTGTGCCGCCAGTGGCAGTGCCGCCGTTGACCAGGCCACCGACTGCCGCCACGGTACCGCCGACGTTAGTCACCAGACCACCGACCGCTGTGGTGACCGGATTGTTGGTCGCGGCGATGGTATTGCCGAGGCTGCTGACCGCGCCGCCGACTTGACCGGTGACGCCGGCTACTGGTGAGCCAAGGCCAGTGGCGGCGCCGACTTGCTGGGTGACGCTGGTGACGGCGCTGGTGACCGGGTTCAGACCTGCGCCGACAGCGGCACCGACGGTGGCCAGCGGTGACGTGGTGGCGGTGATCGGCGTACCGGAGCCACCGAGTACGGTGTTGAGCGAAGCGATGGTGTTGCCCAGACCGCCAGCGGTCACGCCACCGGCACTGACCACGCCATTGGTGTTGCCAGCATTGAGACCCGTGCCGACGTTGACCACCGCACCACCGACAGTTTGCAGCAGGCCGGTGCCGCCGAGGCCGCCACCCAGGCCACCGCCAGTGCCCGAACCGGTGCCGTTGGACACCAGGCCACCGGCTTTGCCAACTGCCGTGCCGGTGTTGCTCAGCGCACCGCCAAGGGTATTGGTCAGCGCATTGCCGCTTCCAGCGCCGGTCACTTTACCGCCGAGGGAGTTCACCGCGCCGCCCACTTGCGCCACGGCGCCTTTGAGCGGATCGCCGAGGCCGGTGGCATCGCCGAGTTTGTCGGTGGTGCTCTCGACCATGGCAATCACCGGGACCAGGCTGCTGCCAACTTTATTGGTCAGCTGGCTGGTCGGGCCATTGCTCAGGGTGGTGTTGAGGGTGTCGCCGAGCATGGTGACTTTCACCCCGACTCCGTCGAGTACCGGGGCCACTTTGGTGACCACACCGCCGACTACCGGCACGCTGCTGGTGGCGCTGGCCAGTTTGCCGCTCAGGTCCGATACGCCATCGCCGACATCCGACACCACGCCGCCGACCGAGGCCACGGTCGTGGTCAGACCTTTCGGGTCGGTGGCCAGTTTGCCGATGCCGTTGCTGACGCCGTCACCCAGAGTGCTGACCACGTTGCCTGCCGTGTTGGCCGCGCTTTGCACGATGCCGCCGGCCACTGGTACGCCACTCAGGGAGTCGCCGATCTGACCGACGCCATCGCCGACACCGCTGACCGTTTTGCCGACGTCCTGCACCAGCGTGGTGGTGACAAGCGCGGGTGGGGTCGGGTTGGTCGGATTGGTGGGATCAGTCGGGTTGGTTGGGTTGGTCGGATCGGTGCCGCCGCCGGTTCCGCCAGTGCCACCGGTTCCACCACCAGTACCACCAGTACCACCGGTGCCTGCGGTATCACCACCGCCAGCAGTGCCGCCTGCGCCACCGGAGCCGTCGGTGCCAGCCGTGCCGTCCGCCGCTGCACCGCCCGAACTGCTGCGATGGCCGCCACCGCCGCTGCTGCAGCCGGCGATGCCGAGGGAGAGGATCAATGCCAGAGCGATTGCCGTTTTGCACCACGCTTCTTGAGTTTTCATGATCGAGATTCCTGCACCTGTCACAACGTTACGTTGCCTTCGATGGCCCGCCGATCTGTTGTCGGCGATGCCTCGTCCATGGCTCTAATCTCAGTCGATGGATGATTTCGCACCATTCTCAAGTTGGTATTAACGCCTTTATACAAGTGCCGCAGCGCACTGCCTTAGGACTAATACCGCGGTACTAAACGCGCAAAAAAAAGCCTTGAAAATCAAGGCTTCGACTTTTTGAACAGGGGGGAGTGACGGGCGAAAAACTTAAGTTATATACACACAATTAACGGCTTTACCGCTCGATCCGCTCAGGCGATCGGCTGCCACTGGCCGACCATGTGCTCCAGTTCCCCGCTGCCAACCAGCCGCAACTCGCCACTGGAACCCGCCGCACTCGCCAGCAATGTCACATCGCTTGGCAGGCGCACCGGTTTGCGAAAATGCACGGCGATTTCAAGATTGGCTTTTGGCAGATGCCCGGACAGTGCCGCCAGCGTGCGCGCCTTGTTCCACAAACCGTGGGCGATGGCAGTGGGGAAGCCGAACAGTTTTGCGCTGGCAGCGCTCAGGTGAATCGGGTTGTAGTCGCCGGAGACTTTCGCGTACTGCCGGCCGATGTCCGCCGGCGCTTGCCAGTGCGCTACCTCCAACAGGGCTTGCGCGGGTTGCCAGGTTTGTTCGCCGGGCTCGCCGTCGAGTTTCACGTCGCGACAGAGCATCTGACTTTGCGCTTCCCACAATGGCCCGAGCTGATCATCCAGCGTGGTCAACAGATCGAACGTCGCGCCTTTGGCATGCGCTTGCAGGTTGTGCACGCGTACGCTGACCTGCGCCCGGCTGACCGCGCCCAGCGGTCGCAACACGCGAATGCGGTTGCTCAGATGAACCAGCCCCAGCAGCGGAAACGGGAATTCTTTGTCAGTGAGCAATTGCATCTGCAAGGCGAAGGCAAGGATGTGCGGATACGTCGGCGGCAGCAAACCGTCATCGGTGAAGCCGCAGACCTTGCGATACGCCGCCAGACGTTTGCCATCGATGTCGACCCAGCAGCGTAAACCTCGGTCGGGCAATTGCGTGCCAGTGATCTTGCGTCGCGTCGCCGCCCTTGCATACAGCGCGGGCAGGTTCGGTTCGCGGTCCAGCGTGCGCCATTCGATGCTCATGTCTAAGCCCCCAGAACGCTTTGACCGCAGACCCGCAGCGCCTGCCCGGTAAACGCGCCACTACCCGGTTGCGCCAGCCACGCCACTGCTTCGGCGACATCCTGCGGTAAGCCGCCCTGGCCCAGCGAACTCATGCGGCGCCCGGCCTCGCGCAGGCCGAAGGGAATGTGCGCAGTCATTTGCGTCTCGATAAAACCCGGCGCCACGGCGTTGATACTGATACCGCGGGGCAGCAGGGTTGGCGCCCAGGCCTGCGCGAGACCGATCAACCCGGCCTTGCTTGCGGCGTAGTTGGTTTGCCCGCGGTTGCCGGCGATGCCGCTGATCGAGGCGAGCAGAACCACCCGCGCGTTGTCACGCAGGGTGCCGCTGTCGAGCAGGGCCTTGGTCAGCACTTGCGGGGCATTGAGGTTGACCGCCAGCACCGCGTCCCAGAATTCCGGGGTCATGTTGGCCAGGGTCTTGTCGCGGGTGATCCCGGCGTTGTGCACCAGAATGTCGAGGCCGTCGGGGAGCTGTTCGATCAGTTGCGCGGCGGCGTCTTCAGCGCAGATATCCAGGGTGATGCTGCGCCCGCCCAAGCGAGCGGCGAGGGCTTCCAGATCGGACTTGGCCGGCGGCACGTCGAGCAGAATCACCTCGGCACCATCGCGGGCGAGGGTTTCGGCAATCGATGCGCCGATACCCCGCGCCGCACCGGTCACCAGCGCTTTACGCCCGGCCAGTGGCCGCGTCCAGTCGCTGACCGGCGTAGCGCAGGGGCTGAGGCGAATCACCTGGCCGGAGATGAACGCGCTCTTCGGCGAGAGGAAAAACCGCAGCGGGCCTTCCAGCTGATCTTCGGCGCCTTCGCCGACATAGATCAGTTGCAGCGTGCCGCCGCTGCGCAGCTCCTTGGCCAGTGAACGGGAAAAACCTTCCAGCGCACGCTGTGCACTTGATGCAAACGGATCGCTGAGGGTTTCCGGCGCACGGCCAAGAATGACCAGATGCGCGCTGTGTTCGAGGTTCTTCAGCAGCGGCTGGAAAAACTCACGCAGCTGTTTGAGCTGGTCGGTGTGCTGCAATGCGCTGGCATCGAACACCACCGCCTTGAGTTTCGGCCCATGACCGGGGATCCATTCGCTGGCGTTCGCCGGTTGTTCGCCGTAGCGGTAGATGCCATCGGTCAAGCGATTGGCAAAGGCGCTGATGTGTTCGGTCAGTGGTCCGCCACCGATCAGCAGCGCGCCCTCGACCGGCCGCAGGCGCCCGGCCTGCCAGCGTTCCAGCCGCACCGGCGACGGCAGGCCCAGCGCCCCGACCAGACGATGGCCGAGGGACGAGTTGGCGAAGTCGATATAGCGGTCAGACATGGAACGCTCTCCAGAAGTTGGGGTTCAAAGTGTGGACTGCCGACGGCAATCAATCGTTCGATCCGCGCAATAAGGCCTACGCTGCAAAGCAGAGTAGACCACCTACCCTGTGGGAGCTGGCTTGCCAGCGATGGCGTAGTGTCAGCCACCGAGGATATTGGATGTGCCGGCCCCATCGCTGGCAAGCCAGCTCCCACAGGGCTCCACGTGTATTGTGAAAAGGAGTTATTCATGACCCAGCTGCGCCGCGTCGCGATCATCGGCGGTAACCGTATCCCCTTCGCCCGCTCCAACGGACCGTACGCCACGGCCAGCAATCAGGCGATGCTCACCGCCGCCCTCGAAGGCATGATCGAACGCTATAACCTGCACGGCCAGCGCCTTGGCGAGGTGGTCACGGGCGCGGTACTGAAATTGTCACGGGATATGAACCTGACCCGCGAATGCGTGCTCGGCTCGCGCCTGTCACCGGCCACCCCGGCCTACGACATCCAGCAAGCCTGCGGCACCGGTCTGGAAGCGGCGATCCTGGTGGCAAACAAGATCGCTCTCGGCCAGATCGACTGCGGCATCGCTGGCGGCGTCGACACCACCTCGGACGCGCCGATCGGCGTCAGCGAAGGCTTGCGCAAGATTCTCCTGCAAGCCAACCGCGCCAAAAGCACCGGCGACAAACTGAAATCCTTTCTACAACTTCGGCCCCGACATCTGATCCCGGATTTCCCGCGCATCGGCGAGCCTCGCACTGGTCTGTCGATGGGGCAGCACTGCGAGTTGATGGCGCAGACCTGGCAGATCCCCCGCGAAGAACAGGATCAACTGGCGCTCGAAAGTCATCAAAAACTCGCTGCGTCCTACAGCGAAGGCTGGCACAACGACCTGATGACACCGTTTCTCGGCCTGACCCGTGACAACAACCTGCGCCCGGATCTGACCCTGGAAAAACTCGCGAGCCTGAAACCGGCCTTCGAAAAAAGCGCGAAAGGCACGCTGACCGCCGGCAATTCCACACCGCTGACCGATGGCGCCTCGGTGGTGCTGCTCGGCACTGAAGAATGGGCCAAGGAACGGGGGCTGCCGATCCTCGCGTACCTGCGTGACGGCGAAGCGGCGGCGGTGGATTTCGTTAACGGCGCCGAAGGCCTGTTGATGGCCCCGGTGTACGCGGTGCCGCGATTGCTGGCGCGCAACGACCTGACGCTACAGGACTTCGATTACTACGAAATCCATGAAGCGTTTGCGGCGCAAGTGCTGTGCACGCTCAAGGCCTGGGAAGATCCCGACTACTGCAAGACCCGCCTGGGCCTCGACGCACCGTTGGGCTCGATCGACCGCAGCCGGCTGAATGTGAAGGGCAGCTCACTGGCGGCGGGGCATCCGTTTGCTGCAACCGGTGGGCGGATTGTGGCGAACCTGGCGAAGTTGCTGGATGCGGCGGGGAAGGGGCGCGGGTTGATTTCGATTTGTGCGGCGGGTGGGCAGGGCGTGACTGCCATCGTTGAACGCTGAGAGAGCTTTCCCTCACCCTAACCCTCTCCCGGGGGGAGAGGGGACTGATTTGGGGATATTGGCGAGATTCGTCGACCTGAACGAGCAGCGTCGAATCCGGAGTCGATCCGAGCCGGCGGATCTTTAAATCCATAATCAACCCGGTATTTCAGGTCGATGTAAAACGCCAGATACCTCGGTCGGCCCCCTCTCCCTTTGGGAGAGGGCTGGGCGGGCGGCGTTCCGATGAGGGTAATGGGATCGCAACGGTCTCAGGTGCGAAACCGACGAACCAACCCATCCAGTTCATTCGACAACCCCGCCAGACTCTGCGAATCCAGCCTCGCCGAATTAGCCAGTTCCTCCACCAATTGCGCATCCCCGTGAATCTGGCTGATGTGCCGATTGATGTCCTCAGCCACTTGATGCTGCTCTTCGGCCGCCGTGGCGATCTGCGTGTTCATGTCGCGGATCACGTCGACCGATTCGCGGATCAGCCCGAAGCTTTCGCGTGCCTCGCCGATGCGCGTCACCGATTGCTGCGAAACCTGCAGGCTGGCGTGCATCTGTTGGGTGACCTGGCTGGTGCGCTTGGCCAGGTTGCCGAGCAAACCGTCGATCTCTGCCGTCGAATCCGCGGTGCGTTTGGCCAGCGCGCGAACCTCGTCGGCGACCACGGCGAACCCGCGGCCCTGCTCACCAGCACGCGCAGCCTCGATGGCGGCGTTAAGCGCCAGCAGGTTGGTCTGTTCGGCGATCGAGCGGATGGTGCCGAGGATCGACTGGATATCGTTGCTGTCGCGCTCCAGTTGCTGCATCGACTGCGCCGATTGCTCCAGTTCCTGGCTCAACTGATCGACGCTGTGCACCGCCGCATCGATCTGTTGCTGGCCCTGCCGCGCCTGACGCTGGCCGCTGTCGGCGGAGTCCGCCGCCTGACTGCATGAACGCGCGACTTCGTTGGCGGTGGCAACCATTTCATGGAAGGCCGTCGACACCATGTCGACCGCTTCGCGCTGTCGCCCGGCGGCTTCGGCCATGTCGCTGGAAACCTGGGTCGAGCTCTGCGAGGTGGCGAGAATTTTCCCCGCCGCGCCGCCGATGTGCTGGATCAGGCTGCGGATCGCCGTCAGGAACTGGTTGAACCAGTTGGCCAGTTGCGCGGTTTCGTCGCTGCCACGGATATCGAGGTTTTTGGTCAGGTCGCCTTCGCCCTGAGCGATGCCTTCCAGGCCACTGGCGACGCTGCGGATCGGCCGTACGATGAGGCTGGCGAAACTGGCGCCGACCACGGCGAACAACACGGCAAGCACCGCAGCGATGATTGCGATCAACCAGGTCAGTTGCGTGGCGGAGCTCATCACATCGCTCTGCTTGATCAGGCCGACGAAAGTCCAGCCCAGTTGCTCCGATGGCCAGACGTTGGCCATGTAGCGCTCGCCGTTGAGCTCGACTTCCACCAGCCCTTTGCCGGCCTTGGCCAGTTGCGCATAACCGTCGCCGAGGCTGTCGAGTGGCTTGAAGTTGTGTTCCGGCTGTTTCGGATCGACCAGCACCGTGCCACTGTTTTCCAGCAGCATCAGGTAACCGCTGTCGCCGAGCTTGATCTGTTTGACGATTTCGGTGAGCTGCTTGAGCGTCACGTCGATGCTGACCACGCCGCCGTTGCTGCCGAGCTTGTTGTCGATGGTGCGCACGGTGCTGACGTAGGTGGCATCGTCCTGCGCCCAGTAATAAGCCGCGGTGCGAAACGGTTTGCCCGGCTTGGCCTGGGCGGCCTTGTACCAGGGGCGCTGGCGCGGGTCGTAATTGTTCAGCTTGGGATCGTCCGGCCACGACACGTAACCGCCGGCAGCGGTGCCGACAATTGCGTAGGCATAAGCGGGGTGGGCGTTGCCCAGGTCCTGCAAAAACGCGAAGACCTTTTTGTCCATCTCGCCCTGCGGGATGGTTTCGGCGTTGGCGCTCATGTAGGTCTTGAGGCTGTCGTCGGTGTTCTTGATCAGCGGTTGCGACGCCAGGTAATCGACGTTCTGGCTGATGCCGTCAAAAAACAACTGCATGGCGTTGCTGACCTGGCGGATCTCGCGGCCGCTGCTGTCGACAAAACTGTCCCGGGCATCGCTGCGCAGGTTCATGACCACGAGGGTGGCGACCAGCACTACCGGCAAGCAGGCGATGATTGCAAACGCCCACGTCAATTTCTGTTTGATGTTCATCCGCGCTCCAGATTTTCTTGTAGGCCCACGCAGTGCAGATGACTTGTGGTTTATTGGCAGCCGAAAACGTTGTGGATCACCCGTTTCCCTGGGCGCGGCATCGCAGGTTGTTATGGAACGATTGTCGAACAGATCCCTCTGTCATTCAGGGCTTCGGCTGCGCAGACGGGAAATTGAGGCGGCGCGGAAAAAATCTGCCGAAGGGTAGTCGGGGCAGCCAATGTCAGATTCTGTCGCAAATGCCCTTGCAGACGGGGACCAACAAACTCGTCGGGCTCGGCTATGATTCGCATCGGTCGATGCGCAAGCGCAGAGTTGGCCCTGTAATCCGGCACAGTGTGTGCATTCTCTACGTTCACAGGTCGGCACCCCTCCCCGTGATGCGAGGATTGCCGTATAACGAGTGACATTCGCGTGTTTGGTAATAAAGGACCCACAATAAAAGCTGATGAAGACTCCAAAACGCATTGAACCCCTGATCGAGGACGGTCTGGTCGACGAAGTGCTGCGCCCACTGATGAGTGGCAAAGAGGCAGCTGTTTATGTGGTGCGCTGCGGCAATCAGTTACGTTGCGCCAAGGTCTACAAGGAGGCGAACAAACGCAGTTTCCGCCAGGCGGCCGAGTATCAGGAAGGCCGCAAGGTGCGCAACAGCCGACAGGCTCGTGCGATGGCCAAGGGCTCCAAGTTCGGTCGCAAGGAGACCGAAGACGCCTGGCAGAACGCCGAAGTGGCGGCGCTGTTCCGTCTGGCCGGTGCCGGTGTTCGAGTGCCGAAACCCTACGATTTCCTCGACGGCGTGCTGTTGATGGAATTGGTGGCCGACGAGTTCGGCGACGCTGCGCCGCGTCTGAACGACGTGGTGCTGGAGCCGGATCAGGCGCGCGAGTATCACGCGTTCCTGATTTCGCAGATCGTGCTGATGTTGTGTACCGGTCTGGTGCACGGTGACCTCTCGGAGTTCAACGTGCTGCTGACGCCGACCGGCCCGGTGATCATCGACCTGCCGCAAGCGGTCGACGCCGCCGGCAACAACCACGCGTTCAGCATGCTCGAGCGCGACGTTGGCAACATGGCTTCGTACTTCGGTCGCTTCGCTCCGGAGCTGAAGAAGACCAAGTACGCCAAGGAAATGTGGGCATTGTACGAAGCCGGCACCTTGCACCCCAACAGCGTGCTGACCGGCGAGTTCGATGACCCGGAAGACCTCGCCGATGTCGGCGGCGTGTTGCGCGAGATCGAAGCGGCGCGCCTCGACGAAGAACGCAAGCAGGCCATCCGCGCGGCGGACGACGAGCCCAAAGGCAAGTCCGAGGAACCGCCTCCACCGCCGTGGATGCAGTGATTGCGTGAACAGAAACCCGGCTTCGGCCGGGTTTTTTGTGTCCTGCAGTTCTCCAGAGATCACCAAAAAAACCTGTGGGAGCTGGCTTGCCAGCGAAAGGGCCATTACAGCCAACACAACTTCTCAGGCTGAACCACCGCTATCGCTGGCAAGCCAGCTCCCACAGGGGTTGTGGTGTTGTAGGAAGTTGTATGGGACTCTCACCGGCTCCAACCACACTCAAGGACTGAATGTGACCACCCCACGCAACCTCCAGTTGATCGTCAGCGCCCGGCTGATCTCCGATTTCGGCGCTTTCCTCAACATGGTCGCGCTGGCCACTTACGTCTACCTGCTGAGCAATAGCGCCATGAGCGTCGGCATTTTCCTCGCCAGCCGCGTCGGCGGCGGGATTTTTGCCAGTCTGATCGGTACCGCGTTCTACCGCCGCTGCAGCGGCCGCGTGCCGTTGATCGCCTTTGATCTGCTGCGCGCCGGCGCACTGGCGTTGCTGCTGATTTTGCCGGTCAGCCAACAAGCGCTGCTGCTGCCGCTGATTGCCTTCGTGCTCGGTTTGGGCAACTCGATGTTCGCGATTGGCGTGAACAGCCAGCTCCCGCGCTTGATCGAACCGGCGCAGTTGCTCAAGGCCAATGCCTGGATCACATCAGCCTCATCGGCGGCAATGGTCGGCGGCAGTCTGGTGTCCGGTTTGCTGGTGGCCGGGTTTGGTTTTGAAACGGTGTTCGCCCTGAATGCGCTGACCTATGTATTGGCCGCGCTGTTGATTGTGCCGCTGCGTTTTGCCGCCACGACGGACGACCCAGCACCCGGACGCGGCGAATGGACCGCCCTCAAAAAAGGTCTGCGCGGTGCCCCGGTGGTCGCGGCGATGCTCGCGGTGACCATGGCCGATACCCTCGGCAGCGCCGCACACAACGTTGGCTTCCCGATCATTTCGAAACTGCTCACGCCCGAGTCGGCGAGCACCACCCTGGGCCTGGCACTGGCGGTGTGGGCCTGCGGCAAGCTGCTCGGTGCGCGCATTGCCAGTCGCTTCAAGGCTACGGACAACAGCGATCTGCAGCGCCGCTATTTCCTCGGCGTGGCCGTAATGTCCTGTGGATTCATCCTGATGTTCCAGCAGCACAGCCTGTATGGCTTGCTGTTGTTTGCCTTGCCGGCCGGCCTCGGTGACGGGATGTCCGAAGTCAGCCTGATGTCGCGCCTGCAACGCGAGCCCGAGCAACTGCGCCTGCCGATCTTCAGCGTCCTGACCCTGCTGCAAATGACCGGTTTCGGCATCGGTATGCTCATTGCTGCACCGTTCTACGAGTGGTGGGCACCGGGGGCCGTGGTCATGCTGTTCCACGGCATTCCCCTCGGCACGCTGCTGGTGCTGAAAGGGTTGGCGCTCAGGCGCGCGCGGGTTGCGCGCAGCAGCCCGACGCCAGTTCCTTGAGAATCGGGCAGTCGGGACGCTGGTCGCCGTTGCAGTGTTCGACCAGATCCTGCAGGGTGTCGCGCAACTCGCCCAGCTCGCGGATCTTCTGATTCAGCTCGTCGATGTGCTGGCGCGCCAAGGCCTTCACATCGGCGCTGGCGCGCTGGCGGTCTTGCCACAGGGTCAGCAATTTGCCGACCTCTTCCAGCGAAAAACCCAGGTCCCGCGAGCGCTTGATGAACGCCAAGGTGTGCAGGTCATCGCTGCCGTAGACGCGGTAACCGGCGTCAGTGCGATGCGCCGCTTTGAGCAAACCGATCGACTCGTAATAGCGGATCATTTTTGCGCTGAGGCCACTTTGCCGGGCCGCTTGGCCGATGTTCATCGCTGTTCCTCCAGTTCGTCGGGTTTCCAGGTTTTCAACAGTAGCGCATTGCTCACCACGCTGACGCTCGACAAGGCCATGGCCGCGCCGGCCAGCACCGGATTGAGGAAACCGAACGCTGCCAGCGGAATGCCGATCAGGTTGTAGACGAAGGCCCAGAACAGGTTCTGGCGGATCTTCGCGTAGGTCTTGCGGCTGATCTCCAGCGCTGCCGGCACCAGTCGCGGGTCGCCGCGCATCAGGGTGATGCCGGCGGCGTGCATGGCGACGTCGGTGCCGCCGCCCATGGCGATACCGATGTCGGCGGCGGCCAGGGCTGGCGCATCGTTGATGCCGTCGCCGACCATCGCCACCACGCCGGTCTTCTTCAGTTCGGTGACGGTAGCGGCTTTGTCTGCCGGCAACACTTCGGCGTGGACATGGGTGATGCCCAGCGCCTCGGCGACCACTCGCGCACTGCCGCGGTTGTCGCCGGTCAGCAGATGGCTGTGGATATTGCGCGCTGCAAGCTGTTGCACGGCGTGCAGCGCGCCGGGTTTCAGGGTGTCGCCGAAAGCGAACAGTCCAAGCACGCGCGGCTGCGGGCTCTGCTCGATCAGCCACGACAAGGTGCGGCCTTCGGTTTCCCAGGCCGTGGCGCTGTCATTCAGTGGTGCGGCGCTCAATCCACTTTCCTCGAGCAAGCGCCGGTTGCCCAGGGCCAGACGCTGGCCGTTCAGCGTCCCGGCGATGCCGCGCCCGGTCAGCGACTGGCTGTCGCTGACATTCGGCACATCGAGGCCGCGTTCGGCGGCGGCATCCAGCACCGCTTTGGCCAATGGATGTTCGCTGCCGCGTTGCAGCGCCCCAGCCAGTTTCAGCAAGGTGTCATCGTCGCCATCAATCGCGCTGAAATGGGCGATACGCGGTGTGCCCGACGTCAGCGTGCCGGTCTTGTCGAACACCACGCTGCTGACGGCATGGGCGCGCTCCAGTGCTTCGGCGTCCTTGATCAGAATGCCGTGGCGCGCCGCCACACCGGTGCCGGCCATGATCGCGGTCGGCGTGGCAAGGCCGAGCGCGCAGGGGCAGGCGATGACCAGCACCGCGACAGCGTTGATCAGCGCGGTTTCGATCGGCGCGCCGTAGAGCCACCAGCCGATCAGCGTCGCCAGAGCAATCAGCAACACCGTCGGCACGAAAATCTGGCTGACCTTATCCACCAGTTTCTGGATCGGCGCTTTTGCCGCTTGCGCGTCTTCGACCAGACGGATGATCCGCGCCAGCACGCTTTCCGCACCCAGCGCCTGCGTGCGCACCAACAAACGCCCCTCACCGTTGATCGCGCCACCGGTCACCGGGTCGCCCGGTTGTTTTGGCACCGGCAGGCTTTCGCCGCTGATCAGCGCTTCGTCGGCATGGCTCTGGCCTTCGATGACTTCGCCGTCGACCGGGAAGCGTTCGCCGGGTTTGACCAGTACCACGTCATTGAGGCGCAGGGCACTGATGGCGACGTCCTGCTCGCGGCCGTCGATCACCTGAATGGCGCGTTCCGGGCGCAACGCTTCAAGGGCGCGGATGGCGCTGGCGGTCTGGCGTTTGGCGCGGCTTTCCAGGTATTTGCCGAGCAGCACCAGGGCGATGACCACCGCCGAGGCTTCGAAATACAGATGCGGCATGCGCCCGGCGGCGGTGGCCCATTCGTAGACGCTCAAGCCGTAACCGGCGCTGGTGCCGAGGGCTACCAGCAAGTCCATGTTGCCGGCGCCGGCGCGCACGGCTTTCCACGCGGCGACATAAAAGCGTGCGCCGAAAATGAATTGCACCGGCGTGGCGAGGGCGAATTGTGCCCAGGCCGGCAACATCCAGTGCAGGCCGAACGGTTGCAACAACATTGGCGCCACCAGCGGCAGGGCCAGGGCGACTGCGCAGATCAGTGCCCAGCGCTCGTGCTTGAGGCGTTGTTGCTGGTTATCGGTATTCGCCGATTCGGCTTGCCAGACGCTGGCGGAGTAGCCGGCCTTGCTCACCGCATCGAGCAGCGTTTGTGGGTCGACCTGACCGAGCAATTCGAGGTGTGCGCGTTCGTTGGCCAGGTTGACGCTGACGCTTTTCACCCCGGCGACCTTGGTCAGGGCGCGCTCGACGCGGCCGACGCAGGATGCGCAGGTCATGCCGTCGATACGCAATTCGAGGGTTTGCTGGGGAACGCTGTAACCGGCGCGCTCCACCGCTGCCAACAACGCCGGCAGGCTGTCGCCCGGTGCCTGCACGCGGGCCTGTTCGGTGGCGAGGTTGACGTTGACGGCACGGGCGCCGCTGACTTTGCTCAAGGCGCGCTCGACACGCTCGGCGCAACTGGCGCAGGTCATGCCGGCAATCGGCAGATCGAAAGTGGTGGAATCGGACATCGGTCGTACTCCCTGCAGTAGATGCCTGCAAGGATCAACCTTGCCATGCGGGCAAGGTCAAGCACCTGTTTTTTTATTGATCGTTGGGACGCAGAGCGTCCATGGCTGCATTCCCACGCGGAGCGTGGGAACGATCGGCACCGTATTCGCGAGCAGGGTCGCTCCCACAGGTTCAGGTCGGCTCAGTAACCAAGATCGGCACGCTTGAGGTACATGCCTTCCTGATTCATCGCTATCCGGTACTTCTGTATATCGCCCGCTTGCAGCTTTATGTCCTGGGAGCGGGGTGCGAGCAAGCCCGGATTGCAACCGGGTACTTGCCCCGGCAATAGCTTCAAGCGCAACGAAACATTGCCCGGCGGCAGATTGAACGAGGTGCTCTGTTCCTGAAACAGTCGCGCCGACAACTGATCCTGAATGTACACGCCAATTTCGCACGAGGTCGCCACTTCAAGGCGCTCGCGGGAAATGATCAGTACCGCGTAATCCTCTCCAACAGCCTGCACGGGCGTGACGGCGGTGAAGAAACCGAGAAAGCCAAACAGGCTGAAAGCTGACCAGCGCATGGCTGCATCTCCTGCAATTGAAGTCATTGATGTACGCAGCTTGGCCGAGCGCGGCGCCGATTGCCAGCCCGGCAGTTTTTGCCAGAACTTGACCTTGCCATCGTGGCAAGCTCGAAACTGCCGGCAACCTCACTCAAAGGAGTCATCCCATGCAAGTATTCAATGTTCAAGGCATGTCCTGCGGTCATTGCGTCAAAGCCATCACCGGCGCCGTACAGGCCAAGGATCCGGCGGCCAGTGTGCGCGTCGATCTGGCTGCGAAAGAGGTCGGCGTCGAAAGCACACTGGACGCTGAACAGATCATCGAAGCGATCAGCGAAGAAGGGTACGCGGTGAAGCTCGTCTGAAATTGATCGTTAGCGAGCTATCGGAATGTTCAAGGCGTCCGGGCGCGGCTAGACTGTCGGGCTGCGACTTGCCCACCTGGATGCCTGATGAACTTTCGTACCATTTTGATACTTGGCGCCTTGAGCGCTTTCGGTCCGTTGGCGATCGATTTCTATTTGCCAGCGTTTCCGGCCATGGCGCTGGCGTTCGGCACCGATGAGCAGCATGTGCAGCTGACGCTGGCGGCTTACTTCCTCGGCCTGTCGCTGGGTCAATTGGCTTACGGGCCGATTTCCGATCGGTTCGGCCGGCGGGTTCCACTGCTCAGCGGCGTCGGCCTGTTCACCCTGGCGTCTTTGGCCTGTGCCTATGCGCCGAGTCTGGAATGGCTGATCGCCGCGCGTTTCGTCCAGGCGCTCGGGGGGTGTGCGGGCATGGTGATTTCCCGCGCGGTGGTCGCCGACAAATGCGATGCGGTGGGTTCGGCGAAAGTTTTTTCGCAACTGATGCTGGTGATGGGCCTGGCGCCGATTCTGGCGCCGATGCTCGGCGGTCTGCTGGTCAATACCAGCGGCTGGCAGTCGATCTTTCTGGTGCTGACCGGTTTCAGCGCCCTCGCGGCGCTGGCGGTGGCGCTTGGTCTGCCGGAAAGTATGCCGGCACACGTGCCACGCCAGCCGTTGTCCGGCGCATTGCGCCAATACGCGCGACTGGTCAAGGACCGGGTTTACCTCGGCCACGCACTCACCGGCGGTATCGCCATCGCCGGCATGTTTGCCTACATCGCCGGTTCACCCTTTGTGTTCATCAAGCTGTACGGCGTGCCTGCCGAGCATTTCGGCTGGCTGTTCGGCACCAACGCGGCGGGTTTCATTCTGGTGGCGCAAGTCAACGCGCGGCTGTTGGCCAAGCGCGGCCCGGCGTTTCTGCTGGTGCGTGCGGTGTGGGTTTATTTTCTCGCAGGGCTTACCTTGCTGGCGGTCGGCGCGATGCGGCCGGAAGCCTTGTGGCCGTTGCTGATTCCGTTGTTCATCTGCATCGCTAGCCTCGGCTGCATCATCCCCAACGCATCCGCCTGCGCGATGAACGGCCAGGGCGCGCGGGCCGGCAGCGCGTCGGCGATGCTCGGTTGTCTGCAATTCAGCATCGCCGCCGGTGCGGCTGCGCTGGTGGGCGTGCTGCACGATGGCAGCGCCGTGCCGATGGCCATGGTCATCAGCCTGTGCGGGTTGCTGGTGGTCAGCGTCGCTTTGCTTACCCGCCGCCTGCAGAACGCCCGGGCATTGGCGCAAGCCCAGGCCGAGGCGTAAACAGTCTCAGCCGGCAGCGCGCTGCTGGCTGTATTCGGGAATGCGATGGGGCGCGCAGAGTCGCGCTTCGAGGGTGCGAGTGAACGCCAGCGCTTCGGCTTCACTGCGAAAGGTCACGACATGCTGGTCGAGGCGAACCTGCCATTGAGACTTTGCCACTTCTTTTATCAGGATCTTCATTGCTGACCTCCCTTGCGTAAAAGATGTATCGCAGAGGCTTCGATTGTAGACCCGAATACGATCGCAATTGTGACAACGCCCGGGCATCGGACTGACGGCAAAAAACCTCGCAGCCCGGCCAGCCGCTCTAGCGCTGGCACAGGCTGCGAGGTCCGGTTTTTCAGAAACCTTCTAAAACAATTTTTCCCTTGGCCTTGCCGCTTTCCAGCAATTCATGGGCGCGACGCAGGTTGGCCGCATTGATGCTGCCGAAGTGTTCGCCCACGGTCGTTTTCAAGGTGCCGGCGTCGATCAGTTGCGCGACACGGTTGAGCAGGTTGTGCTGCTCGATCATGTCCGGCGTCTCGAACAGCGAGCGGGTGTACATGAACTCCCAGTGCAGCGACAGGCTCTTGCGCTTGAGTTTGCTCACGTCCAGCGACTTCGGATCGTCGATCAGCGCCAGTTTGCCCTGCGGCGCCAACGCTTCGACCAGTTGCTCAAGATGCTGGTCGGTCTGGGTCAGGCTGGCGACGTGGGTCACGCTGTCGAGGCCGGCGCGCTTGAGCTCTTCGCTCAACGGCTGACTGTGATCGATCACAACGTCGGCGCCCAACGCCTTGACCCAGTCGCGGGTCTGTTCGCGGGACGCGGTGCCGATGACTTTCAGGCCGGTCAGTTGCTTCGCCAGTTGTGTAAGGATCGAGCCGACCCCACCGGCCGCGCCGACGATCAGCAGGCGCTGGCCTACGTCGGTTTTACCTTCGCTGATTTGCAGACGCTCGAAGAGCAATTCCCAGGCCGTGATCGCGGTCAGCGGCAGCGCCGCGGCTTCGGCAAAGCCGAGGGTTTTCGGCATATGGCCGACGATGCGCTCATCGACGACGTGCAACTCACTGTTGCCGCCGGCACGAGCGATGGAGCCGGCGTAGAAGACTTTGTCGCCGGCCTTGAACAGCGTCACGTCACTGCCGACCGCTTTGACTACACCGGCAACGTCCCAGCCCAGTACTTTCGCGGCGCCGTTTTCCGGCGCTACGTTCTGCCGCACTTTGGTGTCGACCGGGTTGACCGAAATGGCTTTGACTTCTACCAGCAGGTCGCGCGGGCCGGCGACCGGTTCCGGCAGTTCGATGTCCTGCAAGGCGTTGGTGTCGTTGATCGGCAGGGATGCGTAATAGGCGATGGCTTTCATGAAAGGCTCCGTACGGTTAATAGAAGAAGAAATCAGGCAATCGCGCCGAGGCGCTTGAGCTGGAAGTGTTCGATGGTGTCGCCGGCACTGCTCTGAAACTGCTGAAAGTGCGCGCTGGCGTTGTGTGCCTGCAGCACCTCGTCACTGGCCCACTGCTCGATCACGTAGAAAACCTGAGGGTCGGCGAGGTCGCGGTGCAGGTCGTACTGGCCGCAACCGGCCTCGGCGCGGCTCGGTGCAACCAGCGCCCGCAGGGCCTGTTCGAGAGCGTCCTGCTGGCCGGGTTTGGCGGTCAGAGTGGCGATGGCAGTGAAGGGCTGGGACATGTCGGGCTCCAATAGTGCAGCGAGAAATTCGATGGACAGATGATTCGCTATTTCTGTTGGCGATAAAACCGGCTAAAACAGCAGTCTCTTTCAATTATATTTTGATAATCGAGGCTTAGGATGCTGCGTTTCGATGACTTGCAGTTGTTTGTGCGCGCGGCGGATCTGGGCAGCCTGTCGGCAGCGGCGCGGGTGATGGACATGTCTGCCGCGGTGGCGAGTGCGGCGTTGAAGCGCATCGAGCAGCAGTTGGGCGCGCGCTTGCTCGCGCGCTCGACGCGCAGTTTGCGTTTGACCGCCGAGGGCGAGGGGTTTCTTGAGTACGCTCGCGCGGCGCTGAGCAACCTCGATGAAGGCCGGCGCCTGCTCGCCAGCGGCCAGGATCAGGTCAGCGGGATTTTGCAGCTGTCCGCACCGTCGGACTTTGGTCGCAACCTGCTGCTGCCGTGGCTCGATGAATTCCAGCGCGAGCACCCGCGGCTGACCGTGCGCTTGCTGCTCGGCGACCGCATCGCCGATCTGTTCCGCCAGCCGGTGGACATCGCCTTGCGGTACGGCGAGCCGGAGGATTCCAGCCTGGTCGCGCTGCCCATCGCCGCGCACAACCGTCGTGTGCTTTGTGCGTCCCCGGCGTACCTGGCCCGGCATGGCGAGCCACGGCAGCTCGAGCAACTGGCTCAGCATAATTGCCTGCTGTACATGCTCGGCAGCCGCGTCCATGACCATTGGAGTTTCCATGACGGCAAGCGCGAAGTCGGCCTGACGGTCAGCGGCGATCGTTTCAGCGACGATGCCGACGTTGTGCGTTTGTGGGCGCTGGCCGGTGCCGGGATCGCCTATAAATCCTGGCTGGACGTCGGCACTGATGTCCTCGCCGGACGCCTCAAGGTGCTGCTGCCGGAACTGCTGTGTGAGCGCGCACCGCTGAATCTGTTGTGCGCTCATCGCGCCCAATTGAGTAAGCCGGTGAACCTTCTGCGCGAGATGCTCGCCAGCCGATGCGCTGAATTGAGTAGTCAATTTCCCTTTTTTTCCAAAGTTGATCATTAGTCGCAGGTAAATAGAGAAATTTCTCTCAGGAACAATCACCACCTGCGCAGGACCCGGCGCGGGACGCGGCGCCTAACCGGCTTATACTAGCGCCCGCCTCATGCCAGCACCGACACCCCGGCCCGGAGACTTTCGCACCCCGTCGCCCGAATTGGCGTGACGGTCGCGCATCTGCTGCGGGTGCTGTGCCGGGGCAGGCTGCGACAGTGGCTTGCCTCGCCCCGGTTCATGGCGATTTTCGCGTCTTGGCCGACGACTGATTACCGGCCAAGATGTCTCCGAGCAGTAGACGATACGATTCAACAGGGAGTGAACACATGGAACATGCACCTTGCATCAGCCAGATCGCCACGTTGCTGGCCGACCCCAAGCGCAGCGCGATGATGTGGGCGTTGATGGATGGCGCGGCGCGGCAGACCGAGGAGCTTGCGCTATTGGCAGGGCTGTCGCCGTCCTCGGCCAGCGCGCACCTGACGCGGCTGGCCACGGGTGGTCTGTTGAAGGTCGAAGTCCGTGGTCGCAAGCGTTTTTTCCGCCTCGCGGCGCCGGAGGTCGGTGCGGCGATAGAAGCCCTCGCCAGCGCCACCATCGCCAGTGCGCCGCGCGACGTTCCTGAAGTGTTCAAGCGCAGCACGCCGCTGGCCAAGCCGCAGACCGCACCGTCGTCGCTGTTGCGTGCACGTTTTTGCGACGATCACCTGGGCGGTACGCTGGCCGCCGATCTGTACCAGCGGTTGCTCGACTCTGGCTGGATTGAACAGCTGGAGCACCGTGTGGCGGTCACCCAGAAAGGCGCGAAGTTGCTGGCCGAGCGTGGCGTGTTCATTCAGGCGCTGGCCCATCGCAACGTGCAAGTGGCGTGTGCCTGCCCGGACTGGAGCGAACGCCGTCCGCACATGGGCGGCTCACTGGGGGCGGCGTTGCTGCAGTTGTTCATGCAATCCGGCTGGTTGACGCTGCCCAACGATTCCCGAGCGTTGCAACTGACGGCCACCGGGCAACGCGAGTTGCATCGTTTCGCCAAAGACACCGAGCTGGAAATGGCGTAGCAGAGCCTTGCATGAGCGCTACCCGAGCTGCGCCAATGCTTTTGGCGTCGTTGACGGTTGCGAACAGGTCGCATCCAGCAGCAACGCCAGATCGCTATCGCGCACACTCGATCCGGGGATCGTTTCGGATGGGGGACGCAGCATGCAAACACAGCGCTACAGCGCGGCGGAACGTCTGGAACGACTGCCGATCAGCGGCTATCACCGGATCATCTTCATCATCATCGCCCTGGCGTTTTTCTTCGACTCCATGGACCTGGCGATGATGACGTTTTTGCTCGGCTCGATCAAAGCCGAGTTCGGCCTGAGCAGCGCACAAGCCGGACTGCTCGCCAGTTCGAGCTTCTTCGGCATGGTGCTCGGCGCCTCGCTGTCGGGGATGCTCGCCGATCGCTTCGGACGCAAGCCGGTGTTTCAGTGGAGCATCGTGCTTTGGGGGGTGGCCAGTTATCTGTGTTCGACGGCGCAAACGGTCGAGACCCTGACCCTGTTCCGCATCCTGTTGGGGATCGGCATGGGCATGGAGTTTCCAATTGCCCAGTCGATGCTGTCGGAGCTGATTCCGGCGCAACGACGCGGGCGTTACATCGCCTTGATGGATGGTTTCTGGCCGCTCGGCTTCGTCGCGGCGGGCGTGCTCTCGTACTTTCTGCTGCCGGTGATTGGCTGGCGCGACATCTTTCTGGTGCTGGCGATACCAGCGGTGTTCGTGCTGGCGATCCGCTTTTTCATTCCGGAGTCACCGCGCTGGCTCGAGCAGGCCGGGCGCGACGCCGATGCCGACAAGGTGTTGAACGGTATTGAAGCGCGGGTGCGTGCTTCGCTTGGCGGTGCGGCGCTGCCCGAACCGCTGCGCTTGCCGCGCACCGTAACGCCACCGGGCAATTTCTTCGCTGCGCTGAAACAGATCTGGTCACCGCAGTATCGTCAGCGCACGACGATGATCTGGAGCCTGTGGTTTTTCGCCTTGCTCGGCTTTTACGGGCTGACCTCGTGGCTCAGTGCGTTGCTGCAGCAGTCGGGGTTTGCCGTGGCGCAATCGGTGTATTACACGGTGTTGATTTCCCTGGGCGGGATTCCCGGATTTCTCATGGCCGCCTGGCTGGTCGAGCGCTGGGGGCGCAAACCGGTGTGCATCGTGACCTTGCTCGGCGGTGGGGTGATGGCATTTCTCTATGGGCAGAGCGCGGTGTTCGGCGGCAACGTGGCGCTGCTGATCGGCACCGGACTGTTGATGCAGTTTTTCCTGTTCGGCATGTGGGCGGTGCTCTACACCTATACGCCGGAGCTATATCCGACGTCGGCGCGGGCAACCGGTTCGGGCTTCGCCTCGGCGATTGGCCGGGTCGGCTCGCTGCTCGGGCCTTTGGTTACCGGGCTGGTGTTCCCGATTACCGGGCAGGGCGGGGTGTTTGCGCTGGGCGCGGCGTGCTTTGCGATCGCGGCGGGGGTGGTGTGGCTGTTCGGGATGGAGACGCGAGGGAAAACCCTTGAGGAGCTGACTGAAGCCCAAATCCAAGACTAACCAAAGAACCCACTGTGGGAGCGAGCCTGCTCGCGAAAGCGGAGGGTCATTAAACGAAAATGTTAACTGACACTCCCTCTTCGCGAGCAGGCTCGCTCCCACATGGGTACTTCGTTGTGGTTCAGGGTTTTACCAGACGTGCATCCAGGCTGTTTTGCGCCAAACGCTTGGCCTGATCCTGGGTCATGCCCAAATGTTCATGCAGCGCGTAGAAGTTCTCGGTCACATAACCACCAAAGTACGCCGGGTCATCGGAATTCACCGTGACCTTCACACCGCGCTCGAGCATGTCGAGGATGTTGTGCTGCGACATGTGATCGAACACGCAAAGCTTGGTGTTCGACAGCGGGCACACGGTCAGCGGGATCTGCTCGTCGATGATCCGCTGCATCAGACGCTCGTCTTCGATGGCGCGCACGCCGTGGTCGATGCGCTGGATTTTCAGCAGGTCGATGGCTTCCCAGATGTACTCCGGCGGGCCTTCCTCACCCGCATGGGCAACGGTCAGAAAACCTTCGTGACGGGCGCGATCGAACACGCGCTTGAACTTGCTCGGCGGGTGGCCCATCTCGGAGCTGTCCAGACCGACGGCAACGAACGCATCGCGGAACGGCAGCGCCTGATCAAGGGTTTTCTCCGCTTCTGCTTCGCTCAGATGACGCAGGAAACTCAGGATCAAACCGCTGGTGATGCCCAGTTGCGTCTCGCCATCCTTGAGCGCTGCCGCGATGCCATTGAGCACCACTTCGAAGGGAATGCCGCGGTCGGTGTGGGTCTGCGGATCGAAGAACGGTTCGGTGTGAATCACGTTCTGTTCTTTGCAGCGCAGCAGGTAGGCCCAGGTCAGGTCGTAGAAATCCTGCGAAGTGCGCAGCACGTCAGCGCCCTGGTAATACAGGTCGAGAAATTCCTGCAGGTTGTTGAAGGCGTAGGCCTTGCGCAGGGTTTCCACGTCGTTCCACGGCAGGGCGATCTTGTTGCGCTCGGCCAGGGCGAACAGCAGCTCGGGCTCCAGCGAGCCTTCCAGATGCAGGTGCAGTTCAGCCTTCGGCAAGGCGTTGAGCCAGTCGTACATAGTCTTTTCTCATCAGGTGCAATGACGGCATTCTACAGATGCTCGCCGAAACAATTGGCAAAACCTGACCAAGCGATCCATCACACCGCCGCTTGCTCGCGTCGATAAGCGTAGGTATCGGCGAAGCGCGACAACAGGAATTCGGCGCAGGTGGTAGTCGGATATTTCGCAGGGTGCTGTGCGTCCTGGCAACCGGGCAGGCATTCGATGCGGGTGTCCGGATGTGGCTCGGCGAAGAACGGCATCGAATAGCGGTCGACGCCCAGCGGGCTGATCACCCGGTGCGGGGTCGAGCGATAGCGGTCGTTACTCCAGCGCGCCATCATGTCGCCGAGGTTGACCACGAAGGTGCCGTCAATCGGCGGCGCGTCGATCCATCGGCCCTGAACATTCTTGACCTGCAAGCCGCCGGCGCTGTCCTGATAGAGCAGGGTGATGCAGCCGTAATCAGTGTGCGCGCCGGCGCCTTGCTGCTCGGCAGAACTGGCGGTGTGGCGCGGCGGATAGTGGATCATGCGCAGCACGCTGACCGGGTCGACGAAACGGCTGTCGAAGAAATCGCGCTCGATCCCCAGCGCCACGGTCATCGCCCGTAACAGCGTCTGCGCCAGCGCCTGCATGTCGAGGTAATGCTGCTCCATCAATTCAACCCAGCCTGCCTGCGCCGGATGCCGGTTGGGCCCGCGCAACGGTTTTCCGGCGAGTACCTCGGGATGTTCAGCGGGCAGGTGCAGGCCCATGTCGAAGGTTTCTTTCAGATCGCTGGGTTTGTCCGGATCGAGCTGTTCGGTGGCGATGGCACCGTAGCCGCGATGATGGCGAGTCTGGGTGATGTCGATCTGCAGTTTTTCCGCTGCGGGCAGGGCGAAAAATCGTTGCGCGTGATCGAGCAGGGCACTGATGCGTTGCGCTGATATCGGGTGGCCCTTGATGTAGAAGAAACCCCACTCGCGGCAGGCCTGGTCGATCTGAGCGGCGACGGCGGGCCAAGCGTTTTCGTTATCGGCGTAGAGCGGGCTGATGTCGATGATCGGAAGCTGATCCATGTTGCGTTCTCACAGTTGGTGATCGTTCCCACGCTCTGCGTGGGAACGCCTCAATGGACGCTCCGCGTCCGCTTTCGGCAGGGACGCGGAGCGTCCCGGGCGGCATTCCCACGCAGAGCGTGGGAACGATCGAGGTAAGTGGATTACTTCGGCATCTCGGCCTTCATGCCTTCCACGTAGTAATTCATCGACGCCAGTTCGGCATTCGTCGCACTCACGCCCGCCGGGATTTTCTCCACCCCGGCCTGATCTTTGATCGGCCCGGTGAACGGATGCAGCGCACCGCTCTTGATGTCGGCAATGATCTGCTCGGCTTCGGCCTTCACCGGCGCCGGCACCAGATCGCTGATTGGCAGCTCAACCGTGCCTTCCTTCAGTCCGCCCCAGTAATCCTGCGGTTTCCAGGTGTGATCGATCACGCTTTGCGTCGCCTGGATGTAATGCGGTGCCCAGTCGTTGACGATCGATGTCAGTACCGCTTTCGGCCCGAAGTGCGCCATGTCCGAGGCGTAACCCACCGCGTACACGCCACGGCGTTCTGCAGCCTGAATCGGTGCCGGGCTGTCAGTGTGCTGGAACACCACGTCGACGCCCTGATCGATCAGCGCGTTGGCTGCATCGGCTTCCTTGCCCGGATCGAACCACGAGTTGACCCAGACCACTTTGATCTCGGTGCCGGGGTTGTATTTGTTCAGGGCCAGTTGAATGGCATTGATGTCGCGGATCACTTCCGGAATCGGAAACGAGGCGACGTAGCCGATCTTTTTGCTTTTGGTCATCTTTGCCGCGAGGAAGCCGCCGACGTAACGCCCCTCGTAAGTGCGCGCCAGATAGGTGCCGAGGTTCTTGTCCTGCTTGTAGCCAGTGGCGTGTTCGAAGGTCACCTTGGGAAACTGTTTGGCGACTTTCACGGTGGGGTTCATGTAGCCGAAGGAAGTGGTGAAGATCAGGTCGTACTTGTCCTTGGCCATGTTGCGGATCACCCGCTCGGCATCGGCGCCTTCGGCAACGTTTTCCACATAGTTGGTGGTGATCTGACTGCCGAACTTTTCCGCCAGCGCCTTGCGCCCCTGTTCATGCTGATACGTCCAGCCGTGGTCACCGATCGGGCCGATGTAGACGAAACCGACCTTTAGCGGATCGGCAGCGCTGGCGCTCAGGCTGATGCCCAGGCCGATGGCGGCGCACAGCAGTTTGTGCAGCGGACGTATTTGCATGAAGTGGAGCTCCGTTTTGTTGTGTGTGCCCAGAGCCAATGCAAATTGCTGACCAACAGGACAACAAACGTTTCGAAACCGCATTGCGGCCTTCGCGAGCAGGCTCGCTCCCACAGGGGATCGCATTTCAGGGTGGGAGCGAGCCTGCTCGCGAAGAGGCCGGCAAGGCCAATAAAAGGGCAACTGCCAAAACGGCTGCCATGGCTTGGTGCGCGAAGATGTAACGAAACGTTAGCGCCGCGCGGCAGTCAGTAGCTTCATCAGCTTCTTTCGGCAAAAGGTCCGCCATGCTCTCGATCCTCAAACAGGAAAGCTTTCTGCTGCTGGCAATCGTTGCCGCGTGCATCGCTTATCCGCTGGAACACTGGTTGCTGCACAGCGGCCAGATCGTCGCGTTGGTCGGCGGCCTGGTGCTGATCGGTTTCATCGTCGCCGCGTCGATGCGCGTCGCCCACCACGCCGAACTGCTCGCGGAAAAAGTCGGCGACCCTTACGGCACGATGATCCTGACCCTTGCCGCCGTACTGGTGGAAGTGGTGATTCTGGCAATCATGATGAGCAACGAAGCCTCGCCGACGCTGGTGCGCGACACGATCTATTCGGCGGTAATGCTCGACATCAACGGCATCCTTGGCCTCGCCGCGTTGATGGGCGGGATCAAGCATGGCGAGCAGTCCTACAACGACGATTCGGCGCGCAGTTACAGCGTGATGATCCTCACCGCCATGGGCGTGTCGATGGTGGTGCCGGAGTTCATTCCCGCAGCCAACTGGAAGCTTTATTCGGCCTTTACCATTGGCGCGATGGTGGTGCTTTACACCTTGTTCCTGCGCATGCAAGTCGGACCACACAGCTACTTTTTCAGCTACAGCTACCCGGACAAGCGGCGCAAGAAAGAACCCATCGAGCAAGAGCCGAAACCGCTCAGCCTGGGCCTGTCGATCGGGATTCTGGTCGGTGGGGTGGTGGTGATCGGCGCGCTCGCCGAGGTGATGTCCAAGACGCTTGAGCTGGGCCTGAAAGGTACGGGAGCGCCGCCGGTTATCACGGCGATTCTGGTGGCGGCCATTTCGGCGGCGCCGGAAATTCTCACGGCATTGCGCGCGGCACTGGCCAACCGCATGCAGTCGGTAGTGAACATTGCCATGGGCGCGTCATTGTCGACGGTGATCCTGACCGTGCCGGTGATGGAAGCCATGGCGCTGTACACCGGCCAGCCGTTTCAGATGGCGATGACTCCGGTGCAGACGGTGATGATCTTCATCACCCTGATCGTCAGCGCGATCAACCTCAACGACGGTGAGACCAATGCCATCGAAGGCATGACCCACTTTGTGCTGTTTGCGACGTTCATCATGCTGTCCCTGCTCGGTCTCTAAGCACCGATCTTCCCTTGATGATCGTTCCCACGCTCCGCGTGGGAATGCATCTCGGGACGCTCCGCGTCCCAGCGGTGGACGCAGAGCGTCCGTGGCGGCATTCCCACGCAGAGCATGGGAACGATCATGCGGGGGAAATCAGGTCCCGGCGATCAACTGGCGCGCCGCCTGGCTGTGATCGGCAATCAGGCCTTTGAGATCCAGGCCTTCAACCTGGCCATCCACCACGCGCCACTTGCCAGCAATCATCACCCGATCCGCACGGTCCGCGCCGCACAGCAGCAGCGCCGAAATCGGGTCGTGGCTGCCAGAGAAGCGCAGTTCGTCGAGCTTGAACAATGCCAGATCCGCCTGCTTGCCGACCGCCAGCTCACCGATATCGCTGCGGCCCAGCAAACTCGCCGAGCCCTTGGTCGCCCAACCGAGCACGCGTTCCGGGGTGATCTTTTCGGCGCCATAACGCAGGCGCTGGATGTACAGCGCCTGACGCGCTTCAAGGATCATGTTCGAGGCGTCGTTGGACGCCGAACCGTCAACGCCCAGCCCAAACAGCGCGCCGGCGTCGGTCAGGTCGATACTCGGGCAAATGCCCGACGCCAGACGCATGTTCGAACTCGGGCAATGGCAGATACCGGTGCCGGCCTGACCAAGGCGAGCGATTTCGTCCGGGTTGAAGTGGATGCCGTGGGCCAGCCAGGTGCGCGGGCCGAGCCAGTCGACGCTGTCCAGATAATCGACGGTGCGCAGGCCGAAACGCTGCAGACAGAAATCTTCTTCGTCGAGCGTTTCGGCCAGGTGCGTGTGCAGGCGCACGTCGAGGGTGTTCGCCAGTTCGGCGCTGGCCGACATGATTTCGGGTGTTACCGAGAACGGTGAGCACGGTGCGAGGGCGATCTGGATCTGCGCGCCGTCGCCACGTTCGTGGTACTCGTGAATCAGGCGCTGACTGTCGTCGAGAATTACCTGGCCTTCCTGCACGGTCTGCTGCGGTGGCAGGCCGCCGTCCTTTTCGCCGAGGCTCATCGAACCGCGAGTCAGCATTGCGCGCATGCCCAGTTCGCGCACGGTTTCGACTTGCACGTCGATGGCGTTTTCCAGACCGTCCGGGAACAGGTAGTGATGGTCAGCGGCGGTGGTGCAGCCCGACAGCAGCAGCTCGGCCAGCGCCACTTTGGTGGCGAGAGCGAGTTTTTCCGGAGTCAGACGTGCCCATACCGGGTACAGGGTTTTCAGCCACGGGAACAACGGCTGATTGACCACCGGTGCCCAGGCGCGGGTCAGGGTTTGATAGAAGTGGTGGTGGGTGTTGATCAGTCCCGGCAGGATCACATGCTCGCGGGCATCGAACACTTCGCTGCACGGCGCCGAGGGTTGCTGCCCGGCGGCAAGCACTTCGACGATGACACCGTCTTGCAGGACCAGACCGCCACGGGCGTCGAGCGCGTTGGCCGTGAAAATGGCGAGGGGATTTTTTAACCAGATACGGGTCGCAGGCATGGTCGCCGGCTCCTCTGAAAGTTGGGTTCAGGGTTGCCAGCTCAGTGTTGTCCTGTCTGCTGATCCAGGTTCGCCGCGACGGACGAGGCGCGCAGTTTCAAACAAATCGCCGCGCCGGGCAAGCCCGACCCGACCATTCACCGCACTACCCCTGTAGGAGCGAGCCTGCTCGCGAAGGTGCCGTATCAGTCGAAACATCCATTATCTGACACACCGCATTCGCGAGCTGGCTCGCTCCTACAAGGGATTTTCAGCGCTTACCAGGGAATCGTTTCACCCTTGTAATTGACAAAATGGTGCCCGCCCTTGCCGCTGTACGCGTTGACCTGATCAATCAGCCCACGGGTACTGGTTTCCACGTCGAGGTCAGCGCCATCACCGCCCATGTCGGTTTTCACCCAGCCCGGATGCAGCGACAGCACGGTCAGTTTCTGCTCGCCCAGCTGCGTGACGAAGGTGCTGGTCATCGAGTTCAACGCCGCCTTGCTCGCCTTGTACAACGCCAGCTCCGGCGCATCCGGCACCGTCACGCTGCCCAGCCCCGAGCTCATGAACGCCAGCACGCCGCTGCCGTCGCGGATCTGCCCGACAAAGCGCTGGGCCAGATTGATCGGCGCCACTGCGTTGGTGAAAAACAGCTTGCCGACTTCGGCCAGCGTCGCGCCGCCCGGGGTCTGTACCTCCGGGCCCTTGACGCCGGCATTGACGAATAGCAGATCGAACGTTTCGCCCTTCAATTGCTGACTGAGGGCGATCACCGCCTGCTGATCATCCATGTCGAGCTTCTCGATCCGCACGCTGCCCAGCGCTTGCAGCGCCTCGGCGTTTTGCGGATTGCGCACGGTGGCGGTGACTTGCCAGGCGTCGGCCAGCAGGGTTTTCACCAGCCCGAGGCCCAAGCCCCGAGAGGCACCGATGATCAGTGCGTTTTTTGCCTGAGACATGATAGGTTCCTTGAGAGTCAACGTTCAGGATTCAATGGACAGGCCTGCCCGTGCCGAAGTTGCAGTGTCCGGCGCAAAAGCGGCAGCGCCCCGGAGCATACCCCAGCCCTCGTCGTGCTGGCTTCCCCTATGCGGACGCTTTCGCGAGCAGGCTCGCTCCCACATTTGACCGGGTTCACTCAATACCCGGTGGGAGCGAGCCTGCTCGCGAAGAGGCCCGCTCTGACAACATCAATGCCCTGATTGCCAAGGCTGCCCCAACGACACCGGCGCATACAACCGTGTACGCAGCGCATCCCGCGACAACAGCACCAACACCACAATCGTCGCCACATACGGCAGCATCGCCAACAGACTCGACGGAATCGCCAGCCCCAAGCCCTGCGCCACCAGATGCAGGATGCTGGCGAGGCCGAACAGGTACGCGCCGAGCAACAACCGCCACACCCGCCAACTGGCAAACACCACCAGCGCCAGAGCGATCCAGCCGCGCCCGGCGGTCATGTTTTCCGCCCACATCGGCGTGTACGCCAGCGACAGATAGGCACCGGCCAGCCCGGCCATCGCCCCGCCAAACAGCACCGCCAGGGTGCGCACGGTCAGCACCGGCAAACCCATCGCGCTGGCCGCATCGGGGTTTTCGCCGACCGCTTGGATGATCAGCCCGACACGACTCTTGATGATCACCCACGCCACCAGCGCAAACAGCGCGAACGACAGGTACACCAGCAGGTCCTGGGCAAACAGCATGCGCCCGAGCAGCGGAATGTCACTCAGGTACGGAATCGCCAACGGCTCAAACCCGGCCAGCGGTTTGCCCACCCAGGCCGCGCCGACAAAGGTCGACAGACCCACGCCAAAAATCGTCAGCGCCAGCCCGGTCGCCACCTGATTGGCGTTGAACACCAAGGCGACCACGGCAAACAGCGACGACAGCAGCATTCCCGCGAGCATCGCCAGCAGCACGCCCAGCCACAGGTTGCCGCTGCTGAGCGCGACGATAAAACCGATCACCGCGCCAAACAGCATCATCCCTTCCTGACCCAGGTTGAGCACGCCGCTCTTCTCACAGATCAGTTCACCCAAAGCCACCAGCAGCAGCGGCGTGCCGCAGCGCACCATGGCGTAGAAAATATTGCTCAACAGATCGATGTCCATCACAGCGCTCCGGCAGTTACGGTGGCGGTCGACGTGCGTCGGGCCCAGCGCCGATTCAGGCGCGGCCGATAGAGGATCAGCACGTCACAGGCGAGCAGGAAAAACAGCATCATTCCCTGAAACAACTGGGTGATCGCCTGCGGTAGATTCAACGTCATCTGCGCGCTCTCGCCGCCGAGGTACAGCAGCGCCATCAACAGACTGGAAAACACGATGCCGAGCGGATTCAGCCGGCCGAGAAACGCCACGGTAATTGCTGCGTAGCCATATCCCGGCGAAACCTGCGGGACCAATTGGCCAATCGGCCCGGTGACTTCGCTGACCCCGGCAAGCCCAGCCAGGCCGCCGCTGATCAGCAGCGCGAGCCAGATCAAACGCTTCTCACGAAAGCCGACGAAGCCTGCCGCACGCTTGTCCAGACCGAGCACTTTGATCTGGAAACCGATAAAACTTTTCTGCAGCAGCACCCAAACCGCCACCAACGCGAGCAGGGCGAAATACACCCCGGCATGCACGCGGCCATCTTCGAGCAACAGCGGCAAGCGGCTGGCGTCGCCGAACATCGCCGACTCGGGAAAGTTGAACCCGGCCGGGTCCTTCAGCGGCCCGTGCACGCAAAACAGCAGCAGGTTCAGCGCGATGTAGTTGAGCATGATGCTGGTGAGAATCTCATTGGCGTTGAAGCGCGTGCGCAACCACGCCGTCAGCCCGGCCCAGGCGGCGCCGGCGAGCATGCCGACAAACAGAATCAGCACCAGCGCCCAACGGCTTTGCCAGTCGATGATGTGCACCGCCACGGCGCTGCCAGCGAGGGCGCCGAGGAGCAATTGACCTTCGGCGCCGATGTTCCAGATCCGTGCCTGATAGGCCACCGCCAAGCCGAGTGCGCAGAGCAGAATTGGCAAGGCCTTGACCAGCAATTCGGAGATGCCATAGAGATCGCTGACCGGCGCGATCAGCAGGGTGTGCAAGGTTTGCAGCGGATCGTGGCCAAGGGCGATGAACAGCAGCGAGCCGCATGCCAGGGTGAGCACGGCGGCCAGTAACGGCGAACACCAGAGCATCAGGCGCGATTGTTGGCCGCGCGGTTCGAGGGAAAGCAGCATGTCAGGAAAACTCCGTTAAACCGTGGCCGATGAAGGTGAGTGCGCGAACTGCCCGGCCATCCAGCCGCCGACGTCGCTGAGCTGCGTTTCGCCGGTGTCGTGCAACGGCGACAGACGCCCTGCGCACAACGCGCCGAGGCGATCGCTGATCTGGAACAGCTCGTCGAGGTCTTCGGAAATCACCAGGATCGCCGCGCCGGCATCGCGCAAAGCAATCAACGCGCGGTGAATAGTCGCGGCAGCGCCAACGTCGACGCCCCAGGTCGGGTGCGCGGCGATCAACAGTTTCGGTTGCTGAAGAATTTCCCGGCCGAGGATGAATTTCTGCAGATTGCCCCCGGAAAGGCTGCGGGCGGCGGCCTGCGTGTCCGGGGTTTTTACGCCGAAGCGCTGGATGATTTGTTCAGCGAAGGTTTCGAGTTTGCTGCGCTGGATCATGCCGCGGCTGACCAGTCCCTGCTGAAAAGCGCTGAGCAGGGCGTTATCGGCCAGGCTCAGCTCCGGCACTGCGCCGTGGCCAAGACGTTCGGCCGGGACAAACGCCAGGCCGAGTTTGCGCCGCGCATCCGGGCGCAGATCGGCAACGTTTTGCGCGCCGAATCGAATGGTGGCGGCGTTTGTTCGAGGCAAGCGCTGTTCACCGCTGAGCAGCGCCAGCAATTCATCCTGACCATTGCCCGCCACCCCGGCGATGCCGACGATTTCACCGCTGCGTACCTGCAAGTCGATGTCGCGCAGCGAGCAGCCGAATGGGTCCGGGTTGTGCCAGCTCAAGCCGTTCACCTGCAGGAACGCCGCGCCGCCGCTGACCTTGGGGTATTCACTGATCAACGCCGCTGCTTCGCCAACCATCAATTGCGCCAGTTGCTGATCCGAGCATTCGGCCGGTCGGCAATGCCCGGCCACACGCCCGCCGCGCAAAACCGTAGCGCTGTGGCACAGGGCGCGAACCTCACCGAGCTTGTGGCTGATGAACAAAATGCTGCAGCCCTCGGCGGCGAGCCGGCGCAGGGTGATGAACAGCTCGTCGGCCTCCTGCGGCGTCAGCACCGACGTGGGTTCATCGAGGATCAGCAGACGAATGTCCTGCATCAGGCAGCGCACAATCTCGACGCGCTGGCGCTCTCCGATCGACAGACTGTGGACAAGTCGTTCCGGCTCCAGCGCCATGCCATAACGCCGCGACACTTCGGCAATCTGCGGTGCCAGCTGTTGCGGCGTGCCGGCCGCCGCGCCCATCGCCAAGGCAATGTTCTGCGCCACGCTGAGGGTTTCGAACAGCGAGAAATGCTGGAACACCATGCCGATGCCCAGCTGCCGCGCCTGTGCCGGGTTGCGGATTTTTACCGGCTGACCTTGCCAAAGCACTTCGCCTGCATCGGCCTGGGTGACACCGTAGATGATCTTCATCAATGTGCTTTTGCCGGCGCCGTTTTCGCCGAGCAGGGCATGGATTTCACCGGGCACGATGTTCAGGTCGATGGCATCGTTGGCCAGGCAGCCGGGGTAGCGTTTGCTGATATGGCGCAGTTGCAGGCGCGGAACGGGCGGAGCGATTGGCATGACAGGCTCGACTGCTTGAAGTTGTGCCTGTGGATAAAGCAATTTCCTGGCCATTGAGTCAGGAACGCGCGCGGGCCGCGTTTGGCGGCGCTGGATGTAGAGCTTCGGATTAGTAAAGGGATGGAAACGCAGCACCAATTCAGCGCAAAGGTATTGATCGGGCTCCAGTTTTGCCCATCGCTGACTGATCAAAAAACGAGCAAACCGTTGCGAAGCAGGCAGAACCTGCGACTGCGCAGGTCATGAACGGGTTATCCACAGGTTGTTCCACAGTTATTGTGCGCAAGCCAGAAAGCTCGGCATAAGCACTGCGATGCTTTGTTCTAATGGTGCTAAACATCGCTAACTGATTGTTTAGGCTTGGAATTTCCGTTTCGTCGGAGAAATTGAACGAAAAGTGAACAAACCGCGCAAAGCCGCGTGACAGAAGGGTTACAGGCGAATGTACTCAGGTTATCCACAGTCGGGTACACAGCGCATGTGGGCAACTTGGCGGAATAAGAGCAAACGGCTGCGCCCTAAAAACTCGCAGCTTTCTAGCGCTGCAGCAAAATCCGTCCGCGGCTCAGATCGGCCAATTGGCTTTGCAGCAATTCGATGTGTGCCGCCCCCAGTGCCAGACGCAATTCGACGCCGTTGGCGGTGAAATGTTCTTCCAGCACCAGGCCACCGAGATCGGCGACGCGCAGCTTGACCAGCGCCAGTTCGGAAAATCCACAGGCGCAACTCAGCGGCACGCGACTGATCAGTTCGATCTTGTCCGCCGCTTGCAGGCATTTGTTCGCGCCCCCGCCGTACGCCCGGGCCAAGCCACCGGTGCCCAGTTGAATGCCACCGTACCAACGGATCACCAGCACTGCGACCTGATCGCAATCCTGCGCCTCGATTGCCGCCAGAATCGGTCGCCCGGCGGTGCCGCCGGGCTCGCCGTCATCGCTGCTGCGGTATTGCGCACCGAGTTTCCATGCCCAGCAATTGTGCGTGGCATTCAGATCGCTGTGCTGCTCGAAGAACGCCTGCGCATCGCTTGGGCTGTCGATCGGCGCGGCGAGGGTGATGAAGCGGCTTTTGCGAATCTCTTCGCGGTACTCGCAAAAACCGCTGAGGGTAAAAGGCATAAAACGTCTTATACAGAAGGAGTGAGGCCGCAGCCCTTGAGAATGATGCGGATCAGGTTGTTGCCGGCGTCTTCCATGTCCTGTTTGGTCAACTTGCTGCGCCCGCTGACCCGGCAGATCTGCGTGGCGAAGTCGGCGTAATGCTGGGTGCTGCCCCACAGCAGGAAGATCAGGTGCACCGGATCGACCGGGTCCATTTTGCCCGCGTCGATCCAGGCCTGGAATACGGCGGCGCGGCCCTGGAACCAGGCGCGATAGTCCTGATTGAAATACTCGCTCAGGCATTCGCCGCCGCTGATCACTTCCATCGCGAAAATCCGCGAAGCCTGTGGCTGGCGGCGGGAGAACTCCATTTTGGCGCGGATGTAGCGGGTAAGCGCTTCAGCCGGATCATCCTCGGCGGTCAGGGTGTTAAAAGTGCTGTCCCACAATTCGATGATGTTGCTCAGCACCGCCACGTACAAACCGAGTTTGTTGGTGAAGTAGTAATGCAGATTGGCTTTCGGCAACCCGGCATTCTGCGCGATGGTGTTCATGCTGGTGCCTTTGAACCCGTGACGGGCGAACTCGTCTTCGGCGGCTTTGAGAATGGTCTCTTCGTTCTTCTGACGAATGCGGCTGGCGGGCTTGCCGCCGTGAGCGGGGACTTCAAAGGTCATAGGCACTTCCGGGTTTGTCTGTGGGTGCAACCAGTTGCGTTGATAGCGCACCCACAGGCATCCGACAAGTCCTTGCGCGATAAAACCGTTACGCCTGTTCGATCTTGTTCAGCGTGGCCGGCACTTTAGTCGCCGTGGTTTGGCTTTCCGGCAGCAGCAGGCACAGGACGATGGCGGTCAAGCCGCCGCTGGTAATCGCCGAGTCGAACAGGTTCTGCACCAGCTTCGGCATCAGGTGCAGCAGGTTCGGTTGCGCAGCGATGCCCAGGCCGACACCGAACGAAGTCGCAATGATCAACATGCTGCGCCGGTCCAGCGGCGACTGCGCAAGGATGCGCACCCCGGCCGCCGCAACGGCGCCGAACATCACCAGCGTTGCGCCACCCAGCACCGGTTTCGGAATTTGCTGCAGCACCGCGCCGATCATCGGGAACAGGCCGAGGCAGAACAGGGTCGCGCCGATGTACAGCCCGACATAACGGCTGGCGACACCGGTCAACTGGATCACCCCGTTGTTCTGCGCGAAGGTGGTGTTGGGGAATGCGCTGAACGTCGCGGCGATCATGCAGCTCACGCCGTCACCCAATACGCCACCGCGTAGACGACCTATATAAGAAGGACCGCTGATCGGCTGGCGGGCCAGCATGCAATTGGCGGTGAGGTCGCCGACGGTTTCGATGGTGCTGATCAGATAAATCAGCGCGACCGGCAGGAAAGCTGTCCAGTCGAAGCTGAAACCGAACTTGAACGGCGTGGGAAAACTCACCAGCGGCAATTCAGGCAACGGCTGCGGCACCAACTTCCCGCTGAACCACGCCGCCAGACTGCCCAGCAGCAAGCCGATAATGATCGCCGACAGGCGCACCCACGGCGTGTTCGAGCGGTTGAGCAGAATGATCGTTAGCAGCACAAACACGCCCAACGCCAGATTGCCCGGCGCACCAAAGTCCGGCGCATTGAAGCCACCGCCCAGATCGGTAATGCCGACCTTGATCAGGCTGATACCGATCAATGTGATGACAATGCCCGTCACCAACGGCGTGACGACCCGGCGCAACTGGCCGATGTACCGGCTGAGCACGATCTGCACCAGCGCACCGAAAAAACACACACCGAAGATCATCGCCAGAATGTCTTCCGGGCTGCCGCCGCGCTGCTTGACCAGAAACCCGGCCGACAGCACCGCGCCAAGAAAGGCAAAACTGGTGCCCTGCAGGCAAATCATCCCGGCACCAATGCCGAACGGCCGCCGCGCCTGAATAAAGGTGCCGACGCCGGAGACCATCAGCGCCATGCTGATCAGATACGGCAAGTACGCGGTCAGGCCGAGCGCCGAGCCGATCACCAGCGGCGGGGTGATGATGCCGACGAAACTGGCGAGCACGTGTTGCAGTGCGGCAAGGATCGCGGCGAGCGGTTTTGGACGGTCGTCGAGGCCGTAGATCAGTTCACTGGACGATTCGGAATCTGGCTGCATGGCGCTGGGCTTCTTGTTCAGGGATCGGGTTGATCCTGCTTTGCAAAAAGCTGTCCACTTGCTCAGGTTATTCTGTTTTCTAGTCTGTGAGGCCCAGCGCTGCCGGGCCTTGCGGGGATTTTCAGCGCGTCGCCGCCAGGCTTTCCAGAAAGCTTTCCAGCACCAAATGAGGGCGACGCCCCTTGCGCGTGACCGATGCGAGGCTCAGGTCATAGAAACGTGTGGTTGATTTCAGCGCACGCAGACGACCCTGTTGAACCCAAAGGCTGGCGTAGTGATCCGGCAGATAACCGATGTAGCGCCCGGTCAGGATCAGGAACGCCATGCCTTCACGATCGGAAGCGCTGGCGGTGCAATTGAGTGCTTGATAATGCGCCTGGATGTCCGCCGGTAAACGGAACGTCGGCGCGATGGCGTCCTGACTGTTAAGGCGCTGGTCATCGAGTTGTTTGTCGTCGACATAAAACAACGGGTGGCCGACCGCGCAATAAAGCAGCGATCGCTCACTGTATAGCGGCTGATACTCCAGCCCCGACAGCGCGCTGGCCTGCGGCACTACGCCGACATGCAGACGGCCGTCGAGTACGCCTTGCTCGACTTCATTGGGCGCGATCATGCGGATCTGAATCTGCACATCCGGCCCACGCTCCTTCAACTGCGCGAGAGCGTGGGTGATGCGCATGTGGGGCAGGGTGACGAGGTTGTCGGTCAGGCCGATGATCAACTCGCCGCGTAAATGCTGGTGCAGGCCGTTGACCTCGGTGCGAAAACTTTCCAGCGCACTCAGCAGTTGTAGCGCCGATTGATAGACCTCGCGGCCTTCTTCGGTCAGCGAAAAACCGGCGCGACCGCGTTGGCACAGGCGCAACCCGAGGCGTTGCTCCAGATCGCTCATCTGCTGGCTGATCGCCGAGCGACCGATGCCCAGCACGGTTTCCGCTGCGGAGAAGCCACCGCACTCGACCACGCTGCGAAATATCCGCAGCAAGCGAATATCAAAGTCACTGACTTGGGCCAGCGGATCGGGGCGGCGGCTGCTCATTTATTGGGCTCTTTGTTTAGCAGTGTTCTAACTGAAGGTTAGAAAAGTTGGATTTCACCGACTTTATCGCCGTGGCAACTTAGCTGCAACAACGCTTTTTATCTCCCTGCCGCTTATGCCCTGCGAGGTTTTGCCCGATGAACATGCCTGAAAACGCGCCGTCGCCACTGGCCAGCCAGCTGAAGCTGGACGCGCACTGGATGCCGTACACCGCCAACCGCAACTTTCAGCGCGACCCGCGGCTGATCGTCGGTGCCGAAGGCAGCTGGCTGTTCGATGACAAGGGCCGCAAGATCTACGACTCGCTGTCCGGTCTGTGGACCTGCGGCGCCGGGCACACCCGTAAGGAAATTCAGGAAGCGGTGGCCAAACAGTTGGGCACCCTCGATTACTCGCCGGGCTTCCAGTACGGCCATCCGCTGTCGTTTCAACTGGCGGAGAAAATCACCGAGCTGACCCCGGGCAATCTCAATCACGTGTTCTTCACCGACTCCGGTTCCGAGTGCGCCGACACCGCGGTGAAAATGGTCCGCGCCTACTGGCGCCTGAAAGGCCAGGCGACCAAAACCAAAATGATCGGCCGTGCCCGTGGCTATCACGGGGTGAACATCGCCGGTACCAGCCTCGGCGGCGTCAACGGCAACCGCAAGCTGTTCGGTCAGCCGATGATGGATGTCGACCACCTGCCGCACACCTTGCTGGCGAGTAACGCTTTCTCTCGCGGCATGCCGGAGCAGGGCGGGATCGCTTTGGCGGATGAGTTGCTGAAGCTGATCGAACTGCACGATGCGTCGAACATCGCTGCAGTCTTCGTCGAGCCGATGGCCGGTTCCGCCGGTGTACTGGTGCCGCCGCAGGGTTACCTCAAGCGCCTGCGCGAGATCTGCGATCAGCACAACATCCTGCTGGTGTTCGACGAAGTGATCACCGGCTTCGGTCGCACCGGTTCGATGTTCGGCGCCGACAGTTTCGGCGTGACCCCGGACCTGATGTGCATCGCCAAGCAAGTCACCAACGGCGCGATTCCGATGGGCGCGGTGATTGCCAGCTCCGAGATCTACCAGACCTTCATGAACCAGCCGACCCCGGAATACGCGGTGGAATTCCCCCATGGCTACACCTACTCGGCGCACCCGGTTGCCTGCGCCGCTGGCCTGGCCGCACTCGATCTGCTGCAAAAGGAAAACCTGGTGCAGAGCGTCGCGGAAGTTGCACCGCATTTCGAAAATGCGCTGCACGGTTTGAAAGGGGCGAAGAACGTCATCGACATTCGTAACTACGGTCTGGCCGGCGCGATCCAGATTGCCGGCCGTGACGGTGACGCCATCGTGCGCCCATTCGAAGCGGGCATGGCGCTGTGGAAGGCCGGGTTCTATGTGCGCTTCGGTGGCGACACCTTGCAGTTCGGCCCAACCTTCAACAGCAAGCCGCAGGACCTTGATCGTCTGTTCGACGCGGTCGGCGAAGTGCTGAACAAGCTCGACTGATTTTTCCTTCTATATAGATGCACCAATGGCAGGCGCTCTTTGCGGGCGTCTGCGCACCAGAATTCAGGAGTGTTCGATGAGCGTTATTCCGCATTTGATCAATGGCGAACTGGTGACCGAGAACGGTCGCGCGGTGGATGTGTTCAACCCGTCTACCGGTCAGGCCATTCACAAACTGCCACTGGCCAGCCAGGCCACCATCCAGAAAGCCATCGATGCTGCCAAGGCTGCGTTCCCCGCGTGGCGCAACACGCCACCGGCCAAACGTGCGCAGGTGATGTTCCGCTTCAAGCAATTGCTGGAGCAGAACGAAGCACGCATCTCGCAACTGATCAGCGAAGAACACGGCAAGACCCTGGAGGACGCGGCTGGTGAGCTGAAGCGCGGCATCGAGAACGTCGAATTCGCCTGCGCCGCCCCGGAAATCCTCAAGGGTGAATACAGCCGCAACGTCGGCCCGAACATCGATGCCTGGTCGGACTTCCAGCCACTGGGCATCGTGGCCGGGATCACCCCGTTCAACTTCCCGGCCATGGTGCCGCTGTGGATGTATCCACTGGCGATCGTCTGCGGCAACTGCTTCATTCTCAAACCGTCGGAGCGCGATCCAAGTTCGACTCTGCTGATCGCTCAGCTGCTGCTGGAAGCCGGCTTGCCGAAAGGCGTGATGAGCGTGGTTCACGGTGACAAGACCGCAGTGGACGCGTTGATCGAAGCGCCGGAAATCAAGGCGCTGAGTTTTGTCGGCTCGACGCCGATTGCCGAGTACATCTACGCCGAGGGCACCAAGCGCGGCAAACGTGTCCAGGCACTCGGCGGCGCGAAGAACCACGCGGTGCTGATGCCGGATGCCGATCTGGATAACGCGGTCAGCGCATTGATGGGCGCGGCGTACGGTTCTTGCGGCGAACGCTGCATGGCGATCTCCGTTGCCGTGTGTGTCGGTGATCAAGTGGCGGATGCACTGGTAGCCAAACTGGTGCCGCAGATCAAGGCGCTGAAAATCGGTGCCGGCACTTCCTGTGGCCTGGACATGGGGCCTCTGGTGACTGGTCAGGCGCGGGACAAGGTCAGCGGTTATGTCGATGACGGCGTCGCGGCGGGCGCGACGTTGGTCGTCGATGGTCGGGGTCTGAGCGTGGCCGGTCACGAAGAGGGCTTCTTCCTCGGTGGCTGCCTGTTCGACAACGTCACCCCGGAGATGCGCATCTATAAAGAAGAGATCTTCGGGCCGGTCCTTTGCGTGGTACGGGTGAACAGCCTGGAAGAGGCCATGCAACTGATCAACGATCACGAATACGGCAACGGCACCTGTATCTTCACCCGTGATGGCGAAGCGGCGCGTCTGTTCTGCGACGAGATCGAAGTCGGCATGGTTGGCGTCAACGTACCACTGCCGGTGCCGGTGGCTTATCACAGCTTCGGCGGCTGGAAGCGTTCGCTGTATGGCGACCTGCACGCTTACGGTCCGGATGGCGTGCGTTTCTACACGCGGCGCAAGGCGATTACCCAGCGCTGGCCGCAGCGTGCCAGTCATGAAGCTTCGCAATTCGCTTTCGCTAGCTTGTAAGTAGCGGGGCGGAAGCACAGAAGGCCGACCTCGTTGAGGTCGGCCTTTGTGTTTTTGGGCTTTTTTAACGGATATGACAGATTTATGAAAATAGAGGTTGACGGCTAATTTCAGATGTCTATAATTCGCCCCACTTCCGGCGCAGTCGAAACGGAAAACTCCTTGAGATTCAACGAGTTATGTAGGTTTCGGCAGCAGGCGGCTTCAGTTCATCGAAGTCCAAAAGGAAGTTGAAAAAGAGGTGTTGACAGCAGCGTGTAACGCTGTAGAATTCGCCTCCCGCTGACGAGAGATCGGAAGCGCAAGTGGTTGAAGTTGTTGAAGAAATCTTCGAAAGCTTCTGAAAATAATCACTTGACAGCAAATGAGGCTGCTGTAGAATGCGCGCCTCGGTTGAGACGAAAGCTCTTAACCAACCGCTCTTTAACAACTGAATCAAGCAATTCGTGTGGGTGCTTGTGGAGTCAGACTGATAGTCAACAAGATTATCAGCATCACAAGTTACTCCGCGAGAAATCAAAGATGTAACCAACGATTGCTGAGCCAAGTTTAGGGTTTCTTAAAAACCCAAAGATGTTTGAACTGAAGAGTTTGATCATGGCTCAGATTGAACGCTGGCGGCAGGCCTAACACATGCAAGTCGAGCGGATGAAGGGAGCTTGCTCCTGGATTCAGCGGCGGACGGGTGAGTAATGCCTAGGAATCTGCCTGGTAGTGGGGGACAACGTTTCGAAAGGAACGCTAATACCGCATACGTCCTACGGGAGAAAGCAGGGGACCTTCGGGCCTTGCGCTATCAGATGAGCCTAGGTCGGATTAGCTAGTTGGTGAGGTAATGGCTCACCAAGGCGACGATCCGTAACTGGTCTGAGAGGATGATCAGTCACACTGGAACTGAGACACGGTCCAGACTCCTACGGGAGGCAGCAGTGGGGAATATTGGACAATGGGCGAAAGCCTGATCCAGCCATGCCGCGTGTGTGAAGAAGGTCTTCGGATTGTAAAGCACTTTAAGTTGGGAGGAAGGGTTGTAGATTAATACTCTGCAATTTTGACGTTACCGACAGAATAAGCACCGGCTAACTCTGTGCCAGCAGCCGCGGTAATACAGAGGGTGCAAGCGTTAATCGGAATTACTGGGCGTAAAGCGCGCGTAGGTGGTTCGTTAAGTTGGATGTGAAATCCCCGGGCTCAACCTGGGAACTGCATTCAAAACTGTCGAGCTAGAGTATGGTAGAGGGTGGTGGAATTTCCTGTGTAGCGGTGAAATGCGTAGATATAGGAAGGAACACCAGTGGCGAAGGCGACCACCTGGACTGATACGGACACTGAGGTGCGAAAGCGTGGGGAGCAAACAGGATTAGATACCCTGGTAGTCCACGCCGTAAACGATGTCAACTAGCCGTTGGGAGCCTTGAGCTCTTAGTGGCGCAGCTAACGCATTAAGTTGACCGCCTGGGGAGTACGGCCGCAAGGTTAAAACTCAAATGAATTGACGGGGGCCCGCACAAGCGGTGGAGCATGTGGTTTAATTCGAAGCAACGCGAAGAACCTTACCAGGCCTTGACATCCAATGAACTTTCCAGAGATGGATTGGTGCCTTCGGGAACATTGAGACAGGTGCTGCATGGCTGTCGTCAGCTCGTGTCGTGAGATGTTGGGTTAAGTCCCGTAACGAGCGCAACCCTTGTCCTTAGTTACCAGCACGTTATGGTGGGCACTCTAAGGAGACTGCCGGTGACAAACCGGAGGAAGGTGGGGATGACGTCAAGTCATCATGGCCCTTACGGCCTGGGCTACACACGTGCTACAATGGTCGGTACAAAGGGTTGCCAAGCCGCGAGGTGGAGCTAATCCCATAAAACCGATCGTAGTCCGGATCGCAGTCTGCAACTCGACTGCGTGAAGTCGGAATCGCTAGTAATCGTGAATCAGAATGTCACGGTGAATACGTTCCCGGGCCTTGTACACACCGCCCGTCACACCATGGGAGTGGGTTGCACCAGAAGTAGCTAGTCTAACCTTCGGGAGGACGGTTACCACGGTGTGATTCATGACTGGGGTGAAGTCGTAACAAGGTAGCCGTAGGGGAACCTGCGGCTGGATCACCTCCTTAATCGACGACATCAGCTGCTGCATGAGCTCCCACACGAATTGCTTGATTCATTGAAGAAGACGATAGAAGCAGCTTTAAGCTCCAAGCTGATAGCTCCAGGCTAACAGTTACGCGCTCGAAATTGGGTCTGTAGCTCAGTTGGTTAGAGCGCACCCCTGATAAGGGTGAGGTCGGCAGTTCGAATCTGCCCAGACCCACCAATTTTGTTATGGGGCCATAGCTCAGCTGGGAGAGCGCCTGCCTTGCACGCAGGAGGTCAGCGGTTCGATCCCGCTTGGCTCCACCATATAAACTGCTTCTGAAAGCTTAGAAATGAATATTCCGAGAGAATATTGATTTCTAGTCTTTTGATTAGATCGTTCTTTAAAAATTTGGGTATGTGATAGAAAGATAGACTGAACGTTACTTTCACTGGTAACGGATCAGGCTAAGGTAAAATTTGTGAGTTCTCTTAGTTGAGAAATTCGAATTTTCGGCGAATGTCGTCTTCACAGTATAACCAGATTGCTTGGGGTTATATGGTCAAGTGAAGAAGCGCATACGGTGGATGCCTTGGCAGTCAGAGGCGATGAAAGACGTGGTAGCCTGCGAAAAGCTTCGGGGAGTCGGCAAACAGACTTTGATCCGGAGATGTCTGAATGGGGGAACCCAGCCATCATAAGATGGTTATCTTGTACTGAATACATAGGTGCAAGAGGCGAACCAGGGGAACTGAAACATCTAAGTACCCTGAGGAAAAGAAATCAACCGAGATTCCCTTAGTAGTGGCGAGCGAACGGGGACTAGCCCTTAAGTGGCTTTGAGATTAGCGGAACGCTCTGGAAAGTGCGGCCATAGTGGGTGATAGCCCTGTACGCGAAAATCTCTTAGTCATGAAATCGAGTAGGACGGAGCACGAGAAACTTTGTCTGAATATGGGGGGACCATCCTCCAAGGCTAAATACTACTGACTGACCGATAGTGAACTAGTACCGTGAGGGAAAGGCGAAAAGAACCCCGGAGAGGGGAGTGAAATAGATCCTGAAACCGTATGCGTACAAGCAGTGGGAGCCCACTTTGTTGGGTGACTGCGTACCTTTTGTATAATGGGTCAGCGACTTATTTTCAGTGGCGAGCTTAACCGAATAGGGGAGGCGTAGCGAAAGCGAGTCTTAATAGGGCGTCTAGTCGCTGGGAATAGACCCGAAACCGGGCGATCTATCCATGGGCAGGTTGAAGGTTAGGTAACACTGACTGGAGGACCGAACCGACTACCGTTGAAAAGTTAGCGGATGACCTGTGGATCGGAGTGAAAGGCTAATCAAGCTCGGAGATAGCTGGTTCTCCTCGAAAGCTATTTAGGTAGCGCCTCATGTATCACTGTAGGGGGTAGAGCACTGTTTCGGCTAGGGGGTCATCCCGACTTACCAAACCGATGCAAACTCCGAATACCTACAAGTGCCGAGCATGGGAGACACACGGCGGGTGCTAACGTCCGTCGTGAAAAGGGAAACAACCCAGACCGTCAGCTAAGGTCCCAAAGTTATGGTTAAGTGGGAAACGATGTGGGAAGGCTTAGACAGCTAGGAGGTTGGCTTAGAAGCAGCCACCCTTTAAAGAAAGCGTAATAGCTCACTAGTCGAGTCGGCCTGCGCGGAAGATGTAACGGGGCTCAAACCATACACCGAAGCTACGGGTATCACCTTCGGGTGATGCGGTAGAGGAGCGTTCTGTAAGCCTGTGAAGGTGAGTTGAGAAGCTTGCTGGAGGTATCAGAAGTGCGAATGCTGACATGAGTAACGACAATGGGTGTGAAAAACACCCACGCCGAAAGACCAAGGTTTCCTGCGCAACGTTAATCGACGCAGGGTTAGTCGGTCCCTAAGGCGAGGCTGAAAAGCGTAGTCGATGGAAAACAGGTTAATATTCCTGTACTTCTGGTTATTGCGATGGAGGGACGGAGAAGGCTAGGCCAGCTTGGCGTTGGTTGTCCAAGTTTAAGGTGGTAGGCTGAGATCTTAGGTAAATCCGGGATCTTAAGGCCGAGAGCTGATGACGAGTTACCCTTTGGGTGACGAAGTGGTTGATGCCATGCTTCCAAGAAAAGCTTCTAAGCTTCAGGTAACCAGGAACCGTACCCCAAACCGACACAGGTGGTTGGGTAGAGAATACCAAGGCGCTTGAGAGAACTCGGGTGAAGGAACTAGGCAAAATGGCACCGTAACTTCGGGAGAAGGTGCGCCGGTGAGGGTGAAGGACTTGCTCCGTAAGCTCATGCCGGTCGAAGATACCAGGCCGCTGCGACTGTTTATTAAAAACACAGCACTCTGCAAACACGAAAGTGGACGTATAGGGTGTGACGCCTGCCCGGTGCCGGAAGGTTAATTGATGGGGTTAGCTAACGCGAAGCTCTTGATCGAAGCCCCGGTAAACGGCGGCCGTAACTATAACGGTCCTAAGGTAGCGAAATTCCTTGTCGGGTAAGTTCCGACCTGCACGAATGGCGTAACGATGGCGGCGCTGTCTCCACCCGAGACTCAGTGAAATTGAAATCGCTGTGAAGATGCAGTGTATCCGCGGCTAGACGGAAAGACCCCGTGAACCTTTACTATAGCTTTGCACTGGACTTTGAATTTGCTTGTGTAGGATAGGTGGGAGGCTTTGAAGCGTGGACGCCAGTTCGCGTGGAGCCATCCTTGAAATACCACCCTGGCAACTTTGAGGTTCTAACTCAGGTCCGTTATCCGGATCGAGGACAGTGTATGGTGGGTAGTTTGACTGGGGCGGTCTCCTCCTAAAGAGTAACGGAGGAGTACGAAGGTGCGCTCAGACCGGTCGGAAATCGGTCGTAGAGTATAAAGGCAAAAGCGCGCTTGACTGCGAGACAGACACGTCGAGCAGGTACGAAAGTAGGTCTTAGTGATCCGGTGGTTCTGTATGGAAGGGCCATCGCTCAACGGATAAAAGGTACTCCGGGGATAACAGGCTGATACCGCCCAAGAGTTCATATCGACGGCGGTGTTTGGCACCTCGATGTCGGCTCATCACATCCTGGGGCTGAAGCCGGTCCCAAGGGTATGGCTGTTCGCCATTTAAAGTGGTACGCGAGCTGGGTTTAGAACGTCGTGAGACAGTTCGGTCCCTATCTGCCGTGGACGTTTGAGATTTGAGAGGGGCTGCTCCTAGTACGAGAGGACCGGAGTGGACGAACCTCTGGTGTTCCGGTTGTCACGCCAGTGGCATTGCCGGGTAGCTATGTTCGGGAAAGATAACCGCTGAAAGCATCTAAGCGGGAAACTTGCCTCAAGATGAGATCTCACTGGAACCTTGAGTTCCCTGAAGGGCCGTCGAAGACTACGACGTTGATAGGTTGGGTGTGTAAGCGCTGTGAGGCGTTGAGCTAACCAATACTAATTGCCCGTGAGGCTTGACCATATAACACCCAAGCAATTTGCTGACCTGAAAAGGCACCAGATTGCGGTGTGTGAAGACGAAACGAACCGAAAGTTCGAAGTTCACAAACACCTGGCTGTCACATACCCAATTTGCTGAAGCGAGGCCATCTGGTCACGAGTCAGTACCCGAATTTCTTGACGACCATAGAGCGTTGGAACCACCTGATCCCATCCCGAACTCAGCAGTGAAACGATGCATCGCCGATGGTAGTGTGGGGTTTCCCCATGTGAGAGTAGGTCATCGTCAAGATTAAATTCCGAAACCCCAATTGCGAAAGCAGTTGGGGTTTTGTTTTGCCTGCGAGAAAGTTCTTACAGCATTCACCGACGCCGTCCGGCTGTCACAGCCTGCCGACAATGCTAAGGTTCTGCCTTAGCTTTTGTATTCTCCAAGGAAGCCTTTATGCCGGACGCCCAGTCCCTCAATGCTGCATTCATGGTGGTTCAGAGCAACAGCCTGGACGAGCTGCGCAGCCTTGTGATCAGCATCATGCGGCGCTACCCACTGGCGCCCCTGGAGAACGAGATTGCTCTGGTACAGAGCAACGGCATCGCGCAGTGGCTCAAGCTGGCCTTGGCGGAAGATCCGCAGGAAGACGACCTCGGCGGCTGCGGTATCGCCGCAGCGATTGATGTGCAACTGCCGGGCAGTTTCATGTGGCAGCTGTATCGTCTGGTATTGGGCCGCGACGAAATCCCGCCCAAATCGCTGCTCGATAAAGCGCCGTTGACCTGGCGTCTGATGCGCTTGTTGCCGCAGCTGATCGACCACCCGCATTTCGAACCGCTGCAACGTTTTCTTACTCACGACACGGACTTGCGCAAGCGCTACCAACTGTCCGAGCGACTGGCCGATCTCTTCGACCAATATCAAGTATATCGGGCTGACTGGCTTGAGGACTGGGCCGAGGGTCGCCACCAGTTGCGCAATGTCCGAGGCGAGGTGAAAGCGCTGCCCGCCACCAGTTGCTGGCAAGCCGAATTATGGCGGGCGCTGCTGGACGACGTAGGCGAAAAGGGCATGGCGCAAAGCCGCGCCGGTGTGCACCAACGATTTATCGAACGCATCAATAACCTCGCAGAGGCCCCCACCGGCTTACCGCCCCGAGTGATCGTTTTCGGGATTTCCTCACTCCCCGCACAAGTCCTCGAGGCGCTGGCCGGACTGGCGCGTTTCAGTCAGGTATTGCTCTGCGTGCACAACCCGTGTCGTCATCACTGGGCCGATATCGTCGCCGACAAGGATTTGCTCCGTCACCAGTACAAGCGGCAATCGCGCAAGAGCGGCATGCCGGTTGTGCTGGACGCTGAAACCCTGCATCAACATGCGCACCCGCTGCTGGCTGCCTGGGGTAAACAAGGTCGCGACTACATCAATTTGCTCGACAGTTATGACGATCCGAACAGTTACCGGGCAGCCTTTCGCGACGGTCGAATCGACCTGTTCAGCGAGACCGAGCCGCATACCATGCTCAACCAGCTTCAAGACGACATTCTTGAGTTACGCCCGCTCAACGAAACCCGCGAGTACTGGCCCGCTGTCGATCTGGCGCAGGACGAGTCGATCCGTTTTCACATCGCCCACAGCGCGCAACGCGAAGTCGAGATTCTGCATGACCAGCTACTGGCGCGCTTCAGTGCGGACGCGCAGTTGCGTCCTCGTGATGTGATCGTGATGGTTCCGGACATCGACAGCTACGCGCCGCATATCCGCGCCGTATTCGGTCAGCTTGATCGTCATGATCCGCGCTTCATTCCTTTCACGTTGGCGGATCAAGGGCAGCGCGGTCGTGATCCATTGTTGATTGCGGTCGAGCATCTGCTCAAGCTTCCCGACAGCCGTTTCCCGGTCAGTGAAATCCTTGATCTGCTCGACGTTCCCGCATTACGCGCACGCTTCGGAGTTGAGGAGCGCGACCTGCCAACATTGCATCGCTGGATTGAAGGTGCGGGCGTGCGCTGGGGGATGAACGCTGAGCAACGAGCGGGCCTTGGTTTGCCTGACGAGCTAGAGCAGAACAGCTGGCATTTCGGTCTGCGCCGGATGCTGTTGGGATACGCCGTCGGCAGCGCCAGCGCCTGTGAAGGTATCGAACCCTACGATGAGATCGGTGGCCTGGATGCCGCACTGATCGGCCCTTTGGTGGCCTTGCTCGATGCGCTGGAACTGGCCCACCAGCAGCTCACTCAACCGGCACAGCCCGCCGAGTGGGGGTATCGGTTGCAGGCGCTGATGCAGCTGTTTTTCAAAGCCAGCAACGAGCATGACGATTACTTGCTGACGCAACTCGAGGAGCTTCGCGAAACCTGGCTGGAGACTTGCGAGGCGGTGAATCTGACGGATGAGCTGCCGCTCACCGTGGTCCGTGAAGCCTGGCTCGCCGGGCTGGATCAGGGGCGTCTGTCCCAGCGATTTCTCGCCGGCTCGGTGAATTTCTGTACGCTGATGCCCATGCGCGCCATTCCCTTCAAGCTGGTGTGCCTGCTGGGCATGAACGATGGCGACTACCCTCGTGCGCAGCCTCCGCTGGACTTCGACCTGATGGGCAGCGATTACCGCCCCGGCGATCGTTCACGGCGTGAAGACGACCGCTATCTTTTGCTGGAAGCGCTTCTGTCTGCGCGCAATCAGCTTTACATCAGTTGGGTGGGCCGCAGCATTCGCGACAACAGCGAGCGGCCGGCGTCTGTGCTTATTGGTCAGCTACGCGACCATCTGGCCAGTGGTTGGCGATTGCTTGATGAGAAAAGCGACTTGCTGGATGCCATGACCGAAGAACATCCGCTGCAGCCATTCAGCGCGCGCTATTTTCATGAAGGCGATCAACTGTTCAGCTACGCCAGCGAATGGCAGGTGCTGCATCAACAGCATGAACCTCACACCAATGCCGAGTTGCTTGCCCCTTTTGTACAAGAAGAACCGTTGACACTCGTCTTGTTGCAGGACTTCTTGCGCAACCCGGTCCGGCACTTCTTTACTCAGCGACTCAAGGTGTATTTCGAGGCTGCCGAGGCACCACTGGCGGACGAAGAACCCTTCGTGCTCGACGCATTACAGCGATATACGCTCAGCGAAAGCCTGCTCGAAGCGGCGCTGAGGCAACCGGAAAACGTCGATCAAGCACTCGACGCACAGGCCCGTCGCCTGCAAAACAGCGGTCTTTTGCCAATGGCAGGATTCGGCGAATGCCTGCAGCGGGAATTGATAGAACCATTGCCGGATCTGCTCAAGCGCTATCAACAATTACTGACGCTCTGGCCGGTTCCGTTGACCAGTGCGTTGCCTGTCAATCTGGAGCTGCAGGGTTTGCGTCTGGAGGGCTGGCTCGCTGGTCTGCATCAGCGCACCGACGGCGGTCTGTTGTCCGTGACGACCATTCCCAACAGCATCGGCTCGATCAAAAACCGCAAATGGCATCGGTTGACCAAGTCTTGGGTCAACCATCTCGTCGCTTGTGCCAGCGGTCTTTCGCTGACGACCGCTTTGGTCGCCAGCGATGACACGCTGCTGCTTGAACCGCTGGAGCCTGCACGGGCGACGCGTTTTCTGGGCGATCTACTCCTTGCCTGGCAGGCGGGCATGCGTCAGCCGCTACCAATAGCGGTGAAAACAGCGTTTGCCTGGCTGTCTCAGTCCGACCCGTTGAAAGCCGAAGCTGCCGCTTGCAAGGCCTATGAGGGTGACGGGCAGACCACTGAGGGTGAGCGTCGCGAGAGCCCCGCCTTGCTGCGGCAGTTCGCCGACTTTCAGGCACTGCTGGCCGATGAAACATTCTCCGGTTGGTGCGACGCCTTGTACCGTCCATTGTTCGAAGCGCCCTGGCGTTCACTGTCTGCCGAGGGCGCCCGCGCATGAGTACGAAGACCCCGCTTGCACTGGCATTCCCATTACATGGCAGCCAGTTGATTGAAGCCAGCGCCGGTACCGGCAAGACCTTCACCATTTCTGCTCTGTACCTGCGGCTCATCCTCGGGCACGGCGACGAGTCGAGCGGGTTTGGTCGTGAGTTGCTGCCGCCACAAATACTCGTGGTGACGTTCACCGATGCCGCAACCAAGGAACTGCGTGAACGGATACGCACGCGTCTGGCAGAGGCTGCGCGATTCTTCCGCGACGAGACGCCGGCACCGGATGCACTGATCGCCGAATTGCGCGATCAATTCGAACCCCGGCAATGGCCAGGCTGTGCCAACCGCCTCGACGTCGCCGCGCAGTGGATGGATGAGGCCGCCGTTTCGACCATCCACAGTTGGTGTCAGCGCATGTTGCGTGAGCACGCGTTCGACAGCGGTAGTTTGTTCACCCAGTCGCTGGAAACCGATCACAGTGACCTGCTCGGTGAAGTGCTGCGCGATTATTGGCGTCTGTTCTGTTATCCGATGCAAGGCGATGCGTTGAATTGGGTGCGCAACAACTGGGGCGGGCCTGCGGCCTTGTTGCCACGGGTGCGTGGTCTGTTTGCCAGCGAGCGCGACAACGATGAAACAAGGGCTCCCGCCGAACTGATCGATGAATGCCTGCAAGAGCGCCGTGCGGCGTTGCTTGAATTGAAAATGCCCTGGCGGCAGTGGGCAGACGAGTTGCTCGCCATCTGCCATCAAGGGGTGGCGGGCAAAACGGTGGACGGTCGCAAGATGCAGGCACGCTATTTCGAACCGTGGTTCGAAAAGCTCAAGGCGTGGGCTGAAGACGAGTCGCTGGAACAGCTGGATATCGGCACCGGATTTTCGCGTCTGACGCCTGACGGCATGGCCGAAGCATGGAAGGGGGCGCCGCCATCGCACCCGGGTCTTGATGCCATGTCGGCCCTCAAGGCGAGTCTCGATGCGCTGCCAACGCCCGATGCTGCAGTTCTGCAACACGCCGCTCATTGGGTCGGCACACGTTTCGAAGAAGAGAAGCGCCGTCGCGCCGAGATGGGCTTTGACGACATGCTGTTGCGCCTTGATGCTGCGTTGCAATCCGACGGTGGTGAACGTCTCGCGACATTGATTCGTGAGCAATTTCCGGTCGCGCTCATCGACGAGTTTCAGGACACCGACCCGGTGCAGTACCGGATCTTCGAAAGCATCTACCGCATCGAAGCCAACAGCGCCGAAACCGGCCTGTTTCTGATCGGCGATCCGAAACAGGCGATCTACGCATTCAGGGGGGCGGACATCTACACCTACCTGCGCGCGCGCCAGGCCACCACTGGCCGGCTACATACGCTGGGGACCAACTTTCGCTCCAGCCATGGCATGGTCGACGCGGTCAATCATGTCTTCGCACGCGCCGAATCTCGCGAGCAGGGGCGCGGTGCGTTTTTGTTCCGAGAGGAAACCGGCAACAATCCAGTGCCATTCCTTCCCGTTGAATCTCAGGGACGCAAGGAACGCCTGCAGGTCGACGGGCAAGACGTTGCAGCCTTGAATGTCTGGCATTTGCCTGCCGAGCAGCCACTGTCAGGCCTGATCTACCGTCAGCAATTGGCGGCAGCGTGTGCCAGCGAAATCACTGCGCTGCTCAATGGAGGGCAAGGCGCTACCGCCGGGTTCATTCAGGACGGCAAAGATTTCAGAGGCCTGCGGCCGTCCGACATCGCGATTCTGGTTCGCGATGGCAAGGAAGCTCAAGCCGTGCGCAGTGAGCTGGCCAACCGTGGCGTGCGCAGCGTGTACCTGTCGGATAAGGACTCGGTGTTTGCAGCGCAAGAGGCCCGCGACCTGTTGTCGTGGCTCAAGGCCTGTGCCGAACCGGATGTCGAGCGCTTGCTGAAAGCCGCACTGGCCTGTGTCACGCTGAACCTGCCGTTGGCTGAGCTGGAACGTCTGAACCAGGATGAGTTGGTCTGGGAAACGCGCGTCATGCAGTTCCGTGGCTATCGCGAGCTCTGGCGCAAGCAAGGCGTGCTGCCGATGTTGCGGCGCCTGCTACACGATTTCCACTTGCCGCAAACCCTGATGAAACGCAGTGACGGCGAGCGCGTACTGACCAACCTGCTGCATCTGTCGGAGCTGATGCAGCAAGCCGCCGCGGAACTGGACGGCGAACAAGCGCTGATCCGCCATCTGGCCGAGCTGCTGGTGTTGTCCGGGCAGGCGGGCGAAGAACAGATCCTGCGCCTTGAAAGTGACGAGCAACTGGTCAAAGTCGTGACCATTCACAAATCCAAGGGTCTGGAATATCCCCTGGTATTTCTGCCGTTCATCTGTTCGGCGAAGCCTGTCGACGGCAGTCGCTTGCCGCTGCATTACCACGATGCTGAAGGCAAGGCGCGGGTGAGTCTCAAGCCAACCGCCGAGCTGATCGCGCAAGCGGATGACGAGCGCCTCGCCGAGGATCTGCGTTTGCTCTACGTTGCTTTGACGCGCGCGCAGCATGCCTGCTGGCTGGGGGTGACGGATCTCAAGCGCGGCAATAACAACAGCTCGGTGCTGCATCTTTCCGCGCTGGGCTACTTGCTCGGCGGGGGTGCTTCGCTGAGCGATTCCAGCGAACTCAAGGGTTGGCTGCGAGACCTGCAGCAGGGCTGTGCCGCGATCAGTATCGCGGAAATGCCGCAACCCACCGACGAGCATTATCGCCCTCCACGCAACGACGCGGTCCTCAGTGCCACCCGCGTGCCCAAGCGCAAGGCCAGCGAAAACTGGTGGATCGCCTCCTACAGCGCGTTGCGCATCAGCGACGTGTTGAGCGTCGGCAGCGATGAGGCACCGGACAGTCCGCAAGCGCAAAAACTGTTCGATGACGAGCGTCTCGATCCGGACGCGCCGCGCGAGATGATTACCGGCGGCGCCGATATCCATCGGTTTCCTCGCGGCCCCAATCCGGGCACGTTCCTCCACGGGTTGCTCGAGTGGGCCGGCGATGAAGGCTTCGCCGTTTCTCGTGAGGCGCTGGAAGATGCGATCGCGCGGCGTTGTAACCTGCGTGGCTGGGAGGGCTGGATAACCACGCTGAGCGACTGGCTGCAGCATCTGCTCAAGCTACCGCTCCCCATCGCCGGCGGGCAACCGCCCGTGGTCCTGGAAGAGTTACAACAGTTTCGGGTCGAGATGGAGTTCTGGTTCGCCAGCCATAAAGTCGATGTGCTCAAACTCGATGAACTGGTGCGTCAGCATACCCACCATGGTGTCGCCCGGGTGGCGGCAGAACCGGTGCAACTCAACGGCATGTTCAAAGGCTTCATCGACCTGACATTCGAGCACGACGGGCGTTATTACGTGGCTGATTACAAGTCCAACTGGCTCGGTCCGGACGATCAGGCTTACACCGAGGCGGCCATGGAGCAGTCGATTCTCGACAACCGCTATGACCTGCAATACGTGTTGTACCTGTTGGCCTTGCATCGACAGCTCAAGGCGCGGCTGGCGGATTATGATTACGACCGACACGTCGGCGGTGCGCTGTATCTGTTTCTGCGTGGCACACGCGCCGACAGTCGCGGCGTTTATTTCGCTCGTCCGCCGCGCGAACTGATTGAGCGTCTGGACCGAATGTTCCAAGGCAAACCCGAACCCAAGACCGAACCCGCCTGGGAACAGGGAGTCCTGCTATGAGCCGCACTTTCGCTGATCTGCTCCCCACGCCGCTGGCAGCCGACAGCCTGTCGAAGCTCGCGCCGCTGACCCGCGCCGATGACTTGTTGCTGTTGCTCACTCGCTGGGTCGAGCGCGGCTGGCTGCGCGCGCTGGACAAGGCATTCGTCGCCTTCCTGCACGAACTGGAGCCGGACACCGATCCATTGGTGTTACTCGCGGCAGCACTGACCAGCCATCAACTCGGCCATGGTCACGTCTGCCTCGATCTGTTCGAAACCTTGAAGGCACCCGATTTCGCGTTATCGCTGCCACCCGAGGGGGACGTGCAAGGCGGCGTGTTGTTGCTGCCTTCGCAATTGCTCGACGCGCTTGATGGCGCGCACTGGTGCAAGGTTCTGGCAAGCAGTTCGTTGGTCGCACTGGCGGCGGATTCCAGTGATGCGGCGCAGCAGCGACCGCTGGTGTTATCCGGCAAGCGTCTGTATCTGCGTCGTTACTGGGCGTACGAGCGGCGCATCGATACGGCGTTGCGCCAGCGCCTGCAACAGGTCGAGCCGACGCCTGCCGACTTGCCGCAGCGCTTGAACGGGTTGTTCAAGTCGACCGGGCCTGGCGAGGTGATCGACTGGCAGAAACTTGCCTGTGCCCTCGCCACGCGCGGCGCTTTCAGTATCGTGACGGGCGGGCCTGGCACCGGCAAAACCACCACGGTGGTGCGTTTGCTGGCCTTGCTGCAAGCGCCAGCCGTGGAGGCCGGTCAGCCGTTGCGTATTCGTCTGGCAGCGCCAACCGGCAAGGCGGCGGCGCGGTTGACCGAGTCGATCAGTCAGCAAGTGCAATCGTTGCAAGTCAGTGAAGAGGTCCGCGCGAAAATCCCTTGTGAGGTGACCACTGTGCACCGCTTGCTCGGCAGTCGTCCGGGCACTCGCCACTTCCGCCACCATGCCGGCAACCGCTTGCCACTGGATGTGCTGGTGGTCGACGAAGCCTCAATGATCGACCTGGAAATGATGGCCAATCTGCTCGACGCCTTGCCGGCGCACGCGCGACTGATTCTGCTCGGCGACAAGGACCAACTGGCATCGGTGGAGGCGGGTGCGGTGCTGGGGGATCTGTGCCGCGACGCTGAGGGCGGTTGGTACAACGCCCAAACCCGGCGATGGCTGGAGTCAGTCAGTGGCGAGTCGCTGCAAGACAGCGGCTTGCACGAGGACGTCGACGCGGCTCATCCCTTGGCTCAGCAAGTGGTGATGCTGCGTTATTCCCGGCGCTTCGGTGAAAGCAGTGGCATCGGTCAGCTTGCGCGGCGGGTCAACCAACAATTGCCGGAGCAGGCGCGGCAGTTGCTCACCGAAGGCAACCATGCCGATGTGTATTCGTTGTCGCTCAAGGGCGAACACGACCAAAAACTGGAGCGCCTGTTGCTGGAGGGCCACGGCAATGGGCCGCAAGGTTACCGCCATTACCTGAGCATGTTGCGTGACCAGCGTCCGCCGCCGGGCAGGCCGCTTGAACACCCGGACTGGGTCGACTGGGCGCGGGATGTTTTGCAGGCGTTCGATACGTTCCAGCTGCTGTGCGCCGTGCGCAAAGGGCCATGGGGCGTCGAAGGTCTGAACCAGCGCATCACGGCGGCATTGCTTAAAGCGCGTCTGATCGAAAACGATCAGCAATGGTACGAAGGCCGTCCGGTCTTGATGACCCGCAACGATTACGGTCTGGGCCTGATGAATGGCGATATCGGTATCGCCCTCAAGCTGCCCGAACGCGAAGGACCTGACGCTGGCAAGCCGGTGTTACGCGTGGCCTTCCCGCGCAACGACGGCCAGGGCGGCGTGCGGTTCGTATTGCCCAGTCGGCTCAACGATGTTGAAACCGTGTATGCGATGACTGTGCACAAGTCCCAGGGCTCGGAGTTTGCCCATACCGCGCTGATCCTGCCCGATGCCTTGAATCCGGTGCTGACCAAAGAGCTGATCTACACCGGGATCACCCGGGCCAAGCACTGGTTTACCTTGATCGAGTCCCGGGCCGGGGTGTTCGAGGAAGCGGTGCAACGCAAGGTCAAGCGCTTGAGCGGATTGATGCTGGAACTGGAGGAAGTCTCCGATTCTCGCGACTGAAATCCTGCGGTGGGCGGCGATTATTGACTGACCGGTCAGTGGTCGCTGCCTCGCTGGCCTTTCGGCGCTGTGCTATCGTTGCGGCATCATTTCGCTACGATCCAAGAGAATTCCTGCATGAAGGTGTCTGTCTGTGTGACAGGGCGCGTCGTTGTCTGCAAGCAGGCGTTGCTGGTCGGTCTGCTCTGGCTGATAACGGGCGTGGCTATGGCGCAAGCGCCCGCAGGTATGGCTGAACAACGGGCCAAAGCCGTCACCCAGGTCGTGCTGGGGATTCTCAGTTATGCGCGCTGGCCAGTTGAACCGGCGCAATTGCGCCTGTGCATCGTCGGCCCCACCGAATACACCGATGACCTGGTCAAAGGCACCGCTCAGGCCACTGGCCGGCCAGTGCTGGTGCGGCGGTTTTTGGCCGACAACCCGGCAATCGTCAGCGAATGCAATGCGGTGTATATCGGCAAGCTCACCAGCGATGAGCGCAGCCGCCTGTTCGCTTCGCTGATCGGCCATCCGGTGCTGAGCATCAGCGAGGGTGGCGATCAGTGCACGGTCGGCAGTTTGTTCTGCCTACGTGTGGGCGACGAACAGGTGTCGTTCGAAGTCAATCTCGATTCCGTTGCCCGCAGTGGCGTGCGCATTCACCCCAGCGTGTTGCAATTGTCGCGACGCAAAGCGGCGGCACCATGAGGCTGTTCAGACCGAATGACCGCCCGACGCTGGGCTCGGTGATCGGCCGAGGGCATTTGATTGTCGCGCTGGTCGCCGTGGCGATGGCGAGTGTCTCGCTGACCTTGCTCGGTGTGCTCGCACTACGGGTTTATGCCGATCACAACCTGCACCTGATTGCCCGTTCGATCAGCTACACCGTTGAGGCCGCAGTGGTGTTCAACGACAAGGCAGCCGCCACTGAAGCGCTGGCGCTGATCGCCTCGACCGAAGAAGTGGCTGATGCTCAGGTGCTCGACAGCCAGGGACAGCTGCTCGCGCAATGGCAGCGCCCGGAAAACGGTTTGATTTCCGAGCTGGAAATGCAGATCGCCCGCGCCATTCTGGAGAAACCCGTCAGCCTGCCCATTGAACATCAGGACCGCGAAATCGGCCGGGTGCTGCTCACCGGGCATGGCGGCAGTCTGATGCGCTTTCTGCTCAGCGGTCTGGCGGGCATTATCCTGTGCACGGCGATCAGCGCCTGGGTGGCGCTGTATCTGGCCCGGCGCCAGTTGCGCGGGATCATCGGCCCGCTGCGCGGCCTCGCCGCCGTCGCGCATGCCGCCCGCAGTGAGCGTGCGTTGGATCGGCGAGTTGCGCCGGCGCACATCGCCGAGCTCGATAATCTGGGCAATGACTTCAACGCGTTGCTCGACGAGCTGGAGTCGTGGCAGACCCACCTGCAAAACGAAAACGAAACCCTTGCCCATCAGGCCAGCCACGACAGCCTGACCGGCCTGCCCAATCGTGCGTTTTTCGAAGGGCGCTTGATTCGCGCGTTGCGCAGCGCCAGCAAGCATGATGAACGCGCAGCCGTGCTGTTTCTCGACAGCGACCGTTTCAAAGGCATCAACGATAACTTCGGTCACGCTGCCGGCGATGCGGTACTGGTGGCCGTGGCCAACCGCGTCCGCGCGCAGTTGCGAGAGGGCGATCTGGTCGCGCGGTTGGGCGGCGATGAGTTTGCGGTCCTGCTCGCGCCGCTGCATGCCATCGAAGATGCCGAGCGCATTGCCGACAAGATTCTCGCCAGCATGGACATGCCCATCGCGTTGCCGGGCGACAGCCGCGTGGTGACGTCGCTGAGTATCGGCATTGCCGTATTTCCCGACCACGGCGCCAGCCCGAGCGCTTTGCTCGATGCCGCCGATGCCGCCATGTACCAGGCCAAGCGCCTGTCGCGTGGCGCCCAATTCACTGCCGGGGCGGAGCACCCGGTCGATTCCGAGCCATTCAGGAGCTGATAACCGTGTCCACTTTGTCCCTTCGTTCTTTTTACACCGTGTTGTTGCTGGCCGTGCTGGCCCTGAGCGGTTGCCAGACCACGCCGCCAAAAGGCCTGACCCCGGCGCAAGTCGCGGTGCTCAAACAGCAGGGTTTTGAACTGACCGACGAGGGCTGGGAGTTTGGTCTGTCGGGCAAAGTGCTGTTTGGCAGCGACGTCGAAAGCCTCAACGCGCAAAGCACCGAAATCGTCGAACGCATCGGCAAAGCCTTGTTGAGTGTCGGCATCGAACGCGTGCGCGTCGACGGCCACACCGATGCCTCGGGCAAGGAAACCTACAACCAGCAATTGTCGTTGCGTCGGGCCAAGAGCGTCGCCAACGTACTGGGCACGGTCGGGATGAAGCAGGAAAACATTCAGCTACAAGGCCTTGGCAGCAGCGAGCCGGTGGCGTCCAACGACACCGCCGCCGGTCGCACGGAAAACCGCCGGGTGGCGATTGTGGTCAGCGCCGACTAATCGGCGAACTGCATCACTCGCGTCTGCCCCATCAACAGCCCCTGATTACGTTCCGTCACTTCTCTGATGTAGTCCCACAGCAACGTAATCCGCTTCAACTTCCTCAGATCCTCCCGGCAGTACATCCAGAACTGCCGGGTAATATCGATTTCCTCCGCCAGCACCGGCAACAATCGCGGATCCTGCGCCGCCAGGAAGCACGGCAGGATCGCCAGTGAGCGGCCCTGCTGCGCGGCGACGTACTGGGCGATGACGCTGGTGCTGCGCAAATGCGCGTTGGCGCCGGGCAGGACGTTCGCCAGGTACAGCAGCTCCGAGCTGAACGCCAGGTCGTCGACATAACTGATGAATTGATGCTTGCTCAAATCTGCCGGGCGGCGGATCGGTGGATGCTGGTCGAGGTATTCCTGGGTGGCGTAGAGCTGCAAGCGGTAGTCGCAGAGTTTGCAGCAGACGTACGGCCCGTGTTCGGGTCGCTCCAAAGCAATGACGATATCGGCCTCGCGCTTGGACAGGCTGATGAAGTGCGGCAGCGGCAGGATGTCCACGGAGATCGCCGGGTAGGCGTCGACAAAATGGCTCAGTTGCGGGGTGATGAAAAAACTGCCGAAACCTTCGGTGCAGCCCATGCGCACGTGCCCGGAGAGTGCCACGCCGGAGCCTGAGACTTGTTCGCAGGCCATGTGCAGCGTGCTTTCGATCGACTCGGCGTATCCGAGCAGACGCTGGCCTTCGGTCGTCAGGACGAAGCCGCTGGTGCGCGACTTTTCAAACAGCAAGGTGCCCAATGCCGCTTCCAGCGAACTGATGCGCCGCGACACCGTGGTGTAGTCGACGGCCAGCCGTTTGGCGGCGGTACTGGCCTTTCGGGTGCGGGCGACTTCGAGGAAAAACTTGAGGTCGTCCCAGTTCAGCGAGCCTAACGAGGTGATGTTTTTTTGCATGATGGACGGGCTTATATGTGCGTTCTTATTAGAAGTTTGCACATCTATACTCCAAAAACCGTCCGACAACCATTCTGGACACACGCCTCATCTCAAGGCGAACCTCTCGCCTTGGCTCCTCCGATAAAAACAAGTTATGGAGACCAGCATGAACGCATCGCTTACGCCCAACGACACCACGCTGCAGAAGGTCAAACTGTTGATCGACGGCGAGTGGGTCGAGTCGCAGACCACTGAATGGCACGACATCGTCAACCCGGCGACCCAGCAAGTGCTGGCCAAAGTGCCGTTTGCTACCGCTGACGAAGTTGATGCCGCAGTCAGCGCCGCGCAGCGCGCTTTCCAGACCTGGAAGCTGACCCCGATCGGCGCGCGGATGCGCATCATGCTCCAGCTGCAAGCGCTGATTCGCGAGCACTCCAAACGCATCGCCGTGGTGCTTAGCGCCGAGCAGGGCAAAACCATCGCTGACGCCGAGGGCGACATTTTTCGCGGTCTGGAAGTGGTCGAACACGCCTGTTCGATCGGTACCCTGCAGATGGGCGAGTTCGCCGAAAACGTTGCCGGTGGCGTCGACACCTATACCCTGCGCCAGCCGATCGGCGTGTGCGCCGGCATCACCCCGTTCAACTTCCCGGCGATGATTCCGCTGTGGATGTTCCCGATGGCCATCGCTTGCGGCAACACCTTCGTGCTAAAGCCTTCGGAACAGGATCCGCTGTCGACCATGCTGCTGGTCGAACTGGCGATCGAAGCGGGCGTGCCTGCGGGCGTGCTCAACGTCGTGCACGGTGGCAAGGACGTGGTCGATGGCCTGTGCACGCACAAGGACATCAAGGCCGTGTCGTTCGTCGGTTCGACGGCCGTCGGCACGCACGTCTATGACCTGGCCGGCAAGCACGGCAAACGCGTGCAATCGATGATGGGCGCGAAAAACCACGCCGTGGTCCTTCCGGACGCCAATCGTGAGCAAGCGCTGAACGCGCTGGTCGGCGCCGGTTTCGGTGCGGCCGGGCAGCGTTGCATGGCGACCTCGGTGGTGGTGCTGGTCGGTGCGGCGAAACAGTGGTTGCCGGATTTGAAAGCGCTGGCGCAGAAACTCAAGGTCAACGCCGGCAACGAGCCGGGCACCGACGTGGGGCCGGTGATCTCGAAAAAGGCCAAGGCGCGGATTCTTGAGCTGATCGAAAGCGGCATCAAGGAAGGCGCCAAACTGGAACTCGACGGTCGCGACATCAAGGTGCCAGGCTACGAGCAGGGCAACTTTGTCGGCCCGACCCTGTTCTCCGGCGTGACCCCCGCCATGCAGATCTACACCCAGGAAATCTTCGGCCCGGTGCTGGTGGTGCTGGAAGTCGACACCCTTGATCAGGCCATCGCACTGGTCAACGCCAACCCATTCGGCAACGGCACCGGCCTGTTCACCCAGAGCGGTGCGGCGGCGCGCAAATTCCAGACTGAAATCGACGTCGGCCAGGTCGGCATCAACATTCCGATTCCTGTACCGGTGCCGTTCTTCAGCTTCACCGGTTCGCGCGGCTCGAAACTCGGCGATCTCGGCCCGTACGGCAAGCAAGTGGTGCAGTTCTACACGCAAACCAAAACGGTCACGGCGCGCTGGTTCGATGACGACAGCGTCAACGACGGCGTGAACACCACCATCAACCTGCGCTGAGGATTCGATCATGAAAATCGCATTTATCGGTCTGGGCAACATGGGCGCGCCGATGGCGCGCAACCTGATCAAGGCCGGGCACTCGCTGAATCTGGTCGATCTGAACAAAACGGTGCTGGCCGAACTGGAGCAACTGGGCGGCACCATTCGCGCATCGGCGCGCGAGGCTGCCGAAGACGCCGAACTGGTGATCACCATGCTGCCGGCCGCCGTGCATGTGCGCAGCGTCTGGCTCGGTGAAGAGGGGGTACTCGCCGGTATCCGCCCAGGCGTGCCGGCGGTGGATTGCAGCACCATCGATCCGCAGACCGCACGCGACGTAGCGGCCGCTGCCGCCAAACACAGCGTGGCCATGGCCGACGCGCCGGTGTCCGGTGGCACCGGCGGTGCGACGGCCGGGACGCTGACCTTTATGGTTGGCGCCACGCCGGAACTGTTCGCCACCCTGCAACCGGTGCTGGCGCAGATGGGCCGCAACATCGTGCATTGCGGTGAAGTCGGCACCGGGCAGATCGCCAAGATCTGCAACAACCTGCTGCTGGCGATCTCCATGGTCGGCGTCAGCGAGGCGATGGCGCTCGGCGATGCGCTGGGCATCGACACCTCGGTATTGGCCGGAATCATCAACAGCTCGACCGGCCGCTGCTGGAGTTCGGAAATGTACAACCCGTGGCCGGGCATCGTCGAAACGGCGCCGGCCTCGCGGGGTTACACCGGCGGCTTCGGGGCGGAGCTGATGCTCAAGGATCTCGGCCTGGCCACCGAAGCGGCGCGCCAGGCGCATCAGCCGGTGATCCTCGGCGCGGTGGCGCAGCAGTTGTATCAGGCGATGAGTCAGCGTGGTGATGGCGGCAAGGATTTCTCGGCGATCATCAACGGCTATCGCAAACCGCAATAGAAAGCCTTGGTGCAAAACCTGTGGGAGCGAGCCTGCTCGCGAAGACGGCGTCAGCCTCAACAAATGGTTGACTGACAGTCCGCTATCGCCAGCAGGCTGGCTCCCACAGGGAATTGAGGCGTATTTGATAATGTTTGCCGGGAAATCACGTCGGGTGATTGCCCGGCTTTTTTGCATCAGGCGAAGACGAAATACTTACGCACGGTCTCGACCACTTCCCACGTACCTTTCATGCCCGGCTCGACCACGAAGATATCGCCGGCGCGCAGGTGAATCGGCGCCATGCCGTCCGGGGTGATCACGCAGTAGCCTTCCTGGAAATGGCAGTATTCCCACTTCACATAATCGACGCGCCACTTGCCCGGTGTGCAGATCCAGGTGCCCATGATCTTGCTGCCGTCTTCGCTGGTGTAGGCGTTGAGGTTGACGGTGTGTGGGTCGCCTTCGAGCTTTTCCCATTTGCAGGCGTCGAGTACCGGCAGCGGGTGGGTGTCGCGCAGAACGGTGATAGGGGCGGTCGCGGTCATGAGGACTCCGGGCAGGTGGACTTGAGGAATGAAGTCGCACCCTATAGCGCCCGGTCGCTGTTCAGTTGTCTGTGGTCGACATCGATCTGCTCAGAAACGCGCGGATCGGTCAGCGCGTGTAATAACCCCTGAGCGTAGGGCGGCAGTGCGCTGAAATCTCTGGCGCATAGCATCAGGGTCCGGCGCGCCCAGGGTTCATTCAACGCGACGCTTTTGAAGGTACCGGGCGCCACCCGTTCGACCGCTGCCAGCGGCACGATCGCCAGCCCCGCCCCCCGGCTGACCATGCGCATTACCCCGTCAAAACCTTCGGCGCGAATCCGTACCTACATTCGCGCGCCGCTGTGCAGCGCTTGTTCTTCGAGGTAGATCGCCAAGGCGCTACCGGCGTTGAGTCCGACAAAATCGTGCTGCAACGCGTCACTGAAATTGGCTGCCACAGCGTCAGACAGCGGGTGATCAAGTGGCAGAATCAGCACCAAGGGATCGTCTCGAAACGGCTGAGTCTGTAGGCCACTTGTGTCGACCGCATCAGAAACGATACCGAGATCTGCCGCGCCTTCACGCAAAGCGTGGGTGATGCGCGCACTCGGCAGTTCCTGCAGGTCGATGTCGAGATTGGCATGGCTGCGCAGAAAGTCTGCGAGCAGTTCCGGCAGGTATTCGGTGATCGCCGTGGTGTTGCACAGCAGGCGCACCTGGCCTTTGACGCCTTGGGCGTAATCGGCCAGATCCTGCTGCATGCGCTCGGCCTGCTGGAGGATCACCCGCGCATGGCGGGCGAGGGCGTTGCCCGCGGGCGTCGGCGTCACGCCACGGCGACCGCGTTCGAGAAATTCGGTACCGAGTGAAGCTTCCATCGCGCGGATTCTGGCGCTGGCCGCGGCCAGGGATAAATGGCTGCGGACGGCGCCGGCGGTGATGTTGCCGGTGTCGAGGATGTGCAGGAAGAGGCGCAGGTCGGTGAGGTCGAAGTGCATGGGGGTTGCCTCTGATTTTTATGGTGTCTGGGCTGGCCCTTTCGCTGGCAAGCCAGCTCCCACAGGTTTCATTGTTGATCTCTAAATGGATGAACAACCGAGATCTTGTGGGAGCTGGCTTGCCAGCGATGAGGCCAGATGCATCACTGCAAATATCAGCCTCTTGCAAGGGAAGAGGCAACCTCAGTATATGGCAGATTTTCAGCCAGCCCCGACTGGCGCACAGTGCTGCTCATGCACACACTCACCGATTTCTACGAAAACCTCGGCCCAGCCCTGTCCCTGCTGGTCATTCTCACCTTCCTGCTCGCCGGCACGGTCAAAGGCGTCATCGGCCTCGGCCTGCCGACAGTCGCCATGGGCCTGCTCGGTCTGGCTATGGCGCCCGCGCAGGCAGCCGCACTGCTGATCATTCCGGCAACCTTGACCAATCTCTGGCAACTGGCATTCGGCGGGCATCTCACTGGTCTGATCAAACGCCTCTGGCCGATGCTGTTGCTGATCTTCCTCGGCACCGCCATCGGTACGCTGTGGATCGGCATGGCTGGCGGGCATTGGGTGGTGCGCGGGCTGGGCGCGGCGCTGTTGCTCTATGCGTTGAGCGGATTGTTTCTGCCGACCCTGCGGGTCAACCCGCGCCATGAACCCTGGCTCGGTCCGCTCTGCGGTTTGATCACCGGCATCATCACCTCCGCCACCGGGGTGTTCGTGATTCCAGCGGTGCCGTACCTGCAAGCGCTGGGCTTGCGCCGCGATGAACTGGTGCAGGCGTTGGGCCTGTCCTTCACGGTGTCGACGCTTGCCTTGGCCGCAGGCCTGCTCTGGCGCGGTGCGCTGGGGGGCGGCGAACTTGGTGCGTCGTTGCTGGTGCTGATCCCGGCCCTGCTCGGCATGTGGCTCGGCCAATGGCTGCGCCAGCGCATCAGTGCGGTGCTGTTCAAGCGAGTGTTCTTTATCGGTCTGGGCGCGCTCGGCGCCCATTTGCTGATCAGCGCTTAGCCGAGGAAGCGCTGAGCATGTCGATCGAGCGGATGTCGAAATCGCGCTCCAGATAGTCCATGCGCCGGGCGAAAAAATCCTTCATGTGCGGCAGATTCGAGTGCTCGTCCAGGTGTGCCCGTGACTCCCAGATCTCGTAGAAGATGAACAGTGTCGGATCTTCCTTGTCGCGCAGCATGTGGTATTCGATGCAACCAGGCTCGGCGCGACTCGGTTCGACATAGGCGCGAAACAGCGCTTCAAAGGCCTCGGCGCGTTCCGGGCGGGTCTTGGCGTGCAGGATAAAACCCTCGCGTTTACTCATCACAACGTCCTCGTATTCATGAAAACGCCGAATGCTACGGCAACAATAGACATTCGATTCGTGCTTATTGATCAAATGTATTTTGCGCTGGCGTGGCTTATTCCGCGCGACGCAAGCCGTTAATCTGCCGCCATTCCATTTCCACTTTCCATCCAGCCCAATGGCTGTGCTGAGGCTTTGTCATGAAAAAAGTGCTGTTGCTCAATGGCGGTAAAAAATTCGCTCACTCCGATGGACGCTATAACGCCACCCTGCACGAAACCGCGCTGAGCGTGCTGGACCGTGGCGGTGTCGATGTGAAAACCACCTTCATCGACGAGGGCTACGACGTCGCCGAAGAAGTGGCGAAATTCCTTTGGGCCGACGTGATCGTCTACCAGATGCCGGGCTGGTGGATGGGCGCGCCATGGACCGTGAAAAAGTACCTCGACGAAGTCTTTACCGAGGGCCACGGCAGCCTCTACGCCAGCGATGGCCGCACCCGTTCCGATGCCTCGCAGAAATACGGCAGCGGCGGCCTGATCCAGGGCAAGCAGTACATGCTGTCGCTGACCTGGAACGCACCGCAGCAGGCCTTCGATGACCCGAGCGATTTCTTCGAAGCCAAAGGCGTCGACGCGGTGTACTTCCCGTTTCATAAGGCCAACGAATTTCTCGGCATGACCGCGTTGCCAACTTTCCTCTGCGTCGACGTGATGAAACGCCCGAACATCGAAAACGACGTGGCGCGTTACGCGCAGCATTTGACCGAGGTGTTTGGCCTCAAGGGCTGATGCTCGGCTACTATCGAGGGCCTGCGCCTGTGTGGCAGGCCCATCGAGCAGAGGACACCCGTGAAAGCCAGATCCGATGAACTGCAGATTTTCGTCTGCGTGATCGAATGCGGTTCGATTTCCGCCGCAGCCGAACAGGTCGGGCAGACGCCGTCGGCGGTCAGCCGCACGCTGTCGCGGCTGGAAGCCAAACTCGACACCACGCTGATCAACCGCACCACGCGGCGCATGGACCTGACCGAGGAGGGCCGGTACTTCTTCGAACAGGCCAAGCTGATTCTCGATCAAATGGATCAACTCGAAGAACGCCTGTCCTCGCGTCAGCAAACCCCGTCCGGGCGACTGCGGATTAACGCTGCGTCACCGTTCATGCTGCACGCCATCGTGCCCTACATCGACGAGTTTCGCCGGCTCTACCCGGACATTCAGCTCGAACTCAACAGCAATGACCTGATCATCGATCTGCTGGAACAAAGCACCGACATCGCCATCCGCATCGGCACCCTCGCCGATTCGACGCTGCATGCGCGCTCGCTCGGTTGCAGCCCGTTGCTGATCGTCGCCAGCCCGGCCTATCTGAAACAGCACGGCACGCCGCGACAAGTGGCGGATCTGAGCGAGCACACCTTGCTCGGTTTTACCCAGAACGAAGGCCTCAACCAGTGGCCGCTGCGCTACGTGCACGGTGACCGTTGGCCCATCGCTCCGGCAATCAGCGCCTCCAGCGGCGAAACCGTGCGCCATCTGGCGCTGGAGGGGCAGGGCATCGCCTGTCTGTCGCATTTCATGACCATCGATGACATTCGTGCCGGACGCTTGAAAGTCCTGCTGGGTGAATTCAACAGCGGATATCGCCAGCCGATCAACGCGGTGTACTACCGTAACTCGCAACTGGCGCTGCGCATTCAGTGCTTTCTGGATTTCATTCAAGGCAAACTGGCGGCGTACGCCAGCGCGGATTTCAAGGGCTGATTCGTGATTCCTGCGCAAGAGTGATTTGGGTGATGGCGGGTTTTTCGATCAGGGTCAGCGGTCGATACTTGCCTCATCACTTATTCACGCAGGGAGTTTCTCCATGAACGTATTCGTTACCGGCGCTGCCGGTTTCATCGGCGGTTCCATCGCCACCGGTCTGGTTGAGGCCGGGCATCAGGTGACCGGTCTGGTGCGCAGTGCCGAACAGGCTGAAGAGCTCAAGGGGCTCGGGATCAACGCCGTCATCGGCACCCTTGACGATCAAACATTGCTCGCTGAACAGGCCCGCGCGGCAGATGCGGTAATCAACGCCGCCAGCAGCGACCATCGCGGCGCGGTCGAGGCCTTGCTCGACGCTTTGCGCGGTTCCAACAAAGTGTTTCTGCACACCAGCGGGTCGAGCATTGTCGGCGATGCGTCGGGCGGTAAATCCAGCGATGTCATCTACTACGAAGATAACTTGCCGGAGCCGACTGTGGACAAAGCCGCCCGCGTGGCGATCGATAACCTGATCCTCGCCGCAGCGAAGGACGGCGTGAATTCGGCGGTGATTTGTAACACCTTGATCTACGGCCACAGCCTGGGCGTCAAGCGCGACAGCGTGCAATTGCCGCGCTTGCTCAAACAGGCGCGCAAAAGCGGCGTGGTGCGGCATGTCGGCACCGGGCAGAACATCTGGTCCAACGTGCACATCGAAGACGTCGTGGCGCTTTATGTACTGGCGCTGAGCAAGAACGTGCCGGGCACCTTCTACTTCGTCGAAAGCGGTGAAGCGTCGTTCATCGACATGACTACCGCCATGGCCGCAGCGCTGAATCTGGGCCAGGCACAAGACTGGCCGCTAAAAGACGCCGAAGCCGAATGGGGTTATGAGATGGCCAACTACGGCCTCGGCTCCAACAGTCGGGTACGCGGCAAACACGCCCGCGAACTGCTGGGCTGGGCGCCGAAGCGCACTTCGGTGGTGGAATGGATTCGTCACGAAATGGTGTGAGTCGTTCACCTCTCGCGTAAACACCACCGATCCGGTAGGAGCGAGCCTGCTCGCGAAAGCGATGGGTCAGTGGTAGAGATGTTGAATGTGAAGCCGTCTTCGCGAGCAGGCTCGCTCCCACAGGTTTTTTTTGGCTCGAAGCGTGTAAATCCCACTCCCCGATTTTCATTGATCACGACAACACATACCCATCAGCGACACGCCTTGCCTCTCCACGAAAATTATTTTCATGCGGTTTGAAATCTCGATCTCGAAATGATTTATGAGTTTCACAACCCATTCGAACGTGACCCTTTCGAGGAGTACCGCATGACGCCTTCCTTCGGCTATTGGCTGCTGGTATATGCCGCTGTCGCCATCATCGCGCTGATCGTGTTGATCGCCCGTTACCGGCTCAATCCGTTCATTGTCATCACCCTGATTTCCATTGGCCTGGCCTTGGTCGCCGGCATGCCGCCGTCGGGCGTCGTCGGGGCTTATGAGGCCGGGGTCGGCAAGACGCTGGGGCACATTGCGCTGGTGGTGGCGCTGGGGACGATGCTCGGCAAGATGATGGCCGAGTCCGGCGGTGCCGAGCAGATGGCGCGAACCTTGATCGATAAATTCGGCGAGAAGAACGCGCACTGGGCGATGGTCTGCATCGCGTTTCTGGTCGGGTTGCCGCTGTTCTTCGAAGTCGGTTTCGTCTTGCTGGTGCCGATTGCCTTCACCGTGGCGCGGCGAGTCGGCGTATCGATTCTGATGGTCGGGCTGCCGATGGTCGCCGGTCTGTCGGTGGTGCATGCGCTGGTGCCGCCGCACCCGGCGGCGATGCTCGCGGTGCAGGCGTATCAGGCCTCGGTCGGGCAGACCTTGCTCTATGCGATTGCCATCGGCATTCCGACTGCAATCATCGCCGGGCCGCTCTACGCCAGATTCATCGTGCCGCGCATTCAGTTACCGGCGGACAACCCGCTGGAAAAACAATTTCTCGACCGCGAGCCGCGCGACAAGCTGCCCGGTTTCGGCATCACCATGGCGACCATTCTGTTGCCGGTGGTGCTGATGCTGATCGGCGGCTGGGCCAATCTGATTTCCACCCCGGGCAGTGGGTTCAACCAATTCCTGCTGTTCATCGGTAACTCGGTCATCGCCCTGTTGCTGGCGACCTTGCTGAGTTTCTGGACACTCGGCATCGCCCAAGGCTTCAACCGCGAATCGATCCTCAAGTTCACCAATGAATGCCTCGCGCCCACCGCCAGCATCACCCTGCTGGTCGGCGCCGGCGGTGGCTTGAACCGGATTCTGGTGGACGCGGGCGTCACCGATCAGATCGTCGGCCTCGCCCATGAATTTCACCTGTCGCCGCTGCTCATGGGCTGGCTGTTCGCCGCGTTGATGCGCATCGCCACCGGCTCCGCAACTGTGGCGATGACCACCGCATCCGGGGTGGTCGCGCCGGTGGCCATTGGTCTGGGTTATCCACACCCGGAATTGCTGGTGCTGGCGACCGGCGCCGGCTCGGTTATCTTTTCCCATGTCAACGACGGCGGCTTCTGGTTGATCAAGGAATACTTCAACATGACCGTCGCGCAGACGTTCAAGACCTGGACCGTGCTTGAGACGCTGATCTCGCTGGTCGCTTTCGGCCTGACCGTCGGCCTTTCCTACCTGCTGTAACCGGAGCCCGCTGTCCATGGACATCCTCTACCAGATCCGCGCCCGCCAGGATTCCTTCAGCGCCGGCGAAGGGCGGATTGCCCGGCTGATGCTCGACGATGTCGGTTTCGCCGCCAGCGCCAGCCTCGAAGACCTCGCGCAACGCGCCGACGTCAGCACCGCCACGCTGTCGCGGTTTGCCCGTACGGTCGGCTGCCGCGACCTGCGAGATCTGCGCCTGCAACTGGCCCAGGCCAGCGGTGTCGGCAGCCGTTTTCTCGATCCGGCGGGCACGCCTGAACAGTCGGCGTTCTACGGGCAGATCGTCGGCGATATCGAAACCACGCTGCGCCAGCATCTGGCCGGTTTTGACGAATCGCGCTTCGCCGATGCGGTGAAAATGCTCGGCCAGGCGCGGATGATTCATGCGTTCGGCATGGGCGGATGCTCAACCCTGTGCAGCGATGAATTGCAGGTGCGCCTGGTGCGTCTCGGCTATCCGATTGCGGTGTGTCATGACGCGGTGATGATGCGCGTCACTGCGGCCAGCCTGAACGCCGAGCAAGTGCTCATCGTTTGCTCATTGACCGGCATCACCCCGGAGCTGCTGGAAACGGTCGAGCTGGCGCGCAACTACGGCGCGCGCATCCTCGCCATCACCCGCGCCGATTCGCCGCTGGCCGAACTGGCCGATATCGTCCTGCCGCTGCAAGGCGCAGAAACCTCGTTCATCTACAAACCGACGGCAGCGCGCTACGGCATGCTGCTGGCCATCGACGTGCTCGCCACCGAGCTGGCGCTGGCCAATCCTGAAGACAATCAAGAACGTCTGCGGCGGATCAAACTCGCCCTCGACGAATACCGTGGCGGCGACGATCACCTGCCGCTGGGAGACTGACATGCAGTACGACACGCTGATTCGCAACGCTCTGGTCATCGACGGCAGCAACACCCCAGGCTATGCAGCCGACGTGGCGATTCTCAACGGCCGCATCGAACGCATCGGCGACCTGCCTGACGCCAGCGCCACGGAGCAAATCGACGCCGCCGGCCGCGTGCTGGCGCCGGGTTTCATCGATGTGCACACCCACGACGACACTGTGGTCATTCGCCAACCGCAGATGCTGCCCAAGCTCAGCCAGGGCGTGACCACGGTGATTGTCGGCAACTGCGGCATCAGCGCTGCGCCGGTCACGTTGAGGGGCAATCCGCCGGACCCGATGAACCTGCTCGGCACTCATGCTGCCTTCGTTTACCCACGCTTCAGCGATTACCGCGCGGCGGTGGAAGCGGCCAACACCACGCTGAACGTCGCCGCACTGGTCGGCCACACGGCGCTGCGCAGCAATCACCTCGACGACCTGTTGCGCACCGCAACGGCGGATGAAATTGCGGCGATGCGCGAGCAGTTGCGCGAAAGCCTGGAAGCCGGTGCCTTGGGTTTATCCACAGGCCTGGCCTACGCCAGCGCCTACAACGCTTCCACCGATGAAGTGATGCAACTGACTGAAGAACTGACGGCGTTCGGTGCGGTGTACACCACCCATTTGCGCAGCGAGTTCGCCCCGGTGCTCGAAGCCATGGACGAGGCGTTTCAGATCGGCCGTCACGCGCAATCACCGGTGATCATTTCCCACCTCAAATGCGCCGGTGTCGGCAATTGGGGGCGTAGTCCGCAACTGCTGGCGGCGCTTGAAGATGCCGCAAAAACCCACCCGGTCGGTTGCGATTGTTATCCCTACGCGGCGAGTTCTTCGACGCTGGACCTCAAGCAAGTCACCGACGCCCACCGCATCACCATCACCTGGTCGACACCGCACCCGCAAGTCAGCGGCCGCGATCTGATCGACATCGCCGCCGAATGGAATCTGCCGCTGCTCGATGCCGCGAAACGTCTGCAACCGGCAGGTGCGGTGTACTACGGCATGGACGAGGCCGATGTCAGACGAATCCTTGCTCATCCCTTGTCCATGGTCGGCTCTGACGGACTGCCCGAAGACCCGTTCCCGCATCCGCGCCTGTGGGGCGCTTTCCCACGGGTGCTGGGACATTTCAGTCGCGACGTCGGCCTGTTTGCGCTGCACACCGCCGTGCACAAGATGACCGGCCTGTCGGCGGCGCGCTTTGGCTTGAAAGAGCGGGGCGAAATCCGCGAAGGCCATTGGGCGGACCTGGTGTTGTTCGACCCGGCGACAGTGCGCGACGTCGCCGACTTCAACAACCCGCAACGGCCAGCGCAGGGCATTGACGGGGTGTGGATCAACGGCGCGTTGAGCTATCGAGAGGGCCAGGCAAATGGCAGTCGGGCAGGGCGGTTTCTCGCGCGGCAGGGTGATCTGCGCGACAACTTTCGCTGATGATTCGTGGCCTGCGTCACAGTGATGGCACATTGCGACTAAAGAAAGCCAGCAACAGGCCGACTTGCTGACATTCACCCCGTCTACACTGTGGGGCCAATCAGTCAGGGAGCACCCCATGAGCTTCGGCAAAACCACCCCGATCCTGCGGATCTTCGATGAAGCCAAAGCTGTTGAGTTCTACGTCGATTTTCTCGGTTTCAAGATCGACTGGCAGCATCGCTTCGAAGCGAATTATCCGTTGTATCTCCAGGTGTCGCGGGGCGAGTGTGTGCTGCATTTGTCCGAGCATCACGGCGACGCATGCCCGGGTTCGGCGCTGCGCATCGAGACCGATGAGCTGGAGGTTTTTCAGCAGCAATTGATCGCCAAGGACTACACGTTTTCACACCCGCAGATCCAGGCGATGCCATGGGGCAGCCAGGACATGACGATTGCCGATCCGTTCGGCAATCGGCTGGTGTTTACCAATGCGATCAGTCTCTGACGCGGGAAAAAAGCCCCTCATCCTAGCCCTCCCGAAACGTCGGACCGCCCGGAGGGAGAGGGGACTGACCGAGGTGTCTTGCGCTATACACCGACCTGAAAAATCGAGTCGATTATGGATTCAGACCCGCGAACAACCCATTTCAACTGTGGGAGCGAGCCTGCTCGCGAAGAGGCCCGACCAATCACCGCCGATGCACCTGTCGAAACTCCCCCGGCGGCATCCCCCGTCGGTTCTTGAACGCCCGGTGAAACGAGCGAGGTTCGGTAAACCCGAGATACTGCGCAATCTCCTGAATCGGCAAATCACTGTTGAGCAAATAATGCTCCGCCAGCTCCTGCCGCAACTCATCGAGCACCTGCTGATACGACGTTCCCGTCTGCTGCAATTGCCGCTGCAAGGTGCGCAGCGACACATTCAGTTGCTCGGCCACTTGCTCCTTGCGCGGCAAGCCTTGTTTGAGCAAACCGCGCAGAATGTTTTTCACCTGCTGTTCCAGCGACGCCTCCTCCAGCGTCGCCAGCAAGCCCAGCGCGTGTTCCTCCAGCGTGCGCAATAACTGCGCATCGGCCTGACGCAACGGCAATTGCAAATAGGCCAGCGGCACGATCAGCGCCGAATACGGCTGATCGAACAATACCGGGCAACCGAAGAAGGCTTCGTATTGCGTCGACGTAACCTCGACCGGGCAAGCATGTTCCAACCAGACGCAGGCCGGCGACATCTGCGTGTCGGCAATCCAGCGCGCATAGTGCAGCCACGAACCGAGAACGTTTTCCACCAGATGCCGACGGATTCGCGGGCGCTGGTAGCGGCAATCCCAGATCAGATGCACCTGTTCGTCGCGCACATCGGCCCGGCTGACGCCCATGTCACCGACCAGTTTTTCGAACGGCATGATCCGGCTCATCGCATCGCCCAGCGTCGCGCAGTTCATGGTGATGTAACCGAGCACGCTCCAGGAATTGGGCAGGACGAAGTTCGCCGCGTTCAGCCCAAACAGCGGATCGCCCGAATGTTCACAGAAATAATCGAGCAAACGCTCATGCGCCTCGCCCGGCAAGCGCAAGCTGTTGTCGCTCAACTGCTGCGCCTGCAACCCGGCCGCTGCCAGCGCCGGCTCGATGGCCATGCCCAGGTGCTCGGCATGGCGCAGGTACTTGAGCAGCGGCGGAACCGAAGTGAAACCGAGCGATTGCATGATCGCGTTCCTTGAGCAACGCCTGAACAAAGGGTTGCCGAAAGGTAAGGTCAAACCCCGGCGAAAGTAAATGACCGTATCTGGCGCGCCGATTGACTCAATTGGCTACCCGGGTTGGCCGGATACGACCGTGACACTCTGGCGCCGCTGGCTAGTATGAGGACTTGAAGCCGCACTGATTCGACGGCCCATAAAGGACACACGCATGCGACGCTGGAATGGCTGGGGAGAGGCAACCACGGTGGTCGAGTTGCCGGCGCAGGGGGCAAGTTTTCTTGCGCAGCGAGTGGGCGAGGGCCGAGCGCTGCCCGACGCCCCGCTGGACACCGCGCTGGCGCGGGTCCCCGCATCGCGCTTGCCGGCGCACGCCTTGTACAGCGTCGACGCCCACGACCGTTTGCTGCATGCGCGCGGCCAGAGTCTGCCGGACTGGCTGGCGCTGCGCGAAGGCGCGCTGGGCGTTTATCCCGACGCCGTGGCCTTTCCCGAGAGCGCCGCCGATATTCGCCAATTGCTGAAACTGGCCGAGGAGCAGGATGTGTGCCTGATCCCTTACGGCGGCGGCACGTCGGTGGCCGGGCACATCAATCCGCCGAATTCGGCGCGGCCAGTACTGACCGTTTCGCTGGCGCGAATGAACCGCTTGATCGACCTCGACGAACAGAGCCTGCTGGCGACCTTCGGCCCCGGCGCGAGCGGGCCGCAAGTGGAGAGTCAGTTGCGCGCGCGCGGCTATACCCTGGGGCATTTCCCGCAGTCGTGGGAACTGTCGACGCTGGGCGGTTGGGTTGCCAGTCGTTCCAGTGGCCAGCAGTCGTTGCGCTATGGGCGCATCGAGCAATTGTTCGCCGGCGGAACCCTTGAAACCTTCGCCGGGCCGCTGCAGATTCCGACCTTTCCAGCCTCGGCGGCCGGCCCGGACCTGCGCGAAATCGTGCTCGGTTGCGAGGGCCGTTTCGGGATCATTTCCGAGGTCAAGGTGCGCGTCAGTAAGCTGCCCGCCGATGAGCGTTTCTATGGCGTGTTCCTGCCGGACTGGGCGCAGGCGCTCGGCGCCATTCGCCAGTTGGCCCAGGCGCGCGTGCCGCTGTCGATGCTGCGCCTGTCCAACGCGGTGGAAACCGAAACGCAACTGGCCCTGGCCGGTCATCCGCTACAGATCGCCTGGCTGGAAAAGTACCTGAGCCTGCGCGGTGCGGGGGCGGGCAAATGTCTGCTGACCTTCGGCGTGACCGGCAATCATCAGCAAAACGCGCTGTCGTTGCGCCAGGCACGCCAGCATCTGAAGGCCTTCGGCGGGGTGTTCACCGGCACCTTGCTTGGCAAGAAATGGGCGCAGAACCGCTTCCGTTTTCCCTACCTGCGCGAGAACCTGTGGAACGCCGGTTACGTGGTCGACACCCTCGAAACCGCGACCGACTGGAGCAACGTCGACCACTTGCTCAACCTCATCGAAAACAGCCTGCGCGACGCCTTGGCCGCGGAAGGCGAACGCGTGCATGTGTTCACTCACTTGTCTCACGTCTACGGCGAGGGCTCGAGCATCTACACCACTTACGTGTTTCGCCCGGCGGCGGATTACCCGGCGACACTGGCGCGCTGGCAGGCGCTCAAGCACGCGGCCAGTCAGACCATCGTCGCCCATCACGGCACCATCAGCCATCAGCACGGCGTCGGCAAGGATCACGCGCCGTACCTGCTGCGCGAAAAGGGCGCGCTGGCGATACAAACCTTTCAGGCGTTGAGCAGGCATTTCGATCCGGCCGGGCGCCTCAATCCCGGCACGTTGCTGCCGGAATGACCACCATGAATGAGAACTGGAACGCCGCGTGGCGCGAGCAGATGCTGCCAACCCTGGCGGATGAAAACTGGGACCTGATCGTGATCGGCGGCGGCATCAGCGGCGCGGGCATTGTGCGGGAAGCGGCGCGGCGTGGTTGGCGCTGTCTGTTGCTGGAACAGCGGGATTTCGCCTGGGGCACCTCCAGTCGTTCTTCGAAAATGGTCCATGGCGGTTTGCGGTATATCGCCAAGGGCCAGTGGCGCCTGACCCGCGATTCGGTGCGCGAACGTCAGCGCCTGCTCGACGAGGCGCCGGGGCTGGTCGAGCCCATGAGTTTTCTGATGCCGCACTATCGCGGCGGCTTTCCCGGCCCGCGTGTGCTCGGTGGCTTGCTGAGTGTTTACGATGCCTTGGCCGGGCGTCGCAGCCATCGTTTCCATGACGCGCAGCAGCTGCGTTTTATCGCGCCGGGGCTGAAGGAGAATGACCTGCTCGGCGGCACCAGTTTCGTCGATGCACTGACCGACGATGCTCGGCTGGTAATGCGTGTATTGAGCGAGGCGCGCGCCGATGGCGCAGTGGTGCTCAATGGTTTGCGCGTGGCGCAGGTGCTGCGTGAAGGCGGGCGGGTGTGTGGCGTTGAAGTCGAAGATTGTGAGTCGGGCAAGACACTGCAATTGCGCTGTGATGTGCTCGCGGTAGCCACGGGGGCGTGGGCCGAACGCCTGCGCCCGAGCGATTCGCCACGGCAATTGCGCCCGTTGCGCGGCAGTCATTTAGTGTTGCCGGGTTGGCGTTTGCCGGTGGCGCAGGCGCTGACCTTTCTGCATGCGCGCGATCGGCGGCCGGTGTTCGTTTTTCCGTGGGAAGGCGCAACGGTAGTCGGCACCACTGACCTCGACCATCACGAGGATCTGGATCACAGCGCGAACATCAGCAGGGAAGAACTCGACTATCTGCTGGCCGCTTGCACGCAAGCCTTTCCCGCTGCCGAAGTGACGGCGACCGATGTGCTGTCGACCTGGTCGGGCGTACGTCCAGTGGTCGGCGCTGCCGGTGCGCATCAGGACAAACCGTCGAACGAAACCCGTGAACATGTGCTGTGGCAGGAGCCGGGTTGCGTCACCCTGGCCGGCGGCAAACTGACCACGTTTCGCCCGCAAGCGATTGAAGTGCTCAAGGCCTGCGCCGACATGCTCGGCCGTCCTTTCGAGGATGACGCCGCGCCGGTGTTCGCCGCCGTGCAGCCCTCGCCGATTCCCGAACTCAGCCCGCAGCAATGGCGACGCCTGGCCGGGCGTCATGGCCGGGATCTGCCGAGGCTGGCGCAACTGATTGCCGACGTCGGGCCGGAAACGGTCGGTACCACCGATACGTTGTGGGCGGAACTGGCGTTTGCCTGCGAGGCGGAAATGGTCCTGCATCTGGATAATCTGCTGCTGCGTCGCAGCCGTCTCGGCCTGTTGCTGGCGTGCGGTGGCGAGGAACATTTCGCGGCGATCCGCACGCTTTGCCAGCCGCGCCTGGCCTGGAGCGACGAACGCTGGCAGGCGGAAATTCTGCGTTATCGTTTGCTGTGGCAACGCGATCATGGCTTGCCGGAGATCACGTCATGACCGCTAAAAAATACCTGCTGGCGATCGACAACGGCACCCAGAGCGTGCGCGCGCTGCTCTTCGATCTGCAGGGCAATCTGCTCGGCAAAGGCAAGGTCGAGCTTCAAGCGTATTACTCGACGCAACCGGGCTGGGCCGAGCAGGATCCGGAATATTACTGGGCGAAACTCGGCGAAGCGTGTCAGCAAGTCTGGCAGCAGACCGCGATTGATCGTGCGCAGATCGCCGGCGTTTCCCTGACCACCCAGCGCGGCACGGTGATCAATCTCGATGCCGACGGCAAACCATTGCGCCCGGCGATCGTGTGGCTCGATCAACGCCAGAGCGAAGTTGCAGGCCGCATCAAAGGTCCGTGGGGCTGGCTGTTGAAACTGGTCGGCGCGAAAGCCACCGTCGACTATTTTCGCGCCCAGGCCGAGGCCAACTGGATTGCCCGGCATCAGCCGCAAGTGTGGGCGGCGACCGACAAGTTTCTGCTGCTGTCGGGGTTTCTCAGCTATCGACTCTGCGGGCGCTTTGTCGACTCGGTGGGCTGCTGCGTCGGCTACCTGCCGTTCGATTTCAAACGGCTGAAATGGGCGGCTCCGCGAGACTGGAAATGGCAGGCGCTGGCGGTGCGTCCCGAGCAACTGCCGACCCTGCACAAACCCGGCGAAACCCTCGGTCACATCAGCGCCGAAGCCAGCCGTCACACCGGGATTCCCGAAGGCTTGCCGCTGATTGCCGCCGGTGCCGACAAGGCCTGCGAAGTGCTTGGAGCCGGCGTGGTCGATACGAGCACCGTGTGCCTGTCCTACGGCACCACGGCGACCATCACCAGCACCCGTTCGCGCTACCTGGAAGTCGTCCCGCTGATCCCGCCGTATCCCGCAGCGGTGCCGGATCAGTACAACTGCGAAGTGATGATCTACCGCGGCTACTGGATGGTCAGCTGGTTCAAAAACGAATTCGGCCTGCGCGAAATGCAGCAAGCGCAAGAGCAGGGCATCGAGCCCGAGCAACTGTTTGACGCGCTGGTCAATGCGGTGCCGCCGGGGTCGATGGGTCTGATGCTGCAACCCTACTGGTCACCGGGCATTCGCGAACCGGGCGTGGAAGCCAAAGGCGCAATGATCGGTTTCGGCGACGTGCACACCCGCGCGCATATCTACCGGGCGATTCTCGAGGGCTTGGCCTATGCGCTGCGCCAGGGCATGGAAAACATCGAGAAGCGCTCGAAGGTTTCGATCAAGCGCTTGCGCGTGGCCGGTGGCGGTTCGCAAAGCGATGCGGCGATGCAGCTCACCGCCAACATCTTCGGCCTGCCGGCCGAGCGCCCGCACGTCTACGAAGCCTCCGGCCTCGGCGCGGCGATCTGCTGCGCGGTAGGGCTGGGCCTGCACACCGACTTCCCCACCGCCATCGCCGCGATGACCCGCGTGGGCACGGTGTTCACCCCACAACCTGAAGCGCAGCAGGTTTATCAGCGACTGTATGAAGAGGTGTATTTGCGCATGTATAGGCAGCTTAAACCGCTGTATCAGAGCATCCGGGAGATTACCGGGTATCCGGCGTGAAGCTGCTGAATGATTTTTTGTGGCAGCGAGCCTGCTCGCGAAAGCGCAGTGTCAGCCAGCATCGAATCGCCTGACACAACGCCATCGCGGGCAAGCCCGCTCCCACAGGTATCGAGGCGAACACATCATCTGTGAACGACCCGAAGAACCTGTGGGAGCGAGCCTGATCGCGAAAGCGCAGTGTCAGCCAGCATCGAATCGCCTGACACAACGCCATCGCGGGCAAGCCCGCTCCCACAGTTATCGAGGCGAACGCATCATCTGTGAACGACCCGAAGAACCTGTGGGAGCGAGCCTGCTCGCGAAAGCGCAGTGTCAGCCAGCATCGAATCGCCTGACACAACGCCATCGCGGGCAAGCCCGCTCCCACAGGTATCGAGGCGAACACATCAGCTGTGAACGGCTCGAAAACCTGTGGGAGCGGGCTTGCCCGCGATTGGGTTTTGGCTTCAGCGCAAAATGAGCATTAAACGCGGAAGTGGCTGACCATCTGCTGCAACTGACCACCCAGACGCGCCAGTTCAACGCTCGACGCGGCGGTTTCATCACTCGCTGCGGCGGTCTGCTCAGACACATCGCGCACGTTGATGATGCTGCGGCTGATCTCTTCGGCCACGGCGCTTTGCTGTTCGGCAGCGGCGGCGATCTGCTGGTTCATCGACTGGATGTTCGACACCGTGCGGGTGATGTTTTCCAGCGATGCACCGGCCTTGCGGGTCAGGGCGACGCTGCTGTCGGTCAGCGCGCGGCTGTTGTTCATCACCGCAGACACTTGCTGAGTGCCGTTCTGCAAACCAGCAACCAGACCCTCGATTTCCTCGGTGGACTTCTGCGTACGCTGGGCCAGGCCACGGACCTCATCGGCCACCACAGCAAAACCACGACCGGCCTCACCGGCGCGGGCGGCTTCGATGGCGGCGTTCAACGCCAGCAGATTGGTCTGTTCGGCCACGGCTTTGATCACGTCCATGACGCTGCCGATCTTGTCGCTTTCCTGCTGCAGCACGCTCATCGCTTCGGTCGAACGCACCACTTCGCTGGCCAGACGCTCGATCTGTGCGATGGCCTCATTCACCACCTTGTCGCCTTCACGAGCTTCACCGTCCGCCGCAGCGGCGGCTTGCGAGGCTTCTTCAGCGTTGCGCGCAACTTCCTGCACGGTGGCAGTCATCTCGTGCATGGCGGTGGCAACCTGATCGGTCTCGACCTTCTGGCTGTTCACGCCGGCACTGGTTTGCTCGGTCACGGCCGACAGTTCTTCAGCAGCGCTGGCGATCTGGGTGACGCCGTCGCGGATACCGCTGATCAAGTCGCGCAGGGTCACGCCCATGCGCGCAATGCCTTGTTGCAGCACGCCGAGTTCGTCGCGACGCGTGACGGTCACGTTCTGGGTCAGGTCGCCGCTGGCGATGCGCTCGACCACGGCCAGGGTTTCTTGCAACGGACGGGTGATCTGGCGGGTGATGATTACCGCCGCAATCACGCCCACCAGCAGCGCCAGCAGGGTGCTGATCAACTGGAAGGTGCGCGCCTGAGCACTTTCGACGTCACGACGGTCGAGCTGAATCTGATACAGCTGTTCGCTCAGGGACACGATGGTGTTGCCCTGATCGGTCATTTCCTTGCGCGCCTGCACCGCTTCGCTGTTGGCATTCTTGAACGCCATCAGCGAGCTGCGGTAGTTGATCAGCGCGGTCTCCAGCTGACGCAGCGCGTCTTGCTGGGTCGAAGCGAAATAGGTGTTGAGTGGCTTGAGGCTGGCAAGCGCCGCATCGATCTGGCCGACGGCTTTCTGCTCGGTTTCGGCATTGCTGGTGGCGGTGTAGCCGCGCACTTCGTAGCGCGCGAGGATGAAGGCTTCCTTGGCCGCCGTGACCGCCTGGAACTGTTCGAAACGCTGCTCGCTCATGTCCATCTGCTGCACACGCTTGCTGATCGATTCAATCAGCTCGTACGCGGTCGCGGCGTTGGCGCTCATGCTGTCGCGGGCGCTGTTGCCGGTGCGATAGGCGTTGCGCATCTTGTTCAGCGACGTCTGGTATTCGGCAATGGTCGCGGCCTGCTGCTTGAGCAGTTTGACGTTTTCCGGGCTCTTGAATTTGCTGATCAGCGCTTGCTGCTGAGCGGCGAAACCGTCGAGGGTGGTCTGCACGTTCTGCGCGGCGGTTTCATCGCCATTGGTCAGCATGTATTGCAGGCGCACCACGCGCAGTTTGGTCAGGCCGCTGTTGAGCTGGGTGATGTCGCTCATCCAGTTGCTGCGGTCGATCAGCCCGCCAAGGCTGGTCCAGCCGGTCAGGGCCAAAACGCACGTCAGGGCCAGCACCAGGCCGAAGCCCAGGCCCAGTTTCATGTTCACGCTGATGTTGCCAAACCAGCTATTCATCAAAAATCCTCCAGAAACGTTGGGTTTCTTGGTCGTCAGTTAAGCTGGAAGATTGTTGTTCTTTTGAGCCAGCAGGGGTGTAAGCAGGACTGTATCGGCCGCAAATCCGAGAGCTGAAAGGTTTTTTGTCCCGCGATACGGAACGCCCGCCGCCAAGACTTTTTTCACATGGGTTTCACTGGCTGGGCACACCATGCTCTGTACCTTCGCCGCATCGAATGACAGCAGTTGCATTGCGGCGAGGCGGCTTTTTGTGGAATTGAGACTGAACCTGTTCGGCGTCAAACGCGCGATCGATCTGCGCGTGCTGGCACGCTTTCGCGACACCTGGGTGGTGCTGGCGGCATCCATATTGGTGATCCCGCTGACCCTGTGGTTGCTGGCGCCGACAGCGGTGCCGGACCTGGCCCATGGCAATGTCGCCGGGGCGCAGGCATTGGCGCAGGACTGGGCCCAAGGCGACGTGATCGCGTTGGTGCGCCATGTCGAGCGCTGCGATCACTCCCGAGCGCAATGCCTGAGCGGCCACGACGGCATCACCGAGCGCTCGCGCAGTGTCGCCGTCGCCGTCGGTGCGCGCTTCGAGCAACTGGGCTTGAGCAACGCCGACATCTATAACAGCCCGTCGATGCGCACCGTGCAGACCGCCGGCTACATGTTCAACCACGCCGCCAGCGGTGATGACTGGCTGATCAACTGCCGCGGACGGATGCTGCAGGACGCGCTGGCGCACAAAGTGCCGGGCCGCAATCTGATCCTGGTGACGCACAGCGAGTGCATGGCGCAAATTGAAAAAGACCTGAAAGTACCGACCTCAAACGCAGGATACGGCGCGTCGCTGTTCATCGCCGCAGCCAGCACCACTGCGCCAAAAATGCTCGGCTTTATCGAAGCCTCCGACTGGCGCACGGTGACCACCCGATGAAATCTCGTTTCTATGCTTACAACCTTGGCGTTCCATTGCTCTGCGCAGCGCTGGTGTTCCTGTTGTTCGACATGACCAGTATCGACATTGCCATCAGCAACCTGCTGTTCGATCCGCAGACCCAGACCTTCCCGATCGACAAGATCCACTTCTTCGAAAAGCTCACTCATAAATGGGCACGGATCATTCCCGACTGGACCGCAGAAATCGCCCTGATCGGCGCGCTGCTCTCGGTGATCTGGCCGCTGGCCAACCCGCAAAAGCGCCCACGCCTTGGCGCATTTCTGCAACGAAGCAAAGTCGCGCCACTGCTGCGATTCTGCGCGGAACACCGTAGGGATTTTCTGTTTGTGGTCGTCGCTTTCGCGGTGTGCACTGGGGTGATTCATTTCCTTAAATCCCACACCAGCGTGTACTGCCCGATTGAAACCACGCTGTACGGTGGAAAAATGCCGCACATCGAGTGGTACAAAAACTTCCAGCTATTTCATGAGGCGGGCAGTGGTCGGTGCTGGCCGGGCGGTCACGCATCGGGCGGCTTTACCATGCTGGCGCTGTACTTCGTCGCGCGCCGTTATCAATGGCGTTTTTCCAAGGCCATCCTGTGGGGCTCGCTGCTGCTGGGATTCATCTATGGCACCACCCGCGTCCTGCAAGGCTGGCACTACATGTCCCACACGCTGTGGGCGGGCATCTTCGTCTGGCTCGCCTGTTTGCTCACGGCGCTGGCCTTCTACGGATGGGCGCGGTTGGCGTTGCCAGTGTTGAGCCGCCCCGAGCAGACACTCAGCCGAGTCGCCGCGACCAGCGCTTGTCCGGCGTTTCGAACAGCGGATTGACCAGCGCCGTCAGCACATGATCCTGCCAGCGCCCGGCAATGTTCAGGTACGCCTTGGCGTACCCCTCTTTCTCAAACCCCAAACGCTCCAGCAGCCGCGCACTGCGCTCATTGCCCGGAATGTAGTTGGCCATGATCCGGTGCAGATTCTGCGTATCGAACATATAACCGATACCAGCCTCCAGCGCCTCGGCCATCAAGCCCTGACCCTGATGTTTTTCATCCAGGTGATACCCCAGATAACACGCCTGAAACGCCCCACGAATCAGACCGCTGAAATTGCACGCGCCGATCATCTGCTGACCATCTGGCGTCAACAACGCGAAATGCATTGCCAGCCCGGCCTCGAAGGCACTGGCCTGAATATCGAGACGCCGGCGAATCTGCTCGGTGGAAAAATATTCAGTCGTACGAATCGGCGACCACGGCGCGAGATGACGCTGATTGCGTAGATAGAACGCACTTTCCAGCTCAGCCTGATCCGGATCGAGAATCGCAAGCGTCAGGCGCTCGCAGGGCAGGGTCAACAGCGGCATCGGACGCTCCGGCGCGAGGAATCTGCTCGCAGAGTCGCGCAATCACGAGGTGACGGCAAGTCGGGGCGTGGAAGGGACTTTCTTCCAGGCAAAAAAAAGCCCGCAGGAGCGCGGGCGAACCGTAGTTTCTTGAATGAGCGAGAGGACTGTACAAGGGTTGGCCGCGCAGGAGCAGTGAATAAAAATTCATCTCGATGGGTGGCTGACAGCGCTGTCCCGAACCCTTGAAAATCAAGGCGTCTGGCGACTCAGTGGCGGGTTTCCGGCCCGGCAGCCGACGGATCAAGATTGTCCCGCGCCCGACAAACCAGCATCTCCGCCATCGCACTCAACTGCTTGATCGCCACCGCCACATGATATTTCGAACCGTCGAACTCATCGGCAAACGTGGCGCTGATGGCCGCGAGGGAATCGAGAATCTCGCTGGCATGGTTGAGCAAGGTGAGCGTGTCGACATCTTCACGCACCTTGATCAACTGATTGAGCGGCAACGCCCGCCGGCGCCGGCTTGGCATCTCGCAGCGTGGGGTGGCAGTGGAGGGGACGACAGGACTGGCAGTCAGCGCATCGGCCGAGACCGGGCCAACCAGCGTGAGCCGGGTGATTTTCTTCATGATGGAGCTCCGTGGGTAAACATTCACAGCGATTCAACTGCCAGACCGTCCGCTGGATGGCAGGAATTGAGGAGGGTAACGGTGAGGGGAAGGGAGCGCTAGTTCATGGGAGTCGACGTGGGTTGAGGGAAAAGTCCTAGGATGCTTTTTGTGGGAAAGGGGGGCAGACGTTACTGCCCAAAAAAACGCGCATGGCTTCAGAATTAATTGATTTCAAAGCACAAAGAAGATGCCCAACGGCATCTTTTTTATTGCTTGGCTTGTTGTTGGGCTTAGCCGAGCGATTCGTCAAAGTAATCGCTGTCGAGTCTGGGAACCTTATAAATCTGTGAGCTGATGCCCACGTCGTGGTCAAGCATCAGATTGACCAGTCGTTCGCCATCGATCAACACCAGCCCCTCCACCGAGCGCGCGAAGTCAACGGCCTGAGCGGTGAAACCGGAAGTTGTGATGAATACGCCGCGTTTGGCTTTCTGGCCGGCGAGGGCGCCGTAAAACGCCTGTAGGTCGGGGCGGCCGACGGTGTTCTGCCAGCGCTTTGCCTGCACGTAAACCTTTTCCAGCCCGAGCGCGTCCAGCGAAATCACGCCATCGATGCCGCCATCGCCGCTGCCGCCGACTTGCTGTAGCGCCAGACGGTTTGCGCCGTAGCCCAAGCTGTGTAAAACGTCGAGCACGATATGTTCGAAGCGGGTCGGGCTCGCTTGCAGCAGGCTGTCCAGCAGGTCGCCCGCTACGCTGGTGCGCAGCTCAAGGATGGCTTGGTTGAGACGCTCCTGTGGGCTGCTCGTAGCGAGCTCGGTCGTGATAATCGACATGGACGCGTCGGTGGTCTCATCCAGTGAGGCCGCATCCGGTGCTGTCTTCAGCTTCACGCTCATGAAATTCACGGCCAGATGCTCGACCTGTTCTGCGCTCAACGGGGCAGGGTTGGCCTGAGCAAATGCGCGGCCGGTGTCGGTCAACTGCCAGTAGCCACGCTTGGCGCTGCTGGAATAGCCGGCGCGCTTCAGCCGATCATGCGCCCAGCCTGAGCGGTTCTTGTAGGTAGCCTGACCGCTGGCGATGGTCTCTTGCCGCTGTGCTTCGCTTAGGCCCAATGCCTGTGCGGCCGCTTCGTGGGCCTCGGATGCGGTGGCACCCTCAGGATGAGCCGAGAGGAACCGCAGGACGGGCTCGATGAACTGGTCGTAGGTCGGGGACGGACATGGTTCTTTCTATTCCTGATAAAGGCTTATCCCAATGTAGCCGCTCGACGGCCGCGCTTACCTGTGGCGAAGTGTACAAAGCGCTAGCTTGCGCTGGCGCAAAAATCTATTTGCCTGGAGTCAGTCGTCCGAGGGGCGGTGTTCCGCCTTCAGCGCTCGGCCGACCGCTGTCAGGCGATAGCGTTGCTTGCTGCTGTTGGGCTTGTCTGGAACGGTCATCTCGACCACGCCACTCGCCAGAAGTGGGGCCAAAACCTGCTCGCGAAACTTGCTGCGGTTGCTGCGCCCGACGAAGTACATTAGCTCGGGCGCAGTGTGATCATTTGTCATCCTGCTCACCAGCGTTACCTGCTCTGGCTGCAAAGACAGGCGCGTTTCGGCTTGTTCTCGGTCGACAACCCACTCAGTCCCTACTTGGTCCCTACTTGGTCCCGACTTAGTCCCTGCTTGGTCCCTGCTTGGGCCCGAAAGAGGCCCTTTCTCAACGGTCCGCTGAATCACTACCCTGAATTGGTTACTCTGCCGATCGTCATCAAGAGTGATCATTGGCCAAGCGTCGATTGCGCGCGGGATACCTGTGCCTAAACCGCGATAGGGCAGGATATGCACAGCATGGGAGGTGAGCGTCGGGTTACGACGGTTGGACAGGCCGAATCGAACTTTCTCGGTATCGAGTACGTCAGGCAGGTGCCCGGGGCTGATCAATTCGATTCGATCAGCGAAGATCATGATCCGGATCGAGGCGTTGACAAAGTAATCGCGGTGGATCAGAGCATTGACCAGCAGTTCTTCGAATACCTCCTCCGGCACCTCCAGCTGGCCGAGGGTATTGAAACCCTGTTGGCGCTGCACATGTCGCAGGTTGCGTTTGATGAAGGCCATGCTCCGCCGGTACTGTTCCTGCAGGTTGCCGTCGATGTCTTCGCTGTCGAGGTAGTGGCGGTCATGCAGCACCGTGCCCGGGAACGCCACTGCCTTGATATCGAACGCCGGGCACAGACGCTGTGGCGTTTGGCAAAAGAGCAGCAGGCCAGCCAAATTGGGGGTGCTGCCACTGGCGAGGCCGAGGTTTTCCAGGATGCGTGTAGTCTCAAGGCCGGTCTGTTCAGGATTTTGCCGAAAACGCCTTTGGAAGTACTCGCCAAGCGCCTTGGCGTCGATATCCGTCACGCTGCTGCCAGCTACCGGTACCGTATCGGCGCACACCAGGCCGTTCTGTTGGAACATGCGCTGCAGTTCTTCACGGGCAGTGACCCGACGCTTGTCGGCGCCGTTCTTTACCCAGATGCGACCCTGGTTGTCGATATAAGGTTTATTCAGCCCTTGTTCGACTGTCACCACCATAACCAGCCCGTGTTCAGTCTGAATATTGCTGGACAGCGGATTGATCGCCGGGCGGACGTTCTGCGAAGCCGCATTGGAGAGCAGCTGATTGAGCCGCGCCACGTCGGCGCTACTCAACCCGCTTACGGTAGCGTCATCGTCTACGCCGATCAGAAGATGACCACCGGATGTATTGGCGAACGCCACCAACTCCGCTGTCAATGCCTCGATATTGTTGAAATCCCGCTTGAATTGATGGCGGCTGTCCTCACCACAGGCAAGGATCTGGTGAAGCTCGGCAAGGGTCATTAAGCTTCTCTAGGCGTATCGATAGATGAGTGGTCAGGCATTATCCTTCATGAACGAGTAGGTGGCTAACCCAGCGTTTGTGAGCAGACTCATTTCGTCTGAGCGCACAGGTTGGGTCATAGGTCATTTCGAGCGACGGTGATCAATGGCTATATCAGTACGAGCAGTAAGAGCGCCAATGGCAGAAAAAGCTGATTGACCAATTTCAGAAGCAGTCCGGTTTCGTAGTCATCATCCTCTCGGCCATCGCAGTCGGTTTTGGGGTGAACGTGCAGGCGGCAAACCACGTTATTCACTTCATTCGTTGCTGGAACCCGGCCAAGGAAGATCAAGCGACAGATCGGCCTATCGGATTGGGTAGGAGAAGGATGTGGACGTGTACTACCCAACGATTCGGGATGCGGGCGATGCCTACCTTTGAGGCGACGCTTGATGAGTCCAAATCTGCTGCCCACTTTCTGCGATTTCTCGACTGCGTGACTTGTGTAGTGGTAGTTGAAGAAGGCTAGAAATAAGGTCGAAATGCTGGCCCGACGAAACCGAAGTAGATAAGGTTCACCCATTAACCGCAGGTAAAGCTCCGCTTCGATACAAATATCTGTCGACCCCCGCCTAACGCCGGCGCCATGGGCATTATCCCAAGCGCATAACAGCGGGCGCCTGCGCACTTATTCTTTTTCCAGTCAGGATTGCCAATGGCTATCAAGAAATCCGATCTTTACTCCTCCCTCTGGGCCTCGTGTGACGAACTGCGCGGTGGGATGGATGCCAGCCAGTACAAGGACTACGTCCTGTTCATGCTGTTTATCAAGTACATCTCTGACAAGTACGGTAATTCGGATGATTCGCGCCTCCGGTCAATATTCCACCGGGTGCCAGTTTCAAGGACATGGTTGCTCTTAAGGGCAACGCCGATATTGGCAATAAGATCAACACACAGATCATTCAGCCGCTGATTGACGCCAACACCCGGCTAGCCCGAAGTGATTTTCCCGACTTCAACGACCCGAATAAGCTCGGCGAGGGGAAGGATATGGTGGAAAAGCTCACCAATCTGGTGGCCATATTCCAGAAGCCCGAGCTGGATTTCTCGAAGAACCGCGCCGAAAACGACGATATTCTCGGTGACGCCTACGAATACTTGATGCGCCACTTCGCCAGCGAAAGTGGCAAGAGCAAGGGGCAGTTCTACACCCCCTCTGAAGTCAGCCGCATCATCGCCAAGGTCATTGGTATTAGCCCAGCCAACGCCGTGGGGTCTACAACTGTGTATGACCCCACCTGCGGTTCAGGCTCGCTGTTGCTGAAAGTGGCCGATCAGGCCGGCAAGCACATCACCCTGGAAGGGCAGGAGATGGACGTGACCACCGCCGGTCTCGCCCGGATGAACATGATTCTGCATGACTTCCCGACCGCAAACATTTTGCAGGGCAACACACTGTCCTCGCCCAAGTTCAAGGACGGCGAGCAGCTGCGTACCTATGATTACGTAGTGGCCAACCCGCCGTTCTCGGTCAAGAGCTGGAGCGTCGGGTTGACGCCAGCCAATGACCCCTATCAGCGCTTTGCCTGGGGCGAGCCGCCAGCCAAACAGGGCGACTATGCCTTTTTGCTGCACATCATTCGTTCGCTGAAAAGCACTGGTAAAGGCGCCTGCATTCTGCCTCACGGCGTGCTGTTTCGCGGCAATGCCGAGGCCGTGATCCGTGAGCAACTGGTGCGCTCCGGCTATCTCAAAGCAATTATCGGCCTACCGGCCAACCTGTTTTTCGGCACAGGCATTCCCGCTTGCATCTTGGTGCTGGACAAAGAAAACGCTAGTACGCGCAAAGGCATTTTTATGATCGATGCCGCCAAGGGCTTTATCAAAGACGGCCCGAAGAACCGCCTGCGCGATCAGGATGTGCATAAGATCGTCGACACCTTCAATCGGCTGGATGAGAGCGACCCACGCTATGCACGCATGGTGAGCTTTGATGAAATCAGCGACCCGAAGAACGACTTCAACCTCAACCTGCCGCGCTATATCGACAGTACCGAGCCTGAGGATATTCAGGACATCGACGGCCATTTACGCGGTGGCATTCCCGAGCGTGATATCGACGCCTTTGACAGCTACTGGCAGGTGATGCCAGCCCTGCGCACGGCGTTGTTCAAGCCGGCCAGCCATTCCGGTTACTTTGAGCTGGTCAGCCCTGAGGTGAAATCGGTCATTTTCGGCCATCCGCAGTTCAATGCTTTCAAAGCTGGCGTGGATAAGCTGTTCAACCAATGGTTGGCGGACAGCACCCCTCGGTTGAAAACCTTTGCAGTCAACAGCCACCCTAAAGAGCTGATTGCCACACTGTCCGAAGACCTGCTCATTGCCTTCGCCAAAGCGCCCTTGCTCGACCATTACGACATCTATCAGCACCTGATGGACTACTGGGCCGAAACCATGCAGGACGACTGCTACCTGATCAGTGCCGACGGCTGGAAAGCCGCCGCTAAAGCGCGAGAAATCCTTAAGGTAAAGGATAAGAACAACAAGCTGGGTTGGGCTGAGAAGCACGACTACTGCCAAGGCAAGCGCCGCTTCAAGTCCGACCTGATTCCGGTCGAGATTCTGATTACCCGCTATTTCATGGCCGAGCGCAACGCTATTGAGGACCTTGAAACTCGGCTTGCCAGTGTTGAGCAAAGCATGAATGAAATGCTTGAAGAGCATAGCGGTGAGGATGGCTCGCTCAGCGAAGTGGTTGAAGGTGAGGGTGACAAGCAGAAGGTCACCGCCAAAGCGATCAAGACACGTCAACGCGAGATTGGCATCGATCCGGATTATGAGGATGAACTCAAGGTATTGGCCGAATACGACGCAGTGATTGATCAGCAAAGCAGCCTCAAGGCCAAGCTCAAAAAGACCGAGGAAGACCTCGAGAACAAGATCCACGCGAAATACCCGCTGCTTAGTGAGGACGAGATCAAAAGCCTGGTGGTAGAGGATAAATGGTTGGCTACCTTGGCCGCTGCTGTGCAAGGCGAACTCGACCGAGTCTCTCAGACTCTGACCGGACGCATCCGCGAGCTGAGTGAGCGATACGCTACCCCATTGCCGCAGCTCACTGACGAAGTCGCAACCCTGGCCAGCCGCGTGGAAGAGCATCTGAAAAAGATGGGGGCGGTATGGCAGTGAAGACAGGGTTCAAACAGACAGAGATAGGTTTGATTCCAGACGACTGGAGTCCTGACTACATCGAGAATTTCGCGGTCATCACTACGGGCAGCAAGAACACTCAAGACCGCATACAGGATGGGGTTTATCCCTTCTTCGTGCGTTCACAAACCGTCGAACGCATTAACAGCTACTCATTTGACGGCGAAGCGGTGCTGACCGCGGGCGACGGAGTGGGAACGGGAAAGATCTTTCACTACATCAATGGCAAGTTTGATGTTCACCAACGCGTTTATCGAGTTTCGAATTTTGCAGAGCGTGTGAACGGATACTTTTTCTATCTCTATTTCAGCACGCACTTCTATAACCGCATCATGCAGATGACCGCGAAGTCGTCCGTCGATTCGGTTCGCCGGGACATGATTGCTCGGATGCAGGTGGCACTACCTCCAACCGAAGCCGAACAACACGCCATCGCGACGGCATTGCGCGATGTGGATGCGCTGCTGAGCGCGCTGGAGCTGCTTGTCGCCAAGAAGCGAGATCTCAAACAGGCCGCCATGCAACAACTCCTAACCGGTCAAACTCGTCTCGCCGGATTTAGTGGGGAGTGGGAGGAAACGACTTTGGGGGCGATTGGTGAGTGCATCATTGGTTTAACCTACCACCCGGATAATGTTGTCGAGCATGGACTTCTGGTTTTGCGATCTTCGAATGTTCAAGGAGGACGACTGGCTTACGAAAACAACGTACATGTCGATATTGAAGTTAATGAACGTCTCATAACGAGGCAAGGCGACATCCTTATTTGTGTGCGAAATGGCAGCCGAACGCTCATAGGTAAGAGTGCTGTGATCGACGAATGTGCTGCGGGGACAACATTTGGAGCTTTCATGACGGTGTATCGCACTGCGCACTGGCGATTCATTTCACACGCTTTTCAATCTGAAAGTATTCAACGGCAGATTCGCGACAATATCGGCGCAACAATCAACCAGATCACGAACAAGGATATGAAGGCTCTTCGTCTGAAGCTTCCATCTTCCTGCGAACAAACAGCCATCGCCAACGTGCTATCCGATATGGACGCAGAGCTAACCGCACTGGAGCAGCGTCTAGCTAAAACCCGCGCCCTCAAGCAAGGCATGATGCAAGAGCTGCTAACCGGAAGAACCCGACTGCTATGACAAACCTGAGCATGGACGCGACCCCAGCGCAGCAGGCTACCGAACTATTCAGCGAGATCATCAGCGTTTACGAACTGCTTATGGATTCTGCGCTGGATATTCCCCAGTACCAACGCCCCTATAAGTGGACCGGCAGGAACATCAATCAACTGTTCTCCGATATTGCCATCCATAAGGACAAGTCGGCCTATCGCTTGGGCACTATCGTATTTCACCACGAAGGTGGGACCAGGAACATCGTCGATGGCCAGCAGCGGACCATTAGCCTGCTGCTGGCGGTTCGTGCGCTGATCCAACGGAACAAGGAAAAAAAGCTCGAACGCAAAGACTTGCGGGAACGCCTGCTCAAGCTTGAGCAAGCGATGGTGAACCCCAGTTTTACCAGCGATATCTCGCAGAAGAATATCCACAGCAATTACCTTGAGGTGGCCCGCATCGTCTCCCGTGCGGACTTTACCGAGGCGCATATCGACTTCTTCCTGAACAAGTGCCAGGTCGTGGCGGTGGCCTTGAATGATGTGTCGGAAGCCTTCCAGTTCTTTGACTCGCAGAATGCGCGGGGTCGTGATCTGGAGCCCCATGATCTGCTCAAAGCCTACCACCTGCGAGAGTTTAGCTCGCGTGACGAGCCGTTGAAGGCGGCCGCGGTGGCGCATTGGGAAAAAAGTGACACCGAGGCGTTGGCCACACTGTTTTCCCAATACCTTTACCGCATCCGCAATTGGTCGAAAGGGGTTTCGGCGCGTTACTTCAGCAAGGATGACAGTGACTTATTCAAGGGCGTGAATATCGATACGGTGACCAGCTATCCCTATGTGGAGCAGTTGCGCATCGCCCACCATTTTGTCGATAACTACAACGGGCAGTACGAGCGCAAGATCGACTCGCGCGAGCTTGGTTTTCCCTTCCATCTGGATCAGATCATCATCAATGGTCGGCGCTTTTTTGAGCTGATCAGCCACTATCAGGGCAAAGTAGCGCGGATCAGCGCCGAGTCCTGGAACGGGCATGAACTGGTGGGTGCTGAAGGGCTCGATGGCTATGCGAAAACCATCATGGATACTCTCAATAGCTACCCGGCAAGAACCCGTACCGGTGATTGTTATGTGCGGGCGATGTTCGATTGCCTGTTGATTTACTACATCGACAAGTTCGGTCACGCGGATATCTCCTGCGCCATCGAGAAGATTTTCATCTGGGCATTCAGCCTGCGCCTGAAGATGCAGGTGGTGCAGCTGGCCAGCATGGATAACCACGTGTTGGAGAACAATCTGTTCCGGTTGATCAAGGACGCCACACATCCTGCCGATTTTATTAACTGCAGCCTGCCGGTATTGAGCGGCCAGAAGTCAACCAGAACCGGTGAGATCGAAGCTCTGTTCAAGGCGATGAAATATTATGAGTAGCGAAATCAGTCAGCTCTCCATCAAGGCGCTGCTCAGCGGTCGGGATGAGTACGTCATCCCGATGTATCAGCGTAATTACGCCTGGGAGGAGGGCGAAATCACCCAGCTGATTCAGGACGTAATTGACTACCTGCCGGAGGATGGCGATAAAGCGCGCAATTACTACATTGGCACCTTGGTGGTTTATGAGCGCCCAGATAGCAAAACACCGGTGTTTGAAACCATTGACGGCCAACAGCGGCTGACGACCCTCTCGCTACTGACTTCGTACTTGAAAAACACCCGGTTGGTTGATCTTGCCTGGTACTCGAACCTGAGTATCCACTTCGATAGCCGTGAGCATTCGCGCGCCACCTTCTCGGCCATTTTTGAGGGGAAATTCAATGAAGACCCTACCGAGGTGCTGGCGGAGAAACAGATCAATACTGGCATTCTCAATGGCTACCGCCTCATCCAGAAACTCTTGCCGCAAAAGTTGAAAGAGAACAGCGTTTCGCTTCAGCATTTCTACGACTACCTGTTCCGCTACGTGCAAATCATGCGGGTGAAGGTCCCGGCGGATACGGACCTGAACCATTACTTCGAGATCATGAATAACCGCGGTGAGCAGCTGGAGAAGCACGAGGTGCTCAAGGCGCGGATGATGGAGCAGTTGCAGGGCTGCGAGCAAAGCCAGAACTGTCTTCATGCCGTTTGGGAAGCCTGCGCCAACATGGAGCGCTATGTGCAAATGGGTTTCACGCCCAACCAGCGTGGCAGCCTCTTTGGTGAAAAGGATTGGGGGCGGTTTGAGCTTGCAGACTTTGATGCACTGCGGGCCGCGCTGCACAGTTCGCAAGCGGTGGCCGCCAAGCAGGAAACCCCCTTAACCCTTAATCAGATCATTGCCAAGACACCGGTTGCTGCGAAGCAGGATGAGTCAAGTGAGGACGCGCCAGAGCGTTTCAACACAGTTATCAACTTCCCGAACTTCCTGTTGCATGTACTGCGTGTCGATACGAAAGCTGACATCCCATTGGATGACAAACGTCTGCTCGATACTTTTGAAGCTTATGTGCTCAAGCAGCCAGATCCTGTAGCCGCGGTGAAGCGTTTTACCTTTAGCCTGCTGCGCTGCAAGTATCTGTTTGACCAGTATGTAATCAAACGTGAGTTCATCAAGGGCGCAGATGGCTGGAGCCTCAAACGCTTCAAATGGAATGACGGCGGAGAACGTAGCCGGTCGGGGCGCGGGAGTTATGTGAATACCTTCGGCGAGGAGGATGGCAACGAAGAAATCAACCGCCGCATCCTGATGTTGCTATCAGCGTTTCATGTTTCTACGCCAACGCTGGTTTACAAGCACTGGCTGAATGCGGCGCTGTTTCACCTGTTTTATGTTGAACAGATTGAAGCTCAGGCTTATTTGCAGCACATGGAGTCGGTCGCCAAAGCGTTTGTCTTTGATCGCTTTCTGGCTTCAGACGTAGGCCTGGATTACTTTGCGATGATCTATACCAACCGGGGTATTTGTCAGGCACGCCGCGACAGCATTGCGGCGGACGCATTTGAGTCCAGATTGACGTTTGGCAACATTGAAAACAATTTAGTGTTCAACTTTCTGGACTACCTTCTTTGGCTTGAACACAGGTCAGAGGACTCGGTTAGATCCTACGAGTTCACCTTCCGTAGTTCGGTTGAGCATTATTACCCGCAGAATCCATTAGGCGGACAGCCTCGGCTCGATGCAGACACGCTCAATTCATTCGGAAATCTATGCCTGATCAGTCACAGCAAGAACTCTCGTTTGAGCAATTTCATGCCTTCAGCGAAAAAAGAATTTTATAAGAACAACACCATCGATAGTATTAAGCAGCACTTGATGATGAAGACCGAGCCTTGGGATGCCAACGCCATACGCGTACATTCCGTACAAATGAGTAACGTGTTGCTCAACAGTATCGCCAGCAAACACGAAACCGAATAAACACTGCAGGATGCACCTGATGATTCAACAACCTCGCTCTGAGCGCCGTACTCAGAATCGTATTGTGGCCTTGTTTACGGACAAGTCGCGGCCTGATTGTCTTGACTACAACTACCTGGGTGAGTGGAGCAAGCGTGGGCAAAATCGCAACATTGAAGTCGAACTGTTGCAGGCAAACCTGAAACAGCGCGGCTACTCCGATGCACAGATATCGGCGGCGCTGCAAAAGCTGATGACCGCGGCTGATGCCACTGGCATCACGCTGTATCAGGCTAATTTGCGTACCTACCAACTGCTGCGTTACGGCGTGCCGGTGCAGGTAGCCGTTGGGCAGGCCCACGAAACGGTGCATCTGGTTGATTGGGAGCACCCTGAACGCAATGACTTCTCCATTGCCGAGGAAGTGACCTTGCGCGGTGGCTATGAGCGCCGTCCAGATTTGGTGATTTATCTGAACGGTATCGCCATCGGCGTGATTGAGCTCAAGCGCAGTTCGGTTGAGGTGGGCGACGGTATTAACCAACTGATAACCAACCAGGAGGAAATCTTCAACAAGGGATTCTTCAGTACAGTGCAGTTGGTCTTCGCTGGCAGTGACTCTCAGGGTCTGCGCTACGGCACCACGACTACCCGCGCCGAGTTTTTTGTCGAGTGGAAGGCATCTTCCCTGAGCGCTGGGTCTGAAGAGTTGAATACTCTGCGCGAGATGCCTGCTCGCTACCAAGTGCTGTTGGGCGAAGAAGTGCCAATGTCTGGTTACTTGCTAGACGACCCACTGGCGCAGATGTGCGAGAAGTCTCGTTTACTCGATCTGATTCGCAACTTCATCATCTTCGATGCGGGAATCAAGAAGGTGCCCCGTCCTCATCAATACGCCGCAGTGAAGGCCGCGCAGGAGCGCGTTCGGCATAAAGAAGGTGGGGTTATCTGGCACACCCAAGGCAGTGGCAAGAGCATTCTGATGGTGCTAATCGCCAAGTGGTTGCTCGAGCATGATGCTGAGGCGCGCATTCTGGTTATTACTGATCGCGATGAGCTGGACAAGCAAATATCCGGGGTGATGCGTAATGCCGGGGTAATCGGTAGCGATTCGCCCTCTCCACGTATTACCTCCCGTGCCGATTTTGTGCAGAAGCTCTCAGCTGCCTCACCGCGCCTGCTTTGCGCATTGCTGCACAAGTTCGAACCTGATTTGAGCGTACCGCCACCGCCCATGCATGGGCACTTCTATGTGTTCGTGGATGAATGCCACCGCACCCAAGGCGGGGATATGAACAAGCAAATGAAACAGTGGCTAGCCAATGCCCTGTTTATTGGCTTTACCGGTACACCGCTACTGCGTAAGGACAAACAGACTACGCGCGATGTGTTTGGCACTTACATCCATACCTACAAGTTCCATGAAGCTGTGGCGGATAAGGTCGTGTTAGACCTTAAGTATGAAGCACGCGACGTACCGCAGCGTTTGACTTCGCGGGACGGAATCGATGCATGGTTTGAACGAGCAACCAAAGCTCTGAACAATTACCAGAAATCGATCCTGCGCAAACGATGGGCCACCATGGAGTCGCTCATGAGTGCTGGTGAGCGTAAGCAGCGCATCGTCGCTAGTATCATTGAGGATTTTGGCTTAAAGCCACGACTGAACAATGACCGAGGGACGGCCATTCTGGTGGCCGCCAGCATCTATGATGCCTGTCACTACTTTCGGTTGTTTAAGAACACCTATTTCGGCACGTATTGCGGCATCGTCACGTCCTATGAGCCGAACCATAACGCAATTTCCCGCGAGCCGAAGCAAAGCGATGAGCGTTACAAGTTCGATACCTACACGCAGTACGTGCTGAAGCCGGGCCAGACCACCACCGCTTATGAAGAAGAGACCAAGCGTCGCTTTATTGAGGAACCGGCCAACCTGAAGCTACTCATCGTGGTCAGCAAGCTGCTGACTGGCTTCGATGCGCCCAGTTGCTCCTACATCTATCTGGATAACGAGTTGCGGGACCATAACCTGTTCCAGGCAATTTGCCGCACCAATCGGCTAGACGGTGATGACAAGGACTTTGGCTATATCGTTGACTTCAAAGAGCTGTTCGGCGACGTACAAAATGCTATTTCGGTCTACACCTCTGACGAGCTGGATGTCGACGCAGGCAGCGAGGGCAATAATAACGTTGAGTTGAAGAACTGGCTGGTCGAAGGGAAGAGGCAACTGGACGCTGCACGCGAGGCATTGAGTTACTTGTGCGACCCCGTGGCCCCACCGCGCGAGATTGAGCAGTTTATCCATTACTTCTGTGGTGCTGCCGCTAACGCCAATGGGCTGGATGAGACCGAAGCACTGCGGGTTTCCTTCTACAAGGCGGTTGCTTCATTTGTGCGAGCGTTTGCCGACTTGGCGCAGAACCTCACCGAAGCCGGTTACTCGGCTGCTGAAGCCAGCAGGCTTCAGACAGAAGTGCAGTTTTACGCTGACGTTCGGGAGGCGATAAAGAAACATTCCGGTGAAGAGCTGGACATCAAGCCTTTTGAAGCGGACATGCGGCATCTGCTCAATACCTATATCCACGCAGACCCTGCCGATCCGATGAGCACGGTCGATAATTTTTCGCTGGTTGAATTGATCGTTCAGACTGGTGTCCACGATGCCATCGCCAAAAAGCTCAACGCCAAAGGCAATCTCTCCAAGGGGGCGATTGCCGAAGGCATTATCAACAACGTGCGCAAGACCATCATTCGAGAACAACTGACAGACCCGAAATTCTACGAGGGTATGGCGAGGTTGCTCGAGGACCTGATCAAGCAGAGCCGTGAAGATGCAGCTGCATACGAGGAGTTTTTGCGCAAGGCCGAGGCGCTGGTCAAACAGCTGGCGCAGAAAGGGCCAGGAAGTTCTCCAACTGCACTGAACGGGCATCGGGAAGCCATCGTGTTGTTCAACAACCTGGACAGCATTGCAACGACTTCCTTCCAGTGCCCGATAGATGAAGCGGCAAAGGTGAAACTGGCTTTGGATATTGATCTAGCAATGCGCGGATCGGCCCCTTCATCCTGGCGAGGAGACCCTGCGCGGGAAGCGCAGGTTCTTAATGCGCTGTTCCCTCTGATGGGGCGTGATCGTGTAGCGACTTCGGCAATATTCGAAATCATCAAGAACCAACAGGGATATTGATGAACGAGATTATTGAACTGGGTGACATTTCAATTTCGGTAACCAGGAAAGACATCAAGAATGTCCACCTGAGCGTGCACCCGCCCGAGGGGCGGATAACGTTAGTCGCACCAACAAGTACGCGGCTTGAAGTCGCTAGGGCTTATGCTATTTCCAGGCTGAGCTGGATTCGCGAGCAGCAGAGCAAACTGGCGGCGCAGGCGCGTGAAGCGCCGCGTCAATTCGTGGAAAGAGAAAGCCACTACGTCTGGGGTCGACGTTACCTGATGGTGGTAAAAAACCGTGAAGCCAAGCCATCGGTGGGGCTTGACCACAAGCGCATCACCTTAACGGTTCGCCCCGGCAGCGATGCGCATAAGCGCGCCGAAGTGATGCACGAATGGCAGAAGCTGCAACTGCATGCCGTGGTGCCGGTGCTGATCAAGAAGTGGGAGAGCAAGCTGAAGGTGAAGGTGGCGGGTTATTACCTGCAGCGAATGAAAACCAAATGGGGCAGCTGTAACCACCAAGCAGGGAAAATTCGACTGAACACCGAGTTGGTGAAGAAGCCGAAAGACCTGCTTGAGTACGTGATCGTTCACGAGATGGTTCACCTGCTTGAACCCACCCACAATGAGCGGTTCATCTCCATCCTTGGGGAGCATTTTCCAACGTGGCGTGACGCCCGGGCCGAGTTGAATGAGTTGCCGTTGGCTGCTGAGATCTGGAAAGAGTGAAGCCCTTACTCAATAATCCCAGCCACAAAAAAAGACGCCCTAAGGCGTCTTCTTTTTCGAGTTGGTGGGCCGGGGTAATCTGAATTCGTATCTTATCTTATTGATTTTTATAGCTAATATTTGGTTTTGTTTTTCGTTGGAATACCATTTGGAATACCTTGCGAAATTGCACGCCAATCGGCCGCGCGCATGATTCGGCTGACAACTGTTCACATTCGCGCTGTCTAGCGTGCTTCGTATCCGTATTGAGCGGCGAACTGAGTAAAGCTGCCGGGGGCGACAGGCAGAAATCGATCCAACATAGCGGTCATGACTCAACTTTTGCTGATCTTAGGCGCTCTATTTCGACCGGTATGCCTGACGCCATGAAGTGGGCTCGATATTGTGTTATCAGGTTCCATAACAAGGGATACTGCCTTGTAACATGTGACACCCGGAGGCAGGTTGGCATCCGGGTGTCTAGCTATAGCATCGCTTTTCGCAACTCGACAAGGGCTTTATCTGCTAAATAGATCCTTGTGTAAGGTCACGAACGCTTGAACAGTCATCGGTGGCTGTCCCGTGACTTCGCCAATAATGGAGTCCTCACCCTCGAACACGCCGTGCTGGTAGTCCTTGGCAACTTCCAGCAGATGCTGAATGAGGAAAGGCTGTAGGCCATCGCTTTGCATTTCCTGGCGGTACTGATCCAGTGTTATCGCGACGTACTTGATCTCCCGATCCAATACTTTACCGACTTCGTCAGCCACGGCATGCTGGTTCATTTCGACCGGACCGTGAAGCGGATACGTCTTGCCTTTGTGAGGCTGCGGGTTTTGCAATATGGCAGCGATGAGCCGCGCCTGGTCCTCTGCTGCAATCGGGGCATGACGACCTGAGCCAAAGGGTAGGCGAATCTCGCCGTGTTCAACGATATGTTTACGCCAATGCGGGTATATCAACCACTGTGCAAAGTACGTCGGTCGCAAGTGCGTCATGTCCAGCCCCGACCAGTCAAACATTCGTTCTGCGGTGTAGTGATTAAGGGCCGCGTGACTCTTGGCAACGCGACGTGCGGAAATTTGAGACATGTTTACAACTGACTCTACCCCGGCTTCTTTAGCAGCGAGAGCGAAGTAGGCAGTCGCTTCAATCAAGCCAGGTGCGATTGGGTAAACGAAATAAGCTCGCTTGATGCCTTCAAGCGCTGCTCGAACAGCGTTCAAGTCCAGCAGGTCCGCGACCACAACTTCGGCGCCCAATTGGCGCAGTTTGGCCGCTCGATCATCGTTCGTGCGGACGAGCGCACGTACCGCGTGTTTTTTCTGGCGCAGTATTTCAACGGTTCTTCGGCCGGTAAAACCACTGGCGCCGGTAACGAGTATGGTGGGGCTTGTCATCGATTTTCTCTCTCTTTTGGTTTTCGACTGCATAACGGCCATGGTTCGTATGATGGCCGTAATATGGTTATATGATGACTATCATTTTTGTCAACGAGTTCTTCAGCTCTAGGAATTCAGAACGTAAGTTTTAGAGGGGGTAGGCAGTGTAGGCGGGGACTGGAGGGACGTCAGCAATCTGACGAGAGGGCTGGCAACCACCGGAATGAGTACACCGCACGCCTAACGAGGGTCCGAAGACAAAGTCGGCGGGTTGATGGATCATTTTCACGATGACGGCTTGGATTCAAATGCCTGCATGCCCAGCTTCACTGCAGGTCGGGCCTCTATCAACGCCAGCCAGCGTGCCATGCGGGGCAACTTTTCCCAATGAATTTGGTCGCGCACCGATCTTGCAAAAGTAAACGCAGATATATCGGCCATTGAAAAGGTATCGCCCGCTATGTACCCGCCCTCGAGAAATGCCTCTGCCGTCATCAGATGTTCCAACGCTCGTCGGCTTAATGGTGCAGATGCATCTTGCTGCCCTATCTGGCGCAGAAAAAAAGCAGCGTGGCTTGGGGCGATGACATCCGTGACGAAGAAATAAAACCGGTCATAGACCCGGTACCGTTGAGCACTCGGCCCTCTGGGCGACAGCCGGCCAGGGGCGTGTTCGTCAGCATACTGAATAATGCCATTTGACTGATTGATTACAAGGGGAGGTGAGACGCTGTGATTTACAAATGTCGGAGCCTTACCTAACGGGTTAAGCGCCAGATATTCTGGGGCACGCTGATCGCCAGAGAGAAGGTCAAGGCGTCTCGGGGTAAATTCTATGCCCGCTTCAGCCAAGGCGATTGCAGCTCGCACACTATTCCCCGTTGATGCGCCATAAAGCTCCCGTACCTCAGACATAAAGTTCTAACCTCGTAAAATTGGTTACGCGAATGCGTCCACGAATGGACGATGTATGACGGTTTCAGCAATTTTGCTGACCTCTTAGGGCTCGTCGGCGCTGAGCACAGCCTCAGTGCCTCAATTTGTACTTGACTGGTGTGTATTTACACATATGATGGTCGTCATGAAAAGCCCCCATGGCGCCGACCTTTGTCATTGCCTCGCCGCCAGACGCCATGCGCGTCTGTTGACCCGCCTCTACGATCGGCATCTGTCTGCTGCGAAACTCACTGTCTCGCAGTTTTCGACTCTTGCGTTGATCAATGAGCATCCCGGGATCCTGATCGCCGAATTGGCTGAGGTAATGGTCATGGAGCGAACTACGTTGGTTCGGGCACTGAAGCCACTGCAGAACGAAGGTTATGTCGCTAGCCATGCCGAAGGGCCGCGTTCTGCCATCAGGCTCTCGCTGTCTGCGCAAGGACGAGCGAAGTTGGAGGAGGCCGAGCCCTATTGGAAAGCTGCGCAGCGTGAGCGTGAGGATCAAATCGGCGGGGTCGCTGCAGTTCTGATTCGTAACTCACTTCTTCAGTAGGCCGGTGGTAAATAAATTTTTTTGCGTGTTTTGTGTGTAATTACACATATGATTTTTACCCCGAAATGAGGAAGTACTCATGAAAGCTTTTCCAAGAATTTCGTCCCAGAGCGTTGTCGATCCAGCGGTCCGAATCAGCGCGATCGACTTCGTGAACAGGCTCAATTGGTGGTTCGAGACTTGGGATGTGGAGTCAATGGTCGATGCCTTTTTACCGGACGCCGTCGCGTACCACTTCCATGGCACCATTCGTGGTCACGATGAGATTCGCCAGTTCTTCAAGAAGGACTATCCGTATCTGATTCCTGGGGTCAGCCGACACGCTACCAATCACATTGTCGATGTCGATGAAGACGGTGTGGTGGTGCGCTATCAGAATTTGCTTGTGCGCTACGCCACCCCAGAGTCGGCAGCGATGCTGGGAGATGGCCAAGCCATCGATAGCCCCGGTGATTTGCCTGCTATCTGGCTCTACTCGCCAATGATGGATCGCTTGCGTCGAACTGAACATGGCTGGAAAGTCTTCGAGCGGTTCATAGGTGGTTCAACTATCAACACGAGGCTCAACCCACCGACCACTGATCCTGCTCAACTTGCCAAGTACATGCCCCAACTAAAGCAAGCGTAAGAGCTGCCATTGTCGAGTAGAAAATGATGGGCGTGTCGTTCCACACATATTCGGAAAAGCGAAGCCCTTGCTGACAGTAAAGTCAGTCTTCATCCTTTGAGCGGCGCTTAGCAGCCCGCTCTTTTTTTGTGGGAGTGACAGGCCAGGCATTAATGACCGATTGTAGAAACTGCTCAGACAGTTCAGGGCTATCCAGCGCTCTGGCAATGAGCATCGCCCCCGTAATCGATGACAGGACGCGTAGTGACTCTTGGTACTTCTCTTCAGGATTTTCGCCTTCGACTAACGCCATCAGGGTATCGATCAAATGCTCGACGCCTCTGGTGAAGGAGCTGCTGACCGTGCCACCGGTACGCGCGACATCCGCACCTAATGCAGGAATGGGACAACCCTCGGTCCAGTTATCCAGATGCGCTTGTGTCAGGTACGTCTTGACGAGCTCGGGAATAGATTTGGCATTTTGCCAATCCTGAATATTTGATTCAAATGTACGGCTGACCGCTTCTGACGCGAGCTGTTCCTTGCCGCCCGGAAACTGTCCGTAGAACCCGCCATGGGTCAGGCCAACTGAGCGCGAGAGCTCGCCGATACCAATTCCGTCGATGCCTTTTTCCCGATACAGCCGTGACGCTGCAGTAAGGATGGCTTCTTTGTTGGCTGCGGCCTGGTCTTTCGTCACTTTCATGAAATTGCTCCTGTGGCCAGGTGGCATCGCCTGGACATAGCGATGTTGCTGGGCTGGCTTTCATGATATTCGTCATATAAAGTTGCTGCAATGGCTGTCTAGGCATCTGTAGAAGTCTCGCGGATCCCATGGCTTAAGCTCAAGTCAAATAATTCCCCGGTGGACCGGCCCCATGAAACGTAATGATCTGCGCTGTGTCGATCTGAATCTGCTGGTGGTGTTCGAAGCTCTTATTCAGGAGCGCAACCTCACCCGCGCCGCTGAAAAATTATCTCTTGGTCAGCCAGCGGTCAGCGCAGCGCTGGTGCGTTTGCGCAGGCTGTTCAACGACCCTCTGTTCGAGCGCATCGGTCGTCGAATGGTGCCCACCTCTCGTGCATTGCGTGCTGCACAGACGCTTGGGCCAGCGTTGGATTGCGTGTGTACTGCGATCGCCGACACCAGGGTTTAACCGGGCTGATCCCTTTTTTTGTCATTAAATATGATGGCCATCATTATTAGTGATAGCCAACTTCACTCCCTTCGATTCGTCGTGACCTCGCGCGAGGCCGAGAATCCGCAAATTCCCAAACCGTCTGGCGGACACAACCCATGGAACAGTTACTCAAACCTTTGCGTTATCCCCTTGCTGCGTTGGCGCTGGTAGCGCTTGCCGCATGTGAACGCACACCCGATGCCGCTCAGGTTCCCGGGGCGACGCACGTTACCGTCGCGAAAGTGCTTGAGCAACCCATCACCGAGTGGGATGAAGTCACTGCTTGCCTGGAAGCACCAGAAACCGTAGAGGTTCGCCCACGGGTGTCGGGCCAGATCGAACGCGTTGCTTTTACCGATGGTGTGCTGGTGAAGAAGGGCGATTTGCTGTTCCAGATTGATCCGCGTCCGTTCGAGCATGAAGTGCATCGCATCGAGGCGCAGTTGCAACAGGCACGCGCCACGCTGATCCGCACTAGCAACGAGGCGCAGCGCGGACAGCGTCTGTTAAGCAGCAACGCGATCTCTGCCGAGCTCGCCGACACTCGCACGACCACGGCGCAGGAAGCCCGGGCCGGTGTCGATGCGATTCAGGCGCAGCTGGATCTGGCGCGTTTGAATCTCAGCTTCACCCGCGTCACGGCGCCGATCACCGGTCGTGTCAGCCGCGCGGAAATCACCGCCGGCAACATTGTCACCGCCGACACGACCGCGCTGACCAGCGTGGTCTCCACCGACAAGGTCTACGCATACTTCGATGCTGACGAACGCATGTTCCTCAAGTACAGCCTGCTTTCCCGCCAGGGCCAGCGCGGCCAGACCACGCCGGTCTACATGGGGCTTTCGAACGAGGAGGGCAACACGCACCTTGGGCAGATGAACTTTGTCGACAACCAGGTAAACCCGAAAACCGGCACCATCCGAGGCCGTGCGGTTTTTGATAACGCCGGCGGTCAATACACCCCTGGTCTGTATGCGCGCTTGAAACTGGTGGGTAGCGCTGCGTATCCCGGTCTGTTGATCAAAGACGAAGCGGTCGGCACCGACCTCGGCAAGAAATTCGTGCTAGTGGTCGACCAGGACAACAAAGCGGTTTATCGCAGCGTTGATCTGGGGCCGAAACTGGAAGGCCTGCGCATCGTGCGCAGCGGCTTGCAGAAAGAAGATCGCATCGTCATCAACGGCCTGCAGCGCGTCCGCCCAGGTGCTTTGATCGATCCGCAGGACGCGCCGATGGCGAGCCCGGAAACGGTCGCCACACTGGCTCGCCAGCGTCAGGCAATCGAAGCCGCCAATCAACCGGCTTCAGCTAAATCGCCTGCGCTGGTGAATGCTGAATCTGCCGCTGCACCTCGCGGATAAGGAGCACTGACATGAAGTTCTCCCAGTTCTTTATCACGCGGCCGATTTTCGCCGCAGTGCTATCGCTGCTGATCCTGATCGCCGGAGCCATCTCGCTGTTCCAGTTACCGATCAGCGAATACCCGGAAGTGGTGCCACCGACCGTGGTGGTCCACGCCAACTACCCCGGCGCCAACCCGAAAGTCATCGGTGAAACCGTGGCCGCGCCGTTGGAGCAGGCGATCACCGGCGTCGAGAACATGTTGTACATGTCCTCGCAATCCACCGCTGACGGCCGACTGACCCTGACCGTGACATTTGCTTTGGGCACCGATCTGGACAACGCCCAGGTCCAAGTGCAGAACCGTGTGACCCGCACCGAACCCAAGCTGCCAGAGGAAGTGACGCGCATAGGTATTACCGTCGACAAGGCTTCTCCCGAGCTGACCTTGCTGGTGCATCTGGTGTCACCGGACAAGCGCTACGACATGCTCTACCTATCGAACTACGCGATCCTCAACGTCAAGGATGAGCTGTCGCGCCTCGACGGTATCGGCGATGTGAAGATGTTCGGTATCGGTGATTACTCGCTGCGTATCTGGCTCGATCCGAACAAGACCGCTTCGCGCAATCTGACCGCAACCGACGTAGTTAACGCGGTGCGCGAGCAGAACCGTCAGGTCGCTGCAGGACAACTGGGTTCGCCGCCGGCACCGAATGCCACGAGCTTCCAGATGTCGATCAACTCCCAGGGGCGTTTGGTCAGTGAAGAAGAGTTCGAGAACGTCATTATCCGCAGCGGTCCGGATGGCGAGATCACGCGTCTGAAAGACATCGCCCGGGTCGAGTTGGGCTCCAACCAATACGCCTTGCGCGCCTTGCTCAACAACGAGGAAGCGGTGGCGATGCCGATCTTCCAGCGTCCGGGCTCGAATGCGATCGACATCTCCAACCAGGTGCGGGCGAAGATGGCGGAACTGAAGAAGAGTTTCCCGGAAGGCATGGACTACGAAATTGTCTATGACCCGACGATCTTCGTGCGCAGTTCGATCGAGGCAGTGGTTCACACCCTGTTCGAAGCATTGATTCTCGTGGTACTGGTGGTGATCCTGTTCCTGCAAACCTGGCGCGCCTCGATCATTCCGCTGGTCGCGGTGCCGGTGTCGCTGATCGGTACGTTTGCCGTGATGCACCTGTTCGGCTTCTCGTTGAATGCGCTGTCGCTGTTCGGCCTCGTGCTGGCGATCGGGATCGTGGTGGACGATGCGATCGTGGTGGTGGAGAACGTCGAACGGAACATCGAGTCGGGGCTGGAACCGGTCGAGGCGACCAAAAAAGCCATGGGCGAGGTGACCGGTCCGATCATCGCCACGGCGCTGGTGTTGTGTGCGGTGTTCGTACCCGCAGCCTTTATTTCCGGCTTGACCGGGCAGTTCTACAAGCAGTTTGCGTTGACGATTGCGATCTCTACGGTGATCTCTGCGTTCAACTCCTTGACCTTGTCACCGGCCCTGGCCGCCGTGTTGCTCAAAGCACACGGCGCACCGAAGGACCGTTTCTCCAAAGTGTTGGATCGCCTGCTTGGTGGCTGGCTGTTCAAACCTTTCAACCGCTTCTTCGATAAGGCCAGCCATGGCTATGTGATTGCCGTGGCCAAGATCATTCGCGGCAGCAGCGTGGCGTTGCTGATATACGCAGGTCTGATCGCCTTGACCTACATGGGCTTCAGCACCACGCCGACCGGTTTTGTGCCGACCCAGGACAAGAAGTACCTAGTGACTTTCGCCCAATTGCCGGACGCCGCCAGCCTGGATCGCACCGAAAACGTGATCCGGCGCATGAGCACCATCGCCATGAACGAACCGGGCTTCGACAGCGCCGTGGCCTTCCCGGGCCTTTCGATCAACGGCTTCACAAACAGTCCGAATGCCGGCATCGCCTTCATCGGTTTGCGGCCGTTCGATGAGCGCAAGGATCCGAGCCTGTCAGCCGGGGCGATTTCCGCTTCGCTGAACGCCAAGTTCGGCAGCATCCAGGACGCCTACATCGCGGTGTTTCCGCCGCCGCCAGTGCAAGGCTTGGGCACCATCGGCGGGTTCCGTTTGCAGATCGAGGACCGGGGCAACCTGGGTTACGACGAGCTGTACAAAGAAACCATGAACATCATCAACAAGAGCCGCAGCGTTCCGGAGCTGGCCAACCTGTTCACCAGTTACACGGTCAACGTGCCGCAGATCGAAGCCGCCATTGACCGCGAAAAAGCCAAGACCCACGGCGTGGCGATCAACGACATTTTCGACACGTTGCAGGTGTACCTGGGCTCGCTGTATGCCAACGACTTCAACCGTTTCGGGCGGACCTATCAGGTCAACGTACAGGCCGAACAACAGTTCCGCCAGGAGCCGGAACAGATCGGCCAATTGAAGGTGCGCAACGACCGCGGCGAGATGATCCCGCTGGCCACCTTCGTCAAGATCAGCCCTAGTTCGGGGCCTGACCGCGTCTCGCACTACAACGGTTTCGTCACCGCCGAAATCAACGGCAGCGCTGCGTCAGGCTACAGCTCCGGCCAGGCCCAGGCGGCGATTGAAAAACTGCTGAAAGAAGAACTGCCGAATGGCATGACCTACGAATGGACCGACCTGACCTACCAACAGATCCTGTCCGGCAACACCGCGTTGCTGGTGTTCCCGCTCTGCGTGTTGTTGGCGTTCCTGGTGCTGGCGGCGCTGTATGAAAGCTGGAGCCTGCCATTGGCGGTGATCCTGATCGTGCCGATGACCCTGCTGTCGGCGATTGCCGGGGTGATCATTTCCAAAGGCGACAACAACATCTTTACCCAGATCGGCCTGATCGTGCTGGTTGGTCTGGCCTGCAAGAACGCGATCCTGATCGTCGAGTTCGCTAAGGACAAACAGGAGCAGGGCATGTCGCCACTGGATGCGGTGCTGGAGGCTTGCCGCATGCGGTTGCGGCCGATCCTGATGACCTCGTTCGCCTTCATCATGGGTGTGATTCCGCTGGTGACGTCCACCGGTGCCGGCTCCGAAATGCGCCGGGCGATGGGGGTTGCGGTGTTCTCCGGGATGCTCGGCGTAACTTTCTTCGGCTTGCTGCTGACGCCGGTGTTCTTCGTGCTGATTCGTCGCTCCATTGAGCGCAAAAACGCGCGCAAGGTCGCCAAGGTTCACCCAACAACCGCATTGAATCCGGAGGCACACTGATGAACACCTTGAAGCTTTTTTTACCCAGCCTTCTGGTCGTTGCGCTCGCCGCGTGTACGGTCAGTCCCGACTACAAGACGCCTGACACCGCGCCGGCCACTATCGTGTCGATCCAGGGCGGGCACTACGATCAATCGCGGTTTGAAACGGTGTGGTGGCAGCAATTCGATGACCCCACGCTCAACCAGTTGGTGAGCAAATCCCTGGAAGGCAATCGCGATCTGCGCGTGGCGTTCGCCCGCTGGAAAGCGGCCCGAGCGATTCGGGACGACGTCAGCAACGACAATTTGCCGGTGGTTACCAGCCGCGTCAGCAGCCAACAAGGAAAAGGCCAAGTGCCCGGTCAGACCGAAAGCCGCGTCAATCAGGAGCGCTATGATCTTGGCCTCGACATGGCCTGGGAAGTCGATCTGTTCGGTCGCATCCAGCGCCAACTGGAATCCAGCGACGCCCAGGAAGATGCTGCCGCCGCAGACTTGTATCAACTGCGCGTGACGATGATTGCCGAATTGGTGGACGCCTATGGCCAATTGCGCGGCGCACAACTGCGGGAAAAGATCGCCCTGGCCAACCTGAAGAACCAGCAGGATTCGCGCAGCGTGACGGTCAGCCTGCGTGATGCGGGGGTGGGTAATGAACTCGACGTAGTGCGCGCCGATGCACGTCTGGCTGCGGTCGAGGCTACGGTGCCGCAACTTCAAGCGGAGCAGGTGCGGCAGAAAAACCGCATCGCCACGCTGCTGGGTGAGCGTCCGAATACGTTGAGCGTGTCGTTGAGCCCCGCCGAGTTGCCAGCCATCGCCAAAGCGCTGCCGATTGGTGATCCCGCCGAGCTGCTGCGTCGGCGCCCGGATGTGCTCGCCGCTGAGCGCAGGCTGGCTTCCTCCACTGCGGATATCGGTGTGGCCACCGCCGACTTGTTCCCACGCGTGAGCCTGAGCGGTTTCCTTGGTTTCACCGCCGGCCGTGGTTCGCAGATTGGTTCCAGTGCCGCCAGGGCCTGGAGTCTCGGACCGAGCATCACCTGGGCAGCATTTGACCTGGGCAGCGTGCGGGCGCGCATTCGCGGTGCTGACGCCAATGCCGAAGGCGCGCTGGCGACCTATGAACAGCAAGTGCTGCTGGCGCTGGAAGAGTCTGAAAACGCCTTCAGCGACTATGGCAAACGCCAACAACGCTTGTTGTCGTTGATCAAACAAAGCGAATCGAGCCGCGCCGCAGCCGCCCTTGCGGCCATCCAGTACAAGGAAGGAACCGTGGACTATCTGGTGCTGCTTGATGCGCAACGCGAGCGGCTCAACGCCGAAGATGCTCAAGCACTGGGTGAAACCGATCAGTACCGTGGCATCGTCGCGATCTATAAAGCGTTGGGTGGTGGTTGGGACAGCGGTGACGGCAGGATCGCGAGTATTTATTGATATACCGGTCGAAACCCTGGCGAAATCTTTGGCACAATATCAGAAGCGATTCAGAGAAGGTGCAGCGTTTACCTCGCCTGATCGTTCGTCATTATGATTCCAGCAGCGATTGCTCACGCATCGCTGCTGGTCTGGACTCCACAGGCAAGGCGTGTCGAGAACTGCGGCAACTTAAGGTAATAGGCCTGCCGAGCGATACGTCGCGATTGTTCTGTCAAAGACACTGATGTCAGCCCGCCCCCGAGCGATCAATTGAGCTCCCTCCACAGCCGCATAGATCGCCAGCGCTTGTTCCTGTCGTTCCTCAAGGCTCAGCTGTGGCCGGCAAACCGACAACACTTCCGTCAGCCAGCGCACATTCAGTTCGGTGAAACCGTCAACCTCTGTCCTTACCTCTGGTGGCAAGTCATCGTATTCGGCAGACATGATCCCGCACAGGCACATGCGATTGTCGTTGACCAGAGCCATGCGAAAGATGTCGGTATAGCCATTCATCCACACAGCCAAGTCTTCGGAATGGGTCCGTAAGCCAGCAAGGTATTCAAGCCCATCCTCGGTGTAACGTTTGGCCAAAGCCGCGCCCAAGTCGCCTTTGGTAGGGAAGTGGTAGTGGATGCTCGCGCTTTTGATGCCGACTTCCTTGGCGAGCTCACGAAAGCTCAAGCCGTTGTAGCCCCGGGTCTGCACCATCTTTCGGGCAGCCGTCATGATTGTTTCTCGTGTATCCGTGGTCACAAATTTATCTCCCTATCGATAGATAGATGTTGACAGTGGGAATATCGTTGCCGTAGCTTATACCTATCGATAGGTAGATAGATAGCTAAGGAGCTCGCATGAAGGTTTTTGATATTCCCGGTTTTCCCAACCCGCTGCGTATTCGTATTGTTCTGGCCGAAAAAGGTCTGGGCTCGCAAGTAGAGTTCATCAAGGTCGACCTGCCCGCTGCGGAACACAAGCAACCCGCGTTCCTGACGATCAACCCGTTGGGTACCGTCCCGGTGCTGCAACTGGATGACGGCACCAACATCAGCGAATGTACCGCAATCACCGAGTACCTGGACAATCTGGACGGCAACCCGATTCTCACCGGCAAGACGCCGAAGGAAAAGGCCATTATCCACATGATGCAAAAGCGCGCGGAGTCCGAGCTGGCGGATCCGGTCGGCTATTACTTCCACCACGCCACGCCGGGGCTCGGTGCCGCGCTGCAGCCCTACAAGAGTCCTGAATGGGAAGGTCGTATCGAGTGGGGCAACCGTCAGCGCGACAAAGCAGTTGCCGGCATGCACTACTTCGATCAGCTCTTGCGTAGTCAGCCATACATCGCCGGTGAGCAATTTTCCATGGCAGACATCACGGTGTATGCCGGGCTGATCTTCGCCGGTTTCGCCAGTATTGCCATCCCCAATCAGTGCAGCGCGCTCCTGGCATGGCAGGCGAAAGTGCAGCAACGCCCAAGCGTAAAAAATCCCGCCTGATCCTTGCTCCGCCCCAACTGGAAAACAGTCAGGGCGGACCTAAACCTACTCGTTTTTTTTCAGGTGCCTCTATATGACCCTTTTCAACATCCGATGGGCGATGCGCCATACCCTGGCCATCGTAGCGCTGACGACTGCGTGCTCGACATTGACTGTTCAGGCCAGCAGCGCCCCAGCAGAAAAAAAAGCTGCACATAGCTACACCCATCAAACCGCTCCGACCCAGTTTATCGAAGTCGAGGGTGCGCGCCTGGCATATCGTCGCTTCGGCAAACCCAGTGCCGTGCCACTGGTATTTCTCCAGCATTTCGTTGGCAACCTAGACAGCTGGGATCCCAAAGTCATCGACGGTTTTGCCCGTGATCGTGAAATTATCCTTTTCGACAATGCCGGCGTCGCCAGTTCCAGCGGTGAAGTACCGAACACCATCGAAGGCATGGCCAAATATGCCTCCGGCCTGCTGCAGGCACTGAACGTGAAAAAGGCTGACTTGCTCGGCTTTTCCATGGGCAGTCTGATCGCACAGCAAGTGACGCTTGATCATCCGAACCTCGTGCGTCGTCTGATTCTGGTCGGTTCATCACCTCGCGGTGGAGTTGGTATGGACTCGCTGACGCCGGAATTTCAGGGCTACCTGGCGAAAAAGCGTGCGGTACCGGATGAACTGCTGCTGGACGTTTTCTTTACCCAGACCGTAGAAAGCCAGGCCGCCGGACATGAATTCCTTACCCGTCTGCGCTCACGTAGGGTCAATCGCGATGTTGATGTCGATAGCAAGACTGCACCCGCACAAGCAGCCGCCATCGCTGGTTGGGGAGCGCCAGCCGGTAACGCCAACGGCTACCTGAAAGGCATCAAGCAACCGACGATGGTAGTCGCCGGCAGCCATGACATCGTCTTCTACACAGTTAATGACGTGACCTTGCAGCAGAGTTTGCCCAACGCCCAGTTGGTTATCTACCCGGATTCAAACCATGGCGCGATCTATCAATACCCGGATCTATTTTTGAAACACGCCACGCTGTTTCTCAATGGAGTGAAGTAATCGAAGCAATGCACTGACGATTTGGTCGGCAGTACATGCCGCACCACCGATTAGGCTCCAAGTCAGGCCTGCGTCTACAGATCTGACGAGCAAAGAATCCAGGATCTCAGATTATGAAAGCGATTCAGTTCCTTAGCTTCGGCGGCCCCGAAGTACTCGAGTACGTCGACTTGCCAACGCCCGTGCCGGGGCCGGGAGAGGTATTGATAGACACCTCTGCGATTGGGGTGAATTTTCCGGATATCCGTGAACGGTTAGGCATGTATAACCGGCCCGAAACACGCGTTGGTGGTGTCACGCTGCCGCATGTAGCCGGACTTCAGGTGGTCGGACGCGTTTCGAAAACTGGAGCGGGTGTTGACCCTGCCGTTGTCGGGCGCAAGGTCATGGCCTTGATGCCCAAAGGCGCATACGCACAGCAGGCTATTGCCGGTGCTGACATGCTGGTAATGCTGGATGAGTCGGCAAACGACGTCGCCATGGCGGGTTTACCTTGTCAGGGAGTGACTGCGTTCCTCGCTCTACGCACATGCGCGCATTTACAGTCAGGTGAAAGCGTTTTGATCCAAGGCGCCGCCGGGGGGGTTGGCAGTCTGGCTGTGCAGATTGCTAAAGCCATGGGCGCACAGACAGTTATCGGTACGGCCAGCACTGAAAGTCGACGCGCATTCGTGCGCAGCCTCGGGGCCGATTATGCCATTAGCTACGACACTCCCCAGTGGCCGGAGCGGGTGCTTGAACTGACCGAGGGGCGTGGAGTTGATGTGATCCTCGAAACCATCGGCGGCGAAGTGTTCGATCAGAATTTTGAGTGTCTCGCCATGCTGGGGCGTTGTGTGGTGGTGGGCTCCACGCGGGGGCCAGGCGAGGCATTGGCGCCTCGTCGGTTGATGGCCAAAGCGCAAACCTTGACCGGCATGTACCTGCCGACGTTCTTCCAGCGCCCTACGTTGATCCGCGAGGCTTTGCAATTCCTCGCTGACGGCGTTTCAGGCGGAGTGATCAGACCAGTCATCGGCGCGACGTTACCCTTGAGCGAAACGGGCCTGGCGCACGCCTTATTGGAGCGAAGGGAAGTCCAAGGCGTCATTGTGCTGGTTCCAAACCTCTAAGAGTGGTTCGCCGATTCCGCTGGATTTTCTTGCAAGCGAGGAACACCGGACCTTCCGTGGCGTTGATCAGGTGGCCACATACTCATCAGTAAATACGCCCATCACGAGAGGAGCGCGCTATGCGCCGTCACGGCTTCATTGCAAGTGCAAGATGTTTGACGCTCGGACTGATGCTCGCGTGGGACGGCCATGCGACGGCAGCTGATATTCACTACCGGTTCATCATGGTCGCTGGCAACAAAATGTTTTATCGGGAGGCTGGCAATCCTCATAAACCGACCATTCTGCTGCTTCATGGTTTTCCGTCGTCTTCGCACATGTTCCGCGACCTGATTCCTGAGTTAGCACCGTTTTTTCACGTGCTGGCCCCTGATTACCTCGGTATGGGAAACAGCGCCGTCCCCACCGCAGCAGCCTTGACGCCGCTTACTTTCGACGCATTAGGTCAATCGATAGAAGAGTTGGTTCGGGAGTTAGGAATTAAAAGTGCGGTGATCTACATGCAGGACTTTGGCGGCCCTGTCGGAATGCGCCTGGCGACACGTAATCCACAGTGGGTGCGCGGATTGGTCATCCAGAACACGCCGATTACGCTGGATGGATGGGAGCCCATGAGGCTGAAAGCGATTCAGGCAAACGTTGGTCCGCAAACGCCTGAGAAACGTTCAGCCGCCCAGGCGCGGGTTGTTCTGGCGACTGACCAGTTTTTTTATCAGCACGGTGCCCGCAATCCCGATGGCCTTAATCCTGACGCCTGGGCAAACGATGCCTTTGCGCTCAGCGATCCTGAAAAACGGCGAGCCATGACGGATCTGCAGCTCGACATCGGATCGAACCTCGCGTTGTACCCGCGATGGCAAGCTTACTTGCGAAAGGCTCAACCCACCACGTTGGTGGTCTGGGGAGATGGCGACCCGATTTTTACGCCACGAGGCGCAGATTCCATCAAGGAGTTCGTACCCGGGGCTCAGATCCACCATTACAACACCGGGCATTTCGCGCTGGAGGAAGATCATCGTGACATAGCACAACGCATTATTCAGGTCTTTTCCGGGCAGTGAAGCATCAGGAGATTGGTATGTCGGATAGAGATAATCTGCTCTCAGGAGAGACAGCTCACCGGGCGGGTGCCTTCGCGTTTCCCTTATTGGCCATGGTGCTTTTCGCGTTCTTCTTTGCTGCGAGCACACCTTCGCCTCTGTTCGTGGTGTTTCAGCGTCATTGGGGCTTTTCGTCCGGGATGCTGACCGTCGCGTTCTCGGCGTACGCCATCGCACTGTTGGTCGCCCTACTCAGCGCCGGGTCGTTATCCGACCATATTGGTCGACGTCCGGTCGTAATCGGCGCGCTTGGTTTGCAGACCCTGGCGATGATCCTTTTTGGCTATGCCGATGATATAAATCATCTTATTGCCGCGCGTTGTCTTCAAGGGCTGGCGACGGGAATTGCCAGTGGTGCCTTGTCGGCGGCGGTGGTCGAGGCAGCACCTGTCAGCCACAAGAAGGCAGGGGTACTGTTCAGCAGCATCGCTCCGCTAGCCGGGTTGGCCACAGGATCGTTAATCACAGGGTTATCGATGTACTGGTTCAGCACACCGGAGGTGATGGTATTCGCGGTGCTGGCGTTCATTTTCTTGATTGCCGCGGTGGGGGTGGCGATGGTCCCGGAAACGGCGACTCGGCGTGCCGGTGCTTTGGGATCCTTGAAGCCTCGTATTTCGGTGAGTGCGAGGGCCCAGGCTGCATACGTTCGAAGCATACCGCTGTTGCTCGCCATCTGGGCGCTGTGCGGCCTGTACATGTCACTGGCGCCCTCGATTCTTTATGGAGTATTCAACGTGAACAGCGCCGGACTCAACGGTCTGACAGTTGCTGCGCTGTGCGGTCCCGCAGCCATTGCAGCAGCGGTTTTGGGCCGTTTCCTCACGCTCTCTCTTTGCGCTGCAGTGGGTGCTATAGCCATGGTCGTTGGGCTCGGTGTCCTGATCATGTCTCTGTTGGGAGGAGGGGTCGTAGTATTTTTCATCGGCACGCTAATTGCGGGAGTTGGATCTGGAGCGGGATTCTCGGCGGTTCTGCAAACGCTGGCACCACTCGCCGAAGAACATGAGCGAGCAGAGCTCTTCGCGGCGATTTTTGTGGCCTGTTATTTGTCGTTGAGCCTGCCTCCGATCATGGCCGGATTCGGAGTCGGAGTTTTTGGCCTGCTAGACACCAGCTGGGTTTATCTCGTCGCGCTGTTACTGGTAGCTCTGACCACCAGCCTGACGCATTGGCGCGTGTATCGTGGTCATCAAATAAGCACGTCAGCTGTCCAGTCATGAGACCCGTAGGAAAGTCAGGAGGGAAGGTAGCTGCCAGGCTATGCCTGATAGAGGCGAATGACAGTCGATTTATGGATTTCGCTTTTAAAGGAACGCCACTGCCGTTGATGATGTCGGCTATGTCTAAAGTGATTCACTTCAAGGCGGGTAAAGAGTTCCGATATCTGTCCGGTATCCCTGCTCGATGCGTGCATCAACAGATCGCCGAATACTCCTCTGTCCCGTCCGCTGAAGGCTTTCCCGGTATCAGAACCCCATGGGGCAATGAATTCAGCCCAATGGATTGAGGACGGCGTTCGTTGTGCGGAGACCTGGCTTGACGGCACATCACTACCGCTATGGTGGGCACTGGCGCAGAACCGAAAGCATCATCGCTCAGGTGATATACAGGAAGCGTTCGAGGCCGGCTTTCTGCTGCGGTTGCAGCAGACGCTAATCATGCGGCATGAAACCGCCACCTCCCAATCAACCAGCTTTGATGCTTGAGGCTGTATTTGACGTTTGAGTTATTGCTTTTCCCGCCAAACCCTCCGAACCAGCGATCTTTGATCGCGCCGATCGGAGGGTTCACTCGCTCTTTCTCGAAGCCACTTCGTTCCACCTTCCCTTTCAAATTTTTGATTAGCGCTGTAGCGTCATTTCCCCATCAGTAATTACCCACGATCTCTATCGAGCGCAGCTTCGGTGTCAGTGCGGAGGTTGTCGTGGGCCATGGCTAGAGAATTGGCGACACTGGCGACATCGGCGACAACCCACGTCGGACGTGCCCTGGAGCGTGGCGACAAAAGTGGCGACAGTCGCCACTTCTTGCCCCCTAATGCCCGGAATGCTTGACCGTCTTTTCGAGTGGGTATAAAAATTGGCGCACGGATCGCTGTCGTTGACAGCACCAGCCCAGGTAGCCAGAACCTTTAAGGCTACGCCACTTGCGTGGTGGATCTCCCGAAGTGCGATTAGCGTCCGGCGGCTCGCACGGTCACTCCCCAAGAGTGATGGATGCCTACTCGACTTAATCTGTCCACTGCGGCAGACGATGGACTTACCCTGCTGCGCTGCAGCAACCTCACCCTTCGGCACACTCAGTTGCGCCAATCCGCGCCCGTCTCTTTCTCCTGGAAAGAGACGGGCGCTCGTACCACTGCTGCAAGCCACGTCGTACAGGGCATTGCCGCAACTCTCCTCGTGACAATCGACCTGACAACTCCGATTCGTCGCCATCCGCAACGACACAGGCGCCGGTGCCGCAGCCCATGGAGAGGCTGCACCTGACTGACAGTCAGGCATGCCCCAGGTGTCCAGGTCTTTGCCTTCTCCCACCCAGGATCTGTAGGTGCCGAACTCGTCAGTCGGCACAGCCTCTGCCCGCCCGCATCTTCGGATGCGCTAAGGAGGCCAAGTTCATGGGGTCATGCCCTCGTTCCCGGTCGTAAGGAGCCGTTCGTTCCGCGTCAGTGAACACCTCACAGGTCGCAGGGGCCTTGATCCCTGATAACACTCAACAGCTGTGGCGGGAGTACGTGAGGCAACCAGCAATCACCGAGGAGAGGGCCCATGCAGCAGTTAGATCCGAAGCTTGAACTACCACGATCCCCTCGACCGTTAATCGAGTCGAATCCGGAGGCCGAACCTTATCCGGTGCAGGCGTTGGGGGGCATTCTTGGTCCCGCGGTCGAGCGCATGGCCGAGGTGATCGGCGTGCCTCAAGCACTGGCAGCACAATCGGTCTTGGCTGCCTCAGCGCTGGCCACTCAAGGTCATGCAGGCTTACACCTCGACGGAAGAAATTACCCCCTGTCGCTGTACCTGATCACGGTGGCCGCGTCAGGTGATCGCAAGACCGCCGCAGACAGGTTTGCATTGCTGCCAGCACGACAATGGGAGCGTGAACAGTGGCAGCGCTACCGCGAACAGCTCTCCCGGTACCGCGCCGCACAGCGACAGGCGCAGCGTATCAATCCTGCCGACCCCGACTCCGCAAATGACGTGCTGCTCGAAGCGGAGCCCTCTGCACCTCGGCTGATCACCACAGACCCGACTATCGAGGCCTTAATTAAGGGGCTCTGTCATGACTTGCCCAGCATGGGGCTGTTCTGTGATGAGGGCGGACAATTCCTCGGTAGCAGCACCATGAGTCGCGATAACCGTTTGAAAGCGATCACGACCTTGTCGTCACTCTGGGACGGGAGCCCGATTGATCGTGCTCGCTCCATGGTCGGTGAAAGCCTACGAGCCTACGATCGGCGCGTGAGCCTGCACCTGATGCTGCAACCGTACTTGGCCATGCAGTTACTCAGTGATCCGTTGCTGCAAGGGCAAGGCATCCTCGGTCGCTGTCTGATGACCTGGCCCACGAGTCTGGCTGGACAACGCAGCTATCAGGCTGTCGACTTGTCCAAAGACGCCGCACTAAAGCGATATCACCAACGCCTTTCGGCCCTGTTTCATCAGCCTTGGTCACTTTCCGCTGACGGTGCTCTCCAGCTATCACCGCTGAACCTCAGTCCATTGTCCCGTCGTCGCTGGATTGATTTGCATGACGCCATCGAAGCCCAGTTGGGTGAATTTGGGGAGCTGGCCAGCGTGCGGCCTAGCGGATCGAAAGCCGCCGACAACCTGCTGCGCGTCGCTGGCATTTTGGCCGTGGTGGAGGAGAGCAGTGTCGTGGAGGTCGATCATATCCAACGAGCCTCCGCTTTAATCGGCTACTACCTCAACGAGATCCAGCGCCTGACTGAACAGGAACCGGTGTGCCGGGTAAAGGAAGAGGCGGACCGGCTGCTGCGCTGGCTCCAGATCAAAGATTGGAAGCGCTTCAGTATTCGAGAGCTGAATCGCAACGGTCCCCGCTTTGCCCGTAAGAGCAGCCGTCATGCCGCTAAGCTGCTGGTCGAGTTGATTGATCATCAGTGGCTGATCACCGACGGGAATACCTTCGAGGTGCGCCATGTTCAATCTTGATGAGGCGCTGCGCAACCATTTGGCTCAGCGCCAAAAGGAGCCGAAAGCGCGGTTTGTCGCCGCGACTGTCGCCGCTTTGTCGCCACGCTCAAAGCCAGGCAGGACAAGGGTTGTCGCCGCTGTCGCCGATGTCGCCACCACCCGTAAAGCTATCACCTCGACGACAGCCATCATCCAATGCTTGAAAGAGGAGGGCGCGCATCTCTATGTCACCGACAACACGCTGTGTTTTCGCCCGACTGATTGGGCTCAGCTCGCCATCGTGAGCGCGCACTGGCGAGCCCTTTTACATGATCTTGCTGCAGTCAATCAGGAGCAGAAAAATGGCTCGGGTCGGTAAGCGAGCTGGGCGCAATTTTGGTTTCGGTCGCCAGCTCAGCTATGCCGGACCGCAAGCCCTGAAAGAACTGTTTGGCGATGGCCATTTTGGTACCGTCAAAGCCCATAGCGATCGCTGGCAGGCCTTCGTGCAATGGTGTCGATCCGAAGAAGGACCGAGGCTCAATGACGCGCGACAGATCGACCGCGAGATCCTCATGCGGTACGCCGCCCACGTGCGCGAGCAGGTTAATCAGGGCAACGTCGGCATCGCCACCGCGCAGAATCGCCTGTCCAGTGTGAACCGAACCATCGCCGCGCTGCGCGGTGATCAGTACGTCAAAATACCCAGTCCAAGTAAGGCGCTTGGCTTGCAGCGTTCAAGCGTTCGTAGTGAGGCGCCGCAAGGCCAAGACCGTGGGCAGGTCGGGCTGATTGCGCAAGCGCTGTCAGAGAGAGGCCAGCAACGAGTGACCGCAATTGTGCACTTGGCCCGGGAGACCGGCATGCGTTTGCGTGAGGCAATCTTGGCGGATCTGCTCCGACTGCAACGTGAAGCTCGGCAACTGGGCAAGATCAACATCCAGGATGGTACCAAGGGTGGTCGGTCTGGCGCATCGGCACCGCGTTGGATCGTGGTCACGGATCAAGTTCGCGATGCTCTGGCTAGGGCCTGCGAGGCGTTACCCAGTGGCAGTCGAAATTTGTTGGCACCCGATGAAAGCTACAAAGACTTCATACAGAAAGTCGTGCGGCCGGCACGGGACCTCCTGCATGAGCAGGGTCTGAAAGGCTTTCATGAACTGCGTGCGGCGTACGCCTGTGAGCGCTATGAGCAACTGACCGGCTTCCCTGCACCCATCAATGGCGGTCGTGGTTATAGAGAAGATCGTCAACTCGATCAGCGTGCACGACAGCAGATCAGTCATGAGTTGGGACATAACCGCATTGATGTGGTGAGTGCCTACATCGGAGGCCGGCGATGAAGTCCGAGTTCGATATAGCGTTGTTTCTGAGCCCCGTGCTCAAAGGTGCGCATGCCACGCGACAGCGGCACATCAGGCAAGCAGAAAGGATGCACGAGGTGATTCGTGAGCGCTGGGGTTGCGCGACTCCTTGGTCTTGGAGGGAAAAACATGTGAGATGGTTTTTTGAGCACTATCTGAGTTGCTCAGCGCCCGCGACCGTCTATTACTATGCGTTAACAGCAGGATTGATCCGTCGCAGAAAGGCGCTACTCGTGGTTGTCTGATAGACGTTTTTAAGCGTGAGCCCCTGAGTATGGGAATGCGGAGCCTTCCCATACTCAGGGGCTTGGCTGAAGAGGCGCAGGCATACCAGCGATTTAGCGACAGTCGTCACTCCTTTCGCCCTGCTGCACGACACCGATTGTAGCCGGCGTTGCGTACCTTAGATGCTCAGCGAATCGGTACGACGTTGCGGTCCCTGGTTTGATTGATGGCCGATGCCGACAGGCTGCCGGTGGCCGCCTTCTGGATATGTTCACTCCACCAAGCCATCATCGGACGCCGGCGTTCGATGTAATCCGTCCGGTTGTAGGCGCTACGAACTTCGTCCTTGTCGACATGCGCCAGCGCGACCTCGATCAGCTCCGGATCCCAGCCATGCTCATTCAGGATGGTGCTCGCCATCGAGCGCAAGCCGTGGCTGACTAGACGGTCCTGAAAGCCCATGCGCTTCAATGCCATGTTGGCGGTCTGGCTATTGGCATGGGTGCGGGGATTTCTATCTGAGGGGAACACGTATTCTCTGTTACCGCTGAGTTGCTTGAGCGTCTCCAGTAACGAAATTGCCTGATCGGTAAGAGGGATTGTGTGCGGCCGACGCTTTTTCATGCGCTCTGGCGGAATGGTCCAAATGCGCTTGTCGAAGTCGATATCTGCCCATCGCGTGGTGGCTGCTTCGGCAGGGCGGGTCATCGTGTGCAGCTGCCATTCGATCAGGCAGCGGGTCGTGCGCTTGATACTGGCGTTCGCGATTTCCATCATGAGCTCGGGAAGCTCCTCAGGTGGTAGCGCAGCCATGTTCTCTTTCTTGGGTTTCTTGAATACCGCCCGAATTCCATTGAGGGGATTCGCAAATATCAGCCCGGAGTTGACCCCGTAGGTCATGATCTCGTTGAGTCGTTGGCTCAATCGTTTCACGGTTTCGAGACTCCCTTTGGCCTCGATTGGGCGAAGGATCTTGATAACCATCGGAGCAGTGATTTGAGAGAGCGGCGTTGTTTTCATGCTTGGGAAAACATGGAGCGTTAGCGATCTCCAAATGTCTTCGGCGTAGGCTTTGGTTACGGAGTCTTTCTTCAGCTCGAACCAGGCAGTGGCCACCTTCTCGAAAGTGTGTTCAGTCTCAGCAAGTTTGGCTTGCCTTACCTCATCGCGCTGGGTTTTGGGATCAGTGCCCAAAGCGAGCAACTCACGCGCCTCTGCGGCTTTCTTCCGGGCGTTGGCTAGCGAGAGGTCGGGGTATGGACCGAGCGCCATATTAAGACGGCTTCTGGTCAACGGCTCGCGGTAATTGAAATTCCACATCATCGAGCCGCTGGCGCGTACTCGAAGCTGCAGGCCGTCGCCGTCGCTGAGGACGAAGTCTTTACCAGTTGCCTTGACTGCCTTGAGCTGGCGATCGGAGAGGCGGGTTGCGTTAGTAGGCATGGGGGCTACCTCCAGCACCGTTTTGGTATCCTGAAAGTAGCACTTGGCAGCCCGGGATACCACCTGGGATACCAAAGCGCCTGGAACTCAGAAATCCTCAAAAGCCCCCGCTAGCCCTGAAACCCCCGTATTTACTGGATTTTAGGCACAAAAAAAGACGTCCGTGGACGTCTTTAGATGATGAAGTGGTGGAGCCGGGGGGATTTGAACCCCCGTCCGCCAGTACTCCGCTGTCGGTACTACATGCGTAGCCGTGTCTATTAAGTTAACCCTCAGCGACCCGACGGGCAGGGTGCTTTGGGCGAGTTGTGTAAGTTTTAGCCGCTTCGTCCACAACGTACTGCACGGCGATTCTGTTCTATATGACAATCATTTCGGGTTTACAGACATCCCCTGATGATTGCTGGACCCGAAGGTACCAGGAGCATTGTCAGCTGCAATTAAGCAGCGAGAGCAACACCGTATTGGTCGTCATTGGCAACTATAAGTAGTTGCAACAGTGGATTTACGACTTCTGTTACCAAGTCGGCATGCACCTAGAGTTTCGCAACCGGCGTCGAATCCTAAACGGCCCCGAACTCATTGCCCGGTGAATCTGTTCGGGCAACAAGCGTGCACAGTGTACGTCAAAACCCGAGTGAGGCCAACCCGAAGGTTGGCCTCGAAAACGATCAGTTACGCGTCGGGTTACGGATCTGCATCTTGCTGATGATGCCGTTGGTAACCTCAATGCATTCCTTGTCGTTGCCGGACGCCTGGGCCGCAGTGGCTTTTTCCTGTGCGTCCTTGATGTTATTCATGGAGCTTTCAGGAAGGGACGGCTGGCTAGTGACGAAATCTTTGATGCTTTGAAGATTCCCGGCACAAAGGTCTTTGTCCGCCGCGAACACCGGCGAGGCCAGAAGTGCACCAGTGATAAACAATCCAGCAATTGCAGAATGCTTCATGGGTATCTCCTTGAACGATGGGGGCTCGGTGCTGCCGGACGGTCTGGCGGCGATGCCGAGGTCAAGACAAGTCAGGTCAGTATAGGACCTGTTGGGTTGACCGCTTCGCTGCGCAGGAATTCGGTTTTATTTGCAACGAATGTTAAAAGGCCAGCTCAACCGAGCAGTGCCGATTCAGCCGACCCGCCATAGGTCGGCTCAGGAATCATTTTTTGGTGTCACCCGTAGCATTTTGAATGTCCAGCAACGTTTGCTGGGTTTCAGCGAGACAGTCATCAATCTTGCCTTGCGCCTTCAATGCACGGGCCTTGCTGACGCTGGCCGAAACGCGCGAGTTCAGATCGGGGGAGGTCTGATATTGCGCCTTGGCGTTATCGATTCTCTGCAGATTGGCATCGCACAAATCGGCAGGTTTTTCAGCGGCGAACGAAGCCGACGCCATCATTGAGGCAGTGACAAACAGACCCAACATCACAGAGCGGTTCATGTGTATCTCCTTGAACTGAGGGTTCAGACTTCGCTGACCGTTGAACAGGCCCCGAATGGTCCGGGGCATGTGCAGTGGACTGCCGTCTTGTTCAAGGGTTCTGATTTTTTCTTCAGCGGGCTTTCGCCTGTGTCACCCGATCCACCAGATAAACCAGCCCGTGATAGTCAATCCCGCCATGTTGCGTCAGGCCGATTTCGCACGTGCGGCTGGTGGAGATGCCTTCGCTGCAATACTGCACCGCATCCTTGAGCGTGCGCAGCGAGTGGCTGTTCAACTCCGGCGTGGTGAAGCCTTTGTCGCCGGCAAACCCGCAGCAATGAATGCCTTCGGGGATGACCACGTTTTTGCTGCATTTGCGCGCCAGTTCGATCAGCGCCTGGCTTTCGCCCAGATGCTGCGTGCTGCAGGTCACGTGCACGGCGATCGGTGCGTCTTGCGGGGTGAATTCCAGGCGATCGGCCAGATGAGTACGGATGAAGCGCACCGGATCGTACAGATCCAGCCGCGATTCGCCGACGTCCTGCACCAGCCGCAACGTACACGGGCTGGTGTCGCAATAGATCGGGTCGAGCCCGCCGCGGCTGGCGTGCAGCAATGCGCTGATCAGCTCCTGGCGCTTATGTTCGGCCTGTTCGGCGTAGCCCTTGGAGGCGAACGGCTGACCGCAGCAGAGGTTGTCGAGGTTGTCCGGGAACACCACCTGGTAACCGGCCTTTTCTAGCAGGCCGCGGGTTTTGTCGTAGAGCGACATTTGCTCTTTGTCGCCCGCCGCCGGGCCCATGACCCGTGATACACACGCGGCCAGATACACCACGCGCGGGCGCTCGTCTGCGACGTTCGGGCTGAAGCGAATGGCTTTTTCTGGCTGCGGCATTGCGTTGGTCCACAGCGGCACCTGGCCTTTGGACAAGCGGGTCAGGGTTGCCGACAGCTTTGCCAGACGCGGTGCACCGAGCAGCATCCGCGCGCCGTTGGCGACATGCAGGGTGAAGCGAGCGCCTTGCAGGGTCTTGGCGAAATTTCCTTCGATCCAGTCGGCGGTTTTCTGATGGGTTGCGTGTCGGCCGCGGAGCTTTTTTACCAGCTCGCCGGTATTGATGCCGACCGGACAGCGTTGCGCGCACAGACCGGTCGCCGCGCAGGTTTCGATGCCTTGGTACTCGTAGGCTTCTTCCAGTTCACGGGTGTCGATGCCAGCGCGTTTTTTCGCCTGAATATCGCGCCAGATGACGATGCGCTGGCGCGGGCTCAGGGTCAGGCCTTTCGACGGGCAGACCGGTTCGCAGAAACCGCATTCGATGCACTTATCCACAATCTCATCGGCGGCGGGCAGTGGTTTCAGGTGTTTGAGGTGGATTTGCGGGTCTTCGCTGAGAATCACGTCCGGGTTGAGAATGCCGTTGGGATCGAGCAGGCGCTTGAGCTGCCACATCAACTGATAGGCATCGCTGCCCCATTCCAGTTCCACGAACGGCGCCATGTTGCGGCCGGTGCCGTGCTCGGCTTTCAGCGAGCCGCCGAATTCCACCGCCACCAATTGCGCGACGTCGTCCATGAACGCTTGATAGCGTGCGACTTCTTCCGGGTTGTTGAAGCCTTGGGTGAAGACGAAGTGCAGATTGCCTTCCAGCGCGTGTCCGAAAAGGATCGCTTCGTCGTAGGCATGTTTGTCGAACAGCTCGATCAGGCGATTGACGCCGATGGCCAGTTGTTCGACCGGAAAGGTCACGTCTTCGATGATCACTGTCGTGCCGGTTTTACGCACGGCGCCGACGGCGGGGAAGGTGTCCTTGCGGATCGCCCACAGCTTGGCGTTTTCCACAGGGTCTTCGGTGAAATCGACCTGCTTCTCCACCGGAAAACCGCTGAGCGACGCCATGATCTGCGCCAGTTGTTCCTGCAGCAACGTGGAAGATGCGGCGCGGGATTCGATGAGCAAGGCGCAGGCATTGTTCGACAGCTGCTGTACGAAAGTGGGCATCCCGGGTTTGTCTTGCACCGAGCGCAGACTGCGCCGGTCGAGCAGTTCGACGGCGGACACCGGTTGGCTTTTCAGCACGGTGACTGCGTTGCAGCAGGTTTCCACATCGGGGAAGACGATCAGCGCCGAGGCTTTGTTCGGGTGGTCGATCACCGTGTCGTAGGTCACCGCGCTGATAAAGCCGAGCGTGCCTTCGGAGCCGACCAGCAAATGGCTCAAGATATCCACAGGCTCGTCGAAATCCACCAGGGCGTTGAGCGACAGGCCGGTGGTATTTTTCAGACGATATTTGTGGCGAATTCTCGCAGCCAGTTCGGCATTGGCGCGGGTTTCACGGCCCAACGTCGCTAAACGCTCGAGCAACTCGCCGTGGCTTGAGCGGAACGCCGCGACGCTGGCTGCGTCTTCGGTGTCGAGGCGCGTGCCGTCGGCCAGCACCAGACGAATCCCGGCCAGGGTGTGATAGGTGTTTTGCGCGGTGCCGCAGCACATGCCGCTGGCGTTGTTGGCGACGATGCCGCCGATTTTACAGGCGTTGATCGAGGCCGGGTCCGGGCCGATCTTGCGTCCGAACGGCGCCAGCCAGGCGTTGGCCTGCGCGCCGATAACGCCCGGTTGCAGACGGATCTGTATGCCTTGGCCACGGATCTCGCGGGCGTTCCAGTTATCCCCGAGCACGATCAACACTGAATCGCTGATCGCTTGACCGGAAAGACTGGTACCCGCGGCGCGGAACGTCACCGGTACGCGATCACGCTGGGCCAGTTTCAGCAATGCCACGACTTCGTCTTCGGACTCGACGCGAATTACCAGTTTGGGGATCAAGCGATAGAAACTGGCGTCGGTACCGAAAGCCAGGGTCGATAGGGGATCGTCGAAGCGCCGTTCCGGCGGAATCAGTTGCTCGGCATCACGCAGAAAAGCGGCAGGAAGACTCATTGATCCTCCAGAATCAGCACGACCAGATCTTTCGGGCCATGCGCGCCATACGCCAGCACCTGCTCAATATCGGCGGTTTTCGACGGGCCGGAGACCAGCAGCGCGTTGGTCGGCATGCCTTGCGCCCATTCGAATTCCGCTTGCACCTGGTAGAAGTTATCGCGAATTTCGCTGGCCTTGAGCAGGGCGAAATGCACCGGCGGCACCAGGCTCATCAAGCGTGGCTCTTCGCGAGTTGGCCAGATAATCAGGCTGCCAGTCGCGGCGATGGCGCCGAGGGTGCCGGTAAGGCTGGCCGGGGTGTCGTTGAACAGTTCGGCTTTCCATTCTTCCACCGGCCGGTCGTAGGATTTCAGCGCGGGCAGCCCGGGATTGTTCGCCCAGTGTTGTGTGATCCGTTGCCCGTGCGGTGTCGTCGGTGCGATCAGCAGACTCGGCAACTGGCGATCGCGCAGCAATTGCGCGAGCAGCGCCGGCCATGCTTCGGCCGAGGTCAGATGGATTTCGGTGTGTACCGCTTCCATCAATTTGCGCAATTGCGGGATGCGCTGTTCGGCGCTGTAGGTGTAAGGCTGCGTCACCAGATCGACGTCGAAGTTGTCGGCGATTGGCGTGGTGCCCGCCAGACTTTTCCTCAGTTTGCCGAGGATATTGTGCTTGGCGCTCATCAACGATCTCCCTGTTTGGCCAGATGCTCGCGGGCCATGTCGTGCAATGAGCGAGCGGCGGGTTTCGGTGCGCTGTGGTTTTGCGTCCACGGGCCGACATTTTTCGGCGTGAGCGCGCGCAGCCGGGTGGCGAAGAAACCGAACAGGCGATACAGCGTCGGCGAGCTGTTGAGTTTCGCCCAGGCGTTCCAGATGAAGCGCTCCTTGCGCGAATACTTGCTGCCCTGGCCGCGCATCACTTGATGCGGCGAGTCCGGCGCTTTGACGTTCTCTTCGCGCAAGCGGCGCAGAATGGCCGGGATCGGAATTTTCACCGGACACACTTCACCGCAGGCGCCGCACAGCGAGGACGCGCTCGGGTGGTCCGGGACTTTCGCCAGGCCGACCATGTGCGGGGTGATGATTTTGCCGATCGGCCCAGGGTAGACCTCGCCATAGGTGTGGCCGCCGACGCGGGTGTACACCGGGCAATGGTTCATGCAGGCGCCGCAGCGGATGCAGTTGAGGGTCTGGCGCAATTCACTGTCGGCGAAGGCCTGGCTGCGGCCGTTGTCGAGCAGCACCAGATGCACTTCCTGCGGGCCGTCGAGTTCGTGTTCCTTGCGCGGGCCGGAGATCATGTTGACGTAGGTGGTGATCGGAATACCCAGCGCCGAGCGGGTCAGCAGGGACAGCAACGGCACCACGTCGCGCAGGTTTTCCACGACTTTTTCGATGCCGGTGACGGCGATGTGCACCGGCGGCACGCTGGTGGTCATGCGCCCGTTGCCTTCGTTTTCCACCAGCAGCAGGGTGCCGGTCTCGGCCACGGCGAAGTTGACGCCGGAAACGCCAATGTCCGCTTCGAAGAATTTCTGCCGCAAGACTTTGCGACCGATCTGAATGAGTTGGTCAACGTCCTTGGTGTACTCCACGCCAAGTTTGTCGTGGAACAAGGACGCGACCTGACCGGCATTCTTGTGGATCGCCGGCATAATGATGTGTGAAGGCTTCTCGTGGTCGAGCTGGACGATGTATTCCCCCATGTCGGACTCCAGACATTCAATGTCCCGAGCCTCGAGGAAATGGTTCATCTCCATCTCTTCGCTGACCATCGATTTGCCCTTGATCACTTGCCGCGCCTCGTGAGCGCGGATGATCGAGAGGACGATGCCATTGGCTTCGTCCACCGTTTCCGCCCAGTGCACTGTCACACCGTTGCGGGTCAGGTTCTGTTCCAGTTGCTCGAGCAGGTCGGGCAATTTGGACAATGCGCGGGCCTTGATCGAATTGCCCAGTGCGCGCAAATGTTCTCGTTCATGGGCATCACTGAAAGCGGCGGCGCGCTTGGTCATCAGTGAGTCCATGGCAGTGCGGAAGTTGTTCCTTAACTGCTGGTCACCCAAGGCGTTGTGCGCCCGTGTGCGGAAATCTTCTTCTACGGCGACCGTAGGAATAATCGTCGAGGTGCTCATTGCGCACCTCCGGTTCGTTGCCACAGGAAGCTCGCCAGGTGTTGCCCGCGCAGTGCTTCCCGTTGTTTCTCCAGTGCGCCGTTGATGTTCATCAGGCAGCCACAGTCGGCACTGAGTACCTGGTGCGCGCCGGATTCCTTCAGCGCGCGGGTCTTGTCAGCCACCATCGCCCCGGAAATGTCTGGCATACGGACGCTGAATGTTCCGCCGAAGCCACAGCATTCGCTTTCGTGGTCGTGGTTGACCCGCTCCACATTGCTCAACTGCGCCAACAACTCGCGGCCGTGCAGGTGGGTGTTCATTTCGCGGCGTGCCGAACACGAGGTGTGCAGCGCGACTTTCACCGGTTCGCCGCTGTCCTTGAGCTGCACCTTGCAGACGAACAGCAGGAACTCGGCCAGTTCATAGGTGCGGGCCGCGAGGGCCTGCACCTGTTTCAGCGTTTCCGGCTCATCCTTGAACAAGTCGGCGTAATGCTCGCGCAGCATGCCGGCGCAGGAACCCGACGGCACCACCACCGGATAATCCCCGGCAAACAGCGCCAGTTGCGAGCGCGCCACGGTCCGCGCCTGCTCGGTGTAACCCGAGGTGTAGGCCGGTTGCCCGCAGCAGCTCTGCCCTTGCGGATACTCGACCCGAATGCCTTCGCGCTCCAGCAAGTGGATCGCGTCCATCCCGGCTTCGGGGTAGAACAGATCAACCACACACGTGCCGAACAGGTAAACCCGCGACGGTTTCTCGCTGGGGTATTGCCGAGGTTCGGGCAGTGGCGGCGCCACGCGGGTCGCGTTTGGCACAGCGTTGTAAAAAAGCTCGCTCATCAGGCGTGTCTCCGGGTGGTCCCGGTTATCCGTCTGCGGCGGCTGCTGAATATAAAGATCATTGCTTTCAACAGCCTTACAGACCCGGTGGTGAATGGCTGACGCCGGATCACGGGCCGGCGTCGGTTATTGCTGTGTTGCTTGTAGGCTTAATGCACCAGCATGCCAGTGAACCAGTAGGCCTGAGCCAAGGTGATCAAACCGACGATCGTTGCAAAGAATAGGCTGTGCTTGAGGGTGAAGCGGAACAGATCAGATTCCTTGCCCACCAGCCCGGTCGCGGCGCAGGCCACGGCGATCGATTGCGGCGAGATCATTTTGCCGGTCACGCCGCCGCTGGTATTGGCGGCTACCAGCAGGGTGTCGTTGACGCCGATCTGGTGCGCGGTGGTCGCTTGCAGCGAACTGAACAGCGCGTTGGATGAGGTATCGGAACCGGTGAGGAACACGCCCAGCCAGCCGAGGAACGGCGAAAAGAACGGGAATGCGGCGCCAGTGCCGGCCAGTACCAGGGCCATCGTCGATGACATGCCTGAGTAGTTGGTGACGAAGGCGAACGCCAGCACCATGCCGATCGACAGAATCGGCCAGCGCAGTTCGTAAAAGGTTTCTTTCAAAGTGGTCAGACCAGTTTTGAAGTTGATCTTCAGGACCAGCATCGAAATCAGCGCAGAGAAGAAAATCGCCGTGCCGGTGGCGGAAATCGGGTCGAGTTTGAACACCGCTGGAATGGCGGTCGGGTTGGCCACGATCGGCGCAGTCTTGATCACCAGTTGATCAAGGTGCGGAATCGCGAAGTTGAACACCCAGTTGTACATCGAGCCGCCCGCAGCGAACATCGCTTTGAAAGGCTTCAGCGTCCAGATCGTCACCAACACAGTAAGAATCAGAAACGGCGACCACGCCTTGATGATTTCCCCGAGGCTGTAAGGCGAAGCCACGGTGGTGCGCTTCTGGCCGAAACCGCCGACGCTGGCGCTGACTACCGAAGCGGCAACGGCACCGACGATATGCTGCCCGGCGGCACGTTTTGGCTGCCAGATTTTCAGGAACAGCGTCAGGGAAATCAGGCTGGCCAAGGCCGAGGTGATGTCCGGCAGTTCCGGGCCGATGAAGTTCGACGTGAAGTACTGCGTGATGGCGAAGCTCAAGCCTGCGACCAGCGCGGCCGGCCAGGTTTCGCGCACGCCGCGCAGGCCGTCCATCATGAACACCAGCCAGAACGGCACGAACAGCGACAGCAGCGGCAGTTGGCGACCGGTCATGGCGCCGATCTTGAAGGCGTCGATACCGGTGACTTGACCGGCGACGATGATCGGAATCCCCAGGGCGCCGAAGGCTACCGGTGCCGTGTTGGCAATCAGGCACAGGCCGGCGGCGTACAAGGGATTGAAACCCAGGCCCACCAACAACGCAGCGGTGATCGCCACGGGAGCGCCGAAACCGGCGGCGCCTTCGAGGAATGCACCGAAGCAGAAGCCGATCAGCAGCACTTGCAGGCGCTGGTCGTCAGTGATCGACAGCACCGAGCTGCGGATGACTTCGAACTGGCCACTCTTGACCGTCAATTTGTAGAGGAACACCGCCGCGACAATGATCCAGGCAATCGGCCACAGACCGTAGGCGAAGCCATACCCGGCCGCGGCGAACGCCATGTCGACCGGCATCTGGAAGGCAAAGATCGCTACGGCAATCGACAGTGCCAGCGTGATGCTGCCCGCGACATGGCCCTTGAGGCGAAACACCGCCAGGGCGAGAAAGAAGAACACGATGGGAATGACGGCCGCGAGTGCGGAGACGCCGAGACTGCCGAGCGGGCTGTAGAGCTGTTGCCAGGTTTGCATAGTGGGGTGGCCCCTAATTGTTGTTGGTCAGGCACTGTCAGCGTTCTTGGTTAATTGGTAAGACCAATTTACAATCGCTGTTGGCTAGGGTAAAAGCCTTGATATCGGTGTGTCAATTTGTCGCCCTAAAACTTTTGTCGAACATGCGGTGCAGATTGCATCTGCTGCGCTTTCGGCAAGTGGCGTCTGCCAGGTGCCTGTAGAGCGCCGATAGGCCAGAATAGACAGCCCGGCGAGCGGTCGGGATCGTGGAGAAATGAGTTATGGGGTTTGATCAGATACGTTCGCGCCGTTTGTCTGACGACATTGTCGAGCGGCTCGAGGGGATGATTCTCGAGGGCACGCTGAAGTCCGGCGAACGGCTGCCGGCGGAACGCACGCTGGCCGAGCAATTTGGCGTATCACGTCCGTCGCTGCGCGAAGCGATCCAGAAACTCGCCGTCAAGGGCTTGCTGGTCAGTCGTCAGGGCGGCGGCAACTATGTGGTCGAAAGCCTGGGGTCGACGTTCAGCGATCCGCTGTTGCAGCTGCTCGAAAGCAACCCCGAGGCGCAGCGGGATCTGCTGGAGTTTCGGCACACTCTGGAAGCATCGTGCGCCTATTACGCCGCATTGCGCGCCACCGATGTGGATCGCGAGCGCCTGACCGCCGCGTTCGAAGAACTGCAGGACTGCTATTCGCGCCACGACGAAGTGAGTCGGGCGGAGGAGGGGGCCGCCGATGCGAAATTTCATCTGGCGATTGCCGAGGCCAGCCATAACGCGGTGTTGCTGCACACCATTCGCGGGCTGTTCGATCTGCTCAAGCGCAACGTCGTGACCAACATCGGCGGCATGTACAAGCAGCGTACTGAGACTCGCGACATGCTGATCACTCAGCATCGAGAATTGTATCTGGCGATTATCGAGGGGCGCGCGGAGCAGGCGCGAGAAGTGTCCAGCCGCCACATTCTGTATGTGCAGGAAGTGCTGGAAGAGGTCCGGCAGGAGGTTCAGCGGATGGCGCGGGCGGAGCGGCGCAAGGGGATGTAGTTAGTGCTGCAACGATCGTTCCCACGCTCTGCGTGGGAATGCATCCCGTGACGCTCCGCGTCACAATGCGCACGCAGAGCGTCCAATGCTGCATTCCCACGCAAAGCGTGGGAACGATCAAAACGATCAGGGTGGGAAGTCAGTCTTCCTTGCCCTTGTTGCGCACCGCGCGCTGCAATTCGCGACCGGCATCGCGTTCGCGCTCGGTGTCACGCTTGTCGTATTCCTTCTTGCCCTTGCCCAGAGCAATCTCGCACTTGACCATGTGCTTGCTCCAGTACCAGGACAGGCAGACGCAGGCGTAACCCTTTTGCTGCACCGCGGCGGCGAGCTTGTCCAGCTCGCGGCGGTTGAGCAGCAGTTTGCGCGTGCGCACCGGGTCGGCGATGACGTGGGTGCTTGCGGTCATCAGCGGCGTGATGTGGCTGCCGAGCAACCACGCCTCGCCATCCTTGAGCAGCACGTAGCTGTCGACCAGCTGTAGCTTGCTCGCCCGCAGACTTTTTACTTCCCAGCCGGCCAGGACCAGACCAGCCTCGAACTTGTGCTCGATGAAGTAATCGTGTCGCGCCTTTTTATTTTGCGCGATGGTCCCTGTTGGGTGTTTCTTCTGTTTAGCCATAGGGGCGGCATTATATGGAGTTGTTCGGCTGTCGGCTACGGTGATGCTGCGTGCTTGAGCAGGTTGAGTGAATCCCGGACAATGCGGCCTCTTTTTCTAACGCTTGGGCGTGATAAACGATGTCGACAGACAAGGTTTCTGTCCACGGCAGTTGGGCTAGCCGCTGGGTATTCATACTCGCCGCGACCGGTTCGGCCGTGGGACTGGGTAGTATCTGGAAGTTCCCCTACATGGTCGGGGTCTACGGCGGCGGCGCCTTTGTGCTGATGTTTCTGGCCTGCATCGCACTGATCGGCGTTCCGGTGATGCTCGCCGAAACCCTGATCGGCCGGCGCGCCCGGCAAAGTCCGGCAAATGCTTTAAAGGTGCTGGCGCTGGAAGCCGGGCACTCGCCCAAGTGGTCGTGGGGCGCCTTCGCCGGGATGATCACGGCGTTGCTGATCCTGTCTTTTTATAGTGTGGTCGGCGGCTGGTCGCTGGATTACATCGTCGACATGGGCCGCGGCGATTTCCAGGGCGCGACACCTGATCAGGTCGGCGCATATTTCGGTAATGTCATCGCCGATCCATGGCGCCTGACACTTTGGCACACGATTTTTATGCTGCTGTCGGCCCTCGTCATCGCCAAAGGCGTGGTTGCCGGGCTGGAACGCAGCTTGCGCATCATGATGCCGCTGTTGTTCGTGATGATTCTGGTGTTGCTGGGTTACAGCATGACCACTGGGCATTTCATGGAAGGCGTGCATTTCATGTTCGACTTCCATCCAGAAAAAGTCCTTGATGGCTTGCTGCCGGCGATGGGGCACGCGTTCTTCTCGCTGAGCGTCGGCGTCGGCTCGATCATGATCTACGGCGCCTACATGCCGAAAAACACCTCGTTGTCCCGTACGGTAGTGGGTGTCGCCTTACTCGATACGTTCGTGTCACTGGTCGCTGGTCTGGCGTTGTTTCCGATTGTGTTTGCGGCCGGCCTGAACCCGAGTGAGGGGCCGGGGCTGATGTTTGTCAGCCTGCCATTCGCTTTTGGTAACGTGGTTTTCGGCCAATTGATGGGCGTGGTATTTTTTGTGCTGGTCGCGGTGGCGGCGTGGAGTTCGGCGATTTCGCTGCTTGAGCCGATGGTCGCCTACCTGGTCGAGCGCACGAAAATCAGTCGCGCCTGGGTCACGTTCTGGCTGGCCTTTACCTGCTGGTTCGTCGGATTGGGCACGGTGTTTTCCTTCAATATCTGGAAGGAAGCCAAGTTTTTCGTGAACGAAGGCGGAATGTTCAGCCTCTACCAATGGGGCGCGAAGAGCGGGCTGGATTTCTTCGGCGTGATCGATTTCTTTACCTCGCGGATCATGTTGCCCGTCGGTGGCTTGTGTTTCGTGTTGTTCGCCGGATGGGTGATGGGGCGTGAGGCGGTGCGCGACGAGTTGTCGATCCGCAACCCGGCACTGTTTGCCCTGTCCCTGTTCTTGATGCGCTACGTGGCGCCTATCGGCATTCTTGTAGTATTTGCCGCTCAGCTCTGGAAGTAACGCTTACATGACGACACATATTCAACGATCCGCGCTGCTGCCTTACCCGGCGCAGTTTCTCTACGACCTGGTCAATGACGTGGCGCGGTATCCGGAATTCCTGCCGTGGTGTTCGGCCGCCGAGGTGCTGGAAAGCTCGCCGGAGCACATGCGCGCCAGTGTCGGCGTGGCCAAGGGCGGTCTCAGCCAGCATTTCGTGACGCGCAATACCCTGGTGCCGGGGCAATCAATCGAAATGAATCTGGAAGAAGGTCCTTTCAATCAGTTGCATGGCGTCTGGGTGTTCAAAGCGCTGAACGAGAAGGCTTGCAAGATCAGCCTCGACCTTTCGTTCGATTATGCCGGGCCGCTGGTGCGTGCCACGTTGGGGCCGCTGTTCAATCAGGCGGCCAATCAGCTGGTGGACGCGTTCTGCCAGCGCGCCAAACAGATGCATGGTCAGCCCGGTGCTTGAGATTGAAGTGGTGTATGCCGCAGTCGATCGCCAGGTGCTGCGTTCGGTCAATGTGCCGGAGGGCATGACGGTTCGTGCGGCGGTTCAAGCGTCGGGAATCGCTGCTGACTTTCCTGAGCTCAAGCTGGATGAGTGCCCGTTGGGTATCTTCGGTAAAGCGGTCGCGGACACGCGCATGATTCAGGCGGGCGATCGCATTGAGATCTACCGGCCGTTGCTTGCCGATCCCAAGGAAGTGCGACGTTTGCGGGCAGCCAAAGCGGCAGAGGCCAAGGCCCGAAATCTTTGAGGCGAACAAAACGCAGGCAATAAAAAACCCGGAATGTCCGGGTTTTTTATTGCCTCGCAAAATTATTGCGGCGAGGTGTCCAGCGGTTCTGGCGTTGGCACCGGAACGGTTTCTACGCCATCGACGTCTTTCTGGATCTGGTCCAGCAAGGAGCCTGGCTTGGCTGGTTTTTCAGCTTCTGGCTTCTCGACGTTTTCAGCAGGCGCGGTGACGGTGGTGCCGCTATCCTTGCCGAGAATGGCTTCGTCACGGCTCACGCCCGGCATAAAGTCACCGGACAAGCTGACAAGCTGGTCGTTTGAGTTGAAAATAACGCTGACGCGTTCCTGTTGGCGTTCACCGCCACCCGGTTGCAGGCTGTACAGATAATCCCAGCGATCGGCATGGAACGTGTCGGCAAGCAGAGGGTTGCCCATGATAAACCGTACTTGCGGCCGGGTCATTCCCGGGCGTAACTGGTCTATCATGTCCTGCGTGACGACATTGCCCTGCTGGATGTCGATTTTGTAAACCCCGGGGAATGAACAACCGGCGAGTGCGAGCAGTCCCACAAAGGTGAAACTGGTTAGCAAGAGCTTGGTGTTTTGCATCGGTGGGCGACTTCCACTATCTTGGCTGGGACAACGTAAACGCCGATCATACCCGCATTAAGAGAAGCTGCGAAGCAGCATCGCGAGAAAGCTGACCATGGTTGAAAATAGCGAACTACGCAAAGCCGGCCTCAAAGTGACCCTGCCACGGGTCAAGATCCTGCAAATGCTCGACTCCACCGAGCAGCGCCACATGAGTGCCGAGGACGTCTACAAGGCGTTGATGGAAGCTGGCGAGGACGTCGGTCTGGCCACGGTTTACCGTGTTCTGACCCAGTTCGAAGCGGCCGGCCTCGTGGTCCGCCACAACTTCGACGGCGGCCACGCGGTCTTCGAACTGGCTGACGGTGGCCACCACGACCATATGGTCAACGTGGAATCGGGTGAAGTCATCGAGTTCTTCGACGAAGAAATCGAAAAACTTCAGAAATCGATCGTCGAGAAGCATGGCTTCGAGATGGTTGATCACAACCTGGTGCTGTACGTACGCAAGAAAAAGTAAGCATGTCGCGCGAATTTCACGTTCGCGAAACGAACGAAGGCGACCCAAGGGTCGCCTTCGTGCTTTCTGCTGCCGGTCAGGCCTTGGCCGTCACCACCATTTTTTTCGCATGGGCCAAGGATTCCTTGGTCAGATCGATGCCGCCGAGCATGCGTGCGACTTCTTCGATACGTTCGTTCTTGCTCAGCTTCGCCACCGCGGTGTGAGTGGCCTTTTCATCGCGCACCTTGTGCACGAACAGATGCTGATGACCCTGTGCGGCCACCTGCGGCAAGTGCGTCACGGTCAGCACCTGGCCGCGCTCGCCGAGACGCCGCAACAATTGGCCGACAATCTCGGCCGTTGGCCCGCCAATGCCTACGTCCACTTCGTCGAACACCAATGTTGGAACCCGTGACGTCTGCGCCGTGATGACCTGAATCGCCAGGCTGATCCGTGAAAGCTCGCCACCAGAGGCGACTTTCGCCAGGGCTTTCAACGGTTGGCCCGGGTTGGCGCTGACCAGCAATTCAACCTGCTCCAGCCCGTTGGGTTGCAGTTCGTCGCCACTGTTGGCTTTCAATTCGATGGAGAATCGACCGCCGGGCATGCCCAGGCGCTGGATTTCCTGTTCCACCGCGCTGGCAAGACTGCCGGCGGCCTGATGGCGCAGATCGCTCAGCTCGCGCGCCTTCTCCTGATAATGACGGGCATAGGAGGCCAGCTCTTCACCCAGGCGCTCGATGGATTCGTCATTGGCGTTGAGCGTTTCGATTTCATCCAGCAGTTTCTGCTGCATTTCTCCGACTTCGGTTGGCTGGATGCGGTGCTTGCGCGCCAATGTGTAGATGGCGTCGAGTCGTTCTTCCAGAAATTGCAGGCGCGCCGGATCGGCATCGAAATTGTCGAGGAAGCGGTTGAGCTCGCCGACGGCTTCTTCGACCTGGATCTGTGCACTGGTCAGCAGACTGCTGGCTTCGCCCAGCGCGCCGGCGGAATGATTGACGCTCGACAGGCGGTTGAGGCTGGCGGTCAGCGCGTTCAGCACATTACCCGAATCGCTTTCGCTGCACTGTTCGACCACTTGGCGGCAGATGCCCAGCAAGGTTTCGGCGTTGGTCAGGTTCTTGTGTTCCTGTTCCAGTTGCTCCAGTTCGTTCTCGCCGAGGCCGAGGTTTTCCAGCTCTTCGAGTTGATAGCTGAGCAACTGATGCCGGGCGCGTTGTTCATCGCCGGAATTGGACAGACGCTCCAGCTCCTGACGAGTCTGGCGCCAGCGCTGGGCGGCAAGCTGCACCTGGCGGGCGAGATCGGTGGCGCCAGCATACTCATCCAGCAAGCGCCGGTGGGTATCGGTTTTCAGCAGCGACTGATGTTCATGCTGGCTGTGGATATCGATCAGCAATTCGCCTAGCGACTTGAGATCACCCAGCGGGCAGGGCGTGCCGTTGATATAGCCTCGCGAGCGACCTTCGCAGGTGATGACCCGACGCAGTATGCATGGGCCGTCGATGTCCAGATCGCGCTCGGCCAGCCAGGCGCTGGCTTCCGGGATGTCGGCCAGATCGAACGTCGCCAGGATATCGGCCTTGTCGGCGCCCGGGCGAACCACGCCGCTGTCGGCGCGATCGCCCAGGGTCAGGCCCAGCGCGTCGAGCATGATCGACTTGCCGGCGCCGGTTTCCCCTGTGATCACGCTCATCCCGCGATCGAGTTCAAGATCGAGATGTTCAACGATGGCGTAGTTGTGTACGGACAGGTGCACCAGCATAAAGGCCGCTCCCAGGCTTGAGGTCTGGTTATTTATACAGTGTTTTGTCTGAGGCTGACAATGCCTCCGCTTAGCTCGATTCGCTTGGTCAAAAAACTTTCTTAGCGCATTCGAGAATGACTAATCAGCACTTTTTTGTAGGGGCAATCGAATCCAGCCCTTGAAGCCTGATTTTGCGGCCCCATATATCGGGGCAGAAGCGCGAGTCAGGCTCGCGGACGTAATTGAAAGGAGAATTCTATGGCTGACGAATCGACAGTAGATCCGCAAAACCCAGAAGCCAATCAGGCGCCCGAAGGTTCGGGTGACGACCTGGCGACCCGTGTACAAGTGCTCGAAGAGCAATTGGCCGCCGCGCAGGATCAGTCTCTGCGTGTAGCTGCCGATCTGCAGAACGTCCGTCGCCGTGCCGAACAGGACGTCGAGAAGGCGCACAAGTTTGCCCTGGAAAAATTCGCCGGCGACCTGCTGCCTATCGTTGACAGTCTGGAGCGCGGCCTCGAGCTGTCGAGCCCGGACGACGAAAGCATCCGCCCGATGCGCGAAGGCATCGAGCTGACGCTGAAAATGTTTCACGACACCCTCAAGCGTTATCAGCTGGAAGCGATCGACCCGCATGGCGAACCGTTCAACGCCGTTCAGCATCAGGCCATGGCCATGCAGGAAAGCGCTGACGTCGAGCCCAACAGCGTGCTGAAAGTGTTCCAGAAAGGCTACCAGCTCAACGGTCGCCTGTTGCGCCCGGCCATGGTTGTGGTCAGCAAGGCGCCTGCGCCAGTTTCGCCTTCTATTGACGAGCAGGCTTGAAATTAGCCGCAAGGCCCCCATTTAGAAGTCAAGCGTTTAAGTATTACCGCAGTCAGCCACCACTGTTGCGGCAAAAAAATCCAAAGTTTCGGGAGAGTGAACATGGGCAAAATTATCGGTATCGACCTGGGGACTACCAACTCCTGCGTCTCCGTGCTGGAAAACGGCAAGGCCAAAGTTATTGAGAACGCTGAAGGCGCGCGCACCACGCCGTCGATCATCGCTTACGCCAACGATGGCGAAATTCTGGTAGGTCAGTCGGCCAAGCGTCAGGCAGTGACCAACCCGCACAACACCCTGTACGCAGTGAAGCGTCTGATCGGTCGTCGTTTCGACGAAGAAGTTGTGCAGAAAGACATCCAGATGGTCCCTTACAAGATCGTCAAGGCTGACAACAATGACGCCTGGGTTGAAGTGAACGGCCAGAAAATGGCGCCGCCACAGATCTCGGCTGAAATCCTGAAAAAGATGAAGAAGACTGCCGAAGACTACCTCGGCGAAGCAGTGACCGAAGCGGTGATCACCGTTCCGGCCTACTTCAACGACAGTCAGCGTCAGGCGACCAAAGACGCCGGCCGCATCGCCGGTCTGGACGTAAAACGTATCATCAACGAACCAACCGCAGCGGCTCTGGCTTACGGTATGGACAAGGCCAAGGGCGATCACACCGTGATCGTTTATGACTTGGGTGGCGGTACTTTCGACGTATCCGTGATCGAGATCGCTGAAGTTGACGGCGAGCACCAGTTCGAAGTGTTGGCCACCAACGGCGACACGTTCCTGGGCGGTGAAGACTTCGACATTCGTCTGATCGACTACCTCGTTGACGAATTCAAGAAAGAAAGCGGCATGAACCTCAAAGGTGACCCGCTGGCCATGCAGCGCCTGAAAGAAGCCGCTGAGAAAGCCAAGATCGAGCTGTCGTCCGCTCAGTCGACCGACGTCAACCTGCCGTACATCACTGCAGACGCCACCGGTCCTAAGCACCTGAACGTGAAGATTTCGCGTGCCAAGCTCGAAGCTCTGGTTGAAGACCTGGTTCAGCGCACCATCGAACCTTGCCGTATCGCCATGAAAGACGCCGGTATCGACGTTGGCGCGATCAACGACGTGATTCTGGTCGGTGGTCAGACCCGTATGCCGCTGGTGCAGAAGCTGGTAACCGATTTCTTCGGTAAAGAAGCTCGCAAAGACGTCAACCCGGACGAAGCTGTTGCCATGGGTGCTGCAATCCAGGGCGCCGTTCTGGCCGGTGACGTGAAAGACGTTCTGCTGCTCGACGTCAGCCCGCTGACCCTGGGTATCGAAACCATGGGTGGCGTGATGACCGCGCTGATCGAGAAAAACACCACGATTCCTACCAAGAAATCGCAAGTGTTCTCGACTGCCGACGACAACCAGGGCGCTGTGACCATTCATGTTCTGCAGGGCGAGCGCAAGCAAGCTGCACAGAACAAGTCGCTGGGCAAGTTCGACCTGGCCGACATTCCACCTGCTCCACGTGGCGTGCCGCAGATCGAAGTGACCTTCGACATCGATGCCAACGGCATCCTGCACGTAGGTGCGAAAGACAAGGCCACCGGCAAGACTCAGTCGATCGTGATCAAGGCCAACTCCGGTCTGTCCGACGAAGAAATCGAGCGCATGGTGCGTGACGCCGAGGCGAATGCCGAGGAAGACCGCAAGTTCGAAGAGCTGGCCGCTGCCCGTAACCAGGGCGACGCACTGGTTCACTCGACTCGCAAGATGGTCGCTGACGCCGGTGACAAGGTGACTGCCGAAGAGAAGACTGCAATCGAAGCTGCCGTAGTTGCCCTCGAAGCCGCTGTTAAAGGCGACGACAAGGCTGCCATCGAAGCCAAGGTTGAAGAGCTGTCGAAAGTCTCCGCCCCGGTTGCGCAGAAGATGTACGCCGAACAGGCTCAGCCAGCTGATGGCGCAGCCCCGCAAGGCGAGTCGGCCGAGAAGGCTGATGATGTTGTGGATGCAGAGTTCGAAGAAGTAAAAGACCAAAAGTAAGTTGTTGGTCGTCCGGTTGACTGCCTTGCGGCGGTGACTGGTAGGATGTCGCCGCGCGGGAGCTTGCTCCCGCGTTGGCGTATCTGGAATACGCGAATTTTTACAGCATGCGACAACGCTCGGATGCTGTCGGTATGGCTGAAGATGCTCCTGCTTTTCATGCTGCAAATACCGATGAATCAAGACCAGGATCGTTGAATTGACGTGAGTTGGGTCCGGGCCTTCATGGGGGCTCAACGAGTTTGGCGAGGCTCAGGAGGGGTTTGCCGAACGTCCTTAAGAGTGCAAAGAACTTATGGCAAAGCGTGACTATTACGAAGTATTGGGTGTCGAGCGAAGCACGAGCGAAGCGGACCTGAAGAAGGCCTATCGCCGCCTGGCAATGAAGCACCACCCTGACCGTAATCCGGGCGACAAGGCTTCGGAAGAGGCGTTCAAAGAAGCCAACGAGGCTTATGAAGTGTTGTCCGACGCCAGCAAGCGCGCGGCCTACGACCAGTACGGTCATGCCGGCGTCGACCCAAGCATGGGTGGCGGCGGTGCCGGTTTCGGCGGGCAGAACTTCTCCGATATTTTCGGCGATGTCTTCAGCGACTTTTTCGGCGGCGGTCGCGGCGGTTCCCGTGGCGGCGCTCAGCGTGGCAGCGACTTGCGCTACACCCTGGAGCTGAATCTGGAAGAAGCGGTGCGCGGTACCTCGGTGAATATCCGAGTGCCGACACTGGTCAACTGCAAACCGTGCGATGGCTCGGGGGCGAAGAAAGGCTCGTCGCCGTCGACCTGCCCGACCTGCGGTGGTATCGGTCAGGTACGCATGCAGCAAGGCTTCTTCTCGGTCCAGCAGACCTGCCCGCGCTGCCATGGCCAGGGCAAGATCATTTCCGACCCGTGCGATTCGTGCCACGGTGACGGTCGCGTTGAAGAGTACAAAACCCTGTCGGTCAAAGTGCCGGCCGGCGTCGACACCGGCGACCGCATTCGTCTGTCCGGCGAAGGCGAGGCGGGGACGCAGGGTGGTCCGACGGGCGATCTGTACGTGGTCATCAATGTCCGCGAACACGACATCTTCCAGCGTGACGGCAAGCACCTGTTCTGCGAAGTGCCGATCAGCTTCGTCGACGCAGCGCTGGGCGGCGAGCTGGAGATTCCGACCCTCGACGGTCGGGTCAAACTGAAAATCCCTGAAGGCACCCAGACCGGCAAGCAGTTCCGCGTGCGTGGCAAAGGTGTGGCGCCGGTGCGTGGCGGTGGTGCAGGCGACCTGATGTGCCGCGTTGCGGTCGAGACGCCGGTCAACCTGAATCGTCGTCAGCGTGAACTGCTGGAAGAATTCCGCAGCTCGCTGGCCGACGACAACAGCCATTCGCCGAAAACCACCGGTTGGTTCGACGGTGTGAAGCGCTTTTTCGGCGATCTGTAAGGAGTCGGCATGCGACGTATAGCTGTGATGGGCGCTGCTGGGCGCATGGGCAAGATTCTGGTCGAAGCCGTGCAGCAGCGAGCGCCGCTGACCGGTCTGACGGCTGCGGTGGTGCGTCCCGGCAGCACGCTGATCGGTGTCGACGCCGGTGAGCTGGCTTCGCTGGGGCGTATCGGTGTGCCGTTGTCCGGGCATATCGAGGCCGTGGCGGAAGAGTTCGATGTACTGATCGATTTCACGCTGCCGGAAGTGATGCTGAAAAATCTGGCGTTCTGCCGCAAGGCTGGCAAAGCCATGGTCATCGGCACCACCGGGCTGGATGCACCGCAGAAGCAGTTGCTGGTCGAGGCGGGCAAGGACATTCCGATCGTCTTCGCGGCCAACTTCAGCGTCGGCGTCAATCTGTCGCTGAAGCTGCTCGACATGGCGGCGCGTGTCCTGGGCGATGAAGCGGACATCGAAATCATCGAAGCGCATCACCGGCACAAGATCGATGCGCCGTCGGGCACCGCACTGCGCATGGGCGAAGTCATCGCCAGCGCGCTGGATCGTGATCTGCAGAAAGTTGCGGTCTACGGTCGCGAAGGTCACACCGGCGCACGCGAGCGTGAAACCATCGGTTTCGCCACTGTGCGCGGTGGTGATGTGGTGGGTGATCACACCGTGCTGTTCGCTTGCGAGGGCGAGCGCCTGGAGATCACGCACAAGGCGTCGAGCCGTATGACTTTCGCCAAGGGTGCGGTGCGTGCGGCGTTGTGGCTGGATGGTCGTGAGCCGGGTCTTTACGACATGCAGGACGTGCTCGAGCTGCGTTGATGCAGTGCTGAACCCGGTGCAAACGCCCTGTTTGCACCGGTTTTTCTCCGCTTGGCGACGACCTGTCGCATTCTCCGGCCTTTAGGGCTCTTTAGCGGTGGACCAAAAAAGCCTTTTTCTGTAAGCTACAGCTTTAGTGTGTCCACTAAAAGCGCGCAGAATAATTCAGTGAAGAAGCGGGGTGACGTGTCCATACGTCACTCCGCTTTTTTACAACCTGCGATCGCCCTTTCATGCGTTATTTACGGGAGGTCTTCTTGACTAAGCCAGCCATACTTGCCCTTGCTGATGGCAGCATTTTTCGCGGCGAAGCCATTGGAGCCGACGGTCAGACCGTTGGTGAGGTGGTGTTCAACACCGCAATGACCGGCTATCAGGAAATCCTTACCGATCCTTCCTACGCCCAACAGATCGTTACCCTGACTTACCCGCACATCGGCAACACCGGCACCACGCCGGAAGACGCCGAGTCCGACCGCGTATGGTCCGCTGGCCTGGTCATCCGTGACCTGCCGCTGGTAGCGAGCAACTGGCGTAACACGATGTCGCTGTCCGATTACCTGAAAGCCAACAACGTCGTGGCGATCGCCGGTATCGACACCCGTCGTCTGACCCGCATCCTGCGTGAAAAGGGCGCGCAGAACGGCTGCATCATGGCCGGTGACAACATCTCCGAAGAAGCCGCCATCGCCGCTGCGCAAGGCTTCCCGGGCCTGAAAGGCATGGATCTGGCGAAAGTCGTCAGCACCAAGACCCAATACGAATGGCGCTCGACCGTCTGGGATCTGAAAACCGACAGCCACGCGACCATCGACGCTTCCGAGCTGCCGTATCACGTAGTGGCCTTCGACTACGGCGTCAAGGTCAACATCCTGCGTATGCTGGTTGAGCGCGGCTGCCGCGTCACCGTGGTGCCTGCCCAGACCCCGGCTGCCGATGTCCTAGCGCTGAAGCCGGACGGCGTGTTCCTGTCCAACGGCCCGGGTGACCCGGAGCCATGCGATTACGCGATCCAGGCGATCAAGGACGTGCTGGAAACTGAAATTCCGGTCTTCGGCATCTGCCTCGGTCACCAGCTGCTGGCTCTGGCCTCCGGCGCCAAGACCGTGAAAATGGGCCACGGCCACCACGGTGCCAACCACCCGGTGCAGGATCTGGACACCGGCGTTGTGATGATCACCAGCCAGAACCACGGTTTTGCGGTCGACGAAGCCACCCTGCCGGGCAACGTTCGCGCGATCCACAAATCGCTGTTCGACGGCACCCTGCAAGGCATCGAGCGCACCGACAAGAGCGCGTTCAGCTTCCAGGGCCACCCTGAAGCGAGCCCGGGCCCGAACGACGTCGCGCCACTGTTCGACCGCTTCATCAACGAGATGGCCAAGCGACGCTAAGCGTTCGCCTTGAGACTGTAGAGAGAAGCCCTCGAGGGCGGCCCCGGCACCGGTGGCCCCTTCGAGACTTCAGAAATCGATCAAGACGGCTTGCCGACTGACCTGCGGATTTGAGTGACAACCCATGCCAAAACGTACAGACATTAAAAGCATCCTGATTCTCGGCGCTGGCCCGATCGTTATCGGCCAGGCCTGCGAATTCGACTACTCCGGCGCCCAGGCCTGCAAAGCCCTGCGCGAAGAGGGTTACCGCGTCATCCTGGTGAACTCCAACCCGGCGACCATCATGACCGACCCGGACATGGCCGACGCCACCTACATCGAGCCGATCAAGTGGCAGACCGTTGCCAAGATCATCGAGAAAGAGCGTCCGGACGCCGTACTGCCAACCATGGGCGGCCAGACCGCTCTGAACTGCGCCCTGGACCTGGAGCGCGAAGGCGTTCTGGAGAAGTTCGGCGTGGAAATGATCGGCGCCAACGCCGACACCATCGACAAGGCTGAAGACCGTTCGCGTTTCGACAAGGCGATGAAGTCCATCGGCCTGGCGTGCCCGCGTTCCGGCATCGCGCACAGCATGGAAGAAGCCAACGCCGTCCTCGAGACGCTGGGCTTCCCGTGCATCATCCGTCCGTCCTTCACCATGGGCGGCACCGGTGGCGGTATCGCTTACAACCGTGAAGAGTTCGAAGAAATCTGCGCCCGTGGTCTGGACCTGTCGCCGACCAAAGAGCTGCTGATCGACGAATCGCTGATCGGCTGGAAAGAATATGAAATGGAAGTTGTCCGCGACAAAAAGGACAACTGCATCATCGTCTGCTCGATCGAAAACTTCGACCCGATGGGCGTACACACCGGTGACTCGATCACTGTTGCGCCGGCACAGACCCTGACCGACAAGGAATACCAGATCCTGCGTAACGCCTCGCTGGCGGTACTGCGCGAGATTGGCGTCGAGACTGGCGGTTCCAACGTGCAGTTCGGTATCTGCCCGAACACTGGCCGAATGGTCGTGATCGAAATGAACCCGCGTGTTTCGCGTTCCTCGGCACTGGCTTCGAAAGCCACCGGTTTCCCGATCGCCAAGGTCGCGGCCAAGCTGGCTGTGGGTTACACCCTCGACGAACTGTCGAACGACATCACCGGCGGCAAGACCCCGGCGTCCTTCGAGCCGTCGATCGACTACGTCGTGACCAAGCTGCCACGCTTCGCCTTCGAGAAATTCGCCAACGCTGACGCGCGTCTGACCACTCAGATGAAGTCGGTGGGTGAAGTCATGGCCATCGGCCGGACGTTCCAGGAATCCCTGCAGAAAGCCCTGCGCGGTCTCGAGGTCGGCGTTTGCGGTCTGGACGAGAAACTCGACCTGAGCAACCCGGAAAGCATGAGCGTGCTCAAGCGCGAGCTGACCGTGCCGGGCGCCGAGCGTATCTGGTACGTGGCTGACGCGTTCCGCGCCGGTCTGTCGGTCGAAGACATCTTCGGCATGAACATGATCGACCCATGGTTCCTGGTGCAGATCGAAGATCTGATCAAGGACGAAGAGAAGGTCAAGACCCTCGGTCTGTCTTCGATCGACCGCGACCTGATGTTCAAGCTCAAGCGCAAAGGCTTCTCCGATCAGCGTCTGGCCAAGCTGCTGGGCGTGACCGAGAAGAACCTGCGCACGCACCGTCAGAAGCTCGAAGTGTTCCCGGTCTACAAGCGCGTTGACACCTGCGCCGCCGAGTTCGCCACCGACACCGCTTACCTCTACTCGACGTACGAGGAAGAGTGCGAAGCCGCGCCGTCGGGCCGCGACAAGATCATGATTCTGGGTGGTGGTCCGAACCGTATCGGCCAGGGCATCGAGTTCGACTACTGCTGTGTTCACGCCGCTCTCGCCCTGCGCGAAGACGGCTACGAAACCATCATGGTCAACTGCAACCCGGAAACCGTTTCCACCGACTACGACACCTCCGACCGTCTGTACTTCGAACCAGTTACCTTGGAAGACGTGCTGGAAATCTGCCGCGTCGAGAAGCCGAAAGGCGTGATCGTCCAGTACGGCGGCCAGACCCCGTTGAAACTGGCTCGCGCCCTGGAAGCCGCTGGCGTGCCGATCATTGGCACCAGCCCTGACGCCATCGACCGCGCCGAAGACCGCGAGCGCTTCCAGCAAATGGTCGAGCGTCTGAACCTGCGTCAGCCGCCGAACGCCACCGTGCGTAGCGAAGACGAAGCTGTCCGTGCTGCCGCGAAGATCGGTTATCCGCTGGTCGTGCGTCCGTCCTACGTACTGGGCGGCCGTGCGATGGAAATCGTTTACAAAGAAGACGAGCTCAAGCGCTACCTGCGTGACGCGGTGCAAGTGTCGAACGACAGCCCGGTGCTGCTCGACCACTTCCTCAACTGCGCCATCGAGATGGACGTGGATGCGGTCTGCGACGGCAAAGACGTGGTGATCGGCGCGATCATGCAGCACATCGAACAGGCGGGCGTTCACTCCGGTGACTCCGCGTGCTCGCTGCCGCCGTACTCGCTGCCGGCGCACATCCAGGACGAAATGCGCGAACAGGTCAAGAAAATGGCCCTGGAACTGGGCGTTGTCGGCCTGATGAACGTGCAGCTGGCCTTGCAGGGCGAAGACATCTACGTCATCGAAGTCAACCCGCGCGCTTCGCGTACCGTACCGTTTGTGTCCAAGTGCATCGGTGTTTCCCTGGCGATGATCGCTGCTCGTGTGATGGCCGGTAAGACGCTGAAGGAAATCGGCTTCACCAAGGAAATCATCCCGAACTTCTACAGCGTGAAAGAGGCGGTGTTCCCGTTCGCCAAATTCCCTGGCGTTGACCCGATCCTCGGCCCAGAGATGAAGTCGACCGGTGAAGTGATGGGTGTCGGCGACACCTTCGGTGAGGCTTTCGCCAAGGCCCAGATGGGTGCCAGCGAAGTGCTGCCGACCGGCGGTACCGCGTTCATCAGCGTACGCGACGACGACAAGCCACTGGTTGCAGGCGTGGCCCGTGATCTGATCAACTTGGGCTTCGAAGTGGTTGCCACTGCCGGCACTGCCAAGCTGATCGAAGCCGCAGGCCTGAAAGTGCGCCGCGTGAACAAGGTGACCGAGGGGCGTCCGCATGTGGTCGACATGATCAAGAATGACGAAGTCACGCTGATCATCAACACCACCGAAGGTCGTCAGTCGATCGCTGATTCGTACTCCATTCGTCGCAATGCCCTGCAGCACAAGATCTACTGCACCACCACTATTGCTGCGGGCGAAGCGATCTGCGAAGCGCTGAAATTCGGTCCGGAAAAGACCGTGCGTCGCTTGCAGGATCTACACGCAGGATTGAAGGCATGATCAAATACCCAATGACCGTCCAGGGCGCGCGCGCCCTGGAAGAAGAACACGCTCACCTGACCAAGGTCGTTCGTCCGAAGCTCAGCCAGGACATCGGTACGGCCCGCGAGTTGGGTGACTTGAAGGAAAACGCTGAATACCATGCCGCGCGCGAACAGCAGGGCATGGTCGAGGCGCGGATCCGTGACATCGAAGGCCGGATTCAGAATCAGGTCGTCATTGATGTCACGACAATCCCGCACACGGGCAAGGTGATTTTCGGCACGACCGTTGAAATCGCCAATGTCGAGACGGATGAAAGCGTCACTTACCAGATCGTCGGTGAGGATGAAGCTGACTTCAAACTCGGCAAGATTTCGGTCGGCTCGCCGTTGGCCCGTGCCTTGATTGGCAAGGAAGAGGGTGACGTCGTCGCCGTCAAAACGCCAAGCGGCGTGATCGAGTACGAGATTGTCGAAGTTCGTCACATCTGAAAGAAGGCGCCCGCTGCATGCGGGCGCCATGCTTTGGCAGCTGGCCCAGATGCTTTGGGTCGGCGGGCTATGGCTGATTCATCTCGGTTTGCAGCCGGCGTTGGGCCAGATTGGCCTGGCGCCGCTGTTGATCGACGAAGTTGCCGGTGCCTTTGAAGTGCTGGTCGTGGGTTTCGCTGCAGTCTGCGTGATCTTTCAGGCTTTGGTGCTGGTACAGGCCGAGGGCCCTGGCAGTCTATGGCGGGATTTTCGCGGGCAGGTGCTGTTGATGGCGTTGTACGCGTGCGCGATGTATGTCGCCGTGCGTGTCGGCTGGCCGGATGCGCAGCGCTGGCAGGTGTTCAGTTATCTCGTGCTGGGTTTTTCCGGGCTGGTGCTGGTCATGCAGCCGGTGCCGGGCTGGAGTGGCAGGGTGCGCGAAGCACACCCTTGACCCTTGTCATCACTTGAAGCGATGAACGTTCGACAGCTGCTTGTTGGCGCTGAAGTTCTTGCGGTAGACCAGAGCCATCTTGCCGATGACCTGAACCAGGTCCGCTTTGCCGACCTTGCACAGCTCGGCGATGTGCGCCAGGCGTGACTCGCGATCGAGGATATTGAGCTTGATCTTGATCAGCTCGTGATCGGCCAAGGCGCGTTCAAGTTCGGCTAAAACACCTTCAGTCAAACCGTTGTCCGCTACCGTCAACACTGGTTTGAGGTGGTGGCCGATGGATTTGTACTGTTTCTTCTGCTCTGGAGTGAGCGGCATAATCTGACCCTTTCGTCTGGATTCTGTAAAATGGCGGCCATTTTACCCGAGGGTTCGTGGATCCGCCCAACTAATCACGACCCTTATCATCGAGGTGCCCAATGGCGCGTTCCAAGACAAGCCTTGGTTGGCTGAAAAGACATGTCAACGATCCCTATGTGAAGCAGGCGCAGAAGGATGGCTACCGCTCGCGTGCGAGTTACAAGCTTCTGGAAATCCAGGAAAAATACAAACTGATCCGCCCCGGTATGAGCGTTGTCGACCTCGGTGCCGCGCCAGGTGGCTGGTCGCAGGTCACCAGTCGACTGATCGGTGGGCAGGGGCGTTTGATCGCTTCGGACATTCTGGAAATGGACAGCATTCCGGACGTCACCTTCATTCATGGGGACTTCACCGAGGACTCGGTACTCGGCCGAATCCTTGAGGCCGTCGGTAATTCGCAAGTGGACCTTGTGATTTCCGATATGGCCCCCAATATGAGTGGTACGCCTGAAGTGGATATGCCCAAGGCCATGTTCCTGTGCGAGCTGGCGCTGGACCTGGCGGAACGGATCCTCAAGCCGGGTGGCAATTTCGTCATCAAGATTTTTCAGGGTGAAGGGTTTGATGTTTACCTGAAGGATGCTCGTCGCAAATTCGACAAGATCCAGATGATCAAGCCGGATTCTTCGCGTGGCAGCTCCCGCGAGCAATACATGCTGGCTTGGGGTTACCGCGGCAACGGCGAATAAAAAACGGTTTTTCAGCGGGGCGATAGCTTTTTCATATTTTGCCCCGCGCGCATAAACGAATATTGTGTGGAAAGTGTTTCACAAAGGGTTACAGACGGCGCCTGCCAGAGTTGTAGGTAATGTAGTAAGTTAGGCCGGTGAATATCATGCGAAGCGCGCGCCAGTAGCGGAGCTTGCTTCAGAGGGTAGTTAATTGAACGATATGGCAAAGAATCTGATCCTGTGGTTGATCATCGCGGCTGTCCTGGTGACGGTGATGAACAACTTCTCCAGCCCTAACGAGCCGCAGACCCTCAACTATTCCGACTTCATCCAGCAGGTCAAGGATGGCAAGGTCGAGCGCGTCGCCGTTGACGGTTATGTGATCACCGGCAAGCGCACTGATGGCGACAGCTTCAAGACCATTCGTCCGGCAATCCAGGACAATGGCCTGATCGGCGATCTGGTCGACAACCATGTCGTGGTTGAAGGCAAGCAGCCTGAGCAGCAAAGCATCTGGACTCAATTGCTGGTGGCCAGCTTCCCGATCCTGGTGATCATTGCGGTGTTCATGTTCTTCATGCGCCAGATGCAGGGCGGTGCCGGTGGCAAGGGCGGGCCGATGAGCTTCGGCAAGAGCAAGGCACGCCTGCTCTCCGAAGATCAGGTGAAAACCACATTGGCTGACGTCGCTGGTTGCGACGAAGCCAAGGAAGAAGTCGGCGAGCTGGTCGAGTTCCTGCGTGATCCGGGCAAATTCCAGCGTCTGGGTGGTCGCATTCCTCGCGGTGTGCTGATGGTCGGTCCTCCGGGTACCGGTAAAACCTTGCTGGCCAAGGCGATTGCCGGCGAAGCCAAGGTGCCGTTCTTCACCATTTCCGGTTCTGACTTCGTCGAAATGTTCGTCGGCGTCGGTGCCAGCCGTGTGCGTGACATGTTCGAGCAGGCCAAGAAGCACGCACCGTGCATCATCTTCATTGACGAAATCGACGCCGTTGGTCGCCACCGTGGCGCCGGCATGGGCGGCGGACACGACGAGCGTGAGCAGACCCTCAACCAGTTGCTGGTAGAGATGGACGGCTTCGAAATGAACGATGGCATCATCGTCATCGCTGCTACCAACCGTCCGGACGTTCTCGACCCGGCATTGCTGCGTCCGGGCCGTTTCGACCGTCAGGTGGTGGTTGGCTTGCCAGACATCCGTGGTCGCGAGCAGATTCTCAAGGTCCACATGCGTAAAGTGCCAATGGGCGACGACGTTGCTCCAGCGGTAATCGCGCGTGGTACTCCAGGCTTCTCCGGTGCCGACCTGGCCAACCTGGTCAACGAAGCTTCCCTGTTCGCTGCACGCAGCGGCAAGCGCATCGTCGAGATGAAAGAGTTCGAACTGGCCAAAGACAAGATCATGATGGGCGCTGAGCGCAAATCGATGGTCATGTCCGAGAAAGAAAAACAGAACACCGCTTATCACGAAGCCGGCCACGCCATTGTTGGTCGGGTAGTGCCTGAGCATGATCCGGTTTACAAGGTCTCGATCATCCCGCGCGGTCGTGCGCTGGGTGTGACCATGTTCCTGCCGGAAGAAGATCGCTACAGCCTGTCCAAGCGTGCGCTGATCAGTCAGATCTGCTCGCTGTATGGCGGCCGTATCGCTGAGGAAATGACTCTTGGCTTCGACGGCGTCACCACCGGTGCTTCCAACGACATCATGCGTGCCAGTCAGATCGCACGGAACATGGTGACCAAGTGGGGCCTGTCGGAAAAACTCGGTCCGCTGATGTATGCGGAAGAGGAAGGTGAAGTGTTCCTCGGTCGCGGCGGCGGTGGTCAGGCAGCCAGCTTCTCGGGTGAGACAGCCAAGCTGATCGACTCCGAAGTGCGCAGCATCATCGATCACTGCTACGGCACGGCCAAGCAGATCCTTACCGACAATCGCGACAAGCTCGATGCGATGGCCGATGCGCTGATGAAGTACGAAACGATCGACGCTGAGCAGATCGATGACATCATGGCAGGGCGTACACCTCGCGAGCCGCGTGACTGGACGGGAGGCACGGGTACTCCGCCACCACCAGTAGTCCGTGACGAGCGTCCGGAAACACCGATTGGCGGTCCGGCTGCTGACGTTTAAGGCTTGAAATGACTTTTGTACAGTCCCTGACCCGGTTGCCTTGTGGCAACCGGGTTCTTGATTTGGCCCGGACGCATGTCATGGGTATTCTCAATGTCACTCCCGACTCCTTTTCCGACGGCGGCCAATACAGCCAGCTGGACGCTGCATTGCGTCACGCTGAAGCCATGGTGGCTGCCGGCGCGACGCTGATCGATGTCGGTGGTGAATCCACGCGCCCAGGTGCACGAACGGTGTCACCGCTGGAGGAGCTGGAGCGTGTAGCGCCGATCGTCGAGCTGATCAATCGCGAGCTCGATGTGATCATCTCAGTCGATACCTCGACGCCAGCGGTCATGCGCGAAACCGCGCGACTCGGCGCCGGCCTGATCAATGATGTTCGTTCGCTGCAGCGCGATGGTGCGCTGGATGCGGCGGCGGCTACCGGTTTGCCGGTGTGTCTGATGCACATGCTCGGCGAGCCTGGCAACATGCAGGACAATCCGCAGTATCAGGATGTCACCCGGGAAGTGGGCGAGTTTCTCGCCGAGCGCATGAAACAGTGTGCGGCCGCTGGCATTCCTGCCGAGCGCATCATTCTTGATCCTGGTTTCGGTTTCGCCAAAACCCTGCAGCACAATCTAAGCTTGTTCAAGCACATGGAGGCCCTGCATGCGTTGGGCAGGCCATTGCTCGTGGGTGTTTCGCGAAAGAGCATGATCGGGCAGGCCTTGAATCGCCCCGTGGGCGAGCGCCTCCATGGCGGTCTGGCCCTTGCTGCGCTGGCATCGGTAAAAGGTGCGTGTATATTGCGCGTCCATGATGTGGCGGAAACGGTAGACGTCGTGCGGATGATCGCGGCTGTAGAATCAGCCGAATAAGAATGATGGAGCGCTTATGAGCAAAAAATACTTTGGTACTGACGGCATTCGTGGCCGGGTCGGCGAATACCCGATTACTCCTGACTTCATGCTCAAGCTCGGCTGGGCCGCAGGTATGGCGTTCCGCAAGATGGGCGCCTGCAAGGTGCTGGTCGGCAAGGACACGCGTATTTCCGGTTACATGTTCGAATCGGCGCTTGAGGCGGGCCTGACGTCGGCGGGCGCCGATGTGATGTTGCTCGGCCCGATGCCGACCCCGGCGATTGCCTACCTGTCGCGCACATTCCAGGCTGAGGCTGGGATCGTGATCAGTGCATCGCACAATCCGCACGACGATAACGGCATCAAGTTCTTCTCCGGCAAAGGCACGAAATTGCCAGATGAGCTGGAGCTGATGATCGAAGAATTGCTCGATACGCCGATGACAGTGGTTGAATCCAGCAAGATCGGCAAGGTGTCGCGAATCAACGATGCCTCTGGCCGCTATATCGAATTCTGCAAAAGCAGTGTCCCAACCGGTACCAGCTTTTCCGGTATGAAGATTGTCATCGATTGCGCACACGGCGCGACCTATAAGGTTGCGCCAAGCGTGTTCCGCGAGTTGGGCGCAGAAGTGGTCGTCCTGTCGGCGCAGCCTAACGGTCTGAACATCAACGATAACTGCGGCTCGACCCACATGGGGCCGTTACAGGCTGCGGTGCTGGCTGAGCACGCCGATCTGGGTATCGCCTTTGACGGTGATGGCGATCGCGTTCTGATGGTCGATCACACCGGCGCCATTGTCGATGGTGACGATTTGCTGTTCATCATTGCTCGTGATCTGCATGAGCGCGGCAAGTTGCAGGGCGGCGTGGTTGGCACGCTGATGAGCAATCTGGGTCTTGAGCTGGCGCTTGCCGATCTTTCGATTCCATTTGTTCGAGCCAACGTCGGTGATCGCTATGTCATCGCTGAACTGCTTGAGCGCAACTGGCTGGTGGGCGGCGAGAATTCCGGGCATGTCGTGTGCTTCAATCACACCACCACCGGTGATGCGATCATCGCGGCGCTGCAGGTGCTGATGGCGCTGAAGACCCGTAATGAAGGTCTGGCGCAAACCCGTCAGGCGTTGCGCAAGTGTCCTCAGGTGTTGATCAACGTGCGTTTCGGTGGCGGCGAAAGCCCGCTGGAGCACCCGGCTGTCAAAGAGGCCAGTGCGCGTGTAACCCAGGCAATGGCCGGCCGTGGTCGCGTGCTTTTGCGCAAGTCGGGAACAGAGCCTTTGGTGCGCGTGATGGTCGAAGGCGAGGACGAAACTCAGGTTCGCGGCTATGCGGAAGAACTGGCAAAACTGGTAACTGAAGTTTCTGCCTGATTCGGCTTGCCAGCCTTCATTCTCTTGGGTAACATCTGCGCCCACTTTGACCGACGAGGTACAGCATGCGTCGCCCTATGGTAGCTGGTAACTGGAAGATGCACGGTACCCGCGCCAGCGTCGCTGAGCTGATCAACGGCCTTCGTCATCTGGCCTTGCCAAGCGGTGTTGATGTCGCGGTATTCCCGCCTTGCTTGCATATCAATCAAGTGATTGATGGCTTGAAAGGCAAGTCGATTTCGGTCGGCGCGCAGAATTCTGCGGTGGAAGCCATGCAAGGTGCGCTGACCGGTGAGGTTGCTCCCAGTCAGTTGGTGGATGCAGGTTGTTCCCTGGTGCTTGTCGGGCACTCCGAACGTCGCCAGATAATGGGCGAGCGCGACGGAATGCTGAATCGCAAGTTCGCAGCGGCACAGGCATGCGGCCTGGTTCCGGTGTTGTGCGTAGGGGAAACCCTTGAGCAGCGCGAAGCCGGCAAGACTCTTGAAGTTGTCGGGCGTCAGCTGGGCAGCATCATCGAGGAGCTGGGTGTCGGTGCCTTTGCCAAGGCAGTCATTGCTTACGAGCCGGTCTGGGCCATTGGTACCGGACTGACTGCAACGCCGCAACAGGCTCAGGATGTGCATAAAGCCATTCGCGAGCAGTTGGCGGCAGAGAATTCTGAAGTCGCACGAGGTGTGCGGCTTCTATACGGCGGCAGCGTGAAGGCGGCCAATGCGGCCGAACTGTTCGGCATGCCGGATATCGATGGGGGGCTCATTGGTGGAGCTTCCCTGAATGCAGATGAGTTCGGTGCGATCTGTCGCGCCGCGGGAAACTGAGAAAATGCTGGAAACAGTCGTAGTCGTTTTTCATCTGCTGGGTGCATTGGGCGTAGTTGCTCTGGTTTTGCTGCAGCAGGGTAAGGGTGCGGACGCTGGCGCGTCTTTCGGAGCAGGTGCTTCAAATACTGTGTTCGGAAGCCAAGGTTCCTCTACCTTTCTTAGTAAGTTTACTGCTATACTTGCCGCCGGTTTCTTCATAACCAGCTTGGGGTTAGGTTACTTTGCTAAAGAGAAGGCTCATCAGCTGACTCAAGCAGGTTTGCCAGATCCAGCAGTGTTGGAAGTACCTAAGCAACAACAACCGGCTTCTGATGATGTCCCGGTGCTTCAAGAGCAAAAGTCGGCTTCTCCAGCGACTGACGTACCTCCAGCTCAAGAGCAGAAGTAAGAAGGGTTTCAAACGTAGTTTTGCCGAGGTGGTGGAATTGGTAGACACGCAACCTTGAGGTGGTTGTGCCCATAGGGTGTAGGGGTTCGAGTCCCCTTCTCGGTACCAATTAGTCAGGAAAGCCCGCTGTTGCGGGCTTTCTTGCAGGTGGAAGGTTACATTGACCCTATAAGGGATCGGTCGTATACTTCCGCCCCAGCTTTGTCGCGGGGTGGAGCAGTCTGGTAGCTCGTCGGGCTCATAACCCGAAGGTCGTCGGTTCAAATCCGGCCCCCGCAACCAGTTTAAGGAGCCCCTTTTCAGGGGCTTTTTGTTAGCTGGACACTTTCAACGCCGCTGTTCGACGGCGTTTCAAGGATGGGCGTTATGCCCATTTTTTTATTTTGCAAAGCATGCACATATCATGCACTAGGGGGTTCAGGTGTCGAGCAAGCTAGAAGAGTTGCAGGCCTTGCTGGCCCCGGTGGTCGTGGCCCTGGGCTATGAATGCTGGGGTATCGAGTTTTCGGCTCAGGGTCGGCACTCGATGTTGCGCGTTTATATCGATAAAGAGGGCGGTGTGCTGGTGGACGATTGCGCCATTGTCAGCCGTCAGATCAGCGGTGTGCTGGATGTTGAAGATCCAATCTCCGTTGAATACACCCTTGAAGTTTCCTCGCCAGGCATGGAGCGCCCACTGTTCACTCTTGAGCAGTTCGCCCAGTTCGTTGGTGAACAAGTGAAGATCAAGCTGCGCTCGCCTTTTGAAGGTCGACGCAACTTTCAGGGCCTTCTGCGCGGTGTAGAAGAGCAGGACGTCGTGGTGCAGGTAGATGACCATGAATTCCTGTTGCCGATCGATATGATCGACAAGGCCAACATTATTCCCAGTTTTGACTGAGACGCGGATCCCGCGGATCCAATGGCTTGCGAAAGGCGAGGCGTACGATGAGCAAAGAAGTACTGCTGGTTGTTGAGTCGGTATCCAATGAAAAGGGCGTACCGGCAAGCGTAATTTTTGAAGCGCTGGAGCTGGCTCTGGCCACTGCTACCAAAAAGCGTTTTGAAGACGAAGTTGACCTGCGTGTGGAAATTAACCGCCACACCGGTTCTTACGAGACTTTCCGTCGCTGGACGGTCGTTGAAGAGAATGATCTCGACGATCCGGCCATCGAAACCTGGCCAAGCAAGGTTGCCGAAACGCATCCGGGCGCCAAGGTCGGCGACGTTGTCGAAGAAAAAATCGAATCCATCGAGTTCGGCCGCATCGCTGCACAGACTGCCAAGCAGGTGATCGTGCAGAAGGTTCGCGAAGCCGAGCGCGCGCAAGTGGTTGACGCCTATCGCGAGCGCCTGGGAGAAATCATCTCCGGCACCGTGAAAAAAGTTACCCGCGACAATGTGATCGTCGATCTGGGCAACAACGCTGAAGCGTTGCTGGCCCGTGAAGACATCATTTCTCGCGAAACCTTCCGTGTCGGCGTGCGTCTGCGTGCGCTGCTCAAGGAAATCCGCACCGAGAACCGCGGCCCGCAGCTGATCCTGTCGCGTACCGCGCCGGAAATGCTGATCGAGCTGTTCCGCATCGAAGTGCCGGAGATTGCCGAAGGCCTCATCGAAGTCATGGCAGCGTCCCGTGATCCGGGTTCGCGCGCCAAGATCGCCGTTCGCTCCAAGGACAAACGCATCGACCCGCAGGGCGCTTGCATCGGTATGCGCGGTTCGCGCGTCCAGGCAGTGTCGGGCGAGTTGGGCGGCGAGCGTGTCGACATCGTGCTGTGGGACGATAACCCGGCCCAGTTCGTGATCAACGCCATGTCCCCGGCCGAGGTTGCGGCAATTATTGTCGACGAGGATGCCCATGCCATGGACATCGCCGTTGGCGCAGATAACCTGGCTCAGGCCATTGGTCGCGGTGGTCAGAACGTGCGTCTGGCCAGCCAGTTGACTGGCTGGACCCTGAACGTGATGACCGAATCGGACATCCAGGCCAAGCAGCAAGCGGAAACCGGCGACATCCTGCGCAACTTCATCGACGAGCTGGAAGTCGACGAAGAGCTGGCACAGGTGCTGGTTGACGAAGGCTTCACCAGCCTGGAAGAGATTGCCTACGTACCGGTGGAGGAGATGCTCAACATCGACGGCTTCGACGAGGATATCGTCGACGAGCTTCGCGCTCGTGCCAAGGATCGCTTGTTGACCAAAGCCATCGCTACTGAGGAAAAGCTGGCAGACGCCCATCCGGCCGAAGACCTGCTCTCGCTTGAGGGTATGGACAAGGATTTGGCGATGGAACTGGCGGTGCGCGGCGTAATTACCCGCGAAGACCTGGCCGAGCAGTCTATTGACGACCTGCTCGACATCGACGGCATTGACGATGATCGTGCCGGCAAGTTGATCATGGCCGCCCGAGCCCACTGGTTCGAGTAATTAGGCGCGGCCTGAGGAGAGAAGTGCATGACGCAAGTCACGGTGAAACAACTGGCCGATGAGGTCAAAACACCGGTAGAGCGCCTGTTGCAGCAGATGCGTGAGGCAGGTCTGCCGCACACCGCCGCCGACGAAAATGTGACTGACAGTGAGAAGCAGTCTTTGCTGACTCACTTGAAAAGCAGCCACAAGGCGAAAGTGGAAGAACCACGCAAGATCACGCTGCAGCGTAAAACCACCAGCACCCTGCGGGTGGCTGGTAGCAAGAGCATCAGCGTAGAAGTTCGCAAGAAGAAAGTTTTCGTACAGCGCAGCCCGGAAGAAATCGAAGCCGAGCGCAAGCGTGAACTGGATGAGCGTCGCGCAGTAGAAAATGCTGCCCGTCAGAAGGCTGAAGAAGAAGCCAAGCAGCGCGCCGAAGAAGAAGCGCGTCGCCAGCCTGCTGCTGCGCAAACCGCTGCCAGCGACGCCGTTGCGGCACCGGCTGCAGTGGCCGAGCCTGTGCGTGAAAGCGCGCCGGTGGCTGCTGCTCCAGCGCCGTCTGCTGACGTTCGCAACAAGCAGAACGAACAGCGCCGTCCGGACAAACCGCGTGCCGACGACAACAATCGTCGCAGCGGTGGTGGTGATGGCGAGCGTAAAAACGCTCCGCATCGCGCATCGGTCAAGGAAAAAGCCCCGGCTCCACGCGTGGCGCCACGCACTACCGACGAAGAAAGCGATGGCTTCCGTCGTGGTGGTCGCGGCAAGGCCAAGCTGAAGAAGCGCAACGCCCACGGTTTCCAGAGCCCTACCGGCCCTGTCGTGCGTGATGTGCAGATCGGCGAGACCATCACGGTTGGCGATCTGGCCAATCAGATGTCGGTCAAAGCGGCTGAAATCATCAAGTTCATGTTCAAACTGGGTACTCCAGCGACCATCAACCAGGTGCTTGATCAGGAAACTGCTCAACTGGTAGCCGAAGAACTGGGCCACAAAGTGACCCTGGTCAGCGACACCGCCCTGGAAGATTCTTTGGCCGAGTCCCTGAAGTTTGAAGGTGAGTCGTTCTCCCGTGCACCTGTCGTGACCGTAATGGGCCACGTTGACCACGGTAAAACGTCCCTGCTCGACTACATCCGTCGTGCCAAGGTAGCTGCTGGCGAAGCCGGCGGTATTACCCAGCACATCGGTGCGTACCACGTTGAGACTGATCGCGGCATGGTCACCTTCCTCGACACCCCGGGTCACGCTGCGTTTACCGCAATGCGTGCCCGTGGTGCCAAGGCGACCGACATCGTGATCCTCGTGGTTGCAGCCGACGACGGCGTGATGCCGCAAACCATCGAAGCGGTCCAGCATGCTCAGGCAGCTGGCGTGCCTCTGGTGGTTGCAGTGAACAAGATCGACAAGCCGGGCGCCGATCTCGATCGCATCCGCAGCGAGCTGTCGGTTCACGGCGTGACGTCCGAAGACTGGGGTGGCGACACTCCATTCGTTCCAGTATCGGCAAAAATGGGTACTGGCGTAGACGAGCTGCTTGAAGCCGTTCTGCTGCAAGCCGAAGTGCTCGAACTGAAAGCGACTCCATCGGCTCCTGGTCGTGGTGTGGTGGTTGAATCGCGTCTCGACAAAGGTCGTGGCCCGGTAGCCACCGTGCTTGTTCAGGACGGTACCCTGCGTCAAGGCGACATGGTTCTGGTTGGTTCGAACTACGGCCGTGTGCGTGCCATGCTCGACGAGAACGGCAAGCCGATCAAGGAAGCCGGTCCTTCCATCCCTGTCGAGATTCTCGGCCTGGACGGTACCCCGGACGCTGGCGACGAGATGAGCGTGGTTGCCGACGAGAAGAAAGCCCGTGAAGTGGCTCTGTTCCGTCAAGGCAAGTTCCGCGAAGTCAAACTGGCTCGCGCTCACGCCGGCAAGCTGGAAAACATCTTCGAAAACATGGGTCAGGCCGAGAAGAAGACGCTCAACATCGTCCTCAAATCCGACGTCCGTGGTTCGCTGGAAGCGTTGAACGGTGCCTTGAATGGCCTGGGCAACGACGAAGTTCAAGTGCGCGTAGTCGGCGGCGGCGTCGGTGGTATCACCGAATCCGATGCCAACCTGGCACTGGCTTCCAACGCTGTACTGTTCGGCTTCAACGTGCGTGCCGATGCTGGCGCACGGAAGATCGTCGAGCAGGAAGGTCTGGACATGCGTTACTACAACGTGATCTACGACATCATCGAAGACGTCAAGAAAGCCCTGACCGGCATGCTCGGCAGCGATGTTCGCGAGAACATCCTGGGTGTGGCCGAAGTGCGTGATGTGTTCCGTTCGCCGAAGTTTGGCGCGATCGCCGGCTGCATGGTGATCGAAGGTGTTGTGCACCGTAACCGTCCGATCCGTGTACTGCGTGAAGACATCGTTATCTTCGAAGGCGAGCTGGAATCCCTGCGCCGCTTCAAGGATGACGCTTCCGAAGTACGTGCCGGCATGGAATGCGGTATCGGCGTGAAGAGCTACAACGACGTCAAAGTCGGCGACAAGATCGAAGTCTTCGAGAAGGTTCAGGTTGCTCGCAGCCTCTGACTCGCGCACTTCAAGGGCCACGATGCGCCGTAGCATGCCAATGCGCGGTGCAGCGTCCGGACTCTAAACGCAACGCCCGGTCTGGCATTTGTCAGGCCGGGCGTTTGCCGCTTTCAGACCTTGCGGGTTTCACCGCTGGGCAGTAACAGGTAACAAATCATGGCAAAAGAATACAGCCGTACCCAACGTATCGGCGATCAGATGCAGCGCGAGCTGGCACAACTGATCCGTCGTGAAGTCAAAGACCCGCGCGTGGGTCTGGTCACCATCACCGCAGTGGAAGTCTCCCGTGACGTCGGTCACGCGAAGATCTTCATCACCGTGATGGGCCAGGACAACGCCGAAGATATCGCGCAAAGCATCAAGGTGCTCAATGCCGCCGCAGGCTTCCTGCGCATGCAGCTGGCCCGTGAAATGAAGCTGCGCAGCGTGCCGCAATTGCACTTCCACTACGACGAATCCGTCGTGCGTGGCGCGCATTTGTCGGCGCTGATCGAGCGCGCCGTGGCTGAAGACAATCAGCACGTGGCGGCGCCTGCACCTGAAGACACCAAGGAGTAACTCGGTGGCTCAGGTCAAACGTATCCGTCGTAACGTCAGCGGCATCATCCTGCTCGACAAGCCGCTGGGGTTCACCTCCAACGCCGCGTTGCAGAAGGTGCGCTGGCTGCTCAATGCCGAGAAGGCCGGTCACACCGGCAGTCTCGACCCGCTGGCCACCGGCGTGCTGCCGTTGTGCTTTGGCGAGGCCACCAAGTTCTCGCAGTACCTGCTCGATTCCGACAAGGGTTACGAAACCCTGGCGCAACTGGGCAAGACCACCACCACGGCCGATGCCGAAGGTGAAGTTTTGCAGGAGCGTCCGGTGACCGTTGGTCGCGTCGATGTCGAAGCGGTTTTGCCGAAATTTCGCGGTCAAATCAGTCAGATACCGCCGATGTACTCCGCGCTCAAGCGTGATGGCCAGCCGCTGTACAAGCTGGCCCGTGCAGGCGAAGTAGTGGAGCGCGAACCGCGTTCTGTTACTATTGCGCGCTTGGAATTGCTGGCCTTCGAAGGCGATACTGCGCGTCTTGCGGTGGACTGCAGCAAGGGCACCTATATCCGCACCCTGGTGGAGGATATCGGCGAGCAACTCGGTTGTGGTGCGTACGTCGCAGAATTGCGCCGGACCCAGGCCGGGCCTTTCACCCTCGCGCAGACGGTGACCCTCGAAGAGCTGGAAGCGGTACATGCCGAAGGCGGCAACGAAGCGGTTGATCGCTTTCTGATGCCCTCGGACAGCGGCCTGCAGGATTGGCCGTTGCTGCACTTCTCGGAAGCGAGCGCGTTCTACTGGCTCAACGGCCAGCCGGTACGTGCCCCGGATGCTCCGAAGTTCGGCATGGTACGGGTACAGGATCACAATGGTCGCTTCATCGGCATCGGTGAAGTGAGCGAAGACGGGCGCATTGCGCCGCGTCGCTTGATTCGGTCGGAATGACCGGAACCGGCCTGTTTCACAGCAGGTCGGCGAGTGTGGCTGTCAACAGGCACGGTCACGACTCATTTATAGATACAGGGATTTGTCCCTGGCCTGTTGAAACTGTTTTTTTGAAACAGTTTCCTGATAAGGAAGGATTGCCTCATGGCTCTCGACGTTCAAGAAAAAGCTCAAATCGTTGCTGACTACCAGCAAGCTGTTGGTGACACTGGTTCGCCAGAAGTGCAAGTTGCACTGCTGACCGCCAACATCAACAAACTGCAAGGTCACTTCAAGGCCAACGGTAAAGATCACCACTCCCGTCGTGGTCTGATCCGCATGGTAAACCAGCGTCGCAAGCTGCTGGACTACCTGAAAGGCAAGGACGTGAGCCGGTACGCCGCTCTGATCGCTCGCCTGGGTCTGCGTCGCTAATCAGCGATTGCGCTATGAGGTTGGTTGTCTGCAAGTCGTCAGCGGTTCGCCGCTGGCGCCTTGCAGGCTCCCAGCCTCAAGTTTTATCTGCACCATGGCTTTACCTGTAGCACCCGGACAATCCACATCGGGCCGATTCCCGAGATTGCCCAAGAATTTCGCAAGAAACCGTTTTCCCCAAGAGCCACAAAGAAGGTAGGACACCGTGAACCCGGTAATCAAAAAATTCCAGTTCGGTCAGTCGACCGTTACCCTCGAGACTGGCCGTATCGCCCGTCAGGCCTCCGGCGCAGTGCTGGTCACCGTTGACGACGACGTCAGCGTATTGGTGACCGTTGTCGGTGCCAAGCAAGCCGATCCGGGCAAGGGCTTTTTCCCTCTGTCCGTTCACTACCAGGAAAAGACTTACGCTGCCGGCAAGATCCCTGGCGGTTTCTTCAAGCGTGAAGGCCGTCCTTCCGAGAAAGAAACCCTGACTTCCCGACTGATCGACCGTCCGATCCGTCCGCTGTTTCCTGAAGGCTTCATGAACGAAGTGCAGGTTGTCTGCACCGTCGTTTCCACCAGCAAAAAGACCGATCCGGACATCGCTGCGATGATCGGTACCTCGGCTGCCCTGGCTATCTCGGGTATCCCGTTCGACGGCCCGATCGGCGCCGCGCGTGTAGCTTTCCACGAAAGCACCGGCTACCTGCTGAACCCGACTTACGAGCAGCAAGCCGCTTCGAGCCTGGACATGGTCGTTGCCGGTACTTCCGACGCCGTGCTGATGGTTGAATCGGAAGCCAAAGAGCTGACCGAAGACCAGATGCTGGGCGCGGTACTGTTTGCCCACGACGAGTTCCAGGTGGTGATCAACGCCGTTAAGGAACTGGCCGCTGAAGCTGCCAAGCCAACCTGGAACTGGGCTCCACAGCCTGAAGCCACCGAACTGCTGGGCGCTATCCGTGCCGAGTTCGGCGAGGCGATCTCCCAGGCTTACACCATCACCATCAAGGCCGACCGTTACGCTCGCCTGGGCGAGCTGAAGGACCAAGTGGTTGCCAAGCTGTCCGGCGAAGAAGGCCAGCCTTCTGCTGCTGAAGTCAAAGCGGCGTTCGGCGAAATCGAATACCGCACCGTTCGCGAAAACATCGTCAACGGCAAGCCACGTATCGACGGCCGCGACACCCGCACCGTACGTCCGCTGAACATCGAAGTTGGCGTTCTGCCGAAGACCCACGGTTCGGCACTGTTCACCCGTGGCGAAACCCAGGCGCTGGTTGTTGCAACACTGGGCACCGCCCGTGATGCACAGCTGCTGGACACCCTGGAAGGCGAGAAAAAAGACCCGTTCATGCTGCACTACAACTTCCCGCCGTTCTCGGTAGGCGAGTGTGGTCGCATGGGTGGCGCCGGTCGTCGCGAAATCGGTCACGGCCGTCTGGCCCGTCGTTCGGTTTCGGCCATGCTGCCAGCCGCTGACGTGTTCCCGTACACCATCCGTGTGGTGTCGGAAATCACCGAGTCCAACGGTTCGAGCTCGATGGCTTCCGTTTGCGGCGCTTCCCTGGCCCTGATGGACGCCGGTGTACCGATGAAGGCGCCGGTTGCCGGTATCGCCATGGGTCTGGTTAAAGAAGGCGAGAAATTCGCCGTCCTGACCGACATCCTCGGTGACGAAGATCACCTCGGCGACATGGACTTCAAGGTAGCCGGTACCGCCAAAGGTGTTACTGCGCTGCAGATGGACATCAAGATCAAAGGCATCACCGAAGAGATCATGGAGATCGCTCTGGGCCAGGCCCTGGAAGCGCGCCTGAACATCCTCGGTCAGATGAACCAGATCATTGGCCAGTCGCGTACCGAACTGTCGGCCAACGCACCGACCATGATCGCGATGAAGATCGACACCGACAAGATCCGTGACGTTATCGGTAAAGGTGGCGCGACCATCCGTGCGATCTGCGAAGAAACCAAGGCTTCGATCGACATCGAAGACGACGGTTCGATCAAGATCTTCGGCGAAACCAAGGAAGCTGCAGAAGCTGCGCGTCAGCGCGTTCTGGGCATCACCGCTGAAGCCGAGATCGGCAAGATCTACGTCGGCAAGGTTGAGCGCATCGTCGACTTCGGCGCGTTCGTCAACATCCTGCCGGGCAAGGACGGTCTGGTGCACATCTCGATGCTGAGCGACGCTCGCGTAGAGAAAGTCACCGACATCCTGAAAGAAGGTCAGGAAGTGGAAGTGCTGGTACTGGACGTGGACAACCGCGGTCGTATCAAGCTGTCCATCAAAGACGTGGCAGCTGCCAAGGCTTCGGGCGTTTAATTACCCGCCAGCCTTAGCGCAATGAAAATGCCCCGCCGTGAAAACGGCGGGGCATTTTTTTGCCCGCGAAATACCCGGACATTCTGCGAAGTTGCCGGACCACAACAGCGGTGCTAGTTTTAGCCCACCGCCCGTGTAGCTCAGCCGGTAGAGCAGCGCACTCGTAACGCGAAGGTCGCAGGTTCGATTCCTGTCTCGGGCACCATCCCTCGCTTATTTCACCTTGCGGCTCAGATCCTCGACGGTACGTTTGAGCTGATCCATGGCCCGATCCTGGTCGTTGACCTTCTGCTTCAAATTCGAAATCTCGCTGCTGCTGGAATTGGAACTGGAGCCGCTGTTGCGTTTGAGGTCTTCAACCTGGCGGCCGAGGGTTTCCAGTTCACGGTCCTGTTCCTTGACCTTGTTCTTCAGTTCGTCCAACTCTCTGCTGCTGGAGTTTGAGCTGGAACCGCCGCTTCGCTTGAGCTCTTCGATCTGCCGCGATTGATCGTTGAGGGTATCGCGCATCTTGCGCAACTCATCGATGCTCACATCGCTTTCAATCACGACGGTCTTGCCGTAATCGTTGTGAATCAGTGAAACCTTGTCATTGTAGGAAGGACTGCTATTGCTCAGCTCAATGGCCATCGCACTGGCGGGCAGGGTCAGGGCAGCAATCAAAGCGGTAGTGGAGACAACAGCGGAGATTTTCGAGAAGCTGCGCATCACTGGTTTTCCTTGTGAACAGCGAAGTGAGTGCCGATGTGGCACATCGCTATGACTTGAAATCGGCATTTATGTTCCGCAAGTCAGCTTTTTGTGCGAGAGATGTAAAGAGCCGTGTAATTCGTCATGCAAACGTCCTATATTCGGTGCCTGCATGAGCATCGCTTAGCAGTTTTCAGATGATCCCGAATGGTTCCGAAGGCCGGCCACGCCGCGTCAGAGAGATCCTTGATGATCCAGATCCATCCTCCATTCTTAAGATCAACGAGAACGCCATGACTGAATTAACTCAAGAGCAGCGTCACGAACAAGCGCTGGAAAAATACCTTCTGGACGTGCCCGATCTGAAGGAAGAGATCAAGGACTTGAGTCCCGATGATCAGAAAGACCAGATTCAGTGGGCCTTTGAAGACGAAGCCGAGGCTCAGGGCTTGCAGCCGTGGGAGTTGACGCTCAAGTACACCAGCTCGCCGGAGGAGTTCGAGGCCCAACGCCTCGTGCTGCACAAAGAGGCGGCTGAAGTATTGGGTGTCGAATGGGATGAGTACTGCGAGATGAACAATCTCGTCGTCTAAAAGCAGCTACAAGTTTCAAGCGGCAAGCTACAAGTCAAAGCAAAAGCGTTGTGGCTTGCAGCTTGTAGCTTGAAACTTGCCGCTGCTGTTAGAGGCTGAGGCGCATCGACAGGTCCACCGCTTTGACATCCTTGGTCATTGCACCAATCGAGATGTAATCCACCCCGGTTTCGGCGATCGGCAGCAGCGTGCTTTCGTTGATGCCGCCGCTGGCTTCCAGTTTTGCCTTGCCGCCGTTCAGGCGCACGGCTTCGCGCATGTCGTCCAGGCTCAGCTCATCGAGCATGATGATGTCGGCACCGGCGTCCAGTGCCTCCTTCAATTCCTGCAGACTTTCCACTTCGATCTCGACCGGTTTGCCCGGGGCGATCTTGTGTGCGGCGGCGACGGCTTCGGTGATGCCACCGCTGGCAGCAATGTGGTTTTCCTTGATCAGGAATGCGTCATAGAGGCCGATGCGATGGTTATGGCAGCCGCCGCAGGTCACGGCGTATTTCTGCGCCAGACGCAGACCCGGCAGGGTTTTGCGCGTGTCGAGCAGCTTGACCTCGGTTTGCCCGACGAAGTCGGCCAGGTACTGCGCGCGCGTGGCGACGCCGGAGAGCAGCTGGAGAAAATTCAGCGCGCTGCGTTCACCGGTCAGCAGCGAACGCGCCGGGCCTTCCAGATGGAACAGTGGCTGATTGGGTTTGACCCGTTCGCCATCGATCACTTGCCAATGCACCGCTACGCGCGGATCAAGCTGACGGAACACCGCATCGACCCACGCCGTGCCGCAGATGACGGCATCGTCACGGGTGATGATGGTGGCTTTGGCCAGACGTTCGGCCGGGATCAGTTGTGCGGTGATGTCGCCGCTGCCGACGTCTTCGAGCAACGCACGGCGCACGTTGGCTTCGATTTCGGCGGTCAGATCGGCGAGACGTAGATTCGGCATAACGGGCTCCACAAACAAAGTGGCCCGATTATAGGGGCAGGGTGCGAGCCAACCCAAGGTGAGAACAGACGTGCCGGCCTGCAGCCGGTCGATTTTCTTTGAGCAAACCGGCGATATCGTGGTCATTGAAGGGGCGCTACTAGGGGAAACCCTGACGGCTCTGGCGCGGGTGACACGTTATGAAAGATAATCCGCCTTGCATTTGACGTCATAGCATTGACGTGCTGATCGAGCCTGTGGGAGCAAGCCTGCTCGCGAATGCATTTTTTCCGTGACATTGATGCGGCCGACACACCGCCATCGCGAGCAGGCTCGCTCCCACAGGGGATCGGGGTTGCTTGATCGAACGAATCACCGTTTCAGGAGGCTTGGATGCACAGCGACGGAAAAGTAGTGCCTTTGCACAAGGCTGCTATCGATCAGGCGAATCACTCGCCGCTCGCCCGCCTGCCGGTGATTCTGCTTCAGGTCCGCGACAAGGCCGCGCAGCAATTGCGCCACGGCTTGCAGGAGCTGTTCGATAATGCCGACGATACCCTGTTCGAAATGGCCGACCGGGCGCGCAACGATGTCGAGCAGAACATCTTTTTCGAAGCGATGCGTGACCTGCGCCTCAAGCGCAAACACATCGAACGCGGCTTTCTTGAGCAGTTTTTCGAAGCCTTCGTCGGCCTGACTCAATACGACCCCACCCAAAATGCCTTGCCGCGCACGCTGCTTTTCGACGAGGCGGCGCCGCGCACCGACGACATGGAGCGCAGCGTGGCCATTGAAACCATGGTCCGTCGCGTGCTCAAGCGTGGCGGCTTTGCCCTCGATCAGTTGACGGCGCGGCTCAACGCGTTGCTCGGCAAGACCCTCGACGACCAGCACAACCCGCTCGGCCCGGCGCTGCTCTGCGAATTCTTTCTGCAGGCCGGTCGCAATCTGGGCGTGGAGATCAAGGTCAAGCTGATCCTGCTCAAGCTGTTCGAGCGCTATGTCCTGGCCGACACCGAGCAACTGTACGCCGAAGCCAATCAACTGCTGCTCGCCACCGGCGTGCTGCCGGAACTGAAACCCGCGCCGGCGCGGCGTGCGCTGGATCGTGCGGCTGCCCATGTCGAGCGCGACGAACATGAAGAGTCGCCGCCCGCCGATGACGATGTGCAGCAAGTCTTCGCTGCGTTGCAGCAGTTGCTCGTGCAGGTGCGCGGTACGGTCGCGCCAACCCTGGAACCGAGTGCTGCGGCGCAACCGATCTCCACCCGCGACTTGCTGCGTCTGCTCTCGCATTTGCAGCACTACGTGCCGGCGCTGGCGACTCAGGATGATTTTGATCTGCGCAACCAGCTCGAACAATTGCTGACCCGGGTCAGTGTCAGAAGTGGCAAGTCGCGGATCGTCGGCGATGCAGACGAAGACGTGATCAACCTGATTGCCATGGTTTTCGAGTGCATTCTCGAAGACCGCAATGTGCCGGATTCGCTCAAGGCACTGATCGCCCGTTTGCAGATTCCAATGCTCAAGGTCGCGGTGCTCGACAAAAGTTTCTTCAGCCGCGGCACCCACCCGGCGCGGCGCCTGCTCAACGAAATCGCCGAGGCGGCGATGGGCTGGGGCGATTGCGATGGCGACGCGCGCGACAGTCTGTATCTGCGCATCGAACAAGTGGTGCAGCGCTTGCTCACCGATTTCGTCGATGACCCGGCGATTTTCTCCGAGCTGCTGGCTGACTTTCTCGCCTTCACCAGCGACGAACGCCGCCGCAGCGAACTGCTGGAACAGCGTTTGCGCGATGCCGAAGAAGGCCGGGCCCGCACCGAGCTGGCGCGGCGCCGGGTCGAACAGGTGTTGAATCAGGCGTTGCTGGGCAAAACCCTGCCGCCGTCGGTGGTCACGTTTGTCGAGAACGCCTGGAGCAAAGTCCTGCTGCTGACCTGCCTGAAACATGGCGATCAGTCCGCCGAATGGCAGGCCGACGTGCAGACCATGGAACAACTGATCTGGAGCGTGCAGCGCCACGAAGACGCCGAATCCAGCCTGCGCCTGCTGGCGCTGGTGCCGGGGTTGCTCAAGTCGTTGCGTGATGGCTTGAACAGCTCAGCATTCGATCCGTTTGCCACCAGCGAGTTTTTCAGCGAACTCGAAGCGCTGCACGTCAGTGTGCTGGAGCGTTCCGCTGAAGCCGATCAAGCCGCGCCGATGATCGAAGTCTCACAAAAGATTGTGCTGCCTGCCGCCGACGAGGGCGACATCACGTTGCCGACGGTGCGCCTGCCCCACGATGATCCCGGTCTGCGCCAGGTCGAGCAATTGCGCGTGGGCAGTTGGGTGGCATTCACTGAAGACGATGAGCACACGCTGCGCTGCAAACTCGCCGCGATCATCGATGCCACCGGCAAATATGTCTTTGTCGATCGCACCGGAATGAAAGTACTCGAGCGCAGCAAGACCGCGCTGGCCCTGGAGTTGCGTCGCGGTGTGGCACGCGCGCTGGACAATACCTTGCTGTTTGACCGTGCGCTGGAGTCGGTGCTGGGCAATCTGCGTCGACTCAATCGCGGCAAGTGATCGCGCGCCGGTGGCCGATCACGGCATACTGGGCGCCAACACAGTCGGCGTTGAAGGAATCGGTATGCAGTTGGATCCCGCTAGCGGGTGGTGTCACGGGGTGCAGGTCTGTCCATCGCCCAACTTCAATGAACGCCCGAGCGACGAAATCTCCTTGCTGGTCATCCACAACATCAGCCTGCCGCCGGCGCAGTTCGCCACCGGCAAGGTCCAGGAGTTTTTCCAGAATCGTCTGGATGTCACCGAACATCCCTATTTTGCAGGGATTGCCGACTTGCGCGTCTCGGCGCATTTTCTGATCGAACGTGACGGTACGGTCACCCAGTTTGTCTCCTGTCTGGAGCGGGCGTGGCATGCCGGCGTTTCGATGTTCGAAGGCCGCGATACCTGTAACGATTTTTCCGTGGGCATTGAGCTCGAAGGCACCGATGATCAGCCGTTCACCGACGAACAATATCGCGCGTTGACTGCGTTGACGCGGCAGTTGCAGAAACGTTTTCCGGCGATCACCGATCAGCGTATCTGTGGCCACAGCGATATCGCTCCGGGGCGCAAGACCGATCCGGGACCGGCATTCGACTGGGCGCGTTACCGCGCAGCCCTGGCACAAGAGGAAGGACAATGAGTTTTCTGGTGTTACTGCTGGCGCTGTGGATCGAGAAGTTTTCGGCCTTGCGCCATCGGGTTCAACGCGATGGCGGATGGATCCGCGAACTGCACAAGCTCGAAAGCAGCCAGCGCATGGCGGGCAAACCGTGGCTGGTGCTGACGATTCTGGTGCTGTTGCCGGTGGCGCTGCTGGCGCTGTTACTGCTGGTGCTGGAACCGGTGGCGTATGGCTTGCTGGCCTTGCCGGTGCATTTGCTGGTGGTGATTTACAGCCTGGGGCGTGGCGATCTGCTCGGCGGTCTCGGGCCGTTTCGCGATGCCTGGCGCCGCGAAGATCTGCAAGCGGCGGCGCATGTGGCCAAGCGCGATCTGAACATCTGCGCCGACAGCGGCGAGCAGTTGCTCGAACGCGTGCAGGCGCACCTGTTGTGGCAGGCCTATCAGAGTTTCTTCGCGGTGATTTTCTGGTACTTCGTCCTCGGGCCGGTGGCGGCACTGGCGTATCGCTTGCTGGCGCTGGCTCAGGAGCACGGGCAAAACCCGGCGCTGGTCGAGCGCGCCGCGCAACTGCGCCATGCGTTTGACTGGTTGCCGGTACGTCTGCTGGCGGCGAGTCTGGCGCTGGTCGGCAACTTCGTCGCGGTCAGTCGGGTGATGCTGCATGAATTGCTCAACTGGAACATCAGCGCGGCGCAACTGATCAACCGGGTCGGCCTGGCGGCCGGAGAAATCCCGCCCCCGGCGCTCGGGCCGGAAGGCATCAACACCCTCGACTGCCTGTGGGAACTGCTGCTGCGCGCAGCCGTGCTGTGGTATGCCGGATTCGCCCTGTGGACCGTGCTGGTGCACTGATCCCGACGTGCCGAGGGCGCAACGCCCTCGGCAGCGCTGCCGTTAACCTTAAGTTACAAAAACTCCCTTCGATTTGAGCTATACAGAGATAGCGCCCGATAGTGGCTATCTGCTGTCGCTGCGCGCCTGCCAATAAAAACAAGAAAAACCAAGGGAGACTTCCAGTGAAGAGCTTGCTCTATCCCGCCGTCTCGCTGATGAACCGCTTGAGCTTCGGCATGAAGTTCAGCCTGATCAGCGTGCTGTTTCTGGTGCCGATGCTGGTGACCAATTTCTATCTGGTGCGTGATTCCTATCGCGAACTCCAGGGTACCCGGGTCGAGCTGCAAAGCCTCGACCTGCTGGGCAGCAGCCTGACCCTGCGCCGCGATCTGGAAACCCTGAACAATCTGGTGCAGATCAACGTCACCCTCGGCCAGTCCGGCAAAGCGGGAAATGTCGAAGCGCAGATCACCACGCTCGAACAAGCCGTGCTGACGCGTCTGCAAGGGCTGGCGGCGATGACCGACGACCCCGAGCAGATCAAACTCTTCGATGGCAAACGCGATGAAATGATTGCCGCGTTCAAAGCCCAACAAGCGGAAAAATCGTTGCAAAGCAAAAGTGCGCTGATCGGTAAACTGCTCACCAGCGCGCAGATTTTCAGCCAGATCATCAGCAGCCAGGCCGGGTTGAGCCGTGACAACCAGAGCGACATTCGTCAACTCAGCGAACTGGTGACGCTCGTGACGCCCAGCGTCACGCAAACCCTCGGCGAAGGTCGGGCGATGGGTGCCTACTCGCTGGGCCAGGGATTTCTCAACAGTGCGTCGAGCACCCGGTTCGATGAACTGCTGGTGCAGATCGAAAAGCTTCAGGCCGAATATGCCTTGAAACTACAGGACGCCCTCGCGTCCAGCAGCGCTGCGCATGAGTCCCTCAACGCCCCGGCCGAAAGCAGCAAGGCGTCGTTGAAACAGGCCAGCGAACTGTTCGAAGAGCAGGTGGTGATGGCTGATACCCTCGATGCGCCGTGGCAGGCGTTTTACGACCAGGTCACCGGGCTGATCGACAAGACCTACCAGCTCAATGACGCCACGCTGAAGTTTCTCGACCGTCAATTACAGCAGCGCCTGAGCGAAAACCGCACGCACATGGTCCTGCAGGCCGTGGCGCTGTCGCTGGTGTTTGTGCTGATTTTCTATCTCTACGGCGGCTTCTACGCCTCGACTCGCACAACCCTCAAACGCCTCGGCGCGATGATGGACAACGTCGCCGCTGGCGACATGACCGTCAACTTCAAGGCCAGCAGCCGCGACGAACTCGGCGAGCTGGGCGAGGTGTTCAACGGTACCGTGAAAAAGATTCACGACTTGATCGAGCGTGTCGGGCAGACCGTCGCTGAAGTCGAACGTCAGGCCGTGCAGGTGGAAAATGTCTCGGCGCAAAGCAATCAGGCGGTTGCCGGTCAGCGCACGCAGATCGAGCAAGTGGCGACGGCGATGAACCAGATGTCGGCGACCTCGCTGGAGGTCGCGCGCAGTGCCGCCGCCGCTGTAAGCAGCGCCCACAGCGTCAATGAAGAGACCGTCAGCGGCCGCGGTCTGGTCGAGTCGCAGCAGGGCAGCATTGCCGCGCTGGCCAGCGAAATCGACCAGTCGGTCATGGTCATCAATCAGTTGGCCAGCGACAGTCAGTCGATCAGCCGTGTGCTCGAAGTGATCAAGAGCATCGCCGAACAAACCAACCTGCTGGCACTCAACGCGGCGATCGAAGCCGCGCGTGCCGGCGAGCAGGGGCGTGGTTTTGCCGTAGTCGCCGACGAAGTGCGTACGCTGGCCAAACGCACCCAGCAATCGACCGAAGAAATCGAGCAGATGATCGCCAAGCTGCACGGCGGTGTCGGCGCGGCGGTGAAAGCCATGGGCATCAGCCATCAGATGGCCAACGGCACCGTTGACCAGTCGGCCAAGGTGCAGCAGGCGCTGGAAAACATCCTCGGCGCGGTGGGCATGATCGTCGATCAGAACCAGCAGATCGCCGCTGCAGTTGAACAGCAGACCGCCGTGGCCCACGACATCGACCAGAACATCGTCGAAATCAACCGCGCCGGCGAGCGCACGGCGCAAGGTGCACACCAGACCGAAGATGCCAGCCGGGCGCTGTCGGCACAGGTGGTGGAGCTTAAACAGCTGATCAGCGCGTTTCGTGTCTGAAAGGCCGGCATCGGATCAAAAGTGTGGGAGCGAGCCTGCTCGCGAAGGCGGTGGGTCAGGCATAGTCGATGTCACTGACAGATTGCTTTCGCGAGCAGGCTCGCTCCCACAGGGGACTGCGGTGTTACCAGTCGAATACTTCGCAGCAGTTGGCGGTGCTGGCGGCGGCCAGTTGTTCAGCTGAGATGTGCATCAATTCAGCCAGCGCCGCACAGATCGCCGGCAGATGTGCCGGGCTGTTGCGCTGGCCCGGATACATCGCTGGCGCCATGTCCGGTGAGTCGGTTTCCAGCACCACCGACTCCAGCGGTAACTCCGGCAGCACCCGATGCATGCGCAATGCCTGCGGCCAGGTCGGTGCGCCGCCCAGCCCCAGTTTGAAACCGAGCTTGATGTATTCGCGCGCTTCTTCGCGGCTGCCGGCGAAGGCGTGGATGATTCCGGCGCGTTTGAGCTTGAAGCGTTTGAGTGTTGCGATCACCGCCGCGTGACTGCGGCGTACGTGGATCAGCGCCGGCAGTTGGAAATCTGCGGCCAATTGCAGTTGCGCCTCGAACAGCGTCTGCTGGCGCTCGCGGTCGAGGGTTTCGACGAAGTAGTCCAGACCGATCTCGCCCACCGCGCACAGCTGTCGATGACCGTGCAGGCGCGTCAGCCAGTCGCCCAGTGTCTGCAAGTCTGCGGGCTGATGCTGATCGAGAAACACCGGGTGCAGACCGAACGCCGCGTATAGATCGGCATCGCTCTGCACCAGATCCCACACCCGTTGCCAGTTACCAGTATGCACGCCGAGCACCACCATTCGCCGCACGCCGAGGGCGCGGCTTTCGGCGAGCAACGCCGAGCGATCGGCGTCGAAGTCGGGGAAATCCAGGTGGGTGTGGCTGTCGATCAGCTCCACGGTTCAGTCCCGGTGAATACGCTGCTTGAACGTACGCGCGATGGCTTGCACGCCGGGGGCGTACTCCGATTGTTCGACGGCGGCGAGCGCCAGTTCCAGCGCCTTGTCGGCAATCAACTGGTGCTGCTGGGCCATGGCATTGACCGGCAGCGGCAGGAAGTCCAGCAACTGCGTGTCGCCGAAGGTGCCGAGACGCAGCGGCCGCGATTTCAGCGGGAAGTCGTGCAGCGCATCGAATACACCCTGCAGCAAAACGTAGGACGTGGTGATCAGCGCGTCGGGCAAATGCCCCAGACGTTGCAGGAGTTCTTCCATCAGTTGCTGGCCGCATTCACGGCTGAAGGCTTCGGCGTGTTCGACCAGCACTTCGCCTTTGAAGTCACTCAGTGCCTGGCGGAAACCGGCGGCACGCTCCTGACTGATGCTCAGTTCCGGGCGCGCGCCGAGCAGCACGATCTGCTTCGGCTGCGGGTCGAGCAGGCTCTGGGTCAGGTGCAGGCTGGCTTCGCGGTCGTCACTGATCACCGAGCAGAAATGCTCCGGCTCCATGACCCGGTCGATGGCGATGATCGGCAGCCCTTTGGCCTGCAACTGCCGATAGCTGTCATCGCTGGCCGGCAGGCAACTGGCAACGATCAGCGCATCGCAACGCCGCGCGCGGAACAGTTGCAGCAGCTGACGCTCGCTCTCCGGCGCATCGTCGGAACTGGCGATCAGCAATTGATAACCGCGAGCCCGCGCGCCTTGCTCGAGCAGCTTGGCGATTCGCGCGTAACTGGGGTTTTCCAGATCCGGCAGAATAAAGCCCAGCGTGCGCGTATGCCGGCTGCGCAGGCCGGCCGCTTGCGGGTTTGGGGTAAAGCCGTGCAAATCGACCACCGCGCGCACGCGCTCGACGGTCGCTGTGCTGATGCGTTGCTGTTCGGCCTTGCCGTTGATGACGTAGCTGGCGGTGGTGACGGAGACGCCGGCCAACCGCGCGATATCACTGAGTTTCAACCCGGGATTTCCTTGTTTTTTCGAGCTTGCCTCGACATTTTCGCCAATCCTACCCGATTCAGGCAGTCGACCTATTGCCTACGCACTTCCGACAAGTTGGACTTCAACGATGAGACATTATCGAGTAACGTGCCGATCAATCTAGATTAAACGTTTCAGCAAGCGTATTTTCTACGTTTTAGACGCCTTTGGCCGGTTCTGCCGTAAAACCGCCAAAACGGTCGCTCAAAAAGCGCGGCCGAGCGCCTAAGCTGTGACCATCAAAACAATACCTGGCCTGTATCGGGCCAAAAAGGAGATTGCATGCTCGAGCTCACTATAGAGCAGATATCCATGGGCCAGACGGCCGTGGATAAACCCGCCGCCCTGCAAATTTTGGCCGATCATCTGGTTGCCGATGGCCTGGTCGCCGATGGCTATCTCGCCGGCTTGCAGGCCCGGGAAGCCCAGGGCTCGACCTTTCTCGGCCAAGGTATTGCCATTCCGCACGGCACCCCGGAAACCCGCGATCAAGTGTTCGCCACCGGCGTGCGCCTGATGCAGTTTCCCGAGGGCGTCGATTGGGGCGATGGGCAGATTGTCTATCTGGCGATCGGCATCGCGGCCAAATCCGACGAGCACCTGCGCCTTTTGCAACTGCTGACCCGCGCCCTCGGCGAAACCGATCTGGGCCAGGCCCTGCGTCGTGCCAGCTCGCCGGAAGCACTGCTGAAGTTGCTGCAAGGCGCGCCGCAGGAGCTGGCGCTGGATGCGCAAATGATCGGCCTCGGCGTTTCTGCCGACGATTTCGAAGAACTGGTCTGGCGTGGCGCGCGTCTGTTGCGTCAGGCCGATTGCGTCAGCAACGGTTTTGCCGGCGTGTTGCAGCAGGTCGAAGCGCTGCCGCTCGGCGATGGTCTGTGGTGGTTGCACAGCGAGCAAACCGTGAAGCGCCCGGGCCTGGCGTTCGTCACCCCGGACAAACCGATGCGCTACCTCGGCCAGCCACTCAGCGGCCTGTTCTGTCTGGCCAGCCTCGGCGAAGCGCATCAGGCGTTGCTTGAGCGCTTGTGTGCGTTGCTGATCGAAGGTCGCGGTCACGAGTTGGGCCGTGCCACCAGCAGCCGCAAAGTCCTCGAAGTGCTCGGCGGTGAGTTGCCTGCCGACTGGCCGAGCGCACGTATTGCGCTGGCCAACGCCCACGGTCTGCATGCGCGGCCGGCAAAAATCCTCGCGCAACTGGCGAAGAGTTTCGACGGCGAAATCCGTGTGCGCATCGTCGACAGCCAGGACAGCGCGGTGTCGGTCAAAAGTTTGAGCAAACTGCTCAGCCTCGGCGCCCGTCGCGGTCAGGTGCTCGAGCTGATCGCCGAGCCGAGCATCGCTGCCGATGCCTTGCCGGCACTGCTCGCCGCTATCGAAGAAGGCCTCGGCGAAGAAGTCGAGCCGCTGCCCGCCGTCAGTCAGCAGCGTGAAGTGATAGCCGACATCGCCGAGGTGCTGGTCGCCCCGGCTTCTGGCAGCCTGCTGCAAGCGATTCCGGCAGCGCCGGGCATTGCCATCGGCCCGGCGCATGTTCAGGTTCAGCAGAACATTGATTACCCGTTGCGCGGCGAGTCCGCCGCCATCGAACGTGAGCGCCTGACGCAAGCGCTGAGCGACGTGCGCACAGACATTCAGGGCCTGATCGAACGCAGCCAGGCCAAAGCCATTCGCGAGATTTTCATCACCCACCAGGAAATGCTCGACGACCCGGATCTGACCGACGAAGTCGACACCCGCCTCAAGCAAGGCGAGAGCGCCGAAGCGGCGTGGATGGCGGTGATCGAAGCCGCCGCCAAACAGCAGGAAGCGTTGCAGGACGCCTTGCTCGCCGAGCGCGCGGCGGATCTGCGCGACATTGGTCGCCGTGTGCTGGCGCAGTTGTGTGGCGTGCAAACTGCGAGTGAGCCTGAGCAGCCATACATTCTGGTGATGGACGAGGTTGGCCCGTCCGACGTTGCGCGTCTGGATCCGGTGCGCGTCGCCGGGATTCTCACCGCTCGCGGCGGTGCCACTGCGCACAGCGCAATCGTTGCGCGTGCCCTTGGCATTCCGGCGCTGGTTGGCGCAGGCGCCGCAGTGTTGCTGCTGGAGCCGGGCACGCCGTTACTGCTCGACGGCCAGCGTGGGCGCCTGCATGTCGACGCCGATGCTGCGACCCTCAAACGTGCCGCCGAAGAGCGCGACACCCGTGAGCAACGCCTGAAGATTGCCGCCGAACAACGCCATCAACCGGCACACACCACCGACGGTCACGCCGTTGAAGTGTTCGCCAACATTGGCGAAAGCGCCGGTGTGACCAGCGCAGTCGAGCAGGGCGCCGAAGGCATTGGCCTGCTGCGCACCGAACTGATTTTCATGGCCCACCCGCAAGCGCCGGACGAGGCGACGCAAGAAGCCGAATACCGCCGCGTCCTCGACGGCCTCGCCGGGCGCCCGCTGGTAGTGCGCACGCTCGATGTTGGTGGCGACAAACCGCTGCCGTATTGGCCCATCGCCAAAGAGGAAAACCCGTTCCTCGGTGTGCGCGGCATTCGCCTGACCTTGCAGCGTCCGCAGATCATGGAAGCGCAACTGCGCGCTTTGCTGCGTTCGGCCGACAACCGGCCGCTGCGGATCATGTTCCCGATGGTCGGCAGCGTCGAAGAATGGCGCCAGGCCCGCGACATGACCGAACGCCTGCGTAAGGAAATCCCGGTCGCCGATCTGCAACTGGGGATCATGATCGAAGTGCCGTCCGCCGCGTTGCTCGCGCCGGTGCTGGCCAAGGAAGTCGACTTTTTCAGCGTCGGCACCAACGACCTGACGCAATACACCCTGGCCATTGACCGTGGTCACCCGACCCTGTCGGCGCAGGCGGACGGCTTGCACCCGGCGGTGCTGCAACTGATCGACATCACCGTGCGCGCAGCCCATGCCCATGGCAAATGGGTCGGCGTCTGCGGCGAACTGGCGGCCGATCCGCTGGCGGTGCCGGTGCTGGTCGGCCTCGGTGTCGATGAACTGAGCGTGTCCGGCCGCAGCATCGCCGAAGTCAAGGCGCGCATCCGCGAACTCAGCCTGACCCAGGCGCAAACCCTCGCTCAACAGGCCTTGGCCGTGGGCAGCGCCAACGAAGTGCGCGCATTAGTGGAGGCCCTGTAATGGCCAAGATTCTCACCCTGACCCTCAACCCGGCGCTCGACCTCACCGTCGAGTTGCCGCAGCTGGAGGCCGGTCAGGTCAATCGCAGCGACGAAATGCACACCCACGCTGCCGGCAAAGGCGTGAACGTCGCGCAGGTGCTTGCCGACCTCGGCCATCAATTGACGGTCAGCGGTTTTCTCGGCGCGGACAACCTGCAAGCGTTCGAAACCCTGTTCGCCAAACGCGGCTTTGTCGACGCGTTCATCCGCGTGTCGGGTGAGACGCGCAGCAACATCAAGATCGCCGAACAGGACGGCCGCATCACTGACATCAACGGTCCCGGGCCGGTGGTCGATGCAGCGGCGCAGCAAGCGTTGCTCGACCGTCTGCTGCAGATCGCACCGGGGCATGACGCGGTGGTGGTCGCCGGCAGTTTGCCGCGCGGGGTCTCGGCGCAGTGGCTGCGTGAGCTGATCGAAAAGCTCAATGCGCTCGGCCTGAAAGTCGCCCTCGACTCCAGCGGCGAAGCCTTGCGCGCGGCGCTGCAGGCCGGGCCTTGGCTGATCAAGCCGAATACCGAAGAACTGGCCCATGCGCTCGGCTGTGACGTGGTTTCCCAAGTCGCCGAAGCGCAAGCCGCCGCACAGTTGCACGCCCAAGGTATCGAGCATGTGGTGATCTCCCACGGCGCGGACGGCGTGAACTGGTTCAGCGTCGGCTCGGCGCTGCACGCGACGCCGCCGAAGGTCAGCGTCGCCAGCACCGTCGGTGCCGGTGACTCGTTGCTGGCCGGCATGCTCCACGGTTTGCTCAGTGCCGATACGCCCGAACAAACCCTGCGCACGGCCACGGCGATTGCCGCGATGGCGGTGACCCAGATCGGTTTCGGCATCAACGACGCCGCGCAACTGGCGCAGCTCGAACAGGGCGTGCGCGTGCGCCCCCTGACAGAACAATAAGAGGGTTTGTGATGAAGTTAGCCATTGTTACGGCTTGCCCGAACGGCATGGTCACCAGTGTGCTGTGCGCACGTTTGCTCGATGCCGCAGCGCAGCGTCAGGGCTGGAGCACCAGCGTCGAAGTGGTCGATCCGGCGCACCCGGAGCGCGAGTTGTCGGCAGCGACCATCGCAGCGGCGGAGTGGGTTTTGCTGGTCACTACCGGCCCGATCGACATGAGTCGTTTTGTCGGCAAGCGGGTGTTCCAGATCGCCCCGGCGCAGGCGTTGCAGGATGTCGAAGCGGTGCTGCGCCGTGGTGCTGAAGAGGCTGAGGTCTATGTCGCCAGCGAAGCAGTACCGGCGGCAGACACGTCGCGTGCGCCGCGCATTGTGGCGATCACCGCATGCCCGACGGGCGTCGCCCACACCTTCATGGCGGCCGAAGCGTTGCAGCAGACGGCCAAGCGTCTGGGCTACGAATTGCAGGTCGAAACCCAAGGTTCGGTGGGCGCGAAAACCCCGCTGAGCGCAGCGGCGATTGCCTATGCTGACGTGGTCCTGCTGGCGGCAGACATCGACGTCGCCACCAAGCGTTTTGCTGGCAAGAAAATCTATCGCTGCGGCACCGGTATCGCCTTGAAGCAGTCCGAAGCCACGCTGAAAAAAGCCCTGGCCGAAGGGGTAGTCGAAAGCGCGGCGGGCGAGGGCAACGTCCCGGCCAAGTCAGAGAAAACCGGCGTCTACAAACACCTGCTGACCGGTGTCTCGTACATGCTGCCGATGGTCGTGGCCGGCGGTTTGCTGATCGCCCTGTCGTTCGTCTTCGGCATTACCGCGTTCAAGGAAGAGGGCACGCTGGCGGCGGCGCTGATGCAGATCGGCGGCGAGACCGCGTTCAAATTGATGGTGCCGCTGCTGGCCGGCTACATCGCCTACTCGATTGCTGACCGCCCAGGCCTGGCGCCGGGGATGATCGGTGGTTTGCTCGCGGGCACGTTGGGCGCCGGGTTTATCGGCGGGATCATTGCCGGTTTCATTGCCGGTTACGCGGCGAAAGCGATCAGCCGTTATGTCGCGTTGCCGCAAAGTCTGGAGGCGCTGAAACCGATCCTGATCATCCCGTTGTTCGCCAGCCTGATCACCGGGCTGGTGATGATTTACGTGGTTGGCAAACCGGTCGCCGGCATGCTCGCGGCGCTGACGCAGTTCCTCGACAGCATGGGCACCACCAACGCGATTCTGCTCGGTGTGCTGCTCGGCGCAATGATGTGCGTCGACCTCGGCGGGCCGATCAACAAAGCCGCATATGCGTTTTCGGTGGGGCTGCTGGCCTCGCAGAGTTACGCCCCGATGGCCGCGACCATGGCCGCCGGCATGGTGCCGCCGATCGGTCTGGGCATCGCCACGTTCATTGCCCGGCGCAAGTTCGCCCAGAGCGAACGCGAGGCGGGCAAAGCGGCCTTCGTGCTCGGCCTGTGCTTTATCTCCGAAGGGGCAATCCCGTTTGCCGCGAAAGACCCGTTGCGGGTGATCCCGGCGGCCATCGCCGGCGGCGCACTGACGGGCGCGCTGTCGATGTATTTCGGCTGCAAGCTGATGGCGCCGCACGGTGGCTTGTTTGTGCTGGCGATCCCGAATGCGATCAATCATGCGCTGCTGTATCTGCTGGCAATTGTCGCCGGGAGTCTGGTGACGGCGGTGCTGTATGCGCTGCTCAAGCGGCCTGAGGTGGTTGAACTGGCGCTGGAGCCGGCCAAGGCTTAGCTGACACGAAAAACCTGTGGGAGCGAGCCTGCTCGCGAAAGCGGATCGTCAGATGACGAGGTTGTAGCTGGCAGGACGCCTTCGCGAGCAGGCTCGCTCCCACCGGGACCTGTGTTGTCATTCCGGGTTCATGAACCCATGCTTAAGTTTTCCCTTTTGCAGGGAGAACACCATGAGCGATTTCAACCTCGGGCGCCGTCGGGTGATGCAAGCGGTCGGCGCCGGGCTGTTGCTGCCGGGGCTGGCGCCGGCGGTGATTGCTTCGGTCAAGGATCGTCCACAACTCACCGATGGCGTGCAATCGGGCGACCTGCTCGGCGACCGCGCGATGATCTGGAGCCGCAGCGATCGCCCGGCACGCATGGTGGTCGAGTGGGACACCCGCAGCCTGTTCGGCAATCCGCGCAAATTCGTCTCGCCACTGGCCGACGCCCGCAGCGATTTCACCGCCCGCGTCGAACTGACCGGGCTGCCCGCCGATCAGGCGATTTTCTATCGCGTGTACTTCGAAGATGCCCAGACCGGCGTTGCCAGCGAACCGTGGTTCGGCCACCTGCGCAGCGTGCCGACGGCCAAGCGCGATATCCGTTTCGTCTGGAGCGGCGACACCGTCGGCCAGGGTTTCGGCATCAACCCGGACATTGGCGGCATGCGCATCTACGAAGCCATGCGCCTGCGCCTGCCGGACTTCTTCATCCACAGCGGCGACACCATCTACGCCGACGGCCCGGTGCCGGCACAACTGACCACCGAAGACGGCCGCATCTGGCGCAACCTCACCACCGAAGCCAAGAGCAAAGTCGCGCAGACCCTCGACGACTATCGCGGCAATTACCGCTACAACCTGATGGACGAAAACATCCGCCGCTTCAACGCCGAAGTGCCGCAGATCTGGCAGTGGGACGATCACGAGGTGGTCAACAATTGGTCGCCAGGCAAACAGCTGGATGAGCGCTATCAGGAAAAAAATATCCACACCCTGGTCGGCCGTGCGCGGCAGGCGTGGCTGGAATATGCGCCGATGCGCTTGCAGGCGGCCGATGGCGGCGGGCGGATTTATCGCAAGCTGAGCTATGGGCCGATGCTCGATGTGTTCGTGCTGGACATGCGCAGTTACCGCGAGGCCAACGACGACAATCTGGGTGCGGCGAAACCGTTTCTCGGGCGTGAGCAACTGGACTGGCTCAAACGCGAACTCAAGGATTCGAAGGCGCAGTGGAAAGTCATCGCCGCCGACATGCCCATTGGGCTCGGTGTGCCGGACGGCGAGGTCAGCCCAGGTGTTGCGCGCTGGGAAGCCGTGGCCAATGGCGACCCTGGCCCGGCGCAAGGGCGAGAGCTGGAGATCGCCGAATTACTCGGCTTCCTGCGCGCACAGCGAGTGCGCAATTTCGTGTTTTTGACGGCGGATGTGCATTACTGCGCCGCGCACCACTATCACCCGGACCGGGCGGCGTTCCAGGATTTCGAACCGTTCTGGGAGTTCGTTGCCGGGCCGTTGAATGCCGGGAGTTTTGGGCCCAATCCGTTGGATAAAACCTTTGGACCGCAAGTGGTCTTCGAGAAAGCCCCTGCCGCGCAGAACACCTCGCCGTTTGCCGGGTTTCAGTTTTTTGGCGAGGTGAATATTGAAGGGCAGAGCGGGGAGATGAGTGTGGTGCTGCGGGATCTGGATGGGGTGGCGGTGTTTGAGCAGAAGTTGCAGCCGGTTTGAAGATCAAAAGCTTACCCTCACCCCAGCCCTCTCCCAGAGGGAGAGGGGGCCGACCGAGGTGTCTTGCGTCCTGCATCGACCTGCAAGACCGAGGCGATTATGGACGGAGCTGCATTATCGTTTCGGCTTCTGATGCGGTTCCTGGCCGTGCTACATCTGGATTCGGTGAAGGACACTCAGGTCGGCGTCGATCTCAAGCATCCCCCAATCAGTCCCTCTCCCTTTGGGAGAGGGTTAGGGTGAGGGGCTTTTCTCTCAGGCGTCAGTAAACGTCGCGGCGGTAGCGGCCCTGTTCGATCAGACGTTCGACTTCGGCGCTGCCGAGGATATCGGTGAGCACCTGATCCACGCCTGAGGCCATCCCCTGCAGGCTGCCGCAGACATAAATCACCGCACCTTCCGCCAGCCACTTCTTCAACTCATCAGCCGATTCACGCAAGCGATCCTGCACGTAAACCTTCTCGGCCTGATCGCGGGAAAATGCCAGGTCCAGGCGCGCCAGATCGCCGTTGATCAGCCACTCTTCCAGCTCAGCGCGGCAGAGGAAGTCGTGCTCACGATTACGCTCGCCAAACAGCAGCCATTGGCGTTGCTGACCATCGGCAATCCGTGCCTTGAGCAAGCTGCGCAAGCCGGCCAGACCGGTGCCGTTGCCCAGCAGAATCATCGGCACGGGCTCGTTGGGCAGATGGAAACCGCTGTTGCGGCGCACGCGCAGGCTGATGCTGCCGCCCACTGGCGCGTGTTCGGTCAGCCAGCCGGAACCGATGCCGAGAGTGCCGTCGGTATGCTGTTCCTGACGCACGATCAGTTCCAGCACGCCGTCGGCGGCGATCGAGGCGATCGAGTATTCGCGCATGGCCAGCGGCACCATGGCATCGACCAGCGATTGCGCATGCAGGCCGACCAGATGTGCGCGGTGTTCCGGCAATTGGCGCGAGGCCAGTGCCACTTCCAGCGGCTCGCTGAGGCCGTTGATGTTCACCGTGGTCTCGCCACGAATGCCGAGGCCGTCGAGGAAATGCTCGATGGCCCACGGGCAATTGCGCGGCAGCACTTCGACCAGATCGCCGGCCAGCCAGCTGCTGGTGTCCGGCGCTTTGAGGCCGAGCAGATAAACCGGCGCGCCGCTGCTGTCGGGATTCATCAGTTCACGCCGCAGCAGCGTCCAGTTGGCGTAGCTCGGGGCCTGCCAGGTTTCGGTCGGTGCCTGCCCGGTGAGCTGGCCGAGTTGGGTTTGCCAGTGACGCAGAGCGTACGGGTCGCCGCTGTCGACTTCTACTGGCGCGAACAAGGTCTTGCCGCCGTGCTCGCCCAGCCACTGATGCAGGCGTTTGGCGAAGCCGCAGAAGTGTGCGTACTGGCGGTCGCCGAGGCCCAGCACCGCGTAGTTCAGGCTGTCGAGGGTCGCGGCCTGGCTCAGCACCTTGCGCTCGAAACCGCGCGCGCTGTCCGGCGCTTCGCCGTCGCCGAAGGTACTGACGACGAACAGGGCATTGCTCGAATCGCGCAGATCCTGCTCGCTGACGTTGGCCAGCGGCTGCACGTTGACTGGCAGTCCGGCAGCTTGCAATTGCCCGGCGGTCTGCCAGGCCAGTTGTTCGGCAAAACCGCTCTGGCTGGCGAAACCGACCAGCCACGCCGAGGCATCGCCGGCCGGTTGCTCAAGGCCTTTGCGCGCGTCCTTGATCTGCTTTTTCTTGCGTCGGCGGTCGAGGTACAGCAACCATCCGGTGATGAAGAACAGCGGCATGCACACCGCCGCAAGGGTCACGATGATGCGCCCGACGAGGCCGAAATAGCTGCCGACGTGCAGCGCGTAAATGCTGGTCAGCAGTTGCGCCTTGAAGCTTTTGTCGGCGTAGCGGTCGACGCGTTTGACCAGGCCGGTGGCCGGGTCGAGGGTGATCTGGTTCAGCGCGCGATCATGCGGCGAGCTGTCGAGCAGGTAGAACACCGTCGCCGGTTGGCCGGCCACCGCTGGCATGCGGATGTTGTAGGCGGACAGGCCCGGGCCGGCGGCGCTGTAGATGCTGCTCCACATCGCTGCGTAGTCGGCAGTCGGTGCCGGACCTTCGGGCGCCGGACCACGACCGCCGCGCACACGCTCGTTCTGCGGTGCATCGGACAGCAGGCGCGTCAGGCCTTTGTTGTACCACTCGTAGGACCACGACAACCCGGTCAGCGCCAGCAGCAGATAGACCAGCAAACACCAGGTGCCGGCGACCGAATGCAAATCCCAGTTGAACGCCCGACCCTTTTTCTTCCAGTCCAGCGTCAGCCACACGCGCCAGCTGTTCCACTGCCGTGGCCAGCGCAGGTACAAACCGGACAGGCAGAAAAACAGCAGCATCAAGGTGCAGGCGCCGGTGATGTTGCGCCCGGTATCGCCCATCGCCAGGAAGCGGTGCAGTTGCAGCATCAGGCCGAAGAAATCCTGGCCGACGGCATCGCCCTTGAACTCGGCGGTGTAGGGGTCGAAGTAGCGCATTTCGCCGCGCCGCTGGCCTTTGGGCGGCGTGAAGTACACCCGCGCCGCGTTGCCGCTGTCGGTTTCGACCCAGAGCATGGCGACTTTCTTGCCGGACGCGCCTTCGATGCGCTCCACCAGTTCGACCGGCGGCAGTACCCCGGCGACCTGTTTTTCCACTTGCAGGACGGAAGGATTCAGCGCCCGCAGGATCTCGTCCTGAAACGAATAGGCCGCCCCGGTGATGCCCATCAAGGCCAGCACCAGCCCCGCGGTGATGCCAAAAAACCAGTGCAACTGGAACAGGGTTTTCTTCAACACGTCACTCGCCGTCCGTTCGAAAGTTGTCATCACGGCGCGCATTATGCCGTGGGTTGTCGTGAAGCGTTTTTCGTTACACGCAAAAGCCCCGTTCAATTGAATGAACGGGGCCAGGCCTTGCGGCATATCTCATGTGGGAGCGAGCCTGCTCGCGAATGCGGTGGGTCAGTGACGATGATGCCGACTGAGTTACCGCTTTCGCGAGCAGGCTCGCTCCCACATTTGCCTCTGTTTTCACATCGGTCAGAAGTGGAAGTTGGTGCTCAACAGCGCCGTACGGCCCGCCGCCTGGTTGGCGAAGTGGGTCGAGAAGGCTTTGTCGTAATAGGTTTCGTCGGTCAGGTTCTGCACGTTGAGTTGCAGGTCGACGTTCTTGGTCAGCTTGTAGGCGGCCATCGCGTCGTAACGTACATAGGAATCGACCATCGTGGTGTTGGCGACACTGCCGTAGACGTCGTCGACATAGAACGCGCCACCGCCGATCGTCAGCTTCGGCGTGACCTGGTAAGTGGTCCACAGGCTGGCGCTGTTTTTCGGCGTGTTCGGCAGATCGTTGCCGTCGTTGGCCCGACCCAGCGGGCCGCCGTCAACCTGTTCGCTGTCCATGAACGCGTAACCGGCGAACACCTGCCACTTGTCGGTGAGCTTGCCGCTGGCCGATAGCTCGAAACCTTGTACGCGGGTCTTGCCAGCGTTTTCGTAGGAAGAAGTGTCGACCTGCACGCGAGCGTTTTCTTTCTCGGTGCGGAAGATGTCAGCGGTCAGCGACAGGCGATCATTGAGCAGATCCCACTTGGTGCCGATCTCGTAGTTCTTGGTGGTTTCCGGCTCCATGTCGCTGCTCAGCAGGTTGCCGCTGCGATCCGGCGTGCCGCCCAGCGGGTTGCCTTCCTGGCCTTCGCCCAGGGTGTTGCCCGGCGGCGTGGCGGAGGTGGCGTAGGAGGCGTAGATGCTGCCGTTTTCCGCCGGCTTGTAGACCACGCCGAACTGGCCGGTCACGAACTCGCTGGTGTCATCGCCCTTGGACGTGGTGCGACCGGCTGCGTTGTAGGTCTTGTAGTCGGTGTCGAAGTGGTCGTAACGCAGGCCCATGTTCACCAGCCACTGCTCGGACAGCTCCAGGGTGTCGAACACGTACAGCGCGTAAGTGTCGGCCTGGGTGTCGGTGCCGGCGTAGTTGCGCGAGATCGCACCGTTCCATGGATCGTTCGGATTCGGATTCGACAGCGAGGTGCAGTTGTAACCGCTGGCGGCGCCGATCAGCCCCGGGTTGCAGTTGGTCGTTACGGCGCTGGTGCGCGGCGTAGTGTCGGTGTTGACGTTGTACGAGGATTTCTCGCTCTGCTCACGGGTGTATTCGACCCCGGTGGAGAAGCTGTTCTTGAAACCGGCCACGTAGAACGTCCCGAACAGGTCGGTCTGGTTGGTGGTGGTTTCGGTGTTGCTCACCCGTGTATTGGCGCGACGCCAGACGCTGCCGTTGTTGACGTTGCCCTTGCTGTCGTCCGGCTGGGTGAGGATGTAATCCTGCATGCTGGTGCCGTGGCGCAGGGTGTTCTTGATGGTCAGCGCGTCGTTCAGGTCGTGCTCGATGGCGAACGTCGCGGTGTCGGTGCGGCCCTTGCGGAAATCGCGGTCCAGACCGTAGAAATTGTCGTGATCGCCACCGGCATACGGCTTGTCCGGATTGGACTTGGTGCGCGCGGCCGAACCACCGGTTGGGATGGTGTACGGGATGCCCGAATCCGGCGTGTCGTTGCTTTCCAGATGGTAGTAATCGAGGTTGACGCGGGTGTCGGTGCCCAGGCCAAACGCCAGCGACGGTGCGATGCCCCAGCGGTCGTAATCGACCTTGTCGCGACCGGCGACGTTGCTCTCGTGGCTCATCAGGTTCAGACGGCCGGCAGCGCTGTCGCTGAACTGATAGTTGCCGTCGAGGGTGTAGCGCTGGGTCTGGTCGGAGCCGTAGGTGAAACCGCCGTCGAACGAGTTGCCAAGATGGGCTTTCTTGCTCACCAGGTTGATGCTGCCGCCGGCCGCGCCACGACCGCCGATGGCGGAGTTGGGGCCCTTGCTGACTTCGATGTTCTCGACGGCGAAGATTTCACGGCTCTGCGAACCGGTGTCGCGCACGCCGTCCAGGTAGGTGTCGCCCTGCGCATCGAAACCACGGATGAACGGACGGTCGCCCTGCGGGTTGCCGCCTTCACCGGCGCCAAAAGTGATGCCCGGCACGGTGCGCAGCGCGTCCTGCATGTTCAGCGCGCCGGTGTCTTTGAGCACCTGTTGCGGAATGACAGTGACCGAGCGCGGCGTATCGACCAGCGGCGCGGTGTACTTGGGCGAGGAAGCCTTCTCGACTTGATAGGACGTCGAGTCCTGAGCTTCGGCAGTGATGGCGGTGGCGTCCAGGGCGATGGCATTACCAGAGGCTTTGCTCTCGGTCTTTTCCGCGGCGAACACCATCTGGCCTGCGGAGCCGGCGGTGATTGCCACGCCGATTGCCGAGGCGAGCAGACGTGGTGAACTGACCGGTAATTGTGCGTGTTGACGTGCCATTTTTATTCCCCTCCCCAAGGATTTGAGGCGGCGGAATATAGGGTAAACAGGTATTTGTATCAATTGCGAAAAATTACTATTCGCGACAAATTTACATTCTTTACAATTTAACCTTACGGTTTTTACCAGTTCATTCGTCCCGGCGTTTTACACGGGCAATAAGAATCAATACCATTGCCGCCTCTTTGCCATCAGGTGACATCGCCATGCTGCTGCACATTCCCGGACTGTTCGCCAAAGAAGAGGTGCAGCGTATCCGTCAGGCGCTGGAGCAGGCCGATTGGGCCGATGGCAAGATCACTGCGGGCTTTCAATCGGCCAAGGCCAAGCACAATCTGCAACTGCCCGAAGGCCATCCGCTGGCCAAGGAAATCGGCGCGGCGATGCTCGAACGGCTGTGGAAAAACCCACTGTTCATGTCCGCCGCGCTGCCGCACAAGGTCTTTCCTCCGTTGATCAACTGCTACACGGCCGGCGGCAGTTTCGATTTCCACATCGACAACGCCGTGCGCCAGCCCAAGGGCAGCATCGAGCGCGTGCGTACCGACTTGTCGGCCACGTTGTTTTTCAGTGAGCCTGCGGATTACGACGGCGGCGAGCTGGAGATTCAAGACACCTACGGCACGCAACAAGTGAAACTGCCGGCCGGCGACATGGTGTTGTACCCCGGCACCAGTCTGCACAAGGTCAATGCCGTCACCCGTGGCGCGCGTTATGCCTCGTTTTTCTGGACGCAAAGTCTGGTGCGCGAAGACAGTCAGCGTGCGTTGCTGTTCGAGATGGACGGGGCGATTCAGCAACTCACGCATGATGTTCCCGACCACCCTTCGCTGATCCGCCTCACCGGCACTTATCACAACTTGCTGCGCCGCTGGGTCGAGGTATGAGTTTCCAGTTGCGCCGCGAGGAAGTCCTCGATGCGGCCGGGTTGACGGCGATGCTTGAAGAAAGCCCGGCCCGTGCCGCACAGGCGATTCTGCTGGCAGCAGGTGAGGGCGAAGTCGAAGCGCAGGCGTTGCTCGGGCAGATCTTGCTCGATGGCCGAGGCATCGCTCAGGATCAACCGCTGGCGCTGCGCTGGTTCGGTATTGCCGCCGAGCGTGGGCATCTGATGGCGCGCAACATGCTCGGGCGCTGTCATGAGCATGGCTGGGGTTGTGTGGCGGATGCGTTGGTCGCGGCGCAGCATTATCGGATCGCCGCAGAAGCCGGGCTGGATTGGGCGATGTACAACCTCGCCAATTTGCTCGCCACCGGGCGCGGTGTCGCGGTTGATCATCTGCAGGCGCTGGCGCTGTATTCGCGCGCGGCTGAACTGGGCCATGCGAAATCGATGAATCTGCTGGGGCGCTATCTGGAAGAAGGGCAGGTGTGCCCGGCGGATCTTACGGCGGCGCGTGATTGGTATCGGCGCTCGGCTGAGGGCGGGGATTTTCGAGGGCAGTTCAGTTATGCGGCGGTGTTGGCGGGGGAGGGCAGGATTGATGAGGCGCTCGCTTGGCTAGAGAAAGCCTTGGTTGGCGGCAATCTGAATTTTCTGCGGGTGGCGAGTCAGACGCTGGCTGATGCGGCAGATCCGAGGGTTCAGGCGATGGCGGCTCGGTACTCGGCTCGGTACACAGAATTGCAGCGCGGCTGAAACCGCAAAGCCCTCACCCTAGCCCTCTCCCAGGGGGAGAGGGGACCGATTGGGGGATGCTTGGGAGGTACGCCGACCTGAGAATGCTATGCCGAATCCATAATCGACGCGGTATTTCCGGTCGGTGAATGACGTCCTACACCGCGGTCGGCTCCCTCTCCCTCGGGAGAGGGCTGGGCGGGCGGCGTTCCGATGAGGGGCCTCGGTTTCAAGTACAACGAAGATTCCCATCCGAACACCCACAAAAAAGCCCACATCATCGTGGGCTTTTTAACTTGCAGCTAACAGCTAGAAACTTGCAGCTGCTTCTTAAACGTAATACGACTTCAACGGCGGAAACCCGTTGAATTCAACCGCGCTGTAACTGGTGGTATAGGCCCCGGTCGACAACCAGTACAAACGATCACCAATCGCCAGGTTCAGCGGCAGACCGTACTTGTAGTTCTCGTACATGATGTCGGCGCTGTCACAGGTCGGGCCGGCGATCACGACTTCTTCCATCTCGCCTTTCTTCTCGGTCCAGATCGGGAACTTGATCGCCTCGTCCATGGTTTCGATCAGGCCGGAGAACTTGCCCACATCGGTGTACACCCAGCGCTCGACGGCGGTGCGGGATTTACGCGCCACCAGCACCACTTCGCTGACCAGGATGCCGGCGTTGGCGATCAGCGAACGGCCCGGCTCAAGGATGATTTCCGGCAGGTCATCACCGAAGTCTTCCTTGAGGAAACGGATGATTTCTTCGGCGTAGGTTTCCAGGCTGTTGGTGCGGGTGATGTAGTTGGCCGGGAAGCCACCGCCCATGTTGATCAGCTTGAGGTGGATGCCGTCTTCTTCTTTCAGGCGCTCGAAGATCACTTTGACCTTGGCGATCGCTGCGTCCCAGACGCTGATGTCGCGCTGTTGCGAACCAACGTGGAACGAGATGCCGTAAGGCACCAGGCCGAGGTCACGGGCGAGGATCAGCAGGTCCATGGCCATGTCGGTCTGGCAGCCGAACTTGCGCGACAACGGCCAGTCAGCGGTGGTCGAGCCTTCGGTCAGGATGCGCACGTAAACTTTCGAACCCGGCGCAGCCTTGGCGATGTTGCGCAGGTCGGCTTCGGAATCGGTGGAAAACAGACGCACGCCTTTCTCATAGAAGTAGCGGATGTCCTTGGATTTCTTGATGGTGTTGCCGTAGCTGATGCGGTCGGCGCTGACGCCGCGGTCCATGACCTTGTCCAGCTCGTAGATCGAGGCGATGTCGAAGCTCGAACCTTTGTCCTTGAGCAGGTCGATGATCTCGACCGCCGGGTTGGCCTTGACCGCGTAGTAGACCTTGGCGAATTCGAAACCGGCGCGCAGGTCATCGTAGGCCTGGGCGATCATCGCGGTGTCGATCACCACGAACGGGGTTTCCTGTTTGTCGGCGAACGCCTTCATTTTGTCAAAAGTGGCGCGCGCGAAATAATCTTCGACCTTGATCGACATGCTGGGAACTCCTACTGGCAAACAAAAAGTATCAATGGGTGCAAATGAACGCCCTCCGTATCCCCACTTTGGTTCGCCTACTTCCCAAGGCATGTCGCCGAAAGCAAAAAGGCCCAGGGATGTGCAGCTATCCCTTGGCCTTGCTGTCTCGTCGTCAGTACTTGAGCCGGATGGATCGTTTCCAGCATGGACGTTCGGCGCGAACTTTAGGGCGTGAGGGGGTTGAGATCAACTAAAAATGTCGCGTTTTTGCACGCTTCTGACGTGCGACGCGTTCATCACTCCTTGTAGCCGACCGAGATGACGGAAAGATGTTCCCGGCAATTTTTCGAGTGTTAAACATACCTGCACGTTCGCGGCTTTTGGCGGCGAAGTCAGTGGTAAGTGTGATGGCGGCAACATCGGCGATGTTAGCGGCGATGGAGGGGCGGGAGGGGGATTTTAGGTGTTTCAGACAGTAGGTTCGAGGGCCATTCAGAGGAGCGGGTGTTGAGATTCTTTTCCGGCTCGTGAATGAAGAAAAAATTACGCAAATCCTGTGGGAGCGAGCCTGCTCGCGAAGGCAATTTCACAATCGACATAGCAGCGACTGACATTGCGCTTTCGCGAGCAGGCTCGCTCCCACAGGGATTTGTGTTTTACCGATTAATCAGGCGACCACGGCCTCAGCTGGCGAGACGATGTTGGTCTTCATCCCCCGCGAACGGCCCGAACTCAGGTACGCCGCAATCGACTCTTGCGTCACCTCACCGAGGAACACCCGTTCGGCATCCATCACCGGCAGCCAGGCGCGGTTGAACTCGTACATGCGCGACAACAGGATGCGCAAGTGCTCGTCGTACGCCGCGGTGGCGTTGAACTCACGCAGGAACTGCGCGCAGGTGCCGGTCTGGCGATGCAGGTCGCGACGGCGGACATAGCCCAGCGCCTTGTTATCGGCGCAGGTCACCACGACGTAGCGACGGTCGTGTTCGTCCATCAATTCCAGCGCATCGGCCACCGGCGTTTCCGGACTCACCGACGGCGCGTTGTCTGCCGCGTCTTCGGCTTTCACCAACAGCAAACGCTTGAGCGTGCTGTCCTGACCGACGAAGTTGCTGACGAAATCATCCGCCGGGTGCGCGAGCAGGGTGTCCGGATGATCGATTTGCAGCAGTTTGCCGGCGCGGAAGATCGCAATTTTGTCGCCAAGCTTGATCGCCTCGTCGATGTCATGGCTGACCATGATCACGGTCTTGTTCAGCGCGCGCTGCATCTCGAAGAATTCGTTCTGGATCATCTCGCGGTTGATCGGGTCGACCGCGCCGAACGGCTCGTCCATCAGCAGCAGCGGTGCGTCGGCTGCCAGTGCGCGGATCACGCCGATGCGCTGCTGCTGGCCACCGGACAATTCACGCGGATAGCGATGCAGATACTGCTTGGGCTCGAGCTTGATCATGCTCATCAGTTCGCGGGCGCGGTCGTGGCATTTCTGCTTGTCCCAGCCGAGCAGTTTCGGCACCACGACGATGTTCTCTTCGATGGTCATGTTGGGGAACAGACCGATCTGCTGAATCACATAACCGATGTTGCGGCGCAGGGTCACTTCGTCGAGATCGGTGGTGTCTTCGCCGTTGATCAGGATCTTGCCCGAGGTCGGTTTGATCAGGCGGTTGATCATTTTCAGCGTGGTGCTTTTGCCGCAACCCGATGGCCCGAGGAACACGCAGATCTCGCCTTCATTGACGGTCAGGCTTACCGAGTCCACGGCTTTGATGTCTTTGCCGTTGCTTTGGAAGGTCTTGCTGAGGTTTTGAAGTTCGATCATTTGAGAAGTCCTTTTGGAGTCAACGAGCGTTGCAGCCATTGGAGAAACAGGTCGGCGAAGATCGCCAGGAGACTGACCAGCAGCGCGCCGACGATGAGCATCGACATGTCGCTGCGGCTGATGGACGCGAGGATCAGCACACCGAGGCCGCCGGCGCCGATGGTCGCGGCGATGGTCATCACGCCGATGTTCATCACCACGGCGGTGCGCACGCCGGCGAGGATCACCGGCACCGCAATTGGCAGTTCAACCATGCGCAAGCGCTGGCCGAAGGTCATGCCGATGCCGCGCGCGGCTTCACGAATACCCGGCTCGACGCCGGTGAGGGCGAGGTAGGTGTTGCGCATGATCGGCAGCAGTGAATACAGGAACACTGCGGTGATTGCTGGCAGCGGACCGAGGCCCTGGCCGAACTTCGAATAGAACGGCAGCAACAGGCCGAACAGCGCGATCGACGGCACGGTCAGCAACACTGTGGCGCTGGCCTGCAACGGGCCGGCGAGGGCCGGAAAGCGCGTCATCAGAATGCCCAGCGGCACGCCGATCACGATCGCCAGGGTCACGGCGATGCCGACCAAAGTAATGTGCTGCCAGGTCAGGTGCATCACCTGCTGCCAGTCGAGATGGGAAAAGGCGTTCAGAAATTCCATGACTTCTCCTCTCTTAATTCAGTGGGTGCTGGCGCAGGAAATCGGCGGCAACGGACGACGGGCTTTCATGATTGACGTCGACCCGCGCGTTGAGCTGGCGCATGGTTTCGTCGTCGAACAGTTCGGCCAGCGGCTTGAGTTGTTCGGCCAGTTTCGGATTGGCATCCAGCGTGGCCTGACGCACCACGGGAGCTGCGGTGTAGTCGGGGAAGTAATGCTTGTCGTCGGCCAGCAACTTCAGGCCGAAGGCATTGAGGCGGCCGTCGGTGGTGTAGACCAGACCGGCGAATACCTGACCGTTGCGCAGCGCGGTGTAGACGAGGCCGGCGTCCATCTGGCGGATGTTCTTGCGGGTCAGGTTCATGTCGTAGAGCTTGACCATGCCGTCGAGCCCGTCGGAACGGTTGGCGAACTCGGTATCCAGCGCCACCAGGTGATTGCTCTTGGCTTCGGCGCGCAGCACGTCGTTGAGCTGGCTGATGTTGCCGATCTGCGGATATTGCTCAGCGATTTTTTTCGGCAGGGCGAGGGCGTAGGTGTTGCTGAATTTCGACGGCGTCAGCCAGATCAGACCTTTCTTTGCGTCGAGTTCCTTGACCCGGGCGTAGGACTGCGCGCTATCGAGTTTTTCGGTGACATGGTTGTAGGCCACCAGCGACACGCCGGTGTACTCCCAGAGCAGGTCCAGCTGTCCGCTTTCGTGGGCACTGCGGGCGAGGTTGCTGCCCAGACCGCCGGTGATCTGCGCGTCATAACCTTTGCTGCGCAGGTATTGCGCGGTGATTTCGGCGAGCAGGGTCTGCTCGGTGAAGACCCGGGCGCCGAGGCGAATCACCGGTTTTTCAGCGGCTTGTGCGATTCCTGCGAACAGCAGGAAGCAGCCTAGGATCAAGCTGAGTCGTTTCATAAATATTCCTTGCAAAGCCTTAAGACGGGCGCAGACCGCGTTCCAGCCAGAGGCGGCTGGCAAGGGTGACCACGCCATCGAGCAACAACGCCAGCAGCGCGGTGCACGCGGCGCCGAGCAGCAGTTGCGGCTGATTGTTCAGGGCGATGCCGGGGAAGATCAGGCTGCCAAGGCTGTTGGCGCCGATCAGGAAGGCCAGCGGCGCGGTGCCGACGTTGATCGCCAGCGCCACGCGCACGCCGCCGACAATGATCGGCACGGCGTTGGGCAATTCGACTTTCCACAGCACCTGTCGCGGCGTCATGCCGATGCCGACGGCGGCTTCTTTGAGCGAGCCCTGAACATTTTTCAGGCCTTCGTAGGTGTTGCGCACAATCGGCAACAGGGAGGCGAGGAACAAAGCGAAGATCGCCGGGCCGCTGCCGATGCCGAGGATGCCCAGCGCGATCGCGAGCACGGCCAGCGGTGGCACGGTGTTGCCGATATTGAAGATCTGCATGAAGCGTTCGGCGCGGCCGACCATGTTCGGGCGGCTGAGGAAGATACCGGCGGGGATGCCCACGACGAGGGCGGCCAGCATGGAAGCGAGGACGAGAACCAGATGAGCTTGCAGGTAAAACAACAAATCGTCGCGGTAATGTTCGATCGTGTTGATGCCGATCCAGTGGACCAGCAGGGCCAGGAGCGCGATCACCACCGCACCTCCCATCAGCCCTTTGCCATAGCGGATAGCCACAGGCGGACTCCTTTTTTTGTAGTCGGCGAGCGCTGCTCCGCGTGGCAAGCCATTCCTGGCTGCCGAAGTCAGCGTTCGCGAAAAGTAGCCGTTTTCCAGCACCGGCCAAGCGGCGTGAAAGCGAGCCATGAGCGCAGCCTCGTCAGGCTAACTTGCTGATTTTTCAGCCCCTGACGAAGATTCGTAACAGGGGATGGACGTCTCCTTGCTTTAAAAGGTTCCCATCTGAGGCAGCATTTGGCCACCCTTAATGTGCTCAACGGTTCGGTTATTGTCCTGAGTTGGGCTATAATCGCGGCCCTTTTTTGAATCACCGCCAGGCGATTTCCCATGACCCAACAGGCCGCCGAAGTCGCGAAACGCCGCACTTTCGCCATTATTTCCCACCCCGATGCCGGTAAAACCACGATCACCGAGAAGCTCCTGTTGATGGGCAAGGCGATTGCGGTGGCCGGTACGGTGAAATCCCGTAAATCCGATCGCCATGCGACCTCCGACTGGATGGAGATGGAGAAGCAGCGGGGTATTTCCATTACCACGTCGGTCATGCAGTTCCCCTATCGCGAACACATGATCAACCTGCTCGACACCCCGGGCCACGAAGACTTCTCCGAAGACACCTACCGCACCCTGACCGCGGTGGACTCGGCGCTGATGGTTCTCGACGGCGGTAAAGGTGTCGAGCCGCGGACCATCGCGCTGATGGACGTCTGCCGTCTGCGTGACACGCCGATCGTCAGCTTCATCAACAAGCTCGACCGCGACATCCGCGACCCGATCGAACTGCTCGACGAGATCGAAGCCGTTCTGAAAATCAAGGCGGCGCCGATCACCTGGCCGATCGGCTGCTACCGCGACTTCAAGGGCGTGTACCACCTGGCCGATGACTACATCATCGTTTACACCCCGGGCCACGGTCACGAACGCACCGAAACCAAGATCATCCAGAAACTCGACTCCGACGAGGCGCGCGCGCATCTGGGCGACGAGTACGAGCGTTTCATCGAACAACTGGAACTGGTGCAGGGCGCCTGCCACGAATTCAACCAGCAGGAATTCCTCGACGGTCAACTGACCCCGGTGTTCTTCGGTACTGCGCTGGGCAACTTCGGTGTCGACCATGTGCTTGATGCTGTCGTTGACTGGGCGCCGCGTCCGCTGGCTCGTGTGGCCAACGAGCGTACCGTCGAGCCGGTCGAAGAGAAGTTCTCGGGCTTCATCTTCAAGATCCAGGCGAACATGGACCCGAAACACCGCGACCGCATCGCCTTCATGCGTATCTGCTCCGGCAAATACGAAAAAGGCATGAAGATGCGGCATGTGCGCACCGGCAAGGACGTGCGTATCGGCGACGCCCTGACGTTCTTCTCCTCCGAGCGTGAACAGCTGGAAGAGGCCTACGCCGGCGACATCATCGGTCTGCACAACCACGGCACGATCCAGATCGGCGATACCTTCAGCGAAGGCGAAGTCCTCGGTTTCACCGGTATTCCGCACTTCGCCCCGGAACTGTTCCGTCGTGTGCGCCTGCGTGATCCGCTGAAATCCAAGCAGCTGCGTCAGGGTTTGCAGCAGTTGGCGGAAGAGGGCGCGACGCAGGTGTTCTTCCCGGAGCGCAGCAACGACATCATTCTTGGCGCCGTCGGTGTGCTGCAGTTCGATGTGGTCGCGAGCCGGTTGAAGGAGGAATACAAGGTCGAGTGCTCGTATGAGCCGATCACGGTGTATTCGGCGCGCTGGATCGAGTGCAGCGACAAGAAGAAGCTTGAGGAGTTTTCCAACAAGGCGGTGGAGAACCTGGCACTGGATGGCGGTGGGCATTTGACCTATCTGGCGCCGACGCGGGTGAATCTGGCGTTGATGGAAGAGCGCTGGCCGGATGTGAAATTCCGCGCGACGCGTGAGCATCATTAAGCTTTGAGTTGTTGTTCGCAAGCCCCTGAGGTGTAGGCCTTGGGGGCTTTTTTGTTTTGGTATTGGCGGCCTCTGGGCCGACCATGTTCTGGTTGTTTTGGGGGCATATCCATTTTTTGGGGTGTTGCGGCTGGCGGTTTCGCCCTTACGGCGAGGCACTTTTTCCAGGCGCCGAAAAAGTACCCAAAAAGGCTTGCTCCTGCGTTCGGCCCTCGCAGGCTCGGGTCCCTTCGCTCCGGGATCGATCCGGGCGCAGCGGCTACGGTTTGCTTCGCTGCACCTACGTCCGCTGTGTCTGGCTGCGCCAGACGGTCGCTGCGCTCCCACGCCCGGATCAATCCCTCCACTCAGCCTTCCGATGTCGCTGGTTAGGCAAGATCAAGAGCACGCGAGCTAACGCTCATTGTTGAGTGGTTAGAAGCGTCGCATGGCTTGAGATTTTCGGTGGATTCGCCCCTCACCCCAGCCCTCTCCCCCTGGAGAGGGAGCCGATTTCGGTTGGATTTGGCATTTGAGATCGGCTCGGCATTTCAGGTCGGCGTAGCTCTCACATTCACCACGGTCAGTCCCCTCTCCCTCCGGGAGAGGGCTAGGGTGAGGGTGCTTTTTGCTGCTGCTTGAAAATGAGGAACTGTCAGGCATGCCGAACTTTCTGTAAGCAGTTTGCTTCAGCAGCGTAGCCCGGCTCTGCTTTTGAATCGTCAGGCCTTCGCTTGGCGACATTCCGGTTGATCCGGTTTAGTGTTCAAAGAACCCTCGCCCACAGCGGACGTTTCATGCTCAAAGGACTGACCCATCTCCTGCGCCCCAACGGCTATTTCACTCCAATGGCCTGGGTCCTCGCAGCGCTGTTGTTCATCAATCGCCTCAGCGCCATGGTCAAGCTGTTCATGGCGTTGTACCTGCGTCAGGAGTTGGGTTTTGCGATTGAAACCGTCGGCTGGCTGCTTTCGGCTTATGGCGCGGGTTTGCTGGTGGGTTCGATGCTCGGCGGTTGGCTCAGTGATCATGTGCGCACGGCGCGGCTGACGGCGGCGCTGTTTTTTGTTTCGGTGTGGGTGCTGATGCTGCTGGGGCTGGTGACGCAGGTGGTGTGGCTGGCCGGTTTGTTGTTGCTCAGTGGTGTGATTGACGGAGCGATTCGTACGCTGCATCAGCGGCTGATCATGGAATATTGCGAAGCCGCACAGCGTTCGCGGGCGCAGGCCCTGAGTCGGGTGGCGCGTAATCTGGGCATGGCCGCCGCCGGGGTGGCGGGTGGGGTGTTGGCGCAGGCGGATTTTCGTTGGGTGTTTTTCGTCAGTGCGGCGATGACGATGCTGGCGTTGTTGTGGTTCGTCCGCACGACGTGGCGTCGACCGATTCTGAAACAGGGGCAATCGCTGGATGTCGCTGCCGGCTCGCCGTATCGCGACCAGCCGTTCCTCTGGTTGCTGGCGGCGACGGCCGTATTGGGCATCGCGTTCGACACGGTCTACAGCACGCTGGGCAATTATCTGCGTGATTACTACCACCTGAGCACCGAAGCGATTGGCTGGCAGTTCGGGCTCAATGCGCTGTTGGTGATTGCATTGCAGATACCTCTATCGCACTCGGTCGAACGCTGGGGTGCGCGTTGGCAAATGCTCGTCGGCAGTGTGCTGTTGGCCTGTGGGCTGGGGATGTTGCCGTTCGGTTCCGGGTTGGCTTTTGTCTGTTTTTCGACGCTGATCTGGACGCTGGGCGAGGCGTTGTTCATGCCGCCGCTGAATGTACTGGCGATGCAGTTTGCCCAGAGCGGCAAAAGCGGTCAGTACTTCGGGCTGTTCTTCATGAGCTGGAGCGCCAGCGCGTTGTTGTCGCCGGTGCTCAGCGGGCAGCTCTATGGCGAGTTTGGCGGGCACAGTGTCTGGCTGATGAGTGCGCTGCTGGTGCTGATCTCGATTCCGCTGACCTGGCAGGCGACGCGCGTCGCTTAGCTGTTTCAGTTATCGGCGTTATTCGAAAGCAATCTGTCCATCAAGGGCATTTCTGTCCGTGCTGTGGCGTCCTAAGTGGTGAGTCGGACGGTTCGCAACTAGATTTCACACCAAGCCAATCCGGCAAGCATGTCTTAGCGCAACAGGATGGAGTCGGCCATGAAAAGCAGATTGCTACGGGTTTTGATGCTGTTGAAAGTGATGGTAATGCTGTCCCTGGGCACCGCGACGGCCTGGGCCGAATGCGAGGATCATGATTCCCAGGCCTTCAATGGGCAGGTCGGGCACAGCGGTCTGATGATTGCCAAGTCCGAGTCGGAGCCGGGGGATATGAATCAGGCCGGCAGCGCCGATGATGACGACTCGACCACCGACGAGCCGGACAGCGATGACCCGGATGATGAAGGCGACAGCCAGACGTAGATTGCAGGCAAAAGAAAACCCCTTCGGCCTCGACTGATGCGCAATCGGGTGAAGGGGTTTGGTTAACGCATGAATTCCTGAATCGATACAAATCCCCTGTGGGAGCGAGCCTGCTCGCGAAGGCGTCATTTCAGTCAACAATATCGGTGACTGATGAACCGCTTTCGCGAGCAGGCGAAGGCCTACATGGGGTTTTGTGTTGGCCTGCGGATCGGCTTACGCCGCGCCGTCGAGGAATTGCTCGGCGTAGTGGCAAGCCACCTGCCGGTTATCCAGTTCACGCAACGCCGGTTCTTCCGTGCTGCAACGCTCGGTCGCATACGGGCAGCGCTTGTGGAAAGCACAGCCCGGTGGCGGGTTCAGCGGGTTGGGCAACTCGCCGACGATCTTGATTTTCGGCTTGTTCGGGTCCGGGTGAATGGTCGGGGTCGCCGACAGCAGCGCCTGGGTGTACGGGTGCAGCGGGCGCTCGTAGATGGCGTTTTTCGGGCCCAGTTCCACCGGGCGGCCGAGGTACATCACCATCACGTCATCGGCTACGTGCTGCACCACCGCGAGGTTGTGCGAGATGAACACGTAGGCAGTGTTGAACTCTTGCTGCAGGTCCATGAACAGGTTCAGCACCTGGGCCTGAATCGACACGTCCAGCGCCGAAGTCGGTTCGTCCGCGACCAGCACTTTCGGTTGCAGCATCATCGCCCTGGCGAGCGCGATACGCTGGCGCTGACCGCCGGAGAACATGTGCGGATAGCGCTGGTAGTGCTCGGGACGCAAGCCGACCTGCTTCATCATCGCCTGGACTTTCTCGCGACGTTCAGCAGCGGAAAGATTGGTGTTGATCAGTAGCGGCTCGCCGAGCTGGTCACCGACTTTCTGCCGAGGGTTCAGCGACGCATAAGGGCTCTGGAAAACCATTTGCACGTCTTTGCGCAGTTGCTTGCGTTGTGCCTTGTCGGCACCGGCCACTTCCTGGCCGGCGATTTTCAGCGAGCCGGACGATGGCTCTTCAATCAGTGTCAGGGCGCGGGCGAGGGTGGATTTGCCGCAGCCCGATTCGCCCACCACGGCGAGGGTCTTGCCGGCTTCCAGTTCGAACGACACGCCGTTGAGTGCGCGCACGGTCGCATGGCCCTTGAACAGGCCACGGGAGACTTCGTAGTGACGGGTCAGGTCGCGGGCGGTAAGTACGACGGCCATTACGCCACCTCCTGGTTCAGCGGGTAGAAGCAGCGGGCGAGGCTGTTGCTTTTCGGGTCAAGGCCGGGACGCTGTGCGCGGCAGTTGTCCTGCACGTACGGGCAGCGCGGCGACAGCAGGCAACCTTGCGGACGGTCGTAACGACCCGGGACGATGCCCGGCAAGGTCGACAGGCGTGAGGCGCCGAGGCTGTGCTCGGGAATCGCCTTGAGCAGCGCTTCGCTGTACGGATGCGCAGGGATGTCGAACAGTTGCGGGACCTGACCGACTTCCACGGCCTGGCCGGCATACATTACGCAGACGCGTTGAGCGGTTTCGGCGACGACGGCGAGGTCGTGAGTGATCAGCACCAGGCCCATGTTCTGTTCTTTCTGCAACGCCAGCAGCAGATCCATGATCTGCGCCTGAATCGTCACGTCGAGCGCGGTGGTCGGTTCGTCGGCGATCAGCAGTTTCGGCTCGCCGGCAATCGCCATGGCGATCGCGACACGCTGGCTCATGCCGCCGGACAGTTGATGCGGATAGGCTTCCATACGGCTGGCGGCGCCCGGGATCTCGACTTTTTCCAACAGCTCGATGGCACGCTTGCGCGCTTGCTTGCCGGACATTTTCAGGTGCAGGCGCAGCACTTCTTCGATCTGGAAACCGACGGTGTAGCTCGGGTTCAGCGCGGTCATCGGATCCTGGAAGACCATCGACAGGTCCTTGCCGACGATCTGCCGACGCTGACGGTTGCTCAGCTTGAGCATGTCTTTGCCGTCGAAGCTGAGCGAGTCAGCGGTGACGATACCGGGATGCTCGATCAGGCCCATCAGTGCCATCATGGTCACGGATTTACCCGAACCCGACTCGCCAACGATGGCCAGCACTTCGCCTTTGTCGACTTTCAGGTCGAGACCGTCGACCACGGGCGTGGCGTTCTTGTCGCCGAAGCGGACGTTGAGATTCTTGATTTCTAGCAGTGACATGGGAATCTCCTCAGGCGGCGTTCTTGAGTTTCGGGTCCAGCGCATCGCGCAGGCCGTCGCCCATCAAGTTGATTGCCAGCACGCTGAGCAAAATGGTCAAACCAGGCAGACTTACCACCCACCAGGCGCGTTCGATGTAGTCGCGGGCCGAGGCCAGCATGGTGCCCCACTCAGGGGTTGGCGGTTGCACGCCGAGGCCGAGGAAGCCCAGTGCGGCGGCATCGAGGATCGCCGAAGAAAAGCTCAGGGTCGCCTGTACGATCAGCGGCGCCATGCAGTTGGGCAGCACGGTGATGAACATCAGACGCGGCAGACCGGCACCGGCCAGACGCGCAGCGGTGACGTAGTCGCGGTTCAGTTCGCCCATCACCGCGGCACGGGTCAGACGCACGTAGGACGGCAGCGACACCACAGCAATGGCGATCACGGTGTTGATCAGGCCAGGGCCGAGGATGGCGACGATCGCCACGGCCAGCAGCAGCGACGGCAGGGCGAGCATGATGTCCATCAGACGCATGATGGTCGGGCCGATCATCTTCGGGAAGAAGCCGGCGAACAGACCCAGCAGAATCCCCGGAATCAGCGACATCACCACCGACGACAAGCCGATCAGCAGCGACAGACGCGAGCCCTGGATCAGACGCGACAGCAGGTCACGACCGAGTTCATCGGTGCCGAGCAGGAACTGCAACTGGCCGCCTTCGAGCCACGCCGGTGGCGTCAGCAGGAAGTCACGGTATTGCTCGCTCGGGTCATGCGGTGCAACCCACGGCGCGAAGATCGCGCAGAAAATGATCAGCAGCATGAACAGCAGGCCGGCAACCGCGCCCTTGTTCTTCGCGAAGGCTTGCCAGAATTCTTTGTACGGCGACGGGTACAGCAGGCTTTGATCCACGGCGGACGTGGCGGTGGCTACTGAGGATGTTGGAGTGCTCATGGGTATTGACCTCAGCGCTGATGACGGATGCGTGGGTTGGCAAAGCCGTAGAGGATGTCCACCACGAAGTTGACCAGAATCACCAGGCAGGCGATTAACAGGATGCCGTTTTGCACCACCGGATAGTCCCGGGCGCCGATGGCTTCGATCAGCCATTTGCCGATGCCGGGCCAGGAGAAGATGGTTTCGGTCAGGACCGCACCGGCCAGCAGCGTGCCGACCTGCAGGCCGACCACGGTCAGTACCGGGATCAACGCGTTACGCAGACCGTGGACGAACACCACGCGCGACGGCGACAGGCCTTTGGCCTTGGCGGTACGGATGTAGTCTTCACGCAGCACCTCGAGCATCGACGAACGGGTCATCCGCGCGATCACCGCCAGCGGAATGGTGCCGAGCACAATGGCCGGCAGGATCAGGTGATGCAGGGCATCGAAGAACGCGCCGACGTCATCGGCCAGCAGCGTGTCGATCAGCATGAAGCCGGTTTTCGGCTCGATGTCATACAGCAGGTCGATCCGCCCGGAAACCGGCGTCCAGCCCAGGCTTACCGAGAAGAACATGATCAGGATCAGGCCCCACCAGAAGATCGGCATCGAATAGCCCGCGAGGGAGATGCCCATCACCCCGTGGTCGAACAGCGATCCTCGTTTGAGTGCCGCAATCACCCCGGCCAGTAGCCCGAGTATGCCGGCGAACAGCAGGGCGGCCATGGACAGTTCCAGGGTCGCCGGGAAAAGGGAGGTGAACTCGGTCCACACGCTTTCACGGGTACGCAACGACTCACCGAGATCGCCTTGGGCCAGTTTGCCGATGTAGTCCAGATACTGGGCATACAGCGGCTTGTTCAGCCCCAGGCGTTCCATTGCCTGAGCGTGCATTTCGGGGTCGACCCGACGTTCGCCCATCATCACTTCCACGGGGTCGCCCGGAATCATGCGAATCAACGCGAAAGTCAGCAAGGTGATGCCGAAAAACGTGGGGATCAACAACCCCAGTCGGCGGGCAATAAAACTAAACATCTTGTGTGGTACCTCATCAGCCGGTTAGGCGTGTCCGGCGTCCCTCAGGTCAGGGACGCCGGGCGTTTCTTATCTACTTCACCTGGGTGGTGGCGAAGTTATTGGTTGTGAGAGGGCTGATGTGGTAGCCCTCTACATTTTTGCGCATTGCAGTGAACATCCGAGTATGGGCCATGCTGATCCATGGCTGGTCCTGATTAAACAGCACTTGCGCCTGTTCGTAGAGCGCGGCGCGTTCGGCCGGATCTACTTTAGCCCGTGCTTCATCCAGCAGTGCCTGGAATTTCTCGTTGCACCAGCGCGCGTAGTTTTCGCCGTTCTTGGCGGCCTCGCAACTGAGCATAGGCGTCAGGAAGTTATCCGGGTCGCCGTTGTCGCCCGCCCATCCGGCCGACACCATGTCGTGCTCGCCAGCCTTGGCGCGCTTGAGCATTTCGCCCCATTCCATCACGCGAATGTCGATCTTGATCCCGACTTTCGCCAGGTCAGCCTGCATCATCTGCGCGCCGAGCATCGGGTTGGGGTTGGTAGGGCCGCCGCCGTTGCGGGTGAACAGGGTGAACACGGTGCCTTCCGGAACCCCGGCTTCCTTGAGCAGCTTGCGCGCGGCGTCGAGGTCGCGTGGCGGGTTTTTCAGGTCGTGGTTGTAACCGAGCAGAGTCGGCGGGTACGGGTTGACCGCCACCGACGCGTTGCCTTTGCCGAACAGCGCGTTGACATAGGCTTCCTTGTCGAAAGCAATGTCGATGGCTTTACGCACACGCACGTCGCTCATGTATTTGTGCTGGGTGTTCATGGCGATGTACGAAACGGTCATCGCGTCCAGCTCGTCGACTTTCAGGTTGCTGTCTTTCTTGATGCTCGGAATGTCGTCCGGCTTCGGATACAGCGCGATCTGGCACTCGTTGGCCTTGAGCTTCTGTAAACGCACGTTGTTGTCGGTGGCAATGGCCAGGATCAGCGCGTCGGCCGGTGGCTTGCCACGGAAGTAGTCCGGGTTGGCCTTGAAGCGCACCTGCGCGTCCTTGGCGTAGCGCTGGAAGATGAACGGGCCGGTGCCGATCGGCTTGTTGTTCAGATCGCCGGTCTTGTTGGCCTTGAGCAACTGGTCGGCGTATTCGGCCGGGTAGATCGACGAGAACGCCATGGCGATGTCAGCCAGGAACGGCGCTTCGCGGCGGGTCAGGGTGAACTTGACCGTGTTGTCGTCGATTTTCTCGACGCTTTTGAGCAATTCCTTGAAGCCCATGCTTTCAAAGTACGGGAAGCCCACGCTCGACAGTTTGTGCCACGGGTGATTCGGGTCCAGCTGACGCTGGAAGCTCCAGACCACGTCGTCGGCGTTCATGTCGCGAGTCGGCTTGAAATATTCGGTGGTGTGAAACTTGACGCCTTTACGCAGATGGAACGTGTAGGTCAGGCCGTCTTCGCTGATGTCCCAGGACTCGGCAAGTGCCGGGATCACCTCGGTGGTGCCGGGTTTGAAGTCGGCCAGGCGGTTGAAGATGGTTTCGGCCACAGCATCCGCCGTGACTGCAGTCGTGTACTGGACCATATCGAAGCCTTCCGGGCTGGCTTCGGTGCAGACCACCAAGGGTTTGGCCGAGACGCCGACAGCGACACTCAGCAACGCAGCCGCGATGGCCGCACGTAGGGGAAGCATTTTCATCGATAACCCTCTGCAATCGGTTGAAGACAAAAAACCGAACGGCCGACTCATCATGAGTCAGCCGTCGGTTGGCGTTTTTACAGAATGTTGAACGGGATGGTGGTCACGAGACGGAACTCGTTGATGCTGCCGTCCGCCTGGTTTTCGCTGGCGCGGTGCGCGGTGTAAGTGCCGCGAATCGTCGTTGCTTTAAGCGGGCCGCTCTGTACCGCGTAGGTTGCACCGACGCCGTATTCATAGTGGTGCTCGCCGTCCATCGCCTGCACGCCGTCATAGCCGCCACCCTTGTAGTGAGTGCCGTCGATGCCCCAGCCGCGCGCCTGGTAGATGTTGAATTTCAGACCCGGCACGCCGTATTCGGCCATGTTGATGCCGTAGGAAACCTGGAAGGATTTCTCGTTCGGGCCGTTGAAGTCCGACAGCAGGGAGTTGGCCAGGTAGATGCCGTTGGTTTCGTGCAGGTAGTCGAAGTACTCGTTACCGTTCACTTCCTGATACGAGAAGGTCAGGGTATGCGCCAGGTGGGTCAGGCCGAACGACAGCGAGTAGGTGTCGTTGTCGATGTCGCCCAGCAGCTTTTTGCCTTCGTCGACGGTCTTGTAGTAGTTCAGGCCGGTGGTCAGGCTGAGGATCGAGCTGTCACCCAATACGTGGGTGGCGCCGAAGTAGTACTGGTTCCACAGGTCTTCGGCCTGGGTGCCCCACAGGCTGGTGGTCAGGCTGGCGAACGGCTGGTACGAGATACCGGCGGTGTTGACGTGGTCGGCTTCGGCGTTGATGTCGCCGTACTCGGAGCGGAACTTGCTCAGGCTTTCTTCGGTACGCGGCGAGACGCGGTCGAAGGTGGCCAGGTCGAACGACAGGTTATTCAGCTCTTCGCTGTGCAACGCAATACCTTCGAAGCTCGATGGCAGCGGACGGTTGCCGATCACGTCGACCTGCGGGCTGCTGAAGTTCATGCGGCCGGCGGTCAGGGTGGTGTTGGAGATGCGTGCCTTGACGTTGGCCAGGCCCACTTTGCTCCACTGACCCTGGGCGTCGCCGCCTTCTTTGGTCAGGGTACGGTTGTTGCCGGCGCCTGGGCGGGTGCCCGGTGCGCCACCGTTGTTGGATGCCAGGTTTTCGCGGTCACGCTCCAGCGCGATGGCGTTGTACGCGGCCACTTCGGTGCTGAAACCGACGGTACCTTCGGTGAAGCCCGAGTTGTACTTGATGATCGTGCCTTGCACCCAGTTGATGCGACGGTCGGTTTCGTTGGATTGGCCGTTCTTGCGGTAAGCGAACTTGCCGCCGCGCTTGAGTTGTTCATTGGCGTACCAGTTACGGGTCGAACCGCTGATCGATTGCCCTTCCAGGAAACCGGTGGCTTCGGCCTGGGCGCTCTTTTCGTTGACGGTCACCGGCGTGAACGCCTGGCTTTGGGTTTCCGCATAAGCCGTAGCGGTGATGCTGCTGATGGCCAGGGCCAGTATCGCGGTGCTGCTCAGTTTCATGGGTGAAGCTCCTTTACTTTCTTTTTATCCCGGCTTTTTTTGGTATGCCGGTTATTGGTTTAGAACTCGTTCACACATCGCAAACGTTTGCAGAAGGCCTGATGGGCGAATTTCGGCAAAGCGCTTGCGTGAGGGGAGTAGACGGCTCCCCTCAGCGTTGCGGCTAATCGGTGGGTTTAATCGATACTGACGCCCGAAAATACGTTGCGGCCGAACGGGCTGACTTTGAAGCCCTCGACCTTGGCGCTTAACGGCTGGTTGACCGTCGAGTGGGCGACTGGCGTGATCGGCACTTGCTGTTTAAGCAATTGCTGGGCCTGTTTATAAAGCACGGTGCGCTGCTCGCGGTCAGTCACGACTTTGGCTTGTTTAATCAGCTTGTCGTACGCCGGATCGCACCACATGGAGTAGTTGTTGCCGCCAATCGCATCGCAGCTGTACAGGGTGCCGAGCCAGTTGTCCGGGTCACCATTGTCGCCGGTCCAGCCGATCAGGCTGACGTCGTGTTCGCCATTCTTGGTGCGTTTGATGTACTCGCCCCATTCATAGCTGACGATCTTCACTTTCAGGCCGATCTTGGCCCAGTCGGCCTGGAGCATCTCGGCCATCAGTTTGGCGTTCGGGTTGTACGGGCGCTGCACCGGCATGGCCCACAGGGTGATCTCGGTGCCTTCTTTCACGCCGGCAGCCTTGAGCAGTTCCCTGGCTTTTTCCGGGTTGTAGGCGGCGTCCTTGACAGTGTCGTCGTAGGACCATTGGGTCGGTGGCATGGCGTTGACGGCCAGTTGACCGGCGCCTTGATAAACAGCGTTGAGGATCCCTTGTTTATTCACCGCCATGTCCAGCGCCTGGCGTACTTCGAGCTGGTCGAAAGGCTTGTGGCGGACGTTGTAGGCGATGTAGCCGAGGTTGAAGCCGGGCTTGGAGATCAGTTGCAGTTTCGGGTCGGCTTTCAGCGCTTCGACATCGGCCGGGCGCGGATGCAAAGTGATCTGGCATTCGCCGGCCTTGAGCTTCTGTACTCGCACCGAGGCGTCGGTGTTGATGGCGAAGATCAGGTTGTCGAGCTTGACCCGGCTCGGGTCCCAGTACTGTTTATTAGCCGTGTAACGGATGTTCGAATCTTTCTGATAACTCTTGAACACGAACGGCCCGGTGCCGATCGGTTTCTGGTTGATGTCGCTCGGCTTGCCTTCGGCCAGCAGCTTGTCGGCGTACTCGGCAGACAGGATCGCGGCGAAGCTCATGGCGATGTTCTGGATGAACGCGGCGTCGACACTATTGAGCGTGAACTCCACGGTCAGCGGCCCGGTCTTTTCGACCCTGGCGATGTTCTTGTTCAGGCTCATCCCGTTGAAATACGGAAACTCGGTCGGGTAAGCCTTACGGAACGGCTGCTGCGCATCGAGCATGCGATTGAACGTAAACAGCACGTCGTCGGCGTTGAAGTCGCGGGTTGGCTTGAAATAAGGGGTTGTATGAAATTTCACGCCTTCACGCAGGTGAAAGGTGTACTTCAGACCATCCTCGGAAATATCCCACGTGGTTGCCAGGCCGGGTACGACATTGGTCGCGCCTTTTTCAAACTCGACCAGGCGGTTGTACAGCGGTTCGGCGGCGTCGTTATCGGTGGCCGTCGTATATTGCGCGGTATCGAAACCCGCCGGGCTGCCCTCGGAGCAGAACACCAGGCTTTTCGGTGCGGCGAAACCGGTGGACGACACGGCCAACAGGCCGGCACCCAGCAATGCGGAAAACTTCAAGGTATGGCGCATGACGCTCCCTCTTTTTTTAGTGTTGTTCAATGTGCCCTCGTCTCATCCACAGACGTTCAGGGAACATTGACCTCAAACCAAGACGTACGGCAAACCGGTGGCCCACGCAGAAACTGGTCAGTACGCGACGGTAGGCACCGTGCTTCTGGCAGTAAATACGTAAATGCCTTAATGCTCGTAGGAAAAGTCGACACGCCTATACCGAAGCAATCATCTACTACGGATTTTGGTGTAGGCCTTTTCCTTTTTTCCGGTAGAAAAAGCAACGGCGACGTCAGAAACGCCGCCGTTGCAAGGTCTTATTTGCTGACGCTGACGCCGTAGAAAGAATTCAAGCCGAATGGGCTGATCTTGAAATCCTGCACGTTGGCGCGCATGGGTTGGTACACCGTCGAGTGAGCGATAGGTGTCATCGGAACTGCATCTTTGAGGACGTGTTGCGCCTGTTTGTACAGTTCGGTGCGCTTGCCCTGATCGGTCGTGCGTTTGGCTTCTTTCACCAGACCGTCGAACTTCTTGTCGCACCACTTGGAGAAGTTGTTGCCGCTGAGCGAGTCGCAACCGAAGAGCACGTTCAGCCAGTTGTCCGGATCACCATTGTCACCGCTCCAGCCAATGATCATGGCCTGGTTCTCGCCACCTTTGGAACGCTTGATGTACTCGCCCCACTCGTAGCTGGTGATCTTCACTTTCAAGCCGATCTTGGCCCAGTCGGACTGGAGCATTTCGGCCATCAGCTTGGCGTTCGGGTTGTACGGACGCTGAACCGGCATCGCCCACAGGACGATCTCGGTGCCTTCCTTGACGCCGGCTTCCTTGAGCAGCTGTTTGGCTTTCTCAGGATCGTATTTGGCATCTTTGATCGTGGTGTCGTAAGACCACTGGGTCGGCGGCATGGCATTGACGGCCAGTTGGCCTGCGCCCTGGTAAACCGAGTCGATGATCTGCGGCTTGTTTACGGCCATGTCCAGCGCCTGACGAACACGCAGGTCAGCCAGCGGGTTGGCCTCGTTGCTGCCCTTGACCTTGTCCATCACGTTGTAGGCGATGTAGCCAAGGTTGAAACCGGCCTGATCCGGCATCTTCAGCGCTTTGTCTTCTTTCAGCGCCTTGAGGTCGGCCGGACGCGGGAAGAGGGTGACCTGGCACTCGTTCTTTTTCAGTTTCTGGATACGCACCGACGGGTCGGTGGTGATGGCGAAGATCAGGTTGTCGATCTTCACGTCTTCGGGCTTCCAGTAATCCTTGTTGCCGGTGTAACGGATGTTGGAATCTTTCTGGTAGCTCTTGAACACAAACGGACCAGTGCCGATCGGCTTCTGGTTGATATCGGCAGCCTTGCCTTCCTTGAGCAACTGGGCCGCGTACTCGGCGGACTGCACGGAAGCGAAGCTCATGGCCATGTTCTGGATGAACGCAGCGTCGACTTCTTTCAAAGTGAACTTGACGGTGTGGTCGTCGACTTTATCGATCTTGGTGATGTTGGTGTCCATCCCCATGTCGGTGAAGTACGGGAATTCGGTCGGGTACGCCTTACGGAAAGGGTCGTCCTTATTGATCATGCGGTTGAAAGTGAACAGCACGTCGTCGGCGTTGAATTCACGAGTCGGCTTGAAATACGGGGTGGTGTGGAACTTGACGCCTTCACGCAGGTGGAAGGTGTACGTCAGGCCGTCATCGGAAATGTCCCACTTGGTCGCCAGACCAGGAATCACAGCGGTGCCGCCGCGCTCGAACTGGGTCAGACGGTTGAACATGGTTTCGGCTGAGGCGTCGAAGTCGGTTCCGGTGGTGTACTGGCCTGGATCAAAACCGGCCGGGCTGCCTTCGGAGCAGAACACCAGGTTAGTCGCAGCGGATGCGAAAGGTGCGGAGGCTAACAAGCCTGCGCCGACTAAAAACGGAATGACCGCGTGTTTAAGCATGTTGGCCTCATGATTTGTTGTCATTTTTTAGTAGTGAGGTACGACCTCGTGAGTCGTGCCTGCGGATACTTATGCAGGGGCCATACCCAATGCAAGATCCAGAGCGGTCGGCGGCGTCAAAGCGTGGCACGAACGTACCTTAATGTCGCATCCGTATAACTTCTGACGCATTTGACCGTTTGCGGACGGTTTTTACGGTGCAAATCGAGCCCCAAAACAGTGCGCTGGTCACGTTGTGCGCGCTGCGTTGGGGCTCGGTGTTACCTATTTATACCCACGCCATAGAAGGGGGTGAGACCGAACGGGCTGATGCGGAAATCAGTGACCTCCTTGCGCAGTGGCTGGAACACCGTTGAATTGGCAATCGGCGTGATCGGCACTTGTTGTTTAAGGATCAGTTGCGCCTGTTGATAAAGCTTTATCCGTTGCGCCTTATCGGTAGCAACTTTGGCTTGCTGAACGAGCTTGTCATAGGCCGGATCGCACCATTTGGCATAGTTGCTGCCCTTCACGGCGGCGCAGCTGTAAAGCACACCCAGCCAGTTGTCCGGGTCGCCGTTGTCGCCGGTCCAGCCATAGATCATCGCGTCGTGCTCGCCATTTTTCGCGCGTTTGATGTACTCGCCCCATTCATAGCTGACGATGTTGGCCTTGATGCCGATTTTCGCCCAGTCCTGCTGGATCATTTGCGCCGACATGCGTGCATTCGGGTTCGATGCGCGCTGCACTGTCATCGCCCAGAGGTTGATGGTTGTACCCGGCGCAACCCCTGCTTCTTTCAGTAGTACCCGCGCTTTTTCCGGGTCATATGGCGCGTCCTTGATGTTCGGGTCGTACGACCATTGCGCGGGCGGCAAGGCGTTGTGTGCCAACTGGCCGGCGCTTTGGTAAACAGCCTTGATGATCGCCGGTTTATCGATGGCCATGTCCAATGCCTGACGCACCTTGAGCTGATCCAGAGGTGGATGAGTGGTGTTGTAGGCGAGGAAGCCGAGGTTGAAACCGGGCTGCTTGAGCACGCGCAGGTTCGGGTCTTTTTCCATCACTTCGATATCGGCGGGGCGCGGGTAGCCGCTGACCTGGCATTCGCCAGCCTTGAGTTTTTGCAGGCGCACCGCAGCGTCCGGGGTGATCGAGAAGATCAGGTTATCGATCTTCACGTCTTCAGGTTTCCAGTAGGCCTTGTTGGCGACGTAGCGGATCTGCGAATCCTTCTGGTAGCGCTTGAACACGAACGGGCCGGTGCCGATGGGCTTCTGGTTGAGGTCGGCGGCTTTACCTTGCTTCAACAGTTGCGCGGCGTATTCGGCCGACTGCACCGAGGCAAAGCTCATGGCGAGGTTCTGCACGAAGGCGGCGTCGACGTTGTTGAGGTTGAAGCGCACGCTATGCTCGTCGAGTTTTTCCACCGATTTGATCGTGGTGTTCAGGCCCATGTCGGTGAAGTACGGGGACTCGGCGGGGTAGGCCTTGCGAAAGGCGTTGTCCGGATCGAGCAGGCGCTGGAAGGTGAACAGGACATCGTCGGCGTTGAAGTCGCGGGTCGGGGTGAAATAGTCGGTGCTGTGGAATTTCACTCCTTCGCGCAGGTGGAAGGTGTATTGCAGGCCGTCGCTGGAGACGTCCCATTTTGTCGCCAGGCCGGGTTCGATGTCGGTGCCGCCGCGCTGGAATTGGGTGAGGCGGTTGAAGACGGTTTCGGCGGAGGCGTCAAAATCGGTGCCGCTGGTGTATTGGCTGGGGTCGAAGCCGGCGGGGCTGGCTTCGGAGCAGTACACAAGCGTTGTGGCGGCGTGCGTGATCGGGGCTATGGCTGTTAGTGCGAGGGTGATCAATAGTGGTTTGAGGGTGAATCTTGGCATGGAGTCCCCGGGGATTTGCTGGTTATGTTTTTCAGGGTAGCGGGGATTTGCGGGGCTTCGGAAATATCGTTTTTTGTGTTGGGGTGTCTGTCTCGGTATATAGCGGCTTTTTGTGTGTATATCCGTTGCTTCGGGTGCTGCGGCTGGCGGTTTCGCCTGACGGCGACTTACTTTTTTACAAGCGCCCGGAATGCCGGCCCAGTAAAAAAATAAGCAAAAAACGCTTGCTCCTACGTACGGCCCTCGCAAGCTCGGGTTCCTTCGCTCCGGGATCGATCCGGGCGCAGCGGCTACGGTTTGCTGCGCTGCACCTCCTTCCGCTGTGTCTGGCTGCGCCAGACGGTCGCTGCGCTCCCACGCCCGGATCAATCCCTCCGCTCAGCCTTCCGACGTCGCCGGTGGATCAAGATCAAAAGCACTCGAGCTAACGCTCATTGTTGAGTGGTTAGAAGCGGGTGGTTGGCTTGGGATTGGTGGTGGATTCGCCCCTCACCCCAGCCCTCTCCCCTTGGAGAGGGAGCCGATTTATGGGCCGTTCAGAACTTGAGCACGACTCGGTATTTCGGGTCGGCGTAGCTCTCGCATTCACCGCGGTCAGTCCCTTCTCCCTCCGGGAGAGGGCTAGGGTGAGGGTGGCTTTTGGCTGTTTAAATCTTTGTAGCGGAGTCAGAAGCTTTCACAAGGTTTGTTGTTCGTCGGAGGTGGCGGCAGATGATTAACTGCCAAAATCAGGCATAAAAAAACCGCCGATCATCACGATCGGCGGCTTTCATTCAGTTCACATCAAATCACTGCATCAACACTTCAATCGAGCCATCGGCGGTCATGCTGACCTGACTGGTGCCGGCTTCGACTTCCGGTGTTGCCGGTGCTGAATCCATGGCGGCGGCTTTCATCATCATTGGGGCGCGCAGGTACGGTTGTGGATAACCGTTGCTGTTGAGGTTCAGGTTGACGATTTTGTAGCCTTTGCCGCCCAGGGCGTCGGTGGCCAGTTGTGCGCGGGCCTTGAAGGCGCTGACGGCTTCTTTGAGTAGCTGGTCTTCGCTGGCTTTGCGGGTCGGGTCGGCGATGGCGAAGTCCATGCCGCCCATTTTCAGGTCGGTCAGCAGCTCGCCGGTGAGTTTCGACAGGGCGGCGAAGTCGGTGCTTTCCAAGCGCAGTTCGGCGCGTTCGCGCCAGCCGGTGATTTTCTGGCCTTTGGTGTCGTAGATCGGGTAGCTGTTGCGGCTGCCCGTGCGCAGGGTGACGTCCTTGACTTGCTTGGCCTGGGCCGTTGCCTTGTTCATCGTGGTGCTGATGGCGGCGGCGAGTTTGGCCGGGTCGGTGTTCTGCTCTTCGGTGTAGAGCGTCACGATCATCTGATCGCGGGCCACTTCCTGGCTGACTTCGGCGCGCAGGGAAATCTGGTTGTAATGCAGCTCATCGGCGGCCAGGGCCGGGAGGCTGGCGATGCTGCCGACGGTCAGGGCGAGAAGGGCGGCGCTGCGGCGAACTGTGTGCATGAAAGCTCCTTGAGGGGGCGCAGGTGATGGTTCGAGCCTGCGTGAACCATCAGACTCCAGAAAGCAGCTGCAAGTTGCAAGCTTCAAGCTGCAAGTAAAAGCAAGAGCAAGAACAAGAACTGCGGCGCTTTTGATATTGCTTGCCGCTTGAAGCTTGCAACTTGCAGCTGCCTTCCTGTGGTCGTTTGCCGCACTTTCGCCTCTCACGCCCGTGGCTTGGTTATACTCCGTGCGATCCGCCTGGAGCGCTCATCAGGAGAGCTCATGCTCGCCCCCGTACAACTGACTTCCGCCACTCGCCAGAACCTCTGGCGGCTGACTTTCATTCGCACCCTGGTGCTCGCCGCGCAGGCCGGCTCCGTGGGCCTGGCCTACTGGCTGGAGCTATTGCCGTTGCCGTGGGTGCAACTGGCGATGACCCTCGGCTGTTCGATTCTGCTCTGCGTGTTCACCGCCGTGCGTCTGCGCACATCGTGGCCGGTGACCGAGCTTGAATATGCGCTGCAACTGGCGTGCGATCTGGTGATCCACAGTGCGCTGCTGTATTTCTCCGGCGGTTCGACCAATCCGTTCGTTTCCTATTATCTGGTGCCGTTGACCATCGCCGCGGTGACGCTGCCGTGGCGCTATTCGGTGATCCTGTCGGGCATCGCGCTGGCGCTGTACACCGTGATGCTGACACGTTTCTACCCGCTGGAAACCTTGCCGGTGGCCCGCGAGAATCTGCAGATCTACGGCATGTGGCTGAGCTTTGCGCTGGCGGCGGCGGTGATTACCTTTTTCGCGGCGCGCATGGCCGAGGAGTTGCGCCGTCAGGAAGAGTTGCGGGCGATTCGCCGTGAGGAGGGCCTGCGTGATCAGCAATTGCTCGCCGTCGCCACTCAGGCCGCAGGTGCTGCCCATGAACTCGGCACGCCGCTGGCGACCATGAGTGTTTTGCTCAAGGAAATGCAGCAGGACCATCCCGACCCGCTGTTGCAGGACGATCTCAAGGTGCTGCAGGATCAGGTCAAGCTGTGCAAGGAAACCTTGCAGCAACTGGTCCGTGCCGCCGAGGCCAACCGGCGTTTGGCGGTGGAGATGCAGGATGTCACTGACTGGCTCGACGAAGCGTTGAACCGCTGGCACTTGATGCGCCCGGAGGCCAGTTATCGCTTCCAGCGTCTCGGCCAGGGCAGCGTGCCGCGCATGGCGCCGCCGCCGGATCTGACCCAGGCGCTGCTCAATCTGCTGAACAATGCCGCCGACGCTTGCCCGGAAAACCTCCAGGTCACCCTCGATTGGGATGCCGAGACGCTGACCATCAGCATCCGTGACCACGGCGCCGGTGTGCCGCTGGCCATCGCCGAGCAGATTGGCAAACCGTTTTTTACCACCAAGGGCAAAGGTTTCGGCCTGGGCCTGTTTTTGAGCAAGGCCAGCGTGACACGCGCCGGCGGCTCAGTGAAACTCTATAGTCATGAGGAAGGCGGCACGCTCACCGAGCTGCGCCTGCCCCACGGCGCCCGAGGAGACCTAACATGAGTGACGAAATCCAAGTCGAAGGCGAAGAACTGCCGCATTTGCTGCTGGTCGATGACGACGCGACCTTCACCCGCGTGATGGCGCGTGCCATGGCCCGCCGTGGCTTTCGCGTCAGCACCGCCGGTTCCGCCGAAGAAGGCCTGACCATTGCCCAGGCTGATCTACCGGATTACGCCGCGCTCGACCTGAAAATGGACGGTGACTCCGGTCTGGTCCTGCTGCCCAAGCTGCTGGAGCTGGACCCGGAAATGCGTGTGGTGATCCTCACCGGTTACTCGAGCATTGCCACGGCGGTCGAGGCGATCAAGCGTGGCGCCTGCAACTACCTGTGCAAACCGGCCGACGCTGACGACGTGCTGGCCGCGCTGCTCTCCGAGCACGCCGACCTCGACAGTCTGGTACCGGAAAACCCGATGTCGGTTGACCGCCTGCAGTGGGAGCACATTCAGCGCGTGCTCACCGAACATGAGGGCAACATCTCCGCCACTGCCCGCGCCTTGGGCATGCATCGCCGCACCCTGCAGCGCAAACTGCAGAAGCGTCCGGTTCGTCGCTGAACCTGCGCTGAACGACTATCGCCAGCCCTCGCGGTCAAACGCACCGATCATCTATGATCGGTGCGTGTCTGTTCTTATCTTTATCGAGCCTTATCCATGAATCAGAACGCTGAATATTCCGCGGTCAACGATGCTGTGCGCGGGCAGTTTTTTCGCAAGGTCTGGGCGATGACCACGCCTTACTGGCGCAGCGAAGAGAAGGGCAAGGCCTGGACACTGCTGATCGCCGTGATCGCGCTGACGTTGTTCAGCGTGGCCATTTCGGTGTGGATCAACAGTTGGTACAAGGATTTCTACAACGCTTTGCAGAAGAAGGACGAGGCAGCCTTCTGGCAGCTGATCCTGTATTTCTGCGGCATCGCTGCGGTGGCGATTCTTGGTGCGGTGTATCGCCTGTACCTGACGCAGATGCTGACCATCCGCTGGCGGGCGTGGCTGACTGAAAAGCACTTCAAGCGCTGGCTCGACCACAAGAACTATTACCAGCTGGAGCAGGGCGGTTACACCGATAACCCCGACCAGCGGATTTCCGAAGACCTCAATACCTACACCGCCAATACCCTGAGCCTGGGCCTCGGGCTGCTGCGCACGATCGTCAGTCTGGTGTCGTTCTCGATCATTTTGTGGGGCGTGTCGGGCAGTATCGAAGTCTTTGGTATCGAGATTCCCGGCTACATGTTCTGGTGTGCGCTGCTCTATGCGGCCGTCGGCAGCTGGCTGACGCACCTGATCGGTCGTCGCTTGATCGGCTTGAACAACCAGCAACAACGCTTCGAAGCGGACCTGCGTTTCTCCATGGTGCGGGTGCGTGAGAACGCTGAGAGCATTGCGCTGTACAACGGCGAACCGAATGAAAATCGCCGCTTGAGCAGCCGTTTCGGCCTGGTCTGGCACAACTTCTGGGACATTATGCGCGTGTCCAAGCGCCTGACATTCTTCACCTCCGGCTATGGCCAGATCGCAATTATTTTCCCGTTCATTGTCGCGGCGCCGCGTTACCTGTCCGGCAAGATCGAACTCGGCGAGCTGATGCAAATCAACTCGGCGTTCGGCAACGTGCAAGAGAATTTCAGCTGGTTCATCACCGCCTACGCGGATCTCGCCGCGTGGCGCGCGACCTGTGATCGTCTGCTGAGCTTCCGTCAGGCCATGACCGACAACGAAGAGCGGGCACCGGCGATTGATGTGCAGAATCAGGGCAGCGAATTGCAGGTGCATAACCTCGGGCTGGACCTGGCCGACGGCCGTCATCTGTTGACCAGCGCCGACATGACCGTGGAACCGGGTGAGCGAGTGATGCTCAGCGGTCGTTCCGGCAGCGGCAAGTCGACTCTGCTGCGGGCGATGGGGCATTTGTGGCCGGCGGGGCATGGCAACATTCGCCTGCCAGCGGCGCGCTATCTGTTTCTGCCGCAGAAGCCATACCTGCCGATCGGCACCTTGCGTGAAGCGCTGAGTTATCCACAGCCGGGCGAGACTTACCCAACAGAGCGTTATGCCCAGGTGCTGGAAACCTGCCGATTGCCGCATCTGGTTAATCGTCTGGACGAAGCCAATCACTGGCAGCGCATGCTGTCGCCGGGCGAACAGCAGCGTCTGGCCTTCGCCCGCGCGCTGCTTTATGCGCCGCAATGGTTGTACATGGACGAAGCGACCTCGGCGATGGATGAGGAAGACGAAGCGACGCTGTACCAGGCGCTGATCGATCAGATTCCGGGGTTGAGTATCGTCAGCGTCGGCCATCGCAGCAGCCTGAAACGCTTCCATCCACGGCATGTGCGAATCGATAGCGGGCATTTGGTTGAGCAACCCGTGACTGCCTGAATAATGCGATACCCCTGTGGGAGCTGGCTTGCCAGCGATGGCGGCGGGACAGACGACATCTATGTCGCTTGGTATGGCCTCATCGCTGGCAAGCCAGCTCCCACAGGATTTGTGTGGAAACGGAAAGTGATCGTACAACCCGCTTGAGCTATGATGGCCGCAAGCCGAACTTTCGAGACAAGATGCAGACCATGGAAAAGCTGATGGACACCCCGCGCCTCCCGCGCAAGCGCCGCAGTCTGGCTCAGGAACTGGTGACGGTGCTGAGCGAGCAGATCCGCGATGGTCTGCTCAAACGTGGCGACAAATTGCCCACCGAGTCGGCGATCATGGAAGCCCATGGCGTCAGCCGCACCGTGGTGCGTGAGGCGATTTCCCGTCTGCAGGCTGCAGGTCAGGTGGAAACCCGCCACGGCATCGGCACCTTCGTGCTCGACACGCCGAGCCCGAGTGGTTTCCGTATCGATCCGGCGACCGTCGTCACCCTGCGTGACGTGCTGGCGATTCTCGAATTGCGCATCAGCCTCGAAGTCGAATCCGCCGGCCTCGCCGCGCAACGCCGCAGCCCCGAGCAACTGGCAACCATGCGCGCCGCCCTTGATGCATTGAACGAAAGCGCCTCGCATGCCAGCGACGCGGTGTCGTCAGACTTCGCTTTTCACCTGGAAATTGCATTGTCCACCGGCAACCGCTATTTCACCGACATCATGACCCACCTGGGCACCAGCATCATTCCGCGTACCCGTTTAAATTCGGCGCGCCTGGCTCATGATGATCAGCAGCACTACATGGGCCGCCTGAGCCGCGAGCACGAGGAAATCTACGACGCGATCGCCCGTCAGGATTCTGATGCCGCGCGTGCGGCGATGCGGTTGCACCTGACCAACAGCCGCGAAAGACTGCGCCAGGCCCATGAAGAGGCGCAGGCGCAGGGGTGATGGTTCAGGGTTCCAGACCCACGTCTATTTCATTCGATTCTGTTTCATTGCCGCTCTGCCTGGTGACGGTGTACTTCAGGTACGCGCGATCGCCCACTCTGACACCGTGGGCTAAATCCTGCTTTGGGATGTTGAAGGGAATGGGCTGCCCGACTTCACTCTCCGAGACCTCGCGCTTGTAGGTGACAGGCTTGCCGTTAGTGGTTCGCAGATCAAGCGTGATGACATCTCGAATCGCCGAGTGCAGGTATGGAGGCACCTCAGCTACGGTCGGATCGTTGATTTCACTAAGCCTGAGCACGTTGTTTTTCGCCTCCAGGAATACAGGGTCGGCCAATGGGCTTGTTTTGTTGGTCATTTTTCAAAGTCCTTTTGTTGAATCAATGAACAGTGGGCGCACGGTGCCCCAATGGCATCCGTGCGCAGCCATTAAAGGACTGGTGAATACGCAGCGGCACCTGTAAGAAATACCAGTCCCGACCAACGGTCAGCCCTCAAACGCACAACCCGTCAAGCCTCGACTCGCAACCTCAACGCCTGCGAATACGGCTCCATACTCGACTCATCACGAAATTTGTAGCGCAGCTCCACCTCGCGGCCCAGGTACGGTTGCAGCGCTTCTTTCGGCAGTTGCACTTCGATGTCGAACAGCTTTTCCATTTCATCCTCGGCGTCGTCCCAGGCGCCCGTGTCCACTTCATCACCTTCCCATTCTGGCTCTTCACCATCGCTGCCGAGGATCGCGTAAACGCTCCAGTTCGCTTCGAAATCGCTGGAATCCGGAACCTGCACAGTGAGGATTTCCGGCAATCGCGAGAGCTGAAGCGTGACGCAGTCATCCTGAGCAGGGGCGGCATTAGAAAGGGTGGGGGCGGCAAAATGCATCGACATAACGGCTTCCTTTGAGTGGTCCGCCACGATCCTTCGTGGCAGTCGACCCACTTTACGAGCCGCTCGCCCTCAATGACTTAAACGAATCCAGACCAGATATTTCCGTGAACGGAAGCCGCAAAGACGGGCTCTGCAGCGATTTTTTTCAGCGCTCTAGCCAATCTTGTCCGACAAAAAAGTGCCGGCAACGATGAAATGCAGTTGACGGTTGTCTTTTAAGTTGTACGATGACCTACAACTTCAGCCGAGGCTGAACGGTCCACTCACAATAAAACGTTGCTACCAGGGTGTTCGAATAATGAATCCACAAGAACTGAAGTCCATCCTCTCTGCCGGCCTGCTGTCGTTCCCGGTGACCGATTTCAACGCGCAAGGCGATTTCAACCGCGCGGGCTATATCAAACGCCTGGAATGGCTGGCTCCGTATGGCGCTTCGGCCCTGTTCGCAGCGGGCGGCACCGGTGAGTTCTTCTCCCTGGCGGCCAGCGAATACTCGGAAATCATCAAGACTGCCGTCGACACCTGCGCTACCAGCGTGCCAATCCTCGCCGGTGTGGGCGGTTCGACCCGTCAGGCCATCGAATACGCTCAGGAAGCCGAGCGTCTGGGCGCCAAAGGCCTGTTGTTGCTGCCGCACTACCTGACCGAAGCGAGCCAGGACGGCGTTGCGGCTCACGTTGAAGCCGTGTGTAAATCGGTGAACATCGGCGTGGTCGTCTACAACCGCAACGTTTGCCGCCTCAGCGCGCCGCTGCTGGAACGTCTGGCCGAGCGCTGCCCGAACCTGATCGGTTACAAGGATGGCCTGGGTGATATCGAGTTGATGGTGTCGATCCGTCGCCGCCTCGGTGATCGCTTCAGCTACCTGGGTGGTCTGCCGACCGCCGAAGTCTACGCCGCGGCCTACAAGGCACTGGGCGTGCCGGTCTACTCCTCGGCGGTGTTCAACTTCATCCCGAAAACCGCGATGGACTTCTACCACGCGATCGCTCGTGAAGATCACGCCACCGTCGGCAAGATCATCGACGACTTCTTCCTGCCGTACCTGGACATCCGCAACCGTAAGGCCGGTTACGCCGTGAGCATCGTCAAGGCAGGTGCAAAAATCGCCGGCTATGACGCAGGTCCGGTGCGTGCGCCGCTGACCGACCTGACCGGCGAAGAATACGAAATGCTCGCCGCGCTGATCGACAAGCAAGGCGCGCAGTAATACCCGAGTAAAGCGAGGCCGCTGAGCAATCAGCGGCTTTTTGCGTAAAGGCTTTTAGAGTTGAGGGCTGCCCTGTGACAACAGCAAAACGCTACGACAACTACATCAACGGCGAGTGGGTCGCCGGCGCCGATTACTCGGCCAACATCAACCCGTCCGAATTGAGCGACAACATCGGCGACTACGCCAAGGCTGACCTGAATCAGGTCAACGCTGCCATCGACGCCGCCCGCGCAGCATTCCCGGCGTATTCCACTTCGGGCATTCAGGCCCGTCACGATTCGCTGGACAAAGTCGGCACCGAAATCCTCGCCCGTCGCGAAGAACTCGGCACGCTGCTGGCTCGCGAAGAAGGCAAGACCCTGCCTGAAGCGATCGGCGAAGTGACCCGCGCCGGTAACATTTTCAAATTCTTTGCCGGCGAATGCCTGCGTTTGTCCGGCGATTACGTGCCGTCGGTGCGTCCGGGCGTCAACGTCGAAGTCACCCGCGAAGCGCTGGGCGTGGTCGGTCTGATCACCCCGTGGAACTTCCCGATCGCCATCCCCGCGTGGAAAATTGCTCCGGCTTTGGCCTACGGTAACTGCGTGGTGCTCAAGCCTGCCGATCTGGTACCGGGCTGCGCCTGGGCGCTGGCGGAAATCATTTCCCGCGCCGGCTTCCCGGCCGGTGTGTTCAACCTGGTAATGGGCAGCGGTCGCGTGGTTGGCGAGGCGTTGGTCAACAGCCCGAAAGTCGATGGCATCAGCTTCACCGGTTCGGTGGGCGTTGGTCGCCAGATCGCGGTCAACTGCGTTGCGCGCCAGGCCAAGGTGCAACTGGAAATGGGCGGCAAGAACCCGCAGATCATTCTCGACGACGCCGACCTCAAGCAAGCGGTCGAGCTGTCGGTGCAGAGCGCGTTCTACTCCACCGGCCAGCGTTGCACGGCGTCGAGCCGGCTGATCGTGACCGCTGGCATCCACGATAAATTCGTCGAGGCCATGGCTGAGCGGATGAAGTCGATCAAGGTCGGCCACGCCCTGAAAGCCGGCACCGACATCGGTCCGGTGGTTTCCCAGGCGCAGCTCGAACAAGACATGAAGTACATCGACATCGGCCAGTCCGAAGGTGCACGTCTGGTCAGCGGCGGTGGTGTGGTGACGTGCGATACCGAAGGTTACTTCCTCGCGCCAACCCTGTTTGCCGACAGCGAAGCGTCGATGCGCATCAGCCGCGAAGAGATCTTCGGCCCGGTGGCCAACGTCGTGCGCGTGGCGGACTATGAGGCAGCATTGGCGATGGCCAACGATACCGAATTCGGTCTGTCGGCCGGTATCGCGACCACTTCGCTGAAGTACGCCAACCACTTCAAGCGCCACTCCCAGGCCGGGATGGTGATGGTCAACCTGCCGACCGCCGGTGTCGATTACCACGTACCGTTCGGTGGCCGTAAAGGTTCGTCCTACGGCTCCCGTGAGCAGGGCCGCTACGCGCAAGAGTTCTACACGGTCGTGAAGACTGCCTACATCGGTTCCTGATACATGCAATACCTGTGGGAGCTGGCTTGCCAGCGATTCGGGCAACGCGGTGCTTCAGGCACGCCGCGCTGATGCCATCGCTGGCAAGCCAGCTCCCACAAAGACCAAAGAATGTTTTACCCGCATAAAAATAATCAGTGGGAGTACATCTACATGCAATCGTCCAAGCCGACTCACGTCCGCTATTTGATCTTGCTCATGCTGTTTCTGGTGACCACGATCAACTACGCCGACCGTGCCACGATCGCCATTGCCGGCTCCAGCCTGCAAAAGGATCTGGGCATCGACGCTGTCACCCTCGGCTATATCTTCTCCGCATTCGGTTGGGCCTACGTGGCCGGGCAAATTCCCGGTGGCTGGCTGCTCGATCGCTTCGGCTCGAAAAAAGTCTATGCGCTGAGCATTTTCACCTGGTCGCTGTTCACCGTGCTGCAAGGCTTTGTCGGTGAATTCGGCATGTCCACCGCGGTGGTTGCGCTGTTCATGCTGCGCTTTCTCGTGGGCCTGGCCGAAGCGCCATCGTTCCCCGGCAATGCGCGCATTGTGGCGGCATGGTTCCCAACGGCTGAACGCGGCACCGCCTCGGCGATCTTCAACTCGGCGCAGTACTTCGCCACCGTGTTGTTCGCGCCGCTGATGGGCTGGATCGTCTACCGCTTCGGCTGGGAGCACGTGTTCATCGTCATGGGTATTCTCGGCATCGTGTTCTCGCTGGTCTGGCTGAAAGTGATCTACAGCCCGCGCGAACACCCGCGCATCAATGACGCCGAGTTCAAGCACATCGCCGACAACGGCGGCATGGTCGACATGGACCAGAAGGGCAAGAAAGCCGACGGTCCGAAGTGGGACTACATCCGTCAGTTGCTGACCAACCGCATGATGCTCGGCGTGTATCTGGGCCAGTACTGCATCAACGGCATCACTTATTTCTTCCTGACCTGGTTCCCGGTGTACCTGGTGCAGGAGCGTGGCATGACCATTCTCAAGGCCGGTTTCATTGCGTCGTTGCCGGCAATCTGCGGCTTCATCGGTGGTGTGCTTGGCGGGGTGATTTCCGATTACCTGCTGCGCAAGGGCCACTCGCTGACTTTCGCCCGCAAGGCACCGATCATCGCTGGTCTGCTGGTGTCGAGCAGCATCGTGGCGTGCAACTATGTTGACGTGGAATGGATGGTCGTTGGCTTCATGGCCCTGGCATTCTTCGGTAAAGGCGTGGGCGCACTGGGCTGGGCGGTGGTGTCCGACACCTCGCCGAAGCAGATCGCCGGTTTGAGTGGCGGCCTGTTCAACACCTTTGGCAACATTGCCTCGATCACCACGCCGATCGTGATTGGCTACATCATCAGCTCCACCGGTTCGTTCAAATGGGCGCTGGTGTTTGTCGGTGCCAACGCACTGGTCGCGGTGTTCAGTTATCTGGTGATCGTCGGCCCGATCAAGCGTGTGGTTTTGAAAGAGCCGCCAACCAAGGGCGGTAATGAAGCCACCGGCAATTTGTCTCAAGCGCATTCCTGAGGAGCGGCGTCATGCAGTTGATTGAACATTCCGACTCGCCGCGCTACATCCGCCTGCACGAGCGGGACAACGTTGTAGTGGTGGTCAACGACCAGGGCGTGCCGGCCGGCACCGAGTTTGCCGATGGCCTGGTGACGGTGGACTTTGTACCGCAGAGCCACAAGGTCACCCTGGAAGACATCCCTGAGGGCGGCGCGGTGATTCGCTACGGGCAGATCATCGGTTATGCCTTGCAGCCGATCCGTCGCGGCAGTTGGGTCAAGGAAGATCAACTGCGCATGCCGACCGCGCCGCCGCTGGACAGCTTGCCGCTGTCCACCGACGTGCCGGACGCTCAGGCTCCGCTGGAAGGCTTCACCTTCGAGGGTTATCGCAACGCCGACGGCACCGTCGGCACGCGCAACATTCTCGGTATCACCACCACCGTGCAGTGCGTCACCGGCGTGCTTGATCATGCGGTGAAAAGGATCAAGGAAGAGCTGCTGCCCAAGTACCCGAACGTCGATGACGTGGTGGCACTGACCCACAGCTACGGCTGCGGCGTGGCGATCACCGCCACCGACGCCTACATTCCGATCCGCACCGTGCGCAATCTGGCGCGCAACCCGAACCTGGGCGGCGAAGCGCTGGTGATCAGCCTGGGCTGCGAGAAATTGCAGGCCGGGCAGGTGATGCACGAGGATGATGCCTCGGTCGATCTCAGTGATCCGTGGTTGTATCGCTTGCAGGATTCCAGTCACGGCTTTACTGAAATGATCGAGCAGATCATGGAACTGGCCGAAGTCCGTTTGAAGAAGCTCGACCAGCGCCGCCGCGAAACCGTGCCGGCGTCCGAGCTGATTCTGGGCATGCAGTGTGGTGGCAGCGATGCCTTCTCCGGCATCACCGCCAACCCGGCGCTGGGTTTTGCCTCGGATTTGCTGCTGCGAGCCGGGGCGACGGTGATGTTTTCCGAAGTCACCGAAGTGCGGGATGCGATCTATCTGCTGACTTCGCGGGCGCAAACGCAAACCGTGGCTGAAGAGCTGGTACGCGAGATGGACTGGTACGACCGTTATCTGGCCAAGGGCGAGGCCGATCGCAGTGCCAACACCACGCCGGGCAACAAGAAGGGCGGCTTGTCGAACATTGTCGAGAAGTCGCTGGGTTCGATCGTCAAGTCGGGCAGCAGTGCGATCAATGGCGTGCTCGGCCCGGGCGAGCGCTTCAAGCAGAAGGGTTTGATTTTCTGTGCGACGCCGGCCAGCGATTTTGTCTGCGGCACCCTGCAACTGGCGGCCGGGATGAACCTGCATGTGTTCACCACCGGGCGTGGCACGCCTTACGGGCTGGCGATGGCGCCAGTGGTCAAGGTCTCGACGCGAACCGAACTGGCGCAGCGCTGGCCGGATCTGATCGACATCGATGCCGGGCGCATTGCTACCGGGCGCGCGACCATCGAGGAATTGGGCTGGGAGCTGTTTCACTACTATCTGGATGTGGCGAGCGGCAAGCAACAGACCTGGGCGGAGAAGCACAAGCTGCATAACGACATCACCTTGTTCAACCCGGCGCCGATTACCTGAAACCGCGTCATCGTTCTTCGCGAGCAGGCTCGCTCCCACAGGGAAATGCGTTACAAATGTGGGAGCGAGCCTGCTCGCGAAAGCGATCCGCCAGACGCCGAATGTTTTGTGGGGGCCTGTGATCGTTCCCACGCTCTGCGTGGGAACGATCAGGGTGAAAGTGGCTTATCATTAGCCTCCTATCGACGCTCACCCAAGGCACCCCCGGCATGCTGGCAATCTTCCTCGAAACCCTGAACATCACCGCGCCGGTATTCGCCATGCTGTTTCTCGGTGTGCTGCTCAAGCGCATCGACTGGATCAACGACAACTTCATCCACACCGCCTCGTCGCTGGTGTTCAACGTGACCATGCCGGCGCTGCTGTTTCTCGGCATTCTGCACGCGGACCTGCACGCCGCTCTGCAACCGTCCCTGCTGATCTACTTCTCGCTCGCCACCCTGGTGAGCTTTGCCGTGGCCTGGGGCTGGGCGATTTTCCGTTGTCCGCGCGAAGATCGTGGCATCTACACCCAGGGCGCGTTTCGCGGCAACAACGGCGTGATCGGCCTGGCACTCGCGGCAAGCATGTACGGTGACTACGGGATTTCCCTCGGGGCGATTCTCGCGGCGCTGGTGATTCTGTTCTACAACACCCTGTCGACCATCGTCCTGGCGGTCTACAGCCCGGTGATCAAGTCTGACCCGTGGAGCATCTGCAAAAGCGTGTTCAGCAATCCGCTGATCATCAGCGTGATCGCCGCGGCGCCGTTTGCCTATTTCAAGATTGGTTTGCCGGGCTGGCTGGAGACCTCGGGCCAGTATCTGGCACAGACCACATTGCCGCTGGCGCTGATCTGCATCGGGGGCACGCTGTCGCTGGCGGCGCTGCGCAAGAGCGGCAAGATGGCGCTCAGTTCCAGTCTGGTGAAAATGGTCGGCTTACCCGTGCTGGCGACGCTGGGCGCGTGGCTATGGGGCTTTCGCGGGGCGGAGCTGGGGATTCTGTTTCTGTACTTTGGCAGCCCGACGGCCGCGGCGAGTTTCGTCATGGCGCGGGCGGCGCAGGGCAATCATGAGCTGGCAGCGGCGATTATCGTGCTGACCACGCTGATGGCGGCGATCACGACCAATGTCGGGATCTTTGTGTTGCAGTGGGGCGGGTGGATCTAAGCGAAAGATGTTCGATGATTTTTCCGGCCTCATCGCGGGCAAGCCCGCTCCCACAGGGATCTCGTTGTTGACGAAATTTGATTAACAACCGAAAAACCTGTGGGAGCGGGCTTGCCCGCGATGAGGCCCGCGCCGTCACTCAGGTTTCTGGTAGGTATCGATCACTTCCTGCGCCGCGCGAAACGCATCGATCGCCGCCGGCACCCCGGCATACACCGCACAATGCAGCAGCGCCTCACGAATCTCCTCCACCGTGCAGCCATTGTTCAGCGCGCCGCGCACATGGCCCTTCAATTCTTGCGGGCACTTCAGTGCGGTCAGCGCGGCGAGGGTGATCAGGCTGCGGGTTTTCAGCGGCAGGCCTTCGCGATTCCATACCCCGCCCCAGGCATGCTCATTAACGAAATCCTGCAAGGGTTGGGTGAACTCAGTGGCGTTGCCCAATGCGCGATCGACGAACGCGTCGCCCATTACCTGACGACGGATTTCAACTCCGGACTGCTTCGATTCGGTCATGGCATATCCTTCTTGTGATGTTGACGGCGCCAGGCGCGTATCGACGTGAACAACAGAAACATCAACAGCGGCGGCAAGACATAAAACAGCATCAGCCGCTCGAGTCGGCCGGCCAACGGCATGCCAGTGGTGAACGACACCACATGCAGCCCGTAGACCAGGTACAAACCGAGCAACAGCAAACCCTCGGCGCGGGTCACGCGGTAGCCGGAATAGAACACCGGCAGGCACAGCGCCGCAACGCCTAGCATCACCGGCAGGTCGAAATCCAGCGCGTTCGGCGAGACCGACAGTGGCGTCGGTGCGATCAGCGCAGTGAGGCCCAGCACCCCGAGCAGGTTGAACAGGTTGGCGCCGATCACGTTGCCGACGGCGATGTCGCGTTGCCCGCGCAGTGCGGCGATCAATGAGGTAGCCAGTTCCGGCAATGAAGTGCCGACCGCAACCACAGTCAGGCCGATCACCCGTTCGGAGAAACCCAGATCGGTGGCGACCACAACCGCGGCGCCCAGCAACAGATGCCCGGCAAACACCAGCATCGCCAGCCCGACGCTGATCATCAGCAAACTGCCGAACCACGACGCCTGGGCGACGTCAGGTTGCTCGGAATGCGGCCGTGTCGAGTGACGTGACTGACGCAACAGCAGACCGAGGTACAGCGCCAAAGCAGCCAGCAACAAGATGCCGTCGAAGCGGCCGATCTCTTTGTTCCAGGCCAGCAGAAACACCAGCAGGCTGGCGCCGATCATCAGCGGAATATCCAGTCGCACCAGTTGCCGCGAAACGCGCAGCGGAATGATCAGTGCCGACAGCCCGAGCGTGACGAGGATATTGAAGATGCTGCTGCCGACCACGCTGCCGACGGCAATGTCCGGGTTGTGCGCCAGCGCTGCCTGCAGGCTGACGGCCATTTGCGGTGCGCTGCTGCCGAGGGCGACGATGGTCAGGCCGATGATCAGCGGGCGTACATGCAGGCGTGCCGCCAGACGCACCGCCGCGCGCACCATCAATTCGGCGCCGAAGATCAGCAGGCACAGGCCGGCGACGAGTTCGATCAGGCTGATCAGGGGCAGGTCGGCTAATCCGAAAATGGTCAGCGCTCCATTAATCGAGGGCCTGTACGCGAACCCGCGCGGTGCCGCTGCGCAGCATGCCGATCTGCTCGGCGGCCTCGCGCGACAAGTCGATCAGCCGGCCACGGGTGTGCGGGCCGCGGTCGTTGATGCGGACCACGACCGATTCGTCGTTTTTCAGGTTGGTGACTTTCACTCGCGTGCCGAAGGGTAATTGGCGGTGGGCGGCAGTCAGGGAATGCTGGTTGAACGCTTCGCCGCTGGCGGTGCGTTTACCGTGGTGCTTGGCACCGTAGTAGGAGGCGACGCCGCTCTGGTCGTAACCGTGCGGGTCGATGGTGTCGGTGCTGGCGCAACCGGCCAGCAGGGAGAGCAGGGAGAGCAGGGCACAGCCGCCGAGCAAGCGTTTCATTCGAATACTCCAAAGTGATCGTTCCCACGCTCCGGCGTGGGAATGCATCCCGTGACGCTCTGCGTCACACCGCAATGGACGCGGAGCGTCCGGGGCGGCATTCCCACGCAGAGCGCGGGAACGATCCCCGAGCGCGGGGCCGGAATCAGCCTTCGAGCTTGCTTTTCAGCAGTTCGTTCACTTGCTGCGGGTTGGCCTTGCCTTTGGAGGCTTTCATCGCCTGGCCGACAAAGAAGCCGAACATCTTGCCGCGTTTGGCTTCATCCGCCGCACGATACTGTTCGACCTGCTCGGCGTTGGCCGCGAGCATTTCATCCAGCACCGCCGAAATCGCGCCGGTGTCGGTGACCTGCTTCAGGCCGCGCTTTTCGATGATCTCGTCAGCACTGCCTTCGCCGTTGGCCATCGCTTCGAACACCACTTTGGCGATCTTGCCGGAGATGGTGTTGTCCTTGATGCGCTGCAGCATGCCGCCCAGCTGTTCAGCGGAAACCGGCGATTCGTCGATGTCCACGCCTTGCTTGTTGAGCAGACTGCCCAACTCGACCATCACCCAGTTCGCCGCCAGTTTCGCGTCGCCGCCGATGGCCGCGACTTTTTCGAAGTAATCCGCCTGCTCACGGCTGGTGGCCAGCACGTTGGCGTCGTAAGCCGACAGACCGAACTGGCTCTGGAAGCGTTCGCGCTTTTGCGGCGGCAGTTCCGGCAGGGTGGCGCGCACCTCGCCGAGGAACGACTCTTCGATGACCACGGGCAGCAGGTCCGGATCGGGGAAGTAACGGTAGTCGTTGGCTTCCTCTTTCGAACGCATCGGACGGGTCTCGTCCTTGTTCGGATCGTACAGACGGGTCTGCTGGATCACTTTGCCGCCGTCTTCGATCAGCTCGATCTGGCGCTGGATTTCGGAGTTGATCGCCTTCTCGATGAAACGGAACGAGTTGACGTTCTTGATCTCGCAGCGCGTGCCGAACTCGACCTGGCCTTTCGGACGCACCGAGACGTTGCAGTCGCAACGCAGCGAACCTTCGGCCATGTTGCCGTCGCAGATGCCCAGGTAGCGCACCAGGGCGTGGATCGCCTTGACGTAAGCCACGGCTTCCTTGGCGCTGCGCATGTCCGGTTCGGATACGATTTCCAGCAGCGGCGTGCCGGCACGGTTCAGGTCGATGCCGGTGGCGCCGTTGAATTCTTCGTGCAGGCTCTTGCCGGCGTCTTCTTCAAGGTGCGCGCGGGTGATGCCGACGCGTTTGACCGTGCCGTCTTCCAGGGCGATGTCCAGGTGGCCTTTACCGACAATCGGCAACTCCATCTGGCTGATCTGATAGCCCTTCGGCAGGTCCGGGTAGAAGTAGTTCTTGCGCGCAAACACGTTGTGCTGACCGATCTCGGCGTCAATCGCCAGACCGAACATCACCGCCATGCGCACCGCTTCCTGGTTGAGCACCGGCAGCACGCCGGGCATGCCCAGATCGATCAGGCTGGCCTGGGTATTCGGCTCGGAGCCGAAGGTGGTGGAACTACCGGAAAAGATTTTCGACCGGGTGGTGAGCTGAGTGTGAATCTCCAGCCCGATCACGACTTCCCATTGCATGTGTGTCTCCTCAGAAGCCGGTTGGGGTGCGGGTGTGCCAGTCAGTGTTGAGCTGATACTGGTGGGCAACGTTCAACAGGCGACCTTCCTGGAAGTACGGTGCGAGCAACTGCACGCCCACCGGCAGACCGTCGACAAAACCGGCCGGCATCGACAGGCCCGGCAGGCCGGCGAGGTTGGCGGTGATGGTGTAGACGTCTTCCAGATAGGCAGCGACCGGGTCACTGTTCTTCGCGCCGAGCTTCCAGGCCGGGTTCGGCGTGGTTGGGCCGAGGATGATGTCGACTTCATTAAAGGCTGCCATGAAATCGTTCTTCACCAGACGACGGATCTTCTGCGCTTTCAGGTAGTAGGCGTCGTAGTAACCGGCGGACAGCGCGTAGGCACCGACCATGATCCGGCGCTGCACTTCAGGGCCGAAGCCTTCGCCACGGGAACGCTTGTACAGGTCGATCAGGTTTTCCGGGTTCTCGCAGCGATGGCCGAAACGCACGCCGTCGAAACGCGACAGGTTCGAGGAGGCTTCTGCCGGGGCGATCACGTAGTACGCCGGAATCGCGTGCTGCATGTTCGGCAGGCTGATTTCCTTGATCACCGCACCGAGCTTCTGCAACTGCTGGATGCTGTTCTGGATCAGCTCGGCGATGCGCGGGTCGAGCCCGGCGATGAAGTATTCCTTCGGCACGCCAATGCGCAGGCCTTGCAGCGAGTCGCCCAGGCTGGCGGAGTAATCCGGCACCGGCTCATCGATGCTGGTCGAGTCGTTCTGGTCGAAGCCAGCCATACCTTGCAACAAAATTGCGCAGTCTTCGGCAGTGCGTGCCAACGGCCCGCCCTGATCGAGACTGGAGGCGTAAGCGATCATGCCCCAGCGCGATACGCGACCGTAGGTCGGTTTCAAGCCGGTCAGGTTGGTGAATGCCGCTGGTTGACGGATCGAGCCGCCGGTGTCGGTAGCGGTCGCGGCAGGCAACAGGCGTGCGGCCACAGCAGCGGCCGAGCCACCGGACGAACCGCCCGGCACGTGTTCCAGGTTCCACGGGTTTTTCACCGCGCCGTACCAGCTCGACTCGTTGGCCGAACCCATGGCGAATTCGTCCATGTTGGTCTTGCCAAGGGTCACGGCGCCGGCAGCGGCCAGCTTCGCCACCACGGTGGCGTCGTACGGGGCCTTGAAGTTGTCGAGCATCTTCGAGCCGCAACTGGTGCGAATGCCCTGGGTGCAGAACAGGTCTTTGTGGGCGATCGGCGCGCCGAGCAGGGCGCCGCTCTCACCATTGGCGCGGCGCGCATCGGCGGCTTTCGCCTGCTCGAGGGCCAGCTCTTCGGTGAGGCTGATGAAACTGTTGAGCTGCGGATCGAGCTGGGTGATTCGCGCCAGCAGGACCTTGGTCAGCTCTTCGGAGGAAAACTTTTTATCGGCGAGACCGCGGGCGATCTCGGCCAGAGTCATTTGATGCATTGCAGGCTCTTTCCCTTTAGTCGATGACTTTCGGAACCAGATACAGGCCGTTTTCGACCGCTGGTGCGATGGACTGGTAGGCCTCGCGGTTATTGGTCTCGGTCACAACGTCGGCGCGCAGGCGCTGACTGGCTTCCAGCGGGTGGGCCAGAGGCTCGATTCCGTCGGTATTAACAGCCTGCATTTCGTCGACCAGACCGAGAATGCTGTTGAGGGCGGAAGTAATGTGTGGAAGATCGGCATCATTGAGGCCAAGGCAGGCCAGATGAGCGATTTTTTCCACGTCGGAGCGTTCTAGCGCCATCGGGATTCTCCTGTGGAAAACAGAACGGACGGCGTCCGTGTGTTAGATTGTCGGAACACTACCGCACTTCTACGGTCATAAGGCCGCGATTGTGGGGCTTGGTGCACAGAAAAGCGGCCAATTTAACATATTGGCGCCTTGCCCAAAATCCCTGTCGTTGTTAGAGTTTGCCGCACTTTTTTACCCACGCGTTGCCTAGGGTCCCTTTCCCATGTTCAAGAAACTGCGTGGCATGTTTTCCAGCGATCTTTCCATTGACCTGGGCACTGCCAACACCCTTATTTACGTGCGCGAGCGCGGTATCGTCCTGAATGAGCCATCGGTTGTGGCCATTCGGACACACGGTAACCAGAAAAGTGTCGTCGCTGTCGGCACCGAAGCCAAGCGCATGCTCGGCCGTACGCCGGGCAACATTGCTGCCATTCGTCCGATGAAGGACGGCGTGATCGCCGACTTCAGCGTTTGCGAAAAGATGCTGCAGTACTTTATCAACAAGGTTCACGAAAACAGTTTTCTGCAGCCCAGCCCGCGTGTGCTGATCTGCGTTCCATGCAAATCCACTCAGGTCGAGCGTCGCGCCATTCGCGAGTCGGCGCTGGGTGCCGGCGCCCGTGAAGTATTCCTGATCGAAGAACCAATGGCCGCTGCCATCGGTGCCGGCCTGCCGGTGGAAGAAGCCCGCGGTTCGATGGTGGTCGATATCGGTGGCGGTACCACTGAAATCGCGCTGATCTCCCTGAACGGCGTGGTCTATGCCGAATCCGTACGTGTGGGCGGCGACCGTTTCGACGAAGCGATCATCACTTACGTACGTCGCAACTACGGCAGCCTGATCGGTGAGTCCACTGCTGAGCGCATCAAGCAGGAAATCGGTACGGCCTACCCGGGCGGCGAAATCCGTGAAGTCGACGTTCGCGGTCGCAACCTGGCCGAAGGCGTTCCTCGCGCATTCACCCTGAACTCCAACGAAGTGCTGGAAGCTCTGCAAGAGTCGCTGGCAACCATCGTTCAGGCCGTGAAAAGCGCGCTGGAGCAGTCGCCGCCGGAACTGGCGTCCGACATCGCCGAGCGTGGCCTGGTGCTGACCGGTGGTGGTGCGCTGCTGCGTGACCTCGACAAGCTGCTGGCGCAAGAGACGGGTCTGCCGGTGATCGTTGCCGAAGATCCGCTGACTTGCGTAGCTCGCGGCGGTGGCCGTGCATTGGAAATGATGGATAAGCACACCATGGATCTGCTCTCGAGCGAGTAAGTCGCCGATTGCATTACGTGGGTGAACGCACAGGCAGCACTTTGCAGTGCTGCCTGTTGGCGTTTATCTTCTGTCAGTCTTCATCCAGGCCGGTTTGATGCCGTATGAATAAACAGAACATTTGCCTGGGAGGAGCGGCTTATTAAACCGCTTTTCACCAAAGGCCCTTCGTTGGGCGTGCGCCTATTGGTGCTGGCCGTGCTCGCGGTCGCGCTGATGGTGGTCGATGCGCGTTTCGACCTGCTCAAGCCCGCGCGCAAACAAGCGTCGCTGGTGCTGATGGATGCCTACTGGATCACTGACCTGCCCGGCAGATTGTGGGACGGGGTCGCCAGTCAGTTCGGCAGCCGTACCGAGCTTGTCGCTGAAAACGAAAAACTCAAGACCGAAAACCTGCTGTTGCAGGGGCGCATGCAAAAGCTTGCCGCCCTGACCGAGCAGAACGTTCGGCTACGCGAGTTGCTCAATTCCTCCGCGCTGGTCAATGAAAAGGTCGAAGTGGCCGAGCTGATCGGCATGGACCCCAACCCCTTCACCCATCGCATCATCATCAACAAAGGTGAGCGCGATGGCGTGGTCCTCGGTCAGCCGGTGCTCGATGCCCGCGGGCTGATGGGCCAGGTGGTCGAATTGATGCCTTACACCTCGCGTGTATTGCTGTTGACCGACACCACTCACAGCATTCCCGTCCAGGTCAACCGTAACGGTCTGCGCGCGATTGCCAGCGGCACCGGCAATCCGGAGCGTCTGGAACTGCGCCATGTCGCCGACACCGCGGATATCAAGGAAGGCGATCTGCTGGTCAGCTCCGGTCTCGGCCAGCGTTTCCCGGCCGGTTACCCGGTGGCCACGGTGAAGGAAGTCATCCACGATTCCGGCCAGCCGTTCGCCATCGTCCGCGCCGTGCCGACCGCCGCGTTGAATCGCAGCCGCTACCTGCTGCTGGTGTTCAGCGACAGCCGCACCGCCGAAGAACGCGCCAACGAAGCCGCTCAGGCCCAAGAGCAGCTCGATGCCCACGGTGGCGGTCCGATGATGCCGGTCAACGTACCCAAGCCTCTGATCATGGCGACGCCGGCGACCCCGGCTGCTGCGCCTGCCAGCGAAGCGGCGGCACCCGCAGCCACGCCTGCTGCCACGCCTGCCAAGCCTGCTGCGACTAAACCGCCGGCTGCCGCCAAACCACCGGCAGCGACAAAGCCACCGGCGAAACCGCCAGCCACCACCGGGGGACGAGAATAATGGTCGGGGCCAAAGCTTCGGGGAATGGCTGGATGATCTGGCTGACGTTCGTCATCGGCATCCTGCTCAGCGTATCGCCGCTACCGATTTTCATGGAAATCCTGCGCCCGCTCTGGCTGGCCCTGCTGGTGACGTTCTGGGCGCTGTACATGCCGCACACGGTCGGCATGGTTACGGCGTTCTGTCTGGGCCTGGCCGAAGACGTGCTGCAAGGCGACCTGCTGGGGCAGAACGCGTTGATCCTGACGCTCATTACCTTCCTGGTGCTGTCGTTGCAGCAGCGTCTGCGCATGTTTCCGATGTGGCAGCAGTGCTTGGTGATCCTGGTGATTTTCGGTCTCGCGCAATTGGCTCAACTGTGGCTCAGCGCCTTGACCGGCAACCGTCAGCCGACTCTCGCCCTGGTCTTGCCGGCGTTGGTCAGTGCCTTGCTCTGGCCGTGGGTCAGTTTCGCCTTACGCGGATTGTGCCGACGTTACAGAATCTATTGAGCCGGTGAAGCAGGGCACTGAACAGGGAGATGTTTTGATGAAGCCGCTTTACCTCGCCTCCGGATCGCCGCGCCGGCGTGAATTGCTCACGCAGATCGGCGTAGCGTTCACCGCCATCAGCGCGGACATCGACGAAACTCCTTTACTTGAAGAATCGCCCTCGGCCTATGTCGAACGCCTCGCGCGCGGCAAGGCTGAAGCCGGGCGCCGCAGCGTCGTGTCCGCTCAGAGCTTTTGCGTGCTGGGCGCCGACACCGCGGTGGTGCTCGACGGCAAAATTCTTGGCAAACCGGTGGACGAAGCCGATGCATGCGCCATGCTGATGATGTTGTCGGGCAGGGAGCATGAAGTGCTGACGGCCATCGCCGTGCTCGAAGGCGAACGCTGCGAGTCGCGGGTGGTGCGCAGTCTGGTGCGCTTTCGCCCGATCAGCCGCGAGGAAGCCGCCGCCTACTGGGCCAGCGGTGAACCCCAGGACAAGGCCGGCGGTTATGGCATTCAAGGCCTCGGCGGAGTGTTCGTTGCCGGCCTCAATGGCAGCTACTCTGCCGTGGTCGGCTTGCCCGTTTGCGAAACCCGCGAGGTATTGGGCCATTTCGGCATACCCTGTTGGCAAAACCTGAACGCGCCATAAGCGTCGTACCCATCCAGATGCGGCCATTATCGTGAACATGCCTGAACGAGATCCTGCCATGAGTGAAGAGATTCTGATCAACATCACGCCGATGGAGTCGCGCGTGGCGGTGGTCGAAAACGGTGTGCTGCAAGAAGTCCACGTTGAGCGCACGCAAAAGCGCGGGATCGTCGGCAACATCTATAAAGGCAAGATCGTGCGCGTATTGCCGGGCATGCAGGCGGCGTTCGTCGATATTGGTCTGGACCGTGCGGCGTTCATTCACGCCGCAGAAATTTCCCTGCGCGAAGGCCCGGCGGTCGAGAGCATCAGTTCGCTGGTGCACGAAGGCCAGAGCCTGGTGGTGCAAGTGACAAAGGACCCGATCGGTTCCAAGGGCGCGCGCCTGACCACGCAACTGTCGATACCGTCGCGCTATCTGGTGTACATGCCACGCACGGCCCACGTCGGTATTTCGCTGAAAATCGAAGACGAAGCCGAGCGTGAACGCCTCAAGCAGGTGGTCAGCGATTGCGTGGCCAAAGAAGGTATCAAGGAAGCGGGTGGCTTTATTCTGCGTACTGCAGCCGAAGGCGCCGGTGCTGATGAAATCCTCATGGACATCCGTTACCTGCGGCGCCTGTGGGATCAGATCAACGAACAGATCAAAACCATTGCCGCGCCCAAGGTAATCTACGAAGACCTCGGCCTGGCGCTGCGCACGCTGCGCGATCTGGTCAACCCGAAAATCGAGAAGATCCGTATCGATTCCCGGGAAACCTTTCAGAAAACCACGCAGTTCGTCGCTGAACTGATGCCGGAAATCGCTGATCGTCTGGAGCATTATCCGGGCGAACGACCGATTTTCGACCTGTATGGCGTCGAAGACGAAATCCAGAAAGCCCTCGAGCGCAAGGTGCCGCTGAAATCCGGCGGCTATCTGGTGGTCGAGCCGGCGGAAGCCATGACCACCATCGACGTCAACACCGGGGCGTTCGTTGGTCATCGCAACCTGGAAGAAACCATTTTCAAGACCAACCTCGAAGCGGCGACCGCGATTGCCCGGCAACTGCGCCTGCGCAATCTCGGCGGGATCATCATCATCGATTTCATTGACATGGAAGATGAAGAGCATCAGCGACAGGTGCTGCGTACGCTGGAAAAGCAGCTGGAGCGTGATCACGCCAAGACCAACATCATCGGGATCACCGAGTTGGGCCTGGTGCAGATGACCCGCAAGCGTACCCGCGAAAGCCTCGAGCAAGTGCTCTGCGAGCCGTGCAGCAGTTGCCAGGGCCGGGGCAAGCTGAAAACCGCCGAAACCATCTGTTACGAGATCTTCCGCGAGATCCTGCGTGAAGCCCGTGCCTATCAGGCCGAGGGTTATCGGGTGCTGGCCAATCAGAAGGTGGTTGATCGCCTGCTCGATGAAGAATCCGGTAACGTCGCCGAGCTTGAAGGGTTTATCGGCCGCACCATACGCTTCCAGGTGGAAACCATGTATTCCCAGGAACAATACGACGTGGTGCTGCTCTGAACCCCTGCATCACCTTTAATCCACCGCGGCTGGCCTCAGCTTTTCGCAGTATTTTCGCCATGGGAGCCACCTGACATGGAGCGTCTGACACGCATTCTGGCCGCACTCACCCGTTGGGGGCTGGGCCTGTGCGCGTTGGTTCTGGTGTTGATGGCGTTGTATGTCAGTCTCGGCCGCGAACTGACCCCGCTCGTGGCCGAATACCGTACCGATATCGAAGACAAGGCCAGTACTGCCCTCGGCATGCCGTTGCAGATCGGCGAGCTGGAGGGCAACTGGAGCGGTTTTGCGCCGATCCTGCTGGCGCATGACGTGATGGTCGGCAGCGGCGCCAACGCGCTGCGTCTGGACCGTGTACGCGCGGTGCCGGATCTGTGGGCCAGTCTGCTCGCCCGCGAAGTGCGCATTGCGCATCTTGAATTCAATGGCTTGAAGATCAGCCTCAAGGAAGGCGAAGACGGCAAGTGGGCGCTGGAAGGCCTGCCAGTGCAGAACGATCAGCCGTTCGACGCCGCGCAACTGTTCCAGCGTTCGCAGATGATCCAGCAATTGTCGATTCTCGACAGCCAGGTCACGCTGCAGCCGCTCGATCACCCGCCAATGACCCTGACCTACGTCGGGATCAATCTGAAAACCGGCGCCAGTCGCCAGCGTCTCGACGCACGCCTGACCTTGCCCGACGGCCAGCCTGTGGCGCTGAACCTGCGCACGCGGCTGCGTCCGGAGCAATGGCAGAACAGCACGGTCGACGGTTACGCCAGCCTGCCGCAGAGCGACTGGTCGAAGTGGCTGCCGGAACGCCTGACCCAGCAATGGAATTTTTCCGAGATCAAGGCCGGCGGCGAACTTTGGGTGAACTGGGCCGAGGGCACCCTGCAAAGCGCGGCGTTGCGCCTCAATGCTCCGCAAATCACCGGCGCCTACGCCGAGCGCAAACCAATCCAGATCAACAATCTGGCGCTCAATGCCTATTACCGCAACAGCGCCGAGGGCGCGAGCGTCATTCTCGATTCGCTGGCGATGAGCTTCGGCGAAACCCGCTGGGAATCGCGCGTGCAGGTGCAGCAGACCCGCGCGAACGACAAGGTCGAAGAGCTCTGGCATTTGCAGGCTGATCGCCTCGACCTGACGCCGATCACACCGCTGCTCAACGCGCTGGGGCCGCTGCCGCAGAGTTTCGCCACGGTGGTCGAGCGGCTCAAGGTCACCGGCGGCTTGCGCAATGTCCTGCTGGACTTCCACCCGAATGCCACCGACGGAACCAAATTCGGCTTTGCCGCCAATCTGGATAACGTCGGCTTCGATGCCTATCACGGCGCACCGGCGGCACGAAATGTCAGCGGTAGCCTGAGCGGCAATCTCGACGGCGGCGAGTTGCGCCTGGACAGCAAGGACTTTGTCCTGCACCTCGACCCGATCTTCGCCAAGCCTTGGCAATACCTGCAAGCCAACGCCCGGTTGACCTGGAAACTCGACAAGGACGGCTTCACCCTGATCGCGCCCTACCTGAAGGTGCTGGGCGAGGAGGGCAAGATCGCCGGCGACTTCCTGATTCGCCTGCACTTCGACCACAGCCAGGAAGACTACATGGACCTGCGCGTGGGTCTGGTCGAGGGCGACGGCCGTTACACCGCTAAATATCTGCCGGCAGTGCTCAGCCCGGCGCTCGATGAATGGCTGCGCACGGCCATTCTCAAAGGCGCGGTCGATCAGGGCTTTTTCCAGTATCAGGGCTCGCTGAGCAAGAATGCCGGGGATGCCGATCGCAGCATCAGCCTGTTCTTCAAGGTGCACGACGCCGAACTGGCCTTTCAGCCGGGCTGGCCGCATGTGAAGAAGGTCAGTGGCGATGTGTTCATCGAGGACAGTGGCGTGCGGATCTGGGCCGACAAGGGCCAGTTGCTGGACACCCAGGTCAGCGATGTCTTCGTCAATATTCCCCATGTGCCGGCCGGGCAAAACACTCACCTGTTGCTTGATGGCGCGTTTGCCGGTGGCTTGGATGACGGACTGAAAATCCTCCAGGAAGCGCCGATCGGCACCGCCGATACGTTTGCCGGTTGGGAAGGCGCGGGTGATCTCACCGGCAAGCTCAAACTCGACGTACCGCTGGCCAAGGGCGAGCAACCAAAAATCCTCGTCGACTTCAAGACCGCCAATGCCCGCTTGAAACTGGCCGAGCCGAAACTGGAACTGACGCAGCTCAAGGGCGACTTCCGCTTCGACAGCGCCAAAGGCCTGAGCGGGCAGAACATCGCCGCGCGTGCCTTCGACAAACCCGTCACCGCGCAGATTTTCGCCGATGGCAGCCCGGGCAAGCTCAAGACTCGGGTCGCTGCGACGGGGCAGGTCGAAGTCAAGAAACTCACTGACTGGCTGGGCGTGACCCAGCCGTTGCCGGTGTCGGGGACGATTCCCTATCAGTTGCAGTTGAATCTGGACGGCGTCGACAGCCAGTTGATGGTCAGCTCGAATCTCAAAGGCGTGGCGGTGGATCTGCCGGCGCCGTTCGGCATGGCTGCCGATGTCGGTCGTGACACGGTATTCCGCATGACCTTGCAGGGGCAGGAACGTCGTTACTGGGTCAATTACGATCAACTGGCCAACTTCACCTTCGCGGCGCCGCCGAGCAATTTTGCCGAGGGCCGTGGGGAATTGTTCCTCGGTGCCGGCGAAGCGGTGCTGCCGGGCGCCAAAGGCTTGCGCATTCGCGGTGTGTTGTCGGAGCTGGACGTTGCGCCCTGGCAGAATCTGGTCAACCAGTACGCCGGGCAGGATCCGGGCGGCAGCGCCAAGCAATTGCTCAACAGCGCGGACTTCAAGGTCGGCAAGCTCACCGCAATGGGCACGACGCTGGATCAGGCATCGGTACAGCTCAATCGCAAACCCGCCGCGTGGAATCTGGCCCTCGACAGCCAGCAGGCCAAAGGCACGGCGAGCCTGCCGGACGCCAAAGGCGTGCCGATCGCGGTCAACTTGCAATACGTGAAACTGCCGGCGCCGGACCCGGCAGTGCAGGCTGACGAAAATGCGCCCGATCCACTGGCTTCAGTCGATCCGACGAAAATTCCGGCGCTGGATATTACCCTCAACCAGCTATTCCTCGGCCCCGATCTGGTCGGTGGCTGGTCGCTGAAAATCCGTCCCACCGCCAAAGGCATCGCTCTCAACAACCTCGACATGGGCCTCAAGGGCATCCTGCTGCAAGGCAACGGTGGCTGGGAAGGCACGCCGGGTTCGACCAGCAGTTGGTACAAGGGGCGTATCGGCGGCAAGAACCTCGCCGACGTGCTCAAGGGTTGGGGTTTCGCGCCGAGCGTAACCAGCGAAGAATTCCATATGGACGTCGACGGCCGTTGGCCGGGTTCGCCGGCCTGGCTGGCGACCAAGCGTTTCTCCGGGACACTGGATGCTTCGTTGAACAAGGGCCAGTTTGTCGAAGTGGAGGGCGGCGCGCAGGCCTTGCGTGTGTTCGGTCTGCTCAACTTCAACTCGATCGGCCGCCGCTTGCGCCTGGACTTTTCCGACCTGTTCGGCAAGGGCTTGAGCTATGACCGGGTCAAAGGCCTGCTGGTGGCAAACAACGGCGTGTATGTGACCCGTGAGCCGATTCGTTTGACCGGCCCGTCGAGCAATCTTGAACTGGACGGCACCCTCGATCTGGTTGACGACAAGGTCGATGCGAAATTGCTGGTGACCTTGCCGGTGACCAACAACCTGCCGATTGCCGCGTTGCTCGTCGGCGCACCGGCAGTCGGTGGCGCCTTGTTCTTGATCGACAAGCTGATCGGGGACCGTGTGGCGCGCTTCGCCAGTGTCAAATACACGGTCAAAGGTCCATGGAAAGAGCCGAAAATCACTTTCGACAAGCCTTTTTGAGCGGCCCGGCCTTGAAGCGATGGAGTAGCATGGCCAGATACCTCGTTGGGAGTTCGCCATGTCTTTAGCGGTGATTCTAATGGTCAGCCAGAGCGACGTGCTGGCCAATCTGGCTCAGGCCCGGCGCCTGCTCGAACAGGCCGCGGCCGGCGGCGCGAAGCTGGCGGTGCTGCCGGAGAACTTCGCTGCGATGGGCCGTCGCGATGTCGCTGATATCGGTCGCGCCGAAGCGCTGGGCGAAGGGCCGATCCTGCCATGGTTGAAACAGACCACCCGCGACCTCACCTTATGGATAGTGGCCGGCACGTTGCCGTTGCCGCCGGCGGATCAGCCGACGGCCAGGGCCCATGCCTGCTCGCTGTTGATCAATGATCAGGGCGAAATCGTTGCCCGCTACGACAAGCTGCACCTGTTCGATGTCGATGTGGCGGACAATCGCGGGCGTTACCGCGAATCCGATGACTATGCTTATGGCAGCAATGTGGTAGTGGCTGACACGCCAGTGGGCCGGCTCGGTCTGACGGTGTGTTACGACCTGCGGTTTCCCGAGTTGTACAGCGAATTGCGTGCGGCCGGTGCCGAGTTGATCAGCGCGCCGTCGGCGTTCACCGCGGTGACTGGCGCGGCGCATTGGGACGTTCTGATTCGCGCACGGGCCATCGAGACCCAGTGTTACGTATTGGCGGCTGCGCAGGGCGGGACTCACCCGGGGCCGCGAGAAACCTTCGGCCATGCCGCGATCGTCGACCCGTGGGGACGCGTGCTGGCCAGCCAGGATCAAGGCGAAGCGGTGTTGTTGGCCGAACGCGACATCAATGAACAAGCGTCCATCCGGGCGCGCATGCCGGTGACGAATCATCGGCGGTTTTTCTCGCAGGGCGCTCAGCGGCCTGCTTCAGAACACGAATTTAAGGCGTAAACCCATGAGCGAGTTGTTGTCCTCAGTCAGTGATCACCTGTTGGCGCCAGGCGGCGTGACGATCGAGAGCCTGCAAGGCGTGCTCGGCGATCTGGCCGGCCCCGGCATCGATGCCGCCGATCTGTATTTCCAGGGCCAGATTTCCGAGTCCTGGGCGCTGGAAGACGGCATCGTCAAGGAAGGCAGCTTCAACCTCGACCAGGGTGTCGGCGTGCGTGCGCAGTCCGGGGAAAAAACCGGTTTCGCTTACAGCAACGCGATCACCCTCGAAGCCCTCGGCGCCGCTGCCCGTGCGGCGCGTTCGATCTCCCGTGCCGGGCAGAACGGCACGGTGCAGGCGTTCAGCACCCAGGATGTGGCGCAACTGTACGCGCCGGACAACCCGCTGGAAGTGCTCAGCCGCGCCGAGAAGGTCGAGTTGCTCAAGCGTATCGACGTTGCTACGCGCGCACTCGACCCGCGTATCCAACAGGTCAGCGTGAGCATGGCCGGGGTCTGGGAGCGGATTCTGGTCGCGTCCACTGACGGTGGCCTGGCCGCCGATGTGCGCCCGCTGGTGCGCTTCAATGTCAGCGTGATCGTCGAGCAGAATGGCCGTCGCGAGCGCGGCGGGCATGGCGGTGGCGGGCGTACCGACTACCGCTATTTCCTCGCCGAAGACCGCGCCATGGGTTACGCCCGTGAGGCGCTGCGTCAGGCGCTGGTGAACCTGGAAGCGATTCCGGCACCGGCCGGCACGCTGCCGGTGGTGCTGGGCTCGGGCTGGTCCGGGGTGTTGCTGCACGAGGCGGTCGGTCACGGTCTGGAAGGCGACTTCAACCGCAAGGGCAGTTCGGCCTACAGCGGACGCATGGGCGAAATGGTTGCGTCGAAACTCTGCACCATCGTCGACGACGGCACCTTGAGCGGCCGCCGCGGATCGCTGAGTGTCGACGACGAAGGCACGCCGACCGAGTGCACCACACTGATCGAAAACGGTGTGCTCAAGGGTTACATGCAGGACAAGCTCAACGCGCGCCTGATGGGCGTGGCCCGTACCGGTAACGGCCGTCGTGAGTCCTACGCGCATCTGCCGATGCCACGCATGACCAACACCTACATGCTCGGCGGCGAAAGCGATCCGGCGGAAATCATCGCCTCGGTGAAAAAAGGCATCTACTGCGCCAATCTCGGCGGCGGTCAGGTCGACATCACCAGCGGCAAGTTCGTGTTCTCCACCAGCGAGGCGTATCTGATCGAGGACGGCAAGATCACCGCGCCGGTCAAAGGCGCGACGTTGATCGGCAACGGTCCCGAGGCGATGAGCCGGGTGTCGATGGTCGGTAACGATCTGGCGCTGGACAGCGGGGTCGGCACGTGCGGCAAGGATGGGCAGTCGGTGCCGGTGGGTGTGGGCCAGCCGACGCTGAAAATCGATGCGATCACCGTCGGTGGCACGGGCGCATAAGAAGGGATGGAGCTTCGGGTGGCGCGCAGGGCGGCCACCCGGTGGCGAAGATCAGCGCAGGCCGCGTTGAGTTTCGTCCAGCTCACGGATGTACTTGAATATCTTGCGGCTGGAAGCAGGAGGTTTGTTTTGCGCAACCTCGTGCTGAGCCTGACGGATCAGGGAACGCAATTGCTGGCGATCGGCGTCCGGGTACTCGACGACGAATTTCTCCAGCACGGCGTCATCGCCGCCGATCAGGCGGTCGCGCCAGCGTTCGAGATTGTGGAAACGCTCGTTGTACTGACGGGTCGAGGCATCGAGTTGATCGAGCAAGGTCAGAATCGCGTCAGTGTCCTGATCGCGCATCAGTTTGCCGATGAACTGCAGGTGCCGTTTACGCGCGATGTTCGCGGTGTGCTTGGGCGCATCGGCCAGCGCCCGGCGCAGGGCGTCGGTCAATGGCAGTTTTGCGATCAAGTCAGGCTTGAGTGTGGTCAGGCGCTCGCCGAGGTCAACCAGAGCATGCAGCTCGCGTTTGACCTGAGATTTGCTTTTTTCTCCCGTATCGAGGGAGTCGTCGTAAGAATCAACCATGGTGGCAGTCCGCAAAGAAACGCCGCCATGATAACCAGTCGGGGGCCGCTTGTCCGGCCCGGTCGCTCGATGGCCCCAGCCGAAAGCAGAATTTGAGTGGAGATGAGCATGAGTGCAGTTCAAAGCGTCGGCCCGCAGGCATTGCCGGCACTGCAGGAACAGGTCGAGCAGATCATCGCCGAAGCCAAGCGTCAGGGCGCCAGTGCCTGCGAAGTCGCGGTGTCGCTGGAGCAGGGTTTGTCGACATCGGTGCGCCAGCGTGAAGTCGAAACGGTCGAGTTCAACCGTGATCAGGGTTTTGGCATCACCTTGTACGTCGGCCAGCGCAAGGGCTCGGCCAGCACCTCGGCGACCGGCCCGGACGCTATTCGCGAGACCGTCGCAGCGGCGCTGGCGATTGCCAAACACACCTCCGAAGACGAAGCCTCGGGCCTTGCCGACGCAGCGCTGATGGCTAAGGAGCAGCACGATTTCGATCTGTTCCACGAATGGGATATCACCCCGGAGCAGGCCATCGAGAAGGCCTTGCTGTGTGAAGCGGCGGCATTCGATGCTGACGCGCGGATCAAAAACGCCGACGGCACCACCCTCAGCACTCATCAGGGCTGCCGCGTGTACGGTAACAGCCACGGTTTCATTGGTGGCTACGCATCGACCCGACACAGCCTCAGTTGCGTGATGATTGCTGAAGCCGACGGGCAGATGCAGCGTGATTACTGGTATGACGTCAATCGCCAAGGCTCGCTGCTGGCCGATCCGGTGAGCATCGGTCAAAAAGCCGCGCAGCGAGCGGCGAGCCGACTCGGCGCGCGTCCGGTGCCGACCTGTGAAGTGCCGGTGCTGTTTTCCGCCGAGCTGGCTGGGGGGCTGTTCGGCAGCTTCCTCTCGGCGGTGTCCGGCGGCAGTCTGTATCGCAAATCCTCGTTCCTCGAAGGCACGCTGGGCCAGAAGCTATTCCCGGAGTGGATGACCATCGACGAGCGTCCGCATCTGATGCGCGCCATGGGCAGCGCTTCGTACGACGGTGATGGTCTGGCGACCTACGCCAAACCGTTCGTCGAGAACGGTGAATTGGTCTCCTACATTCTCGGTACTTATTCCGGCCGTAAACTGGGTATGCCGAGCACGGCGAACGCGGGTGGCGTACACAACCTGTTCGTCACCCATGGCGACGAAGATCAGGCGGCGCTGTTGAAACGCATGGGCCGTGGGCTACTGGTTACCGAGTTGATGGGCCATGGTCTGAACATGGTCACCGGCGACTATTCGCGCGGCGCGGCGGGTTTCTGGGTCGAGAACGGCGAGATTCAGTTCGCCGTGCAGGAAGTGACCATCGCGGGCAACATGCGCGACATGTTCAAGCAGATCGTTGCCGTCGGTAATGATCTGGAACTGCGCAGCAACATTCGCACCGGTTCGGTGTTGATCGAGCGGATGACCGTCGCGGGTAGCTAAACCCCCGGTCCGCCAAGCGAAAAGGCGCGTCATCCGCACTGGATGACGCGCCTTTTTTATTGCTCTCGCCACAGCCCCCTTGTGAGAGCGAGCATCTCCATGGCTGACACGCTTGTGTTGCGTCTTATTATCATTTAATAATCAATCCCATCTATCCGTTGGAAGAGCTACTTAAACCCTGAAAGCTCACCGCCGGCGGCGTGTAAACCCCGCAATCGCTTTGGAGGTTCACCATGGAGCACTGGAAACGCACGATCGAACGGGCCAATCGCTGCTTCATGCTCGGCGAATTGATCGACGCCCGTGAGGCTTACCTGCAAGCCCTGGCCTTGGCGCAAGTGCTGTTCGAGCGCTGGGCGGACCCCGACGAAGCGGTGGCGGCCTGCGTCATCTCCCACCACAACCTCGCGGATCTGCATCTGCGCCTGAATCAGCCCGAGGAGAGCGCCGAATACCTGTGCGCCATCCATCAGCGGCTGTTGCAGACCATGCAGGACGAGCGGCTGCGCCCGGCCCTGCGGGAAGCAGCATTGCGTCAGAGCAGCGAGACCTACGTCGAGCTGCTGAATTTCATCAGCGAACACGGCGAATACCCGCGCACCCAACGCCTGCTGCACCCGCATACCGGCAATGCCCGCCGCGCGCCTGTTTCACACCACTATGGAGTTCATTGAAATGGCTTTTACCTTGCCTGCCCTGCCTTACGCCTACGATGCCCTGGAACCGCACATCGATGCGCAAACCATGGAAATCCACTACACCAAGCATCACCAGACTTACATCAACAACCTCAACGCTGCCGTAGAAGGTACGGAGTATGCCGAGTGGCCGGTGGAGAAACTGGTCGCCAGCGTGCAGCAACTCCCGGAAGAAATGCGGGCGGCGGTGATCAATCAGGGGGGCGGTCACGCCAACCACTCGCTGTTCTGGGAAGTCATGGTGCCAGGCGGTGGTGGCAAACCGGATGGCGCGCTGGCCAGGGCAATCGATGAGCAACTGGGTGGCCTCGACAGTTTCAAGGAAGCGTTCACCAAAGCCGCGCTGACCCGTTTTGGCAGTGGCTGGGCGTGGCTCAGCGTCACCCCGGAGAAAAAACTGCTCGTCGAAAGCAGCGGCAATCAGGACAGCCCGCTGATGAACGGCAACACGCCGATTCTCGGTCTCGATGTCTGGGAGCACGCCTACTACCTGCGCTACCAGAACCGCCGCCCGGAATACATCAACGCGTTTTACAACGTGATCAATTGGCCTGAAGTCGCGGCGCGCTATCAGGCCGCACTGGTTTAACCCTTATAAAAACAAACCAGGGCTGACTATGGGCACTGAAACACTGGCGACTGGCAGCGGGCGTATGTTTCGTTACGCAGTGGGATCGCTGTTGCTGTTGGCGGGGATGACCTTGCTGGTCGCTCACGGGCTGCAGTGGCTGAATCTGGAACCGCGCCTGCTGCGTGCATTGCAGGGCGGTGCTCTCTGCGCCCTTGGCACGGCGCTTGGCGCGGTGCCGGTGCTGATCATCCGGCGCATGCCGCAGGCGCTCAGCGATACCTTGTTGGGTTTTGGTGCCGGGGTGATGCTGGCGGCGACCGCGTTTTCGCTGATCGTGCCGGCCATCGCGGCGGCCGAGAGTCTCGGTCTGACACCTTGGGGCGCCAGTGGCCTGATCTGCTTCGGCATCCTGCTCGGCGCATCTGGCCTGTATCTGGTCGATCGCAAGGTTTCTGGCGCTTCCCCGGAAATGCTGGTTGGCACCCTCGAACGTCCGGTGATCCCGCCGCGGATCTGGCTGTTCGTGTTCGCCATCATTGCCCACAACATTCCGGAAGGCATGGCCGTCGGCGTTTCTGCCGGTGGCGGTATGCCGGATGCGGACAGCCTGGCCATGGGCATCGCTTTGCAGGATGTGCCGGAAGGTCTGGTGATTGCGTTGGTATTGGCCGGTGCGGGAATGTCGCGGGTCAAGGCGTTTTTGATCGGTGCTGCGTCTGGTCTGGTCGAACCGGTGTTTGCGCTGTTATGTGCATGGCTGGTCAGTCTGGCGCAGGTGTTGTTGCCATTGGGACTGGCACTGGCGGCGGGGGCGATGTTGCTGGTGGTGACTCACGAAGTGATTCCCGAGTCGCGACGCCATGGCCATGACAAGCTCGCGAGCCTTGGTTTGCTGATCGGGTTTTGTCTGATGATGGTGATGGATACGGCGTTGGGTTAAGCGGGGCGGAGGGAGCGAGTTCCCTCATCTGGCAAAGATCAGCCGCCTTCATCGAAATAGTTGTTGATCAGCGCTACCAAGGCTTCCATGGCTTCCTCGGCTTGTTCGCCTTCGGTGCTCAAATGGATTTTGGTGCCCTTGCCTGCCGCGAGCATCATCATCGCCATGATGCTTTTACCATCGATCGCCGTCTCGGGCGTGCGGCCTACTCTGATCGTAGTATCCGGAAACTTGCCCGCCACGCCGACAAATTTTGCCGACGCTCGGGCATGCAAACCGAGTTTGTTGATGATTTCGATTTCACGAGCAGGCATCGCGGTGTGGATCCTTTAGGTGAGGTCGCGGTGGCGAACCTGGACGTTTTTCAAGGTTTTCTGCAGCGCCTGACCCAGACGTTCGGTCAGGTAGACGGAGCGGTGATGCCCGCCGGTACAGCCAATGGCGACGGTCACATAGGCGCGGTTGCTCGCAGCAAAACGCGGCAGCCATTTGTGCAGGTAGGCGTAGATGTCCTGGTACATTTCTTCGACATCCGGCTGTTCCGCCAGGTACTCCGCCACCGGCGCGTCGAGACCAGACTGCTCACGTAATTCCGGCTTCCAATAGGGGTTGGGCAGGCAGCGAACGTCGAACACCAGATCCGCATCCACCGGCATGCCGCGCTTGAAACCGAACGATTCGACGAGAAACGCCGTGCCTGGCTCAGGCTGGTTCAGCAGGCGCAATTTGAGCGTGTCGCGCAACTGGTACAGGTTGAGGTGGGTGGTGTTGATCTTCAGATCAGCCAGGTCGGCGATCGGGCCGAGCAGGGCGCTTTCATCGTGGATCGCTTCGGCCAGTGAGCGATTGGCGTTGCTCAGTGGATGGCGGCGGCGGGTTTCGGAAAAACGCTTGAGCAGGGTTTCTTCGTCCGCATCCAGGTACAGCACATCACACTGGATGTGCTTGCTGCGCGCGTCTTCGAGCAGTTCCGGAAATCGTGACAGATGACTGGGCAAGTTGCGCGCATCGATCGAAACGGCTACCAGCGGTTGCGCGAGTTCGGTGTGAATCAGCGCACGTTCGGCCAGTTCCGGCAGCAAGCCGGCGGGCAGATTGTCGATGCAGTAGTAGCCGTTGTCCTCAAGGACATTCAGCGCGGTACTCTTGCCCGAGCCTGAGCGGCCACTGACGATGATCAAGCGCATGATTAATGCCCGTTCTGCTCGTCCAGTACGACCTGGTACAAGGCTTCGTTGCTTGGTGCGCTGCGCAGTTTTTCACGCACTTCCTTGCGATCGAGCATGCTGGCGATCTGGCGCAGCAGTTCCAGGTGCGCATCGGTGGCGGCTTCCGGGACCAGCAACACGAACAGCAGGTCGACCGGGGCTCCATCGATGGCGTCGAAATCAATCGGGGCTTCGAGGTGCAGCAGGGCGCTGACTGGCCCTGCGCAGCCCTTAAGGCGGCAGTGGGGGATGGCGATGCCGTTGCCAAAACCGGTGGAACCGAGTTTTTCACGGGCGACCAACGCCTCGAAAACATCCTGCATCGCCAGATCCGGCACTTCGCGGTGGATCAGGTTGGCAATCTGTTCGAGGGCTTTTTTCTTGCTGCCGCCCGGCGCGTTCACTTGGGAGCGGCCGGGGGTCAGGATGGTTTCAATTCGGATCATGGATGAGGGTGTTAACGACCGGTCGCGCCCTGGAGGAGGCTCTGGGTCTTTTCCTTATGCTTTTTGAGTTGGCGATCCAGCTTGTCGGTGAGTGAGTCGATCGCAGCATACATGTCGGTATCTTCTGCGTTGGCGACCACTTCACTGCCGGGAATATGCAAGGTGGCTTCGATTTTCTGCTTCAGCTTTTCGACACACATCGTGACTTGCACGTTGGTGATCTTGTCGAAATGTCGCTCCAGTCGTTGGAGTTTTTCCTCGATGTAGGAACGCAGAGGTTGGGTCACTTCCAGTTGGTGTCCACTGATGTTGACTTGCATACAGCTTCTCCTTCGTTGCCAGTGAATAAAGCGGCAGGCCGAAAAGCCTGCCACTGGAACGCTGTAACGTGGCTTACATCAACCGCTTGCGTTCGCTCGAAGGCGCGATTCCGAGGGATTCGCGATACTTGGCGACGGTGCGGCGAGCCACCTGAATGCCTTGTGCCTCCAGTAAACCAGCGATCTTGCTGTCACTCAACGGCTTTTTCTGATTTTCCGCAGCAACCAGTTTCTTGATGATCGCGCGGATCGCCGTGGACGAGCATTCGCCGCCCTCGGAGGTACTGACGTGGCTGGAGAAAAAGTATTTCAGCTCATAAATACCGCGCGGGGTATGCATGAATTTTTGTGTGGTCACCCGGGAAATCGTCGATTCGTGCATGCCCACCGCTTCGGCGATGTCATGCAGGACCAGCGGTTTCATGGCTTCGTCGCCATACTCGAGAAAACCGCGTTGATGCTCGACGATCTGCGTAGCGACCTTCATCAGGGTTTCGTTGCGGCTCTGCAAGCTTTTGATGAACCAGCGAGCTTCCTGCAGCTGATTGCGCATGAAGGTGTTGTCGGCGCTGGTGTCGGCGCGTTTTACGAAACCGGCGTACTGCGCGTTGACGCGCAGGCGCGGTACCGATTCCTGGTTCAGCTCGACCAGCCAGCGGTCGTTGTCCTTGCGCACGATAACGTCAGGTATGACGTATTCGGCTTCGGTGGACTCGATCTGCGAGCCTGGCCGCGGATTGAGGCTCTGCACCAGTTCGATGACCTGGCGCAGCTCGTCTTCCTTGAGTTTCATGCGTCGCATCAGCTGGCTGTAATCGCGGCTGCCGAGCAGATCGATGTAGTCGCTGACCAAGCGCTTGGCTTCTGCCAGCCAGGGTGTCTTGGCCGACAACTGACGCAGTTGCAGCAGCAGGCATTCGCTAAGGTTGCGTGCGCCGATGCCCGCGGGCTCGAACTGCTGGATGCGGTGCAGGACGGCTTCGATCTCGTCCAGTTCGATGTCGAGTTCCGGATCGAAAGCGTCGAGGATTTCTTCGAGGGTTTCGTCCAGATAGCCCTGATTGTTGATGCAATCGATCAGGGTCACCGCGATCAGGCGATCGGTGTCGGACATCGGTGCGAGGTTCAATTGCCACAGCAGGTGGCTTTGCAGGCTTTCGCCGACGGAAGTTCGGGTGGTGAAGTCCCACTCGTCATCGTCGCTGCTCGGCAGGCTGCTGGCGCTGGTCTGGTAAACGTCTTCCCAGGCCGTGTCGACCGGCAGCTCGTTGGGGATGCGCTCGCTCCATTCGCCGTCGTCGAGGTTATCCACCGTCGGCGCGGCCTCCTGGTAAGAGGGCTCCTGAATTTCAGTGTTGGGCTTTTGCTCGACGTTGTCGGCCAGTGGATCGGAGTTGTCGAAGTCCTCGCCTTCTTCCTGGCGTTCGAGCATCGGGTTGGATTCCAGAGCCTCCTGGATTTCCTGTTGCAGATCCAGGGTCGACAATTGGAGCAGGCGGATGGCCTGTTGCAGCTGCGGTGTCATCGTCAGCTGCTGGCCCATTCTCAAGACTAGCGATGGTTTCATGGCAGGGGCTTAACACCTTATTCGCCGGCGCTATGCGCCATCCACTACAGGGCGCCGAGGCGCCAAACTTAAGCAAATTATATGCCTGAAACTGAAGTGTTTGCCTAGAGCGCTGTAACAATTAAACGGTATAAAAAACGGCTTGATCGATACAGCACCCGCGCAGCTCACCCAACGGCTCGCGCTTAGAGGCGGAACTCGTGACCCAGATACACTTCCTTGACCAGATCGTTGGCCAGGATAGTCTCGGCGTCACCTTCGGCGATCAGCTGACCGTCGTTGACGATGTAAGCGGTTTCGCAGATATCCAGTGTCTCACGCACGTTGTGGTCGGTGATCAATACACCGATGCCCTTGGCCTTGAGATGATGAATGATTTGCTTGATGTCGCCGACCGAGATCGGGTCGACACCGGCGAACGGCTCGTCGAGCAGGATGAATTTCGGCGCGGTGGCCAGTGCGCGGGCAATTTCCACCCGGCGCCGCTCACCACCCGACAGGCTCATGCCGAGGTTGTCGCGAATGTGGCTGATGTGGAATTCCTGCAGCAGGCTTTCCAGCTCTTTGCGACGGCCGGCCTTGTCGAGTTCCTGACGGGTCTCGAGGATGGCCATGATGTTGTCGGCCACCGACAGTTTGCGGAAGATCGACGCTTCTTGCGGCAGATAGCCGATGCCGGCCTTGGCACGGCCGTGCATTGGCTGGTGGCTGACGTCCAGGTCGTCGATCAGTACGCGGCCCTGATCGGCCTGCACCAGGCCGACGATCATGTAGAAGCAGGTGGTCTTGCCGGCACCGTTCGGGCCGAGCAGGCCGACGATCTGGCCGCTGTCGATCGACAGGCTGACGTCCCGCACGACCTGGCGGCTTTTATAGGCCTTGGCCAGGTGCTGAGCTTTCAGAGTTGCCATTACTGGGTTTTCTCGTCGGTTTTCTTCTTCGGCTGGATCACCATGTCGATGCGCGGACGCGCCTCGGTGACCTTGCTGCCGGTAGCGCGACCGGCGCTGGCGAGTTTCTTCACGGTGTCATAGACGATTTTCTCGCCTTGAGTCGTGTTGTTGTCCTTGTCGACAACTTTGGCCTTGTCGATCAGCACGACGCGATTCTGCGCGGCGTGGTACTGGATCGTCACGCCCCAGCCTTGTACAGGCTTGCTGTCACCGGCGGTCTGCAGTTGTTCGAAGTAAGCCAGGTTGCCGACGGAAGTCACCACGTCAATGTCACCGGCCTGAGTGCGGGTGATGGTCACCGTGTTGCCTTTGACGATCATCGAACCCTGAGTGATGATCACATCACCTTTGTAGGTAGCGATGCCGTTCTTGTCGTCCAGTTGGGCGTCGTCGGCCTGAATGCGGATAGGTTGCTGCTGATCGTTCGGCAGAGCCCAGGCGCTCACGCTTCCCAGTGCTGCGCCCAGACTGAGCAAAATAGGGAGGGTTTTAACGAGCCTCATACTGTCCTCTTACGTTCGATTGCAGGTGTATCCTGCTGTCCTTCAGGTACGCTTTCATTCCGACGCCAGTCGACACACCGCCAGCGCCCTCGATTCTAACGGGTTGCGCGGTCTGCGCATATTCCTGCTGCGGGAATACGGTCATGCGAGTGCTGGTGATCAGGGTGTCGCGTTTCTTTTCGTCGGTGCGCTTCACGCGCACCGAGTCGATCAGTTCTACTTCGGTGCCGCCGGAATTCACTTCGCCGCGCTCACTGGTCACGTGCCACGGAAAATCCGTACCGCGATACATGTTCAGATCCGGTTTGGTCACCAGCGTGATGTCGGTGGCCTTGACGTGCTCGGCCTTGTCCGACGTCATCTCGTACTGCACCTTGCCGTCGGGCAGGTACTGGATGGTATGCGTATTGGTTGCATACCAGTCGATCGGATTTTCGGCGGCCGAGACCGGCGGCTTGTCGAGAAAGCGTTCCGGGCTGATGTTCCAGTAGCCGACCGCGGCGAAAATCGCCGCGATGCAGCCGAACAGCAGGAAGTTGCGAAATTTTTTACTGAACATGGCTTGGCTCACAGGTACGCGGCATTGGCCGCATCGAGGCGGCCCTGGGCGCGCAGGATCAATTCGCAGAATTCGCGGGCGGCACCTTCGCCGCCACGGGCGCGGGTCACGCCGTGGGCGTGCTCGCGGACGAAATCGGCGGCGTTGGCCACGGCCATGCCCAGACCGACACGGCGGATCACCGGCAGGTCAGGCAGGTCGTCACCGAGGTAGGCGACCTGTTCATAGCTTAGGCCCAGTTGCTCGAGCAGACCGTCGAGTACCACCAGTTTGTCTTCGCGGCCCTGAAACAGGTGCGGGATGCCGAGGTTTTTCGCCCGGCGCTCAACCACCGGCGTCTTGCGACCGCTGATGATGGCAGTTTCCACGCCGGCGTTCATCAGCATCTTGATGCCCTGACCGTCGAGGGTGTTGAAGGTCTTGAATTCACTGCCGTCTTCCAGGAAGTACAGGCGCCCGTCGGTGAGGACGCCGTCAACATCGAAAACCGCCAGTTTGATTGCCTTGCCGCGTTGCAGCAGTTCGTTGCTCATTACATGACTCCTGCGCGCAGCAGATCGGAGAGGTTGAAGGCGCCTACCGGGCGGTCCTCCTCGTCGACGACGACCAGTGCGTTGATTCGGTGATCTTCCATGATTTTCAGGGCTTCGGCAGCGAGCATTTCCGGGCGCGCGGTCTTGCCGTGTGCGGTCATGACCTGGTCGATGGTGGCGCTGCGAATGTCGATGGCGCGATCCAGGGTGCGGCGCAAGTCGCCGTCAGTAAAGATTCCGGCGAGCTTGCCGTCGGCTTCCAGGATCACGGTCATGCCCAGACCTTTGCGGGTCATTTCCATCAGCGCGTCCTTGAGCAAAGTGCCACGTTGTACCTGCGGCAGCTCCTGGCCGGCGTGCATGACGTTTTCGACTTTCAGCAGCAAGCGGCGACCGAGGGCTCCACCCGGATGGGAAAAGGCGAAGTCTTCGGCGGTGAAGCCGCGGGCTTCCAGCAAGGCCACGGCCAGTGCGTCACCCATGACCAGTGCAGCGGTGGTCGAAGAGGTCGGTGCCAGGTTCAGCGGGCAGGCTTCATGCTCGACGTGCACGTTGAGATTGACCTCGGCGGCCTTCGCCAGTGGCGATTGCGGGTTGCCGGTGACGCTGATCAGCTGGATGCCCAAGCGTTTGATCAGCGGCAGCAGCGTGACGATTTCGTTGGTCGAGCCGGAATTGGACAGGGCGAGGATCACGTCATCGCGGGTGATCATGCCCATGTCGCCGTGACTGGCTTCGGCCGGGTGCACAAAAAATGCCGGGGTGCCGGTGCTGGCCAGGGTCGCGGCGATCTTGTTGCCGACGTGCCCGGACTTGCCCATGCCGACCACGACCACACGGCCCTTACTGGCCAGAATCATCTCGCAAGCGCGTACGAAATCGGCGTCGATATGGGGCAGCAAGCCTTGTACGGCTTCCATTTCGAGGCGGATGGTGCGTTGTGCCGATTGAATCAGGTCGCTGGATTGGCTCATGTCAGAAATCGTATAGCCCGATGAAAAGGCGGCGATTATAGCGGTTATGTGGCAAAGCCTCACGCAAGTTCGTCGTGCTTTGTCATTCCCCGTTACCAAAAGCCGGGAAAAGCCGCTGCAGACCTGTCATATCGCCGAATACAGGCTGGCACAAGCCTTGGGCGCGTGGCCTTTGCAGTGATATAGTTCGCCGCCAGTTCGGCCTGCCCGGGATGTATGTACTTTTTAACCAAAGACAGGCGTCCGAGTGAGAGGCTGCATCGCAAGGAGTTTAGATGAGTGCCGATAACGCCTACGCGGTCGAGCTGAAGGGAGTCTCCTTCAAGCGCGGTGCGCGCAGCATTTTCAATAACGTCGATATTCGCATCCCGCGCGGCAAGGTCACCGGCATCATGGGGCCTTCCGGGTGTGGCAAGACCACGTTGCTGCGGTTGATGGGCGCGCAGTTGCGGCCAGCCAGCGGCGAAGTCTGGGTCAACGGCCAGAACCTGCCGACGCTGTCGCGCAGCGATCTGTTCGATGCGCGAAAGCACATGGGCGTGCTGTTTCAGAGCGGCGCGCTGTTCACCGATCTCGATGTCTTCGAGAACGTGGCTTTCCCCCTGCGCGTGCATACCGAGTTGCCGGAAGAAATGATCCGCGACATCGTCCTGCTGAAATTGCAGGCGGTGGGGCTGCGCGGTGCCATCGAGCTGATGCCGGACGAGCTGTCTGGCGGCATGAAGCGCCGCGTGGCGCTGGCGCGGGCGATTGCGCTCGATCCGCAGATTCTCATGTACGACGAACCGTTCGTCGGTCAGGACCCGATCGCCATGGGCGTACTGGTCCGCCTGATCCGTCTGCTCAACGATGCTCTGGGCATCACCAGTATCGTGGTGTCACACGATCTGGCCGAGACGGCGAGCATTGCCGACTACCTTTATATAGTCGGTGACGGCCAGGTGCTGGGGCAGGGGACTCCGGACGAGTTGATGAACTCGGACGAGCCACGCATCCGCCAGTTCATGACCGGCGATCCCGATGGCCCGGTGCCGTACCATTTTCCAGCGACGGACTACCGCGCAGATCTTCTGGGGAAGCGCTGATGCGCAGAATTTCATTATTAGAGCGCGTGCGCCGATTCGGCGAGACGGCCATCGACGCCGTGGCGGTATTCGGCCGCGCGACGCTGTTCCTGTTTCACGCCCTGTTGGGGCGCGGCGGTATCAGCGGTGGTTTTGGTCTGCTGGTCAAGCAACTGCATTCAGTCGGCGTCATGTCGCTGGTGATCATCGTCGTTTCGGGGATTTTCATCGGCATGGTCCTGGCGTTGCAGGGCTTCAGCATTCTGTCGAGCTACGGCTCGGAGCAGGCGGTCGGGCAGATGGTTGCCTTGACCCTGTTGCGTGAACTGGGCCCGGTGGTGACCGCGCTGTTGTTCGCCGGGCGTGCCGGTTCGGCACTGACCGCCGAGATCGGCAACATGAAATCCACCGAGCAGCTGTCGAGCCTGGAAATGATTGGTGTCGATCCGCTCAAGTACATCATCGCCCCGCGTCTGTGGGCCGGTTTCATTTCCCTGCCGGTGCTGGCGATGATTTTCAGCGTGGTAGGTATCTGGGGCGGTTCGTGGGTGGCGGTCGACTGGCTGGGTGTGTATGAAGGCTCGTATTGGGCGAACATGCAGAACAGCGTGACCTTCACCAGTGATGTGCTCAACGGCATCATCAAAAGTATTGTTTTCGCCTTCGTCGTCACCTGGATCGCCGTATTCCAAGGCTATGACTGTGAGCCCACTTCCGAAGGAATCAGTCGTGCCACCACCAAGACCGTAGTGTTTGCCTCGCTGGCAGTGCTCGGCCTGGACTTTATTCTGACCGCTTTGATGTTTGGAGATTTCTGATGCAAAACCGCACCCTGGAAATCGGTGTCGGCCTGTTCCTGCTGGCAGGGATCCTGGCTTTGCTGCTGCTCGCCTTGCGGGTCAGTGGCCTGTCTCCGACTTCGTCTACCGACACCTATAAACTTTATGCGTATTTCGACAATATCGCCGGTTTGACGGTCAGAGCCAAAGTGACCATGGCCGGTGTGACCATCGGCAAGGTCACGGCAATCGATCTGGATCGCGACAGCTTCACCGGTCGGGTCACGCTGCAAGTGGACAAGAAGGTCGACAACCTGCCTGTTGACTCCACAGCGTCTATCCTCACCGCGGGTCTGCTGGGCGAGAAGTACATCGGCATCAGTGTCGGCGGCGAAGACACCCAATTGAAAGACGGTGGAACCATCCACGACACGCAGTCGTCACTGGTACTGGAAGACCTGATCGGTAAATTCCTGCTCAATACCGTTAGCAAAGACGCCAAATGAGGAGCTTTTGAATGATCTCTATCTTGCGACGTGGCCTGTTGGTGTTGCTCGCGGCCCTGCCGTTGATGGCTAACGCAGCACCTGGGCAATCGGCACACGATCTGATTCAGGACACCACCAACCGGATGCTGGCCGACTTGCAGGCCAACAAGGAAAAGTACAAGCAGGATCCGCAGGATTTCTATGCGGCGCTGAACAGCATCGTCGGCCCGGTCGTGGATGCCGAGGGCATTTCCAAGAGCATCATGACCGTCAAGTATTCGCGCAAGGCTACGCCTGCGCAGATGCAGCGCTTCCAGGAAAACTTCAAGCGCGGCCTGTTCCAGTTCTACGGTAACGCGTTGCTTGAGTACAACAACCAGGGCATCACTGTTGACCCGGCCAAAGACGAATCGGGCAATCGCACCAGCGTCAACATGACCGTCAAGGGCAGCAATGGCGCGATCTATCCGGTGCAGTACACGCTTGAGAAGATCGGCGGCGAGTGGAAGCTGCGCAACGTGATCATCAACGGCATCAACATCGGCAAGCTGTTCCGTGATCAGTTCGCTGACGCGATGCAGCGCAATGGCAACGATCTGGACAAGACCATCGATGGCTGGGCCGGTGAAGTGGCCAAGGCCAAGCAGGAAACCGACAAAGCTGCTGCGAAGCCAGCGCAATGAGTGAGGCGGCCGTGCGTATGAGTGATGTCGACGAGCTTCTGCTCAGTGGCGTGCTGGACTATCGCACCGGGCCGGACCTGAGAAAGGAAGGCCAGGCGCTGATCAGGTCGAGCAAGGCAAGCTCGCTGGTCATCGATTGCTCGGCGGTGAAGAAGTCCAGCAGCGTCGGCCTGTCGTTGCTGCTGTGCTTCATGCGCGATGCCCAGGCAGCCGGCAAGGCGGTCAGCATTCGCGCCATGCCGGAAGACATGCGCGAAATTGCCGAGGTCAGCGAGCTGACCGAGCTGTTCGCGCCACACTGATCCGCATCTGCAACAAAAGCCCCCCGTCAGAGTCCTGCATTGCGGGGTTCGCAGGCGCGGGGCTTTTTTGTATGATGTCCGACCCGTGCGCACAGGGCGCCGATTGAGGTTGAGCATGCAGGCCGTAGAAGTGAAAAACTTCCTTGAAGGGAAGCTGCCAGGAATTCAGGTAGAAGTTGAAGGCGAAGGCTGCAACTTCCAGCTGAACGTGATTAGCGATGAACTGGCGGCGTTGAGCCCGGTCAAGCGTCAGCAAAGCATCTATGCCCATTTGAACCCATGGATCGCTGATGGCAGCATCCACGCGGTCACCATGAAATTTTTCAGCCGCGCGGCCTGGGCCGAGCGCACCTGAGCCCTAGGGCGTCGAGATACTAATGGATAAATTGATTATTACCGGTGGCGCGCGTCTTGATGGCGAGATCCGCATTTCCGGCGCGAAGAACTCCGCTCTGCCAATCCTGGCCGCCACGCTGCTGTGCGATGGCCCGGTGACTGTTGGCAACCTGCCGCACCTGCACGACATCACCACCATGATCGAGCTGTTCGGTCGCATGGGCATTGAGCCGGTGATCGACGAGAAACTCAGCGTCGAAATCGACCCGCGCACCATCAAGACCCTGATCGCGCCGTACGAACTGGTGAAAACCATGCGTGCGTCGATCCTGGTACTGGGCCCGATGGTTGCCCGTTTCGGCGAAGCCGAAGTCGCTCTGCCTGGCGGTTGCGCCATCGGTTCGCGTCCGGTTGACCTGCACATCCGTGGCCTCGAAGCCATGGGCGCAGTCATCGACGTCGAAGGCGGCTACATCAAGGCCAAGGCGCCTGAAGGCGGCCTGCGTGGCGCCCACTTCTTCTTCGATACCGTCAGCGTGACCGGTACCGAGAACATCATGATGGCCGCTGCTCTGGCCAAGGGCCGCAGCGTATTGCAGAACGCCGCCCGTGAACCTGAAGTGGTCGACCTGGCGAACTTCCTCAACGCCATGGGCGCCAAAGTTTCCGGCGCCGGTACCGACACCATCACCATTGATGGCGTCGAGCGTCTGGGTTCGGCTTTCTACAAGGTCATGCCTGACCGTATCGAAACCGGCACCTACCTGGTTGCCGCCGCCGTGACCGGTGGTCGCGTCAAGGTCAAGGACACCGATCCGACCATCCTCGAAGCCGTTCTGGAAAAACTCCGTGAAGCCGGCGCAGAAATCACCTGCGGTGAAGACTGGATCGAGCTGAACATGCACGGCAAGCGTCCGAAAGCGGTCAACGTGCGCACTGCGCCGTACCCGGCGTTCCCGACCGACATGCAGGCGCAGTTCATCTCGCTCAACGCCATTGCCGAAGGCACCGGTGCGGTGATCGAGACGATCTTCGAAAACCGTTTCATGCACGTGTACGAACTGCACCGCATGGGCGCGAAAATCCAGGTCGAAGGCAACACCGCCATCGTCACCGGTACTGAAGTGCTCAAGGGCGCGCCAGTCATGGCCACCGACCTGCGTGCTTCGGCCAGTCTGGTGATCTCGGCGCTGGTCGCCGAAGGCGATACCCTGATCGACCGCATCTACCACATCGACCGTGGTTACGAGTGCATCGAAGAAAAACTGCAGATGCTGGGCGCCAAGATCCGTCGCGTTCCGGGCTGATTGCTGCACGAGGACACAGGGACGTGTCCACTGAATTCGTTTCGAGTCGAGGGTGTGCGCACCCTCGATGTGTGTCCGGCGCCGATTGCGACCGGGCATGAGTACCTTGATAAGGACTGACGTTTCCCATGTTGACCATCGCACTGTCCAAGGGCCGCATCCTTGACGACACTCTGCCGCTTCTCGCTGAAGCGGGCATCGTGCCGACCGAGAATCCGGACAAGAGCCGCAAGCTGATCATCCCCACGACCCAGGACGATGTGCGTCTGCTGATCGTGCGGGCCACCGACGTGCCGACTTATGTCGAGCATGGCGCGGCCGACCTCGGCGTGGCCGGCAAAGACGTGTTGATGGAATACACCGGTCAGGGCCTTTACGAGCCGCTGGATCTGCAGATTGCCCAGTGCAAACTGATGACCGCCGGCAAGATCGGCGCCGCCGAGCCCAAGGGCCGTCTGCGCGTGGCGACCAAGTTCGTCAACGTTGCCAAGCGTTATTACGCCGAACAGGGCCGTCAGGTCGACATCATCAAGCTGTACGGCTCGATGGAGCTGGCACCGCTGATCGGTCTGGCCGACAAGATCATCGACGTGGTCGATACCGGCAACACCTTGCGCGCCAATGGCCTGGAACCCCAGGAACTGATCGCCACGATCAGCTCGCGTCTGGTGGTCAACAAGGCTTCTATGAAAATGCAACACGCCCGTATCCAGGCGTTGATCGACACCCTGCGCAACGCAGTGGAATCGCGACACCGCGGCTGATCTACCAGCGCGGCCCGAGGCCGCGCCGTCTATCCGCCTCATAGCCAGAATTCTCAGGTGCCCAAGCGGATCGAATGTTAGTTTCGGGCGCCTGAGTTTTTGCCAATTCCTATGAGGCTCTCGCTATGACCGCACCGACTGCAATTCGCCGACTCAACGCTGCTGACCCGGATTTCGCGCATCATCTGGATCATCTGCTGAGCTGGGAAAGTGTGTCTGACGACTCGGTCAATCAGCGGGTGCTGGACATCATCAAGGCTGTGCGCGAGCGCGGTGACGCGGCGCTGGTCGAGTTCACCCAGAAATTCGATGGCCTTGAAGTCGCCTCGATGGCAGACCTGATCCTGCCGCGTGAGCGCCTGGAACTGGCCCTGACCCGCATCACTGTGGCCCAGCGCGAAGCGCTGGAAAAGGCTGCCGCCCGGGTGCGCAGCTACCACGAAAAACAGAAGCAGGATTCCTGGAGCTACACCGAAGCCGACGGCACCGTGCTCGGCCAGAAGGTTACGCCACTGGATCGCGCCGGTCTTTATGTACCGGGCGGCAAAGCCTCGTACCCATCGTCGGTGCTGATGAACGCAATCCCGGCGAAAGTGGCTGGCGTTACCGAAGTGGTGATGGTCGTGCCGACGCCGCGCGGTGAAATCAATGAGCTGGTGCTGGCCGCCGCGTGCATCGCCGGGGTTGATCGCGTGTTCACCATCGGCGGCGCGCAAGCCGTTGCGGCATTGGCGTATGGCACCGAAAGCGTGCCGAAAGTCGACAAGGTGGTGGGTCCGGGCAACATATATGTCGCCACCGCCAAACGCCATGTGTTTGGTCAGGTCGGCATCGACATGATCGCCGGCCCTTCGGAAATCCTCGTGGTCTGCGACGGTCAGACCGATCCGGACTGGATTGCCATGGACCTTTTCTCGCAAGCTGAGCACGACGAAGACGCGCAGGCGATCCTGGTCAGCCCGGACGCCGAGTTCCTCGACAAGGTCGCCGCCAGCATCGACAAACTGCTGCCGACCATGGACCGCGCGACCATCATCGAGACCTCGATCAACGGCCGCGGCGCGCTGATTCAAGTCAATGACATGGCCCAGGCCATTGAGGTCGCCAACCGCATCGCCCCGGAACACCTGGAATTGTCAGTCGCTGACCCGCAAGCCTGGCTGCCGCAGATCCGTCACGCCGGGGCGATCTTCATGGGTCGCCACACCTCCGAAGCGCTGGGTGACTACTGCGCCGGTCCGAACCACGTGCTGCCGACCTCCGGCACCGCGCGATTCTCGTCGCCGCTGGGCGTGTATGACTTCCAGAAGCGTTCGTCGATCATCTTCTGCTCCGAGGCCGGTGCCTCCGAACTGGGCAAAACCGCCTCGGTATTGGCCCGTGGCGAATCGCTCAGCGCGCACGCGCGCAGCGCCGAATACCGCATCAAAGACCAGGACTTTCTGAAAGGGCAGGGGGAATGAGCATGAGTAAATTCTGGAGCCCGTTCGTCAAGGATCTGGTGCCGTATGTGCCGGGCGAACAGCCGAAGCTGACCCGACTGGTCAAGCTCAACACCAACGAAAACCCCTACGGCCCGTCGCCAAAAGCCCTGGCGGCGATGCAGACCGAACTCAACGACAACCTGCGCCTGTACCCGGATCCGAACAGCGACTTGCTGAAAAACGCTGTGGCCGGTTACTACGGCGTACAAAGCAATCAGGTGTTCCTCGGCAACGGTTCGGATGAGGTGCTGGCGCACATTTTCCACGGTCTGTTTCAGCACGATCAGCCGTTGCTGTTCCCGGACATCAGCTACAGCTTTTATCCAGTCTATTGCGGTCTGTACGGCATTCAGTTCGACGCAGTGCCGCTGGACGCGCAGTTCCAGATCGACCCGGCCGACTACGCCAGACCCAACGGCGGGATCATTTTCCCCAACCCGAACGCCCCGACCGGCTGCCTGCTGGCACTCGACGCGGTCGAGCAAATCCTCCAGGCCAGCCCGGATTCGGTGGTGGTGGTCGATGAGGCGTATATCGACTTCGGCGGCGAGACGGCGATCAGTCTGGTGGATCGCTATCCGAATTTGTTGGTCACGCAGACGCTGTCCAAATCGCGTTCGCTGGCCGGTCTGCGCGTCGGGCTGGCGGTCGGGCATCCCGATCTGATCGAGGCGCTGGAGCGGATCAAGAACAGCTTCAACTCCTATCCGCTGGATCGCCTGGCAAATGTCGGCGCGGCGGCGGCGTTTGAAGATCGCGAGTATTTCGACAAGACCTGCCGTTTGGTCATCGAGCACCGCGAATGGGTGGTTGCGCAGTTGCAGGCCAAGGGCTTTGAAGTGCTGCCATCAGCGGCAAACTTCATCTTCGCCCGGCATCTGCAGCACGACGCGGCGGGGCTGGCGGCCAGGTTGCGTGAGCAGGGCGTGATCGTGCGGCACTTCAAGCAGGAGCGGATTGCGCAGTTTTTGCGGATTTCGATTGGCACGCCGGAGCAGAATCAGGCGTTGATCGACGGTCTCGGCGACCTCTAAAAGCAAGAGCCCCTCACCCTAGCCCTCTCCCAGAGGGAGAGGGGACTGATTGGGGGATGCTGTTGAATTGCACCGTGCCTGATCTGGCTTTACCGAATCCATAATCGACTCGGATTCTCAGGTCGACGTATCCCGCCAGACACCTCGGTCGGCTCCCTCTCCCTCCGGGAGAGGGCTGGGGTGAGGGTGTGCTTTTATTCGTGATGCGGCTCGCCAAGGAATGTCAGCGATGTAAACAACCCGCGACTGTCCACATCCGCACTGTCCTTCACCGGCACTTCAACCTGCGCCGCAATCACATTCAACCCTTCATTCCTTACCAGCACCTGCGCACGGCCGTCCTTGTCGGTCTCCGTGCTCAGCGTGTTCGGCGCGCTGCGATAGTCGCCTATCAACTTGACCCCGGCCGCCGGTTTGCCATCGAGCAATACCCGCACCGGCAATGAGTTGCCCGGCCCGACGGTCAGCGGATCCATTTCCGGCAGGATCAACAGTTTGATCTGGTCAAGCTTCGGCAACTTCGCGCCGGGCTGATAAATCGCCAGGCTGTATTTGAATGTCTCGGTCGCCTCGATTGCGCCCGGTACTTTGCTGCGTCCTTGGTTGACCCACTTCTTGTCGGCCGTTTGCGACCACATGCCGTTGTTCAGGGCGACGGCCATTACCGCCGGTGACTTCAACGGTTTCAGGCGCGCGTGATCCGCCAGGCGCTCGACGCTGACCGGGATCATTTTGCCGCCCGCATCATAGGCCCACGCGCCGCTGATCTTTTGCGCTTTGAACGCGTTGTCTTCGGCGCCATGGCCGTAGACCACCTCAATGTTGCCCCGCCGCTGTTCGGTCCACAAACCATGGGCCGAAACCTGCCCGGCGAAGAGGGCGGCGATGAGTGCGAGGGTTTTGCCGTATTGCATGGTGACGTCCTTTTACAGGTTGAGTGTCAGGCTGACGGTGAAGTTGCGCGGCTCGCCGGGGTTGACCCAGTAGTTGCTGTACGAGCGCTCGTAATACTTTTCGTCGAAGAGGTTGTTCAGATTCAGGCCGACCGTGACGTTGTCGCTGGCCTTGTAGTGGGCGAGCAGGTCGACGGTGTGATAGGCCGGCAACTCGAAATCGCTGCCGGATTCGCCCGAGCGGTCGCCGACATAGGTGAACGCTGCGCCAAGGTCCGAGCCGCGCAGGTGGCCATCCTGAAATTCATACACGCCGAGCAGGCTGCCACTGCGTCTGGCCACGCCGAGGATGCGGCTGCCGGTGGGAATCGTCGCGTCGCCCTTAGTCACTTCGGCATCGATGTAGGCGAACGCGCCGATGACCCGCACCGCATCGGTCACTTGCCCGGTCACTTGCCAGTCGAAGCCCTGGCTGCGCGCCTTGCCCATGGCGCGACTGGTGTCGGTGCCCGGGTCGAGGGCGAGGACGTTTTCCTTGTCGATGTGGAAGAAGGCGAGGGTGCTGCTCACGCGCTCGTCGAACAATTCGTTCTTGATGCCGATCTCGTAGCCGACGCCTTCTTCCGGGTCGAATGATTTGCCGGCCGCATCGAGGCCATTGTTGGGTTTGAACGAGGTCGAGGCGTTAGCGAACAGGCCGGTGCTCGGTGTCAGTTGATAAAGCAGGCCCGCGCGTTGGGTGAGGGCATCGTGACGCTGGTTGCTGGTCGCGTTGCGGCTGTGATCGTCGATGTGCTGATCGAAATGTTCGAAACGCGCGCCGATCATCCCGCGCAGCTTGTCCGTGAAGATGATCTGATCCTGCACATTCAGCGCATGGGTTTCGACATGTTCGAAGAAGTCAGTGCCCGAGCGGGCGCCGTCGGGTTTTGCCTGGCCGTAGATCGGGTCGTAGATGTCGATGGCGTAGGGGCCGCCCGCGAGGGTGGTGACGCGTTCGTTCTTGCGGAAGTTTTCGTACTCGGTGCCGAGCAGCAACTCGTGTTGCCACGGGCCGAGGTCGAACAGGCCGCGCAATTCCAGTTGCGTGATGCTGTCGTGCCATTGGGTGTCGCGCTCGCGATAGCGGCGGTTGACGGTGTGGCCGTCGGCGTTCAGCGCCCGTTGTTCCGAGGCGTCGCCCCAGAGTTCGCCTTCCTTGTAATGGCTGGCCAGGCGCAGCTTCCAGTTGTCATTGAGGTGATGTTCGAGGGTCGCCTGCAGCAGATTGTTGTGGTTGTCGATGTTGCCGTCGTTGGGCTCGCCGAGGAAGGTCGAGCGTGATACGCCGCTCCATTTATTGTTCGGCGCAACGATGCCGCGATCGAAGGTCGAGCTGTGCCGGACGATCTCGCTTTCCACCAGCAGCGAAGTGTCCGGGCTCAATTGCCAACTGATCGACGGCGCGACAAACACACGCTGGCTGTCGACGTGATCGCGGAAGCTATGGTTGTCTTCGACCGCGAGGTTGATGCGCGACAGCACATCGCCCTGCTCATCGAGCGGGGTGTTGACGTCCAGCGCGGTGCGATAGCGATCCCAACTGCCAGCGCTGGTCTGCAGGGTCGTAAACGCTTCGGGCTGCGGCTTTTTCGTCACGATGTTCACCGTGCCGCCCGGATCGCCTCGGCCATACAGGCTGGCGGCGGGGCCTTTAAGCACTTCGATACGCTCGATGTTGGCGGCGTCCGGCGTGCTCGGGTAGCCGCGATTGGCGCTGAAGCCGTCCTTGTAGAACTCCGACGTGGTGAATCCGCGCACGCTGTATTCGTAAAGCGTCAGGCCACCGAAGTTGTTCTGCTTCGACACGCCGCCGGCAAAATCCAGCGCTCGCTCGACGCTGTTGCTGCCCAGGTCCTTGAGCACACTGGCCGGTACAACGCTGATGGCCTGAGGAATGTCGCGGATCGCGGTGTCGGTTTTGGTTGCGCTGGAGGAGCGGGTGGCGCGGTAGCCATTGACCGGACCGGTAGGCGATTCGTAATCGGATACGACGCTGATCGCTTCGAGCTCAACCGGCTGCGGCTCATCGGCAAAAGCGGGGTCGCAGAGCAATCCAAGGGTCAGGCCGAGCAGCGAGGCCTTTTTGCGAGACGACATGTTATGTTGTTCCAATTGCCAGAATTGAAACAATATAACATGCCTGTTGAGAATGTCTGTTATTCGCGCCATTGGCGCGAATAAAGTTTTATTCTTCTTTTTCTTTCACCGGCGCCGGGGGCGGACGCAGGCCGATTTCAGCGGTCAGCTTCAGCTCTTTGCCGTTGCGCATCACCTGAATCGTGACCTTGTCAGTCGGCTTGATCCGCGCCACCTGATTCATCGAACGGCGGCCATCGCCTGCCGGCTCACCATCGATACTCAGAATCACATCGCCCAGTTGCAGGCCTGCTTTTTGCGCCGGGCCGTCACGGAAAATCCCCGCAACCACAATGCCCGGGCGCCCGGACAAACCAAACGATTCGGCCAGTTCCTGAGTCAACGGCTGCACTTCAATGCCCAGCCAGCCACGAATGACCTGGCCGTGCTCGATGATCGACTTCATCACTTCCATCGCCAGTTTCACCGGAATCGCAAAGCCGATGCCCTGCGAGCCGCCGGATTTGGAAAAGATTGCGGTGTTGATGCCGGTGAGGTTGCCGTTGGCATCCGCCAGTGCGCCGCCAGAGTTGCCCGGGTTGATCGCCGCGTCGGTCTGGATGAAGTCTTCGTAGTTGTTCAGGCCCAACTGGTTGCGCCCGGTGGCGCTGATGATGCCCATGGTCACCGTCTGGCCGACGCCGAACGGGTTGCCGATGGCCAGCGCAACGTCACCGATACGAATATTGTCGGACCGGCCAACGGTGATCGCCGGCAGGTTTTTCAGATCGATCTTCAATACCGCAAGATCGGTTTCCGGGTCGCTGCCGATCACGCGGGCGAGGGTTTCACGACCGTCCTTGAGCGCCACGACAATCTGGTCGGCGCCGCTGGTCACGTGGTTGTTGGTCAGGATGTAGCCTTCCGGGCTCATGATCACCCCGGAACCGAGGCTCGATTCCATGCGCTTCTGTTTCGGCGAATTGTCACCGAAGAAGCGTCGGAACTGCGGATCCTCGAACAGCGGATGCGCCGGTTTGTTGATGACCTTGGTGGTGTAGAGATTGACCACCGACGGTGCGGCGATGGACACCGCGTCGGCATAGGACACTGGCCCCTGTTGCACGCTGGTGGTCTGCGGTGCCTGTTGCAGGTTGACGTCGAGGCTCGGCAGCCCGACCCACTCGGGGTAACGCTGAATAATCAGCAGAGCGATAAGCACACCGGCCAGCAGCGGCCAGCCAAAAAAACGCAGCGCCTTGAGCATTAAGCACGTCCTGGAAAAGTTGCAGGCGGGGTCAGACCGCCCATAATGTCGCGCATTATACGAGGCCGCGCGTGCCTCTGAACGGGATATTTAGGAGTCTTTCATGGCCGTTGCCCTCAGCACCCTCGTCGAAGAAGCCGACCGTTACCTGGCCAGTGCCAAAATCGCCGATTATTGCCCTAACGGTTTGCAGGTCGAAGGCCGCCCGCAGGTGATGCGCATCGTCAGCGGCGTCACCGCCAGCCAGGCCTTGCTCGATGCCGCCGTCGAGGGCGAGGCCGATCTGATCCTGGTGCATCACGGGTATTTCTGGAAAGGCGAAAACCCGTGCATCACCGGCATGAAACAGCGCCGCTTGAAAACCCTGCTCAAGCACGATATCAGTCTGCTCGCCTATCACCTGCCGCTGGATCTGCACCCGGACGTTGGCAATAACGTGCAGTTGGCGCGTCAGCTCGACATCACCGTCGAGGGGCCGCTGGACCCGGGCAATCCGAAAGTCGTCGGTCTGGTCGGTTCGCTGAACGAGCCGATGACGGCGCGCGATTTCGCCCGCAAGGTGCAGGAAGTCATGGGGCGTGAGCCGCTGTTGATTGAAGGCAGCCCGATGATTCGCCGGGTCGGCTGGTGCACCGGTGGCGGTCAGGGTTACATCGATCAGGGCGTGGCGGCGGGTGTCGATCTGTTCATCAGTGGCGAAGCCTCCGAGCAGACTTTTCACAGCGCGCGGGAAAACGATATCAGCTTCATCGCCGCCGGCCACCACGCCACCGAACGCTATGGCGTGCAGGCGCTGGGCGATTATCTGGCGAAACGTTTCGCCCTGGAACACATCTTCATCGATTGCCCGAATCCTATCTGACACACCGCGTTTCCCCTGTAGGAGTGAGCCTGCTCGCGATAGCGTTGTCATATCCAACATAGCGGTGACTGACTCACCGCTATCGCGAGCAGGCTCACTCCTACAGGGGCTCAACGGCCGAACTGGCAGGCATATTCATATGCTCTTTCGTTCTAGTAGGCGTCCTGATTAGAAGAGGTCGCTGTGCTAGGATTCCCCGCTCGAACACGGCCCGCTGGCCGTTCATAAGAAAGCTTTCGTGAGTAGCCATGGTCGACAAACTGACGCATCTGAAACAGCTGGAGGCGGAAAGCATCCACATCATCCGCGAGGTGGCCGCCGAGTTCGACAACCCGGTGATGCTGTACTCCATCGGTAAAGACTCCGCCGTGATGCTGCACCTGGCACGCAAGGCGTTCTTCCCGGGCAAACTGCCGTTTCCGGTGATGCACGTCGACACCCGCTGGAAATTCCAGGAAATGTACAAGTTCCGCGACAAGATGGTCGAAGAACTGGGCCTGGACCTCATCACCCATATCAACCCCGATGGCGTGGCGCAGAACATCAACCCGTTCACCCACGGCAGCGCCAAGCACACCGACATCATGAAAACCGAGGGCCTGAAACAGGCCCTCGACAAGCATGGTTTCGACGCAGCGTTCGGCGGCGCCCGTCGCGATGAAGAGAAGTCCCGCGCCAAAGAGCGCGTCTACTCGTTCCGCGACAGCAAGCACCGCTGGGACCCGAAAAACCAGCGCCCGGAACTGTGGAACGTCTACAACGGCAAGGTCAACAAGGGCGAATCCATTCGTGTGTTCCCGCTGTCGAACTGGACCGAACTGGACATCTGGCAGTACATCTATCTCGAAGGCATTCCGATTGTGCCGCTGTACTTCGCCGCCGAGCGCGAAGTGATCGAGAAGAACGGCACGCTGATCATGATCGACGACGAGCGCATCCTCGAGCACCTGTCCGATGAGGACAAGGCGCGCATCGTCAAAAAGAAAGTGCGGTTCCGCACCCTTGGCTGCTACCCGTTGACGGGCGCGGTGGAGTCCGAGGCCGAAAGCCTCACGGACATCATTCAGGAAATGCTCCTGACGCGAACTTCCGAGCGCCAGGGCCGGGTCATCGACCACGATGGCGCAGGCTCGATGGAAGACAAAAAACGTCAGGGTTACTTTTAAGCTTCGAGTTACAAGCGGCAAGCTGCAAGTTAATGGCGCTATGCGTAGCTTTGCAGTCTGGCGCTTGCAGCCGGTTGCTGCGAGCCGGAATCGGATGACTCGTAATGGATTTCGAGAGACTGGTTGTATGGCAGCGAAGCAAATGTCTGGCGGTGAGGATTTTCAAAGAGTTTGCGCGGTGCGGGGATTTTGGATTCAAGGATCAGATCACCCGTTCTGCACTTTCAGTGCCTTCCAATATTGCTGAAGGCATGGAGCGTCGGAGTTGCAAAGAAAAGGTTCATTTTCTTTGGATTGCGAAAGCTTCTTGTGGAGAGCTGCGCACCCAGATCCTGATAGGCCGAGATATCGCTTACATCGCAGAACCACTGGCTGAAAATTGGATTATGGAGACCCGAGAGCTTTCTAGGATGCTGGTTGGGTTGATCAACAAAATTTCTGACTAGCTGTACGCCGACAAGCTTGCCGCTTGAAGCTTACAGCTTGGAGCTTGAATGCAATGAGCCATGCTTCTGATTTGATCAGCGAGGACATCCTCGCCTACCTGGGCCAGCACGAACGTAAAGAGCTGCTGCGCTTTTTGACCTGCGGTAACGTCGATGACGGCAAGAGCACCCTGATCGGGCGCCTGCTGCACGACTCGAAGATGATCTACGAAGATCACCTCGAAGCGATTACCCGCGACTCGAAGAAAGTCGGTACCACCGGTGACGACATCGACCTGGCGTTGCTGGTCGACGGTCTGCAGGCCGAGCGTGAGCAGGGCATCACCATTGATGTTGCGTATCGCTATTTCTCGACCGCCAAGCGCAAATTCATCATCGCCGATACCCCCGGCCATGAGCAGTACACCCGCAACATGGCCACCGGTGCCTCCACCTGTGACCTGGCGATCATTCTGGTCGACGCCCGTTACGGCGTGCAGACCCAGACCCGTCGCCACAGCTTCATCGCCTCCCTGCTGGGCATCAAGCACATCGTCGTCGCCATCAACAAGATGGACTTGAAGGACTTTGACGAAGGTGTGTTCGAGTCGATCAAGGCTGACTACCTGAAGTTCGCCGAAGGCTTGAAGATGAAGCCGACCAGCATGCACTTCGTGCCAATGTCGGCCCTCAAGGGCGACAACGTGGTGAACAAGTCCGAGCGCTCGCCGTGGTACACCGGTCAGTCGCTGATGGAAATTCTCGAGACCGTGGAAGTGGCGGGCGATCGCAATTTCAGCGATCTGCGTTTCCCGGTGCAGTACGTCAACCGTCCGAATCTGAACTTCCGTGGTTTCGCCGGCACGCTGGCCAGCGGCATCGTGCACAAGGGCGACGAAGTCGTCGTGTTGCCGTCGGGCAAGAGCAGCCGGGTCAAATCCATCGTCACCTTCGAAGGTGAGCTGGAACACGCAGGTCCCGGTCAGGCGGTGACACTGACCATGGAAGACGAGATCGACATTTCCCGTGGCGACCTGCTGGTGCATGCCGACAACGTGCCGCCGGTCACCGACAGCTTCGAAGCGATGCTGGTATGGATGGCCGAAGAGCCGATGCTGCCGGGCAAGAAGTACGACATCAAACGCGCCACCAGTTACGTGCCGGGCTCGATTGCCAGCATCGTCAACAAGGTCGATGTGAACACCCTGGAAGAAGGCCCGGCGAGCGCGTTGCAGCTCAACGAAATCGGCAAGGTCAAGATCGCGCTCGACGCGCCGATCGCCCTCGACGGTTACGACAGCAACCGCACCACCGGCGCGTTTATCGTCATTGATCGGTTGACCAACGGCACCGTCGGCGCCGGCATGATCGTCGCGCAACCGGCGACGCATGGCACCGCCACGCACCACGGCAAACTGGCCCACGTGGCGACTGAAGAACGTGCCCAGCGCTTTGGCCAGCAACCGGCCACCGTGCTGTTCAGCGGCCTCTCGGGCGCGGGCAAGAGTACCCTGGCGTATGCGGTCGAGCGTAAGCTGTTCGACATGGGCCGTGCGGTGTTCGTGCTGGATGGGCAGAACCTGCGCCAGGACCTGAATAAAGGCCTGCCGCAGGATCGCGCCGGGCGTACGGAGAACTGGCGACGTGCCGCGCATGTGGCGCGTCAGTTCAACGAAGCAGGTTTGCTGACCCTGGCCGCGTTCGTTGCACCAAGCGCCGAAGGTCGCGAGCAGGCCAAGGAGCTGATCGGCAAGGAGCGTCTGTTGACGGTCTATGTGCAGGCGTCGCCAACCGTGTGCGCCGAGCGTGATCCGCAAGGTCTGTACGCTGCTGGCGGCGACAACATCCCGGGCGAATCCTTCCCGTACGACGTGCCGTTGAATGCCGATCTGGTGATCGACACGCAGTCGCTGAGTCTGGAAGAAAGCGTCAAGCAAGTGCTGGAGCTGCTGCGTAAACGCGGCGCCATCTAAGCAAAAGACAGCGGCAAGCTCTTAGCTTCAAGCTGCAAGAAAAAGCCCGCCGATGAGTGATCATTGGCGGGCTTTTTTTGTTCTCGGTAATCGTTAACGCTTTGGTGATCGTTCCCACGCTCCGCGTGGGAATGCCTCATTGGACGCTCCGCGTCCGCTTCGGCAGGGACGCGGAGCGTCCCGGGCTGCATTCCCACGCAGAGCGTGGGAACGATCATCTCTAACGCTTTGGATACTCGCGGTGCAGTTGTTCCAGCAACGCATCCTTGTCCAGCCACAGCTGGTTGATCCAGCCCTGAAACTGCAAACGGTACTCGCCGTCCTGGTCATAGTTCTTGCCGATGAAGGCCGGCGGAATCTTCAGTTCTTCAAAGTGCACCACCACATCGCGCACGTTGCCGCTGAGCAGGTCCCAGAACCCCGGGCGCCCGGCCGGGTAGTGGATGGTCACGTTGACGATCGACTCCAGTTGCTCGCCCATCGCATCCAGCACAAAGGCAATCCCGCCGGCCTTCGGCTTGAGCAAATATTTGAACGGTGACTGTTGCTGCACATGCTTGCCTTCGGTGAAGCGCGTGCCTTCGACAAAGTTGAAAATGCCCACCGGGTTATTACGAAATTTCGCACAGGTCTTGCGCGTGGTTTCCAGGTCTTTGCCTTTCTTCTCCGGGTGCCTGGCCAGGTAGGCTTTGGAGTAGCGCTTCATGAATGGAAAGCCCAGCGCCCACCAGGCCAGACCGATCACCGGCACCCAGATCAACTCCTGCTTGAGGAAGAATTTCAACGGCTGAATTCGGCGGTTGAGCACGTATTGCAGGACCAGAATATCGACCCAGCTCTGGTGGTTGCTGGTGATCAGATACGAGTGCTGATAGTCCAGACCTTGCAGGCCGCTGATGTGCCAGCGGGTGCGCCGGACCAGGTTCATCCAGCCCTTGTTGTTGCTGATCCATGCCTCGTGAGTGTGGCTCATCAGCCACCCGGCGATGCGTTGCGTCAAGGCGAACGGCAACGCCTTGACCAGTGCCACGCAGAACAGGAACGAGCACAGCAAAATCGTATTGAGCGCCAACAGCAGCGAGGCGATCACGCCGCGCACGGGTGCAGGGAGAAAATCCAGCATTTACACATCCATAGGTCGGTTGGCGGCTTGAATCGCGGTGAGCGCGATGGTGTAGACGATGTCATCGACTTGCGCGCCGCGCGGCAGGTCGTTCACCGGTTTGCGCAGGCCTTGCAGCATTGGCCCGAGGCTGACGCAATCGGCGCTGCGCTGCACCGCTTTGTGCGTGGTGTTGCCGGTGTTCAGATCCGGGAACACGAACACTGTGGCGCGCCCGGCGACCTGACTGTTCGGCGCCAGTTGCCGGGCCACTTCGGCATTGGCGGCGGCGTCGTATTGCAGCGGGCCGTCGATCAGCAGTGAGTGTTGTTGCTCGTGAGCGAGCAGGGTGGCTTCGCGGACTTTCTCGACTTCTTCGCCCCTGGCCGACTCGCCGCTTGAATAGCTGATCATCGCCACGCGCGGCGTAATGCCGAACGCCGCAGCCGAGTCAGCGCTTTGCAGGGCGATCTCGGCCAGTTCGCTGGCGCTCGGATGCGGGTTCATCACGCAGTCGCCATAGACCAGCACTTCTTCGGGAAACAGCATGAAAAACACCGACGACACCAATGTGCAGCCCGGCGCGGTCTTGATCAGTTGCAGCGCCGGGCGGATGGTGTTGGCGGTGGTGTTGATCACCCCGGATACCAAGCCGTCGACTTCATCCAGCGCCAGCATCATGGTGCCGATCACCACGGTGTCTTCCAGTTGCTGCTCGGCCATCGGCGCGTTGAGGCTCTTGGTCTTGCGCAGGGCGACCATCGGCTCGACGTAGCGCTCGCGAATCAGGTCCGGATCCAGAATCTCCAGTCCGGCAGGCAAGACGATGCCTTGCGCGCGCGCTACCGCTTCGACGTCCTCGGGTTTGGCCAGCAACACGCAACGGGCAATCCCGCGTTCCTGGCAGATCGCCGCCGCTTGCACGGTGAACGGCTCGCTGCCTTCCGGCAGAACGATGCGCTTGTTGGCCGCTTGCGCGCGCTGAATCAGCTGATAGCGGAACACTGCCGGCGACAGACGCATCTCACGCGGCGTGCCGCAGCGCTGATGCAGCCAGTTCGCGTCGAGATGGCTGGCGACGAAGTCGGTGATGATCTCGGCGCGCTCGCGGTCGTCGATCGGGATTTCCTTGTTCAGACCATTGAGCAGGTTGGCGGTGTCGTAGGAGCCGGTGCTCACCGACAACACCGGCAGACCGGCCTGCAACGCGCCCCGGCACAAATCCATGATGCGCGGATCGGGCAGGGTGTCGCTGGTCAACAGCAGGCCGGCCAGCGGTACGCCATTGATTGCGGCGAGGCTGACGGCAAGGATGATGTCGTCGCGATCGCCCGGCGTCACCACCAGCACGCCCGGCTTGAGCAGCTCGACGGTGTTGCGCATGGTCCGTGCGCAAATGATGATGTTGCTCATGCGCCGGGTTTCGTAGTCGCCGGCATTGAGTACCTGTGCACCCATCAGATCGGCGACGTCGCGGGTACGCGGCGCGTTGAGTTCCGGTTGAAACGGGATGCAGCCGAGCAAGCGGAAATCGCCGCTGCGCAGCAACGGCGAGTGTTCTTTCAGACGCGCGGCAAAAGCCTCCATGCTCTCGTCGGTCTTGACCTTGTTGAGAATCACGCCGAGCACTTTCGGGTCTTTCGGGCCGCCGAACAATTGCGCCTGCAACTCGACGCGGCCGGACAGTTCGGCGAGTACTTCGTTTTCCGGCGCCGAGACCAGAATCACCTCGGCATCGAGACTCTTGGCCAGGTGCAGATTGACCCGTGCGGCATAACTGGCGCTGCGGGTCGGCACCATGCCCTCAACGACCAGTACGTCTTTGCCGACGGCGGCCTGTTGATACAGGGTAATGATTTCTTCAAGCAGTTCGTCGAGCTGACCGTCGCCGAGCATCCGCTCAACGTGCGCCAGGCCCAGGGGTTGCGGTGGCTTCAGGCCATGGGTGCGCGCCACCAGCTCGGTGGAGCGCTCCGGGCCGGTGTCGCCGGGGTGTGGCTGGGCGATCGGCTTGAAAAAGCCGACTTTAAGCCCCGCGCGCTCAAGCGTACGCACCAGCCCGAGGCTGATGGAGGTCAGGCCCACGCCAAAATCGGTGGGGGCGATAAAAAAAGTTTGCATGGGAATTCTCTATGCAAGGGTGTCGGCCTATGGCTGGCCGACTACCGAAATTCAGTCGCCAAGGTTATCGCTAACCGAGCCCTGTGCGCACCAGCCACAGGCAAAAGGTTGACCTGTTTTTTCAATACGTTGCGCCGGGTCCAGCACCCATGCGCGTGATTGCCATGGCGGCTGGTGACGCAGGTGCTGAGTGTGGCCACAGGAAAGTTCGACCACCCAATGACCCTCTTCATCCTGATGAAAGCCCGTGATCGTTGAAACCCGTTTGTCCGGGTTGTGGTCGCTTTCACGCGATTGCTTCGCTAAACTTGGCCTTTCTATATTCTTATGCAAAAGGTCTCGCCCCATGCTGATCGCCGCCAATAAGGCTGTCTCCATCGACTATACCCTGACCAACGACGCTGGTGAGGTCATCGACAGCTCCGCCGGCGGCGCTCCGCTGGTCTACCTGCAAGGCGCAGGCAACATCATCCCGGGCCTGGAAAAAGCTCTGGAAGGCAAAGCTGTTGGTGACGAGCTGAAAGTATCCGTCGAGCCGGAAGACGCTTACGGCGAATACGCCGCCGAGCTGGTCAGCACCCTGAGCCGCAGCATGTTCGAAGGCGTCGACGAGCTGGAGGTCGGCATGCAGTTCCACGCTTCGGCGCCGGACGGTCAGATGCAAATCGTCACCATCCGTGACCTCGATGGCGACGACGTGACTGTCGACGGTAACCACCCGTTGGCCGGCCAGCGTCTGAACTTCCAGGTGAAGATCGTCGACATCCGTGATGCCAGCCAGGAAGAAATCGCTCATGGTCACGTCCATGGCGAAGGTGGCCATCACCACTGATTTTCTGCGCTAAGCTTCGAGTACTGGAGAGGCGCCTGCGGGCGCCTTTTTAGTCCGCGGCTGTCCTTGGTGGTCACGCCAAGTGGCTGTTTCGAGAAGAACAGAGAATCCTGGAGTTCGTCATGAGTGCTTTTCACGACCTTAAGTTGACAGCCCTGGATGGTCAGGAGCTACCGCTGGCGCCGTTCAAGGGCCAAGTCGTGCTGGTGGTCAACGTCGCCTCCAAATGCGGCTTGACCCCTCAGTACGCGGCGCTGGAAAACCTGTATCAGCAATACAAAGGCAAAGGCTTCAGCGTGCTGGGCCTGCCGTGCAATCAGTTTGCCGGACAGGAACCGGGCTCGGAGCAAGAGATTCAGGAATTCTGCAAACTCAACTATGGCGTGACGTTTCCGTTGTCGAGCAAGCTCGAAGTCAACGGCCACGAGCGTCATCAGCTGTACCGTTTGCTGGCGGGCGAGGGGGCGGAGTTTCCTGGGGACATCACCTGGAATTTCGAGAAGTTTCTGCTCGGCAAGGATGGCCGCGTCCTGGCGCGGTTCTCACCGCGTACGGCGCCGGATGATCCATCCGTGATTGCCGCGATCGAGAAAGCGCTGAGCTGAACCATGAATATCGCAGCCAACCGGCTGCGATTTTTTTTGCCTGGCTTTTGACCTTTAATCATTCAGATCAATAGTGGTATCGCATTAGGCTGCGCGCGCATATTATCGCCGTCATATGAATTCATGACCTGTCGATCATTTTCGTGGAGCCTTTCGATGCCCGTTCAAGCCTTGTTCAAACCGTTTCACCTCGGTGCCCTCGAACTGCCGACCCGTGTGGTCATGGCGCCGATGACCCGCTCGTTCTCTCCTGGCGGCGTACCAAACTCAAAAGTCATCGAGTACTACCGCCGCCGTGCGGCAGCCGGGGTTGGCCTGATCATCACCGAGGGCACCACGGTCGGCCACATTGCCTCCAACGGTTATCCCAACGTGCCGCAGTTCTTCGGTGAAGCGCCATTGGCCGGTTGGAAAAAAGTCGTCGATGCGGTCCACGCCGAAGGTGGCAAGATCGTTCCGCAACTGTGGCATGTCGGCAGTGTGCGCCGCATCGGCACTGAACCGGATGCCAGCGTGCCGGGCTATGGCCCGTCGGAAAAACTCAAGGACGGTCAGGTCGTGGTGCACGGCATGACTAAACAAGACATTCAGGAGGTGATCGCTGCGTTCGCCCAGGCTGCCAAAGATGCTCAAAGCATCGGCATGGACGGCGTCGAGATCCACGGCGCCCACGGTTACCTGATCGACCAGTTTTTCTGGGAAGGCAGCAACCAGCGTACGGACGAGTACGGCGGCAGCCTGGCCAACCGCTCGCGTTTCGCCATCGAGCTGATTCAAGCTGTGCGCGCCGCGGTCGGCGAAGGTTTCCCGATCATTTTCCGTTTTTCGCAGTGGAAGCAGCAGGATTACACCGCACGTCTGGTGCAAACGCCGGAGGCGCTGGGCGAGTTCCTCAAGCCGTTGTCGGACGCCGGCGTGGATATTTTCCACTGCTCGACGCGGCGTTTCTGGGAGCCGGAATTCGACGGCTCCGACCTGAATCTGGCCGGCTGGACGCGCAAGCTCACCGGCAAACCGACCATTACCGTAGGCAGCGTCGGTCTGGATGGCGAGTTTTTGCAATTCATGGTCAACACCGACAAGGTCGCGCAACCGGCCAGCCTGGAAAACCTGCTCGAGCGTTTGAACAAAGAAGAGTTCGATCTGGTGGCAGTGGGCCGTGCGCTGCTGGTTGATCCGGACTGGGCGCAGAAGGTTCGCGAAGGGCGTGAGCAGGACATTTTGCCGTTCAGCCGTGAGGCGTTGATGACGCTGGTTTAAGCGGCGCCTGACAGGTCTCATTGCCAGCAGGCTGGCCCCCACAGGGAATCGTGTTCACAACAACCCCCGTGTAGGAGCGAGCCTGCTCGCGAAGCGGTATCTGCTTCGATGGACATCTAAGGTAGTGTCTGAGCTCCAGGCACCACCTGCTCCCCCACACAAGCCCCGCGCAAGTGCCCCTCAAACTGCTCAATAATCGCCCCCCACCCTTGGCGACTCGCATGCTGCCGCGCATTCAACCGCACACAGCGCAACCGTTCATCCTCCTCCAGCAACCACATCGCCGCCTCGCAAAACGCCTGCTCATCGCCGGGCATCGCCGACACGCCGTTGTAACCGTGGCGGATGTGCTGCGCCGCTGCCGCCTGATCGTAAGCCACTACGCCAAGGCCCGAAGCCAGTGCCTCAAGTACCACGTTGCCGAATGTCTCGGTCAGGCTGGGAAACAGAAATACATCGCCTGACGCATAGTGCGCGGCCAGCGCTTCTCCGCGCTGTGCACCGCAGAAAATCGCCTCGGGTAGATCCCTCTCCAGCGCCGCACGTTGCGGTCCGTCGCCGACAATGATCAGTTTCAGATTGCGTTGTGGATAAATTGCCTGGAGTTGTTCGAAACAGCGTTTGAGCAGACCAAGGTTCTTCTCCGGCGCGAGTCGTCCTACGTGTATCACGGCGATATCGCGCTCGGACAGAACCCATTGCTCCCGTAGTGCGTTCAGCCGTTTGCTCGGATGGAACAACTGACTGTCCACACCCCGCGACAACAACGCCAAACGCTCGAAATGCCGCCGTTCCAGTTCCAGCCGCTGGCTGACACTGGGCACCAGGGTCAGCGCCGAGCGGTTGTGAAACCAGCGCAGATAATGCGTGAGCATCCGCGTCAGCAAACCGAGGCCGTACTGGCTGGTGTATTGCTGGAAATTAGTATGAAAGCCGCTCACCACTGCAATGCCCAAGCGCCGTGCCGCTCGTAGCGCCGACAACCCCAGCGGGCCTTCGGTAGCGATGTACAACACATCCGGCCGCTGGCGCTTCCAGCGGCGCAGCAGCTTGTGCATCGACGACTGACCCCATTGCAGCCCCTGATATCCCGGCAATGGCCAGCCGCGACACAACAGCAACGCTTCGTCTTCACTGCGCTGCGGATCACTGGCTTGCCGCGGTCGCACCAGCTCGACCTGATGGCCGCGGGCGCGCAAGCCATCGCACAAACGGCCAAGGGTATTGGCCACGCCGTTGATTTCCGGAGGGAAGGTTTCGCTAATGAGGGTGATATGCAGAGCTGTCGTCATGACCTCAGTGTCGGCTGAGGCCATGTCGACGTTGTGACGTTCGGATGATGGATTTGTGACGAGGTCAGCGCTGCGTCACAAGGTTCTCGGCACCACGCTCGCGCACCCAGAACAACGTCGCCCCGGCCACAGCGGCCGGCATCATCAGGATATTCACCACCGGAATCAGCAGCACCAGATAGACGATCCCGCCAAAACTCATGCTCTGCCAGCGCTTTTGCCGCAGCCAGGCGAGCATTTCGTTCCAGCCCAGTTTGTGGTTGTCCGCCGGGTAGTCGATGTACTGGATCGCCATCATCCACACGCCGAACAGCAGCCAAAGCGGTGCGGCGACGATGTTGACCACCGGAATGAACGAGAGGATGAACAGGCCGATCGCCCGCGGCAGGAAGTAGCCGAGCTTGCGCATTTCTCGGGCCAAGGTGCGAGGGATCATTGCGATCAGTTCGCCCCAGCTGAAGGCCGGGAAGTCATCGGTGCCGCGTACCACCACTTCGACTTTTTCAGCGAGAAACCCGTTGAAGGGCGCGGCGATCACGTTGGCCAGCATGGTGAAGGTGAAAAACACCATCAGTGCCACGAGTACTACGAACAACGGCCAGAGAATGTAGCTGAGAAAACTCAGCCACTCGGGCAACGAAGGCATCAATGTATCGACCCACAGGCTGAACTGATGGCCGGCCAGATAGATCAATCCGACGAACAGCACCAGGTTGATCGCCAGCGGCAGCAGCACGAACAGGCGCAGGCTGGGGCTGAGGACCAGTTTGAGGCCTTCGCGCAGGTATTGCGGGCCGGACAGAACAGGGGCGGGCATAAGGTGCTCCGAGCAAGGGAAAACGCGCCGACCTTACCGGCTTTGCCAGGGCAGCGAAAGCGCGGCACAGCGATCGACATTCACTGTAACAAAGACGTCGATCACATCAGCGCTTCGGCATAGAGACCACCTATGAGCTGGATTGTTAAACCGTATTTCCTTAATCTTGCCCCCCTCGATACGCTTCACCCAACTTTTTACAGGACTGTCGAGTTCAAGCCTTCCCCAAGGTGTCCACGGTCCTTTTTTATTCCCGCCGGCAGTCCGGCGATCCGCGCCAGTGTTTCGGCCCGGTCAACAGGAGCAGGTCATGTCTGAAGTCCGTCATTCGCGAGTGATTATTCTCGGTTCCGGCCCTGCCGGTTACAGCGCTGCGGTCTACGCGGCCCGTGCCAACCTCAAGCCACTGCTGATCACCGGCATGCAGGCCGGCGGTCAACTGACCACCACTACCGAAGTCGACAACTGGCCGGGCGACGTCCACGGTTTGACCGGCCCGGTGCTGATGGAGCGCATGCGCGAGCACGCCGAGCGCTTTGAAACCGAGATCGTCTTCGATCACATCAACGCCGTCGACTTCGCTGCCAAGCCTTACACCCTGACCGGTGACAGCGCGGTCTACACCTGCGATGCGTTGATCATCGCTACCGGCGCCAGCGCCCGCTACCTGGGCCTGCCTTCGGAAGAAGCGTTCATGGGCAAAGGCGTGTCGGCCTGCGCGACCTGCGACGGTTTCTTCTACCGCAACAAGCCGGTCGCCGTGGTTGGCGGCGGCAACACTGCGGTTGAGGAAGCGCTGTACCTGGCCAATATCGCAAGCACCGTGACCCTGATCCACCGTCGCGAAACCTTCCGCGCCGAGAAGATCCTGATCGACAAGCTCAACGCCCGTGTGGCCGAAGGCAAGATCATCCTCAAGCTCAACGCCAACCTCGACGAGGTGCTGGGCGACAACATGGGTGTGACCGGTGCGCGTCTGCGCAACAACGACGGCAGCTTCGACGAGATCAAAGTCGACGGCGTGTTCATCGCGATCGGCCACACCCCGAACACCTCGCTGTTCGAAGGCCAGTTGACTCTGAAAGACGGTTATCTGGTGGTGCAGGGCGGCCGTGAAGGCAATGCCACCGCGACCAGCGTCGAAGGCATCTTTGCTGCCGGCGACGTGGCTGACCACGTTTACCGTCAGGCCATCACCTCGGCCGGCGCCGGCTGCATGGCGGCGTTGGACACCGAGCGTTACCTGGACGGTCTGCAGAACGCTACGTTCTAAGATCGCAGGCACAAAAAAACCGGCTTCGGCCGGTTTTTTTGTGCCCGTTATTAACAGCCGCCACACATCCAATGTGGGAGCGAGCCTGCTCGCGAAAGCGGTTTTACATTCAGCACATGAGTCAATTGACAGACCGAATTCGCGAGCAGGCTCGCTCCCACAGGGAATTGTGGTTGGCTCTGGAATCAGCGGCGAGTCAGCGGCTGCGCGGCAAACTTCACACCGGCCAGGCCGTGGTTGATCAGCGCGCGGATGTTGCCGTGGTCGCTGCCCTCAGGCGTCGCCAACACCGAGCGGTAGTGCTCGCCGAATGCCAGCAGCGCTTCGTCATCGCTCAGGCCTTCCAGCAGCGCCAGGCCCAGAGTCTTGCAGGAGCCTTCGTTCTGCCCGGCGGCGTTTTCCACACCACCGTTGGTGAACGCCTGGGGCTGATAGTCGTAACCGGCGGCAATGAACGCCAAGGTGTCGGCGAAGGCGTGGTCACCGCTGTTGAGGCTGGCGCGCAGGGTGTTCAGATCAGTCATGGGGCTTTCCTTTGGCAAACGCGGCTTGCTGCTCGGCGCTGGCTTCTTGCTGATATTGGGCTTTCCACTCGGCGTAGGGCATGCCGTAAACCACTTCACGGGCATCGTCGAGGCTGACCTCGATCTGGCGCTCGTCGGCTTCGGCCTTGTACCACTTGGACAGGCAGTTGCGGCAGAACCCGGCGAGGTTCATCAGATCGATGTTCTGTACATCCTTGCGGCTGTCCAGGTGGGCGACCAGCCGACGAAAAGCGGCGGCTTCGAGTTCGAGGCGTTGTTGCTCGTTCATGGGAGTCTCTGCGAGACAGCTTCAAGCGACGAGCTTCAAGCTGCAAGATGGGTGGCGGTGATACGAAGTTTACAGCTTGCCGCTTGAAGCTTGAAGCTAGCGGCTCGCTGCAAGTGTAATTGATACGGATTCGGCAAATCGCAGCGCATGCGGTTTGTCGACTTCGACTTCAGCGTACAGCACCGATTCGTTGCTCATCACCAGATCAAGCAACTCTTGGGTCAGGCGTTCGAGCAGGGCAAAGCGGTTGCCTTCGACATGGGCGATGATCGCCTTGGTGATGGTGCGGTAATTCAGTGCGTGGTCGATGTCGTTGTCACGTACCGCTTCCTGCGCGGCATACAGGATAGTCAGGTTGATCAGCACATCCTGCTTGTTGAGGATTTCGTCCTCGTTGATCCCGATAAAGGTGCGCAAGCGCAGATCCTTGACCCGGATGCGCGCCATTCCCGGCTGAAGTTGTGGCATTTACTTGCTCCGTCCAATCAATTGCAGAAACTCCTGGCGAGTCGTGTTCGACTCGCGGAACGCGCCGAGCATGACCGAGGTGTTCATCGTCGAATTCTGTTTCTCGACACCGCGCATCATCATGCACATGTGTCTGGCCTCGATGACCACGGCGACGCCAGCGGCACCGGTGACCTGTTGCACCGCATCGGCAATTTGCCGGGTGAGGTTTTCCTGAATCTGCAGGCGCCGGGCGAACATGTCCACCAAGCGCGCGACCTTCGACAAGCCCAGCACCTTGCCCGTCGGAATATAAGCCACATGGGCCTTGCCGATGAAGGGCAGCAGGTGATGTTCGCACAACGAATACAGCTCGATGTCGGCGACGATGATCATTTCGTCCGTGTCGGACGCAAACAGCGCGCCGTTGACGATTTTCTCGACGCTTTGCGCATAGCCGTGACACAGGTATTGCATGGCCTTGGCCGCGCGCACCGGGGTGTCGAGCAAGCCTTCGCGGTCGGGGTTTTCACCGAGGCCAAGCAGGATTTCACGGTAATTCTCAGGCAGTGAGCGGGTCATGGAAATCCTCGCGAGTCGGCTACTTAAGGTGCCGTCCGCCATTGACGGTCAGGGTCGTACCGGTGACATAGGGGTTGTCGAGCAGATAGCGCAGGCTCTGGTAGATCACTTCGCTGCCAGGCTCGATGCCCAGCGCCGATTTGGCCAGCGCCTTGGCGCGGTACGCCGCGTTGTCGTCGGGATTGAACAATAGCAGGGCCGGGGCGATGCCGTTGACCTTGATGGCTGGCGCATAGCGCGCTGCGAAAGACAGGGTCAGACTGTCGAGCCCGGCTTTGCTCGCGCAGTAGCCGATGTGCTTGCTGCTGCCTTTACGGGTGACATCGTCGCTGATGTGAACAATATCGGCGGGCGTCGAGCGTTGCAGCAAATCAGCGCAGTGCAGATTGATCAGATACGGCGCGAGCATGTGCAGATTGACCATGCGTGCGAAGGCTTCAGCCTCGTTGCCCGGCGTTTCGGCGAGCCATTCGGAGGCGTTGTGCACGATCGCGCGCAGGCTGCCGGTGTGGTTTTTCAGTGCGCTGATGAACGCCAGAATCCCGGCCTCGCTGGCGAAATCCGCGAACAGGCCGATGGCGCCCAGGTCGCGCAAGGTTTGTACGCCGGGGCGTTCAGTGCGGTAAGTGAAGATGACCCGATGACCGTCTTCAAGCAAACGCTGGGCGCAATGCAGTCCGACGCGTTGCGCGGCGCCAGTGATGAGAATCGGGGCGGCGGAATCAGGCATGAACGGCTCGCATCGCGGGGAAAGCAAAAACTATAACAGCGAGCGCAGCCGCACACCTATTGCCGCAATGGCCAAAATCTGTGGGAGCGAGCAGGCTCGCTGCCACACGGGATCAACGATTTTGAGCGGCGGGGTCGGCAGACAGTCGCCGCGCCGGCGTGCTGTTCAGCCAGTTCGCGAGCAGGCGCGTCGACAGCGGGATAAACAGGTAGACCATCAGCGGCGTCAGGCACGCAGTGCTGATCAGCACGCGTGGCAGCAAGCTCATTTCGCCCAGCAGTGGGCCAAGCAAAAAGTTGAAGATCAGTGATACCGGAAAAAACGCCAGCCAGATCGCCACGGCCTGCTTCCAGCGTGGAGGGCGCTGTCCGGCGGCGCCGAACCAGCCTTCGATACCGCTGACCCGATGCTCTTTGGGGTGGGCGAACAGGTCGCTGCCACGGCTCAGCCACGCGGTGCGCGATGCCGAATGTTCCCAGGCATGCAGGGTTTGCTCATCGACAAAGCGGAAGATGATCTGGAATTCATTGTCGCCGGGCGGCGGAGCGAGCACGCCGGAACCCAGATAACCGGAAAAGTCTGTGGCCAGTTGCTCGCCTTCGCGCAGCCAGGCCATCAGGTCTTGATAGCGGCCATCAGCGACGCGCCGGGCTACCATCAGCGTGACGGGGGATGTAGACATTTTGTATCTCCACATTTCAATCGCTCCGCTCCGGGTAGGAGTTTCGCCTGACGCAGCCCGGGGTAGAGGGCTGCGTTTTACAACAAGCAAGGATTATTCCGGTTTTTACCGATTAAACCAGCGACATTCGTCGCATTTGCCTACTTGAATGCAATTGATAAATAGGCGTTAAAATGGGATCCAAATTTCTGACATGGAAGTTGAGTGCTTTATGCCTGTGATTACGGACGCAAACCCTGCTTCGCAGGTATCAGAAGCGCTCGAACGCGCTGAGCTTTTCCCTATTCGTGAAGTCGCCCGGCTCACTGGCGTGAACCCGGTGACCTTGCGCGCCTGGGAGCGCCGTTATGGTTTGATCCAGCCGACTCGCACCGAAAGCGGGCATCGGCTCTATTCGATGAGCGAAATCGAGCGCGTACGCAGCATCGTCGACTGGATCGATCGCGGTGTGGCGGTCAGCAAAGTCGGCAAGATCCTCGCCAAGACCGAACCGCTGAAAGCCCTGGCGCACATCATTCCTGACGATCTGGTTCAGGCTGATTACCGGCAATGGCAGGAACAGGTCCAGCAGGCTGTCAGTGCATTCGACGATCAGCAGCTGGATCGGGTCTATGGCCAGATCTTCTCCTCCTATGCACTGGCGGTGGTGTTCCAGGACATCCTGATGCCGTTGTGGCGGCAAATGCTGCAACGTCAGGACGCGTTCGGGCAAACCAGCGAGTGGCTGTTCTATGACGGATTTCTGCGCGCGCGGGTGTTGCAACGGATTGTCATGCTGCGTGGCGCGCAACCGCGCCGGGTGATCGTCAGCGCGCTGGCCGGGCAGTGCCGTGAATTGGAGTTGCTGGTGGCGGCGCTGTTTCTCAGCGGCAATAATTCCGGCGTTCGGGTGCTGACTACCGGTCAGCCATTCGATGAATTGACACTGGTCTGCGAGAAAGTCAAACCCGATGCGCTGGTGTTGTTTTCCAATCACGCGCCCGCTGCCGACTTGCCTCGGCGGTTGAACCGCTTGGCGATGAGCCTTGATTGTCAATTGATGCTGGCAGGGGATGCTGCGGATCTGGCGCAGGACAGTCTCGCCGGATCGTCGGTCGCCTGCCTGGGTAACGAAGGGACGAACATGCGTCAACGCATGAGGCAGTTTCTAGCGGGAACTCTGGATACCTGAATCAGGTATGCAGAGCCGGGTGGGTCAGGCGATGTTGCTGCAGAATGAACTGGCGCAGACGTTCGGTTTCATCGCTGTCGGTCTGGCTCAGTTCGTAGGCGTAAAAACCGTTTTCGGTTTCCCGTTCGAAATGCCCACGCAATGAAATGCGTTCATACCCTGAAGGACTGAACCACAACGCGAAATGCTTGGGCGGCTTGGTCTTGTTGCGCACTTCCAACAGCACACCTTTGTGCGACACCTCGTGCACCCACAACGTCCCCGGCTGACCCTTGGCGTTTTCCAGCGCTACCGGCTCTTCAAGCACCAGTCGCCATGGCCTTACCGATGGGCCGTCCTCGTAAATACTCGGTACGCCCAAGCGCAGATGCAGCGCGTGAAATTCGTCTTCCACCAAGTGCAGCGGGAAAGTCATTTGCTGGTTTTCGAAGTTCGCCTGAATGGTCACCTGCTCATGGGCGGCCAGCCGCGTGAGCAGGTCGCGGATCTGCGAACCGCCATTAACCAGCAGACTAGACGTCGCATCCCGCACGTTCAGTTGCGGGTTGTGCTGCATCTTCTGGATGAAATCCAGCTCATCCTGAGTGAGAAGGGCGTCACGCTGCATGGCTAACTCGAAAGATATAATTACAAAGTCATTGGTGATTGTAGTTAATGACCATCGGTTCGCGGTTTTGTTTTAACCGTTGGTCGCTTTCAAGGAATCCAGTTCCGCCTGCAGGGCGGCCACTTGGGCTTCGAGCTGCGCTACGCGCTGCTGGGCCTTGACCTGAACGGTGACATCCTTTTGCACACCGACGAAGTAGGTCTGCCCATCGTCGGCGTTTTTTACTGTCGACAGCGACAATTCATTCCAGAACGGCGTGCCATCCTTGCGATAGTTACGCAGGATCTCCCGACATGATCCACCCTCGCGCAATACGTCACGAATCAGACTCAGACTGTCCTGGTCGCGATCACCGGCCTGGAGAAAGCGGCAGTCCTGATAAAGGATCTCTTCACTGGTGTAGCCAGTCAGGCGTTCGAACGCCGGATTGACGTAAATCAGAATGTTGTCCTGCTCGCCTTCCTTCTCCGCCACAACGATTCCATCGTTGGATGCGTTGATCACCATTTGCAGCAGACTGGCGTTGATCATCCCTGAATTCCCGTTAAGTAATAGGCGATTGGCATTCTAGAAGAACCTTGGCGGCTGTCTACCGATCATTATCGCCAGTTGAGATTCAATCGCAGCCTTGCGCGACGGACTGTTACTATCGCCGATCTTATTTTCAGTTTTCAGGATCAGATTGATGAAAGTCGCCATCCTCTCCGGTTCGGTCTACGGCACCGCCGAAGAAGTCGCCCGTCACGCCCAGAACCTGTTGAAAGCCGCTGGTTTTGAAACCTTCTACAACTCGCGCGCCACGCTTGCCGACATTCAGGCATTCGGCCCGCAAGCGTTTCTCGCCGTCACCTCGACCACCGGCATGGGTGAGCTGCCGGACAACCTGCAACCGCTGTATTCGACCCTTCGCGATCAGTTGCCGGCCGCCTGGCGCGGTTTGCCGGGTGCGGTGATTGCCTTGGGCGACGCGAGTTATGGCGACACGTTCTGCGGCGGTGGGGAACAGCTGCGCGAATTGTTTGCTGAACTTGGCGTAAACGAGGTGCAGGACATGTTGCGCATCGACGCCAGCGAAAGCGTCACCCCGGAAACCGATGCCGAGCCGTGGCTGGCGCAGTTCATCGAAGCGCTCAAGGGCTGAGCGGATCCAGACCGCTTGCATGGCTGACTCGGTCAGTCATCAAGCTGGCTGCCAATGCAACTACGCGATCGCCTGCGTCTGACTAGACTGCGCATACGTGCAGAACAACAAGAACGCAGAGGTGCATACAGTGAGCGTAGCCCCCGTCCCATCGTCCCTTGATGTCAAAAGCCAGGTCAGCGCCGCCGAATGGCAGACCCGAGTCGATCTGGCCGCCTGCTATCGGCTGGTCGCACTGCATGGCTGGGACGACCTGATCTTTACGCACATCTCCGCCAAAGTCCCAGGCACCGAAGATTTCCTGATCAACCCGTTCGGTCTGATGTTTCATGAGATCACTGCGTCGAGCCTGGTGAAAGTCGATCAGGCCGGCAACAAGCTCATGGCCAGCCCTTACGAGATCAACCCCGCTGGTTACACCATCCACAGCGCCGTACATGAAGTGCGCCACGATGTGGTGTGTGTGCTGCACACTCACACCGCCTCCGGTGTTGCGGTGTCGGCGCAAAAGCAGGGCGTGTTACCGATCAGCCAGCAATCGCTGTTCGTGCTGTCGAGCCTGGCCTATCACGCCTACGAAGGCGTGGCGCTGAATCACGAAGAGAAGGCGCGCCTGCAGGCCGATCTCGGCGACAGCAATTTCCTCATGCTGCACAACCACGGCCTGCTGACCTGCGGCGGCACCATTGCCGATACCTTTCTGATGATGTTCATTTTCCAGCGTGCCTGCGACATTCAGGTGATGGCGCAAACCGGCGGCGCTGAACTGATCGCCATCGAACCGCAGATTCTGGCGGGCGCCAAAGCGATGATCGCCGGCGTCACCAAAAGCGCTCAAGGCATGGGTGGTGCGCTGGCCTGGCCGGCGCTGCTGCGCAAACTCGATCAACAAGATTCCGGATATAAACTCTGATGCCACTCGCCGAGATTCCTCTGTGTGTCTGGCGCAAGCGCAGCCGGACCTTTGTTTTTCGCGGTCAGCCGATTCGCTACTGGACAGCGGGGCAGGGTGAGCCGTTACTGCTGATTCACGGTTTTCCGACCGCCAGTTGGGACTGGCATTATCTCTGGCAGCCGCTGGCCCAGCGCTATCGGGTGATCGCCTGCGACATGCTCGGCTTCGGCGATTCGGCCAAACCGCTCAAGCACACCTACAGCCTGCTGGAGCAGGCCGATCTGCAGCAGGCGTTGCTCGCGCATGTGCAGGCTGAACAACCGTTGCACATTTTGGCCCATGACTACGGCGACAGCGTTGCCCAGGAATTGCTGGCGCGGCATTACGAAGGGCGCCTGGAGATTGCCAGTTGCGTGTTTCTCAATGGCGGCTTGTTTCCCGAAACCCATCGTCCGGTGCTGATGCAGAAGTTGCTGCTCAGCCCGCTGGGCTGGATGATCGGCCGCGCGTTCAGTCGGGATGCGCTGGTAAAGAGCTTTCGGCAGATTTTCGGCCCGCACACCGGCCCGAGCGAAAGTGAACTGGACGATTTCTGGAGCCTGGTCGAGAGCAATCGCGGGCCACGGATCATGCACAAGCTGATCGGCTACATTCCCGAGCGACGGCTGCAGCGGGATCGTTGGGTCAGGGCAATGCAGCGTGATGAAATTCCTCTACGGCTGATCGACGGTGAGGTCGATCCGATTTCCGGAGCGCACATGGTCGAGCGTTACCGCGAACTGATACCCAGCCCCGACACCGTGATGTTGCCGGGGATTGGTCATTACCCGCAAACCGAGGCGCCGGTGCAGGTGCTCAAGCATTACCTGGAATTCCGCGAGCGTCTGGCGCTGCCGCCGCGCAAGGTCGCGTATTCCTGACCGGGCCAAGAGGCATGATGCCTCTTGCCGGCCCACGCCTCGCGATCATCCCCCAGCCTTATCGCGCACCATTCAGCCGCAGTCGTGTTCGTTGTGACCCAAAGCTGTGTGCCTGACACTCCCGGACAATGTTCCATTGGCCTGTTGGAGTTGCCGCGATGAATGAGTCTGTGCGTTTCGAAGATAAAGTCGTAATCGTCACCGGAGCCGGTGGTGGCCTGGGACGCGCCCACGCATTGCTGTTCGCCAGGCAGGGCGCAAAAGTGCTGGTCAATGATCTGGGCGGCTCGACCCAGGGCGAAGGCGCCAATGCCTCCGCCGCTGATCGTGTCGTCGCGGAGATCCGCGCGGCCGGCGGCATCGCCGAAGCCAACCACGACTCGGTCACCGACGGCGACAAGCTGGTGCAGAACGCCCTCGATGCCTTCGGTCGCGTCGACGTGGTGGTCAACAACGCCGGCATCCTGCGCGACAAGACCTTCCACAAAATGGACGACGCCGACTGGGATCTGGTTTACCGCGTCCACGTCGAAGGCGCCTACAAAGTCACCCGCGCCGCCTGGCCACACCTGCGCGAGCAAAACTACGGTCGCGTGATCTTCACTGCCTCGACGTCCGGCATCTACGGCAACTTCGGCCAGTCCAACTACGGCATGGCCAAACTGGGTCTCTACGGTTTGACCCGCACGTTGGCCATTGAAGGGCGCAAGAACAACATCCTCGTCAACGCGATCGCCCCGACCGGCGGCACGCGCATGACCGAAGGCCTGATCCCTCCGCAAGTCTTCGAGCAACTCAAACCGGAACTGGTCAGCCCGTTGGTGGTGTACCTGGCCAGTGAGCAATGCCAGGAAACTTCCGGATTGTTCGAAGTCGGTGGCGGCTGGATGGGTAAGGTGCGCTGGGAGCGCAGCCTCGGCGCCGGGTTCGATCCACGGGTGGGCTTTTCGCCGGAAGATGTGGCCGCGCACTGGCAGCAGATTTGCGATTTCGAAGGGGCGGCGCATCCACAGGACAATATCGAGGCGTTGAAAGAGATGATGGCGAATTTGCAGAAGTATTCGCTATAACGAAGAAGGGCGGGCAGTCTCCATGTGCCCGCCCGGCTGAATATCCTGATGTAATTTTTCCCGCTCGCACTACGAATCCACCGATCACAGCCGCAGATCCCCAACTGTAATTCCCGCCGAATTAGCGCGAGTTGCGCCAAAGCTTCAGCCCCGCAAAGTCATCCTCCCAAAAAGCACCCGGAAAACTCACAGCCATAAAAAAGGCCGCTGCAAACGCAGCGGCCAAGGTAAGACGTTGGATCAAGGAGCTACAAATCAACGTCAGTGAACAGCGGGGCGATCAACCGAAACCTTCGGTTCATCTGAAATCTGAAAGCAATGCCTGTTTTGCTCAAAGGCAGTGCTTGGTGCTTTACGGCGATCCCGTGAAAGCGCGGTCAGAATACGGCGTTGCGTCTGTAGGAAAAATACCGAATCCGGACATGCACTGTTGCGGAGCATGCAACAGTACCGTGCCCTGAAAGGCGCCATGCGCGGCGCTGATGATCGCTCATCCAGCCGGTCCATGAACGGCGCAACGCCCCGCAGTGCGCGGGCATTCATCCTTTCGAGCGACAACGCAAATACCTCCTTGGTGCGCTTATCGATGCGATGGCGCGGCAGTAGGGTGGGGCCTTCTGTCACTCACCGGGGAAGACGCATGACAAAAACAACAATGCGCGCCATCTTCACACCGCAGGCGCTGGCTGCTGCGGTGGCTTTGGGTTGCTGCACCCAGGCGCAAGCGGTTGCATTCAACATCGGCGAAATCGAAGGTACCTTCGACTCGTCCCTGTCGATCGGCGCGAGCTGGGGTCTGCGCGATGCCGACAACTCGCTGGTGGGCACGGTCAATGGCGGGAGCGGGCAATCCTCGACCGGTGATGACGGGCGCTTGAACTTCAAAAAGGGCGAGACCTTCTCGAAGATCTTCAAAGGCATTCACGACCTCGAACTCAAGTACGGCGATACCGGCGTGTTCGTGCGCGGCAAGTACTGGTACGACTTCGAACTCAAGGATGAAGACCGCGAGTTCAAGCAGATCAGTGACAGCGGCCGCAAGGAAGGCGCCAAATCCTCCGGCGCGCAGATTCTCGATGCTTTCGTTTATCACAACTACGCCATTGCTGATTTGCCGGGCACCGTGCGAGCGGGCAAGCAAGTGGTGAGCTGGGGCGAAAGTACCTTCATCGGCAACTCGATCAACAGCATCAACCCGATCGACGTTTCGGCGTTTCGCCGTCCCGGTGCAGAGATCAAGGAAGGCTTGATCCCGGTGAACATGCTATTCGGCTCGCAGAGCCTGACCGACAAACTCTCGGTTGAAGGTTTTTATCAACTGGAGTGGGACCAGACCGTGCTCGACAACTGCGGCACCTTTTTCGGTGTCGATGTCGCGGCAGACGGCTGCAATAACGGCTACACCGTTGGCAGCCCGGCGGTGGCGCCACTGGTGCCGTTGACTACCGCGTTCGGTCAAGGCATTCAGGTCACCCGTGAGGGCGTGGTGATTCCCCGTGGCGGCGATCGTGATGCGCGCGATTCGGGGCAGTGGGGCACGGCGTTGCGCTGGCTCGGCGAAGACACCGAATATGGCCTGTACTTCATGAACTACCACAGCCGCACGCCAACGGTCGGCACCACCACCGCGGGTTTGTCGACGCTGGCGGCGTTGCCCGGCATGGTTGGCATTGCCAACGGCCTCGCGCCTGGCAGCGGTGCGGGGCTGGCGCAAAGCGTGATGCTCGGGCGCGGCCAGTATTACCTCGAATATCCAGAAGACATCCGTCTCTACGGGGCAAGTTTTTCCACCACGCTGCCTACCGGTACCGCATGGACTGGCGAGATCAGCTACCGGCCCAACGCCCCGGTGCAGGTCAACACCAACGACCTGACCCTGGCGCTGGTCAATCCGATTGCCGGCGGCACCGCTTCACCACTGGCCACTTCGCCGGGCGCCGACAACAAGGGCTATCGCCGCAAGGAGGTCACGCAGGTCCAGAGCACGCTGACGCACTTCTTCGATCAAGTGCTGGGCGCCGAACGCCTGACCGTGGTCGGCGAAGCCGCGGTGGTCCACGTCGGTGGTCTGGAATCGCGCAACGAGCTGCGCTACGGCCGCGATTCGGTGTACGGGCAATACGGCTTCGGTGGCGACACCGACGGTTTCGTCACCTCGACTTCGTGGGGCTACCGCGCCCGGGCCATTCTCGATTACGCCAACGTGATCGGCGGGGTCAATTTCAAACCCAACCTGTCATGGTCCCATGACGTTGCCGGTTACGGCCCCAACGGCCTGTTCAACGAAGGCGCGAAAGCGATCAGCTTCGGCGTCGATGCCGACTACCGCAACACCTACACCGCGAGCCTCAGTTACACCGACTTCTTCGGTGGTGACTACAACGTGCTGGAAGACCGTGACTTCGTCGCCTTGAGCTTCGGTGTGAACTTCTGATCTGCCCGAGAAGGATAAATGCAATGCGCAAAATGATTCTGCAGTGCGGCGTGCTGGCCCTGAGTCTGCTGGCGGCCAATGTCATGGCGGCGGTGTCGCCGGACGAAGCCAACAAGCTCGGCACCAGCCTCACCCCGCTGGGAGCGGAGAAGGCGGGTAATGCCGATGGTTCGATCCCGGCCTGGACCGGCGGTATTCCAAAGAATGCCGGTGCGGTGGACAGCAAGGGTTTCCTTGCTGACCCGTTCGCCAATGAAAAGCCGCTGTTCACCATCACCGCAGCCAACGTCGATCAGTACAAGAGCAAGCTTTCCGACGGTCAGGTAGCGATGTTCAAGCGCTACCCGCAAACCTACAAGATTCCCGTCTACCCGACGCATCGCACGGTGGGCGCACCTGCGGAAATCTACGAATCGGCCAAACGCAGCGCGTTGAACGTGACCTCGATCAACGACGGCAATGGCCTGGCAAATTTCACCGGTAATCGCTATTACGCCTTCCCGATTCCGAAGAACGGCGTCGAGGTGCTGTGGAACCACATCACCCGTTATCACGGCGGCAACCTGCGGAGGATCATCACTCAAGTCACGCCGCAAACCAACGGCAGCTACACGCCGATCCGCTTTGAGGAAGAGGTGGCGGTGCCGCAGCTGATGAAGGAGCTCGATCCGGAAAAAGCCGCCAACGTACTGACCTTCTTCAAGCAGTCTGTCACCGCGCCGGCCCGTCTGGCCGGTAACGTGCTGCTGGTGCACGAAACCCTCGATCAGGTGAAGGAGCCGCGTCTGGCCTGGATCTACAACGCCGGACAACGCCGCGTCAGGCGCGCCCCGCAAGTCGCCTACGACGGCCCGGGCACCGCCGCCGACGGTCTGCGCACTTCGGACAACTTCGACATGTTCTCTGGCGCGCCGGATCGCTACGACTGGAAACTGGTCGGCAAGAAGGAAATGTACATTCCGTACAACAGCTACAAACTCGATTCGCCAAAACTCAAATATGACGACATCGTCAAGGCGGGCCACATCAATCAGGACCTCACCCGTTATGAGCTGCACCGGGTCTGGGAAGTGATCGGCACGGTCAAGCCAAATGAACGTCACATCTATGCCAAACGCCACATGTACATCGACGAAGACAGCTGGCAAGTGGCGCTGGTCGATCACTACGACGGGCGCGGGCAATTGTGGCGTGTCGCCGAAGGTCACTCGCAGTATTACTACGATCACCAGACCCAGGCGTACACCCTCGAAGCGCTCTACGACATCATTGCCGGCCGCTACATCGCTCTGGGGATGAAAAACGAAGAGAAGCACAGTTTCGAATTCGGCTTCGAAGCCAAGGCGGCCGATTACACGCCATCGGCCTTGCGCGCCGAGGGCGTGCGCTAACGGTTTCGATACCTGGGCAGTACGAAAGGCGACCGCACGGTCGCCTTTTTTATGGTCGTCAATCAGCGCGCTGAATATTTATCAACAAGTGGAGGGGAGAGGGCTAGGGTGAGCGCACAACGATAAAAAGGCTCAGCCGATGACCGCCATGACGCCCTGCCTGGATCGACCCGGATTTTTGCCCAGACTCTCCTCACATCACGTGCCGCGTGCGCGCCTGAGTGCGCCGCTGCGCGAGTCGAAGGCGCGGGTGCGGCTGCTTTGCGCGGCGCCGGGCAGTGGCAAAACCGCGCTGTTGACCGAGTGCCTGTTACACGCACCGGCGAGCTGCAGCGTGCACTGGTTGCCGTTGATGGGGGCGTCAATGAGCACCGGGCAATTTTGCCAGCGCCTAAGCCAGGCGCTGGGACTGCCTGAAGTGGACGAAGAGCAATTGATCGCTGCGTTGTCGCGCTGGTCTACCGCAACCTGGCTGTTCATCGACGATTATTGTCGCTGGCCTGACCCGGCACTCGATGCGTTGCTGGATCGTTTACTGGCATTGAGCAGCCCGGCTCTGACCTGGTGGATCGGCACGCGTCGTCGCCCGCAATGCAACTGGCCCCGATTGCTGCTCGAGGACGAACTGTATGAATGCGAGAGCGCGACGCTGGCGCTGACCGAAGCGGAAATCGTCCAGGCGTTGGCGCATTTGCCAACGGAACAAGCGGCCAGTGTGGCGCGACGCATGGTCCAGCGATCGGGTGGCTGGTGCGCGGGTGTGCGTATGGCGCTGCTGCAAAAATGCGACTGGGCCAACAGCAATCAACCGCAGCAACGGCTGGAAACGTTGCTCGATTATCTGCAGCACGAGTTGTTCAATCATCTGACCCCGGAGTTGGCGGAAGTCTGGCGCGTGCTGGCGAACATGCCGCGTTTCAATGCGCAGCTATGTGAGCATTTGTTTGGTGCGGGAGAGGGCGCGCAGAGTTTGCGTCTGCTGCAGACGCTCGGCTGCTTTATCGAGCCCTGGCAGGACTCGGCCGACTGGCTGCAGGTTTTTCCTCCGTTGGCGCGGGTCATGCAGGACGAACCCTGGCCAGCTGTCCGCTCATGGCATCGCCGCGCCTGTCAGTGGTTTGCGGCGAGTGAAGACTGGCACTCGGCGTTTGAACAGGCGCTCCTTGCCGAGGAACATGAAACGGCGGTCAGCCTGCTGCAGCACTTCACGTTTGAACATTTGTTCGAGGAACAGACCGTCGTACTGCTGTTGCGCCTGCATGAACGGCAGGACGAACAACTGACGCTGGCAACGCCGCACCTGGTCGGTCTGGTTACGGCAGCGTTGTTGTTCGCTGGCCGGTTCGAACAGGCTGAAGAGTGCATTGCGCATCTTTCGCGATTCCTGCCGCAACCTTCGGCGGCTCTCCAGCGGCAATTGATTGCGCGATGGCAGGCGCAGCAAGGCTGGCTGTTGCATCTGCAGGGGCGGATGGAGCCAGCCGAGGAACACTTTCGGCAAGCGCTGACTGAACTTTGCGTGCAAGCGTGGCCTGCTCGTCTGTTGTGCCTGTCAGGACTGACCCAACAAGCCCTGCTCAAAGGAGAGTTGGAACAGGCCCATGCCATTAATCGTGAGGCGCTGCGACTTGCCAGATCACAAGGATCCTTGCTGTTCGAAAGCTTGCTGGAACTCGATCACGCACAATTGCTTGAGCAACGTGGTGCGGCGGCAAGGGCGCGCGCATTACTCATCGGGATTGAGCAGTTGTTGGCTCAGCGCAGAGAACGCCCCGCTCCGTTGCTCGGGCGCATCGGGTTGTGTCGCGGCCGCCTGGCGATGAGTCTCGGATTGGAAGACGAAGCCGCTGCGTTGTATCAACAAGGGCTTGAAGATTGTTCGCGCAATCACGATAAACGCGTGCTTTATGGCTACTTGGGGCTGGCCCAATTGGCCGCCAACCGGTGCGATTACGCTCAGGCTTTTGTACGGTTGCGTGAAGCCGAGCGGTTGATGCAACAGCGTCTGATTCCCGACACGGTTTATCGTGGCGTGTTGTTGCAAGTCAGTAGTCAGTTCTGGATACAGCAGGGCCAGGCACACCTGGCACACGAAGCCTTGAGCCGGCTGCTGCGGCATTACCAACCACCCGAGGCGTTGCAGGCCCCGCCGGCGACCGTTGAACTGATTGCGCGTATTGAATATTTACTCATCCTGGCAAAAGTTTGCCTTCAGCCAGATAACGATCTGTTGGTTCATCTTCGAATGCAGTTAGGTCGGGCAAAAAAGACTGGGGCTCTGGCATTGCAGGCTGAACTGCATTTTGCACTTGCAGAAACCGCATCGCTGCTGAATCAGACTGTGCTCGTCAGTCAGCATAGGGAACAAGGGCTGAAGATGGTTTGGCAGTGTGATCTGCATTATTTGAAACGTCAGGTTTCATTACGTGCACCGCATTTGCTGGACGATGAGTCAGGCGCCTGTCCGGATTTGCGATCCGTTAAAAAAGTTGCGGTTGAAGGTGAGCTAAGTCAGCGTGAACTGCAGGTATTGAAACTTGTTGCCATGGGAGATTCGAATCAACAGATTGCCGAAAAGTTATTTCTTTCCCTGCATACTGTAAAAACTCATGTGCGAAGAATTTATACAAAGTTGGCGGTGGTGCGCAGAACTCACGCTGTCGCGAAGGCGCGAATGCTGGGTTTTCTATTCTGATTCCATGTTTGTTTTGAGAGTGGTGCGGCAATAAAAGACTATCTGTAAGCAAGCCTACATGCTTGGAAAAGTATTTTTCGTATATCTTCTGCGCAGTTCTGAATTAGTTTTGATTGGCGAGGCAAGTGAAGTCAGGTTACTTGCCAGTCTTTAGCTAACAAGGAAAGCGATATGCAAGATGATGAAATGGATAGTTCAAGCTTGAAAGAGCTGGGTATTGCACTGCTGGATGTTAGTAAAGAGTTAAAAGATATTCCGGTGTTTCGAGTGTTGACGCAGAATGCACTGGCTGAGGAACTCTCTAAAATATCCTCTGATCATCTGGTAAGCAGAGTCTCCGTTAACGTGCTGGCGGGTCGCAAGCCAATTTCGAAGGAGCCGGTTGGACGATTGCTGGATGTTCTGATCGAATGTTTGCGACAGGGTCGGGCGCCTCAGTATGATCCTGAAGTGTATGGGGTTTTCGAGCATCCTAACCTTACTTCCCGTGAGGACGCGATAACGCAAATATCGGTCGCCGATATTGAAATGGTGTTGCGTCGTGTACAAGGCAGTTTCCCTGCGCGATACGTTGCCGCTTTGCAGCGCTATTGGGAAAATGCAGACGCACTGGATAATACGGCGACCTATCCGCATCTTTCGCGTAAAGCGGCATTGTCCCTGCTTCAAAATATAGTCTTCATGCGCGAACTGGTGGTGCTGGTGGATCAGCAAGGTCTGTCGCTGAAAGAGGGCACGGCCATTAGCCGGTTGATCCAGCCAGGCCTGACCAGTACTTGCTATGGAGTAAGTATTGAAACCAATGATGGCGAGTATGTTGATCAATCTTCGATGTTTGTCTTGCCAGCCGATGGTGTGGTACACGAACAACTTGTCGCAGAAAGTGAAGGCGCGTTGGTTTTCTATTCTTCGGATCGCGGTATTGAAAGATTTGCTTCAGCGGCCGAACTACGACGGGTAATTTCAAGCAGGCTGAGTTCGGCAGACAGTCAGGTAGCGTTTCTGCAGGCATTGCCTGGCGACGAGCGAAAGGTATTGACCGATGGAGCCGGGATCCGCTTCACGAAAATCCGTGCGAACCTGTTTGAGCGGTATACGGACGCACTGCTACGCAATCTATATGACACCATCGGCCAGCATCTCGCGCTGTTGAACAAGTTTGATGCTGATTTCGAGGGGATCGTCGCGCTTGTGGAGTTCGCCCAGTCCTTGGGTCACATACCTGGGCAGGCGAAACTGCGCCAAGCCGCCTTATTACGACGCGTGCAAAGCAATGCACGGCCGCTTTGGTTGAAGGAAGCCGATCAGGCAACTCAAGATATTTACGATGCGCTGGAGCAACGCCTGCTTGAAAGTCAAGTGCAATATCATGAAACGACCAAAGGATTCGCATCGTTCAAGGATTATGTCAAAGACAAGGTCGAGGACTTCATCTCGCCGGGCACTGACGAGCGCATAGACCCTGACACGGTCTTGGTGAACGTGACTTATGTCTTGCCGCTGGACGATGGGAAAAAGATCGAACATCGCGAGCGCAAGACTTTGACTCAACTCTTCATGTATGGCGTTCATGAAGACAGTCGTCAGATTCAGGTTTCGGTTGAAGGGCAATACTACAATTCAAAGTTTACCCACGCCAATCTGATATATGCCATTCGCAGCATGAATTTACGGGCGGCCTATAACCCGGTTCGGCAAGCGTTTTTTTCCCAGAATCATGTGATTGAATCTCTGCGAGAGCTGCTTGGACGAAAGGCAGCTTTATCTTTGTTCCGTGCTCAGTTGCGTAAGCAGTTCAGCATGGAAGGTTATAATGCGCTCACTCGCTATCACGCTGGGGACAGCGCGAGTCTTATTAGCGCAAGAGTTGCGTTAGCCAAAGGCTTTGAATTGTTCAAGGACTTGATGGTCTATTCGCCGGTCGATATCCACAACCAAACTAACACCGTGTATTTGTACGCGCCCGGGTTTCCGACGGGGCAGGAATGGTATGAGTTCAGTGATGTGTCTTTGCTGCGCAAGCACATCGCCGCGTGGGTGACAGATGATCAGGCTTGGGAATATTTGCAGTCACAAGCCATTGTGTCCGATATTTCGCGAATGACCGCCCATGTGACAGGCGACGCAAGGGGAGCTCGCAGGATTACGCCATGGGATTTCGTTCTGCAATATCGTGTCGATGACTTCCCCCAGGAGTATGCAATCAAAAGCACGCTCGATTGGGAAATCAAACAAATCGAAGCCGTAACTCCCGTCTGGTATAGAAACGCCCGAGTCGAGGATCAGCAGCTGTTCACTCGGTTGAATACCGATTTGAAGTTGTTGACGCAAGCTTCGAAAGAGGCTTTGGCAGTTACCCCGTTTCATGAGTTTGCTCGTGAATTGATCATGAAATCGCTGCAGCAATATTTGAGTCGCGATGGAGGCTCCGCTCCGGTTATTGATCCCGACAAGGTTCGAGTGAAGTTTCACGCAGGACCGGAAATGACACTGACCAATTTGTTTGTGCAATGGCAACTCTGGGGCAGTGACGTTTCGGTGTTCGAGAAGGTCTTTCAATTCACACCGCTTGGTTCGTTACTGGTTGAGCTTAAAGAGAAACTACGCACAGCAACCTTCAAGACGCTTGAAGGCTACACAGTCACTGTGCTGAATGCGAAAGTAATCAATGACCTGATCGATCTGAAGCCTGGCGAGGTTTACGACCAGTACCTACGAGACAAATTTCTTCTGGCAACAGACAGACCGTTGAAAGAGGACCTGTTTCGCAAGATCAAACAGAACGAAATGCTGCGTACCGCCTTGCTGCAAAAAATCAAAGGTACGCTGTCGCAAGATCAGTTCAATTGGTTGCAGACGCTGATCAACGGGTTTGACCATGATTTGCCACGGGGAAACATTATCGAGGGCGGTGTGAGACCAGGCGCCGGCGTGTATGGATTTACCCTCGAAGGGAAAACGATAACCGGGGCGTATGTTTTCGGACGTATCTTCAGCGGCCGACTGGAGCAAATTGTCTATGTGCCGGGGAGCCATGACGGCAGAGATTTTTTCGCTCTGGAAACACTGACTGATCGCCTGAAACTCAGAGCGTTTACCGCTGATGTATTGCATCTGGCGCGGCTTGAGGACAAGGCTGTCATCGAAAGCCTGATGCGTAAGTATTGGAGCTGGCCAATTCAGGCTACGGCGGCTCCGGAACTGGTGAACAGTTATCAGATAAAAAGCTTCAAGAAGGGCGAGTACTCCGCACTGATCGGAAAATTCATCGCCGACGTGGACTTTCAAACAACCAGTTCAGCCGAGGCGTTCTGGAAAGATGCCAGGATTCTGATCGAGTTTGCCTTGGATGTGGCCTCGCTTTTCGTACCGCCTCTGGGGCTGGGGTTGAGCGTACTGCGCATTACCCAATCCGTCGTGAAAGGCATCGTGGCTTCCAGTCATGGAAGCGAAAGTGAGGCCAACGCGCATTTCGCTGCAGCCTGGCGAGGCGCGATCATGCTGTACATCGGCAAGGTTTCGGCGATAGGCGCACCGGTCAATCCAATCGGCTTACTGTCGCAGATCAGGGATTTCGCCGACCTGGTGTCGACAGTTACCGGTGTGCCGGTGACCGAGAGCTATCTGACCGCCGTCGCCGTTGCGCCTCACGAGATCGAAAGCACGACTCGACTGATCAATTGATGCGACTGAACGTGCCGAACATTTACCGAAAGTAGTCCACACGCAGATCAAGCGTGCTTTTCATACCCCATCCGCCAACTCACGGCCCGTGTCGCCGCCAGCAATCGCTGCGCCGCCGGGCCGTTTTCGTCGGCGTGGAACAGCGAAGTCGGGCCGACAATGGTCAGCACCGCGGCGATCTGTCCGACGGCGTTGAACACCGGTGCCGAAAGCGCATCCACCCCTGGCATCAGCAAACCGTGCACATGATGCAGGCCGCGTTCGCGGATTTGTTCGCACAGCCTCGTATACACCTTTTCGTCCTTGAGCGGATGCTCAGCCGCGGCGACTTCCATTTCACGCAAGTCATCGGTTTCCCGGTGCGGCAGGTAGGCGCTGAACACCAGTCCGGTCGAGGAACTCAGCAGTGGCAGCACCGAGCCCAGTTGCGTGACCACCGTTACCGCGCGCACCGCCGGTTCGATGTGCACCACGGTTGCGCCCTGGTTGCCCCATACCGCCAGAAAACAGGTTTCGTTGAGTTCGTCGCGTAGCTCGGCGAGCGGCAGGGCGGCGACTTTCAGCACGTCCATGCTGTTGAGGGCGGCGAGGCCGACGCGCAGCGCTTCCCGGCCCAGACCGTAGTGGTTGGTCGCAGCGTTCTGCTCGGCAAAACCCGAGGCGATCAACGCTTGCAGATAGCGATGCACCTTGCTCGCCGGCATTTGCACGTGCTCGGCCAGGCGCGACAACGAAGTCGATGGCGACAACTCCGCCAGCGCCTTGAGGATGTCGGTGCCGACCTCGGCGGAGCGGACTTTCTGTTTGCCGTTGCTGTCGCTGGTTTTTTCCATGGGGCTGGCGGTTCCGGTTCGAATGGGCGTCTTTATAGCTTGACGCTGGATAGCGAGCAAATTACGTTATGCGTAATCAGATTACGATAATAACAACCCCGGCGTGCCGAGACCTCTGAGCCAGAGCGATGGGCCACAGCCGACTCCCTGTTCAGGAGGCTCCATGAACTCCGATTCAACCGCTCAGGCTTTGGCGTATCAGTCCGGGTTCGGCAACGAATTCAGCTCTGAAGCGTTGCCCGGCGCGCTGCCCGTTGGCCAGAACTCCCCGCAAAAAGCCCCTTACGGTCTCTACACCGAATTGTTTTCCGGTACTGCGTTCACCATGGCCCGTAGCGAAGCGCGGCGGACCTGGATGTACCGGATCCAGCCGTCAGCCAATCACCCGGCCTTCGTCAAACTCGAGCGGCAGATCGCTGGCGGTCCGTTGGGCGAAGTGACACCTAATCGCCTGCGCTGGAACCCGCTGGATATCCCCGCCGAACCGACCGATTTCATCGACGGGCTGGTGAGCATGGCCGCCAATGCCAGCGCGGATAAACCGTCAGGGATCAGCATTTACAATTACCTCGCCAACCGTTCGATGGAGCGCGTGTTCTTCAATGCTGACGGTGAATGGTTGCTGGTGCCACAGCTTGGCCGTCTGCGCATCGCCACCGAACTGGGCGTGCTGGAAGTCGCGCCGTTAGAGATCGCCGTGCTGCCGCGCGGTCTGAAATTTCGCGTCGAACTGCTCGACGCGCACGCACGTGGCTATATCGCTGAAAACCACGGTGCGCCGCTGCGCCTGCCGGACCTGGGGCCGATCGGCAGCAATGGCCTGGCCAATCCGCGGGATTTTCTCAGCCCGGTCGCCGCTTACGAGAACCTCCAGCAACCGACCACGCTGGTGCAGAAATTCCTTGGCCAGTTGTGGGCCACTGAACTCAATCATTCGCCGCTCAATGTGGTCGCCTGGCACGGCAACAACGTGCCGTACAAATACGATCTGCGCCGCTTCAACACGATCGGCACGGTCAGCTTCGATCACCCGGATCCGTCGATCTTCACCGTGCTGACCTCGCCAACGAGCGTGCACGGCTTGGCCAATCTCGACTTCGTGATTTTCCCGCCGCGCTGGATGGTCGCTGAAAACACCTTCCGTCCGCCGTGGTTCCACCGCAATCTGATGAACGAATTCATGGGCCTGATCCAGGGTGAATACGACGCCAAGGCCGAAGGCTTCGTGCCGGGTGGCGCATCACTGCACAGTTGCATGAGCGCTCACGGTCCGGATGGCGAAACCTGCACCAAGGCGATCAACGCTGAACTCAAACCGGCGAAAATCGACAACACCATGGCCTTCATGTTCGAGACCAGCCAGGTGCTGCGCCCAAGCCGCTTCGCCCTCGACTGCCCGCAATTGCAATCTTCTTACGACGCCTGCTGGGCCACGCTGCCCGCCACGTTCGACCCGACCCGGAGATAACCCATGACGCAGAATTCCATCACCCGCAGTTGGGTCGCCTCGGCCAACGGCCACGCTGATTTCCCGTTGCAGAACCTGCCCCTCGGCGTGTTCAGCAGCAACGCTTCGGCGCCACGCGCAGGCGTTGCGATTGGCGAGCACATCTTCGATCTGCAAGTGGCGCTGGAAGCCGGGCTGTTCGACGGTGCGGCGCGCAGCGCTGTCGAAGCCATGCACGGCGGCCAGTTGAATGCGTTCTTCGAACTCGGCAGTGAGGCGCGGATTGCCTTGCGCACGCGTTTGCTGGAACTGTTCAGCGAAGGCAGTACCGAACGCGGCAGCATCGAAGCTCAGGGCGCAAAACTATTGCCACTGGCTGCCGATTGCCAGATGCACCTGCCGGCACGCATCAGCGACTACACCGACTTCTACGTCGGCATCGAGCACGCACAGAACGTCGGCAAACTGTTCCGTCCCGACAACCCGTTGCTGCCGAACTACAAGCACGTACCGATCGGTTATCACGGTCGCGCCTCGACCGTACGCGTGTCCGGCACTGACGTGCGCCGGCCGAAGGGCCAGACCCTGCCGGCTGGTCAAACTGAACCGGTGTTCGGCCCTTGCGCGCGTCTGGACTACGAACTGGAACTGGGCATCTGGATCGGCCCGGGCAACGAGATGGGCGACTCGATCGCCATCGGCGATGCCGCGCAGCATATTGCCGGTTTCTGCCTGCTCAACGACTGGTCGGCGCGCGATATCCAGGCTTGGGAATACCAGCCGCTGGGGCCGTTTCTGTCGAAGAGTTTCATCACCAGCGTGTCGCCCTGGGTGGTGACGGCCGAAGCGCTGGCGCCGTTCCGCACCGCGCAGCCAGCGCGTCCGCAAGGCGATCCGCAACCACTGCCGTATCTGTTCGACAAACGCGATCAGGACGGCGGCGCCTTCGACATCGAACTGGAAGTGCTGCTGCTCACCGAAGCCATGCGCGAGCAGAACCTGCCGGCCCATCGCCTGACCCTCAGCAATACGCGCTACATGTACTGGACCGTTGCGCAGATGGTCGCGCACCACAGCGTCAATGGTTGCCAGTTGCAGGCCGGCGATCTGTTCGGCTCGGGCACCTTGTCCGGCCCGCAAAGCGGTCAGTTCGGCAGCCTGCTGGAAATCACCGAGGGCGGCAAAAAACCGATCGAACTGGCGTCTGGCGAGGTGCGCAAGTTCCTAGAGGATGGTGACGAAATCATCTTGCGCGCGCGCTGCGCCCGCGACGGTTTTGCCTCGATCGGCTTTGGCGAGTGCCGCGGCAAGGTGCTGGCGGCGCGCTGACAGGAGCGGCTCATGGATCTCTATACCTATTATCGTTCGACGTCGTCGTATCGGGTGCGCATCGCGCTGGCGCTCAAGGGCCTGGAATATCAGGCGCTGCCGGTCAATCTGATCGCGCCAGCAGGTGGCGAGCATCGCCAAGCGGCGTATCTGGCGCTCAATCCGCAGGGCCGGGTGCCGGCCTTGCGCACCGATGACGGCGCCTTGCTGATTCAGTCGCCGGCAATCATCGAGTACCTCGAAGAACGTTATCCACAGGTGCCGTTGCTGCCGGAAGATCTCATTGCCCGTGCGCAAGTGCGTGGCGTGGCGGCGGTGATCGGCTGCGATGTGCATCCGCTGCACAATGTCAGCGTGCTCAATCGCCTGCGCCAGGCGGGGCAGGACGAGCCGCAGGTGGTCGAGTGGATCAGCCACTGGATCAGCCAGGGCCTGGCAACGGTGGAGCAGTTGATCGGTGACGTTGGCTTCTGTTTCGGTGAGTGGCCGTGTGTGGCAGATGTCTATCTGATCCCGCAGTTGTATGCGGCTGAGCGCTTCAATGTGAGCCTTGAGGCTTATCCGAAAATCCGTCGTGTTGCGGCACTGGCGGCGGAACATCCGGCATTCATCAAGGCGCATCCGGCCAACCAGCCCGACACCCCGTAGGGTGTCCTTGTGGGAGCGAGCCAGTGCTGAACCGTCAAAAAATCATAAAAACAAGACAGGTACCTTGCGATGCACAACCAGATTGCCAGCTTTCGCGCGGCACTCGACGCCCGCCCTGTGTCCCGATACCAATGGTTGCTCTTGATCCTGCTGGCGCTGCTGCTGGTCACCGATGGCTATGACGCCCAGGTGCTCGGTTATGTGGTGCCGGCATTGGCGCAGGATTGGGGGCTGGAGAAGTCGGCGTTCGGGCCTGTTTTCAGCGCCAACCTGCTGGGCCTGACGCTTGGCTCTCTGGTGGTGACGCCGCTGGCTGATCGCTTCGGCGTGCGGCGCATTCTGCTTGCCTGCGTACTGATCTACGCGACCTTGACGGTGCTGATGGTGTTCGCCGACTCGTTGAATAGTTTGATGATCGCGCGTTTTATCTGCGGCATCGGCATGGGTGGGGCGATGCCCAGTGCCATGGCGCTGATGTCGGAATATTCGCCACCACGCTTGCGCACCTTGATGGTGACGCTGGCGGCCTGTGGTTTTTCCTTCGGCGGGGCGGCCGGTGGATTTGTCGCCGCCGGGTTCATCGACCGGTTCGGCTGGCAAGCGGTGTTCCTCGCCGGCGGCGTTACGCCGTTGCTGCTGTTTCCGTTCCTGTGGTGGATGCTGCCGGAGTCACTGCCGCGACTGCTGCGTGACGCGCCCCCTTATGCGCGTTTGCGAAAAGTCAGCGCGCGGATGCTGCCGGACTGGCAACCGCCCGTGGCCAGCGTCGAGCAGAACGAGCGCGAACAGGGCAGCAAACTGACCGTCGTCGAATTGTTTCGCAATGGCTACGCGCGGCCGACCGTGCTGATCTGGGCAACGTTTTTCGTCAGCCTGATTCTGTTGTATTTCATGATCAGCTGGCTGCCTTCGCTGCTGCTGGAAAGCGGCCTGAAACTCAACGAAGCCAATCTGGTGACCTCGATGTTCCTGTTCGCCGGCACGCTTGGCGCGATCTGCATGGCCTGGTTCGCTGACCGCTTGAAGCACAAGGTGCGTCTGTTGTCCGGCGTGCTCGCCGGCGCAGCGCTGTGCACGATTCTGCTCGGACTCAATCACGATAACCCGCGCTATCTGGTGGCCTGCGTGTTCGCGGCCGGGTTCTGCATCATCGGCGGGCAACTGACGCTGAATGCCTTTGCCAGCAACTTCTACCCCGCGCACGTGCGCGCCACCGGCACCGGCTGGGCCTTGGGCGTGGGGCGTTTTGGTTCGATCCTCGGGCCGTTGCTCGGCAGCCTGCTGCTGGCGATGCACATACCGGTGGCGCAGATTTTCTTTTTCTGCGCGATTCCAGCGGTCATTGCAGCGCTATTGATCATCCAGGTTCGCGCGCCTTTCGAAACCAAGCAAAGTCCTGCAGGATCCAGCCTGCTGGTGAAGAGCGATAATGCGGTTTGACTGAGGCGCCCGCACGGCTAGCACCCACATAAAATCGCGCATACCCGAAGGCCGAATGGCAGCTCGCCTGCCCTTCAAATCAAAAGCCCCTCACCCTAGCCCTCTCCCGGAGGGAGAGGGGACTGATCGCGGTGGATGCGAGAGCTACGCCGACTCGAAATACCGGGTCGTACGCAAACTTCGAAGCCACGCTAAATCGGCTCCCTCTCCCTCGGGAGAGGGCTGGGGTGAGGGGCAGCCACACCACAAATCCAAAGCCAACCACCCGCTTCTAACCACTCAACAATGAGCGTTAGCTCGCGTGCTTTTGATCTTGATCTTGCCTAACCAGCGACATCGGAAGGCTGAGTGGAGGGAACGATCCGGGCGTGGGAGCGCAGCGACCGTACGACGAAGTCGTACACAGCGGAAGGAGGTGCAGCGAAGCAAACCGTAGCCGCTGCGCCCGGATCGATCCCGGAGCGAAGGAACCCGAGCTTGCGAGGGCCGTAAGTAGGAGCAAAGCCTTTTGGTTCCTTTTTGGCGTCTGAAAAAGGGACTCGCCGTAAGGGCGAAACCGTCAGCCGCAGCACCCGCAGCAACGGATATGTACCCAAATCTCAGCGCCTGAAAGCAAGCCATCGCGAGCAGGCTCACTCCTACAAAAACGACGGTTCAGTGAACCACAGAGTTAGGCGGCAAATGCCCGAGACGTTCAGTCAGGCGCAGGCGCTGGATCGGATCATCGCTAAGCAACAGAGCATGCTCCAGATCAAAGCGCTCGGCATTCGGACAATCGAGCCGCTGATACAAACTGGCGCGAGCCAGATAATCGGCGGCCGAAGCATTGCCCAGCTCCAGCACCCGTTCGGCGTCAACCAGCGCAGCAATAAAGTCATCGTGGCTCAAGTGCAACTGACGCAGATTGCGCGACAGGCGCTGCAACATTTGCTGCGGGCTGGCGGTCAGCAAATGCTCGGCACTGAGCTTCATGTTCGGCCCGTATTGGCGCTGCAGCAACTCACGGCAATCGTTGGGATACAGACGTCGCCCCCCGCACGGATCAAGCAAATGATCGGCGCCCGGCACGCGCAGCAGGAAGTGTCCGGGGAAGTTGACCCCGACCAGCGGAATCTCCAGACCCCGCGCCAACTCCAGCGCAATCAGCGCCAGCGCCAACGGTTGCCCGCGACGGTTGTGCAAGACTTCAGGCAGCAACGCCGCCTGCGGGCGCAGCGGCAGAAAATCGTCCTTGGCAAAGCCCAGATCATTCATCCGCCGCAACAGCGGTTGCGCCAGTTCGCTGACCGGCAACATCGGCAAGCCATAGCTGACCCGTTGCTGCAGATCGTTGAATTCCTGCAACAACGCTCCGGGATCCACGGCTTTTTCGTGCTCGGCCGCGATCCACAACGCCGCTTCCAGCAGTGCGGGCGGTGAGCGGTGCAGGCAGTCAAAAAAGCGCTGACGCGGGTTCATCGAAATCTCCAGGCATTGCCTCGTTTTTAGCCCGGTCTGCAGCATTCGTCCAGTGGCCCGTATGGCAGCTACCGGGTTATGCCGCAAAGCGCTTGTCGGCGCGGGCGCTTATTCCGGTGCGCTCCAGCAATTTTCATGGGCAAGCCTATACTGGCGTTCTACAAGAAGTGATTCGGGAGCCTGTCGATGTTCGCTCTCATGCAAAGCACTCGCCTGGAATCGCTGCACCTTAGCGTCGACCCGGTTACCGGGTTGAAGGCGGTCATTGCCATTCATAACAGTCGCCTCGGGCCTGCCCTGGGCGGGTGTCGTTACCTTGCCTATCCCGATGACGAATCCGCCATCGAGGATGCCATTCGTCTTGCCCAGGGCATGAGTTACAAAGCCGCGCTGGCCGGGCTTGGGCAGGGCGGTGGGGTGGCGGTGATCGTGCGGCCGGCCCATGTCGAAAATCGCGGGGCACTGTTCGAGGCCTTCGGTCGTTGCATTGATCAGCTCGACGGCCGCTACATTACCGCCATCGACAGCGGCACTTCGGTGGCGGATATGGATTGCATCGCCCAGCAGACCCGCCATGTCACCAGCACCACCTCGGCCGGCGACCCGGCGCCGCATGCGGCAATGGGCGTGTTCGCCGGGATTCGAGCCACGGCCATGGCACGCCTGGGCAGCGACAACCTCGAAGGCTTGCGCATTGCCATTCAGGGGCTGGGCAATGTCGGTTTTGCCCTGGCCGAGCAACTGCATGCGGTCGGCGCCGAACTGCTGGTCAGCGATATCGACCACGGCAAGGTGCAACTGGCGATGGAGCAACTCAACGCCCATCCGATTGCCAACGACGCCTTGCTCAGCACACCGTGCGACATCCTCGCGCCGTGCGGTCTGGGCGGCGTATTGAACAGCCACACGGTCAGCCAGTTGCGCTGCGCGGCGGTGGCCGGCTCGGCGAACAATCAGCTGACGCACCTGGACATGGCCGATCAACTGGAACGGCGCGGCATTCTTTATGCGCCGGATTACGTGATCAACGCCGGCGGCCTGATCTACGTTTCGCTGAAGCATCGCGGCGAAGAATTGCCGACCATCACCGCACATCTGTCGAAAATCAGCTCACGCTTGACCGAGGTTTTTGCCCACGCTCAGGCGGAAAAACGCTCGCCGGCGCGAGTGGCCGATGAACTGGCAGAGAAAGTTTTGTATCGCTGAGTTTCACAGGCATTAAAAAGGCCCCGAGTCCTGCGACTCGGGGCCTGTTCAATTCAGGCGTTTATCACTTCGCAGCCTTCGCTGCTTTGGCCGGTTTTACCGGCGCTTCAGACGCTTGCACGTCCTCGGCAGGCTCGCTGGCCTCGACCGTTTCGGCCGGTGCGTTGATCAGTTCAGCCAGCGCGTCTGGCTGGCTCTTGAATGCCCGGGCGAACACATCGCGATTCTTCGCCATGTAGATCCCGGCTTCTTCCACTTGCTGTTCACTCAGAGACGGAACGGCTTTTTGCAGAACATCGGCCAGATATTCGGCCAGTTCGAGCATTTTGTCATGACGGTCAGCTTCGGCTTTATCCATGAACAAGCGCTCCAGATCTCGGCTGCTGCGGTATACCACTTCGACGGCCATTCACCACCTCACATGCCTTCACGTTAAGTTGTCTTGTCGACTACTGTATCCATATACAGCGAAAAGGATAAGCGAATCCCTGCGCCATGGGTAGTGGCTTTTCAATGTAGACCGGATTTTCGCTTTGTCAGTGAGTCAGGTATCGGCTGCCTATGCGAGCAGCCTCGCTCCCACACAGGCAGCGACCGTGCGACGAAACGCCACGGGGCGGGGTTGGCGGCGGTTCGCCATGATGGCGTGGCCTCGTTTCTGCATGAAAACGGGCGCATGCCGCAAACCGTAACGTCCAACACGCATCATCCGCTCGAATCGGGCTAAGGAACATCATCGTGAAAATCAACTGGGCCGAGAAACTGCGGCAGAACGTGCATCAACTGGCCGAGTCCCTGGGCAACCTGTTCGTCGAAACCTTCCACTACCTGGCGCTGTTCGCCATCGGTGCGGTGACGGCGTGGGCAGCGGTGATGGAGTTTCTCGGCATGCTCGAAGTCGGGCACATCAAGATCGACGACATTCTGCTGCTGTTCATCTATCTGGAACTGGGGGCGATGGTCGGGATTTATTTCAAGACCAACCACATGCCGGTGCGCTTCCTGATCTATGTGGCGATCACCGCACTGACGCGTCTGCTGATCTCCAACGTCTCGCACCACAATCCGCCGGACATGGGCATCATCTACCTGTGCGGCGGCATTCTGTTGCTGGCGTTTGCGATCCTCGTGGTGCGTTACGCCTCGTCGCAGTTCCCCTCTGTGAAGATCGAGAACCCGCAGCGCAAGATCGGCACGGGCTCAAGCGAACATCCGGAAGTCGAAAAGGGTGAGCTTTAAAGCCCCGCCGTCTGGCTCGGCGGGCTCTTGACTGGCGGCGGCGGGGTGAGCCCTGCGCCGTTGGTCATGGCTTCGAGAATCGACATGGCGCTGTGGCCCTGCTCGATGGCGATACCGAACTGGATGCTTTGCACCAGACGTTTCAAACGCGCAGGATCATTGCGCTGTTCGGCGCTGATCATGCGTTTGGCGACAATCCGGCCGCCGTTGGACAGGGTCAGCATGATGCTGCCGTCCAGCCCTTGAATGCTCAGGTTGATCTGATAGTCCGGCGCGAAAGCATCGGTAATGATCTGAAATGGGTTGTCCATGATGCGTCACCGCCTGATTGAACGTGCAGTTGTTGACCGGCCATGATCGGGTTGGTTCGCCATACCGGACCATTGGCATATCGTTCGCTGAGGTTCGCAAAGTCCGTTTGCCTCACAGGGGGTGTAGCAAGGGCCATGCCGGAATAATTGTCGAACAATAAACACGGACACAACACAGGCGAGCGCTCGGGCTCGCCTGTGTTTATCGCGCGTTTTCAGGGCAGAAAGGCGTTGGTGGTCGCTGACGGTGCAGGTCGTTCGATCAGCATTCCACCCAGTTCACGGCGAGGCCGCCGCGCGAGGTTTCCTTGTATTTGTCGTGCATGTCGGCGCCGGTATCGCGCATGGTGCGGATCACCCGGTCGAGGGAAATGAAATGATTGCCATCGCCGCGCAAGGCCATTTGCGTGGCGTTGATCGCCTTGACCGCGGCAATCGCATTGCGCTCGATGCACGGCACCTGCACCAGTCCGCCGACCGGGTCGCAAGTCAGACCGAGGTTGTGTTCGAGGCCGATTTCCGCGGCGTTTTCCAGCTGCTCCGGGGTAGCGCCGAGGATCTCAGCCAGGCCCGCCGCAGCCATCGCGCAGGCCGAACCCACTTCACCCTGACAGCCGACTTCGGCGCCAGAGATCGAGGCGTTTTTCTTGCACAGAATGCCGACGGCGGCGGCGCCGAGAAAGAACGCGACGACATCATCGTCAGACGCGTCCGGGTTGAATTTCATGTAGTAATGCAGCACCGCCGGAATGATCCCGGCCGCGCCATTGGTCGGCGCAGTGACCATGCGCCCGCCGGCGGCGTTCTCTTCGTTGACAGCGAGGGCGAACAGGTTGACCCACTCCATGGCCGACAGCGTTGAACTGATCACATTCGGCTTGCCGATTTCCAGCAGGCTGCGATGCAGTTTCGCCGCGCGGCGTGGAACATTGAGACCGCCCGGCAGGATGCCTTCGTGGCTCAAGCCCTTTTCTACGCACTCACGCATCACCGCCCAGATGTGCAGCAGGCCCTGACGGATCTCGGCATCGCTGCGCCAGGCGCGCTCGTTGGCCATCATCAACTCGGACACGCGCAGGTTGTGTTGCTTGCACAGCGACAGCAATTGCGCAGCACTGGAAAAATCGTACGGCAATTCAACGTCGCCGCTTGGCGCCACACCGGACTCGGCTTCAGCGGCTTCGATGATGAAACCGCCGCCGACCGAATAGTAGGTTTGCTCGAACAACTCGCCGGTCGCGCCAAAGGCTGTGAGCGACATCGCGTTGGGGTGATAAGGCAGGCTCTCATCCAGCAAAAGCAGATCGCCCTGCCAGTCGAAAGCAATGGTTTGCTGGCCGCCGAGGCGCAGTTGGCCAGTTTCGCGCAGTTGTTGAATGCGGGCGTCGATGGTCGACGGATCGATGCTGTCCGGCCATTCGCCCATCAGGCCCATGACCGTGGCGCGATCGGTGGCGTGACCGACCCCGGTGGCCGAGAGCGAACCGTATAAACGGATTTCGACACGCCGTACGTCGTCGAGCAAATGTTGATCGATCAGGGCTTGGGCAAATGTCGCCGCCGCACGCATCGGACCCACGGTGTGGGAACTGGACGGGCCGATGCCCACTTTGAAAAGATCGAAAACACTGATAGCCATGCTAAAGCCTTACAAGCAATGGAGGAGGAATCGCTGCCATTTTTTGTCGGACAAGCGCAATGTCGGCGATACTGCCTGCCTCGGTCCTAGGTGACCAACGAAACTTCCTAAGAAAGCCTTTAGCAGGACTAAACGATGAGTCGTCAATTGCATGCCCAGACTTACGTCTGGCTGCAGGTGTTTTCCTGTGCCGCTCGGCACCTGTCGTTCACCCGTTGTGCCGAAGAACTGCACATCACCCCCGGTGCCGTCAGCCAGCAGATTCGGCAACTTGAAGAGCGCTTGGGTTTTCGTCTGTTTCACCGGCGCGCGCGCGGCGTGGAGCTGAGTGCGGAGGGGCAGCGCCTGGCGATTACCGTCAACGAGGCTTATGGCAGCATCGACGCGGAATTGCGACGGCTGGATGCCGGGATGATCAGCGGCACGCTGCGTGTGCGCTCGATTCCATCGTTTCTCAGTAAATGGCTGACGCCGCGTCTGCCACGCCTGCAACAGCGCTATCCGGACATTCAGTTGCGCCTGGTGGCCGAGGACAGCAGTGTGCCGTTGCACGAGGGCGAATTTGATCTGGCAATCGATTTGAACGACGGCAGCTACCCCGGATTGTTATCCACAGCTTTGCTCGACGAGCAGATTTTTCCAGTGTGTGCGCCGAGTCTGCTACGCGGCCGGCCGCCGTTGCACGGGCCGGCGGATCTGCTGCATTTCCCGCTGCTGCACGACATCACTGCGTGGCGCGGCAGCTACGAGTACGCCGAGTGGGAGTTTTATCTGAACGCGATCGGCTTCGAGGGCGCGGATGTGCGCCGGGGTCATACCTTCAATCGCAATCACCTGACCATCGAAGCGGCAATTGCCGGCATGGGCGTAGCGATTGCCCGACGTACTTTACTCAACGACGAGCTGGAACGCGGCGCGCTGATCGTGCCGTTCGGCCTGTCGGTGCCTAATCACAAACGTTACGTGCTGCTCTATGCGCCGGGGGCGCTGAGCCATCCGGGCGTACGTGCAGTGCATGACTGGCTTGTTGAGGAGGCGGGGATTTTCCGCAGCTTGCACCCGCTGAATGATGGGCAATTGTGAGCAAGCTTTGCCGGGCCGCGGGGCGACCCAACTCCCGACCTTACCAGCGCTTCGCTCGGTTGTCCGGCTTTTTTTGCGAATCAATATTTATCTTTTTTCAGGGGTTGAAATGTTCGCCGCTCGGGCCGATTGTTGTAATCAAGGGGTCACGAAATCCTGTTCCAGGCCCCTTGCGAGCTAGCTGAAATAAGGGATGAACTATGCAAATCCAAGTCAACAGCGATAACCATATTCAAAGCAGTAAGCGACTGGAGGAGTGGGTACGTACAACTATTGAGAGCACGCTCGACCGTTATGAAGAAGACCTGACCCGTGTCGAAGTCCACCTGAGCGACGAGAACGGCGAGAAACCAGGTCCCCATGACTTGCGCTGCCAACTGGAAGCGCGGCCAAAAGGCCACCAACCGATTTCCGTGACCCATAAAGCCGATTCGCTGGAACAGGCGATCGACGGTGCTGCCGAAAAACTCGAGCACAAACTGGATCACCTGTTCGGCAAACTGCGAGGTAAACCACGCGCCGCTGTAGTGCCATTCACCGGCAAAGCGAATGACAAATTGCTGGCAGAAGAATTTGACGAGAACGAACAGGCAGCGATCAACAGTTGATGCGCTGATTTCATAAGCCACCCCAATGAGAACGGGCCTGCGAATGCAGGCCCGTTTTTGTTTGTGGCTGGATTTGGTGTACGGCGTGAGAACGCAGCCCTCACCCCAGCCCTCTCCCGGAGGGAGAGGGGGCCGACCGCGTTGTCAGCGGGATGTATATCGACCTGACATACCGCGTCGATCATGGATTGCGTTCAGTACTGTCAGGTCGACGAATTTCTGGAGTATCCCCCAATCGGTTCCCTCTCCCTCCGGGAGAGGGCTAGGGTGAGGGCGCTTTTCGATTCGCCGCGATTCTGATGATCTGCTCCAGCACATCGTCCATTTGCTGCATCACCTCAAGATTACTGAAGCGCAAGACTTCAATGCCTTTTTGGTTCAGATAACGCGTCCGGCGTAGGTCGTGGATCACTCCCGGCGACTCATGGTGTTGTCCACCATCCAGCTCGATCGCCAACTTCAGCTCGGCACAGTAAAAATCCAGAACATAGGGTGCGCAAGGATACTGACGACGAAATTTCAGATTGGCGATTTGCCGGGCGCGAAGCTTTTGCCAGAGCAGGTGTTCGCAGTCGGTTTGTTTGGTGCGTAGCTGGCGGGCGAACTGGGCGAGGGTAGGGCGATTCTGCATGCTTCACGGTCCTTGTGAAGTGGATTTGATAACTCACTGTAGCCCAGAACCCTCACCCCAGCCCTCTCCCGGAGGGAGAGGGGGCCGACCGCGTTGTCAGCGGGATGTATGCCGGCCTGACACACCGCGTCGATCATGGATTCAGATTAGTACTCTCAGGTCGCTACACTTCTGAAATATCCCACAATCAGTCCCCTCTCCCTCCGGAGAGGGTTAGGGTGAGGGGCTTTTGATTTTGAATATGCAAGCCTCAGAACGCCACCGAAGTCTGCACATAAACCGTCCGCGGCTCCCCCACATATTTGCCCTTGTTGTTGTCATCGAACGAGCGTGTGAAGTACTGCGTGTTGAAGATGTTCTTTACCCCCACCGCCACGTTCAGATCGGACAACTGCGGCCCGAAGTCATACCCTGCGCGGCTGCTGAACAGCATGTAGCCGGGGATCTTGCCGGTGCTGCCATCGGCGCTTTCCTTTGCGGTATTGGCGTTGTCGGCGAACTGGTCGCTCTGGAAGGTGCTGTCCAGATTGAGTTTCCATGGCCCTTCGGTGTAGCCGACGCCCAGCGTGCCTTTGTGCTTCGAAGAGAACGGCACGCGGTTGCCCTTGTTCGGGCCGTCTTCGCGGATGGTCGCATCAACATAGGCGTACGAGGCGTAGACATCGAAACCGGCCAACGCCGGATTCAGGTCGTCGAGCGCGTAGTTGATGCTGGTCTCGATGCCTTGATGGCGGGTTTCACCGCGGGCGATCACCGAATCGTTGGTCTGGTTGCTTTCGTACTGGTTGTCGAAGTTGATCAGGAACGCGCCGATCTCCGCACGCAACGCGCCGTTGTCGTAGCGTGTGCCGACTTCCCAGGTACGCGCCTTTTCCGGTTTCACTTCACCGCTGGTGACCCGGTTGGGCATCTGGCTGTATTGCACGCTGCCGAACGAGCCTTCGGTGTTGGCGTACAGATTCCAGCTGTCGTTGAGGTGATAAAGCACGTTCAGCGCCGGCAGCGCGGTGTTGTAGTCGCCCTTGTACTTGACGTTGGTCAGGTTGTTGGTCTGCTGCGACTCGATCATTTCGTAGCGCACGCCGGGGGTGATGGTCCACTTGCCGATATCGATGCGATCGTCGATGAAGAACGCATTGGCCTCGGTGCCGCCACGGGTATCGCGGTCATTGCGGCTGTTGGTGGTCGGGTATTCGTTGCTGGCGATCGGCGTGCGATAGCGCAGTTCGTGGCCGGCTTCGTTGATGTAGCGGTAGCCGACTCCGACTTCATGGCTGGTCGGACCGAGGTCGAAGCCTTGGGCGAAACGGGTTTCCAGACCGCGCACCCAGTACTCGCGCGGCGACAGCGACAGGAACGTGCCCTGGTCCAGATAACCGCTGCGCAGGGTCTTGGTGAAGAAGGTGTTGGCGGTGAATTCGCGTCGATCTTCCTGATAGCGATAGCCGAAGTTGAACATCGTGCGGCGGCCCCAGAACTGGTCTTTCGGCCGTGTCGACTGGTACGGATCGGCGTCGTAGTCGGCGACGTTCAAACCACCAGGCATGTCGGCCTTGCCTTCGTAATACTGGGCCATGGCGTTGAAGCTGTTGGCCTCGTCGAGCTGGTATTTGCCTTTGAGAATCAGGTCATCGATTTCAGTATCGCTGTGTTCGCGCCAGTCGCCGCCGCGAGTGCCGGAGTAGAGCAACGCGCCGCCGAGGCCATTGGCGTTGCTGCCACCGGCCAGCAGGTTGGCGCTGGTCTTGAAGCCGTCGTGGCTCGACGAAGGGCTGGTTTCGGTCTGGAAACCGCCTTTCACCGTTGGCTCATCGGGAATCGCCCGGGTCACGAAGTTGACCACACCGCCGACGTTTTGCGGCCCGTAACGCACCGCGCCACCGCCACGCACCACGTCCACCGCGTCCATGTTGCCCATGCTGATCGGCGCGAATGATAGCTGCGGCTGGCCGTAAGGGGCGAAGGGCACCGGGATGCCGTCCATCAACACGGTCGAGCGCGCGGCCAGACGCGGATTCAAACCACGGATGCCGAAGTTCAGCGCCATGTCATGGCTGCCGGTGCCGTTGTTCTCCGGGGCGTTGACGCCGGGGATGCGGTTGAGCACGTCGCGCGCCTGCGTGGCGCCCTGGCGTTCGAATTCTTCGCGGCGGATCACGTCGCGGGCGCCGGGATGTTCGAACACATTGATCTGCGCCGCATCGCCAAGCCAGTCGCCGACGACTTTCGAGGTGTCCAGCTCCAGCGCCGCGTCTGCCAGCGGTTGCAGGCTGAACGCATTGTCGCCCTCGGCGCGTGCTTGCAGGCCGGTCCCTTCGAGCAAGGCATCGAGACCTTGCTCCGTGGTGTAATTGCCTTCCAGACCACGGCTTTGCAAGCCACCGGTGACTTGCGAGCCAAAGGAAATCAGCACCCCGGCTTCACGGCCGAATTGATTGAGCGCGTTTTCCAGCGACGACGGCGCGATGTGATAAGCCTTGGCATCGGCGGCCAGCGCGGCGGGCACGGCGCTGAAACTCAGGCTGGCGCCAAGGACGACGTTGCGCAAAGTGCGAGCCAGTGGCGTGAGGCGGATAGGGTGCATGGCGGATGATCCTGAGAAGGTTGAATCAAGGGGGCTTTCCTTCTCTGTCACGCCAGATCTGAAAAACGGCTCATTTATTTTTCAGGGGCTCTAAACCCGCGCTTCGACGCTCACCCAGTAGCGGGTGAAACGCCGGACTTTGACCGGCAGACTGATTTGCAGCAGATCGAGGATCCGCTCGCTGTCGTCCAATGGATACGTCCCGGAGATCAGCAAGTCGGCGACGTTATTGTCGCAATGCAGCTGACCGCGACGGTAGCGGCCCAGCTCATCGAGGAAGTCGCCCAGACGCATGTGCGCGGCGACCAGCATGCCATCAGTCCAGGCGCCGCTGTTGGCATCCAGCGGTTTGGCTTCGCTGATGGAACTGACGGTAAAGCTCAGCTGGCGCGCGACCGGCAGCAGCACGGGCGCGCGTTGATCGAGGGCCAGTTCGACTCGCCCGGCAAACAGGGCGATCTGTGTGCGGTCGGCAAACTGCCGCACATTGAGTCGCGCGCCTTGAGTGTTCAGAACACCTTGCGCGGTGCGGATCGCGAACGAGTTGGCAGCGCTGAGGAGCATTTCGCCTTCGAGCAGGCGAATCAGGCGCTGCTCGCCATCGACGTCTATGGCGCTCGCCGTGTTGAGCTGCAACAGATCGTCGCCACCCAGCGACACCTTGCGCCGCTGCCCGAGCGGCGTGCGGTAATCGGCGAGCATCGACGGCAGCGGCGTGTGCTCGCGCAGGCCCCAGGTCATGGCCGAACCGGCGCCCAGAATCAGCAGCAGTTTCAGCGCCTGTCGACGGCTGGCGGACTTCGGCCCATTCAGCGCCGCATGGGCCAGCGGTGACGCCACCCCGCGCAAGCGCTGATTGACCCGCTGCATGTGCTCCCAGGCGCGGCGATGTTCGCTGTGCGCGTCCAGCCATTGCTGCCAGGCCTGTTGCTGGCGCGGCGTAAGGGCGCCTTGCTGCATTTCCAGCAGCCAGTGCACGGCCTGCTCGGCCACTTGCGCGGAGAATTCCGGTGTGCGGTTCATAGCGCGAAATAGCAGCGCAGCGCCGCTTTGTGCAGATGCCGTTTGACCGTGGCCACGGAGATGCCGAGTTCTGCGGCGATTTGTGGATAGGTCAGGCCATCGACCTGCGCCAGCAGAAAGGCGCGTTTGACCGCACGCGGCAGTCCATCGAGCAACTCGTCCAGCTCCATCAAGGTCTGCAGGATGATCGCTTTGTGTTCTTCCGACGGCGCGACGATCTCCGGCATCTGCGCCAGCGTTTCGAGGTAGGCGCGCTCCAGGTCCTGGCGGCGGTAATGGTTGAACAGTACGCGTTTGGCGAGGGTAGTCAGGAACGCGCGCGGCTCGATGATCAGCGGCGGCTCGCGTGCAGTCAGCACTTTGATGAAGGTGTCCTGGGTCAGGTCCGCCGCGCTGTCCGGGCAGCCGAGCTTGCGTCGCAACCAGCCGGTAAGCCAGCTGTGATGAGCCTGATAAAGCGATTCGACGGAGTGGGCGGACGACAACGGAATGACTCCGGACGCAAAGCAGGCGTCGAGAACGTGCGTTAGAGAACAAGAACGGTTCGCATTGTAGGGTGCGATTGCGTCATCCGGCAATCAGAAGCTTTTGCGTATGAGAATATTTATCATTAATATCGCTGTCTTGATCCGGCTCGTCTGCCGGACGTTTTTCGTTTCAGGGTCGAAACATGAAAGACAAACTCGCCACAGTGCCCATGTCCTATCGCCTGGCCGTCACCTCACGGGTGCTGGCGGCGGTCTTTGGTGGCTATCTCGTTGCCGCACTGGCCAGCGTGACGCTGACCTTGTGGTTGCCGCCGGGCCGTGGCGAAGCGTTGGTGACGGGCATGACCGTTTCGTTTCTGGTTTATCTGGTTGCCGTGCTCTGGTGCATGGCCTGTCGTACTGCATGGTCGGCGTGGGTCGGCTTGCTGGTGCCGAGCGTGATTCTGGCGACCGTTTCCGGGGTAGTACGAGGCTTGGGGCTGGTATGAAAGCAGGCTTTCATCAGGTCCTGACCAGGCTGCAAACACGGGCGCAGGGCTGACATGCTGATCGGTCTGCCACCGGAGTCGCGCGACGACGAGCCGCATGGCGCGCGAGCGCATTTTCTTCAGGTGTTTCTGTCGCAGCGCTCGCAGATGGAAGCGCTGGTGAGCCGTCGTGTCGGTTGCCGCGCGACGGCGGCGGATCTGGTGCAGGATCTGTTTTTGCGGTTCTGGCGACGGCCGCTGGTGCAGGTCGAAGAGCTCAGCACCTACCTGTTGCGCTGCGCCGGCAACATTGCCATCGACCATCTGCGCAGCGAAGGCACGCGCGCGCGCGTCAACGAAGGCTGGCAACCGGACGAGCCGCACAGCCACGGCAGCGAGCCGCAAGCTGCGCTCGAAGCCGGCAATGACCTGCGCCATGTCGAAGCGGCGTTGCGCGCCTTGCCCGAGCGCACCCGGCAGATTTTCCTGCTCAACCGCATCCACGGGCGCAAATACGCAGACATCGCCAGAGCCATGGGCCTGTCCCAAAGTGCCGTGGAAAAACATATGATGCGCGCCCTCGAGGCCTGCAAGGCCAGCCTGCGCGACCCCGCGCCACGTCTGCCAGGGAAAGCACCGTGAACCCCGCCGATCACATCGTTCCGACGCCCGCTCAGGAACAGGCCGCTCTGGCCTGGCTGAGCCTGCTGCATGACCGGCCCAGCGCCGGCGATCAACTGACCTTCAGCCAGTGGCTGCGCGCCGACCCGGCCCACGCCGAGGCGTATGCCCAGGCGCAGGTGCTGTGGGAGCTGAGCGAAGGCCCGGCACAAACCCTGGCCGATGAAGAGGCGTTGGCGTTGCAGGGTTATCTCGAAGCAATGGACCGTCCGCGACGTTCGCCGGTTTTGCGCTGGTCCGGGGTGTTTGCCATGGCGGCGTGTCTGCTGCTGATGGTCAGCCTCGGCACGGGATGGCAAGCGCAGCGCTGGCTCGATGATCTGGGCGCCGATTTTGTCTCGGCACCCGGCGAGATCCGCACGGTGACGCTGGCCGATCAATCGCAAGTGACACTGGATGCCGACAGCGCAATTGCTGTCGATTTCAGCCACGGCGAGCGGCGTGTACAACTGCGCCGTGGCGCCGGATTTTTCAGCGTCAGCCACACCGGCGCGCCGTTTGTCGTCGCGGCCGAAAACGGCGAGGCGCGGGTGCTCGGCACGCAATTCGAAGTGCGTTTGCAGCCCCATGGCGCGCAGGTCACGGTGCTGTCGGGGCGGGTGGGCGTGACGGCGAGCCGTGAGGGCGAACAGCAGATTCTCACCGCCGGGCAGCAGGTGGCTTACGGCGAAGGTGCAGCGGAAAAACTCCATGCGGTCGACAGCGAAGCGCAACTGGCCTGGCGTCAGGGTTGGCTGACTTACTACAAATCGACGCTGGCCGAGGTGGTCGAGGATTTGCGCCGCTATTACCCGGGCAGGATCGTATTGCTCAACGATGAGCTGGCGGCGCATAAGGTCAGCGGCAGTTTCCCGAGCAAGGACCCGCAGGCGGTACTCAATTCGTTGCAGGGGGTGTTGGGGTTTGAGCAGCATCGGGTGTTGGGGCATCTGATTATTCTGCGTTGAGGCTGCTGGCCTCTTCGCGAGCAGGCTCGCTCCCACAGGGGAACGCATTCCAAAGGTGGGAGCGAGCCTGCTCGCGAAGGCGGCTTGGCAACCACCAGAAAAATATTTTCAGATCAAGGTGAGGTAAACCCCAGCCCCATCCGTGTAGTGACTGAAACTGCGAGTCATTCGCATCCGTTGCGGTTCTACACAGGTCATTGAGTCATGAAGTCCAGGGCAAAATCGGGTTCGGTCAAACAGTGGTTGGGCAGGTCGGCGTTGAGTTTTTCGGCACTGGCGTTGTTGCCGGTCAGCGTCGCATTGGCCGCTGAAACGCTCAGCAGCCAGGCGCAAAAGCAGTACAGTTTTTCGCTGGCCGCCAAACCGCTGCCGCAAGCCTTGAGCGACTTCAGCCGCGTCACCGGGCAAAGCGTGGTCTACACCGACGAAGCGCCATACGGGCTGACGGCGCCGGCGGTCAACGGCCAGATGAGCGCCGAACAGGCACTGCAGCGCTTGCTCAGCGGCTCCGGCCTGAACTTCCGCCGCACCGACAGTCACACGCTGGCGCTTGAGCCCAAACCCACCGAAGGCGCACTGAACCTCGGCGCCACCACCATCACTTCGACGCGCGACGACTCAACCAGCTATCAACCGCCAGAGACCAGTTCGGTGATGCGTTCCTCGGCGTCGTTGCAGGAGGTGCCGCAGACCGTCAACGTCATCCCGGCCCAGGTGATCCGCGATCAGGCGCCGCGCAATCTCGACGATGCGCTGGCCAATGTCAGCGGCATCACCCAGGGCAACACTTTGGGCAGCACTCAGGACTCGGTGATGACCCGCGGCTTTGGCGACAACCGCAACGGCTCGATCATGCGCGACGGCATGCCGATCGTGCAGGGCCGAGGGATGAACGCCACGGTCGATCGCGTCGAGGTGCTCAAGGGCCCGGCCTCGTTGCTCTATGGCATTCAAGACCCGGGCGGCGTCGTCAACCTGGTCAGCAAGAAACCGGAACTGACGCCCTACAACGCGCTGACGGTGCGCGGCTCGACCTATGGCGAGGGCAAGAATGGCAGCGGCGGCAGCTTCGACAGTACCGGCGCACTGGGTGAGTCCGGGCTGGCCTATCGCATGGTGGTGGATCACGAGGACGAGGATTACTGGCGCAATTTCGGCACTCACCGCGAAACCCTGATCGCGCCGTCGCTGGCCTGGTTCGGTGAAAACACCCAATTGCTGTTCGCCTACGAGCATCGCGAATTTCTCACGCCGTTCGACCGCGGTACGCTGATCGACCCGCGCACCAATCATCCGCTGGACATCTCGCGCAAGCAGCGCCTCGACGAGCCGTTCAATGACATGGAAGGGCGCTCGGATCTTTATCATTTCGAAGCCGATCACCAACTCAACGACGACTGGAAAGCCCATTTCGGCTACAGCTGGAATCGCGAAACCTACGACGCCAGCCAGGTCCGGGTGACCGCGATCGACACGAAAAAAGGCACGCTGACGCGCAGCATGGACGGCACGCAGAACGCGATCAGCACTGACCGCTTCACCACCGCCAGCCTTGAAGGCAAGGTCAATGTGCTGGGCATGCAGCATGATCTGGCGTTCGGCGTGGACGACGAGTACCGCAAGATCTACCGTGAAGACCTGATCCGGCAGAAGAGCCTGACCACCTTCAGCTACGTCAATCCGGTTTATGGCCGCGAAGTGATGGGCACCACAGTCAGCGCACCGGACAGCGCACAGACCGATGAACTGCGCAGCGATTCGCTGTTCCTGCAGGACTCGATTCACCTCACCGATCAGTGGATTCTGGTGGCCGGCGGGCGTTTTCAGGAATACGACCAATACGCCGGCAAAGGTGTACCGTTCAAGGCCAACACCGACAGCAATGGCCAGAAATGGGTGCCGCGTGCCGGCCTGGTGTATCGCTACACCGACGCCTTGTCGTTCTACGGCAGCTACACCGAGTCGTTCAAACCCAACTCGACCATCGCCCCGCTGAGTGGCAGCAGCACCGTGCTCGACGGCAGCATCGCGCCGGAAGAAGCCAAGTCGTGGGAGCTGGGCGCACGCCTGGATTTGCCGGGGCGTATCACCGGCAACGTCGCGTTGTTCGACATCAAGAAACGCAACGTACTGGTGGCCAACGCCGAAGGCCCGACGACGATTTACAGCGCTGCCGGTGAAGTGCGATCGCGCGGCCTCGAAGTGGACTTGAGCGGTCAGCTCAGTGAGCGCTGGAGCATGATCGGCAGCTACGCCTACACCGATGCCGAAGTCACCGAAGATCCGGACTACAAGGGCAAGCGCCTGCAAAACGTGGCGAAAAATTCCGGCTCGTTGTCGGCGGTTTATGATTTTGGCAGCGTGTTCGGCGGCGATCAGTTGCGCGTCGGCGCAGGCGCTCGTTACGTCGGTGAGCGCGCGGGGAATGCGGTGAATGATTTTGACCTGCCGAGCTACACCGTGGCTGATGCGTTTGCGACTTACGACACCAGGGTGGAAGGGCAGAAGGTCAAATTTCAGCTGAACGTGAAGAACCTGTTTGACCGCACGTATTACACGTCTTCGGCGAGCCGGTTCTTTGTGTCGATGGGGGATGCGCGGCAGGTTTCGTTGTCGAGCACCTTGGAGTTTTGATCCGAAACCGCGTCATCGTTATTCGCGAGCAGGCTCGCTCCCACAGGAGACTGCATTCCAAGGTGGGAGCGAGCCTGCTCGCGAAGGGGCCATCACTGGCGACAAAATATGAACTTCAGCGCAAAAACGCCTGCCGATACTCCCCCGGCGTCCCGCCCAACACCTGCTTGAACCGATTAGTAAAATGACTCGCACTGGCAAACCCGCACGCCAGCGCAATCTCACCCAGCGGCAGCATGGTCCCGCGCAACATCTGCCGCGCCCGATCCAGGCGCCGCGCCAGTACATATTGATGCGGCGGCAGTCCGAAGCTTGCGCGGAACATCCGTGCAAAATGGTATTCCGACAGCGCACACAATCCGGCCAGTTGTCCGAGGCTGATCGGCTCGGCCAGCTGGCTGTCGATGTACGCCACCAGTTGCCGGCGTTGATGCGCCGCCAGCCCACCCTTCAAGCGCAAACCCTGACGCGCACCGACCTGGCTGAGCAAGGTGTGGCTGATCAATTCATGGGCGATGCTGCTGGTCAGCAAGCGCTCGGCGGGTTCGTCCCAGTTCAGCGCCAGCAATTGGCGAAAACGCTGTGCCTGTTGCGGGTCTTCGAGGAAGGTGTGCTCGCGCAACTGCATCTCGCGTGGCTCGCGGTCGAGCAAGGTCACGCAGCCGAGGGCAAATTGTTCGGCGCTGAAATACAGGTGCGCCAGGCGGATGTCGCCGTTGACCACCCAGCCCGACTCATGCTCGGCCGGCAGGATGCACAGCTTGTCCGGTGCACCCTTTTGCTGCGGTTGGCCGCGCCGAAACGTCCCGGTGCCGCCGGCGATGTAGCAGGACACGGTGTGGTGGCCCGGCGCTGAATATTCGCGGGCGTCGTGGTGATTGGTCCACACCGCGGCGGACAAGCCGTCGCCGAGCTCGGCGCTGTGCACCAGGCGGGCGTTTGGCGAGCTGTTGAGCTCTTGAAAGACTTGCAGGGTATCGATGGCGGCCATGGGCGATTTTCTCCGACGCCTTGCATGCTACTCCGTAGGCGCCGGGCTGCCAGCCCGTCACTCGAGAAAAGCGCAAGAATCTGCAAGCGCACACAGCGGCACTACACCGACACTCAAGGCCTGTCGAGGAGAGTGCATCATGAACTTGTCGTTGTATTTGTTGACCGTAGTGATCTGGGGCACCACGTGGATTGCCTTGAAATGGCAGTTGGGCGTGGTGGCGATACCGGTGTCGATCGTCTACCGCTTCGGCCTCGCCGCGCTGGTGTTGTTTGCGCTATTGCTGCTCAGCCGCCGTCTGCAGCCGATGAATCGTCGCGGCCATCTGATTTGCGTGGCGCAGGGGCTGTGCCTGTTTTGCGTGAATTTCATGTGTTTTCTCACCGCCAGCCAATGGATTCCCAGCGGACTGGTCGCGGTGGTGTTTTCCACGGCGACACTGTGGAATGCGCTCAACGCGCGGGTGTTCTTCGGCCAGCGCATCGCACGCAACGTGCTGATGGGCGGCGGGCTCGGTTTGTTCGGCCTGGGCCTGCTGTTCTGGCCGGAACTGGCCGGGCATCAAGCCAGCCCGCAAACCCTGCTAGGGCTAGGTCTGGCGCTGTGTGGGACCCTGTGTTTTTCGGCGGGCAACATGCTCTCGAGTCTGCAACAGAAGGCCGGCCTCAGACCGCTGACCACCAATGCCTGGGGCATGGCGTATGGCGCGGCGATGCTGACGCTCTGGTGCCTGGTCAAAGGCATCCCGTTCGACATGGATTGGAGCTCGCGGTACGTCGGCGCGCTGTTGTATCTGGTGATTCCGGGTTCGGTGATTGGCTTCACCGCCTACCTGACACTGGTCGGGCGCATGGGCCCCGAGCGGGCGGCGTACTGCACGGTGCTGTTTCCGGTGGTGGCGTTGAACGTCTCGGCGTTTGCCGAAGGTTATCAATGGACAGCACCGGCGTTGATCGGTCTGGTGTTGGTGATGCTGGGCAACGTGCTGGTGTTTCGTAAACCGAAAATAGCGATAGCCCCCGTGCCCGGAAAATTGGCTTGAGTGATTGAGCACCGAACTTCAGTGCTCAACTTTCAAGCTGATGTAAATCATTACCGGAAAGATGAAGTCGACAATATGCCGGGCCCAGTCTTTGGCATTCCAGGATTGCGAAGTGTCCATGTCGAACCATTCGACGCCGACGGTTTGCAGGCAAACGTAGTAAATGAAAATGGCCGCCAGTATACCCATGATTGAAAACTTTTTCGCTTCATGGAAAATCTCGGCGGAGGAGTTGATATGCCGATACAGCTGATAAGTGCCGATCAGGCAGAGCACGGTATAGGTAACTTCCAGGGTAATGATGAACCAGTAGATCCGGTGGTGGACCATCGGTGACTCAATCGCCCGATACTTGATACTCTCGCTGGCGGTGGTGGTATCCATACTCAGGATATGCGCAACGTAAGTGTAGTTTGACTCATAGTCGGTGAAGTTGTGAATCATTACCAGCAGTCCAAAGAAGCTGATGTAGGCCATCAGGATTACTTTGCTGTAACGGATCAGTTTTTCGGTGGTCAGGGTGTTCAAGGTATTGGCTCTCCATGGCATATGTCTTTAGATAGACGGATGCGGAGAGCTTATAGTGCGGCTGTGGAAGTTTGGTCGTTGTTCGATTGCAAGTTGTGTATATATAACTAACGGGCAAGTGCAATGTGCACTTGCCCGTTGTTTTTTCAGCCACGCCAGACTTGCGGGTTGACCAGATCCTGCGGACGTTCGCCGAGCAGGGCGCTGCGCAGGTTGGCCAGTGCGCGATAGGCCATGGCTTCACGGGTTTCGGTGGTGGCCGAGCCGATGTGCGGCAGGGTCACGGCGTTACTCAACTGGAACAGCGGTGACTCGGCCAGCGGTTCCTTTTCGTAGACGTCCAGCCCGGCGCCACGGATGCGCTGGTTTTGCAGGGCTTCGATCAGTGCCGGTTCATCGACAACCGGGCCGCGCGAGATGTTGACCAGGATGGCGCTCGGTTTCATCAGCGCCAGTTCGCGGTGGCTGATGAGGTGGCGGGTCTTGTCGCTGAGCGGCACCACCAGGCAAACAAAATCGGCTTCGGCGAGCAGTTGCTCAAGGCTGCGAAATTGTGCGCCGAGTTCCTTTTCCAGGTCGGTCTTGCGACTGTTGCCGCTGTAGATGATCGGCATGTTGAAGCCGAAACGGCCGCGGCGAGCGACGGCGGCGCCGATGTTGCCCATGCCGACAATGCCGAGGGTTTTGCCATGGACGTCGCAACCGAACAGGGGCGCGCCGACGCTGGCTTGCCATTGCCCGGCTTTGGTCCAGGCATCAAGTTCGGCGACGCGGCGGGCGCTGCTCATGATCAGGGCGAACGCGAGATCGGCGGTGCTTTCGGTGAGCACGTCGGGGGTGTTGGTGAGCATGATCCCGCGCTGGTTGAAGTAGTCGAGGTCGTAGTTGTCGTAGCCGACGGAGACGCTGGAGACCACTTCGAGTTTGGTCGCGCTTTCGAGTTGTGCCTGGCCGAGTTTGCGGCCAACGCCGATGAGGCCGTGGGCGTGGGGCAGGGCTTCGTTGAATTGGGCGTTGATGTCACCGCTCTTTGGGTTGGGGACGATGACGTCGAACTCCTGTTGCAGGCGTTCGATCATGGGCGGCGTGATGCGGCTGAAGGCCAGGACTGTTTTTTTCATTGCTCGGGGCTCGTCGTGCGGCTTGATTGAAAGCACGCTAACATTTTCTGGGTGGGGTTGTCTTGGCGGCCTCTGGGCCGACCAGACTCATGGGGTTTTGGGGGCATATCCGTTTTATGGGGTGTGACTGCTGGCGGTTTCGCCCTTACGGCGAGTCCCTTTTTCAGACGCCAAAAAGGAACCAAAGGCTTTGCTCCTGCGTTCGGCCCTCGCAGGCTCGGGTCCCTTCGCTCCGGGATCGATCCGGGCGCAGCGGCTACGGTTTGCTTCGCTGCACCTCCTTGCGCTGTGTCTGGCTGCGCCAGACGGTCGCTGCGCTCCCACGCCCGGATCGATCCCTCCACTCAGCCTTCCGATGTCGCCGGTTAGGCAAGATCAAGAGCACTCGAGCTTCGCTCATTGTAATGAGTGGTTAGGAGCGGGTGGTTGGCTTTAGGTTTGTGGTGTGGCTGCCCCTCACCCCAGCCCTCTCCCTCTGGAGAGGGAGCCGATTTTGGTTGGCTTCGAAGTTTGCGTACGACTCGGTATTTCAGGTCGGCGTACTTTTCGCATTCGCTGCGGTCGGTCCCCTCTCCCTCCGGGAGAGGGTTAGGGTGAGGGGCTTTTCAGTTTTGGGCAGGGAGTGGCTGGCTTGGTCGGACTTTACAACCCTTCACCCCTCGATAATCTCGAGGTCTTGAACATCAATACGACCATCATGAATCTGGTGTTCCTTATTGTTGTTGTCGAAGTCCTGGCCAGCGCAGATTCAGAGCGAAATACTGTCCCGCCCTTCAATGTAGAACTTGCCATCATTGACTTCCAGTTCCTTACCTTCAGCGCCAGCAGATTTGAACTGTAAGCTCCCCTTGTACACCTCTAGATCATGATCAAAACTCAAGGTGATGGAACCGGTATCAGCACTGTAAGTTTCAAAGCGGATATGGGTCTCCACTTGCCATATCTTCCAAAAAGTCGCACAGACTTTTTTATCTTCGAAGTTATAGGTGCCGCTCGAGACGTCGTGTGGGAACACTATTTCAATGCCACGCTCGATTTGGTTTCCATTTGCATCGGTAGTGAGCTGCACCGTGTTTAAAGACAAGTGCAGTTTATTGTCGGTGGTGTAGTGGTCGTGGGCGAAGCCTAAGCTTTCCGAGGTGAAGCCCAGATCACCCGATATGCGGGCGGTCAAACTCCCGATGCAGGGAGAGGTTTTGATAATGGGAAACTGATGCCTGGTGAACATGATGAACTCCTTGGCGTTGATCGTTCCGTGAACCAGACAAAGTCTGGCGACGTTTTCAAGCTAGGAGTGAGGGGCAGCCCCGTCAACTGTCAGAGTTGACAGTTGACAATAAAGAGAATCGAACGCCAGAAGGACTGCCAACGCCAATCGCACCCGTTCAGCAACGTCGGCAGAACGCTACATTCAGTTGGCGACGCGCACGCCGGCCAGACTCCCGCTCAATTCATACGCCGCCAGTTCCGCCTGATGCGCCGCCAGTATTTCCGGCAACGAGCCGCGCAGGTATTCGACCCACGTCTTGATCTTCGCATCCAGATACTGCCGCGACGGGTAGATCGCATACAGGTTGAGCTCTTGGGAACGGTAGTTCGGCATCACTCGCACCAAAGTGCCGTTGCGCAGGCCTTCGATGGCGGCGTACACCGGCAATACGCCCACGCCCATGCCGCTGGTGATCGCGGTTTTCATGGCGTCGGCGGAGTTCACCAGGAACGGCGAGCTGTTGATGGTGACCATTTCCTGGCCGTCCGGGCCGTCGAAGGCCCATTTTTCCAGGGGGATCACCGGGCTGACCAGGCGCAGGCAGGCGTGGTTGAGCAGGTCGCTGGGTTTTTGCGCGGCGCCGTTGGCTTTCACGTAGGCCGGCGAGGCGCAGACGATGCTGTAGGTGATGCCCAGGCGTTGTGAGACGAAACCCGAGTCCGGCAGTTCGCTGGCGAGCACGATGGACACGTCGTAGCCTTCGTCGAGCAGATCCGGCACGCGGTTGGCCATGGTCAGGTCAAAAGTCACGTCCGGGTGGGTCTTGCGATAGCGGGCGATGGCGTCGATGACGAAGTGCTGGCCGATGCCAGTCATGGTGTGCACTTTCAACTGTCCGGCGGGGCGGGCGTGGGCGTCGCTGGCTTCGGCCTCGGCTTCCTCGACGTAGGCGAGGATCTGCTCGCAGCGCAGCAGGTAGCGCTTGCCGGCCTCGGTGAGGGCGATGCGCCGCGTGGTGCGGTTGAGCAGGCGGGTTTGCAGGTGGGCTTCGAGGTTGGAAACCGCGCGCGAGACGTTGGCGGTGGTGGTGTCGAGTTGCACGGCGGCGGCGGTGAAGCTGCCGGCTTCGGCGACGCAACTGAAGGCGCGCATGTTTTGCAAGGTGTCCATGGGGTGCTCTCAAGGGAGATGGCAAATTGTGACACGAAGTTTCAGGGGCTGAGACCCCAGACTTAAGGATTATCGCGTTAACCGTAACAAAGATTCACAGAAAACCCAGCTTATCGCCGCAAAGGCGCCCCCCTAGAATTGCGCCGTTGTGGGAGTCGAGGCGCACAGGCCGGTTGTTCAGCCCGACCCAAGTTGCTGCTTTGACGAGCAGGCTCGCGTCCACAACGTCCCGGTTTATCCCCTTTTCAGGAATTCGCAGCTGTGCCGCGTCGCATCAACAGAGCGCTTTTGCCGCTCAGTGTTCTGGCTTTCACCCTGGGTCTTGGCGGCTGCATCTCAACGCAAGGAATCGCCCCGCACAGCGAGGCATTGGCGGCCAATTCACTGGCCACCGACGAGGCCATTGCCCACGCCGCCCGTGACGCCCATTGGCCCAGCGCGCAATGGTGGCAAGCCTACGGCGACCCGCAACTCAACCACTGGATCGACCTCGCGGTGCAAGGCAGCCCGACGATAGTCATGGCCGCCGCGCGGGTGCGCCAGGCCAAGGCGTTGGCCGGCGTCGCCGAGGCGGCGGAGTCGTTGCAGGTCAATGGCCAGTCGACGCTCAAACGGCACAACTGGCCGACCGATCAGTTCTATGGCCCCGGCGAGCTGGCCAACACCACGACCTGGGACAACAACGCCGCGTTAGGTTTCAGCTATGCGCTCGATCTCTGGGGGCGTGAGAGCAATGCCAGTGAGCGCGCGGTGGATCTGGCGCACATGAGCGTCGCCGAGGCGCGGCTGGCGCAGCTTGAACTGCAGAACAACATCGTGCGCGCCTACATCGAACTGTCGCTGCATTACGCCCAGCGTGACATCGTCGCGGCGACGCTGGCGCAGCAACAGCAGATTCTCGATCTGGCGCAGAAACGTCTTGATGGCGGGATCGGCACGCACTTCGAAGTCAGCCAGGCTGAAACGCCGCTGCCGGAAACCCATCGCCAACTCGATGCGCTGGACGAAGAAATCGCCCTGAGCCGCAATCAGATCGCCGCGCTCGCCGGCCAGGGACCGGGCGCGGGTGCGCAGTTGCAGCGCCCAACCCTGGCCCTTGGCGCGGCATTGAAACTGCCTTCGGCGTTGCCCGCCGATCTGCTCGGCCAGCGTCCCGACGTGGTCGCCAGTCGCTGGCAAGTGGCGGCGCAGGCGCGCGGCATCGATGTCGCTCATGCGGGTTTTTACCCCAACGTCGATCTGGTCGGCAGCCTCGGCTATATGGCCACCGGTGGCGGCGCGCTGGAGTTTCTGACGGGCAAGAAACTCAACTACAACGTCGGCCCGGCGATTTCATTGCCGATTTTCGATGGCGGGCGATTGCGTGCCGAGTTGGGCGAGGCGGCGGCCGGTTACGACATCGCCGTGGCGCACTACAACCAGACGCTGATCAACGCGTTGAAGAACATTTCCGACCAGTTGATCCGCCGCGAATCGATGGACAAGCAGCAAGGCTTTGCCGCCGAGTCGGTGGCCACGGCGCAGAAGACTTACGACATCGCGATGATCGCTTACCAGCGCGGCCTCACCGATTACCTCAACGTGCTCAACGCGCAGACCTTGCTGTTCAAACAGCAGCAAGTGCAGCAGCAGGTGCAGGCGGCGCGGTTGAGTGCGCATGCCGAACTGGTGACGGCGTTGGGTGGCGGCCTCGGTGCCGGCAACGATGTGCCGAGTGCCGAGCAGACCCGGGCGCCGGAAACCCCGGCACTCCTGAAGTGAACCCATGACCAATGTGGGAGCGAGCCTGCTCGCGAAAGCGGCGTATCAGTCGACGTCAATGTTGAATATGAAAACGCATTCGCGAGCAGGCTCGCTCCCACAGGTTCTGCGACCAGACCAAATCTCATTGAGCACATCTGAATGACGCCCTTGCCCGCACCCATACGCTGGCTTTACACCCTGGAATGGCGCCGGGGTTTCTATGACTGGGCGCGCAGCGACGGCGTGACCTGGGTCTACATTTTCAAAGTGTTGATCGCCGCATTCCTGACCCTGTGGCTGGCGATGCGCCTGGAATTGCCGCAACCGCGTACGGCGATGATCACCGTGTTCATCGTCATGCAGCCGCAGAGCGGTCAGGTGTTCGCCAAGAGTTTCTATCGCTTCCTCGGCACATTGGCCGGGTCGGCGATGATGGTCACGCTGATCGCTTTATTTGCGCAGAACACCGAACTGTTTCTCGGTTGCCTGGCGATCTGGGTGGGCATCTGCTCGGCTGGCGCGGCGCGCTGCCGTAACTTTCGCGCGTACGGTTTTGTGCTGGCCGGTTACACCGCGGCGATGGTCGGTTTACCGGCACTGGCACACCCCGACGGCGCGTTCATGGCGGCGGTGTGGCGTGTGCTGGAGATCTCGTTGGGGATTCTCTGCGCGACCCTGATCAGCGCGGCGATCCTGCCGCAGACCGCCAGCGCCGCCATGCGCAACGCCTTGTATCAGCGCTTCGGCGTGTTCGCGCTGTTCGTCACCGATGGCCTGCGCGGGCGCAGCAAAGCCGAGGCGTTCGAGGCCAGCAACGTGCGCTTCATTGCCGAAGCCGTGGGCCTGGAAGGGTTGCGCAGCGTGACCGTGTTCGAAGACCCGCACATGCGTCGGCGCAATGGTCGGCTGAGCCGTTTGAACAGCGAATTCATGGGCATCACCACGCGTTTCAACGCCCTGCACCAGTTGCTTGAACGCTTGCGCGGCAATGGCGAAGAACTCGTTGTCGCGGCGATCAAACCGGGTCTGCAGGACCTTGCCGAAGTGCTCGACGGTTTCAGTGGCCGCGCCCTGACCAGCCCCGATGCCGCACGTCTGGCGACAGCGCTGGCGATCTACAAGGACGGTTTGCCGGCGCGCGTGCGGACCCTGCGCGGGCTGTTTCAGGAGACCGCGCCGAGCGAGGCCGAACAACTGGACTTCCACACCGCGTACGAATTGCTTTATCGCTTCGTCGACGACTTGCACGGCTACGCCCAGACCCACGCGTCCCTCGCCGAGCACCGGCACGAACGCGAGCGCTGGGACGAACCGTTCATGCCACAGACCAACTGGTGGGCGGCTGCCGCTTCCGGGATTCGCGCCTCGTTCATTCTGCTGTTGCTGGGCAGCTATTGGGTCGCCACGGCGTGGCCGAGCGGCGCGACGATGACCCTGATTGCCGCCGCCACCGTGGGCTTGTCCGCCGCCACGCCAAACCCCAAACGCATGGCGTTTCAGATGGCCTGCGGGACGTTTCTCGGTGCGTTGATCGGCTTCGTCGAGATGTTTTTCCTGTTTCCGTTGATCGACGGTTTCCCACTGCTGTGCGTGATGCTCGCTCCGGTGATCGTGCTCGGTTCGTTCCTCACCTCGCGGCCGCAATACGCCGGAGTCGGCCTCGGTTTGTTGATTTTTTTCAGCACCGGGTCAGTGCCGGACAACCTGACGATCTACAACCCCTACACCTTCATCAACGACTACATCGCCATGGTCCTGGGCATGCTCGTTTGCGCGGCGGCGGGAGCGATTATTCTGCCGCCGAACAGCCGCTGGTTGTGGCAGCGGCTGGAGCAGGATCTGCGCGGGCAAGTGGTCTATGCAATCAGCGGCAAACTCAAGGGGCTGGCCTCGAGTTTCGAAAGCCGCACCCGCGATCTGCTGCATCAGGCTTATGGCCTTGCGGCCGGCCAGCCGAAGGTGCAGAAGAACCTGTTGCGCTGGATGTTCGTGGTGCTGGAAGTCGGTCACGCGATCATCGAACTGCGCAAGGAACAGGCGATTCTGCCGGTGCATCCGGCCTACGCCGAATCGCAGCCGTGGCGTCAGGCGATCCGCGTTATGGGCCGGGCGCTGGTGCGGCTGTTTCTGCAACCCAACTCGAGCAATCTGGAACGGGCGCTGGTCGCCGTCGACCATGCGATCAGCCGCGTTGCGGCCACCGACGAGCCGTTCGCGCCGCACTTCGATACCTCGGCGTTGCGCCGGGTGAAAAGCTACCTGCACTTCATCCGCACCTCGTTGCTCGACCCGCAATCACCGCTCGCTGAATACGCCATCGCCCGCCCCGAAGGACCTGCCCGTGCCTCGTGAAATAGCCTTCCACGGCGTGTACATGCCGACCATGACCCTGATGTTTTTCATCGCTGCGGCGCTGGCCTGGGCGCTCGACCGCTTCCTTTCGGGGTTCGATCTGTACCGCTTTTTCTGGCACCCGGCGCTGCTGCGTCTGAGCCTGTTTACCTGTCTGTTCGGCGCGATGGCGCTGACTGTCTACCGTTGAGAAGATCTTGATGAAAAAGTTTTTCAGCCTGCTCGCAACCCTGCTGGTGCTGGCCCTGGCGCTGTGGATCGGCCGCACCTTGTGGCAGCACTACATGAACACGCCGTGGACCCGCGACGGCCGCGTCCGCGCCGACATCATCAACGTCGCCGCCGACGTCACCGGCGAAGTGGTCGAGGTGCCGGTGCGTGACAATCAGTTGGTGAAGAAGGGTGATCTGCTGATGCGCATCGACCCCGAGCACTACCGCATCGCGGTGAAACAGGCGCAATCGCTGGTCGCTGCGCGCAAGTCGACGTGGGAGATGCGCAAGGTCAACGCCCATCGCCGCGCCGACCTCGACAATCTGGTGATCTCAAAAGAAAACCGCGACGACGCCAGCAACATCGCCGACGCTGCGCTCGCCGATTACCAACACGCGCAAGCGCAACTGGAAGCCGCCGAACTCAATCTCAAACGCACCGAAGTGCGCGCGGCGGTGGATGGCTATGTGACCAACCTTAACGTGCATCGCGGCGACTACGCGCGTATCGGCGAGGCGAAAATGGCCGTGGTCGACATGAACTCGTTCTGGGTTTACGGCTTCTTCGAGGAGACCAAACTGCCGCACGTGAAAGTCGGCGACAAGGCCGAGATGCAATTGATGAGCGGCGAAGTGCTCAAGGGCCATGTGGAAAGCATTTCACGCGGCATCTACGACCGCGACAACCCGGAAAGCCGCGAGTTGATCGCCGATGTGAACCCGACGTTCAACTGGGTGCGCCTGGCCCAACGGGTGCCGGTGCGGATTCACATCGATGAAGTGCCGGAAGGGGTGTTGCTGGCGGCGGGGATTACTTGCACGGTGGTGGTGAACCAAGCCACCGTGGACCTCTGACAGACCGGGTCGTACCCTTCGCGAACAGGCTCGCTCCCACAGTGGATATGCGTTTGATCGTTCCCACGCTCCGCGTGGGAATGCAGCCTGTGACGCTCTGCGTCACGCCTTGGGACGCAGAGCGTCCCGGGCATCGCGCTACCACGCAGAGCGTGGGAGCGATCTTTTCCTAGAGCTTTGCGCGCAGGCCGAAGCGCTTCATCAACGCCGACTCCAGCATGCCCTTTGGCAATAACGTCGCCAGTAACGGCAACGCGCGGCTACCATTGCCAATACGGATCAACCGCGGCGGCTTGCTCTGCTGCACGGCTTTGAGCAACACCGCAGCAAACTCTGCGGCCGGGGTCGGTTTGTCCTGCGAGGCCTTGGCCCGTGCGCGAATGCCTTCGCGCAGGGGAAACCACGGCGATTGCTCGTTGATCAGTTGCTCGGCTTCATGCCCGGCATTCTTGGCGAAGCTTGACTGGATCGCGCCGGGCTGCACTTCCATTACACGGATGCCGAAAGGTGCCAGTTCCATGCGCAAGGCATCGCTCAGCGCATGCACCGCCGCTTTCGAAGCGCAATAGGCGCCGGCAAACGGCGTGACCAGTACACCGGACACACTGCCGATATTCACCACCAATCCTTTGGCTCGACGCAGCACTGGAAACAGCGCGCGGGTGACGCCGACAATCGAAAACACATTGGTCTCGAACTGCCGCTGCATGGCCGCTACGCCGCCGTCGAGCAGCGGCCCCATCGCGCCGTAACCGGCGTTGTTGATCAGCACATCGAGGCCGCCATGCTCGCGGTTGATGCGCTCGCCCAGTTGCTCCAGCGCGGAGTTGTCATTGACGTCGAGTTGCACGGCGGTGAAGCCGGCGCTGGCTAACATCGCCACGTCTTCGGCCCTGCGCGCAGTGGCCCAGACCTGGTAACCCGCCGCTTTGAAGGCATCGGCGAGGGCGCGGCCGATGCCGCTGGAGCAACCGGTAATCAACGCAACGGGCATGGCGCATTCCTTGTGCAAAAAATGAAAGGGGAGATCAATCGGAGAAACTGCCCTGCAAATGCTCGGCGCGAAACTCCAGGGTCTGCGGACGATAACCGGGACGCAGCGGTGGCAGCGGCAGGCAGTCTTGCCAATTGCCGCCGGCCTGCAATTCACCGGGGCCGCGATAGCGCGGGGCAGTGTACTGGTTGTCGGCCAGGTTGACCGTGTCGCCCGGGGCATAAGCCGCGATGCGCCAGCGCAGTTCGGTCAGCGGTACGTCGTTGCCGTTATTCATTTTCAGTTGCAGTGGGCGATCGGCCGGGCATTGATCCGGCGCGTAGGCAATGCGCAGTTCCAGCCGCGCCAGTTGCTTGATCTCGCGGTTGTCCAGCCACACCACCCACATCGCGACAACACCCAGGCCAATCGCCGCCGCCACGGACACCGGCAGCGCCTTGGCCGGATAGCGCAGCAACAGGATCAGCCAGGTGATGACCAACAGGACGCCGATGAACATGCTTGAACGCTCCGTGGATGAATGAGCCCATCCTACCGAAGGCGTTGCGCGATGGATATTCATGTCGGTTATCAGGTCACCGTTGGTCGGGACTGTAATTTCTGACAGTGGTGCTGCCTGGCCTGCACCGGTTAACTGGTCCAGGGCACACACGGACGTTGACAGATCATGGGCATCCACAGCAAAACGCCAACGCTTGCCGTCAACGATTCGCGGGGGTTGGCAATCCTGACGATCAATTACTGGCGGGCCGATGCAGCGCTGCCCAGCGAGAAGCGGATCGAGCGGACGCTGCGCGACCCGGCCGGACGCGCCGTCAAGCAATGGGACGCACGGCTGTGGGCTCTGCAGGCGGACGATCCCGATACGCCGCCCAGTGTCGTCAGCGTCTGCGCCTTGAACGACAGCGTGCTGCGCTCGGTCAGCACCGATGCCGGGGGCAGCGTCCATTTGCGTGGTCTGGCAGGCGAGCAACTGCTCGGTTGGGACAGCAGAATGACCCGCCGTGAGGTTGAATACGATGATCTGCTGCGACCGCTCGCCGTGTTCGAAGAAGGTGCTGGGGTGCCGCGGCGCTGTGCCGAACGTTTTGCCTATGGCTCGCCCGATGCTGGCGACCCGCTGCACAATCAGCTCGGACAATTGATCCGTCATGACGATCCGGCCGGCAGCGTGCTGTTCGAGCAGTTTTCAATCACTGGACAGTGCAGCAAAAACACTCGGCATTTCACCCTTGAACCGGTTGCCCCAGACTGGCCGGAAGCCGTCACGGATCGGCAGAGACTGTTGGAAGCCGGCGCGGGCGCGTCTACGCATCGACGCTTTGCACCCCACGACGCTGCGCTGGAGCAGGTGGATGCCGGCGGTCATCGGCAGACCTTCGCGTTGACCCTCGATGGTCGTTTGCGCGCGGTGGATCTGCAGCTCGGGTTGCAGACGGAGGGCTACCCGGTTGTCAGCGATATACGCTACGACGCACAGGGGCAAGTCACACAGGAACTGGCGGGCAACGGGGTGCTGACTACGCTGGGTTACCGTGCCGAAGACGGTCGGTTGAGCTCGCGTCATGCGCAGGACCGACTGGGCAATGTGTTGCAGCACCTGCTTTATGATTATGACCCGGTAGGCAATGTAACGCGTATCGAGGATAAGGCATTGCCAGTGCGCTGGTTCGCCAACCAGCGCATCGACCCCGTCAGCCTTTATTGCCACGACAGTCTTTCGCAACTCCGCCAGGCCAGTGGTTGGGAAGCCGGCATCGCCGGTGGCGGGCCGACCGCGGTCGCCAATTACACTCAAAGTTACCGTTATGACGCCGGCGGCAATTTGCTCGAGCTGACCCACGTTGGCGCACAGAGCCCCGGGCATCAATTGCAAGCCGCGCGCTATAGCAATCGCTGTCTGCCCTGGCGCAATGGTGTACCACCCGATGAGGCAGAGATTGGCGCAGCGTTCGATGCGCGGGGCAATTTGCTGTTGCTGGATCAGGGGCGACAGTTGCAGTGGAATCTGCGCAATCAGCTGGACTCGGTCGTGGCCGTGCAACGCGAATCAAGGGTTGATGATCGCGAAAGCTATCTCTACGACGGTACCGGTCAACGTGTACGTAAAACGCGATTATCCCTGGCCGGCGCGCGCAGTCTGCTCGCCGACGTCCGTTATCTGCCGGGCCTGGAAATGCGTGCCGACACCGGCACCGGGGAAAGGCTGCAAGTCATCATCGTAGAGACCGGACTCAACAGCGTTCGCGTTCTGCACTGGGAGAGCCCGCCACCGACCGGTATCAACGATCTTTACCGATACAGTTTCAGCGATCATCTGGGTTCGATCAGCCTTGAGCTGGACGCTGATGGGCAACTGATCAGTCGCGAGCATTTCTATCCCTTCGGTGCGACGGCGTGGGCGGATGAGCCCGACGTCAGCTACAAGACAGTGCGGTATTCAGGCAAAGAGCGTGACGCGACCGGGCTTTATTACTATGGGTATCGCTATTACATGCCGTGGTTGCAGCGCTGGCTCAACCCGGATCCCAAAGGATTTGTCGATGGGCCGAATCTCTTTCAAATGGTTGGCAATTCGCCCATCCGCTACGCGGACAGCGATGGTGCAGGCAAAGATGAAAAGATGCTGGCGCAAAGCATGAACAACCAACGCAAGCTTCTGGACTCCGTAGGCTCCACCGTTTCTGTGATTCAAAACTCGATTATCAATCAGCTCCAGCCGGGGCAGCGTTTTCGAGCGCTGATTCGGCGAGTCCTTACACAGGCTGGCAGCACCGCAGCGAGTGCGCTTGGCACTGCCGCCGGCGGCTCTGTCGGGACACTCGTAGGCGGACTGGTCGCGACGCCTGCAGGGGGCGCCATGGGCGCAGTGATAGGCGCGAAGGTTGGCGGCAAGATGGCAGGCAAACTCTTTGACAAGACGGCGGATGCCTTCCAGTTGAACAGGCCGATCAACCTGACCGGGAATGAGTTGAATCCCAAAGCCCTCATCGAAAGCGTCGATCGAGCTCAATTCAAGCTATCCGGGCTTCCCATGCGAGCCAGGTTGCAGGTGCAGATCCAGATGCAGGCGCATGATCCGCGAGACGCCGAGGGGCGCGCGCTTGTCGCTGACAAGCTCATGGACGCAGCGACGGACAAAGTGATCTCCAAGGTGGAAGATTCGATTGGCTCATTGGCCTCGGGAATGGTCGGTATCGCGCGTGAGTTCCACCGCGCCGGTCAGGGACTGAATGCGGATGCCTTGAGCCAGGTTTATGACGACGCAGCTGACACCAGTGCCATGCTGGAATACAGAACACAGGCCATTGCCGTTGAGTTTGCGGGTATTGGCAGCAATGACCCCGAATTGTTTGAAAACGTCGCCGCGCTCTCCAGCCAGACACAGGGTACCGTGCAGAAACTGAGCCGTACGCAGGACTTCATTGGTTTGGTGGCACCCAAACCTTATGCGGGACGAGCGAATTCGCTGGGACAGCGCACCGGCCCGATTCTGAAGCGGCAAAAGACAGTCGGTGGCTGAATGAAAAAGCCCCCGCCCAACCCGCTGCGGATAGGGGACGCAACGGGCTGGACGAGGGCTTCTTTTTTCAGTGAGCGATTACTGCGCGATGGTTTTCACCGACACGCCGCGTTCGATCGGGGTGGAACGGCCGTAGATATCTTCAAAGCGTTCGATGTCGTCTTCACCCAGATACGAACCCGACTGAACTTCGATGATTTCCAGCGGGATCTTGCCCGGGTTACGCAGGCGATGCACCGAAGCGATCGGGATATAGGTCGACTGGTTTTCGGTGAGCAAGAACACGTTCTCGTCGCAGGTCACTTCGGCGGTGCCGCTGACCACGATCCAGTGTTCGGCGCGGTGGTGGTGCATCTGCAGCGACAGGCACGCGCCCGGCTTGACCGAGATGTGCTTGACCTGGAAGCGGCCACCCATGTCCACCGAGTCGTACGAGCCCCACGGACGATAGACTTCACAGTGGTTCTGGGTTTCGCTGCGGCCCTGTTCGTTGAGCGTGTTGACCATCTGCTTGACGCCTTGAACCTTGTCCTTGTGGGCGATCATCATGGCGTCTTTGGTTTCGACCACAACGATGTTTTCCAGACCGATCACCGAGACCAGTTTGCCGTTGCCGTGGATCATGCAGTTCTTGCTGTCCTGAATCACCACGTCGCCTTTGCTGACGTTGCCGTTGGCGTCTTTTTCGTTGACTTCCCACAGCGACGACCAGCAACCGACATCGCTCCAGCCAGCGGTCAGCGGCACGACGCAGGCGCGCTGGGTTTTTTCCATCACCGAGTAGTCGATGGAGTTGTCCGGGCAGCAGGCGAACGTGGCTTCGTCCAGGGTCACGGTGTCGGCATCCTGCTGGCTGCGCTCAAGGGTCAGCAGGCAGGTGTCGTAGATGTCCGGATCGTGCTTTTTCAGTTCTTCGAGGAAACGGCTGGCGCGGAACAGGAACATGCCGCTGTTCCAGTAGTAACCGCCGGATTCGACGTATTCGGTGGCGCGCTTGACGTCAGGCTTCTCAACGAAGTGCGAAACACGGCTGACGCCTTCCGGCAGCAGCGAATCGCCAGTGGATTTGATGTAGCCGTAGCCGGTCTCCGGTTTGGTTGCCGGCACGCCGAACAGCACCATTTCGCCATTTTCAGCGGCGACGGTGGCTAGGGCGAGGGCGCGTTGCAGGGCTTTCTGGTCCTCCAGAACGTGGTCGGCCGGCAGCACCAGCATCAACTCGTCACGGCCTTCATTGACCAGCATCATCGCGGTCAGCGCCACGGCCGGTGCGGTGTTGCGGCCGAACGGTTCCATCAGGATGCGCTGGCATTCCAGATTGCGATTGGCCAACTGCTCGTTGACGATGAAACGGTGATCCTTGTTGCAGACCACGATCGGGGTGTCCATGCCTTCGAACACCAGACGTTCCAGGGTTTGCTGGAACAGTGTGTGTTCGCCGGTCAGGGCGAGGAACTGTTTAGGGAACTGCTTACGCGAAAGTGGCCACAGACGCGAACCGCTACCACCTGACAAGATCACCGGAATCATAATGTTTACTCCATAAAATGCAGTTGAGAGCTGCAAGCTGCAAGCGGTGAGTTAGAAGCACTTCACTTGCAGCTTGAAGCTAGTAGCTGATAGCTCGAGCGATTAGCGAGTCGACACCGGGCGTTTCACCCAGACTGGCGACAGGTTGCTGCCGTTACCGGTGACGTACAGCACTGCTGCTTCACCGCGCTCCAGAGCGACGGGTTTGACGTCGCCGACTTTCTTGTCACCTTCGTACAGCGCCAGGCTGACTTTCACCGGGTTGATTTCACGTTCGCCACGGCCCTTGGCAGCCACGTTCGGCACCACTTCGGTCTTGCCGTCGGCGGTCTTCAGGGTCAGCGGCTTGTCGCTGAGGTTCTGCACGCGCACCAGGGATTTCTGCTTGTTCTTGAACGGCGGCTCTTCGATCAGTTGCGGCGCGCCGGAGGCGTTGTTGACCAGGGTGTAGTAGTGGTCACCGGCGAGTTTCACCGGCAGGGTCTGGCTGCCGACCTTGGCGCTGTAGTCGCCGCCCGGCATGAAGCTGAAATCGCTGCTGGCCAGTGGCGCGATGTCGCTCAGGTTGGTGCTGCCGACGGTGGCGCTGACTTCAGCGTTGCTGGCGTTGTAAACGCGCACGAAGGTCGAGCCTTTCGGTGCAGTCGGGCCGTACAGCGCGGCGTCGCCACCGGCGAAAGCAGGGACGGAAAGCACGCTGAGGCCAGCGACCAGAGCGAAGCTTTTAGCGAGACGACGAGGAGTAGTAGTGAAAGTCATGGTGTACCTCTCTTTCAGTTTTGCGCCCGATCGGGCGTCTCGGATTTAGTGTTGATGGCTACGTTTTGTTGGCGGGCGCCGGCTTGTTTGAGCTCTGCGACCCACTGTGGGTCGGCGTCGCCGATTTCGTTGTTCACAGGCAGATATCGTTCAGGAAACTCCCAGATCAGCACCTGTGGCGGGCTGTTCTTGAAGTCATCGCTTTTCAGGTAGCTGAGCATCGGCAGGATCGGGCCGTGGCCGTCTTCGGCGTAATTGACCACGTCGCTGTGCAGTGCCTGCTTCAGCGCGCCGACGAAGTTCCAGTTCGGGTTGGCGCTGTAGCTGGTACCGATCAGCGCGACCGGTACTTCGCTGTTGGCGAACAGGGCGTCGTCACCGGCAGGCTGCTCGGCGGCCACGGTGTTGCGCTTCTGCAATGGCTCCGGCGCCGGCATCATGTTTTCGAACAGCGGATCGAGCGGCAGGAACAGACGCAGATCGCCCTTGTGCGTGACCGTCTCCGCCGGCGTGGTGACGAAGCGCTGTGGCTCGCCGCTGAGCGGGAATTTCTCGGCAATGGTCTTGGCCAGGGTGTTGGCGGCGATTTCGGCACCTTCCGGCGTCCAGTGGGTGTCGGTGCGCAGGAACACTTGCTGACCGTTCTGCTTGGCCTGTTGCAACGGGCCGAGCAGGTCCGGGGCGAGGATCTTGTCGCCGGCAACGCGGGCATGGAAGTCCTGATAAAGGTTTGCGTGGATGCTCGAAGGTTTCACTTCATCCAGGTGTTCCGGATACAGGCGCGCCTTGGCCGGAACGATCGCCATTACCAGCTTCACGCCTTTGTCTTTCAAGGTCTGGCGCACGCCTTCGACCAGCGCGTAGTTGCCTTGCAGGTTCAGCTCTTCGTTGACGATCGGGTTGAATTCCTCGTCGCTGTACAGCCACTGATCGCGACCGAGCACCACGCCCGGACGACCTTCGTTGAACAGTTTGAAATCCAGCGCGGCCCAGAGGTTGGTGCCCAGACGCTTGATCGGGAATTCATCGTCATAGTGGGTTTCCACAGCCTTGGTCCAGCGGCCGTTGAGCACCGTCGCATCGGCGTTGGTGCTGAAGCCGAAGAAGCTGCGAATCGACCACAGACCGAGGACCAACAGCGTCACCAGGAACAGGGCGATGTAAAAGATGCGTAATGAGCGGGTCATGTCAGATCCCTCAGAACTGGAAGTAAAGGAACGGCGAGAAGCTTTGCGCCGAGAGTTTGAGAATCGAGGCAATGAACAGCAGCAGGATCAGCCCGCGCATCACGTAGCGCGACCAGTCAGCGGTCCAGTAGGCCGGTTGCACCTGGGCTTCGACGCCGACGGTGTAGCCAGGTTCATGGATGCTCGCCGGGTTTTCGCCAGGCGCTGCCTTGATCATTCCAGGCGTCGCAGTCGCAGGACCATCGGCCTCGACGTTGACCGCAGGTTTGGTCTTGGCTGGCGGCTGATTGGTGTACAGATCACGCAGTCCGAAGAACGCCAGGGTCACGTAAGCCACCGCCAGGGTTGCCACTTGCAGACCGGTCAGGCTGGCCTGATTGAGTTCCGACAGCGACCAGTCACCGAAGCTGAACATCGCGCCGTACATACGCCCGGCAACGTGCAGGTTCTCGGCACGGAAGATCACCCAGCCCATCACTACCAGCAGGAAGGTCAGCGCCCAGCGGATCGGGTTGAGGCTGCGCGGCGAAGTGTTCAGGCCCAGCGCTTTTTCGATCGCCAGCCACATGCCGTGCCAGGCGCCCCAGACGATGTACGTGATGTTCGCACCGTGCCACAGACCACCGAGAAGCATGGTCAGGAACAGGTTGCGATAGGTCATCAGCGTGCCTTTACGGTTACCGCCGAGGGTGATGTACAGATAGTCACGCAGCCAGGTCGACAGGCTGATGTGCCAGCGGCGCCAGAACTCGGTGATCGACTGGCTGATGTACGGCTGCTTGAAGTTTTCCATGAAGCGGAAACCCATCATCAAGCCCAGACCAATAGCCATGTCGCTGTAACCGGAGAAGTCGAAGTACAGCTGCGCGGTGTACGCCAGCGCGCCGAGCCAGGCATCGCCAGTGGTCGGGTTTTGCAGGGCGAAGCAGTGGTCCGCAACCACGGCGAGGGTGTCGGCGATGAAGACTTTCTTGATGAAACCCTGCATGAACCGCGTGCAGCCCTCGGAGAACTTGTCCAGGGTGTGCGTACGGTTGTTGAACTGGTCGGCCAGATCGCGGAAACGCAGGACCGGACCGGCAATCAGGTGCGGGAAGATCGCCACGAATGCCGCGAAGTCGATCAGGTTACGCGTGGCAGGGGTGTCGCCACGGTACACGTCGATGATGTAACTGATCGATTCGAAGATGTAGAACGAAATACCGATCGGCAACAGCACGTGCGTGAGAATGAATGGCTCCAGACCCACCGACGTCATCATCGCGTTGATGCTGTCGACACCGAAGTTGGCGTACTTGAAGTAGCCGAGAATGCACAGGTCGACGGCCACGCCGAGCAGCAGCCAGCGCTGGGCCGGTTTGGTTCTGACGCCGGCGGCACCGACTTTCAGGCCGATCCAGTAGTTCCACAGCGTGACGGCTGCGAACAGCGCGAGGAAGTCCACACGCCACCAGGCGTAGAACACGTAGCTGGCGATCAGCAGAAGCAGGTTGCGATAGCGTTGCCCGCTCAAGTAGTACAAGCCGAGAAAGATCGGCAAGAACAGAAACAGGAACACGTTGGATGAAAATACCATCCCGATCTCTCCATGTTTGAACCAACAGTCAAGGGCCAAAGCCCCCCCAAACCCCCCGTGGTAGTGGAGGGGTGACACAGTGTTCGCTTGGGGCCGGGGCTGGCCTTCAGACCGCGCCCCTCACCCCCCGCCCTCTCCCGGAGGGAGAGGGAGCCTGATCTCCATCGGCTTGAAGACTGGAGATCGACTCGGTATTTCTTTTGCCGCAGTTCGCACAGCCACCTCGGTCAGTTCCCTCTCCCTCCGGGAGAGGGCTAGGGTGAGGGGCTTTTGCTCTTTGCCTTCAGGAACCTTTATTGCCCTTTTCATGGGACGGGTCATAAACCTTGGTCAAGTCCCCACCCAGGCGGAAGGTTTTGAACGGTTGCATGTCGCGTTTCTTCTCGATCACATCCGGCGCGCAGGTGTAGAGGGTGCAGAACGGTTCGAGCCAGGCGAATTTCATGTCCTCTTTCAGATCGGTCATGTCCTGCTCTTTGCCGTTCTTCTCTTCGAACTCATCCGGGTCTTTCACCCCGGACAACACCCGGTCACCCAGACGCTTGAGCGCCGAATTGTTTTCCTGACGCAGATCGACCCCGTTGACCTGGGCGAAACTGGCGATCATCGCCAGTGGCGGCAGGGCGTAGTTGTGATAGGCGAGGGCGCGTTGCTGGCGCTTGAGCTCATTGGGCAGGTAGCCGTCGGCATCGACCTGATTGACGCCGACCTTGTATTCCTTCACGGCCCAGTCGAACAGGTCGCGGCGGTTGGTCGCGACGGCGGTGGCCATCACCGACCAGGCGGCCCAGTACGAGTGGTTGTTGGTTTTTTCCAGCGGCAGGTTGTCCCAGTCGCTCACCACCTGATCGGCCATTTTGCTGAACCACGCCTCGATCAACTGCGCTTGCTGCTGATGCTCCGCGAGTGGATGCGAGTCGGAGAACTTCAGGCGAATGTACGAAGAGGCCATGCTGCCCAGCGCCCATTTGCGCATCGACTTGCCGGTGTGGTTGAAGTCTTTGGACATCAACGCGTCGGCCTTGGCCCACGCGGTCAGCCAGTTCAGCGTGCATTCGAGCTGTTCCGGGCGACCGTCGCGCATGAACTGCATGACGCGCTTGGCGGTGCCGCGCTCCAGCGTGGTGATGTCTTTGGTGGTGTCGCGAAAGGCTTTTTCCGACTGCACGTTCAGCGTCGCGCGGGCCTTGTCCGAGCCTTCGTACTTGCTGCGAAATTGCAGCGGCCCGGTGTACGGTGCCGGCATCGCATCGCAACCGTCGCTCTTGTCGCCGCTCTTGAATTTATCCACCGGAGCGAAGTAGCCCTGCGGTGGACGCAGTGGCGCGGCGGCCTGGGTGGCCCCGGCGAACATCGCCAGGGTCAGCAGGGAAGGCGCGAGCAGGTGTTTGATCGTTCGATTTCGCATAGCAGACCTCATTGCCCAAGCTGCGCGGTCTGTTGACCGACGCCCGGGAATACGTTGCGTTTGCAGATTTTCGCTTCGACTTTTTGCGGCGCGGCGCCAGGTGCGGCTTCTGGGCCCTGGACCTCAACGGCCAGCAGGTTTTGCGAGGCCCAGTCTTCGTCCGTGCGCAGCTCAAAGGCGAAACGACCGTCGGTGTCGGAGGTTTCCGGTTTCTCGATCTTGATGTCCTCGTGGCGACCGTTCATGTACCAGAGGGTGGCTTGCAGGGTTTTCACCGAGGTGTCGGCGAAGCGGATGTCGACCTGATGGTTGGCGTTCTGCAGGTTCAGGTTCTTGCTGTTGACCATCAGTTCCTGTTTGCTGCCCGGCTTCAGCGTGGCGCTGCCGGTCATCTGTGCGTCTTTGCCTTCGCAGCCGTTATCGAGCAAGGCCATCATCTGGCGATAGATGGTTTCCTGGTCGAGGCGATACAGCGGCGAGAATTCCCAGATGAGGATCTTCGGTGGCGACTTCTGGAATTCCTCGCTGCCCAGATACTGCAGCATCGAACCTTCAAAACCGCCGCCGGGGAAGGCGACGTTGAGAATGTCGGCGCCGATGGCTTCTTCGAGGAAACCGGCGAAGTTGTAGTTCTTGCCGCTGTGCGAGGTGCCGACCAGGGTGATTTGCGGATTGCCGGAATCGCCGAACAGGTCGCCGTCACCCGCTTCGCCTTTCGGCTCGGTGGTGAACTGATCCATGTACTGGATCGCGTAGCTGGTGCCGCACAGTTGCCCGGCCATGTTGTGCAGGGTGCCGGTCTTGCCCATGCGCCCGGACTTCTTGGTCTCGAACTCACGCTTGGGAATGTCGGCGAAGGCCGGGATCTGCTTGACCTTCTCGGCGACGATTTTCGCTGTGCGCTGAGCTCCGTACGGCGTCCAGTGCTGGTCGCCACGGAAGTAGAAATCGTGAGCGGGCAGGGTGTCCGGCAGCGATTCGTTGGTCAGTGGCGACAGGTCCGGCACCACGTAACCCATCTTGGCGAAACGGCCGAGCATGGTCTTGTAGTTGCCCAGCGCTTTCTCGTAATCGAACGCGGCTTTTTCCTGCGGGTTGAGCTTGTTGCGATTCACCAGGCCACGGGTCGGCTGGTAAACGATCACCAGCTCGACGCCTTTGCTCTTGAACGCATCGTGCAACTGCTGCAGGCGCTTGTAGCCGGCCGGCGTGGTGTTGAACTCGGTACGCAAGTCTTCCTGGGTCCGGAACAACCAGTCGCCCTGGGCTTGCACCAGCGTGGTGAAGTTCTGCTGATAACGCGTGGTGTAGTTCTTCGCGTCATGGGCGGCCGGGCACAGGTTGCAGCATGGCTCAGCGGTGAATTTCGGCGGCGCGGCCGTTTCACTGCCAGCGTCGGCACGTGCATTGCCGGCGGCGAGAATGCCAAGGGTCAGGGCCGAGAGGCTGAGCAGTTTGATCATGTGTGGGTGCATAAAAATTATCCTCAGTCCCGCATTTCGGTCTGGCGTTCGACAGGGTCGATCAGCACGGCTTTCTGCTGGCGTACCAGCAAGTCGAGAATTTCATCCTGGCGCTCGCCGAGGATGCCGTTGAAGCTGATGCCGCTGGATTTGGTCGGCGCCAGCATCGACACGCGGTACAGCTCGACACTCAACGGCGAGTCGATCGACAGCGGGCCGCTGCCATTGGCTGCCAGTTCGCCGCCGACGACGATCAGCGAGACCTGGGCATCGAACGGGTCGAGCTTGATGTCACGGTCGGTGTCGGTCAGGTCCTTGATGTGCCCGTAAATGCCGGTCAGGCCGTTGGTCATGGCGACGTTTTCGTACAGGCGGATGTTCACGCTGTTACGAATACGGATGCCGTGACGCCGGTTGCTGATGACCTTGTTGCCCCACAACAGGTTGTCGGCAGACTCATAGAGCGTGATGCCGTCGGTGTGGTTCTTGTAGATCTCGTTGTAGGCAATGATGTTGTTGATGCTGTTACGGTCGATCACCAGGCCCGACAACTTGTTGTCGTAGCTCTTGTTGTTGAAGATGAAGCTGTCGTTGACCTCACGGGAAATGATGATCCCGTGCTTCTTCTTCGTGCCGTACACGGTGTTCTCGGCAATGATCAGCCGGTGCGAACGGTCGTGCGGGTCGATGCCGTAGACGATGTTGTCTTTGTAGGTGTTGCCCTTGACCACAAAGTCGCGGGTCTCGTAGCAGTAGAAGCCGTACCACATGTCCGAGAACTCGGAGCCGACGATCCAGCCAGTCGGCTCTGGGCGCTTGAGGACTTTGGCCATGTTCGGCGTGTACTGGGAAATACTCACCCCGTACGACTTACTGTTGGCGTAGCCGAAGCTGGCCATCTTGCTGTTGACGATGTAGGTCTCGGTGCCGCCCCAGGCGAGCAGGAACGGACGGAATTCCTTCGGCGTACGGAAGGTTGCCGGGCCGTTCTCCTTCTCGCGCCAGCCAGTGACTTTGGTGTCACTGACGAACAGTTTGCCGTCGTTGACCATGAACGCACCGGCCTCTTGGGACAGACGCAGTTCCTGGGTCTGACCGTCGATTTCGAGGATGCCTTTCTCGCCGACCACGATCGGCAGCTTGGCCAGGTACACGCCCGGCGCGGTCTCGCTGAAGTACTGCTTGGGCAGTTTCTTCGCCAGATCCTTGAGGTTCATGTAGCCGTCGTCGATGAAGATCGCCTGCGGGATACCGTGCTGACGCACCACCCATTCGGCCATCTTGTTATCGCCGCCGATGAAGTCCTTCAGGGCGTTTTCCTGCATCATCCGGCGCACGCTGATCTTGCCCGCTTTGCTGCGTACGATCTTCGCCGCAGCGGCTTCGGCGGTGAAACCGGAAAGGTCAGGCAGTTTCGGCTTGGCCAGTTGCAGCGCGTCGGTTGGCGCGCTGCTGACGGTGTAGGTCTTGGCCTGTTGCAGTTCCTTGGCCACGGTGGCCGGCTTGCCCGCCTGGGGCGCGACCGGTTCCACGTTGGCAAAGGCGCCAGCGCTGGCCAGCAGCATCGCGCCGGCCAGCAGGCTGAGTGAGCCTGTTCTGGTGCTGATCATGTCGGGCACTCCCTTGGCGGTTTGCATCAGAAGCGCCAGATCACGTCGATGAATGCGCGGTGCATGTACGAATCAACCTGGCTGCCATAGGCATCGCCCGGCTTGAACACACCGCCACGGAAACGCACCAGTGCCGAAGGCTCGTCGATCGACTGGCTCAACGCCGCAGGCAACAGGCCTTGCTTGAAGTACTTGGTGACGACCAGGTCCATCTCCTGACCCAGGTCCTTGTTGCCGTCTTCAAGCGGCAGCGAGGTGCTGGAAAGGATGGCGCCGGTGACGTCGTCGGTGTTGTTCTCCACCGCGTTGATGCCGTTGCTGCCCACCGGCTTGTTGCCGTCGACACGCCAGAACTTGTGGTAGATCAGGCTGGCGTCGTATTCGTCGTTGACCATCCAGGAACCGAACAGGGTCGCGGTCTGCATGTTGTTCATTTCACCGCGGAAGGCTTCGCCGAAACGGTGTACGCGCGAACGTGTACCGGTGAAGTTGGAGCGGTTGCTCTCCAGACCGTTCTGTTCGTAATCGGCGCTGGCGCGGGCATAGGCACCGCCGACTTGCCAGTGCGGATCAAGGCGCAGACGCACGCCGAGGTCAGTGGCCCAGCCGCTGATGTCATCGCTGCGCTTGGCTTGTGCAGGACGGCTGCCATCGGCGTTCAGCGCGTTGACCGTGTCACGGTCGCCACTCATGCCGGTGATGCTGCCCCAGTAGTTGACGGTGTTGGTATTGCGCCAGTTGTAGGCGTCGCTGTCGGCAGTCAGGCCGATCCAGCTGATGTCGCCGTTCTCGGTCTTGTCCAGCGAGTCACGCGGCACGCCCGGTTCGGCGTAATCGAGTTTGCCGTCGTCGTGGGTGTGGTGGCCGCGAACGCCGACCCACTGGCCCGGCGTCCACTGATACGCGGCGTCGGCGTAAGCGTGCAGGCGATCCTTGTCTTTGGGCGCCAGCTCTTTCAGGTCGGTGCGGTACTCGCTGAAGCGCTCGGCAACACCGGCGTTGGCGCGCAGCAGGGTGGTGTCGAAGGTCCAGTTCAGCGCTTCGATATTGGTGTCGCGCCATTGGCCGTCGTCATTGCGCAGACGCTGGCGACCGAACTTGAGGATCTCGCCAGGGTAGGGCGTGAAGCCGCTGTAGCCGACCCAGAATTCGCGCATCGCCAGGTAGTTTTTCTTGGTTTCGCGATCACCGCTGTCGGTGGTTTGCGCACCGTCGGATTGCTGCAGGGTGTCGGTCTCGATGATATCGGTCGAGGTCACGGCCTGGCCCATGGCGTAGGCGCTCCACGCGCCGCTTTCGCCGTAGATCCACGGACGCAGGTCGAGGCCGACGCCGTTGACGTCGCCGCCGCCGGCAGTGCCGAGGTCACGGTCGTCTTCGGACTGGCCGGTGAGTTTCACTTCCAGACCGAAGTTCTTGCTTTCAGTCATCGCAGCCAGTGTCGGGCAAGACCAGATCAGCGCGAAGGTGAGGCCAATACCGGCCTTCACAAATGGGTTCAGCTTCATAGATTTTCCTCGCCGTCTTCTTCTTGCAGGGCGTGCAGTTGCAGCGTGTTCGAGTTCAGCGAGCCACGGCTGGCTTGCTCTTGTTGCAGCAGGCGGCGAGCTTCAGGCAGACGCTCGGGCGGCAATTGCGCCTCGAGGGTGGCAGCCAGCTCAGCGGCTTGCGGAGTGTTTTGCGCCTTGGCCAATTGGCTGAAGACGTACGCGTTCAGTGGGTCGGGCTTGGTGCCCTTGCCTTGGGAAAACAGTTGGGCGATGGCGAAGTCGGCGCTGTTCTGGCCGTTGCGCGCAGCGGTCAGCAGGTGATCGAGAGCCTTCTGCGGATAGACCTTGCCCAGGTAGCCACGGCGATAGATCTGGCCGAGGTAGTAATCGGCGGCGACTTCACGGCCGACGGCTTTCTGGAAATGTTCCTCGGCGACTTTCGCGTCAGCCGGGACCAGTTTGCCTTCGTAGTAGACCTTGCCCAGCAACAGTTCGGCGCGCGGCTGGTCGGCGGCGCGGCCGTTGTCCAGGTACTTCATCATCTGATCGACGTCGCCCATTTCCGGGAAGTCGTAGAGCAGTTGCGCGAGGCTGACCCACGCCGCCGGGTAGCCCGGAGCGATCGGCTCGAGCAGCGACTGCGCGGTTTTCTCGTCAGTCTTGCCCAGGGTCGAATCGGCGAGTACGCGGGCGACCGAATCAACGCGCTGCGCGGTGACGGTGCCACGGCTGTAACCGGCCTGCATCTGCTTGATCAGCTCGGCCTGCTGCTCTGGCTGGCCACGTTTCTGGTAAACGGTGGCCAGTTCGACGTAGCAGATATCGGTGGTGTTGAGCGCGGCCTTGCAGATTTTTTCCACGTCATCCAGGTGCTGGTCGTAGGTACCCTGGGTGCGATACAGCAGCACCTGAGCCAGACCGGCTTCCGGGTAACCGGCTTTGCGCCACTGATCGATCTGCTGCTGGGCGTTGATGTTCGGGAAGCTGTGCGGGTATTGCAGATAGAGCATCGCCAGCGGAATCAACGTATTGCCTTCGCCATTGGCGGCGGCTTTTTTCAGCAGGGTTTCGGCTTCGTGGTGCTCGGCTTCGGTCGAGCCCGGTTTGGCCACCAGCAGACGACCGAGACGGGCCTGGGCACGCGGCGACACGCTGGCCGCTGCGCGGTAAGTCGCTTCGGCCTGTTTCATTTGCGCCGGGTCACGGCTGTCGACCTGGATATCGGCCAGGCCAACTTGCGCCTCGCTGTAACCCAGGTCAGCCAGTTGCTGGTAGTTCTGCGCAGCGGTGGCGGTGTCGCCACGCTTGAGCGCTTCGTTGGCCAGACGCTGGTCGGGCAGGCCGGCGCAACCGGCCAGAGAGACTGCGAGCGCCAAGGCACACATGGGGCCCTTGTGGGAGCTGGCTTGCCAGCGATTCAGGCGACTCGGTGTTTCAGCAAGACCGCACTGATCCAATCGCTGGCAAGCCAGCTCCCACAGGGATCGCGGCGTTCTGAAGAGACTGGTAATAGTCACAGGCATGTCCTCGACTTAAAGACCGGCAGCCATGGCTTTGTCGATCAGCCAGTTCAGGTTCGGGCCACGGTCGCTGTTCACTTCCACCGGGCGGCCGGCGAAGCTGCTGTCGAGCGGCTCGTCAGGCTGGATCTGCACGCGGATGTCGGAGGACAGGTCGGCGCTCTTCAGGCTGGTGCTGCTGACGATCTTGCCGGTGCGGGTCTTGTCTTCGCCGGCGATCTGGAAGCTCACTGGCGTACCCGGACGCACGTCGCCGAACTGGCGATAGGAGAAGCGTGCATCAACGGTGGCCTGGGTGTTGCGCGGCACCAATTGGAAGATCACGTCACCCTTGCTCGCGTACTGACCGTCGGCGACCAGTTGCTGGGTCACGGTGCAGTCGCAGGGCGAGGTCAGGGTGCCGGTCATTTGCTTGCCGAACAGTTCCTCAACCTTGGCCGGGGCCAGTTGGTCTTCGGCCAGATGACCCTTGAGCACGTCGAGCATGCTGGTGCTGAAGGTCGCCAGCGGCGCGCCTTTGGCGGCAACGCCGTCGGACTTGACCAGGCTCTGCACGGTGCCGTCACGCGGCATGGTGATGTTCATCCCCGGCACGCTGACCAGACCGGCCTGGGCATGGCTGACGAAGTACATGCCATACACCGACTTGAAGATGAAACCGGCAGCGACCAGACCAACAGCGAAAATACCAGCGCTGAAAGTCACGGCTTTCAGACGGCCGAACGCGGTCATGCCGGTGTCGTTGCTCTTGTTCTTGCGCGCCTTGGTGAAGTTGTCGCGCTGCAGGGTCGCCAGCACTTCGCCGATGCTGACGATGTCGCCGGCCAGGTGCGAAGTGATCAGGTGGCGCAGGGTGGAAATGTCCTGCGGCTCAAGGTTCTGGAACTGGCAGCCGGCACGGCCGGTGGCGCGATCGAAGGAACGCACCTGCAGTTCAACGTCCATGGCCAGGCCGAGGTTGTCGATGACAAATTGCAGACGCGCCTTGTACACCTCGCCGATGGTCAGCGGCATCTGCCCGGCGTTGAACGCCAGACCGCCAGCCGACAGGTCCAAAACCCGCGCTTCGACCGGAGTCCGGTCAGGGCCGAAGAAACGCAGCTTGGCCGGGATTTTCACGCGAGCGTGCTGGCGCTGGGCTTCGGATTCATGCACTACGTTGACGTTGACGGCGGTATTCATAGGGGCGATTTCCTTGTTAATTCAATAGGAGCGGGTCAGACCATCATCAGCAGCACGGCGACAAAAATGCTGCCGGCGGAGAAGGTCATGGTCCGAGACGACCAGGTGTTGAACCAACGTTGAAAGCTGGCGAGGTCACGGGTCAGGGATGTGGGCTGGCGAGTCCACGATTGCTGGTCGAGGCGGAAGAACACGTAGATCTTCACCAGCGCGCCAACGATCTGGTTGTAATACAGAATCGCCGGGTAAGCCGGGCCGATACGGTGGCCGGAACACGACAGCAACAGCGTCAGGATCAGGCGGGTGATGCCGATCCACAGCAGGTACACGAGGATGAACGCGGTGCCGTACTTGAAGCTGGCGATCAGCGCCACGGTCAGACCGAGCAGGGAAGTCCACATCGACACACGCTGGTCGAACAGCACCACCGAAGTGAACGCGCCGAGACGACGGATACCCAGGCCGAGTGCACGCGAGTTCTGCCGCAGGTTGTTGCCGTACCAGCGGAACATCAGCTTGCGGCTGGCCTTGATGAAGCTCTTTTCCGGCGGGTGTTCAACGGTGTTGATCGCCGCGTCCGGTACGTAGAAGGTGTCATAACCCAGGCGCATCAGGCTGAACCAGCTCGACTTGTCGTCGCCGGTGAGAAATTTGAAGCGGCCCAGGCGCCAGTGTTGCAGCGAGTCGCTTTCAACGTCGGCGATGAACTCCGGATTGGTCACCACGGATGCTTTGAACACCGACATACGACCGGTCATGGTCAGTACGCGCTTGGACAGGGCCATCGAGCACATGTTGATGTGGCGCTGGGCGAAACGCAGCTTGTGCCATTCGCTCATGATGTAGCCGCCGCGCACTTCGCAGAATTCGTTGGTGGTCAGGCCGCCGACGTTGCCGAACAGCTGGAACCACGGCACGGTCTTGCGCACGACGCCTTCGCCGAGCACGGTGTCGCCGTCGATCACGGCCACTACGGCACGGTCATCCGGCAGGTGACGGGAGATCGCGCGGAAACCGAAGGCCAGGCCATCGCGCTTGCCGGTGCCGGGAATGCGCACGAAGTCGAGCTTGACCCGCTCCGGCGGATTCATCCGTGCCCACAGCGCCTTGACCAGCAGCTCGTCGGACATTTCCACGATCGAGCAGACGATGGTGGTCGGCAGATCGCAATCGATGGCTTCGCGGATCACCGAGCTGTAGACCTGCGCGGTGGTCAGCGCGTCAATACGGAAACTGGTGACCATCAGAAACACATGCGATGGATCGGCGGCCTTGCCCAGCTTGCGCACTTTGCGACGCAGATGCGGGTAGACGATGTAGAGAAAAATCATGCCGCGCACAAAGTGCGTTGCACCCATCGAGTAGCGCCAGATACCCACGGCGCCAATCAGGAAAATGAAGTCCTTCGACTCGGAGTCGAATGTGGACGTGGGCAGCATCAAGGCCAGGCCCATCAGCAGACTGAGATAAAAAAGCCAGCCGGCTGATTGCAGAAAAAAATGTTTGAGCTTGGTCATAACCGTCATCCGAAGGTAAGGGAAGCCGCAAGTTGCAAGCTTCAAGCTGCAAGCCAATCGCGTTGACTTGCAGCTCGACGCTTGTCGCTTGGCGCTGCGTTACCAGCAAATACCTTCGGTGCGGCTACCGGCGCTGGTGGCCTTGGACATGAAGCCCACCAGGTCGATGACTTGCTTGCCCTGCGGCGCTTCCTGGGCCAGCGAACGGAATTTCTCGTCGCGGTTGCCGAGGATGATCACGTCGGAGTTGTCGATCACCGAATCGAAGTCCGAGTTGAGCAGGGACGATACGTGCGGGATTTTCGACTCGATGTAGTCTTTGTTCGCGCCGTGAACACGGGCGTACTCGACGTTGCTGTCGTAGATGCTCAGGTCGTAACCCTTGCCGATCAGCATTTCGGCCAGTTCGACCAGCGGGCTTTCGCGCAGATCGTCGGTGCCGGCCTTGAAGCTCAGACCGAGCAGGGCGACTTTGCGTTTTTCATGGCTTTCAACGATGTCGAAAGCGTTCTGCACTTGCGATTCGTTACTGCGCATCAGCGAGTTCAGCAGCGGCGCTTCGACGTCCAGCGAACCGGCGCGGTAGGTCAGGGCGCGGACGTCTTTTGGCAGGCACGAGCCGCCGAAGGCGAAGCCTGGGCGCATGTAGTACTGGGACAGGTTGAGGGTCTTGTCCTGGCAGACCACTTCCATCACTTCACGACCATCGACGCCGACCGCTTTGGCGATGTTGCCGATCTCGTTGGCGAAGGTCACTTTGGTCGCGTGCCAGACGTTGCAGGTGTACTTGATCATTTCGGCAACGGCGATGTCCTTGCGGATGATCGGTGCGTCGAGTTCTTCGTACAGCGATTGCAGAACGTCACCGGAGGCGGTGTCGAACTCGCCGATGACCGTCATCGGTGGCTGATCGTAGTCGGCGATCGCGGTGGATTCGCGCAGGAACTCAGGGTTGACCGCAACGCCGAAGTCGACGCCGGCTTTCTTGCCCGAGCAGTCTTCAAGAATCGGGATGACGACGTTGGCAACGGTGCCTGGCAGCACGGTGCTGCGCACGACGATGGTGTGACGGGTGGTTTTTTCACGCAGAACAAAACCGATCTCGCGGCATACCGCTTCGATGTAGTTGAGTTCCAGGTCGCCGTTCTTTTTGCTCGGTGTACCGACGCAGATCATCGACAGATCGGTGTCGCGAATGGCTTCGGCGAAGTTGGTCGTGCCGCGCAGACGACCGGTCTGGATTCCCTGTTGTAGAAGTTCGCCCAGACCCGGTTCAACGATCGGCGATTTGCCGGCATTGATCATGTCGATCTTGTCTTTGGCAACATCGACGCCAACTACGTCATGGCCCCGTGCAGACAGGCAACCGGCACATACTGCGCCAACGTAACCCAAACCAAATATGCTGATGCGCATCGCAATTACCTCTGTATATATCAGGCCTTAGAGGCCGGAGTTAATGGTGTTCAGCGGACACTAGTGCACTCGAAAGTGCGGCTTACAGGCGCCACAATGCCGTGTGCAGGCATACTAAGTTTCGAGTGTCTAAATAAGTGCACTCAAGATGTGCGCAACCAGGCCTTATTGTTATGACTTGCCCTGTTATGCAGCGGGTCTTCTTTCTGAAGACTCTTGTGCAATCTTCTTGCGCGCTTGATGCGGGGATGAAAATCCCTGTAAATCAAGCGGTTCAGTGCTCAGGCGAGCACGTTTAAAGGGTACGACCATGGCCTTTGCAGGGGATATCAATGGTGCGTATCGCCTGTCCATCGTTTCGTTTTCAGACCCGTTAGTCATCTAGTCAAGTTGCTGTGACAACTTGGTTACATGGCTATCAGTCCTGCGTAAGTTATCTCGTACAAACTCGCCGAGAATCGTTACCGGTGGTATGAGCTACGCATTTGGACATAGTTCCAGCCCGCTCATCGTGCCACCTGAAATTTTTTGAAATATTGGTAAAGATGGCACTGCTTTCAATTTGATAGCACTTGCGATTTCGCCCTTTAGTTCTGGGGCTATAAGCGCGCTAGATAGTTTTGTGCCACTACTGCAAAAAAATTTAGGTGCCACTACTGAAAAAACCGACGAGTGTCGAGTGAAAGAAATCTCAGAAAAGACAGGGGTATTTTTCTGGCGCCATTAAACTGGCGAAATACAGCGGGGGATTTCTGACATCGTGCGAGGTGCACGACTCCAGATGAAAAGAGTCGTGCATTGGGCGTGCTTTATTCCGGGGCGTGATCGCGCATAAACACCAGATTTTCGGGTTTCGACTGCTCGGCGCTGTAGCGATAACCCTGCACATCGAAGTGCTTGAGCTGCGCCGGATCGTTGATCTTTTCCTGAATCACGAAACGGCTCATCAGACCGCGGGCTTTTTTCGCGTAGAAACTGATGATCTTGTATTGGCCGTTCTTCTGGTCCTTGAACTCGGTATTGATGATCCGCGCGTTCAGGGCGGTGCGTTTGACGGCCGAGAAGTACTCGTTGGAGGCGAGGTTGAGCAACACATCATCGCCTTGTTCAGCCAGCGCTTCGTTGAGCCATTCGCTGATGCGCATGCCCCAGAAAGCATAGAGGTCTTTGCCCCGGGCGTTGGCCAGTTTGGTGCCCATTTCCAGGCGATAGGCTTGCATCAGGTCGAGGGGGCGCAGCAAGCCATAAAGGCCGGAAAGCATGCGCAGGTGTTTTTGTGCGTAATCAAAATCGGCTTCACTGAAGGATTGCGCATCCAGACCGGTATAGACGTCACCCTTGAAGGCGAGCAATGCCTGCTTGGCATTCTCTGGCGTGAACGCTGGCGTCCAACTGCCGAAGCGCGCGGCGTTGAGCCCGCCGATCTTGTCCGATACGTGCATCAGCTCGCTGATCTGCGCCGGGCTCAGCTCGCGCAATTGCTGGATCAGTTCCTGGGAATGGTCCAGGTATTGCGGCTGGGTAAAGCGCTGGGTCGCCGGCGGTGTTTCGTAGTCGAGGGTCTTGGCGGGGGAAATCACCATCAGCATGAAGTCGTCTCCTTTAATCGTGGGGGCGATTCTAGGGGGTTGGCGGGGTTGACTCCAGCTATCAAGTCCATAGGTGATCGACGGCTCTGTGCCAGATCGTTCCCACGCTCCGCGTGGGAATGCAGCCCGTGACGCTCTGCGTCACAGCGATCGAGCGCAGAGCGTCCGGGGAGGCGTTACCACGCGGAGCGTGGGGAACGATCATCCAAACCAATATCAGCTCCCTCTCCCCTTGGGAGAGGGCTGGGGTGAGGGTAGCGACCTTGAACCATGCACATCAGCTATAGTGCCGCGCGGGTTTTGTTATGGAGACGTCCCCTTGCGCATTGTTCTTTTATTCACCGCCTGGCTGTTGAGTTTCGCTGTCGTCGCCGCGCCCGGTGATCCGGCGACGCTGGATCGCACGACCTGGCCAGAGCAGCTCAGCAGTCCGACCCTGTTCGACGTCGCCTCACGCGCAGAAATCCTGATGTTCGCCCGTGGCCTGCTCGGCACCGAATCGATCGACGAGGCCGCATTGGCCCAGCGCCTCGGGCTGCGCACGGTCAACATCGACGCGGTCAATCAACTGCGCCAACGTCTCTGGCAGCGCCTGCTCGCCAATTACAACTACGCCCAGCAAAGCTGTGACCAGGACGCCTCGTTCTGCTTCCTCGTCGAAGACCTGCCGACCCTGCGTGAGCAAGCCGCCAAGTTCGTGGTCAGCGACGACAGCTATTACACCAAGTGGGCCGAACCGAGCCGGATCTTCCATCTGCAGTACCTGGATGAACTGCTGCGCAAGGCCGCGTTGTTCCCGCAAACCAGCAGCGAGGTCGATCGTTTCGGCGACTACGAGCGCAACGGCGACGACATGCACGATCGCCTGTTTCTGCTGACCTTCGACAGCGCCGCCAACGTCCAGCCGGACAACACCGACTGGCTCACAGAATACCTGCGCAAATCCAATATGAGCGGGACATTCTTCGTCTTGGGCAAGGATATTCAGGCGCGGCTGGCGGATCGCTCGGTCAGCAGCCTGCAAGCGAGTTTCTCGACGCAGTGCGTGGGTGTGCAAGGCTGGGAGTTCCGCTCCCACAGCCACTGGCAGGACTGGCAGGACTCGGTACGGCGCAGTGCCGATCTGGTGAAGAGCAAATTGCCGGAAAACTACGTGCCGCTGTTCCGCCCGCCCGAAGGCCAGCGTCGCAGCGATGCGCAAGGTTTCTTCAATGCCCAGGGCCTGCAAGTGGCGCTGTGGGACATCGATGCTCAGGACGGCGCTGGCAGACTCAAGGGCCCGGCGAGCGCGCAGCGGGTCATGACCCTGATGCTGTTGTGGCGCCACGGGGTGATCAATTTCAACATGAAACAGGATGCGGTGAAGACCGCGTTGCCGTGGCTGATCACGCAAACCGCGCAAAGCGGCATTGGCTGGGAAGACTGTCAGGACGCGTTTCGATGACTAGCACCAAAAGCCCCGTAAACATTGGGCTTTGGGCAATTTTTCGAAGGGGTTCGATGCAGGCGGACTTCCGACTTTAGCGGTGTCTGGTGAGTCCGCCAAGGGCTTTTCGTCACTCTGCAAAATAAACTTAAAAAAACCGTCAAAGTACTTTTTTATGTCATCGGTTTTGGAGTATTACGAAGACAGACCGCCGAAACCTGCAACACAGGTGGCGTCTTCCAAGACCCGTTTGTTTGCAGTCACTTGAATCTCCGCAGGTGAGATTTCGGCAGTCACTTCGAGGCGCAGCACCGCTCAGGTATTGCGTCTACTGGCTCTGACATAGGTGACCGAGTATGGATGATCACGGACGTAGCCCTTCCTCCAACCAGCCAATCCTGTATGTACTCGATACCAACGTATTGATTCACGATCCAAATGCCCTGCTGAATTTCGAAGAACACCACGTTGCCATCCCGATGACCGTGCTTGAAGAGCTGGACAAGCTCAAGAGCGGGCACCATAGCGTTGCTGCTGAATGCCGCCAGGCGATCCGGCTGATCGACAAGACCCTGGGCGATGCGTCTCCCGAAGACGTTGAACTGGGTGTGCCGATCCAGCGCGGCAAGGGCGGGCCGAAGGGCTTGCTGTCAATTCTGATGAGCAAGCAGGCCGAATCGAACCTGATTCTGCCCGAGCATCTGAACGACAACAAAATCATCAACCAACTGATCGACCTGCACGCCCGCGACCCGCAAAAGCCGGTGGTGCTGGTCACCAAAGACATCAACATGCGCCTCAAGGCGCGCGCCTGCGGCATCGACGCCGAGGATTACAGCACCGACCAACTGGTCGATGACGTGTCCCTGCTGCCCAACGGCTACCACACCATGACCGGCTCGTTCTGGGGCCGCGTGAGCAAGGTCGACACCCGCCAGGATCACGGCCGCACCTGGCATCAAGTGCAACTGATCGACAACCTGCCGGCAGTGCACATCAACGAGTTCATCATCGACGAACAGGGTTTCGTAGGCTGGATCAAAGAGATCGATGAAGCCAAGTTGCTGATCCTCGATCTGCATCAGGAACCGCTGCTGCACCAGGAAGCCTGGGGGCTCAAGCCACGCGACATCTACCAAAGCCTGGCGCTGTACGCGCTGCTCGACCCGGACATTCACCTGGTCAACCTGTCCGGCGCTGCCGGTTCCGGTAAAACCATTCTGGCCCTGGCCGCGGCGATCGAGCAGACCATGGTCAGCAAACGTTATCGGCGCATCATCGCCACCCGCAGCGTGCAGGGTCTGGACCAGGAAATCGGTTTCCTGCCCGGCACCGAAGCGGAAAAAATGGAGCCTTGGCTGGGCGCCATCACCGACAACCTCGAAGCCTTGCACATGGATGACGAAAACACCCATGGCAGCGTCGATTACATCCTCAGCAAAGTGCCGTTGCAGTTCAAATCGCTCAACTACATTCGCGGTCGCAGCTTCCAGCAGAGCCTGATCCTGATCGACGAATGCCAGAACCTCACGCCACACCAGATGAAAACCATCATCACCCGTGCCGGCGCCGGTTCCAAAGTGGTGTGCCTGGGCAACCTCGCACAGATCGACACCCCATACCTGTCCGCGACCAGTTCCGGGCTGACCTACCTGACCGAACGCTTCAAGGATTTCCCCAACGGTGTGCACATCACCCTGCAAGGGGTGCCTCGCTCGATTCTGGCTGAATACGCCGAATCTCATCTCTAAGAGGAGCAGCGACAAGCTTCAAGCCGCAAGCTACAAGTGGTCCGAGTGAAATTCACTTGCCGCTTGAAGCTTGCGGCTTTCGGCTGTTTAAATGCGAGCTTTCCTGACGCCTGCCTACCGCGCTTTAACTTGCCGCTTGTAGCTTGCCGCTCGCAGCTGCCTCAAGGAGGCCCTCGTGCTGACTCATCTCGATTCCCAAGGTCGCGCCAACATGGTCGACGTCACCGAAAAAGCCGTGACGTTCCGTGAAGCGACGGCCCAAGCGCTGGTGCGCATGCTCCCCGAAACCCTGCAGATGATTGTCAGCGGCGGCCATCCCAAGGGTGATGTGTTTGCCGTGGCGCGCATCGCCGGGATCCAGGCGGCGAAGAAGACCAGCGATCTCATTCCGCTGTGCCATCCGCTGATGCTCACCGGCGTCAAGGTTGAACTGAGCGCCGAAGGCGACGATAGCGTGCGCATCGTCGCCCGCTGCAAACTGTCCGGACAGACTGGCGTCGAGATGGAAGCGCTGACCGCCGCCAGCGTCGCCGCCCTGACCATCTATGACATGTGCAAAGCCGTGGACCGTGGCATGACCATCGAAAGCGTGCGCCTGCTGGAGAAAGTCGGCGGTAAGAGCGGCCACTTTCAGGCGGAGCAGCCATGAACCTGACTGTGAAGTTTTTTGCCCGTTACCGTGAAGCGCTGGGCGTCGATTCGGTAAAGGTTGAAGGTGATTTTGCTACGGTCGATGACGTGCGCAGCCTGTTGGCGCAGCGTGACGGCGCCGAGGTGTTGCGCGAGCAGAACCTGATGTGCGCCCGCAACGAAGAGCTCTGTCAGCTCGACGAGCCGGTAGCCGACGGCGACGAAGTGGCGTTTTTCCCCACCGTGACCGGAGGCTGAGCCATGGCGATTCGTGTGCAGGCCACACCGTTCGATCCGGGCGCTGAAGTCAACGCCATGCACGCGGCCAACGTCGGCGTTGGTGCGGTGGTGAGTTTTGTCGGCTATGTACGCGACTTCAACGACGGCCTCGACGTGGCCGGGATGTTTCTCGAACACTATCCGGGCATGACCGAAAAAGCCCTGGGCAAGATCGCCGTCGAAGCCGAAGAGCGCTGGCCGCTGCTCAAGCTGGAAGTGTTGCATCGCATCGGCGCGCTGGAACCGGGCGAGCCCATCGTCTTCGTCGGCGCCGCCAGCGCCCATCGCCAGGCCGCGTTCGATGCCTGCGCCTTCGTCATGGACTACCTGAAAACCCGTGCACCGTTCTGGAAGAAAGAAAACACCAGCGACGGCCCCCGTTGGGTGGAAGGGCGCGACAGTGATCATGCGGCTGCGGATCGCTGGAACAAGTAAGTCCTCTAGCGCCTTCAAATCCGCCATCGCTGGCAAGCCAGCTCCCACAGGGTTTTGCGTCGTGCACCTGTTTTTTATGCACTGCTGAAACTGTGGGAGCTGGCTTGCCAGCGATGGCGCCATCTGCAACACCAAAAACCTGGCAGACACTCTCTCTTACCTGATTGACGATTTGTACCTATAAGTCCAATATGGATTTACAAGTACAATTTCTTCTGTCTTGCCCCTGATAGCTCACCGCTTGTAACAGCTCTTCTTCGCCAAACCAACAACAACTTCCGCGAGAGAACGAACATGAAGAAACTCCCCCTCATCACCGGTCTGGCCTTCAGTCTGCTGGCCTGCGCCAGCAGCTTCGCCGCCGAGAAAACACTGCGCATCGGCATCGAAGCCGCCTACCCGCCGTTTGCCTCGAAAACCGACAAGGGTGAAATCGTCGGTTTCGACTACGACATCGGCAATGCCCTCTGCGCGCAGATGAAGGTCAAGTGTGTGTGGGTCGAGGGTGAGTTCGACGGGCTGATTCCGTCGCTGAAAGTGAAGAAGATCGACATGGCCCTGTCGTCGATGACCATCAATGAGGATCGCAAGAAGTCGGTGGATTTCACTCACAAGTATTACTTCACTTCCTCGCGTCTGGTGATGAAGGAAGGCGCCAGCGTTGATGATCAGTACGCCAGCCTCAAGGGCAAGAATGTCGGTGTACAGCGCGCCACCACGACAGATCGGTTCGCCACCGAGGTATTCGAGCCCAAGGGCGTTAACGTCAAGCGTTACAGCAACAACGAAGAGATCTACATGGACCTCGCGGCAGGGCGGCTCGATGCGATCTTTGCCGACACCATTCCGCTGAATGACTTTCTGTCGATGCCGCGCGGCAAGGGCTATGCGTTTGTCGGACCTGAGCTGAAGGACCCGAAGTATGTTGGTGAAGGCGCGGGGATCGCGGTGCGCAAGGGCAATTCGGAATTGGTCAGCCAGTTGAACGGGGCCATTGATGGCATTCGTGCGAGTGGCGAGTATCAGAAGATTTCCGAGAAGTATTTCAACACCGATATCTACGGCGATTGATAGTCCGCTATCGCTGGCAAGCCAGCTCCCACAGGATTTGTGAGCGCCACAAAACCCCTGTGGGAGCTGGCTTGCCAGCGATGGGGCCGGATTGCCAATGCAAATCTCTAACCCTTCACTTCCTTCAAATGCTTGTACACCGTCGCCCGCCCCATGTTCAGCACATTGGCCACATAGTTCGAGGCACTCTTGCCCTTGAACGCGCCCTCGGCGTGCAGCGCCAGCACCAGTTCACGTTTGTGATCGCGGGTCAGCAGATTCAGGCTCAACTGGCGCTCGCGCAGCCAGGCATGCAGGAAGGTGTTGATGCGTTCCTGCCAGTCATCGCGAAACAGGGCGTCCGGTTGCGGGATCAGTTTGCTCGGCGAGAGGAACAGGTCGAGCGCGGCCTTGGCGTTTTCGAACAATGAAATATTCAGGTTGATGCACAGCACCGCCAGCGGCGCGCCTTCACTGTCGCGCAGAACGCTGCTGAGGCTGCGGATCTTCTGACCGTCCCAGTTGAGCTTTTCGTACGGGCCGATGTTGCGATCGCTGACATCCTCGCTGAGCATGTCTTCCAGTGACGAGTCGTCGCCGATCACGCGTTTGGACAGGTTATTGGCGATGTAGTCGACCTTTTGCGTGCGCAGGTCATGCAGCACCACTTCGGCGTGCGGGAAGAACAGGGTGGCGATGGCATCGGCGATGGCGCGGAAGTTATCCAGCGCCGGGTCGAATTCGGGGGCGGTCATGACAGTGGAGCTCCAGGCAGCGTCAACGCCTCCGTGATCAGGAGGCGCAGGGAGTGTGCCGCAATCCGTGGCGCGCGTCACCGCACGGATTCAGCGCAGGCGAGCAGGGGAGAGCATGGCGCTGTTCAGCCCGAATTGCTGCAAGTGTTCGGGCAGTGGCTGGCCACGCACCAGTGCCGCGCTGGCCTGGCCCATCGCCGGCGACGTCTGGATGCCGTAGCCACCCTGCGCCGCGACCCAGAACAACCCCGGCAACTGCGGATCGAAACCGCTGAGCAAATCGCCGTCGGCGACAAAGCTGCGCAACCCGGCCCAGGTGCGGGTCGGGCGGCGGATGGTCAGCGTGGTGGCTTCTTCGATCTGGTAAATGCCCATGGCGATGTCGAGTTCTTCTGGCTGCACATCGTGAGGCTCGACTGGGTCGGCATTGGCTGGCGAGCCGAGAAACATCCCGGCATCGGGCTTCATGTAGAAGGACTCGTCGAGGCTGACCAGCATCGGCCAGTGATGAATATCGACTCCCTCAGGCCCTGCGAAGATGAACGCGGCACGGCGTTTCGGTTGCAGGCCCAGCGCCGTTGCGCCGGCCATGAGGCCGATCTTGTCGGCCCAGGCGCCGGCGGCGTTGATGATCACCGGGGCGCTGAACGTCTGGCCGTTGGTTTGTACATGCCACACCCCCTCGGCGTCGCGGTTCAGGCCGAGCACTTCGCAAGCAGTGTGTACTTCGCCGTTGTGGCGGCGGATGCTGCGCAGGTATCCCTGATGCAGGGCGTCGGTGTCGATATCGCTGGCGCTCGGATCGTAGATCGCGCCGTGGACTTTTTCCCGGCGCAGAATCGGCAGGCGTGCGCAGGCTTCGTCGGCGCTGAGCAGTTGCATCTCTGGCACCGTGGCTTTGGCGCTGAGGTATTGATTGTTCAATTCGGCGGCGTCACCGGTGAAGTCCACAGTCATTTCGCCGCGTGGCGTCAGTAGCGGGTGTTCACAGAAACCGGCCGGTGGATGGTCGAAAAACGCGCGGCTGGCCTGGGTCAGCGCGCGCACCTGCGGCGTGCCGTAAGCCGCGGTGAACAGCGCGGCGGAACGGCCGGTGGAGTGATAAGCCGGGTGGGATTCGCGTTCGAGCACAATCACTTTGGCGTGTGGCGACAGCCAGAAACCGGTGGATGCGCCGGCAATTCCGCCGCCGATGATGATGAAATCTGCCTGGCTCATAAGGGGCTCCGGTTGTACATAACTTGGCCTTTGTGGGAGCGAGCCTGCTCGCGAAAGCGGTCTGTCAGTCAACGCATTCGCTGGATATCAGACCGTATTCGCGAGCAGGCTCGCTCCCACAGGGACTAGTGGTGTTGGTTGATCAGGTGATAAATGGCATTGGCCAGGGCAATGTCCTCCAGCCCCAAGCCGATCGAACGGAAAAGCACATGACGCTGGTAGTCGGGACGCTGCACTTTCTCGCTGAGCAGATCCGCCAGGTCACCCACGACTGAATCCTTGTTCCAGCCATGCTGCTCAGCCGCAATCAGCATCTCACCCGCCGAGTCTGGCGTGGTCAGACGATAGTCGCAGAACACCTGCATGTCGTTGAGGCTTTGCGGCGGCACTTCGTGGGCGCGCGGCGCGTTGGTGCTGATCGAGGTGATCAGTGCCGGTTTGCTCAGCGTGGCCGGGTCGATCACCGGCCCGGCGGACGAGGTGCACAGCATGATGACGTCAGCATCGGCGAGAGCGGTTTGGCGGCTGGCGGCGATGTTCAGCTCGGGCGCGATGGCTTTCAATGCGCCTTGTGTTTCAGCATCTTCCAGCAAGGAGGGCGAATACGCGCCGATGCTTTGCCAGTCACGCAACGATTTCACATAGTGCAGATGCGCCTGGGCAACCTTGCCGCTGCCGATGATCGCCAGGCGTCTGGCGTGCAGCGGCGCGAGAGCATCGACCGCCACAGCGGTGGTCGCCGCAGTCCGCGCGGTGGTCAGTTCGCCGGCATCGCACAGCAGCAGTGGCTGGCCGGATTTCATCGACATCAGCAGTGTCCACGCCGTCACCAGCGCGCCTTGCTCGCGGACGATGTACGGCGAAGTCTTCACGCCGTACACGCCGTCTTCAGCCAGCACGCCCAGGTAGTTGATGAAATCGCCGGCGCCTTGCGGAAATTCCACCCACTGCTGCGCCGGCTGCACCGCGCTGCCGGCCGCAAGATCGCGGAACAGCTTGCGCAAAATCTGCGGCACATCGATCTGGGCCAGCAGTTCACGGGCCTGAGCCTGGTGGATCACGTAGGGCGTGCTGGACATGATGCGCTCCGAAACTAAACTTATTTTTCCATTATGGACTTTTAGTTATCGTGAGCAATACGCGGGCGAAAAAAAAGCGCAGTCCGTTGCCGGCTGCGCTTTTTTTTCGAGCGTCGCTTACTGCGGACGCTTGCGCTCAACCGGGCGCAGCAGATGCGTTGGCGGCGTTTCACAGCTGATCTTGCGACCGAGCTTTTCTTCGATGGACGGCAACTGGTACGAGTCGTCCTCGCCAGCGAAGCTGATCGACACGCCATCGGCGCCAGCACGACCGGTACGGCCGATACGGTGCACGTAATCGTCCGGGACTTCCGGCAGGGTGAAGTTGATCACATGGCTGATGCCGTCGATGTGAATGCCGCGACCGGCCACATCGGTGGCGACCAGTACGCGAATCTTGCCTTCGCGGAAACCTTCCAGGGTCTTGATGCGCTTGTGCTGCGGCACGTCGCCGGACAGTTGCGCGGCATTGATGCCGTCGCGCACCAGACGCTCTTCGATACGGCGCACTTCGTCCTTGCGGTTGGCAAACACGATGACCCGTTCCCAGCCGTTATCGTTGACCAGGTTGTAGAGCAGTTTGTATTTGTCGGCAGCGGCTACGGCGTAGATGTGCTGCTCGACGTTTTCGTTGGCGACGTTGGTGATTTCGATTTCGACAATCGCCGGATCGGTGGTCCATTGCTTGGCGAGGTTCATCACGTCTTCGGTGAAGGTCGCGGAGAACAGCAGGGTCTGGCGCTCGGACTTCGGCGGGGTCTGACGAATGATCTGCCGGACTTGCGGGATGAAACCCATGTCGAGCATGCGGTCGGCTTCGTCCAGCACCATCACTTCGACCATGTCCAGGTGCACGTCGCCACGCTGGTTGAAATCGAGCAAGCGGCCCGGAGTTGCCACGAGAATGTCGCAGTGGCGCGCTTCGAGGTGCTTGAGCTGCTTGTCGAAATCCATGCCGCCGACAAAGGTCATCACATTGAGACCGGTGTACTTGGTCAGGTCAGCGGCGTCCTTGGCGATCTGCACCACCAGCTCACGGGTCGGCGCGATGATCAGCGCACGGGGTTCGCCCATGTAGCGTTCTTTCGGCGGTGGCGTCTGCAACAGCTGGGTAATGATCGAGATCAGAAACGCGGCGGTCTTGCCGGTGCCGGTCTGTGCGCGGCCGATGGCGTCTTTGCCGGCGAGGGTGTAACCGAGCACCTGCGCCTGGATCGGTGTGCAATACGGAAAGCCCAGATCCTGGATGGCGTGCATCAGTTCTGGTGAGAGCTTGAAGTCGTGGAAGCGGGTTTTGCCTTCCTGGGGCTCGACGACGAAGTCTTCGAGTTTCCATGGAATCACCGGGGCCTTGGGCTTCGGTTCGCGGCGCGGTCTGGCCGGTTTCGGCGCTTCGCTGCGGGCAGACTCGGCGGCAATTGGTGCGGCCGTGGCGGGTTGCGGCGGTTGTTTCGGTTCTGGCTTCGGGGACGCTACGGGAGCGGGGCGGTCGGCCTGCGGCGCATCGTTGCGATGACCGGCGGCGTGCGACGGCGCACTGGGAACTGGCGCGAGCTGCTCAGCCTCGCTTTTACCGAACATCTTCTTGAGTGCTTTGAGCACGGTCATCTCATCAATTGGTTAAGGAATGTACGCCGGCCAGTGTAATGCAAGAAACGGGCGCGGCGTAGGGGGAGGATCAAAGGCGGCGATTAAAGCCGACGCTTAGCGCAGGCGTTCGCTCAACCAGACGCCGATGTCGCGAATTTCTTCGGGTAACACTTCGTGCTCCATTGGGTATTCCTGCCATGTCACGGTGACACCATGCTTGAGTAAATGCTCATAAGCGCTGCGGCCCATCGAGTTCTGCACTACGCCATCGTACTGGCCGTGCAGGCACAGCGCCGGAATCCGTTGTTGGCTGGCGGATAACTCAAGTTCATCGCTGAACGTCGGCGCGTAGGTCGACAGCGCCAGAACCCCACCCAAGGGTCCCTGCCATTTCACAAAAGCGGTGTGCAGCACCACGGCGCCGCCTTGGGAAAAACCGGCGAGAAAAATCCGCGAGGCGTCTATTCCGCTGGCGCGCTCGGTTTTGATCAATTCAATGATGCGATCCGCCGACGCTTCCAGCTGGTCCCGGTCAATCGCCCGGGCCGGGCTCATGGCCTTGATGTCGTACCAGCTGGGCATGGCATATCCGCCATTTATCGTCACAGGAAGGGTTGGCGCCTGTGGCAGCACAAAACGGGTGCTCAGCAGACTTTCCTGCAGCGCCTCGGCCACCGGCAGGAAGTCGTAGCGGTCGGCGCCGAGGCCGTGCAGCCAGATCACGCAGGCGTCTGCGGGCTTAACAGGCTGAAGAATCAAGGGCTCGGTCATGTTTGCTCCAAAAATGTGCGGGCGCTCTCATTGAGTGCGTGATTGAAGTGCGCGCCCGGTTGATCCGTTAAGAAGATGTCGCAAGGTTACAAGTTTTGCTATTGACGTGTCGCGCAATCACTTTGGCAAGCGGTGTGGTACGGCGTTTGCTATGCAGGTTTCTGTACGAAGCGTCCTACGCCTGGCGGTAACACTATCAGTGTACGACTGGCGATGGGATAGCAACGAATCCGGTGATGGATGTTCGCCAATGGCCGCTACGGGCTTAGCGAACGTGAAAGGGCTACAGCCCGTTCGGCCGATTGGTGAGAAGTGAGTGGTCCATGATGTGGATTTTCTCCTACTAGACTCATAGCGAAGGTCTTACGTCGGTTGACCCCAAAAAAAGCCAACACGGGTCAACAACGCCTCAAAAGGGTGCGACTGGACTCAAGCTCCGACACAACAAGAGCAAAACTGGAGGTTTGAATGAAGATGTTGAAATCCACTCTGGCGGTCGTGACTGCTGCAGCAGTACTCGGCGTCAGCGGGTTCGCTCAGGCGGGTGCAACCCTGGATGCGGTACAAAAGAAAGGTTTCGTGCAGTGTGGCGTGAGCGACGGTCTGCCAGGCTTCTCGGTACCGGATGCAACCGGCAAGATCCTCGGCATCGACGCTGACGTCTGCCGCGCTGTGGCCGCCGCCGTTTTCGGTGACGCGAACAAGGTCAAGTTCAGTCAGTTGAACGCCAAGGAGCGCTTCACCGCGCTGCAATCGGGCGAGATCGACATCCTGTCGCGCAACACCACCATGACCAGTTCGCGTGACGCGGGCATGGGCCTGAAATTCCCGGGCTTCATCACCTACTACGACGGCATCGGCTTTCTGGTGAACAACAAGCTGGGCGTGAAAAGTGCCAAAGAGCTGGACGGTGCAACCATCTGCATCCAGGCCGGTACCACCACCGAGCTGAACGTTTCCGACTACTTCCGTGGCAACGGTCTGAAATACACCCCGATCACCTTCGACACCTCCGATGAAAGCGCCAAGTCGCTGGAATCCGGTCGTTGCGACGTGCTGACCTCCGACAAGTCGCAGCTGTTCGCCCAGCGCAGCAAGCTGGCCTCGCCGAAAGACTACGTGGTTCTGCCGGAAACCATTTCCAAAGAACCGCTGGGCCCGGTCGTGCGTAACGGCGACGACGAGTGGCTGGCCATCGTCCGTTGGGTCGGCTACGCGCTGCTCAACGCTGAAGAAGCCGGCATCACTTCGAAGAACGTCGAAGCAGAAGCCAAGTCGACCAAGAACCCGGACGTGGCCCGTATGCTCGGTGCTGACGGCGAGTACGGCAAAGACTTGAAACTGCCGAAGGACTGGGTAGTACAGATCGTCAAACAAGTCGGCAACTACGGCGAAATCTTCGAGAAAAACCTCGGCAAGAGCACTCCGCTGGAAATCGACCGCGGCTTGAACGCCCTGTGGAACAACGGCGGCATTCAGTACGCACCACCAGTGCGCTAATGGTTCTATCACCCGGCGGGCCAACCGCCGGGTGATGTTCTTGTTCCATTTCTTGCGGGGCACTTCATGCAAAATTCTATCGGCGCACCAAAGCAGAGGTTCAGCCTCAGCGATCCACGAGTGCGTGCGTGGCTATTCCAGATCATCACCGTTGTGGCGGTGGTCTCGCTTGGCTGGTACCTGTTCGACAACACGCAAACCAACCTTCAGCACCGGGGCATTACGTCCGGTTTCGGCTTTCTGGAGCGCAGTGCCGGGTTCGGCATCGCTCAACACCTGATCGACTACACCGAAGCGGACAGCTATGCCCGCGTCTTTGTCATCGGTCTTCTCAACACCTTGCTGGTGACCGTGATCGGTGTCGTTCTGGCGACGATTCTCGGGTTCATCATCGGCGTGGCACGGCTGTCGCAGAACTGGATCATCGCCAAACTGGCGACGGTGTATGTGGAAGTGTTCCGCAACATTCCACCGCTGCTGCAAATCCTGTTCTGGTACTTCGCGGTGTTCCTGACCATGCCGGGGCCGCGCAACAGCCACAACTTCGGCGACACCTTCTTCGTCAGCAGCCGTGGCCTGAACATGCCGGCCGCACTGGCTGCCGATGGCTTCTGGGCCTTCGTGATCAGCATCGTGGTGGCGATTGTCGGCATCGTGCTGATGACCCGCTGGGCCAACAAGCGCTTCGAAGACACCGGTGTGCCATTCCACAAGTTCTGGGCCGGCCTGGCGATCCTGCTGGTGATCCCGACCCTGTGCGCACTGATCTTCGGCGCTCCGCTGCATTGGGAAATGCCTGAGCTCAAGGGCTTCAACTTTGTCGGCGGCTGGGTGTTGATCCCGGAACTGCTGGCGTTGACCCTGGCCCTGACCGTGTATACCGCAGCGTTTATTGCGGAAATCGTGCGGTCCGGGATCAAGTCGGTCAGCCATGGCCAGACTGAAGCGGCGCGTTCGCTCGGCCTGCGCAACGGCCCGACCCTGCGCAAGGTGATCATCCCGCAAGCGCTGCGCGTGATCATTCCGCCGCTGACCAGCCAATACCTGAACCTGGCGAAAAACTCTTCGCTGGCGGCCGGTATCGGTTACCCGGAAATGGTTTCGCTGTTCGCTGGCACCGTGCTCAACCAGACCGGGCAGGCCATCGAAGTGATTGCCATCACCATGAGCGTCTACCTGGCGATCAGTATCAGCATTTCCTTGCTGATGAACTGGTACAACAAGCGCATTGCGCTGATCGAGCGGTAAGGAAAAGCGCATGAGTACTCATACTTTCAAACCCGACATGCCTCCACCGAACAGCAGCATCGGCGTGGTGGCGTGGATGCGCGCGAACATGTTCTCCAGTTGGCTCAACACCCTGCTGACGCTGTTTGCGTTCTACCTGATTTACCTGGTCGTGCCGCCGATCCTCAGCTGGGCCATCGTCGATGCCAACTGGGTCGGCACTACTCGCGCCGATTGCACCAAGGACGGCGCCTGCTGGGTGTTCATTCAGCAGCGTTTCGGCCAGTTCATGTACGGCTACTACCCGACGGAGTTGCGCTGGCGCGTGGACCTGACTGTGTGGCTGGCGGTGATCGGCGCGGCGCCTTTGTTCATCTCCCGTGTACCGCGTAAAGCGATCTACGGGCTGAGCTTTCTGGTGCTGTATCCGATCATTGCCTTCATCCTGTTGCACGGCGGTTTCGGTCTGACCAATGTGGCGACCAGCCAATGGGGCGGCCTGATGCTGACCTTGGTGATCGCCACCGTGGGTATCGCTGGTGCCTTGCCGCTGGGCATCGTGCTGGCGCTGGGGCGGCGCTCGAACATGCCGGCGATTCGTGTGGTCTGTGTGACCTTCATCGAGTTCTGGCGCGGCGTGCCGTTGATCACTGTGCTGTTCATGTCCTCGGTGATGCTGCCGCTGTTCCTGCCTGAAGGCATGAACTTCGACAAACTGCTGCGGGCGCTGATCGGCGTGATCCTGTTCCAGTCGGCCTATGTGGCCGAAGTGGTGCGTGGCGGTCTGCAAGCAATTCCTAAAGGCCAATACGAAGCCGCAGCGGCAATGGGCCTCGGTTACTGGCGCTCGATGGGCCTGGTGATTTTGCCGCAAGCCCTGAAACTGGTAATTCCCGGCATCGTCAACACGTTCATTGCGCTGTTCAAGGACACTAGCCTTGTGATCATCATCGGCCTCTTCGACCTGCTCAACAGCGTCAAGCAAGCCGCGGCCGATCCGAAATGGCTGGGCATGGCCACCGAAGGCTACGTGTTCGCCGCCCTGGTGTTCTGGATTTTCTGTTTTGGTATGTCGCGCTATTCCATGCATCTGGAACGCAAGCTCGACACTGGCCACAAGCGTTAGGAGTTCTCTGTAAATGAGCGAAGCAATCAAAAAGCCTGTGGGCCCTGAAGGCATCATCCAGATGCAGGGCGTCAACAAGTGGTACGGCCAGTTCCACGTATTGAAAGACATCAACCTCAACGTCAAGCAGGGCGAGCGTATCGTCCTGTGCGGGCCGTCGGGCTCGGGCAAATCGACGACGATTCGTTGCCTCAACCGCCTGGAAGAACACCAGCAGGGCCGCATCGTTGTCGATGGCGTGGAACTGACCAATGACCTCAAGCAGATCGAAGCGATCCGCCGCGAAGTCGGCATGGTGTTCCAGCACTTCAACCTGTTCCCGCACCTGACCATTCTGCAGAACTGCACCCTGGCGCCAATGTGGGTACGCAAGATGCCCAAGCGCAAGGCCGAGGAAATCGCCATGCATTATCTGGAGCGCGTACGCATTCCGGAGCAGGCGCACAAGTACCCGGGACAACTGTCCGGTGGTCAGCAACAACGTGTGGCGATCGCCCGCGCGTTGTGCATGAAACCGAAAATCATGCTGTTCGATGAACCGACTTCAGCGCTCGATCCAGAGATGGTGAAGGAAGTGCTCGACACCATGATCGGCCTCGCGGAAGACGGCATGACCATGCTCTGCGTGACCCACGAAATGGGCTTCGCCCGCACCGTGGCGAACCGCGTGATCTTCATGGACAAGGGCGAGATCGTTGAGCAGGCGGCGCCGAACGACTTCTTTGACAATCCGCAGAATGAGCGGACGAAGTTGTTCCTGAGTCAGATTCTGCATTGATGGTTGTTGCGTAAAACCAACCCGGCCATGTGCCGGGTTGTTTTTTTGGGGGTCAGGGAACCGAAAGGGATTCATGTTCTTTGTGGACGATGTGCTCGAAACCTCTTAAATCTGCACCTTCGCCGAGAGTCTTCGCATCGGTTAGCAAATACGGGTAACGATCCAATAAACGCATCAACAGTATGAGTGCCTTGGGCGGCAATATTTCGCCGCGTTCGTAGCGAGAGAATGCGTTATGCCCGCCCCCGGATAGTATTTGCACCGTCTCTTTTTGCGTCAGATGTAATTTGCGGCGAATTCTTCTCATCTCGTTGCCGACCATTTTCCTGCTGGCGATAACGAGTTCATCGCATGCATCTGAATAACGTTGCCCGCACAATTCATCGAGCTCGATTTCTCCGCACTTCTGACATTCCCACCCCGACAGGTTGTCAATCCGGCGCTCCATCCCTTTGACGCTCACGGTTTCGCCTCGGCCGTCGAAATGCACCATGCCTTCAGCGGCACCACAACTGAAACACTGTTGCGTACTCATGAGTTGTTCTCCTTGAAAGAGATCACAGGTGGGCGCTTGTCGTAGTGATATGACACCTTTATGTAAATCTCCAGACCATGTGAATTGATGTGATAGACATCCTGCCAAATACGGTGGTTGTCATAGGTCGTCATCGACTTGTAGAGCATGCTGCGCTGCAGCCTGAAAACCACTTCCTGCATGTCTGCGAGCGTCAGCTCCAGCTCAGATCCGCTTCTTCTGGCAGTGTGCGTGAACGCCCTCCAGCCTAGCCTCCTGACATCCGCCTTGATCACCGCCAAGTCGTAATGGGGTGTGTTCTTTTCCATAAGAAGCCAAAACCCTGTCCCTGAAATTACCCTTAAAGGGTAATTTTGACCAATCGAAAATGCCGCTCCATGTGTCTCGATTGACCCTAGGTGGTTGCCGTCCTACATGGGTCTGACTAACATGTCGGAAAATTCATCCTATGATTGGATGAAAGGACGAGACCTATGTCAGACATTTCTCCACTCATCAAACGGTCGCTGGTCGATCAGGCGCTGGATCAGTTACGCCAGCGCATCAACAGCGGCGCATGGCAGGTCGGCGAGCGCTTGCCGACCGAGCCTGAGCTGTGCGCCGAGCTGGGCATCAGCCGCAACACGGTGCGCGAGGCCATGCGTGTGCTGGCGTTTTCCGGGCTGATCGAAATCCGTCAGGGCGACGGCAGTTATTTGCGCGCAGTGGTCGATCCGCTCGACACGCTGAAGGCGCTGTCGCGGTGTTCGCTGGATCAGGCGCGGGAAACCCGGCACATCCTCGAAGTCGAGGCCATCGGCCTGGCCGCGTTGCGCCGTACCGACGAGGATCTGGCGGCACTGCGCGAGGCGCTCGGCACCAGCGGCAGCCATTACCACGGTGACCTCGACACCTACATCGGCTGCGATCTGGTGTTTCACCGGCGTCTTGTCGACGCTGCGCACAATCCGACCCTCAGCGAGCTGTATCGCTATTTCTCCAGCATCGTCGGCGCGCAATTGCGCCAGACCCTGAACATCGTCCCGCGCCGTCAGGAAGTGTTCGATCTGCACATCGACTTGCTCGATGCGGTCGAACAACGCGACCCGGAGCGGGCCAAAGCCTTGTCGAGGCAGTTGATCAATGAACCCTGAAACCGAGAAAACCATGTCCCGCAGCGAGATAGCCACAGCGAACAAACGCACGCCAGAACTGGAAGAGTTGCTGATCGATGCCGAGGCCGACGACGAGCAAGTGCAGCAAAGCCATCCGCTGGTGAAGCGTCCGTGGCTGTTGCTGCTTGGGTTGATTCTGGTAGCGCTTAACCTGCGCCCGGCACTGTCGAGCATGGCGCCGCTGCTCAGCGAGGTTTCCAGAAGCCTTGGATTGTCGGCGGCGCAGGCGGGTTTGCTGACGACGTTGCCGGTGCTGTGCCTGGGCTTGTTCGCGCCGCTTGCGCCGATTCTGGCGCGGCGTTTCGGTGCTGAGCGGGTGGTGCTGGGGATTCTGCTGACGCTGGCTGGCGGGATTATCCTGCGCAGCAATTTTGGTGAGATTGGCCTGTTCGCCGGCAGCGTCCTCGGTGGCGCGAGCATTGGCATTGTCGGCGTTCTGCTGCCCGGCATCGTCAAGCGCGACTTTGCCAAGCACGCCGGAACCATGACCGGCGTCTACACCATGGCCCTGTGTCTGGGCGCGGCGATGGCGGCGGGTTCGACCGTGCCGTTGAGTGAGCACTTCGGCAACAGCTGGGCGATGGGGCTGGGTTTCTGGGTGATCCCGGCGCTGCTGGCCGCGGTGTTCTGGCTGCCGCAAGTCGGCTCGAAGCATGGCGTGCACAACGTCGCTTATAGGGTGCGCGGGCTGTTACGTGACCCGCTGGCCTGGCAAGTCACCTTGTACATGGGCCTGCAATCATCGCTGGCCTACATCGTATTCGGCTGGTTGCCGTCGATCCTTATCGGTCGCGGGCTGACGCCAACCCAGGCCGGTCTGGTGCTGTCCGGCTCAGTAATCATTCAACTGGCCAGCTCGCTGGCCGCGCCATGGCTGGCGACGCGCGGCAAGGATCAGCGTCTGGCCATCGTCGTAGTGATGGCGCTGACCCTTGGCGGTCTGTTCGGTTGCCTGTATGCACCAATCGAAGGTCTGTGGGGCTGGGCGATCCTGCTCGGCCTGGGGCAGGGCGGCACATTCAGCCTGGCGCTGACGCTGATTGTGCTGCGCTCGCGCGATTCCCATGTCGCGGCGAACCTGTCGAGCATGTCTCAGGGCTTCGGTTATACGTTGGCCTCGATGGGGCCGTTCGCGGTCGGCGTGGTGCATGACTGGACGGGTGGCTGGAATGCCGTGGGCTGGATTTTCGGCATCATTGGTACCGGAGCGATCATTGCCGGCCTCGGTGCCGGGCGTGCGCTGTATGTGCAGGTGCAAAGCGAAAGGATCTGACGCGATTCAAACTGTAGGAGTGAGCCTGCTCGCGATAGCGGTGGTTCAGTCAGCGCAACGTTGACTGGAAGGACGCTATCGCGAGCAGGCTCACTCCTACAGGTTTTGCGTGCTGCAGGTATTCGGTGTGCGAATGCCGATAGTGTTTCCGCGCTCGGCGGATTATCGTGCTGGCAATCTGTACCTCTTTCTTTGGAGATTGTCTTGAGCGAAGCCCACAGCGCCCTGATCACCCGTTTCTACCAGGCCTTCCAGCGCCTCGACGCCGAAGCCATGGCCGCCTGCTACACCGATGACGTGGTCTTCAGCGATCCGGCCTTCGGCGAATTGCGCGGTCGCGATGCCGGCGATATGTGGCGCATGCTCACCACCCGCGCCAAGGATTTCTCGCTGACCTTCGACAACATCCGCGCCGACGAGCGTACGGGTGGCGCGCATTGGGTCGCCACCTACCTGTTCAGCCAGACCGGCAATATCGTGATCAACGATATCCAGGCGCGTTTCGTCTTTCGCGACGGCAAGATCTGCGAGCACCATGATCATTTCGACCTGTGGCGCTGGTCGCGTCAGGCGTTGGGCTTCAAAGGCTTGCTTCTGGGCTGGACGCCGCTGGTGCGCAATGCCGTCCGCGCGCAGGCGCGCAAGGGACTGAAGGCATTTCAGGCCGGTCGCTGATAAGATCGCCACCTGTTTTCCTACACGCCTTGATCCCGAAGTGACCAGCCTTAGCGAAAATTCTGTCGTTGTTGCCGAGCCGGTGAGCAAATCCTGGTTCGTCTACCTCGTTCGCGCCGCCAATGGCTCGTTGTATTGCGGGATCAGCGATGATCCCGTGCGCCGTTTTGCCAAGCACCAAAGCGGCAAGGGCGCGCGGTTCTTTCTTTCCAGCCCGGCGATGGCGCTGGTCTATACCGAACGGTGTCGCGACAAAAGCGATGCGTTGCGCCAGGAGCGGCTGATCAAAAAGCTGCGCAAGAGCGCCAAGGAATGCCTGGTCGCGTCTTATCAATCTGACTGATAGGTTCCCATCAGGCGGATCTGTAGGCTGCTAATCAAATGCGCGTTAAGCTGCGGGCTCATTATCTGAGCGGCGGAGCCGAGCATGTCCGAGTTGATTCTGCATCATTACCCGACCTCTCCATTTGCCGAGAAGGCCCGCCTGCTGCTGGGTTTCAAAGGCTTGTCGTGGCGCTCGGTGCATATCTCGCCGGTGATGCCGAAACCGGATCTGACCGCCCTGACCGGTGGCTACCGCAAGACCCCGGTGCTGCAGATTGGTGCTGACATCTATTGCGACACTTCGCTGATCGCGCGTCGTCTGGAGCAAGAGAAGGCTTTGCCGGCGTTCTTCCCCGAGGGCCAGGAATTCACAGCCGCCAGTTTTGCCACATGGGCCGATTCGGTGGTGTTTCAACATGCGGTGAGTCTGGTGTTCCAGCCGGAGTCGGTGGCGGTGCGTTTCGCCAAGTTGCCGCCGGAAGCGATCAAGGCGTTTATTGCCGACCGCGCGGGTCTGTTCAGTGGTGGCAGCGCCACGCGTTTGTCTGCAGAACAGGCCAAGCATCAATGGCCGACGATCATGGCGCGTCTGCAGCAGCAGTTGCAGCGCGAGCAGGGCGACTTCCTGTTCGGCGAACCATCGATTGCCGACTTCGCCATGGCGCATCCGCTGTGGTTCCTCAAGGCCACTCACGTGACCGCACCGCTAGTCGATGAGTATCCGGCTGTCGTCGCGTGGCTGGGGCGCGTGCTGGGCTTTGGTCATGGCGCGGCGAGCGAGATGTCCTCCGCCGAGGCGCTGGAAGTTGCGCGTAGCGCTACGCCGGCGGCACTGCCGGATGAGCAGTTTGTTGATCCGAATGGCTTTACGGCCGGGCAGCAAGTGGCGATTGCCGCCATCGACTATGGCGTCGATCCGGTGGTCGGCGAGTTGCTGTTTGCCGGTCGCGAGGAATTGATCATCCGCCGCGAAGACGAGCGCGGCGGTGTGGTGCATGTGCACTTCCCGCGCTTCGGTTTCCGCATCGAAGCACGCTGATCTCTGGAATCGCCAGCTATACCTGTGGGAGCGAGCCTGCTCGCGAAGGCGGTGTGTCAGTCAACGAAGATTTCGTCTGAACAGACGCCTTCGCGAGCAGGCTCGCTCCCACAATGGGTTATTTCAGGGCAGCGAGGATTTCGTCCGGGTCAAACCCCCGAATCAACGTGCCGTTCACATCGATCAGTGGAATCCCGCGTCCACCCAATGCCTCGTACGCCTTGCGCGCCTCGGCATCCTTCTCGATATCAAATTCCTTGAACGGGATGCCCTTGCTGTCGAGGAAGCGTTTGGTCTGCTTGCAGTAGCCGCACCAGTCGGTGGCGTAGAGCACGACGTTGGCCTGCGCGCGCGTTTGCTCGGCAACCATCTGCGAGGGATTGACCACCCGCTCGATCTTGCCCCAGTTCTGATAGACCACGACCACCAGCAGAACCAGCGCCACCTTCTTCAGCACTTTGCCGAGCATCAGTTGCGCCGCTTCAACTGATCAGTCAACGAAGTCGGCAGACCTTTGATGATCAGGGTGCCGTTCTCTTCGTCGTATTCAATCTTCGAGCCCAGCAGGTGTGCTTCGAAGCTGATCGACAAGCCTTCGGCACGGCCGGTGAAACGGCGGAATTGATTGAGGGTGCGCTTGTCCGCCGGAATCTCTGGCGACAGGCCGTAGTCCTTGTTGCGGATGTGATCGTAGAAGGCTTTCGGGCGTTCTTCATCGATCAGCTCCGACAGCTCTTCCAGACCCATCGGTTCGCCGAGTTTGGCCTGGCTGCTGGCGTAATCGACCAGGGTCTTGGTTTTCTCGCGCGCGGAGTCTTCCGGCAGGTCTTCGCTCTCGACGAAGTCACTGAACGCCTTGAGCAGCGTGCGGGTTTCGCCCGGGCCGTCGACGCCTTCCTGACAGCCGATGAAGTCGCGGAAATATTCCGAGACCTTCTTGCCGTTCTTGCCCTTGATGAACGAGATGTACTGCTTGGACTGCTTGTTGTTCTGCCACTCCGAGACGTTGATCCGCGCCGCCAGGTGCAACTGGCCGAGGTCGAGGTGACGCGACGGGGTCACGTCCAGCTCGTCGGTCACCGCCACGCCTTCGCTGTGGTGCAACAAGGCGATCGCCAAGTAATCGGTCATGCCTTGCTGATAGTGGGCGAACAGCACGTGGCCGCCGACTGACAGGTTGGATTCTTCCATCAGTTTTTGCAGATGCTCGACCGCAACTTTGCTGAAGGCCGTGAAGTCCTTGCCGCCGTCCATGTACTCCTTCAACCAGCCGCTGAAAGGGAACGCGCCGGACTCCGGATGGAACAGACCCCAGGCTTTGCCCTGTTTGGCGTTATAGCTTTCGTTGAGGTCGGCGAGCATGTTTTCGATGGCTGCGGACTCGGCCAGTTCGGTGTCACGGGCGTGCAGAACTGCGGGCGTGCCGTCGGGTTTTTTGTCGATCAGGTGGACGATGCAATGACGGATCGGCATGGGCTTCTCGGCTGTTGGAAGGGAGGAGGGCAGGCTCCCCCGAAAAAGCGCCCAGTGTACCGCAACCACTGGTTTTGGCGCGGGTTGCAGGGCAAAACCGGGGCGCGTGCCCGGCCTTATGCGGTTTTTTAGCGGTTTAGAGCAATAAAGCTGACCAAATGGGTAGCTAGAGGCGGATATTTCCTTGTCGCTGTGCTAGTTTTGCCCGGTCTTACGCGAAGTCACTGCGTTAAGCGTGCATTCAGCATTTGTCAGGTCGAACCAAACCCTGATTTCGGCATCTATAACCCGACTCGTCGTGGTTATCGCCGAGGGTGCCAGATCCAGAAGATCGGGCTCGATGGCTGACACTGCACTCTGCAATCCATATGAATTTGATAGGGAAGGAACACTACATGGCTCTTACTAAAGACCAACTGATCGCCGACATTGCTGAAGCTATCGACGCGCCGAAAACCACCGCGCGTAACGCTCTGGACCAACTGGGCCAAATCGTTGCCGATCAGCTGGAAAATGGCGGCGAAATCACCTTGCCAGGTATCGGCAAGCTGAAAGTGACCGAGCGTCCTGCCCGCACCGGCCGTAACCCATCGACTGGCGCTGCCATCGAAATCCCTGCAAAGAAAGTGATCAAGCTGGTTGTGGCCAAAGGCCTGACCGACGCTGTGAACAAGTAAGACGCAGCGATAAAAAAACCGTGCTCCGGAGCGATCCGGGCACGGTTTTTTTGTGTCTGTGATTTGATGCTGCGCTGAGCAGCATTGTGGGAGCGAGCCTGCTCGCGAATGCGGTGGATCAGTCACGTTGAATGTCGACTGCTACAGCGCTATCGCGAGCAGGCTCGCTCCTACAGGGGATTTGCTGTGTGTCAGCGGGTCCAGCGCTCACGCCGCCAGATCTGCTGCTCGGACTTGGTCTGGAACGTCCAGGCCACGAAGCGGCTCTGCTTCTGCCCCTGGGACATCTCCACCACCTGGCTTTCCAGCACACCCGCTTTCTTCAGCGCGGTTTCGATGGCTGGCAGGTTCGATGCTTTTGAAACCAGCGTGCTGAACCACAGCACCTTGTGCTGGAAGTTGGCGCTTTCGGCAATCAGTTGCGTCACAAAGCGCGCTTCACCGCCTTCACACCACAGTTCCGCCGATTGGCCGCCGAAATTCAGCACCGGCAGTTTGCGTTTCGGATCGGCTTTGCCCAATGCGCGCCATTTGCGCTCGCTGCCTTTGGTCGCTTCGTCCATCGAGGCGTGGAACGGCGGGTTGCACATGGTCAGGTCGAAACGCTCGCCCGGTTCCAGCAAGCCGATGAGGATGTGTTTGCGGTTCTCCTGCTGGCGCAGCTTGATGACCTTGCTCAGGTCGTTGGACTGCACGATGGCGCGGGCGGCCGCCACGGCAGTCGGGTCAATCTCCGAGCCAAGGAAGTGCCAGCGGTACTCACTGTTGCCGATCAGCGGGTACACGCAGTTGGCGCCCATGCCGATGTCCAGCACGTTGACGATCGCGCCGCGCGGGACTTTGCCGTCGTTCATGCTTGCCAGCAAATCGGCGAGAAAATGCACGTAATCGGCGCGGCCCGGCACCGGCGGGCAGAGGTAGTCGGCCGGGATGTCCCAATGCTGAATGCCGTAAAACGATTTGAGCAGCGCCCGGTTGAACACGCGCACCGCGTCGGGGCTGGCGAAGTCGATGCTTTCCTTGCCGTACGGGTTGGTGATCACAAACTTCGCCAGTTCCGGCGTGGTCTTGATCAGCGCCGGGAAGTCGTAACGACCCTGATGGCGATTGCGCGGATGCAGGCTGGCCTTTTCACGCGGCTCGACGGCCTTGGGCGAGGTCGCGGAATCAGGCTTCTTGCGCGCAGGTTTGGGTGTGCGGGGGGCGGTCATGGGCGTGGTCGATTCGGGTATGGCTGAAAGTGGCGGGTATTGTCCCACATCTAAAGGCCACACCGTTCAAACTGTGGGAGCGAGCCTGCTCGCGATAGCGGTGTGTCAGTCCCGAATGATGGCAACTGACACACCGCTTTCGCGAGCAGGCTCGCTCCTACAGGGGATCTGTGGTGTTTGGGAATAAAAAAAAGGGAGGCCATTGTGGCCTCCCTTTTTCACTGCGATCTGCCGTTACAGGCTGGCAATCCGCGCATGCTGCTCGGCCAGCTTGCCCAGGGCCTGTTCGGCCTCGGCCAGTTTGGCGCGTTCCTTGTCGATGACTTCGGCCGGGGCCTTGTCGACGAACCCGGCGTTGGCCAGCTTGCCGCCGACGCGCTGGACTTCGCCCTGCAGACGCAGGATTTCCTTGTCCAGACGCGCCAGTTCCGCTGCCTTGTCGATCAGACCGGCCATCGGCACCAATACTTCCATCTCGCCGACCAGTGCGGTGGCGGACAGCGGTGCTTCTTCGCCGGCGGCGAGTACGGTGATCGATTCCAGACGCGCCAGTTTCTTCAGCAGCGCTTCGTTCTCGCTCAGACGACGCTGGTCTTCAGCGCTGACGTTCTTCAGGAAGATCGGCAGCGGCTTGCCCGGGCCGATGTTCATTTCGCCACGGATGTTGCGCGTGCCGAGCATCAGTTCCTTGAGCCATTCGATGTCGTCTTCGGCGGCCGGATCGATACGCTCTTCATTGGCCACTGGCCAAGGTTGCAGCATGATCGTCTTGCCCTGAATACCGGCCAGCGGCGCGATGCGCTGCCAGATTTCTTCAGTGATGAACGGCATGAACGGATGCGCCAGGCGCAGCGCCACTTCCAGCACGCGAACCAGCGTGCGGCGAGTGCCGCGCTGACGCTCGACCGGCGCGTTCTCGTCCCACAGCACTGGCTTGGACAGTTCCAGATACCAGTCGCAGTACTGGTTCCAGATGAACTCGTACAGCGCCTGCGCGGCGAGGTCGAAACGGAACTGATCGAGCTGACGGGTCACTTCGGCTTCGGTGCGTTGCAGTTGCGAGATGATCCAGCGATCAGCCAGCGACAGCTCGTAGGCTTCGCCGTTCTGGCCGCAGTCTTCGCCCTTGTCCAGCACATAACGTGCGGCGTTCCAGATCTTGTTGCAGAAGTTGCGATAGCCTTCGACGCGGCCCATGTCGAACTTGATGTCGCGACCGGTGGAGGCCAGCGAGCAGAAGGTGAAGCGCAGGGCGTCGGTGCCATAACTGGCGATGCCATCGGCGAATTCTTCGCGGGTGGCTTTCTCGATCTTCTTCGCCAGTTTCGGCTGCATCAGGCCCGAGGTGCGTTTCTGCACCAGGGTTTCCAGGTCGATGCCGTCGATGATGTCCAGCGGGTCCAGAACGTTGCCCTTGGACTTGGACATCTTCTGGCCCTGGCCGTCGCGCACCAGACCGTGTACGTACACAGTCTTGAACGGAACCTGCGGCGTGCCGTCTTCGTTCTTCATCAGGTGCATGGTCATCATGATCATCCGGGCAACCCAGAAGAAGATGATGTCGAAACCGGTGACCAGCACGTCGGTGGAGTGGAATTTCTTCAGGAACTCGGTCTGCTCAGGCCAGCCCAGGGTGGAGAAGGTCCACAGGCCGGAACTGAACCAGGTGTCGAGAACGTCGTTGTCCTGTTGCAGCGCAACGTCGGGGCCGAGGTTATGCTTGGCGCGCACTTCGGCTTCGTCGCGACCGACGTAGACCTTGCCCGACTCGTCGTACCAGGCCGGAATCCGGTGGCCCCACCACAACTGACGGCTGATGCACCAGTCCTGGATGTCGCGCATCCACGAGAAGTACATGTTTTCGTACTGCTTGGGCACGAACTGAATGCGGCCGTCTTCAACGGCAGCGATGGCCGGTTCGGCCAGAGGCTTGGTCGACACGTACCACTGATCGGTCAGCCATGGCTCGATGACGGTGCCGGAGCGGTCGCCTTTCGGCGTTTTCAGGTTGTGATCGTTGACGCTCACCAGCAGGCCGGCGGCATCGAATGCAGCGACGATCTGCTTGCGCGCTTCGAAGCGCTCCAGGCCAGCGAACTCGGCGGGAATCTTGCCGTCGATGCTCTCGTTCAGCGTGCCATCGAGGTTGAACACCTGTGCGGCCGGCAGCACGTTGGCGTTCTTGTCGAAGATGTTCAGCAGCGGCAGGTTGTGGCGCTTGCCGACTTCATAGTCGTTGAAATCGTGGGCCGGGGTGATTTTCACGCAACCGGTGCCGAATTCAGGGTCGCAATAATCGTCGGCGATGATCGGGATACGGCGGCCAACCAACGGCAGCTCGACGAACTTGCCGATCAGGGCTTTGTAGCGCTCATCGTTCGGGTTAACCGCGACGGCGGAGTCGCCGAGCATGGTTTCCGGACGGGTGGTCGCGACGATCAGGAAGTCATTGCCTTCGGTGGTTGTTACGCCGTCGGCCAATGGATATTTCAGATTCCACAGAAAACCTTTCTCTTCGTGGTTTTCCACTTCGAGGTCGGAAATCGCCGTGTGCAGTTTGGTGTCCCAGTTGACCAGGCGCTTGCCGCGGTAGATCAGGCCGTCTTCGTGCAGGCGCACAAAAGCTTCCTTGACCGCTTCCGAAAGGCCGTCGTCCATGGTGAAGCGCTCACGGCTCCAGTCGACGGACGAGCCGAGGCGACGGATCTGCCGGCTGATGTTGCCGCCCGACTGCTCCTTCCACTCCCAGACTTTCTCGAGGAATTTTTCGCGACCCAGATCGTGACGATTCTGGCCCTGGGCTTCCAGTTGACGCTCCACCAGCATTTGTGTGGCGATACCGGCGTGGTCGGTGCCCGGCTGCCACAGGGTGTCGCGACCCTGCATGCGACGGAAACGGATCAGTGCGTCCATGATCGCGTTGTTGAAACCGTGACCCATGTGCAGGCTGCCGGTGACGTTCGGCGGCGGAATCATGATGGTGTAGGACTCGCCCGCGCCTTGCGGGGCGAAGTAGTTCTCGGACTCCCAGGTCTTGTACCAGGAAGTTTCAATGGCGTGCGGCTGGTAGGTCTTATCCATGCGCGGCGGGACCCTATTGGCATTTATTCAGGAAAAGCCGGCAAGTATAGCTGGGGGGGCAGCTGCAAGCTACAAGCCACAGCAAGCCACAAGCTGCAAGCTGCACGCCACAAGCTGCAAGAGGATAGCGGTGGGTTTGGCTTTGGCTTTGGCTTGCAGCTTAAATCTTGCCGCTTGCAGCTGCGGCGAGCAGCCGCTCCATCCGCGCATCGAGACGGCGTTTGATCTCGGTTTCGATGTGCGGGGCGAAGTCGTCGATCACGTCTTGCATGATCAATTGCGCGGCGGCGCGCAGTTCGCTGTCCAGATGCAGCAGGGCGTCCGGGCCTTTGTCGGCCGGTGCAGCCGATTGCGCGGTGGCTGTTGGGGCTGGCGCGGCAGGCGGCTCGACGGCGGGCGGCTCGTTGCCGACCGGGTCGAACAGCATCGGAATCTGTTCCTGTTCGCCTTCCTCGACCGTGTCGGTCAGCAGTGGCGGTTGCAGGTTGTCATCGCCGAGCAACTGGCGGATCGATTCGAGATCGTCCAGCAGGTGTGCGGACTTCTGTTGCGGTTTCGGAGTGTCCATTGGAGTGCTCAGAGTCGCTGTAAACGGTGGTCTTGCAAAGAATAGCCCTGTTCGCGGTAGAAGCGGAAACTCTCCCGCGCGGCCGCTCGAATCGTCGGGTCTTCGACCACCACTTCCGCCACACGGGCGAATTTGTTGGCGAACGCCGGGACTTTCAGGTCGAGATTGACCAGCAGATCCTGATGTTGACCGCAATCGTCACCCAGGCCCAGCACGATCAAACCTTCCGGTTCGCTGTCTGCCGGGCCGTGCGGCACAAAGCTTTCGCCTTTGAAGGTCCACAGGCGCGCATCGAGATCATCGCGCTGAGCGGCATCGCTGCAGTGCAGGTAGATGCGATGGCCCATGCGCCAGGCTTTCTCGGTGAGCTTGCAGGCAAAGTCCAGGCGAGCCGAAGGATCGGCGCTGGGCAGGATATAGAAATCGACTTTGGTCATTACGGGTCCAGGGCAGCAAGCGACGTCACCCGAGAGTGACGCCACTTTTCAGCGGGTTCAGGCTTTGGCGCGATCCAGCAGGTATTGAGTCAGCAGCGGCACCGGACGGCCAGTGGCGCCCTTGTCCTTGCCGCCGCTGGTCCACGCGGTGCCAGCGATGTCGAGGTGCGCCCAGTTGAGGTTCTTGGTGAAGCGCGACAGGAAGCACGCCGCGGTGATGGTGCCGGCCTTCGGCCCGCCAATGTTGGCGATGTCGGCGAACGGGCTGTCCAGCTGTTCCTGGTACTCATCGAACAGCGGCAGTTGCCAGGCGCGGTCGTCGGCGGCCTGACCGGCGCTGAGCAACTGCCCGATCAGTTCGTCGTTGTTGCCCAGCAAGCCCGAGGTGTGCGCACCCAAGGCTACGACGCAAGCGCCGGTCAGGGTGGCGATATCGATGACCGCTTGTGGCTTGAAACGCTCGGCGTAGGTCAGTGCGTCGCACAGCACCAGACGGCCTTCGGCGTCGGTGTTGAGGATTTCCACGGTCTGCCCGCTCATGGTGGTGACGATGTCGCCCGGGCGCGAAGCGTTGCCGCTCGGCATGTTTTCCGCACAGGCGAGGATGCACACCAGATTGATCGGCAGTTTCAGCTCGAGCACGGCGCGCAGGGTGCCGAACACGCTGGCGGCGCCGCCCATGTCGTATTTCATTTCGTCCATGCCGGCGCCCGGCTTCAGGCTGATGCCGCCGGTGTCGAAGGTGATGCCTTTACCGACCAGCGCGTACGGCTTCTCGGATTTCTTGCCGCCGTTGTATTGCATGACGATCAGGCGCGGCGGCTGGGCGCTGCCCTGGCCAACGGCGTAGAACGAACCCATGCCGAGGGATTTGATCTTCTTCTCGTCGAGCACTTCGACTTTCAGATCCTTGAACTCTTTGCCGAGGTTTTTGGCCTGTTCGCCCATGAAGGTCGGGTGGCAGATGTTCGGCGGCAGGTTGCCCAGATCGCGGGTGAAAGCCATGCCGTTGGCAATCGCCGTAGCATGATTGACCGCACGCTGTACTTCGGCCTGTGCAGCCTTGATGGTCAGCAGGGTGATTTTCTTCAGGGCGCGCGGTTCGGCTTTCTGGCTTTTGAACTGGTCAAAAATGTAGCCGCCGTCGACCAGGGTTTCCGCGAGCAGACGGGTCTTGCCGTAGCTGTCGCGGTTTTTAACGATAATTTCATCCAGCGCCAGCACGGCGTCGCTGCCGCCCAGGCCTTTGAGGGTGGTGAGGATGCCGGCAGCGATTTTGCGCAACGGACGGTCGCCCAGTTCTTCGTCCTTGCCCACGCCGACCAGCAACACGCGCTCGGCTTTCAGGTTCGGCAGGCTGTGCAGCAGCAGGCTCTGACCGACCTTGCCGGCGATATCGCCACGCTTGAGGACTGCGCTGATCGCGCCGCCGCTCAGTTCGTCGACCTGGGTGGCGGCCACGCCGAGTTTGCGGCCTTCGCCGACGGCAACCACCAGGGTGGCGGTTTTCAACGTTTCTGGGCTAACGCTTTTTACAACCAGTTCCATGTCCGGATCCCTGAATGAATGGTCAACACGCAGGCGTTCGACGTTGTCCGCAGTCGCCTGCTTATAGATAGAAGAGGCGCAGGCCAAAGCCTGCGACAAGGGCCGCAGTTTGAACCTCGCTCCCCGCGCCTGACAACCCTAGGGGCGTTCTCAATTGGTTTTCACACCGCGTTGTCGCCTTAAAGCCAGCCAGGCAAGGCGCAGGCCGCTGGGAATGGTTGTTCCCTTTCCAAGGCCTGCAACGCAGACTGGCCGGCTTTAAGGCACAACCCGAAGGGCCGGGCCTGCTGTTGTGCAGGGCTGCGTTGCTCGAAGCTTATTTGGAATGACCAAACCACGCTTCTCGCGCCTTGCCCTGCACAACAGCAGACTCGGCGCGGTGTGAAAACTAATTGAGAACGCCCCTGGGTTGTACGATCAGCAAAGGATTACAGAGATGGATGAGTGTGCGCAGTGACAGGCGCCCCCAATCACAGGATAATGCCGCATCTTTTTTCGACCGCTCTGCGTTGCGGGCCGGTCGATGTGCTTGCTTGTTTGGCCGCCTTAGCCTGACAACCCTGGAGTGTCTGGTTTGATCGTCTTCCGTTATCTGTCCCGCGAAGTCTTGTTGACCCTCAGCGCCGTAAGTGCCGTGCTGCTGGTCATCATCATGAGCGGTCGCTTCATCAAATATCTGGCTCAGGCCGCTGCCGGCCAGCTCGATCCGGGCTCGCTGTTCCTGATCATGGGCTTTCGTCTGCCGGGTTTCCTGCAACTGATTCTGCCGCTGGGCCTGTTCCTGGGGATCCTGCTGGCCTACGGTCGCCTGTACCTGGAAAGCGAAATGACCGTGCTCTCGGCCACCGGCATGAGCCAGCAGAAGCTGTTTCGCATGACCCTGTTCCCGGCGACCCTGGTGGCGCTGGTGGTGGCGTGGCTGAGCCTGGGGCTGGCCCCGCAGGGTGCCAACCAGTTCCAGTTGCTGCTGAACAAGCAGGATGCGCTGACCGAGTTCGACACCCTTGAGCCCGGGCGTTTTCAGGCACTGCGCGACGGTACTCGGGTGACCTACACCGAAACCCTCAGCGACGATCGGGTCAATCTGGGCAGCGTGTTCATCTCGCAGAAAAACCTCGGCGCCGATCAAAAGGATCGCGGCATTTCCGTGCTGGTGGCCGAATCGGGCCGTCAGGAAATCCGCCCTGATGGCAACCGCTATCTGATCCTCGACAATGGCTATCGCTATGACGGCAGCCCGGGTCAGGCCGATTACCGCGCCATTCACTACGAAACCTACGGCGTGCTGCTGCCCAAGCCGGACGTCAGCGAGGAAGTCACCGACCGTGACGCCATGCCGACTTCGTCGCTGCTGGGCAGCGATGACATCCGTTCCCGAACCGAACTGCAATGGCGTTTGTCGCTGCCGCTGCTGGTGTTCATCGTGACTCTGATGGCGGTGCCGCTGTCGCGCGTCAACCCGCGTCAGGGGCGTTTCCTCAAGCTGCTGCCGGCGATTCTTCTTTATATGGCTTACCTGACCATCCTGATTGCCGCCCGTGGTGCGCTGGAGAAGGGCAAGATCCCGCCGGCGCTCGGCTTGTGGTGGGTGCATGCGATCTTCCTGCTGATTGGCCTCGGCCTGCTGTATTGGGAGCCGTTGCGCCTGAAACTGGCCAGCCGTCGCTCCGCTGCGCTGGAGGTGGCCCGTGGTTAAACTCGACCGCTACATTGGCAGCAGCGTATTCATGGCGATCATCGCCGTGCTGGCAATCATTCTCGGTCTGGCGACGCTGTTCGCCTTCATCGACGAAATGGGCGACGTCAGCGATACCTACACGCTGGTCGACGTGCTGAGCTTCGTGCTGCTGACCGCGCCGCGCCGTCTCTATGAAATGCTGCCAATGGCCGCGCTGATCGGCTGCCTGATCGGCCTCGGCAGTCTGGCCAGCAGCAGCGAGCTGACGGTGATGCGCGCCGCTGGCGTGTCGATCGGCCGCATCGTCTGGGCCGTCATGAAGCCGATGCTGGTGCTGATGCTGGCTGGCGTGCTGATCGGCGAATACGTCGCCCCGGCCACCGAAAGCATGGCGCAGGCCAATCGTTCGCTGGCCCAGGGCAGTGGCGATGCGCAAAGCGCCAAGCACGGCATGTGGCACCGTCAGGGTGAGGAATTCATCCACATCAACGCCGTGCAACCGAACGGCCTGCTGTATGGCGTGACCCGCTACCACTTCGACAAAGAGCGCCATCTGCTCAGCTCCAGCTTCGCCAAGAAGGCCGAATTTGACGGCACCAACTGGCAGCTCACGGACGTTGCCACCACGCTGTTCCACGAGCGCAGTACTGAAGTCGTGAATACCCCGAGCGAGCAGTGGGACGTGGCGTTGAGCCCGCAATTGCTCAGCACCGTGGTCATGGCGCCGGAATCGCTGTCGATCAGCGGTCTGTGGGGTTATATCCACTATCTGGCCGAGCAAGGCTTGAGCAACGGCCGTTATTGGCTGGCATTTTGGGTCAAGGTGTTGCAGCCGCTGGTCACCGCCGCGCTGGTGCTGATGGCGATTTCCTTCATCTTCGGTCCGCTGCGATCGGTGACCCTCGGTCAGCGAGTTTTCACCGGCGTACTGGTGGGCTTCACCTTCCGTATCGTCCAGGATCTGCTCGGTCCGTCGAGCCTGGTGTTCGGTTTCTCGCCGCTGTTTGCGGTGCTGGTACCGGCCGCTGTCTGCGCGCTGGCGGGCGTCTGGTTGCTCAGACGAGCGGGCTGATGAACAAGCTTTCATTCAGCGTTGAACCCTGAAAACGCCCCGCTCGTAAGAGCGGGGCGTTTTTGCATGCAATCCGGGTGACAGGCGAACGTGACGCTTGCGCGGACTATCAGGTACAATTCCCGGCTATTTTTCGGCGGGCCATGCCTGCAGCCTTTTTGAGTGTTGATCCGTGAGTGATTTGAGTCATATCCGCAATTTCTCCATCATCGCCCACATTGACCATGGCAAGTCGACGCTGGCCGATCGCTTCATCCAGATGTGCGGCGGCCTGGCCGAGCGTGAAATGGAGGCCCAGGTCCTCGATTCCATGGACCTTGAGCGTGAACGCGGGATCACCATCAAGGCCCATAGCGTCACCCTTTATTACACCGCCAAAGACGGCATCAAGTACCAGCTGAACTTCATTGACACCCCGGGCCACGTCGACTTCACCTACGAAGTCAGCCGTTCCCTGGCCGCGTGTGAAGGTGCGTTGCTGGTGGTCGATGCCGGTCAGGGCGTTGAAGCCCAGTCCGTGGCCAACTGCTACACCGCGATCGAGCAGGGCCTGGAAGTCATGCCGGTGCTGAACAAGATCGACCTGCCACAGGCCGATCCCGATCGCGTCAAGGACGAGATCGAGAAGATCATCGGCATCGATGCCACCGACGCCGTGACCTGCAGCGCCAAGACCGGCCTGGGTGTCGACGAAGTCCTCGAGCGTCTGGTCCACACCATTCCTGCGCCGACCGGCAACATCGAAGATCCGCTGCAAGCGTTGATCATCGACTCGTGGTTCGACAACTACCTGGGCGTTGTCTCCCTGGTGCGTGTGCGTCACGGCCGGGTGAAGAAGGGCGACAAGATTCTGGTCAAGTCCACCGGCAAGATCCACCTGGTCGACAGCGTCGGCGTATTCAACCCGAAGCACACCGCCACCACTGACCTGAAAGCCGGCGAAGTGGGCTTCATCATCGCCAGCATCAAGGACATTCACGGTGCCCCGGTCGGTGACACCCTGACCCTGGCCTCGACCCCGGACGTTGAAGTGCTGCCCGGCTTCAAACGCATCCAGCCACAGGTTTACGCCGGTCTGTTCCCGGTCAGCTCCGACGATTTCGAGGACTTCCGCGAAGCGCTGCAGAAGCTGACCCTCAACGACTCGTCGCTGCAGTACACCCCGGAAAGCTCCGACGCCCTGGGCTTCGGTTTCCGTTGCGGCTTCCTCGGCATGCTGCACATGGAAATCATCCAGGAGCGCCTCGAGCGCGAATACGACCTGGACCTGATCACCACTGCGCCGACGGTAATCTTCGAGCTAGTGCTGAAAACCGGTGAAACGATTTACGTCGACAACCCCTCCAAGCTTCCGGACGTATCGTCGATCGAAGACATGCGCGAGCCGATCGTGCGGGCCAATATCCTGGTTCCGCAGGAACACCTGGGCAACGTCATCACCCTGTGCATCGAGAAAAGGGGTGTGCAGGTCGACATGCTGTTCCTCGGCAATCAGGTGCAAGTGACCTACGACCTGCCGATGAACGAAGTGGTCCTGGACTTCTTCGACCGTCTCAAGTCCACCAGTCGCGGCTATGCTTCGCTGGATTACCATTTCGATCGTTATCAATCGGCTAATCTGGTGAAACTGGACGTGCTGATCAACGGCGACAAGGTCGATGCTCTGGCATTGATCGTGCACCGTGACAACTCGCACTACAAAGGTCGCCAGTTGACCGAGAAGATGAAAGAGCTGATCCCGCGGCAGATGTTCGACGTAGCCATTCAGGCCGCCATTGGTGGCCAGATCGTTGCGCGGACAACCGTCAAGGCGCTCAGAAAGAACGTATTGGCCAAATGCTACGGTGGTGACGTCAGCCGTAAGAAGAAACTGCTGGAGAAGCAGAAGGCCGGTAAGAAACGCATGAAGCAGGTCGGCAACGTGGAAATTCCACAAGAAGCCTTCCTTGCCGTGCTCAGGTTGGAATAGTCAGGTCCTATGTCACTAAATTTCCCGCTGTTGCTGGTCATCGCCGTGTTCGTCTGCGGCCTGTTGGCGTTGCTTGATCTGTTGATTCTGGCGCCGCGTCGCCGTTCGGCCATCGCTTCCTATCAGGGCAGCGTCAGCCAGCCAGATGTCGTGGTGGTCGAAAAGCTCAACAAGGAACCGCTGCTGGTTGAATACGGCAAGTCGTTCTTCCCGGTGTTGTTCATCGTGCTGGTGCTGCGTTCGTTCCTGGTGGAGCCGTTCCAGATTCCGTCGGGCTCGATGAAACCGACCCTGGACGTCGGCGACTTCATTCTGGTGAACAAGTTTTCCTACGGGATCCGCCTGCCCGTGATCGACAAGAAGATCATCGAAGTCGGTGACCCGCAGCGCGGCGATGTGATGGTGTTCCGTTACCCGAGCGACCCGAACGTCAACTACATCAAGCGTGTGGTCGGCCTGCCGGGCGACACAGTGCGCTACACCGCTGACAAGCGTCTTTTCGTCAACGGCGAATCGATTGCCGAGCAGATGGTCGGCTCCGAGCCGGGCACGCTGGGCAGCGCTGAACTCTACAAAGAGAAACTGGGCGCCGCCGAGCACCTGATCCGCAAGGAAATGAGCCGCTATCGCGCCACGCCGGACCGTTCGTGGACCGTGCCTGCCGGGCACTACTTCATGATGGGCGACAACCGCGACAACTCCAATGACAGCCGTTACTGGGATGATCCGAACATTCCCAAGAACCTGCTGGGCATGGTTCCCGACCAGAATATTGTCGGCAAGGCCTTTGCGGTCTGGATGAGCTGGCCGGAGCCAAAACTCAGTCACCTGCCGAATTTCTCGCGGGTTGGCCTGATCAAGTAATCACACACGGCGCTGTTGACCACAGCGCCGAATGCATTTCTGGAGCCGGCACAATCGGCTTCACAATCGCCAGGATTTAATTTTTGAACACAGCGTTAATTGTCCCAGGCCTGCGCCGCACCCCGGCGATGGCAGTGGAATCCAGCCACGAACTCAGCGTGGGTAAACCGTGAGCGTTTCTCTAAGCCGTCTCGAGCGCCAGCTCGGTTACACCTTCAAGGACCAGGAGCTGATGCTGCTGGCCCTCACGCACCGCAGTTTTGCCGGGCGCAACAACGAACGCCTGGAATTCCTCGGTGATGCCATCCTCAATTTCGTCGCCGGCGAGGCGTTGTTCGATCGCTTCCCGCTGGCCCGCGAAGGCCAGTTGTCGCGTTTGCGCGCACGCCTGGTAAAAGGTGAGACGCTGGCCGTACTGGCCCGCGGTTTCGATCTTGGCGATTACCTGCGACTGGGTTCCGGTGAGCTGAAAAGCGGCGGCTTCCGTCGCGAATCGATCCTGGCCGATGCCCTCGAAGCGCTGATCGGTGCGATCTACCTCGATGCCGGCATGGACGTCGCCCGCGAACGTGTTCTGGCCTGGCTGGCCGGCGAGTTCGAAGGCCTGACGCTGGTCGACACCAACAAAGATCCGAAAACCCGTCTGCAGGAACATCTGCAGTCTCGCGGTTGCGAACTGCCGCGCTACGAAGTGGTGGATATCCAGGGCGAGCCGCACTGCCGAACCTTCTTCGTCGAGTGCGAAGTGGTCTTATTGAATGAAAAAAGCCGAGGTCAGGGTGTGAGCCGTCGTATTGCCGAACAGGTAGCGGCCGCCGCAGCACTGATTGCCCTGGGCGTGGAGAATGGCAATGACTGATACAAACGCAACTCGCTGTGGCTACGTTGCCATCGTCGGCCGTCCCAACGTCGGCAAGTCGACGCTGCTCAACCACATCCTCGGCCAGAAGCTCGCGATCACCTCGCGCAAGCCGCAGACCACGCGCCACAACATGCTCGGGATCAAGACCGAGGGCGACGTGCAGGCGATCTACGTCGATACGCCCGGCATGCACAAGGGTGGCGAAAAGGCCCTGAACCGTTACATGAACAAAACCGCTTCGGCGGCGTTGAAAGACGTCGACGTAGTGATCTTCGTGGTCGACCGCACCAAGTGGACCGAAGAAGACCAGATGGTCCTCGAGCGTGTGCAATACGTCACCGGCCCGCTGATCGTCGCGCTGAACAAGACCGATCGCATCGAAGACAAGGCCGAGCTGATGCCGCACCTGAGCTGGTTGCAGGAGCAGTTGCCGAACGCGCAGATCATCCCGATTTCCGCGCAGCACGGGCATAACCTCGAAGCGCTGGAAAAGGTCATCGCCGATCACCTGCCGGAAAACGATCACTTCTTCCCGGAAGACCAGATCACCGACCGCAGCAGCCGCTTCCTCGCCGCCGAACTGGTGCGCGAGAAAATCATGCGCCAGATGGGCGCCGAGCTGCCGTACCAGATCACCGTCGAGATCGAAGAGTTCAAGCAGCAGGGCAAGACCCTGCACATCCACGCCTTGATCCTCGTCGAGCGTGACGGCCAGAAGAAAATCATCATTGGCGACAAGGGCGAGCGCATCAAGCGCATCGGCACCGAAGCGCGCAAGGACATGGAGCTGCTGTTCGACTCCAAGATCATGCTCAACCTGTGGGTCAAGGTGAAGGGCGGCTGGTCCGACGACGAGCGTGCGCTGCGTTCGCTGGGTTATGGCGATCTGTAAGCGCCGAACCTGAGAACACCGATACCCACTGTGGGAGCGAGCCTGCTCGCGAAGGGGATGTAACATTCAGCATTGATGTTGACTGTCATTCCGCTTTCGCGAGCAGGCTCGCTCCCACAGTAGTTTTGGGTTGTGTATAAAACTGCGTTTGTTCATCGAGAACTCAATGTCGCAAAACCCGCCTCCTGCCCAGCCCGCCTACGTCCTGCACTCGCGCGCCTATCGCGAAACCAGTGCGCTGGTCGACTTCCTGACGCCGCAAGGTCGGCTGCGGGCGGTGTTGCGCAGCGCGCGAGGCAAGGCCGGCACGCTGGCGCGGCCGTTCGTGGCGCTGGACGTCGAGTTTCGTGGCAAGGGCGAGTTGAAGAATGTCGGGCGCATGGAGAGCTCCGGTACCTCGGCGTGGCTCAACGGTGAGGCGTTGTTCAGCGGTCTCTACCTCAACGAGCTGTTGATTCGTCTGCTGCCGGCTGAAGATCCGCATCCTGCGGTGTTCGATCACTACGCCGCGACCTTACTTGCATTGGCTGAAGGCCGGCCGCTGGAACCGTTGTTGCGTTCGTTCGAATGGCGTCTGCTTGATGACCTCGGCTATGGCTTCTCGCTCAATACCGATGTGCACGGTGAGCCCATTGCTGAAGACGGCCTCTATCGTCTGCAAGTGGATGCCGGGCTTGAGCGAGTTTTTTTGCTGCAACCGGGCCTGTTCAACGGCGTTGAACTGCTGGCCATGGCCGAAGCCGACTGGTCTGCCGCCGGCGCGCTGTCGGCGGCCAAGCGCCTGATGCGTCAGGCATTGGCGGTGCATCTGGGCGGTCGACCGTTGGTAAGCCGCGAGCTGTTTCGCAAGCCCTGATATGCTGTGCGCCGAATTCTTCCCTTCAGGAGCGCACTCGTGACCAGCAGCAATCGCATTCTTCTTGGCGTGAACATCGACCACGTGGCCACCCTGCGTCAGGCCCGTGGCACCCGATATCCGGATCCGGTCAAGGCCGCGCTGGACGCAGAAGAGGCGGGCGCCGATGGCATCACCGTGCACCTGCGTGAAGACCGCCGCCACATCCAGGAGCGCGATGTCCTGCTGCTCAAGGATGTGCTGCAGACGCGGATGAATTTCGAAATGGGCGTCACCGAAGAAATGATGGTGTTCGCCGAGCGCATTCGTCCGGCGCACATCTGTCTGGTGCCGGAGACCCGCCAGGAACTGACCACTGAAGGTGGTCTTGATGTGGCGGGGCAGGAAGAGCGCATCAGGGCAGCGGTTGAGCGGTTGTCGAAGATCGGCAGCGAAGTGTCACTGTTCATCGATGCCGATGAGCGGCAGATTGCAGCCTCGAAACGCGTCGGTGCCCCCGCGATCGAGTTGCACACCGGGCGTTACGCCGACGCCGAAACCCCGACGCAAGTGGCTGAAGAGCTCAAGCGTGTTGCCGATGGCGTCGCGTTTGGTCTGGCGCAGGGCCTGATCGTCAACGCCGGGCATGGCCTGCATTATCACAATGTCGAAGCCGTGGCGGCGATCAAAGGCATCAACGAACTGAACATCGGCCATGCGCTGGTGGCGCATGCGTTGTTTGTCGGGTTCAAGTCCGCTGTTTCCGAAATGAAAACGCTGATCCTGGCTGCCGCCAAATCCTGAGCAACTACACAAAACCCTTGTGGGAGCGAGCCTGCTCGCGAAGGCGGTGTATCAGTTGAAGTCATTTTCACTGACACACCGCCTTCGCGAGCAGGCTCGCTCCCACAATTGGTTTTCAGGTGTTGGTTAGAGCGGGGCTGGCTCTTGCGCCGGTTTCGACTTGTCGATGCCCGGCACATGCAGGTTGCCCTCGGCCACCTGATCGCCTTCGAGCTGCGGCTGGGTCACCCAGGTGAGGATGTCGTAGTAGCGACGGATGTTCGCCACGAAATGCACCGGCTCGCCGCCGCGGGCGTAGCCATAACGGGTCTTGCTGTACCACTGCTTCTGCGACAGGCGCGGCAGGATCTTCTTCACGTCCAGCCACTTGTCCGGGTTCAACCCTTCCTTGGCGGTCAGTTTGCGTGCGTCATCAAGGTGACCGCTGCCGACGTTATAGGCCGCCAGCGCGAACCAGGTGCGGTCCGGCTCCTTGATCGAATCGTCGAGCTGATCCTTCATGTAAGCCAGGTATTTGGCGCCGCCCATGATGCTTTGCTTGGGGTCGAGGCGGTTGGACACGCCCATCGCCTGCGCGGTGTTCTGGGTCAACATCATCAAGCCGCGCACGCCGGTTTTCGAGGTGACGGTCGGCTGCCATAGCGATTCCTGATAACCGATTGCCGCCAGCAGGCGCCAGTCGACTTTCTCTTTCTTTGCGTAATTCTTGAAGTGCTGTTCGTATTTCGGCAGGCGCTGCTGCAAGTGCTGGGCGAAGGTCGTGGCGCCCATGTAGCCGAGCACGTCGACGTGGCCGTAATAACGGTCCTTCAAGCGTTGCAAGGTGCCGTTTTTCTGCACCTTGTCGAGGTAGGCGTTGATTTCGTTGAGCAGGCTGTTGTCCTCGCCCGGCCCCACCGCCCAGCTCTGGCTGCGCGCATCGCCAAGGTCGAAGGCCACGCGAATGTTGGTGAAGTACACCTGATTCATCGCCACTTCGTTGGAGTCGACCAACGTCAGATCAATCTGGCCTTCATCGACCATGCGCAACAGGTCGACCACTTCTACCGCGTCAGACTCTTCGTATTCGATAGCGGGAAATTTCTGTTTCAGCTCGGCCAGTTGTTCGGCGTGGGTGCTGCCCTTGAGCACCATGATCTTCTTGCCCACCAGATCACCGGGATCGGTTGGCCGCGACTGGCCGTTGCGGTAGATGATCTGCGGGGTGACTTCCAGGTAGGAGTGGGAAAACCGCACCTGCTTCTTGCGTTCATCGCTGCTGACCAGGCCGGCCGCAGCGAGCACCGGGCCATTGGGCTTGCCGATCTGGTTGAACAGGTCATCGAGGTTGTCGGCGGTCTCGATCTTCAGCTCGACGCCCAAATCGTCGGCAAAGCGCTTCACCAGCTCGTATTCGAAGCCGGTTTCACCGCTGCGATCCTGAAAGTAGGTGGCGGGGCTGTTACGGGTGATCACCCGCAGCACACCGTCCTCCTTTACGCGCTCAAGCGTGTTGGGTTTATCAACACAGCCACCGAGCATCAGGAAGAGTCCGGTTGCGATCAGCCATTTGGCGTACCGCGGACGCAAAGCCGTTGGAAAAAACATCTGCGCAGTATACGCAAACGGCCACGGGCGCCATATCTCGACAGCGCGCAAGGAGTCTGCTAAAGGTCACAAAATCGAGCGAAACCCCCTGAAAACGGGCGCAACAGGCTTTTTGTTACAGTAAAAATAAGCCGCTGTTACACGGGTGATTTACCTGACCCCGGAGGCAGAAACACACAACGGTATGCCAATGCAACCGTGCGTAGCGTTTCGGGTGATGTTGAGGGCGGTTTAGGCTAGAATGCACGGCCTCAAAGCACACCCCTTCCCGAGGCTGTCCCGAAGATGTTGATCCTGCGCGGCGCTCCTGCCCTTTCTGCCTTTCGCCACAGCAAACTCCTTGAGCAACTGAGCCAGAAGGTTCCAGCTGTCAGTGGCCTGTATGCTGAATTCGCTCACTTCGCCGAAGTCACCGGCGTCCTGACCGGCGACGAACAGCAGGTGCTTGCGCGCCTTCTGAAGTACGGCCCAAGTGTTCCGGTTCAAGAGCCGACCGGCCGTCTGTTTCTGGTGTTGCCGCGTTTCGGCACCATCTCGCCATGGTCGAGCAAGGCCAGCGATATCGCCCGCAACTGCGGCCTGAGCAAGATCCAGCGTCTGGAGCGCGGTATCGCCTTCTACGTTGCCGGTCAGTTCAGCGAAGCCGAAGCCCAGCAGATTGCCGACGTGCTGCATGACCGCATGACCCAGATCGTACTGGCCAACCTCGAGCAGGCCGCCGGTTTGTTCAGCCACGCCGAGCCGAAGCCGCTGACCGCGATCGATATCCTCGGTGGCGGCCGCGCCGCGCTGGAAAAAGCCAACACCGAGCTGGGCCTGGCCCTGGCCGAAGACGAGATCGACTATCTGGTCAACGCCTTCAACGGTTTGAAGCGCAATCCGCACGACATCGAACTGATGATGTTCGCCCAGGCCAACTCCGAGCACTGCCGCCACAAGATCTTCAACGCCAGTTGGGACATCGACGGTCAGAGCCAGGAAAAAAGCCTGTTCGGCATGATCAAGAACACCTATCAGATGCACAGCGAAGGCGTGCTGTCCGCTTACAAGGACAACGCTTCGGTGATCGTCGGCAATGTTGCCGGCCGCTTCTTCCCGAACCCTGAAACCCGCCAGTACGGCGCGGTGCAGGAGCCGGTGCACATTCTGATGAAGGTTGAAACCCACAACCACCCGACTGCGATCGCCCCGTTCCCGGGCGCATCGACCGGTTCCGGCGGCGAGATCCGTGACGAAGGCGCTACCGGTCGTGGTGCCAAGCCCAAGGCCGGCCTGACCGGTTTCACCGTGTCGAACCTGCAGATCCCAGGCTTCGAACAGCCATGGGAAGTGCCGTACGGCAAACCTGAGCGCATCGTTACCGCGCTGGACATCATGATCGAAGGCCCGCTCGGCGGCGCCGCGTTCAACAACGAATTCGGTCGTCCGGCCCTGACGGGTTACTTCCGCACCTTCGAACAATCGATCACCACCCCCCACGGTGACGAAGTGCGCGGTTACCACAAGCCGATCATGCTCGCTGGCGGCATGGGCAACATCCGCGAAGAACACGTCAAGAAAGGCGAGATCGTCGTTGGCTCCAAGCTGATCGTGCTCGGCGGCCCGGCGATGTTGATCGGTCTGGGTGGCGGCGCAGCTTCCTCGATGGCCACCGGCACCAGCTCGGCGGATCTGGATTTTGCTTCCGTACAGCGTGAAAATCCTGAGATGGAGCGTCGCTGCCAGGAAGTCATCGACCGTTGCTGGCAACTCGGTGACAAGAACCCGATCAGCTTCATCCATGACGTCGGCGCGGGCGGTCTGTCCAACGCCTTCCCGGAACTGGTCAACGACGGCGACCGCGGTGGCCGTTTCGAACTGCGCAACATTCCCAACGACGAGCCGGGCATGGCCCCGCACGAAATCTGGTCGAACGAATCCCAGGAACGTTACGTTCTGGCGGTCGGCCCGGCTGATTTCGAGCGTTTCAAGGCGATCTGCGAGCGTGAGCGTTGCCCGTTTGCTGTAGTCGGTGAAGCCACCGCCGAACCGCAACTGACCGTGACCGACAGCCATTTCGGCAACAACCCGGTGGACATGCCGCTGGAAGTGTTGCTGGGCAAGGCCCCGCGCATGCACCGTTCGGTGGTTCGCGAAGCTGAACTGGGCGATGACTTCGATCCGTCGAACCTCGACATCACCGAGTCCATCGAACGCGTTCTGCATCACCCGGCCGTGGCGAGCAAGAGCTTCCTGATCACCATCGGCGACCGCACCATCACCGGCCTCGTGGCCCGGGACCAGATGGTTGGCCCATGGCAGGTGCCAGTGGCTGACGTTGCCGTCACCGCGACCAGTTTCGACGTCTACACCGGTGAAGCGATGGCGATGGGCGAGCGCACGCCGCTGGCCCTGCTGGACGCGCCGGCCTCCGGCCGCATGGCGATTGGCGAAACCATCACCAACATTGCCGCCTCGCGCATCAACAAGCTGTCCGACATCAAGCTGTCGGCGAACTGGATGTCTGCCGCTGGTCACCCGGGCGAAGACGCGCGGCTGTACGACACCGTGAAAGCGGTCGGCATGGAGCTGTGCCCTGAGTTGGGCATCACCATTCCGGTGGGTAAGGACTCGATGTCCATGGCCACGCGCTGGAACGACAACGGCGAAGAAAAAACCGTGACCTCGCCGATGTCGCTGATCGTGACCGGTTTCGCGCCAGTGGCTGACATCCGTCAGACCCTGACCCCGGAACTGCGCATGGACAAGGGCACCACCGACCTGATCCTGATCGACCTCGGTCGCGGGCAGAACCGTATGGGTGCGTCGATCCTTGCACAAGTTCACGGCAAACTCGGCAAGCACGCGCCGGACGTCGATGACGCCGAAGACCTGAAAGCCTTCTTCGCGGTGATCCAGGGCTTGAACGCCGACGGTCACCTGTTGGCATACCACGACCGTTCCGACGGTGGTCTGCTGACCTCCGTGGTGGAAATGGCCTTCGCCGGCCACTGCGGTCTGAGCCTGAACCTGGACAGCGTTGCCGAATCCGCCGCGGAAATCGCCGGCATTCTGTTCAACGAAGAACTGGGTGCGGTCATCCAGGTACGTCAGGACGCCACCCCGGACATCCTCGCGCAGTTCAGCGCTGCTGGTTTGGGCGACTGCGTGTCGGTGATCGGCCAGCCGATCAACAACGGCCAGATCAACATCACCTTCAACGGTGACACCGTGTTCGAAGGCCAGCGCCGTCTGCTGCAGCGTCAGTGGGCCGAGACCAGCTACCAGATCCAGCGTCTGCGCGACAACGCCGAGTGCGCCGAGCAGGAATTCGACGTGCTGCTGGAAGAAGACAATCCTGGCCTGAGCGTCAAGCTCAGCTACGACGTCAACCAGGACATCGCTGCGCCGTACATCAAGAAGGGCATTCGTCCACAGGTGGCGGTGCTGCGTGAGCAGGGCGTCAACGGTCAGGTGGAAATGGCCGCCGCGTTCGACCGTGCCGGTTTCAGCGCGATCGACGTGCACATGAGCGACATTCTCGCCGGCCGTGTCGACCTCAACGAGTTCAAAGGCCTGGTGGCTTGCGGTGGTTTCTCCTACGGCGACGTGCTCGGCGCCGGTGAAGGCTGGGCCAAGTCGGCGCTGTTCAACAGCCGCGCCCGCGATGCGTTCCAGGGCTTCTTCGAGCGTAACGACAGCTTCACCCTCGGCGTGTGCAACGGTTGCCAGATGATGTCCAACCTGCACGAACTGATTCCGGGCAGCGAGTTCTGGCCGCACTTCGTGCGCAACCGCTCCGAGCAGTTCGAAGCGCGCGTGGCGATGGTGCAGATCCAGGAGTCGAACTCGATCTTCCTGCAGGGCATGGCCGGTTCGCGCATGCCGATCGCCATCGCCCACGGTGAAGGTCACGCCGAATTCGCCAGCGAAGAAGCACTGCTCGAGGCCGATCTGTCCGGTTGCGTGGCGATGCGTTTCGTCGACAACCATGGCAAGGTCACTGAAGCCTACCCGGCCAACCCGAACGGCTCGCCGCGCGGGATCACCGGCCTTACCAGCCGTGACGGCCGCGTAACGATCATGATGCCGCACCCTGAGCGGGTATTCCGCGCGGTGCAGAACTCGTGGCGCTCGGAAGACTGGAACGAAGATGCACCTTGGATGCGTATGTTCCGTAATGCTCGCGTCTGGGTTAACTGAGGCCTGTGTACAAGCTCGCGTTTTTCGTGCCCGACAGCCATGTCGAGGTGGTCAAGGGTGCTGTGTTCGCTGCCGGTGGCGGGCGGATCGGTGACTATGACCACTGTGCGTGGCAGGTGCCTGGCGTTGGTCAGTTTCGACCGTTGGACGGCAGTCAGCCGTTCATTGGCGAGGCGGGGCAGGTTGAGCGGGTCGAGGAGTGGAAGGTTGAGCTTGTTGTTGCGGATGAGTTGATCGTTGCAGTTGTGGCAGCGTTGAAATTGAGTCATCCGTATGAAACGCCGGCTTATGAGGTGTGGCGGCTGGAAGATTTCTGATCTTTGTAGCGGCTGAAACGGGAAACCCGCAGATGAGTGATCGTCTGCGGGTTTTTTGTTGGGCCCGATCTTATGAGCGAGATTAGTCCACTGTGGGAGCTAGCCTGCTGGCGATTGCCTTCTTTCAGGCGCTGATTTTTGGGGACTTATCCGTTGCTGCGGTCACGGCTACTTAGGGTTCCGCCCTTACGGCGGGTCACCTTTTTCAAACGCCAAAAAGGTAACCCAAAACGCTTGCTCCTACGTTCGGCCCTCGCAGGCTCGGGTCCCTTCGCTCCGGGATCGATCCGGGCGCAGCGGCTACGGTTTGCTTCGCTGCACCTCCTTCCGCTGTGTCTGGCTGCGCCAGACGGTCGCTGCGCTCCCACGCCCGGATCGATCCCTCCACTCAGCCTTCCGACGTCGCCGGTTAGGCAAGATCAAGATCAAGGGCACTCGAGCTAACGCTCATTGTTGAGTGGTTAGAAGCGGGTGGTGGGCTTTGGTTTTGTGGTGTGGCTGCCCCTCACCCCAGCCCTCTCCCGAGGGAGAGGGAGCCGATCTGTGGGGTCTTCAGAGCTTGAGCTCGACTCGGTATTGCACGTCGGCGTAGCTTTCGCATTCACCACGGTCGGTCCCCTCTCCCTCTGGGAGAGGGCTAGGGTGAGGGTGGCGATCTGAAGTCTGTTAACGCAATCTCTGAATCAGCACAACCTTCCCGCCTGCCGCCCAGGCGCTGCGGACAATCACAGCTTTTGGGCATGAAAAAACCACTGGGCTTGCAATCCCAGTGGTTTCCATAACCTGCAAGCGAACCCGCGTTACTTCACCTGCGTCAATTTGACGTCTGCCACAAGCATATCGATCAGCGTGCGCAGGTATTTGAAGCCCTGATCTTTCTTCTCCCAACGGTCGACGAACAACAAGCCTTTGTCATTGACCTGGATCGGCGTGACAACGATGTCGCCGGTCCTGGATTTATGCACCACGCGCGCACCGGTCGAGCCTTCGTGTTCGATCAGGAACAGACCCGGGTGGGTCAATTTTTTGCGGCTGACAGATGGCGTCGTGGCAGGTTTTTTCTTTCCGGCAACGGCCACTTCCATGATGAAATCGCTGCGCAGGCCTCGATAGTTGGTTCCGCGCTTTTCAGCCGCGTCGGCGACGATTTCCCCTGTGCCGCGGTGAATATCTCTGGCGAGTTCAGTGGCGGTGTCGCGCACGTGGAGGCTGGCAACTGACAGGGTGTCCGCCAGGCCTGGCACACCGAGATTGTAATTGGTGTGCGCATTGCCAATGAGCGCCACCCATTTGTGCGGCCCGTTCGCCAGTTGGTCAGCCTCGATCACTTGGGTTGCGAAATAGCTGAACATCTCGTTTCGCGAAACAACTTCGTCCGGAAGGCCCTTGAGATGGTAAGACGCCGTGCAGTCGAGCGCTTTGATGCGGATATTGTATTTGGCAGCTGCCTGATAGACCTCAGTGTACGTATCGTTACCCTCATAGCCTCGCATATGCCCGTGGTCTTGACTGCGCAGATAAGCTTTGAGTCTGTCCGACATACGCTGGGTCTGTAGAAAGATATTCAGATCGGCCTGATGCAAGTCCGTCAGTACATGCTCCATATATAACGTGTCGTAACCGGCTTGCTTGAGTGCCTTCATGTGTTTTTTCAGCAGCGCTTTGCTCGATACGTCGCCATGGGCTTCGCCGATCAGCAGATTCAAGCGCAGCTCGGACAATTGCTGTAGAAAAGCTTCGAACGTAGTGTCGGACGTGAGCGATGGCAGAATCGGCGCTTCGGGAGGGATGTAGTCGGTAAACGTGTCCCTTGCCTTTTTCTCCAGACGCTTGCGGCTGGCAATGAAGGCGTCGTAGGCGGCTTTTTCGCTCGGTGGTACCAAGCCATAGCGTGAATCCATGGCATGGGGGCCATGCAACATTTTTGCGATGTCGTCACGCAGTGACGGAGCGACGTCGTAGTCGCTGAAATGATCAACCACGGCGGTAGTTTCCGCTGGCTTCGAGACCGGTTTAGGCGTTTTGTACGGGGTCGGTGTCTGCACAAGGTAATCGCCCCTTGCCGCCGCATCTCCAGCGATCGAACCTGGCGCATCCAGGCCGACACGTTGGGCCTGGTACAGGTCGATGTCTTCAACCCGCACGGCAATGGCATCGTGCAGGTCGGCCAGGCCAGGCGTCTTGTCGAAAGTGCTCATGCGGGTCTGTTCGGTAAGGACGATCCAGCGTTCCCCGGCGGCATCGGCGCTATCGGCGGTCAAGGTCTTGTGCGAATAAAAGTTCCTGATGCTGTTGCTGCGAGGGGTCAATGGCGAGACGTCGGCCAGCACCATGGCGTGCTCCAGTTGATAACTGGTCGAGGCGTCCAGCGCATGAATCGTCATGCCTTTTTCCCGTGCTGTTCGCACCAGTGCCAGATACGAGTACGACGCGTCCTTCTCGTGCCCCAGCGCGCGATCAACCGCTTTGAGATGGGTTTTGATGTGTTTCCAGGCGCCGCCCTTGTTCAGTTTCGCAAGCTTGGGATAAAACACATCCCCTGCCAGGTACTCGACATAAAGGCGCTTGAATCCGTTTGCAACGAGTACGTCCATCTGATCGATCAGCAATTGTTTGCTGGCGATAGAACCGACCTCAGCACCAATGACCAGGTTTTTGCCTTTGAATGCATCGCTGGCGATCAACTGTGCAATCGAGGTATTGGCAGCCACGGCCGGGACTTCGGCGCGAGCGGGCAGGGGCGCGAGTTCGGCGAAATGCCGTGTGGCATCGGTGGTGAGCTTTTCGACCTGTTGCAGGTAGGCGATGCGTGTCGAGGCGAGCTCATCGGCGGCACCGGCCACAATCGCATGAGGGTTGGTGCCCATGTAGTCCTGACTGCGCATGATGATGTTGTCGCGAGTTTGCGGGTTCATCACCGTTTCGACGCGCTGGCGATACTTGTCCGCCACGCCATAATCCCTGTGCGGGCCCGGCGTCTCTGGCACGGCATCGTACTTTGGCGCGCCGCCGGCCATTCCGCTGCGCACCATCAGGCCGTTTGCATCGGGCACTACCAGAATGCCGGTCGAAACGAGGTCAGGCGAGTTTGGCTTTGGTTTGTAAAGCAAATGGCGTCCGAGTGCGTCGGGATTTTTCCCTGTGTAGTAAAACTGGCTTCTGAAAATCACGACGCGCATGTCATCCCACTCGGGTTGGGGCTCGACCTGATTGACCAGCGTCGTGACGTTTTGCTGGTCATTGCCGGCACTGGCGATTGCCTGGCGCAACGGCCGGCGCACGGGTTTGAGTGAACGCAGCGCGGGACGCAAATCGGTCAGTATCGCGCCGGCACTGTTGAACAGATAACCGAGCAGATGCTGGAAGGCTTCGCCATTGTTGCCCTGACGATAAGCGTGCAGGGCGAGCATGGCGTCCTTGAAGGCCAGCAGCAAACCTGTGCTCAAACTGAGTAGCGGAAATGGGGCGGTGGCAATCGCGGCGAGCCATTCGACGCTGGTCCAGATCAGCCCGGCAATCATCTCGGTTCGACTGGTGGTGGTGGCGTGGACATTGTCGATCCGGCGTTGCAGCTTCATGTTGTACAGCGCCGCGCGCAGATCGCTGACGGCCGCGGTGGCCGGTGTTGAATCGTAGCGTGCCGGGCTGGGCGTGGTTTTATTGAGGTCTTTGGGTAGCTGTTTTTTTGCGTTTTCAAGAAACGTCCGTACCCGTGTCTGCGCACTCACGCCAACCCGGGACGTGAGGTATTCGATCATGCCGGCCTGCTGCTGAAGCAGGTAATTGAACAGCCGCGCTTCGCGAAACCTGACACCGTCGGGCGCGTCCGGGGTATAGAGCAAAACCGGGTTGTCGGCATGGCTGAACAGCCACGCATCCATCACCCATTCGCCGTCGATCATCAAGCGATGGATCGGAAACTTCGTGCGAGTGGGCCCAGAGTTTTCGTCCATGCTGGTAATGCTCTGCTCCAGCCATTGCAGATCGCTGCTGGCGATATGACCTTGCAGCTGAGATTCCAGCGCGGCGCTTTTCATCTGGCGCTGAGTGATTGCCAATGTCGCGTTGCGTCTGAAATCGTAGCCTTCGCTGGTCGAACTTTGCAGGTCGTGCCTGACCTTGTCGGTGTAGCGTTGGCCGATCCACACCCCCGTGACCGAGCGCGCGACGTTTTGCGCGGTCAGGCTGCTGACATCGATGCCCGGTGGGCCTTTGAACCGGGCCGAGCGGGAGAATTTCTCATCAAGAAAACCGACACCGTCGGCATAGCCGTCGCGAAACAGGCGGGTGTACGACAGCGGTTTCGGGGTCAATGTCGGCACGATGGACATCGGCGCATACGCCCAGACGGTATCCGGGTCGACATCGTTGGCCGGACGCTTGAGCAGGCGGTTCAAACTGATTCTGGCTTGCTCGTGCACGTAGTCGTCAAATGCCGGAAACTCGCTTCCGGACAAGGCGTGCCGGTTGAATGCACGCAAAGCGCCTTCGGCATCTTCGCTCAGGGTGGTCAGCTTTCTGCGATTGGCAGCAGTGGTCGAGCGATACCACAGGGGAGTGCTGAAGTCATAGTCGTCAACGCGCGTAGCGAGCACGTGTTCGGCCATGGCTTTGAGGCAGGCGAGATGGTCGCCACAGTTATCGAATGTCACCTTCTGGTGTTCCATCGCCTCAGGCTTGAAGCTCAGGCCGGCCAGCACTTTGCGTAACGTCGCACGAAAGCGCATCGGGGCGCGGCTGATCAGGTAACCGGCCATGCTGTCGGCAACGTCGCTGTGCTTCGCCCAGCCCAGCAGATGGGTCTGGCATTCACGCTCACTGGCGAAGGCCTGGAACTGTTGCTCGCGGGGGGCCTGTGGCGTGCACAGCAAGATACGCTGGATGACACCGCTGGCGTCGCTCTGGCGCAGTACCCATAAATCCTGCAGTTGTGCGCCATGCAGCGACAGGGTGGCGGCGCGTAGATGCGGATCGCCGCCGCTGCGCAAGCGCTGGATCAATGGCAAATCGGTTTCGAGCAGGTGCCCTTGCAACACGGCCGTATGGGCGAGGGCGACGACTCTCTGGTCAAGCATGCGCTCAATGGCGGGTTTGATGGCGGCGCCGGCGTGCATCTGGTTTTGCAAGCGATGGAAGTCAACGCGAGGCTCCAGGCTTAGCGCCTGTTTGATCAGCCATGCCGGTGTCAGGTCAGCATAACTTTCCGGCAAGGGGGCGCCGTCGTAGGTGAGGGTGGTGTAGCTCAGGAACTCCGAACCCGGCAATTCATCGCCGGTGTGCGGGCCGCGCAAGGACAGATCGAGCAGCGTGTATTGATGTATGTAAACGCCGTAGCCCGGTACTCGGCGATCAGTGCTGATTTGCAGCTTTTCCGGTTCCAGATCGTCGATTTCCAGATCATCGCTCAAGCGTTCCAGCCACTGCTGGCGAGCCAGTGCCGTCAGACTGCCCACCGGCTGCATCAGGTCGAGCCAATGTTGCCGCGCCTGTTGGTAGTTGCTCAGGTGCTGCGCCAGTTCGAGCTGTTTTGCGCTGCTGGCGTTACGGTACCAATCCGGTGCGCTGTAGCGCAGGTGGCGTTCGAACAGGGTCTGTGCGCGTAACTCCAGGCGCGGCGTCAGATCCGGCAGGGCAGCGGCGATTGCGGTTTCGAGCGCCGTGCGCAACAGCGTGGCGTCCTGCTGCGGGTTGTCGGCGAGGCTCAACGCACGCTCGATATCCTGCGTGCGTCTTTCGATGAGCGCGTCGTAAATGTGTTCGAACAAGGGTCGGCTGTCGATTGGCGCCAGCTGCAGCGGCCAGATTCCTGCGGCGCCGACCTGGTGATAGCGCGTCGGCAGCAATTGCATGAACTCGGCGCGGCTGCTGCGCGAATTCAGCGACTCACGCAGGTGGGCATCGAGATCAGCCAGGGAATTGAAAAACTCCAGACCGCGAGCCGGGGTGAACAGTACGGCGTAGCCGACGCTCTGGTCTGTCAGCAGATCGGCGATCCGCGGGCTGTCCTTTTGTGTAACGACAAAGGCGCCCGCCAATTCGACCGTGGTGCTCTGATAACTGAACTGCAGTGCATAAATGGCAGGCCGCAGCATCGGTCCCAGATCGAGTTTGTTCAGCAGTTCGCCGGCTTGCGGGTGGAGCAGGCGATCACTGACGGCTTGCCGCGCTTCGTGGCCGATGGCGGTGAATCCGGCATCGTACTTCAGGAAGGTTTTCGCCGGTTTGTCGTCGATCTGGTCGCGCAGGTCCATGTTGATCAGTTGGGTGCTGAGTCTGGTCTTCAGCGTCGCGATGAGCTGCTTGCCTGCGGCGCTTTGCAGGTCGCTGGTTTCAAGCGCCTGGTACAGCGCACGGCTGCGTCGCAGGTAGCCGGTGCGGTAGGTTTTCAGCTGCTCGTTGAGGTTTTTCAGGTAGGCCTGTTCAGTGCTCGGTTGGTTTTCCGGCAGCAATGGGGCTGATGGCTGGAACAGGTAGTCGCCGATCTGGTTGAGATCGCTTTTGATCTCGTCGGCGGTGGGGGCTTTGGGCGTGCTCATGGGCACTTTCTCCAGGCTGGGATGAGGGCCCAGCATGGCGAGGGGAGCGTTTTCCAAGGTGGTATCTATGTATGTCGTTGTGGTCAGGCCTGCTCGCGAGCGCGCCTGACAACAACCTGGTGGCTCAGACCTGCGTAGTGACCGGCGCGCGACTGACCAAGCCCTTCATCGCCGCACTCAGACTCGCGGCCTTATCCCCCACCAGCAAATGCCAGACCCCGCCCTGCAACTGGCTGACACCCTGGCACCCCAGCGCTTTGAGCTGCGCCTCGGACAGCGCCTCGCCATCGGCCAGTTGCAGGCGAATCCGGGTCAGGGCGATGCAATCGAGTTGCTGAATATTGTCGCTACCGCCTAACGCCTTCAGCCATTGCTGCGCCTCAGCACTGGCGACTGCCGACGTTTTCGGCTCATCGACAACCGCCGTCGGCGAGGTGACCGGAGCACGGCCCAACGTCGGCAGGGCCAGGCGAATCTCATCGGCAATGCTGTCCGCCAGCGGCCCGACCACCACCTGCAAACTGCCGCCCTTGCCAGGGCGAACCACGGCCATCGCGCCGAGTGCTTTCAACTCGCTATCCAGGGCCTTGTTGCGGTCGACCATCTCCAACCGCAACCGTGTCGTGCAAGCGCCCACCGTCAGCAGGTTCTCGGCGCCGCCCAAAGCCTTGATATAGGCGCTGGCGCGCTCGTTCTCGGTGAGTACGGCTTTCTCTGCGACCGCCACATCCTCGCGCCCTGGTGTTTTCAGGTTGAAGCGCCGAATGCAGAAATCGAACACGCAGTAATAGATCACGGCATAGGCAAGGCCTACCGGAATCACCAGCCAGCCATTGGTCGAACGACCCCAGCCGAGAATCATGTCGATGAAGCCGCCGGAGAAGGTAAAGCCGAGGTGGATGTTCAGGCCATTGGTGATCGCCATCGACAAACCGGTGAGCAATGCATGCAGCAGATACAACAGCGGCGCGAGGAACATGAAGGCGAACTCGATCGGCTCGGTCACCCCGGTCAAAAACGAGGTCAGGGCCATCGACAGGAAAATCCCGCCCATGACCTTGCGCCGCTCCGGCAGGGCATTGCGGTACATCGCCAGACACGCCGCCGGCAGGCCGAAGATCATCATCGGGAACATCCCGGTCATGAACTGGCCACCCTTCGGATCGCCGGCGAAGTAGCGCGACAGATCGCCCGTCACCAGTGCGCCGGTGCTCGGATCGGTGAAGTTGCCGAACACGAACCACGCCATGTTGTTGAGGATGTGGTGCAGACCGGTAACGATCAGCAGGCGGTTGAACACGCCGAACACGAACGCGCCGATACTGCCGCTTTCCATCATCAGCGCGCCGAACGCGTTGATGCCGTGCTGGATCGGCGGCCAGATGTAGCCGAACAGCACGCCCAGCCCGACGGCCGCAAATCCGGTGACGATCGGCACGAACCGCCGCCCGCCAAAGAACGCCAGATACTCCGGCAGCTTGATGTCCTTGAAGCGGTTGTACAGTGCGCCGGCCATCAGGCCGCTGACGATCCCGGCGAGCATGCCCATGTTGATGGTCGAATCGAGCACCTTCAGCGTCGAGATCATCACCAGATAACCGATCACCCCGGCGAGGCCCGCCGTGCCGTTATTGTCCCTGGCGAAACCGACCGCGATGCCGATGGCGAAGATCATCGCCAGGTTGGCGAAGATCACCTGCCCGGCGTCATGAATGATGGCGATGTTCAACAGATCGGTATCGCCCAGGCGCAGCAACAGGCCGGCGATTGGCAGGATCGCGATCGGCAGCATCAGCGCGCGGCCGAGGCGTTGCAGGCCTTCGATGAAAAGTTGGTACATGGTGGTTCTCCTGCTCTTTAGCGAGAGCTTGTTGTTAGGGCAGCGGCCAATGTTGCTGACAGGCGTGACGCACGGCGGCGGCGCTGCCGAGCTTGAGCAGGTCTTGGCTCAGACGCTGGCATTCGGCTTCGTGCAGCTGACGGACACGGTCCTTGATTTCACCGATCTGCACCGGGCTGACCGACAGTTCGGCCACGCCCAGACCAATCAGCACCGGCGTCGCCAGCGGGTCGGACGCGAGGGCGCCGCAGACGCCGACCCAGCGTTTGTGCACCGCCGCACCGGCGCAGGTCATGGCGATCAGCCGCAGCAACGCGGGGTGCAGGGCGTCGACACGCGCCGCCAGACCGGCATGGTCGCGATCCATGGCCAAGGTGTATTGCGACAGGTCGTTGGTGCCGATCGAGAGAAAGTCGGCGTGCTCGGCCAGTTGTTCGGCTTGCAGCGCAGCGGCGGGGACTTCGATCATCACGCCGATTTCCGGGCGCTCACTGATGTTCAGTTCCACACACAACGCTTCGACCTGCTGGCGAATCTGCAGCAGCTCATCCACTTCGGTGACCATCGGCAAGAGGATCCGGCAGCGGCGCAACGGCTTGACCTGCAACAGCGCGCGCAATTGCTGATCAAGAATTTCCGGGCGCGCCTGCGCCAGACGAATACCGCGCAAACCAAGCACCGGGTTGGCTTCGGCGGGCAGCGGCAAATAGTCGAGTTGTTTGTCGCCGCCGACGTCGATGGTGCGAATGATCACCGACTTGTTGCCCATCGCATCGAGCACCGCTTGATAAGCGGCGCGCTGCTCTTCGATATCCGGCGCAGTCTGGCGATCGACGAACAGAAACTCGGTGCGTAGCAGACCGACACCATCGGCGCCGTTGGCGAGGGCGTCTGCGGCTTCGCTGCCAGAGGCGACGTTAGCGACGACTTCGATGGCCACGCCATTGCGCGTTTCGGCGGGCAAGTGAGCCTTGGCCTGTTGCGCGTCGCGACGCTGCTGGCGCTCGATTTGCGCTTGTTGCACATCGGCCAGGCGCTCAGCGGTCGGCGTCAGTTCGAGGCGGCCGCCATCGGCATCCAGCACCACCGGCTGATCCTGTGCCTGATCGAGCAAGGCCGAACCCAGCGCCACCAGGCACGGCAAGCCTTTGCCGCGAGCCAAAATCGCCACATGCGAGGTCGCGCCGCCCTCGGCCATGCACAAGCCAGCGACACCTTGCGCGCTGAGTTGCAGCAGATCCGACGGGGTCAGTTCATGCGCCGCGACAATCGCACCGGCCGGCACATCGTAGTGCCAGGTCTCGCCAAGCAAGGCCCGCAGCACACGCTGCTTGAGGTCGCGTAAATCATTGGCGCGCTCGGCCAGCAGCGCGCTGCCGATGCTCTGAAGCATGTCGCACTGCGCGTCGATCGACTGGCTCCAGGCGTGAGTCGCCGCGCTGCCTTGCGTGATCAATTGCTTTGCGGCATCGAGCAGCGCCGGATCTTCGAGCAAAGCCATGTGCGCGGCGAAGATGGCTTCTTCGTCGGCGTTCTTGTGCTTCGTCGCTTGGGCGAGGGTGGCGGCGATGTCGCTGCGCACCGTATTCAGTGCCGCATCGAGAATCTGTTGTTGCTGCACCGGATCGTGGTTGCCCGCATCCGCCGGCAAGCTGATCGCGCTCAAGCGAAACAACGGCCCGGCGACCAGCCCCGGCGCCGCACAGACGCCGTGCAACACACCCGCTTCGGCCGGGCGTTTCAGCGGCGCAGTGCTGACGGGCGCTTTAGCGTGATGATCATCCGGCAGTGCGGTGGCCAATGCGCCGAGCAAGGCTTGCAGCGCCGCGTCGGCATCCGCGCCCTGACAGCTGACCTGCACCTCATCCTGCTCGCCAATCGCCAGGCCCATCAGGCCGATCAGGCTGTTGCACGGTGCCGATTTACCGGCGAAGTGCAGCTGCGACTGACTGTTGAAACCCTGCGCAGTCTGGCGGATCAGCGCCGCCGGACGCGCATGCAAGCCACCGCGATGGGCCACGCGCACCTGCCCGCGAACCTCGGGGCCAGCGCTGGCTTCAACACCTGCCACCGAGTCATTGCGCGCGACGATGTGCAGCAATGGTTCGCCGACCTTTACCGCTTTGAGCGTGATCGGCCGCACCTGAAAGTCGTGGCTGTTGGTCAGGATCAACAGGCTGACCAGGCTTTTGCAGTGCTGGCCGACCTGGTCCTGGTCGTAGCGCAATAACGGCTGGCCGAGACTGACCCGCTGATTTTCGCTGACCAGCATCGAGAAACCGGCGCCGTTCAACTCAACGGTATCGAGGCCAAGATGCAGAAGGATTTCTGCGCCATTGTCAGCGCGCACGGTGACAGCGTGAGCGGTGCGCGCGACGTGAATGATCACCCCGGCGCACGGCGAGTACAGCGTGTCGTTGAGCGGGTCGATGGCGATGCCGTCGCCCATCGCGCCGCTGGCGAACACGGCGTCCGGGACTTTGCCGAGCGTCAGCACCGGGCCGCTGAGCGGGGCGCTGAGGGTCAGCTCTTTATTGTTGTTGTGCATGGCTCGGTCTCATCAGGTGTGCAGTCGGGGCACTCAGTGGGTGCGGGTCACTTTGCTCAGGTGGCGCGGCTGATCCGGGTCCATGCCCCGGGCTACAGCAAGGCCTGCGGCCATGACGTAGAAGCTCTGGATCGCCAGAATCGGGTCGAGGGCCGGGTGTTCGGCGCGGCTCAGGGTCAGGTCACGCTCGGCCACGTCATCAGGGGCAGCCAGCAACACGCGGGCGCCGCGCTGACGCATTTCCGCCGCGAGGCTCAACAGCCCGGCCTGTTCCGCCCCACGCGGGGCGAATACCAGCAGCGGATAATGCTCATCGATCAGCGCCATCGGACCATGACGGACTTCGGCGCTGCTGAAGGCTTCGGCCTGGATCGCCGAGGTTTCCTTGAATTTCAGCGCCGCTTCCTGAGCGATGGCGAAGCCGGCGCCACGGCCGATCACCATCAACCGCTGGCAATCGCGCAGCGCGTCGATGGCGGCGCTCCAGTCCTGGGTCGCGGCTTCGCGCAGTCCTTCGGGCAGGGCGTTGTGTGCCTGCAATAATTCGTCATCCTCTTTCCAGTGCGCGATCAGACGGGCGCTGGCGCTGAGGGTGGCGATGAAGCTTTTGGTCGCGGCGACACTGCTTTCCGTGCCAGCGAGCAGCGGTACGCTGAACTCACACGCCGCTTCCAGCGGTGAATCGGCGGCGTTGACCATCGACACGCTCAGCGCGCCACGTTTGCGCAACAGGCGCAGGCTGTTGACCAGATCCGGGCTTTGTCCTGATTGGGAGAAGGCGAACGCAACCTGGCCGCTGACCTTCAATGGCGCTTGCTGCATGGTCACCACCGACATCGGCAACGACGCCACCGGCACGCCCAGTTGCTGCATGGTCAGGTAGGCGAAATAACTCGCCGCGTGGTCGGAGCTGCCCCGGGCCACGGTCATTGCCACTTGCGGCGGCTGACGGCGCAGACGCCCGGCGATCTCGATCAGTTGCGGGTCGAGCTGTTGCAACTGGGCGTGCACGGCCTCGAACGAGGACAGCGCCTCCTCAAGCATTTTTGAAGTCAATGTCTTCTCCTTCGACCATGACGGCGGTCAGTGTGAGTGAGCGATCGAGCCGCACGCAGTCGGCCCAGGCGCCGGGGGCGAGGCGCCCGCGTTCGTTGAGGCCGAGGTAATCGGCGGGGAATTGCGACAGACGCTGCGAAGCCTCGGCAATCGGCAGGCCGATCTTCACCAGATTGCGCAGGGCCTGATCCATGGTCAGCGTGCTTCCGGCCAGGGTGCCGTCGGGCAGGCGCACGCCGCCCAGGCATTTGGTCACGGTGTGGCTGCCGAGCTTGTATTCGCCGTCGGGCATACCGGCGGCGGCGGTCGAATCGGTGACGCAGTACAGGCACGGGATCGAGCGCAACGCCACGCGGATCGCACCGGGATGCACATGCAGCAGATCCGGGATCAGCTCGGCGTATTGCGCGTGGGCCAGCGCCGCGCCGACGATCCCCGGCTCGCGGTGATGGAGCGGGCTCATGGCGTTGTACAAATGGGTGAAGCTGGTGGCGCCGGCGTTCAACGCGGCAACGCCTTCTTCATAGCTGCCGAGGGTGTGGCCGATCTGCATGCGGATGCCGCGGCTACTCAGCTCACGGATCAACTCGTCGTGGCCGGCGATTTCCGGCGCGATGGTGATCACCCGGATCGGCGCGAGAGCCAGATAGTCTTCGACCTCGGCCATCAACGCGGTGTGGGCGAAGTTCGGTTGCGCGCCGAGTTTGCCGGGATTGATGTACGGGCCTTCGAGGTGAACACCAAGGACCCGCGCGGCGCCTTGCGGACGCTGCTCGCAGAATTCTCCGACCTCTTTGAGGACGCTGGCGATCTCGGCACGCGGCGCGGTCATGGTCGTGGCCAGCAGCGACGTGGTGCCGAAACGCACGTGGGTTTTGCTGATGGTCTCGAAAGCGCTGGCGCCTTCCATGATGTCTTTGCCACCGCCGCCGTGGACGTGCAGATCGATGAAGCCAGGCAGCAGGTACGGCAGGTCGTTGTCGGCCGGATCGCAGGGCTCGCCTTCGATTGCCACGACTTTGCCGTGGGCGTGGATCAGCCGGCCGCGAATCCAGCCGTCAGCGGTGAGGATGTTGTCTTCGGACATGATGTTTTCTCGGTTCCGGCGCCGCTCTCAGCGGCGCAGCTCTGCCACAAAGTCGTAGTAGTCGTTGCGGCAATAGGTGTCGGTGACTTCGATTGGCGTGTTGTCTTCCAGATAACCGACCCGGGTCATCAGCAGCATGGCGGTGCCGGGGGCGATGCCGACCAGCGCGGCGAACTCGTCCGAGGCATTGATCGCCTGGATGTGCTGCAAGGCGCGGACGATCGGTTTGCCGATGCCGTCGAGGTATTCGTAGAGCGAATCGCCCACCGCTTGCGGTTTGGGCATGATCGAGGCGGGCAGGGTGCTCATTTCGATGGCCATCACGGTGTCGTCGGCTTTGCGCAGACGCTTCATGCGCGCCACCTTGTCGTTCGGCGACAGGCCGAGGCGGATCAGTTCTTCGTGGGTCGGCAGGGTGATTTCCCGTTCCAGCCAGTGCGAGCTGGGGACAAAACCCTTGAGGCGGAGCATTTCGCTGAAACCGGAAAGGCGTGACAGCGGTTGTTCCAGGCGCGGCGTGATGAACGTGCCAGAACCTTGCAGACGACGGATCAGGCCTTGCTCCAGCAGGACTTCCAGCGCCTTGCGCGCGGTCACTCGGGAAATCCCCAGCAACTCGCTGAGATTGCGCTCCGAAGGCATGGCCTGTTCGGCTTTCCATTGCCCGGCATGAATGGCCGCTTCCAGATTGCGCGCCAGTTGCAAGTACAGCGGCGTCGGCTGGGCGTCATCGGGGCGGAGGGCGTGGAGATCGTTCATGTAGGGCTTTTCCGGCGTTGGTATAGGATTGTTGTCGCTCGGTAGTCGGGCGAAAACTAATACCACTTGCATACCATGTCAACGCAGTGAAAAAGCGCTATTGCCGTGTGTACGGGGCTTGGAGGGTGGGTGGGTTGGAAGTGGTATTAGTGGTGGGCGCGATAAACAAAAAAATCGCAGCCTGCGTCAGTCCCTGCCGGTAAGAGTGGTATCACCGTGCAGTGGTTGACGCGTGCTGCGATTTTTTTGGTTTATTTTTTCAGGCCGACCAGTGGTCGTGGCGATTACGGGCGAATCTCGACCATCGTTCCGTCCGGTACCAGATTCCAGACTTCGCGCATGTCAACGTTGCGCATGGCGACGCAGCCATCGGTCCAGTCCAGGGTATGGAACAAGTCTTCCGGGGTCTCTTCCGAATCCGGCGTGCCGTGGATCATGATCATGCCGCCGGGCTCGACACCTTCGCGGCGAGCGCGGGCAGCATCGCTGATGTTCGGATAGGAAATGTGCATCGAGAGATTGAATTTGTCGCTGGTCTTGCGCCAGTCGATCCAATAGAAACCTTCCGGCGTACGCTTGTCGCCTTCGATCAGCTTCGGACCTTTTTTCGCGCCTTTGCCCAGGGAAATGCGATAAGTCTTCAGCGGCTTGCCGTCGACAATCAATTGCAACTGGTGAGCCGATTTGAGCACCAGGACTTTTTCGATCAAAGGCGTACTCGATGGCGTCACGGTGGTCACGAATGACGCTTGCGAGACCGTGACGAACGACAGGCAGAACAGGGCAAGCAACCAGCGCATTGAAACAATTCCCCAAAAGTGACGCAGATACAGGTTGAACAGCGGTTGTGGCGCCGTGTGTCCGGCGCTGTGTGGTGTTATCGGCCAGTGCGCGACGAAATCAAGTAAGCACCGGTTGCACCAGCGGCGGAATCGATTCCGAACGCACCGGGTAAATATCAGCGCGGCGATCCGCGAAGAAGCATTCCAGGGTCCGCCCGACCGTGCGGAAAGCCAGCTCGTCCCAAGGGATGTCGGCTTCATCGAACAGCTGCACTTCGAGGCTTTCGGGGCCAGCGGCAAAATCCAGATCGACCAGTTCGGCGCGGAAGAATACGTGAACCTGACTGATGTGCGGCACGTCGATCAGCGTATAGATGCTCAGATTGCGCACCCGGGCGCAGGCTTCTTCGGCGGTTTCGCGCACGGCGGCCTGCTCGATGGTCTCGCCGTTTTCCATGAAACCGGCGGGCAGGGTCCAGTAACCCAGGCGCGGCTCGATCGCACGACGACAGAGCAGCACTTGACGGCCCCAGGTCGGCACGCACCCGGCGACAATATTGGGATTCTGATAGTGAATGGTCTGACAGCTTGCGCAGACATAACGCAGCCGCGAATCGCCTTCGGGAATGCGCTGGGTGACCGGGTTACCGCAGTGGCTGCAAAATTTCATGCTGAGGTTCCTGAATGCTGCGCCTATCTTGAAGTGCGGCGGTGCCGGTCGGCAAGTTGTCGTTTCGCGACACGTCGGGTTTCGGGGGCTTGGGCGCTCGCATCGATTGGTGCATGATGCCGGGTAAGGTACCGATCGAGAACACTCATGCTGGATGAGCTACTGCACAGGGTCAGCAACCACACACCGCGCACGCTGGAGACCGACGCACGCTTTCCCGAGGCCGCCGTACTGGTGCCGATCACCCGCAGCGACGAGCCGGAACTGGTCCTGACCCTGCGGGCCAGCGGGCTCTCGACCCACGGCGGCGAAGTCGCCTTTCCGGGCGGCCGGCGCGACCCGGAAGACCCGGACCTGATCTTCACCGCACTGCGTGAAGCCGAAGAGGAGATCGGCTTGCCACCGGGGCTGGTCGAAGTCATCGGCCCGCTCAGCCCGCTGATCTCCCTGCATGGCATCAAGGTCACGCCGTACGTCGGGGTGATTCCCGATTTCGTCGAATACCAGCCCAACGACGCCGAAATCGCTGCGGTGTTCAGCGTGCCGCTGGAGTTTTTCCGCAAGGATCCGCGCGAGCACACCCATCGCATCGACTATCAGGGGCGCAGCTGGTACGTGCCAAGCTACCGCTTCGGCGAGTACAAGATCTGGGGGCTGACGGCGATGATGATCGTCGAACTGGTCAATCTGCTCTATGACGCGAGGATCAACCTGCACCAGCCGCCGAAAAGCTTCATCAATACCTAGCCATCGTTCGAATGGCCCATCACCGCAAGCCCTGAGGATCACACCATGAAATACCGCCTGGGCGACGCCCGTGTCGAAACCCATCCACAGAGCTGGGTTGCCCCCAATGCCGTGCTGGTGGGCAAGGTTCGACTGGAAGAGGGCGCCAACGTCTGGTTCAACGCCGTGCTGCGCGGTGACAACGAACTGATCCTGATCGGCAAAAACAGCAATGTGCAGGACGGCACGGTGATGCACACCGACATGGGCTACCCGCTGACCATTGGCACTGGCGTAACCATCGGCCACAACGCCATGCTGCACGGCTGCACGGTCGGCGATTACAGCCTGATCGGCATCAACGCGGTGATCCTCAACGGTGCGAAGATCGGCAAGCACTGCATCATCGGCGCCAATTCGCTGATCGGCGAGGGCAAGGAGATTCCCGATGGCTCGCTAGTGATGGGCTCACCTGGCAAGGTTGTGCGCGAACTCACCGAGGCACAGAAAAAAATGCTCGAGGCCAGCGCCGCCCACTATGTGCATAACTCCCAGCGTTATGCCCGCGATCTGGCCGAGCAAGAACAATGACCACCGCTGAACGACCGGTTGCCTCGCCCTGCGTGAATATCTGTGCGCTGGATGAGGCTGATGTTTGCACCGGGTGTCAGCGCACCGTCGAAGAGATTACTCGCTGGAGCCGCATGAACAATGACGAGCGCCGGGTGGTGCTGGGGTTGTGTCATGAGCGGGCGAAGGCCAGTGGGCTGGTGTGGATGTTGCCGGCGAAATCAGGCGTCTGAACCAACGCTTTCGCGAGCAGGCTCGCTCCCACCTTGAAAATGCATTCCACTGTGGGAGCGAGCCTGCTCGCGAAGACGTCGGTCCTGTCACCGCGCCTATTGGCGCAATACCAGCGGTCCAGTAACCTGTGCGCCAAATCCACAGGCCGCCACCCATGATTTTTCTCATCGCCTACATCAGCAGCGTTGTGCTGATCAACTTCGCCTTCTCCACCGCACCGCACCTGGACATCATCTGGTCGGCCTGGGGCGGGCTGGTGTTCGTGCTGCGTGACATGGTGCAAACGCGCTTCGGCCACGGTGCGATCGTGGCGATGCTGGCGGCGCTGGTGCTGTCCTACGTCACGTCCGATCCGTCCATTGCGCTGGCCAGCGCTACGGCGTTCGCGGTGTCCGAGTGCATCGACTGGCTGGTGTTCAGCATCACCAAGCGGCCGTTGCGCGACCGCTTATGGATCAGTTCGGCGCTGAGCATTCCGCTCGATACCTTCATCTTCTTCGGCATGATCGACCTGCTGACCCCGCCGGTGATCATCACCGCCCTGGCCTCGAAATTCGCCGGCGTTACCGCCGTCTGGCTGATCATGGCCTGGCGCGAGCGCAAACAGGCCGTCGCCGGCTGAAGCCAAACCCGCGGGTTCATGTAAAATGCCGCGCTTTCTCCCCATGGAAAGCGCGGCTGGCGTTGCTTTCCTCGATGATCCGCTGCTTTGAGGACCTGAGATGACCCGTATCGGAACTCCACTGTCGCCAACCGCGACCCGCGTATTGCTGTGTGGCTGTGGTGAGTTGGGCAAAGAGGTGGTGATCGAGCTGCAGCGCCTGGGCGTTGAAGTGATTGCCGTCGACCGTTACGCCAACGCGCCGGCCATGCAGGTTGCGCATCGCAGCCATGTGATCAACATGCTCGACGGCGCCGCCCTGCGTGCCGTGATCGAAGCCGAGAAGCCGCACTTCATCGTGCCGGAAATCGAAGCCATCGCCACCGCCACGCTGGTCGAGCTGGAAGCCGAAGGCTTCACCGTGATCCCGACTGCACGTGCGGCGCAATTGACCATGAACCGCGAAGGCATCCGTCGTCTGGCCGCTGAAGAGCTCGACCTGCCGACCTCGCCGTACCACTTTGCCGACACCTTCGAGGATTACAGCAACGCCGTTGAAGACCTCGGCTTCCCGTGCGTCGTCAAACCGGTCATGAGTTCGTCGGGCAAAGGCCAGAGCCTGCTGCGCAGCGTCGACGACGTGCAGAAGGCCTGGGACTACGCGCAAGAGGGCGGTCGCGCCGGCAAAGGCCGGGTGATCATCGAAGGTTTCATCGATTTCGACTACGAAATCACCCTGCTGACCGTGCGTCACGTCGGCGGCACCACGTTCTGCGCGCCGGTCGGTCACCGTCAGGAAAAGGGCGATTACCAGGAATCCTGGCAGCCACAGGCCATGAGCCCGGTTGCTCTGGCTGAATCCGAGCGCGTGGCCAAAGCGGTCACCGAAGCGTTGGGCGGCCGTGGCATCTTCGGCGTTGAGCTGTTCATCAAGGGCGATCAGGTGTGGTTCAGCGAAGTATCGCCGCGCCCGCATGACACCGGTCTGGTGACGCTGATTTCCCAGGACCTCTCGCAGTTCGCCTTGCACGCTCGGGCGATTCTGGGCCTGCCGGTTCCGCTGATCCGTCAGTTCGGGCCATCGGCTTCGGCGGTGATTCTGGTGGAAGGGCAATCGACCCAGACTGCCTTCGCCAACCTCGGCGCCGCGCTGGGCGAGCCGGACACGGCGTTGCGTCTGTTCGGCAAACCTGAAGTCATCGGCCAGCGCCGCATGGGCGTGGCGCTGGCGCGGGATGAGTCGATCGAGGCCGCGCGTGCCAAGGCGACCCGTGCTTCTCAGGCTGTCGTAGTCGAGCTCTGACAGCGTCGCGGCATTCGCGAGCAGGCTCGCTCCCACGGTGGAATGCATTCCAATTGTGGGAGCGAGCCTGCTCGCGAAGCTTTTGATCTGCCGTCAGGCAACCCGATTCAGGTCGTTATTCCTCGTTTCCTTCAGGCACAGCACCGCAATCAAGCTCAGCACCGCGGCCGCCGACACATACCCGCCGACATAACTCAAACCGCCCATCGCCACCAGTTTCTGCGCAAAGAACGGTGCCGCCGAGGCGCCGACGATCCCGCCCAGGTTGTACGCCGCTGAAGCGCCGGTATAACGCACATGGGTTGGAAACAGCTCCGGCAACAGCGCGCCCATCGGCGCGAATGTCACGCCCATCAAGAACAGTTCGATGCACAGGAACAGCGCCACGCCCCAGGTCGAGCCCTGCGTCAGCAACGGTTCCATCAGAAACCCGGAAAGCACCGCCAGCACGCCGCCGATGATCAGCACCGGTTTACGCCCGTAACGGTCGCTGGCCCAGGCCGACAACGGCGTGGCAGCAGCCATGAACAGCACGGCAAAGCACAGCAGGCCGAGGAAGGTCTCGCGGCTGTAGCCCAGCGTAGACACGCCGTAGCTCAGGGAAAACACCGTCGAGATATAGAACAGCGCATAACACACCACCATCGCCGCTGCGCCCAGAAGCGTAGGCGCCCAGTACTGGCTGAACAGCTCGACCAGCGGCACTTTGACCCGCTCCTGACGAGCAATCGCGTTGGCGAACACCGGCGTTTCATGCAGCTTGAGGCGCACATACAGGCCGACCATCACCAGCGCCGCACTGAGCAGAAACGGAATGCGCCAGCCCCAGCTGCGGAACTGCTCGTCATCGAGGGTCATGGCCAGGGTCAGGAACAGACCGTTGGCGGCTAGAAACCCGATCGAAGGCCCGAGTTGCGGGAACATGCCGAACCAGGCGCGCTTGCCTTTCGGTGCGTTTTCCGTGGCCAGCAACGCGGCTCCGCCCCATTCGCCGCCCAGCCCCAGGCCTTGGCCGAAGCGCAGCACACACAGCAGAATCGGCGCCCATGCGCCGATGCTGTCGTACCCCGGCAACACGCCGATCAAGGTGGTGCAGACGCCCATCAGCAGCAATGAGGCGACCAGCGTCGACTTGCGCCCGATGCGGTCACCGAAGTGGCCGAACAGCGCCGAGCCGAGCGGGCGGGCGAGGAAGGCGATGCCGAACGTCAGAAACGCCGAGAGCATCTGTGCGGTGCCGGATGACTGCGGAAAGAACACTGGCCCGATCACCAGCGCGGCGGCGGTGGCGTAAACGTAGAAGTCGTAGAACTCGATGGCGGTGCCGATAAAGCTTGCCGTCGCCACGCGGGTGGCGGAATTGGTCGGCTGGGCAGGCGCGTCGTCGCGCAAAGCGGTTGTGGTGGTCATGCGGTGATCCCTGACAGTCATGAGCTCCGTTGGAGCGAATTATTATGGTCGAACACCCAGGGATGTGGGGTAGGGCGCGAGCGCTGTTTCGAGTAGGAACAGTCGTCGGTTTGCAGCGAAAACAGTCGCGATCCGTGGCGTGCCGGGTAAGCACAGGGATCGACGGCGCTTGGGTAAGCTCGGCGATTATAGGAAGCGGGCTAACGATTGAACAAGAGGCGATCTAGCGTGCCAGTACCAGGGCTGGCACAGAGGCGGTCAGCCAGATCAGCACTTTGCTTACGCGGTTGTCTTCGGTCTCGAGGATTTCCAGCCGGTAACGGCCGATCTTCAGGCAAACCGCGCTTTCGGGAATGGTTTCCAGCGCCTCGGTCACCAGGCCGTTCAGGGTTTTCGGCCCGTCGCTGGGCAGGTGCCAGCCCAGGCATTTGTTCAGTTCGCGGATCGACGCCGCACCATCGATCACCATGCGCCCGTCGGCTTGCGGGTGGATGTGCGGGTTATCGAGGCTGTGCTCGCTTTCGAATTCTCCGACGATCTCTTCGAGAATGTCTTCCAGCGTAACAATGCCGAGCACTTCGCCGTATTCGTCGACCACCATGCCCAGGCGCCGCTGTTGCTTGTGAAAGTTGAGCAGTTGCAGTTGCAGCGGGGTGCTTTCCGGAACGAAGTAGGGTTCGTAGCTGGCTGCCAGCAAGGCTTCGCGGGTCAGTTCGCCATTGCTCAGCAAGTGGCCGACCTGACGGGTGTTGAGGACCGCTTCGACCTGGTTGATGTCGCTGTGAAACACCGGCAGGCGCGTGCGTTCGTTATTGCGCAGTTGCTCGATGATCGCTTCGATCGGATCGTCGAGATTGATGCCATCGACGTCGCTGCGTGGCACCAGAATATCGTTGACCGTGATGTTGTCCAGGGCGTGGATCCCGGAGACCGGGTGCGCACGAACCGGATGTTCGGCATCGTCGTGGCGGTCGGCCGGCACGTCGTCTTCGCTGTGCTGAACGACCTGGGCCTTGCGCACGAACGGGCTCAACAGCAAACCGCTGAGGCGGCTGAACAGCCAGGCAAACGGATAGACAATCTTCAGCGGTACCGCGAGCAGCGTATTGCCAAGCCCCAGCACTGCATCGGGATAACGCTGGGCCACGCTGCGCGGGAAGTAATCGGCGAACACCAACAGGATGGCGCCGACGCCGAGGCATGCTGCCCAAGGGCCGTTCTGCGCACAAAGGAAAATCGCCAGCAAGGTGCCAATCACCACCGCCAGCGCGCGGCACAGGGTGTTGCACAGGATCAGGCTGTCGAGCGGGAAGCTGAGCCTGGCCAGCGGCTTATCGCTGGCGCGCGAGGCGGTGCGCTGCGCGAGCAACTGCTGTTGCGCGATTTCGACGGCGGTAAACAGCCCTGACCACACAATCAGCAGAGCGAATACCGCGAGCATCGGCCCTATGGGCAAACCGTCCATTTATACACCCGTCAGATGTGCAGAATGTATTCGCGAACCAGTTTGCTGCCGAAATACGCCAACATCAGCAGGCAGAAACCGGCGAGCGTCCAGCGAATCGCCTTGTGCCCGCGCCAGCCGAGGCGATTGCGCCCCCACAACAGCACGCTGAAGACGATCCATGCCAGGCACGCCAGCAGGGTCTTGTGCACCAGATGCTGGGCGAACAGGTTCTCGACGAACAGCCAGCCGGAGATCAGCGACAGCGACAGCAGCGTCCAGCCGGCCCAGAGGAAACCGAACAGCAGACTTTCCATGGTTTGCAGTGGCGGGAAGTTCTTGATCAGCCCGGACGGGTGCTTGTGCTTGAGCTGGTGGTCTTGCACCAGCAGCAGCAAGGCCTGAAACACCGCAATGGTGAACATGCCGTAGGCAAGGATCGACAGCAGGATGTGGGCGAGAATGCCCGGCTCTTCATCGATGATCTGCACCGTGCCGGTCGGCGCGAATTGCGCCAGCAGCACGGTGATCGCACCGAGCGGGAACAGCAGCACCAGCAGGTTCTCCACCGGAATTCTCGAACAGGCCAGCAGGGTCAGCGCGATCACCGCTGCGGCAATCAGGCTGGAGGCGCTGAAGAAATCCAGGCCCAGGCCGATCGGCGTCAACAGATGAGTCAGCAGGCTGGCGCCATGGGCGACGACGGCAAGCACGCCGAGGCAGACCAGCAGGCGCTTGTTCGCCTTGGCGCCAGTGGCCAGACGGGTGCTTTGGTACAGGGTCGCAGCGGCATACAGGAGGGCGGCGGCGAGGGTGGTCAGTAAGCTGGGTGACAAGGGGAGCATAAATCCTGATGGGCGGGCCCGAAAGACGCTGAGTTTGGCATAGAACCGCCGCGACACGAAAGACTCGGCAAGCTGACAGCGAGGTGTGCGCCGGGCGCAGTCTTCGCTATAATCCGCGACCTGCCCACGCCGCAGGCTCGCCGAGCACATGTTGATTCCGGTCTGGGCCGCCATTATCCCGGTCTGTACAGGGCCTGAAAGGATCGCGCAATGTTTGAAAACTTAACCGACCGTCTCTCGCAGACGCTGCGCCATGTCACCGGCAAGGCGAAGCTGACAGAGGACAACATCAAAGACACCCTGCGTGAAGTGCGCATGGCGTTGCTCGAAGCCGACGTCGCGCTGCCAGTGGTCAAGGACTTCGTCAATTCGGTCAAGGAGCGCGCCGTCGGCACCGAGGTGTCACGCAGCCTGACGCCGGGCCAGGCGTTCGTGAAGATCGTCCAGGCCGAACTCGAAAGCCTGATGGGCGCCGCCAACGAAGACCTGAACCTGAGCGCCGTGCCGCCAGCGGTCATTCTGATGGCCGGTCTGCAGGGTGCCGGTAAAACCACCACCGCAGGCAAGCTCGCGCGCTTTCTTAAAGAGCGCAAGAAGAAGTCGGTCATGGTCGTCTCGGCGGACGTTTACCGTCCTGCGGCGATCAAGCAGCTGGAAACCCTGGCCAACGACATCGGCGTGACGTTCTTCCCGTCCGACCTGAGCCAGAAGCCAGTCGACATCGCCAGCGCCGCTATTAAAGAAGCCAAACTGAAATTCATCGACGTGGTCATCGTCGATACCGCCGGTCGTCTGCACATCGACGAAGAGATGATGGGCGAGATCAAGGCGCTGCACGCCGCGATCAATCCGGTCGAAACGCTGTTCGTGGTCGATGCCATGACTGGCCAGGACGCGGCCAACACGGCCAAGGCCTTCGGTGATGCGCTGCCGCTGACCGGCGTGATCCTGACCAAGGTCGACGGCGACGCCCGTGGCGGTGCCGCGCTGTCGGTACGTGCCATCACTGGCAAGCCGATCAAGTTCATCGGTATGGGCGAGAAGAGCGAAGCGCTCGATCCGTTCCATCCCGAGCGTATCGCCTCGCGCATTCTCGGCATGGGCGACGTACTCAGCCTGATCGAACAGGCCGAAGCGACCCTCGACAAGGACAAGGCCGACAAACTGGCCAAGAAGCTGAAGAAGGGCAAGGGCTTCGACCTCGAAGACTTCCGCGATCAGCTGCAACAGATGAAGAACATGGGCGGCCTCGGCGGGCTCATGGACAAACTACCGAGCATCGGCGGCGTCAACCTGTCGCAAATGGGCAATGCCCAGAACGCCGCTGAGAAGCAGTTCAAACAGATGGAAGCCATCATCAACTCGATGACCCCGGCCGAGCGCCGCGACCCGGAGCTGATCAGCGGTTCGCGCAAGCGCCGCATCGCCATGGGTTCCGGCACTCAGGTGCAGGACATCGGTCGCTTGATCAAGCAACACAAGCAAATGCAGAAGATGATGAAGAAATTCTCCGCCAAAGGCGGGATGGCGAAAATGATGCGCGGCATGGGCGGAATGTTGCCCGGCGGCGGCATGCCGAAAATGTAAGCTGTCCGGTCTCACCGAAAACCAGCAAAACAGGTGAGGCAGGACACCAAGACTTCGCCGGTCGTCGCACCGGCGCAGACCCTGCAAGGACGCAGGATCAACAGCAAACCCGCACTCGGCGGGAGCTGACTGGCCGTTTTCATCGACGGCTCTCCATGCAAATCTGCACGGCATGCCACAGGCGCCGGAAAAAGTCATTTGCAAAAGTCCGGATATTCCTTAGAATATGCGGCCTTTCGGGCACCCATGCCCGCTGTGCATTTAGATTTGCAGCACCGACTACAGGAACGATGTTCACATGCTAACAATCCGTCTTGCCCTTGGCGGCTCCAAAAAGCGCCCGTTTTACCACCTGACCGTAACCGACTCGCGTAACCCGCGTGACGGCTCCCACAAAGAACAGGTTGGCTTCTTCAACCCTGTTGCCCGTGGTCAGGAAGTTCGTCTGTCCGTGAACCAAGAGCGCGTAGCCTACTGGCTGAGCGTTGGTGCACAGCCTTCTGAGCGCGTTGCTCAGTTGTTGAAGGAATCTGCCAAGGCTGCGGCCTGAGCAATATGAACGCGACGCCTGCTGTTGCCGATGATTTGATCGTTATTGGCAAAATTTATTCTGTTCATGGCGTTCGCGGCGAAGTGAAGGTGTATTCCTTTACTGATCCGACTGAAAACCTGTTGCAGTACAAAACCTGGACGCTCAAGCGCGAAGGCAATGTCAAACAGGTCGAGCTGGTCAGTGGACGCGGGAGCGACAAGTTCCTGGTCGCCAAGCTCAAGGGTCTTGATGATCGTGAAGAAGCTCGTCTTCTGGCCGGTTACGAGATCTGCGTGCCGCGCAACCTGTTCGCTGAATTGACCGAAGGCGAGTACTACTGGTACCAGCTGGAAGGTCTGAAGGTCATCGACACCCTTGGGCAATTGCTCGGGAAAATCGATCATCTTCTGGAAACCGGCGCCAATGATGTAATGGTCGTCAAGCCTTGCGCTGGCAGCCTGGATGATCGCGAACGCCTGTTGCCTTATACCGGGCAATGTGTGTTGGCAGTCGACCTGGACGCGGGCGAGATGAAGGTGGATTGGGACGCGGACTTCTGACGTGGCTAACTTGCGCGTTGAAGTGATCAGTTTGTTTCCCGAGATGTTTTCCGCCATTGGCGATTACGGCATCACCAGTCGTGCGGTCAAACAGGGGCTCTTGCAGCTGACCTGTTGGAATCCGCGAGATTACACGACGGATCGGCATCACACTGTGGACGATCGCCCGTTTGGCGGTGGTCCGGGCATGGTGATGAAGATCAAGCCCCTGGAAGATGCTCTGGTTCAGGCCAAGGCAGCAGCCGGGGAGGCGGCGAAGGTGATTTACCTGTCCCCCCAAGGCCGTCAGCTGACTCAGTCGGCGGTACGCGAGCTGGCACAATCGGATGCATTGATCCTGATTGCCGGCCGCTATGAAGGCATTGACGAGCGCTTTATTGAGGCTCATGTCGATGAAGAGTGGTCGATTGGCGACTATGTACTGTCTGGCGGCGAGCTGCCGGCCATGGTCCTGATTGACGCGGTTACACGACTGCTGCCTGGAGCTTTAGGGCATGCGGATTCCGCTGAGGAAGATTCCTTTACGGATGGTCTGCTGGATTGCCCGCACTACACCCGACCGGAGGTGTATGCGGATCAGCGTGTTCCCGACGTGTTGCTAAGTGGCAATCACGCGCATATCCGGCGTTGGCGTTTACAGCAGTCCCTTGGTAGGACCTATGAACGACGCGCCGATCTTCTGGAAAGCCGCTCGCTTTCTGGAGAAGAGAAGAAGCTGCTCGAGGAATACATCCGCGAGCGGGACGATAGTTAACAACGTATCGATGGTAGATCGAACGATTTACCTTAGGAGCACAGCATGACCAACAAAATCATCCTTGCACTCGAAGCAGAGCAGATGACCAAAGAAATCCCTACCTTTGCCCCGGGCGACACCATTGTCGTTCAGGTGAAAGTGAAGGAAGGCGATCGTTCCCGTCTGCAAGCGTTCGAAGGCGTTGTCATCGCCAAGCGTAACCGCGGCGTGAACAGTGCGTTCACCGTTCGTAAAATCTCCAACGGTGTTGGCGTAGAACGTACTTTCCAGACCTACTCGCCGCAAATCGACAGCATGGCTGTCAAGCGTCGCGGTGACGTACGTAAAGCCAAGCTGTACTACCTGCGCGACCTGTCGGGTAAAGCAGCTCGCATCAAGGAAAAACTGGCTTAAGCCCAGCTTCCGATGCAGAAAAAAGCAGCCTTCGGGCTGCTTTTTTGTTGCCTGCGTTTTGTGCCTTGAAGGTTTTGCAGTCTTGAGCAGAACCGAGTCGCGAATCGATCTGTCAGGCGCTGGAAGCTTCCGGTTGTATCAAGGCCAGCAACGTCCACCCCGACCCCGGCTTCAACGCGGTTTCCGGTGTCACCACATGCACCCAGCCGCTGTCATCGCGCATGAACAGCAAGGTGGCACGATTGCCATGCAGGGCGCGGTAATCCTCCCAGCCAAAGCCGTCCGTCAACGTTGTGCTGTACAACTCGGCACCTTGGCCCATCTGGCCGGCCAGTTTCGAATAAGTCAGCGCTTCACTGCCCAATTGATTGCCGCGATGTTCCAGACTCGCCCGATGCTTGTCGCTGCGCCGGCTCTCATGCCCGCTGGCCAGACCAAACAAGCGCTGATGGCCGAAGTCATGACGAAAGCGCATCGCCGCCAATGTATTGAGTTCACCCGACGGTGACAGCGCCAGCAAATGCCCCAGGCCGACGAGGTCGAGATGTGCGTCAGCATGCTGAGAGGCCGGGTTACCGAAGTAGGTCGGCAAGCCTTCCATACGCGCCGCACGAATGTTTTCCCAGCTCGAGTCGGTCAGCAGCACGCGACTGCCCAGCTGTTGCAGTGATTTGCCCAATTCACGCGCCGGGCCGTTGGCGCCGACGATCAGGAAGCCACTCGGCGCCGGCTCCGCGACTTTCAGCAGGCGCGCCAGCGGGCGCGCTGTCGCACTTTGCAGGACCACCGTGCCGATGATTACCGCAAACGTCAGCGGCACTAGCAGCAGGGCGCCTTCGTGCCCGGCTGCATCCAGGCGAATGGCGAAAATCGCCGACACCGCGGCCGCGACAATTCCGCGTGGGGCAATCCAGCACAGCAGCGCGCGTTCTCGCCAGCTCAGGCTGGAACCCGCCGTACTGAGCAGCACGTTCAATGGCCGGGCGACCAACTGGATCACCAGCAGCAGAATCAACACCAGCGGCCCCAGCCCGATCAGCGCATTCAGGTCAAGCCGCGCCGCCAACAGGATGAACAATCCGGATATCAGCAACACGCTGAGGTTTTCCTTGAAGTGCAGGATGTGCCGCACATCCACGCCTTTCATGTTCGCCAGCCACATGCCCATCAGCGTGACCGCCAGCAAACCCGACTCATGCATCACCGCGTTGGCGGCAATGAAGATGCCGAGCACCGCTGCCAGTGAGGCAAGGTTATGCAGATACTCGGGCAGCCATTGTCGGCGGATCACCGTGCCGAGCACCCAGCCGCCGACAATGCCGAACGCTGCACCGCAGACAATCACCCCGGCGAAGGTGAACAGACTCTGCTTGAGGCCATGACCTTCGGCGCTGGCGATAATGAAGCTGTACACCACCACGGCGAGCAGGGCGCCGATCGGGTCGATGACGATGCCTTCCCAGCGCAGAATGTTGGCGATCGAAGCTTTCGGCCGCACCACTCGCAGCATCGGTACGATCACCGTCGGGCCGGTGACCAGCGTCAGGCTGCCGAACAGGATCGCCAGCATCCAGTCGAAACCGAGCAGGAAATGCGTGGCGACTGCAATGACGATCCAGGTCGAAATCGCCCCGACCGTGACCAGTCGGTGAACAACGCTGCCGATCTCTTTCCATTCCGACAGGTGCAGGGTCAGGCTGCCCTCGAACAGAATCAGCGCGACCGCCAGCGACACCAGCGGCATCAGCAGCGGGCCGAACATTTCCTGCGGATCGAGCCAGCCGAGCACTGGGCCGACGAGGATGCCGGTCAACAGTAGAAACAGAATGGCCGGCAACTTCAGGCGCCAGGCCAACCACTGGCAACCGAGCGCAGCGGCGCCGATCCCGCCAAAAGCCAAGAGAATTTGCTGCTCGTTCATTGATGCTCCCTGTTCCTTGATCTGGCTGGCTATGAAAGACTAGCGGCCATTCCCGTCGTTCACTGTCTATTTGCACGCAGTGTTGAAAACTGCCTGCCCTGAGCACCCATGCCTGCCATCGACCATCCGCTGATTGACCAATTCCTTGACGCTTTATGGCTGGAAAAAGGCCTGTCCGACAACACCCGCGGCGCCTACCGCAGTGATCTGGCACTGTTCAATGGCTGGCTGCAGGAGAAAAACCTCGAGTTGATCAACGCCGGCCGCGAGCTGATCCTTGATCATTTGGCCTGGCGCCTCGAGCAGAATTACAAGCCGCGCTCCACCGCCAGATTTCTCTCCGGGGTGCGTGGCTTTTATCGCTATCTGCTGCGGGAAAAGCTGATCAGTGTCGACCCGACTTTACGCATCGACATGCCGCAACTGGGCCGGCCACTGCCCAAGTCGCTGTCCGAGGCCGACGTCGAGGCACTGCTCAAGGCGCCGGACCTGAGCGAAGCCATCGGCCAGCGTGATCGCGCCATGCTCGAAGTCCTGTATGCCTGCGGCTTGCGCGTGACCGAACTGGTCAGTCTGACGCTGGAGCAGGTCAACCTGCGCCAGGGTGTGCTGCGAGTGATGGGCAAAGGCAGCAAGGAGCGCCTGGTGCCGATGGGCGAGGAGGCGATCGTCTGGGTCGAACGCTACATGCGCGACGGGCGTGGCGAACTGCTCGGTGGGCGACCCAGCGATGTGCTGTTTCCCAGCCAGCGTGGCGAACAGATGACCCGTCAGACCTTCTGGCACCGGATCAAACATCAGGCCAAAGTCGCCGGGATCAATAAATCGCTGTCACCGCACACCCTGCGTCACGCGTTCGCCACGCATTTGCTCAACCACGGCGCAGATTTGCGCGTGGTGCAGATGTTGCTCGGGCACAGCGACTTGTCCACAACGCAAATCTACACCCATGTCGCGCGCGCCCGTTTGCAGGATCTGCACGCCAAACACCACCCGCGCGGCTGAACACACAACCCCCTTGTAGGAGCGAGCCTGCTCGCGAAGAGGGAGTGTCAAACGATATCGTTTCAACTGACACACCGCCTTCGCGAGCAGGCTCGCTCCCACAGGGTTTCGGGTCGCCGTGAAAGTGTGGCGACCGGCGCATTCGGCCACCGTGACCTTATGTGTTAGGCTTTGCCGGTTTGCACGATGGGCGGTTATGACCCGGTGTTCCGGCACGGGCGTTCTGATCGTTCCATTTGTCCGCCTTCAGGAGTTCTCATGCGTCTGACCCAGATTTTCGCCGCCGCAGCCCTTGCGTTGGTCAGCACCTTTGCCGCCGCCGATGACGCGGCCGATAAAGCCATTCGTCAAAGCCTGGAAAAGCTCGAACTCGAGGTTCCGGTCGAAAGCATCAGCGCCAGCCCGCTGCCGGGCATGTACGAAGTCAAGCTCCAGGGCAGCCGCGTGCTGTACGCCAGTGCCGATGGCCAGTACATCGTTCAGGGCAACCTGTACCAACTGGCGAACGGCAAACCGGTCAACCTGACCGAGAAGACCGAACGCCTGGGCATCTCCAAACTGATCAACGCCATTCCGGTGGCCGAAACCGTGGTCTACCCGGCGGTCGGCGAAACCAAATCGCACATCACCGTGTTCACCGACACCACCTGCCCGTACTGCCACAAACTGCACGCCGAAGTGCCAGAGCTGAACAAGCGTGGCATCGAAGTGCGTTACGTGGCGTTCCCGCGTCAGGGCCTGAATTCGCCGGGTGACGAACAGCTGCAAGCGGTGTGGTGCTCGAAAGACAAGAAAGCCGCCATGGACAAAATGGTCGATGGCAAGGAAATCAAGGCCGCCAAGTGCGATAACCCGGTTTCCAGACAGTTCGCCCTCGGCCAGTCGATCGGCGTGAACGGCACACCGGCCATCGTTTTGGCCGACGGGCAAGTCATTCCGGGCTACCAGCCTGCGCCACAAGTCGCCAAACTGGCGCTCGGCGCGAAGTAATTCGTATCGTCACGGTCCGCCGCTGACGATCATGGTCCGGCAGCCACATGCCGGGCCATCAATAGAGAGCCGCGAGCACGCGGTTGTTTTCCGGCCGACCCTGCGTCGGCCGTTTCATGGGGAGTTCACAGTGAATCCGGTCAAAGTAGGCATCTGTGGGTTAGGGACCGTCGGTGGCGGTACCTTCAACGTACTTCAGCGCAACGCCGAGGAAATTGCTCGTCGTGCCGGGCGTGGGATCGAAGTGGCACAAATTGCCATGCGCACGCCAAAGCCTCAGTTCCAGACGACCGGTATTGCGATTACCAACGATGTCTTCGAAGTGGCCACGAACCCTGAGATCGACATCGTCATAGAGCTGATGGGCGGCTACACCGTTGCCCGCGAGCTGGTACTCAAGGCCATCGAGAATGGCAAGCATGTGGTCACCGCGAACAAGGCGCTGATAGCCGTTCACGGTAATGAGATTTTCGCCAAGGCACGCGAGAAAGGCGTGATCGTGGCATTCGAAGCAGCGGTAGCCGGTGGCATTCCGGTGATCAAGGCGATTCGTGAAGGCCTGTCGGCCAACCGTATCAACTGGGTCGCGGGGATCATCAACGGCACCGGTAACTTCATCCTCACCGAAATGCGCGAGAAGGGCCGTACCTTCGAAGACGTGCTGGCCGAAGCACAGGCGCTGGGTTATGCCGAAGCCGATCCGACCTTCGACGTCGAAGGCATCGATGCGGCGCACAAGCTGACCATCCTGGCCTCGATCGCGTTCGGTATCCCGCTGCAGTTCGACAAGGCGTACACCGAAGGCATCACCAGACTGACCACCGCTGACGTGAATTACGCCGAAGCGCTGGGCTACCGCATCAAGCACCTGGGCGTGGCGCGCAGCACCGCTGCCGGTATCGAGTTGCGCGTGCACCCGACGCTGATCCCGGCCGATCGCCTGATCGCCAACGTCAACGGCGTGATGAATGCGGTGATGGTCAACGGTGACGCGGCCGGTTCGACGCTGTTCTACGGCGCCGGCGCCGGCATGGAGCCGACCGCTTCGTCGGTGATCGCCGACCTGGTCGACGTGGTCCGCGCGATGACCTCCGACCCGGAAAACCGCGTACCGCACCTGGCCTTCCAGCCGGACTCGCTGTCGGCGCATCCGATCCTGCCGATCGAAGCTTGCGAAAGCGCCTACTACCTGCGCATACAGGCCAAGGACCATCCGGGCGTTCTCGCTCAGGTGGCGAGCATCCTGTCGGAGCGCGGCATCAATATCGAATCGATCATGCAGAAGGAAGTCGAAGAGCATGACGGCCTGGTGCCGATGATTCTGCTGACCCACCGCGTGGTCGAGCAGCGCATCAACGATGCGATCGCCGCGCTGGAAGCTCTTGCAGGCGTTGACGGCCCGGTCGTACGAATCCGCGTCGAACATTTGAACTAAAAAGCAGCTGCGAGCTTCGAGCTGCAAGCGGCAAGAAAAAGCAGTCCGGCTTTTACTTGAAGCTTGTAGCTCGTAGCTTGCAGCTCAAACCAAAGGTTTGCCCCTTATGCGATATATCAGTACTCGCGGCCAGGCACCGGCCCTGAATTTCGAAGAGGTCCTGCTGGCTGGTCTGGCCACGGACGGCGGTTTGTACGTCCCGGAAAACCTGCCACGTTTCACCCAGGAAGAAATCGCTTCCTGGGCCGGCCTGCCGTATCACGAACTGGCCTTCCGGGTGATGCGTCCGTTCGTGACCGGCAGCATTCCCGACGCCGATTTCAAAAAGATTCTTGAAGAAACCTACGCCGTCTTCGCCCACAGCGCAGTGGCGCCGTTGCGTCAGCTCAATGGCAACGAATGGGTGATGGAGCTGTTCCACGGCCCGACCCTGGCGTTCAAGGACTTCGCCCTGCAACTGCTCGGTCGTCTGCTCGACTACGTGCTGGAAAAGCGCGGCGAACGCGTGGTGATCGTCGGTGCGACTTCCGGTGATACCGGTTCGGCGGCCATCGAAGGCTGCAAGCACTGCGAAAACGTCGACATCTTCATCCTGCACCCGCACAACCGTGTGTCCGAAGTGCAGCGCCGGCAGATGACCACGATCGTGGGCGAGAACATCCATAACATCGCCATCGAAGGCAACTTCGATGACTGCCAGGAAATGGTCAAGAACAGCTTCGCCGACCAGAGCTTCCTCAAGGGAACGCGCCTGGTGGCGGTGAACTCGATCAACTGGGCGCGGATCATGGCCCAGATCGTCTACTACTTCCACGCCTCGCTGCAGTTGGGCGGGCCGGCGCGTTCGGTGTCGTTCTCGGTGCCGACCGGCAACTTCGGCGACATTTTCGCCGGTTACCTGGCGCGCAACATGGGCCTGCCGATCAACCAGTTGATCGTCGCCACCAATCGCAACGACATCCTGCACCGCTTCATGAGCGGCAACCAGTACGTGAAAGAAACCCTGCACGCTACGCTGTCGCCGTCGATGGACATCATGGTCTCGTCGAACTTCGAACGCTTGCTGTTCGACCTGCACGGTCGCAACGGTGCAGCGATCGCCGGGTTGATGGACTCGTTCAAACAGGGTGGGGGTTTCAGCGTCGAACAGGAACGCTGGACCGAAGCGCGCAAACTGTTCGATTCGCTGGCGGTGGACGATGCGCAAACCTGCGAGACCATCGCCGAAGTTTACGCACAGACCGGTGAAGTGCTGGACCCGCATACCGCGATCGGCGTCAAGGCCGCGCGCGAGTGCCGTCGCAGCCTGGACATCCCGATGGTGATCCTCGGTACTGCGCATCCGGTGAAATTCCCGGATGCAGTGGAGAAAGCCGGTGTAGGAAAAGCGCTCGAACTGCCTGCACATCTTTCTGATTTGTTTGAGCGAAACGAGCGCTGCACTGTTTTGCCGAACGAGCTGAAAGCCGTGCAGGCCTTTGTCAGCCAGCATGGCAACCGCGGCAAGCCGCTGTAAGCCGGCAAAAGCTGTCACATTTTGAAGCCCGTCTCCTGACGGGCTTTTTTGTTTTCGCTGCCACACTGCTCGGGTTTTCACCCACGCAGGACGGGTGAGTCGATCACGAAGGAAGTGGCAATGCTGTTTTATAGAGGTTTGAAGCCGGCGCTGGGCGGGCTGGTTCTGTTCGGGTTACTGGGCTTGCTGCGTTGCAGTGTGGCGGCGCAACTGACGCTGCACGACGATGCGGCGGCGTACGATGTGCAGCCTGTCGAACTGGCCGCCCACGAGCGCGAGTGGATTCGCGACAACCCGACGGTGACCGTGGCGTCGGTGCAATACCCGCTGTACCTGTTTCAGGACGAACATGGCCAATGGAGCGGCTTGAACAACGATGTGCTCAAACGCGTGACGGCGATGACCGGCTTGCAGTTCGTGCATCAGGAGTCATTCTCCACCGACCACATGCTTGAGCGTCTGCAGAGCGGCGCGGCGGACATCAGTACGACGCTGGCGATGAGCGAGGAGCGCAAGGCGTTTCTCGATTACAGCCACGCCTTCGGTGGGGCGGGTTGGGTGTTCGTCGGGCGAGCCGACGCGCCCCGCCTGGAGTCTTTCGAGCAACTGGCCGGACGCAGACTGGTGCTGCCGGCCCGGCACGCTCTGGAAGACATGATCAGGCGCGACTTTCCAACAGTCGAAATCCATTCGGTCAAGACCTATGCCGAGGCGCGGGCACTGGTCGAAAGTGGCGAAGCCTACGCCACCATCGAAAACGAAATTGGCGCGCAGCTGTATCCCCTGGGATTGCTCAAGGTCGGTGGTCTGGTTGAGGGCAAGTGGGAAGCCGACAACCTCGCGGTGCGCAAAGGCATGCCGGAGCTTCTGGGAATTCTCAACAAGGCCCTGGAGGCTTTTCCGCCCGCCGAGTTGCGCGCGATCCGCCTGAAGTGGCTGGAGGGAATAGCCCCGGCGCCCGTGCCGACCCTCGGGCAGCAACTGCTCGAATGGGCTTGCTGGGCCATGGGCGGGCTCGGCGTGTTCGGCTTGCTGTCGCTGGTGTGGAATCGGCGTTTGACCACGGTCATCAAGCTGCGGCGGGCAGCGGAGAAGGATCTGGGCGACCAATTGGCGTTTCAGCACGCGCTGATCGATGCCATGCCGGACCCGGTATTCGTCCGCGATCTGCACGGGCGTCTGATCACCTGCAACCGCAGCTACGAGGAAGCGTTGTCGGTACGTCTGGATCAGGTCATGGGGCGCTTGTTGATCGAACTCGACACACTGCCCGAAGCCACAGCGCTGATGCTGCACCAAGAGTTCATGCTGCAGTTGCGCACGCGCAAGTCGCGCTTCAGCAAACGCCACTTGCAGTTCAAGAACGGCCCGCGTGAGGTCTATCAATGGACCGTGCCGTTCTACAGCGCCGACGGCAAATTGCGTGGCTTGCTGGGCGGCTGGACGGATATCACTCAGCGCCGGGCCGAGAGCGGGTGTCGATGTCCACAATGAAGATGGGAAATGTCCTATACGACGCGGCTACTTTTCCGATGGGAGGCTTAGGACGGCTGGCCTAGAGTGACAACCACTGCGGTGAGAGTCCGCGATTGTCGCTCCAGAGGTCGCTTATGCGCTCGCTTAAAGTCCTGATACTTGAACCCAATCCGTTTCAACTGATGGCGTTGCACCAGATGCTCAATGCCGTCGGCATCTACGATGTACTCACCGCACCGTCGCTGACAGCGGCCATGTCGTCGCTGGAGTACCGCGGTGTGGTCGACATCGCCATCTGCGATCCGCAGTTGAAGGGCGGCGATGGTCTGGCGCTGATGCAGCATCTGACGGCTCGCCAGCAAGCGCGTGCGGTGATTCTGCTCGGTGCGGTCGCACCGAGTCTGCTCAACGATCTTGAGCCGCTGCTGGACCAACACCGTGTGCGCTTGTTGGGCCGCCTGCAGACGCCGGTGTCGGCGGTGCTGATGCGCGGTTTGCTCGACAGTTACCTGAACGCCGCTTCGTCGCCACTGGGTGTGTAAAGCGTCAGGAAGTCTTTCTGTCATCTTCAGCGTGCATGCTCTTTAAGGCCGGTGACGCTGCGACAGGGAGGCAATCGATACGCAGAACTTTCTTCTCGGGCCGGTGGTCATTTATATGTACACGCCCCAGGCGCACAGTTTTCGGACTATTGAGTGGAGATCGAGATGGAAAGTATCAGTCTATTGCTCGGTGAGGCTCTGAGCCCGTATCAGGTTTCGTTGACCCCCAGCGGCCGGCATGGTCAATGCCTGGTGACGTTAAAGAACAGTCACGGCGCGATCGTGGTGGAGCGCGAATTCAACCAGGCGCAACTGACCGACAAGCGTCTGCTGACCGACGTTGTCGATGGTCTGCACCGTGACGTGCTGATCGCCGAAGGCCGGCTCGAACCCTGCGTGATTGCAGCCTTGCGCAACGCCGCGCTGGACAAGCGGGCAGCGCTGTAAAGATGAAATATTTTTTGTGGGAACCTTCCTGCGTTCCTGTCAGTCAGACCCCATAACAGCAGGATCAAGCATTGTGCTCCGGTGCTTGTCGCTTGCTGCTACGGGTCTTTATGTAGGCCACGTTTAACCCCGAGTCGTCTCCCCACTTCTCGGGGTTTCTTTTTGCCTGAGATTTCTCATTGCGCGGCCTGGCGGTCGAAAAACGTGCGGGCCTGTTGCAGGTAATCGGCTCGGCGCTCCGGGTCGAGCCATTCGGCGTACAACCGATCGAGCGGTTCGTGGGGCACCGTGCGCAGTAGATGGTTGATCTCTTCGATGGCCTGGCGTCCCTCGGCAGTGTTGGAGCACGCCACATGACCGGAGAGATATTTTTGCGTGCCGCGAATCGGGTAGAACGCCAGTTCATTTTCGGCAATCTGCGCCTGAGTGGCCTGATAACGAATCTCCGGCCAGTAACCCAGTACCACCTGCAAGCGGCCCAGACGCTGCATCGACAGCAGGTTGCTCAGCGCGTCGTTGCCATAGTGTGGCGTCAAGGCACCGCGCGGCGCCTGCTGCAGAAGGTTGTCGATGAATTCGCCATAACTGCGTTCGGCGACGATGCCGACCTTGCGCTCAGGCGCTGCCAGCAAAGCCGCCAGGTCAACTTCTCCTTCCACAAGATAAGGTGCCAGCACCGCGCGATCTTGTTGGCGCACCACCAGGCCATTGCTCACGGCGCGGATCGCCGGAATCGAATACACAATCCACTGCGCGCGCTCCTTGCTCCACAGCAGCGCGGGATCGCAAGCGAACGAATGTTCCTGCAGCATCTGCAGTCCGCGGGCGCGATTGACCCGCAGCAGTGTGTGCTCGTATTGCGGCATGCCGGCGATCAGCAGTGGCATCAAATGATCGATGACGCCCTGGCCTTTTTTTGGTCCCTCGAAAATGGTCATGGGCGGCAGGTCGCGCAGCAACCAGATCAGCGTCGGTTTGGCCTGCGCGGCGCTCGACAGCGAGAGCAGGCACAGCAAGCACAACAGCCGCCACGTCCAACCGGAATGCGTGCGGTTGGCAGGGGAGGGCAGCAGGCGCTTCAGCTTAAATGGCTCCGTCTTCGCGTAACCTGGCGATCTGCTCTGCGTCGTAGCCAAGGTCGTGGAGTACCTGCGCATTGTGCTCACCCAGTTGCGGCCCGACCCATTCGGAACTGCCGGGTGTCTCTGACAGTTTCGGCACGATGCCGGGCATCTTGAAATCCTTGCCGTCGGGCAGTTTCGCATGCAGGAACATTTCACGCGCCAGGTACTGCGGATCGCTGAACATGTCCTCGGCGCTGAAGATCCGGCTGGCTGGCACTTCGGCCTGATTGAGCAGGTCGAGCACGGTTTGCAGCGGCAGCGAATTGACCCAGCGATCGATCACGCCGTACAACTCGTCGCGGCGGCTGTCGCGCCCGTCATTGCTGGCCAGAGCCGGATCGTTGGCCAAGTCTTCGCGACCGATGATCAACATGAAACGTTTGAAGATCGCATCGCCATTGGCGCCAATCTGCACATGCTTGCCGTCGGCGCTGGTGTGAATGGAGGAGGGTGTAATGCCGGGCATGATGTTGCCGCTGCGCTCGCGGATGAACCCGAACACATCGAACTCCGGCACCATGCTTTCCATCATCGCGAAAATCGCTTCATACAGCGCGACATCGACGACCTGGCCGAGGCCGCCGTTGACTTCGCGGTGACGCAGCGCCATCAGCGCGCCGATCACGCCCCACAGCGCGGCAATCGAGTCGCCGATGGAAATCCCGGTGCGCACCGGTGGCCGGTCTTCGAAACCGGTGATGTAACGCAAACCGCCCATGGACTCGCCAACCGCGCCGAAGCCCGGTTGATCTTTCATCGGCCCGGTCTGGCCGAAACCGGACAGGCGCACCATCACCAGTTTCGGGTTCAGCGCGTGCAGGGTCTCCCAGCTCAGGCCGAGCTTTTCCAGCACGCCGGGGCGGAAGTTTTCGATGAGAATGTCGGCTTCGCTGAGCAGTTGTTTGAGGATCGCCAAACCATCCGGGTGCTTCAGGTTCAGCGTCAGCGATTTCTTGTTGCGCGCCTGGACGAACCACCACAGCGAAGTGCCTTCATACAGCTTTCGCCATTTGCGCAGCGGGTCGCCACCGTCCGGCGATTCGATCTTGATCACTTCAGCGCCGAACTCGCCGCAAATACGCGAGGCAAACGGCCCGGCAATCAATGTTCCCAATTCAATGACTTTCAGACCCGAGAGCGGTTTGCTGGTGAACGGCATGCGAGATCCTGTAGGGCAAGGCTGAGCGGATACAGCGTTTTAACATAGCCGGCTGTCAGACGCCGCAGCTTGATCGCCATCAATTCGATGATTGCCTACGGCATCGGTTAGACTTGCCGACTTTCCTCGTATCAAGAAGCCCGTTCATGGCCCAGCCGTCCACTACCTACAAATTCGAACTGAACCTCACCGACCTCGACCGCAGCGTCTACGAGAGCGTCAAGCAGACCATCGCCCGTCACCCTTCGGAAACCGAAGAGCGCATGACCGTGCGCCTGCTGGCCTACGCCCTCTGGTACAACGAGCAGTTGTCGTTTGGCCGAGGTCTGTCGGACGTGGATGAACCGGCCTTGTGGGAAAAGAGCCTGGACGACCGCGTTCTGCACTGGATCGAAGTCGGTCAACCAGACGTCGATCGCCTGACCTGGTGCTCGCGCCGTACCGAGCGTACCAGTCTGTTGGCCTATGGCAGCCTGCGCGTTTGGGAAACCAAGGTGATCCCGGCGATCAAGAACCTGAAGAACGTCAACATCGCCGCTGTCCCGCAAGAAGTGCTGGAAACCCTGGCCAAGGACATGCCCCGCGTCATCAAGTGGGACGTGATGATCAGTGAAGGCACGGTCTTCGTCACCGACGATCGCGGTCAGCACGAAGTCCAGTTGCAATGGCTGCAAGGTGAGCGCGGCTGATCCTGCGCCCGCACCGGAATAATCCCACGTAACCAAGAGAAGTCTCCGTCACTCCATGCGTATCGAACCTCGTCAACTGCCCGCCACGCTGCCCTTTCTGGGTGATCTGCCACCGCTGCTGACGCGCCTGTATGCGGCGCGTGGCGTGCAGTCCGAGGCCGAGCTGGACAAGAGCCTGGCGCGGTTGATCCCGTATCAGCAACTCAAGGGCATCGAGGCCGCCGTCGACCTGCTGGTGACCGCGCTGGAGCAACGTCAGCGCATCCTTATCGTCGGCGATTTCGATGCGGACGGTGCGACGGCCAGCACCGTTGGCGTGCTGGGCTTGCGCCTGCTGGGCGCGGCCCATGTTGATTACCTGGTGCCGAACCGTTTCGAATATGGCTACGGCCTGACCCCGGAAATCGTCGACGTCGCGCTGACCCGCGAGCCGCAATTGCTGATCACCGTCGACAACGGTATCTCCAGCGTCGAAGGCGTGGCTGCGGCGAAACGCGCCGGCCTGAAAGTGCTGATCACCGACCACCACTTGCCCGGCGATGAGTTGCCGCAGGCCGACGCGCTGGTCAACCCGAACCAGCCAGGCTGCGAATTCCCAAGCAAGGCGCTGGCCGGTGTCGGGGTGATTTTCTATGTTTTGATGGCGTTGCGCGCGCGCCTGCGCAGCCTCGGCTGGTACGAGAGCAAGCCGCAACCGAACATCGGCGAACTGCTCGATCTGGTGGCGCTGGGCAGCGTCGCCGACGTGGTGCCGCTGGACGCCAATAATCGCATTCTGGTGCACCAAGGGCTTGAGCGGATTCGCGCAGGCCGGGCGCGACCGGGGATCAAAGCGATCCTGGAAGTGGCCAAGCGTGACGCCGCGCGTATCACGTCTACGGATCTGGGCTTTATTGTCGGCCCGCGTCTCAACGCTGCCGGGCGTCTGGATGACATGAGCCTGGGCATTGAATGCCTGCTCACCAGCGACGCCAATCTGGCCCGGGAAATGGCCGCGCAACTGGACGGCATGAACCAGGACCGCAAATCCATCGAGCAAGGCATGCAGCGCGAAGCGCTGGCGCAGCTCAAGGACTTGCCGGTGGAGTCGATGCCGTTTGGCCTGTGCCTGTTCGATCCGGAGTGGCATCAGGGTGTGATCGGTATTCTCGCTTCGCGAATGAAAGAGCGTTATTTCCGTCCAACCATTGCCTTCGCCGATGCTGGCGATGGCCTGCTCAAGGGCTCCGGACGCTCGGTGCAGGGCTTCCACATTCGCGATGCGCTGAGCGTGGTCGCCGCACAGCATCCGAACCTGATCGCCAAGTACGGTGGCCACGCGATGGCGGCCGGTCTGACCTTGGCGCAGGAAAATTTTCCGTTATTCGCCGAGGCCTTCGACGCCGAAGTGCGCAGGCAACTCCGCGAGGAAGACCTGACCGGGCGCATGCTCACCGATGGCACGCTGGCGGTCGAGGAATTCCACCTCGAACTGGCGCGCGCGTTGCGCCATGCCGGGCCGTGGGGCCAGCACTTTCCGGAGCCGGTGTTTCATGGCGTGTTTCAGTTGGTCGAACAGCGTGTGGTTGGCGAGCGGCATTTGAAGGTGGTGCTGAAAAGCGAATGTGGCTCGGTGAAGCTCGATGGCATTGCCTTTGGCATTGATCGGGATGTCTGGCCGAACCCAACGATTCAGTGGGTGGAACTGGCTTACAAACTCGACGTGAACGAGTTTCGTGGCAATGAGACTGTGCAGTTGATGATTGCTCATATTGAACCGCGTTAAGCCCTTCGCGAGCAGGCTCGCTCCCACAGGGAATCGGATTTCAAAGTGGGAGCGAGCCTGCTCGCGACAGCGTCCTTCACATACTGAATCACTCTGAACCCTCCTTCTTCCCGCGTTGTCGACTAGGCTCTAAGCACTGCTTGATTGGCCTTGTGACGTCTTGTCGATTTCTTGCCCGCGGGGGCGGGTGCTGCACCTTTTTCTGTCACTCGTCGACTTTTCAAACAGAACCCTGGAGCCTGCCCACTGATTCGAGAGGTGCCCCATGAGTCTGCTGCTTGAACCTTTTACCCTGCGCCAACTGACCCTGCCCAACCGCATCGCCGTCTCGCCGATGTGCCAGTACTCCAGCGTCGACGGCCTGGCCAACGACTGGCATCTGGTGCATCTGGGCAGTCGCGCGGTGGGCGGCGCCGGTCTGGTGTTTACCGAAGCCACGGCAGTCACCGCCGACGGGCGGATCACCGCCGAAGACCTTGGCCTGTGGAACGACGAACAGATCGAACCGCTGCAACGCATCACCCGCTTTATCAATGCTCAGGGCGCGGTCGCCGGTATTCAACTGGCCCACGCCGGACGCAAGGCCAGCACCCATCGGCCGTGGATTGGCAAGCATGGCAGCGTCAAACCCGAGGAGGGCGGCTGGACCCCGGTCGGGCCGTCGCCGATCGCTTTCGATCCGCAGCACACGCAACCCAAACAGCTCGATGAAGGGCAGATCGCCAATGTCATTCAGGCCTTCGTCGATGCCGCCAAACGCGCGTTGACGGCAGGTTTCAGTGTGGTCGAGGTGCATGCCGCGCACGGTTATCTGCTGCACCAGTTTCTTTCGCCGCTGAGTAATCAGCGCCAGGATCAATACGGCGGATCGTTCGAAAATCGTATCCGGCTGGTGCTGCAAGTCACCGAAGCAGTGCGGGCGGTCTGGCCGGAAGAACTTCCGGTGTTCGTGCGTGTGTCTGCCACCGATTGGGTGGAAGACGGCTGGAACCCGGATGAAACCGTGGAGCTGGCGCGGCGTCTGCACACGCTGGGCGCTGACCTGATCGATGTGTCCTCCGGCGGTACGGCGGCCAATGCGGAGATTCCGGTCGGGCCGGGTTATCAGACGCGCTTCGCCGAACGGGTGCGCAAAGAGTCAGGCATCGCCACCGGCACCGTGGGCATGATTACCGAGCCGGCGCAGGCCGAGCATATTTTGCGTACCTGTCAGGCCGATATCATTTTTCTTGCCCGGGAATTGCTGCGCGATCCGTACTGGCCGCTGCATGCCGATGATGATCTGGGCGGGCGCAAAGCGGTGTGGCCGGCGCAGTATCAGCGCGCGACCCATCGGGATCAGCCGATTCATGAGTCTGATTTGCGAGATTGAATCAGTCGAGATAAAGCAAAAAGCCCCGGTCAATGATGGCCGGGGCTTTTTTTGTCTGGTGTCTCTGTTGCCATGCTGGCGCCATCGCTGGCAAGCCAGCTCCCACAGGTTTGGTGGCGTACGCAAAATGTGTGCTCGACACCATTCACTGTGGGAGCTGGCTTGCCAGCGATGAGGCCCGTGCAGGCGCCTCAAATTTTCAAGGATATTTGCGCTTGTCCGGCGCCGGCGGGAAGTACTGGTACAACCAGGTCTCGCTCAACGTACGGTCGTTGGTACGAATGAACAGGCGCAGTTCCACCGGCTCGACGCTGTCATTGGTCGGGTACCAGTCGAACAGGATCCGGTAACCCTTGATGTCATCCAGCACCAGCACGCTGAAGTCCTGCACCTTGCCGTTCGAGCAGGTCACCACCGGTTCGATCCCGGTGCCCTGCGGCAAGCGCTCCAGACCGCCGCCGGTGAAGTCCACGGCAAAGCGTCGTGCCCACACCTTCGGGTAATGCTCGCCGGGTGCCCAGCCTTCGGTGAAACCGCCCATGCCGGAGCGGGTCGCGTGCACCCGTGCCAACGGCGTGCCCACGGGCGGCAAGGCGCTCCAGTAGAGCTTGTAGCCGTAATTCAGCGAATCGCCAGCGGCCACCGGTTTCTTCGGCGTCCAGAACGCCACGATGTTATCCAGCGTCTCGCCGGTGGTAGGGATTTCCAGCAAGTCGATCGAGCCTTCGCCCCACGGGGTAGTCGGTTCGACCCACAGGCTCGGACGCTTGCTGTACCAGTCGACCGTGTCCTGATAGTTGGCGAATTCGTGGTCGGTCTGCACCAGGCCGAAACCCTTCGGATCCTTGTCGGCAAAGGCGTTGAATTGCAGGGTGGCCGGGTTGTTCAGCGGGCGGCAGATCCACTCGCCGTTGCCGCGCCACATGGCCAGGCGATCCGAATCGTGGATTTGCGGGTGAATGGTGTCGCACATGCGCCGCTCGTGGGTGCCGCAGCTGAACATGCTGGTCATCGGCGAAATGCCCAACTGTTCGATGGCGGTACGCGCATTGATGTGCGCGTCGATTTCCATCACCACGCGTTCGGCCTGGCAATCGATGTCGAAGCGATAGGCACCGGTGGCGCTAGGCGAGTCGAGCAGGGCGTAGACCACAAAACGCGTGGCGTTCTTGTCCGGCGTCTCGAACCAGAATTTGGTGAAGTCGGGGAATTCTTCGCGTTTCTTGGCGTAGGTGTCGATCGCCAGGCCGCGCGCCGAGAGGCCATATTGGCCAGAAGCGTCGACGGCACGGAAATAACTCGCACCGAGAAACGACACTACATCATGCCGATCCAGTTCCGGTGCCTTGAACAGTTTGAACCCGGCGAAACCCAGATCGCCTTTCAACTGCTGGGTGTCGACCGAAGTGTTCTCGTAATTGAACAGCGCCGGACGGAAATGCACCTCGCGCGCCATGCGTGTCTTGGGATCGACGCTGTACATACGCACCGGCTGACGGAAGCCCATGCCGACGTGGAAGAACTGCACGTCCAGCTGGCCCTTGTTTTCCTTCCACAACGAATGCTCGCCGTCGTAGCGGATCGCATTGAAATTCTGCGGCGTCATGGTCGCCAGGGTGGGCGGCAGTACCTGTTTCGTATCCTGATAGGCGCTGCCGGCCAGTTGCTTGGCCTGACGCTTGAGCGCTTCGAAATCAAACGCCTGCGCTTCGCCATCGGCGGCGGTGCCATTGGCTGCCCAGGCACGCGTGGCCAGCAGGCCAGTGGCCGAAAGACCGGTGTAAGCCGCAATGGCCATGGACGCTTTGAGCAAATTCCTGCGATGCATATATACAACCTGTCGTGTGCAATCCCGTGCCGTTCCTGGCACGTAGCGGATCGGAAATTACGGTTCGGTCATGCCTTCGGCCAAACGCAACGGACTATAAACAGATGCCCGCTAGCTTAATCGGTTCGATTGTCGAGCAAAAAGCCTTGTTTGCGTGCCGTCAGCTGGCAATGAAACAAGACATGTCTGTAATTTTTCTGACAGGGTCATCTGATTTAAAGGGCATAACTGCTTTTTTCGATTAATTACTCTAAAAACTGCTTTTCAGCGCCGATTTAATTCCTATTCTATGGGCAAGACCGGATACAAGCCTTCGTGTCGGCGGGGCACACGACACTGCTCAAAAGAGGCAGGGCGATGTGAGGTTCAGCAGTTTCTTGACTCATCAGAGAAGGACATCGTCCATGGCAAAAATACACGGCATCACCGAAATGTTAGGAATCTTTCCATGCTTGGGCCTCGGGCGCAGAAGACGCCGGCTCAGTTCGGAAGAGTTGAAACTGGTCGAGCGTTATCGAGAGCTTTCCGAGAATGACCGGATTGCGATGAGGTATCTGGTGGATGCGATGCGGAGTGTTTCGCGGTTTTAGCGCTGAGGCAGGAACCATCAAGGCATTTGGCTTTCACGGTGGACAATTAATAAACCTGACCTGTGGCGAGGGAGTTTGCTCCCTCGCCACAGGTTTTGGCAGCAACTGGATGATGCTGTAGGAAATGGGAGTTTTTCAGGAGGGTCGTATCTGTAGGAATGACTGTTATACAGGGAAGTCGCTCAAGGATTTGCATTCCAGATGCCGACAAGGTTGCCGCGATTGGAGACAGTTTCAGCGTCAATGATGAAATCACCACCGATGGGCGCTGGAATGTTTTGGTTGTAGACGATTTGTTTGGTAGCGGCGCTTCGATGGACGCGGCCTGCGCCGTTTTACGTAAATATCCAAAGGTCGGAAAGATTTACGTAGCGGCACTAACCTGGAAATGAACTCAATGACCACTGTATTTATTGCTGGCTCTATCAATATCAAGAACCTCGATCCAAAGGTTAAAGAGCGTATCAATAATATCGTTGCGTCTGATTTTGAGGTGGTGGTGGGTGATGCGGGTGGCGCTGATAGCTCCATTCAGGAATACCTGCTGAGTCTCGAAGCCTCCAGAACAACGGTGTTCTGCAGCGGTCCGGTCCCCAGGAATAACCTGGGGCAGTGGCCCGCCAGGACCGTGGCCTCAAAACATTCCAAGGGATCGAGAGCCTTTTTCACCGAAAAAGACTTGGTCATGGCCGAAGCGGCTGATTACGGGTTGATGATCTGGGATGCAAAAAGTACCGGTACGCTCAGCAACGTCATTGAACTGTTATCGCGAAAAAAGAAGTCGCTTGTATTCGTCAACAAGGAAAAACAATTCAAAGTGGTAGGAGACGTCAGCCAGCTCGAGGAGTTGATTGCAGTCATGTCCGATCACGCCAGGCAACAAGCCAACGAAAAAATCAGGCTGTGCGATCGTATTTCCTTGCTGAAACACGATCAGGCAGAGCTTTTGTTTTGATGATGCTTCTCGGGGTTTTATGGCCCCTGAACTTCTTCATGCGGGCCTCAAAAAGTGGTGCATCGAGCCGGTTACCGTTCTGAAGCCGCAGTGACACATTCGCGAGCAGGCTCGCTACCACAGGGAATAGGGATCAAATGTGGGAGCGTGCCTGCTCGCGAAGTTTCCGGGTCCTAGTGCTTGAACATCACATGCCGAACCGTGGTGTAGTCCTCCAGCCCATACATCGACATGTCCTTGCCGTACCCGGACAATTTCTGACCGCCGTGGGGCATTTCGCTGACGAGCATGAAGTGCGTGTTGACCCAGGTGCAGCCGTACTGCAGCCGCGCTGACAGGCGATGCGCGCGCCCTGCGTCGGCGGTCCAGATGGAGGAGGCGAGGCCGTAGTCGGAATCGTTGGCCCACTCAAGCGCTTGTGCTTCATCGGTAAATTTCGTCACCGAAACCACGGGCCCGAATACCTCACGGCGTACGATTTCATCATCCTGCTGCACATCAGCCAGCACGGTCGGCTCGAAGAAGAAACCATCGCCTTCGACACTCTTGCCGCCGGTAATCAGGCGAATGTGCGGCTGCGCCACGGCGCGCTCGACGAAAGCGGCGACGCGGTCGCGGTGTTGTGCAGTGATCAGCGGTCCCAACTCGGTGGAGGGATCATCCTGCATGCCGTATTTGATCGTGCTGACCGCCGCGCCGAGTTTTTCAACGAATTTGTCGTAAATCCCTTGTTGCGCGTAGATCCGGCACGCGGCAGTGCAGTCCTGCCCGGCGTTGTAGAAACCGAATGTACGAATGCCTTCCACCGCCGCATCGAGGTCGGCATCGTCGAAGATGATCACCGGTGCCTTGCCGCCCAGTTCCATGTGCATGCGCTTAACGCTGTCGGCGGTGCTGGAAATGATGTTCGACCCGGTGGCGATCGAACCGGTCAGCGACACCATGCGCACTTTCGGATGGCTGACCAGTGGACTGCCGACGGTAGCGCCCCGGCCGAACACCAGATTGAGTACACCGGCCGGGAAAATGTCCGACGCCAGTTCGGCCAGACGCAACGCCGTCAGCGGGGTTTGTTCCGACGGCTTGAGCACCACGGTATTACCGGCGGCCAGCGCCGGGGCGATTTTCCAGGCGACCATCATCAGCGGGTAATTCCACGGCGCGATGGAGGCGATCACTCCGACCGGATCGCGACGGATCATCGAAGTGTGACCGGGCAAATATTCGCCAGCGGCCGAACCGCTCATGCAACGGCTGGCGCCGGCGAAGAAACGGAACACATCGGCAATCGCCGGGATCTCGTCGTTGAGTGCGGCGCTGTAGGGTTTGCCGCAATTGTCGGATTCCAGTTTCGCCAGTTCCTCGCCATGGGTTTCGATGGCGTCGGCGAGTTTGAGCAGCAACAGCGAGCGATCCTTCGGCGCGGTTTGCGACCACTCGGCAAAAGCGTTGTCGGCGGCGCGCACGGCGGCGTCGACCTGGGCTTCGCTGGCTTCGTTGATGTCCACCAGCACTTCACCAAGCGCCGGGTTGAGCACCGGTTGTGCAGGGCCTTCGCCGTTGACCAGTTGTCCGTTGATCAAGAGTCGGGTTTGCATGGGTTTGTCCTCTATAGTTCTGCCGAAACCGGTTTGAAAACTGTGGGAGCGAGCCTGCTCGCGAAGGCGGTGTGTCAGGCGACATCACCGCCGGATGTGACGGCCTCTTCGCGAGCAAGCTCACTCCTGACGACGGTCTCGTCGACCGACAACCCGGTCACAAGAGCGTGGTCGATCGGGCGCATCTAGGCAACGGCGATGGAATTTCGCGCTGGGCTGAAGTGTAGATCGGATTTTTCAAGGTCAGACGCGAGCGCGAGCAACATCTCGAAGCACACTCGCACCGCCGTTTCGGGCACTTTCGCACTAGGCTGAGGGCCTTACAGATCCGGATAACCCCTGTTTGGAGGCGGAACATGAACACCCGTGGATTGCTCGATCAACTGCTCAAATCCGGCCAGGATCTGCTGCAGAACAAGACTGGCGGCGCGTCGAACAAATCGGTTGCCGGCGGGCTGGGCGGCCTGCTCGGCGGCTCGTCAAGCGCCAGCGGCCTCGGCGGCCTGCTCTCCGGTGCGGGAGGTGGCGCACTGGCGGCCGGCGCCATGGGCCTGCTGCTCGGTAACAAAAAAGTGCGCAAGGTCGGCGGCAAAGTCGCCATCTACGGCGGCCTCGCCGCACTCGGCGTGCTGGCCTACAAAGCCTACGGCAACTACAACGCACAAAAAGGCAGCGCCCCCCAAACCGAACCGCAAACCCTCGACCGCCTGCCACCGGCACAAGTCGAACAACACAGCCAGGCCATCCTCAAAGCCCTGGTCGCCGCCGCTAAAGCCGACGGCCACATCGACGACCGCGAGCGCGAACTGATCGAAGGCGAATTCACCAAACTCGACAACGACCAGGAACTGCAACACTGGCTCCACGCCGAACTCAACAAACCCCTCGACCCCACCGACGTCGCCCGCGCCGCGAGCACGCCGGAAATGGCGGCAGAGATGTACATCGCCAGTGTGATGCTGGTGGATGAGGAGAGCTTTATGGAGAAGAGCTATCTGGATGAATTGGCGCGGCAGTTGAAGCTGGAGCCGGGGTTGAAGGTGGAGTTGGAGAGGCAGGTGCGGTTGGCGGGGGGGTGAAATTACGGGTTTGAGAAATCGCAGCGTTGAGTTGCGATTTTTCCTGTGTCGTTGAGTAGGGCTTAAAACGGAGGTCGAAGTTTGTAATTCCGTTCTGGACCAGGTTCGATTGAAATTACGAGGGGCCCAACTGGTTGGGGTTTTGTTCGGGTCGTAGCGAGAGAGCGATTACATCTATATAAAACGCAGCGCTATAAGTGAGATGCATGGCGGCTCGGATGTACCGTTAACAGCCTTTTAAATTGTTGGCTTCATGGGGGCGTAGACCATTAGTTGGATTTCACGCCTCGATCATGAATTCTTCAATTTTTTCAATAAATGCACTTTTGCTTTTAGTTCTGAACTCGCCTAAAAAATTTTCGGAGCCTCTAATGGGGTCGCCTCTTTTGTCATATTGGATCGTTAGCATATCAATGACAAAGTCTCCGCTGGGGTCCCCTTCAGGCTCGACTCTAGTGTCAAAGCAATGCCCGGTGCTTCGGCGAACTCCTCCAATCAGTACCGAGCTGGAAAACCAGTCGATGGTCTCCGGTGTTAGCTCAACCTCGAACAGATTGTTGATTGTTATAGTCCAGCCGCTTGGCACTCGGATGGGTTGAAGGTGGTATTTGAGTTTTTTTCTCATGTCTCTATAGTTTCTCCTATAAGAGATAGCGGATTGTTTTGGGGTCGCGATAATCGCTATAAAAACTTTTCCTTCAAGTCCTCAAAAAATTTATCCAGTTTTTTATCTCTGATATCGCCATGATGATTGTACCATTCCAACATATACAAAATGGCTTCTCTGAGCGGTAAGGTAACGTGGCTATCCATAAATTCGAATGCAATGCCTTCAGTTAAATAATCTGGTATGTTTTCCGGGTCGTTATCGGTGCTAATGTATATGCCAGACATTTCGATCCCGAAACCTTGCGAATGAAGAAGGCTTTCGAGCGCTTTAGGTAGAAAACTAGAACTTTTGATTGAAGATGAATCTGAAAGGTCTAGCAGGCAATTGTCGATAATGCTTTTTGAGCGCTGTTGATATTTATGTTCATGGCTATTTCATCGTTGGGTGGAAGTTTGTAACTGTTGTCAGGGGTTCGTCTAAATAGATTCGAAAATTTATTCCGTCATGAGACGCGCTGTAAGCTCGATTACCGTCAGCTCGAGCTTGGTGATAACCCTTGGCTGCCGCTTCTCTACCCGTATCGAACATTTTCTATGTGGAAATTATTGATGAGTCGTAGAAGGTTTTTTGAATTCCGAACTCTTTATTTCTACAATTTTTCCTGTTTGGTCCAAAGAGTCATGTCTGTAAGTTGTTCAGACAATTCGTGAGTTTTTTGAGTGTTGAGTCTCTGCAAAGAAAGGGGGCGAAAAAGAGGACAGATTGATTTCAATTATGCAGTTGGAAATAAATCTGTCCTCTTTCGCTCAAGGGAGTGACCCAACGGACTAATGTGGCAGGTGAATGATTTTAATTCGCCTCTGATTGATTTTTTGCTTATGTTTTTTTGACTTTTTTGAGCAGGTTCGATAGCTCTGGGTATGAATCGATTTCATCAGGTGGTAGTTGGGCTATGATTCTTTTTATCTTTTCGAAGTATTCGTGCTCAATCATCGTTTCTGTCCAATCCAATTCTGATGCTGCAGCGATTGCTACCCCGATGAAGTCCGAATCAAGAAGCTTTTTTAAAACCTCTATTGCGTCAGGCGATCGCAGCTCGCCGAGTGCCGCAGCACTTCGTTCTTGCCAGTACTCTTCCTTCGTGAGAATCGTTTCGTGCAAAAATTTCCAGTCTTCTACGTCAAACTTTCTTAGCACTCCTTGGGCTACCTGCTCAGTAATGTATTCGTTCCAGCTTGAGTCTTCATCCTGTCCAAGCCAGTGACAATATTCTTCGTAAGCCTTGCTGTTCATTTATTTAACCCATTAGGTTGGCGGTGACATAGGCGCGTCGCCCGCCGGGAATGAAGACGTCACGACACCATTGTCTTTAAGTACCTGCCACTGAACACCATCGACCGTTTTGGTGTGCAAAGTGGTCGTAACCCCGTCAACTTCCCGCATAAACACACCTGGAGTCGCAGCTACTTCATCAGTAACCCAAAGTATCTTGTCATTGCTCCAGGTTTTTGGGGCTAGAGTATGTTTTCCGCCTTTCTTGGCGGACATGCCGACGGTTCCGTCTTTTCGTTCAAGAATCATTTTGAAATCTTCGACTTTTATCGTGCCGTCACCCCGTAGGATTAGGTACGTACTGGTGGCTATTCAAACCACCCGCAAGCTTGATCGGATCCGGTATCAAGAACCGTCCAGTTCCCGGATTGTAGTAGCGGTCGCGATTGTAATGTAACCCTGTCTCAGCGTGGAAGTACTGACCTTGAAAACGCAGCAGGTTATCGATTTCGTTAACGTCCAGCGCGGCGAGGTTGCCCTAGGCGTGGTACTTCGCCGACCACATGATTTCGCCACTGTAATCGGTGAGTTCCTGCGGTGTACTGAGGTGGGCGAGTTGATAATAGTAGAAAAGGGGATAGATTTATTTTCATTTGTAGAAAATAAATCTATCCCCTTTTTTTCAGGTTTGAGAATGAGGTTTGATCCAGTTTTTTCGTTTATAGGTTGTTTGGGTAAAATGAAATGTCCGTCGATATCATATCGACGAACAAGGGGAAAGTCTGGTTTTGTTTTTCGACAGATATTAGGGCTATGCAATCGCCAATTTTTAATACGCCGCAGTCGTCGTCTTCAATAGTCAATAACTCTGCTGTAATAAAAGTTTTGCCATTTTTGTAATATATGGATGGCGCTTTTTTTTTGGATGTCGCTAAATTTTTTCCCCAGGAAAAGTTGTCATTGATATCGATTTCAACGTCAAGTACTTGGTCTTTTTTAGGTGGTGGACCTATAAATGTGGAAACTCCGGTTCCGTAGGCTGACGAATATTCTATCTGTGTTTCGTTAGCGCTGTTTCTGATTATCTTGGTTATTATGATATTCATTTATTTCGATCCTAGCGGAACTCGTATCACCGTGTTGTCGACGTTCATCACGTTATTAATTAAATCTAGGGTCCATGTTTCTTCATGGTAATGGTGCTTGTTGGGTTTGCTATTCATTTCATGCGCACCATATCGAATACTCCTCTTGCCGTCGGCCGAAACGATCCTGTCGTAGTCCGGCAATCCGGTCCTCGGATGAATATTGGTGTAGGGCCCGTCACCTAAGAAATCTTCCCATCGTTTCACCGCATCTTGCGGTTTTACAGGTTTGCTACCATAAACTTCGTTGTGATAGCCCTGACCAATAGGCGGTGGCTCCGGAGGCGCCGAGGGTCCTGCCTGTTTTACAGCGTTATCAGTAGTAGACCCAGGGCTAGCTGCCTGCGGTTGTTTATTATCATCCGGGCAGTTACTACTCAATCCTAACGGATCCACCCAACCCGTCGGATTAGGCACGTACTGGTAGCTATTCAACCCACCCGCAAGCTTGATCGGATCCGGCGTCAAGAACCGTCCAGTCCCCGGATTGTAGTAGCGGTGGCGGTTGTAATGTAACCCTGTCTCGGCGTCGAAATACTGACCTTGGAAGCGCAGCGGGTTATCGATTTCGCTGACGTCCAGCGCCGCGAGGTTGCCATAGGCACGGTACTTCGCCGACCACATGATTTCGCCGCTGTAGTCGGTCAGTTCCTGCGGCGTGCCGAGGTGGTCGAGTTGGTAGTAGAACGGGGCCGCTTTTAGCGGGCCTTCGCCGTCGAGCATCGCCAGTGGGCGGAAGGTGCCCGGTTCGTAGATGTAGCTGCGGTAGCGGTTCTCGGCGCTTTCAGCGATGAGGCGTTCGCCTTGCCACAGAAAATCGGTGGTGTGACCGTCGACTGACTTTTCAATGCGGCGGCCAAAGGCGTCGTATTTGTAGGTGGCGGTGCTGCCGCCTGGGAGGCTGACGCCGATCAAGCGGTGTTGGCAGTCGTAGCGGTATTCGGTGACGAGTTTTTGTCCGGTGCCGCGACGCTCGCGGATCAGGTTGCCGTAGGCGTCGTAGTCATAGTGGCGGTCGCCTTGCATCAACAGGCGATTGCCTTTGACGTTGGCGAGGTTGGCGACGGGCAGGTCATTTTGTCCGAGGAGGTTGCCTGCCGGGTCGTGGGCGAAGCTCTCTGGCATGGCTCCACGAACGCTGATCAGGCGATCGAGCGGGTCGTAATGATAGCTGCGGTTGCCTTTGCGGCTGTCGTCGATTCCGGCGAGGTTGCCGTTGGCGTCGTAGTTGTAGCGACGCTGGAACAGGTGTTTTTCCCGCTGGCTGACGCTGTGCGCTTGGAGGCGGCCCTGTTCATCGTATTGGTATTGGCTGAGCAGCAAACCTTGTTGGCGCTGTTGCTCTCGACCGGCGTTGAACTGATGAGAGGTCAGGCGAGAACCGTTGAGGTCGATGCTGCTGAGTTGCCCGCCAGGCTGGTGGCGATAATCGAGTTTGCTGCCATCGGGCAAGCGGCAGTGCTGAGCTGGCCGACGCTATCGTATTCGTAACGCAGGGTGCCTCAGCCTTGGTGTTCCTCGATGAGTCGGTCTTGCAGGTCGTATTTGTAGGCGAGCGGCCAATGGCCGTCCTCGACGTTTACCAGGCGGTCCAAAGCGTCGTAGCGCAAGTAAATATCTTCGAAACTATTAGGCGTTGTAACTAGCAGGCGGCAAAATTTGTCGCGTTGGCATTCGGTAGTGAATTCACTGTCATCTAACTAGTATTTTTATAATCAGTCGTTGATATTATATTTTTTGTGCGTGCGTAAACAGGCTGCGCTAGTTTGGTCTCGTTAGATTTTTTTTGTATGGGTATGTATCACCAGAAATTACTATTGTTTTACCTTCTGTGTGCACATCCTTGATATTGTTTATAACCAGCTTTAGATTTTCTGAGTTTGGAAATAAGTGGTAAAAAAGTTCGAAGTATAAGTAATCTTTGATTAGGTTTGTCGCTAGATTTTCATGGTTTTTCAAAAGCTCGCTGAAGGTCGGATAATTGATTTTTTCAAGCGCTGGGATGTCCGAATATCCTTGCTCTGCATCATCAATCCTGCATTCGGCGATGAATTTATTGGCATAAATCATGAATTCTTCTGGAAACTCGCAGGGGTTGATTATGAGTTCATATGCCTGCGTATCAAGTATGGCAGCCTCGCCAAACCCGAGGCTTCTATAAGTAACGATGTTTGGATTGACTAAGTTGCCAGAGGATTTAAATATCATGGTGGTGGCTCCTGGTGGTATTAACGTGATTGTCCCGTCTTCTTTAAGTGTTATTGAACCTGACGCTCGGTACTATTCGCCAGCTCTTTGATCCTGTCCGGATCGAGTTCCCGAGCGTTGGAAAAACTCTTCAGGAGATTTTATTTCTTCGATATTTTGGGTTTTGTTTCCGGGTGTGATTCTGGTTTGTTCAAGCGAAAGAAACCTTCCTTGCCCTCGAACTTTTTCTCAAGTCCTTTGACTAGTTTTCCGGCCTTATTCGCGTTTATGTCTCCAAATCCTACATCAAGGTCGCTACCAATGTGATTATCTCCCCTGACCCTGCTACCAGCGATAACGACTGAAGTCCCCTTTTTGTAAGACTCTTCAAGGATCATCTGGGCCCATTCCTTTGGCAGACCAAGGAGGTGCTCTCGTAAGAATGCAGTTTGTGTCTCAAACGAAAATGGGATAGATTTATATTCAGTTTGTAGAAGATAAATCTGTCCCCTTTTGCTTCTTCTGTTTTTATTCGTGCGTTTTTGGCGTACATGTCTCGCTAAAGTTGTTCGAGGTCAATTAGGCAACCCTTGAGTCTTAATCGCTTGATCTCGTCTTCAAATTTGTATTTTGGCAAATCTTTGTTTTTTACGTCGTACTGCTGTCTAAGGAGGCGAAATAATTTACCTATGTTTTTCTTGCTTTTTTCATTCATGCTTTCAATTAAATCGTAATTGCTGGCGGGCAGAAACGCGATTTTGCTTTTAAGTGTGTAGTACGCGCTTATGTTTGAAAGTAGTCCCTCTGCATCTGAATAATCTTCTTTTAAATATTTTGCGTAATCTTCAAATATGGTCGATAGCAGGCTTTGTGCAGCTTTTTGATGTTTTAGAACTCCGCACATTTCCTGCCAATTGCTGATAAACAGATGGTTTCCCCAGTCGGAGCCGCGGGCGAAATATTGTCCATTACCTTTAAAGAAGTCAGATATTTCATGAAGTTCTAAAGCCGTTTAAAACGTAGTCTTCCTCGAAGCTTTTCCCAGTATTAAAATTTTTCAACAACGTTCCAACGTCAGTGTGGCGGGGAGTCGATCAATGCTGCCTTTTTTTCCGGTCTCGGTAGCTCCGCCTGGGACCAATTCGTTAGGATAAGCGCCGGGTTCTCGTACGATTGGTACTTCTTGACTAAATCTGGAACACCTGATTTCCGGATTAATGGGGGCGGATAAATGGGCGGGGATTCATGTTCAGTATATGGAAAATAAATCTGCCCCAATTTTCGTGATTAGTCAAAATGTTATTGTTTCTACGTTGCCAATGTGTGCTGTTAGTTTGTCAAGAAACTCCTTTTCGCTAGCGAAGTTGGTGTTGTCAATCAGGTTTAAAAACCAAGTCGAGTCTAAAGCTGTAAATATTTCAAGCCATTCTGGTTTTTTAGCTTTCGATTCGGGCATGTCGTTCGCTGCAAAGCCGTGGCCCTTGCCTTCGGATAAGTAAAAATAATTATCTACGAATGAATAACCTATAATCTTCGGCCAGTTTGAGCTGTGCGGAAGATTTGGCTCCATATCCTTTCTGGCAATCACATAAAATGTTCTCATTTTCTTCCGGAAGTATATCTCTTTTGTCGAATGTTACTTTTTGTCCATCTAGGTGGAGTTGTTGTGCTCCATCGTCGCCATATTTTCCATATGCCTAAGCTAAGGGCTCTAGTTGGAATTTTTCAGTGTCACCCTTCCAGTACGGAACTCGTGCTCTCGGCTTACCGTCAGTGTAAAGCTGCAAGGTATCAAACACTGCCCTGATGCGCGCATCGTACTATGAACCAGGCCCGGTCTCGTCCGGCCCATGCTCAGGCCCTTTGACTTGAAAAGCATTTCGTGCCTCATTACCCGTTCCATGTTTTCGAAGCCGAAATAGGTTACCCCTGACTTTTCGTTTCTATTGCATCCTGACCCCATTTATCGTTCCATTTTGTCTGAACGTTAGGTGAATTCCGCCGAAAAGGTTAGAGGCTCTCTATGTCAGTTGGACCGCCGTCATCAATAAGTTTTCTCATGCGACGATTGTAAAGTTCAAGGTCTTGAGCATTGTTGTTGGCTTCGATCGTGTTTCTGAGAAAGGTCATGGTATGTGAGATTTTCTGTTTCTCACTATCAGTCGCGTCGCGCACAAGATCAAATCCATCTTTTGACATGAAAGCGTGTTTGTTTCTTAGGTAATAATAACAGCCAATATTTTCAAGCAAGTCATTGGCGTCGTTTTTTGTAAGTTCAACCGAATTTAAATATTCGCTAAACGCATTTCTCAATATTTCTGTCGATTTTTCTAGCGGCTTTAAGTAACTGCATAATCCTTGCCAATTTATTATATGCAGCTGCGTTCCCCAGTCGGGGTCTCTTGTGAAATATTGGCCATTGCCTCTGAAATAGTCAGGAAATTCATTTTTTTTCAAAGCTATTTCAAAATTGGTTGTCATTGAAGTTGTTCCCAATCGTCAAATTGACTTAAAAGCTTGTTCATGTCGGCACCATGGTTGATTTTTTCAGAGCCAATAAGAGCGGCCTCTTTTGTGCCGCTCTTCGTCTCACCCCCAGGAACCCATTCTTTAGGATAAGCGCCTGCTTCATTTCCATTTGGTATTTCGTATTTAAATCGTGGATCGTCCGGTTTTATTTTGACTAAATAAATTTTAGCTGATGATAGGTCGTTAGAGCCGAGATTTAGTTCTCGGTTTAGAATCTCCCAGTCTCCACCACTCGCTTTGAATTTCGCTACTACACTATCCATTTCGGAAGGTAAGCCTACAAATTTTCTAGGAGGAAAGGTTGGATAAGAAGACCGCTCAATCCACTGATCAATAACAACAAATGAACCACCTTGCTGCCTAAAAGCTTCTTCGTGAAGGTTTACATATTGCTCCGGTAAATACTCGCGTGCACTCCCAGGGCGATTGCCTCGTTCTAAATTGATAACTTCATCATACTCAGATTGAGTCATCGGAATTCGGTCAGGTTTTGTTGCGTTTGCGGTATTGCTTGGGGGTTTGCAATCTGCTCCAGGGCAGTTATCTAGCCCCAGAGGGTCCACCCAGCCAGTAGGGTTGGGTACATATTTATAGTTGTTTAGCCCACCCACTAACTTGATCGGATCTGGCGTCAGGTATCGCGCTGTGTTCGGATTGTAGTAGCGGTGCCGGTTGTAATGTAACCCCGTCTCGGCATCGAAATATTGACCCTGGAAGCGCAGAGGGTTGTCGATTTCGGCGACGTCTAACGCTGCTAGATTGCCGTAGGCACGGTATTTCGCCGACCACATGATCTCGCCACTGAAGTCGGTGAGTTCTTGGGGCGTGCCGAGATGGTCGAGTTGGTAATAGAACGGCGTGGCCTTCAGTGGGCCTTCGCCATCTAGCATTGCCAGCGGGCGGAAGCTGCCAGGCTCGTAGATGTAGGTGCGGTAGCGACTCTCAGCACTTTCGGCGATCAGGCGCTCGCCTTGCCAGAGGAATTCAGTCGTTTGCCCGTCAACGGTTTTTTCAATGCGACGGCCAAAAGCGTCGTATTTGTAGCTTGCGGTACTGCCTCCGGGTAGGCTGACGCCGATCAAACGGTGCTGGCAGTCGTAGTGGTATTCGGTGACCAGACGCTGGCCGGTTCCACGCCGTTCGCGGGTCAGGTTGCCATAGGCATCGTATTCGTAGTGGCGGTCGCCTTGCATAAGCAGGCGATTACCTTTGACGTTGGCAAGGTTTGCCGTTGGCAGATCGTTTTGACTGAGCAAGTTGCCGGCTGGGTCATGAGCGAAGGTTTCGGGTGTGGCCCCGCGAACACTGACCAGACGATCCAGTGGGTCGTAGTGGTAGCTGCGGTTTCCCTTGCGGCTGTCATCGATGCCGGCCAGATTGCCATTTGCATCGTAGGCGTAGCGGCGCTGGAACAGGTTGCGGTCTTGCTGACCCACGGTGTGCGCTTGAAGTCTGCCCTGTTCGTCGTATTGGTATTGGCTCAGCAGTACGCCTTGTTGGCGCTGCCGTTCGCGGCCAGCGTCGAATTGGTGCGTAGTCAGGCGCGCGCCATTGAGGTCGATACTGCTCAGCCGGCCGCCGGACAGGTGACGATAATCAAGCGTGCTGCCATCAGGGAGTCGGCAGTGACTCAATTGGCCGACGCTGTCGTACTCGTAACGCGTGGTGCCCCAGCCTTGGTGCTCAGTGATAAGGCGATCTTGTATGTCGTATTCATACGCGAGGGGCCAGTGGCCGTCGTCAACGTTTACCAAGCGACCCAAGGCATCGTAGCTGTAATGGATTTCCTCGCCATCAGCGAGGGTTTTGACCAGCAAGCGGCCAGCGGCATCGCGCTGATACTCGGTCACCAGCTCACTGCCGTCGTCACCGAACTCGGTTTTCTTCAACAGTTTGCCGTTGAGGTCGTACTCATACGCGGTGCGACGCCCGTCGAAGCCGATTTCCTGCTGGATCAGGCCGTTGCTGTAGTAATCGAGATGGTAATGCTCACCGCGTTCGTTTTCGATTTCAGTGAGCAGAAGACGCGCATTATCGTAGCGATAGTGCAATTGGCTGCCGTCCGGATTGATTCGGCGGCTGACCAGATGGAGATTGTCGGCGTACTCATAGCGGGTGACGCGCCCCAGTTCGTCGCGTTCTGCAGTGACGCGGCCGTATGGGTTGTAGGTGAAGGCACGGGTAGCGCCGCCGGGCAGAGTGATTTGTGCCAGCCGATTGGCGGCATCCCACTGATAATGAGTAATCGCTCCGGTTTCAGTCTGACGTGTGATCTGTCGGCCGAGCGCATCGTAACGGTACTTACGCTGGCCGCCGTCCGGCAGACGCTCATCCAGCAATTGGCCGAGATTGTTCCACCCCAGTTGGTGACGGCTACCGTCAGGATGGCGGATCTCTAGCAGGCGTCCTTGGTGATCATAGGTGTAATGCGTCGAGTTGCCGTCCGGGTCGACTTGTTCAGTGATGTCACCCTGGTCGTTACGCCAGTAGACCCATTTGGCGGTACCGCGATTCACCACACGGACAAAGCCCTTGTAGTACTCGTAAGTAGTCGGCGCATCTTCTGGCGGTATCACCGCGATCAAACGGCCGGCCTCGTTGTACTGATATTCCGTGACCGCCCCCATCGGGTCTTTCTCGGCGATCAGTCGGCCTTTGTCGTCATAGGCTTTTAAGTGCTCGGCACCATCCGGATCAACCTTGGCGACGAGCCGCGCCTTGTCATCGTGGGTATAGACTTCTTCACTGCCATCGGCGTTGGTAACGGTGACGCTGCCTTTGTCATCCCACGCATAGTGCGCATCCATCTGAGAGAAACTGGCCCAGTGATGGATGCAACGCGCGGACTTGCCTTCCTTTTCCCACTCCCAGTAGAAGCTCGCGCCACCTGCAAGTTGCCGCTCGAGAATGACGTTCTGTTCGTTGTAGGTGTAACGCTCAGACTCACCGGCAGCGTTCGTCGCGTTGGTCAGGCGCTGCTGAGCATCGTACGTGTAAGTGACCAGGGTCTGCACGGTGCTCCACGCATCTTCCAGTGTGTCCGCCGGGACAAATTGCTGATAGTCGATAGCGATGATGTGTTTGCGGTCATACCGGACCAGAAGTGCTCGACCGGCCCCGTTGTCCACACGCTTGATGCGACCATGGATATCTCGGGTGATATGCACACGGTTGTCGTAATTATCGCTGATGGCAATCAGCGTCGCGCCTTTGCTGTTGAAGCGGAAGTGATAGAACTGCTTACGTTCACCTGCCTGTGTGAGTACGAGCTCGGAAGGATCACCGCCAATGAAGATGGCCGCTTCCGAAAGGCTATTGGTGATTGCCGGACGCTGTTCGCTCGGCAACGGAAACGTCGTGACACGGTTTTCGTGGTCAGTCCAAACGACTTCATCGCCATTGATGTCCACTCGCTGGGCGAGGGCGTGACTCCAACCATAACCGAGGCCGCAGTCGATTTCCGCCGCACTGGTGCGATAGAGACGTGTCCATGTAAAGGGCAGCAAACCGCCGAGTTCACCGTCGGTAATCGTCAACAGCTCTTCACCCGTCACCATCGAAACCGGGCAGCCATTGGTGCAGGTTTTCTTGGCGCAGGTGGCGCTTTTGTCGTCGGGCGTCTTGGATTGATCGGGAGCGTCGTCGACCTTTTCCTTGGGCTGGAGCGAGGTTTGATTCTGTTTTTTGTCTCGTGGAAACGAAGAGGCGTCTTTGACTTCCTGTTTTGGAGTATCTGTAGTTTTCGGCAGCTGGCTTTTGGGCGGCAGCCCCGCTACATGACTTTTGGGTTCAGCGTTACGCGAGCCAGCTTTTGGCGCCTCGGTGGTAGCTTCATCGATTTTCAGCACTGCGGTTTTGGCAGGCTTCATCGGCACATTCTTGGCGCTGGCGATGATTGGTTTCGACGCTTGCGCATGGGCGGGCAAGGCGTGTTTGCTACTGAGTGTCATCAGGGTAGATGCAAGATCGTCCAGATACTTAATCGCTTCGCCCGATTTGACCGTGGTAATGACTTTTGTCCCGGCTCTTACAGCAAGTCCAGCGCCACCTGTCAGGCAGATACCCAGTAGTATGTTGATCAGAAACTCCGAAGCGATCGCCGTCATGACGTCGACGATGACCTGCGGCGGGAGCATGCCGACCCAAGCCACAATCGCCGAGACATAGATGAACATCAGCGGTTCGTCGCTGAGGATCAGCAACCCTGAAGCAATGGACTCTTTCGAAGCAGCGTATAGCTTGTCGATTTCGACGTCCGACAAATATTCTTTGAGTTTTGCGTAGTTTTTTTGAGGGTGAGCGAGCAGGTCGAACAGGCTTTTGATGTCATCCCACAGACGGAGTAGAGCTTGCTCAAAACCGTCCAGCGCTCGTTTGAGCAGAATGACCGAGCGCCCCGCACGATCTGCGGCCGAGTAGCTCGCCCACTGCGGCTGAAACTTGCTCGACCATTCGCTTTGCAGCCAGCCTTCAAGCTTGCCGATAACGCCTTGATAGGAGTCATAGAGTGCTTTGACGTCACTCTGGGATACGTTGGGGAAGAACGTGATGCGATAGGTCTGGCCCTTTTTGGCCCCATCGATCACTTTGATGCCGCTTGGGCCGATCATGGTTTCGATGACCGGACCGGTAACGTCGTCGTAAAAGGTGCCTTTGGTGACTGGCTCCAGTTTCACTGGAGTATTTCCGATAGGTACAAATCGCGCTGACTCAAACATGTGGATCAGCGTGAAATCACCCACCAGTGGGCAGGTCGCGTATGTTTCCACGGCACCCGTTTTGGTCTTGCGTTCCGTCACGCTGACTTCATTGCCGACCTTGAAGGTCTGGTCGACGTCCAGCGCCCAGCCAGTCCAGAAACCGTCTGCCCACTCCTTGTAATCACTCAGGCAATTTTTGAAGTCTTTTAGTATCAGATTCACGTCAGGCGCTTTGGCGTCCAGCACACGCAGGACCAGGGTACCAATCGGGGTATTCATGACGTGACTTCCTTTGTCAGCTGTGCGGTGAGACGTTCTGCCATATCTTCTGTGTTTGGGTTCTGGCGCACGAAGCGCTCAACCTTTCTGCGCAAGTTGGCTTCGGGGAATTCGAAGTACAACTCAGGGCAGTTTTCTGATAACCACTGCATCAGGTTCTCGACGACGGTGGTGTGATCTTTTTTAGCGAGGGAATCCATTAGCGTTTGGGGAATTTCCCACCAAGGCCACTCTTTTGCGGGAGGTACCGCTCTTCTGCCGACTTCGAGAGGCTGTCCGTTAATAAGATAGCGTTGGAACACGGGCAGCAATTCACCTGCCGTAGCACCTAACCCCTCGATGATCGGATGGAAATGCCGACCATCCCAGAATCTGAAAAACACTTCAGTAGCGTCGGGCATTTTTACTTGAGTCAGGCTGCGCAAATGCTCCAGCACCGTTTCCGGCGCGCTGATGGATACCGCCAGCCAACCCCAATCCATTGCGTCGGTTTCAGTAATCCATTGCAGAAAACTGGCATTGGGACTGATCTCGGCGAGATACGGCATTACGGGAAGCCAATCGGCGTAAGGTGTTCCACTCCAGATAGGCAGTAGTTGTGGTGCGACATCCTGTTGATAGAAGGGCTTGAGCGGTTCGGAATCACTCGCCGCACTGATGATCAGATACAGGCGCTCGCCACTCTGCAACGGCTGTTGCGCCAGCCAGTCCTTGGGTGTGATTCGATCAGATGGCACAGGCACCTGCCTTGCATTTTTCGCATTCTTCGCAGAACGGCGCGTTACGTTTGAGGGTGTTGATCTGCGCCGGGGTCAGGACCTGGCCGGCCCTGTCAGCGTCGGCTTGTTTCAGAATCCCCGGCATCAACGGCGCAGCACCAGTGCCGCTGCCCGGGTTACCACCGGAGTTCATGTTGATCACCGGGCCGCTCATCGTTACGCCGCCGGCGTCGATCTTGATGAAGCTGCCGCCGCCGACCAGGGTCAGTTCGGCGCCGGCTTCCATCACCACTTTCATGCCACTGCTGAGGTGGATTTCCTGGCCGGCGTCGATGAACTGGCCGGTGCCGATCTTGATGTGCTGGTTCACGCCGACGGTGAGGTGGTCGTTGGCGCGGGTTTCGACTTTGCGGTCGGCGTAAACGGTGTGGTGTTCTTCGGCTTTGAATTCGCTGTAGCTGTTTTGCTCGACGGTGTCGTGGCGTTCGTTGCCGACGCGGATTTTCTGGTCGTGCTCGATGTTCTCGTCCCAGTCGCGCTGGGCGTGCAGGTAGATCTGTTCCTGACCTTTTTTGTCTTCGATGCGCAGTTCGTTGTAGCCGCCACCGCCCATTGAGCTGAGGGTTTTGAAGGTGCTGCGGGTCTTGTTCGCCGGCAGGGCGTACGGGACGGTGTTTTCCTTGTGGTACAGGCAGCCGCTGATCAGCGGTTGATCGGGGTCGCCTTCAAGGAAGGTCACCAGCACTTCCATGCCGATGCGCGGGATGGCGATGCCGCCGTACTGGGCGCCGGCCCAGGCGCTGGAGACGCGCAGCCAGCAGCTGGTCTTGTCGTCGGCCTGGCCTTCGCGGTCCCAGTGGAACTGGACTTTGACGCGGCCGTATTCGTCGCAGTGGATTTCTTCGCCTTTCGGGCCGGTGACCACGGCGCTCTGGCTACCAAGGATGCGCGGTTTCGGGTGGCGCAGCGGTGGGCGATTGGGCACGTCCCACGGCGTGGCCTGAAAGCGGTTGCGATAGCCCTGATGGAAATCGTCTTTCAGCGCGGTGGTGTCGCTGGTCACCGACTCTTCGAGCACTTGCGGCTGTTTGCCTTCGTGCAGGACTTCGGTGAGCAGCCACAGGTCGTTCCACTTGGCTTTTGGATGTTCGGTGAGGGCGAGGAAGTGGCCGCTGACCAGCAGTGGCTGATCGCTCTTGCCTTCGGCGAGCTGGAAGTCGCTGCGGTGGCGTTCGAGGGCGCGTTTGGCCAGGTGTTTGCCGCGCTCGCGGTCGATGAAACGGCCCGGGTAGTCATAGTCTTCGAGGTCGGGCAGGGCGTCGCCACGGTTTTCGCTTTCCAGGGTGAGGCGCGGTTTTTCGAAGTCGTAATCGCGGCGCGTGGTGCGGCTGGTGCGGGTTTCCAGACGCAGGTCGAAACGCTTGATCACCGGGTTGCTGGCGACCATGCCGGAGTCTTGCTGATAGGGTACAGGCGCGAGTTTCGGGAACACCGTCTGGTCATCGCCGAATACAAGTTTGTGCGCGGTGGCGCTGTGCTGGAAGTGGTAGTGAATACCTTCTTCTTCGCACAGGCGCTGGATGAAATGCAGGTCCGATTCGTCGTATTGCACGCAGTAGATGCGCTCGGGATAGATCGAGCCGGTCTTGAATTCGTAAGCGTTGCTTTGGATGCCGTGCTCTTCGAGGACCATGCCGATGATTTTCGGCACGCTGAGGTTCTGGAATATGCGCTGGTTGATGCGGTGCGCGAGGTAGGACAGTTGCGGGCGCAAAGTCACCGAATATCGGGTCAGGCGCTTGCCGGAATCGCCTTGCGCGGCGCGGTAGATCTGGCCATGGATGCCGCTGCCGTCGGGCGACAGCTGCAGAAAGGCCGGTTTGTGCAGCAGGGTTTCGAGGTCCAGCGACGGCTGCTCACTGACCAGCTCCACCTCGAAGACAAAAGGCTGGCTGATGGCTTCCCGACCGGTGAGGGTAAACACCTGGAAATCAGCGGAAAGACCTTCGATGGTCAGGGCAAAGTGGGTTTCATTGGCCGGCGCGAACATCCCTTGTTCCTCGTGCTGTACAGCGGCGCTCGTCGACGGCCGCAAAAAGCGGCTCAACGTACGCGAAATTCTGGAGGGGCGTAAACAACATCGACCAGCAGAGCTGGCCGATGCTTGTAACGATCAGCCGTAATTAAACGACTGGAGCACGCCAGTCATCGGAACCCGAAGTACCGGATACTTCGTGGGTCCAGGTGATTTTGCGGTAGGTGAACTGCACTTCTTCCAGGTGGGTGAAGTGCGCGTTGCCTGGATCCTGGCAGTTGTGCATTTTGTTGTTGATGGCGACGATGATCGCGTCTTCCAGTTTGGTGGTGTAGTAGTGCTCTTGGGTGCCTTGCGCCGAAGTGCGGTACCACTGGATAACGATTTCGCTCATGCGCTCGCCGGAAGTCAGTGCTGCTTGCAGCAGTGGCGAAGCCTTGTCGTAGACCTTGGTGATCACAACTGGCTTGTGAACGCGCTGACCGGTTGGCTGACCGGATTGCGGGTCACGCGGGATGATCACGTCGTGGGTGAAAGCCTGAACCATGACCTGGTCTTCGTGGCCTTCCTGGTAGGTGTTGCCTACGGAGTCAGCGGTGAATGCGCCTGCAGTGATCAGGCCTTGTTTTTCGCCGGTAACCGACATGTACGCTGGTGTTGCCATGGGGTGCTCTCCTTGCGGATAAATTTAAGGTGCCCGGGAGGCGAAATCGCCCGGTGGGTGCCTGACTGTTATCAAGGAGCGTGCCAGGTTTGCTGAAGTGCCCGGGCGGCGGGAGCGCAGCGGTGGTTGGCGAGCACTCGGTGCGATTTTCAGCGTGGAAATCAGAAGAAAGTGCGCAAGAAGTTGCGCAGTGCTGCGCAACTTCTTGCGCACTTGGCTGCAGGCCTTGTCCGGCGTGATCTGCAGAGGATTTACCTACTGAAATATTACGACCAACTGCGCAACTTCTTGCGCAGTTGGGTATTTTTTGGGACCGCGGTGCCTGCTTCGCGAGCAGGCTCGCTCCCACAATGGATTTGTGTGTTGCTCCGCAGCTTGCGTCCACAGCGAAACCTATGGGAGCGAGCCTGCTCGCGAAGGCGTCTGTTCAGGTCAAACATTGGTGACTGACCCACCGCTATCGCGAGCAGGCTTGCTCCCACGGGGATGGTGGCTGGCCCAGATTTGAGCCAGCCACAAGGGCGCGGCGCAGGAGGGTTAGAAAGCGTCTTATAAATGAAACAGCGCGCTCGGCTATACTCCCCGCATTTCGATCAGGCACCGAGGAATCACTGTGAAGAACTGGACGTTGCGCCAACGCATTTTGGCGAGCTTTGCGGTGATTATCGCCATCATGCTGATGATGGTGGTGCTCTCTTATTCACGGCTGTTGAAGATCGAGGCCAGTGAAAACAGCGTGCGCGACGATGCCATCCCTGGCGTTTATTACAGCTCGATGATTCGCGGCGCGTGGGTCGACAGTTATTTGCAGACCCAGGAATTGCTGGGCCTGAAGGAAGGGCAGGGCATTTCCAGCGAAGACGCTGCCGACTACAAGGCCTTTGAGACACGCCTGCAAGAGCAGATGGCCAACTATCGCAAGACCATGGCAACCGATGAGGACCGCTCCGAATTCGCCCTGTTCGAGAAATACCATGACGCCTATATCGAGATTCAGGATGCCGTGCTCGACCTGCACCGGCGCAATCTTGAGGCCGAGGCGATCAAGCTGTTCACCGAAAAGCTGACTCCGGCCTGGTACACCGGGCGCATGAAACTCAATGACATCATCGGCGAGAACAAGGTTGTCGCCGACAATGCCATGGCCAATATCGATGATGCCGTGGCGGCCGCCAAAGTCAGCATGATCATTTCTCTGCTGGTCGCCGTACTGGTTGCCGGCTTGTGCGGTCTGTTGCTGATGCGCGCGATCATGGCGCCGATGAACCGCATCGTCACGATCCTCGAAATCATGCGCACCGGCGACCTCAGTTCGCGTCTGAACCTTGATCGCAAAGACGAGTTCGGCGCGGTCGAAACCGGCTTCAACGACATGATGACCGAACTGACTGCGCTGGTTTCCCAGGCGCAGCGCTCGTCAGTGCAGGTGACCACCTCGGTGACCGAAATCGCCGCCACCTCCAAGCAACAGCAAGCCACCGCCACCGAAACCGCCGCCACCACCACCGAGATCGGCGCGACCTCGCGGGAGATTGCTGCCACCTCGCGAGACCTGGTGCGCACCATGACCGAAGTCTCCACCGCTGCCGATCAGGCCTCGGTGCTCGCCGGCTCCGGCCAGCAAGGCCTGGCGCGCATGGAAGACACCATGCACTCGGTGATGGGCGCGGCCGATCTGGTCAATGCCAAACTGGCGATCCTCAACGAGAAGGCCGGCAACATCAATCAGGTGGTCGTCACCATCGTCAAAGTCGCCGACCAGACCAACCTGCTGTCGCTCAACGCTGCCATCGAAGCCGAGAAGGCGGGCGAATACGGGCGCGGGTTTGCCGTGGTCGCCACCGAAGTACGGCGTCTGGCCGACCAGACCGCCGTCGCCACTTACGACATCGAACAAATGGTCCGCGAGATCCAGTCGGCAGTGTCGGCCGGGGTGATGGGCATGGACAAATTCTCTGAAGAAGTGCGTCGCGGCATGTCCGAAGTTCAGCAGGTCGGCGAGCAGTTGTCGCAGATCATTCATCAGGTGCAGGCGCTGGCGCCGCGGGTGTTGATGGTCAACGAAGGCATGCAGGCCCAGGCCACCGGCGCCGAGCAGATCAACCATGCGCTGGTGCAGTTGGGCGATGCCAGCAGCCAGACCGTCGAATCGCTGCGCCAGGCCAGTTTCGCCATCGACGAACTGAGCCAGGTGGCCGTCGGGCTGCGCAGCGGCGTTTCGCGATTCAAAGTCTGATGAACGAAGTCATCGCCAAGCGCGGTGTAGCGCCAGTGACGAAACCGGTATTGTTTCTGCTGTTTCGCATCGGCAGCGAACGTTACGCCCTGCGCGCCACCGAAGTGGCGGAAGTCTTGCCGCGCGTGGCGTTGAAGCCGATTGCCCGGGCGCCGCAATGGGTCGCCGGGGTGTTTGCCTATCGCGGCGCGGTAGTGCCGGTCATCGACCTCAGCGCCTTGACCTTCGGCCAGCCTGCCGAGGCGCGCACCAGCACGCGGCTGGTGCTGGTCAACTATCGCCCGGATGATGCCGAGTCCGCGCAGTGGCTCGGGCTGATTCTTGAGCAGGCGACCGATACCCTGCGCTGCCATCCTGAAGATTTTCAACCCTACGGCCTCGATAACCGCGAGGCGCCGTACCTCGGTCCGGTGCGCGAAGACGCCCATGGGCTGGTGCAGTGGGTGCGGGTCCATGACTTGCTCGACGAGTCGGTGCGCGCCTTGCTGTTTCCCGATCCGCCGCGCGACCCGGCGCAGCTTGAGGCGCAGGCATGAGCGGCGATCAGCGGTTTTTCGACTTTCTCAAAGAGCGCATCGGTCTCGATGTAACGTCGGTCGGCCCGGCGATCATCGAGCGCGCCGTGCGTCAGCGCACCACGCTTTCGCAGGCGGCTGATAGCGACGATTACTGGCGATTGCTGCAAGGCTCGCGGGATGAACAGCAGGCGCTGATCGAAGCGGTGATCGTGCCGGAGACATGGTTTTTCCGATATCCGGAATCCTTTGCCACGCTGGGCAAACTGGCGCGCACCCGGCTTAAAGAACTGAATAACATGCGCGCTCTGCGCATCCTCAGCTTGCCGTGTTCCACTGGCGAAGAACCCTATTCGATTGCCATGGCCCTGCTCGATGCCGGATTGCAGCCGCATCAATTCAAGGTCGACGGCATGGACGTCAGCCCGCTTTCGGTAGAGAAGGCGCGGCGTGCGTTGTATGGCAAGAACTCGTTTCGCGGCCAGGATCTGGATTTCCGCGAACGGCATTTTTTCGCCGAGCAGGATGGCCATCGGATCAACGAAAACGTGCGTGAACAGGTGCGCTTGCAGGTCGGCAATGTGCTCGATCCAACGCTATTGGCCAGTGAGCCGGCGTTCGATTTTGTGTTCTGCCGCAACTTGCTGATCTACTTCGACCAGCCGACCCAGAAGCAGGTGTTCGAAGTGCTCAAGCGCCTGACGCATTTCGACGGCGTGCTGTTTATCGGCCCCGCCGAGGGCAGTCTGCTCGGCCGCCTGGGCATGCGCTCGATCGGCATTCCCCAGTCGTTCGCGTTCAGCCGTCACAGCGAGCCGCACCCTGAGCCGTTGCCGACACCGAAACCGATCGCCGTGCCGATCAGCCAAGCGCTGCGCAATCCACCACCAGCGCCGGTCGTGCGCAATCGCCCGTTTGCCGCCGTCACGCCATTGCCGACCGTGCCCAGAGCCGCGAATCAGGACGCCGCGACCTTGCTGGCGCACATCGCTGCGCTGGCCAACGAAGGCAAAAGTGCCGAAGCGCGCGCCGCTTGCGAACAGTACCTGCGCAGCCATGAACCGGTGGCGCAGGTGTTCTACTGGCTCGGTCTGCTCAGCGATGTCGCCGGCCTGACCCTTGAAGCCCAGGGTTTCTACCGCAAGGCGTTGTACCTCGAACCGCAACACCCCGAAGCGTTGATGCACCTGGCGGCGTTGCTGCAAGCCCAGGGCGACACGGCGGGTGCCCGACGATTGCAGGAGCGTGCCGCCCGCAGCGGCCGCACCGCCGACAGTGAGCGCAAACGATGATCGCGTCCGATTCTTTGAACGTCACCCACGAAGACGCCCGCGCCATCGACGATTGCTGGAATCGCATCGGCATTCATGGCGACAAGTCCTGCCCGCTGCTCGAAGAACACATTCATTGCCGCAACTGCTCGGTGTATTCCGCCGCCGCCACGCGTCTGCTCGACCGTTACGCGTTGCAGCAGGACGAGCGCGACCCGGTGGCCAGCGCCGTGGAAACGGACGTAAAGACCCGCTCGCTGCTGATGTTCCGCCTCGGCGAAGAATGGCTGGGGCTGGCCACGCGCAGTCTGGTGGAAGTCGCGCCGATGCAGGCCATTCACTCATTGCCGCACCAGCGCTCGCGAGCTCTGCTGGGCGTGGCCAACGTGCGCGGTGCGCTGGTGGCGTGCCTGTCGCTGGTGGACTTGCTCGATCTGGATGCCAATGCCGCGCCGGCCACCGGTGAGCGGATCATGCCGCGCATGCTGATCATTGCCGCCCATGGCGGGCCGGTGGTGGTGCCGGTGGACGAGGTCGACGGCATTCATGCCATTGACGAGCGCATCCTTGCGGCGGCGTCGCAATCCGCTGCCCAGGCCAGCGCCAAATACACTCGCGGTGTCCTGCAATATCGTGGTCGCAGCTTGCGCTGGCTCGACGAAGAACAGTTGCTGTCCGCCGTCACCCGGAGCCTGACATGACCCCCGAGCAAATGCGCGACGCCTCGCTGCTCGAGCTGTTCAGCCTTGAAGCTGAAGCCCAGACTCAGGTTCTCAGCGCCGGGCTGTTGGCGCTGGAGCGCAACCCGACCCAGGCCGACCACCTCGAATCGTGCATGCGCGCGGCGCATTCACTCAAAGGCGCGGCGCGGATCGTCGGCATCGATAGCGGCGTCAGCGTCGCCCATGTCATGGAAGATTGCCTGGTCAGCGCGCAGGAAGGGCGCCTGCTGCTGCGCCCCGAGCATATCGACGCGTTGTTGCAGGGCACGGATTTGCTCATGCGCATCGCTACCCCGACGAACGCGCCGCAACCGCCAGACATCAAGGCCTATGTAGCGTTGATGGCGCGGTTGCTCGATCCGTCGGCAGCCCCGATACCGGTAGCCGCACCGCCGATGGCCGAGCTGCAACTTGAGCCCGCGCCGGTGCGTGCGCCTTCCGTGGAAACGCCAGTCGAAACTGCCGAACCGGCGCCGCGCAAAAGCAAACGCACCACTGAAGGTGGCGAGCGCGTCTTGCGGGTGACCGCCGAACGCCTGAACAGCCTGCTCGATCTGTCGAGCAAATCGCTGGTGGAAACCCAGCGGCTCAAGCCGCATCTGGCAACCATGCAGCGCCTCAAACGCATGCAGAACAACGGCCTGCGCGCGCTGGAAAACCTCAACGTGCATCTCAAGGAACACGCCTTGAGCCTCGAGGCGCTGGAAGCCCTCGAAGACGCACGTCGTTTGCTCGCCGAATCGCAACAACTGCTCAGCGAGAAAAACGCTGAACTGGATGAGTTCGCCTGGCAGGCCAGCCAGCGCGCGCAAGTGCTCTACGATACTGCGCTGGCCTGTCGCATGCGCCCGTTCGCCGACGTCCTTAGCGGACAGGTGCGCATGGTCCGCGATCTGGGGCGCAGCCTCGGCAAACAGGTACGCCTGGAGATCGAAGGCGAGAAAACCCAGGTCGACCGCGACGTGCTGGAAAAGCTTGAAGCACCGCTGACGCACTTGTTGCGCAACGCGGTCGATCACGGCATCGAAACGCCCGAACAACGCCTGCTCCAGGGCAAGCCGGAAGAAGGCCTGATTCGCCTGCGCGCCTCGCATCAGGCCGGTTTGCTGGTGCTGGAACTGAGTGACGACGGCAACGGTGTCGACCTGGAAAAGGTCCGCCGCAGCATCGTCGAACGGCAGTTATCCCCAGCCGAAACCGCTGCGCAGTTGAGCGAGGAAGAACTGCTGACCTTCCTGTTCCTGCCCGGTTTCAGTTTGCGCGACAAGGTCACCGAAGTGTCCGGTCGCGGCGTCGGCCTCGATGCGGTGCAGCACATGGTCCGCCAGTTGCGCGGGGCCGTGGTGCTGGAGCAGACGGCGGGCGAGGGCAGTCGCTTTCATCTGGAAGTGCCGTTGACCCTGTCGGTGGTGCGCAGTCTCGTGGTGGCCGTCGGTGAAGAGGCTTATGCCTTTCCCCTGGCGCACATCGAACGCATGTGCGATCTGGCCCCCGAAGACATCGTTCAGGTCGAAGGCCGCCAGCATTTCTGGTACGAAGGCCGGCATGTCGGGCTGGTCGCGGCCAGTCAATTGCTCAATCGCCCGGCCAGCCAGAACAGCGGCGAAACCCTCAAGGTCGTGGTGATCCGCGAGCGCGATGCGATCTATGGCGTCGCGGTCGAGCGCTTTATCGGCGAACGAACGCTGGTGGTGTTGCCGCTGGATGAGCGGCTAGGCAAGGTTCAGGACATTTCCGCCGGCGCCTTGCTCGATGACGGTTCGGTGGTGCTGATCGTTGACGTCGAAGACATGTTGCGCTCGGTCGACAAACTGCTCAACACCGGGCGCCTGGAGCGTATTGCCCGTCACGGTAACCAAGCCGCGGAAGCGGCGCGCAAGCGGGTGCTGGTGGTCGACGATTCGCTGACCGTGCGCGAACTGCAACGCAAACTCTTGCTCAACCGTGGCTACGACGTCGCCGTAGCGGTCGACGGCATGGACGGCTGGAATGCCCTGCGTTCCGAGGACTTCGATTTGCTGATCACCGACATCGACATGCCGCGCATGGACGGCATCGAGCTGGTCAGCCTGCTGCGCCGCGACAACCGCTTGCAATCGCTGCCGGTGATGGTCGTCTCGTACAAGGACCGCGAAGAAGACCGGCGTCGTGGACTGGACGCCGGCGCCGACTATTATCTAGCCAAAGCCAGTTTTCATGACGACGCCCTGCTCGACGCAGTGGTCGAGCTCATCGGAGGAGCGCGGGCATGAGGATCGCAATCGTCAACGACATGCCGCTGGCGGTAGAGGCACTGCGCCGGGCGCTGGCCTTCGAGCCGGCGCATCAGGTGGTCTGGGTCGCGCGCAACGGCGCCGAGGCGGTGCAACTGTGCGCCGAAAACACCCCGGACCTGATCCTGATGGACCTGATCATGCCGATCATGGACGGCGTCGAAGCCACCCGCCGGATCATGGCCGAGACCCCGTGCGCCATCGTCATTGTCACCGTCGACCGTCAGCAGAACGTGCACCGCGTCTTCGAAGCCATGGGCCACGGCGCACTGGATGTGGTCGATACTCCGGCCGTTGGCGGCGGCAACCCGCAGGAAGCGGCGGCGCCGTTGCTGCGCAAGATCCTCAATATCGGCTGGCTGATCGGCGACAAGGCTCCGCGGACGCGGCCGGCACCGACGCCCCAGCGCAGTTCGGCCTCACGTCAGCGCCTGGTGGCGATTGGTTCGTCCGCTGGCGGCCCGGCAGCGCTGGAGGTTCTGCTCAAAGGTTTGCCCAAAGATTTCTCGGCAGCGATCGTGCTGGTCCAGCATGTGGATCAGGTTTTCGCTGCGGGCATGGCCGAATGGCTGGCCGGCGCCAGTGGCCTGGACGTGCGTCTGGCCCGCGAAGGCGAGCCGCCACAAAGCGGCGCGGTGCTGCTGGCCGGGACCAATCACCATATTCGCCTGCTCAAGAACGGCACGCTGGCCTACACCGCCGAACCGGTCAACGAGATTTATCGGCCCTCGATCGACGTGTTTTTCGAGAGCGTCGCCAATTACTGGAATGGTGACGCCGTCGGGGTTTTATTGACCGGGATGGGGCGCGACGGCGCGCAAGGGCTTAAGCTCATGCGCCAACAGGGTTATTTGACCATCGCCCAGGACCAGAACAGCAGTGCGGTGTACGGCATGCCCAAGGCCGCCGCGGCCATCGATGCCGCCGTGGAAATCCGTCCACTGGAAAGAATAGCGCCACGATTGCTGGAGGTTTTCCCCAAATGAACAGATATGTCCGCAATCCTGGCCCCCGCAGCACTCAGGTGACCGCCCATGAATGATTTACAGATCGACGACATCAAAACCGACGAAAACGCCGCCATGGTGTTGTTGGTGGACGATCAGGCGATGATCGGCGAAGCGGTGCGCCGTGGGCTGTCGAGCGAAGAAAACATCGACTTCCACTTCTGCTCCGATCCGCAGCAAGCCATCGCCCAGGCCGTGCGCATCAAGCCGACGGTGATTTTGCAGGATCTGGTCATGCCCGGCCTCGATGGCCTGAGTCTGGTGCGCGAATACCGCAATCATCCGGCGACCAAGGACATCCCGATCATCGTCCTGTCGACCAAGGAAGACCCGCTGATCAAGAGCGCGGCGTTCTCCGCCGGCGCCAACGATTATCTGGTGAAGCTGCCCGACACCATCGAGCTGGTGGCGCGCATCCGCTATCACTCGCGCTCCTACATGACCCTGCTGCAGCGCGATGCCGCTTACCGGGCGCTGCGGGTCAGCCAGCAGCAATTGCTCGACACCAATCTGGTGCTGCAACGGCTGATGAACTCCGACGGCCTGACCGGGTTGTCCAATCGCCGGCACTTCGACGAGTACCTGGAGCTGGAGTGGCGCCGCTCGTTGCGCGATCAGAGCCAGTTGTCGTTGTTGATGATCGATGTCGATTACTTCAAGTCGTACAACGACAGTTTCGGTCATGTTGAGGGCGATGAAGCCTTGCGCAAGGTCGCGGCGGCGATCCGCGACGCCAGCGCGCGGCCGTCGGATCTGCCGGCGCGTTATGGCGGTGAGGAGTTTGTGCTGGTGCTGCCGAACACCTCGCCGGGCGGCGCACGACTGGTGGCGGAAAAGCTGCGCCAGACTGTGGCCGCGCTGAAGATCCCGCACAACACACCCGCGGCGGGCGACAGCCTGACCATCAGCATCGGCCTGGCGACCATGGTGCCGCAGGCCGGCAGCGATTGCCGCCTGCTGATTTCGGCGGCGGATCGCGGGTTGTATCTGGCGAAGAACAATGGACGTAATCAGGTCGGGATCGAATAGACCAGGTTGGCAATGCTGTCCCCCGTGGGAGCGAGCCTGCTCGCGAAAGCGGCGGTACAGTCGACATCAATGTTGACTGAAACACCGCCTTCGCGAGCAGGCTCGCTCCCACATTGCAATTGTGCAGGTCAATGACAAAGCACAATCACCCCCACAGCCGCCAGACGGGCTGCCGCGCCAGCCTGATTACGTTATACTCGCCGGCTTTCAAAAGTTCGCCAACGAGTGCTGCCCGTCATGGAAATCAACCCGATCCTGAACACCATCAAGGACCTGTCCGAGCGCTCCGAAACTATTCGGGGGTATCTTTGACTACGATCAAAAGCATGAGCGTCTGACCGAGGTCAATCGCGAGCTTGAAGATCCGAGTGTCTGGAACAAACCTGAATACGCCCAGGAGCTGGGCCGCGAGCGCGCTGCGCTGGCGCAGATCGTCGATACCCTCGATGAACTGAACGCCGGTCTGGCCGATTGCCGCGACCTGCTGGACATGGCCGTCGAAGAAAACGACGAAGGCGCAGTCGGTGATGTCGTCGCCGAACTGGCCCGTCTCGAGGAAAGTCTGGCCAAGCTGGAATTCCGCCGCATGTTCAGCCATGAAATGGACCCGAACAACGCCTACCTGGACATCCAGGCCGGCTCCGGCGGTACCGAAGCGCAGGACTGGGCCAACATCCTGCTGCGCATGTACCTGCGCTGGGCCGACAAGCGCGGTTTCGAAGCGACCATCATGGAACTGTCCGCCGGCGAAGTCGCCGGTATCAAAGGCGCGACCGTGCACATCAAGGGTGAATACGCCTTTGGCTGGCTGCGTACCGAGATCGGCGTGCACCGTCTGGTGCGCAAGAGCCCGTTCGACTCCGGCAACCGTCGCCACACCTCGTTCTCTGCGGTGTTCGTCTCGCCAGAGATCGACGACAAGGTCGAAATCGAAATCAACCCGGCAGACCTGCGCATTGACACCTATCGTTCCTCCGGTGCCGGTGGTCAGCACGTAAACACCACCGACTCGGCCGTACGTATCACTCACGTACCGACCAACACCGTGGTCAGCTGCCAGAACGAACGTTCCCAGCACGCCAACAAGGACACCGCCATGAAAATGCTGCGGGCCAAGTTGTACGAGCAGGAAATGCAGAAACGCAACGCCGCCTCGCAAGCGCTGGAAGACACCAAGTCCGATATCGGCTGGGGTCACCAGATCCGCTCTTACGTGCTCGATGCGTCGCGGATCAAGGATCTGCGCACCAACATCGAACGCAGCGATTGCGACAAGGTGCTCGATGGCGACATCGACGAGTACCTGGAAGCCAGCCTGAAATCGGGCCTGTAACAGACGCCAACACAGGATCGACCGTTTCCGCTCGATCCCTGTAGGAGCCAGCCCTGCTGGCGATCCCCGGGCCGCAAGGTCCGGGGGCAACGAACCTGATGGAATATCTAAAGACATGAGCGACCAACAACTCGACCCGCAAGCCCTGCAACAGGAAGAAAACTCGCTGATCGCCCTGCGCAAGGAAAAGCTTGCTGCCGAGCGCGCCAAGGGCAATGCCTTCCCGAACGACTTCCGCCGCGACAACTACTGCGATGCCTTGCAGAAACAGTACGTGGACAAGACCAAGGAAGAGCTGGCAGAGGCTGCAATCCCGGTCAAGGTTGCCGGTCGCATCATGCTCAACCGTGGCTCGTTCATGGTGATCCAGGACATGACCGGGCGTATCCAGGTCTACGTCAACCGCAAGACCTTGTCGGAAGAAACCCTGGCCGCGGTGAAAACCTGGGACATGGGCGACATCATTGCCGCCGAAGGCACCCTGGCGCGTTCCGGCAAGGGCGACCTGTACGTTGAAATGACCAACGTGCGTCTGCTGACCAAGTCGCTGCGTCCGCTGCCGGACAAGCACCACGGCCTGACCGACACCGAACAGCGCTACCGTCAGCGTTACGTTGACCTGATCGTCAACGAAGACGTGCGCCAGACCTTCCGCGTGCGTTCGCAAGTGATCGCGCACATCCGCAGCTTCCTGATGAAGCGCGACTTCCTCGAAGTCGAAACGCCGATGCTGCAGACCATTCCTGGCGGCGCCGCGGCCAAACCGTTCGAAACCCATCACAACGCGCTTGACATGGAAATGTTCCTGCGTATCGCGCCGGAGCTGTATCTGAAGCGTCTGGTCGTAGGCGGTTTCGAGAAAGTTTTCGAGATCAACCGCAACTTCCGTAACGAAGGCGTCTCGACCCGTCACAACCCTGAATTCACCATGTTGGAGTTCTATCAGGCCTACGCCGATTACGAAGACAACATGGACCTGACCGAAGAACTGTTCCGCGAGCTGGCGCAGCTGGTGCTGGGCAGCACCGACGTGCCGTACGGCGACAAGGTGTTCCACTTCGGCGAGCCGTTCGTGCGTCTGTCGGTGTTCGACTCGATCCTCAAGTACAACCCTGAGCTGACCGCCGATGACCTGAACGACATCGACAAGGCCCGCGCCATCGCCAAGAAGGCCGGCGCCAAGGTGCTGGGCTTCGAAGGTCTGGGCAAACTGCAGGTGATGATTTTCGAAGAACTGGTCGAGCACAAGCTGGAACAGCCGCACTTCATCACTCAGTACCCGTTCGAAGTGTCGCCGCTGGCGCGTCGTAACGACGACAACCCGAACGTCACCGACCGCTTCGAGCTGTTCATCGGCGGCCGTGAAATCGCCAACGCCTACTCCGAGTTGAACGACGCCGAAGACCAGGCCGAGCGCTTCATGGCGCAGGTGGCTGACAAGGACGCCGGCGACGACGAGGCCATGCACTACGACGCCGACTTCGTCCGTGCGCTGGAGTACGGCATGCCGCCAACGGCCGGTGAAGGTATCGGCATCGACCGTCTGGTGATGTTGCTGACCAACTCGCCGTCGATTCGCGATGTGATCCTGTTCCCGCACATGCGACCGCAAGCGTAAACGTTTCAGTTAAAAAGCCGCCTAAAACAGGCGGCTTTTTATTGCCTGTCTGGTACAAATGTATCAATTGGTTAATTTGGAATTAGTAGAGGAAGTGCTGTCGTGATGGGTGCAATAGCTCAAGAAGGTGCAGCGGGTATCGCCACTGCGGTCGCTGAAAGTGTTCAGTACCAGGGCCGCAAGGCCAGCCGACAGGGCAGTGAGCAGCGTCGCCAGGACATTCTCGACGCGGCGATGCGCATTGTCGTGCGCGACGGCGTGCGTGCCGTGCGCCACCGCGCGGTGGCGGCCGAGGCCGGGGTGCCGCTCTCGGCGACCACGTATTACTTCAAGGACATCGATGACTTGCTCACCGATACCTTCGCCCAATATGTTGAACGCAGCGCGGCGTACATGGCCAAGTTGTGGATCAACAATGAAGGCCTGTTGCGTGAAATGGTGGTCAGCGGCGACGGCAGCCCGGAGTCGCGCTCGCAACTGGCCGACGACATCGCGCGGCTGATGGCCGACTACGTGCACCGGCAACTGATCAATCGCCGTGAGCATCTGATGGCCGAACAGGCCTTCCGCCAGGAAGCGCTGCTCAACCCGCGTCTGGCGATCCTGGTGCGTTCGCATCAGCAGATTCTGTTGCAGGGCACCTGCCAGTTGTTTCAGGTATTGGGCTCGCGCGAACCGCAGCAGGATGCCAAAGTGTTGACGGCGATTATCGGACGGATGGAATATCAGGGCCTGCTCAACGACGCCGAGCCTTTGGCCGAAGAGGACATGCTCGGCATCCTGACGCGGTATATGCACCTGGTGCTGGCGTCAGTGTAATCCGCTGTTGCTTCACCCTGTGGGAGCGAGCCTGCTCGCGAAAGCGCTGTGTCATGTAACAGAGATGTTGAATGTCACACCGTATTCGCGAGCAGGCTCGCTCCCACAGGGGGCTGAGTGATCATCAGGGCGGCGAATGTTCATAAGGAGTCTCGAATGAAGTCCTGGCGTGGCGTGCTGATGGCCCTGTCGTTGCTGCTGCTCAGTGGCTGTCTGGTGACGTTCAAGGAGCCGCTGGCGGCCAGCGATCCGGCGCCCAAGGGCTTGCTCGGCAAATGGTCGAGCACCAATGCCTGGGGCGAGCCGATGAATCTTGAGCTGACCCGCGTCGGCAACGATCGCTACCAGGCCGTCACGTACTTCAAAGCCAAGCCGCGCGAACGCGAAGCCTATCCGTTTACTGTGTCACGGCATGGCAACCGCTGGTATCTGTCGGCGAAAGTGCCGGCGCGTTTCGGCGGCCACTTCACCATTGCCGGGTTCGAAATCACCGACCAGCGCGAACTGGTGATCTACAACCTCGATCTCGAGCAGATCAATCAAGCGATCAAACAGCACGCCCTCGACGGTCAGGCCTTCCAGACCGACGATGGCGACGGCGTGCACGTCGACAGCAACCTCGACAAGGTCTTCGCTTACCTTGATGATCCGGCCAATTCCGATGTCTTCGTTGAAGCTGCGCGCTATCAGCGCCAGGCCAGCGCTCAATAATTCAAACGTCAGGTTTTCTACAGGAGTTCCGGGTGGACGATTACCAGCAGACGATACGCATGTTGTCCGATCGCATTGTGCTGGCGCAGACGCCGATCCGCGTGCTTGACGCGGTCAAGTGGGACGAGAACGTGCGCAAGGGCTTTCTCAAGGCCAAGGGCAAGGAGATGCCCGCGATCGATCGCGACTACTACCTCAATCGGCCGCTGTCCTTCGATTCGAGCCAGGTCAAGCTGGAGTTTCAGAACATCGAGCGCGACATCACTCGCCAGCTCGGCCAGTTCAACCCGGTCGGGCAGATCATGCGGCGCATGTGCAAGGAATACCGCATGGTCGTGCGCATGCTCGAAGCGCGCGGCACCGAGGATTTCGGCCTGATTTCGCAAGAGCTGTACGGCGCCGCGTCCGATGCCTTCCATGCCGGTGACCCGACCCTGGCCGACCTTGGCCTGATGATGTCCGACTACCTGAACAACATCGATGGCCGTGGCGATCTGAAGGACGAACCGAAAATCCTCACCGCCAAGGACGCCGTGCACTTGCTGCAAACCCGTTTGAACAAGGTGTTTGGCGAGGCCGAGGAAACCATTCGGGTGTTCGAGTCCGACGGGATCGTCGCCGACGCGGCGGCCGGCGCCGACTACATCAAGATCCGCACCGACGCGATGTTCAACAACCGTGACGTGCGCGCACTGGAAGTCCATGAAGGGCTGGTGCATGTCGGCACTACGCTCAATGGTTTGAACCAGCCGATCTGCACGTTTCTGTCGAAAGGTCCGCCGTCGTCGACGGTGACCCAGGAAGGTCTGGCGATTCTGATGGAAATCATCACGTTCGCCTCCTACCCGAGTCGCCTGCGCAAACTGACCAACCGCACCCGCGCGATTCATATGGTCGAGGAGGGCGCGGACTTTTTGCAGGTGTTCGAGTTTTTCCGTGAGCAAGGCTTCGAAATGGCGGAAAGCTATGGCAATGCCAGTCGGGTGTTTCGCGGTTCGACGCCGACCGGTCTGCCATTCACCAAAGACTTGTCCTACCTCAAGGGCTTCATCATGGTTTACAACTACATTCAGTTGGCCGTGCGCAAAGGCAAGCTCGAGCAGATTCCGCTGTTGTTCTGCGGCAAGACCACGCTGGAAGACATGCGCACCTTGCGCCAGTTGGTGGACGAGGGGCTGGTGGTGCCGCCCAAATACCTGCCGGACCAGTTCCGCGATCTGAATGCGTTGTCGGCGTGGATGTGCTTCTCCAACTTCCTCAACCACTTGAGCCTGGACCGGATCGAAGCGGATTACTCCAATATCCTCTAGCCCAAACACAATCCCCTGTGGGAGCTGGCTTGCCAGCGATTGCATTCTGTCAGTCAATATTGATGTTGGCTGACCCACCGCCATCGCTGGCAAGCCAGCTCCCACAGGGTTATTTGTTTTTCTCTGAATCGATTGTCTGCCCATTCCTTGCGAGGTTTCACCGGATGAGAATCCTCGGCATTCTTTGCCTGCTTTTGACCCTCGGCGGTTGCAGTTCGCTGCTGTTCTACCCCGAACCGGGCCAGATCTTCACCCCGGAAAAAGCCAGGCTCGACTACCGCACGGTCACGCTGGTCACTGCCGATGGCCTGAAACTCAACGCCTGGTGGCTGCCGGCCAAACCCGGCGTGGAAGTCAAAGGCACGGTGCTGCACCTGCACGGCAACGGCGGCAACCTGCCGATGCATCTGGGGGGCAGTTGGTGGCTGCCGAAAAACGGCTATCAAGTGCTGCTGGTGGACTATCGCGGGTACGGTTTGTCCGAAGGCAAGCCGAGCCTGCCGGCGATCTATCAGGACATCGACGCCGCATTCACCTGGCTGGACCAGGCCCCGCAAGTCAAAGGCAAACCGCTGGTGCTGCTCGGGCAAAGCCTCGGTGGGGCGATGGCGGTGCATTGGCTGGTGCAGCATCCCGAGCGGCAGAAACAGCTCAAGGCTCTGGTGCTCGACGGTGTGCCCGCCAGTTACCGCAGCGTCGGCCAGTATGCGCTGAGCACGTCTTGGCTGACCTGGCCGTTGCAGGTGCCGCTGTCGTGGCTGGTGCCGGACGGCGACAGCGCGATCAAGTCGATGGCGCAACTCACCGGCGTGCCGAAACTGATTTTCCACAGCATCGACGATCCGCTGGTACCGATGGCCAATGGCATCCGTCTGTATCAAGCGGCGCCGCCACCGCGGGTGCTGCAACTGACCCGTGGCGGCCACGTGCAGACCTTCGGCGATCCGGTGTGGCAGCAGGTGATGCTGCGTTACCTCGACGATCCCGAGCATTTCAACGGCCTGCGCCGCCTCGGCGAAATCCCCAATTACCCGTCGCCCCCGAATTCTGAAGATGAGAACCCGCAATGACTGAAGAACGTAACGCCATCCCGCTGATCATCACCGGTATCTGCAGCATCCTCGGCACCGTCGGGGCGCTGTGGTACTACGGCTACCTGCACTTCGCCAAACCCGAGGATGCGCTGCTGCTCAACGAGTTCACCATGCTCAAGACCGTGCCCGGCGAGGACTACAAACTATCGCTGACTCCCGCGCCGCAAGTGGCGCAGTGCATTGACGGGGTATTGGTGTTGTTTGATACCGAGCAGAAAGGTCTGACCGGGGTGCTGGTCAATGCGCAGAAGAAGGCTGTGCGATGCATGGGTGAAGAGACGCCGCAGAAGCTGCAAGAGTGATTCTGCAGGCCCAGCCCTCACCCTAACCCTCTCCCGGAGGGAGAGGGGGACTGACCGAGGTGTTCTTTCGAACCACGCCAACCTGCTAAATCGCGTCGAACAAAAATATCGAACGCTCCGCAGACAGGCTCCCTCTCCCTCGGGAGAGGGCTGGGGTGAGGGGCTTCGATTCCAGCCCGCACAAAAAAGCCCCGCCTGATCACTCAAGCGGGGGCTTCTGCGTTACAGCGTAAAACTTAGTTCGAACTCACCGAAGAACGCGGTGCAACCGGCTGGTTGTCATTGGAAATGGTCACTTCCACCCGACGATTCATCGCACGGCCCGAGACGCTGCCGTTATCCGCGACCGGATATTCCTTGCCATAACCCTGAGCGACGATACGCGAAGGGTCGACGCCCATTTTGATCAGGGCCATTTGTACCGAAGTCGCGCGGCGCTCGGACAGCGACTGGTTGTAGCTCGCGGTGCCGGTGCTGTCGGTGTAACCCTCGACGATCACTTTGCGATCCGGGTTTTCCTGGAGAAATTGCGCCAGTTTGTTGATGTTCACCAGACCGCTGGATTTCAGATCGGCCTTGTTGGTGGCGAACAACACGTCACCAAAAGTCACCAGCGTGCCGCGATCCGTCTGCTTGGCGTTGAGGCTGTCCTGCAGCTGTTTGATCTGCTGATCACGGGCATCCAGACGGGCCTGGGCACGTTGCGCGGCGGCGTTCTTCAGGTTGTTCTCAGCGGTGCGCAGGGCGATGGTCTGCTTGGCCACTTCCACGCGCTGGTTGGTCAGGTAGGCCAGTTGGTCAACCTTGGCCGCGTCTTCTTTGTCCAGATAGGCCTTGTCGGCTTTGTCCAGATAATCGCTGGCGTCTTTGGTTTCCAGTGCGGCGACTTTGCTCGCCTGCGGGTTGGCCTGCAGGCCGGCGTAGTTGGTGCGTGCCTGTTCCAGGTTCGGGTTAGGCGGGGTAGAGCAGGCAGCCAGGGCAACGCTTGCGGCCAGAAGAGCGGGAATCATCAGTTGCTTACGCATAATTTGTCGTCCTTTCTAATCGATAAGAGATTCAGCTTTGCGGTCCGGATGCGCGCTTACTGCACGGTGCGCTGACTTTCCTGACGCAGTTCCTGAACACCTTTCTGGGAATCCTTCACAGCCTGTTCGGCCTTGGCGGCCTGCGCCTTGCGCTCTGCGACGCGAGCGTCCCATTCAGCCTGCTCGGACAGGCGACGGGCTTCGTCGTACTTCTTGTCGTGCATGGCGATTTCAGCTTGTTTCAGTTTGTCCTGAGCCTGCTTCATTTCCACCGCAGCAAACTCGGTACCGCCGGCGCTGACCGCGCTGTTCACGGCCGACTGGGTCACGGCGTACTGCTCGGTCGGTGGGTTACCGGCGCAACCGGCCAGAACGAAGCTGGTGCCGATGGCCAGAGCGGCCAGTTTCAGACCGCGCAGGTGGGAAAACGTGGATTGGGTTTTCATGGTCTTCAACTCCATTAGGCATCTCCTGAAAATACATCTGAAATCCATCCTGGCAGAGGAGCCGAAAGCATCGCTTGTTGACGCGAATTGAAACGCTCGTTCCAGGCGTGGTTACCTGTTCCGACCGGCGGCATTTTTCAAAAGTTCAGAAAAGATGGCCTATCGCCAAAAATTAACCTGACCGTTTGGACAAGGCTCTGGGACGGGAACTTTGGCGGTTTGAAGCGGTACGCGCGGGTGAGTTTTAAGATAAATATCAGGGTTAGCCGGGCCCTGTGGGAGCTGGCTTGCCAGCGATGAGGCCATCATGCTCAGCACATCTTTGACTGAAATGACGCCATCGCGGGCAAGCCCGCTCCCACAGGTTTTCTGTGTCAGGAATCAGTGATTCTGTTTGTTCTCGGCTGAGGCCAGATCATGCAAATGCCGCCGCGACAGCGCCAGAAAACGTGGCGTCGGCCCGACGTCTTCGTACAGCGGATCACCTTCCTCATCGGTGGCGACCACCGTCGAGCCTTTCACATACGGCAGGCTCGCCTCGAATTCTTCAAGCGCCGCGCCGATCAGTTCGCCGAGCAATTCCTCGGGGTGGCGTTTGGGGTACATCTCGGCAATCGCCGCCAGCCTTGCGGCAGATTCCACGTCCAGATGAATCGTGTAGCCAGTGTCGGTCAGGCGACCTTTGGCGTTTTCTTCCCAATGCTGGGCAAGTTCACGGATTTTCATGATGACCTCATTTCGTACCTGCTCATGGCAGGTCTGGGTGAGTGTCCGCCAGGGCCGGCGGCAAGCCGTCGTGCGGCTTACTGTTGAGACTAGCTTTGCCGCTCAAGGTTTAAAGTCCCTTCGTCGGCTGCTTGTAAGAAGCGCCGCAGAGCGGCACTCTCTCGAGCAAAGCATTCGTTTCTGCGCCGTCCCGATTACCGCTGGAGAACTGCTGATGACCGATATTGATGCACGCTTGCGCGAAGATGTTCACCTGCTCGGAGAGCTGTTGGGCAACACCATTCGAGATCAGTACGGCGAGCCGTTCCTCGCCAAGATCGAGCAGATCCGCAAGGGCGCCAAGGCTGACCGGCGCGGCTCGATGGACGCCGAACTGAGCGCCAGCCTCAATCAGCTGAGCGAAGACGAATTGCTCCCGGTGGCGCGCGCGTTCAACCAGTTTCTGAATCTGGCGAACATCGCCGAGCAATATCAGTTGATTCATCGGCGCGAAGAGTCGCAGCCGGCGCCGTTCGAATCCCGTGTATTGCCTGAACTGCTGGCGCGTTTGCGCAGCGAAGGCCACAGCGCCGAATCCCTGGCCCGGCAACTGGCGCGGTTGGAAATCGAACTGGTGCTGACCGCGCACCCGACCGAAGTCGCCCGCCGCACCTTGATTCAGAAGTACGACGCGATTGCCGCGCAACTTGCCGCGCAGGACCATCGCGACCTGACCAGCGCCGAGCGCGAACAGATCCACACCACCCTGCAACGATTGATCGCTGAAGCCTGGCACACCGAAGAAATCCGCCGCACGCGGCCAACGCCAGTCGACGAAGCCAAATGGGGCTTTGCAGTGATCGAACATTCGCTGTGGCAGGCGATCCCCAACCATATGCGCAAGGCCGACAAGGCGTTGCACGAAGCCACAGGCCTGCGCCTGCCGCTGGAGGCCGCACCGATTCGCTTCGCCTCGTGGATGGGCGGCGACCGTGACGGCAACCCCAACGTCACCGCCGCCGTGACCCGCGAAGTGTTATTGCTGGCGCGCTGGATGGCCGCCGACCTGTACCTGCGCGACGTCGATCACCTCGCCGCCGAACTGTCGATGCAACAGGCCAGTGATGCGCTCAAGGCCCAGGCCGGCGACAGCGCCGAACCGTATCGTGCGGTGCTCAAGCAATTGCGCGAACGCCTGCGCGCGACGCGTAATTGGGCTCACGCCGCGCTCACCGCGCCGACACCTGCACCTGCAGAGGTGCTGCATAACAATCGCGACCTGCTCGGGCCGCTGGAATTGTGTTTCAACTCGCTGCACGAATGCGGGATGGGCGTGATCGCCGACGGGCCGTTGCTCGACTGCCTGCGTCGCGCGGTGACTTTCGGCCTGTTCCTGGTGCGTCTGGATGTACGTCAGGATTCCGCGCGGCACAGCTCGGCGATGACCGAAATCACCGATTACCTCGGGCTCGGGCGTTATGAGGACTGGGACGAAGAACAGCGGATCAAATTCCTTACCCAGGAACTGAGCAACCGCCGCCCGTTGCTCCCGGCGCACTTCAAACCGTCGGCCGACACCGCCGAAGTGCTCAACACCTGCAAGGAAATCGCCGCTGCCCCGGCGGCTTCGCTCGGCTCTTACGTGATTTCCATGGCCGGCGCGGCTTCCGATGTGCTCGCCGTGCAACTGCTGCTCAAGGAATCCGGCGTGCTACGGCCAACGCGCGTGGTGCCGCTGTTCGAAACCCTCGCCGACCTCGACAACGCCGGGCCGGTGATGGAACGGCTGTTGCTGCTGCCGGGTTATCGCGCGCGTCTGCAAGGCCCGCAGGAAGTGATGATCGGTTACTCCGACTCGGCCAAGGACGCCGGCACCACCGCGGCGGCCTGGGCGCAATATCGCGCGCAGGAACGGCTGGTGGAAATCTGTCGCGAGCAGCAAGTCGAACTGCTGTTGTTCCATGGTCGCGGCGGCACCGTTGGCCGTGGCGGCGGCCCGGCGCACGCAGCGATTCTGTCGCAGCCACCGGGTTCGGTGGCGGGGCGGTTCCGCACCACCGAGCAGGGCGAAATGATTCGTTTCAAATTCGGCCTGCCGGACATCGCCGAGCAGAACCTCAATCTGTATCTGGCGGCGGTGCTCGAAGCGACGTTGCTGCCACCGCCGCCGCCAACGCCTGAATGGCGACACTTGATGGACGAACTGGCGGCGGACGGCGTCAGCGCTTACCGCCAGGTGGTGCGCGAGAATCCGCAATTCGTCGAATACTTCCGCCAGTCCACGCCGGAGCAGGAACTGGGGCGCCTGCCGCTCGGCAGTCGTCCGGCCAAGCGCCGTGCCGGCGGCATCGAGAGCCTGCGCGCGATCCCGTGGATCTTCGGCTGGACGCAAACCCGGCTGATGCTGCCGGCGTGGCTGGGCTGGGAGTCGGCGCTGAGCAAGGCGCTGGAGCGCGGCGAAGGCGCGTTGCTCGGGCAGATGCGCGAACAGTGGCCATTCTTCCGCACGCGCATCGACATGCTGGAGATGGTGCTGGCCAAGGCAGACGCCGATATCGCGCTGTCCTACGATGAGCGTCTGGTCGAGCCGGAACTGCTGCCGCTGGGCGCGCAGTTACGCGACCTATTGTCGCAGGCGTGCGCCGTGGTGCTCGGCCTGACCGGCCAGTCGCAGCTGCTCGCGCACAGCCCCGACACCCTGGAATTCATCCGTCTGCGCAACACCTATCTCGACCCGCTGCATCTATTGCAGGCTGAATTGCTGGCGCGTTCGCGGCAGCAGGAAGTCGAGCAGGGCAGCCCGGTGGAACAGGCGCTGCTGGTGTCTGTGGCGGGGATTGCCGCCGGTTTGCGAAATACCGGCTAACGTTTGCAACGGGGCATGCGGCATCGAGTAATCGCTGCCGGATGCCGCTGTGCGTGAGCGGGGAAAGTGCCGCCAGGCGACAGTTCATGTTGGGGTTGCGACTTGGGTTACCGCGTCGCAAGGTCGCGGCGGGCGTCGGTTTCTCCGACTTTTGGCGTCTTGTGTGGGCGCAGCCTGCTGTGTATCTTGATCAGCCTTTGGCCGTTTGTGCGGCCACGACCCGTATTTTTCAGGATTCGTCCCAAGCGGCGAATCCTTTGTTTTGTAAAAGCTTTTTATAAAAAAATTGAGGAGCACATCTAATGCGCGTCATTCTGCTGGGAGCTCCCGGGGCCGGTAAAGGTACTCAGGCTAAGTTCATCACCGAGAAATTCGGCATTCCACAAATTTCCACCGGCGACATGCTGCGCGCAGCGGTCAAGGCCGGCACACCACTGGGCGTTCAAGCCAAGAGCATCATGGATGCCGGCGGCCTGGTGTCGGATGACCTGATCATCGCTCTGGTCCAGGACCGCATTGCTCAGCCTGACTGCGCCAACGGTTTCCTGTTCGACGGCTTCCCGCGCACCATTCCGCAGGCTGAAGCGCTGGTGACTGCCGGTGTCGAGCTGGACGCCGTGGTCGAAATCGCCGTTGAAGACGAAGAAATCGTTCAGCGCATCGCTGGCCGTCGCGTTCACGAAGCCAGCGGCCGCGTTTACCACATCGTCTACAACCCGCCGAAACTGGCTGGCAAAGACGACATCACCGGCGAAGAACTGGTGCAGCGCAAGGACGACACCGAAGAAACCGTGCGTCATCGCCTGTCGGTCTACCATTCGCAGACCAAGCCGCTGGTGGAGTTCTATCAGAACCTCTCCGCGAAGAATGGTGGCAAGCCGAAGTACAGCCATATTCCCGGCGTCGGTTCGGTCGATGCGATCACCGCCAAGGTCCTCGCGGCGCTGAGCTGAAAAGTCTGAACCGCTGCATCATCCACGGCCCGCTTGCGGGCCGTAGTTGTTTATACTGACGCACCTTTTTCCCACCCTGTTCTGGAAACATCGATGAGTACCTTGCTGGCCCTGGACACCGCGACTGAAGCTTGCTCCGTTGCCTTGCTGCACGACGGCAAGGTGACGAGACATTACGAGGTGATCCCGCGTCTGCACGCGCAAAAGTTGCTGCCAATGATCCAGCAACTGCTGGCGGATGCCGGGACCACGCTGCAAGCAGTCGACGCCATTGCGTTCGGGCGCGGGCCGGGTGCATTCACCGGTGTGCGGATTGCCATCGGCGTGGTGCAGGGGCTGGCGTTTGCGTTGGATCGTCCGGTCTTGCCGGTGTCCAATCTGGCGGTGCTGGCCCAACGTGCGTTGCGCGAGCATGGCGTGGGTCAGGTCGCGGCGGCCATTGATGCGCGCATGGACGAAGTCTATTGGGGCTGCTACCGCGAGACAGCGGGGGAGATGCGTCTGGTCGGCGCCGAAGCCGTGCTGCCACCGGAAGTTGCGGCGCTGCCGGCTGACGCCAGTGGCGACTGGTTCGGTGCGGGCACCGGTTGGGGCTACGGCGAGCGCATTGCGGTCAACCTGACCGGCGCCGATGCGGGCATGCTGCCCCACGCCGAAGACCTGCTGACCCTGGCGCGGTTTGCCTGGGCGCGCGGCGAGTCGATCCCGGCCGACGACGCGCAACCGGTCTACCTGCGTGACAAAGTCGCCACCCCAAAAGCCCGCTGATTCACCAAAAAACCTGTGGGAGCGAGCTTGCTCGCGAAGCGGTGTTTCAAATAAGGAAATTAGTCTGACACGGCGCATTCGTGAGCAAGCTCGCTTCTACAGGGAAATAAGTCACATCGAAATATCGCCAATCGTCAGTTTTTTCCCCTCGTTTAAAACCTTTTGCGCTTTATGTGTTCTAGTTATCACTCGGCAGTTTGCTAAGTCGGTCAGGTGCCGCTAAATTGCCATCATTGATACCGAGCATGAAATTATGCGTATAGACGGCGTTTCCTCTCAGTCCTATCCCATCAAGCGCAAGCCTCGCAAAGGCCCTGTGACGGTGGACGAATCCCTCGACGATATCGACGGCGAGCTGGAGTTTCCGACTGAAGAGCAACTGGCGGCCCGTGCTGCCGCCAAAGCCACTGCGCAACGCCTGAGCAATCTGCCTGCCCGTCAGCAAGACATGATCTACCACCGCGCGATGAGCAAAAGCGTAGCGATGGCCTTGGCCAGCTACCTGAGCACCGCCGGTTTTGTCGATTGGGATGCCGACGTTCTGGGTCTCGATCTGTATATCTGATGGATCTGCCTTACTACCTTGGATGCCCGTCCTGGAGCGAAAATGCCTGGCGCGAGTATCTGTATCCGGTAGACGCAAAAACCTCCGACTTTCTCGGTCTCTATTCTCAAGTGTTCAATGCGGTCGAAGGCAATACCACCTTCTACGCCAGCCCATCGCCCGCCACCGTGCAGCGTTGGGCCGAGATCATGCCCGAACACTTTCGCTTCACCGCCAAGTTCCCCGGCGACATCAGCCACAGCGGTGACTTGCGCGATCAATTGACCGCCGCCGAAACCTTCCTGCAGTTACTCAAGCCGCTCGGTCAACGGGTGTCGCCGTTGTGGCTGCAACTGTCGAAAAGCTTCACCCCGCAGCGGCTGCCGGAACTGGCAGCGTTCATCGATACACTGGATTGCCCGTTGGCGGTGGAAGTGCGCAACGAGCAGTTTTTCGCCAAGGGTGAAAGTGAGCGCTTGCTCAACCGTCTGCTGCTCGATCATGGTGTCGAGCGCATCTGCCTTGATCCGCGTGCGCTGTTCAGCTGTCTGTCGACCGAGTCGTCGGTGATCCACGCACAATCGAAAAAGCCGCGAGTGCCGACGCGTCCGGCGGCGTTTACCCAGTTCCCGCAGGTGCGCTTCATCGGTCATCCCGAGCTTGAAGCCAACGATCCGTTTCTGCTGCCGTGGGTGAGCAAGATCGCCGAATGGATTGAAGAAGGGCGCACGCCGTATATCTTCCTGCACACCGCCGATAATCTGCTCGCGGCGAAGCTGGCGCAACGTTTTCACACGCAATTGATGCAGCGTTTGCCTGGCTTGCCAGCGCTGCCTGAGCTATACAGAGAACCCGCCGCCGAGCAACTTGGCCTGCTCTGAGGCGTCTGTATTTTCCCGCCCGGAGCCTGCCGATGGACGCTTCAGCCCGCAACGAACAAGCCCGTAAAGCCATTGCCTTCAAAGCCCTGCACGAACAACCGGGGATCTTTGTGATTCCCAATCCGTGGGACGCCGGCTCGGCAAAGATGCTCGCCAGCCTCGGCTATCACGCCCTGGCAACCACCAGTGCCGGTTATGCGTTTTCGCAAGGCAAGGCCGATGGCGCGTTGAGCCTGGACGAGACCCTGGCCAATGTTCGCGCCATCGTCGCGGCAACGGACTTACCGGTGGCGGTGGACCTCGAAAACGGTTTTGCCGATGACCCGACCGAATGCGCCAAGAGCCTGCTGCGCGCTGCTGAAGCCGGCGCGGTGGGTGGTTCGATCGAAGATGCCACTGGCCGCGCGGACGCGCCGATCTACTGTTTCGAACACGCCGTGGCGCGCATCGAGGCCGCAGTCGCAACGGTGCGCACGCTAGCGTTTCCCTTCGTTCTGACCGCCCGCGCGGAAAACTACCTGCACGGCAATCCCGATATCAACGACACCATCCGCCGCCTGCAGGCATTCGCCGAAGCGGGCGCTGACGTGTTGTATGCGCCGGGTTTGCGCAATGCCGAAGAAGTGCTGGCGGTGGTCCGGGCGGTGGCGCCGAAACCGGTGAATGTGCTGATGTCCGGCGGCTTGAAACTGACCGTGCAGCAATTGCAGGACATGGGCGTGCGGCGGGTCAGCACCGGTTCGGCCTTGGCGCTGGCGGCGTTTGGTGAGTTTTTCCGCGCCGCTGAGGAAATCCAGCAGTCGGGCACCTTTGGCTTCACGTCGCAATCGATGCCGTTCGCCAAGGCCAATCAATTGTTCAAAGGCTGAGCATGGGGCGCTGGATTTTCTGGTTGATCCTGCTGGCGCTGGGTGGGACGGCCCTCAGTGTCTGGCGCGGCTGGCTTGACGTGCCGGCGCAGTGGAATCCGTGGGCGCCGCTGGACATCAAAGCCCCGCCCAATTGGCTGACCGGTTACAAGCTGATGCGTCTGCGCAGTGATCCGGCACTTTGTGCCCAGGCCCTGAGCAGTTCGGATCTGCGCGTTTCACCGCAATCCGACAGTCCCGGCGCCAAGTGCCCGTTGATGGGCGCCTTGCGCGTACAGGGTGGTGAGACCGCGCTGAGCAGCAGTTTCCTCGCCAGTTGCCCGTTGGCGGTGGCTTACGCGATGTTCGAACATCATTCCCTGCAACCGGCCGCGCAAGCCGTTTACGGCCAGAAGGTCGCGCGCCTCGATCACCTCGGCAGCTTCGCCTGCCGCAATGTCTATAACCGCGAGAGTGGGGCGCTAAGCCGTCACGCCAGCGCCGATGCGCTGGATATCGCCGGTTTTCGCTTGGCTGACGGGCGCAGCATCAGCGTGCTCAAGGACTGGCCCAAGGACAATCAGGACGCACGGTTCTTGCGTCAGGTGCGTGACGGCGCCTGCGAGGCGTTCAGTGTGGTGTTGAGTCCGGATTACAACGCCGCCCACCGCAATCACTTTCACGTCGATGTCGGGCGCTGGAGCGTGTGTCGCTGAGGTTTACGCGGCGAGGCGCAGGTTCTGCAGAACGATCGGGCGTGCCCAGCCGTTATCGAAGTCGAGCGCTTTTTGCTGCTCGACAATTTCTTCCGGTGGGAACGGCGGATAAGGCTTTTGCAGCAGATCAAGGTCGAACTCGGCAATCGGCAGGTACAGCGGCTTCTTCTGTGGTGCCGGGCCTGGTTCTGGCATTGGCTGACCGTTGTTGATCACGATCGGGCGGACCCAGCTGCTGTCGAAATCCTGCTGCTCTTGCTGGGCTTTGAGTTCTTCCGGCGGGAACGGTGGGAACGGCTTGTCGAGCAGTTCCATTTCGAACTCGGCAATCGGCAGGAACAGCGGCTCCGGCGGACGCACTTGGGTTTCGACCACATCGCACTCGCGCTGGCTGACGATGTGCGCGTGCAGTTCGCTGCCGATGGTTGGCTCTTGCGGGCTGTTCAGGTCAACCGGTGGGAATGTGCCGCAGGCTGGCACCACTTCACTCGACTGTTCGGCCAGCGCCTGGGCAAAGAAATCCTGCCACAGGTGACTGACGCCGCTCAGTGTTTGAGTGTTATGACGGCTGAAATCGCCATGGGGCGAAATGTAGCCTATCGATGTGGGAAGAATGCCTGACATTTTTTTCGGTTGACGCTCAGCTCTGGCAAAATGCGCGTTGAATGGTTTATCGGCGGTTTTTGTCGATCCTTAACTTTTTTGAGCGTTTTTTCATGATCGAGTCACCCGCGGCCTGCCGCATCCATGTCCAGGCCCTTGCCGCGGCGTTTCAAGCGCAAGCCGAGCAATGGGCTGAACGTCTCGGCCTGCCGCTGGCCGAGGCGGACGGCGAGTTCGCTTTGCAGGTCGGCGAGCAGGGTTTGCAGCTGCAACAGCTCGGCCCGGACGCACCGGGGCCGGTGCGGGTCGACTTCGTCGAGGGCGGCGCGGCGCATCGGCGTTTGTACGGTGGCGGCAGTGGGCAGATGATCGCCAAAGCGGTCGGCATCGCCCAAGGCGTGCGCCCGCGCGTGCTGGATGCCACGGCGGGGCTGGGCAAGGATGCGTTCGTGCTGGCCAGCCTCGGCTGTGAGATGAGCCTGATCGAACGCCAGCCGTTGATTGGCGCGCTGCTGGAAGATGGCCTGGCGCGGGCGGCGGAGGATTTCGACGTAGCGCCGATCGTGGCGCGGATGAAGCTGCTCAAGGGCAACTCCATCGAGGTCATGCGCAATTGGCAAGGCGAGCCGCCGCAGGTGATCTATCTCGACCCGATGTTTCCGCATCGTGAGAAGACCGCGTTGGTGAAAAAGGAAATGCGCCTGTTCCGACCCCTGGTCGGCGATGACCCGGATGCACCCGCATTGCTCGAAGCCGCGCTGGCGTTGGCCACGCACCGGGTTGTGGTCAAGCGCCCGCGCAAGGCGCCGTGCATTGAAGGCCCGAAGCCGAGCCATGCGCTGGATGGCAAATCGAGCCGGTATGACATTTACCCGAAAAAAGCGCTAAAACCTTAAAACCGAGTCGCGCCAATCGCTGGCAAGCCAGCTCCCACAGGGTTTGGTGGTGTGTACACAGTTTGAGATCACACCCAAATCCTTGTGGGAGCTGGCTTGCCAGCGATGGCGTCAGTGCCGACACCGCAGAAATCAGGGTCGATAAGCGCGCATAAACAAAGCCACCACTTCCTGAATATGGCGTTCTGAAGCCTCTTCGCTCAACGGCTCGCCACAGCCATACAACAGCCGAAAATTCCCTGCACCCTTGATCAGGCAAAAGAAATGCTCGGCGGCATTGCGCGGCAGATCGATGTTCAGCGCGCCGGTCTCGTGGATACGCGTCAACAGTCGCTCCATGCCCTGCACCATGCGCTCGGGGCCGGCCTGGAAAAAGATCAGCGAAAGATTCGGGTCCTGACTGCCCAGCGCCATGATCAGCCGGTGCAGGTTCACCGATTCCTCACTGTTGATCAGTTGATGAAAACCCCGGGCAATGTTCAGCAACACATTTTCCACGGAGATGCCTTCCGGCAATTCGAAGAACAACGGCGGCAATTGTTCTTCGCATTTGGCTACCACTGCGGCGGAGAACAACGTCTCTTTGTCGTTGAAATGGCTGTAGACCGTCAGCTTTGACACGCCGGCCTCGCTGGCCACCGCGTCCATGCTGGTGTTGGCGTAACCATGGGTGAGGAAGAGGGTTTTCGCCGCGTCGAGGATGGCTTGGCGTTTAGCCAGATCCTTGGGGCGACCCGGGCCGTTTGGAGCTGCAAGATTGTTCGACATTCTTCGCTTTTAATACTGGACTGGTGAGTTTGCTATTAATACCATACCGGCCAGTATAAATATTCCAAGCACCATTAGCGAAAGGTCCGTCACCATGTTCCGCCATGCGTTGTCCTTTGCACTGCCAGCGAGTCTGGCGTTTCTGTTGTCGGCGTGCGGTCAGGAAGAGGTGACTCAAGTTTCCGTGCGACCGGCCATGGTGGTGCAGCCAGAGCCTTCGGCGCAGGCGATGGAAAGCTATCCGGGTGAAGTTCGCGCACGTTACGAGCCCGACCTGGCGTTTCGTATCGGCGGCAAAGTCAGCCGACGACTGGTCGATGAAGGTCAGCGAGTGAAGGCTGATCAGCCCTTGGCCGAACTCGATCCGCAGGATGTACGCCTGCAACTGGAAGCCACCCGTGCTCAGGTTGCGGCCGCCGAGGCCAATCTGAATCTGGTGCGCGCCGAGCGCGATCGCTATAAAACCTTGATGGAGCGGCAGATGGTCAGCCGATCGGCCTACGACAACGCCGAAAATCTATATCGCTCCGGCGAAGCCCGCCTTAAACAAATCAAAGCTGAATTCAACGTTTCGACCAACCAGGCCAGTTACGCGGTGCTGCGTGCGCCACAGGATGGCGTGGTGGCCAAGCGTTCGGTGGAAGTCGGTCAGGTGGTCGCTGCCGGGCAAACGGTGTTCACCCTCGCTACCGATGGCGAGCGGGAAGTGTTGATCAGCCTGCCGGAGCAAAGCTTCGGCCGCTTCAAGGTCGGCCAGCCGGTCACCGTCGAATTGTGGACCCAGCAGAACCAGCGCTTTGCCGGGCAGATTCGCGAATTGTCGCCAGCGGCCGATCCGCGCTCGCGCACCTTCGCCGCACGGATTTCCTTTACCAGCGGCAAAGTTCCGGCGGAACTGGGCCAGAGCGCGCGGGTATTCGTGCAATCTGCCGACAGCGTGTCCTTGTCGGTGCCGCTGTCGGCCCTCACCGCCGAAAACGGCGCGACCTACGTCTGGCTCGTCAACGCCAACAACACCTTGAAGAAAACTCCGGTGCGCGTCGGCCCGTTCGGTGAAAAAACCGTGCCGGTGCTCGAAGGCTTGAGCGCCAGCGACTGGGTGGTGGCCGCCGGGGTGCATGTGCTGCTCGAAGGCCAGCAGGTGCGGCCGGTGGATCGCTCCAACCGCGTGGTCAATCTGGCGAACAAGGAGTAAGCCCCGATGCGCTTCAACCTCTCCGAATGGGCGCTGCGTAATCGCCAGATCGTACTGTTCCTGATGCTTTTGCTCGCCGTTGTTGGTGCGTTGTCCTACACCAAGCTGGGCCAGAGCGAAGATCCGCCGTTCACCTTCAAGGCCATGGTCATCCAGACCCGCTGGCCCGGCGCGACGGCGCAGGAAGTTTCACGGCAGGTCACCGAACGCATCGAAAAGAAGCTGATGGAAACCGGCGAGTACGAACGCATCATGTCGTTCTCCCGCCCCGGCGAATCGCAGGTCACCTTCATCGCCCGCGATTCGATGCATTCCAAGGACATTCCCGATCTCTGGTATCAGTTGCGCAAGAAAGTCGGCGATATCCGCCAGACCTTGCCGCCGGGCATTCAAGGGCCGTTTTTCAACGACGAGTTCGGTACTACCTTCGGCAATATCTATGCGCTGACCGGTGACGGTTTCGATTACGCCGTGCTCAAGGATTACGCCGATCGCATCCAGATCCAGCTGCAACGGGTCAAGGACGTCGGCAAGGTCGAACTGCTCGGCCTGCAGGACGAGAAGATCTGGGTCGAGCTGTCCAACGTCAAACTGGCGACCCTCGGCCTGCCGTTGGCCGCGGTGCAGCAAGCGCTGGAAGAGCAGAACGCGGTCTCCACGGCGGGCTTCTTCGAAACCGGCACCGAGCGTTTGCAGCTACGGGTCTCGGGAAATTTTCAGACAGTCGATGAGATAAAGAACTTTCCGATCCGTGTCGCTGATCGTACGTTCCGCATCGCCGATATCGCTGATGTGCGACGCGGTTTCAGTGATCCACTGGCGCCGCGCATGCGTTTCATGGGCGACGACGCGATCGGTCTGGCGGTGGCGATGAAGGACGGCGGCGACATTCTGGTGCTGGGTAAAGCGCTGGAAGTCGAATTCTCGCGACTGCAGAAAAACCTCCCGGCTGGCATGCAACTGCGCAAGGTATCCGATCAACCGGCAGCGGTTAAAACCGGCGTCGGCGAGTTTGTCCAGGTGCTGGTCGAAGCGCTGGCAATCGTGTTGCTGGTGAGTTTTTTCTCCCTCGGCGTACGCACCGGTATGGTTGTGGCGCTGACCATTCCGCTGGTGCTGGCGATGACCTTCGCTTGCATGTATTACCTCGGCATCGGTCTGCACAAGATTTCCCTCGGTGCGCTGGTGCTGGCGCTGGGGCTTCTGGTGGACGACGCGATCATCGCCGTGGAAATGATGGCGATCAAAATGGAGCAGGGCTTCGATCGCATCCGCGCGGCGAGTTACGCCTGGACCAGCACCGCATTCCCGATGCTCACCGGCACCTTGATCACCGCCGCCGGGTTTCTGCCGATTGCCACCGCGCAATCCGGCACTGGCGAATACACCCGTTCGATCTTCCAGGTGGTGACCATTGCGCTGCTCGCGTCGTGGGTGGCGGCGGTGATGTTCGTGCCATACCTGGGGGAAAAACTCCTGCCGGATCTGGCGAAAATTCACGCAGCCAAGCATGGCACCGGCGACGGTCAACCGGACCCGTACGGCACGCCGTTCTATCAGCGGGTCCGGCGCTTGGTGGAATGGTGCGTGGCGCACCGCAAAACCGTGATCGTGCTGACCGTCGGGCTGTTCATTACCTCGGTGATGCTGTTCCGCTTTGTCCCGCAACAGTTCTTCCCGGCCTCCAATCGACTGGAGCTGATGGTCGATCTGAAACTGGCCGAAGGCGTGTCGTTGGCTAATACCACCAGTGAGGTCAAACGTCTCGAAGCGCTGCTCAAGGAACACGCCGGTATCGACAATTATGTGGCGTATGTCGGCACCGGTTCACCGCGCTTCTATCTGCCGCTCGATCAGCAACTGCCGGCGGCGAGCTTCGCGCAGTTTGTGGTGTTGGCGAAAACCATCGAGGAGCGCGAGACGCTGCGCACATGGTTGATCGACACCCTTAACGAGCAATTTCCGACGCTGCGCTCGCGTGTCACGCGTCTGGAGAACGGTCCGCCGGTTGGTTATCCGGTGCAGTTCCGTGTGACTGGCGAGCACATCGAAGAGGTCCGTGCGCTGGCTCGTAAGGTGGCGGCCAAGGTGCGGGAGAATCCGCATGTGGTCAACGTGCACCTGGATTGGGAGGAGCCGAGCAAAGTCGTTTACCTGAACATCGATCAGGAGCGTGCACGAGCACTGGGCGTGAGCACGGCGAATCTGGCGAAATTCCTGCAGAGTTCGTTGACCGGATCGAGTGTCAGTCAGTACCGCGAAGACAACGAATTGATCGAAATCCTCCTGCGCGGCACGGTGCATGAGCGCACTGAGTTGTCGCTGCTGCCAAGTCTGGCGGTGCCGACGGACAACGGTCGCAGTGTCGCGTTGTCGCAGATTGCCACCCTGGAATATGGCTTCGAGGAGGGGATCATCTGGCACCGCAATCGTCTGCCGAACGTGACCGTGCGAGCGGATATCTACGGCAAGGAGCAGCCGGCGACGCTGGTCAAGCAGATCATGCCGACGCTGGATCCGATCCGCGCCGAATTGCCGGATGGCTACCTGCTGGATGTCGGCGGCACGGTGGAGGATTCCCAGCGCGGGCAGGCTTCGGTGAATGCCGGGGTGCCGATGTTCATCGTGGTGGTGCTGACGCTGTTGATGGTGCAGTTGCGCAGTTTTTCGCGCACGGCGATGGTGTTTCTCACCGCGCCGCTGGGGTTGATCGGGGTGACGTTGTTCCTGATGGTGTTCCGTCAGCCGTTCGGCTTTGTGGCGATGCTGGGGACGATTGCGTTGTCGGGGATGATCATGCGCAACTCGGTGATTCTGGTGGATCAGATCGAGCAGGATATCGCCTCCGGGCTCAAGCCGTGGCAGGCGATTATCGAGGCGACCGTGCGACGGTTCCGGCCGATTGTGTTGACGGCGCTGGCGGCGGTGCTGGCGATGATTCCGTTGTCGCGCAGCGTATTTTTCGGGCCGATGGCGGTGGCGATCATGGGCGGGTTGATTGTGGCTACGGCGTTGACGCTGCTGTTTTTGCCGGCGTTGTATGCGGCCTGGTTCAGGGTTCGTCGGGAGGTTTGAGCCTTGGCGGCCTTCGGGCCGACCAGGCTCTGGTTGTTTTGGGTGAATATCCGTTGCTTCGGGGGTTGCTTCTGGCGGTTCCGCTCTTACAGCGGGTCACTTTGGCAAACGCCCCAAAGTAACCAAAAGGCTTTGCTCCTGCGTTCGGCCCTCGCAGGCTCGGGTCCCTTCGCTCCGGGACCGATCCGGGCGCAGCGGCTACGGTTTGCTTCGCTGCACCTACGTCCGCTGTGTCTGGCTGCGCCAGACGGTCGCTGCGCTCCCACGCCCGGATCAATCCCTGCGCTCAGCCTTCCGATGTCGCTGGTTAGGCAAGATCAAAAGCACTCGAGCTTCGCTCATTGTAAGGAGTGGTTAGAAGCGTGGCGGTTGGCTTTGGTTTTGTGGTGTGGCTGCCCCTCACCCCAGCCCTCTCCCGAGGGAGAGGGGGCCGATTTTGGTTGGATTCAAAATTTGCATTCGACTCGATATCGCATGTTGGTGCGCTTACTCCAAACAACTCGGTCAGTCCCCTCTCCCTCCGGGAGAGGGTTAGGGTGAGGGGCTTTTGATTTTCAGACTGACTCCAAGCCTCAGCCTTCAATGGCTCCGGCGATCAAGATCAACAGCGAGATCAAAAGCAGGCGAGCTGGCACTCGGCCTGGTGGTGGGCGCGGTTTTTGTGGGAGCTTGCCTGCAAGCGAAGGCGGCCGGGCAGCCGAGACTACTGCTCTGACGATGCTCCCATCGTCCTACACCTTTTTCAGAAGCCTCCGATCTTGAGCCGCTGTGCGTCGAATGTTGTACTCCAGCTCCTGTTTTCCGCAATCCTTGAGTCTGTCCCGATGAAGAAGCCACCGAAATCAAGCGGCAGAACCGACCCTGTTTTCGATCTCTTGGCTCGTTCTCCCCACAAGGAACGCTTGGCAGATTATCTTGCGTTGCTCAAACCATTTGATGATCAGGGTCGTTACCTGCCATTCGAGGCGCTGCGCTATCGCTGGGCCGTGGGGTTGGACGCGAATCTTTGTTGGGCGTTGGTAAAAAAGGCGCGGGCGGCGCAGTACATTAATCTGTTGCCGTTGGGCGAGCCGTTGCAATGGGGCAAATATGTGCAGACGCCGCTGGCGCAGAAAACCCTGTCTGTCGTGGATCGTCATACCACTACGGCTGCGCTGGACTACATGACCAGTCAGATCGGTGAGCGGATGCACTTTTCTTATCTACTCAATGATCTGATCGAAGATGAAGCCATCGCCAGTAGCCAGCTGGAAGGGGCGGCCACCACCACACGGGTGGCCAAGGACATGCTCAAGCAGCAGCGCCAGCCGCGCACTCCCGACGAGCGGATGGTGCTGGGTAACTACCGAATGATGAATTTTGCCTGGGAACAACGATACCAACCCTTGAGCGTAGCGTTGATCACCGCGATCCACCGGGTCGGTGTCGAGGGGATCGATGACAAACAGTATTCCCCCGGAGTGTTCCGGACCAATGATGAAGTCGTCGTGCAGGACGGCGCGGGTAACACCGTGCATCGGCCGCCGCCTGCTGCGGGTTTGGTTGCGCGGCTGGAGAAACTGTCGGATTGGGTCAACCTGTCCCACGGCTCAACGCTCGAGAAGAATTACCTGCATCCCCTGATCAAGGCAATCACGCTGCACTTTGCATTGGGCTATGAACATCCCTTTCGCGATGGAAACGGGCGGGTCGCCAGAGCGTTGTTTTATTGGTTGATGTTCAAAAACGAGTTCGCAGCTTTTCGCTATATCGCGATCAGTTTGCTATTGCGCAACGCGCCGGTGAAATATGGACGATCTTACTTACACACCGAGGCGGATGAGCTGGACCTGACCTATTTCATCGAATTCCAGTGCTCAGTCATACAGCGTGCGGTACTTGGATTCACAGACGTTTACCGCAGAACTGTTGCCTATACCGCCGACTTCGAGCGCTGGCTCATCGGTTCAGGCTTTGTCGATCGACTGACAGAGAAACAGCGTGCGGTGTATCAAGTGGCAAAAAGCGGAGCTGCAAAAGAGTTCACTGCCAACAATGTGGCGGGAAACTTCGTCTGTTCGTATGCCGAGGCTGCGTCGGTATTAAAGGGACTGATTGAATTGCAGCTTTTCGAGCGAAGGAAGATGGGGCGGGAATGGGTGTATTTTTTACGAAGCCCTCTACAAAAATGTAAGCATGGAGGCGAGTTGCTTCGCCCCCGTGCCATGACCGCTTAAAGTGTCCCAAACACCTTCTTCGCCAGACTCGTCGCCGCCGCTGCAGGATTCTGGCGCAACGTTTCTTCCTGTTTGCCAATCATCTCGAACAAACCATTGAGCGCCTGTTCGGTGACGTAGTTTTCGACGTTGGCGCTCTTCGCATCGACCACGCCGAATGCGGCGGCCTGGCCGGCGAACGAGTTGTACTTCTGCGCGACGCCGACCTTGTCGGTGGCTTGTTTGACGATCGGCAGGAATTTGGCGCGGATCTGTTCGCGGCTGGATTTATCCAGGTATTGGGTGGCCGAGTCGTTGCCACCGCTGAGGATACCTTTGGCGTCGGCCACGCTCATTTTTTTCACCGCGTCGACCAGAATCGGTTGGGCCTGGGTCACGGCGGACTCCGCGGCTTTGTTCATCGCGGTTTCCAGTTCTTCGACCTGGGCGCCCATGCCGAATGCCTTCATCTTGCTCGCGGCTTTGCCGAGTTTGCCCGGCAACTCGATCTTCACTTCAGGGTTGTTGCTGAAGCCACCGGGCGTGCCCAGTTGTTTGACCGCGATTTGTGCACCTTGGGTCAAGGCATCCTTGAGGCCGCCGGCGGCGTCTTGTTGCGACAGATCGCTGAGCGACAGGGCCAGGGCGTTGGCGGAGATCAGCAAACCGGTGCAGATGGCGGCGAAGCGAAGGGTAGGGCGGCGCATGGCGGCTTCCTTGTGGTGGAGCGTGAATTAGCGGACGGCGTCGACGCGGATTTTCAGCGGCTGCGGGTCGCTGCCGTCGAGTTGCACGGCGTGGTTTTCGGTGGTGATGAACATCAGCTCACCATTGACCTCGATGCGCGCGCTGACCGAATAGCGATGGCCGGGTTTGACCTGCGCCGGATCGTAGCTCAAGTGGAACGGCAGCGGCACCTGGCCTTTGACCGGGCCTTTGTGTTGGTCGAGGACAACGGCGGGTGCGTCGGCCAGCGACACGTCTTGCAGGCTTACGCTTAAGGTTGCGCTCGGTGGCAGGGCGATGCGTTGCAGGTAGAAGACTTCGCCGTCGAGACTGGCTTTGCCTGCCGGGGTGGTGGATTGGCAGGCGCTGAGCAGGGTGGCGGTGGCAAGTGTTAGCAATTTTTTCAAGGTTTATCTCCTTTCAATGTGGGAGCGAGCCTGCTCGCGAAAGCGGTGGTTCAGTCAAAGTAAATGTCGACTGACACTTCGCCTTCGCGAACAGGCTCGCTCCCACAGGCGGATTTGCATCAGGCCTCAGGTTGAGCTGGGACCTGATCAGCCGCATCTTCACTACGATGCAGCGCCACCTGACGGATCGACAAACGAATCTCCGCCGGCAGCACGCGCTTGGCCGCGCCTTCGGCCAGCTCGCCGAGCAGTTCGTGATAGCTGAGCTTGCCGGCTTCGTCGCGACGCAGCACGTCGAGGTCCAGCATCGTCTGGATGAAGTGGCGGAACAGGCTCTTGTCGAAGAACTCTGGGGCGTTCAGCCCGTGAAGGATCGACAGGCGCTGGGCCATGACCGTGCACAGATCTTCCAGTTCTTCGGCGCTGATACTGTTCTGGCCGCTGTTGAGCAGCAGCGATACGGTCATGTAGAAACGCTGCAGGGTCTGCGCGATGCTTTTCGACAGCAGCGTCAGCAGCACGAAATGTCGCGAACTCGGTGCCGGGCGCAGGTACAGGTCCTTCTCGAAACGCAACAAGCCTTGTTCAACAAAAGCTTCCAGCCATTGATCAACTACACCGTCCAGCTCATCCAGCGTCCAGCGAATGAACAGTTCTGATTGCAGGTACGGATACAGTGCGCGGGTATAGCGCAGGATCTGCTCGCGGCTCATACGCGAGGTGCTCTGGAAGAAACTCGCCAGCAGCGACGGCAGGGCGAAGATGTGCAACACGTTGTTGCGGTAGTAGGTCATCAGAACGGCGTTCTGTTCGTCCAGATAGAGAATCTTGCCCAGCGCATCGTTCTGTTCGGCGAGCAGGTCCATGTCCTTCACATGCTCGATCAACGCGCGGCCATCGCCTTCGGGCAGGGTGGTGTGCGGCGAGTACGGGACTTTGCGCAGCAGCGCCAGATACAGGTCCAGAACCCGCGCCATGGCACGATCATCCAGCGCCAGACGCGTGGTCGAGAGCAACGCCAGCGCTACCAGATTGACCGGGTTGATCGCCGCGGCTTCGTTCAGATGCCGGGCGACTTTCTCGCCGAGTCGGTTGGTGGTCTCGTTGAGCCACGCCGGTTTGAACTGCGGACCGAGTTCCTGCTGGCGCCAGTCCGGTTGCTCCGCTTCGAGGAATTCGGCGAGTTTGATTGGCTCACCGAAATTCACCGCGACCTGGCCGAAGCGCTGCTTGAGCGCGCCGATCACTTTGAAAATATCGAAAATCGATTCTTTCTTCTTGCTTGCCCCGCGCAACTCGCCCAAGTAGGTGCGACCTTCGAGCACGCGCTCATAGCCGATATAAACCGGCACAAACACGATCGGCATGCGCGACGAACGCAGGAAGCTGCGCAGGGTGATCGCGAGCATGCCGGTTTTCGGCTGCAGCATGCGCCCGGTGCGCGAGCGACCGCCTTCGACGAAGTATTCGACCGGGAAACCTTTGGTAAACAGCGTGTGCAGGTATTCGTTGAACACCGAGGTGTACAGCGGGTTGCCCTTGAACGTGCGGCGCATGAAAAACGCGCCGCCACGGCGCAGCAGGCTGCCGATCACCGGCATGTTGAGGTTGATCCCGGCGGCGATGTGCGGCGGGGTCAGGCCGTTACGGAACAGCAGATACGACAGCAGCAAGTAGTCGATGTGGCTGCGGTGGCACGGCACGTAGATTACTTCGTGACCCTGAGCAACCTCTTGCACGCCTTCGATGTGGTTGACCTTGATGCCGTCGTAGATCTTGTTCCAGAACCAGCTCAGCACCACTTCGAGGAAGCGGATCGCGGTGTAGGTGTAGTCCGAGGCGATCTCGTTGCCGTAGCGCAGGGCCTGGGCTTTGGCTTTTTCCGGGGAGATGTTCTCGCGCTCGGCTTCGTCGAGGATCGCTTGTTTGACCAGCGGCTGATTGAGCAAGCCTTTGACCAGATTGCGGCGGTGGGAAATGTCCGGACCGATCACCGCCGCCTTCAGGTTGCGGAAGTGCACACGCAGGATTCGCTGGGCCATACGCACGGTGCGTTCGTGGCCCTTGTTGTGATCAATCAGTTCGCGCAAATGGATTGGCGCGGAGAATTGCACGCGGGTCTTGCGGCCCAGGACGATGATGCTCAGCAAGCGCCGCAAACGGCCGGTGACCGCCCAGCTGTCGGCGAACAACAGTTTCCACGGGCTGTTTTCGCTGTCCGGCGATTGGCCCCAGAACACGCTGACCGGAATGATCTGCGCATCTTCAGCGGCGTTTTGCGAGAGTGCGCTGACCAGTCGGGTCAACGTCGGCGGCGCGCCGCGTTTGTCCTGGCGGCCGAGCCAGTCCGGGTCCGGGGTCAGATAGAAAAACGCCGCCGGTTCGATCAGCGCACCCACCGACACGGCCAGCACCGGCCGCGGCAGGCCGGCCTTGGTGCACTCGGTGTCGACCACGGCCAGATCGGTCAGCGAAGGGTTTTGCAGGACGTAGAACACCGGACGACTGCGGTCGAGGTTGAGGGTGAACGACGACTGATTGATCGTCTCGGAGCGAACCCAGAGGTACAACAGTCGGCGCAGGGTGCCAAACACAAGACGGCGGAACGGGGAACGGGTCATACGGCTTCTGCGTGAGTGGATAAACCGAGCGGTTGCTCAAGTGGGCGACAGTTTGCCGTATTGGGTGAAAATCGGCAAAAAAGCGCCGAACTAATCTCCTGTTGAGACTTTTTCCACCTGTCATATACTCGGCGCTCTGTTGCCGGTGCCCTTTGATGGACGTCGGACGCAGGCTGACGTTCCTCTGAGGCTTTCCTGCGAAAAGCCCGTTCAATAATAAAAAAGGAGTATGAACAGATGGCAACACGCGAAACCGGCAATGTGAAGTGGTTCAACGACGCCAAGGGTTATGGCTTCATTCAGCGCGAAGACGGGGCGGACGTGTTCGTGCACTACCGCGCGATTCGCGGCGAAGGGCACCGCTCGCTGACTGAAGGCCAGCAGGTTGAGTATGCCGTGATCAGCGGCGAGAAGGGCTTGCAGGCTGAGGACGTAGTCGGTCTCTAAAGATCGTTCCCACGCTCTGCGTGGGAATGCCTCAACGGACGCTCTGCGTCCGCTTTGGGACGCAGAGCGTCCCGGGCTGCATTCCCACGCGGAGCGTGGGAACGATCAAACAGCAGCTTCAAGCTGCAAGCCACAAGCTATAAGCAGTTTCGCTTGCAGCTTGCAGCTCGTAACTTGCAGCTGCTTCTAAGCCGTTTTCCAGGTGATTTCTTCTTCACCATCTTCGCTGATGCGCATCCAGCGATCGGCGGTTTCTTCGCCTTCCTCTTCGACCCATGTCCCCGGTGCGCAGCGCACTTCGACGTTCAGCGCGGCAAAGGCTGCGCGGGCGCAGGCGATGTCGTCGTCCCAGGGGGTCTGGTCGCTCTCCAGGTACAGGCTGTTCCACTTGCCCACGGCTTTCGGCAGCCAGGTCACCGGGATGGTGCCGGCCTTGCACTTGTACGTCTGACCTTTCTGTACCCAGTCGCTGCACGGGCCCAGCGCGGCGCCGAGCCAGGCGGAAATGGCCTTGTGGTCGACGTCGGCGTCTTTCAGGTAAATCTCGATATCCGGTTGGCGCATGGATGTCCTCACTGCGGGTCTGAAAAATCCATTCGCGGATTTAGCCGGCCCCGGGCACTTGCCCGGAACCAAAAGTTATTGAACAACGAAATAATCGTAGCGCATCGAAATGGTGGTCTCGAACGGCTCGGCCTGTTCGATCACCGCCGCGCGACGCTCGGCACTGGCGCGCCAGCCGTGGGGTGTCATCGCCAACAGGTTGGCGCGATCCTCGGGCTTTTCCAGCGTCAGTTTGAATTCCAGGGTTTCACTGTGCGCCAGCGCCATGCCTTCGGGCACCAGGGCCAGATGCTTGTCGTCGGTGTATTCGCGCACTTCGTCATACAGGCGTTCGCGCAGCTCCATCAGATGGCCGCGGGTCGGGCCGACTTTCATCAGACCGCCGCCCACGCTGAGGAGACGCTTGGCCTCATCCCAGTCCAGCGGGCTGAAAACGCTGGCGAGAAACTGGCAACTGCCCGACGCCAACGGCACGCGGGCCATGCTGGCGATCAACCAGCTGATCGCCGGGTTACGCTTGCAGGCGCGTTTGACGGCTTCGCGGGAGATATCCAGCGCGTAGCCGTCGGCGTCTGGCAGGGCCTCGGCGATCTGCGCGGTGTAGTAACCCTCGCCACAACCGATATCGACCCAGCGATCCGGCGCATAACCGGCCGCCAGTTCAGCCAGGCGCCTGGCAACCGGTGCGTAATGCCCGGCGTTCAGAAAGTCGCGGCGCGCCTCGACCATCGCCTGATTGTCGCCTGGATCACGGCTGTTCTTGTGCTGCACCGGCAACAGGTTCAGGTAACCCTGACGCGCTCGGTCGAAGCGGTGGCCGGCAGGGCAGACCACGCCGTTATCCACCGCGTTCAGCGGTTCACTGCAGAGGGGGCAAGCGAGCATCAGGCGAGCAACTTGATCAGGGTCTGGTAGTAGATCTCGGTCAGCACATCGAGGTCCGCCGCCAGAACGCGCTCGTTGACCTGGTGAATGGTCGCGTTGACCGGGCCCAGTTCAACCACTTGCGTGCCCATGGTCGCGATGAAGCGGCCATCGGAGGTGCCGCCACTGGTGGACGCCTTGGTCTCGCGCCCGGTAATGGTCTTGATGCTCGCCGACACCGCGTCGAGCAGTGCGCCCGGTTCGGTGAGGAACGGCAGACCGGACAGCGCCCAGTCGATGTGCCAGTCCAGATCGTGCTTGTCGAGGATATCGGCGACGCGTTTCTGCAGGCCTTCAACGGTCGATTCGGTGGAGAAGCGGAAGTTGAACACCGCCACCAGATCGCCCGGAATCACGTTGGTCGCGCCGGTGCCGGAATTGACGTTGGAAATCTGAAAACTGGTCGGCGGGAAGAAGTCGTTGCCGTGATCCCAATGCTCGGCGGCAAGTTCGGCCAGTGCCGGGGCGGCGAGGTGGATCGGGTTTTTCGCCAGATGCGGATAGGCGACGTGCCCTTGAATACCCTTGACCGTGAGCTTGGCGCCGAGCGAGCCGCGACGGCCATTCTTGACCACGTCACCAACCAGTGTGGTGCTCGACGGCTCGCCGACGATGCACCAGTCCAGACGTTCATTGCGTGCAGCGAGACGCTCAACCACCGCTTTGGTGCCATGATGCGCCGGGCCTTCTTCGTCGCTGGTGATCAGGAACGCGACCTTGCCCTTGTGGTTCGGGTAGTCGGCGACGAAGCGCTCGGCGGCAACGGTCATCGACGCCAGGCTGCCTTTCATGTCCGCCGCACCACGGCCGCAGAGCATGCCGTGTTCGTCGATCACGGCGTTGAACGGGTCGATCTGCCACGCGCTGACCGGGCCGGTCGGCACCACGTCGGTGTGGCCGGCGAAGCACAGCACCGGGCCTTCACCGTTGCCGTGGGTAGCCCAGAAGTTATCCACATCTTCGATGCGCATCGGCTCAAGCGTGAAACCGGCATCGCCCAGGCGCTGCATCATCTGCTTCTGGCAATCGGCGTCGACCGGCGTCACGGACGGACGGCGGATCAGGTCGATGGCGAGCTGGAGGGTCGGCGAAAGGTCGGCGTGGGCCGTCATGGAAAACTCCGGAATCATGAATTTGCGCGAGGGCCAATGTGGGAGCGAGCCTGCTCGCGAAAGCGGTGTACCAGGCAACATAGAGGTTGAATGTTACAAAGCCTTCGCGAGCAGGCTCGCTCCTACAGGGGATTGGGTTCGGTCAGTCAGACCCTGTATGCCGCCAAGCCCCGTAAAATGGCGGTTATCTTAAAGCAAAACGGCGACCATTGGCCGCCGTTTAGTGCATCGATGCCGATTTAGACGACCGGTGCCGCTTCCTGCGCAACGGCAGGTTTGGGCAGCGACGACAGGAACGCCATGATCAGCGCCGCCAGATAAGGGAGCGACTGCACCAGCAGCATCACCACCCAGAAGCGCATGTCATTGCTCGGCATGCCGTTGACCAGAAAGATCCCCAGCGCCGCGCCCCACAACAGCAGCATGATGAACACTTCCTCGCGCGCTTCGGAAATCGCCACCCAGAAACCATGGTTGTCGGCATTTTTCGGTGTGCGGAAGAACGGAATACTGCTGGTGAAGAAGCCGTACAGCACCGCTTTGGCGATGGTGTGCGACAACGCCAGCCCGGCCAGCGCCGCACAGAATGCATCCTTGAGGTTGACGCCGACGGCGCGACGATAAAGGAAGATGATCTTGCCGACCTTGAACACAAACAGTGCCAGTGGCGGGATCGCGAAAATCAACAGTGGCGGATCGACCCGTTGCGGCACGATGATCATCGCCGCCGACCACAACAGCGCGCCGACGGTGAAGAAGATGTTCATGCCATCGGCAACCCATGGCAGCCAGCCGGCGAGGAAGTGGTAGCGCTGGCCGCGGGTCAGCTCAGTATCCTTGCCGCGCAGCAGGCTGGCGGTGTGGCGCTTGATGATCTGGATCGCGCCATAGGCCCAGCGGAAACGCTGTTTCTTGAAGTCGATAAATGTATCCGGCATCAGGCCTTTGCCGTAGCTGTCGTGGTAATACGCCGCCGACAGGCCTTTTTCGAACACGCGCAGACCCAGCTCGGCATCTTCACAGATGCACCAGTCGGCCCAGCCCAATTCTTCCAGGACCGAACGGCGGGTCATGGTCATGGTGCCGTGCTGAATGATCGCGTCACGGTCGTTGCGGGTGACCATGCCGATGTGGAAGAAGCCTTTGTACTCGGCGTAGCAGAGCTTCTTGAAAGTGCTTTCGTTCTGGTCGCGATAATCCTGCGGCGACTGCACCACAGCGATTTTCGGGTCGGCAAAGTGCGGCACCATGTGCTTGAGCCAGTTCGGGTGCACGCAGTAATCGGAGTCGATCACCGCGATCACTTCGGCGTCCTTGGCGGTGTGCGGAATCAGGTAGTTCAGCGCGCCACCCTTGAACCCGGCCAGCGGCGCGACGTGGAAGAACTTGAAACGCGGGCCGAGGGTCGCGCAGTAGTCGCGTACCGGCTCCCACACCGCCGGGTCCTTGGTGTTGTTGTCGATGATCAGCACTTCGTAGTCTGGATAATCGAGGGCGGCGAGGGCGTCGAGGGTCTGTTTGACCATCTCCGGCGGCTCGTTGTAGCACGGCACATGGATCGAGACTTTCGGGCGATAGCTGGAGTCGCCAACCACCGGCAGGAATTCACGGCGACGCTTGTGAATCCACACCGCTTCGGCCAGTTCATGGGCCTCGGTCAGCAGCACGATGAACACGCCGAGCGCACCGAGGGCCAGAAGAAACCCGACCGTCAGGCTGAACCACGTGCTGTATTGCTGGCTGTAGTCGTAGCCGATGTACACCAGCACCGAACCGCAGAGGAACGCGATAAAGGTCAGGAACGTGCGGCCGCGCTGGCGCAGGGCCGAGCCGTCGATCATCAGCAGGGTGAGCGACAACAGCGCCAGCACCACCGAGCCGATGGCCAGTACGCGCCACTGCGGAATCGCCACCACCGGGCCTTCGAAATTGAATTTCTGCTGGCGCGCAGCGTTGAACACGCCCCAGTAAGCGCCGACCGAGCCTTCGTCGCTGGCCTTCCACGGCTGATCGAACGCCTCGATCACGAAGTAGTTGAAGCCCTGACGGTTAAGCTTGTTGACCAGAGTACGCAGATAGATGGCCTGGTCGGCCGGCGACGCATCGGCTCCACCGCGCATGCGACCGTTGCTCGGCCAGCCGACTTCGGAAAGCAGCAGCGGTTTTTTCGGGAACAGCTTCTTCAGATCACGCGCGCGGTCGAAGACGAACTGCCCGGCCTTGTCGACCGGAATGAATTCCCAGTACGGCAGAACGTGGGCGGCAATCAGGTCGACGTGCTTGGCCAGTTGCGGGTATTTCTCCCAGATGTGCCATTGCTCGGACGTCGTCACCGGTACTTTGACCGCCGCACGCACGCGATCCAGCAGCACGATCAGCGCTTCAGGAGTGATTTCTTCACGGAACAGGGCTTCGTTGCCGACCACCACGCGCACTACGCTGCGCGAGGTGTTGGCCAGTTCGATGGCTTTGGCGATTTCCCGTTCGTTGCGTTCCTGGTCGGGGCTGATCCAGATACCGAGGGTTACGCGCAAACCAAACTCTTCAGCCAGTTTCGGAATGTCGCCCAACGAGCCGTCGACCGAGTAGATGCGGATGTTGTCCGTCAGCTTGCTCATGATCTCCAGATCGCGGCGCATTTCGTCGTCAGTCGGATACTGATCTTTCTGTGGGAATTGTCCCTGCTGGAATGGCGAATAAGAGAAACCAGAGATCTGCTCCGGCCAGTTCGGCGCTGACACCGGGCGGTTGATCAACGCCCAGAAACCGCTGAAAAGCGCAGCGATGGCCAGCACGACCACCAGGTTGAGTCCAAATTTACGCGATGACATAGCTATTTCGGGTTCCAAAGGCTGTGGAACGAAGGATCGGTCGGCTAGACGCCCGAGGGGCGCGCATCCTACACCGGCGGTTAACCAGTCGTACAACTGACGGGAAAATGCCTGACATTGGGCAGTCGTCTCTGACTTAAGTTCTTACACTTGTCGCTTGCAGCTTAAAACTTGTCGCTGCGTAGCCCTATAATGCGCGCCGGTTTTTGGGGTAATGGTCATGAGTACAGAAGATCCGCGGTTTGCAGGCATCGCCCGTTTGTATGGCATCGAAGGCCTGGAGCGCTTGCGCGCCGCCCATGTGGCGATCGTCGGTGTCGGCGGTGTCGGTTCCTGGGCGGCGGAAGCCATGGCCCGTTGTGGTGTCGGCGAGATTTCGCTGTTCGACCTCGACGACGTCTGCGTCAGCAACGCCAACCGGCAGTTGCATGCGCTGGACAGCACCGTCGGCAAGCCCAAGGTCGAGGTGATGGCCGAGCGTCTGCGTGGAATCAACCCGGACTGCACCGTGCATGCGGTCGCGGATTTCGTCACCCGCGACACCATGGCCGAATACATCACGCCGCACATCGACTGCGTGATCGACTGCATCGACGCAGTCAACGCCAAGGCAGCGCTGATCGCCTGGTGCAAGCGGCGCAAGATCCAGATCATCACCACCGGCGGCGCCGGCGGGCAGATTGACCCGACGCTGATTCAGGTCTGCGATCTGAACCGCACCTTCAACGACCCGCTGGCTTCGAAAGTGCGCTCGACATTGCGCCGCGATTACGGCTTCTCGCGCACCGTGACCCGGCATTACAGCGTGCCATGCGTGTTTTCCACGGAACAGCTGCGCTATCCGAAGCCGGACGGCAGCATCTGTTTGCAGAAGAGTTTTGTCGGCGACGGGGTGAAGCTCGACTGCGCCGGCGGGTTTGGCGCGGTGATGATGGTCACGGCAACGTTCGGCATGGTCGCGGCGACGAAGGCTGTGGACAAGATTGTTGCCGGAGTGCGGCGGCCTTCGGACCGTATCAAGCCGCAGGCCTGATGCTGCGGCTGACGGCCTCTTCGCGAGCAGGCTCGCTCCCACGCTGAATCTGTGGAATTCACAAGTCCCCTGTGGGAGCGAGCCTGCTCGCGAAGGCGATTAGCGCGCCAACTCATTCATCCGCTGGAGCACCGCATTCAAGCCATTACTGCGCGAAGGCGACAACTGCCGCGACAGCCCCAACTGATTGAACCACTCTGGCAGATCCACCTGCTGCAATTTAGCCGCCGACAAGCCATTGACCCGCAGGAGCAACAACGCCACCAGCCCACGAATCATCCGTGCATCGCTGCTCGCCCTGAATTGCCAATCCCCGTCGCGCAGCTCGCCCACCAGCCACACCTGGCTCTCACAGCCATGCACTCGGTTGGCCTCACACTTTTCAGTGTCATCCAGCGCTGGCAAGCGATCACCGAACTGCATCAGCAACCGCGCCCGCTGCTCCCAGCCCGCCGCGTTCTGAAACGTCTGCAGCGCTTCGGCTGCTTCAACCGGCAGGCTCATCGCAACATCTCCAGCGCCTGATCCAGCGCCTCAAAAAAGCGCTCCAGATCTTCCGAATCGTTGTACAGCGCCAGCGACACACGAATTGCCCCGGCCAGTTCGAAGCTTTTCATCAGCGGCATCGCGCAGTGATGCCCGGCGCGCACGGCGATGCCCTGTTCGGTGAGCAGATGCGCCAGATCAGCGTTATGCACACCCTCGACGACGAAACTGGCCAGTGCCAGTTGCGGCTTGCCGAGCAGGCGGATGCCGTTGCGCGCGGCGAGACCGCGCAGCAAGTAGTCATGCAGCGCCGCTTCATGGGCAGACACCGCGTCCTGATCCAGGCCAGCGAGGTAATCAAGGGTTGCGCCGAGGCCGATCACGCTGGCAATCGGCGGGGTGCCCGCCTCGAAACCCAGCGGCGCCGGGCGAAAGCGCGAGTCGTGATAGTTGGCCTCCAGCACCATCTCGCCGCCGAACTGCCACGGCTTTAGCTGCGCAAGCGCAGCATTGCGCCCGAACAGCACGCCGAGGCCGTCGGGGCCATACAGCTTGTGGCTGGAAAACACATAAAAGTCGCAACCCAGCGTTTGCACGTCGTGCCGACCGTGAACCACACCTTGCGCGCCATCGACCACCGTCAGCGCGTTTTGCGCTTTGGCCATGCCCAGCAAAGCGGTCAGTGGCTGCCAGGCGCCGAGTACGTTGGACAACTGACTCACCGCCAGCAAACGCGTGCGCGGGCCGATCAGGCGCACCGCAGCGGCGAGGTCGATCAAGCCGTCAGCGTCCAGCGGCAGGATCACCAGTTTCAACTGCCGCCGCAGGGCCAGTTGCTGCCATGGCAACAAATTGGCGTGATGCTCGAGGGCGCTGATGACAATTTCATCGCCCGGCTGGAAGTGCTCTTCAAGCCCATAAGCCAGAAGGTTCAGCGCGCTGGTGGCGCCGTGGGTAAAGATGATCTGCCCGCTGTCACCGGCGTTCAGCCACTGCGCAACCTTATGGCGACTGTCTTCGAACGCTTGCGTGGCATGCGCGCCGGGCAGGTGCTGCGCGCGGTGCACATTGGCCGCACCGTTGGCGTAGTAATGCGTCAGCGCATCGAGCAGGGCTTGCGGTTTTTGCGTGGTGGCGGCGTTGTCCAGATAGGTCTGGTCTTGCCGTTGCAGGGCGGCGATGGCCGGAAAGTCGGCGCGCCAGGGGGAGGGAATCATCATGTTAGCGGCCCGAGAGGGTGTGCGCCTGACCCTGTGGGAGCGAGCCTGCTCGCGAAAGCGTCTTAAAGGACGCCAAAAGCTTCGCGAGCAGGCTCGCTCCCACAGGTATTTGTGTGGCTGCTTAGTTGTGAGCGTGCAGCGCTTCGTTCAGTTCGATCGCCGATTTGTGGGTTTTGCACTCCACGGCACCGGTTTCCGAATTGCGACGGAACAGCAGGTCGGATTGACCGGCCAGTTCACGCGCTTTGACAACCTTGACCAGATTGTTGTGCTCATCGAGCAGCGCGACCTTGGTGCCGGCGGTCACATAAAGACCCGACTCAACGGTGTTGCGGTCGCCCAGCGGGAAGCCGATACCGGCGTTGGCGCCGATCAGGCAGCCTTCGCCGACCTTGATCACGATGTTGCCGCCGCCCGACAGGGTGCCCATGGTCGAGCAGCCGCCGCCCAGGTCCGAACCCTTGCCGACGAACACGCCAGCCGAGACGCGGCCTTCAATCATGCCAGGGCCTTCGGTGCCAGCGTTGAAGTTGATAAAGCCTTCGTGCATGACGGTGGTGCCTTCACCGACGTAGGCGCCCAGACGCAGACGCGCGGCGTCAGCGATACGCACGCCGGCCGGAACCACGTAGTCGGTCATTTTCGGGAACTTGTCCACCGAGAACACTTCCAGCAGCTCGCCGCGCAGACGCGCTTCCAGTTGCATTTCCGCCAGTTCGCTCAGGTCGATGGCGCCCTGGCTGGTCCACGCGACGTTCGGCAGCAGCGGGAAGATACCGGCCAGGCTGACGCCGTGTGGCTTGACCAGACGGTGCGACAACAGGTGCAGCTTGAGGTAGGCCTCAGGCGTCGAAGTCAGCTGTGCGTCTTCAGCCAGCAGCGTGGCGACCAGCGGCTTGTGGCTCTCGGCCAGACGGGTCAGCAGCTTGCCTTGCACGGCGTCGATGCCTTTTACCGCTTCGGCCAGTTGCGCAGCCTGGGCGGTGGTGAAGGTGATGGCCTGGTTGCCTTCGGTGTAACCGAGGATCGGTGCAACGGCAGCGACCAGTTCGGCCGAAGGGTTGAGCAGGGGCTGTGCGTAAAACACTTCCAGCCACGCGCCTTGACGGTTCTGGGTGCCGACACCGAAGGCAATGCTGAACAGGGAATTGGACATGGGAATACCTCTACAAAGAGTGACGGGCTGCTTACTTCAGAGCGGCCGCGTAGATATCTGGCTTGAAGCCAATCAGGGTTCGGTCACCGAGATCGAGCACCGGGCGCTTGATCATCGAGGGTTGCGCGAGCATCAGCTCGATGGCTTTCGACTGGTCGAGATCGGCTTTGCGTTCGTCGTCGAGTTTGCGAAAGGTCGTGCCTGCGCGGTTCAGCACAGTCTGCCAGCCGTGTTCGTCACACCATTGGGTCAGGTGCTCACGGTCGATACCGGCGGTCTTGTAATCATGAAAATCGTAGCTGACAGCGTGTTCATCGAGCCAGGTGCGCGCCTTTTTCATGGTGTCGCAGGCTTTGATGCCGAAAAGGTGCAATGTTTTGCTTGAAACGGCCAAGGAATCGCCCCCTTTGCAGGTGCTGGAAAAAAATGGTGTCGGATTATGCCATGACCAAACGGTTTAGTCGGCCACGGTTGTCGTAACGCTATAAAACCTGTGGGAGCGAGCCTGCTCGCGAAGGGGCCATGTCAGCAGGTATCAATGTTGGCGGGTATACCGCATTCGCGAGCAGGCTCGCTCCCACAGGTTGATTTGGTCCAGCCGTGCGACATAGGTGCAACGGTAAGACCCATCCTGTGCGGTTAATATGGCAATTGAACGCTGTCGATGGTCCGGAATCTACGCTTTATGCAAACTGCTTACACCGTCCTGATCCTGCTCATGCTGGTCGGCGTCTCCCGTCTGATCGGCCGGGTCGTTCCGCTGCCACTGCCCCTGGTGCAAATCGCCGCCGGCGCCTTGCTTGCCTGGCCGACCCTTGGCCTGCATGTGGCGCTCGACCCCGAGTTGTTCCTGTTTCTGTTCCTGCCACCGTTGCTGTTCTCCGATGGCTGGCGCATGCCCAAGCGCGCATTCTGGCAGTTGCGCGGGCCGATCCTGACGCTGGCGGTGGGGCTGGTGCTGTTTACCGTGGTCGGTGCCGGGTATTTCATTCACTGGTTATTGCCGACAATTCCGTTGCCGGTGGCGTTTGCCTTGGCTGCGGTGCTGTCGCCGACCGACGCCGTTGCCGTCTCGGCCATTGCGCAAAATCGCTTGCCGACTCCGTTGATGCATATATTGCAGGGCGAGGCATTAATGAACGATGCCTCGGGCCTGGTGACGTTCAAGTTCGCCCTTGCGGCTGCCATCACCGGGGTGTTCTCCCTGACCAACGCTGGTTTGAGTTTCGTCGTGGTCGCCCTCGGCGGATTGGCCGTCGGCGTGGCCTTGAGCTGGCTGGTCGGGCGCCTGCGCGCCTGGATGATCGCTCGCGGATGGGACGACCCGGCCACGCACGTAGTGTTCATGTTGCTGCTGCCGTTCGCCGCGTATGTGCTGGCCGAACGTCTCGGCGTGTCGGGCATTCTTTCAGCGGTAGCGGCGGGGATGATGCAGAGCTGGCTCGATCTGCTGCCACGACAGACCAGCACGCGGCTGCTCAATCGCAGCGTCTGGTCGCTGCTCGAATTTGCCTTCAACGCTGCCCAGGTTTTTTTATTCTTTTTATGTAAACGTCATTTGTGGGCGCGTTACAGACGTCCTAATTCCAATGTCCTACCCGTGTAAACCCTGAATTTAGTGGGCTATAGGCGCGTGAATTATTTTCTGGAGTGCATCAATCATGGTGCTTTTTCAGAAAAATGTAAACATAAGAATTTCGGCACGATTTCATCGGAAAAATGTAAACCTAGTACGCGGTTTGCAACCTTGTGAAGCCAAAACCTTCCCTCAGTGAATGTAAACAGCGGCGGTTTTATTGGGGTTGGCGGTTTACATTTGCGTCTTAGGTACCAAGAGGTTCGAACCTGATTTTCTCCGCAGCAGGCGCTTATCGGCTCACCCGAACCAGGTTGCCGGCTGCGGTGCGAAAAAGGGCGCCGGTGCCTTTCTCAAAGCATCAATAAATTCACATGCCAAATTCTATGTCGCTTACGCGGCCAAGCGCCGATGAACAGGAGTTGGCAGACATATTATTTTTAGGATCGCCTTGTAGATCAGGTGTGCCGACGAGCACGCTCCTTTTGAACCCGTGGTCGGGATCTATTCGGTCATGTCATTGGGCGCGATGAGCGTCGGCCCGTCCTGGTTTGGATAGTTCCCTGTGCCAAGCGTTGCAGTTGCTAGTGGCGTTGGTATATGCGAGCTACCAAAAGCATCATTGGCCCGAAGACCCATTGGTGGCGGAGCCGACTGCTCGCGCGAAGCCAAGCGGGACATAGGGATAAGGGGGGGGCTAGCGCTTTTGCCGGCGCCGAAGCAGGCGGAGGTCGCTCCAAGCGTGACGTGTCACAACAATGATTTTTTTGACGTGAGAATCACGCTTGGGTACTATGAACATGTCGCTACAGACCGGAACCTTGAGAGAGGGGTAGCGATGCCGGGAACGAGCTTAGGCGAATTCCTCCCAGCCAGTGAGCGGGATTTGAAAGGCTAGGCCGATATGTGATTCAGCAAAAAGCCCTACGGTGTAAGCCGCAGGGCTTTTTTGCTTTTCTAGGTAGTGTCATTGAACGACAACGGCCTCGTTTAGACGGCATAGCATTGGTTCAGACAGGGACACCCTCGTTACGCTTTTCGAGTACGTAGCGAACGTTCAGCAGCGGCCCTTTGCTCGGCATACCACCTCGCCCCCATGTTTCGACTTCATAGGCCGAGACCACATTCAGGCGAAGAAAGTTCTCCATGTTCTGCGGTTTGCGAATCTCGAAGAAGATCGCATATTCATGTACATCCATGCAGAAGTACCGCCTGTTCGTTTTTCCGGCGAAGTGGGCCCTCACTTTCGATTCAATGAAGCGTCTATCGATGTAGTCGATAAGTTGTTTGGATAGAGCGTACCGATTCGGGCAGAAGTATCGTTCTTCCTTGGTCTTTGGGTGGACGATCAGTTCCCCGTTTTCTTTGCTGTCAGTGAAGCAGTGAAGCCCGAATGTGAATTCGACGCTGCACTCGCTGGCACCCAATTGGAATGTCCGCACCGTGGGCTGCAGATGAGCCATGCAGACTTCTTTTCCATTGATCGTCAAATTATCCCAGCGCATGCTCAAGGCCACTTCTTTTCGGCCCACGAGAATATGCGATTAAAAGATGATGTCAATATAGTGGCCATTTAGCACTGTGCCCCGTAAGTGCAGGGTTTAGGCGCAGAAACTTTACGTGCGGGGTCAAGAGCAACCGTGGGGCGCACTGGCTACTCAGGTGCTTGTGGCCCGCATACGATGATCCCTTCATTCCAACGCTCCGCCACACGGCCAAGATGCCCGGGTTCACGCCTAAATCATCTTCCGTGTTAGAGCAAGCTCGTCTGACGCCTCACTTTCCGAGAAGCCCAGGAGGTACAGGACATTCCATCCGGTAGCTTCTCGTCCGTAGGAATAACCATAGATTTGGTGAATGCGTCGATGTCTTTGAAATCGAACGCAGCAGCCAAGGCCCGAAGGGTGTGCACGCTTGCTCCGGAGCCTGCCTCAATGCGCTGGATGGTTTGCTCTGTAGAGTGCGCAAGCTGCGCCAGAGTGTCCTGTGACCATTGTCGAGTCTCACGAAAATGCCTGATAACGAGGCTCAGCTCGCTTTTGCTGAGTACGCGTTTTTCAGCTCTGTCGAATATGCTCATATCGTGTCTCCTGCTACTAGGCTGATGTAATGATCCGAGTATGAACAGGCGCGGAGCGCGGTGACACGACATGTACCCGACAGGCCTCTTTATGTCCTCTTTATTTTTGCCCGCCAGTCCTTGGTATAGAGCAGTTTATCGCGATGCAATTGTAATACCTTATTGTTTTGCAGGATCTGCTGAGTCGCGAGGCTAAACTTTTTGGCCTCATCAAAAGCTAGGAAAATTTGCTTTTGTTTAAATGAGGCAAGAATTCGAATGATATGCTCAGTGGCGGCAATTTCGATGTTTTTGTAGATCATCGAATCATGGATTACAAATGGCAGGCGCGTGAGCGAAAGCATTGACAAATCAAATCCAACCAAGCCTGCATACGATTTTCCTGTTCCAGTATCCAATGGCGAAGTAAAGCTGTAGGAATTTGCATTCTTAATGCGAAGCTGTGACGGGTTGCGCTCAGGCCCATAAACAGTATTGTTAAACTTCTCAAGCTTCTGGTTAATGGTGCCTTCAATCTCAAGAAATATTTTGTCGTAGATCGCGTCTAGGCGGGTTTTGGAAGCAGCCTCACTATCATCAATGGAAACCTTTTGCTCGAAGAATTTATTCTCTTCCCTAGCCTTGTCGGTAATCTCTTTAAGTTCAAAAACTTTCGTGAATAGATCTGTAGGGGTGCCTTTGGCTTTAAGAGTGAGTTTTATTTCTTGATCCAAGTCGGTGATAAGTCCGGTAGTCTCAGATTCATTTGCGACCAAGAGCTCAAGTTCGCTTTTAAGTTCTTTGCTGACTAGCTTGCCAATTTTTGCGTGGAATTGCTCTACCTGTTCAAGTCTTTCGAGGTTGGCTTCTGGGAAAAATTCAGCAACGAGAGCTATGTTTGCAGCGAGGCGAGGTGTTACGCCAGATATATCCCTCTGAAGCTTTTCTCTTCTAGCTGAAATCAGATTTCTCTGATTTATCATCTCGTTTTTGGTTTGTTGGATGGCCCTCAATTTTTCGTCGAACAGGGCTTCGTATGCGGTGATAGCTCCAGCGAAATTATCCTTGATATCACTAATGGCTTGCGCATTAGTTTTAATTAGCTGATTGTTGGATTTGTATTTGGTCATCGTGATCCGTGGAATGATTTCCGCAGTCATCGACTTTCTCATCAGATCTTTTTTATCTTTCAAGGTCTGAAGTACAGCCCGCTCCATGGAAACATCACCGGTGCGTTCAAAGAGATCGAGCAGCCTGGCCACCCCGGCGCTGAGCCTTTCTTTTGAAGCTCCCGCCAATGGGTGATCTGGATCGGCTTCGCCCTTGTTCCATATCCGCGCAAATGGGCCAACAATGGATCGAAAGGTGCTCTCTAGCTCAGACAGGTCGTAGAAGCTTTTTAGCTTTTCTCTATACGCTTCTAGTGATATTTCGTCTTGTTTAACATGGTTGGAGTCGCAGACATCAACAACGTCTGGCTGTTCAGTAGACCTCGTTACGAATAGGGGGGCGCCACCGAAGTCAAATGTGATTTCGTATGAATGATTTCCAAGCACCTTAATAACTCCGGCGTCGTCTACTAATAGGCTATTACCGCCCATTGCGAAGTCGATGACCAAGAGAGCTGATGATTTGCCAATGGAGTTCTTGGCTTCGTCATCACCAAGGACAATGTTTAGTCCAGCATGGAATTCAATAGGGGTTTGATTGAATAGACTGCACTTCACCTGTTTAAGCATATTCAATCACTCCAGTTTCATCCTGAATATCTAAATAACCTAGAAAAAATAGAACATCCATCGCAGCAAGAAACTCAGAGGCATCTAAGAATTTATCGCGAGTCTTCGCGAGGGCTTGGGCTACGGTTTCTCCAAGCTCCTTCTCTGCTAGGATTACGTGCATCTTGAAAATCGTAGATTCCTCAAGCTTCGTAAACTTACTAGGCACTAACATCGAAAACCTCGCAGTTCTGAACAAAGAATGAAGTTATGATCTTCGAAACATCCAGCGGCTTACCGCTTTTGGCGCTAATCCATTGAGCGATATAGTTGAAAATTACATCTTTGTTGTCAGGATGCTCTCTATGCATCGCCCAAAAGTAGGTGTTTACTTGGTTGAGCAGCATCTTGACTGCTGCTTGATCCCTTTGCTCAAGCAGCCGCAGTTCATCCCGAATTGTCACGAAATAGCCAACCACGTCGTTTCTTATGTTACGTTTCAGGATGTTGGTAGCGCCTTTCTTTAGCTTCTCGTTTAAGGTGTAGGCATTTAGTTCTAAGTCAAAGGAGACGAGGCTTTCGTCGTCTAGATCAGCGAATGACTCAATCAGCTCTTTAATCTCTATTCTGAGGCTGTGTTCAGAAATCGACTTTCTTGCCTCGGTATCTCGGATGAAACCGTCCTTAATTTCCCGTAAACGATCATACTCTTCAATCTTAAAGTCCTTGTCATACTTCCGGTGACAAGAAGGGCACAAGCAGATCACGTTGCCGAGACCGTTTATGTCGATAGGGATCGTGTGATTTATCAGTGCCAGAGTTTGAGCGGCAGTTGGATTCAAAGGGTAGATGTGAGCGATTTCATAAAACTTTCGGGGGTTTTTTGAACCTGGCTTCTTATCTATGATTACACGAGCGCAAAGCGGACAGATACCACCTGTTTCCGCATAAAGCATGCTGTGCTCTTCAGGATGGTAAGTTGTCCTTACATTCGCCATATAAAACCTAAGTTGTCTGCATGCCACTCAGGGCTGAGCAGTGCCCTGGTTGGCTGATGGAAGAGTAATGAAGAGGCGCAGGTATAGGTTCCAAGCGGCAAAATAAGAACGCCTGACCTACGGGTGATTGTGAGGGTAGCAAGACACTGTCAGCCAACGGTGCGGCTGTGCCTAGTGATAGAGACATCCTGCTTTCGCAGGTTGCCTGTTTAAGATTCCACATTCCCTGTGCCTGATTTTTCCACTTGTCTGGCGCAACATACCATTTTGCCATCATCGCCGGTATAGCTAAGCCCCGCTTTTTGAGGAAGGGGCAATCAATGGCGTGTGAGCATCATTGAAGCTGTGGAGGTATGATCTCCAGAGCTTGCCTCCCCAAATCAGGCTAGGAATGATGCTGAAGTTTTTAAAACGCGTCTTTAACGTCCTCTATCCCGACCGCCGTCCCGATTGGGAGCAGAAGCGCGAGCGTGAGTTCATCCTGGCAGCGAACGGGTTAAAGACTCTTTCGGTCACCGACCGGGGCGGCATGTCTATCGACCCCAAAGAGCTCCGTGACCAGATAATCGCCGCACGTGAGCAGCTGAAGCATCTCGTTCACAAACCTGGCGCACCTGGCAGAACGTTAAATATATCGGCAGACCTCAAGGTGGCTCAGGAAACGAATGACGCCTTAGAGGCTGCTGTGGAGCCACAGGACTGCATTGAGGTGGTGGCTTGGCGTAGGCTGCGAAGTGGCGCTGCCGGGCGCTACGTTTGCCTCCAGTCAACTACTACGGGGAGATTCGCGGTTGCGACAGCCAGGCTGTTCTCGATGAGCGAGCAGAGCCTGCCGTCGTGGATGGAGGCCAATACAGACAGGCATGTCGCCAATGCCATTCAGAACGCTGAACTCCGGTGGTTTACGACCGTAAGTGACGCCATGGATGCTTGGGATGCAGAGCTCTGATGCCCCTGCACTTTCAGTTAGGGCGTGTCCCTGCGGGTAATTCCAGCCTGTCTTACCTATCGACGTACGAGCTCGACTTTTTGAAGATCGACAGGGCATTTGTCAGCGAGATCGGCAGCAATCGCGTCAGTAACCCTCTCTTGTTTAACATCATCGAAATTGGCCGCTCGCAGGGGTTACAGATGATCGCTGAAGGAGTGGAGACAGAGGAGCAACGTGACGTTCTGGTTGAAGCTGGTGTTCACTTGGCTCAGGGTGGCTCTTTGGCAAGCCTATGCCTATCAACGATTTTCGAAATTTCATACGCGACAATAGCGCGGCATCTCAAGACGATGCTCAGCTTTAGAGACATCGCGAGCACTTGTAATGCGCCCCATCCTAGATGGAACGTATTACTTCACAATTTGAAAGGTTGAGAATTTCATCTCAGGCCGGGTGGTTAATCAAGGGCATGCTTTCAAGTCGCGCAAGGCGTTAAAAGCAATAAATGCAGGCTTCGCTGAAAGAGAGCTCAAGCAGGCATTGAAACGAATTTCAGACCTATCGAATTTACCATGGGGATTAGACTTATGATTTACGACCGAACTTATAAAACCTTGACATCAGAAAAGATTGCTTTTTATTCCGCGATGTATGCGGTGCTCTCGTTGATAATTTCTAATCTAGTAATGCGATTTCTTAATAATCAAGAAGTAGTCGTGGTTGTCGTACTTTTTGTAATTGTTAGTATATTTTTTTCATTGTGGGCATTGCGTCAATCGCACCGCAGAATAAAACTCAACAAGCTACCGTCCGACTATATAATCAAGATTTTATACCTTGTTAAAAAAGAAAGTAGATACGGCCAAGAGGGCTACTCACAAGAGTGGCATACATATCAAACCACGTTTAATACAAAAGCAACAGATGCAGTGTTTGAAGAGTTTGCAGGCCTCAAAATTGAGCCCCAGGAATATTTCACTTTTGTACTCGCTGAAAACCTCATAACGGCAACCGCAATCAACATCAATAATTCAATATCTATCAAGCTTTCAAAAAAAGGTTTGGAAAGGCTGGAAATATTTGAAAAGTCCGAGAAATGGTAGCATTGATCACAGCTTTGCGGCGCAGAGCTTTGAATGGCGTTTCATAGGCATGATTGACGATGCCTGTTGCGGCTGGACGTTTGAAATGAAGTGCTGAGTCGACCCTGTGGTAAATCGATAGCCTGTCGTCAGTCGCTATCAGGCCCCTCCGTCGTTACCAGTGGTTTCAGCACAACATGAACTGCTGATAGTCATGGCCATCGCTGTAGATAGGATGAGTTGTCGGACGAGCAAAGCTTGTAGCATCACATAACGAAGGAATAAGGAATATGAGCTCTGAATTGATGACCACCGCAGTGTGCTGGGAGTTGGGCGCCAACGTGTCGGCAGAGTACGCAAAAGACAACTCCACTTTCTATTATTTTTGTCCTGAGCAGAACTGCTTGGAAAAGGTCGTCCCAGCGCAAAGGAACAACAAATTTTTTAGGGCGCCGAATAAGCATGTCACGGGATGTAAGAATGAAAAGGAATCCATTGAGAACTCCAATGTACAGGGAGAGCAAAAAAAAGTTGCAATGGCAGTAGCACCCATGATCATCCCAAGCCACTTAGGCGCAGTTCCTAATACGAAAAAAAAGGCCATGCCTACGCGAGCACAAATGCTTTCGCTTGCCCAACAAGTTCAGAGCTCCCCAGCAATCCACCCTGGCACGCTACAGGAAGTTGTCGATGCTTGGAGAGTTTTGAGCATGAACGAACGAGTCGAGCATCAGCTCTATATAGAAAATGAGCCATTCAATTACTTTGATGCATTCGTTCCGTTGAGTCACGCTGGGGACGATATCAACTACGTAAACTGGAATACTACCATTGTTTTTGGAACTGCATCGGTTAACTTATTTAACGGCTCGTTCTATATCAAAACGTTCAGCAAGTTCTCCAATGGTGCTAACAGAGCACAAATCCGGGTTAGAGTAAGGTCGAGCGAACCCTATTTTAACCTCCTGGTAGATGGCCAAAAAGTGACGCTATTCCTGCGCACATCCATGCCGACCATAGACGCCAGAAATAAATTTTTCGAAATCCAACCCTCGACGTTATATAGCGGCTTTGCTATTGGCTAGTAACACCGTGATGAGGGAATCATTCGCGCCAAAGGCCCCAAGTGGGCGGATTTTCGACAATATCAATCGACGTGCTGAGCTCGTACTGCATTTGCTCAAAGACCCTGTTCAGAGTCGGATGGGTATTTGACTCCCGGAGTGTGCTCAACAAATGCAGCAGCTCCTTACCCTGAGCTAAGGGCATTTGAACGTCGCAGTACACTGTGTCGTCATCGCTCTTCATTCCCATCGGCACATCCTCCCAGAATGTTCTTCGTCTCCAGTTCATACGGCCTGGCGTTTGGTGCGTGCCCCTTCGGGGAGGGGCTGTCGTAAACCGAGCCTTGGCGCAAGCGCCGGCCTCGGCCCTTCGGGCTTCCATCCCACACGCCTGCGCGCTCCGCTTACCGTGCTATTTAGCCGCGTGAACACCTGCCTTCGGTTCGAGCGGACACTCAGGCTGAGCTAGATCCAAAGCTCAATGGGCCCATTTCTTTGTCGTAGCAGAGGGTATCCATACCGTTGATAGTTCAAGCTTCGAAAAAAGCACGGCAGGCGTTCATCAAAGCAGTTGCGTCATTTGAAGCTCGGTGGTGCCTGGTTGTCGGCAGTCGCCGGTAGATTTCACTGGCAGCCTCCCTGCCCACAAAAACTTCCAAAGGCTTCAACTCGAACATGGGCAATAGATCTGCGGCCTCGAAAAGCACATCGAACCAAAAACTGTCTTGAGGTGAGTCGCTGCAAAGCACCTGGCCTGAAAACAGCTGATTCATATTTCTCGCTACAACAACTGGGGTATCACCTTCCTGATGTAACTGATCTTGAGTGAGGCCGTGCATGTCTTGCGCATCGAACGACCAGTGCGTCCAGTAACGTGCTGGCCTTATCAACGAACTGAACGAGGTCTCGCTCGACACGACGGCGACCTCAATGGGATAGCTATCAGGAGCTATTCCAGAAGCTTCAAAATCAACAAAAAACGAAGGCCGTTCCACCTTGCTGCTCCTGTTTGAGGTTGCGATTTTCAGCGGCAACACCGAGTGCTTGTGTTTGCGCCGCCATCGCTCGAGCCAGCCGTTCTAGCTGTTAGCAGCCTTTGCAAGTCGATGGTCTTGCAGATGCTGCATCTCTCGCTCCCATTCAACCAAAAATTTCTCCCAGTCTGTGGCGTAGGGCCCATCAGGAATTTTGGTTGATCCGATGCTCGCTTGCAGAAAGCGTTCTCGCCAGGGCTGCGGGATATCGCGCTCAAAGATGATGTCGACTCCGGAGTTATGACGCATCACCGAGACGGAGTTACGAACCTCAATGAGTTCGAGTGGCTTATCGCTACAGGGGGTGTTGTTTCGCTCTTGGTCATCGAGATCATCGAGGATGACAAGGAGGTCGGATGCACTGGGATCACCAGGGTGGAAGGTGGCAAGCGCCCACAGAACCCTTCGCCTAGTTCTCTCACGCTCGCGGAGTAAATCGCAGGTCATTTAAGCCTCCTTTTCACAAAGCAGGGCGGTGGTTATGGCGTGCCGCCTTCGGCGGATGGCTGGCGTGAACCGAGCCGTGGCAAGCCACGTCTCGTCCCTACGGGCGTCCATCCCACACGCCTGCGCGCTCCGCTTGCTCGATACTCGCAGCCAAAGGAAAGTCTGGCGCAGCGATCCTGAAGCCGGGGCGGGCGTAAGCGTGCCCTACGTATAGGCCTATTACTTGTGGAGCTTACTGAAGCGACTCGATAGCGCTGCGGCTTCGGTAGTTTCCCAAGCTTCGGGATCAGACGTAGCGTTGAACATCACCACTGCCCTCCACAGGAAAAAAGCGGCAACCAAGCTCGACTCAATTACTGCAAATACCGTAGTGGTATACATATAATCCGAATTTTCTCCAAATAAGAAAAGCACTGGGAATATCGAAGCTATCCAGCCGGCGACGAAAGTTAAGCAAAATGCGATGGCCGCAGTGACCGTCAGGAAAAGCGGGACTTGATATCTATACTGGGTTGCAAATGATTTCTCGCCGTTTTGCTTCGCTAGGCCGTACAAGATGCCTGTGTTTTTTTCCTTGTCATTACTTCTTTTGAAAAGTCCATACAAAGTTACGTTTTCGCCGACTTCTAACTCTTCGTAAAGCTTATTCGATACTTGCAAATTCGGGATAACTGCACCGTCAATGCTGACTTTAGCTTTATGTCCGCCGTTCATTCGATCAACAGATCGAACGTAGTCAACTTTTCCTGAAACTTTCACGCAATCGAACTTCATCACTCACTATCCCTGCCTTCGCTTAAAAAGTGGATCTGGTTCTTACCAAGACGTCGCTCAGTGACGATTGCAGGCAGGCTTACGCGGGCCATAAACGTCGGACTTGATGGGCGCGTCTCCCATCGAGATGTCCCTGGCCGTGTCTTAGGTGCTGCTCTCATGACCAATCCATCACCAATCCAAACATCCCGCCGCTATGATCAAACGATTGCTTGGCAAACCATATGTCACGATAATATCACCATGAGCTGTTTATCGAAACGCGCTTGCCGTGGCTCTATCCTCGCTTTTGAGGATCCGACTCATGCATCTGAAAGAAGCGCTGGCAGGAGCATTGCGTGGAGCTCGTGCTCATCAGGGGTTGAGTTACGAAGAGTTGGCGGGGGCAACGCACAGAACGTACGTGGGGAAGCTTGAGCAGGCCCGAGCGAACGCGACGTTGGAGAAACTGGACGAGATCGCTGACTATCTAGGCCTAGACCTTTTGACTATGGTCACTCTCGTCATTGCTGCGCAGGGTGACGAACTTCCATCCGAGGCTTTGCAACGTACTGCCCTGCGAATCAGGGAATTCGAGATGTCCGGAGGGTGGCAGTTGGTAGAGGAGCAATTCAGTGACGGAAAGCTCATCAAGCGCTCCCAAGGCAAGCCAAAGCGACCCGTTTACGCCAATTACGTTCGAGCCCTGAAAGCGCAAGGTTTCGACAGGAAAACAATCGCTGAAAAGCTCGGCATTGCTAGAAGCACAGTCCAAAAATATTGGAATACATAGCCTGCAGAACATCAGCAATCCTGCAATCTAAGCAAATCGCGGTTTTGGCGCGCCCTATCGGTTCGGCTGTCGTAAACCATGCCATGGCTGACGCCAAGTCATGGCCCTTTGGGGCTTCCATCCTCGCGCCTCCGGCCTTACTGGCCTGCGCGCTCCGCTTGCTCCAGTTATTTTCATCGTCGGAAGAAACTCGGTATACCTCAGCCCTGCGCAATGGAGTGTAGTCATCCTGTCAGGCCATATTTCTGTTGGAAGGTGCGGTTGCTGGGTGGACAATACGGGTTTGGTCACCTGGTAGCTGGCCATTCAGGAAGGAACCCCGCGTATGAGTCAGAAAGTCCTGAGGCTTCCCCAGAACGAAGTCGGTCGCGACTTCGTCGTCGGTGACATCCACTTCAAGACGATTGACCTCCATAAAGGATTGTTGAAGCTAGGTTTCGACAAAGCTATCGACCGAGTCATCGGGGTAGGTGACCTCATAGATCGCGGGCCTGGAGTCCTCGACGGCCTGAAGCTTCTTGGTGAGCCATGGTTCTTCACTGTTCAAGGTAACCATGAGCAGATGCTTATCAATGCTTACAGGGAAAACCCCAGCGCTCGTTATGTAGCTCATGGTGCGGGCTGGTGGTCGACCATAGCCGACGAATCGAAAGAGATGATAATTGAAAAGCTTGAGAGCCTTCCCACAGCCATAGAAATCGAGTCCCCTCGCGGCCTGGTTGGCGTTGTTCACGCTGATGTCCCTGCCGGGATTTCATGGATCGAATTCGCTCGAGACATCTCGATCCCTGCTGTCGAAGAGATTGCGCTATGGGGGCGCGAGCGGATCAAAAAGCACCATCGAGAAGGTGTGAAAGGGGCATGGCGTGTATGCACAGGGCACACCTGGATTCCAGGGCCGGTTCGATTAGGAAACTTTCTGACACTCGATTGCACGGGAGGGGGGGAAGGGCCACTCGCTATCTATTGCGTTCAGGACGACACGATTTACGTCGAAGGGCGTCCAGTGTCACTTGACCAAGCGGACATCGTTACCGAGCTACTGGAAGAACTTGAGCAGACGGTAGGTAATCTGAAAGCAACCATCCACGCTAATAAGCTAATTGAGTCGCAAAGCTTGAGCCAAGAGGCCGACGAGTTGGCTCGTCGATTGAACACTACCTGGCTGACCTTACGTTCGGAAATTGGCGAGTCTCAGAAGTTACTTAACGCGCTGCACGGACTCAGCCTGGTCACTGGGGAAAGAAGGACAGCTAAGCTCGAAGAGCTGAAATTCAAGCATGCAGGCACCCAGATAGAGGGATTGCTTTCGAGACTTCTTGACTGAAGGTTGAGTACAGTAATTTTTGGGATCTTGGAGAAATGATGGCCGAACCTGTGCGAGTGATTGGTTAATGAAGCATGTCAGGCTAATCCGCCACGGAGAGAGCGCTGCGAACGCGGGCGAAGCCACTTTAGATCACGTGACCATTCCTCTCACCCCGAAAGGAGTTGAGCAAGCGAAGCTGGTGGCGTTGTCGTTCCTCCATGCTCCGGCTCTGATCGTTGCCTCGCCTTTCACCCGAGCGCACTCAACCGCTATGGCGACCGCAGCGCTGTTTCCTCATATCCCATTTGAAACTTGGCCCATTCAAGAATTCACTTACCTTGCCCCTGCGCGGTGCACGAACACAACCGTCGCTAACAGACGCGAGTGGGTGGCTGCATTTTGGAACAAAGCAGATCCTGGTTTCACGGATGGTGAAGGCGCTGAGTCATTTCTAGATTTCATAGCTAGAGCTCAGTCTTTCCTGAAGCGTCTTGCTGAACATCCCGCCCAAGACATCGTTGCGTACTCTCATGGCCAGTTCATTAACGCTGTAGCCTGGCTGATTGAGCGCAAACCGCTCGGCATTGACGGCGGAGCTATGGTGGACTGGCGTGAGTATGAGATCGCGAACCACGTGCCCAATTGTGGTGAGTGCCTGCTTTCGAAAGATTCCGATGAAGCCGGATGGAGACTAAGCCGGTTAGCTCCTGAGGAATCACGACTGGATGCCACATGGCGCGTACCAGGCAGAGCCTATCAAGTCGCTCGTGATCCTGAGCACTTGCTTATTGAAGAGCGCGCGGAGGCTCTTTCAGCTGCTGGTTATCCGCTGCCAGATGAGGATTCAGCTATGTACGCAGAGCAAAGGCTGCTCGAGGCAAAATTGCAGCTGGGGTTCAGCAGGTAGGTGATGCTTATGAACACCTTTCAGCTGAGCTTACAGCGAGAGAAGCTTGTCAGATACTCCGAGAGATAACTGAGATCATCACGTCATTACGAAACATTACGAGAAAATCAATCGATACTGCACGGGCCCGACCACTCCACTTCACTCGAAGATATAGCCGATATCAGAGCATTAACCAATGGGCGTGAGCTAGGAAATGGATAATATAACCCAACTATACGCGGAGCGACCTCTGTATCATCTGCGTACAATAGGGTTTTAATAGATGCCGTAGCAATGAGTGCATTCTGTGCGGTAGTGGCATTTAGTTCGCTTTGCATCGGCAGAGCACTAGATACTGCCTTCCCATTCACACCTAGAGTCTGAACCACTAAGCTACCTTGCAGTTTATTCGCTTGCGCCTCTGCACCTATTACTCCTATCCCTGAGATGTTAGCGCTCCCCCCTATAACCTCCACATTTGAGGTTATGCGAATGCCAATTCCGACGTACAATGGAATGCTGTAGACAGTATATTTGCTAGTTTCTGCGGCGCCCCTATTCAAAATTTCCTTCTGGTACTGCTTGTCAGTTTTGACAAAGTATCTCTCAGCGACCACCTCTTTATACTCACTGGTCGTATTAGCGTATCTATATTCAGCAACCAAATTGTCCGACATAGAAACGTCTTTCCAACCGGATATATCTCCCTGCACACCATGAGTGTAAGATCTAGATGAAACTTTCTCCCTGACCTGCCTGCTAATCCAAAGTTTGATACTCACGGTGTCAGCCGAAATGTAGTCAGAGGTAACCTTATACCGCTCAAGGTTAGAGCCTATTTTCCCCGCGCCATAGGTAATATTCCCACTGGTTTTAAGGTTTTCCACAACCATACGTACAGCATTGTCGGGAAGCGCTGAAAGTATGTTATTTACTGGCTTCTTCGCTACCGTACCAATAGGAGTTTGGGAGGACTTATTTGGCAGAACGTCTTTAGGAGGGCAGTTCCTAGGGGTCATTACCACTGGTAATGGGTCAAGCGGAATATAGGTATACCCACTCCCGCCATCTTCGGCCCCCCTATAATCTGCTGGTTTAAGAGTACAACCAGTTATACTCATGACTCCGACGACGCAAAGCGTTGCTTTAATCATCTCGTCTCCACGAACGATAATTAAAATAGGCGCAATAGACACTTTGGCGCCGTCCATTTGCCAGGCAGTCTTCGGGATCTTGGGGCATCTCAAGAAACTTTTAAGGCTTACCGTGGGTGAGCATAGCGTGTAAAAAAATAAGCGCAAACATGGTCGTGAAGAGGGGTTTTAGCGAGTTTAGGCATTGAGATGTCGAGATGACAGGGTAATCCCTCTCCCCGGAAAAGACACAGACTCCTCTCTTACTGGAAACCGGAAAACAAAAAATATCCGATATGGGTAGCCTGCAAAAAAAATTGAAGTTTGGAACAGCTAGCAGTAATGCCAGCTTAGCAGGAGGTGTCGCTAGGTATGAGATACCTCCGACGCGTTCCACGACGAAAAATGTGATTAATCAGAATCAGCGCTGCAGCACCTTGACGCTGCACGCTGCACGCTGCACGCTGCACGCTGAAGCTCAAGGTCACGCAGATGTCGGAAACAATGTCCGGGGCGCTTTACGCAATTGGTGAAAACGCTGGCGACATCGAGCAAGGTTTGGCATGGCTCAAGAAATCCCAATGAATTCTTCTTACAATTTTTTCACATCCATCGGCGTACGGTGGAGCCAGCTCCTTATTAGATTCGCAGCCCGCTCTCCCCATCGCGGGCTTTTTTTTGCCCGCAATAAAGTTGCGATTGAACCGCCGATGCCGGCAGCGTCAATGACCAAGCTCAAGACGAGCTGATACCACTCTGGATTTCACCTGTTGCTATGCTGTTGTTTCCGACATGGAGGTAAAACCAAATGCGCGCTGAGTATTCGCTATCAGATGTACTGGAAAGGATGTATCAAAACCAGCTAGCCCTGGAGGCTGCTCTCATGGAGCTAACCCTCAAGGTGGAAGCCCAAGGACATGCGGAAGTCGGCGACAACGTCCGTGGTGCGCTTTACACGATTGGTGAGAACGCTGGCCATATCAAACAGGGTTTAGCCCGGCTCAAAAAACTCCCATGAGGCAGCCGCTCTTTGATCTTGATCTCAAGCGTGTGTCACGCGAGCACTACATAACTGGTAAAGCCGCCATCAATTTTCCGCACGCTGGGAGCACAACGGGTGGATGGCATTTTATGTCGTATTTCGACCGAGAAGCCGGTGTGGCGAAGGTATCGTTGGCAGGCATCCATTATCCGGATACCTCTGATTTTTTCGGGGGGGCGGGAATCTTAGACGTAACCGTCCAACTGGCAGAGCGCGGATGGCCAGTGGAGGGAGCCAGTATCTTCATTGCGGATCATTACAGAGCTGCCGCAGACATGGTTGTGAAATGGGCCCTAAGTGAGTCCAAGCACTGCAATGTTGAAGTGGCTGAATGGTTCCCCTCATCAGAGGACAGGCAAAAGCTACTCATGCTTTTAGATTTAGGAAAACCGAAGCTTCTCGAAATGGGCAGATTGCAAAAAATGGAAGCCTGGCTAATCTCGCACTGATGTCAGCGCCGCCCTTATTTTCTAACCGTATTCATCTCCCGACTCAGCCGTGAATGCCGCCTCGAATTTCGTCACTTAGTCTCAAGTGCTTGCCTGGACAAACCGTCCAGAATCCCCAGAATCTGATCGTCATTGAGCGCAAATTTGGGCACAAACTCCATGCCGACCGGCAAGCTATCGTGAGGACACATCAGTGCTCCTTTACCCTCACCGAACTGCTGGCTGATAAAGGTTTTGAGGTTGCTTGGCGTTTTAGTGGCGTAGGCGCTTCGGAAGATCGATAGGTCGCAGAGGATACCAGCGAGCATTACCCAGGCGTGACCGTCCCACTTGGCGTCCACAAACTCTCCCTCGTAGGTTGCCCCTGGAATGTTCCCCCTGCATTCGAATGCATACTGGCCGTTAATCAGCAGGTCTCCCAAGACAACAACTGCGGGTATCCCTTTAGATTTCAGAATGGCAGTGAAGCCAGCGCTGACCATGACGCAAGAACCAAATGACGGACGGATCGATTCGAGCGCTTGCCTAGCGGCGCCAACGATCACATCGGTATCGGTAATCTGGAACCCTGCGTAATCGGAATAGGCCTCCGCACCACGGTCGCGGACAATAATGTTTACTAAAGTTGAAGGCACAGAGAAGCCCTTGGATTTTTATTTGACCTTGTCGGCAATTTGCGGTCTTTCGTTCTGACCAACCTTTGCTTCTGATTGCGAACGGCAGCTTCCGGTCGGGGCTAAAAAGATTTGAAGCCGGCGTCCATCTCGCGTTGACGCTTTCGCTCAAGATGACGCTTATGCAAGATGTTCTCTCCTTGATCCTCTAGCCACTTCACGAATTCAGAGACCTGTGACACAGCGTGCAGAAATTTCTCGGTAGTGATGTGAATGTGGGGGCGATACAGCCATTGCCGACTCTCGCCATCTGCCTCCTCAATCAAGCTTTTCTCTCGATCACTCACGAAAAATGGATTTGGCATCTTCTGGAGCGCGTCGTCAGAATATCGTGATGTTTCGAAGACCAGGGAGTCGGGATGTTGGATGCTATTTCTCGCCAGCACGAGTTCTTCAATCAAAGCGAAATCGAATGGCCCATCCTCAAACCGGTCTGAACCATGCGCCAAGTAGAATGCTTTGTAGCCATTCGGCCATCCGCCACTTTTGAATTCTGCTTTGAGTGAGGGCCCTGGAGCAGGCCCAAGCCGACGCTCCCATTCTTTGAAGTATAAGTGTAGCGAAGCAGCAATCATTGATAAGCACGCGCTACCCAGTACCTGCACCGAGGAATCCGCTTCTAGCCATTCATTCAAATACGCGGGCTCTTCATCTTCGCTATATGGCGGGATGAAGGGGGCTTCCTCGTTTTCGATTTTCCATTTGCGATCTTCAAACGGGCTGGCCCCATTTAGATAGAGCTGCTTGACAAAAGCCAGTCGCTGTTCGAGGAAGTATCGAATGTCCATTTCGTTGTCCTGATAGGTGATTGTCTTTCCCTGGCCTGCACTGGGATCTCGGGCTCGGACGAAGTTATCATGACTATGCTGAACGAAGATGTGCAGGTGTCCAGAGCTAGCTTTAATTTGTCGTAACCTCAGCCGATCAGGCCTTGTCCGTTCACGCCTATCGCAGCCGATTCGATGGCCCCTGCGATGTATCCCGGAAACTGTGGCGACCATTCACTCCCGATGCCAATCAATCTTCCTGTCCAGTGAGAGGAATCGATAGATGCATCCAGGCTGATCGGATGCTGCCCTCCATCGAGCAAATCTTGAGCAACAGAAGTAAGAGGATCCTGTGCCCAGTCTTTGAGGAATTCAGCTACGGGTTTACTTGCCTCTGGCCCGAATAACCTCACCAATTGTGCGCGGCACATTGCCTGCAAATGTTCTTTAGACATCGCTTCGCGCGTTGACGCCGGGATGCCTATAAAACCGAACAGCGCAGCATGTCCGCCAGGCGATGAGGCGTCATGAATCTCCACCATAGGGCCAACTGCACTGCGTGCTTGTCCGGACAACCCGGTTTCGTTCCAGAATGCGGATTCGAATACAGCGACGTACTTGGCGTGAGGAGCCATCCAAGTAGAGGTATTTCGCCATTGCTGGACAACCGATGTAGGGAGTGCTGGTAAGAACTCAATATCTTGGGCCAACAGTCTTGGTGGGGCGGCCAGCAGAACTTTTTCGACTGCCCATGACTCTCGCATGCCATCAAGGCTTTCGCACTCTACTTGCAGGTGCTGCTCGCTGGCGTGGATACGACGAACTGTCTGGCCTGTGCGCACGTTATCGGGATTTACCCCGGCAGCAAGCGCGTCGACTAATGCAGTCATGCCTCCAAGCAAACGTACCGACGCCGGCGACGAAAAGTATGCTGGCGTGCGTGCAGGACTCACGCCAGCTCTCTCGATTAGCATGTCGCCTTGTGTGGGTTGAGCGAAGCGCTCCAAGCCAAGTCCGGCTATCAAAGTATCGAGCTGTGGTTGGTAATCGGGCCAGAACCAGGAGGGCCCCAGGTCGAATCGATTGGTATCATCTGTCAGTGCTTCGCCTGTACCCGAGAGTCCTACAGATAGCACCCTTCCGCCAAGCCTCTCACGGGCTTCAAGCAGGACGTAATCAGATATGCCTTGGGATTGGAGTAAATACGCGGCGTATAGGCCACTGATACCGCCCCCGATGATCGCAATGCGAGCTTGGTTCATGGTATTTCCCTGCTTGAGAGACCGATCAAATCCCCTTCTCTGAAGTAAACCGTGCATCCCTTGGTCGATGCATGGAGCTGCGGGTACTCTCCTGGCGGGAAACGCAACCAGCTACCGGCCTCGTGATGCTGTCCGTTCTCAACGATACTTCCGGTCAAGACCAAGATCTCGGCGTTTTCAACGATGCCACTGAACATCTGACCCCCTGCGGGAAGGCGCACCAGAGAAACAGTTTCGCAAGCACTGGTATGTAGCTGGCGAATCTCGCGGTCGGCTGCTTTTTGCCATGCATCTGGCCGTTGTGTATTGATCCGTACCTTAACCTGATCATCCGCATACATCTGCCAGAGCTTTACGAAAATGACCGTACCTTCAGCGCTGGAAGGAGCGTGACTGGTGCCTGGTGGGTTGCGCAAATAAACGCCTGCGGGATAGCTGTCATCGTCGTCCGCAAACGTACCGGAGAGGACAAGTATTTCCTCTCCGCCGGGGTGTTTATGAGGAGCGAAACTGGCGCCTGCTGAGTAGCGAACAATACTCGTTGCCCGAGCTTGCTCGCCGCCAACTCGATCAAGCCTGACGCGCTCAACACCTGGCTGTGGTGATGCCACCCAGTCGTATTCATGGGCAGCGACGGTAACGCGCTGGTTGAAGTCAGCATTGATGAGCACGGGCAATGTCTCTAGGGAATTAAAACTATCAATCGAGCATGCCAGCGAAGCAGATATGCCCGAACTCCTATCAGTTGCGACGGCCATAGCGTCGCCGTCTGTGTGATAGATATCAGTGAATTATTGGCTTCTACCGGGAGCTGAACAAACGAGATAAAGTGTCAGAACGATAAAGAAAAGGTTTACCGCTATGGTCGCGCCCATTCATCTCAACGCACTGAGGGCTTTTGAAGCCAGCGCTCGGCACCAAAGCTTTTCAGCCGCTGCGGATGAGTTAAATGTCACCCCCGCAGCGGTAGGGCAGTTGGTACGTACCCTTGAGCAATGGCTAGGTACGCCTCTGTTTCATCGAGGCACCAGCGGCAAGGCACGGCTGGTCGCTACGGAATCGGCTGAGCGCGCACTTTCCGACATTCAGGCCGGATTCGAGCGGCTTACGTTAGGGGTTGAGCGAATGAGGGAGCATTCACCAAATGGAGTGCTAACTGTCACGGTCAGTCCAGCCTTCGCTGCCAAATGGTTGTTACCGCGAATAGAGCGTTTCCATACGGCTTGGCCAGATACCGACGTTCGACTTGATACGCAACTCAAAGCGGTGGATTTCCAAACTCAACGAATAGATATCGGCGTCCGATATGGTGCCGGTGAGTGGTCTGGTCTTTTCGCAGAAAAACTGATGGACGAGGATATCTTCCCTGTTTGCTCTCCTAAGCTGAAAAACACGTCGGATTGTTTGAGCACTCTGGCCGAATTGGCCAATCAAACGCTAATCCACGACCTGTCGATGGACGGGAGCGCCGGATTCACTACCTGGGAGACTTGGCTAAGCATCGCTGCGGCGAAAAATGTACCGGCGCGCAGGGGCATGAAGATCAACAACAGTGCAGCTGTGCTTCAAGCAGCGATAGATGGCCAAGGGATCGCGCTAGCGCGCAGCGTTATGGCCAGAGATGATTTGGCCGCAGGCCGGCTGGTTCGCTTGTTTCCAGACATCCAGGTTGTCTCTCCATTGGCCTACTACGTTGTATATCGTCCCGAGTGTGCGAGCCTGCCGAGGTTGAAAGCGTTTCGGGATTGGCTATTCGAGGAAGTTCATCCGGCTTAGGGCGTGCACTCGAAATCGGCACAATGTATAGGTAGCTCAATACAGCGTTCGGCGAACGCTGTCTTATGCGGTGTGACTAATTTATGATGCCTGCATGATAAATTCGGATGCAGCATCATGAGTACACGTTCAGACCTTTTGACCAGCGCTGAGATTCTGCTGCGCACGAAAGGCTACGCGGCCTTCAGTTATGCCGACCTTGCAGATGACATCGGCATCAAAAAAGCCAGTATTCACCATCACTTTCCCACCAAGGAAGGCATGGCAATTGCCATCGTCGAGAGCTACCTGTTCCGATTCAAGAAGCAGTTGGAAGCTATCAACGATGAGAACGATGGCATCGTCGACCGGTTGAAGGCGTTCGCGGTGATGTTCGCGCACAGCAGTGAAAACGGAATGCTTCCACTCTGTGGAGCTTTGGCCGCTGAGCTTTTGGCTCTGCCTGAAAGCCTTAAAGCAATGACAAAGGATTTCTTCGAGATCCATCTAACGTGGCTTCAAGAGAATATCAAGCAGGGCCAAGACCAGGGTTTGCTCAAGCCCGAGCTGGATGTGATCACAGTTTCAAGGTTCATATTGAATGCCTTGGAAGGTGCAAGCTTTGTGTCTTGGGCGATGAGTGATGACTACGAGAAATCTTCTGGATTCGATTTGATTTTGGCTGGACTTCTGCGTTCTGAAGCTAGCCATTAATTGGGCTTGATCAATGGGCGACGGTGGCTCGTCGCCTTGTTCGTTCGATTATAGATTTCGTCTAGACCCCATCCACGGACAGCCTTTCATTTTCTGCGATTTATTACGCGCTTATCACTAAGTATCAGTCCAATTCCTCCAAGCACTGCCAGCGATGTAAGCGCTAATCGAGTCGTTAAGCTTTCATTCAAAATGAGCACCCCTGCGAGCGACGCCAAAACAGGAACGCTTAGCTGTATGGAGGCTGCCTGAAACGACGAAAGCGAACGTAGCGCTGCGTACCAGATAGCATAACCAATTCCTGAAGCAATCGTCCCCGACGCAATCGCGCAGAGAACACCCAAAATATCTATTGATAGCTGATTTGCGAAAGGTATGGATGCCAAAAGCATCATTGGTACAGCTCGCAGGAAATTCCAGGTAGTAGAGGCGAGTGGATCATTCGATTGCTTGCCAATTAACGAATAAACGGCCCATGCGATGCCAGATAACAACATGATCCCTGCGCTAGCCAACGGAGGCGACGTAGCACCTGGTAGTAACAGAGCAACCAAGCCTCCAATAGCAAGTACAAGACCCGTAACTGCTACAGCATGCATCCTTTCGCCTTTGTAAAAACCGTATCCAAGCATAGAGAGCTGGACGGCACCGAACAAAATGAGCGCGCCTGTTCCTGTATCTAGATTTAGATACGCATATGAAAAAGCGAACGCGTAAGCAAACAAGGTGAACGCACCCAACCAGCTCCCAGCGGAGCGAGAGGAGGTGCCTTTGATTGCTAGAATAACCCAGAGCACAACGGCTCCGCTCAACAACCGTATAAGTGTGAAAGAGGTAGGATCAATTTCTGTGTGGCGAAGTGCAAGTCGGCAAAGCACCGAATTAGCTGCGAATGCCAGCATTGCTAAAGCAGTCAGCAACACCACTTTTCTGGTGTTTTTTACGTTTAACGGGGGGGATACTGTTGGTTTCACCAAGCGCCTCCAAAAATAGAAATCTCTTTGCTGTCCACTTTCGGTGACGTGCAAGGTTTACCTATGATACCAGCACACCTTCAATCGCTGGTAAAAACACCATACCATCCAGTAGGTAGGCTGTACATCATTTTTTGTGGCCTGGTCGATGGTGCTGGGTTCAGTTATTGATAGAGTTTATCTTGGTGAAACTCCTGTGCCGATCAACCGGAACTAAATTTTAATCGATCGGTATAGGGTGAGGGGAATGAATTTTTTGGATTTTTTATGTTAACTTGTAGGATTTAGAACTTGTACCCGATCAACAAGCCAAATGCATCTGGATTAGCTTTGGCTTGGATAGTTCTTTCAATCCTGCCAAAGCCCGGTGTTTCTGTGGCGATAGTAGCCTTCGTTTTTATCCAATAATGGGAGTACCCCACGTCGAATACCCAGTTGTCTGAAAGAGGAAACTCCGCACCGAACTTCATCACGCCACCCCAAGTATCATCCAGCTTGGCTGAGCTTGATGTGCCACCGAACCCATTTGTATAAGCATCAGTCATCCGTTTGTCAGTGTAGAATGAATAGTTCACTCCAGCTCCAACGTAAGGACGAAAACCAAAAACGTCGCGAAAGGTGTATTTCAGAATGATAGCTGGGAACCAAGCTTTTGCAGTAGCAATTTTACCCAGCGATTTCGCGGTGCCAGCAGCGTCAACTTTCAAGGTGGGAGGTACTCCACCTTGTAAAACTATAGACCAAGGCCCGGAGATTTGGCGCTCGTAAATTATTGCTAGCGTTTGGGTGTTGTTGATACTTGCTTTAATTCCTGATGGGGTCGTGCCAGTGGGCCCTTCTAAATCGCTTGTGTTGGTGTGAAAGTGAATATCAGCAAACCCTAATTTCACAGCATTCATCGGCTGAACGGATTCTGCGTGGGCTCTTGAACAGAAAAATACAATAAAGAGCAAGATTACCAAGATGTTATTTTTATTTTGGCTGGTCATAGTTATCTCCCAAGGCTAGATTGGATAGCCTTTTATTAGATTTATTTTTGGGCAGAAATATAGCGTTCGGCGTATACGGTCAGACAGCCGATCGTACCGAAAATATTCTACGAGTCATGCAAGTTCGCAGCGTGATGAATGACCTTAGTAGCCACTTAGGTATTTCATAGCGGCTCTGCGGACATTTTTTGGCAGCAGTTTGTTAACGGCGCGGAGTAGGCGAGGGCGCCAGGTGTCTACTTCCCAGTGGACGCGGTTGCGGTTCTGCACTGCTTTCCAAATGGTAGCGCTCACGTCAGTGGCGTTAAGCTTTATGCCAATTGATTGTACAATTTTTCCGTCCAGGTTTTGCATCATGGGAGTCGCAACAAAATTTGGCATTACATCGCATACGTAAATGCCATGGCGCTCCCATTCGATGTTGATCGCCTCGGTAAATCCTTTCACCCAAAACTTGCTCGCTGAATATGTAGCCTCACTTGGCACTCCATACTCTGAGCTAAGAGAGCACAGGCTGATCATGGAGGGTTGTGAACTTTTCTTTAAGTATTGGAGTGCGTGAAAGGTTCCGATTTGCACGCCTTTAATGTTCACATCCGTTAATGCAAGGTGTTTTTCGAGTGGTATGTTTTCAAAATTATCAATAAAAGCAATCCCTGCATTATTGATCAGTACGTCAATGGCTCCGCCGTTTTCTACAGCAAATTCTTTCAATATCGCAGCAAAGTCTTCGGAATTGGTTACATCCAATCGACGATAAAAGTGCTCGACTCCTAAAGTTTTCTTTAGCTGTTCCAAGTCCTTTTCGTTGGCATCGGTTGCGGCCACACGATATCCCAGCTTGGAAAACATCAGAGCAGTTTCTGCGCCAATTCCTTTGGCCGCACCAGTGATGAATACAGTAGGTTTGTTGTTCATTTATCGGGCCTTCAAGTGAGAACTTATACAGGGAGACTGATGTGAGTTCGGCGACTGTTAGTCATCGTGGAAAATGCTTTCTTTATTTAGGGGCGTTATGCAGGCGGAGCGCATGCCGTGGCACGTGAGACGCGGCGTCTGAGAAAAGCGATTTCCTTTTCGACAACTCGTTCAAAAGCCTTACCGACATAGATATCGAAGTGGCCTTCCTGGAAAATATGGATCTCAGCATCCATGGCCCGTTTGGCGTAGTGCAGTGTCGGGCCGGCGGGGGCAACCGTATCTGTCTCGCAGATGCAGAACAAAACGGGACAAAAAAGCCTTGGTGTCTTCTTTCCCGGCCGATAAAACGCGATAGAAAGTGCAAAACGTGCTGCTACGTAATTTTTGAACGAATATTTGCTCGGTACCAATCCCAGGTAACCAGATTCAGCATCTTTTGCCGTCATAAGGGCAGCGGAGCCTTTCGGCCCCGCAATTTTGACCGGTACCGGCGCAAGACCCAATATCGAGAAGGCCTTGTCTGCCACACCTAACATGATCAGCTTGAGCGACGTCAGCAGGTTGACTCTGAAAAACGACGCTAAGCCGTCGGTAAAAGGGCACTGAGCGATTACCGCTGCGATTTTTTCGTCAGCGACGGCGGTGTGAATCACATGCCCTCCGCTGAAGGAGGATCCCCACAGAATAACCTTTGCCGGATCCAATTCCTCGTGAGTGCGGGCATAGGCAACGGCAGACCGCCAGTCTTCCTGTTGGCTCGCTATATCCAGGAGTTGCCGAGGTTCACCTTTGCTCGCTCCAAAATTTCGATAGTCGAATACCAGGCAGGCATACCCAGCCTCACAGAACCGCTCAGCAAAAGCATCCAAGCGCATTTCTCGTACACCACCAAGACCATGAGCCATCACAACCACCGGGTGAGGGGCGGACTCTTCTGGTAGGTACAGCCAGGCGGCGCAGCTTGTACCCTTGGACAGAAACGACACATCTAGGCGTTGAGGCATGGTGAAGTCCTTATTGTTTTTTTGATGCTATTCCAAAATTGGAACACCTTACAATAATTTTTTTCAGGTATACTCGCGCCATGACAAAAAGCACCTTCCCCACACGCACTCAACGCAAGGCTGAGGCCACGCGGCTAGCAATAATCGAACATGCGGAAGCCCTAATTTTGGAGGGTGGAGCTGTCGCCTTGACGCTCGAGGCCGTTGCTGAACGAGCAGACGTTGCGGTGCAGACCATCTACAACCGAATTGGTGGACGATCAGCGTTGCTCATGGCAGTTGCTGAAAGGGCCTTTGAAGAGAACAAGGTCTACATGGATGCTGCTTATTCGGCAGCCGGGACGCCTTTAGAGCGGCTTCAAATGGCCGCTAAAGGTTATTTTCGGTTCGCTTTTGAGCGCCCAAATGAGTTCCGGTTACTAGCGGATCCTCCTAATGAGCCCGAAGCCTTAGCGCGTGTGAGCGAGCTGGTAAGGCACCAAAACAGCAAAATGGAAGCGGCCATAGCCGATGGCATCTCTGACGGTTCGATTGATCAGACTGTCGACCCATACCTTGCCACTACCTCTATGTGGGCAGCAGCTAATGGCGTGTTGAGTTTAATGTGGCGAGCGGATTCAATTCCGATCAGTCCGGAATTGATGGAACAGTTATTGGCGCAGTGGATGAATATCGTTATTAAAGGCCTCACTTCCCAAGGAAGAAATGATGCCTAAAGAGTTTTTCCAAGTCAGGGGAAAGTCGACCATGCGCTTTGATCAACTGTCAGAAATGATCAGCGACCGTCGACTGTGCTTTTAATCGTAGCAGGTGTCAGCAGCCGGTTGGCCTAATCGAGTACCTCGCCTCATGCGTTAGGCACAGCCGTGAAGGCTGTGCCAACTCAGTTTTATGAATATTTCGCAGTGTGTGGACTGCGTAAAATATTGAATCTCACAAAGCCTTCTGCGAGATCGGCGATAAGATCAGATGGGTCTTCAAGACCAATATGCAGTCGTACAAGGTGCCCATCGACTTCCCATGACGTCGCACTTCTGACGGGTTTGGGATCTGCGATCATCGCCAGGCTTTCAAAACCACCCCAAGAGTAGCCAATTGAAAACAACGACAGATTATCCAAGAGAGCATCTGCTGCTGGCTGCGTGGAAGGCTGTATCGTGAACGACAGCAAGCCAGATGCCCCTCTAAAATCCCGTTTCCATAAGTCGTGTTGTGGGTGCGATTCCAATGCCGGGTAATGAACTGCGATAACTTCCTCTCGGCTTTCCAACCACTTAGCCACTATCGTCGCATTTTTGTAGTGACGCTCCAGGCGCACGTCTAGCGTTCTCATCCCTCGCAGGGCCAGCGTCACATCGTCGGGGCTAGCGAATAAACCCATATTGAAGTGATATCGCCTGAGGCTTTCCCACGCTCGCTTGGATGCGGATACAGTGCCAAGAACTGCGTCGGAGTGGCCGACGATGTATTTTGTTGCTGCCATGATAGAAAGGTCGACGCCAAGCTCCATGGTTGGGCAATAAAGCGGTGTGCCCCACGTATTGTCTGCAATAACCAGAATGTCATGGTCATGAGCAACTTTGGCAATGGCTGGAATGTCCTGTATCTCTAACGTCAAGGAGCCAGGAGACTCTAGATAAATCGCTTTAGTATTAGTTCGGAGGAAATCAACAATGCCGGATCCTACCGTAGGGTCATAAAACGACGCCTCGATTCCCAAGCGCTTACCCACTTGCTCGCAGAAGACCCTCACCGGCGCGTACACATTGTCGGCAATCAAAATGTGATCACCCATCCCCACCACTGAAAGTATCGCAGTCGTACACGCGGATAGCCCTGAAGGACATAGAACCGTGCCTTCAGCTCCTTCCAGATGCTTAAGGGCTTCAGTGAGTGCCTCCGTTGAAGGATTGTTCCAACGTCCGTAAGCGTATTTTTGACGTCCTTCACGCATGGACTCGCATGTGGGAAAGGCCACTGTAGAGCCTCGGTAAACGGGCGTGTTGACGAATCCGTGGTGTTGATCAGGCTCGATAGACGCGTGGGCGAGTAAGGTCTGTACGGTTTTATATTTTTTCATACCGGATCCAATTCTTACCTTGTTGAGGGCGGGGAGGGATGCGTAGCCGCTGCAGATTCAAGATTAAAATACCATTCGCTCTAAATGTCTATCATTAGGTTGGCTTGTAGAAAAACGCCCGTAAAAACAATTGGTTGAAAATCTAAAAAAATAGAGTTTGCACGGCTACCATGTGAATGGTAGGTTTTTCGTGCCTCGGGATTTAGCAATCTGGTCGACCTAAAAGCAATGATCTGAGCGTGCTATGGCATTGAGTGGGCGAACTCTAGTCGCTGATGACAGTAGAGCTCACGGCTTTTCCCACAATCCCATGGGATGGGATAAGGAAGTTAAGTTTGCAAAACATAAGAAAAAAACTGCAAATTAATCGTTCGGGTGGTACATGAAAAAACAAAAAGATCAATCCTTCTTAGAAGTTCAGTGCAGCAACGAACTGAAAGATAAGTCGAACTGGCTTGACTCCCATGAAAGCGGATACTCAAAGCACTTAAAGAAACGTCATGTACAGATGATGGCGCTAGGTGGGGCAATTGGCACCGGGTTGTTCTTGGGCGCGGGGGCTAGACTTCAAATCGCAGGGCCTGCGCTTGCAATTGTTTATTTAATTTGTGGCATCTTCGCTTTTTTCATCTTGAGGGCGCTAGGCGAGCTGGTTATGCACCGTCCAAGTAGTGGTAGTTTCGTCTCCTATACTAGGGAGTTTATGGGGGAGCGTGCTTCATTCGTTGCTGGTTGGATGTATTTTCTCGTATGGGCGTTAACAGGCGTTGTTGATATAACAGCGATTGCTATTTATATGAAGTATTGGAGCGTTTTTTCAGACGTTCCTCAGTGGGTATTCGCATTAAGCGCCTTAGGCGTAGTTACAGTGATGAACATGGTTGGTGTTAAGTGGTTTGGTGAAGTGGAGTTCTGGTTTGCCGTAATTAAGGTCGCTGCAATCAGTGTGTTCTTGGTGATTGGGTCTTATTTCTTTGCTACAGGCCATGAGGTTGCTGGGCATATTCCAGGCCTACATTTAATTACAGATAACGGGGGAATATTCCCGCATGGAATTCTGCCTGCAATTATCATTGTGCAAGGCGTTATCTTTGCTTACGCGAGCATAGAGTTGGTAGGGACTGCCGCCGGCGAGACGGCGGACGCTAAAAATGTTATCCCTAAAGCCATCAACGGTGTGATCTGGAGAATCGGTCTTTTTTATGTGGGATCCGTTTTCTTGCTCGTTACTGTTCTGCCTTGGACAGCTTATAGCGCTAACGTCAGTCCTTTCGTAACGTTTTTTGAGGCGCTGGGGATCCCTGGGATTGGCTCCGTTATGAATATCGTTGTTATGACGGCGGCGCTTTCAAGCCTGAATTCAGGTTTGTACGCAACCGGTCGCGTATTGAGATCACTTGCTATGGGTGGATCGGCGCCAAAAATGTTTAAGCGCATGAGTACCCAAGGAGTCCCCTATATGGGCATTTTGGTTACCATGGGGATTAACGTATTTGGTGTATTACTAAACTTCCTGATTCCATCACAACTATTTGAACTTCTGCTGAATCTTGTGTCGCTTGGAATCCTTTCGACTTGGGCGTTCATTGTTTTATCGCAGATAAAGTACCGTCGTGCTGTCAAGAGAGGGGAGGTCGAGATGGTTTCATTTAAAATGCCTGGAGCTCCGTTTACCTCTTGGCTAACCCTCGTTTTCTTGGTGATGGTTTTGGTTCTCTTGGCGTTCGACTATCCCAATGGAACGTACACCGTTCTTTCCATACCGTTAGTCGCAGGAGCTCTGATGCTAGGTTGGTCGAAGGCAGTTCGTTCCAGAGCAAAAAGCTTGCGAGAAATCGAGGGCACGGCTAGCCACGTCGGAGCCTAGGTAATGCAGGTGGGGGGGGCGTTTTATAACGTCCTCTCATCTGTAAATCTTGACGTCATCATTCTGAACCTTATTTCTAAATCTATTTATTTTTCGCCATAATTAAATGCTCGGCTATAAGCCAATTTGCCTCTCGTCAGAGTATTCATTGAATAAATCCTGATTATCAACCGCCAGCATTCGGTTGGCACATACCACCTGACTAACTGGATCTGGGCGCATCAGGGTTGAGGATGAATGGTCTTTTTTGACCGTTCGCTGAAGCTCAAAACAAATATGCTTGCATGCCACCCTACCAGTTGGTAGAGTGACTAGGTAGAAACACAACCCACCCGCAAGCTGTTATGCACAGAGGACTCAACAGATGACCACTAACCTGAACGGTATTGACGTAGCTGCCCTGCAACAATTTGCCCAAGGCGTTGCTGAGGATGCCAGCAAGCGTCACGCGAGCTTCAACGTTAAGACCGAGTGGAAAGGCCAGACCCGCACCTTAGCTAAGGTCAGCCGTTATAGCCTCGCCGGTGAAAGCTATTCCCGCAATTTTGAAATTGCTGCCGATGAGCCAAATGAGTTGCTGGGTGAAGACACCGCGCCTAACCCTCAAGAACTGCTGATGTCTGCTCTCAACGCTTGCATGTCGGTCGGCTATGCCGCCAACGCCGCGATGATGGGTATCAAAATTCACAGCTTGGAGATCGAGACTGACGGCACCCTCGACCTGCGCGGCTTCCTGGGCATCGACGAAAGCGTTAACCCAGGCTACGACGAGGTGAGCGTTGTAGTTCGCCTGCACACAGATGCATCCCGTGAGCGTGTCGAGGAACTGCATAACGTGGTGCTCAAGACTTCGGTCAACTATGCCAACTTCTCGAGAGCCATTCGCATGGTGCCAACCTTGGAAGTTCGCGAGGGCTAATTTCCGCCTAGCTCACATTCAAGTTCAGCGTGCATCGGCAGCAAGCCTGCTGGTGCCGCCTTCTGAAATCTAGATATCGGAGTCTGCAATGAACGATTTTTTTAAAGGCAAGAAACTGTTGGTCGTCGGCGGCACCAGCGGTATGGGCCTGGAAACGGCACGCATGATTCTCAAGGCTGGTGGCAGTGTTGTGCTCACTGGTAGCAAGCAAGACAAAGCCGATGCAGTTCGTAACGAGCTCAGCCCGCTGGGCTCTGTGTCAGTGATCGTGGCCAATCTGATGACTGAAGAGGGCATGCACACCGTTCTCAAGGATATCAACGCCAACCACACTGATATTAGCCTGATGGTCAACTCCGCCGGGATCTTTATTCCTAAGGCCTTTACCGAGCACGACGCTGCCGACTACGACATGTATCTGTCGCTGAACCGCGCAACCTTCTTCATTACTCAGACCGTCGTCAAGAACATGCTCGCAGCCAAGCTGGAGGGTTCGATTGTTAACGTCGGATCTATCGGCGCCCAAGCCGCGCTGGCGGGTTCGCCGGCATCTGCTTACTCCATGGCGAAGGCGGGCCTTCACGCATTAACTCGTAACCTGGCAGTTGAGCTTGCCCACTCGGGTATCCGGGTCAATGCGGTATCGCCTGGCATTGTTCACACCTCGATTTACGAAGGTTTTATGGACAAGGAAGCGATCCCTGAGGCGATGAAGTCGCTGAACGATTTCCATCCGCTGGGCCGCGTCGGTGTTCCCGAAGATGTTGCCAACACGATCCTATTCCTGCTCTCCGATAAAACCTCTTGGGTCACCGGTGCCATTTGGGACGTTGATGCAGGGGTAATGGCGGTACGCGCTTAACATCCAGTTAGCAAGTGATCAGCGCTTCTTAGCGAGGCGCTTTCAGTGCGCTGCGTTCGGTGAGCATTAGGTGATTACTGGCTGAAGGAGTTTTCAATGTCTATTACGACAAAAGCCGCGCTAATGAATTGTGCGGAAACCCAGATGCGCTCCAAGGGGTATTCGGCGTTCAGTTACGCTGATCTCGCAGTGGAGGTCGGCATCAGGAAGGCCAGTATTCACCATCACTTTCCGACCAAGGAATGTCTGGGCGCAGAACTGATCAACGATTACATCAACCGTTTCAATGAGACGTTGGCTTCAATCGAAGCCATGCATTTAGACCCACTGCAGCGCCTGCGAGCATTTTCGCGACTGTTCGTTATCAGTGCGAATGAAGGGCTATTGCCGTTATGTGGCGCCCTAGCGGCGGAAATGGCTGCGTTGCCGTTGTCGCTCCAGGGGCTAACGCGAGACTTCTTCAACTCTCAGCTCGCCTGGCTTCAATGCACCTTACGAGACGCAGTCCGGCAGCAGAACTGGTCGCTGGGAACATCTGCTGAGAACTTCGCCTTCATGCTTCTGAGCATGTTGGAGGGAGCAAGCCTCATCAATTGGACACTAGATCAATCAACCGATCCGTTGGCTGGCTTCAACCATTTGCTTGAAATGGCGGCAGTGCAATCTTCATTTCTTCGTGCAGGATAATTTATGCAAACCCCTTCGAAAAAATATGTAGTCGACATCTGGTCTGATTACGTGTGCCCATGGTGCTGGATTGCCAAGCGTCGATTTGAAAAAGCGCTTGATCGTTCCGGCATCAAGGACGATGTACAGATCAATGTTCGCGCCTATCGTCTGGCTGCCAATCACGCTCCGGAGGCAATGATACCTGCCCTGCGACGTAAGCTGGGCCACGCGGGATCCGCTGACGCCATGATGAGTACAGTGAGCAGCTACGCTCGTGCTGATGGTTTGGATTATCGCTTTGAAACCATGATGTTTGGCGATACGGCTGATGCTCATATGTTGGTGAAAGCTGTCGGGGATACCGCAGTGAAAGCGCGCCTTGTGGAGGCGCTGTATGAACAAAGTACCAGTCATGGCAGATCGATCTTTGATCGCTCGAGTCTGGAGGCTATTGCGAAAGAGGTGGGCGTGTCGGATGAGTCAATTCAGTTGGCATGGACATCCCCAGAACTGCGCGCTGAGATGGAAGAGGAGGAAGCTTTTGCGGCGCAGTTAGGCTCGGGCGTTCCGCTGTTTGTCTTCGACAATGCGTTCTCATTATCGGGTGCGCAGCCTGACGCAGCCTTTCTCGAGGCGCTCAATAAAATGGCAGCCAACGCGAACACCGAGGATAGCTCAGTGATGGGCCAGGTATGCGGTATCGACGGCTGCGAAATTTAAATGGAAATGCGCGGCGGCACTCAAAAGGTGCCGCTTTCTTTTTCGTTCGAAACGTGAGATCCAGATGAGCCGTATCGTTGAGTTGAATGCTCCCCAATTTGCCCGCTTTGTTGCCAAAGGCAGCAGTGTCGTGCTGTTCTCAGCATCCTGGTGCAAACCTTGTAAAGAGATGAAGCCAGTCTTCGTGGACTTGGAGGAAAAGCTCCATGCTCTGGCTGCATTTGGAAAGATTGATGTTGCAGTTTCGCCGACGATTGCGCAGATGTATGGCATTCGCGCAGTGCCGTCCCTGGGAGTTTTTCATGAAGGACGACTGCTTCGAGTCATCGCCGGGTCGAGATCAGTTTCTGCTCTGAAAAAAGCGATTGTCACTGAGCTGGAGGATGCCAGCTAAGCAGGTATCCTCCGACTCCAGCCAGCAGAATCAGCTATTGGTCTCGCTGAGTTGTAGGGGCATCTTTCTTAGCCTCTGCGTCGATAGGATGGGCGCGATCTTCATTAAAGAGTTCCGTTAATAAGGTGTTGGCTCGTTTGTAAGCGTCATATCTGAACTCAGTATCGTCCAGCGGCTGCGCGGCCATTTCCTCAAGCATCTCCAAGTTCAGCCTACGGAATGTGTCGGCGCGCTCACGTGCCTCGTAGCGTCCAACGCCTAGATATTCCAAGGCACGACGCCCGAGAGATAAGGCGCTTTCAAATGTTTCCCTTTCGACGGCCTCGATGCCCATCTGGCGCAAGGTAATGATGTGCCCCATATCGCGAGCCCGCACCACGAGCTTCAGAGACGGAAAATGCTCCTGGGCCAACCTAGTTAGTAGCAAGTTGTCGTCCTGATTGTCGATGGCGTTGATCAGCACCATGGCTTGTGCAGCACCCGCAGCGTGGAGCAAATCTAGGCGGGTTGCATCACCGTAAAACACCTTCACCCCGAACTTGCGCAGTGTCTCGATGTGGTCAGGGTCATGATCCAATACCACGACTTCGAAGCCACAGGACATCAGTAGACGTCCAGCGATCTGACCGAATCGTCCAAACCCTGCAATGATTACTCGAGGATTCATTTGATCGATGATGTCCGCTTCCTTGCTGTCCTGTTTTTTCGACGACTCCAAATAATTCAGTAGCAGAATCAGTAAAGGTGTCACACACATCGACAGCGCCACCGCCAGAGTCAAGCTTTTACCCCACGGCTCGATCAAGATGCCGGCAACAGTTGCAGCGCCAAAAACGACAAAAGCAAACTCGCTGCCCTGTCCAAGGAATACCGCCTGCCAGGAACGTTGGCCACTAGGGACATTCAGGAAACGACCCAGGAGCTTGATCGTGAGCAGTTTGATCACAATGAAGCCCAAGGTCAGGGTGAGCACTCTCAGCGGTTCATCAATCAGTGTTCCGAAGTCGATGGACATGCCCACGCCGATGAAGAACAGGCCGAGCAAAAGCCCCTTGAATGGTTCGATATCGCTCTCCAAGGCGTGCCGGTATTCCGAGCTGGCCAACAGAACGCCTGCTAGAAAAGCGCCCATGGCCATGGACAAGCCAGCCTCTTCGAGTAAGAGGCCGAACCCGAATACTAGGAAAAGTGCGACGGCGCTGAATATTTCGCGTAAGCCAGATCTCGCGACGAAACGCAGGACGGGCCGAGAAACGTACCGACCTAAAAGCACCACCGCGACGATTGCACCGACGATTTTTGCAATCGACAGTGCGAGCTCGGCTCCGGAAGGCGTACCGCCATTTGCGGCCAGCAATGGAATCATGGCAACAAGCGGAATGGCTGCGATGTCTTGAAATAACAACACGGCAAAACTGCTGCGGCCCACGGCGGTGGATGTCATGTTTCGCTCGTTCATTGCCTGCATGGCAATGGCTGTCGAGGATAGGCTCAGCGTCAAGCCCACCAACAGCGCTGCTGTCCAGTTCAAGCCAAGTGCAGCGCAGAACACGGCGATGGCCGCTCCGCACACAAGCATCTGTAATGCGCCGCCGCCGAACACCATTCGGCGCATTGCCCAGAGGCGTTTGGGATCAAGTTCTAGTCCAATGATAAACAACATCAAAACTACGCCGATTTCAGCAAAGTGCAGGATGGACTCCACATTCGTTATCAGCTTCATGCCCCACGGGCCGATCAGGCAGCCTGCCAACAGATAGCCCAGAACCGGGCCGAGCCCTAACCGAACGGCGATTGGGACTATCAAGGCAGCCGAGCCCAAGTAAATGAGCATTTCAATCAGGCTGTGAGTATCCATTCAAACTTCCCTCCAGGAGGCTAGACGCTCGCCGTAACGGCGAATTTGCTTAATAAGTGCCGCGTGGTCAGCTTGGTACGCGCCGTGAACTGCTACTGGGGTTAACCAATGCATACTGCAGTAATGCGCCGTCGCTTGTAGGGGGTGCACGAGTACCGGAAAACCTGGGTAATCGCCGCCTTCAAATTGATCATGCTCTTCGCCCATGGTTACAGCCCATAGCAAATGCTTATTCTTGAGCGCGGTTGCACCGACGCCAAAGGCCCAGCCCCTCGTGAAAACTTTATCGATCCACAATTTCAAAAGCGGCGGGTAGTTGTACCAGTGCAAAGGATGCTGCAGAACCAGCAGATCTGCCTTTTCCACTGCCATCTGCTCGGCTTCAACATTGATATCGAAATCTGGGTATAGGTCATACAAGGAGCGGATAACGACTTCGGGATTATTGGCAGCCAGCCTGAGCATCAGTTTATTGATGATGGATTTCTCAGGATAAGGATGGGCATAAATGATCAGAATCACGGAGCAGACCCTCAGACCTGGCGTTCACTAAGAACGGAAAAAGCCCCCTGATCGTTGAGCATAAACGCACTCGACAATCAGGGAGCTAATAACTGAACGATGAAACCTTATTGACCGCTTTGAAGCTTCAATACTTCCTGCGCAGTCACCGGCTTGCCGGCAATACCCCAGTCTCCGCTCTTGACCTCTTCGAAGATAACCCATGTGAGGGCACGCATGTTTTCACCTTCCACGGATACCATGGCGTCAGTCACCTTGCGGATGACTTCAGCTTTTTGCTCGTCGGAAAAAACGCCTTCGATGCCTTTGATAGTGACAAGTGGCATGGTGTTCTCCTTAATGTTTGAAAAGAAGTTAGGCTTTGGTCGCCGCATATTCCGGGTAGTCGGTGTAACCCTTCTCAATCGAACCGCTCACACCGTAATAGGTAGCGCGATCACTCTCGGCCAGTGGCCAATTGTTTTGCATGCGCTCGACCAAATCTGGATTGGCAATGTAGGCGGTGCCGAAAGCAATCAGGTCTAGTTCACCTTTAGCGAGTTCAGACTCTGCGATTTCTTTGGTGAAGCCGCCGGCAGCCATGAGGGTGCCTTTGTACGCTTCACGGAATGCAGCGCCGAAGCCTGGTGGCGTTTGCGCGGCCAGGATGGTGGGTTGGTAGTTCAGGTGAACAAATGCCAGCTCTCTTTCGTTGAGTGCAGCCGCCATGCTCATCCAGGTTTCTGCTTCGCCTTCGTACACACCGAAGTCGTACAGTCGACCAAACGGCGAGAAGCGCACGCCAATCTTCGAACCACCAATTTCAGCAGCAATAGCGTCAATGGTTTCGAGGAGGAAACGCTGACGGTTGGCAATGGAACCACCGTACTGGTCGGTACGCGTGTTCAGGGAGCTACTCAAGAACTGATCGAACAGGAAACCGTTGGCTGCCATGATTTCGATGCCGTCGAAGCCGGCGTCCATGGCCATCCTTGCGGATTTGACGAAGTCAGCGATGACGCGCTTCACTTCTTCAGTTTCCAGTGCGCGTGGTGCGCTAGGTTGAACAGGGCCTGCTTTGCCAGGCTCAATCCAGGCATATACGGTCGTTTCTACCGCAGGTACTGTGCCCGAGGAGACCGGCACGATGCCATGCACGGAAACGTGAGACATGCGGCCTACGTGCCAGAGTTGCGCAAAAATCTTCCCGCCTTTGGCATGTACGGCTTTAGTGACATTGCGCCATCCTGGCAGGTGCTCATTTTCGTAAATGCCAGGGGTGTACAGATAGCCCCGTGACTCGTCGGAAATAGGCAGACCTTCGGTGATCAGCAAACCAGCAGATGCACGTTGCGCGTAGTACAGCGCGTTGGCTTCATTTGGAATGTTATCCAAGGTACGGGTGCGAGTCATAGGGGCCATGACAACGCGATTCTTAAGAGAAATACCTGCCAAATCGTATGGAGTGAACAGCTTATTCATGATTGATCTCGACGCCGTTGAAGAGTTGATTCTGCGTTTGATTTAGGACTTATCGAACGCGTCGAGTACGTGGGTGCTGTAAACCAGTGCTGCACCAGCGTTCATGTTGATGGCAACACCCAGTGCTTCAGCCACCTCTTCGCTGGTGACACCGAGCTTCTTGGCTTCAGCTGCGTGGAATGCGATGCAACCATCGCAGCGAGTCGTTACGGCCACCGCCAGGGAGATCAGCTCACGAGTCTTTGCGTCCAGATGATTGGTCTTGCTGCCAGCAGCACCGAGTGCAGCCATGCCCTTCATGGTTTCTGGGGAAAGGCCATTGAGCTCTACCAGACGAGCGCTGATGTCTTTACGGGCTTGCTTCCAATCTTGCATGGGATTCTCGCATGGGCGTAAACGCCCTGTAGTGTTGGGTTTAATTTTGAATCTGCACATACGCTACCATCTAGTTGGTAGGTGTGCAATAGGTGGTGATTAATTCTGCATTGTCCTGTGATTCTGAAGGAGGCTGCGGGCACCACACAGCGGGAGGGTTGGAGTGGTATGGCGGCTTCAAATTCGGTGTTTATGATCTACCTAGTGAATGGTAGCGTTTCTACTGAGAGCTAATTTCGGACGGACGAAGTACAGCACAATCAATCCGACGGATGACCATTCAAAAGCCATATACCAGTAGGAATCGCGAATGAATTACCTCGCACATCTTCACCTAGGTGGTCAGGAGCCGCAGCAGTTGCTGGGGAGTCTTTATGGGGATTTTGTAAAAGGGACGTTCTTAGGAAATTTCTCTGTACAGACTGCAGAGGCAATCGTGCTGCATCGCCGAATTGATGCTTTTACGGATACCCATCCATTGGTTAGAAGCGCGCTTGGGCGATTCCCTATAGCAAGGCGTCGTTATGCCGGAATCGCGCTCGACATGTTTTTCGATCACTGCCTGGCGCGAGATTGGGAGCGCTACGCCGATATGCCCTTGGATGTTTTCTCTAAAAAGGTCTACCAGCTTTTAGAGGGAGAGCCCACACTGCCGGCGCGATTGGCTCTGGTCGCACCGTTGATCATCGCGGAAGATTGGCTTGGAGCTTACAGGGATTTTTCGATGATCGGTCATGGGCTGGAAGTCATCTCCCGGCGCCTATCTCAACCAGCAGGTTTGCACGGTGTATACGAAGAGCTGATAGCGCTGTATGAGCCGCTAAGTGCGGATTTCCTCGAGTTCTATCCGTTGCTTTGGCAGTACGCCCAGGCTGATCGCATCAGCGCTGGGTAATCCGGCAGCATCTCATTAGGCGTCTTATCCAAAAAAAGAGGCACTACGTACTCCGGAAGACACGTGCCTCCCGCAGTCACTGTTGATGCATTAACCGACCAGCACTTCGCTGATCTGAATGACAGGCTTGAGATTGGTGTAGTTAACGACGTCCGCTCCGATGGCCTTAGCGTGTGGCCCAAATGCGGCTGCGAATGAGTCGAGTGAATCGAAGAAGAGATGACCTATCGCAATGTAGGTCGGCTCGCTTCCAGGCACCGGGCCTTGAAGACCTTTTTCAATGGAAAAGTGACTGCAGGCCCCGGCCATCTTCTGATGGATCATCGTCATATGCTGCTCACGGTAGTAATCGAAGTCGAAGGTTGCGTCAGCTTCATTCGGGTAGAAAATGCTTACGTCAATCATTGGGTAGGATTCCTCTGGTTTATTGATTAAATGACGGCAACACCAACAGGGCGTTCGCCTGAGATAGTCGTTCGATGCATAAGCCGTAGGTGCCCGTCGTAGCCACCGTCTGCGTTGTGAAGCGTGCACCGGTTGTCCCACAAAGTAAGCATGTTTGGCGCCCACCGGTGACGGTAGATGTACGTCTCCTGCACCATGTGCTGATACAAATAACTCAGCAGCGCCGTTGATTCTCCATGAGTCAAACCCTCAATACCCTGCGTGTAGACAGGGCTCACGTAGAGGGATTTGCGACCCGTTACGGGATGTACACGTACCAGCGGGTGTGGCCAGGTTTTGTCGGCGTCTTCACTGACCACTATTTTCATTGAGCGTGCTTCTGTCTCTTTTGCGAAGAGGCCATTTTTGCCATAGGGCATGCTCGCAGAATGTATCGCGACGAGATTATTCAGAAGACCTTTCATCGTCTCAGAAAGGTCATCGTAGGCACGGTAGCCGTCAGCAAATAACGTATCGCCACCCACGGGTGGAGTGATCTTGGAATGTAGGATGGTTCCCGCCGGCGGCTGTTCCTGAAAGCTCCAGTCTGAGTGCCACTGGGCACCGAAGTTAACCGCCTTTTCATGAGGCTCGCGCCTGAGTTCGAGAATGTGCGGATGAGCCTCCATCGGGACGATATAAGGGTCTATTCCGAACTCACCAAACTGAAGCGTGAATGCCTCCAGTTGTGTGTGGGTGAGAGGCTGATCAGGAAAGTAAATTACCGAATGCCTGGCCCACGCGTCCTTCACCTCTGCTAGTACGGCTGCCGCGAGAGGCTGATCAATTGAGACACCGCTAATCCTGGCTCCAAAACCGTGAGCTTCGGGTACCACATGAATATTCTCAAAGTCACCATTCATCATCGCAGCCCCTTCTCTCGTTCTTATAAATAAATCATAGGAAGACGGTGGGGAGATTCTCCAATGTCAGTCCGCTGCTGTCGTTGCTACCGTGCGACAGAGAATTGATCTGAGATGCCAATACCTTCGGTTGTTTTCCCCGCTTTTGAATTGTCGTGTCGTAACAAATCTTTGGCGTGTGGTGCCATTCACGCCGATTGCCTACGTACCCACACTGAGCCGACCTGCGTAGCGACTGCGCCGCAATGGTCAATAAAAATCCCGGAAAGAGCAGGGAAAGGTACGAACGATGAGCGATTACGATCTGAGTTTTAAGCGCGCGTTGGCTCGTGGAAAGCTAGACAACAAGTTCGATACGATTGTCATAGGTTCTGGTGCAGGCGGCCTGAGCACAGCCGCACTGTTGGCCCTCGAAGGACAGCGCGTTCTGGTGCTGGAGCGCCATGCAGTGTTGGGCGGTTGTTTGCAATCGTTCAAACGCCAAGGCTTCGAGTGGGATGTAGGCCTACACTATATGGGTGAGGTACATCGCAAAACGAGTGGTCTCTATCGCCTTTTTGACAAGGTCTCAGGAGGTCAACTTGAATGGGCGTGCATGCCCGACAATTACAATCGCATCATCGTAGGTGCCAATAGCTACGATCATATGGCCGGCGCAGAAGCCTACAAGGATCGACTCAAGAACTACTTTCCGAGGGATGCACGCGCGATTGATCGTTACGTTGAGCTCGTAGGAGAGGCGAGCCGGGCTGCGAAGTCCTTCTTCGGTGAGCGGGCCTTGCCACAATCCATGTCTGAGGCAGCATTCTCCAAGGCCCAGAGTGCATTCATGCCACTTGCACAACGCACAGTGTTGGATGTTTTGGACGAATTGACTGACAACGCTGACCTCAAGGCTGTCTGGTGTGGGAATTACGGCGACTACTGCAATTCCCCTGCTGAGGCTTCTTTCGCGATCCATGCCATGGTTTTCAGCCATTACATCGATGGCGCTAGCTACCCCGTTGGCGGCTCACAACGCATTGCCACCGCAATGGCCGACACTGTTCGTGCCGCAGGAGGCGCTTGTCTGGTGGCTGCAGAAGTTATGAGCATCGAAATGCGTAACGGTTGTGTGGTGGGTGTACAAACCGCTGATGGAAGCCAGATTCGCGCTGACAAGGTCGTAAGTGCGATTGGTATTTCTCAGACCGTACCGCTTCTGGCTCATGCTGATCCTGAACTGACCCAACCTTTGGGCGAGGCAACTAAGAGCATTGGCACCACTCAATGTTTTGCAGTGCTGAACCTTGGCTTCGACATCGCAAACGCAGATCTGAACATTCATCCCGCTAATTTGTGGGTGCACCCAAGCAATGACCTCCCGGCAAACCTAGCACGGTACAAAGCTAATCCAGGGGGAGAGCCTATGCCCCTGCATTTCATTGCCCACCCATCACTACGAGATCCAAGTTGGCCTGAACGCCACCCCAATCAGAGCACGATGGATATCTGCGGCCTGACAGATTGGTCAGTGTTCGAGCGTTTCACTGGCACGAAGTGGAAGCAGAGAGGTGCAGAGTACGAGGACATGACTGCAAGACTGAGCGAACATCTCTTGGCCGTGGCCTTAAAACACTATCCTCAAATCGGCGGACGAATTGCTCATGCCGAGCTGGCTACGCCTCTAACGTTCAATCACTTTCTAAATCGTAGTCGCGGCAATTTCATGGGATATGAGCAAACGCCACTTCGTTTTGCACAGCGCTGGATGCGTGCACATGGCCCCGTCAAAGGTCTGTTTTTTGGTGGACAGGATGTGACCGCTGCCGGAGTCAGTGGCGCGATGGTCAGCGGGCTGGTCGCGGCAAGTGCCGTTCTTGAACGCGATCTTTTCCGAGAGCTTTAGCCCCTCAAGATCGCACGGGGTCTAATCGGCTTCACACGTCGAATTTGGATCCTCGGGACTCCCGAGGCTGCTGCTTCCAAGCGCTTTGCCTCTTGCAGAAAAGTCGCCTACCAATTCATTGCGCAGAGCTCTGGGGGCCTTACCGAAGTGACCTCGTACAGCGTGCGAAAACGCACTGGGCTCAGCGTAGCCCAGCCGTTCTGCTAGCAAGATAAGAGGTAGATCGGGATCAGCCAAACCTTCCAATGCCTCGCTCATGCGCACCGCTTCCAGTAATTGGCGGAAGGATGAACCGCGCTCAGCCAATCGACGCTGAAGAGTACGTCTGCTGAGATCCAGCGAGCGCGCTACGCTGTCGCAATTCGCCTGGGTAAACCCCTGTGTGGAGATAGCGGCGCTGACGTAATCAAGAAGAGTGTCGGAGCGGCCTTGGGTTTTAATCATTGCTTCAGCGCGCCCTAGTAGGATGCGATGAAGTGTTGGATCGGCAGCCTGCCAGGGATAGTCCAGCTGTTCCGCGCCAAATATGACAAGAGCATGCTCAGCTCCGAGAATGACCGGAGAATCAAAATAGACTCGATAGCAGTCGGCTAAAGAGGCATCAGTACCTGGTAGCTCAACCCTTATTGGTCTGCGGTCAGCTGGCATGCAGTTATAGAGCAGGCGCATGTACGCGGCAAACAGCGAATCTATTTGGGCAGGATGCATGGCAACCGGGCTGGGTGTTACGTGGTAAGCCAGCTGAATGCCATCGTTGGAGGTGTGTTGAATCGAAAAGCGACCAGAGTTGCTGACCAATTGCTGCAGCCTGACCGTATGGGTGAGCGCCTGGCGTAATGAGCTACTGTGCACTAACACCATTGCTACGACATTCATCGATTGCAATGGCAGTGCTACGCCAACTTTCAAGCCGAGCAGCGGATCCTGAGAGAGTTGCATCGCGCGCTGCCAAAGCCTCCTCACTTGCACTAATTGCAGTTGCCGCGTTGGCGCAACATCTTCCCACTGTTGAGTCCAGGGAGCGCCCAAACGGGAGCGCTCTATACCTTGGCGAGCCAGTTCCTCGATGACGCCTACAAGCCAAGTAGCACTGACGGTGAGAGGTCGGGTCATCGTATGTCCGTTAGCCGAAGCGCGATGCTTGATGAAAGAGATATACCCCTAACCGGGGTCTTATCTGTTAATGCTAAAGATCGATTAGGTGTTTCGTCAGATTGTGTAGCACCTGGTAGGGGCGATCTGTTCAGGCTCAAACGGGAGTCTCCATAAGCATCGCTATGGGACTATAGCTGCAGGCGTGAGCGAGCAGGGCCCGCAATTTGATGGCTTCATCATTGCTTGATGGGTTGGACGCTTACCAGCGCTCGGGAGACGAAGCGCCGAATACGTTGGGTGAAGTTACAAATGGCGCCAATGGTGAGAAACGTGCGTCTGGCTGGTGTCGTTGCGACGAAGCCAGACGCATTGATGAGAGATTAATTCGCGACCGGAGTGCGCATGGTGACGAACTCTTCTGCGGATGTCGGGTGCACGGCGATGGTCTCGTCGAAATCCCGCTTGGTGGCACCAGACTTCAGCGCAATCGCCAAACCCTGCACGATCTCGCCAGCATCCGGGCCGACCATGTGGCAGCCCAATACCTTGTCGGTCTTGGCATCCACCACCAGCTTCATCAAAGTGCGCTCCTGGCACTCGGTCAGCGACAGTTTCATCGGACGGAAACGGCTCTCAAAAATCACTACTTCATGCCCAGCGCCTCGCGCCTCTTCTTCGGTCAACCCGACAGTACCGATGTTCGGCTGGCTGAACACTGCCGTCGGGATCATTCGGTAATCCACCGGACGATACTGCTCAGGCTTGAACAGGCGACGAGCAATAGCCATGCCTTCAGCCAATGCTACTGGTGTTAGCTGCACACGACCAATTACGTCCCCCAAGGCCAGAACTGATGGCTCAGCCGTTTGATACAGATCATCTACTTCGACAAAGCCTTTCTGATTGAGCTTAACGCTAGTGTTTTCCAAGCCCAGGTTGTCGAGCATTGGACGTCGACCAGTCGCGTAGAACACACAGTCCGCCTCAAGCTGACGACCATCCTTGAGAGTGGCTTTCAGGCTGCCATCGGGTTGTTTGTCGATGCGCTCGATGTCGGCATTGAACTGCAGATCCATGCCACGCCTAGTCAGCTCTACCTGCAAATGCTCACGCACTGCACCATCGAATCCGCGCAGGAATAGATCACCGCGATAAAGCAGCGTGGTCTTGGCACCTAGGCCGTGAAAAATGCCGGCGAACTCCACCGCTATGTAGCCACCGCCGACCACGAGAACGCGCTTGGGCAGCTCTTTGAGGAAGAATGCCTGGTTGGAGCTAATCGCGTGCTCGTGCCCAGGAAACTCAGGGATTTGCGGCCAGCCACCGGTAGCGATCAGGATGTTCTGAGCTGTATGACGCTCTCCGTTGACCTCCACGGTATGAGGATCAACGATTTTGGCGTGACCTTCATGGAGGGTCACACCGCTGTTGACCAACAGATTGCGATAGATGTCGTTCAGACGATTGATTTCGCGATCCTTGTTGGCAATCAAGGTCGACCAATCAAACTTCGCCTCGCCCGGAGTCCAGCCGAAACCTTTTGAGTTTTCGAAGTCGTCGGCGAAATGCGCTCCATAGACCAGCAGTTTTTTCGGCACGCAGCCGACGTTCACGCAAGTTCCGCCCAGGTAGCGGCTTTCGGCCACAGCCACTTTGGCGCCAAAACCTGCGGAAAAACGAGCAGCCCGAACACCTCCGGAGCCTGCGCCAATTACATAAAGGTCAAAGTCGTACGGCATTTTAATCTCCGGATGTGCTGGAACCGGTACATGGTTGAACCCACGTACGGGTTTATTGTGTTGGCGTTATAAGAGCTGTTAATTGTATTGCTACAGCGTTCCAGCTAATGCTGCCACTAAAAGAACGACCATCACTATCAAAAGAACAACCGGAAGAATTTTGTTCGTGCCGTTGTCTTTTTTCTGGCGGCGCGCTAATTCACTATCGCAAAAAAGCGGCTTGTCTTTTTCCCTTTCCCTGGCTGCCTTTAGAGCCAATATCGAGCAGTACCGCATATGATTTGATCCTATATTGAGCTTTAGGGGTGCGAAAAACTTGTTATAGGTATCTGGAGCTCCAAGCGGTAATGCATGAAGCGACATAGCTTGCGTCTTTGTTGTTCGTCAGCAGGTGATCTGCAGAGTCCAATGAGATAAAGCTCTTCGGATGCTTCGCCTGGAGATAAATTTTCTGTGCTTGTTCTATCGACACAACGCTATCCACGGGAGAATGGAAAATAAGCAATGCGCGTTGAAGATTGGCGATGTTTTCATCCTGCCGCTGGGCCTCGATGTCATCGAGGAACTGCTTCTTTATCGTGAATTCTCGGCCTGCGAGCATGACCTTGAATTCGCCAAAGTCTCTTATCGAGTCAACATCGCTTCTGAATTGCTTCATAACGTGGGCAGCTTCAGCAGGGGCCCCAATAGTCACGACGCCCTTCGCTTCTGGGATGTGCTTCGCTGCCGCTATCACTGCGGCTCCGCCCAAGCTATGACCAATTAAAATCGAGGGGGCTTGGTATGTATTACGCAGAAATTCTGCTGCGGCTACCAGGTCGGCGACGTTAGATGAAAAGTTGCTATTCGAAAAGTCTCCTTCACTACTACCCAGGCCAGTGAAGTCAAAACGAAGCACCGCTACATTGTTGTCTACCAAAGCCTTCGAAATTCGTGCAGCTGCCCTGATATCTTTTCCACACGTAAAGCAATGTGCGAACAGCGCGTATGCGCTAGGAGCCTCGGGAGCTTCAAGGAGGCCAGACAGACTGATACCTTGAAGATTTTGGAACGTGATCATCTGTTTGTTCATACGAAATCTTCCTTACCCTGTTTAGCAGCCCTTAGCCTTGAGCGAGGTCAGCTCGGAAGGTGCAAGCGATTCAGCGAAGGCTACCATCCAGTTGGTAGGCTATCAAGGATTTTGTTTCCAATATTCTCAGCAGGTTGGGTCACTTATGGTTTTCGTTAGCCTTGAAGGCCGCACTGAAAATCCGCACGACGCCAAGCGCGCGTATTCATGGAGAGTGCGGAAATTTGGGTGTTGGATGTCCGTTCGGTTGACGCTTGAATCGCGTACCGACCTACCGCTCTGGATAGTTTGGTCTGCAGCATTCGGCAGCTATTACTATCGCAGCATGCGCAAAGCGATCAGTGCCCCGCCGAAGCAGAGGATCGCTCAAGCGAGATGGGTCGGTATTGGCGTAAACCGACCTGACGAAGGGCGTACCGCGAGTCACGGTACAGATGACGCGAAGACTGTCCCTTCCGCTGAAGCGGATGATGCGTTGAATGGTATAGACCGCGAAGTTTGTACGCCCATGTCAAAGAGAGCCCGCATACGTTCTGATCAATCATCAAGGTGCCAAAGTCGCCCAACAGTGCTTGTCGGCAATTTCAACTGTCGGGAAACTTCCTTTTGAGTAAGCCCCTTGCCTCTCAGTTTGCGTATCGCCTTGAGCTTTTCGTCCGCTGCAAGCTTTCTCGGCGGAGTGAGCTGCTGAGGTTCGCCGGGGAGCTCATCGTCTAAAACTCCCAGTTGCTCCAATTCTGCGAGCGTTTCAATCAACGCTGCGCGCGCAGTTTTTCCTTCATGGGCAGCAGCCACCAATGTGAAAAACGACAATGGCTTTACGCCCAGAGCCTGAGCGAGGTCGGCGCTGAGATCGACGCTGGCAGATCTACTCGATGCCTCCAATCTGCTGATGTGAGCTTGGTCGGTCTTTGTACGAAGCTCCGCTTGTGATAAGCCCCGCCTCATTCTTAGCCACTGCAATGTTGCTGCGTATGCCTTGCGCAAAGACATTAGGCAGTCCTCTCCAAAAAGAAGACGGTATGCAGGGTTTGATCGATCCCATTCAAATGTATATAGTCATCGTCGTGGGATTTATGGCTGTGTCATCGAGCAATCAATGCGTTCGCGCGCCCGAAACTTTTGTTAACGCCATGTGAGGATCATCAATTTATGGGTAATTGTCCTGAGCATGAGTTGCTCCAGGAAGGCCAGATCTCCTCCGCAGGTACGTCGCTGTCTCACTCCGAGATAGGAGCATTAGTGGCCGAACGCTTCCCTAGCAAGGCGTACTGCACCGTTGAGGATTGGCTCATCTTTCACGTGGACGAACCTGCTGAATCGCTTGCCCGAGTTCGCGCAACAGGCCTTGAGCCAATGTTCATGTATGCCCACTGCGTTATCCATGACGGGCATGGCCGGTTTCCGCCAGGAGGTTGGGTGCGCTCGACCCTATGCAAGTCATTCGATGGCGTTTGCTTGTTCGAGACGCGAAACACGGTCTATGTATTGGTGGGGCAGGGACGCGAGATGAAAGCCTCGCTGAAGACAATATTCGGTTTATGTTAATCGCAGGTGCGCCGGTCGGGCCTGCTTCACTCGAGAAATACGATGTTCAGGATTAGCATGCAAGATCAATCCGGCCCCGTAGGAATGTTCGGGGATGGCTTGGCTCACTTCCACGCAGTGTCGCGATCCCTAGCTAGCCATTGGTATCACGTGAGTCTGAAGCGCCGGCACGAAGGTCGGCTTGTGGCCTACGAGGAGATGTTGAACGACGAGCCTCGTCTGGTTGAGTTGTTGATCTCTCAAAGTGAGAGCGTGATTGTTCAGGATGTTCAAGTCGTCACTCCAGGCTGGATGAACAAGGGGACGAGTTGGAGGATGGAAATGCTGACTTCGCTCTCAATGGGATTCAACCAGGCCGAGGTGCCGATCTGCGTCTTGGAGGTCGAGAGTGGTGATGTGTATCTCAATACTCACCAGCGATGCTTGGATGTTGAGTCCCTGACTGGATTGAAGGAGCTCTACCGCCGGACTGCTTCAGACACTGCAGTAACTCCGCTATCGAAAGGTTTCTAGCCATGGCAGAGATCAATACCGTTGCGGTCGATTTACACGTAAAGCGTTACTCGGACTTCGACCTCCTTCGCATCGCCAGAGCTGTCAGCCATGAGTACGATGGTCTAATCACCGCTTACCTCGTGAATGTCCATATCCACGCATGTAGTGCCGTCGGTGTCGTGTTTGGCCACATTTGCCCTGGGCCATATCAAAGACTTGCGGATGGTCGCCTGATTCGAACGTCGGACATCCAGTCTGTGAGGAAGGAAGGCCGATTCTGGGTACTCACCACGGTCAACTCGAAGTACGTCATTGCGACGTTCAGGCGCGGGGAAGGAAGGCGTAGCTTGCGTGAGTTCATGCGCATAGCAGGGAGCCGATATATGCCGACGCCCGACCGACTCCAGTAAGCCCTTCGTTACTACCGGGCTGTCTCCTTCGGGTCATATTACTCATCGGGGTTGCCTTGTCTGTTGTCGACCTATTGGCAAGCCGACTCCCCAATCGGGCCCAGATTTCTCATGGGCGGAGCGCAGGCATAGAAAAATTACGCTTGGGCGACATTTGTGTCGAATATGCGACAGCATAAAATGTTGGCCCTTGAAACGGTTTTTCAAAACCGGAGATGTATATTTTGAACTCAAAAGAAAAGCAGCAGTGCCTGTACCCTCCTATTTTTCCTTGTAGGACTTAGGCAGGTTTGCCGGGTGCTTTTTTTATGTGACCTCTTCGATCTGACAGCTTTTTAAGCTCACTCTCAAGCAGATACCATCGCTTAGGGTAGCCCCTCCGCACCTTGCAACCTGCTCGTCAATTTGGGGCCGTAGGCCCCGGCTCATTTTTGCCATCCAAAACCAAGTATTTAATTCTACTTTTTTGTAGGGCATCCGGGATTTGGTGTGAGTAGTGAGCGAGAAAATCCAGCGATCAGCTAGAGGCAAAGCTCCGTCAATTCACCATGCGCGGACGGGGAGGGGAATCGCCGGGAGGCAGACTCAAGGCAGGTAAATATCCCCGACGCAGCCTTGCTAATCGCCGTAGTGAATAAATGCGCCCGGGTTCGGTTGAGAAGACTATCGACCGCGTCGTACCCTGAATGGATATTCTGCCCGCATAATGGAAAATCCATGCTTCTAAAACGCTTTCAAATCCTCATTCCTATCGCGATTATCACCGCGATATCCATAACGTTCTGGATCATCCAGTTCCGCTTTTTCGACGTTATAGGCTGGAATTACAATGTCTGCCATGCGTTGTTCGGGTTCACATTCCCTCTCGCGCTTAGCTACTTCGGATTCCCCCTCACCAAGGTGCAGCGACCCAAGTTGTCTGAAGTCGTTCGCAATGTGCTGAAAATTCCCCTTCTGTTGTGGCCCTCTTCATTCGCCAGGCTTTTGTTCCGCTCCATTGTCAGAGACGTTAACGAGGGGATCCCTTGGACGCCTTGGATCGGCGTAGCGATCACGCTGTTTTTTTCCATCGGAAATGAAATGTTCGTTGATCCTGCCACGAACGGTATTCCGTTCATAAATGCGTATGATCATTTCGTGGCCGATGTGGTGGGCATGGCTCTATTTCTCCTCGTAGCTTCGTTCATCCTACGAAATAGGCTGCGTTCAATCGCCGTGTTTCCCATCCGGGTGGCGAACGATTGATGTTACGTGCCCAAGTCAGCATCCTTCCGCGAGTCTGAATATCTAATATCCAGCCGTTCAACGTAGAATTCGCGCCCCGTCCTCTGCGACCAACCCAGCTATATGAGCGTCGCTTTCGCCGAAAGCTGGGTAAAATTCGCAATCAGGAATGTGCTTGATGCTTTTAGGATTTCGCAATGAGTAGGGCACGGCTGGATATCGCCCAAGAAGGGAAGTTGTGGGAGATGGCGCTCGAGCATTTAGGTTCAGACGGCCTGCTTCAAGCGGTCATAGATATGTGGAGCCGTTGCGCCCCTCCGCCCAGACCACTCGTTGAGCATCTGTCCGCCAATGAGGTCAATGAGGAAGTCTTGAATATCCTTAGAGTTGCCCAGCAGAGGGTGGGTGCTGTCGTACCAGGTCGAACGCCGGATGCAGGCACAGTCACGCTGTATGCTCGTCACGCTAGCAACTTAGCTGATGGGCTCATTACCCTCCTGCCAAAGGTGCAGCTTTCGCGAGCCTTGCGCGGCTCTTGTATTGAAATCGAACTGGGGATTTGACGTCTAGGCAGGTTCCCCTACGATACCGGTCGGCAACAACCCTAGTGGAATTTGTCGAGATAATTAGCACCCCTTTGAGATCTTCCATGAGCTCTGATTTAACTGAAGAAGAAATGCGTCGTGCATTGTTTGGTTCGACTGAGCCAGAAGAGGTTCCTGCGCCTCCGACGCCACAGCCTGCGCCAGAGGTTGTTTTTACCAAGCCGGTATCAACTCCTCCGCCTAAGAAGAAAGCGGCGAAATCATTCACGCCTAGGCTGAGGGTTACGCTTCGGGTTGGAAATGAATTCGAGGGGAAGATGCACGAGTTGATCCACGAGGCCGACACGCTGAGTTCGTTGCTTGCTGAGCAAGATGCTGTGAAGGCTGCTAGGAAGAAGTACAAGTACGTGGAAGTGGTCTCAATCAAATCGATGTAGGTGAAACGCCTGCTACGAAGCCGCCCCTGAGCAGGGCGCCGAGCCTTTCGATTCTGCATAGGAGGCGTTTCAAATTTCTATTATGAGACCCTGATGTCAGAAGTAGACCATTAAGCCAAACGGGCGGAATGCGAAAGATGTTTCGATAGAAGACTGCTCACGCCTAGCCCATGAACGCTCATCAACTATTGATAGAGTCCCAGAACCTGAAGTTCATCTTCTCTTCCATGTTCTGGATACCCTGCGCAACCTTGACCAGCGACTCATGCGGAAGATTTCCTACCCGAGCTTGGGCCTGTGCCTTAGCCAAGAGCTCTTTTCGCTGTTTGTCGCGATAGCGGTTCAGCTTCAGACCAGCTATCAGCGTATGAGCTTGCATAGCGAGCATTTCCTTATACTCCTGAAAGAACGGGAGAAAAGGGCGCACCGTTTCAGTTATGTCCTGGCACACCTCGCCTTTATCTGCGAGTTTGTCGAAATGACACGGATTGACCAAAATTCCTTGGGGGACTTTGATGCATCGAACCTTGCTGTCCCGGTAGACCTTGCTGACTAATTCCGAGCAGTAGGAGAATTTAATGCCGGCCCCATTGGTAGGTCTGATGCTGTATGGCTGCTGGAGATAGTATGCACAGCGCGTAAGCATGCGATCTCTATCATCTTCAGTCACCGCGTTGAACCGGATGATCCGCCAGTTATCCTCGACGTCACTCAGCACTTCTGCAATCGTGCGGTGCTTGACGCCGACACCTGGATTGGCATCGATGCAAACGAAGTCTGCGTGCACCATAGCCACATGGCTAGCTCTTGCTTTTGAATAAAAAGGGATCTGGGCTGCCACTAACGCCTTGGATCGAAACTTCTTGCCGGTGACAAGAATGACGTCCCCGCTCTGGAGAATGCCGCTGAACTCGCTCATTTTGGAGAAGTATTCATTCTCTTGACGCCTGATCATCGCTCGGTATACCGGAAACTGGTGCTCCGGTATGCCGCTGATCCGGGCTGCGAGGTCTATTTCTTCATCAGGCTTGGCCGCAAATTCTTCAAATAATTTTGCAGCGTTTTCCTCGTTGGCCATGAGCTTAAAAACATCTGCACGGGCTAGGTTGCGAATCTCTTCCGCAACTTCTTCTAAATTTTTCACTAAGCTTCCTTTGCCTATTTTGATGTGATGGCACTAGGCCGTCCGAGTCGTGAGAATTCCATTTCTTCGATCTGTAGTCAAAGGTTACGCATCAGGCATAGCTGTCCGGGGCGTTAGAAAATGGTTCCCGGTCTCTAAGGTCGGATCAACCAGTAGTCCACTACTCGAATACTGCAAAAATACGAAGACTTAAAAGTGGTCGGAAAAGAGCAACGCCAAAGTTGCCAAGGCAAAGAAATGACGCCACAAATCCGCCATTTTTCAATTGTTGAGAGCGCTGTTTCAGAGGAGAAAACGGCCACACGAAGGGAGAGTGTTTCAAGTTGTTTCTGGTCTACAAGATCGTAGCCCGCGATTTAGAAGGCCTGGGCATCCATACAGGATGAAAATGGATCCAACGCAGAGTTTGCCCACAAGTTATCCACAGCTTTGTCATCTTGCAATGTCAAAGTGACCACATTATCTTGTAGGTCATCTCGGCATCAGCACTACATGTTGTGTTTTTTGCGAGAGGCTGAGGTTTCAGTGAACGCAGCGGGTATGCGTGCAAAGTTTGGACGCCGAGCACACATACCCGCCTACCCCTGAACCAATGCAAACACTGGTGGGGCGCGCATTAGAGAAAAACCGACTTTGGATGTCAACCATTCGCTCGGTTTTCCGCTTAAGGGTCGCTCCTGCCTACTCGATGTTCAAATAGTTACAGGAGCACCTAACCGTGCCTAAAAATACCAAACAAACCTCGACTCCTGTGGCCAGCTTGGCCTCAAAAATCCTGCGTAGCGACAGCTCCTCGGCCATTCAGAAAGAACTGGCAGGTTCGGCTATGGCTCAATCTTCGACCGGCAAGCAAACGGGTGCCGACATGGAGACCAAGGCCAGTCACGTCCTCGACAGCAACAAGTACAACGCCACTACCAAGACCCTCGCGGCCTCGGTACTCGCCCAATCGAACAAAGAACGGGGTAAGTAAAAATGGCTCAGTATTTCGTCAACCGCAACGCACAGACCAACGGTGATCACGAGGTGCATACCAGTACGTGCATCTATTTGCCGGCAGTCCACAACCGTCTTGATCTTGGCTACCACACCACCTGTGCGACTGCTGTTCGCCAAGCTCGCAACACCTACCGGCAATCGAACGGTTGCCGGACGTGTTCTTCGGTGTGCCACACCCAATAAACAGAGGCCGGACGTTAGGTCTCTGATAGGGAGCCAGCCGCATAATTGGGCTGGCTCCCATTTAGTTGGTGATGAGGTTTCCAGGAGTTTGAGTGATGAGCTATTTGGTTTACTGCACTTTTGATCTAAAAAACGCGTCTTCCAAGGATTATGAAAATGCGTATGCGGATCTTCAACGCATTGGCCTAGCGAAAGTGGTCAAGGGAGACGACGGGCAGCATGTGGTCATTCCTACTACCTCTACGATGGGATTCTTTAACGGCACCAGCGTGGCGGCTGTACGGAACGATGTCCGTAACGCGGTACAAGCTGCCTTTCGAGCACGACTTTTCAAATCTGAGATCTTCGTTGTTGTCGGCGGTGATTGGGCTTGGGGCGCAGTGACGACCTAGATACTCTGGATTTCCATTAAGTGGCCTCAGTTGTAACGCCCATTTCAAAGAAGGCGTTTTTTATGTTGAGCAAATTCGCGGAACTCTCATCACACCTCAACTCCCTGGTGGATGCTGACCCCAAGCTTGCGATACAAGAAGCTCGTGACCTCGTTCTAGATGGGCGAGATCGTTTGAATATGATGTCCCTGCGCGCGGCCACTTTGGTCAATGCGGGCGCCTCGCTTGGTCGTAAAGATCCAATTGATGAGGGGCTTGAGCTATACCGCGAGCTTCACGACCTGTATCCCACGGCCGATATGACTTACAACTTAGCAAACGGGCTTGTGGAAGCAGCAAACTGTGGAAGTGCTGGTTCGGAATGGTTAGATCATCAGGAGCAGACTCGAGCCAACAGAGCTGAGGCTCGACGATGCTATTGGAGGGTGGTTCAAGACGTAGATGCCGATATGGAGTTACGTACGCAGGCTTGGACGAACCTCGCTAATTTGTTCGAAAAAACCTACCGGCTTTCTGAAGCCCATGACGCACGTCTTTCAGCGCTGAAGGTCGATCCAACGAACGGCGTCGCCGCTTTTTGCGCGGCACTGAGTCTGATGTGGCTTTTTCAACGAGGCGGCTGCTCGGAGTTGACCCGCATGGAGGCCGTGATGCTAGCCAGGCAGGCACTTCGAAATAAGGAGCGAATAGTCCAGTACGCTGGTGTAAACGTCGCAGCGAAGGTCGAAGCGCTCGCCAGCGAATTAAGCGATCCGCCTTTGAGGTCTAATCACACCAATCCTTTCATCAGATGGGTTGAAGAGGAACGCCTCACGCTTGCCCCTGCTGTAGAGCTTGTCGACCCATCCTTGGGCAAGCTCGATTGGCTTACCCTTCCAGGTATTCTTGAGCGTGAACCAGAGGTGGGCAGCAGACCGCCCCCGTTGTTTGCCATGTTCAATATGCTGAAGAGCGATTTTATCCTCGCACGGGATTTGGCATGGCGTGCAAGAGATGAAAGCGTTTGGCCGAGAACAGGTCAGTATGCGGACACGCTCGACTACGCAATGTACGGCCCTGATACCTCGGCACTTATATTGGCGCATCGAACAGCCCTCGACCTACTCGACAAGGTAGCCGTAACGGCAAACCACTATTTCGAGCTAGGAGTCGCTCCAAACAAGGTCGGTTTCGGGAGGCTATGGAGAGATTCCGCAGACAAGAAAACAGGCTCTCCGCTCACAAAAAAAGTACAAGGGCTGATTCGTTCAGGTGTACACGCACTCTATGGATTGGCCGAGCTGGCAGAAGATTATGACGGCATAGATGGAATCCTCCGCTCACAGAAAGAATTGCGCAATTCTGGCACGCACAGATTCGTAGTGCTTCATGACCTTGGCGATCCTTCCCAAGCGAGGCAAGCTCCTGAAATCGAGCATCTCAACCACTCAGGTTTTATTACCGAAACCCTGAGTGCCCTCCGGGTTGCAAGGTCTGCAATTCAAATGCTCGCGCTTGCAATATCTCAGCGCGAGGAAATTTTGAGTAAGCAGACAGATGGGATTATCGGAACTATGATCGTGCCTGACCACCATTGGATTCGCGGCGAAGATGAGCTTTGATTCCCTGCCGCTGACCAGTCAGCACATGCAACTCAGTTAGTGCTTAACTCGAGCCCACTCACCGGGTAGCTGGTGTATTTTGCAAGGTTGGTGCTTGCTAGCAGGATGCCCATTATTCTTAACAAGGACTTATAAGTGAACGCCATCCAGAACGCCCTCAAGATCGCCGCACAAAAACAGATCGAATATCGGAATCAAGCCAACATTGCATCAAGGGATGCGCTGCTCGTTTGGGAAGCACAACTGAGCGGTTTGATGGAAAACATCGAAGAATGGATACAGCCGCTGTATGACCTTGATGGTTTCATTGCTGAGGCGAAAAAATGCTCGTACCTCGCTACTGACAGCAGTGGCCGAGATGCGGAGCGAGAAGGTACCTCACTACGTCTCTGGTTCGCCGATACATCTCTGCTGATCTCCCCGCAACATATCAAGGTAGATAGCAACCTATCTACTGCGACAGGCTCTGTTGAGGTGTATGGAGAAGGAATGGTGGCGCCGTACGAGATAACCTATATCAATGGGCATTTTGATTCGATCAGAAGGCAGGGCAATAACCTTTCGTTTGGTGAACTCACGTTCAACCAGATCCTGGCGGCTGAAGTCCCAGGGCTGAAGCCTACGATTCTAGAGGCCTGATGGAGGAGAAGGGTTGTTGCCAAGAAAACTGATGACAACCCTCTCAGCAGCACTTTCTCGGGCAATCCCGAGTTTTGCGTTGGCAGTAAAACCTTCCCCGACAAGATGCCGCCGACCGCGTAGTGCGGTCGTCCGCCATCATATGGTTACTAAGACCTGATCGCCGGCATATGCCGGCTCCTGGTGCTGGACGTAGATCAACTGGGGCGGTCGATCAACGTCGGATTTCGGCTGATCACCAGCCTGCAGCAGTGCAACGATGTAGGCGCTCAAAACCGCGACGACCACATCCCGCAAGATTGTTGTTAAAGCAGTTTTACTCATTGGTTGCCCCCTCCTTTTTCAGGGCAACCGTATTTAACCAGCAGCGTTTCGACAGAACTGGCAGGGTTTCCGATTTGTTTTTTTCTTCCTCGGAAGTTGAGCAGTCTGGCGATCTGACGGGCGTGAACAGTGCTGAATACGCAGTCCGTCTAGAGCCAAGGCTACGTTACTGTGATGGGTACTGCGGCTTGGCCCTGCAGAAGCGGTGCGAGCACCTCATAAATGCCCTTGGTCAGTCCTCTCCATTGCGCGAGCGAAGTGTTTCTGAGGTTCGAGCGAATGTACGTCATCCGTTCTTGGCGCCCGACTTTCGAGCAGGCCGACTGAATTTCCAGCTTTCTCGGGTTAAGGGCATAGTGCTGCTGGCTTCTGGCCAAAATGTTCAACTGTCGTTGCTGGTACATGATCCGAGTCAGAGGCACCAACTCGCCGTGCTCAACCTCTCGTCCGCTGACCAGATCATAATCTTTGACGTCGGGTACTCTGACGTCATGTTTCTCATGAGTGCAGTAGCTCCATGTCATGCCGAGAACACACAGGTTCAGCAGTGCTTCTTTGGAGTCATAGTGCTCGACAGAATCTCGCTTCTCCCAAAGCAGGATCCACTCGGCCTGCTTGTAGAAGCGATCTACGTGCTTTGGTTTGAGACCTCTCCAGGTCTGTTCTCCGGCATAGCTGTCAACACAGAACGTCCTTGTTAGCCACTGCGTGAAGTTCCCTCTAGTCCCGTTGGCAGGGATTTTCGCGTGGTCAGAGCGCCTCAAGCTCATGACCAGTCGCAGAAGGCTTTGGGTTGCGATCCCTTCGAAACGCTCTAGCTCCAGAAACTCCCAGTGTGAACGGTTCACCAGAGTGGCCAGCATTAGCTTGGCCGCTAGGGAGTCTTTTTTCTGAGTAATCGACCTTGAGAGTATCGGGCTCAGAGCTTGGCTGGATAGCTCTGTGACGCGCTTATGCAGCCTGGTGATCACGGCTTGAAGACCTGATTCTGGGACGCCAGGTTGAGGCTTGATCATCAGACGTGAGCGGAACTTCCAGGCTAGATCAACTCGGCCAAAGGTTTCGTATAGGGCCAAGTCGGGCATGGCACACAACAGGGGGATACACGACGTCAGAAGATCCCCATAGACCTCTTGTTCGTCCGAGCGAAGCTGCTTATAGAGCTCGTCAAGGAAACGCTTCTTGGCTGTGGTCAGCTTTTCGATTTGTTTTCCAGCCTTGCGCAGATGCTGTGGGATAGCCCTGCCTGATGGCTTTTTTAGCTCATCCAGCAGTATCGCGCCAAGTCCGCCTATCATGCTGGACTGATTTACGGAGTGCGCAAGCGCATTTTCAGGTGCTCCAAGCAGGAGCTGGCTAGACCACTGTTTATGCTCGGCATACATGATCGTGCAAAGCTCCATGTACCGTCCGACCTCATCGTCGTGGGTGGAGCGTTCTTCCGGGGTCATGCCATCAAGCCAGCCTTGATACGTTTGCTTGTCGAGCCCCAGAATTTCTTGGATGCTTTGGAGAGCTCGGTCTTTACGAGCCAAAAAACCTTGGGCAAGCCTGTCTTGTCCTTTGTCGTTCATTATTTCTTCCATTTCTGATTACCGAACAGGGACGTCGGCAGGTTGATCTTCGAGGATTGCCCGAGTGCGCTTGCCCAGCTCTTGGCCGAGTACGCCCACAGTGTACTCGTCCACTGTGATGGCTTGGCGCATGGCGTCACGGAAGCAGGTGCCTGGTATCACGTCCTGGATAGCTCTGGCGAGAGCGTTCAGGTAGCCAGGCTCGGAGAAGTTCTCGCGGGCTTGCTGCAGGTGGTACGAGTCTTTAAGGGCAGACCAGCCAGTGGAGGCGGATTTACTTATCATGTAGAACCTCAGAGTATGGGTGGATTGATGCTGCCCTGAGATGTTCGGCGATCACGCGATAATTATCGTGTAAGGAATCCGATTTGATTTCTGACCAGTGGCAGGTGCTTAAGCGCATGGTCATTCCTGCCTCACGATCTTCACGACGCCGTTCCTGACTTCTTGCAAGATAAGCTACTAGCGCAAGCGGAGCGCGCCGGGCCTCTGGGCCAAAGGCTTGAGGATGGAAGCCCAGAGGGCCAAAACCTGGCGAAGCCAGGGTTTGGTTTACGACAGCCGCACCCCGACAGGGGGCGGGCCCAAAGCAGGGACACCCTAGATCGCCGTCGACCTATAGTGCAGGAAAACCGCCAATGGTCTCGCGAATCAAGCCCTGTGCCATTTCCGAGTTTGGCCCTACTGAACAGTGCTACTGGTTGTAGGTAATCCGACTGCGTATGCCAATGACGTGTTTGCTGAGTAGTGCCCCATCCTCTCGCTCATTTTGCGCATCAAGTCGGCAAGGTCATCGGTGGTTCTACGGATCTCATGGGGCGTGAGTTCCGATCCCCTATTGCTGAGTAGTCTGCAACCACCCGTCACTGCCCCTGCCCACGATTTCTATTGATCGGGCCCCAACTCCTTATCTGGCGTCCACTAGGCCCTACCTCCCAGAGAAGGGTCATTTGTTCACCCGTTAACGTCTTCAAGGCAATCGGTAGGATGCCTTTCGTGGTCAAAGCGCCAGCAGTCTAGTAGCATTGAGCCACTGGGAAGTGGATCCAGTTTTGATAGTTCGATATGGAGATGGATATGGGCTTCTGGGATAAAGCAGGGGAACTCGCAAAAAAGGCCGGAGCCTATGCGGTGCAAGAGGCAAAGGCCGCTGGGGATCGCTCTCGGGAGTACAAAGAGATGATGCCTAGCCTTTCTGATAATGAGCTCTTGGCAATCGTGAAAAAAGAGCGTAACTCCTCACCTTTGAAAGCTGGCGCGGCGCATGGTGAACTCAAAAATCGAGGTTATGACCCCGAGTCGATTCAAAGACTTTTGGCTCAGAGCTAGTGCTCGCTCGGTCTTAAAATTTTTAACGAGGAAAAGTTATGTCCTGTAGTGCTTGTGGTGCGGGAAACCACACTTTAAGAAATTGCCCCAATGTTAGTCGCTGCTCTGTTTGCAACAAATCTGGGCACAACGCGCAAACTTGTCCTGAGGCTCGTCGTTGCAGCATCTGTAACGGAAGAAATCACGACGCTAGAAACTGCCCTGTCAAAAAATAAGATGCTCTTTCTATATCACTAGATCAAGTGATGAGGAGGGTTGTGCGCTGGCAATTAAATCCGTCGACCATGACGGCAAAAAAGCAGCGAACGTATCTGCAGAGGTCAGAATCCGAGGTTTCAAATCGATTCTGACCCCTATTCAGAACATCAAGCGGCTCGAGCCCCAAACTCGGTGATCCAGCGTTGCAAGGCCGTTACATCGGCTTCAAAGACATCCAGCTCAAGAGCGCTGCTGGGCATCTCCTCAGACTGAGCATGCTCATACACCGAGTAGCGGGTCATCAAGTCATCAATGAATACGCAGTCGTCATTTGTTACCTTGGCGACCTTGTGTAGCTTGCCTTGAGTGTTGATTGCACGTCTGAAGCGGCCTACGACGTCCGCCAGCAAAATGTACTCAATCGTCTTCTCGACGATGATCCTGAAGTCACTGCAAGCGCTCTTGGCGAGCGACTCATAAGCTTCGACTTCCGCCTTCTCCTGGTGTTTTTTCAACCGCGTAATCGTATTGTCGATCAACCCACGGACAGCACTTTCTGGTCTCAGGTCTCGAGCGCTCGCAGTGGCGACGATACCAGCAGTCTTCGCCATCCTTTGAAGTGACGTGAGTGTCGGTTTAATTGAGGGCATCCCTGGAGTCTGCTCCCATTTCTTGGTAACAGCTTCTACTTGAGCTACAAGAGAAAGTCGGTGGGTGAATATGATGACCTGCCTGATCTGTGACAAAGACACGAGACGTTCGACAACCTTCTCTTCAAAGTCTTGGTCGAGTGAAGATATCGGGTCATCGAAAATGAACGGAGCTAACTGGTTTGATCCTGTCGTGTCCGCAAGGAACGCTGCGAGTGCGGCGATCCTGGTTTCACCCTCGCTCAAGATATATTCCAAGCCATGGGGGCTGTGCGCGCCCACGAGGCTCAAACCAAAGGTGATCTTGCCTTTGCCACCCGATTTACTTAGGGGCGCTATTGGAATGCGGTGGCCGCCCAGTAGCTTCAATTCTTCGATGAATCGAGCTTGGTAGCCAGCATCCAGTTCAGTTTTGGCCAAGTCGTTTTTCTTGGTAGTCAGGGCATTGGTGGCCGCTGAGCGTGAGGCTTTGTCTATTGCTGCGACTGCTATCAGCCTAGCCCTTTCGGCGCTAATAGAGGTCTTGTTTTGTGAGAGCCACTGCTTGGCTTGAAGGTGCTGAACTCGTTCATGCATTGCTTGACGATGCTCATCCTTCAGCAGGGATGAAAGGCTCCCTTCTTCGGCAATCAAGTCTGCTGACTTGGTTGTAACCGCCTCGCTGATGCCCTTCCAGTCGAAAGCTGGCAAGGTGCCGACAGGACTTCCCAACACGATTTGATCGCGCCTCGCTTTGAGCATGCCCAGCCAAGTGATCGCATCGGCTTCCTCAAAGCCAAGAGTGGACATGTGAACGATCCAGTCGGCTTGCCCTGGAAGAGTTGGCACCAAGTTTTTTTGATCAGTAAAGCTCTTTTCAGCCTTCTTGGCAGCTGTCTCGAGGCCATCAGTGACGAACTTTTCAAACCCTGACAGCCGGACTTTGGCATCCTCATCAAGGCTTTGGTGGCAAAGCACGCAGCGTGAGTCAGCCGCGATATTGGGAAACTGGGATTCTGTGTAGGCCGTGCCGTTGGAGTATGCGCGTGCGTGCTCCCACATATCCTGCCAGGTCGCAGAGCCAACACCGTCGAGCTCGGCTTTACCGAAAATCGCTGCCGCCGCTTCTTCACTCGAATTCCTGGCCTTAACAGCGGCGTTTTTCAGGGTTTCTAGCGTACCTGCCGTCGCATCGTTCAATCCCTGTTGAAGAGTCGACGTTGCTGTTTCAATACTCTTCAGCGCTGTTTTTTCTTTGTTAATGCTCAGCAGCCGGCCTGCAATGTCTTTCTCTGCGAGTAGGGCCTCCTTCTCGATGCGCTCCCGATCAAGCAGATCCGTGTATAGACACTCCTTATCGATACTCGCGGTCGTGGTCGCGCTCTTCAGACCCTGAAGCCATTTTGCTTCGGGGGTGTGACTTAGAGTTTCTGGGATGGCGGGTAACGATTTGCTGAGTAGTGCCTTCTCTCTTGAAAGCTCTGCGCTAACAGCGTCCGCTATGACGATCAGCGCGGATACAAACTTCATCCGGCTGGGCTCATAGCATGCTTCAGTCCTGGTCATGTACTGCTGGGCAGCCTTGCTATCGAACACCTGTGCATGTCGTAGAGCCTTATGAGGCCCGCTTGGAACGTCCCAGTGAACATCCGCCGGCTTACCGTCAATGGATACCTTGAAATGAGCACGGCAGGGCGTAGGCGTCGGATCAAAGACATTTCCTCGTATATCGTCCTTGGATCGTGATCCGCAAATTTCCTTTAGCAGCCTTGCAAAACCGCTCTTGCCGGTTCCATTCTGGCCGTAGATCACCGAGAGATTGCTTTTGCCGAATGGCAGATTGGCACCGGCCTTGATCGCGTTCAATCCATGCACATCTAGGATTTCTTCGATTCGAAGCAAAGGTCTATTGGCGGCCTGCGATAAAGTGCCAGGGGTTACCGTCAGAAATCCCGGATCAGCTTCATCCTTAGCTTCGAGCTTGCAAAGCCTAGCTAGCGATTTAACTTCATCCTGGTTCAGCTGCCGCTTCAGGTCGATGATCATTCGAGCTGCTGTTTGCAGCCACTTGTGACGCGAATTCAGCCATGTCTCGAAATCGTCAGCGACTACCGGCTCTACCTCAATCTTCGTCATGGTGCGCTCATCTCACGGAGGAATTGCTGAGCGTAGGCGCTAACTGGCTTTTTGGTATTATTTGGCCATTAAAATGGTTGCAAGATGTGGGTTTGCGGCATTCGCGAGTTTGTCCCGGTTGCATATCATCATTCCGGTATCAATGTCGTGCTAGAACTCGATATTCCCCAGCCATTGAGGGAGCGTTTCCGTCAGGCATCAGTCGGATCAACAAGGTTGACGGATGGGTTATTCGCTGCTGACTGGGACAAATTTCTCGATGAGTTGGAGCGCGAAATGCTCCACCTTCAGATCCACCGTGTTGCACAAGGGCAAGAGAACTAAATGGCCGCGCGGCCCGGCCTGTTCACCTGCCTAAACCACTGACTATACTGCCATCACTTAAATGCCTGAGGTGTCACATGTCCCGTCTTGCCGAATTTCGTGCTCTCGAACAACAACTCGCAGCGCAGCTGGCAGAGCTTGAATCGCTCAAAAACGACGATGGTCTAAAGCGGGAAATTGAATTTGAACAGAAGCTTCGCAATCTGCTGGGTGAATATGGCTTCAGCCTGCGCAACATCGTCGCGATCCTCGACCCACAGTCGTCAAGCCGCCGCGCTCCTGTTGTCGCTGAGACCAGAGGCACCCGAAGGGCTCGCACAGTAAAGGTTTATAAGAATCCGCACTCTGGTGAGATTGTTGAGACCAAAGGCGGCAATCACAAGCTCCTGAAAGAATGGAAAGCGGAGTACGGGGCTGACACAGTCGAGAGCTGGTTGGCACGGTAAAATGATTTGAATTCAAATGGGGCCCTGCGGGGCCCTTATTTTTGCCGCCACAAGACGGCTTTTGGCTGGACGCCCTCTACAAAGCAGCAGATCTGATCCCCACTTTCGATTGAAGCCCTTGGAAGTGTTCGTGGGGCGCCAGGATACCAGCGATATTTATCGCTTACTGCCGTCAACCAAGCACCACTGAGCTTCAAATAATGCAACTGCTTTGGTGAACGCCTGCCCTGTTTTTTTGAAGCTTGAACATTTGAAGGGGTGGAACCCATTCAGCTTTGGATCTAGCTCAGCCTTAGGTAGGTAACCACGCGGCTGGATAAGCATGGCGCGCAGGATGGAAGTCCGAAGGGCCGAGAGGTCGGTGTTTGTGCCAAGGCTCGGTTTCCGACGGTCTATCTTTGAGAGCTCCAGATTGCCCCCCGATAAGTGGCTCAGTCCGAAAATTGGAACTCACCTTGTTGAGCCGATTTTATGGACTGCTGGCTCCGTACGCTTTGCTGAGACCGGTACTGCTCCTTCGGTGAATTCAGATGGAGGTTCTCCAGTGTGTCCCCATGTAGCTCGGCAAGCTCCTTTTCTACTTGGCTCACGAGTGATTTGATGGATTGTCCGGTCGCAGCCCCTATCGTCATCGCTATCAAGGTCAAGGGGCTTAAATTAAGTGGTGCGCTCAGGGCTGTCATCATCTCTAGAGTCGGGCTGCACTGCCCCCGCTCCAATTTTGAGATGTACGTGCGGCTGCTTACCTCCGCAAGATTTTTCTGGGAGAGCCCTCGAATGGAGCGAGTTGTTTTTAGTACAGAAGCAAATGCTGATTTGAGCGACATGTACGTCCTTAAAATACTTGATTTTGTTTCCGATCTGCCAGCATTCAACATGGATTCAAGCTAAAAGTGTCAGATATGCCTCGTCACGTGAGAAGTCACTCGCGGTATCAGCTGCGACGATACCTGCGGTATATCGATAAACTCATTATCCCCGCACACTGACGACGACTCAGGCTCGCTAGTTCACATCCTGTTTATTAGTGAGTGTGCGCAACATGCACGGGTGACCAAAGGCTCATTACGCGGCTGACGAGACGCGCTATCATCGCGCCATTAGCTCAATCGGGGCTCCCTTGACCTGGCATTCGCCTGCACCCCCATGGGCACTGAGACAAGGATGTTTGCGCATGGACGAACTCGTTCAGCATGTCACCTTACCAGCAGAACCGAAGCTGAAAGAGCTCAAGATCCTCGCTACGCTGGTGTCAAAGCTCAACCTGGCAGACTTCCAGAACGCAATCCCAGTGATCCATGAGCTGCGTCTCGCCAATGAAACTGGCGAGCGCTATCTCAATGCTACGTTGACTCTGACATCCTCGCCCGAAGTGTTGAAGCGGAAGAGCTGGCGCATTGAAGAGATTGCGGCGGAGTCGTTTCGAGCCCTTCCTGGTCTCGATCTTGTGCTGGATGGGCCCCCTGCTCAGCAGGTTGACTGAAGCGGAAATGTCTACGTTCCTCTTCGTCCTGGAAGCCGATTGCAAAGAGGCTGAAGGAGGGCGCAAAGTTATTGCGCAGCTGGAGCAGGTCGTTGAGCTGCTACCTCGGAACCAGTGGGGTGGATTGCGTCATATCCCGGAAATGACGGCTGCGTTCGTTCAACCAAACGATCCAGCGGTAGAGCGTGTTCTCAAGCAGGCTGCCGAGTTGCTTCGTTTGAGCGAAAAGTCTCCTGCACTGGATGGTTACGCCGGTGGCCCTAAGCGAGCATGGCATCTTGCTTCAGCCGCGTGGGGTGCTGTTGCTCGGATGAAGCTGGACTACTCATTGCCGCCGGCCAGTTTCGAACAGTTCGGTCAGAAAGTGCGAAGCCCTAGCCAGATTGCCGATTCTGGCCTAGCAACCTGTATGGATTTGACCCTATTCCTGTGTGCAGCGTTGGAGCAGATCGGCCTCAACCCAGTCATCGTGTTCACTAAAGGCCATGCGTATGCAGGGGTTTGGCTGAAGCCTGAAGAGTTCACCACTACACTCATCGACGATGTCACGACAGTTCGTAAAAGGGTAAAGCTCAAAGAGCTGGCTCTGTTTGAAACTACGTTGCTTACTCAGCCATCAATCCCGTCGTTTGGATATGCAGTCGAACGTGGCGCCAAGCAGATCGACGAGGATGCCGAGGCCGAGTTCGAGATGCTGCTTGATGTTCGACGTGCTCGACTTCAACGTATCAAGCCCTTGGCCAGCTCCGAGGCTCAGATTGCCCGGGTTGTAACAGGCGACTCGAGCGAGGCGCCTTTTCTTCTAATTGATGATGGTGACGATATTCCCGACGAAATGGTGAATATCGAAATCGAAGACATCGCTAAGCTCAATCCAAAAGATAGGTTGGAGCGATGGCAGCGCAAGCTGCTTGATCTCTCGCTGCGTAACAACCTGCTCAATTTCAAATATGGCAAGAGAGCCCTCAAGCTTGAGGCGCCGGATCCTGGAGCACTCGAAGATATTCTCGCCAGCGGGCAGTCTCTGAAGCTTTTGACCCGCCCAGACCTCATGGATGGGGCAGACCCGCGTGAGAAAGAAATTTATGAGCAGCGTGAGCGTGAGGATGTTCGCCGGCGTCACGCTGAGGATGCGCTGAAGCGTCGAGAGGTTTTTGTCGCTCTAACTTCTCGCGAGATGGATGCGCGCTTGACCGAACTCTATCGCGGCGCTCGTACCGCTTTGCAAGAGGGCGGAGCTAACACATTGTTTCTCGCTGTTGGCTTTTTGAGGTGGACGCGCGAAGACAAAGGGGGACAGAAATACAGCGCACCTCTGTTGCTCATCCCTGTCAGCCTTGAGCGTAAAAGTGCACGTTCAGGTTTTTCAATTGTGCTCCATGATGAGGAGCCTTGCTTCAATCCAACTCTCATCGAAATGCTTCGGCAGGATTTCCAGTTAGGCTTAGGGACATTGGAAAGTGAGCTTCCTCGAGATGAATCGGGGTTGGATATTGTCGGGATATGGCGGCGAGTAGGTCACGCTATTAAAGACATTTCAGGATGGGAGTTATCTGAAGAAGTAACCCTAGCCATGTTCTCGTTTGCCAAGTACCTAATGTGGAAAGACCTGTCAGAAAACGCTAGCCACTTGCGGCAGAGCCCAGTCGTCCAGCATCTTCTCGACACCCCAAGGGATTCATTTGCATCTGATACGCCTTTCCCGGATGCCAGATCCCTTGATCGTGAATACGGCCCAGCAGATGTTTTCTGCCCGTTGCCGTCAGACTCCTCCCAGCTCGCCGCCGTGATGGCTGCGTCCAAGGGAAAAGATTTCGTGCTTATCGGCCCGCCCGGTACCGGTAAAAGCCAGACAATTTCTAATATGATCGCCCAGTCAATAGCTCAGGGTCGACGCGTATTGTTTGTCTCCGAGAAGATCGCTGCCCTGGACGTTGTCTACAGGCGGCTCCGTGAGATCGGTCTCGGAGAGTTCTGTCTCGAGATTCACTCCAGCAAAGCGCGCAAAGCGGACGTACTAGCCCAACTGCAATCAGCTTGGGAGGCCAAGGGAGAGATTGACACGCAAGCTTGGGAGGTTGAGGCGCAGAGGCTCGCTTCTATCAGAGATAGTTTGAATATCTACGTTGAGCGATTGCACAACCGGTATCGCAATGGGTACACCGTGTTTGATGCGATCGGTACGGTCACCTCCGGTAATGACGAGCCGGTAGCTCCATTGAGTTGGATATCTCCTGAAATCCATGACCAGAAGGCAATGCTGGAAATTCGCGAGATTGGTGACCGCCTAGAGGTCAACGCTCAAGAAGTGGGGTATGAACACCTAGGCAAGCATTCACTTTCTGGAATCGGGCAGTCGGAATGGTCGCCCCATTGGACGCAACAGTTTGTGCAGGCTTCTCGTGATGTTCTGCCTGCGGTTCTTGATGCCCAAAAAGCTGTTGACGGATTTATTGAGTTTGCAGGGTTGCCAGTAGTTCCTCATACACCTCCGTCTCTTCAAGGATTGTCAGCTCTATCTTTGGTGCTTCCGACTGCCGCCGGCCATGACTGGCGCTTCGCCTTGCTGCCGAGCGCCCGATCGATCGCGCAGCGTTTAACCGATGGGTGTAATTGGATTGAGGAGCACCGTGGTCTGACAAGCAGTTTGTCGCAGATCTGGCCGACTCGGGTTGTGGGAGAAGCCAAGAGTGCAATGGATCTTTTGCAACAGCGAAGGGCGACATTAGATTCCCTGAGTCCTGCTTGGCCTTCTGCCGTGATCGAGACGATCCAAGATGGACTCGCCAAGTTTGCAAAAATCAAGGAGCTGACAGATCAGCTTTCGGCAACCTACACCGACGCGGTCGAAACGCTCGATGTTGAACAACTTCACCAGGAGTGGGTAAAAGCTGATGAGGCCATTTGGCCTAAATCTTGGCTGGGCAAGCGTCGTGTTACTGCCACCCTCGCCGCAGTTCAGGCAGTAGCTGGAGAGGCTGATGTTGCAAAGGATCTTTCGACTTGGATTGAGATTCGTGGTCAGCGGAAACTCATTGACGAACTCCAGCCTGGAGCCCAGTGCGGAGACGTTTGGAACGGATCTAAATCTAATCCTAGCCACCTAACCAGCTCCCTAACCCTTCAGTTCGCCTTGGCGAATCAGATGAACAACTCTGAGTGGCACGACGAAGGATTTGATGTCGTTGAACAGGGGCATTTAGGCGAGGCTCTGAAGGCCCAGCTCTCGCGCATGCGCGCTATTGTTCGTCTCGACAGTGATTTGGCTAAATTCGATGAGCTTGGTGGTCATACCTCCGGCCTGTGGAGAGGGCTTGCTACAGAGTGCGAATTACTTACGGCGGCATTGCAGTTTCAGGCTGAGCGTCGAGAAATAGAAGTGCGTGGTCGCCTAACCGATGACCATCCTCATGTGGAGGAGGGGCGTTGTGGCCAAACTCTGAAAGATGACTACATCCTACTCAAGAAGCGCGGCATTCTTGAGCGAGAGTTGGCTGACCTTGCTGATCTTCGTGAAATTGTGCCCTTTTGGAATGACCTGAAGACAAAGGTGGATGACGCACGCCAGGCAGTGCTGTTCCAAGGTCAAATTGCGGTCGCCTTGGCCAAGCTAGCCCAAAATCCCGAGCAAATCGCAGGGTTTAAGGGGCCATTGAGTGTGCTGCTCGGAGAGGGTAACGCTCTGCTGGAACCTGAGGGCGCTATCCACCAGTCTGGGATCGCCCTCCGTGAAAAACTTCAACAGTTGGAAATCCGGTCAGCACATTTGACTGCTGTGGGTCAGTTCACTGAGCAGGCAGTAGCCATAAATTCAGAGCTGTCTCTTGATGAGTTGAGGAAAAATTGTGAGTTGATGATCGTGTCTGAGCCTCGTCTGAGAGCTTGGTGCGCTTGGCGTAAAATCCGTGATGAGGCTTTTGCGGTTGGCCTGGCTCCGATTGTGGAAGCTATGGAGAAAGGAGCAATTACTCTCGGCAATGTGCGTCGAGTGCTTGAAGTGAACTACGCACGGTGGTGGTTGAATGCGACCGTCGATAACGAAGCGGTAATTCGAACGTTCGTCAGCGCCGAACACGAACAGCGCATCCGTGATTTCCGAGCCCTGGATGATAAATTCACTTCGTTGACTCGTGACTGGTTACGGGCGCGCCTGTGTTCAGAGCTTCCTAGCCAGGAAAGCGTAAGTCGCTCTTCTGAGTGGGGTTTACTGCGTCACGAGATGAGTAAAAAAACCAGGCATATGCCGTTGAGGGAGCTGATGAGTCAGGCACCGGGTGCGCTGACAAAACTCACCCCTTGTTTGTTGATGAGTCCGCTGTCGATTGCTCAGTATCTGCCATCAGGTACTACTCCGTTCGACTTGGTGATTTTTGATGAGGCCTCTCAAATTCCTGTCTGGGATGCGATTGGCGCGATGGCTCGTGGGCGTCAGGTTGTCATGGTTGGTGACCCCAAACAGCTACCACCAACATCCTTTTTCGGGCGCGCAGAGTCTGGATCTGACGATGAGGACACCGAAGCTGATCTGGAAAGCATTCTGGATGAGTGCATCAGTGCCAACCTCCCGACTCGAAAGCTCAATTGGCACTATCGTAGCCGCCATGAAAGTCTCATCGCGTTCTCGAACCAACGCTATTACCAGTCTGAGCTGGTTACCTTTCCGTCGCCATTCACTGCGGATAAAGCTGTCACGCTTCATCCTGTCGCAGGTGTGTACGATAGGGGTGGATCGCGAACAAATCGCATTGAGGCCCAGGCACTCGTCGCGCATCTCGTTGCCCGTCTGAGGTCGCCGAAGTTCAGGCAGTCGGGACATACCGTAGGAGTGGTTACCTTCAACAGCGAACAACAAAAGCTGATTGAAGATTTACTCGATGAGGCGTGCAGGAAGGATCCGTCGTTGGATAGCTATTTCTCGGAGTCGCTACTGGAGCCCGTTTTCGTCAAAAACCTGGAGAGCGTTCAAGGTGATGAACGAGACATCATCTATTTCTCCATCACGTTCGGTAAGGATGCAGCAGGCCACACATCGATGAGCTTCGGCCCGATGAACGAGCAGGGTGGCGAGCGTCGTTTGAACGTGGCGATAACTCGAGCGCGTCAAGAGCTTGTGGTGTTCTCCACTACGCGTCCTGAACATATGGATCTCTCCCGAACCAAGAATGAGGGCGTACGAGACCTGAAGCACTTCCTTGAATTTGCCGAGCGTGGCCCTCGTGCTCTGGTGGAAGCAGATTTTGGGAGTGTTGGAGGCTTCGATAGCCCCTTCGAGAAAGCAGTCGCTGCCGCTCTGTCCAAGAAGGGATGGCAAGTCCACACACAGATCGGCGTATCGTCGTTTCGAATTGACCTGGGTGTAGTTCACCCCGACGCACCTGGTCGATTTCTCGCGGGCGTCGAATGCGATGGCGCTACTTACCACCGCAGCGCTACTGCTCGAGACAGAGACAAACTTCGTGAATTTGTGTTGCGCGGGTTGGGCTGGGAAATCGTCAGAATTTGGTCGACCGATTGGTGGATCGATGCTGTAGGGACGGCAGACAAGGTTCATCAGAAGCTCACTGCGCTGTTGGAGGCTTCGCGTGCGAAACAGGCGGAAATTGATGCGGTTGAGGAAGCTGAACGGCTCAAGGCTGACGCAGCAGTAGCCGAGGTGATCGAAATAGCTGAGCAGGTCGGCCAAGTAGTATTAGGCGAGGAGGGTACTCCCGTTGCCAATGATCCTGCGCTGAGCATGCCAGAACTGAAGTATGCGAGAGCGGCTGATATAGAGGACACGAACAAGTACGTGGCTTACGAGCCCGTGAGCTATCCAGTTTATCGAGAAACAGATCCTGCCCAGGCTGTAGACAATGTGAACCCAGACCTCTTCTTTGAAACAGAGTACACGCCGCTTCTGCAGAGCATGATCGCGCACGTCGTGAACGAAGAAGGCCCAATTTTGAATACAGTTCTAGCGAGGCGTATTGCCAGGGCACACGGCTGGGTACGCACTGGAGCACGTATCCGGGATCGCGTGGATCAAGTTGCTCTCGCGCATTTCAGATCTCACGAGGAGGAGCTTGGTACCTTCTTTTGGCCGATTCATTTGCAGTCAGACGCAACTTCATTTCGCCGCCCTGGTGATGATGACTCTACGCGCAGCCTCAGCGAAATTTGCCTTCAGGAGCTATCTGCGCTCGTAGGGGAGATGGAAAGCAAAGGGCATGAGGCTGAAGCGCTAATTTACGCCGTCGCCAAGGAAGCAGGTGTCACGAAGCTTGCTCACGCTGGCCGCTTGCGTATAGAGAAAGCCATACGACATCGCAGAGATGTTTAGTGATCGTTAGTAGCGAATGGCATGGGTAGCCGCCTGGGGCGGCTCGCCCGATGAAATTCAACTCAACCACGAGTCAGCTAAAGGCTTGCACCACGTTACTGAGCGTATTTTGTTTGGAGTGCGGTTAGCCTCGTTGCATCACGCTCGGTGAATGAGCCTGCGTCGAATAAAGGCTTATCATCAGCACCATCAAGCCGTTCGACGGTAACGGTGAAGACGGCGTCCTTTGGTGGTTCGACCTTGCCCCAGTCCGAGAATTGATTAGGTGCGAGACTCCAGGATTGAGATTCGCCTGGTTCCAAACCACCGCTGATTGAGTAATTGAACGTTTCGACAAGCCAAGGCACTGAGCGTCCAGGAGAGGCTATGGTGCCTTTGAAATACGCCCGTGACACGGCGCTGGCAGTCCCGTTATTCACCGTTATTTCGATGATAGGTTGGTTACCAAGGCCATACTCTTTGGCCCTTTGATAAAAGCGAGACTTTGAAACCTGAAAGCGGGCTAATTCTGTTTTTGCAGCTTCGGATTTTTTTTGCTTTTCGACCAGTTCCTGGATTTCCGTCAAGGCCTGTTGCCGTTCTCGCTCCGCACGTTCTGTTCGTACTCGGTTTGCTTCATCGGCAACCTGCTTAGCAGTCTTTCCGTTGAGGGCTGCAAGCATGTCTGCGGAGACACCTTCAGCATTTTTCTTGCCCTGTAAAACCTGAGAAATATCGAGCCCCTGAAATGCAAGCACCATCACATCAGATGCGAACTGCTTGCGCTTGTCCTCAGGCAAGCTCGCAGCAACCTTCGCCGCAGAGTCTTTGAAAGCCTGTTGTGAGCTACCGTCCAGCTTCGGCTCGCCACAGCCAGCCAGCATCCCTGCCATAAGCGCTATGCATATAAATCGACGCATCTGCATTCCCTCTCAGAAAATTCAGGGCAGCATATCAAAATGATGTCGGAATGCGATCTGTGCGGTTTTTGGTTTTCGTACCCAACAGAACAATTCAGCATTGCGCTATTAGCAATGAGCATCCTTTAGGTTTGCGTGGACAGGCGATTATCCGAGCAGGTGCTCTGCTGATGATAGTCTGTAACTCAAAAGCTCTGTGGTTGTGGTTCGATTACCTAGGTAGGCCGGATTGAAAGCGAAACCTAAAAAGACAGAATGGATGCTACCGATTGACTTTCCGGTGGATGATCTTATTGAGGCGAGTGAGATGCTGAGAGCAGCAAGCTTGCTTACGCCTGGATACCTACCTCCCGACGCAGGCATATATGAGCCTGCCGTGTACTTTTACGCGCGAGATCAGGGCGTCCAGACGGTCGTACTGCCGGATCGAAACGTAGCCTCGCGTATCGCGCAATTAGCTAAAGGCAAAGAAACGACCAACGACAAGCAGCTCAAGCTTTCAGCCGCACTGCTAGGATTTGCTCAGCTTCTAAATATCGATTTTGAACCTGGTGTTTCCTTCCATGAGCTGGCTCACCGATGTGGTAACACCAGCGCAGCGGATGAGCTTGGTTGGTTCAGGGCGGCTGACAATGCCCCTCCACAGGATATGCTGAACGTAGCGCTCGATAGGACAAATCGTGTTTCCCGAACCTATACCCCGGTGGAGGCACCGCACCTCAATTTAGAACTCCCATTGAAACGCTGGAATCGAAATTACATCACCGCGCTCAAAATTCTGGAATTAGACCTCGCCCCAGGTAAGCAAGTCGACAAGATGCTTCGTCTTCTAGATTGGATGAGTACGAGTCTTGTATTCGCGGGGCCAGCTCTGATGCTCGCGTGTGTGTATCTGGGTACTCATTCGCCTGCTCGCAAGAATGTGTTCAAGAACAGCAGGTCTGCTGATCGCATCGCGGCGATCGCTGGGGTGAGAAACGCTGCATGGGATATCACTCATCTGAGCGATTTTATTCTTCGCTCAAACGAGAGCGCCGATCTCGGGAACGTTCAATATTTGCTTGCTAGCTTCGATGCACATTTGAAGCTAACGACGAACCTCCTGATGACAGTAGGCCGCGAAGGGAGCGATGCCTCGCTTATTGCAGCTGGGCTTGCCCAGTGGTGGGGGGCAAAGGACGCTCAGCGTATTGCACATGAAGTAGTCATTCAGCTCCGACGAATCAATAGCGACTCGCACGTTCCCAAAACATCTGACGATCCCGATTACATTTCCAAGCTGATATTGCTCGGCGAGCGCTTGGTAAAGGAAGCCATCTAACATTCAGATCAATGCCTGTGTTTATGTTCTGCGTTATGTCTAGAGCCTAGACGGTTGGGTCACGCCCAGCTTTGCCATGCAAGCGGAGCGCGCAGGCATGAGGATGGAAGCCCGGAGGGCCAAAACATGTCGAAGACGGGGCTTGGTTAACGACAGCCGTCCCGACATGGGCATGCCACGGCAACTGAACTATGATGGCTACCGAACGCTCAAGGTCGGGACAGCCGAAATTCAAGTATCGAGCCCTTTGCCTTTGAATGCGCTCATAAACGCTGTAGCGGAGAAATCAGAGGCGTTGAAAATCTCCATCTTACGGCCTTGATGCATCGATAGGATGACTCGTGCCATGCCTATGTAGTGATCAAATGTGGTCTTCAAAAACGTGTGTCCCATTTGCCTTTGCAAAACTTGAGCGATAGCATAGTTAAACAGTATTTCATTGGATTTCAATAAGTCGTCTGCGAATGATCTAATAATATATTGGGTCGGCCACCAGTTTCGGCTGTCGTAGAATCGAATATTCTTCCTTAGGTTGCTATTGTTAGCCATCGCTTTTTTCTTGGCTGCAACTGTACGACCTGAAATAGTATCGGGTGTGACAGGACGACCATCCTTGTTGAGAAATAAAATCGAAAGCGGAGGTTTGGTGCCGTAGCGCTTACGATATTTTTTGGCACGCTCTGCATAGTAGGGTTTGATATAGTTTTCTTCCAATGCCTGCAGGGCGTCTCTGTGAATGAGGATGTCTCTGGATTTGTTGCCTTTGCTATTGCTTACTGCGTAGTTAACGGTCGATTCCTCAAATGTCATTGAGGAATACGGCATGATATGACTGTTGTCACCATTGCCGAAGTAGGGGAAGCGACATAAGTCCATGGGGCGCATTGCGGTGTCTAATGCAAAATGAAATAGCGCCGCGTAAACCGGATCTGAGTAGCTCTCCATCAGTTGTTTGATTTCATATGGAGTGATCAGTTGGTCACTTATAGACGCCTGGCGGTTTTCTTTGTCCAAGACGCGAATGCTGGTTGAATCGAATACTCTGATCGCTTTGTAGGAGACATATTCCTGGTATCTCGCACTCTTGAACGGAGGGATCCAGTTTTTCAATAGAACGTTGACGCCAGTGTAAAAGTTATTTTCAGTCAGCCAGCGAAAATAATTCATCAATAGCTTAGCTTCATCAAAAATAGTCTTGGAGGACGGTCGTATAGACTCTTTAGACTTACGCTTGATCTCACGGGAAGTCTGCCACCGCTTCACATTTTTATTTTGCACATGGAAATGGTACTCGCTAGGGGAGAAACCTTGGAATTCCTCAAGAGTAGAAAGGTACCTATAAAACATCGATATTATGCTAGCGTACCTGGATGAAGTTTTTTTTGATTGCCTAGTTTGAGATTGTAAGAATAGATTTGCATGGCTTAATAAAGTGCTATGCTTTGTGGTTTCGTGAATTAGAATGAAGTGTGATACTTCTCTGTTGGATTCTGGATTAAGATAGGAAACATATTTTTTCATGATGATGATCATGCTATTTTCCATTATCCACGCTGAAATAAACGACACGATCCACACCCTTGGAAAGGTGCACGTAATCAGCTTTTTCAGCATGTGCAAGCTCTTCTAAAGGAGTGCTTGATGCTCGAAACTTTCGCTGCGCAACGGCATCGGCAATAGTCCTGCATTCAGGAACATATATAGATGTTTGAAAACTTTTTGGTACCTTTCGAAGGTGGTTCTTGAGATCTGCAGTATCGAATATTGGAAGTCTCAAGACTATTTCGTCTGATGTGTTTGGAGGAAGTCTTTCTAGGAAGTAAGGAAGGTCGCACAAAAATCTATCAATGAATATAATTAGGTGAATGCTTCTGCCGGCAAGGTCGTTGAGCTTTTCAAGCTGACGCTGGATTTTTTCTTGCTTGGATTCCGAATACGATTTGTAGTCTTTGTTTTTTTTGTAGGTGGCGGTCGCTGATTTTAGATCAAGGTCGAATATGATCCTGGATCCATTCAACAATGTTAAATCGTTTTCGGTTTTTTTAATCGTAGAATTAGTTAGTCGTGCTTTGAGCTCATTTATCTGTGCTGTATAGCTGCTGATGAGACTGTTTTGTTTTTCAAGGGTGACGTTAATATTGCTGTTGTCAAAGCTAATAAGATCACCCTGCATTAGCGAGGTCATGTAGCGTTCGCGAACAGCAATCAGTTCTGCTTCGTGTTTTTTTTCAATATTTTTCAGGCTTAACTCTAGGTCGGTGGCGCGTTTCTGAGCGTTTAGAAGAAGTTGCGTCACAGCACTAGGTTCGTGGCCAGGCAACAGATCATCGATGTTTCTATTGCCTTTTATATAGTCTACTAAGTCGCTGTAGTATCTTTGTAACGATTGACGGCTTATTCCTGCCTCATCTGCAATTTTGCCAACGTGCAGTTTTTTTCCTGCAGCTGAATAGTGATGATCTACTATGATTTTAATCAGGCGGTTGCGGGTTTTTGAGCTCATATCAAACCTCAGCCAGCGAAATGAGAGTACCCTGTTTTTCCATGCTCTGGTGTTGCGTATCATCAAAATCAGGGTGGTGGGTATGGAAAGTGCTCAGCGTCAGATTGTCCAAGTGAAATCGGTATGATTTAATTTTGCGAATAATTTCATTCCTGGTGCGATCAGGCAGTGTGACAGCATCGTTATCCAGAATCCTTTGGTAGAATTTGATATTGTCCGTTAGTGCGGTTCGCGCCTTGCCTACAACTACGATTTTTCTGCATTCATAATGGCAGTTGGATGGATCAGGCTTCGGAATAGCGTCGCCGAAATCACGACCTTTGATGCATGGAGGGAGGTTGTCTTGACGAAACTGCTCAGCAGTCACGCAATAGGTACCGACAGCCGTCCGTTTGATGAATAGTGGTTTTCCGCCCGCCAGGAGGTTGGACACGTAATCGAAAACTGAAAGCGGGATACGTCGGCCTTCAAAATCGTCGGGCTTCGCCGCCATTTGCTCTGATATTCGAATCGCTGTTTGACCGGAATACGAACCTTCACGGATGGCGGCAATAATTTCTTTGAGCTCTTCGGTAAAAGAGTGCTCTATCGTCATCGCCACTGTCCTAACCATGGCCGGGTTGCGCGCAATATATTGCATCGTCATCTTGAAAGTTTTATGGCCGAAAAGTGCTCGGATCAAGTCGATATTACGTTCGTCCTGGTTGATCAAAATTTCCGCAATGGTTTTTCGAAATCTGTGAACGTGCAAACGCTCGATGGGTAGTTCTTCGCGAAGCTGAGCGACAACGTGATCAAGGATTTGCGGGGTAAACTGCTGAATTTCATTAGGCATTCTCTTGCTTGCATTACTGCGAAACAGCCAATGCCGCTGACTTTTACGACCTATGTTGCGAAGTTTACTGTACGCTATGGCACTTTGAGCAATAAAATCCGGTAAAGGTAGGTGTTCGATTTCACCGTTGTAGTTAGGGTCATTCGCGGTTTTGAATCGCACAATGCGTAACCAGAAATTCCCTGTGCCTTCTGCATTATCGTTGGTAATGTCGTTAATACTTAACGGAGCCAGCTCGGAAGCCCGTGCCCCGCTAATTAAGGCAATCATTATGAATACGGCATTTCTGACATGATCGAGTGCGGTGTACCAGTTGGTTTTCCAAGTATATAACCAGTTATTTCCTGCCCGCTGATGGCTCGTTTTTGTACGATTTAGCTCCATAACCGTACGGCCTTCCACCACTACGCGAAACTTCTTCTCAAGCTCTTCGTCAACTTTTGATCGAGTAATCTTTCCATTCGGATTTGCTTTAAGAACTGCATCAATATGTGGTTCCAGGAGCGCAAGTTTTGGTGCCGCTTTTTCAATCCAAAAAAGGGCGTATTCCATCAGGTCTGCCAGTTCGTTCTCTGAAAAAGAAACCCAGGTCTGATATGTTCCCTTAAAGACATTCATCATGTCCGCTTTGCGCTCAGGGCTTTCCATCTTGTTCAGGGGGATGTTGATTCGGAGCTCTTCAGGGATCAGTCCATTTTCAGAAACGATTATCCAAAGTTTCAGGATTCGATACAGCCCGAAATATTGAAATGGGATATTCGAGTTCTTTGCCCTGTCAAGCGCTTCGTTGATGAGCTTGGAGCTTATGAGTTCAAGGTGTGCTGTATTGACCTCAAGATGGGTGTCTATGAAGAGGTATTTCTCAAGAGCAGTGAAGTCGTTACAGTACGTAAGCGTTGACTTATTGCTGTTTATGCCATGCATCAGGGAGTTTTCAGGGAGCAGATAGAATGATAGCGCCCTTTTAAGTTCATTCGCACCGGGAACTACGTGCTCGAATCGGATGGAGATTACGTCAGAGAAGCGATGAGTATCAAGCTTCCAAGCTGTATCCAGATAGTAGGATGATGGGGTAACAGGAAAGTTTCCTCCACTTGAGGAAAGCTTGTCGAGTAGCTCACTTCGATGCACCTGAGAGCTATGTTCTGTCTCAAGCAGAAGACTTTCTAGCTCTTGTTCGGCTGCATCAAGTAAGTCAAGTTCAAACTCATCCACGAGAGACTGTGCGTATTCTATGTTATTCATTCAGGTCACCAGTTTTGAAGATCAGTTTTAGATCACGCATTTCTCGGGGCAAAAGAGGGGAGTTCGCTGCACGATAACGTATTGCTTCCTGAACTGCATCGTCATCGTTCCAGTTTTCTAGGATGACCTCAATCTCTTCCTGCTCCGCCTCGAGTTGTGATCCAAACTCGGTATATGCCCTGTCACGAAGAAGTTCTTCAATATGGGAAAGTCGCTCGATCAAAAAGGGAAGGGAGTCTTCCAGAATTCGTAGTTTACTGCAAAAAATACAGTGCTCCAGTGCTACACATTTGACACCCTCCTCTAACTTCACTGCTCCAGGCCAATCTGGTTTATGACGATCACTGCAAGCCCACAGCGCCTTTTCAAAATAAGGGAGGTGGATTATGCTCAAGTCTGAGTTGGCTATTTGGCTTGCCTGCTTACACAACAAACCTTGGAATTTTCTGGCTCGAAGTAATTCGACTATCCGTTCCAGTGCTGAACGAAGGCGCTTTGTACGCTTGGCGCGTGCAACTGGTGAGTTATCATAAGACTCATCTGTAGTATCACGTGATTCGTGCCCCATCATTTGTGACAGGAATGCGTATGGGGTATGATCCGCGTTATAGTAAAGCCATGTCGCCCGAAGCCTACCTGTTAGATTGCTCGCGCTGGTAATTCTAGCGCCATTTTCAATGACTTCGTGTAAAGACAAAAGTTGATTGACTGCAAAAGCAAAATCACCACCGTAATCTATCGCGCCTACCGCTTGGCCTTCTGCGCGAGCCCAAGCATTCAAGGGCCTCAGAAACGCATACATACTGTTAACAGGCTTGTTTCTTAGAGGATCTATTAAATGCTCGACATAGGCGGCAAGCGGAGCTGAGATTTCCTTGGATAACAATATCAAGTTATAAGTTGAGTACGGGTTATCACTGTCCGACGTTGATAACATCTGTTTGGGAGCAAAATAAGGTACGTTTGCGCCTTGGCCTCTGTTTTTCTCTGCAAAGATCAATTTAATATTTTCTTCAATTGCAGAGGTGAGACCGTGTAGGAAGTTGTTTTTGTCAATATCAACTACAGTCTCTTTGTTCCAGCCAGCTTGAAGCATCATGAATAATACTAGGCCGGCGATGTCTTTGGAGTTTGGGTAGTAAAGCTCCATGTGTTCATCCATGGAAAGCATCATTCCCTCTGTGTCACCCCACTTATTGTTATATTTTGCGCGAACATGTGATAACTTGTGAATTATCATTTTCACAGCGTCATCAAGATTTTCATAATTAAACAGTATGGCGCTGCTGTAATCGATCGCAAGACTTTCCCGGCTGGATTTTAGCGGATAGCCGTGTACGATTAACGTTTTGACCACGCGATGCGGATTCAGTTTGGTGTTCCACCATCCTTTGCCGCTGCCGGGGTGAGGATCGTAATCAGGAGGAACAACGACTTCTACTCCTGAATTCTTGTATAATTCCGCGAATAGCGCTAAAAAATCAGGATTTTTGGAAAGTGTAAATATTTCGGGATCCGCGCATTTATCTAGTCGCGCCATTAGCTGAGCTTTTACAATCGGCATGTTGCTCAAAAGCCGATGTTTATACCAGGTAAATATGTCCAGCTTGGTTAGACGCACTATCCAATGATCTCGTAGCTCTTCGAGTGTGTAGGGAACTGCTTTATCAATTTCGTATCTTCTCGAGACCATTTCACGAAGAGACTCGACGATCTCCTGTGTTGCTTTGGTTAGCGTTGCTACCCCGTCTTCGGATAAAGGTTCGGTGTCGGAATTACGATCGATTTTCAGATTTGGTAAATTGAGGCTTGGGATGACACCGGTTTCTCTAGCTGCGATTAGGATGCAAGACTTTAGTTTCGAGGCGTGAATTGCCCCTTTCCCGATCTTATTCAGGTGCTGTGCAAATTTTTTAAATAGACTAGGTGTAATGTCTTTGATATGGCGGATTTGCAGTGGTATAGCATGTTTGGCGTTGTATAGAGACATGAAGTCGAGGAAGTAAACGATTGCCAGGCGCAGTTGATACGCCCATGCTGAAACTCTGCTGGGTGCACACTTCACCATGATGTAGTGAAAGCTGAGGCATATGTTTGTCGTTGGATCCCAGCTCGGATGATTCATGTAGCTGCAGAATACAGATACTCCGTTGGATGCATTTACTGCTCTGATCGGCAGTTCCGATATGACGCTCGCTTCGTCTTGGCCGCCTTCTTCCGGGCGCGCTCCCGCCTCGACTGCAAGGCCTCCGGTCATTTCCTTGGGGGTCGCACCGCCGTATTCAGTTGCTAGCGAGGAGGTGCTCTGGCCGCCCGTCTCATCAGGGGTTTTTAGCTGGTCATCGAGAGGCTCAGTCAAGGTAAGCCTCGCCCGACGGCAGCCCATTGATATCCTCTAACCGAACATCTGCACCGCTCGCATGGGATGGATTTGGTCGCACCGCTCCCCCAAAAGCCAAGGCCAACCCAAAGTCCTTTGGGCTTGAATCCCGCCACCGCGCTATGACCAAATCTTTCATACTTCACTCCCCATACGTTTACATTTTTTGGATAGTAAACTAAATCATTTGGTTTACAAGCTGATGAAAAGCAAACTAAGGTTTGATCTTCCTGCTGCTCGGCCTGCAATTGCCGGACATCATCAAAGCCGTGGTCAGCCACGAGCCGACCTTGTGGCCAACGCTTCTTTATCGTTGCCTTGATGTGGTGGCGATCTTTCTCGCACTGGTGTTGCTGCGCTTTGTCTGGGTGCAGAGCATCTGGCGCTTGTCGGTATTGCTGCGACGTTTGCGCGGCAAAGGCGAGCTGACGCAAGTACCGACCGCGCGCTCCTGTTGGTTGCTGACGGTTGGCGGCGTGCGCGGGGCGGTGACGCTGGCGGGGGTGATGTCGGTGCCGATGCTGATCGGCGCGCAGGCGTTTCCCGAGCGTGATCTGCTGATTTTCATCGCTGCCGGGGTGATTCTGCTGTCGCTGGTCTCGGCGTGCATCGCTTTGCCGCTGCTGCTGCGCGGTATCGAAAAGAGCCCCGACGACAAACGCCGTCAGGAGGTGCGCGACGCCTGGCGCAAAACCGCCGAGGCGGCGATTCATGCACTCGAGACCGAGGAGGCCGTTCCCCAGGACGCCGCTCAAGCGGCACTGGCGGCCGAACTGAAGGCGCGGATCATGTCCGAATATCGCCATCAACTCGACGTCTTCAATGATTCGGCGGAAGCCCAGGCATTGGCCTTCCAGATGGATCTGCTCGAGCGGCGCTTACGGTTGAAAGCGCTGCGGGCGCAGCGTCTGGAGCTGTACAGCCTGAGCCGCCATCACCAGATCGGTGATGACGTCCTTAGAGAAGTGCTTGGCGAACTGGACTTGAGCGAGGCCAATCTGGGGCAGGTGAAATAACAGGCGCATTGCCCGCACCAGAAGCTCCGGTGCGGGCATTGGCCGGTTATTGCTGGCGGGTGACGAACGCGCGAATGCGCTCCGCCGCTTCAACACATTCGGCCAGCGGCGCAACCAGCGCCATACGCACCCGGCCCGCGCCCGGATTGACCCCGTCGACTTCGCGGGAAAGGTACGAACCTGGCACCACGGTCACGTGCTCCTGCTCAAACAGATCACGGCAGAACGCTGCGTCGTCGCCTTGCACGTTCGGCCACAGGTAAAAGCTGCCGTCCGGGCGTTGCACATCCATCACCGGGCTGAGGATTGCCAGCACAGCATCGAACTTCTCGCGGTATAGAGCGCGGTTTGCGCGTACGTGAACTTCATCGTTCCACGCGGCCACGCTGGCCAGTTGCGTTTGCACCGGCATCGCGCAGCCGTGGTAGGTGCGATACAGCAGGAAGCCTTTGAGGATATCGGCGTCACCGGCGACGAAACCGGAGCGCAGGCCCGGCAGGTTGGAGCGCTTGGACAGGCTGTGGAACACCACGCAACGCTTGAAGTCCTGGCGGCCCAGTTCAACGCAGGCCGTGAGCAAACCTGGCGGCGGGGTTTGTTCGTCGAAATACAGTTCGCTGTAGCACTCGTCGGCGGCGATCACGAAGTCGTACTGGTCGGCCAGCGCAATCAGCTTTTTCAGGGTTTCAACCGGGATCAACGCGCCGGTCGGATTACCCGGCGAGCACAGAAAGAGAATCTGGCAGCGCTTCCAGATGTCCGGGGAAACCGCATCGAAGTCCGGGTTGAAGCCATTCTCGTCGAGGCACGGCAGGTAATGCGGCTTGGCCCCGGCAAGAAACGCCGCGCCTTCGTAGATCTGATAGAACGGATTTGGGCTGACCACCAGCGCATCGTCACCACGGTTGACCACGGTCTGGGTGAACGCGAACAGCGCTTCACGGGTGCCGTTGACCGGCAACACATTGCGCGCCGGATCGATCCAGCCGTTCGGTACGCCGAAACGCCGCTCGCACCAACCGGCGATGGCTTCACGCAGGGCCGGGATACCGAGGGTGGTCGGGTACACCGCCATTTGGTCGAGACTGTTGGCCAGTGCTTCGGCGACAAAACTCGGCGAACGGTGTTTCGGCTCGCCGATCGACAGGGCGATCGGGCGCTTGTCGGGGTTCGGCGTCACGGTGCCGAGCAGGGCACGAAGCTTTTCGAACGGGTACGGCTGGAGCTGGTTCAGAGCGTTGTTCATGGGGGCCTCGGTCAATGTGGGGCAAGACTCCAGAACTGAGCCGTTCACCAAACCTGTAGGAGTGAGCCTGCTCGCGATGAGGGCCTCACATTCAATATTTATGCAAGCCGGTGCATCGCCATCGCGAGCAGGCTCACTCCTACAAGGGTTTCGGTTAACAGGCTGAAGTCGGAGCGTTCCTTCCCACCGGGGTAATGGATGGGTTCAGATACTGATTCGGGACAGCTTGATATCCGGTTCCTGATTGACGCTCAACTGCTCGACGATCGCATCCTGCAAGCGGCTGCACAGCAGCGGGTCGGACAGCGGCTGATTGTGCGCGTCGGTGATAAAGAACACGTCTTCCACGCGCTCGCCCAGGGTCGCAATCTTGGCGTTCTGCAGCGACAGGTCGAACTCGAGGAAAATCCCGCCGATCCGCGCCAACAGGCCGGGGCGATCGGGCGCCGTCAGTTCGAGTACCGTCACCGGGCGCTGCGCATCGTTGTGAATCGTCACCTGCGGCGCAAAAGCGAAATGCTTGAGCTGGCGCGGCACGCGGCGCTGAATGATTGTCGGGTAGTCATCGGGGTCACGCAGGGCTTCGGTCAGGCCTTCGCGGATCTGCTTGACCCGCGTCGGGTTGTCGCCGATCGACTCACCTTCGTTGTCGAGCACGATGTAGGTGTCGAGGGTGAACTGGCTGCTGGAGGTGATGACGCGGGCGTCGTGAATGTTCAGGTTCAACTGGTCCATGGCCGCCACGGTCACCGCGAAAAAGTCATGCTGATCGGGAGCATAAATGAAGATCTGCGTGCCGCCTTCGAACTCGCGCTGGGTGGTTTCCTTGATCAGCACCAGCGGCCCGCCATCGACCGGCTGCTGCAGGATCGCATCGCTGTGCCAGGCCACGTCGCCCGCGGTGTGGCGCAGGAAATAATCATCGCCCAATTGCGCCCACAACTGCTCGACATCGTCCGGGTCGGTGCCGCCGCGGACCAGGATATCCAGCGCAGCGCTTTGCGTCTGGCGGATCTGTTCTTCGCGATCCACCGGATTTTCCAGACCACGGCGCAGGGCGCGTTTGGTCTCGGTGTAGAGCTGGCGCAGCAGGCTGGCGCGCCAGGAGTTCCACAGCGTCGGGTTGGTTGCGTTGATATCCGCCACCGTCAGGACATAGAGATAGTCGAGACGGGTTTCATCGCCGACGGCCAAGGCAAAATCATGGATCACTTGCGGATCGGACAAGTCCTTGCGCTGCGCGGTGGTCGACATCACCAGGTGGTTCTGTACCAGCCAGACGATCAGGCGGCTGTCCCACACCGGCAACTGGTGACGCTGGCAGAACGCCTCGGCATCGACCGCGCCGATTTCCGAGTGGTCGCCATGCCGACCTTTACCAATGTCGTGGTACAGGCCCACCATGTAGATCAGCTCGGGCTTGGGCAGTTTGGCCATCAACTTGGCGGCCAGCGGGAATTTCTCCGACACCTGGGTGTACTGCAGTTTACGCAGGTGTTTGATCAGGTTCAGCGTGTGCGCATCGACTGTATAGATGTGGAACAGGTCGTGCTGCATCTGCCCGACGATAAAACCGAATTCCGGCAGATAACGGCCAAGAATGCCGTAACGGTTCATCCGGCGCAGGTTGCGGTGGATGCCGATCTTGCACTTGAACAGCTCGATGAACAGGCTGGTGTTGCGAATATCGTTGCGGAAGTTGTCGTCGATCAGGTGGCGGTTTTCGCGCAGCAGACGAATGGTGTCAGCGCGCACGCCCTTGATTTCCGGCTGCTGGGCCATCAGCACGAAAATTTCCAGCATGGCGAACGGCGTGCGGCGGAACACGTTGTCGTTGCGCGCCTCGATATAGCCGTCGTGCAGCTGAAAGCGCGAGTTGATCGGCTGCGGCGGCGCTTCGTCTTCCGGGGCGAGGATGACTTCTTCGAAGTGCTGGATGATCAAATCGCTGAGCTGAGCAATGCTCATGACCGTGCGGAAGTACTGCTGCATGAAGTTCTCGACCGCCTGCTTGGCGTCGTCGCCTTCAAATCCGAGCAGGCCGGCGATGGTTCGCTGGTGATCGAACAGCAAGCGGTCCTCGGAACGGCCGGCTAGCATGTGCAGGGCGTAACGCACTTTCCAGAGAAATTCCTGGGAGGAGGCGAGCAGGGCGTTTTCGCTCTCGACCAGGAAACCTTCGCCGGCGAGGGCGCGCAGGTTCAGGGTGCCGTACTGACGCCGGGCCACCCAGAGAATCGTCTGGATGTCGCGCAGACCGCCGGGCGAGCCTTTGACGTTGGGTTCAAGGTTGTATTCGGTGTCGTTGTACTTGTGGTGGCGAGCCTTTTGTTCGGCACGCTTGGCCAGGAAGAACTCCTTGGCCGGCCACATGTGGGCGGTGCTGGTGACGTCGAGCATGCGCTGGCGCAGGCGCTCGGGGCCACAGATCGTGCGGCTCTCCATCAGATTGGTGACCACGGTCAGATCGGCGCGAGCCTCTTCGGCGCATTCGTCAACCGAACGCACGCTCTGCCCGACTTCCAGACCGATGTCCCACAGCAAGGTGAGAAAACGCTCGATGGAGTCGCGGAAAATTTCGTGGTCGGCGCTGTCGAGCAGGATCAGCAAATCGATGTCGGAGTACGGATGCAGTTCACCGCGACCGTAGCCGCCGACGGCGACCAGCGCGATGTCAGCGTCTTCGCTCCAGTCGAACTGCTCCCAGGCCTTTTGCAGGATGTTATCGACGAACCAGGCACGGTCTTCGATCAGACGGCGAATGTCGCGGCCGTTGCGAAAACGCGTGTCGAGGACCTCGCGGGCCTGGCGGATCGCCTTCTTGAACGCCGCGATAGGACTCGCTTTGAGGGCCAGTTCAGCCTGGAACTGGCCGCGGTCGAAGAGTTCGGGATCCACCTGCGGCATCGATTGGCTTTCCTTTATATGGGGCTGGGCGCGTTTATTTGATCAGGCCGAAACGCGCGGGATGGTGTCATCGCTGCGCAAGGTGAAGATTTCGTAGCCGGTATCGGTCACCAGCAGCGTGTGTTCCCACTGCGCCGAGAGCTTGCGGTCTTTGGTGATCGCGGTCCAGCCGTCGCCTAGTACTTTGGTGTCGGCCTTGCCCTGGTTGATCATCGGCTCGATGGTGAAAGTCATGCCGGCCTTCAGTTCCATGCCGGTGCCGGCGCGGCCGTAGTGCAGGATCTGCGGCTCTTCGTGGAACACCTTGCCGATACCGTGACCGCAGAACTCGCGAACCACCGAGAAGCCGTTCTTCTCGGCGTGCTTCTGGATCACTTCGCCGATGTCGCCAAGGCGGCAGCCGGGTTTGACGATCTCGATCGCCTTGTACATGCATTCCTGGGTGATCTGCGACAGGCGCTCGGCCCACACCGGCACTTCGCCGACATGAAACATACGGCTGGTGTCGCCGTGATAGCCGTCCTTGATCACGGTGACGTCGATGTTCAGGGTGTCGCCGTTTTTCAACGGTTTGTCATTCGGGATGCCGTGGCACACCACATGATTGATCGAGGTGCAGATCGACTTCGGGTAGCCCTTGTAATTGAGCGGGGCGGGAATCGCTTGCTGCACGTTGACGATGTAGTCGTGGCAGATCTGGTTCAACTGATCGGTGGTCACGCCCGGTTTGACATGTTCGGCAATCATTTCCAGCACATCGGCGGCCAGTTTGCCGGCGACACGCATGCCAGCGATGTCCTCGGGGGTTTTGAGGTTGACGGTCATACAGGCTCTCTCTGCGCTCGGCGGCGCTTGCGGATACGAACAGGGTGGCGGTGTGGAAGGAGCCACCTGAAAAACGCGATTCTAACAGACGCACGGCGCAATTCAGCGCCGGCATGCATCGCTTCTCTCTATACAATGGTGCACCTTGGAGCGATTCCAAGGGGGCTGCGTCCATGTCCCCGGTGCGAATACAGATTTCGGGTTCCGTTTCTGCGCACCCTGTGGTATAAAATGCGCCGCTTTCCGGGGATGCCCCGAAAGGCTTAAATCCACACACGTGTCGACACGATGACCTGGGTGCCCTTGGCTTGATGCCATTGGTTGGTCATTGGGATACGTGGAGGCCAAACCCGACTTATCAAGGAACTATCATGTCCCAAGTCAATATGCGCGATATGCTGAAGGCCGGTGTGCACTTCGGTCACCAGACCCGTTACTGGAACCCGAAAATGGGCAAGTACATTTTCGGCGCGCGCAACAAGATTCACATCATCAACCTTGAAAAAACCCTGCCAATGTTCAACGAAGCTCTGACTTTCGTAGAGCGTCTGGCCCAGGGCAAAAACAAGATTCTGTTCGTCGGCACCAAGCGTTCCGCTGGCAAGATCGTTGCTGAAGAAGCAGCACGTTGCGGTTCGCCGTACGTCGATCACCGCTGGTTGGGCGGCATGCTGACCAACTTCAAGACCATCCGTGCTTCCATCAAGCGTCTGCGTGACCTTGAAGTTCAAGCCGAAGACGGTACTTTCGCCAAGCTGACCAAGAAAGAAGCGCTGATGCGCTCCCGTGACCTGGAAAAGCTGGATCGTTCGCTGGGCGGCATCAAGGACATGGGCGGTCTGCCAGACGCACTGTTCGTGATCGACGTTGACCACGAGCGCATCGCGATCACCGAAGCCAACAAGCTGGGCATCCCGGTCATCGGCGTTGTCGATACCAACAGCAGCCCGGAAGGCGTTGACTACATCATCCCAGGCAACGATGACGCAATCCGCGCTATCCAGCTGTACATGGGTTCGATGGCTGACGCAGTAATCCGCGGTCGCAACAACGTTGCTGGCGGTACTGTAGAATTCGCAGCTGAAGAAACTCAGGCTGCAGCTGAGTAATTGACGCCCTGGCGTTGACTCAGTAAGCAAAAAGGGGGCTTGGCCCCCTTTTTGCCACCTCGAAAACCATTTGTCGGCGCCCACGGCACTGTTTGTAATGTGCGGCAGCTAACAAGGGTGGTTCGGGAAGAATTGAACGCCCGTTCGGTCGGGTGGAATGGTTGAAAACCTATCCAAGAGGAATTTGAAAATGGCAGCAATTACTGCAGCGTTGGTCAAAGAACTGCGCGAGCGTACCGGCGAAGGCATGATGGACTGCAAGAAAGCCCTGGAAAAGGCTGACGGCGACATCGAAAAAGCCATTGATGACATGCGTGCTTCGGGCGCCATCAAGGCTGCGAAAAAAGCCGGCAACGTTGCCGCTGAAGGCGCAATCGCCATCAAATCGAATGACAAGGCAGCCGTGCTGCTGGAAGTCAACTCGCAGACCGACTTCCTGGCCCTGCAAGACGACTTCAAAAACTTCGTTGCTGCCAGCGTAGAAAAAGCCTTCGACGAAAAACTGACCGACGCAGCTCCGCTGATCGCCGCTCAGGAATCGGCTCGTGAAGCTCTGGTTGCCAAAGTCGGCGAGAACGTCAACATCCGTCGTCTGGTACGTGTAGAAGGTGACGTTGTCGGCACTTACCTGCACGGTAACAAGATCGGTGTTGCTGTTGTCCTGAAAGGCGGTGACGTCGAGCTGGCCAAAGACATCGCAATGCACGTTGCAGCAAGCAACCCGGAATTCCTGCTGCCTTCGCAAGTCTCCGACGAAGCGATCGAGCGTGAGAAAGCTGTGTTCCTGCAGCTGAACGAAGAGAAGATCAAAGGCAAGCCAGAAAACATTGTTGAGAACATGGTCAAAGGCCGTATCAGCAAGTTCCTGGCAGAAGCAAGCCTGGTCGAACAGGCATTCGTCAAGAATCCTGAAGTCAAGGTTGGCGAACTGGCCAAGAAAGCCGGTGCTGAAATCGTTTCCTTCACTTACTTCAAAGTAGGCGAAGGCATCGAGAAGCCGGTCGACAACTTCGCTGAAGAAGTTGCTGCCCAGCTGGCTGCCGCCAAGCAATAAGACGGTTTTTCAACTGTCGCCGAAAGAGGCTGCCCGCTCACGCGCGCAGCCTCTTTTCAGATCGGGTACCAGTTTTTTATTGGTTTCCGCTTGGAACTGACTTACAAAGCCATGTTCCGATGGCGCTGAAGCAGCGCCAAGCTAGAGTGAACGGCAGCTGTAAACAGCTCGCACAGAATTTTTAAATACGCCGCAGGAGAGATTCGCAATGGCTCAGCAGGGCAGTGGTTATCAGGCTCGCTATAAACGCATTCTACTCAAGCTTAGCGGCGAGGCCCTGATGGGCTCGGAAGAGTTCGGGATCGATCCAAAAGTGCTGGATCGGATGGCGCTGGAAGTCGGCCAGTTGGTCGGTATCGGCGTACAGGTCGGTCTGGTGATCGGCGGTGGCAACCTGTTCCGCGGTGAGGCCCTGAGCAAAGCCGGCATGGATCGGGTGACAGGCGACCACATGGGCATGCTGGCCACTGTGATGAACGCTCTGGCCATGCGCGATGCGCTGGAACGTGCCAATATCTCGGCCATCGTCATGTCGGCCATTTCCATGGTCGGCGTGACCGATCACTACGATCGCCGCAAAGCCATGCGCCACCTGAACTCCAAGGACGTGGTGATCTTCGCTGCCGGTACCGGCAACCCGTTCTTCACCACGGATTCGGCAGCCTGCCTGCGCGCAATCGAAATCGACGCTGATGTCGTGCTCAAGGCGACCAAGGTTGATGGCGTTTACACCGCAGATCCATTCAAAGACCCGCATGCCGAGAAGTTCGATCATCTGACTTATGATGAAGTACTGGATCGCAAGCTGGGTGTCATGGACCTGACCGCTATCTGCCTGTGCCGCGATCACAAGATGCCGTTGCGCGTCTTCAACATGAACAAACCGGGCGCCCTGCTGAACATCGTTCATGGCGGCGCTGAAGGTACCCTGATCGAGGAAGGTCAACAATGATCAACGAAATCCAAAAAAACGCTAAAGAGCGCATGCAAAAATCGCTGGAGTCTCTGACTCACGCGTTCGGCCAGATTCGTACCGGCAAGGCTCACCCGAGCATCCTGGGCAGCGTCATGGTGCCTTACTACGGTGCTGACACCCCGCTGAGCAGCGTGGCCAACGTCACTGTTAAAGACTCGCGCACCCTGCAGGTTGTAGCCTTCGAGCGCAACATGCTCGCGGCCGTTGACAAGGCGATCCAGAGCGCCGGTCTGAACCTCAACCCGACCAACCTTGGCGAATTGCTGTTGATCCCGATGCCGGCCCTCACCGAGGAGACGCGCAAAGGCTTCACCAAGCAGGCCCGTAGCGCAGCGGAAGACGCGCGTGTTGCCGTACGTAACATCCGTCGTGACGCATTGGGTGATCTGAAGAAGCTGGTCAAGGACAAGGAAATCAGCGAAGACGAAGAGCGTCGTGCCACCGCTGATATCGACAAGCTGACCAAAGAGTACGAGGCCCAGATCACCAAGGCCACGGATGAGAAAGAAAAAGACCTGATGGCCGTATAAGGGTCGAGCTTTAAATGGACAAGACCAAGCAGTCTGCGCCGTCCGCGGTGCCGCGCCATGTCGCGATCATCATGGATGGCAACAATCGCTGGGCGAAAAAACGCTTCATGCCGGGTGTCGCCGGGCATAAAGCGGGCGTGGATGCGGTGCGTGCCGTGATCGAGGTGTGCGCCGAGGCCAAGGTCGAGGTGCTCACCCTGTTCGCGTTTTCCAGTGAAAACTGGCAGCGTCCGGCTGACGAAGTCAGTGCGTTGATGGATCTGTTCTTCAAGGCATTGCGTCGTGAAGCCAAGCGCCTCAACGACAACAACATCAGCCTGCGCATCATTGGCGATCGCTCGCGTTTTCATCCTGAGCTTCAGGCAGCCATGCGCGAAGCTGAGGCGATGACGGCGGGCGCCAATCGCTTCATCCTGCAGATCGCCGCCAACTACGGCGGTCAGTGGGATATCGCACAGGCCGCGCAGCGTCTGGCTCGTGAAGTTCAGGCCGGGCACCTGCGCCCGGAGGACATCACTCCCGACCTGCTGCAAGCCTGCCTGGCAACCGGCGATCTGCCTTTGCCGGACCTGTGCATCCGCACGGGCGGCGAGCACCGCATCAGCAATTTCCTGCTGTGGCAGCTGGCCTACGCCGAGTTGTATTTCTCCGACCTGTTCTGGCCGGACTTCAAACACGATGCCATGCGCAATGCGCTGGCTGATTTCGCATCGCGCCAGCGTCGCTTCGGTAAAACGAGCGAACAGGTCGAAGCTGGAGCCCGGGTTTAATGCTTAAACAACGAATCATCACTGCGCTGATCCTGCTGCCGATCGCCTTGTGCGGTTTTTTCCTGCTTAAGGGCGCCGGTTTTGCCCTGTTTATCGGGCTGGTCGTCAGCCTGGGTGCCTGGGAATGGGCGCGTCTGGCGGGCTTCACCGCACAATCGTTCCGCGTCGGCTTCGCCGCTGTGGTCGCCTTGATGTTGTTCGTCATGTACGTTTTGCCTGGCCTGGCCCCTTGGGTGCTGGGGGCATCGGTGATCTGGTGGGCCGTGGCCACGTGGCTGGTGCTGACTTATCCGCGTTCGAGCGGGCATTGGTCAACCGCTGCGACCAAACTGGTAATCGGCCTGCTGGTGTTGTTGCCGGCCTGGCAAGGGCTGGTGCTGATCAAGCAGTACCCGCTGGGTAACTGGCTGATCATGGCGGTGATGGTGCTGGTCTGGGGCGCCGATATTGGCGCTTATTTCTCGGGTCGCAAATTCGGCAAGCGCAAGCTGGCGCCGCAGGTCAGTCCGGGCAAAAGCTGGGAAGGCGTGTACGGTGGTCTGGCGCTGAGCCTGGTGATTACCGCGATTGTCGGGCTGGTGCGTGACTGGACCGTCGCCGAACTGCTCAAGGGCTTGATTGGCGCGGCCGTGATCGTATTCATCTCGGTGGTCGGCGATCTGACCGAAAGCATGTTCAAGCGCCAGTCCGGCATCAAGGACAGCAGCAACCTGCTGCCTGGTCATGGTGGCGTGCTTGATCGTATCGACAGCCTCACGGCAGCGATTCCGGTATTTGCCGTGCTGCTGTGGATGGCCGCGCCGTGAGTCGCCCTCAGCAGATTACCGTTCTGGGAGCGACAGGCTCGATCGGACTGAGCACGCTCGACGTCATTGCCCGTCATCCTGAGCGATATCAGGTTTTCGCGCTGAGCGGTTTCAGTCGTCTGAGTGAGCTGTTTGCCTTGTGCGTGCGTCACGCGCCGCAATTTGCCGTGGTGCCGCAAGCAGCCGCCGCGCGCAGCTTGCAGGACGATTTGCGTGCCGCCGGTTTGTCGACCCAGGTGCTGGTGGGCGAGGAGGGCTTGTGTCAGATCGCCTCCGCGCCGGAAGTCGATGCGGTGATGGCGGCGATCGTCGGTGCGGCGGGATTGCGTCCGACCCTGGCGGCCGTCGAAGCGGGCAAGAAAATCCTGCTGGCCAATAAAGAGGCGCTGGTGATGTCCGGCGCCCTGTTCATGCAGGCCGTGCGCAAGAGCGGTTCGGTGTTGCTGCCGATCGACAGCGAGCACAACGCGATTTTCCAGTGCATGCCTCAGGATTTCGCCCGTGGGTTGGGTGCGGTCGGTGTACGGCGGATTTTACTCACGGCCTCAGGCGGTCCGTTCCGACAGACGCCGATGAGCGAACTGGCGCATGTTTCACCCGATCAGGCCTGCGCGCATCCGAACTGGTCGATGGGGCGCAAGATTTCCGTCGATTCGGCGAGCATGATGAATAAAGGCCTCGAGCTGATCGAAGCCTGCTGGTTGTTCGATGCCAAGCCTGCGCAGGTCGAGGTAGTGATCCACCCGCAGAGCGTGATCCACTCGCTGGTCGATTACGTCGACGGCTCGGTACTGGCGCAGTTGGGCAATCCCGACATGCGTACGCCGATCGCCAGCGCGCTGGCGTGGCCGGAGCGTATCGATTCCGGGGTAGCGCCGCTGGATCTGTTCGCCATTGCACGGCTGGACTTCGAAGCGCCGGATGAAGGGCGCTTCCCTTGCCTGCGTCTGGCGCGGCAAGCTGCCGAGGCGGGCGACAGCGCTCCGGCGATGCTCAATGCGGCCAACGAAGTGGCGGTACAGGCGTTTCTCGACGGACGGGTCCGGTACCTGGAAATCGCGAGTATCATCGAGGAGGTCTTGAGCCTCGAACCGGTGGTGGCCCTGGCTGATCTCGAGGCGGTGTTTACTGCCGATGCCAAGGCGCGTGATCTGGCGCGGCAGTGGCTAAAGCGTCACGATCGATAGAATTTGCAATACATTGGCTGCACGCGGCACTGAACAGGATTGCGGAGAAAGTAGATGAGCGCGCTCTATATGATTGCCGGCACCCTGATTGCTCTGGGTGTGCTGGTCACCTTCCACGAATTCGGCCACTTCTGGGTCGCGCGGCGCTGTGGCGTCAAGGTTTTGCGCTTTTCCGTAGGCTTCGGCATGCCACTGCTGCGCTGGCATGACAAGCAGGGCACCGAATTCGTGGTTGCCGCGATCCCGCTGGGCGGCTACGTCAAAATGCTCGACGAGCGTGAAGGCGAAGTCCCGGTCGATCAGCTCGATCAATCGTTCAACCGTAAATCCGTGCGTCAGCGTATCGCCATTGTTGCCGCCGGCCCTGTGGCCAATTTTCTTTTGGCGCTGGTGTTTTTCTGGGTGCTGGCCATGCTCGGCAGCGAGCAGGTGCGCCCGGTCATCGGTGCGGTCGAGTCGGGCAGTATCGCCGCCAAGGCCGGTTTGAATGCAGGCGAGGAAATCGTCGCCATCGATGGCGAGCCGACTTCCGGGTGGGCCGCGGTCAATCTGCAGTTGGTGCGACGTCTTGGCGAGAGCGGCTCTTTGCAATTGCTGGTGCGCGAGCAAGGCTCTACCGCGGATTCTCCACGTGTATTGGCACTGGATAACTGGCTCAAGGGTGCCGATGAGCCGGATCCGATTCGTTCTCTGGGGATTCGGCCATGGCGCCCGGCGTTGCCTCCGGTACTCGCTGAGCTCGACCCGAAAGGCCCGGCGCAGGCTGCAGGCCTGAAGACCGGTGATCGCTTGCTGGCCCTGGATGGCCAGCCATTGAACGACTGGCAGCAAGTAGTCGATACCGTTCGTACGCGTCCTGATACCAGAATCATGCTGCGCATCGAGCGTGACAATGCTCAAATCGACGTCCCGGTGACCTTGGCCGCGCGCGGTGAAAGCAAGGCGCCGAGCGGTTATCTGGGCGCGGGTGTCAAGGCAATCGACTGGCCACCGGAGATGATTCGCGAGGTCAGTTACGGCCCGTTGGCGGCAATTGGCGAGGGCGCCCGTCGCACTTGGACCATGAGCATTCTGACCCTCGATTCACTGAAGAAAATGCTGTTCGGCGAGCTCTCGGTAAAAAACTTGAGTGGACCGATAACCATTGCTAAAGTGGCGGGCGCTTCTGCCCAGTCGGGCGTCGCTGATTTCCTGAATTTCCTTGCTTATCTGAGTATTAGCCTGGGGGTTCTGAATTTGCTGCCCATTCCTGTACTGGATGGGGGGCATTTGTTGTTTTATCTGATCGAGTGGGTGCGTGGTCGCCCCTTGTCGGATCGGGTGCAAGGTTGGGGGATACAGATCGGTATCAGTTTGGTGGTCGGGGTGATGTTGCTTGCTCTGGTCAACGATCTGGGTCGACTGTAACGCTTCGCTGAATTGCGAATCTGCCGCATTTTGCGGCAGTTTGTTTATTGCCAGTTGGAATAAGAAAGGACTTCATGAAACGTCTGCTGCTAACTGCGGTTCTCACCGTATTGATGATCGCCGAAGTTCACGCCGAGTCCTTCACTATCTCTGATATTCGCGTCAATGGCCTCCAGCGGGTCTCCGCGGGTAGTGTCTTTGGTGCCTTGCCGTTGAACGTCGGCGAGCAGGCGGATGATCGTCGCCTGGTGGAATCCACTCGTGCGCTGTTCAAAACCGGTTTCTTTCAAGATATCCAGCTGGGCCGCGAAGGCAACGTACTGGTGATCACGGTCGTCGAACGTCCGTCGGTTGCCAGTATCGAGATCGAAGGCAACAAGGCGATCTCGACCGAAGACCTGATGAAAGGCCTGAAGCAATCCGGTCTGGCCGAAGGCGAGATCTTCCAGCGCGCCACCCTCGAAGGTGTGCGTAACGAGCTGCAGCGTCAGTACGTCGCCCAGGGTCGTTACTCGGCTACCGTCGATACCGAAGTGGTTTCGCAACCGCGTAACCGTGTTGGCCTGAAAGTGAAGATCAACGAAGGCACGGTTGCCGCGATTCAGCACATCAACGTGGTGGGCAATACGGTATTCCCCGAGGAAGACCTGACCGACCTGTTCGAACTGAAAACCACCAACTGGCTGTCGTTCTTCAAGAACGATGATAAATATGCCCGTGAAAAACTGTCCGGTGACCTGGAGCGTCTGCGCTCCTACTACCTGGACCGCGGCTATATCAACATGGACATCGCTTCGACCCAGGTGTCGATCACCCCGGACAAGAAGCACGTCTACATCACCGTCAACGTCACCGAAGGCGAGAAGTACACCGTCCGTGACGTCAAGCTCAGCGGTGACCTGAAAGTCCCTGAAGACCAGATCAAATCCCTGTTGCTGGTGCAGAAGGGCCAGGTGTTCTCGCGCAAGCTGATGACCACCACCTCCGAACTGATCACCCGCCGTCTGGGTAACGAGGGTTACACCTTCGCCAACGTCAATGGCGTGCCTCAGCCGCATGATGACGACCACACCGTCGACATCCTGTTCGCGGTCGATCCGGGCAAGCGTGCCTACGTCAACCGCATCAACTTCCGCGGCAACACCAAGTCCGAGGACGAAGTGCTGCGTCGCGAAATGCGTCAGATGGAAGGTGGCTGGGCTTCGACTTACCTGATCGACCAGTCCAAGACCCGTCTTGAGCGTCTGGGCTTCTTCAAGGAAGTCAACGTCGAGACCCCGGCTGTTCCGGGTGTCGACGACCAGGTTGATGTGAACTACGCCGTTGAAGAGCAGGCGTCGGGTTCGATTACCGCCAGCGTCGGTTTCGCCCAGAGTGCCGGTCTGATCCTCGGTGGTTCGATCACCCAGAACAACTTCCTCGGTACCGGTAATCGCGTCAGCATCGGCCTGACCCGTAGCGAATATCAGAGCCGCTACAACTTCGGCTACGTTGATCCCTACTGGACCGCCGATGGCGTGAGCCTGGGTTACAACGCGTTCTATCGCACCACCGACTACGATGAGCTCGATGCCGATATCTCGAGCTACGCCGTAGACAGCCTGGGTGCCGGTGTGAACGTTGGCTATCCGATCAGCGAGACTTCGCGTCTGACCTTCGGTCTGTCCGCGCAGCAGGACAAGATCAACACCGGTCGCTACACCGTTGACGAGATCTTTGATTTCGTTGAAAAGGAAGGTGACAGCTACCTGAACTTCAAGGCGTCGGCCGGCTGGTCCGAGTCGACCCTGAACAAAGGCGTACTGCCGACCCGTGGTCGTTCCCAGAGCCTGACCCTGGAAAGCACCATCCCGGGCAGTGACCTGTCGTTCTTCAAGCTCGACTACCGCGGTCAGTTGTTCCAGCCGATCACTGAAAACTACACCCTGCGTCTGCATACCGAACTCGGCTACGGCGACGGTTACGGTTCGACCGATGGCTTGCCGTTCTATGAAAACTACTATGCTGGTGGTTTCAACTCGGTGCGCGGCTTCAAGGACAGCACCCTCGGCCCGCGCAGTACGCCGAGCCGTGGTACCAACCCGGGCACCATCGCCGACCCGGATCAGGATCCACTGCCGTTCGGTGGTAACGTCCTGATTCAGGGTGGCGTGGAAGTCCTGTTCCCGCTGCCGTTCGTGAAAGATCAGCGCTCCCTGCGTACTTCGGTATTCTGGGATGTCGGTAACGTGTTTGACTCGCAGTGCAAGGACACTACGAACGCTAACGGTTCGTCGTCCAACACCAAGTGCAACGACATCAGTCTGAGCAACATGGCCAGTTCCGTGGGTGTGGGTGTGACCTGGGTCACCGCACTGGGTCCTCTGAGCTTCGCGTTGGCCATGCCGATCAAGAAACCGGATGACGCTGAAACTCAAGTGTTCCAATTCTCCCTCGGCCAGACGTTCTAAGCGTCTGACCCAAGATAACGACAATGGATTTTGTAGGAGTGCATCGTGCGTAAGTTGACTCAATTGGTTCTCCTGGCCTCCGTACTGGTGGCAGGCCCGGCATTTGCCGACATGAAAATTGCCGTTCTGAACTATCAAATGGCTCTGCTGGAATCCGACGCGGCGAAGAAATACGCCGTGGATGCCGAGAAAAAGTTCGGTCCGCAACTGACCAAACTGAAAACGCTGGAAAGCAGCGCCAAAGGTATTCAGGATCGTCTGATGGCCGGTGGCGACAAGATGCAGCAAGGCGAGCGCGAGCGTCTGGAGCTGGAATTCAAGCAAAAGGCCCGTGACTTCCAGTTCCAGTCCAAGGAGCTGAACGAAGCCAAAGCCGTTGCCGACCGCGAAATGCTCAAGCAGCTGAAGCCGAAACTGGACAGCGCTGTGGAAGAAGTCATCAAGAAAGGTGGTTTTGACCTGGTGTTCGAGCGTGGCGCAGTGATCGATGTCAAACCTCAGTACGACATCACGCGCCAGGTTATCGAGCGCATGAATCAGCTGAAGTAACCCATGACCGTGACTATCAAGCTCGGCCAGTTGGCCGAGTTCCTCGGCGCCACCCTGCGTGGCGACCCCGAGAAGCAAATTACTGGGCTAGCCACTTTGCAAGAGGCTGGCCCAGCTCAGTTGAGCTTCCTGGCAAACCCTCAATATCGCAAATACCTGACGGGCTCGCAGGCGGCAGCGTTGCTGCTCAAGGAAGCCGATGCTGAAGGTTTTGCCGGTAATGCGCTGGTGGTGCCGGATCCTTATCTGGCCTATGCGCGTCTCTCGCATTTGTTCGATCCCAAGCCAAAAGCGCCTGCGGGTATCCACCCTTCAGCGGTGATCGCTGCGGACGCAGTGGTTGATCCAACCGCCAGCATCGGCCCGTTTGTGGTGATCGAGGCTGGCGCGCGAATCGGCGCGCAAGTGACCTTGGGCGCGCATTGCGTGATCGGTGCCCGCAGCGAAATCGGCGAGGGCGGCTGGCTCGCTCCACGCGTGACGCTGTATCACGACGTGCGCATCGGCAAGCGTGTGGTGATTCAGTCCGGCGCCGTGCTCGGTGGCGAGGGCTTCGGCTTCGCCAACGAGAAGGGCATCTGGCAGAAGATCGCACAGATCGGTGGCGTAACCATCGGCGACGATGTCGAGATTGGCGTGAACACCGCCATCGACCGCGGCGCCCTGGCCGATACCGTGATCGGCAATGGTGTGAAGCTCGATAACCAGATTCAGATCGCACACAACGTCCAGGTCGGTGATCACACTGCCATGGCCGCCTGCGTGGGCATCTCCGGCAGCACCAAAATCGGCAAGCACTGCATGCTCGCCGGCGGTGTCGGTCTGGTCGGCCACATCGATATTTGCGACAACGTTTTCCTGACCGGAATGACCATGGTGACCCACTCGATTACCGAGCCGGGTGCCTATTCTTCCGGCACAGCCATGCAACCGGCGGCCGAATGGCGCAAAAGCGCGGCCCGTATCCGTCAGCTCGATGACATCGCGCGACGGCTCAAACAGTTGGAAAAGCGCGTCGGGGAAGTGACCCCTGATGGCAATGCTTCATCTGATGGCTGATACCATTTCCATATCAAGTGTGCACAGCCTCTGGACTGCGTCCTTGATTTGCTAGAGGAGTGCGCGTCAGTCGCGCTCCCAATCTTTACATAGGCTTCCCCCTGAAATGATGGACATCAACGAGATTCGCGAATACCTGCCTCACCGTTACCCGTTCCTGCTGGTGGACCGGGTGGTGGAACTGGACACTGAAGGCAAGCGAATTCGCGCCTACAAGAATGTCAGCATCAACGAGCCGTTCTTCAATGGTCACTTCCCTGCGCATCCGATCATGCCGGGCGTGCTGATCATCGAAGCGATGGCGCAGGCTGCCGGGATCCTCGGTTTCAAGATGCTCGACGTCAAACCGGCCGACGGCACCCTGTATTACTTCGTCGGTTCCGACAAGCTGCGCTTCCGCCAGCCAGTCAAGCCGGGCGACCAGTTGATCCTCGAAGCGACCTTCATCAGCTGCAAGCGCAAGATCTGGAAATTCGAATGCCAGGCGTCGGTTGACGGCAAGCCGGTGTGCTCGGCAGAAATCATCTGCGCGGAACAAAAAGTATGAGTTTGATTGACCCTCGCGCAATCATCGATCCGTCCGCCATCCTGGCTGACGGCGTCGAGGTCGGCCCGTGGTCGATCATCGGCGCAGGTGTGGAAATCGGCGAGGGTACCGTGATCGGGCCGCATGTGGTCCTCAAGGGCCCGACCCGCATTGGCAAGCACAATCGCATCTACCAGTTTTCCTCGGTGGGCGAAGACACGCCCGATCTGAAATACAAGGGCGAGGAAACCCGCCTAGTGATTGGTGACCACAACGTCATCCGTGAAGGCGTGACCATTCACCGTGGCACCGTGCAGGATCGCTCGGAAACCACGCTGGGCGATCACAACCTGATCATGGCCTACGCCCACATCGGTCACGACAGCGTCATCGGCAACCATTGCATCCTGGTCAACAACACCGCGCTGGCCGGCCACGTGCATGTAGATGATTGGGCGATCCTTTCCGGATTTACCCTGGTGCACCAGTATTGCCATATTGGCGCCCACAGCTTTTCCGGCATGGGCACCGCGATCGGCAAGGATGTTCCGGCGTTCGTTACCGTGTTCGGCAACCCTGCCGAAGCGCGCAGCATGAACTTCGAAGGCATGCGCCGGCGTGGTTTCAGCGAGGACGCGATTCATACCTTGCGTCGCGCCTACAAAACCGTTTATCGCCAGGGACTGACCGTCGAGCAGGCACTGGCCGAACTCGCTGAACCGGCTGCGCAGTACCCGGAAGTCGCGGTGTTCCGTGATTCCATCCTGTCGTCGACTCGCGGCATCACCCGCTGATCATGGCCAGTCTGCGTATTGCGCTGGTGGCCGGTGAAGCTTCCGGTGACATTCTCGGTGCAGGTCTGATGCGTGCGCTCAAGGCGCAGCACCCGGCCGTCGAGTTTATCGGCGTCGGTGGTCCGTTGATGCAAGCCGAAGGCCTGAAGTCCTACTTCCCCATGGAGCGCTTGTCGGTCATGGGCCTGGTGGAAGTTCTCGGCCGGTTGCGCGAACTGTTAAAGCGCCGCAAGCAGCTGATCGCCACGCTGATCGCCGAAAAGCCGGACGTGTTCATCGGCATCGATGCGCCGGACTTCAACCTCAATATCGAACTCAAGCTGCGTCAGGCCGGGATCAAGACCGTGCATTACGTCAGCCCGTCGGTGTGGGCCTGGCGCCAGAAGCGCGTGCTGAAGATTCGCGAAGGCTGCGACCTGATGTTGACGTTGCTGCCATTCGAAGCAAAATTCTACGAAGAGAAGGGCGTGCCGGTGCGGTTCGTCGGCCACACCCTGGCCGACACCATTCCGCTTGAAGCCGACCGTGCCGCGGCGCGTGCCGAATTGGGTTTGCCCGACGGCCCGCTGGTCGCGCTGATGCCGGGCAGTCGCGGCGGCGAAGTGTCGCGTCTCGGCGGGCTGTTTCTCGACACGGCTGAACGCTTGCGCGCCATGCGTCCGGGGCTGCGCTTCGTCATACCGTGTGCCAATCCCGAGCGCCGCGCACAGCTTGAAGAATTGCTCGCCGGCCGCGATTTGCCGGTGACCTTGCTCAATGGTCAATCGCATCTGGCCTTGGCGGCATGCAACGCGGTGTTGATCGCCTCCGGCACCGCTACCCTCGAAGCGTTGTTATACAAACGACCGATGGTGGTGGCGTACCGTTTGGCGCCGCTGACGTTCTGGATTCTCAAACGCATGGTCAAGAGCCCGTACGTGTCGTTGCCGAACCTGCTGGCTCAGCGCTTGCTGGTGCCCGAGCTGTTGCAGGATGATGCGACAGTCGAGGCGCTGGCGTTGACGCTCTCGCCGTTGATCGACGGTGGCGAAGAACAGACCCGCGGTTTTGATGAGATCCATCGCACGTTGCGCCTGGATGCCTCCAATCAGGCGGCGGATGCCGTCCTCAACCTGATCGGTCAAACACGATGAGCAAGACAAGCATGCAGATGGGCCTGGATTTCACCCTCGTTGCCGAAGTCGAAGAACTGGTGGCCGGCGTCGATGAAGTCGGTCGCGGCCCGTTGTGCGGTGCGGTGGTGACGGCGGCGGTGATTCTCGATCCGAACCGGCCGATACTCGGTCTGGACGACTCGAAGAAACTCACCGAAGCCAAGCGTGAAAAGCTCTACGACGAAATCTGCGAAAAAGCCCTGAGCTGGTGCATCGCCCGCGCCGAGGTCGAAGAGATCGATGAGCTGAACATTCTCCACGCCACCATGCTGGCCATGCAGCGCGCGGTGGCCGGCCTGCACATTCAGCCGAAACTGGCGATGATCGACGGCAACCGCTGCCCGCAGTTGCCGATGCGGTCCGAAGCGGTGGTGCAGGGCGATGGCAAGGTCCCGGCGATTGCTGCCGCGTCGATTCTGGCCAAGGTCAGCCGCGACCGCGAAATGGCCGCTTTCGAGCTGATCTATCCGGGATACGGCATTGGCGGCCATAAAGGCTACCCGACGCCCGTTCATCTGGAAGCGCTGTCGCGTCTGGGGCCGACCCCGATTCACCGGCGCTCGTTCGCCCCGGTGCGCCTGGCTTACGAGGCACGGGCAGTGCTGACCCAGGTTTAGGCGCAAGGCTGATGTTTTATTCGAGGCCCGGTACAATCCGGGCCTCGTTGTCTCTATGTAACTGGACAGGATCACTATGCCGGCTTCATTCGTTCATCTACGCCTGCACACTGAATACTCCCTGGTCGACGGGCTGGTGCGGATCAAGCCGCTGGTCAAGGCGCTCACGGCCCTGAACATGCCGGCGGTCGCGGTCACCGACCAGAACAACATGTGTTCCCTGGTCAAATTCTATAAAAACACCATGGGCGCGGGGATCAAGCCGATCTGCGGCGCTGACCTGTGGCTGTCGAACAAGGATCCGGACGGGCCGTTGAGCCGGATCAGCCTGCTGGTGATGAATGCCAAGGGCTATCGCAACCTCACCGAGCTGATCTCGCGCGGCTTCATTGAAGGCCAGCGCAACGGCATGATCATTGTCGAGCGCCAGTGGGTCGCCGAAGCCAGCGAAGGCCTGATCATGTTGTCGGCTGCCAAAGAGGGCGAGATCGGCATGGCGCTGATCGGCGGCAACCCGGGCGAAGCCGAGACGCTGGCGCGTGAATGGATGGCGGTGTTCCCGGACCGCTTCTATCTGGAAATCCAGCGCACCAATCGCCCCAACGATGAAGAGCAATTGCACGGCGCCGTGGCGCTGGCCGACAAGCTCGGTGCGCCGCTGGTAGCAACCAACGATGTGCGTTTCATCAAGCAGGAAGACTTCGCCGCCCACGAAACCCGCGTGTGCATCGGTGAGGGCCGCGCCCTCGACGACCCGCGGCGCTCGAAGAATTACAGCGATCAGCAATACCTGAAAAGCGCCGAGGAAATGCTCGAGCTGTTCAGCGATATTCCTGACGCCATCGAAAACACCGTCGAGATCGCCAAGCGCTGCAATATCGAAGTCAAGCTGGGCACGCACTTCCTGCCCAACTTCCCGATCCCCGATGGCATGACCATCGACGAATACTTCCGCAAGGTTTCTTTCGACGGTCTCGAAGAACGCTTGGCGGTGCTGCTGCCCAAAGACACCACCGAAGATTACGAAGCCAAGCGTCAGGTCTACGTTGACCGCTTGAATTTCGAGCTGGATATCATCATCCAGATGGGCTTCCCCGGTTACTTCCTGATCGTGATGGACTTCATCCAGTGGGCCAAGAACAACGGCGTACCGGTGGGTCCCGGCCGTGGATCGGGTGCCGGTTCGCTGGTGGCCTACGTACAGAAGATCACTGACCTCGACCCGCTGGAATATGACCTGCTGTTCGAACGTTTCCTTAACCCGGAACGGGTTTCCATGCCCGACTTCGACGTCGACTTCTGCATGGACGGTCGTGACCGGGTGATCGATTACGTGGCCGAAAAGTATGGCCGCAACGCTGTAAGCCAGATCATTACCTTCGGTTCCATGGCCGCAAAAGCGGTGGTCCGTGACGTGGCGCGGGTGCAGGGCAAGTCCTACGGCCTGGCGGATCGTCTGTCGAAGATGATTCCGTTTGAAGTCGGCATGACCCTGGAAAAAGCCTACGAGCAGGAAGAGATCCTGCGTGATTTCATCAAGGTCGATGAAGAGGCTGCGGAAATCTGGGAGATGGCGCGCAAGCTTGAAGGCGTGGTGCGTAACGTCGGCAAGCACGCCGGTGGTGTGGTGATCGCCCCGACCAAGCTGACCGACTTTTCGCCGATCTATTGCGACGAGGCCGGTGATGGTCTGGTGACCCAGTTCGACAAGGACGACGTGGAGGCGGCCGGTCTGGTGAAGTTCGACTTCCTCGGCCTGCGGACCCTGACGATCATCGACTGGGCGCTGAAAACCATCAACCGCGACCGCGCCAAGGTCAACGAGCCGCCGCTGGATATCGCGTTTATCCCGCTCGACGACAAGCCGACCTACAGCCTGCTGCAGAAAGCCGAAACCACAGCGGTGTTCCAGCTTGAATCGCGCGGCATGAAAGAGCTGATCAAAAAGCTCAAGCCCGACTGCCTGGAAGACTTGATCGCACTGGTGGCACTGTTCCGTCCGGGCCCGTTGCAGTCCGGCATGGTGGACGACTTCATCAACCGTAAGCACGGCCGCGCCGAACTGGCGTACCCACACTCGGATTACCAGTACGAAGGCCTCAAACCGGTCCTCGCGCCGACTTACGGCATCATCCTGTATCAGGAACAGGTGATGCAGATCGCTCAGGTCATGGCCGGTTACACCCTCGGTGGTGCGGACATGCTGCGCCGGGCCATGGGTAAGAAAAAGCCCGAAGAAATGGCCAAGCAGCGCGGCGGTTTCATTGAGGGTTGCGCGACCAATGGCATCGATGCCGATCTGGCCGGTAACATTTTCGACCTGGTAGAGAAGTTCGCCGGTTACGGCTTCAACAAATCCCACTCCGCTGCTTACGGTCTGGTGTCGTATCAGACGGCCTGGCTGAAAGCGCATTACCCGGCACCGTTCATGGCCGCGGTACTCTCGGCGGACATGCACAACACCGACAAGGTCGTGACCTTGATCGAGGAAGTGCGCACGATGAAGCTGCGCCTCGACGCGCCGGACGTGAACACTTCGGAGTTCAAGTTCACGGTGAACGACGACGGCCGCATCGTTTATGGCCTCGGCGCGATCAAAGGCGTCGGCGAAGGCCCGGTTGAGGCGATCACCGAGGCGCGTCAGGCCGGCCCGTTCAAGGATCTGTTCGACTTCTGCGCGCGGGTCGACCTCAAACGCATCAACAAACGTACCCTCGACGGTCTGATCCGCAGCGGTGCGCTGGATCGTCTGGGCCCGTATTTCCACGACGAGCAAAAGGCTTATCAGGCCAATATCGACCGCAACCGCGCCGTGCTGCTGGCGGCGATGGAGGAGGCGATCAAGGCGGCCGAGCAGACCGCGCGCACCCACGACTCCGGGCACGCCGACCTGTTTGGCGGCTTGTTCGTTGAGGAAGATGCCGACGTTTACGCGTCACATCGCAAGGCCAAAGAACTGACCCTCAAAGAACGTCTCAAGGGTGAAAAAGACACCCTGGGCCTGTACCTGACCGGTCACCCGATCGACGAATACGAAGGCGAGATCCGCCGTTTCGCCCGTCAGCGCATCATCGACCTGAAACCGGCCCGCGACACCCAGACTGTGGCCGGAATGATCATTGCTCTGCGGGTAATGAAAAACAAAAAGGGCGACAAGATGGGCTTCATCACCCTCGACGACCGCTCCGGGCGGATCGAGGCGTCGCTGTTCGCCGATGCGTTCCATTCCGCACAATCGCTGTTGCAGACCGACGCGATGGTGGTGGTTGAAGGCGAGGTCAGCAACGACGACTTCTCCGGCGGCTTGCGCCTGCGGGTCAAGCGGGTGATGAGCATGGAAGATGCGCGCACCAACCTCGCCGAGAGCCTGCGCCTGAAGCTGCAGACCCAGGATCTGAAAGGCGATCAGCTACGCTGGCTGGGTGAGCTGCTCAAGCGTCACCGCGGCGCGTGCCCGATCACCATGGAGTACACCAGCCCGGATGCGAAGACCTTGCTGCAGTTCGGCGAGACCTGGCGGATCGATCCGGCGGATGCGTTGATTCAAGCCCTGCGTGACCAGTTCGGGCGAGACAACGTCTTCCTCCAATACCGTTGACCGGCGAGTGCCATCACTGCGCTCGCCCGCAACCTGGATTTTTAATCTCGACCTTAGCGCGCCTCTCCCTTAAGGTAGGGCGCGAATAGACAACCGGCCGGCCCAAGCTCATTTGGGACACGACCCAAGACGGACGCCTATGAACCCGAATTTTCTAGATTTCGAACAGCCGATCGCCGACCTGCAAGCCAAGATCGAAGAGTTGCGCTTGGTCGGTAATGACAATTCGCTGAATATCGGCGATGAGATCTCCCGCCTGCAGGACAAGAGCAAAACGCTCACCGAAGACATCTTCGGCAAGCTGACCAGCTGGCAGATCGCACGCCTGGCGCGTCACCCGAAACGCCCGTACACCCTCGATTACATCGAGCACATCTTCACCGAGTTCGACGAGTTGCACGGCGACCGTCACTTCTCCGACGACGCCGCGATTGTCGGCGGTATCGCCCGTCTGGAAGACCAGCCGGTGATGATCATCGGCCACCAGAAAGGCCGTGAAGTGCGCGAGAAGGTTCGCCGCAACTTCGGCATGCCGCGTCCTGAAGGCTACCGCAAGGCCTGCCGTCTGATGGAAATGGCCGAACGCTTCAAGATGCCGATCCTGACCTTCATCGACACGCCGGGCGCCTACCCGGGTATCGACGCCGAAGAGCGCAACCAGAGCGAAGCCATTGCCTGGAACCTGCGCGTGATGTCGCGCCTGAAAACCCCGATCATCGCCACCGTCATCGGTGAAGGTGGTTCCGGTGGTGCACTGGCGATCGGCGTTTGCGATCAACTGAACATGCTGCAGTACTCGACCTACGCGGTGATTTCGCCGGAAGGTTGCGCATCGATCCTGTGGAAAACCGCCGAAAAAGCCCCGGATGCCGCTGAAGCCATGGGCATCACCGCCGAGCGTCTGAAAGGCCTGGGCATCGTCGACAAGGTGATCGGCGAGCCACTGGGCGGCGCGCACCGCGACCCGGCCGCTGCTGCCGCATCGATCCGTGCCGAGCTGAGCTCGCAACTGGCGATGCTGAAGAAGTTCGATAACGAAGCGCTGTTGAAGCGCCGTTATGATCGACTGATGAGCTACGGTCTCTAATCGAACGCGCAGTATTCCTGTGGGAGCGAGCCTGCTCGCGAAAGCGGTATGACAGTCGACGAATCTGTTGAATGTTAAGCCGCATTCGCGAGCAGGCTCGCTCCCACAGGGTTTTAGGCAAAGGTGCAGAAATGGGCCAGTCCCCCACTGATTTGCCGTCCCGGCTATTGCTGAGCCTCGAACCCTGGCGCGACGCCGCTCATTGGCGCATCGCCTTCTCCGGTGGCCTCGATTCCACCGTCCTCCTGCATCTGCTCGCCCGTCTCGCAAAATCCCATTCCCTGCCTGCGCTCAGCGCTATCCACATCCATCACGGCCTTCAGGCTGCTGCCGATGCGTGGCCGCAACATTGTCAGGCGGTGTGCGATGCGCTGGGCGTGCCGTTGATCACCGAACGAGTGAAGGTGCAGCCGGGGGCGAGCCTGGAGCGCGCGGCGCGGGAGGCGCGTTACGCGGTGTTCAATGCGCTGACCGAGGGCAATGATGTACTGCTGACTGGCCAACATCGTGACGATCAGGCGGAAACCCTGTTGTTTCGGTTAGTTCGTGGTGCCGGAGTCCGCGGTTTGTCAGGCATTCCTGCGCAACGCCCCGTAGGGCAGGGGATGCTGGTTCGTCCGTTGCTGGAGGTTTCCCGGGCCGAGCTGGAGGCTTACGCGAACGTTTATCAACTGGCATGGATCGAAGATCCTTCGAATCAGGATCGGCATTTCTCCCGCAATTATCTACGCCATCAAGTCATGCCGGCGCTGACCGAACGCTGGCCACAGGCGCAGTCGAACATGGCCCGCAGCGCTGCGCATTTTGGCGAGGCGCAGGGCTTGCTCGATGAGCTGGCCCAGATGGATCTGGCGCAGGCGAGGGCGGCGCATGATTTCGAGTGGCTGGGATTACCGTCGGTAGAACTGGCGCCGCTGGCTGCGCTATCTCCGGCACGTCAGCGCAATGCCCTCAGCCATTGGCTCGAACCGATGACACGCTTGCCGGATGCCGACCATTGGTCGGGTTGGAGCGATCTGTGCGAGGCCGCTGTCGACGCCACACCCATTTGGCGTCTGGCCGATGGCGAACTGCACCGCAGTGGCGGGCGGGTCTGGTGGCTGAGTGGCCAATGGCTGCGCGCGCCAGCGATCGGCGCCGACTGGCAGACCCCGTCGTTGACGCTACGCTTGGCCGATAACGGCTGTGTGCTGTTCCATGGGGCGCCACCATCCGGGCCGCTGCGCATTGCTTATCGTCAGGGCGGGGAAGTCATGCAGATCGCCGGGCGCGGCCATCGTGACCTCAAGCGCCTGCTCAATGAGCGCGGCATGCCGGGTTTTGTCCGTGGCAGATTGCCGCTGCTGTTTCGCGGCGGTGAACTGCTCGCGGTGGCGAACCTGCCGGGGCTCGACGGCCCGGCGCAGGGTGGCTGGAAATTGCAATGGCAACCAAGCGGTGAAGATCAAGGTTTGAGCTGAAAGGAGCATTCCGGTAGACTACGCTCCCTTCTTGATACAACTTCTGTGGATTCGCCTGAATTGCAGGAGTTGCCGATTACCAAGCAGTCTTTGCTGGGCGATTCCAAAAAATGTGTAGCGAGCAACGTACCGGTGTTTCACCTGCCGGTCTGTCCCAACGCGGCGGTTTTTTTGAAAGGTGCACTGTGATTAATGCAGGTGATCGGGGGCTTCGGCCTTCCTTCGCTTTCCCCGGCGGCTCGTTCCGCTTTAACGCAGACTTCTAGGGTTTTTCATGACGCGCTACATATTCGTCACGGGCGGTGTTGTTTCTTCATTGGGGAAAGGCATTGCCTCGGCTTCATTGGCGGCTATCCTGGAGGCGCGGGGGCTTAAGGTCACCATGCTGAAGCTGGATCCGTACATCAACGTCGATCCAGGCACCATGAGCCCGTTCCAGCACGGTGAAGTGTTCGTCACCCATGACGGCGCCGAGACCGACCTGGACCTGGGTCACTACGAGCGGTTCATCCGCACGACCATGACCCAGAACAACAACTTCACCACCGGCCGTGTCTACGAGCACGTGCTGCGCAAAGAGCGCCGTGGTGACTACCTGGGTGCAACCATCCAGGTGATCCCGCACATCACCGACGAAATCAAGCGCCGCATCATCAAGGGTGCCGGTGACGCTGACGTGGCGATGGTCGAAATCGGCGGTACCGTGGGCGACATCGAGTCGCAACCGTTCCTCGAAGCGATCCGTCAACTGCGTTTCGAAGTCGGCGCCAAGCGCGCGATGCTGATGCACCTGACACTGGTGCCGTACATCGCCACTGCCGGCGAAACCAAGACCAAGCCGACCCAGCACTCCGTCAAGGAACTGCGCTCGATCGGCCTGCAGCCAGACGTGCTGGTGTGCCGTTCCGATCACCCGATCGACATCTCGTCGCGTCGCAAGATCGCGCAGTTCACCAACGTTGAAGAACGTGCGGTGATCGCCCTGGAAGACGCCGACACCATCTACAAGATCCCGGGCATCCTGCACTCGCAGGGTCTGGACGATTTCGTCGTCGAACGTTTCGGTCTGCAATGCGGCAGCGCCGATCTGTCCGAGTGGGACGCGGTGGTCGATGCCAAGCTGAACCCGGAACACGAAGTGACCATCGCCATGGTCGGCAAGTACATGGAACTGCTCGATGCCTACAAGTCGCTGATCGAAGCGATGAGCCATGCCGGCATCAGCAACCGCACCAAGGTCAACCTGCGTTACATTGATTCCGAAGACATCGAAAACCAGGGCACTGCGCTGCTCGAAGGTGTCGACGCGATCCTCGTACCGGGCGGCTTCGGTCTGCGCGGCGTGGAAGGCAAGATCACTGCCGTTCAGTACGCTCGGGAAAACAAGGTGCCTTACCTCGGCATCTGCCTCGGCATGCAAGTGGCGGTGATCGAGTTCGCCCGTAACGTGATGGGCTGGAAAGACGCCAACTCCACCGAGTTTGATCGCGCCAGCGGCCACCCGGTTGTCGGTCTGATCACCGAGTGGGAAGACGCGACCGGCGCTGTGGAAGTGCGTACCGAAGCGTCCGATCTGGGCGGCACCATGCGTCTTGGCGCTCAGGATTGCCTGCTTGAGCCAGGCTCCAAAGTCCACGACTGCTACGGCAAGGACGTGATCGTCGAGCGTCACCGTCACCGTTACGAAGTGAACAACAACCTGCTGCCACAGTTGATCGAAGCCGGCCTGAAAATTTCCGGTCGCTCCGCTGACGCGGCGCTGGTTGAAGTGGTTGAAGCGGCTGACCATCCGTGGTTCGTTGCTTGCCAGTTCCACCCTGAGTTCACCTCGACACCACGCGATGGCCACCCGCTGTTCAGCGGTTTCGTCAAAGCCGCGTTGGCTCAACACCAGAAGAAGGCGTAACCCCGATGGCACAGAAGATCATCCGCGTCGGCGACATCGAGATTGCCAACGACAAACCCATGGTGCTGTTCGGCGGCATGAACGTGCTCGAAAGCCGTGACATGGCCATGCAGGTTTGCGAAGAGTATGTGAAGGTCACCGAAAAACTCGGTATCCCTTACGTGTTCAAGGCCAGTTTCGACAAGGCCAACCGGTCTTCTGTGACCTCTTATCGCGGCCCTGGCCTGGAAGAGGGCATGCGCATCTTCCAGGACATCAAGCAAGCCTTCGGCGTGCCGATCATCACCGACGTTCACGAGCCGGATCAGGCCGCGGTCGTCGCTGAAGTCTGCGACATCATTCAGCTGCCGGCCTTCCTGTCGCGCCAGACCGATCTGGTTGTCGCGATGGCCAGGACCAACGCCGTGATCAACATAAAGAAAGCCCAGTTCCTCGCGCCTCAGGAAATGAAACACATCCTGAACAAGTGCGTGGAAGCGGGTAACGACCAACTGATTCTCTGCGAGCGTGGTTCGAGCTTCGGCTACAACAATCTCGTGGTCGACATGCTCGGCTTCGGCATCATGAAGCAGTTCGAGTACCCGGTATTCTTCGACGTGACCCATTCGCTGCAAATGCCTGGCGGTCGTTCCGACTCCGCTGGCGGTCGCCGCGCCCAGGTCACCGATCTGGCCAAGGCCGGCATGAGCCAGTCGCTGGCGGGTCTGTTCCTCGAAGCCCACCCGGATCCGGACAACGCCAAATGCGACGGCCCTTGCGCCTTGCGTCTGGACAAACTGGAGCCATTCCTGGCCCAGCTCAAAGCTTTGGACGAACTGGTGAAGAGTTTTCCGACGGTAGAAACCGCGTAACCCTCATTTCTCCGGTAAAGTACCGCACGATTTGTCGCTCATGCCCTCGGGCATGAGCGTTGTCGTCTGCAAGTCTGCCCGCTGTACTTCGCTTGCCGACGATTGAAGATTTCCTCTAGCTGCGTCGTTTTCGTCAACTTTGGAGTGTTTACAACAATGGCAAAAATCGTCGACATCAAAGGTCGTGAAGTTCTCGACTCCCGTGGCAATCCCACCGTGGAAGCGGATGTGCTTCTCGACAACGGCATCATCGGCAGCGCCTGCGCGCCGTCCGGTGCATCCACTGGCTCGCGTGAAGCACTCGAGCTGCGTGATGGCGACAAGAGCCGTTACCTGGGCAAGGGCGTGCTCAAGGCAGTAGCCAACATCAATGGTCCGATCCGCGATCTGCTGCTGGGCACCGACCCAAGCGACCAGAAAGCCCTCGACCACGCGATGATCAAGCTCGACGGTACCGAAAACAAGGCAACCCTGGGCGCCAACGCCATCCTCGCGGTATCCCTGGCTGCGGCTAAGGCGGCTGCACAGGATCAGGACCTGCCGCTGTACGCACACATCGCCAACCTCAATGGCACGCCGGGTGTTTACTCGATGCCGGTGCCGATGATGAACATCATCAACGGTGGCGAGCACGCCGATAACAACGTCGACATCCAGGAATTCATGGTGCAGCCGGTCGGCGCCAAGTCGTTCTCGGAAGGTCTGCGCATGGGCACCGAGATTTTCCATCACTTGAAAGCTGTGCTGAAGGCCCGTGGCCTGAGCACTGCCGTGGGCGACGAAGGCGGTTTCGCACCGAACCTGGCGTCCAACGAAGACGCGCTGAAAGTGATCTCCGAAGCAGTGGCCAACGCCGGTTACAAGCTGGGCACCGACGTGACCCTGGCGCTGGACTGCGCGGCGAGCGAATTCTACGAAGACGGCAAGTACAACCTGTCCGGCGAAGGCCAGGTGTTCACCGCTGAAGGTTTCGCTGACTACCTCAAAGGCCTGACCGAGCGTTATCCGATCATCTCGATCGAAGACGGTCTGGACGAGTCCGACTGGGCTGGCTGGAAGATCCTCACCGACAAGATCGGCGAGAAGACCCAGCTGGTAGGCGACGACCTGTTCGTGACCAACACCAAGATCCTCAAGGAAGGCATCGATAAAAAGATCGCCAACTCGATCCTGATCAAGTTCAACCAGATCGGCACCCTGACCGAAACCCTGGAAGCCATTCAGATGGCCAAGGCTGCCGGTTACACCGCCGTGATCTCGCACCGTTCGGGCGAAACCGAAGATTCCACCATCGCCGACCTGGCCGTGGGCACCTCGGCTGGCCAGATCAAGACTGGTTCGCTGTGCCGTTCCGACCGCGTATCGAAGTACAACCAACTGCTGCGTATCGAAGAGCAATTGAACGGCAAGGCCAAGTACAACGGTCGCAGCGAGTTCCGCGGCTAAGTACAAATGGATGAAAGGACACCGGATTGTGTCGAAAAAGTCGTGACAGCGATGGATTTGCCACTAATCTGATGCCTTGAAAGCACAAGCCTGGATCTTTCCAGGCTTCGTGCTATCAGATGCTTGAAGTTTTCGCGTGGCGGTCTTTTTTCACTGGATACCTGATATTCGATGCGCAGTCCTTACTGGTTGTTTCTCGTTTTGCTCTTGCTGCTGGCCGGTCTGCAGTACCGCCTGTGGGTGGGCAACGGCAGTCTGGCGCAGGTCGCCGAGCTGAAGCAGCAGATTGCTGACCAACATGCCGAGAACGAAGGTTTGCTGGAGCGCAATCGCGTCATGGACGCTGAAGTCAGCGAGTTGAAAAAAGGCATGGAGACCGTTGAAGAACGGGCTCGTCACGAACTGGGCATGGTCAAGGACGGTGAAACCCTTTACCAGTTGGCTCAATGATCGATTCCTTGCCGGCCTTCTGGGCCGTGATTCCTGCCGCGGGCGTCGGTGCCCGAATGGCCGCTGACCGTCCCAAGCAATACCTGCAATTGGGCGGGCGCACAATTCTCGAACACAGCCTCGGCTGTTTCCTCGATCACCCGAGCCTCAAGGGGCTGGTGGTCAGTCTTGCGGTTGACGATCCTTACTGGCCGAACCTGGCGTGCGTCAGCGATCCGCGCATTCAGCGCGTCGACGGCGGTGCCGAGCGTTCCGCTTCGGTGCTCAACGCCTTGCTGCATCTGCATGCGCAGGGCGCCGATGATGAAGACTGGGTGCTGGTGCATGATGCGGCACGGCCCAATCTGAGTCGCGACGATCTGGACAAGTTGCTCGTTGAACTGGCGGATGATCCGGTGGGCGGTTTGCTTGCCGTTCCTGCCCGCGACACGCTGAAACGCGTCGACAAATCCGGGCGTGTGGTTGAAACCGTCGACCGCAGCGTGATCTGGCAGGCGTACACGCCGCAGATGTTTCGCCTCGGTGCGTTGCATCGGGCGTTGGCCGATAGCCTGGTGGCGGATGCCGTGATTACTGACGAAGCCTCGGCGATGGAGTGGGCGGGATTGAAGCCGCGTCTGATAGAGGGGCGGGCGGATAACCTCAAGGTGACCCGGCCGGAAGATCTGGAGTGGTTGCGCCAACGCTGGGCTAACCGGCGCTGATCTTCTTCGCCTGTTGAGCCGCCATCGCGAGCAGGCTCACTCCTACATTTGAAATGCGTTCCCCCTGTAGGAGTGAGCCTGCTCGCGATAGGGTATTTACAGGCCACGCATTACTCACTCTTGATACTCCGGCCGTTCAGCCAACCCAACCTTAAGAAAATCCACCAACTTGCGCACCTTCGGCGACAAATGTCGCTGCTGCGGATACAGCGCCCACACCGCCGTATTTGGCGGCTGATGCGCCTCCAGCAAGGAAATCAGCGCGCCGCTGTGCAAATGCTCCAGCACGTAATAATCCGGCAACTGACACAACCCCACGCCCTGCAACGCCGCATCCAGTACCGCCTGGCCACTGTTGCAGCGCCAGTTGCCCTGCACTCGCTGAGAAAATTCCCGGCCGTTCTGCTCAAGCTGCCAGATATCCGAACTGCCGATCAGACAATTGTGCCGGCTCAATTCCGACAAGCTGTGTGGGCGACCATACCGTTCAAGGTAGGACGGTGACGCGCACAAGTACATGCGCCGGGGCGCTAGCCGTGTGGCAACCAACCGCGAATCCTGCAGGCGGCCGAGGCGAATCGCCAGATCCAGGCCTTCATGGACCAGGTCGAGTTGACGATTGCTCAGCTCGATATCAACGCGCAACTGCGGATACAAAGCCATGAAGCGCGTCACCAGCGGCACGATAAAACGCTCGCCATACGCCACGGCGCAGGTCATGCGCAGCATGCCTTTCGGTTCGCTGGCCAGATCGCCGACCGCGCGTAAAGCCTCTTCGCGACCGTCCTGCAAACGCTGGCAATGCTGCAGAAACGTCTGCCCGGCTTCGGTCAAGGTGACGCGGCGCGTGCTGCGATAGAGCAGGCGCGTTTGTAGACGCTCTTCCAAGCGCGCGATCTGTCGACTGATATGTGAAGACGAAACCCCGAGACGTTCAGCGGCGGCGGTGAACTGGCTGCATTCGGCCACGGCAACAAACTCGTCAATGCCTTCCCAGCGGTTTTCCAGCATCGGGATTATCCCTGTATGGCAATAATGTTTTGCTTTGGCCTGGATTATTAATCAAGCGGCGCTGAACTACACTGCCTGTCTGGTTTTTTATTCAATGGATTCACTGGAGAGTCAGCATGATCAAGTCGCGCGCCGCCGTTGCCTTCGAGGCCAAGAAGCCGCTGGAAATCGTAGAAGTCGATGTCGCCATGCCGAAGGCCGGTGAAGTGTTGCTGCGCGTGGTGGCTTCCGGGGTTTGCCACACCGACGCTTACACCTTGTCCGGTGCTGACCCGGAAGGGATCTTTCCGTCGATTCTCGGCCACGAAGGTGGCGCCATCGTTGAAGCCATCGGCGAGGGTGTGACCTCGGTTGCGGTCGGCGATCATGTCATTCCGCTGTACACCCCGGAATGCGGCCAGTGCAAATTCTGCAAGTCGGGCAAGACCAACCTGTGTCAGGCGATTCGAGCGACTCAGGGCAAAGGCTTGATGCCGGACGGGACTTCGCGTTTTTCCTACAAGGGCGAAACGATTTTCCATTACATGGGCACGTCGACTTTCTCGGAATACACCGTGCTTCCGGAAATCTCCGTGGCGAAGATCTCCAAGGACGCGCCGCTGGAAAAGGTCTGCCTGCTGGGCTGCGGCGTTACCACCGGTATCGGCGCGGTAATCAACACCGCCAAGGTCAAACCGGGTGACACAGTGGCCATTTTCGGTCTGGGCGGCATCGGTCTGTCGGCAGTCATCGGCGCGGTAAAAGCCAAGGCTGCGCGGATCATCGCCATCGACATCAACCCGGCCAAATTCGAGATCGCCAAACAGCTGGGCGCCACCGACTGCGTTAACCCGAAAGACTTCGATCGTCCGATCCAGGAAGTCATCGTCGACATGACCGATGGCGGCGTTGACTTCTCCTTCGAGTGCATCGGCAACGTGCAATTGATGCGCGCTGCCCTTGAGTGCTGTCATAAAGGCTGGGGCGAGTCGGTGATTATCGGCGTCGCCGGTGCCGGCCAGGAAATCGCTACCCGTCCGTTCCAGCTGGTGACCGGCCGCGTCTGGCGCGGTTCGGCATTCGGCGGCGTGCGGGGTCGTACCGAATTGCCGAGCTACGTCGACATGGCCCAGAGCGGTGAGATCCCGCTGGATACTTTCATCACCCACACCATGGGCCTGGAAGATATCAACAAGGCTTTCGACCTGATGCATGAAGGCAAGAGCATCCGTACCGTCATCCATTTCTAACAGCAGCTCCAAGCTCCAAGCTGCAAGCTTCAAGCTGCAAGTAAAGGCGTTCGTGCTTTTTCTTGAAACTTGCGGCTTGCGGCTTACAGCTTACAGCTGGGGAGAATCCCTTGAATCTGGAAAATATTTCCTGTCAGAAGAGTTTCGGTGGCTGGCACAAGCGCTATCGCCATCGCTCCGAAGTGCTCGATTGCGACATGGTGTTTGCTGTCTATCTGCCGCCGCTGGCGGAGCAGGGCGGTAAATTACCGGTGCTGTACTGGCTCTCGGGTCTGACCTGTACCGATGAAAACTTCATGCAAAAGGCCGGCGCCATGCGCATGGCCGCCGAACTTGGTTTGATTATCGTCGCGCCGGACACCAGTCCACGCGGCCCGGATGTGCCGGACGATGCGGACAAGGCCTGGGACTTCGGTCTCGGCGCCGGTTTTTATCTGAATGCCACGCAGCAACCCTGGGCGCGGCACTATCGGATGCATGACTACGTCGTGCAGGAGTTGCCTGCGCTGGTCGAAGCGCATTTCCCGGCCTCGGACAAACGCAGCATCAGCGGCCACTCCATGGGCGGCCACGGCGCGTTGATCTGTGCGTTGCGCAATCCGGGGCGTTATCAATCGGTGTCAGCCTTTTCGCCGATCAACAACCCGATGGATTGCCCGTGGGGGCAGAAGGCTTTTACCAACTATCTGGGAGAAGACCGTTCGAAGTGGAAAGAGTGGGACGCCTGCGCATTGCTGGCCGATGCGAAGGAAAAGCTGCCGCTGCTGGTCGATCAAGGCGATCGCGATGATTTCCTCGCCACGCAGCTTAAGCCCGAAGCCCTGCAACACGCGGCAAAACAAGCGGGGCATCCGTTGGAGTTGCGCCTGCAACCGGGCTACGACCATAGCTATTTCTTCATCTCAAGCTTTATAGACGACCACTTGCAGCATCACGCACGCGCGCTAGGCGCCTAATGTTCGACAAAGCAGGTAGAATCACGCCCTGACAAAAATCGGGGCGTTTTTTATATGCGTATTGGCCACGGCTATGATGTGCACCGTTTCGCTGAAGGCGATTTCATTACTCTGGGCGGCGTGCGTATCGCACACGGCTTCGGGCTGCTCGCTCATTCCGACGGTGACGTCCTGCTGCACGCCTTGAGCGATGCCTTGCTCGGCGCTGCGGCGCTGGGTGATATCGGTAAACACTTCCCTGACACCGACCCGCAATTCAAGGGCGCCGACAGTCGCGTGCTGCTGCGTCATGTGGTCAGTCTGATCCACGCCAAGGGCTGGAAAGTCGGCAACGTCGATAACACTGTCGTCGCTCAGGCGCCGAAAATGGCCCCGCATATCGAATCGATGCGCGCGCTGATCGCCGCGGATCTTCAAGTTGAGCTCGATCAAGTGAACGTCAAAGCTACCACCACCGAAAAGCTTGGCTTTGTCGGTCGCGAAGAAGGCATCGCCGTGCATTCCGTTGCTTTGTTGCTGCGCGCATGAACGACCTGCAATTGCTCGGCCCGCGCGCCTATGGCGAACCCCTCGGCACGGCGGTCCTGAAAGCCATCGCGGAAGATTTCCAGGTAGACGAAGTGCTCGATATCCCGTTCAGCGCCGACGGCGAGCACCTGTGGATCTGGGTCGAAAAACGCGGTCTGAACACCGAAGAAGCCGCACGGCGAATCGCCAAGGCTGCCGGCGTACCGTTGCGCACCGTCAGTTATGCCGGGCTCAAGGACCGTCAGGCGCTGACCCGGCAGTGGTTCAGCGTGCAATTGCCGGGCAAGGCCGATCCGGATCTGTCAGCGGCGGAAAACGACACACTGAAAATCCTCAAGACCACCCGGCACAAGCGCAAGCTGCAACGGGGCGCGCATTCGGCCAACGGTTTCACGCTGCGTCTGACCCGGTTTGCCGGCGACAAGGCTGCGCTTGAACACCGTTTACAACTGATTGCCAAACAGGGCATCCCGAATTATTTCGGCGCCCAGCGTTTCGGTCATGACGGCGGCAATGTCGTCGATGCCCGTGGTTGGGCGGCGCGCAAGGCATTGCCGGAGCAGCGCAACGTGCGTTCGCGGCTGCTGTCGACAGCGCGCAGTTTTCTCTTTAACAAGGTGCTCGCAGCGCGGGTGGCAGACGGCACCTGGCAGAAAGCCCAGGTCGGCGATCTGCTCGCGTTCACCGATAGCCGCAGTTTCTTTCCTGCCGGCGAAGCGGAGTGCAGCGACCCGCGCCTGGCGATTCTGGATTTGCACCCGACCGGTCCGCAGTGGGGCGAAGGTGACTCCCCGGCGTCGGGGGCTGTCCATGAACTGGAGCAGGGGATCGCTGGCGCTGAAGCCGAACTGCGCGATTGGCTGGTCAATGCCGGAATGAGCCACGAACGGCGCATCCTGCGGCTGCCCATTGGCGGGTTGACGTGGCATTATCCCCAGCCTGACATTCTGCAACTGGAATTCGTCCTCCCGGCCGGATGCTTCGCCACCGTATTGGTGCGCGAACTCGTTGATCTGGTGCCGGTGGGGCAGACGGACAGCCCATGCGTATTCTGATTTCTAACGACGATGGGGTAACTGCACCCGGTCTCGCCGCGCTTTATGCTGCGCTGGCGGATTACACCGAATGCGTGGTTATCGCCCCCGAGCAGGACAAAAGCGGTGCCAGCAGTTCGCTGACGCTCGACCGTCCGCTGCACCCGCAATACCTGGCCAACGGCTTCATCAGCCTCAACGGCACACCGACCGACTGCGTGCACCTGGGCCTCAACGGCTTGCTGGAGCGCGAGGCGGACATGGTCGTGTCGGGCATCAACCTTGGCGCCAATCTGGGCGACGACGTGCTGTATTCCGGAACCGTGGCCGCTGCTCTCGAAGGTCGCTTTCTCGAGCGTCCATCGTTTGCCTTTTCGCTGGTTTCACGCCAGGTGGATAATTTGCCGACAGCGGCCCACTTCGCGCGCAAGCTCGTCGAGGCCCATGCGAGCCTCGACCTGCCACCGCGCACGGTACTCAACGTGAACATTCCCAATCTGCCGCTTGACCATATTCGTGGCATTCAGCTGACCCGACTCGGCCACCGTGCCCGCGCGGCAGCACCGATGAAAGTGGTCGATCCGCGCGGCAAGGCCGGTTACTGGATCGCTGCGGCCGGTGATGCCGAAGACGGCGGTCCCGGGACTGATTTTCATGCGGTGATGCAAGGCTATGTGTCGATCACTCCGTTGCAGCTCGATCGCACCTTCAACGATGCGTTCAGAAGTCTTGACGGCTGGCTTGGAGGGCTGAGCTGATGGCCCGTGAACACGAAGACCGGTTGCGCAGCGGTATCGGCATGACCTCGCAGCGCACCCGCGAGCGGCTGATCCAGCGCCTGTATGAAGAGGGCGTGTCAAACGCCAAGGTGCTCGAAGTCATTCGTCGGACACCGCGTCACCTGTTCGTCGACGAAGCGCTGGCCCATCGCGCCTACGAAGACACAGCGCTGCCGATCGGCAACAACCAGACGATTTCCCAGCCTTATATGGTGGCGCGCATGAGCGAGCTGCTGCTCGAGGCGGGCCCGCTGGATAAAGTGCTGGAGATCGGCACCGGATCCGGTTACCAGACCGCGGTGTTGTCGCAACTGGTCGAGCGGGTATTTTCGGTCGAGCGCATCAAGGTTCTGCAGGATCGCGCCAAGGAACGACTGGTCGAACTGAATCTGCGCAACGTGGTGTTTCGCTGGGGTGATGGCTGGGAAGGCTGGCCGGCACTGGCACCTTATAACGGCATTATCGTCACCGCCGTGGCTACCGATGTGCCACAAGCCCTGCTTGATCAACTGGCGCCAGGCGGGCGCATGGTGATCCCGGTGGGCTCGGGCGAAGTGCAGCAACTGATGCTGATCGTGCGCGAGGAAAACGGCTTTTCCCGGCACGTTCTCGGTGCAGTACGTTTCGTGCCATTGCTCAACGGACCACTCGCCTGAGCATTTATAAAAGCGTGCTGAATTCCTTTCGTTCGCCTGTGTCTTACACCGGCAGTGAAGAATTAAACGCAGCGAGTTGGCCATTGGCAAACGTGTGCGTGCAGCGATTTCGCTTCATTAAAGGTAAAGCCGATCCGGCCCGTTATACTTGCGACAACCTGGGCCGGGATGCGGCACTCGTACATTTTTCAGCCACCACAAAGGAGCGGCGGGTGAGTCTCACAGTCATAGCGCAGCGTATGGGTAACACGAGCTTTCAGCGCCTGGTGACTGGCCTTGTCTTGAGTACTTTGCTGGTCGGTTGCTCCAGCACTAAATCGAGCAACGTCCGGGTGGTCGATCGCAACAATGCCGTTGCGCAACGGCCTACCGTGACAACCGGGCAGTATGTAGTCCGTCCAGGCGATACCTTGTTTTCGATCGCCTTTCGTTACGGCTGGGACTACAAAACCCTCGCGGCCCGGAACAATATTCCTACGCCGTATACGATCCATCCGGGTCAGACGATTCGCTTCGACGGGCGTAGCGGTTCAACGCCGACCGCGGTGGTCAGCAGCAGTAGTTCGTCACCTTCCTCGTCGAGCAAAACCACGGTAATCCGACGCCAGGCAAATGGCACTACAACCACTACAACCCGCGGTTCTACGGGCGTTGCACCGTCCGTCGCAAGCAAGCCGGCACCTGCGCCACTGCCTCCGGCCGGCCCGGCCCCGACCGGCTGGGGATGGCCATCTAATGGCGTTCTGATTGGAAAATTCTCTTCAAACGGTAGTTTGAATAAAGGCATTGATATCGCCGGAGATTTGGGACAGCCTGTTTTAGCTGCGTCTGATGGGACGGTGGTTTACGCCGGGAGTGGCTTAAGGGGCTACGGCGAATTAGTCATCATCAAACACAGCGAAACCTACGTCAGTGCCTACGGACATAACCGCAGGCTGTTGGTTCGGGAGGGGCAGCAGGTCAAGGTCGGACAGACAATTGCCGAAATGGGGTCAACGGGTACAGACCGGGTGAAACTGCATTTTGAGATTCGCCGCCAAGGTAAACCTGTAGATCCACTGCAGTTCCTGCCCAGACGTTGATGTGTAAGCCAGCCTGTTCCGTCGCGTAGAGGGGACAGGCTCCAGCGTTGCCAAGGATAAAGGCGTCGCTTGAGCTTGGGGTCGAACTCACCAAAGGACTATAACAATGGCTCTCAGTAAAGAAGTGCCGGAGTTTGACATCGACGATGAGGTTCTCCTTATGGAGACCGGCATCGATTCGGATTCGATGTCGAATGATGAAGGGGCTGCTCCACCTTCCGTTCGTTCCAGATCCAAACACTCCGCAACACTCAAACAACATAAGTACATCGATTACACGCGTGCACTTGATGCCACGCAGTTGTATCTCAACGAAATCGGCTTTTCCCCTCTGCTCTCCCCGGAAGAAGAAGTTCATTTTGCGCGTTTGTCGCAAAGTGGCGATCCCGCCGGGCGCAAGCGCATGATCGAAAGTAACCTGCGGCTGGTGGTCAAGATTGCCCGGCGTTACGTCAATCGGGGGCTGTCGCTGCTGGATCTGATCGAAGAGGGCAACCTCGGGCTGATCCGGGCGGTGGAAAAGTTCGATCCCGAGCGCGGCTTCCGCTTCTCGACCTACGCGACCTGGTGGATTCGTCAGACCATCGAACGCGCGATCATGAATCAGACCCGGACCATCCGGCTGCCGATTCATGTGGTCAAGGAACTCAACGTGTACCTGCGGGCTGCACGGGAGCTGACGCAAAAACTCGACCACGAACCTTCACCCGAAGAAATCGCCAACCTGCTGGAAAAACCGGTGGGCGAGGTCAAGCGCATGCTTGGCCTGAACGAGCGGGTTTCTTCGGTCGACGTCTCGCTGGGTCCGGATTCGGATAAAACCCTGCTGGACACCCTCACCGACGATCGTCCCACTGATCCGTGCGAACTGCTCCAGGATGATGACCTGTCGCAGAGCATCGACCAGTGGCTTTCGGAACTGACCGACAAGCAGCGTGAAGTGGTGGTACGTCGCTTCGGCCTGCGTGGTCATGAAAGCAGTACGCTGGAAGATGTGGGCCTGGAGATCGGCCTGACCCGCGAGCGGGTGCGGCAGATCCAGGTGGAAGGCCTCAAACGCCTGCGTGAAATCCTTGAGAAGAACGGGTTGTCGAGCGAGTCGCTGTTTCAATAAGCGGCTGGACGAACGCCGGCATAAAGCCCCGACTGGTTCGGGGTTTTTTGTTGCCTGTAGAAATGCGGCGAACTGTGATGCGGTCAAAGTGGCTGGATGAGCGAGATGTAGTCTCACTCTGTAAGTGATTGCTTACTGTTTCGTAAGTGTTCGATATTTTTACACCGCGGCGGACGGCTATTTCGCAAATCGGAGTGATATAACTCACTGATTAACAGGCAAATTTTCATTTATTTAAGTCGTGTGACCGGTAAAGCCTGCCCTCCAGGGCCGATTGTACCTTTCAGGAAATTCACTAGTATTTGAGTTGTGTCGACGGACAGACACGCCCTTCAAGGAGGAGGGGAACGGACATCGCAGGACGTGATTCATCAGGACGATGAAAGGGAATACAGGGAATAGGGAAAAAATGTGGGCGGGTCATACCGCCCCTTTTTTTGCCTGCAGATAAGCAAAAAGGCCCGCAAGGGGCCTTTTCTTTCAAACGCGGGGCAGATCAGCGTTCGAGGTCTTTGATCTTGCCTTTGACGCCATCCCACTCTTCAGCATCCGGCAACGATTCTTTCTTCTCGGTGATGTTCGGCCAGATGTCAGCCAGCTCAGCATTGAGCTCGATGAAGTTTTCCATGCCAGCAGGGACTTCATCTTCCGAGAAGATGGCCACAGCAGGGCACTCTGGTTCACACAGCGCGCAGTCGATGCACTCGTCCGGGTGAATCACCAGGAAGTTCGGGCCTTCGTAAAAGCAGTCCACCGGACACACTTCTACGCAGTCGGTGTACTTGCACTTGATGCAGTTGTCGGTGACGACGAAGGTCATTTCTAATTTTCTCCTCAGGCGGCGGCAGCGTTGCCCCTTCACGGTTGGGGTCGCCAGGTTCGGGAGCGATACCTGCTGGCCAGGCTATGAGCCAGCAGCATCCCGAACCGCGCGAGATTCTAACAGCTTGAAGCGATTTGCGTTATATCCGCTTCTTCAGTGCTTATATCCGGTTCTTCAGTGCATAGAGCATTTCGAGCGCGCGGCGCGGGGTCATGTCGTCCAGATCGACTTTCGCCAGTTCATCCAGCACCGGGTGCGGCAGGCTGGCGAACATGTCGCTTTGCTGCGGCGCTGCGGGTTTGCCTTTGGCGGCCGGTTTTGGCGCCTCGTGGGGCAGCGCGGTGTCTTCCAGACGACTCAGATGCTCACGGGCGCGCACGATCACTTCGCTCGGCACGCCGGCCAGTTGCGCCACGGCCAGACCGTAACTCTGGCTGGCCGGCCCGGGCAGCACATGGTGCAGGAACACAATGCGCTCGTTGTGCTCGGTGGCGTTGAGATGCACGTTGGCCACCAACGGTTCGGCCTCCGGCAGCACGGTCAGTTCAAAATAGTGGGTCGCGAACAGCGTGTAAGCGCGCAGGTGCGCCAGACGTTCAGCCGCAGCCCAGGCCAGCGACAGGCCATCGAAAGTGCTGGTGCCGCGACCGACTTCGTCCATCAATACCAGGCTGCGTTCGGTGGCGTTGTGCAGAATGTTGGCGGTTTCACTCATCTCGACCATGAACGTCGAGCGACCACCGGCGAGGTCATCGCTGGAGCCGATCCGGGTGAAGATGCGGTCGACCAGCGACAGTTCGCAACTGGCCGCCGGCACGAAGCTGCCGATGTGCGCCAGCAGCACGATCAGCGCAGTCTGGCGCATGTAGGTGGATTTACCGCCCATGTTCGGACCGGTAATCACCAGCATGCGCGTGTTGTCGTCCAGGCTCAGGTCGTTGGCCACGAACGGCGTGGTCAGCACTTGCTCGACCACCGGATGGCGGCCCTGAGTAATGCGCATGCACGGCTCGCTGACGAAGCGCGGGCAGTTCAGGTCGAGGTTCAGTGCACGCTCGGCGAGGTTGCTCAGCACGTCCAGTTCGGCCAGCGCGCCGGCGGTGTCCTGCAGCGGTGGCAGCTGGCTGATCAGATCTTCGAGCAGGGCTTCGTAGAGCATCTTTTCACGCGCCAACGCACGGCTCTTGGCGGAGAGTGCCTTGTCTTCGAACTCCTTCAGCTCAGGAGTAATGAAGCGCTCGGCGCCTTTCAAGGTCTGGCGACGGATGTAGTCGGCCGGCGCCGACTCGGCCTGCTTGCTTGGCAGTTCGATGAAATAGCCGTGAATGCGGTTGTAACCGACTTTCAGATTGGCCAGGCCAGTACGGGCTTTTTCCCGGGCTTCGAGATCGATCAGGAACTGACCGGCGTTTTCACTCAGCGATTGCAGTTCGTCGAGCTCACTGTCGTAACCGGTTTTCAACACACCGCCGTCGCGGATCACCGCGGGCGGGTTATCGATGATGGCTTTTTCCAGCAATGCTGCCAGTTCCGGGTAAGTGCTGGTGATGGTTGCCAGAGTTTGCAGGTGCGGCGCTTCCAGATCGGTCATCGCCACTTGCAGTTCCGGCAGTGCACCGAGCGCATCGCGCAGACGCGCAAGGTCACGCGGGCGCGCATTGCGCAGGCCGATCCGCGCGAGAATGCGCTCGATGTCGCCGATTTCCTTGAGCTGCGGTTGCAGCTTTTCAAAGCGATAGCGATCAAGCAGGCAAGTGATCGAAGTCTGACGCGCCAGCAGCACGGTCAGATCGCGCAGCGGGCGGTTCAGCCAGCGGGTCAGCAAACGGCTGCCCATAGCCGTCTGGCAGCGATCGACCACCGATTGCAGGGTGTTGTCGCGACCGCCGGCCAGGTTGGTGTCGAGTTCCAGATTGCGCCGGCTCGCACCGTCGAGCACCACGGTGTCATCCAGACGTTCGTGACGCAGGCTGCGCAGGTGGGGCAGGGCGGTGCGCTGGGTTTCCTTGGCATACGCCAGCAGGCAACCGGCCGCACCGATGGCCAGGGTCAGGTTCTCGCAACCGAAGCCTTTCAGATCCTGGGTGGAAAACTGCTGGCAAAGGCTTTTCAGCGCCGAGTCGCGCTCGAAATCCCACGGCGCACGACGGCGCACGCCACGGCGTTTTTCCGCGGGCAGATCTTTCGGCCAGTCATCGGGAATCAGCAGCTCAACCGGATTGACCCGCTCCAGTTCCGCCAGCAGGTTTTCCCAGCCCTTGATCTCCAGCACGGTGAAATTACCGCTGGTGATATCCAGCACCGCCAGGCCGAACAGGCGCTCGTCACCCAGCACCGCTGCGATGAGGTTGTCGCGGCGCTCATCGAGCAACGCTTCGTCGCTGACCGTCCCCGGCGTGATGATCCGCACCACCTGACGCTCGACCGGGCCTTTGCTGGTGGCCGGGTCGCCGACCTGCTCACAGATCACCACCGACTCGCCGAGTTTGACCAGCTTCGCCAGATAACCTTCTGCAGCGTGATAAGGAATGCCGCACATCGGAATCGCCTGCCCCGCCGATTGCCCGCGGGCAGTCAGCGTGATGTCGAGCAGCTTGGCGGCCTTCTTCGCGTCCTCATAGAAGATCTCGTAAAAGTCGCCCATGCGGTAGAACATCAGCTGATCCGGGTGCTGATTCTTCAGGCGCCAGTACTGTTGCATCATCGGAGTGTGGGAGGACAGGTCGGAGACGGCTTTATTCATCGGATTGTCGGGCAACTCGTTAAAAGGTGTGGGGCAAAAGCGCGGCGTCGGCCGGGCGTTTCCGCGATGGACGCAAGGTTACCATGGGCGCTCAATCGGACGCAGGCATCGCGGTCGATTGGCCGGTTTGTTCATCGAAATCATGTTTTATGCATGTTTTATGCAAAACAGCATTTGTCTTCGCAAAAAACTTCAAGCACTATGCGCGTTATGCAAAAACGCAACGTAGCCTTCGTCTTAAGAGCACTGCTTGATCAGCACGGGATCTCCCCCACGGAGCTCCACCGTCGCACCGGCGTGCCTCAATCCACTCTCTCGCGGATTCTCAGCGGGAAGATCGTCGACCCTTCGGATAAACATATTTCGAAGATCGCCGAATACTTCGCCGTGAGCACCGATCAGCTGCGCGGGCGCGCGGACGTCGCAGCGACGGCCAGCGGCGGGCGTGATGACGTGCATGCGGAACTCAAGGACATAAGCCTGTGGGACGACGACACCCCCGTCGATGATGACGAGGTGTCGGTGCCCTTTCTTCGCGAGGTTGAATTGGCTGCTGGATCAGGAAGATTCGTCATCGAAGAGAGCGAACGCTCTAGCCTGCGCTTCGGCAAGCGCAGCCTGCGCCATAACGGTGTGCAGTTCGACCAGGCCAAATGCGTGACAGTACGCGGCAATAGCATGTTGCCGGTGCTGCGCGATGGCGCCACCGTCGGTGTGAACGCGGGCAAGTGCGGCATTGGCGACATCATCGATGGCGACCTTTATGCGATCAATCACAACGGCCAGTTGCGAGTGAAACAGCTCTACCGTCTGCCGACCGGCATTCGTCTGCGCAGCTTCAATCGCGATGAGCACCCGGACGAGGACTACAGCTTCCAGGAGATCCAGGAAGAGCAGATCATCATCCTTGGCCATGTCTTCTGGTGGGGCATGTACGCCCGCTAATCCCTCTAGGTTCAACTGAAACCTGCCGCTCGGCAGGTTTTTTTTCGCCTGCAGAAATCTCCCCACCCCTCGGCCCGCTTGGGTTTCATGCGTATGCGCAAATTTAATGCATAAATAAATGCATTTGCGCATTGACTGTATATGCATCCATGCATATTCTTGCCACCAAGCCGCTCGACAAAGCGGCTGGCAAGACAAGCTCTTTAGTTCCACAAGAACAGGCAGCGATGAACCGGCCTCAACGGTTCAGAGGGTTGGCAACTGACCCGGGTGTGCAGCGTAAAGCACCAGAAGCAGTTATCCGGCGGGCAGGGACCGCGGTCGGAAAAACAATTTGAATGGACTCGTACCGCGCCAGTAGCGCCGAAAAGTCAACTTCCTTCATGAACACAGGATTTGAAGGAAGGCGAAGGAGCGCATTACTGAAAAGCCTGGCGTGCAAGCGCCGGGCTTTTTGGAATGCCTGCCGAATCAAACGCGACACCCCTATTGAAAAAAACACAGAACGAGGAATACCCATGAGTCTCTATGCATTGGTTGAATACAACAGAGTCGTCCAGCTAAAAGAAAGTGAAGCCATCCCCGAAGCGCCTGCTTCGCCAACCTCCACCTGGGTTGATGTAACCGGCAGCACGGATATACGGGTGGGCTGGGGGGCGACGTTCAACGGCATCTGGACCTTCTCGGCACCCACCGATGAAGAGCTGCGAAACGACGCCGAACAACAAAAATGGCAACTTCTGAATGTCGCCGCCAATTGGCTGTTGATGAACTCATTGCAATTCAAGGTTGATCTGGCCGTGGCCAGCGCAGAAGAACAAGCCCGATTGCTGGCTCACAAGCAGTACTGCATTGCGCTCAGCGACATCGATAAGCAGTCGGGCTACCCGACAAACATCATGTGGCCGGTTGCTCCTTACTGACGCAACCAGTCTGCCGTGAAAAAGCAGACCCATTGCTCAGCCTGGCTCCCTGAGCCAGATGACATAAAACACTTTTCCAGATCTCACGGATGAAAAACAAATGTTGAACAAGAAAATCGCTGCGATTCTCGCTACCTTTGCACTGCTCGGCAGTGCCAACGCACTGGCAGACAATCTGCTTGTGAACGGCAGTTTCGAACAGTCAAGCTGCGGTGCCGGCTGCATTCTGGACACACCGGCAAAAGCCAACGCCATCACCGGCTGGACGACGTTTTTGTCTGGCGCTGAATACTTCAATATGCCCAATGCAATCGGTGGCTCTGTTGCGGCTGATGGCGTAATGATCGTTGACCTCGCCAACTACGTTTACGGCAATGGAGGCGGTATCCAGCAGAACTTTGCAACCACCGCAGGCGCAAAATATCGCTTGACCTTCAGCGCGGGCAACTCTCGGTTTGCCAGTCGTGCCGGGGATGGTGTCGTTCAGGTAAAAGTGGCCGGTCAAACAGCGACCTTCAATACGCCGACAGCGAAAGGTGTTGCCGTTGAGTGGGCCACCATCACCTACGATTTCACTGCAACTACCGCGCAGACCACACTGGCATTTTCCAATGAGCAAAACCCGTATGCCAACTACGCCTTTATCGACAATGTCACTGTCGAAAGGCTTTGAGCTTCGAGCAACGGGCGTTTCGGTGATCTCTCGAAACATGATGGTGAGACCTGTGCGTTGTCGCCTCCCATCCTGCTTACATCAACAAGTTCAGGAGGCGTGACATGACAAACGAGCAACAAGCGTTGGCGGACATGCCGATCTGGCTGGTCATCCTCCTGGCCGTTGTCGGCGGGGTGTCCGGCGAAATGTGGCGCGCGGACAAGGAGGGCGCCCGTGGCTGGTCATTGCTGCGGCGTCTGGCTTTGCGCTCCGGCGCCTGCATGATCTGCGGCGTGTCGGCGATCATGCTGTTGTATGCCGCAGGGCTGTCGATCTGGGCCGCTGGCGCATTCGGCTGCCTCACCGCCATGGCCGGCGCCGACGTCGCCATCGGTCTTTATGAACGCTGGGCCGCCAAGCGCATCGGCGTCTGCGAAGTGCCACCGCGCGATTCACAGTAACCCCACACTTTTTGACTCGCTGCACGCCGTGCGGCGGTTTTTCGCGTGGACATTCGAAAAGGAGGTCATGCATGCCAACCCCGATCCAGCAGCCTTCGCAGCTATACACGGCGATGGCAACAACCTTGCGCAACAGCGCCGGACTCAACGTACAGGTCGGCCATCAGGAAGATTTCGGCGCACCTGGCGAACAGGCCTGGGTGTTGATCGATTTTGACCGCAATGCACCGGGCGTTCGTGCTGCTGATGGGCGTATCGCTCATGTGCTGACGCTGTCGTTGCAAGTCATTCCGGCACTCGCAGCCAGTGCCCTTGCCGCCTGCGATCTGATCGCCGTGCTGAAAAATCTGATCACCGACAACCGCTGGGGGCTGCCGGGCGATCAGTGTGATCTGCCGATGAATATCGACGGCTTGCCGTCCATGTTCGGCCAGCAATACAAGGCCTGGACGCTGACATTCGAGCAGACCCTTTATCTGGGCCCGACCCTGCTAGACGACCCGCTGGGCATTCCGAAATTCGCCCGGACCTGGGAGGTCAGCAACATTGACGACCCCGACCAATACACCGCGCTGGAGGCCTGAGCGATGTTCGATGCACTACTGCGCATGCAACTGGGCCCGATCATCGAGCGCCTGGCAGAAATGGAAGCGGACATCGACGACCTGCACCGCCGCGCCGAGAGTTTCTGTCGGATCGGCCTGTGTCAGAGCGTCGATGCCGCCAGCAATACCTGCACGGTCAGCCATGGCGGTTTGCTCACCCCGGCGATCAAGTTCTTCAATCCCAGCGCCGGTGCGCAAAGCGAATCGCGGATTCCGTCGGTGGGCGAGCAATGCCTGCTGTTCAACTATGGCAGCGGCGAAAGCGGTGCGCAGAGCGTGGCCTTGTTTGGCTTGAATAGTGACCGCTTTCCACCCGCCGCCACGGTGCCGACGCTGACCCGTCGAGTGCATCAGGACGGCAGCGAAAGCGGTTATGACGATGCCTCTCACACCTTGCACTGGCAAAACGGCCCGGCCGCGTTCAACGGTTCTCGCGAATCGCTTGAGCTGAGCATCGGCGCGGCGCGACTGGCGCTGACGCCAAAACTGATCAGCCTGCAACTGGGTGCCGTCGGCGTGACCATCGACGCCTCGGGCGTGCACTTCAGCGGCCCGTTGGTCGACCACCAGGGCCGCGTCATCAGCCCCTGATTCAAGAGCTTCCCATGATCGGAATCGATAGAGACAGCGGGGCCACGGTCGACGACTGGCTGCAGTTTGTGCAGCGCGCGACCCGAGCCCTGACCACACCGCTGGGCACCCGGCAAAAACGGCCCTTGTACGGTTCGCTGATCCCCACGCTGCTCGGGCAGAACCTCGGCGACGACGTGCTGCTGCTGGCGCAGAGTCACGCGGCGCAAGCGTTCTACAACGTGCAGAACGGCATCGGCGATTTTCAACCGCAAGTGATTGTCGCCAGCCGTCAGGGCGCCGGTCTGCTCCTGCGTTTCGCCGGCACCTGGAAAAACCGCCAACAAACCTTCGAGGTCGTGACATGAGCATGTTGATTCCCGGCCAGAACCAATTGGCTGAACCGGCGTTGATCAAGGTCGACGCCTTCGAAGAGCTGCTCGCCGAGTTCAAGGCCTTCGTCGTCGACTACGTCGCGGTGCGCTCGCCGGATAGCGCGATAAAACTCAAGACCAGCCTGGAGAACGAAAGCGAGCTGCTGACCCTTGCCCTCGAAGCGTTTTGCGTACGGTTGCAAACCCACGAACGCAAATACAACGCCCGCATCAAGCAGATGCTGGCGTGGTGGGCGACCGGCAGCAATCTCGATGCGCGGCTGGCGGACATGGGCCTTGAACGGCAGCTGCTCGATCCCGGTGATCCGGCGGCGTTTCCGCCAGTGCCGGCGATTTATGAAAGCGACGACGATGCCCGTCTGCGCTATTACCTGGCGCCCCATGCACCGGCGGCGGGCTCGCGCATGCAGTATCGGCGCGAAGTGTTCACCCTCGGCGAGCGGCCCACGGTGAAAGTCGAATCCAGCGATGCCGGCGTGGTGAATGTCACGTACACGTTCAACCCGGACGGCCTCGCTGCACAAGTCAAGGATGGCAACGGTCGCCGCACCGCGCCGGGCGAAGTGCAGGTCACGGTGCTTGCACGAGAGGGCGATGGTACTCCGTCCGCAGACTTGCTCGACGGCGTGCGCGCGCATTTTGCCCGGCCGGATGTTCGACCGGAAACCGACCTCGTCACCGTCAAGGGCGCCGACATTCAGCGCTACAAGATACGCGTCGTCGCAAGAATCAATTCCGGCCCGGATTCGGGCCTGACCAAGGTCGCCGCTGAACAGCAATTGCAGGCTTACGCCGACAGCTGTCATCGCCTCGAAGGCCGGGTCGATCCGAGCTGGATCGACTACACGCTGCACAGCGCCGGTGCCGTGCAACTGCAGATTCTCGAACCGCTGACGCCGATCGTCACCACCGCGTTTCAGGCGCCGTATTGCACGGCGGTCGAAGTCGAGGTGCTGACCTTATGAGTGAACCAATACAACGCCCGACACTGCTGCCGGCCAACAGCTCGGCACTGGAGCGCGGGCTCGATCTGGGCTTCGGCGCCTTGCTCGATCGCATCGCGCCGCCGTTCCCCGAACTGATGAACCCAAGCGCCACCCCGGTGGCTTTCCTGCCATATCTGGCGGCCGATCGCGGCGTCGCCGAATGGAGCAGCGATGCGCCGCAAGCGGAAAAGCGCCTGACCGTCGAACTGGCCTGGCCCACCGCGCGCCAGGCCGGTACTCGCAAGGCACTGGAAAACGCCGCCAAGGGCTTGCAACTGCGCCCGGAAATCCGCGCCTGGTACGAACAGACACCGCCCGGCGCGCCCTACAGCTTTTCGGTGCGCGCCTTCACTGAACAACCCTACAGCGAAGCCATCGATGCCCGTCTCGACCGACGCCTGGCCGATGCCAAAAGCGAACGGGATGTGCTGACCGTCTCGGTGGGACTCAGCGCGTTCGGCAATCACGTCATCGGCGCCGCGACGTTCTGCGGCGAGCTGACCACGGTTTACCCGGTGTTCATCGAAGGCCTGGAAACCTCTGGCGAGGCGTTCATGGCCGCCGCTTTGTACACCGTCGAAACATCCACTATTTATCCTCAGGGGGCCTGAATGGCTGACTATTACACCCTGCTCACCAACGCAGGGATTGCCTACGAAACGGCGTGCAAGGCCGCGGGTGTGCCGATCAAGCTGACGCAGATTTCCGTCGGCGACGGCGGCGAGGGCGGGGTCTACAACCCGGCCGCAACCGCCACCGCGCTGAAACGCGAAGTCTGGCGCGGACCGCTCAATGCGCTGTTTCAGGACGAGAAGAATCCGAGCTGGCTGCTCGCCGAAGTGACCATCCCGCCGGAAGTCGGTGGCTGGTATGTGCGCGAAGCCGGGCTGTGGACCGACACCGGCATTCTCTATGCCATCGTCAAATACCCGGAGTCGTTCAAACCGGTGCTGGCGACGTCGGGCTCGGGGAAAGAGTTTTACATTCGCTCGATTTTCGAGACGAGCAATGCGTCGCTGGTGACGTTGTTGATTGATGACACGGTGGTCAAGGCTACGCGTGCCTGGGTCATGAGCTATCTGGCCGAAGAACTCGGCAAGCTCGATGGCAAACAATCGGTGCGGGTCGCGGCCACTGGCAATGTCGTGTTGAACGGCGCGCAGCAGATTGACGGTGTGGCGGTGATCGCTGGCGATCGAGTGTTGCTGCCGAGCCAGACTCTGGCTAAGGACAACGGCCTGTGGATTGTTGCCAATGGTGAATGGCAGCGCGCGACTGATGCCAACAGCAGCGCCAAGGTCACGCCGGGCCTGACGGTGATGGTCGAGGAGGGCACGGCGAACGGTGATTCGCTGTGGCACCTGACCACCAACGCGCCGATCACGCTGGGCACGACCGCGCTGACCTTCAAGATGCTGGCCGGGCGTACCGGGATTGCTGCCGGGACTTACAAGAGTCTCACCGTCGATGAATATGGTCGCGCAACGGCCGGTGCCAATCCTGAAACGCTGGCCGGTTTTGGCATCAAGGATTCGTACACCAAGGCTGAAGTTGAAGCGCTGATTGCCAAGGCCTCGGCGTTGCCGGTGGGGTCGATTGTGGCGTTCCCGGTTGATGCGCCACCGCCGGGGTTTCTGGAGCTGGATAACAGTGTCAAGAGCAGCGCGACTTATCCTGACTTGGGCGCTTATCTGGGCGGCAAGTTCAACAAGGGCGATGAGGGGGTTGGTAATTTTCGGCTGCCTGAAGCGCGTGGCGAGTTTTTGCGAGGTTGGGATCATGGGCGTGGGGTGGATGCAGGCCGCACTCTTGGCAGCTATCAAGTCGACGAAAATAAAGCCCACGCCCACGCGACCAGTTATGAATTGGTTACGGATACGTTTGCAGCCGGCACGGCATTGCGAAATTTCGTTCAGGAATTCGGCGCCCAGAACAATGTGCAAACAAACGCTTCGGGAGGAACTGAGTCGCGCCCCCGCAACATCGCGGTCATGTGGTGCATCAAGGCCTGGAACGCCCCGGTCAATCAAGGAAGCATCGACGTAGCGGCGCTAGCAGATTTGGCGCAACAAGCCTCCGAAACCAACCAGGGCACAGCGAAAGTCGCGACGCAACTGCAGGCGGATGCAGGCTCAGACGATAAAACGATCGTCACTCCCAAGAAATTGCGCTGGGGATTTTCCATAAGCGTATCTGGGGATATGAGTGGTAGCTACGTCATCTTCCCGACTTGGCTTGGAGGTTTGATCCTGCAATGGGGCATGACGCTTGCCATTCCCTCTGGAGGCAATTACGTACAGGCTTTCCCCGTAGCCTTTCCACTGGTGAATCCATCAGTTTTTACTACTTATCCCAATACAGCGACGGATGCTCCCGTAGGATCGACCTATATCGGGCAAATCAAAGGAATTAGTAAAGCAAACGTGACCATTCGCAATACGGGTCAGGCTCCCGGACAGTTTTATTATTTTGCAATTGGTCGTTGAGGCACCAAGTGGTGAGGATTTAATCATGAAGTTTGCAACATTTGATGAAAGCGGAACGCTGATGGGGCGATACGACTCAAGCATTCACAGTGTTATTCCCGAGGATGCAATAGAACTTGACGAAGCAGTATTTCAGGCGACCAGAGCGGATACAGATGGCGTTTGGAAACGGGTTGACGGGGAAATCGTCAAAGTCGCGGTATCTGATGTTTCTTTGAATAACGCTGCGGCGTTCGCCACTGAGCGTTTTGCACGAGAGACATCTGGCATAACGGTAGACGGCTTAAGCATCGAGACAACCCGTGACAGCCAGGCACTCATCGCCAGTACCGGAATGTCAGCGATTCTCGACCCCGAGTACCGCTGCAATTTCAAAACGCTGGATGGATTCGTCCATATCAACGCAACGCAAATCCTGGCTATTGCCAAAGCTGTCCGTGCTCACGTCCAGGCCTGTTTCGACCGCGAGCTGGAATTGTTGAATGCGCTTGAGTCCGGCACTTACACAGACGAAATGCTCGAAGAAGGCTGGCCCGACACTTCGGCGACCGAGTCAGTCGACGCACTTCAATAAACGCCCCTTACTCAGGGGCGTTTTCTTATCCGCGTAAAAACATTCAAAACCCGCCAAAGCCCCTCCCTCCCGAGGAGCCTTCCCGTTTATGGAGAAACGAAAAATGGCAAACCGCCAAACCTACACCGTGCTCGTCCCGTTCCCCACAGGTCGTGGGCACTGGTCGAGCGTCGGTCAAGAACTTGATCTGCTCAACGTCGAGGCCAGCGCCTTGCACAGCGCCGGGCGTCTGCAACTGAAAACATCTTCCACCCAGGCCAAAAAGGCCGCTGCCAAGAAGGCTGACTGAACATGGCTGAGGTTTTGAACTTCGAGCACAACGGCATTACCGTCAATGCCACCGAATCCCCCGAGGCCATGGGTGGCCTGGGTGACAACGTCATCGGTCTGGTCGGCACCGCGCCGAACGCCGATCCGCTGATTCCGCGTAACGCACCGTTTCGCATCAACAGTTTCACCACCCATGCGCTGCTCGATCCGAGCGGTGCGGAAGAGGGCACGCTGTACCACGCGGTCTACCAGATTCTCAAAGTGGTCAAGGTGCCGGTCTACGTGGTGATCGTCGAAGCGGGCGCGACCCCGGCCGATACGGTCAATGCGGTGATCGGCGGTGTCGAGCCGGCCACTGGCCGCAAGCTCGGTCTGGCTGCGCTGGGCAGTGTCCCGGAAGACCTGACCATCATCGGTGCGCCGGGCTTCACCGGCAGCAAAGCGGTGGCGGGTGAATTCGCCTCGTTCGGCAAGCGCATCAAGGCTCGTGTGGTGCTGGACGGCAAAGACGTTTCGGTGGCCGACCAAGTGCTGTACAGCCAGGAACTCGGCGGCGCCGACCTCGGTTTCGACCGTTGCCTGGTGGTGCACAACATGCCTGCCGTGTACTCGAAAGCGGCGAAGAAAAACGTTTTCCTCGCCCCGTCCAGCCTGGCGATCGCCGCGCTGGCCAAGGTCAAGCAATGGGAAAGCCCGGGCAACCAGGTGACCTTCGCCGAAGACGTCTCGCGCGTCGTCGAATACAACATCCTCGACACCTCCACCGAAGGCGATCTGCTCAACCGCTACGGCGTCAGCTACTACGCCCGCACCGTGCTGGGCGGCTTCTCGCTGCTGGGCAACCGCTCGATCACCGGCAAGTTCATCAGCTACGTCGGCCTCGAAGATGCGATCAGCCGCAAGCTGGTCAAGGCCGGTCAGAAAGCCATGGCCAAGAACCTCACCAAGTCGTTCATGGACCAGGAGGTCAAACGCATCAACGACTGGCTGCAGACCCTGGTTGCCGACGAAACCATTCCTGGCGGCAGCGTCTATCTGCACCCGGAACTCAACAGCGTCGAGAAGTACAAGAACGGCACCTGGTACGTGGTCATCGACTACGGCCGCTACGCGCCGAACGAACACATGGTTTATCAACTCAACGCCCGCGATGAAATCATCGAGCAGTTCCTGGAGGACGTTCTCTAATGTTTACCAACCGTAATCGCCAGGCCATCGCGGCCACTCTGCAAGGCTTGCCGCTGTCGGCGACCGTAGAGGAATTCACCCCGCCGAAAATCGAATTCGACATGGAAGAAATGCGCGGCGGGCGCTTCATCGTTGAGGAGATGGCCAAGGGCGGTAAAGCGCTCAATGCCAAGCTGACCCTGCAAGGCCTCGGCGCCGAAGTGATGCTCGCACTGGGTGTGAAGCTGGGCGACGACATCCTGCTGAACGTGCGTGAAGCCGGTCAGGATCAGGACGGCAACACCTGGTTCACCTATCACACCGTGGGCGGTCAGCTGAAATCCCTCGAAGAAACCGCAGTGAAGATGGGCGAAAAACCCAAAACCAACCTGGAGCTGTCCTGCCGCACCTACAACCGCCTGGAAAACGGCGTACCGGTGATCGACATCGACGTGCGCACCCAGAAGTTCGTGCTCAACGGCGTCGACATCCTCGGTGATGCGCGGCGTGCGGTGCTGATGCCGTAACCCCGGCAGCACACCACACACGCAAAACCTGTGGGAGCGGGCTTGCCCGCGATAGCGGTGGGTCAATCAACTCAATGTTGGAAGTGCCGACCTCATCGCGGGCAAGCCCGCTCCCACAAGGGATTTCAATAATTCCCAAAGAATCACCAAGGAATTCATCCATGTCCTGGACTCCTCCCCAGCATGAACTGCTGTCGCCGATCACCGGTGACGATGGTTCGCAAATCGAAACCCTGCAGCTCAAACCGCTGTTCTATGCCGCCCAAAAAGCAGCACTGGAGCGCGCCGGCGATGACGAAGACGACCAGTTTTTTGAACTGGCACTGCTTGCCACCGGCCTGTCGGTCAAGGAACTCGACCAGCTCAAGCGCCCGGATTACGTGAGCATTGCGCAGTACGTTCACGAGATGTCGACGCGTCCGGCCTCGTTCTTTCTGGAGCAGGTCGAAGACGCCGAAACGTCCTCCGATCCCGATCAAGTGCAACTGCTGCAGCCGCTCGCCATCACTGGCCGCACCGTGACCTCGCTGAGCCTGGAAATGCCCGCGCTGCGCGCCACCAAGGTAATGAAGAAACTGAAAACGGCCAAGGAACGCGCCGAATTCATCACCGCTCATTGCACCGGCCTGATGATCCCCGATCTGGCCCACCTGAGCGTGCCGGACTGGACGCAATTGCAGGTGCGCATCGACGATTTTTTAAACCAGCCGGCGGCCTACTTTCGGAACGCGACATCGAAGTAATCCTCGATATCGTCCCGCTCATTTACCCGGTAAGTGAAGCGGAGATTCTGGAATGGGACGCCGAAAAGGCGTTGCGCCGCTACGACATAGCGATCACTCGCCTTGGCGTGAAAAAGGAGTAGAGCGGCATGGCAGTAAATCAATTTGCGCTGACGAATGCTGACGACAGCAAGCGCCTCGCGCTGGCCAATATCAGCCTGAGCGCAGCGACGCTGGGAGCAGCGCCCGGACCACTTATCGCCACAGACCAGACGGGCGGCCTGCATCAGGCGTTACTGACGGCCAGCGGCAAGATCAGTCTGCTCACTACGGCGATCGACGCGTTGAACGTGACGCTCGCGGCGCTACGTTCTTTGTCACTGGTGCCCAGTGCTGGAGCGAAGGGCGACACATCCGGCGCGCACAAAGCCGAAGAAAAACCCTCAGCGAATGCTGAGCTTCCAGCAACCCGCAAGTCGGCGCTGGCAATGGATACGGCGGCGGCCGCACTCAGCAGCGTCGCCGGAATCTCGCGCAAGGATGGCAAGGACGTCGCCCAGTCCAGCCTGATCATGGCCAGCGCCCCGCTAGTAGCGGCGGGTGGCACCACCGGGGTGGATCTGGTCAATGTCGCAAGCGTGGCAGCCAAAGCAGGAATTGGCAGCCAGTACGCCAATGCTTCAGACAAAAAGCTCGAGTTGCTGACCTTTGCCAACGACGTGGCGATCACTGCGGCGGCGTTCAAGCTCCCGGCGATGGAAGTTGCCGAAATGGCGAAGGTTTGGCGGACCTCGATGAAGCTTACGCGGGACCAAGCCGTTGATCTGGCAGACGCGGTCAACCACCTCGGCAAGCTGCCCGGGGATGTCCAGTCAGCCGACATCGGTGCAGTCCTGCAACAGTCGGGTGAGTCAGCAGTAGCCGCCGGCCTGCAACCGGAAAAAGCAGCGGCGCTGTCGGCAGCACTGCTGAACACTGGCACGAAAAAGGAAGATGCCGGCGCTGCGCTGAAAAACATTTCCGATGCGTTGGCTAAAGGCGACCAAGCCTCCGCGGCTGAAGCGGCCGCCTGGCAAGAATTGAAGCTTGATCCCAAAGCTGTTGCGCAAGCCTTGCGCGATACCGATAACCAAGGCACACAACAAGGCGCTGTGCTGACGGTGCTGGCTGCGCTGAACGCCAAACCTGTCGAACAACGCACAGCATTGGCCCGCACGCTGTTCGCCGACAGCGGCAATGCCGCGCTCGCGCTTTCGCAGAACCTGGGACTGGTCAACGAAGCGTTTTTCCAGATAGCGGACAAACGTCAATATGCGACCTCGGCCCCGGGCGATAACTCCTCGGTGAAAGCGTCCGCGCTGGCGCTCTCCAATACTCAACAAGGACAGTTGAACATCAAGAATGCGCGAGAGGAGCGCTTGTCGGTCGCCAAAGGCAACGCACTGGCGCCCGACATCGAGAAACCGGGCGATACGCATTCGACCGATAAGTTGAGTGAGCTGGCCGAAACCTATCCGAAAACCACCGGTGCCGTTTTGACGGCGGCTGAGTGGGCCAAACCAGTGTTCGACTTTGTCCTCGAATCGGTTGCAGATCAACTCAAAGAGCGCTTAGGCAAAGGCATCGTCGATAAAGCCGCCAGCCGTATTCCTGATCGCTGGAAACCGGCTGGACCAGCGGGTGCAGCTGTGAACTCGCTTACTCAAGGGGCGGGCCCCGTCATTACCAATCGGGCTTCCAGCGCCAGCAACGGGTTGAAGATATTCGAACAGGCAGCATGGCCCAATGCTCCGCGTCTGGGCGTTGCGGCCGCTGAAATGCGGCCAGTGTCAAGAATGATGCCTTGGCCGGTGAAGGCGGCAGTCGGCGCCGTCGATGTCGTCGAAGGCGTAGCCAGCGGTGACAAACGCAAAATGGCGACAGGCCTGGGTGCCGCTGGCGGTGGCTGGGCCGGTGCGGCCGCCGGTTCCGCCATGGGTGCATCGATAGGCAGCATCGGGTTGGCGCCGGGCATGGTGGTGGGCGGCCTCATTGGTGGGCTCATCGGTGGTTGGCTCGGCTCGGAAGGAGGCAGTTGGCTGGGAGAGAAACTGGTTGCGCCAACACCGGACAAGCTCGCTGCGCCCGAACAAGTCAGTAAAGAACTGACGACTGCTCAGCCTGCAGCGCAGCCGCTGACGTATGCACCGACTGTGCAGGTTTACTGCAGCGATCCCGGCAGCTCGGACAAGATCGGTCTGTTGGTCGCTCAGCATCTGCAAAACCAATTCATGCAAATCACCCCGTTGATGACCAATAACGCCCTCGCCACTCGCCGCGACGCAGCCCTCACCGATGGAGCCGCCACATGAAACAACAAATGGCATTGGGCAGTTTCATCTTCGGCCTCTCGCGCCAATTTGCGTACCACTCGCTGTTGCGCAAGTCCGATGGCGGCTGGACGGAAATCCAGATTCTCACCAGCAAACCGAAATCCAGCCAGACCGGCCAGAAGTCGGAAACCCTGACCATCACCGGCAAATCGATGTACGCCGTGGCCATGGACCGGCTCGATGAGTTGCGCGCCTTGCAGGCACTGCGCGTGCCGTTGCCGCTGATCGATGGCATCGGGCGCAACTGGGGCCTGTGGCGAATCAGCAATATTTCAGAAACCCAAAGCCAGATCATCGATGACGGCACGGCGATGGTCGTCGATTGGGTCATCGAACTGGCGGAGTTCAACAATGCGTAAGGTACGAAGCGTGGCCGGTGATTCGGTGAATTTGCTGCTCTACCGCGAAACCGGACGCAGCGATGACGCTGCCGAAGAAGCCCTGTGGAAACTCAACCCGAGCCTGGCCGAACACGGTCCGGTCCTGCCCGCTGGCATCGGGGTCGTGCTGCCGGAACTCGACAGCAAACCCGCGGCGATAAAAGCGCTCACGGCCTGGGATTAAGGAGGTTGTATGGCATTGGGTTTTACCCCGGTCGTGCAGATTTATGGTGCAAACGCGGATCTTCTCAACCAGCGTCTGATCAGTTGGGAACACATTGATGCCGCCGGTATCGAGTCGGATCAGCTGACCCTGACCATCGATCTGGAAGGCCTCGAAGGGCTGCCGAACCTCGGCGGGAAAATCGGCCTGCGGGTGGGGTACCTGGAAATGGACGAGATGGTTGACAAGGGCCAGTTCAAAGTCACTCGCCTGACACCGACACTGTTTCCGTTTCGCCTGACCCTGGTGGCCACTGCAGCGCCGTTCAGCAAGGATGACGAGACCGGCTTCAAGCAGCGCCGCACCACCAGTCATGGCCCGACGACGCTCGGTCAATTGTTCAGCAAACTGGTGTCGCAGCACGGTTTTTCATCGCGTGTCGCTGCGGACGTGTCGATGATCAAGATCGCCCACGTCGACCAGACCAATGAAACTGACATGGGCTTTCTGACGCGGCTGGCAAAGAAGTACAACCTGGTCGCCAAACCTTATGGCGATGCGTATGTGCTGGCGCGGCCCGGTCAGATCAAATCAATCTCGGGGCAGAAACTGCAGGATGTGACGTTGTCGGTGACCCACGACAATCGTCCCGGCGATCACGCCTTCATCAGCGCCACGCTGGAAGAGGCCGCCCGCGAACAGGCCAAGGGCTGCAAGACCTGCTTTGTCGATGCCGTTACCGGCGTTTTGCATTGGATCGAAACGGGACTGGCGCCGTTCAAAACCATCCGCCAGAAGCAACCCAGTGAAGCCGATGCCATTGCCGTGGGAGAAGGCGAAGTGCGCAAGATGCTCCGGCAAAAGTTCAAGGTGAAGATCACCTGCCCGGGCGATCCGCGCCTGGCCGCCGAAGGCCTGCTAGTGCTCGATGACACCTGGCCGGATTTCATGCGCGGACGCTGGTCGATCGACAAGGTCACCGCCAGCGGCAATCGTGAAACCAGCTATCGCTGCCTGATCGATGCGAGCGGCCTCGATCCCAAGGCTGAATCCAAAGACTGATTTACCACGACCTCACAGCGAGGAAAATCCCTGTGGGAGCGGGCTTGCCCGCGATGGCGGCGTGTCAGTCAACTCTCTTCCGAATGTGCTGGCCTTTTCGCGGGCAAGCCCGCTCCCACAAGGATTCGCAGTGTTCTGCGAGCCCTTATTCTTTCCGGACCCCCCCATGAAGATCACCCCGATCCTCACGCAGTTGCGTGGGCAATGCCCAAGTCTTGCCAATCACATTTCGGTGGGCGCCGATCTGGCCTTGCTGCAAGGCAACGCGGATCTGCCAACACCCTCTGCCCACGTGCTGCCACTGGCCGATCTGGCCGGCAACAGCACGGCCCAAAACCTCACCCGCCAACCGATCCGCGACCGCTTCGAAATCGTCCTCGTGCTTGACGCCAGCGACGCGACAAAAGCGCTGGATCTGTTGCATGAGCTGCGCGCCGAACTGTGGCGCGCACTGGTGGGTTTCAAGCCCGATTTCGACTACAGCGCCATCGTTTATGACGGCGGCGAACTGGTCTCGCTCAACAGCAGCCGCGCGTTTTACCGGCTGCGCTTTTTTGCCGAGTTCCAGCTCGGCCGCAATCTGCCAAGTCAGCCTGCGCAGAGCTGGCATGAACGCGAACTGGACGGCTTGTCGTCCTTTACCGGGGCCACTGTGCGGGTCGATGCGATCGATCCGGCCGACCCCAACCTGCAACGCCCGGGCCCCGATGGGCGCGTGGAAATGACTTTCTCTGGAGACGTAACCCCATGAGCAACCGCATCACTGTGCTGCCGGCCGCCGGCCGCGTCGTACCTGACCCGGAGGCCGGCGACCTGCTGCCGCCAGAAGGCCGTGAAGTGCCCGACAGCGCCTGGTGGCGCCGCCGTCTGGCCGACGGCGACATCACCCTCAAAACCGCAACAGCCAAACCAAAGGGAGCCAAATAATGGCGATCGGATTCAGCAACATCCCGGCGGACATTCGTGTACCGCTGTTCTATGCCGAAATGGACAATTCGGCCGCCAACAGTGCGACCTCGGCCATGCGCCGTCTGATCGTCGCACAGGTCAACGACAACATCGCCCCGAGCGAGGTCGGCAAGCTGGTGCTGGTCTCCAGCGTGGCGCTGGCAAAAAGCATCGGCGGTCAGGGCTCGATGCTCGCCTCGATGTACGAAACTTTCCGCAAGGCCGACCCGATCGGCGAGATCTGGTGCCTGCCGCTGCACAACGCTGAAGGCGCGATCGCCAAGGGCGTGCTGACCCTGACCGGCGCCGCCACTCAGGCCGGTGTGCTCAACCTGTATGTCGGCGGCGTGCGGGTGCAGGCCACCGTGGTCAACGGGGCCACCGCCGCGCAAGCAGCCACCGCGCTGGCGCAGAAAATCAACGCCACCGCCGACCTGCCGGTCAGCGCTGCAGCAGCTGAAGGTGTAATTACCCTGAGCGCCAAATGGACCGGCGACAGTGGCAATGACATCAGCCTGCAATTCAATCGCCTGGGCAAGAGCAACGGCGAAGAAACCCCGGCCGGCCTGACTACTGCGATCACCGCCATGACCGGCGGCGCCGGTGTGCCGGATCAGGTAGCTGCGGTGGCGGCACTGGGCGACGAGCCGTTCGAATTCATCGCGCTGCCGTGGTCCGATCTGTCGACCCTCAACACCTGGCAAGCGGTCATGGATGACAGCACCGGTCGCTGGTCGTGGGCCAAGCAACTGTTCGGTCACGTCTACAGCGCCAAGCGCGGCACCGTCGGTACGCTGGTTGCAGCAGGCCAGGCGCGCAACGACCAGCACATGACCATTCAGGCGCTGGAGCCGGGCGTTCCGCAACCGTTCTGGGTACAAGCGGCGGCACTGGCTGCACGCACCGCCGTGTTCATCTCGGCGGACGCCAGCCGTCCGACGCAAAGCGGCAGCCTGCCGGGTGTCGATCCGGCGCCGGCCAGCGAGCGTTTCACCCTGACCGAGCGGCAATCGCTGCTCAACTACGGCATCGCCACCGCGTACTACGAAGGCGGTTACGTGCGCATCCAGCGCTCGATCACCACCTACCAGAAAAACGCTTACGGCCAGGCCGACAACTCCTATCTGGACAGCGAAACCATGCACCAGTCGGCGTTCATCGTGCGCCGTCTGCAAAGCGTGATCACCAGCAAATACGGGCGGCACAAACTGGCCTCCGACGGCACCCGTTTCGGCGCCGGTCAGCCGATCGTCACCCCGGCGACCATTCGTGGCGAGCTGATTGCGCAGTACGCCAAGCTCGAGCTGGAAGGCCATGTGGAGAACGCCGAACTGTTCGCCGAGCACCTGATCGTCGAGCGTGACGTGCAGGACCCGAGCCGCGTGAACGTGCTGTTCCCGCCGGATTACATCAACGGTCTGCGCGTGTTCGCACTGCTCAACCAGTTCCGTCTGCAATACGACGACGCGGCTTGATTGCCGTCGTTTTCGCCAAGCTTTCAGCCCACCTCGCGTGGGCTTTTTCATTCAAGGGAGTAACACCATGGGTCAACTGATTGCAGGCACCTGCTACGTCAAGGTCGACGGCGCACAACTGACGATCAACGGCGGCTGCGAAGCGCCGCTGATGGCGGTCAAACGCGAAACCGTCGTGCCCGGTTTCTACAAGGAAACCGACATCGCGCCGTCGTTCAAAGTGACTGCGCTGCACACCGCCGATTTTCCGCTGAAGAAGCTGATCGAAGGCACCGACATCACCGTCACCTGCGAATTCAGCAACGGCAAAGTCTACGTACTGGCCGGTGCCTACCTGGTCGAAGAGCCGGTTTCCAAGGGCGATGACGCCACCATCGAACTGAAATTCGAAGGCATCAAGGGGACCTGGCAATGAGCGGCGCCGTGAAGCTTCAGGTTGCGATCGAAGCTCACGGCGAGCCCCTGACCGAACTCGTCCTGCGCCGCCCGACGGTGCAGGAAGTGCGAGCGATCAAGGCGCTGCCGTACAAGATCGACAAGAGCGAAGAAGTCAGCCTCGACATGGACGTGGCGGCCAAATACATCGCCGTCTGCGCCGGCATTCCGCCGTCGTCGGTCAACCAGCTCGATCTGGCTGACCTCAACGCGTTGAGCTGGGCCGTTGCGAGTTTTTTCATGAGTGCGGCGTCGGCGCCATCACCGACCTGATTGCCGTCGCCTATGACCTGGCCTGGTTCTGGAAGGTTGACCCCGAACAGATGATGGCCAGGCCACTGGATGTGCTCCGCGAATCGCTGGAGCACGCGCAACGGATCAATGCGATGCAGCAGGTGCAGTGATGGCAGACGAAGAGAAGAAAACCCCGAAACCGGTGCTGATCACCGGCATCGATGAACTCTCGCCCAAACTCGGCGCCCTGCGCGTGAAGGTCGAGAGCTTCAAGAACAATCTCGAACAGACTGGCCTCGGCAAACTGGACATCAGTGGTCTGTTCAAGGGCGGCAGCGTGATCACGCCGTTCGTGGAAGGGATCAAGTCGGCGGCGGCGTTCCAGGGCAAATTGAACGAAGTCAGCGACACGGCGAAAACCGTCGACCTGCCCGCCGCGCCGGAAGCCGCCGCGCAGAACATGAATGTGTTCAGTGCCTCGATGGAAAAGGTCTCGGCCTCGGTCGACGCCGCGCTGGTGCCGGCCGTCGGGGCGCTGGTGGTCGGTCTGGAGCCGGTGCTGACCCAGGTCGGCAGCCTGCTCGCCGACAATCCGCAACTGGTCGAAGGCCTGGCGGCGGGGGCTATCGCCTTTTCGGCGATGCAAACCGCAGTGACCGGCGCCACACAAGTGTTCGACGTGATGAGCATGGTGCTCAAGACCAATCCGATCATGCTGATTGCCATGGGCATTGCCGTGGCGGCCGGTTTGATCGTGGCCAACTGGACGCCGATCAGTGCGTTCTTTACCGGGATGTGGGAGGGCATCAAGAACGTCGGTGCGCGGGCGATGGCGACGTTGCGCTCGGTGCTCGACTGGCGACCGATGGCCGCATTGGCGGCGCTGTGGGAACCGCTCGGCGGGTTCTTTGCGGGCGTCTGGGACAAGGTCAAAGCCGTCACCGCGCCGCTGACGGATTTCTTGCGATCGGTGTTTTCCTGGTCTCCGGCCGGCATGATCATTGAAAACTGGGGGCCGCTGACCGGCCTGTTCGCGGCGATCTGGGACTTGCTCAAGGCCTTGAGTGTGCCGGTGATGGCGTTTCTCAGAAACCTGTTCGACTTCTCGCCGATGCAGATGATTACCGAGGCGTGGGGTGGTGTTGTCGCGTTCTTCGAACCGATGTTCACGACGCTGCAATCGGCCGTACAAAGCACCCGGGATACCTTGCGTACGCTGTTCGATTTTTTCCCGATGGACATGCTCACCAGTGCCTGGGGTGGGGTTGTCGGGTTTTTCGAACCGATCTGGATGGCGCTGCAAACGTCGGTGCAACGGGTCAGAGGCTTTTTCACTGACTTGTTCGAGTGGTCGCCGCTGGAGCAGATTGCCCAGTATTGGCAGCCGATCGGTGAGGTCTTTTCGGCGATCTGGGGCGTCGTGCTGGCGCTGTCCGCGCCGGTCGTGGATTTTCTGCACGGCCTGTTCGAATGGAAACCTCTGGATCAGATCATCGCGAGTTGGGGGCCGGTCACTGAGTGGTTCGGCGAGTTGTGGCAAAAGCTGCAAACCGTCATCGCGCCAATCAAGGAATTGTTCGACGGCGGTTTTGCCGGCTTGATCGCCAAGGTCACCGGCAAGGTTGAAACGCTGACCCAGGCGCAACGCCAGACCAATGCCGAAGGCAAGGGTGAACTCGCGCCGGCATTCTTCGGCGCCAGCCCGACGGCTGCCGGCAATGGCACTTTGCAAAGCGGCTCGTTGCAGCAGGGTTCAGGCGCGCTGATTCAACAAAGCGCAATCAACAACCGCACGCAACTCGAAGGTGGCCTGACCGTGCGCTTCGAAAATGCGCCGGCAGGGTTGCGCACCGAACAACCGCAAACCAATCAACCGGGCCTGGCCGTGGCGTCGCGCATCGGCTATCGCTCGCTGTCGATGGGAGGTTCTCAATGAACTGGCGTGACCGTTTGTTGCCGGCATCCTTTCGCGGTGTCGGCTTCTGGATCGACCAGGCGAAAACCCCGGTCGGTCGCAAGGGGCAATTGCACGAATACCCGCAACGTGACCTGCCGTATTTCGAAGACCTCGGCCAGCAGGCGAAGATTCACGACATCACCGCCTTCATCGTCGGCGCCGATTGCCTGGAGCAGCGCGACAAGCTGCTCAAGGCTTTAGAGGCGGGCAGTGGCGAGCTGGTGCATCCGTGGCTCGGTCGTTTGCAGGTCAAGGTCGGCGAATGCGACATGACCCACACCCGCCAGGACGGTGGGCTGGTGACGTTTGCGCTGAAGTTCTATCCCGACAAACCGTTGCCGTTTCCGACCGCGACCGTCAGTACCCAAAAAGTGCTGTTGGCCAAGGCTGACACGCTGCTCGGGTCGGCGGTGGCACGGTTTGAACAGGCGATGACGTTGATCAAGGCTGCGCGGATCGGCATCGCCAATCTGCGCAACAGCCTGACCGGGGTTTATGAGGTGATCAAGGAACAGCTCAAACCGCTGATCGAGCAGTACCGGCAGATCACCGAACTGGTCAAGGCCGTGAAGGAGTTGCCCAAGGAAGTGGCAGCAGAGTTCAAAGGCTTGCTCGGCGATATCAAGGAGCTGAAGGCGTTCGCGAAGGAGGGTTACCGTGGCGTGATTGCCGACGTGTCGCAACAACTCGAAGCGATTCGCAAGGCCGATGCGCCGAAGATCACCACCGGCAAGGACACCAACGCGGCGGCGCAAGCCATGGCCGATCTGGTGCAGGACACGCTGCTGGTCAAAGTGGCGCAATGGGTGGCGTCGATGCCGGTTGCGAGCCCTGCGGTAAAACTCCTTTCGACCCCTTCGGTGGCGCATCAGGCGGATCGACCGGTGACCCGTCAGGAAGTGCCGGTGACCGAGGAAATGAAAGCGCTGCAGAAAGCGGTCGGGGCGGCGATTGACCCGATGCTCGACAAGGCCGATCCCAAACACCACCAGGCCATCAATGACGTGAAGGAAGCGCTGCTTGCGCATCTCAAGGCCGTGGCGTCTTCCGGGGTGCGACAGGTCAGCAAATCGTTCCAGGAAAGCCTGCCCGCACTGGTGGTCGCCTACCGGCAATTTGCCGATGCCACGCGGGTGACTGAAGTGACACAGAGCAACGCCATGAACCATCCGGGCTTTGCCCCCAACGACGTCAAAGTCTCCAGGGAGTAAGCCATGAGCGAGATGGACAACCATGTCACGCTGACCGTCAACAACTTGGAGTACGGTGGTTGGAAAAGTGTGGAAATCAGTGCTGATCTGGAGCGTCAGTTTCGCACCTTCAAACTCGACATCACCTGGCAGTGGCCGGGGCAGACGGTGGATCAGCGGATCAAACCGGGTGATCCCTGCGAAGTGAAGATCGGCCAGGATCTGGTACTCACCGGCTACGTGTTTAAGGCGCCGATCCGCTATGACGGCCGGCAAATCAGCCTGAGCATCGAGGGCAGTTCCAGGACTCAGGATCTGGTCGATTGTGCTGCCCGCAACCTGCCCAGCCAATGGCAGCAGCAGCCATTGCTGAGCATCGTCCAGGATCTGGCCAGGGAATATGGGTTGTCGGTGGTTAACGAAATCAGCGAAACCACACGCCTGACCAAACACACGATCGTGCCCGGTGAAACAGCCTTTCAGTCGATCGATCGGCTGCTCTCGCTGCTGCGGGTGTTTTCCACCGACAACGAGCTGGGCCAACTGGTGCTGGCCAAACCCGGCAGTGGCGGGCGGGCCAGTGATGTGCTCGAGCTGGGCAAGAATATTCTGTCCGCCAACGCGCCGATGGATTACAGCCAGGTGTTCTCTGAGTACCGGGTGATCGGCCAGCAAAAAGGCTCGGACAAGCAGAGCGGGGCGGCGGTCAGCGAAGTCGAATCGACGGCCGCCGACCTGACCTTCAAGCGTCGGCGCACCACGGTGATCAATGAAGGCACGCAACTGACCTTTGAATTGGCGCAGCAGCGTGCCCAATGGGAAAGCGCCACCCGCATGGGCCGGGCGCAGACCACCACCTATCAGGTGCAGGGCTGGCGTCAGGCCAACGGCGATCTGTGGCGGCATAACACCTTGGTGTGGGTGAAAGATCCGGTGCTGGGTTTCGACGGTGACATGCTGATTTCCAAAGTCACCTATTCGCTGTCGGCGCAGGGCTCGGTAACCACCTTGCAGGTGGCACCGCCGCACACCTTCGATGCTGATCCGACACCCCCGAAAAAACCCCAGACCTGACACCGAATTTTTCCTGACAACACCGGCCCCTGTGGGAGCGAGCCTGCTCGCGAAAGCGTCGGCAGCCCCGACATCTCAGCGCCTGACCCAACGCGTTCGCGAGCAGGCTCGCTCCCACACGGATCGCATTCAGGCCAATTTTTGAAGGACACCCCATGAGCCTACTGACACGCCTGCTGGCGCGCGGCACTGTCGTGCTCGCCAATTCGGCTTCCAAGCTGCAATCACTGCAAATGCGCCTCACCGCCGGCGAAGTGAACGACGACCTCGAACACTTCGAACCCTACGGTTTCACCAGCCATCCATTGGCCGGCGCCGAAGGTGTCGTCACTTTCATCGGCGGCGATCGTTCCCATGCCATCGCCCTGGTCATCGCCGACCGCCGCTATCGCCTGCAATCGCTCGCCGCCGGTGAAGTGGCGATCTACACCGACGAGGGCGACCGGATTCATTTCAAGCGCGGACGGATCATCGACATTCAAACCGCCACGCTGAACATCCGCGCCAGCAGCGCGGTGAACTTCGATACGCCGGTGATCAACCAGACCGGCAAGATCGTTTCCTCCGGCGACCAGCTCGCGGGCGGCATCAGCCAGATCAACCATGTGCACGTCGGCGTTCAGGCCGGCAACGGTCAGACCGGCGTGCCGGCAGGAGGCAAATGATGCTGATCAGCCCGAACCTGCACGCCGCGCTGACCCGCGCGGTGCTGATCAGCCTGTTCACCTGGCGCCGCGCCGCCGATGACGACGCCCTCGATGACGAGGAGCGTTTCGGCTGGTGGGGCGACAGCTTTCCCACCGTCGCAGACGATCGCATCGGTTCACGGCTGTGGCTGCTGCGCCGGGTCAAGCTGACCCGACAGACCCAGATGGACGCCGAATTCTATGCCCGCGAAGCCTTGCAATGGCTGATCGACGACGGCCATTGCAGCGCCATCGACATCCTCAGTGAACGCCTCGACGCCCAGCGCCTGAACCTGCGCACGGTCCTGACCCTGGCCGACGGCGAACGTCTGGACATCAACCCCGATAACAGTTGGCAGGTGATCTATGCCGTTTGAAACCCCTTCGCTGCCGGTGCTGATCAAACGCACCCAAAGCGACCTGGCCGGCGATTCGCTGCGCCAGTCCGATGCGCAAGTGCTGGCCCGCACCCTCAGCGGCGCCGCGTATGGTCTGTACGGCTACCTCGACTGGATTGCCGAACAGATCCTGCCGGACACCGCCGATGAGTCGACCCTGGAACGCATCGCCGCACTGCGTTTGAACCAGCCGCGCAAACCCGCGCAAGTCGCCAGCGGCAGCGTCAGTTTCAGCGCCACGGCCGGCGCGCTACTGGACGTCGACACGCTGCTGCAATCAAGCGATGGCCGTACCTATAAAGTCACCAGCGCACGCACCGCAATTAACGGCAGCAACACCACGACAATCGCAGCGCTCGAGGCCGGCAGCCTTGGCAATGCCGACGCCGGGCTGGCGCTGACGCCGGTGCAGCCGATCGTCGGCGTGGTCGGCAACAGCTTCGTCGTCCTCGCACCGGGTCTCAGCGGCGGCGTCGCGCGGGAAAGTCTCGAATCGCTGCGCTCGCGGGTGATTCGCTCGTACCGGATCATTCCCCACGGCGGCTCGGCCGACGATTACGAAACCTGGGCGCTGGAAGTGCCCGGCGTCACCCGCGCCTGGTGCCGCGGCGGCTTTCTCGGCCCCGGCACCGTCGGCGTGTACATCATGCGTGACGACGATCCACAACCGGTGCCCAACGCCGAGCAACTGGCGCAGGTGCAGGCGTACATCGAACCGTTGCGCCCGGTGACCGCCGAGGTGCATGTCCGTGCGCCGATTCAGGTGCCGGTGACCTATCGCCTGAAACTTACGCCGGACACCAGCGCCGTACGTGCGGCGGTCGAAACCCAGTTGCGCGATCTGCACAACCGCGAGGCCGACCTCGGCGAGGATCTGCTGATCAGCCACATTCGCGAAGCCATCAGCAGCGCTGCCGGTGAAACCGATCATGTGCTCAGCGCCCCGGTCGCCAACGTCACCGCCAAGGACAGCGAGCTGCTGACGTTCGGAGGCTGCGTATGGGGGGCATAAGAACCGCCGCGCAATACCAGGCGCAACTGCGCGCCTTGCTGCCCAGCGGCCCGGCGTGGGACCCGGAACGTGTGCCGGAGCTCGAAGAAGTGCTGCAAGGGGTCGCCGTTGAACTGGCGCGCCTCGACGCGCGCGCCGCTGATCTGCTCAACGAGATGGACCCGGCCGGCGTCAGCGAACTGGTGCCGGACTGGGAGCAGGTGATGAACCTGCCCGACCCGTGCCTGGGCGCCACGCCGCTGTTCGACGACCGCCGCCTCGCGGTACGCCGCCGCTTGCTGGCGGTCGGCAGCCAGGCTGTCGGCTACTACCTCGACATCGCCAAAAGCCAGGGCTACCCCAACGCCACCATCACCGAACACGAAGCCCCGCGCATGGGCCGTGCCCGTTTCGGCTCGGCGCATTGGGGCACCTGGGAAGCGCAATTCATGTGGACGCTCAACACCGGCGGTCGCCTGCTGCTCGGCCGGCGTTACGGCGCGAGCTACTGGGGCGAGCGCTTCGGCGTCAACCCGGGCTCGGCGCTGGAATGCCTGATTCACCGCAGCGCACCGGCACATACCAAGGTGCACATCAATTATGACTAGGGAGAAATAAGGGATGGATTATCCAAAGAGCATGCCTGGTGTCGGTTTGGTCAACAGTCGTTTCGTTGATGAAAATCCCGTCACCGGAACTCCCGGATCACTGATTCCTGCTGAGTGGGGCAATGCCCTTACCGAAGAGATATTGACGGTTATCAAAGCAGCGGGAATTGAACCGACTGAAGGCTTGAACACGCAGTTGCTAGAGGCGATTCGCAGCAAAAAGCTGTTTGAAACGCCGCCTCAGTTCGATGCCAGTCAGAAAGTCGCGACGACAGAGTTCGTGCAGCGTGCGCTTGGCAGTCTGGCAGGGCAGACCAACTATGTGGGGGAGGTCTCATTGACCGCCGCTGATGTTGGCAGGCTTTCGATTTTTACCGGCCCCAGTACTGCAACGCTGCCGGAGTGGTCGACTGTCCCGGCCGGAGGTCTGATATCACTGTGTGCCAGCTCCGGTGGTTTGACGGTCAAAGCCAGAACTGGCGAAACCCTGGGCACCAGCAATGGCGCCTCGCCGACGTCGCTGTCGTTTGTCGGTGGCAGCTTTGTAACCTTCCGCCGTCTTTTGCTTGGCGGTGGCTGGGGCCTGGACGCCGGCGACGGGGCGCTCAAGTATTCGCCAGTGTTCACCGCCTCGCTGGCTACTGCCGGCGGTTATCAGCGCCTGCCCAGCGGTTTGATTTTGCAGTGGGGGCTGGCCACCGGCGGAGGCCTCAGCGAAACCATTACTTATCCGATTGCATTCCCCAACGCCGTGCTTTTTCTCTCTGGCGGCGATATCTCACCGGGATTCGCCGATCTGCGCTTCTCCCTGTTCAGACTCTCGCAAAGCCAGTTTCAGCGCTTTTCCAATATGGATCCGGGCGGTTGGAACTGGTTCGCCATAGGCTTCTGACATCAACGGTGAATTAAATGAAATACATAGATTTTGATGCCTCGGGTGAGCTGCTCGGGCGCTACGACTCGGCGATCCACGCGCAGATTCCGGCAACTGCCGTAGAGATCTCCGATGAACTGTTTCTGCGAACGATCGAAGAGCGCGACGGCCTCTGGAAATGGACCGAAGGCAAGGTCACCAAACACTCGCTTGCGAACGCTACGCAGCTGGTTGAAAGCGAACGGCGAGCGTCGGCCCTGGCGCGGCGTGACGAGTTGTTGGCCGAAGCCGATCAACAGACCGTGGGTATGGCAGACGCCTACATTGTGGGTCTGCTTGATGACGATGACATGTGGCGGTTCAAAGCCTACGCCGGTTACAAACTGGCTCTGAACAAAATCGATAAACAGCCAGGTTTTCCGCAGAGCATAAGTTGGCCAGCCGCGCCGGTTGGATGACATTCCTGAGTCGAATTCCAAAGCGGGACCTTGCTTCGCTCTCACTGCAGTTGCCGCATCTGCCGTTTCAACGCGGGCCATCCGCCGGTGTTTCGATCGGTACCGTCAAACCCACTTCGATGTGGGCCTCCTCTCTTAAACAAACAGACCGCTTGAGCGCCCGCTTACACGGGGCATGAGTCAGTTCACAGGAAACAAATAACCCATGGATTATCCAAAAAGCGTCCCCAGCGTCGGCCTGGTCGATGGCCGCTTCGTCGATGAAAACCCGGTGGCGGGCACTCCGGGATCTTTGATTCCGGCGGCGTGGGGCAACAGTGTTACGCAGGAAATTCTCAACGCGATCAAGGCTGGCGGGTTGACGCCGGATGAAGCCAGAACCGATCAGTTGGCGACGGCAATCGGTGCCTTGGTCGATTTCACCAGACTGAAGAACACCCCGACGACTTTGAGTGGCTACGGCATCACCGATGCGGTGGGGCGGCTACTGGCTGTTCGGCAGATCGAGGCGGTAGGGATCACGTTGTATGTGCCGAATCCGAAAGCAAAACGCATTCGCGTGCGATTGGTCGGTGCTGGTGGTTCTGGCGGTGGTTGCGGGCCCGTGCCCGCTGGCAGCCAGATTCTCGGTGGTGGAGGTGGTTCAGGTGGTTATGCAGAAAGCCTGTATGACGTGACGGCGCAAATGTCCGCCGGGGTGCCCGTCTCTCTGGGCGCGGGTGGTGCTGTCAGCAACAGCACAGGCATGTCGGGAGGCGGTGCATCTTTTGGCGCTTACATGAGCGTTTCAGGAGGCGGCGGCGGGCAAAAGCTTGCCATTGTCGTCACGGGCACGTCATCCGGTTTCATTCAGGGTGGCGTAGGCGGGACGGTAACGGGCGGCAATCTTTGCAATGCGCGGGGTGTATCGGGCGGATTTGGCATGAGCAACGCCAATTGGGGCTTGCTCTCCGGTTGCGGAGCGGCCAGCGCCTTTGACGGAGGCGGTCCGTTCACGGGCTCGAACACCAACGGCAGCGCCGGTATCCGTGGCTCCGGTGGCAGTGGTTCATGCTCGGTCAACGCAACGGCCTCGGTGGTGAGCGGCGCCGGCGGCAACGCCTTCTGCGAAATCTGGGAGTACGAATAATGGCTATTTATGCTCGGGTCGAACACGGCGTGGTCGTAGAACGGATCGACACCGGTGACTACGTCATCAACCAGTTGTTTGCACCGTCCTTTGTCGAGTCGATGGTTCTGATTCCAGATGACCGACAAATCGAAATCGGCGCGTCGCTCGACGCGCTTCCAGCCACCGATGAACCATCGTCAGCAGCGCAGAATTCGCTGCTCCTGCAGGCGTCCATCAGTGCAGAAGTCGAATCCTCGACATCCGCACGCGGCTGGCGCCAGGCGTCGCTGGCGGCGACCGAATGGCTGGTCACTCGCCATCGTGACGAGCAGGCGCTGGGACGCGGCACTCACCTCCAGGCCGCGCACTATCTGCAACTGCTTGAATACCGCCAGGCGCTGCGTGACTGGCCCGGCTCGCCAGGCTTTCCGGCGATGGATTCCCGGCCGGCAGTGCCGCAGTGGCTGGCTCATTCGATCGATTGAGTCGTCGCACAATTTCAATCAAGGAGATGAACATTGGACTATCCCAAAAGTGTGCCCAGTGTCGGGTTGGTCAATGGCCAATTCGTTGATGAAGACGTAGTTGCCGCTACACCCGGCTCGCTGATCCCGGCGGCATGGGGCAATGGTGTGACGCAGGAAATCCTCAATGTCGTCCAGGCGGCGGGAATGACACCCAGCGAGGCATCCAATAATCAATTGTTGGCAGCGTTGCGCAGCGCGGCGCTGTTCACCACCGCTACGCAGTTTGACAGTGGTCGGTCGGTGGCAACCACCGAATTCGTGCAGCGAGCACTGGGCAGCTACGCCAGCGCGCGAGGCATTGCGGGTGCTGCGCAATTGACGGCGGCGGATGTCGGCTGCTCGATCGGACTGGGCGGCAATGCCGCCTACACCGTGACGCTTCCGGATGCCGCTGCGGTACCGAGTGGCGCCACCATCAGCTTGCATTGCCGCAACAGTGCGGCGGTAACGGTAGCGAGTAAAACAGGTACGCAGATTAGCCCTCAAGGGGCGTATCTGGCGTCGATTGTAATGAACAGTGGTGAGAGCGCGAATTTTGTCAGGGAGTCGGGGGTGTGGGTGGTGTATGGCTCGGCCGCGCTGAAGTATTCCGCCAATTACGCCGCACAGTTCGCCACCTCGGGATATCAAAAATTTCCGAGCGGTTTGATCGTGCAGTGGGTGACAGGAGGATCCGACGCTAATGGCAATATGTCGGTTTCGTTGCCGGTCAGGTTTCCTAATGCTGTCATCGGAGGTATGGCCAACGAAGGTTATCCGGCAGGTTGGAGCAATGCCAATGTGACGGTCTGGTCATTTGATGGTGCTAACTCAACGACATCTACAGCCGCCGCTCGGGTTCGAAACGTGCTGGCAGGCAGTGTAAAGCCTGAGCCGGGTATCTCGGGTCGCATACTGGTTTGGGGATATTGAGCATGGCTATTTATTTTTATGCCCAAACCCTCGGTTTCGACCGGGTCGACGGTTCGCTGACCGAAGTGCCCGAGGGCGCGGTGGAAATTACCCAAGCGCAATATGCCGAGCTGTTTGCCGGGCAGGCAGCCGGTAAAAGCATCAGCGCCAGCGCCACTGGCCAGCCTGTGCTGATCGATCCGCTTATCGCTCCAATCGCCCTCGCCAACCGGGAGCGCGCCTGGCGCAACCAGGTGCTTCAGAGCACCCAATGGCTGGTTTTGCGTGATGCCGAAGAACTCGAAACCGGTGAAGGCACGACCCTGCGCACCGAAGAGTTCAAGCAACTGCTTGCCTATCGCCAGGCGCTGCGCGACTGGCCCGATCAGCCTGAGTTTCCGGATGCGCATTCGCGCCCGATTGAACCTGACTGGCTCGGCGCTCTGACTTTATAAGGAATCAATCGTGGATTACCCGAAAAGCGTTCCCGGCGCGGGCCTGGTCAACGGCAAGTTCGTTGACGAGGACGCCGTCGCCGGTACACCCGGCTCGCTGATTCCAGCGAGTTGGGGCAACAGCGTTACCCAGGAAATACTCAGCGCGATTACCGCAGCGGGGCTGAGCCCGGACGAACAGCAGACAGATCAATTGGCTCAAGCGATTCGGCAACTGTCCAAGCCAGATCCGATGCAACAGTTTCCGGTGCAGGTTTACCGCAGGAATCTGCTGATCAATGGCGGATTTGATATCTGGCAGCGCGGGACAACAAATCAGGCCCCGAATGTCGGCGGCTACGTGGCTGATCGTTTCCGTTGTGACTGGAACGGCAATGCTGCGGTGAATATTTCTCGGCAGGATTTCGCGCCAGGCCAATCCGAAGTGTCGGGCGAGCCCGCTTGTTTTTTACGTTGGCAGCAGACAACAGCCGGTGTCGGTTCCACTGAACACAAAATTTCTCAATACATCGAGTCGGTCAGAACACTGGCCGGTAAAACCGCCACCGTGACCTTTTGGGCGCGCTCCGATGCTACGCGGCCGCTAAAGGTATTCATAACCCAGTACTTTGGAACGACGGGCTCGGAGCCGGTGGTGAAAGCGATTGAGGTTTTTCAGTTGACCACAGCCTGGGCCAGATATACGGCCACGTTTCAAGTTCCCGTCATCGCCGGAAAAATGCTTGGTACCAATGATTGCCTGAGACTGGCTTTCGATCTTCCACTGAACGTGGTGCAAACGGTTGACCTGGCGAGAATCCAGTTGGAAGAAGGACCGGTTTCCACGCCGTTCGAATACCGTCCAGCTGCGGAAGAACTGATGTTATGTCAGCGCTACTACGAGAAGTCGTTCGCGAACCGTTTGCCAGTCCGTGCGAATAACGGCCCAAGTACCTGTATTGCCACGTTCACACAGGCCGCCGCCGCCAACTCCGGTCAATACGGGATGGCTGTCAGCATGCTGGTCCAGAAGAGAGTACAGCCTACGATCACCCTGTATTGCCCTGGCGAGGCCAGCAATCAACTCTGGAGCAATGCACTCGGCAAGGCTTGTACCGGTTCGATTGTGCAAAGCGTGACCGAGAGAAGCTTCGCTTTGGGCACAGTGACACCGGTCGGAAGCCTACCCGGGCAAGTTCTGCAAATCGAGTGGACGGCGGATGCCGAGATTTAGGAGTGAATAATGAGTTATCAACTGACAGCGTGCGGCGTACTAAGGCTGAGCGATGGAGCGCATATTCCGCCAGACCCCTTCAACCGCGACTGGTTTGAGTATCAGGCGTGGCTGTCCTCGGGCGGACAAGCGCTGCCAATGGACGAACTACCTGGCGCGGCCGGAACCCTGAAAACTCTGGCAAATAAATGGCTGGCAGGCATCACTGGCCAGCCGTGATTCAATCAGGATCAATCCAGGGAGGATCAAGCATTATGCAAATAACCGAAAACAACCTTATCGACATCATGCCCAACGCCCGCTCCCAAGCGGGCGTTTTTGTTTCTGCACTCAACAGCGCGATGGCTCGCCGTCATATCGACTCGCCCAAACGTGTCGCGGCGTTTCTCGCGCAGGTCGGTCACGAGTCCGGGCAATTGCGTTATGTGCGCGAACTGGGCAACAACCAATACCTGAGCAAATACGACACCGGCACATTGGCGCTGCGTCTGGGTAACACGCCCGAGGCGGACGGCGATGGGCAAAAATATCGGGGGCGTGGGCTCATTCAAATTACTGGTCGAGCCAACTATCGGCAGTGCAGCCTCGGGCTGTTCGGCGATGAACGTCTGTTATCCCTGCCCGAACTGCTTGAGCAGCCGCAATGGGCAGCCGAATCCGCGGCATGGTTCTGGGAGCAGAAGGGCCTGAATGAGCTGGCTGATCGTGATCAGTTCAACATCATTACCCGACGCATCAACGGCGGGTTGAACGGCCTGCAGGATCGCCTGGACATCTGGGCGCGCGCGAGGGCGGTGCTATGCCAATCCCCGGCCGAATGATCGGCGTTGTTTTGCTGGCTGCCGCTGCTTTTGCGGCAGCCTGGCAAATTCAGGACTGGCGCTACGGGCGGCAGCTGGCCGATCAGTTGCGGTTAAACGCTGAATCCGTCAATCAACAGAACCTAGCCGCCGCTACTGCACAACAGGCCGAGCAGGATAAACGCCTGGCGCTTGAGCAGCGGCTCGCGGCCAGTGAACAAACCCATTTTCGAGCGCTGAGCGATGCCCAACGTGATCAGGATCGCCTGCGCGATCGTCTTGCTACTGCTGATGTGCGCCTGTCAGTCCTTCTCGACGCCGGCGACGTTGCCCAAGGCTGCAACCTGCCAGCCACCACCGGCGCCGGCGGCGTGGATCATGCGACCGTACGCGCCCGACTTGACCCGGCGCATGCTCAACGAATTGTCGCGATCACCGACAGCGGCGACCGCGGACTGATCGCCTTGCAGGCCTGTCAGGCGTATGTCAGAGCGCTGGCGCCTGCACATTTTGAATGATTGTGTGTATTGAAAGAGCAACCGGCTCGTGTACGGTGGTACGCATTCCACACGATCCGGAGTGCGCCGTGAAAGAGATCACCCAACTGGCCGCCGAACTTGGCCGACGTCTGCAAGTGCTCAACGCTCATGTGACCACCGCCGAGTCCTGTACCGGTGGCGGTATCGCCGAAGCGATTACCCGGATTCCGGGGAGTTCGGCGTGGTTTGAAGCCGGTTACGTGACCTATTCCAACCGGCAGAAGACCCAGCAACTGAATGTGCCGGCCGAGCTGTTCGAGACGGTGGGTGCGGTCAGTCGCGAGGTGGTCGAGGCGATGGCACGTGGCGCGCAGGACAAGAGCCTGGCGCGGTTTGCCGTGGCGGTCAGCGGGGTGGCCGGGCCGGACGGCGGCTCGCCGAGCAAACCGGTCGGCACGGTGTGGCTGGCATGGGCAGTGGGCGATGCGGTTTCCAGCGAGGTTCAGCACTTCCCCGGCAACCGTGACGAGGTCCGCCGACAAACGGTGAGGGCCGCGTTAGAGGGGCTGTTGCGACTAGCGGCACGAGAAATCGAAAATCAGGGGTAGGCGATCTTCGAACGCTGTGGAATAATACTGGCTACTTATACAGGTGTTGGCCGTCAGGCCTTATTGATTACGTGAGGACTTTAATGGACGACAACAAGAAGAAAGCCTTGGCTGCGGCCCTGGGTCAGATCGAACGTCAATTCGGCAAGGGTGCCGTAATGCGTATGGGCGATCAGGACCGTCAGGCGATCCCGGCCATCTCCACTGGCTCTCTGGGTCTGGACATTGCACTCGGCATCGGCGGCCTGCCAAAAGGTCGTATCGTTGAAATCTACGGTCCTGAATCTTCCGGTAAAACCACGCTGACGCTGTCGGTGATCGCCCAGGCGCAAAAAGCCGGCGCGACCTGCGCATTCGTCGACGCCGAACACGCCCTCGATCCAGAGTACGCCGGCAAACTGGGCGTCAACGTTGATGACCTGCTGGTTTCCCAGCCGGACACCGGCGAGCAGGCACTGGAAATCACCGACATGCTGGTGCGCTCCAACGCCGTTGACGTGATCATCGTCGACTCCGTGGCTGCGCTGGTACCGAAGGCTGAAATCGAAGGCGAAATGGGTGACATGCACGTGGGCCTGCAAGCCCGTCTGATGTCCCAGGCGCTGCGTAAGATCACCGGTAACATCAAGAACGCCAACTGCCTGGTGATCTTCATCAACCAGATCCGCATGAAGATCGGCGTGATGTTCGGTAGCCCGGAAACCACCACCGGTGGTAACGCGCTGAAGTTCTACGCCTCTGTTCGTCTCGACATCCGCCGTACCGGCGCGGTGAAGGAAGGCGACGAAGTGGTCGGCAGCGAAACCCGCGTCAAGGTTGTGAAGAACAAGGTCGCTTCGCCGTTCCGTCAGGCCGAGTTCCAGATTCTTTACGGCAAGGGTATCTACCTCAACGGCGAGATGATCGATCTGGGCGTACTGCACGGTTTCGTTGAAAAATCCGGCGCCTGGTATGCCTACGAAGGCACCAAGATCGGTCAGGGCAAGGCCAACTCGGCCAAGTTCCTGGCGGACAATCCGGAAATCGCCGCGAAGCTCGAGAAGCAACTGCGTGACAAGCTGCTGTCGCCAGCAGTGATTGCTGATTCCAAGGCTTCCGCTGTCAAGGAAACCGAAGACGATCTGGCTGACGCTGATATCTGATCGCAGCGATGACCACCGTCGTACTCGATACACTCGTCGCAGTGCGACGAACCGCTATGGACCTGCTCGCGCGGCGCGAGCATGGTCGAGTTGAGCTGACGCGCAAGTTGCGCCAGCGCGGCGCTGAAGCGGAGATGATCGAAACAGCCCTCGACCGATTGACGGAAGAGGGACTGCTTTCCGAAGCCCGTTACCTCGAAAGTTTTGTTTCGTACCGTGCCCGTTCTGGCTATGGCCCTCTGCGGATTCGTGAGGAGCTGAGCCAGCGTGGTCTGCAGCGTGCCGATATCGAGCTCGCCCTGCGCGAAAGCGGTATCAACTGGCAGGAGCAACTTCAGGAAACTTGGCGGCGCAAGTTCTCAGGACATCTACCGATTGATGCGAAAGAGCGGGCCAAACAAGGCCGGTTCCTGGCGTATCGGGGCTTCTCGATGGAAACGATCAACCGCTTGTTCAGCGGTCGCGGCATGGATGACTAGAACGATTCAATAAAAACGGCCCGCTATGAAAATAGCGGGCCTTTTTTTTTGCTCTCAAATTGCCTTTGAGGGTTCCCGGCTGCGCTGAGCGGCTTGTAGTTGAGAATGAGCCCAGTTTTCCGGCAGGTTGATATAGTCAATCAACTCCCTCAGACGCCCGTGGGTGCGGGCGTTAAAGGCGAACGCCAGCCGCGCCAGATGGCTGAATTGGGCGTCATCGTGCTCTTCGCCGGCATAGGCGTGTTGGTGAAACCGGTCGCTCAGGCACAGGTCGGCAAAGGCATCCTGCATATGTTCAAGTGCCTGATCGCTGAGCTTGTGATTCATGCGGATCACGAACTGGCGCTTGAGCCAGCGACTGGAGTGGAAGTTGCTGTAGAACTGATTGATCTGCTCCACTGCCTCGTCAACGCTATAGACCAGTCGCATCAGTTTCATGTCGGTCGGCAGGATGTAACGGTTGGTCTCCAGTTGCTGGCGAATGAAATCCATCGCACCCTGCCAGAATGTACCGCCCGGCGTATCGAGCAGCACCACGGGCACCAAGGGGCTTTTGCCAGTCTGAATCAGCGTCAGCACTTCCAATGCTTCATCCAGCGTGCCGAAACCGCCCGGGCATAGAACCAGCGCGTCAGCTTCTTTGACGAAGAACAACTTGCGGGTAAAGAAGAAGTGGAAAGGCAACAGGTTGCCAGTGCCGTCCACGGTCGGGTTGGCGTGTTGTTCGAAGGGCAGGGTGATGTTGAAACCGAGGCTGTGATCGCGACCGGCCCCTTCGTGGGCGGCCGCCATGATGCCGCCCCCGGCACCGGTGATGACCATCATTTCAGACCGTGCCAGTGCGGCGCCCAGCTCACGGGCCATGGCATACAAAGGATGTTCAAGTGGCGTGCGCGCCGAGCCGAACACGGTGACCTTGCGCCGCCCCTTGAATTGTTCGAGCACGCGAAAGGCCTGTTCCAGTTCGCGCAGGGCCTGCAGGGTGATTTTGGCGTTCCAGCGGTTGTGGTCTTCCTGGGCCATGCGCAGCACGGTCAGGATCATGTCGCGGTAGATCGGGATGTTCGGGCTGTTGGGGGAAACGCGGTTGAGTTGTTCTTCGACCTTGCTGATGAGGTCGGGGCCGCTTTCCTGAAAATGACGACTCAAGTGGTCATTCGGTTGGTAAGGCATTCAAATGTCTCCTTTGTGCACAGAGCGGTTGGCCCTGACGAGCGGCGTCAGTGCCGCGCTGCAAAAACACACCTCTGGGCAGTTCCTTGGCTGCCGTCAACAGATGATCGGGAATACTCTGAATCTAGACCTTCGCGCAGCATTACGCTGCGACTTCTTTTGTAAGCAACCGAGAAATGGCTCAGCGAGAAACGTTACCGCTCGTCCGAACGCCTACCGGCCATTCAGCTCTCTGATTAACTGATTTACAGGCGTTATGCGACAACTTCGCGGCGATCAGGTGCGCAAGTGACAGGCTATTAAAGGATTTGCGGGTGGCAAGGAGGCGGGACACATGGCCAGAGTAATTCTGGAAATCGATACGCAATTGTATCGAATGTTACTGGCAGCGGCCGAGACCAGTCAGATCAGTCTCGAAGAGGAGTGTTGCCGACGTCTGGCTGGCGGCGAGCGCCGATCCCGGTATCTGCAGGCCTTGCTGGCCGAACTGCGCGCCGAGGATGAACAGCGGCGCGCCAATTCGCGGTGATTACTTCTTCTTCGCTGGAGCGGCTTTCGGGCAGTCGGATTCCTGATAGCTCGCGGAGCCGATCGCCTTGTTGGTTTTCACTTCCGTGAAGTCGTAACGCATGATCGCGCCCTTGGCCATCAACTTGCGGTACGACGGGTTGTTGCACACCGAGGCGCCCAACTGAAAGTACACGGCTTTGGGGTCAGCTCGCATCTTGTCGGCGTGGCTCTTTTGTACGCTCAGGTGGTTGATCAACTGAGTGCCTTCGACGGTGTAGCCCTGATCGAGAATGTCTTCATTGATTGCCCGAGGCGTGCCGACGCTGCTCTGGGCGGCGACATTGCGCAGCTCTCTGTTCAGATTCTGCTCACTCAGGGACGCCGCCTGAGCGGTGAAGGACGACGCCAGCAGAATGGCAGCGGTGGGAACGATAAGGCGCAGCATGAAACTCTCCTGGTTCAGTGACTGGTGGTTCGACCCGTCACGTGACTGTGCGTTCAGTGGCGGCGAATTATAGGGGAGCCGGTCGGGAGGGTACAGGCTTGTGCCCGTCGCTCTGGTAAACTGCCGGTCTTTATTGCCCTGCCGAGTGTTGTTCGTGTCGAGTTTCCCTGCCTGCCGACGTTGCCTGCGATGAACCATGCCCCCAACGCCGTAGCCCGCTTGCGCGATCAGCGTGAAGATGAAGGCATCAAGCCGATTCAGGCCCGGGGCTTTCGCTCCGAGCGTTGCCGCGACTGCCGGGTGATCATCAGCCATTGCCTGTGCGCCTGGCGGCCGAGCGTCGAGACGCGTTCGGCGGTGTGCCTGATCATGACCGGCAAAGAAGTGTTCAAACCGAGCAACACCGGTTGGCTGATTGCCGATGTGGTGCGCGATAACCATGCGTTCATCTGGTCGCGCACCGAGCCCGACCCGCAGTTGCTGGCGCTGCTCAACGACCCACAATGGCAGCCGTATCTGGTGTTTCCCGGTGAATACGTCGAGCCGTCGCGGGTGACCAACACCGTCGCCGCTGATAGCAGCAAGCGTCCGCTGTTCATTCTGCTGGATGCGACCTGGACCGAAGCGCGGAAGATTTTCCGCAAGAGTCCGTATTTCGATCGACTGCCGATCTTGAGCCTGTTACCCGACAAACTCTCGCGCTACCGCTTGCGCCGCTCGACCCGCAGCGAGCATCTGTGCACCGCGGAAGTGGCAGCGCTGTGCCTGGAACTGGCCGGTGATGCGGATGCCGCTTCGGCGCTGGACGCGTATTTCGACGTGTTCAGCCAGCATTACCTCGGCGCCAAACAGCAACTGGACAAGAACGAGTCGACACCGGCCCATGCCGAGTTGCAGCGCTATATACCAAAGCCGCAGGCGGAGTTGGCGCAATAGTGGCCCATACTGTACGAGCCAGCGGCCGCGCTGCTTGACCACCCCGGCTTCGCTGGGCATGCTTGGCGCCGTTCCGGGTGCGGCCAAGGTTTAAAACGCCGTGTTTGCTGTTGATTGGCGTTGAACGTGCCCCTGTGGATATCGCTTGCGAGCGGCATCTCGAGTTGCTTTGGTCTGACCGGAATGCACCGGCCGGCCATCAAAAACAGGATCATTTGAAAAATGGCCACATACGACATCCTGATTGCCGATGATCACCCGCTGTTTCGCAGTGCCCTGCATCAAGCGGTGACGCTGGGCCTCGGCCCGGATGTGCGGCTGGTGGAAGTGGCGAGCATCGCCGAACTGGAAGCGCGCCTGACCGAAAAGGCTGACTGGGATCTGGTCCTGCTGGACCTGAACATGCCTGGCGCCTACGGTTTTTCCGGATTGGTCCTGTTGCGCGGGCAATATCCACAGATTCCGGTGGTGATGGTTTCGGCGCAGGAAGAAGCTTCGGTGATGGTCAAATCCCGCGAGTTCGGCGCCAGTGGCTTCATTCCCAAGTCCAGCGATCTGAGCGTGATTCAGCAAGCTGTGCGCAAAGTCCTCGATGGCGACGTGTTCTGGCCGCCGCAAGCGTTCGAGGCAGTCAGCGTTTCCGACGAAGCCAAGGCCGCCAGTGATGGCCTCGCCAGCCTGACGCCGCAACAGTTCCGCGTATTGACCATGGTCTGCGAAGGCCTGCTGAACAAGCAGATTGCCTATGAGCTGAGTGTGTCGGAAGCGACCATCAAGGCCCACGTCACGGCGATCTTTCGCAAATTGAATGTGCGCACCCGCACGCAAGCGGCTTTACTGCTGCAACAACTTGAGTCAATTCCTAGCCAGTGATGGCTGGCGGTTTCACGCTTTTTTGACTTTCGTTGATCTAGCTTCCCCACTCCTTTTTGGTTGGTCTCTTCCATATGTCACCTTTCAAGGGCCAGACCGGCCTGAAACGTATCCTCAACGCCTCCGGTTATTCGCTCGATGGCCTGCGCGCGGCCTTCACCGGAGAAGCGGCGTTTCGCCAACTGGTGTTGCTCAATGTCGTGCTGATCCCGCTGACCTTTTTTCTGAACGTCAGCCGGGTCGAGCAAGCGGTATTGATCGCTGTGTGCCTGCTGGCGCTGATCGTCGAGCTGTTGAACTCGGCCGTAGAAGCGGCCATTGACCGCATCTCGCTGGAACTGCACCCACTGTCGAAGAACGCCAAGGACATGGGCAGCGCCGCGCAGTTCGTGGCCTTGAGCATGATTGCGCTGGTGTGGGCGGTAATTCTGCTTTAAGCGATGGTCGGCAAAACGATCTCGTCGCTGCGCTGCACTCCGGCGGTGAACGCGCGGCACAGTTCAAGAAATTCGCGCATCGCCGAGGTCTGGTATTTCTGCTTGTGCCAGATGAAGTAAAACTGCCGGGCCAGATCCAGGTCCGGCGTCTCCACTGGCACCAGGCTGCCACGGCGAAACGCATCACGCAGCGCCAGGCGTGAGATGCAGCCAATCCCCAGCCCCGACTCCACCGCGCGTTTGATCGCTTCGGTGTGTTCCAGCTCCAGACGAATATTCAGCGCGCTGCGGTGGTGGCGCATGGCTTGATCGAAGGTCAGGCGCGTGCCGGAACCCTGTTCCCGCAGAATCCACGCCTCGTGGGTCAGTTCCTCCATGCTCGCACTGCGGCGTTGAGCCAGCGGATGCTGCGGCGCGCAGAAGACCACCAGCTCATCCTCGACCCAGCTTTGCACTTCGATGTCCGGGTGGCTGCAATCGCCTTCAATCAGACCCAGATCAATTTCATAGTGCGCGACTTGTTGCACGATATTGGCGGTGTTCTGCACATGCAGCTTCACCTGGCTTTCCGGGTGGCGCTGCATGAAACTGCCGATCAGCAGGGTGGCCAGGTAGTTGCCAATGGTCAGCGTTGCCCCCACTGATAGAGAGCCGAAACCGGATTTGCCATTGAGCAGGTCTTCGATTTCCTTGGCCTGATCGAGCAGGGCCACTGCTTGCGGCAATAGCTGTTTGCCCAAGGCGTTGAGGCTCAGCCGTTTGCCGGCGCGGTCAAACAGCTGGCAGCTGGACTGGCGCTCGAGTTCGGTAATCGACGTGCTGGCCGCCGATTGCGAGAGGTTGAGCAGACCCGCAGCACGGGATACGCTTTCCTGCTGGGCGACGGCGACGAAGACTTGCAGTTGACGGAGAGTAAATCGCATATCGATATAACCGATAACCCTTATCTTGATAATCCAGTTAACAGATATTGTCGTCGCTATTAGAATGCGATGCAATTGCGCGCTATGGCCTTGGTGGGCCTGCGCAGACCCAATCTCCAGGAGTCAAACGTACATGAGCAACATGAACCACGAGCGTGTCCTCAGTGTTCATCACTGGAACGACACTCTGTTCAGCTTCAAGTGCACCCGCGATCCGGGTCTGCGCTTCGAGAACGGTCAGTTCGTGATGATCGGCCTGCAGCAGCCCAACGGCCGCCCGCTTATGCGCGCTTACTCGATCGCCAGCCCGAACTGGGAAGAGCATCTGGAATTCTTCAGCATCAAGGTGCAGGACGGTCCGCTGACCTCCCAGCTGCAGCACCTGAAGGAAGGCGACGAGATCATCATCTCGAAAAAGCCTACCGGCACGCTGGTTCTTGACGACCTGAACCCGGGCAAGCACTTGTACCTGCTCAGCACCGGTACTGGTCTGGCGCCGTTCATGAGCGTGATTCAGGACCCGGAAACCTACGAGCGCTTCGAGAAAGTGATCCTGGTTCACGGCGTGCGTTATGTCAACGAAGTCGCCTACCGCGAATTCATCACCGAGCACTTGCCGCAGAACGAGTTCTTCGGCGAAGCGCTGCGTGACAAGCTGATCTACTACCCGACCGTAACCCGTGAGCCGTTCGAGAATCAGGGCCGTCTGACTGACTTGATGCGCAGCGGCAAGCTGTTCAGCGATATCGGCCTGCCACCGATCAACCCGCAGGACGACCGCGCGATGATCTGCGGCAGCCCGAGCATGCTCGACGAGACCAGCGAAGTGCTCGACAGTTTCGGCCTGAAGATTTCGGCGCGGATGCGCGAGCCGGGTGACTACCTGATCGAGCGCGCGTTCGTAGAAAAATAACCTGCGATACCTGTGGGAGCGAGCCTGCTCGCGAATGCGGTCCGTCATCAATGTCGATGTTGCATGACACGACGCCTTCGCGAGCAGGCTCGCTCCCACAGTTGGTTTTGTGGTGTGACAGTAAAAGCCCGCGTTGCCTGAGAAGGCAGCGCGGGCTTTTTCGTTTTCGGGGTTTACGCTGAGGCCGGGATCACTTCCAGCACGCAAATCCGCTCAGGCTTTGGATAATGCCAGCGCACATCCAGATCCCAGAACTGCGCACCGTATTCACGCTCTGGCGCCGGTGTCTGATAGGCCGGGCGTGGATCCTGCGCCAGGCATTGCTCGATCAGCTCAACCAACGGCTCGCCGAGGCGCTGCGCATGGGTATGCGCCTGTTGTAGGGCTGAATCGGTCCACTGCACGTCAATCAGATGCGGCGCGGCGCTGGCGATACTGTTGACGGCGCCCGGAATGATATCGGCGTAAGGCACATACGGTTTGATGTCGAGCACCGGGGTGCCATCGAGCAGATCGATGCCGGAAATGAACAACCGATCAGCTTCAACTTTGTCGAGTTTCACTACCGATTGGCCAATGCCGTTCGGTCGATGCGTCGCGCGGGTGGCGAATACGCCCATGGACTTGTTGCCGCCCAGCCGCGGCGGACGGACTTTCAGCCGCGGTTTGTCTTCCAGCGCTTGATGAAACAGGAACAGCAGCCAGACGTGACTGACTTGCTCCAGACCCTGCACGGCATCGCCCTGATCGAACGGCGCCACCAGCTCCAGCACGCCACGGGCGGCGGGGGCCAGCTGTGGCTGGCGGGGGATGGCGAACTTCTCCTTGAAGCAGGAGCGCACGAAGCCGATGGGGGAGACGCTGTAAGTCATGGTTTGCAATCGAAGCGGGGCGAGGTGGGCATGATAACCCGGCTCGCTTGAAGTCTGGTGGTGACAGGGCGGACGCCATCGCTGGCAAGCCAGCTCCCACAAGGTTCGCGGGAGGTCGCATCATATGGGTACTCCACAAAACCTGTGGGAGCTGGCTTGCCAGCGATAGCTTCACCGCCGGTGTCAGAGGCTGAACCCACCATCCAGCGGAATGATATTACCGGTCATGTAAGCCCCGGCCGTACTCGCCAGGCTGATTGCCAACGCCGCCATCTCTTCCTCTCGTCCCCAGCGCTTCATCGGAATCAGGGCCGTGTCCTCGGCCAGCGCCTGCTCATCGTTGCCGATATGCTGGGTCATCTTGCTCGGAAAGCGCCCCGGCGCAATCACGTTGACGTTGATGTGCTGGCTGACCAGTTCCCGCGCCAGAATTCGCGACAACTGGTGCAGGGCCGCTTTACTCGGCCCGTAGGCATACGCCTGTTCACCAAACGAAGAAATCCCCGCCACCGAACCGATATTGATGATCCGTGCCGGATTCGCTGCCGAGCCGGCCTTGCGCAACAGCGGCAGAAATTGCTGGATGCAACTGAACACCGACGTCACGTTGAGCTGCATGACCTTCTCCCAGCCCTTGACCGGGTAACTTTCCAGCGGCGCACCCCAGGTCGTACCCGCGTTGTTCACCAGAATATCCAGATGGGTAATTTGCTCGCCCAGGCGCGCAGCCAGTTCCTGCACACCTTCCTCGGTTGCCAGATTCGCCGCCACGCCATGGCAGATGCCCAAGGCGCCAAGTTCTTCAGCGGTTTGATGACAGGCTTCAGCGTCACGAGAGCAGACGTAGACGCGGGCGCCAGCCTCGACAAAGGCTTTGGCGATCATCTTGCCGATACCACGGGTGCCGCCGGTCACCAGAGCGGTGCGGCCTTGCAGGGAAAAGTAGGGATGCATGGCGAGTCCTGAAGATTAGGGATCAGTACACCCTAGTCGTCAGTCGCGAAAAGCGGAGCCATTATTTTTGCAGAGAATGAGGGGCCATGCGGCCAGCTTCGAGTTGCAAGCCACAAGCGGCAAGTTAAAGCGGGGCGGTAACTTGCAGCTTGCAGCTTGCAGCTTGCAGCTGCTTTACGCTCTCACGCGAAGCGTGAGCCCTTTGAGGAAATTGCGCAGCAACTGATCGCCGCACGGGCGGTAGTTGGTGTGGCCGACCTTGCGGAACAGCGCGCTCAGCTCAGGCTTGGACACCGGAAACTCGGCGGCCTTGAGGATCGCATGCATGTCGTCTTCCTTCAGTTCGAAGGCCACGCGCAGCTTTTTCAGGATGATGTTATTGGTCACTGGCACTTCGATTGGCTGCGGCGGACGGCTTTCGTCCTTGCCGCGCTTGAAGATCACCAGGCCGTCGAGGAAGTGCGCGATGACGTCGTCCGGGCAGCGCACGAAACCTTCTTCATCTTCTTCTCTCTTGTCGAGCCAGGTCACCACGTCAGCGAGGGTCACGTCCAGGCCGCCGAGTTTGATGATTTCGACAACCTTCTTGTCGCTGATGTCGAGCATGTAGCGCACGCTGCGCAGTACGTCGTTGTGAACCATGTCGGTATTCCTGATGCGTGATGGGCAGCGCTCACGGGCGCTGCCGAAATGTGTGGCGGCGCGGAAGCGTCAGAACTTCTCTTTGCCGGACAGGTAGCGCCATTGGCCGACCGGGACCTTGCCGATCGACACGCCGCCGATGCGGATGCGACGGATGCCGACGACTTTCAGGCCGACCGCTTCGCAGAACTGCGCGATGATCCCCGGTTGCGGGTTTTTCATGGCGAAGCGCAGGCGGTTTTCGTTCTGCCAGCTGGCCTTGACCGGCGGCAGTTCCTTGCCCTTGTGGGTCAGGCCGTGCTGCAGGCGATTGAGGCCGTGGGCGACCATCTCGCCTTCGACTTCGACCACGTATTCCTGCTCGATCTTCGCCGCGTCAGCGGTGAGCTTGCGCAGGATTTTCCAGTCTTGGGTGAACACCAGCAGGCCGCTGGCCTTGGGTTGCAAGTCGGCGCTGGCGGTCAGGCGCAGGAAGTGCCCGCGAAGCGGACGTTTGCTGTAGCGATGCTCTTCGCTGAGGGTCTCGGCGCTGAGCGATTGCATGGCGGTTTCAACGTCCATGCCGGCCGGCGCGTTGAGCAGGATGGTCACCGGCTCCGGCGCGGTGGCCTTGGCGTCCTTGTCGAGCTCGACCTTTTGGTCGCCGACCTTGAATTGCGGCTCATCGATGACTTCGCCGTCCACGGTGACCCAGCCGCCCTCAATGAACAGCTCGGCCTCCCGGCGGGAGCAACCGACCAGTTCGATGAGGCGTTTGGAGAGGCGAATCGGGTCAGTCATGACAGGGCCGTAACAAAAAAGGGGTGGGCATTGTACCTGTGTGGCGCCGGTTAAGCCCGGTTCCATTTACACGGTTTCCGTATTCCCTGTGGGAGCTGGCTTGCCAGCGATGGCATCACTTCGGTGGATCTGTCAGACCGAGGCGTCTGCATCGCTGGCAAGCCAGCTCCCACAGGGGTTCCTTGGTGTGTCAGGCGTGGCTTGAGCGTTGCTGGTTTTGCCGTAGGCGCATGTGCAAAAGCGGATACGGCTGCCCCATGCCATCGACTTCCGAGCGGCCAATCACCTCGAAACCCTGCTTGAAGTAGAACCCCAGCGCCTGCGGGTTCTGCTCGTTGACGTCCAGCTCATCGGCATTCAGATGCTGCATGGCATAGTTCAGCAGTTTTTTGCCCAAACCCTGACCGCGATGCTCGGGATCGATAAACAGCATTTCAATCTTGCCCGCCGCCACACCGGCAAACCCGGTGATGCGCTGCTGGCGGTCTTTGGTGCAGATCAGCATGACCGCATCGAGATAGCGGGTGAGCACCAGGTTGCGCAACAGCTCGATGTAGCTGTCCGGCAGGAACTGATGAGTCGCACGGACCGAGGCCTCCCAGACCCGGGTCAGTTCTTCGTAATCGCTGATTTTCGGTGTGTGGATGACCGAATGCTGACGCATGTGCGTGTGCCTCTTGTGCGGTTCAAGGGAGTCCGTCCCCCGCTAAACGATAGCCGCAAAAAAGCCCCGTATCTCGGAAAAGAGCGGGGCTTTTTGGATTTGTTGCGGTGTCTGGCTGGCTATTTCTGTCGCCAGCAAGATCTCTCCCCCTCACCCCAACCCTCTCCCCCAAGGGGGCGAGGGGGAAGGGAGCAGATCTTCGTGCTTTTCAAATTTGCGTTCGGCTCATATTTCAAGTCACCGCAATTCGAAAGAACAACCCGATCAGTCCCCTCTCCCTTGGGAGAGGGCTAGGGTGAGGGGCTTTTGATGTTCAGATCAGATCTGCTCAGCCCACAGATCGTATTCGTCAGCATCCGTCACCTTGCACCAGACCTTGTCGCCCGGCTTCAGGTTGCTACCGTTGTCGATAAACACGTTACCGTCGATTTCCGGCGCATCGAAGAAGCAACGGCCAACCGCACCTTGCTCGTCAACTTCATCCACCAGCACCTCAATTTCACGGCCGATGCGCATTTGCAGGCGGGCCGAGCTGATGGCTTGCTGGTGCGCCATGAAACGCTCCCAGCGGTCCTGTTTGACATCGTCCGGCACCACTTCCAGGTCCAGATCGTTGGCCGGAGCACCGTCCACCGGCGAGTACTGGAAGCAGCCGACGCGGTCGAGCTGCGCTTCGGTCAGCCAGTTCAGCAGGTACTGGAAGTCTTCTTCGGTTTCGCCCGGGAAGCCGACGATGAAGGTCGAACGGATGATCAGGTCCGGGCAGATCTCGCGCCAGTTCTTGATCCGCGCCAGGGTCTTGTCTTCGAACGCCGGGCGTTTCATCGACTTGAGCACTTTCGGGCTGGCATGCTGGAACGGGATGTCGAGGTACGGCAGGATCTTGCCGGCAGCCATCAGCGGGATCAGCTCGTCGACGTGCGGGTACGGGTAAACGTAGTGCAAGCGGACCCAGACGCCCAGCGTGCTCAAGGCTTCGCACAGCTCGGTCATGCGGGTTTTCACCGGCGCGCCGTTCCAGAAGCCGGTGCGGTATTTCACGTCAACGCCGTAGGCGCTGGTGTCCTGCGAGATTACCAGCAGCTCTTTGACGCCGGACTTGACCAGGCGCTGGGCTTCGTCGAGGACGTCGCCAACCGGGCGGCTGACCAGTTTGCCGCGCATCGACGGGATGATGCAGAACGAGCAGCTGTGGTTGCAGCCTTCGGAAATCTTCAGGTACGCATAGTGACGCGGGGTCAGCTTGATGCCTTGTGGCGGCACCAGATCGATCAGCGGGTTGTGATCCTGACGCGGCGGCACTACTTCGTGCACGGCGTTGACCACTTGCTCGTACTGCTGCGGACCGGTCACGGCGAGCACGCTCGGGTGCACGTCGCGGATATTGCCTTCTTCCACGCCCATGCAACCGGTGACGATCACCTTGCCGTTTTCCTTGATCGCTTCACCGATCACTTCCAGCGACTCCGCCTTGGCCGAGTCGATGAAACCGCAGGTGTTGACCACCACCACGTCGGCGTCCTGATAAGTGGACACCACGTCATAGCCTTCCATGCGCAGCTGGGTCAGGATGCGCTCGGAGTCGACCAGTGCTTTCGGGCAACCCAGAGATACAAAGCCAACCTTTGGATTGGCCGGCGCAGGAGTGGTGGACATGTCTAACCTCGGTGTTTTGTGACGTCGCTGGCCACGCGCGGCAGCTGACGGATGGGCGCTTAAGGCGCGCCTCTGATCAAAAAGTGCGCAATTCTAGCGGCGGGCAGCGCACTTGACCAGCTTTATGCAGGGAAATACGACGAGTGCTGCGCTATGCTTCGCGCCGTTGAGCTTTACCGATTTCTTGCAGTCAACAAAACGTCTGTAACAACAGGTAAAACAGCGCATGCTGCACCACAAAGCATAGTGCTTCATTCGAAGAAGCCGGTATTGAGATCAGGAGTGTTGGATGGGTCAGGCAAGTAGTCATGCGGCAGGCGCCGAGGGTTCGGCCTCCAGGCCGCTGAGCATGCTGGTCGCGGCGGTCGGGGTAGTTTACGGCGACATCGGCACGAGCCCGTTGTACACCCTCAAGGAAGTGTTTTCCGGCGGTTATGGCGTCCCGGTCAATCACGACGGCGTGCTCGGCATTCTGTCGTTGATCTTCTGGTCGCTGATCTGGGTGGTCTCGATCAAATACATGATGTTCGTGCTGCGCGCCGACAACCAGGGCGAGGGCGGGATCATGGCGCTCACGGCGCTGGCGCGGCGAGCGGCGGGGCATCGACGCAAGTTGCGCTCATTGCTGGTGGTCTGCGGCCTGATCGGCGCGGCGCTGTTTTACGGCGACAGCATGATCACCCCGGCGATCTCGGTACTGTCGGCAATTGAAGGTCTCGGTTTGGCTTTCGATGGCATCGACCATTGGGTCGTGCCACTGTCGTTGGTCGTGCTGGTTGCTTTGTTCCTGATCCAGCGCCACGGTACCGCGCGCATCGGCATTCTGTTCGGGCCGATCATGGTCACCTGGTTTTTGGTGCTCGGCGCACTCGGCGTGTACGGCATCAGCCATACGCCGGAGGTGCTGCACGCGCTGAATCCGGCGTGGGCGGTGCGGTTTTTCATGGTGCACACCGGCATGGGCGTGGCGATTCTCGGCGCGGTAGTGCTGGCGCTGACCGGCGCCGAAGCGCTGTACGCCGACATGGGCCACTTCGGCCGCAAGCCGATCGCCCGCGCCTGGTTTCTGCTGGTACTGCCGGCGCTGGTGCTCAACTATTTCGGGCAGGGCGCCTTGCTGCTGGACAACCCCGACGCGGCGCGCAACCCGTTCTATCTGCTGGCACCGAGCTGGGCGCTGATTCCGCTGGTCGGCCTGTCGACCCTGGCCACGGTGATCGCCTCGCAAGCGGTGATTTCCGGCGCGTTCTCCCTGACCCGCCAGGCGATCCAGCTCGGCTACATTCCGCGCATGTACATCCAGCACACCTCCAGCGACGAGCAGGGCCAGATCTACATCGGCGCGGTGAACTGGGCGCTGATGGTCGGCGTGGTGCTGCTGGTGATCGGCTTCGAATCCTCCGGCGCCCTGGCTTCGGCCTACGGCGTGGCAGTGACCGGCACCATGCTGATGACCACTATCCTCGTCTCCGCCGTCATGTTGCTGTTGTGGAAATGGCCACCGATCCTCGCGGTCCCGGTATTGCTCGGCTTCTTGTTGGTCGATGGCCTGTACTTCGCCGCCAACGTGCCGAAGATCATTCAGGGCGGCGCCTTCCCGGTGATCGCCGGTATTGCCCTGTTCGTGTTGATGACCACCTGGAAGCGCGGCAAGCAACTGCTGGTCGAACGCCTCGACGAAGGCGCGTTGCCATTGCCGATCTTCATCAGCAGCATCCGCGTGCAACCGCCGCATCGCGTACAGGGCACCGCCGTGTTCCTGACCGCCCGCTCCGACGCCGTGCCGCATGCGCTGTTGCACAATCTGCTGCATAACCAGGTGTTGCATGAGCAGGTGGTGCTGCTGACGGTGGTCTACGAAGACATCCCGCGCGTACCGCCATCGCGACGTTTTGAAGTTGAGGCCCACGGCGAAGGCTTCTTCCGGGTGATCCTGCACTTCGGCTTCACCGATGAGCCGGACGTGCCACAGGCACTGAAGCTGTGTCATCTGGATGAACTGGATTTCAGCCCGATGCGCACCACCTACTTCCTCAGCCGCGAAACGGTGATCGCCTCAAAACTCGAAGGCATGGCGCGTTGGCGCGAGGCGTTGTTTGCGTTCATGTTGAAGAATGCCAATGGCAATTTGCGCTTTTTCAATTTGCCGTTGAACCGGGTGATTGAATTGGGGACGCAGGTAGAAATGTAAGCCTGGCCTCAACTGAAAGAGCCCCCGACAGCCTTGTGGTTGGCGGGGGCTTTTTTATGTCTGCTGATAAACCTCAAATCCCACCACTAATCCCCTGTGGGAGCTGGCTTGCCAGCGATAAGGCCGGTACATTCAGAATCAATGTCGACTGAATCACCGCCATCGCTGGCAAGCCAGCTCCCACAAGGTTATGAGGTGGGTTCAGCCCGTTCGGTTTCGGATTCGGTCTTCGTCCGCGCAGGTCGTGGCATCACTGTCTGTATCACATCATCGAGCAAAGCCTTGCCCATCACCGTCAGGTAATGCGCAGCCCAGGCATGGCGGTCGGTGTCTCTGGTGAAGGCGGCGTCCTCGGCGAAGGATTTGGCGAGGGATAGCAGGTCGGAGGATTGGGACAAGGCATCGATGATCGGGATGCCGGAGCGGACGTTGAAGAACGCTTGATCTGAGTGGTAGAGGAAGGGCGTGAAACCGATGGTTTTAAGATCTGATGGATTGTTCATTGTCCGTTCCCTTGATTTCGAGAGCTGCCGCATCCGATACCAAGCGAATGGGTGGCAGCTGTGCGCAGGTTGGTAAACCGGGGAATCAAGGAAACCGGCACGCTCGAAAGCGTCCCACACACAGCTGCCATAACACAGGGGCTCGGACGGGATTTCGCCTGAGTCGTGTCGGGTGCGCTGTTGCGCCTTATTCCACCGGGTTACCAAGCCCGATCGCTGAATGGGTCAGCGACGTCTGGAGAGTATCCCGTCAAAAAACAGCGCAATAGTGCGGCACAGCGCCCCAACAAGAGTTTCGGAGTTTGCCTACAAGGTCTGTGGGCGTCATCTGATATTGCGAGACTGGAAGTAAACAAAACTACACGTCGGACACGCAATTCCTTGTAGGAGTGAGCCTGCTCGCGATAGCGGCGTGTCTGTTGGCAAATAGGTGGCTGATACTCCGCTATCGCGAGCAGGCTCACTCCTACAGAGGAATGGGGTCATCGTCCGAGATGTAAAAAGCCCCTGCAACCGTGAAGTTGCAGGGGCTTTTTGTGGGGGGCTCAGATCACTCTTCGGCGACCGAGTCCTTGCTCTGGCGCTTCTGAATCAAGTCCACCAAACGCTTGGCCAGCGCCGGGTAGTTCTCGTCGAAGTGATGCCCGCCAGGCAGTTTCACTGGCTCGCCCACTGCAGTCTTGTCGGTGCAACCACTCTCATCGGTTTCTTCTTCACCATAGATGCACACGACCTTCGCGGCAGGCAGCTTGGCCATTTCCGGGCCGGTGGCGGCTTCTTTGCCGGCGTTGCCGAGCCAGCCTTCGACTTCGATTTCGAAGCTGCCGGTGCGGGCGAAGGCGAGCAGGATGATTGCGTCGACGCGCTGCTGTTCGTTCTCCGGCAGGCGGTTATAGATCGCCGGGAGGACGTCAGCGCCGAACGAGTAACCGGTGAGGATGAAGCGCTTGGTGCCCCATTTCTGCCGGTAGTGCTGCATCAGTTCGGTGAGGTCCAGTGCGCTTTGCTCCGGGCTCTTGTGCTGCCAGTAGTAGCGCAGGGTGTCGATGCCGACTACCGGGTAGCCGATCTTGGCCATTTCGCCCGCGACGTCGCGGTCGAGGTCGCGCCAGCCGCCGTCGCCGGAGAGGAACAGGGTTACGGTGTCGTTGGCCTGACCGGCAGGCACTTCGACCACCGGGATCGCCAGACCGCCGTTGGCCTTGTCGCCGCCGACGAGGATTTTGCGCAGTTCGTTGTTCAGCACTTGCGGCAGGTTGATGTCGTAGTCGCTGATGCTGGTTTCGGCGTTCGGTTGATCGCGCACGAAGCCTGCGCTGGCGTCGTCCGGGTTGTCGTTCCACGCCACCAGCCAGTGGCCGTGAGCGGCGGACTTCGGCAGCAGGTGGGTGCAACCGGGTTTTTCCAGCGCGAGGTCGACGGAGATGGCTTGAGCCTTGTCGTTTTTCTGCTCGGCCAACCAGCGCCAGGCCAATACGGCGCCCGGGCCGATGCCGCTGACCAGCGTGGCCGGGCCGTTCAGTTCGCGCAGGCCCGATTGCAGGGCACGGCTTTGCAGCAGGCAGTCCTTGGGCAGAATCACCTGAACGATCTGCGCCGAAGCGCTGCGGCTGAGGGTGGTCAGTTGTTTCTCGGAGAGCTTCTGCTCGTCGGTGACAGCCACCAGCACCTGGGCTTTCGGCTTGCTGCCCGGGATTACTCGGGTCATCGCCGTGCCGTCGGCCGGTTTGAGCTGTTCGACGGTCGGTTCCGGTGCCGGGCGTTTGAGGTACCAGAAACCGCCGCCGGCAATCACGGCCAGCACGATCAGTGCGGCCAGGATGTACTTCAGGGAGCGTTGAATCATCAGCGTTTCACCAATCCAGTCAAGCCGCCCGCGATCAGGGCAGCAGTATCGGCCAGCGCCACGAGCGGATCGAGTCCGGCGGGCACGGCCATATAACGGGGTTCCCAGTCAGGCTGGAACTTGTCTTTGAAGCGGCGCAAGCCTTGGAAGTTGTACAGCTGCTCACCACGGCGGAACACCATCGAGCCCAGACGCTGGGTCAGCGGTGCACCGCGGCGGGGTTGCAACCCCGACAACGGCACCATGCCTAGGCTGAAACGCGCGTATCCGTGACTCTTATAATGTTGAATCAGGCCAACCATCATGAATTCCATGGTCAGCTTCGGCGCGTCCGGGTGCGCACGCATCAGGTCGAGGCTGGCCAGATCGTGGCTGTAAGTCTCGAGCAGATTGGCGAACGCCACCGGGCGGCCTTCGAAGCGAATCACCGCGATGCGGAAATGCTTGAGGTAATCGTCGCTGAAGCGGCCGAGAGAGAAACCTTTCTCGCGCACGTTCTTGCCGGTCAGCCAGGCATCGGAAATCACTTTCAGCTCGTCCATCGGCGCCTGGCCCGGTTCATGGATTTCCAGCGACAGACCATCGCGAGTACCACGGTTCCAGGTGTAGCGCAGATCCTTCATCTCCTTGCCCTTGGCTTCGAGATCAAAGCGCTGCAGATCGACCCGGGCTTCTTCGCCCAGCTTGATCGCGGTCAGGCCGATGTCCATGTAGTACGGCAGATTCTCCGCACGCACCTGGTAGAACACCGGCCGGGTGTGATGGATATCGCACAGATCACGGAACTGCCAGATCATTTCCGCACGTTGCTGGCTCGGCCCGATCGGGTCGTACAGGGCCACCAGACTACGGCCACGGCGGGCGTACATCAGGAACGCCTCGTCGTTGGGGTGAAACAGCAACGCCTTGTCACCGGTCAGCGCGAGGCCGCCGTCGGGTTGCGACGACGCCATGAGGATTTTCGCCGCGCGAGCGAGTTCGTCCGGTGTCGGCAGATGAATCACCGGGCGTGCGGTCCGCAACAGCCAGGTCAAGGCAATCACCAGCAACAGCACGGCAGCGCCGAGCAGCGAACGCAAGCCGCGCGGGGCATCAGCATCAAGGGTGAACTGCCACCAGAGCTGATGGCTATACGGCACGTCCTGATAGGCGAACAGCAGCAGCCAGGTCGACGCACCGAGGACGCACAGGCTGGCGACCAGATACAGCGGCGAGAATGGCAGCTCGGTCAGGCGGCTCGGGCGATAGAACGAGCGACGGAAGACGCCGAGCAGTGCCGCCGTCAGGGTCATCAACGTGGCTTCTTCCCAGTCGAAGCCCTTGAGCAGCGAGAGCAGGGCGCCGACCAGCAACAGAATGGTGGTCAGCATCCACGCCGCCGACAGACGTCGGCGCAGGCCTTGCGCGAGCAGCAGGCACAGCACGCCAATCAGGCTGGCGCCGAAGTGCGAAGCGTCGACCAGACGATGCGGGATCAGAAAGCCGATGTGCTCCAGGCGAGTGTCGATTTCAGGGGTGGCGCCGGAAAACAGCAGCACCACGCCGGACAGAAACACCAGCACCGCCAGAATCGGCGCGGCCAGACCGGACGCGGCGCGCATGGTCTGGGTCTGGAACAGGCGCTGGCCTTCGTTGATCAACAACAGTACGCAGGCAACCAGCAGCGGCAGCACCACATAAATCAGGCGATACAGCAGCAGCGCCGCGGCCAGTGGCGCCGCGCCGAGTTTGTCGGCGAACGCGGCGAGCAGAATCGCTTCGAACACGCCAACGCCGCCCGGCACATGGCTGAGCACACCGGCGGCCAGCGCCAACAGGTACACCAGCAGGAACGGCGCGAAGGGCGGCGCTTCCGGCAGCAATAAATAGAGAACGGTGGCAGCAGCTGCGACGTCGAGTGCAGTAATCACCAGTTGCAGAAATGTCAGGCGCCGACCGGGCAGGCGCAGGGTGCGGCGCCCGGCCCTGACCAACAGATTGTCGGGGTAGGGTTGTTCCGGCAGACGACGGCGATAAATGCCGATGGCTAATACCGCGCCGAGGATCAGCACGACGGCAGCGACGCAGCCGAGCAACGCCTCGGACAGGCCAAGCGCTTGCGAAGCGGCGGGCAGGTTGCTCAGGGTCGCCAGCGCGGCCAGCGGCGGCAAGGCGCAGCCCAGCGAAAGACTGGCGAACAGGGTCATGTGCGCGACTTCCGACGCACCGACGCCCAATCGTGCATATAAACGATAGCGGACCGAGCCGCCCGACAGCAGCGACAGGCCAATCGCATTGCCGATCGCAAAGGCGGTGAAGCCGCCGAGGGCAAGCATGCGTGGTGGCAAGGTCACGCCGGCATAGCGGCTGGCCGACCATTCATATCCGAGCAGAATGATGAAGCCGACCACAGTCGCACCGATGGCGCCGAGCAATGCCGGTTTCGGCACGTCGAGAATCGAGTCGTGCAGCGCGTCGAGATCAAGCTCGGCGAGCAGATGGCGACAGGCAATCAGGGCAATGGCAAACAGCAGCAACGTCACGGCCAGACCGATCGGCTGGCGGTATTTGCTTAACCGATCCAGCCAGCGCAAACGCTCGGGTTTGATCGGTTGTTCTGCTGTGACGGTGTCTTGTGGATCAGACGAGTTGGCGCGCATCAATCACCTCTTGGATTGTGCGCGACAGGATGGAGGTATCCAGCCAAGTTACCAATCCCTGTAGAAAAAAATAATCACAAAATATTACGCCTCTCACCGGGTGTCGGCGAGGGCAGTCATGGATTGCAGGCGTCTTGTCCGCGACGTGAAGCATAGTCGTAACTCGGCGATCCTGAGATCCTGGACGATTCACTGCACGATGACAGCTCATTGTTGCGAAAGGACTTTTTCCACAGATACAAAAAAGGCCACTCTTTCGAGTAGCCTTTTTTGATGTTTGGTTGCGGGAGCCGGATTTGAACCGACGACCTTCGGGTTATGAGCCCGACGAGCTACCAGACTGCTCCATCCCGCGTCTGTGTGGCGGCATTCTACAGGCGAACGGCGAGGTGTCAACCGCTAATCCCGTAAAGAACCAAATAAGTGCGAAATCGCGGCAAACGGTCGCAGGGGACGCGTAAGTTTCGGAAATGCAACGAATTACCGTTTCGCTATGGAGAGAGCAGGGGCGGCTGTTTGCAAAATAGACGCGCACAAAAAAGGCCACTCTTTCGAGTAGCCTTTTTTGATGTTTGGTTGCGGGAGCCGGATTTGAACCGACGACCTTCGGGTTATGAGCCCGACGAGCTACCAGACTGCTCCATCCCGCGTCTGTGTGGCGGCATTCTACAGAGCTTTGCTGATGTGTCAACAGCCGATTGGGATAAATCTGTTCAGGTTCAATTGGTTAGCGTTTTTCAGTGAGAGTTTTTCGGCCCGCAGGGCAGGCGCAGCAAGGGTTTCGGCTCTATTGGTGGGCTTCGTTTGATTGAGAAATTAAATTCAACGGTTGTTTCCTACAGCCGGTCAGGAACATTCAACACCACTGGTGCTATATACAGGTGTCAGTGAGATACTGCCGGTCTGGCTCGCCACGTTCCCTTTTCTGACATGACTCAGCGAAAAATCATCCACATTGACTGCGACTGCTTTTATGCCGCCATCGAAATGCGCGATGACCCGCGTCTGGCTGGCAAGCCCTTGGCAGTGGGTGGTTCAGCTGATCGGCGCGGGGTGATTGCCACCTGCAACTATGAGGCGCGCGCCTACGGTGTGCGCTCGGCGATGGCTTCGGGGCACGCTTTGAAGCTGTGCCCGGACTTGACCATCGTCAAGCCGCGTATGGATGCGTACCGCGAGGCGTCCAGGGAAATCCACACAATTTTTACCGATTACACCGACCTGATCGAGCCGCTGTCACTGGACGAGGCTTATCTCGACGTATCGGACAGTGCGCATTTTGGTGGCAGCGCCACGCGCATCGCGCAGGACATTCGCCGACGCGTCTCCAATCAATTGCATATCACCGTGTCCGCCGGTGTGGCGCCAAACAAATTTCTGGCAAAGATCGCCAGTGACTGGAAAAAGCCCAACGGCCTGTTCGTGATTACGCCGGATCAGGTTGAAGATTTTGTCAGTGGCTTGCCGGTGAGCAAGCTGCACGGCGTCGGCAAGGTCACTGCCGACAAGCTGGGTAAACTCGGCATTGTCGATTGCGCACATTTGCGTGAGTGGGGAAGGCTGGCGCTGGTGCGTGAATTCGGCAGTTTTGGCGAACGCCTGTGGAATCTTGCCCGGGGTATCGACGACCGGCTGGTGCACAACGACAGTCGTCGGCAGTCGATCAGCGTGGAAAATACCTACGACGCTGATCTGCCGGATCTGCGCAGCTGTCTCGACAAGTTGCCCGAATTGCTCGACACCTTGAAAACCCGCATGGCGCGGATCGACAGCAGCTATCGGCCGGGCAAGCCGTTCGTCAAAGTGAAATTCCATGATTTCACCCAGACCACGCTGGAGCAGACCGGGGCAGGGCGGGATCTGGGCAGTTATCAGTTGATGCTGACGCAGGCGTTCAATCGCGGCGGCAAACCGGTGCGGTTGCTCGGCGTTGGAGTGAGGCTGGAGGATTTGCGTGGCGGGTTTGAGCAGATGGAGTTGTTTGAGCGGTAGATTTGCGGCGTCTGAAAGTCAGCCTTCGCGAGCAGGCTCGCTCCCACATTTTGGAATGCATTCCTCTGTGGGAGCGAGCCTGCTCGCGAAAAGCTTTAATTCGGTCCTGGATCCGCCACCAGGCGTCCGGCATCCCGAGTCAACGACTTGAGAAACTCAGCCTGTAACTCAGGATCGTTGCGCGTCAGTTCGATCAGGCTTTGTTCCAGTTCGCTGGCCTCTTCTTCCAGGCCCAGCTCCGAAAGGCGTTTGACCCGGTGCACCCACTGGCTTACTTCATCGTCTTCCAGATCGTCATAAATCAGCCCGTGCGCTTCCAGTAACTTGTCACGCAGATGGGTGCTGAGCATCAGCGTCGAATCGGAATGCACGTCATCCTTGGCGTCCTCGACACTGATCTGCAAGCGGCCGACATGATTCAGATCGTTTTCGGCAAACGGACTGTCGAGCAGGTTCAGTCGCAGTACGCCGTTACGATCGGTGGTCATGTCGAAAGTCTGCTTGCCAGCCTTGACCTGTACCGGCCGCTCGCTCCACGGCAAGCTCGAATATTCCGTGCGCTTGTCGCGCTGGACTTCGTCGATACCCGCCAGGTTCTGCTGCGCGCGCCCGTTGGATTGCGCGTTCATGAATGGATTGAGCCCGGCGAAACCATAGCTGAACCAGTCCTTGGTCATGCTGTCCGGCAAGTTGCCCAGCGCGAACACGTTGACCACGTTGGCACCGACACCGCCGACCACGGCCACCGCGCCCAGCGGAATCTCATAGACTTCGCGCCATGGTTGGTAAGGCGTGTAACGGTCGTAACGACGGGTGACCTCGAACTCGGTGACCTCGAAGGTCTTTTGCTCGTTGATCTTCACGCGTCGCTGCGGCAGCTCAAGCACCTTGGGCTCGCCAACATCAATCTGCAGGCTGTGGTCGAGCAGTTTTCGCTCGACCCGCTCTTCGTGCTCGCTGCGCTGCGACATGTGATTGGCGCAGCCGCTGACCAGCAGGGCGCCGCAAAGGGCGGCGCCACCGAGGCCTAAGGTGTTTCGCTTGAACATGACGTCTCTATCTGGTTTCAGCGGCGGATACGGGCCTGCAGGAAGGACAGTACGTCGGCGACCGGCAATGCTTGCGCTTCGCCTTCGGTACGACTCTTGTATTCCAGGTTGCCTTCGGCGAGACCGCGGTCGCTGACCACGATCCGGTGTGGAATGCCGATCAGCTCCATGTCCGCGAACTTGATGCCCGGGCTGGTTTTCTTGTCGCGATCGTCCAGCAGTACTTCGAAGCCGGCGGCCGTCAGTTCGGCGTACAGCTTGTCGGTGGCTTCGCGCACTTGCTCGGTTTCATAACGCAGCGGCACCAAAGCGATCTGGAACGGCGCCAGGGTGTCGCTCCAGATGATGCCGTTTTCGTCGTTGTTCTGCTCGATGGCGGCCGCGACCACGCGGGACACGCCAATGCCGTAGCAACCCATTTCCAGGGTCACCGGCTTGCCGTTCTCGCCCAGCACTTCGCACTTCATCGCCTTGCTGTACTTGTTACCCAGCTGGAAGATGTGTCCAACCTCGATGCCGCGCTTGATTTCCAGCGTGCCCTTGCCGTCCGGGCTTGGGTCGCCGGCCACCACGTTACGCAGGTCAGCGACGGTTGGAACCGGCAGATCACGTTCCCAGTTCACGCCGAAGTAGTGCTTGTCGTCGATGTTCGCGCCAATCGCGAAGTCGCTCATCAGCTCGACCGAGCGGTCGATGATGATCGGCAGCGGCAGGTTCAGCGGGCCGAGCGAACCGGCGCCGGCGCCAATCGCGTCACGCAGGTCGGCATCGGTGGCCATGACCAGCGGGCTGGCCACGCCAGGTTGCTGGGCGGCTTTGATTTCGTTGAGTTCGTGGTCGCCACGAACGACCAGCGCAATCAGTTTGCCTTCTTCTTCGGCGCGCACGATCAGGGTCTTGATGGTCTTTTCAATCGGCAGACTGAATTTCTCCACCAGGGCCGCGATGGTCTTGGTGTCTGGCGTATCGACCAGACGCAGCTCTTCTGTCGGGGCCGGACGCGAAGTTTCCCGTGGCACGGCTTCGGCTTTCTCTATGTTCGCCGCGTAGTCGGAACCGTTGCTGAAGACGATATCGTCTTCGCCGGACTCGGCCAGTACGTGGAACTCGTGCGAACCAGCGCCGCCGATCGAACCGTTGTCGGCTTCAACCGGACGGAATTTCAGGCCCAGGCGAGTGAACACGTTGCAGTAGGCCTGGTGCATGCGGTCGTAGGTGACCTGCAGCGAGGCCTGATCGGCGTGGAAGGAGTACGCGTCCTTCATGATGAATTCGCGGCCGCGCATCAGGCCGAAGCGTGGGCGGATTTCGTCACGGAATTTGGTCTGGATCTGGTACAGGTTGATCGGCAGCTGCTTGTAGCTGCTCAGCTCGTTGCGCATCAGATCGGTGATCACTTCTTCGTGGGTCGGGCCCGCGCAGAAATCGCGACCGTGGCGGTCTTTGATGCGCAGCAGCTCAGGGCCGTATTCTTCCCAGCGCCCCGATTCCTGCCACAGTTCGGCCGGTTGGGTGCTCGGCATCAACACTTCCAGAGAGCCGGCCGCGTTCATTTCTTCGCGAACGATGGCTTCAACCTTGCGCATTACCCGCAGGCCCATGGGCAGCCAGGTGTACAACCCCGAGGCGAGTTTGCGGATCATGCCGGCGCGCAGCATCAGCTGGTGGCTGATCACGACCGCATCGGAAGGCGTTTCTTTCTGTGTGGCGAGCAAAAATTGACTGGTGCGCATGGTTGGCCGTTGTCGGTTGCTTTGACTGGAAATGACGGAGCAGTGTACCGGCGAGTTTTGTCGACGTACAGGCGTGCGGCCGCTGGTGAGGTCCGACGGCGGGATTCCTCCCGCCGTCGGCGAAACGTCTTACGATTCTTCGACGACCGGGGTCGGTGCAGGTTCGGGCGTCGGCGTCGGACCTTCGCGGCGGCTTTCCTGAAACCAGTGCAACGCGATCAGGATCAGCGTCGGCACGCCGAGCAGGGCGGTGATGAGGAAGAAACTGTGATAACCGAACTTTTCCACCAGCACCCCGGAATAGCCGCCCATCAGTCGCGGCAGCAGCAGCATGATCGAACTGAGCAGGGCGTACTGAGTGGCCGAGAACTTCAGGTTGGTCAGGCTCGACAGGTAGGCCACGAACGCTGAGGTCGCCAGGCCGGAACTGAAGTTGTCCAGCGAGATGGTCACCACCAGCATCTGCAGGTTCGGGCCCATGTCAGCGAGCATCACGAACAGCAGGTTGGTTCCCGCCGAGGCTACACCGCCAATGAACAGAATTGGCAAGATGCCAAAGCGCACGATCAGCAGGCCGCCCATGCCGGCACCGACAAGGGTCATGATCAGGCCGAAAATCTTGCTGACGCTGGCGATCTGGTCCTTGGTGAAGCCCTGGTCGATATAGAACACGTTGGCCATGACGCCCATGACCGTGTCCGACATGCGATAGGTGGCGATCAGGCCGAGCAGCAGCAACGCCTGCCAGCGGTAACGCAAAATGAAGTCGTTGACCGGGGTGAGTACCGGCGCTAGGCCGCGGCGGCCCATGGCTGAAAGACACAGACCGGTCAGCAGGGTGTAGAGAATTGCACGCAGAAACGCGCGGTCTTCCAGCAGCAGGTCGAGCGGGCTCATATCGCCGAACAGAACGCTGGCGAAATCGGTGTTGTACAGCTGGGTAAACATCGCCGGCACGGACACCAGCAGGATGATCAGCACGAACACCGACATCAATTGATGCATGAAGGTGTAACGCCCAGCCTGCAATTGCGTGCGCAGCGGCACGGGCGGTTCACGCATGAACAGCGAGGTCAGCAGCGCGGGCACCATCAACACGCCGAACAGCACATAAGTACCGGTCCAGGCTGAATGCTTATAGTTGAAACCCGTGGAGCCGAAACCTTCGGCAAAGAACAGCGCGCCGGCGGTGGCGAGCAGGGCGGCGACGCGGTAGCCGGACATGTAGCTGGCGGCCAGCGCGGCTTGCCGGCTGTCATCGGCGATTTCCAGACGATAGGCGTCGACGGCAATGTCTTGCGTGGCGGAGGCGAAAGCGACCACTACGGCAATCGCAATCAGCCAGGACAGGTGTTTTTGCGGATCGCAGAAGCCCATGCCGATCAGGCCGAGAATCACCAGTGCCTGCGAAAGCACCAGCCATGAACGGCGACGGCCGAGCTTGCCGAGCAACGGCAGGCGCCATTGGTCGAGCAGCGGCGACCAGACCCATTTGAACGCATAGGCCAGGCCGATCAGGCTGGCGTAGCCGATCGTTTCACGGGCGACACCGGCTTCACGCAGCCAGACCGAAAGCGTTGAAAACACCAGCATGTACGGCAGGCCGGCGGCAAAACCGAGCAACAACAGCACGAGCGTCGAAGGACTGGCATAGGCGGCGAGCGCGGCGCGCCAGGTTTTACGGGGCATGGGCTGAAGTCTGCCTCAAGATTGCGAAAACAAAGCGCGCACTCTAACCGCTGTGCTCTACCGGACGCCAGCCATGGCGCCGAATATCCACACGATTGTTCAGGACGGTGATGCCTTCCAGGCGCAATCGCGCCCGTTGCTCATCGCCGGACGGGCTGCCCACAGAAAGGCTGATTCGCCCGCCAGCGCCCAGTACGCGGTGCCACGGCAGCCGGGTGTCGGCGGGCAACTGACTCAGGGTTCGCCCGACCCAGCGTGCGGCGCGCCCCAAACCGGCCAGTTCGGCCAACTGACCATAGCTGACCACTTTGCCCTCGGGCACTTGCGCGAGCGTGGAGTAGAGCGCCGTGCGTCGGATTTGCGCTTCGCTGTCACGATCGTCGGTGGGGGCTGTCACGGGCGTGGTTCCTGAGCAGGGTCTTTTTCAAGGCGTTCAGAGTAATCCGTTGCTGCGCAATTGAGAAATGAACTCATTGGAAATCGCCCGGTCAGTCCTTGTCAGGGTCTTATTCCTACGGATAATGCCGACCTTTTTCCGACAACTTGAGCCCTCGATTCGCCTATGTTTTCCAGATCTCTGCTGTGCCTTGCTGTTTTCAGCGCGTCCACGCCCCTGCTTGCCGACACCGTCTGGTTGAAAAACGGCGACAAGCTGAGCGGCACCATCACGGTATTCGACGGCGGCAAGCTGTTGATCCAGACCAAATACGCCGGTGCGGTGGCGATTGACTGGAAAGAGGTCAAGACCCTCGACAGCGATCAGCACCTGCTAGTGAAGCAGGACGCCTACGCTGGCGAAGTGTCGAAGTCGCTCACGGCGGCCGACGATGGCAAGGTCACCCTGGCCAATGGCGAGGCGCCGAAGACGGTCGAGCTGGCGAGCATTCAGCAGATCCTCAAGCCCAAGCCGATCGTCACTGACCTTGTGTGGAAGGGCAACGTCGATCTGGCGCTGGATTATCAGCGCGCCGAGAAAGACACCGATGACTACGATGTCGCGTTCAAAACCTCGGCGCGCCACGGTCGCTGGCGCCATACCGCCGAAGGTGAGTACAACCGCGAAGTGCAGGACGCTGAAACCACGACCAACAACTGGCGCGCCGAGTATTCCCTCGACCGCTTCATTACCGATCAGTGGTTCTGGCAGGGCCGCCTGAACTACAAGCGTGATCACGTCGAAGAGCTGGCGCGCCAGCGGGTCGTCGGTACCGGTCCGGGCTACCAGTTCTGGGACGATGAGTTGGGTGCATTCTCGCTGGGCTCGTTGCTCAACCGCACCGATTACGAATACCGCGATGGCAGCAAGGACAACTTCTATTCCGTTGCCATGAAGTGGGACTACAACCGCTACCTGATCGGCAAGAAAGTCGAGTTCTTCACCAACGGTGAAGTCGGCAAGCCGTTGTCGGGCGTGGCCGATTATGCACTGGATGCCGAACTGGGCCTGCGCTACAAGGTCACCGACTGGGCCTCGCTCAACCTCAAGGCGGAGCGCGACATCATCAGCGGTACCAACGATGCAGATCTGAACAAGACGCGCTATACCGCAGGGTTTGGCGTGGCCTGGTAAGTCATCGATAAAAAATCGCAGCCGTTATCGAGCTGCGATTTTTTTTGCCTGCACAAAACAGACGCCCACAAAAAAGCCCCGCTTTTGAGGGCGGGGCTCTTTTCTAAAGAAGCTACAAGTTAGATAACTTGTACTTCTTCAGCTTGCATGCCTTTCTGACCGCGGGTAGCGATGAAAGAAACCTGTTGGCCTTCTTTCAGGCTTTTGAAGCCGTCGGATTGGATAGCTTTGAAGTGAACGAACAGGTCGTCACCGGATTGTGGAGTGATGAAGCCGAAGCCTTTTTCATCGTTGAACCACTTAACGGTACCGGTTTGGCGATTAGACATGGTGTAACTCCTTGAACAAAGATAACTGCGACTCAGGAAGAACCCTGGCCGAGACTGAGTGCAAAGAGCAGGAAAAATTCTTGTAGATGGTTGGATCGAAATTCAACATATCGTGTAGAGATTCTCAGTGACACAAGCAACACAGTGACGCCACCTTAACCCTTTTTCCGGAACGTGCCAATGCTTGTTGCAAAGGTTTCTGTGTTTTCGGGATCGGCGGTGCGACGGTTCGTCGCCACATCGCGTAAATACGGGGTGTTCGCCGAGAATTGCAGTGCGCACTTTGAACGAGGCGGCGCGCCCGGTAAGATGCCGGACAGAATTTTTCCACCTCGCTATTCAGGACAACCCCGCCATGAGCATCAAATCGGACAAGTGGATTCGCCGCATGGCGCAGGAACACGGCATGATCGAACCGTTCGTCGAGCGCCAGATGCGCGGCAGCGACGACAGCCGGGTGATTTCCTACGGCGTATCGAGCTACGGCTACGATGTGCGCTGCACCAACCACTTCAAGGTGTTCACCAACATCAACTCGGCCATCGTCGACCCGAAGAACTTCGACGCCGGCAGCTTCGTCGACATCCACAGCGACGTCTGCATCATCCCGCCGAACTCCTTCGCCCTGGCCAGCACCGTCGAATACTTTCGCATTCCACGCAACGTGCTGACCATCTGCCTGGGCAAAAGCACCTATGCGCGCTGCGGCATCATCGTCAACGTCACGCCGCTGGAACCCGAGTGGGAAGGCCACGTGACGCTGGAGTTCTCCAACACCACCAACCTGCCGGCGAAAATCTACGCTAACGAAGGTGTGGCGCAGATGCTCTTCCTCGAATCCGACGAGGAATGCGAAGTCTCCTACAAGGACCGCGGCGGCAAATACCAGGGCCAGCGTGGCGTGACCCTGCCGCGCACCTGATCGGTCATCCGACGGAACGCGGGAATTCTTCGGCGGGCAGACACTCTATGAGGTGTACTGCCCGTTTTTGTTTCCAGCGAAACGGGCCTTCGCCGAGGAGTGCCCTATGAAGATCGATCCGCAAATCACTGCCGAACTGGCAAGGCTTGAGCCCAATCAGGTTGGCGTATTGGCCTGGTCCTTGTTGGCGCATCCGCCTCTGAGCGCGGCTGGCGGAGTTCCCGGTCAGCCCGATCCCGATACTCCCAATGAACAACCGACCGAACCCGGCGAGCCGACCCTGCCGGACGAACCGCCTCCGGCGCCTGTCGCCTGACCCACTGTCACCGGTATGGCCCGTCAGCGACTAACTGACGGGCCATATTTCGTTGTCACCGATCACGAAGACTCTGCAGGTTTGGTCGCGCTCGACCTGAAAGCCGCCGGTAAACGCACCGAATGCCGGCATCAGGCTGATCCGCTCGCCCAGCCTGAAACAGGCCAGACGCAAGCTCTGCCGCCCTTTACCGTGCAGTCGATAGACCGGGTGCACATGGCCGGCGAGTACGTGCCGCTCGGGATGCGGGTCGGGTTCATGTTGCAAGGCGAACGGGCCCAGCAGCATCGGTTCTGGCACCACGCGAATATTCAGCGAGGCCGGCGGGTCGCCCGCGCGTTTGTCGTGATTGCCGCGAATCAGCGTCATCGGCAGATCAGCGTGCCGCGCTCGCCATTCAGCCAGCGCGTTCAGCGTATTTGGCGCATGGGAACCCGGCCCGTGGAGAAAGTCGCCGAGGAAGATCAACTGCCGGCACGGCAGCCTCGCCAGCAACCCATCGATCACCGCGATATTGCTCGCAGTGGTGCCGTGCGGCACTGGTTGGCCGAGACTGCGATAGGCCGCTGCTTTGCCGAAATGCACGTCGGCAATCAGCAATGCCTCCTGCGCGGGCCAGTACAGGGCTTTCTCCGGCAGCAACCACAATTCTTCACCGGCCAGACGCACCGGATATGCCGCGCTCATGACGACTTGCCGTTGTCAGCGGTTTTTTCCAGATCACCGACCATTCTTCTGATCCTGTCAGCCAGTTTTTCCGAACTCATGCTTTCACGCATGCGCTCGACCAAGAGCGGAAAGCCCAGCGGCGTCGGCCGTTTGATCAAATGCACCTCGAGTTTCATCCGATTGATCCGCTGCAAGGTCTGCTCCAGTCGAGCGATATCCAGTTCTTCACGCAACACTTCCTCGCCGGCCTGAGCGAGCAGCAGGTTGTCGGCATCGTATTGTTTGAACACTTGAAAGAATAAACCGCTCGACGCCTGCACCTGGCGGGTGCTTTTCGGCGCGCCGGGGTAACCGGCGAAGACCAGCCCGGCGATCCGCGCGATCTCGCGAAAGCGCCGTAGCGCCAGTTCGCCCGCGTTGAGGCTGGCCAGCACATCGGCCAATAAGTGATCGGCATTGAACAGCGCGCCATTCAAGTGTTCAACCCAATCAACGGGCGTGGCACTGAGCAGTTCCAGTCCGTAATCATTCACCGCTATCGAAAACGTCACAGGTTGGCGCTGGCTGACTCGCCAGGCCAGCAGGCTGGCCAGTCCCAGATGCACCTGACGCCCGGCGAACGGGTAGAGAAACAGGTGCCAGCCTTCGCGGGATTTCAGTACCTCGGCCAGCAGATTTTCCGCGGTGGGCAGGCCGGACCAGCGCATCTGCGTATCCAGCAATGGCCGCAGCGCGTGCATTTCCGGCCCGGCAAACTCGCCTTGAGCGGCTGCGGTGAAGCGCCTGACCACGGCTTCGGCCAGCTCGTTGGAAAGCGGCATGCGCCCGCCATTCCAGCGTGGTACGGCGGCTTTTTTCGCGGTGCTGCGTTTGACGTAGGCGGTCATGTTTTCCACGCGCACCAATTCCAGCAAGCGCCCGGCGAACAAGAAACCGTCTCCCGGTTTAAGCCGGGCGATAAAGCCTTCTTCGACGCTGCCCAGTTGCTTGCCACCGCCGCCCTTGCTCCAGAATTTCAGATTGATGCTCGCATCGCTGACGATGGTGCCGATGCTCATCCGGTGGCGCCGCGCCAGACGCGCATCCGGCACCCGCCAGACGCCATGTTCGTCGGGCTCGACCCGGCGATAATCCGGATAGGCTGTAAGAGACATCCCGCCATGGCGTACGAAAGCCAGCGCCCAGGCCCAGTCGGCCAGGGTCAGGTCGCGATAGGCCCAGGCGCCGCGGACTTCTTCGTACAAGTCTTCAGGAATAAACCCACCGCCAAGGGCCATGCTGACCAGATGCTGCACCAGTACATCCAAAGGCTTGTGCGGCGACAGGCGCGGCTCGATGCGGCGCTGCTCGACCGCATCGCGGGCGGCCACTGCTTCGATCAGTTCCAGGCTGTGGGTCGGCACCAGCGTCACGCGCGAGGTGCGCCCCGGTGCGTGGCCGGAGCGCCCGGCCCGTTGCATCAGACGTGCGACGCCTTTGGCTGAACCAATCTGCAGCACGCGCTCGACCGGCAGAAAATCCACACCCAGGTCCAGACTGGAGGTGCACACCACGGCTTTCAGGTGGCCGTCCTTCAGTGCCTGCTCCACCCAGTCACGGGTATCGCGCGACAGCGAGCTGTGATGCAAGGCGATCAGCCCGGCCCAGTCCGGTCGCGCTTCAAGCAGGGCCTGATACCAGATCTCCGATTGCGCCCGGGTGTTGGTGAACACCAGGCTGCTGGCGCAGGCATCCAGTTCGGCGACCACTTGCGGCAGCATCTTCAGGCCGATGTGCCCGGCCCAGGGAAAACGGTCGATGGCTGGTGGGAGCAAGGTGTCGACGGTCAGGGCTTTTTCGCTTTGTCCTTGCACACTCACGCCGCCACCCTGTGGGATCAGCACCTGTTCAGCGTGGGATTGATTACCAAGCGTGGCGGAAACACCCCAGACGATCAGTTCCGGCTGCCAATGGCGCAGGCGCGCGAGGGCCAGTTGCAATTGCACGCCGCGCTTGTTGCCGAGCAGTTCGTGCCATTCGTCAACGACGATCATGCGCAAGGTCGACAGCGCGGTGCGCGCATCGGCGCGGGCAAGCAGCAGGGTCAGGCTCTCTGGCGTGGTGATCAGCGCGGTCGGCAGGCGCCGGCCCTGACGGGCGCGCTCGCTGCTGCTGGTGTCGCCAGTGCGCAGACCGATGCTCCAAGGCAGTTGCAGATCATCGACCGGTGCCTGCAAAGCGCGCGCGGTGTCAGCGGCCAGCGCGCGCATGGGGGTGATCCACAGCACGGTCAGCGGTTCGGCGGGTGGTTTGCGTTTGCGCGGTGTTTCGACGGCAGGTCGCGCACGGGCGTAGCGGTTGAGCGCAGCGAACCACACGGCATAGGTTTTACCGGCACCGGTGCTGGCATGCAGCAGCCCGGACTCGCCATTTTTTACCGCAGCCCACACCTGTTTCTGAAACGCGAACGGCTTCCAGCCGCGGGCGCTGAACCAGGTTTTTGCAAGGTCGGGGGATTTCGCCATGCCGGCTGCGTGCGCTCTGGAGGGGTTTTTTCAGAGACAGCGAAGCGGGGGGACAAGTTTAACTTTGTGGGTTGACGCATATCCCCTGTGGGAGCGAGCCTGCTCGCGAAAGCGGTGCATTAGTCACAAATGCATCGACTGGTATGACGCTTTCGCGAGCAGGCTCGCTCCCACATGGATTTGTACTGATCGTTATTTCAGGTTGCCGCTGAGGAATTGCTTCAGCCGTTCGCTTTTCGGATTGCCCAATACATCCTCCGGCGCACCTTCTTCTTCGACCAGGCCTTGGTGCAGAAACAGCACCTGATTCGAAACCTTGCGCGCGAAGCTCATTTCGTGGGTGACCATGATCATGGTCCGGCCTTCTTCGGCCAGGCCCTGAATCACCTTGAGTACTTCGCCGACCAGTTCCGGGTCCAGCGCCGAGGTGGGTTCGTCGAACAGCATCACTTCCGGTTCCATCGCCAGCGCCCGGGCAATCGCCACGCGCTGTTGCTGGCCGCCGGAGAGAAAAGCCGGGTATTGCTCGGCGACGCGCGCCGGCAGGCCGACCTTGTCCAGATAGCGCCGGGCGCGGTCGTCGGCCTCCTGTTTGCTGCAACCCAGCACCCGGCGCGGGGCCATGGTGATGTTTTCCAGCACGGTCATGTGGCTCCACAGATTGAAATGCTGGAACACCATGGCCAGTCGCGTGCGCAGGCGTTGCAGCTCGTTGGCGTCGGCGACGTGCATGCCGTGGCGGTCGGTGACCATGCGGATTGACTGGCCGTCGAGGCTCATGGCGCCGTCGTTGGGTTGCTCGAGAAAGTTGATGCAGCGCAAAAACGTGCTTTTGCCCGAGCCACTGGCGCCGATCAGGCTGATCACGTCGCCGGTTCTGGCCTTGAGCGAAACGCCTTTGAGCACCTGATGGTCGCCATAGCTTTTATGCAGGCCTTCAACGGTCAGTTTGTACATGGGACGAACATCCTCAAGGCGAAAGTAGGTAGCCGCTGCGGTAGGCTTCGGCGCCCGCAACGTGGGCGATGACCATGCCGGCAGTGGCCATGCGCCGCAGCGAGCGTGCGTAGAGCAGGCCGGCGGCGGTGCAATGAATGGGGGTGACGCGATCGTGGATCGGGTCGATGATTTCGGCGATCTGCTGACCGGCCTCCAGGTACTGCCCGGCGGTGGCGGTGTACACCAGCAGGCCACCGACCGGGGTGGTCACCGGTTCGACGCCGGCCAGCGGCGTGGCAGGGTACGGCAAGGACGGTTGTGGCTTGGTTTCGCCGACGATTGCATCGAACTGGATCAGATAATCGATCAGCGCCTGGCAGTCGCGGCTGGCCAGCGGATGAGTAACGTCACCCTGACCGCGCAACTCGACGGTGACCGAGAAACTGCCCAGCGGAATCTCGAAGTGTTCGCCGAAGCGCTCCTTCAGTTGCCACCAGAGCAGGGTGAAGCATTCGTCAAACGACTGACCGCCAGAGTCAGTAGCGAGCAGGCTCGCCTGCGCACCGATGTAGCGCGCCAGCGGTTCGACCTGCGGCCAGGCTTCCGGCGTGGTGTAGAGGTGCACTATCGATTCGAAATCGCAGTGCAAGTCGAGCACCATATCGGCGTCGCAGGCCAGCCGTTGCAGGGTCAAGCGCTGCGATTGCAATTGCGTGCTGGCGGTCTGGCGGGCGAGGGCGGCGCGCAGGCTGGCGCGGATCAGTTCGAGGTTGTGTTGCGGGTCGTCGCTGAGCTGGCCTTCGATGGCGTTGCCGATTTCTTCGCTGAGGTCGACGAACCAGCGGTTGAAGTTCTGCCCGCTCTCCAGTTCGTAGCGACCCAGCGGCACGTCCATCAGCACTTGCTCGAGGCCGACCGGATTGGCCACCGGCACCAGCACGATTTCGCTGCGCAGGCGGCCGGCGGCTTCCAGCTCGGCCAGCCGTTGCTTGAGGTGCCAGGCCACCAGCATGCCGGGCAGTTCGTCGGCATGCAGCGAAGACTGGATATAAACCTTGCCCTTGGCCTGCTCCGGGCCGAAGTGAAAGCTGTGAATCTGTCGAGCGGTCCCCGGCAGCGGGGCCAGCAAGTCATGAATCAGGTGGCGCATTGTTTATCTCTTTATTTCCTGAGCTGGGCCTAGTGCGTCGGCCCGAGGAAGGCCAGCCAGCGCCGTTCGGCGAGACGGAACAGGCCGACCAGCGCAAAGGTGATGGTCAGGTAGATCAGCGCGGCAATGCCGAACGACTGGAAGGTCAGGAAGGTCGCCGAGTTGGCGTCCCGCGCGACTTTGAGGATATCGGGAATGGTCGCGGTGAAGGCCACTGTGGTCGAGTGCAGCATCAGGATCACTTCGTTGCTGTAATACGGCAACGACCGGCGCAACGCCGACGGCATGATCACGTAAGCGTACAGCTTCCAACCGGTCAGACCGTAAGCCTTGGCCGCTTCGACTTCGCCGTGGTTCATGCTGCGGATCGCCCCGGCGAAAATTTCCGTGGTGTAGGCGCAGGTGTTCAAGGCAAAGGCGAGGATCGTGCAGTTCATCGCATCGCGGAAGAAACTGTCGAGCAGCGGTTGTTCACGTACCGCCGCCAGACTGTAGATCCCGGTGTAGCAGATCAGCAGCTGGATATACAGCGGCGTGCCCCGGAACAGGTAGGTGTAGAACTGCACCGGCCAGCGAATGTAGAAGTGCGGCGAGACGCGGGCGATCGACAGCGGAATCGAGACGATGAAGCCGATGCAGATCGACGCGGTCAGCAGCCACATCGTCATCGCCAGCCCGGTGATGTTCTGGCCGTCGGTATAAAGGAAGGCGCGCCAGTATTCCTGGAGGAGTTCGATCATCGCACGGCCTCCCGGGCACCGGCTGCATAGCGGCGTTCGAGCCTGCGCAGAATGAAGTTGGACGCACTGGTGATCAGCAGATAGATCAACGCGGCAAGGACCAGGAAGTAGAACAGTTGATAGGTGCTTTTGCCGGCGTCCTGCGCGGCTTTGACCAGATCGGCCAGGCCAATGATCGACACCAGTGCGGTGGCCTTGAGCATGACCATCCAGTTATTACCGATACCCGGCAGGGCAAAACGCATCATTTGCGGAAACACCACGAAGCGAAAGCGCTGGCCGCGTTTCAGGCCGTACGCGGTGGCCGCTTCGACCTGACCGCGCGGCACCGCGAGGATCGCGCCACGGAAGGTCTCGGTGAAATACGCGCCATAAATGAAGCCCAGGGTCAGTACGCCGGCGCTGAACGGGTCAATCTCGATGTATTCCCATTCCATGTAGTCGGTCAGCGACGTCAGCCAGGTTTGCAGGCTGTAGAAGATCAGCAGCATCAGTACCAGGTCCGGCACGCCGCGGATCAGCGTGGTGTAGAGCTGGGCAGGCAGACGCAGCAGTTTGACTTTCGACAGTTTGGCACTGGCGCCGAGCAGGCCGAGCAACACGGCCACCAGCAGCGACATCGCCGATAATTTGATGGTCATCCAGGTGCCTGCCAGCAGCAACGGGCCGAAGCCCTGCAGACTGAAGGAGGCCAGCCCCAGATTTTGCAGAAGGGTTTCAAACATAAATCAGCAACCTGAACGGATGGAAAAGGCGCCCATCGAGGATGGGCGCCGGGGCATTATTTGCCGCTGTACAGATTCAGATCGCCAAAGTGTTTCTTTTGAATCTCGGCGTATTTGCCGTCGTCGTGTAACGCTTTGATACCTTTATCCAAAAGCGCTTTCAGCTCAGTGTTACCTTTCTTGATACCGATAGCCGTTTTGGCTGGCAGCAATTCGCTGTCCACCGGCTGGCTGACTTCATAGCCTTCGCCTTTTGGCGACTTCAAGAAACCCAGTTCGGCTTGCAGCATGTCCTGAATGGCCGCATCGAGACGACCGGAAGTCAGATCGGAATACACCTGGTCCTGGTTCTGATAGGCCTGGGTCTTCACGCCGGCCTTGTCCAGCACGGCTTTGGCATAGGCTTCCTGAATGGTGCCTTGCTCATAGCCGACGGTTTTGCCTTTGAGCGAGGCCACGTCTGCGCTCAGGCCGGAGCCCTTCTTGAACACGTAAGCGGTAGGGCCGGAAAACAGCTCGCTGGAGAAGTCGATGACTTTCTCGCGCGCCGGGGTCACGGTCATCGACGAGATCACACCGTCGAACTTGTTGGCCTTGAGGCCCGGAATCATGCCGTCGAAATCGCTTTCGACCCACTTGCACTTGACCTTCAGTTCGGCGCAGATCGCGTTACCCAGGTCGATATCGAAACCCACCAGGCTGCCATCGGCCGCTTTCGACTCGAACGGTGCGTACGAAGGGTCAACGCCAAAGCGCAGCTCTTTGTATTCCTTGGCCAGCGCGGAGCCGGCGGCCATGCACAACGCCAGTGCAGAAAGGGTCAGCAATGCTTTTTTCATTATTCAATCCCTAAGAACCAATATGAGCGCTTGTGGCGCAGAATTATTGTTACTGCAACGCTTACGACCTATAGAAAGTAGCAATTTCCGAACCAGAGTGCCGAACAGGTGTTTTAAAAGATTGAGGCACGAGGGCGAGCACGCGATTGGTGCGTGCGCTTGGCTGGGTCTGGATTCTTGCACAGTTTTGGGTCTTTACACTGCTCGGCGCTCGACTGCTCACCTTGATCGTTCCCACGCTCTGCGTGGGAATGCCTCAACGGACGCTCCGCGTTCGGCTTTGGAAGGGAGGCAGAGCGTCCCGGGCTGCGTTCCCACGCAGAGCGCGGGAACGATCATTGCGATCATTGCGATCACCGCGATCACCGGGGCGGGGCCAGGATCAGGCCAGCAGATCCTGCAAGGTAGCGAGGCTGTCAGCCTCTTCGACGGTTTTGTCCTTGCGCCAGCGCAGCATGCGCGGGAAGCGCACGGCAATTCCGCTCTTGTGCCGCCGTGACAAGGCGATGCCTTCGAAGCCCAGTTCGAACACCAGGCTCGGTTTGACGCTGCTGACCGGGCCGAACTTCTCGACGGTGGTCTTGCGCACGATGCTGTCGACCTGGCGCATTTCCTCGTCGGTCAGCCCCGAATAGGCCTTGGCAAACGGCACCAGCGAACGCTGGCTCGACTCCGGCGGGCCGTCCCACACGGCGAAAGTGTAATCGCTGTACAGACTGGCCCGGCGACCATGTCCGCGCTGCGCGTAGATCAGCACCGCATCGACACTGAACGGATCAACCTTCCACTTCCACCATACGCCCATGTCCTTGGTGCGCCCGACGCCATACAACGCGTCGCGCGCCTTGAGCATCATGCCCTCGACCCCGAGGCGCCGCGAGGCTTCGCGCTGCTGGGCAAGGTCGGCCCAGTCGCTGCCGGTGAGCACTGGCGACGGCAACAGCACTGGACTGTTGCAGCGCGCGATCACTGCTTCCAGTTGTTCGCGGCGTTTGGCCTGGGGCTGGTTGCGCCAGTCTTCGCCCTGCCATTCCAGCAGGTCGTAGGCGAGCACCACCACCGGCACGTCTTCGAGGATCTTCTTGTCGAGGGTCTTGCGGCCGATGCGTTGTTGCAGCAAGGCGAAGGGCTGCACTGCTGGCGGTGCCGTGGACTGCGGATCGAAAGCGTCTTCGGTGCTCGGATGGCTGCTTTTCCAGACGACAATTTCACCGTCGATTACTGTGCCATCCGGTAAACCCTGCACCAGCACGTCGAGTTCGGGAAACCGTTCGGTGACCAGTTCTTCGCCCCGCGACCATACCCACAGACGGCCGTCACGCTTGACCACCTGCGCACGAATGCCGTCCCACTTCCATTCCACCTGCCAGTTATCGACCGGACCGAGCAGCGCTTCGAACTGGTCAACCGGTTGTGACAGGGCATGCGCTAGGAAAAACGGGTAGGGCTGGCCGCCGCGCTGGGCATGTTCGTCAGCCGACTCAGGGGCGATCAGTTTCAGATAGCTGGCGGCGTTCGGTCGGTTGGACAGGTCGGTGTAGCCGACCAGGCGCTGGGCGACGCGTTTGCTGTCGAGCCCGGCCATCGCGGCCAAAGCGCGGGTGACCAGCAGTTTCGACACGCCGACGCGAAAGCTGCCGGTGATCAGTTTGATGCACAGCATCAGGCTGGCCCGATCGAGTTGCGCCCACAGTTCCGGCAGTTGCCGCGCGAGATAATCCGGCGTTTCTCCGCGCAGCGGCAGCAGTTTGTCTTCAATCCACTCAGCAAGGCCGGCTTCAGAGCTGTGCAGGTTCTCCGGCAACACCAGCGAAATGGTTTCCGCCAGATCGCCGACCGCCTGATAGCTTTCCTCGAACAGCCACGGTTCCAGCCCGGAAACCTCGACCGCCAGCTCTCGCAGGATTTTTACCGGCACCAGTTGCCGGGGCCGGCCGCCGGAAAGAAAGTACACCGCCCACGCCGCATCCTGAGGTTCGGCCTGGGCGAAGTAAGCCTGCATCGCCGCCAGTTTGGCGTTGCTTGAGGTGGTCGCGTCGAGTTCGGCGTACAGCTCGGCAAACGCTTTCATGTCGGCACCTCGGCAAGCGCGGGCTCGCTGGCGCCGCTTTCTTCTTCGTCATCGCCGTACTCGGTGCTGAAACCTTGCGCATCCAGACCTTTTTCCCGCAGATGGCGCACCAGCACGCCGATCGAACCGTGAGTGACCATCACTCGTTCCGCGCCGGTCTGTTCGATGGCCCACAGCAGGCCCGGCCAGTCGGCGTGGTCGGAAAGCACGAAGCCGCGATCGACGCCGCGCCGCCGCCGAGTGCCGCGCAAACGCATCCAGCCACTGGCAAAACCGTCGCTGAATTCGCCGAAACGACGCACCCACGTACTGCCGCCGGCCGAGGGCGGGGCGATGACCAGCGCCTGGCGCATGATCGGGTCGCTTTTCTTTATGTCTCCGGCGTAGAGCGTCGGGGGCAGATACACGCCGGCCTCGCGATAGACCCGGTTCAACGGCTCGACCGCGCCGTGACTTAGGATCGGTCCGAGGCTGGCGTCGATGCCGTGGAGAATTCGTTGAGCCTTGCCGAATGAATAGCAGAGCAACACGCTGGCTTTGCCGGCGGCAATATTGGCCGCCCACCATTGATTGATCTCGGCGAAAATCTGCGCTTGCGGCTGCCAGCGGTAGATCGGCAGGCCGAAGGTCGATTCGGTGATGAACGTGTGGCAGCGCACCGGTTCGAACGGCGCGCAGGTGCCGTCCGGCTCGACCTTGTAATCGCCCGACGCGACCCAGACTTCACCACCGTATTCCAGGCGCACCTGCGCCGAACCGAGCACATGGCCGGCCGGGTGAAAACTCAAGGTGACACCGTGGTGCGTCAGACGCTGGCCGTAGGGCAGGGTCTGCAGGTTGATGTCTTGCCCCAGCCGTGCGCGCAAAATCCCTTCGCTGGCGCTACTGGACAGATAGTGCTGGTTGCCGGTTCGTGCATGGTCGCCGTGCGCGTGGGTGATGACCGAACGTTCGACCGGGCGCCACGGATCGATATAGAAATCCCCGGCGGGGCAATAGAGACCTTCGGGTCGGGCGATAACAAGATCCATGTCGTGACCGGAATGGGGGGCTTGTTAGTTATGAGGCGGGCGTGAGGCTGGAAGTTCGATCGGTTTTGGCGCGCTACCCTCACCCCAGCCCTCTACCGGAGGGAGAGGGGGCCGAGCGAAGTGTCTTACGAGGTATATCAACCTGACCGGGTTCTGATCATTCCCATGCTCTGCGTGGGAATGCAGCCCGGGACGCTCTGCGTCCCCTCCAGAGCCGAACGCGGAGCGTCCGTTGAGGCATTCCCACGCGGAGCGTGGGAACGATCAGTGCCGGTTTCGGCAAAATGAAATCCATGCCGGATTCGGCCTCGCTCGATCAGGTCGGCGAATTACCCAAGCATCCCCCAATCAGTCCCCTCTCCCTTTGGGAGAGGGCTAGGGTGAGGGGCTCTTGATCCGTGCCCTATTTCCCAGGTGTCAGTGTCAATCGGGTCTTGCCATACACCCGGTCAAAGTTCTGCGGCTGCATTGGCAAGCCGATGTATTGCCCTTTGAGCCACGCATCGACGCCATTGAGGTAATTCGGGCTGAGCGGATTGCCCGACTGCCCGGTACCGTTCTGCCCCATCAGCGGTTCCGCCTGGCCGAAGTCGACGATGAAACGCATCGACGGTGCCCGCGTGGTCGCAAAATCCTGCCCCCAGGCGTACGCCGCCGTATTCAGCGTTGTGTGATCGCCACCCGCCGCCAGCGGCCCGCGCACAGTCTGGCCGTTGGCATTACTCCACTGGTAGCTGTGCAACTTGCCCCACTGCCAGGCGCGGTGATCGCCGCCCAACTGACTGTCGCCCGCACTGATCGCAGCGGCGAGGCTGCGGGCGAGAATCTGCGCCTTGTCTTCTTTTTGCGCAGTGCGCAGGTCATCCCAGAACGGGCTGTCCTCGCGACCGAGCAAATGGTCGGCTTGCGCTGCGTAGGACGTATCCCCGTTGGCGACAAACGCCTTCCACGCCGGGCTCGACTGCGGGCCGAGTTCGTCGAGGAAAATCTGCTTCATGCTTTCCTGCAGGAACAGTTCATACAGCGCCGCATCTGCCGAGGTCGGGCTGAGCTTGCCGTCGAACGCCATCAACCGCGTAAAGGCTTCGCGGGCCTTGCTGCGCTCGGCTTCCGGCAGGGCATCGATCGCCTGCTTCAGCGGTTGTTTCATGCCCGGCGCTTCAAAGACTTTTTTCAGCTTGGCAGCGAAGGTCGTGGTCTGGTCGTATTGCATGGCGATCACGCTGCGGCTGTCGTGTTTGCTGGCGCCAGCCAGTTCCGCCAGGCGCTCGCCGCGCTCCGGCGCCGCCCAGGATTTCGACAACTGCATGCCGTAACCGTCGGGGATCACGCGCTGGTTGGCGGTGCCGAGCCAGCCTTGCGCCGGATCCTGATCGTAGGGGTGCAGCATCGGGTCGGCGTAACCGTCCCAATCGTATCGACCTTCCCAGCCCGGCGACGGCAGCAGGCCTTCGCCTTCACGGCGGTTGGGGAAGCGTCCTGTAACCTGCCAGCCAATGTTGCTTGCATCAGCGAACACCAGATTGGCGGTGATAGCCCGGATTTCGCGGCTGGCGTCGGAAGCACGTTCAACCGTTTGCGCGCGGGTCAGGTCAAAAAACGCGTCCAGGGATTTATCGTCGGTGAAGCTCGGGGTCTGCAAGGCCAGGCCGAAACCGCTGCCTTGCGCGGCCGCTTGAGCGCTGTTGAGCAGCGCGCCGTGACGGGTTTCGTACACCGCTTCACGAATCGGACGCTGACCTTTGACGAAATAGGTTTCGTTGCGCACGCCCAGTGGCTGCCATTTGCCATTGACCTCGTAGGTCAGGCTGCTGCCCTGGCGGCGGATTTTTTCCAGGAACAGGTCCTGATTGTCGCCGAGCACGCTGGTCATGCTCCACGCGACCTTGCCGTTGAAGCCGCCCAGCACCATCGGCAAACCGGCGATGGTCACCCCGGCCGCCTGGTATTTCGGCGCGCGGATCTGCACGAAGCTCCACAGCGACGGCGCCATCAGCGGCCCGTGGGCATCGCTGGCCAGCAGGCTCTTGCCGCTGCGACTGCGTTGCGGGGCGATCGCCCAGTTGTTCGCCGACGTCGCACCGAGCAGGTTCAGCGTCGACAGTTGCTGGCTGGCACTGCTCAGCTCGCTCAGCCCGGGAATCTGCCCGTTGAGCTTGAGGCCTTGCAGCTTGTCGGCCTCGGCCAGCGGCAGGTTTTCGTCCGGCGCGGAGGGCGTCAGCCAGGCGAGCTTGTCGCTGCTGACGGTTTGTGCGAGCAGCAGCGACTGGATTTCTTCCGGCAGGTTGGCCGACTGGCTGAAATTCAGCAGGGCGAAGATCAGCGCCGAATCTTCCGGTTTCCAGTATTCAGGCTTGTAGCCGCTGGCGGCGAGATCGCCCGGCAACTTGTCGGCATAGCGGAACAGGTAAGCGTTGACGCCCCGCGCATAGACTTCGAAGAAGCGTTTGAGGCGCGGCGACGAGGCCTTGTACAGCTCGCCGGCGCTTTTTTTCAAGTTGACCGCGCGCATGTAGCGGTCGGCATCGAGCAACGAGGCCCCGGACATTTCTGCCAGACGGCCCTGCGCCAACAGACGCAGCGTGACCATCTGGTTGATGCGGTCGCTGGCGTGGATATAGCCGAGACTGAACAGCGCGTCGTGAAAGGTGTTGCTCTCGATCAACGGCATGCCCATGGCATTGCGGCGCACCGACACGTTCTGCGCCAGGCCCTTGAGCGGCTGTACGCCGGAGCTCGGCGGCAGGCTGTCTTGCGCGTTCCACGTCTGGCAACCGGACAGGCCCAGGACACCGGCCACTGCTGCGGCAACGCCGAACCGGGGAAAGAAATGTGTGAGGGCTGGCGAGGCCATGGCGAAGCTCCTGGGATACAAAAGGCTGGGGGCGCAATAAAGGCGCTACGTTAGTGAGCAGGCGAGGGCCGCGCAAGCGGGGTGAGCGGTTATTTCTTCAGTGGTACTGCGGTCAGTCGGAGCGTTTGCAGTTGCCTGAGGCGAAGCGGTGATGGTGAACTGAGGAAAACCGATCAAACCTCGTGAGAAAAATCGCCATGGAGCTCAAGGGCAACGCTGCATTGATCATCATTGATCAACAGAAAGGCATTCTGCATCCGCGTCTCGGGCGCAGAAATAACCCGCAGGCGGAAGAACGGATTCTTGATCTGTTGGCGCTATGGCGCCGGACGGAACGCCCAATGATTCATGTACAGCATCTGTCGCACTCGCCGGAATCGGTGTTCTGGCCGGAGCAGGAGGGCGTGGAGTTCCAGCAGCTATTTGTGCCGCAGCAGGGCGAGTGGCTGATCCAGAAGCACGTGCCGGATGCGTTTTCTGCCACCGGGCTGGAGGCGCGATTGCACAAGGCGGGGATAGGACAACTGGTGATTGTCGGCGTAGCCACTCACAACTCGGTGGAATCAACCGCGCGCACTGCCGGTAATCTCGGGTTCGATGCCTGGGTGGTGGAGGACGCGTGTTTTACGTTCGACAAGGTGGATTATTTCGGCACACCGCGAACGGCTGAGGAGGTGCATGGTATGTCGCTGGGGAATCTGCACGGGGAGTATGCGACGGTGGTCAGCAGTGCCCGGGTTCTGGCGGCTGGCTGAATATCTGATTGTACGAGTGAGCCTGCTCGCGATGGCTTTCTTTCAAGCGCTGAGGTTTTTGGTTTGAGTACATATCCGTTGCTGCGGTAACGGCTGCTTAGGGTTCCGCCCTTACGGCGGGTCACCTTTTTCAAACGCCAAAAAGGTAACCCAAAACGCTTGCTCCTGCGTTCGGCCCTCGCAGGCTCGGGTCCCTTCGCTCCGGGATCGATCCGGGCGCAGCGGCTACGGTTTGCTTCGCTGCACCTACGTCCGCTGTGTCTGGCTGCGCCAGACGGTCGCTGCGCTCCCACGCCCGGATCAATCCCTCCACTCAGCCTTCCGACGTCGCCGGTGGATCAAGATCAAAAGCACTCGAGCTAACGCTCATTGTTGAGTGGTTAGAAGCGTCGCATGGTTTGAAATTTTCGGTGGATTCGCCCCTCACCCCGGCCCTCTCCCCCCTGGAGAGGGAGCCGATCTTTGGGCTTTTCAAATTGTATGTACAACTCGATATTGCATGTTGGCGTACATCTGCCAACCACCGCGATCAGTCCCCTCTCCCTCCGGGAGAGGGCTAGGGTGAGGGGCTTTTGATCTTCAGGCTCCGAAGCCTTGGACGTCGCCAGTGATCAAGATCAACAGCAGGCGAACTGACACTCGGCCTGATGGGGCGGTTTTTTGTGGGAGCTTGCCTGCTCGCGATGGCGGTCTAACGGGCGAAGAAAGGCTTCGCCTGGCGGATCAGGCGCCGTGGCACTTCTTGAATTTCTTGCCGTTGCCGCAAGGGCACGGGTCGTTGCGGCCGACGTCTTTCAGGGCGTTGCGCACCGGTTCCTGTTGGGCGTGGCCGCAATTCGGGCCGTGCACGTGGCCGTGGTCATGCTCGTGATGATGGTCGTGATCGTGGTTGCAGTCAGGGCCGTGGACATGGGGTTGCTGGGTCATCGGTGTTGCTCCGGAATTATATCGGCGGGGATTATCACGCCATTGCGCTCCAGGTGCACGTAGTGGGCGATGAATAAACCGGTTTCCATTTCGCCCTCCAAGCGATAGGGAATCTGCTGATCGGTTTTTTTCAGCATTTTCACCACGTCCTTGACCTTCGGCCACAGGTTGGTGCGGATAGGCACCTTGAAATACGCGCTGTGCTTCGGCCTGACGGTAAACCAGTGTTCGTGCTCACCCTCAGCCAGCAGCATGTCGGCCAGATGGATGCGGTATTCCAGACCTCGCACGGTCAGCTCGCTATCGTTGGGGTTATCGACGCGAAAATGCAGGATGAACCTCTGTTCGAGCAATTTGGCCCGCACCACTTCGACTTTCACCAGATGCACGGCGGGGTCGACGCTGTCGTCGCTGAACCACGACGCGCAACCGCCGAGGTTCAACATCAGCATCAGAACAACCCATCGCAATGTGTGACGTTGACCGAGCATCGAGCAGAACTCCCTTTGACCCCAGTCTAGTCGCCGGCCGGTCTACGCGCCGAAATACCCCGAGCAGCACTTCTTGAATTTCTGCCCGCTGCCACACAGGCAATTGTCATTGCGCCCCAGCTTCACCGACACGGTCGGGTCGATGAAATACCAGCGTCCGGCGTTCTGCACGAACGAGGATCGCTCGCGATGGCTGTGCTCGCCCTGGTCGTCATGCCAGCGCGCGGTGAAGGTGACGAAGGCGTGTTCCGGCTGGCCGCCGAAAACTTCCGAGCTTTCGACTTCAAGACCGAGCCAGGTGCTTTGCGCGCTCCAGTTGCTGATCGACTGGCGATCCAGCCCCGGCTGCTGCGCGGGCAGGGTGGTTGCCACCAGATAATCGATCAGCCCCAGCACGTAGGCGCTGTAGCGCGAACGCATCAGCGCTTCGGCGCACGGTGCCGGTTGGCCTTCGTGATAATGGCCGCAGCAGGCTTGCAGCAGATTGCCGCTGCCGCACGGACAAATGGCTGTACTCATTGCATTACCACCAGTATTTCCCGAAGTTTTCCGGATTGGCCCAGAACCGCGAATTGAGCCAGTCGGGGACTTGTTTGTAGTCAAGCAGATCGTAGGTGAACAGGGTCAGCACCTGATCTTCGCGCTGGAAACGCTCGCTGGCCTGCAGCGCCAGTGAGTAGAAGTCGGTTTCCTGCCAGCCGCTGGCGCTCAGGTCCGCCAATACCGCGATGCGGCTGGCGTTGAGGTTACGGATGCCACCCAACAGGTTCAGGCCGTCGCGCTTGGGCAAATGTTCCAGGCAATCGACGATCAGTGCCAGATCAAAGCGCTGCGCCGCCAGTTCGGCGGGCAATGCGCCTGGTGCGGCGTGGGCGACGACGGTGTCCGGATGCGCGTCTTTAAAAGCGCTCAAGGCCGGAAATTCGCTGGCGCCGATCAACAGCAAGCGCGCCGGCGCGTAGCGATCCAGCAAGGCAGCCAACGCCTGTTGCGGCGTGCGGGAAGAAATGGCGACGTTCATCAAGGCTCCTCAATCAGACCGCCAAGACTAGCCTGCCTGCGCGCGGTGGCAAAGCGCTGCGTCGGTGCGCTTGCCCGCCAATCTGTCCAAGCCCTGTGAACACGGTCGCAAACAGCAGTGGCCTATTGCTGGCGGAGATTAAAACTCCGGTCTTTACTCCCTGAATCGGTTTTAAGCCGATCCCTCAGGAGAAAACTAGATGAGCATAGTTCGGACAGCATTACCCTTGGTTCTGCTAACCAGTGTGTTGACTGGTTGTGCAGGTTTGCAGAAAACCGACTGGCCGACCTGTGCGGCGGTCGGTGGTGTGGTCGGTGCCGGTCTCGGTGCGACAGAAAGCGCTTCTTGGGCCGGTTACGGTGCGCTGATCGTCGGTGGTACGGCAGCAGCCTATTGCTGGGTGCACGGTGATGGCGACGAGGATGGCGATGGCGTGCCGGACAGTCGCGACAAGTGCCCGGGCACGCCTAAAGGCGTCCAGGTCGACGCTGACGGTTGCCCGCCACCGGCCCCTGCGCCCGTGGTTGAAGAAGCGGTAGTGGTCAAGGAAGAAACCATTGTCATCCGTGATGTGCACTTCCAGTTCGACAAGGCCACGCTGACCGGGCCTGACAAACAGGTACTCGACAAGGTTGCCGACCGCCTGAAACAGGAATCCTCGACTGCGCAACTGACCGTGACCGGTCACACCGACAGCGTGGGCAGCGATGCCTACAACAAGAAACTGTCGGATCGCCGTGCGCATTCGGTGGTGGAATACCTGATCCAGCAGGGCGTGCCACGCGCCAGCTTCGTCTCGGTGTCCGGTCTGGGTGAAAGCCAGCCAGTGGCGGATAACAAGTCGGCCGATGGTCGCGCGCAGAACCGTCGCACCGAAATCAAAATCGTCCGCTAAGCCCTCTCGCATCCGCGGCTTGTGCAGTCGCGGATGCGGGTCTTTACTCCTGTGTAACCGGTATGGGCCGGTGACACAGGAGCTTTCACCATGACTGTTTTCGCAAGGTCCGTCTTGCCGGTACTGCTGCTCGGCAGCCTGCTCACCGGTTGCGCCACGCACAGCGATGGCACTGCACCCCTCAATCAACGTACATGGCCGATCTGCAGCCTTCTTGGCGGGCTGGTCGGTGGCGGCCTCGGCGCTATCGAAAGTGGCGGCTGGGCCGGCGGCGGCGCAGCGCTGGGGATTTTGACTGGCGGACTGATCTGTTACGCCCAGGACGGCGATGAAGACAGCGACGGCGTATTCGACCGCCGCGACCGCTGCCCGGATACCCCGGAAAACACCGAGGTCGATCATCGCGGTTGCCCGCTGCCGGTGTACCCCGCGGCGACCAAAGCGCCGGAGCCGGCGCCGCAAACTGAAGTCATCACCCTCAGCGATGCTGGCGACGTGCTGTTCGATTTCGACAAGTCTGACCTGACCCCGGCCGCGACGGCGCAGCTCGATACGCTGATGGACAAGCTGCGCAATGCCGATGTGGTCAGCATCAAGGTCATCGGTCACACCGATAGCAAGGGATCGGATGCGTATAACCAGGCCTTGTCGGAACGCCGGGCCAGCAGCGTTGCGTCCTATCTGCTCAGTCAGGGCCTGGCGCCGAACAAGTTGACCAGCGAAGGGCGTGGTGAAAGCGAGCCGGTGGCGGATAACGCCACAGACGAAGGGCGCGCGCAGAACCGTCGTGTGGAACTGCACATCAATCGCTAGGGCGCCGCTGCAGAGCGCAGGCTAGAGCTGCCGGGCGATCGTTATCGCTCCGGCAGCCATTTAGCGGCATGGCGAAGTTTTTTCATTTGACCCTCTGGCTTATCCCCCGTAGAAGCCGGTACTGTGCGCGCAAAGAATAATTCGCAACACGGGGGGCGTATGAAAGTGTTCTGGTGGCTGGGGCGGTTGTTGACCCTGCTGTTCTGCTGCGTGGTGCTGGCCAATCAACTGGTGCCGTTCGTTCATCCGCTGCACCTGCTGGTCAATCTGGCCGGTGGTCTGTTGTTGCTGATCCACGTACTCGAAGTGCTGCTGTGCAACCGCAGCCTCAAAGGTCGCCCGCATCCCTGGCGTGATCGTGGCCGCATTCTCTTGTTCGGCATCTTCCACCTGCAAACCATCCCGGCCCCGGCCGCTCCGGAGGCTTCTTCCCATGCGTAAACTCTGCCTGCTCGCTGCATTCATCAGTCCCTTGGCCTGCGCCCAGGTGGTCAGCGTCGAAGCCAACTCGCTGATGCGTCTGCCCAACACTGCCAGCACCTTGCAGCTGGAGAAGCTTGAAGTAGCCGATTACGGCACCTTGCTGATCCCGTCGAACGTGACCGAATTGAACGTCGGTGAATTGCGTTTGGGCCATGAAGCACGCATCGCGATCGTCCCGGCCGAACAGGCGCTGGAAATGAAAGTGGCGCGCGCTGACCTCAGCGAAGGCAGCCAGATCACCGCGCGCGGGGCACCGGGCACTTATGAAAAGGCTGCCCGTGCCGGACGCAATCTGAATCTGCAATTCAAGGCGCTGAACGCGCCGCAGCTGTTGGTCGACGCCCGTGGCGGCACTGGCGCGCCGGGGTTTGTCGGGCTCGACGGCGGTAATGGTGAAGATCCGGGTTGCACCTATGGCGCGGCCGGGCATGGTTCCGATGGCAGCAACGGTACCGATGGCCAGCCGGGCGCACCGGGAGCGCTGGTGCGCCTTGAGGTACCGCGTGAATTTCCGGCCGAGCTGATCAAGGTCAACGTGGCGGGTGGTGCCGGTGGGCCGGCAGGAATTGGCGGCAAGGCGGGCAAGGGCGGCAAGTCCAAGGGCTGCCTGGTATATCGCGCCGATGGCGGCAAGAACGGCAAGGCCGGCGCGGATGGACAGCCTGGGCCGGTGGGGGCGGCGGGGGCTGTGACTGTGCAGCGCCTTTAACGGCCAACCCTCAGATTGTTCCCACGCAGAGCGTGGGAACAATCAAGGCCGTGCCGCCGCAACCGCCACCAGCACCAACCCGACCAGCAGATTAATCCCCACCACCCGACGAATCCGCCCCAGCACTGCCGCACCCGCCGGCCAGTCCTTCGCTTCTACCGCCTTACGCAGTTCAGGCAGCATCAGCCCCTGAATGCGGATGAACAGCGCGGTCATCACCACGTACAAACCGATCATCACCTGCACATACTTCGGCGCGGTCTCGAACCCGACCTGCTGCAGATGCAACATGCCTACGCCAGAGATCGGCAGGAGGATCACCGCGACCCAGACCCAACGGAAAAAACCTTGAAACACTTCCACCCACAGGGTCAGTCGGGCGGGCCCGTCCAGAGCCTTCACAGCCGCAGGGCGCAAGACCATCCAGGCGAAAAACATGCCGCCGACCCACACCAGCGCGGCGAGGACATGCAGGGGATAAACGAGGCTAAAAGGTGTCATTCGGGCACTCCGTTCTGCGCAGGATCGATTAGGCAGGTATGATAGCCGGCGAACCAAACTACTGAAAATTTATCCAGCGTTTCCAGCGCCCGACACTCAATGATCAGCACTGAACTCAAAACCACGATCCAGGGCGCCTATTCGCGTTTTCTAGAGGCCAAGAGCCTCAAGCCGCGTTACGGTCAGCGCTTGATGATCGCCGAAATCGCGAAGGTCCTCGGTGATATCGACACCGATGACGAAGGCCGGCGCAGTGGCGACCCCGCAATTGTCGCGGTGGAAGCCGGCACCGGTACCGGCAAGACGGTGGCCTACAGCCTCGCCGCGATCCCGACCGCGAAACTGGCCGGCAAGCGTCTGGTGATCGCCACCGCGACCGTGGCCCTGCAAGAGCAGATCGTCTACAAGGATTTGCCTGACCTGATGCGCAACAGCGGGCTGAATTTCAGCTTTGCGCTGGCCAAGGGCCGTGGCCGTTACATGTGCCTGTCCAAGCTCGACATGCTGCTGCAGGAAGGTCACGCGCAAACCGCTACCGCGCAGCTGTTCGAAGAAGAAGGCTTCAAGATCGAGGTCGACGAGGCCAGTCAGAAGCTGTTCACCAGCATGATCGAAAAGCTCGCCGGCAATAAGTGGGACGGCGACCGCGACAGCTGGCCGAATGCGCTGGAAGACGCCGACTGGGCGCGCCTGACCACCGACCACAGCCAGTGCACCAACCGGCATTGCCCGAACTTCGGCCAATGCGCGTTCTACAAGGCGCGCGAAGGCATGGGCAAGGTCGACGTGATCGTCACCAACCACGACATGGTCCTGGCTGACTTGGCGCTGGGCGGCGGCGCAGTGCTGCCGGATCCGCGCGACACCATCTACGTGTTCGACGAAGGCCACCACCTGCCGGACAAGGCGATCGGCCATTTCGCCCATTACACGCGCCTGCGTTCCACCGCCGACTGGCTGGAAACCACCGCCAAGAACCTCACCAAACTGCTGGCTCAGCACCCGTTGCCGGGCGATCTGGGCAAGCTGATCGAGCAGGTGCCGGAGCTGGCGCGCGAGATCAAGGCGCAGCAGCAGTTCATGTTCAGCGCCTGCGAACAGGTGGCCGATTTCAAACCCGGTGAGGACGTCGAGGGGCGCGAGCGCCCGCGTCATCGCTTTGTCGGCGGGGTGATTCCCGAGCACATGCGCGAAATGGGCATCGAGCTGAAGAAGGGCTTTTCGCGGCTCAATGATCTGTTCCAGCGCCTGACCGACCTGCTCAAGGAAGGCATGGACGGCGAGGTCAACATCGGCATCGCCAGCAATCAGGCCGAAGAATGGTATCCGCTGTTCGGCAGCCTGTTGTCCCGTGCCTCGGGCAACTGGGAATTGTGGACCGCGTTCACCGCCGAAGACCCGGAAGACAGCCCGCCGATGGCGCGCTGGCTGACTCTGGCCGAAAGCGGCTCGCTGTTCGACATCGAGGTCAACGCCAGCCCGATCCTCGCCGCAGAAACCCTGCGCCGCAGCCTGTGGAACGTGGCCTACGGCTGTCTGGTAACTTCCGCCACGCTGACGGCGCTGGGCACTTTCGACCGTTTCCGCATGCGCGCCGGCCTGCCGAAAAAAGCTGTTACCGCGGTGGTGCCGAGCCCGTTTCATCACGCCGATGCCGGGGTGTTGCGCGTGCCCGACCTGAAGGCCGACCCGCGTGATGCGGCGGCGCACACGGCGGCGATCATTCGCGAACTGCCGGATCTGGTCGAAGGCTCACGCGGCACGCTGGTGCTGTTCTCTTCGCGCAAACAGATGCAGGACGTGTTCGACGGCCTCGACCGCGACTGGCGCAAGCAAGTGTTCATTCAAGGCAACCTGTCGAAACAGGAAACCCTGAACAAGCATAAGGCGCGGGTCGATGGCGGCGATTCCAGCGTGTTGTTCGGGCTGGCCAGTTTTGCCGAGGGCGTCGACTTGCCGGGGGCTTATTGCGAGCACGTAGTGATCGCGAAGATCCCGTTCTCGGTGCCGGATGACCCGGTCGAGGCCGCGCTGTCGGAATGGATCGAAGCCCGGGGCGGCAATCCGTTCATGGAAATCTCGGTGCCGGACGCTTCGCTGAAACTGGTCCAGGCCTGCGGGCGTCTGCTGCGCACCGAAGAAGACCGCGGCACCATCACCTTGCTTGATCGGCGCCTGGTTACCCAGCGCTACGGCAAGGCGATCCTCAACGCACTGCCGCCGTTCCGCCGCGAAATATCCTGAGACAACGGTGGGCGGTTTCGCCCACCGTGTTGTCTATCTCTCTGCCACCGCTTTTCCACTGGCCTTGATGGGTCGTTAGGGAGAACTCCGTTCTTATGATTCGCCGTTCGTTGCCCGCTGTATTCGCCCTGATCTTCGCTGCGCCGTTGTGCGCAGCGCCTGCCGGTCAACAGACCCTGTTCAATTTCGTGCGCCCGGCCGACGTGGTCAAGGTTGTCACCGAAAATGCCGATCTGCCGCAAGCCAACGCCGAGCAGACCGCAGAGGGCGAGGTGCTGCGCCGTGTGACCTTCAATCCCGTGGCCCGACCGACCCTGCGCCTGACGCCGCAGACCGGCGCATGGGACTGGTCGCAGTCCGGCATGATGACCCTGCGGCTGCAGAGCGCAATGGATTGGGCCGTGACGGTTTACGTGCAGATTCAGAGCAACGATGGCAAAACCCTGGTCAGCCGCGTCGATCTGCCGGCCGGGCCGGCGCAGACCCTGCTGGTGCCTTTGGTCGCCACCACGCCATTGAGCCAGGGCATGAAGGCCGGGCCGGCGATGCCGATGACCGTCGAGGGTCAACGCATCCTGCTGGCCAGCAGCAGTGGCGTCATCGACCGCAGTCAGGTGGTCTCGGTCAGTCTGTCGCTGGATCAGCCGAAAGTTGCCCAGAGTCTGCTGCTCGAACGTTTCGGCGTGCAGAGCGACGACGGGGTCACCCAGGCCGTGTATGGCAATCTGGTCGATGCTTACGGGCAATCGACCCGTGGCAAGTGGCCGGAAAAAATCGCCGACGAGCAGCAACTGAAATCCGCCGCCGCCAGGGAACAGCAACAACTGAAAACCTGGCTGGTCGAGCGCCAGAAGTCTTCGCTGGACAAGTTCGGTGGCTGGAAGCAGGGCCCGACGTTCAAGGCCAGTGGTTTCTTTCACACTGAAAAACGCGACGGCCGCTGGTATCTGGTGACCCCTGAAGGGCATCCGTTCTACTCCCTCGGCGTCAATACCGTCAGCCCCGACGTCAGCCGCACTTATGTGAGCGGTCGCGAATACATGTTCGAATCGTTGCCCAAGCCGAACGAACCGTTGGCCAGCCATTTTGGCGAGGGTGACAATCGCGGCGGCAATGGCGTCGATCAGGGCCGAGGCTACGCCAATGGTCGCTGGTATGACTTCTACGCCGCCAACCTGCAACGGCTGTACGGCGCGCCATGCAAGGCGGACAGCGAAGGCAAGTCCGGCGTGGCAGAGGCAGCCAAATCCGAAGCCGCCGAAACGTCCGCCGAGAAAACCACCGCGCCTGGCGCCGAGGCTGTCGTCGAGCCGAAATCCGGAGTGGCCGAAGCTGCGCAGACAGACGCGGCGCAAATCGTCCATGCCGAAACCGTCGTGCCGTGCCAAGCGAATATCGACGAGCAGCAATGGGCCACGCGCACCCTTGATCGTCTGCAAGCCTGGGGCTTCAACACCATCGGCAACTGGAGCGCACCGGCGCTCGCCGATGCCGAGCGCGTGCCGTACACCTTGCCGCTGTCGATCGTCGGCGACTACACCAGTATCAGTACCGGCAGCGACTGGTGGGGCGGCATGCCTGACCCGTTCGATCCGCGTTTTGCCATGGCTACCGAGCGCGCTGTGGCGATTGCCGCCCGTGATCATCGCGACGATCCGTGGCTGATCGGCTATTACGCGGACAACGAACTGGCCTGGGCGGGTCCCGGCGACGATCCCCAATCGCGTTACGCGCTGGCATACGGCACGCTGAAAATGACCACCGACGTACCGGCCAAACGCGCTTTCCTCAAGCAGTTGCGCGACAAGTACCGCAATCAGGCCGGGCTGTCGAAGGCTTGGGGTATCGATTTGCCGGCGTGGGAATTGATGGAAGACCCGGGCTTCGTGCCGCCGCTGCCGAACCCGGAACACCCGGAAATCGAGGCCGACTTCAAATACTTCCAAAAGGTTTTCGCCGACACGTACTTCAAGACCATTTCCGACTCGCTGAAATGGCACGCGCCTAACCAGATGCTGCTCGGCGGGCGCTTCGCTGTGAGCACGCCGGAGGCGGTGGCGTCCTGTGCGCAGTATTGCGATGTGCTGAGCTTCAACATGTACACACTCACACCGCAGGACGGTCATGACTTCGCCGCCCTTGCGTCACTGGACAAGCCGGTGCTGATCACCGAGTTCAATTTCGGCTCGACCGATCGCGGCCCACTCTGGGGTGGGGTGACGCAGGTAGCGCGAGAAGAAGATCGCGGCCCGGCCTATGCCAACTTCCTCAAACAGGCGCTGAACGAGCCGTCGATTGTGGGCGTGCACTGGTTCCAGTATCTGGACCAACCGGTAACCGGGCGTTTGCTGGATGGCGAGAACGGCCACTTCGGTCTGGTCGGGGTCACTGATCTGCCGTATCAGGGTTTTGTCGAAACCGTGCGCAAGAGTAATTTGCAAGTGCTGGAGCAACTGGGCAAAGAAGTGCAGAAAGCCCCGGCTCACGAGGCTGAGGGCGGGCGCAAAGGGGAGGCCGGTAAGGCGGCCGGGCCCGGACATGCGGGTGGGCATTCTGCCAATGGTCACTGAGTTCTGAGACACCGCGTTATCGTTCTTCGCTAGCAGGCTCGCCCCCACACAGGATGTCAGTAACAGCTGATATCCCCTGTGGGCGCGAGCCGCCTCGACAAAATTTCCAGAACAACCGTCTGGCCCGCGCCTGTTCCCAAATCCCTCAAGGGCTGGAACAATGCGGGCCACTTTGTAGAGCGTTTTCGCGGGGGAGTTGCGGGTGCAGATTCAGGGTCATTACGAGCTTCAATTCGAAGCGGTGCGCGAAGCATTTGCCGCACTGTTCGACGATCCCCAGGAACGCGGCGCAGCCCTGTGCATTCAGGTTGGTGGACAAACCGTTGTCGACCTCTGGTCCGGTACCGCCGACAAGGACGGCGCCGAGGCCTGGCACAGCGATACCATCGCCAACCTGTTCTCCTGCACCAAGACGTTTACTGCGGTCACCGCGCTGCAACTGGTGGCCGAAGGCAAATTGCAACTCGATGTACCGGTCGCCCGCTATTGGCCGGAATTTGCCGCCGCCGGTAAAGAGTCGGTAACCCTGCGCCAACTGCTCTGCCATCAGGCCGGCCTGCCGGCGTTGCGCGAACTGCTCGCTCCCGAAGCCTTGTACGAATGGCAAACCATGGTCGATGCCCTTGCGGCCGAAGCTCCGTGGTGGACGCCGGGCACCGGTCACGGTTATGCCGCGATCACTTACGGTTGGCTGGTTGGCGAATTGCTGCGCCGCGCTGACGGCCGTGGGCCGGGTGAATCCATCGTCGCTCGTGTGGCCAAGCCATTGGGGCTGGATTTCCATGTCGGTCTGGCCGATGAAGAGTTTCATCGCGTGGCGCACATCGCCCGCGGAAAGGGTAACCCCGGCGATGCCGCGGCCCAGCGTTTGCTGCAAGTGACCATGCGCGAACCGACGGCCATGACCACCCGTGCCTTCACCAATCCGCCGTCGGTGCTGACCAGCACCAACAAACCGGAATGGCGACGCATGCAGCAACCAGCGGCGAACGGCCATGGCAATGCGCGCAGTCTGGCCGGGTTTTATGCTGGTCTGCTCGACGGCAGCCTGCTCGAAAGCGACATGCTCCAGGAGCTGACCCGTGAGCACAGCCTCGGCGACGACAAGACTCTGCTGACCCGCACGCGTTTCGGTCTCGGCTGCATGCTCGACCAACCCGACGTGCCCAACGCCACCTACGGCCTCGGCCCGCGCGCGTTCGGCCATCCGGGAGCGGGCGGTTCCATCGGTTTCGCTGATCCTGAGCATGATGTCGCGTTCGGTTTCGTGACAAATACCCTTGGGCCCTATGTTTTGATGGACCCGCGCGCGCAAAAGCTCGCGCGGGTGCTTGCCACTTGTCTGTAAAGCGGTAACAGAGGCGCCAGGGGCGGAACCTCAAAAGGATTTTCGATTCAAAACGGCTGTTTATCCGGGCGAAAGTGCTCTGATTTTTCATTACTTCATTTTGTGGATTTTCAATGTCAACTAAAAAGACTCTCGCCCTGGCCCTGTGTGTAGCGATCACCGGTTGCGCACAGACCCCGAAAAACGATGCGGACGGCGGCAGCTGGTGGCCGTTCGGTTCTTCCGACACAGTGGCAGCCAAGGAGCCTGCTCCGGCCCCGGCCCCGTTGAAACCTGCCGCGACTGCACCGGTCGCCAAGGCCGAGAGCAGCAATCCGTGGTACTGGCCGTTCGGTTCCAGCGATGAAGCGACCAAAGCGGACCTGAAGGCTGAAGTTGCTCCGGAAGTGAAAAAACCGGTCGCTGTCGCCAAGGCTGACGCCGAGTCCAATGGCAAATGGTGGTGGCCGTTCGGCGGCAAGGACCAGCCGACTGCCAAAGCGGTGCCGATGCCTGATCCCAAAGTGACTCAGGCCTGGCTCGACGACTACGAACCGCGCCTGCGCGATGCGGTCAAGGACAGCAACCTGCAACTCGAGCGCCGCGACAACGTGCTGGTCGTCACCGCGCCAGTAGAGGGCTCGTTCAACCCGGACCGCCCGGCGATGCTGCTGCCGGTGACCCTGGGCCCATTCACTCGCGTAGCGAAAATTCTCGAAGCTGATCCGAAGACTGCCGTGCTGGTGCTCGGTCACAGCGACACCAGTGGTGCTGCGCCGGCCAACATCAAGCTCAGTCAGGAACGTGCACAATCGGTGGCGGCGATCTTCCGCCTCAGCGGTCTGCAGCGTGATCGCCTGATGCTGCGTGGCATGGGCTCGGAAGCGCCACGTGCGGCCAACGACAGCGTTGAAGGCCGCGCCTTGAACCGTCGCGTCGAATTGCTGGTGACCCCACAAAACACCATGGTTGCGCTGTTGAGCAAATACAACATGCCAGCGCCGAAGCCGGTGACCATGGTCGCGGCGCAAGACGTCAAGCCAGTGGCCAAACCGGCGACTCCGGCGCCTGCCGTGAAGAAAGCTGCTGCCCCGGCGACGAAAAAGGCTCCGGCCAAGAAAGCCGCTGCCAAGGCCTCTGCGAAAAAGGCGCCGGCCAAAACGCCGGCTAAAAAGACTGCGCCAGCCAAAGCCGCCACGACCGACAAGAAAGTCGCCGCGACCGACGCCACCAAAAAGTGATCCGCTAACCAAAAGGAATGCGCCATGACCCAGGCTCTGGCAGATATGCGTCGTGATTACACCCGCGATGGCTTGACCGAGACGCAAGCCCCGGCCGAGCCGTTTGCCCTTTTTCACCAGTGGTTCGCCGATGCGGTGAACACCGAGCAAGCCCCGGTCGAGGCCAACGCCATGACCTTGGCCACGGTCGATGCCGACGGGCGTCCGCACTGCCGCATTCTGCTGCTCAAGGGCCTGGACGAGCACGGCTTTACCTTCTTCACCAATTACGACAGCGCCAAGGGCCAACAACTAGCGGCCAATCCATTCGCCGCCATGACGTTCTTCTGGCCGACTTTGGAGCGCCAGGTGCGCATCGAAGGGCGGGTGGTCAAGGTCACGCCGCAGGAGTCCGACGCGTATTACCAGGTGCGCCCGTTGGGTAGCCGTCTCGGGGCTTGGGCCTCACCGCAGAGCCGGGTGATCAACGGCCGCGGTGAACTGGAAGATTTGCTCAAGGCCACTGAGCAGCGTTTCTCCGACAGCCAACCCGACTGCCCGGCACACTGGGGCGGGTATCGCTTGCTGCCCGAGCGCATCGAATTCTGGCAGGGCCGGCCGAGCCGTCTGCACGATCGCCTCAACTACCGCGCGCAGGGCGCCGCCTGGATTCTTGAACGACTGGCACCCTGAGCAGTCTACCGAGCGAGATAGCGGCCGGCGGCGCAGGATCGCTGATTTGGCGCTACTGTAAGTGGACGTTCGCCGCCGTCTGTACCTGGCCTGAATGGAAGCCAATTTATCCGGCAGGTGTCGTGACAGGCGCCAAGCCACGGAGTTTAATGAACACATGTTCTTTTGGAGTTGATGCTATGCGTAAGTCTGTTCTGCTGGTTGCTTCCTTTTCCACCATGGCAATGTTGCTGACCGGCTGCCAGTCGAGCCTGACCGGTGACTCCTACTCCCGTGACGAAGCACGTCGCGTGCAGACCATTCGCATGGGCACCATCGAATCCCTGCGTCCGGTGAAAATCGAAGGCACCAAGACCCCGATCGGCGGCGCGGCTGGCGCAGTGGTCGGCGGTGTCGGCGGCAGCGCCATCGGCGGCGGCAAGGGCAGCATCGTCGCAGCGGTCATCGGTGCAGTGGCGGGCGGCCTGCTCGGCTCAGCCACCGAAGAAGGTCTGACCCGTACTCAAGGCGTGGAAATCACCGTCCGCGAAGACGACGGCAGCATGCGCGCCTACGTGCAGCAGGTTCAGGAGAATGAAGTGTTCCGCGTCGGCGAGCGGGTACGGATTTCGACCGTTGGCGGGACCAGCCGCGTTTCGCACTAAGCGGGATGCAGGTAAAGAAAACCCCGATCAGGTGACTGGTCGGGGTTTTTTTGGAATTTCTACTCGCTTCCATGACAGCCGAGTTGAAAATCGTAAGCCGAATCGTACAAAGCTCGACCTATCAAAGCTTCCAGTTGCTTTATTTGATCTTGGTCGAGGTCATAACAATAGATTTCGTCTTCTGGGTTGGTCCACCCCATGATTGCTCTTAGCCGCTCAATGTTGCCATGCGGAACTGGTACCTCGAAAACCAGTTGAGCGGTGTGTTTATCAAATGCCTCGACGGTATGATTCAGTTTGCAGGAGCCATAAATCATTCGACGCAAACCAGTTGAACTATGTGATTTACGTTCAGTAGTTTCTGTCCGGTCCATTTCTCAAGGGTTGTGATTTGTTCTTCAGTCAGATCATTGCCGTCAAATTCATCCTCAGGCTTCTGCCAGTTCATCAACTCCTTCAATGCTTTTTTGTGACGTGCCTCGATTTCGACCGTTCGGAGTAAGCTCTCAGTCTTTCGGTCAAAAACCTCTACTACGTGTTTCATTTTTCTACCCTCCTTGTTGAATCGGCCGGTTTTGTTTGTTCCCCCGTTTGCGGGTCGTATTCTCCAAGATGTTTTCCTTGCTTGGTGTACATCTCAACCTTGCCATGCTGAGAATCCCATTCGTAAATTTTTCCCGATGAATCTTTCCAGCGTCTGCGCTTTTTTCCTCCACCGCGAACAGAGGTTTTCAAAGGCGCTGGTTTTACATCCGGGAAGGCCGGCAGTGAAACCGGAGCGGGGTGGTAAGAGAAATCTCCAGGAACATTCAGGACGATATAAACCGGCTTGACACCAGAGCTCGCCGGAAAAACCAGAATAAAATCCCGATACTCCGGCGGATAGGCCGGGCTCACCAATATCCCGTCCGCCGCTTTCGTCGGCGGATACACCCAGATATGCGGTGCCTGCGGTGCAGCTTCTAGCGCTGGGGTGCCGAGGATGTCAGAGCCATCCACAGCCGGCGTCCACAGCAGTTCGATGCCTCCCCCCAGATCCGCAACGAACCGGTCACCGCGTGCAGTGAACTGCACGACATCAACCATTTCCCAATCGCGGTTCTTGCCGGTGTAGAAACCGTAACCCTTGAGTGTGCCATCGGCCTGTTGTTCGACACGCAGGCGCACGCGAGTCCGGGCTTGTTTGAGCGTGCTCAGTTGCTCATCGGTATACAGCGCGCTGTCACCCAGGTTCGAGGGCATCAGCAGCGCAACCAACCCGAGCAAAGGTACGACCGCCGCGCTGGATACCAGCGCTGGCAGCGCTTCGAAAGCCGAGCCGGCCAGCGCAAGGCTGCCAAACCCGACGGGGAGGGTGTTGGCGCTGATTTTCTTTAGGGGGACGCCGCCGCTTTCATCCGCCTCGCGAGCGCCGAGCAGGATCAGCTCGCCGTAATCCTTGAGGCTGTCGGTCGGCACCATGCCGGAAGGGTTGGCGTAATCGATGATTGCGTCCGGCAATTTGCAGGACTTGGCAAACGCGCAGCCAGCGCGCACGGCTTCAGGTTTTGTCGCGGCCACTTCCCGCCTGCGCTCAAATGCCTCTTGCCGGGCCAGCATCGCGTCGTAGGCGTTTTGTCGGGCTTCGCGCTCGGCCAGTTCAGTGGCCGTCATATACCGCCAGGTAACGTGATGCCCGTCGCCCCCCGGTGGGTTTTGCACCCGGGGAATGTCCTTGTTACGCGCCACAGATCGTTCCTTCGTTCATCATCGACAGCCCCTCGAAAGGGGCTGCACGACGTTAACGAAGCAGGAAAATTATGGCTGTAGGACGCGTCGCTAAAAACGTGGGGATAGTTCGCCGCGTGTTAAAAGGATGACGGCGAGGGAAGATTTTCCCTGGCCGTGGATCTTCTATCTGGTTGGCAATGCAGCCTGCTTGCGACTCGCCGCCGCCGTCACCGCATAACCAATCAACGCCGCGAGAATCGAGCCAGTCAGAATGCCCATCCGGTCCATACCCGCGTAGTCGCTCACGCCTGGTTCGAAGGCCAGTGAGCCGACGAACAGGCTCATGGTGAAGCCGATGCCGCAGAGGATCGCCACGCCGAGAATCTGGCCCCAGTTGGCGCCTTGGGGCAGCGCGGCGATACCGACTTTTACCGCAAGCCAGGTCAGGCCGAACACGCCTACGGTTTTGCCCAATAGCAGGCCGATGGCGATCCCCATCGGTACGTCGTGGGTAAAGCTCTCAACGGTGACGCCGCTCAGCGACAGACCGGCGTTGGCGAAGGCGAACAGCGGCAGGATGCCGTAGGCGACCCAGGGATGCAGCGCGTGCTCAAGGGTCAACAGCGGCGATGGTTCGGCATTTTTCGTACGCAAGGGAATGCAGAACGCCAGCGTCACACCGGCCAGCGTCGCGTGGACGCCGCTCTTGAGCACGCAGACCCACAGGATCAGACCGATGATCATGTACGGCCCGAGCTTGACCACGCCGAGGCGGTTCATTGCGACCAGCGAGGCGATGCACGCCGCCGCGAGGCCCAGCGACAGGGTCGAGAGTTCGCCGGAATAGAAGATTGCGATGATCACGATGGCGCCAAGGTCATCGATGATCGCCAGGGTCATCAGGAACAGCTTCAGCGACACCGGTACGCGTTTGCCGAGCAGCGCGAGTACGCCGAGGGCGAAGGCGATGTCGGTGGCGGTCGGGATCGCCCAGCCGCTAAGGGCGGCAGGGTTGTCACGGTTGAGAAACCAGTAGATCAACGCGGGTATCAGCATGCCGCCGACCGCCGCCGCACCGGGCAAAACGATCTGCGAGGGCTTGGACAACTGGCCGTCGAGGACTTCGCGCTTCACTTCCAGGCCAATCAGCAGGAAGAACATCGCCATCAGGCCATCGTTGATCCACAGCAATAGCGGCTTGGCGATTTTCAACGCACCGACCTGCGCGACCACCGGCGTGTCGAGCAGTCCGGTGTACAGCCACGACAGCGGCGAATTGTTGATAATCAGCGCGAGAATGGCTGCGGCGATCAATAACAGACCGCTGGCAGCTTCCAACTGAAAGAAACGCGTGAAAGTGCTACGCAGAGGCAAGGTCGCTCTCCATCGAATCGTTAAAAAAGGTAGGACACCCTAACCCGTAGGGTTAGTTGTTAAAACAAAAGTTATATTCTTTTTTGTTATATGTCGTTACAAGGCTTTTGGTCCCAGCCACGCTGAGCCTAGCAGTTGCCGGACACATTGAGACTCAGCTGTATCTGTGCGCGCTAGCGGATTTTTCCTAAGCTGATCAGCGAGCCTCATAAAGAGGCTGATTCCTGCCCGATTCGACGAGAAGCCTGACCATGAGCGACAACCGACAGTGGGCCCGCGAGGCCATCCGCATCATCGAGGCGGATTTCCAGCGCAGCGCCGATACCCACCTGATCCCCTTGCCGCTGCCGGGTTTTGCGGGCATCGAGTTGTACTTCAAGGATGAGTCCAGCCACCCGACCGGCAGCCTCAAGCATCGCCTGGCCCGCTCGCTGTTTCTGTATGCGTTGTGTAACGGCTGGTTGAAGTCCGGTGCGCCGGTGATCGAGGCGTCCAGCGGCTCGACGGCGATTTCCGAAGCGTACTTCGCACGGATGTTGGGGTTGCCGTTCATTGCAGTGATGCCGGCGACCACGTCGAAAGAGAAGATCGCGCAGATCGCGTTTTACGGTGGCCAGAGCCATCTGGTGCAAGACCCGACGCAGATCTACGCCGAATCCGAGCGCCTGGCTCGCGAACACGGCGGGCATTTCATCGACCAGTTCACTTACGCCGAACGCGCCACCGACTGGCGGGCGAACAACAACATCGCCGAATCGATCTTTCAGCAGATGCGCTATGAAAAACATCCGGAACCGAGCTGGCTGATTTCCAGCCCCGGCACTGGCGGCACCACCGCAACGCTTGGTCGTTACGTGCGCTATCGCCAGCACTGCACCCGCGTGTTGTGCGCCGACGCCGAGCGCTCGGTGTTCTTCGATTATTACCAAAGCGGCGATGCCAGTCTGCGCCTGGAGTGCGGTTCGCGCATCGAAGGCATTGGCCGGCCGCGGGTGGAGGCGTCGTTTCTGCCGAAGGTGATCGATGCGATGGTCAAAGTGCCGGACGCCCTGTCGCTGGCGGCCATGCATTACCTGGCGCAGCGCCTGGGCCGGCATGTCGGCGGCTCGAGCGGGACCAACCTGATCGGCGCGCTGATGGCGGCGCAGCAGATGAAGGCGGCGGGGGAGTCGGGGTCGATCGTGGCGATACTGTGCGATGGCGGCGAGCGCTATGCCGACACCTATTACGATCAGGCCTGGCTGCAGGCGCAGGGGTACGAGTTGGAAGGTTTGATTGAAGCGGTGACGGCCAGCGCCGAGCGCGGAGAGCAACTACCGACCTCAGTCCTGCGCGCGAATATCTAAAGTCGAATCCAGAAACCAATGTGGGAGCGAGCCTGCTCGCGAAGGCGGAATCACATCCAACAACTTCGTTGAGTGACAGACCGCTTTCGCGAGCAGGCTCGCTCCCACAGGGTTTTGCGTTGTTGCGAACTCAGCGGATCAGGCTTCGAGGCCGAGAATATCCCGCGCCACCGCCTCGGCAATCCGGATCCCGTCCACGCCCGCCGAAAGAATCCCGCCGGCATAACCCGCGCCTTCGCCCGCCGGGAACAGGCCTTTGACGTTCATGCTCTGCAGCGACTCGTTGCGGGTAATGCGCAGCGGCGACGATGTGCGCGTTTCGATCCCGGTCAGCACCGCGTCGTGCAACGAATAACCACGAATCTGCTTCTCGAACGCCGGCAACGCTTCACGGATCGCTTCAATGGCAAAGTCCGGCAGGGCCAGGGCCAGATCGCCCAACGCCACCCCCGGTTTGTACGACGGCTCGACTTCGCCCAGTTCGGTCGAAGGTTTGCCATTGATGAAGTCGCCGACCAGTTGCGCCGGAGCCTTGTAGTCGCTGCCGCCAAGGATGAACGCGTGGGATTCCAGACGCTCCTGCAACTCGATGCCGGCCAGCGGGCCGCCCGGATAATCGACTTCCGGGGTGATGCCGACGACGATGCCCGAGTTGGCATTGCGCTCGTTACGCGAGTACTGGCTCATGCCATTGGTGACCACGCGGTTCGGCTCCGAGGTCGCCGCGACCACGGTGCCGCCCGGGCACATGCAGAAGCTGTAGACCGAACGGCCGTTCTTGGCGTGGTGCACCAGTTTGTAATCGGCGGCGCCGAGTTTCGGGTGTCCGGCGTACTTGCCCAAACGTGCTCGGTCGATCAGCGATTGCGGGTGTTCGATACGGAAACCTACCGAAAACGGTTTGGCTTCCATGAACACGCCACGGCTGTGCAGCATGCGGAAGGTGTCGCGGGCGCTGTGGCCGAGGGCCAGAACCACATGCTTCGAATGCAGGGTTTCGCCGCTGGCCAGTTGCACGCCGACCAGTTGGCCGTCTTCGATCAGCACGTCGGAAACGCGCTCCTGAAAGCGCACTTCACCGCCCAGTTCGCGGATCTGCTCACGCATGTTTTCAACCATGCCGGTGAGACGGAACGTACCAATGTGCGGCTTGCTGACGTAGAGGATTTCTTCCGGCGCGCCGGCCTTGACGAACTCGTGCAGGACTTTGCGCCCGAGGAATTTCGGGTCCTTGATCTGGCTGTACAGCTTGCCGTCGGAGAACGTCCCCGCGCCGCCTTCGCCGAACTGCACGTTGGACTCGGGGTTGAGCACGCTTTTGCGCCACAGGCCCCAGGTGTCTTTGGTGCGCTGACGCACTTCAGTGCCGCGTTCGAGAATGATCGGCTTGAAGCCCATCTGTGCCAGCAAAAGACCTGCGAAGATCCCGCACGGGCCGAAACCGACGACGATCGGGCGCTGGCCCAGGTCGCCAGGCGCCTGGCCGACAAACTTGTAGCTGACATCCGGCGCCACGTTGACGTTGCGGTCATCAGAGAGCTTGCCCAGCACCCTGGCCTCGTCGCGCAGGCTGAGGTCGATGGTGTAGATGAAACACAGCTCGGAAGATTTCTTGCGCGCGTCGTAGCTGCGCTTGAACAAGGTGAAATCGAGCAGCTCATCGCTGGCGATGCCCAGGCGTTGCACGATGGCCGCGCGCAGGTCTTCTTCGGGATGGTCGATGGGCAGCTTGAGTTCGGTGATTCGTAACATGGCGGGGATCCGGGTTCGCGGGGCGCACAACTGCGCCAGGGCGTTTGAAGGCGGCGATTATAAGCCGCAACGGCCGGATCGGGTGAGGCTAAAACGCTCAGTCGTTGCGCGATCCGCCGAAATACCCGCAACCACGCTGCACCTGGCCGTCGATGCGCAACTCGGCGCTCATGTGCTGCACGCTGCCGGTGCTGCTGTCGACGCAGCGTTGCGGGGCGACCCACAATTCGATGCGCTGGTTGTTGGCTTCGCTGCTGAGGTTGAAACGACCGTCTCCCAGTTGTTCCTCGACATATGGCACGGCCAGCGGTGGCTGACCCTCACGCTCGATGACCATGCCCTTGCCGCTGACCTTGACGTTCCATTCCGGGCCGTGGCCGGCAGCACGCAGAATCAACAATTTGAAATTCGGATCATCACAAGCGCTGCCGGAGCGTTCGACCCGATACAGCTGGGTCAGATCGAGGCGATCGCCAACGACCTTGCCGCGCACATCGGCGAACAGCTTGCCTTGCTCGTCGGCCAGCGTCGCGGCTTCCTGCAATACGCTGGTGCCGCCGATGTCATTGACCACCAGTTGACGCTGCTCCTGACACGGCTGAAACACCAGCTTGCCGTCAGCCGCGGTCAGTTGCCCCTGCATTCGTGTCTGTCCGACGTGCGAAGCACTTTCGCGCTGGCCATCGAACAACTGGCAGGCGGCAAACAACGGCAGCAGGGCAACAACGATCAACGAACGGGCGACACGCATCTTTGGCTCTCCAGACAAGTGTCGCCACGTTACGCAGCCTGACCGTTCATCACAAGGGGTCAACCGACGTGAAATGTCTGCCCGGTTTGCAGGCCTTCGACACTTTTGGCGTAGGCCAATGCCACTTCCGCCGCAGGAACAGACTTGAAGCCGCGGAAGTAAGGCGCGTATTTACCCAAGGCTTCCGTCAGGACGGTCGGGCTTACAGAGTTGATTCTTAAACCGCGCGGCAATTCGATCGCGGCGGCACGGACGAAGCTGTCCAGCGCGCCATTCACCAGGGCTGCCGAGGCGCCGCTGCGAATCGGATCGTGGCTGAGCACGCCGGTGGTGAAGGTGAACGAGGCGCCGTCATTGGCGAACTCGCGGCCGATCAGCAGCAGATTGACCTGGCCCATCAATTTGTCTTTCAGGCCGAGGGCAAAGCTGTCGTCGCTCATTTCGTTCAGCGGTGCGAAGGTCACGTTGCCCGCCGCGCAGATCAGCGCATCGAACTTGCCAGTCTGTTCGAACAGCTTGCGAATCGACGCGCTGTCGCTGATATCGACTCGCAAGTCGCCGCTGTTACGGCCGATACGAATGACTTCGTGACGTTGCGACAGTTCTTTGTCCACCGCCGAACCGATGGTGCCACCAGCACCTATCAACAGAATCTTCATCGAGCTGTACCTCAAGTGATTGAACAAGGTTTCAGTCTAGGGTGGTTTTTCTCGTGGATAAGCGCACTAATAGGCAACCTTTGGTTTTCAAATGGAAACAATCCATGAGCGAAATGGATGATCTGGCAGCGTTCGCCGTGTTGATCGAAGCCGGCAGCTTTACCTTGGCCGCGCAGCAATTAGGTTGCAGCAAGGGCCAGTTGTCCAAGCGCATCAGCCAGCTCGAAGCGCAGTTTTCGGTGGTCCTGCTGCAACGCACCACCCGGCGTTTGAGCCTGACGGCGGCGGGCGCGGCGTTGTTGCCGCAAGCGCAGGCACTGGTGGTTCAGGTGGAACGGGCGCGTCAGGCACTGGCACGGCTCAAGGACGACATGGCCGGTCCGGTGCGGATGACAGTGCCGGTGTCGCTCGGGGAAACCTTTTTCGATGGCTTGCTGCTGGAGTTCTCGCAGCAGTACCCCGAGGTGCAGATCGAGCTGGAGTTGAGTAACAGCTACCGCGATCTGTCGCGCGACGGTTTCGATCTGGCGATCCGCTCCGAGGTGGCCAATGACCAACGCCTGGTGGCCCGGCCGCTGCTGGCATGGCAGGAGATGACCTGTGCCAGCCCGGCCTATCTCGAACGTTACGGCGAGCCGACGACACCCCAGCAACTGGTCGAACACCGCTGCCTGCTCAACAGCCATTACAGCGGCCGCGAAGAATGGCTGTATCACCAGCAACATGAATTATTGCGGGTGCGGGTCTCTGGCCCGTTCGCCAGCAACCATTACAGCCTGCTGAAAAAAGCCGCGCTCACCGGTGCCGGCATCGCCCGACTGCCTTCCTATCTGCTGCAGACGGAGCTGGCCGATGGGCGCTTACGCTGGCTCCTGCGCGATTTCCAGACCCGGCGCATGCCGATGTTGCTGGTGCATCCATATCAGGGTGGTTTGCCGAAGCGCACGCAGGTGCTGGCGGATTATCTGATGGGCTGGTTCAAGCGCAGTGGCGAGGCGCTGGATCGACTCCAGCGCTGATGTGATTTCCCTGTGGGAGCGAGCCTGCTCGCGAATGCGTCAGTTCAGTCGATACCGATGTTTAATGACACACCGCTTTCGCGAGCAGGCTCGCTCCCACAGAGGTGATCCTATTTTGCGAAACGGCGGGCAATCAGGTGATCGATCGACAATTTCCCCGGCCCGGTCGTCATCAAATACAGCAGCACCGCCGCCCAGGTGCCGTGGGTCGGGTACGCGTCGGGATAGACGAAAATCTGGATGGTCAGGGTCATGCCCAGCAGCGCCAGCGCTGAAAAACGCGTCGCCAGACCGATCAGGATCAGCACCGGGAAAAAATGCTCAGCGAACGCAGCCAGATACGCGGCGATTTCAGGCGACAGCAGCGGCAGATTGTATTCACTCTGGAACAACGGAATCGTCGAGTCCGCCAGACGCGGCCAACCCAGTTGAAATGTGCCGTCAATCAGGTCGATCGCCAAGCCTTCGACCTTGGTCTGCCCGGATTTCCAGAACACCGCAGCGATCGAGAAACGTGCGATGAAGGCAATGAGGCTGTGCGGGATTTTTTCCAGCAGGGTGATGGCGCGCAGGATAAGACTGTTCATGGCAACTCCTTGTAGTTCAGTTGAATGATCGCGTTGTGCGCAATCAGCAAGGCGAGGGTTTGGGCAAGATCGAAGGGCGGGCTGTTTTCGGCCGCCGCGAGTAACGGCTGGTCATTTCTCAGCTGACGGATAAACACGCTGGCGCCCTCGTCCAAGGCAAACACTTCAACGTCGAGACCGTTGCGCAGCACCAGTGCGTGTTGCCCTTGATTCAGGCCAATGTCCGCCAGGCTTTGCGCCTGCTGATGCGCGGCCCAGATAGCCACCACGGCAAACGCGGAATCGAGCAGGTGCAGGGACGGATGCAGCCCGAAGGTCAATCCGCTCAAGGTTTGTGGGCTGGCGAGGGCGGTGCTGATGTGCTCCGGCTGGATGGGTTGTGCGTCGGCCGCGTGATAGGCGACGACGCGCAAATGCTCGAGGCGGGCGACGTCGGCGACATAAGGCACGCCGGCAATCGGTTCGAACTGCGCGATGAAGTCGGCGAACGTGTCGCCGTAGCGGTTCATCAGCGGACTTTGTGGCGGTTGGCTGCGGATGAAAACCGCGGCCATGGCGCGGAAGAATTCCTCGCCCACCAACTGCTGCACCACCGGATAACTGTCGGCCAGGGCATTGATCAGCGATGCCTGCACGTTGTTGCGATACACCGCGAAACGGCTCGCCGGGTCGGCACCGTTGGCGCTGCGCAGACCGTCGGGGCAGGGCAGGCGTGGATCAATCAGCGCGGCGGCGAAAGCGCTTTGTGTGCTCATGTGCGGCCTCCGCTTGCCAGCAAGAGGCGCTCGGCCTGTCGCGCCTCGGCCAGCAATACCTCGAACGCCGGCACATGATTGTCGCGCTCGATCAGCGTCGCCACTGGGCCGATGCGCTCCAGTACCTGGCGATACAATTGCCAGACCGCTTGATCGATCGGCGCGCCGTGATCGTCAATCAGCAAACGATCACCGAGGCTGTCGCAATCTTCAGCGAACCCGGCCAGATGAATCTCGCCGACCGCATGCAGCGGCAGTGCGTCGAGGTAGGCCAGCGGGTCGCGCTGATGATTGATGCACGAGACGTAGACGTTGTTCACGTCGAGCAGCAGACCACAGCCGCTGCGGCGAATGACCTCAGCGATGAAATCCGCCTCATCAATGGTCGAGCGTTCGAACCCCAGATAAGTCGCCGGGTTTTCCAGCAGCATCGGCCGCTTGAGGCTGTTCTGGACTTGATCGATGTGTGCGCAGACGCGGTCAAGCGTGGGCGTGTCGTAGGCCAGCGGGAGCAGGTCATTGAGAAACACCGGGCCGTGGCTCGACCAGGCCAGGTGTTCGGAAAAGGATTGCGGTTGATAGCGTTCAATCAGCTCGGCCAGGCGCTTGAGGTGTTGTTGATCCAGCGGCGATTCAGCACCGATGGACAAGCCGACACCGTGCAGCGACAGCGGATACTGCTCACGGATCAAACCGAGAAAATGATGAAAAGGACCGCCGGCCACCATGTAGTTTTCGGCGTGGACTTCGAAGAAGCCGAGGTCCGGTGATGAACCGAGCACTTGTTGAAAGTGCCCGGTCTTGAGGCCCAGCCCGGCACGGGGCGGGAGCCCGGTGAGGGCTGCCTGAGTGCGCGCAAGGATATGGTCGTGGTCGCTGAACATGATCGTCACTCAGGCAGGCCGCGGATCAGGACTTGGCTTTGAACGCTTCAAGCTGACCGAAACCGGTCGGCGAGGTTTTGCTTTCGGTGGTGGCGCAGGTGCCCTTCGGAACGTGTTTCCAGGCGTTGGCCTGGTAGTCCATTTTCGCTGTGCCGGCGCAGGTGGTGCCTGCACCTGCGGCGCAGTCGTTCTTGCCTTTCATGGCCACGCCGAAGCATTTTTCCATGCTGGCATCGGCGGCTTGAGCGGTGGAGACGGTGGCGATGCTCAGCGCGGAACCAAGGGCCAGAACCAGAGCGGTGGCGGACAGGGTGCGAGTGGTAGCAGTCATGGTGTTTCTCCAGGTTTTATCAGGGTGTCTGCAAGTGCTTTTGCGCTTGCTTGTCCCTCTAGAGAAAGGTCGGGGGGATGCGTTACAGGTGGGGCGAGAAATTTATGAAAATATCTTGGATTCACAGGTATCCCTGTGGGAGCGAGCCTGCTCGCGAAGGCGTCGTGTCAGGCCCCCATAAGTTGAATGACACACCGCTTTCGCGAGCAGGCTCGCTCCCACAGGGGTTACCTTGGCGGTCCGCAGGCACAAAAAAAACGGCCCGAAGGCCGTTTATTGGTTCAGCGATAACACTCAACCCCCCAGATACGCCTCGCGCACTTTCGGGTCGGTCAGCAGCGCTTCACCGGTGCCTTGCATGACCACGCGACCGTTCTCCAGAACGTAGGCGCGGTCGGCGATTTTCAGCGCCTGGTTGGCGTTCTGCTCGACCAGGAACACCGTCACCCCGTCCTTGCGCAGTTGTTCGATGATGTCGAAGATCTGCTGGATGATGATCGGTGCCAGGCCCAGCGACGGCTCGTCGAGCAGCAGCAGCTTGGGCTTGCTCATCAGCGCACGGCCGATGGCGAGCATTTGCTGTTCGCCGCCGGACATGGTGCCGCCGCGCTGGTTGAAGCGTTCTTTCAGGCGCGGGAACAGGCCGAGGACCTTGTCCATCTGCTCCTGATAGTCGCCCTTGTCGGTGAAGAAACCGCCCATGGACAGGTTCTCTTCCACGGTCAGACGAGCGAACACCCGGCGACCTTCAGGGACCACGGCGATGCTCTTGCGCATGATCTGCGACGAGTCCTGGCCGACCAGTTCCTCACCCATGTAGCGGATGCTGCCGCTGTGCGCTTGCGGCGAACCGCAGAGCGTCATCAGCAGCGTGGACTTGCCGGCACCGTTGGCGCCGATCAGCGTGACGATCTCGCCCTGACGGACTTCGACGTTGACGCTGTGCAGGGCCTGGATCTTGCCGTAGAAGGTGGAAACGTTTTCGAACTGCAGCATTTACGCTTCCCCCAGGTAGGCTTTGATCACTTCAGGATTGTCGCGGATCTGTTCCGGCGTGCCGTCGGCCAACGGCGTGCCCTGGTTGATCACGACGATGTGGTCGGAAATGCTCATGACCAGTTTCATGTCGTGCTCGATCAGCAGCACGGTGACGTTGTGCTCTTCACGCAGTACGCCGATCAACGCCTTGAGGTCTTCGGTCTCTTTCGGGTTGAGGCCGGCGGCCGGTTCGTCGAGCATGAGGATCCGCGGGCGGGTCATCATGCAGCGAGCGATTTCCAGACGCCGTTGCTGGCCGTAGGCGAGGGTGCCGGCGGTGCGGTTGGCGAACTCTTTGAGGTTGACCTTTTCCAGCCAGTACTCGGCAAACTCCATCGCCTCGCGCTCGCTTTTGCGGAACGCCGGGGTCTTGAACAGACCGGACAGGAAGTTGGTGTTCAAGTGGCGATGCTGGGCGATCAGCAGGTTCTCGACCGCGGTCATGTCCTTGAACAAACGCACGTTCTGGAAAGTACGCACCACGCCTTTGAGGGCGATCTTGTGGCCGGGCAGGCCCTGGATCGGCTCGCCATCGAGCAGGATGCTGCCGCCGGTAGGCTGATAGAAACCGGTCAGGCAGTTGAACACAGTGGTCTTGCCCGCGCCGTTCGGCCCGATCAGCGCAACCACTTGTTTCTCTTTGACGGTCAAGGCCACACCGTTGACCGCGAGCAAACCGCCGAAGCGCATGCTAAGGTTTTCGACTTTGAGGATCTCGCGGCTCATTTGCGCAACTCCATGTGTGGGCGTTGCATCGGCAGCAGACCTTGTGGACGCCAGATCATCATCAACACCATCAGGGCACCGAACATCAACATGCGGTACTCGCTGAACTCACGCATCATTTCCGGCAACAGGATCATCACGATCGCCGCCAGGATCACGCCCAGCTGCGAGCCCATGCCACCCAGCACGACGATGGCGAGAATGATCGCCGACTCGATGAAGGTGAACGACTCCGGCGTGACCAGGCCCTGACGCGCAGCGAAGAAGCTGCCGGCAAAACCGGCGAACGCGGCACCGAGGGTGAACGCGGAAAGCTTGATCACGGTCGGGTTCAGACCCAGCGCACGGCAGGCAATTTCGTCTTCACGCAGCGCTTCCCACGCACGACCGATCGGCATGCGCAGCAAACGGTTGATCACGAACAGCGCAGCCAATGCCAGCAACAGGGCGACGAGGTAAAGGAAAATCACCTTGTTGATCGAGTTGTATTGCAGGCCGAAATACTCGTGAAACGTCTGCAGGCCTTCAGCCGCTTTACGCTCGAAGGTCAGACCGAAGAACGTCGGTTTTTCGATGTTGCTGATGCCGTTCGGGCCGCCGGTGATATCGGTCAGGTTGCGCAGGAACAGACGGATGATCTCGCCGAAGCCGAGGGTCACGATCGCCAGATAGTCGCCGCGCAGACGCAACACCGGGAAGCCCAGCAGGAAGCCGAACGTCGCCGCCATCAGGCCGGCAATCGGCAGGCAGATCCAGAAGCTCAAGCCGTAGTAGTGCGACAGCAGCGCGTAGCTGTAGGCGCCGACGGCATAGAAACCGACGTAACCGAGGTCGAGCAGACCGGCCAGACCGACGACGATGTTCAAGCCCAGGCCGAGCATCACGTAGATCAGGATCAGCGTGGCGATGTCCACCGCGCCGCGTGAGCCGAAGAACGGCCAGACCAGGGCAACGATGATCAGCGCAATGATGAAGTAACGCTGAGTGGTCGGCAGGGTCAGGAAGTTGCTGGCCTTGGCCGGGATCAGCGGCATACCAGGCGAGGAACGCCAGGCTTTGCTGATCTGCTGATTGAACAGCACGCGCAGGAACATCAGCACCGAGCAGATCGCGATGGTCGCGAGCACTGCAGGGCTGGTGTTGTGCACTTCCAGATTGATGCCGACGATGGTCAGTTTCAGACCGAGTACCGGGTAGGCCACGGCCCACACCAGCAAAGCGCTGAACAGCGCCTGTTTAAGATTCCTAGTCATACTTTCTCAACCTCCGGACGGCCCAGAATGCCGGTCGGACGGAACAACAGCACCAGAACCAGCAAGCCGAACGCCACGACGTCCTTGTACTGGTCGCCGAAGATATCGGCACCGAACGCTTCTGCTACACCGAGCACCAACCCGCCGAGCATCGCGCCGGGAATGCTGCCGATGCCGCCCAGTACCGCAGCGGTGAAAGCCTTGAGGCCGACGAGGAAACCGGCGTTCGGGTTGATCACGCCGTATTGCATGCTCAACAGAACAGCCGCAACGGCTGCCAGCGCAGCACCAATGACGAACGTCAGGGCGATGATGTTGTTGGTGTTGATGCCGAGCAGGTTGGCCATCTTGATGTCTTCGGCGCAGGCGCGGCAGGCGCGGCCCAGACGAGAACGGGAGATGAACAGGGTCAGGCCGAGCATGGCGATCAGCGTGACGACGAACACCACGATCTGCATGTAGGAAATCAGCACTTCTTGTGCGCCACCCGGACCGAAGGCGAAGTTGCCCGGGATCAGGTTGGGGATTGCTTTGTCCTTGGAGTCTTGCGCCAGCAGAACGGTGTTCTGCAGGAAGATCGACATACCGATGGCGGAAATCAGCGGGATCAGACGGTTGCTGCCGCGCAGGGGGCGGTAGGCAATGCGTTCGATGCTGTAACCGTAGGAACTGGTGACGACGATACTGGCGATGAACGCCGCGGTCATCAGCAGCGGGACACTGTCGAGTCCCATCATGGTCAGCCCGGCGATGGCGATGAACGCCACGTAGGAACCGATCATATACACCTCGCCGTGGGCGAAGTTGATCATTCCAATGATGCCGTAGACCATCGTGTAGCCGATGGCGATCAAGGCATACATGCTGCCAACGTTGAGGCCGTTAACCAGCTGTTGGAAGAAGTGATAGAGGTCAGGCATTACAGCGCTCCTAAAAACCTGATACGCATTTCACTGGTGGAGTCATTTTCCCGCCCGGCCCCGTGGATCTCTATCCACTTCGAATCCGGGTTTTGCCAGCGAACCGCTGATGACGGTTTTGAGATTTTCAGGTGGGCAGACTGGCGGATCACGCCAGCGCGGCCCATACATTCGTAAAACAAAGCCCACGGCACGCCGTGGGCTTTATTGGCAGTCAGTCAGGCAGCGCCTTACTGAGGCGAAACTTCAGTTTTAGGTTTGCCGTTGTGCCACTCGTAAACCACGAATTTGAAGTCTTTCAGGTCGCCCTTGGCGTCGAAGCTCAGGTCACCGGTCGGGGTCTTGAACGAACCGGCGTGGATGGCTTCAGCCACTTTGGTCGCGTCTTCGGACTTGGCAGCCTTGATGCCTTCGGCAATCACGGTCACCGCCGAGTAGGACGGGAACACGAACGGGCCGCTCGGATCTTCCTTCTTCGCTTTGAACGCGTCAGCCAGGGCAACGTTGGCCGGATCCTGGTCGAAGGATTTCGGCAGGGTCACCAGCAGGCCTTCGGAAGCGTCCTTGGCGATCTGGGTGATCGAGTCGTTACCCACGCCTTCCGGCCCCATGAACTTGGCTTTCAGGCCTTTTTCCTGGGCTTGACGCAGAATCAGGCCCAGCTCCGGGTGGTAGCCGCCGTAGTAGACGAAGTCGACGCCGGCTTGCTTGAGCTTGGCGATGATTGCCGAGAAGTCCTTGTCGCCGGCGTTGACGCCTTCGAACACGGCAACCTTGGTGCCTTTCTTCTCCAGGGTCGATTTCACCGCGGTGGCGATGCCTTCACCGTACTGCTGTTTGTCGTGCAGCACGCCAACCACTTTCGGTTTCACGTAATCGGCGATGTAGTTGCCGGCGGCAGGGCCCTGGGCGCTGTCCAGACCAATGGTGCGGAAGATCATTTTGTAGCCACGGGCGGTGATGTCCGGGCTGGTGGCAGCCGGGGTGATCATGATCACGCCTTCGTCTTCGTAGATGTCCGAAGCTGGCTGAGTAGAGCTGGAGCACAGGTGACCGACCACGAACTTGACGCCGTCGTTGACGACCTTGTTCGCTACCGCTACCGCTTGTTTCGGATCGCAGGCATCGTCGTATTCAACGGCTTCGAGTTTCTTGCCGTCGACGCCGCCCTTGGCGTTGATCTGCTCGATGGCCATTTTCGCGCCACTGAACTGCATGTCGCCGTATTGGGCTACTGGACCGGTTTTAGGGCCGGCGATACCGATTTTGATGGTGTCAGCTGCGAACGAATGGCTGGCAACCCCGGCCAGAACCATAGCGGCAAACAGTTTGGAAATCTGCTTAGTAGCCTTAGTCATAGTGCTCCACTCTCTGTTGTATTTTTTAGAGTTCTGGCGCCGTAGCAGCAGAACCGGGTCAGATATCTTTGCGACATCCTCCGGAAATGCCCCGGCAACTGTACCGGTACAGTGTAGAGCGCCGCTTGTTCAACTGGGAAGCGGGCGCCAAGGGGCAAAACCTGGAGGTGTCGCTTTTTTGAATGAAAAAGACAGAATTGCGGCGGGGCGTTTGTAGGCATATAGCTCAAACAGCAGCATTCCCTGGCGTTCCTGCTCTTTTCGTTCGGTGCAGCCATTTGCAACCGGGTTTTTCTGGCGGACCACCAACGTTATGATTCGCGTCGATTTCTTTTCCGGACAGAGCCCATGAATCAAGAACCTAGCACCCTCTATGCCAAGCTGCTTGGGGAAACCGCATCTATCACTTGGAAAGAGTTGGAGCCGTTCTTCGCCAAGGGTGCTCTATTGTGGGTCGCCCCTGAGCTGGATTTGATCGCCGCTGCCGAGGCCGTGGCGTCTGACGAAGGCGAGAAAGTCGCGGCCTGGCTGGCCGACGACAAGGTCGCCAAGCTGTCTGAAACGCGGGCGCTGGATATTTTCGAGCGCGATCCACAGCTGTGGGCAGTCGTCGTTTCACCGTGGATTCTGATCCAGGAAAGGGCGACCCCTGCAAGCGACGCACCTTGATGGTGCGACTGGTCACCGGCGAAAAGTGTGTAGCGGAGTAGCGTGATGGCACGTTGCCGTAGAGAAACGCCACAGACGAGTCTCACTTCACGGTGACGTAAACGTAACGGGAACAGTTGATCGAGCGGCCTGAGGGTCGCTTAATTGTTTCTGGATGTTGGAAAGGCTGAAATCTTTAGTGAATTTGAAGGCCCCATCGCTGGCAAGCCAGCTCCCACAGTGTCCGGGTGAGCACAAATATTGTGAGCACCACAAAATCTGTGGGAGCTGGCTTGCCAGCGATAGAGGCGACTCGGTTTCTGATCAGACCGAGTAAGTCTTCCCGGTATGGTTATTCAGGGAAATCACTTTGGTCTTGCCGATCCGGTGACGGTAGATCTCGCGCAGGTACTTGATCGATTTCTTCACGCAATCGCGCGACAGGCGAATGTCGTTGATCGAGACAAACTTGTCTTTGTCGTTGATCAACTCGCGGTACTTCTTCTCGTACATCGGTTTGATCGCGTACCAGTTGGTGTCGAGGATCTTCGCCGGGTTTTCGAATTCGTTAAGCAAGTCGTCGATGCGGTCTTCGTCAAACTCTTCCTGAATGATGAAATCGAGAATCGAATTGTCCAGCGTCTCGTCGAAACGGTACGGGGTCTTGGCGAAGCAACGCTTGATGAACGCCACGATCAGGGTCAGGAAGTCATCCGACAGGCACGGGCTCTTGGCGATCAGGGTGGTCAATGACAGGTTCGCCGAAGCGCCGATCACCAGCGCGTAACGTTTGAGCGTGGTGTTGGGGAACAGGCTGTTGAGGTGAGTCTTCAGCCGGTTCAGGTCCATGTACGACAGCTTGTAGTCCTTGGGCAGCGAGACGATCGAAACCACCGACGAGCAGTTCTTGAAGAAGTGCAGGTCATGCAGGGCGGCGGCGTCGTAGCCGGAATTCTTGTACTGCTCCAGCGACGCGCGATAACGCTTGGACTCGATCGGCAGCAGGCTGATGCCTTCAATGGCCTGGGTGACCTTGTTGAAATGCGGCAGGTCGATTGAGCGGAAGAATAGATCGTCGATGTTCAGACGCTGCGGCTCTTTTTCAAAAACCTTGAACTTGTCGCTGCTCGGCGGCGGGGTTTCCGGCACCACCGATTCGGCATAGGCAATGGCCACCGGGCCGGCGAGACTCATGAACAGGTCGTTGGCGTCCAGGCGAATGGTTTCGCCGATGTCGATGCCGGCACGGCGGAAATAGTTCTGGTCGTAGTCGGTGGTGACCGCCTGAGCCGTCAGAATGTTGAAGATCTGCTGCGAGATGTACTGGTTGGCATGCTTTTCCATCGCGTTGACGTCGATGTTCTGGATGTTGCCGTCATCGCTTTCTTCGGCGTAACGCATGATGTCGTTGGAGATGAGCATCATCGCGTTCCACGGGCGAATACGCCCCATGACGCTCGCTTCGCTGCTGTCTTCGTTGGCGAAGTTGTAGGAGAAGTCCCATTCTTCCGACAGATATTTGCACAGCAGGCGGCCGGCGTTGATGTGCAGCGCCTCGGACATTTCGCTGCGGTGATCGGATATGTTTGGCAGCACGCAGATGCCGCTGGTGAAGATCGGCTCGAACACGAACGAATGACCGCTTTTGCCGTCGTGTTCGTCCATCGGCTTGGTGTCGAACGTCTTGTTCATGTACGAGTGCTGCTGGGCCAGGCCGAATTCCGAGGCCATGCCCGAACCGGTACCGCCGCCGGCACTGAAAATCGAAAAGTACAGGCGCGACTGGTTGGCCTTGATGCCGCAGCTGTCGATCAGGTACGAGTGGATCATTTTCCAGTCGGGGCTGGAAAAGCGCTGGGTGTCCTTGTTGAGGATGATCTTCGCCAGATACTGGCCGAGGATCGGCGCGTTACCGGCGCCACCGGCGTGGACTTCGGACAAGTCCATGATCTTCATCTTGCTGTAGTCGCGCAGGAAGCCGCTTTTTTCGCCCTTGCGCGAGAAACGGATGCGCCCGGCGATGTCCTTGTCGAGGTCGCCGAGCATCACCAGCGGTTCGACCAGAAACACCGGTTTGGTCGACTTGTTGGTGCCGATGCGCAGGTTGTTTTTGATCCACTGCGCCGGGCTGTAGCCCTTGTCGGCGAGACGGCGGTCGACCGGGCGGTCTTCGTTGTTGAATTCGTTGAGGTAGAACTTGCGCGCGTTGTACACCAGCTCCGCGACGTCGAGGGCGATGTTGGAGCCGCAGCGACCGAGGCCGATCAGGCACACCGAAGGGAATTCCTGATCGTTGTGCTGTTCGTTATCGCCTTCCAGGTGCGGCGGGCGCGGGAACACCAGATCGCGCAGGCCGTCGAGGTTATCGAGGATGCGGTCGGTATTGGTTTCGGTGAAGTACAGGTATTGCTGGGTCGACAGCGGACGCGCGGGTTGCGCAGGCTTGGTCGGGCTGTTGGCGGCGGGGCTGGAGGTCAGGTCGGAAATCGCAGTGGCAGGATTGTTTTTGGATGTCATGGTGCGCCATGTACCTGGACTGGGTTGGCCCGATGACCGATGTCAGCGAACCTCACGGAATAGGATCTCGCGTCTTTTTTGCGCGAATTGAGCCCGAGCGTCAGCGCTGTGGCCTGACTGTCGCTGGGGGGAATCCTTTCCTGATCGTTGTTGAATCGGCCATTATTCGGCGATCTTTAATGGAAAAGAGGCAAAATGATGTCAACGCGACCTTCGTTGGGGTTTGCCGGAATCGGCCTGATGGGCCTGCCGATGTGCCGGCGTCTGTTGGCGGCGGGCTACCCGCTGACCGTGTGGAATCGCAACCCGGCCAAGTGCGCGGCACTGGTCGAGGCCGGCGCCCGGCAAGTGGCGAGCCCCGCCGAACTGTGCGAACACGCCGATATAGTGATGCTGTGCCTGGCCGACACGGCGGTGGTGCGCGAGGTGGTGTTTGGCGAGGGCGGCATCGTCGAGGGCGCGAAAACCGCGCAACTGCTGGTGGATTTTTCCAGCCTCGAACCGACGGCGACCCGCGAGATGGCCGCGCAACTGGCGCAGCGAACCGGCATGGGCTGGCTCGACGCCCCGGTGTCCGGCGGCGTGATCGGCGCCGAGGCGGGCAGCCTGGCGATCATGGTCGGCGGCGCGGTGGCGGATCTTGAGCGGGTGCGCCCGGTGCTGCTGAGTCTTGGTCAGCGCGTCACGCACATGGGCGGCGTCGGCGCCGGCCAGGTCACCAAGGCGTGCAACCAGATGATTGTCGCCTGCAACGCGCTGGTGATTGCCGAAGTGGTGGCGCTGGCGGAACAGGCCGGGGTCGATGCCAGCCTGCTCGCCGACGCGCTGGCCGGTGGGTTTGCCGATTCGAAACCGCTGCAGATTCTTGTCCCGCAGATGGCCGAGAGTCGTTTCGAACCGATCAAATGGCACGTGCGCACGCTGCTCAAGGATCTCGACACGGCGGTGAAGTTTTCCCGTGAACAGGGTTCGGCGACGCCGCTCAGCGGATTGGCCGCACAACTGATGCGCCTGCATGGGGCGCAGGGCTATCTGGCGCAGGACCCAGCGACACTGGTGCAAATGTACCGCGCGCCAGCAACAACGGATTGAACGCCGGCGACGCTCTGCGCTGGTTGATTTCCTCCAGCACCGGGCGCAGCTCATTGAGCGGCACCGGTCGGCTGAGCAAGTAACCCTGAATGAAATCGCAGCCCGAACGCTCGAGAAACTCGTACTGCTCCAGGCTTTCCACGCCTTCGGTGACCACTTGCAGATGCAGGGTGTGCGCCATGACGATAATCGCCTGGACGATCTCCGTGTCCGCCGTGGCCTTGGGGATGTCGAGGATGAACGAACGGTCGATTTTCAAGGTGTTGAGCGGCAGGCGCTTGAGGTAGGCCAGCGACGAATAGCCGGTACCGAAGTCGTCGATCGACAGCGACACGCCCAGCGCGCGGATCTGTCGCAACAGCACCAGGGTGTTGGCGATGTTGCCCATCAGCGCATTTTCGGTGACCTCCAGCTCCAGCCGTTCCGGCGCCACCCCGGCGCTGCGCAGGGCGTGTTCGATTTCATCGGCCAGCTCTTCGCGGGCCAGATTCAGCGGCGAGCAGTTCCAGGCGATTTTCAGCTCCTCGCAGCCATGGCTGGATAGCTCGCCGAGATCACGACAGGCGCGCCGCAGCACCCAGTTGTCGAGCTCGGCGATCAGGCCGTTGCTCTCGGCGATGGCGATGAAACGATCCGGGGTCAGCAAACCGTGCAACGGGTGCTGCCAGCGGATCAGCGCCTCGAGCTTGGTGACGCGACCGGTTTTCAGTTCGAAGATCGGCTGGTAGTAGAGCATCAGACCGTTTTCTTCGCGCAGGGCCTGGCGCAATTCTTCCTCGAGTTGCAACTCCAGGGTCGCACGGCTTTTCAGGCTGGGATTGAAAAAATGCAGGCCATTGCGCCCGGCATTCTTCGATTGATACAGCGCCAGATCGGCGTGCTTGAGCAGTTCCTCACAGGTGCTGCCATCGTCGGGGAACAGGCTGATACCGATGCTGGTGGTCATCACCATGCGCCGCCCGGCCAGTTCGATCGGCTCTTTCATCTTGAGCATGATGCGCTGCGCCATGTGACGCGCCTCTTCGCGTTCGTGCAGGTTGATCAGCAGGCAGAACTCGTCGCCGCCGAAGCGCGCGACCACGTCTTCATGGCTGCGCACCGAGCCTTTGATGTGACTGGCGATGACTTTGAGCAACGCATCACCGGCGTCATGGCCAAGGCTGTCATTGATCCGTTTGAAATGGTCGATGTCGAGAAACATCACCGCGAGCATGCCGCCTTCGCTGGTTTTCTGGTTGAGCTTTTCCGCGAAGATCTGGTTGAAACCGCGGCGGTTGGTCAGGTTGGTCAGCGCGTCGTAGTTGGCCGCTTGCTGCAGCGACATGCGCGCCTGGTCGAGTTGGCTGAGGAGGGCGTTGACCCGGCGCAGGTCTTGTTCCTTGTTTTGCAGCTTCTTGTCGGCGAGGGCGGCGCTGATGGCACTGCCCAGTATCAACAGGATGATCAGCGCCACGGTCAGGCCCAGTTGCAGATGCCCGGTTGCACCGCCGCTCGCTGCCATGCCGCCCTCGGGTATGACCAGGTTCAGTGCAGCCATGCCGGTAAAATGCATGCTGATGATGCCAGCGCCGAGAATCAACGCAGCGCTGTATTTGAGCAATTGATGGGCCACGCCGCTGCCTTCGCTCAAATAGCGGGCGACCCACAGCGCGGCGAAACTGGCACCGATGGCGATCAGCACCGACAACGCGAACAGTCCCGGATGGTAATAAGTGGTAGCGCTCGATTTCATCGCCGCCATGCCCACGTAATGCATGCCGGCGATCCCCAGGCCAATGACACACGCCGTTTTCAGGCAGCGCAGCGCACTGGGCTGGACCTCGCTCAGGGTTTGCATGGCGAGCCAGGAGGCGAGCAGGGCGATCAGCAGGGAGAAGAGGGTGATGCCGAGGTCATACTCGATATCGATGGGCGTCTGAAAAGCCAACATGCTGATGAAATGCATGGCCCAGATGCCACCGGCCAGACAGGTCGCGCCGATCCAGCGCCAGAGCCGCCGCGATGGCAGATCTTCGGCATGCACCACACGCTCGGCCATATCGAGCGTCGCGAAACTCGCTGCGCAGGCGACCAGATAGGCCGCCAGCACCAGCAACGGGTTGTGAGTGCAATCGAGAATGACCTGCCCGCGCGCCGGCAGCTCGGTAACAAAATGCAAACCAAGCCACTCCATAGCGTGCCCCGTCTCTGAAGTCGTCCTTTCTGCGCGTTCAACGCAGGCGAATGACTGGAGTATAGAGGCGGATTTCAGGCTGCAAGGCGTAGTGGCATATTGGTGCTAATGAATTTGACATGAAGCTCATAGCGTTTAGCGCTAAGGCTTAGGCGATGCGCTCCAGAGGCAGGTCATTCCAGTGCGGATCAAGCGGCGGCAGCCCATGCGCGGCGCGGGCCTTGTCGCAGTCGGGGTTGTGTTCACCGTTCTCCCACGACGCTTCGAATTCGCGGCAGGTGCTTGAGCGTTTCTCATAGATCGTGCAGGCCACGGCGCTGCCGACCTCGCCCGCCAACGACATGCAGCGTGCGGGTTTGCGGTCGGTACCGATCATCGCCACCCGGCTCGGGGTAATTTGCGCGACCAGTTCATCGGGCACCGTACCGCCGGAGGATGCACATTCACCCCAGAAAAACGACACGCGAAAATGGGAACAGCAGGCACCGCAATTCAGACACGGACTGACTTCAGACATGGGCGAGGGTATCAAAGGGATTGATCGGCAGATCCGGACGGATCCGGCGGCCATTCTAGGCTTTGCCATGGACTTGGGAAGGGGGGCGCGAAAGTATTTTTTTGTGCCCGGATTTTGCCGTGAAAGCCCCGTATGGCGGGGGATTTCAGCGTTATCAAGGGCTTACGTTTCGTTACAGTGCGATGGGCCGATATCAGGCTGACGAATGATCACAGACAGCCCTCGCGTGGCTGACTAGATTGCAGGTTCCGGGCTCGAACGCGCTGGCAGTGAAGCCCCATAACAATAAAGAGACGGACCCATGCAGAACTCGACCCAAGCGGCGAATGCCTGGCGCATTCTGTTTTTGCTGTTCCTCGCCAACCTGTTCAACTTCTTCGACCGCACCATTCCGGCGATCATCATCGAACCTATCCGCATGGAATGGCACCTCAGCGACTTTCAGCTGGGCATCGTCGGCACCGCGTTTACCATCGTCTATGCGATCGCCGGCCTGCCACTGGGACGCATGGCCGACACCGGTTCGCGCAGCAAACTGATGGGCTGGGGCCTGGCGACATGGAGCGCGCTGACCGCAGTCAATGGTCTGGTCGGCAGTTTCTGGAGCTTCCTGATCGTGCGCATGGGCATTGGCATCGGCGAAGCCAGTTATGCACCGGCGGCGAACTCGCTGATCGGCGATCTGTTTCCGGCGCACCGTCGGGCGCGCGCCATGGGCATTTTCATGCTCGGCCTGCCGCTGGGGCTGCTGCTGGCGTTCTTCACCATCGGCGCGATGGTCAAGGCCTTCGACAGCTGGCGCGCGCCGTTCTTTATTGCCGCGGTGCCGGGGCTGATCCTTGCGGTGTTCATGTTCTTCATCAAGGAACCCAAGCGCGGCGCGGCGGAAACCGTGCAGGTCTCGCAGGAGAAAGTCGACAAGCCGATTCGTCGCGTGCTGGCCGTGCCGACCTTCCTCTGGCTGGTGATGGCCGGGCTGTGCTTCAACTTTGCGACCTATGCCTGCAACTCGTTTCTGGTGCCGATGCTGCAACGCTATTTCCTCATGCCGTTGCAGGAAGCGGCGGTAGCTACGGGGATTATCGTCGGCGTGACCGGGCTGGTCGGGCTGACGTTGGGCGGCTGGATCGCTGACAAGATTCATCAGCGCGTGGCGAGCGGGCGGCTGCTGTTTGCCGGGTTTAGTCTGATCATCTCGACCCTGTGTACGGCGTGGGCGCTGCATGCCGGGCGAATCGAGATTGGTGTGTTCGTCGCGGTGTTCAGCGTCGGCTGGCTGTTCGCCTATAACTTCTACACCTGCGTCTACACGGCGATTCAGGATGTAGTCGAACCGCGCCTGCGTGCGACGGCGATGGCGTTGTTCTTTGCCGGGCTGTATCTGCTCGGCGGTGGTTTGGGGCCGGTGGTGGTCGGCGGCCTGTCGGACCATTTCGCGCACACGGCAATGCTGTCGGCGGGGGCGGAGCAGATGACCGAAGCGTTCAAGGCGGTCGGCCTGCATGACGCGATGTACCTGATTCCGGTGGCGCTGTTTCTGACCATGGTGTTTCTGTTTCTGGCTTCGCGGTGTTTTGTGCGGGATGCGCAACGGATGAAGGAGGGTTTGGTCGCTGTGGTTGAGCCAGGTGCTGCGGCGGCGACTGCCTGATTGCAATCGCTGGCAAGCCAGCTCCCACAGTGATCGAGTCGTACACATAATCTGTAAACAACCCGAAACCTGTGGGAGCTGGCTTGCCAGCGATGAGGCCATTAGCTTCAGCTAATAAATAACAGGCAAAAAAGGCCCGCATCACTGCGGGCCTTTTTGTTTTCAGCGGTGGAGCGGGGCGGTTAGCCCGCCACCAGCACCCGAATCGCTTCCAGACGCAACGCCGCTTTATCCAGCATCGCCAGACCCTGCTCACGCTGAGTGCGCAACGCTTCCAGTTCGCTGTCGCGCACGGTCGGGTTGACCGCTTGCAACGCGGTCAGGCGCGCCAGTTCTTCGTCGGTGTCGGCGGCCAGACGACGACGCGCCTCGGCCACGCGCTCGGCATGACGCGGGGCGATCTTGTCTTCGCCGGCGTTGATCCGCGGCGTCAGCTGATCGCGCTGGGCCTGGATGAACTTGTTGGCGCTGGCGCGCGGCACGCTTTCCAGCTGATCGTTGAGGGTTTCGAAGGATACCCGTGGCGACAGGTCGTTGCCGTTGGCATCGAGCAGGCAGCGCAGCGCCGCCGGCGGCAGGTAGCGGCCCAGCTGCAGCGAACGCGGGGCGACCACTTCGCTGACATACAGCAGTTCCAGCAACACGGTGCCCGGTTTCAACGCCTTGTTCTTGATCAGCGCGACGGCGGTGTTGCCCATCGAACCGGACAGCACCAGGTCCATGCCGCCCTGCACCATCGGGTGCTCCCAGGTGATGAACTGCATGTCTTCGCGCGACAGCGCCTGGTTACGGTCGTAGGTGATGGTCACACCTTCGTCGTCGCCCAGCGGGAAGCTGGCGTCGAGCATCTTCTCGCTCGGCTTGAGGATCAGCGCGTTTTCCGAATGGTCTTCGCTGTCGATGCCGAACGCGTCGAACAGGGTTTCCATGTAGATCGGCAGGGCGAACTGGTCGTCCTGCTCAAGAATCGCTTCGACCAGCGCTTCACCTTCGCCAGCGCCACCGGAGTTGAGCTCCAGCAAACGGTCGCGACCAGTATGCAACTCAGCTTCCAGACGCTCACGCTCGGCGCGTGCTTCGTCGATCAGCGCTTGCCACTCGCCGTCGTCGGCTTCTTCGAGCAGCGGCAGCAGGCGCGGGCCGAACTGATGCTGCAAGGCGTTGCCGGTCGGGCAAGTGTTGAGGAACGCGTTCAGCGCTTCGTGGTACCACTGGAACAGACGCTCTTGCGGGCTGGTTTCCAGGTACGGCACGTGCAGTTCGATGATGTGCTTCTGGCCGATTCGGTCGAGACGACCGATACGCTGCTCGAGCAGGTCCGGGTGCGACGGCAGATCGAACAGCACCAGGTGGTGAGCGAACTGGAAGTTGCGACCTTCACTGCCGATTTCCGAGCAGATCAGCACCTGCGCGCCGAATTCTTCGTCGGCGAAGTAGGCGGCGGCGCGGTCACGCTCAAGGATGTTCATGCCTTCGTGGAACACCGTGGCCGGGATGCCGGAGCGCACGCGCAAGGCGTCTTCCAGATCCATCGCGGTTTCGGCGTGGGCGCAGATCACCAGCACTTTGGTGCGCTTGAGCATTTTCAGCTGATCGATCAGCCACTCGACGCGCGGGTCGAATTTCCACCAGCGTTCTTCTTCGCTGGCCTCCGGCTGGGACTGGAAGCTGACTTCCGGGTACAGCTCGGCGTGTTCGCCCAACGGCAGTTCGAGGTATTCGTCCGGGCATGGCAGCGGGTACGGGTGCAGCTTGCGCTCCGGGAAACCCTGCACGGCGGCACGGGTGTTACGGAACAGCACGCGGCCAGTGCCGTGGCGATCGAGCAGTTCACGCACCAGACGCGCGCTGGCTTCGGTGTCGCCATCGTTGACTGCGGTCAGCAAGGCTTCGCCTTCGTTGCCGAGGAAACCGTGAATGGTCTTGTGCGCTGCGGGCGAGAGGCGGCCCTTGTCGAGCAGTTCCTGAACCGCTTCGGCGACCGGGCGATAGTTGTCGCTTTCGGCGCGGAACGCCGCCAGGTCATGGAAACGGTTCGGGTCGAGCAGGCGCAGACGCGCGAAGTGGCTGTCCTGACCAAGTTGTTCCGGGGTAGCGGTGAGCAGCAGCACGCCCGGGATGACTTCGGCCAGTTGCTCGACCAGCGAGTATTCCGGGCTGGCCTTTTCTTCGTGCCAGACCAGGTGGTGCGCTTCGTCGACCACCAGCAGATCCCAACCGGCAGCGAACAGTGCGTCCTGAGCCTTTTCGTCGTCGACCAGCCATTCCAGCGCGACCAGCGCCAGTTGCGTGTCTTCGAACGGGTTGGTGGCATCGCTTTCGATGAAGCGTTCTTCGTCGAACAGCGCGACCTGCAGGTTGAAACGGCGGCGCATTTCCACCAGCCACTGGTGCTGGAGGTTTTCCGGAACGAGGATCAGCACGCGGTTGGCGCGGCCGGACAGCAGTTGGCGGTGGATCACCAGACCGGCTTCGATGGTTTTACCCAGCCCCACTTCGTCCGCCAGCAGTACGCGCGGCGCGATGCGGTCGGCAACTTCACGGGCGATGTGCAACTGGTGCGCGATCGGTTGTGCGCGAACGCCACCCAGGCCCCACAGCGAGGACTGCAACTGGCGGCTGGTGTGTTCCAGGGTGTTGTAGCGCAGGGAGAACCACGGCAGCGGATCGATCTGCCCGGCGAACAGGCGGTCGCTGGCCAGACGGAACTGAATGAAGTTCGACAGCTGGGTTTCCGGCAGTGTGACGGCTTCGTTCTGCCCGTTGAGACCGTGATAGACCATCAGCCCGTCGACATCGTCGACCTGCTGCACGGTCATCTTCCAGCCTTCGAAGTGGGTGATGCTGTCACCCGGCGAAAACCGCACGCGGGTCAGGGGCGCATTCCGTAGCGCGTACTGGCGGGTTTCGCCAGTGGCCGGGTAAAGCACGGTCAACAAGCGGCCGTCCTGTGCCAGAACGGTGCCTAAACCAAGCTCTGCTTCGCTGTCACTGATCCAGCGTTGCCCCGGTTGATACTGCTGCGCCATGCTGCCTGACTCCCACCTTGAAAAAGCGGGCTATCTTAACGGAATGACGGCTTCAGGGCCAAAGGAATAGGAGCAGTGGCGAGCTTTTAGCTGCAAGCTGCAAGCGGGTACCGGAGCGTCAGGCGTCGGTTTTTTCCAGCGGCAGGGCACCTGTGGGTGCCAACCGGGTCACAAGTTTGCGACGGGCGGCTCAAGGCGCCTGTAGCGCAGCCGATAGCCTGCACACAGGAGACCTATATATGTTGCCACCGATGCTCCCCTTGAGCGCCGTGCCGATCACTTCCCAGCAGGATCCGATCCGCCCGCGGCCGGACATCCCTCCGGTGGTGCCGGTGCAGGAAAGCTCCAACGAAAGCACGATCGATCTGCAAAAACGCAATCCCGAAGAGGATGGCCTGTTGCTGCGCGAGGAACAGCGCCGCCAGCAGGAGCGCGAACGTCGGCGTCGCGAGGCTGATGAAGACCCGGAAGAACATCTGGCCGTCCCCGGTACCGAGCTTAATGCCGACAACACCGTGCCGGTGGTGCCGTTGATGGAAGATCAGCCGCGTCAGGGGTTGTGGGTCGATATCGAGATTTGATTGCGGTGCCGGTGTGGCTGGTCAGCGCTCGCGTCAAGCGGCATGATTGGCGCAGTCCTGCCGGTGATGTGGCAGTTGTGATCCTTTTCTGCGATGTACTGATGCCATGAGCCAAGACGACAAACTGATCGACCTCAACAGCGAGCGCGCCAAGCGTGTGCATGACCTCAACGAGAAGCGCCTGAATGAAGTGCGCCAGGCGTTCGAGCAGGCGATGCCGTTGGGAAAAGCCAGGAAAAAGTCGAAGAACAAGCCGAAAAAGCGCTGATCTCCCTCTGCATTCCTTGATGCAGGTCATTTAATTTCACGTCTTTCTTTCCTTATGTTGCGGACATTGATCCTGGTCAATGTGCGTGCCTGTGTGTCTGCTAATTTGCACTCATCGCAGCAAAGCAGGGGCCAGGAGGCCAGTCATGTTTTTCGATAACGTGGTGTTTGCCGGGGTCCTGACGGTGGGGCTGATGGTGCTGTTTTTTGCAGGGTTTGGGTTTTTTATCTGGAAGGATGCGCATAAGCGGCGCAAGTAAGTTCTTCTGGGTTGATGGGCACGCAAGGCATTTTGGGGCGACTTCGGTTGCCCCTTTTTTTTTTGGCCGTGGCGGCCTTTGGGCCGACCAGGCTCTTGGGGTTTTGGGTGAATATCCGTTGTTTCGGGTGTTGCGGCTGGCGGTTTCGCCCTTACGGCGAGTCCCTTTTTCAGACGCCAAAAAGGAACCAAAAGGCTTTGCTCCTACGTACGGCCCTCGCAAGCTCGGGTCCCTTCGCTCCGGGATCGATCCGGGCGCAGCGGCTACGGTTTGCTTCGCTGCACCTACGTCCGCTGTGTCTGGCTGCGCCAGACGGTCGCTGCGCTCCCACGCCCGGATCAATCCCTCCACTCAGCCTTCCGATGTCGCTGGTTAGGCAAGATCAAGAGCACTCGAGCTGGCGCTCATTGTTGAGTGGTTAGAAGCGACGCATGGCTTGTGATTTGCGGTGGATTCGCCCCTCACCCCAGCCCTCTCCCGAGGGAGAGGGGGCCGATTCGCGGGCCGTTCAGAACTTGCATTCGACTCGGTACTGCATGTCGGTGTACCTCTTCAATTCACCTCGGTCAGTCCCCTCTCCCTCCGGGAGAGGGCTAGGGTGAGGGGCTTTTGATTTTGCTCTGGCTTTTGCTCTGGCTTTTGCTCTGGCTTTTGATTTGGTTTTTGATCTTTTGCCCCTTCGGAAGGCTGAGTGAAGGGATCGATCCGGGTGTGGGAGCGTAGCGACCGTACGACGAAGTCGTACACAGCGGAAGGAGGTGCAGCGAAGCAAACCGTAGCCGCTGCGCCCGGAGCGATTCCGTAACGAAGGAACCCCGAGCCCCAGCGAGGGGCCGAACGCCGGGGCAAAGCCTTTTGGTTCCTTTTTGGCGTCTGAAAAAGGGACTCGCTGTAAGAGCGAAACCGCCAGCGGCAGCCCCCGCAGCAACGGATATGCCCCCAATCCCAATCCCAACTCCAAAAAAAAGGCGCGATTCCAAAGAATCGCGCCTCCTTCACAAGCAGCTGAAGATCAGCTACCCAACGCCTTGGAAGCCAACCAGAACAACCCGGCCGACAGCGCCACCGTCGCCGGCAAGGTCAACACCCAGGCCAGCAAAATGGTCTTGACCGTGCCGCCCTGCAAGCCGCTCTTGTTGGCAACCATGGTCCCGGCCACACCCGAAGACAGCACATGCGTGGTCGACACCGGCAGGCTGAAGATGTTGGCCATGCCGATCAGACTGGCCGTGGTGATCTGCGCCGACATGCCCTGGGAATAGGTCATGCCTTGCTTGCCGATCTTCTCGCCAATGGTCAGCACCACACGCTTCCAGCCGACCATGGTGCCCAGGCCCAGGGCCAGTGCAACCGCCAGAATCACCCAGAACGGGGCGTATTCGGTGGTGGTGGTCAGGTCTTTGCGCAGCTTGTCCAGGTCAGCCTTTTCACGGGCTTCGAGGCCTGGCAGCTTGCCGACTTTCTTCGCCGTGTCGTCGAGGCACAGCAGGTAGCGACGGACTTCGATGCGGCTTTCCGACGGCAGCGAGTGGTAGTCCGCTACGCCTTTAAGGGTGTGCAGCAGGGCGGAAATGGTCGGTTCGGTCTGCTGCGGGTTGCAGCGGAATTTCTCCGGCAGATCGCCTTCCACGCTTTTGCCCAGGGCCAGGAATTCACCCAGCGAATCGGCGTTGCGCTGGTAGAACTGGCTCAGGTGCAGGGTCGCGTCGCGGGTGCGTTCGATCTGGTAGGTGGTGCTGTTCAGGTCGAGCACGAACTGCGCAGGCACGATACCGATCAGGACCAGCATGATCAGGCCGATGCCTTTCTGGCCATCGTTGGAACCGTGGACGAAGCTCACGGCCATGGCCGAGATCACCAGAACCAGACGGTTCCAGAACGGCGGGTGTTTCTTGTCGTCGATCTTGCGGCGTTGCTCCGGCGTCTTGTGCATCTTCGACAGCGGGCGCCACCACTTCAGGCCGATCAGCACCAGCGCGGCGATCAGGAAGCCGGCCATTGGCGAGAACACCAGCGAGGCGCCGATGTCGATCGCTTTCTGCCAGTTCACGCCATCTCTCAACGGGATGTCGTTGATCAGCGCGTTGGCCAGGCCGACACCGAGGATCGAGCCGATCAGCGTGTGCGAACTGGAAGCCGGGATACCGAAGTACCAGGTGCCCAGGTTCCAGGCGATGGCCGCAGCGAGCAACGAGAAGACCATTGCCAGGCCATGGCCGGTGTTCACATTGATCAGCAGCTCAACCGGCAGCAAGTGGACGATGGCATACGCCACGCCAACACCGCCCAGCAGCACGCCGAGGAAATTGAACACGCCGGAAAAGAACACTGCCAGATGCGGCGGCATGGCTTTGGTGTAGATAACAGTGGCTACCGCGTTAGCGGTGTCATGAAATCCATTGATGAACTCGAAGGCGAGGACAAACGTCAGGGCGAGCAAGAGGCTCACAAGCACCCAAGCATCCAGTCCGCTGAATAAATCGATCATGAAGGTTTTCTGACCCGGTCGTAAGGGGGCGCGATTATGCCAGAAAAGACAGGAAATCGATGCCCTGTCTGCTCACTGGTCACACTCTTCTTCACGTTAATTTGTTGCAGCGCGTTAAAACCCAGCGGTGCGCAGGGTTTTTCAACTCATTGATTCTTAATGGAAATCTTATGATTTGCCGGCGTTTTAATTGGCTGGGCGATCGCTCAAACGCTTGTCTGAAATATCTGTGAAACCTGTAGGACGTCTGTCATCAGCCTGTCAGACGCGAGGATTGCCGCTGCCCGCGGGTAGCGGGCGCGCAAGGCATCGTCGTTTCACCGTGTTTGTCAGCGGTGCGGACACAAACCTTCAATAACCGCCGCCTGTGTTCAAGGCTCTTCGGCTTTGAGTTCCTTTTCGATTTTCTCGATTTCCTGCTTGAACACCTGATCCTGAACGGTCGGGCGCTTGCGCCAGGCTTTACGTTCCGGTTCGGGCTGGGCGGCGTAGGTGGTGACTTCCCCGCCGTAAACTTCCTTGTAACGTTGTTCCTGGCGCTCAAGTTCCGCGCGCAGTTCGTCTTTCGTCACAGTGATACCTGTATGAGTTGAGTTGAATATCCGGTGAAACGCACTGCAACGAATCGCTCGAGCGCCCCCGCCATTTCAATGCCTGAACAGGCATTAGTTGAATCGGTGAGCGAACGGACTTTCGTCTGTCAGGCGGCTACGGCACCCGATAAAACTGACGCAGCATCAGTTTCCTGTTTCGGCGAACGCAGGCGTTGCATGAGTAATGGCGTCTGGCGCTGGCCGGGCTGTCGATGATGAACATCACCTCAGCGGGTGGCGATCGCGGTCAATGAAAACGCGGCGCCACTGAGGTGCATTATAGCTATCGATTGCGGAATGACTATCTTTGCCAAGTTAAAAACGGTTCTGAATGTGTGATTGTTTTGTTGCGCGCAAGTTTATTAGTTGCACTGCGCGCTGCGGACTATTTGCCGAGTGCTCAGTTTTTGGCGCCATTAAATGAACAACTAAATTCGACATGGTGAATAAGGCGGGCCGTTGAACGGGTCAGGCTGACCGGGTGTGATGACGGATTGCGATTATCGGTCGGCGGTTCGATAATCGCCCAATGTTGCGTTGCCAGCGCTTGTACATTCGCCTGTGAGCCGTTTGTATAGCCACTGATCCGAGCCGGACCAAGGACCTTAAATGAACGATCAAATGCGCAATTCCTTCACTTCCGTGGCGCCGCCGATCGTCGCTTCGCCGGCCAAGCGCATCCAGGCCCTGACCGGCGATCCGGATTTCATGACCTCACTGGCCCGCGGTCTGGCCGTGGTGCAAGCGTTTCAAGAGCGCAAGCGCCATCTGACCATCGCCCAGATCAGCCACCGCACCGAAATCCCTCGCGCGGCGGTGCGCCGTTGCCTGCACACGCTGATCAAGCTCGGCTACGCCACCACCGACGGTCGCACCTATTCGTTGCTGCCGAAAGTCTTGACCCTCGGCCACGCCTATTTGTCGTCGACGCCGCTGGCCGTTTCTGCCCAGCCGTACCTCGACCGCATGAGCGAACAACTGCACGAAGCCTGCAACATGGCCACGCTCGAGGGCGACGACATTCTGTACATCGCCCGTTCGGCAACGACCCAGCGGCTGATTTCGGTGGACCTGTCGGTCGGCGGGCGGCTGCCGGCGTATTGCACGTCGATGGGACGGATTCTGCTGGCGGCACTCGACGATACGTCGCTCGGCGAATACCTCGATCACGCTGAACTGGTGGCCAAGACCAGCCGCACGATCCATACCCCTGACGCCTTGCTCGCCTGCCTGCAAGAGGTGCGGCAGCAGGGCTGGTGCATCGTCGATCAGGAACTGGAACAGGGCCTGCGCTCGATTGCCGTGCCGGTGTATGACGCGTCCGGCCAGGTGGTCGCAGCACTCAACGTCAGTACCCATGCCGGGCGGGTCAGTCGTAGCGAGCTGGAGCAGCGCTTTCTGCCGGGCCTGCTCAGCGCCAGTCGCGACCTCAGCGCGCAATTGTTTGCCTGAGGAAGCTGTTCGATAAACGCACAGTGTTGCGTTTATCGAATTGACGCTAAAACCCTCGGATCATTAATGTCGCGGCAGCGTCATCCGGCGCTGACCAGCAGAGTCAGCCCGGACTGCCGACTCCGATAATAATGACAAGAGGCACCTCACCATGCGCATGTTCTCCGACTGTCCGCCTTGCCGACTCTGTTGCCGGATGCAACGCGACGCCTGATTCAAACCCTCTATTCTCATGACCGTGCCGCCCGTTGGCCGGCCATCGTTCGACTGCGTTTTTTGCGTGGAATAAAAATAATGAACCAGCCTCAGTCCGCTGTGGGTAACTGCCTCGACGTGCAGACCTTCATCAATGCCCAACCGATCTCGCGCTATCAATGGCGAGTGGTGATCCTGTGTTTCCTGATTGTCTTTCTCGACGGCCTCGACACCGCCGCCATGGGCTTCATCGCCCCGGCGCTGTCGCAGGATTGGGGCATCGACCGCGCCAGCCTCGGCCCGGTAATGAGCGCCGCGCTGATCGGCATGGTCTTTGGTGCCCTGGGTTCCGGCCCGCTGGCTGACCGCTTCGGCCGCAAGGTGGTGCTGGTCGGCGCCGTGCTGCTGTTTGGCGCTTTCAGCCTGGCCTCGGCTTACAGCACCAATGTCGAGCAACTGCTGGTGCTGCGTTTCTTGACCGGTCTCGGCCTGGGCGCGGGGATGCCGAACGCCACCACCTTGCTTTCGGAATACACCCCGGAGCGCAAGAAATCCCTGCTGGTGACCAGCATGTTCTGTGGCTTCAACCTGGGCATGGCCGGTGGCGGGTTCATTTCCGCCAAGCTGATTCCGGCGTTCGGCTGGCACAGCCTGCTGCTGATCGGCGGGGTGTTGCCGCTGATTCTCGCCGTGGTTCTGCTGTTCTGGCTGCCGGAATCGGCGCGTTACCTGGTAGTGCGCAATCGTGGCACCGACAAAGTGCGCAAGACGTTGGCGCCGATCGACCCGGTGACCGTGGCCCAAGCCTCGAGCTTCAGCGTGCCGGAACAGAAAACCGTCAAGGCGCGCAATGTGTTCGCGGTGATCTTCTCCGGCACCTACAGCACCGGCACCTTGCTGCTGTGGCTGACCTATTTCATGGGCCTGGTCATCGTTTACCTGTTGACCAGTTGGCTGCCGACGCTGATGCGTGACAGCGGCGCGAGCATGGAACAGGCCGCGTTCATCGGCGCGTTGTTCCAGTTCGGCGGGGTGTTGAGCGCGGTGGCGGTGGGCTGGGCGATGGACCGCTTCAACCCGCACAAGGTCATCGGCACGTTCTACCTGCTGGCCGGGGTGTTTGCCTACGCGGTAGGGCAGAGCCTGGGCAACATCACTCTACTGGCGACCCTGGTGCTGGTGGCGGGGATGTGCGTGAACGGCGCGCAATCGGCGATGCCATCGCTGGCGGCGCGGTTTTATCCGACCCAGGGGCGGGCGACCGGCGTGTCGTGGATGCTGGGCATCGGTCGCTTTGGCGCGATTCTCGGGGCGTGGATGGGCGCAACGTTGCTGGGCCTGGGCTGGAACTTCGAGCAGGTATTAACGGCGTTGGTGATTCCGGCGGCATTGGCGACCACGGCGGTGGTGATCAAGGGCATGGTCAGTCATGCGGATGCGACCTGAGTACCTCCACATGATCGTTCCCACGCTCCGCGTGGGAATGCCTCAACGGACGCTCTGCGTTTGGCTCTACAGGGACGCGGAGCGTCCCGGGCTGCATTCCCACGCGGAGCGTGGGAACGATCATTAGGGAAACAACAATCTGTTCGATAAACGAACACTCAGTCGATTATCGGATTGTTTGGCCATTTCCCCAGGCTTACTCTTCAGTGACTTCGGCGCTGAACCTCGCGCCTTTTTATCACTGGCGATTCACTACAAAAACGGGAGCACGCTCCATGGCTGAGATCCTTTCGCTGCACGACGCGGTGAAGCAATTCGTCAACGATGGCGACACCGTCGCGCTCGAAGGCTTCACGCACCTGATCCCTACGGCAGCGGGTCATGAAATCATTCGTCAGGGCAAGAAAGATCTGACGCTGGTGCGGATGACCCCCGACCTGATCTACGACCAACTGATCGGCGCCGGTTGCGCACGCAAGCTGATTTTTTCCTGGGGCGGTAACCCGGGCGTCGGTTCGCTGCACCGTCTGCGCGATGCGGTCGAGAAGCAGTGGCCGCATGCGCTGGAAATCGAAGAGCACAGCCACGCCGACCTGGCCAATGCCTACGTCGCTGGCGCGTCCGGCCTGCCGTTCGCGGTGCTGCGCGCCTACGCCGGCTCCGACCTGCCGAAGGTCAACCCGCTGATCAAAACCGTGACCTGCCCGTTCACCGGCGAAGTGCTGGCGGCGGTGCCGTCGGTGCGCCCGGATGTCACCGTGATCCACGCGCAGAAAGCCGACCGCAAGGGCAACGTGCTGCTGTGGGGCATTCTTGGCGTGCAGAAAGAAGCCGCGCTGGCGGCCAAGCGCTGCATCGTCACCGTCGAAGAAATCGTCGACGACCTCAACGCACCGATGAACGCTTGCGTACTGCCGACCTGGGCCTTGAGCGCGGTCTGCCACGTCCCCGGCGGCGCGCACCCGTCCTACGCTCACGGTTACACCGAGCGTGACAATCGGTTCTATCAAGCGTGGGACCCGATCGCTCGCGACCGTGAGACGTTTACCGCGTGGATCAACGAATACATCCATGGCTGCGCTGATTTCAGCGAATTCCAGGCCAAATTGGCCGCTGCTTCGGAGGCCAAGTAATGACTTACACCACCAATGAAATGATGACCGTCGCCGCAGCCCGTCGCCTGAAAAACGGCTCGGTGTGCTTTGTCGGCATCGGCCTGCCATCGAAAGCCGCCAACCTCGCGCGCCTGACTTCCTCGCCAGACGTGGTGCTGATCTACGAATCCGGCCCGATTGGTGCCAAGCCGAGCGTGCTGCCGCTGTCCATCGGTGACGGCGAACTGGCGGAAACCGCCGACACCGTGGTCCCGACCGGTGAGATTTTTCGCTACTGGCTGCAGGGCGGGCGCATCGACGTCGGTTTTCTCGGCGCCGCGCAGGTCGACCGTTTCGGCAACATCAACACCACCGTGGTCGGCGATTACTTCTCGCCGAAAGTGCGTCTGCCAGGTGCCGGTGGCGCGCCGGAGATCGCCGGTTCGGCGAAAAGCGTGCTGATCATCCTCAAGCAGTCGGCGCGTTCGTTTGTCGACAAACTCGATTTCATCACCTCGGTCGGCCACGGCGAGGGCGGCGATTCACGCAAGCGTCTGGGGCTGCCGGGCGCCGGGCCGGTGGGGATCATCACCGACCTGTGCATCATGGAGCCGGAGCAGGGCACCCATGAATTTGTGGTCACCGCGCTGCATCCGGGCGTGACCCGCGAGCAAGTGGTCGCCGCCACCGGTTGGGCGATCCGTTTCGCCGACAATGTTGAAACCACCGCTGAGCCGACCGACGTCGAGCTGACTGCGCTGCGCGATCTCGAAGCGCGCACCGCCGCTGCTCACGGTCAGGCACCGGGAGAAGCATGATGCGTGACGTGTATATCTGCGATGCGATTCGCACCCCCATCGGCCGTTTCGGCGGAGGCTTGTCCGCCGTGCGCGCCGATGATCTGGCCGCCATACCGATCAAGGCACTGATGGAACGCAACCCCTCGGTCGACTGGAACGCGGTCGACGAAGTGTTCCTCGGCTGCGCCAACCAGGCCGGCGAAGACAACCGCAACGTCGCGCGCATGGCCCTGTTGTTGGCAGGTCTGCCGGACAGCGTGCCGGGCGTGACCCTCAATCGCCTTTGCGCTTCGGGCATGGACGCGATCGGCACAGCGTTCCGGGCGATTGCCAGCGGCGAGATGGAGCTGGCGATTGCCGGCGGCGTCGAGTCGATGTCGCGCGCGCCGTTTGTAATGGGCAAGGCTGACGCGGCGTTCTCGCGCAACATGAAACTGGAAGACACCACCATCGGCTGGCGTTTCATCAACCCGTTGATGAAGGCGCAATACGGCGTCGACGCGATGCCGCAGACCGCCGACAACGTCGCCGACGACCATCAAGTCTCGCGCGAAGATCAGGACGCGTTCGCCTTGCGCAGTCAGCAACGTACCGCCGCCGCGCAGGCCGCCGGCTATTTTGCGGAAGAGATTGTGGAAGTACGCATCGCCCACAAGAAGGGCGAAACCGTGGTCAGCCAGGACGAACACCCGCGCGCCGACACTACGATTGAAGCGCTGGCCAAGCTGAAACCGGTCAACGGTGCGGACAAAACCGTCACCGCCGGCAATGCGTCCGGGGTCAACGACGGCGCCGCTGCGCTGATTCTGGCGTCTGCCGAAGCGGTAAAAAAGCACGGCCTGACCGCCCGCGCAAAAGTCCTCGGTATGGCCAGCGCCGGCGTCGCGCCGCGAGTGATGGGGATCGGTCCGGTGCCAGCGGTGCGCAAACTCACCGAGCGTCTCGGTGTGGCGGTCAGCGATTTCGACGTGATCGAACTCAACGAAGCGTTTGCCAGCCAGGGTCTGGCGGTGTTGCGCGAACTGGGGCTGGCGGACGACGCGGCGCAGGTCAACCCGAACGGCGGCGCAATTGCCCTCGGCCACCCGTTGGGCATGAGCGGTGCGCGACTGGTATTGACCGCACTGCATCATCTGGAAAAGACCGGTGGCAAGAAAGGTCTGGCGACCATGTGCGTCGGTGTTGGCCAAGGTCTGGCCCTGGCCATCGAACGCGTCTGACGCGTCGCGGCATCTATAAGAACTGAGGAAAGCGAAATGACTGACAAGCCTGGTTACCGTCGCCCACAGGCAGGCACCCAGCCTGACTACCTGCACCCGACTTACCAATCCACCAACCTGCGCTCGCCGTCCAGGCCATTGGTGCACCTGCCGCACTCGCTGTCGGAAATTACCGGGCCGACCATTGGCGCCGAGCGCCTGGTTGAAAATGACCACGACCTGACCGCGCAGCACGAAGGCGAGCCGTTGGGCGAACGCATCATCATTCACGGCCGTGTGCTCGATGAAGACGGCTTGCCGGTGCCAGGGATTCTGGTGGAGATCTGGCAGGCCAATGCCGCCGGTCGCTACAACCATGCGCGCGACCTGCACGACGCACCGCTGGACCCGAACTTCACCGGCACCGGTCGCACCGTCACCGACGCCGACGGCTGGTATCAGTTCCAGACCATCAAGCCCGGCGCCTATCCGTGGGGCAATCACCACAATGCGTGGCGTCCGGCGCATATCCATTTTTCGCTGTTCGGGCCGAGCATTCTCACCCGCCTGGTTACGCAGATGTATTTCCCCGGCGACCCGCTGCTGGCGTATGACCCGATCTACAACTGTGTGCCGGACACCTCGGCCAAGGAACGCCTGATCGCTGCTTTCGATCTGGAAAAAACCATTCCGTCCTACGCCCTCGCTTACCGCTGGGACATCGTGCTGCGCGGGCGTGAAGCCACGCCGATGGAGAAATAAGATGACGCTCAATGCGACCACGTCCCACACCGTCGGGCCGTATTACCACATCGGCCTGACCTGGCTGAACCGCGAAGACCTCACTGTCGAGCAGACCCTCGGCGAGCGCGTGGCGATCACCGGGCAAGTGGTGGATGGCAACGGCGATGTCGTCAACGACGTCATGCTCGAAGTCTGGCAGGCCAACGCCGCGGGCAAGTACGACCACCCGGAAGATCATCAGGACAAGCCGCTGGACCCCCACTTCGAAGGCTTCGGCCGGGTGCCGGTGGACGGCGAAGGGCGATTCCGCTTCACCACGATCAAACCGGGCACCGTGCCGGGTCTGAAAGGCACGACCCAGGCGCCGCATCTGGTAGTACTGGTGTTTGCCCGTGGGCTGGTCAAACACTTGCTCACGCGCATCTACTTCGAAGGCGAACCGGCCAACGTCGATGACCCGCTGCTCGAATGCGTACCCGCCGAACGCCGTCAGACCTTGCTGGCCAAGTCGGATGCGTCAGGCGTTTATCAATGGAATGTGATTCTGCAGGGTACCGAGGCCGAGACGGTGTTCTTCGATTACTGAACAACACCGCCAATCCCCTGTGGGAGCGAGCCTGCTCGCGATGCATGATCGTTCCCACGCTCTGCGTGGGAATGCCGCCATGGACGCTCCGCGTCCACGGTGACGCGGAGCGTCACGGGATGCGTTACCACGCGGAGCGTGGGAACGATCAAACAACACCAACTCCTACAAGGGAAACGGTGTAGTCGAGTACATGATCGTTCCCACGCTCTGCGTGGGAATGCCGCCATGGACGCTCCGCGTCCACCGTGACGCATAGCCTCACGGGATGCGTTACCACGCGGAGCGTGGGAACGATCAATAGACACCCGATGTGGAACGGGACTGTTGCAAAGTATGTCTAGACTCTCACTGTCCCTTTCGAGTGAAAAACAATGACCACCACCACTTCCCATTACACCGGCGAGGAGCGCAGCAAGCGCATCTTTGCCATTGTCGGCGCCTCGTCCGGCAACCTCGTCGAATGGTTTGACTTCTACGTCTACGCCTTTTGCGCGATTTACTTCGCGCCGGCGTTTTTCCCCTCCGACAACCCGACGGTGCAACTGGTCAACACCGCTGGCGTGTTCGCTGCCGGGTTCTTGATGCGCCCGATCGGCGGCTGGATTTTCGGTCGGGTCGCCGACAAGCACGGGCGCAAGAAGTCGATGCTCATCTCGATTCTGATGATGTGCTTCGGCTCGCTGCTGATCGCTTGCCTGCCGACCTACAACTCCATCGGTGTCTGGGCGCCGATCCTGTTGCTGTTCGCGCGTTTGCTGCAAGGCCTGTCGGTCGGCGGCGAATACGGCACCACTGCAACCTATATGAGTGAAGTCGCGCTCAAGGGCCAGCGCGGGTTTTTCGCCTCGTTCCAGTACGTGACGCTGATTGGCGGGCAACTGCTGGCGGTGTCGCTGGTAGTGGTGTTGCAGCAGTTTCTCAACGAAGACGAACTGCGTGCCTACGGCTGGCGGATTCCGTTCGTGGTCGGTGCGGTGGCGGCGCTGATTTCGCTGTTCCTGCGGCGCTCGCTGAAAGAAACCACCAACGAAGAAACCCGCGCGCACAAAGACGCCGGCAGCATCAGCGCACTGTTCCGCGATCACAAGGCCGCGTTCATCACCGTGCTCGGTTACACCGCCGGTGGCTCGCTGATTTTCTACACCTTCACCACTTACATGCAGAAGTACCTGGTGAACACCGCCGGCATGCACGCCAAGACCGCCAGCTACATCATGACCGGCGCGCTGTTCCTGTACATGTGCATGCAGCCGCTGTTCGGCATGCTCGCCGACCGGATCGGTCGACGTAATTCGATGCTCTGGTTTGGCGCGCTCGGTACGCTGTTCACCGTGCCGATTCTGCTCAGTCTGAAAAGCGTCAGCAGCCCGTTCCTCGCCTTCGTCTTGATCACCGTGGCGCTGGCGATCGTCAGCTTCTACACCTCGATCAGCGGTCTGGTGAAAGCCGAAATGTTCCCGCCGGAAGTCCGCGCCCTCGGCGTCGGCCTGGCCTACGCGGTGGCCAACGCTATCTTCGGTGGCTCGGCGGAATTCGTCGCCCTGAGCCTGAAGAATATCGGCATGGAAAATTCGTTTTACTGGTACGTGACGGCGATGATGGCAATCGCGTTCCTGTTCAGCCTGCGCTTGCCGAAACAGGCGGCGTATTTGCACCACGATCTCTAACCCGACGCGCGCGGGCCGTCATGGCCCGCGCCGGCAAGGATTCTTATGACTCAGCGACCGGGCAATCAATTGTTCGATGCCTATTTCACTGCCCGCGATATGCGTGGGGTGTTTTGCGATCAGGGCCGCGTGCAGGCAATGCTCGATTTCGAAGCCGCGCTGGCCCGGGCCGAGGCGCGCGTCGGGCTGGTTCCGGCGTCTGCCGTGGCACCGATTGCGGCGGCATGCGACGCGGCGTTGTATGACTTCGCCGCACTCGGCGAGGCGATTGCCACGGCCGGCAATTCCGCTATTCCGCTGGTCAAGGCTTTAGGCAAACAGATTGCCGTGACAAACGCCGAAGCCGAGCGCTACGTGCATCTGGGCGCGACCAGTCAGGACGTGATGGATTCCGGACTGGTGCTGCAATTGCGCCAGGCGCTGGTGTTGATTGAACGCGAACTGGCGCAACTGGCCGATTCGCTCGCTGCTCAGGCCCAACGGTTTGCCACGACGCCTTTAGCCGGGCGCACCTGGCTGCAGCACGCGACGCCGGTGACCCTCGGCATGAAAATCGCCGGTTGGCTTGGCGCGGTGACGCGCAGTCGTCAACGTCTGCAAGAGCTGAAACCGCGCTTGCTGGTCCTGCAATTTGGCGGTGCGTCGGGGACGCTGGCGGCGTTGGGTCAACAGGCTCTGCCAATCGCCGAAGCCCTGGCCGAAGAGCTGCAACTGCGCCTGCCGGAACAACCGTGGCACACCCAGCGTGACCGCATCGTCGAGTTCGGCGCCGTGCTTGGGCTGATCGCCGGCAGCCTTGGCAAGTTCGGCCGCGACATCAGCCTGTTGATGCAGACCGAAGCCGCTGAGGTCTTCGAACCCGCGGCGCCGGGCAAGGGCGGTTCATCGACCATGCCGCACAAACGCAACCCGGTCGGCGCGGCGGTGTTGATCGGTGCGGCGACGCGGGTGCCGGGGCTGGTCTCGACGCTGCTCAGCGCCATGCCCCAGGAACACGAACGCAGCCTCGGTTTGTGGCATGCCGAATGGGAAACCCTGCCAGAGATCTGCTGCCTGGTGTCCGGTTCGCTGCAACAGGCGTGCTTGCTGGCTGACGGCCTGGAAGTCGATGCCGAGCGCATGGGCCGCAACCTCGAATTGACTCAGGGGCTGGTGCTGGCCGAAGCGGTGAGCATCGTGCTCGCGCAACGGGTCGGCCGCGACACGGCGCATCATCTGCTCGAACAATGCTGCAAGCGCGCGGTGGCCGAGCAACGGCATCTGCGCGCGGTACTCGGAGACGAACCGCAGGTCACTGCGCAGCTGAGCAGCGCTGAGCTCGATGATCTTCTCAACCCCGCGCATTACCTCGGTCAGGCTCACGTCTGGGTCGAGCGCGCGGTGGCCGAACACAACGCTTTGACTGTCTGAAGGAGAGGGCTGTGGCTTTCGTTCAACTCGCCGATGGCGAACTGCATTACCAGATTCAAGGGGCGGCGCACGCGCCAGTGCTTGTCCTGTCCAACTCGCTGGGCACCGACCTGCACATGTGGGACGCGCAGATGCCGGCGTTCACCGAGCATTTTCGCGTGCTGCGTTTCGACACTCGCGGCCACGGCCAATCGCTGGTCACCGAGGGCCCGTACAGCATCGAGCAGCTCGGTCACGACGTACTAGGCCTGCTGGATGCGTTGCATATCGAGCGCGCGCATTTTTGCGGCTTGTCGATGGGTGGGCTGATCGGTCAGTGGCTGGGGATCAATGCCGGGCATCGCCTGCACAAGCTGATCGTCTGCAACACGGCGGCGAAAATCGGCGATCCGTCGGTGTGGAATCCACGCATCGAAACCGTGCTGCGCGATGGCGCGGCGGCAATGGTCGCGCTGCGTGATGCGTCGATTGCGCGCTGGTTCACGCCTGACTTTTCCGCAGCGCATCCCGAGGCAGCGAAGAAGATTACCGACATGCTCGCCGCGACCAATCCACAAGGTTATGCGGCCAACTGCGCTGCGGTGCGGGATGCCGATTTCCGTGCGCAACTGGCGTCGATCAATGTGCCGTTGCTGGTAATCGCCGGCAGCGAAGATGCCGTGACGCCGCCGGCCGGTGGGCATTTCATTCGCGACCAAGTGCGCGGCGCCGAGTACGCCGAGTTCTATGCGGCGCATTTGTCCAACGTGCAGGCTGGCGCTGATTTCAGTGATCGTGTCGTGGCGTTTCTGAACGCTTGATAAGGGGGATTTTCGTGGACGAGAAACAACGTTACGACGACGGCATGCAAGTGCGCCGCGCGGTGTTGGGTGATGCCCATGTCGACCGCAGCCTGACTACGCTGACCGAGTTCAACTCCGAATTCCAGGAGATGATCACCCGCCACGCCTGGGGCGATATCTGGACACGCCCGGGCTTGCCACGCCACACCCGCAGCCTGATCACCATCGCCATGCTCATCGGCATGAACCGCGAAGGCGAACTGAAACTGCACCTGCGCGCCGCCGCCAATAACGGCGTGAGCCGCGGCGAGATAAAGGAAGTGATCATGCAGAGTGCGATCTACTGTGGGATACCAGCAGCGAATGCGACGTTTCATCTGGCTGAGTCGGTGTGGGATGAACTCGGTGTTGAATCCCGGGAATAATGTCACCTGAGCTGACGCCATCGCTGGCAAGCCAGCTCCCACAGGTTTTATGTCGTGCGCAAGATTTTGTGTTCAATGACCCTCCCTGTGGGAGCTGGCTTGCCAGCGATAGCGGTGCATCAGTCACATGAAAATTCGACTGAGCTGACGCCATCGCTGGCAAGCCAGCTCCCACAAGGTTTATGTTCTGCACAAGATTTTGTGTTCAACGACCCTCCCTGTGGGAGCTGGCTTACCAGCGATAGCGGTGCATCAGACACATAAAATGCGACTGACCTGACGCTATCGCCAGCAGGCTGGCTCCCACAGGGTTAAAGGTTGGCCGCGGGATATGGGTACAACGCAAAACCCCTGTAGGAGTGAGCCTGCTCGCGAAGCGGTGTGTCAGTCGAAGATGATTCTACTGACCTGCAGCCATCGCGAGCAGGCTCGCTCCTACAATTGGAGCGGTGTTTACAGCAGGCTGATCGGGTAGCTGACGATCAAGCGGTTCTCATCGAACTCGTTGTTGCTGAAATCCCGGCGCATGGTCGAGTTGCGCCATCTGACATTAAGATCCTTTAGCGTGCCGCTCTGCACGGTGTAGCCCAGTTCCGATTCGCGACCCCATTCCTTGCCGTCGGTGATAGCGCCGGTGTGCACGTTGTCGCCGCTTATGTAGCGGTTCATCAGAGTCAGGCCGGGGATGCCGGCGGCGGCGAAGTTGTAGTCGTGGCGCAATTGCCAGGAGCGTTCCTGTGCATTGTCATAGCTGGCGTTGTAACTGTCGTTGGCCAGCGTCCCGCCGCTGGTGCCGTTGACCCGCATCCACGCGCTGTCGCCGGTGAGTTTCTGCAGGCCGACGTAGAAGGTGTTGCCGCCGTATTTGGCCGAGAACATTCCGTACCAGGTCTTGTTATCCAGGTCGCCGGCGCGGGCGCTGCCATCTTCCTTGCCATAAAAGAAGCCGAGGTTGGCGCCCAGCGTCCAGTCGCCGAGCGGCTGGCTGTGCAGCACATTCAGGTACTGCTGGCTGTAGATGTCCTTGAGTTGCGCGTTCCATAAGCCGATCTGCGTGCGCTTGTCGTTGAACAGGTATTCGCCGCCCTGGAAGTTGAAACGGTCGGAGGTGAACGCGGCTTTGCCGGTCATCGACATGTCGCTCATGCTGCTGTCGTCACGCGGGCTGTTGGCGCGGAACTGGCCGCCATACAGGGTCAGACCGTCGATTTCCTTCGAGGTGATCTGCCCGCCGCGAAAGGTCTGCGGCAGCGAGCGACCGTCATCCGAACGCAGGATCGGCAGCACCGGCATCCACTCGCCGACCTTCACTTCAGTCTGGGAAAACTTCGCTTTGAACGCCACGTTGGTGCGGCCGAAATTATCGGCCGGGCGACCATCGCGATCGAGCGGCAACAGTTGCGTGCCGCCAGTGCCTTTACCGCCATCGAGCTTGACCGAATACAGGCCAAGCACGTCCATGCCGAAGCCGACGGTGCCCTGGGTGAAGCCCGATTTGGCGTCGAGGATGAAACTTTGCGTCCACTCTTCAGCCTTGCCCTGGGCCTTGGTCGGGTTGGTGAAGTTGCGGTTGATGTAGAAGTTGCGCAGGTTCAGGTTGACCTTGGCGCCTTCGACGAAACCGGCTTCTTCGGCTGCGGCGGGCAGGGCCGCGCCGGTCAGGGCCAAAGCGATCAGGCCGGGAAGTGCGTAGGGCGCAGGGGAAGCTTTCATGGGCGTGGGTCTCTCTTGTTTTTTTGGGCGAACGAGGGCGCTGGCACCGGTTTTTCAGGGCGCAGGCGGGAATTGCATTGGGAGATGAAACGGATTGATCAGCCGGGCGGGGCAGGGCGCTGGAGCATGGTGTCGAACCTGATGTTATTGGTTTTATTGAGTGAATGGTGCGGGGCGCGCGGGGCTGGATTCAATTGGGGAAAGCGGGTTTTGGGCGGTTATCGAACGCAAGATTCTGTTGGGTTTTGCGGGGGCTGTGAGGGCCTCTTCGCGAGCAGGCTCGCTCCCACATTGAAATGCGTTTCCCCTGTGGGAGCGAGCCTGCTCGCGAAGGGGCCAGCCCAGACAAAACAGCTTTTAACGGACAACAAAAAGCCCACCAAACGGTGGGCTTCTGGTGTTCAGCGGATGATGATCAGAACAACTTCATCTTCGGTGCTTCTTCTTTCAGCGGTTCGTTCTGCGCGGTCTGCGCATTCCAGCCGCCGCCCAAAGCCTTGTACAGGTTGACCGCACTGGTCAGCTGCGCGAGGCGGTCGGTGATCAGCGCCTGTTGCGCGCTGAACAACTGACGCTGGGCGTCAAGGAAGGTCAGGTTGCTGTCGACGCCGATGCGGTAGCGACGCTCGGCCAGGCGGTAGTAATCCTGGTTGGCCTGCACAAAGTCACGCTGCGCTTGCAGCTGCTCGGTGTAGGTCTGGCGCGCGGCGAGGCCGTCGGCGACTTCCTGGAAGGCCGTCTGAATGGACTTCTCGTAGTTTGCCACGCCAATGTCCTTCTGGATCTTGGCGTAGTCGAGGCTGGCGCGCAGGCTGCCGGCGTTGAAGATCGGCAGGTTGATCTGCGGCTGGAACAGCCACGTCCCCGAACCGCCCTTGAACAGGCCGGACAGGTCCGGGCTCAGGCTGCCCGCGTTGGCGGTCAGGCTGATGCTCGGGAAGAACGCTGCCCGCGCCGCGCCGATGTTGGCGTTGGCCGCCTTCAGGTTGTATTCGGCCTGAAGAATGTCCGGACGACGTTGCAGCAGGTCCGAAGGCAAGCCGGCCGGCACATCGCTGAGCAGGTCATCGGACAGCGGCTTGGCCGTTTGCAGGTTGGCCGGAATACCGGTGCCAAGCAGCAAGGTCAGGCTGTTTTCATCCTGCGCGACCTGGCGGGTATAACGCGCCAGTTGTGCCCGGGCGTTTTCCACGGAAGTGCGCGACTGCGCCAGATCCAGCGCCGAGGCCACACCGACTTCGTTGCTGCGGCTGGTCAGCTTGTAGCTTTCTTCGAAGGCACCGAGGGTGTCCTGGGTCAGCTTGAGCAGTTCCTTGTCCGCTTGCCAGGTCAGGTAGGCATTGGCGACGTTGGCGACCAGACTGATCTGCGTGCTGCGCCGTGCTTCTTCGGTGGCGAAGTATTGTTGCAGCGCTTGTTCGCTCAGGCTGCGCACCCGACCGAACAGGTCAAGTTCATAAGCGCTGATGCCGACAGTGGCCGAGTACGAGCTGGTGATGCCCGATTCGCCAGTCTGCGAGGCACGGGCCGGAACCCGCTGACGGCTGCCGGCCGCATTGGCCGACACCGCCGGGAACAGATCGGCGCGCTGGATGCGGTATTGAGCCGCGTACGCGTCGATGTTCAGCGCCGCGACGCGCAAGTCGCGGTTGTTTTCCAGAGCGACCTGGATCAGCTGTTGCAGCGCCGGGTCATGGAAAAACTGCTTCCAGCCCTGCTCGGCAGCGGTCTGCGCCGGTGCCTGAGCCGGCGAATACGCCGGCCCCTGCGGGTACTGGCCTGCGACCGGAGCCTCAGGCTGCTGATAATCAGGTATCAGCGAGCAACCGCTCAGCACGAAGGCGGCGACTGCGATGGAGAGTAGCGACTTGCTCATTGGCCAGCCTCTTTAGGAGTTTCAGGCGTTTCATCCGTGTCAGCATTTTTGCGCTGGCCCATGGACGAAACCGTAACGAAGAACAGTGGGACCCAGAAGATCGCCAGGATCGTGGCTGTGAGCATACCGCCAATCACGCCCGTACCGATCGCATGTTGACTGCCTGAGCCGGCGCCGGTGGAGATCGCCAATGGAACAACACCGAGGACGAAGGCCAGCGAGGTCATGATGATCGGTCGCAGACGCATGCGGCAGGCTTCGATTGCTGCGTCACGCAGGCTGCGCCCTTGCTCATGCAGTTCCTTGGCGAATTCGACGATCAGAATGGCGTTTTTAGCCGCCAGACCGATGGTCGTCAACAGGCCCACCTGGAAGTACACGTCGTTGGACAGCCCGCGCAGGCTGGTGGCCAGCAGCGCACCGATGATCCCCAGCGGTACCACGAGCATGACGGCGATCGGAATCGACCAGCTCTCATACAACGCCGCCAGACACAGGAACACCATCAGCAGCGACAGGGCATACAGCGCCGGCGCTTGCGAACCCGACAGACGTTCCTCGTAGGACAGGCCGGTCCAGGAGATACCGACACCGGCCGGCAGCTTCTTGGCGATCGCTTCGACTTCGGCCATCGCTTCACCGGTGGAGTAACCCGGCGCCGGAGAACCGAGGATCTCCATTGCTTCCACACCGTTGTAGCGCGCCAGTTTCGGCGAACCGTAGATCCACTCGCCCTTGGCGAATGCTGAGAACGGCACCATGGTCCCGGCGCTGTTGCGCACGTACCATTTCTTCAGGTCTTCAGGGCTCATGCGCGCACCGGCCTGACCTTGCACGTACACCTTCTTCACCCGACCACGGTCGATGAAGTCGTTGACGTAGCTACTACCGAAGGAGATCGACAGCGTGCTGTTGATGTCGGTGAGGCTCAAGCCAAGGGCCTGGGCTTTCTCGTCGTCGATTTCCAAGTGGTATTGCGGCTCGTCGTTCAAGCCGTTCGGACGCACCTGGTAAAGCACTTTGCTCTGCGCCGCCATTCCAAGGAACTGGTTGCGCGCTTCCATCAGTTTTTCGTGACCGATACCGGCGCGGTCCTGCAGGAACACGTCGAAACCGGTGGCGTTACCCAATTCCAGTACCGCTGGCGGAGCGAAGGCAAACACCATCGCATCGCGGAAGCTGAAGAAGTGTTGCTGCGCACGCTGGGCGAGGGCGAACACGCTGTTGTCAGCGTTACGCTCGTCCCACGGCTTGAGCATGATGAACGCCAGACCCGAGCTCTGACCGCGACCGGCGAAGTTGAAGCCGTTTACGGTGAACACCGAGGACACTGCGCCTGCTTCTTTATCCAGCAGGTAGGAACGCATTTCGTCGATCACCACTTGCGTCCGTTCGGCACTGGAACCGGCCGGGGTCTGCACCTGGGCGAACAGTACGCCCTGGTCTTCTTCCGGGAGGAACGCGGTCGGAATGCGGGTGAACAGCCAGATCATGCCGACGACGATCAGCAGGTAGGCCAGCAGATACGGAATTTTGCGCTGCAGCATGTTGCCGACACCGCGCTCGTAGCTTCTGACACCGCTGTCGAACGTGCGGTTGAACCAGCCGAAGAAGCCTTTCTTCGGCGTGCCGTGCTCACCTTTCGGAATCGCCTTGAGCATGGTCGCGCACAGGGCCGGGGTGAAGATCAGCGCCACCAGCACCGACAGGGCCATGGCCGAGACGATGGTGATCGAGAACTGCTTGTAGATCACACCGGTAGAGCCGCTGAAGAATGCCATCGGCAGCAGTACCGCCGACAGTACCAAGGCGATACCGACCAGAGCGCCCTGGATCTGGCCCATGGATTTCTTGGTCGCTTCCTTCGGTGACAAGCCTTCTTCGCTCATCACCCGCTCGACGTTTTCCACCACCACGATGGCGTCGTCCACCAGCAAACCGATGGCCAGCACCATACCGAACATGGTCAGGGTGTTGATGCTGAAACCGAACGCCGCGAGGATGCCGAACGTACCCAGCAATACCACCGGCACGGTCATCGTGGTGATGACGGTGGCGCGGAAGTTCTGCAGGAACAGGAACATCACCAGGAACACCAGCACGATCGCTTCGACCAGGGTTTCAACCACACCTTTGATCGACTCGGTCACCACCGGAGTGGTGTCGTACGGGAATACCACTTCCATGCCTTGCGGGAAGAACGGCTTGAGGTCGTCAATCGTCTTGCGCAGCGCCTTGGCGGTGTCGAGGGCGTTGGCACCGTTGGCCAGTTTTACCGCCAGACCAGAAGCCGGGCTGCCGTTGAACTGCGCAGAAATGCTGGAGTTTTCACCGCCCAGACCGACGTCAGCGACGTCGCCGACACGCACTTGCGAGCCGTCCTGGTTGACCTTCAGCAGAATCGCCTTGAACTGCTCGGCAGTCTGCAGACGGGTCTTGCCGATGATCGTGGCGTTGAGTTGCTGGCCTGGCAGCGCCGGCAGACCGCCGAGCTGACCGGACGAGACCTGCACGTTCTGCGCCGAAATCGCCGAGCTGACATCGCCCGGAGTCAGGTTGTACTTGTTCAGCTTGGCCGGATCGAGCCAGATGCGCATCGCGTACTGGGCACCGAAGACCTGGAAGTCACCGACACCGGCGGTCCGCGAGATCGGGTCCTGCATGTTCGAGACGATGTAGTTGGACAGGTCGTCCTTGGTCATGCTGCCGTCACGCGAAACCACGCCGATGACCAGCAGGAAGTTTTTCACTGCCTTGGTCACGCGGATACCTTGTTGCTGCACTTCCTGCGGCAACAGCGGGGTGGCCAGGTTCAGCTTGTTCTGGACCTGCACCTGCGCGGTGTCGGAGTTGGTGCCCTGCTCGAAGGTCGCGGTGATGGTCATGCTGCCGTCGGAGTTACTTTCCGACGAGACATAACGCAGGTTGTCGATACCGTTGAGCTGCTGCTCGATCACCTGGACCACGGTGTCCTGCACGGTTTGCGCGGACGCACCCGGGTAGGTCACCTGGATCGCAATGGCCGGTGGCGCGATGCTCGGGTATTGGTTGATCGGCAATTTCAGGATCGAAAGTGCCCCGACCAGCATGATCACCAGGGCAATTACCCAGGCGAAAATCGGACGGTCGATAAAGAATTTTGACATGGATTACTTACTCCCCTTTGCCGCCGGCGGCTTTGTCAGCTGCCTGTGCGGGGGCCGGGTTCTTGGTGCCGACGTTGGTCGCTTCGGTCGGTTTGACCTCCACACCCGGTTTGACGTACTGCAGGCCTTCGGTGATCAGACGATCGCCGGCCTTCAGGCCGTCTTCGATCAGCCACTGGCTGCCGACGGTGCGGCTGGCCTTGAGCTGACGCAGTTCGACCTTGTTGTCCGGGCCGACGACCAGTGCGGTCGGCGTGCCTTTGAGGTCGCGGGTCACGCCTTGCTGCGGCGCCAGAATGGCTGCGGCGTTGACACCGGCCTGCAACTGGGCGCGTACGAACATGCCCGGCAACAGGGTGTGATCCGGGTTCGGGAACACGGCGCGCAGGGTCACCGAGCCGGTGGTCGGGTCGACCGTCACTTCGGAGAATTCCAGCTTGCCGTCCAGCTTGTACTGGGTGCCGTCTTCGAGGGTCAGTTTCACCGCAGCGGCGTTGTCGCCGGATTTTTGCAGGCGACCGCTTTCCAGCTCGCGGCGCAGTTGCAGCAGTTCGACCGACGACTGGGTCACGTCGACGTAGATCGGGTCGAGTTGCTGGATCGTCGCCATCGCATCGGCCTGGCCATTGCTGACCAGCGCGCCTTCGGTAACTGCGGAACGACCGATACGACCGGAGATCGGCGCGTACACCTTGGTGTAACGCACGTTGATCTGCGCAGTCTGCAATGACGCTTCCGATTCCATGCGATTGGCCACGGCGGTGTCGTATTCCTGACGGCTGACGGCCTGCTCATCGACCAGTTGCTTGTAGCGGTCGGAGATCGACTTGGTCGAACGCAGGTTGGCTTCGGCGCTTTTCAGGGTCGCTTCATAGACCGACGGATCGATCTGATAAAGCTGCTGGCCGGCTTTGACGTCGGCACCTTCCTTGAACAGACGCTTGAGAATGATGCCGTTGACCTGTGGACGCACTTCGGCGATACGGAACGCGCTGGTGCGGCCCGGCAGTTCGGAAGTCAGGGTAAAGGCTTGGGGTTGCAGGGTGACGACGCCGACCTGAGGGGGCGGAGCGGCCGGTGCCGCTTCTTCCTTTTTACATCCGCTGAGCAGCGATGCCAGGGCGACGGCAGTGACCAGAGCGGTAACAGCTGGCTTGAATTGCATGAAGATCCTCGGGTCAGGCGCGCACAAAGCGCACAAGAAGTGTGAAAGGGTAAAAAATTCGTACCGGGTGGATAAGTAGCTTGCTAAGGAATATACTTACGTTCATGGTTGTTTGTAAATACCTTCGGCGCGTACCCACCCTGTTACAAAAGTCGTCGCAAGGTTCGAAATTGTAGGCCGGGGAGACGATTCACGAGAGATCGCCCCCTCTTTATTCAGCGGATATTCAGCCATCCCTGAAACATCCTGTTTGAGGTTTTACTGCCATGGTCCGTCGTACCAAAGAGGAAGCTCAGGAAACCCGCAGCCAGATTCTGGAAGCGGCCGAGAAAGCCTTCTATGAAAGGGGGGTTGCCCGCACGACCCTGGCGGACATCGCGACCCTGGCCGGTGTGACGCGCGGTGCCATTTACTGGCATTTCAGCAACAAGGCCGATCTGGTCCAGGCCATGCTCGACAGCCTGCACGAGCCGCTGGAGGAACTGGCCAAGGCCAGTGAAAGCGAGGACGAACCGGACCCATTGGGCTGTATGCGGCAATTGCTGATTCATTTGTTTCATCAAGTTGCACTGGACCCGAAAACCCGGCGCATCAACGAAGTTCTGTTTCATAAGTGCGAATTCACCGATGAAATGTGCGATCTGCGCCAGCAGCGCCGGACGGCCAGTCTCGAATGCAACGTGCGCATCGGCCTGACCCTGCGTAATGCGGTGAATCGCGGCCAGTTGCCGGAAGATCTCGACACCGCCCGTGCGGCTGTCAGCATTCACGCCTATATCGATGGCCTGCTGTACGGCTGGCTGCTCGCGCCGGACAGCTTCGAACTGCACGCCGAGGCCGAGCGTTGGGTCGACACCGGGCTGGATATGCTGCGCCTGAGCCCCAGCCTGCGCAAATGAAACAAAATGCGTAATTGACACAGCTTATGTCAATTGGCCCTCCTTGATATAGGTGGGCGGCGGGGAGTTTATACGTAGCAGGCTGCGCATTTTGTAGGGAAATTGTGTCGCTGTTGTGAAATTGAGTTGCCCGTTTGCCCTCACCCTAGCCCTCTCCCGGAGGGAGAGGGGACTGACCGCGTTGTTGATTCAATCTACGCCGACCTTAAATATCCAGCCGAACCCAAATTTCGAATATTCCCCGATCGGCTCCCTCTCCCCCCGGGAGAGGGCTGGGGTGAGGGGCTACGTCTCAAGCAACACAACCACTTTCCAGCCGAACACAAAAAAGCCCCCAACTCTCACAAGTCAGGGGCTTTTTGCATTTCTGCGATCCGGCTTACAACGTCGGATAATCGATATAACCCACCGGCCCCTTGCCGTAGAAGGTTTCAGGATGCGGCTCATTCAACGGCGCATCGGCCTTCAAACGCGCCGGCAGGTCCGGGTTGGCAATGAACGGCACGCCGAACGCCACCGCATCAGCCTTGCCAGCCGCCAGCCATTCGTTGGCGCTGTCCTTGGTGAATTTCTCGTTGGCGATGTACGGGCCGCCAAACGCTTCTTTCAGTTGTGGACCCAGGCTGTCGGCACCTTCTTTTTCACGCGAGCAGATGAACGCGATACCGCGCTTGCCCAGTTCCCGCGCCACGTAGGTAAAGGTCTCGGCCAGGTTGTCGTCGCCCATGTCGTGGGAGTCAGCGCGCGGTGCCAGGTGCACACCGACACGGCCGGCGCCCCAGACTTCGATCGCGGCGTCGGTCACTTCCAGCAGCAGACGTGCACGGTTTTCCAGCGAGCCACCGTACTGGTCGGTGCGCTGGTTGGTGCTGCTCTGCAGGAACTGGTCAAGCAGGTAGCCGTTGGCGCCGTGGATTTCCACGCCGTCGAAACCGGCGGCTTTGGCGTTCTCGGCACCGGTGCGGTAGGCGTCGACGATGTCGGCGATTTCCGCGGTTTCCAGCGCACGCGGTGTCGGGTAATCGGCCAATGGGCGCACCAGGCTGACGTGGCCTTTTGGCTGAATCGCGCTCGGCGCCACTGGCGCTTCACCGTTGAGGTACGACGGATGAGAGATGCGGCCGACGTGCCACAGTTGCAGGAAAATCTTGCCGCCTGCGCCGTGAATGGCTTTGGTCACGTTGGCCCAGCCACGCACCTGGTCGTTGGACCAGATGCCCGGGGTGTCCGGGTAGCCGACACCCATCGGCGTCACTGAGGTGGCTTCGCTGAGGATCAGGCCGGCCGAGGCGCGCTGTACGTAATACTCGGCCATCAATGCATTCGGCACGCGGCCTTCGTCGGCGCGGCAACGGGTCAGCGGGGCCATGATGATGCGGTTGCTCAGCTCGATGTCGCCGAGTTTGATCGGGTCAAAAATAGTCGCCATGTCTACAAGCCTCTCGATGGAAAGTTGATCAGTTGGATGCAGCGGCCAGCTCGGCATTGCCGTTCTGGCGGAAAGTAATCAGGGTCACCAGCAGGGCGAGCACCGCTAGTGCAGCGGCTGCCAGCGGCACGCGGGTCAGGCCGTAACCGTGGGCGATGACCGTGCCACCGACCCAAGCGCCGAGGGCGTTGCCGACGTTGAACGCGCCGATGTTCAGGGTCGAGACGAGGTTCGGTGCTGCCTTGCCGAAGGTCACCACGTTGACTTGCAGCGCCGGCACCGCGGCGAAACACGCGGTGGCCCAGAGGAACAGGGTGATTTCGCTCGGGATCAGCGCCACGCTGGTCCAGCTCAGCACCGTGGAGATCAAGGCCATGGCGATGAACACGCCGATCAGCGTGGCGGCCATGCCTTTGTCGGCCAGCTTGCCGCCAATGATGTTGCCGACGGTCAAACCAAGGCCGATCAGCATCAGCGTCCAGGTCACGCCACGCGGCGAAACACCGGTGACTTCACCGAGCAGCGGCGCAACATAAGTGAACAGGGTGAACACCGAGGCGGCGAACAGCGCAGTCATGCTCAGCGACAGCCAGATACCGGCGCCTTTGAGAGCCGCGAGTTCGGCGCGCATGTCGAGTTTTTCTTCGTCACGCTTGGCTGGCAGGAAGCGGATCAGACCGATCAGCGCAATCACGCCGATCACGGTCACCGCCCAGAAGGTCGAACGCCAGCCCGCGTGCTGACCCAGCGCCGTACCGAGTGGCACGCCAAGCACGTTGGCCAGCGTCAGGCCGGTGAACATCAGCGCTACGGCGGAAGCGCGTTTGTTCGGCGCGACCAGATTGGCTGCCACCACCGAACCGATACCGAAGAACGCACCGTGGCACAGTGCGGTGATCACGCGGGCGAACATCAGCACGTTGTAATCACTGGCGATGGCGCAGAGCAGGTTGCCGACGATGAAGATGCCCATCAGCGCGACCAGTGCCGCTTTACGTGGCAGCTTTGCCGTGGCCATCGCCATGAACGGCGCGCCGATGGCCACGCCGAGGGCGTAACCGGTCACCAGCCAGCCAGCGCCGGGAATCGACACACCGAGATCAGCCGCGACATCGGGCAACAGGCCCATGATGACGAACTCGGTGGTGCCGATGGCGAAGGCGCTCAAGGCGAGGATGAGAAGCGAAAGGGGCATGCGGGTTTCCTTGCGGCTGACTGACGTCAAGGGTCAGAGCTCTTTACTGAGGGTGCTGAGGAACGCCTGGATCACGTCCTCGTTACGTTTGAAAAAGTGCCATTGCCCGGCCTTCTGGCTGCTGATCAGACCGGCGCGTTGCAGGGTCGCCAAATGCGCGGAAACGGTCGATTGCGACAGGCCGCAACGCTGATCGATCTGCCCGGCGCAGATGCCGTACTCGTGGTTGTGCAACTGCTCGGGGAATTCGTTCTTGGGGTCTTTCAGCCAGTTGAGGATGTCTCGCCGTACTGGGTGCGCCAGGGCTTTTATTATTTCGTCGAGGTCAAGGTTCATGGCAGGGCTCGTGTTGGCAGTGGCGATATATCGCGATGAGGCGAACTTTAAATCGTTGGATCGCGATATACCAATATGAATTCGTTCTGATCAGCTTGTGAATCGCTATATCGGGTTATAACGATATAGGGCTGCCGGCGCGCCTGGCGCAGTGCTAAGCTGCGCCCATGAACTATCTCGCACATTTGCATCTCGGTGGTCAGCGACCCGGCCAGCTACTCGGCAGCCTGTATGGCGATTTCGTCAAAGGCCGGCTGCAGGGGCAGTTTGCCCCGGAGGTCGAAGCGGCCATCCAGCTGCATCGCCGCATTGACGTATTCACAGATCGCCATCCGCTGGTGGACATTGCCTTGGGCCGCTTCAGCGAAACCCGCCGGCGTTATGCGGGAATCGTCCTTGATGTGTTTTTCGATCACTGCCTGGCGCGGGACTGGTCGCTATACGCCGAGCAACCGCTGGAGGTATTTACCGCTGGCGTTTATCAGGTGCTTTCCAGTGAGCGGCAACTGCCGGAGCGTCTGGCGAAAATCGCGCCGCACATGGTTGCCAATGATTGGCTGGGGTCGTATCAGGAGTTCGAAGTGCTGGAGCAGGTGTTGCGCGGGATTTCGCGGCGGTTGACTCGGCCCGAAGAGTTGGCCGGAGCAATGCAGGAATTGCGGCGATTGTATGAACCGCTGAGTGAAGACTTCAGTCTGTTTTACCCACAACTGCAGGACTTTGCCCAAAACTCGAAACCATCGGAGATTTGACCTGTGGGAGCGAGCCTGCTCGCGAAAGCGTCCCATCAGTTAACACATTCGGTGACTGACACAATGCCTTCGCGAGCAGGCTCGCTCCCACAGGGGATTGGATGTTCACGCCGCTATCAATTCGCCTGCGCGACGCGGTTCTGCGGGTTTAGCCACTTCACCAAACAACGCCTTCTGCACCGCCTGCTGCGCTTCGAACGCCAGTGCGGCGCGTTCGCGGCCTTCACAGGCAATCGGCTTGAGCAAATGCACCTCGACATCGCCGCAGTCATTGCTGAACAGGCGCATCAGGTGCGAGAGCAAATCGTCGTCGCCAATGAACGGCGCCAAGGTATCGACTTCGCCATGGCGCAGGTAACGAATCGCGACCGGTTGCAGCATCACTTGCGAATCAATCGCCGCCGCCAGCAAGCGACCGTGAAAAGTGCGCAGCGAGCGGCCGTCGGTGGTGGTGCCTTCGGGGAACATCAGCAAGGCGTGTTCGCTTTGCAGATGGCGGGTCATCTGTTTGCGGATCAACTGGCTGTCGCCCGAGCCGCGGCGGATGAACAGGCTGCCGGCCTTCGCCGCGAGCCAACCCGCGACCGGCCAGGTGCGCACTTCGGCCTTGGACAGAAACGACAGCGGCGTGAGCATGCCCAGCAGCGGAATATCGGTCCAGGACACATGATTGCTGACCCACAGCATCGGCTGCTTCGGCAGTTCGCCGTGCACGCTTACGCGAAAGGGCAGGGCGTTGCTCAGGCGCGCCATGAAAAAGCGCGACCAGCGCTGGCGCCGCTCCATCGAATGCGCCAGGCCGATGCGCTCGAATACCCCGAATACGCCGGCCATGCTCAAGCCCAGCGAGACCACCAGCAGCACCCGCGCGATTCGCGCGTACACCCGCAACCGGCTCATCACACGGCCGCCTTGAAGTGTTTGGCGTAGCGCGGGCAGAGTTCGTCGCGCTTGAGCAGGATGAACACGTCGGCGACCTGGAAATCTTCGTCCCAGCACGGCTCGCCGCAAATCTTCGCGCCCAGGCGCATGTAGGCCTTGAGCAGCGGCGGCATTTCCGCGATCACGTTGGAAGGGATATCCAGGGTCGGCAGCGGATTTTTCGGCTCGGCGCGCAAGTGTTCGGTGCACAGATAACGTTCGCGCAGGCGCTGCATGATCGCGTGGGCCTGAATGCCGCCGTCCTGCATCGGAATGCTCGCGCAACCCATCAGGTAGCTGTAGCCGCCCTGATTCAGCACTTCGGCCAGTTCGCCCCAGAGCACGGCGATGGTCCCGCCGTTGCGGTAGGCCGGATCGACGCAGGTGCGACCGATTTCCAGAATCGGGCCTTGCAGATGCGCAAGACCGTGCAGGCTGAATTCTTCTTCGCTGTAAAATTTGCCCAGGCTGCTGGCAGCGGTGTGATCGAGCAAACGGGTCGTCGCCACCAGACGCCCGGTGTTCAGGTCACGCACGCCGATGTGGCTGCAGTGAACATCATAGTCATCCATGTCCAGACCCAGTTCAGCGCCTTTCAATTTGGCGTTGAACTCGCCGCTGAAAACGGCGAAGCGCAGGGCCTGGGCTTGCTGCAAGGCTTCGGCGCCGACCAGGCGTTCGGCTTGCAGGCGGCGTTCATTGCCGGTGTCGCTGATGCGGGCGATTTGCGTCATGTGAATCTCCGTACGGGCCTTGAACCCGTCGTGGGTTGCAGCCGATCGACTTTCTTTATGCAGCCGTGTTGTGCAAAGTCAGGCTATGTAGCCCCGGTGTCATCGCCATGAACGTTCGGTGATGCTTATATGACAGCCCACAAGGAGACGCCCGTGCCCTGGTCAGATCTGCTGCAACGTAGTGAGCGCTTGCCCGTCGTCGCCGACCTCGCGGAGGGTTTCGCGACGCTGTTGCAGACGCTGGGCACTGTCTCGCCGTTTGAACTGGCGGTCGCGGGTGGGCGGCGCATGGCGACGCCGGGGCTGGCCTTTCTGGTCGGCTATCAAGCGGCGCTGCGCATGCTCTGGCCGAGCGCGCCATTGAGCCTCGGCGCGTTGTGCGCCACCGAACAGCGCAGCCTGCGCCCGGCGGATATGCAAACGCGTCTGAACGGTTTGCGCCTGAGCGGGCGCAAGGATTTCGTCACGGCCGGCGATGCGGCTGACTGGCTATTGGTGGCCGCGCGCAGCGAACAACCCGGCGAAACGCCGCGCCTGACGTTGGCGGTGGTCTACCCCGGCGAGCCCGGCGTGAGCGTGGAAAAACTGCCGGCACTGCCGTTGATGCCAGACATCAGCCACGGTCGCCTGCACCTGGACGGCGCGCTGTGCGAACTGCTCGCCGGCGATGGCTGGGACGCGTACGTCAAACCGTTTCGCACCCTTGAAGACGTCTACGTGCTGAGCGCGATGACCGCGTGGCTGTACGGCGTCGGCCAGCACAGCGACTGGCCGCAGACCCTGCAATTGCGTTTGCTGGCACTGTTGGCTGGGTGTGCCGAAGCGAGCCGGCAAGCGCCGGATAATCCGGCCGGGCATGTGTTGCTGGGCGGGTTGTTTGCGCAGTTTGAGGCGCTGGCGGGGGAGGTGGAACAGGCGCTGGCGGCTGGCCCGGTGGAGTGGGCGCAAATGTGGCAGCGGGACAAGGGCGTGATGCAATTGGCGGCGGGGGCTCGGGCGAAGCGGTTGGCCAAGGCATTGGCGGCGATCTGACTGGCCTCTTCGCGAGCAGGCTCGCTCCCACAGGGAACCGCGTTTGTTCAGTTGAAACACGGTCGAATTGTGGGAGCGAGCCTGCTCGCGAAGGCGGCCGCAAGAGCACCACACATCTGTCATAAACCCCAACTAGTCTCAGCAGGTTCATTTCCCAGAGCCTCGACCATGTTCAAAGGTCTGTCCCTGTTCCTGCTGCTCATCAGCTTCACCGCCCGCGCCGAACAATGGCCCGGCGAGCAATGGTCAACTGCCCGGCAGATCACCGGCCCAGCCGTAGAGGCGCTGGAAACCTACGCCTTCCCGCCGCGTGACGACAGCACCCGCCAAGGCATACGCACCGACGCCTTGTTGATCATCCGCGACGGCCAGATCATTTACGAACGCTACGCCGGCCCGACCACCGCGCAAACCGCACACCTGACCTGGTCGATCAGCAAAAGCCTGATGGCCACCGTGCTCGGCGTGGCGTATGGCGAAGGCCTGTTCAAGCTCTACGACCCGGCCGCGCAGTTTTACCCGCCATTGGCAAACCACTCCGGGATCAAAATCGCCGACCTGCTGCACTGGGCCTCGGGCATCGACTGGCAGGAAGACTACGAATACGCCCCGCTGAAATCCTCGGTAGTGGCGATGCTCTATACCCGCGGTCATCGCGACATGGCCGCGTTCGCCGCTGATCATCCGAGCTACGCTGAACCGGGTCAGGCGTTTCGTTATTCCAGCGGCGACAGCAACCTGCTCGCCGCCGCGCTGAAAGGCATGCTCGGCCCGCAGCGTTATGCCGATTACCCGTGGACGGCATTGTTCGGACCGCTGGGCATTCGTCACGCCGTCTGGGAAACCGATGCCAGCGGCACGTTCGTCGCCTCGTCCTACGCCTATCTCACCGCGCGGGATCTGGCGCGGGTCGGGCTGTTGATGGTGCGCGACGGGCGCTGGCAGGATCGGCAATTGCTGCCCCAGGATTGGGTCGCGTTTAACCGCGAACCCTTCGCCGGCTACAAGGTCGGTCAGGACGAAGCCGTGCCCGGCGGCCATTGGTGGCTTAACCGCGCGGTGGACGGTGCGCTATCGCCATGGCCCGCCGCGCCGCCCGACACCTTCGCCGCGCTCGGCCATTGGGGCCAGGCGCTGTACGTGATTCCCAGCCAGAAACTGGTCATTGTGCGCTACGCCGATGATCGCGACGGTGGTTACCGCCACAACGAACTGCTCTCGCGCGTGCTCAAGGCGGTGCAGCCATGAAGCGCTTGTTGGTGTTGCTGCTGGCCATGCTGCTCGGCTGGATGGCTTACGAGCGCGAAAATCTATGGGCTTTCCCGGACATCATCAGCGCCTACACCGCCAAGGAATATTGCTCGTGCCGTTATGTGATGAACAACGACGCGCAATACTGCCGTGGCTATATAAAACAGTGGCTGCCGATCAGCCAGTTCACCGATGACCCGGCCAGCAAAACCATCACCGTCAGCGGCATGGGCCGCAGCAATAGCGCGCAGTGGCTGAGCGAACGCCACGGCTGCCGCCTCAATCCCTGACCACACTCGATTCCCTGTGAATGGAGATCATGTGGGAGCTGGCTTGCCAGCGATTGCAGTGGATCAGCCAGCGAAAATTTTGCCTGTGACGACGCTATCGCTAGCAAGCCAGCTCCCACAAGGGTCTCATCAGTGCAGGCATCTGTGGTGATCTTCAGTTTGCAATAACTCGGCGGGCGGTTAATGTTCGGCTCAGGTTTATCGCCCCCACGAGTGCTCAATGTTCAACCGCTCCCTGTACACAACCCTTTCTAGCCTGCTGCTGGCAGCCGCCGCATTGCCGGCTCAAGCCAATTGGTATCTGGACGGCGAGTCGTCGCGGCTGTCGTTCGTCAGCACCAAGAACGCCAGCGTTTCCGAAGTGCAGCGCTTTCTGGTGCTGCACGGCAAGGTCGATCCCAACGGACGGGCCGAAGTCGAAGTCGAACTGGAGTCGATCAACAGCGGCATTCCGCTGCGCGATGAGCGTATGCGCAAGGAGTTGTTCCAGATCGAGCAGTTCCCCGAAGCGACGATCACCACGCAGATCGACCTGCGCCCGATCAACGATCTGGCCCCCGGCGCGCAGCTGGAATTGCGCCTGCCGCTGACCGTCAAGCTGCATGGCAAGCAACACGAATATCCCGCCGAGCTGCTGGCGACACGCCTCGATGACCGACGCTTTCAAGTGGTGACGCTGGAGCCGCTGGTGATCAACGCCGCGGATTTCGACCTCGCGCCGGGGCTGGAAAGTCTGCGCAAGCTTGCCGATCTGTCGGCTATCAGCCTGTCGGTACCGGTCGGTGCGGTGCTGATCTTCACGGCGCGCTGACATGCGCGGCGCAGTGTTTCCCTGGCGCGACGGCAACCGCTTCGAGCTGTTGATCGATGGCCCGCAATTCTTTCCGCGGATGCTCGAGCACATCGCCGCCGCCAAAGAACAGATCGAACTGGAACTGTATCTGGTCGAGGCCGGCGCCTGCGCCGACACCATCGTCCAGGCGCTGGTGGCGGCCGCCGAGCGCGGTGTGCGCGTGCGCTGCCTGTTCGATGATTACGGCAGCCTCGCGTTTACCTTGCACTTGCGTCAGCGCCTGACCGCTGCCGGGGTTGAACTGCGGTTCTATAACCGCTTGAGCTGGCGGCGCTGGGTTGGCAATTTCTATCGTGATCACCGCAAACTGCTGCTGGTCGATCAATGTCTGGCGGTGGTCGGCGGCACCGGTGTCACTGATGAGTTCTGGACCCCGGGCGAGGACACCAGCGAGTGGCACGAAGTGATGGTGCAGATCAGCGGCCCGCTGGTGATCGACTGGCAATTGCTGTTCGACCGCCAGTGGATCGCCAACCGCTACCGCCGCGCCTGGCGTCCGGCGGCACATTTTGGCCTGCCGCGTTTGCCGCGTGTGCCGGACAAGGGTGAGGGTATGGGCCGCGTGGCTTATGCCGATGCCCGCCAGCATCGCGACATTCTGCAATCGTTGTTTCGCGCGCTGAACAGCGGGCAGAAACGTATCTGGATGGCCACGCCGTATTTCCTGCCGACCTGGAAAATCCGCCGCTCGCTGCGCAAGGCGGCTGCGCGCGGCGTCGACGTGCGGTTGCTGCTGACCGGGCCGCGCACCGATCACCCGTCCGTGCGCTACGCCGGGCATCGCTACTATCCGCGACTGCTCAAGGCCGGCGTGCAGATCTTCGAATACCAGCCGTGCTTTTTGCATCTGAAAATGGTGCTGGTGGACGAATGGGTGAGCATCGGTTCGTGCAACTTCGATCACTGGAACCTGCGCTTCAATCTGGAGGCGAATCTGGAAGCGCTGGATCCGTCGTTGACGGCAGCGGTAGAGGCGAGTTTTGTCAGGGATTTCGGGCTGAGTCAGTTGGTCAGCCTCGAGGAGTGGCAGCGCCGGCCGTTGTGGCGGCGGGTCAAGCAGCGGGTGTGGGGCTGGGTGGATCGGCTGGTGGTGAACATCCTCGATAGACGCGGCTAGCGGGCACACCCAAAAAACACTGTGGGAGCTGGCTTGCCAGCGATGAGGCCATCACATTCAACAGATCAGTTGACTGTTAAGCCGCCATCGCTGGCAAGCCAGCTCCCACAGGTTTATGTGTTACCTGAAAAAATTAGAGCAATTCGAAGCTTTGTTGCGTCACGCTCTGCGAATCCAGGCCGATCTGTACGTTGAACTTGCCCGGTTCTGCCGCGTACTTGAGCTGGGCGTTGTAGAACTTCAGGTCATCCTCAGTGATGGTGAAGTGCACGACTTTCTGTTCGCCGGCCTTGAGCATGATTTTCTGGAAGTTCTTCAGTTCTTTCACCGGGCGGATCATCGAGCCGGTGACGTCCTGAATGTACAGCTGCACCACGGTTTCGCCGTCACGCTTGCCGGTGTTCTTGACCATCACGCTGGCGTCGAGCTTGCCGGTGGCATTCAGTGTGGTCGACGACAAGGCCATGTCGCTCAGGGCGAAGGTGGTGTAACTCAAGCCATAACCGAACGGGAACAGCGGCCCGGTGGTGTCATCGAAATACTGCGAGGTGTAGTTGCCCGGCTTGCCCGGGGTGAACGGCCGGCCAATGCTCAGGTGGTTGTAGTAGGTCGGAATCTGCCCGACGGAGCGCGGGAAGGTCACCGGCAGTTTGCCCGACGGGTTGTAGTCACCGAACAGTACGTCGGCAATCGCATTGCCACCCTCGGTGCCGCTGAACCAGGTTTCCAGAATCGCGTCAGCCGACTGGTTCTCTTCGAGAATGGTCAGCGGGCGGCCGTTCATCAGCACCAGCACCAGCGGTTTGCCGGTGGCTTTCAGCGCGCGGATCAGCTCGCGCTGGGTTTGCGGAATGTTCAAGTCAGTGCGGCTCGAGGATTCGTGGGACATGCCACGGGATTCGCCGACTGCCGCGACAACAACGTCAGCGTCTTTGGCGGCTTTCACCGCTTCGTCGATCAGCACGCTGGCCGGGCGCGGATCATCGACCACTTCCGGCGCATCGAAGTTGAGGAAGTTCAGGTAGTCGAGGACCTTCTTGTCGCCAGTGATGTTGGCGCCACGAGCGTAAACGAGCTTCGATTTGTCGCCGATCACCGCGCTCATGCCGTCGAACAGCGTCACCGATTGCGCCGGACGACCGGCGGCGGCCCAACTGCCCATCATGTCGATCGGCGCTTTGGCCAGCGGGCCGACCAGCGCGACTTTCGCGGTTTTCTTCAGCGGCAGGGTTTCATTCTGGTTCTTCAGCAACACCAGGCTACGACGCGCGACTTCGCGAGCCTCGGCACGGTGCAGACGGCTTTCGGCGTAGGTGTCGGCCGGATCATCCTCGGCCTTGCCGATGCGCAGGTACGGGTCCTTGAACAGGCCCATGTCGTATTTGGCGGCGAGTACTTCACGCACCGCGTTGTCGATGTCTTTCTGTTCGATGTCGCCGGACTTGAGCAGCCCCGGCAGTTCCTTGCCGTACAGGGTGTCGTTCATGCTCATGTCGATACCGGCCTTGATCGCCAGTTTCGCTGCTTCACGACCGTCGCGAGCGACGCCGTGTTTGATCAGCTCGAAAATCGCCCCGTGGTCGCTGACTGCCAGGCCCTTGAAGCCCCAGTCCTTGCGCAGCAGATCGTTCATCAACCAGGTATTGGCCGTGGCTGGAATACCGTTGATCGAGTTCAACGCGACCATCACCCCACCGGCGCCGGCATCGATCGCAGCGCGGTACGGCGGCAGGTAGTCCTGGTACATCTTCACCGGGCTCATGTCGACGGTGTTGTAGTCGCGACCGCCCTCGACCGCGCCGTACAGGGCGAAGTGCTTGACGCTGGCCATGATGCTGTCGGCGGCGCTCGGAGTGGCGCCCTGATAGGCGCGGACCATGACCCCGGCAATGCGCGAGGTCAGGTAGGTGTCTTCACCGAAACCTTCGGAGCTGCGGCCCCAGCGCGGGTCGCGGGAAATGTCGACCATCGGCGCAAAGGTGATGTCGAGGCTGTCGGCAGCGGCTTCCTTCGCCGCCACGCGACCGGACTGGCCGATGGCGTCCATGTCCCAGCTCGAGGCGAGGGCCAGCGGAATCGGGAAAATCGTACGGTGACCGTGGATTACGTCGTACGCGAAAAACATCGGAATCTTCAGGCGGCTGCGCATGGCGGCGTCCTGCATCGGCCGGTTTTCCGCACGGGTGATCGAGTTGAAGGTGCCACCGATGTTGCCGGCGGCGATCTCTTTGCGGATCAGCTCGCGAGGCATTTCCGGGCCGATGCTGATCAGGCGCAACTGGCCGATCTTCTCATCGAGGGTCATCTGGCCCATCAGGTTGCTGATGAACGCGTCCTTGTTTTCCAGAGGGACCGCAGTCGTGGCGGCCAGTACCTGATGACTGGCCAGGCTGACGAACAGGCCCAGCAAACACAGCTTCTTCATGAATGTTTTTTCTCAAGGGCCCAAGCGGTGATGAAACACCGGCCAGCCAAAATGTAAGGAGCGACTATTGTTGTTCGGGTGCCGGCTCGAATATTCAGAGCCAAAAAACCACAGCCGACAGCGGCAGCGTGAACGCGAAGGGCACTTTTTAGCCCATAAGCCCGTCGCAATCCAGTGGCGGGGCCGATTATGCCCCAACCGCCGTGCCGGAATGTTCAGCGCGCGGTTTTTAATCCAAGGAGCATCACCGCAATGACGATCAACCCGACCTACCGTTCACGTTTGCAAGTGGCCACGCTGCTGGTGCTGGCTACCTTCTTGACCGCGTGCGGCATCAATAATATCCCGACCCTCGACGAACAGGCCAAAGCCGCCTGGGGTCAGGTGCAGAACCAGTACCAGCGCCGCGCCGACCTGATCCCCAATCTGGTGGAAACCGTCAAAGGCTACGCCGCCCATGAACAGGAAACCCTGACCACCGTGATCGAAGCGCGGGCCAAGGCTACGTCGATCCAGGTCGATGCCAGCACCCTTGACGACCCAGCGAAACTCAAGCAGTTCCAGCAGGCGCAGGATCAGCTGACCGGCGCACTGAGTCGCCTGATGGTGGTCTCCGAGCGCTATCCGGACCTGAAGGCCAACCAGAATTTCCTCGCCCTGCAATCGCAACTTGAGGGCACGGAAAACCGCATCGCCGTGGCGCGCCGCGATTTCATTCTGGCGGTGCAGAAATACAACACCGAGATCCGCACCTTCCCCGGGCGTCTGTGGCACAGCGTGATGTACAGCGACCTGCCGATGCGCGAAACCTTCGAAGCCACCACGCCCGGCGCGGAAAAAGCCCCGGAAGTGAAGTTCTGAATCGGTGTTGGCGATGAGGTTGTGCATGCGCGTGTTGAAAACGGGCCTGGTGCTGATGCTCTGGCTGTTTGCCGTCAGCGCCCAGGCCGAATTGACGTTCCCGGCGCTGAGCGGGCGTGTGGTCGATCAGGCGCAGATGCTTGAGCCGTCGCTACGTGCGCAACTGAGCCAGCAATTGCAGGCCCACGAACAGGCGACCGGCGAGCAGTTGGTGGTGGTCACGCTGCCCGACCTGCAGGGCACCACCATCGAAGATTTCGGCGTTCAACTGGGCCGGCATTGGGGTATTGGCCAGAAGGACAAGAACAATGGCGCACTGCTGATCGTCGCCCGTGACGAGCGCAAGCTGCGCATTGAGGTCGGTTACGGGCTGGAAGACCGGCTGACCGATGCGCAGGCTTCAGTGATCATTCACCAGGTCATCACGCCTGCGTTCAAGGCTGGCAACTTCAGCAAAGGCATCAGCGACGGGGTGGCGGCGATGCTGGTGGTGCTGGGCGGCAACCCGCTCGACGAGCCATCGACGGTGTACGAATCCAGCGGCGACCCGGCCGATGATTTCATCTCGCGGCATCCGGCGCTGTTCATGTTTTTGGTGATGTTGTTCATCCTGACGGTGTTTGTCTGCCAGATGCTCGGTATCCTGCCCGCCGGCCGTGGCGGCTCCGGAGGCGGGGGCGGCTTGGGTGGCGGTGGATTCGGCGGGGGCGGTGGCGGCGGAGGTGGCTTCAGCGGCGGCGGGGGCAGTTTCGGCGGCGGTGGTTCGTCCGGCGGCTGGTGAACACAGAACAATAACGAGCAGGCATTTTTCGAATGGCATTACTGACTGAACACGAACAACGCAAAGTCGCCGAGGCGATCGCCCGGGTCGAACGCGACACCGACGCCGAACTGGTCACGGTGCTGGCTGCGCGCGCCGACGACTATGCGTACATCCCGCTGCTCTGGGCCAGCCTGCTGGCGCTGGTGCTGCCGGGCGTCGTGCATTACCTGACCGGCTGGCTGACCCTGCGCAGTCTGCTGATGGTGCAATGGGGCTTGTTCATTGTGCTGTGCCTGCTGTTCCGCCTGCCCAAGATCACCACCCATCTGGTCCCGCGTCGCGTGCGCCACTGGCGCGCTTCGAATCTGGCGCGGCGGCAGTTTCTTGAACAGAATCTGCACCACACCGTGGGCAGCACCGGCATGCTGATTTTTGTCTGCGAGGCTGAGCGGTATGTGGAGATTCTGGTGGATGAGGGGATCTCCCGGCGTCTGGACAACAAGAACTGGGATGCGATTGTTTCGGCGTTTACCGAGCAGGTGCGGCAGGGGCGTACGCTGGAGGGGTTTGTTACCTGTATCGAGGCGTGTGGCGAATTGTTGAAAGTGCATGTGCCGGTGACGCAGGTGAGGAATGAGTTGCCGAATCGGTTGGTGGTGTTGGGCTGAAAAGCCCCTCACCCCAGCCCTCTCCCTGTATGTACCGGACACATGGTGGACAGGTGTTCGGAGACATGGTGGACACTTTTTAATAGGCACATTGCTCATCATCAAGGAGATGACCTGTGTCCTGGCAAGAGGCATCCACCATGCAACTTCGTACAGAGTTTGTGCATTTGGCTCGGCAAGAAGGAGCGAATGTTCGGCAGCTTTGCCGTCGATTCAATATCAGCCCAAGTACTGCCTACAAATGGCTCAACAGGTTTGAAATATCAGGTGTAGAGGGGTTGCACGATCAGTCCCGTCGACCGAAAACATCACCGAAACGTTGTGCTGATGAGGTTGAGCAGCAGATTCTGACCATGAGTCAGCAATACGACGCCTGGGGTGCCCGCAAGCTCAAGCGCGTGCTGGAAGATGAAGGCGCTGTGATGCCCTCTGTCAGCACTGTGCATGCGGTTTTGCAGCGTCATTCGCGTGTTGATCCAAAGGCTACCGAGATCAAACCATTTATCCGCTTTGAGCACGAAGCGCCTAACGATCTATGGCAGATCGACTTCAAGGGACATTTCAGTCTGAGCCACGGACGCTGCCATCCATTCACAATACTGGACGACCACTCACGCTTTTCGCTGTGCATTGCCGCATGTGCCAATGAGCAGCGCCAAACTGTACAAGACCATCTAATCCGGACGTTTCGACGCTACGGTCTGCCGTTGCGCATGACGATGGACAACGGCTCGCCATGGGGCGATCAGACTGGCGTTTATACTGCGCTGGAAGTCTGGCTGATGAGCCAAGGCATTAAGGTCGGTCACTCCCGGCCTTATCATCCGCAGACTCAGGGAAAACTGGAGCGCTTCCACCGCAGCCTGAAAAATGAAGTCCTGCAAGGCCGGTTTTTCACCGATCTCGACGACGCACAACGGGCGTTTGATACCTGGCGCGACATCTACAACCAGAAACGCCCTCATCAGGCGCTGGGCATGGCGGTGCCGGCGGCTCGTTACAGTGGCAGCCCACGGGAATATCAGGAGCGACCGGCGGAACCGGAGTACAACGACGCAGATGTGGTCAGGAAGGTACAGGTGGGAGGCGAAATCTTCTGGAGGAATCGGGAATACAAGATCGGAAAGGCTTTTTATGGCAGGTGCATAGCGATCAGGGAGACGACGGAGGACGGCATCCACGATGTCTACTGGAGTGGACATCGTATCGCCCGAATCGACTTGAACTTGCAGATCGTGACGGCAGGTAAGAAGATCTAAAACCGTCCACTATGTCTCCGAACATGTGTCCACCATGTCTCCGGTACATACACTCCCAGAGGGAGAGGGAGCCGATATTTGTGCTTTTCGAGACCTGAGTTCAACTCGGTATTTCAGGTCGGTGCAACTCGCTGGAACAACGCGGTCGGCCCCCTCTCCCTCTGGGAGAGGGCTGGGGTGAGGGTAGCTTTTTAACTGTGGAAACCAACCGTTCAGCAAATAAGCACGTGTCCCCAACCTCCATCCCCCCTAAAATACCCGCCATTCCCGATTTCGCCCTTCCGAGGCTGCTTTTTCATGTCCGTCACCGCCCCATCCGCGCCGTCCACAAAGCCGGCGCCCGACCACCACGCCCAGTTCATCGAGCTGCTGCAAACCAGCCTCGAACAGAACGGCTTCATCAAACTGGTGCTGGCCAAGTACGTCGGTGACGAGGCGGATCTGCAGCGGGTGATCATCAAACCGGTGACGGTCAAGGCGCAGCCGAACCTGTCCTTCGTCTACCGCTACAAGACCCGCGACATCACCAAGAACCTGCCCCTGACTGAAGGCGTAGCGGCGATTGCCGGGCTGTTGCCGACCGCGTTCAAAAATGCGCATTTGCTGGCGCTGAGTGACGAAGCCCAGCTGGAATACAGCAAAAAGGGCAAGTCTTCGCTGTTCAAGAGCAAACCTCAGCAATTGCGCGAGGCGCCGTCGGCCGAACATAACCGCGAGAAAAACCGTTTTCTCGAACTGAGCCGGCCGTTTCTCAAAGACCTCGGCGTGACCAATGCCCAGCACGAGCTGATCCCGGCGATGTCGCGCAAGTGGAAGCAGATCAACAAGTTCATCGAAGTGTTCAGCCACGCGCTGACCTCGTCACCGCTGGCGCTGGACAAGCCAGTGCGGGTGGCGGACTTTGGTTCGGGCAAGGGCTATCTGACATTCGCGATTCACGATTACCTGCGCAATACCCTGAAAGCCGAAGGCGAGGTCACCGGCGTCGAGTTGCGCGAGGAGATGGTCAACCTGTGCAATGCCGCGGCGGCCAAGCTGGAGCATCCGGGGCTGGTGTTCAAGTGCGGTGACGTGCGCAGCGTCGCACCGAGCGAGCTGGACGTGATGATCGCCCTGCATGCCTGCGACATCGCCACCGATTATGCGATCCATACCGGCATCCGCTCGGGTGCGTCGATCATCATGTGCTCGCCGTGCTGCCACAAGCAGATCCGCCTGCAGATCCAGAGCCCGGCGCTGCTCAAACCGATGCTGCAATACGGTTTGCACCTGGGCCAGCAAGCGGAAATGGTCACCGACAGCCTGCGTGCGTTGTTCCTCGAAGCCTGCGGTTACGAGACCAAAGTGTTCGAGTTCATCTCGCTGGAACACACCAACAAGAACAAGATGATCCTGGCGGTGAAACGCGCCGAGCCAGTGAACCCGGCGCAGTTGTTGCTGAAGATTCAGGAGTTGAAAGACTTCTACCACATCAGCGAGCACTGCCTGGAAACCCTGCTGCGCGCCGACGGTTACCTGGCCTGACGCTGACCCTGTAGGAGCGAGCCTGCTCGCGAAAGCGGACTGACAGTCGACGATGATGCTGGCTGTTACGACCCCTTCGCGAGCAGGCTCGCTCCCACATTTGATTTGACTGCAGTCTTGCGCCCGAGCATGACGGTAGCAATCACGCCGCAGGCAAACACCCAGGTGATCGGCTCAACGTGTTCGCCAAAGAACAGCGCCGAAAAGGCAATAGTGAAGAAGATCTGCAACAACTGAATCTGACTGACCCGGGCAATGCCGCCCATGGCCAGCCCGGCGTACCAGGCGAAAAACCCGAGAAACTGCGAAAACAGCGCAACATACCCAAACGCCCACCAGGCCTTGGTCGAAACCGCGCCCTGATGTTGCAAGGCCAAATACAACACCGGCCCGATCAGCAGCGGCGTCGACAGTACCAGCGCCCAGCAGATCACCTGCCAGCCGCCCATCTCTCTGGCCAGGCGGCCGCCCTCGGCGTAACCCAGCCCGCCCACGGCAATCGCCCCGAGCATCAACAAATCCCCGGCCTGAATGCTGCCCGCCCCGGTGTACAAGGCATAACCGAGCACCAGCGCACTGCCCAACGCGGCGCAGGCCCAGAAGGCTTTCGATGGGCGCTCGTGGGACAGCCACGCCGCATAGAGCGCCACGCACAGCGGCTGCAAACCATTGACCAGCGCACCGTGGGACGCCGGCAAGGTTTGCATGGCCCACGCCGACAACACCGGAAAACCCAGAATCACCCCGGCGATCACCAGGCTCAGGCCTTTGACTTGTTGCCAGCTTGGCCACTTCTCGCGACGCCACAACAGCAGCAGCGCCGCCGGGATGGCCGCGAACAGCGCCCGCCCCAAACCGTTGAGCAGCGGATGCAGTTCCTGCACCACGATGCGGGTGAAAGGCAGGGTCAGGCTGAAAATCACCACACCGAGCAGGCCGAGGGCCATGCCGGTGTTTTCGCGCGAGGACATGAGGGGGACCGGAATTGAGGTGGCTGGAAAGAGCTTCATAAAGCCATAAACCATGGCCTTGTGGCTGTTACAGCTAGGCACAGACTTATCCGTACAGTTTGACGGCCTCTTCGCGAGCAGGCTCGCTCCCACAGGGGGAACGCATTCCAAATGTGGGAGCGAGCCTGCTCGCGATGAACGATGACCCGGTCTCGGCACCTGTCTGCGGAATTCGGTCTACCTTGAATACTCCCAGACCTTCCTCACAGGAGACTCCCCATGCCCGCCAAAAAAATCCTCATGCTGGTCGGCGATTACGTCGAAGACTACGAAGTAATGGTGCCGTTCCAGGCCCTGCAAATGATCGGTCACAGCGTGCATGCCGTGTGCCCGGACAAGGCCGCCGGGCAAACCGTGCGGACGGCCATTCATGACTTCGAAGGCGATCAGACCTACAGCGAAAAACCCGGCCATCTGTTTGCCCTGAATTTCGACTTCGCCAAAGTCAGCGAGGCCGATTACGACGCGCTGCTGATTCCCGGCGGACGGGCGCCGGAATACCTGCGGCTGAACGAGAAGGTCCTCGAACTGGTGCGCGCCTTCGACAACGCCGGCAAACCGATCGCCGCGGTCTGTCACGGTGCGCAACTGCTGGCCGCGGCGGGCATACTCGAGGGACGCGAATGCAGCGCGTACCCGGCCTGCGCGCCGGAAGTGCGGCTGGCCGGCGGTACCTACATCGACATCGCGGTCACCGATGGCCACGTCCAGGGCAACCTGGCCACGGCACCGGCGTGGCCCGCGCACCCGAAATGGCTGGCCGGGTTTCTCGGATTGCTCGGCACGCAAATCACTTTGTAGTGAGCGGACAGGCGCTTTCGCGAGCAGGCTGACTCCCACAGGAATGCTTTCCAGTGTGAGCCGGCCTGCTGGCGATGGGGCCACAACAGGCGACAGATACCCCGCGCTGGTCTTTACTGTGAAGCGCACTCTGCCTAAATCGACAAGGAGCAACACGCATGTCCGGATGGTACGAAGTCAGCAAGAGCAGCAACGGCCAATTCAGGTTCGTGCTCAAAGCGGCGAATGCCGAAACGATTCTGACCAGCGAGCTGTACACCACGCGCGCCGGTGCCGACGGTGGCATCGCCGCCGTGCAGAGCAACAGCGCGGTGGACGAGCGCTACGAGAAAAAGTCGACCAAGGACGGCCATCCCTACTTCAATCTGAAAGCGGCCAACCATCAGGTCATCGGCAGCAGCGAGGCGTACTCCTCGGACGCCGCCTGCGATAAAGGCATCGCCAGCGTCAAAAGCAACGGCGCCACCAAGGTGATCAAGGACAAGACCTTGCCCGTTCTTTGAATTCGACCCGGTCCCGTAGGAGCGAGCCTGCTCGCGATGAGGCCATCAGCTTCGATAGAGATGTCGACCGACAGACCGCTATCGCGAGCAGGCGCACTCCTACAGGGGGCTTTGTGGTGCCAGTGAGGTCAGCGCAGGGTGTTGAGGATCGCCTGCAACTGTTCGCACCCAGCCGTACTGAGCGCGAACACCGGCAAGCGCGGGTCGCCCGATTCCAGGCCGGTCTGGCGCAAGCCTGCCTTGATCGTCGCTGGCAAGCCACCCTTGAGGATGAACTCGAGCAACGGCAACTGCCGATAAAACAGCGCCCGGGCGCGATCCAGATCGCCGGCCAGCGCGGCTTCGTACAGCTCAAGGTTCAATTGCGGGATCAGGTTCGGCGCCGCGGTGCACCAGCCTTTCGCCCCGGCTGCGAAGGCTTCCATCGCCAGCGGATTACATCCGTTGTAGAACGGCACCTGGCCTTCGCCGAGCATCTGCAGCTTGTGCATGCGCTGGATGTCGCCGGTGCTTTCCTTGACCATGGTGACGTTTTCAACGCCCTTGACGATGCGCAGAATCAGCTCGACCGACATGTCGGTGCCACTGGTAGCCGGGTTGTTGTAGAGCATGATCGGCACGCCGATGCTGTCGCCAATTGCACGGTAGTGAGCAAGAATTTCCGCTTCGCTGAGTTTCCAGTACGAGGCCGGCAGCACCATCACCACATCAGCGCCGTGGGCTTCGGCGAAACGTGCGCGGCGTACGGCATTGGCGGTGGTCAGATCGGAGACGCTGACCACGGTCGGCACTCGTTTGCCGACATGCTTGATACTGAATTCGGCGACTTGATTCCACTCCGCATCGCTGAGGTAGGCGCCTTCACCGGTGCTACCCAGCGGGGCGATGGCGTGGACGCCGCTGTCGATCAGACGATCGATGGACTGGCCGAGCGCCGGCAGGTCCAGTCCTTCGCCGCCAGCGCCGAACGGGGTGATGGTGTAGCCGATGATGCCGTGAATGGTCGACATGTGAGTCTCTCCGTAAAAGGTTTCAGTTCAGGCAATCGGCGTGTTGGCGCAGGTTCTGCCGAGCGTAGTAGTTGAAAGCGGCGGCGTGGCGTTTGGGTTTTGATACCCAGTCATGGGCTTCACGGCCCAGTTCGGGAATGATCGGTTTGATCGTCCCGGCGGCCATCGCCAGCAATTGCAGTTTCGCCGCGCGTTCGATCAGTTGCGCGATGACACAGGCTTCTTCGATCGTCGCGCCGGTCGACAACTGGCCGTGATGCGAAAGCAGGATGGCGCGTTTATCGCCGAGCGCGCCGGCAATCAGTTCGCCTTCTTCGTTACCCACCGGCACGCCCGGCCAGCCTTCGAGAAATGCACAGTCGTCGTACAACGGACACAGGTCCATGTGGGAAATCTGCAACGGCACTTCCAGCATCGACAGCGCAGCAACGTGCGTCGGGTGCGTGTGGATGATGCAGTTCACATCCGGGCGGGCGCGGTACACCCAGCTGTGGAAACGGTTGGCCGGGTTGGCCATGCCGTGCCCTTCGAGCACCTCCAGATCTTCATTGACCAGCAACAGATTGCTGGCGGTGATTTCGTCGAATCCCAGGCCCAGTTGCTGAGTGTAATAGGTGCCAGGCTGCGGGCCACGGGCAGTGATTTGTCCGGCCAGACCTGAGTCATGACCGTTTTCGAAAAGAATCCGGCAGGTGAGGGCCAGCTTTTGCCGGTCCGTCCACGTATTATCCGCCAGGCTTTTTTGCATCTGTGACAGCGCTTGCTGCACCAGTTGCGCTTTAGGTAGTGCTAAGGTCTTGGCCATGTTGTGTCCTTTGGATGAGAGCAAATGACACTAGAGAGGCTATATGACACAAAGTGTCATTGGCAAGCACGAATCGTTGCTTCCTTGCTGGAATAATCGTTGCGCATGTCTATCCGATTGAAATTGTTGCGAAAAAAACTTGGCGTAACCCTTGAGGCATTGGCCGAAAAATCCGGCATGACCAAGAGCTACCTGTCGAAAGTCGAGCGCGGTCTCAATACGCCGTCGATTGCCGCTGCGTTGAAACTGGCCAAGGCACTTAACGTGAAGGTCGAGGAGCTGTTTTCCGAAGACAACGTCAGCCTCGACAGCTACAGCCTGGTGCGCAGCCACGAGCGCCAGTCACTGGCCGCCAATGACCAGAGCCCCGGTTACGCGGTGCTGGCGCATCAGGTCAGCGAGCGCAGCCTGCTGCCGTTCATCATCTACCCGCCGAGCGAGTTCACTGACAAGACTTTCAAGGAGCATGTGGGCGAAGAGTTTCTGTTCGTCCACGAAGGGCAGGTGGAAGTGGATTTCATGAACGAGAAAGTCCTGCTTGAACGCGGCGATGCGCTGCATTTCAATGCGCAGAAACCGCATCGGATCAGGTCAGTGGGAGAGGTTCAGGCGCAGTTGTTGGTGGTGGTGCACAGTGCCGAGGAATGAGGCGATTTTTAACGCTTCGCGAGCAGGCTCGCTCCCACAGGTGCCTGCATTCCAAAGGTGGGAGATTCTATGGTTCATGCCTAGCCCCTAAACGCCTTTGGGTGAGTATTCGCTCTGGTTTTTCAGCAGAGCAAATACCACCCGTGCAAGCTTGCGGGCTAGTGCGACCAGTGCTTGGGTAGTGCTCAGTCCGCGCCCTCTCATAGCCTCATAAAACCCTTTCCACGCCGAGGTCCGGCTCGCCGCCATTGCAGCGTTGTGCAGCAACCGACGTGCCTCAGGGTCGCCTCGTTTGGTCAGGCAGCGGCGGCCTTTCTTTTTGCCTGAGTCCGCTATGCGCAGATCCATGCCTAGAAAGGCGATGAAAGCGTCCGCATTTCTGAAGTCCCCACGCTGAAAGGATGCGAGCAAGCGGGCGCCAGTCAACGTACCGATGCCTTCGACCTTCATGCAGCGCTTGAGCTGCGCGCCCAAACCGGCTTCCTCTATCTGCGTCAGGATCATTTTTTCAAGCAAGGTTTCCAGCCTTTGCATGGCGCTTATCTGATTCTTGAAAGCGGTTTTGAGCAGCGGCTCATTCTCCCAGCTCTGCTTGAGGCTGACACGAGCCTGAACCAGAGCCGCACGGCGCCGGAACAGACTGATGAGCCGGCAATACAGGGGGGACGGCGGCGTCCAGGGGCGCAAATGGTCCCCTTCGTTTGTCAGATACCGGGCCAATAATCGAGCATCCAGCGCATCAGTTTTAGCGCGAACGTTCACGCCTTTGCGGTAATGACTGAGTTCATAACCGCCAACCATATAGATCCTGCAGCCATCCGCGTGCGCGAGCTCGGCAAACTCCTGGTGATAAATATTGGTGGCTTCGATGGCGATTGCTACTGGTTTGGCAACGGTTTTGAGCCATTTCTTGATCGCCGTTTTGGTATTGGAGATTGTCTCGAGCCGATCCGATTCGACGTGATAAATCACCAGTTCGTCCTTGGCGACATCAACCCCGACAATCGACTGGGTAGTAGCGACGGGCATTGCCATGAGAAATCCTCCGGGCTAAGGTTTGAACACTTGAAGGGTTCACCCAGAGGCGCAGGCTTGTTCCTATCGTCGGTCTAGGCCAGATGCATTCTTTATCGGCGCTTGGGTGAAAGGAGGAGGGTGAAAATCTCCCACGGTCTGTACTGCGCTAACAGTCAGAATCGAGCCTTGTCCCTCCTCCTCCCTTCAAGTCCTACCATACAAGCGAGCCTGCTCGCGAAAGCGTCAGAGGCGTTGCCACTAAACCTCGACCGGCACCGACAACTTCGGATCACCCAGCGCGTGGCTCTTGGCATCGAAGAAGCGCAACTCGACACCGGTGCCGTCGAACAGCTTGCTGTAATGGCGCTTCTGATGCTGAACGAACGCCGCACTGCGCGGATAAATCGAAATCGCCACGCTCGCCGGTTTGGCCAGACGCAGCGCGCGGACGATGTGCGCGTCCTGCTCACCCAAGGCATGGCCGAAGATGCACAGGCTGCCGCCGTGGCCCAATAGCTGCTGATAACAGAACGACAGATAATCCGAGCTGCGGATGGTCTTGAGTTTGTCCGCGCTCGGCCCTTCGCTGACGAACAGCGGCACGTCATCGAGCGTCTTCAGCGTGTTGTTGATGGCGAAACTGCCGAGCAGCGTGCCCTCGGTCGAGGTCAGCTTGCGCGCCGTGCCGTCCTGGTTACGCACCAGATGCAGGCCTCCGTGCAGGTAAAGCAGACGCGGTTTGTCGGTGGCGCTTTCGCTCAAGTCGAAACTGGCGTTCGGGCCGTTGAACAGATCGTCGATCACGGCGCTGTCGTGTTGCAGCGCCCAGTAGTTGAGCAAATCGTAGTTGGTGGTGAATACCGTGCGATAGCGCGCCAGTTCTTCATTGAGCGTCGCCAGCGTCGTCGGCTGCACCAGCCGCCACGGGATGTGCATGGCGTGCACGGTGTTGATCAGCGCTTCCTTGATCGCGTAATAGCGATTGCGCGGCGCCGCCGAGCTGACGGCCAGCGCCTTGTTGACCCGGCTGGTGGTTTTCAGCGCGCCGAGTACCTGCTCGAAACTGCGCGTTTGCAGCGCGTCGAACACCGCGAATTCCGAGGCGCTCAGGGGTTTTTCTTCCACGGTGCGGGCATTTTCGAACAGCGAGTCGTAGCCGAAGTCGTCCCATACCGCGCGGCTGGCGCCGTTGCCCACCAGCAGACCGTTGAAATCGGTCGCGGCGCGCAGGGCGTTCCAGTCTTCGAGGGTGGCGTCGACATTCAGAAAATCAGTCATTGCGCAGGCGTCTCAAAACAAAGGGGCAGATGGGCGGCGACTTTATCACGAGCGGGCATTGAGCCAGATCAACATCCGTCGTGACCGATCGGTCGATCCTGTGTGCATCCGCCGGAGCGCAGCGCTCGAACCGGCCCAGTCAGGAGACACACGATGAGCAGCACCTTCTTCATTCCGGCGGTCAACATCATGGGCAGCGGCTGCCTCGACGAAGCCATGGACGCGATCCGCAACTACGGCTTCGGCAAGGCATTGATCGTCACCGACAGCGGTCTGGCCAAGGCCGGCGTCGCCACTCTGGTGGCCGAGAAACTGGCCATGCAGGACATCGACTCGGTGATTTTCGACGGCGCCAAACCCAACCCGAGCATCGCCAATGTCGAGGCCGGGCTGGCGCTTTTGCAGGCCAGCGACTGCGATTTCATCGTCTCGCTGGGCGGCGGTTCGCCCCACGACTGCGCCAAAGGCATCGCCCTCTGCGCGACCAATGGCGGGCACATCCGCGACTACGAAGGCGTCGATCAATCGCAAAAGCCGCAACTGCCGCTGGTCGCGATCAACACCACCGCCGGCACCGCCAGCGAGATGACCCGCTTCTGCATCATCACCGATGAAGCGCGCCACGTGAAAATGGCCATCGTCGATCGCAACGTCACGCCGCTGTTGTCGGTCAACGATCCGCAACTGATGGTCGCCATGCCCAAAGGCCTGACTGCGGCCACCGGCATGGACGCGCTGACCCACGCCATCGAAGCCTACGTTTCGACCGCCGCCAACCCGATCACCGATGCCTGTGCACTCAAAGCCATGAGCCTGATCAGCAACAACCTGCGCCTGGCCGTGCGTGATGGCAACGACCTCGCCGCACGGGAAAACATGGCTTACGCACAATTCCTCGCCGGCATGGCCTTCAACAATGCCTCGCTGGGTTTCGTCCATGCGATGGCACACCAGTTGGGCGGCTTCTATGACTTGCCGCACGGCGTCTGCAATGCCGTGCTGCTGCCGCATGTGCAGGCGTTCAATGCGCAGGTGTGTGCTGAACGACTGAGAGACGTCGCCCATGCGATGGGCGCGGATATTCGCGGATTCAGCGCGGAGGAGGGCGCGCAGGCCGCGATCAACGCGATCCGCAGCCTGGCCAGGGACGTCGAGATACCCGGTGGCCTGCGTGAACTGGGCGCCAGACTCAGCGATATTCCACTGCTCGCCGCCAACGCCTTGAAAGACGCTTGTGGATTGACCAATCCACGGGCGGCGGATCAGCGCCAGATCGAGGAGATCTTTCGCAACGCGTTTTGATAAAAGGCGCGAAGGCGGGCGAAGTCGAACAGTCCTTCGCGTGCTTCCACAAGCACGGTGAATGTGCGCACGCGGGACCAGTTCGACGCGATGCCACTCAAGCGATGACTGGCGCAGATCCGGTGCTGTTGCGCAGCGTCGATATCGGTCAGTTGAGTGAACCAGGTACGGTCAGCCTCAACTATCACTTCGGCGAGGTGACGGCCGTTGTTCAAATCGACAATATCGACGTAACCGCCTTCGCGCGGCACTGTTCCTGTAAACGTCACAACATCGCTGACGTTCTCGTGTTCTTCAGGAGAAACGATCACAGGCGCGTCGTCCGTGGCGGTGACTTCGAATGCGCGGTCGGCAGACCAGTCCGACGTGGTTCCGGCGATCACACGTGCACGGATTCGATGAGGACCTGGTGAGAGTTCTTCAAACACATCAACTGTCCAGCGTCCGTCGGCATCGATCGGACCCGACGCATAATGAAAGTTTTCCCTGGCGTCCCATATCTCGATCAGACCGCCTGCCTGGCCCGTACCGAAAAGATGCGGGCGGCGTGCGGTTTTGCTGCCTTCGAACGGGAACACGATCGACAACATTCGCGGTTGGCCGCCTGCTTGATGCGCGCTACTCATGACCGGTTTGCTCACTTGAAAACAGAGGATCCCAGCGTTACAGCTTTGCCTGAGCGTGAAACCTGTAAGAAATAACAGTCTTTTAGATTCTATTGATTTAAGCGCTATTGCATTAGGTGTTTAAAAACTGTCACTTCTATCAGTTGTCGGGCGTGAGTGCTTCGGATCGAATGTCCTGCACAGCGGGAACGCAATCGATCTTTCGAGGAGCGCACCAACATGTCAAACAACAAAGTCCCAATCGCACAGTCAGCGGGAGAGATGGATCTCACCTTTGGTACCTCAGGTTTGTGCACGCTGCGTTTTACAAGCGAGGGCAGGACGATAGGCGAAGGTGCGGCGACGACGCCGTCGGGGCAAATTATCGTTAGCGCGACCATCATCGATGCGGAGGGAAAATCCAGTTACGGCCTTGCGCGTCTGGACGCCGAAGGTCATCCAGACCTGAACTTTGGTACGGCGGGCTTCCTTACCGGCCAATTCAATGATGATGCGGCCTCGCAGGGCGGGCAGGTGTTCGTCGACAAGCATGAGCGCATCTGGATGTGTGGCGTGAAAAGCGGCATAACCACCGAGTACCAACAGGTCATCGCTCGATTCAATTCTGACGGCTCGCCCGATGTCGAGTTCGGTGGTCCGCAGCCAGGTTATCGAGAAGTGCCCATGCGCATTACCTCACTGCTCGGTGCCACGGGCGGCAGCCTGATTTTGGCAAAATCGGATCCTCAGCTTGCGGAGCCTGACAGATTGCTGTTCATGACTTCGCGAAACGGCAACGGACTGCTGGCGCGTTTCCATCTCGATGGCAAGGATGACAACACGTTCGACGGTAAAGGCTGGAAACACCTGGAAGTCTTCAAGCTTGGCATTACCCTGCGGGGAGTCACGCAGTTGAACGATGGGCTGATTCTTGTGAACGGCGGGCTCGAAGGCCTCAGCCAGGGTTTGGTGATGGCGTTCGACCAGAGCGGAGCGGTCGCGGAATTTGGTGAGGGAGGTGTGTTGCGTTTGCTGATCGAAAAGGATGGTGCACCTCTCAAAAGCACGGTGAACCACATTATTGTGCAATCGGCGGAGCGCTTGCTCTTGATCGGTTCGGCGATTGACGCCGGCGGGGTTCAGCACGCGTTCATCAGTGGAATCTTGAAAAGTGGCCAATTCGACCCCGACTTCAACGCCGGTGTACCGGTCATCACCGCGGCAACCGAAGCACTGGACCTGCGTGGCTGGCGAGCGGGTTTTGCGCTGGACGATAACGACGGCAAGCGAATCGTCACGGTCGGACAGACCTCGGCCGGCGAACAACGCTTGCTGACAGGAGGCTTTCTGGTCGATGGCGCCGTGGACCCAGCGTTCGATGTCGAAGGCACGGCCGGGATCGAATGGACTGCGCAGGCGGCCTCCCTCCAGGGTTCTCGCGTGCTGGTGCTGGGGCACAAGGACGGTGCGGCTTATGTGGTGCGATTGTTGACCGCTGCGGTTGGCTGACGGCAGGGCAATCACACGATGGACGTGACTGGAATCCGGGCTATCCTGCCGACCCGGACGAACCCCAGTCATGCTGCAGCAAAGCCAGATTCCGGGGTGAATTGCTCACACTGGATAATTGATCACGCATCGAACGGGTTGAAACGGCTGAAAGGGAAAGGGATAGTGCGCGGCTGAAGCATTATCAAACCCGTTTCGACAATCCTGCGTTATGACGGCAAGTCTTACGTTCTGCCACCAGGTTTCAAAGGTCTGTAATCGACCCGCATTCACACGACATTTATCAAGGAAGAACCATGCTCCCACCCACCAGACTGCTGATTGCCATTGGTTTTCTCGCCTGCGCGTTCCAGGCCCAGGCCGCTTGCGACATCAAGGCCTTCGACGGCAAGTCCCTGTCACGCTGCAAGGTCTGGCCTGCGGTGCAGAACCAGGCGATCGCGGTGACCTCGACGTATCTGGCAGACCCCGGTGACGATGAGGCCGGTGTGTTCGATCTGGATCTGGCGATCGTCGACGCGAGCAGCGCCAAACCCGTCGCCACCTACCGCAAGCCGGGGGCGTACAACTCCGATGCCGTGCGCTTTGACGACCTGCGTATCGACACGGCGCGTTATCGACTGGCGCCGGAGACTCGGGCGTTTGGCCTGCGCTCGAAGTTTTCGCACAGCTCCCAGGCCAATCCTTACGAAAAAACCGATCTGGCCCTGTACGTGCGTGAAGGCAATGCGCTGCGGCCGGTGCTGGAGGGGCTGGTGATTGCCAAGAGCAATGGCGAGTTCGTGGATTGCGAAGGCTATGAAAAGAAGATTCGACGCAGCGTGGACATCGGCCCCTCCAGCCACCATGGCCTGGCCGACCTGATTGTCACCACCCGTGGCAGCAAGACGAAAAATACCCGGTCGGGCCAGGAATGTGTGTCCAGCACGACCCCACTGAAACAGACCCGCATCACCCTGACTTACGACGGCGAGCAATATGTCGTTCCCGAGGACTACAGGGGTTATTGATTGATGATCTCCAACCGGTCGGCGACCTCGCCTCGCGGCTGATATAGACTGGCCGCCACGTGTTCTGGCGCTTGCAGGTTCCCCATGACTCCATCGTTGCTTATGGCCGTGCTGGCCTCGGGTTTCATCTACGGCATCACCCCGGGACCGGGCGTGCTCGCGGTGTTCGGCATCGGTGCGGCGCATGGGCGGCGGGCCGGGGCGGGGTTTCTGTGTGGGCATTTGCTCGGTGATGTGGTCTGGTGCAGCACGGCGTTGATCGCAATTGTCGGCGCCCGTGAAATCGGCAGCACGGCGTTTGATGTGCTCGGCGTGCTCAGCGCGCTGTACCTGTTCTGGCTCGGCTGGCGCGCAGTGCGGGCGCAACGCCGCAGCAGTGACGAAGCGCAAGGCGCGGCGCGCCAGCCGTTCTGGCACGGCATCGTGTTCGGCCTGACCAATCCAAAGGCCTACCCCGTGGCCGTGGCGACGTTCACTGCGCTGCTGTCGAGCCGCGCCGAACTGCTCAACTGGTCAATGCTGCCGGCGCTGATTGCTCTGAGTTTCGTCGGCGGCGCGCTGGCTTACGCCATTCTGGTCGGCGTGGTCGGCGCCCATCGTGTACGCAGTGTTTATCAACGCCACGAACTGTTGATCACTCGACTGTGCGGGGTGATGTTCATCGGTTTCGCCATCAACGCGCTGATGCATGCGCTACCGGGTTTGATGCCGAACAAGGCTTAACGCGGGTTTGCCAGACACACCGTTCGTCGCGCCTAGGCCAGTTTTTCTAAACCTTTGACCGTTAAAACATTCCTAACTGAGGCGGACGTTGGTCCGCCGCGTGCATTTAAGCAGCGGGCAAATCACGGCCCGTTTGAATTTTCAACGAAGGAGGGCGCGACCATGAGCCGGATGGCCACCCGTTTACGTACCGTCAGTTTCGCAACCGTGCTGGGCCTTTGCGCCAGCAGTGCGTTCGCCCAGTCGCCTGCCGAATTCATCAACGATGCCTCCGCCAAAGGCATGGCCGACATCGAAGCCAGCCGTCTGGCGCACGGCAAGACCGAATCCAAAGAGGTCAAGGATTACACCATCGTCGTCATCAACGACCGCACCACGGCCAATCAGCACCTGGCAAAAATCGCCAGGAAACTTGACCTGCCTGTCGCGCCCCGCGAAGAGATCGCCGACAAGGCCAAAGAACTGATGCCGGAAGTCAAGGATGGCGCGACCTTCGATCAGGCCTACGCGGCGAGTCAGGTCAAGGCCACCGAAGAAGCCATCACCCAGATCGAGCAACAGGCAAAGACCACCGACGTGCCGGAAATCAAAGCGTTTGCCGATGAGACGTTGCCGAAGCTGCAAAGCCATCTGGAGAAGGCCCGCGCATTGCAGGCCAGCCGTTAAACCCGCCAGTACTTGCATGTACCGCTGAAACCTTCGCAGTGCCTGCTTGATACAGGCACTGTCGAAGGTTTTTTTATGCCTGCGACACGTCCCCTGTGGGAGCGAGCCTGCTCGCGAATGCGGTGTGTCAGGCGATCATGTATTGCCTGAAACTCCGTTTTCGCGAGCAGGCTCGCTCCCACACAGGGGTGTGAATATGCAGATTGCTCAGCACTCATTCAAATCCTGCTTTGGCTTGCTCTTGTCACCGAGCCCCTCCAGATCAAACACCTGGTTTTCACCCAGCGAGCGGTAATGCTTGCGCAATTCCTCAAGCTGCTTGAGGTCCAGCGCCTCCAGCCCGAGCATCGCGTTCTGCGCTTCCTTGTTGACCCGCAGCAGCTCATCGAGCTTGAGGTGCAGGATGTCGGTGTCACGGTTTTGCGTGTTCTGAATCAGGAACACCATCAGGAACGTGATGATCGTGGTCGAGGTGTTGATGATCAGTTGCCAGGTATCGTTGTAACCAAAAATCGGTCCGCTCAAACCCCATAACCCGATCAGGATCAACGCGCCCATAAAGGTCTTCGGGCTACCGGCCCACAGGGCGAGTTTCTGGGCGATTTTTGCGAATTTCATGATGAAGTCCTTTTGTTGGGAGCTTGAAATTCAGACACCTGCATTGCGCTGAAAATTCTGTTTACAACTTCTCCCATGCACTTGATGCCTCGTCAGGACTCGCCAATTCAGTTCGTTTATTAGCTCGGCTTTCATTGTGGAGGTTTGGGTCTAGTATCAAATGGCAGTCAAACTGCCATCAGCTCATTCCACGGATCGACACCCGCAAGAGGCCACTCATGGAATTCTTCGAAAAGTTAGCCAGCCTAGCCGCCAAAGTCCGCTTGCAGAGCGCAGCTATCCAGACGGAAGAGGCGACGAAAAATGCGTTCGTCATGCCCTTTATCAGTACGGTTTTGGGTTACGACGTTTTTGATCCGACCGAAGTGACGCCCGAATTCGTCTGCGATATCGGCACTAAGAAGGGCGAGAAGATCGACTACGCGATCATGAAAGAGGGGGAGGTGCAGATTCTGATTGAGTGCAAAAAAATCGGTGAGTCGTTGCATATCAATCATGCTTCACAGTTGTTCCGCTATTTCCATGTCACCAGTGCTCGAATCTCCATCCTCACCAACGGCCAAGTCTATAAATTCTTCACCGATTTGGACGCGCCCAACAAAATGGATGAGAAACCGTTCCTTGAATTGGATCTGTTGGACATAGATGAATATTCAGTCCCCGAGTTGGTGAAATTGACCAAGTCGGCCTTTGACGTTGATTCCATCATCAATGCGGCGGGTGAGTTGAAATACGTCAGCCAAATCAAAAAGGTTCTCGCCGCGCAGGTCAGCAAGCCAGATGATGACTTTGTAAAGGTTTTCGCTTCCCGGGTTTATGACGGCGTGATTACGCAGAAAGTGCGAGATCAGTTTCACGAATTGACCAGAAAAGCTGTCGTGCAATTCTTGAATGACCAGATCAACGATCGGCTCAAATCGGCCATGAGCGGGGCTATTCAGCCAGCGCTGGCGTCCTTGCCATCGGTTCCTGTCGGAACTGATCCGGTAGATCCGCGCGATGAGTCGGATGACAGGGTTCTGACAACCTTGGAAGAACTGGAGGGGTACCACATCGTTCGAGCGCTGGTCCGATCAGTCGTTGATGCAAAGCGCATTGTTCAGCGCGATACGCAGAGCTATTTCGGTATTTTGCTGGATGACAACAATCGCAAACCGATCTGCCGTTTGCATTTCAATCGGTCTCAAAAGTATCTCGGCATTTTTGATGAAGAAAAAAACGAGACTCGTCATGCGATCAACTCAGTGGACGACATCTATGAGTTCTCGGATCATCTGAAAAAAACTGTCGGTTATTACGCTTGATGGAGCGTTTCGCTATAGATCGGTCGCGCAATCAGGCATCTCTTGCAACGTTCACACTGGAATTGCTCTTCACGCTGCCTGTATCGTCAAAAGCAATTTGAACACCTCGACAGGAGAACGCAATGAGCTGGTCTGCCAAGCAATACGTCACTTTCGAAGATGAACGCACCCGCCCGGCCCGCGATCTGCTGGCGGCGATTCCCACGGCTGATGCGCGTGCCGTGGTCGATATCGGTTGCGGTCCCGGTAACTCCACGGAGTTGCTGGTGCAGCGGTTTCCTGCAGCCAAGGTCCGTGGTCTCGATAGCTCGGCAGACATGATCGATGCAGCACGCCAGCGCTTGCCGCAAGTGCAGTTCGATGTTGCCGAGATTAATGAATGGGCGGATGCAGGCCCGTTCGATGTGATCTTCGCCAATGCGGTGCTGCAATGGGTGCCGGATCACGCGACGTTGCTGCCGACACTGGCAAGCAAGCTGTCAGCGGGGGGCAGTCTGGCGATCCAGATGCCTGACAATCTCAACGAACCCTCACATCGACTGATGCGCGAAGTCGCCGCCAATGGCCCGTGGGCGAGCAAACTCACCGGCGCGGCCGGGCAACGTACCGACATGGCCAGCGCCAGCGAATACTTTTCAATGCTGCGACCGCACTGTGCGCGTGTGGATGTGTGGCGTACGACTTATCACCATCAGTTGTCTGGCGGGGCGGCGGGGGTTGTTGAGTGGTTCAAGGGGAGCGGGTTGATTCCGTTTTTGAGCCCGTTGACCGAAGAGGAACGGGCGCAGTATCTGCAGCACTATCTGGCGGCGGTTGCTGAGGCTTATCCAGCATTGGCTGACGGCTCGGTGCTTTTGCCGTTTCCACGCTTGTTCATTGTTGCGACCCGCTGACCCCTCCCTCAGCAGGCTCGCTTATGTCCTGCATGCAGACTCGGATTGCTGGCCGGTGGACCCTGCCGGTTCAACGAAGGAGGGCGACGTTGCTATCGATCCTGCCCTGGATGATTTGCAAGGTCTCTGGGGTTATCTCGTTCGGAAGCAGCTTGCCAGCAATTGCCGAAAACCGGCTGGCAACGGCGCATATTCGATCTATCACACCCTGCGCTTGATCGATTGATACCTCCGCTTCCTGCGAAAGCTTCAGCATCTCTTTACGGCCAATTTCCAAAGCTTCACCCATGACGTCCATTTGGTGATAACCGCCGGGCCCTTCGCAAAAGGTCACGTCGAAGGCAGGCGACAATTTCCACTCGCCGGAAGACGTCATGAGGTAGGCGAAATTCTTCGGATGATCATCCCGGTTGTTGAACGCGACGTTGAATACCGCTCGTTCGAAGGCCAGCGCTTTCTCGCGCACGTCATTAGTGCAGTGATGGGTCGCGCGGAGAAAGTTCACGTAATCCAATGCGCCGGGGGAACGAAAGTCGGCTCCGGTCAAGGCTGCCAGGCTCTGCATGGGAATGCGCAGACCGTCTTGTCGGTCGAAGCGTCTGCTGGCGAAAGCGGCCATTCCATCAGGCAGGCGAAAGTGCCGGCTGTCGGGCGTCTCGATGCCACACAAACGCAGGCATTCTGAATAGGCCATTTCGACTGCGCAGACTTCGGGATGCTCGCCCTGACCGGGGAATTTCACCAGCCAGGCTTCGAATCCAGAGACAGTCGCCGTGGTAAACGTCCCGGTTTCGCGATCGCGATAGATCAACGCCTTGGGTCTGGCACCTTGCGGCGAGCCACCCACCAATAATAATTTCTGCAGCAACTGTGCACCGTCGCCGTCGAGCACTTCGCGCACTTCGGCCGCCAGCAGCTCAATCGAGTCATGGGTGGCCGGTATCCGTAACTCAGGAGCGACAGGCTCGAACGACATGGCGCCCATCGCGTTCGCGCCGACATAGGCCAAACGCTCCAGGGGGCCGATGCGTGCGGCATTGAGGCCGCGACGCTTGAACAAGCGATCCATCAGAAGCATGCCCCAACCATCCGGCAACGCGTCATAGACCGGGCCGGGGAGACCCATCTGATGCGATGGAAAATCTCGCCTCAGCTTCCCACCCGCTAACGGCAGGCGAAGGGAGGACAGTTCCAGGCCTTTTTTCTTCGCCTCATCGCTGTACTCAAACACGATCAGCGGGCGCCCGTTCAAGGCTGTAGTGGAAACAAGCGAGCCCCAAAGCCAGCGCTCACCCCAACCCTCGTAATAAACGTCCACTTTCTCAAGCATTGTCAGGTTTCCTTTTGATGCGCTGACGCTTGGCGCTGTTTTCGTAACGCAGGATATCGTCCAGGGTTTCGATTTTGGGCTGGAACAAGTCTTCGAGTTCTTTTCCGCGGCCAAGCACCGTCGCAACGCGCACCAGATTCTCGAACCCGACGTTGCGCCCAGACTCCAGATTGGACACGGTGTTGATTCCGATACCGGCCCGTGCGGCCACATCAGCCTGGGTCATTTCCAGAGCGAGCCGTTCTGTACGCAGCCGATTGCATAGACGTTTGACGATTTCGGCGGGCGTGCTGAGTTTAAGCTCGAGCATGGCGAGGTCTCTCGATGAAGTCTGATTTCTGAAGTGTAGCGTAAATCCCTTTTAACGGATTTTATTCGCTAATAAACGATATAAAACACAGAATAATGGATTTATATGAAGCAGGATGTTTCGCCGAGATTGAGGGGGATTCTTGAAAGTGTCCTCACCAAATCCCGGACACAAAAAAACCGGCCCTGTAGGCCGGTTTTTTGATTCCTGCGTCCCCCGTCAAAAAGCATGACGTAAGACAAGATTCGGTTGGAGCGGGTAGAGGGAATCGAACCCTCATCTAAAGCTTGGGAAGCTTTCGTTCTACCACTAAACTATACCCGCTCAGAGCGGCTGACTTTGTACCAGACTCGGCCACGGATTTGAAGTTTTTCTTTTCTTTCCAAAGACTTTTTACGCAGAAACCGGTCAGTCGCGAGCAAGGGCTGCAACGGTGCGAAACGAACACCTCAAGCCTGCAGCCTTGCCCGCGCTGACGTCCTTTCAAATAGCCAATGCATGTTGGTCCTGCACAAACGAGTAGCGCGTTCGATTGGCCTGCTGTGCCGGTTTCAGAAAACCGAGCAAGGCATTCTGGCTGTCGCGGCACGCGGCTTTGTGTTCCATGTCGAGAAAATGCCCGGTGGCTTGCAGGGTGGTAAACGTGCTCTGCACCACATGGTTGCCGAACAGGCGCGCATCCTCGGCGGCGGTGTACTCATCCCATTCGCCGTTCAGAAACAGCACCGGGACGTTGATCTTCTTCGCTGCGTTCAAGTAGCACTGGCGGTCGCTGTGCAGTACATCGTTGATGTGAAAGTGCATCTGCCCGTATTCGTGTTCGGCCAGGCTGCTGACGTGGCGGTAGTTGAAGCGCTTGAACAGTGATGGAAGGTGTTTGCCGATGGTGTTGTTGACCAGATGGCCGACGCGGTCGCGATCGAGATTGCCGAGGTAGTCGACGCCGCGCTCGAGGTAATCGAGCATGTGTGCGTTGATCACCGGTGAGAATGAGCTGATCACCGCTCTTTCGATGCGTCGTGGCTGCTGGGCGAGGGCGACCAGCGTCGCGGCACCGCCCCAGGAAAACGACAGCACGTGTTCGGCGGCAAAGTGGTCGATCAGCTCCAGCAGAATCTGCCCTTCGACTTCCTTGGTCAGATGTTTCTCGTGACGGTTGTGGGCTTTTGACCGACCGGCGTAAGGCTGGTCGTAGCAGACCACGTTGAATTGCGGGTGCAGGTTTTTCACCGTCTGGGCAAACGACGCAGTCGTGGCCATCGAGCCGTTGACCAGAATGATGGTCTTTTCTGCGGCGTCTGCGCGATAGAACTCCGTGTAAACCCGATACTGACCCTGTATATCCAGCACAGCGATTTCTGGCCTCATGTCGTAAGACTCCTGGCAAGCAAGCGGGTATGCGCGCAACGAAGATTGCACGAGCTTTGTGACAGGTAGGCATACGCCTGGAATGTGTTGGCCCATGTCGATCCGGTAAGGCAGGTCGACGGGTGTTGTTATTGGCGGGCAGTCTGCCGGTTCAAATGCAGCCCTGAGGGCTTGCGACCGACAAAAAGTTTCTTGGAAGTTTTGGGTGACTCATCGGTCACATTTCGGCCGACGACCTGATTCAAGCAGGGGAGTCCGGATCGCGCAAGTGCCGTTGGTAAATTGTTCGACAACTTCGGCTGAGCGGTCGCTGAGTTAAAACAAATGAATCTCTTCGGTGCGCAAAGCGCGGTATTCGCCCGGTTTTAGCGCGCTATCGAGGGCCAGTTCGCCCATCGATTCGCGGTGCAGGCGCAGCACCTTGTTGTCGAGAAAACCAAACATGCGCTTCACCTGATGATAGCGACCCTCGACGATGCTCAGCCGCGCCGAACGCGGGCCGAGCAGCTGCAGATGCGCCGGTTGCGTGGTCAGGTTTTCAAAGGCGAAATAGATGCCCTCGGCAAAGGTCTGCGCGTAGCGCGCGTCAATCTCTTGCTCGGTTTCGACGTAATAGACTTTTGGCAGCTTGGTTTGCGGTTGGGTCAGCCGCCTCGACCAGGCGCCGTCATTGGTGATCAGCATCAGACCGGTGGTGTTGAAGTCCAGACGGCCGGCGATGTGCAGGTCGGCCTTGTCCGATTCGTCGAGCAGGTCGAGCACGGTCGGATGTTGCGGATCGCGGGTGGCGCTGACGCAGCCCGGTGGCTTGTGCAGCATGAAGTAGCGCGCCGGTTTGCCGCTTTGCAGGACTTCGTCGTCGACTTCGACGCGGCTGAATTCCAGCACCTCGCTGTGCGGGTCGCTGACGAGTTTTCCGTCAACGCGCACGCGCTTTTCCACCAGCAACAGGCGAACCTGCTGACGGTTATAGCGGGGCAGGTTACTGAGGAAACGGTCGACGCGCATGGTCAGCATTCAACGGCTAAACGGCTGCGCATCTTACGGGATCGGGCGCCGGGCTGCTTGCAGTTGCGCCTCGACCTGCGCGCAACGCGGACACAGGCAGGACTGGTTGCGCCACTCAGGCGGCAGCGCCTCGAGCACCGCTGGGTCGATCGTCACGCCGTAGCACCAGCATTCGCGATCAGCCGTGCGCGGGTCGGCCAGGCTGCAGTCGTTGCGGGCGCCGCAGGCCGGGCAATGGTCGGGTTTGGCAATAGCGTCAGGCATAAGTCGAGTGAGGCATTTCCACGCAGGTGCGGTTGCGGCCGGTGTGCTTGGCCCGGTACATCGCATGATCAGCCCGCGACAGCAGGCTGTGCAAGGTGTCATCGCGTTGCACGGTGGTGGCGCCGATGCTCACGGTCAGCTTCAGGCTGTGGCCGTTGTAGGCATATTCGTGTTGCTCGACGTGCTGGCGGATCTTCTCGGCAATGTTCTGACCGGTGTCGCCGTCGGTGTCCTTCAACAACACGATAAACTCCTCACCGCCCCAGCGGCAGACAATGTCGGCGTGGCGCAGACAGCTTTGCAGATCACGGGCGAAGCCCAGCAACACCTGATCGCCGGCCATATGACCATGGGTGTCGTTCAACGCCTTGAAGTGATCGAGATCGAGCAGCAGCGCCGTCAGCGGTCTGGTCTCACGCTGGGCTTCGTGCAAAGCCTGCGCGGCAAGAATGTCGAAGCCGCGGCGATTGGGCAGCCCGGTGAGGCTGTCGAGAGTGGCCAATGCCTGGATTTTGTTTTGATAGCGTTTGATCACGCGGTTGAGCAGCACCAGCACGATCAGGGTCACCAGCAGGCAGATCAGCAGATTGAGGTACAGCGACTGGCGGATTTCACTCAACGCGCCGTCTTCACGTTTATCAACGAACAGGTACCAGTTCAGTTCTGGGATAAACCGCACGTTGAGAAAATGCCCCTGGCCGTGGGTGGAATATTCATAGCTGCCGCTGTGCGGTTTCGGCAACTGGCTGATCAGGCTCTTCATGCTGTCCAGCTCGCCGAGGCTCTGGCCGATGTGCGCACCTTGCGGCCCGCCCTCGGCGCCGGTCAGGACCAGACGCCCGAAGGTGTCGACGAAGTACACACTGCGTTGATAGCGCTGCTGATACTTGTCGATCAGCTTGATCACCGCGTCGACCGTCAGCCCGACACCCGCCGCGCCGATGAAGCGATCGTGGTAGTCGTAAACCTTGTAGTTGATGAAAAACGTCAGGTTGTCCTTATTGGCCAGATCCGGGTCGACGTTGATCTCGTACGGGTCTTTCATGTCGCGGACGCGGAAGTACCAGGCGTCGCGCGGCTCGTCGACCTTGACCTGCTTGAGCACGCCCTTGGCGTGGTAGTAAGTGTGCGTGCTGTCGGAGACGAAAAACGCTGTGTAGGCGCCGTAATGGGTCATGACCTCGTCGAGGTAACGGGTCATCTGCTCCGGGTTCTGCTCACCGTTGACCACCCAGTCGCGCATGAAGGTGTCGCGGGACATCATCGAGGAAATCAGGATTGGCCGGACCAGATCCTTCTGGATTTCCGAATAGACCGTGTCGGAGGTCAGCGGCAGTTCGGTGTTGACGATGTTGTCGCGGATCGACGCCCGCGAGGCGTAGTAGCTCAGCAACGACGTGGCGAGGAAGCCGGCGCCGAGCAGCGCGACCAGGGTCAGCACCAGTGAGCGTTGCGAGTACAGCGGTGAACGAAGCGGCATGGCAGATCCGTTGGCAGTGGCCCGATGGCAAGCATTTTAGTGGGATGGCCAGGAAAAGACTGCGGGATTTATGCCGGAAATGGTGGGGGATCTGACTCTGCGGTGTGTCAGTTAGATCGCAGGCCCTCACCCCAGCCCTCTCCCGGAGGGAGAGGGAGCTTGATTGGCGACTATCAGATCTGAACTCGCCTTGGTATCAGCGAATGGCGACCATTTGAAAAGCACCGCGGTCAGTCCCCTCTCCTGGGGGAGAGGGCCAGGGTGAGGGCGACCTTTCAGATCAGCCCCGAGAAGCCAGATACGCCCGCCATCCCCCCCAATGGCTGATATCCACCGCACCTTCCAACCCATACGCCTCACAGATAAACCCGCTCTCCCAGCGTCCATCCGCCAGTTGCACCTTGCCCAACCCGAGCGGCGCCGGTATCCCGGTGAGAAACGAACCCAACTCGCTGCTCGGCAACTCCCACACCTCGACGGCAATCGCCACACCGCCGTCCTTGACCCGCACCATGCCCGGCCGCAGCGGCGGGCCGCCAGCCAGCGCGAACAATTGATAGTCCGGCGAGCTGAACGTGGACTCCAGCAAGCGCCCGCCACGCTGGGTCAATTGCCAGTTCAATGCCAGCCCTTGCAGGTGCGCGCCGCACACGACGATGCGCGCGTAATCGTTGCGCGCCACGGTGGCTGGCACCGGCAAGTCTGCATCCTGCTGACGCTGCAACGCATCCGCCACGCTCAGCAGGTGCTGGTCGGTAAACGCGCGGCCAAACAGCGTCACGCCCCACGGCAATCCATTGGCCATGAATCCGCTCGGTACGGCGACGGCGGCGTAGTCGAGCAGGTTCATGAAGTTGGTGTAGTAACCCAGTTCGGAGTTGCGCAGCACCGGTTCGGCGTCGAGTTCGGCCAGTGTCACCGGGCGCCCGATCGTCGGGGTCAGCACGCAGTCGAGGTTCTCCAGCGCTTGATCGCAGATCGCTTTGAGCGCCTGCAGCCGATACTGCGCGCGGAACGTCTGCACGCCGGTCACCGCCGGCGCCTTGGCCAGAACGGCGCGGATCACCGGCAGGACTGCTTGCGGATTCTGCTCCATGAGTTCACCGGCGACACTGTAACGCTCGGCAACCCACGGCCCGTCATACAGCAAACGCGCCGCTTCGAGGAAAGGCGACAGGTCGAGTTCAACCGCTTCGCCACCCAGCGCCTTGAGCCGCTCGACGGCGTTCTCGAACAACCGCGGCCCTTCGGCGCAACCGAAGAATTCGAGGTCCTGCGCGCGCGGTACGCCAAAGCGAAATGGCCTTGGCGCGCCGAACGCCGTGCCGTCATTCCACGCCGGGTTACGGCGGCTGTACTCGTCACGCGGATCGAGTTTTGCGGTCAATGCCAGCAACTGGCTGGCCTCACGCGCCGTCGCGGTAAACGTGGTGACACAGTCCAGCGTGCGGCACGCCGGCAGCACGCCGGCCGTCGAGATCAGGCCTTTGCTCGCCTTCAGTCCCAGCAGATTGTTCAGCGCAGCCGGCACTCGGCCGGAGCCGGCGGTGTCGGTGCCCAAGGCAAAACTCGCCACGCCCAGTGCCACCGCCAGCGAAGAACCGGCGCTGGAACCGCCGGAGGGGAATTCAGGCAAAACACTGTTCGGGCAGGCGCCATACGGCGAGCGACTGCCATTGAGGCCGGTGGCGAATTGGTCGAGATTGGTCTTGCCCAGTGGAATCGCGCCCAGCGCCAGCAGTTGCTCGACGATGGTCGCCGAGCGCTGCGGCACGTAGGCAAACTCCGGGCACGCGGCGGTGGTCGGGATGCCGGCCAGATCGATGTTGTCCTTGATCGCGAACGGCACGCCAAACAGCGGCAGGCTGTCGAGGTCGCGACCGTCGAGGGCGGCAAGGTACGGCTCCAGTTCGGCGGCGCTGAGCAGGTGGATGAACAGGTGATAATGCGGGTTCAGCGCGGCGGCTTTTTCACGCAGCTGCAGCAGCAATTGCCGCGGTGTGGTGTCGCCATTGCGGTAGGCCTGGCGCAGGGCATCGAGTTGCAGATTCATCAGTTGTTCCTTGTTCAGAATGGACTTCAGTCGAGTTCCAGCACCACGACCCGTTGGCCGGCGCGCACCGCCGACCCGGGTTGCACGCGTATCTCGCGGACCACCCCGGCAAGCGGTGCGAGCAGCGGGATTTCCATCTTCATCGACTCGAGAATCACCAGCACATCACCTGCGGCAACCCGGCTGCCAGCCTCGACCTGCACCTGCCAGAGATTGCCGGCGATGTGGCTGTCGACGCTGTGTTCGCCGGCGGCCAGCGGCGCGTCTTCAACGGCTTCGGCAAGTACTTCTTCGCTGTCGAAATGCGCCTGACCGCTGGCGATCCAACGCTCACGCTCGGCGTTGAAGGCGCCTTGTTGCCGAGCACGAAAGGCGTCGATGCTCGGCGCTTCACGACGCAGGAACGCCTGGTAATCGGCAAGGTTGAGCTGACTGTGTTCGATGTTCAGTTCGAAGCGCCCAAGCGGGAAATCGCGACGAATGCGCAGCAGTTCCTCGGCGCTGACCGGGTAGAAACGGATCTGGTCGAAGAAGCGCAGCAGCCACGGTTTACCGTCGAACGCAGCGACTTCGCGGTAGCGATTCCACATCTGCAATGTGCGCCCGACGAACTGATAACCGCCGGGGCCCTCCATGCCGTACACGCACATATAGGCGCCACCGATGCCCACCGAGTTTTCTGCCGTCCAGGTACGCGCCGGGTTGTATTTGGTGGTGACCAGGCGATGGCGCGGATCGAGCGGCGTCGCCACCGGCGCACCGAGGTAAACGTCGCCCAGGCCCATCACCAGATAGCTTGCATCGAACACTGTGCGCTGCACCTCGTCGAGGTTCGGCAGGTCGTTGATGCGCCGGATGAACTCCAGATTGCTCGGGCACCACGGCGCGTCCTTGCGCACGGTGGTCATGTATTTTTCGATCGCCAACTGGCAGGCCGGGTCATCCCACGACAGCGGCAGGTGGACGATGCGCGACGGCACTTGCAGGTCCTTGGCGGCGCACACCGCGTCCCACTCGCCGGCGATGATCCCGAGCAGATCGGCCAGTGGCAGTTGCTCGGGCTGATAGTGGACTTGCAGCGAGCGGATGCCGGGGGTGAGGTCGATTACGCCGTGCAGGTTTTTGCCCTCCAGCGCCTGCATCAGGGCGTGGGCGCGGAAGCGCAGGACCAGGTCGAGCTCCGGCGCGCCGATCTCCAGCAGCAGATGCGTATCGCCAGACACCCGCGCAACCAGTCGCTGATCGCCACGGCCCAGCTCAAGAATCACAGGCGACATCAAACCCTGTAGGAGCGAGCCTGCTCGCGAAGGCGGTGTAGCAGACAAATCGATGTTGACCGGCATGGCCTCTTCGCGAGCAGGCTCGCTCCCACAAGGGCCATCCCATTTCAAGGCGAGGTTGCGAGCGGTGCCGAGATTGACGGGAATGAACTGGATTTTATCGCCCGCCTTGAGCTGCCCCAATTGCCACAAATCCGCTTCGATCACCGTCACCGGGCAGACAAACCCGCCCAGGCTCGGGCCATCCGGGCCGAGGATCACCGGCATGTCGCCAGTGAAATCCACCGCGCCAATCGCATACGGGTTGTCATGAATGTTCGACGGATGCAGACCCGCTTCACCACCGTCCGCGCGCACCCATTCCGGCTTCGGCCCGATCAGGCGTACACCGGTACGGCTGGAGTTGAAATGCACTTCCCACTCGGTGGCGAAAAACCTGTCGATGTAGTTTTCCGTGAAGTATTCCGGGGCGCCGTGCGGGCCGTAGATCACTCTGATCTGGCGCACGGCCGGTAAAGCGGTGACGTGCTGTTCGGCCAGTTGCTGACCGCTGCTGCAATCGCTCAGCGCTGGTATGTGCAGCACGTCGCCGGCACGCAACGCACGACCGCCGTGTCCGCCGAACTGGCCGAGGGTGAAGGTGCTTTTGCTGCCCAGATAATCCGGCACCTGCAAGCCACCGCGCAGGCACAGGTAACTGCGCGCGCCGGCGCCACTGAGGCTGCCCAGATGCAAGGTGGCGCCGGCCGGGATCAACAGCGCGGTGTTCATCGGCACATTTGCGCCATCGAGGGTCAGCGTCAGCGCAGCGCCGGTCACCGCCACGACCGCCTCGCAATTGAAACGCAGCAACGGCCCGCTCATGGTGATTTCCAGCGCCGCTGCGCCTTCGGGGTTGCCGAGCAGGCGATTGCCCAGGCGCAGCGCGCGGCTGTCCATCGGCCCCGAGGGCGGTACGCCGACGGCCCAGTAACCGAGACGGCCGGGATAGTCCTGCACGCTGGTTTGCGTGCCGGCGCTGAGCACTTCGAAGGTGTTGGCGCGATAAACCAGATGCTCGAGACAACGGGTCCACGGCTCACCGCTGGCAAAGGGCGTGTCGAGGAGAATCTGTCGCAGGTAATCGCGATTGGTTTCCACCCCATACAGCACACTGTCGCCCAGCGCCTGATGCAACTCGGTGCGCGCCTGTTCGCGGGTCGGCGCCCAGCTGATGACCTTGGCGATCATCGGATCGAAATACGGCGGGATCTCGCAACCGGCCTCGACCCAAGTGTCGATGCGCAACTGCACACCGTTGGCCGGTGGGAATTGCACCGCCGTCAGCAAGCCCGGGCTCGGCTGAAAATCGCGCCCCGGATCTTCCGCGTACAGCCGCGCCTGAATCGCATGGCCTTCGGGTTGCAGTTCACGATACAGCTCGCTCAACGGTGGCAGATCACCGGCCGCCAGCTCGACCATCCAGCGCACCAGATCGACGCCCCAGACCTGTTCGGTGACGCCGTGCTCGACCTGCAAACGCGTGTTCACTTCGAGGAAATAAAAGCGCTGCGCCTCGCTGTCGAAGACGAATTCGACGGTGCCGGCGCTGCGGTAATTCACCGCTTTCGCCAGTTTGATCGCCGCCGCGCAGAGTGCTTCGGCCATGCCGTCCGGCAGGTTCGGCGCCGGGGTTTCTTCGAGGACTTTCTGGTTGCGTCGCTGCACCGAGCAGTCGCGCACGCCGAGGGCGATCACTTCGCCACGACCATCGCCAAACACCTGCACTTCCAGGTGCCGGGCACGCTGGATGTACTTTTCGATGAACACTCCGGCGTCGCTGAAATTGTTCTGGCCCAGACGCTTCACCGCGTCGAAGGATTCGCGCAATTCGCTGGCGCTGCGGCACACGCGCATGCCGATGCCGCCACCGCCGGCGGCGCTTTTCAGCATCACCGGGTAGCCGACCTGTTCGCCAGCGATCAGCGCGGCGTCGAGGCTGTCGAGCAGCTCGGTGCCTTCGAGCATCGGCACGCCGTGCTGTTTGGCCAGGGCGCGTGCAGTGTGCTTGAGGCCGAACACGCGCAATTGTTCAGGCGTCGGGCCGATGAAGGCGATGCCTTGCGCTTCGCAGGCTTCGGCGAACGCAGCGTTTTCCGACAGAAATCCGTAACCGGGATGAATCGCTGTGGCGCCGCTTTGCCGGGCGACCGCGAGGATCTTGTCGACCGCCAGATAGGTATTGGCCGCCGCGCCCTCGCCGAGGCTGTGGGCTTGATCGGCGTGCAAAATGTGCAGGCTGGCGGCATCGGCTTCGGAGTACACCGCCACGCCTTGCACTTGCAGCTGCGCGAGGGTGCGCAGAATGCGGCAGGCAATGGCGCCACGATTGGCAATCAGGACTTTTTCGAACATGGCATAACCCCTGAAGGGGAAGCGGGCCGTCCCGCTGTTTTTTGACAGACATCCGGGCCGTCCCGGATGGAAAAAAGCATCACTCAAACTCACCGCAAACTCCTGTGGGAGCTGGCTTGCCAGCGATGAGGTCGGCACATCCAACATTGTTGGTGACTGAAATACCGCAATCGCTGGCAAGCCAGCTCCCACAGGTTTATCAGTGCCTTGAAGCTTTCACGCACTGCCCGGACCGCGCCTGGCACAGGGCAAACAGCCAACGCCGCAACCGGCTGATTTTCAGTTCCATACCAGCAACTCCGCAGGTGTCGGGTTATAGGCATTGCACGGGTTGTTCAACTGCGGGCAGTTGGAAATCAGCACGATCACGTCCATCTCCGCGCGCAGATCGACGTACTTGCCCGGCGCCGAAATGCCGTCCTCGAAGGTCAGCCCGCCATCCGCCGTGACGGGCACGTTCATGAAGAAATTGATGTTCGGGCCGATGTCGCTTTTGCTCAGTCGGCCGTCGTGGGCACAGGCGCGCAGGTAGTTGTCGCGACAGCTGTGCATGTAGCGTTTTTCCAGGGCGTAGCGCACGGTGTTGCTCTCTTGCGCGCAGGCGCCGCCGAGGGTGTCGTGGCGCCCGCAGGTGTCGGCGACGATGGTCAGCATCGGCTGGCCGAGGTTGGAATACAGCACGCTGCCGGTGCTCAGATACACGCTGTTCTGCCGACGCAGGGTGCGCTGCACGTCGTAGCGTTCCTTGGGATTGGCGAGGCTGTAGAACAAGGTGTCGATGGCCTGATTGCCTTCCAGATCGAGAATGCGCAGGGTCTGGCCGGCCTTGACCTCCAGCAGCCACGGCTCGCCCGCCGGGATGGTGGCGCGATACACCGCGGCGTCGGGTTGTTTTTGCGAAGTGGCGATTGCAACGGACATGGCGACGATCCTCAGGCGAACAAACGGTCGGTGTTGATGAAGCCGCGCTGGTTTTCCGGGCGCGAGGTGCGGCAGTGCTCGGCGACGCTGGCATCGGCGTTCATCCAGCTGAGCTTCAGCGGTTTTGGCGCGTAGTCTGGCGCCGGGTCCATCGGGTGTTGCAGGGCGGTGAGTACCACCAGGGTGTCCATCGGCGCGTACAACTCGATGTAGTCGCCAGCCTTGGAGTTGCCTTCGACAAAGTGGAATCGTCCGCCCTCATCGACATTCACCCGGCTGAACAGATTCAGGGTCATCAGCAGATCGGACAGGCCCAGACCCCACTTGCCCAGCTCCACCAACAGGTTGTCGGTGCCGTTGCGGAAGAAGCCGTTGCGCAGTTCCTGATAGCGGCCCTGTCCGTATTTTTCCGCAACTTCTTCAGCACAGAGCACGCCGCCGAGGCTGTCGCTCCAGCCGCAGGTGTCAGCGGTGATCGCGGCCAGTACGCGGCCCATGTCCGAGTACAGGCAATGGCCGCTGGTGAGCTTGGCGGTGTGTTGGCATTTGAGGCTGTCGGGCAGGTTCAGCCGTTCGGTTTTTTCGTTGGCGTTGAGCAGGGTCAGGCTGACGTTGGCGCCGCCGCGCAGGTCGGTCAGGCGCAGCAGTTGGCCGCGCTTGAGCACGAACGAACGGTGGCCGCCACCGGGCAGCATTTCTTCAGCAAAGGGCGGGAACAATTGGGTCGAATCAGTCATTGGCGTATTCATCAATGCAGTCCTCTCAAGCGGTGCGAAGGGTGCCGGCCAGGGGCAGCGGCAGGGCATCGACGGCGGCGCGCTGGGCGCGGCGGTCGCTGTTCAAAGGGATGTCGTAGGTGATGCGCGCGCCATAGGCGCCGGGTGCGTGCGGGTCGAGGCGAACCTTGTCGAACACCAGCAGACGGGTGCCAAGGTTGAAGCCTTCGGACAAATCGTGAGTGACCATGAACACCGTCAAACGCGTCTCGCGCCACAGCTCCAGCAGCAGCGCATGCATGTCTTTGCGGATGCCCGGATCGAGCGCGCCGAACGGTTCGTCGAGCAACAGCACGCGCGGTTTCATGATCAGCGCCTGGGCAATCGCCAGCCGTTGTTGCATACCGCCGGAGAGCTGCGCCGGGTACTTGTCCAGCGCATGACCGAGACCGACCTTGCCCAGCAATGCCGCCGCCTGCTCGCGCGCGTCGCGCTTGGCGCTGCCGAACAACCGGCCAAGCAACGGCGCGTGCGGCAGTTCCAGACCGAGGGCGACGTTGTCGAGCACGCTCAGGTGCGGGAACACCGAGTAGCGCTGAAACACCACGCCACGGCTGGCGTCCGGCTCGCTGGCCAGCGGCTGACCGTCGAGCAAAATCTCGCCGCGACTGGCGCTTTCCTGGCCGAGCAGCAGGCGCAGGAACGTTGATTTGCCGCAGCCGGACGCGCCGACCAAGGTGCAGAATTCACCCTCGTTGACGCTCAGGTTCATACCCTCCAGCACGACCTGATCGGCGTATTGCTGCCAGATGTTTTTCACTGTGATGAAGCTCATTTGCCGGCCCCCTCATACCAAGGGAAGGCGCGTTGCGTCAGGCGTTTCAAGCTCCAATCCATCAGCCAGGCGAGGAGGGTGATCCACACCACGTACGGCAGAATCACGTCCATCGCCAGATAACGGCGAACGAGGAAAATCCGGTAGCCAAGGCCGTCGGTCGAAGCGATCGCTTCGGCGGCGATCAGGAACAGCCACGCCGAACCGAGCATCAGCCGCAGCGAAATCAGCAGGCGCGGCAGCAATTGCGGCAGCACCACGCGCAGCATCAGCGTCCAGGTCGAAGCGCCGAGGGTTTGCGCCTTGATCAGCAGTTCGACGGGAATCTCCCGGGCACGTTGTTCCAGATCGCGGGCGAGGGCCGGGGTGATGCCGATCACGATCAACATGACTTTCGACAACTCGCCCAGACCGAAAACAATGAACAGAATCGGCAGGATCGCCAGCGGCGGCACCATCGACAACACCGTCAGCAGCGGCGACAACGGTGCCCCGAACAGCGGCAGCGTGCCGGCGGCAATGCCCAGGCACAGCCCGGCCAGTGCAGCGATGCCGAGGCCGATGGCCAGGCGCCGCAGGCTCGACGCGGTGTCCTGCCACAACAGGTAATCACCGGTGCGGCTGTCGGCAGTGAAGGCCAGGCGTTTTACTGCATCGTTCATCTGCACGGCGCTGGGCAGCAGTTTGTCGTTGGGGTTGTCCGCCAGCCGCTCGGCCGAGCCGGTGAAGTAGGCGAACAGCACCAGGGCGAACGGCAGGAGCACCAGCAGCAGGCGACTCGGGCGATCCGGGTGGCGATTGATCAGGCGCATGGCCAAATCCTCCGTGGCTTACAGCTTGGCGTCGGCGGCCATCTGCACGTAAGTCGGATCGAAACGCAGCTTGAGATTGCCGGTGTCGCCGCTGGTCACGCCGTTGGCGAAACTCATGCCGACCGCGCTCGGGTCCTTCGCACCTTCGCCGAGCAAACCGTGCTCGAAGGAAAACTCGGCGACCTTGCGCATGGTGTCCGGCAATTGTTTGCTGGTGGCGAAGCTCAGGGCTTCGGCTGGCGTGGCGAACAATCTGGTGGTGTCCAGTTGCGCCTGGAATCCGGCGAGGTCGGTGCCCGAGGCCTTGGCCATGTGTCCCAGCGCGGCCTTGCTCGCAGCGTTCTTCGCGTTCATCAGCGCGACCACTTCGAACCATGCGCCGGTCAGCGCTTTGCCCAGCGCCGGGTTGTCTTTGAGGGTGGCGCTGTTGACCACCATCATGTCCATGATTTCGCCGGGAATCTGGCTGGAGTTGAACACCTCGGTCACGCCGGGTTTGGCCTTGATGTCCGACAGCATCGGGTTCCAGGTGGTCACGGCCTTGACTTCATCGGTATTGAAAGCGGCAGAAATATCGGCGTCGGAAGTGTTGACGACTTTCAGGTCTTTTTCGGTCAGGTCGACCGAGTCCAGAGCGCGGGCCAGCAGATAGTGCGAAACCGACAGCTCAACCAGATTGACGTCCATGCCCTTGAGATCGGCGACCTTCTTGCCCTCGCCTTTGAGGACGACGCCGTCATTGCCATTGGAGAAGTCACTGACGATCAGCGCGGTGCTGTCGACGCCACCGGCAGCCGGAATGGTCAGCGCGTCCATGTTAGTCATGGTGCAGCCGTCGAACTGGCCGGCGGTGTACTGGTTGATCGACTCGACGTAATCGTTGAGCTGTACGACGTCGATCTTGATCCCGTATTTCTTCGCCCACTTGTCGACGATGCCCTGGCTGCCGGCGTATTCCCATGGCATCCAGCCGGCGTAGATCGTCCAGCACACGCTGAAGTGGTCTTTCTGGGCGGCGAAGGATTGTGTGCTGAGCAGCGCGGCGAATGCGGCGGCGAGCAGGGCGGGCAAACGTAGTCGGGTCATGGTGAGTTCTCCAGTTGATCGAGGGCGGACAGGAAGGCAACGCGGCACCGCGAACGGTGGCTTGTCTCCCGGGCTTTTGTCCCGCCGTGTAACCTCAACTGGAGGTCGCCAACTCTCGGACCAGCCACTCGCGGATGCGAGCCGGAACCCTAGTCAGCCATTGCAAATTGTGGTGCCGCGAACCTGTGATGACTCCTGCACAGGGTTGCTAAAGCGAGAGGCGTGCCAAGTCGGCGAGAAGCCTCTGGCTCGGGGGCTGGCTGACAATGGCAGTGGATCAGGCGCGATCGCTGCGCTTTGTGTTGGTGCGCCACTGCACCGTCGTGCAGCGTTCGCGGGCGGCGATATCAGCGCGGTGGATTTATCGATCAGGGCTATCAATCAGCGGATGAATGACGGCTTTTCGCAGATGAACAACCTTTCATCGATCACTTGTTTCAACTTGTTGCAGGAACGCACCAGATGCCGAAATCGCTGTCTGATTTTTCGTCAGTCACCGATAAACGACTGATGCCTGCCAGCGTCGCTGGTGTGGCCCACCCGCGGTCCAGGAGGCCGCCATGTATAGACGAATTCTTCTGCTTGCTGCGTTGATGTTTTCCGTCGCCGGTTGCGTCCCGTACTCCTACGCGGACTCGTATTATTCCGAGGTCTACACCTCACCCGCACCGGCCTACTACAACACAGGTGGCACGTATTACCGGGGCGGCAGCACGTACTATTCGGCGCCGCGTTACTATCAGCCCGCACCACGTTATTACCACCAACCGCGTTACTACCAGGCGCCGCGCTACTACCAACCGGCACCGCGTTATTACGAAAGCCGCCGCTGGCACGGCAACGATCGCGGACGCTGGGAAGGCCACCGTCGCGGCGGTTGGGACAATGACCACCGCGGTCGCGGCAACTACGATCGGCACAGCGGTCGCCGTGATTACAACGGCCGTGGTAACCGCTGGTAATCACGGCAAATGAAAAGCGGCGCATCAAGCGCCGCTTTTTTTTGCCTGCGATTTTTCCAGAAGCTAGTACTGGGTCAAATCCGCCAACGGATGTCGCCCCTCCCAAGCTTTGTGAAAATGCGCTTCCACCACCGCTTCCGGCACATGATGAATATCCGGCCAGTGCCAGTGCGGCTTTTGATCTTTATCGATCAACCGCGCACGCACGCCCTCGCTGAACTCCGGATGCCGGCAGCAGTTGAGGCTCAGGGTGTATTCCATCTGAAAGACTTCAGCCAGCGACATGTGCCGTGCGCGGATGATCTGTTGCCAGACCAGATGCGCAGTCAGCGGCGAACCCTCGCTCATGGTTTTCGCTGCACGGGCGATCAGCGGATCGCTGCTGTCGCGTTGCAGGCTGATCGCAGTCCAGGCACAGGTGACATCGCTGACATCGAGCAATTCGTCGATCTGCTGCCGACGCGGTAGCCACTGGGCTTCGGGCATCTGCGCCAGTGCTTCCTGTTGCAGGGCCTTGAGCAGGCTGTTGAGTTGCATGTCGGTCTGTTCCTGCCAATTGAGTTGCAACAGGCCTTTGATCAATTCCGGTTGCTGTTCGTCGAGCAGAAAACGGTCGGCCAGGCCCAGATCGAGCGCATCACGGCCATTGATGTGCGCGCCGGTCAAGCCGAGAAACAAGCCGAGCTTGCCCGGTAGCCGCGCGAGAAACCAACTGGCGCCGACATCCGGATACAGCCCGATGGTGATTTCCGGCATTGCCAGACGGCTGCTCGGCGTGACGATCCGCGTGCTCGCACCCTGCAACAAACCCATGCCACCGCCGAGCACGTAACCGTGGCCCCAGCCGATCAACGGTTTGGGGTAGGTGTGCAGTTGGTAGTCGAGACGATATTCAGCACTGAAAAACTGCGCCGCCAGCGGAGGCACTTCGCCGGGATGGGCGCGGCAGGCTTCGACCAGGCTGCGCACTTCACCGCCGGCACAAAATGCCTTGGCGCCGTTGCCACGCAACAGCACGCAGACGATTTGCGGGTCGTTGGCCCAGGCGCTGAGTTTGTCGCCGAGGGCGTTGATCATTGGCAGGGACAGCGCGTTCAGCGACTTTTCGGCATCCAGGCTGGCGATGCCGATACGCGCGCCGTCGGTGCCGGTGAGTTCTTCGAAGTGCAGATTCATCGTGACCTCGATCAGGAATTTGAACGATCAGTATGATCGTTGTGGGGGAAAGTGCCGGATCTGCATCAGATCAATTGACAAGCGTGGTCGGCTTTCCTAGGGTTCGCCCCATTGTTTTTGCCGGGTATGACCATGACTGCTGACGACCGTATCAAACTCGAACCGAGCTGGAAGGAGGCACTGCGTGCTGAGTTCGACCAGCCTTACATGGCAGAGTTGCGCCAGTTTCTGCAGCAGGAGCGGGCGGCCGGCAAGGAGATCTATCCGCCGGGGCCGATGATATTCAATGCACTGAATTCGACGCCGCTGGATCACGTCAAAGTGGTGATTCTTGGTCAGGACCCTTATCACGGCCCCGGTCAGGCCCACGGCTTGTGCTTCTCGGTGCAGCCGGGCGTGCCGGCGCCGCCATCGCTGGTCAACATCTATAAAGAGTTGAAGCGCGACCTGAACATCGACATTCCCAACCATGGCTATTTGCAGAGCTGGGCCGATCAGGGCGTGTTGATGCTCAACACCACCATGACCGTCGAGCGCGCCAACGCCAATGCGCACAAGGACAAGGGCTGGCAGTTTTTCACCGACCGCATCATCGAGGTGGTCAGCGAGCGGCAGCCGCATCTGGTGTTCATGCTTTGGGGCGCCCATGCGCAGAGCAAGCAAAAGCTGATAGACGCCACCAAGCATCTGGTGCTGACTTCGGTGCATCCGTCGCCATTGTCGGCTTATCGCGGGTTTCTCGGGTGCGGGCACTTTGGCCGGGCGAACAAGTTTCTCGAGCAGAATGGCGAGACGCCGATCGAGTGGCGCCTGCCGCCCATCTGATGGGGATCTGAAGTGCCCAATCGCTGGCAAGCCAGCTCCCACAGGGTTTTGTGGGTACCACAGATTATGTGAACACCCCAAAAACCTGTGGGAGCTGGCTTGCCAGCGATGGGGGCGATGCGGTCTTATTCGGGCTGACGATTCCAGTACTTGAACAACGGCTCCGCCAGAAACAGCACAAACAACAGCCGCATCACCTGCATCGCCGTCACCAGCGGTACCGACAATTGCAGGGTCTCTGCGGTCAGGCTCATTTCGGCAATCCCGCCGGGCATCATGCCCAGGGTCAGCGAACGCAGATCCAGATGGGTCAGCGCGCTCAAACCCAAGGCTGCCAATGAAGCGATCAACATGGTCAGCGCCGTGCCGATCAACGTCCGCCCCATGAATGAGGGCGCACGGCGGAAGAATTCCCGGTTGAAATGACATCCCAGACCGCTGCCGATCAGCCACTGGCCGATCTGGCTGCCGCCATTGGGCAAACCGATGTGCAGGTCCCAACCGATGCTCACCGCCGCACTCACCAGCAACGGCCCGAACAACCACGGATTGGGTTGGCGCAGGCGTTGCCAGAGCCAGGCGAGCAGGGCGCCCGCCGGAAACAGAATCGCCAGCCAGCGCCAGTCGACGCTGCCCGCATGAGAAATCGGCGTGCCGTCGCCGAGCAGATACTTGAACGCCGCCGGCACACACAACACCACCACCAGCACCCGCAGACTTTGCCCCGCCGCGACGTGGCTGAGCAAAGCGCCGTTGCGTGCGCCGAGGTTGACCATCTCGCCCGAGCCGCCGGGCATGCTCGAAAAGAACGCCGTGGCACGGTCCTCGCCGGTGCGGCGCATCAACCACACGCCGACCACCGCCGACAGGCTGGTGACCAGCGCACCGAAGAAAATCAGACCGAAATGACTGAGCACCTGCTCCATCACCAGCGGGGTGAAGTGCAGGCCGATGCCGATGCCGACGATCCACTGGCCGCATTTGCGTCCACCAGGGATTTCCGTGAGCTGCCAGGGGGTCAGGCAGCGCACGAGGATGATCGCCAGCAACGAGCCGACCATCCATGGCAACGGCCAGCCGATCTGGCTGGCGAGGAAACCGCCAAGCAGACCGACCAGCGGTGTTCCCCACCAGGACTTCAGGGCCGAGCGATCAAACATCGGCGAGGGCGCGACGCGCAGCCGAACGTTTACGCCAGATGCGCAGGATCGGCATCAGCAGCATGATCGCCGTGAGGATCCAGCAACCGAGGGTGATCGGGCTCGACCAGAGGATTTCCAGTGCACCGTTGGAAATCGACAGGGCGCGACGCAGGTTCTGTTCCATCAGTTCGCCCAGGATGAAACCGAGCAACAGCGGCGACAGCGGGAAGTCCAGCTTGCGCAGGATGTAGCCGAAGATGCCGATACCGATCATCAGGAACAGGTCGAAGGTGGTGGCGTGCACCGCATAGACGCCGATCCCGGTGATGATCGCGATGACAGGCACCAGGGCCCAGTTCGGCACGGCGAGGATGCGGGTGAAGACGCGGATCATCGGAATGTTGAGGATCACCAGCATGATGTTGGCGATGAACAACGACGCGATCAGGCCCCAGACGATGTCCGGTTGCTGTTGGAACAGCAGCGGGCCCGGCGTGATGTTGTACAGCGACAACGCGCCGATCATCACCGCCGTGGTGCCGGAACCCGGAACGCCGAGGGTCAGCATCGGCACCAGTGCACCGCATGCTGCGCCGCCGATGGCGGTTTCCGGCGCGGCGAGGCCACGGGCGTCGCCTTCACCGAATTTGCCGCTGGTGCCGGCGATGCGCTTCTCGGTCATGTAGGCCACGGCACTGGCGAGGGTTGCGCCGGCACCCGGCAACACGCCCATGATGAAGCCGAGCACGCCGCAGCGCAGGTTGACCGTGAATACCGACGCCGCTTCCTTGAAATTGAACATCATGCGCCCGGTAGCTTTCACAGCTTCCTGGCCGTGGTGGGTTTTTTCCAGCAGCAGGAGGATTTCGCTGATCGAGAACAGACCCAATACCAGCACGACGAACTGGATACCGTCGGTCATGTGAATATTGTCGCCGGTGAAACGGTACACGCCACTGTTGGCGTCGATGCCGACAGTGGAAAGGAACAGGCCGATCAGCGCCGCGATAAAGGTTTTCAGCGGACGATCCCCGGCCATGCCGCCAAGACAGACAATCGCGAATACCATCAACACGAAATATTCCGCCGGGCCGAAGGCAATCGCCCATTTCGCCAGCAACGGCGCGAACAGCACCATGCCGCAGGTGGCGATGAACGCGCCGATGAACGAGCTCCAGGCCGACAGCGACAACGCGACACCGGCCAGGCCTTTGCGCGCCATCGGATAGCCGTCGAGGGTGGTCATCACCGTGGAGGCTTCACCGGGAATGTTCAGCAGAATCGAACTGATCCGGCCGCCGTATTCGCAACCCAGATACACCGCTGCGAGCAGAATCAGCGCCGATTCCGGCGGCAGGCCGAGGGCGAATGCGATCGGAATCAGCAACGCCACGCCGTTGATCGGGCCCAGGCCCGGCAACAGGCCGACGACGGTGCCGATCAGCGTGCCGCACAACGCGGTCACCAGGTTATACGGGCTCAGCGCGACGCCAAAACCCTGACCCAAATAGCCAAGAGTATCCATTTCAGTTCTCCAGAACGCTGAGCAGGCCAAGGGGCAGCGGAACGTCCATCAAACGGTCGAACAGCAGATAAAGACCGATCGCCATCAGGCTGATGATCACCACGCTCGGCAGCCAGCGGCCGCCATAGAGACGGGCCATCGGTACGCCGGTGAGGATGCTGGCGATGATGAAACCAAGCGGCTCGAAGGTGCCGGCGAACACCAGCAACAGCACCACGCAAAGGCCGATCTTGGTCAGGCTTTCACGGTCCAGCGGCGGCTCATCCGGGTTGTGCTTGATCGGCGCCGGACGGAACACCATGTACAGCAGCGCCAGTCCCATCAGGCCGAGCATCAGCAGCGGAAAGGCGCGCGGGCCGACCGGTTCGTAGGAAAAAGCCGCTTGGTACGGCCACGCCATCAGTGCCAGGCCGGCGCAAGCCAGCAGCAACACCGCGGCGAAAATACGTTGAATAAGCATGGGAGCTCCTGTGCGACGTCCCCGCGAAGGAGACGCCGCCACTAGACAGAGACGATCACTGGATCAGGCCGAACTCTTTGGCCAGCACTTTGTAGTCCGCGACCTGCTTCTTCACATAGGTGTCCAGCTCCGGTCCGGTCATGGCGAACGGGAACAGTTCACGCTGATCGCGCAGCTTGGCGAAATCTTCGGAAGCCAGCAGTTTGTCGAATGCGTCTTTCCACCAGGCGTAGTCTTCGTCGCTGACTTTTGGCCCGAGGTAGAAACCGCGCACCACCGGCCAGACGATGTCGTAGCCTTGCTCGCGAGCAGTCGGGATGTCCTTCATTTCCGGCTCGTCCAGACGTTTGTCAGCGAACACCGCGAGCAGTCGCATGTCGCCACTCTGGATGTGCGGCATGGAGTCGGAGATGTCGGTACTACCGACCTGGATGTGGCCACCGAGCAGTGCGGTGGCGATTTCGCCGCCGCCTTCGAGGGCGACGTAGCGCAGGTCCCGCGGGTTGATCCCGGCGGCCTTGGCGATCAATGCGGTTTGCATCCAGTCCTGGCTGCCGACAGTGCCACCGGAACCGATGACCACCGAGCCCGGATCTTTCTTCAAGGCCTGAACGAGATCGTCGAGGGTCTTGTAAGGCGAATCGCTTTTCACGGCGATGGCACCGTAACTGGTGCCGACTGCTGCCAGCCAGCGCACGTTGGTTTCATCGAAACGGCCGAATTTGCCCTGCGCCAGGTTCAACAGCGAACCGCTCGACCAGGCAACCAGCGTGCCGGCATCGGCCGGACGTTGAGCCACGACCGCGTTGTACGCCACCGCGCCGACGCCGCCGGGCATGTAGGTCACGCGCATCGGTTTGGTCAGCAGTTTCTGATTGACCAGCGCGCTCTGCGCCAGTTTGCAGGTCAGGTCGAAACCGCCGCCCGGCGAGGCCGGAGCGATACATTCCGGGCGTTTCGGTTCGGCCATCAGCTGGCCGGCGAACAGCACGCAACTGGCGGCGAGGGCGATTTTACGCAGTGATAGGTTCATTCAAGTCTCCACGGGCATTGTTGTTATTGGACGTGTCAGCAACGGGCATGACAGCGACGGTTACCAAAGTGCAACGCTGTAGCTCACCAGCAGGCGCACTTCGTCGGCGTCTCGAGCAGAGTAGTTGGAACGGTAAGTGGCGTTACGCAAACGCACGGCGACATCCTTCAAGGCACCGCTTTGCACGACATATTTGATTTCCGTGTTGCGCTCCCACTCTTTGCCTTCTTCGCCGCTCTTGAGCTTGATGTTGTCACCGCTCAGATAGCGGCTCATGAAGCTCAGGCCGGGAATGCCCAAGCGGGCGAAGTCGAAGTCGTAGCGTGCTTGCCACGAACGCTCCTCGGCGCCGGCAAAATCGTTGATCTGTACAAAGTTGACCAGATACGGGTCACTGCCATCGACGTAAGGGAAAGCGCTGTCACCGGACATGTGCTGATAGCCGGCGCTGAACTTGTGACCGCTCTGCGCGTAGCTGACCAGACCGTTGAGTGAGCGGTTGTCGATTTCACCGCCTCGAGCGGCGCCCTGGTCATCGCTGACGGCAAAACGCAGATCGGTGGCAAGGGTGCCCGGGCCCATCGGCCGCGAAGCGACCAGACCGAAGAAGTGCTGATTGTAGACTTCGTCGAGTTGGGCGAAGTGATAGCTGCCGGTGATCTTGTCGGTGAACTTGTAGTCCACGCCGCCAAAATCGAAGTGCTTGCCGGCAGCGGTGCCTGCGAAGCGGCTGTTCTTGTTGTTGAGGGCAATGTCCTCGAAATCGGTGCTGTCGCGATCCTTGGCTTTCTCCAGACGACCGCCGGTGAATGTCAGGTTCTTGATCTCTTTGGAGGTCAACAAACCGCCTTCGAAGGTTTGCGGCAGGATGCGCCCGTCATTCGGCTTGAGAATCGGCAATTCGGGAATCAGGCTACCGATTTTCAGCTCGGTCGCGGAAATCTTCACTTTGCCGGTCAGGCCGAGCTTGGAGTATTCATCGGCCGCGCGCCCGTCGTCGTGCGTCGGCAGCAGGCCGGTGCCGGTGCGGTCCGGGCTTGAATCGAGTTTGACGCCGAGCATGCCTAACGCATCGACACCGAACCCCACGGTGCCGTCGGTGTATCCCGATTGCAGATTGAGCATGAAGCCTTGAGCCCATTCGTCACGCTTGGATTGCTGTGCGCTGGTGCCATCGCGAAAGTCGCGGTTGAAATACATGTTGCGGGTTTCGAAAGTGGCGCTGCTGTCTTCAATGAAGTCGGCAAAACTCAGCGGCGAAAAACCGGCAAGCGCGGCGGCACTGGCGAGGGCGGTGTGGCTGAAACGAGAAGGGCGGACAGGCACAAGGGCCTTGGTCTGCATGGACGACATGCGGGTTACTCCGTTTATTGTTCTTATTGGTAGAAAACGCTTCGTGGCGTTTTTCTTTGCGCTGTGTGGCATCAGCGACGGCAGTGGGAACTGTCCGTGGGCCGACTCTAACGGGCTAACCTTTCACTAACCTTTCAACTGACTTTCACGGTTTTCGGGCTTCACAGCGACGGTTGCGGCTGTAAACTCCGCGGCAAAGCGTGGCGCCGGCCATCCCTGAACGAGGTAATAATCCATGCGTGTTCTGCTCGTCGAAGACCATCTGCAATTGGCCGAAAGCGTCGCCCAGGCGCTCAAGAGCACCGGCCTGACTGTGGATGTGTTGCACGATGGCGTAGCCGCCGACCTGGCGCTCGGCAGCGAGGAGTACGCCGTGGCGATTCTCGACGTCGGCCTGCCGCGCATGGACGGTTTCGAGGTGTTGGCGCGGCTGCGCGCCCGTGGCAAAAACGTACCGGTGCTGATGCTGACCGCGCGCAGCGATGTGAAGGACCGCGTGCATGGCCTCAATCTGGGGGCCGACGATTATCTCGCCAAGCCATTCGAATTGACGGAACTCGAAGCCAGGGTCAAGGCCCTGCTGCGCCGCAGTGTGCTTGGCGGCGAGCGCCAGCAGCGCTGCGGCGTGCTGGCCTACGATCTCGATACCCGGCGTTTCACCCTTGGCGAAGAATTGCTGACCCTGACCTCCCGCGAACAAGCCGTTCTCGAAGCGCTGATTGCCCGTCCTGGCCGGGTGATGAGCAAGGAACAGCTGGCTGCGCAAGTGTTCGGCCTCGACGAAGAAGCCAGCCCCGACGCCATCGAAATCTACGTGCACCGCTTGCGCAAGAAGCTCGACGGCCAGCCGGTGGCGATCGTGACCTTCCGCGGCCTCGGCTATCTGCTGGAAAGCCGCGATGCATAAGCCCAGCAGCCTGCGCTGGCGGTTGTTGTGGAACCTCGCCGTGTTGCTGGTGGTGTTGATGCTCGCCAGCGGCTTGAGCGCTTACTGGAATGGCCGCGAAGCCGCCGACACCGCCTATGACCGCACCCTGCTGGCCTCGGCGCGGACCATTGCCGCCGGTCTGTCGCAGCGCGATGGCAGTCTCAGTGCCGATGTGCCCTATGTCGCCCTGGACACCTTCGCCTACGACAGCGCCGGGCGCATTTATTACCAGGTCAACGACATCCACCAGAAGCTGATTTCCGGCTACGAAAATCTGCCCGGCCCACCGCCCGGCACGCCACGCACCGACAGCTACCCGGCGCTGGCGCGCTTCTATAACGCCACTTACAACGGCCAGAACGTGCGCGTGGTCAGTCTGCTCAAGGCCGTGTCCGAGCCGAACATGAACGGCATGGCGGAAATCCGCGTCGCTGAAACCGACGAGGCACGGGTCAGCATGGCGCGCAGTCTGGCGGCTGACACCTTGCTGCGCCTGGGCATGCTGGCGATTGGTGCGCTGCTGATGGTCTGGTTTGCGGTCAGCGCAGCCTTACGCCCGCTGGAGCGTTTGCGCACCGCCGTGGAAGAACGTCAACCCGACGACCTGCGCCCGCTGCCACTGGTGGAAGTTCAGCATGAACTGGGCCCGTTGGTGCGCGGCCTCAACCACTTCACCGAGCGCCTGCGCGCGCAATTCGAGCGGCAGGCGCAGTTCATTGCCGACGCTGCCCACGAACTGCGCACCCCGTTGGCGGCGCTCAAGGCACGGCTCGAATTGGGACTGCGCTCGTCCGAGCCGCAGGTCTGGCGCGATACCCTGGAATCCTCCGCACAGGGCACCGATCGCCTGACCCATCTGGCCAATCAGCTGCTATCGCTGGCTCGCGTCGAAAATGGCGCCCGGGCGATTGCCGAGGGCGGCGCACAATTACTTGATCTAAGCCAACTGGCGCGCGAACTGGGGATGGCCATGGCGCCATTGGCGCACAAGCGCGGCGTGGCATTGGCGCTGGAGGCAGATGAGCCCGTGTGGTTGCGCGGCGAGCCGACGTTGCTCAACGAGTTGCTGAGCAATCTGGTCGACAATGCTCTGGCGCATACACCGCCCGGCGGCAACGTGATCTTGCGGGTCACTGCCCCGGCGGTGCTTGAGGTTGAGGATGACGGGCCCGGCATTCCGCTGGAGGAGCGAGATCGGGTATTCGAGCGCTTTTACCGGCGCAATCAGCAAGTAGCAGGTTCCGGGCTGGGACTGGCGATTGTCGGCGAGATCTGCCGCGCGCACCTGGCGCAAATCAGCCTGCACGATGGCGAGCAGGCGGGGTTGAAGGTGCGGGTGAGTTTTATTGCCGGGTGACAGGCGGTGACTTTGCCGAAGTCATCGCCAGTCACCTTGGCGGATCAGTAAAACATCGTCCGCGACTCTTCCAGATCCGCGCACAGCGCCTCGTTCTCCGGATCGATCCCGAGCTTCCTGAATGCCGGAACGCTCAGCGGATCGATGCGCGCGAACGGATGCTCAGTATCCTTGTGGCAATAGAGACTGGCCACCTGCACCACATCAACATAATCGATGTCGGCCGAGTCGCGTTTGAAGTCCTGGTACAGCCCTGGCAACGCCACCAATCTTTCGGGAAATTCCCACACCCGTAACAGCTTGTCGCCAAGCAGCGGATGGATTCGGTCGATCACATGATTGAGGCTGACCGGGTCCGACAGCAGCTCATAGTGATCCTCGGCGTAGGTCAGAATCGGCAGCACGCCGATCTGGTGCACCAGCCCGCCCAGCGCGGCCTGATCAGGCTTGAGGGTGGTGTAACGGCGACACAGCGCGTAGCTGACCCCGGCAATCTCCAGGCTCTTGCGCCAGACTTCACGCATTTTCTGCTCGACCACTTCGGAGCGGGCATGAAAGATCTGCTCCATCACCAGACCGATCGCCAGGTTGCTGCTGTAATTAATGCCCAGGCGGGTGATCGCGGTGTGCAGGTCGGTCACTTCCTGGGCGGCGCGCAGCAGGGGGCTGTTGACCACTTTGATCAGGCGCGCGGACAGCGCCGTATCGCGGCCGATCATCTTGCCCAGGTCGCTGACGCTGATTTCCGGGTCTTCAGCGGCCTTGCGAATCTGCAGGGCCACTTCCGGTAGCGTGGGCAGAACCAGGTCATCGTTATCGATGGCCGCAACCAAATCCGTTTGGACTTTTTCTGCCAGTTCGCTCATTTAAACTCTCTAGGGTGTTGCGACAAATGCTGCGATCAGCGCTGGATTTCGCGGTCGCGATCCAGTTCGTAAGGCAGGTCGAGCACATGCAGCGTCGGGCCTTCGAGAGTGCCCAGATGCAGATCACCGGCTTCGGCAGCTTCGGCCTGCAATACCGCCAGGAGTTCAATGTTCTGGCCGGCATCGACGGCGGCCAGTACCACCTCGCCGATCGAGCTGTTGTGGCTGGGGGCGAATAACGCCGTGCCAGGCTCCGGCAGGTGCGTGCCGACGAGGCTCAGGCGGTACAGACGACGCTTGAGTTTGCCCAGGTACTGCATGCGCGCGACGATTTCCTGGCCGGTGTAGCAGCCTTTCTTGAAACTCACGCCGCCAACGGCTTGCAGATTGAGCATCTGCGGGATGAACAGCTCGCGCGTGGTCGGCATGACCTGGCCGATGCCTGCGCGGATCTGCCCCAGCAACCACTGATTCAGCTCGGCTTCGGGCAACGTTGCGGCCAGCCTGGCTTTGATTGCGTCGGCCTGATCGGCCGGCACCCAGAGTTCGGCACGCTGTGGCGAAACGCGTATGGCGATCAGCGCTTCGTTGCGCACGACGCTGTCGGTTTCAGCCGGCAGGTCCAGGCCCAGGTCGCTCAGGGCTGCATCGCCGTGATCAACGCCGAAGCGCGCCCAGGCGGCGCTTTCATCGGTCAGCTTCGATTTGGAGAACACTGCGTATTTTTTCAGGTCAGCCAGCTGCGGCTCCAGCAGTTCGCTGGCCATCGCCATCAGCACGCCGTCGCCTTCGAGCAGAATGCGGAAGCTCGACTGCATCCGGCCTTTCTGTGTGCACCGGGCGCCGAGGCTGGCGCGGCTGTCGCTCAGGTAATTGATATTGCAGGTCAACTGGCCTTGCAGGAATTTTCCGGCATCCGCGCCGCGAACCGCGAGAACGCCTTCATGAGACAGGGTGCAGAAAAAAGCAGAATCGGCCATGGGTCATCGCAGGGTAAATAGACTGGGGCACATCATAAGGGCGCGTTGGTGAAATGGGTAGTTGATAAAGGATCGGTGGTGCCCGACCAAAGCCGACTGTGCGACCCGTCCGGGGCCTGTATACTTGCCGCCAAATTCGAGGAGGGCTCCATGGTCGAACAAGTTGAACTGAATCGCCTCTTTTGGCACAGCCGTCGCGGCATGCTTGAGCTTGACGTGCTGCTGGTGCCGTTCGTGCAGGAGGTGTACGCGACATTGAATCAGGTGGACCGCGATTTGTATGTCCGTCTGTTGACGTGTGAGGATCAGGACATGTTCGGCTGGTTCATGGAACGCAGCGAGTCGGAAGATCCGGAGCTGCAGCGCATGGTCCGGATGATCCTGGATCGTGTCCAGCCCAAGTAATACGTTCGAATGCCGCTGGCATGCCTCACGGCACTTGCTGGCGGCGTATCTGATGGCCCAGGCGTTCGCCCTGGGCGCGTTGTTTCTCTTTTCGATTCCCGTGTGGGCCAGCCTGCTCGCGGCTTTCGGCTGCCTGCTGCACGGTTTTCGGGTGCTGCCACGGCAGATTCTGCTCAGCCATCCAGAGGCATTTTGTGGCCTGCGCCGCGACGCCGATGGCTGGCAGGTCTGGAATCAGGCGGATGGCTGGCAAGCGGTGCAGTTGTGCCGCGACAGTCTGGCGCTGCCGCTGATCGTGGTGCTGCGGTTTCGCTTGCGGGGTGAGTGGCAGGTCAGGTCGATCTGCGTGCCACGCGACGCGCAGACGGCCGATGTGCATCGGCGCCTGCGCGTACGGCTCAAGTTCAGCCGACGTAGGTGGGCGGCACCAGAATAGTGTCGAGCGCCTCGGGCAGCATCTGCGGATAATCGAGGGTGTAATGCAGGCCGCGGCTTTCCTTGCGTTCCATGGCCGAGCTGATCATCAGTTCAGCGACTTGCGCCAGATTGCGCAGTTCGATCAGGTCGCGGCTGACTTTGTAGTTGCTATAGAACTCGTCAATCTCGTCGAGCAACAACCGCACGCGGTGCTGCGCCCGTTGCAGACGTTTGTTGGTGCGCACGATGCCGACGTAGTCCCACATGAACCGGCGCAGTTCATCCCAGTTGTGCGCAATGATCACGTCTTCGTCGGAGTCGGTGACCTGACTGGCGTCCCAAGCGGGCAGGGCGTTTGGAGCGGTAACATTGCCCAGTTGCGCGAGAATGTCTGCCGCCGCCGAGCGTGCGTAGACGAAACACTCCAGCAGCGAGTTGCTGGCCATGCGGTTGGCGCCATGCAGCCCGGTGAAACTGGTTTCGCCGATGGCATACAGGCCCGGCACGTCGGTGCGGCCGTTATGATCGACCATTACGCCGCCGCACGTGTAGTGCGCGGCAGGGACCACCGGAATTGGCTGTTTGGTGATGTCGATGCCGAAGCCGAGGCAACGCTCATAAACCGTCGGGAAGTGACTTTTTACGAACGCTTCGGGTTTGTGGCTGATATCAAGATAAACGCAATCGACGCCCAGGCGCTTCATTTCGTGGTCGATGGCCCGGGCCACGATGTCCCGCGGCGCCAGCTCGGCGCGCGGGTCGAAACGCTGCATGAAGCGTTCACCATTGGGCAGCTTCAAATGTGCGCCTTCACCGCGCAGGGCTTCGGTAATCAGAAAACTCTTGGCTTGCGGGTGATACAGGCAAGTGGGGTGAAACTGATTGAATTCCAGATTCGCCACGCGGCACCCCGAACGCCAGGCCATCGCGATGCCATCTCCGCACGCGCCGTCGGGGTTGCTGGTATAGAGATAAACCTTGGCGGCGCCACCGGTAGCCAGAATCACGAAACGTGCGCCATAAGTGTCGACTTCGCCGGTTTTGCGATTGAGCACATAAGCGCCGAGGCAGCGCTCGCCTTGCATGCCCAAACGGCGCTCGGTGATCAGATCGACAGCGACGCGCTGTTCCTGTAGATCGATGTTCGGACGCTGTCTGGCCTGGGCCAGCAAGGTCTTGAAAATCGCCGCGCCCGTGGCATCGGCGGCGTGGATGATGCGCCGGTGGCTGTGGCCACCTTCGCGGGTCAAATGGAATTCGAATCCGCCGTCTTCGGTCCCCGACTGATCATCACGAGTGAATGGCACCCCTTGATCGATCAACCACTGGATGGCTTCGCGACTGTGTTCGACCGTGAAGCGCACGGCATCCTCATGGCAGAGGCCGCCACCGGCGTTGAGGGTGTCGTCAACATGGGATTCGACCGTGTCAGTGTCGTCGAGCACCGCGGCGACGCCACCTTGTGCCCAGAACGTCGAGCCGTTGGCCAGATCGCCTTTGCTCAGTACGGCAATGCGCAAATGACCGGGCAAGGTCAGTGCGAGACTCAAACCGGCAGCGCCGCTGCCAATGACCAGAACATCGTGTTGGAACTGTTGGCTCATTTCAGGATTCCGCTCAAAGCGACCCGGGTCGGGGTTGGCGCAAGACAGCTGGGATCGGCGAGTCAAGACAGCCACACAGCCCACTAGTATATAGAGGGGTGGGACGGCACAATAGCCGGGCCGGTATGGCATTGTGAAACTACTGTGACGGCAAAAACCGCGCGCTTCGTCGGAAGTTTTTTTCACCCCTGGAGGGGGAAGGTGACTGTATCGGCGCTGAAACACGGTTTTTCTACGCAGTGTTGCCCAATGTCGGTTGGTAATGGCTATAAATAATTGGAACTTTTGCCAAAGGCCCAAGATCAATAGTCGGTGCCAGAGATAAGGGACAGTGTCGGCTTTCAGTGTGCAATCTGCGGTTGGATTGCGGTCCGCGAAACCGATGACAAGATTATTCGCGCAGCCGGTTCATCCCGCGCTGCGTTTTTCGTGCGTGTCAAATCAGAGCCCGCAGGAAACTTGCTTGGAGGGGGAGAACTTTTGCGAAAAGCCCGAGTCTATGTTTGCAAGTCTGGTCGTTTAGTTGTGCAAGCCTCCTCCGGGCTTATCGAGGAGTGTTCATGCTAACCCAGGAAGAGGATCAGCAGCTGGTCGAGCGCGTTCAACGCGGCGACAAGCGAGCTTTCGATCTGTTGGTGCTGAAGTATCAGCACAAGATTCTCGGGTTGATCGTGCGGTTTGTGCACGACACCCATGAAGCCCAGGATGTGGCTCAGGAAGCCTTTATCAAGGCGTATCGAGCACTGGGAAACTTTCGCGGCGACAGTGCGTTTTATACGTGGCTGTACCGTATTGCCATTAACACGGCGAAGAATTACCTGGTTTCACGCGGCCGCCGGCCGCCGGACAGCGATGTAAGTTCCGAAGATGCAGAGTTCTACGATGGCGATCACGGCCTCAAGGATCTCGAATCACCAGAACGTGCATTGCTGCGGGATGAGATCGAAGGCACTGTCCATCGAACCATCCAGCAACTGCCAGAAGATTTGCGTACGGCTTTAACTTTGCGCGAATTCGACGGTCTGAGTTACGAGGACATTGCGAGCGTCATGCAGTGTCCGGTGGGTACCGTGCGCTCCCGGATTTTCCGCGCTCGGGAGGCCATCGATAAAGCCCTGCAACCGTTGTTGCAGGAAAACTGAGACAGCGGCGACAGCCAAGAGAGGAACGCCATGAGTCGTGAAGCCCTGCAGGAATCGCTGTCCGCAGTGATGGATAACGAAGCGGACGAACTGGAATTGCGTCGAGTGCTTAATGCACTGGATGATGTTGAAACCCGTGAGACCTGGGCTCGTTACCAGATCGCTCGGGCAGCAATGCACAAGGATCTGCTGCTTCCGCGTCTGGATATCGCTGCGGCAGTATCTGCTGCGCTGGAAGACGAAACGGCCCCGGCCAAAGTATCTCGCAGCCCATGGCGCAGCCTCGGCCGTCTGGCTGTGGCAGCCTCGGTGACGGTTGCCGTGCTGGCGGGTGTTCGCCTGTACAACCAGGACGAGATCGCTGGCGTCGAGCTGGCTCAGCAGTCCAATCAGCCAACGCTGGCGACCCCGCAAGTCAAGGGACCGGCTGTTCTGGCAGGCTACAGTGAAAGCTCTGAAGCCACTGGCCCGATGGCCAACGGTGTTCTGCAAGGTCAGCCAGGCTGGCACGATCAGCGTCTGCCGGGCTACCTGCGTCAGCATGCGCAACAAGCTGCTCTGAAAGGTACTGAAAGCGCGCTGCCTTATGCACGTGCCGCAAGCCTGGAAAACCGCTAAGGAGGATCATGCGCGCCATACCTCTACTTTCGCTTCTGCTCAGTGGCTGGTTCGTTGTTCCAGCCCACGCTGATGAGGCCCAGGATTGGTTGACCCGGCTGGGCCAGGCCGAGCAGCAGCAAAGCTTCAACGGTACTTTCGTTTACGAGCGTAACGGTAGCTTTTCTACCCATAACATCTGGCATCGCGTCCAGAACGGCCAGGTCCGCGAGCGGTTACTTCAGCTCGACGGTTCGGCACAGGAAGTCGTGCGCATTGATGGGCATACTCAATGCGTCAGCGGCACCCTGATTGCAGGCCTGGGAGATTCGCCAGGCGCTGCGGCTCGTCCTCTGGATCCCAAAAAACTGAAGAACTGGTATGACCTTGCCGTCATAGGCAAGTCGCGCGTGGCCGGCCGAGATGCGGTGATCGTGGCGTTAACGCCGCGTGATCAGCATCGTTACGGTTTCGAATTGCATCTGGACAGACGAACGGGCCTGCCGCTCAAATCGTTGCTGTTGAACGATAAGGGGCAGTTGCTTGAACGCTTCCAGTTCACCAGCCTCAACACTGATGAAGTGCCGTCGGACAGTGATTTGCAGGCAAACGCGGATTGCAAGCCAGTCAAGCTCGACAGCGATAAGGCATCGGCAGTCAAAACGGCACAAGTCTGGCATTCGGAGTGGTTGCCGCCGGGCTTCGAATTGACCAGCAGCAGTTCGCACAAGGACGCCGAGACCAAAACTCAGGTCAATAGCCTGTTGTACGACGATGGTCTTGCGCGTTTCTCGGTTTTCCTCGAGCCATTGAATGGCGCGACAGTGACCGATACCCGTACTCAACTCGGCCCGACCGTTGCTGTGTCCCGCCGCCTGACCACGCCTTCGGGCGAGATGATGGTGACCGTGGTCGGCGAGATCCCGATCGGCACTGCCGAACGAATTGCGCTGTCGATGCGAAATACCGATGGCGCCGCAACCAGCAAGCAGTGAGCTGATATCAGCTGTTGTCGTTTCATCACGAGGCGTGGAAATGTTTGCTGAGCATTTTCATTTGCAAATACTCCGGAAATTTTTTATAGGTCAGAGCCTCACGGCTCTGGCCTTGTTTGTTGTTGCCGGAACAAAAATGCCGGTTTGTGGTTTCCGGTGTTCCTTGCTCCATATCGCTTAACCCTGCTCGTCGTAACGGGAGCTGTATGTCGATACCTAGCTTGAAATCTTATCTTTCCATCTTTGCCACCGTGCTGATGCTCGGTCAGGCAGTTCCTGCTGCGCAGGCAGCCGATCTGCCTGATTTCACCCAATTGGTCGAACAAGCTTCGCCAGCCGTGGTGAACATCAGTACCACGCAGAAGTTGCCGGATCGCAAGGTGAACCAGCAGATGCCCGATCTCGAGGGCCTGCCGCCGATGCTGCGCGAGTTCTTCGAGCGTGGCATGCCGCCGCAGCAGCGCTCGCCGCGTGGCGACGGCCGCCAGCGTGAAGCGCAATCGCTGGGCTCGGGCTTCATCATTTCTCCGGACGGCTACATCCTTACCAATAACCACGTGATCGCTGATGCCGACGAAATCCTCGTGCGTCTGGCAGACCGCAGCGAGATGAAAGCCAAGCTGATCGGCACTGACCCACGTTCTGACGTGGCGCTGCTGAAAATCGAAGGCAAGGATCTGCCGGTACTCAAGCTCGGTAAATCCCAGGATCTGAAGGCCGGTCAATGGGTGGTCGCCATCGGTTCTCCATTCGGTTTTGACCACACCGTGACCCAAGGCATCGTCAGTGCCGTTGGCCGCAGCTTGCCGAACGAAAACTATGTGCCGTTCATCCAGACCGACGTACCGATCAATCCGGGCAACTCCGGTGGTCCGTTGTTCAACCTCAACGGCGAAGTGGTTGGCATCAACTCGCAGATCTATACCCGTTCCGGCGGCTTCATGGGCGTGTCGTTCGCCATACCGATCGATGTCGCGATGGACGTTTCCAATCAGCTCAAGAGCGGTGGCAAGGTTAGTCGTGGCTGGCTGGGCGTGGTCATCCAGGAAGTGAACAAGGATCTGGCCGAATCGTTTGGTCTGGATAAACCGGCCGGCGCGCTGGTTGCGCAGATTCAGGATGACGGTCCGGCAGCCAAGGGCGGCCTGCAGGTCGGCGACGTGATTCTGAGCATGAACGGCCAACCGATCGTCATGTCCGCTGACTTGCCACATCTGGTCGGTGCGCTGAAGGCTGGCGCCAAAGCCAATCTGGAAGTGATCCGCGAGGGCAAGCGCAAGAACGTCGAGCTGACGGTCGGCGCGATCCCGGATGAAGACAAAGAGCTCGATACGTTGGCGAAATCCGGCGCTGAAAGCAGCAGCAACCGCCTCGGTGTTGCAGTGGGCGAGCTGACCGCGGAGCAGAAGAAAGCCTACGACCTCAAAGGTGGCGTGGTGATCAAGGAGGTGCAGGATGGTCCTGCGGCGCTGATCGGCCTGCAGCCGGGTGATGTGATCACCCACCTGAACAACCAGGCCATTGGTTCGGCCAAGGAGTTCACCGACATCGCCAAAGCGCTGCCGAAGAATCGTTCGGTGTCGATGCGCGTTCTGCGCCAGGGGCGCGCCAGCTTCATTACTTTCAAGCTGGCTGAATAGTCCGCCGGGAAGGAAAAAGAAAACCGCCTCGAAAGAGGCGGTTTTTTTATGCCTGAAGCGTTTGTGTCAGCAGTCGGGACTTAGCCCATCATGTCCTTGATCATGCGTTCCTGCTCCATCAACTCACGCTGGCGGGCGTCGATGCGAGATGACAGCGGGAAGTTGCTGCCAGCCTTGCGCTTGGCAAAATCCAGTTGCTGAATCGCCTGACGGTAGTCACCGACCAGTGCGAAATATTCGGCTCGAGCCTGGTGAAGACCGATTATATTGCCCGACAAGCCGCGCGTTTCCGCCACTTGATACCAGACGTCCGGATCGTCCGGGCGCGATTTGAGCAACGCTTCCAGTGCTTTCTCGGCATCCGGCGCGCGGTTCTGCTTGAGCAGCAGATCAACGCGCACCTGATTGAGCGGATAGTTGCCCGGATACTGCGTCAACATACGGTCTACCCGTGACTGTGCATCGGGCAAGCGGTTGCTGGTGATATCCAGATCGACCTGAGCGAGGTTGTAAATGATCTCGTTCGGCGACGTTGCCAGCAGTTGCTTGAGATTCTCGCGCGCCTCATTCAACTGCCCACCCTTGATCTGCGCGATGGCCAGTCCATAGCGCGCTACATCGTTTTTCGGATTCTCGTCCAGCAGAGCACGGAAACGCTTGGCGCCCAACCCCGGTGTTTCTTCGTAGATCAACTGCACCCGAGCGCGGATCAATTGATAGCGTTTGGAGTCTTCGATGCCGCCTGGTTTGGCTTGTTCGGCGCGGTTGCGAGTGTCAGCAATACGCGACTCGGTCACCGGGTGAGTCAGAAGAAATTCCGGTGGCTTGGCATCGAAGCGATACTGGCGCATCAGGCGTTCGAACATGGTCGGCATTGAGCGCGGGTCATAACCCGCCTTTTCCAGATTGAGAATGCCGATGCGGTCGGCTTCCTGTTCGTTCTGCCGGGAGAAGGTCCGCTGCGCCTGGATCGCCGCCGCCTGGCTACCGGCAATCGCCGCAATCCCGGCATCGCCTCCGCCAGCCGCAGCGATGACGATACCGGCCAGCAGGGCAGCCATCATCGGCACCTGCATGCGCTGCGAAGCCTCGACGCCGCGGGCGAAGTGGCGTTGCGACAAGTGCGCCAGTTCGTGTGCGAGGACCGAGGCATATTCGCCTTCGGTCTGCGCGTTGAGAAACAGACCGCCGTTGACCCCGACCACGCCGCCGGGCGCCGCGAAGGCGTTGAGTTGCGGGCTGTTGATCAGAATGAATTCAAGACGCCGGTCAGTGACCTGGCTGGTTTCCACCAGCTTGTACACGCTGGATTCAACGTAGTCTTTCAGTTGCGGATCGTTGAGTTGTGACACCTGGCTGCGCAACATGGCCAGCCAGGCGCGGCCGAGCTGGTATTCCTGTTGCGGCGAGACAATGGCAGAACTGGCGTCGCCGAGTGACGGCAGATCGTCGGCAAAGCCTGGTGAGGCGAGCAGGCAAGCGAGCGTCAGCAGGGTAGGGCGCAGAAAAGTCATGCACAAAGCCTTAGAAGACAAAGACCTTACTGTAGCCGGACACCAACGCTGCGACCAGATATTCTAGGCAGCTCGAGACCTGAACCGGAGTGACGCAATGACTGACGCTGTAGCCCATGACGTGGAACTGGACGCCAGTGGCCTGAACTGTCCGTTGCCATTGCTCAAGGCAAAAATGGAACTCAACAAATTGCATAGCGGCGCCGTACTCAAGGTCATCGCCACGGATGCTGGCTCACAACGCGACTTCCGCACCTTTGCCAAACTTGCCGGTCACGCGCTGCTGCGCGAAGAGGACGAGGCCGGCATCTACCGTTACTGGTTGAAAAAAGCCTGAACCCAGGGCTTACCAATCGAAGGGATTATTGATGTTCAAAGTGTTACGCGACTGGATTCAGCGCTATTTCTCTGATGAGGAAGCGGTGGTGCTGGCAGTGCTCCTGTTTCTCGCCTTCACCGCGGTGCTCACTCTCGGCGGCATGCTTGCGCCAGTACTGGCGGGCATGGTGCTGGCTTACCTGATGCAGGGGCTGGTGGTTACGCTGGAGCGAATGCGCGTGCCGGGCGGTGTCGCGGTGGGTTTGGTGTTTGCGCTGTTCATGGGCGCGCTGATGCTGTTCATCGTCGTCGTGCTGCCGTTGCTCTGGCATCAGTTGATTACTCTGTTCAATGAACTGCCGGGCATGCTCGCCAAGTGGCAATCGTTGCTGTTGTTGCTTCCTGAGCGCTATCCGCATCTGGTGTCCGATGAGCAAGTGCTGCAGGCCATCGAGGCGGCGCGCGGCGAGATCGGCAAGTTCGGCCAGTGGGCACTGACATTCTCCCTGTCGAGTCTGCCGCTGCTGGTGAACATCATGATCTACCTGGTGCTGGTGCCGATCCTGGTGTTTTTCTTCCTCAAGGATCGGGCGATGATCGGCGAGTGGGTGCGCGGCTATCTACCCCGTGAGCGCGCGCTGATCACCCGAGTCACGCAGGAGATGAACCGGCAGATCGCCAACTACATCCGCGGTAAAGGCATCGAGATCGTCATCTGTGGTGGCGTGACCTACATCGCTTTCATTGCGCTCGGCCTCAACTACGCCGCGCTGCTGGCATTGCTGGTGGGCCTGTCGGTGGTGGTGCCGTATGTCGGTGCTGTGGTGGTGACCGTACCGGTGTTATTGATCGCGCTGTTTCAGTGGGGCTGGAGCGATCAGTTCATCTATCTGATGGCCGTTTACGGAATCATCCAGACGCTGGACGGCAACGTGCTGGTACCGCTGCTGTTTTCCGAAGCGGTCAACCTGCATCCGGTGGCGATCATCTGCGCAGTGCTGCTGTTTGGCGGGCTGTGGGGATTCTGGGGGGTGTTTTTTGCGATTCCGCTGGCGACGCTGTTCAAGGCTGTGCTCGATGCATGGCCGCGCAAGGAACCGGTGGTGGCGCCGCTGCTGTAGCGATTGATCCGAATTGCTCGGTCAAGCTGAAGGGCCATTCGCGAGCAGGCTCGCTCCCACAATGGGGACGCGATTCCCTGTGGGAGCGAGCCTGCTCGCGAAAGCGTTGGTAACTCAATGCAAGAGCATCAGGCTTTATTCAAGCCCTGCGCAGCAGCCAAAACCGCATCCACATGCCCCGGCACCTTCACGCCACGCCATTCCTGACGCAGCACACCCTCCTTGTCGATCAGAAAGGTGCTGCGATCAACGCCCAGGTATTCCTTGCCGTACAGCTTCTTCAGCTTGATCACGTCGAACAGCTGGCAGACGGCTTCGTCCTTGTCGCTGATCAGCTCGAACGGAAACTCCTGCTTGCACTTGAAATTCTCGTGGGACTTCAGGCTGTCGCGGGAGATGCCAAAGATTTCCGTGTTGGCAGCCTTGAACGCCGCGTATTGATCGCGAAAGCCCTGACCTTCGGTGGTGCAGCCCGGGGTGCTGTCTTTCGGGTAGAAGTAGATCACCACTTGCTTGCCCTTGAGCGCCGCCAGGCTGACGGTTTGCCCGCTGGTGGCAGGTGCCTCGAAATCGGCAACCGGTTGGTCGATGACAACGGCCATGAAAGCTTCCTTACATTGGGTTTTGTGGGCGCCAAGGCTCGATCAGCGCATCCAGATTCATCGCATCGGAGAAATCGAGGAACTGGTCGCGCAGCCAGCTGATCTGGGTGCCGGCCGGCAGCGTCACGGTAAATGTGGCGTTGAGCATGGTGCCGCCGGTCTGTGGTGCCTGATAGGTGTCGCAAGTCAGGTTTTCCAGCTCGACATTGTGGTCCATGAAGAACTGGCACAGCTCATTGATGATGTCCGGGCGATACGCCGAGCTGACATAGGCTACATACGGCAGTGCCTGCGGGCGGTTTTCCAGCGGTGCGCTGCGCACCACGTTGACCGTGAACGCGTGTTTCTTGGCGAGGCCGGGCAGGCTGCCTTCAAGGCGCGCGAGGGCGTCCCAGCTGCCGGAAATCTCGAGAACCAGCGCACTGCACTCGCCATGGCGAGTCAGACGGGAAGTCACCACGGCGCAGCGATTTTCATGGCTGGCGCGGCACAGCACGTTGGTCAGCTCCATCGGATTGGCGCCGAGAGCACTGATGACAAGGAATTGTTCGCGAACTGTGGGGGTGGACATGCAGCATTCCTAAAGCGATGAGCGGTCGGTAGGTTGAGGCGTTGGATGCCGGGAAGCGCCTGTTGTGGCTGTCCGTTCAAAGCGCCCGGCCGACGCTCGCGGCTCGCTCCATTGAGTCGCGAGCGCGTCGAGGCGATGCAGGAACAGGGTCTGGAAGGCCGAAACGGGAGGCGGAAACCCGGCGTACAAGCTGATCAGTACCGATCAAAGTCTGAAGGGTAGCGAAAAGCGGCGCCAAGGGGAATGGCGGCAGCGCAGTACTTCGCTTGTGCAAGCATCTTGGCGCCAGTACCATTACCGCTCTCTTTTTCCGGCAGGAGCGGTTTCATGATTGCGGGCAGTATGGTGGCACTGGTCACACCCATGGATGCACAAGGGCGTCTTGACTGGGACAGCCTCAGCAAACTCGTGGACTTCCACCTCAAGAACGGCACCCATGCCATTGTCGCGGTCGGTACTACCGGCGAGTCGGCGACCCTTGATGTAGACGAACACATCGCCGTGATCAAAGCCGTGGTCAAACAGGTTGCCGGGCGCATTCCGGTTATCGCCGGTACTGGCGCCAACTCGACCCGCGAAGCCGTCGAATTGACCCGCAACGCCAAGGAAGCCGGCGCCGACGCCTGCCTGCTGGTCGTTCCTTATTACAACAAGCCGACTCAGGAAGGTCTGTACCAGCACTTCAAGCACATCGCTGAAGCGGTCGACATTCCACAGATTCTCTACAACGTTCCCGGCCGCACCTCCTGCGACATGCAGGCCGAGACCGTGATCCGCCTGTCTACCGTGCCGAACATCATCGGTATCAAGGAAGCCACCGGCGACCTGACGCGTGCCAAAGCGATCATCGATGGCGTGAGCAAGGATTTCATCGTGTTGTCCGGTGATGATCCGACCGCTGTCGAATTGATCCTGCTGGGCGGCAAAGGCAACATTTCGGTGACCGCCAACGTCGCACCGCGTGAAATGGCCGATCTGTGCGAGGCCGCGCTCAAGGGCGACGCCGACACCGCACGCGCAATCAACGAAAAACTGATGCCGTTGCACAAAGACCTGTTCATCGAAGCCAACCCGATTCCGGTGAAGTGGGCTCTGGTCGAAATGGGCCTGATGCACGAAGGCATCCGCCTGCCACTGACCTGGCTGAGCACACCTTGTCACGAAACGCTTCGCACGGCCCTGCGCCAGTGCAGCGTCCTGGTTTAATTGAGGAAGTACAACGCATGAAGCGAATGGCCGGACTTTCCGCACTTGCCTTGATTATCTCCAGCACCAGCGGCTGCGGATGGGTCTGGGGGCCGGAAGGTTATTTCCGCGACCGTGGTAGCGATTACCTGCAAGCGCAACAGACTGCACCGATGCAATTGCCACCGGATGTAAACACTTCCAAGCGTCTTGATCCGCTGTTGCCGATCCCGCGCAACGTTGCCGATGACACCGCCAAGGGCGAGTACGTCGTGCCGCGCCCGCAGCCGTTGTCTGCCGTGGCCGATGCCAGCGATTACTCGCTGCAGAAGAGCGGCGACTCGCGTTGGGTCGTGGCCCAGCATCCACCGGCCGAAGTCTGGCCGGTGGCGCTGCAGTTCTTCCAGGACAACGGTTTCCGTCTGGATGAACAGCGTCCGCAGACCGGTGAATTCACCACCACCTGGCAGCATTCCGATGAGCTGTCGGCATCGATGGCCAAGCGCCTGAGCGCGGCCGGTATCGCCAGCGACAGCGAAACCCGTGTGCGGGTACGCATCGAGCCGGGCGTGCAGCGCAACACCAGTGAGATCTACGTGGTGAGCGCCGAGCGTCCTGCCGGCAGCACGGCTGATGTGGCCTTCACCAACCGTTCGGTCAACACTGGCCTGGACGCTGCGCTGGTCGACGACATGCTCGCGAGCATGAGCCGTACGTCCGAGAAGGGCGGTTCGGTGTCGATGCTCGCTTCGCGTGATTTCGATGCGCCTAGCCGCGTCAGCCTCAGTGAAGACGGCAGCGGCAACCCGGTGTTGAACGTCGGCACCGATCTGGATCGTGCCTGGTCGAGCGTTGGCCGTGCACTGGAACAGGGTGAATGGCGCGTTGAGGACATCAACCGCAGCCTGGGCCTGTACTACATCAACCTGGCCGAAAAAGCCGAGAAGAAAGACGACAAGCCTGGCTTCTTCAGCAGCCTGTTCGGCAGCGCGCCGAGCAAGGAAGAAGTGGAAGCCCGTGCCGAGCGTTATCAGGTGCGCCTGAGCAAGGTCGGCGAGAACATTCAGGTGACCGTCGAGAAAAACATCAACACCGTCGCGCCAGCTGATGTGGCGCGTAAAGTGCTGAGCGTGATTCAGGACAATCTGGGCTGATCGACCATGCGTTTTGCCGTTCTCGGCAGCGGTAGCCAAGGGAACGGCACGCTGATCGCCAGTGCTGATACATACGTGCTGGTAGATTGTGGTTTTTCCCTGCGGGAAACCGAAAAACGCCTGTTGCGCCTGGGTGTTCACCCGACGCAACTGAGCGCGATACTTGTGACCCACGAACATGCCGACCACGTGCATGGCGTGGGTTTGCTGTCTCGGCGCTACAATCTGCCGGTCTACCTCAGTCGCGGCACACTGCGCGGGATGCGCAAACCGCTTGAGCCGGCAGGTTTTCTGGCCGGCGGCGAGCAGCTGCAGATCGGTGCACTGAGCGTCGGGGTCATTGCCGTGGCCCATGATGCGCAGGAACCGACCCAGTATGTCTTCAGCGATCAGGAACAGCGGCGCTTCGGCCTGCTCACCGACCTGGGTTCGTACTGCGAGCGGGTGCTGGACAATTATCGGGACCTCGATGCATTGATGATCGAGTCCAACCATTGCCGCGACATGCTGGCACGCGGTCATTACCCGTACTTCCTCAAGCAACGGGTGGGCGGCGAGCTGGGACATTTGAACAACCACCAGGCGGCATTCCTGGTGGCCGAGTTGGGCTGGCAGGGCTTGCAACACCTGGTCCTGGCCCATCTGAGCAGCAAGAACAACCTGCCGCAGCTGGCCCGGCAATGTTTTGTCGACACCCTCGGGTGCGACCCGGACTGGCTGCAACTGGCCGATCAAGATTCAGGGCTCGACTGGCGCCACATCGCCTAGCCCATCTACTTAGCAAGCGGAGCCCATCATGGAAAAACGTGAAGAACTCTACCGCGGCAAAGCCAAATCGGTTTACAAGACCGACGACGCTGACCGCTTGATCCTGCTGTTTCGCAACGACACCTCGGCGTTCGACGGCAAGCGCATCGAGCAGCTCGACCGCAAAGGCATGGTCAACAACAAGTTCAACGCTTTCATCATGCAGAAACTCGAAGCGGCCGGTATCCCGACCCAATTCGACAAACTGCTGGGCGACAACGAATGCCTGGTGAAGAAACTCGACATGATTCCAGTCGAGTGCGTCGTGCGTAACTACGCCGCCGGCAGCCTGGTCAAGCGTCTCGGCGTCGAAGAGGGCATGAAGCTCAACCCTTATACCTTCGAGCTGTTCCTGAAGAACGACGCCAAGGGCGACCCGTTCATCAATGAATCCCATGTCGTGGCATTCGGTTGGGGCACCGCCGAGCAACTGGCGCGTATGAAAGAGCTGTCGCTGAAGGTCAACGATGTGCTGACCAAGCTGTTCGACGACGCAGGTCTGCTGCTGGTCGACTTCAAGCTTGAATTCGGCGTGTTCAGCGACGGCTCAATCGTCCTCGGCGACGAATTCAGCCCGGACGGCTGCCGTCTGTGGGACAAGGACACCAAGAAGAAGATGGACAAGGACCGCTTCCGCCAGGGCCTCGGTGACGTCATCGAAGCCTACGAAGAAGTCGCCAATCGTCTGGGTGTACCGCTTTAATCGACGCAAGCATCTGATAGCACGAAGAAAATTTCGAAAGAGGGTTTGCTTTCGGTAAAAGTGTTGTTATGATGCGCGCCGTTGGAGAGATGCCAGAGTGGCCGAATGGGACGGATTCGAAATCCGTTGTACCTTCACCGGTACCTAGGGTTCGAATCCCTATCTCTCCGCCATTACATAGAAAAAGCCCCGTAGGTGAAAATCTACGGGGCTTTTTTGTTTTCGATGTCTCAAGAGTTTCCGAGCGAGAGCGGACAAAGAGTCTGGGAATCGGTCGCCCCGTAAAAAATCCTGTGACCTTGTCTGCCATTACGCAACGACTCGCTCCGTTGCCCGGTGCGCATTAAAGCCCTGCAGACGATTATTTGTCTGCAGGGTTTCTTCTTTTTACGGGGACGAATCTCAACAGAACCGAGGCTTCAAATCTCCTTCACCGGCGTCTCCCCCTGCACCGCCTTGATCAACCCGATCACATGCAGACAATCCGCCTTGTTCACATAAGACTCGCCGCTGGCGATGGTCTCGTGGTTGCCTGCTCTCAGTCTCCAGCGCCATTGTCCCTGGCCGGTGCGGGGTGTGCCTCTGGATTGCCTGTAAATCTCGAAGTACATTCAGTTCGCTCCATGCGATTTAGATGTGCGTCAGTCGGTGTGGCGCATCGTCGCAAGCCTAGCGCAGACGGTTTTTTTGGCTATCGGACATTTGTTTCCAATCGTTGGCAGATGTTTCCGAGGGGTGCGGACTAGAGCGGGGGATAGGCGTCCGGATTGGCCGATATGCCGCTGTTTGCTTGTTGCAACGCTGCCAGCGCTACTGCTTAATACGGGACGGCTCATGGCGTCGAAACTGATCGGCGACCGACAAACACTATAAAAAAGAGCACTCCCTTTGACTGAGCACGGAACGCAACAGGCCGCGCAGGTGACGTTATCGCTGGTGGTCCCGGTTTTCAACGAAGAGGACAGCCTCGACACCTTTCTGCGGCGGATCAATGAAGTCTTCCAGCAGCAATCGTTGATTGACCTTGAACTGGTGTTCGTCAACGACGGCAGCACCGATGCCACCCTTGAGCGTTTGCTCGGGCATCAGCGGCATGACCCGCGCCTGCGCATCGTTGATTTGAGTCGCAACTTCGGTAAAGAGGCGGCGTTGTCTGCCGGCCTGCAGATCGCGGGCGGGCAAATTGTCGTGCCGATCGATGCCGATCTGCAGGACCCGCCGGAAGTCATCCTGCCAATGATCGAGCGTTGGCGCGAAGGTTATGAAGTCGTGCTGGGGCATCGTGTCAGTCGCCGCAGTGACACCTGGGCCAAGCAGACGTCAGCGCATTGGTTCTATCGCCTGCACAACCGGATCGCCGAACAGCCGTTACCCGAGAATGTCGGCGATTTTCGTCTGATGGATCGCTGCGTGGTCGATGCCTTGCTGACGTTGCCCGAATCCCGGCGCTTCATGAAGGGCTTGTTCGCCTGGGTCGGTTTTCGCACCACCCACGTCGACTATGAACGCCCTGAGCGCGTAGCGGGGCAGAGCAAGTTCAACGGCTGGAGGCTGTGGAATTTCGCGCTTGAAGGCATCACCAGTTTCAGTACCGAGCCGCTGCGTGTCTGGACGTATGTGGGCGCGGCGGTGTCGCTGGTATCGTTCGCCTTCGCCATTTTCATTGTTTTACGCACATTGATTCATGGCGTCGACATGCCCGGTTACGCGTCGCTGATGGTTGCCGTGACCTTTCTTGGCGGCTTGCAATTGATCGGCATCGGCGTGCTCGGTGAGTACCTGGGCCGCACCTATATCGAATCCAAACGCCGGCCGGTTTTTCTGGTGCGTCGCGTCTACGACCCCAAGGGCTGACACATGGATCTCAAGGAAACCGACATCCTCGGCGACAGCATCAATGAGCACTGGTATTACAGCTCCAAGGCAGCGGCCACGCGACGCTTGCTTGGCGACGGGCCGATCCAGCGGATCCTCGATGTGGGCGCCGGCTCGGGTTTTTTCTCGCACCACCTGCTGACCCACACGCAGGCGCGCGAAGCGTGGTGCGTCGACATCAGTTACCCCGCCGACTCCAGCGGTGCTGTCGCTGGCAAGCCGGTGCATTATCGCCGTGACATCGACCACGTCGACGCCGATCTGGTGCTGCTGATGGACGTGCTCGAACATGTCGACGACGACCTCGGCCTGCTTAATATGTATGTCGACAAAGTGCCGTCGGGCAGTCGCTTTCTGATGACCGTGCCGGCGTTCCAGTTCCTGTGGAGCGGTCACGACGACTTTCTCGAACACAAGCGCCGTTACACCCTGGCGCAGTTCGAAACTCTGGCGCGCGATGCCGGTTTGACGGTGCAGCGCGGTGCCTATTATTTCGGCGCGGTGTTTCCGATTGCCGCAGCGTTGCGCTTGCTACCGCAGGGTGCTCAGGCGCAACCGCCGCGCTCGCAACTCAAGCGGCATCACCCGCTGGTCAACATGTTGCTCAAGACGCTTTGCAGCCTCGAGTTGTCACTGATGGGGATGAATCGGCTGGCGGGTCTGAGCGTATTTGTACTGGCGCAGAAACCGTGACCCCAGGCGAAAGAGCCGCGTTTATCCAGCGTGGCGTGCGCTTTGCTGTGACCGGTTTGTGCGTCACGGCCTTGCATGCGTTGGTCGCGATCGCGTTCATCAACTTCATCAGCCCTTTACCGCCCTTGGCCAACGGCGTGGCGTTCGCCGTGGCAACGGTCGTGTCGTATGTGGTCAACACCACCTGGAGCTTCTCGGCGCGGTTACATGGCCGAACCCTGCTGCGTTTCCTGCTGGTATCGATCGGCGGATTTTTCCTGGCAATGCTGGTCGCCTGGGCGGCGCAAATGGCGGGGCTGCATTACTCGCTGGGCATCGTGGCGGTAGCGCTGACGATTCCCGCTTTCACGTTCGTGCTGCATAACTTCTGGACGTACCGATGAGGGAATTGAACAAGCATCCGACCCTCGCGTTACTGCCGCTGTTACTGGGCGTGCTGGCCTTTTTTCTGGTGATCGGCCCGCGCGCACTGGACCCGCAGAATATCGCCTGGCTCAAGGACGGCGATCCGGCGACGCATTATCTGGGCTGGGTAAATTTCCGTCATGGACCGTGGACGTTTCCGCTCGGGCTCAATCCGTCTTATGGACTGGAGCTGGGCAGTGCGGTGATCTTTTCCGATTCCAATCCGCTGTTGGCAATACTGTTCAAAACCCTGAATGGCTGGTTGCCCGAGACGTTTCAGTATTTCGGCTTATGGTTGTTGGCCTGTTTTGTCCTGCAGGCCTGGTTCGGCTGGAAATTGCTCGGACTTATCACCGATAACGCCGCGCTGCGCCTGTTGGGTTGCGGATTATTGGTGTTTTCGCCGCCGATGTTCTTGCGCACCGGGGGGCACCTGTCGCTTGTCGCGCACTTTCTGATTCTCGCCGCGTTGTATCTGGCCTTGCATCCGGCACTTGAGCGGCGTCGCCTGGCCTGGGGGACCTTGCTCGGCGCGACGGCATTGGTGCATGCCTATTTATTAGTGATGGTGGCGTTGATCTGGGTGGCTGATCTGTTCGGTAAAGTCGTGGCTGGCAAGCTGAGTCGGCGTCGGGGGCTGATCGAGTTCGCTGGCGTGTTTGCGCTGGTCAGCGTGTGTTGCTGGCAGGCGGGCTATTTCAGCATTGTCGACGGGGCGGGCGGCGGTGGTTTCGGCTGGTATCGGATGAACCTGCTCGCCCTGTTCGATGCGGACGGCTGGTCGTACGTGTTGCCGGGCTTCGCCAAGCGTGGTGGCGACTACGAAGGTTTCAACTATCTGGGCCTCGGTGTGTTGATGCTGTTGCCGTTGGCAACGATTGCGCTGTGGCAAAGGAACATCAGCCTGAAGTCGATACTGCTGCGTTGGCCCTGGCTGCTGTTGGCAATGGTCGGGCTGACCGTGTTTGCGCTGTCCAATCAGATCGGCGTTGGCGCACACACCTTCAGTTATCCGCTGCCGAAAACCATCGAAGGGCTGGCGAGCATTTTCCGCGCTTCGGGACGGATGTTCTGGCCTGTCTTCTACACCTTGGTATTGCTGGTGATCTATCTGATTGTGCGTGGATACCGGGCGCCAATCGCGATCGGCTTGCTGGCCGTGGCGTTGACCGCACAGGTCACCGACACAAGTATTGCCTGGCAGGGGCTGCGCGCGACCAAAATGCTGCCGCCGTCCTCGGTCTGGACCAGCCCGATGCGCGACCCGTTCTGGGAAAGCGCCGCAGCCCACTACAAGAACATCCGCGCCCTGATGCCGAAAAACCAGTCAGATCAATGGCAGCCCATTGCCTGGTTTGCCGCGACGCATGGCTTGAGCACCGATGCCGTGTATATGGGGCGCATGAGCCCCAAGGCACTCGACCACGCTCAGCGCGATGCACAACGCCGGCTGACTTCCGGAGAATATGCCGCCGACTCGCTGTACATCCTCGACGATGACGCACTGGATCTGGCGGTCAAGAGTGTGCGCAGCGAGAACGATCTGCTGACCCGCGTCGACGACTTTATCGTGCTGGCACCAGGCTGGAAGCGTTGCGAACAATGCCTGCCAATGGTCGATGAGGGGCGCTCGATGTCGGCGCTGCCCTTGAGTCGACCGGGGTTGGTGCAATTGTTCAATCGCAACAGCCGGCAGTTGCTCAAGGGCTGGGCCGCGCCGGAAAGCTGGGGGACCTGGAGTGAAGGGCAGGAGGCGCAAATCGCTGTGCGTGTTGCGCCACAGAGTACGGCGATCGTCATGGACGTGCTCGCGTTCGTCATGCCGCCCCGGTTGACTCAGCGGGTCATCGTCAGCATCGATGGGGCTGAAGCCTTGTCAACGCGCCTGACCCAAGTGCAAGACAACGTGCTGGAAATTCCGCTCAGTGCAGCGGTCCAGGACAAATTGAAAAATGGCCAGCCGTTGATCCTGCAGATCCATTTGCCGGACGCGACCAGTCCGCGAAACCTTGGCTTGAACGATGACGCGCGCGTGATGGGGCTGGGCCTGAAATCACTGACCGTCCGTTGAATTGCGTTTGTTGCGAAAACGTTGATGGACGCCGGGCTCGGCGTCTTTCTACACTGCCCGCATTCCGGGGAGCAGGGGGCAATGGATGAACCGCAATGAACTTCGCAAGGCCGATATCAACCTGATGGTGGTCTTCGAGACCTTGATGCTCGAACGCAACGTGACCCGGGCGGCGGAGAAACTGTTTCTCGGCCAGCCGACCATCAGCTCGGCGCTCAACCGCCTGCGCACGATGCTCAACGATCCGCTGTTCATCCGCGTCGGTCACCGCATGGAGCCGACGGCCCGCGCCGAAGATATCTTCCGTTATTTGAAACCGGCGCTGGATTCGCTGTCGGTGGCGCTGAGCCTGACCCGCGATTTCGACCCGGCCGTGAGCACCATGACCTTTCGCATCGGCCTGTCCGATGACGTCGAGTTCGGCCTGCTGCCGCCGCTGTTGCGAGCGCTACGCCAGGAAGCACCCAACGTGGTGTTCGTGGTGCAACACGCCGATTACTGGCGGATTCCCGATCTGCTCGCGGCGGGCGATATCACCGTTGGCATCAGCCAGACCCGCGGCCTGCCGGCCAACGCCAAGCGCAAATTACTGCGACACATCCAGCCGAGCATTCTGCGCGCCGATGCCAGCGATACGCCGCTGACCCTGGATGAATATTGCGCGCGTCCGCATGTCCTGGTCTCGCACACGGCGAACGTCAGTGGCTACGCTGACGAGTGGCTGGCGGAGCTGGGTCGCACGCGCCAGGTGGTGTTATCGGTGCCGCAATACAGCGCGTTGCCGGCGCTGCTGGCCGGTACGGACCTGATCGCCAGCCTGCCGGATTACACCGCGGCGGCGATGGCTGCGTCTGGATTGCTGTTCCAGGAGCCGTTTCCATTCAAGACACCCATGCTGGACCTGTCGATGGTCTGGCTCAGCCACGTCGACAGCGATCCGGCCGAGCGCTGGTTGCGTTCGCGGCTGGAAGCCTTCATGAGCGAACGGCCACAAAACCCGCTCTGATAAACATACCCCTGTACGAGTGAGCCTGCTCGCGATAGCGGTGTGTCATTCAGCATAAGTGTTGCCTGACACACCGCGATCGCGAGCAGGCTCACTCCTACAAAAGCTTAGGTGTGACTGTGGTATATGTACCGCCCCACGCCCCACTGACCGGAGACCCGCGATGCCACACCTGCACCTGGAATACACCGCCAACCTGCCCCTGAACGCCGATGTTGCTCTGATCCGGCTCAACAACACTCTGGTGGGATCCGGTCAGTTCGCTGCCGAGTTCGATATCAAGGGCCGTGCGGTCAAGGTCGAGACATTCAAGGTGGGTACCGCGCTCGCCGAGCGCGGGTTCGTTCACATCAAACTGGCACTGCTCAGCGGGCGCTCGCCGGAGATCAAGAAGCAGTTGTCGCAAAGTCTGCTGACGGCTCTACAGGACATCTGCGAATGGCCGACCGGTGTCGAAGTGCAATTGTGTGTCGAACTGCTCGACATCGATCGCGAGTCCTACAGCAAAGCGGTGGTAGGCGTGTAGGACTCAGCTCGCATCGAGTTCGCTGCACACATTGACCACCTGCTCACGCAGCCAGACGTTGGCGCTGTCCTGGTCGACACTCTGGCACCACTGCATATCGAGGGTGAAGCCGGGCAAGCCGTTTGGCGCCTCGCAGTGGTTGAACACCGCCTCGTTGGTCAGTAGACGCTGGATACGGCGGGGCAGGGTGAGAATGAAATCGGTACCGGTGATCATTTTCAAAGCAGCGCTGTAGCTGTTCGAACGCGCGACGATCTGGCGTTTCTGTGCCTGTCGCGCCAACCAGCCATCGACCATGTTGGTCGACGAAGTCCAGGGTGTCGGGAAGACGTGCCGCCGTTCGGTGAAGGCTTGCAGGCTCAAGCGCGGTTCCAGCGGCGTGGCGCGTTTGTCGAACACACAGACCAGATCATCTTCCAGCAGCATTCGCGACTTCAGATCACTGTGCTGGCGGTGGAAGTTGGGGCCGAAACTGATCACCAGGTCGAGACTGCCGTCGCGCAGTTCGTCCGCAGGGACGTCTGTCTCGAACTTGTGCATGTTGATCATCACCGGCAAATCGTCAAAGTCGAAGCGCTTCAGCAGCCGCGGCAGGATCAGTTGCTCGAAATATTCCGGCGCGCAGATGTTAAAGGTGACGGCTTGCTGGCTTGGGTCGAACGTCGGGGCGCCGGCGTGGCACAGGTTGATGCTTTCGATGATCTTCTGTACATGGCCGTACATGCTGCTGGCCTTGTAGGTCGGGCGCATGCCGGTGCGGGTGTTGATGAACAGTTCGTCTTCAAAACTGGTGCGCAGTTTCTTCAGGCAGTAACTGACGGTGGACTGGCTGACAAACAGGGTTTCCGACACATCGGTGACGCTGCTCTGCTCATACACGGCGACAAACACCATGAGGTCCTGCATGTCGAGCTTTCGAAGCAAGTTACTGTTCAGCATCCGTTCTGTCTCGCTGTGCTCCTTGCGCTGAATCCGCGCAAACGTGTGCGAACGATCCTAGCGGAACGATGGTGCCAGGAGAAAGCCCTGTAAGACATTTCACGGTCACATGTGGGACAGAAACTTTTAGCAACACGACGTCATCGATCAAAGCGGACAAAGCTGGCCAGAGGCCTTCAGCACGCTGCTGAAAAATGTCGGCGGTAATGCTGCGGGTCGAAGCGCAACACCATCAGCAGCATCAGCGCCATGACTGCCGTCAGCGACCACCACGCCCATTCGAAGCTGCCCAGGCGGTCGCGGAGCAACCCGGCAAGCATTGGCGAGAGCCCGGCGATCAGATACCCGATGCCCTGCACGAACGCCGTCAGGCCAGCGGCCCGCTGCGGGTCGTCGAGGTGATCGAGTGCGACGATCAGGCTCATCGGAAACAAACCGCCTATGCCCAGTCCCAGCAGGCATGGCCAGAGCAAGCCGAAATGCTGTGGACTGAGGATCAGGCCGCACAACCCGGCAATGATCAACGCTAGCAATGCCATCAGGATCGCGCGTCGATCGCGGCTGCGGTTGGCGATAGCGGGAACGAGCAGGCCGGAAATGACTTCCATTGCGGTCAGAAAACCCAACAACAGCCCGGCGTTTTGTTCGCTCCAGCCTTTTTCCACGTAATAGGGAGCGAGCCAGGCGAGCACGCAGGTGTAGGACGCCGTTCCCAGTCCGAAGAAAATCGCCAGTAGCCAGGCGCGACCGTTACTGGCGAAAACGTCTTTCTTCGCGGCCAGCGTCAGAGTATTCGGCAGATGACGGCGTTGCGCCCACCAGGCCAGCAGGGCGAATACTGCCAGCAAGGCCCATACCGCCAGACCCATACGCCAGCTTGCGGTCTGCACCATTACCCAGGGCGCGAAGGTCGCCGCCAGCGCCGCGCCGCCCATGATCGACGTGACATACAAGCCCATGCACAGTGCGACATTGTCGGGGAAACGCGATTTGATCAACGCCGGCATCAACGCCTGAATCAACGCAATGCCAAACCCCGCCAGCACGGCGCTGACAATCAACCCGGTTGCGGTATCGACAAACAGCCGCGCCAGCGTCGCCAGCGCAATAGTCAGCAGCGACCACAACACCGCGCGCTGTTGACCGAAGCGCTGACTGATCGCCAGACCGAAAAACATCGCCAGCCCCATGGCCATCACCGGCAGCATGGTCAGCAGTGATGCGAGGCTGAAACTCAGTGGGATATCACCGCGAATGGCCGACAGCAGGGGGCCGACCGCCGCCATCGATGGCCGCAGATTGAGCGCGACGAGGATGATGGCAAGCATCAAGCCGGCAGCGGGGCGAGTGGTGGCGTGGGCGGTTTGCATGGCGTGTCCTTGGCGAGCTGCGGCGATGGATTAGGCGCGAAGCCACCCGTGCTGGGCAAACCAGAAAATCCACAGGCCTATTCAATAAATCAATACCGCCTGCTCGCGATAGCGGTATGTCATTGAGCATAAGTGTTGCCTGACACACCGCTATCGCGAGCAGGCACACTCCTACATGAGTTGAGCGAGTTTTCTGAATAAAACCTGAACCATTCTCAAATACATACATTGCCAAGCAATATTGTTAACTGCCAACTAATCATTGGCGTCTTTTTCACAAAAAATTGATGGTTGCCTGCCTAAAGTTTGTATGCACTTGGTTAATGAATTTTTCACAATTGAAAAACCCGTTATTAACCAAGGCTCTTCTTTTCAGGAACAGCCCTTTCTATGTTCAAGTCAAAAGCCGTGCGCCCGGAATGGGTGACGTTGATCGCCAGTGCCTTTCTTCTGATCGGTTTCAACCTGGTGCTCTGGCAGCACCTGTTTGCAATCACCGGCGGCGATGGCCGGGGGATCGCGATGCGTGTGGCTTTTGCCGTGATGATCCTGGCAGCATTCAATCTGGTGCTGACGGTATTTGCCTTTCGCCCGCTGCTCAAGCCTGTGCTGATCGTGCTGTTTTTAACCAGTGCTGGCGTGGCGTACTTCATGAATCAGTATGGCGTGATGATGGACGCCGGCATGTTTCGCAATTTTGCCGAAACCAATGTCACGGAAGTGCGTGATCTGCTCTCGTTGAAGTTGTTTGCTTTTATTTTATTGCTCGGTGTCTTGCCTTCATGGTTGCTGTGGAAAGTGCCGGTTAATTATCGTCGCTGGCATCGCGAACTCTTCAGTAAAGTTGTCGTAAGTGTGGCCAGCGCGGCGGTTATTGGCGGGGTGGCATTGGCTAACTATCAAGGCTTGTCCTCGCTGTTTCGTAATCACCACGAAATTCGCTTGATGCTGGTACCGAGCAACTTTATTGGCGCTTCTGCAGGTTACTTGCGTGAACAAGTCGCTTCCGCACAGCAGCCGTTCATCAAAATCGGCGAAGACGCCCAGCGTAATCCGGACATCAAACTGCAACCGCGTAAGTCCTTGACGGTGTTGGTGGTCGGCGAAAGCGCCCGTGCGGAAAACTTCGGCATCCTCGGTTACCCCCGCGACACCACACCGCAACTCAATCACGAAGCCGGGCTGATCGCCTTCACCGATGTGCACTCCTGTGGCACGGAAACCGCCGTGTCGGTGCCGTGCATGTTTTCCAACATGGGCCGCAAGAACTACGACGCGAGCAAGGCGAAGAATGAAGAAGGTCTGCTCGATGTACTCAAGCGTGCCGGTATCGATGTGATCTGGCGCGATAACCAGTCTGGCTGTAAAGGCACTTGCGATCGCGTCACGGTGCAGGATGTCAGCAATCTGAAAGATCCGGCGCTGTGCGCCAACAGCGAATGCCGCGACGAAATCCTTCTGCAAGGCCTGCAAAGCTTTATCGATCACCTGGACAAGGACACCGTGCTGGTATTGCACCAGATGGGCAGCCATGGCCCGGAATACTTCAAGCGCTATCCGAAGGAGTACGAGCACTTCACCCCGGTCTGCGAAAGTAACGCGCTGAACAATTGCAGCCGCGAAAGTATCGTCAACGGCTACGACAACACGCTGGTTTACACCGACCATGTGCTGTCGAGCCTGATCGATGTATTGCGCAGCAATCAGGACAAAGTCGATACCGCGATGTTGTATCTGTCCGATCACGGCGAGTCGCTGGGTGAATACAACCTGTTCCTGCATGGCACGCCTTACATGCTGGCGCCGGAACAACAGAAACATGTGGCGATGCTGGCGTGGTTCTCCGACAGTTATCAGAAAGCCTACTCGGTCGATACACACTGCCTGCAAATGAGCCGCGACAAACCGCTGAGCCAGGACAATCTGTTCCACTCGATGCTCGGCCTGCTGGAAGTCAAAAGCAGCGCTTACCAGGCCGATCTGGACTTGTTTGCCGGTTGCCGCGGTGCGGTGATCGACGGCGTGCTGGCCAAGGATTGAACAAAATCGGGCCCGTCGTTCTGACGCGACGGGCCTGTCTGTTTCCCCTGTCAGACTATTCTTTCCATATCGCAGGACATTTCGTTACAGCTGTTACCCTTCGCAGGCGCGTAAATCGCCGGTGGCGATATATACTGCGCGCCATTCTTCAAGGGAGAGCCGTGTGGCTATCGATATTCACTGGATTCGCGACAACGAAAGCCTCGCGCAGTTTTGCGCTGAGTGGCAGCAGCTGCCGTTCGTTGCCCTCGACACCGAATTCATGCGGGTCGACACCTTCTATCCGATTGCTGGCCTGCTGCAGGTTGGCGACGGCAAACGCGCCTACCTGATCGATCCGCTGACCATCAATGCCTGGCAACCCCTGGCGGCGTTGCTGGAGAACCCGGCGGTGCTGAAAGTGCTGCACGCCTGCAGCGAAGACCTCGAAGTGCTGTTGCGTCTGACCGGCAGTCTGCCGGCGCCGCTGTTCGACACCCAATTGGCTGCCGCGTACCTGAACCTCGGTTTCTCGATGGGTTATTCGCGATTGGTGCAGTCAGTGCTCGGCATCGAACTGCCCAAGGGCGAAACCCGTTCCGACTGGCTGCAACGTCCGCTGTCCGAGACGCAGATCAGCTACGCTGCCGAAGACGCCGTGCATCTGGCCGAAGTGTTCGTCGAATTGCAGCCCAGGCTGTCCGCCGACAAATTTGCGTGGGTGCTGGAAGATGGCGCTGAACTGGTCGCCAACCTGCGTCGCGAAACCGATCCGTACGAGGTTTACCGCGAAGCCAAACTGGCGTGGAAACTGTCCCGTGCGCAACTGGCCGTGCTGCGTGAACTGTGTGCCTGGCGTGAACGCGAGGCGCGTGCCCGCGATCTGCCGCGCAACCGTATCATCCGCGAGCATTCGCTGTGGCCGCTGGCCCGCACGCAACCGGACAATCTCGCCGCGCTGGGCAAGATCGAAGACATGCATCCGCGTACAGTGCGTCAGGATGGTCAGTTTCTGCTTGATCTGATCAAGCGCTCTGGCAGTGTGGGGCCTGATCAATGGCCGCCTGCCGTGCCGGAGCCGTTGCCGATTGAAGCCGCTGCGCTGATCAAGCGCTTGCGTGCGTTGGGTCAGGCCGAGGCCGAGCGTCTGGGCATCGCGCCGGAACTGATGCTGCGCAAGAAAACCCTCGAAGCGCTGATCAAAAGCGGCTTCCCCGAGGGGCCTTACCAATTGCCCGAGTCGTTGCGTGGCTGGCGCCGCGAACTCATGGGCCAGAAGCTGCTCGACAGCCTGGCCACGGTCGGAGAATAGCCTTGAAACGTATCTGCTCCATCTATCAAAGCTCCAAGCGCAGCGGCATGTACCTTTACGTGCTCAAAAGCGATGCGCTCGAACGCGTGCCGGAAGCGCTGATGCTGGCATTCGGTAAAGCGAAACATTCCTTCGATCTGGTGCTCTCGCCTGAGCGCAAACTGGCCAGCGAAGACATTACCGTGGTCCTGGAAAACCTCGACAAGCAGGGCTATCACTTGCAGATGCCGCCAGCCGAGGACGAGTACATCGAACACTTGCCCGAAGAGTTGCTGCGTCGCAACGACCCGGTCTGATTGGCGGGGCTCTGTTCTGAGCCTCGATTCCCCCTGGAACTGTTTTTACCGCGATGGCCGCCGGAATCCGGCGACCGTCTGCACGGCTTGCGAAAGGTTTGAAGATGCGCGTTCTGATTGCTGAACACGACCACGCGATATACGCCCGGCTGCTGCGTCAGGCAGCGCCCGAGCTTGAAGTACTGACCAGCGGCGACTCCGCCGAACTGGCGCGGCAGGCCGCCGATTGCCCGGTGTGGCTGGGCCAGCCGGACCTGCTGGCGACGCTGTTGCGCCAGGGGCATCAGCCACAATGGCTGCAATCGACCTGGGCCGGGATCACGCCGCTGCTCGCCGACGGCTTGCGCCGCGACTATCGCCTGACCCGCGCGGTGGGGATCTTCGGGCAGGTGATGGCTGAATACGTGCTGACCTACATCCTCGGTCATGAACGCGAAGTGCTGGCGCGCCTGGTCAGCCAGGTCGAGCGCAAGTGGGACAACCGCAGCGGCCAGAGTCTGGTCGGGCGCAAGGTGCTGATTGTCGGCACTGGCGATATCGGCCAGAGCGTGGCGCAGTTCCTGTTGCCGTTCGGCATTGAGTTGTACGGCATCGCCAGCAGCGCCCGTGAGCAGGCGCCGTTTGTCGAAGTCGGCTCGATGGCCGATCTGCCGCGCCTGGTGGGGGAGGTCGATTACGTGGTCAATCTGCTGCCCAACACCGAGCACACCCACGATATCTACGATGCGGCGCTGTTCAAGCAATTCAAGCCGACCGGGTTGTTCATCAACGCCGGGCGCGGTGTCGCCGTGGTTGACGGCGATCTGGTCGAAGCCCTGAAAGAAGGGCATCTGGCCGGCGCAGTGATCGACGTCTGCCGGCAGGAGCCGTTGCCGCAGCGCCATCCGTTCTGGACGGCGTGGGGCTTGTTGCTGACCGGGCACAGTTCGGCGCCGACGTCACCGGCGTTGATGGTGCAACTGTTTGTCGACAACCTGAAGGCGTATCAGGCGGGTGAGGCGTTGCGCGGCGAAGTGGATTTCGATCGCGGTTATTGATTTACCGCTGACCTGAAGATGCCCATAGCCTGTGGAAGTCAGCCTGCTGGCTCTCACAGGGTTTTGTAGGTGGCTCAGAGCAATCAAACGCATTTACCGGCAGTCGCCAATGCTTGGCCCCATACGCCCGCTGGCACTAGACTGGCGGCCTTTTCACCACCTGATGTTGATGCTTGAGCCATGGCCGCCATCGTTGAACCGTTCTGGAAACGCAAAACCCTCGATCAGCTCGATCATGAGGAATGGGAATCGCTGTGCGACGGCTGCGGTCTGTGCTGCCTGCAGAAACTCGAGGACGAGGAAGACAACAGCGTTTACTACACGCGCATCGCCTGCAAACTGCTGGATCTGAAGACCTGTCAGTGCAGCGATTATCCGAACCGCATCCAGTTCGTCCCCGACTGCATTCAGCTCACGCCGGGTCAGGCGGAAGAGTTCAAATGGCTGCCGCCGACCTGTGGCTATCGTCTGGTCAGCGAGGGCAAGGACCTGCCGTTGTGGCATCACCTGGTGTGTGGCGATCGCGACGCGGTGCATCACGAGCGAATTTCCCAGTCCGGGCGCATGCTGGCCGAGGGCAGCGTGCCGGAGGATGACTGGGAGGATCACCTGATCTTTCGCGCGGGTTGAGTAGAGAATAAGGTCAGGCTTGATGTGGAGAGGTGCCTGTCAGACCGCTATCGCCAGCAGGCTGGCTCACACAAGTTTTCGAGTCGTACATTCTTCTTGAATACAACCCAAAACCCCTGTGGGAGCTGGCTTGCCAGCGATGGGGCCGGCAGAAGCGCTACAGGTTTCAGCTCAAACCGCAGCTTTCGGCGACTTCAGCGAATCATTGCCGGTGACGGTGGCGGTTTCAGTCGCCACTTCGGCATTGGTTTTCAGCCTGTTCAGTTCTTCGCCGGCACGCTCGATTTTCGCCCGTACGTTATTCATGTCCTGACGACCTTTCTCCAGCAGGCTTTTCGCCGAGCAGTGCCCGGTAATCCCGCGGGCCATGGCCATGCCACCCAGGGCGACCTGAATCAGGCCGAACACACCACCGCGGCGCAGCCCTTTGCCGACCATCAGCACACCGCCGGTCAACGAGCCAATGCGTTCCCAGCCGTGAACGTTCTGGTTGGAATGAGATTGAAACGGGGTCGATTCGACACGCTCGACGCGTTTGAGCTCGGACATGATGGTTCTCCAGACAATCAATGATGGATAAACAAGCTGACTGCCAAGGCGATCAGCTTGTTCCATCGAATGTGCGACGCTTCAGCGGAATTTTGGCCCGGAGCGGGTGTTCAGGCCCTTGGCCATGCGGTCGTAGAGCACGACGTTGACCGTGGCGGCGAGGTTCATGCAGCCGGTGGTCGGGATGTACACGACGTCTTCACACCAGTCGCGGATATCTTTGTCCAGCGAACCGTCTTCCGGGCCGAAGATGTACAGCGCGCGATCCGGGTGAGTGTATTCCGGCAACGGGCGGGCGCCCTCGACCAGCTCCACGGCGACGGGCACACAGTTGAGCGGGAGGATCTTTTTCAGATCATCGATGCCGATCAGCGGAATGTCGTAGTGCACGCGTTTGGTGTCGGTGACGAAGTCGGCGGCGCGTTCATAGCGCTTGCCGGTGTAGAACACCGACGCCACGCCATAGCAGCCAGCGGCGCGCATCACCGAACCGACGTTCTCGGGTGATTTGGGGTTATACAAACCAATGCAGCTGTACCGTTTGTCTGCCACGAGCGGGGTGCCTTCGGGAAAAAGAGCGCGATTATACGGGGATTGGGGGAGGGCCGGCAGATTCGATATCTGCGGTGTTTGGCTCGACCTCATCGCTGGCAAGCCAGCTCCCACAGGTTTTCCGGCGATACACACAAAATGTGTGAACGACCCTGATCACTGTGGGAGCTGGCTTGCCAGCGAAGGGGCCAGTTCAGGCGATGAAGATCGTTAATCTTCTTTTTTCATCAACCCGGCCAGGGCGGCAAACGGGTTATGCGTGGCCTTGGCGATTTTCGGCGTGCTCAGCGAGCCTTCGCCGAAGTACTGCTGATCGGTATAACGCGAGTGCTCGTTATCGTGGCAATACAGGCACAGCAGCTCCCAGTTCGAGCCGTCCTGGGGGTTGTTGTCGTGGTTGTGGTCGCGGTGGTGCACGGTCAGTTCGCTCAGGCGCTTGCCGGAAAATTCACGGGCGCAGCGGCCGCAGACGTGCGGGTACATTTTCAGGGCTTTGTCGCGGTAGCCCATTTCCTTGTCGCGCTGGTTGTCGGCGAGGATGCGGTCCAGCTTCGACGTGTTGGTGGGGGTGGACGAACTCATGGGTTCACCTTTGTAGAAAGACTGATGACGGTTATGTGCGGAGTTTAGCTCAGCCCTTGAGCTTCTCGGCAATCCAGATCGTGTGGCGGGTGCCCTTGTTGCCGTGGGCGAAGACCTGGACTTCTTCGGCCTTGAAACCGGCCTTCTTCAATTTGTCGGAAAACTGCCGGTCAGCGCTGGCCGACCACACCGCGAGCACGCCTTTAGGGCGCAACGCTTTGGCACAAGCATTCAGACCGGCAGCCGAGTACAGCCAGCTGTTGGCCTTCTGGGTCAGGCCTTCGGGGCCGTTGTCGACGTCGAGCATGATCGCGTCGAAACCGTTCGGTTCGCTCTGCAGCACCTTGGCCACGTCTTCCTGGCGGATCACCGTGCGCGGATCGAGCAGTGGCCGGCCGGACTTTTCCCCCAGCGGGCCACGGTTCCACTCGACCACGCCGGGCACCAGCTCGGCGACCACCACCTCGGCACTTTTGCCCAGATGCTTGAGCGCCGAAGCCAGGGTAAAACCCATGCCGAGGCCGCCGATCAACACGCGCGAATCCGGCCGCCCGGCAACCTTGCGGCATGGAATCTCGGCCAGCGCATCCTCGGAACCGTGCATGCGCGTGTTCATCAATTGCCCGCCGTCGCCGCCCTGGATCTTGATGACGAAATCCTCGCCATACTCGAACAGGCACAGGGCACCGCCGCTTTCAGGGATCGGGGTGGTGTCGAGCAGAACGAAACGTTTCATGGAAATCTCTACAGGGGGAAGGCAAGCAGGCGCGTTGAGAGTAGCCTGAGCACAGACTAGAGCCAAACGGAGCCCTTGATGAAGCGCACCATTCTAACGGTCATTGCCCTGGCCGCGCTCGCGATTACTGCGGCGCGGGCGCAGCAGGCGATTCCGGTCAGCCCGACGCCGCAGCCCGGTTCGCCCGGCACCGCGACACCGACGCCGTATCCGCAGATCACGCCGATCACCATTCCCAAGTCTGGCGCCGGCAGTGGCAGCCCGCCGCTGGTGCCGATCGAAATGCCCAGCCCACCGAGCAAGGATCAACCGGTGCCGGGCATCGAACCGAGCGGCACCAAGGCCAAAACCCCGGGCGGTTAAACCTGTTGCGCCGCCAGTTGGCCATCGGCCATGCGCAGGCGTTTCGACAGCGAGACGGCGAGGGCGCGGATGATCTTCGCGGCGATTTTCGGCGCGTCGTTGAGCATTTTTTCCAGCGAATCCTTGCCCAGATTCAGCAACTGGCAGTTGCTCGCGGCGATGCAGGTGGCGGAGCGTCGCTCGCCGTCAAGCACGGCCATTTCGCCGAACGCCCGGCCGCTGCGCAATGTAGCCATGGTGATGACCTGACCGTCGGCGCCGGTTTTCTGCACCGCCACCTGGCCGGTGTGGATGATGCACATGAAGCTCCCAGCGTCGCCTTCGTGGAAGATCGCTTCGCCTTGCGCCACGGTGCTGATGCTGAAGTAGCCGGAGGCGGCGGCAAAATCGGCCAGTTGCAATTGGTCGAACAGGCCGCAGTCCATCAGCCAGTCGCGGATTTCGTTGTTCAGTAAGGTCGGTTCTGACATGTCGTCACGGTCTTTTTGTTTTCACATTTTCGAGGCTTGCACCGGCCCCTGTGGGAGCGAGCCTGCTCGCGAAAGCGTAGTGTCAGTCACCGACGATGTGGATGACAGGTCGCATTCGCGAGCAGGCTCGCTCCCACAAAGGGGTCATGGGTGTATCGGTCTCTCGGGTCTGGAGTTAAGACCCAAGCCACCCACAGAGTTCCTCAGGCCAGGCCCAAAACCTTGAACACAAACGCATATTCGAGCGCTACGTCACGTAATCCCTGATAACGCCCGCTCATGCCGCCATGCCCGGCGCCCAGTTCGGTCTTGAGCAGCAGCGGATTGTTGTCGGTCCTGGTCGCGCGCAATTTCGCCACCCACTTGGCCGCTTCCCAATATTGCACGCGGCTGTCGTTGTAGCCGGCGATCACCAGCAGCGGCGGATAAGCCTGCGCGGTGACGTTTTCGTAAGGTGCGTAAGCCTTGATCCGCTCGTAAACGTCTGGGTCTTCCGGGTTGCCCCATTCGTCGTATTCGGTGACGGTCAGCGGCAGTTCCGGGTCGAGCATGGTGTTGAGCACGTCGACGAACGGCACTTCGGCAATCGCCACACCGAACAGGTCAGGACGCTGGTTCAGCACCGCGCCGATCAACAGGCCACCGGCGCTGCCGCCGCTGATTGCCAGTTTTTCCGCCGTGGTGATGCCGTTGAGAATCAGAAACTCGGCGCAGGCAATGAAATCGCTGAAGGTGTTGTGCTTGTGTTCCTGTTTGCCGGCGCGATACCAGGCCTCGCCCAGTTCACCGCCGCCGCGCACATGGGCGATGGCGAAGGCCATGCCGCGATCGAGCAGGCTCAGACGCGCATGGGAAAACCACGGATCGAGGCTCGAACCGTAAGCGCCGTAACCATAGAGATACAGCGGCACCGGTTTACCGAGCATTTCGCGTTTCATCACCAGGCTGATCGGTACTTGCGTGCCATCCGGCGCGGTCGCCCACAGACGTTGACTGACGTAGGCATCGGCATCGAATGGGCCAAGCACCGGCGTTTCCTTGAGCACCGTTTGTTCGCCCGTGGCGAGGATCAACTGACGCACTTGCGCCGGGCGGTTCAACGCTTCGTAACGCAGGCGAATGCGGTCGCTGACAAACTCCAGGCTGTTTTGCACATAAAGACTGTAGGCCGCATCCGGCAATTGCACGCGATACGGCGCCAGCCCGTGCGGGTGCACTTCGATGATCGGCAGGCCGCCTTCGCGCAGGCTCAGGGTCATGGCTTGGGCGTTGAGACTGACCCCGTCGAGCATCACTTCGTCGTTGTGCGGGATCAGGTTCTGCCAGTCAGCTTCGCTCGGCGCCACGCCAGTGTCTGGGGCCTGATACAGCGCATAGTTGATGCCGTCGCGGTTGCTGCGGATGAACCAGGTCCAGACGCCGTCGAGCATGCCGTGATCGACGTCATATTCATGATCTTCGACCCGCGGCGCCAGACAGGTGAACGGCAGGTGCGGCTGGTTGGCGTCCAGCGCCCAGACTTCGCTGGTGGTCTTGCTGCCCAGCGACAGCAGCAATTGCTGCTCGGAGCTCGCACGATAGCAGTGCAGAAAAAAACGCCCGTCCGGCTCATGAAACACTTCTTCGGCTGCGGTGCCGTCGAGGCGATAACGGAACAGTTTGTGCGGACGGTGCGTGTCGTCGAGCACGCCGAAAAACAGGGTCAGGCTGTCGTTGGCCCAGGTCATGCTGCCGTCGCAGTCGGCAAATTCCAGCTCGCTGACGCGGTCGCTGGACAGCTCTTTGACGAACAGCGTGTAAATCTCATCGCCCGCGGCATCGACGCTGTAGGCCAGACGCTGATGGTCGGGACTGATGCTGAACGCGCCTAGCGAAAAGAACCCGCCGTTGGCCAGGGCGTTCGGGTCGAGCAACAGCTGTTCGCGGCTTTCGTCGAGGGTCAGGCTGTCGTCGGCCGGACGCGGGCAGCGATAGTGCCGGGCGTATTCATCGCCCGCGGTGGTACGCGTGTAATACAGGTACGGACCCCACGGCGACGGCAGCGACAGGTCGGTTTCGAGGATCCGGCCCTTGATCTCGTTGAACAGGGTTTCGCGCAGCTCGGCCTGATCGGCGGTTTGCGCTTCTTGATAAGCGTTTTCGGCCTTGAGGTAGTCGAGCACCGCGTCGGTGTCGCGCTCCTGCAGCCAGGCATACGGGTCGGCGCCGGGGGCCCGGTGGGCAATCGGGGCAGTCATGACATTGGCGGAATCGGGCATGGAAGGCTCTCGGGCAATTCGGAATAGGGTTTTCGCGGGTCTTGATGACGCTGCAGATTCTGTGGGAGCGAGCCTGCTCGCGAAAGCGGTGTGTCAGACAACGATGTTTCAACTGACAGTCCGTATTCGCGAGCAGGCTCGCTCCCACAGGGATAACAGTGGCTGTCTGGTATTGGGACAAGCCGCATGGGCGAAAAGTCGTTACTATAAGCGCCTCTTTGCCTGCCTTGCCATGGACACCATGACCGAGAACGACTATCTGATCGCCTGGGGCCTTTACGCCTTTGCCGCCGTAGGCTGCCTGTTGGTATGGATGCGCCTGACCACCTGGATGTGGCGCTGGTTGCGCGAGCCGCTGCGTGTGCTGATGGCGGTGTTGCTGTTCAGCCCGACCATCGTCGATCCGGTGAAAGCCAAGGTCGCGCCGGCCATCGCCATCACCGCTCTGGACCTGCTGTTCAAGGTTGGCAACAACGCCTGGCGGGCAGTGTCCGACCTGTTCATGTACGGCATGATCGCCTTCGGCGTTTATCTGGTGTTCGTACTGATACGGCTACCGATCGAGCGTGCCTCCAAAGCACGCCGCGAGAAGGCCGAAGCGGCCAAGGCTGCGGCGCGTGCCGATGAGCGCGACGACGATCAGCCGTTCGGCGGTGCCGGTGACGACCGCTATGGGCGCCCGCCAGTGCCGAACACTCCGCAGCGCATGCGGGTCGAGCCGCGTCTGTAACCCGAGAGTCCGCACATGTGTGAATTACTGGGCATGAGTGCCAACGTGCCGACCGACATCGTGTTCAGCTTCACCGGCCTGATGCAGCGCGGCGGTCGTACCGGCCCGCACCGCGATGGCTGGGGCATCGCTTTTTATGAAGGTCGCGGCTTGCGCCTGTTCCAGGACCCGGCCGCGAGCAGCGAATCGGAAGTCGCCAACCTGGTGCAGCGCTACCCGATCAAGAGCGAAGTGGTCATCGGCCACATTCGTCAGGCCAACGTCGGCAAGGTCTGCCTGTCCAACACCCATCCGTTCGTTCGCGAACTGTGGGGACGCAATTGGTGCTTCGCGCACAACGGTCAGCTCGCCGAATTCACCCCGATCAAGAGTTTCTACCGCCCGGTCGGCGATACCGACAGCGAAGCGGCGTTCTGCGATTTGCTTAATCGCGTGCGCGCTGCGTTCCCGGAGCCGGTCGATATCGAAGTGCTGTTGCCGGACCTGGTCGCGGCCTGCGCCGAATATCGCAGCAAAGGCGTGTTCAATTGCCTGCTCAGCGATGGCGACTGGCTGTTCTGCTATTGCTCGACCAAACTGGCGCAGATCACCCGGCGCGCACCGTTCGGCCCGGCGCGGCTGAAAGATGTCGATGTGATCGTCGACTTCCAGGCGGAAACCACGCCCAACGACGTGGTAACGGTGATCGCCACCGAACCGTTGACCGAAAACGAAACCTGGACCCGCTACGAGCCGGGCCAATGGAGCCTGTGGCGACGCGGCGAATGCGTCAGCCAGGGCAAGACCGAATAAGGATTGCACCTCATGTTGCTCAGTTATGTACGGCTGGTGTTGTTTGCGGCAGGCCTGTTGATCGGTGTCCAGGTGCCGGGGTTCATCAACGATTACGCGAAACGTGTCGAAGCGCATCTGATCGAAGCGCAAACCGGCCTGCGTGGCTTCCAGGGCACCGCCGATCAGTTTTTCAAAGGCGACATGCAGGCGCTGGTCGCGCATTACCGCGCCAGCGAAGACCCGATATTCCGCAGCGATGCCGACAGCCTGAACACCTTGCTTACCCGCCAGGTTGCGCTGGACAAGCAATTCCAGGCGATGCAAGGGCCGTGGTACATCCGCTTTCTGCAAGTGGTACTGGCTGCCGATCCGGACATTCGCAAGGAAACCTGGAACGGCTACAGCTACCAGATTCTGCTGACCCCGGAAGCGATGATCTGGGGCATGAGCGGCGCGCTGCTGCTGTCGTTCGGCATCGAATGCCTGTTCCGCCTGATTGACTGGGTAGTGCTTGGCGGCCGCCGCCTGCGCCAGAGCCGGCCGATCGAGGACCGCGACGTGCGCGGCCTTTGATCGTTCCCACGCTCTGCGTGGGAATGCAGCCCGGGACGCTCTGCGTCCCTTTCAAACCGAACGTATTCCCACGCAAAGCGTGGGAACGATCATGACGTGAGGGTGATGCAGTCCTTGCCCACCTTTTGCGCATAGTCCGCCAACACCTGCCGACACAACGGCACAATCTCCTCGACCCACTCAACCCCGATCCGCCACGACACCACCACCTGCAAATCCGGCGGTCGCTGATCGATATTCAGCAGGATCAAATCCCCGCGCGCCAGCTCTTCGGCTACCAGCACGGGCGGCAGTACACCAATACCAAACCCGTCACGTAATAACCGCGTGATCGCCGACACCGAATTCACGCAATTCAAACGTGGCGCCAGTACGCCATTGGCCTGCATCAACGCCAGCAAGTCCTGATGCGGCCGCGAGTTTTTCGAATAAGTGATGATGCGTTCCTGCGCCAGTTCGGCGAGGTCGGCGTAGTCGCGGTGGTAGATTGACTGGCGGGCGACGATCCAGCCCAGCGGATGACTGGCCAGTTCCAGACTGCGCACGCTTTCATGGCGGATCAGGTCAGTCTGCAGAATGATGTCGAGAAAGCCTTTTTGCAGTTGATCGCAGAGGTTCAGTGCGGTATCCGCGACCAATTCGATTTCTACCCGTGGATAAAGATCGGTCATCTGCGCCACCAACGGGCTCAGCCAGGTGTGGATCACCGTGTCCATCACACCGATGCGCACCCGGCCGATCTTGCTCGAACGGGTCTCGATCGATTGTTTCAGCGCGGCCATGGTGTCGAGCATCTGCTCAGCGTAGTCGAGCACTTTCAAGCCTTCGGGCGTCAGGCTCACGCCGCGCGAATCGCGCAAAAACAGCTTCACCCCAAGCTCGCCTTCAAGCACCGCGATGCGGCTGGAGATTGACGCCTGGGTGGTGAACAGCTTGTCGGCGGTCAGGCGAAAACTCTTTAGTCGGGCGACCCAGACAAAGGTCTCAAGAAACTTCAGGTTCATGGGCAAGGCTCGGGTGACAAATTTTTCTTATGCCTAAGGCGGGTTTTTATTCGTTGGACGCACAACGGCCGCGCGGCGAAAAATCGGCGCATGCGGTTCCCACGATATGCGTCGTCGGAGCTTCGAACAAGACCAATAAAAACCTGCGGAGATTTGCCATGAGTGCTCCCGACACCCTCCCTTTGGCCAAGCCGGCGACGCGTCCGGGGCCGTTCGACTGGTACCGCAATATCAATCAGCAGGAGCGTCGTACGTTCTGGAGTTGCAAGATCGGTTACGGCCTCGATGGCATGGACACGCAGATGCTCAGCTTCGTCGTGCCAACCCTGATCGCCATGTGGGGCATCACCACGGGCGAGGCGGGGTTGATTCACACCAGCACCCTGATCGCCTCGGCGATTGGCGGCTGGGTGGCCGGAATTCTCTCCGACCGCATCGGTCGCGTACGCACCTTGCAGCTGACGGTGCTGTGGTTCGCCTTCTTTACTTTCCTCTGTGGCTTCGCGCAAAACTACCAACAGTTGCTGATCGCCCGCACCTTGATGGGCTTCGGTTTCGGCGGCGAATGGACAGCCGGTGCGGTGCTGATCGGCGAGGTGATTCGCGCCAGGGACCGCGGCAAAGCGGTGGGCATGGTCCAGTCCGGTTGGGCGTTGGGCTGGGGCCTGACGGCGATTCTGTATGCCGTGCTGTTTTCGCTGTTGCCACCGGAAGACGCCTGGCGCGCACTGTTCATCCTCGGCATTGTGCCGGCGATTTTCGTGATTTTCGTGCGCCGACTGGTCAAGGATCCGGAGATCTATCGCGAGGCCAAAGCGGCGCAAACGCCGGAGAATCCAGCGAAGTTCTATGAGATTTTCGCCCCGGGCATGCTGTTCACCACTTTCCGTGCTTCGTTGCTGACCACCGGCGCCCTCGGTGGTTACTACGCGATTACCTCCTGGCTGCCGACCTTTTTGAAAAACGAGCGCGGCTTGAGCGTGTTGGGTACTGGTGGTTATCTGGCGATGGTGATTGTCGGCTCTTACGTCGGCTATGTGATCAGCGCCTATTTGACTGACCTGCTGGGGCGCAAGAAGAACTTCATCCTGTTTGCGGTCGGTTCGTTCACGATCGTTCTGCTTTATACGCAGATGCCGGTGAGCAATGGCGTGATGTTGTGGCTGGGCTTTCCGCTGGGCTTTTTCGCTTCGGGGATTTTCAGCGGCATGGGCGCGTTTCTCACTGAGCTGTTTCCCACACGGATTCGCGGTTCGGGGCAGGGCTTCTGCTACAACATTGGTCGCGCACTGGCGGCACTGTTTCCGCTGTTGATCGGCCTGCTTAGCCAGAAAGTGCCGTTGAGCGTAGGTATTGGTGCGTTCGCTGCGGTGTCGTATGGCGTGGTGATCCTCGCGGCGCTGAGCCTGCCGGAAACCCGTGGCAAGCAACTCGACGTACAGTAACTGATAACCTGCCAGGCAAAGTCCTACAGATAAAAAAGATCAGCACCTACAGGAGTGTTCACCGTGAGCCGCCTGCTTTTGAATTGCGACATTGGCGAGAGCTTCGGCAGCTGGACCATGGGTCTGGACGCCGAGGTCATGCCTTTCATCGACTGCGCCAACGTCGCCTGCGGTTTTCATGCCGGCGATCCGGGCATCATGCGCAAAACGGTCAGCCTGGCCTTGCGCCATGGCGTGCAGATTGGCGCGCATCCGGCCTATCAGGATCTGGTCGGCTTCGGCCGGCGCTCCATGGCCTATTCCGCACAAGAGTTGCAGGACATCCTGCATTACCAGATCGGCGCGCTCGACGGCATATGCAAAGCGCAGGGCGCGCGGGTCAGTTACGTCAAGCCTCATGGCGCGATGTACAACGACATGATGGCCAACCCGGCGCAGTTGCGCGCGGTCATTCAGGCGATTGCGGCCTACGACCGTAATCTGCCGTTGATGCTGATGGCCACGCGTGACAACGCAGCGGCGCAGCAGATCGGCGATGAATACGGCGTGACCCTGTGGTTCGAAGCTTTTGCCGATCGTGCCTACGACAGCGCCGGCCGGCTGGTCTCGCGACAACTGCCCGGCGCGGTGCATCACGATGGCGAAACCATCGTAGCGCAAGCCCTGACCATCGCCCGTGGCGACCAACTCACGGCCAGCGACGGCAGTGCCTTGCGCCTGCACGCCAATACCCTTTGCGTACACGGTGACAACGCCAGTTCGGTGGCCGCCGTCCAGCGCATCCGTGAGGCCTTGAATCAGCTGAGTGCGCCATGAATCCCAGGGTTGAAGTGGTCGCACTGGATTGCCTGATGCTGCGTCTGTTCGATGAAATCGCTGAAGCCAACATGCCGTGGATGCTCGCCGCCAGCGAACGTTTGCGCGCAGCCTTCGCCGGGCATCTGATCGATCTGGTGCCGTCGTATACGACGCTGATGGTGCATTACGACCTGAGCGCATTGAGTCCGGCGAACGCGCGGGAGTTGATCGCCGAGGCGCTGGTCGACCTGGCGCCGAATGCGCGCGCCGCCGGCCAGTGCCATGTGCTGCCGGTCTGGTATGACTTGAGCGTCGGCCCGGAACTGCGTCTGCTTGCCGAGCGCAGTGGGCTGGCGGTGGAAGAGGTGATCCGCCGCCACAGCGCCCGGGAGTATCAGGTCTTCGCCCTCGGCTTTGCGCCGGGGTTTGCTTTTATGGGGCTGGTTGAAGAAATGCTCGCCGCGCCGCGTTTGAACACCCCGCGCAAGAAAGTCGCGGCCGGCAGCGTCGGCATTGCCGAGCGCCAAACCGCCGCCTATCCGGTGGTATCTCCCGGTGGCTGGAACCTGATCGGGCGTACGCCGGCAAAACTCTTCGACCGTCATCGCGATGGCTACAGCCTGATGCAACCCGGCGACACGGTGCGCTTTGAAGCGGTCAGCCATGCCGAATTCATCAACCTGGGCGGGGACGACACGCCGCTGGAGGCACAGGCATGAGCCGATTGACGATTACCGCGAGCACGCCGCTGTGTCTGTTGCAGGACGCCGGGCGCTTTGGCGTGCGGCATCTGGGCGTGACACAGGGCGGCGCGGCGGATTGGTGTTCGATGAGCTGGGCCAACTGGCTCCTCGGCAATGCGCTGGATGCCACGGTGATCGAAATCACCCTCGGCGGCTTTGCGCTGGTAGCTGAAGAAGCGTGCTGCCTGGCATTGGCGGGCGCGGATCTTGGCGCGCAGATCGACGGCCAGCCGCTGGCGCCGTGGCGAAGTTTCAAGTTGGCCAAAGGGCAGACGTTGCAACTCACGCAACCGTTGCTCGGTGCCCGGGCTTATCTGGCGGCGCCCGGCGGATTTGCGGCGCCGCAGGTGCTGGGCAGCTCTGCGACCGTGGTGCGTGAAGAACTCGGCGGTCTCGATGGCATGGGAAGGCCGCTGGCCAAGGGGGCGACGCTCAACTATGACGGGCACCCCGGGCAAATGCGTGAACTGCCCCGCCAGCATCAACCTGACCTTCGCTCAAATGAACCGCTGGATCTGGTGCTCGGCGCACAGATCGGCCAGTTCAGCGGGCAGAGTCTGTTCGATGTGTTCAACACGGCCTGGACTCTGGACAGCCGCGCCGATCGCATGGGCATTCGTTTGCTCGGCAAGACCCTGGCGTATCAGGGCCTGCCGATGATTTCCGAGGGCATTCCGCTGGGGGCGGTGCAGGTGCCGCCGGACGGGCAGCCGATCGTTTTGCTTAACGACCGGCAGACGATCGGCGGTTATCCGCGTTTGGGAGCGTTGACGCCGCTGGCGCTGGCGCGGTTGGCGCAACGACTGCCGGGCGAGCAATTAAGGTTGCGACCCGTAGTTCAGGAAGTCGCGCATCGTGAGCATGTCGACTATTTGCATCGATTGCTGAATCGCTGAAGAGCATCGCGAGCAGGCTCACTCCTACAGGGGGAAAACATTTCAAATGTAGGAGTGAGCCTGCTCGCGATAACGTCCGCCCAGACGCAGCAGATTATTTCGACAAAAACCGCATGCCTTCTTCCAGACCGCGCAATGTCAGCGGATACATCTGGTCCTCGATCAGATCGCGCACGATATTGGTTGAGGAGGTATAGCCCCAGGTATCTTTCGGATACGGGTTGATCCAGATGAGTTTCTTGTACTTCTCCATGAAACGCTGCATCCAGACATAGCCCGGCTCTTCGTTCCAGTGCTCGACGCTGCCACCGGCCTGAGTGATTTCATAAGGCGCCATGGCGGCGTCGCCGATAAAGATCACTTTGTAATCGGCGCCGTACTTGTGCAGCAGATCCTGGGTCGAGGTGCGCTCGGAAGTGCGGCGCATGTTGTTCTTCCACACCGATTCATAAATGAAGTTGTGGAAGTAGAAATACTCCAGATGCTTGAACTCGGTCTTGCAGGCCGAGAACAGTTCCTCGCAGATCTTTACATGGGCGTCCATCGAGCCGCCTATATCGAACAGCAGCAACAGTTTCACTGTATTGCGCCGCTCCGGGCGCATCTGGATGTTCAGCAGGCCGGCATCCTTGGCGGTGTGGTCGATGGTGCCATCGATGTCGAGTTCTTCCGCTGCCCCCTGGCGAGCAAACTTGCGTAAGCGGCGCAGGGCGACCTTGATGTTGCGCGTGCCCAATTCCACCGAATCATCGAGGTTCTTGTATTCGCGCTGATCCCAGACTTTCACCGCTTTGCCCTGGCGTTTGCCGGCATCGCCAACCCGAATACCTTCCGGATTGAAGCCGCCGGAGCCGAACGGGCTGGTACCGCCTGTGCCGATCCATTTGTTGCCGCCGGCGTGGCGTTCCTTTTGTTCTTCGAGACGCTTTTTGAATTCCTCGATCAGTTTGTCCAGGCCACCAAGGGACTGGATCTGCGCACGTTCTTCGTCAGTCAGCGAACGCTCGAACTCCTTGCGCAGCCAGTCTTCGGGAATCAGCGCCTGCAAATGATCGTCGAGTTTTTCCAGACCATTGAAGTAGGCACCGAAGGCCCGGTCAAACTTGTCGAAATGGCGTTCGTCCTTGACCAGAATCGCTCGCGACAAGTAATAGAACTCGTCCATGTCGGCGAAGGTTACGCGCTGTTTCAGCGCGTTGATCAGGTCGAGCAGTTCACGCACCGACACCGGCACTTTCGCTGCACGCATTTCATTGAACAGGTTGAGCAACATGGCAGCAGCCTCTTAGCGGGTGCCGCGCCGGCTCATGAACGCCAGACGCTCAAGCAGTTGCACGTCCTGTTCGTTCTTCACCAGTGCGCCTGCCAGCGGCGGAATGGCTTTGGTCGGATCGCGCTCGCGCAGCACCGCTTCGCCAATGTTGTCGGCCATCAGCAGTTTCAGCCAGTCGACCAGTTCCGACGTGGATGGCTTCTTCTTCAGGCCCGGCACTTTGCGCACATCGAAAAATACGTCCAGCGCTTCGCTGACCAGATCTTTCTTGATATCCGGGTAGTGCACGTCGACGATCTTTTGCAAGGTGCTGCGATCAGGGAAGGCGATGTAGTGGAAGAAGCAACGGCGCAGGAAGGCGTCCGGCAACTCTTTCTCGTTGTTGGACGTAATGATGATGATCGGGCGCTTCTTCGCCTTGATGGTTTCGTCGATTTCGTAAACGTAGAACTCCATCTTGTCGAGTTCTTGCAGCAGGTCATTCGGGAACTCGATGTCGGCCTTGTCGATTTCGTCGATCAGCAGAATCACGCGTTCTTCGGATTCGAACGCTTCCCAGAGCTTGCCCTTCTTCAAGTAGTTGCGCACATCGTGAACTTTTTCATTGCCCAGTTGCGAATCACGCAGGCGGCTGACCGCATCGTATTCATACAGGCCCTGATGGGCCTTGGTGGTGGACTTGATGTGCCAGGTGATCAACTTCGCGCCAAACGACTCGGCCAGTTGCTCGGCGAGCATGGTCTTGCCGGTGCCCGGCTCGCCCTTGACCAGCAGTGGCCGCTCCAGGGTGATGGCGGCGTTGACCGCCAGCTTCAGGTCATCGGTGGCGACGTAGGCCTGGGTGCCTTCGAACTTCATCTGCTAATCCTCGAACGGTAACGCCGACCTGACGGGCAGGGCGGGGGCGAAATAATCGGATGCCCGACTATAACGCGCAGCCCGGGCGACTGTGAACGCAGACGGCGTATTCAGTCTCTGAATGGGGCGTCACATGTTGACTCAGTTTCGGCTGATGGCCAGTATTCAGGTATCGCCGATTTGGCGATAGCTTTGCGGCATGTCTACTAAATATCGATTTCGCGATAAATACCGAATTCAGCTGCGGGAAAAGGATCACCCACCGCCTCACGTTCACCTTACCGGTGGCGGCGTTGATGTGATGCTGAGCCTTGAGACCATTGAAGTGATGATGGGCAAGGCACCGCCGCTGATTGTCAAGGAGGCCCTCGCATGGGTAGCCACGCATCAGGCGCAATTATTGGAGGATTGGAAACAATGTTACCCATGAAGCGGCCTCGTCTGGCCGCTGTAAAAGTGCTGCCGGATCTGCGCCTGGCGCTGACGTTCATTGATGGCCAGCAGATGACGCTCGATCTGGGACGAGACATTCGTGGATTTCCGGGGCTACGACCGTTGCTCGATATCGACGTGTTCGCCACTGCAACGCTCGATGAGGACGGCTGGATGGTTGAATGGCCTGAACCGGATATACAGATCGGCGCAGACACCCTTTATATGGACGCGCTCGCACAGAATGCATTGGATGAAAACACCCGGATCTTCATTGACTGGCGCGCCCGAACGGGGCTATCACTTCAGCAGGCCGCGCAAGCGTTAGGTGTCAGTGCTCGCAGCATCAGCCGCTACAGCAATGGTCGCGAGGCCGTACCTCGTTCGCTCGCGCTGGCTTGTCTGGGCTGGGATTCGCTGCAGCGGTCGACCATCGCAGCAGAAGATAGCGGCCGTTATATCGTCAACCGTAAACCCTAACCCTCGTCCGGCTTCGGCCGCTCATAACGGGCGTTGAAAGCCTGGATGAAGCCGTTGCGCAAAATCTGTAAAAACGCTTCGAATGCGTTGATGTTCTGCTGATGCACATTGCCACTGAGTTCGACACGGGTGGCGAACTGGTTTTTGTTCTGGTTTTTCAACACGGTTTCGGTGCCGCCGACCAACGCTTCCCAGATCGAGCGGAAAATGCCCTTGTTCTTGTTTTCCACGTCCTGCTGCCAGTTGAACACGTCAACGTCGCGCAGCAGCGGTTTGATGTAGCCGGTGAGCCTTGCATTGTCTGCCTTGGCTTCGATGACCACATCGCCGTGGCCGGCGTTGAAGTCGAACTTGCCATAGGCTGACGCAAAGTCGTTCATGCGTTTGAGTTCGATATCGCGGGCGCGCAGGCGGAATTCGAAATCTTCGAAGTCGCTCAGCGGATCGAACGTGGCGGTCACTTCGACGGGGGCATGACCCAGCAGCAGGGCTTTACCTTCGAAAAGAGCATCGCGCTTGCCTTCCTTGTCGACGACGTTGGTCAGGTTGTAAATGCTCGCGTTGACCTTGCTCGCATTCATGTTCACTGGCGGCTTGGAGTTGAAGTTGCGGAAGGTGATGCGGCCATCGTTGATCTGCACTTCGTCGAGGGTGATCGGCAGCAGTTTGCCCAGTTGCTCGCGCCAGTCGGTGCCTTGACCGGTCTGGGAGTTCTGCTTGTTGGCACCGCCATCGACAAAGTTGATTTCCGGGTTGAGAAATTGCACCTGCGCCACCACCGCATGGTCGTACCACAGCGAGTGCCAGCTCACCGACAGGTCGATCAACGGCGCGTCGACGAACGGCACCGGTACCTTGCCGTCGACCTTGACGATTTTCAGGCCGTTGATCTTGTAGGCGCCGCGCCACAGGGCGAGGTCGACATCGGTGATCTGACCGCGGTAATCGCCCATGTCGGCGAGTTTGTCATTGAGGTAGTCGCGCACCAGATAGGGCAGGGCGATGTGCAAGGCCAGCAGCAGCACGACGACGCCTGCGAGGGTCCAGAGCGGCCAGCTGTAACGACGCTTCATGACGAGGCTTCCTGAATAAGGTCCTTGAGGATTCTTTGCGATTGACTCTTGGCGTTCGCAGACGTTCGACCCGACTGGACTGTGATGGGCAACAGGCTTACCGTGGAAGGCTGAATTCAATGCTGCACAAGGACCCAGCCAATGAGCCGTATTTTTGCTGACAACGCCCATTCCATCGGTAACACACCGCTGGTGCAGATCAATCGCATCGCACCGCGCGGCGTGACCATTCTGGCCAAGATCGAGGGGCGCAACCCGGGTTATTCGGTGAAATGCCGGATCGGCGCCAACATGATCTGGGACGCTGAAAGCAGCGGCAAACTCAAGCCGGGCATGACCATCGTCGAGCCGACATCGGGCAATACCGGTATCGGCCTGGCCTTCGTTGCGGCGGCCCGTGGTTACAAATTGATGCTGACCATGCCAGCCTCAATGAGCATCGAGCGGCGCAAGGTGCTCAAGGCGCTGGGCGCAGAGCTGGTCCTGACCGAGCCGGCCAAAGGCATGAAAGGCGCTATCGAAAAAGCGGCTGAGATCGTCGCCAGCGATGCCGACAAATACTTCATGCCGGCGCAATTCGATAATCCGGCGAACCCGGCAATCCATGAGAAGACCACCGGCCCGGAAATCTGGAACGACACCGACGGCGCAGTAGATGTACTGGTCGCGGGCGTCGGTACAGGCGGAACCATTACCGGCGTTTCGCGGTATATCAAGAACACCGCTGGCAAACCGATTCTCTCGGTGGCCGTGGAGCCGACGTCATCGCCGGTGATTACTCAGGCCCTGGCCGGTCAGGAGATCAAACCGAGCCCGCACAAGATTCAGGGGATCGGCGCCGGTTTCGTGCCAAAGAACCTTGATCTGTCGATGGTCGACCGAGTTGAGCAGGTGACCGATGAAGAATCCAAGGCCATGGCGCTGCGCCTGATGCAGGAAGAGGGGATTCTCTGCGGGATTTCCTGCGGCGCGGCGATGGCGGTTGCCGTGCGTCTGGCCGAAACGCCGGAAATGCAGGGCAAGACCATTGTCGTGGTGCTGCCTGACTCCGGCGAGCGGTATCTGTCGAGCATGCTGTTCAGCGATTTGTTCACCGAGCAGGAAAACCAGCAGTAAGCACATTGATGCAGGTCAGCCAGGGTTCAGGCGCCCTGTGCTAATAAATGCTTTGTTGCGAACCGCTTGATACTGAATCTTGTCAGGCGGGTTTTTCCCGGCGCCGGTAGTGTTTATCATGGCCGGCTGCCATGCCGGGTAAAAGGCATGCGCAGCGTTGTCTTTATTCAAGGAGTTGTTGATGACCGTTTCGTTTGCCGCCAAGGCGTTTGTGCTGTTGCTGTTTTTGGGCAGCACGCTCTATGTGCATTTGCGCGGCAAGGCGCGTTTGCCGGTATTGCGTCAGTTCGTCAACCACTCGGCGCTGTTCGCTCCTTATAACGCCTTGATGTACCTGTTCTCCGGCGTGCCGTCCAAACCGTATCTGGATCGCAGCAAATTCCCGGAACTGGATGTATTGCGCGATAACTGGGAAACCATTCGCGACGAAGCGATGCACCTGTTCGACGAAGGCTATATTCGCGCTGCGGAGAAGAACAACGACGCCGGTTTCGGTTCGTTCTTCAAGAAGGGCTGGAAGCGTTTCTACCTTAAGTGGTACGACAAGCCGCTGCCATCGGCCGAAACCCTGTGTCCGAAAACCGTGGCGCTGGTCAGTGCTATTCCCAATGTCAAAGGCGCGATGTTTGCGTTGCTGCCGGGCGGCAGCCACCTCAATCCGCATCGCGACCCGTTCGCCGGCTCGCTGCGTTACCACTTGGGCCTGTCGACGCCGAACTCCGACGATTGCCGGATCTTCGTCGACGGTCAGGTCTACGCCTGGCGTGACGGTGAAGACGTGATGTTCGACGAGACCTATGTGCACTGGGTCAAGAACGAAACCGAGCAGACCCGCGTGATCCTGTTCTGCGACATCGAGCGCCCTTTGAGCAATCGCCTGATGACCCGCATCAACCGCTTCATCAGCGGCTGGCTCGGCCGAGCCACCGCACCGCAGAACCTTGACGACGAACGCGTCGGCGGGATCAACCAGGCGTATGCCTGGAGCAAGAATTTCAGCGACAGGTTCAGCGGCGTGGTCAAGCAATGGAAGCGCCGTCATCCCAAGGCCTATCGCGTGATGCGCCCGGTGCTGGCGGTGGTTGTGCTGACGTTGTTGGGGTATTGGCTGTTTGGTTGAGGTTGGATCAAGCAATAAAAAAACCGCTCTTTTGGAGCGGTTTTTTATTAGCGGAAGGAAAAGGACGCACCGGCCAGTACGCCGCTTGGCTCTTCAACGGCTGGGTCGGCGAGCGCCTTTCTGATCCGATTCATCTCACTTTCAGACAACTCGTTGGAAAGCTGCTTTTTCCTCGTCTTTCTGGATGTCGAACCTAATGTTTTCTTTTCAACGACTGCTTTCATGGCCCCCTCCGACGTTGATCAGTAAATGAGCAGTTGCTCAGATACTAGGCTCAGTCAATATGCTTCACAAGACGTCCCTCAGAACCAAACTCGAACCCTAGTTGCCGGTATAGCGGTATAGCTCCCGCAAGAGGCTCCTGGATTTCGATTTGCTGGCTGCCGATGATCAGTGCGAAGTGGGTGACGGCAGTCAGGGCAAGAGTCGCTATACGGCTCTTGAGGGGGTGATCGTTTGCCGGCTGCCCTTCAAGCCGTACAATCTTGACGCGCAGGCGGCTTTGGTTTGGATTGGCAAAGCAAAGCCCGCACAGTTCACGATCGAACCAGATTGCCAGATCGAAGCTCATTGGCTCTTTGGCTTTCCATCGGATAATTTCCTCCCAGCAGAAATGCGGATCAAGCCATTCCTCATAAGCATCCATGGCGGACGCATCAATAGCTTCGAAGCGAACCCTGGAATGATCGACGCCAACAATACCGTGCTCCTCCAATTCGCACTGCAGCGTCGCAAATGTAGCTGCAGCTCGTTTCCTGGCCTCTGACCGATACAACTGATACCGCAAATACGTCCGTTCCCTTGGCATGTGATCTCTTGCATTCCCTGTCTCCTGACAATCCGTTGCCACCGCCAATCACCCTAATTCCCCGGCACCGCGCTGTCGCTGGCGGCCCTTTGCCCAAGTCATTGCAATCTGTGTCCCGGGCTGGTTATAGTCGGCGCTCGTGAATCAGGCGGTTCACGTACCTCCCAAAGAGATCTGCTCAATGCCTGCATCCCACATCAACGCGGTAGTCGATTCAGCGGTCAACGCTGGCGTCGTGCCGTGCGGGAATCAGCAGCCTGTGCAGATCAGTCATTACCCCCCACCTGTCAGTAGCACGCCGGTGCGCGCAGTCGTAGCACCGCCGGGCGTTGGCGTTTCGGGCTGATCAGCAGTTTCTGCTGACCCCTGCGCCCGCCAGAACAACCTACTGAATTTCAGCTTCGGCTGAATTGGCTTTGTGCCTGACTACAGGTGGTATTCATGTTTGTCCTTTCGAAACAATCCGCGCTCGCGGCCGCGTCCACGAGCCTGTTCGTCCTGCTGTGGAGCAGCGGGGCTATCTTCTCCAAGTGGGGATTGGCCCACGCTTCACCGTTCGCCTTTTTGCTGATCCGCTTTGCGATTGCCTTGTGCGGGCTGGTGCTGCTGGCGCCGCTGCTCAAGCTCAAGTTGCCCAAGGGCGGCAAGCCGATGCTGTTCGCGATCGCTACCGGTGTGGTGCTGTTGGGGGCGTATCAGATCTTTTATCTGTTGGCCTTGAACAGCAAAGTCACCCCGGGGGTGATGGCGACCATCATGGGCGTGCAACCGATTCTCACCGTGGTGCTGATGGAACGGCAGCGCTCGACCCGTCGGATGTTCGGACTGGCGCTGGGGTTGGCCGGGCTGATCATGGTGGTGTATCAGGGGATCGGATTGGCCGGGATGTCATGGGTTGGCATGCTGTTTGGTCTCCTGGCGCTGGCAAGCATGACCCTGGGTTCGATCATGCAGAAGCGCATCACTGAAAATCCGCTCGGCACACTGCCGGTGCAGTATCTGGCCGGGCTGTTGCTGTGCGGGATATTCGTGCCGTTCCAGCCGTTCCATTTTGAACACAGCGCGGGTTTCGTCGTGCCGGTGTTGTGGATGGGGCTGGTGGTTTCGGTGCTGGCGACGCTGTTGCTGTATCGCCTGATCGCACGGGGCAATCTGGTCAACGTCACCAGCCTGTTTTATCTGGTACCGGCGGTGACCGCGGTGATGGATTACTTGATTTTCGGCAATCGCCTGGCGGCGTTGAGCGTGCTGGGGATGTTGTTGATTGTTGTTGGTTTGGGGTTCGTGTTCCGTAAAAGCGGTCAGTAGAACAGGCGCTGATTGATCCATCGCCTTCGCGAGCAGGCTCGCTCCCACATTGCACATGCATCCCTGTGGGAGCGAGCCTGCTCGCGAATATCAGCCGCAACACAATCTAGCGTTAAGACACTCGCGCAGGTTTCAACACCAGCCACAACGCCAGCGCAATCAAAACCCCGCCATACACGTGCGCCATCGACAACGGCTCATCCAGCAACAACGCCCCCCACAAGACCCCGAATGGCGGAATCATGAAGGTCACGGTCATCGACTTTACCGGGCCGATCGAGCTGAGCAGGCGGAAATAAATGATGTAGGCAAACGCCGTGCAACCCAGGCCCAGACCGAGCAGCGATAGCCAGACGTGCCAGCCACCCCAGCTCACCGGCGGTGCGCTGATGACGCTGTAGCCGAACAGCGGCAGCAGAAACAACGTTGCCCCGAGCATGCTGCCCAGCGCCGATAAACGACTGTCCAGCCCGCCGGCCTGATCCAGCCAGCGCCGTGCGAGAAATCCGGCAAAGCCATAGCAGGTCGTGGCGAGCAAACAGGCGACCGCGCCCATCAGCAACTGCAGGTCAAATGCCACCGGGCCGGCGCGGGTCAGAACGCCTACGCCGAACAAACCGAGGAACACTCCGCCGAGTTTCGCCGCGGTGAGTTTTTCACTGAAGAACAAACCGCCGATCAGCACGCCCATCAACGGCGTGGTGGCATTGAAGATCGCTGAGTAACCCGCCGGCAATACTTGCGCCGCCACCGAGTACAGCGTCGCTGGAATCCCCGAGTTGATCACGCCGAGCAGCATCACGGTTTTCAGTTTGCCCTTGAAATCCCAGCTGACGCGCATCAGCCCCAGGATCACCAGCAAGCCGGCGGCGGCAATCGACACGCGAAAGAAACCGGTGGGGATCGTGCCGATCACCGGCGCAATGATGCGCATGAACAGAAAACTCGCGCCCCAGATAGCGGCCAGCGACAACATGCGGAAAATATCGACAGGGCTCACGGCGGGTCTCCTTCCTTGATCGGGACGAGAGTGTTGCCGAGTGCCCTGGCCATGGCAACCGCTAATCGGGCATTTAATTCGCATCACCCAGCACCAGTGGGCTTGTTGGACAACCCGGTATCGGTTTTGGCTGAAATTGCACTTTTCCTGCGAGCCTTTCCGTGACTAAGCTCAAGCGAACCGAATTCGCGCCGAGGTTTCACCTATGCCGCAGCAATGGCCAGCCACCGACATCGCCCGCATGATCCTCGCTGGCTTCGACGATTACCGCGAGCACTTCCGGCGCATCACCGACGGTGCCCGCGAGCGATTCGAGCAAGCCCGCTGGCAAGAGGCGCAGGTCGCCTCGGCGGCGCGGATCAGCCTCTACGAGGAAAAGGTCGGTGAAACCGTAGCGCGCCTGCGCGAGCATTTCGATGAAGAGATGCTGATGAATGTCAGCTGCTGGCCACTGGTCAAAAGCGCCTACATCAGTGTGATTGACCTGCGCTTCGACGATGAGCTGTCCGAGACCTGGTACAACTCGATTTTCTGTGGGCTGTTCAGCCATGACCTGATCAGCGATGGCTGCATGTTCATCCACACCACCCGGCCGACCCTGCGTCGTGCCCGCGCCGCACAGACCCGGACCTACAAGCCGCAGGGCCAACTGTCGGGCATGCTCGCCAGTATCTTCGCCGACTTCCGTTTCAGCGAGGATTACGCCGATCTGCCCGGCGACCTCAACCGGCTCGAAGCCCAACTGCGGGAGAACCTGCCGGACTGGGTCTGCAAGGACCCGGAACTGGCGGTCGAGCTGTTTTCCTCGGTGCTTTATCGCAACAAGGGCGCTTATCTGGTCGGGCGCATTTACACCCGCGACGAGCAATGGCCGCTGGTGATTCCGCTGCTGCACCGCGAGGGGCGCGGCATTCAGATCGATGCGTTGATCACCGACGAAGCCGATGTGTCGATCATCTTCTCGTTTACCCGTTCGTATTTCATGGTCGACGTGCCGGTGCCGGCCGAGTTCATCGGGTTCCTGCGGCGCATTTTGCCGGGCAAGCACATTGCCGAGCTGTACACTTCGATCGGTTTCTACAAACACGGCAAGTCCGAGTTTTACCGGGCGCTGATCAATCACCTCGCCAACACCGACGATCAGTTCATCATGGCGCCGGGCGTGCGCGGCATGGTCATGAGCGTGTTTACCCTGCCGGGTTTCAACACCGTATTCAAAATCATCAAGGACCGTTTCTCGCCGTCGAAAAACGTCGACCGCGCCACGGTGATCGAGAAGTACCGACTGGTGAAAAGCGTCGACCGGGTAGGGCGCATGGCCGATACCCAGGAATTCGCCGACTTCCGTTTTCCGTTGAGCAAGTTCGAGCCGGCGTGTCTGCAGGAACTGCTCGAAGTCGCGCCCTCGACCGTTTCGGTGGAGGGCGACACGGTGCTGATCCGCCACTGCTGGACCGAGCGGCGCATGACCCCACTCAACCTCTACCTGGAAAACGCCAACGAGGCCCAGGTGCGCGAAGCGCTGGAAGATTATGGGCTGGCGATCAAGCAACTGGCGGCGGCGAATATCTTTCCCGGCGACATGCTGCTGAAAAACTTCGGTGTCACCCGGCACGGGCGGGTGGTGTTTTATGACTACGACGAAATCTGTTTTCTGACCGAAGCCAACTTCCGCCACATCCCCGCGCCGCGCACGCCGGAAGATGAAATGGCGTCCGAACCGTGGTATTCGATCGGGCCGCTGGACGTGTTTCCCGAGGAGTTTCCGCCGTTTCTGTTCGCCGATGCCGGGCAGCGCAAATTGTTCGATCAGTTGCATGGCGAGTTGTACGACGCCGACTACTGGAAAAGCTTGCAAGAGGCGATTCGCGCCGGGAAAGTCATCGACGTCTTCCCGTATCGACGCAAGGGCCTCAATAAAGAATGACGGCAGCTACAAGCTTCAAGCTTCAAGCTTCAAGCTTCAAGCTAAAGGCCGCTACGGCTTTTAACTTGCAGCTTGTGGCTTGCCGCTAATAGCTGCTTTTCGCTGATCGTTCCCATGCTCTGCGTGGGAATGCCTCACCGGACGCTCCGCGTCCGCTTCTGGGACGCAGAGCGTCCCCGGCTGCATTCCCACGCAGAGCGTGGGAACGATCACTAGACAAGCAGCTACAAGCGGCAAGCCTCAAGCTACAAGTCACAGCGGCTTTTAACTTGCAGCTTGCGGCTTGGCGCTGACAGCTGCTTTTCTGCCACAATCGCCCCCCTGCATATATAGACGACCGAATTGCCTACCCGATGACCGACGAATCGCCTTCCATCGACAAACTGCTGAAAAACCTCGATCACGCCATGCTCGCCGACCGTCACCGGTTGCGCCGGCAGTTGCTTGAGTTGCGCAAGAAACCCGACGAGGCCAAGTTGGCTCAGTGGGTCGCGCGCATGCAGGCATCCTGTGATCAGGTGCTGGCGCGCAAGGCCAGCCTGCCGGTGATTCGTTACGACGACAGCCTGCCGATCGCGGCCAAGCGTGACGAGATCAAAAAGGCCCTGGAGCAGCATCAGGTGCTGATCATCGCCGGCGAAACCGGCTCGGGTAAAACCACCCAGTTGCCGAAGATCTGTCTGGAAATCGGTCGCGGCCAGCACGGTTTGATCGGCCACACCCAGCCGCGTCGAATCGCAGCGCGCAGTGTCGCCAGCCGCGTCGCTGAAGAGCTCGGCACACCGCTCGGGTCGCTGGTCGGCTATCAGGTGCGCTTCGAGGATCAGAGCGATGCCAATACGCTGATCAAGCTGATGACCGACGGCATCCTGCTCGCGGAAACCCAGAACGACCGCTATCTGGAACGCTACGACACGATCATCGTCGACGAAGCCCACGAACGCAGCCTCAACATCGATTTCCTCCTCGGTTACCTGAAAACCCTGCTGCCGCGCCGTCCCGATCTGAAAGTCATCATCACCTCGGCGACCATCGATCTGGAGCGCTTTTCCAAACACTTCGACGACGCGCCGATTGTTGAAGTCTCTGGCCGTACCTTCCCGGTGGAGACCTGGTATCGCCCGCTGACGCTGGAGCAGGACGAGGAGGGCAACCGTGTCGAGGACGACCTGACCGTTGATCAGGCGATCCTCGCCACCCTCGACGAGATCGCCGCTTACGAGCGCAGCGAACGCCGCAGCCCGGGCGACGTGCTGGTGTTTTTGCCCGGTGAGCGCGAGATCCGCGATGCCGCCGACATGTTGCGCAAGGCGCAGCTCAAACACACCGAAATCCTGCCGCTGTACGCGCGCCTGTCGCCGGCCGAGCAGCAGCGGATTTTCCAGTCGCACCCCGGTCGCCGCGTGGTACTGGCGACCAACGTTGCCGAAACCTCGCTGACCGTGCCGGGCATCCGCTACGTGATCGACAGCGGCACCGCGCGAATCAGCCGTTACAGCTACCGCGCCAAGGTCCAGCGTTTGCCGATCGAGGCGATTTCCCAGGCCAGCGCCAATCAGCGTAAAGGTCGTTGCGGGCGGGTCGAGCCGGGTATTTGCGTGCGCCTGTACAGCGAGGAGGATTTCCTCGGCCGCCCGGAATTCACCGATCCGGAAATCCTGCGCACCAACCTTGCCGCCGTTATTTTGCAGATGTTGCATCTGCGCCTCGGTGAGATCACCGCGTTCCCGTTCATCGAACCGCCGGATGGCAAAGCGATCAGCGACGGTTTCAATCTGCTTCAAGAGCTTTCGGCCGTTGATCGCAACAGTCAGCTGACGCCGCTGGGCCGCCAGTTGGCGCGCCTGCCGGTTGACCCGCGCATGGGCCGCATGCTGCTCGAAGCGGCGAAACTCGGCAGCCTGCAGGAAGTACTCATCGTCGCCAGCGCCATGTCGATTCAGGACCCGCGCGAGCGTCCGCCGGAGCGTCAGCAAGCGGCCGATCAGGCTCACGCGCAATGGAAAGACAGCGATTCCGACTTCGCCGGGCTGGTCAATCTGTGGCGCGGTTTTGAAGAACAGCGCCAGGCGCTGACGGCCAGTCCGCTGCGCAACTGGTGCCGCAAGAACTTCCTCAATTACATGCGCTTGCGCGAATGGCGCGACTCGCATCGCCAGTTGAGCCTGATCTGCCGTGACCTGCAGTTGAGCCTGAACAAAGAGCCGGCCGACTATCCGAAACTGCACAAAGCGGTGCTGGTCGGCCTGCTCAGCCAGATCGGCCAGAAAACCGAAGACGGCGATTACCTCGGCGCGCGGCAGCGGCGCTTCTGGATTCATCCGTCGTCGGGCATCGGCAAGAAACGCCCGCAATGGCTGATGGCCGCTGAGCTGGTGGAAACCACCAAACTCTATGCGCGCATGGTCGCCAAGATCGACGCCGACTGGATCGAACCGCTGGCCGGGCACCTGATCAAGAAAAACCACTTCGAACCGCACTGGGAGAAGAAGCGCGGCCAGGTCGTGGCCTTCGAGCAGATCACCTTGTTCGGCCTGATCGTCGTCGGCCGGCGCCCGGTGCATTACGGCCCGGTCGATCCGGTGGTGTCGCGCGAACTGTTTATCCGCGAAGGTCTGGTGCGCGGCGAGATTCAGTCCCGAGCCAAATGCCTTGCCGCCAACCAGCAATTGCTCGAACAGCTCGACGAACTGGAAGCCAAGGCCCGCCGCCGCGACATTCTCGCTGACGAAGAAACCCTGTACGCGTTCTACGACGCGCGTTTGCCGGCCGAGATTCACCAGACCGCGACCTTCGATAGTTGGTACAAGGTCAACAGTCAGAAAAATCCGCAACTGCTGATCATGCGCGAAGAGGACGTGCTGGCCCGCGAGGCCAGTGAAGTCACCGCCCGTGATTACCCGGACACGCTGCACATCGGCGATCTGGAACTGGCGCTGACCTATCACTTCGAACCCAACCACCCGCGCGACGGCGTGACCTTGCGCGTGCCGGCGCCGCTGTTGCCAATGCTGCCACCGGAGCGTCTGGAGTGGCTGGTGCCGGGGCTGATCGAGGCCAAATGCATTGCGCTGGTGCGCAACCTGCCGAAGGCCCTGCGCAAAAATTTCGTGCCGGTGCCCGACTTCATCAAGGCTGCGTTGCAGCGCATGACCTTCGCCGAAGGTTCGCTGCCGCAAGCGCTTGGCCGTGAGTTGCTGCGCATGACCGGTGCGCGGGTCAGCGACGAGGCGTGGGCGGAAGCGGCGCAGCAGGTCGAAAGCCATCTGCGCATGAACCTGGAAATCGTCGACGGCCAAGGCAAGTTCCTCGGTGAAGGTCGCGATCTGGCCGAGCTGACCGCGCGCTTTGCCGAAGCCAGTCAGGCGGCGCTGGCCGTGCCGCAGAGTGCCAAAAGTCAGCAGCCGGTGGAGGCGAAAGTCTTCGCGCCGGTGGCGGAAAAGACTCAGCAAAAGATTGCCGGCCTGTCGATGACGGTGTATCCGGCACTGGTCGAAGAGGCCGGTACGGTCAAGGAAGGGCGCTTCTCGACGCCGGCCGAGGCCGAGTTCCAGCATCGTCGCGCCTTGCAACGCTTGTTGATGCAGCAACTGGCCGAACCGGCGAAGTTTCTGCGCGGCAAGTTGCCGGGGCAGACCGAACTGGGTTTGCTCTATCGCGAGCTGGGTCGCGTCGATGCGCTGGTCGAAGACATTCTGCTGGCCAGTCTCGACAGCTGCATCCTTGACGGCGAAGACCCGTTGCCCCGTGACGGCGCCGGTCTGGCGGCACTGGCCGAGCGCAAGCGCGGCAACTGGAGCGAGCACGCCGAACGCGTGGCGCGCCTGACCCTGGAAATTCTCAAGCTCTGGCACGGTTTGCAAAAACGTTTCAAGGGCAAGATCGACCTCGCTCAAGCCGTGGCCCTGAATGACATCAAGCAGCAAATCGGCCATCTGGTTTATCCGGGGTTTGTCCGTGAAACGCCGATGCAATGGCTCAAGGAACTGCCGCGCTATTTGAAAGCGGTAGAGCAGCGCTTTGACAAGCTGGGCGCGCAATTACAGAAGGACCGGGTCTGGAGCGGTGAACTCGCCGGCCTCTGGGCCCAATACCAGGCTCGCGCCGCCAAGCATGCGCAGGAAGGCAAGCGCGATCCGCAGCTCGAGCTGTACCGCTGGTGGCTTGAGGAATACCGCGTCTCGCTGTTTGCCCAGCAGTTGGGCACCAAAGTGCCGATTTCTGATAAGCGCCTGAGCAAGCAGTGGAGCCAGGTCGAACCCTGATCAGCCAGATCTGATCGTTCCCACGCTCTGCGTGGGAATGCCTCTGGGGACGCTCCGCGTCCAGTGACGCGGAGCGTCACGGGCTGCATTCCCACGCGCGAGCGTGGGGACGATCATGGGTGTTGATCTTGAGAATGGCGCCAAAACCCTGGGTTTATGGCAAACTTCGCCACCATAAACGCCGGTTTCGCGACCCAGAGCCTTCGCCGTGTCGCGCCGCGGAATAAAACGATGCCAGGTTTGCGTCCCCCGGACGGGAATAGACCCTTTGTGTGTTGGTACGACGGTTCCAGCACTTTCTGCCTGAACAGATTAGAGAAACGAGCATGCATAACGTCGTCATCAGCGGCACCGGCCTGTACACCCCGGCCAACAGCATCTCCAACGAAGAGCTGGTGGAATCTTTCAATACCTACGTCGCCCGGTTCAACGCCGACAATGCCGAGGCCATCGCCAGCGGCGAAGTCCAGGCCCTGACTGAATCCAGCGCCGCGTTCATCGAGAAAGCTTCGGGCATCAAGAGCCGCTTCGTCATGGACAAGGACGGCATCCTTGATCCGCAACGCATGGCCCCACGTCTGCCGGAGCGTTCCAACGACGAATGGTCGGTGCTCTGCCAGATGGCTGTTGGCGCCGCCGAGCAAGCCTTGCAGCGTGCCGGCAAGACCGCCGCTGATATCGACGGCGTGATCGTCGCCTGCTCGAACCTGCAACGCGCCTATCCGGCGATCGCCATCGAAGTTCAGGAAGCACTGGGCATTCAGGGCTTCGGTTTCGACATGAACGTGGCCTGCTCCTCGGCGACCTTCGGCATTCAGGCGGCAGCCAACAGTGTGCAACTGGGCCAGGCGCGGGCGATTCTGATGGTTAATCCGGAAGTCTGCACCGGGCACCTCAACTTCCGCGATCGCGACAGCCACTTCATTTTCGGTGACGCCGCCACAGCCGTGATCATCGAACGTGCCGATCTGGCCACCTCCGAGTACCAATTCGATGTGGTCAGCACCAAGCTGCTGACCAAGTTCTCCAACAACATCCGCAACAACTTCGGTTTCCTCAACCGTGCGGCTGAAGAGGGCATTGGCACGCGCGACAAGCTGTTCGTCCAGGAAGGCCGCAAGGTGTTCAAGGACGTTTGCCCGATGGTGGCCGAACTGGTCGGTGAACATCTGCAGGAAAACCAGCTCAACGTCGCTGATGTGAAGCGCTTCTGGCTGCACCAGGCCAACCTGAGCATGAACCACCTGATCGTACGCAAACTGCTCGGCCGCGAAGCCACCGAAGAGGAAGCCCCGGTGATTCTCGACACCTACGCCAACACCAGCTCGGCCGGTTCGGTCATCGCGTTCCACAAGTATCAGGACGATCTAGCCGCCGGCTCGCTGGCGGTACTCAGTTCGTTCGGTGCGGGCTATTCGATCGGCAGCGTGATTCTGCGCAAGCGTTGAAAATTGGTTTAATTTCCGCTTAATCGCGGCGACCTTTCCTACATCCGAATCGGCTCTAACGCTGTAATTTTTCCGCAGTGAGCGGCAGGCTAAATACCTGCCGCATTCATCTATGGAATCGGAACAAGGGGATGATGGATGGCGGCTGACGATACCCTCCTGCTCACGCGGCTGCTGGCCGGCGAGCAACAGGCATTCAAGGAACTGGTGACGACGTATCAGAGCGCCATGCGCGCCGTGGCTTATGCCATCGTCGGCCAGCGTCATGTCGAAGAGGTGGTGCAGGACGCCTGGCTGTCGGTGGTGCGCCATCTGGGCAGTTTCGAGGGGCGTTCCAGCCTCAAGACCTGGCTGCTGACCATCACTGCCAATTCGGCGAAAAGCCGCTACAAGCTCAATCGCCGCGAAGTGCTGATGGATGATCTGCCATCGCCGCACGGCAGCATCGACGACGATCGTTTTTCCTCGGCTGACGGCCACTGGCTGGTGGCGCCGTTCGCCTGGCATCAGGACACACCCGAAGCGCTGCTCACGCAAGACGAATTGCGTGACTGCCTGGAGCACACGCTGCTGAGCCTGTCGGAACTGCAGAGCAGCGTCTTGCTGTTGCGCGAGCGGCAGGGGCTGGAGCTGGAAGACATCTGTAATCTTCTGGAGATTTCGCTCTCCAACGTGCGAGTGCTGCTGCATCGTGCACGGCTGAAAGTCTTCGCGACCGTGGAGCATTTTGAGGAGACCGGAGAATGCTGACCTGTAAGGAACAAGTGGCGCGCTCCAGCGATTATCTCGATGGCCAGTTGAGTTTTCGGGAAAAACTGATGGTGCGCCATCACCTGCTGTTCTGCCCCAACTGCCGCCGGTTCATTCGGCAGATGCGCTTGATGCAGGCGACGCTGAAGGCGATGCCGGAGCAACCGCAAGAAGGGATAGACGCGCTGGCTGAGCGTCTGGCGACGCAGCGACGCGACGACAGCCCGTGAAAAAAATCAGCCCGGGGCAGCGCCAGCGAACGGATGATGGGGATCGCTGTGACTGTACCGGGCTGCAGGAAAATTAGCTTCGTTCGACACGCCGCAAGGGGAGCGGTGACTTGCGGCTTGTCGCTCGAAACCTGGAGCTGTTTTCTTAGAACTTGGCTTCCGCGTCCAGTTGCAGGGTGTTGGCGTCTGCATCGCGCTGACCGCGGCTGGCGAAGTCGGCCTTGGTCAGGAAGTAGGTTGCGCCGATGGCGAAGTTCTTGTCGATGTCGTAACCGACCTTGAACTTGTGCCCACGCGAACCGGTAGTGCCGTTGGCAAAGTCGGAGTCGGTGAAGGCACCGACCACGGCGTTGCGCTGCACGTCGCGATAGTTGTAATCGAGGTTCAGGCCAAACACTTTCGACTTGGCACCGAGCAACCAGGCGGTGTCCTGGTCGGTCACGGCATCGTTGTTTTTCACGTACTGACCGTATAAAGAAAGTGGCATCGGCAGACCGCCGATGTCGACCTGGCTGAACCCTTCATACAGACGGAATTCGTTGTTGGCCGAGTTGCCGTTGACGGCCAGGGCGCACGGCGTCGAAGTACCGGTGCAACGGCTGTCGTCGTCATTCTGGTAGGCGTAGACGCTGCCGCCCAGAGTCACTTTCAGGTTGTCGGTGATGTTGAAGCGGCTGCCCAGCTGGCCGGCGGTCAGACGGAGGTCGTGACGGAACTGCACGCCGTCGCCGTCGACGTTGTCCTTGAGGTTGTAGTTACCCAGGCTGCCGAACAGCTCGGCGCTGCCGCCCAATGGGTACTTGTAGGTCAGTGCCAGACCTTCCGGGTTGATATCGCTATCCCAGATCACGTCGCCCATGCTCACCCACGGCTGCAGCATCTTGCCGCCGATGATGTGCAGGTTCTTGATCTGGTCAGGGTGATAGTCGATGTAGCCGAGGTCGAGCCAGATCTGCTTCTTGTCGAAGTAGTTGTCCTGGTCCTGGTTGGTCGAACGCGCGTCGTCACCGCCGCCGGTGGCGATACGAATGCCGGTGTCGACCTGCGGGTTGATCTCGGTGTAGGCGCCCAGACGGGCACGGATGCGCTGACGGTCCTTGTCGCGGCCACCGTTGTTTGGCTCGCCGTCGATCTTGATGGTTTCCTGACGGACACGCACATCGCCTTTGAACTGGGTTTTGGCCGCCCAGGCCAGTTTCTGGTCGAAGGCGCTTCGTTCGTTGCTCTTCTTGGCGACCGCCGCGACTTGTTCGTTGGTCTCTTGCTGCGCCTGCTGGGCGATTTGCTGAGCCTTCTGATCCTTGGCCAGTTCCGTTTGCAGTTCAATGTACTGCGCCTGGGAAATCGAACCGTTGGCCTTGAGCATGTCGAGCAGTTTGGCGTCGACTGCGGCACTGGCCGGTACACTCATGGCCAGCAACAGGCCGCCACACAGGGCTGCCGCAGTTTTCGTGGAAGCAAGACGCATAGCAATCTCCGAAGATGAAAGGGGATGGCTGAACCATCCTGGGCACAACCGACGTTGACGTCGGAAAACTGTGTCCGGGCTAGAACCCGGCGCTCTAAAAACAGGCGCCAGTATCGCGATCGTTTATGACAGAGCAGTGGCACGGTGATGGCAGGATGATGACGATCGCGATATACCCTGAACTATCGGGCTAGAGCACTGTCGCCGCGATGGCGGGTGTGCAACGGCGCTCAATCGGCGATACTCGCCGGGCGTTGAAGTCTGTCTGGAGAGCTTGTCGATGCCGTTGCAATGCCTGCAAAACCTGTCGCAAATCGCCCCGGCGAGCTGGGACGCACTGGTGCCGGAAAACCAGCCGTTTCTGCGTCACGCCTTCCTCCGCGCGATGGAGGACAGTGGCAGCGTCGGCCCACACAGCGGCTGGCAGCCCGAGCATTTGCTGCATGTGGAAGGTGATAGCCTGATCGCCGCGTTGCCCGGTTATCGCAAGTGGCATTCCTACGGCGAATACGTGTTCGATCATGGCTGGGCGGACGCCTGTGCCCGCGCCGGCATCGACTATTACCCCAAGTATCTCAGCGCCGTGCCGTTCAGCCCGGTCGGCGGTCCGCGCCTGCTAGCGGCGAATGTCGAAGACGGTTTTGAGCTGCTCCAGAGCCTGCCGGGTTATCTGGAGATCGAAGGGCTTTCCAGTGCGCACATCAATTTCACCGATACGTTCACCGACGCGGCGATGGCCGAACAGCCTGGCTGGCTGCAGCGCATTGGCTGTCAGTATCACTGGCAGAACCGCGGCTACCGCGATTTTCAGGATTTCCTCGATGCGCTCAGTTCGCGCAAGCGCAAGCAGATGCGCAAGGAGCGCGAGCAGGTGGCGGGGCAGGGCTTCGAGTTCGAGTGGCTGGAGGGGCGCGAGCTGGACGAGGCGCAATGGGATTTCGTTTATGCCTGCTATGCCAATACCTACGCGGTGCGGCGTCAGGCGCCGTATCTGACGCGCGAGTTCTTCAGTCTGCTGGCCGAGCGCATGCCCGAAGCGATTCGCGTGGTGCTGGCCAGACAAGGCTCACGGCCGGTGGCGATGGCTTTCAGTCTGGTCGGTGGCGACAGTTTCTACGGGCGTTACTGGGGGTGCCTGGCCGAGTTCGATCGGCTGCATTTCGAGACGTGCTTCTATCAGGGTATGGATTATGCGATTGCCCAGGGCTATCAGCGCTTCGACGCCGGTGCGCAGGGCGAGCACAAGTTGATTCGCGGATTCGAGCCGGTGATTACCCATTCGTGGCATTACTTGCGCCATCCGGGGTTGAAGGCGGCGGTGAAGGATTTCCTCCAGCAGGAACGCGCCGGGGTCTTGGCCTATGCCGAAGAAGCCCGCAGCGCCTTGCCCTACCGCCAGATCTAGCACCACTGTGGGAGCGAGCCTGCTCGCGAAGGCGGTGTGTCAGTTAATGAATCTCATACCGACATACCGCCTTCGCGAGCAGGCTCGCTCCCACAGGTCTTGTGGTGTTCGGCAGATTTAATCGATGCCGACAAAGCCTCCGGTCTGATGCGCCCACAGTCGCGCGTACAAACCACGGTGGGCGAGCAGTTCGGCGTGGGTGCCGCTTTCGGCGATCTTGCCGTTTTCCAGCACCACCAGCCGGTCCATCCGGGCGATGGTCGAGAGGCGGTGGGCAATAGCGATCACGGTTTTCCCTTGCATCAGGGTTTCCAGGCTTTCCTGAATCGCCGCTTCGACCTCCGAGTCCAGCGCCGAGGTCGCTTCGTCCATGATCAGGATCGGCGCGTCCTTGAGCAGCACCCGCGCGATGGCGATACGTTGCCGCTGGCCGCCGGACAGTTTCACCCCGCGCTCACCGACATGCGCGTCGAACCCGGTGCGGCCCTCGGCATCGGACAGCAGCGGTATGAACTCATCGGCACGGGCCTTGTGTACCGCTTCCCACAGCTCGGCGTCGGTCGCATCGGGTTTGCCGTAAAGCAAATTGTCGCGGATCGAACGGTGCAGCAGCGACGTGTCCTGCGTGATCATCCCGATACGCTCGCGCAGGCTTTCCTGGCCGACTTCGGCGATGTTCTGGCCATCGATCAGAATCCGTCCGCCCTCGACGTCGTACAGACGCAGCAGCAGGTTGACCAAGGTCGATTTGCCGGCGCCGGACGGGCCGATCAAACCGATCTTTTCCCCCGGTTTGATGTTCAGGTTGAGGTCGCCGATGATCCCGCGCTTTTTGCCGTAGTGAAAATCCACGTGCTCGAAACGCACTTCGCCACGGGCCACTTGCAGCGGTTTGGCCTGCTCGTGATCAGTGACGCTGACCGGTTGCGAGATGGTCCGTAAACCGTCCTGGACCATACCGATGTTTTCGAAGATCCCGGTGACCACCCACATGATCCACCCGGACATGTTGACGATGCGGATCACCAGCCCGGTCGCCAGGGCGATCGCCCCGACCGTGATCAGCGACTGCGTCCACAGCCACAAGGCCAGCGCCGTGGTGCCGACGATCAGCAGGCCGTTCATGGTCGTGATCGTGACGTCCATGCTGGTCACCACGCGGCCGGCCATTTGTGCTTTGACGGTCTGTTCTTCGATCGCCTCTTTGGCGTAGTGCTGTTCGAAGTTGGTGTGGGCGAACAGTTTCAGCGTGGCGATGTTGGTGTAGCCGTCGACGATGCGCCCCATCAGTTTCGAGCGCGCATCGGAGGCTTCCACAGAGCGTTCCTTCACGCGGGGCACGAAGTAATACAGCGCACCGATGTAGGCGACGATCCACGTCAGCAACGGGATCATCAGGCGCCAGTCGGCCTCGGCAAACAGCACCAGCGAACTGATCGCGTAGATCACCACGTGCCACAAGGCGTCGACCGCCTGCACCGCCGAATCGCGCAGCGAGTTGCCGGTCTGCATGATGCGTTGGGCGATGCGCCCGGCGAAGTCGTTCTGGAAGAAATTCAGGCTCTGCTTGAGCACGTAGCTGTGGTTCTGCCAGCGAATCATGCTGGTCATGCCGGGGCTCAGGGTCTGGTGCACCAGCAGGTCGTGCAGGGCGAAAAAGATCGGCCGCAGCACCAGCGCCACCACCAGCATCCACGTCAGTTCGAGGGCGTGGTCGCTAAAGAAATTCGGGTTGGGCGTGCCCTGCGCCAGATCAATGATGCGGCTCAGGTAACTGAACAGCGCCACTTCGATCAGCGAGGCAAACAGGCCGACGACCAGCAGGGCGGCGAAACTTGGCCAGACCTGCTTCAGATAATAGGTGTAGAAGGGCCAGACGCGGTCTGGAGGAGACGCCGTCGGGGCGTCGCGGAATATGTCGATCAGTTGTTCGAAACGGCGATAGAGCATCAGATAATCGCCCGCAATACGGGCTCTCCTTTTATCAGTGTGAGCGGCGCGGGATCAGGCCGCCGCCGCTCGTAATGCCCTGCAGCAATCAGTCGATGCGCTTGGCCGACTTGATGATCACAGGGTCGACAGGCACGTTTTGCATGCCGCTTTTGGTGGTGGTTTGCGAGTTGACGATGATGTCGACGACATCCATGCCCTTGACCACTTTGGCGAACACCGCGTAACCGGCGTCACGGCCCGGGTCGAGAAACGCGTTGTCAGCCACGTTGATGAAGAACTGGCTGGTGGCCGAATCCGGGTTGGAGGTGCGCGCCATCGACAGGGTGCCGCGAACGTTGTGCAGGCCGTTGCTGGCTTCGTTCTTGATCGGCGCCTTGGTGTCTTTCTGCTGCATCTGCTGGGTAAAGCCGCCGCCCTGGGCCATGAAGCCCGGGATCACGCGGTGGAAAATCGTGTTGGTGTAAAAGCCGCTGTCGACGTACTCGAGGAAGTTCTTGGTGCTGATCGGTGCCTTGACCGGGTCCAGTTCGATTTCGATCTGGCCGTTGGTGGTGTCGAGCAAAACATGGGGCGCCTTGGCTGGGGTGGCAGCTATCAGGTTGGCGGCAAACAGCACGGTACCAGCGGCGAGGGCGAGTTTTTTCAGCATGGGTCAGTGATCCTGAGATTGAATATCGGCTGCGGCGAGAAACTCCAGCAGCGTGTGGTTGAAGCGTTCGGGTTGATCGAGCGGCGTGGCGTGGCGCGAGTCGGCGATCACCACCAACCGCGCATTCGGTAGCAGTTTTACATAGGTTTCTTTCAGCGCCACGGGCGTGTAGTCGCGGTCGGCGCTGACGATGAGGGTTGGACAGGTCACCCGGGAAAGTCGTTCCTGAACCCCCCAGCCCACAATCGCATCGAAGCTGGCGAGATAAGCACGTTTGTCGTTTGTTGCCCAGCGTTCGGCCATTTTTCGTCGCAGGTCGGCCTGTTCCGGTTTCGGAAACAGTTTGCTGCCGAGGGCTTTGCCGATGGTTTCCAGACTGAGCAGGCGCATCAGGCTCCAGCGTTTGAACCACTGCCAGTAATCGTCGCGGCTGTGCAGTTTGACCTGGGGGGCGCTGTTGACGATGGTCAGGCTTTTCAGCGCCTGGGGCTGATCGACGCCGAGCTGGAAGCCGATCATGCCGCCCATCGACAGGCCGACGTAATGCACCGGGCCCAGGTTCAGATAATCGATCAGCGCGAGCAGGTCGGCGCTGAAACCGGCAATGCTGTAACGCTCGCGCGGCTTGTCCGAGCGGCCGTGACCGCGAATGTCCGGGACGATCACCCGGTAATGCGCGGCCAGGGGCGGAATCTGCATCTCCCAGTCCAGCGTGCTCGAACCGAGCCCGTGAACCAGCAATAACGGCGCACCGTGGCCATATTCTTCGTAGTGCAGGTTACAACCTTCGTGCTCGAAAAAGGCCATCGGTGAACTCCGTGTCAGGCTTGTTCGGGGGCGGCGAACGGGGCGTCCAGCGGCAAGGTATCGAAGGTGCGCAGCAGCTCGATGAGGATTTGCGTGGCCGGGCCCAGCGGTTTGTCCTTGTTCGAATACAGATAGAAGCTGGAATTGCGATTGCCGCCTCGGTCCAACGGTAGCAGCTTCAGCGAGCCATCCTTGAGTTCCCGCTCGATCATGTGCCGGGGCAGCCAGGCAAAGCCCAGTCCACTGCTGACAAACGTTGCGGCAGTGGCAAGGCTGCCAACCGTCCAGCGCTGTTCGGCGCCGAGCCAGCCGACATCGCGCGGCTGCTGGCGACCGGAGTCGCGGATCACCACTTGCATCTGGGTTTCCAGATCCTGAAAACTCAGCTCGCGATTGAGCCGGTGCAGCGGGTGATCAGGGTGGGCGACGGCGACGAACTCGACATCGCTCAACTCCGCCCCCAGATAACCGGGAATGCTCAGCCCGGTAATGGCCAGGTCGGCAACGCCTTCGAGCAGGACTTCCTCAACGCCCGACAATACTTCCTCGCGCAGGCGCACCCGGCAGCCGCGGCTCTGCGGCATGAACGCGGTCAATGCCCGCACGATTCGCGCGCTCGGGTACGCGGCATCGACCACCAGCCGCACTTCGGCTTCCCAGCCTTGCTCCATGTGGTGGGCAAGGTCTTCGAGCTGGCTGGCCTGTTTCACCAGTTGCCGGGAACGCCGCAGCAGCACGCCGCCGGCCTCGGTGAGCACGGCCTTACGGCCGTCGATGCGCAGCAGCGGCACGCCGAGCTGGTCCTGCATGCGCGCCACGGTGTAGCTCACCGACGATTGCGAACGGTGCAAGACCTCGGCAGCCTGGGCGAATCCGCCGTGGTCGACCACGGCCTGCAACGTTCGCCATTGATCCAGGGTCACGCGGGGCGCTTTCATCAATAGCTCCTCTTGTCCTAAGCTGGCCGTTCCCCATGGAGAGCGGCGAATGAAAAAATTCTGTTGTGTGGTGCTGGCGTTGCTGCCGTTAACGGCTTTTGCTTATCCGATCGATGTGCGGAAAGACCTTAACGGCATGAAGATCGATTACGAGACCTTCGACACCGATAACGACATCGGCTCGATCCGCGTGGCCAACTACGGTGACGTCGACGCCACGTGTCGTGCCGTATTCAGCAACGGCCCGGAAGCGCCGCGTACACGCAGCATCGACGTGCCGGCCGGCAAACATAAAAACGCCACGGCCAAGTTCACCCGCGAGATCATCAAGCTGCGCATCAAACTGACCTGCACCCCGAAATAACAGCGGATCCCCTGTGGGAGCGAGCCTGCTCGCGAAAGCGGCGTATCAGATACATCAATGTTGGCTGACACACCGCTTTCGCGAGCAGGCTCGCTCCCACACAGGGAAGATGGGGTTAGCTTATAAACGAATTTATCGATCGGTTACAGCGGATATTTGCGCTTTTTAATCGATTCGACCCTGTTTAACCTTCACTCCATCGACCTACAACATATTCGGATGGAGGCTACACAGCATGTCCCGCGTTCTGATCATCGAAAGCAGCGCCCGCCAGCAAGACTCGGTTTCCCGTCAACTGACCCAGACCTTCATCGCTCAGTGGAAAGCCGCGCACCCTGCCGATCAGATCACCGTGCGTGACCTCGCCGTGAACCCGGTGCCGCACCTGGACGCCAACCTGCTGGGCGGCTGGATGAAGCCGGCCGAACAGCGCAATGCCGGCGAGCAAGCGTCGCTGGACCGCTCCAACGCCCTGACCGATGAGTTGCTGGCGGCCGATGTGCTGGTAATGGCGGCGCCGATGTACAACTTCGCCATTCCGAGCACGCTCAAAGCCTGGCTGGACCATGTGCTGCGCGCCGGGGTGACCTTCAAGTACACCGAAACCGGTCCGCAAGGTCTGCTCAATGACAAGCGTGCCTTTGTCCTGACGGCGCGCGGCGGGGTGTATGCCGGTGGCCCGGCGGATCATCAGGAACCGTACCTGCGTCAGGTCATGGGTTTCATCGGCATCCACGACGTGACCTTCATTCACGCCGAAGGCATGAACCTTGGTGGCGACTTCCAGGAAAAAGGCCTGAATCAGGCCAACGCCAAACTGTCCCAGGTCGCTTGATATGTTAATCGCCAGATAATCGCTGGATGGTCTAGTGACCTGGCGCAACCCCTTCAAGGCTTTACGCGCAACGAACCTCCCTTTGCACTTTTGCTCCTGAGTGCTGTAGCCCGATTGAACGCTTTAGCGAGATCGGGCTTTTTTTTGCCTGGGATTCGAGATCAACCCAATTCCCTCTGTGGGAGCGAGCCTGCTCGCGAAGGGGTCGTGTCAGCCGACTTCTTCGCAGCTGGCACACCGTCTTCGCGAGCAGGCTCGCTCCCACAGGGGCTCGCACGAATTTCGGACAGTCGCGGTGACCGGAGAAAACCGCTATCGTCGCCGCCATTCGATTTTCGAGGCGAACATGGGCTATCTACTTTTTGTGACGCTGATCCAGGCGTTTTCCTTCAGTCTGATCGGCGAATACCTGGCGGGGCATGTCGACAGTTATTTTGCCGTGCTGGTGCGCGTGGTACTCGCCGGCCTGGTGTTCATTCCGCTGACGCGCTGGCGCTCGGTCGAGCCTGGGTTCATGCGCGGCATGCTGCTGATCGGCGCGCTGCAGTTCGGTGTGACTTACGTCTGCCTGTACCTGAGCTTTCGCGTATTGACGGTGCCGGAAGTCTTGCTATTCACCATTCTGACGCCGCTGCATGTGACGTTGATCGAAGACGCGCTGAACCGGCGCTTCAACCCCTGGGCGCTGATCGCTGCACTGGTGGCGGTAGGCGGGGCGGCGGTGATTCGTTTCGACAGCATCAGCCCGGACTTCTTCATGGGCTTCCTGCTGCTGCAACTGGCCAACTTCACTTACGCGGCGGGGCAGGTGCTGTACAAGCATCTGGTGGCGAAACACCCGAGCGATCTGCCGCATTACCGGCGCTTCGGTTATTTCTACCTCGGCGCACTGGCCGTGGTATTGCCGGCGTTCCTGCTGTTCGGCAAAGCCAACTTCCTGCCCGAAGCACCGCTGCAGTGGGGCGTGTTGTTGTTTCTGGGGCTGGTGTCGACAGCGTTGGGTCTGTACTGGTGGAACAAGGGCGCGTGCATGGTCAACGGCGGCACGCTGGCGGTGATGAACAATCTGCACGTGCCGGTGGGGTTGTTGCTGAACCTGCTGATCTGGAATCAGCATGAGGAACTGGGGCGGTTGTTCCTTGGCGGGAGTGTGATTCTCGCTGCCGTGTGGATCAGCCGGTTGGGTATCCGCAAATCCTCAGTCACCGCATAACCCCTGTGGGAGCGAGCCTGCTCACGAAGGCGCTGGGTCAGATAAGTATGGGGCGACTGACACATTGCATTCGCGAGCAGGCTCGCTCCCACATTTGATCTTTGGGTTACAGGAGGTGTTTCTGTGGTTCAGGAATGCTCGCCGAACCCAACACCGCCGGCAACAACCCCGAACGCAAATCGCCGCCACTCGGCTGCTGATAAAGGCTTAGCCCGAACTCCGGCAACACCGCCAGCAGATAATCGAAAATATCCCCCTGAATCCGCTCGTAATCGGCCCAGACCGTGGTGCGGGTGAAGCAGTAGATTTCCAGCGGAATGCCCTGGGCGGTGGTCTGCATCTGCCGGACCATGCAGGTCATGTTCGGCTGAATCTCCGGATGGCTCTTCAGATACGCCAGCGCATACGCACGGAAGGTGCCGATGTTGGTCATGCGTCGGCGGTTGGCCGACATTGCCGCGACATTACCTTGCGCCTCGTTCCAGGCTTTGAGCTCGGCTTTCTTGCGGCTCATGTAGTCGGTCAGCAGGTGCACTTGCGAGAGTTTTTCTTCTTCATCGTCACGGATGAAGCGCACGCCGCTGGCGTCGATGAACAGGCTGCGCTTGATCCGTCGTCCGCCGGATTGCTGCATGCCGCGCCAGTTCTTGAACGACTCGGACATCAACCGCCAGGTCGGGATCGAAACGATGGTCTTATCGAAATTCTGCACCTTGACCGTGTGCAGGGTGATATCGACCACATCGCCGTCGGCGCCGACCTGCGGCATTTCGATCCAGTCGCCGACCCGCAGCATGTCGTTGCTGGTCAGTTGTACGCTGGCGACGAATGACAGCAGCGTGTCCTTGTAGACCAACAGAATCACCGCCGACATGGCACCCAGACCGGACAGCAGCAACAGCGGCGAGCGGTCGATCAGGGTGGCGACGATGATGATCGCGCCGAATACGTACAAGACCATTTTCGCCAGTTGCACGTAGCCCTTGATCGAGCGCGTGCGCGCGTGTTCGGTTCGCGCATAGATGTCGAGCAGGGCATTGAGCAGGGCGCTGACCGCCAGCAGCAGGAACAGAATGGTGAACGCCAGCGCCACGTTGCCAAGGAAGTTCATCGCGTTTTTGCTCAGCTCGGGCACCAGATGCAGGCCGAACTGAATCACCAGCGACGGCGTCATCTGCGCCAGCCGCTGAAACACCTTGTTGTGACGAAAATCGTTGATCCAGTGCAGCGCCGGCTGACGCCCGAGCATGCGGCTGGCGTGCAGGATCAGATAGCGCGCCACTCGTCCGAGGACGAGCGCGACCACCAGCAGTACCATCAGCGCCAGCCCTGATTGCAACAGCGGGTGCTGTTCGAGGGTGCCCCAGAGGTCCTGAGCTTTGAGCCAGAGCTGTTTGATATCCATAAGCGAAACGGTTCTTCTGTAAGACGCGAGGGACGATTAGAGCATTTAAGACGCTGCGTATTACGATTGGAGACAAATCAGGCAACAAAAAAACCACTGATTGCGCCCGTTTGCATAAAGAAACTCGGCCTGAGCGCTCGAAACCGGTAACCTATGCAGCTGTTTTTTTGCATATCTTCGAGGTAGCACCCGTGTTTTCCCAATTCGCCCTGCACGAACGCCTGCTTAAAGCTGTGGCCGAGCTGAAATTTGTCGAGCCAACGCCTGTGCAAGCCGCGGCCATTCCGCTGGCGCTCCAAGGGCGTGATCTGCGGGTGACGGCGCAAACCGGTAGCGGCAAAACCGCCGCTTTCGTTCTGCCCATCCTCAATCGCCTGATCGGCCCGGCGAAGATTCGCGTCAGCATCAAGACGCTGATCCTGCTGCCGACCCGCGAACTGGCCCAGCAGACCCTGAAGGAAGTCGAACGCTTCTCGCAGTTCACCTTCATCAAGTCCGGCCTGATCACCGGTGGCGAAGACTTCAAGGTCCAAGCGGCGATGCTGCGCAAAGTCCCGGACATCCTCATCGGCACCCCGGGCCGGATGATCGAGCAACTCAATGCCGGCAACCTCGACCTCAAGGAAGTCGAAGTGCTGGTGCTCGACGAAGCCGACCGCATGCTCGACATGGGTTTCGCCGAAGACGTACAGCGTCTGGTCGATGAATGCCCGAACCGTCAGCAGACCATGCTGTTTTCCGCCACCACCGGCGGTTCCGGCCTGCGCGAAATGATCGGCAAGGTGCTGAACAACCCGGAGCACTTGCAGCTCAACGCGGTCAGCCAGCTGAACTCGACCACCCGTCAGCAGATCATCACCGCCGACCACAATCAGCACAAAGAGCAGATTGTGAACTGGCTGCTGGCCAACGAGACCTATCAGAAAGCGATTATCTTCACCAACACCCGCGCCATGGCCGACCGCATCTACGGCCGCCTGGTGGCCCAGGAATACAAGGCGTTCGTGCTGCACGGCGAAAAAGACCAGAAGGATCGCAAACTGGCGATCGATCGCCTGAAGCAGGGCGGCGTGAAGATTCTGGTCGCGACCGATGTGGCGGCCCGTGGTCTGGATGTCGATGGTCTGGATCTGGTGATCAACTTCGACATGCCACGCAGCGGCGACGAATACGTACACCGCATCGGTCGTACTGGGCGTGCCGGTAACGACGGTCTGGCGATCTCGCTGATCTGCCACGGCGACTGGAACCTGATGTCGAGCATCGAGCGCTATCTGAAACAGAGCTTCGAGCGCCGTACCATCAAGGAAGTCAAGGGCACCTACGGCGGGCCGAAAAAGGTCAAGGCCTCGGGCAAGGCTGTTGGCGTGAAGAAGAAAAAGACCGACGCCAAGGGCGACAAGAAGAAAACTGCAGCCAAGACGCCAACCAAGCGCAAGAGCGCCAACCGGCCAAAACCGGACTCGCTGGTGAGCAGCGACGGCATGGCCCCGCTCAAGCGCCGCAAGCCGGCAGAGCCCGCCGCTGAGTAAGCGTTTAATACGTGCATAAAAAAACCGGACGATGTCCGGTTTTTTTATGCCTTCAGCTATCGGCTTTTTTCTCCGCCGAGCCGAGCTCCTTCAAACGCTGATCGATCAACTGGCACTTGTCCGGCAGATCGGCGCTCGCCGTGCCCAGGTCCATTTTCTGCAACTCGGCGTTGATCTCCTTGGCTTTTTCCGGGTTCTGCTCGGTCAGTTTCGAGACTTCCTTCGCCAGCTGTTCGCGTTTGATCGTCGCTTCTTCCGGCGTGCAAGCCCAGACGGGCAGGGCGCAGGCGAGGGTCGCGGCGAGGGTGAGCTTGATCAGGGTTTTCATCGGGGCAGGCCTCAGTTCCGGTTAAGGCAGTCAAGCGGTTGAGGGCGAGACGCAGGGAAAAGTTCATCCCGAATTCGTCTCAACTGCCGTGGCAGCAACCGGAGCGGATAGCTTCTTCATAACGATCATGATGCCGCACCCATTCCATGATCTCGTCTTCATTGCGGCCCTTGGGCGTGAGGTCAAGGTAGTGGTAGGCGCCGACCAGCATGTCCAGGCCGCGGGCATAGGTTGAGTAGGTGTGGAAAATCTCGCCCTTGGCGTTGCGGTAAAACACGCTTAACCCGGGCATTTCTTCCTCGGCGCTGTCGGTTTTTTCGTAGTTATAGGTAGCCGTTCCTGCCGCGACGTCGGCTGCGCGTGCGCAGACGCCGAAGTCATAGTTAAAGTCGCAACCTTCTGAAGACACCCAGTCGAATTTCCAGCCCATGCGTTTTTTGAAATCCTGAAACTCGCTGAACGGTGCGTGAGACACGGCCACCACGGCGACATCGTGATGGGCCAGATGCTGGTTGGCGCCGTCGATGTGGTCGCTAAGGAACGAGCAACCCTGACAACCTTCCTGCCAGTCCTTGGCGAACATGAAGTGGTAGATGATCAACTGGCTGTGCTTGCCGAACAGGTCGGTGAGCTTCAGTTCGCCGTTCGGGCCCTGAAAGTGGTAGTCCTTGTCGACCTTGACCCAGGGCAGGGCGCGACGTTCGGCGCTGAGGCGGTCGCGCTCGTGGGTGAAGGCTTTTTCGTGGGCCAGGTGTTGCTGGCGCGCGGCGAGCCATTCTTCGCGCGATACCACCGGATGGTTTTCAACGTTCATGACGATGTCTCCTGCGGGGTTGAACCGGCTGTTTCAGACTAGTCGTTCAACCGCCGGGCAAATCGACAGACCGCCGGTCGGTCAGTGCCGCAAACGCGGCTGAACGGCTGTGCGCGGCTCCGGTCACAACCTAAGAACGCACCATTACCGATGCGCACCGGAGGTTGAATCAGGATGACCAAATACGACTGGGATTTGATTGAACGCTTGCTGCATGAAGTGCAGAACAGCGCCGGGCACAGTTTCACGCCGCGCCCCTATGCCGAGGAGCACGCCGCGAATATGGCGGCATCGGGTGAGCCGGTGGGAAATCTGGATCATTTGAAGACACAGGCGTGCCAATACGAGAAATTGCTGTTGGAACGCGGTTTCATCAAGCCACGGCCAGAGGACGAGGGCGGCAACGGCGAAAACTTCGTCCTGACCCCGCGCGGTGCGAGCCTGCTGAGCCTGATCGACAGCAGCATTCCCGGCAATGACCACCCGCGTCAGGTGCTGGATGAACAGAAAGACGCGCTGGATGAGCTGACGTTTGATGAAGTGGCGTCCAAGGCCCAGATTGCCTGAGTTCACCTAAAACTTATGTGGGAGCGAGCCTGCTCGCGAATGCGGTATGTCAGTGATATTTGAGCAGTCTGACACTACGCATTCGCGAGCAGGCTCGCTCCCACAATGGGCCATTGGTCCATTCAGGATTTCTGTGCGCCCTTCAGGCACTTGAGGTCATTGAAATCCTTGCGCACGCCCTCGATCTTCTTCAACAAGCGTTCACGCTGCTGCGGCGTGCTTTCGGCCATCAGGTCCACCGCCAGCGCGCGGCCCTGTGCTTCGGTGTTGGCGTAGGCCTTGCGATAATCCGCCGTCCATAAGCGCTCACGGTTGACCAGCAGCGTCTCGATGCGTTGCGCGAACTCAGGGCTTTGGCGCTGCGCCACGGCCGCGCTGAATTGCTGCTGCCAGTGGGCACGGTTGGCGATCCACTGGGTGTTCTGATCGCCCAAGGCTGCGGACCACTGCGCTACACGTTGTTTTTGCTTGTCGCTGAGTGCGCCGAGCCAATCGCCGAGGCGTTTTTCCATGCGCTCGCCGCGTTCCTTGATTTGTTGCGCGACAGGCGGCTCGACGTATTCCTTCTGGCGCTTGCGCAGGTCCTTGGCGAAGGCGTCGTTCATTTCGGCGACTTGCTTGTCATCCAGACCCTGGAGCAGTTCGATGGCCGACGGCGTGATCTCTCGCGCGGTTTCGGCGATCGCCTGTTTGGCTTCGGCGGTGCGTTGCTGCAGCGCGGCGTCGGTGACCTGATTGCTTTCAACCATGCTTTGCAGGCGATCAAGCCAATCCAGATAACCCGGCAATTGCGTGGTGCAATGCCAGCTCAGGTGCTCCTTGAGCCGTTCGTTGAACCAGTCTTTCTGCTCGCCGTTCATGTCCAGGTAGTCGCCCAGCGTCCATGGAATGATCACGTCGAGGTTGCGATAGGCGAGACCGACACGGCTGCAGGCGCCGAGGGCGAGGGTGAAGATCAATAATGCGGCGATGTGTTTGAACCAGCGAGACATGGGCAAATCCTTGCGAGAGCCTGGCGTCGGAAATCTGATTCTTATGTGATGCAGGATGCGCGCGGCAGTTCAGCCGATCAATAGAACGCGCGTGCGGCTTTCAGGGTGACGAGCCCGTCGCACTGACTGTTGTGCCCGGAATAGGCCGAGCAGTCGTCGCCGCTGAGGCTGGAATTGCTGTAGATCAGGTCGAGGTCGACGCCCATGAACGGCCGTGACAGTTTCACCGACCAGTCAGTGAAACTGCTGACGTAGCCGCCGTCCACCGCCACCGGCGTGTTCAATTGGTGCGTGGTGTATTTCATGCTGACGCCGATGCCGAACGGCTGATTGCCGCCGAGATCGGCAAACAGCGTGTTGTTCTGTTTATCCGGGTCGTTGCTCAAGGCTACGCCAAAACGGCTGCCGAGCAGGGTCAGGCCGCCAAACAGCTCCTGACTGTCGAGGGTGTCCACGCTGGGGTAGCTGTAATGGATCATGCCGACTTCGTAGCCGAGGACCTGATCGAAAGGCTGTTTGAAGCCGACGTAGGAATCGATTTCCAGATCCTTGCCTGGCGTCAGGCCCATGCTTGGCGCGTACTGGCCGACGTACAGGCCGCTGTCGTGGCTCAGGTCGAGGCCGCCGTGGAACGAGCCGACCGCCGCCGGTTTGACCAGGCCTTGGGCCATGCTGCGGCTCGGGGTGGTGCCGAGCTTGAGGTCGAAGTCGCCCAGTTCACGCTGAAACACCTGCGCAGGCGCAGACGCGCTGGCACAAAGGCTGACGAGCAATAAACAGGAAGATGGGCGCATGCGTCACTCCATGAACCGCGAGGGCAGGACTGTGCCTGCTGAAACGCTTGATCTAGACGCGTGCAAGGATACCGGCGAATGCTCGGCATTGAAGGCCGTTCGTCGATTTTCAGGGATTTTTGTTTAAAGCGGAGAGGAATTGCGCGGTGCCAGTCCAGACGCTTCGAAGCTCAAAGCGCCTCTGGACGGGTGTAAAACCGGGTATTACTTCTTGCCCAGGCTGATCTGCTTGGACGGGCCGAATGTCTGGCCACTGACGCCTTTGGCAATTTGCTGAATCTCGCCGCCAGACTTGAGGAACGCGGCGATCTGATCGTTGATCGATTCGCTGGTTTCAACGGCTGGAGCTGGCTTTGCTTTGCTGGTGGATGCTTTTACACGCATGGCGGCCATTAACCTGTAGAAAGTAACTCGGCCAGGCATCGTACAGGAATAACTTGACAATTGCTTGGTAAATATCCTTCGGAATAACCAACCGCAGCGCTGCAGCATTATCGCTTCGATATCCGAAATAACCGTCTAACCCGCTGTTTTAAATAAGAAGATTTATCTGGCGCAGGCGTTGAATATTCATTCGGGCGTAGCTTCGTCGGTCTGACGAATGGCATATGGACCGTCCGCAAATCAGCTAGATCAAGGCCTTGTGCAGATTAAACGCGGCGCGCCGATCTGTCGCCCAACGCTCAGGCCAAAAACGGGTAGAATGCCGCCCACGCAATGAGGGTTCTGGAAAATGGCTTTAGTCGGGCGTTACAACAGTTTGCAAGTGGTTAAACACACTAACTTCGGTTTATATCTGGATGGCGGTGCCGACGGCGAAATTCTTTTGCCCAACCGTTATATCCCCAAGGATATTCCCAGCGAAGATGAAGACTGGCTCAATGTTTTTGTTTATCTGGACAGCGAAGACAAACTGCTCGCGACCACAGAAAAACCGAAAGTCCAGGTCGGCGAGTTTGCCAGCCTGAAAGTCGTTGAGGTCAACAGCATTGGTGTGTTCCTCGACTGGGGTCTGCCCAAGGATCTGCTGCTGCCGTACTCCGAAGAAAAACGCCAGATGACCGCTGGCGAATACTGCGTGGTGCACGTCTATCTCGACAAACACACCCGCCGCATCACTGCCACGGCGCGCCTGGATCGCTACCTCGACAAGACCCCGGCCAACTACAGCCCGGGCCAGGAAGTCGACCTGCTGGTTGCTGAAGCCACCGACATGGGTTTCAAGGCGATCATCAACAACAAGCACTGGGGTCTGATTCACAAGAACGAGATCTTCAAGTTCATGCGCGCCGGCATGCTTGAGAAGGGTTACATCAAGGAAGTGCGTGCCGACGGCAAGATTGCCCTGAGCCTGCAACCGGTGGGTCAGGAAGCGGCCAGCAGCCTGAGTTCGAAGATTCTCGCCAGGTTGCGCGACAACAGCGGCACGCTGGCGGTCAGCGACAAGAGTGACCCGGCGCTGATCAGCAGCCTGTTCGGCGTGAGCAAAGGCAACTTCAAGAAGGCCATTGGTTCGCTGTACAAGGAAGGCAAGATTGTCATCCACGCCGATCGCATTGAACTAACCTGAGCCCTGAATGGCCCATGCTCCATGGGCACACAGGGGAACGGTTCGATGAAAAAGACGCTGATCGCTTACGTCGCCACGCTGCTGACGTTTCTGTTGCTCGACGGCGTCTGGCTCGGTCTGTTGATGGCACCGACCTACCGTGAACTGCTCGGTCCGCTGATGCTCGACAAACCGCTGCTGGTCCCCGCAGCGGTTTTTTATTGCCTGTACATTATTGGTTGCGTGGTGTTTGTGGTGTTGCCGGCCCTCACTTGGCAACGCGCGGCGAAGATGGGCGCGTTGCTCGGGCTGGTGGCGTACGGCACGTATGATCTGACCAACTGGGCGACGTTGCGCGGCTGGTCGGTGCAGGTGAGTCTGATGGACTGGGCGTGGGGGACGTTTGCCACGGCGGTGGCGTGTGCGGTGGGGTTTTTAGCGGTGAACCGGCTTGTACGGGCAGATCATTGAATTTCGTTGTCTGGCCTGGCTTCTTCGCGAGCAGGCTCGCTCCCACAGGGGAATGCGGGCAAATTGTGGGAGCGAGCCTGCTCGCGAATGGCGGCGCAGCCGACAACCATTCACCGCTGACGCCACAGAAACACTTAATGTCTTTTCCAGACGCCTTTTTCCGCGCGCCTGATCAATAATCCCCGATTCTGTTTCTGACCATTGGATGGCCTGCCCATGTCGTGTGTGTTCGAGGTGTTGCGGTGAGTGTCGAGCGGCGCAATGCCGACCGCTTTGCCCTGCAAGTGATGATCGGCCTGTGCCTGATCTGGGGTGTACAGCAAGTGCTGATCAAGTGGGCGGCGGCGGATATCGCCCCGGTAATGCAGGCGGCGGCGCGTTCGGGGATTTCCGCGTTGCTGGTCGGCTTGCTGATCTGCTGGAAGGGCGGGTGGGGTCAGGTCGGTAGCACCTGGCGCGGCGGCTTGCTGGCCGGTGCGCTGTTCGGTCTCGAGTTTCTGTTCATCGCCGAGGGCCTGCAACTGACCACCGCCGCACACATGTCGGTGTTCCTCTATACCGCGCCGATTTTCACCGCGCTCGGTGTGCACTTTCTGTTGGCCAGTGAGCGCCTGCGACCTCTGCAATGGCTGGGGATTCTGCTCGCTTTTATCGGCATCGCGATTGCCTTCGCCGGCGGCGTGTCGTGGGACAACCTCGATCAGCGCATGCTGCTTGGCGATGCGTTTGGCGTGCTGGCCGGGGCCTGCTGGGGCGCGACCACGGTGGTGGTGCGCGCCTCGCGGCTGTCAGAAGCGCCGGTGACGCTGACGCTTTTTTACCAGTTGATTGTCGGCTTCCTGGGTCTGTTGCTGATTGCGCTGTTCAGCGGCCAGATCACCCACGTCAGCCTGACCACCGTAGCAATCGCCAGTGTGCTGTTTCAGGGATTGATCGTATCGTTCTTCAGTTATCTGGTGTGGTTCTGGCTGCTGCGTCGCTATCTGGCGGCGAACCTGGCGGTGTTTTCGTTCATGACACCGTTGTTCGGGGTGACCTTTGGCGTGTTGCTGTTGGGCGAACAACTGACGCTGAATTTCATCATCGGCGCCGTGCTGGTATTGCTCGGCATCACCTTCGTCAGCGCCGAGCAGTGGCTGCGTCGGCGTTTGCGCAGCGCGCTGGGCCAACGCTAGACGCCTGCATCGCCAGGCCGCCAGCTATCAGCAAGCCGCAGCCGGCGATCACCAGCGCCGGTTGCAGACCACCGCTGAAATGGCTGCTCAGCGCCGCCAGCAAGGGACCGCTGAGCTGACCGACGGCGAAGCAGGCAGTCAGCAAACCGGCGTTGCGCTGAGTGGCGTGAGGCGCCAATTCCCTTGAGCGCTGCATCACCAGTTGCATGCACGCCAGAAACGGCGTGCCGCACAGGATCACGCCCAGGCCGAGACCGACGCCGCTGCCCAACAGGCAAGCGAACACTCCGCCCGCTTGCAGCCACAACGTCGCCATCAACCAGTGCCGCGTGGTCTGCGGATCGTGACGACGCAGGCTGACCAGCAACACCCCCAGCGCTGCCGCCAGACCGAAGCACGGCCAGAACAGATCGGCCTGCCATTGCCCGTTGAATTGTGCGTTGGCCATCTGTGAGAGGAACGTCGCCGGGATGATGTAGCCAATCCCGTACAGCGCATAAACCAGCGCCAGCCTGCCGATGCCGCGATTCGCCGGGCTCGACGCAGGCGCAGCCACTGCAACCGTGGTGACTGGCGTGGGCAACAGGCGCCAGACGCTCAACATCATGACCAGCGCGGCGCCGGCATAAATCAGCCACAACGTCGCCGACGTCTGCTGCAATCCATGCGAGACCAAGGCCAGTAAACCGGTGAGAAAAATCCCCAGCCCCGGGCCGGCAAATACCAGCGCGCCCAGCCGTGGTCGACTCGCCGCCGCGGCCAACGGCTGACTCAGCGCGGTGATCATCACCAGCACCCAGGCGCTCGCCACCCCGGTGCCGAAGCGCAACAGCAAGTGCGACCAGAAGCCGTGCGCCCAGAACGACGCCAGCGTCAGCACCACGCACAGCCACAAGCCACCGTGCAGGCGACGCTGCACTTGCGACGGGCGGTGCGCGAACATCGCATCCACCGCGCCGAGCAGATAACCCAGGTAATTGGCCGCAGCAATCAGGCCGGCGCCCGTCAGGTCGATCTGGCCTTCGCTGAGCAGGTGCGGCATTTGCGGGGTCAGGGCGAAACGGCCGATACCCATGGCCATCATCAGGGCAACGAAGCAGGCGGATAAGCGAATCAGAGGCGACATGGTCGGGCTTCCATCGAGAGAGCAATGACCGTCAGGCTAGGACTGATTGACTTTCTTTAAAATTGAATAATAGTGAGTAACTTGTTCTGTTCTGGAGAAGGGCTGTGGAATTCAGTCAACTGCGGATCTTTCAGGCCGTCGCCGAGGAAGGTTCGATCACCCGCGCCGCCGAGCGCTTGCATCGGGTGCCGTCGAACTTGTCGACCCGGCTTAAACAGCTCGAAGAGCAATTGGGCGTCGAACTGTTCGTGCGCGAGCGTCAGCGTTTGCAGTTGTCGCCTGCGGGAAAAGTCCTGCTGGACTACACCGCCAAGCTCTTCGCGTTGCGCGATCAGGCCAGTGCGGCGGTGATGGGCGGGCAACCGGCCGGGGACTTTGTGCTCGGCACGATGTACAGCACGGCGGCGATTCATCTGCCGGAATTGCTGGCGCGCTATCACCAGCAATATCCGGCGGTGAATCTGCAAGTGCAGGCGGCGCCGAGCGGCGAGTTGCTGGAAGGTTTGCTCACCGGGCGCCTCGACGCTGCACTGGTCGACGGGCCGCTGGAGCTGGCCGGGCTCGACGGCGTGCCGTTGTGCGACGAGCGTCTGGTGTTGATTACCGAACCCGAACATCCGCCGGTGCGCACCGCCCTGGATGTCGCCGGCCGTGCGGTGTTCACCTTTCGCCAGGGCTGCTCGTACCGCATGCGCCTGGAAGCCTGGTTCGCCCATTACCACGCCGCGATGGGTCGGCCAATGGAGATCGAGTCGTATCAGGGCATGCTCGCCTGTGTGATTGCCGGCAGCGGCGTCGCGCTGATGGCCGAGTCGATGCTCGCCAGTCTACCGGGGCGCGAGCGCGTGGCCGTGCATCCGCTGGCCGAGCCATTCGTGGGTGCGACAACGTGGCTCATGTGGCGTAAAGGCATGGTCGGAGCCAATCTGAATGCCTGGATCGACGTGCAGCAAGCGGTCTATCCCGCGGCTGTGGCGCAAACGCGCGAAACAGCCTGAACCAATAGCAACAGATTCTGATCAATTCAGTAACAGATCATTGCGGATTTGCCCGAGCATTGCGTAGGACTTCGGACTATTATCAGTGCGAAGCGACCTCAGAATTCCGGCCGCTCAGCACCACCCTGAAGGGGGCACAACGATGAAAGAGAAAATTCAAAACTGGCTGCACGATTTGGGTGTTGCGCTCGGCTTGATCGAACCGCCAATGCAACCTGTGCCGATTCGCACCGATGACGAGCAGCGCCGCCGCCAGCCACGTCGGCGCTAACGCCCTCAGGTTTCCAGATTCAGAAAAATCGTAGTCTTCGGCCGCACCCGCCAATAACCGACAGGCGCTGCCGAGGGCTGCGATTTTTTTCTTTCTGCAGACGTAAAAAAACGGGTGTGGCAACCGACGCCACACCCGTCGAAGAAAGCATCAAATCGTTACATCACGCTCAGATCGCAGGCGCCACAGCCGCCGGACGCGGCGAAAACAGGCTGACCAGCACGAAGCTCACCAGACTGACGCCGAGGCTGTAATAGATCGGCGTGTTCGCGTCCATACCGTCCTTGACCATGAACACCAGCGCAGTAATGAAGCCCAGCGTCATGGCGCTGATCGCCCCGGCGGTGGTCGCGCGTTTCCAGAAAATCGCGCCCATCAGCGGAATCAGCATGCCGCCGACCAGCAGGTTGTAAGCCAGAGTCAAGGCACTGATCACGTCGTTGACTACCAGAGCGATGCCCAGCACCGCCACGCCGGTGAGCAGGGTGAACAGGCGGCTGACGGCAACGTTCGACTGTTTGCCGCCACGCAATTTCGGCAGCAGGTCTTCGGTCAACGTGGTGGAGGCGGCGAGCAGGCCGGCGCTGGCGGTGGACATCATCGCCGCCAGTGCAGCGGCGATCACCAGGCCACGAATGCCGTCCGGCAGCGAGACTTTGACGATCGCGGCGAAGGCGTTGTTGACGTTGTCCAGATCCGGAATCAGCACGTGCGCGGCCATGCCGATCAGCGCGCAAACCAGGCCGTAGACAATGCAGTAAATCCCGGCCGAGGTGCCGGCGTACCTGGCGACCTTCTCGCTTTTGGCAGTGAACACCCGCTGCCAGATGTCCTGACCGATGAGAATGCCGAAGAAGTAGATCATGAAGTAGGTGATGATCGTGTCCCAGCCGATGCTGGTGAAGTTGAAGCTGGCCGCTGGCAATTGCGCGACCAGTTGATCCCAGCCACCGACGCGGTACAGGCAGATCGGCAGCAGCAGGAACATCAGGCCGACGGTCTGGATGCCGAACTGAACGATGTCGGTCAGGGTCAGCGACCACATGCCGCCAATCGTCGAATAGATCACCACGATACCGCCGCCCAGCAACACCGAGATCCAGAACGGCAGGCCGAACAACACTTGCAGAACGGTGCCGATCGCCAGAATCGAGGTCACGCCGATCATCAGCGCGTAAGCGAGCATGATGGTTGCGCTGGCGGTGCGGGCCATCGGGTTGTAGCGCTTTTCCAGCACCTGAGTGACGGTGAACACCTTGAGCTTCAGCAGTGGTTTGGCGAGGAACAGGTTCAGCGCGACGATCCCGCAACCCAATGCTGCGCACAGCCAGAACCCGGAAATGCCATGCACGTAACCCAGCCGCACGGTGCCGACAGTGGACGCGCCACCGAGTACGGTCGCGGCCATGGTGCCCATGTACAGCGACGGCCCCAGGTTACGCCCGGCGACCAGGTAATCCTCGTGGGTCTTGGCCTTGCGCATGCCGTAGTAGCCGAGTATCAGCATCGCGGCGGCGTAGAGGAGTACGACGAATAAATCCAAAGCCATGATGGCGAGTCTCCGATTGTCTTTTTTATGGTGAGGCTGAAATCAGGTCCCTTGCAGGAGTGAGCCTGCTCGCGATAACGGTCTGTCAGTCACATCGTTGTCGGATGTGCCGCAGTCATCGCGAGCAGGCTCACTCCTGCAGGACCGGTGTCAGGCGGCCTGACGCAGTTGCGGTTTTATGGCGGCTTCACGGCGCACATCGGTCGGCCCGAACACCTCGCGCGGTTCCGGGAACAGCTTGAGCAGTGTCAGATACACCACCGACGCCAGGCCCAGGGTCACCGGCAGGCTGATGTCGATGCCGCCGGCCAGTTCACCGAGCGGGCCGACGAACTGCCCCGGCAGGTTGACGAAGCACAGGCCAACCGCCGCGCTCGGAATCCATGCACCCAGACCGCGCCAGTTCCAGCCGTGGCTGAACCAGTAGCGCCCGCCCTGTTCGCCACGGGTGAACACTTGCAGGTCATCCGGGCAGTAGAAGCCGCGACGCACCACCAGGCCGATGATCATGATCACCATCCATGGCGTGGTGCAGGTGATGATCAGCACGGCGAAGGTCGACACGCTCTGCACCAGGTTGGCGGCAAAACGGCCGATGAAGATGAAGGCAATCGACAGCACGCCGATCAGCAGCGTCGCCTTCACCCGCGACAGCACACGCGGGAACACGCTGGACATGTCCAGTCCGGTGCCATACAGCGAGGTGGTGCCGGTGGACATGCCGCCGATCACCGCGATCAGGCACACCGGCAGGAAGAACCAGCTCGGCGATACCGCCAGCAGACCGCCGACATAGTTGTTCGCAGCGATGTAGTCGGGTGCCTTGATCGCCACGATGGTCGCGGTGGCGAGGCCGAACAGGAACGGAATCAGCGTCGCCAGTTGCGCCGCGATCACCGCCAGCATGATCTGGCCCTTCGGCGTTGCCCTTGGGATGTAGCGCGACCAGTCGCCGAGGAACGCACCGAAGGAAATCGGGTTGCTCATCGCGACCAGCGCCGCGCCAATGAACGCCGCCCAGAAACCGGCCTGGCCGAGCGCGACGCTGCCGGCGTACTGGCTGTCGAAGGCCGGTGCAAAGGCAAAGATGCCGAGCAGGAACAACAGGCTCGCGGCCCACACCGCAATGCGGTTGACCCACAACATGAAGCGGAAGCCGTAGATGCACACCGTCAGCACCAGTAGTGCGAACAAGCCGTAGGCCAGGCCCAGGGTCAAGTCGGTTTCCGGCAGATCGAGCAAGCGTTTGGCGCCGCCGACCAGCGCGTCACCCGAACTCCACACCGACAGTGAGAAGAACGCGATCGCGGTCAGCAATGACAGGAAGGAACCGACGATCCGCCCGTGCACGCCGAAGTGCGCCCCGGAAGACACGGCGTTGTTGGTGCCGTTGAGCGGGCCGAACAGGCCCATCGGCGCCAGAATCAGCGCGCCGACCACCACACCCAGGACAATCGCCCAGACACCGGCCTGAAACGACAGACCGAACAGCACCGGAAAACTGCCCAGCACTGCGGTGGCAAAAGTATTGGCGCCGCCGAAGATCAAGCGAAACAGGTCGCTGGGTCGGGCGTCGCGCTCATGATCCGGGATCTGTTCGACCCCGTTGGTTTCGATGCTGCTAAGGCTTTTTTCGTTGTTGTTGTTATTCATGATCTGCTCCGATCATCAGGCGCGCTCATCGTGCGTGAGCGTCACCATTGGCTAAGGGGATGGCAGCCCTTCCGGCATTGCGGACAAATGTTCGTGACAGGCCAGCCATAGGCCTTGTTGTTCTAGGCTCGACGCTTGTTTTTTGAAAACAATCGTCTCGCGCTCCTGGCTGAAGTGTTGCTCCCCTTGCATGCGCAGCTCGGTGGCCACGTCATGAATGAAAATCGCCACGTCACCCTGCAGGCTGACAAAAGCGTTGCTCGAGGTGCACGACAGCACCTCGAAGCCATCCTCGTGACGCCAGCGGTCCCACAACGCCTGATAGGCGTCGCGCGACAGCAGTGGCTGTTCGAGGGTGTAAAACACAAAACTCGCATCGGCGCTGAACGCGCCGAAGTAGGCTTCGCGGTCGTTGCGGGCGAACGCGGCGACCAATTCGGCGGCCGCGTGCAGAACCTGATCACGTGCGTTCATGACCCGACCCTCAGCGATGGACCACGCCAGGCAGTACGCAGAGCATTTCGTACAGCAGGTTGGCGGCCAGCAGCGAGGTGTTGCCGGTGGTGTCATAAGCGGGCGAGACTTCTACCAGATCGCAACCGATCAGGTCGAGGCCCTGGCAGCCACGGACGATTTCAATTGCCTGAATGGTCGTCAGACCGCCGATTTCCGGGGTGCCGGTGCCAGGCGCCCAGGCCGGGTCGATGCCATCGATATCGAAGCTCAGGTACACCGGACCACCGCCGACTTTCTCGCGCACTTCGGCCATCAACGGCGCCAGCGACTTGTGCCAGCACTCTTCAGCCTGCACCACGCGGAAACCCTGATCGCGGCTCCAGTTGAAGTCATCAGCGGTGTAACCCTGCGCGCGCAAACCGATCTGCACGACGCGGTCGCAGTCCAGCAGGCCTTCTTCAACGGCGCGGCGGAAGGTGGTGCCGTGGGCGATCTTCTCGCCGAACATGTGATCGTTCACATCGGCGTGGGCATCGATATGCACCAGGCCGACCTTGCCATGCTTCTTGTGAATCGCACGCAGGATCGGCAGGGTGATGGTGTGGTCACCGCCCAGGGTCATCGGGATGACGTTGTGCTCGAGGATGTTGTCGTACGCTTCTTCGATGATGCGCACGGCGTCGAGCAGGTTGAAGGTGTTGATCGCCACGTCACCGATGTCGGCAACCGACAGCGAATCGAACGGCGCAGCGCCGGTGGCCATGTTGTACGGGCGGATCATCACCGATTCGGTGCGGATGTCGCGCGGCCCGAAGCGAGTGCCGGGGCGCAGCGAAGTGCCGATGTCCAGCGGCACGCCAACGAAGGCCGCGTCCAGACCGGCAGCGGTCGGTAGATGGGGGAGTCGGAGCATGGTGGCGATGCCGCCGAAGCGCGGCATTTCGTTGCCGCCCAGTGGTTGGTGAAGAATCTTGTCCACGGGTAGGGCCTCATCGTCTTTGTTTTATTTATGTCGGCGCGCCGATGAATACGGGTTCGGACGCCGCTGTGGGGGCGATGATGCGAAATGTAGTGGCGGGGAAGAATCGCTACGGGCAAAAACTTAGTTCAGATTTTTCTAAACTAATGCCAGCCAGCGGCATAGACTTCGCGCCACTGGAATATCTGAAGATCGCCACCTGTGGGAGCGAGCCTGCTCGCGAAGAGGGCATGACAGTCAACATCAATGGCGACTGACCCGACGCCTTCGCGAGCAGGCTCGCTCCCACAATATGATCTCCATCGAACTGTGCATTGCGCGTTACCTCGTGACCGGAGCAGAAATGGCCAACGCTTTACCCGACCTGAAACTGTTGCGCATCTTCGTCAGCGTCGTGCGTCATCAGGGTTTTGCCAATGCGCAGCAGGAACTCAACCTGTCGACCTCGGCGATCAGCACCTACATGAGCCAGCTTGAAGCGGCGCTCGGCCTGGTGCTGTGCCATCGCGGGCGCGGCGGGTTCAGCCTGACCAGCAAGGGCGAGCTGTTCCATCAAGAAACCCTGCGCCTGCTCGGTGAACTCGAGGGCTTCGAGCAATACGCCGCCGCGCTCAAAGGTGAACTGCGCGGCACCCTCAACCTCGGGGTGATCGACTCTACCGTCAGCGACAAGGCCTTGCCCTTTGCCGAAGCCATCGGCGCCTACAGTCAAGAGCACCCGGCGGTGCATTTGCACTTGTCGGTGATGAGCCCTTATGAACTGCAGCTTGGCGTGCAGGACAACCGCCTCGACCTGGCCATCGGCGCGTTTTCCACGCGCATGAGCGGGCTGGTCTACATGCCGCTGTATCGTGAGCAGCACTGGTTGTATTGCAGCAGTCGCCACCCGCTGTTCAACGAGCGGCGCATTCCCGAGCAGGTCATCACCCAGCAGCGCATGGTCGGGCGCGGTTACTGGAGTCAGGCGGAACTGGCGCGGCACGGTTTCAAACACAGCGCCGCCACCGTGGAAAGCATGGAAGCGCAGCTGATTCTGGTGCTCTCCGGCGCCTACATCGGTTACTTGCCGGAGCACTACGCCCAGGCCTGGGCCGACAAGGGCGACTTGCGCGTGTTGCTGCCGGCCACCTTCGGTTATCAGGCGCCGTTTTCGATGATCATGCGCCGCGGCCGCAGTCGCGAGCCGCTGATCCAGACCTTTCGCGATTTGCTCAAAGCCCAGTTGAATCAGGCGTAACCCATCATGTCCCGACCACAATGCCTGCGCTGCCTGCACCCTCTAACCCACTGTCTGTGCCCGCTGATTCCACGCCTCGACAGCCGCACGCGGGTGTTGCTGTTGCAGCATCCGAGCGAGGTCAACCATGCGCTGAATACTGCGCGGCTGGCGGCGCTGGGCCTGAGCAATGCCGAGTTGCTCGTCGGTGAAGTGTTCGACGATTTGCCGACGCTGTTGAACCGCCCGGGCTATCAGGCGCGGCTGTTGTTTCCGGCTGATGATGCGCAGCCGCTGCAGGCTTATGCGCCGACTGACGAACCGTTGTTGCTGGTTGTGCCGGATGGTACCTGGCGCAAGGCGCGCAAGATGTTGCACCTCAATCCGTTGCTGGCCGCGTTGCCACGGGTGACTTTGGCTGAAGGCGGCGTGTCGCGCTATCGCCTGCGCAAGGCACCGGGGCCGGGAGCGTTGTCGACTATCGAGGCCATTGTGCAGGCGCTTCAAACGCTTGAAGCGCCGGCGACATTCGAGGCGCTGCTCAAGCCGTTCGAAGCATTGATCGAAGGGCAGATTGCGGCGATGGGGGAGGAAACTTTTCAGCGTAATCACAACCGCTGATCGTTCCCACGCGGAGCGTGGGAACGATCAGCAAAAATAGTCGGTGTTCTTGCTGGCCCCATCGCTGGCAAGCCAGCTCCCACAGTGTCCGTGTCGACCACAAAACTTGTGAACACCACGGAACCTGTGGGAGCTGGCTTGCCAGCGATGGGGCCAGTCAATTCACCACAAATTCGGATATCTTTACCGCTCGCGCATCGCCTCGGTCCGCGCTTTCAGCACTGGTTTGAGCAGGTAATCCAGCACGCTTTTTTCGCCGGTAATGATGTCCACCGTTGCCACCATTCCCGGAATGATCAGCAGCGGTTTCACATCACCGCCCAGATGATTTTTATCGGTGCGCACCTGAATCAGATAGAAGCTGTTGCCCTTGTCGTCGGTAATGGTATCGGCGCCGATCAACTCGAGTTTGGCGCTCAGCCCGCCGTAAATCGTGTAGTCGTAGGCACTGAACTTGACCATGGCTTTCTGGCCCGGGTGCAGGAACGCAACATCCTGCGGGCGCACTTTGGCCTCGATCAGCAGGTTATCTTCCAGCGGCACGATTTCGACCATGTCGCTGCCCGGCTGGACCACGCCGCCGATGGTGTTGACCTTCATCTGCTTGATCACCCCGCGCACCGGCGAGGTCACCGTGGTGCGGGTGACGCGGTCGTCGATGGCGATGCTGGTCGCGGTGATTTTCGACAGGTCAGTGCGTTTTTCGTTGAGCTCTTTGGCGGCCTCGGAGCGGAAGGTCTGCTCCGATTCGTCGATCTTGCTGCGGATCTCGGCAATCGCCGATTCGGCGCGGGGAATTGCCAGCGTGGTGGCGTTCAGCGAACCACGGATTTCCACCGCGCTGCGTCTGAGGCGGAGGATTTCCACCGGTGACACGGCGCCGGTTTTCACCAGCGGTTCGGACATGTTCATTTCTTGCTGCAGCAAGGCCAGGCTGGAACTGAACTGGCCCTGCTTGGAACGAAACTCCGCCAGCTCCTGGGTTTTCTGCCGCAGCTGTTCGCTCAAGGTGCGCTGCTCGCTGGCGAGGCGGCGCTGGCGCTGTTCGTACAGCGAGCGCTCGTCTTCGGCGACTTGCGGAGCCTTGGCAATCACCTCGGCGGAGAGCTTGAACGGCCGGCCCTCGGCCTCGGCGGAGAGGCGTTCGACTTGCGCAGTCAGCGCGTAGCGGTCGGCCTCGCTTTCGCCCTTGTTCGAGCGAAAACGCGTGTCATCCAGGCGCAGCAGGGTATCGCCCTTGCTGACCATCTGGCCTTCGCGAACGAAGATCTCGGTGACGATGCCGCCTTCGAGGTTCTGGATCACCTGGACCTTGCTCGACGGAATCGCCTTGCCTTCGCCCATGGTGACTTCTTCGAGCACGGCAAACTTCGCCCAGACCACCGCGGTGATCAGCAGCGCCGCCGCCAGCCACACGGTGATTCGCGATTTGCGCGGCGAGTCCTGCAACGAGGCGCCGGCGGTTTCCGGCATGAAGTCGGCCTCGGCGCTTTTGCCAAAGCTGTCGAAGTAGCCGCGATCCTTGCTATCGGTGGAAGCAGACATGGGCAACTCCTAGACCGCCGCCGAGCCGACACGGCCCTTGCGCAGTGCATCGATGACCGCTTCTTTCGGACCGTCGGCGACGACCCGGCCGTTGTCCAGCACCAGCAAGCGATCGACCAGGCTCAACATCGAGGTACGGTGGGTGACCAGCAGCAGGGTTTTGCCCTGCACCCATTGATGCAGCTTCAGCCGCAGCTGGTCTTCGCTGCTGTTGTCCATGGCGCTGGTGGGTTCGTCGAGCAGCATGATCGGCGGGTCGAGCAATAACGAGCGTGCCAGCAGCACGGCCTGACGCTGCCCACCGGAGAGCAATTGCCCGCGCTCGCCCACCGGCCGGTCGAAGCCTTGCGGGTGCTGGCGGGCCAGTTCGGTGACGCCGGTCAGCTCGGCCACTTCGAGCATGCGCGCATCGCTGATGTAGCGGGCGCCGAGGGTGAGGTTGTCGCGCAGGCTGCCGGCCAGCAGCGGCAAGTCGTGGGCGACGTAGCCGATCTGTTGGCGCAGGTCGGCCACATCGAGCTGGCGCAGGTCGAGGCCGTCGAGTAGCAGTTGACCTTCTTCGGGTTCGTAGAAGCCCATCACCAGCCGCGCCAGGGTGCTTTTGCCCGAGCCGCTGCGGCCGATGATGCCAACTCGTTCCCCCGGTTTCAGACTGAAACTGACGTTGCTCAGCGCCGGCGCATTCTGGCCGTTGTAATGGAACGTCACGCCGCTGACGTCCAGCGCGCCTTGCAGTTGCGTGCGTTCCAGCGGCCGTTGCTTGCCGTCGCGTTCCTGCGGCAGGGCCATCAGCGCATCGGTGCTTTTCATGGTCAGTTGCGCTTGCTGATAGCGGGTGATCAGCCCGGCGATCTGCCCCAGCGGCGCGAGCACCCGGCTGCCGAGCATGTAGGTGGCGACCAGCGCTCCGACGCTGAGGTTACCGGCAATGATGCCGTAGACCCCGGCGACAATCGTCGCCATCCCGGAAAACTGCTGAATGAACAAGGTGCCGTTGGTCGCCAGCGCCGAAAGATTGCGCGCATGGCTGTCGAGGCGGGTGAGGGCGCCGTGGGTGCTTTCCCATTTGTGCTGACGCTCGCTTTCGGCACTGCAAGCCTTGAGGGTTTCCAGGCCGCCGAGGGTTTCGATCAGCAGGGCCTGGCGTTCGGCGCCAAGGCTCAGGCTCTTTTGCACGGTGTCGCGCAGTTTGACCTGAATGACCATGGCGAAAATGATCGTGAGCGGAAACGCCAGCAGCGGAATCACCACCAGCCAGCCGCCGAGCAGGCCGATCACTGCGAGCATCAACACCACGAACGGCAGGTCGATCAGACTGGTCAAGGTCACGGCGGTGAGGAATTCACGCAGCCCCTGAAAATCGTGAATGCTCTGCGCGAACCCGCCGATGGTCGCCGGCCGCGCTTTCATCGACATGCCGGTGATGCGTTCGAACAAGGTTGCGGAGAGGATCACGTCGGTTTTCTTCCCGGCGGTGTCGAGCAAGTGCGCGCGCACCACGCGCAACACCAGCTCGAATCCGGTGCCGATCAACAGGCCGATCGACAGCACCCATAAGGTCGAGGTGGCCTGATTCGGCACCACGCGATCGTAGGTCTGCATGACGAACAGCGGCACCATCAGGCCCAGCAGGTTGATCAGGAAACTGGCGAGAATCGCGTCGCTGTACAGCCATTTCGACAGCTTCAAGGTGTCGCGAAACCACGCCTGCACCCGCGGCACCAGCGGCGCGCGCAGGTCTTCGAGTTCGTGGCGCGGCCGGGCGAACAAGGCCTGGCCGCTGTAATGTTCGGCGAGTTCGTCGCGACTGACCCATTGCTCGCCACCGTCGGCTTCACTGGGCAGGAGCAAGGCTTTGCCGGCGTCGCCGAAGCGCCGTAGCACCGCCGTGCGGCCGTCGTTGAGCAGCAGCAGGATCGGCAGATTGAGCGGCGAGATGTCTTTCAGGTCACGGCGCAGCAGCCGCGCCTGCAATCCGGCGCGGGCAGCGGCGCGGGGCAGCAGATCCAGGCTCAGACGTTGTTTGTCCAGCGGCAACCCAGCGCTCAGGCTGGCGCGGCTGACTGTTGCACCGTGCAGTTTGCAGAGGATCAGCAGACCGTCGAGTAACGGATCATCGAAGCTTGCGCGCGGATCGATGCCGGCGACGCCGGTTTCCATGCGGGTCATATTGATTGCCTCTGTTGAACAGGCTCAGGTATTCAGAGCAGCCACCCGATCGTCTGATCGTTCCCACTCTCTGCGTGGGAATGCCTCAAGGGACGCTCCGCGTCCCAGTGACGCAGAGCGTCACGGGCTGCATTCCCACGCAGAGCGTGGGAACGATCAGAGGTGAAGGCGCCTGTGTGGGTTATTTCAACTCAGGCAAGCGCGCCTGGTTTTTCACCTCGGTTGCGGCGATCGCGTCGGCCGGCAACACCACCCGTTGCTTGCTCAGCAACTGGCCCATGTTCGCCAACACGCGGTACATCGAGTATTCCTCGGTGTAGCGGATTTCGGTGTAACGGCGGTTGGCGTTGTACAGCTCGTTTTCGCTGTCGAGCAGGTCAAGCAGGGTGCGTTGGCCGAGGCCGAACTGGTCTTGGTAGGCGGCGCGGACGCGTTTGGTGGTTTCGGCGTATTCGCGCGCGGTCGGGGTTTGTTTCTTCGCGTTCTCCATGGCGTTCCAGGCCAGACGAATGTTCTCGTTGAGCTGGCGCAGGGCGTTGTTGCGGATGTCCATCGCCTGGTTGATGTCGTGGGCGTTGGCCGCCAGGCGCGCCTTGTCGCTACCGCCGCGGAACAGGTTGTAGTTCATCACCACACCGACGCGCCATTCGTTGTCGTGGCCTTCGTCGCCCTGCACGTTGTTGTTCGCGCCCACCGCGGCTTCGGCGTCGAAGCGTGGGTAGAACGGCGACTTCGCTACTTCGTATTGGCTTTCGGCAGACTGCACGTCAGCCTGGGCCGATTTCAGGTACGGGTTGTTGTCGACCATGCTCTGCTGGGCTTCGCGCAATTCGGTCGGCAGTTCGCCGCGGGTCGAGGCCGGCGTTTCCAGCTCATCGGGCATACGCCCGACCACGCTGTAGAAGTTCGATTCGGCGTCAGCCAGATCGACTTCGGCGGTATCGAGGTTGTTCTGCGCCAGCGCTTTACGCGCTACCGATTGATCGGAGTCGGCCGTGCTGCCGACGCCACGCTCGGTGCGCAGGCCGATCTGGTCGTTGACGCGCAAGTGCGCCTGCAGATTGTTTTTCGCCAGCGTCACCAGTTCGCGACGCTTGAGCACTTCCAGATAGACCTCGATGGTGCGCAGGGCCAGATCCTGCGCGGTGCCTTGCGCGTAGTAGGCGCGCGAGTTCGACACGCCTTTGGTGCGTTCGACCTCGTTGGCGGTGTTGAAGCCGTCAAAGATCATCTGCCGCAAACGCAGTTCGGACTGGGTGTAGTTGAGGATTTCGGTGTTGTGGTTGCCGAAGGCCCGGGTGTTGGTGTTGTCGCTGTAGCCGCGACCGTAGGCGGCATTCAGGTCCACGGACGGATAGAAACCGCCCTTGGCCACTTTGACTTGTTCATCCGCCGACAGGCGCGCATCCACGCGTGAAGCCAGTTCCGGGTGAGTGGCAATCGTGCTTTGAATGGCTTCAGTCAGATTCATGGCGTGGGCTTGAGAAGTGCAAGCCATGGCCAGCAAAACCGCGCTGCAGAGGGGGGTTAGAACGCGCATGGGTGCATCTCCCTGGGTCTAAATGTTGTGTTACCGTCGCCAAATATTTGACGTAAATTAACGGTGTTAGCGTTTCACTCTTGTAACATCAGAGCTAAGAACATCCTGAAGCGTAGCTAAGAAAAAATTTTCATAAGGCTTATGCCAAAAAAAACTTATGCGGTTTTGCAAAAGCAGCACATTGTTCAGCTCGAAAGCCTTTGTTTTATGCGCTTTAGGGAGCTCAAAAGGGCTTGAGGAAAGTTCCATTCACTTTGCTTTACACGGCGAAGTACTGCTGAAGGGGAGGGACGCGTAACGGCGAGCGAGCGACAGATTTTTGTCACTCAAGTGATTCACCACCGTTACGTAGCGCTAGTGGGTGTGTTGCCTTGAACAGGGTGCCGAAGTGCTTGAATGCGCTGAAGTTTTCCCACCAAGGAACCCGCGAAACGAACTGTCGAGGGTGCGAGCGTCGCTCCCGACAACCCGATTGAGCCATGGGCTGCTTCGCGAACCAGTGCCGACGGTGGTCGGCAGCGGAGGATTTCACATGGCAACGCTCATCGGTACGGTCACAAAAGTCATTGGTCAGGTGTTCGCGCAGGCAGCGGATGGCAGCAAACGTGCCTTGGTCGAGGGCGATCGTTTGTACGCTGGCGATCAATTGATCACGGGCGCGGAAGGCGCGGTGGCGGTGAAACTGCAAAACGGCGAGCAATTGACCCTCGGCCGCGGCAGCAGCATCACCATGACCGGGCAACTGCTGGCCGATCAGGCGGTGCCGGTGAATGTTGACGAAGCGCAGACCCCGAGCCAGGCGCAGCTGACCGACGTCGAGCAGATCCAGAAAGCCATTGCCGCTGGTGACGACCCCAGCCAGAGCGCCGAAGCCACCGCTGCCGGCCCCAACGCGCCGACCGGCAATACCGGTGAACTGGGCGGCGGTCACAGTTTTGTGCTGCTGAGCGAAGTCGGCGGCCGGGTCGACCCGATCATCGGGTTCCCCACCGCCGGTTTCAACGGCATTCCTGAATTTCCCGAGTATCGCCGCGACGCGGACATCGACAATGGCGATGACGCGCCCGCACCGATCATTGCGCCACCGCCACCGGTGAACAACCCGGTAACGCTGACCGGCCTGGCCGTGCAGGGCGGCGAACTGTCAGTCAACGAAGCCAATCTGCCCAACGGCTCGGCCAGCAACAACGGCGCGCTGACCCAGAGCGGCACGTTCAGCATTTCCGCGCCTGATGGTCTGACCAGCCTGAGCATTGGCGGCATCAACATCATCGTTGGCGGGGTAGCGGTCGGCTTTCCACAGTCGATCACCTCGCAACTGGGAAACACCCTGACCATCACCGGTTACAACCCGGCAACCGGCGTGGTCAGCTACAGCTACACCCTCACCGGCAACGAAACCCATTCGGCCGGTGACGGCGCGAATACCATCAGCGAACAGTTCACCGTGATCGCCGGCGACAGCAATGGCGACACCGCCACGGGCACCCTCGATGTCAACATCACCGACGACGTGCCCAAGGCGTTCGACGACAACAACGGCACGGCCTCGGAAACCCAGTTGACGCTGACCGGCAACGTGCTGACCAACGACGTGCAAGGTGCCGACCGCGTATCGACCGGCCCGGTTACGCCCGGCACCTTCACCGGTACTTACGGCACCTTGGTGCTGAACGCCGACGGCACCTACACCTACACACTCAACACCAGCGACGCGGATTTCAAAGCGCTGACCGGTGGCGGCAATGGCACGGAAACCTTCGCCTACACGATCACCGATGCCGATGGTGACACCAGCACCGCCAACCTCGTCTTGCAGATCCACAACAATGACGATCCGGTGATCATCAACGGCCTCGACGTGAACGGCGGTGAACTGACGGTCAACGAAAGCAACCTCAGCGACGGCAGCGCCCCGAATGCCGGCGCCTTGACTCAAAGCGGCACCTTCACCATCACTGCTCTCGACGGCGTCACCACCCTGACCGTCGGCGGCATCGCCGTGGTCACCAATGGCGTGGCCGCAGGCTTCCCGCAATCGATCACCACGCCGCTGGGCAGCACGCTGACCGTTACCGGTTTCGACCCGGCCACCGGCGTGGTCAGTTACAGCTACACCCTGGTCGATAACGAAGCCCATCCGAACGCCAACGGCACCAACAACCTGCCCGAGCAGTTCGCCGTCACCGTAGTCGATGACAACGGCACCACCGCCACCGGCACCCTCGACGTCAACATCACCGACGACGTGCCCAAGGCGTTCGACGACAACAACGGCACGGCCTCGGAAACCCAGCTGACCCTGACCGGCAACGTGCTGACCAACGACGTGCAAGGTGCCGACCGCGTACCGACCGGCCCAGTCACACCCGGCACCTTCACCGGTACTTACGGCACCTTGGTGCTGAACGCCGACGGCACCTACACCTACACACTCAACACCAGCGACGCGGATTTCAAAGCGCTGACCGGTGGCGGCAATGGCACGGAAACCTTCGCCTACACGATCACCGATGCCGATGGTGACACCAGCACCGCCAACCTCGTCTTGCAGATCCACAACAATGACGATCCGGTGATCATCAACGGCCTCGATGTGAATGGCGGTGAGCTGACGGTCAACGAAAGCAACCTCAGCGACGGCAGCGCCCCGAATGCCGGCGCCTTGACTCAAAGCGGCACCTTCACCATCACTGCTCTCGACGGCGTCACCACCCTGACCGTCGGCGGCATCGCCGTGGTCACCAATGGCGTGGCCGCAGGCTTCCCGCAATCGATCACCACACCCCTGGGCAGCACGCTGACCATTACCGGTTTCAACGCTACGACCGGCGTGGTCAGCTACAGCTACACCCTGGTCGACAACGAAGCGCACCCGAACGCCAACGGCACGAATAACCTGCCTGAGCAGTTCGCGGTCACCGTGGTCGATGACAACGGCACCACCGCCACCGGCACCCTCGACGTCAACATCACCGACGATGTGCCCAAGGCGTTCGACGACAACAACGGCACCGCCTCGGAAACCCAGCTGACCCTGACCGGCAACGTCCTGACCAACGACGTGCAAGGCGCCGATCGCGTCCCGACCGGCCCGGTTACGCCCGGCACCTTCACCGGCACTTACGGCACCTTGGTGCTGAACGCCGACGGCACCTACACCTACACGCTCAACACCAACGATGCCGATTTCAAAGCACTGACCGGTGGCGGCAATGGCACGGAAACCTTCGCCTACACGATCACCGATGCCGATGGCGATACCAGCACCGCCAACCTCGTTCTGCAGATCCACAACAATGACGATCCGGTGATCATCAACGGTCTCGATGTCAACGGTGGCGAACTCACCGTCTACGAGAAAAACCTCAGCGACGGCACCAGTCCCGACACACCAGCCCTGACCCAAAGCGGCACCTTCACCGTCACCGCGCTGGATGGCCTGCAAACCCTGACCGTGGGCGGCATCAACGTGGTCACGGGCGGCGTCGCCGCAGGCTTTCCACAGTCGATCGTCACGCCGCTCGGCAGTACGCTGACCATCACCGGTTTCGACCCCGCAACCGGCGTGGTCAGCTACAGCTACACGCTGGTCGATAACGAAGCGCACCCGAACGCCAACGGCGCGAACAGCATTACCGAGAACTTCAACGTCGTTGCCACGGACACCGACGGCAGCACGGCCAGCGGCCAGATCAACGTCAACATCGTCGATGATTTGCCGAGCGCGTACGCCGACGCTGCGTCAGTGAAGGAGGGCGGCACGGTCAGCGGCAATGTGCTGGATAACGACGTCGGCGGCGCGGATGGCCCGGCCATCACCGGCGCGGTCGTCGGCGTGCGCGCCGGTGCCGACACGTCCACTTCGGCCATTGGCGGCCTCAATTCGCAGATCAACGGCACCTACGGCTACCTGATCCTCGATGCCAACGGCAATGCGGTTTATCACAGCAATCCCAACACCGTGAACGGCCCGGGCGCGGTGGACGTGTTTACCTACACCGTGCGCGATGCCGACGGTGATGAGAGCACCACTACCATCACCATCGATGTTTATAACAGCTGCCTGAAAGCCGTCAGCGACAGCGATGTCACCGTCTATGAAAAAGCCCTCGATCTGAACAAGGACGGCCAGGATCTGGCGGCGGGCAGTGTGGTCGGCAGCGAGCCCGGCAACAGCGGCGAAACCGCGTCCGGCACGCTGGTCGGTTCGGTCACCGGCGCGGTCGGCGCGATCAGCTATGCACTGGTCGGCAGCGCCAGCGGCAACTACGGGCAGATTCAGCTCAACCCCAACGGCACCTACACCTACACGCTGACCGCGCCGGCGACCACCACGCCGCAGGCCGACGACGGCGCCAACACCCTGACGGAAACCTTCACTTATCAGGCCACTGATTCACTGGGCAACATCGTCACCAGTACGATTGTGATCAGCGTCGTCGACGACGTGCCGAAAGCACTGAATGACAGCAACGCCAATTCAGCTTCTGAAAACCAGCTGAGTCTCACCGGCAATGTATTGACCAACGACGTGCAAGGCGCCGACGTGGTGGCGAGCGGACCGAATGCCGGACCGATCACCCCCGGCACCTTCACCGGGACTTACGGCACGCTGGTGCTCAACGCCAACGGCACTTACACCTATACGTTGAACACCAACGATGCGGACTTCAAAAACCTCGGCGGCGGGGGCAATGGCAATGAGACCTTCACCTACACCCTGACCGATGCCGACGGCGACACCAGCACCGCGAATCTGGTCCTGAACATCCACAACAATGACGACCCGATCTGCCTTGACGGCCTCGATGTGAAGGGCGGCGAACTCACCGTCTACGAGAAAAACCTCAGCGACGGCACCAGCCCCGATACACCCGCCCTGACCCAGAGCGGCACGTTCACGGTAACGGCCCTCGATGGTCTGCAAACCCTGACCGTCGGTGGCATCGCCGTGGTGACTAACGGTGTCGCCGCAGGCTTCCCGCAATCGGTGGTTTCGCCACTGGGCAGCACCTTCACCGTCACCGGTTACAACCCGGCCACCGGCGTCGTGAGTTACAGCTACACCCTGGTCGATAACGAAACGCATCCGAATGCCAACGGCACCAACAGCCTCACCGAGAACTTCGATGTCGTCGCTACGGACAACGACGGCAGCAGCGCCAGCGGCCAGATCAACGTCAACATCGTCGACGATCTGCCAACTGCCAACCCGGATGCGGCTTCGGTCGCGGAAGGCGACACCGTCAGCGGCAACGTCTTCAGTAACGATGTGGGCGGCGCTGACGGCCCGGCGATCACCGGCGCAGTGATTGGCGTGCGGGCCGGCGGTGATACTTCCACTGCTGCCATCGGCGGTTTGAATTCGCAGATCAACGGCACCTACGGCTATCTGACCCTGGACGCCAACGGCAACGCCGTCTATCACAGCAATCCCAACGTGGTGAACGGCCCGGGCGCGGTGGATGTGTTCACCTACACCGTACGCGATGCCGACGGAGACGAAAGCACCACCACCATCACCATCGACGTGCACGACAGCTGCCTGATCGCCGCCAGCGATGCTGACGTGACGGTCTATGAAAAAGCCCTCGACCTGACCAAGGATGGTCAGGATCTGGCGCCCGGCACGGTGACCGGTAGCGAGCCAGCCAACAGCGGCGAAACCGCGACCGGCACGCTGGTGGGGGCAGTTTCCGGCGGAACAGGCGCGATCACGTATACCCTGGTCGGCAGTGCCACCGGCAGCTACGGGCAGCTGCTGCTCAACGCCGACGGCACCTACACCTACACGCTGACCTCGGCGCCGAAAACCACGCCGAACGCCAACGACGGGCCGAACACCCTGAGCGAAAGCTTCACTTACAAAGCCACCGATGCGCTGGGCAACAGCACCACCAGCACACTGGTGGTGAACATCGTCGACGACGTGCCGAAAGCCGTCGCGTCGGATCGCTCGGTGGCGGCGGTGGAAATCGATTCCAACATTCTCATCGTTCTCGACATTTCCGGGAGCATGGCCGACGCTTCTGGCGTTCCAGGCCTGTCACGGCTGGACCTGGCCAAGCAGGCCATCAGCGCCTTGCTCGAAAAATACGACGACCTTGGCGATGTGAAAGTGCAACTCGTCACCTTCAGCAGTGGCGCCACCGATCGCACCTCGGTGTGGGTTGATGTCGCCACGGCGAAAACCCTGCTCGCCGGGCTCAGCGCCGGCGGCGGCACCAATTACGATGCCGCGGTGGCGGTGATGCAGAGCGCGTTCAACACTTCGGGCAAACTCACCGGGGCGCAGAACGTCGGTTACTTCTTCTCCGATGGCAAACCCAACGAGGGCGACATCGGCACGGCCGACGAAGCCGCGCTGAAAAACTTCCTCGATGCCAACAACATCAAGAATTACGCCATTGGCCTGGGCAGCGGCGTGAGCAACGCCAACCTCGACCCGCTGGCGTATGACGGCATCAGCCACACCGACACCAATGCGGTGGTGGTCACCGACCTCAATCAGCTCAACTCGGTATTGTCCGGCACAGTGCAGGGTGCGCCGGTCACCGGCTCGCTGCTCGGCGAGGGCGGTTCGTTCGGTGCCGATGGCGGTTTCATCAAGTCCGTCGTGATCGATGGCACCACCTACACCTACGATCCGAAAGCCCTCAGCGGCCAGGGCTCGTTGACGGCAAGTGGCGGGGCCAATCACGGCACCTTCAACACCGCCAACAACACGCTGAGCATCGCCACCAACAACAGCGGCACCTTGCTGATCAACCTCGACACCGGTGAGTACACCTACACCTCGCAGAAAACCACCGCTGTGGTCATCACCGAGAACATCGGCTTCACCGTCAGCGACAACGACGGCGATCTCGCCAGCTCGACGCTGACCGTGAAAGTGATCCCCAACGCGCCACCGGTGGCGATGGACGATCACGTCATCACCAACGTGCTCTCGGGCAACATCGTAGTACCGGGTGAACTGTTGCTGGCCAACGACACCGATCCGAACGGCGATACGCTCAACGCCACGCCGACCAGCTTCAATACCGGCTGGATTTCAAAAGCGGCGGACTTCACCGGCTCGGGGGCGATCACCTTCAACAACCAGACCAACAACACGGCCAACCAGAACCTCGCCAACGTGCGCAACGCGTTCAATGCCAACGCTGCGACCATGACCGCCGTGCTCGTTGTCACGGGTTATCTCGGCACCGTGAGCAACAGCAACGCCAACGACGAGGACCGCATCACCGTCAACCTGCGCCAGGGCGAAACCCTCAACCTGGATCACAACCTCGATCCCGGTCGGATCAGCATGGAGTACTCGCTCAATGGCGGCGCGTGGATAACCTTGGCGGACGGGCAAACCCTCACCGCGTCAGCCAATGGCGTGTACCAGATCCACATCACCAACATCGCCAACGCCACCGGTAACGGCAACCCGAACGGGGCGGAAAACTATCAACTGACCATGACGTTGAACTACGCCGGAGCCCATGACGTAACCGCGGATTATCACGGCACCTACACTGCCAACGACAACCACGGCGGCAGCGACACGGCCAACGTCAGCATCAGCTATCAGGACGGCAACATCCTCACCGGCACCTCAGGCGACGATGTATTGGTGGCTGGCAACGGCGACAACATCATCAACGCCGGTGACGGCAACGATGTACTCACCGCCGGCAACGGCAACAACGAGCTGCACGGCGGCGCGGGTAATGACTTGCTCTACAGCGGCGCGGGCAATGACTTGCTCGACGGCGGCACTGGCATCGATACCGCCAGCTACGCTCACGCAACGGCCGGCGTCAGCGTCAATCTCGGCCTGCTCGGCGCGCAAAACACCCTGGGCGCCGGCAGCGATACCCTGACCGGGATCGAAAACCTGCTCGGCTCGAACTTCAACGACAGCCTCACCGGCGACAACAACAGCAACGTGATCAACGGCGGCCTCGGCAACGACACCCTCAACGGTGGCGGTGGCGACGACCTGCTGATCGGCGGCCTGGGCAACAACACCCTGACCGGCGGCGCCGGCGCAGACACCTTCCAGTGGCTCAAGGGCAACAGCGGCCACGACCTGATCACCGACTTCACCCCCGGCACCGACAGGCTCGACCTGTCGCAACTGCTGCAAGGCGAAAACGGCAGCACCGCTTCGCTGGACGACTACCTGCACTTCACCGTCAGCGGCAGCGGCGCGTCGGTGATGACCAGCATCGACGTCAGCGCCATGGCCGGCGCCACGCCGAACCAGACCATCGACCTGGCCGGCGTCAACCTTGCCAGTCACTACGGCGTCACGCCGGGGGCGGGTGGCATGGTGGCTGGCGGGCATGACACGGCGACGATCATCAGCGGGATGCTGAATGATCATTCGTTGAAGGTGGATACGGTGTAAGCGCCGTCTGAAACGAAAAAACCGCCGTCCCGGTTATCGGGACGGCGGTTTTTTTCTGCCAGAGGGTGCTGCATTGCTCACACGTCCGTCTTCGCGAGCAGGCCAGAACTGGCACCGATCCAACAGCTGCCGATTGATCGTTCCCACGCTCTGCGTGGGAATGCAGCCCGGGACGCTCCGCGTCTCGTCCACAGCTGGGACGCGGAGCGTCCCTTGAGGTATTCCCACGCAGAGCGTGGGAACGATCATGCGGGGGGGGCGCGGCTACTGCGGCAACTCCAGATTATCCAGCGCCCGACTCACCGCCAGCTCGCCAAGCATGATCAGCTGCGCAATACCCAGCAGCGTTCTGCGCTGCGACGCGGGGATGAGATTGGCGAAATCATTGGCGATGGTTCTGGCCGAGGCGAGGGTTTCGCAGGCGTTGGCCAGCAGTTCCTCGTTTTTGAAATCGGCGGTGACGGCGTACATCGTGCGTTTTTTGCGCGGCGGCGGCGGCGGGGAGCCGGGCGGGCAGAGGTAGTGATCGAGGGCGCGGTCGGCGGCGTCGTGGAGTTTGGTGGAGTCGAGAGATTCGTAGGGGGACGTGGGGTCGGTTTCCGGCGGGTTTGGCGTTGGTTTGATCATGGTTGGAGTCTCTAGAGTAGTGAAGCTGCCACCGTTCGCTGCTAACGAAGGAGGTGGCGGCTGTACGCGGGTTAGCAGACCAGGACTCTAGAACCCGGCGCACCGAAGTGCCCCACGCAAAGCCGCCATAACGGAGACGGATTTTGTGCGTCTAGAGATAACCCGGGCTGCTAAACCCGATCACTGAAGATTCAGCGACCGCACCACAATAGAACCCGACCCCAAAGCGCACAAGCCGGCGGATTCTGGCTTGGCTGTAGGCAATGGCGCAAGGATTTGTAGCCTGGAAGGCGTATCTCCGGGTGTTTTTTAAACACTCTGTGAATTCGACAGGGCGTGTCGAATGGCTGTAGAGAAGGGCAGGTGTTCAGTATTCCGGATTTCATCTTGGAGGAATGTCGCCACTTCGTCCGGTGAGAACTCTCCCGCCAGATCCACTAGATCTTGGGCTGTATTCAGGTAAGGGCGGATGGCCTCGCGCCTCATGGCCCGCAAAGCACCGTTTTTCGCGTCCAGATTGAATATTCGCAGTGTCTCTACGGCGCGTGTCCGCGACTGATCGTTCAGATTGGCAAGTGGGCTGATAGTACCGTCACTGACAAAAACCAGAAAATCGTCTGGATCATCTTCGTCAGGTTTGAGCAGGTCACGGTGATCGTAGGGGGGGCAGTTATCTTTGAATTTCCCGCAAGCCTCATCGCGACAACATGAGTGGAAGAGATTGGTCCACTCGAAGGTGCCCCGTGGGTATTCACGTCTTTGTCGAAAATGCTCGATATGTGAGTGGTCTGGCGTGCTGATATCCGCTTCGCAGTATGCACAACGAGTATCTTGCATTGTTTGAAGGCACTGACGGATCTGCTCTTTGTCCACGTGCGTCACATCAACCCATCTATCTGATCCATGCTTGTAGTTCGCAAGACAGGTTGGAGCCGCACCTCGAATCAGTTTTCGCATGCTTGCGGCTTCCTCATTTTTGCGTCAGCTGTTTGCGCTTGAATTTTTCAAATCGAATCAATTGATCACAGTCAAGCATGTTGGGGTGTTCAGAGCCGAAGTGCAGATTTAGGAAGTTGCGCAGCGACAAACCTTGTTGCGTTTCATGCCGATCCTGCTGAATCAACGCCTTGTATTCACTCAATTTGCGCGAATGCTCATTATCCGGGGTAGGATCAATCCCCATTACGGATGCCAGGACCTGAAAGCTGGCGACCCCCTGCGTTTGTTGTTTGACGTTTCCGATTCTGACCTGCTGCGATTTATCGTTAATGACCGGATGCAGGATTCGAATGCATTTAGCCTCGACGGATGTAATCACCTGCGGACTATGTGTAGTCACGATGAATTGAATATTCGGAAATGCGCCAAGTAAATCAGGTACGACTGTTTGCTGCCACTCTGGGTGAAGGTGCATATCGATTTCGTCGATCAATACCACGCCTGTGCATTCACGCGGCGCGGCAATGCCCAGGTGAGGGTTCAGCTTGATGCAACGGTAGGCGATATCCGCCGCCAAGCCAACGCTGTTGCGGATACCGTCGCTGAGTTGGCTGACTTTCAGCGTCCCGTGGGCTGGATGCTCAAGCACCAAATCCGCGAACTCACTGCTGTAGGCCAGATTTCGCCATCCGGTTCGGGATTCAAGCACTGCATTGACTGCGATCTGGACAGCTTTGACCGGGTTCAAGAACTCGTCTTTGACTTCAAAGCTGCTTCGTCCGCGCTCCAAATTACGAATCTGCTCTTCACGATAGCTGCGAAAGATCCGCGTATACCATTTGCTGAACTGTTTGTAATTGGACGCAGGATCAAGACTGTCCCGGTAACCATATGTCCTTGAGAACTCTGCGTTATCGATTGCCTCGGAAGTTGGAGTGTTATCCCTCCAGAGACGACTCGTACCGTAGTAAGCGAGTACGGGTAGTTCGATCGTTTCGGTAACATCTTTCAAAGCATTGGCAAATATGCGCCGCTGTAGGTTTCTGGCGTTGTTCTCCAGAGCTCTTGCGCCTTTGTCGCTACGGGTCTTGGTCCCTTTGCGGATGCTGATGCGACTGCGCGACCAACAACTCTCGGCATCCCGGATTTCAGCATGCGCCGTCAAACGAGCGGGAAGAGAGGGCTCCATCTGATGCGCATCGCCCGGGCGTAAAAAGACGTCGTCAGGCTGGATACCAGTCAGAGGCGCGTTCCCCAGGTCAAAACCGCGCACAAACGGCCACAACGCAACCTTGATTGCATCTAGCAAACTCGTCTTGCCTTGACCGTTACGTGCCACCAGCAATGTCAGCTGCTTATCGAGTTCGAGTGTTAGCGCCGGGAAGCAACGGTAGTTTTCCAGTTCGAGCCTGATCAGTTTCAAAGTCGTTCCTCCATGGGGGCCGATGTCAGGCTACGGCAGGGTCAATATTTGCGTCGGCCAACGAGGCGCAAATTCTACTGTTATTGAATTAAGGTGAATACCTGCTCACTGCCAACGGCATGTGTCAGATTTTGTGCAGGGTTTTCTGCCGCAATATATAAACCGTCACTAGCACCGCACTGGTCAGCATGAACCCCCGCGCCCACGCCATCGGCACCAGATAGCACGAAAACAAGATGCTCGCCCACATCAGCCCGATCGCATAGACCTTGGCCTTGAGCGGAATGCCGTTGCCGTCGAGATAATCGCGGATCCATGGCCCGAGCCGTGGGTGCTCGACCAGCCATTGATAAAAACGCGGAGAGCTGCGCGCAAAGCAGGCTGCGGCGAGCAGGAGAAAAGGGGTGGTGGGCAGGACCGGCAGAAAAATGCCGATCACCCCCAATGTCACGCTGAGCCAGCCGACGGCCAGCAGAATGTAGCGCAACATCAGGGAGCGATTGCCTATGGGGTTGTCCATAGGCCGGGTCTTAGTGGTGACGTGGCTTGAGGATCGCCGGTTTTTCGTCAGGCGCCTGGCACAGCAGGTACAGCGCGGTCAGGGCTTCCGGAATCTGCACGATCATGTCGTCCATCAGATTGGCGTCCTTGGCGATGTCTTCGAACTCGGGCTGTTCGTCGAACAGGCCGGAACCGACCATGATCGGCAAGAGCATTTCGCTGACTTCTTCCTCGGCGGTTTCGAACCAGGCGGCTTCACGCAGGAACACGCCTTCCATGAAACCGATGCACCAGCCGCGCAGTTCGGAATCGTCCGGCTCTTCGCCCAGATCCAGTTCGCAAGGCAATTCGAATTCTTCATCCGAGGCCAGTTGGCGAGCAATGTGCGCCTTGAGGCCGATCAGCGTGGCTTCGATTTCGGCTCGCTGGGCTTCGTCGCTGTAATGCGGCTCTTCGGCGAACAGGGCGTCGATCCATTCACGCTCCGGGACGTCTTCAGAGCAGATCGACAGCGCGGTCAGGTAACCGTGGGCGGCCACATAATCCAGCGCCTCGTCGTGCAGCTCGTCGGCGTCGAGGAAGACTTGCAGGCGGGTCAGTTGCTCAGCGAAGGACATTACGGGGCTACCTTGGGGAATAAACAATGCGGGAATTCTAGGCCTTCTTGCGCGCTCAAGCCAGCCGCGTGGCAGATTTGCCGCAATTGCTGGACGGTATACAAGCCCATGTGGGAGCGAGCCTGCTCGCGAAGGCGCCGGTCCAGTCAGTGCAATCGAACCTGACACACCGCCTTCGCGAGCAGGCTCGCTCCCCCAGGGTTTTGTGTGTGGCAGGTTTATCAGTGTCTTATCAGCGGCACCCTGTGCACGAGAGGCCTCGGGTATACTGCCGCGTTTTGCGCTCCCTGCCCGCGTTGCGCTGGTCATGCAACGGCTTCTTACGTTTTGTTTAAGCGGTCGCGGCTGTTCTGAACCAGCCTGAGCAGGGATGTACCGGTAGATTTTTGGAGTTTTTATGCTCGAACAGGCTCAACGCGTTCTCAAGGACATCTTCGGCTACGACAGTTTCCGTGGCCGTCAGGGTGCAATCATTGAGCGTGTGGCCAGCGGCGGTGATGCGCTGGTGCTGATGCCTACCGGTGGCGGCAAATCCCTGTGTTTCCAGGTGCCGGCGCTGTTGCGCGATGGCCTGGCGGTGGTGGTGTCGCCGCTGATCGCGCTGATGGACGATCAGGTCGCCACCCTCGAAGAACTCGGCGTGGCAGCCGCTGCGTTGAACTCAACCCTGAGCGCCGAACAGCAGCGTGACCTCGCCGCGCGGATCAAGCGCGGCGAAGTGAAGATGCTTTATCTGGCGCCCGAGCGTCTGGTCCAGCCGCGCATGCTGGCGTTCCTGCAAAGCCTGGAAATAGCCCTGTTCGCCATCGACGAAGCGCATTGCGTGTCGCAGTGGGGCCACGATTTCCGCCGCGAATACCTGCAACTCGGTCAGTTGGCCGAGCTGTTCCCCAACGTTCCGCGCATCGCCCTCACCGCAACCGCCGACAAGCGTACCCGCGAAGAAATAGTCGATCGTCTGCACCTGCAGAACGCTGAGCGCTTCCTGTCGAGTTTCGACCGCCCGAACATTTTTTATCGCATCGTGCCCAAGGAGCAGCCGCGCAAGCAGTTGCTGGCGTTCCTTGCCGAGCGACGCAGCGATGCCGGCATCGTCTATTGCCTGTCGCGTAAAAAGGTCGAAGAAGTTGCCGCGTTCCTCAGTGAACAAGGTTTCCCGGCGCTGCCGTATCACGCCGGTCTGCCCAATGATCTGCGCGCCTATCACCAGAAGCGCTTCCTCAACGAGGAAGGCCTGATCATGGTCGCCACGGTGGCGTTCGGCATGGGCATCGACAAGCCCAACGTGCGTTTCGTTGCGCACCTCGACCTGCCGAAATCCCTTGAGGCGTATTACCAGGAAACCGGTCGCGGCGGCCGGGACGGTTTGCCGGCGGATGCGTGGATGGCCTACGGTCTGCAAGACGTGGTGATGCTCAAGCAGTTGCTGCAGAACTCCGAAGGCGACGAGCGCCACAAGCGTCTGGAGCAGCACAAGCTCGACGCCATGCTCTCGCTGTGCGAAGAAACCCGCTGCCGGCGTCAGACCCTGCTGGCCTATTTCGATGAAGACATGCCCGAGCCCTGCGGCCATTGCGACAACTGCGTCGATGGCGTGCAGACCTGGGATGCCACCGAGCCGGCGCGTCAGGCGTTGTCGGCAATTTTTCGCACCGGCCAGCGTTATGGCGTCGGGCATCTGGTCGATGTCCTGCTGGGCAAGGACAACGAGAAAGTCCGCAGCTTCGGGCATCAGCATCTGTCGGTGTACGGCGTCGGCAAGGCCCTGAGCGAGAGCGAGTGGCGCTCGCTGTACCGCCAGTTGGTCGCGCGCGGTCTGGCTGATGTCGATCACGAAGGTTATGGCGGTCTGCGCCTGAACGACAGTTGCCGCCCGTTGCTCAAGGGTGAAGTGACCCTGGAGCTGCGTCGCGATCTCAAACCGCAAGTCACCGCCAAAACCGCCAGCAAAAGCCCGGCCAGCCAACTGGTGCGTGGCGAAGAGCGCGAACAGTGGGAAGCCCTGCGCGCGCTGCGGCGCAAACTCGCCGAAGAACATGGCGTGCCGCCGTACGTCATCTTCCCCGATTCGACTTTGCTGGAAATGCTCCGCAGCCAGCCGACCTCGCTGGCGGAAATGGCCCGGGTCAGCGGCGTCGGCGCGCGCAAGCTGGAACGCTACGGCGACGCCTTCCTCGAAGTGCTCGGCGGCGCGGCCGAGGCGCCGAAACCGGTCGCCGACGTGCGCCACGAACTGATCACCCTGGCCCGCGCCGGCATGACGCCGCTGCAGATTGCCGGGCAGCTGCGGTGCTCGGAGAAGAACGTCTACACGATGCTGGCTGAAGCGATCGGCAAGCAGCAGCTGTCGCTGGAGCAGGCGCTGGATTTGCCGGAAGAGCTGATGGGCGAGGTGCAGGACGCGTTTCTTGACGGGGAGGGCGAGTTGCCGTCGGTCGCTGAAGTGGCTGAGTTGTTTGCCGGACGGGTGCCGGAAGGTGTGCTGTATTGCGTGCGTGCGGCGTTGCAGTCTGAATTCGAGATGTAATCGGGCCGTTCCGATGAGGGTGATTTTGATCTTCAAGCAGTTGTAACGATTCAGTACAGACCGCCACTTGCCTATAACTGCCGCTCATGCTTAGCTGACTAATAATTAGATTTTCCGCATTTTCAGTCTATCCGTGAGTGTTTTATGCCGTTAACCGATCAACACCGCTTTGGCATGCAACTGGCCCAGATGTCCCGTGGCTGGCGTGCCGAACTTGACCGTCGACTGGCCGGGCTGGGGCTGTCCCAGGCGCGCTGGCTGGTGCTGCTGCACCTGGCACGGTTCGAAGATGCGCCGACCCAGCGTGAGCTGGCGCAAAGCGTCGGCGTCGAAGGGCCGACCCTGGCCCGCTTGCTCGATAGTCTGGAAACCCAGGGGCTGGTGCAACGGCAATCGGTAATGGAAGACCGCCGGGCGAAAAAAATCGTCTTGTGCGCGCCGGCCCTGCCGTTGATCGAACAAATCGAAACCATTGCCACGCAACTGCGTCTCGAGCTGTTCGATGGCGTCGACGAGGCGGATCTGAAGGTGTGCATGCGTGTTCATGGGCACATTCTGGGCAACCTGGAAAAATCCTGAGGCACATCCACGTGCCGATTCTTGGAGAGATGGCGCAGAGCCGACTATAAGAACTACTGGGCAATATCGTGTTCGTACCGGATGTGCGAACGCATAGAAGTCGGTTTTGCTTATTTAAGGGATGCTCATGCTCGCAAGTCGGCACGTGGTACTGCGCAGTGGCGCCAAATGGCTGCTGGTCGCTGGCGTATTCAGTTATTCGGCCTGGTCGATGGCCTTGGGGCTGGGTGACATCACCGTTCATTCAGCGCTCAATCAGCCGCTCAAGGCCGACATTACCCTGGTGGACGTCGGCGGGCTGACGCAAAACGATCTGGCGGTGAGCCTGGCCACCGGGGACGAGTTCGCTCAGGCCGGGGTCGAGCGAGTGTTCTTTCTTAATGACCTCAAGTTCATTCCGATCCTGCGTGGTCAGCGCCAGATGATCCGGGTGACCTCGAGCAAACCGGTCAACGAACCCTTTCTGAATTTCCTCGTGCAGCTCAATCAGCCCAATGGGCGTTTGCTGCGTGAATACACGGTGCTGATCGATCCACCGGGTTCACCGGGGATCGTGCCGGCCACCGATGAGCCTGATCCCCGCGCACAATCCTCGGGCTTTCCCACCGTTGAGCCCGTCACCGCGGTGCAGGCCGCTCAAGGCAAGCGCGAAACAGCACCTGCGGCAAAGCCTGCACCGGTCGATGACAGCAAAGAGCAATTGGCTGCCAGCGAGTTGCTGAATCAGCAATTGCAGAAAACCGTCGACGAATTGAATGCGAAGCTGCAAGCGCAGGATGTGCAGATCGCCGACGGCAAGAAGCAGCTCGCTGAATTGCAGACCCGTTTGGCCGAGCTGCAAAAAGCCCCGCCACCCACCGTTGTCACACCCGCGCCGGCGCCAGTGGTCACGCCGGTCGAGCCCGCCGAAGATGGCTTGAATTGGCCTTTGCTCGCGGCATTGATGCTTCTGCTGGGCGCCTTGGCAGCATTGTTCGTGCGCAAGCATCGTCAACGGAACCAGCAGCCTCTGGCGCAGGTGGCGCCGCTTGCCGAGCCGCCAGGCGACGCAATGGACGCTGCCGAGTCTGCCACGCCTCAAGTCAGTGCCGATCACCGCGAAGAGCCGACAGCCGGGGATGTTCTGGAGGCGGTGGGGATCTATCTCGCCTATGGCCGACTCAACGAGGCGGCAGGATTGCTGCGTGATGCCTTGCACAAAGAGCCCGAACGCCTTGATCTGGGCCTGCAATTGCTCGAAGTGCTCGGGCGTCAGGGCGACAGCGAGGCGTATGAGCAGCAGGAAAATCACCTGCGCGAACTCGGCGTCGACGAACAGCCGTTACGGGAAACACGCGCCCGCCATCCGAAACTGGCCGGCAGCGCGGCGCTGGCGTCTGCAGTGCCGATTGTCGCGGCCGCGCCTGCGGTAGTTGCTCAACCACCGGCCGAGGACGACTTCGAACTGAAGCTGGGCGAATTGTCGATGGAGTCCAGTTGGGACCTCGAAGACACCCGTCAAGCCCCTTCAGCCGAAAACACCGACCTCGGCGCAGGGCTGGAAGTACTGCCTCAGGATTTCGAGCTGCCCGAACCGACGACCGGGGAAGAAGCGGAGCTTGAGTGGATTCCCGAACCGGATGCACAGCCGCTGGACGATGACTTTCTCAATGAGTTTGCTGATCCCAAGCCTTCGATAGTGCTTGAGCCGTTGGACCTGCAGGCGCCTGAACCTGGCGGCTCGCAGAAGCTTGAACAGGCGCAAACCTGCATCGACGACGGCGACATCGACAGTGCAATCGCACTGCTCAATGAATTGCTCAAAGAGGGCGATGAACCGTTGAAGCAAACGGCGCGCACGTTGTTGGCGGGAATTCGCTGATTTCGGCAGTTTTGTAGCGCATCCGATAACGCTTTCGCGAGCAGGCTCGCTCCCACAGGGAAACGCATTTCAATGTGGGAGCGAGCCTGCTCGCGAAGACTGACTGCCGGGCAACACCGGCCTAGAACGTCTGCCCCAGATTCAAATACACCGCCTGTTCATCCGCATCATTCAAGCCATAACTGAAATTCAACGGCCCCAGCGGCGTATCAAAACCGATGAACACGCTGGCCGCGTTGATGTAGCCGCTGTCGAATTCATTGTCGTTGTTCCACGCCCGACCGCGTTCCAGCGAGGCGCCGGCGTACAGCGGGAAGTCCAGCGGCAGATAGGCGCGTGGCGTCAGGCGGCGGTAGTACACGGCGCGCATCAGGCTGATGTTCTGCCCGGAAATCGCATCTTCACGGAAACCCGACAACTGCCGCGCGCCGCCGAGCAGAAAGCTCGACGTCACCACATTGGCGTCGTTGAGCGTGCGCCCATAGCGTCCGCCGAGAATCAGCGTGTCCGGCCCATGGCTCATGGCCTTGTCAATCTTGAAATCCCACTGCCGATAACGCGTATCCGAACCGAGCCCCGGTTCGTACTGCACCAGGGTCAGGCTGATGTCCTTGCCCTCATGCGGGAAGTAAACGTTATCCAGCGAATCGTAGGAATACTTCAGAGCATAGAAACCTTCGTTGAAGTTCTCGCTCGGCAGATCCTGATCGCCAATGCGCACATCGGCTTTGCCCCAGGCTTCGCCGACGCCGAAGCGCACTTCACCGTTGTTGCCGATCTGGCGACCGAAGTTAAGGCCGAAACCGTAGCGCTCGACGCGATATTGCGCGATCGGGTCGTTATCCAGCACCGAATCGACATTCTGCGCTTCGAACGACGCGTACGGCGCGACGAAGTAGCGCGAGCCAACGTCCAGCGGTTGGTAGAACTCGCTGTACAGCTCCTGTTTATCGCCGATCTGTGCGCGAGTCAGCCATTCCGCGCCGAGGCGGTTGATGCCGTTGACGCGGTAGCTGGCGCCGAGGTTGAAGGCGCTGTCGCCGCGCATGTCGTCCGACAGGTTGAGGCCGACCCGCAAGTAATCAGTCCCGCTGCGTTTGCCGCGGGCACTGATCACCAGGGTGTGATCGTTGCCCTTGTGTACCACGCGGTATTGCACCTGTTCAAAATAATCGAGGCCGTACAGCGTGCCCATGTCCGAGTGCAGACGGCCCAGATCCAGCGGCTCGCCGACCGGTTGGCGGATGTAATAGCGGATCACATCGTCGTCGACCTTCGAATCGTTCTCGACGCGGATCGCGGTGATGATCGGCGTGCGCTGGCCGGGTGAGCGCGCGGCGTTGAGTTCGGCGTCCTGGGACTGCGTGGGTTTGAGCACCGCGAGGCGGGCATCTAGGATACGGGTCGCGCGATAACCGGCGTCGATCATCTCCTGGGTCTTGCCGAAATCGGTCACCCCGTAGGCGGCCAAGGCGGGCTGGATCAGCACGTCGGTGGCTTTCATTGCGGCCAGTTGTTCTTCGGAATTGCTGCGAGTCATCAGGGTGATCGACTGATTCAACACGTCGACTACCGTGGTCAGTTGCTTGCGATTACGCAGCGGCGTACCGATGTCGACCACAATGGCCACGTCAACACCCATCTGCCGCGCGACATCGAGAGGAATGTTGTCGGTCATGCCACCGTCCACCAGCAGCCGGCCGTCGAGTTCGACCGGGGCGAACACCGCCGGGATCGACATGCTGGCGCGGATCACCTGGGGCAAATGACCTTTGCGGAATACCACTTTTTCACCGTTGGCAATGTCGGTGGCGACGGCGCGGAAGGGGATCGGCAGCTTGTCGAAGTCGCGGGTATCGCTGGTATGCGCGAGCAGACTTTCCAGTAGCAACGCCAGATTCTGGCCCTGAATCACCCCCAGCGGCAGGCCGAGGCTGCCGTCGTCGCGGAAGCTGAGTTTCTGTTTCACCAGAAAGTCGCGGTCGTCCTGCTTGCGCCGGAACGGCACGTCTTCACGTGGTGGCGCGTCGGACAGCGCCGCTTGCCAATCGATGCTCAGGGCGAGTTTTTCCAGCTCATCGACCTTGTAGCCCGAGGCGTACAAGCCGCCCACGACGGCGCCCATGCTGGTGCCGGCGATCGCGTCGATCTTGATGCCTTGTTCTTCCAGCGCTTTGAGCACGCCGATGTGCGCTAGCCCGCGCGCCGCACCGCCGGACAGCACCAGACCGATTTTCGGTCGCGGCGCTTCGCTGGCGTGAACGAAAAATGGCAGGAAACCAAGCAGCAGGCAAAACAGCAAACGGCGCATTGTGAGTCTCGGGGCAAGCGATAAAGCCGGCTATTATAGCGGCGCCCTCTGTCTCAGGAGTTTCAGCGAACATGACTGTCGCAAAAGCAGAAGTTGTCATCAGCTATTGCACGCAATGCCAATGGCTGTTGCGCGCCGCGTGGCTGGCGCAGGAACTGCTCAGCACCTTCGGCGACGACCTCGGCAAAGTGTCGCTGGTGCCGGGCACCGGCGGGATATTCCACATCAGTTGCGATGGCGTGCAGATCTGGGAGCGCAAGGCTGACGGCGGTTTTCCCGAGGCCAAGGTGCTGAAACAAAGGGTTCGTGACCGAATCGACCCGGAGCGCGACCTCGGCCACAACGACCGCACTCAGTGAGACGCGGCCTCGGCGGCGACGGCTTTCTTCTCGGCATGCCCTGACATCCGCGCTGAGACGACGATGGCGACAATGATCAGCGCGCCGCCCAGCAACATTCTCGGTGTCGGGTTCTCATCGAACAGCAGCCAGGCAATGGTGATGCCGTAGACCGGCTCCATCGCGAACACCACCGCCGCCGTGCGCGCCTTGATCACCGCCAGACTGGCGACGAACAGACTGTGCGCAACCCCGGTGCAGAACACGCCGAGCAGGGCGATCCACAACCAGTCCAGTGCGCGCACTGCACTCAGTTGCGGTGCCGCGACCGGCAGCAGACACAGGGCCACCACGACGTTTTGGCACAACGCCGCCTGTACCGCCGGAATCCGTCCGGAGCTGGCGCGGTTGGTCAGCGACAGCAGCGAAAACAGCAGGCCCGACAGTGCCGACCAGAGCAGACCGATGGTCGCGCCACTGCCCAGATCGAACGCCGGAGTCACCAGAATCAGGCCAACACTGACCAGCAGCACCAGCAGCATTTCGTTGGCGCGGATGCGTTCGCGAAAGATCAGCCCTTCGAGAATCACCGTGAAGGCCGGGAAACTGGCAAACCCCAAAGTCGCGATAGCGACGCCGGCGACTTTCACCGAGAGGAAAAAACTCACCCAGTGCCCAGCCAACAACACGCCGCTGAGTGCGAGGCGACGCCAGTCCACGGCCTGGAGTTTTTGCCAGCCGTGCTGACTGGCGAAGCGGGCAAAGAAGGCCAGGGCGAGTACGGCGAACGCGGCGCGACCAAAGACGATCACCGCAGGCGAGGCGGCAGCGAGTTTGCCGAACACACCGGTCAGGCCAAACATCAGAGCGCCGATGTGCAGGGCGCCAAGGGCGGTACGCGGAGTCATTGCGATCCTTTTATTTCAAATAGGTGGGACTTGATCGTTCCCACGCTCTGCGTGGGAATGCCTCCGGGGACGCTCTGCGTGCAGTGACGCGGAGCGCCACGGGCTGCGTTCCCACGCAGGAGCGTGGGAACGATCAATCATCTGCGGCAGCTACTGCATTGAACCGCGGATCGCCCGGTAAATCTGTCGCCAGGCTAGCGACTTTTGTCGCAGGAGTCGCGGCGCAACTGACGCGGCGAAGCGCCGAACTCACGCAGCACCGCAGCAGAAAATGCACTCTGCGAGGCATAGCCGACACGGCTGGCGATTTCGCCGATCGGCAGCGGTGTGTCGCGCAGCCATTGCACCGCCAGATGCAGGCGCCGACTGCGAATGTAGTCCATCGGCGTCTGCCCGCACTCAGCCATGAAGCGTGCATGCAGTCGTGCGCTGGACAACCCGGCAACCCGTGCTAGGTCGGCGACTTGCAGCGGATAAGCGGCGTATTGCTCGATATGCGCATCCAGCGCGGCATAGGGCAGGCGACGAGCGGCGAGTTCGGCAGGCCGCGCGTGGTTCAGGCTGGCCAGCAGCAGCACCGCGCCTTGTTGCGCAATCAACGGATCGGCGACCGGGCTGTTTGCCAGCCAACTGACCAACTGGCTTTGTCCCGCATCCAGCGACAACCGCCCCGGCTGATCGAGCATGCGGCGACTGGCGTCGGCATGCTGACCGAGCGAATCCGTCAGCCACCCTCCGTCGGGGACGTCGAGCACCAGACAGCGGCTGCCGCCGGGGCTGCCACAGGCGTGATGAGCGCCGGTCGGGATCACCACAAAGCTTTGCTGGCGCACCTGGCTGCCGCAACCTTCAACCTCGAAATCCAGCGCACCGGACAGCCCGAATACCAATTGCGCGTGGTCGTGACTGTGCACGATCAGGTCGTGGGTGTAGTGACGCAAGGTGAGGATCGGTCGCATGGCAGGCAGTCTCCGCAGTGGCCGCCAGTCTACACCGCCGCCATCAGGATGCGTTGTCACAGGACTGACTTGCGCTTGTCATGGTCGATTCACCGGGCCGGTGCACGATGGCGAAAACATCGCAGAGGGTTGTCCATGACCAGCGCCGAGCTCGCCAGACCCAGCCGCAAGCAACGGGTGCGAACCCTTTGGATTTCCGACGTGCATCTGGGCACGCGCGATTGCCAGGCGGAACACTTGTCGAAGTTTCTCAAGGGTTATCACGCCGACAAGATCTACCTGGTCGGCGACATCATCGACGGCTGGAAACTGCGCGGCGGCATGTACTGGCCGCAGGCGCACACCAACGTGATCCGCCGCTTGCTGACCATGAGCAAGCGCGGCACCGAAGTCATCTACGTCACCGGCAACCACGACGAATTCCTGCGCCGCTATTCGAAACTGATTCTGGGCAATATCCAGTTGGTCGACGAGGCGGTGCACGTCACCGCCGACGGCCGCCATCTGCTGGTGATTCATGGCGATCAGTTCGACGTGATCACCCGTTATCACCGCTGGCTGGCGTTCCTCGGCGACTCGGCCTACGAATTTACCCTGACCCTCAATCGCTGGCTCAACCACTGGCGGGCGCGTTATGGCTATGGCTACTGGTCGCTGTCGGCGTACCTGAAACACAAGGTCAAGACCGCGGTGAGTTTCATCAGCGACTTCGAAGAAGCGATCGCCCATGAATGCGTGAAGCGCGAGTTGCATGGCGTGGTTTGCGGGCATATCCACCATGCCGAGATTCGCAAGGTAGGGGAGGTGGACTACCTCAATTGTGGCGACTGGGTCGAATCGTGTACGGCGTTGATCGAGCATTGGGATGGCACGATCGAGCTGTATCGGCTGGCGGATGCACAGGCGCGCGAGGCGCAGCTCAAGGCGGCAAAGGTCACCGAACTCGCCTGATTCTCGGGTGGTTGAGAGGGCCTCATCGCTGGCAAGCCAGCTCCCACAGGGTTCCTGGGTGCACACAAAATGTGTGAGAGATCCAATTCTCTGTGGGAGCTGGCTTGCCAGCGATGGGGTCAGAACAAACAACATCAAACCGTGGTGTGTTCTTCCATTGCGGCTTTGTAAATCGAGTTCTTCGGCTGCGCAAACAGCCGCTCCATCATCGGCTCAAAGAAACTCAACGGCAGCGTGTCATACGCCGGATCAAATGCCGCCGCATCGTACTTGGCGCAGAACTCGGCCGTCGCCTGAAACTGCGGGTGCTCCTTGAACTGCTCACGCAGATGCCGATCCATGCCCAGGTGGTGAAAGAAGTAATACCCCTGAAACACCCCATGCTTCTCGACCATCCACAGATTTTCGGCGCTGACGAACGGCTTGAGAATCGCCGCAGCGATGTCTGGATGGTTGTACGAGCCGAGGGTGTCGCCGATGTCATGCAGCAGCGCGCAGACCACATATTCCTCATCGCGGCCATCACGAAACGCACGGGTCGCGGTTTGCAGCGAGTGGGTCAGGCGATCCACCGGAAAGCCGCCGAAGTCGCCTTCGAGCAATTTCAGATGGGCGACGATCCGTGCCGGCAATTGCCTGGCGTAGGCACTGAAATCCGTGGCGATGATCGCCCAGTCTTCCTCAGTGCCGTCTTTCATGTGGGTAAAGCGGGCAGTGGCATTCATGGGCAGACCCTCCTTCAGAACGCTACGCGACCCAGAATCATGTCGCGGTACATGACGAAGTCACCGAGCAGGCTGTACAGCGGATGCTGGAAAGTCGCCGGTCGGTTCTTTTCAAAGAAGAAATGCCCGACCCAGGCGAAGCTGTAACCGGCCAGCGGCAGGGCCAGTAACAGCAGCCACGCGCCTTTGGCGATGCTCAGGGCGAGAATGAAAATGACCAGCGAAGTGCCGATGAAATGCAGGCGGCGGCAATTGCTGTTGCTGTGCTCGGCGAGGTAATACGGGTAGAACTCGGCGAAGCTGTTGAATTGCTTTACGTTTTCCACGACTGCGGTCTCTGTGGTTATTGTTCTGGCGACGAGTTGTGCGGCGGGTAGCGTATTTGAGTCTAGAGTGATCATGGGGGTGGGCCAGTGACAATCGGCGCCACTTTAGTATCCTTCGCAAATCGGGCCGTAACATGCGGTCCATCATGTATAAGAAAACCGCCATGAGCGAACGAACGACTTCTGCAAGCTGGGCGATGGGGATTGTCAAAGCGCTGGAGATGGACGGCCTGGATTGCCGGGTTCTGTTCAAGCAACTGGGGCTTGATTACGCGGCGCTGGATGATCCGGATGCGCGTTTTACGCAAGACTCCATGACCCGGCTCTGGCAACGCGCGGTCGACTTGTCCGGCAACCCGGCGATCGGCCTGAACATGGGTAAGGTGGTGCGACCGGCCTCGTTTCATGTCGCCGGTTATGCGCTGATGTCGAGCAATACCCTGGCCGAAGGTTTTCAACGGCTGGTGCGTTATCAGCGCATCATCGCCGAAAGCGCCGACCTGAGTTTTCGTCTGCTCGATGAAGGTTACGGACTGATTCTGACGGTGCACGGCGATCATCTGCCGCCGACCCGGCAAAGCGCCGAAGCTTCGCTGGCCTGTGCACTGGCCCTGTGCGGCTGGCTGAGCGGGCGCCCGCTGCATCCGGTCAAAGTGTTGGTGCAGGGCGACCAGCCCGCCGATCTCGAACCTTATAAACAAGCCTTCCACGCGCCGCTGGTGTTCAACGCGCCGTACGACGCGCTGATCTTCAAGCGCGCCGACATGGAAGCGCCGCTGCCCACCGCCAACGAAGCGATGGCGTTGCTGCATGATCGTTTTGCCGGGGAATATCTGGCGCGGTTTTCCGAGAGCCGCGTGACGCACAAGGCGCGCCAGGTGCTGTGCCGCTTGCTGCCGCAGGGCGAGCCCAAGCGCGACACCGTGGCGCAGACCCTGCATCTGTCGCAGCGCACCTTGCAGCGCCGGTTGCAGGAGGAGGGCACCAGTTTTCAGCAGTTGCTTGATGACACTCGCCGCGAGCTCGCTGAACAGTATCTGGCGCAACCAAGCATGACCTTGCTGGAAATCGCCTACCTGCTGGGCTTCGCCGATCCGAGCAACTTCTTCCGCGCCTTCCGTCGCTGGTTCGACACCACTCCCGGCGACTACCGGACGCGGTTGCTACAGGCGCCGAATGCGGTCAGTGACGCCAGAACGCCGGAATACACAGCACAAACACCGTAATGATCTCCAGTCGGCCGAGCAGCATGCCCGCCGACAGAATCCACTTGGCCGCATCCGGCAGGGTGGCGAAGTTGCCGGCCGGGCCGATGGTTTCACCAAGGCCCGGGCCAACGCCGGACACGGTGCTGGCGGCGCCGGTCAGTGCGGTCATCCAGTCGACGCCGAGCAAGGACAGCAGCAGGGCGATCACGCAGATGGTGATGGCGAAGAAAAACGAGAAAGTCAGAATCGAGCGCACGATTTCTTCGTCGAGGCGGTGGCCGTTGTACTTCTGTTTGATCACCGCGCGGGGGTGGATCAGCTGATTGAGGTTGGCCTTGAGCAGGATATAGGCGACCTGAAAGCGGAAAATCTTGATCCCGCCCGCCGTCGACCCGGAACAGCCGCCGATAAAGCCCAGATAGAAAAACAGCATCAGCGAAAAATTGCCCCACAGGCTGTAGTCGCCGAGGGCGAAACCGGTGGTGGTGACTATCGAGGTCACGTTCAGCGCCACATGCCGCAGGGCTTCGAGCCAATGCAGTTTGGTGGTCCACCAGTACCAGGTGCCGAGCACCAGCCAGGTCACCAGCAACATCGCCAGCAGCCCTTGCACTTGTTGGTCGCGGAGCAACGCTTTGCGATTCCCGCGCAACGTCGCCACATACAGGGTGAACGGCAGGCTGCCGAGAATCATCACGACAATCGCCACCCAATGCACCGCCGGCTGCGTCCATTTCGCCAGCGACTGGTCGGACGTGGAAAAACCGCCGGTGGAGATCGCCGACATTGCGTGGTTGATCGCATCGAACGGGCTCATCCCTGCCCACCAGAACGCCAGGCTGCCGAGGATAGTGATGCCGACGTAAGCCGCCACGATCAGCCGCGCCACCATGTGCGAGCGCGGCATGACTTTCTCTGAGCGGTCCGAGGATTCGGTCTGGAACAGGCGCATGCCGCCGATGCGCAGCAGCGGCAGAATCGCCACTGCCATGCCGATAAAGCCGATGCCGCCGATCCAGTGCAACAGCGAGCGCCACATCAGGATCCCCGGCGACATGGTGTCCAGGCCATTGAGCACGGTGGCGCCAGTGGCGGTGATGCCCGACATGCTCTCGAAAAACGAGTCGGTGTAGCTGATGTGCTGGGTCAGCAGAAACGGCAGCGCAGCAAAAATACACACCACCAGCCAACTGCTGACGGTCAGCAGATACATGTCGCGCGGGCGTAGATGAATGTGTTCCGGGCGCCCGGGAATCACCAGCGCGAGGCCGGCGACGAAGGTGATCATGCTCGCCCAGAGGAACGACGGCAGATCGCTGGTGCGTTCGAAAATCACCAGCGTGGCCATCGGCACGACCATCGCCACAGCCAGGGTGATCAGAAAGATGCCGATGATGAAACCAATGATCCGTAAGGTCGGCAACGCCATGAAATCCGCTCGGGCTGATGGGGGAAGGGCGCCATTCTACCCGCGGGGCAGGGCATGTAAACCGGCAGGCGCTGCGCAGTTAAAGCTAGAATAGCCGCACATTTTTCAAAGGAGGTGGCCGATGCAGGCTCTCGACGCGTTGCTCAACCGTGTTTCCGTTCCCCGCCTGGTCGAACCGGCCCCCACTGCCGAGCAGCGCGAAGCCCTGTTTGGCGCCGCCCTGCGCGCGCCGGATCACGGGCATCTGCAGCCGTATCGTTTCCTGACCGTTGAAGGCGCCGCGCGTGAGCAAATGGGTGAGTTGCTGGCCGAAGCTGCGCAAATGCAGGCCGGCGAAGTCACCGAAGCAATGATCGACAAGGCCCGCAACGGCCCGCTGCGGGCGCCGCTGGTGGTGGTGGTGATTGCGAAACTGCAGGAACACGTCAAATACCCCAAAGCCGAGCAATTGCTTGCGGCCGGGTGCGCGGCGCACGGGATTTTGCTGGCGGCGTATGCGCAGGGGATTGGTGCGGTGTGGCGGACTGGGGATCTGGCCTATTCAGCGCATGTGGCCAAAGGCTTGGGGTTGGCAGAAGGCGAAGAAGTCATCGCATTCTTGTACCTTGGTACGCCGCAGAAAGAACCGCGTGTGGCGGAGAAGGTTGATCTGGCAGAGTTTGTCAGTGCCTGGCCCGGTAACGCCTGATATCCGCGATCAAATGTAGGAGTTTGTTCAGGGCTGGACGATAACCCCAGGCACCAGCGGCAATTCCAGACTCGCGACAAACCCGCCCTGCGGATGATTCGCCAAAGTCAGCGTGCCGCCATGCCGCTCCGCCGCCCGCTTGGCAATCGCCAGCCCCAGCCCATGTCCCGCCGCCGTCTGCCCCGGCGCCCGGTAAAACGGCTCGCCCAACTGACTCAGATGCTCAGCCTGCACCCCCGGCCCATGGTCGCGCACGCTGATGACAATCCGCTCGCCCTGACGCGAAGCCTGCAATTGAATCGGCTGCTCCGGCGGATTGAAGCGCTGGGCATTGCGCAGCAGGTTGTCGAGCGCACGCTCGATCATCGTCGGCCAGCCTTTGAGGTTCAGCTGCGGCTCAGCCTCCAGGCGCACGGTCTGCTCGGGCGAGCCCAGCTGCGCGTCCTTCTGCAAGGCACCGAGCAGGGCATTCAGGTCGACCTCTTCAGCACTGGCGTTGTCGGCGTCGACCCGCGCCAATACCAGAATCTCACTGATCAACGCTTCCAGCCGATTACATTCGCGGGTCAGCCGTGGCCAGAGCTTTTCCCTTTCTTCCGGGTTCGCCCGTTCGGCCAGCGCCAGGGCAATGCGCAGCCGCGCCAGCGGTGAACGCAATTCGTGGGACACGTCGCGCAGCAATTGCCGTTGACTGCCAATCAGGCTCTGCAAACGCGCGCCCATGCGGTTGAAGTCGGTGGCAAGGACGCCGAATTCATCGCGGCGGTTAGCCAGTTTGGCCAGGCTGTTTTGTTGATAGGTGGTTTGCCCCAGATCATGCACCGCACCGCGCAAACGGCTGAGCGGGCGGGTGATCGAGAACGTCACGAGCAGACTGAACAGGGTCAGTACGACCAACGCGATGCCCAGCGCACTCAACGGCCAGAGCAGGCTTTCGCGGTGCCAGGCATCGAGTTCCGGGTGGGGTATGCGGTAGATGAACAGGTAGGTGTCACCGGTTTTTTCACTAGTGATTTCATCGGTCAGGCGCCGCCACGGCAAGCGGCGGTCGTCGTTGTTCTGCCGCGCTTCGAACGCGGCGGCGCGGCGCGGGAAAGTGCCGCGTACGACCGGATCGCCGGTTTCATTGAGCACTTGAACGTCGATGTGATACTGGCGCTTGCGCTGTTCGAGAATGTTCTGCGCGGCTTCCTCGCCCTGAGCTTCGTAGGTTTGCGTCCATTCACTGGCCAGGGTATTGAGGCCGGGATGGCGGCTGAGAATCCACGCGTCCTGGTTGAGCATGTGCCCGAGCAGAATCGACAGCCCCGCGACCAGAGCAATAGCCAGCCAGAAGCTCGCGAGAATACGCCAGAACAGTGAACGCACAGAAAGTCCTCAAAACAAACACACCGATCAAATGTGGGAGCGAGCCTGCTCGCGAAGGCGTAGTGTCAGTCAATACATCTCTGGCTGATACACCGCCTTCGCGAGCAGGCTCGCTCCCACATTCGATTTGAATGGAACAGGCCCGACGGGGTCAGCCGTCGGGCCCAGGGTCAAACCATTATTGCGCTTTTTGCGCCTGCTGCGCTTTCCACGCTTTGAACTCGGCCCACTCGGCACGGCGTTCAGCGCGCTTTTTCTGGATCTCGTCGAACTGCTTCTGTTGTTCCGGTTTCAGCAGGGCACGAACATCGGACTCGGCTTTCTTGTGGTTGGCCGCAATCTCGTCCTTCATGGCTTTCTGATCCGCCGGCGAGAGTTTTGCCAGGTACTTGTCGACCACTTGCTTACGCTCGTGCATTTGCTCGCCCATGATCTTGCGGATCTGCTCGCGCTGTTCGCGGGTCAGGTCGAGCTGGCTGTACGGGCCCTTGCCATGCATGCCGCCGTGCATCTGACCACCGTGGCGCGGACCGTCAAGCGGGCCACCCATCGGGCCGCCGTCCTGCGGCATGGCCATGGCCACGGTTGGCAGAGCGGCAGCGAACATCAGAGCGATAAGAGTCTTGCGCATGGTGTATCTCCTTGTCTCGTTCCCGGTACGTTCCGGATGAGTGCAGATTACGCAGATCAAGGTCAGCGGCGGTCAGGGCAGCGTAAAGCTTGGGTAAAGACGCTTTGTCATCGAGCTGACATACCCGGGGGCTTGAAGATCTAAAGCAACGTCAAAAGCCCCTCACCCTAGCCCTCTCCCGGAGCGAAGGGACCCGAGCTTGCGAGGGCCGAACGCAGGAGCAAAGCCTTTTCGTTCCTTTTTGGCGTCTGAAAAAGGGACTCGCCGTAAGGGCGAAACCATAAGGAGCCGTTACCGCAGCAACGGATATGCCCCCAAAACCCCAACCAAACAAAAACCATCGCCAGCTCAGGCCACGAGCGCCGATTCAGAGGCTGTAGTAATAACCCCGACTCCGCAACGCAACGATCCGCGGCCGTCCGTCCGGGTGAGGGCCGATCTTCTTGCGCAAGTTGCTGACATGCATGTCAAGGCTACGGTCATACAGAGTCAGCTTGCGGCCAAGGGCGATCTGCGCCAGTTCCTGTTTGTCCAGCGGCTCGCCAGGCTGCTTGAGCAAGGCTTCGAGCAAACGGCTTTCAGAGACGGTGAGCGTCTGCTCTTTTTCATCGATGCTGACCACACCGCGCACCGGGCTGAAACTCAAATCACCCAGCTCAAGCTGCGTCGACACCGCGGCCGGGTGACTGCGGCGCAACACGGCGCGCAGGCGTGCAGTGAGTTCGCGCGGATCGCAAGGCTTGGCCAGGTAATCGTCGGCACCCAGTTCCAGACCGAGGATGCGGTCCAGCGGCTCGCCGCGGGCCGAGAGCATCAGCACCGGCAGATCGGCGTGATCGTTGCGCAATTGCTTGAGCAGTTCCAGACCGCTGCCGTCGGGCAGCATCACGTCCAGCACCACCGCCGCCGGGGCGGTTTCGGCCAGGGCCTTGCGGGCACTCTGGCCATCGTGGCAGGCGCGCACCTGGAAGCCTTCCTGGCTCAACCAGCTACTCAGGAGTTCGCACAACTCCTGGTCATCATCAATCAATAACAGCTCGCTCATGACTCACTCAATTTAGCCATTGCCGACGTTTTCGGCTTGCTCCACTGGCAAAGATACCGCAGAGCAGCGCCAATAGCGCTACCCCCGCGCCCGTGACGAACCACTGTTGCTGATCGGTCAGCAAACGCGGCAGTGGACTGGCCTGCGCTTCCTTGAGTTGCAGCTTCAGGCGCTGGTTCTCCTGGCGCAACCGGGCAAGCTGGGCGCTTTCACGGGTGTTGTCGGCATTTTGCAGTTGTTTGCTCAGTTCTTCTCGTTGTTGCTCGCTGGCCTTGAGGCGCTGTTGCAACTCGGTGATCTGGCTGCCGGCACTCAGCGAAAATGGCGTGGAACTGCCGCCGTCAGTGATTTCCTCACCATGGGCGGGCGCCATGATCGACAACGTGACCCACATCAGACACAACGGACCCTTGCGCATCGCGACACCTGTTTGCAATGGATATTGGGCAGGTTGTCGGCAGGCGAACGAGAATAATGAGCGATTGATAACGCGATGAACCGGCAAGGTTCATCGCGCGGGGACAGGCTTAAGGCAGGACTTGCTTGAACGGCTTGACCACGACATTGGCGTAGACGCCAGCGGCGATGTACGGATCGGCGTCCGCCCAGGCCTGCGCGGCGCTCAGCGAGTCGAATTCGGCGACGATCAGGCTGCCGGTGAAACCCGCTGCGCCCGGATCATTGCTGTCGACCGCCGGGTGCGGGCCGGCGAGCACGATGCGGCCTTCGCCCTTGAGCGCTTGCAGGCGTTCCAGATGCGCCGGGCGCGCGGACAGGCGAGCTTCGAGCGAGTTGGCGACGTCGGTGGCAATGATGGCGTAGAGCATGTCAGTCCTCGGTTTTGGGTGTTGTGGTATCGGCGTCGTGCAGGTGACGCGACAGGTAAACGCCCTGTGCGACCAGGAACAGCACGGTCATGCCCAGGCTGCCGAACACCTTGAAATCGACCCAGATGCTCTGGAAGGTGAAGGCGACGAACAGGTTGGCCGCGCCGCAGAACAGGAAAAACCCGATCCAGGCGATGTTCAGGCGCGTCCAGACCGGATCCGGCAGGGTCAGCGCGTGGCCCATGATGCGTTTGATCAGCAGGCGGTCACCGATGAAATGGCTGCCGATGAAGGCTGCAGCGAACAGCCAGTTGACCACCGGCGCTTTCCATTTGAGGAAGGTTTCGCTGTGGAAGGCCAGCGTCAGGCTGCCGAACACCAGGCAGGCGATGAGGGTCAGCCATTGGCTTTTTTCCAGCTTGCGCTGCTTGATGAACAGCGCGCCGTAGACCACCAGGGAGCTGATGATCAGCATCGCCGTGGCGCTGTAAATTCCACCTACGGTCACTTGCTGGCCAGCGATATCGACGACCCGGGGATCAAGTTTGTAAACGATGAAAAACAGCAGAAGCGGGATGAAATCGATGAATTGTTTCACAGTGAGAGCCAGAAGCTGGATGTGGCGGCATAATAACAAACATATGGGCGCGCGATAGCGCCAGCTGATTTGAGGTTACAACTCCCCGTGAATGTTGATTTGCACTGCCACAGCACGGCCTCCGATGGCGCCCTGGCGCCCGCGGTTCTGGTTGCGCGTGCGTTTGAAAACGGCGTGCAAGTCCTGGCGTTGACCGACCATGACACCCTCGAGGGCCTCGCCGAAGCGCGCACGGCTGCTAATGAGCTGGGCATGCAACTGATCAACGGCGTCGAGTTGTCCTGCACCTGGGGCGGGGCGACCATTCATGTGCTGGGCTACGGTTTCGACGTCAACGCCGCACCGTTGGTCGAAGCGATCGCCAGATTGCACGATGGTCGCTGGCTGCGGTCGGAAGAAATAAGCCGCAAGCTCGCCCTCAAGGGCATGCCCGGTGCCCTCGACGGCGCCCGGCAAATCCAGCAGGAACTGGGCGACAGCGGCAACGCCCCGGCCCGTCCGCACTTTGCCGACTGGATGGTGCGTGAAGGTTTTGTAAAGGATCGCGCCGAGGCATTCCGCAAATGGCTCGGCGCCGGCAAGCTGGGTGACGTCAAATTGCACTGGCCGACACTGGAAGACACCGTCGGCACGCTGCGCGCCGCCGGTGCCTGGGTCAGCCTGGCGCACCCGTGGCACTATGATTTCACCCGCAGCAAGCGCCGCAAGCTGATTGCCGACTATATTCAAGCGGGCGGGCATGCCATTGAAGTGGTCAATGGCTATCAGCCTGCGGAACAGGTGGGCAGCCTGGCGATCCTTGCCCGTGAGTTCGGTCTGCTGGTCAGCGCCGGCAGTGACTTCCATGGCCCTGGCGGCTGGTCCGAGATCGGCCAGTACCGGCCGGTTCCCGAGGACCTTCCACCCCTGTGGTGTCGGTTCAAACATGACCCAGTTATTGCCGCCGTCTGAACAGGTAGAGAATGTGAGTCAATTTTTCCAGATCCATCCGGAAAACCCGCAAGCGCGCCTGATCAAACAGGCGGTCGAAATCATCCGCAAGGGCGGGGTGGTGATCTATCCCACGGACTCCTCCTACGCGATCGGTTGCCAGATCGGCGACAAGACCGCCATCGAGCGCGTACGCCGTTTGCGTCAGCTCGACGAGAAGCACAATTTCGCCCTGATCTGCAGCGACCTGTCGCAATTGGGCAACTACGCGAAGATTGATACCGGCACGTTCCGTATTCTCAAGGCGCATCTGCCGGGCCCGTATACCTTTATTCTCAATGCCACCCGCGAAGTGCCGCGCCTGCTGCTGCATCCGAAGAAGCGCACCATCGGCCTGCGCGTGCCAAGCCATCCGATCGCGCTGGCGCTGCTGGCCGAACTGGGCGAGCCGCTGATGAGCGTGACGCTGATCATGCCCGGCGACGAAGACCCGCTCAGCGATCCGTACGAAATGCGCCAGTTGCTCGAACATCAGGTCGATCTGATCATCGATGGTGGTTTTGGCGGCATCAAGGCGTCCACGGTGATTGACCTGACCGGCGACGACCCGGAAGTGGTCCGCGTCGGTTGCGGCGATCCGACGCCGTTCATGGTCGAGGCCTGAATGTCCGCAGTGGAAACCGTCGTCGATCCTCAGGCCGGCGCCCAGCAGGAACTGCCGTTTGCCATGGTCTATGGCCAGGCGGTCATGGAAATGCCGCTGGATCTGTACATCCCGCCGGATGCGCTGGAAGTCTTCCTTGAGGCCTTTGAAGGCCCGCTCGACCTGCTGCTGTACCTGATCCGCAAACAGAACATCAACATCCTCGACATTCCGGTGGCGGAAATCACCCGCCAATACATGGGCTATGTCGAGTTGATGCAATCGGTGCGGCTGGAGCTGGCTGCCGAGTATCTGGTGATGGCGGCGATGCTCGCCGAGATCAAATCGCGCATGCTCCTGCCGCGCGCCGAAACCGTCGAAGACGAAGAAGACGACCCGCGCGCCGAACTGATCCGGCGCTTGCAGGAGTACGAACGTTTCAAGGCCGCTGCTGAAGGCATCGATGGCCTGAGCCGGGTCGGTCGCGATGTGATCGTGCCCAAGCTGGATGCGCCGGAAGCGCGGGCGCGCAAGCTGTTGCCCGACGTGGCGCTGGAAGAGATTCTGATGTGCATGGCCGAAGTGCTGCGCCGTGGCGACATGTTCGAAAGTCATCAGGTCAGCCGCGAAGCGCTGTCGACTCGCGAGCGCATGAGCGATGTGCTGGAGCGGCTCAAGGGCGGCGGTTTCGTGCCGTTTGTCGAGCTGTTTACCGCCGAAGAAGGTCGCCTCGGTGTGGTGGTGACCTTTATGGCGATCCTTGAACTGGTCAAGGAATCCTTGGTCGAGCTGGTGCAGAATGAGCCGTTCGCCGCGATCCACGTGCGAGCCCGAGCCGAATAACGAGTCCTTGTATGAACCTGACTGAACCCCGCGAGCTGGCGCCCCTGCTTGAAGCCTTTCTGTTGGCCTCGGGAAAACCACAATCGCTTGAGCGCCTGTATGAACTGTTCGAAGAAGGCGAGCGGCCGGAACCGGCAGTCTTCAAGAAAGCCCTGACCCTGCTGGGCAAGTCCTGCGAGGGCCGCGCCTTCGAGCTTAAGGAAGTCTCATCGGGTTACCGTTTGCAGATCCGCGAAAAATTCTCGCCGTGGGTCGGCAGGCTCTGGGAAGAACGCCCGCAGCGTTATTCCCGCGCCTTGCTCGAAACCATCGCGCTGATTGCCTATCGCCAGCCGATTACCCGTGGCGAGATCGAAGACGTGCGTGGCGTGGCGGTCAACAGCAACATCACCAAAACCCTGCTCGAGCGTGAGTGGATCCGCGTCGTCGGCTACCGCGACGTACCGGGCAAACCGGCGATGTTCGCCACCACCAAGGCGTTTCTCGATCACTTCAACCTGAAAAACCTCGAAGACCTGCCGCCGCTGGCCGAACTGCGCGAGATGGAAGCCGAACCAGTCCTCGATTTCGACGACGCGCCGGTGCCGCAGAGTCTGCAGGAACTGGCCGACGCCAGTGCCGAGCCGGAAGAAGAAAAAGAGGAAACCAGTTTCCACAGCCTGCTGCTGGAACTGGACAGCATGGAGGAGGGGATCAAGACCGACTTCGATGATTTGCTGCGCGATGCCGTGGATGGCGAAGTATCGCTCAGCGAGCCTGAGCAGAGCGAGCCGACTGTTGACGTTGAACGTGAGGCCGAGCCTGAAGCCGAAGCTGAAGACGACGTTCTGGGTGTCGCCGAGGCTCGCGAGAAACTCCTGGCCGCTGTCGCCGCCCTCGAACAGCCGGAACCGGAACTCAGCGAAGAAGAAGCCGAAGCCCGCGCACTGGCCGAAGCCATCGAAGCTGAACGGCGCGAATTCGAGGACTGACGCAAATCTCTGTGGGAGCGGGCTTGCCCGCGATTGCGGTGGGTCAGATCCAATGATGTTGACTGACACTCCGCTATCGCGGGCAAGCCCGCTCCCACAGGGTTTGATGTGTTCTGGAGAGGATGATGAGTTCCACCAAAGACCCGTGCATCAGCCTGTGCAAATTCTCCGACGATATCTGCCTCGGCTGCGGTCGCAGCAAGCGTGAGATCAAGGCCTGGAAAAAACTCGACAAGGACGACAAGCGCACTGTGCTCGCCGAAGCCGCGTTGCGCCTGATCAAACTGCGCGGTGCCGGTCGGCGGAAAAACAAATAACCGGCGATCGATCAGCTAGTCTCTGATGCGCAAAGCCGTACATCCGCGTATGATTCGCGACCCTTCGCCGATCCCTTCGGCCGAAGACCAGATTCCAATGCTTCAGGCGCCGCCTGAACAGACCACACCGGGAGGTGCCCAGATGAGTGACATCAATCAGAAAGACGACCAGGAAATCGGCCCTGCAGGCGAAAAGCTGCAGAAGGTCCTCGCGCGTATCGGCGTCGGCTCGCGCCGTGACGTCGAATCCTGGATCAGCCAGGGCCGCATCAAGGTCAATGGCAAAGACGCCACCCTTGGCCTGCGCGTCGACATGCACGACGCCATCACCATTGATGGCAAGGTGATCAAGCGCGAAGAAGCCGCCGAGTCGGTCCGCCGCGTGATCATGTACAACAAGCCCGACGGCGAAATCTGCACCCGTGACGACCCGGAAGGCCGTCCGACCGTGTTCGACAAGCTGCCACGTCCGAAAGAAGGCCGCTGGATCAACATCGGTCGTCTCGACATCAACACCACCGGTCTGCTGATGTTCACCACCGACGGTGAACTGGCCAACCGCCTGATGCACCCGTCCTACGAGATGGACCGCGAATACGCCGTGCGTGTACGCGGTGAAGTCGACGACGAGATGATCGAGCGTCTGAAAGCCGGCGTGGTGCTGGAAGACGGCCCGGCGCGTTTCACCGACATTCAACAGGCACCGGGCGGTGAAGGTTTCAACCACTGGTACCACTGCGTGGTCATGGAAGGGCGTAACCGTGAAGTGCGTCGTCTGTGGGAATCCCAGGGTCTGGTGGTCAGCCGCCTGAAGCGCGTGCGTTTCGGTCCGGTGTTCCTCAACTCGGACCTGCCGATGGGCCGCTGGCGCGAAATGAGCCAGTACGAAGTCGACGTGCTCAGCGCCGAAGTCGGCCTGACCCCGGTGGCGATGCCGCAGTTGAACGCCAAGAGCAAGGACAAACTGGAACGCATGCAGCGTAAGTCGTCGCGACCGATGGCCAAGACCGAGCGCGTGCGCACCCTGCGTCCTGCCGCTGGTGCGCCCACCGCACCGCGCCCGAGCCGTGAGCCGCAGATCGAAGGCGAGCGTCCAGGTCGCAAGCCAGTGGCCCGTGACGGCGAGCGCGCTCCGCGTCCGGCCAATGGTCGTACCGAGCGTGGCGAAGGTCGTGCACCGGCCGGTCGCGGTACGCCCGTGGCGGATCGTCCGGCGGACACCACCAACAAGCGCCCGGCCAAACCGGCGCCGAAGCGTCCCGGGATCAAACTGGTCGACGGCGACAAGCCCTCGGGCAAGCGCCGTGGCGCCCCGGCGGGTTCCGGGCAGCGTCCGGGTTTCGGTCGTCGCAAGCCGGAATAAAGACAGCTGCAAGTTTTAAGCTGCAAGCTGCAAGCTGCAAGCTGCAAGTAGAAACGCCAACCTTTGAGGTTGGCGTTTTTTTTGCTCTTGATTTTTGCTTTGTGCTTGCGGCTTGAAACTTGCCGCTTGCAGCTGCTCTTAAAACACAAATCGCCCATCGAACACCGGTTTGTCATCCAGCGCCAACACCCCGCCAGAGAAGATCAAATCAAGGTGATGACTGCCCTTGGCTCCACCACCGAGCCCAAGGTGCAACCCACAATGTCGCTCTTCAAATCCGGCATTGCGCGCGTACAGGTCTTTCACGCCTTCGTTGGTGCCGATCCCCAACTCCTCGATGCGGCGGTTCGACGGGTTGGCGTCGAGGTATTTGTTGAAATCATGCTCCAGCCCCGGCACGTCAGTGGCGATGCGGCTGATGGTCGAGTTTTCGATCCACAGCTCCAGGGGGGATTCCAGCACGCCGTACTTGCGCGCAAACGGAATGGTGCTGAGGAAGGTGCCCTTGAATTTCACGTGGCCGTTGATGGCTTCGCTGTGCGTGGCGATTTCGCCTGGGGCCAAGTCGAAGTTGCCGACACCGTTGATGTCGGTCCATTTCTTGATGCTGCTCAGCGGCGTTTCGAACCATGAGCCGTCGTCGTCCTTGAAACTCAGCGTCGTCGCCTGCGACATGCGCTGGATCAAATGGCTGTTGAGGCCGGCGATACGCTGTGGCGTGACGCTGAAGGTGTCGTAGAAATAATCGCCGTAATCCTTGAACAGCAGCGACTTCTTCCAGTTTTCCGCCATCACCGCTTGCAGCGCGCGGACGAATTCCGGGCCGTCGGGGCGCGGGTTAGGCAAAGTCGAAGAGTCGTAGAAGAAAATGTACAGATCGCTGTCGGCAATCGCCTCGGCCAGCGCTGCGGTGCTTTCCAGGTCCAGGCGGCGGGCGCTGAAGCGAAAACGCGGATGCTCACCGGCCTGCTCGGCGATCGCGCCGGTCAGAGCTTCGTAATCGGCGGTGTAGCCGAGCAATACCTTTGCCGAATCAAGGCCGGCAAGGGCAGGGTGATGTTCGAGGTAGTAAAGGAAATGCGAGATGGCGCGGGGCTTGTCCATGAGTCCTCCCTGACTGACCGGGAAATGAAGCGGCAGACACGACCGGCCGGACCGTGCCTGCCCGGGGATGTCTTACAGAGGCCACATCGCCGTGCCGAACGGCACGACCGCGTCGGCTTGCATCATTTCCACGGCGGCCTCATGGGTCGGTGCTTCAAACCATTCGTCCAGTTGCAGTTCGGTATCCAAGTCTTTTTCCAGTGCTTGCATGGTCGATCTCCTAGATGACTTTCACGGTTTATGACTGGCCGGTCGAGGTGGCCGGCAAGACGTGAAAAACCTAGTTCAGCGGCTTTTGTAATGCAAAAAATTATCCATTTAATTTTTAAATAGACTTTTTGTTCTGTTTTTAACGGCGGTTTTTCTTGTTTGAAAACAAAAAACTGCAAGGCCGATTTCATTAGCAAGCTAGCTACCGTCAATTTGCAGACGTCCTACGGATTGTTCTGAAATGGAAGCTTTGCGTTACGCCCTGTCAGGGAATATTTACGAAAATCAGCGCCAAACCGCCTGAATGATCAGCAAGCGAAGCGCTGTAAGGAAAACCTGCCGAACGCCGTCCCGCCGGGGGCCGCGCAAGGCTCTGGCGCGCTTGTTTCAGCGGCGCAGGCAAGGTGATATGCGGCCCATGCCTGTCGTGCAGGTGCATAACAAGAAGGAGGCGCAATGAACGCCGTGACTGATCTCCATTCCTTTCCGTGGGACGGTTTTTTCCTCGTCCACGCCGATGGTCTGCAAAGGCCTGACTCAATTTTTGCAGCCGCCCGAATGTCCCGGGGCGGACACACGCAATCCCGGCAACCGACACGCTGATCCAGCGGAGTCTGGCAGCAGGGGGTTAGCGGTGTACAATGCGCCGCGTTTTAACTGTGACCCTCTGCGTAATCGCGCAAATCTCAAGGCTACCCGCCTTGTTCACTCCGTCGCGCCACAAGCGTGCCGGGTTCGATTTCGTCACAGATAAAAACAAGCAGGTGACGCATGACCGTTGTAAACAAGCTGAACTCCTGGTGCCTGCGCTGGGGTTTGATCGGGGCTGCCTGAAATCGCAACCTTGCAGCAACGTCTACTGCACACCATCAAACCTTGCGTGAGACCTTTTTCATGAGTGGACAACCCTCGCAGTCAGGCGAGCTGAAACGCGGCCTGAAAAATCGCCACATTCAACTGATCGCCCTCGGTGGCGCGATCGGTACCGGATTGTTCCTCGGCTCGGCCGGGGTGCTGAAATCCGCTGGCCCGTCGATGATTCTCGGCTACGCCATCTGCGGCTTCATCGCCTTCATGATCATGCGCCAGTTGGGCGAGATGATCGTTGAAGAGCCGGTGGCCGGTTCCTTCAGCCATTTTGCACACAAATACTGGGGCGGTTTCGCCGGTTTCCTGTCGGGCTGGAACTGCTGGATTCTGTACATTCTGGTGGGCATGTCCGAGCTGACTGCGGTCGGCAAGTACATTCACTACTGGGCGCCGGACATCCCGACCTGGGTTTCGGCAGCGGCATTCTTCGTGCTGATCAATGCGATCAACCTGGCCAACGTCAAGGTCTTTGGTGAGGCGGAGTTCTGGTTCGCGATCATCAAGGTCGTGGCGATTGTCGGCATGATTGCCCTGGGCAGCTACCTGCTGGTCAGCGGCCATGGCGGCCCGCAGGCCTCTGTCACTAACCTGTGGTCCCACGGCGGGTTCTTCCCCAACGGTGTCAGTGGTCTGGTGATGGCCATGGCGATCATCATGTTTTCCTTCGGCGGTCTGGAAATGCTCGGTTTCACCGCAGCCGAAGCCGACAAGCCAAAAACCGTGATCCCGAAAGCGATCAATCAGGTGATCTACCGCATCCTGATTTTCTACATCGGTGCGCTGGTGATCCTGCTGTCGCTGACGCCGTGGGACAGCCTGCTGGAAACCCTCAATGCGTCGGGCGATTCGTACAGCGGCAGCCCGTTCGTTCAAGTGTTCTCGATGCTCGGCAGCAACACCGCCGCGCACATCCTCAACTTCGTCGTGCTGACTGCCGCGTTGTCGGTGTACAACAGCGGCACCTACTGCAATAGCCGCATGCTGCTGGGCATGGCCGAGCAGGGCGATGCGCCGAAAGGCCTGGCGAAGATCGACAAGCGCGGCGTGCCGGTGCGTTCGATCCTCGCGTCGGCGGCGGTGACGCTGGTTGCGGTGCTGCTCAACTACCTGATCCCGCAACATGCGCTGGAACTGCTGATGTCGCTGGTGGTTGCGACGCTGGTGATCAACTGGGCGATGATCAGTTTCTCGCACTTCAAATTCCGTCAGCACATGAACCAGACCCGGCAGACGCCGCTGTTCAAGGCGCTCTGGTACCCGTACGGCAACTTCGTCTGCCTGGCGTTCGTGGTGTTCATCCTCGGCGTGATGCTGCTGATCCCGGGGATTCAGATCTCGGTGTACGCGATTCCGGTGTGGGTGGTGTTCATGTGGGTCTGCTACCTGATCAAGAACAAGCGCAGTGCGCAAACCGCGTTGCCTGCAACCGCGAAATAACCGCGCGCGCATAAACAACAAACCCGGCCAATGTGCCGGGTTTGTTGTTTTCAGCCTTACACAACCCCCTTGTAGGAGTGAGCCTGCTCGCGATAGCGGTGTGTCAGTCGACAAATATGTAACTGATAGACCGCTATCGCGAGCAGGCTCACTCCTACAGGGGATCTGCGTCTGGCTTGAGAGCTGTTTCAGGTTATCCTGCACCCTCTGAATACGGACGCTTTTCCATGCTGGTGATTTCCAACAACGTGCATCTGCCCGATGCCGAGATCGAGCTGACGGCCATCCGTGCGCAAGGCGCCGGCGGGCAGAACGTCAACAAGGTGTCGAGTGCCGTGCACCTGCGCTTCGACATTCCCAACTCATCGCTGCCCGAGTTCTACAAGGAACGTTTGCTGGCGCTGCGTGACAGTCGCATCACCAGCGAGGGCGTGTTGATCATCAAGGCGCAGCAATATCGCACCCAGGAAGCCAATCGCGCCGATGCGCTGGAGCGGCTGGTCGAGTTGATCCTCAGTGCGACCAAAGTGGAAAAGAAACGCCGTCCGACCAAGCCGACCCTCGGCTCGAAGAAGCGCCGGCTCGAATCCAAGTCCAAGCGCGGCGACATCAAGGCCGGGCGCGGCAAGATCGACTTCTAGTCCTCGCGGTATTTCGCGGTGTGCTTGTACAGATAGACACTCAAGCCAAGCCCGCTCAGCGCGGCGAGCGCAGCAAACAGAAAGATCGACGCAAAGCCGAACCCTGCGGCAATCGCCCCGGCCAGCGGCCCGGTAATCCCCAGCGACAAATCGATGAACAGCGAGTAAGCGCCGACCGCCGCGCCACGGCTTGAGGCCGGCACCAGATTCACCGCCTCGACACCCAGCGCCGGGAACACCAGCGAGAAACCAAACCCGCTCAACGCCGCCCCCGCCAGCGCCCAGTGTGCATCCGGTGCGATCCACAGCAGCAGTAACCCGAGGGTTTCTACCGACAGGCAGGCAATCGCCACGCGGAACCCACCGAGGCGGTTGATCAAATTACCGAACAGCAGCCGCGCGCCAATGAAGCTGGCGCCGAACAGGCTCAGGCACAGCACCGCGTTGTCCCAATGCTGCGTCGCGTAATACAGGGTGATGAACGTGGCGATGGTGCCGAAACCGATCGAGCCCAGCGCCAGGCCGCAGCCATGGGGGAAGACTTTGCCCAGCACATGGATGAACGGCAGGCGCTCACCGGCAACAATCGGCGCGGCGGTTTTCGGCCACGCCAGCGCCAGGCCAAGCAGGGCCAGCAGGATAATGCTGACGCCCATGCTCCACAGGCCCAACTGGCCCACCAGCCAGACGCCGAACGGCGCACCGATCGCCAGCGCGCCGTAACTGGCGATGCCGTTCCAGGAAATCACCTTGGCGGTGTTGGCCGCGCCGACGCGGCCGATGCCCCAGCCAATCGAGCCGGAACCGACCAGACTCTCGGCGCTGCCCAATACCAGGCGGCCGATCAACAGGCTGATCAGGCTGAACAGCGGCAGGCTTTGCGTCCATGCCGAGAGCAGCATGAACACACCGCTCAAGCCACACCCGGCCAGACCGATCATCACCGCACGCTTGCTGCCCTGGTTGTCGATGATCTTGCCGGCGTACGGGCGGCTGAGCAGGGTGGCGAGGTATTGCACGCTGATCACCAGCCCGGCGATCACCGCGCCAAAACCGAGGTCGCTGTGCACGTAACCGGGCAACACCGCCAGTGGAATGCCGATGTTCAGGTAGCCGATAAAGGTGAAAAGGACGATGGAAACGACTTGCAGCGTAACCGCCAGTGGGCGCTGGGGCGCGGGTATAGAGGACGACATGAGTAACGATCCACGGGAGCAGCAGATTAGATAGGCTGCTCATGATACCGGCGTGAACCGATCAGAGGCGGGGAAAAGTAAAACTATTTGCCGGGCGGCGCGTTCAGGACTTGGCTGGGGCGACCAGTTGGGTGGTGACCAACGCGGCGAGCGCGTTTTCTTCGCTGCCGAAACGTGCGAGCAGGGCCGCCTGTTTCTCCGGGGAGAGGCGGTTCCAGATGTCGATCATTTTCTCGGTCGCACCGATCAGGACGGCGGCTTGGCTTTCGGAGAATTCGTCGGTCATGGCGGGCTCGGGTTTCAGGCAGTGTGGAAAGCGCATGTTAGCGCTTTCCACACGGTCTGTACGGCGGGTCTTACGCTTCGCTGTCGGCTTTGCGGCTGTCAGCGGCTTCTTGCGGCTCGGGCTTTTCGGCGCCGGCGTGTTGCGGGGTCGTCTGCTCAGGTACGTGCAGGCTTGGGAAGGGGAGATTAGGAATCTCGTGCATGGTTGCGCTCCTCGCTAAGTCTGTTGATAGATCAGGTGCTCCGCGCTTTTACAAAGCCTGCGCAGGATACAGCAGGAAAAATGACAATCAGACTTTTAATTCAAATTAATGCGACAGATGGCCGCAGGGAGGAAGGCTCATCTTAGAACCAATGTGGGAGCGAGCCTGCTCGCGAAGGCAGTATGTCAGGCAACATTTGCGTTAAATGACACACCGCCTTCGCGAGCAGGCTCGCTCCCACGGGGAATTGCGGCGTTTGTATTATTTGCAGACGTCAGCGATGGCGTCGGCAAGCAAGGCGAGGCGGGTGGCGTCGATGCCGGCGACGTTGGCCCGGCCCGAACTGACCATGTACACGCTGTGCCGCTCGCGCAGATGCCTGACTTGCTCCGGCGACAGGCCGGTGTAGGAGAACATCCCGCGCTGCACGCCAATATGCGCGAAACGCTCGCGCAAACCGTGCGGTTCCAGCGCTTCGACCAAACCGCTGCGCAGTTGCGCGATGCGCAGGCGCATGGCTTCCACTTCATCGGCCCAGCGCGCTTTCAACTCCGGATCGGCAAGAATCGTCGCGACCACCGCAGCACCATGATCCGGCGGCGTCGACCACAGATTGCGGGCGATGTTGGCCAGTTGGCTGCGGATGTCCGTGAGCTTGTCAGGGCTTTTCGCGCAGACGATCAGCGCCCCGGTGCGGTCGCGGTACAGACCGAAGTTTTTCGAGCAGGAGCTGGTGATCAGCAACTCGGGCACTTGCGCCGCGAACAACCGGGTCGACCACGCGTCCTGCTCCAGGCCATCGCCAAAGCCCTGATAGGCGAAGTCAATCAGCGGCAACAGATCACGGCTGCGCACGATCTCAAGCACGCGCTGCCAGTCGTCATGGCTGAGGTCGAAACCAGTCGGGTTGTGGCAGCACGCATGCAGCAGCACCACATCACCCTTTGGCGCTTCCTTGAGTACGGCGAGCATCGCTTCGACGTCGAGGCGGTTGTCGCTGCCCACGTACGGGTAGTGACTGACCTTGACCCCGGCCGCAGCGAAAATGGTTTCGTGAATCGGCCAGGTCGGGTTGCTCAGCCACACGCCTTTGCCCGGCAGGCACTGGGCGATGAAGTCGGCTGCCAGGCGCAAGGCACCGGTGCCGCCCGGTGTCTGCGTGGCGCCGGCACGCTGTTCGGTGATCAGCTTCGAGTCAGCGCCAAGCACCAGCTCATTGATGACCTTGCCGAACAGCGGATTGCCGTGGCCACCGATGTAGGTCTTGGTGTCCTGGCTGTCGACCAGCCGCGCTTCAGCAATTTTTACCGCCTCGGGAATCGGCGTCAGGCCCTGGGCGTCCTTGTAGACGCCAACGCCGAGGTCGAACTTGCGCGGATTACTGTCCTGCGCGTAAGCCTCCATCAAGCCGAGGATCGGGTCGCCGGGCACCCGGCCGATGGCGTCGAAGTGCATTACTTGCGTCCTTCTGCGGTCTTGGCCACTTCGTCAGTGCGCGCGGCCATGATGAAGTCGTTGCGGTGCAGGCCCTTGATCGAGTGGCTCCACCAGGTCACGGTGACTTTGCCCCACTCGGTCAATAGGCCCGGGTGGTGACCTTCGGCCTCGGAGATTTCGCCGACGGCGTTGGTGAACGCCAGCGCGTGCTTGAAATTCTTGAACAGGAAGACTTTCTCCAGCTGCATGATGCCGTCGCGAACTTCGATGTTCCAGTCAGGGATCTGCTTGATCAGGATCGGCAGTTCTTCGTCGCTGACTTGTGGCGCATCGGCGCGGCAGGCTTCGCAGTGGGCTTGGTTCAAAGTGGACATGGTCGGTTCCTGAAATCAGTGTGTTTTTTTATTCAAGGGTGTGCGCCCGTCGGTACCGCCACGCTAAACCAAAGTGGCGGCCACGCACAGGCGCAATTGTCAGCAAAAGTCGCGGTTCAGGCGGCTTTGGGTTTCGGCGGAAACTTTGGCGCGTGCAAGCCCAGCTGCATGCCCTGGCGCACCATGGCCATGATGTCTTCATGGGCGACGTCGAACAGGCGCTTGAGGTTGGGCAGGACAAAATACAGCGGCTGCAGAATGTCGATACGGTAAGGCGTGCGCATCGCTTCGAGCGGATCGAAAGCTTGATGCTCAGGCTCATCTGACAGGCAGTAAACGGTTTCTTTGGGCGACGACAGAATGCCGCCACCATAAATGCGTTTGCCTTGCGGCGTATCGACCAGGCCGAACTCGATGGTCATCCAGTACAGGCGCGCCAGATACACGCGTTCTTCCTTGGTCGCTTGCAGGCCGAGCTTGCCGTAGGTATGGGTGAATGCAGCGAAGTACGGGTTGGTCAGCAGCGGGCAGTGCCCGAAGATCTCGTGGAAAATATCCGGCTCTTGCAGGTAGTCCAGTTCTTCGCGGGTACGAATAAACGTGGCGACGGGAAACTGCTTGCTGGCGAGCAATTCAAAAAACGTCTGAAAGGGAATCAGCGCCGGCACGCGCGCGACCTGCCAGCCGGTGGTTTCGCCGAGCACCTTGTTGATCTCGCCGAGCTGCGGGATGCGGTCGTGGGGCAGACCGAGTTTTTCGATACCGTCCAGGTACTCCTGGCACGCGCGACCTTCAATCACCTTCAACTGGCGAGTGATCAGCGTGTTCCACACCGCATGTTCTTCGGCGGGGTAATCGATAAAACCTTGCGCATCGGGCTCGCGAGCCACGTATTGCGTCTGCTTCATGCTGCTCTCCTGCTAGGGGAATTCGTTTTTGTTATGTCCAGCGATGGACAGAGGATTACCCGGGAGCGTGTGGATGTGCAGCAGGTTGAAATGCATGTGCGTAGGAAATTTCTCTTTATTTCGTAAAATAATCGTTACGCTTTGCTGGATAAGTCGCATCTGCGGCGATTGGCGGGTTTGAAAAGGGCGTTGTCTGTCACATAATCTTGACAATAATCTGTGCGCCCCGGCAGAAAGTCTCTCAGGCGGGCGCGGTAAAACCTGTGGGAGCGAGCCTGCTCGCGAATGCGGTCTGTCTGACACCTTATTTTTGGATGTGCTGGCGCCTTCGCGAGCAGGCTCGCTCCCACAAGAAAATGTATTACCTCTCAAATTTTGTCGGGCCTCTTTTTATGCGCATCAAAGTCCACTGCCAGAACCGCATCGGCATCCTGCGCGACATTCTCAACCTGCTTGTGGCTTACGGCATCAACGTCGCGCGCGGTGAGGTCGGTGGTGAGCACGGCAATGCGATCTATCTGCACTGCCCGAACCTGATCAACATTCAGTTCCAGGCGCTGCGGCCGAAGTTTGAGGCGATTGGCGGGGTGTTCGGCGTCAAGCGGGTCGGGTTGATGCCCAGCGAGCGCCGGCATATGGAGTTGAACGCGTTGCTCGGGGCGCTGGAGTTTCCGGTGCTGTCGATCGACATGGGCGGTTCGATCGTCGCGGCCAACCGTGCGGCGGCGCAGTTGCTCGGCGTGCGCGTCGACGAGGTGCCGGGCATTCCGCTGTCGCGTTACGCCGAAGATTTCGACTTGCCGGAGCTGGTGCGCGCCAACAAATCGCGAATCAACGGCATGCGCGTCAAGGTCAAGGGCGACGTCTTCCTGGCCGATATCGCGCCGCTGCAATCGGAACACGACGACAGCGAGGCCATGGCCGGTGCGGTATTGACGCTGCATCGCGCGGATCGCGTCGGTGAGCGCATCTATAACGTGCGTAAACAGGAATTGCGCGGCTTCGACAGCATCTTTCAGAGCTCGAAAGTCATGGCGGCTGTGGTCCGTGAGGCGCGGCGCATGGCGCCTCTCGATGCACCGCTATTAATAGAAGGCGAAACCGGCACCGGTAAGGAATTGCTCGCGCGCGCCTGCCACCTCGCCAGTCCGCGCGGGCAATCGCCGCTGATGGCGCTCAACTGCGCCGGGCTGCCGGAGTCGATGGCCGAGACCGAGCTGTTCGGCTACGGCCCCGGCGCTTTCGAAGGCGCGCGCGCCGAAGGCAAACTCGGCCTGCTTGAGCTGACCGCCGGCGGCACGCTGTTTCTCGACGGCGTCGGCGAAATGAGCCCGCGCTTGCAGGTCAAGCTGCTGCGCTTTTTGCAGGACGGCTGCTTCCGCCGGGTCGGCAGTGACGAGGAGGTTTATCTGGATGTGCGGGTGATCTGCGCGACGCAGGTGGACTTGTCCGAGTTGTGCGCGCGCGGCGAGTTTCGTCAGGATCTGTATCACCGCTTGAACGTGCTGTCGCTGCACATTCCGCCGCTGCGTGAATGCCTTGATGGCCTGACTCCGCTGGTCGAACATTTCCTCGATCAGGCCAGCCGGCAGATCGGTTGCGCGCTGCCGAAACTGGCGCCGGCGGCGATGGACCGGCTCAGTCATTACCATTGGCCGGGCAACGTGCGGCAGCTGGAGAACGTGCTGTTCCAAGCGGTGTCGCTGTGTGACGGCGGTAAGGTCAAGGCGGAGCATATTCGCCTGCCGGATTACGGCGTGCGTCAGCCGCTTGGCGATTTTTCCCTTGATGGAAATCTTGACGAGATCGTCGGGCGCTTCGAGAAAGCCGTGCTGGAGCGCTTGTATTCAGAACATCCGAGCAGCCGGCAGTTGGGTAAGCGGCTCGGCATTTCGCACACGACGATTGCTAACAAACTGCGTGAGTACGAAGTCGGCAAAGAGTCGGGCAGCACGTGATCGTTCCCATGCTCCGCGTGGGAACGCCTCAATGGACGCTCTGCGTCCGCTGTTGGGACGCAGAGCGTCCCGCGCTGCATTCCCACGCAGAGCGCGGGAACGATCAAAACAAGTTGCGTGAATATGAGGTGGGCAAGGATGTGAGCAGCATCTGATCGTTCCCATGCTCCGCGTGGGAACGCCTCAATGGACGCTCTGCGTCCGCCGTTGGGACGCAGAGCGTCCCGTGCTGCATTCCCACGCAGAGCGTGGGAACGATCAAATGGCTGGCTGGCCTGTTCGCGAACAGGCAACCTCATCGCCAGGCTTTGCCACCCACCGGCAGGACACCGCCGGTTTTTCGTCTTCGATACATTTCAAATTTGCCCCGCAAAACCCTCAAGTCCTTTGTTTACCGGGCCTCGCACCGCCAATAAAAAGTTGGTCTGCTAATTGCTTATGGCTCAGCAGTACAGCGGTGGGCGGCAAACGTCCGGCATGCAGAGGAAAGAGTGTGGACAAGTACCTTTATGTGGCAATGACCGGCGCCAGCCAGAACGCACTGGCGCAGCGGGCGCATGCCAACAACCTGGCGAACATCTCCACCAACGGTTTTCAGCGCGACCTGGAGCAGGCGCGTTCGATGCCGGTGTTCGGTGACAGCTTTCCGGCGCGTGCGTTTGCCATGAGCGAACGGCCCGCCACCGACTTCACCCCGGGCTCGCTGGTGCAGACCGGCCGTGACCTCGACGTCGCCGTGAGCGGCAATGGCTGGATCGCCGTGCAGAACCCCAACGGCGGCGAAAGCTACGTGCGCACCGGCAGCCTCAACGTCGATGCTCTCGGCGTGCTGCGTGCCGGCAACGGTATGCCGGTAATGGGCAATGGCGGTCCGATCGCCGTACCGCCCGAGCAGCAGATCGAAGTCGGCGAAGACGGCACCATCAGCATTCGGGCGATGGGCGAGGGCCCACGGGTCATGGCTGAAGTCGACCGGATCAAACTGGTCAACCCCGACATCAAGAACATGAACAAAGGCCTCGACGGCTCGATTTACACCAAGGACGGCCAACCGGCGCCGGCCGATGCCAACGTCAAACTGGTCTCGGGTTTCCTCGAGTCGAGCAACGTCAACGCCGTGGAAGAGATGACCTCGGTGCTGGCGCTGGCCAAGCAGTTCGAGTTGCACGTCAAGATGATGAACACCGCCAAAGACGACGACCAGGCCATGGCTCGGGTCTTGCAGATCAGCTAATTATCAGAACGTCGCGCCGTAAAACAGGCGCACGAGGAGAATCGAATGCTTCCGGCTCTATGGGTTGCCAAAACCGGTCTGTCCGCCCAGGACACCAACCTGACCACCATTTCCAACAACCTGGCGAACGTTTCGACCACGGGTTTCAAACGTGATCGCGCCGAGTTCCAGGACCTGCTCTATCAGATCAAGCGTCAGCCTGGCGCCCAGTCGACCCAGGACAGCGAACTGCCGTCGGGTCTGCAAGTGGGTACTGGTGTGCGCATTGTCGGCACGCAGAAAAACTTCACCGCCGGCAGCCTGCAAACCACCGAGCAGCCGCTGGACATGGCCATCGACGGTCGCGGTTTCTTCCAGATCCTGCAGCCGGACGGCACCACTTCGTACACCCGCGACGGTACCTTCCACCTCGATTCCAATGGCCAGATCGTCAACGCCAGCGGCTTCGCGCTGGAGCCAGCGATCGTCATTCCGAACGACGCGCAGACCTTCACCGTTGGCCGCGACGGCACCGTCTCGGTGACCATTGCCGGCAACCCGGCTGCCCAGGTGATCGGCAACCTGCAAACCGCCGACTTCATCAACCCGGCCGGTCTGCAAGCGGTAGGCAACAACCTGTTCCTGGAAACCGCCGCTTCCGGCGCACCGCAAGTCGGTACTCCGGGCCTGAACGGTTTCGGTACCACGCTGCAGAACACCCTGGAAACCTCCAACGTCAGCACCGTTGAAGAGATGGTCAACATGATCACCACTCAGCGCGCCTACGAGATGAACTCCAAGGTGATTTCCACCGCCGACCAGATGCTCTCGTTCGTAACGCAGAATCTGTAATCAAGTCTATGGGGCGGCCTGAGGTCGCCAGCAACACCGTGAGGTAGGGTCATGAAGCGCTTTGTATCTGTTCTGGCATTGAGTGGGGTCGTCTCGCTCGCGGGCTGCGTCGCCCCGACGCCCAAGCCCAATGACCCGTATTACGCCCCGGTGTTGCCGCGCACACCGCTGCCGGCTGCCGCCAATAACGGCTCGATCTATCAGGCCGGTTTCGAGCAGAACCTGTACAGCGACCGCAAGGCGTTCCGGGTCGGTGACATCATCACCATCACCCTGAACGAGCGCACCCAGGCGAGCAAGAATGCCAACTCGCAGATGGACAAGAACAGCGACAACAGCATCGGTCTGACCTCGTTGTTCGGCTCCAGCCTGACCACCAACAACCCGATCGGTGGTGGCGATCTGAGCCTGAATGCCGGCTACAGCGCTGACCGTTCGACCAAGGGTGACGCCAAGTCCGGGCAGAGCAATAGCCTGACCGGTTCGATCACCGTGACCGTGGCCGATGTGTTGCCCAACGGCATCATCGCCGTGCGGGGCGAGAAGTGGCTGACCCTGAACACCGGTGACGAACTGGTGCGCATCGCCGGCATGGTCCGCGCCGATGACATCGCCACCGACAACACCGTGTCGTCGACTCGCGTTGCCGATGCGCGCATCACCTACTCGGGTACCGGCGCGTTTGCCGATACGAGTCAGCCAGGCTGGTTCGACCGTTTCTTCCTCAGCCCGCTGTTCCCTTTCTAGGTGGCGACTTTGAAATTCAAACACCTGATGCTGGCTGCCGCGTTGATGTCGGCAGCCTTCGGTGCCCACGCCGAGCGGCTGAAAGACATCGCCAGCATTTCCGGCGTGCGTTCCAACCAGTTGATCGGTTACGGCCTGGTGGTCGGGCTTAACGGCACCGGTGACCAGACGACGCAAACCCCGTTCACCCTGCAGACCTTTAACAACATGCTCTCGCAGTTCGGCATCAAGGTGCCGCCGGGATCGGGCAACGTGCAGTTGAAGAACGTCGCGGCGGTGTCGGTGAGTGCCGATCTGCCAGCGTTCGCCAAGCCGGGTCAGCAAGTCGACATCACCGTTTCCTCGATCGGTAACTCCAAGAGCCTGCGTGGCGGCACCTTGCTGCTGACGCCGCTCAAGGGTATCGACGGCAACGTCTATGCGATCGCCCAGGGCAACCTGGTGGTCGGTGGTTTCGATGCCGAGGGTCGCGACGGTTCGAAGATCACCGTCAACGTTCCGTCGGCCGGTCGTATCCCTGGCGGTGCGTCGGTGGAGCGTTCGGTGCCGAGCGGTTTCAACCAGGGCAACAGCCTGACGCTGAACCTCAACCGCTCCGATTTCACCACCGCCAAGCGCATCGTCGACAAGATCAACGACATGCTTGGCCCCGGCGTCGCCCAAGCCATCGACGGCGGCTCGATCCGCGTCACTGCGCCGCTCGATCCGAGCCAGCGCGTTGACTACCTGTCGATTCTGGAAAATCTCGAAGTCGATCCGGGTCAGGCAGTGGCGAAAGTCATCATCAACTCGCGTACCGGCACCATCGTTATCGGCCAGAACGTGAAAGTCTCGCCGGCCGCCGTGACCCACGGCAGCCTCACCGTGACCATCACCGAAGACCCGATCGTCAGTCAGCCGGGCCCGTTGTCCAACGGCCAGACTGCTGTGGTCCCGCGTTCACGTGTAAATGCCGAGCAAGAGGCCAAGCCGATGTTCAAGTTCGGCCCGGGCACCACCCTCGACGAGATCGTGCGCGCGGTGAACCAGGTTGGCGCCGCACCGGGTGACCTGATGGCCATCCTCGAAGCCCTGAAGCAGGCCGGCGCGTTGCAAGCCGACCTGATCGTGATCTGAGGCCGGCCACCATGGATATGCGCAAAAGCGGTCTGGTCAGCAGCAGCGATTCGGGTTCGTACTCCGACCTCAATCGTCTGAACCAGCTCAAGGTCGGCGACAAGAACAGCGACGAAAACATGCGCAAGGTTGCGCAGGAATTCGAATCGCTGTTCCTTGGCGAAATGCTCAAGTCGATGCGCTCGGCCACCAATGCGCTCGGCCAGGACAACCCGCTGAACACGCCGGCCGCCAAGCAGTATCAGGAAATGTACGACCAGCAACTGGCGGTTTCCATGTCCCGCGAGGGCGGTGGTATTGGCTTGGCTGACGTGCTGATCCGGCAGATGTCGAAGAACAAACCGATGGCCCCGGGTGAGGCTGCCGCCGCGTCCGCCGCCAAGCAGCAGGAAGCGCTGGCCAAGGCGGCCGCCGTGCCGACACCGATTGCCGCCGGTACCGTTGCTACCAACGGCCCGTTGTCGCGACTCAATGGCGAGCGGCCGTTGTGGGCGTCGCGTTCGGTGAATGCGCCGAATACCGATATTTCTCACCGCAACGACATGCAATTGATCAATCAGCGTCGTCTGGCCTTGCCGCCGAAACTGGCTGATCGTTTGCTCGCCGGGCTGGTGCCATCCGCGCCGGCAACTGCAGCGACGGCAGCGTTGGCGAACAACGCCTTGCCACAACGTGCCGCGACCCCGGCGATCGCTGGTTCCGGCCCGCTGTACAACGGCGACTGGCTGGCCCGCGCCGAAGAGCAGAAAGCCGCCGCCGCTGGCGGGCAGATGCAGGTCTACGGTCGCGCCATGGCGCAGATTCCGCTGGCGCCGCCGAAAAAGGCTTTCAGCTCGGCCGACGAATTCGTCAACACCATGCTGCCGATGGCCAAGGAAGCCGCCGACCGCATCGGCGTCGATCCGCGTTATCTGGTGGCCCAGGCGGCGCTGGAAACCGGCTGGGGCAAATCGGTCATGCGCGCCCAGGACGGCAGCAGCAGCCACAACCTGTTCGGCATCAAGGCGAGCAGCAACTGGAAGGGCGATTCGGCCCGGGCAATCACCAGCGAATTCCGCAACGGTGCGATGGTCAAGGAGACGGCCGAGTTCCGTTCCTACGCCTCGTACAAGGACAGCTTCCACGATCTGGTGACGTTGCTGCAGAGCAACAATCGCTATCAAGAAGTGCTGAAGTCGGCCGATAACCCAGAACAGTTTGTACGCGAGTTGCAGAAGGCCGGTTACGCCACCGACCCGAACTACGCCAACAAGATTTCGCAAATTGCCAAGCAGATGAACAGTTTCGAAAACTACGCTGCGGCGGGTGTCTCCACCACGCCTTTATAAGGCACCAGGTAATAAGGTCTGAACCATGAGTTTGCTCAATATCGGGATGTCGGGACTGTCGGCCAGCCAGTCCTCTCTGGCTACGACAGGCAACAACATTGCCAACGTCGATACCGCCGGTTATTCGCGTCAGCAAACCGTACAGGGCACCAAGTCGTCGCAGCAGTACGGCACCGTGTTCATCGGTACCGGCACGACCCTGGCCGACGTGCGCCGGGTGTACAACTCGTACCTGGAAAGCCAGTTGCACACCGCGACGTCGCTGGACAGCGAAGCCGCGTCGTTCCTGGCCCAGGCCACGCCATTGGACGCGATGCTCTCGGACACCAACACCGGCCTGACCGGCGTGCTGCAGAAGTTCTTCACTTCGCTGCAGGGCGTGTCGACCTCGGCCACCGATGACACCTCGCGCCAATCGGTGCTGACCGGTGCGCAGGCGCTGAGCAGTCGTTTCAATACCATCGCCAAGCAACTCAACGACCAGAACACCACGATCAACGGCAGCCTGGGCGACATGACCGCCCAGGTGAACAAGCTGGCGACCTCGATCGCCAACCTGAACCAGAAGATCGGCGAGATCTCCACCAGCGGCGGTGCGCCGAACGACCTGCTCGACAGCCGTAACGAAGCCGTGCGCCAACTGTCGGTGCTGACCGGCGCCCAAGTGGTTGAGCGCGGCACCAGTTTCGATATCTACGTCGGCAGCGGCCAGCCGTTGGTGATCGGCAACACCACCAACACCCTGAGCATGGTCGCCAGCAAAGACGATCCGTCGCGCATGGCCATTCAGATGGACCGCGGTTCGAGCACCATCGACATCACCTCGGTGATCAGCGGTGGCGAAATCGGTGGCTTGCTGACCTATCGCAAGGAAGTCCTTGACCCGTCGCTCAACGAGCTGGGCCGAGTGGCCCTGGTGGTCGCCGATCAGATCAATCGCCAGCAAGCTCAGGGCATCGACAAGAACGGTGATTTCGGCGCGGCGATTTTCAACAACATCAACAGTGCCGCGCTGATCAGCCAGCGCAGCATTGCCAAAGATGGCAACAGCGCCGGTTCCGGCAACCTCGATGTGACGATCAAGGACACCGGCAAGCTGACCACCAGCGATTACCAGGTCACGTTCACCAGCGCCACTGACTACACCGTCAAGCGTTCCGACGGCACCGACATGGGCGCGTTCAGCACCACGACCAACCCGCCACCCGTGATCGACGGTTTCACCCTCGCTCTGAACGGCGGTGCGTTGAGCGCCGGTGACTCGTTCAAGGTCACACCGACCCGCAACGCAGCCGCAAGCATCCAGACGGTGCTGACCGATCCGAAGAAAATCGCCGCCGCAGGTCCTTTGACCGGCGTGGCCAGCGCCAACGGTCTGGGCACCTACACCCAGCCGACGCTCAGCGACAAGATCGACATCTACAACCCGACCGCTCAGGCCGACATGCAGGCGGCGCTGAAGAATTCGACGCCGGTCAAACTGGTATTCGGCGCGGCCAGCGGCGGTAGCCAGTCGTACACTCTGGTGGATGCCAAGGGCGGTACTCTGGGCACCGGCACCATCGTGCCTGGCCAGTCGAACACCCTGAACCTGAAAGTCGGCATCGTCGATGCCAGCGGCAACCCGGTGATGGATACGACCGTCACGCCGAACGTGCAGAAAACCTTCACCGTGCAGACCACCGTGGGCGGCACGCCGAAATCCGGCGAGACCTTCACCATGAACCTGACCGGTGCGGCGTCTTCGGACAACCGTAACGCGCAAGCGCTGGTCGGTCTGCAAACCGCACAAAGCGTCGACACCGGCTCGGCGAGCAAGGGCATCAGCCTGACTGACGCCTACAACAAATTGGTGACCAACGTCGGTACCAAGACCGCCCAGGGCAAGTCCGACAGCGCTGCGACCAGCGCGATTCTGGATAACGCCAAGGGCGCTCGCGATTCGTTGTCCGGGGTCAACCTGGATGAAGAAACCGGCAACCTGGTCAAATACCAGCAGTACTACACAGCGTCTTCGCAGATCATCAAAGCTGCGCAGGAAACTTTCGCCACGCTGATCAACAGCCTTTAAGGAGTCGTAATTCATGCGCATTTCCACCGCTCAGTATTACGGAACGCAAGCTTCGGACTATCAGCGTAACTTCAACAAGGCCGTTGCCACCGCCAGCGAGGCGAGCAGCCTGCAGCGCATCAACACCGCGGCGGATGATCCGATCGGCGCCGGGCGCTTGCTGCAACTGGGCCAGCAGGCCGCGATGCTTGATCAGTACAAGACCAACGTCGACACCACCAAAAGTGCGCTGAACGTGCAAGAGTCCACGCTGGACTCGATCAACACGGCGCTGGCGCGTGCCAAAGAGCTTGCGCTGGCTGCCAACAACGGCACGATCACCGACAAGGACCGCCAGGCTTACGCTTCGGAAATGGGCGAGATCCAGCAACAAGTGCTGGGCCTGATGAACGCCAAGGACGCCAACGGCAACTACCTGTTCTCCGGCTCGAAAACCGACACCGCGCCCTACTCGAAAAATGCCGACGGCACTTTCACTTACAACGGCGACCAGACCACCATCAATCTGGGCATTGGCGACGGCATGACTGTCGGCACCAACACCACCGGTTGGGACGCCTTCCAGCAGACCATCAACACCGGTCGCACCAACACCAAAATGACCGCGCCCGCTGTGGATGACGGCCGTGTCGTGCTGTCCAACGGCACTGTTGGCACTGCTGCCAGCTACGACGCCAAATTCACCGCCGGCCAGCCGTATACCATCGATTTTGTCAGCAGCACCCAGCTGAAAATCACCGATGCCCTGGGTAATGACGTCACCGCCGAAGCCAGCCAGAACGGCCTGATCAGCAACAGCAGCGGCGCCAACCAGACCGTCAGTTTCCGTGGCGTCGACCTCAAGTTGAACGTCAACCTCAAGGCCGGCGACACCAACCCGGATGCAGTCATTGCCGGGCACAGCTTCCAGCTGTCGAGCACGCCTGATTCGTTCACCACCACGCGCAGCCCGGGTAATACCTCGACGTCGGTGATCACCGGTTCGTCCATCACCGACCAGGCCGCTTACACCGCCGCATTCCCGCAGGGCGGTGCAGTCCTCAAGTTCACCAGCGCGACCGATTTCGATCTGTACGCGGCACCGGTGACGGCTGACAGCAAGCCGGTTTCGTCGGGCACGGTCGTCGGTGGCAATGCGACCGCTGCCGGTGTGACCTTCGCACTCGGCGGTGCACCAGCGACGGGCGATCAGTTCTCGATCCAGCCGAACAATCACCAGACGCAGAACGTGCTCGACACCCTGGGGCAGATGATCACGGCGCTGAACACCCCGGTCGATGGCGATCCGGTTGCCAAGCAGAAACTGCAGGGCGCCATGGAGGCGGGCCTCGGCAACATCGACGCCGCCGCCAATCAGATCGGCACCGCCGTCACCACCATCGGTGCGCGCGGTCAGGCACTGGACATGCAAGCCATCACCAACGACAGCCTGAGCACAGCGAACACCACGACCCAAGGCTCGATCCGTGATTCCGATCCGGCCGAAGTCATGACGCGCCTGACCTTGCAGCAGACCATGCTGCAAGCCTCGCAACTGGCGTTCAGCAAGATCAGCCAGTTGGGTCTGTTCAACAAGATCTGACGGTGGGCGGGCGTGCGAGCGCCCGCTGACCGTGTCCCTCTGTTAATGATTTTTTGCGGTATCAAGGGCTCGCTTTTCCGAGCGGGCTCGCACCGCCTGTGAGCCCGCCGTGAATTCACTCCCCCTCGTCAGCATTGCCATTCCTGCGTTCAATCCGCGCTTTTTCGAGCGGACGTTGAACAGTGCCGTCAGCCAGACGTACAGCAATCTGGACATCGTCGTGTGCGATGACAGTCGTGGTGACGAGATCAAGGACATCGTCAGCCTGGTCATCGAGCAAACCGGAGTTCAGGTACGCTACGTTCGCAATCCGCAGACCCTGGGGCTGGTGGGCAATCTGAAAGTCTGCCTCGAACAGGCGCGCGGCGAGTTCATCAAATTCCTGTGTGACGATGACTTGCTCTATTCGGCCTGCATCGAACAGCAGGCCCATGAGTTACAGCGCGAAGAAGTCAGTCTGGTGATCGCTCAGCGGCTGCTGTGGGACGCCAACGACATCATTCTGCCGGCCCGTTTGGAAAACAGCTCGCTGTCACCCGTGAGCGCCTTGCTCAAAGGCGACGATGTGCTGAGCATTTTCGAGAAGTTCCCGGTCAATGTCCTCGGCGGCTTCAGCAGTGCGTTGTTCCGGCGTGCCGATGTCGCCGAACTGTTGCCGGCGCTCACTGAAGAGGGTGCATGCTTCGTTGCGACCCTGGATTTTGCCTTGTATGTCTGTCTGCTGCGACGCGGCAACATGGTGACGTCCAACAATGTTCTGAGCGCCGAGCGACTTTACCCTGAGCGTTTGAGCGCGCAGCAACCGATGAAGGATGCTGCCGAGGTTGAGCGCGAGTGGCTTTCGCAAATGCTCAAAGTGCGCAGCGGCGAGTCGGCACCCGCGAAGGGCTGGGTTCGCTACGTGCGACTGACCAAGGCCGATGAGTCGCCGCGCGTTTGGGACGAACTGCCACTGAGCCGTACGCTGGGTACCAAGCAAAGCCGCCAGGAAATGGGCGTGGGTGTCGACAGCTTCAGTTTCGGCGAGCTCTATGCACAGTGGCTGGCGTGTCGGGTGCTGACCGAGACGCAGCGAAAATGGTTGCCGGAGACCCTTGCGGGCTGGCCGCAGCAGCCGAGAATCGTGCCGATCGTCATTGATGCGCAGGGTAGCCGCGACGGTCTCGAGCGCACTCTGCAAGCGCTCGCTGCCCAGGACTATCCGCCGGAGCTGGTGCTGGTGCTGTCCGTAGCCTGTACCGAAGCGCAGCTGCAGGATCGAGTGTTCCACATGCCGTTGCAGGATGATGGTCTGGAGCAGATCAATACGCTGTTGCCGCAACTCGAAGGCGCCGACTGGTTCTATCTGCTGCAACCGGGAGATCGCCCGGTGGCGCCGGCATTGCTGGTGATGGCCGATCGCATCGCGCATTCGCGGTCGCTGACGTGTCTGTACAGTGATGAAGGCAGCCTGCGCGACGGCGAATCGGCGGAACCGGCGTTCAAACCGGACTTCAACCTCGACCTCATGCGCAGTTATCCATACGTCGGCCGAGCGCTGGCATTCCAGCGCGAACGCTTCCTCGCGCTCGGTGGGTTTGCGCCAACATTCGCCGAACTGGCGCCACACGACATGCTCTGGCGGATGGCCGAAAGCGATGGCCTGCACGTCATTGGCCACGTCGCTGAAGTGCTGCTGGAGTCCAAGTTCGACCTGTCGCAATGGCTCACCGAGCCTGGTGTGCTGGAGCAAAGTCCGCGAATTCTCGAGGCGCATCTGCAGCGCCTCGGCATTGCTCATGAAATCCGCGAGAACGGGCTGCTCAATCGTGTCGACTACCGTCACGCGCAGCGCCCTCTGGTGTCGGTGATCATCGTCACTCAGGACCAGACTGCCGCCTTGCAGCGCTGTGTCGAAACGCTGCTGGAGAAAACCGCCTACACCGAGTATGAATTGCTCCTGGTCGACAACGGCAGCGAAAGCGCCGAAGCGCTGGCGTGGCTTGACGGCATGGCGCAGCTGGGCAGCGACCGGATTCGCGTGCTGCGGTGTGCGCAAAAGGACAATGTCGCTGCCGTGCACAACTTCGCCGCACGCCAGGCGCGCGGTGAGTATGTGCTGCTGCTCAATGCCTTTGCGGTGATCACCCAGGCCGACTGGCTCGACGAACTGCTCAATCATGCACAACGTCCTGAAGTCGGGGTGGTCGGCGCCAAGCTGTTCAACCCGGACGGTGGCGTGCTGCACGCCGGTCTCATCCTGGGTCTGAACGGGCCGGCGGGTCTGCCGTTCTACGGCCAGCCGATGCAGTCGGATGGGTATATGCACCGGCTGCAGGCTGTGCATGACCTGAGCGCGGTCGGTGGCGATTGCCTGGTGATTCGCAAATCGGTATTCGAAGCGGCCGGCGGCCTGGACGAGCAGGATTTCAAGCAAACGCTCAATGTCGTGGATCTGTGTCTGCGCATTGGCCGCGACGGTTATCTGGTGGTGATGAACCCGCACGCCGTACTGGCGGTGGGCGCGCGGCCAGGTACGGCGGCGACGCCGGCAGAGGAAGCGCAGCACGCCGAGGAAAAGGACACCTTTTATCAGCGCTGGCTGCCACTGGTTGCGCGCGATCCGGCCTATAACGTCAACCTGACGTTGCAGGGCGTAGGCGCCACCAACTTCAGTCTCGAACCAGGCCTGCGTACCGGCTGGAGAGCCTTCTCCAAGGCACAACTGCCGAACGTGCTCGCGGTTCCGATCAACGCCTCTGCCATCGGCCATTACCGTATGAGCCAGCCACTGATCGAGCTGGAAGCAGCCAACCGCGTGGAAGGGCGCATCTGTTACGGCTTGCCGTCGATCATTGATATCGAACGCCAGGCGCCCGATGTGATCGTCCTGCAGGGGCGCTACTCGGAGCACGCCATCGATGAAATCCCGCCGCTGAAGAAATTCTTCAATGCCCGACGGATTTTCGAGCTCGACGACTATGTGATCGATGTTCCCCATCGCAATGCGCACATTCGCAATATGCCGGGCAAGTCGGACATGGAGCGTATGGTGCGCCGGGCGATCGGCCTGTGCGATCGCGTGGTGGTCTCTACCGCGCCCCTGGCCAACGCGCTGTCGGACATGCATCACGACATTCGCGTGGTGCCGAACATGTTGGCCAAGGATCTGTGGGGGCACCTGCGCAGCCAGCGCCGCACCTCGAAAAAACCGCGTGTCGGTTGGGGCGGCGGCACCAGTCACCATGGCGATCTGGCGGTGATTGCCGAGGTGGTGCGCGAACTGGCCAACGAAGTCGACTGGGTGTTCTTCGGCATGTGCCCGGATGACTTGCTGCCGTACATGCACGAATTTCACGGTGTGATCCCGCTGGATGTGTATCCGGCAAAACTGGCCAGCCTGAACCTTGATCTGGCTCTGGCACCGCTGGAGTTTCACATCTTCAACGACTGCAAGAGCAACCTGCGCCTGCTGGAATACGGCGCCTGCGGCTATCCGGTGGTCTGCACCGACACCGAGGCCTATCGCGGTTACTTGCCGTGCACCCGGGTCAAGACCAACACGACCGATGAATGGCTGCAGGCGATCCGCATGCATCTGGCTGACCCGGATGCCAGCTATCGCATGGGCGATGAATTGCGTGAGGTGGTGCTGCGTGACTACGTGCTGCGCGGCGATAACCTGCGGCACTGGGAATACGGCTGGCTGGCGGATTGATCTGTCGCAAGGCTTCATTGAAAGGCGATCTCTCGGGTCGCCTTTTTTACAGAATCAACGATTTGTTCGAGTCGATCAGGCGAGGGAATGCGCGCTGGACAGGCAATGCCCGCACTGACGGATCCGGTTTCAACAACAACGCAAGGAAGATGTGATGACAGTCGTGAATGGAACGAGTGAAGCGGACGTCCTGCTGGGCACCGACAGCAATGACCAACTCTATGGACTGGAGTCGGATGATGTCCTGCTGGCAAGTACGGGATCGGATGAGCTTGATGGCGGTGACGGCTTCGACACGGCGAATTACTACGCAATAACCTCAGGAATCAACGTCGAACAGGCCGAGGGTGCGACCACCGTCACCGGCCCCGACGGCAAGCTCGATACGCTGGTGTCCGTTGAGAAGATCGTCGGCACCTTTTCCAACGATACGTTCAGCAGTTCGGTAGCCGGCGTGACGCTGGAAGGCAGCAGCGGTGACGATGTCTACATCGTCAGCGCCGAAGACGTGACCATCGTCGAGGAAGACTGGGGTGGCTATGACGAACTGCGCACCAGCCTCAACAGCATCAAGATGGCTGGCTTCGTCGAGAAGCTGACCTTCACCGGTACCGGTGATTTCAAGGCTTACGGCAGTGACACCGACAACGAGATCATCGCGGGTGCCGGTAACGACTGGCTGTGGGGTGGTGATGGTGCCGATCATTTTGTCGGGGGGGACGGTTACGACACCGTCAGCTACAGCGACAGCCTTGAAGGGGTGCGAGTCGAAGACTTCGCCAACTACGACGGCCTGACCATCGCCTATGGCGATATTTTCACCGGCATCGAAGCGCTTCAGGGCTCGGGCTTCGATGATGTGATTTATCGTCACAAGGACTCGATGAGTATCGATGGTGCGCAGGGCTACGACACTGTGAATTACCGCTACGCCTTCGACGTGGCCAATGTCGTGATCGGCAATGGCAGCAACCTTGCAGGTGACACGCTGCTCAACGTGGAAGAGGTTATCGGTACCTCAGGCGCCGATCGTTTTGTCGTCAACGCCAGTGGTGTGAAGGTGGCTGGCGGTATCGGTGATGACGTTTATACGATCAACAGCACCGGCGTGACTGTCGAAGAAGACGACAGCTTCATGGGCGGTACCGATCATGTGTACACCAGCCTCTCCGAGTTGAAGCTGAGTGCGTTCGTTGAGCGGTTGACCTATACCGGCAGCAGCGATTTCACCGGTTACGGCAATGACGAGAACAATACGATAGTTTCCGGGGCCGGGAACGATGTGCTGCTGGGCGGGGCGGGGGCCGATAACTTTGAAGGTGGCGCCGGTATCGACATCGTCAGCTATGACGACAGCGCTGAAGGCTTGAGCGCCTCGCTGAATTGGGGGGCGCAGAGCGGTATCGCCTTCCATGACGTCTACATCGACATCGAAGGCCTGCGCGGCAGCCAGTTCAATGATGTCCTGGAGGGTGAGTGGGGCGACAACGTCCTTGAAGGCGGTGGTGGTGACGACCAGATTCAGGGTGGCGATGGCAACGACCATATCTACGGTGGTCTGGCATCCGGTCTCGATGCAGCCGGGCAGTCCGACACCTTGTTCGGTGGCTTGGGCGATGACGTCATCATCGCTGCGCGCGACGGTCTGTTTACCTGGGTCAGTGGCGATGAAGGCAATGACTACATTACCCTTGGACGAGGCGTGGCCTATGGTGGGCAGGGGAATGACGTGTTGATCTTCAACGGCACCGGCCCGTCGAGCGTGGGCGGCAGCGGGTTTGGCGAGCAGGGCGATGATACCTATGTGGTGAACACGTCTGCGTTGGTGACGATCAAGGATGAAGGGCTGGATGCCAATGACACGCTGATTCTGAACACGATCGCTGACGCCAGTCAGTTGAGCGTGACCCGTGTAGGCGATGACGTTTATCTGCACAGTGCCAATGACGGTAGCAGTGGCGTGCCGGACAGTGGTGTGCGGCTGGTGGACTGGTATGCGGGGTTTGCGACTATCGAGCATGTTCAGACGGCTGATGGTCAGGTCTTTGAACTGCCTGCGGGTGGTGATGGGTTTGCCATGTTCGGGTAGTTGTCGGGGGCTTTGAGAAGGAGGGACGAATCTTTGGGTTCGTCCCTTTTTTTGTTTTGGCCTTGGCGGCCTCTGGGCCGACCAGGCTCTTGGTGTTTTGGGTGAATATCCGTTGCTTCGGGTGTGGCTTATGGCGGTTTCGCCCTTACGGCGAGTCACCTTTTTCAAACGCCAAAAAGGTAACCCAAAACGCTTGCTCCTGCGTTCGGCCCTCGCAGGCTCGGGTCCCTTCGCTCCGGGATCGATCCGGGCGCAGCGGCTACGGTTTGCTGCGCTGACCTACGTCCGCTGTGTCTGGCTACGCCAGACGGTCGCTGCGCTCCCACGCCCGGATCAATCCCTCCACTCAGCCTTCCGATGTCGCCGGTGACGCAAGATCAAGAGCACTCGAGCTGGCGCTCATTGTTGAGTGGTGAAAAGCGTCGCATGGCTTTTGATTTGTGGTGTGGCTGCCCCTCACCCCAGCCCTCTCCCTGTATGTACCGGACACATGGTGGACAGGTGTTCGGAGACATGGTGGACACTTTTTAATAGGCACATTGCTCATCATCAAGGAGATGACCTGTGTCCTGGCAAGAGGCATCCACCATGCAACTTCGTACAGAGTTTGTGCATTTGGCTCGGCAAGAAGGAGCGAATGTTCGGCAGCTTTGCCGTCGATTCAATATCAGCCCAAGTACTGCCTACAAATGGCTCAACAGGTTTGAAATATCAGGTGTAGAGGGGTTGCACGATCAGTCCCGTCGACCGAAAACATCACCGAAACGTTGTGCTGATGAGGTTGAGCAGCAGATTCTGACCATGAGTCAGCAATACGACGCCTGGGGTGCCCGCAAGCTCAAGCGCGTGCTGGAAGATGAAGGCGCTGTGATGCCCTCTGTCAGCACTGTGCATGCGGTTTTGCAGCGTCATTCGCGTGTTGATCCAAAGGCTACCGAGATCAAACCATTTATCCGCTTTGAGCACGAAGCGCCTAACGATCTATGGCAGATCGACTTCAAGGGACATTTCAGTCTGAGCCACGGACGCTGCCATCCATTCACAATACTGGACGACCACTCACGCTTTTCGCTGTGCATTGCCGCATGTGCCAATGAGCAGCGCCAAACTGTACAAGACCATCTAATCCGGACGTTTCGACGCTACGGTCTGCCGTTGCGCATGACGATGGACAACGGCTCGCCATGGGGCGATCAGACTGGCGTTTATACTGCGCTGGAAGTCTGGCTGATGAGCCAAGGCATTAAGGTCGGTCACTCCCGGCCTTATCATCCGCAGACTCAGGGAAAACTGGAGCGCTTCCACCGCAGCCTGAAAAATGAAGTCCTGCAAGGCCGGTTTTTCACCGATCTCGACGACGCACAACGGGCGTTTGATACCTGGCGCGACATCTACAACCAGAAACGCCCTCATCAGGCGCTGGGCATGGCGGTGCCGGCGGCTCGTTACAGTGGCAGCCCACGGGAATATCAGGAGCGACCGGCGGAACCGGAGTACAACGACGCAGATGTGGTCAGGAAGGTACAGGTGGGAGGCGAAATCTTCTGGAGGAATCGGGAATACAAGATCGGAAAGGCTTTTTATGGCAGGTGCATAGCGATCAGGGAGACGACGGAGGACGGCATCCACGATGTCTACTGGAGTGGACATCGTATCGCCCGAATCGACTTGAACTTGCAGATCGTGACGGCAGGTAAGAAGATCTAAAACCGTCCACTATGTCTCCGAACATGTGTCCACCATGTCTCCGGTACATACACTCCCCGAGGAGAGGGAGCCGATTTGTGAGCTGTTCAAAACCTGAGTTCGACTCGGTATCTCAGTCGGCGTACCTCTCGCATCCACCTCGGTCAGTCCCCTCTCCCTCCGGGAGAGGGCTAGGGTGAGGGGCTTTTGATTTTTTGCTCCGGCTGGTGTTCCTCGTTGTCAATGATTTTGGAGCTGGCGCGTTTCCTGCAAGTCCCCCTCAAATCGCCATAAAACGAGCGCTCGCGGTTATTTCACCTGCGCCCGGAACGGCAAAAGGTGTCGCCGCGAGGCCCGCAATGCTCAACAAAGCCATGCGCAGCCCGGTGAAGAACAAGAGGGGAGACGATGAAGGCAGTAATTTTGGCGGGTGGCCTCGGTACGCGCATCAGCGAAGAGTCGCACCTCAAGCCCAAGCCGATGATCGAGATCGGCGGCAAGCCAATTCTCTGGCACATCATGAAGCAGTATTCCGCCCATGGAATCCACGACTTCGTCATTTGCCTGGGCTACAAGGGTTATGCGATCAAGGACTTCTTCGCCAATTACTTCCTGCATACCTCCGACGTCACCTTCAACATGCGCGAAAACCGCATGGACGTGCACCAGAACTACAGCGAGCCGTGGAGCGTTACCCTGATCGACACCGGTGAGGAAACCATGACCGGCGGCCGTCTGTTGCGCGCCGGCCGTTATCTGCAGGATGAAGAGGCGTTCTGCTTCACCTACGGCGATGGCGTTTCCGATATCAACATTGCTCAACTGGTCGACTACCACAAAGCCCACGGGCGTCTGGCGACCGTCACTGCCGTGCAGCCGCCGGGCCGTTACGGCGCCCTTGAGCGTCAAGGCGATCAAGTGCTGGGCTTCACCGAAAAACCGCGCGGCGATGGCGGCTGGATCAACGGCGGCTTCTTCGTGCTTTCGCCTAAGGTGCTGCCATACATCGCCGATGACGCCACCACCTGGGAAGCCGAGCCGTTGGCGCGTCTGGCTGCGGACGAACAGTTGAAAGCCTTCGAACACGAAGGTTTCTGGCACCCGATGGACACCCTGCGCGACAAGAATCATCTCGAAGCACTGTGGCAGAGCGGGGAGGCCCCATGGAAGCAATGGGCCTGAGTGCGGATTTCTGGCGCGGCAAACGCGTTCTCGTCACCGGACACACCGGCTTCAAAGGCAGCTGGCTGACCCTGTGGCTGCAAAGCCTCGGCGCGCAAGTCAGCGGCTTTTCGCTGGACCCGTCGACCGAGCCGAGCCTGTTCGAACTAGCGCGGGTCAGCGAGGGTATCAACGATCAGCGCGGCGACCTGCGTGATCTCGGCGCCTTGCTGGAAATCATTGCCGACACCGAGCCGGAGATAGTTCTGCATCTGGCCGCGCAGCCATTGGTGCGTGAAGGCTATCGCGATCCACTCGGCACTTATTCCAGCAATGTCATGGGCACGCTGAACCTGCTCGAAGCGATTCGTCAGATCGGTGGCGTGCGCGCCTGCGTGCTGGTGACCACCGACAAGGTCTACGCCAACAAAGAATGGCTGTGGCCGTACCGTGAAGACGAAGCCCTCGGTGGCCACGACCCGTACAGCAGCAGCAAGGCTTGTTGCGAGCTGTTGGCGCAGTCCTATGCCGCGTCGTTTTTCCCGGCGGACAAACATGCCGAGCACGGTCTGGCCTTGGCTACCGCACGCGCTGGCAACGTGCTGGGCGGTGGTGATTTTGCCCCGGAGCGCCTGATTCCCGACGTACTCAAAGCCTGGAGCGCAGACGAGCCGGTGACCCTGCGTTACCCGCAAGCGGTGCGCCCATGGCAGCACGCCCTTGAACCGCTGGCCGGTTACCTGCAGTTGGCCGCAGGTCTTTATGAGCAAGGCCCGGAGTACGCCGGCGCATGGAACTTCGGCCCCGGTGAGGCGGACATGTGCAGCGTCGGCGAAGTCGTAGAATTGCTCGCCAGCCGCTGGCCGCAGGCACCTGGTTTGCGCATCGAAAAAAGCGAACTGCATGAAGCCGGCCTGCTGCGTCTGGACAGCAGTCGCGCCCGCCAGTTGCTCGGCTGGCAGCCACGCTGGACCTTGCAGCAATGCCTGGCCCAGACCCTCGACTGGCATCTGGCGTGGCAGAACGGCGATGACATGCGCGCCGTCACCCTTGGGCAACTGAACCTGTACCGAGGCGCGCTGTGAGCGAGTTCTCCCTGAAGGCGTTGCCATTGGCCGGGCTGTTCAGCGTCCAGCACAAGCGCTTCGAAGATCAGCGCGGGCACTTCGCCCGGTTGTTCTGCGAGGGCAGTCTGAGTGCGTTCGGCAGTGCGTTCCACATCCGCCAGATCAATCATTCCTGCACGCGCGAGCAGGGCAGTGTGCGTGGGCTGCATTATCAGAATGCCAACGCTCCGGAAGCCAAACTGATCACTTGCCTGCGCGGTGAAATCTGGGATGTCGCGGTGGATCTGCGTCCTGACTCGGAAACCTTCTTGCAATGGCACGCCGAGCATCTCAAGGCTGGCGACGGTCGCAGCCTGCTGATCCCGGCTGGCTTCGCCCACGGCTTCCAGACCCTCAGCGAAGACGCCGAACTGCTTTACCTGCACAGCGCCGATTACGCGCCGGAGCATGAAGGCGGACTGTCGGTAAACGATCCGCGGCTGGCGATTGCCTGGCCATTGCCTGTCAATAATTTGTCAGCGCGTGATTCCAGCCATCCCGCGCTCGATCAACACTTTGCTGGAGTGCGTCTATGAACTGCCGTGGGTGCGCTGCACCGCTGAGCCTGCCGCTGATCGACCTCGGTACCTCGCCACCGTCCAACGCCTATGTACATGCCGATCGCCTGGAACAGGCTGAGCAATGGGTGCCGCTCAAGGTCGCGGTATGTCAGCAATGCTGGCTGGTACAGACCGAGGATTACACCCGCGCCGACAGCCTGTTCGACGCCGAGTACGCCTATTTCAGTTCGTTCTCCAGCACCTGGCTGGCCCACGCCGAACGCTATGTCGCCGAGATGGTCGAGCGCTTCGGCCTCAACGCTGACAGCCGCGTAGTCGAAGTCGCCGCCAACGACGGCTATTTGTTGCAATACGTCGCCGCGCGCGGCATTGCCTGCCTGGGCGTCGAGCCAACCCGCAGCACCGCGCAGGCGGCACGCGAGAAGGGCCTGGAGATTCGTGAGCTGTTCTTCGGTCGCGACACCGCCGCGCAGCTGCAAAGCGAAGGCTGGGGCGCCGACCTCATGGCGGCCAACAACGTGCTTGCCCATGTGCCGGATATCAACGATTTCCTCGGCGGATTTGCCACGTTGCTCAAGCCGGGCGGCGTCGCCACCTTCGAATTTCCGCAACTGCTGACGCTGATGGCCGGTGCGCAGTTCGACACGCTGTATCACGAGCACTATTCCTACCTGTCGCTGACCGCCGTGCAGATGTTGTGCGAGCGCAATGGCCTGGAAGTTTTCGACGTCAGCCAGTTGAGCACTCATGGCGGCTCGCTGCGGGTGTTCGTGCAGCGCAAGGATGGCGAACGCCGGGCGGTACAACCGGCCGTTCAGCAACAATTGCAAGCCGAACTCGATGCCGGGGTGAAAACCGCTGAGTACTACGCGACGCTCGCGCCCGCCGCTGAACGCATCAAACATGAACTGCTGCGCTTTCTGTTACAGGCCAAGGCCGATGGCAAGCGGGTGGTCGGTTACGGCGCGGCGGCCAAGGGCAATACCTTGCTCAACTACGCCGGGGTCAAGCCGGACCTGCTCGCCTGGGTCGCGGACGCCAACCCGCACAAACAGGGCAAATTCCTGCCGGGCAGCCGCATTCCGATCGTGGCGCCTACGCAGATCGATATCGATAAGCCGGATTACGTGCTGGTGCTGCCGTGGAACCTGCTGCATGAAGTCAGTCAGCAACTGGCGCAGGTGCGTCAGTGGGACGGGCACTTCGTGATCGCCGTGCCTGAGTTGAAAGTGCTGTGAAGGTTTTGGTCACGGGCGCCACGGGTTTTGTCGGTCGGCATCTGGTTGCCGCGTTGCTGGCACGCGGCTGCGAAGTACGCGCGGTGGCGCGCAATGCGCAAACCGCGCAAGGCATGCCGTGGATCAACGACGTCGAGTTCATTGCCGCGGATATTCATGCTGCTGACCTTGATGTCGGCGCGTTGACCGCTGGCATCGATGCCCTGGCGCATCTGGCCTGGCCGGGTTTGCCGAACTATCGGGCGCTGTTTCATTTCGAGCACAACCTGATGGCCGATTATCGCTTTATCAAAAGCGCGGTCGAGGCCGGCGTAAAGCAGGTGCTGGTCACCGGTACCTGCTTCGAATATGGCATGCAAAGCGGCCCGCTCAGTGAAACAACCGAGCCACGCCCGAGTAATCCGTACGGTCTGGCCAAACATACGCTGCACCTGTTTCTGCAGAGTCTGCAGCAGGAACGGCCGTTCACCCTGCAATGGGCGCGGTTGTTCTATCTGCACGGCGAAGGGCAGAACCCCAACAGCCTGCTCGCGGCGCTGGACCGGGCGATCGATGCCGGTGATGCGTCATTCAACATGTCGGCCGGTGAGCAGTTGCGCGATTTTCTGCCGATTGAAAACGCGGCCGGTTACCTCGCCGCGATCCTGCAAAAACACGATTTCAATGGCGTAATCAATTGCGCCAGTGGCCAAGCAGTGTCGGTGCGCTCGTTGGTTGAGCAGCGTCTGCGCGAACGCGGCGCGACGATCCAATTGAACCTCGGCCATTACCCCTATCCGAGCCACGAACCGCTGGCGTTCTGGGCGGTGACCGAGCGCTTGCAACAGTTACTGGGAGAGCCGCAATGAGGCACGAGTTGTATCGGGTCACCGACCTGCCGGTGTTGCAGAACCGTACCTTCGCTGACGCAGCATCGGCGCAGGCGTCGGCGAGTGCCGACATGCTGTTGGTACAGGACGCGCGCAGCGGTCTGATCTTCAATGCTGCGTTCGATGCCGACAAGCTCAGCTACGACGCCGATTACCAGAACGAGCAGGCGCATTCCGGCCAGTTCCAGAAGCACTTGAATGACGTCGAAGGCATTATCGCCAGGCACTTCAAGGGCCAGGAACTGATCGAGGTCGGCTGCGGCAAGGGCTATTTCCTCGAACTGCTCAAGGGCCTGGGCTACTCGATCACCGGCATCGACCCGGCTTACGAAGGCGAAAATGCCGACGTGATCAAGGCGCCGTTTACCCGCGGCCTGGGGCTGGCCGCCGATGCGATCGTTCTGCGCCATGTGCTGGAGCATATCCAGGACCCGGTGAGCTTCCTCGCCGTGATCGCCGAGGCCAATCAGGGCGGGCAGATCTACATCGAAGTGCCGTGCTTCGACTGGATTCTCGAACACAAGGCCTGGTTCGACCTGTTCTATGAGCACGTCAATTACTTCCGCCTCGATGACCTGCGCCGTCTGTTCGGCACCGTCCATGAGGCTGGCCATCTGTTCGGTGGCCAATACCTGTACATCGTCGCTGACCTGGCGACGTTGCGCCTCGCCCCGGAACAACCGGTGCCGCGCCTGACGTTGCCGGATGGCTTCACCGCCAGCCTCGACCGCGCCGTGCAGATCATTCAATCCGCCCCCGAGCAGGGCTCGGCGATCTGGGGCGCTTCGTCCAAAGGCGTGATCTATTCGCTGTTCCTGCAACGTGCCGGGGTGGCGGTGGACCGCGTGGTCGATATCAACCCGGCCAAGCAGGGGCGTTATCTGCCGTTGAGCGGTGCGCGGGTGTCGTCGCCGCAAGAGGCGATGGATACGCTGCCCGAAGGCGCCAACCTGTTTGTGATGAATTCCAATTACCTCGAAGAGATCAAGCGGATGACCGGTGGACGCTACGTCTATCACGCCGTCGACAGCGCTTCGTTCCAGTGACCCTTGAGATGACCAACATGACCGACAACAGCATCAACCAAGCCTTCGAAGCCGAGTGCCGCGAGCAGATCGCCCAGCAGGGTGACAACCCGAAACTGACCGGCCTGGCCCGCGATTTCTTCAACGAATCGGCCAGGCACAAATACAGCTACCACTTCTCGTGGATGGGCCGCCCGATCATCCAGTTGCCGCAAGACATGATGGCCATGCAAGAGATCATCTGGCAGGTCAAACCGGATCTGGTCATCGAGTGCGGCATCGCTCACGGCGGTTCGATCATCTACTACGCCTCGTTGCTGGAACTGCAAGGCCACGGCGAGGTGCTGGGCATCGACCTGGATATCCGTGCGCACAACCGCGAAGCGATCGAAAGCCACCCGATGGCCAAGCGCATCAAGATGATCGAAGGCTCGAGCATCGATGCAGGCATCGCCGCCCAGGTGCAAGCGGCGGCCAAGGGCAAGAAAGTCATTCTGGTGCTGGACTCCAACCACACCCACGATCACGTCCTCGAAGAGCTGCGTCTCTACGCACCGCTGGTGTCGGTCGACAGCTATTGCGTGGTGATGGACACCGTGGTCGAAGACATGCCGGCCGATTTCTTCCCGGATCGCCCGTGGGGCCCGGGTGACAACCCGAAAACCGCCGTGTGGAAATACCTGGAAGAAAACCAGGATTTCGAGATCGACCAGCAGTTGCAGAACAAGCTGCTGATCACCGTGGCGCCGGACGGCTATCTGCGTCGCGTTCGTTAATTCGCAACATCCCCAAAGCGTTATCTCGGCGAGTCGCCGGTTGTGGAGAGAAGTTATGCAAGGCAAGTACAGTTCTGAACTGACGCTACCGCTCAGCGAGTTGTTGACGGTGGTGCTGATTACTCACAACCGGCCGGCGTTTCTGCGCCGTGCGGTGAAGTACTACAGCAGCTTGCCCTGCCGCATCATGGTGCTGGACTCCTCGCCGGAACGGCCGGAAGGCGATTTCTCCGCCGTCGATTATCATCACGTGCCGCAATTCGCCTATTGGGGCATGCAGGCCAAACTGGCCTATGGCGTCGAGCAACTGACCACGCCCTATATGGTGCTGGCGGCGGATGACGACTTCATCGTGTTCGATTCGCTCTGCGAGTCTGTCGGCTTTCTCCAGGCCAATCGTGACTATGGCATGTGCCATGGCTATTGCCTTATGTACCTGGCGAAGGCCGATGGCGTGAACTACTACCGCCGCGACAAGAAGGTTCAGGAAGACTATTCATCCGAGCGCGCGCAGGACCGCGTCATTGACTACATGAGTCAGTACATCCCGCCGTTTTACGCCGTGACCCGTACCGATCTGATGAAAACCTGGCACTCGGCATTGCCGCCGGGGACCAATTTTCAATGGCAGGAAATCGGTCACGTGTACTTCCTGCTGGCCAGCGCCAAGGCACGGATCCTGCCAATTCCTTATGTGGTGCGCGAGATCAACTACGGTGTGTCCGAACACAATACCGATGTATATCACTCGCTGACCTATCTCGATGCCAGGTCGGTCGCCGAACGAGAGGCGTTCGCCGATTTCCTCGTCTCGCTGCCTACCGGTATTCAAAACCTCGATGCAGGGCAGGCCAAGGCATTTGCTCTGGAGAGCTTTGCGGCGATGGCCGAGAGTCTTGCGGTCGGTCGGGCGTTGACTGCCGAGCTGATTTTCGAGTCGACCTGGAATCAGCAATTGCGCCGGCCAGATCGGCGTTTCGGCCCACTGCAGTACGTCGAGATGCCGTTCTACAACCAGGCGTTTTTCGATCTTCTGGAGCAGTTCGAATTCATGCTGCACACCCTGCCGGCGGGTCGCCTTCAGCTGGAAGGGCTGGAAGGCGTATGGACGCGTCAGGCGCATCTGCTGCAGGCGCGCAATAACGATACGCCGGAGAGTGTGATCGACCGGTTGTGGCAGGCGCATGATCTGAATGCGTTCAATCAGGTCGTTGCCAAGCGTCTGGCCGCGCAAATGCAAGTGCTCGGTGACGAGACGGCGGCGCAAATGCATGAATGGATCGCCCGCCTCGAGGCGCTGACGGTCGATGATCATCAGCGCACGTTCGACAAGATGCAATCGGGACGTTTGTTGAATTGGCTGGCTGCACGCGCACCGGCCATCGAGCAGCTCGAGTCGATCCGCCAGCACGTGGCTGCTGAAGGGGGTGGCCCGCAGTTCGGTATCTTCCTGCTTGATCTGGACAACGACATCGACAAGTTGCAGGTGTCGCTCGACAGCCTGGTCGAGGGGCACTGCAAAGCATTCAGGATTGTCGTGTTCACCACCGGTGAAGCGCCGGCAGCGACCACTGCGCAGAACACCTTGCACTTTGTCCGTGTCACGCCCGGCAATCTCGTCGACAAACTCAACCAGAGCGCTCAGCAGTCGCCGAGCGACTGGTTGATGTTGGCTCAGGCCGGTGATGAGTTCACCGCCACCGGCCTGTTGCGCGCCAGCCTTGAACTGATGGGTGCCCAAGGTGTGCGTGCTGTCGCCACCGATGAAATCCAGCGCAAGGAAAACGGTGCGCTGGTCGACGTGTTCCGCCCCGGTTTCAATCTGGATCTGCTGCAAAGCGTGCCGTCACTGATGGCGCGCCATTGGTTGATCCGTCGCCAGGTGCTGCTCGAGGTCGGCGGCTATCAGGCCGATTTCAGCAAGGCGCTGGAATTCGATCTGTTGTTGCGCATCATCGAGCAGGGTGGCCTCGACGGCCTCGCGCATCTCGACGAGCCGCTGTTGATCACCGAGCGGGCGCCGCTGGAGGAAAACACCCACGAACGCCTGGCATTGCTGCGCCATCTCGGCAATCGCGGCTACAAGGCCAAGGTTACTTCGCAGACGCCGGGCACCTGGCAGGTCGATTATCGCCACACCGAGCAGCCACTGGTTTCGATCATTGTGCCGGTCATCGATGATTTGCCGGCGCTGCGTCGTTGCCTGGAAGGCGTGCTGCTGCGAACCCGTTACAGCCGCTACGAAGTATTGCTGGCGGCTGACGCCCGGCAGTCGGCGCAGGTCAATGACTGGCTGGGCACGCTGCGTCATGCCAGGGTCAATGTATTGCGTGCCGATCAGCCACTGAGCGAGGTCGCGTTGTACAACGCCGCCAGCGAGCAGGCCCAGGGTGATTATCTGGTATTGCTGGCCGCTGACAGTGAAGTGGTCAACCCGAACTGGATCGATTCGCTGCTCAATCACGCCCAGCGCCCGGAAGTCGGGATCGTCGGTGCCAAGCTGGTCGATCGCGACGGCAAGGTCTCGCACGCCGGTTTGATCCTGGGTCTGAACGATGGCGTGGGTTCGCCCTTCATCGGCGAGAAACACAAGGCCGAGGGTTACATGCAGCGTCTGGTCGCCGAGCAAAATTATTCGGCCGTCTCCAAGGTCTGCATGATGGTGCGCAAAGAACTGTACAGCGCCTTGGGCGGGCTGGATGAAGCGACGTTTGCTGAAGGTTTCGCCGATGTCGACCTGTGCCTCAAGGCCGGTCAGGCCGGTTACCTCATCCTGTGGACGCCGCTGGTGCAAGTGCTGCACAACGGCGAGCTGGCACAAAAGCCAGCGGCACTGGCGACGCTGCGTGAAAAATGGCCCGACGCCTTCGCGCACGACCCGGCCTACAACGCCAACCTGGCCCTGACCGGCAAAGGTTTCACCCTGGGCGAAAGTGCCCCGATCAACTGGGCACAGTTGCTCGCTTAAGCTCGCCGGACAGGAATCAGAACATGTTCAACGGTAAATCGATCTTCATCTCCGGCGGCACCGGCTCGTTCGGGCGCAACTTCATCCGTCGCTTGCTGGAGCAATACCAGCCCAAGCGCGTGGTGGTGTTCTCGCGTGACGAGCTGAAACAGTACGAGATGCAACAGACCTTCAACGCGCCGTGCATGCGCTATTTCATCGGTGACGTGCGCGACGCCGATCGCTTGCGTCAGGCCATGCGCGGTATCGACTACGTGGTGCATGCCGCGGCGCTCAAGCAAGTACCGGCGGCGGAATACAACCCGACCGAATGCATTCGCACCAACGTCAACGGCGCAGAAAACATCATCGCCGCTGCCATCGACAATGGCGTGAAGAAAGTCGTCGCGTTGTCTACCGACAAGGCGGCCAGCCCGATCAATCTGTACGGCGCGACCAAGTTGCTTTCGGACAAACTGTTCGTCGCTGCCAACAACATTGCCGGCGAGCAGCAGACCCGATTCGCCGTGGTGCGTTACGGCAACGTTGCCGGCTCGCGCGGCTCGGTCGTGCCATTCTTCAGCAAGCTGATCGCCGATGGCGCGCAGGAGCTGCCGATCACCGACGAGCGCATGACCCGGTTCTGGATCACCCTCGATCACGGCGTGCAATTCGTGCTCGACAGCTTCGCGCGGATGCACGGCGGCGAAGTGTTCGTGCCGAAGATTCCGTCGATCCGCATCGTCGATCTGGCGCGCGGCATGGCCGAGCATTTGCCACACAAAAACGTCGGCATCCGTCCCGGCGAAAAGCTGCATGAGCTGATGGTGCCGCTGGACGATGCGCGCATGACCCTGGAGTTCGAGGATCACTACACCATCCAGCCGTCGATTCGCTTTACCAGCGTCGATGTCGATTTTGCCGTCGACAAACTCGGCGAGCGTGGGCGCGCGGTGAGCGAAGATTTCGAGTACCGCTCCGACACCAACCCGCAGTTCCTTTCGGTCGGGCAGATCGCCGACCTGCACGCGAAACTCTCGGCATGATCCCCTACGGTCGGCAAAGCCTCGATCAGGCGGACATTGATGCAGTGGTCGCGGTGCTGCAATCGGACTGGCTGACCCAAGGCCCGACCATCGAACGCTTCGAGCAGGCGATGGCCGCGCGTTGCCAGGCCGATTTCGCCGTGGCGGTGTGCAACGCCACCGCGGCGCTGCACATCGCTTGTCTGGCGGCGGGGCTGGGGCCGGGCGATCGTTTGTGGACCACGCCGAACACCTTTCTCGCCTCGGCCAACTGCGGGCGCTATTGCGGCGCCGAGGTGGATTTCGTCGACATCGATCCGCTGACCTGGAACCTCGACGCGGTGGTTCTTGCTACGAAGCTGGAACAGGCCGAGCGCGACGGCACGTTGCCGAAAGTGCTGGTCGCGGTGGCGTTCTCGGGACAGAGCTGTGACATGCGGCGCATCGCCGAACTGGCGCAGCGCTATAACTTCACCGTGATCGAGGACGCCTCGCACGCGGTCGGCGCGAGCTATGCCGGGCGCCCGGTCGGGTGCGGCGAATTTGCCGCGATGACGGTGTTCAGTTTCCATCCGGTAAAAATCATCACCAGCGCCGAGGGCGGCATGGTCCTGACCAATCGCCCGCACCTGGCCGAGCGTCTGCAACGCCTGCGCAGTCACGGCATGACCCGTGATGCGCAGCAGATGACCGAGCCCAGTCACGGGCCCTGGTACTACCAGCAAATCGAGCTGGGCTTCAACTATCGGATTACTGACCTGCAAGCGGCGCTGGGGCTGTCACAGCTGGGCAAACTGGACGAATTCGTCGCCCGGCGCCGCGAACTGGCGGCGCGCTATGATCGCTTGCTGGCGTATTTGCCGGTGACGTTGCCGAGCCTGCAGGAAGAGGCGGAGTCTGCCTGGCACTTGTATGTGATTCGCTTGCAGACCGAGCGCATCAGCCTCAGTCATCGTCAGGTCTTCGACGGTTTGCGTGCCGCCGGTATCGGCGTGAATCTGCACTACATCCCGGTGCACTTGCAGCCTTACTATCAGGACCTGGGTTTTGCCGAGGGGGATTTTCCCGAGGCTGAACGCTACTACGCTCAAGCCATCAGCTTGCCGCTGTACCCCTTGCTGAGCGATGAGCAGCAGGATCATGTAGTCGAGCAACTGCGCCGACTGACCGAAGAATGACCGCTGCGGCGGTGGACGAGACTGTGTCATGCGCGATCTGAGCGAGCAGGAAAGGTTCTGGCAGGGTGAATTCGGCAACCAGTACGTTGAGCGCAACGTCGGCCAGGCGCTGGTGGCGGGCAACCTTGGCTTTTTCGCCAAAGCGCTGAGCCGCGCGGGTCGCGTCGACAGTCTGCTGGAGCTGGGCACCAACGCCGGCAACAATTTGCAGGCACTGCGTCAGTTATTGCCGCGTTGCGAACTGTTCGGGGTCGAGATCAACGAAACCGCGTGCGTGCAGGCGCAGGCGCTGGACATTGCGCAGATCTGGCACGGTTCGTTGTTCGATTTTCCTGCCGAACGTCGCTACGATCTGACCCTGAGCAAAGGCGTGCTGATCCATCTGGCCCCTGAACTATTGCCTCGCGCCTACGCGCAGTTGTACGAGCTGAGCCAGCGCTACATCCTGATCGCCGAGTATTACAATCCCGCGCCGGTGGAAATCGCTTACCGCGGCAACAGCGGTAAGCTGTTCAAGCGTGATTTCGCCGGGGAAATGCTCGACCGCTATGCTGACCTGCAACTGGTCGACTATGGCTTCGTCTATCACCGCGATCCGCAGTTTCCGGCGGACGACATCACTTGGTTCCTGTTGGAAAAACGCTCTTGAGCAACGTCGCAATCATCCCCGCCCGTGGCGGCAGCAAGCGAATCCCGCGCAAGAATCTCTTGCCGTTCGATGGCGTGCCGATGATTGCCCGCTCGATCCGCACGGCGCTGGATTCAGGCTTGTTCGAGCAGGTCGTGGTCAGCACCGACGATGCCGAAATTGCCGAGGTCGCGAGGGCGAACGGTGCGCAGGTACCGTTCATGCGTCCGGCAGCACTGGCCGATGACTTTACCGGCACGGCGGCGGTTATTGCGCATGCGCTGGAGCAGTTGCCGACCTTCGATTTTGCCTGCTGCATTTACGCCACTGCACCGCTGTTGCAGGCACGCTATCTGCGTCAGGGTTTCGAGCTGCTGGAGCAGCATCCTGATCGATCATTTGCGTTCTCGGTTTGCGATTTCGCTTTTCCGGTGCAGCGTGCGCTGACCGTAGACGGGGAGGGCGCCTTGACGGCGTTGTATCCCGAGTTTCGCAATACCCGCTCGCAGGATCTGCCCGAGGCGTATCAGGATGCTGGTCAGTTCTATTGGGGACGCAGCGCTGCATGGCTGCGCGGTGATGTGCTGTATTCACCGGCCAGCCTGCCGGTGATTCTGCCGCGCTATCTGGTCCAGGACATCGACACGCCCGAAGACTTCAAACGCGCCGAATACCTGTACGCGGCGCTCAAGGCCGGCGGAGAGCTTTCATGAGAGTGCTGATTCGCGCTGACGCCTCGCCGACCATTGGCAGCGGTCACATCGCCCGCTGTCTGACTTTGGCGCGGGTATTGCGCCAGCAGGGCAGCCATGTTGCGTTTGCCTGTCGGCGGTTGCCGGGGCATCGGCTGGATGCCTTGAATGCCGAAGGCTTCGAAACCTTCGCGCTGCCCGAGCGCTATCGCGATGAGGACCCGCTGCAGGCCATCGAATCGATGCTGCCGTGGCAGTTCGACGTTGATGCGCTGGGCCAATTGCTGGATGGGCAGGCGGAGTTCGACTGGATCATCGTCGACCATTACGGCCTCGACCATCACTGGCAAACCGCAGCGCGACGTTGGGCGCATCGCATCGCGGCGGTGGACGATCTGGCCACCCGGCGTTACAGCGTCGATCTGTTACTCAATCAGAATCTCTCGGGTCTGAGCGAAAACTACGCGCCGCTGCTGCCGGCGGGATGCCGCACCTTGCTCGGCCCGCGTTATGCGATGTTGCGCGAGGAATTCGACTGCGCGGCAATCGAGATCAAACCGACGGCGCGCCGGGTATTGGTCAACTTCGGCGGCTTCGATGCGGCGATGCAGACCCATCACGCGATGCTCGCCCTGGCCGATTTCAACGAGCTGCAAGTGGACTTCGTTGCCGGCGCCGACAACCCGGCGTGGGCACAAATGCAGGCGCTGGCCGAGACGCGGCCGAACTGGCGCTTGCACAGTTTTGTCAGCGACTTTTATCAGCGCATGACCGAGGCCGATCTGTTCATCGGCGCGGGCGGCGGTACCAGTTGGGAACGTGCGGCGCTGGGCCTGCCGACCATTTGTATCGCGGTGTCGAACAACCAGCAGGCCAACGGCGAAGTCATGGCCGCTGCGGGCGCACATGTGTTTCTCGGCGCCCGTGAGCAAGTCAGCGTTGAGCAATTGCGCGATGCGGTCGGTTTCGTCGGCAACAATTTCTATTTGCGCCAGAGCCTGGCCGAACGTTCGCGGCAACTGGTCGATGGCCGTGGCGCCGAGCGTGTTGCGGCAGCATTGGCCGGCGCGGTGCTGAAATTGCGTCCGGCAACGCTGGACGATGCGCAGTTGCTGTTCGACGGGCGCAATGCCGAAGCGGTGCGGCGCGGGTCGCTGGACTCCAGCGTGATCGACTGGCCGCAGCATCTGGACTGGCTGACGGCGAGTCTGCGCAACCCGCAGCGGCTGTTGTTGATTGCCGAGGCCGACGACGGTGCCGTCGGTGTGGTGCGTTATGACCTGCGCGGGTCTGACGCTGAAGTGTCGCTGTATCTGCTTGAGGGGCGCATCGGCCTGGGCTGGGGCAGGGCGCTGCTGGCGCGGGGCGAAGCTTTCGTCACGATGCACTGGGCGCAACTGCAAGCCATCAACGCGCGGGTTTTGCCGGACAACGCGCCCTCGTTGAATCTGTTTCGTGACGCCGGCTTCAGCCAGGAAGCCTGCGTGTTCACCCGTGTTCTGAAGGATCAATCGCATGACTAGCTTCAAGATTGGCAATCGCTCGATCGGTGCCGATGCGCCGCCGTTCATCATTGCCGAGATGAGCGGCAACCATAACCAGTCGCTGGAGCTCGCCCTGCAAATCGTCGAGGCCGCCGCCCGGGCCGGGGCGCATGCCTTGAAGCTGCAAACCTATACCGCCGAGACCATGACCCTGGATCTGTCCGAAGGCGAATTCTTCATCAAGGATCCGGGCAGCCTGTGGGCTGGCACCTCGCTGTACGAGCTGTACGAAAAAGCCCACACGCCGTGGGAATGGCACGCGCCGATTTTTGCTCGGGCCAAAGAATTGGGGATGCTCGCGTTCTCGACGCCGTTTGATGACAGCGCGGTGGATTTTCTCGAAAGCCTCGATGTGCCGGCTTACAAGATCGCCAGTTTTGAAAACACCGACCTGCCGCTGATTCGTAGGGTGGCGGCCACTGGCAAGCCGCTGATCATTTCCACTGGCATGGCCAGCATCGCCGAACTGGATGAAAGCGTGCGGGCCGCTCGCGAAGCCGGCTGCAAGGATCTGGTGCTGCTCAAGTGCACCAGCACCTATCCGGCGACCCCGCTCAACAGCAACGTACGCACGATCCCGCATCTGCGGGAGCTGTTCGGTTGTCAGGTCGGGCTGTCCGATCATTCGATGGGCGTCGGTGTTTCCGTGGCGGCGGTGGCGCTCGGGGCGACAGTGGTTGAAAAACATTTCACCCTCGACCGTTCAGCCGGTGGCGTCGACGCCAGTTTTTCTCTGGAGCCGGCAGAAATGGCCAGTCTGGTGGTGGAAACCGAGCGTGCCTGGCAAGCCATGGGCCAGGTGCATTACGGCGTCACCGAGGCCGAGCGCAAGTCGCTGGTGTATCGGCGCTCGCTGTATGTCACCGCCGACATGGCCGCCGGTGACACCTTCAGTCGCGACAATCTGCGCGCGATTCGCCCGGGTCTAGGTCTGCCGCCCAAGCACACCGACGCCGTACTCGGCCGCCGCGCCCGCGCGCCGATCAAGCGCGGTACGCCGCTGGACTGGTCGCTGCTCGAATAAGCCGATCTGCACCGATTCGGCTAAATAGCGTGACCTGCGAGTCATAACGCGCATCTTCACTGTATTGTATTGATCGGGGAGATGGCGCCTGGCCCGTATTGCGGTTCCAGTGATAGCCCTTAGCGCTCCCCGTGGCTGCCCGTTGTGGCGGCCATTTGCTGTTTGTCGGCGCCCCTCGAAATCCTTGCGAGCGGTGGTCTTGGGCTGTTTTTTATTGGGAAGCCGTAATGATTGGCATAAAAAGCATTGCGAGCTACGTTCCTGTAGCCGGCGTGGACAATTACGCACAAGGTGCAAAATTCGAGAAGGATGAAGAATTCATCCTTGGCAAGATCGGCTCGGCATTCCTGCCGCGCAAAGACGCTGAACAGGAAACCTCCGACCTGTGCGTGGAAGCGGCCAATGCGCTGTTTGCCAGCAACCCGCAGTTGAAGCGCGAAGCGATCGACGCGCTGATCGTCGTCACCCAGAACGGCGACGAAGAAGGCCTGCCGCACACCGCGGCGATCGTGCAGGACAAACTGGGCCTGCCAACCAACGTAGCGGCGTTCGACATTTCCCTGGGCTGCTCCGGTTATGTCTACGGCATCTACGCGATCAAAGGCTTCATGGAAGCCGCCGGCCTGAAAAACGGCCTGCTGATCACCGCTGACCCGTATTCGAAAATCGTCGACCCGGAAGACCGCAACACCACCATGCTGTTCGGCGATGCGGCCACCGCAACCTGGATGGGTGAGAATCCGACCTGGGCGCTGGGCAAGGCCAAGTTCGGCACGGACGGTTCCGGCGCACCGCATTTGAAAGTCACCGACGGCGTGTTCTTCATGAACGGGCGTCAGGTGTTCAACTTTGCCCTGCTCAAGGTCCCGGCGCATTTGCACGAGCTGCTTGATGATTCCGGCCTCAAGTCCGATGACATCGATGCGTTCTGCATTCACCAGGGCAGCGCGGCGATCGTCGATGCCGTGGCGCGACGTTTCGAAGGCGAGCCGGAGAAGTTCATCAAGGACATGGTCGAGACCGGCAACACCGTGTCGTCGAGCATACCGTTGCTGCTGGAAAAACACGCGCTTGATTCGCAATGGCAGCGGGTCGCGCTGAGCGGCTTCGGGGTCGGTCTGTCGTGGGGTTCGGCGATCATCTATCGTCCCTGATCGACACAAAAACAGCGGATACAAAAATAGCGTTCAAGGTTAACCTTGAACGCTATTTTTTTGCCTGATACGGAGCGCGAGGCGTCATGAGCGAGTTTTTCCAAGCCAATGCCCAGGTGTTGCAGCGGCGCTGGCCGGCGCTGTTCGAGCGCTTGCTGGGCGAGGACAGCGCAAGCGTTGCTGCCGAACTGGTGCACGGGCTCGGCTCGACGCTGGGCGTCAATGGCGTGCAACTGACCAGTCGCCATGACCGCCTGCACGAGGCGCAGGTACAGGCGGCGAGCCTGCCGGAAAAACCGCAGCTGCATGTCTATGGCGCCGGCCTGGGCGATTTACCCGGTGTACTGCTCGAGCGTACCGGTCTTGAGCGCTTGTACGTGCATATCCTCAATGGCGCACTATTCGCACTGGTGCTGCAACTGCTCGATCAGCGCCAATGGCTGGACGATCCGCGCGTCGAGTTGTTTTACGCCGATAAGCATGCTGACTTCTTCACGCCGTTTTTCGCCCTGCCTGCCGAGTTGCTGCTGGCCGATGACGCTAATGCGAAGATCCGTGATCGGCTGGTCAATGAAATTCACCTGACGTTCAACAACCGCGAGTTCGATCCGCAGTCAGCGCAGATCCAGCAGCGCTTGCAGGAATGCCTGCCGGTGTTGCTCGGCGATGCCGATGTGGCGCAACTGTTCGGTAGCTGCGCCGGGCGGGAAATCTATGTGATTGCCACCGGGCCGAGCCTGGAGCAGCATTTCGCAAGTCTGGCGGCGATCCGCCAACGTGCCGAGCGGCCTCTGTTCATCTGTGTCGATACCGCGTATCGCCCGCTGCGCGAACATGGCATCGCGCCGGATCTGGTGGTGAGCATCGATCAACGCATCGGGTTCCGCCATCTGCCCTGCGAGCAGTCCGATGGCATCCCGCTGGTGTATTTGCCGATGAGCGATCCGACGGTATTGCAGGCCTGGAAGGGCAAGCGCTACGGCGGCTATTCCGCGAGCCCGATCTATGCGGACTTGCGTGAGCAATATCCGCGCGGTCAGTTGCACGTCGGTGGCAGCGTGATTCATCCGGCGGTGGATCTTGCAGTGAAGATGGGCGCTGCGACGATCACCCTGTTTGGCGCTGACTTCGCGTTCCCGATGAACAAGACTCACGCCGGCTGGGATGACGGCGATCTCGGGCCACCGGTGAATCAGGCGCGGCACTGGGTGCGTGACGGCCACGGGCAGCGGGTCAGTACGCAGCTGAATTTTCGCGGTTATCTGTGTGTGCTGGAGCGCTACATCGCTGCGCATCCACAGGTCGAGTTTCTCAACAGCAGTCGATCCGGGGCGCTGATCGCCGGAACCGCTTTCAATCAGGAGTTCGTGCAATGAATGCCTTGGGGCACTGCATGAAACAGTGCCGCGACACTGCAGCGCTGTTTCGCCTGGGCCGTGATGTCGAAGCGGCGCTGGGCATGGTCGATGTCTTCGAAAACGCCCAGCAGTGCCTGGCGTCTGCCTCTGTAGAGACGCAGCAGCAGTGGGCGCAGGTGTTGACGCAAATGTTCGAATGTCAGGAGCGACAGGACTGGCTGGCCCTGGCCGATTATATGGAGTACGAACTGGTAGATCTGCTGGAAAGTGCTGCGGCCTGAACAGGCCGATGGCGCTGGCGCGCCGCTTTGCGCGGCAGGCGGTTTTATGGCGTCAGTTTTTCGCGGTTGGATGGCGGCTAAGTCTTTGTTTTCTCGGGGGTGGCGTGGTGATGGCAAAATTTTTTCAAAAAGCCCTCAAGCAACCTGCAAACCCGACGATAACTATTACGAAGGTTCTCTAGGCCATACCCGGCGGTTGCCAGGGCCGGAAGCCGCAGTACCCAACCAACGAGGAATTCGTCATGGCTTTAACAGTAAACACCAACACCACATCGTTGAACGTTCAGAAAAACCTGAACCGCGCTTCCGACGCTCTGTCGACTTCGATGCAACGCCTGTCTTCCGGCCTGAAAATCAACAGCGCTAAAGACGACGCTGCCGGCCTGCAGATCTCCAACCGTATGTCCTCGCAGATCCGCGGTAACACCCAGGCCATCCAGAACGCCAACGACGGTATCTCCGTTGCCCAGACCGCTGAAGGCGCTCTGCAAGCCACTACCGACATCCTGCAGCGTATGCGTGAACTGGCTGTTAAAGCCCGTAACGGTACCAACGGCACTGCTGACCAGACCGCTACCAACGCTGAATTCGCTCAGATGTCCGACGAGATCACCCGTATCTCGGCTTCGACCAACCTGAACGGCAAAAACCTGCTGGACGGTTCGGCTGGTACTGTGACCCTGCAAGTGGGCGCAAACACCGGTTCGGCTAACCACATCGACCTGGTACTGAGCTCCAAGTTCGACGCCGTCAGCCTGTCGGTTGGCAGCGGCACTGTTGTACTGACTGGCGCCAGCCCTTCTGACGCTGCCGTTGCCATCGACAGCGCGATCACTGCAATCGACGCAGCTATCGCTAACATCGGTGCAACCCGTGCCAGCCTGGGTGCTTCGCAAAACCGTCTGACCAGCACCATCCAGAACCTGCAGAACATCACTGAAAACACCACCGCTGCTCAGGGTCGTGTACAGGACACCGACTTCGCCGCTGAAACTGCTAACCTGACCAAGCAGCAGACTCTGCAGCAAGCTTCGACCTCCGTACTGGCTCAAGCCAACCAACTGCCTTCCGCTGTACTGAAGCTGCTTCAGTAATTCGGATCGAGTTTAAGCGGGGGGGTGCGCTTGTCGTGCTCTCTCGCTTTTTTACGTTAAGAGGTGATGGGCATGGACATGAGCGTAAAGCTTAACGTGTCTTATCCGGCTCCCAAGCCAGTGCCACCGGTTGCTGACAAACCGTCAGAGCTGCCTAAAGTCCAAAAGACTGAAGCACCGGTCGCTGCCAAGGATCAGGATTCGGACGGCGCCAAGTTGAAACTGGCGGTGCAAGAGATCGAAAAGTTCGTCCAGTCGATCAAGCGTAATCTGGAGTTCTCGATTGACGAGCATTCTGGCAAAGTCATCGTCAAGGTGATCGCAAGCGAGACAGGTGAAGTCGTTCGGCAGATTCCTTCCGCCGAAGCCCTCAAGCTGGCGGACAGCCTCGCCAATGCAAGTCACGTGTTGTTCGACGCCAAAGTCTGATAAATGGCATGAATAGTGTTTGTTCGTTCCCAAGACGCCTTTAACGGTCAAAAGAATGGCAACAATCTGAAGGGAGATGCACATGGCAAGTCCAATTCTACCGGGTTCCGGACTGGGTTCCGGCCTGGACATCGGCGCGATCGTGACTGCGCTGGTCAACGCCGACAAGTCTGCCAAGCAGACGCAGATCGATACCGCGACGAAAACCAATAGCCTGAAGATCTCTGGCGTCGGTTCGCTGAAAAGTGCATTGGCGGCATATCAGAAAGCAATGGGTGATCTGAACAAGGCAACGAGCCCGGCGTTCGCCGGTTTTACTGCGACTTCGGACACGCCGACGGTTGTCGGTGCCACATCGGATAAAACCGCCGTACCGGGTACCTATAGCGTTGTTGTGAAAAATCTGGCCACCGGCTCGAAAGTAGCCAGTGCCGCCTTCGCCGGCGGGGCCGCCAGTGCCATTCCGAGTGGTACTCTGAAAATCAGTCAGAATGGCATTGATTACAATGTCGCGATTCCGGCCAATGCCACCTTGCAGTCCACCCGCGATGCGATCAACACCGCGCAGGCCAGCAATGGTATTTCGGCCAACATCGTGACCGACAGCACCGGTTCGTCGCGTCTGGTGCTCAGCTCGAACAAGACAGGTGCCGGCATGGACCTGCAGGTCAGCGGGATCGCTGGTCTGGAGATTGATGGCACCCAGGAAATGGGTGGTAGCCCGGCAGCCGGTGCGTCCGGCGCTGTCGGTAAGCTGGCGATGGATGCCAGTCTGACCATCGACGGCCTCGCCGTTACCAGCAAGACCAATACCGTGACCGGTGCAATCAGCGGCATGACCCTGAATCTGGTCACCGCAAGTCCTGTCGTCGGTGGCCTGGCAACGCCATCTACCGTGTCGGTCGCCACCAATACCGCCGGGATTCAGACGTCGCTGCAGTCGTTCATCGACTCCTATAACACCTTGAAGAAAACCATCGACACCTTGTCCAAGGCAACGCCGGACGCCGATGGCAACCTGACCGTTTCGGCAGCGTTCACGGGTGACGCTCTGCCGCGTTCGTTGATGGCAGATGTGCGCGCTCAGTTGACCGATCCAGGGGCGGGCGGAGCAGGGCAATTGTCCGTGCTGTCGCAGATGGGCGTGTTGACTGACAGCAAGACCGGTTTGCTGACGCTCGATACCTCCGTGTTCAACAAGCGTATGGAAACCCCGGGCATGGCTGGCCAGGTCCAGCAATTGTTCAGCGGTACCGACGCGAAAAACGGTCTGCTGGCACGCATGAGTGCGGCAGTCGATCCTTACGTCAAGACGGGCGGGCTACTGGATCAGCGCAGTTCCAATCTGACCAATCTGACCAGCAGCCTGCAGAAGCAGCAGGTGGCGCTCGACTTGCGCGTCGCCAACCTGACCACGACGTTGACCGCCAAGTACAACGCCATGGACTTGCTGGTAGGGCAGATGAAAGCGACGGCGAGCAACATCACCTCGTTCTTCAGCTCGCTGAATGCTCAGCAGTCCGCGAAGTAACCGTTGGTAACGACAAAAACCCGGCTACGCTAGCTCAGCGTGTGCCGGGTTTTTGTCTTTTGATCTAAAGTTTTCAGGCTCGTTGGCGATACACTGGTTATACGAGTCATTGTGGCAATGAGGTAGAACATGAACCCGATGTTAGCCCTTCGGCAGTATCAAAAAGTCGGTGCCCATGCGCAGACATCCGAAGCGAGCCCGCACCGTCTGGTGCAAATGTTGATGGAAGGTGGCCTGGCACGCATCGCTCAGGCCAAAGGCGCCATCGAGCGTAAGGACATACCTGGCAAGTGCACTTCGATCAGCAAGGCGATCGGCATTGTCAGCGGTCTGCGCGAAGGTCTCGACCTGGAAAACAACGCGGAAGCGCTGGCCGACCTGGATGGCCTGTACATTTACATGATGAAGCGTCTCGCCGAGGCGAACATCAGCAGTGACCCGCGCATTCTCGACGAGGTTGCCGGCTTGCTGAGCACGGTCAAGGAAGGCTGGGACGCCATCGCGCCTGTGCCTGCTCCGCAGTTCTGAAGGAGAGCGTCATGAGCCTTGTATTGCAGCGAATTGCCGATACCCGTGAAGCGCTGGTCGGTGCTCTGGCCGAACGCAATTGGGAAGCCATCGGCGAGCTGGATCTGGCTTGCCGGTCCTGCATGGAAGACGTCATGGCGGAAGCCTCGCTGGACGAAGTCGCGTTGCGCGACAACCTCGAAGAGCTGCTGTTCGTTTACAAGGAGCTTCTCGAAGTGGCCATGGGCGAGCGGCAGGCGATAGCCAATGAGATGTCGCAGATCACCCAAGCGCAAAAAGCGGCAAAGGTTTACCATCTGTTTGGCTAATTAACCGTCAGTTAATCCAGACATGTGCGCCATAAATTTGACTGTGCACGGTTTTTTGACTTAACTAGTGGCTATTATCAGATTTAGGGCGTCTACAGGCACATGGTGTCCTGCAAGCGTCTCGCTTGCCCCATTTTTCGGGCATTGAGTTGACTAGGGAAGTTGCTATTGCATGTGGCGTGAAACCAAAATTCTGCTGATCGATGACGATAGCGTCCGCCGCCGTGACATGGCGGTGATTTTGAATTTTCTCGGCGAAGAAAATTTGCCCTGCGGCAGCCATGACTGGCAGCAGGCTGTCGGCTCTTTGTCATCTAGTCGTGAGGTCATTTGCGTACTGATCGGGACCGTCAATGCTCCTGGTGCGCTTTTGGGCTTGCTAAAGACACTCTCAACCTGGGATGAGTTCCTTCCGGTTTTGTTGATGGGCGATAATTCTTCCGTTGACTTGCCTGAAGACCAGCGTCGGCGGGTGCTTTCCACCCTCGAGATGCCGCCCAGCTACAGCAAATTGCTCGATTCGCTGCACCGTGCCCAGGTCTATCGCGAGATGTATGATCAGGCCCGCGAGCGCGGTCGTCATCGTGAACCCAATCTGTTCCGCAGCCTCGTCGGCACCAGCCGGGCGATCCAGCACGTGCGCCAGATGATGCAGCAGGTCGCCGACACCGACGCCAGCGTGCTGATCCTTGGCGAATCCGGCACCGGCAAGGAAGTGGTCGCGCGCAACCTGCATTACCATTCCAAGCGCCGTGACGCGCCGTTTGTGCCAGTCAATTGCGGGGCGATCCCGGCCGAATTGCTGGAAAGCGAACTGTTCGGCCATGAGAAGGGCGCCTTCACCGGGGCGATCACCAGCCGTGCCGGCCGTTTCGAACTGGCCAACGGCGGTACGCTGTTCCTTGACGAAATTGGCGACATGCCGTTGCCGATGCAGGTCAAACTGCTGCGCGTGTTGCAGGAGCGCACCTTCGAGCGCGTAGGCAGCAACAAGACCCAGAGCGTTGACGTGCGCATCATCGCGGCGACGCACAAGAATCTCGAAAGCATGATCGAGATCGGCAGCTTCCGCGAAGACCTCTATTATCGCCTGAACGTGTTCCCGATCGAGATGGCGCCGCTGCGTGAGCGCGTCGAAGACATCCCGTTGCTGATGAACGAACTGATCTCGCGCATGGAACATGAAAAGCGCGGTTCGATCCGTTTCAACTCGGCGGCGATCATGTCGCTGTGCCGTCACGGCTGGCCGGGCAACGTTCGCGAACTGGCCAACCTCGTCGAGCGCATGGCGATCATGCATCCGTACGGGGTGATTGGCGTGGTCGAGTTGCCGAAGAAATTCCGCTACGTTGACGACGAAGACGAGCAGATGGTCGACAGCCTGCGCAGCGATCTGGAAGAGCGTGTGGCCATCAACGGTCACACGCCGGATTTCAGCGCCAACGCCTTGCTGCCGCCGGAAGGCCTGGATCTGAAGGACTACCTCGGTGGTCTGGAGCAGGGCCTGATCCAGCAGGCACTGGACGATGCCAACGGCATCGTGGCGCGAGCGGCGGAACGCTTGCGCATCCGTCGTACCACGCTGGTCGAGAAGATGCGCAAGTACGGCATGAGCCGGCGCGATGGAGACGAACAGGCGGATGATTGACGCCTGTTTTCCAGGTGCTTCATTTATAAGCGTTTTTTTTTAGGCACGGGTATTGCTACACCCCTCGCAACGTTCCGTTTCACTGACGGTCAGCCAAGCGAGAGAGCACAATGCCCCAAGCCGCCCAGATCTCTTCTGCCTCCAATATCGTGGGGCAACCCTCGTCCGTAGAGCAGGCAAGCCGTCAGGGACTTGAGCAGGCGTTCGAACTGTTCAACCAGATGTCCAGCCAACTGACCGACTCCTACAGCATGCTCGAAGCGCGGGTAACCGAGCTCAAGGGCGAGCTGGCCGTGGTCAGCGCCCAGCGCATGCAGGAGCTGGCGGAAAAGGAACGCCTGGCCAACCGCCTGCAAAACCTCCTCGACTTACTCCCCGGCGGCGTGATCGTCATCGACGGCCACGGTCTGGTGCGCGAAGCCAATCCGGCTGCCATCGACTTGCTCGGCTCGCCACTCGAAGGCGAGCTCTGGCGTCATGTGATTGCACGTTGCTTCGCGCCGCGTGAAGACGACGGTCACGAAATCTCTTTGAAAAACGGTCGACGCCTGTCGATCTCAACCCGCTCGCTTGACGCCGAGCCGGGGCAGTTGGTGCTGCTCAACGATCTGACCGAAACCCGTCATCTGCAAGACCAGCTGGCGCGCCACGAGCGTTTGTCTTCGCTGGGGCGCATGGTCGCTTCACTGGCTCACCAGATTCGTACGCCGCTGTCCGCGGCGTTGCTCTACGCCAGTCATTTGACTGAACAGCAACTGCCGGTGGAAACCCAGCAAAGGTTTGCCGGACGCCTGAAAGAGCGTTTGCACGAACTGGAGCATCAGGTGCGCGACATGTTGGTGTTCGCTCGCGGCGAGCTGCCGCTCACCGATCGCCTCACGCCCGATGCCTTGATGCAATCGTTGCAGGCAGCAGCGCTGACCCATGTGCAGGACCTGCCAATCCGCTGGCAGTGCGACAGTCATTCCGGTGAGTTGCTGTGCAACCGCGACACACTGGTCGGCGCACTGCTCAATCTGATCGAAAACGCCATTCAGGCCAGCGCCGGCGAAGCGCGCCTGAAAGTGCATTGCTACACCCGTGAAAACACATTGCGCCTGTGTGTCAGCGACAGTGGCAGCGGCATTGACCCTGCAGTTCTGGCGCGCCTCGGTGAGCCGTTTTTTACCACCAAAGTCACCGGTACCGGCCTCGGCCTGACCGTGGTCAAGGCGGTGGCCCGCGCGCATCAGGGCGAGTTGACCCTGCGTTCGCGCGTGGGGCGAGGTACTTGCGCGCAGGTCTGCCTGCCGCTGTTTTCCGCCGCACAGGGAGTTGAATAAACGTCATGGGCATCAAGGTGTTGCTGGTCGAAGATGACCGTTCGTTGCGCGAGGCGCTGGCCGATACGCTATTGCTCGGCGGGTACGATTACCGCGCGGTCGGTTGCGCCGAGGACGCGTTGACGGCTGTTGCGCACGAAGCCTTCAATCTGGTGGTCAGTGACGTCAACATGCCCGGCATGGACGGCCATCAACTGCTCGCATTGTTGCGTGCACGCCAGCCGCAATTGCCGGTGTTGCTGATGACCGCCCACGGTGCCGTCGAACGTGCCGTCGACGCGATGCGTCAGGGCGCGGCGGATTATCTGGTCAAGCCGTTCGAGCCCAAGGCGCTGCTCGATCTGGTGGCGCGGCATGCGCTGGGCAGCATCGGTGACGCTGAAGCTGAAGGGCCGATTGCCGTTGAGCCGGCCAGTGCGCAATTGCTCGATCTTGCCGCACGGGTGGCGCGCAGCGATTCCACGGTATTGATCTCTGGCGAGTCCGGCACTGGTAAAGAAGTGCTGGCGCGCTACATTCACCAGCAGTCGCACCGCGCCAATCAACCGTTCATTGCGATCAACTGCGCGGCGATCCCCGACAACATGCTCGAAGCGACGTTGTTCGGTCATGAGAAAGGTTCGTTTACCGGCGCCATCGCCGCTCAGCCGGGCAAGTTCGAGCAGGCCGACGGTGGCACCATTCTGCTCGACGAAATATCGGAGATGCCTCTGGGCCTGCAAGCCAAGTTGCTGCGTGTCTTGCAGGAGCGTGAAGTCGAGCGCGTTGGCGCTCGCAAGCCGATCACCCTGGATATCCGCGTGGTCGCTACCACCAACCGTGATCTGGCGGGCGAAGTGGCGGCGGGGCGCTTCCGTGAGGATCTGTTTTACCGCCTGTCGGTTTTCCCCCTGGCCTGGCGTCCACTTCGCGAGCGCACTGCCGATATCCTGCCGCTGGCGGAAAGATTGCTGGCCAAACACGTCAATAAAATGAAGCACGCCGCGGCGAGACTTTCGCCTGAAGCGAAGGCATGCCTCACGGCCTATCCATGGCCCGGGAATGTGCGCGAGCTGGATAACGCCATTCAACGGGCGCTGATCCTGCAGCAAGGCGGGTTGATTCAGCCGCAGGATTTCTGCCTCGCTGGTGCGCTGCCGGTTGCAGCTTTGCCGGTCGCCGCGCCGGCGGTTCGAGAGCTTGAAGTCGAAGCGGATTCGTCCGGTGCGCTGGGCGATGACCTGCGCCGCCGGGAGTTTCAGATGATCATCGACACCCTGCGGGCCGAGCGCGGCCGACGCAAGGAAGCCGCAGAAAAACTCGGCATCAGCCCGCGTACCTTGCGCTACAAACTGGCGCAGATGCGCGATGCCGGGATGGACGTCGAAGCTTATCTGTTCGCCACCTGAATCGCCGCGCAACAATCAACATGTTTTTCTCAAAGGGGTGCCCGTTAGCTGGCACCCTTGTTGCTAATACCTGTGTACCCGCCGAGTGAAGTGTCAAAAAATTGCGGGCCGCCCAAGAGAGTAGACCATGAGCCAAGGTATTGAATTTAATCGGTTGATGATGGACATGCAGGCCATGAAAGTGGATGCCATGTCTGCGCGCAAATCGACCGCCGCTGTTCCTGAACTGGCGGGCAGCAGCTTTTCCGACATGCTCGGTCAAGCGATCAACAAAGTCAGCGATACCCAGCAGGCGTCGACTCAACTGGCCAACGCCTTCGAGGTCGGCAAGAGCGGCGTCGATCTGACCGACGTGATGGTCGCGTCACAGAAAGCCAGCGTGTCGTTCCAGGCTCTGACCCAGGTGCGCAACAAACTGGTTCAGGCGTATCAAGACATCATGCAGATGCCGGTATAAGGGCGAGATTGAGTCATGGCAGAAGCAGTCGCTGATAACGTTCCGGCCAAGGCCACCCCGATCGACGGCAAACCGCCGCTGTTCGGCCTGTCCTTCCTGGAAAACCTCTCCGAGATGACCATGCTGCGTCAGGTCGGCCTGTTGGTCGGGCTGGCGGCGAGCGTGGCGATTGGCTTTGCCGTGGTGCTGTGGTCGCAGCAGCCGGATTACCGTCCGCTGTACGGCAGCCTCGCCGGCCTGGACGCCAAGCAGGTCATGGAAACCCTGGCCGCCGCTGACATTCCTTACAACGTAGAACCCAATTCCGGCGCCTTGCTGGTCAAGGCCGATGATCTGTCCCGTGCGCGGATGAAACTCGCGGCCGCTGGTGTCACTCCCAGCGACGGCAATATCGGTTTCGAAATCCTCGACAAGGAACAGGGTCTGGGTACCAGCCAGTTCATGGAAGCGACCCGTTATCGTCGCGGCCTCGAAGGTGAACTGGCGCGCACCATCTCCAGCCTGAACAACGTCAAGGGTGCCCGTGTGCACCTGGCGATTCCGAAAAGTTCGGTGTTCGTGCGTGACGAGCGCAAGCCGAGCGCTTCGGTACTGGTCGAGCTGTACAGCGGTCGTTCGCTGGAGCCGGGTCAGGTCGTAGCGATCATCAATCTGGTGGCGACCTCCGTTCCCGAGCTGAGCAAATCGCAGATCACCGTCGTCGATCAGAAGGGCAACCTGCTCTCCGATCAGGCGGAAAACTCTGAAATGACCATGGCCGGCAAGCAATTCGATTACAGCCGCCGCATGGAAAGCATGCTCACCCAGCGCGTGCACAACATTCTGCAACCGGTACTGGGCAACGATCGCTACAAGGCTGAAGTCTCCGCCGACATCGATTTCAGTGCCGTCGAATCGACCGCCGAGCAGTTCAACCCGGATCAACCGGCGTTGCGCAGCGAGCAGTCGGTCAACGAACAACGCACCGCCAGCAACGGCCCGCAAGGTGTGCCGGGTGCCCTGAGCAACCAGCCACCGTCGCCCGCCTCGGCACCGCAAACCACCGGTGGCGCGGCTGCCCCGGCGGGGATGATCCAGCCAGGTCAGCCATTGGTCGATGCCAACGGTCAGCAGATCATGGACCCGGCCACCGGCCAGCCGATGCTCGCGCCGTACCCGGCAGACAAGCGTCAACAATCCACCAAGAACTTTGAGCTCGACCGTTCGATCAGCCACACCAAGCAGCAACAGGGCCGTCTCAATCGCCTGTCGGTGTCGGTGGTGGTCGACGATCAGGTCAAGGTCAACGCGGCCAACGGCGAAACCAGCCGTGCGCCATGGACCGCCGACGAATTGGCGCGCTTCACCCGTCTGGTGCAGGACGCCGTCGGTTTCGACGCCAGCCGTGGCGACAGCGTCAGCGTGATCAACATGCCGTTCTCTGCCGAGCGCGGCGAAGTGATTGCCGATATTCCGTTCTACTCCCAGCCATGGTTCTGGGACATCGTCAAACAAGTGCTGGGTGTGTTGTTCATCCTGGTGCTGGTGTTTGGTGTGCTGCGTCCGGTGCTCAACAACATCACCGGCGGTGGCAAAGGCAAGGAGCTGGCCGGTCTGGGCAGCGACGTGGAACTCGGTGGCATGGGCGGCCTGGACGGCGAACTGGCCAACGACCGCGTAAGCCTCGGTGGTCCGCAGAGCATTCTGTTGCCGAGCCCGAGCGAGGGTTATGACGCGCAGCTGAATGCAATCAAGAGTCTGGTAGCTGAAGACCCGGGGCGCGTGGCTCAGGTCGTGAAAGAGTGGATTAACGCAGATGAGTGATAACCGAGCCGCCACCCTCAAACTGACCAAGGTCGACAAAGCCGCGATTCTGCTGCTGTCCCTCGGTTCGACCGATGCTGCGCAAGTGCTGCGTCACATGGGCCCGAAAGAAGTGCAGCGGGTCGGCGTGGCCATGGCGCAGATGGGCAACGTCCATCGCGAGCAGGTCGAGCAGGTCATGAGCGAGTTCGTCGACATCGTCGGCGATCAGACCAGCCTCGGCGTCGGCTCCGACGACTATGTGCGCAAAATGCTCACCCAGGCGCTGGGCGAAGACAAGGCCAACGGCCTGATCGACCGCATCCTGCTCGGTGGCAACACCAGTGGCCTGGATAGCCTGAAATGGATGGAGCCGCGCGCGGTCGCCGACGTCATCCGTTACGAACACCCGCAGATCCAGGCGATCGTGGTCGCGTACCTCGACCCGGATCAGGCCGGTGAAGTGCTCGGCAACTTCGACCACAAGGTGCGTCTGGACATCATCCTGCGCGTCTCGTCGTTGAACACCGTGCAACCGGCGGCATTGAAAGAGCTCAACCAGATTCTCGAGAAGCAGTTCTCCGGCAACTCGAATGCCTCGCGCACCACCCTGGGTGGCATCAAGCGTGCGGCCGACATCATGAACTTCCTCGACAGCTCGATCGAAGGCCAGCTCATGGACTCGATCCGCGAAGTCGACGAAGACCTGTCCGGTCAGATCGAAGACCTCATGTTCGTGTTCAACAACCTGGCGGACGTCGACGACCGCGGGATTCAGGCGCTGCTGCGCGAAGTCTCGTCCGACGTGCTGGTGCTGGCCCTCAAGGGTTCGGACGAAGGCGTCAAGGAAAAGATCTTCAAGAACATGTCCAAACGTGCTGCCGAACTGTTGCGCGACGACCTCGAAGCCAAAGGCCCGGTGCGCGTCAGCGACGTCGAAACCGCGCAGAAGGAAATCCTCACCATCGCCCGCCGCATGGCCGAAGCCGGCGAGATCGTGCTCGGTGGCAAGGGCGGCGAGGAAATGATCTAAGCCCATGGACAAGCCTGACGAGTCTGTGACGGATCTGATCCGCGCCCGCGATGTTCGTGGTTTCGAATCCTGGGCGCTGCCCAGCTTCGACCCGCCAAAACCGGAACCCGAGCCCGAGCCGGAACCCGAACCGCCGGAAATGGAAGAAGTGCCGCTGGAAGAAGTCCAGCCACTGACCCTGGAAGAACTCGAAAGCATCCGTCAGGAGGCTTACAACGAGGGCTTCGCCATTGGCGAAAAGGAAGGTTTTCACAGCGCCACGCTGAAGGTGCGTCAGGAAGCCGAAGTGGCGCTGGCGGCGAAACTCGCCAGCCTTGAGCAACTGATGGGCCACCTGTTCGAGCCGATCGCCGAACAGGACACGCAGATTGAAAAGTCGCTGGTCGACCTCGTCCAGCACATCACTAAACAAGTGATCAAGCGCGAGCTGGCGATCGATTCGAGCCAGATCGAACACGTCATGCGCGACGCCCTAAAGCTGTTGCCGCTGGGCGTCGACAACGTGCGCCTGTACGTCAATCCGCAGGATTTCGAACAGGCCAAGAGCCTGCGCGAGCGTCACGAAGAAACCTGGCGCATCGTCGAAGACGAAGCGCTGATGCCGGGTGGTTGCCGGGTTGAAACCGCGCACAGCCGCATCGATGCGAGCATTGAAACCCGCGTTGCGCAGGTCATGGACAAGCTGTTCGACCAGTTGCACGAGCAGGCTTTGCATCCGGCCGAGGCCGACCTGAGCCTGGACATCCCCGACGACATCAAGCCGACGGCTGCTGCAGAAGAGCCGCTCGCGGACCACCCCGATGCGCCTTGAACGCACCAGCTTCGCCAAGCGCCTGAGCACCTACGCCGAGGCCACCGAGATGGCCGGCGCGCCGATTCTCGAAGGGCGCCTGCTGCGCATGGTCGGCCTCACGCTCGAAGCCGAAGGCCTGCGCGCGGCCATGGGCACGCGCTGCCTGGTGATCAACGACGACAGCTATCACCCCTCGCAGGTCGAAGCGGAGGTCATGGGCTTTTCCGGCAGCAAAGTCTTTCTGATGCCGGTCGGCAGCGTCGCCGGAATTGCGCCGGGCGCCCGCGTGGTGCCGCTGGCCGAAACCGGTCGTTTGCCGATGGGCATGAGCATGCTCGGTCGTGTGCTTGACGGCGCCGGCCGCGCGCTGGACGGCAAGGGCGGCATGAAGGCCGAAGACTGGGTGCCGATGGACGGCCCGACGATCAACCCGCTCAACCGTGACCCGATCAGCGAGCCGCTGGACGTCGGTATCCGTTGCATCAACGGTTTGCTGACGGTCGGGCGCGGCCAGCGTCTGGGTCTGTTCGCCGGTACCGGTGTCGGTAAATCGGTGCTGCTGGGCATGATGACGCGCTTCACCGAGGCCGACATTATCGTCGTCGGCCTGATCGGCGAGCGGGGTCGTGAAGTTAAAGAATTCATCGAGCACAGCCTCGGTGAAGAAGGCCTCAAGCGTTCCGTGGTGGTCGCCTCGCCGGCGGACGATGCGCCGCTGATGCGTTTGCGCGCGGCGATGTATTGCACACGCATCGCCGAGTATTTCCGCGACAAGGGCAAGAACGTCCTGTTGCTGATGGACTCGCTGACCCGTTTCGCCCAGGCCCAGCGGGAAATCGCCCTGGCCATCGGCGAGCCGCCGGCGACCAAGGGTTATCCGCCGTCGGTGTTCGCCAAACTGCCGAAACTGGTCGAACGGGCCGGTAACGCGGAGAAGGGCGGCGGTTCGATTACGGCGTTCTACACCGTGCTGTCCGAGGGCGACGACCAGCAGGACCCGATTGCCGACTCGGCGCGAGGCGTGCTCGACGGGCACATCGTGCTGTCCCGGCGCCTGGCCGAAGAAGGGCACTATCCGGCCATCGATATCGAAGCGTCGATCAGCCGGGTGATGCCGGCGGTGGTCTCGCCGGAACACATGCAGCGCGCGCAATACTTCAAGCAGTTGTGGTCGCGCTATCAGCAGAGCCGCGATTTGATCAGTGTCGGCGCTTACGTGGCCGGTGGCGATCGTGAAACCGATCTGGCGATTTCCCTGCAACCGCAACTGGTTCGCTATCAGCGTCAGGGGCTGAACGACAAGATCACCATGGGCGAAAGCCAGGCTTACCTCGAGACCTTGTTCGCTCCGGCGGCGGGCGGGTAAGCGGTCATGGCCGTCAGCCGCGCCGCGCGCCTGGCACCGGTGGTGGAAATGGCCGAAAAGGCCGAGAAAACCGCCGTGCAACGCATGGCTTATTTTCAGGGGCAGGTGACCGTTGCCGAGAGCAAGCTCGCCGACCTCAATGCCTTTCGTCTGGATTACTCGCAGCAGTGGATCGTGCGCGGCAGCACCGGCGTGTCCGGTCAATGGCTGCTCGGGTTTCAGGGCTTTCTGGCGCAACTCGACACCGCCGTCGACCAGCAGCGCCAGAGTCTGGTCTGGCACCAGAACAACCTCGAGAAGGCGCGTAATGAGTGGCAACAGGCGTTCGCTCGCGTCGAGGGTTTGCGCAAACTGGTGCAGCGTTACCGCGACGAGGCGCAGCGTCTGGAAGACAAGCGCGAGCAGAAGCTGCTCGATGAATTGTCCCAGCGCCTGCCGCGGCGTGATGCCTTCTAAAATCACCGCCGAACCCCTGTAGGAGCGAGCCTGCTCGCGAAGGCGCAGTGTCAGTCGACTCTGTAGTCAACTGACAGAATGCTTTCGCGAGCAGGCTCGCTCCCACACATGATCAACCGTTGCGCCTTGCCCCATCCCTGTCCAGGTGCTAAACCTTGTACAGGTTCGTCAATGACAAGGAAGCCAGACAATGTCAGTCGTTACAGAAGTATCCCCCGATGGTCAGAAACTCACGATCGCGATCAAGGGGCGGTTCGATTTCGGTCGCCATCAGGAATTTCGCGAGTCGTATGAAAGGCTCAATAGCAAACCCGAGTCCATCGTCGTCGACCTGAAAGAGGCGACCTACCTCGACAGCTCAGCGCTGGGCATGCTGCTCCTGTTGCGCGATCACGCTGGCGGCGACGAGGCGGATATCCGCGTGGTCAACAGCAGCTCCGACGTGAAGAAAATCCTCGCGATCTCCAACTTCGACAAACTGTTCGACATCAGTTGACGGCCATGCAGGCGCAAGAGCCGCTGACCGTGCTGATCGCCGAAGACAGCGCCGCTGATCGCTTGCTGCTGTCGACCATCGTCCGTCGTCAGGGCCATCAGGTGCTGACGGCGGCGAACGGCGCCGAGGCGGTCGACATCTTCAAGCGGCAACATCCCGACCTGGTCCTGATGGACGCGCTGATGCCGGTGATGGACGGCTTCGAAGCTGCGCGGCAGATCAAGGCGCTGGCGGGCGAGACGCTGGTGCCGATCATCTTCCTCACCTCGCTGACCGAAAGTGAAGCGTTGGTCCGCTGCCTGGAGGCGGGCGGCGACGACTTTCTGGCGAAGCCGTACAACCAGGTGATCCTCGCCGCCAAAATCAAGGCGATGGATCGCCTGCGCCGTTTGCAGGCGACGGTCCTGCAGCAGCGCGACCTGATCGCCCGGCATCACGATTACCTGCTCAACGAGCAGCGCGTCGCCAAAGCAGTGTTCGACAAGGTCGCGCATTCAGGTTGCCTGAATGCGCCGAACATTCGGTATCTGCAATCGCCCTACGCGCTGTTCAACGGTGACCTGTTGCTGGCGGCGTACACGCCGGCCGGTGACATGCACGTCATGCTCGGTGACTTCACGGGCCACGGCTTGCCGGCCGCCGTCGGGGCGATGCCGCTGGCCGAAGTGTTTTATGGGATGACCGCCAAAGGCTACGGCCTGGCCGAAACCCTGCGTGAGATGAACGCCAAGCTCAAGCGCATCCTGCCGGTGGACATGTTCTGCTGCGCCACTTTGCTCTGTCTGAGTTTCCAGAGCCGTTCGGTGGAGGTATGGAATGGCGGCATGCCGGACGGTTATCTGCACCGCATGGCCACGGGCGAGCGGGTACCGTTGCCGTCGGCGCATTTGCCACTGGGCATTCTCAGCGCCGAGACCTTCGATGACCGCACCGACGTGCATCCGATGGCCATCGATGACCGAGTGTTCCTGTTGTCGGACGGGGTCATCGACACCAGCGACGCCGATGAACAGCTGTTCGGTGTCGAGCGCTTGCAGCAAGTGTTTGCCGCCAACCGCCAGGCGGATCGCTTGTTCGAGGACATCGAGCAGGCACTGCGCGATTTCGGTGGCGAGGCGCGCGACGATGTCAGCATGGTCGAGGTCAGCCTGCTTGAATCCGCACCCGCGCAGAGCCTGGCGCCGGTCTACTCCGACAGCGGCCAGTCGAGCCCGCTGGACTGGTCGGTGAGTTTCGAATTTCGTGGCGCCACGCTCAAGCGCTTCAACCCCTTGCCTTATCTGTTGCAACTCTTGCTGGAGGTGCACGGGCTGCGCGCGCAGAGTGGCGCGCTGTACAGCGTGATGGCCGAGTTGTATTCCAATGCACTGGAGCATGGCGTGCTTGGCCTGGATTCCAGCCTCAAACGCGATGCAGCGGGCTTTGCGCTTTATTATCAGCAGCGCAATGAACGCCTGGAATCGCTGCAGGACGGTTTTGTTCGTGTGCATCTGCAGGTGCAGCCGCGCGACGCGGGTGGCAGTCTGCTGATTCGGGTCGAGGACAGCGGCAAGGGTTTCGATGTGGCCAGGGTCATGGAGCGGCCGCTGGAAGGGCTCCGTTTGTCGGGTCGCGGTGTCGGTCTGGTCCGGCAACTGGGGCATAACGCCCGTTGGACGGACGAAGGTCGTAGTGCCAGCGTGGAGTTTTTCTGGAAGATTCAGGCATAATCCGCGCATTCTTGATCAAGGAGTGAGCAAGTGACTGACATACATGTAGATCGCGATGCGCTGAGCGTATTGCGTGAGGTGATGGAGGAGGGGTATCCAGACCTTCTGGATACTTTTCTGGCGGATTCCGAAAGTCGCCTGGTTGAACTGCGCAATGCAGCGGACGCCAAGGCCTTGTCGGACTTAGCCCATAGCTTCAAGGGCAGCGCCAGCAATATGGGCGCGGTACGCCTCGCCGCGTTGTGCCAGGATCTGGAGTCGAGCGCCAAAGACCAGACCCCGGAAGCACGGGCGCAACTGGTCGCTCGCATCGCCGGTGAGTTCGCCGACGTGCGTCCCGTGTACGAAGACGAAAAGCATCACGCCCATACCCACTGATCCGCCCGTCCGGCGCTTTTCCCAGGCGCCGGCGATATCTGGCCCGGCACTTGCAGATAACTCCGCAACTGTACCTACGATCCCAGTGCAGCGGAGACCGTTTCATGCCTGCGACCCCTAACATCCTTATTCAGAATGCCGCTCAGGCCAAGGCGCAAGCTGCCTCGGCCAAAACGCCGGCAATGGCCGCAGACTCCGGGGATAAAGCCTCCAGCTTCGCCAAAGTATTTGCCGATCAGGGCTCGAACAAGCCCGTCGCCAGCGCTGACAATTCGCCCAAACCGGCGCGCGACAAGGTCGCCGATAACAGCGGCAAGAAAGACATCGGCAAGGATCAGTCTGCCGCTGCGCAGCCGGCGGTTGCCGATAGCGGCAATGACTTGCCTGCCGATAAAACCGCCGCCAGCGATGACACCGCCGCCAATAGCGACGCCAGTGCGGACACCCCACAGACGCCGGTCGCTGAAACTACGCCGGTTGATCCTGCGCTGGATCCGGCATTGGTTGCCGCTGCGCAACCGCTGATCGCCGCGCCTGTCGTGCAGGCGCCGGCCGTTGTCGCCACTGCCCAGCCAGAAGTCGAGACACCCGCGCTGGCCGCATTGCCGGGCATGGTTAAAGATCCGGCGGCTACCCCAGCCAGCGATTTCGATCCGTCGGCCGACCCGCTCGATTCATTGCCTGCGGTGCGCATGGCCATGGAGCAGGGCGGGCACATTTCTGCCGCCAGTCAGGCACAACCGAAAGCCTCGCCGGCCCAGGCTCAGGCCGACGGCGAACTGACTGCCGCACAGAACTTCGCGGCCGGCATGGCCAGCATGCTCGACGTGCAAGCCGACAAGGACAGCACTAGCCAGGGCGGCGAAAAAGCGTTCAGCGGCTTGATCGACGATGGCCTCAAAGACCTGACGTCAGCGACCAGCGACACCCGCGTCGATGACTTCGCCAACCGCCTGGCGGCGTTGACTCAGGCCGCCACGCCGAAGACCGCCAATGCAGTGCCGGTGAACCAGCCGATCGCCATGCACCAGAGCGGCTGGACTGAAGAAGTGGTCAACCGCGTCATGTATCTGTCGAGCGCCAACCTGAAAGCGGCGGACATTCAGTTGCAGCCGGCCGAACTCGGGCGTCTGGACATCCGTGTGAACATGGTCCCGGACCAGCAGACGCAGGTGACATTCATGAGTGCGCACCCAAGCGTTCGCGAAGCGCTGGACAGCCAGATGCACCGTCTGCGCGACATGTTCAACCAGCAGGGCATGGGCCAGGTCGACGTCAACGTCGCCGACCAGAACCGCGGCTGGCAGGGCCAGCAAGGCCAGGAGCAGGCGCAGCAGGGCCAGAGCGGGCGCACCAGCGCAGCGGGCGGCCGCCTCGATTCGGTGGACGAAGAATTGGCGCCGGCCAGCGTGACTGAAGTGGCGGCGCAGAGCACCAGCGTGATTGGCAGCAGCGCGGTCGACTATTACGCCTGATGGCTTCAGATCAAGAGCCCCTCACCCTAGCCCTCTCCCAGAGGGAGAGGGGATTGATTGGGGGATGCTCAGGATGTGCGCCGCCCTGATCGTTTTGCGCTGAATCCATCTGGCGTGCGCCTCTGATTATTTCGACCGACTCACTATCGACTCGGTCTTTCAGGCCTACGCATAACCAAAACCCAACGCAATTTGCGCCCTCTCCCTCCGGGAGAGGGCTAGGGTGGTTTTTGACTTTGGCGCTGTCTGGCGCGAGCTCCGACACTTCTGGCATACGCTTGCTCTTGCCTAAGCTCGGTCTTTCAGGCCTACGCATAACCAAAACCCGACGCAATCTGCTCCCTCTCCCTCCGGGAGAGGGCTGGGGTGAGGGTGGTTTTTGACTTTGGCGCTGTCTGGCGCGAGCTCCGACACTTCTGGCATACGCTTGCTCTTGCCTAAGCTCGGTCTTTCAGGCCTACGCATAACCAAAACCCGACGCAATCTGCTCCCTCTCCCTCCGGGAGAGGGTGGGGTGAGGGTGGCTTTTGACTTTCGGGTTGTCTGGCGCCAGCTCCGACACTTCTGGCATAACACTTGCTCTTGCCTAGCCGTGCAACTGTAAAACCCCCGATTAGTGACGGATTATTGGCATGGCGAAGAGCGAAGCAGCAGCGGTAAAAGACCCGGCAACCAAAGGCAAACTCAAGCTGATCATTGTGATCGTGCTGGCCTTGCTGTTGGCTATCGGCGCGTCCGTAGGGGCGACCTGGTTCTTCATGCACAGCGCCCAGAGCAAGCCTGCCGAGGCCGCCGAAGCTGCGCCGGTCGGCAAGCAGGCGGCGATCTTCGAGCCGATGGCGCCGGCCTTCGTTGCCAACTACAACCAGAACGGTCGTCAGCGCTACATGCAGGTGAGCATCACCATGCTGGCGCGCAATCAGGCTGATCTGGACGCGCTCAAAGTGCACATGCCGGTGATCCGCAACAACCTGGTGATGCTCTTCTCCGGTCAGGATTTCGCCACGCTGGCGACTCCGGTCGGGCAAGAGATGTTGCGCCAGAAGGCCACCGCCAGCGTCCAGGAAGTGGCGCAGAAAGAGCTGGGCAAAGTGGTCATCGAACAGTTGCTTTTCACTAATTTCGTACTGCAGTAGGAACACGACATGGCCGTGCAGGATCTGCTGTCCCAGGATGAAATCGACGCGCTGTTGCATGGCGTCGACGATGGTCTGGTACAGACCGATAACGCTGCCGAACCCGGCAGTGTCAAAAGCTACGACCTGACCAGCCAGGATCGCATCGTCCGTGGACGCATGCCGACCCTGGAAATGATCAACGAGCGATTCGCCCGCTACACCCGCATCAGCATGTTCAACATGCTGCGCCGCTCGGCGGACGTTGCCGTCGGTGGCGTGCAGGTGATGAAGTTCGGCGAGTACGTGCATTCGCTGTACGTGCCGACCAGCCTCAACCTGGTCAAGATCAAACCGTTGCGCGGCACCGCGCTGTTCATCCTCGACGCCAAACTGGTGTTCAAACTGGTGGACAACTTCTTCGGCGGCGACGGCCGTCACGCGAAGATCGAAGGGCGTGAATTCACCCCGACCGAACTGCGCGTGGTGCGCATGGTGCTGGAACAGGCCTTCGTCGATCTGAAAGAAGCCTGGCAGGCGATCATGGAAGTCAACTTCGAGTACATCAACTCGGAAGTGAACCCGGCCATGGCCAACATCGTCGGCCCGAGTGAAGCGATCGTGGTCTCCACCTTCCACATCGAACTCGATGGCGGTGGCGGCGATCTGCACGTGACCATGCCGTATTCGATGATCGAGCCGGTGCGTGAAATGCTCGACGCCGGTTTCCAGTCCGACCTCGACGATCAGGACGAGCGCTGGGTCAACGCCCTGCGCCAGGACGTGCTCGATGTCGACGTGCCGATCGGCGCCACCGTGGCCCGCCGCCAGTTGAAACTGCGCGACATCCTGCACATGCAGCCGGGTGACGTGATCCCGGTCGAGATGCCGGAAGACATGATCATGCGCGCCAACGGCGTGCCGGCCTTCAAGGTCAAGATGGGCTCGCACAAAGGCAACCTCGCGTTGCAAGTGATCGAGCCGATCGAGCGTCGCTGAGGCGACGCTTACCACCCCCGCATTTAACCGAATTGTTGCCCGCCGAGGACACATGATGAACGACGATATGAACGCGCAGGACGATCAGGCACTGGCCGATGAGTGGGCTGCGGCCCTGGAAGAAACCGGTGACGCCGGTCAGGCTGACATCGACGCGCTGCTGGCCGCCGACGCCGGCACTTCCAGCTCCAATCGCCTGCCGATGGAAGAATTCGGCAGCGTGCCGAAAAACAATGATCCGGTGACCCTCGACGGCCCGAACCTGGACGTGATTCTCGACATCCCGGTATCGATCTCGATGGAAGTCGGCAGCACCGACATCAACATCCGCAACCTGCTGCAACTCAACCAGGGGTCGGTGATCGAGCTTGATCGTCTGGCCGGCGAACCGCTCGACGTGCTGGTCAACGGCACCCTGATCGCCCATGGCGAAGTGGTGGTGGTCAACGAGAAGTTCGGCATCCGCCTGACCGACGTGATCAGCCCAAGCGAACGCATCAAGAAGCTGCGCTGAGTGAAAAGGTTTCTCTGGGCTTTGCTGGCTTTGCCACTGAGCGTGCTGGCCGCCGAGCCGGGCGCAACCGCTGCTGCGCCTGCCGCCACCGCGCCGATGGTCAACAGCGGCGTGGCCGGGCAATTGACGCAACTGGTGTTCGGCCTGCTGCTGGTGCTGGGCCTGATCTTCTTCCTCGCCTGGCTGTTGCGTCGCGTGCAGCAGGCAGGTCCGGCGGGCAAGGGCCAGGTAATCGAGCTGATCGGTTCGCGCGCGCTCGGCCCGCGCGACCGCTTGATGCTGGTGCAGGTCGGCAACGAGCAGATCCTGCTCGGCCTCAGCCCCGGCAGCATTACCGCGCTGCACGTGCTCAAAGAGCCGGTCGAAGTGCCCACCGCCAGCGAAAAAGCCACACCGGAATTTGCCCAGCATCTGCTGAAGATTCTCGGCAAGGATCAGAAGGATACGAAGTAATGGCTGCGCTCCGCATCGTCTTGACGCTGGCCCTGATGCTGGCCGCGCCGTTGGCATTGGCTGCCGATCCGTTGTCGATCCCGGCGATCACCCTCGGCACCAACGCCGACGGCGCGCAGGAATACTCGGTCAGCCTGCAGATCCTGCTGATCATGACCGCCCTGAGTTTCATTCCGGCGGCCGTGATCCTGATGACCAGCTTCACCCGGATCATCATTGTCTTCTCGATCCTGCGTCAGGCCCTCGGCTTGCAGCAGACGCCGTCGAACCAGATCCTCACCGGCATGGCGCTGTTCCTCACGATGTTCATCATGGCCCCGGTGTTCGACCGGGTGAACAAGGACGCGCTGCAGCCGTATCTGGCCGAAACCCTCACCGCGCAGCAAGCGGTGGAAAAGGCCCAGGTGCCGATCAAGGACTTCATGCTCGCCCAGACCCGCACCAGCGATCTGGAACTGTTCATGCGCTTGTCCAAACGCACCGACATCGCCAGCCCGGATCAGGCACCGCTGACCATTCTGGTGCCGGCGTTCGTGACCTCCGAGCTTAAAACCGCATTCCAGATCGGCTTCATGATCTTCATCCCGTTCCTGATCATCGACCTCGTCGTGGCGAGCGTGCTGATGGCCATGGGTATGATGATGCTTTCGCCGCTGATCATTTCGCTGCCGTTCAAGATCATGCTGTTCGTGCTGGTCGATGGCTGGGCACTGATCATCGGCACCCTCGCCAGCAGTTTTGGAGGTGTCTCGCCATGACGCCAGAAGTTGCGGTCGATATCTTTCGTGAAGCGCTGTGGCTGACCACCATGATGGTTGCCATTCTGGTGGTGCCGAGCCTGCTGGTCGGCCTGCTGGTGTCGATGTTTCAGGCCGCGACGCAGATCAACGAACAGACCTTGAGCTTTCTGCCGCGTCTGCTGGTGATGCTGGTGACGCTGATCATCGGCGGTCCGTGGATCGTGCAGACGTTCATGGAATACATCATCCAGCTGTACAAAAACATTCCGATGGTCATCGGCTAAGCCATGCAATCGCTGCTTCAGCTGACCGACACCCAGATCAGTACCTGGGTGGCGTCGTTCATGTTGCCGCTGTTTCGCGTCGCGTCGATGCTGATGGTCATGCCGATTTTCGGCACCACCCTGATTCCGCGGCGCGTGCGCCTGTATTTCGCCGTGGCGATTACCGTGGTGATTACCCCGGCGCTGCCACCGATGCCAGCCGTCAGTCCGCTGGATCTGAGCGGCCTGTTGCTGATTGCCGAGCAGATTCTGGTCGGCGCGGTATTGGGCTTTTCCCTGCAACTGTTCTTTCAGGCATTTGCCGTGGCCGGGCAGATCGTTGCGATCCAGATGGGCATGGGCTTCGCCTCGATGATCGACCCCACCAACGGCGTTTCGGTGGCGGTGATCGGGCAGTTCTTCACCATGCTGGTGACCTTGCTGTTCCTGTCGATGAACGGCCATCTGGTGGTCTTCGAAGTCCTCACCGAGAGCTTCACCACGCTGCCGGTCGGCGGCGGTCTGATGACCGCGCACTACTGGGAACTGGCCGGCAAGCTCGGCTGGGTGCTCGGCGCCGCGTTGTTGCTGGTGTTGCCGGCGGTGACCGCGCTGCTGGTGGTCAACATCGCCTTCGGCGTGATGACCCGCGCCGCGCCGCAACTGAACATCTTCTCGATCGGTTTTCCCCTGACCCTGGTGCTCGGCCTGTTCATTGTCTGGGTCGGGCTGGCGGACATTCTCAACCAGTATCAACCGCTGGCCAGCGAGGCCTTGCAGTTGCTACGCGAACTGGCACGGGCGCGCTGAGTCATGGCAGAGAGCGAAAGCGGTCAGGACAAAACAGAAGACCCCACGGAGAAACGCAAGAAGGACTCCCGTGAGAAGGGCGAGATCGCCCGTTCCAAAGAGCTCAACACCCTCGCCGTGATGATGGCCGGCGCCGCAGCACTGCTGATATTCGGCGGGATGCTCGCGCAGGAATTGATGGAGCTGATGCGCCTGAACTTCACCCTGTCCCGCGAAGTGGTGATGGATCAGGGCGCCATGGGCCGCTTTCTGATGCAGTCGGGCCTGATGGCACTGCTGGCGATTCAGCCGGTAATGATCACTCTGTTGATCGCGGCCATCGTGGGGCCGATCTCCCTCGGCGGTTGGCTGTTCGCCGCCGGCTCGCTGGCCCCCAAGTTCAGCCGGATGAACCCCGCCGCCGGCCTGAAACGAATGTTCTCCTTCAAGGCCGTGGTCGAACTGCTCAAGGCGCTGGCCAAGTTTCTGATCACCCTCGGCGTGGCGCTGGTGGTGTTGTCGGCCGACGTCGACGACCTGTTGCGCATCGCCCATGAGCCGCTGGATCAGGCAATCATTCACAGCGTGTTGCTGGTCGGCTGGAGCACGCTGTGGCTGGCCTGCGGGCTGATCATCATCGCCGCCGTCGACGTGCCGGTGCAGCTGTGGGAAGCGCACAAGAAACTGCTGATGACCAAGCAGGAAGTGCGCGACGAACACAAGGATCAGGAAGGTCGCCCGGAAGTCAAACAGCGCATCCGCCAGACCCAGCGCGAAATGTCCCAGCGCCGCATGATGGCAGCGATCCCCGATGCCGACGTGGTCATCACCAACCCGACCCACTACGCCGTCGCGCTCAAATACGACTCGGAGAAGGGCGGCGCACCGGTGCTGCTGGCCAAGGGCAGCGACTTCCTCGCCCTGAAAATCCGCGAAATCGCCGTCGCCAACAACGTCATGCTCCTCGAATCGCCGGGCCTGGCGCGCTCAATCTACTACTCCACCGAGCTGGATCAGGAGATCCCCGGCGGGCTGTATCTGGCGGTGGCGCAGGTGTTGGCTTACGTCTACCAGATCCGCCAGTACCGCGCGGGCAAGGGCAAGCGGCCGGATCCACTCAAGGACGATTTGCCGATTCCGCCGGATTTGCGTCGCGATTCCTGAGGGGGCGCCGTCTGTCTGAAATGCGTCTGGACCTGTCAACTCTGACAGTAGACGCCGTTCTCTGGCCGCGTTGCTATGCACATGGGAATAATCCCGTGCCCAGAGATTGTGATCATGGCAGAGCGAATCTATAAAAAACTCGAAGGAATGACGCTGAAGTTTGTTTCCGGGATGTTGGAACAGAACATCAAGGAGGGGGCTATCCGTTATACGGTGATATTCGATCTGGATCTCGATTTCACGCACTTCGTGCAAATGGCTAACGTTTATATTCCGGGTTACCTGAACAACCCGGTCAATGCGATCAGGCCTGAGCTCGATGGGCTGGCTTATCACTACTCTTACAATTACTTTTTTGATGCGGCTGGAAGTATCGGCGACAAGTTCGCCTTGTTTCAGTTGTTCACGTCGCCACGCTACTACATGGATCAATGGGCGACCGGGCCTGATTTTAAGGTCCGTCATGGAAAGCCGGCGTTCGAAATTGTCGGCAAAACGTTACGCGTGAAAGCCACTAAGGATTTCAAACTGCTGGATGATAGCCGCGTGATCGAAATTGGTGATCTACCGATCATTGAATTTCACTGGGCGCTGAACCTGCTGCAAAGTGACCTCACAATCCCTGATATCACCGGGCCTGTTACCAAGGTCGTTCTGATGTACATGGACGAAGACTTCGTCGAGGTCGAAGGCCAGCCGATCTTGCGAGGCACGCAGTACCTTGATCGCAACGGTCTTGATTTCGGCAATATCACGGCGAAGCAGATCCTCATCGCGAAGTGATCCACGCTAACCGCCAAGGATCGCCCATGACGATCAAAACGCACCCTGATGATCGTTCCCACGCTTTACGTGGTGATCGTTTGATCGTTCCCACGCGCAGCAAAGGAATGCAGCCCGGGACGCTCCGCGTCCCTTTCAAGCCCGAACGTAGGCCGTCCGTTGAAGCACTCCTTTGCTGCGCACAGAAAAGCTGTCGCGAGCAGGCTCGCTCCCACAGGTCCGGCGTCTAAACACAAGGTTTGTGATCGACACCAATCACCTGTGGGAGCGGGCTTGCCCGCGAAGACGTCAGCCGCCACAGCGCTTAACCAGGACTTGTCAAAAATCCCCTCTACTGCGGCAACTCCAGATTATCCACCGCCCGACTCACCCCCAGCTCGCCAGCATGATCAGTTGCGCAATCCCCAGCAGCGTTCTGCGCTGTGATGCGGCGATGAGATTGGCAAAGTCATTGACGATGGTTCCGCCGCAGGCTGGTGCTCAAGTAGATAAATCCGGCCTCTTTTCTGGTCCCCTTATCGGGAAATTACTGTGCAGCCATTGGTCTGAGACCTCCCTTTACTGTCAACTCTGACAGGTGCGCTCGCGCTAATTTTGCAGTTTGATGCAAGGTGGCGCCGCGTACCTGGCGCGGTCAGGCGAGCGAGTGCAAGGGAGCACGACAATGAAAGGTATCTTCAGCAGCTACGATGAAAAAACCGGAAGGGGCACTATCACGCCGAAGCCGTCGGGCCGATGTATATCCTTTGCCGAAGCCACAGGTTTTTTTCTCACTGCAAAAGAATACCGGTTCATCATTCCATTGGCAGATGCCCGTCAGGCGAATATCACAGTGGGCGGCGAGGTCGAGTTCCAATTGCCCAAAAGCAAAAACGGAAAAGTGAAAATCCTCCGGTATTGAACAACCGTTCGCAAAGCCGCTGAAAACGGGACGGCGGTTTTTGATGATTGTCTTCTGATCGTTCCCACGCTCTGCGTGGGAATGCAGCCCGGGACGCTCCGCGTCCCTTCCAAAGCCGAACGCGGAGCGTCCGTTGAGGCATTCCCACGCAGGAGCGTGGGAACGATCATCCGTGGCGCTACTGCGGCAACTGCAGATTATCCAGCGCCCGACTCTCACCGCCAGCTCGCCGAGCATGATCAATTGCGCAATCCCCAGCAGCGTTCTGCGTTGTGAGGCGGGGATGAGGTTGGCGAAGTCATTGGCGATGGTTCTGGCCGAGGCGAGGGTTTCGCAGGCGTTGGCCAGCAGCTCTTCGTTCTTGAAGTCGGCGGTGACGGCGTACATCGTACGTTTTTTACGGGGTGGTGGCAGTACGCGGGTTAGCAGATCAGGCTCAAGGATCCCGGCGCACCGAAGTGCCCCACGCAAAGCCGCCATAACTGGCGGGACCGCGTGCCTTGAAATTGCCGAGCTGCTAAACCCGATCGCTGATTCATCAGCGACCGGACCACAATAGAACCCGACCTCAAAGCGCACAAGCCGGCGGATTCTGGCTTGGCTGTAGGCGATGGCGCAAGGATTTGTAGCCTTGAGACCGTGTCTGCAGGTGTCGTTTAAACACCTTCGTTTAAATCCAGGAATTGCGCCGGATTTGAAAGGCCCTTCGCGAGCAGGCGCGCTCCCACATTTGGAATGCATTCCACCCTGACATTTGGATTGCATTCATTTCCTCACATGAAATGCATTCCTTGTGGGAGCGAGCCTGCTCGCGAAAGCGGAGTGTCAGTTGGAAAAATTACTGGATGACATACCGCTATCGCGAGCAGGCTAACTCCTACGGGGGCGTATTTATCCCTTCTTGTTTCATTCTTCGCCAAAAGTTGGAAGGCTTCTTGCGAGAGCCGCCGTGCGACGACTCGGAGCGTCTTGAATTTTGCTTTAAATGAGGGTAAATAGATCTGTCCCCTTTATTGTCCTTCCTCTTGTTTGGTGCGCTAAATGGATAGGGTGATTTTGATGTTGTCAATGTCTAAGTAGTCTCGCCAACCTCCGCTGCCGGGGACTATTTGGGTAGATATTATGAGGGAGGAAAATTTTAAATTGTTTGTTAATTTTATTGGGACTTTCGTTAGATCGGCTACAGAGTATATTAGTATTCCTGCGGCGTTGTAAAAGGTGATGCCGTTTTTGGTCCCGCTGTCTAGTACAGTGTAGTCGATTTCTGTCGCGGTTTTTCCATTTAAGTCTATTTTTATAGTGTCTCGGATTTTTAGACATTGACTTCCCCAACCCACGGCAAGTGGATGTCCTATTCCGGTATAATCCCCAGAAGCGCTATCCTCACGCATGTTGGTGATTGTCATTGTTCCAATGTTGATACTTTGTCCTACGTTCAGTTTGTGGCTTGCAACGTTGGAAAAATCTTCTTCAATAAACAAGGTTGGATTGTGAAGGGTGTAATCCGTCGTTGGTAACTTCGTAGAGTGTTCTTCGATGGGATTTGAGCCAAAGAATATTTTTGGTACTAACTCGAGTGTGCTTTCATGCTGCAGGTTTTCTAAGTCGGAGCGGAGTAGAATCCTGCGCACTCCAGTGTTTTGTTCTTCGATATTTATGATGTCTCCCCGTGCAAGGGGGATAACAATAGGTTGCGCAGAGGTTTTGTTTAGGACTACATCGAGCCAGAAGTGATGGCCCGCAATGATCAAAGGGCTAGGCGCTATTGAAACGGTACAGTTCCCCTGAAAATCTTTAAGATTAAGTACGTGGGTTGCGCCGTTAGCTTCGTCAATTCTAAATGCAGGCAATCGAGAGTCTTCGTCCGTAATCTTCAGCGCGCTCACATTGACCGAATCTGACTTTCCAGCTTGCCCACCATTGCGATTCAAATTCCAGCGCAACTCCATCACCTTGCCATGCCGAGCGGCCAGAAATGCCGCGCTCAAGACGATGTTCACTTGTTGATCGACGAAATCCTCCAACGGAAACTGCGGCGAGCCTGCCGGCGGGTTGACTTCCACCAGTCGCGCACGGTCGCCTGGCAATGCCTCGGGAAAGCTGATGCGCACGGTCACGCCGTTCGGATACGCCAGCACATCGATCGGCTCTTCGACGTCCACTAGTGCTGGCGGTAATAGCTTGATCGGGGCCGCTCCGGTTACCGTGGCGTTGGCCACGCTGGAAGTCCCCACCAGATCGCCGTCGGGTTTGCGCAGTTCGTAAGTCACCGTGACGGCACTGCTGGCGAAGATCTTGTCGTTGGGTACTTCAAGCACGCAGGGGATTTTTTGCCCGAACTCCTGTTCGACCTTGCCGCTGACGACCACCACCACGTCGGCCGGTTGCCCGGTGTTTTTGGCGGTGTAAGTCGCAATCACATCGTGGCCCACTACAAAACGGTCGTCGGACGTCAACACGACCACTGACAACGCTTTGCCTGCCAGTTTTTCCAGGTCGATGATGCCCGGTTCGTCGTTTGAGTCGCTCGGCACTTCTCGCAAGATCGGCATTGGCAACAGCTCGCCATCCAGATCCTCATCTACCGTTTGCACCGGCGACCACGGGGCATCGGTGTCCGGGCCGTTGCCGAGCTGGTCGGTGACGGTGTAGAAAAAATGCAGTTTTTTATCCAGCCGTTGCGCTTTTTCCAGGTAGGCGCGGGTGATGGTGAAGCAGATGGTGATCGGCACTTCCGAGCCGGGATTCGGCGGTTGTGGTGCCTGATTGGGGTTCACCCTGGGTTTGGGTTCGAGGTATTCGCCGTTGCATTTGAGGGTGATGAGGTCGTAAGCCCGGCAGTACGGATAAGCCACGCAGATTTCGGCGCTGACGAACTCGGGGCCGACGCCGTTCTTGATGGTTTCCGGCAGCAACAGTTTGAGCTCGGAGTGTCCGCCGGGCTCGGTCAGGCGATCTTTCAGGCCGGGGCGGATGCGGTTGTAGAGCATTTCGAGCGGTGGTTCGGAGGTGCCGATGTTGTCGCTGCCACGTCTTATCGTGTAGTACAGCTTGTTGACCCGGTCTGGATGCAGGCGACCCTTGGGAATGCGGAGTGTGGTGCGAGCGTTTGGGTCCTCAATGGTTTCGCTGTCCAGCACCGCGGACTCACCCACGAGCCAGAGTTCCATGACATCGCCGGGGTCCATGGTGCCCGTCAGAGGTGCGTCGACGAGCACAACGGCGCCTTCACCATCGTTTACCAGATCAGAAGCCACGAGGGACACACCGATGTCCGCGCCTATTACGGGCTTCGTCTGGCCGTTTACGAGGGGCGGGCTCAGGACGAGAACGGTGTTGCCTGGTGGGGTTGAGGTGGCCATGAATAACGCTCCTGCGCGGCGGAAATGGGCAGGAGGTATCAAAGCGCTTAATAGGGGATTGCGCACCTGTCAGATCTGACAGGTGTCGATGGGTTTCGGATGAGTGGTCGGGTTGAAGAGTGGAAAATGGAGCCCGCCATCGCGGTGGATTGAGCGGTGGGCTTTTATATGGAGCGAAGAAGTGTCGGTTTGTAGTCAGCTTCCGCGAGCAGGCTCGCTCCCACAGGTCCGGTGTGTAAATGCAGGTTTTTTGACCGTTTCCGCGCGCTGCGAAGGAACGCCTCAACGGATGCGCCGCGTTCGGCTTTGAAGGGGACGCGGAGCGTCCCTGGCTGCATTCCCACGCAGAGCGTGGGAACGATCAACGATTATCGGTGGCGCTACTGCGGCAACTCCAGATTATCCAGCGCCCGACTCACCGCCAGCTCGCCGAGCATGATCAGTTGCGCAATTCCCAGCAGCGTTCTGCGTTGTGAGGCGGGGATGAGGTTGGCGAAGTCATTGGCGATGGTTCTGGCCGAGGCGAGGGTTTCGCAGGCGTTGGCCAGCAGCTCTTCATTTTTGAAATCGGCGGTCACGGCGTACATCGTGCGTTTTTTACGCGGCGGTGGCGGGGAGCCGGGCGGGCAGAGGTAGTGATCGAGGGCGCGGTCGGCGGCGTCGTGGAGTTTGTTGGAATCGAGGGATTCGTAGGGGGAGGTGGGGTCCGTTTCGGGTGGGTTTGGCGTTGGTTTGATCATGGTGGAGCTCCTTTGAAATGGAGCCGCGACAACCTGTCGCTAAACAGGGAGGGTGGCGGCTGTACGCGGGTTAGCGAACCGGTCAAAGGCACCCGGCAGACCCGAAGGTCTCCCGCATACAGCCACCATGACGAAATCGCGAACATACAGATCCGCAACAAAGCCTGGAACGCTGATGCACCTTTGACATGAGTTCGAGTCGCTAAACCCGATCGCTGATTCGTCAGCGACCGGACCACAATAGAACCCGCCCCCAAAGCGCACAAGCCGGCGGATTCTGGCTTGGCTGTAGGCAATGGCGCAAGGATTTGTAGCCTCGAGACCGTGTCTGCAGGTTTCTTTTAAACAGCTTCGTTTAAATCAAGAAATTTGTGCCGGACATAAGGGCCCCGTCGCGAGCAAGCTCGCTCCCACAATTGCTTTGCATTCCATTTCAAAATTTGAAATGCATTCCCGTGTAGGCCTTCGCCTGCTCGCGATAGCGGAGTGTCAGTAGGCGAATTTGTTGGATGACACACCGCTATCGCGAGCAGGCTCACTCCTACAGGGAACGTGTTTATCCCTTCCTGTTTCAATCCTTGGCAAAAGTTGGAAGGCTTCTTGCAATACCCGCCGTGCGCCCACTCGGGGCGTCAAAAGTTTGCTTTAAAGGAACGGGGAAAACCGGTGGATCGCTCTCAGTTATTCAACACAGCACGCACAAACGTTGCCGATTTAAGTCGAGGCAATCTGGGCGTGCCGTTGCTGTTGCTGGTGATGCTGGCGATGATGATGTTGCCGGTGCCGCCGTTCCTGCTCGACGTGTTTTTTACCTTCAACATCGCGCTGTCGATTGTGGTCCTGCTGGTCTGCGTGTATGCGCTGCGGCCGCTGGATTTTGCCGTGTTCCCGACCATTCTGCTGGTCGCGACGCTGTTGCGACTGGCGTTGAACGTGGCCTCGACGCGGGTGGTGATGCTCCACGGTCAGGACGGCCACGCCGCCGCCGGTAAGGTGATTCAGGCCTTCGGCGAGGTGGTGATCGGCGGTAACTACGTGGTTGGTATCGTGGTGTTCGCGATCTTGATGATCATCAACTTCGTCGTGGTGACCAAGGGCGCCGGGCGGATTTCCGAGGTGAGCGCGCGTTTTACCCTCGATGCGATGCCCGGCAAACAAATGGCGATCGACGCCGACCTCAACGCCGGTCTGATCGATCAGGCCCAGGCCAAGGCGCGCCGCCAGGAAGTGGCGCAAGAGGCCGAGTTCTACGGTTCGATGGACGGTGCCAGCAAGTTCGTGCGCGGTGACGCCATCGCCGGCCTGCTGATTCTGTTCATCAACCTCATCGGCGGCATGGCCGTCGGTATCTTCCAGCACAACATGGGTTTTGCTGACGCCGGCAAGGTGTACGCCTTGTTGACCATCGGTGACGGTTTGGTGGCGCAATTGCCATCACTGTTGTTATCGACAGCGGCGGCGATCATGGTGACCCGTGCTTCCGGTTCGGAAGACATGGGCAAACAGATCAACCGGCAGATGTTCGCCTCGCCGAAGGCGCTGGCGGTGGCCGCAGGTTTGATGGCGGTGATGGGCCTGGTGCCGGGCATGCCGCATTTCTCCTTCCTGAGCATGGCTGCGCTGGCTGCTGGCGGCGCCTACCTGTTCTGGAAAAAGCAGAACGTCGCCAAGGTCGTGGCGCTGGAAGAGGTCAAGCGTCAGCAGGAACTGCTGCCGTCGCCGGCCCGCGCCATGGAAACCAAGGAGCTGGGCTGGGATGACGTCACCCCGATCGACATGATCGGCCTGGAAGTCGGCTATCGCCTGATTCCGCTGGTCGACCGCAATCAGGGTGGGCAGTTGCTGGCGCGGATCAAGGGCGTGCGCAAGAAGCTCTCGCAGGATCTGGGCTTTTTGATGCCGACCGTGCACATCCGCGACAACCTCGACCTGGCGCCGAGCGCCTATCGCCTGACCCTGATGGGCGTGATTCTGGCGGAAGCCGAGATCTATCCGGATCGCGAACTGGCGATCAACCCGGGCCAGGTCTACGGCACGCTCAACGGTATCAACGCCAAAGATCCGGCTTTTGGTCTGGAGGCGGTGTGGATCGAAATCAGTCAGCGCGCCCAGGCGCAGTCGCTTGGCTACACCGTGGTCGACGCCAGCACTGTGGTTGCGACGCACTTGAACCAGATTCTCTACAAGCACTCCAGCGAGCTGATTGGCCACGAAGAAGTCCAGCAACTCATGCAATTGCTGGCCAAGAGTTCGCCGAAACTGGCGGAAGAGCTGGTGCCGGGCGTGGTCTCGCTGTCGCAATTGCTCAAAGTGCTGCAAGCGTTGCTCGCCGAACACGTGCCGGTGCGCGATATCCGCAGCATCGCCGAAGCCATCGCCAACAACGCCGCCAAGAGTCAAGATACCGCCGCGCTGGTGGCCGCCGTGCGGGTCGGCGTATCCCGCGCAATCGTCCAAAGCATTGTAGGCACTGAGTCTGAGCTGCCTGTGATCACCTTGGAACCAAGGTTGGAACAGATATTGCTCAATAGTCTGCAGAAGGCAGGACAAGGCTCGGAAGAGGGCGTTCTGCTGGAGCCAAGCATGGCCGAGAAGCTGCAACGTTCGCTCATCGAAGCGGCGCAGCGTCAGGAAATGCAAGGTCAGCCGGTGATCCTGTTGGTCGCCGGCCCGATCCGCGCGATGCTCTCGCGCTTTGGCCGCCTCGCCGTCCCCGGACTGCATGTGCTGGCCTACCAGGAAATACCGGACAACAAGCAAGTGACCATCGTTGCGACAGTAGGGCCCAACGGCTGAGGTAGTGGTTTATGCAAGTTAAGCGTTTTTTCGCCGCCGATATGCGTCAGGCCATGAAGCTGGTTCGCGATGAGCTGGGCGCTGATGCCGCCATCATCGGTAACCGCCGCATTGCCGGCGGCGTCGAGTTGACGGCAGCACTGGATTACAAATTGTCGGCGCTGGCGCCACGGGTTCCGAACATGGAACTCGAGGACGAGCTGCGCAAGACCCAGTCGCGCATCGTCACCGCTCAGGCCGAGTTGAGCCTGCGTGGCGAAGCCGACGGCAACACCAATCAGCAATTGTTCGCCGGGCTGCCGTTGACGGCCGGCCTGCCGCTGACCGCTGCCGAGCCGTTGACCGAGCCGACCTACGCTGCACCGGCGCGTCCGGCCGCAGCGCCTGCGCAAGCCTCGGCGGGCGTTGATCCGCGTGCGCTGGACTCGATGCGTTTCGAATTGAACAGTCTGCGCGAGCTGATGGAAGTCCAGCTCGGCACGCTGGCCTGGAATCAGTTGCAGGGCAGCCGCCCGGCGCAAGCCAATCTGTATCGCCGTTTGCAGCGCATTGGCCTGTCCGGCCCGCTGTCGCGCGACTTGCTGGCGATGATCACTGACATCGAAGAACCGCGTCAGGCCTGGCGCATGTTGCTCGCGCATCTGGCGCGGATGATTGCCGTGCCGGAAGTCGAGCCGCTGGAAGAGGGCGGTGTCATCGCCATGGTCGGCCCTGCCGGCATGGGCAAGACCACCACGCTGGCGAAACTGGCGGCGCGTTATGTGCTCAAGTACGGCGCGCAGAATGTCGCGCTGGTGAGCATGGACAGCTTCCGCATCGGTGCGCAGGAACAACTCAAGACCCTGGGTCGGATTCTCAATGTGCCGGTGACCCACGTCGATCCGGGCCAGTCGCTGGTGCAGGGGCTCGATCCGCTGCTGCGCAAGCGCGTGGTGCTGATCGATACCGCCGGCCTGCAGGCCAGCGATCCGGCGCTGCGCATGCAGCTGGAAAGTCTGGCCGGGCGTGGCATTCGCTCAAAAAATTATCTGGTGCTGGCAACCACCAGCCAGAAACAGGTTCTAACCGCCGCTTATCATAGTTACAAGCGTTGCGGGCTGGCCGGCTGCATTCTGACTAAACTGGATGAAACAGCCAGTCTTGGTGAAGTGTTGAGCCTGGCGATCAGTCATGAATTGCCGGTCGCGTACCTGACCGATGGCCCACGGATTCCGGATGATCTGCATCTGCCGCGCCGTCATCAACTGGTCAGCCGCGCCGTCAGCGTGCAAATGCAGGAAGAACCCAGCGAAGAAGCCATGGCTGACATGTTCGCTGATATCTATCACAGCCCGACCAAGCAGGTTGGCTGAGGTAATCATGAACAGTTTTTGTACCTACATCGATGGTCTGCCACGCATTGTTCCGATCCGGAACGCGCAGCCAGTAATGTGGCCTCCGTCTATGCAAGACAAGGTAAAGAAATAACATGGGCAGCATGCATCCCGTACAGGTGATCGCGGTGACCGGCGGCAAAGGTGGCGTCGGCAAGACTAACGTGTCAGTGAACTTGTCGCTGGCGCTGGCAGAGCTTGGCCGTCGGGTCATGCTGCTGGACGCCGACCTCGGTCTGGCGAACGTCGACGTTCTGCTGGGGCTGACCCCCAAACGCACGCTGGCCGACGTGATCGAAGGCCGCTGCGAATTGCGCGACGTGCTGTTGCAGGGCCCGGGCGGGATTCGCATCGTGCCGGCGGCGTCCGGCACGCAGAGCATGGTCCACCTGAGCCCGGCGCAACACGCCGGCCTGATTCAGGCGTTCAGCGACATCGGCGACAATCTCGACGTGCTGGTGATCGACACCGCTGCGGGCATTGGTGACTCGGTGGTCAGTTTCGTTCGCGCGGCGCAGGAAGTGTTGCTGGTGGTGTGTGACGAGCCGACCTCGATCACCGACGCCTACGCACTGATCAAACTGCTCAACCGCGATTACGGCATGAACCGCTTCCGCGTCCTCGCCAACATGGCGCAGAGCCCGCAGGAAGGCCGTAACCTGTTCGCCAAGTTGACCAAGGTCACGGACCGTTTCCTTGACGTCGCCCTACAATACGTCGGCGCCGTCCCGTATGACGAAAGCGTGCGCAAGGCCGTGCAGAAACAACGCGCCGTCTACGAAGCCTTTCCACGCTCCAAATGCGCCCTGGCCTTCAAGGCCATCGCGCAGAAGGTCGACACCTGGCCGTTGCCGGCCAACCCGCGCGGCCATCTGGAGTTTTTCGTCGAGCGTCTCGTGCAGCAAACCGCAGGGCCTGTGATATGACCGCCAGTGGCATGAATCTTTACAAGAAGTCGGCGCGTGACGCGCAGTACGAATTGATCGAGCGTTACGCGCCACTGGTCAAGCGCATTGCCTATCACTTGCTGGCACGGTTGCCGGCCAGTGTGCAGGTCGAAGACCTGATCCAGGCCGGGATGATCGGCCTGCTCGAAGTGTCGACCAAATACGACGCCAGCAAGGGCGCCAGTTTCGAAACGTACGCGGGCATTCGAATCCGCGGCGCGATGCTCGATGAAGTGCGCAAAGGGGACTGGGCGCCACGCTCGGTCCACCGCAATACCCGGATGGTCAGCGACGCAATTCGCTCGATTGAAGCTAAAACCGGCCGTGACGCTAAAGATCACGAGGTTGCGGCCGAACTCCAATTGAGTCTCGACGATTATTACGGGATTCTGAATGACACTTTGGGCAGCCGCCTGTTCAGTTTCGACGACCTCTTGCAGGACGGCGAACACGAAGGGCTGCACGAGGATGGCGCCAGTGCTCATATGGAGCCGTCACGCGATCTGGAAGATGAACGCTTTCAGACGGCGCTGGCGGACGCGATTGCCAATTTGCCGGAGCGTGAGCGACTGGTGTTGGCGCTGTACTACGACGAAGAGCTGAACCTCAAGGAAATCGGTGAAGTCCTTGGCGTCAGTGAATCGCGGGTCAGCCAGTTACACAGCCAGTGCGCGGCCCGTTTGCGGGGGCGTTTGGGGGAGTGGCGAGCGCGCTGAAGGCAGTGTGGGGACACTGCGAAACGAGGCTGGTGCGGTGGTAAGCGGCGCCGGTCTCGATCCGTTGTGCTCCAGACAAACTTTAAGTGCTGCGCCAATTGATTGAAGTGGCGCGTCCAGGTGCTGGGCGCGTTTAAGACTGCTTGGAGGTCGAATTGAACAAAGACATGAAAATCCTCATCGTTGATGACTTCTCAACGATGCGGCGGATCATCAAGAACCTGCTGCGCGATCTTGGGTTCACCAACACCGTCGAGGCCGACGATGGCGTAACCGCCATTCCGGTCCTCAACAGCGGCAGCATCGACTTTCTGGTAACGGACTGGAACATGCCGGGCATGACCGGTATCGACCTGCTGCGCCACGTGCGCGCCGATGAAAAACTCAAGCACCTGCCGGTGCTGATGGTGACCGCTGAAGCCAAGCGCGAGCAGATCATCGAAGCCGCTCAGGCCGGTGTGAACGGCTACGTGGTCAAACCTTTCACGGCTCAGGCGTTGAAAGACAAAATCGAGAAGATTTTCGAACGCATCGGCTGAGAACGCGCGGGGGAGCTATGGAGCATAACGAATCTTCACAGGGCGATTTTGAATCGACCCTGAAAAAACACGCGGTCGAACTGGTCGAAAGCCTTGAAAAAGGCAGGTTCGGCGACGCGGTGCAACTGATCCATGAGCTCAATCAGACCCGTGACCGTGGCCTGTATCAGGAAGTGGGCAAGCTCACGCGTGAACTGCACAGTGCGATCGTCAATTTCCAGATCGATCCGCACATGCCGCAGGCCGAGGAAGTGTCGCAGATCACCGACGCCACCGAACGCCTGGGCTATGTGGTCAAGCTGACGGAAGCCGCGGCCAACCGCACCATGGATCTGGTGGAAAGCGCCACGCCGGTGGTCAACAGTCTGGCCGATGAAGCCCAGACGTTGAGCGCCGATTGGGGTCGCTTCATGCGTCGCGAGGTCGGGGCTGAAGAGTTCCGCGAGCTGGCGCGCCGGGTCGACGGTTTTCTGTCACGCAGCAGCACGGACAACCGTGCGGTGTCGAGCAATCTCAACGACATCCTGCTGGCCCAGGATTACCAGGACCTCACCGGTCAGGTGATCAAGCGCGTGACCCAACTGGTCACCGAAGTCGAAAGCAATCTGCTCAAACTCGTACTCATGGCCAGTCAGGTCGACCGCTTTGCGGGCATCGAACATGACCGTGCTGCGATGCTTGCGGAAAAAGATCCACAAAAACATCTCTCGCAGGGTGAAGGTCCGCAGATTCATGCCGATAAACGAGAAGACGTTGTGTCCGGTCAGGACGATGTGGACGATTTGTTATCCAGCCTTGGATTCTAAGAATTTCTGAATTCGGGTTTTTTGGGTTTTTAGACCTGTAGGAGCACCCCATTAATGAGCTTCGGCGCCGATGAAGAGATCCTTCAGGATTTCCTGGTTGAGGCCGGCGAGATTCTTGAGCAACTGTCCGAACAACTGGTCGAGCTGGAAAGCCGCCCGGATGACGCAGATCTGCTCAATGCAATTTTTCGCGGTTTCCACACTGTAAAAGGGGGCGCCGGCTTCCTTCAGCTCAATGAGCTGGTGGAGTGCTGTCACATCGCCGAAAACGTGTTCGACATCCTGCGCAAGGGTGAGCGTCGCGTTGATGCAGAACTGATGGACGTCGTGCTCGAGGCGCTGGACGCGGTGAACAGCATGTTCAGCGAAGTCCGCGAGCGTGCGCCGATCACTGCGGCCACGCCGGAGCTGCTGGCGGCGCTGGCGCGTCTGGCCGAGCCGCAAAGCGCTGACGAAGCCCCGGCTTCGCCAGTGGCCGAGATGATCGAGGAACTGGTCGTCGAAGGCGACGCATCCGGCGACATCACCGATAACGAATTCGAGCAGTTGCTGGACTCGCTGAACGCCGTCAAGGCCGAAGCCGAAGCCCCGGCCGCTGCGGCCCCTGCGCCAGCCGCCGAGGCGCCGGCCAGCGATGAAATCACCGATGCCGAGTTCGAGTCGTTGCTCGATCAGTTGCACGGCAAAGGCCAGTTCGCCGTTGACGCAGTCGCACCGACCGCCGCGGCGCCCGCCGCACCGGCCAAGGGCGACAGCTCCGACATCACCGACGATGAATTCGAAGCGCTGCTTGATCAGTTGCACGGCAAGGGCAACTTTGCTGTCGATGCGCTGGAATCGGCAATCGCCTCGGCACCTGCAGCAGCCGCTCCGGCAGCTGCGGCGGCTGGCAGCGACCTGATCAGCGATCACGAATTCGAATCGCTGCTCGACGAATTGCACGGCAAAGGCAAGTTTGACGCCAGTGCCGCAACGGCTGGCTCCGCATCAAGCGTGGCCACACCGGCCGCCAAGGCTCCGGCTGCTGCCGCGGCTGCGCCAAAAGCTGCGCCGAAACCAGAACCAAAAGCCGAAACGCCAAAACCGGCCGCCGCTGCTGCACCGGCCCCGGCCCGTGCGCCTGCCTCGCCACCGCCTGAAAAACCGGCGAGCGAAGCCGAGACCACCGTACGTGTCGACACTGCGCGTCTGGACGAGATCATGAACATGGTCGGCGAGCTGGTGCTGGTGCGTAACCGTCTGGTGCGCCTGGGCCTCAACAGCGGCGACGAAGCCATGTCCAAGGCCGTGTCGAACCTCGACGTGGTCACTGCTGACCTGCAGACCGCTGTGATGAAAACGCGGATGCAGCCGATCAAGAAGGTCTTCGGGCGCTTCCCGCGTCTGGTTCGCGACCTTGCTCGTCAGCTCAAGAAAGAGATCAACCTGGAACTGGTGGGTGAAGAAACCGACCTCGACAAAAACCTTGTCGAGGCCCTGGCCGACCCGCTGGTCCACTTGGTGCGCAACGCCGTCGACCACGGCATCGAGTCGCCGGAAGAGCGCGAAGCCTCGGGCAAGGCCCGTGGCGGTCGCGTGGTGCTGGCGGCCGAGCAGGAAGGCGACCATATCCTGCTGTCGATTTCCGATGACGGCAAAGGCATGGACCCGAACGTGCTGCGTGCGATCGCGGTAAAACGCGGGGTGATGGACAAGGACGCGGCCGATCGCCTGAGCGATACCGAGTGCTACAACCTGATTTTCGCCCCGGGGTTCTCGACCAAGACCGAGATCTCCGACGTGTCCGGCCGCGGTGTCGGCATGGACGTGGTGAAGACCAAGATTTCCCAGCTCAACGGTTCGATCAACATCTACTCGACCAAGGGCCAGGGCTCGAAGATCGTCATCAAGGTGCCGCTGACCCTGGCGATCATGCCGACGCTGATGGTCATGCTTGGCAACCAGGCGTTTGCGTTCCCGCTGGTCAACGTCAACGAGATCTTCCACCTCGACCTGTCGACCACCAACGTCGTCGACGGACAGGAAGTGGTGATCGTGCGCGACAAGGCGCTGCCATTGTTCTACCTCAAGCGCTGGCTGGTCAGCTCCGCCGCTCACGAAGAGCAGCGTGAAGGCCATGTGGTGATCCTTTCGGTGGGCACTCAGCGGATCGGCTTCGTCGTCGATCAACTGGTCGGCCAGGAAGAAGTGGTCATCAAGCCATTGGGCAAGATGCTGCAGGGCACTCCGGGCATGTCCGGCGCCACCATCACCGGTGACGGCCGCATTGCACTGATTCTCGATGTTCCAAGCATGCTCAAGCGTTACGCCACAAAGCGTATTTGAATCCGGGGCGGCGGGGCGCTGACGTCCCGCTGCACCTAATGGAGTGTTTATGGCAGTCAAAGTCCTGGTGGTGGACGATTCGGGGTTTTTCCGCCGCCGCGTCTCGGAAATTCTTTCTGCGGATCCGAGCATTCAGGTGGTCGGCACTGCAACCAACGGTAAAGAGGCGATCGATCAGGCGCTGGCGCTCAAGCCGGACGTGATCACCATGGACTACGAGATGCCGATGATGGACGGCATCACGGCGGTGCGGCATATCATGCAGCGCTGCCCGACCCCGGTGTTGATGTTCTCCTCGCTGACTCACGAAGGCGCGCGGGTAACCCTCGATGCGCTGGACGCCGGCGCGGTGGATTTCCTGCCGAAGAATTTCGAAGACATCTCGCGCAATCCCGAGAAGGTCAAGCAACTGCTCTGCGAGAAGGTTCACAGCATTTCGCGCAGCAACCGTCGCTTCAGTGCCTACAGCGCCCCGGCGCCTGCCGCTGCGCCAGCACCGACGCCTGCTCCGGCAGCATCGAGCTACAGCAGCCACAGCAGCCCTGTTCCGGCGCGTCCGGCGCCTGCGCCCGCACCTGCGCGCGCCTCGGCGGCCAGCGCTGCGTCTGCAGCACCGAAACGCAAAGCCTACAAACTGCTTGCCATCGGTACGTCGACGGGCGGCCCGGTCGCGCTGCAACGTGTATTGACGCAATTGCCGGCGAACTTCCCGGCGCCGATCGTGCTGATTCAGCACATGCCGGCGGCGTTCACCAAGGCGTTCGCCGAACGCCTCGACAAGCTCTGCCGCATCAGCGTCAAGGAAGCCGAGGACGGCGACATTCTGCGTCCGGGCCTGGCGTTGCTGGCGCCGGGTGGCAAGCAAATGATGATCGACGGCCGTGGCGCGGTGAAAATCCTCCCGGGCGACGAGCGTCTGAACTACAAGCCTTGTGTCGACATCACCTTTGGCTCGGCGGCGAAATCCTACGGCGACAAAGTGTTGGCGGTGGTCTTGACCGGCATGGGCGCCGACGGCCGCGAAGGCGCGCGTCTGCTCAAGCAGGGCGGCAGCGCGGTGTGGGCGCAGGACGAAGCCAGTTGTGTGATCTATGGCATGCCGATGGCCATCGTCAAAGCCGATCTGGCCGACGCGGTGTACAGCCTCGATGACATGGGTAAACACATCGTCGAGGCGTGTCTCTGATGGATGTTCTCAGCCTTATCGGCCTGATCATGGCGTTCGTCGCCATCATCGGCGGCAACTACCTTGAAGGCGGCCACCTCGGTGCGCTGGCCAACGGTCCGGCGGCACTGATCGTGCTCGGCGGCACCGTCGGCGCGGCGCTGCTGCAATCGCCCATGAGCGCGTTCAAACGTGCGATGCAAATTCTCGCATGGATCTTTTTCCCGCCTCGGGTGGACCTGGCCGGCGGCATCGACCGCGTGGTCAACTGGAGCCTCACCGCGCGCAAGGAAGGCTTGCTCGGGCTCGAAGGGGTCGCCGATGCCGAACCCGACGCCTACTCGCGTAAAGGCCTGCAATTGCTGGTCGACGGTGCCGAGCCGGAAGCCATTCGCAGCATTCTCGAGGTGGATTTCTACACCCAGGAATCGCGCGATATCGAAGCGGCGAAGGTCTTTGAAAGCATGGGCGGCTACGCGCCGACCATCGGCATCATCGGTGCGGTGATGGGCCTGATTCACGTCATGGGCAACCTGGCCGATCCGTCGCAACTGGGCAACGGCATTGCCGTGGCATTCGTCGCGACGATCTATGGCGTGGCCAGTGCCAACCTGATCCTGTTGCCGGTGGCCGCCAAGCTGAAGTCAATCGCGTTGCGGCAGTCGCGTTATCGCGAAATGTTGCTGGAAGGAATCCTGTCGATCGCCGAAGGTGAAAACCCGCGCTCTATCGAGTTGAAGCTTCAGGGCTTCATGGATTGATGGGGGTAATGGACTATGGCTCGTCGCAGGCACCAGGAAGAACACGTTAATCACGAGCGCTGGCTCGTGTCGTACGCCGACTTCATCACACTGCTGTTCGCGTTCTTCGTGGTGATGTACTCGATCTCGTCGATCAACGAAGGCAAGTACAAAGTCATTTCCGAAGCGCTGATCGGGGTATTTACCGACTCCGATCGCTCGCTCAAACCGATCCCGATCGGCGACGAGCGGCCGAAAACCGTGACCCCGGCCAAGCCGCTGGTCAAGGATGCCGAGCAAATCGACGCCGGTATCGCCGGTGCCAGCGATCCGCTGAAAAGCATCGCCGATGACATCAGCGCCGCGTTCGGCGATTTGATCAGCTCCAACCAGATGACCGTGCGCGGCAACGAACTGTGGGTCGAGATCGAACTTAATTCCAGCCTGTTGTTTGGCAGCGGTGATGCGATGCCCAGTGACATCGCGTTCAACATCATCGACAAGGTTGCGGCGATCCTGAAACCGTTCGATAACCCGATCCACGTCGAAGGCTTCACCGATGACCAACCGATCCGCACCGCGCAATACCCGACCAACTGGGAGCTGTCCTCGGCGCGATCGGCGAGCATCGTGCGCATGCTGGCGATGCAGGGCGTAAACCCCGGTCGGCTTGCTTCGGTGGGTTATGGCGAATTTCAGCCAGTGGCCAATAACGCTACCGTCGAAGGCCGTGCGAAGAACCGTCGCGTGGTGCTGGTGGTCTCGCGCAATCTCGATGTGCGCCGCAGCCTGACCGGCACCGGGACCGCGAATGCGCAACCGGATGCCGCACTCAAGCGGGCTGGCACACAAACTGCACCGACCCCGGTCAAGACGCCGGGACGCGAGAGTGCCGTCAATTCTCCGTCGCCCGCATTAACACGCTGAAGCATGTCTCGGCCGAGCCGATTGGCCGGGAGGAACGAACTGAATGAGAGTCTGGGCAGTCGCCAATCAAAAGGGTGGTGTCGGTAAAACCACATCCTCCATCGCTTTAGCCGGGTTGCTGGCCGAGGCGGGCAAGCGCGTGGTTGTGGTCGATCTCGACCCGCACGGCTCGATGACTAGCTATTTCGGCTACGATCCCGACAGTCTGGAACACAGCAACTACGACCTGTTTCTGCACAAGGGCAGCGTGCCGCAAGGCCTGCCGGGGCAGTTGCTGTTGTCGACCAGCGACGAACGCATTTCCCTGTTGCCGTCGAGCACCGCGCTCGCGACGCTTGAACGCCAGTCGCCGGGGCAAAGTGGCCTGGGCCTGGTGATCGCCAAGAGTCTGGCGCAACTGTGGCAGGACTTCGATTACGCGATCATCGACAGCCCGCCGTTGCTCGGCGTACTGATGGTCAACGCCCTCGCGGCGAGCCAGCAACTGGTGATCCCGGTGCAGACCGAACACCTCGCCGTCAAAGGCCTGGAACGTATGGTCAACACCCTGGCGATGATCAACCGCTCGCGCAAACAGGCGCTGCCGTTCAGCATCGTGCCGACGTTATTCGACCGTCGTACGCAAGCCTCGATGCACACCTTGCGCGTGCTGCGTGACAAATTCCCCGAGGAGATCTGGCAGGGTTACATCCCGGTCGACACGCGTCTGCGCGACGCCAGCCGCGCCGGTGTCACGCCTTCGCAGTTTGACGGCAAGAGCCGTGGCGTTCTCGCCTATCGCGCACTGCTCAAGCATTTGCTCGCGCAGCAACTTGTTGCGCAGGTGGCGTGAACATGAATCGCCCGGTCAAACTCACTTCACGTCCGCAGCGGGCCTTGCAGTCCTATCTGGAAGACTTGCTGCTCGAAGTGCCCGAAGAGTTGCCGCCGCCGGTCGCGCAACAGACGCTGCCTGAAATCGTAGAAAGCGCTGAGGTGATGGACGAGTTCCAGGCCGCGGTGCTGGAAGAACAGGCGCGCGATGCGCAGAAAGCCGCCCGACCTGCCACCGCGCCGGTTGTCGCGCCAGTGGCCAAGGCGCCGGTGACGTTGCTCGAAGAGCCGCGCGCCGTGGTCTCGACCCTGGCGCCGCTGCTGCAAACCCAATTACTGAACGTGCCAGAGCCGGCAGCTCCCGCGCCGGCCCCGGTGGTTGCAGAACCGCAGATCCTGGTCCCGCCGCTGGTCGAAGTGCACCTGCCGCCGAACAACCCACCGCCGCCGGTGGAAACCGACGGGCGTCCGGCGTGGGCTGCCGAAGCCTTCGAATGCCTGCTGTTCGACGTCGCCGGGTTGACGCTTGCCGTGCCACTGGTGTGCCTCGGTTCGATCTATTCACTGGCCGGCCAGGAGCTGACGCCACTGTTCGGTCAGCCGGAATGGTTCCTCGGCATTCTGCCCAGCCAGGCCGGCAATCTGAAAGTGCTCGACACCGCACGCTGGGTCATGCCGGATCGCTACCGCGATGATTTCCGCCAGGGCTTGCAGTACGTGATTTCGGTACAGGGTTACGAGTGGGGGCTGGCTGTGCATCAGGTCAGCCGCTCGTTGCGTCTGGACCCGAATGAAATCAAATGGAGAAGTCACCGGGGTCAGCGGCCATGGCTCGCCGGCACCGTGATTGAGCACATGTGTGCATTGCTTGATGTGTCCGCGCTGGCCGAGTTGATTGCCAGCGGCGGGGCGAAGCACATGAGCGGCAACAAGCCGCTACATAAACCGACATAGCAGCCGACATAACAATCAGGCGATGGCATTTTTCAATGCCACCACACAGAACACACACCGCCCGGGGCGGTTTTTTCGAGGGGTCAGGGTATGAGTAGTCAGGCGTCGAATGCAAAAGGTTCTGAAGATCCGATCCTGCAATGGGTGACCTTCAAACTGGATAACGAAACCTACGGCATCAACGTGATGCGCGTGCAGGAAGTGCTGCGCTACACCGAGATCGCACCGGTGCCGGGTGCACCGAGCTACGTGCTGGGCATCATCAACCTGCGCGGCAACGTGGTCACCGTGATCGACACCCGTCAGCGTTTCGGCCTGCACAGCGGCGAGATCAGCGACAACACCCGTATCGTCATCATCGAAGCCGACAAGCAAGTCGTCGGCATCATGGTCGACAGCGTGGCCGAAGTGGTTTACTTGCGTCAGTCGGAAATCGAAACCGCACCGAACGTCGGTAACGAAGAGTCGGCCAAGTTCATCCAGGGCGTGTGCAACAAGAACAACGAGTTGCTGATCCTGGTCGAGCTGGACAAGATGATGAGCGAAGAAGAGTGGTCGGAACTGGAGAGCATCTGATTTGATTCTCGAGGTTGCAATCATTGTCCTGTTCCTGTTCTGGGCAGGCACGCTGGCAATGTTCTTGTCGTACATCAAGGCGCAGCGGGTGATCGCTGCGCAGCAGGCACAGGGCGATGCGCTGCGTGATCAGCGCATCAAGGACCTGGCCAAGCGTGTCGACGACTACCAGAACGGCAACGTGCGCATGGGCGAAGCCCTGCACGAGCTGCGCGCGGTGGTCAGCCCCTTGCCGGATAAAATCGTTGCCCTGGAACAGCGCGACCCGTCGAGCCTGTCGTTCGCCCAGGCGGCGAAACTGGTGGGCATGGGCGCCAGCGTTGACGAACTGACGCAGTCCTGCGGGTTGACCCAGGCTGAGGCGGAGTTGATGCGCAAGCTGCACAAAAACAGCTAGGAGCTTCGAGCTCTTGGCGGCAAGCGAGATCAAAAGATCGCAGCCTTCGCCAGCGCCTGCATGAATCTCGTGTAAGGCGCTGGCGAAGGCTGCGATCTTTTTGCTTGATGGCATCGCCGGGCGTCGCGAGCCGCAGTGGTCCGGATCAGCTCGCCGGAGCTTTTGCGTAACTGATCAATTGATGCAGGGCTTTCTGCTCACCATTACCGCCATAGGCGGCGTTACCCCACGCCACCACTCGACGATCGGCCCTGAGTGCCACGAACGTATCGCCTCCGCCGTACACGGCAAGTACGTTGGTAAGCAAATCGGCAACTGCGCTGGTATCGCCGCCGTCGGTCTCTCTTCCCCACGCCACTGCCACGCCGTTACTGCGCAAGGCGACGGCCGCGTGCTGGTTGGCATTAATGGCGACAATGTCCCGCAACTGACGAATGTCTGGCGGAATGTTACTGATTTCGCTGGGGGCGGCAGCCCAGGCGTGCACTGCGCCATCCGCGCACAGCACGACAAATCCCATTGCGGAGCCTATGACGTGGACGATGTCGTTGCGACTGGCAAGCTCTTCTGGCATGGGCGGAATGTCGCCCCATGCGACCAATGCGCCGTTGCTTCTGCGGGCTGCAAAGGCTGAGTCGCTACTGGCCAAATCGACGATGTCTCGCAGTTCTTCGATGTCCGGAGGCACGTGACCTCCAGCATAATCACTCCCCCATGCTCGCACCTGGCCATTGTCGCTGAGTACTGCGAAAGCGTGACTTGAACAGGCCAGTCTGGTTATGTCGGTGAGCCGCGCAATATCTTCCGGCAGATGCGGTGACTGTTTTTCATAACCCCAACAGACGACATTGCCGGTCCTGCGCAGCGCGACAAAACCATATTGCCCACCTGAGGCCTGGGTGATATCGGTCAAGTCAGCGATTGGCGTCGGAAGTTCGCCTCCCGTCTCGGGCCTGCCCCACGCGACCATCCTGCCCGACTCAAGCACGGCCACGAAAACATAAGTGCTGCCCGAGACCGCGACAATCGTATCCAGCTGTGCGATGTCTTCGGGGACGGTCCCGTTAGGGTAATGTCCCCACGCGAGGACGTTGCCTTGCGCGCGCCGAATCGCAAAGGCCCCCATTGCCGCTGACAGCTCGACGACGTCGTGAACTTCTTTTATCGGTTCCGGCAAAGTGCCGCCCAAGTCGGCATGGCCCCATGCATGGACTTTTCCGCTGTCCAGCCGAGCGCACAGGGCAAATGAAGTACCGATGATATTCGACGGGTTGAGGGTTCTGCGTTTCTGGCCTGACGAGACGATCAGCTCCTCATAAGGCCGAACATCAAAAAACGCGCTACCGGTGACGGACTGCTTGTCTCCGACGTACTGCCACGTAACGTTCAAGGGGTTGAGCGTTGAGGCATCCAGCGCTACAAGTCGCCAGCTGCGCGTGTAGAAATTGCCCAGACCACCTCGATTGCCGCGTGCGCCCATGACCAGCAGTTCGCCTTCAGCGTGGATGTTCAGCGACGAATCATTTTTTTTGTCTGGCATGGAATCAATCCCTCAAGATGGTGGACCTGTGCGCGACCTGGGTCAGGTCTGGTCCGTCATCAAGCGCTGCGGGATCGGGCGTGCGCTACTGTCAGACCTGACAGTAGCGACGAACGGTATATGGCAGGGCGTAAAAGATAAAGCGACTGAAGTATTCGGATAGCCGTTGGTCGGGACTGTCAGATCTGACAGTGGAAAGCACTATTTACCTAAAAACATACTCAGCATGGAGTTCAATTCCAGCCAGGTATGAATATGAAATACCTTCTTTTCTTGATTTGTTTATTTACGTCCAGCGTCAATGCCATGTCCGGGCAAGCATTGGTGCTGGATCTGAATAATAAATACAGCAGCAATGTCGCCAATTGTTCCAACGGCACGCCAGCCTATTACTGTTCAGGCGTGCTTTTGCGTGCAGTCGACTACAGCACATTTTTCAAATTCTGGGACTACGGCTCGAAAGCCACTGAGTTGGGGTCGGTGGCGTTTACCTATATTCGTTCGGATATCGGTAGTCGTGCATTGAATGGCGGCAGGAAAAGCGGTTTTATTCTAAAGGATCAAACATCGGCGCTGGCGCAAGACAAGGCGCTTAATGTGCGCTGTATTTATCCTTTTCCCACCGAGTCGCTGGATGTTCGCGTGGATCATGGGTGCGGGTTTGCGCCCAGGGTCGAAGAGGCCAACGCGGATCTGGCCAATTGTGCGAAATTGGCGGTGCCCGCGACCACAGCGGCGGCGTGGCTGGCGAATTTCCGTGAGCATGATTCGCTGCCGAGAAACCAATGTTCGTTGAGTACGCTTGTGGCGAGTCAGTTCAAAGCGAGCCTGGAGGCGCATGAACTGGTCGACGCTGACTGGACAGCCAAGCCCATGGAAGTATTGGTGCAGACCTGGGATGAAAGCAAACCGGAGAAGTTGCCGTTGGAGGCGGTTTTTTACGATGCGTCGACACCCGCCAAGCAGGCAGACGCGCAGAATTTTCAGCGTGATTATTATCAGGCGACATCGCTATATGTCCCCATCGTAAAGCTGAACATGAGCGCTGGTGTCGCTCAGCCGTTCAGCTTCTCGAATGCTGATCAGGTTTTCGGAGAACAGGTAGCACAAAGCTTGAACGCGCGATACGCAGCCACATCTGATGATTGCGCCGGTAGGGCAGCCTATTTTTGCAATGGTGTCTTGATCCGGTCTGCCAGAGGAACGCCGAGTTATCACGTATGGGACCCTAGCGACAGTTCAGTTGCGCGCAATGGGGTTTCTTTTTCTTATTTGCGCAAAGATCTTCGCATGGACAGTCTCTACATTGGCGAGGGCCAGGCTTTCATATTCAAGAATTATGATTCTGCGATAAAAGCCGCTGCTCACGTTCCGCCTGTACGGTGTGCGTTCCCTACAGATGGCGCAACGGCCAATCGAGAGCAGTCATGCGGTCATCATATTGACTATCCTGATGATGCAGAGTCGTGCCTTGCGATCGGTGTCGATACGCTGGATAAATGGAAGACCCATTTCCATCAGGCGCCTAATGATGGCACGCGGTATTACCGGCAATGTTCGTTAAGTGCTGAAAAACAGCAGTTTTCGATATTTCTGAAGGGCCGGAATAATTTTCAGAATATGAACAATCTGGACTGGGCCAACGAAGTCATCATTGCTGCATGGCCGCGAGGTATACCCGAGATGTTGCCTATTGAAGCATTCGTTTATGTTTCCACGGCGCCCGCCGCGGCTAAAGCAGGTGCGCAGTTCATGCAAAGTGATTATTTCGATCAAACCGGAGATTTTCTTCCGGTCATCAAATTAACTTTTGCCGGCGAAGATGCAGTATTCAGTTACCACCCGGAAGATCAGGTAGTGCAGTAGAAACTTATACAATCTCGCCTGGTTGGCTTTTACCGCTTTGGTTTGAAAGCGCGAAGCGCAATAGCTGACGCTTCACGCTGGATGGTCCGACAATTTTTCAAAGCATGACTCGCAACAATCTAGAAAACATCAGATTGTCGTCAGAGCCTGATCGATGAACACTGTAATTGATAATGACTTGTTTTCCCCAGTTCTCCGAGACCCATCCCGTCGGGATGCTGAAGCTCATTGAGGATTCATTCTGAATGGGGAGGCTTTCGGTATCTCGCACAACCACACCGTGCCATCTGACCCTTACGGTGTAGCCGGGCACCATGTTGAGAAACTTTACCGTCACGTTTTTTCGGTCGCTGGAAAGTCTCGGCCTGGGCAGGTCGAACGTTTGTTCCATTACGCTCAGATCCAATATTTCCGAGTTTTGCAACGGAGCTCCCGGATTTGGTCGAACGCTATAACTGACCGACACGCTGCTGTCGATTGAGTCAACGACCTCTAAAATCGGAATGGCAACATTCAGCGGGGACGGTTTAGTGACCTTCAATGTCTCGCTGTGATGGGTATTCCGGCCAGAGGCATAGCGTACTTTCACTGTATGACCAGCGAGCATGCCGATGTAGTAGGGGATTTGCACGTAGATGTAATGTTTGCCGTAGACAGCGTTGAAATTCAACTGGTCGGTCGGCGCTTCGATTACTGTGGGCCGACGCAGGTCCCATGACACTTGTTCAATTTCCATGTTTGCCACTCCCTTGCTCAATGTTCGCGCAATCGAGGATTGCACTGTTTACAGCTCCACTCTCAATACCTGTGAGAACTGGCTCTGTTCGTTGGACCCGGTTAAATGCACGCTGTAGTTGATCAGCACGGTTGTTCCTTTGTTCTCATTCAGCCAATCGATCGGGATCGAAAACTCCGCGGTGGTGTTGGGGAACACGTTTTTCCATTCTGTTCTGCGTGTGATGATCCCGCCCCAGCGCACTCGCGCCTGGTATCCGGTAGCCATTGCCTGATAACGCACGGTGACCATGGTCCGATCAGAAGAAAGTCTCGGTGGGGGTAGTTCGAATGTCTGCGCGTCTACTGTCAGCTGCAACGGATCAGCGCGATGCAATGGGCCGTCAATGTAAGTGCGTACCGTGAAGTCGACGGGTACGGTGCTACCGATGGCATCCACGACTTCCATACGCGGCACTTCAAGATTCATTGCGCCGACAGTCGTTACTGGCGTGATTGCACTGTCAAAAGTGTTTCGTGGCCCGGCCCAGCGGGCACGGATGGTTTGACCTATGGCCATTCCCGTATATTGCTGGACCTGAATCGTTACGTACCTTGCGTAGTAAATGTCGGACATCTTCAGACGATCACCTCGCTCACCGTAAGCTTCCAGAACCTTGGGCGGGCGCAAGCGGATTGTCGTTTTGATGGCCAGGGATCTCGGATCGGACAACAGGTCGGTTCCTGCGCGAGTCACGATCAAGGTGAGGGTGACCGTGCTTTGATCGCTTTCATTGGCCCACATGAGCGGGATGGCGAATTGCAGTGCACTTGCCGTGAAGCGTTGGGCTGCTGTCGCGTGTTCGACTCGGCCTTGCCAGCGGACTCTTACTTCGTCACCGGCTATCAGACCTGTACCTGAAGCCTCGGCTTGAATGTCGGTAAGGAAGGCGGGATCCAGAACGCCATCCTGCTCACCCGAAACAGTGGGCGCTGGTATCCGGTCAAGATTGACGACGGTTCTAGTGGCAATTGCCCAAGGCGCATGAACATGTGGGCGGTTGCCGCAACGATCAATGACCTGATAGGTGATTGCATGCGGCCCGCTACCCGCGCGGTGAATCAGTTGTTCATCGAAGATCAAAGTGATCGGATGATTGTCTGGATCCCTGATCTGTTCGGCTGTGACGGGATAATGCATGACCTGCTCATCGCCCCATGTCGCAACGATGCGGTCGAAGATGGTCATGTTCTCGTAGGGCTCGATCAGCATGGCTATGCCTTGCTTCGCCATTTCCCCATCGACTCCCCCGCTGATATCCGGTGAAAGGCTGTAGCGCAGGCCGGGATGGCCAAGCGGTTCAGGGGTGTCGAGGACGCCGCCCGGTAACGTGCGCTTGATCAACACGTTGAGCTTGAGAGAACAACTTTCATTGCCGCTGGGCGACACTATTCGGTAGTAAACCGGGAAGGCGCGCCCATCGAGAATCTGGCTCGCGGGTAAATGAAACCGCAGAGGCTCGGTAAGTTCTTCGGGCGTATCGACGATTTCAAAGAGTACGTGGGTCGTTTCGTCATTCCAGTAAAGCAAGCACTTCTGGTCGAGCGCATTACCGAGCCAGGGATCAACGCCTATTAGCAAGTTGCTTTCAAGTCCTGCGGCGCCAATGCCACCATCGTAGCCTTCGTCTCCGTCGATGGGCTCGATCATCGCGGGAATGTAAGGGGGATAAAGGGCCAGCGTTACACTGCCCTCGGAGCTATCGTCACGGGCCCGATCCGTCGTCATCGGAGCATTCCTTTCAAAGGGGCGCAACGATCAGACTGACGTGCGCGGCCCTTTATCTGGCGACCGCAGCGACCTGGCGCGCAACTGTCAGATCTGACAGTCGCGATGAACGGTAGGAAATTGCTTTGGCTGGTCCCGACGAGTCAGTAATCATCCCCGCGTGCGGTGACATCCTTCTCGACCATCGGCGCGTCCGGGTCGTGCCCTTCGGGAAACTTCCCTTTCAGGTTCCACGCAAACGCGATGATCTCGGCGATCGTGCGGTAGAGCTCTTCAGGGATGCTGTCGCCTAGTTCCATGCGCGCGAGCAGGCGCACCAGTTCGGCATTCTCGTAAATCGGCACCTCGCAATCGCGGGCGATGCGCAGGATTTCTTCGGCGAGTTCTTCGTCACCCTTGGCGGTAAGGGTCGGGGCGTGGTTGCCGTCGTATTTGAGGGCGATGGCCTGGCGTGGGGCAGTGGAATCGTTCATGCGGTTTCGTCGACCCAGCGGTGTTCGAGGCGGGTTTGGTTGCCTTGCGGCGGGGTGCCGTGGTGACAGTCGATGTCGCCGACATTCAGCCCGCGATCGAGCAGGCGCTGGCGCAGGGCAAACAGGTTGTTTTCGATCAGGTCGGCGGTGTACGGGCGCTCGGCCCACAGCTGCCCAGACAGGCTGCCGGCCACCAGTTGCGCCTGAATCTGCAAGGGGCCGAGCGGTTCCATGTCGAAGGCCAGATCGACGCGCCACAATTGCTGTTTGGGTTCGCGCTCGTCGCGGCGCTCGTTGGGTTGCGGCTCGCGTTCCGGCGCTTCTTCGCGCTGGAACTTGACCTGCAACGGCACGATGTCCTGCAGGTTGCGCATGGGGATTTCCAGTTGCCAGGTGCTGAGCAGGCGCCCGTCGTCGGTGACGCCGGTCTGTTCCAGGCTCGACAACTGATGGCTTTGCAAACGCGAAACGGCAGCGGCGGCCAGACGCAGCAATTGCTCCAGATCGCCTTCGCCGTCCTGGCTTTGCAGCAAACGCTCGGGCAATGGAAAACTGCTCGGCACGGGTTTGGCGCTGACCTGGCCGAGCATGCCCAGGGCGTTGCGCACGAAACTCGGTAGCGCTTGCGCCAGGGTGTTGGCGGCGATGATCGCGTTGAAGCTGGTACTGCTCGGCAGGCCCGGGGTCAATTGCGCGATCAGCTTGAGCAGATCGGCTTTCATGTCCGGGGCCAACGTCGGGTTTTGCCCTGTGAGCAGTTTGGTCTCAAGGAACACGCCGCTGTTGGCCAAGGCCAGCGCCACGCCTTTGGCGGTGCTCAGTTGTTGCACGTCTGGCAGACTGGCGAGCAGCTTGTCGACCACCGCGCGCAAGTCTGCGGACGTCTGATCGGTGGCCGGCGGCAGGTTTTGCAGCGCGTTCAACAGGCCGCTCAACGAAGCCTGGCGACTTTGCTGGCCGAGCAGTTGCTGACTCACTGCCAGTTGTTCCTGGCGGTTGCTCAGGGGCAGAAATTTCAGGGTTTGCGCGTCTTCGACGATGGCCGAAAGCAGGGTGCCGATGCGCAGCGGCTGCGGGCTGTCGATGGTCAGTGTGCTGCCGCTCAGTGCGGTGTTGAGCAGGCTGACCATCGAGCGAAACACCGTCGCTTGTCCCGGCGTCTGCGGCAGGACCTGTGAGGTCAGCACCTTGCCCTGCAATAGCGTGCCGACCGGCAATTGCGCGGTATCGAGGCGGGTGAGGGCGGCGACGTTGCTGGCAATCGCCTGCTGCACGGTGATCGCCAGATTGCCCGCCGAGGGCTGGGTAATCGCCAGGTTAGTGCCTTGCGGCAGCGGCAGACTGCTGGTCGCTTGCACGGTGGTCTGGCGGCCGCCATCGACGGTGACCTTGAGCAGCAATTCAAAGGTCTGATCGGCCTGCTTGAGCGACAACACCTCGGCCTTGGCGCTTTGTCCGCTGCCGATCAAGCCTTCGACCGGGGTCAGCAGCTTGAGCAGTTCGCCGACCTGCGGGCGCACCGTCGCCGCAGAGGCGGGCGGCAGCGGAAGGATGTTGATTTCGCCTGTCATACGCGGACACAACCTGAGGAAATTGCGCTCTTGAGAGTAAGGCACGGCATGTATAATGCCGCGCGTCGTGCGCTTCGTTGAAAAAACATAGCAATTGTTTGATCCAGCTCGCCAGTTCGAGCCTTCACTGCATCTATGCTGCCTCTCTTTAACGGCCGCGCCAGAGCCGACTTGAACCGTATAAGGCCCGTGATCCCTTGACCAGTCCTGTCCTGCAAACCATTGCCCTGGCGTGTGAACGTGATCTGCGGCTGCTCTTCGAGAACTTCGAATTGCGCCTGGCCGGTGGCGACATGGTGCAGATCAGCGGTCCCAACGGCAGCGGCAAAACCAGTCTTTTACGTCTGCTGGCCGGTCTGATGCAACCGACTGACGGCCAGGTCCTGCTTAACGGTCAGCCACTGACCGAACAACGCCACGAACTCGCCCGCAACCTGCTGTGGATCGGCCACGCCGCCGGGATCAAGGATTTGCTGACCCCGGAAGAGAATCTGTCCTGGCTTTGCGCCCTGCACCAGCCCGCCGAGCGCGAGGCGATCTGGCAAGCACTGGCAGCAGTAGGATTGCGCGGTTTCGAAGATGTTCCCTGCCACAATCTGTCGGCCGGTCAGCAGCGTCGTGTGGCATTGGCGCGGTTGTATCTGGACAGCCCGCCGCTGTGGATTCTCGATGAGCCGTTCACCGCACTCGACAAGCAGGGCGTTGCGCAACTTGAAGAACACCTGGCCGGGCACTGCGAACGCGGTGGTCTGGTGGTATTGACCACGCACCACACGCTGAGCCGGATGCCGGCCGGTTATCGCGATATCGATCTGGGGAAGTGGGCGGTATGAGTGTATTCGGCCTGCTGCTCGCCCGTGAGTCCCGACTGCTGTTTCGCCGCCCGGCGGAGCTGGCCAATCCGCTGATTTTCTTCGCCATCGTCATTGCGTTGTTCCCGCTGGCCGTCGGCCCGGACACTCAGGTCTTGCAAAACCTGTCCCCGGGGTTAGTCTGGGTGGCGGCGTTGTTGTCGGTCCTGCTGTCGCTGGACGGACTTTTCCGCAGTGACTTTGAAGACGGCTCGCTGGAACAGTGGGTCCTTTCGTCGCACCCGCTGCCCCTTCTGGTCCTGGCCAAGGTGCTGGCACACTGGCTTTTTTCCGGTCTGGCACTGGTGCTGCTCTCGCCGTTGCTGGCGCTGATGCTCGGTTTGCCAACCGCTTGCCTGCCGGTGTTGCTGTTGTCGTTGCTGCTGGGCACGCCGGTCCTGAGCTTGCTCGGTGCGGTGGGCGCGGCGTTGACGGTGGGGTTGAAACGCGGCGGCCTGTTGCTGGCGCTGCTGATTCTGCCGTTGTACATCCCGGTGTTGATCCTCGGCAGTGGCGCCTTGCAGGCCGCCTTGCAAGGCATGCCGGCGACCGGGTATCTGCTGTGGCTGGGTAGCCTGACCGCCCTGGCGATCACCCTGACACCGTTTGCAATAGCGGCTGGCCTGAAGATCAGCGTCGGCGAATAATAATGAGGTCTGGTTAAAATTTAACCACTTTGTCAAAAGAATGACCCGCGCCAGCTCACATCGAGGAGCGGCACCCGTGATGGAAACAACATGAACTGGACCTGGTTTCACAAGCTCGGCTCGCCCAAATGGTTTTACGGCATCAGCGGCAAGTTGCTGCCTTGGCTGAGCATCGCCGCGTTGCTGCTGATCGCTGTCGGCGTCGTCTGGGGCCTGGCCTTCGCGCCGCCGGACTATCAGCAAGGCAACAGCTTTCGCATCATCTATATCCACGTGCCTGCAGCGATGCTGGCGCAGTCGATCTACGTGATGCTGGCCGTGTGCGGCGTGGTCGGGCTGGTGTGGAAAATGAAACTGGCCGATGTCGCCCTGCAATGCGCCGCACCGATCGGTGCGTGGATGACCGCCGTGGCGCTGGTCACCGGGGCGATCTGGGGCAAACCGACCTGGGGTTCGTGGTGGGTGTGGGATGCGCGACTGACCTCGATGCTGATTCTGCTGTTCCTGTATTTCGGCGTGATCGCGCTGGGCAATGCGATCAGCAACCGCGACAGCGCCGCCAAGGCCTGCGCGGTATTGGCCATCGTCGGTGTGATCAACATCCCGATCATCAAATACTCGGTGGAGTGGTGGAACACCCTGCACCAGGGCGCGACCTTCACCCTCACCGAAAAACCGGCGATGCCCGCAGAAATGTGGCTGCCGCTGCTGCTGACGGTGCTGGGGTTCTACTGCTTCTTCGGCGCCGTGCTGCTGCTGCGCATGCGCCTTGAAGTGCTCAAGCGCGAAGCCCGCGCCAGTTGGGTCAAAGCCGAAGTGCAGCACAGTCTGGAGGCCGCTCGATGAGTTTCGCGTCATTCGGCGACTTTCTCGCCATGGGCCATCACGGCCTGTATGTCTGGTCGGCCTATGGCATCTGTCTGGCGGTGCTGGCCCTCAACGTGGCGGCGCCGATCCTGGCCCGCAAGCGCTATCTGCAACAAGAGGCGCGTCGTCTGCGCCGGGAGAACGGCCAGTGAATCCGCTGCGCAAGAAACGTCTGATCATCATTCTGGCCATTCTGGTCGGGGTCGGCGCTGCCGTCGGCCTGGCCCTCAGTGCCCTGCAGCAGAACATCAACCTGTTCTATACCCCGACGCAGATCGCCAACGGCGAAGCTCCGCAAGACACGCGCATCCGCGCCGGCGGCATGGTCGAGAAGGGCTCGCTGCAACGCTCGAAGGACTCGCTGGACGTCAAGTTCGTCGTCACTGATTTCAACAAGTCCGTGACTATCGCCTACCGCGGCATCCTCCCGGACCTGTTCCGCGAAGGGCAGGGCATCGTTGCCCTCGGCAAGCTCAACGCCGACGGTGTGGTGGTGGCCGATGAAGTGCTGGCCAAGCACGACGAGAAGTACATGCCGCCGGAAGTGACCAAAGCGCTGAAAGACAGCGGTCAATCCGCGCCAACCCCTGCGAAGGAGAGCTGATATGACCTCGGCGATATTCATTCCTGAGCTGGGTCATCTGGCGATGATTCTGGCCCTGTGTTTTGCCCTGGTGCAGGCCGTGGTGCCGTTGCTCGGCGCCTGGCGCGGCGACCGTTTGTGGATGGGCCTGGCGCAACCGGCGGCGTGGGGCCAGTTTGCCTTTCTGCTGTTGGCCTTCGGCATCCTCACCTACGCGTTCATGACCGATGACTTCTCGGTGGCCTATGTGGCGATGAACTCCAACAGCGCACTGCCGTGGTACTACAAGTTCAGCGCGGTGTGGGGCGCCCACGAAGGTTCGCTGCTGTTGTGGGCGTTGATTCTCGGCGGCTGGACCTTCGCCGTGTCGGTGTTCTCGCGGCAGTTGCCGCAAGTCATGCTCGCCCGCGTACTGGCGGTGATGGGCATGATCAGCACCGGTTTCCTGCTGTTCCTGATCCTGACGTCGAACCCGTTCGCGCGGATCCTGCCGCAGATTCCGGCCGACGGTCGCGACCTCAATCCGCTGCTGCAGGACATCGGCCTGATCGTGCATCCGCCGATGCTCTATATGGGCTATGTCGGGTTTTCGGTGGCTTTTGCATTCGCCATCGCGGCGTTGCTCGGCGGTCGACTCGATGCAGCGTGGGCGCGCTGGTCGCGGCCATGGACTATTGTCGCCTGGGCGTTCCTCGGGATCGGCATCACCCTCGGTTCGTGGTGGGCGTATTACGAACTCGGCTGGGGCGGCTGGTGGTTCTGGGACCCGGTGGAAAACGCCTCGTTCATGCCGTGGCTGGTCGGCACCGCACTGATTCACTCGCTGGCGGTGACGGAAAAACGCGGCGTGTTCAAGAGCTGGACGGTGTTGCTGGCGATTGCCGCGTTCTCCCTGAGCCTGCTCGGCACATTCCTCGTGCGTTCCGGCGTGCTGACCTCGGTCCACGCGTTCGCTTCCGATCCCGAGCGCGGCGTGTTCATTCTGATCTTCCTGCTGTTCGTCGTCGGTGGTTCGCTGACGCTGTTCGCCCTGCGCGCACCGGTGGTGAAAAGTCAGGTCGGTTTCAATCTGTGGTCGCGGGAAACCTTGCTGCTGGGCAACAACCTGGTGCTGGTCGTCGCTGCCTCGATGATTCTGCTCGGCACGCTGTACCCGCTGATTCTCGATGCCCTCAGCGGCGCGAAGATGTCGGTCGGCCCGCCGTATTTCAATGCGCTGTTCATTCCGCTGATGGCGTTGCTGATGCTGGTCATGGCGGTCGGTGTGATCGTGCGCTGGAAGGATACCCCGGTGAAATGGCTGGCGAGCATGCTCACCCCGGTGTTGCTCGGCAGCGTCGCGCTGGCGGTGATTGCCGGCGTCGCTTACGGCGATTTCAACTGGGCGGTGATTGCGACGTTCCTGCTGGCGGCGTGGGTGCTGCTCGCCGGTGTTCGCGACCTGTTCGACAAGACTCGCCACAAAGGCCTGATCAAAGGCCTGCCGACGCTGACCCGCAGTTATTGGGGCATGCAGATCGCGCACTTGGGCATCGCCGTGTGCGCACTCGGCGTGGTGTTGTCGAGCCAGAACAGTGCCGAACGCGACCTGCGCCTGGCGCCGGGCGAGTCGATGGACCTGGCCGGTTATCACTTCGTTTTCGAAGGTGCCAGGCACTTCGAGGGGCCGAACTTCACTTCCGATAAAGGTACCGTTCGGGTGATTCGCGACGGCAAGGAAATCAGCGTGCTGCACCCGGAAAAGCGTTTGTACACCGTGCAGAACTCGGTAATGACCGAAGCCGGGATCGACGCCGGTTTCACCCGCGACATTTATGTCGCCCTCGGCGAGCCGCTGGATAACGGCGCCTGGGCCGTGCGCGTGCACGTCAAACCGTTCGTGCGCTGGATCTGGTTCGGCGGCCTGCTCACAGGCTTCGGTGGCTTGCTGGCGGCGCTGGATCGGCGTTATCGGGTCAAGGTGAAAAGCAAAGTGCGTGAAGCGCTGGGCATGACGGGAGCGGCGGCATGAGACGTTGGTTGATGTTGGTGCCGCTGGCGATTTTTCTGCTGGTGGCGGTGTTTCTGTATCGCGGGCTGTACCTCGACCCGGCGGAGCTGCCCTCGGCGATGATCAATAAACCGTTCCCGGAGTTTTCCCTGCCAAGCGTGCAGGGCGACAAGATCTTGACCAAGGCTGACATTCTCGGCAAACCGGCACTGGTCAATGTCTGGGGCACCTGGTGCATCTCCTGCCGGGTCGAGCATCCGGTGCTGAACAAACTGGCCGAGCGTGGCGTGGTGATCTACGGCATCAACTACAAGGACACCAACGCCGACGCGTTGAAATGGCTGGCCGAGTTCCACAATCCCTACGCCCTGGATATCCGCGACGATGAAGGCTCGCTGGGCCTGAATCTCGGCGTTTATGGCGCTCCGGAAACCTTCTTCATCGACGCCAAAGGCATCATCCGCGACAAGTTCGTCGGGGTGATCGACGAGCAGGTCTGGCGCGAAAAACTTGCGGCCAAATATCAGGCGCTGGTCGATGAGGCCAAGCCATGAAGCGTTTTCTCGCCGCGGTGGTGCTGGGCTTGAGTCTGGCCAGCGTCGCGCATGCGGCCATCGACACCTACGAATTTGCCAAAGAAGGCGATCGCGAGCGTTTCCGCGAGCTGACCAAGGAACTGCGCTGCCCCAAATGCCAGAACCAGGACATCGCCGACTCCAACGCGCCGATCGCCGCTGACCTGCGTAAAGAGATTTTCCGCATGCTCGGCGAGGGCAAGGACAACCAGCAGATCATCGACTTCATGGTCGACCGCTACGGCGATTTCGTCCGCTACAAACCGGCGCTCAACGCCAAGACCGCATTGCTCTGGTTCGGCCCGGCCGGCCTGCTGCTGGGCGGTTTTGTGGTGATCGCGGTGATTGTCCGCCGGCGTCGCGGGCAACGCGCCGTAACGCCGTCATCGCTGTCCATCGAAGAACGTCAGCGCCTCGACCAACTGTTGGATAAAACCCAAGAATGATTGATTTCTGGCTTGCCGCAGGGCTGTTGCTTTTGGTCGCCCTGAGTTTTCTGCTGATCCCGGTGTTGCGTGGTCGTCGCGCCCAACGCGAGGAGGATCGTACGGCCCTTAATGTTGCGCTGTATCAGGAACGTGTCGCCGAGTTGCAAGCGCAGCAGGCTGAAGGTGTGCTTGATGCTGCGCAAATGGACAGCGGTCGTGCCGAGGCGGCGCGGGAGTTGCTGGCCGATACCGAAGGGGTTGCCGCGCCGCGTGTGTCGAAGCTCGGCAAGCCGTTGCCGTTGCTCGCGGCCGTGCTGGTGCCGCTGTTGGGCTTGGGTTTGTACTTGCATTTTGGCGCTGCCGACAAGGTCGAGCTGACCCGCGAATTCGCCCAGGCGCCGCAGTCGATGGAAGAGATGACCCAGCGTCTGGAGCGTGCGGTTGCCGCGCAACCGGATTCCGCCGAAGGCCTGTATTTCCTCGGTCGTACTTACATGGCGCAGGAGCGCCCGGCAGACGCGGCGAAGATGTTCGAACGCGCCGCCGGCCTCGCTGGTCGCCAACCGGAACTGCTCGGTCAGTGGGCGCAGGCGCAGTATTTTGCCGATGGTAAAAAGTGGTCGCCCAAGATCCAGGCGCTGACCGACGAAGCCCTCAAGGCTGATCCGAAAGAAGTCACCAGCCTCGGTCTGCTCGGCATCGCCGCGTTCGAAGGTGAGCGCTATCAAGAAGCGATCGATTACTGGAACCGCCTGCTCGCACAACTGCCACCGGAGGACAACTCGCGCGCCGCGCTGCAAGGCGGCATCCAGCGCGCCGCCGAACGCCTGCAAGCCAGTGGCGGCACAGTCGTTCAGGCGCCCGCGGCGACGAAAGGCGCGTTGCTGAAAGTCAGCGTCGATCTGGCCAAGGAGCTCAAAAGCAAGGTGCAGCCGGGCGACAGCGTGTTCATCTTCGCTCGCGCCACCTCCGGTCCACCGGCACCGCTGGCGGCCAAACGCCTGACCGTGGCCGATCTGCCGGTGACCGTCGAATTGGGCGATGCCGACGCGATGATGCCGCAGTTGAAACTGTCCAACTTTCCCGAAGTCCAACTGGTTGCGCGCATTTCCCGCGCTGGCCAACCCACTGCCGGTGAATGGATCGGTCGCAGCGGCCCCCTGGCCAGCAGCACCACCGCGCCACAAAAACTGACCATCGACAGCCCGGACCAATAACCGGAACCACAGGAAAGCATCGCCATGCACACCATTGCCCGCATCACAGTCCTCACACTGGCCCTGGGCTTGAGTGCATGTGCGGTCCAGCGACCGGAACCGACCACCAACCTGCCACCGATCCCGCCGTCGCAACCGAGCCCGACCCCGTCGACCTCACCGACCCCGGGCAAGAGCATCCCGGCCAAACCGTCGAAACCGGTACCCCGCACCTCCGCCAGTTTCGCCCCGCCACCGGGCGGCAATAGCCACTGGGACCAGAAGCTCGGCGTGTACGTACTCGACGACCAGTCCAACACCTTCTACCGCCAGCGCACCTACTACCGCTGGAACAACGGCTGGAGCCGCGCCGTCAGCCCCAACGGCCCATGGGAAGACACCGACATCCACGGTGTGCCACCGGGCTTGGGCAAGCAGTTCGGGCAGTGAGGAAAAACGGCGATCTTTGGATCGCCGTTTTTTTGCCGAATTTTTAGAGAATTGCGCGATACCTGCTCAGTGAACGTACTGACTGGTCCAGGCCTTGGCGCTGCAGGAGGGCAAGGAAGCAATCCGCATCCATCGATGGCGTCTTCAGTTGCTGGCGCTGTCGTTGGGCAGCCGCAATGACCGCGGATGAATCCAGATGAAAAAGGTTTTCCACAAACTCGTCCGGGTGTTGGGCTTCGATGCCATAGGGTTCGAGAGAGCAAGCGGGAAAATCTTTCAGGTTGAAAGTCACGATAACGTCCGCGCCACATCGGATAGCAGCAGCAAGAACATGGCGATCATCATCGTCGGGCAGGCTCAGTCCGACGATCAGATCTTCATAACTATCTACACATGCATCCGGAATGGCGAGGTCCATCAGTTGTGATGTCCGGTCCAGTTGCTCGATGCTCAGGTCAGGCCGGTTTTTTAACAAATTGCGCTTCCATTCGCAGTGGATTTCTTCAGTCCAGCGCGCTCGATACAGTCCGGACAATGCGAGCCACATCAGGAAGTCTCTCAGTGGGGCGGGGTATAAAACACATGCATCGTATACAGCGGTGAAAGAGGAGTGCCTCACTCGTATCCTGTCCTTAGCGCCTGTGCCTGCTCTGCGAGAAGCCTCATTGCCTGCTCGCTGGCGGTGTCTCGCCGGGCTTTATATTCCATCAGATCGGCAAAACGCACACGTCGGTGCTTGCCGGTTTTGTGGTAGGAAATCTCACCGCTCTCCAGCAGTTTGATCATGTGCGGACGTGAGACATTGAGCAGGTCGGCAGCATCCTGAGTGGTCAGCTCAGCGTGGATCGGTACGACCTTCACAGCGTGGCCCTGCGACAGCGCCGCGAGGATATCGCTCAGCAAGCGCAGCGCGGACGTTGGCAGCTCGACGCTATGGGCTTCGTTCTGCTCATCGTAGATCTGGATTTTTTGAGTTTCAAAGCCGGTTGCGAGGAAAGCGGTCAACGCACGCTGGCCTTCTATCGCGGCTTTGATTTCACGTTCTTCAGGCAGATTGATAGCGCAAGGGATAGCAGTGGACATAGGACAGTTCCGGCATTCGATGGACGATGCATGAACCGTATTCGAATTAAACGAAAATCGCAATAAACGAAATAGTTGTCAGGAACATCTCGCAAAACAACCAAACGTCACTCCACGCCATCCTGTGCTTGAGTAAAGATAACTCTAGGGTTACTTTTTAAGGGCCAAGGCAAGGAGGCGCCGGGTGCAGAGCAGGTTATTGATCAAGGAGCTTGAAGAGGCAGGCTGGACGCTGGATCGGGTGACTGGCAGTCATCACATTTTCAAGCACCGTTACAACCCGAACACAATTCCCGTCCCCCATCCGAAAAAGGATTTGCCATTGGGGACGGTCAAGAGCTCAGGCGGCGTGCCGGGTTGTACAACCCGCCAGCCCGTTATGAAGGAGATCCGTAATGCAATATCCAATCTGCATTGAGTGGGGTGATGAAAATACTGCCATCGGTATTCAGATCCCCGATATCCCGGGTGCCGTGACGGCGGGGGACACGTTCGAGGATGCCTACAACGCTGCCGTTGAAGTTGCCCACATCATGCTGCAGGAAATTGCCGCGGCAGGAGAGCCGATTCCGCTGCCGACGTCGGCGTCGGCTCATCGCAGCAATGCGGATTTTGCCGAGATGGGCTGGGGCATGCTGGAGCTGGATATCTCGCCGTATCTGGGCAAGACCGAGAAGGTCAACGTCACGCTGCCCGGGTATGTAATACAGCGCATTGACCGCTATGTGCGTGAACACAACATCAAGAGCCGCTCCTCGTTTCTGGCGGATGCGGCGATGGAGAAACTGGTTCGATACTAAGGCTCGGCCAATTGTGGGAGCGCGCCTGCTCGCGAAAGCGCTGTGTCAGTCAGCGCAAATCTTGTCTGAACTGACGCCTTCGCGAGCAGGCTCGCTCCTACACTGAATCACCTCAGGAAGCGATTTTTCGTTGCGTCAGCGAAGCGTTTTGCGATGCGCTCAAGAAGCGCAACAACGCCAACAGTGGAAACACGCTGCCGACAATCACGATCCACAACCAGCCGCCATGCTCATACACCGCGCTGGCCACCGACGAGCCGAACGCGCCGCCGATGAAGATGCTGGTCATGTACAGCGCGTTCAAACGGCCACGGCTTTTCGCGTCCAGCGAATACACTGCGCGCTGGCCGAGGACCATGTTCATCTGCACGCAGAAGTCCAGCACTACGCCAGTGACCGCCAGGCCGATGACGCTGTAGGCCGGGTGGATGAAGGCGGGCAGGAAGCTCAGGCTGGCAAAGAGCATGGCCAGCAACGAGGCGATGCGGGTGTGGCCGGCGTCGGCGAGGCGTCCGCTGATCGGCGCGGCGATGGCACCGATGGCGCCGACCAGGGCGAAAATCGCGATTTCGCTTTGCGACAGGCCGTGATTACGCGCCAGTTCCAGCGGTACGGCGGTCCAGAACAGGCTGAACGTGGCGAACATGCAACCCTGATAAAACGCACGCTGCCGCAGCACCGGTTGCTGACGCAGCAACGTCCACAGCGAGCCGATCAGTTGCCCGTAGGTGGCGCTGTGATCCGGTTGACGCTTGGGCACGGTCAACGCCAGCACCACGCTGATCGCGGCCATCAACCCGGCGGCGATCATGAACATCGCGCGCCAGCCGAGATGGTCGGCAACCACGCTCGACACCGGCCGGGCCAACAAAATACCCAGCAACAAACCGCCCATGATCCCGCCGACCACACGGCCTCGGGATTCTTCCGGCGCCAGATGCGCGGCCAGCGGAATCAGGACTTGCACCGACACCGAGCTGAACCCCACCAGCAGCGAAATCAGCAAAAACACATTCGGCTGATCGGTAAACGCCGCCGCCAGCAGGCTGGCGATTGCCACGAGGGTGGTGATGATCATCAACCGGCGGTTTTCCAGCAGATCGGCCAGCGGTACCAGGAAGAACAGGCCCAGTGCATAACCGATCTGCGTCAACGAGACGATGAAACTGGCCAGGGTGTCGGACAGGCCGATGTCCGGCGCGATCAGGCCGATGATCGGTTGTGCGTAATAGATGTTGGCAACGATGGCGCCGCAGCAGAAGGCGAACAGCAGCACCATGCCTCGGGTCATTGCGTGAGTCGTGGGCATAGGAATACTCGGGTCGGGCACAGGAAAGCGGTGAAGGCTAAAGGACAACGCGGGTTGGCAGAAGACAGTTTCGGATGATAACTCTTATTACGTTGTGTAATGACTGATCGGTTGATCACCGATAGTCGCGCTGAGGTGGTCATGAGATTACTGTTCTCGCCCAAAAGCCCCTCACCCTAGCCCTCTCCCGGAGGGAGAGGGCTGATTGGGGGATACCTGGGAGATTCGCCGACCTGAACGTGCTTCGGTGAATCCGGAATTGGTTCGAATCAAAAAATGGCTCCATTCCGTAATCGACTCGGTCCTTCAGGTCGATGTCTGGCGCGCGACACCTCGGTCGGCCCCCTCTCCCTCTGGGCGGTCCGACGTTTCGGGAGGGCTGGGGTGAGGGTAGCCGGGCTCAACAAAAAGGCGACCTCAGTGGGTCGCCTCTTGTTTTTCAGATCAAGCCTTATTGGCCCGTGTAAATCTGATCAAATACCCCACCATCATTGAAGTGCGTCTTCTGCACCGTGCGCCAATCACCAAACGTCTTTTCCACCGAAAGGAAATCCACTTTCGGGAAACGATCGGTGTACTTCGCCAGCACCGCCGGATCACGTGGGCGCAGATAGTTGGCCGCTGCAATCTCCTGACCCTGCGGCGACCACAGGTATTTCAGATATTCATCCGCCGCCGCGCGCGACCCTTTCTTGTCGACGACTTTATCGACCACCGACACCGGCGGCTCGGCTTCGGCGGACACGCTCGGGTAGACCACTTCAAACTGATCACGACCAAATTCGCGGGCGATCATTTCCGCCTCGTTTTCGAAGGTCACCAGCACGTCGCCGATCTGGTTGGTCATGAACGTGGTGGTCGCGGCGCGGCCACCGGTATCAAGCACCGGGGCTTGTTTGAACAGTTTGCCGACGAAGTCCTTGGCCTTGTTTTCGTCACCGCCGTTCTTCAGCACATAGCCCCAGGCCGACAGGTAGGTGTAGCGGCCGTTGCCCGAGGTTTTCGGGTTCGGCACGATCACCTGCACGCCGTCCTTGAGCAGATCCGGCCAGTCTTTCAGGGCTTTCGGGTTGCCCTTGCGGACGATGAACACCGTGGCCGAGGTAAACGGTGCGCTGTTGTTCGGCAGGCGCGTGACCCAGTTCTCTGGCACCAGTTTGCCGTTGTCGGCGAGGGCGTTGATGTCGGTGGCCATGTTCATGGTGATGACGTCAGCCGGCAGACCGTCGATCACCGAACGCGCCTGCTTGCTCGAGCCACCGAAAGACATCTGCACGGTGATGTTCTCGTTGTGCTCGGCCTGCCAGTGTTTCTGGAACGCAGTGTTGTAGTCCTTGTAGAAATCGCGCATCACGTCGTAGGAAACGTTAAGCAGCGTCGGCGCTGCCTGAGCGATGTTGGCCAAGGCGAGGCCGGCGGCGAGAAGTGAGGCGCCAAAGAGTTTTTTCACTGCGCATTCCTTGTTCTGTGGGGGTGTTGAGTCAAAGGTGAGGCGATTTGCCAGCGACTATAACGGGCGTGTGATAGTCGCTTAAAGATTAAAAAGCTCTGTGCTTATTCCATTTTCTTGAACAGCGCACTGCCACATCGCGAGCAAAAAGCGGCGGTTTGTTCATGACTGCTTTTTTTGCAAACCGGGCAGTCATGTTGCAGCTGTTCGCCGCGCATGGCGTTGGCCAGTTCAGCCGTAAAAATCCCGGTGGGCACGGCGATGATTGAATAACCGGTGATCATCACCAGGGAGGAAATCACCTGGCCCAGCGGCGTCTTCGGCACGATATCGCCGAAGCCGACGGTGGTCAGCGTGACGATCGCCCAATAGATGCCTTTGGGGATGCTGGTAAAACCGTGTTCTGGGCCTTCGATCACGTACATCAGCGTGCCGAACACCGTGACCAAGGTGCAGACGCTGACCAGAAACACGACGATTTTCTGTTTGCTGCCACGCAGCGCCGACATCAAATAGTTGGCTTGCTTGAGGTACGGACTGAGTTTGAGCACGCGGAAAATCCGCAGCATCCGAATGATGCGGATGATCAGCAGATACTGCGCATCGCTGTAATACAGCGCGAGAATCCCCGGCACGATCGCCAGCAGGTCCACCAGGCCGTAAAAGCTGAAGGCATAGCGCAGCGGTTTCGGCGAACAGTACAGACGCAGGATGTATTCGCCGAGAAAGATCGCCGTGAAGCCCCACTCGATGTAGGCCAACAGGTCCGCGTAATTACGGTGAACGCTGTCGATGCTGTCGAGCATCACGATCACCAGACTGGCGAGGATGATCAACAGCAGGATGCCGTCGAAGCGACGCCCGGCCGGGGTGTCGCTCTGGAAAATCATCACGTAAAGCCGTTCGCGCCAATTGTTGCTGCTGTCCATGGATAACGCCTGAATCGAAGATCAGCGCAGCCTAGGTTGATTCTCCCGATGAGCGCAAGGCTCATGCGCAAACGCCGCTTTGCCAAACATCTGCATGCCGGCGTGGATCAGCCAGCCGGCGAGGATGAATGGCGCGGTCAAGGTCGCAAGGCCGACGGCGGCAAACAGCGGCGTCACCAGCAACGCCAGGACGATGCCGAGCAGTGGCAGCCACGGATGTTGGCGTTGGGCAGAGAAGGCGAGGGCGGCGAGCACCGCGTTGTAACTGCCCAGGCCCAGCAACGCGGTGGCGGGTTCATGTTGCAGCAGACTGGAAGCGAGGCCGAGCGCCGACGCGAGCAGCGCCCAGCAGAACGCACGGCGATCGGCGATCAGCAAACCGCAGGCGATCAGGGCACCGGCCAATGGATGATCAAGAAACATGACCTGGCCGAATCCTCTCAATTCTGCGCCCAGCACATTCACCGTATGCAAATCGATAGAGGCGCTGGGCGCGGACGGCTCGGCGAACAGCAGCAACAGCCAACTCAAGGCCACGAACGGCGAGGTATACGCCGGTATCGCGCGGCTGCGGTAGACGCGTTTGAGCCATTGTTGGGTGATCATCGCACTGAGGCCGCCGGCGGCGAGAATCAGCGGCGGTAACAGTGGCGACCAAGGGAAATACAGGCTCAGCAGCAAACCGAGCAACACGCCGTTGTAGCTGAACAAGCCGGCCTGGCGATCGGCCTTGGCGTAATTGCGCCGCTGCGCGGTGAGCAAACCGGCGACGCCACCAAGCAGCGCCCCGGCGAACAGCACCGGTGCGGTCAGCAGGATCGCCAACAAACACAGCAGGCCGCACAGCGGATGGCGCTGTAGAAAAATCTGACTGAAACCGTTGAGCAAAGCCTCGGCCCAGTCGGGGCAGTGGGTGTTGAAGTGATTGGCAGGCATGGCAGTTCTGAAAGTCAGGTAAAACCGAGGCGCCTTCTTCGCGAGCAGGCTCGCTCCCACATGGTTCTGCGTCCAGTCATTGAGTTTGCGGTGTACACAAATCAATTGTGGGAGCGAGCCTGCTCGCGAAGGGGCCGGTACAGGCGCTAAATCAACGTCTCGATACGCAACGAATTGGTCGACCCCGGCTGGCCAAACGGCACGCCGGCAGTAATCAGCAGGGTGTCGCCACGCTCGGCCATGCCTTGTGCCTGGGCGATTTCCAGCGCAGTCGAGCAGACTTCGTCGACCTGGCGCAGGCGATCGTTGACCACCGAATGAATACCCCACGCCACGCTCAAGCGCCGGGCCGTCTGCAGGTTCGGCGTCAGGTTGAGAATCGGCGCTTTCGGCCGCTCCCGTGATGCGCGCAGCGTCGAGGCGCCCGACTCGCTGTAGTTGACCAGCACCGCCACCGGCAGCACGTTGCTGATCCGGCGGATCGCGCAGCTGATCGCGTCGGACACCGTTGCTTCGGCTTTCGGCCGGCTGACGTCGAGCTGGGTCTGATAATCCGGGCCGTTTTCCACCTGGCGGATGATCTTGCTCATCATCTGCACGGCTTCCAGCGGATATTCACCGGACGCGGTTTCCGCCGAGAGCATCACTGCATCGGCACCTTCGGCCACGGCGTTGGCGACGTCAGTGACTTCGGCGCGGGTCGGCGCCGGGGAGAAGCGCATCGATTCGAGCATTTGCGTGGCCACCACCACCGGTTTGCCGAGTTCGCGGCAGGTGGTGATGATGTTTTTCTGAATCTGCGGCACGCTCTCGGCCGGCACTTCCACGCCAAGGTCACCGCGCGCGACCATGATCGCGTCACTCAGCGCAGCGATTTCACGCAGTTGCTCAACCGCCGACGGCTTCTCGATTTTCGCCATCAGAAAGGCCTTGTCGCCGATCAGTGCACGGGCCTCGACGATGTCTTGCGGACGTTGCACGAACGACAACGCAACCCAGTCCACGCCCAGCTCCAGACCGAAGCTCAGATCGCGACGATCCTTGGCGGTCAGCGGGCTGAGGTCGAGCACCGCTTGCGGCACGTTGACGCCTTTACGGTCGGACAGTTCGCCGCCGTTGAGAACCGTCGTGTCGATCGCATCAGCGTACTTGGTCACCACGCGCAGACGCAGCTTGCCGTCGTCGAGCAGCAAGTCCATACCGGCTTCCAGCGCGGCGATGATTTCCGGGTGCGGCAGATTCACCCGACGTTCGTCGCCCGGTGTCGCATCCAGATCGAGGCGGAACGCCTGACCGCGATGCAGCTGCACCTTGCCGTCGGCGAACTTGCCGACCCGCAATTTCGGCCCCTGCAGGTCCATCAGGATGCCCAGCGGGTAATTGAGCTGGCGCTCGACTTCGCGGATCCACTGGTAGCGCTTGGCGTGGTCGGCGTGATCGCCATGGCTGAAATTCAGCCGGAAAATATTCACCCCGGCCTCGACCAGTTCACGGATATCGTCGATGCCATCCACCGCAGGCCCGAGGGTGGCGAGGATTTTGACCTTTTTATCAGGCGTCATGGTTTGCAGTTCTCAAGGATCAGGATGGCGCGGAAGTCGTTGACGTTGGTGCGGGTCGGCTCGGTGACGATCAACGCGTTGAGCGCCTGGAAGTAGCCGTAGCCGTTGTTGTTATCCAGCTCGTCGCTGGCGCTCAGGCCCAGGGCCGCGGCGCGGGCGTAGCTGTCCGGGGTCATGATCGCGCCGGCGTTGTCTTCCGAGCCGTCGATGCCGTCGGTGTCACCGGCCAGCGCGTAAACGCCGGGTTGGCCCTTGAGGTTGTCGGTGAGGCTCAAGAGGAATTCGGCGTTGCGCCCGCCGCGGCCATTGCCGCGCACGGTCACGGTGGTTTCGCCACCGGAGAGAATCACGCACGGCGCCGCCAGTGGCTGGCCGTGATTGATGATCTGCCGGGCGATGCCGGCGTGGACCTTCGCCACTTCGCGGGATTCGCCTTCCAGATCGCCAAGAATCAGTGTGCTGAAACCGGCCTGCCGGCATTTCACCGCAGCGGCGTCCAGCGATTGCTGCGGACGGGCGATCAACTGGAAATGGCTGCGCGCCAGACTTGGGTCGCCGGGTTTGACGGTTTCCGATTCCGGGCTTTGCAGCCAGTTGCGCACCGAGGCCGGAATGTCGATGCCGTAGCGTTTGATGATCGCCAGGGCTTCGGCGCTGGTGCTCGGGTCGGCCACCGTCGGGCCGGAGGCGATGACCGTGGCGAGGTCGCCGGGTACATCGGAAATCGCGTAGGTGTAAACCGTCGCTGGCCAGCAGGCCTTGCCGAGACGGCCGCCCTTGATCGCCGAGAGGTGCTTGCGCACGCAGTTCATCTCACCGATGGTCGCGCCGGATTTGAGCAAGGCTTTGTTGATCGACTGTTTGTCGGCTAGGGTGATGCCTTCGGCCGGCAGGGCGAGCAGGGCAGAGCCACCGCCGGAGAGCAGGAAGATCACGCGGTCGTCTTCGGTCAGGTTGCTGACCAGTTCCAGCACGCGTTTGGCCACGGCCAGGCCGGCTGCGTCCGGCACTGGATGCGCGGCTTCGACCACTTCGATTTTCTCGCACGGAGCGCCGTGACCGTAGCGGGTCACCACCAGACCGGACACTTCTCCCTGCCAGCAGCGCTCGACCACTTGCGCCATCGCCGCAGCGGCTTTACCGGCACCGATGACAATCACCCGACCACTGCGATCGGCGGGTAAATGGGCTTCGAGAACCTGGTTCGGATGGGCCGCGTCGATGGCTGTGGCAAACAGCTCGCGCAGCAGTTGTTGCGGATCGACCGACATGGCGGGCTCCCGGAATTCTTGTTATTGGGATGGAGCGACAGCGGTGCAGCAGCGCGATCCCTGTGGGAGCTGGCTTGCCAGCGATTCAGGCACTGCGGTCATTCAGGCAGACCGGGTCGATGCCATCGCGGGCAAGCCCGCTCCCACAGGAGGCGGGCCAGCTGTGCAGGTTAGTTGTTGTCGCGAATCGAGAAATTGGCCATGTGTTCCAGGCCCTTGATCAGCGCCGAGTGGTCCCAGTTGCTGCCACCGATGGCCGCGCAGGTGCTGAACACCTGCTGGGCGTTGGCGGTGTTCGGCAGGTTGATGTTCAGCTCTTTGGCGCCTTGCAGGGCCAGGTTCAGGTCCTTCTGGTGCAGGCTGATGCGGAAGCCCGGGTCAAAGGTGCCTTTGATCATGCGCTCGCCGTGCACTTCAAGGATCTTCGAGGAGGCGAAACCGCCCATCAGCGCTTCACGCACCTTGGCTGGATCGGCGCCGTTTTTCGAGGCGAACAGCAGCGCTTCAGCGACGGCCTGAATGTTCAGCGCAACGATGATCTGGTTGGCAACCTTGGCGGTCTGACCGTCGCCATTGCCGCCGACCAGGGTGATGTTCTTGCCCATGGCCTGGAACAGCGGCAGCGCGCGTTCGAAGGCATCGGCGTCGCCACCGACCATGATGCTCAGGGTCGCGGCTTTGGCGCCGACTTCACCGCCGGACACTGGCGCGTCAAGGTATTGCGCGCCTTTCTCGTTGATCTTGGCTGCGAAGGCTTTGGTGGCAGTCGGCGAAATCGAGCTCATGTCGATGACGACTTTGCCTTTGCCGATGCCGGCAGCGACGCCGTCGGCGCGGAACAGCACATCATCGACCTGCGGGGTGTCCGGGACCATGACGATGATGAATTCAGCTTCCTGCGCCACTTCGCGTGGATTGGCCAGCGCGACGGCGCCCGCGGCAACGAGGTCGGCCGGCGCGGCGTCGTGGTGCGCCGACAGGAACAGGCTGTGACCGGCTTTCTGCAGGTTCGCCGCCATTGGGTGGCCCATGATGCCGGTGCCGATGAATCCGATTTTAGCCATGAGAAATTCCTCTTGTTTTTATTGCTGCTTCAAGCAAAAAGGGAGCTGTTTTTAATGTGGGAGCGAGCCTGCTCGCGAATTCGGTAGAACATTCAATATCCGTGTTGACTGACCCACCGCATTCGCGAGCAGGCTCGCTCCCACAGGGGATTTGCAGTGTTTCTTAGATTGCGTTGTGGGTCTTCAGCCAGCCCAGGCCAGCCTCGGTGGTGGTCAGCGGCTTGTACTCGCAACCCACCCAACCCTGATAACCGATGCGATCAAGGTGTTCGAACAGGAAGCGGTAGTTGATCTCGCCAGTGCCCGGTTCGTTGCGCCCCGGGTTGTCCGCGAGCTGCACATGGTTGATCTCGCCCAGATGCGATTGCAGGGTGCGGGCCAGATCGCCTTCCATGATTTGCATGTGATAGATGTCGTATTGCAGGAACAGATTGGCGCTGCCGACCTGCTCGCGAATCGACAGGGCCTGCGCCGTGTTGTTCAGGTAGAAACCGGGGATGTCGCGGGTGTTGATCGCTTCCATCACCAGTTTGATGCCCACCGCTTGCAGCTTGTCGGCGGCGTATTTGAGGTTGGCGACGAAAGTCTTTTCCACGGTGGCATCGTCGACGCCCTGCGGACGGATACCGGCCAGACAGTTGATTTGGGTGTTGCCCAGTACTTGCGCATAGGCAATCGCCAGATCGACACCGGCGCGGAACTCGTCGACCCGATCCGGCAGGCAGGCAATCCCGCGCTCACCCTTGGCCCAGTCACCGGCCGGCAGGTTGAACAGCACTTGGGTCAGACCGTTGGCATCGAGTTTTGCCTTGATTTCAGCCGAGCTGAAGTCGTACGGGAACAGGTATTCCACACCACTGAAACCGGCCTTGGCGGCGGCGTCGAAACGGGCAAGGAAATCCTGTTCGGTGAACAGCATGGACAGGTTGGCTGCGAAACGCGGCATGGTGGTCTCCCGTTCTAGATTCTCGTTCCCACGCTCTGCGTGGGAATGCCTCAATGGACGCTCTGCGTCCGCTTTGGGACGCAGAGCGTCCCGGGCTGCATTCCCACGCAGAGCATGGGAACGATCAGCAGTCAGCAGTCAGTCAAGCAACGAAATCGCCGTCGGCGCATCGTTGCCGACCAGTGCCAGGTCTTCAAACTCGTTGACCGCGTTGATCTCGGTACCCATGGAGATGTTGGTCACACGCTCCAGAATGATCTCGACGATCACCGGCACCTTGAACTCTTCGATCATCTGTTCGGCCTTGCGCAGGGCCGGGGCGATTTCCGATGGTTCGAATACCCGCAGTGCTTTGCAGCCGAGGCCTTCGGCGACTGCGATGTGGTCAACGCCGTAACCGTTGAGTTCCGGCGCGTTGAGGTTATCGAAGGACAGCTGCACGCAGTAGTCCATTTCGAATCCGCGCTGCGCCTGACGGATCAGGCCCAGGTACGAGTTGTTCACCACAACGTGGATGTACGGCAGTTTGAACTGAGCGCCGACCGCCAGTTCTTCGATCATGAACTGGAAATCATAGTCCCCCGACAGGGCTACGACTTTGCGGTTCGGATCGGCCTTGACCACGCCCAGCGCCGCCGGAATGGTCCAGCCCAACGGACCGGCCTGACCACAGTTGATCCAGTGACGCGGCTTGTAGACGTGCAGGAACTGCGCGCCGGCAATCTGCGACAGACCAATGGTGCTGACGTAGCAGGTGTCCTTGCCGAACACCTGGTTCATTTCTTCGTAAACGCGCTGCGGCTTGACCGGCACGTTGTCGAAGTGGGTCTTGCGATGCAGGCTGGCCTTGCGCTGCTGGCAATCCTGCAGCCAGGCGCTGCGGTTTTTCAGCTTGCCGGCAGCTTGCCACTCACGGGCGACTTCGATGAACACGGTCAGCGCAGCGGCGGCGTCGGAAACGATGCCCAGATCCGGCGTGAACACACGGCCGATCTGCGTGCCTTCGATGTCGACGTGAATGAACTTGCGACCTTCGGTGTAGACGTCGACCGAACCGGTGTGACGGTTGGCCCAACGGTTACCGATACCCAGCACCACGTCGGATTTCAACATCGTCGCGTTGCCGTAGCGATGCGACGTCTGCAGACCGACCATGCCGACCATCAGCGGGTGATCGTCCGGAATGGTGCCCCAGCCCATCAGCGTCGGGATGACCGGGATGCCGGTCAGCTCGGCGAACTCCACCAGCAGATCGCTGGCATCGGCGTTGATGATGCCGCCACCGGCCACCAGCAATGGACGCTCGGCCTGATCCAGCAAAGCCAGCGCCTTCTCGACCTGCACGCGGGTGGCGGTCGGTTTGGCCAATGGCAGTGGCTGGTAAGCGTCGATGTCGAATTCGATCTCGGCCATCTGTACGTCAAACGGCAGGTCGATCAGCACCGGGCCCGGGCGGCCGCAGCGCATTTCATAAAAGGCTTTCTGGAACGCGTAAGGCACCTGGCCCGGCTCCAGAACGGTGGTCGCCCACTTGGTCACTGGCTTGACGATGCTGGTGATATCGACGGCCTGGAAGTCTTCCTTGTGCATACGGGCGCGGGGTGCCTGGCCGGTAATGCAGAGGATTGGAATCGAGTCGGCCGAGGCGCTGTAGAGCCCGGTGACCATGTCGGTACCGGCCGGGCCGGATGTACCGATGCACACGCCGATGTTGCCGGCCTTGGTGCGGGTGTAGCCCTCGGCCATGTGCGAGGCGCCTTCAACGTGGCGAGCAAGGACGTGATCGATGCCACCGACCTTCTGCAAGGCGGAGTACAGCGGGTTGATCGCTGCGCCCGGGATGCCAAAAGCGGTATCAACCCCTTCACGGCGCATCACCAGAACGGCGGCTTCGATTGCTCTCATTTTGCTCATGGTTTTGTGCCTCTTTACGTTTTGTAATTGTATACAAGTGGCTTTGCGCAGAGTGTATTCACGGCGGACGGCGCAGGTCAATCCATTTTCTCAAGCGCCTGTTTCATTCTTCGGAAGCCCGCCTGAGTGTGGCTTTTCGTCGCATGTGGCGCTTTTCGAGAATTATTGTATACAAAAAAATAACTCATTGTGTTCTATTTGTGGGATCGGACTGCGGCAGAAACGCGCAGCCCCACGACTTTCCCTATAACAAAATGAGGACGGCACCATGAGCGCTTTAACCTTGAAAGTCGCAGTCAACCTGGTCAGCGAAGCCATCAACGCCGGGCGCGGCATCAACGCCGCACCGTTGACCATCGCGGTACTCGATACCGGCGGCCACCTGATCGCCCTGCAACGCGAAGACGGCGCCAGCCTGCTGCGCCCCAACATCGCCATTGGCAAAGCCTGGGGCGCGATTGCCCTGGGCAAAGGCTCGCGCCTGCTCGCCCAGGACGCGCAACAACGCCCGGCCTTCATTGCTGCACTCAACAGCATGGGCCAGGGCAGCGTCGTCCCGGCACCGGGCGGGGTGTTGATTCGCGATCAGGCGGGGGTGGTGCTGGGGGCGATCGGGATCAGTGGGGATTTGTCGGATGTGGATGAGCAGGTGGCGATCAAGGCGGTGGAGGCGCTGGATTTGAGGGCGGATGGGGGGGGGGGGGCTTGAATTTGCGTTGATTGAGCTATCGCCATCGCGAGCAGGCTCACTCCTACATTGGATTCGCGTCGGACACAAATTGTCTGAACACCACAATCCCCTGTAGGAGTGAGCCTGCTCGCGAATACGGTCTTCGCTACACATCTTGCTAAAACCCTGACGCTTCCTTCGCCATTTCCCCGGCTAGCCTTTTCAGAGTCAACCTATGAGAAGGCAACGGAATGCCGGGTCTATCTGCTTCACATCGCTTGCGCATCGGGCGCTACTCAGAACACAACCGCATTTACCTTTTGACTGCCAATACCGCCGGAAGGGAACCCGTGTTCAACGATTTTTTCCTTGGCAGATTACTTGTCAGGCAACTGCGGACGGCTGAAGAAATAGGGTTGGCCCATTCCCTCGCCTGGGTCGTTATGCCAGATCATTTTCATTGGCTGATTGAATTGAAGGCAGGCTCGCTCGGCGAGTTGATGCAGCGAACCAAATCCCTTAGCACCAAAGCGGTAAAGCTTTCGACCGGTCGAAAGGCGAGCCTTTGGCAACCTGGCTACCATGATCGGGCACTGCGTAAAGAGGATAATCTAGTGAAGATGGCGCGGTATGTCATTGCCAACCCATTGCGGGCCGGGCTGGTCGAACGCCTTGGTGACTATCCGTTGTGGGACTCGATTTGGTTGTGAGTCGAGATCTGAGGTGCCGCCATTCGCGAGCAGGCTCGCTCCCACTTGGATTTGTGCTGTTCACAAATTCCCTGTGGGAGCGAGCCTGCTCGCGAAGCGGTCGCCGCGGTCTCACTGATCCGGCTCACACCCCTTCAACACCAACCGGATAATCGTCTGCGCGGCCGCTTCATAATCCGCTTCATCCAGCTTGTTCTTGCCGGTTACCGCTGAAATCTGCCAGTCGAAGTCGGCATACGTCTGGGTCGCGGCCCAGATGCTGAACATCAGGTGGTTGGGGTCGATCGGGGCGATCTGGCCGCGGTCGATCCAGGTCTGGATACAGGCTATGTTGTGCTTGGCCTGGACGTTCAGTTGTTCGACCAGGTCGGCGTTCAGGTGCGGCGCGCCGTGCATGATTTCGCTGGCGAATACCTTCGAGGCGAAGGGCAGGTCGCGGGAGATGCGGATCTTCGAGCGGATGTAGCCGCTGAGCACTTCGCTCGGTACGCCGTCCGGGTTGAACGGCGTCGAGGCCTGCAGAATAGGCTCGATAATACTTTCCAGTACCTCGCGGTAGAGGTTTTCCTTGGATTTGAAATAGTAGTAGACGTTGGGCTTGGGCAATCCCGCCTTGGCGGCGATGTCGCTGGTTTTGGTCGCCGCGAAGCCCTTGTCGGCAAACTCCTCGCTGGCGGCACGCAGGATCAGTTCTTTGTTGCGCTCGCGGATTGTGCTCATAAACCCGGTGGTTCCTTGCCTGTTCTGGCGGTGGCGCATGGTAGCACCGGCCTCGCGCGGCGCTCAACAATGCACCACGCGGCCTGCGGTCGCGTTATGCTTCGCAACATTCATACACAGAAGGAAACAGGATTCATGGCAGGAAGCAGTTTGCTGGTGCTGATCGACGATATTGCTACCGTTCTGGACGACGTGGCGTTGATGAGCAAAATGGCCGCCAAGAAGACCGCCGGAGTGCTCGGCGATGATCTGGCGCTCAATGCCCAGCAGGTTTCGGGCGTGCGCGCCGAGCGGGAAATTCCCGTGGTCTGGGCGGTGGCCAAGGGCTCGTTCGTCAACAAACTGATTCTGGTGCCGTCGGCGCTGGCGATCAGCGCGTTCGTGCCGTGGCTGGTCACGCCGCTGTTGATGGTCGGCGGTGCGTACCTGTGCTTCGAGGGCTTTGAAAAGCTCGCGCACAAGTTTCTGCACAGCGATGCTGAAGACGAAGCAGGGCACGCGCAGCTGACTGAGGCCGTCGCCGATCCGGCGACCGATCTGGTGGCTTTTGAAAAGGACAAGATCAAAGGTGCGATTCGCACTGACTTCATCCTGTCGGCAGAAATCATTGCGATCACCTTGGGCACCGTGGCTGATGCTTCGTTGACGCAGCAAGTGATCGTGATGTCTGGTATCGCCATCGTCATGACGGTTGGCGTTTACGGTTTTGTGGCAGGCATCGTCAAGCTCGACGATCTCGGTTTGTGGCTGACCCGGAAGCCTGGGCAGTTCGCGAAGAAAGTCGGCAGCGGCATTCTGAGCGCGGCACCGTACATGATGAAAACCCTGTCGGTGGTCGGTACGGCGGCGATGTTCCTGGTCGGCGGCGGCATCCTCACCCACGGCGTGCCGGTGCTGCATCACTGGATTGAAGGCGTTGGCGCGGCGGCCGGCAGTATCGGGTTTGCGGTGCCGATGTTGCTTAATGGTGTCGCGGGGATCATCGCCGGTGCGGTGGTGCTGGCGGTGGTTTCCGTCTTTGGCAAGCTCTGGAAAGCTCTGAAAAACTGATCAGCAACACATAACAAATGTGGGAGCGAGCCTGCTCGCGAATGCGGTAGTCCAGTCAATATCTACGTCGACTGATACGCCGCCTTCGCGAGCAGGCTCGCTCCCACAATGTTTTGTGACAGCCTTTTTTACTCGGCAACCTGCAACTTGCGCGCCTCGGTATACACGTAACGCACCTTCTCGTACTCGAACGGCGAGTTCATCTGGCCGTAGCGGAAGCTGGTCTGGTAGCGCTTGTCGACTGCGCGCAAAGCCCAGACTTCCGGGTGGTTGGAACTGACTTCCGAGACGTTGAGGAAGTTGATCGCCGATTCAGCGGTGTAGTCCACGGCAAGGCCCGCCGTGTCGCGGATGTTCGACGGGCCGAGGATCGGCAGTACGAAGTAGGCACCGCCCGGTACACCGTAGAAGCCCAGCGTCTGACCGAAGTCTTCGCTCTGGCGCGGCAGGCCCATGGCGGTGGCCGGGTCCCACAGACCGGCGATGCCGATCGTGGTGTTGAGCAGCAGCCGCGCGGTGGTTTCCATCGAGCGCTGGCCCTTGAACTGCAACAGGCTGTTGACCAGGTTCGGCACGTCGCCGAGGTTGTTGAAGAAGTTGCTCACCCCGGTGCGCACGAAGCTTGGGGTGATGTAGCGGTAGCCATCGACCACCGGCAGGAACACCCATTGGTCGAAGCGGTAGTTGAAGTGGTAAACCCGACGGTTCCACGACTCCAGCGGGTCATAGACGTTCAGCGCGTTGAGCGTCGAGCGCTCGAATTCGCGCTGGTCCAGGCCCGCGTTGAATTTCAGTTTGGTCAGCGGTTCCTTGAAACCGTCGCTGTCGACCACCACCGGCGCGTTGGCTTTGCTGTTGTCGGCCTGGGCCACGCCTGCACATAGGAGCGCTGTAATCAGCAGGAGATATTTAGCCACGGAAGAACTCCAGCATGGCGTCGCTGTTGACGCGGTAGTTAAGGTTGCCGCAGTGGCCGCCCAGTGGGTAAACGGTCAGGCGATCACCGAAGGTCTTGCGCAGGAAGCCAAGATCGCCGGGGCCGAGGATCACGTCGTCGGCGTTGTGCATCACGGCAATTTTCGGGCTGGCTTGCAGATAATCTTTCAGCGCGTACAGGCTGACCTGGTCGATCAGTTGCAGCAGGCTGCCGCCGTCGGTGCGCGCGCGCCACATCGGAATCACCTGCTCGGTGATGTAGCAGTCGAAATCGCACTGCAGCGCACGCTTGAGGAACGGCGTGAGGCTGGTGCCTTCGGTGATCGGGAATTTTGGCGGGGTGATCAGGCCGCGACGGTTGATCAGGTCTGACGTGAAGGCGATGTCGGCCGCCGAGAAGCGGAACGACGTGCCGATCAGCATCGCCATCTGCTCATTGGTCAGGTGCTGCTTGGACTGTTGGAAGTCGTAGAGCAGTGCGTCATTGAGGTCGATGTAGCCTTTCTGCTGGAAGTAGCGGGTCAGCTTGGTCAGCACCAGTTCATAAAAGGTGGTGCTGCTGTTGATGCCTTTGACTTCGGTCTGCACCAGCTTGTCGAGGTTGGTTACCGAGGTATACAGGTTCACCGGCGGGTTGAGCAGCAACACTTTCTTGAAGTTGAAGCTGCGGCGCGTTTCGTCCAGGTGCGCGACGAAGGCGGCATCGAGGGCACCGAGGCTGTAACCGGTGAGGTAGTACTCGGTCACCGGCAGTTTCGGGTTCTGCGCCCGCACGGCCTGCATCACCCGGTACATGTCTTCGGCGTCTTCCTTGGTCACGCCCGGTGTGGCGAAACGTGAAGCGGCGCTGATGAAGTCGAAGCTGGTCGGCGACGACAACTGCACAACGTGGTAGCCAGCCTTGTAATAGAGCTTTTTCAGGTATTCGTTGAGCGTGCTGTCATACCGCGCACCGGTGCCGGCAATCAGGAAGATCAGCGGTGCCGGCTTGTCTTGCGTGGCGATGCGATAAGTGAGCTTTTTCACTGCCCAGAAATTGTCCGGCAGGATGAACTCGCGTTCCGGGCGCAGGGTGACGCTGCGATCGGACTGGTTGATGTCGTCATCGAGCGGCAGTTCAGGGCGCAGATCCGGCGGTGTCGTGGCGATGGTCGCCTCGAACGGATTGGTCAGGGGGTAGCCATAACTGGCGGCGTCGATATCCACCGCCAGTGCGGACGCACTCAAAATAAGGCCGCTGAACAGCGCGGCGAAGCGCAAGGAACGGAGCATGACTAGATCCCTTAGAGGAAGGTGCCGAATGAAGTTCGCAGGCTATGACCACCGGGCTTGCGCCAAAGTGCCATGCTGCGGCACCAAACAGGCGGAATTCGGAGTAATAGTAGCTGGACGATACACTTTGCACGGCCCGAATGAACAGTTAAGTGTTGTTAGCGCTTGCGTATGCAGAGCGGCAGATTAAGCTGGCCGCCGATTTCCACAGATTGGAGTGCTCCATGTCCCGCCGCTTGCCCGTGATTGTGCTGCTCGTACTGTTGCCGTTGTGGCTGGCGGCCAGTTATGCCGCGCGTTATGGCTTTATGGAAGACGGCCAGTGGGTCGGCATTTGCGTCGACGAGGCCAGTCGTTGGGAATGCGTGGTGCGTTCGAACCTTGGGCTGATGATTCATTTCAAGGTATTGGGCTGGGCGGCGCTCGGTATGGCGCTGATCGGCTTCGTTGTGCCGGGACGGGCAGGGTGGTGGCTGGCAGTGCTGGCGCTGGTGATCGGCTTGCCGGCGCTGGCCTTGTACAACACGACGTTGGCGGTGTTTGCGGTGGTGATTGGCGGGTTGCGCCTGGTGCGTGGGTCCCGCGGCGCCTGAAAATCAGTCTTCGCGAGCGGGCTCGCTCCCACAGGAGAATGCGATTCAAATGTGGGAGCGAGCCTGCTCGCGAAGAGGCCGGTGTGGCCAAAATTTACTGTGGGCGAACCCGCAAGCAGCGCCAAAGGGCGGCCACCATCAATCCACTCACCAGCGCCCATCCCCACGCCTGCTGATTCAACAACCCTTCCTGATACAGCTGCGGCGCAATCCCCGCACCGATCATAAGGGTCAGCAGAGCAATCTCCCTGCGCGGCACGCTCACCGGGCGGCACACATAAACCAGCGCCGGCAGCACGAACGCCATGCTGGCAAAGCTGCGATAGCGCGGGTCGAAGACCATTTCCAGCATCATCACCGCCGCAGCAAAACCGGCCGCGGCCACCAGCCAGTCGGCGCGCCGCTCAAACCAGGCGAAAACACGCCCACGCCAGCCGGCGCGCGCACTCAAGGTCAATGCAGCGTGCACCAACACCAACAAATCCAACAGCGTCAGCAAACCGACCCACAGCCACTCGCTGGCAAACCGCGTGGTCAATCGCGCCAGATCGCCCCAGGCGCCGATCGAGCAAGCGGCGAGGGCGCCCAGCAACGGTAACAGCAGCGCCGAACGCGTGGTCCGAACGCGACCGCCAAGCATCAGCGTGCCGATAAAAATCACCCCACCGAGCGCCAGCCACTCCTTCCAGTACGGCACATTGCTCACCGGCCCGGCGAGCACGCCCTTGTCCTGGCGATCGGCATCGAACAAGCCCCAATAGCCGCCGACCGCGCCTTCGCTGCCGCGTTTCCACGGTTGATCAAACGCTTCGATCAGGTTGTAACGCCAGCCTTCCTTCTCGGCCATCGCCACGAACCCGCGAATGAATTTCGCCTCGTTGACCCGGCTCGGCACGGCGGTTTCGCGCTGGCGGCCTTCGCTCGGCCAGCCGGTTTCGCCGATCATCACATCCTTGGGCGCGAACTTGTTGCCGAACACCTGACGCACATCGGCGACATGCTGCAGGGCAACGTCGATGTTCGACGGATCATCTTCCCAATACGGCAATAAATGAATGGTCAGGAAATCCACTGCCGGTGCGACTTCCGGGTGCTTGAGCCAGAACTCCCAGACATCGGCATAGGTGACCGGCTGCCTGACCTGGCTTTTGACCTTGTTGATCAGTCTGACCAGTTGTGCGCCCGTGACTTCTTTGCGCAGCAAAGCCTCGTTGCCGACGATGACGGCCGTGACCACGTCGGGGTTGGCGTTGGCCGATTTGATCAGCAGCTCGACTTCCTGCTCGGTATCCACCGGGTTGCTGTTGACCCAGGCGCCGATCATCAATTTCAGCCCGTGCTTGCGCGCCAGCTCCGGCAGCGCTTCGAGGCCGGTCATCGAATAGGTCCGAATGCACTCGAAACGCGTCGCGAGCAATGCGAGGTCGGCGTCCATGCGTTCCGGGCGCAACTTGAACGGCACATCGAACGGCGATTGGTCTTTATCGAACGGCGTGTAGGAGGCGCATTGCAGCTTGTGCGTCGGGGTGGCCGCGTCCGGCAGGATCACCGGCTGGCCGAGGGCGTACCAGAAACCGCCAAGGGCAAACAGGCCGAGCAGGCAGGCGAACAGATAAGGCAGAAAAGGAAAACGGGACGTCGCGGTCATGGTCAGGCCGAGTGGCTGCAAAGCGACGCATGTTACCTGCATTTATACAGGGGTTGGTGAGCCGCATGATTGAGACATGCAAAGTTCGGGCGGATTGTCTGGCGTCAATTATTCAGGCGCGATTAATGGCGTTCTGATGTCGTTTCTCGTTGCCTTGAGGTCGCTGACAGAGCAGGTCGCTGCGGTCGTCAGGTTGATGATCGAAGCGTCAGTACTCCACTGATATTTCGGCGAGTTTGCGGTCCGGCGTGATGGGGGCGCCGTGCACCATAACAATACGTTGACGATGCCCGGCATCCGTCGGGCGCAGCATTTCGGGGAAGTAAACGATGAAGATGCGACGACTTTTAGGCGCAGGTGCCGTGCTGGCGCTTGCGATGAGTTCCAGTTTCGCCAACGCTGAAAAACAGACCCTGAACATCGGTTACGTTGACGGCTGGTCCGACAGCGTCGCGACCACCCATGTGGCGGCCGAAGTGATCAAGCAGAAACTCGGTTACGACGTGAAGCTGCAAGCCGTTGCCACCGGGATCATGTGGCAGGGCGTGGCGACCGGCAAACTCGACGCCATGCTCTCGGCGTGGCTGCCGGTCACCCACGGCGATTACTGGACCAAGAACAAGGATCAGGTCGTCGATTACGGCCCGAACTTCAAGGATGCAAAAATCGGCCTGATCGTGCCTGAGTACGTCAAAGCCAAATCGATCGAAGACCTGAAAACCGATGACACCTTCAAAAACCGCATTGTCGGTATCGATGCCGGTTCAGGCGTGATGCTCAAGACCGATCAGGCGATCAAGGACTACGGTCTCGACAAGTACAGCCTCAAGGCCAGTTCCGGCGCCGGCATGATTGCCGAGCTGACCCGCGCCGAGAAGAAAAACGAGTCCATCGCCGTCACCGGTTGGGTGCCGCACTGGATGTTCGCCAAGTGGAAACTGCGCTTCCTCGACGACCCGAAAGGCGTGTATGGCCAGGCTGAAACCGTCAACAGCATCGGTAGCAAAGGCCTTGAAGCCAAGGCACCGGAAGTGGCCAAGTTCCTGAAGAACTTCCAGTGGGCGTCGAAAGACGAAATCGGCGAAGTCATGCTGGCGATTCAGGATGGTGCCAAGCCTGATGCAGCCGCCAAGGAGTGGGTGGCCAAACACCCGGATCGCGTAGCCGACTGGACCAAATAACAGCAAATAGCTTCGAATCATCGCAAACCCTGTGGGAGCGGGCTTGCCCGCGATAGCGGTCTGTCAGTTGACTATTCAGTTGACTGAAACGACGCCATCGCTGGCAAGCCAGCTCCCACAGGTTTTTGTGTGTGCTAAAGAATGGCGAATACGTCATGGCCATCTACTACTAAGGTCGTCTGGAACCTCTCTCGCAGCCGCATACATTAGCTACGTTCCAACAATAATCTGTGCTGCGAGGATAAAAACAATGAACGACAGCATTTACCTCTCGATTCAAAACAGTCCCCGATTCAAGGAGCTGGTCAAGAAAAGGGAACGATTCGCCTGGATTCTCTCGGCAATCATGCTTGGGCTGTACTCCGCATTCATCCTGCTGATCGCGTACGGGCCGCATGTGCTCGGGGCGAAACTCAGTCCGGAATCTTCGATTACCTGGGGCATCCCGATCGGTGTCGGCCTGATCCTTTCGGCCTTCGTCCTGACCGGCATCTACGTGCGCCGCGCCAATGGCGAGTTCGACGACCTGAACAATGCGATTCTCAAGGAGGCTCAGCAATGATCCGGCGTCTACTTGCTCTATTAAGCGTTGCCGCGTTCGCGCCCGGCGCCTGGGCCGCTGATGCCCTGACCGGTGCCGTGGCCAAACAACCGCTGAACATTCCGGCGATTCTGATGTTCGTGGCCTTCGTTGGCGCGACGCTGTACATCACCTACTGGGCCTCGAAGAAAAACAACTCGGCCGCCGATTATTACGCGGCGGGCGGCAAGATCACCGGTTTCCAGAACGGTCTGGCGATTGCCGGTGACTACATGTCGGCGGCGTCCTTCCTGGGGATTTCCGCGCTGGTGTTCACCTCCGGCTACGATGGCCTGATCTACTCGATCGGCTTCCTGGTGGGCTGGCCGATCATCCTGTTCCTGATCGCCGAACGTCTGCGTAACCTGGGTAAATACACCTTTGCCGACGTGGCGTCCTACCGCCTCGGGCAAACCCAGATTCGTACCCTGTCGGCCTGCGGTTCGCTGGTGGTGGTGGCGTTCTACCTGATCGCGCAAATGGTCGGTGCAGGCAAGCTGATCCAGCTGCTGTTTGGCCTTGATTACCACGTTGCGGTGATCCTGGTCGGTGTGCTGATGTGCATGTACGTGCTGTTCGGCGGCATGCTGGCGACCACTTGGGTGCAGATCATCAAGGCCGTACTGCTGCTGTCCGGTGCCTCGTTCATGGCGCTGATGGTGATGAAGCACGTTGGCTTCGATTTCAACACGCTGTTCTCCGAAGCCATCAAAGTGCACGCCAAGGGCGAAGCGATCATGAGCCCGGGCGGCCTGGTCAAGGATCCGATCTCGGCGTTCTCGCTGGGGCTGGCGCTGATGTTCGGTACCGCTGGCCTGCCGCACATTCTGATGCGCTTCTTCACCGTGAGTGATGCGAAAGAAGCCCGCAAGAGCGTGCTCTACGCGACCGGTTTCATCGGCTACTTCTACATCCTGACCTTCATCATCGGCTTCGGCGCGATCCTGCTGGTCAGCACCAACCCTGCCTTTAAGGATGCCGCGGGCGCCTTGCTCGGTGGCAACAACATGGCGGCGGTGCACCTGGCCAACGCGGTGGGTGGCAGCATCTTCCTCGGCTTCATCTCGGCGGTAGCGTTCGCGACCATTCTCGCGGTGGTGGCTGGCCTGACGCTGGCCGGTGCTTCGGCGGTGTCGCATGACCTGTACGCCAGCGTGATCAAGAAGGGCAAGGCCAACGAGAAGGATGAGATTCGCGTGTCGAAGATCACCACCATCGCGCTGGCGGTGTTGGCGATCGGTCTGGGCATTCTGTTCGAAAGCCAGAACATTGCGTTCATGGTCGGCCTGGCGTTCTCGATTGCGGCCAGTTGCAACTTCCCGGTGCTGTTGCTTTCGATGTACTGGAAGAAGCTGACCACGCGCGGTGCGATGATTGGCGGCTGGTTGGGGCTGATCAGTGCGGTGGGCCTGATGATTCTTGGCCCGACCATTTGGGTGCAGATCCTGCATCATGAGAAGGCGATCTTCCCGTATGAGTACCCGGCGCTGTTTTCGATGATCATTGCCTTTATCGGGATCTGGTTCTTCTCGATTACTGACAAGTCGGCAGCGGCGGACAACGAGCGGGCGCTGTTCTTCCCGCAGTTTGTGCGGTCGCAGACGGGGTTGGGGGCGAGTGGGGCGGTTTCGCACTAATCTTTGCTTGTGGTTTCTTGTATGAGAAAGCGCCCTGATTGAGAGATCGGGGCGTTTTGGTTTTGGGTGAATATCCGTTGCTGCGGGTGTTGCTTCTGGCGGTTTCGCCTGACGGCGACTCACTTTTTTTACAAACGCCTAAAAAAAGTAAGCAAAAAAACGCTTGCTCCTACGTACGGCCCTCGCAGGCTCGGGTTCCTTCGCTTCGGGATCGATCCGGGCGCAGCGGCTACGGTTTGCTTCGCTGCACCTCCTTCCGCTGTGTCTGGCTGCGCCAGACGGTCGCTGCGCTCCCACGCCCGGATCGATCCCTACGCTCAGCCTTCCGATGTCGCTGGTTAGGCAAGATCAAAAGCACTCGAGCTAACGCTCATTGTTGAGTGGTTAGAAGCGGGTGGTTGGCTTTGGATTTGTGGTGGGTTTGCCCCTCACCCCAGCCCTCTCCCGAGGGAGAGGGAGCCGATATGCTTTGCAGTGGTCTAATTTCCCCGGACACCCCGATAGGTGGAAAATGCATCTATCGAGGAGTTATTCATGACCAAAAAACGCAGAGCATTCGACGACAGTTTTAAGCTGCAAGTCGTGAAGATGATCAAGGATCAGGGGCTGACCGTTGTGCAGGTTTGCCAGGATTTGAACATTGGCGAGACAGCCGTTCGACGCTGGGTTCAACAATACGAGGCAGAGCAACTTGGGCAGGCCGGAATCGGCAAGCCATTGACGGCAGAGCAACAGCGCATCCGGCAATTGGAGCAAGAAAATCGCCAACTCAAGATGGATAACGACATCTTAAAAAAGGCTACGGCCTTCTTTGCCCGCGAGCTGAAGTAAGGTATCGACTGGTTCGGCAGCTGCAAGAGAAGGTCAGTTCAGTGGCATATATTTGTCGATTACTGGGCATCAGTCGTTCGGGCTTTTATGAGTTTCAAAAGCGTGCTGATGCACCAGCCCGGCAGAGTTGTCCCGTCGTTGTGCAACTCAAGGCGTCTTTTGCCGAGAGTGGTGGCTGCTACGGCAGCCGTCCCTTGCGCGACGCGTTGCGCAGTAAAGGGATGCTTATAGGGCTGTATAAAATCCGTCAGTTGATGCGGGCTAACGGGCTGCGTTCGGCTTGGAAGCGTAAGTTTGTACACACGACCGATAGTAATCATGACCTGCCGATTGCAGAGAACGTACTGAGTCGACAATTTGATCCAGTGGCACCAAACAAGGCTTGGGTGGCTGACATCACCTACATCCGCACCCGCAGTGGCTGGTTGTATTTGGCCGTGGTATTGGACTTGTACTCACGCAAGATCGTGGGCTGGTCGATGGCTCCGAACATGCCGGCTGAGCTGGTGTGCAGCGCGATGCAACTGGCCATCGCGCAGCGCCAACCACCGCCAGGCTTGATTGCCCACTCAGATCGAGGCAGCCAATACGCTAGTGCAACTTACAGAGAGTTACTGGCAAGAAACAACATGCAGCAAAGCATGAGCCGGAAAGGTAATTGCTGGGATAACGCGGTGATGGAGCGCTTCTTCCTGAGTTTGAAAATGGAACGGGTATGGCGACGTGACTACGCCAACCATGCTGAAGCGATCCGGGACATCACCGAGTACATTGTTGGGTTTTACAACAACGAACGGCTGCACTCAAAACTGGGGTATCTGCCACCGACCGTTTATGAGCGGGCGATGGCGTCAAAACCACCTATCGAGGTGTCCGGAATTAGTTGACCACTGCACTTTGGCTTTGAAAATCGCGTACGACTCGGAATCGCAGGTTGGCGTATCTCTCGCATTCACCTCGGTCAGTCCCCTCTCCCTCCGGGAGAGGGCTAGGGTGAGGGGCTTTTGATTTTGACCTGGCTTTTGATTTTGATCTGGCTCTTGATCCGGTTTTTGATCTTTTGCCCCTTCGGAAGGCTGAGTGAAGGGATCGATCCGGGTGTGGGAGCGTAGCGACCGTACGACGAAGTCGTACACAGCGGAAGGAGGTGCAGCGAAGCAAACCGTAGCCGCTGCGCCCGGATCGATTCCGTAACGAAGGAACCCCGAGCCCCAGCGAGGGGCCGAACGCCGGGGCAAAGCCTTTTGCTTACTTTTCGGCGTCTGGAAAAGTGAGTCGTTGTAAGAGCGAAACCGCCAGCGGCAACAGCCGCAGCAACGGATATGCCCCCAACCCCCCAAACAAAAACGGCCTCTATATAAGAGGCCGTTCCTGACACACCACTAAACCATCACAACAGGAAAACCTTACTTACGGTCTTCCAGCTTGATGATGTCACGCGACTCGTAACCGGTGTACAGCTGGCGCGGACGGCCAATCTTGTACGGGCTCGAGAGCATTTCCTTCCAGTGCGAAATCCAGCCGACAGTACGTGCCAAGGCGAAGATCACGGTGAACATGCTGGTCGGAATGCCGATCGCCTTGAGGATGATCCCCGAGTAGAAGTCGACGTTCGGGTACAGCGAGCGTTCGATGAAGTACGGGTCGGTCAGGGCGATCTCTTCCAGGCGCATGGCCAGTTCGAGTTGCGGATCGTTGTTGATGCCCAGTTCCTTCAGTACTTCGTCGCAGGTCTGCTTCATGACCGTTGCGCGAGGGTCGCGGTTCTTGTAGACGCGGTGACCGAAGCCCATCAGCTTGAATGGGTCGTTCTTGTCCTTGGCCTTGGCGATGAATTTGTCGATGTTCGAGACATCGCCGATTTCATCGAGCATGGTCAGTACGGCTTCGTTCGCACCACCGTGAGCAGGGCCCCACAGTGCGGCGATACCGGCGGCGATACAGGCGAACGGGTTGGCACCCGAGGAGCCGGCCAGACGCACGGTGGAAGTCGACGCGTTCTGCTCGTGGTCGGCGTGGAGGATGAAGATCCGGTCCATGGCCTTGGCGAGCACCGGGCTGATCGGTTTGATCTCGCACGGGGTGTTGAACATCATGTGCAGGAAGTTTTCCGCGTACGTCAGGTCGTTGCGCGGGTACATCATGGGTTGGCCCATGGAGTACTTGTAAACCATCGCTGCCAGGGTCGGCATCTTCGCAACCAGACGGATCGCCGAGATTTCGCGATGCTGCGGGTTATTGATGTCCAGGGAATCGTGGTAGAAGGCCGAGAGGGCGCCGACTACACCGCACATGACGGCCATCGGGTGGGCGTCGCGACGGAAACCGTTGAAGAAGGTTTTCAGCTGCTCGTGAACCATGGTGTGGTTTTTCACGGTGCTGACGAACTGGGCCTTCTGTTCTGCCGTCGGCAATTCGCCGTTGAGCAGCAGGTAGCAGGTTTCCAGGTAGTCCGACTTTTCAGCCAGCTGTTCGATCGGGTAGCCGCGGTGCAACAGAATGCCGTTGTCGCCGTCGATATAGGTGATCTTCGACTCGCACGAGGCGGTCGACATGAAACCCGGGTCGAACGTGAAGCGGCCCGTGGCCGTCAGGCTCCGAACATCGATTACATCGGGACCAACGGTGCCGGTTAAAATGGGCAGCTCGACGGGGGCTGCGCCCTCGATGATCAACTGCGCTTTTTTGTCAGCCATGTGGCCTCCTATTTATGCTTGAACCATCAGACAGACCCCCCACGCAGGGCCCGCACCACTATAGTGAGATAAATTCGAATGTCAATTTGCCTAAAGTCTTGCTCCAGAAGGCTTTAAGCGCACTTTTTCCTCGAAATTGACTGCCATTTACGCCTTTTATGCGACTTGTGCAATCCGCTATTGGGGGTAGGTGAACGCGTTGTCATTAGTAGCCTAACTGTCTATACTCGGCCACCGACCGCCAAGGGCTTTTGGGCTTGCTTTCATTGGGGGTCGCATCCCTGGGTGGTGGTTACCTGACCAGTGCACTCCCCAACAACTTTGCCCTGATTGTTAGGGGCTCTTCAGTGTGAAAAAAAAGCCGTGAAAAGCCAACGACCTGTAAACCTAGACCTAAGGACCATCAAACTCCCAGTCACTGCTTACACGTCCATTCTTCACCGTATCTCCGGTGTCATCCTCTTCGTGTGCCTTGCCATCATGCTTTATGCATTGGACAAGTCGCTGAGCTCCGAGGAAGGCTTCGGTCAGGTGAAAGCGTGTCTGACCAGTCCGCTAGCCAAGCTAGTGATTTGGGGCATCCTGTCCGCTCTGCTGTATCACCTGGTAGCCGGTGTGCGCCACTTGATCATGGACATGGGCATCGGTGAGACGCTGGAAGGCGGCAAACTGGGCTCGAAAATCGTTATCGCCGTTTCCGTGGTGGTAATCGTTCTGGCAGGAGTCTGGATATGGTAACTAACGTCACTAACCTGTCGCGTTCGGGCCTCTATGACTGGATGGCGCAACGTGTGTCTGCGGTCGTTCTCGCGGCTTACTTCATCTTTCTGATCGGATACATCGTCGCCAACCCTGGCCTCGAGTATGCCCAGTGGCATGAACTGTTCGCCCACAACGGAATGCGTATTTTCAGCCTGCTGGCCCTTGTTGCTCTGGGCGCTCACGCCTGGGTCGGCATGTGGACCATCGCGACCGACTACCTGACGCCAATGGCGTTCGGCAAGTCCGCAACGGCAATACGTTTCCTTTTCCAGGCAGTTTGCGGCGTTGCGATGTTCGCTTACTTCGTCTGGGGTGTGCAGATTCTCTGGGGTATCTGAGTCATGGCTAACATTCCAACGATTTCTTTCGACGCCATCATTATCGGTGGTGGCGGTGCCGGCATGCGCGCTGCGCTGCAGCTGGCACAGGGCGGGCACAAGACTGCGGTGATCACCAAGGTTTTCCCGACCCGTTCGCACACTGTTTCCGCCCAGGGTGGCATCACCTGCGCCATCGCGTCCGCTGACCCGAACGATGACTGGCGCTGGCACATGTACGATACCGTCAAGGGTTCCGACTACATCGGTGACCAGGACGCGATCGAATACATGTGTCAGGAAGGCCCGGCTGCGGTGTTCGAGCTGGACCACATGGGTCTGCCGTTCTCGCGTACCGAACAAGGCCGTATCTACCAGCGTCCGTTCGGCGGTCAGTCCAAGGACTACGGCAAGGGCGGTCAGGCTGCACGTACTTGCGCCGCTTCCGACCGTACCGGTCACGCGCTGCTGCATACCCTTTATCAGGGCAACCTGAAAGCCGGCACCACGTTCCTCAATGAGTACTACGCTGTCGATCTGGTGAAAAACCAGGAAGGCGAATTCGTTGGTGTGATCGCGATCTGCATCGAAACCGGCGAAACTTCGTACATCCGCGCCAAGGCCACCGTATTGGCCACTGGCGGTGCAGGCCGTATCTACGCCTCCACCACCAACGCTCTGATCAACACCGGTGACGGCGTTGGCATGGCCCTGCGTGCCGGCGTGCCGGTGCAAGACATCGAAATGTGGCAGTTCCACCCGACCGGCATCGCCGGCGCCGGTGTACTGGTGACCGAAGGTTGCCGTGGTGAAGGTGGTTACCTGATCAACAAGCACGGCGAGCGTTTCATGGAGCGTTATGCTCCGAACGCCAAAGACCTTGCCGGCCGTGATGTGGTTGCCCGTTCGATGGTTAAAGAAATCATCGCCGGCAACGGTTGTGGTCCGAATGGCGACCACGTAATGCTCAAACTCGACCATCTGGGCGAGGAAGTGCTGCACAGCCGTCTGCCAGGCATCTGCGAACTGTCGAAGACGTTTGCACACGTTGACCCTGTCGTTGCGCCGGTTCCGGTTGTTCCGACCTGCCACTACATGATGGGCGGCGTTGCCACCAACATTCATGGCCAGGCGATCACCCAGAACGCCGAAGGTCAGGACCAGATCATTCCTGGCCTGTTCGCGGTAGGTGAAGTGGCTTGCGTATCGGTTCACGGTGCCAACCGCCTGGGCGGCAACTCGCTGCTCGACCTGGTGGTCTTCGGTCGCGCTGCCGGCCTGCACCTGGAAAAGGCCCTGACTGACGGCATCGAATACGACGACGCTACCGAGTCCGACATCGAAGCTGCCCTGTCGCGCCTGAACGCACTGAACAACCGTACCGACGGTGAAGACGTTGCTACCCTGCGTCGCGAGCTGCAAAGCTGCATGCAGAACTACTTCGGCGTATTCCGTACCGGCGAATACATGCAGAAAGGCATCGCTCAGCTCGCTGACCTGCGTGCCCGCATCGCCAACGTGAAGATCAACGACAAGTCGCAGGCGTTCAACACTGCACGAATCGAAGCGCTGGAGCTGCAAAACCTGCTGGAAGTGGCTGAAGCCACCGCCATCGCGGCCGAAGTACGTAAAGAGTCCCGCGGCGCGCACGCCCGTGAAGACTTCGAAGACCGTGACGACGAAAACTGGCTGTGCCACACCCTGTACTTCCCGGGTGACAAGCGCGTCACCAAGCGTGCCGTCAACTTCTCGCCGAAGACTGTTCCGACTTTCGAACCTAAAGTCCGGACTTATTAAGGGGTGACCGCCATGTTGCAAGTCAGTGTTTATCGCTACAACCCTGATCAGGACGCTGCGCCGTTCATGCAGGATTTCCAGGTCGATACCGGTGGTAAAGACCTGATGGTGCTCGACGTGCTGGCCCTGATCAAAGAGCAGGACGAGGGTTTCTCCTATCGTCGCTCTTGCCGTGAAGGCGTCTGCGGTTCCGACGGCATGAACATCAACGGCAAGAACGGTCTGGCGTGCATCACGCCGCTGTCCGCCGTCGTAAAAGGTAACAAGCTGATCGTTCGTCCACTGCCAGGTCTGCCGGTTATCCGTGACCTGGTCGTCGATATGAGCATCTTCTACAAGCAATACGAGAAGGTGAAGCCTTACCTGCAGAACGACACGCCGGCTCCGGCCATCGAGCGTCTGCAGTCGCCGGAAGAACGTGAAAAGCTCGACGGTCTGTACGAGTGCATCCTGTGCGCCTGCTGCTCGACTTCGTGCCCATCGTTCTGGTGGAACCCTGACAAGTTCCTCGGTCCTGCTGCACTGCTGCAAGCCTACCGCTTCCTGGCTGACAGCCGTGACACCAAGACCAGCGAGCGTCTGGCTTCGCTCGATGACCCGTTCAGCGTTTTCCGCTGCCGGGGCATCATGAACTGCGTCAACGTATGTCCGAAAGGCCTGAACCCGACTAAGGCCATCGGTCACATCCGTAACATGCTGCTTTCGAGCGGCGTGTGATTCAGCTGCTGTAACGTTGCACCGTAGAGGCTGTGGCGCGGGCTTCAACCCGCGTCATGGCTATAACCAGAGCAGTAGCCACAAGCTGCCGCTCTTATTTTGAAGAAATGAGACAAGCAGGGGCATCCGGGCTGGTACCCGGACTATCAGTGTGATCCTAAGTGGCTTGTTTTAGTCGCTGCATTCGGACTTCTGCAAGTTTGCTCGGTGTCGACGCCGATGGTGTTCCCCTAACCGAGGGTGACCAAGCATGCAAGAAAGCGTGATGCAGCGCATGTGGAACAGCGCCTACCTTTCAGGTGGAAACGCTGCCTATGTGGAAGAGCTTTATGAGCTCTACCTGCACGACCCTAACGCTGTGCCAGAAGAGTGGCGCACCTACTTTCAGAAGTTGCCAGCCGACGGCAACTCTGCCACTGATGTTTCGCACTCCACGATTCGCGATCATTTCGTGCTGCTGGCAAAGAACCAGCGCCGCGCCCAACCGGTTTCCGCCGGCAGCGTGAGCAGTGAGCACGAGAAGAAGCAAGTTGAAGTGTTGCGATTGATCCAGGCCTACCGTATGCGTGGCCACCAGGCAGCCCAGCTTGACCCGCTGGGGCTGTGGCAGCGTCCTGCACCTGCAGACCTGTCGATCAATCATTACGGCTTGACCAATGCCGATCTTGATACGACCTTCCGTGCCGGCGACCTGTTCATCGGCAAAGAGGAAGCGAGCCTACGCGAAATTCACGAAGCGTTGCAGCAGACATATTGCCGCACCATCGGCGCTGAATTTACGCACATCACCGATTCCGAGCAGCGCCAGTGGTTCCAGCAGCGTCTGGAAAGCGTGCGTGGTCGTCCGACGTACTCCGCCGACATCAAGAGCCACCTGCTCGAGCGCGTGACTGCCGGTGAAGGCTTGGAAAAATACCTGGGTACCAAATACCCGGGCACCAAGCGTTTCGGTCTGGAAGGCGGCGAAAGCCTGATTCCGATGCTCGACGAACTGATCCAGCGTTCCGGCTCGTACGGCACCAAGGAAGTCGTCATCGGCATGGCCCACCGTGGCCGTCTGAACGTGCTCGTCAACACCTTCGGCAAGAACCCGCGCGAGCTGTTCGACGAGTTCGAAGGCAAGAAGAAGGTCGAGCTCGGTTCCGGTGACGTGAAATATCACCAGGGCTTCTCGTCCAACGTGATGACCGCCGGCGGTGAAGTTCACCTGGCCATGGCGTTCAACCCGTCCCACCTGGAAATCGTTTCCCCGGTGGTCGAAGGTTCGGTGCGTGCCCGTCAGGACCGTCGTAACGACGCCACTGGCGAGAAAGTGCTGCCGATTTCCATCCACGGTGACGCGGCATTCGCCGGTCAGGGCGTGGTCATGGAAACCTTCCAGATGTCGCAGACCCGCGGTTTCAAGACTGGCGGTACCGTGCACATCGTGATCAACAACCAGGTCGGTTTCACCATCAGCAACCCGCTGGACTCGCGCTCCACCGAGTACGCCACCGACGTTGCCAAGATGATCCAGGCGCCGATCCTCCATGTGAATGGCGATGATCCGGAAGCCGTGCTGTTCGTGACCCAGCTGGCCATCGACTACCGCATGCAGTTCAAGCGTGACGTGGTGATCGATCTGGTCTGCTACCGTCGTCGCGGCCACAACGAGGCCGACGAGCCAAGCGGCACCCAGCCACTGATGTATCAGCAGATCACCAAGCAGCGCACTACCCGTGAGCTGTACGCCGATCGTCTGACCCAGGCCGGTGTCCTCGACGCTGAACGTGTTCAGGCCAAGGTCGACGAATACCGCAACGCGCTGGACAACGGTCTGCACGTGGTGAAATCGCTGGTCAAAGAGCCGAACAAAGAGCTGTTCGTCGACTGGCGTCCGTATCTGGGCCACGCCTGGACTGCGCGTCACGACACGCGTTTCGATCTGAAAACCCTGCAAGAGCTGTCCGCCAAGCTGCTGGAAATTCCGGAAGGCTTCGTGGTCCAGCGTCAGGTCGCGAAGATCTACGAAGACCGTCAGAAGATGCAAGCCGGCGGCCTGCCGATCAACTGGGGTTACGCCGAAACCATGGCGTACGCGACCCTGGCGTTCGAAGGTCACCCGATTCGCATGACCGGTCAGGACATCGGCCGCGGTACGTTCTCGCACCGTCACGCTGTGCTGCACAACCAGAAAGACGCGGGCACCTACATTCCGCTGCAGAACCTGTACGACGGTCAGCCACGCTTTGACCTGTACGACTCGTTCCTCTCGGAAGAAGCGGTACTGGCCTTCGAATACGGCTACTCGACCACCACGCCAAACGCGCTGGTGATCTGGGAAGCCCAGTTCGGCGACTTCGCCAACGGTGCGCAGGTGGTGATCGACCAGTTCATCACCAGCGGCGAGCACAAGTGGGGCCGTCTCTGCGGTCTGACCATGTTGCTGCCACACGGTTATGAAGGTCAGGGCCCTGAGCACAGCTCGGCACGTCTTGAGCGTTACCTGCAGCTGTGCGCCGAGCACAACATTCAGGTGTGCATGCCGACCACGCCGGCACAGATCTACCACTTGCTGCGCCGTCAGGTGATTCGCCCGCTGCGCAAGCCGCTGGTCGTGCTGACGCCGAAGTCGCTGCTGCGCCACAAGCTGGCCATCTCGACGCTGGAAGATCTGGCCGAAGGTTCGTTCCAGACCGTGATCCCGGAAATCGACGCACTGGACCCGAAAAAGGTCGAGCGCGTGGTTCTGTGCAGCGGCAAGGTCTACTACGACCTGCTGGAAAAACGCCGTGCCGAAGGCCGCGAAGATATCGCCATCGTGCGTATCGAGCAGCTGTATCCGTTCCCTGAGGACGACTTGAAGGAAGTCCTGGCTCCGTACACCAACGTCAAGCATGCCGTGTGGTGTCAGGAAGAGCCGATGAACCAGGGTGCCTGGTACTGCAGCCAGCATCACTTGCGTCGCAGCATCGCAAACCTCGACAAGACTCTCGTACTTGAGTACGCGGGCCGTGAGGCTTCGGCTGCACCTGCTTGTGGTTACGCATCGATGCACGCCGAGCAGCAGGAAAAACTGCTGCAAGACGCGTTTACCGTTTAACGCCTTCGCGCTGACTGAAACCGAATTTTAAGGACCCACAGATAATGGCTATCGAAATCAAAGCCCCGTCATTCCCGGAATCGGTTGCCGATGGCACCGTTGCCACCTGGCACAAGAAACCAGGCGAGGCCGTCAAGCGTGACGACCTGATCGTCGACATCGAGACCGACAAGGTCGTGCTGGAAGTGTTGGCCGAAGCCGACGGCGTGCTGGGCGCAATCGTTGCCGAAGAGGGCGCTACCGTTCTGTCGAACCAGGTTCTGGGCTCGATCGAAGAGGGCAGCGCTGCTGCCGCTGCGCCAGCCGCCGCTGCTGCTCCGGCCGCTACTGCCGCTGCTGCTCCGGCTGCTGCCGATGGCGAAGACGACCCGATCGCGGCTCCTGCTGCACGCAAACTGGCTGAAGAAAACGGCATCAACATCGCTTCCGTTGCCGGCACCGGCAAGGGCGGTCGTGTGACCAAGGAAGACGTGGTTGCCGCTGTTGCCGCGAAGAAAGCCGCTCCGGCTGCCGCGCCTGCCAAGGCTGCTGCTCCTTCGGCCGCTGCTCCAGTGTTCGCCGCTGGCGACCGCGTCGAGAAGCGCGTACAGATGACCCGCGTACGTGCCACCGTGGCCAAGCGTCTGGTTGAAGCACAGTCGAACATGGCCATGCTGACCACCTTCAACGAAGTCGACATGACCGAAGTCATGGCGCTGCGTTCGAAGTACAAGGACCTGTTCGAGAAGACCCACAACGGCGTGCGCCTGGGCTTCATGTCGTTCTTCGTGAAAGCGGCCACCGAGGCGCTGAAGCGCTTCCCGGCTGTCAACGCGTCGATCGACGGCGGCGACATCGTTTACCACGGCTACATGGACATCGGCGTCGCCGTTTCCAGCGACCGTGGCCTGGTTGTTCCGGTTCTGCGTAACGCCGAACAGATGAGCCTGGCGGAAATCGAAGACGGCATTGCCACGTTCGGCAAGAAAGCCCGTGACGGCAAACTGTCGATGGACGAGATGACCGGTGGTACCTTCACCATCACCAACGGTGGTACCTTCGGTTCGATGATGTCGACGCCGATCGTCAACCCGCCGCAGGCAGCGATTCTGGGCATGCACAACATCATCCAGCGTCCTATGGCCATCAACGGTCAGGTCGTGATCCGTCCGATGATGTACCTGGCACTGTCCTACGATCACCGTCTGATCGATGGCAAAGAAGCTGTGACCTTCCTGGTGACCATCAAGAACCTGCTGGAAGATCCGGCTCGTCTGTTGCTGGATATTTGATAGAAGCAGCTGCAAGTCTCAAGCTGCAAGCTGCAAGTAATCGCAGTTTGACTTGAGGCTTGCGGCTTCACGCTTGCTGCAAAAAAGAGGATTTTTGAATGTCGCAGAAATTTGACGTAGTAGTGATCGGTGCCGGCCCTGGTGGCTATGTAGCGGCCATCAAGGCAGCTCAGTTGGGCCTGACCACTGCCTGCATCGAGAAGTACACCGACGCAGAGGGCAAGCAAGCCCTGGGCGGCACTTGCCTGAACGTAGGTTGCATTCCGTCCAAGGCGCTGCTCGACAGCTCCTGGAAGTACAAGGAAGCGAAAGAAAGCTTCAACGTTCACGGTATCTCGACCGGCGAAGTCAAAATGGACGTCGCTGCGATGGTTGGCCGCAAGGCTGGCATCGTCAAGAACCTGACCGGCGGCGTTGCCACCCTGTTCAAGGCCAACGGCGTTACTTCGATTCAGGGCCACGGCAAATTGCTGGCTGGCAAGAAAGTCGAAGTCACCAAACCGGACGGCTCGGTTGAAGTCATCGAAGCGGAAAACGTCATCCTCGCGCCAGGTTCGCGTCCGATCGACATTCCACCGGCTCCGGTTGACCAGAAAGTCATCGTTGATTCGACTGGCGCGCTGGAATTCCAGTCCGTACCTAAACGTCTGGGCGTGATCGGCGCTGGCGTGATCGGTCTGGAACTGGGTTCGGTATGGTCGCGTCTGGGTGCAGAAGTGACTGTGCTTGAAGCGCTGGACACCTTCCTGATGGCAGCGGACACCGCTGTTTCCAAGGAAGCGCTGAAAACCCTGACCAAGCAGGGTCTGGACATCAAGCTGGGCGCTCGCGTGACCGGTTCGAAAGTCAACGGCGAAGAAGTCGTGGTGAACTACACCGACGCCAACGGCGAACAGACCATTACGTTCGACAAGCTGATCGTAGCCGTTGGTCGCCGTCCAGTGACCACTGATCTGCTCGCAGCCGACAGCGGCGTAGCCCTCGACGAGCGCGGTTTCATCGCCGTCGATGAGCACTGCGTGACCGCCGTACCGGGCGTATTCGCCATCGGTGACGTGGTTCGCGGCATGATGCTGGCGCACAAGGCGTCCGAAGAAGGCATCATGGTCGTCGAGCGCATCAAGGGCCACAAGGCTCAGATGAACTATGATTTGATCCCTTCGGTTATTTATACTCACCCGGAAATCGCGTGGGTTGGCAAAACCGAGCAGGCGCTGAAGGCCGAAGGCGTTGAAGTCAACGTCGGCACCTTCCCGTTCGCCGCTTCCGGCCGTGCCATGGCTGCCAACGATACCGGTGGTTTCGTCAAGGTCATTGCCGATGCCAAGACCGACCGCGTATTGGGCGTGCACGTGATTGGCCCGAGCGCTGCAGAACTGGTTCAGCAGGGCGCGATCGGTATGGAATTCGGCACCAGCGCTGAAGACCTGGGCATGATGGTTTTCTCCCATCCGACCCTGTCCGAAGCCTTGCACGAAGCTGCTCTGGCAGTGAATGGCGGCGCCATCCACGTTGCCAACCGCAAGAAGCGTTAACTGATAATAAGAAACCACGGCGGTAACGGCCCGTCGTGAGCCTTGCGAGCAAGACTCACCGCGGAATGTCCGCCGGACGCAGTCTTGCGTAGCTCAGCTACGCAAGCAGCAGTCACAGGTGGCGCGGCACTCAAACGAGCGCAGCGCCGAATGCGCAGTACCTAACGAAGACGGTAAAAAGCATGAATCTTCACGAGTATCAGGGTAAGCAGCTGTTCGCTGAATACGGCCTGCCAGTTTCCACTGGTTACGCAGTAGACACCCCGGAAGCAGCAGCAGAAGCTTGCGACAAAATCGGCGGCAGCGAGTGGGTTGTCAAAGCCCAGGTCCACGCCGGTGGTCGCGGTAAAGCGGGCGGCGTAAAGCTGGTTCGCAGCAAAGAAGACGCCAAAGCCTTCGCACAGCAGTGGCTGGGCAAGCGTCTGGTGACTTACCAGACTGACGCCAACGGACAGCCAGTCACCAAGATCCTGGTTGAATCGTGCACTGATATCGCTAAAGAGCTGTACCTGGGCGCTGTCGTTGACCGTTCGAGCCGTCGCATCGTGTTCATGGCTTCCACCGAAGGTGGCGTGGACATCGAGAAAATCGCTCACGACACGCCAGAAAAAATTCTCAAGGCCACTATCGATCCACTGGTTGGCGCTCAGCCATCCCAGGGTCGCGAGCTGGCATTCCAGTTGGGTCTGGAAGGCAAGCAGGTCACTCAGTTCGCCAAGATCTTCGTTGGTCTGGCCAAGCTGTTCAAAGACCACGACCTGGCTCTGCTGGAAGTGAACCCGCTGGTGATCAAGGCTGACGGCGATCTGCACTGCCTGGACGCGAAGATCAACATCGACGCCAACGCCATGTACCGTCAGCCTAAGCTGAAGGCATTCCACGATCCGTCGCAGGACGATCCGCGCGAAGCGCACGCTGCCAAGTTCGAACTGAACTACGTAGCACTGGAAGGCAACATCGGCTGCATGGTCAACGGTGCCGGTCTGGCCATGGGTACCATGGACATCGTCAACCTGCACGGTGGCAAGCCAGCCAACTTCCTCGACGTAGGTGGTGGTGCTACCAAAGAGCGCGTGACCGAAGCCTTCAAGATCATCCTGTCCGACAGCAATGTCGCCGCAGTACTGGTCAACATCTTCGGCGGCATCGTTCGCTGCGACATGATTGCCGAAGGCATCATCGGCGCTGTGAAAGAAGTCGGCGTGAAAATCCCGGTTGTTGTTCGTCTTGAAGGCAACAACGCTGAACTGGGCGCTAAAGTACTGGCAGAAAGCGGTTTGAACATCATCGCTGCTACCAGCCTGACCGACGCTGCTCAACAAGTCGTTAAAGCTGCGGAGGGCAAGTAATGAGCGTCCTGATCAATAAAGACACCAAAGTCATCTGCCAGGGCTTCACCGGCGCGCAGGGTACTTTCCACTCCGAACAAGCCATTGCCTACGGCACCAAGATGGTTGGCGGCGTGACCCCAGGCAAGGGTGGTACCACTCACCTGAACCTGCCAGTGTTCAACACCGTGAAAGAAGCCGTAGAAGCCACTGGCGCCACCGCCAGCGTGATCTACGTACCGGCTCCTTTCTGCAAGGACTCGATCCTGGAAGCGGCATTCGGCGGCATCAAGCTGATCGTGTGCATCACCGAAGGCATTCCTACCCTGGACATGCTGGACGCTAAAGTTAAGTGCGACGAGCTGGGCGTAGTCCTGATCGGCCCTAACTGCCCAGGCGTGATCACCCCAGGCGAATGCAAGATCGGCATCATGCCAGGTCACATTCACTTGCCAGGCAAGGTCGGTATCGTTTCGCGTTCCGGCACCCTGACCTACGAAGCTGTGAAGCAGACCACTGACGCCGGTTTCGGTCAGTCGACTTGCGTCGGCATCGGTGGTGACCCGATCCCGGGTTCGAACTTCATCGACATCCTGAAGCTGTTCCAGGAAGACCCGCAGACCGAGGCGATCGTAATGATCGGCGAAATCGGCGGTTCGGCTGAAGAAGAAGCGGCTGCCTACATCAAGGCCAACGTGACCAAGCCGGTTGTTTCCTACATCGCAGGTGTGACTGCTCCTCCGGGCAAGCGCATGGGCCATGCTGGCGCAATCATCTCTGGCGGCAAAGGCACTGCAGACGAGAAATTCGCTGCTCTGCAAGACGCAGGCGTGAAAACCGTGCGTTCGCTGGCAGACATCGGCAAGGCCCTGGCCGAGCTGACTGGCTGGGAAGTGAAGAAGTAAGCTTCGGCTGACTTTTTAGCTCCAGCAACAAAGGCCACCTTCGGGTGGCCTTTGTCGTTTCAGGGCAGAGGCAAGCTTCAAGCGGCTAGCTGCAAGATAAAAACTTGCAGCTTGAAACTTGTAGCTTGCAGCTGCTTTTCATACATAAACGCGACACGGAAACGTCGTGTATCGGATAGTTCGCCCTCTAACAGTGCGTTTTCCTGCCAGATTCGTTAGGCTGGCGGCCATTTTGCAGTGCGTCGCCCACAAGGCAGCCACGCAGCTTCACAGGTCAGTCCCATACGGATCGACAGCATTTCCCTAATCCCACAGGGCAATCCCCCTCTAAATTCCGATTTCAGTAGTGTGGTATTACCTTAATGAAAGTTTTGAAAGGTCAGGACATCCTGGCACTTGGTTTTATGACGTTTGCCCTGTTCGTAGGGGCCGGTAACATCATCTTCCCGCCGATCGTCGGCTTGCAGGCCGGACCTCACGTCTGGATGGCTGCACTGGGTTTTCTGATCACCGCAGTCGGTCTGCCGGTGATCACCGTTGTTGCGCTGGCCAAGGTCGGTGGCGCGATGGATGCGTTGAGCAGCCCGATCGGCAAGATCGCTGGCGGCATACTTGCAGCGGCCTGCTATCTGGCAGTCGGCCCGCTGTTCGCCACGCCGCGTACCGCGACGGTGTCGTTCGAAGTGGGTCTGGCGCCACTGACTGGCGAAAGCCCGTTGGCACTGTTCCTGTACAGCTCGGTTTACTTCCTGCTGGTGTTCTTCATTTCCCTGTACCCGGGGCGTTTGCTGGATACCGTTGGCCGTTTCCTGGCGCCGCTGAAGATCATCGCGCTCGCCGTACTCGGTATCGCCGCGTTCGCTTTGCCGGCCGGTGACATCGGCCACGGTACGCCGGAATACGTAGCCGCGCCGTTCTCCCAGGGTTTCATCAATGGTTATCTGACCATGGATACCCTCGGCGCACTGGTGTTCGGCATCGTCATCGTCAACGCGATCCGTTCCCGTGGCGTCGAGTCGCCCAAGCTGATCACCCGTTACGCGATCATCGCCGGGCTGATCGCCGGTGTCGGTCTGGCGCTGGTGTATGTCAGCCTGTTCCGTCTCGGTTCCGGCAGCCATGAAGTCGCGGTCGGTGCCACCAATGGCGCTGCGGTGTTGCACGCTTATGTGCAGCATACGTTCGGCTCGCTGGGCAGCGGTTTCCTCGCCGTGCTGATTTCGTTGGCGTGTCTGGTGACTGCGGTCGGCCTGACCTGCGCCTGTGCCGAATACTTCAGCCGCGTGTTGCCGCTGTCGTACAAGACGCTGGTGATCATCCTCGCGGCGTTCTCGCTGCTGGTGTCCAATCTGGGCCTGACCAAGCTGATCGCTTTCTCGATCCCGGTACTGACCGCGATCTACCCGCCGTGCATCGTGCTGGTGGCGCTGAGCTTCTGCAAAGACTTCTGGCATGAACACGGCCGCATTCTGGGCCCGGTGATGCTGGTGTCGTTCATTTTCGGCAGCATCGACGCGCTGAAGGGCGCCGGCCTGGCCGACTGGATGCCGACTCAGCTGTCGCACCTGCCACTGAGCGAGCAGGGCCTGGCCTGGCTGGTGCCGTGCGTGATGACGCTGGTGGTTGCAGTAGTGTGTGATCGCCTGCTGGGCAAGCGTAGCGAAGCGGTTGCCTGACCTGTTTTGATCCGCCACAAGCGGATCCCGCAGGATTAAACAGAAATGCCCCATATCAATCGATACGGGGCATTTTTTATGCGCGTGAGGCAGTGTCTTTTTGGCTGAGCTAACGTCGAAGGGTTGCGTCGCTTTTATGTAGGACTGAGCAGGCTCACTCCTGCAGGTACAGCATTCATACACCACAGGGATTTGCATGTCGTTCATCCAAGCCAATCTGATCCACCTGCTCGCCGCGCTCTGGTTTGTCATCTGCTGGGGCGGTTACACCCGTTATGCCAGCTGGAAGGCCCGCGATACGGCGTGTCTGGCCAGTGTGCTGCATCTGTATCGCGAAGACTGGATGCGCCGCATGCTGCTGCGTGACAACCGTATTGCCGACGCCAGCGTGATCGGCAATCTGGAGCGCAACGCCTCGTTCTTCGCCTCCAGCACCTTGATCATTCTCGCCGGTATTCTCACCGTGCTCGGCGCATCTGACCGCGCCGTGTCGCTGTTGGCGGACATTCCCATGGTCCAGCAAGCGTCGCAGGGCATGTCGGAGATCAAGTTGCTGTGCCTGGCGCTGGTGTTCGTTTATGCCTTCTTCACCTTCAGCTGGTGCATGCGCCAGTACAACTTTGCGGCGATTCTGGTCGGGTCGGCACCGATGGTTGGCGAGCGGCATGTCTCCGAGCAGGAGCGCAAAGCCTTCGCCTCAAGGGCCGCACGGGTGATTTCAATGGCGGCCAACCAGTTCAACTTCGGTTTGCGCTCTTATTACTTCGGCATGAGCATGCTGGCCTGGTTCGTCAGCCCATGGCTGTTCATGCTGATGAGCGCGGGAGTGGTGGTGGTCTTGTATCGCCGCGAATTTCATTCCGACGTGCTCGATGTCATGGTCTATACCCCTACCGAGGCACCTGTGCCCGAAACCAATAAAGAGGCCGCTTGATGAGTATTCCGTTCTGGTGTGTGTTTATCAGCGCGTTGCTGATTTATATCGCGCGTTTGCCCGTGGGCAAGGCGATGAAAGAGCAGGGCGGGTATGACAACCACCTGCCGCGCCAGCAACAGGCGCAATTGACCGGTTACGGCGCCCGAGCCTTGGCGGCGCATCAGAACAGTATCGAAGCGTTCATTTTGTTCGCGGTTGGTGTACTGATGGCGCACACCACGCAAACGGCGGGATGGCTGATCAATGCGCTGGCAATCATCTTCGTGATCGCGCGAATCCTGTACTTGTGGTTGTATCTGGCGGATCTGCCGAAGTTGCGCAGTCTGGTCTGGCTGGTCGGCTTAGTGGCTTCGTTGTTGCTGATGATTAGTCCGACTTTTAGAACGGTTCTGTTGTAAGCGGCCATTGCATCAAATCCCGGACAAAAGAAAACCCGCACTTGGCGGGTTCTCTTTTTTCTGCGGCTAGAGGCGGTTTATTGCTTCTTGGCAGCTTCGTCTTGTGCGGCAGCGTTCGATTCAGCCTGAGCTTTGGCAGCTTCGGCGTTTTCTTTCGCAGCGTCGTTCACTTTATCCTGAGCTTTGTTCATGTCCTGCTGAGCTTGCTCAGCGTGCTGGTTGGCATCTTGAGCTTTGTCCTCGGATTTTTTATCGCAGGCAGCGAGACCGAGGGAAGCGGTCAACATCAAGGCAATAGCTAAAGTCTTACGCATGGGGTGTTTCTCCTTATGGAAAATAACTACTGGCCTTAAGAACTCGGCGCTACAGGTTAAGTTCCTCATTTCTCTCAGATATATAACTTTGTTTTATCACGGAACTTTTGCCGCTTTTCTCACTACTGGCAAAAGGCTTTAATGCGAGTAATTATCAAATGGCGGAAAACAGCGTTTTTGAGCGCGCGACGCGGTTTCTCTCGGCGTTGCGCCACTGTCAGGTGCTGGGTTTAAAGGTGCAGAGTGCCTCCAGCGAAGGCCTGACGGTGATCCTGCCTTACAGCCCGCAGATCGTCGGTAACCCGCAAACCGGGGTGATCCATGGCGGTGCCATCACCTCGCTGATGGATACAGCCTGCGGCATGTCGACCTTGTGCGTGCTGCCGGAATTCGAAGTCTGTCCGACCCTCGATCTGCGCATCGATTACATGCACGCCGCCGAACCGCATAAAGATGTCTATGGCTTTGCCCAGTGCTACCGAGTTACCACTGACGTGATTTTTGCCCGCGGATTCGCCTACCAGGACGATCCCGAGCAACCCATTGCCCACGTTGTCGGCACGTTCATGCGGATGGGCAAGGCGCTCAAAGGCACGCAAGGCTTTGGCGGCGCAATCAAGGGAGTCAAGCCGTGAGCGATGATCTCAAGCAGCAATTGCAGCTGGCCCATGCGCAAGGCGACTATGCGCCGTTGCTGAAGCTGATCCCCTACGCCGGCCTGATCGGCATCGAGTGCTCGCGGGTAGGCGATGAACTGCTGTTCAAGCTGCCGGCGAACAAGGACAACATTGGTAACCCTTTATTGCCGGCGATCCATGGCGGGGTGATTGCCGGGTTCATGGAGCTGGCGGCCGCCCTGCATTTGCTGATTTACACCGGCGCCCCGGGTGTGCCGAAGATCATCGATTTTTCCCTCGACTACCTGCGCGCCGGGCAGTTTCGCGATACGTGGGCCAAATGTCAGGTCTGTCGTCAGGGACGTCGGGTCGCCAATGTGGCGATCACCGCCTGGCAAAGCACCGAGGCCGAACCGATTGCCACCGCTCGCGCGCACTTCAAAATCGATGAACCCTTGAAATCCTGAACAGCGCCCCAAACTCAGATGACAACCCGCCGCCGACCATTCGGGTCGCGGCCACTGCCATCTGATTGGAGTTTGATGACCATGAGTGTGGAAACTCAAAAGGAAACCCTGGGCTTCCAGACCGAGGTAAAGCAGCTGCTGCACCTCATGATCCATTCGCTGTATTCGAACAAGGAAATCTTCCTGCGCGAATTGATCTCGAACGCCTCTGACGCTGTCGACAAGCTGCGCTTCGAAGCGCTGGCCAAGCCAGAGTTGCTTGAGGGCGGCGCTGATCTGAAAATCCGTGTGAGCTTCGACAAGGACGCCAAGACCGTCACCCTCGAAGACAACGGTATCGGCATGAACCGTGACGATGTGATCACCCACCTGGGGACCATCGCCAAGTCCGGCACTGCCGATTTCATGAAAAACCTGTCCGGCGATCAGAAGAAGGATTCGCACCTGATCGGCCAGTTCGGCGTGGGCTTCTACTCCGCGTTCATCGTTGCCGACAAGGTTGATGTCTACAGTCGTCGCGCCGGCACTGCTGCCAGCGAAGGCGTGCACTGGTCGTCGAAAGGCGAGGGCGAGTTCGAAGTCGCCAACATCGACAAGCCAGAGCGTGGCACCCGCATCGTCCTGCACCTGAAATCCGGTGAAGACGAGTTCGCCGATGGCTGGCGTCTGCGCAACATCATCAAGAAGTACTCCGACCACATCGCTTTGCCGATCGAACTGCCGAAGGAAGTCACTCCGGCCGAAGGCGAAGAGGCTCCAGCCGTTGAATGGGAAACCGTCAACCGCGCCAGCGCCCTGTGGACCCGTCCGCGCACTGAAGTCAAAGACGAGGAATACCAGGAGTTCTACAAACACATCGCTCACGACTTTGAAAATCCGTTGTCGTGGAGCCACAACAAGGTTGAAGGCAAGCTCGAGTACAGCTCGCTGCTGTACGTGCCGGCGCGCGCGCCGTTCGACCTGTACCAGCGTGAAGCGCCGAAAGGCCTGAAGCTGTACGTGCAGCGTGTGTTTGTGATGGATCAGGCCGAGTCGTTCCTGCCGCTGTACCTGCGCTTCATCAAAGGCGTGGTCGATTCCAACGACCTGTCGCTGAACGTGTCGCGTGAAATCCTGCAGAAAGACCCGATCATCGATTCGATGAAGACCGCGCTGACCAAGCGCGTGCTGGACATGCTGGAAAAACTGGCGAAGAACGAGCCTGAGCAATACAAAGGCTTCTGGAAAAACTTCGGTCAGGTCATGAAAGAAGGCCCGGCAGAAGATTTCGCCAACAAAGAAAAAATCGCCGGTCTGCTGCGTTTCGCATCGACTCAAGGTGACGACGGCGAGCAGATCGTCGGTCTGGCCGACTACCTGGCCCGCGCCAAGGAAGGTCAGGACAAGATCTACTACCTCACCGGCGAAACCTATGCGCAGGTCAAGAACAGCCCGCACCTGGAAGTCTTCCGCAAGAAAGGCATCGAAGTGCTGCTGCTGACTGACCGCATCGACGAGTGGCTGATGAGCTACCTGAGCGAGTTCGACGGCAAGACCTTTGTCGACGTGGCACGTGGTGACCTCGATCTGGGCAATCTGGACTCGGAAGAGGACAAGAAAGCCGCAGAAGAAGTCGCCAAGTCCAAAGAAGGTCTGGTCGAGCGCCTGAAAACCGCGCTGGGCGATTCCGTCGCGGAGGTACGCGTGTCGCATCGTTTGACGGATTCCCCGGCCATTCTGGCCATCGGCGAGCAGGACCTGGGTCTGCAAATGCGCCAGATCCTCGAAGCGAGCGGGCAGAAGGTGCCGGATTCGAAGCCGATTTTCGAATTCAACCCGAACCACCCGCTGATCGAGAAACTCGATGGCGAGCAGAACGAAGAGCGTTTTGGCGACCTGTCGCACATCCTCTTCGATCAGGCTGCGCTGGCTGCCGGCGACAGCTTGAAAGACCCGGCCGCTTATGTGCGCCGTCTGAACAAGCTGCTGGTTGAACTGTCGGTTTGATCACGTTGTAGGAAAAACCCGCTTCGGCGGGTTTTTTCATTCTGGTGTTAAACGAATCAGGAGTCAGAAATGAGCCAAGTCACTGTACGTTCCGTGGTCTACCAGATTGACGGCCAGCCTTATGAAGGGCGCTTGGCCTTCGATGCCGAGCACAAAGGTGCGCTGCCGGGTTTGTTGATGGCGCCGAACTGGATGGGCGTCAGCGCCGGTGCCGAAGACATCGCCAAAGCGGTGGCGGCCAAGGGTTACGTGGTGTTGATCGCTGACGTCTACGGCCAGGCCGTACGTCCGCAGAACGCCGATGAAGCGCTCGCTGCAATGATGCCGCTCAAGGACGACCGCGCGTTGCTGCGCAAACGCCTGCAAGTGGCTTTCGAGCAGTTGCAAAGCCAGGGTGAAGCGGCGGTGGATACCGCGAAACTGGCGGTGTTCGGTTTCTGCTTCGGTGGTTGCTGTGCACTGGACCTGGCCCGCACCGGCGCGCCAGTGAAAGCGGCGGTGTCGTTCCACGGCACGCTGGACTCGCCGAACCCGGCGGATGCGCAGAACATCCAGGGCTCGGTGCTGGTGCTGCACGGCGCGTCCGATCCGCTGGTGCCGAAAGAGCAATTGCCGGCGTTTGAAGACGAGATGAACGCTGCCGGTGTGGATTGGCAGCTGCTCAGCTACGGCGGCGCGGTGCACTCGTTTACCGACCCGCATGCGAACGTGCCGGGCAAGATGATGTACGACGAGAAGACCGCGAAGCGCGCGTTCAAGTCGATGCATGATTTGCTGGATGAAGTGTTCAAGGGTTGAGGCTGAAGCCTGAAGCCGGAAGAGCCCAAGCCCCTCACCCTAGCCCTCTCCCAAAGGGAGAGGGGACTTACGGAGGTGTCTGGCGCTAAGCATCGACCTGAAAGAGCTGTGTCGATTATGGATTCAGCATGAATCTCTCATCTCGGCGTGCCTCTTCGATATTCCCCAATCGGCCCCCTCTCCCTCCGGGAGAGGGCTGGTGAGGGCAAAGGGTTCAACGCGGTAGCTCGATCCGCTCCACTTCCCCCGGCACCGTCGGCCAATCCCCGGCCGCCCATTTGCGCCGCGCTTCGTCGATCGCCGTCGGGTCACTGGCAACGAAATTCCAGTTGATCCGCCGCGGCCCGTCCAGCGCGGCGCCGCCGAATACCACCGCGTGCACATCACTTTCGGAAAACAGACTCATCTCTTCCCCAGCCGGCAGCACCACCAGCGCGTGAGGCTCAATGGCTTCGCCGTTCAGCTGCGCATCGCCGCTCAACACATACACCGCACGTTCTGCATGCTCGGTCGGAATCAGCAGCGTGGTCGCGCTCTGCATCCGCACTTCGGCATACAGCGTCGGAGAAAGCACCGGTACCGGTGATTCGAGACAAAAGCCTGACCCGGCAATCATGCGGATCTGCACGCCGAGGTTATCGCTGACCGGCAAGGTCGCCGCCGGATGATGGCTGTAGTGTCCCGGTCCCTGCTCATGTTCCCGGGGCGAGGCCAGCCAGACTTGCAGGCCGTGCAGGGTAAACGTCTCGGCGAGCAACGGTGCAGGCGTGCGCTCGACATGGGCGATCGCACTGCCGGCGGTCATCCAGCTGACATCGCCGGCGCTGACCACCTGATCCGAGCCGAGGCTGTCCTTGTGCTGCAGTTGGCCTTCGAACAAATAGGTCAGGGTCGACAGACCGATGTGCGGGTGCTGTCGGATGTCCATGCCTTTACCGGTCGGATAAACCGTCTCGAGCATGTGGTCGAAAAACACGAAAGGCCCGACGCTGCGGCATTTGGCTGACGGCAGTGGGCGCAGGATCGGCTGGCCTTCGACGTCTTCGGCGCGCGGGCGGATGATCAGGGGTTGCGTATCCATGGGGGCATTCCAGGCTGAGCGGGCGATGCCAGAAGCATAACCCGCCGCTGGCAATGGGAGGTTTATTGGCTGTCGAAGCCTTGCGGGGTGTGGGTTTCGATCGTCACGTCACTGGTGGTCATCAGTTTGTGAATCGGGCAACGGTCGGCGACCCGCAGCAGTTCGTCGCGTTGCGCGTCGGTGAGTACGCCTTTGAGGGTCAGGGTGACGTGCAGGACGTATTTGCCTTTCTGCTCTTCGCTGTTGTCGCGTTTGACGTCGACGCCCACACCGGTCAGCGGAATGTCCTTCTTCTTCGCGTACATCTTCAGCGTCAGCGCTTTGCACGCGCCGAGCGCGGCATCGAAATAGTCGTGCGGTTCCGGCGCAGAGCCTTCGCCGCCCGCCGTTTTCGGCACGTCGGCAAACAGTTCGTGGTCATCGATTTGTACGGTGTGACGAAAGCCTTCAGCGGAGACGGTATTGACGGTAACAGTCATGAGAACCTCACAGGCAGCAGGAAAAATCGTTGGGTCAGGCAAGACCCTGCAGTTATAGAACATTCCCACCGGCACGCGTTCCGCTTTCCGTGCGGGCTGAACCCTTGTCCGTCGGGCGGGGTCTAGGCTAAGCCCACCTGCCGGAGATTACTTGTGTTTTTGTCTCGTCTGATTGTCGCCTGCCTTCTGGCTTTCGCCGGGACTGCCCATGCCCGCGAATACACCTACAGCGATGCGCACCTGCATTACGTGGATTTTTTCCAGGAAAGCGCCGGCATGGCGAAACTGCTGACGGCCATGAAGGAAAACTCCATCGAGCATGTGATGATTTCCGGCATCCCCGTGGCGAAGAAGTGGCATGAGGACGAACCCAAGCGCCCGCGTTATTACGCCGGTGATGACGCCGACGCCTATTGGTACAGCGCGACCGACGTGATCATCGCCGATGCGGTGCAAAAGCTGTCGCCGGAACAGCGTCCGTACTTTCATCCGTTCTTGTCGGGTTTCAACCCCAACGACAAAAACTCCGCCGCGCACATCCAGCGCATGCTCGACCTGTATCCGGGGCTGTGGCAGGGCATTGGCGAAGTGTTTACCCGCCACGACGATCTGACCGCACTCACCGCCGGCGACACCCCGCGAGCCAACAACGAAGCGATGACCAAGATCTATCACCTCGCCGCGGAAAATGATCTGCCAGTGATGCTGCATTCCAACATCACCTCCAAGCGTGAGAAAAATCCGCTGTACCTGCAGGAAGTCGAGGAGCCGCTGCGTAATCATCCGCACACCCGCTTCATCTGGGCGCATGCGGGCACCAGTGCGGAAATCCATCGGCATCAAAAGCAGCTGCCGTTTCTGCTGCCGACCCTGACGCGCATGCTCGAGGCTTATCCGAATCTGTTCATCGATCTGTCGTGGAGCATGCTCACGCCGTACCTGCTGGACGAGCAGGGCAGGCCTCGGCCAGAGTGGCTGGCGCTGGTGGAAAAGTATCCTGCTCGCTTCATGCTTGGCTCCGACGTGGTAGGACGGTTCAACAAGCTCGGTGAGGAAATGCACAGCTATCGACCGTTTCTGGATGCACTGCCGGAGGCGGTGGCTCGCAAGGTTGCCCGGGATAACTTCCTGGCGATATTGCCGCGCGGTGCAATCACAAGCGCTGATCAGCGCTGAAACGTTAAGCCCAGCGCTTCGAACTAGCCGCTCGTCTGCCTATCGCCTTTTGGTCTTACGCAATTTCAGGGCAATGCCGATACCTTCTAAAGCAACCCGCTGCAGGCTGATGCAGCGATTTTGGAAGGAGCCAGTGTCATGAACATCCGTAATTTCAATATTGCCCCGCGCGCCGGCGTCGGGTTTGGTCTGTTGGCCTTGATGGTCTTCGCCCTTGGGGCGTTCGCCCTGCTGCAGATGTCGAACATGCGCGCGCAGTCCGATGAGGTCGACAACAACTGGCTGCCGAGCGTGATGGCGGTCGGGGACATGAGTCAGGACATGCTGCGCCTGCGCGCCTTGACCATGCGCCTGCTGCTCAATCGAGACCCCAAGGCGCTTGAGCAGAACGTCGCCAAGCTCAACGAGCTGCGCAATGGCCTGACGGATACGCAACGACGCTATGAGGGGCTTCTCGCCTTGCCTGAAGAGCGGGCGCTGTTCGATCGGTTCAAGGTCGCTGAACACAAGTACCTTGAGCTCCAGGCACAGGTGGTGCAGCTGTCGGGGCAGAATCGGGTAGCCGAGGCTTCAACGATTCTCAACGAGCAGATGAGCGTGCTGGCCGACGAGATCGCCGTCACCCTGCGCGAGCTGGTCGATCTGAACAAGCACAATGCCAATCTGGCCACCGAGGCGGCACGTCAGGTGTTCAACCATTCACGGGTCTGGGTTGCCGCGATGATTGCGTTGACCACGTTGATTACCATTGGCCTGGCGTGGCTGTTGACCCGCAGCATCGTCGTGCCATTGACTCAGTCGCTCGGTGTGGCTGAAGTCGTCGCCGGCGGTGATTTGACCGGCGATATTCACATCGCCGGCAAAGACGAACCGGCGCGGCTGTTGCAGGCACTCAAGAGCATGCAGCTCAACCTGCGCGAGACGATCCGGCGCATCTCCGAGTCATCCACGCAACTGGCCTCGGCTTCCGAAGAACTGAGCAGCGTCACCGAAGACGCCACGCGCGGCTTGCATCAGCAAAGCCAGGAAATCGAGCAGGCGGCCACGGCGGTCAACCAGATGACCGCGGCGGTGGAGGAGGTGGCGAACAACGCCGTGGCTACGTCCGAAGCGTCGCGTGAATCCGACCGCATCGCCCGCCAGGGGCGCGAGCAAGTGCAGCAGACCGTGACATCCATCGAATTTCTCGCCGGCGACGTGACCCAGAACGCGGCCAAGGTCGAAGACCTGGCGCAGAAGATTCATGGCATCAGCAAAGTGCTCGATGTGATTCGTTCGATCGCCGAGCAGACCAATCTACTGGCCTTGAATGCCGCGATCGAAGCAGCGCGCGCTGGTGACGCCGGACGCGGCTTTGCTGTAGTCGCCGATGAAGTGCGGGCTCTGGCCCATCGCACCCAACAGTCGACGCAGGAAATCGAACAGATGATTGGCGGGATTCAGCAGGGCACCGATTCGGCGGTCAGTTCGATGCAGCAGAGCAATACGCGCGCGCGTTCGACACTGGAACTGGCCAAATCTGCCGGCTTGGCGCTGGAGGAGATTGCTTCGGCGTTTACCCTGATCAATGAACGCAACCTGGTGATCGCCAGCGCTTCGGAGGAGCAGGCCGCGGTGGCGCGAGAGGTGGATCGTAACCTGATGAACATTCGCGATCTGGCGATGCAGACCTCGGCGGGGGCCAATCAGACCAGCGCGGCGAGTCAGGAGTTGTCGCGGTTGGCGGTGGATTTGAACGGGATGGTGGCGCGGTTTTCGGTTTGAGTGTTTGTCTCGAAAAGCCCCTCACCCTAGCCCTCTCCCAGGGGGAGAGGGGACTGACCGCAGGGAATCGGAGAGTTACGCCGACCTGAGCGACCTCCATTGAGTCCATAATCGATTCAGTGATTCAGGTCGACGTACAGCAAAAGACACCTCGGTAGGCTCCCTCTCTTGGGGGAGAGGGCTGGGGTGAGGGCCGAGCCAGGCACAAATCTTCAATCCAGCAGGCAATAAAAAGCCCCGCATTTCGCGGGGCTCTTGGTTCCTGCATCGAATCAGCTGCCTTTGACAGCCTTGCCGTTGACCGTACCGTCCTGGAGCATGATGTTGTACTCCTTGCCGTCAGTCTCGACCTGCTGCAGGCGAACCAGCAGATAATCCCAGTCCTTGGCGAACCACAGCACGGTGATGCGCTTGCTTTGTGTCGGGTCGCGCACGCGTTCGACCTTGATCGCGTCGATCTTGCCGGCCTTGGTCTCGACTTTTTCCGAGCCCAGTACGCGGAAGTCATAGGTATCGACTTCGCCGTCATCGACCACTTGATAGCTCATGGTCTTCTTGCCGGCGGCGACGTCATGCTGCAGCGCCAGTTGATAGGTGGACTTGTCGACCATGCCACGGTTCAACGGGATTTTCACCGCGTCGCCACGGTCGGTGCCGGTGACCAGTTTGTTGTTCCAGTCGAAATCCAGATCAGCCTTCTTGGCCTTGCCCAGACCACCGCGTTCGAAGTGGTAGGACTGTGGCAGCAAGGTGTCCTTGTCCAGCGTCAGGGTGCTTTCTTCAGTCAGGCTGGCGATCATCATCGAGGCCTTGAAGCTGAGTTTCCACACGCCGTTGGCTTCCTTGGCCAGGCTGCGCTCGGCGGTGCCGCTCATGGGCAGTTGCTTCCAGTCGGCGGTGTAGCTGGCGGAGAACGGTTGAAGGTCCGCTGCCTGCGCGAAGGGCAGGGCGAGCAGAGCGCAAGCGAAGAGCAGGGCGCGACGCATAATATCTCCTAGATTCGAATCAAGTGGCCGCTGGCGGCGAGTAACTGCCCGTCCAGTAGAGCACCGTGTTCCCCGAGTGCCAGTCTGCCTTCGGCAAACCAGCGTACCGCCATCGGGTAAATCCGGTGTTCCTGAACGTGAACGCGCTGCGCCAGACTCTGCGGCGTGTCGTGCAACTCTACCGGTAATACTGCCTGTACGACCAGTGGTCCGCCATCGAGTTCCTCAGTGACAAAGTGCACCGAGCAGCCGTGTTCCGTGTCGCCGGCCTCCAGCGCGCGCTGATGAGTGTGTAACCCTTTGTATTTGGGCAGCAACGACGGATGGATGTTGAGCAGGCGGCCCTGGTAATGCCGGACGAAATCCGCGCTGAGAATGCGCATGAAGCCGGCCAGTACCACGAGTTTCGGTTTGAATTCGTCGATCAGTTCGATCAGTGCAGCATCGAAGGCCTCACGGCCCTCGAATGCCTTGTGATCCAGCGAGCGGGTGGCGATACCCGCATCACTGGCGCGCTGCAGGCCGTAGGCGTCGGCGCGATTGGAAATCACTGCAGCGATGCGGACCGGGCTGTCGCCGGTCCGCGTGCTGTCGATCAAGGCCTGCAAGTTACTGCCGGTGCCCGACAACAGCACCACGACATCACAGGGTGCGGACATCAATGAGCCTTAAGGTTCTGCAGATCGACCTGGGCAGCGCCTTCGGCAGCCGCCGCGATCTGACCGATGACCCAAGGCTGCTCGCCCGCGTCACGCAGGGTGTTCAGGGCCACTTCAACGTGCTCCTGAGCCACACAGATGACCATGCCGACGCCGCAGTTCAGCACGCGGTGCATCTCGGTTTCGTCAACGTTGCCTTTTTCTTGCAGCCAGTCGAACACTGCCGGGCGGGTCCAGCTAGCGACGTCGACTACCGCTTGAGCGCCTTTTGGCAGCACGCGCGGGATGTTGTCGAGCAGGCCGCCACCGGTGATGTGAGCCATGGCCTTGACCGCGCCGGTGTCCTTGATCAGCTTGAGCAGCGGCTTGACGTAGATACGGGTCGGGGCCATCAGCAGGTCGGTCAGTGGTTTGCCGTCGAGCTGGATGTTTTCGATGTCGGCACCGGAGACTTCGATGATCTTGCGGATCAGCGAGTAGCCGTTTGAGTGCGGGCCGGACGATGGCAGGGCAATCAGCGCGTCACCGGTGGCGACTTTCGAGCCGTCGATGATTTCGGCTTTTTCCACGACGCCGACGCAGAAACCGGCCAGGTCGTAGTCTTCGCCTTCGTACATGCCCGGCATTTCAGCGGTTTCGCCGCCCACCAGCGAGCAACCGGACAGTTCACAGCCGGCGCCGATACCGGTCACCACCTGGGCGGCGGTGTCGACGTTGAGTTTGCCGGTGGCGTAGTAGTCGAGGAAGAACAGCGGCTCGGCACCGCACACCACCAGATCGTTGACGCACATGGCGACCAGGTCGATGCCGATGCTGTCGTGCTTGTTCAGGTTCAGCGCCAGACGCAGCTTGGTGCCGACGCCGTCGGTGCCGGACACCAGCACCGGCTGCTTGTAGCCGGCCGGGATTTCGCAGAGGGCGCCGAAACCGCCCAGGCCGCCCATGACTTCCGGGCGCGCAGTGCGCTTGGCGACGCTCTTGATGCGTTCGACCAATGCTTCACCGGCGTCGATGTCTACACCGGCGTCCTTGTAGCTCAGGGAGGGTTGCTTGCTCATGATCCAGGCCTTTAGGGGAGGGGATTCAGGGGGTAACGACCGAGTTCAGCGGGAACATCGAAATCGGGGTGGCGGTGGCCTCACGCGAGTTTCGGGGTGCCCGGCTGTTGCCGGTCTGCGAAGGCGCGCGATTTTATCAGGCTTGAGGGGCAGCGGCCATCCTCGCACCGACGGGCAGGGGCATATCCGCGGAAATTTTTTACAATCCGGCGCCCTGAACGTCTGTATAAGGTGTGGCCATTAACCGTCTATCGTTATCACTGTGCAAAAACTTACCGCCGCCGTGTGAATGTTTTGCGCAGGCCAAGGGTCACAGCCTTGCTCAAACGGTTCACGCGGCCTGTTCCAGCCGCTCCTGTCGACGGGAATTCTCCATGCGTTTTGCTAAATTATTGTTGGTAGGCTATCTGTCGCTGCTCAGCCTGGCGAGTCACGCCGAAAATCTCAAAGGCCTTTATCAAGTGCGCCAGCCGGTGACCGGCCAGGCGCCGGAAGAGCGCGATCGCGCCACGCAGGCGGCGCTCGACACGCTGGTGCTGCGCCTGACCGGCGACCCGAAAGCCCCGCAAAACCCAGGCCTGGCGGCGATTCGCAAAGACCCGCAGCAGATCATCAGCCAATTCGGTTTCGATGCCGGGCCGCCGGAAGTGCTGAAGGTCGATTTCGATCCGGCAACCAGCGAACAGGCGCTGCGTCGCGCCGGCTTGTCGCTGTGGGGCGCCAATCGGCCGTCGATCCTCGGTTGGTGGCTGAACGATTCGACTGAAGGGTCGAGTCTGGTCGGTGACGGGCAGGCCGCTGCAACGCCACTGCGTGCGGCGGCGCAGCATCGTGGCTTGCCGCTACGCCTGCCGCTGGCCGACCTGAGCGAGCAGTTGGTCGCCACCGCGCCGACACTCGAAGGCGCCGATGCCGCGCCGCTGCGCAATGCTTCCGAACGCTACAACGCCGACGCCTTGCTGGCGGTGCATGCCCGCGAAGAGGGCGGGCAGTGGCAGGCCAAATGGCGCCTGTGGCTGGGTGATCAGAAAGAAGCGGGCAGTGTGCAGGGCGCCGATCAAGCTGCCGTGGCCGATGCGGTGATGCTGGCCGTGGCCGAGCGCTTGGCGCCACGCTTTGTAGTCAAGCCCGGTGCTTCCGGGCAGCAGACCCTCGAAGTACAGGGCATGAACCTGGAGCATTACGCGGCACTGTTGCGGTTACTCGAACCGTTCGGCGTGCGTCTGCAGACTGTCGATGGTGATCGTATCGTCTACCGGGTCAACGGCAGTACCGAGCAGTTGCGTGCGCAGCTTTCATTGGCGAAGTTGCAGGAGTTGCCGCCTGAGGCGCCGGCTCCGGTGGCCGCGGCGCAACCTGTGGAGGCGGGTGCCGCACCGGTTGCAGCGCCTGCTCCGGTAGCGGCGGCGCCGTCGTTGCGCTTTCGTTGGTAAATCTTTCTTTATATAGAAGCAGGAGTGGTACATGGCCGATACGCGGCGTTGGTTCTGGCTCGGTGGGGTAGTCCTGCTTTGCGCGTTTGTCTGGTTGCTGCACCCGATCCTCACGCCATTCCTGGTCGCGCTGTTGCTGGCTTATCTGTTCGATCCGCTGGTGGATCGGCTGGAGCGGGCCGGCCTGTCGCGCACCTGGGGAGTGATCTCGGTGTTCGCCTTGTTCACTCTGATCGTCACGGCATTGCTGTTGGTGCTGGTGCCGATGCTCGCCAAGCAACTGCTGCGTCTGTACGAACTGGCGCCGCAGATGCTCGACTGGCTGCAGCACACCGCGGTGCCATGGGCGCAGGCGAAGCTGGGGCTGTCGGATGGTTTCTGGAAGTTCGACAAGGTCAAAGCGGCGATCAGTGAACACATGGGCCAGACCACCGACATCGTCGGCGTGGTGTTGAGTCAGGCGACGGCGTCGAGTCTGGCGTTGATTGGCTGGCTGGCGAATCTGGTGCTGATCCCGGTGGTGAGCTTTTACCTGCTGCGCGATTGGGACGTGATGATGGCGAAGATCCGCAGCCTGCTGCCGCGTGATCGCGAAGAGCGCGTGGTGGCGCTGGCCGGCGAATGCCATGAAGTGCTCGGCGCGTTCGTGCGCGGTCAGTTGCTGGTGATGCTGGCGCTGGGCGTGATCTATGCGGCGGGGCTGATGATCGTCGGTCTCGAGCTGGGCCTGTTGATCGGCCTGATCGCAGGTCTGGCGGCAATCGTGCCGTATATGGGCTTCGTGATCGGTATCGGCGCGGCGCTGATCGCCGGGTTGTTCCAGTTCGGTGGCGATCTGTACCCGATGGTCGGCATCGTTGCGGTGTTCATGGTCGGGCAGGCGCTGGAAGGCATGGTGCTGACACCGCTTTTGGTGGGCGACCGCATCGGCCTGCATCCGGTGGCGGTGATTTTCGCCATTCTCGCCGGTGGCGAGCTGTTCGGTTTTACCGGGGTGTTGCTGGCGCTGCCGGTGGCCGCAGTGATCATGGTCCTGGTGCGCCATGTGCACGATCTGTACAAGGATTCCGACATCTATAGTGGTGTAGACGAGCCGGAGTTATAGGAGCGAAGGGCGGCCCGGCGAACCGCCGGGTTGCCGCGTTTTCCACAGGCGTCGGCGCCAAAGAATCCGTCGGGAAACCAAGGCGTTAACGCAAACCTTTGATTTTGCTTGGACTCTGTCGCATTGTGCGCTCAGCGTCACGGGTATAAACTTCGCCAACTTTACACAGAGGCCACTAACGGTTCCTTGGTAACCGTTCAGTCAGCATGAAACCGATTCAGCTGCCCCTAGGTGTGCGTCTGCGTGACGACGCCACCTTCATCAACTACTACCCAGGCGCCAATGCCGCTGCACTCGGCTATGTCGAGCGTCTGTGCGAAGCCGACGCCGGCTGGACAGAGAGCCTGATCTACCTGTGGGGCAAACACGGCGTAGGGCGTACGCATCTGTTGCAGGCCGCATGCTTGCGTTTCGAGCAGATGGGCGAGCCGGCGGTGTATCTGCCGCTGGCCGAGTTGATGGACCGCGGCGTCGAAATCCTCGATAACCTCGAACAGTACGAGCTGGTCTGTCTCGACGACTTGCAGGTGATTGCCGGCAAGGCGGATTGGGAAGAGGCGATGTTTCACCTGTTCAATCGTCTGCGTGACAGCGGTCGGCGTCTGCTGATCGCCGCGTCGACGTCGCCGCGCGAACTGCCGGTGAAACTGGCTGACCTGAAATCGCGCCTGACCCTGGCGCTGATCTTCCAGATGCGCCCGCTTTCCGATGAAGACAAATTGCGTGCGCTGCAATTGCGCGCATCGCGTCGTGGTCTGCACCTGACCGATGAGGTCGGGCACTTCATTCTGACTCGCGGCACGCGCAGCATGAGCGCGTTGTTCGATCTGCTCGAACAGCTCGACCAGGCCTCGTTGCAGGCCCAGCGCAAGCTGACGATTCCGTTCCTCAAAGAGACCTTGGGCTGGTAAGTCGAGCCAGTTGTTTTGCGGACTTAAAGGGGCGGGCGGCATCTTTCAGGCGCCAGAAAATCCGCATTCCTGCATGGGTTGCAGGCCGCGTACCGGGTCAAATGGGCTTAAGCGCTTAGATGTAAACGAGAAACCGCCAAGTCACATAAAGTTCGATTGAATTTGCAAATGAGGACGATAGCGGGCATAGTCTCGGCTTCTTTACAACTATCAGCCACGGTCGTGCCCATGCTAAAGCGCTTCGCACCCCTCGTGCCTCTCGCACTCGTCACCCTGTTGTACGGTTGCGCTGCTCATTCTCCAGTTCAAGAGCAGCCTCAACAGGTTAAAAATTCCGCCACGGCCCAGTCTTCCGTTATTTATCAGGAAGAGCTGGACACCGAAAAAGAACTCAACGAATTCAACGGCAAGAAGCCTTATCAGCTTCCTGTTCTGGCTGACAGCATTCTCGAACGCGGCATGTCCCTGATCGGTACCCGTTACCGTTTCGGCGGTACCTCCGAAGCCGGTTTCGATTGCAGCGGTTTCATCGGTTACCTGTTCCGCGAAGAAGCCGGCATGAACCTGCCGCGCTCCACCCGCGAAATGATCAACGTTGATGCGCCGCTGGTTGCGCGCAGCAACCTTGAGCCAGGCGATCTGCTGTTCTTCGCCACCAATGGCCGTCGCGGCCGGGTCAGTCACGCCGGGATCTACCTGGGCGACAACCAGTTTATCCACTCCAGCAGTCGTCGCAGCGGCGGTGTTCGCATCGACAGCCTGGGTGACAGCTACTGGAGCAAGACCTTCATCGAAGCGAAACGCGCCCTGGCGAATGCTCCGACCGTGGTCACCGCGCGCAAGTAAGTTCCTGTTGTCGCTGCGTTCGTAGCGACACTCAGCCTGCCGGCAAACGGAGTAGACACAAACTTTACAAGGTGAAGTTAAAGTCTTACTTGAAGTTTGCCGCGTAGCCGCTAGAATCCTGAATCATATTGATGGCAAACCGCCTGCGTGGAGACGCAGGCGGTTTTGTTTCTGTCCATTCGGCAGAGAAAGCCGCAGCCTGATCAGGATGTTCTGCTTATGACGATGTCGGCCCGCCTCACCTTGATCCTTTGCGCCGCGCTGCTCAGCGCCTGCGCCAGTCGTACACCGCCGCCAGCCCCCGTGGTTCGCGCGCCGATTGTGTTCGGTCCCTCCCAGGCTTTTTCACCGGTCGCTGAAGACGTGCTGTTTCGCGCGCTTGGCCTGGTCGGCACGCCTTATCGCTGGGGCGGCAACACGCCGGATTCGGGTTTCGATTGCAGCGGCCTGATCGGATTCGTCTACCGCGATGCGGCAGGGATCTCGCTGCCACGTTCGACCCGCGAAATGATCGTCATGCAGGCGCCGAACGTCGGCAAGGAAGGCTTGCAGACCGGTGACCTGATTTTCTTCGCCACCAACGGCGGCTCGCAGGTCAGCCATGCCGGCATTTATGTCGGCGAAGGGCGCTTTGTGCATGCGCCGGCAACGGGCGGCACGGTCAAGCTCGACAGCCTGTCGAAAGCGTATTGGCAGAAGGCCTATCTGAGCGCCAAGCGAGTATTGCAACCGGGGCAGTTGGCGCATAACCCTTAAAAGGGCAGCGCATAACCCAATGTGGGAGCGAGCCTGCTCGCGAATACGGTACCTCAGTCAAAGCACTTTCGACTGACAGTCCGCCTTCGCGAGCAGGCTCGCTCCCACATTTTTTTGCGTCGCGTTTACATTATTTTGCGGCCGAAACGCGCCACACCTTGTTGCCCACATCATCCGCCACCAGCAACCCGCCTTGCGGGTCGATCACCACGCCCACCGGGCGGCCCAGCGCGTTCTCGTCCTTATCGAGGAAGCCGGTCAGCACATCCACCGGCGTGCCGTTGGGTTTGCCGCCACTGAACGGCACGAAAATCACCTTATAGCCACTGTGCGGTTTGCGGTTCCACGAGCCATGCTGGCCGATGAACGCGCCTTCTTTGAATTGCGCTGGCAACGTATTGCCCTCGGCGAAAGTCAGGCCCAGCGAGGCGGTGTGCGGGCCGACCGCGTAATCGGGGACGATGGCCTTGGCCACCAGATCGAGGTTCTGCGGCTTGACCCGCACGTCGACATGCTGGCCGTAATAGCTGAATGGCCAGCCATAGAAACCGCCGTCCTTGACCGAGGTGATGTAGTCCGGCACCAGGTCACTGCCGATCTCGTCACGCTCGTTGACCGCCGTCCACAGCGCGCCACTGGTGGGCTCCCACGCCAGGCCGTTGGGGTTGCGGATGCCCGAGGCGAAGATCCGGTGATTGCCGGTGGCGCGATCGACTTCCCAGATCGCCGCGCGACCCTCTTCCTGATCCAGGCCGTTTTCGCCGACGTTGCTGTTCGAACCGACGGTGACGTAAAGCTTGCTGCCGTCCTTGCTGGCGATCACGTTCTTGGTCCAGTGATGGTTCAGCGTGCCGCCCGGCAGATCGACGACCTTGATCGGCTGGGTTTTGATTTCGGTGGCACCGGGCTCGTAGTTGAAACGCAACAGGCGATCGGTATCGGCCACGTACAGATCGTTGCCGACCAGGGTCATGCCGAACGGCGAATTGAGATTCTGCAGAAACACCGTGCGGGTTTCGGCCACACCATCTTTGTCGGCATCGCGCAGCAAGGTGATGCGGTTCGGGCTCGGTACCCCGGCGCCGGCCTTGCCCATGACCTTTTTCATTACCCAGCCACGGATGCCCTTGCTGTCATCCGGTTTCGGTGGCGCATTGGTTTCGGCCACCAGTACATCACCGTTGGGCAGCACATACAGCCAGCGCGGGTGATCGAGGCCTTCGGCGAACGCGGCGACCTGAGTGCCGGCCGCCGCCGTCGGTTTAGCGCCCTCGGGCCAGCCGATCGCCGGGGCGATGTTCACCGTCGGGATCAGGGTCTTGTTCGGTTCCGGCAGTTTCGGTGACGGACCAGTGCCGTCGGAGACTTGCAGGCTGGAGGTTTCGCCGCAGGCGCTGAGCCCGCCGGCGAGGGCGATGACGAAAACGAGGTGGGGCTTGCGCATTGCTGATCTTCCCTATGAATGCATTCCTAACCATAGAGGAGGGCGCAAGCCCGATGGTTCAACTGCTCAGCCGCGGGCTTCCTTGAACAGTACCGCGATGCCCGGGTGATAGTTGCCCGCTTCGCTGTGCAATTTGCGGTAGGCGTAGGGGAAATACCAGGCCACGGCGCAGGTGTGTTCCTTTTGCAGGTCGTCGACCATGTCCTGCAATTCTTCGGGGCTGGCGCTGTGCTGGGCTTTTTGCGGGGCGACGAACAGACAGCCGAGCTTGAGATCGCTGGCGTAACTGATGCGCTTGGCGTCCTGAGTGATGTCGGCAAGAGCCTGGGTCAGGTTGAGGTTGTTCACCCGTGGCCAGCGCTGGGTGGCCTGAATGAAGGCGCAGTCTTCGCTGCCGGCGATAAACAGATCGGCGCGGGCATTGCGCTCGCCGTCTTCGTTCTGTTTACGGGTGACGGTGTCGTTCAAGGTCACCAGTTCGGCCATCCAGGCGGCGGCGGAGAGCAGGCCGAGGTTGGCTTTCTCGTCATGCCAGTACGGCGTGTCGCCGTCGCCGCGCACGGTGTTGTAGCGGTCGATACAGTCAAACCAGCGTTCAAGCACCGGGCGCAGGAATTCCAGGCGCGGGTTGCTGATGATCATGCCTTGCATCGTCATCGTCCTTATTGTTGTGGTGTGCTTTTTCAAGAAAAGCATGGCTCTTTGATATCACTTGTCACAGTCTGGCACAAGATTGCCTGCCGATAATTGATTGGTGGCAGTTTCTCGCCCGTTGGCCGCCTCTTTAATTGACGCTCCACCCCCAACCCTCTAACCTTCGCCGCTTGTTTCAGGTGCTCTGTGACCTGCGTCGACAGAGTGAAACAGGGAAGCCGGTGAGGGTGGTCTTCACGCGAAGCCACGACGATCCCGGCGCTGCCCCCGCAACGGTAAATGAGTGAACACTGCGTTCAATGCCACTGCTCAACAGCGGGAAGGCGCGCAGTCTGGCCAACGCCGCTCATGAGCCCGGAGACCGGCCTGATCCATCCAGCGGCATCACGGTGGGCGATGCCAGGCTTTTTGCCGTCTATTTTTGTGCCTGCCCGCCGTTTACCCGTCTCAACGGAGAGCTCCCCATGACCGATTCCCCCGAGCGCGACGAACGCCATCTGGCGCGCATGCAGCGCAAAAAAGCCGTGATCGATGAACGCATCGCCAATTCGCCCGACGAGTGCGGCCTGGTGCTGGTGCTGACCGGCAACGGCAAAGGCAAAAGCAGCTCGGCTTTCGGCATGCTCGCCCGTGCCATGGGCCACGGCATGCAGTGCGGTGTGGTGCAGTTCATCAAGGGCCGCAACAGCACCGGCGAGGAGCTGTTCTTCCGCCGCTTCCCCGAGCAGGTGCGCTTTCATGTGATGGGCGAAGGCTTCACCTGGGAAACTCAGGACCGCCAGCGCGACATCGCCGCCGCCACGGCGGCGTGGGAAGTTTCTCGCGAGCTGCTGCGCGATCCGTCGATCGGGCTGGTGGTGCTCGACGAATTGAACATCGCCCTCAAGCACGGTTATCTGGATCTCGATCAGGTGCTCAGCGATTTGCAGGCGCGGCCGCCGATGCAGCATGTCGTTGTGACCGGGCGCGGCGCCAAGCCGGAAATGATCGAAATGGGCGATACGGTCACGGAAATGGGCATGCTCAAGCACGCCTTCCAGGCCGGGATCAAAGCGCAGAAAGGCGTCGAACTTTGAATCAGACCCGTTACTGCCCGGCGGTCCTGATCGCCGCGCCGGCCTCGGGTCAGGGCAAGACTACCGTCACCGCCGCACTTGCACGTTTGCATCGCAATCAGGGGCGCAAGGTCCGCGTGTTCAAATGCGGCCCGGACTTTCTCGATCCGATGATCCTCGAGCGCGCCAGCGGTGCGCCGGTCTACCAACTGGACATGTGGATGGTCGGCGAGCAGGAAAGCCGTCGTCTGTTGTGGGAAGCCGCCGCCGATGCGGACCTGATTCTGATCGAAGGCGTGATGGGCCTGTTTGACGGCACGCCATCGAGCGCTGACCTGGCGCGACACTTTGGCGTGCCGGTGCTCGGGGTGATCGACGGCACCGCCATGGCGCAGACGTTCGGTGCGTTGGCGCTGGGCCTGGCGAAATATCAGCCGGACCTGCCGTTCGCCGGGGTACTGGCCAACCGCGTCGGCACCTTGCGTCATGCGCAATTGCTCGAAGGCAGCCTCACTGAAGGCCTGCGCTGGTACGGCGCATTGTCGCGCGAGACCGGCATCGAGCTGCCGAGCCGCCATCTCGGCCTGGTGCAGGCCAGCGAACTGAATGATCTGGACCTGCGCCTCGACGCCGCCGCCGATGCATTGGCCAGCAGTTGCGAAGTCGCCTTGCCGCCGGCCGTCGAGTTCGCCGCGCCGGATGTCATCGCTGCCGAGCCGCTGTTGCAAGGCGTGCGGATCGCCGTTGCCCGCGACGAAGCATTTGCCTTCACCTATGGCGCAAGCCTCGATCTGTTGCGGGCGATGGGCGCCGAGTTGAGCTTCTTCTCGCCGATCCGCGATACACAATTGCCCGAGGCGGACAGCCTTTATCTGCCGGGCGGTTACCCCGAGCTGCACCATGTTGCGCTGGCACAGAACACTGCAATGATCGAGGCGATCCGCGCGCACCATGCGGCAGGCAAGCCGTTGCTGGCCGAGTGCGGTGGCATGCTGTATCTGCTCGATTCGCTGACCGATGTCGAAGGCACCCGCGCTGAACTGGTCGGGTTGTTGCAGGGCGACGCGGTAATGCAAAAGCGTCTGGCGGCGTTGGCATTACAGGCGGTTGATCTGCCGGAAGGCTCGCTGCGCGGCCACACTTATCATCACTCCCTGACGACAACCGAGCTGACGCCGATTGCCCGTGGGCTGAGCCCGAATGGCGGGCGCGGGGCCGAGGCGGTCTACCGGCAAGGGCGGATGACGGCTTCTTATGTGCACTTTTATTTTCCGTCGAACCCGACTGCGATTGCCGCGCTGTTTGTACCTGTACCTGAGACCGCCTTCGCGAGCAGGCTCGCTCCCACAGTGAGTGCAGCCATGTCTGACGAAACCGGATCCCCTGTGGGAGCGAGCCTGCTCGCGAAAGGGCCATGACCGACAACGCATTCTCTGAGACCGAACGCCAAGCGGTTTACAAAGCCATCGCCGAACGCCGCGACATGCGCCACTTCAGCGGCGGCACCGTTGAACCGCTACTGCTGCGGCGTTTGCTCGAAGCCGCCCATCAGGCGCCAAGCGTCGGCCTGATGCAGCCCTGGCGCTTCATCCGCATCAGCGACCGCGCCCTGCGCGCGCAGATCCAGCAACTGGTGGAAGCCGAACGCGTGCGCACCGCCGAAGCCCTCGGCGAGCGCAGCGACGAGTTCATGAAGCTCAAGGTCGAGGGCATCAACGACTGTGCCGAAGTGCTGGTCGCGGCGCTGATGGACGATCGCGAAAAGCACATCTTCGGCCGGCGCACGCTGCCGGAAATGGACATGGCTTCGCTGTCCTGCGCGATCCAGAATCTGTGGCTGGCGGCTCGTGCCGAAGGATTGGGCATGGGCTGGGTATCGCTGTTCGAGCCGCAGGCGCTGGCCGATCTGCTGCACTTGCCCGCGGGTGCCAAGCCGCTGGCCGTGCTGTGCCTGGGCCCGGTCAAGGAATTTTACCCGGCGCCGATGCTGGTCCTTGAAGGCTGGGCGCAGGCGCGACCGCTGAACGAATTGCTGTACGAAAATTATTGGGGAGTGAGTCAATGAGTGTGGCGTTGTTGAGTGTCGCCGCGGTGGCGCTGGATGCGCTGCTCGGTGAACCGAAACGCTGGCATCCGCTGGTGGCCTTCGGCAATTTTGCCGGGCGCATCGAGCAACGTTTCAACGCCGGTGGTCGCGGCTGGCGCAGCCATGGCGTGACCGCGTGGGTGATCGCGGTGCTGCCGCTGACGCTGCTCGCCACGGCGTTTTCCTGGGCGCCTTATGTCGGCTGGATTGTCGAAATTCTTGCGCTGTATTGCGCCCTCGGCATGCGCAGCCTCGGCGAACATGTCGCGCCGGTGGCTGCGGCATTGCGCGCTGATGATCTGGCTGAGGCGCGTACTCGCGTCGGCTATCTGGTCAGTCGCGAGACCGACGAACTCGACAGCAACGCCGTGGCCCGGGCCGCCACTGAATCGGTGCTGGAAAATGGCAGCGACGCGGTATTTGCTGCGCTGTTCTGGTTTGTCGTCGCCGGTGCGCCGGGCGTGGTGCTCTATCGCTTGAGCAACACGCTGGACGCGATGTGGGGCTATCGCAACGAACGTTTCGAACGCTTCGGCTGGGCGGCGGCGAAAATCGACGACGTGTTGAACTACATTCCTGCACGGCTGGTGGCGCTGACCTACGCGCTGCTCGGCAAAACCCGCCTCGCGCTCAAGTGCTGGCGTACACAGGCGCCACAATGGGACAGCCCCAACGCCGGCCCGGTGATGGCGGCTGGCGCTGGCGCACTCGGCGTCGAGCTGGGCGGGCCGGCGATTTACCACGGCGAACTGCACGAGCGCCCGCAGCTCGGCGAAGGCGCCCCTGCCGACGCCGATTCCATCGAGCGCGGCTGGCAATTGGTCCAGCGCGGGGTATGGTTATGGCTGCTGATTCTTTGCGTGGGGGCTGAATTCTATGCTTGAGCACGGTGGCCGGCTGCGCAAGGCGGCAGACGATTACGGCATTGCCGAAGCCGATTGGCTGGACTTGTCCAGCGGTCTGGCGCCGTGGCCTTTTCCGATCCCGCAAATCCCCGTGCGGGCCTGGGCGCGCTTGCCGGAAACCGATGACGGCCTGGAGCAGGCAGCGTGCGATTACTACGGCGCCGCGCAAGTGCTGCCGGTGGCCGGTTCGCAGATGGCCATCCAGTTGCTGCCGCGCTTGCGTCGCGCTGGCAAAGTCGGTGTGTTGTCACCGTGCTATGCCGAACACGCCGAGGCGTGGCGACGCAGTGGCTATATCGTCCGGGAAGTGCTGGAGCAGGAAGTCGAGTTCTTTCTCGACAGCCTCGACGTACTGGTGGTGGTCAACCCGAACAATCCGACCGGCCTCAGCCTGACCCCGGCGCGCCTGCTCGACTGGCACGCGCGGCTGGCCCAGCGCGGCGGCTGGCTGGTGGTCGACGAAGCGTTCATGGACAACACGCCGCACTTGAGCCTGGCCGCGCATAGCCATCTCATCGGCCTGATCGTGTTGCGCTCGTTCGGCAAGTTTTTCGGTCTGGCCGGGGTGCGTTTGGGCTTCGTGCTGGCTGAGCGCAAGTTGCTCAGATTGCTCGCCGAACAGGTCGGGCCGTGGGCGGTCAGTGGGCCGACGCGGGTGCTCGGTCAGGCGTGTCTGCAAGACACCGAAAATCACACGCGCCAACGGATTCGCAGCGATGAAGCCAGCGAACGGCTGGCGGCGCTGCTCGAACGCTACGGCTTCAAGCCGCAGGGGGGCTGCGCGCTGTTTCAATGGCTGATTACCGAGCACGCGGAAACGCTGCACGACTTCATGGCCCGGCGCGGCATCCTCCTGCGCCTGTTCGCCCACAACAGCAGCCTGCGTTTCGGTCTGCCCGGCGATGCCGCCGATGAGCTGCGACTGGCACAAGCCTTCGACGCCTACCGTAAGGAACACCCATGACCACGCTGATGGTGCAGGGCACCACGTCGGATGCCGGTAAAAGCACGCTGGTGACGGCGCTGTGCCGTTGGGCGACCCGTCAGGGCGTCGCGGTGGTGCCGTTCAAGCCGCAGAACATGGCGCTCAACAGTGCCGTGACCGCGGACGGCGGCGAGATCGGCCGCGCGCAAGCGGTGCAGGCGCAAGCCGCGTATCTCGAACCGCACACCGACATGAACCCGGTGCTCCTCAAGCCCAACAGCGACACCGGCGCGCAAGTGATCATTCACGGCCGCGCGGTAACGACGATGAACGCCGTCGCCTATCACGACTACAAAGCCATCGCCATGCAAGCGGTGCTGGCCTCGCACGAACGCCTCAGCGCCGCCTATCCACTGGTGATGGTCGAGGGCGCCGGCTCACCGGCCGAGATCAATCTGCGTGCCGGCGACATCGCCAACATGGGCTTTGCCGAAGCGGTGGATTGCCCGGTGCTGTTGATCGCCGACATCAATCGCGGCGGGGTGTTTGCCCATCTGGTCGGTACTTTGGAGTTGCTGTCACCGAGCGAGCAGGCGCGGGTCAAAGGTTTCATCATCAACCGTTTCCGCGGTGACATCGCCTTGCTGCAACCGGGCCTCGACTGGCTGGAACAGCGCACCGGCAAACCGGTGGTTGGCGTATTGCCGTATGTGCTGGATCTGCACCTTGAGGCCGAGGACGGCCTCGACCAGCGTCAGACCGACAAGGCTGAGCACGTACTGAAAGTGGTGGTGCCGGTGCTGCCGCGCATCAGCAACCACACCGATTTCGATCCGCTGCGTCTGCATCCGCAGGTCGACTTGCAATTTGTCGGACCGGGACAGGCGATTCCGCCTGCGGACCTGATCATCCTGCCCGGCTCGAAAAGCGTACGCAGCGACCTTGCGTATCTGCGTGCCAACGGCTGGGACGTGGCGATCCACCGGCATCTGCGCTACGGCGGCAAAGTGCTGGGCATTTGCGGCGGCCTGCAGATGCTCGGCGAGCAGGTCCACGACCCGTTGGGGCTGGAAGGCGCGCCGGGCTCCAGCGCTGGGCTGGGTTTGCTCGCGTTTGAAACGACGCTCGAAGCCGAGAAGCAGCTGCGCAACGTACGCGGGCGGCTGGCGCTGGAAGATGCGCAAGTCAGTGGTTATGAAATCCATGCCGGCGTCACCCGCGGGCCGGCGCTGGAGAACGCAGCAGTGTTCCTGGATGACGGTCGTTGCGACGGCGCGCAGAGTGCTGACGGCCAGGTGTTCGGCACCTATCTGCATGGCTTGTTCGAATCGCCCGAGGCGAGTGTGGCGATGCTGCGCTGGGCCGGGTTGAGCGATGTGCAGACGGTGGATTACCACGGCCTGCGCGAGCGCGATATCGAGCGACTGGCGGATCTGGTGGAGCGGCATCTGGATACCGGGCTGTTGCGTGAGCTCTGTGGGATTTGATTTGTCGGGGCTGGCCTCTTCGCGAGCAGGCTCGCTCCCACAATTGATCGCATTCCCCTGTGGGAGCGAGCCTGCTCGCGAAGGCGCCGGTTGTTTCACCAACTGTTTTGAGAGAACCCCATGCTCCAACTGATCCTCGGCGGCGCCCGCTCCGGCAAAAGCCGGCTGGCGGAAAAACTCGCCAGCGACAGCCAGCTGGCCGTGACCTACATCGCTACCAGCCAACCGCTCGACGGCGAGATGAACGCGCGCGTCGCTCACCATCGCGCCCGTCGTCCGGCTGAATGGGCGCTCATCGAAGAGCCGCTGGAACTGGCCCGGGTGCTGCGCGAATCCGCCAGCGCCGAGCGTTGCCTGCTGGTCGATTGCCTGACCTTGTGGCTGACCAATCTGCTGATGCTCGACGACGCCGAACGACTTGTCGCCGAGCGTGAGGCGCTGCTCTATTGCCTGGCCTCGCTGCCGGGCGAAATCATTTTTGTCAGCAACGAGACCGGTATGGGTGTCGTGCCGCTGGGCGAATTGACTCGCCGCTACGTCGATGAAGCCGGTTGGCTGCATCAAGCTCTGGCCGAGCGTTGTCAGCGTGTTGTCCTGACCGTTGCCGGCCTGCCCCTGACTCTGAAAGGACCTGCGTTATGACTCAAGCCTGGTGGCTCAACCCGTGCCAATCGGTCGACAACAACGCCGTTGAACAAGCGGCGGCGCGGCAACGGCAACTGACCAAACCGGCCGGCTCGCTCGGTCGGCTGGAAACGGTCGCGGTGCAACTGGCCGGCCTGCAAGGGCAGGTCAAACCGACGCTGGAGCAGATCTGGATCGCGATTTTTGCCGGCGATCACGGCGTCGTCGCTGAGGGCGTTTCGGCGTTCCCGCAGGAAGTCACCGGGCAGATGCTGCTCAACTTTGTCAGCGGCGGCGCGGCGATCAGCGTCCTGGCGCGACAGCTCGGCGCGCAGCTGGAAGTGGTCGATCTGGGCACAGTGAATCCGGCGCTGAATCTGCCCGGCGTGCGGCATGTGAACATCGGCGCGGGCACGGCGAACTTCGTTCACGGCGCAGCAATGACCCAGGCCCAAGGCGAGTTGGCCTTGCAGGCCGGGCGTGAAAGCCTGCTGCGTGCAAAAGCGGCAGGCGCGCAGTTGTTCATCGGCGGCGAAATGGGCATCGGCAATACCACGGCGGCCAGCGCCCTGGCCTGCGCCTTGCTCGATTGCCCGGTGGCGCACCTGACCGGTCCCGGCACCGGGCTGAATGCCGAGGGCGTCAGCCATAAAGCGCAGGTGATCGAGCGCGCCCTGGCATTGCACGCGGCACAGCGCGGCGATGCGTTGCAAACGCTGTTCAACCTCGGCGGTTTTGAAATCGCCGCATTGGTTGGCGCTTATCTGGCGGCGGCCCAGGAGGGCGTTGCAGTGCTGGTCGACGGGTTTATCTGCACGGTCGCGGCGCTGGTCGCGGTGCGCCTGAACCCGGCCTGCCGCGAGTGGCTGTTGTTCGGCCACCGTGGTGCCGAGCCGGGGCATCGCCATGTGCTCGAAACGCTGCAGGCCGAGCCATTGCTGGAACTTGGTCTGCGCCTGGGCGAGGGCAGTGGCGCGGCGCTGGCGGTGCCGCTGTTGCGCCTGGCCTGCGACCTGCACGGGCACATGGCGACATTTGCCGAAGCAGCGGTGGCGGATCGTCCGGCATGACCTTGCATCTGCATCTGCTGCGTCACGGCGAGACCGAGCTGGGCGGCGGCCTGCGCGGCAGCCTCGATGATGCGCTGACTGAACAGGGCTGGGCGCAAATGCGCGCAGCGGTGGTCGCGGGTGGACCATGGGACCTGATTGTCAGCTCGCCGTTGCAGCGTTGCGCGCGCTTCGCCGCTGAATTGGGCGCACAACTGAACCTCAGCGTGCATCTGGACAAGGATTTGCAGGAACTGCATTTCGGCGCCTGGGAAGGGCAGAGCGCAGCCGCGCTGATGGAAACGGACGCCGAGGGGTTGGGGCTGTTCTGGGCCGATCCGTATGCATTTACGCCACCGGGTGGAGAGGCGGTCAGCGATTTTTCTGCGCGGGTGCTGGCGGCGATTGAACGGTTGTACGCGGCGTACGCAGGCGAGCGGGTTCTGCTGGTCAGTCATGGCGGCGTGATGCGCTTGTTGCTGGCGCGGGCGCGCGGTTTGCCCCGTGAGCAATTGCTGAATGTCGAGGTTGGCCACGGATCGTTGTTTGCGCTCACCGTCGCGGCCGACGGCGCGCTCAAGGAAGGTCACTGACATGTTGCCGCTGTGGATCGCCTTGCAGTTTCTCAGCAGCCTGCCGATTCGGCTCCCGGGCATGCCCGAGCCGGAACAGCTCGGCCGGTCACTGTTGTTCTATCCGTTGGTGGGTTTGCTGTTTGGCCTGATCCTCTGGGGTTTGAATGGGCTGCTGGCCGGCGCACCGTTGTTCTTGCATGCGGCACTGTTGTTGACAGTGTGGGTGCTGCTCAGCGGCGCGCTGCACCTCGATGGTCTGGCCGACAGTGCCGATGCCTGGCTCGGCGGTTTCGGTGATCGCGAGCGCACGCTGACGATCATGAAAGACCCGCGCAGCGGGCCGATTGCGGTGGTGACGCTGGTGCTGGTGTTGCTGCTCAAGTTCGCCGCGTTGCTGGCGCTGATCGAGCAGGGGCAGGGGCTGGTGTTGATCATCGTGCCGGTGCTGGGCCGGGCAGCGTTGTTGGGCTTGTTTCTGACCACGCCGTATGTGCGTGCCGGTGGCTTGGGGCAGGCGTTGGCCGATCATCTGCCGCGCCGGGCTGGCTGGTGGGTGCTGGGGATGAGCGCGCTGGGCTGCGCGTTGATTGCCGGGTTTGCCGGGATCGTTGCGGTGGTGATTTGCGTCGGCATGTTTGTCTGGTTGCGTCAGGTGATGATGCGCCGGCTGGGCGGGACGACCGGGGATACGGCGGGGGCGTTGCTGGAGTTGCTGGAAATGGGGGTGTTGGTTGGGCTGGCATTGGTCTGAGGTTTTCGCGTCGGTTGTGCCGGCCCCTTCGCGAGCAGGCTCGCTCCCACAGGGGGAATGCGGTCTGAATGTGGGAGCGAGCCTGCTCGCGAAAACGGCGCCACAGACACCCTTGATGTTATGGGAAACTCATCTGTAACTTGATTTAACACAGTCGCGGGTATATACACGCACCATGCTTCCTTCTCAGTGTTTGTGCATCAACCTGCGTCGCGCCGCGCGTGGCGTCAGCAGGCATTACGACGGCGCTCTCGACGGCTTCGGGATCAACGTTGCCCAGTATTCTCTGCTGTGCAATCTGCAGCGTCTGGAGCAACCGAGCATTTCCGAACTGGCTGAAGCCATGGGCCTGGACCGCAGCACCCTCGGGCGCAACTTGCGGGTGCTGGAAGGCGAAGGGCTGGTGGCGCTGGCCGAAGGCGAGGACATGCGCAACCGCATCGTCCGACTCACCGAAAACGGTGTGCAACGTCTGGCGGCAGCATTGCCAGCCTGGGAAGCGGCGCAGGAGCGCTTGATCGATCGGCTCGGCGCGGAAAAACGCGAGACCTTGCTCAAATTGCTGGATGAACTGGCCTGACGCCGGTTTTTTCCGCCCTCAAGCGGGTATATACCCGCGACCGGAGAATAATAATGACATCGATGTGGCGTACGTGCGGTTGGGTGTTGCTGGGGAGTGCGCTGATCCTGGCGTTGTCATTGGGCGTGCGTCACGGGTTCGGTCTGTTTCTGTCGCCGATGAGCGCGCAGTTCGGCTGGGGGCGCGAGGTGTTCGCCTTCGCCATCGCCTTGCAAAACCTGATCTGGGGTCTGGCGCAACCGTTCACCGGTGCGCTGGCCGACCGTTTTGGCGCGGCGAAAGTGGTGCTGATCGGCGGCGTGCTGTATGCGCTCGGGCTGGTCTGCATGGGCTTGTCCGATTCGCCGATGACGCTGTCGCTGAGCGCCGGGCTGCTGATTGGTATCGGCCTGTCCGGCACCTCGTTCTCGGTGATTCTCGGCGTAGTCGGGCGAGCAGTGCCAGCGGATAAACGCAGCATGGGCATGGGTATCGCCAGCGCGGCCGGGTCGTTCGGCCAGTTCGCGATGTTGCCGGGCACCCTCGGCCTGATCGGCTGGCTCGGCTGGTCGGCGGCGCTGTTGGTGCTGGGCCTGCTGGTGGCGATGATCGTGCCGTTTGTAAGCATGCTCAAGGACAAGCCATTGCCGGTGCTCGGTCATGAGCAAAGCCTGTCCGAAGCCCTGCGCGAAGCCTGTGCGCATTCCGGATTCTGGCTGTTGGCGTTCGGCTTTTTCGTCTGCGGTTTCCAGGTGGTGTTCATCGGCGTGCACCTGCCGGCCTATCTGGTCGACCAGCACCTGCCGGCAACGGTCGGCACCACGGTGCTGGCGCTGATTGGCTTGTTCAATATATTCGGCACCTACACCGCCGGCTGGCTCGGCGGGCGGATGTCCAAGCCGCGCTTGTTGACCGGGCTGTACCTGTTGCGAGCGGTGGTGATTGTGCTGTTTCTGTGGCTGCCGGTCACCACTACATCGGCGTACCTGTTCGGCATGGCCATGGGCTTTTTGTGGCTGTCGACGGTGCCGCTGACCAACGGTACGGTGGCGACCTTGTTCGGTGTACGCAACCTGTCCATGCTCGGTGGCATCGTGTTCCTGTTTCATCAGCTTGGCTCGTTCCTCGGCGGCTGGCTGGGCGGGGTGGTGTACGACCGTACCGGGAGTTATGACTTGATCTGGCAAGTGGCGATTCTGCTCAGTCTGTTGGCGGCGGCGCTGAACTGGCCGGTGCGCGAGCGCCCGGTTGCACGCCTGCAAGCCAGTGCGAGCGCCGCGTGAATCGCCTCTGGCCGCGACTGGCCCTCAGCGCACTCGGCGCCGCACTGTTGGCGCTGGTGTGGTGGGGCTGGCAGCAGGGCGGTCTGGCCCTCATGCAGTTGGGCATGAGCATTTGCTAGAACCCGGCATGGCGAGTAACGTCGAGGCCTGACAACTGCTCAAGGATGTTCGACATGTTGATGCGTTGGTGTGCTGTTCCCGCATTGCTGCTGGCGATGACCGGCCTGGCCCAGGCCGCGGATTGCCCGGAGCTGCTTCAGGGCTCGCTGCCCAAGTTGCGGGCCAAGGAATCCATCGATCTGTGCAAGCAATACGCGGACAAGCCGCTGGTGGTGGTCAACACGGCCAGCTTCTGCGGTTTCGCCCCGCAATTCGAAGGCCTTGAGGCGGTCAATCAGCGCTTCAAGCCGCAGGGCTTGGAAATGCTCGGCGTGCCGTCCAATGACTTCAAGCAGGAGTCCAAGGACAGCGCCGAAACCGCCAAGGTCTGTTACGCCAACTACGGCGTCACCTTCAACATGACCGAACCGCAAAAGGTCCGCGGCGACGATGCCACGCACCTGTTTCAAGTGCTGGCCGCGCAGAGTAATGCGCCGAAGTGGAATTTCTATAAATACGTGATCGACCGGCAGGGCAAGGTCGTCGCCAGTTTTTCCAGCCTGACCAAACCGGATGATCCGGAATTTATTGCGGCGATCGAGAAGGCGATTGCTTCCAAGCCGCTGGCCAACTGACTCAAGCTTTACCCTGTGGGAGCGAGCCTGCTCGCGAATGCGGTTTGACATTCAAACGCTGTGTTGGCTGATCCACCGCTTTCGCGAGCAGGCTCGCTCCTACATTTTGATCTGCGGCATGAAAAAGCCCCGCCTCTGACAAGAGAGCGGGGCTTTTTTGTGGGCGAGGGATCAGCCTCGCCAGCGTGCATCAGAAGCGGTAGGTCGCGCCGACACCGAAACCGTTCGCCGAGTTTTCATACTTGGAGTCGTAGCTCTGGCCACGATTGTTTTCGTTGCGGATATGGACCGACTCTTCCTTCAGGTACGAGTAGGCAACGTCGATCGTCAGGTCGTCGGTCGGGCTCCAGCCGGCACCGATGCTGAAGATGGTCCGGTCGCCGGTCGGGATACGTGGCGAACGGTCTTCGTTGTTGGTCGGCGACTGGTCGAAGGTCAGACCGGTACGCAGTACCCATTCCTTGTTCAGCTGATACGACGTGCCCACGGCGTAAGCCCAGGTGTCGTGCCAGTTCTGGTCTTCGTTGATCGAACCGAACTGGCCGGCCAGCAGTGGCTGCACCCCGGAGTTCTTGACGGTGATCTTGTCCAGCTGGCTCCAGCGGGTCCAGGTGGTACCGGCGTAGACGTTCCAGCGATCGTTGATCGCCTGGGTGACCGACAGGTCCACCGATTCCGGGGTGGTGATCTTCAACGAAGCGTCGTACTTCTGGCTGGCGCCAACGCCGACCAGTGCCAGCGCGCCGTATTTGACCTTGGTGTCGCCTTCGAGCTTGTAATCGACCTTGGAGTGATAGGTCAGGCCCACGCGGGTGGTGTCGGTGGCTTGTACCAGCACACCGATGTTGTAGCCCAGCGCGGTGTCGTCACCCTTGATTTTGACCTTGCCGTCCGGCAGCGCCTGGGTGATCGACAGGTTCGATTCCAGCGAGCCGTCGATGCGGTTGATGGTCGGGCCGAAACCGATCGACACCTTGTCGTTGAAGGCATAGCTGACGGTTGGCTGGAAGGTGATGACTTGCACTTCGGACTTGCTGCCGAAGTAACGGCCGGCAAAGCCGTTTTCGTAATCAGTGATCAGGCCGAACGGAACGTACACGCCCAGACCGAATGCCCAGTGATCGTCGATCGGCTTGACATAAAAGCCCATCGGTACGGCGGTGAGAGGCACCATGTCGCCGTCGTTGCTGCCGCGGTTCGGGCTGGAGCTGGCGTCGCTGATGTCGGTATGTGCGTCGACCAGGGCTACACCGCCGGTGACTTGTTCACGCTTGATGCGCGCCATGCCGGCAGGGTTGCCATACACAGTGCTTGCGTCGTCGGCAGAAGAAGATCGCCCGGCAAAACCAGTCCCCATCCCGCTGATGCTTTGTTCGTTGAGGGCAAAACCTGCCGCGAAAATTTGCGTGGAGGCGAGGGTTACGGCGAGGCTAAGGGTGGTTTTGAGCATGACTTTTTTCATTATTAGAACTCCTGGTGATCACCGGGGCGAAAATTACCAACATTTTCGCCGCAGCGCTATAGCCCGTATGCCTTGAGTTAGAGCGGTTTTGTAGGACAATCCGACCAGAATGGCGGCCTGTTGCGAGAACTTGCGAAACCGCTCGGTCAACAGGCGACCTGATTCAGCGGTGAAACACAGGTTTGCCAGGCAAAGGTAAAGTCGCGCAGACGGCCCTGGGGCTGAAAAGTCTGACGCCAGATGCGCGCCATGCCCAACAGATCGTCGGGTGCGGGGAGGGTGGGGTTTTGTTCTTCGACCAGCAGCCAGGCAATGGCAGTGGCATACCGCAGATTGACGGTCAATTCGACATGTGGACCGCTGAGAAACGCATGCTGACTGGCGAGGCCGCGGACCAGGCTGGCGCGCTCCGGATCGAGCGCCAGGTAGTCGTCCCATAGCGCCTGATGACGCTGTTCGGCAATGCGGTAGAGGCCATGACCACGGCGGTTGTGCAGGGCAGACCCGAGGGCTGACTGGCTGGCGGCGATGCCCAGCAGCAGTGCTTCGGCGGTGGCGCAGTGACGGCCCAGATAAATCAGCGTGGGGCGGATCACATATCGACACAGTTCGCTGGCAGCGATACCCATAAATCCCTCGGTTCCGGTAATGAGTGGCGAGGCCTGAAGGAGGCTTGGCAGCGGTGGATCGGTTCAGGCCCGCCATGAGCGAATCATGCCGCTCGAGTTGAAGTGTAGTGTCATATTCGCGACGTAAAGGCCTGTTTTTAAATTCTTTTCGGCTTCGAGTTATAACTGATATATCCGAAGGTGCTTAGGCGCGCGAGGTAAAAGGAAAAACTGCGGGCAATAAAAAGCCCCGCATATTCATGCAGGGCTTGTGCTTTTGCAGCCTTTTCGGCTCTCAGGCAATCAATGCCTGACGTGTACGCTCGATCACGGCCTGCAGCGGTTCGGCGCTGGAGTATTGATCGGGGTACAGACGCTCGCTGTGGCGGGCGATACCGTGTTCGTTGACCACGGTGAAGCTGAAGCAGCCTTTGCGAGCGGCCATGATCAGGCAGTTCATCGGTGCAAAAGCGTTGGTTAGGGTGCGAATGGCATCCTGAGTCTGGATTTGAGTAGACATGGTTATTGGTGTTCCTACAAATGACACGGATAAGAACCGTGCAACGTTAAAACGTTCCAGTAACGTCGATCACCATTGACCGAACGAAGAACCCGACTGGAACAAAGCAGCCAGTTGCAGCGCTATTAAGTTGGCGCGCTTGGGCTGGCAGGTAGGTACTTAGGAGGACAGGCATCACAACGAGGGCAAAGGTTCTGGGCCCGGGGTGAAGATCCTGATCAATTTGCAGGTTGGTTCGGTCAGAGTAAGTGTTCTTCGCAACACCCTTCGCATCGGTGGAAGGCTGTGTTGGCGCAAGATTTACCTGGAAACCATCGAGGGGTCGTTCCCGCTTTTTTCGGTTGAGCTTCTTTGCGAGAGGCTGACCGTGGGGATGTGTTCGACCGGAATTGACTTTCAGCTTGGTACTAACGCCGCGGATAGTAACGGATCGAAATCGCTAATGCAAACGGCCTGCGAAAAAAAGATTGCAGTCCCGCGCAGGGTTTGCTTGGCGTGTAACGTGATTGCCCGTAAACGGGCATTTTCCTACCGTCGGTCGGTGAAATTTTGTTGATCTGTGGTGCTGGCAAGGGGCTAATCGGACAATCAACAGCCAAAACGACCCGAAAAAGCGCAGCGATATAACCGGGCAACAGGTACTTGTGCACATTAGTTGCGCGGCCTGTCACAGCGCTGTCATATCCATCCTGACCCCGGTGGCTGCCTGTATCGAAAGTTTAAGTCAATGAAAAACATCGCTTTTTTTAGTTGGTGAAAAAATCGTCAGTTTGACTGCGAGCCCCGTTCCATAAGGCTTTGCGCGGGTTGCAGGACGGTTGTCCACTGAGTTATCCACAGCTTCTGTGGATTGTCCCGAGCGCTTGCTCTAGCACGGGCGTGCCGGGTTGTTTTTAGACTTTACCTGTAAGAAAAAAAGAGTAGAGTGGCGCGCCTTCCGATTCGTCCCGCAGTGCTTTATGAAGTTTCGCTCAGTATCAGACTCTGTTACCTCAGACCTTCCACCTGTTACCTCGCCCAAGCGATTTTCCGTACGCGTTGCGGAGTGGCTGCTCGACAGCCCGCGCCTGAGCGCCAGCCATAATGCCAAGCACCTCGCGGGCTGCCTGCTCAAGCAACCGGCGCGCGAAGGCGTGGTCGCGGCGCAAAGCCGCCTCGGTCAACTGATGTGTCGCGAATGTGGTAACGCCAGAGATCGACGCATCGGCCAGGAGCTGCTGCGCCAGGCCGCCCGTGCCGGCGACCGTCGCGCGCAACGGGAACTCGGCCTGCTCGAAGACTGAGCTGTCCAAGACCTGACACCTTGGTTAACCTTCAGGCTTTATCGGATCGGCAGGAGTCGCTATGGCTATGGACTTGACCAGCGTATTGCTCGGTCTCGCAGCGGCAGGGCTGCCATTGTTGGCACTCGCTTGGCAACTGCAGCGCCGGGCGAGCAACGGGCAAGCTGCGCAGGCCTTGCTGGAAGAGCGGTTGGCGATGGCGCAACTGGCCCAGGACGGCCTCAACGCGCAGCTTGAGGCCAGTCGCGATGAAGTCGCCGATCTTGGCCAGGCCAATGCGGCCAAACAGGCTGAGCTGGCGGCCCTGCGTCGCGAAGTCGAACTGCTGCAGATCGAGCGCGACGATGCCCGCGACGCCGCCCACGCCTGGAACCTGGAACGCGCCAACAAGGAAGCCGAACTGCGCCGCCTTGATGCGCAGGCTGCGTCACTGAATGCCGAGTTGCGCGAACAACAGGAAAGCCATCAGCAACGCCTCGACGACCTGCAAGGTTCGCGCGATGAATTGCGCGCGCAGTTCGCCGAGCTGGCCGGCAAGATCTTCGATGAGCGCGAACAGCGCTTTGCCGAAACCAGCCAGCAACGGCTCGGCCAGTTGCTCGATCCGCTGAAGGAGCGCATCCAGTCCTTCGAAAAACGCGTCGAGGAGAGTTATCAGGCGGAGGCTCGTGAGCGCTTTTCCCTGGCCAAGGAACTCGAACGTTTGCAGGCGCTGAACCTGCGCCTGAGCGACGAAGCGACCAATCTCACCCGTGCCCTCAAGGGCCAGAAGACCCAGGGCAACTGGGGCGAACTGATCCTTGAGCGGGTGCTTGAACACGCCGGTCTGGAGAAGGGCCGCGAATACCAGACCCAGGTCAATCTCAAAGGCCCGGACGGCGAGCGCTTCCAGCCGGATGTGATCATTTACCTGCCCGGCGACAAGCAGGTGGTGGTCGACTCCAAGGTCAGCCTTACCGCCTATCAACAGTACGTGGCGGCCGACGACGACACCCTCGGGCAGATCGCGATCAAGCAGCACGTGCTGTCGCTGCGCAACCACGTCAAAGGCCTGGCCGGCAAGGATTACAAGCGTCTGGAAGGGTTGCACAGCCTTGATTTCGTTTTGCTGTTCGTGCCGATCGAAGCGGCGTTCTCGGCAGCGTTGCAGGCTGAACCGACGCTGTTTCAGGAGGCCTTCGATCGCAATATCGTGATTGTCAGCCCGACTACCTTGCTCGCTACGTTGCGGGTGATCGATAGCCTGTGGAAACAGGAGCGCCAGAGTCAGAATGCCCGGGAAATCGCTGAGCGCGCCGGGTGGCTGTATGACAAGTTTGTGTTGTTCATTCAGGATCTGGACGAGGTGGGCAATCGCTTGCAGCAACTGGACAAGGCTTACAGTTCGGCGCGTAACAAGCTGACCGAGGGGCGCGGTAATCTGGTCAGTCGCAGTGAGCAGTTGAAATTGCTCGGGGCGCGGGCGAGCAAGAGTTTGCCGGCTGATTTGCTGGAGCGGGCGATGACGGATGTTGATGGGCTGGTTGAGTTGCCTGACTGATTTTTGAAGCTTCGGGTACAGGCTCGGTTCTTGGGTGCATATCCGTTGGTGCGGTAACGGCTGCTGGCGGTTTCGCCCTTACGGCGAGTCCCTTTTTCAGACTCCAAAAAGGAACCAAAAGGCTTTGCTCCTGCGTCCGGCCCTCGCAGGCTCGGGTTCCTTCGCTGCGGGATCGATCCGGGCGCAGCGGCTACGGTTTGCTTCGCTGCACCTCCTTCCGCTGTGTCTGGCTGCGCCAGACGGTCGCTGCGCTCCCACGCCCGGATCAATCCCTCCACTCAGCCTTCCGATGTCGCTGGTTAGGCAAGATCAAGATCAAAAGCACTCGAGCTGGCGCTCATTGTTGAGTGGTTAGAAGCGGGTGGTTGGCTTGGGATGTCAGGCAAGATCAAGATCAAGAGCACGCGAGCTAACACTCATTGTTGAGTGGTGAGAAGCGGTTGTTCGGCTTGGGGTTTGTGGTGGTCCGGCCCTCACCCCAGCCCTCTCCCGGAGGGAGAGGGAGCCGATTTTTGGTTGGATTTGAAATTTGCATTCGACTCGGTATCGCAGGTCGACGTAGCCCTCGCATCCACCAAGGTCAGTCCCCTCTCCCTCCGGGAGAGGGCTAGGGTGAGGGGCTTTTGATTTTCGCTTTTGATTTTCAGGCGGAGTTCAAGCATGTACCTGACCACCGCTATCGTCAGCAGGCTGGCTCACACAGGGTGACGACATTCCAACTGAAAGAATGCGATCAAATTGTGGGAGCGAGCCTGCTCGCGATAGCGTCTACAAGATCACCCGCTACAACGGCAAATACCGGCTCAACAACGCCCGCAACGCCGCCGGTTTCACCGGTTTGGCCAGATAATCCAGACCCGCCGCATGCACTTGGGCGACCATTTCCGGGCGGCCGTCAGCGCTGATCACGACCCCTGGCACCGGTTCACCGAGGCGCGTGCGTAGCCATGCCATCAGTTCGGTGCCGGTGTCGCCGTGGTCGAGGTGGTAGTCGACCAGTGCCAGTTGCGGGCGGACGCCTTCGCTGAGCAGCGCTGCGCATTCCTCGCGGTTGCGCGCGGTCCAGACCTGGCAGCCCCAGCGGCTCAACAGGCTGTTCATGCCGATCAGGATGCTGTCTTCATTGTCGATGCACAGCACCTGCGCACCGCTAAGCAATTTGCCATTGATTTCGGCGGTGACGCTGGCCGGCGCGGCTTGCGATTTCGCGAGAGGTACGCTGACGCTGAATACGCTGCCGCGCCCAGGCCACGAACGTACGCGCAAGGTATGGCCGAGCACGCGGCATAAGCCGTCGGCGATCGCCAGGCCGAGGCCGAGGCCTTTTTCGGCGCGGGTCTGGTGGCTGTCGAGGCGTTTGAATTCCTCGAATATCACCTGCTGTTTGTCCTCGGGAATGCCCGGCCCGCGATCCCAGACTTCCAGGCACAGCTCGCCACCGCGTCGGCGCACGCCAAGCAGCACCGGGCCTTTGGCATAGCGAAAGGCGTTGGTGAGGAAGTTCTGCAGAATCCGCCGCAGCAACTTGATGTCGCTGTCGATGCGCAAATGACTGCCGCGCACGCGGAAGGTCAGGCCCTGTTCCTGCGCCAGTGCCTTGAACTCGGCGCCGAGAATGTCGAACAGTTCGTTGAGGGCAAAGGGCTTGCGATCGGGGTTGATCTTGCCGTTTTCCAGGCGGGAAATATCCAGCAGATCGCTGATCAGGTCTTCGGCCGAGCGCAACGAGCTGTCGAGGTGCTGCACCAGTTTTTGCGCGTCGCTGCTCAAGCCTTCGCTTTGGTGGGAGAGGGCGGCGGAGAACAGGCGGGCGGCGTTGAGCGGCTGCATCAAGTCATGACTGACCGCCGCCAGAAAGCGGGTTTTCGACTGGCTGGCCGCTTCGGCAGTGCCTTTGGCCGCAGTCAGCGCGAGGTTGAGCTGCGACAGCTCCTGGGTACGTTCGCTGACCCGCTGCTCCAGCCCTTCGTTCGCCTCGGTCAGCGCCTGTTCGGCTTCGCGGAACGCGGTGATGTCGGTGAAACTCATGACGAAGCCGCCGCCGGGCATCGGATTGCCGATCAACTCGATCACTCGGCCGTTGGGGAACAGCCGCTCGGAGGTGTGCGCGCGGCCCTGGCGCATCCAGTGCAGGCGCCGCGCGACGTGGACTTCGGCTTCGCCGGGGCCGCACAAACCGCGCTCTGCGTTGTAGCGAATGATGTCGGCGATCGGCCGGCCAACGCTGATCAGGCCGTCGGGGTAATTGAACAGCTCCAGATAACGGCGATTCCACGCCACCAGTTTCAGCGACTGATCGACCACGCTGATGCCTTGGGTGATGTTCTCAATCGCACCTTGCAACAGGGCACGGTTGAATTGCAGCACTTCGGAGGCTTCGTCGGCGATGCGCACGACGTCCTCCAGCTGCATTTCCCGACCTTCGATGGCGGCCTTTACCACCGCGCGCGTTGAAGAGGCGCCGAGTACACCAGCGAGCAAGCGTTCGGTGTGAGCAATCCATTCACTGTCGGCATTCTGGTTCGGGTTGAAGCCTTTGCCCTGGCGGTAGGCAAAACGAATAAAGCTCTGCCGCGCACGTTCTTCACCGACGAAGCGCGCGGCCAGTTGCAGCAGGTCGTCGATCTGCACCGCCAGCATCGAGCGGGCGCTTGGCCGTGCGCTGATCTCCTGGCCGATGAAGCGCCCGGCCTGCCAGTGTTCCGACACCCGCGTGCGCGACAGCACCGAGACCCAGGCAAACAGGGTGAAGTTGCCGGCCAGCGACAGCACCACGCCTTGGGTCAGCGGGCTGATTGGCAGGTTCAGCGGATTGCTGTGCAGCCATGCCAGCCCCGGAAAGCTGTTCAGTGACCAACCGAGACTGTGCGCGGCAATCGGCAGGACCAGCGTGTAGAACCACAGGAATGTGCCGGCGGCGAGGCCGGCAAACACGCCGCGGCGGTTGGCCTGTTTCCAGTACAGCGCGCCGAGCATGGCCGGGGCCAGTTGCGTCACCGCAGCGAAAGCGATCTGGCCGATGGTTGCCAGGCTCGCGGTGGAGCCAAGCAAGCGATAGCTGACGTAGGCCAGCAACAGAATGACCACGATGCTCACGCGGCGCACCGACAGCATCCACTGACGGAACACTTCAAACGGCCGCTCGGCATTGTTGCGCCGCAGCAGCCACGGCAACAGCATGTCGTTGGAAACCATGGTCGACAGCGCCACGCTGGCGACAATCACCATGCCGGTGGCCGCCGACGCGCCGCCGATAAACGCCAGCATCGCCAGCGCCGGATGCGCCTGGGCTAGCGGCAGGCTGATCACGAAGGAGTCGGGCAACACGTCACTGGGCAGCATCATCTGACCGGCCAAAGCGATCGGCACTACAAACAGCGCGGCCAGCGCGAGATAAGCCGGAAACACCCATTTGGCCAGGCGCAGATCCTGCGGATCGATGTTCTCGACCACGGTGACGTGGAACTGTCGCGGCAGGCAGATGATCGCCATCATCGCCACGCCGGTCTGCACCACCATCGACGGCCAGTTGATCGTCTCTTGCCAGTATTGCTCGAGGCGCGGCGCGAGCATCGCTTGATTGAACAGATCATCGAAGCCGTCATACAGGCCGTAAGTGACGAACGCGCCGACCGCGAGAAACGCGAACAGCTTGACCAGCGATTCGAAGGCAATCGCCAGCACCATGCCGCGGTGGTGCTCGGTGGCATCGAGGTTGCGCGTACCGAAGACAATGGTGAACAGCGCCAGCACCAGCGACACGATCAGCGCGGTGTCCTGTGCGCGCGTGCCCATCGCGTCGGCGCCGGCGCCAATCAGCAGGTTCACGCCAAGAACGATACCTTTGAGTTGCAGGGCGATGTAGGGCAGCACGCCGACCAGACAGATCAGCGCCACCACCACTGCCAGCGATTGCGATTTGCCGTAGCGCGCGGCGATGAAGTCAGCGATGGAGGTGATGTTCTCCTGTTTGCTGATCATCACCATTTTCTGCAGGACCCACGGCGCGCCCACCAGCAACAGGATCGGCCCGAGGTAGATCGGCAGGAATGACCACAGTTGTTCCGCCGCCTGACCGACCGCGCCGAAAAACGTCCAGCTGGTGCAGTAAACCGCCAGCGACAGGCTGTACACCCAGGCGCGCACACGCGGCGGCAACGGCGTGCTGCGACGGTCGCCGTAAAAGGCGATGGCGAACATGATGGCCATATAGGCCAGGGCGACGACGGCGATCAGCCCGGTGGACAACGACATGCAACACTCCCGACAAAAGACTCCCCGGCACTCCTGCCCGGGCGGACAGTCTGGCATGCGCGCGGCGGTTAGTCAGTGTCGACCATGGTCGTGGCGTGGCGGGGTGTCGCAGGTGTGGAACCGGTTGGTTTCTCGGGTGAACTGGCGGGCCTCATCGCTGGCAAGCCAGCTCCCACATGATTCATGGTGCCCACCCTGTTTGTGTTCGCTGGCGATCCTTGTGGGAGCTGGCTTGCCAGCGAAGGCGTCAATCCTGGTGCAATGCGATATCAATCAACCTGTGCAGTTCTTCAATTTCCAGCGCCGCCGCCGAAAACAGAATCCGGAACACCACCGGCGCCACCACCAGATTGATCAGCTGATCGACACTCGGCGCCGGTTCATCGGGATAACGGTCAACGATGGTCTGCAACTGTGCACCAATAATCGTCACGCAATAGCCCGGCGTCGCGCTCGCCTGCACGTCGCGCATCATGTTGCGCCCGATCTCCGAACTCATCTCGTCAAGATATTGCTCGGCCCAGGCGCGAACATCACCGCGCAGACTGCCGGTGTCGGCCGGTTCGCTGTCCGGGCGCAGGCGGGCGAGGGCGACGTCGGCGAGCAGCGCCGCCAGATCGCCCCAGCGGCGATAGATCGTCGAGGGGGTAACCCCCGCGCGCGCGGCGATTTGCGGCACGGTCACGGTAGAGCGCTCCTGTTCTGCGAGGAGCGCGCGGACAGCCGAATGAACCGACTCTTGCACCCGGGCACTGCGGCCGCCGGGGCGTAAACCTTCTTTAATAACCATGGCGCAGACCTTAACACAAAGAATTTGCTTTAAGCGCGAGGCAGTAGCACACTCCGCAAAAGCAAAAAATTAGCTTTTGCGGAGTGTGCTCATGTCCAGCCTTGCGTCCAATCGATCCAGCCTGTGGTTTCTGGCGATCACCTTACTGAGTTTTCTTGCCGCTTCCACAGCGCCAACCCCGCTGTATCACCTGTATCAGGAGCAGCTGCAATTTTCCGCGACGGTGCTGACGCTGATCTTTGCCGTGTATGCGCTCAGTCTGCTTGTGGCGTTATTGACCGTGGGTTCGCTGTCGGATCACCTCGGCCGCAAACCCGTGATTTTCGCGGCGGTGGTGCTCAATGCTTTGGCGATGCTTTTGTTTATTTACTCCGACAGCGTGGGATGGCTGATCAGCGCACGCGTGCTGCAAGGTTTCGCCACTGGCATGGCCACCGCGGTATTAAGCGCGACACTGCTCGATACCGATCGCCAGCACGGCCCGCTGATCAACAGCGTGGCACCGTTGCTGGGCATGGCGCTGGGCGGGATGGGTTGCGGTTTGCTGGCCGAATTTGCCCCGGCACCGTTGCAACTGACGTACTGGCTGTTGCTGGCGCTGTTTGTCTTGCAGGGCTTGTATGTCTGGCGGTTGCCGGAAAGCGTTGCTCCGCAAGCGGGCGCGTGGGCTTCTTTGCGGCCGACTTTGCATGTGCCGATGCAAGCCCGATCAACCTTGTGGCGGGTATTGCCGCTGAACACGGCCACGTGGGCGCTTGGCGGGTTTTACGCCTCGCTCGCGCCATCGCTGGTGCGCACCGCGACCGGGTCGACATCAAATCTGATCGGCGGCGCAACGGTCGCCGTATTGACCGTGACCGGCGCGATGATGATTTTTATCATGCGTCAGCGTCCGGCATCGCAAGCGCTGCGTTCAGGCGCCAGCCTGCTGCCGATCGGTGTGATTTTGATTCTGCTGGGCGTACACAGCGCCAGTCTGCCGTGGTTTTTCTTCGGCACGCTGGTCGCCGGTTGTGGCTTCGGTTCGGGGTTTCTCGGCGCCGTGCGCAGCCTGGTACCGCTGGCCTTGCCCCATGAGCGCGCCGGGTTGATGGCAGCGTATTACGTGCTCAGTTATCTGGCGTTCTGTTTGCCGGCGCTGCTTGCCGGGCACTTTTCGCATAGTTACGGGCTAGTGCGGGCAACGGATGGTTACGGCGCCATGCTGATCGTTATGGCTGTCGCTGCACTGCTGCTCAGCTTGCGTGCAGCGTCTGCCAAAATGTGCAGCGCTCCATAATCCTCGAGGTTTCGGTTAGCCTTGCCTTCGCCATTTTTCTCACGGACCGATCATGAAGATTATCCGCAGCAAAGCCTTCACCGCCGATCGCGCCTGGGGCGCGCTGGACATTGCCAGCATGAACGGCATCACCACGCGTCTGCACTGGACTGATCAACCATACAAGTGGCACGTCAACGATGGCGAAGAAGTGTTTGTCGTGCTCGATGGCCAAGTGACGATGCATTACCGCGAGCAAGGCGAAGAAAAACAGGTGCAGCTCGACGTCGGTGACATTTTCTACGCCAGCGTTGGCACCGAGCATGTCGCCCATCCGCAAGGCGTGGCGCGGATATTGGTCATCGAAAGTGAAGGCAGCGTTTGATCGCATATTTATAAAACAGATAACAGTTAGAGAAATTACCCGTTATATAGATATTCGATTCGGTTCTACCATGGACTCAACCTCACCAGAGGAAGGAGTTCATGATGATTTGCCCACACACCGCCAAACCCGGCCTCAAGCCGTTCAGCCAGCTTCAGCACCCGCGCGAAGTGATTCGTCAGTTCACCCCCAACTGGTTCGCTGCAACCATGGGCACCGGTGTGCTGGCGTTGGCGCTGGCGCAACTACCGTTTGCCGTCCCCGGCCTGCACGTCGTGGCTGAAGCGCTGTGGTTGTTCAACATTCTGTTGTTCACCCTGTTTACCGCTGCCTACGCCGCGCGCTGGATCCTGTTTTTCGATGAAGCGCGGCGCATCTTTGGTCATTCCACCGTGTCGATGTTCTTCGGCACGATTCCGATGGGGCTGGCAACGATCATCAATGGCTTTCTCGTTTTCGGCCTGCCGCGCTGGGGCGAGGGCGTGATTGATCTGGCCGAAGTGCTGTGGTGGCTGGACGTGGCAATGTCGCTCGCTTGCGGCGTATTGATTCCCTACATGATGTTTACCCGCCAGGAGCACAGCATCGACCAGATGACGGCGGTCTGGCTGTTGCCGGTGGTCGCTGCGGAAGTGGCCGCGGCCAGTGGTGGCCTGCTTGCGCCGCACCTCACCGACGCTCACGCGCAACTGGTGGTGCTGACCACTAGCTACGTGCTCTGGGCATTTTCCCTACCCGTGGCGTTCAGCATCCTGACCATTCTGCTGCTGCGCATGGCCCTGCATAAACTGCCCCACGAAAACATGGCCGCATCGAGCTGGCTGGCGCTCGGTCCGATCGGCACCGGTGCGCTGGGCATGCTGCTGCTGGGCGGCGATGCGCCGCTGATTTTTGCTGCCAACGGTTTGCCGGGCATCGGTGGAATCGCGGCGGGGCTCGGGCTGGTGGCCGGTATCACGCTGTGGGGCTTTGGCCTTTGGTGGATGTTGATGGCCCTGCTGATCACCGTGCGCTACCTGCGCGATGGCATCCCGTTCAACCTCGGCTGGTGGGGGTTTACCTTCCCGCTGGGCGTGTATTCGCTGGCCACTTTGAAACTGGCGAGCACCCTGAACCTGACGTTTTTCAGCGTCGTCGGTACGGCGCTGGTGATACTGCTGGCGCTGATGTGGCTGATCGTCGGCAAGCGCACCGTGCAAGGCGCCTGGCGTGGCGAGCTGTTTGTCTCGCCTTGCATCGCAGGTTTGAAGCAATAACCTGAAAAGTTTAGGTAAGGTGTGGCCTGGAACGCGGTTCGAGATTCCAATAAACAGTATCCAGGCCTCGCTACCTTAAACATCAGGGAAACACGGAAGATGAGTCACCCCTCACAGTTCAACCTGCTGCGCACCCGGCGCTTCCTGCCGTTCTTCATTACGCAGTCGCTCGGTGCGTTCAACGACAACGTGTTCAAGCAGTCGTTGATTCTCGCGATTCTCTATCGGCTGACCATCGAGGGTGACCGCTCGATCTGGGTCAACCTGTGTGCTCTGCTGTTCATCCTGCCGTTCTTTCTGTTCTCGGCACTGGCCGGGCAGTTTGGCGAAAAGTTCGCCAAGGACGCGCTGATCCGTCTGATCAAACTCGCGGAAATCGCGATCATGGCCGTAGGATCTATCGGTTTTCTCTTCGATCATTTGTCGCTGATGCTGGTGGCGCTGTTCGCCATGGGCACCCATTCGGCACTCTTCGGACCGGTGAAGTATTCGATCCTGCCGCAGGCGCTGCGTGACGATGAACTGGTCGGTGGCAACGGTCTGGTGGAAATGGGCACGTTTCTGGCGATTCTCGCCGGGACGATTGGTGCCGGGATCATGATGTCGTCAGAGCACTACGCGCCGGTGGTGTCTGCCGCCATCGTCGGCATCGCCGTGCTGGGTTATCTGGCCAGCCGCAGTATTCCGCGCGCGGCGGCGTCCTCCCCGGAGATGCGCCTGAACTGGAACATTTTCAGCCAGTCCTGGGCGACGTTGAAACTCGGACTGGGCCAGACGCCCGCCGTGTCGCGCTCGATTGTCGGCAACTCGTGGTTCTGGTTCGTCGGGGCGATTTACCTGACGCAGATTCCGGCCTACGCCAAGGAGTGGATGCACGGCGATGAGACCGTGGTCACCCTGATCCTCACGGTGTTTTCGGTGGGCATTGCGCTGGGTTCGATGCTTTGCGAGAAACTGTCCGGGCGCAAGGTCGAGATCGGTCTGGTGCCGTTCGGTTCGTTCGGCCTGACGGTGTTCGGCCTGCTGCTGTGGTGGCATTCCGGCGGGATTCCCGACAGCGTCAGCGGCCATAGCTGGACTGAGGTGCTGGGCTTCGTTCACACCTGGGCGGTACTGATCGACATTCTTGGCCTGGGCATATTCGGCGGCTTTTATATCGTGCCGTTGTACGCGCTGATCCAGTCACGCACCGCCGAGAACGAGCGGGCGCGAGTGATCGCGGCGAACAACATTCTCAACGCGCTGTTCATGGTGGTTTCGGCGATTGTTTCCATCGTTTTGTTGAGCGTGGCGAAGCTGTCGATCCCGCAGCTGTTCCTGGTGGTGTCGCTGCTGAACATCGGCGTCAACGCCTACATCTTCAAGATCGTGCCCGAGTTCAGCATGCGTTTCATGATCTGGTTGCTCAGCCATTCCATGTACCGCGTCGAGCATCGCAACCTTGAAGCGATTCCTGATGAAGGCGCGGCGTTACTGGTGTGCAACCACGTATCGTTCGTCGATGCCTTGCTGATCGGTGGGGCGGTGCGCAGGCCGATTCGCTTTGTCATGTACTACAAGATCTACAACCTGCCGGTGCTGAACTTTATCTTCCGCACCGCTGGCGCTATTCCCATTGCCGGACGCCAGGAAGATATCCAGATCTACGAAAAGGCCTTCAGCCGTATTGCGCAGTATCTGAAGGAGGGCGAGCTGGTGTGCATTTTTCCGGAAGGCAAGTTGACTGCCGATGGCGAGATCAACGAATTCCGCGGCGGGCTGACGCGGATTCTCGAAGAGACGCCAGTGCCGGTGATACCGTTGGCGTTGCAGGGGCTGTGGGGCAGTTTCTTCAGTCGCGATCCGAACAAGGGCTTTTTGCGCCGGTTGTGGTCGCGGGTGACGCTGGTGGCGGGTTCGGCGATTACCGAAGGGGCGGAGCCGGCGAGGTTGCAGGTGTTGGTCGGAGAATTGCGCGGATCCGTTAGATAGGCGTTGACTGGACAGCCCTCATCGCTGGCAAGCCAGCTCCCACAGGTTCGATGGTGTACGCCAATCTTGTGGGAGCTGGCTTGCCAGCGATGGGGCCGGTGGCCTAAGCGCTGACCTTGAGCCCGATCAACCCGGTCACGATCAACGCCACACTCGCCAGCCGAATCAATGCCATCGATTCGCCAAACAGAATGATCCCGGCGATCACCGTGCCGACGGCACCGACGCCGGTCCAGATCGCATAAGCCGTACCCAGCGGCAAATCCTTCACTGCCAGCCCCAGCAGGCCAAGGCTGACGGCCATGGCTGCAATGGTCAGTACGGTGGGCAGGGGGCGGGTGAAGCCGTCGGTGTATTTCAGGCCGACGGCCCAGCCAACCTCGAACAGGCCGGCGAAAAACAGAATGATCCAGGACATGCAAGACCTCCATCGATTGACGGGGTCGTCCCCAGATTGATGACTCGAGCGAGCCGCAGGGTCGTCCCCGCGTTGCGCCACAGTCTGCCGAGCATTAACCCGGGGATCAAGTTTAGGCCTCAGTCGGCCGCTTGTTGCGCCGCAGTCTGGCGATCCGCCTTTTCACTCATCCGGCGGAAGTACGTCGACAGCAGCGCCCCGGAAATATTGTGCCAGACACTAAACAACGCACTCGGCACCGCTGCCAGCGGCGAAAAGTGCGCACTGGCCAGCGCGGCGCCCAGCCCCGAATTCTGCATGCCGACTTCCAGCGCCAGTGACTTGCGCTGCGCCAGCGGCAATTTGAACAGGCGTCCGGTGAAGTAGCCGAGCAAATAACCGAAGCTGTTGTGCAACATCACCACCGCCATGATCAGCAGACCCGACTCGGCGATCTTCGCCTGACTGGCCGCGACCACCGCCATGACGATGATGACGATGCTGACCACCGACACCAGCGGCAGCACGTCGACCGCATGGCGAACCTTGTCGCCCAGCACGCGCTGGGCCACCACGCCAAGAATGATCGGCAGCAGCACCACTTGCAGGATCGACCAGAACAACTCCATGAACGACACCGGCAGCCACGCCGAAGCCAGCAGCCAGATCAGCGCCGGGGTCAGCAGCGGGGCGAGCAGGGTGGTGACGGCAGCGATCGCCACCGACAGCGCCAGATCACCGCGCGCCAGCCAGGTCATCACATTGGACGACGTGCCGCTCGGGCAGCAGCCAACCAGAATCACGCCGACGGCGATTTCCGGCGGCAGGTGGAACGCCTGGCAGAGCAACCACGCCACACCGGGCATGATCACGAAATGCGCGACCACGCCCAGCGCCACGCGCCACGGATGGCGGGCAACGGCAGCGAAGTCGTCGAGTTTGAGGGTCAGGCCCATGCCGAACATCACCAGCCCCAGCAGCGGCACGATGGCGCTTTTCAGGCCGAGGAACCATGCCGGTTGCAGGAACGCAATCACAGCGAAAATCAGAACCCAGTAAGCGAAGGTATTGCCGACGAAGCGGCTGAGTGCAGCCAGTGCGCGCATGGCTTGATCCTTATTTTTGGTTACACCACAAAACGTTGTGGGAGCTGGCTTGCCAGCGATGGCGGCGTGTCAGACTCCCTATAAGCCATCTGTAACACCGCTATCGCTGGCAAGCCAGCTCCCACATTTGAACCGGTTCCTCCAATGGGAACAGGTTGGCGTTAGATCCCCTGCGGAGTCTCTTCCCCGCCCAGGGCTTCCACCAGTGCCGGCAGGAATTCGCCGAAGGTCAGCATCATCAGGGTGAAGCTGGCGTCGAGCTGGCCGAGGGCTTCTTCGCCGCCGTCCTGTTCCGCCTGATCCTGCAGCAAGTCCTCGAACTTCAGGCGCTTGACGGTCATCTTGTCGTCGAGCATGAACGACAGTTTGTCCTGCCAGGCCAGCGACAACTGGGTGACCACTTTGCCGGTGCTCAGGTGCAACTGGATTTCTTCGCTGGTCAGGTCCTGACGCTTGCAACGCACGATGCCGCCGTCTTCGTGGGTGTCACGCAGTTCGCACTCGTCCAGCACATAGAAGTCGTCGGCGGCTTTTTGCGTGGTGACCCAATCGGTCATCACGGCGGTCGGCGCCATTTTCACCGTCAATGGACGCACGGGCAGGGTGCCGATGACTTCACGCAGGGTCGACAGCAAGTCTTCGGCGCGTTTCGGGCTGGCCGAGTTGACCAGGATCAGCCCCTGTTTTGGCGCGACGGCGGCAAAGGTCGACGAGCGACGGATGAACGCGCGCGGCAGGAAGGCCTGGATGATTTCATCCTTGATCTGGTCGCGTTCCTTTTTATAGACCTTGCGCATCTGCTCGGCTTCGATCTCTTCGACCTTTTCCTTGACCGCGTCACGCACGACGCTGCCCGGCAGAATGCGTTCTTCCTTACGCGCGGCAATCAGCAGGAAGTCACCGCTGACATGCACCAGTGGCGCGTCTTCGCCTTTGCCGAACGGCGCGACGAAACCGTAGGTGGTCAACTCCTGGCTTGCACATGGACGCGCCAGTTTGGTGGCCAGTGCAGTTTCCAGCGCCTCGGCATCGACAGGCAGGTCTTGGGTCAGGCGATAGATAAGCAGGTTCTTGAACCACATGGGGTGAGTCTCTCCTTTATACAAAGGGGGGCATTATTGTCTTCGCCGTGGCATAGGCCAACCCTTCTCTAAGCCTTTGGAAGGCCTCGGAAAATTATTTAAAAAAGTGCTTGCCAGAGGTGGGGGCGCTCCGTAGAATGCGCGCCACACCGAAGCGAAGGGTGATTAGCTCAGCTGGGAGAGCGTCTGCCTTACAAGCAGAATGTCGGCGGTTCGATCCCGTCATCACCCACCATTCGTTTCAAGTGTTTAGCGCAGCGGTAGTTCAGTCGGTTAGAATACCGGCCTGTCACGCCGGGGGTCGCGGGTTCGAGTCCCGTCCGCTGCGCCATATTCGGTAACCTGGACCACTGAACGCCAGGTCACCACGGAAAAACCCGCTTAAGCGGGTTTTTTTCTGCCCCAAGGTTGTACCCGCGGGATGCATGGTTTCACCGGTTTTCGGATTTATTTGAAAAAACTTCAATTAAATCAACACATTACGAAAACTTGTGGCATAATGCGCCCCGTAACGAAGCGAAGGGTGATTAGCTCAGCTGGGAGAGCGTCTGCCTTACAAGCAGAATGTCGGCGGTTCGATCCCGTCATCACCCACCATTCGTTTCAAGCGTTTCGCGCAGCGGTAGTTCAGTCGGTTAGAATACCGGCCTGTCACGCCGGGGGTCGCGGGTTCGAGTCCCGTCCGCTGCGCCATATTCGGCATCTGGAACACTGAACGCCAGATACCACGGAAAGCCCGCCTAGTGCGGGCTTTTTGCTGTCTGGCGTTTGTGTTTTCTGCACTTGCGCGGCGCTCACTCGGCGTTGCGTTGATGACGGTAGTCACTGACGGCCTCGTACACTGCTTTGCGCAGGCGGTTGATGCCACCGATCGGGCGGTGCGCTTCAATGCCGAACCACGGGTTGAACGACAGGTTGTCGCATTGCAGATTCAGCGCCGGGGTGTCAAAATCCTGTGGCGGCAAAGTGATCCGGGCGACGGTTTCAAAAGGAGAATCATCTTCGCGCCATTCAATGCTGGTGTCCTCGATCGGCATGAACTTATTGGCATCCTGACGCTGGACCTGCAGAACGAAGCAGGCCGGCACGCGGTCGGTCGACAATTGTTGAGTCAAAGCACTGCGCAGGAAATTCGGCAGATCGTGGTTTTGCTTGGGCAATGTATAGGCGGGGCAGTTGTCCGGGTCCGGCGTGACGCGAAACTTCGCGTTGGCCTCGCCAAATTTATACGGCGATACCGAAAAATACGTCGTCTCGGTCGGACTGTCCGGTGGCGGTGCGAGGGTTGCCAGCGCGATAAACAAATGGCGAACCTGCCAGGTGCGTGGATCCCAGGCAGGGAAGAACGCCATAACCTTTTTACCATCGGCCTGCGCTGCGACATTCTGCCGGTACTCGGCGACATCGCTGACAAAGAAATTCGGGTGACTGAACATGACGAAATCCTGTTCAGCCAGAGCCTGGCGCTTGCCGAGCAGCTGTTTACCCGGCACATCGAGCAGTTTGATCGCCATGCCTCGGGCGTCGCGGATGCTGTCGAACTGCGGGTAGGCATTGCCGTTCGATAGCCGGATCAGCGCCTGCCAGGTTTTTCCCGGCTCACTGAACACACCTTGACGCAAGGACTGCTCGAGATCCGGCACAACCTGCACCTGCGCTTTTACACAACCGTGAGCCTTGGCGTGGGCATCGCGCAGATAGCGCGTCGGTTCGCGATGCTGGTCGACGATACGCACGGCGGTCTGGATCACGCTTTGCGTCAGCGCCGCTTCGCCGGGTGGAATCTGCTCAAGCGCCGACACCGGGCCGCGGTGCTGCCAGGCGAACCAGGCGCTGGCAATGGCCCAGCCGAGCAGGCCGACGGCGAGCACGATCAGCAACAGTTTGCCGAGCCATCGGCCGATGCGCAGCCAGATCCGCGCCAACAGTGACAGTTCTTTCTTGAAGGTCGAGATCATGGCAGTTGCGCCTCCAACGGGCCGCCGAGCACTTTCAGGTATTCCAGCAAGGCCCAGCGCTCTTCCGGCTGCAACAACCGGCCAATCACACCGTTGCCGCGCTCGCCGGCCCGGAATTCATGACCGCTGTTGTGGTTGCCGCTGATGCGCGTATCGAACAGGAAGCCATTGGTAAAGGCTTCGGTGCGATAACCCAGATGGCGTGGATCGTATTCGAAACTGCCTTTATAGAAGGTGGTGGCGCGCTCATCCTGCGGCGACAGCAACTGATAAATACTCGGCACCGAACCGTTGTGCAGAAACGGCGCGGTGGCCCAAACCCCGGCCAGCGGCCGCGCTTTATAAGCGACTTTTTCCCGTACGCCGATCGGCAGGCCGAAACCGTCCAGTTGCGGTTTCTCCTGCGGCGTGACGTTGGCTTCACGGTAGGCGCGGTCTTCGACAAAAGCCGTCACGTACGCCAGGCCCTTGGCCACTGACAACTGACTCAGGTCCAGCGGTTCCTTGGGCGTCGGGTGCAGTTTGACGTCCATCGTTTGCAGCTCTTTCAGGTCCCATCGCAGCGCGCTCAGGTCGAAACGGTGGCTGGCGATGTTGTTGGCGGCGTTCGGATCGGTACCGATCACTGCGACCGGCAGCATGTGCAGGTGTTGTACCCAGCGCTCGCCTTCCAGCTTCTGCGGCGGCACATGGCAACCGGCGCAATTTTCGGTAAACAGTGCGCGGCCCTTCGCGGCCAGCGGCTTGTCGATGGCCCCGAACAGCGCCTCTGGCCAGGCGGGCGGGCGGAGTCTTTGCAAGGTTTCCTCGATTTTGTGCAGATCACGCACGCGCACGCTGGAGGCGTAGCGCGCATCGCCTTGCAACGGTTGGCCGTTGCTGTCGAAAAAATTCAGCGTGGCGCCGACGCCCAGCGCTTCGCCGATATTGCGCGCCATCGGCTGTTGCGCCGAGCCGTTCCATTGCACCCAGTCGAACGTCCACATGTCCCACAGCTGCGGGTAATCCACCGGCGCGTCGGCCACACGATAGTTGCTCGCGGAAATCGCATCGCCAAACGTGGCGTTGGCGATCCGCCCGAACGCATCGGCGCGTCCGGGGCCTTCTTCGGTCGGATAGAGGCCGCGATGGGTATCGTTCCAGGCCACTTTAATGAAGGTGTCCAGCGAGGTTTTGAAGTCTTTGCGCAACTGTTGATGGCGCGCATCGTAGGCGTCACCCAATACGTTTCTGGCGAAACGTTCGAATTTCCACGGGTTGTAGTAAGTCGAGGTCAGACTGGCTACCAATGCCTGCCCGAAACTGCCACCGCGCAGTGTAGGAACGCTGGACGGCAGCACGTGTTGCGCTGTGCCGCCGTCAATTCGCAGCGCCTGGCCTTTGAAGCGCAGTTCGCCGGTGTGGCAGGCGGCGCAGGTGATGTCCAGATAATGCTCGCCGCTGCCAGGGTTCTGATGCCGAGCGAAGCCGACGGGCAGGTTGCCAGGGTTGCTCGACGTGGCTTTCTGTTGCGGATCAATCAGAAAACCGAAGCGCGCGAGGTACTCGGGTGAGGCGAAGCGCTGCTGCGAGAAGGGCAGCTCGAGTGCCTGGAACCATTCATAGCGCAGGCCTTTGACCTGCGTGCCCTGCGGCGTGAAGTAATAGGTTTGCCGGTCCTGCTCGCTCCACTGATCAAGGTAATGCACTTGCTCGGCGGGCGTATAAAAGGGCAATTTGGGATTGGCGACGTAATACAGCACCACGGCCAGGACGAGGCCCAGCAGTACGACGATCAGGATCAGCACACGGAATAAGAGGCGCACGATAAACGTCCTTGTCGAATTGTTGCGCTGTTATGCCTGAGCGAGGCCCTGTGCGGCAAGTGGCCATTACGCCAGATGTGGCGATCCCGTTTAACAGTTGCTCTGGGAAGCAGATGACAGAAGCTTCATCGTTGCGTGCGCCCAATGCGTTTGAGTCCCTGAACTTATCGCAGGTTTGCTGCTCTCATGCCGGTAGCCATTGGTCGTGGCGGCCTGATAAGCTCGCGGCTTTACTCGATTGCCCATTCGGCGCATGAACAAGGAAATAGCATGAAACAGCATCGGTTGGCGGCGGCGGTAGCCCTGGTTAGCCTGGTACTCGCGGGTTGTGACTCGCAGACCAGCGTAGAGCTGAAAACCCCGGCGCAGAAAGCTTCCTACGGCATCGGCCTGAACATGGGCAAAAGCCTGGCTCAGGAAGGCATGGATGATCTGGACTCCAAAGCGGTAGCCCAGGGCATCGAAGATGCCGTCGGCAAGAAAGAACAGAAGCTGAAAGATGAAGAGCTGGTCGAAGCCTTCGCCGCGCTGCAAAAGCGTGCCGAAGAGCGCATGGCCAAGATGAGCGAAGAGTCGGCAGCCGCCGGCAAGAAATTCCTCGAAGAAAACGGCAAGAAGGCCGGCGTGACCACTACCGCTTCGGGTCTGCAGTACGAAGTCGTCAAGAAAGCCGACGGCCCGCAGCCCAAGCCGACTGACGTAGTGACCGTTCACTACACCGGCAAGCTGACCAACGGCACCGTGTTCGACAGCTCCGTCGAGCGCGGCAGCCCGATCGATCTGCCGGTAAGCGGCGTGATCCCGGGTTGGGTTGAAGGTCTGCAACTGATGCACGTTGGCGAGAAGTACAAACTGTACATTCCTAGCGATCTGGCTTATGGCGCGCAATCGCCAAGCCCGGCGATTCCGGCCAACTCGGTTCTGGTCTTCGACCTCGAACTGCTGGCCATCAAGGATCCAGCCAAAGAAGCTGCCGCTGCCAAGTAATTGGTAAACGCATCGACAACAACGCCTCGCTTATGCGGGGCGTTGTTGCATCTGGACCCCGGCAAGGGTAAACAGAACGAACCGATGCCGCTTGGCACAGTCATAGCCATTAAGGCTGCCCGCGCTAGCCGCCCTGAGCAGCCAAGTCAATGAAATATTGGGGTTTTTTATGTGAGTAAAAAACGCCCGATCTGAGCGCAGCCCTTATGAAACGGGGCTTTCAGCGCTGAAATGCAGCTCTGTTCACAAGGTTATCCACAATTTGTGTGGATAACATTTCAGTGGGAGGAATAGATGAAAGCTCCATGGAATTTCGTTCGATTCCTGCCCTTGGCCGGCCGTCTGCTGGCGCGTGGTCGTTTGCCGACCTTGCTGTTCGCGGTGGCCAGCAAGGGAGCCGCGCAAGGCAATCGTCTGGGTAAGCTCAAGGATGATCTGCGCCTGCTTCAGTCCTTGTGTCTGGCCTACTGGCGCGGCGAGTACCGGGCCATCAGCAGCAAAGCGCTGATTTCGGTAGTGGCGGGTTTGATGTACTTCCTCAGCCCGGTGGATGCGGTGCCGGATTTCATTCCCATGTTCGGCATGCTCGACGACGTCGCCGTTCTCGCCTGGCTGATGAAAACCCTCAGCGATGAGCTCGACGCCTTTCGCCAGTGGCGCAACCGTCAGCATCCGGAAAAACTGGCGGTGGTCGAACGCCTGCCGGACACCCCCGAACAACTGCAACTTCAGGGACCGAAAAAGCCCTGATTGTGCAAACCTGCCTGCAGATAGATACCCCCCGCGACCTTGGCCGCTGTTAGGATTACACTTCTAGGGAAAAGTGCCGACTCGCTAAGTGTTGTTGTCCTACGGGGTAGTCATGGATATTCAGATCATTGCACGCGATGGCGAACCCGAATACGCGGTTCTGCCGTGGGCTCAGTATCAGGCTCTACTAAAAGCAGCAGGCATCGATGAAACACCAAAGCGCGCGGCAGCCACGCCGCTCGCGGCCACAGCAGACCCGATTCTTCCGGGTCTGGATCAACTACGCAGTTTGCGCGAAGGGAAGGGCATCGCCATCGAGGCGTTGGCCCGCACGGTAGGCATCAGCCCGTCTTATCTGGCCATGATCGAAAGTGGCGAGCGTCAGCCCGACGCCGCGATTCGCCGCAGCCTGGCCTGGGAACTGACGGTGCCAGGGTGGAGGGAAGAATCGTGAGCGTACGCATCAGTCGTCAACATTGGGACGGATTGCTGGGGGAGCTGGACCAGGCGCGACGTCAGCGCCATCTGCTGACCTATCGGGCCTTGCTGGAGCGGTTGCAACTGCCGACCCCGGCCATGCAGACACTGACCGCCGCGCTGGAGCATCTGGCGGCGCTGGATGCCAGGGCCGAACAGCCGTTGCGCAGTTCACTGGTGATCAGCCAAGGCGCAAGCCGCTTGCCACGCACTGGTTTTTTTGAATGCGTTGAACGTCTCGGCCGCTTTTCCGGGCCGTCCGATGGCGTTGCCGCCGCCTCGTGGCATGCCTCGGAAGTGGTGCGTGTCTTTGAATACGAATACCCGGAATCGGCGGAGGCCTGAGTGTTTTTGCGCCTCAAGGCGCGGGCCGGCTACTGGCTGGCCCGCCGGCTGTTTCATTGGTCGTGGCTGGTGCGTCAACCGCGTGGCTGGCACTGGCTGGAAGGCCAGTTTGCGCGCATGGCCAACCTTGGCGATGTCGGTGCGCAAAGCTTCTACGGGCACATCCTGACTTTTCGCGGCGTCGGCCTCGGTGCGCGCGAAGAGGGCGTGCGCTTGTTGCGTCTGGCAGCGCTCGGTGGTGACGGCAAAGCGGCTTATCAGCTCGGCGTGATCAGCCTCGCTGGTACGCCGAGCAAAGCGCCGGACGCTTTCGAAGCCGCGCGCTGGTGGGGCATCGCTGCCAAGGCCGGGCACCCTTTGGCCGAGCTCAAATTGAAAGAGCTGAGCCGCGGCGATTCAACGCAGTAAATCCATTTCTGTCAGTTCTATAAACGTGGCGTGAGGTTTTCCTCACGCCACGTTTGCGTTTTTGCGTATCTGTTTATCAGGTAGCGATCTATTACAGACAAGTCCTACAGGCAGCGCCTACTTGCCTGACTTCTTTCCCGATTGATCCCCCGCACAGTTCCCGCGCCTAACTTTTTGCGCGAGGGAACGCTCATGTTTGACCCGCTGAACCCATCCACTTCGCACCTGCGCGTGCGCTGATGGACGCCATCAACCGCATCGAGCAAGCACTCGACAGCTTTCCCGGCACCCTCAGTCTCTACCGCCAGCAACTTGAGCATTGGGCCAGTCGCACCGCCGACTCGGTCAGCCATGCGGCGGATCTGCCATCGCTGATGGGCATGGAGCGGGTCATTCGCTTCGGCGAACACAGCACCACCGTCAGCAGTGCCGATGACCAGTTTTTCTCGGGCGTTGTGCAGTGTCCGCAGGGCGGGGTGATGCAGATCGAGAGCAAGTTCGAGTCGGTCTACGACATTGCGCTCGGCAACATTCAAGTCGATGTGATCGCCATGGACGGTGGCGAAACGACGCCGGTGACCCTTGATGCACAAGGCAAGGGTTCGTTCGAAGGCACGCCGGGCAAGTTCTACCGGGTGCAGGTGCACAGCGAGGTCACGCCGGGGCAGCTCGACGATCTTTTCAAAGCCTACGACGGTCTGACCCGCGAACTGGACGGCTGGCTGCGCAGCGAATGGCAGGGTTTCAAGCCGCAATGGTCGCAGTCCGTGGCGACGGCAGCGGGCAACGGCCTGCTGGCCGGCAGTTGGGCGGCGATCGAGGGCGTCTGGGACAGCATCGGCCTGCTCTCGGATATCTTGCGCGACCCCGGCGCGTTTGTTGAGCGACTGGGCAGCGGCGCAACCGAGTTGATGGCGCTGGCCACGACGGCGCCGGAGCTGATGGAAAAGCTGCAGTTGCTGGCCAGTGACGAAGCGGCGCTGTGTCTGCTGCTGCGCACGGCCAGCCTTTGGCTGGAGATGTTGCCGCCCAGTGAGATCGCCGGCAAAACCGCCGAAGCCGCATCAATGATGATGGTTCAGTTGCTGATCGATGTGCTGATCGGCGTGGTCCTGACATTTGCCAGTGGTGGCGCGGGCATTGCCTATCTGAGCCTGCGTCTGGCCGACCGCGCCGTGCAATTGCTCGCGGCGGTGAAGCGTCTGGTCAAGGCCATGTTCGGCATCGTCAGCACGTTCATTGAATACGTCGACCGCTACAAAAGCGTCGCCGCTCGCGGTATCGCTGCCGGGGTGAAAAAAGGCCGGATGCAATTGCGCTGGGATGCCAGGCGCAACACCACGCTGAAGAAAGACGAACCGCACGACGACTCCCCCGACCAAGCGAAAAACCCCAACGGCGACAGCGCCGATTGCGTGCCGCACACCTGCACCAATGGTTGTCCGGTGTCGATGGTTACCGGCGAGGAACTACTGACCCTGACCGATGCGGTGCTTGATGGCGTGCTGGCGTTTGAGTTCAGCCGTTTGTATCGCTCGAGCGCCGTCGAGATCGACATTGGCCTGGGGTTTGGCTGGAGCCATTCGCTGGCGCATCGGCTGGAGTTTGAGGGTGACTTTGTTGTCTGGGTCGACCATGAAAACCGGCGTACGCGGTTTCCCTTGCCGAGTGCGACCCGGCCAGCGATTCACAACAGTTTGTCGCGGGCGGCGGTTTTTCTGGGGGATGAACCGGAAGAGCTGATTCTGGCGCTGGCCGGGGAAGCGGCGCGGTTTTATCACTTTCGCGCCGGGCGGTTGGTGGCGGTCAGTGATGCGTATGGCAATCGGCTGTCGGTGCAGCGTGATCGGGCTGATCGGGTGCAGCGGCTGGATAACTGCGCCGGTCGCTCGCTGCTGTTGCGCTATGACCGCGCACAGCTGGTTGGCGTGGATTATCAGGTGTTTCGTGAGGGCGCCTGGCACACGGAGCAAACGCTGGTCAGCTACCGCTTCGACGCCTATCAAAATCTGATCGAAGCGACCAACGCGGTCGGCGACAGCGAGCGTTACGACTACGACGACGCTCATGTGATTTTGCAGCGGCAACTGGCCGGCGGCGCCAGTTTTTTCTGGGAGTGGGAACGCTCCGGCAAGGCGGCACGCTGTGTGCGCCATTGGGCCTCGTTCTCGCAGATGAACACCCGTTACGTCTGGGCCGAGGACGGCAGCGTCGCGGTGCAGTACGTCGACGGCACCGAAGAAACCTATGTCCACGACGACCGCGCGCGGCTGGTGCGTAAGGTCGAGGCGGATGGCGGCGAACACCTCAAGGCTTATGACGCTGCGGGCCGCTTGATCGCCGAGCAGGATCCTTTAGGTGCTGTTACCGAATACCGCTACGACGAGGTCGGACGGCTGATCGCGCTGATTCCCCCGGACGACGCGCCAACGTCCTACGAGTACCGCAACGGTTTCCTCTACCGGCGTTCGCGCGGAGATGCGGTGTGGACCTACCGGCGCAACGCCGAGGGCGATGTCACCGAAGCGGTCGACCCTGATGGTCAGGTCACCCATTACTACTACAACGTGCGCGGGCAACTGCTGTCGATCCGCCACCCGGACAGCAGCCGCCATCGACTGGTGTGGAACAGCCTCGGCCAGTTGACCGAAGAAACCCTGCCCCACGGTGGCGTGCGGCGTTTTTCCTACGATGCATTGGGGCGGCGAACTACAAGTGCTGACGAACACGGCGCCGTTACCCGCCAACAGTGGGATGCCGTTGGCCGACTGATCCAGACGACTTTTCCTACCGGCGGCAGCCGCGCCTACAGCTACGGCGCTTACGGCCAGGTCACCGCCGAACGCGACGAGCTCGGGCGCATCACCCGTTACGAGTATGACGATGACCTGCACCTGGTCTCGCGGCGGATCAATCCCGACGGCACGCAGGTGCAGTACCGCTATGACCATGCGCAGCTGCTGCTCACCGAGATCGAAAACGAGTCGGGGGAAAAGTACCGGCTGGACTACACGCCAAGCGGATTGATCCGACAGGAAACCGGGTTTGATGGACGCCGGACCGCCTATGCCTACGACCTGAACGGACATCTGCTGGAGAAGACCGAGTACGGCGATGACGGCTCGCAGTTAGTCACCGCCTACAAGCGCGATGCGGCTGGCCGTCTGCTGATAAAGACCCTGCCCGATGGGGTGAAGGTCTCCTACCAATACGACCAAGTTGGCCGTCTGATCGCCGTCGATGACGGTAACAACCACCCGCTGGCCTTCGAATACGACCGCCAGAACAGGTTGATTACCGAGCATCAGGGCTGGGGCACCTTGCGTTACGCCTACGACGCCTGCGGTCAGCTCAAACGCCTGCGCCTGCCGGACAACAGCAAACTCGACTATCACTACGCCAAGGGCGGCGCGCTGACCGCGATCGACCTCAACGGCACGCCGCTGACCCGCCACGTCTACCAGTTCGGCCGCGAAGTGCAGCGCCAGCAAGGCCTGCTGCTCAGCGAATATGCCTACGACGAACAGGGAAGATTGCTCGCCCACGCCGTAGGCCATCAGCGCGATTCGCTCTACCGCCGCGATTATGCCTACAGCGCCAACGGCAATCTCGCCCACATCGCCGACAGCCGCCACGGCCAACGCACCTACGGCTACGACGCCCTCGACCGACTGATCCGCGTCCGTCACTCACGCGACGAACTGCCGGAATCCTTCGCCCACGACCCGGCCGGCAACCTGCTGATGCAGGACCGCCCCGGCCCGAGCCGGATTCAGGGCAACCGCCTGCTGATGCAGGGCGACCGCCATTACGACTACGACGCCTTCGGCAACCTGATCCGCGAACGCCGCGGCAAAGCGCAAACACTCGTCACCGAATACCGCTACGACAGCCAGCACCGCCTGATCAGCCTGACCCGCCCCGACGGCCAGACCGCCACTTACCAATACGACGCCTTCGGCCGGCGCATCCGCAAAACCGTCGACGGCCAGACCACCGAGTTCTTCTGGCAAGGCGACCAACTCGTCGCCGCAAGCAGCGAAAACGAATACCGCAGCTACGTCTACGAACCCGGCACCTTCCGCCCACTCGCGTTGCTCGATGGCAAAGGCCCGAAAAAAGCCTGCCCGTTCTACTACCAGCTCGACCACCTCGGTACCCCGCAAGAACTCACCGACTACGGCGGCGACATCGTCTGGTCCGCGCAATACGACGCCTACGGCAAAACCGCAGCGCTGACCCTCGCCGGCGACGATTACCTGAACCAGCCGCTGCGTTTTCAGGGGCAGTATTTCGATGACGAAAGCGGATTGCATTACAACCGGCACCGGTATTACGACCCGCGGCTGGGGCGGTATCTGACGCCGGACCCGGTGAAGCTGGCGGGTGGGTTGAATCAGTACCAGTACGTGCCGAATCCGACAGGGTGGGTGGATCCGTTGGGGTTGAGCTCCAACTGCCCGCCGCCGGGGAAGCCCGGTTGCGAGGTGCCGGGTGGGATTGGTGGGGCTAAGGTTGATGAAGGTGAGCCAGCGCTGCCGAAGATGACGGCGCAGGAGCGGAGGGCGAGGATTGATGAGTTGGCGGAGCAGATTGCCTATAAAGAATTGAAAAAAATGGAGCCTCCCAATAGCAAAGCGCATTTCTTACAGAAGCATGGTGCGCAAACCACCTTAGCAGCGCAGCTTGAAAGAGTGGAGCACGCTAAAAATCCGACAACCGGCAAAGTGGAAATGAGGATGAATCGAAAAACTAAGGTGAAAGAGCCGAGTATTCCTCGTGCTGCGACAAGGTTTTTTAGTCATAGAGATCAGTTGAATGCAATAAGTCGCGCGCAGCTTATATTTCGACGTACAGGAAGCCTGGTTCTCTCATCACTACCTGTGGAAATGCGAAGGTCGGTGGGGGAGGGATATAAGAGAAATCGATTGGAATATGTGGAAACAACAAAAACCGTCGTTATTCTTGATGTCAATGGAAATCCTATAACCGCTTATACGGACTACTAGATGATGAAATTTAAGCCGGATATATCAATTTTGCCAGGTTTCTTGTTTGTGTTAGATATTGATTATCCTCACGTGGCTTCAGCTGAAGAGTTCATCTGCTTGGCGGACGTTAATGATGGTGCTGATCTATCTGCGGTTTTTGACTTGATAGTTAGGCCAGAATTTTTAAGTTATTCTGAAAGTGACAAATGCTGGTTGATTGAGACTATTGCATTTTTTATGGATGAAGGTAATTCGTTTGAAGATGTTTTCGCAAAAAGAAGTTTATTATTTTCTGAGGAAATAGAGGATGGGCGTATGTTTATGCGTACATTACTCGAGCGGCTTCGTACGTACCTGTAAGGAACGATTAAGGAATAAATATTGTTGAAAGTATTTGAAGAAAAGAAGCACGAGCGGTTGAGTGATCGAATGGATGAGGCTGGCTGCGTCTTTGAATTTACAGTGTTCCAACATGAGCCTGGACTAATCGTGGATGAGCTTGTTCATCGGCAGGCCTTGGTCGGTCTGCATGAGCAACTTATGAAGGAAGCGAGGGATAGGCATAGCAATCTAATTAAAGATCCACAATATAAGAACAATGGTGACCCAGAAATAAGTTGGGAGCTCGAAAAAGCAGTTGCAACACCATTGAGTGATGATGAATTAAATAACTTAATGCTGGTTGCGGGTTATGAGCGAGGGCCTCTGGCGCTTTACGGTCATTTTCGTGAGCCACCTTACGGTACGCGATTTAAGGGAGGAGAACCTGAAGCGCAAAAGTTATTTCATGAGTGGAGAAGCGCTTTAGGACTTTTAGAGCATAATGGGGTTTCAGCCATCAATTGGGTGAAAGGAATTAATACTACTTGGATAGATTGTGAAGATGCAATTTCTGGGCGGGAATCGTGGAGTAATTATTTCGATAGTGGTTTGGAATGGTGGGGGATATGGTGTATGACGATTTGGAATCCTGAGCGATGCACGATAAGTGCGTTAATAGCAAGTACTACAGATTAAGTTGGATGGATAGACTTTTTCGCGTACAGTTTTGTCCGACTAGAAATTACGGTGCGCGGAAAGTCAACGTTGGCCGATTAGCTGTGCTGAATGGAGGTCAGGCGCAGCAAGACTATCGATAACATGCACACTAAACCCCGCTACATTCTTCGCATGATGCTTCGCTTGCGAAGCCATCTCCGCAAGCTGGCTCGCATCCAGCTCCGCGCAGGCTTCCGGGCGAAGGTGTACCACTCCAATCGATAACGACAACAACGCAAACTCCTGCCGCACACCCTGACGATTCGGCGCCACAAAACACCCCGCCTCAAGATGCTCAGGCCGGTAGAAGCGTCGGCATTGGCTCTGAAAGTCATCGAGCAATTGATTCAGGCGTTTGCGCCAGTCTTCCGGGCCGAGGACGAGGAGGAAGTCGTCGCCGCCGATGTGGCCGACGAAGTCGCGGGTGGGGTCGATGCGTTCGTTGAGGCATTGGGCGAGGCAGAGTAGAACTTCATCGCCACGGCCGTAGCCGTAGATGTCGTTGAAGGGTTTGAAGCTGTCGATGTCGACGTAGCAGATGATCGACTCGCGCCCTTGCTGCAGCAGGCGGGTCAGGCACTGCTGAATCGGTACGTTGCCGGGCAGTAAGGTCAGCGGGTTGGCGTAGCGGGCCTGCTGGATTTTCAGTTCGGTGATCAGTTTGAGCACGTCGATGACCCGGCCGAGGCCGAGGTAGCTGCCGTTGAGGGTGATGATGAAGTCTTCTTCGATGCGCTGGCGGGCGCGGCTGGTGATCAGACGGCTGACTTGTTGCAGTGACTGGCTCATTTCCACGGCGAGGAAGTCGTCGCTCATCAGGCGGCTGATCGGTTTTCGTGCGAACAGGTCGGTGGCGAAAGGCTTGAGCAGGGCGTCGGACAACGAGTGACGGTGGACAATGCCGGCGGGTTGGCCTTGTTCGTCGAGCACCGCCAGCGAGTTGAGGTTGGCCTGGCGGCGGAACGCTTCGAGCACGGTCGCGGTGGGTGTATCGCGGTGTACCGCCGGTTGCTCATTGAGCAGGGCGCTGAGGTCGCTACCTTCGTCGTTCAGCGCGACGGCGCTGCTGTCGTGTTTCGGCATCAAGGCACGGGCGTCGTGTGGCGGCTGTTCCTGAGGGCGACCGAGCAAATAGCCTTGCACCAGATCGACACCCATTTCAGTGAGTACGGCCAGTTCTTCCGGCAGTTCGATGCCTTCGGCGATCACTTGCGCCCGGGAAGCTTTGGCGATTTGCAGGATCGAGCCGACGAACTCGCGCTTCAACGCATCCTGATGAATGCCATCGATGAAATGCCGGTCGATCTTCACGTAATCCGGGCGCAGTTCAGACCACAGGCGCAGGCTCGAATACCCGGCGCCAAGGTCATCCAGTGCAATGGAAAAACCCATCGCTCGGTAATGATGCAGGGCGGTTTGCAGCAACTGGAAATCATCGATGGGCGTCTGTTCGGTGAGTTCGATGACCACCTGACTGGGCGGGATGCCGAAGTCCTGCAGCAACTGCAAAGTGCGCCCAGGCTGATGTGCCGCTTCGAGCAACGACTCCGGTGAGACGTTGAGAAACAGTTTGCCCGGGAGCTTTTGCTCGTTGAAACGCCGGCAGGCAGATTGTCGGCAGGCGATCTCCAGCTCACTCAGGCGGCCGGCCTGACGCGCCACGGCAAACAGGGCGATCGGTGAGTGCAGAGGGCTGTTGGATGGGCCGCGAGTCAGGGCTTCGTAACCGAGGATGCGTCGCTCGGAGAGGCTGATGATCGGCTGGAACAGGCTGTGCAAACCGCTTTGAGTCAGGATCGAGCTCAACGCGCTCAGCTGTTCGGTCGTGGTCATGGCAGTCTCTGGCGATAAAAAAAGGACCGGGAGCACTCTTGGTTCAGAGTAACTCCCGGTCCTTTATTGCACGACAGAATGATGACTGTTTGATGACGATCCGGGGATCGTCAGCATTAATTTGCCATCACTTACTTCTTGGCTACCTGATTGCTCAGCTTCAGGTAATCGAGCAGTACGCGCCCGGTTTCGCTCAGGTAGGCATCGTCTTCCGGTTTGACTTTGTCCGGATCGGCTGCAGCCAGTGCGTCCTCGTCTTCTTTCTTCAGCTCTTTGAGCGGTTCTTCGCCTTTGGCCTTGCGACGCAGGTTCTCCATGGTCAGCTGCTTGGCGTCGATGTCGGCGTGCTGGGCACGACGCTCGGCTTCGTTGAGGCTGACGGTTTTCTCTTCCATCAGTTTCTGCGCCAGCGCCAGCTTGTCACGGATGAACACGAACTCGGCATCCTTGGCGGTGCGTGTGTCATGTTCGGACTTGAGCTGAGCCAGGTACGGCTTGAACGGATCGGCCGCCGGCTTGATCGCGGCGCGGATGGTGTCCCACGGCATGGCTTCCGGCAGGGCGCTCTCGCCGATTTCCTTGGTGTCGATCAGCGACGGGTAGTCGATGTCCGGCAGCACGCCCTGGTGCTGGGTGCTCTGCCCGGAAACCCGGTAGAACTTGGCCAGGGTCAGTTTCAGTTCGCCATGGTTCAGCGGCTGAATGGTCTGCACGGTGCCTTTACCGAAGGTCTGGCCGCCGATGATCAGCGCACGATGGTAGTCCTGCATGGCGCCGGCGAAGATCTCCGAAGCCGAGGCAGACAAACGGTTGACCAGCAACGCCATCGGGCCTTTGTAGAACGCGCCCGGGTTCTCGTCTTCCAGCACGTCGACGCGGCCATCGGCGTTACGTACCAGTACGGTCGGGCCCTTGTCGATGAACAGGCTGGTCAGCTCGGTGGCTTCCTGTAGGGAACCGCCGCCGTTGTTGCGCAGGTCGATGACCACGCCGTCGACTTTGTCTTTCTGCAGTTCGGTCAGCAGCTTCTTCACATCACGCGTGGTGCTCTTGTAATCCGGGTCACCGGCACGGAACGCCTTGAAGTCTAGGTAGAAGGCCGGAATCTCGATCACACCGAGCTTGTAGTCCTTGCCGTCCTGTTTCAGGTTCAGCACCGACTTCTTCACGGCCTGGTCTTCGAGCTTCACCGCTTCACGGGTGATCGGCACGATCTTGGTGGTCTGGTCGTTCGGCGCATTGCTCGCCGGGATCACTTCCAGGCGCACCACGGTGCCTTTCGGCCCACGGATCAGCTTGACCACTTCGTCCAGACGCCAGCCGACCACGTCGACCATCTCTTTGTTGCCTTGGGCAACGCCGATGATCTTGTCGGCCGGAGCCACTTGTTTGGTTTTGTCGGCCGGGCCTGCCGGCACCAGACGCACGACTTTCACCTGATCGTTGTCGCTCTGCAACACCGCGCCGATGCCCTCGAGGGACAGGCTCATGTTGATGTCGAAGTTTTCCGCGTTATCCGGCGACAGATAGTTGGTGTGCGGGTCGTAGGACATGGCGAAGGTGTTGATGTACGCCTGGAAGATGTCTTCCGGACGGGTCTGGTCCAGGCGCGCCAACTGGTTCTTGTAGCGCTTGGTCAGGGTTTCCTGGATCTGCTTGGGCTCTTTGCCGGCGATCTTCATCCGCAGCACTTCGTCCTTGACGCGTTTGCGCCAGAGGTCGTCCAGTTCAGCGGTGGATTTGAGCCAGGGCGCGTCCTTGCGATCGATCAGCAAGGTCTCTTTGGTGGTGAAGTCCATCTTGTCGACGCCTTTGTTCAGCTCGGCAAGGGCGAAGTCCAGACGCGCCTTGACGCGGTCCAGATAGCGCTTGTAGATGGTGAACCCGGCGTTGAGGTCGCCGCTCTTGAGGAAGTCGTCGAACTGGGTCTTCCACTTGTCGAATTCAGCGATGTCGCTGGACATGAAATAGCTGCGCGACGGGTCCAGGAGCTTGAGGTAGCTGTCGTAGATGATCACCGAACGTGCATCGTCGAGCGGCGGCTTGCTGTAGTGGTGACGCTTGAGCAACTCGACGACGTTCAGGCTGGCGATGACTTCATCGCGATCAGGCTGCAACTTGTCCCAGCTGTTGGCTGCGAATGTAGTGCCCGACACCGGCAACAGACCGATACCGATGAAAAGAGCGAGGGCGGTGCTGGGGAGCAGATGCTTCATGCTGATTCGACGCGGGGACAATTGATAACGCATATTAGGCCGTCTTTGAAGTCGCCGGTTCTACGAGAGCCGGTCGCATAATGCAAAAAGCCCGGCGCTACAGCTTCGGGCTCAGTCCAGACTCACTATGGAGGCACTGTGAAGGCATTGCAAGGCGTTGACGGTCAAGTGGCATGGGTTGAAGAGCCGAGTCCTACATGTGATGTAGGACAAGTCCGCATTCGGGTGGCGGCAGCCGGCCTCAATCGAGCCGATTTGTTACAGAAAGCGGGGCTTTATCCGCCACCGCCGGGTGCCAGCCAAGTGCTCGGTCTAGAGTGTTCCGGGGTCATCAGCGAAGTCGGCGCGGGCAGCGCGTGGCAGGTCGGCGACCGGGTGTGCGCCTTGCTGGCCGGGGGCGGCATGGCTGAAGAGGTGGTCGTCGATGGACGGCACGTGCTGCCGGTTCCCGAAGGCGTTTCGCTGATCGAAACCGCGGCATTGCCCGAGGTTTATGCAACAGTCTGGCTGAATGTGTTTCAACTTGCGGCGCTCAAGCCGGGTGAGAAAGTTCTCCTGCATGCCGGCGCCAGTGGAATCGGTTCAGCCGCCATTCAGTTGTGCAAGGCGTTCGGTAACCCGTGCTGGGTCAGTGTCGGTTCGGCCGAACGTCTGGCTTACTGCGAATCGCTGGGTGCGCAGGGCGGCGTGCTGCGCACTGACGATCTGCAAAGCCTGCGCGATTTCGGCCCGTTCGATGTGATCCTCGATCCGGTTGGCGGCGAATATTCGGCGCTGAATCTGCAGTTGGTGGCGCTGGACGGACGTTGGGTGCTGATCGGTCTGATGGGTGGCCGTGAGGCGAAACTGGATCTGGCGCAGGTGCTGGCCAAGCGTGTGCAGCTGCTCGGTTCGACGTTGCGCAGCCGCAGTGATCAGTTCAAGGCGGATTTGCTCAGCGATCTGGGCCAACAGGTTTGGCCGTTGTTTGCTGAAGGGCGGTTGCGTCCGCAATTGGCCAAGGCGTTTGCGGTGAAGGATGCCGAGGCGGCGTTTGCCGAGCTGGCGAGTAATACCGTGGCGGGGAAGCTGGTGTTGGTGATTGACGAAACCCTGAACTGAAGTTTATCGCGGGTTCGCTGCGCGTGTGCTCTGCACAGCTTCGACCAACTATATTGCACGGTGCAAAGATGGCTTTTCATAAGCCGCGGTAAATCAAGCAAAACGGTGCCTCCTGTAGGGGCACCGTTATTTGGCTGAGCTTTTACTGTGGTCAGGTTCGTGAGCCTGCAAGCGAAGACTCAGTGGATGGTGAAACCCTCACCAGACCTGCAGGAGTAACTTCTACTCGAAGCACTTCTGAGAACATACGTTGCTCACCGCCATTGTTGCGCAATATGGAGTAATTGATGAACACAGTTTTTCCCCGGTTTTCGCTTATCCAGGCGGCGGGAATATTAAATACATTAGTTTGACCGGCGTTTACGTTCTGAGCTTCAGTGTCATGGTTTGCTACCCCTGTCCAACGAACTACGACAGAGTAGCCAGTCTGACCTATATACCCCACAGTTACTTTTGAAGCCGAATAAATGGGTGCTGTTAATGGATGAACCGCTTGTGGATCAATATTCAGACTCAGTCTTTCAGACTCAACCGTTTCACCGTTGCCGTTAGCCTTGACCGAATAACCGACAACGACAGTGCGCCCGATATTATCGATGACTTCCATGCGGGGTATTGCGATCAATCTTTCCCCGGGGGGATCTCCAACCGTAATGATTTCACTGTTGTGATTGACCCGACCTTGCCAGCGTACTCTGATGGTGTCGGTAGCATGCATCCCCTGATAATGAGGTATTTCCACGTACAGATGTGTGTCGTAAAAAATATCGCTCATTCTCAAACGGTCTCCCTCCGTGTTGTACGCTTTCGGAATACCGGGTTTGATTTTTTTATCTGAAGGCAGCACAGCCTGGTCGGCCGCGTTATAGGTGAATGTCGCATTCTGCGAAGCGGAGCCTGGTAATGTCATACGGATAATAGGAACCACCAAGCCGTTAGTTCGATCGTAATATTTACGTTGATCAATTCTGGCATTTCCCAAGCCATCATCCATATAAAAGAACGCTTGAATCGGCAATACCCCTGGATTCCCTTCGGGCCAGGTTTTGATCCGCAACTCGTTATGATCCTGGAAGGCCTCGGTGGGGATCACCTTGCTGACCCGGATGGCTTCATTGAAAGCTTGTACCGCTTCGGTACCCAGATCTTTCGTTACTAGAAAAGAACAGGAGTGCGCGGTCTTATAGGTGTTTTCCAGTCGATAATGGTTCACCCACTGCTCTGCGGTAGTGATGTGTTGCTCTCGACAAGGAATGCTGTCGCTGAAAACGCGTGGAGGGAGAATGCTATCTCTACAGCCGTATTGGGTTGCCGCGTTTCGATAAAAAGTATCGCCGTCGAGGGGGAAGAAACAAACTATCTCAGGCTGTGTTTTTTCCGCAGGAGCGTTCAAGTAAGGATAGAAAATTAAACCATTAACTCCATACCAGGACATGCGAGGAAATTTTGCGTCAGCCCTTAAATAGGAAAAGGAGACTGCGCCGGTCGTTCTTGAAAAATCGCTATGATCCCACGGATCGTAATTGGGACTGGTTTTAGTTACCCGCAGCGTGACACCTGAGCAGAGGAAGGCTGGAGAGGTGGGCGTCCCGCAATTGGTGGCGGTATTCAGGTAAGCCTCAGTCAGATTTCTGGCTGTACTCTCACCGTAATCCTCGAGAATATTTGACTCTTGGATATTGGGTGGCGGCAACGGAAGGTGAGCTGCACAGCTAAATAATGCAACGAGTGCAAACGTCGCGAGACAAGCTTCACCGCTTTTATAGCGGACCCATTGCACTATATCCGTTCTCATGATGGCTCCGTCGTGAATCGAATAGGACGGGAGTCATTAACCTATCAAGCAAGCAAAGCGTCTACTGTAAGAAATAACAGTTTTGGGTAATGAAACGCACCGTTCATCGGAACTGTACGGAGTCAATCGAAGGCTCGGTCTGAAGCGAGTTGTTGGTTGCTGACATGGCCCGCCCGATCAGTGGCGGACCATGGCAATTCTATTGAACTATCACGATCGATTGAGCATGAGCAGACGCGCTTTTCTTATTGTCGACGCCCACTCTCTATTTCCAGTTATGGATGGGCCACTTCGCCTGCTCTGCATGGATCTTTAATACCGGGTCCGGGTTGACTACATGCGGAAAATCCACTTTCAGCAACAACGGCAGATCATTACGCGAGTCGGAATAGAAACTCGCGCCTTCAAGATTTTCTTCCTCGGCATCCAGCCATTCCAGCAGGCGGGTAATCTTGCCTTCGCGATAGGTCAGGGTGCCAACGGTGTTGCCGCTGTAAACGCCGTGGGCGACGTCCAGTTCGATGGCCAGCACCTCATCGATGCCCAGGCGTTCGGCGATCGGTTTGACCAGGTGCGTACCCGATGCGGAAATCACCAGAATGCGGTCGCCGGCCTGGCGGTGTGCGGCGATGGTTTTGGTCGCATCGCTGAAGATGATCGGTTCGATGAAATCTTCTACCCACGGGCCAACCAGATGGTCGATTTCTGCCGGTGTGCGGCCAATCAGCGGTTCAAGGCTGAAGGCCATGTAGTCTTCCATCGCCAGGTGGCCGCGCCCGTAGGCGTCCATCAACTCCTTGTCGCGCTGCATGAACGATTCGCCATCGACCCAGCCGAGGCGAACCATTTGCTCGCTCCAAAGCGAGGAGCAGTCGCCGTGGATCAACGTTTCGTCCAGATCAAAAATTGCCAAAGCCATGGGTTCTCTCCGAGAACAGCTGCAAGCTACAAGCTTCGAGCTGCAAGAATTAAAATCAGTGCGCCGCAGTCTACAGCTTGAAGCTTGTAGCTCGAAGCTTGCAGCTGCTCCTAAGCTACTTCACACAGGGCGGTCGGATCGATGGAGAGTGCCAGGCGCTGACCATCGGGTAGCAAATCCGCTGCCGAGCGGTTGAGCACATCCACCACCAGCTCAACGCCTCGGGCTTCGACGCGATAACGAATGACGTTGCCCAGCAGGCTGTGGCTGCGGATCTGCGCGTCGGGTTCGCCGTTGAGGCTCAGTTCGATGGCTTCCGGACGAATCGCGATGCGGTGGTGGATCGGCCGTTGCAGCAGCTTCGACGCGTCCTCGGCATCGAGCAGGTTGTAATTGCCGATGAAGCCGGCGGCAAATACATCGACCGGGGCGGTGTAGAGGGTTTCGGCGTCGCCGCTCTGGACGATCCTGCCCTGATTCATCAGGAAGATTCGATCCGACATGGTCAGCGCTTCTTCCTGATCGTGGGTGACGAAAATCGTGGTCAGGCCGAGTTCGCGTTGAATCTGCCGGATCTGTTCACGCAAGTGTTTACGAATTCGTGCATCGAGGGCCGACAGCGGCTCATCAAGTAGCAGCAAACGCGGGCGGGTGACCAGCGAGCGGGCGAGGGCGACGCGCTGGCATTGGCCGCCGGAGAGCTGATGCGGGTAGCGACTGGCGAAGTCGTGTAGTTCAACCAGTTTCAACACCTCGGAAACGCGTTTATGGCTGTCGTCACTGTTGACCTTTTGCATGCGCAAACCGAAGGCGACGTTCTGCTCCACGGTCATGTTGGGAAACAGCGCATAGCTCTGAAACACCATGCCGATGCCGCGCTTCTGCGGACTCAACGGCACGATGTCGACGCCGTCGAGCAGGATCTGCCCGCCATCCACCGGCGTCAGCCCGGCGATGCAGCGCAACAGGGTCGACTTGCCGCAACCGGACGGGCCGAGCAGGGTGACGAACTCCCCCTTGTTGATCTCGCAGTTGATGTCGCTGAACACCGTGGTGCCCGCGTAGTTTTTCTGCAGGTGTTGGACGCTGACATAGCTCATTCGCTTTTGTCCTTGTTCAAGGTGTTGGCGATCCAGGTCAGGACCAGCACGAAAAAGAAATACGAGATGACCAGCGCACTGGTGAAGTGGCCGCTGCTGTTGCGCATGTTGTTCAGGTACACCTGCAGGGTTTCGTAGCGGGTGCCGACGAGGATGTTGGCGAAGACGAACTCACCGAACAGGAACGAGAACGACAGCAGCAGCGCCACCATCAGGCCTTTGCGCAGGTTCGGCAGCACCACCAGAAACGCCGCCTGAAAGGTGCTGGCGCCGAGCAGTTGTGCCGCGTCCATCAGGTCGCGCAGGTTGATCGCTTGCAGGTTGTTGGTGATCGCCCGGTACATGAACGGCAGCGCCACGGTGAAGTAGCAACCGATGAGAATCCACGGCGTGCCGACCATCGCCATCGGCCCGGAGCCGTAAAGCTGCAACAGGCCCACCGAGGACACCACCGGCGGCACCGCAAAGGGCAGCAGGATCAGGATGTTCATCAGTGCATCGAGCTTCGGGAAGTGGTAATGCACCACGAACAGCAGCGGCAGGATCAGCACCACCGACAGCACCAGCGCGCCGACGCACACCAGCAACGACTGGCCAAAGGCGTGCAGGAAACGCGGATCGCTCCACAGCTGGATGTACCACTTGAAGGTAAAGCCGCTGGGCAGAATGGTCGCCGACCAACTGCTGGCGATCGAATACACCAGTGTGCCGGCCAGCGGCAGCAAGAGGATCGCGAACAATAAATACACCACGACGCGGTGGTAGAGACCGGCCGGGCCGGATTCAGCGCGAGACATGGTATCTCCTCTTCAACAGCAGTTGATGCACGACAGTGACGATGGTCATCAGCGCCACCAGCACCACGGCCAGCGCGCTGGCCAGATTCGGATCGAGAGAGATGTCTCCGGAAACCATCGCCGCGATGCGGATCGGCAGCACGTTGAAGTTACCGGTGGTCAACGCATACACCGTGGCATAGGCGCCGAGGGCATTGGCCAGCAGGATCACGAACGTGCCGAGCAGCGCAGGGGTCAACACCGGCAAACCGATGTGCCGCCAGAACTGCCAGCCATTGGCACCCAGCAGGGCGGCAGATTCGCGCCAGTCCTCACGCAGCGCGTCGAAGGCCGGGTAGAGCAGCAGCACACCGAGGGGAATCTGAAAGTAGGTGTAGAGAATGATCAGGCCGGTTTTCGAGTACAGGTTGAAGTCCTGAATAATCCCCGACTGTTTCAACATGATCGTGATGCTGCCGTTGAAACCGAGCAGGATGATGAACGCGAACGCCAGCGGCACGCCGGCGAAGTTGCTGGTCATGTTGGCGAAGGCGTTGACGAAGTTACGCAGTTTCGAGTCGACCCGACGCAGCGAATACGCACCGAGTACGGCGATCAGGATGCCGAACACACTCGACCAGAAACTGATTTCAAGGCTGTACTGGATCGCCTGTCGATAGAACTTCGAGCTAAAGATTTTGCTGAAGTTGGCCAGGCCCCAACCGGATTCTTCCGATTGCAGGCTGTTGATCATCACCCAGACAAGAGGGGCGATTTCGAAGACGATGAAGAACAGCGCGAACGGCACCAGACACAGCGCCGCCAGCCATTTGCCGCGAGTCATGGCGTTCACTTGAGCAGCTCCCGGCACACAGGTTTATCGTGGGGCACGCTGAGCAGTTCGCAGACGGTGCCGCAGATTTCGGTCTGCTTTGGCGCGGCGCCAGCGTCGAGGCTGAAGGCATCGCCGAGAACGAACAGCGGCACCTGGCGTTCTTCCGGCAGCAGGCCGTTGTGCGAGCGGTCGTTGTTCATGCCGTGGTCGGCGGTCACCAGCACTTGATAGCCAGCGTCCAGCCAGCCCTGCAGGTAATCGGCGAGAACAATGTCGGCCGAACGCGCGCTGTTGCGGTATTGCGACGAATCGAGGCCGTGCTTGTGCCCGGCGTCATCAATGTTCATCGGGTGGATCAGCAGGAAGTTCGGTGCGTGACGCAGGCGCAGATTTTCCGCGTCGGCAAACAGGTGCGAATCCGGGTAGTGGTCGTTCCAGTAGAAATGCCCGTGCTGGATCGGCAGGGACGGATCGTCAGTGTGTCGGTCACGCGCCGCGACGAAGGGCGAGCGGTTGTACAGTTCGCTGACCCAGTGATAGGCCGCCGCCGCGGTTTTCAGACCGGCATCGCGTGCGTAGTGATAAATGCTGCGCTGAGTGGAAAGGCGCGAGACGTTGTTGTGGACGATGCCGCTGTCGATCGGCGCCACACCGGTGAGAATGCATTCATAAAGCGGTCGGGACAGGGCCGGCAGTTCGCACTCCAGTTGATAGAGCGCGGCGCGTCCTGCGCCAACATAAGCCTGCAGATGCCCCATGGCGTGATGCGCGACCTCGTAATTGAGACCATCGAGCACGACAAGGATGACGTTGTGCTTCATAGGGGCAAGAACTCCGCGAAATTCAAATGTTCCGAAATCAACTCAATCTCCTGTGGGAGCGAGCCTGCTCGCGAAAGCGGTGGTTCATTCACCATTGATGTCGACTGACATGACGCCTTCGCGAGCAGGCTCGCTCCCACATTTGGATCTTCAGCAGATCACGCGATGGTGATCAGTCGCCTTACTTCATCTCTACGATGACTTCCTCGTTCCACACTTGCGGCAAGGATTTGGAGGTCTTTTCCCACGCATCGGCGTCCTTGATCGGGGTGACCTTCTTGTACTGCTCGTTCGGCAGCAGTTTGGCTTTCACGTCTTCCGGCAATTGCAGGTGCTCGGCGCGGATCGGGCGGGCGTTGCCACGGGCGAGGTTGGTCTGGCCGGCGTCGCTGAAGATGTATTCGCGCGTCAGCTTGGCGGCGTTGGGGTTTTTCGCGTACTTGTTGATGATCGTGGTGTAGCCGGAAATCACCGAACCGTCGGACGGGATCAGCACCACGTAATCATCCGGGTTGGCCATCTTGGCTTTGTAGCTCAGGCCGTTGAAGTCCCAGACCACGCCGACTTCGATCTCGCCTTTTTCCATGGTGGCGATGGTCGGGTTGGCCATCGACAGGCGACCCTGTTTGGCGATGTCGGCGAACAGCAGCAGGGCCGGCTTGATGTTCTTCTCGTCGCCACCGTTGGCCAGTGCAGCGGCGAGCACGCCGTTGGCGGCTTGGGCGGCGGTGCTCACGTCACCGATGGAGACCTTGTATTTGCCGCTTTTCAGGTCAGCCCATTTGGTCGGCACTTCGGAGCCGTGCAGCAGCTTCTTGTTGACGATGAAGGCGATGGTGCCGGTGTAAGCCAGCGCCCAGTTGCCGTCCTTGTCCTTGGCCCAGTCCGGTACCTGATCCCAGGTGCTTGGCTTGTACGGTTGCACCACACCCTGCTTGACCGCGATCGGGCCGAAGGCCGCGCCGACGTCGCCTATGTCGGCGGTGGCGTTATCTTTCTCGGCGGCGAACTTGGCGATTTCCTGCGCCGAACTCATGTCGGTGTCGATGTGTTTCAGGCCATAGGTCTTGGCCAGGTCTTCCCAGGTACCTTTCCAGTTGGCCCAGTCATCGGGCATGCCGACGCTGTTGACGGCGCCTTCCGCTTTGGCAGCGGCTTCGAGGGTTTTCAAATCGGTGCCGGCCGCCATGGCGGAGGTGCACAGTGCAATGGTCGAGCCTAACAGTGTTGCCAGGAAAAGCTGTTTCATTCCGAAGCTCCTTGGTCGTGTTCAACGCTGCGTTTGCGGTTTGTGTTGGTCTAGGTCAGCAATACCTGAGCCAATTTAAGCGGGCTGGATGACACTTTAATGTCGGCGGCGGTTTACCCGGCGTTTTCTGTGCCCGGTGTGGGCAGGTGCTCGCTAAGCGTAGACCAACCCCAAAGCCCCAGTAGGCAAGGGACTTGGCCGATGTATTGCAAGTCGTTAACACGACCGCTGGGCAGTTTTGTCATCTGCCGGTCATCTGCACTGCCTAGGCTTGCAACATCAGCAAACGGCTTTTTGGCCGTGCACTTTTGCCCCGAAACAGTGCTGGTCTAGTCCAGATAGGTAACGTTGATGCGTGATGAGGCAACAAAAGCGGTGACAGCGATTGGCCAAGTGTTGCAGGAGCAGCTCGATCACGGCTTGCTGGCGGCGGGCAGCAAGTTGCCGGCCGAACGCAAGCTCAGTGAGTTGTTTGGCACGACGCGGATTACCGTGCGCGAGGCGTTGTTGCAGCTCGAAGCGCAGGGGCAGATTTATCGCGAGGAGCGCCGTGGCTGGTTCGTCTCGCCGCCGCGTCTGGCCTACAACCTGATGCAGCGCAGTCACTTTCACGCGATGGTCAGTGCGCAGGGGCGGGTGGCGTCGACCGAGGTGATTTCCGCGCGTTTGCAGCCGGCGTCGGCGGCGGTGTGTGCGTGGTTGCAGTTGCCGGCGCTGTCGAGCGTGATTCAGATTTGCCGGTCGCGGCGCATTGACGGGCGATTGGTGCTGTATGTGGAGCATTATCTGAATCCGCAATTCTTTCCGGGGATTCTGGAGTTCGATCTGAATCAGTCGATGACCGAGTTGTATGCGCGGCATTTTGATTTGCACTATGGGCGGGTGCGCTTTGAGATTGTGCCGACGTCATTGTCGGTGGATGCGGCGGCCGCTTTAAGGGTGTCGGTGGGGAGTCCGGGGCTGCGGATTGCTCGGGTCAATTATGATCAGCATGAGCGGTTGATCGATTGTGATCTTGAGTTTTGGCGGCATGATGCGATTCATGTTGGGGTTGATGTGGTTTGACCTTGGCGGCCTCTGGGCCGACCAGGTTCTGGTTGGTTTGGCGTGTATATCCGTTGCTTCGGGTGGTGCGGCTGGCGGTTTCGCCTGACGGCGACTTACTTTTTTACAAGCGCCCGGAATGCCGGCCCAGTAAAAAAATAAGCAAAAAACGCTTGCTCCTACGTACGGCCCTCGCAGGCTCGGGTCCCTTCGCTCCGGGACCGATCCGGGCGCAGCGGCTACGGTTTGCTTCGCTGCACCTCCTTCCGCTGTGTCTGGCTGCGCCAGACGGTCGCTGCGCTCCCACGCCCGGATCAATTCCTTCGCTCAGCCTTCCGATGTCGCTGGTTAGGCAAAAGCACTCGAGCTTCGCTCATTGTAAAGAGTGGTTAGAAGCAGGTGGTTGGCTTGGGATTTGTGGTGGGGCTGCCCCTCACCCCAGCCCTCTCCCCCTGGAGAGGGAGCCGATCTGTGTTGGCTTCGAAATTTGCGTACAACTCGGTAGTTCATGTCGGAGCAGCTCTCGCATCCCACGCGGTCAGTCCCCTCTCCCTCCGGGAGAGGGCTAGGGTGAGGGGCTTTTGACGTTGAGGTGGTCTCATTTGCCCTCCCCGGCATTCGCATACAGATAATCCGTCGCCAGCGAAGCCAATGTCCTGACCCCAACCACCAGCGCCGATTCGTCAACAAAGAACCCAGGATTATGATTCGGCGCGGCTTTGCTCATGTCCTGATCCCGTGGCGTCACGCCCAGAAATACAAACAAGCCCGGCGCTTCCTTGGCGAAGAAGGAGAAGTCTTCTGCGCCGCCCACCAGCGGCCCTTGCACGACGTCGTCCCTGGCGGCCCATTTCAGGGTCGGGAGCATTTTCTCGGTGAGTGCCGGGTTGTTGATGGTCGGGTCGTATTTTTCGATGATCGTTACGTCGGCTTTTGCGCCGCCGCTTTCGGCGATTTTTTCGATGGTCTGGCGGACGTCTTTGTGCAGTTTCTGGCGGATGCCGTAGTCGTAGGAGCGGATGGTGCCGGTCATGTCGACGGATTCGGGGATGATGTTGTAGCGGGTGCCGCCGTTGATGGTGCCGATGCTGACCACGGATGGATAAGAGGAAATGTCGGTGCGGCGGCTGACCACGGTTTGCAGGCCGACCAGGGTCTGGGCGCTGACGGTGATCGGGTCGATGCCGTCCCAGGGACGGCCGGCGTGGGTTTGTTTGCCGAGGATTTTGATGCGCAGGTCGTCGGAGCTGGCCAGTGTCGGGCCGGGGCGGTAGGCGATCTGGCCGGCGGGGACGCCGGCCCAGACGTGCAGGCCGAATACCGCGTCGGGTTTGGGTGATTTCATCACGCCTTCCTGCACCATCATTTTCGCGCCCCAGGTGTTTTTGCCGTCGGGGATGAAGTCGCTGGGGCCTTCTTCGGCGGGCTGGAAGTAGAACACTACGGTGCCGGGCAGGGTGTCGCGCATGCCGGTCAGAATTTTCGCCGTGCTCAGCAGGATCGCGGTGTGGGCGTCATGGCCGCAGGCGTGCATGACGTCGACTTCCTTGTCGAGGTAGGTGCCTTTGGCTTTCGAGGCGAACGGCAGGTCGGAGACTTCCTTGACCGGCAGCGCGTCCATGTCGGCGCGCAGGGCCACGGTCGGGCCGGGCAGGGAACCTTTGAGAATGGCGACAACGCCGGTGCGGGCAACGCCGGTTTTCACTTCAAGGCCCATGGCTTTGAGCTGCCCCGCGACCCGCTCGGCGGTGCGTTTTTCGCTGTTGCCGAGTTCCGGGTGGGCGTGCAGGTCGCGGCGGGTTTCTAGCAGTTCGGGCTCAAGCTTTTGCGCTTGTTCGGCGATCTGCTGGCGGCTGCTGTCGAGGGTGGCGGCGCCGGCATGGCTGGCGATCAGGCTGAGCAGGACAGTCTGGGCAATGCGCGTCAGGTGCATGAGCTTCTCCTTGATTGTTGTTGTCGGGCTTCCCTGCCTGTGACTGCAACCGCGCGCCTGAGTGCTATTGCTTCGGCTGCCCACCACCGGCGGTGATCACCTGCACGCTCATGCGCGGCGTTGCCAGGTCCAGCCCGGCCTCGTCGAGATGGCGTTTGAGCGACAGGTTGAAGGCGCGGGAAACCTCCCATTGCTTGATCGGCGCGGTCTTGAAGCGTGCGCGCAAAATCGCATTGCCGGACTCGAAACTTTCCACGCCCTGGATTTCCAGCGGCGACCAGATGTTGCGCCGTTGCAGCGGATCGGTGCGCATTTTCTGCCCGACGTCGCGCATCAGTTTGATCGCGTCGTCGATTTCCATGTTGTAGGGCACCGCGACGCGGAAGATCGCGTAGCCGAACTCGCGCGAGTAGTTTTTGATGCTTTTGATTTCGCTGAACGGGATCGTGTGGACGATGCCGTCGATATCGCGCAGGCGCACGGTGCGGATGGTCAGGCCTTCGACGGTGCCGAGGTGGCCGCCGACGTCGACGTAATCGTCGATCGCCAGCGAGTCTTCGATAATGATGAACAGACCGGTGATCAAGTCCGCGACCAGTGACTGCGCACCGAAACCAATGGCCAGACCGATCACACCGGCGCCCGCGAGCAGCGGCGTGACGTTCATGCCCATGTTCGCCAGGGCGACGATCAGCGCGATGATGAAAATGGTCACGAACAGCACGTTGCGGATCAGCGGCATCATCGTCTGCGCGCGGGCGTTGGCCAGGCCTTTGCGGGAGCGGGTGAGGGCGTGGTGCACGGCGGTGTCGGCGAGAATCCAGATCAGCCAGGAAATGATCAGCGTGCCGATGAGGCTGAACAGTTTGACGCTGACGTCATGGCCGTCGCCCTCGGCGAAACCGATCAGCGAATGACCCCAGACCCGCAGGCCCAGTTCGATGAACAGCAGCCATACGAGCAAATGCGCGAGGGTGTAGAAAAAGTTTTTCAGGCGTTCCGAATACAGCGCATGCCGTTTCGGCCCGCGTTGCGGTTTCAGTGAATGACGGCGGACGAGACCGTTGATGACCATACACAGCACCAGCAGCACCGTGCAGATCAGCGACTGACGCAATGCGGTGCTGGTGTCGCCGGCGGAAACGAAGGTGGCGAACAGCGAAATACCCACCAGCACCAGCGCTGGCACGTACCAGAAGGTGCCAAGGATTTCGATGGTGTCGCTGAGCGCGCGGCGGGTCAGGCGTCGCGACAATGGCTGGTTGCGGATCAGATGCGCAATCGGCCGGCGGAAACGCAGAATGAACAGACCGGTCGACAGCGCCGCCAGCACATTGGCCACGGTCGCGGCGGTGTGAGCCAGATGCACGCCGAGGCTGGCGACCAGACGCGGGTCGCTCAAGGCCTCACCGAAGGCGGCAAAGCTGCCGATCAGCCACAGCGGCCGGAAGGCCTGATGACGCAGGATGTACAGGGCGCGATGACGGTGCGGACCGTCGAGCAGGGAAAACGCGATCACGCAGATTGCCGAAAAACAGGTGCCGACCACCAGCGCATAGGCCAGCACCATCGCCAGACTCTTGCCCAGAGACGAGGGCAAGGCATAGCTCATGTACACGGTCATCACCAATGCGATCAGCCACGGCCCGAGCTTGCGCAGGGCAAAGCGCAGCATGTCGAGCGCGCGGGGATGTTGCGGCAGTTCTTCGGTGAGGCCGAAGCGCAGACGCACGCGGTGACCGAGCCAGATCAGCGCGGCGGCGAGCAGACTCCAGACCATCAGGATCATCGCGAAGCCGAAAATGATCGGCAGCCATTGATTGGCCGGCAGCATCAGGCCGCGCAATTCGTCCTTGGCCAGATCGAATTCATTGCCCCAGCGATTGAGCGGGCTGTCGGCGCCGGTGAACTGTTTTTCGAAATTGGCGAGGGTGCCGCCGATCAGGCCGAGCACGCCTTCTTCGGGGCTGGCCTGGGCCTTGTTGGTCGCGTCGCGCAGTTTCTTCAGGTCGCTCAACAGTTGCGCGCGCTGCTGGTCGTTTTCCAGAGACTTGATGACTTCGTCGAGGGACTGGCCGAGCGGTTCCTCGGCGACGGGCTGCGCTTTGCCGGTATTGAGCATGCCGGGCAAACCGACCGCGTGGGCGGGCGCCAGCGGCAGCAGGCACAGCAGGCAAACGAGAAACAGACTGGGCAAGGCAAGAAAACGAGCAAACACGGGACGGTCAACCGGGCAAAGGGTGGATGCGCTGGAGTGTACGAGGCCCATGGGCGCAATGCGAGCCAGCACGGGTTATTCGTTGAGTTTGGCGAGGATCTTGTAGATCACCGTGGCGAGGATCATCAGCATGCCGATCCACATGGCGAACACGCCGGCGTTCTTGTCACGGAAATTGAAACCGATTGCCAGCAGGAGCATTCCGCTCAGGATAGGAATGAGCATGGCGTGGAACGACGACATCGAGATCATGGAGACTGCCTTGTCTTTGAGATGACTGGAGTCTAGGCGGATTTTCGAGCGGGGAGAGTGATGTGGTGCAGGAAATTGCGGTTTCTTGTGTCTGAGCCGGCGCTTTCGCAAGCAGGCTCGCTCCTACAGTTGGAATCCATTCCAGGGTGGGAGCGAGCCTGCTCGCGAAGCTTTTCAGCCTTTAAGGCAAGTCGCGACTGGCATAGAACGCACTGAGCACTTTGACCAGGTGCGCCAGATCATGGCTGCCGCACAGCTCGCGGATCGAGTGCATGGCGAACGTCGGCAGGCCGATGTCGACGGTGCGCACGCCCAGGTGGCTGGCGGTGATCGGGCCGATGGTCGAGCCGCAACCCATGTCGCTGCGCACCACGAAGCTTTGCACCGGGACTTCTTCAGCCATGCATAGGTGGCGGAAGAACCCGGCGGTTTCGCTGTTGGTGGCGTAGCGCTGGTTGCTGTTGACCTTGATCACCGGGCCGGCGTTGAGCTTCGGGCCGTGGTTGGCGTCGTGCTTCTCGGCATAGTTCGGATGCACGCCGTGGGCGTTGTCGGCCGAGACCAGCAGGGATTTCTGGATGGTGCGAACGAATTCGTCGCCTTCCGGCAGCACGCGGCGCAGAGTCTGTTCAAGCATCGGGCCATCGGCACCGCAAGCCGAGCAGGAGCCGACTTCTTCGTGATCGTTACACACCAGCACGCAGGTTTCGTCGGTTTCGGCGTTGAGCAAGGCTTGCAGGCCGGCGTAGCACGACAGCAGGTTGTCGAGGCGCGCGCCGGCGATGAAATCACCATTGAGGCCAATCACCGCCGCGCTTTGCGTGTCGTAAAAGCTCAGCTCGTAATCGAGCACCACATCGGCGTTCAAGCCGTGTTCGCGGGCCAGTTGATCGGTAAGCACGGCGCGGAAATCCACGCGCTCGTCACCGGCAAATTGCGCGAGGATCGGCGGCAGTTCGGTCTGCGCGTTGATTGCCCAGCCCTGATTGGCTTCACGGTTGAGGTGAATGGCCAGGTTGGGAATGATCGCGATCGGCGCCTTGAAGTCGATCAACTGGCTTTCAACCTTGCCGTCGCGGCGGAAGGTCACGCGGCCGGCCAGCGACAGGTCGCGGTCGAACCACGGTGCCAGCAGTGCGCCGCCGTAGACTTCGACGCCCAGTTGCCAGAAGCCCTGACGCTGCAGCTCCGGTTGCGGCTTGACCCGCAGGCACGGGCTGTCGGTGTGCGCGCCGACCAGGCGGATACCGCCATGCAGTGGCGAGGTGCGGCCCATTTTGATGGCGACGATGGAGGAGTCGTTACGGGTGACGTAATAGCGGCCGTTCGGCTCGGTGGTCCATGGCTCGCGCTCGTCGAGGCGCACATAACCGGCGGCCTCCAGACGCTGGACCAGACTGGCGGTGGCGTGGAACGGGGTAGGGGAGGCCTTGAGAAAGTCGATCAGGCCCTGGTTCAACTCTTCGCGCATAAGAAACTCCAGACAGCAATGGGCGGGAGTTTAACGTATTGGCCGAACAATTGAATCCGAACCGGATCCCCTGTGGGAGCGAGCCTGCTCGCGAAAGCGGTATTGCATTCAACAAGGATGTTGACTGATCAATCGCTTTCGCGAGCAGGCTCGCTCCCACATTTGATCCAGGGGGCCGGTCAGAACGGCGCCGGGCACTCGAAGCGCAGGCGTTCGCCGGTCTGCGGGTGAGTGAAGCTGAGCATGCTCGCGTGCAGACACAGCCGCGGCCATGCCGCCAGCGCCTGTTCATGGGCATAGAGCCCGTCGCCGAGCAGCGGATGGCCGATCGACAACATGTGCACGCGCAACTGGTGCGAACGACCGGTGATCGGCGTCAGTTCGACGCGGCACCAGTCGCCGCAACGCTCCAGCACCTTCCAGAACGTCAGCGCATGTTTGCCGAATTCGTGATCGACCACGTGCCGCGGCTTGGTCGGCGGATCGTAACGCAGGGGCAGATCGATGCTGCCGCTGTCGAGCTCCGGTTGACCCCAGGCCAGGGCGGTGTAGGCCTTTTCGGTTTCGCGGTCGTGAAATTGCCGCGACAGTTCGCGGTGCGTATCGGCGTCGCGAGCCAGCAGAATGATGCCGGAAGTTTCCCAGTCCAGACGATGGACGATGCGCGCTTCCGGGTAGCCGTTTTCCTGCAGGCGGGTGATCAGGCAGTCCTTGTTGTCGTCAGCGCGGCCGGGCACCGAGAGCAACAGGGTCGGTTTGTCGACCACCAGTACGGCGGCGTCCTGATGGATGATGCGGATGTTGGACAGCGGCATTAAACAGCCTCGTAACAAATGCCAACGGCGGTTCAGGACCATTCCACTGAAGGAATGGCCCTGAACCGCCGTCGTACCTGCCGGATCGACTCAGCGATCGGGCAGGGTGATGTTGAGTTCCAGAATCGAGCAACTGCCCTGGCTTTCCAGTGCAACATGTACGTCGTCGTTGCCGATGTTGACGTACTTGCGGATCACGTCGACCAGTTCCTTCTGCAAGGCTGGCAGGTAATCCGGCGTGCTGCGCTGGCCGCGCTCATGCGCCACGATGATCTGTAGACGCTCTTTCGCTACCGAGGCGGTACTTGGCTTTTTGTTGGCACGAAAGAAGTCAAAAAGGTTCATTACCTACCTCCAAACAGGCGCTCGAAGAATCCCTTCTTCGTAACATCGAGGAAACGATGTTCTTTTTCTTTGCCCAGCAGACGATCAACGGCATCGCTGTAAGCCTGACCGGCATCGCTCTGGTCGTCGAGAATAACCGGGACACCCGAGTTGGAAGCCTTCAGGACAGCCTGGGATTCCGGGATGACACCCAGCAGGGTCACTGCCAGAATTTCCTTCACGTCTTCGACGCCCAGCATCTCGCCATCACTGACGCGCTGCGGGTTGTATCGGGTCAGCAGCAGGTGTTCCTTGATGGGCTCTTCGCCTTGTTCGGCACGACGCGACTTGCTGGCCAACAGGCCGAGCATGCGGTCGGAGTCACGTACCGAGGACACTTCCGGGTTGGTCACGATGATCGCTTCGTCGGCGAAATACATGGCCAGGTGCGCACCTTTCTCGATGCCGGCCGGGGAGTCGCAGACGACGAAATCGAAGTCTTCCTTCAACTGCATCAGGACTTTTTCCACGCCTTCGACGGTCAGCGCGTCTTTGTCGCGGGTCTGGCTGGCGGCCAGTACGTAGAGGTTTTCCAGACGCTTGTCTTTGATCAGCGCCTGTTGCAGGTTGGCTTCGCCGTTCACGACGTTGACGAAGTCGTATACCACGCGGCGCTCGCAACCCATGATCAGGTCGAGGTTACGCAAGCCGACGTCGAAGTCGACAATCACTGTTTTGTGGCCGCGCAGCGCGAGACCGGTACCGATAGCGGCGCTGGTGGTGGTCTTACCCACACCACCCTTGCCGGATGTAACCACGAGAATCTTGGCCAAGGTGTTTCACCCCTAAGGAAGAAGGACTGTTCAGCCCCTGAAAAACATCTCTTGAAAACTACTGCAGTCGGACAGCCTTGGCTGGAATTTGGCTTTAAGGCCTTTTTCCTACTTCGTTTGAGCCGTTTTCGCTACGTTTTAGAGATGCTTGGAAAATGCGGCAGTATCCGTTAAAGCCGAATGATGTTCAACACGTCGCCCGACAGGCTGACCTGCACGCCCGAACCCCACATCGGGTCGCGGCGCAGATCTTCGGAGACCTTGTAATGACCGGCGATGGAGATCAGTTCAGCGCTCAATTGCTGACAGAAAATCCGTGCCTTGGTATCGCCCTTCACGCCGGCCAGCGCGCGGCCACGCATCGGGCCGTATACATGGATGTTGCCATCGGCGAGAAGTTCCGCCCCCGGACTGACCGAAGACACCACCACCAGATCGCCACCCTGGGCATATATCTGTTGGCCACCACGCACTGGCGTAGTGATGACACGGGTCGGTTTGATCGTCGGCTCAGGCGGCTTTTCCGGCTTCTTTTTGACTTCGGCTTCGGGCATTTCCAGCGGCCGCTCACGGGCGCCGGACGGCGGCAGCACGGGGATGTCGATGGCGATGGCGGCGGCGATGTCTTCGATGCGGCTGGCGCGAATGGCGAGCGTGCGCAGGCCATGCTGACGGCACACACGCATCAGCCCCGGCAGGTCGATGGCGCCCTGGCTCGGCGGCAGTTTGTCCAGCGCCAGAACCAGCGGCGCGTTGCTGAAGAAATTCGGCGCCTGGGCGACTTTCGCGGCCAATTGCCGATCGAGGCTCTCGAGGTCGTTACGGGCCAGTTCCAGCACAGTAATGGCCAGCATGCTGCCCTTGAGCTGGAATACGGGATCTTGGTCTAACGGGTCGGTTTGGCTCATGTCGGCATACAACGGCTTGTCACTAAAAGTGCCGAGACTTATAACGAGAACGCCCGCGAGCCGCAAGCCGGGTCGAACGATGTAGAATGCGCGGCCACTGTATTTACGGAAGCTTTAATGGATCGCCCGCGTTTTCGAAAAGCATTTCTTGCTCCGCGCTTCTGGCCGCTCTGGTGCGGTCTGGGGCTTTTATGGCTGATCGTGCAATTGCCGTATCCGGCGCTGCTGACCATCGGTCGAGTTTTGGGCGCGTTGATGTATCGCGTGGCCGGCGACCGACGGGCCATCGCCCGGCGCAATCTGGAATTGTGCTTCCCGGAAAAATCCGCCGCCGAACGCAAACGCCTGCTCAAGGAAAACTTCGCTTCCACCGGTATCGCTTTCTTCGAGATGGCGATGAGCTGGTGGTGGTCGCGTGAACGTCTGGCGAAACTGGCCCACGTCGAAGGTCTTGAGCATTTGCAGAAGGCCCAGCGCGAGGGCAAGGGCGTGATCCTCATGGCCGCGCATTTCACCACCCTGGAAATCGGCGCGGCGCTGCTCGGCCAGCAGCACACCATCGACGGCATGTACCGCGAACACAAGAATCCTTTGTTTGACTACGTCCAGCGTCGCGGCCGTGAGCGGCACAACCTCGATTCGCTGGCGGTGGAGCGCGACGACGTGCGCGGCATGCTCAAGCTGCTGCGCTCGGGCCGGGCGATCTGGTACGCGCCGGATCAGGACTACGGCGCCAAGCAGAGCATCTTCGTGCCGCTGTTCGGCATTCAGGCCGCGACGGTGACGGCGACCACCAAATTTTCCCGTCTGGGCAAGGCGCTGGTGGTGCCGTTCACTCAGGAGCGTCTGGCGGACGGCAGCGGCTATCGCTTGGTGATCCACCCGCCGCTGGAGGACTTTCCCGGCGAAACCGAAGAGGCCGACTGCATCCGCATCAATCAGTGGGTCGAAAGCGCATTGCGTGCGTGCCCCGAGCAATACCTGTGGGCGCATCGGCGCTTCAAGAGCCGCCCGCCGGGCGAGCCGAAGCTGTACGCCAAACGCGCCTGATCGGCCCTTTTCTGTAAGCACCCTGGAGGGTTGCGATGCGCCCAGCTGAACCGGTCACAGGTCTGATTCTTTCCGGCGGCGGGGCGCGAGCGGCGTATCAGGTGGGCGTGCTGGCGGCGATTGCCGAACTGCTGCCGCTGGGCGCCGACAACCCGTTTCCGGTGATCGTCGGCACCTCGGCCGGGGCGATCAATGCGGTCAGCCTCGCCAGCGGCGCGACGGATTTTCGCGCCGCCATCGAACGCCTGACCTTGTTCTGGCAAGGCTTGCGCAGCCATCGCGTGCTGCGCAGTGACTGGCCCGGAGTGATCCGCCAGGCCAGCCGCTTTGTCAGCCACAGCTTGCTCGGCCTCGGCCGGCAAATGCCGGTGGCGCTGCTCAACAGTTCGCCGCTGCGCGAGCTGCTCAATGAAAAACTGCACCTGCCCGGCATCGCCGAATCCATCGCGCGCAAACAACTGCACGCGGTAGCGGTGACGGCGTTCGGTTACGAATCGGGGCAAGCGGTGACGTTCTATCAGGGCGGCGGCACCATCGATGCCTGGCTGCGGCATCGGCGCATCGGTGTACCGACGTCGTTATCGGTCGAGCATCTGTTGGCGAGTTCGGCGATCCCGTTGCTGTTTGCGCCGGTGAAACTCGACGATGAATTTTTCGGCGATGGCGCCGTGCGCCAGTCCGCACCGATCAGCCCGGCCCTGCACCTGGGCGCCAGCCGCGTGCTGGTGGTGGGTGTCAGCGGCAACCCGCGCGGAGTCGATCCGCAGCAACCGCTGGTGCGCAATTACAGCGGGCAACAGCCGACGCTGGCACAGATCGGCGGGCACATGCTCAACAGCACGTTCATCGACAGTCTGGAAAGCGACATCGAGTTGCTGCAGCGCCTCAACCAGTTCAGTCACTTGTTGCCAGAAGGTACGCCGACTCGCGAGTTGGGTGTGGCACCGGTCGAGGTATTGGTGATTGCGCCGAGCCAGCCGATCGATGAAATCGCCGCACGCCATCGTCAGGAATTGCCGGCGGCATTGCGGTTGTTCTTGCGTGGGCCGGGGGCGACCAAAACGAGCGGGGCGGGGGTGTTGAGTTATCTGTTGTTCGAGGCGGGGTATTGCAGCGAGTTGATTGAATTGGGGCGAAGGGATGCACTGGCCAAGCGCGAGGAGCTGTGCCGGTTTTTGGGAATAACCGAAGCGGTTTCAGCCTGACCTTTGCGGTGCGGCTATCGCTGGCAAGCCAGCTCCCACAGGGGCATGTGTCGTTCACAATTGTTGAATACACATGGAAACCTGTGGGAGCTCGCTTGCCAGCGATGGCGTCGGTGAGGACGCCGCTGCATCAGAAGTGGAATTTCACCAGGAAGTTGGTCACGCTCTGATTGGTCTTGAACGCACCGGTGTCGTCGATCCCGTACTTGTCTTTCCAGTAGTCGTATTCCACACCGACATACAACTGCTTCTCGCCAAAGCTCAGCGCTTTGCCCAGGTCGTATTTGACCTGTGGGTTGAAGTGCAGGTTGGCGTGGTAATCGCCTTTGGAGTTGGAGTCGTTGTCGGTGACCCAGTCCATGAAACCGTCGATCAGGATGTCCGACTTGCCAACCGGGATGGTGTAGGACCAGACCGGAGTTATCTGCCAGACATTGTCACCGGCGCGAGCACCTTGGGTGTGGCGCTGGTAGAAGTTCAACTGGAAGTAGTCGAAGCCCGGAATCGCCAGGTCGAAACCTGGACCGATCAGGTACGACTCGGTGTCGCCTTCGCCGAACTCGTAAGTCATCGCCAGCAGGACGTCTTTGATCGGGCCGAACTCGATCTTCTGGTCGAGCACTTTGCCCAGCGAGATGCGCGGGCTGAACTCACCGTAGTAGGTGTTCGGACCGTTGCTGAAGTCCTTGCCACCGTTGTAGAAGATCTTGTCGAGGAAGAAGAAGTTGTCGCCGTACGTCCACGCGTCGGCGTGTTCGAAAGTGACGGTCTGCTGGATGCGCGGGTTGACCTGGAAGTCCTTGCCATACAGATAGGTCAGGCTGTTGTTCTGCCACTGCAGGAGGCCGTCGGCCATGGCCTGCCCCCCGGCCAGCAGCGATCCCGCAAGCATCAGGCTGGTGCACATACGTTTCATTCGGTTGCTCCCAAAGTAGGTGTTCCACGTTTGTTTTTTTAAGATCGGCGCTCTGGTGTGGCGCCTTTTTTCGTTGCTACAAAATTCATCCGATCGGTCAGCTTCATTGCTGTTAGCAAGAGCTGAGCCAAGGCGTTCGAAAAGACAAAAAACGCCCTCTCGGCTGCTGAAAAACAGTCGATTGCGCGTGTTTTCGGGATGCCTCGGTACTGACCGCGGCCGGGATAAGTTGGCTTTTCGGTCAGAAATTAAATTCGGGCTTTTTTTTAGACCGAATTCAGAAGGCCGCGGAGAATACTGACTCAACGGCCAGGTCTCAAGTGCCCCGCAACAGAGCACCGACGACAGGCAGGGCGCACGGTTGCGGATCATCTTAGAAGTGCACCTTGAGCAGCAGGCTCGCGGTGTTCTGGTTGGTGTCGAAGTTGTGGGTGTTTTCGATGCCGTACTTGTTCTTCCAGTAGCTGTATTCAGTGCCGACATACAGCTGCTTCTGGCTCCAGCCCAACGCTTTGCCGAGGTCGTATTTGATCTGCGGATTGATGTGCAGGTTGGCGTGGTAGGTGCCGCGCGAGTTCTCGTCATTGTCGACAACCCAATCCAGGTAGCCGTCGATCAGCACGTCGGAGTTGCCCAGCGGGATGCTGTAAGACCATGCGGGGGTGATCTGCCAGACGCCATCGCCGGGGCGCGGGCCTTCGGTCTGGCGGCGATAGAGGTTCAGCGTGACGTAGTTGAAACCGGGCACTTTCAGATCGAAGCCGGGGCCGATCAGGTAGGCCTCGCTGTCGCCTTCGCCATATTCGTAGGTCATCGCCAGCAGCACGTCCTTGATCGGGCCGAACTCGATCTTGCGGTCGAAGATCTTGCCGAACGACAGGCGCGGGCTGAACTCGCCGTAGAAGGCGTGCGGGCCTTTGTTGGCGTCTTCCTTGCCGTTGTAGAAGATCTTGTCGACGAACAGGAAGTTGTCGCCGTATTTCCAGCGGTCGGCGTGCTCGAAGGTCACGGTCTGCTGGATCGACGGGTTGATGGCGAAATTCTTGCCGTACAAATAGCTGAGGCTGTTGGTCTGCCACAGCAGCAGATCGCCGGCCATGGCCTGACTCGCGGCCAGCAGGCCGCCACTCAACATGACGCTGGTTTGCGTGCGGATCATCGGTTGCTCACTCTTGTTTTTATTGTTGAGGCAGGGTGTTGCACAGTCTCTGTGGGAGCGAGCCTGCTCGCGAGGAGGGCGTGTCAGTCGCCATCAATGTTGAATGACACAGCGCTTTCGCGAGCAGGCTCGCTCCCACAAAGGAAAATCAGTTGCGCTCAGTGAGCATGGCAATCATTGATCGCCGCACGCTCCTTGCCGCCGAGAATGTTGAACAACAGGTTCAGCGTCAGCGCGCTGAGGGTGGCCATGGCGATGCCGCTGTGGGTGATCGGGCTCATCCACATTGGCAGGTGGGCGAAGAACTCCGGACGCACCACCGGAATCAAACCCATGCCGATGCTGACCGCGACCAGCAACTGGTTGCGCCGGTCACCGATGTCGGCTTCCTGGAGAATCTTGATCCCGGTCGCAGCGACCATGCCGAACATCGCGATCGCCGCGCCACCGAGCACCGCGGGCGGAATCGACGCGACCAGAAATGCCGCTTTTGGCAGCAGGCTGAGGACGATCAGCAACCCACCGGCGACGATGGTCACCGAGCGGCAACGCACGCCGGTCATCTGCACCAGGCCGATGTTCTGCGCGAACGAGGAGTGGGTGAAGGTGTTGAAAAAACCGGCAAAGAACGACGCGCCGGCATCACACAGCAAGCCGCGCCGCAGCATGCGCGGGCAGACTTCCTGACCGGTGATCTTGCCCAGCGCGAGGAACATCCCGGTCGACTCGACGAAGATGATCACCACCACCAGACACATCGACAGAATCGGCGCCAATTCGAATCTGGGCATGCCGAAATGCAGCGGTGTGACGAACTGAATCCACGGCGCGCTGGCCATGCCGCTGAGGTCGACCATGCCGATCACGCCGCACAGTACGTAGCCCAGGCACATACCTATCAGCACGGAAATGTTCACCCAGAAACCGCGCATGAAACGGTGCACCAGCAGAATGGTGGCCAGCACCAGGGCGGCGATGGCCAGATAGATCGGTGAGCCAAATTGCGCAGCGTCGACGCCACCACCGGCCCAGTTCACGGCCACGGGAAACAACGATAAACCGATCGAGGTGATGACCGTGCCGGTCACCAGCGGCGGGAAGAAACGTACGACCTTGGACATGAACGGCGCGATCAGCATGCCGAAGAAACCGGCGGCGATGGTGGCGCCGAAGATCCCTTGCAGACCAATGCCGGGCATGCCCGCCATGGCGACCATGCTGCCGACCGCCGCAAAACTGGCGCCCATCATCACCGGCATGCGAATGCCCATCGGGCCGATGCCCAGCGATTGCACGATGGTGGCGATGCCGGCGACCAGCAGGTCGGCGTTGATCAGGAAGGCGATTTCTTCACGACTCAGGCCAGCGGCCTGTCCGATGATCAGCGGCACCGCGATGGCGCCACCGTACATCAGCAGAACATGTTGCAGACCGACCAGGATCAGTTGCAAAAGGGGCAAACGCTGAATGGCGGGTGCGTCGGGGATGCGCGCTTTGGACAGCTCGGACATGCAACACCTCGGATCTTTTTATTCTTGTGATTGAACAGCTGCCGGGTTGCTTGCAGCTGTTTCTTTGCATCAGGTTGACCGCATTGCGGCCAATCGCTGGCAAGCCAGCTCCCACACAGGCAGTGCAAAACCTTGTGGGAGCTGGCTTGCCAGCGATGCTTTTACGGCTTAGTTGGTCTGCGCTCCCTGGGCAATCCAGGCACCGATCAGGTCACGTTCCTGCTGGGTCATCTGAGTGATGTTGCCCAGTGGCATGATCTGCGTGGTGATGGCTTGCGCCTGGATGCGCGCGGCGTTCTGGCGGATCTGCTCGGGGGTGTCGAGGATCACACCGGCAGGCGCTGCGCTGAACAACGGGCTGGTCGGCTTCGACGAGTGACAAACCGTGCAACGTTCCTGAATCACGTGGTGCACTTTGTCAAAACCGGGACCGGCATTGGCGGCTTGCGCCGGTGCTGCAGCAGGCTCGGCAGGTGCCGCAGGTTGCGCCGCTTCAGCCGGTTTTGCGCCACCCCCCAGCGCCGTTTCCGGCAATGGCTGGTACTCGATTTGCGCCGGTGCCTTGGCCACTTCCGGTGCGTTCGACATTGGCATCGGACCGGTGACGTAAGCCAGGCAGATCATGCCCACCGCGCCGACCGGCAGCGTCCAGGCGAACTTGTGGCTGTCGTGACGGGTATTGAAGTAGTGACGCACCAACACCGCCAACACCGCGATCCCGGCCAGGATCAACCAGTTGTACTGGCTGCCGTAGGTGCTCGGGAAGTGGTTGCTGATCATGATGAACAGCACCGGCAGGGTGAAGTAGTTGTTGTGTCGCGAACGCAGCAGGCCTTTGGCCGGCAGCGCCGGGTCCGGCGTGCGGTTCTCAGCGATGGCTGCAACCAGTGCGCGTTGTGCCGGCATGATGATGCGGAACACGTTACCGACCATGATGGTGCCGATGATCGCGCCGACGTGCAGGTACGCACCGCGACCGCTGAACACTTTGCTGAAGCCATACGCCGCGCCGATGATCAGCACGAACAGAATGAAACCGAGCAGGGCAGGGCGTTTGCCCAGGGCCGAGTCGCAGAGGAAGGAGTAGATGAACCAGCCGACGAACAGCGAGCCGAGACCGATGGCCACGCCTTCCGGACCGCTCAGCGTGCTGCCCGGTGCGAGCAGGTAGAGCGTCGGATTGGAGTAGAACACCACGCACAGCAGCGCGATCCCCGACATCCAGGTGAAATAGGCTTCCCACTTGAACCAGTGCAGGTTGTCCGGCATGGACGGTGGGGCCAGTTTGTATTTTTCCAGGTGGTAGATGCCGCCGCCGTGGATCGCCCACAGATCACCGGCCAGACCGGTTCTCGGGTTGACGCGGTTGAGGTTGTTCTCCAGCCAGACGAAGTAGAACGACGCGCCGATCCAGGCCACGCCAGTGATCATGTGAACCCAGCGCACGCTCAGGTTCAGCCATTCCAACAGATGTGCTTCCACAGTCTTTACCTCTCGCCTGTCACTCTTGTTGTCGAGTGATCAGACCTTCTCTTATTGGTGGGGGGCGAGGATCAAACGCTCATCCTCTTTGAAAAAATGCTCATCGCAGTTATTGCCTGTGCCACTGCGATCAACCACCAGGAAGTCATCCCGCTTTTCGATCGTCAGCACCGGGTGGTGCCAGACGCCGCGATGGTAATTGATGCCCTGCCTGCCGTTGGTGACGAAGGCGCGGACCAAGCCTGATACAGGTACATCGCCAAGTGGCGCGACCACGATCAGAAAGGGGTTGCCGAGCAGCGGAATGAAAGCCTGGCTGCCCAGCGGATGGCGTTCCAGCATGCAAACGGTCAGCGGCATGTCCTGCGCATCGGCGCGGAAAATGCTGATGATCGCGTTGTCCTCAGGCTGTGCGGTTTCGACCGTCGCCAGTTTGTGGAAGCGCATGGTCGAACCGTTGTTGATCATGAAGTGATCGCTGCCGTCGGTTTCGATCACGTCACCGAAAGGGGCGAAGGCTTCTTTGGTCAGCGGTTCAATCGTCAGTGTGCGCATGCTGTTCTTCTTATCCGAATTCTGTGTTGACTGTTCTGACGCCTTCGCGAGCAGGCTCGCTCCCACCTTTGGAATGCAATCCCCTGTGGGAGCGAGCCTGCTCGCGAATGGGTTCAGCGCTTATTTAGCGACCTTGCCCAGTACACGCAGGCGACTCACGCCCCCATCCGGGAACACGTTCAGGCGGATGTGGGTGATCGGGCCCAGCGCTTTGATCTGCTCGACGAAGGTGTGTTCGGCGTGCATTTCCAGCTTCTGGCTTGGCAGCAGTTCGCGCCAGAACAGCGACTGGGTTTCGATCTGGCTGTCGGTGCCGCCCTTGACGAACGCGCCCTGGATCGAGCAGGTGTCCGGGTAGTTGCCCTTGAAGTGCAGGGTGTCGACAACGATTTTTTCGATTTCGCCCGGATGACCCAGGGCGACGATCACCCAGTCATTGCCCGGCGTGCGGCGACGTGCGGTTTCCCAGCCGTCGCCCATGTTGATGCCACGGCCCGGGTTGAGGATGTTGCTCATGCGGCCGAAGTGTTCGTCGGAGCAGGCGAGGGCGCGGCCACCGTTGAGGGCTGCTGCCAGGTCGACTTGCTCGTTGTCGCCAACCGCCGACCAGTCGCGGAACGGAACGCCGTACACACGCAGGCGCGCAACACCGCCGTCCGGGTAGATGTTGAAGCGCAGGTGGCTGAACGCCTGGTCGTTGCTGATTTCATGATAGTGGTGGCTGTTGCCCTGCAGCTCGACGGCCGACAGCACTTCAGTCCATTGAGTGTTTTCATCCGGCTCGCCCGAGGCCAGGAAGCAGGCTTCCAGCGAGGCCGACGGCGGGTAGTTGCCGGTGAAGAATGAGGTGTCGATGTCGATGCCTTTGATCGAGCCCGGTACGCCGAGGCGGATCACTGCGCTGTCGAAACCTTCGAAGCGCTTGCGGCGCGACTCCCAGCCGTCCATCCACTTGCCGTTGTCATCGAACACGCCCTCCTTCCATACGGCCGGGGTCGGCTGAAACAGACGATTGGCGTCTGCGAACCAGTCATCGGTGACCGAAATGATCTTGGTGCCCAGACGGGCGTCGGCCAGGTTGACGTATTTTTCGAAAGGTACGGCGTAAGCTTTCATTCTTCTTGTCTGCCTTTGAATAAGTGGCTGGGGATGCTTGCAGGGCCCTGGGCGTTTACGCGTTCATTCACGCTCGGGCCAGGCTTGCTAAAGAGTCAGTAAACGGAACAGGGCAATCTTGTTGATCTCCGCCAGCGCGCATTTGAACTCGGCTTCCACCGAATGGTTGATGCGCGTTTCGAACGCCGCGAGGATCTGATGCCGGTTGCTGCCTTTTACCGCCATGATGAAGGGAAACTTGAACTTGGCCTTGTAGGCGTCGTTCAGCTCGGTGAAGCGCTGGAACTCTTCGGCCGTGCATTGGTGAATACCGGCGCCAGCCTGTTCATTGGTGCTGGCTTCGGTCAGTTGGCCCTGGACGGCGGCTTTGCCGGCCAGGTCCGGGTGAGCGTTGATCAGTGCCAGCTGACTGGCGTGATCGGCGCTCAACAGGATGTCGCTCATGCGCTGGTGCAGGGTCTCGATCTCGTCGATCGAGGTGTCCGCACCCAGGTCGTAGGCCTTCTCGGCCACCCATGGCGAATGTTCGTAGATGTCGGCGAAGGCTTTGACGAAAGCGTCGCGGCTCAGGGTCGACGGTTGCAGGGTTTGAAAGCGGCTCATTGGGCGGCCTCTTGGTACGGGTGGGTTTCATGCCAGTGGCGCGCGATGTCGACGCGACGGCTGAACCACACCTGTTCATGACTTTTGGCGTATTCGATAAAGCGCTTGAGCGAAGCGAGGCGACCGGGACGGCCGATCAGCCGGCAGTGCAGACCGATCGAAAGCATTTTCGGTGCTTCGGCACCTTCGGCGTAAAGCACATCGAACGCGTCTTTGAGGTATTCGAAGAAGTCGTCGCCCTTGTTGAATCCCTGCACCTGGGTGAAGCGCATGTCGTTGGTGTCGAGGGTATACGGAATCACCAGGTGCGGCTTGCCCGTCGGGTTGTTCGGTTCCCAGTAGGGCAGGTCGTCGTCGTAGGTGTCGCAGTCGTAGAGGAAACCACCTTCCTCCATCACCAGCCGACGGGTATTAGGCCCGGTGCGACCGGTGTACCAGCCGAGCGGGCGCTCGCCGGTCAGTTCGGTGAGGATGCGGATCGCTTCGAGCATGTGCTCGCGTTCCTGCGCTTCGTCCATGTACTGGTAGTCGATCCAGCGGTAGCCGTGGCTGCAGATTTCGTGGCCGGCCTCGACCATCGCGCGGATCACATCCGGGTGACGCTGAGCGGCCATGGCCACGGCGAAAATGGTCAGCGGAATGTCGAATTCCTTGAACAGTTTCAGAATGCGCCAGACGCCGGCACGGCTGCCATACTCGTAAAGCGATTCCATGCTCATGTTGCGCGCGCCTTGCAGCGGCTGCGCGGCGACCATTTCAGACAGGAACGCTTCGGATTCCTTGTCTCCGTGGAGAATATTGCGCTCGCCACCTTCTTCGTAATTGAGCACGAAGGACAAGGCGATGCGGGCATTGCCCGGCCAGTGTGGGTGAGGAGGGTTACTGCCGTAACCGATCAGGTCGCGTGGGTAGTCAGCGCTCACTGCAGTCTTCCTTCTTATACGTTGACAGAGGGTGTGGCGGCCTGGCGGTGAGGGAACAGGCTGGCGTCACAGCGATGGGCTGATTGTATACAACTTTATTTACATTTTGTAAGCCTGAATTTTCGCATTTTTCGCCGACTGTCATCTTTTCCTGATAATGGCGTGAGCCTGCAAGAAACCTGCCTGCCCCGTCAGCTATTGCACGGAAGGCGCAATGAATAGGCGTATCGCCGGTTAATCCGGAGGAAACCCCCGGATGGCGGGGGTGGCAAGAAAAATGTCGTTTTTATTGTGTACAATTTTTTTGAAAAGTGTCTTAATCAGTCGCTCGCCGCAGCGTTTCGTGCTCCGAATCGGTGCGGTCTCCTTTTCAACTGACTTCGGGAGGCGCGAAGTCTGACTGCTCCACGCAGGCAGGCGCGCAGAATCAATGGGACGTTTGACTACTCACGTTTTGGACGCTGCACACGGTTGCCCGGGCAGTTCGATCAAGGTCGAGCTGTACCGCGTTGAAGGTTCGCAACTGGAATTGGTCGCCAGTGCGGTCACCAACAGCGACGGCCGGGTCGATGCACCGCTGCTGCAAGGCGATGACTATCGCACCGGGGTTTATCAGGTTCAGTTCCATGCGGGCGATTACTACCGCGCCCGTGGCGTCCAGTTGCCGGAGCCGGCGTTTCTGGATGTGGTGGTGCTGCGTTTCGGTATCTCTGCCGAGCAGGAGCACTACCACGTGCCGTTGCTGATTTCGCCTTATAGCTATTCCACCTATCGGGGCAGCTGATCCCCCCAAGCAGCTGCCCCTGCCGGGAAGCGACTGCGCATATAGCTTCTTTGGTCTTTCGCCCGCTCACACTGCGGGCTTTTTTTCGTCTGGCGGCCCCCTCAATTTTCTCTGACGATAAACAACGTCGTCTGCCCCAACGCGTCCACTTGTATGCCGCCGCGCAACCAGACCGCTTCGCGTGTGTCGCTGGCCTCGGCACGCGCCTGCTCCGTCTCGCTGACGCTCGGCACCTGTGCGGTATCCTCGAGCGCGTTGACCGGATAAACCTTCAGCGCAAATGCCTGATCGATGCCATGCCGATGAAAGCGCAGTTCATGGCGTGACCCTGGCGGTGCGGTGCGTTCGATGACGTAGCCTTCATCGGCCAGCACCTCGCTGAACAGTTTATGCAATCGGGCCGTCGAAGGCTGGCTGGCGAAGCGGTCCCAGTGATGAGCGAAGCGCCCGGGGTCGAAGTCCAGTCGCGGCAAACCATAATCTGGCGTCGAGGGCAGGGACTGCATGCCGGATATCGCGAGCGGCCGGCGCAACATCAACAACGGCTCGGCCAGTTGCCCTTGCGGTGCTTTGTGCAGATGCCGGTGGGTCCAATAGCGCAAGACCTGGTTGAGCGATGCCAAGCCTGTACCGGTGATGATCTCGGAATCACTGGCATGATTGAAGATCGCCCGGGCCAGTGCGCTGACGGAGCGGTCTGCCAGCGATTTGAAGGTTCGGGCGATGTATTGGGTGATCGGCATTTCAAACGGGACGACGCTGTCGAGTACCGTCCACTGGTTATTGCTCAGTACGGCATATTTGGGTTGCAGCGATGGGTGATCCCGCAGCATGTATTCGAAAGCGTCGTACAGGGCCGGGGAGAACAACGGATTTTCCAGATAGACCAGTCGCGAGTGCGCATTCAGGTCTTGCTTCACTATCTGATAGAAGTGTCCGTCTATTTCGATGTGTTGCCCGAGCGCCGGGCGAACACGGCGGCCCCAGTTTCGCCAGAGGCCGAACGGCAAGTTCAGTGCCCCGGGATGGGCTGCGAGCAGACTGTCGCTGAGTGTCTGGCTGGTGTCTGCGGTTTCTTCGGCAGGTACGCTGCCACGCGGTTGGTATCGCCACAGTCGGGTCCCGGGAATACGTTCGAACAACACCGTTGAAACGTTTCGCGTCGTTGCAAAAATCTGTTGATACTGACCGGCGCTGTTTTTGCGCACCAGGACGGTTCCGAGCGCGGTGTCGACATAGGTTTTGCGATGTTTGTCATAGCGCACCCCATCCTGCGTATCGAGCGCGGAGGTGAGCAGGGCGGCATCTTGCGCAGCCAGATAAACCGGGGTTTGTGACTCAATGCGCTGAGCATCGACGTACGGCGATTCAATTGCCGTAATTGGCGAAAAGCCGTGTCTGTTGATCTGGACCGCGCCAGGTGGAAGCGGCGTAATTTCACTGATCTGTACCGAGGCCGGATAAGCAGGCGCGCTCGGTTTTCCGGCGGGGAACAGGTGGGCGTTGTATGCGTCGGTGAGTCCGACGGGTAAATCGGCGGAACCGGAGCGGACGCTGTCGGACGCGGCGGTTTTGGGGCGTTGCGATGTTGGCAGAGTATCGGACGGAATGATTCCCGCCCCGCGGCTTGGTGGCTTGACCATTGAGAGTATCCCTTGTGGAGCGACGTGTGGATGGCAGTGCTTGCGCTGCAGAAATGCGCATCACCGCCGTGGCTCTGGCTGTGTTTCAACCTTCTCGCACAATGAAAAGCGTTGGATGGTCGGCGGACAGGTACTGTATGCCGCCCACCAGATAGGCCACTTCGGTTTGATCCAGGAAGCGCTTCAGTGCCTGTTTGTTCTGGGAATTGAGCAGCGCCAGGAATTGCGGATTGGTGAAATTCGAGCCAGGGGCGGTATAACGCGCAACATAGTCGCCGCTGACGGGTGGCAGTTTCAGGATGAACAGTGCGGCAATGTTCGGTGGGCTGAAAACCACCGCGTTTTCTTCGAGCTGACGCGGGGACGGCGTAACGGTGTAACCGTTGTCCTGCAGGATGTGTGCAAACAATGCGCGCAAATTTGCCGGAGTAGGCGCCGCCGTATAGGCGTCCCATTGCTGTGGAAATTTCTTCGGCTCGAAATCCAGGCGCTGCAGCAGGTTCACGTCAGGCGCGGGTAACGCCAGTAATCTGCCGCCTGTCAGGTTGCCGGGCAACGTCGACAGTGTCGGCAACATCAGCAGCGGGTCGCTCAGGCCAAGGCCTGGGGCTTCATGGTTGACCTTGTCGAGCCAGTAGCGGTAGGTCAGGGTCATGACTGACAAGCCGTCGCCCGTTATGCCGTCCGGCAGCGATACGCGATCAAATACCGCTCTGGCAAGGTTGTCGATCGACGGGTCCGAAAGGTGCTTGAAGGCCGTGGAAACGTATTGGGCCTGGGGCATCGCGAACGGCGGGTGATCGTCGAGCACTCTCCACAGGCCATCCCGTTTCAGGGCCCATTTTGGTTGGCGCGAGGGGGCATGACGCAACATGTCTTCGAATGCGTCATATCGGCCCGGCGAAAAACCGGGGTGCTGCAGATAGACCAGACCGCTGTCGGCTCCCAGGCTCTGGGCGACGATCCGGTAATGCAAACCGCCTATTTCGATCGACTCGCCTGATTCGGGTCGTGTGGTTCGGCCCCAGTTTTTCCATAGCGCAGTTGAAAGATCCAGAGCGGTATCCTGGCGCGAGACGAGATCCGCCACCAAAGCGCGTGTATCGCTCGCCGCAAGGGCTTGCTCTTGCGCAGAAATACGCCTGGCCGGTACCGCCAGGACGTGCGCGGACTCAGCGAACAGCGGGTCGACCCACGGATCAGTGGCTTGCCGCGACGAGTCGACCTCACGCCAGAGCGTGCTCCCGGGAATCTGCTCGACTCGCTGGCCGGTCGGCGTCGATTCACCTGCGAAGGTTTGTCGCCAGCCATCCGCGCTTCTGCCCACCATGACGACGCCCTCAGGCAGCTCGACATAAGTTTTGTTGCGCTTGTCGTACAGAAAACCTTCGGTGCCGTTTGCCTTGCGTTTAAGTAGCAGGACGGATGCGGGATTGATGTATGCCGGCGGCGAGAACCGCTCATCGCTTGAGGTGCCGGCCAATGCAAACGGTTCGTTATGTACAGGATTTATCGCCAGCGAGTCAGTCACCCGCGCTGTACTCGCTACGGTGCGGCTGGCCGGTGCGGGGCTGATGATGACACTGGGGCGGGGCGCGGGTGCACCCGGCAAGGTTTGCGGGTTGTTCGGATCCGGATTGGCCCCCGTGTCAGCCGTGGATGTGGCCGGTTGATCAGGCAGGGGATGTGGCAATGTCGCCGGCGTTTCGGGCGATGTCGGGCGAGGGATTTTTTTCGGCGGTTTGGCCATTTGATTGCTCGTTGCAAGGCTGGGCAGGGTTGGCCGTAAACTCGGGAGGCTGCTTCGCTGTGCTGATGCGCAACCGCGCGCTTGCCCGATGTGTTGGCGTGAAGATGCCATGGTCGGCAAACGTCTGGCCCGGCGTGCGGTACATATGTATTGAGCAGAGGCCGATTGCTGCGGGTTGTTACGTGATTCGTGAACAGCCTGCGCTCGCTGAAAAATCCGGCGAGCGCAGGCAGGCCGGGTTTACCGATCTCTGATGATGAACACCGAGTCCGGATTGGAATCGACCTTCAATACGCCGCCGATGAGCCAGGTCACTTTGTTGTCTGCCGTTGCGGCGGTCAGGGTGCGAAACGCGTCGTCGCCAATCCTCGCCGGCAGATGCGGATCTGCCAGTTCATTGCCCGGCGTGTGGGACAGGCCGACGTGGTCAACCGAGCCCAGTTTCAGGAAATACACCTGATCATGGGGCTGGCGCCTGAACACCAGGGTTGGCCTGTGATGGTCATGCGTCAGCGGGAAGATGTCGTAGCCACTGCGTACCAACAGGGCGCCAAGCAAACGCCTGAGGTTCAGATCGCTGGGGTAGGTCTTGTAATGATTCCATTCGACTGGAAAGCGCAGCGGGTCAAAACTCAGCCGTTGCAGCTCGCTGTCGGACTGCGAGGGCATGGGGATGAGCTTTTTGCCGTTGATATCGATTGAGGGCGCCACCGCCAGCATGTTCAACGGGTCGGCATAGGCCGGAGCGGTGGGAAAGGGCTTTTGCTTCCACTGGTGCAGCACCGCCTGAATGTTCACCAGACCGGTGCCGGTAATGACGGCCGAGTTGTCTGCCAGTTCAAACAGCTTTCGCGCGACGGCCCATGCCGTGGCTGCGGAAAAGTCCGTAAAGGTATTGGCAACCGATTGCGCGATGGGCTCTTCGAAAAAGCGTTTTCCAGGATGGACTTCGCCGGGGTCGTTACCGATGCGAAACGTGGCGACCGGTTGCAATGACGGCGCGGTGCGCAGCATCTTCTCAAACGCATCGAAGCGCCCCGGAACAAAGTCGGGGTGTTGCACAAAATAGACTTTGGGGGTGCGGTTGGAGCCGACGGGCACGATTGGATAATGAAACCAGCCAAGCTGGATCGATTCCACCGCCGGTGGTTTGTTCAAATGTCCCCACGGTAACCAGAAGAATGGCGTTTGCGCGGTCGGTACGTTGGCGTCAAGCGCAGCCGCAAACGGTTGTTCGCTCGCTTCTGGCCGCGCTCGTTTGCTCGGGCCGGCGGCCGGCTCGGCCGATTCTGCGCCACGCCGAGACGCAGCGGCTGGCGGAGTGCCGGTGGCGAGTGTCTGCAGTGCTTTGGGTCGCCAAAGCAGCGTGCCGGGGATCGGCTCGAACACGATATCGGAGGAATGTCTTGTTACCGCCGAGGCGTGTCGGTACTCGCCTTGCGGATCTTTACGCACCATCACCGTGCCTTCTGCGGTATCGACGAACGCTTGCTTGAGCTTGTTGTAGCGGATGCCACTCGTTGAAAGTTCGGCTTTGGTCAGGGTATTGGCGTCATCCGCTGAGAGGTAGCTGAGCTGATGCGAAGGAGCCGGGGCGCCGGTGGGGACGCCGGGACGATGAATGGACCAACTGGCCTGGCCCTCGATCCGCGTCAGCAGTGGGCCGGGCACGCCGGGGGCGAAAGTCATGGGCACGTAATAATTGCCGCGAGGATTCTGCTCGACGAGAAAACGGCCGGCGCTGCCGAGTTGCGCGTAGGTGCGTTGATCGGGCCCGGTAAACAGCCCGCTGTCATCACCGATCGGCGTTAGCTCATGCAAACGTTCCTGCGGCCAGGCGACTGCATTGCGCGCGCCATTTCCGGTATCGCTGGCTGACTCCGGCATCACGCGCACGGTGATTGCCGAACGGTCGGTGACTGACGCGTCGGGCAATGCCGTGGCCGAATCGATAGCGGAGGCAAGGGGATCGGGCAGGTGGGTACGCCCGCGGGTGCCTGTACCTGAATTCAACGGCTCGGCCCGCGTGGTCACGGTGATATCGTCAGTTTTTGTCACAGCAATTCTTTTCGGTGGCTTGGCCATATACAACTACTCAATGAGGGTGAGAACGAGCGCAATCAGCCGCTCGCCGTATTGTTCAGGCGCACCCGTTTACATCCCGTAAGGCCAAGGCCCGGGAAGTGCTGACGAAGTTCGCTTACTTCAACTGCAGAGTGCGCAAAAGATCAGTGGTGGACACTGTGTAAGACGTTACGCCGGCGGGACGTTGATCAACGGCGGATTGAAAATTTGCGCATCCTGATGGCCGCATTGATTGAGCACTCGCAATGCGGAATATTCGACACGGGATTTGTCGCTGCGCAGGATCCAGTCAAATGTGGCAAAGCTGTAACTGAATGCGCCGGGCCAATTGTCGGCGAAGGCGATATTGCGCACTTTTACTTGCCGACCGGCCATCGATGCGAAGGCTTTTGGCAAGGGCCGGGTCGGGTCGGGTGCTTCGAAATAGCGCGCATCGAGGCCGTCTTCATAGACCCGGTCAAATGAAAGATCCACGACATGCACGACGCCTTTTTCGGTGATCACGCGGATTTGATCGATCAGATCTTCACTGCCGTAAACGGGCAGGTGCACCGTGCAATTGCCGATCAGCAACTGATTGTTTTCCAGGCTCACCTCGACCGTTCCCAATGCTGTCGCATCGATTTCCCAGGTCGATGAGTAAGGCAGCCTGAGTTCGGCATCGGCCATTGCGCCAGGCGTGGAAAGTCTGATGGTCATGGCGGCAGCCAGATGCACCAGATAGGTTGCCCCTCGACCTTCCAGAGTTTCCATCGCGGTTTGACGGGGCAACGAGCTAAGCGTGGCGCAGGCATTCAAAGCACCGAGCTTGTACGCTTCATTCGTTGGCAACTCATAGTCAAATTGCTTCTTTCGAAACTCGAGAGGCAGATGGATAGGGGTGGTCCAGTGCAGGAATTCTGTCGCCTGATAGTTGGCATCGGCAGGCGCGGCATCCGTTTCCGGCGTGAGCTCAGCGTTCAGGGCAACGCCGTCACTGAATATCAGCAAATATTTATGGCTGGGACGCGCGGCCATGGTGCGCAAGATCTTGATCATGTTTCTGGGATCAGAACCACCTCGCGCTTGGGCAAAATATTTAAGTGTGATGTGCGTTTTGCCGAAGTGATACGTCAGATCACAACCGGCTATCAGGTCTTTATATTTTTCCGACTCACGCGCAAAAAAATGCGCTTCGACCTTGCTCAATTCGCTGCTGGCGTAGTCCAGATGAATGCTGGTAACCACGTTGGGTCTTTCGACGGCATAGAATGCGATGCTTTGCATCGCGCGGGGCACGTAATACTGAGTTTCGCGCTGATCCATCGTCCAGCATTCGGGTGAATAAAGGATAATCGGTCGCGCCGGGCTTCCGTGTTTGCTGATTACTACTTCGATATCAACTTTTGCTCCGCTTTCAATTGTCTCGGGAAGGTCCGGGCGTAGTTGATAGCCGTCCTTGGTCAGAAAAGTAAGCTTGCCATTTTTCAGTTGGGTTATACCGTCTACTTTTTTATAAACATCGCGAATGATGACCAGGTTTTTTGGTCTGTCGTAGAACTCAAATCCGGAAGTAATAACCAGCGCGTTGTTTTCGATATGCCAGCTTTCAATCAAACCAATACGCCAGTTCAATTCGACGCTGCTTTCTTGCTCGCCGTCTTCGATGATGCAGATACGACCTTCCACGTGATCGACGAAATATTCATCGACGCCTTCCTCACCCGATGCGGTTGCATCTTTATGCAGCATGTGTATCTGGTCGTTGCCGGCACCCGCATTGATCGTGTCACTGCCGCGTGACTTGATGATGTTGCGGTGCTCGTTTCCCCTGACAGTGCTGGCAGCACTGCGAACGGTGTCAATATTTTCGATATTTTCCACAAGGCTGTGGAATTGGTAGGTTGCGCCATCCTCCACCTTGGAGGCCGGCGTTCTTATGTGCAACGTGCCTGCGGGCAAGTCTATGTCATAGCCTTTGTCCGTGAAGTTGTGACCGTTGAGCGTTAGCGTGTCATTACCTGCGCCGCCTCTCAGTTTTGAGTAATCCGATTCAGCAATGTTTTTTCTTAGCGCCTCTGCTGCATCCTCAAACACGAACTGATCATCTTTTTCCCCGCCCGTCAGGTCCTTGGTTCCAGAGCCGTAATGGAAAACGTTGGGTTTCTTCTCAACGCCTTTGATCGAATCACGGCCATCGCCGATAAACCACAAGATGCTCTTGTCGTCTCCGGCAACGCCCAGCTCTGCGCCGGGTGTGTCCTTGGTAACGCCATCACGGGCGTCGATCGTGTCATCTGTTCCCCGTACCACCGGGACGTTTTCCATTTCCCAGGAATCGACCTTGGTCCACCAGTTGCGCCTGCGTACGCGCGTGGCCACCAGATCAACGGCGAAGGCGCCATTGACGACCGCTTCGGTGGTGTCCTTCAGGTCTGTATCCAGCAGCCTGCGCGCCTTGTGTTTGAGCTGTTGCGAATGCTGGATCAAGGTTTTGGCCTGGTTGTAGCGGTCCTTGACGCCTTGCTCGACATCCATCATGCAGAACGTAAAAAAACCGGAGCGCCAGCGTTCGCCCAGCGTCAGTTCAATGTATTCGTCGATGTCTTCGACGACGCGTACCGCCCCATACACCTGCGATCCGATGGCCAGGCACGCGCCGGCCAACAGTCCCGCAGGCCCCACGAAGGGCAAGCCGGCCATCGCTGCCGTTCCCAGGATGACGGTCATGGCGGCGCTGGTGATGCTCAAACCGGCGCTGACGTAATGATCAATGGCTTCTTTTCCGGTGGCATGACTGGCAGCGTTCAGCGAGCGGACCGCTGTGAAGATATCGAAAGGCAAGGTCAGGGCGCCGCCAATCAACCCCCCGGAGCGACCCAGCCTGAGCGCAAATCGGGTTTTGGCAAAGTCGCGGAAAACGGTCTGCCCGGCGGTCAACATCTCGGTGGCAATCTTGCTGACGCCAATATCAATCGCAATGGAACCGATTTCCGAAGCAATCCCGACACTGTTTATTACCACTTCCGAGGTGTCGCCCGCTTTGATTGCAGCGATCACGCCGCGCAATCCCGCGTATATGCCGAACGCTTGAAGGCCGACGCTTGAGCCAACGGTCAGATAGGATTTTGTTGCGGCAGCCCAGCGGCCGGTATTTTTCGGGAGTTGGGTATGTTGCAAATCGAGGTTTTGTGCGCGGGTAAGAAGTTGCTCGATTTTGTTGCGATAGTTGCCAGGGCCGGCTTCGCTTTGCGTGACTTCACGGATCATTCGTGGCGCCGTGAGAGGGCGGCGACTGGCCATGTCAAAGAGCAGATTCGGTAGCAGGTATACGTCGTTGCCGCTCGAAGCCTTCATGCAACGCTCTACGGCGCTGGCGTTGAACTGCAACGAGTTGATGAACGATCGCTTGGGCGTGCGGAAGAAGGTGTTTTCACCGTTCAACGGTTTTCCGTCAATGGTTGCGCCCAAAGCATCGAGGGAAGCCCGTGTTATCGAAATTTCGCCGATTTGTAGCGGGCCGAAGACCGTGTCGTTGACCTTCAATTGGCCAGTTTTGTTTTTGCGGGAAGTGTCCGGTGCAGTATCTGCAGCGTTATCGAAATCAATTGTCGAAGCATCATGTGCGTTTTTCTCGAACTTCATGTCGTTGATCACGACCGGATCTAATTGAATCGAGGCTTCGCTTATCAGAGTGGCCATTTGAACTTCCTTGTCCTGGCGGGTTGTTGTTAAAACAGGCCGGGATAATAAGGGGAGTGTTCAAATGGTGTACATCAATGGGTTGTTGCGGTGTATTGCGCATCATCCCGGTGATGTTTGCGGCGGGGCTTTCAAGTTGGGGTCGCCGTCTGACGGAAATCTCTCAAGTCAGACGGTGCCATTAGTTGATTCATAATGAACCAACGGATCAAACCTTTTTCAGTGACTGCTGAGCAACGAGGCTGCCCCGGCACCACCGAACAGCCCGGCGCTGATGCGGTTGAACCAGCTTTGCCCTTTGCCGCTGCGCAGGTACCGGGCCGCGCCATGGGCACCGAGGCCGTAGGCCAGTTTGCACAACAGGTCCAGCACGGTCCAGGTGGCGATCATCACCAGCAGTTGCGGCAGAAATGGCTGCTCGGCGCTGAGGAACTGCGGCAGGAACGCGGCAAAAAACAGGATGTCTTTTGGATTGCTGGCGCCCAGCACGAAGGCGCGGGTGAACAGTGCGCGAAAGCGCGGCACCGGCGCGGCTTGCGGAACGTCGGCACCGACCGACGGCTGACGCGACTGTTGCCAGCTCTGCCAGGCGAGGTAGAACAGATACAGCGCGCCGACGATTTTCAGTGCACTGAACAATTGCTCGGAAGCGAGCAACAATGCACCCAGGCCCAGGGCCGATGCGCTGAGCAGGCAGATCGAGGCCGTGACACCGCCTAAAAACGCCGGGTAGGAACGGCGCAATCCGTAGTTCAGGCTGTTGCTGATCATCAACAACGACAGCGGCCCCGGAATGAGGATCACCACCAACGCAGCGCCGCTGAACAGCAGCCAGGTTTCCAGACTCATCTTGTTGCTCCTTTTTGTTGTATTCATGAATGTGCAAAAGCCCCACCGGTGAGGGTGGGGCTGTCTGGAAACCGGACCGCGCAGCGCTTAGAGGAAGATGAACTTGGCGATGAAGATCGCGCAGAGCACCCACAGACTGACGGAGATTTCCTTGTACTTGCCGGTCCCGGCCTTCAACGCCACGTAGGTGATGAAGCCCAGTGCGATGCCGTCGGCGACCGAAAAGGTCAGCGGCATCATGATCGCGGTGACGATGGCCGGAATCGCATCAGTGGCCTCATCCCATTCGATATGGGCCATGCCACCCATCATCAGCATCGCGACGTAGATCAATGCACCGGCGGTGGCATACGCGGGAATCATGCCGGCCAGAGGTGCGAAAAACATCGCCGCTATAAATAGCACACCTACGGTCACGGCGGTAAGACCAGTCCGACCACCCGCGGCCACACCTGCGGCACTTTCCACGTAACTGGTCACCGGCGGAACACCGACCACAGCGCCGAAAACGCTGGAGGCGCTGTCGGCCTTCATCGCGCGGGAGAGGTTTTCGATGCGGCCGTCAGGGTTGACCAGATTGGCGCGCTGGGCGACACCCATCAGCGTGCCGGCGGTGTCGAACATGTGCACGAACAGGAAGGCGAGGACCACGCTGATCATGCTGACGTTGAACACGCCGGCAACGTTCATGGCCATCCAGGTCGGCGCCAGGCTTGGCGGGGTCGACATGATCCCTTCGTAATGCACGATGCCCAGCCCCCAACCGGCGAGGGTGACGGTGATGATGCTGATGAGAATGGCGCCGAAGACTTTGTGATAGCTGAGAATCGCGATCATCAGAAAGCAGATCGCGGCGAGCAGCGGGCCGGGTTCGCGCAGCGAGCCAAGCTTGATCAGGGTGGCCGGGCTATCAACGACGATGCCAGCGGTTTTCAAACCGATCAGCCCGAGAAACAGACCGACGCCGGCGCCCATCGCGAAGCGCAGGCTGACCGGGATGCTGTTGAGCAGCCATTCGCGAATCCGCGAGAACGTCAGGATCATGAACAGCACACCGGAAACGAACACCGCGCCCAGTGCGGTCTCCCAGTTGTAGCCCATGGTCCCGACCACGGTGTAGGTGAAGAATGCGTTGAGGCCCATGCCCGGCGCCAGGCCCACCGGCCAGTTCGCATAGAGGCCCATCAACAGGCAGCCCAGCGCGGCGGCGATGCACGTGGCGACGAAGGCTGCACCGTGATCGATCCCGGCATCGGCCATGATGTTCGGGTTGACGAAAATGATGTAAGCCATGGTGATGAAGGTTGTCAGACCAGCAATTAGCTCGGTCTTCACCGTGGTGCCATGCAAGCTGAGTTTAAACAGACGCTCCAGCAGGCCAGTGCGTAAGGGCGGCGAGAGATCCAGCGGCGATGCTTCGGATTTGCGGCTTTCCACAGCGAGTACTCCTCAAGAGTTTTATTGTTATTTCCAGGGCCGGACCCATGAGGGGTGGCAGCGGCCCTTTGAGGCATACGCGAATTTGTTGACCATGCGGTCAGGAACTCGCACGCTGTGGATTATGCTTTTGTGTACAAATAAAGCAAATATTGTTTTTGGTTTTGTCTTCAGTTTTCCAGTGATAGGGATATATGGCCCTTCAGGGCCCCATCGCTGGCAAGCCAGCTCCCACAGGATTCGTGGGTTTCTTCATATCTGTGTACGCCCCTGATCATTGTGGGAGCTGGCTTGCCAGCGATGAGGCCCGAACAATCAATCGAGAGCTGCCTGGCTCTTGCCCAGCGCCACATTCACCGCCAGCCAGCCGTTCACTGCCGCCTCGCCAGCCTCGGCAAACACCCGCTCGAGCAATTTCACCTGTTCGCGGCGCAGCGCCTGCTCGAACTTCGCGCCTTCGGCAGTCAATTCCAGCAGGCGTTTTCGCTTGTCGGTCTGCGACGCCACGCTGTCGACCAAATGCATTTCCTGCAACTGGCGCAACGGCATGTTCAGCGCCTGTTTGCTCACGCCGAGCAGTGCGAGCAATTCCTTCACGCTCAGATTCGGGTAACGGGCGATGAAAAACACGATGCGCTGATGCACCCGCGACAGGCCGCGGCGTTCGAGCATTTCGTCTGCCTTGGCAGTGAACGCCTGATAGCCGAAGAAAAACGCTTCCATGGCGTGCTGTTGGCTGATCGGGTTTTTAAGGTCAAGCATGTTGACGTACTCGTTGGCGTTGGCGTAATTTCAGTCAATCAGTTTGACTCATTTTCCTTACGCCTCGCTACCGGTGACTTCCATGGCTTTTTCCGAACGTGTCACGCGCCTTAAAAGTTCTTTGATCCGCGAAATTCTCGCTGCCGCTCAGCGGCCCGAGGTGATGTCGTTTGCCGGTGGCTTGCCCGCCGAGGCCATGCTGCCGAAAGTCGAGTGGGCCGACATGCCGCTGTCGCTCGGCCAGTACGGCATGAGCGAAGGCGAACCGGCGTTGCGTGAAGCGTTGGCGGGGCAGGCGAGGGCGCTCGGGCTGGAGTGCCAGGCGAGTCAGGTGCTGGTGGTCAGCGGTTCGCAGCAAACTCTCGATCTGGCGGCGAAGCTGTACATCGACAAAGGCACGGAGATTTTGCTCGAAGCGCCGACCTACCTCGCCGCGCTGCAGATTTTCCAGCTGTTCGGCGCCGATTGCCTGACCGTCGCGCAAGAGGTCGACGGCCCGAATCTGGTGCAGTTGCGCGAGCGCCTGCAGCAGCATCGTCCCGCGTTCATCTATCTGATCCCGACCTTTCAGAACCCGTCCGCCGTGCGCTACAGCGAAGCCAAGCGTGCCGCCGTCGCCGCGTTGCTCGATGAATTTGGCGTGACGCTGATCGAAGACGAGCCCTACCGCGAGCTGACGTTCGACGGCGCCAGCGCCAGACCGATCGCCGGCCGCTTGCAAAGCGCCAGCTGGATCTACACCGGCACCGTGTCGAAAACCCTGCTGCCGGGGTTACGCGTCGGCTATCTGATTGCCAGCCCCGACCTGTTTCCACATCTGCTGAAACTCAAGCAGTCCGCCGACCTGCACACCAATCGCATCGGCCAATGGCAGGCACTGCAATGGATCGGCAGCGACAAGTATCAGCAGCATTTGAGCGAGCTGCGCGGGTTTTACCGGCAGCGGCGCGATGACTTTCAGGCGGCGCTGGAAAAGCATTTTGCCGACCTGGCCGAGTGGGAAACGCCGCAGGGCGGGCTGTTTTTCTGGCTGACACTGAAGCAACCGCTGGACACGCGAACATTACTCAACGATGCCTTGGCCAACGATGTGGCGTTCATGCCCGGTGAGCCGTTTTTCCCGGATCCGGATAACCACCCAGGGCATCTGCGCCTGAATTTCAGCCACATCGACCCGGCGCGACTGGATGAAGGGCTCAAGCGATTGGCGGCGGTTGTGCGCAAGGCACAGCTCGATAAAGCTGCGTAAAAAAACCGGCTTGAGGGCCGGTTTATTTTTGTCTGGGATTTTTGGTGCCTGGGAGGGCCTCATCGCTGGCAAGCCAGCTCCCACAGGTTTTTTTTAACGCCACAGATCAATGTGGGAGCTGGCTTGCCAGCGATGGGGCCATCAGCAACTCCGCCCAACCATCAGACCGCAGCGAAGCGCTTGTCCAGATAATCAATGATCACCTTGGACTCATACATCCAGGTGGTCTGGCCATTCTCTTCGATGCGCAGGCAAGGCACTTTGATCCGGCCACCCTGTTCCAGCAGGGTCTGGCGGTCCCGCTCGTTGTTCTTGGCGTCTTTGAGCGCCACCGGCACATTCAGGCGACGCAGGGTGCGACGGGTCTTCACGCAGAACGGGCAGGCATGGAACTGATACAGGGTCAGATCCTTGGCGGCAGCGTCGACTTGCGCCTGAGCAGCGGCAGGGCGCTGTTTCTTGCCCGGGCGGGTGATGAAGTCGATGAAGATAACCAGTTGGCCGAGGCCGACACGAAGCGCTTTGACGAACACGTTGAAAGCCTCACGGTGCGAATTGAGAAAGGCGCGCAGCTTACCCGATTTTTCACGGACGAAAAAAAACCGGCGATGAAAGCCGGTTTTTTCTGCCGCGGCGAATTACTTGATGAGGCTGAGGAATTCGCTGCGGGTCGCGGCGTTTTCGCGGAATTCACCGAGCATCACCGAGGTGATCATCGATGAGTTCTGCTTCTCGACACCGCGCATCATCATGCACATGTGCTTGGCCTCGATCACCACGGCCACGCCCAGCGCCCCGGTCACCTGCAACACGGCATCGGCGATCTGGCGGCTCAGGTTTTCCTGAATCTGCAGGCGGCGAGCGTACATGTCGACGATCCGCGCCACCTTGGACAGGCCCAGCACCTTGCCGCTCGGGATGTAGGCCACATGCGCCTTGCCGATGAACGGCAGCAGATGGTGTTCGCACAACGAATACAGCTCGATGTCCTTGACCAGCACCATTTCGCTGTTGTCGGAGCTGAACAGGGCACCGTTGGTGACCTCTTCGAGCGTCTGTTCATAACCGCGGCAGAGGTACTGCATGGCTTTGGCGGCACGCTTTGGCGTGTCGAGCAGGCCCTCGCGGGAGACGTCCTCGCCCAGTTGGCCGAGAATCGCGGTGTAATTCTGTTCCAGGGACATGAAACTACCTGTGGGGGGATTTTCGCAAGCGGCAAGGGTACGGCGGCGGACACAACCCTGCAAGTTCGGTGTGACGCGATTATTCGTCGCGGCCTTCCATCATGGTGCGTTTGAGCATCACGTAAACCGCGCCGGCGCCGCCGTGTTTTGCCTGGCAGGAGCAGAATCCGAGGACCTGCGCATGCTGGCGCAGCCAGGTGTTGACGTGGCTTTTGATCATCGGCCGCTTGCCGTCCAGCCGCACAGCCTTTCCGTGGGTCACGCGTACGCAGCGGATTTCAAATCTGGTCGCTTCGGCGAGAAAGGCCCACAGAGTTTCCCGGGCTTTTTCCACGCTCATGCCGTGCAGGTCGAGGCTGCCTTCGAACGGGATCTGGCCGATCTTGAGCTTGCGCATCTGGCTTTCCTGCACCCCGTCGCGCGCCCACATCAACTCGTCTTCCGGGCCGACGTCGATCACGAACTGGTCGGACAGGCCGTCAATGATGGTGGTATCGCTGCGCACGGTGGCGGACTGGCGCAATTTGGCGATCTGCGCGCGGTCAGCCTTGGGTTTGCCGGTGTCGGCGCGGTCGTGCTTGATCGGCTTGACGCCTTGGATGGCACTTTTGAACAGGGAAAAATCGTCGTCTTGCATGTCAGCCTCCGCGAAGGGCGGCCAGTTTACCCAAGTCGAAACAAAACGGCCCGGCAAAAAGCCAGGCCGTTGAATCAGTCGTGTTTTTTCATCAGGTGCGGGGACATGTTCAGTTCCCGCGATTGCCGTGCGCGACGGCGGCAGCGGCGCCACAGGGCGACACCGAAATACAGAAACAGCAAGCCGACCGCCAGAATGATTGCCGAGCCCATCGGCGTAGCGTTCAGGTCACCGAGCGCCGGCGGGCGCCCGAGCAGGCTGGCCGCCCCGGCCATCGCCAGCAGCACGCCGAACGTCGCCAGAATGGCGGCGATCGCAGCGCCGAATCGAAAACGCCAGTTGCTTTGGCCTTTGGGCCGCAAGCGGCGTGCGTCAAATCCATCGGATAACTTCATTCCGACCTTCCTCAATGGGTATCGGCCCTTCGACCGGGAGTTGACCGGGTTGTTCCTGAGGCTATGGCAATTGCGGCAAATCAGCGGGCTTAATGGATGAGCGGCGCCGCAAGCCGCTCATCCACGCAGATCAGATCAGATCTTGCGTCAGGGCGAGGGTGGCGAAGTTGTCCGCCATGATCGCCATTTCGGCTTCCTGCACTTGCTCGGCCTTGAGTACGCCGCCCTTGAATGGCAAGTCACGGGTCGCGCAGGCGTCTTCGACCAGGGTGCAGCGAAAACCCAGATTCTTCGCTGCGCGCACGGTGGTGCTGACGCTGGAATGGCTCATGAAACCGCAGACGATCAGGTCCAGCGAACCCAGGTTTTGCAGGCGGTCGAGCAATTCGGTGCCGTGAAACGCGCTCGGCAGCAGTTTGCCGATGATGGTTTCATCGCCCTGCGGCTCCAGGCCGGGGATGAATTCGCCGCGCTCGCCCTGCGGGTCGAACAGGCCACCGACGGTGCCGAGGTGACGCACGTGCACGATCGGCCGACCGGCGGCACGGGCTGCGGCAACCAGTTGTTTGATGTTCGCGACGGCCGCGTCCATGCCACTCAGGGCCAGCGGGCCACTGAGATATTCTTTCTGGGCATCGATGATGACCACGGTGGCATGACTCAGTGTGGCCGCTGCGTAACCGCGACCGCTGAGTTGAAACATCGTTTTTGGAACGGACATTCTGGGGCTCCTTGGGGTGGGGCTTTTGCGACATTGTCCTCTGGCTGAGCGCTTCTGTGAATCGCTACCATCGTAGGCGCCGTCGTTATTGGCCTGCAGCCTTGTCAAGTTACACCTTCTGTTCAATAGCTGATGCAAAAAACAGAAAACTCCTACCGTTGCCGCACGGGTTTTCCTGCGTCGTCGTCGCGCGTTTTGGCTGTTAGAATCGCCAGTCGTTTTTTCAGGAGTTCTGCCCGTGATCACTTCCCGACTTCGTACCCTGCGCGACCACATCCGTTGGGCCGTCAGCCGCTTCCATGGGGAGGATCTGTTTTTCGGCCATGGCACCGACAATGCCTGGGACGAAGCCCGGCAACTGGTACTCGGCGCACTGCACCTGCCGTGGGAGATCGCCGACAGCTACCTCGATTGCGCGCTGGAAGACGATGAACTGGTCAACCTGCAACGGCTGCTCAAGCGTCGCATCGAAGAGCGCATTCCTACCGCGTACCTGCTGGGCGAGGCGTGGTTCTGCGGCATGTCGTTTATCGTCGACGAGCGCGTATTGATTCCGCGTTCACCGATTGGCGAGCTGATCGAAAACCGCTTTGCACCGTGGCTCGGCAACGAACCAGCGCGGATCCTTGACCTGTGCACCGGCTCCGGTTGCATCGGTATCGCCTGTGCCTACGAGTTCCAGAACGCCGAGGTGGTGCTGGCGGATCTGTCGTTCGAAGCGCTGGAAGTGGCCAATCAGAACATCGAACGGCATGGCGTAGATGAGCGCGTCTATACCGTGCAGGGCGATGGTTTCGATGGTTTGCCGGGGCAGCGTTTCGACCTGATCGTGTCGAACCCGCCTTACGTGGACGCGGAAGATTTCGCCGACATGCCGGACGAATATCAACATGAGCCTGAGCTGGGCCTGGCCTGTGGCGATGATGGCTTGAACCTGGTGCGGCGCATGCTCGCCGAAGCGGCCGATCACCTGACCGAGAAGGGCCTGCTGATTGTTGAAGTGGGCAATAGCCAGGTGCATGTCGAGGCGTTGTACCCGGAAGTGGATTTTGCCTGGCTGGAATTCGCCCGTGGCGGGCATGGGGTGTTCATGCTGACGGCGGAGCAGTGCCGCAACCATCAGGCCCTGTTCGCGTCCCGCGTTTAAGGTTGTGACAGATCGTTCCCACGTTCCGCGTGGGAATGCCTCAACGGACGCTCTGCGTCCGCTTTTGGGACGCGGAGCGTCCCGGGCTGCATTCCCACGCAGAGCGTGGGAACGATCAGGGTGGGAGCGAGCCTGCTCGCGAATGGTCGCGCCCCGGTCTAAAGCCCTCAGCGGTGCGTAGCAATCCAGATCAGTAACCCCGCCTGAAACACCGCAAACGCCACCAGGCAAGTAATGGTGAAACGCAACCCGGCGTCTTCACGCTTGAACTTGCTGACTTTCTCTTCCTGCTTTTTCAGCTTCACTTCCTGCTCGGCCAGATTCTGCTCGGCCTGCTGGAGCATCTGCGCCGCTTCAAGAATCTCAACGATCTGCAGCTTCTCGCTGTTCCAGTCGCCGAGCAGATCGCCGACCTGCACGGTTTTGATGCTGCCTTTGAGATGCTGGGCATCGGCGTAGGCCACATCGAAACCGTGTACCCGCAGAAAATGATCGCGACGCAGACGCGTGTCTTCGTTCAGCGCGTCCTTGTTGTTCAGATCCATGCCGTCGACGGTGTAACCGGGCCAGCGTTTTTTCGCCCAGTTGATGCCTTGCGCGGCGATGAAACGGCCGATGCCACGGTTCAGCGGTTCGATCTGCAAGCCGCTGTCGGGGCCGAAGCGCACACGCTTGGTGCTGTGGTCGGCCCACACATCGAGGTGGTTCTGTTCCTTGCGCACGCGTTGGCCGGGCAGTTTGATTGCCATGCGCATCAGGCTGTGTTCTTTGCTGTGACGCTCGGCGTAGCCGAATTCGACGAAGCGCAGCGGCCGCCCGCCGGTGTGGCGATCGGTCTGCAGCGGCGCCAGGCGGAGCATCTTGTGGTGCTCGGCGTGGACATCCGCCCACGGCAGCTCGACCGCTGGCGGTGCGTCTTTTTCAGCGGTGGTGTCGGGTGAAGTCTGGGTATCAGTCATAACGGCGCGATCCTGTCCATGCCCTGCTTGTCACCAGCCGTTGCGCTGGCGACAAAGGCTTATCGGCCGTTTTTTCAAGGACTGGAGGGTAAACAGCGGTTAACGGGTGCGAAGTCCGTCAATAAAACCGAGAATCGCCGAACCAAGTTCGGCAGCGAGCGGCAAATTCGGGTCCTTGTACGAGGCCAACTGCCGTTTCATGTCGTTGTGCACGATGCGCAGCACGTGGTTCATGCCTTCGATCACCACCAGTTGCGCATCCGGTTTGGCGGCCTTGAGCAGCTTCGCGTCTTCGGTGCCGACCTGAATGTCATTGCTGCCCTGAACGATCAGCGCGGGCATCTGCAACTGCGCAAAGGCTTTGGCGGGGTCCTGGCGGAACAGCGAAATCAGGTACGGCTGCACGCTGGGGCGGAAAATCACCTGCAACGGCTGCGGCACATTGTCATCGGTGCGCCCGGCCTTGAGGCTGTCGAGCAGTTCATTGCTGCGCAGCATCAGTGGCGGCGGCAGGCTGCGCGCCAGTTGTTCGCGGATCACCTGATCGACCGGTCGCGCGCTGCCGGACAGGGAAATCACCGCTGCCGCATCGAGTTTCGGCGCGGCGAGGCTGGCAATCAGCGCACCTTCGCTGTGACCGAGCACGATCAGCGGGCCGAAACGCGGGTCGGCCTTGAGCTTCTGCCCCCACGCCACGGCGTCCGCCGCGTAAGCCTCCACTGACAGATTGCGCTCGTCCGGCGTCGCGGCGAGGCTCGCGGCCACTCCGCGTTTGTCGTAACGCACGCTGGCAATATTGTGTTTGGCCAGCACCCAGGCCAAACGCTTGAGGCTATCGTTGCGCCCGCCGTCGGGGTTGTTGCCGTCACGATCGGTAGGACCAGAGCCAGAAATGATCAGGACAACTGGCACCGGCTTGTCAGACTTCGGTAGCAGCAGTGAACCGAAAAGTTCGCCGCTGCCCGTAGTCAAACTCATTGGGCGTTGCAGGACCGTCGCTTGGGCAAAGCCCGTGAACAGGGTAAGACTCAAGATCAAAACTCGCAGCATCATCACGCCATCATTCGCCAAGGTGCCGGTTGGACTCGCCAACACCGCCAAGGTTCGAGGATGAACTACTCGGTTAGCCTGCGTATACTGGCGCGCATCAAGAATTCGGGTTTGATTTCACGGAGCGTCCTGCATGTCCGGCAATACCTACGGCAAGTTGTTCACTGTCACCACCGCTGGCGAAAGCCATGGTCCGGCGTTGGTCGCCATTGTCGACGGCTGCCCGCCGGGCCTGGAGATTTCCCTGGAAGATCTGCAGCGCGACCTCGATCGCCGCAAGCCGGGCACCAGCCGCCACACCACCCAGCGCCAGGAAGCCGATGAAGTCGAAATCCTCTCGGGCGTGTTCGAAGGACGCACCACCGGTTGCTCGATCGGCCTGTTGATCCGCAACACCGACCAGAAGTCCAAGGACTACTCGGCGATCAAGGATCTGTTCCGCCCGGCCCACGCCGACTACACCTACCATCACAAATACGGCGAGCGCGACTATCGCGGCGGCGGTCGCAGCTCGGCGCGGGAAACCGCCATGCGCGTGGCGGCCGGGGCCATTGCGAAGAAATACCTGGCCAGCCAGGGCATCGTCATCCGTGGCTACATGAGCCAGCTCGGCCCGATCGAAATCCCGTTCAAGACCTGGGATTCGGTGGAAGAGAACGCCTTTTTCAGCCCTGACCCGGACAAGGTGCCGGAGCTGGAAGCCTACATGGACCAGTTGCGTCGCGATCAGGATTCGGTCGGGGCGAAGATCACCGTGGTCGCCGAAGGTGTGATGCCCGGCCTGGGCGAGCCGATTTTCGACCGTCTCGACGCCGAACTGGCCCACGCGCTGATGAGCATCAACGCGGTGAAAGGCGTGGAAATCGGCGCCGGTTTCGCCTCGGTGGCCCAGCGCGGCACCGAGCACCGCGATGAAATGACTCCTGAAGGTTTTCTCAGCAACAACGCCGGCGGCATTCTCGGTGGTATCTCATCCGGTCAGCCGATCGTCGCTCATCTGGCGTTGAAGCCGACGTCGAGCATCACCACCCCGGGCCGTTCGATCGACATTCACGGCAACCCGGTCGACGTAATCACCAAGGGCCGCCACGACCCGTGCGTCGGCATCCGTGCCACGCCGATTGCCGAGGCAATGATGGCAATCGTGCTGATGGACCACCTGTTGCGTCACCGTGGGCAGAACGCCGATGTACGCGTGAGCACGCCGGTGCTGGGCCAGCTCTGATGGCTGCGCTCAAAGCCGTCGCGGCATAACCGGCGTGGCGGCGCTTCCGTACTGGCGGCTGTCCAGTTTCTATCTGTTCTATTTCGCCTTGCTCGGTTCGACGGCGCCGTTTCTGGCGCTGTACTTCGATCATCTCGGCTTCAGCGCGGCGCGCATCGGCGAGCTGGTGGCGATCCCGATGTTGATGCGCTGCGTGGCGCCGAACATCTGGGGCTGGCTCGGTGACTACACCGGCAGGCGTCTGGCCATCGTGCGCTTTGGCGCGGTATGCACGCTGCTGACCTTTTCGCTGATTTTCGTCAGCAAGAGCTACGCGTGGCTGGCGATGGTCATGGCCCTGCATGCGTTTTTCTGGCACGCGGTGCTGCCACAATTTGAAGTCATCACCCTGGCGCACTTGCAGGGTCAGACTTCGCGCTACAGCCAGATTCGCCTGTGGGGCTCGATCGGTTTCATCATCACCGTGGTCGCGCTGGGCCGGCTGTTCGAATGGCTGAGCCTGGATATCTACCCGGCGGCGCTGGTGCTGATCATGGCCGGCATCGTACTCAGCAGCCTGTGGGTGCCCAATGCGCAGCCGCCACAAGGCAACCGGGCGAGCGGCGAGGGCTTTCTCAAGCAGTTGCGCAATCCTGGCGTGCTGGCGTTTTATGGTTGCGTGGCGCTGATGCAGATGAGCCACGGCCCGTATTACACCTTTCTGACCTTGCACCTTGAGCGACTCGGTTACAGCCGCGGCGTGATCGGCATGCTGTGGGCAGTGGGGGTGGTGGCCGAGGTGCTGATGTTCATGGCCATGAGCCGGATTCTGGCGCGGTTTTCCCTGCGTCGGGTGCTGATGGCGAGTTTTCTATTGGCGGCGCTGCGTTGGGTACTGCTGGGCACGTTCGCCGAATTTCTCTGGGTGCTGCTGTTCGCCCAAGTGCTGCACGCGGCGACTTTCGGCAGCTTTCACGCCGCTGCCATCGCGTTCGTGCAACGTAGCTTCGGCGCACGTCAACAGGGCCAGAGCCAGGCGCTGTATGCGGCGCTGGCCGGCACCGGTGGTGCGCTCGGCGCGCTGTATTCCGGCTACAGCTGGAATGCCCTTGGCGCGACATTGACGTTCAGTATTGCCAGTCTCGCGGCGCTCGCCGCGGCCGTTATCATTGCCACACGCATGCAAGAGGACAGGCCATGAGCCTTACCCGTGAACAACTCGCTCAGCAAATCGTCGACGCCGGGCGCTTCCTCTATGGTCGCGGCTGGTCGCCGGCCACCAGCAGCAACTACTCGACTCGCCTGTCGCCGAGCCAAGCGCTGCTGACCGTGTCGGGCAAGCACAAGGGCCAGTTGGGCCTGGACGATGTGCTCGCCACCGATCTCTCCGGCAACAGTCTGGAACCGGGCAAAAAGCCCTCCGCCGAAACCCTGCTGCACACCCAGCTTTATAACTGGCGCGCGGAAATCGGCGCGGTGCTGCACACCCATTCGGTGAATGCCACCGTGCTGTCGCGGCTGACGCCGGACGACTTTATTGAATTCGAAGACTACGAACTGCAAAAGGCCTTCAGCGGCATCTCGACCCACGAATCCCGGGTATGTGTGCCGATTTTCGACAATGATCAGGACATTGCGCGCCTCGCCGCCAAGGTGCAGCCTTGGCTCGACGCCCATCCCGATTGCGTCGGCTACCTGATCCGCGGCCACGGCCTCTACACCTGGGGCGCGCAGATGAGCGACGCACTGCGGCAGATCGAGGCCTTTGAATTTCTGTTTGAATGCGAGTTGAAGACCCGCAGCGTCATGAACCGTCAGGGCTGACTGCACCGCAAGCCGCCCGTTTGCCTGTTAAAACGCACTGCCCGACCGGTCTGCAAGAGCCGGACGGCAAGGCCGATACCGAGGAATTGCCCATGAGCAGCCTGTCCGTTTACCACGTTTCCAGCCCTGAGATTCCCAACAAGGTGCTGACCCATTTCGAAGACATCGCCTCGACGCTGGCCGAGCAGGGCGTGCGCTTCGACCGCTGGCAAGCCGCGGCGAAGATTCAGCCCGGCGCCACCCAGGAAGAAGTGATCAGCGCTTATAAAGAGCAGATCGACAAATTGATGACCGAGCGCGGTTACATCACCGTCGATGTGATCAGCCTCAACAGCGATCACCCGCAAAAAGCCGAATTGCGCGCCAGGTTCCTTGAAGAACATCGGCACGGCGAAGACGAAGTCAGATTTTTCGTCGCTGGCCGTGGCTTGTTTACCCTGCACATCGACGATTACGTTTATGCCGTGCTTTGCGAGAAGAACGACCTGATCTCGGTTCCGGCGGGCACCAAGCACTGGTTCGACATGGGCGAGCATCCGCATTTCGTGGCGATCCGTCTGTTCAACAACCCGGAAGGCTGGGTTGCCAATTTCACCGGCGAAGACATCGCCGGCCGTTTCCCGCGTCTGGAGGACTGAGCCCGTGTCGATCAAAGCCATCCTCACCGATATCGAAGGCACCACCAGCGCGGTCAGTTTCGTGTTCGACGTGCTGTTTCCGTATGCGGCCAAACATCTGCCGGACTTTGTGCGCCAGAACGCCGAGCGTGCCGATGTCGCTGAACAGCTTGATGCCGTGCGCCGTGACAGCAACGAGCAGAATGCGAACATTGAACGGGTTGTTGAAATCCTCCTCGGCTGGATCGCCGAAGACCGCAAATCCACGCCGCTCAAGGCCTTGCAGGGCATGGTCTGGGCCGAGGGGTATCACGCCGGGCAGTTGAAGGGGCATGTTTACGCGGATGCCGTTGAAGCTCTGCAACGTTGGCATCAGGCCGGTTATCAACTGTTTGTGTACTCGTCCGGTTCGATTCAGGCGCAGAAGCTGATTTTCGGTTGCTCGGAGGCGGGGGATCTGACGCCGCTGTTCAGCGGCTACTTCGACACCACCTCGGGCGGCAAGCGCGAGGCGCAGTCTTACACCAATATCCAGCAAGCGCTGGGCGTGGCGCCGGAGGAGATTCTGTTTCTTTCGGACATCGTCGAAGAACTGGACGCTGCGCAAGCTGCCGGCCTGCAAACCTGCGGTTTGGCGCGTGAGGGCGGGGGGCTGGGGAGCCACATCACGGTCGACAGCTTCACCGGTATCGAACCGGAAGCCTTCTGATCTTGCAGTGAAAGGAAAATGTGAGAGCTTGCTCGCGCAATGGTTTCTCACCGGACAAAAACAAACAGGCCGTGAAGCGCATGCTCCACGGCCTGTTTTGTTTAAAGCGAATTACAGCGAGTGATACGTCGGCAGAGCAAAACGCTGCTGGCTCTGCAGCATTGCAATTTGCGGCAGCTCACTGGCTTGTTCGGCCAGGTCACGACGGATTGCGCTGATCGCCCACGACAGTTGGTCGCCAGCGTGCAGTTGCTGATACGAGAGTGCGCGTTTGAAGACTTTGCCGTCGCTGCTACGCAGAGTGAGCAGGATGCCACCGTCAGGACGTGGGGCAGTGCTGACTTCGTAGTTGGAGAACAGCGATGTAAATTTTTCTTGAATCAGGCTCATGTCATCAGCTCCGTATGTACTTGAATGGCAAGCATGCATAGGAGGTTGCAGCGATTGTGCCAGCATTTATCTTTTTAAAAATTGTTTAAAAACAATAACTTAAAACAATCTGTATTTTGGCCTGTCGTGCAAACTGCATGAATGGCCATCGTGCATCCTGCATTTTGCGGGATTATTCCTGGCACCATGGAACCAAATGCCTGCGTGAAGATCCTCGCTGTGGCCGCGTGCCCGGCGGATACAAAACATTGCAAAAACCGCGTGTACAGCCCGCGAAGCCCTGACGTATTTTCAAGCTCGACCCGCGTTCGAATGCGCCGGTTGCTTCAAGCCAAGCCCGACAATAAAAACATCGGCCAGCCAAGGTCGAACGGGGAGCTTCCATGCGTCACGCGCCAAGCGACACGATTACCTGGGGCATGATGCTCCGCAAGCTGCCGATGATTGCCAAAGCCATCCCGCGGGTGGTCAAGGGCATGAAGGTGGCCAACGTCACGGACCCGACGCAAACCTGTGGTCTTGGCTGGACGTTCGAACAAGCGACGCTGCGCAACCCCGACGGCCCGGCGCTAATGCAGGGCGATGTGCGGCTGACGTACGCGCAGGTCAATCAATGGGCCAATCGCATCGCGCACTACCTGAACGGGCAGGGCATCGGTAAGGGCGACGTAATTGCGGTGTTCATCGAGAACCGCCCGGAATTGCTGATTACCATTCTGGCGCTGGCCAAGGTCGGCGCGGTCAGTGCCTTGCTCAATACCGCACAGACCCGCGATACGCTGATTCACAGTATCAACCTGGTCGCTCCGGTGGCGATCGTGGTCGGCGAAGAGTTGCTGCCAGCCTTTGCCGCCGTCCGCGAGCACGTGTCGATTGGCGCGCAACGCACCTGGTTCGTGGCCGATCAGGACACCTACAGCCATCCGGGCATCGCGCCCGAAGGCTACATAAACCTGATCAGCGCCAGCGCCGATGCCAGCAGCGACAATCCGCCGAGCAGCCAGCAAATCTTCTGCAACGATCCGTGTTTCTACATCTACACCTCTGGCACCACCGGCCTGCCCAAGGCCGGGGTATTCAAGCATGGGCGCTGGATGCGCAGCTCCGCGAGTTTCGGCATGATCGCCCTCGACGTGAGCCCTGACGACGTCATCTATTGCACCTTGCCGCTGTACCACGCCACCGGTCTGTGCGTGTGTTGGGGCTCGGCGGTCAACGGCGCAGCGGGCTTTGCGATCCGGCGCAAATTCAGCGCCAGTCAGTTCTGGAGCGACGTGCGCCGCTACCGTGCGACCACGATCGGCTACGTCGGCGAGTTGTGTCGCTATCTGGTCGATCAACCGCCCAATGCCGACGACAGTCGCCACGATGTGCGCAAGATGATCGGCAATGGCTTGCGCCCCGGGGCCTGGGCCGAGTTCAAGGGCCGTTTCGCGGTCGAACACATTTGCGAGTTGTACGCAGCGAGCGACGGCAATATCGGTTTCACCAACGTGCTCAACTTCGACAACACCATCGGTTTCTCGCTGATGGCCTGGGAGTTGGTGGCCTACGATCACGACACTGGCGAGCCGCTGCGCAGCGCCGATGGTTTCATGCGCAAGGTCGGCAAGGGCGAGGAGGGCCTGCTGCTGGCAAGGATCGACGAAAAAGCCCCGCTGGACGGCTACACCGACCCGCAGAAAACCGCCCAGGTCGTGCTGCAAGACGTTTTCACCAAGGGTGACCGTTATTTCAACACCGGCGATCTGCTGCGCAATATCGGTTTCGGTCATGCGCAGTTTGTCGATCGCCTCGGCGACACTTATCGCTGGAAGGGCGAGAACGTCTCGACCACCGAAGTCGAAAACCTGTTGCTGCTGCACCCGCACATCTCCGAGGCGGTGGCCTATGGCGTGGAGATCCACAACACCAACGGCCGTGCCGGAATGGCGGCCATCACCCCGGCGGAATCCCTGGCGACGCTGGATTTCGCTGAGCTGCTGGCCTTCGCCCGCGAGCGCCTGCCGTCCTATGCGGTGCCGTTGTTCCTGCGGGTCAAGGTGAAAATGGAAACCACCGGCACCTTCAAATACCAGAAAACCCGTTTAAAAAATGAAGCTTTCGACCCCGGCCAGACGGGAGGCGACCCGATTTATGCGTGGCTGCCTGGCACACAGACGTATAGCCGCGTCACCGAGCAGGTGCTGGCGGAAATCCTCGAAGGCAAACACCGATATTGATTTCAGCTATGGCGGCGCTGTGGAAAAAGAGGGTGACAGTTTTCGTCTGCCTCGGGAAACTGTCGGCTTTCCGATTGACCGAAGTGGAGTTGCCCCATGTCCGACCAAAGCCGCCAGATGACCCCGGAAGAAGCTGCCGAATTCACCGAGCAGGTCTTCAACAAGGCGCGTGACGGTGATGCCGAAATGCTTGATCGTTTGGTGACGGCCGGTTTGCCGGTGAACCTGAAAAACAGCAAGGGCGACACTTTGCTGATGCTCGCCAGCTACTACGGCCATGTCGATGCCGTGAACGTGCTGCTCAAACACAAAGCTGATCCGGAAATGCGCAATGGCAACGGCCAGAGCCCGATCGCCGGCGCCGCGTTCAAAGGCGATCTGCCGGTGGTCAAAGCGTTGGTGGAGGCGGGTGCCGAGATCGAAGGGTCGTCCTTTGATGGCCGTACCGCATTGATGATGGCGGCGATGTTCAATCGCGTGGAAATCGTCGATTACCTGATCAGCAAGGGCGCCGATCCGCAGGCCAAGGATGCCAATGGCGTCACTGCGCTGGACGCTGCACGCACCATGGGCGCGGTCGACACCACCGCGCAACTCGAGAAGCTGTTGGGCTGAAATCCGCCCTCACGGACTGTGGCGAAGCAGAGAATGCGCTATCCTTCGCGCCCTTGAAATCTCCCTTCGCCACAGGATCCGCCCTCATGAAAGCTGCACTCGTCGAACTCATCAGCAAAATCAGCTCCGGCTGCATGGGCGAGGACGAGATCCTGAAAGTGGCTGACGAAGCGGCGCAAGCCTACGCCGATGCCGACGCCTTTCTGACCGCCAACCCGGACATCAACTACGACGACACCTTCCCGATTCCTTTGGGCGAGTGGGTGGTGGTTGGCAGCCTGCCCGAAACCGTGTTGTTCCAGGCTGACACCTACGTTGACCTGTTCGCACAAATCGTCGCCTCGTTCGGCCCCGGCGTGGATTTCAATCTCAAGCCCAAGCAACTGGCCAAGACCGAAGCCTTGACCGCGCTCAATCGCATTCAGGTGCAGATGAGCAGCCTGAACAAGGAAAATGGCGGTTACACGCTGATGAACTTCAGCCAGTTGCTCGACGACGAACTGCAAATGGTGCTGGTCTACGGCAACGACGTGCCGCGTGTACTGGAGCTGTGCGCCGAAGTCGGCATCAGCGCTGCACCGGCACTCGAAGCGTTGAAGGTCGCCGTTCACGTCTGATTCGCAATAAAACGGAACCCTGCGCCGGGCCGTCTATCCTAGAAGTGCATGCCACTATTCTGGAGCGACATTATGGGTTCCACGTTCAACGGTCTGATCGGCCTGATCATTCTTGCCCTCGACATCTGGGCCATCATCAATGTGCTGAAAAGCGGCGCGTCCACCGGAATGAAAATCGTCTGGGTGCTGCTGATCATCCTCCTGCCGGTGCTGGGCCTGATCATCTGGGCGATTGCCGGACCGCGGGGCAATGTGCGGGTCTGAATCTGGTTCACGATCAATACATCACCTGTGGGAGCTGGCTTGCCAGCGATGGGATCAACGCGGTGTCTCTGACGAACCGGGTTGGCCCCATCGCTGGCAAGCCAGCTCCCACACGGTTATCTGTCCGGCTGAACAAGTGAGGTTCGACCTGTCATCTTCGGCAACGTAGAATGCGCGCCTTTCCCGGGCAATCGTCCCCCACGATTGGCGCCCGCGCATTTCATCGGAGCACTTGACCATGACCGTCACCAAAACCAGCGAGTACCTGGAAACCCTATACGAAGGCTACGGCCAGCGTTTTCGCATGGAAAAACTGCTGCACGAAGTGCGCACCGAACACCAGCATCTGGTGATTTTCCAGAACCCGCGCATGGGCCGGGTGATGGCGCTGGACGGCGTGATCCAGACCACCGAAGCCGACGAATTCATCTACCACGAAATGCTCACCCATGTGCCGATCCTCGCCCACGGCAGCGCCAAGCGTGTGCTGATCATTGGTGGCGGTGACGGCGGCATGCTGCGCGAAGTGACCAAGCACGCTGGCGTTGAACACATCACCATGGTCGAAATCGACGGCACCGTGGTCGACATGTGCAAAGAGTTTCTGCCGAACCATTCCGCCGGCGCCTACGACGATCCACGCCTGAACCTGGTGATCGACGACGGCATGCGTTTCGTCGCCACCACCACGGAAAAATTCGACGTGATCATCTCTGACTCCACCGACCCGATCGGCCCGGGCGAAGTGCTGTTTTCGGAGAACTTCTACCAGGCCTGCCACCGCTGCCTCAACGAGGGCGGCATTCTGGTCACGCAGAACGGCACACCGTTCATGCAGATCGACGAAGTGAAAACCACTGCCGGTCGCCTCAACAGCCTGTTCCCGGACTGGCATTTCTATCAGGCGGCGGTGCCGACCTACATCGGCGGTTCGATGACCTTCGCGTGGGGCTCGACCAACCCGGCTTATCGCAAACTCAGCCGTGAAACCCTGCAACAGCGTTTCATCGGCAGTGGCATCGTCACCCGCTACTACAACCCGGAAATCCACATCGGCGCCTTCGCCTTGCCGCAATACGTGCTGCAGGCGATCAACAAGCCGGGCAATAACTGACACTCCCCCGCGACGTCCCTCTGTGGGAGCGAGCCTGCTCGCGAAAGCTGTGGATCAGACAGACATATTTGTCTGACACACCGCCTTCGCGAGCAGGCTCGCTCCCACATTGCGTTTTGCGCTGTGTAATCCTTTTGAACCAACTATCGCGGCAAAACGTCCAGATAGAGGTAAGCCCATCTACGGGTTGATCGAGGAGGCACTGATGCAAAAGTGGAAAGTCACTTTCGTGGATGATCATGGTGAAATCGTTGATGAAATCTTCGAACGTGAGGAATGCCCGACCGACGATGAAGCCGCCCGGCTGATCAAGGAAAGGCTCCTTCCGGTGGCTGCCCTGCTGGATATGAACGATCTGGAAGGACGCACCGCCGATGCTGGCGTTAAAAACCTCAAAACCCAGAACGGCATCGAGATCCGCAGCATCACGCCAATCTGAACACTTCCTGTCATCTCGTAAACCAGGCCTTGGCAGCGCCGCTCTCTTGCGGCTACTCTGCAGGGGAGATCAGCGAATGGATCGCTAAGGTCTGGTCTTGTCAGCTACATGCTTGTTCCCGCGCACAACCGCAGCGTTGTCGAAGTACTTAGGCCACAGGCCCGGGGCGGGAATACGGAAAGTCTATCCATCTATGCGAGGGGGACGATTCATGAGCACAGCCTATCAAGAAGACATCAGCAGCAATGTTCTGCGCCGCATGAAAGAAGGCGGTTTCGACTTTTCCCGGTTTCATCCCATCGAGTTCTACGCCATTTTCCCGGACGAGGAGCGGGCGCGCAGGGCGGCAGGCAAATTTCGCGGTGAATCCATCAATGCTCAGGTCAGCGCGCGCGATGATGGCGCCTGGTCGCTGGAACTTAGCAAGGTCATGTACGCAACCTATGACGATATCGGTGATTTCGAGCAGGGCTTTTCCGCCGTGGTCGAACCGCTGGGCGGCATCATCGAAGGCTGGGGCGTCAAGCAGGAGGTGCGCAACCGCCACCGTTTGAACTGATCGCTTGCACGGCTTGTAGCGCAACGGCTGACCTTCGGGTCGGCCGTTGTTGTTTGTGCGCTGCGCAAACGCTGTGGCAAAACCCTGAAACAAGAATCCGGGGCAAAAAAAAGCCACCGGAGAGGGTGGCTAAAAGGGAAGAGCGATCCGCGCTGAAACCCTTGCGGGCTATAGCGGGCGGGCTGCCGGAGCAGTCCAGGTCAGTTGAGCTGGCAGTTTCGTGAGGCGGTGGCCGGCGAAGTTTTGCAGCGAATGCGCGGATTATCCGTACGCTGCGGCGGGCAGTGAAATCAGTTCTGACTATGCTGGTGATAGGCGTTGCAATGCGTCGCAATGAAGCGGGGGCAATCCTGTTGGAGCATTTGTCGCACAGGAATGGTGCGGCGTCTGCGATGTGAATATCCAACCGATTGAAATTAAAGCGTTTATGCCGATGGCACGGGCCTTGCGAAGGCCTGTATGTCCGGGTGACAAGGAGTACGGCATGATCCGCACCTATTTTGATGAAATGTACGATGCCGGCGGCCAGGTTCGCCCGCATTATCGTGAGTTCGCCCGATGGCTGGCCGATACGCCGGATGAACTGCTGGCGCAACGGCGGCGCGAAGCCGATCTGCTGTTCCACCGCGCCGGGATTACCTTCACGCTCTATGGGGACGAGCAGGGCACCGAGCGTTTGATTCCGTTCGACACTATCCCGCGCAGCATTCCTGCCAGCGAATGGCGGATCGTCGAGCGCGGCTGCATCCAGCGGGTCAAGGCGCTGAACATGTTTCTCGCCGACCTGTATCACGAGCAGCGCATCATCAAGGCCGGGATCATTCCCGCCGAACAGGTGCTGGCCAACGAGCAATACCAGTTGGCGATGCAAGGCCTGGATCTGCACCGGGATATCTATTCGCATATTTCCGGCGTCGATCTGGTGCGCGACGGCGACGGCACCTATTACGTGCTCGAAGACAATCTGCGTACGCCGAGCGGCGTGAGCTACATGCTCGAAGACCGCAAGATGATGATGCGCCTGTTTCCGGAGCTGTTCGCCGCCCAGCGCATCGCACCGATCGACCACTACCCGAACCTGTTGCTTAACACCCTGAAAAGCTCAAGCCCGATCGATGACCCGAGCGTGGTGGTGCTGACGCCGGGGCGCTTCAACAGTGCGTTTTTCGAGCACGCGTTTCTGGCGCGGGAAATGGGTGTGGAACTGGTCGAGGGCGCGGACCTGTTCGTGCGTGACGACAAGGTGTTCATGCGCACCACCGATGGCCCGAAAGCGGTCGACGTGATCTATCGCCGCCTCGACGACGCCTTTCTCGATCCGCTGGCGTTCAACCCGGATTCGATGCTTGGCGTGCCGGGGCTGCTGTCGTCGTATCGCTCCGGCAATGTCGTGCTCGCCAACGCGATCGGCACTGGCGTCGCGGATGACAAGTCGGTGTATCCGTTTGTCACTGACATGATCCGTTTCTACCTCGACGAAGAACCGATCCTGAAAAACGTGCCGACCTGGCAATGCCGCAACCCGTCTGAACTGTCCCATGTGCTGGCCAACCTGCCAGATCTGGTGGTCAAGGAAACCCAGGGCTCCGGCGGTTACGGAATGCTGGTGGGGCCGGCGGCGACGACAGCCGAAATCGATGCGTTTCGCGAGCGCATCAAAGCCAAACCGCATGCGTACATCGCACAGCCGACGCTGTCGCTGTCGACCTGTCCGACCTTTGTCGAAAACGGCATTGCGCCGCGCCATATCGATTTGCGTCCGTTTGTCCTGTCCGGGCGCGAAACCCGGGTTGTGCCTGGCGGTTTGACGCGCGTGGCCCTGCGCGAGGGCTCCCTGGTGGTGAATTCCTCTCAGGGTGGCGGAACCAAGGACACCTGGGTGGTCGAGGATTGAAGGAAGCTTGCCATGTTAAGTAGAACTGCCTCGGATCTGTATTGGATGTCGCGTTATCTGGAGCGCGCGGAAAACCTCGCGCGCATGCTCGACATCAGTTATTCGCTGTCGCTGATGCCGCAGGACGGGCGTGGCGATGGTCTGCATGAGCTGGCGATGCCGCTGCTGATCACCGGCACCCTCGATGATTATCTGGAGCGTCACGGCGCGCTGCATGCCGAACGCCTGCTGCACTTTTTCGCCCTCGATGCGGCCAACCCGGCCAGCATCTACAGTTGCCTTGGCGCTGCGCGGGCCAGCGCTCACGCAGTGCGCGGGCGGATCACGGCGGACATGTGGGAGAACATCAACGCCACCTGGCTGGAAATTCGCGGGATCGCCGAGCAGGGCCTGAGCCGCTATGGCATGAGCCGTTTCTGCGAATGGATCAAGGAACGCTCGCACCTGTTCCGCGGCGCGTCCTACGGCACGATCATGCGCAACGATGCGTTCCGCTTCATTCGTCTGGGCACGTTCATCGAGCGCGCAGACAACACGCTGCGCTTGCTCGATGCCCGTTATGAAATGGCCGGCGATCAGGCCGAAGCCGTCAGCGACGGCACCGCGCATGCGTATTACCAGTGGAGTGCCTTGCTGCGCGCATTGTCATCCTTCGAGGCCTACACCGAAATCTACCGCGATGCCCCCGGCGCCCGACATGTCGCCGAACTGCTGCTGTTGCGCGCCGATGTGCCGCGTTCGCTGCGTGCCTGCACCGAGGAGATCGACCAGATCCTCGCGCAACTGCCCGGTGCCAACGGGCGACCGGCGCAACGTCTGGCCGCGGAAATGGACGCGCGCCTGCGCTACACCGGCATCAACGAAATCCTCGAGGAAGGCCTGCACGCCTGGCTGACCGAATTCATCCCCTTGGTGCGCCAGTTGGGCAACGCCATTCACAGTTCCTACCTGGAGGCTGCATGAGACTCTCCATTAGCCACGAGACCACCTATCACTATGAAGATCAGGTGCGCGCGAGCATCCAGTACCTGCGCCTGACACCTCACGACAGCGAGCGTCAACATGTGCTGAGCTGGCAACTCGACTTGCCGCGCCCGGTGCGCGCGCAACTCGATCCATTCGGCAATATCCTGCATGTGCTGACCATGGATGAACCCCACGAAGCGATCATCATCGGCGCGCGCGGGCAGGTCGATATCGATGAGCTGCGCGAGGCCGAGCATGAGAGCCAGTCGGCGCTGCCATTCCTGCGTTTTACCCGACTGACCGAGGCGGACGAGGCACTGCGCGCGTTCGCGGAAAAATCCTGCAAGCAGCGTCGTGATCGCACGGCGTTGATCGATTTGATGCACGGCTTGAATCAGTACATGACCTACACGCCGGGCTCGACCGAAGTCGATACCAGCGCCGCCGAAGCATTTGCCGGGCGCGCCGGTGTCTGCCAGGACCATACCCACGCGTTTCTGGCCTGCGCCCGCAGCCTGGGGGTTCCGTCACGTTATGTGTCGGGCTACCTGTACAGTGAAGATTGCGAGCATCTGGCCAGTCACGCCTGGGCGGAAGCCTGGCTGGATGACGCCTGGTACAGCTTCGACGTGACCAATCAACTGGCGCGGCCGGAGCGGCATCTGAAGCTGGCGGTAGGTCTGGATTACCTGGATGCCTGCCCGGTACGCGGCATGCGCCGTGGCGGCGGGTGTGAGCAGATGCATGCGAAAGTACTGGTGTCGCCGACGCCGGTCATTTCCGTGCAACAACAATAAGGCCTACCTATAACTCCTGTGGGAGCGAGCCTGCTCGCGAAAGCGATATATCAGCCAGCAATTCAGCGACTGATGCACCGCCTTCGCGAGCAGGCTCGCTCCCACAAGGGAAATGGTGTCAGGGCTTAACCTTGCGTCCGGCCATGTGCCTTAGATACCCCACCAGCATTTCCAGCTCCCCATCCGGCAACACCTCTGCAGAGAACCCCGGCATCTTCGCCTGCGGCCACTGGCGCAAGCTCTGCGGATCGCGAATGTAGCGCTTGAGGAAGTCCGCGCCGAAATACTCGGTCGGGTTGTACGGAATATTCAGATCCGGCCCGAATTGCGCATCCCCCGCGCCGTTCAAGCGGTGACAGGCCAGGCAGTTTTTCTGAAACAGCGCGAAACCCTGATTCACCGGGTCATCTGCCTTCAACTCCGGGTCCGGCAGCAGGGCCGGGAAGCGCTCGGCGACGGGCGCCATGCGCTTGATGCTCGCCACTTCGAACGGCCATTGTTCGGGACTGATGTGACCTTTCTGCGGATCGCTCCAGACCAGATAGAACGGCCCGGCGCTGTGTTTGCCTGCCGCCAGCGGTGGCCAGGGCTGCGCCGGGTCTTCGATGGCCAGCCACGCTCGCGCGCCGTCACGGTTGAGCAACGGCGCCGCAGCCAACTCTGCGGCAAAGCCGTCCAGCGCCACCGCTTGCAGGTGATCTTGCGGCTGGATGCCGGTCAGCAACGCGGCCATCGGCACGACACGATAGGTCATGTCCCTTTTGTAGGACACATCGTTTTTGATCGTCAGGGTTTGCACTTGAGGATGCCTGAGCAATTCCTCGGTCTGCCAGGTGCGAGCGGTTGCGCCCAACTGCAAATCAAGCTGAGCGGCTGACAAGGGCATGCTGAGCAGCATCGCCCCGAACACAATGAGCGCTTTCAATTGAACGCCATCCCTGTCGTGGAAAGGCGCAAAGATTGGCACAGCCACGCTGGCCCGGATAGCAGGCCAGTCATCTATTCGCTGGCGATTGATTGCACCTGCCGCTTGATTCAGCCGATGACCTTGGTCAGATTCGGCAAAATCAACAACAGCGTCGTGGCAAAAAGAATGAGCCCTGCTTGACGTACTTTGGGTTGTTTGAACATGGCTTGACCGCCTTTATTGTTATTTCCTGATGCCTGCCTGCATATCCATGACGGCACGCGTTGCACTTCCTGTTGAAGAACGCCGGCCTCGGCAAAACCCGACGACCATGACGTACATCTTCTACATTAGGGCCCACGCGGACCGTGCCTTAGATCCATTTCATATGTCCTTGCTGCGATCCGCGATTAAAACGTTATGAGGCGTATTGCCAGCTTCTTGGTTGGCCGCTGGCTAGACAACTCGCCGACCTGAACCGGTTCACCTGATGGCCGATGACCGTCCGTCTGAGCATGTGCGTCAAGCGCTTTGAGCGCTGTGGTCATTGAATCCTCGGCCGTTGCGGTCGAGAGTGAGGCCACACCCCTTCACTGATCGCCCAGGTTCGAGGACGCCATGACCGAAGCTCTGATATTCGATGCGTTACGCACGCCCCGCGGCAGGGGCAAGGCCGACGGCGCCTTGCACAGTGTGAAACCGGTGAATCTGGTCGCCGGATTGTTGACCGCATTGCAGCAACGCACCGCGCTGGACACCAGCCAGGTCGATGATGTGGTGCTCGGCTGCGTCACGCCCGTCGGTGATCAGGGCGCTGACATCGGCAAAACCGCGGTGCAGGTCGCCGATTGGGACGTCAGCGTGGCGGGGCTGCAAATCAACCGGTTCTGCGCCTCGGGTCTGGAGGCGGTCAATCTTGGCGCGATGAAAGTGCGTTCGGGTTTCGAAGAATTAGTGGTGGTCGGTGGCGTCGAATCCATGTCGCGCGTGCCGATGGGCAGCGATGGCGGCGCCTGGGCGCTGGACCCGCAAACCAACCTGCACAGCCATTTCACTCCGCAAGGCGTCGGCGCGGACTTGATCGCGACCCTTGAGGGCTTCAGCCGTCACGACGTTGACGCCTATGCGCTGCATTCGCAGCAAAAAGCCGCGCGGGCACGGGCCGATGGCTCGTTCAACAAATCACTGGTGCCGGTGCAGGACCAGAACGGCATTATCCTGCTCGACCACGATGAGTTCATTCGCGCCGAATCGACGCTTGAAGGTCTCGGCAAACTCAAGCCGAGTTTCGAAATGATCGGCCAGATGGGTTTCGACGCCACCGCGCTGCGGGTGTACAGCCATGTCGAGCGGATCGATCATGTGCATACGCCGGGCAACAGTTCCGGGATCGTTGACGGTGCCGCGCTGATGCTGATCGGCTCCGAAGCCAAGGGCAAAGCGCTGGGCCTGCAACCCCGCGCGCGCATCGTCGCCACGGCGGTGACCAGTACCGACCCGACCATCATGCTCACCGGCCCGGCACCGGCCACCCGCAAGGCACTGGCCAAGGCCGGGCTGCGCGTGGAAGACATTGACCTGTTCGAGGTCAACGAAGCGTTTGCCTCGGTGGTGCTCAAATTCATCAAGGACATGGCCGTCGAGCCGGACAAGGTCAACGTCAACGGCGGCTCGATCGCCATGGGCCATCCGCTCGGTGCCACTGGCTGCGCCATTCTCGGCACGTTGCTCGATGAGCTGGAGGCGCGGCGCTTGCGCTACGGCCTGGCGACGCTGTGTGTCGGCGGCGGCATGGGCATTGCCACCATCATCGAACGTCTCTGAGCCCCCGCATTCAAGGAACCGTGTCATGAACCAAGCCATTCGTTATGAAGCGGGCCCAGACGGCATCGTCGTGCTGACCATCGACCTGCCGGGCCAGAGCGCCAACACCATGAACGCCGTGTACCGCGAGGCCATGGCCGCCTGCGTCGCCCGGCTGGTCGCGGAAAAAGATCAGATTGCCGGGGTGATCATTACCTCAGCGAAGAAAACCTTCTTTGCTGGCGGCGACCTCAACGAGCTGATCAAGGTCGGCAAGCCCGAAGCCAAAGCCTTTTACGACATGGTGCTGACCCTCAAAGGGCAATTGCGCACCCTGGAAACCCTCGGCAAACCGGTGGTCGCCGCGATCAATGGTGCGGCGCTGGGCGGCGGTTGGGAGATCTGTCTGGCCTGCCACCACCGGGTGGCGCTCGACGATGCTTCGGTGCAGCTCGGTCTGCCGGAAGTGACCCTGGGCCTGCTGCCGGGTGGCGGCGGCGTGGTGCGCATGGTGCGCATGCTCGGCATCGAAAAAGCCCTGCCGTATCTGCTCGAAGGCAAGAAAGTCCGTCCGCAACAAGCCTTGCAGGCCGGGTTGATCGACGAGCTGGCGGCGGATCGAGACGAATTGCTGGCCAGGGCTCGCGCCTGGATCGTCGCCAACCCGACGGCGGTGCAGCGTTGGGATGTGAAGGGTTACCAGATTCCTGGCGGTACGCCGTCGAACCCGAAAGTGGCGCAGATGCTGGCGATTGCGCCGTCAATCCTGCGCGCGAAAACCCAAGGCACGTTGCCTGCGCCGGAGAAGATTCTCTGCGCGGCGGTGGAGGGCGCGCAGGTCGATTTCGATACTGCGCATTTGATCGAAACCCGTTATTTCACCGAACTGACCACCGGACAGATCTCGAAAAACCTGATCGGCACGTTCTGGTTTCAGCTCAACGAGATCAATGCCGGTGGTTCGCGGCCGCAAGGTGTTGCGCCTTACAAGACGCAAAAAGTCGGTGTGCTTGGCGCGGGGATGATGGGCGCCGGCATCGCTTTCGTCAGCGCGTCGGCGGGCATCGACGTGGTCCTCAAGGACATCAATCTCGCCGCCGCCGAGAAGGGCAAGGCCCATTCGGCGGCGTTGCTCGACAAGAAAGTTGCCCGCGGCCACATGGACGCGGCAAAGCGCGAGGCAATACTGGCGCGGATTCAGACCACTGACAGTGATGCCGATCTGGCCGGTTGCGACCTGATCATTGAAGCGGTGTTTGAAGACCGCGAGCTCAAGGCCCGGGTTTCTGCGGCGGCACAGCGTGTCGTGGGGCAAGATGCGGTGATCGCTTCCAATACCTCAACCCTGCCGATCACCGGTCTGGCCGCTGCTGTGCCTGATCCGGGCAAATTCATCGGCCTGCATTTTTTCAGCCCGGTGGAAAAAATGCCGCTGGTGGAAATCATCAAAGGCGCACACACCAGTGCTGAAACCCTGGCGCGTGGTTTCGATTTCGTCCTGCAAATCAAGAAAACCCCGATCGTGGTCAACGACAGCCGTGGCTTCTTCACCTCGCGGGTATTCGGCACCTTTACCAATGAAGGCATCGCCATGCTCGGCGAGGGCGTCAGCGCGCCGATGATCGAGACCGAGGCGCGCAAGGCCGGCATGCCGGTCGGGCCTCTGGCAATCTCCGACGAAGTTTCCCTCAGCCTGATGAGCCATATCCGCCAGCAAACTGCCAAGGACCTACGGGCTGAAGGGAGACCGCTGACCGAGCATCCTGCCTTCGTCGTGATCGACTTGCTGCTCAATGAATACAAGCGAGCGGGCAAAGCGGCCGGCGGCGGCTTCTACGATTACCCGGCCGGTGCGCAGAAGCATTTGTGGCCAGAGTTGAAGGCGCGTTTCGAGAAGGCCGACGGGCAGATTCCGGCAAAAGATGTACGCGATCGGCTGCTTTTCGTGCAAGCCCTGGAAACCGTGCGCTGTGTGGAGGAGGGCGTGTTGACCTCGACGGCAGACGCCAACATAGGCTCGATTTTCGGTATCGGTTTCGCCGCGTGGACCGGCGGCGCGCTGCAGTTCATCAATCAATATGGCGTGAAGGATTTCGTCGCCCGAGCGCAGTATCTGGCCGAGCAGTACGGCGAGCGCTTTACGCCGCCGGCGCTGTTGCTCGACAAAGCCACGCAAGGTGAACTGTTCTAAGACACGGGAGCACTTCGGGCTTGCCTTGGCCGGGTGTTTCAGGGCAGGCTCTGGGTGTGCAATATTCCCATCACGTGTCAGGTATTTTTTATGTCGCTACGCATCTGCATTCTGGAAACCGACAACCTGCGTCCGGAACTGGTCGACCAATATCAGGGTTACGGGCAGATGTTTCAGCGCCTGTTCTCGCAGCAACCCATTGCCGCCGAGTTCACTGTCTACAACGTGATGGAAGGCCAATACCCGAGCGATGAGCTGAGTTTCGATGCGTACCTGATCACAGGCAGCAAGGCCGATTCGTTCGGCACCGATCCATGGATTCAAACTCTCAAAACTTACCTGCTGAACCGCTACGAGCGTGGTGACAAGCTGCTGGGCGTGTGCTTCGGCCATCAGTTGCTGGCGCTTTTGCTGGGCGGCAAGAGCGAGCGCGCCACCCAAGGCTGGGGCGTTGGCACGCACAATTACAAACTGGCGGCCAAGGCACCGTGGATGAACCCGGTGCGCGAAGAACTGACCTTGCTGATCAGCCATCAGGATCAGGTCACTGCGCTACCGGAAAACGCCACGGTGATCGCCTCCAGCGATTTCTGCCCGTTCGCCGCGTACCACATCAACGACCAAGTGCTGTGCTTCCAGGGGCACCCGGAATTCATTCACGACTTTTCGCGAGCACTGCTGGATCTGCGGCAGGAGGCGCTGGGTTCGCAGGTCTACAGCAAAGGCTTGGCCAGCCTGGAGCAAGAGCATCATGGCGCGACAGTCGCCGAATGGATGATGCGTTTCGTCGCGCACAAGCCGCAAACCGTTCAAAGCTGAAAAGCTTCGCGAACAGGCTCGCTCCCACCTTTGACACCGATCAATGTGGGAGCGAGCCTGCTCGCGAATCGCCCGGACAACCCGGTTCCCTTTACAACCACCCAGACCGCTTGAAACTCGTCCACAACCCCACACACCCCACCGTAATAAACCCCAGCACCGCAAAGTAGCCGTAGTGCCAGGTCAGCTCTGGCATGTTCTCGAAGTTCATCCCATAAATCCCCGCGACCGCGGTCGGGAATGCGAGAATCGCAGCCCACGCGGCAAACTTGCGCTGCACCACACTCTGCCGTGACGCCTCGAGCAACACGCCAATTTCGATGGTCTGGCTGGCGATATCGGCCAGCGTGCTCAGGTCTTCCATCTGCCGCGTGACGTGGATCTGCACGTCGCGAAAGTACGGGCGCATGTTCTTGTCGATAAACGGGAAGCTGAGCTTTTGCAGCTCCTCGCCAATTTCCACCATCGGCGCTGCGTAGCGGCGCAGGCGCACGACATCGCGGCGCAAACCATGCAGTTTTTGAATGTCACGCTCGTTCAACGCGCTACACAGGACGTTGCGCTCCAGCTCATCAATCTCGGCATGAATCGCTTCGCCCACGGGCTGGTAGTTTTCGATGACAAAATCGAGCAAGGCATACAGCACGAAATCTTCGCCGTGCTCCAGCAGCAGCGGCCGTGCCTCACAGCGTTGCCGAACGTGCGCGTAGGACGCCGAATGGCCGTTGCGGGCGGTGATGATGTAGCCCTTGCCGGCGAAGATATGCGTCTCGATGAATTGCAGAACGCCGTTTTCACGCACCGGTGAGTAGGTGACGATAAACAAAGCGTCACCGAAGGTTTCCAGTTTCGGCCGGCTGTGTTTTTCCAGGGCGTCTTCGATGGCCAGTTCGTGCAGGTTGAACTGGCGTTGCAAATTGAACAGTTCCTGAGCATCCGGTTCTTCAAGGCCGATCCAGACAAAATGCCCGGGCTTTGCCGCCCAGGCCGCGCCTTCGTCGATGGAAATATCGCTAACTTTCTTGCCTTCGCTGTACACCGCAGCAGCAACAACTCGACCCATGGTGGTGATTCACTTCTTCTTGGCAGGTGGCGGGGATTCACGGCATCAGCTTAGCCGTGTCGCTGCTTGAGAGTCAGTGAAATCTGCACAGTTCAGCCGGCAAAAGAAAACCCGCACAGGGCGGGTTTCGTTTCACGCGGTTTGCAGTTGCCGATCCATCGATGCGATGCACTCGCGCATCTGCTCGCGGCACTGATCGATCAGCCTGGGCATGTCGTCCATGGTCAGACCGGCGGTAGGAATCGCCGGCAGCGAGCGTATGAGAATGTCCCCGCTGCGCCAGCGATCAAGGCGCATCTGTTTAACGTAACTGCTGACGCAAACCGGAACGATCGGCACGCCGGCGGCGATGGCCATCTGAAACGCGCCTTTTTTGAACGGCAGCAGTTCCTCACCCAGATTGCGCGTGCCTTCCGGAAACACCCAGATCGAGGTGTCTTCGTTCTGCAAAGTGTGGGTGGTGGTGAGCATCGACTGACGCGCCTTGTGCGCGTTGCCACGGTCGATCAACACATTCCCGGCCAGCCAGAACAACTGCCCGAACAGCGGCACCCACTTCAGGCTCTTCTTGCCGATGCACACGGTACGCCGCGGCACCACGTTGCCGAACACGAACAGATCATAGTTGGACTGATGGTTGGCGATGATCACGCAGCTGTCGGGCTTGTTCATCAGGCCGCTGACCTCGGACTTCACCCGCAGGCGCAAAATGCACATTGCCGGCAGCGCGTAGAGGCGGGCACAGAGGCGACTGTTGTCGGGATTGAACGGACGGCAAAGCCCGAGAATCACCCCAAGCACACCGGCCAGAATAAAGTGCAGGCCCATCAACAACATACGAAACACGAACAGCATTTTCAGGCCCATCGGGACAAAAGGTGGCGCAGTGTACGGATGTGCACTGTTTTCGGCAATTGCCGCCATAGAGGGCGCAGATAGGCGATGTTTAAGCGCATGTTTCAGTGGAGGCTGTCAGGCGCGTCCTAGAGCCACTCGCGAATGTTCAACAACGGGCGTAAGAAAAAGCCCGACACGACGGTCGGGCTTTTCTGGTGCTCTGCATTCGCCAAAGGTCAGCCCAGATGCTGCTGATCCATCGCGATGGCGTTATCGAGAGTTTCAAGCAGCGCCTTGCGTACCTTCAGCTTGGTGTTCTTGTGCGCCGTCATGTTGATTTTCTTCAACTGACGTGCAGCGGCGAGGGCAACACCTTGCAACTCCTCGGCAGAGACCACCTTGTCGAGGAAACCGGCGTCGACCGCGTTTTGCGGATCGAACATCTCGCCGTTGATCACCGAGCGATGGAACGCCGAGCGGCGCAGACGATCGCGCGCCAGCTCGATACCCGCGTGGTGCATGGTCATGCCGATCTGCACTTCGTTCAGGCCGATGCTGAACGGCCCGTCGACACCGATGCGGTAATCGGCCGACAACAGAATGAACGCGCCTTTCGCCACCGCATGCCCTGGGCAAGCGACGATGACCGGGAACGGGTGAGCGAGCAGGCGACGCGCCAATGTCGAACCGGCCGTCACCAGTGACACCGCTTCCTTCGGCCCGGCGGTCATGACTTTCAAATCGTAACCACCCGACAGAATCCCCGGCTGCCCGGTGATGATCACCACGGCACGATCAGTCACCGCTTGATCCAGCGCCGCATTGAATGCCGCAATCACATCCGGCGAAATGGCATTGACCTTGCCATTGTTCAGGGTCAGGGTCGCGATACCGTCTTCGAGGTGGTAGGCAATCAGCTCACTCATGACGCTATTCCTTATTAGAAAGATGGGCAGACGTTACCCACCGCCGCAGGCCAGGTAAAGCGCCGTGACTGACCCGCCAGTCACCGTTTCCGGGCTCTACCTGCGTAACGAGGCGTTTGCCTCTATAGGAAAGCTCCGAGCCCACCGGAGATTGGCCGGTTTGGCATGGCCGGTCGATGCAGAAAACCGTTTCTCGCTTAACCGCATGAAAATTCTGAAAAAAAATTTGCCATCGCAAAAGCTTTCGACTACATTAGCGCGCCTCGACAGACAGAACATGTTTGAAGAGATACGGTGAAGTGTCCGAGTGGCTTAAGGAGCACGCCTGGAAAGTGTGTATACAGGAAACTGTATCGAGAGTTCGAATCTCTCCTTCACCGCCATATTCAGTAAACACAAACCCCTGATTTTCGTAGAGAAAGTCGGGGGTTTGTGGTTTTTGGCGTTTAAAAAAAGTTGTTCACTTAAAGTTGTACAAATCAGTGTCACCCGTCGAAATCTCCTACACACCTCATTGACCGACTGAAGCCTCACGCGTTTACTGTATGTGCATACAGTAAACTCACTATCAGGTTCGTCCCATGAGCGTCACCCTCCTTGGTTCCCTTGCCGACGCCGGCGAAAAGCTTCCGCTGTATTCGTTTCAGATTCCTGCGGGTTTTCCTTCGCCGGCGGCCGATCACATCGAAAAGCACATTTCCCTTGATGAGGTTTTCGAGATTCGTGCGCCGCACGTTTATCTGGCGAAGATCGAAGGGGAAAGCATGCGCGATGCCGGGATATTTTGCGGCGATCTGGTGATTGTCGATCGCAGCCGCACGGCAGAGCATGGCGATATCGTTATCGCCGGGCTCAACTCCGAGCCGATTTGCAAGCGTCTGCACATGCGCGATAACACCATCATTCTGTTGTCCGCCAACAGCAAATACCCGCCGCGCTACGTGATGGAGGGCGACGAGCTGGTTATCTGGGGCGTGGTGACTTACAGCGTGCGCGACCATGGCAAATCGTGACCAGGTTTTTGCGCTGATCGATTGCAACAGCTTCTACGCAAGTTGTGAGCGGGTCTTCCGGCCTGATCTGGCGAAGACGCCGATCGTGGTGCTGAGCAATAATGACGGCTGCGTTATTGCGCGCAGTTACGACGCCAAACCTTTTGTGAAAATGGGCGCGCCGTACTTTCAGATTCGCGATGATCTGCGCCGGCACGGCATCCAGGTGTTCAGCAGTAACTACGCGCTGTATGGCGACATGAGCGAACGAGTGATGACGATCATCGAGTCCATGGTGCCCGCCGTCGAGGTGTACAGCATCGATGAAGCGTTCGCCGATCTCAGTGGCATTCCTGGTGATCTGACGGTATTTGGCAGAACCATTCGTTCTGCCGTTTACAAACGCACCGGTATCCCGGTCGGCGTCGGCATCGCGCCGACGAAGACGCTGGCCAAGCTCGCCAACCACACGGCAAAACGCTTACAGGCGCACACCGGCGGCGTTGTCGATATTTGCGACCCGGTCAAACGTGACTGGGTGCTGCGCAACACCGACGTGGGTGACGTGTGGGGCGTCGGCCGGCGAATGAAGGCTCATCTCGAAAGCATGCAGATCAGAAGCGCGATGGACCTGGCCAAGGCCGATCCGTGGATATTGCGGCGCAAGTTCAGCGTGGTGATCGAGAAGACTGCGCGCGAACTCTGTGGGACATCGTGTCTGGAGCTGTCGGAAACAGAGCCGCCGAAGCAGGAAATCTGCAGCAGCCGCATGTTCGGCAACCGTCTGACCACAATCGAACCAATCAAGGAAGCGGTGGCGACCTATGTGCATCGCGCGGCAGAAAAGCTGCGTGCGCAGAACTCGTTATGCAAGAAGATCCGCGTGAGCATCCGCACCGGCATGTTCAATCCGGAGGAGGCCAAGTACGCCAATGGCGCGCTGATTGAGCTGCCTTACCCGACGAACGACGTGCGCTTGCTGTGCAAGGCGGCGAGCGAGGCGATTGACCGGTTGTTCAGGCCGGGCTTCAAGTACAGCAAGGCTGAGGTGTTGTTGATGGACCTGCGCCAGCCCGGCGAATTTACCCAGGACCTGTTTGCTGAGTCCCAGCCGCAGGCGGCGGAGAAAGTGATGGGTGTTCTGGATCGGATCAATCAGCGCTGGGGCAGCGGGACGCTGCGCGCGGCAAGCGTGCCAGCGGATCCGGCCTGGGGGATGCGGCGGGAGATGATGAGTTCGAGTTTCACGACGAGGATCGATCAGTTGTGGGTGGTTAAATGCAATTGAGGCAACAAGGATTACGGTTTGGCGTCGCGTTGCTTCAATCGAGTGGATCGGCCTTACAATCGCGGCCTTCACTTTTGCAATAAAAGGACTTTTCTCATGATCATTTCCACCACTCATTCCGTCGAGGGGCGGCAGATCACCGCGTACCTGGACATTGTCAGCGCCGAGTCTGTACAAGGCGTCAACGTTATTCGCGATATGTTCGCGGGCATGCGCGACTTCTTTGGCGGGCGATCGCAAACCTTGGAGCGTGCGTTAAAAGAAGCTCGCGTTCAGGCAACCGACGAACTCAAGGATCGTGCGCGGGCTCTGCAGGCTGACGCCGTGGTCGGCGTGGATTTTGAGATCAGCATGCCGGCAGGCAAGGGGGGCATGGTGGTGGTTTTCGTGACCGGTACGGCGGTGAAGCTGCGCTGATCATCGCCGTCAGAGCAACGCCCATCCGCACAAAGAATGGGCGTTGCCGCGTCAATCAGCCTTGAGGCTTGAGAATCACCGTGCCTCTTGAGTCATAGGTCAGCGGTGTGTCGATGGCGACAAGGGGCGGTGTTCCGTCAGGCTGGGTTGATGGCGCTGGTTCGCTGGGGTGATAGATGACGCCTGGCTGCAGAAGCGGTTTGTCCGGGTATTTGATGGTGATCTCGCCCGAGGCGATCTTTTCCTTGAGTTTTTCCGCACCGGCTTTGCCGGCTGCGATCTGCTCGTCCGTGAGTTTTACGACTGGCATGTTCGGGAATCCGTTGATCTGCATGATCTCTCCTTGAGATTCATTTGTAGGAACAAGGGCAACGGCTGTTCAAAGAAAATCTTTAGGGGTTGATCACCTTGTTACGACGCTTGATCCATTCGTCGGTGATCAGCATGGTTGGACGGCAAGTCCAGTCGTGACCAGCTAGTCTCAAAAGCGCTGAGGGGCGATATTTTTTCAGGCAAAACTGTTTTGCCGGTGTCGACCCGGTTATGCAGGGGAGAGGCTATGACAGGTCCGTATGTCGAAGATGATGGCGCTGAGTTTTCATTCAACAACTGTGTGCGCTGCGGTCAGTCGGAGTATCAGTCGGGTTTTGGCGAAGATCCGGTGAGCAACGGCAAAATCAAATCCATGGCCCCGAAAGGGCCGAAAGCGAAATTCCTGCCCAAGGTCACGGCAAGGACCAGAAAGTGATTTTGCCCCGTAACCCCGTCATCGAACGGGGTTTTTTACGAGCGCAGGAACGTGGCCACGGCGTTGACATTAATGTCGGGTTTTTTTCACAAACTTTTCACGTTGGTCAACGTAGGGTGAAGCCATCCGTTAGAAAGCAAGTCTCCAGCCCGTCTCCCCAGCGGGCTTTTTTTTGTCTGGCATAAAACCTTTTCTCTGATTGCGGTCCAAACGACGCTGCTTGCGTCTGGACTTTCCCGCGCCAAGCGCATTAAATCCCGGCCCTTCTCGTCATCCCGTTTATTTGAGGTTTTCGTCATGCGTTTAACACTGCCTGCTCTGGTTCTTGGCCTACTGGTTACTCAAGGTGCAATGGCTGCTGGCGACGGCACCGCTGCGCTGGGCGGCGGCCTGGGTGGCGCGCTGGGTAACGTGGTCGGTCAGAAAATGGGCGGCAGCACGGGTGCAGCCATTGGCGCTGGCGTCGCGGGCGCAGCGGGCAGCGCAGTCGCCGCACGCAAGGGCAGTCGCACCAAAGCGGCGATCGGCGGCGGTGTCGGCGCAGCCGGTGGTTCGGTGATCGGCAATAGCCTGGGCGGCAAGACTGGCGCCACCATTGGCGCAGGTCTGGGTGGTGCGGCCGGCGGCGCAGTGGGCAGCAACCTGGGCAAAGGTCACAAGCGCCACTGAGCCTGATCGCTGGTCAGAAAAAGCCCGACTTGATGTCGGGCTTTTTCATGGCTGAACGTTTCGCCAGAAATCATCTCCAATCTGCATACGCCCCGCTTGGGCGGACTGTCCCGATTCGGGAACTGCGAGGTTCAAATGCGATTGTCATTATCTGCACTGTTTTTCGGTTTGTTCGTGGCGCAGGGCGCGATGGCTGCCGGAGACGGCAGCGCTGCCGTGGGCGGTGGTCTCGGCGGTGTGCTGGGTAATGTGGTTGGCGGACAACTCGGCGGCAGCACGGGCGCAGCGGTCGGCGCGGGTGTTGGCGGCGCGGCCGGCAGTGCCGTCGGCGCGGACAAACGCAATCGCACCGAAGCCGCCATTGGTGGCGGTCTTGGCGCAGCAGGCGGCTCGGTCGTCGGCAACAGCCTCGGCGGCTCCACCGGGTCAGCTATTGGCGCCGGTCTAGGCGGCGCAGCGGGCGGTGCGGTGGGTAACAATCTTGGCGACGACGACGGTGGATCTCATTCCGGCGGCCACAAGCACAAGAACAAACACAAAAATAAACATCGCTGATTGATCAACGGAAACCCGGCCCGGCGCCGGGTTTTTCGTGTCTGGCAGTTGGAAAGAGGAACGATTGGCGGCGGGGCTTTTCGAACGTCATACATCCACGCGATCAAGAGGTTCGCCATGACTCCTGAAACTGAAGGCAAAGAAGAGAAGGGCCCGAATGGACAGCCGTTTATCAATGATCCGGGGAATGAGGATCCGGGGTCGTTGATGGATGATGCGACGGTGCCGTTGAATGATGCGGATGAGGCGGATATGGAGTATGAGGAGGATGGGGATGAGCAGTGAGGAGGATGGGGATGAGCAGTGAGGAGGGATTGTGGTGAGCTGAGAGTTTGGATTGGGTTTTGAGGGCCTGAGTGACAGGCCCTTTTTGTAGCGTTGACTAGTTTGTTTCTTTTAAGTCGGCCCATACATACAGATTACTTATGGCTGAAATTTTTTTGATTTTTTTTAGAATGATGTATTCGGCAAATTCTTTTTTGATGGTTTCTTCATTGCAATACTTTCTATGCTTGGATGGTCGTTCACAAGCAAAGTTGTGTAGGCGCCAAACATCAAATCCATTGATTTCACCGTTAGGGCCATAGTCAAAATCTACGGTCCCTGTCGATAGATTGATGCGGCAGCCAATACCATGCAATTCATATTTAACGCCTCGAGTGACTCTCCCGCGTCGCTTTATCGCCTTGGTGTACCAGAGCCTTCGAATGTCTCGAGTGCCAAATTTTTTTTCAAGAATCAACGTGCTGGAATCTACCATGGAGATAAAATCATTTATCAGGGTTTCCAGAGTTTCATTTTGATCGCTCATCTTCTTCTCCGGTGCTCCAATCTGTCGAAGCCTACATTATTTGCTGACTCTAATATATCTTCAATGCTTCTTAGAGATCCTTCGTACGCTTTCAGATCTGTTATGAGTTTAATCGTCACATTGGTCGAAGTTTGTCGTGCAGCTGCAGCGCGGTGGTGTCCATCTAGAATATATAAACTGCCGTCATGTTCTAGAACGTCAATCGGGCGTACTGAATTGAATCCGTCACGCATTTTGTCCTTATACCCATCTACTGTCCTAGTTGAAGTCTTTCCCTCGATTGCATGTACTCGTTTCAGAGTTTTTGGATCTATATTGTGAGCAATGGCCGGTACGTCTGGCTCCCCCTCATCGACTTTAACCCCGTCACTCCCCCCGGGCACCTCGCACCCAGGTTTATTCGGCGGCGGGCAGTTCGACGTCAACCCCAACGGATCCACCCACCCCGTCGGGTTCGGCACGTACTGGTACTGATTCAACCCACCGGCCAACTTCACCGGATCCGGCGTCAGATAGCGCCCCAGCCTCGGGTCGTAATACCGATGACGGTTGTAATGCAGGCCACTCTCGGCATCGAAGTATTGCCCCTGAAAACGCAGCGGCTGGTTCAGGTAATCGTCGCCGGCGAGGGTCAGCGCGGCGGTTTTGCCGTAGGCGTCGTATTGCGCGGACCAGACGATGTCGCCGCCGTAGTCGGTGAGTTCCTGCGGCGTGCCGAGGTGGTCGAGCTGGTAGTAGAACGGGCAGGCTTTTTTCGGGCCTTTGCCGTCGAGCAGCGCGAGCGGGCGGAAGGTGCCGGGTTCGTAGACGTAGCTGCGGTATTCGTTTTCGCTGCTTTCGGCGACGATCTGCTCGCCTTGCCAGAAGAATTCGGTGGTCTGGCCGTCGACGGTTTTGCGGATGCGGCGGCCGAAGGCGTCGTATTGGTAAGTGGCGGTCTGGCCGTCGGGGCGGGTCAGGCCGATCAGGCGGTGCTGGCTGTCGTAGCGGTATTCGGTGACGAGTGTTTGTGCTTTGCCACGGCGCTCGCGGATCAGGTTGCCGAAGGCGTCGTAGTCGTAATGCCGGTCGCCCTGCATCAGCAGGCGGTTGCCTCTGACCTGGCTCGGGCCGGGGCGGTCTTGCATCAGCAGATTGCCGGCCGGGTCGTGGGCGAAGGATTCCGGCAGTTCGTCGCGTGAGTGGCGGACGCGGATCAGTCGATCAAGCGCGTCGTAGCCGTAGGTGCGCTGGCCGTGGCGGCTGTCGGCGATGTGCGCGAGGTTGCCGTTGGCGCTGTAGGCATAATCGCGGCGATAGACCGAATCGCGCTGATGGCCTACGGCGTGGGCGAGCAATCTTCCCTGTTCGTCGTAGGCATATTCGCTGAGCAGCAGGCCTTGCTGGCGCTGCACTTCGCGGCCGAACTGGTAGACGTGGCGGGTCAGCGGCGTGCCGTTGAGGTCGATCGCGCTCAACGCGCCGCCCTTGGCGTAGTGGTAATCGAGCTTGCTGTTGTCCGGCAGGCGCAGGCGTTTGAGCTGGCCGCAGGCGTCGTAGGCGTAACGCAGGGTGCCCCAGCCCTGGTGTTCGGTGATCAGCCGGTTCTGGCGGTCGTATTCGAAGGCCAGGGGGTGGTTGTTACCGTCATCGACGGCGATCAGACGGCCGAGGCGGTCGTAGGAATATTCAACCTTGATGCCATCGGGCAGCGTCTTGATCACTAGGCGGCCAGCAGCATCGCGCTTATAGGCGGTGACTAACTGCGAGCCGTCATCGCCGTACTCGGTCTTCTCCAGCAGATGCCCATTAAGGTCATAGGCATACGCGGTGCGCCGCCCATCAAACCCCGTTTCCTGTCGGATCAATCCGCTTGGCGTGTAGTCCAGCCGGTATTTTTCCCCCGACTCGTTTTCGATCTCGGTGAGCAGCAGTTGCGCATGGTCGTAGCGGTACTGCACCTGCGTCCCGTCGGGATTGATCCGCCGCGAGACCAGGTGCAAGTCATCGTCATACTCGTAACGGGTGATGCGCCCGAGTTCGTCGCGCTCGGCGGTGACCTGGCCGTAGGCGCCGTAGCTGTAGGCGCGGCTGCTGCCGGTAGGAAAAGTCGTCTGGATCAGTCGGCCAACGGCGTCCCACTGCTGGCGTGTAACGGCGCCGTGTTCGTCGGCACTTGTAGTTCGCCGCCCCAATGCGTCGTAGGAAAAACGCCGCACGCCGCCGTCGGGCAGGGTTTCTTCGGTCAACTGACCGAGCGGATTCCACACCAGCTTATGGCGACTGCTGTCCGGGTAGCGGATCGACAGCAGCTGGCCGCGCACGTTGTAGTAGTAATGGGTAACTTGACCGTCAGGGTCGACCGCTTCGGTGACATCGCCCTCGGCGTTGCGCCGGTAGGTCCACACCGCATCGCCTCGGCAACGCTTGTAGAGAAAACCGTTGCGGTACTCGTAGGACGTTGGCGCTTCGTCCGGCGGAATCAGCGTGATCAGCCGTCCGACCTCGTCGTAGCGGTATTCGGTGACGGCGCCCAGCGGGTCCTGCTCGGCGATCAAGCGACCCGCCGCGTCATAGGCCTTGAGGTGTTCGCCGCCATCCGCCTCGACCTTGCGCACCAGCCGCGCACGGTCGTCGTGGACATAGGTTTCTTCGGTGCCGTCGACGTACTGCACCGCGACACTGCCGTCGTCCGCCCATACGTAACGGGTGTTCATCTGCGAGAACGAGGCCCAGTGCCTGACGCAACGTGCAGCCTTGCCGGAGCGCTCCCATTCCCAGAAAAAACTGGCGCCGCCGGCCAGTTGCCGCTGCAAAATCACATGAGCGTCGTCGTAGTCGTAACGCTCGCTGTCGCCGACCGCGTTGGTCGCTTCGATCAGATTGTGATAGGCGTCGAAGCGGTAGCTGACCAGCGTTTGCTCGGTGTACCAGGCGCCCTCACGAAACACCTGATAATCCACGCCAACCAGCTGCGCGCGGTCATAGCGCAACAGCAGCGAACGACCGGCGCCGTTATCCAGGCGTTGCACCCGATCAGCCCGATCACGCTGCACCGACAGCCGATTGCCATACGCATCACTGATCGCCACCAACCGCCCGGCGCGAAAGTGATAAAACCGCGCCGCCTCGCCAGCCAGCGCCAGAATCAGCTCTTCCGGCTCATCCCCCAGAAAAACCGCCGCCCGCGACAGGCTGTTATGGATCGCCGGCCGCGTAACGCTGGGCAACGGAAACCGCGTACGCCGGTTTTCATGGTCGACCCAGACAACAAAGTCACCCTCAAACTCCAGCCGATGCGCCAGTGAATGGCTCCAGCCAAACCCCAGGCCAATGTCGATCTCGACCGCGCTTGAGCGATACAAACGCCTGAATTCAAAGGGCAGCACACCATCGAGCACCGCATCGGTCAGCGTCAGCAGTTCCTCACCGGTAACCATCGACACCGGACAACCATTGGTGCAGGTGTGCGGCACGCAATCGGCGCTGTCGCCGTTGGGGTTTTTCGCTTGATCGGGGGAGTCGTCGTGCGGTTCGTGGCGCTCCAGCCGAGTCGAGCCGCTAGGCTTGTCCCGCGCCAGCGGCGCCGGATTCGGCACCGTCAGCACTACCGAATCGGCCTGACGAATGTTCAGCGGGATGGAAGGCGCCGGTTTCAACGCCACGTCACGCGCATGCAACACCAGCGGTTTCAACAGGCTCGCATGCTTGTTCAGTTCCGGCGTCGTCGACGTCAACTCCGCCAGGCGCAGCGCCGAGCCCGCTAGCCATTGCCGCGCCCGTGGCGACTTGATCTTGTCCAGCACCTTGCTGCTCAAACGCAGCGACACACCGGCACCGCCGGCCACGCGCATCAGCAGAAAACTGACCAGCAGTTCGACCCGCACCTCGGCCACTACTTCGGCGAGGTACTGCGGCGGCAGCATCTTCAGCCAACTGGTAAACGCGGCCAGATGAATGAACAGCAGCGGCTCGTCGCTGAGCATCAATAGCGCGTTGGCGATGGCCTCGTTTGAAGCCGCGAGCAACGCCTCCAGTTCGAGATCGCTCAGGTATTCGAGGAGTTTTTCGCTGTTGAGCTGCAAGTCGGCGAGGAGGGCGAAAACCTGTTTGACGTCGTCCCAAACGCCATTCAGAGCGTTCTCGAAACCGCGCCAGTCGGCCCGTTGCAACTGCCCGTAACGCTCAAGAAACCCGGCGCTGGAAAATTCCGTCCACTGCGGCTGAAACCCGGCCCACTCACCGCGCAACCAGCCTTCCAGTTCCGCAATAACCCCTTCATAAGAGGCATACAGCGCCCGCACCTGCGCAGTGGAAACATCGGGAAAGAAGGTGATGCGATAACGCTGGCCCCGTTCGCAGTCGGTGACTTGCAGAATGCCGCTGGGGCCGATGGTGTAACGCAGCGGTTCGCCGAAGGACGGGACGCCGTCGACTTCGCCGAGCAGCGGTTCAAGCATCACCGGTGTATTGCCGATCGGCACAAAACGCGCGGCTTCGAACAGGTGCACCAGCGTCAGCGGCCCGCCGGCCGGGCACATGACCACCGATGAACTGAGCGGCTGGCGCGAGGTGATCGGCGCACTGAGGCGCACGTCGTTGCCGACGCTAAACACCTGCTCGATATCGAGCGCGGTGCCGGTCCAGAACTGCTCGGCCCAAGCGTCGTAGTTGTTCAGGCACAGGCGGAATTCGCCGATGAGGGCTTCGAAATCCGGTTGCTCGGGATTCAGCGCGGCCACCACCAGCAAACCGATGCTGTTGTTCAGGGCCAGGAGCCGATCAGGTTCAAACATTCGCAGTCGCTCGCGCACATCAAAAAGGTGCGGGGACTTTGCGGGGGATCAAACGAGAAAGAAGTCGGGTAAGTAGGCAGTGTCTGTAGGATGTTTCGCTAATTTTTCGCGAGTGTTTCAGCGCCCCGCGGACATTGGCCGTTGCTCAATGTCCGTCGGGCTCGCTATGCTGCTGAACCCTTTAATCCGATCCGAGCAGCGGCGTCTTTGCCGCCTGGGATGTCATTGATAACGGATCCGAGATGAATGCACAGCTGAACGCGTTGGGCCCGATCAAGGCCGTGATTTTCGATATGGACGGTTTGCTGCTGGACACCGAGGGCATTTACACCGAAGTCACTTCGCTGATTGTCGGGCGCTACGGGCGCACCTTTGACTGGAGCATCAAACAGAACATCATTGGCCGTGGCGCCAACGATCTGGCGAACTACGTGGTGCAGGCGTTGGACCTGCCGATCACCGCTGAAGAGTTCCTGCAGATCCGCGAACCCTTGATGCGCGAGCGTTTCCCCAAGGCGCAAGCGATGCCGGGCGCAGAGGAATTGGTCCGCCATCTCAAGGCGCACAACATTCCGATCGCCGTGGGCACCAGTTCTTCGCGCCAGTCGTTCGGCCAGAAAACCACGCTGCACCGTGACTGGTTCGCGCTGTTCGATTTCATCGTCACCGCCGACGATCCGGAAGTCGGCGCGGCGAAACCGGCGCCGGATATTTTCCTCACCGCCGCCCGGCGTCTGGGCGTCGCGCCGCAGGATTGTCTGGTATTCGAGGATTCGCCGTTCGGTGTGACCGCCGCGAAAGCCGCCGGGATGACCGCCATCGCGATCCCCGATGCCGCGATGCCCGATGAAAAGTACGCACACGCCGACGGCATTCTCCGTACGTTGAAAGGCTTTACGCCAAGCGCCTTCGGTTTGCCGATGCTGGAATGGGCCTGAACATCTGAAATAAAAAACGCCGCCGCTCTATATAAAGGAGCGGCGGCGTTTACTTTCAGGCAACTCAATACGATCAGGCGCCGAAACCACCGTCGATGGTCAGGCTGGCACCGGTGATATAACCGGCTTCCGGTCCTGCGAGATAAGCGACGAAACCGGCGATTTCCGCGGCGGTGCCGTAACGACCGACGGCCATCAGCGGGATCAGGCTGTCGGCGAAGTCACCGTGCGCCGGGTTCATGTCGGTGTCGACCGGGCCGGGTTGCACGTTGTTGATGGTGATGCCGCGTGGACCGAGATCACGGGCCAGGCCTTTGGTCAGACCGACCAGCGCCGACTTGCTCATCGCGTACACACCGCCACCGCCGAAGGGCATGCGGTCGGCGTTGGTGCTGCCGATGTTGATGATCCGCGCGCCTTCGCCCATGTGCTTCGCAGCTTCCTGCGAGGCGATGAACACGCTGCGCACGTTGATGGCCAGTGTCCGGTCGAAATCTTCCAGGCTGAAGTCTTCCAGTGGCGCAATGGCCAGCACGCCGGCGTTGTTGACCAGAATATCGAGGCGACCAAAGGCTTCGACGGTGGCGCTGACGGCGTCGCGGATGGCTTCGGCGTCGGCGCTGTCAGCCTTGATCGCCAGGGCTTTGCCGCCGTTGGCAGTAATGCTGTTTTGCAGTTCTTCGGCCTTGGCGGCGGAGCTGACGTAAGTGAAGGCAACAGCTGCGCCTTCAGCGGCCAGGCGATTGACGATGGCAGCGCCGATGCCGCGCGAACCGCCTTGAATCAGAGCGACTTTGCCGCTGAGGTGTTGAGTGGTCATTGTTCGATCTCCAAATGTTCAAGGCGGGATGCCTTGGTGTTGGTGCCGAGTATCGGCGTGGTATCGACAACCGTGTAGACCCTGATTGCTATAGTCTGTGTAAACCAGAAGTTTATAGTGGTGATCATGGAAACGTTCAGCAGTATCGAATGCTTCGTGCGCAGTGCCGAGGTGGGCAGCTTTGCCGAAGCCGCGCGCCGCTTGAGTCTGACTCCGGCAGCGGTTGGCAAAAGTGTGGCGAAACTCGAAGCGCGGCTCGGCGTGCGGCTGTTCCAGCGTAGTACACGCAGCCTGACGCTGACCGAAGCGGGGCAACTGTTTTTGAGCGAAGTCAGCGCCAGTCTGACCACGATCCAGAACGCTGTGGCCAACCTGGCCAGCGCCGGAGGCCAGCCCGCCGGCACGTTGAAAGTCAGCATGGGCACGGTTTTCGGGCGCCTGTATATCGTGCCGTTGCTTGGTGAGTTCTTACGGCGCTTTCCGGCGATCAACCCGGACTGGCATTTCGATAATCGACAGGTCGATCTGATCGGTCAGGGTTTCGATGCGGCAATTGGCGGTGGTTTCGAACTGCCTCAAGGCGTGGTCGCACGCAAACTGACCCCGGCTCATCGGGTGCTGGTCGCGTCGCAGGACTATCTATCGGCGCACCCGGCGATCACTCAGCCGGACGACCTCAAACAGCACGACGGTATCCTGATTCGCTCGCCGCAAACCGGGCGCGTGCGTTCCTGGCAACTGACCCACCGCGACCGACAACACAGCCCGTTGACGCTGCAGGCGCGGATGACCATGAGCGATTCCGAAGCGGCGTGTGCGACGGCGATGCAAGGGTTGGGCATTGCGCTGGTGAGCATGCCGTTTGCGGTCGGGTATCTGCAGGCGGGGACGTTACAGCGGGTGCTGCCGGACTGGTTTGTCGACGATGGCAATATTTCGATTTACTACGCCGAGCATAAATTGTTGCCGGGCAAGACCCGGGCATTTGTCGACTTTGTGATTGAACAGTTTGCGGAGCGGGGGTTGGCGCGGCAGTTCAGTGCCATTTGAGCAGGGCTTGAGACCGAGTTGCCCCTTTCGCGAGCAGGCTCGCTCCCACGGGGGAGCGCATCCAAATGTAGGAGTGAGCCTGCTCGCGATGAACGATAACGCGGTCTATCGAGCAAACCGCCCCGGCCAGCCCACAATGTTCTTCGGCCGCGGCGTCGCGTAAGTGCGCACCTTCGACGTCGACAAACGCAAGCGCACCAGCGATTCGGCAATCGTCACCGCCGCCGTCACGCCATCCACCACCGGCACCCCGGTCCGCCGACGAATCTGCTCATCGAGCCCGGCCATGCCGCCGCACCCCAGGCAAATCACCTCGGCCTTATCCTGGGTCACCGCCAATTCAGCTTGATGCACAATCGCTTCCAGCGCACGTTGCGGCTCGTGTTCCAGCTCGAGCACGGCCAGACCACTGGCGCGTACCGACGCGCAACGGTCCCACAGACCGGACAGTTTCAGCCGATCCTCGATCAGCGGAACGGTGCGATCGAGCGTGGTTACCACCGAATAGGCGTGGCCGAGAAACATCGCCGTACTCGCCGCCGCATCGGTGATGTCCACCACTGGCACGTTAAGCAGTTCCTGCAGACCTTCGCGGCCGTGTTCGCCGTAGCCGGCCTGAATGACCGCGTCGAACGGCTGGTCGTAGGCCATCACCCGGTCCATCACGGCGATGGCGGCGAGGTAGCTTTCGAAGTTGCCTTCAATCGAGTCGGCGCCGAAGTACGGGGTCAGGCCGACGATTTCGGTGCCGGGTGACGCGATCGCCTGCGCCGAACGGGCGATGGCTTCGGTGATGGATTCGGTGGTGTTGACGTTGACCACGAGAATACGCATGGGGACATCCTTATTGCGGGCAGTAGTGCGGCCCGAAAACCGGGCCGCGAAGGGCTTAATGGCAGACGTTATCGACCGCGATGGACTCGCCGCTGACGTCGGCGTAGTGCGGCTGACGTTTGGCGATGATCAGATAAAGCATCCCGGCGATCCCGGCGCCGATCAGCCAGGAAAACGGTGAGACGCTGTGGAAACCCGGCACCAGCGCCAGGACGATGGCGATCAGCGCTGCGGGAATGAACGCCGCCACGGCGCGGAAATTCACGCCACGGCTGTAGTAATAAGCGCCATCGGCTGCTTCGCTGTAGAGCTGCGGCACGTTGATCCGGCCTTTGCGGATCAGCCAGTAGTCGACCATGATCACCCCGTACAACGGGCCGAGCAGGGCGCCAAGACCGGAGAGGAAATACACGATCACCAGCGGGCTGTTGTAAAGATTCCACGGCAGGATCAGCACCGCGATGGTCGCGCTGATCAATCCGGCGCGGCGGAAGGTCAGGTACTTCGGCGCCAGGTTGCTCAGCACGAAGGCCGGGGCGACGAAGTTGGCCATGATGTTCACCGCCACGGTGACGATCAGGAATGCCAGGCAACCGAGCACCAGGAAGAAGGTATTGGGAATTGAGGCGATGATTTCGGTCGGGCTTTCGATGATTCGCCCGTTGATCTGAAATTGCGCGCCGCAGAGCAGCACAGTAATCGCAGCGAATACCAGAATGTTTACCGGCAAGCCCCAGAAATTTCCCACCTTGATGGTCTTGCGGCACGGTGAGGAGCGGGCGAAATCGCAGAAGTTGAGAATCAGCGTGCCGTAGATCGCCAGCCACAACGCGCCGCCGGCAAAAATGTTGCGCCACATCTCGGCACCGCTCAGCGGTTCGCGGATCGACCAGGCGATGGTCGCGTTGGCCTGAAAGTACATCCACGCAGCGAGGGCAGCGACGGTGAGCAGAATCACCGGACCGGCAAACGCTTCGTATCGACGTACCATCTCCATGCCGTAAGCAAGAATCGCCAGTTGCACCAGCCAGATCGCCACGAAACACACCCAGCCCAGACTCGACAGGCCGAGGATCGAGTTGTGATCGTATTCGGCGAAACCCGGATGCACCGCCGTGAGCAATACGCGAAACACCACTGACGCCAGATACGTCTGAATGCCGAACCAGGCAATCGCGATCACCGCGCGAATCAGCGCAGGAATCTGCGCCCCATGGATGCCGAAACTGATCCGGCTGATCACCGGAAACGGCACCCCGGTTTTCTGTCCCATGTAACCGGACAGGTTCATGAAGAAATACACCAGCGCCGCGCCGATCCCCAGCGACAGCAGAATCTGCCAGCCGCCCAGACCCAACGCGTACAGGCCGATGGCGAACGAGTAGTTGGCGATGTTGTGCACGTCATTCGTCCACAGCGCGAAGATGCTGTATTTGCCCCAGCGTCGGCCTTCGACCTTGGTCGGCGCCAGGTCGCTGTTGTGCAGACGTGGGCTCAGTTGCAGCGGCTCGCTCAGTCCGCCGTCGGGCAACGGCTGATCAAGCGTGGAGGAGGGCAGATTCAGCGCGATGTTATTGGAGAGACTTGTACGCATTCCGGCAGGCTCCTGATGTTCAGGCCGCGATGACTGTGCATGAGCCGGCGGGCTCGACATATCTTCGTCGCGACAGTGACAACATCACTGGTTACGGGGCATCTGCAGCCTGTACGGGATAGGGCGCTTCAGGCTTGCGGATCGAAAGTGGTTTCATGTTCTGCAGTTTTGTATACAAAACATGTATGCACTAAAGCGAGATCTGTGCCAGTTGCGGGTCTATGAGAAGCAGTGCTGATGTCGAAAAGTTATCGACGAACGATAAGTGGCTGAAAACCGGACGGTAAAAACTGACCGATTGCACAGTTAATTATTTTCTGCCGGGACTTTTGCGCTGGGAGGTGACGGTGAGGATCTGAGCGGGGATGTAACTTTTCAGGGCGTGAAAAAGAAAAGTGCACACATAAATGGCACCGATGGTGGCAGTCGTGTGTACACATTTTTCGATTCGCAGGAGATTTAATGTAGGAGTGAGCCTGCTCGCGATAGCGGTGTGTCTGTCCTGAACATCATGGCAGACACACCGCTATCGCGAGCAGGCTCACTCCTGCAAGGGAAATCAGTGTCGCTGAAGGCTATGCTTTGGACTTGCTGATGATATTCCCCGCATGCAACCCGCATTCTTTCTGCGTCGCTTCCTCCCACCACCAACGGCCTTCGCGCTCGTGCTGGTTGGGCAGGACCGGGCGGGTGCAGGGTTCGCAGCCGATGCTGATAAAGCCGCGTTCATGCAGGCTGTTGTAAGGCAGCTCGAGCATGCGGATGTAGCCCCAGATTTCTTCGCTGGTCATCTGCGCCAGTGGGTTGAACTTGTACAAGGTGCGCTCCGGGGTGGAGAACGCGGTATCGATTTCCAGCACCGCGACGGCACTGCGCGTGCCTGGGCTCTGATCGCGGCGCTGGCCGGTGGCCCAGGCTTTGACGCCGGCGAGTTTGCGCCGCAGCGGTTCGATCTTGCGGATGCCGCAGCATTCGCCGTGGCCGTCGCGGTAGAAACTGAACAGGCCTTTTTCCTTCACGAACGGTTCGAGTTTCGCATGGTCCGGCGAGACGATTTCGATGTCGATCTTGTAGTGCTCGCGCACCTGTTCGATGAAACGGTAGGTCTCCGGGTGCAGGCGACCGGTATCGAGGCTGAACACTTTGACGTTCTTGTTGAGCTTCCAGGCCATGTCCACCAGCACCACATCCTCGGCGCCGCTGAAAGATATCCACAACTCATCACCGAACTCGGCGAAGGCGAGTTTGAGGATGTCTTGTGCGGATTTGTTGGCATAGGTCGTGGCGAGTTCCACGACGTCGAACGTTGGGCTCATCAGGGCGGCTTCCTACAGGTCGGTGGCGCTGGGCGCTCTATATGGCGCCGATGGTAACAAAAACCAACAGGGCTCGGGGCGTGCTGTGCGTTGCGCGTCGGCAGTCGAGTCGCTAGAGTTCGGCCTCGCTCGACTCAATAATCACTACAAACGGGAGTGTCTTGTGGAAATTGCTTGCCTGGATCTTGAAGGGGTACTGGTACCGGAAATCTGGATCGCGTTCGCGGAAAAAACCGGCATCGACTCGCTCAAGGCCACCACCCGGGACATTCCCGACTACGACGTGCTGATGAAGCAACGTCTGCGCATTCTCGATGAGCATGGCTTGAAACTGTCGGACATCCAGGAAGTGATCGCCACGCTCAAGCCGCTGGACGGCGCGGCGGAGTTCGTCGACTGGCTGCGCGAGCGCTTTCAGGTGGTGATTCTGTCGGACACATTCTATGAGTTCTCTCAGCCATTGATGCGCCAGCTGGGTTTCCCGACGCTGCTTTGTCATCGCCTGATTACTGACGAAACCGGGCGCGTGACCAGCTATCAGTTGCGTCAGAAAGATCCCAAGCGCCAGTCGGTGCTGGCATTCAAGAGCCTGTATTACCGGGTGATTGCGGCGGGGGATTCGTATAACGACACGAGCATGCTGGGCGAAGCTGATGCCGGGATTCTGTTTCACGCGCCGGACAATGTGATCCGCGAGTTTCCGCAGTTTCCGGCGGTGCATACATTTGCCGACCTTAAGCAGGAATTCCTGAAAGCCTCTAATAGAGAGTTGAGTTTGTAGTCGTCTGAAAGGGCGCCTTCGCGAGCAGGCTCGCTCCTACACGGTGATCGTTCCCACGCTCTGCGTGGGGATGCCTCAATGGACGCTCCGCGTCCGCTTGGGACGCGGAGCGTCCCGGGCTGCATTCCTTTGCTGCGCGTGGGAACGATCGATGTAGGAGGCTGCTCCGGGCGGCGTTCCGACGATGCTTTTAGAGGTTTTGCAGGGTATCGAGCAGGATGCGGACCTTGGTGATCGACTCCTGATACTCCGCCTGCCAGTCCGAATCGGCGACGATCCCGCCGCCGCCCCAGCAGCACACTTGCCCATCCTTGACCAACAGACTGCGAATGGCGATGGAGCTGTCCATCTCGCCGCGCACATCCAGATACAGCAACGACCCGCAGTACAGGGCGCGCCGCGTCGGTTCCAGTTCGTCGATGATCTGCATCGCACGAATCTTCGGTGCGCCAGTGATCGAGCCGCCGGGGAAGCTGCCGGCGATCAGATCCAGTGCGTCGCGATCCTCTGCCAGTTCCCCGGTCACGCTGCTGACCAGATGATGCACATTCGGATAGCTTTCCAGGCTGAACAACTCCGGCACTCGTACCGAGCCGATGCGACAGGTGCGGCCGAGATCGTTGCGCAGCAGGTCGACGATCATCAGGTTTTCCGCACGATCCTTGGGGCTGGCCAGCAGTTCCGCGGCGTTGGCCGCGTCTTCGGCAGGCGTCAGGCCGCGTGGGCGGGTGCCTTTGATCGGGCGGGTTTCGACTTGGCGCTGGCTGACTTTGACGAAACGTTCTGGCGACAGGCTCAACACCGCGCCGCCGTCGGCCAGGCTCTGGAAACCGGAAAAGGGTGTCGGGCAGGCTTCACGCAACTTGCAGTAAGCCAGCCATGGATCGCCCTGGCACGACGCGCGAAAGCGCTGGGCGAAGTTGACCTGGTAGCAGTCGCCGGCCTGGATGTACTGCTGAATACGCTCGAACGCCTGACGGTAATCGTCGGCTGAGAGGTCGGCTTTCATTGGCTGGTTGAGTTTGAACGGGATCAACGCATCAACCGCCGGCTGCGTGAACAGAGCGATCAGTCGCTGCTGTTCACTGTCGGCAAGGGACGGGTGAAAGACCAATTGGCTGGTTTGCGCGTGGTGATCGCTGATCAGTGCCCAGTCGTACAATCCGAAACGCGCATCGGGCAGTTGCAGATCATCCTGGGCCTGACTCGGCAGGTTTTCCAGATGCCGGCCGAAGTCGTAGCTCAGGTAACCGATCAGGCCACCGGCGAATGGCAGCTCGCAGCCCGTTGGCAAATCAGCCTCGCCCAAGCGGTCGAGGTTATCGCGCAGGCGCTGCAGAAAATGCGCACCGCTTTCATCCGGCAACACCGCCAATTGCTCCAGCGGCCACGCGCTGAGCAGGTCGAAGCGACCCCGCTCGGCACTCGGCCGACCACTGTCGAGCAGTACGGCGCCGGGCGCGTTGCGGATAGCCGCGAAGTAGTCGGCGGGATTGGCGCGATAGGGCAGCGGGTGTACGGAGCAGGTCAACATGGGCGGGGCAGATCGGCCGTGGAGGCGGGGTGGGGATTGTAGTCTTCTGCGCTGCCAGATCAAAGTCAAAAGCCACCCCCTCACCCCAGCCCTCTCCCCCAAGGGGGCGAGGGGGAAAGGGAGCCGATCTCCATGGCTTTCAAGGCCTGAGTTCGACTGGGCTTCACAAGTCAGCGTATCTCTCGCATTCACCACGGTCAGTCCCCTCTCCCTCTGGGAGAGGGCTAGGGTGAGGGGCTTTTGCTCCTGGCTTTTAGGCTTGTCAGCCCTCGACCGCCGGAATATGCCCAAACATCTCCTGGGTAAACGCCACCCGCTCTTCAACCGACTCCGTCACGCCGCGTGCCTTCAGCTCTTCCAGTCGCGCTTCCACCGCATGGGTACGCAAGGTCAGTCCGCAGTCATTGGCGATCTGGATATTCAGTCCCGGCCGCGCATTCAGCTCGAGAATCAGCGGGCCTTTCTCCTGATCGAGCACCATGTCCACGCCGATATAACCCAGCCCGCACAACTCATAGCAGCCGGCGGCGAGTTTCATGAAACCGTCCCAGTAGGGCAGTTGCACGCCGTCCACCGCGTTGGTGGTGTCGGGGTGTTTGGTGATGATGTTGTTCAGCCAGGTGCCGCGCAGGGTCAGGCCGGTCGCCAGATCGACACCGACGCCGATCGCGCCCTGGTGCAGGTTGGCCTTGCCGCCGGACTGGCGCGTCGGCAGGCGCAGCATGGCCATTACCGGGTAACCCATCAGCACGATGATGCGGATGTCCGGCACACCTTCGTAGCTGATGCTTTTGAAGATCTGGTCCGGCGTGACGCGGTATTCGATCAGCGCGCGGTCACGGTGGCCGCCCAGCGAATACAAGCCAGTGAGGATGCTCGAAATGTGGTGCTCGAGCTCTTCGTGGGCGAGGATCTTGCCCGACACCGTGCGATAACGACCCTCGAAGCGGTCGGCGATGACGATGATGCCGTCGCCACCCGCGCCCTGGGCCGGTTTGATCACGAAGTCGCTGCGCCCGCCGATGATCTCGTCGAGCTTGTCGATTTCCTTCTCGGTGGAGATCACCCCGTACAGTTCCGGCACGTGAATGCCGGCGGCGATGGCGCGCTCCTTGGTGAGGATCTTGTCATCGACGATCGGATAGAGGCTGCGCTTGTTGTACTTGAGCACGTAGTCGGCATTACGCCGATTGATGCCCATGATGCCCCGCGCCTCCAGGGCCTTCCAGGTCTTCCAGAAACCGAACATCAGGCGTCAGCCTTCTTCAGGAAAGCCTTGAAACGCACCAGCTCGGTCAGGCGGTAGCCGCGATAGCGACCCATCGCCAGCATGAAACCGACCAGAATCAGCAGGATCGCCGGGAAGGTAAACACGAAGTACACCAGCTCCGGCACGGTCATGATCAGGTGCGCCAGCGAGGCGGCGAACAGCGTGCCGACCGCCACTTTCAGCGCATGGTTGGCACCGCGTTCTTCCCAGGTGATCGACAGCCGTTCGATGGTCATGGTCAAAATCACCATCGGGAACAGCGCCACCGACAGACCGCGTTCCAGACCCAGTTTATGGCTGAACAGACTGATCGCCGCGATCAGCACCACGACAAACGTCAGCACCACCGACAGGCGCGGCAGCATTTGCAGTTTCAGGTGTTCCAGATACGAACGCAGCGACAGCCCCAGCGCGGTAATCACCGTGAACAGCAAGATACCGAAGCCCAGTTGCGTTTCGCGGAAGGCGAGGGCTATCAGCACCGGCGTAAACGTGCCGAGGGTCTGCAGGCCGATCAGGTTGCGCAGGATCAGAATCACCAGCACGCCGATCGGGATCATCACCATGATCATGAACGTCTGCTGGGTCTGCAGCGGCAAGCCGTACAGCGAGTATTCGAGGAAGTTGGCGTCGGTGTTTTCGTCGGTCAGCTTGGCCAGACGAATCGCGTTCATCTCGCTGTTGTTGAGGCTGAAGGTCACGTTGGCTTTCTTGCCGCCGTCGACGGTGATCAGGTTTTCGTCGCCGGTCCACCACAGCAGGCGGTCGGTCGGCAGGCCTTGCTCGCCGGTTTCCGGGTTGAAATACAGCCAGTCGTTGCCGTTGAAGCTGCGTAGCCACAATTCAGGCATCTGCGGCTGGTCGGCAACGAGGCGGATGGTGTGGACTTTTTCCACCGGCACGTGGGCGATGGACAGCAGCAATTCGACGATTTTGGCTTTGTGCGCGGTCGACGGGTCGCCGGCCAGCAGCAGCTTCACGTTGTCGTCATTGAGATTGTTGACGCGTTTGATCGCCTCGCCAATAAAGGTTTCGACGTCGGCGGAGTGCTGGCGGATCGGTGCGAGCAGAGCTTCGGCAGCGATTTTTTCCGGGCCTTCGATGACCATGCTGTCGCGGAAGGTCGGGCCTTTGATCTTGGATTTTTCTGCGGTGTAGCGTTTGGTCAGGACCAGACGGTAATACAGCGTCTGATTGCCCTTGGCGCGGCGGGCCGACCAGGTCACCTTGCGGTTGCCGTCGACGCGGTTCACCGCTACGCCGTAATTATTGGAGATGAAGCTCTCGTTGAGGCTGACGTAATCGCGGCTCAGCGGCGGCACGAACATCTGGATCTTCACCGGATCCTTGGTGCTGGCGACGAACTCGACCTTGGCGTCGATGTTCCACAAGTCGTCGGTGGCGTCTTCGGTCACCGGGATGCCGAGCACGAAAATCTGATAGGCCGTAACCGAAACGCCCAGCAGCACCAGAACGGCGATCAGGATTTTCAGGTGGAAGGTTAGAGAACGCATGGAAATTACTCGGCGGTATGAGCGGCGATGGTGCAGGCGGGTTTGCCGGCAGCGTATTTAAGACTGGGGTCGACCAGCGCGTCGAAGCGTTTCAGCGCCTCGGAGCCGATCAAAAGCGGATATTGGAACGCACTTCGGTCGGTCAGGTTCACTTCGATGCTGCGCAGCGCCGAACCCATGCAGATATCCAGTTCGATCACCGGACGGGCGGTGTACTTCTTGCCTTCTTCCGGGTCGTAGTCGCCGGCGCGGCGCTTGATCTTGCTGACCCGCGCCAGCGGCCGTTCGATCGGGTGCGAGTGCGCGGCGTCGATCGCCAGGTAGAAACGTACCCAGGACTCACCGTTGCGTTTGAAGCGTTTGATGTCGCGGGCACTCAACGAGGCGGTTTTCGCGCCGGTGTCGAGTTTGGCCGCGACTTCGAGATTGATGCCGTCAAGCGAAGCATATTCGTTGAGGCCGTACACGGTTTTTTCCCCCGCGGCGGCGAGGCCGGGCAGGCAGAAAAGGGCAAAGAAGGCGGGATAAGGCTTGAGTCTCATAAATCCTGGTGCGCAGCGTTCCGTGGTCGGTTCAGGCCTTTGGCAATGGTTGCCCAAGACCTTTCGTGTGCCTGGCAGCTTTTTATGACAAGCCGTACAAATGGCCAGCAAATGCGGGCGGCATTCTAGCACGGTGGTTTTATGGCGCCAGCGCCACAGCCGGTCTATAACCCCTGACGGATTCCCCTTGTGGGAGCGAGCCTGCTCGCGAATGCGCTGGGTCATTCGAAACATCTTTGATTGACACACCGCATTCGCGAGCAGGCTCGCTCCCACAGGTTTCAATGCGCTCCATGGGTTTGGTTATTAGACGATTGTCGACAATCCATATTTATCCTTTGACGTATGGCGCTCGATTGGCTAATTTTTGCCGCATTGGATTTGAAGGTGTCGACAATCATGCTGGATCAACTCGATCCCCCGGTCATCAGCGGCGACGATTCGGAAACGCTTTCGGAGAATGTCTTCCGGCGGATTCAGGCGGCCATCGTCAAAGGCGAGATCGCGCCGGGCAGCAAGATCTCCGAGCCGGAGCTGGCGCGCACCTACGGCATCAGTCGCGGGCCGTTGCGCGAGGCTATTCACCGCCTCGAAGGCCAGCGCCTGCTGGTGCGGGTGCCGCATGTCGGTGCGCGGGTGGTCTCGCTCAGCCACGCCGAACTGCTCGAACTCTACGAAATCCGCGAATCCCTTGAAGGCATGGCCTGCCGGCTGGCCGCCGAGCGCATGAGCGTCGAAGAAATCGACGAGCTGCGCCGGGTGCTGGAAACCCACGAGCGCGACGCGGCGTTTCAGGCCGGTGTCGGTTATTACCAGCAGGAAGGCGATTTCGATTTCCACTACCGGATCATTCAGGGCAGCGGCAACCGCACATTGACGCAAATGCTCTGTGGCGAGCTGTACCAACTGGTGCGCATGTACCGCATCCAGTTTTCCACCACGCCGAACCGCCCGCGCCAGGCCTTTGCCGAACACCACCGGATTCTCGATGCCATCGCCGACCGTGACGGTGAGCTCGCCGAATTGTTGATGCGCCGCCACATCGGCGCCTCGAAACGCAACATCGCCCGTCACTACCAGGACGGCGCCCATAACCAGACAGCCACTGAACGAGGTGAGTCATGAGTTCCAACCCGAACACTCCCGGCCAGCGTTTCCGCGATGCGGTCGCCAGCGAGCACCCTTTGCAAGTGGTCGGCGCGATCAACGCCAATCACGCGCTGCTGGCCAAGCGCGCCGGTTTCAAGGCGATCTACCTGTCCGGTGGCGGGGTGGCCGCAGGTTCGCTCGGCGTGCCGGATCTGGGCATCACCGGTCTGGATGACGTGCTCACCGATGTGCGGCGCATTACCGACGTCTGCGATCTGCCGTTGCTGGTGGATGTGGACACCGGTTTCGGTTCCTCGGCGTTCAACGTCGCGCGTACCGTCAAGTCGATGAGCAAGTTCGGCGCGGCGGCGATTCACATCGAGGATCAGGTCGGCGCCAAGCGCTGCGGCCATCGTCCCAATAAAGAAATCGTCAGCCAGCAGGAAATGGTCGACCGCATCAAAGCCGCGGTCGATGCGCGCACCGACGACAGCTTCGTGATCATGGCGCGCACCGATGCGCTGGCGGTGGAAGGGCTGGAATCGGCACTTGATCGCGCCGCCGCGTGCATCGAGGCCGGTGCCGACATGATTTTCCCGGAAGCCATCACCGAACTGGACATGTACAAGCTGTTCGCCAGCCGCGTGAAAGCGCCGATCCTGGCCAACATCACCGAATTCGGCGCGACGCCGCTGTACACCACCGAGCAATTGGCCGGCGCCGACGTGTCGCTGGTGCTCTATCCGCTGTCGGCGTTCCGCGCGATGAACAAGGCGGCGGAAAACGTCTACACCGCGATCCGCCGCGACGGCACGCAACAGAATGTCATCGACACCATGCAGACTCGCATGGAGCTTTACGATCGCATTGACTACCACACCTTCGAACAGAAGCTTGATGCGCTGTTTGCACAGAAGAAAGGCTGATCAAAACCCTGTGGGGGCCTGCTCCCACCTGTTTCCCCTACAAGTTCAAGAAAACTGGAGACAACAATGGCCGAAGCAAAAGTACTCAGTGGCGCCGGGCTCCGTGGCCAGGTGGCCGGGCAAACCGCGCTGTCCACCGTGGGCCAGGCCGGTGCCGGGCTGACCTATCGCGGCTATGACGTGCGCGAACTGGCCGCCGACGCGCAATTCGAGGAAGTCGCCTACCTGCTGCTGTACGGCGAACTGCCGACCCAGGCGCAACTCAACGATTACCAGCAAAAGCTCAGCAAACTGCGCGACCTGCCACAAGCCTTGAAGGAAGTGCTCGAACGCATCCCGGCCGACGCCCACCCGATGGACGTGATGCGCACCGGTTGCTCGTTCCTCGGCAACATCGAGCCGGAGAAAGATTTCTCCGAGCAGCGCGACAAGACCGACCGCCTGCTCGCCGCGTTCCCGGCGATCATGTGCTACTGGTACCGCTTCAGCCACGACGGCAAACGCATCGATTGCGTCAGTGACGAGCCGACCATTGGCGGCCACTTCCTGCACTTGCTGCACGGCAAGAAGCCGAGCGAGTTGCACGTCAAAGTGATGAACGTGTCGCTGATCCTCTACGCCGAGCACGAATTCAACGCCTCGACCTTCACCGCCCGCGTGTGCGCCTCGACCCTGTCGGATCTGTATTCCTGCGTCACCGCGGCGATCGGTTCGCTGCGCGGCCCGTTGCACGGCGGCGCCAACGAAGCGGCGATGGAAATGATCGAGCGCTTCTCATCGCCCGAAGAGGCGATCAAAGGCACCCTCGGCATGCTCGAGCGCAAGGACAAGATCATGGGCTTCGGCCACGCGATCTATAAGGACAGTGACCCGCGCAACGAGGTGATCAAGGGGTGGTCGAAAAAACTCGCGGACGAGGTCGGCGACAAGGTGCTGTTCGCGGTTTCCGAAGCCATCGACAAGACCATGTGGGAGCAGAAGAAGCTGTTCCCGAATGCCGACTTCTACCATGCCTCGGCGTACCACTTCATGGGCATCCCGACCAAGCTGTTCACGCCGATCTTCGTCTGCTCGCGCCTGACCGGCTGGGCCGCGCACGTGTTCGAACAGCGCGCCAACAACCGCATCATCCGTCCAAGCGCCGAGTACACCGGCGTCGAACAGCGCAAGTTCGTGCCAATCGAACGTCGCTGAATGGTGAGTGCCAAGCGCTGATCCGAGATTCACCGAAGCCCCTGTGGGAGCTGGCTTGCCAGCGATGACTGAGCCACATCCAGCATTGATGTCGACTGACCCACCGCTATCGCTGGCAAGCCAGCTCCCACAGGGTGCAGTGTGAATTGCAAGGTCGGTGTCTGGCCTCAGCCTTGAAACCACCGTGACCCGAGTCCTGACCCGATGAACACACAATTTCGTAAAACCCTGCCCGGCAGTCCTCTGGATTATTTCGACGCCCGAGCGGCAGTCGAGGCGATCCAGCCCGGCAGCTACGACACGCTGCCGTACACCTCGCGCGTCCTCGCGGAAAACCTCGTGCGGCGCTGCGACCCGGCCACGCTCACTGATTCCCTCAAGCAATTAATCGAGCGTAAGCGCGACCTGGATTTTCCGTGGTTCCCGGCGCGGGTGGTCTGCCACGACATTCTCGGCCAGACCGCACTGGTCGACCTTGCCGGCCTGCGCGATGCCATCGCCTTGCAGGGCGGCGACCCGGCGCAGGTCAACCCGGTGGTGCCGACGCAATTGATCGTCGACCACTCGCTGGCCGTCGAGGCCGGCGGTTTCGACGCTCAGGCGTTCGAGAAGAACCGCGCCATCGAAGACCGTCGCAACGAGGACCGTTTTCACTTCATCAACTGGACCAAAAAGGCTTTCAAGAACGTTGATGTGATCCCGCCGGGCAACGGCATCATGCACCAGATCAACCTTGAGAAAATGTCCCCGGTGATTCAAGTGCGTGACGGCGTGGCGTTCCCCGACACCTGCGTTGGCACCGACAGCCACACCCCGCACGTCGATGCGCTGGGCGTGATCGCCATCGGCGTCGGCGGTCTCGAAGCCGAGAGCGTGATGCTCGGTCGTGCGTCGTGGATGCGTCTGCCGGAAAGCGTCGGCGTCGAACTGACCGGCAAGCTGCAGCCGGGTATCACCGCCACCGACATGGTCCTGGCGCTGACCGAATACCTGCGTAAACAGAAAGTCGTTGGTGCCTGGCTGGAATTCTTCGGTGAAGGCGCCGCAGCGCTGACCCTCGGCGACCGCGCGACGATCTCCAACATGGCCCCGGAATATGGCGCCACCGCAGCGATGTTCTACATCGACCAGCAGACCATTGATTACCTGAAACTCACTGGACGCGAAGACCAGCAAGTGCAGTTGGTCGAGCAGTACGCCAAGCTCACCGGCCTGTGGGCCGACAGCCTGAAAGGTGCGCAATACGAGCGCGGCCTGAGCTTCGATCTGTCGTCGGTGGTGCGCAACATGGCCGGCCCGAGCAACCCGCATGCGCGCGTCGCGGTGTCCGATCTGGCCGCCAAGGGCATCTCCGGGCAGTGGGATGACGTGCCGGGGCAAATGCCCGACGGCGCGGTGATCATCGCCGCCATCACCAGTTGCACCAACACCAGTAACCCGCGCAATGTCATCGCTGCGGGTCTCTTGGCACGCAACGCCAACCAGCTCGGCCTGACCCGCAAACCGTGGGTGAAATCCTCGCTGGCGCCGGGTTCTAAAACCGTGGCGCTGTACCTCGACGAAGCAGGGCTGACCACTGAACTGGAACAGCTCGGTTTCGGCGTGGTGGCCTTCGCCTGCACCACCTGCAACGGCATGTCCGGCGCGCTCGATCCGGTGATCCAGCAAGAAATCATCGACCGCGATCTGTACGCCACCGCCGTGCTTTCGGGCAACCGCAACTTCGACGGGCGCATTCACCCGTATGCCAAGCAGGCATTCCTCGCTTCGCCGCCGCTGGTGGTCGCTTATGCCATCGCCGGGACCATCCGTTTCGATATCGAAAAGGATGTGCTGGGCGTGGTCGATGGCAAAGAAATCCGCCTGAAAGACATCTGGCCAAGCGACGAAGAAATCGATGCCGTGGTGAAGTCGTCGGTCAAGCCTGAGCAGTTCCGTCAGGTCTACATCCCGATGTTCGCCGTCCACGAAGACACCGGCCCGAAAGTCGCGCCGCTGTACGAATGGCGCGAGATGAGCACCTACATCCGCCGTCCGCCGTACTGGGAAGGCGCACTGGCCGGCGCGCGACCGCTCAAGGGCATGCGCCCGCTGGCGGTGCTGCCGGACAACATCACCACCGATCACCTGTCGCCATCCAACGCGATCATGCTCGACAGCGCCGCTGGCGAATACCTGGCGAAAATGGGCCTGCCGGAAGAGGACTTCAACTCTTACGCCACCCACCGTGGCGACCACTTGACCGCGCAGCGCGCAACCTTTGCCAACCCGAAACTGTTCAACGAAATGGTCGTGGAAAACGGCCAGGTCAAGCAGGGTTCGCTGGCCCGTGTCGAGCCGGAAGGCAAAGTGATGCGCATGTGGGAAGCCATCGAAACCTATATGCAGCGCAAGCAGCCGCTGATCATCATCGCTGGCGCCGATTACGGTCAGGGCTCGTCCCGCGACTGGGCGGCCAAGGGCGTGCGCCTGGCCGGTGTCGAGGCGATTGCCGCCGAAGGCTTCGAGCGCATCCACCGCACCAATCTGGTGGGCATGGGCGTGCTGCCGCTGGAGTTCAAACCCGGCACCAACCGTCACACGCTGGCGATTGATGGCAGCGAGACCTACGACGTGATCGGCCAGCGCAAACCCCGCGCGGACCTGACGCTGGTGATCCATCGCAAAAATGGCGATCGGGTGGAAGTGCCGGTGACCTGCCGTCTGGATACCGCTGAAGAAGTGTCGATCTACGAGGCCGGCGGCGTGTTGCAGCGCTTCGCTCAGGACTTCCTCGAAGAGTCGGCGGTTGCCGTTTAAATCAACTGATGTGGGCATGGGATTTCAAGTCCCATGCTTTCGGTAAGGAGCAATATGGCTCACGCACCACAAATCAAAATCCCCGCCACCTACATGCGCGGCGGCACCAGCAAAGGCGTGTTCTTCAGCCTCCAGGATCTGCCCGAAGCCGCGCAGGTTCCCGGCCCGGCTCGCGATGCTTTATTGCTGCGGGTGATCGGCAGCCCCGACCCGTACGACAAGCAGATCGACGGCATGGGTGGCGCGACGTCGAGCACCAGCAAAACCGTGATCCTGTCGAAAAGCACCCGCGCCGATCACGACGTTGACTACCTGTTCGGTCAGGTCTCGATCGACAAGCCGTTCGTGGACTGGAGCGGCAATTGCGGCAACCTCTCGGCGGCGGTCGGTTCGTTCGCCATCAGCAACGGTCTGGTCGACGCCAGCCGCATCCCGGACAACGGTGTTGCGGTGGTGCGCGTGTGGCAGGCCAACATCGGCAAAACGATTATTGCCCACGTGCCGATCACCGATGGCGAAGTGCAGGAAACCGGTGATTTCGAACTCGACGGCGTAACCTTTCCCGCTGCTGAAGTGCAGGTGGAGTTCATGGACCCGGCGGCGGAAGAAGAGGGCGGTGGCGGTTCGATGTTCCCCACCGGCAATCTGGTCGACGAGCTGGAAGTGCCGGGTGTCGGTACTTTCAAAGCGACGCTGATCAATGCTGGCATTCCGACCATTTTCGTCAACGCCGCAGACATCGGCTACACCGGCACCGAGCTGCAAGGCGCGATCAACAGCGATCCGAAAGCGCTGCTGATGTTCGAGACGATTCGAGCGTATGGCGCACTGCGCATGGGCCTGATCGCGAATGTCGAGGAAGCGGCGAAACGGCAGCACACACCGAAAGTCGCGTTTGTCGCCAATCCTGCGGATTACGTCGCGTCCAGCGGCAAGGCTGTTAACGCTGACGACGTTGATCTGCTGATGCGCGCGCTGTCGATGGGCAAGCTGCACCACGCGATGATGGGCACCGCTGCGGTAGCGATCGGCACAGCGGCGGCGATTCCCGGCACGCTGGTCAATCTCGCTGCTGGCGGAGTCGAGCGCAACGCCGTGCGCTTTGGCCATCCGTCCGGCACGTTGCGCGTGGGCGCTGAAGCCAGTCTGGAAAACGGCGAGTGGGTAGTGAAGAAAGCCATCATGAGTCGCAGTGCGCGGGTTCTGATGGAAGGCTACGTGCGCGTGCCCGGCGATTGTTTTTAAGCAGCGGCGATATCCTTGTGGGAGCGAGCCTGCTCGCGAAAGCGGTGCATCAGACATGCAAATGTTGACTGACACTCAGCCTTCGCGAGCAGGCTCGCCCCCACAATGGACTGCATTCCAACAATAAAAATCGTTAGCCCTGAACCGAGGTCCCATCAACGAACCACTTCAAGAGTGAATCGAACATGAGCGCCAACGTCGACCTGAACAACCGCCCCGAGTACGACGATGTCCTGCAGACGATCGCCGACTACGTCCTCACCTTCAAAACACCCTCCGCCGAAGCCCTCGACACCGCCCGCAACTGCCTGATGGATACGCTGGGCTGCGGCCTGCTGGCGCTGCGGTTTCCCGAATGCACCAAACACCTCGGCCCGATCGTCGAGGGTACGGTTGTGCCTTTTGGTGCCCGAGTCCCCGGCACCAGCTATCGTCTTGATCCGGTCAAAGCCGCGTGGGACATCGGCTGCATCGTCCGCTGGCTGGATTACAACGACACCTGGCTCGCCGCCGAGTGGGGCCATCCGTCGGACAACCTCGGCGCCATTCTCGCCGTTGCTGATCACCTGTCGCAGAAACGTGTCGCCAATGGCGAGCCGCCGCTGACCATTCGCGATGTGCTCGAAGCGATGATCATGGCCCACGAGATTCAGGGCGTGATCGCTTTGGAAAATGCCTTCAATCGCGTCGGCCTCGATCACGTCATTCTGGTGAAAGTCGCTTCAACCGCTGTCAGCGCCAGACTCATGGGGGCTAATCGTGACCAGTTGCTGTCGGCGCTGTCGCATGCCTTTGCCGACGGTCAGGCGCTGCGCACGTATCGCCATGCGCCCAACGCCGGTTCGCGCAAATCCTGGGCGGCGGGGGATGCGGCGAGTCGTGGTGTGCGTCTGGCCGATATCGCCATGCGCGGCGAGATGGGCATACCCGGTGTTTTGAGTGCGAAACAGTGGGGCTTTTACGACGTGTCGTTCAGCCACACCAACAACGATCTGGCGCTGAAACCCGAGGGCAAACGCGCTTTCAGTTTTTCCCGACCGTTCGGCAGTTACGTCATGGAAAACGTGCTGTTCAAGATCAGCTTCCCCGCCGAGTTTCATGCGCAAACGGCCTGCGAAGCGGCGGTGACCCTGCACCCGCAGGTGCGCAATCGTCTGCATGAAATCGACCGGATCGTCATCACCACCCATGAATCGGCGATTCGCATCATTTCCAAGGTCGGGCCGCTGGCCAATGCTGCCGACCGCGATCATTGCCTGCAGTACATGACCGCCGTGCCGCTGGCGTTCGGCATTCTGGTGGCCGAACAGTACGAAGACGATTTCCACAAGGCGCACCCGATCATCGACGTGCTGCGCGAAAAAATGGTCATCGTTGAGGATCCGCGATTCAGTCGCGAATACCTCGAGCCCGACAAGCGTTCGATTGCCAATGCGGTGCAGGTATTTTTCAAGGACGGCAGCAGCACCGACAACGTGCTGGTGGAGTACCCGCTCGGCCATCGCCGCCGCCGGGCTGAGGGAATTCCGTTGTTGGAGGACAAGTTCAAGGCCAACCTGGCGACACGTTATGTCGGGCAGCGTTGCGCGCAGATTGTTGCCTTGTGCAAGGATCAATCGCGGCTGGAAGGCACACCGGTGAATCGATTCATTGATCTGTTGGTGATCTGACAGACCGCGTTATCGTTCTTCGCGGGCAAGCCCGCTCCCACAGGGTTTTGTGATGAACGCAAAAATTGTGAACGCCTTCAGAACCTGTGGGAGCGGGCTTGCCCGCGATAGCGTCAGATCAGGCACCGCAAACCTACTTGAATCGCCGCTCAACCCCTTTCTCCACCAGAATCTTCGCGGAAATCTCTTCCACGGAAAAATGCGTGGAGTTGATGTGCGGGATGTTCTCGCGGCGGAACAGGTTTTCCACTTCGCGCACTTCGAATTCGCACTGGGCGTAGCTCGAATAGCGGCTGTTGGGCTTGCGCTCGTTGCGGATGGCGGTGAGGCGGTCCGGGTCGATGGTCAGGCCGAACAGCTTGTGCTGATGGGCGCGCAGGGCGCTCGGCAGGGTCAGGCGCTCCATGTCGTCTTCGGTCAACGGATAGTTGGCCGCACGGATGCCGAACTGCATCGCCATGTACAGACACGTCGGCGTTTTGCCGCATCGCGACACGCCGACTAGTATCAGATCGGCTTTGTCGTAATAGTGGGTGCGCGCGCCGTCGTCGTTGTCGAGGGCAAAGTTCACCGCCTCGATGCGCTCCATGTAATTGGAGTTGTGCCCGATCGAATGCGATTTGCCGACGGTGTACGACGAATGCTCGGTCAGCTCCTGTTCGAGCGGGGCGAGGAAGGTCGAGAAAATGTCGATCATGAAACCATTGGACGTTGCGAGAATCTCACGAATGTCCTGATTGACGATGGTGTCGAAGATGATCGGCCGAAAGCCGTCGGTTTCAGCGGCTTTGTTGATTTGTTGTACCATGGCCCGCGCTTTTTCAACGCTGTCGATGTACGGCCGCGTGAACTTGCTGAAGGTAATGTTTTCGAACTGCGCCAACAGGCTTTGACCCAGGGTTTCGGCAGTGATGCCGGTGCCATCGGAGATGAAGAAAGCGGATCGTTTCATTTGCACCTTGGGCCTTAAGTTAATTGACGCTCTTGGATATGATAGGCGCGATTTGTCGGCCGCGATTGGCCCGCATTCTCACTTATTTTCCAGGTCCAGGCCATACAGCCGGCCAAGGCTCCCCCGGGCCGCCGGCTTCTGAGCTTTTCCAACACAGTTAGTGGAGAGATCACCTTGGTAGAGTACGTAGTTTCCCTCGATAAGCTCGGCAAACACGATGTTGAGCATGTGGGGGGCAAGAACGCATCCCTGGGCGAGATGATCAGTAACCTGGCAGGCGCCGGTGTTTCGGTCCCCGGCGGCTTCGCCACGACGGCTCAGGCCTATCGTGACTTCCTCGAACTGAGCGGCCTGAACGAGCAGATCCACAAGGCCCTCGACGCGCTCGACGTCGACGACGTCAATGCCCTGGCCAAGACCGGTGCGCAGATCCGCCAATGGATCATGGACGCCGAATTCCCCGAAAAACTCAACACCGAGATCCGCACCGCGTTCGCCGCGCTGTCGGCCGGTAATCCTGATGTCGCCGTGGCCGTGCGTTCCTCTGCCACCGCCGAAGACCTGCCGGACGCGTCCTTCGCCGGTCAGCAGGAAACCTTCCTGAACATCCGTGGCGTGGACAACGTCATCCGCGCCGCCAAAGAGGTGTTCGCTTCGCTGTTCAACGACCGGGCGATTTCCTACCGCGTGCATCAGGGCTTCGACCACAAACTGGTCGCCCTGTCGGCCGGCGTACAGCGCATGGTGCGGTCGGAAACCGGCACCGCCGGCGTGATGTTCACCCTCGATACCGAATCGGGCTTCCGTGACGTGGTGTTCATCACCGGCGCCTACGGCCTGGGCGAAACAGTCGTACAAGGCGCGGTCAACCCGGACGAATTCTACGTACACAAAGGCACGCTGGAGGCCGGTCGTCCGGCGATCCTGCGTCGTAACCTCGGCAGCAAAGCGATCAAGATGATCTACGGCGACGAGGCCAAGGCCGGTCGTTCGGTCAAGACCGTCGATGTCGACAAGGCCGAACGCGCGCGTTTCTGCCTCACCGATGCTGAAGTCAGCGAACTGGCCAAGCAGGCGATGATCATCGAGAAGCACTACAGCTGCCCGATGGACATCGAGTGGGCCAAGGACGGTGACGACGGCAAGCTGTACATCGTGCAGGCGCGTCCGGAAACCGTGAAAAGCCGCACCCAGGCCAACGTCATGGAACGTTACCTGCTCAAGGAAACCGGAACCGTGCTGGTCGAAGGTCGCGCCATCGGCCAGCGCATCGGTGCCGGCAAAGTGCGGATCATCAAAGACGTTTCCGAGATGGACAAGGTCCAGCCGGGCGACGTGCTGGTGTCCGACATGACCGACCCGGACTGGGAACCGGTAATGAAGCGCGCCAGCGCCATCGTCACCAACCGTGGCGGACGTACCTGCCACGCGGCGATCATCGCGCGCGAGCTGGGCATTCCAGCCGTGGTCGGTTGCGGCAACGCCACCCAGTTGCTGAAGGATGGCCAGGGCGTGACCGTGTCCTGCGCCGAAGGCGACACCGGTTACATCTTCGAAGGCGAACTGGGCTTCGACATCAAGAAAAACTCCGTTGATGCCATGCCGGAGCTGCCGTTCAAGATCATGATGAACGTCGGCAACCCGGACCGCGCCTTCGACTTCGCGCAACTGCCGAACGCCGGTGTGGGCCTGGCCCGTCTGGAATTCATCATCAACCGAATGATTGGTGTGCACCCGAAAGCGCTGTTGAACTACGACGGTCTGCCGCAGGAAATCAAGGAAAGCGTCGACAAGCGCATCGCCGGTTACGACGATCCGGTCGGTTTCTATGTCGAGAAACTGGTCGAAGGCATCAGCACCCTGGCTGCCGCGTTCGCACCGAAGAAAGTCATCGTGCGTCTGTCGGACTTCAAGTCCAACGAATACGCCAACCTGATCGGCGGCAAGCTCTACGAGCCGGAAGAAGAAAACCCGATGCTGGGCTTCCGTGGCGCTTCGCGTTACATCAGCGAATCGTTCCGCGACTGCTTCGAACTCGAATGCCGCGCGCTGAAGCGTGTGCGCAACGAGATGGGCCTGACCAACGTCGAAATCATGGTGCCGTTCGTCCGTACCCTTGGCGAAGCCAGCCAGGTGGTCGACCTGCTCGCCGAAAACGGCCTGGCCCGTGGCGACAACGGTCTGCGCGTGATCATGATGTGCGAACTGCCATCCAACGCGATTCTGGCGGACGAGTTCCTTGAGTTCTTCGACGGTTTCTCGATCGGTTCCAACGACCTGACTCAGTTGACCCTGGGCCTGGACCGCGATTCCGGTATCATCGCGCACCTGTTCGACGAGCGTAATCCGGCGGTCAAGAAGCTGCTGGCCAATGCCATCCAGGCCTGCAACAAGGCCGGCAAGTACATCGGCATCTGCGGTCAGGGCCCTTCGGACCACCCGGACCTGGCCAAATGGCTGATGGAGCAGGGCATTGAAAGCGTCTCGCTGAACCCGGACACCGTGCTGGAAACCTGGTTCTTCCTCGCTGAAGGTCAGGCCCAGGCTTGATCAACATGTGAACGATGGCCTGACCCTGTGGGAGCGAGCCTGCTCGCGAAGACGGAGCGACATCCGCCATGGATGTTCGCTGACACACCGCTTTCGCGAGCAGGCTCGCTCCCACATGGGCCGGGCCTTGAGATTGAAGTAGGGCGGGCTCCTGTAGATGCCGCCCTTTTTTGTGCAAGAGCATTATGCAAAGCAGCAGCAACCTGTTTCCTGTCGCCCTGATCAGCGCCGAGCGGCGCGGCGATCTGAGCGAAGACGTGTATCGACTCAAACCCGGCAACAGCCCCGACTGGTCCGTGGAAATCGCCGTCACCCGCCTGGGCATGGCCGATGACTCGGCGCCGCGCGGCGTGCCGGTGATTCTGCTGCACGGCAGTTTTTCCAATCGGCGTTTCTGGTTTTCCCCCAAAGGTCTGGGCCTGGGCGCGTACCTCACGCGGCTGGGCTTCGACGTGTGGATTCCGGAGATGCGCGGCCACGGTCTGTCGCAGCGCAACGAGGACTATCGGCACAACCGGGTCGCCGATTACGCGCGTTACGATCTGCCGGCGATTGCCGCGTTCGTGCGGGAGCAGAGCGGGCAGATTCCGCACTGGATCGGCCACTCGCTGGGCGGGATTACCCTGGCGGCGGCGCTGGGTGGCGAATATCTAGGCGAACCGGCGGTGGCGTCGGCGGCGTTTTTCGGCACGCAGGTCAGCCGCACGTACTGGCCGCTGAAAATTCCGCCGCTGGAGTGGGGCAGTCGCTTCATTCTCAAGCGTTTCGCGCAGTTGTCCGGTTCACGCCTGCGGCGCGGCCCGGAAGACGAGCCGATCGGCCTGGCCATCGAAAGCATGCGCTGGTACGGCTTGTTCGGCCGCTTTGGCGACAAGGACAAGGATTGGTGGGCCGGGCTCGCCGATGTTCAGGTGCCGGTGTTGGCGGTGACGGCGGCGTGCGATCATCAGGACCCGGCATGGGCCTGCCGCAAGCTGTTCGAGCAGATCGGCTCCGAGCACAAGCAGTTCGTGAATCTGGGGCGCGAGCAAGGTTTCAGCGACAATTTTGGCCATGTCGAAATGCTGGTGAGCAAAGCGGCGCAGACCGAAGTGTGGCCGCTGGTGGCGCGCTGGCTGAACGATCAGCAAACGCCATTGCTGGCGCAAGCGGCGCATCTGGCCGCTGCGGTGTAAGGGGCGTTCCGTTCGGCCGGGCTTGCGGCTAAGATATGACGCATTGTGCGGTTCTGGTCATATTTTGCGGCTGTTTAGCGATTACGTTTCAGGCTGTGTTCAGGTTCGCTCAGCGACCATGGCGTGGGCTAAGGTAAACAGCAACTGGCCGGACTCGTCTCATCAGAATGCGGCATCCTTGATCGTCTTGCTTTTTACAGGAGTTTTTCGATGAACCATTACCTTACGCCTGACCTGTGCGACGCCTACCCGGAGCTGGTGCAGGTGCTGGAACCGATGTTCAGCAATTTCGGCGGCCGTGATTCCTTTGGCGGCGAAATCGTGACCATCAAATGCTTCGAAGACAACTCGCTGGTCAAGGAACAGGCCGAACTCGACGGCACCGGCAAAGTGCTGGTGGTCGACGGCGGTGGCTCGCTGCGCCGTGCACTGCTGGGCGACATGATTGCCGAAAAGGCTGCGAAAAACGGTTGGGAAGGCATGGTGATCTACGGCTGCATCCGTGACGTCGATGTCCTCGCCCAGACCGATCTCGGCGTGCAGGCGCTGGCCAGCCACCCGATGAAGACCGAAAAGCGCGGCATTGGCGACCTCAACGTCGCGGTGACCTTCGCCGGTGTGACCTTCCATCCGGGCCACTATGTCTATGCGGACAACAACGGCGTGATCGTTTCGCCGAGTCCGCTGCAGATGCCTGAATAAGCTTTTCGACAAGGGATGCGGATGTTCGAGGAAGAAAACGCGCAGTGGGGGCTGGTGCATGCCCTGGTGCTGGACGGTAAGGGCGGCGCGCGTTCGATAGCCCGGACGGAACTGGACGATCTGCAGTTGCAGGCGCACGAAAGCCTGTGGCTGCATTGGGATCGCAGCCATCCGCAGACCCAGACCTGGCTGCGCAAATCCAGCGGACTCAATGAGTTCACCTGCGATCTGCTGCTGGAAGAGAACACCCGCCCGCGTCTGTTGCCGCTGCCCGACTCCGAATTGCTGCTGTTTTTGCGCGGGGTCAATCTCAATCCGGGCGCCGAGCCGGAAGACATGGTGTCGGTGCGGATTTTCGCTTCAGCGCAACGGGTGATCTCCCTGCGTTTGCGGCCACTGCGGGCCACTGATGAATTGCTTGCGCAATTGGCTGACGGCAGAGGCCCGAAGACATCATCAGAACTCATCCTCTATCTGGCGCAGTTCCTCACCAACAAAGTGCAGGACCTGGTCACGTGCCTCTCGGAAATCGCCGATGAGGAAGAAGAAAAGATGGATGCCGACGAACGGTATTCTCCCGAACACGGGTCGATTTTGCACATCCGCCGGCGAGCAGCCGGGCTCAAGCGTTTTCTCGCTCCACAGCGGGATATTTTTGGCCAGCTGACACGCATAAAGCTGCCGTGGTTCGTTGAAGACGATGCCGATTACTGGAACGAACTGAACAACAGCCTGACCCGCTATCTGGAAGAGCTGGAATTGACCCGAGAGCGCGTGGGGCTTGTGCTGGAGGCCGAGGACCGGCGTCTGAACGTGCACATGAATCGCACCATGTACCGCTTCGGCATCATCACCTGCATCTTCCTGCCGATGAGTTTTATCACCGGTCTTCTGGGCATCAACGTTGGCGGGATTCCGTTCGCCAGCAGCCCGTACGGTTTCCTCATCGCATGCTCGACGGTGCTTGCCCTGGCCTTCGGTCAGTGGTGGTTGTTCCGACGTTTGCGCTGGGTTTGAAGAGGCCGCATGTGACCCGACCAAATTTGCCCGCGTCTTTCACAGACATCACGAGAGGTGCGTATGCACGATCCGTTTGAACAGTCTTTGCGCGACATGCTCAACGCCTCGCCGTCCAGCCGCGACGACGACGCCTGCCTGGGCCGCGTGCTCAAAACCGCCAACCGCCAGGTCGGCGCCGGTGATCTGTTCAGCCTGCTGGGCCGCTGGCTGCCCGCGCTGATGATCGCCCTGAACAATGGTTCGGCGCATGTCTCGCCGGTTTCCCGTCTTCGTAAACCTGCTGTTCGCACTGCTGATAAGGCTGATTGAATATGGAACTTGATCTCTGGACTCAGAGCCTCGTCACTGCAATGACTGCGTTGTGGACCAAAGTCGCTAATTTCATTCCGAACCTGTTCGGCGCACTGGTGGTGCTGCTGTTGGGTTTCGTCGTGGCCAAGCTGCTCGACACCTTGCTCTCCAAGTTGCTGGCCAAATTGGGCCTCGATCGCCTGATGGGCGGCACCGGTCTGACCAAACTGTTGTCGCGTGCGGGCCTGCAAGTGCCGATCTCGACCTTGATCGGCAAAATCGTTTACTGGTTCGTTCTGCTGATTTTCCTGGTATCTGCAGCAGAATCCCTTGGCCTTGAGCGAGTTTCAGCTACGCTGGACATGCTGGCGCTATATCTGCCGAAAGTTTTCGGCGCCGCCCTGGTGCTGCTGGTCGGTGTGTTGCTCGCGCAATTGGCCAATGGCCTGGTGCGCGGGGCGGCGGAAGGCGTAGGCCTGGACTACGCTTCGGGGCTGGGGCGTATCGCGCAGGGGCTGGTGATCATCATCAGTATCTCGGTGGCGATCAGTCAGCTCGAGGTCAAGACCGACCTGCTGAACCACGTGATTGTTATCGTTTTGATTACCGTTGGTCTGGCCGTTGCGCTGGCCATGGGTTTGGGAAGCCGGGAAATTGCCGGTCAGATTCTTGCGGGAATCTATGTGCGTGAGTTGTACGAGGTTGGGCAACAAGTGCGTGTTGGCGAGGTCGAAGGCCAGATCGAAGAGATCGGCACGGTTAAAACCACATTGCTGACCGATGAGGGTGAGCTAGTCTCTCTCTCCAATCGGATCCTGCTGGAACAGCATGTGAGTAGCCGCTAAACCGGCAAACCCTGCTAATGTATGCCGCCGCAAAATGCCAGCCGAGGCTGGCTGCGGTGGACATTGACCTGACTGTCGGCACGACTTGTTTTGAATAAAGCCCAAACGCTATCCACGCGCTACGACCCCCGCGAGCTCTCTGATGAGGAGTTGGTCGCGCGCTCGCACACCGAGCTTTTTCACGTAACGCGCGCCTACGAAGAGTTGATGCGGCGTTACCAGCGAACATTATTTAATGTCTGTGCGAGATATCTTGGGAACGATCGCGACGCAGACGATGTCTGTCAGGAAGTGATGCTGAAGGTGCTGTATGGCCTGAAGAACTTCGAGGGGAAATCGAAGTTCAAAACCTGGCTTTACAGCATCACTTACAACGAATGCATCACGCAGTATCGGAAGGAACGGCGTAAGCGTCGCTTGATGGACGCTCTCAGCCTCGACCCTCTTGAAGAAGCGTCTGAAGAAAAGGCGCCGAAACCGGAGGAGAAGGGTGGGCTTGATCGCTGGCTGGTGTATGTGAATCCGATTGACCGCGAAATTCTGGTGCTACGATTTGTCGCAGAGCTGGAGTTTCAGGAGATCGCAGACATCATGCACATGGGTTTGAGTGCGACAAAAATGCGTTACAAACGCGCTCTAGATAAATTGCGTGAGAAATTTGCAGGCATTGCTGAAACTTAGTTCAGCGCAAATATCTCTTACGTGTAGGCAAGTTCTGATAGACTTGCCGCCGAGTTGTCCCCCGGTTTGCGGGACTGCTTCACAATCACCAGATGGGGATTTAACGGATGAAACTGAAAAACACCTTGGGCTTGGCCATTGGTTCTCTGATTGCCGCCACTTCGTTCGGCGCTCTGGCACAAGGCCAAGGCGCAGTTGAAATCGAAGGCTTCGCTAAGAAAGAACAATTCGACAGCGCTCGTAACTTCAAGAACAACGGCAACCTGTTCGGCGGTTCGATCGGTTACTTCCTGACCGACGACGTAGAACTGCGTCTGGGCTACGACGAAGTGCACAACGTACGTGCCGACGATGGCAAGAACGTCAAAGGCGCTAACACCGCTCTGGACGCTCTGTACCACTTCAACAACCCAGGCGACATGATTCGTCCATACGTTTCGGCCGGTTTCTCTGACCAGAGCATCGACCAGAACGGTTCGAACGGTCGTAACCGTTCCACCTTCGCCAACGTTGGCGGCGGTGCCAAGCTGTACTTCACCGAGAACTTCTACGCCCGTGCTGGCGTTGAAGCTCAATACAACATCGACCAGGGCGACACCGAGTGGGCTCCTAGCGTCGGTATCGGTGTGAACTTCGGTGGCGGCTCCAAGCCTGCTGCTGCTCCAGTTCCAGCACCAGCTGAAGTCTGCTCCGACAGCGACAACGATGGCGTTTGCGACAACGTTGACAAGTGCCCGGACACCCCAGCCAACGTAACTGTTGACGCTGATGGCTGCCCAGCAGTTGCTGAAGTTGTTCGTGTTGAGCTGGACGTGAAATTCGACTTCGACAAGTCGGTCGTCAAGCCAAACAGCTACGGCGACATCAAGAACCTGGCTGACTTCATGAAGCAGTACCCATCCACCACCACTACTGTTGAAGGTCACACTGACTCCGTCGGTCCTGACGCTTACAACCAGAAACTGTCCGAGCGTCGTGCAAACGCCGTTAAGCAAGTTCTGACCAACCAGTACGGTGTTGAATCGTCCCGCGTTCAGTCTGTTGGCTACGGCGAATCCCGCCCAGTTGCTGACAACAAAACTGAAGCTGGCCGCGCTGTTAACCGTCGCGTAGAAGCGCAGGTTGAAGCTCAAGCTAAGTAATTAGCTGCCGCTCTGAGAAAAGCCCGGCTCAGGCCGGGCTTTTCTTTGTCTGCGATTTGCCGAGGCGGTGTGTATTCAGGCCGTCGCCAGCGAAGGCAGATCGTATTGCGCTGACTGACTGGCGGCCGCAACTGCGCCGATCACCAGAATCGCAGGACTTTTCAGCTCGAATAACCGGGCATCCTCACTCATGGCGCTCAGGTCGCTGCGGCATTCGCGCTGCACCGGCAGTGAAGCATTCTCGATCATCGCCACCGGCGTATCCGCCGCCATGCCTCCGGCCAGCAGTTGCTCGCGAATCTCGCCGAGTTTGGCCACACCCATGTAAATCACCAGTGTCGTCCCGCTCTGTGCCAGTGCCTGCCAGTTCAGTTGGCTATCGTCCTGAGTGTGCGCGGTCACCAGCGTTACGCCTCTGGCGACGCCGCGCAAGGTCAGGGATATATCGCATTGCGTGGCGCCGGCCAGGCCAGCGGTGATGCCGTTGACCAGTTCCACCTCGACGCCGCGCTCGCGCAGCCACTGCGCTTCTTCACCGCCACGGCCGAAAATGCACGGATCGCCACCCTTGAGCCGCACCACGCGTTTGCCGTGGCGCGCGTAACGCAGCATCAGCCGATGGATGAACGCCTGTGGAGTCGAGCGACAGCCGCCGCGCTTGCCTACGGCAATGATCCGCGCGTCAGGACAGTGTTCCAGCACTGCTTCGTTGACCAGGTCATCGATCAGCACCACATCGGCCGCGCGCAATGCGCGTACCGCTTTGAGGGTCAGCAATTCCGGATCACCAGGACCTGCACCCACCAGCCAGACTTTCGCATTCATGGTGTTTTCCTCATCAGATGACGGCGGCTGGCTGCACTTCGGCAGCCAGCAGGCGTTTGATTTCCGGGACGCACGAGCCGCATTGCGTGCCGCAGCCCAATTGATTTTTCAGACCCTGCAGATCCAGACCCTGGCGAATGCCAGCGCAGACGGCGTTGAGGCTGACGTTTTTGCAGTTGCACAGCGTTTTATTGGCCGCGACCTGCACCCCGGTATTGCCCGGCGGCGCACTCATCGGCGCCAGCAACCAGCGACGCAGTTGTTCGTCGGCACGACCCTCCAGCCACAAACCCTGCAACCAATGTTGCGCGAGGGTTTCGCCGGCCAGACGAATCGCGGTAATCCGGCCGTTCTCGATGCGCACGCGTTTGCCAATGGCGCGGCGTGGATCGTCGTAAGCGAGGACCGGACCGTCGATCAGTGACAGACATTGGTCGATTTGCGCGAGTAATCGCGCATCCGGCGCCTCGTGGCTGGCAGCGCGTATCAGCAGCGCCGGACGTTCGCGTCCGACAAGGCTGAGGCTGACGTAGGAAAACGCCTCGCAGAGCGGCCGTAGCGTCTCGAAATGCCGCTGCACATCGCCCTCGATCAAAGCGAAAAGCTGCCACGGCAGATTGACCGGCTCCAGGCGTACGCCGCTGTGTTTCAGTTCCGGTTGTTTCGACAAGGGATCGAAGGCCGGCTGGGTCAGGTTGTTCACGCCGCCCTTGAGAAAACGATCGCCCCAGTGCATCGGCAAAAACGCCTGACCGGGGCGCACGCTGTCATCGCTGCCGACCGCAACAATCACCGCGCCACGACGGCTTTTCAGATTGACCAGATCGCCCGGTTGCAGACGGTGCCGGCGCATCTCATCGGGATGCAGGCTCAACACCGCTTCGCTGACATGGCCGAACAGTTGCGCAGCAGTGCCGGTGCGGCTCATGCCGTGCCACTGATCGCGCAGGCGCCCGGTGAGCAGGGTCAGCGGGAAGCGCGCGTCGCGTTGCTCCTTGGCGGCACGGTACGGCTCGGCGATGAATTGCGCGCGACCGCTGGCGGTAGGAAAAATACCATCGCCGTACAAGCGTGACGTGCCTTGGCGGGCGCCGGCAGGGAAGGGCCACTGTTGCGGGCCGATCTCATCGATCAGCGCATGGCTGATGCCGGACAGGTCGAGATCGCGGCCACGGGTCAGGCCTTTGAATTCATCGAACAATTGCGCAGGCTCAGCGAAGGCAAACAGACTCGGTTGCTGCGCACGCAGACGTTGCTCCAGCCGCTGGGCGAAATCCACGGTGATCGCCCAGTCCGGCCGTGCTTCGCCGGGTGGGAGAATCGCCTGGCGAACGTGGGAAATGCGCCGCTCGGAGTTGGTCACCGAGCCTTCCTTCTCGCCCCAACTGGCGGCGGGCAGCAACAGGTCAGCGAAGGCGGCGGTTTCGGTGGTGCGAAACGCTTCCTGCAACACCACGAACGGGCACGCCTCAAGGGCCGCGCGCACCGCGCTTTGGTCCGGCATCGATTGCGCCGGGTTGGTACAGGCAATCCACAGCGCCTTGATCTTGCCGCTGCGCAGGTTTTCAAACAGTTCGATGGCGCTGAGCCCGGGCGCTTCCGGTAAATTTGCCACGCCCCAATATTCCGCCACTTGCGCTCGGTGCTGCGGGTTGGCCGCATCGCGGTGGCCGGGCAGCAGATTCGACAGACTGCCGGTTTCGCGCCCGCCCATGGCATTCGGCTGACCGGTCAGGGAGAAAGGTCCTGCGCCCGGCCGGCCGATTTGCCCGGTGGCCAGGTGCAGATTGATCAGCGCACTGTTTTTCGCGCTGCCGGCGGTGGACTGGTTCAAGCCCATGCACCACAGCGAAAGAAAGCTCGGCGATGTACCGACCCATTCGGCGCACTGCTGCAATTGCTCGACGCTGATCCCGCACAGTTGCGAAACCATTTGCGGGGTGTAGTCGCGCACCAGATTCTTCAGCTCGGCCAGTCCTTCGGTGTGTGCCTTGATGAAATCGCGGTCGACCCAGTCTTCCCACAGCAGCAGGTGCAAAATCCCATGAAACAGCGCGACATCGGTGCCCGGCAGAATCGCCAGATGCAGGTCGGCCAGATCGCAGGTGTCGGTACGCCGCGGATCGATGACGATGACTTTCATCTGCGGACGCCGCGCTTTGGCGTCTTCCAGGCGCCGGAAAAGTACCGGATGGGCGTAGGCCATGTTACTGCCGACGATCATCACGCAATCGCTCAGCTCCAGATCTTCATAACTGCACGGTGGCGCGTCGGCACCGAGGCTGCGTTTGTAGCCGACCACGGCCGAAGACATGCACAGGCGTGAGTTGCTGTCGATGTTGTTGGTGCCGACCAGCGCCCGTGCCAGTTTGTTGAAGGCGTAGTAATCCTCGGTGAGCAACTGCCCGGAAATATAGAAGGCCACGCTGTCCGGGCCGTGCTCGGCGATGGTATCGGCGAAAACATTGGCGGCGTGTTCCAGCGCGGTGTCCCAGTCTATGCGGCTGCGCGCCAGGCCTTTGCCCAGGCGCAGCTCCGGGTAAAGCGCGCGGGCGGTGAGGTCGCCGGTCAGGTGCAGGGTCGAGCCTTTGCTGCACAGTTTGCCGAAGTTGGCCGGGTGCGCCGGATCGCCGCTGACGCCGAGGATGCGCTCGCCGTCATGCTCGATCAGTACGCCGCAGCCGACCCCGCAATAGCAGCAGGTCGAGGCGGTCGTCTGGCGGTTCATCAGATGGCGTCCCGCAGGGCCAATTGCACCCGACCGTTTTCCACCCGCGCCGGGTGGTGATGGGCGCAGCCAACGTCCGGTGCCTGGGCTTCGCCGGATTCGAGGTCGATCTGCCAGTTGTGCAGCGGGCAGGCCACGCGTTTGCCGTAGATCAGGCCTTGCGACAGCGGTCCGCCCTTGTGCGGGCAGCGGTCGTCGAGGGCGAAAACCTCATCGTCGCTGGTACGAAAAATCGCTATGTCACCTTTCGGTCCGGCAATGATTCGCGAGCCGAGGGCATTGATCTCGTCGAGGGCACAGATATCGAGCCAGTTCATGCCGGCACCTCCAGGTTTTTCACAGGGATCACGTCGAATTCTTTCTTCAGTTGCGGTTGCGCCAGACGCTCTTTCCACGGGTCCTGTTCGAACGACAGGGAGAATTGCAGACGTTCGTTCAAGGCTTTGCGGCGCTCGGCGTCTTCGAGCACGTTCTTCTTGATGTGCTCCATGCCGACCCGTTGCAGGTAGTGCACGGTGCGTTCGAGGTAGAAGGCTTCTTCGCGATACAGCTGCAGGAACGCGCCGTTGTATTCGCGCACTTCATCGGCGGTTTTCAGTTTGACGAAGAACTCGGCGACTTCGGTTTTGATCCCGCCGTTGCCGCCGATGTACATCTCCCAGCCGGAATCGACGCCAATGATGCCGACGTCCTTGATGCCTGCTTCCGAGCAATTGCGCGGGCAGCCGGAGACCGCAAGTTTGACCTTGTGTGGCGACCACATGTTGAACAGGTCGTGCTCAAGGTCGATGCCCAGTTGCGTCGAATTCTGCGTGCCGAAGCGGCAGAACTCGCTGCCCACGCAGGTTTTCACCGTGCGGATGGATTTGCCGTAGGCGTGGCCGGACGGCATGTCGAGGTCTTTCCACACGCCGGGCAGGTCCTGCTTTTTGATGCCGAGCAAGTCAATGCGTTGGCCGCCGGTGACCTTGACCATCGGCACGTTGTACTTGTCAGCCACATCGGCAATTCGCCGCAGCTCCGAAGGATTGGTCACGCCGCCCCACATCCGTGGCACCACCGAATAGGTGCCGTCCTTTTGAATGTTGGCGTGGGCGCGTTCGTTGATCAGGCGCGATTGCGGATCGTCCTTGGCTTCGCCTGGCCAGGTGGAAATCAGGTAGTAGTTGAGCGCCGGGCGGCAGGTCGCACAGCCGTTCGGCGTGCGCCAGTTCAGGTAGCTCATGGTGTCGGCGATGGTCAGCAGATGCTCCTGGCGTATCGCCTGGCGGATCTGGCCGTGATTGAGATCGCTGCAACCGCAAATGGCTTTTTCGCTTTTCGGTTTGACGTCTGCCGCGCCGCCGACCGTGTTGATCAGGATCTGCTCGACCAGGCCAGCGCAGGAACCGCAGGAGCTGGCAGCCTTGGTGTGTTTCTTCACTTCATCGACGCTGAACAGGCCGTGTTCCTGAATCGCTTTGACGATGGTGCCTTTGCACACTCCGTTGCAACCGCAGACCTCGGCGCTGTCGGCCATGACCATGGCTTTGTCCTGGCCCTGATGTCCTACGTCGCCTAAAGCGTTTTCGCCGAACATCAAGTGATCGCGGATCTCACCGATGGCGTGATTTTCACGAATCTGCCGGAAATACCAACCACCATCTGCCGTATCGCCGTACAGACAGGCGCCGACCAGCACGTCATCCTTGATCACCAGTTTTTTGTACACACCGCCAATCGGGTCGGAGAGGGTGATGGTTTCGGTGCCTTCGCCGCCCATGAAGTCGCCGGCGGAGAACAGGTCGATGCCGGTGACTTTGAGTTTGGTCGAGGTCACCGAGCCCTGATAACGGGCGAAACCCAATTGCGCAAGGTGGTTGGCGCAGACCTTGGCCTGTTCGAACAGCGGCGCGACGAGACCGTAGGCGATGCCGCGGTGGCTGGCGCATTCGCCGATCGCGTAGATACGCGGGTCGTAGGTTTGCAGGGTGTCGTTGACCAGAATCCCGCGGTTGCACGGGATGCCGGCCTTTTCCGCCAGTTCGGTGTTGGGGCGGATGCCAGCGGCCATGACCACCAGATCGGCGGGGATAATGTCGCCGTTCTTGAACTGCACCGAGCCGACGCGGCCATTGCCGGCGTCGTGCAGGGCCTGGGTCTGTTCGCACAGGCGAAAGTGCAGCCCGCGCGATTCCAGTGCCGATTGCAGAAGCTGGCCGCTGGTCTTGTCCAGTTGTCGCTCCAGCAGCCATTCACCGAGGTGCACCACGGTGACGTGCATGCCGCGCAGCATCAGGCCATTGGCCGCTTCGAGGCCGAGCAGGCCGCCGCCGATGACCACGGCGTGCTTGTGGGTTTTGGCGGTGTCGATCATCGCCTGGGTATCGGCAATGTCACGGTAACCGATCACGCCCTGCAGGGTGTTGCCAGGAATCGGCAGGATGAACGGCGTCGAGCCGGTGGCGATCAGCAGACGATCGTATTCGGCTTCGCTGCCATCCTCGCCGATCACCCGGCGTTTGACCCGGTCGATCTCCACCACTTTGCGGTTGAGCAGCAGCTTGATGTTGTTTTCCAGGTACCAGTCGAGGTCGTTGAGCACGATCTCTTCGAAGGTCTGCTCACCGGCCAGCACCGGCGACAGCAGGATGCGGTTGTAGTTGGTGTGTGGTTCGGCGCCGAAGACGGTGATGTCGTACAGCTCGTTGCTCAGTTTCAGCAGTTCTTCGAGGGTGCGAACCCCGGCCATGCCATTGCCGATCATCACCAGTTTGAGTTTTTTCATCAGGTTCTCCGGGGAGCTGCGGCGGGCCTCTGGTGGGCCGTCGGGCCGTGCTCGACAAATTTTGCGCAAACAAAAAAAGGCGTCCCGCTAGTTGCCTAGCGAGGACGCCTTTGTCCTGGTCCCGTTCTCTCGGGGAGCCCAGCCTTCGTCGTTGAAGGTTGGGCTTTATGTGTGTGTTGAATGGGGTAATGCAGTGGTTGTGCCAACTTGGGAAATGGCGGGTTTATTGGGGGCTGGCTGAATATGAAGGGTGGTTTTTGCACCGATTGGAGGCGTGTTGCTCGTTCGTGGCGCATTCAACCGGATAAATGTGCAGTGTCAGAACTGGCGCCTTCGCGAGCAGGCTCGCTCCCACATGGGGTTATGTGTCGTTCACAAAACCTCTGTGGGAGCGAGCCTGCTCGCGAATGGCGCGGCGCGGTTCAACTGTGAAACAACAACACAAGCAGCACTACATTCCCCAACAACGCCACCAACGCCATGGTCCGCCAGACCTTCAACGGCTCGCGCTCCAGCAGAGGTCTGGGCCGCACACTCAAACTGCGCCGCTCGCCCTGTTCCAGCAGCAGCAACCATTCTTCCGCCGTTTCAAAGCGCTGCTGCGGATCGGCCGCAACGCCGCGTTCCAGGCTCTGCGCCAGCCATTCCGGCAGATCCGGGCGGAAACGACTGGCGCTGACCGGCACGCCAAATCGCGGCCGCTGAAAGGCTTCGATCTCGCCATACGGAAAATGCCCGCTGAGCAGGTAATACAGGGTCACGCCGACCGCATACAGATCCTGCTGCACGCTTGGCGAATCCCCGCGAAATCCCTCGGGGGCAATAAAACTGGGGGTTCCCGGCAACGTCGACGGCGCGTCTTGCGACAGACCGGGGCAGTAGGCGAGGCCGAAGTCCAGCAGGCGCAATTCGCCGTCATCGCCCCAATGCAGGTTTTCCGGTTTGATGTCGCGGTGCAGAATCTGCCGCCGATGCAGCAGGCCAACCGCGCGCAGCAAGCGCTCGGCAATGTCCTGCCACTGCGCCAGCGGCAGTGGGCCGTGTTGTTGAAACAATCGGGCGAGGGTCGTGCCGGGGTATTCGCGCATCACGTAATACAGATGCTGGCGCTGCGGGCAGGCGTGTACTTCGGGAAAGTGCCGACCGGCGACGCGCCTGAGAAACCATTCTTCGGACAGCAGTGCTTGCCCGGCCTGCGGATCATCCTCCAGACGCGCCGGCAAGGTTTTCAACAACCACGACTGGCCCTGGCCATCGGCGACCCGATACAGCAGCGATTGCTGGCTCTGCGCAACAATCCCTTGCACTTGCCAGCCTTCGAATGACTGGCCGGGTTTCAGCAGCGGCGGCAAGGGCCATTGCTGCAGATGAATCAAGGCGTCGCCAATGCTCGATTCACCGAGCGCATCGACGCGCACCAGCAAGGCACTGGCGTTGTCCTGACTGCCGGCCAGATGCGCGGCGTTGATCAGCGTTTGTGCGGCGTTCGTCAGATCCGGTTGATCACGCAGAATCGCCGCGATCGCGGTATCGCCCAGCGTCGACCAGACGCCATCGCTGAGCAGCACGAAGCTTTCGCCTTCCTGCAGTTCACCATCGAGAAAATCCAGTACCAGGTGCTGATCCAGGCCCAGCGCGCGCTTGAGCACATGTTGCATGCCCGGTTGGTCCCAGACGTGATCCTCGGAGATGCGCTGCAACGTGTCGGTGTGCCAACGATACGCCCGACAATCGCCGACGTGGGCGAGGGTGAAGCGCCGGCCGCGCAGCACCAGTGCACTGACCGTGGTCAGCAGCGGTTGCCCGCCGCCATTGGCCTGCAACCAGCGGTTTTGCGCGAGCAACAGACGATCCAGCGCTTGTGCCACGCTCCAGGTTTCCGGCGTGGCGTAGTAGTCCAGCGCCAGCGCCTGCAAGGTCGAACGCGCGGCGAGGCCGCCATCGGCGCACTGGCTGACGCCGTCGGCGATGGCGAACAGATAACCTTTGCTTGCGGCCAGCGCTGGCGCCGGCGTCACCGCACGCAGCGCGTCCTGATTTTCCGCGCGCGGGCCGGTGGCGCTGGCTTCGGCAAAGCTCAGTTGCAGAGCCATCGACGCCTCAGACCCGCGCCGCCGTCACCGCTGCCGAACCCCAGGTGGTCCTCCAGCGACGCTTGACGCCGTGCAGGCCAAACCATGCCAGTACGCCGAGGCTGGCGAACAACCACAGCGCCAGTTGATAACTGCCGGTGCTCTGTTTGATCGCGCCCATGCCAGCCGCCAAAGCGAAACCGCCGATGCCGCCGGCCATGCCGATCAACCCGGTCATCACGCCGATTTCCAGACGAAAGCGCTGCGGCACCAGTTGGAACACCGCACCGTTGCCGGCGCCCAGACCGAGCATGGTGCAGACGAAAAGCGCCAGCGCAGCGTAGGAACTTGGCAGGTTGAAGCCGACGGCGGCGATGCAGATGGCGGCGACGGTGTACATCGCCAGCAAGGTGCGGATGCCACCGAAGCGATCGGCCAGCGCGCCGCCCAACGGGCGCATCAGGCTGCCGCCGAACACGCAGGCGGCGGTGTAGTAACCGGCGGTGACCGGGCTCAGGCCGTATTGATCGTTGAAGTAGCCGGGCAGGGCGCTGGCCAGGCCGATGAAGCCGCCGAAGGTCACGCTGTAGAAAAACATGAACCACCAGCTGTCGCGGTCGCCAAGGGCTTTGAAGTAATCGGCCATGGCTTTTGGTTTCGGCCGCTGCGGGGCGTTTTTCGCCAGCAAGGCAAACAGCACCAATGTCAGGATCAGCGGGATCAGCGCAAAGCCAAAGACATTGCTCCAGCCGAACGCGGCGGCAATCACTGGCGCGAGCAGTGCGGCGAATACCGTGCCGGAGTTGCCCGCACCGGCAATGCCCATGGCTTTGCCCTGATGCTCTGGCGGATACCATTGCGAGGCCAGCGGCAGGGCCACGGCGAACGAGGCGCCGGCCATGCCGAGGAACAGGCCGAGGATCAGCGCCTGTTCATAACTGTGAATGCCGAGTTTCCACGCACCGAACAGTGCGCAGATGACGATGACCTGGCCGATCAGCCCGGCGGTTTTCGGCGACAGCCGATCAGCCAGCATGCCCATGATGAAGCGCAGCACCGCGCCGGCGAGAATCGGCGTGGCGACGACCAGGCCGCGTTGTTGGGTGGTCAGTTGCAGGTCGGTGGCAATCTGCACCGCCAGCGGGCCGAGCAGATACCAGACCATGAAGCTCAGGTCGAAATACAGAAAAGCCGCGAACAATGTCGGGGTGTGGCCGGATTTCCAGAAGCTTGAATTCATCGCGCACCTCAGCTGATAAGAGTCTCGGGAGTCATGCACAGCAGGTGGAGCGCCTGCACGGCCGCACCACCGGCCCCGGTCTGTGGGGCCAAAACGCAAAAACGCCGCTACCGGATTCGCGATTGGGCGAATGGGTGAGCGACGTCTTTGTCGTGGGTGGGGCAACCGCCGTTGGTTACCTGTGCGTTTTACATAGCGAGATTTGTGCCAACAGGGAAAGATCAAAAGCCCCTCACCCTAGCCCTCTCCCAGAGGGAGAGGGAACCGAGCGGGGGATGGCCGAGTGATTTGCCGATCTGAACGATTTCGAGTGAATCCATAATCGACTCGGTCGTTCAGGTCGGCGGACAGCGCAAGACAGCGCGGTCGGTCCCCTCTCCCTCCGGGAGTGTATGTACCGGACACATGGTGGACAGGTGTTCGGAGACATGGTGGACACTTTTTAATAGGCACATTGCTCATCATCAAGGAGATGACCTGTGTCCTGGCAAGAGGCATCCACCATGCAACTTCGTACAGAGTTTGTGCATTTGGCTCGGCAAGAAGGAGCGAATGTTCGGCAGCTTTGCCGTCGATTCAATATCAGCCCAAGTACTGCCTACAAATGGCTCAACAGGTTTGAAATATCAGGTGTAGAGGGGTTGCACGATCAGTCCCGTCGACCGAAAACATCACCGAAACGTTGTGCTGATGAGGTTGAGCAGCAGATTCTGACCATGAGTCAGCAATACGACGCCTGGGGTGCCCGCAAGCTCAAGCGCGTGCTGGAAGATGAAGGCGCTGTGATGCCCTCTGTCAGCACTGTGCATGCGGTTTTGCAGCGTCATTCGCGTGTTGATCCAAAGGCTACCGAGATCAAACCATTTATCCGCTTTGAGCACGAAGCGCCTAACGATCTATGGCAGATCGACTTCAAGGGACATTTCAGTCTGAGCCACGGACGCTGCCATCCATTCACAATACTGGACGACCACTCACGCTTTTCGCTGTGCATTGCCGCATGTGCCAATGAGCAGCGCCAAACTGTACAAGACCATCTAATCCGGACGTTTCGACGCTACGGTCTGCCGTTGCGCATGACGATGGACAACGGCTCGCCATGGGGCGATCAGACTGGCGTTTATACTGCGCTGGAAGTCTGGCTGATGAGCCAAGGCATTAAGGTCGGTCACTCCCGGCCTTATCATCCGCAGACTCAGGGAAAACTGGAGCGCTTCCACCGCAGCCTGAAAAATGAAGTCCTGCAAGGCCGGTTTTTCACCGATCTCGACGACGCACAACGGGCGTTTGATACCTGGCGCGACATCTACAACCAGAAACGCCCTCATCAGGCGCTGGGCATGGCGGTGCCGGCGGCTCGTTACAGTGGCAGCCCACGGGAATATCAGGAGCGACCGGCGGAACCGGAGTACAACGACGCAGATGTGGTCAGGAAGGTACAGGTGGGAGGCGAAATCTTCTGGAGGAATCGGGAATACAAGATCGGAAAGGCTTTTTATGGCAGGTGCATAGCGATCAGGGAGACGACGGAGGACGGCATCCACGATGTCTACTGGAGTGGACATCGTATCGCCCGAATCGACTTGAACTTGCAGATCGTGACGGCAGGTAAGAAGATCTAAAACCGTCCACTATGTCTCCGAACATGTGTCCACCATGTCTCCGGTACATACAGGGAGAGGGCTAGGGTGAGGAGCTCTTGATTTGCAACGAAGATTTCAGCCCAGCAACTCGCTCATCGCAATTATCTGCTCCGCCACCTGTATCAGCTTCTGCTGCCGGCTCATGGCCTGGCGTCGCATCAGCGTGTAGGCCTCTTCTTCATTGCAATCCTTCATCTTCATCAACAAGCCCTTGGCCAGTTCGATGCGCTTGCGCTCGGCCAGTTGCTGGTCCCGTGCCTGCAACTGCGCGCGCAAGGCCTGGTCGCTTTCGAAACGCGCCATCGCCACGTCGAGAATCGGCTGCAGGCGCTGGGCGTGAATGCCCTCGACGATGTAGGCGCTGACCCCGGACTTGATCGCCTGGCGCATCACCTTCGGGTCATGCTCGTCGGTAAACATCACGATCGGCCGTGGCTGGTCGCGGCTGACCAGCACTACTTGCTCCATGACATCGCGCCCCGGTGACTCGGTATCGATCAGGATCACGTCCGGGCGCACCGTTTCGACGCGTGCAGGCAGGTCGATGGTCAGACCGGACTCGTCGATCACCTCGAAACCGGCCTCGGTCAACGCGGCCTTCAGACGGCCGACTTTTTTCGCGGTGTCGTTGATCAGCAGAATGCGCAACATGTTCGCGGCCTCCGGTCAGCGCTGGGCAAGCAGGGGAGCGTCGTCGCTCAGCGCGTGCAGCTTGAAGCTGCGCGCATAGCCGGCCGGATCGCTGCCGTCCCAGACCTTGCCGTCGAGCAACTGGCTGCTGCGCATGTCGGTGCCCCAGGCGGCCACGCCAACTGCCGTTGCGGCATCGCGATACAGCTGCAGTTGCTGAACCTGACGGGCCACGGCGAGGTAGTCCGGGTCGCTGCGCAGCAGACCCCAGCGGCGGAACTGGGTCATGAACCACATGCCGTCGGAAAGGTACGGCAAGTTGACCTCGCCATGGCCGTGAAAGCGCAGCGCGTGCGGGTCTTGCCAGCGATTGCCGAGGCCGTCGGCGTAGTCGCCGAGAAAACGCGGTTCGATGCACGCCACCGGCGCATCAAGGTATTCCGTTGCGCTGAGCAGGTGCGCGGTGCTGCGACGATTTTCCGGGCTGGCTTCGATGAAGCGGCTCGCCTCGAGAATCGCCATCACCAAGGCCCGCGCGGTATTCGGGTATTGCTCGACGAATTCACGGGTGCAACCGAGGACTTTTTCCGGGTGATCGGGCCAGATGGTCTGGCTGGTGGCAAGGGTGAAACCGAGGTCCTGCTGCACCGCGCTGGCGGCCCACGGCTCGCCGACGCAAAAACCGTCGATGCGCCCGGCTTGCAGGTGCGCGACCATTTGCGGCGGCGGCACCACCACACTGTCGACGTCCTGCAACGGATGAATGCCTTGGCTCGCCAGCCAGTAATACAGCCACATCGCATGGGTGCCGGTGGGGAAGGTCTGGGCGAAGGTCAGTTTTGCGCGGCTTTGGTGCACGTGGCGGTCGAGCGCTTCAGGACTGTTCACGCCGAGGTTTTGCAGACCTCGCGACAGGTTCAGGCTTTGGCCGTTCTGATTGAGGCCCATCAGCACCGCCATGTCGGTCGGTGCGACACCGCCGATGCCCAGGTGCACGGCGTAGATCAAGCCGTACAAACTGTGCGCGGCGTCGAGTTCGCCGCTCACCAGGTTGTCGCGCAGGTTGGCCCACGAGGCCTGGCGCTTGAGGTTCAGGGTCAGGCCGTAAGGCTGGGCAAAGCCCTGCGTGGCCGCGACGACGACCGAGGCGCAGTCGCTCAGGGCCATGAAGCCGAGGTTGATCGCGCTCTTTTCCGGCGCATCGCTGCCATTGACCCAGGCCAGCGGCCCGACCGTCAGTTCATTCATATACCGCCACCTCGAAAAAAAAGCGCCGCCGCGGACTTTGCCCAGGCAAACCCGTCGACGACGCCATTGTCCGTGCTCGTCTGCCGTCATTGGCCGGCGAGTTGATAACCGGGAAAGTGCAAGGCATATGCCACCGGCGCGATTTGCGCGTGCGCCTCGCGCCGCAGGGCGATGCCCGGCTATAATCGCCGCCTCTTTTCGCCGCCCGAGTCATCGCCGCCCATGTACACCCTGGCCCGTCAGCTGTTGTTCAAACTTTCCCCGGAAACCTCCCACGATCTGTCGCTGGATCTGATCGGCGCGGGTGGGCGTTTGGGCCTCAACGGCTTGCTGTGCAAGGCGCCGGCGCAGGTGCCGGTGACCGTCATGGGCCTGGAGTTTGCCAACCCGGTCGGGCTGGCGGCGGGTCTGGACAAGAACGGCGCGGCCATCGATGGTTTCGCACAACTGGGTTTTGGCTTTGTCGAAATCGGCACCGTGACCCCACGTCCGCAGCCGGGCAACCCGAAGCCACGGATTTTCCGCCTGCCGGAAGCCGAGGCGATCATCAATCGCATGGGCTTCAACAACCTCGGCGTCGACAACCTGCTGGCGCGCGTCGCCGCAGCGAAATACAAGGGCGTGCTGGGCATCAACATCGGCAAGAACTTCGACACCCCGGTCGAACGTGCGGTCGACGATTACCTGATCTGCCTCGACAAGGTTTACGCCCACGCCAGCTACGTGACGGTCAACGTCAGCTCGCCAAACACCCCGGGCCTGCGCAGCCTGCAGTTCGGTGACTCGCTCAAACAGCTGCTGGCGGACCTGGCCACGCGCCGCGCCGAACTGGCGCTGCGCCACGGCAAACATGTGCCGCTGGCGATCAAGATCGCCCCGGACATGACCGACGAAGAAACCATGCAGGTGGCGCAGGCGTTGATCGACACCGGCATGGACGCGGTGATCGCGACCAACACCACCCTCAGCCGGGTCGGCGTTGAAGGCATGGAGCATGGCGACGAGGCGGGCGGTCTGTCCGGCGCACCGGTGCGCGAGAAGAGCACCCACACCGTGAAGGTGCTGGCGGGTGAGCTGGCCGGGCGTTTGCCGATCATAGCCGCCGGCGGTATCACCGAAGGCAAGCACGCGGCCGAGAAAATCGAGGCGGGTGCCAGCCTGGTGCAGATTTATTCCGGCTTCATCTACAAAGGCCCGGCGCTGATTCGCGAAGCGGTCGACGCCATTGCCGCGCTGCGCTGAGCCATCTGACACCACGGTGATCCCTTGTAGGAGCGAGCCTGCTCGCGAAAGCGGTATGTCAGTCACATTATTGGGTCTGGTACACCGCCTTCGCGAGCAGGCTCGCTCCCACAGGCTATCTGTTCAGCTCAATGATTTCGCAGGCAATAAAAAGGGCTCCTCGAAGGAGCCCCTGGGCCGTAGCCCGCCGTCCGGGAGGGACGTGCGTGGTTAATTCGTTACAGATTCAGATTGTCGTGTCGGAATAAATGCCCTGTGTCAGCCGACGGCGTGAAGTTCGTTGAGTCTGTGGATTCCCGCAGTGCCGGTCATACCGTCCCAGTTGTCGCCGCGTCCTTCTCGCCAGCCGTTGATCCAGGCTTGACGTACCGACGGTAGAGTAAATGGGCAAAGCTCACGGGATTTGCCACCAACGCCATATTGATATCCGCGCAAAAACGCTCTTTCCAACGGATCACGCTTAAGTCTTCTCATAGGGTGTTTCCCTCACTTGTTGACTGTAGTGTCGCGTTGACCTCAATTGAGGTCTGGCAGAAAAAACCTGCCATGGTGCGGCTCGCTGCCGGCGTGGCGAGCCAAGGTGTTGACGCCGTTGCGACGTCAACCTGTATGCAGTTCTAACCAATGAGTCACAGCGAGGGAATGACCGTTTTGTCATAAGCACGTAACGGAAAGGATGCTATGGCAATAAGTAACCGCGTATTAATTGAACGATTCTTGAGCAAACCCCGGTATGATCGGCGCCGCGCTGGATGATGGGGTTAATTCTTTAGTGAGAATGACCCACGTTTGCGCTCAGGTAATAAGCGACGAAGGGTCACTTCGAGACATTTTGTTGCTTCAACTTTTTTATCTGTCCCGGCATCTAAGCTCTTTTAACCCGAGCAGCGGGGATGGAACGGCACACCTTCGTGCCACGCGGGCGCTCTTTCAGAAAAGCGCCTGATTGAAAACCGGATCGGCAATGCGTTGCCGATCCACTAGCCAAAGGCTCTGGAAATCACCATGTCCGACCGTTTCGAACTCTTCCTCACTTGCCCCAAAGGCCTTGAAGGCCTGCTCATCGAGGAAGCCGTCGGGCTTGGCCTTGAAGAAGCGCGCGAGCACACCTCCGCCGTGCGTGGCATGGCGACCATGGAAACCGCCTATCGCCTGTGCCTCTGGTCGCGTCTGGCCAACCGTGTGTTGCTGGTGCTCAAGCGCTTCCCGATGAAAGACGCCGAAGACCTGTACCACGGCGTGCTCGACATCGACTGGCAAGACCACATGCTCAGCGACGGCACCCTGGCCGTTGAATTCAGCGGCCACGGCTCGGGCATCGACAACACCCACTTCGGCGCCTTGAAAGTCAAAGACGCCATCGTCGACAAGCTGCGCACGCCGCAGGGCGACCGCCCGTCGATCGACAAGCTCAATCCGGACCTGCGCATTCACCTGCGTCTGGATCGTGGCGAAGCGATCCTCTCCCTCGACCTCTCCGGCCACAGCCTGCACCAGCGCGGCTATCGCTTGCAGCAGGGCGCGGCGCCGCTGAAGGAAAACCTCGCGGCCGCCATCCTGATCCGTTCCGGCTGGCCGCGCATTGCCGCTGAAGGTGGCGCACTGGCTGACCCGATGTGCGGTGTCGGCACGTTCCTCGTCGAAGCGGCGATGATCGCCGCCGATATGGCGCCGAACCTGCGCCGTGAGCAATGGGGCTTCACCGCCTGGCTGGGTCACGTTCCGGCTTTGTGGAAAAAACTCCACGAAGAAGCCGTTGAACGCGCTGCGGCCGGTCTGGCCAAGCCACCGCTGTGGATTCGCGGTTACGAAGCCGATCCACGCTTGATCCAGCCGGGCCGCAACAACGTTGAGCGCGCCGGTCTGAGCGAGTGGATCAAGATCTACCAGGGCGAAGTCGCGACCTTCGAACCGCGTCCGGACCAGAACCAGAAAGGCCTGGTGATCTGCAACCCGCCGTACGGCGAGCGTCTCGGTGACGAAGCCAGCCTGTTGTATCTCTACCAGAACCTCGGCGAGCGTCTGCGTCAGGCCTGCCTGAACTGGGAGGCGGCGGTGTTCACCGGCGCCCCGGATCTGGGCAAGCGCATGGGCATTCGCAGCCACAAACAGTATTCGTTCTGGAACGGCGCGCTGCCGTGCAAGCTGCTGCTGATCAAGGTCCTGCCAGATCAGTTTGTCACTGGCGAGCGGCGGACCCCGGAGCAGCGTCAGGCCGAGCGTGAGCAAGCGGCCTACGATCAGACCCCGGACGAGCCGCAGGAACGCAAGTTCAACAAGAACGGCAACCCGATCAAGCCGACCCCAGCCCCGGCACCGGTGATCGAACAGCCGCGCTTGAGCGAAGGCGGGCAGATGTTCGCCAACCGCCTGCAGAAAAACCTCAAGGCCATGGGCAAGTGGGTCAAGCGCGAAGGCATCGATTGCTACCGTGTCTACGATGCCGACATGCCGGAATATGCGATGGCGATCGATCTGTACCACGACTGGGTGCACGTTCAGGAATACGCCGCGCCGAAATCCATCGACCCGGAAAAGGCCTCGGCGCGCATGTTCGACGCGCTGGCAGCGATTCCGCAGGCGCTGAACGTCGACAAGAGCCGCGTGGTGGTCAAGCGTCGCGAGCGTCAGAGCGGCACCAAGCAGTACGAACGTCAGGCGGCACAGGGCAAGTTCGTTGAGGTCAATGAAGGCGGGGTGAAGCTGCTGGTCAACCTCACCGACTACCTCGACACCGGCCTGTTCCTTGATCACCGGCCGATGCGCATGCGCATTCAGAAAGAGGCCGCCGGCAAGCGCTTCCTCAATCTGTTCTGCTACACCGCGACCGCCAGCGTGCACGCGGCCAAGGGCGGCGCGCGCAGCACCACCAGCGTCGACCTGTCGAAAACCTACCTGGACTGGGCGCGCCGCAACCTGTCGCTGAACGGTTTCTCGGACAAGAACCGTCTGGAGCAGGGCGACGTGATGGCCTGGCTGGAAAGCAGTCGTGACGAGTACGACCTGATTTTCATCGACCCGCCGACCTTTTCCAACTCCAAGCGCATGGAAGGCATCTTCGACGTGCAGCGTGATCAGGTGCAGTTGATCGATCTGGCCATGGCGCGTCTGGCACCGGGCGGGGTGCTGTATTTCTCCAACAACTTCCGCAAGTTCCAGTTGGAAGAAAACCTCGCCGAGCGTTATGCGGTCGAGGAAATCAGCGCACAGACCATTGATCCGGATTTCGCCCGCAATACCAAGATCCACCGCGCCTGGAAAATCACGGCTCGTTGACGCCTGCCGGGGTTGGATCCTCAGAGCCTTGATTTTAAAAGGCTCCGCGGATCTGCCCGCGCTAGCTAAATTAGTGGCTAATAGCTATAACTCACACACGGTCAATGGGGTTTTCCCGTAATGCTCGCGCAGTGAGTGGTCTTTATGTCGTTGCACCCCGTGCGCCCGAAGATACTGGGCTTTATCAGTGAAGACGTCTCGGCCTGGCTGGTCGCGATGCTGGTATTGCTCGCCGGCGGGATTCTCACGGGGCTGCTCGCCTGGGCCAGTTACAACCAGTTTCAACAACAATTGCGTCAGCGCTTCCAATTGCTGGCCAACGAACGCTACAGCCGCATCGAAGAACGCTTTCAGGATCAGGAACAACGCCTCGATAGCCTGCGGCGGTTCTTCGCCAATTCCGAATCAGTCTCCCGCGCCGAATTCGACGGTTACACCCGACCGTTACTGCTGCGCACCCAAGCCTATACCTATGCCCCCAGAATCAGCGGCGCCGAACGTGCACTGTTCGAGCAGCGTGTGCGTGACGAAGGCCTGAGCACATTCACCCTGCGTGAGCTGGACGCAAACGGCGAACTGCAACTGGCGGCGCCGCGCGATGAATACGTGCCGGTGCTGTACACCCAGACGCAGAGCCGACTGCCGGCGCCGCTGGGCTATGACTTGCTCGCCCAGCCATTGCGCCGAGAAACCCTGCAACGTGCCGACCAACTGCGCAGCCTGGTGGTGTCGCAACCGATGCACCTGGTCGGTATAGAACCGTCCTATGCGCGCGGTGTATTGCTACTCGCACCGGTGATACGCCCTGGCGAGGCACAACCGTTCGGCTATGTGATGGCGGTGATCAGCATGCGTCAGTTGCTCGCCGACGGCTTGCCGGATGCGCTGCATGATTATCTCTCGGTGCGCATCCTTGATCTGTCGACCCAGGACCAGCATGAGGTGCTGTTCGAGTCGAGCAATCAAGCGGTGCCGAGCGATCTGGCGACCACGCGACTGGTGCGCATGGCCGATCATGACTATCAGGTCGATATCCTGCCGAGCGAAGGGTTCATGCAGGCCAATCACTCGTCAGTCAGCAGCGTGGTTGTGCTGGGCAGCTTGCTCAGTCTGTTGCTCAGCGCGTTGCTCTACGTGCTGGTCAGCCAGCGCCAGCGCGCCTTGCGCCTGGTTGAGCTGCGCACTCAGGAACTGCACGCCAGCGAACAGGAACTGCGCGGCACCCACGGCCAGTTGCGCGGAGTGCTCAACGCGGCCACTCAGGTGGCAATCATCGCCACGGACTTGCGCGGTGTGATCAATACCTTCAACCCCGGCGCCGAGCAGATGCTCGGCTACAGCAGCGCCGAAGTCGTCGGCCGCATGACTCTGGAAAACCTGCACCTGCCCCGCGAACTGGCCGCCCGCGCGGCCGAGCTGAGCGCGCGTTACGGCAAAAGCATTCCGACCTGCCATGCCATGCTGGTCGAGGGCGGCGAAGTCGGCGGTCACGAGGCCCGCGAATGGACGCTGGTGCGCAGCGACGGCAGTCACCTGCCGGTGAACATGCTCGCCACCCCGGTGCTCGATGAGCAGGGTTTGTGGGTCGGGCATCTGGCGATCTGCATCGACATCACCGAGCGCAAGCGCGTGCACGAAGTGCTCGCCGCGCGCGATGTACTGCTAAAGAAGCTCAGCGCCCATGTGCCCGGTGGCATCTACCAGTTCAAGATGGAATTCGATGGGCGTTTCAGTGTGATTTACGCCAGCGACGGTATCCGCGAGATCTACGAACTGGAGCCGGATGTGCTGCTGTTCAACGCTGAGGCGATCTTCACCCGCATCCACCCGCAGGACGTGACCCGAGTGCGCTCCTCGATTCGCGCCTCGGCCGAAAGCCTCAGCCCGTGGCGCGAGGAGTACCGCGTGCAACTGCCCGAGCGCGGCCTGCGCTGGGTACGCGGTGAAGCGACGCCCGAGGAGCAGCCGGGCGGAGGCGTGTTGTGGCACGGCTACATCTCGGACATTTCCGACCTCAAACGCGTGGAAGAAGAACTGCGCGCGTTGTCGATCACCGACTCACTGACCGGCATTTACAATCGCCGCTACTTCCAGGAACGCCTGACCACCGAAATGGCCCGGGTCGAGCGCGGCGGTGGCGAGTTGTCGGTGATCATGCTCGATATCGATCACTTCAAGCGCATCAACGACCACTACGGCCACGCCGTCGGCGACCGAGTGTTGCAAGCGGTGTGCGAACGGATTGGCCATCGTTTGCGCCGCACCGATGTGTTCTGCCGTCTGGGCGGCGAGGAGTTCATGGTGCTGTGCCCGGACATCGACGGCGAACACGCCTATATGCTGGCGATGGAGCTGTGGGAAGGTTTGCGTAGTGCGCCGCTGGATGTGGTCGGCGTGGTTACGGCGAGTTTCGGCATCGCCAGCTGGCGACCGGGGGAGGGCGCGGATGCGTTGTTGCTGAGGGCAGACTCCGGCGTGTATGCGGCGAAGCAGAATGGTCGGGACCGGGTTGAGCGGCAGATGAACTGATTCAAACCTGATGCTTGCTTCTGTGGGAGCGAGCCTGCTCGCGAAAGCGGTCGTTCAGTCGGTATTGATGTCGACTGACACTCCGCATTCGCGAGCAGGCTCGCTCCCACAGGGGCTTATGGTGTTTGCAGAATCCGGTTACAGCACCGAAGCGGTCTGCGGCAGCTTCGGCTGTTTGTACAGGTCCAGCAGCACCTGATCGAGCACCGACGATGCGCCGAACGGTGCCTTGTCATTCAGAATCGCCACCACCGCCCAGGTGTTGCCGTTCACATCACGGCTGAACCCGGCGATTGCCCGCACGGTGTTCAACGTGCCGGTCTTGATGTGCGCTTCACCGCGCATGGCGGTGGTCTTCAGACGTTTGCGCATGGTGCCGTCGGTACCGGCGATGGGCATCGAGCTGATGTATTCGGCAGCATACGGACTGTGCCACGCGGCCTGCAGCATGCTCGCCATTTCACGGGCGCTGACACGTTCGGCGCGGGACAGGCCGGAGCCGTTCTCCATCACCAGATGCGGCGCGGTAATACCTTTCTTCGCCAGCCACTGGCGTACTACACGTTGCGCGGCCTTGGCATCGTCACCGTCGGCTTCGTTGCGAAAACGCTGGCCGAGGCTGAGAAACAGCTGTTGGGCCATGGTGTTGTTACTGTATTTGTTGATGTCGCGGATGATCTCGGCGAGGTCCGGCGAATAGGCGCGCGCCAGCAGCTTGGCATTGCCCGGCGTCGAGGCCAGACGATCCTGGCCCTGGATGCTGCCACCCAGTTCTTTCCAGATTGCCCGCACGGCACCTGCGGTGTAGGTCGCGTGGTCGAGCAGCGACAGGTAGGTCTGCGAGCTGCAACCTTCGCCCAACTGCCCGGCGACGGTCACGTTGACGCTGCCGTCAGCCTGCGGCACCGGGTTGTAGCGCACGCCGCCGGTGCACTGCTTGGACGGCAGCGCCTTGACGGTGTTCTGGATATGGATGCTGGCGATCGGCGGTTCCACCGAAATCAGTACGCGGCCACCGTCATTGCGTGCGACGAAGCGCAGCGCCTTGAGGTTGACCAGCAGCGAGTCGGGTTTGACCAGAAACGGCTTGTTGTCGTCATTGCCGTCGTCGTTGAATTCGGGCAGTTGCGGCTGGATGAAGAAGTTGCGGTCGAGCACCAGATCCCCGGTGATCTGAGTCACGCCGTTGGCGCGCAGGTCGCGCATCAGCAGCCAGAGCTTTTCCATGTTCAGCTTCGGATCGCCGCCACCCTTGAGGTAGAGGTTACCGTTGAGAATGCCGCCGCTCAGATCGCCGTCGGTGTAGAACTCGGTTTTCCACTGGTGGTTGGGGCCGAGCATTTCCAGCGCCGCGTAAGTGGTCACCAGTTTCATCGTCGAGGCCGGGTTCACCGACACGTCGGCGTTGAACACAGTCGGCGTGCCCGGACCTTCCAGCGGCACCATAACCAGCGACAGGGCGCTGGGCTGCAGCTTGCTGGCCTTGAGGGCTTTTTCGACGTTGGGGGTGAGGCTGGTGTTGATGGTGGCAGCGGAAACAGGCAGGGCCAGCGGCAGAAGAAGGCCGGCGAGGAGCAATGGACGCAACGATTTGATCATATGAAATAAAACCCTACAGCCGAGGGGAAAAATAACGAGGGCATGGATGAAAAAGCCCTCAGTGGTCATGAAAGTGTCGGCATTATGCCCCAAGCTGTAACAGCTTGTGCCTTGTCGGCGCACTGCAAATCGTTATTTTTTACAGGCGGTCGGCCACAGAGGCCAGAGAGTCGGGCAATCGCCGGCTTAAACTGGTAAAGTGCCGGCCGTTATTACTTAAGAGGATTGTTCCAATGGCGACTAACCGTTCCCAGCGTCTGCGCAAAAAACTGTGCGTTGATGAATTTCAAGAGCTGGGTTTCGAACTGAACCTGGACTTCAAAGAAGACTTGTCCGAAGAAGCCATTGACGCTTTCCTCGAAGCATTCATCAAAGAAGCCATGGAAGCCAACGGTCTGGGTTATGTCGGCGGCGATGACTTCGGTCTGGTGTGCCTGCAGAAGCGTGGCTCGGTCAACGAAGAGCAGCGCGCTGCCGTTGAAGCCTGGCTGAAAAACCGCTCCGAGCTGACCAAGTACGAAGTCAGCCCGTTGCTGGACGTGTGGTATCCGGAAAAGCCGATCAACGCGGCCAAGTGATACTGAAAAGAACGGCGACCTGAGGGTCGCCGTTTTTTTTCGTCTGGGGTTTGAGTGTCCGGCTCGGGATTTGCGGTGAGGCTACCCCTCACCCCAGCCCTCTCCCTGTATGTACCGGACACATGGTGGACAGGTGTTCGGAGACATGGTGGACACTTTTTAATAGGCACATTGCTCATCATCAAGGAGATGACCTGTGTCCTGGCAAGAGGCATCCACCATGCAACTTCGTACAGAGTTTGTGCATTTGGCTCGGCAAGAAGGAGCGAATGTTCGGCAGCTTTGCCGTCGATTCAATATCAGCCCAAGTACTGCCTACAAATGGCTCAACAGGTTTGAAATATCAGGTGTAGAGGGGTTGCACGATCAGTCCCGTCGACCGAAAACATCACCGAAACGTTGTGCTGATGAGGTTGAGCAGCAGATTCTGACCATGAGTCAGCAATACGACGCCTGGGGTGCCCGCAAGCTCAAGCGCGTGCTGGAAGATGAAGGCGCTGTGATGCCCTCTGTCAGCACTGTGCATGCGGTTTTGCAGCGTCATTCGCGTGTTGATCCAAAGGCTACCGAGATCAAACCATTTATCCGCTTTGAGCACGAAGCGCCTAACGATCTATGGCAGATCGACTTCAAGGGACATTTCAGTCTGAGCCACGGACGCTGCCATCCATTCACAATACTGGACGACCACTCACGCTTTTCGCTGTGCATTGCCGCATGTGCCAATGAGCAGCGCCAAACTGTACAAGACCATCTAATCCGGACGTTTCGACGCTACGGTCTGCCGTTGCGCATGACGATGGACAACGGCTCGCCATGGGGCGATCAGACTGGCGTTTATACTGCGCTGGAAGTCTGGCTGATGAGCCAAGGCATTAAGGTCGGTCACTCCCGGCCTTATCATCCGCAGACTCAGGGAAAACTGGAGCGCTTCCACCGCAGCCTGAAAAATGAAGTCCTGCAAGGCCGGTTTTTCACCGATCTCGACGACGCACAACGGGCGTTTGATACCTGGCGCGACATCTACAACCAGAAACGCCCTCATCAGGCGCTGGGCATGGCGGTGCCGGCGGCTCGTTACAGTGGCAGCCCACGGGAATATCAGGAGCGACCGGCGGAACCGGAGTACAACGACGCAGATGTGGTCAGGAAGGTACAGGTGGGAGGCGAAATCTTCTGGAGGAATCGGGAATACAAGATCGGAAAGGCTTTTTATGGCAGGTGCATAGCGATCAGGGAGACGACGGAGGACGGCATCCACGATGTCTACTGGAGTGGACATCGTATCGCCCGAATCGACTTGAACTTGCAGATCGTGACGGCAGGTAAGAAGATCTAAAACCGTCCACTATGTCTCCGAACATGTGTCCACCATGTCTCCGGTACATACACTCCCCGAGGAGAGGGAGCCGACTTGTGGGCTTTTCAAAACCTGAGTTCGACTCGGTATCCCACGTCGGCGTATGTCTTCCAGACACCTCGGTCAGTTCCCTCTCCCTTTGGGAGAGGGTTAGGCGGGCGGCGTTCCGATGAGGGGCTTTTGATCTCAGGCTTTGCGCCAGTTCAAGATCAGCAACGTCAGCACCCCCGCCACAATCCCCCAGAACGCCGACCCAATCGAAAACAACGTCAGCCCCGACGCCGTAACCATAAAGGTGATCAGCGCCGCCTCACGTTCTTTCACCTCAGTCATCGCAATGCTCAAACCATTGATGATCGAACCAAACAGCGCCAATGCCGCAATCGACAGCACCAGCTCTTTCGGCAACGCGGCAAAGAGTGCCGCCAACGTCGCGCCGAACACCCCGGCAATCCCGTAGAAAATTCCGCACCAGACGGCAGCGGTGTAACGCTTGTTGCGATCTTCGTGGGCGTGCGGGCCGGTGCAGATGGCGGCGCTGATGGCGGCGAGGTTGATCCCGTGGGAGCCGAACGGCGCCAGCAGCAGCGAGGCGATGCCGGTGGTGGTGATCAGCGGGGAGGCCGGGACGTTGTAGCCGTCGGCGCGCAGGACGGCGACGCCGGGCATGTTCTGTGAGGTCATGGCGACCACGAACAGCGGAATGCCGATGCTGATGGTAGCGGCCAGGGAGAAGTGCGGCGTGGTCCACACCGGGGTGGCCACTTCCAGATGAAAGCCGCTGAAATCAAGCAGCCCCATGAAGCCCGACAGCGCGGTGCCGATCAGCAGCGCCGCGAGCACGGCATAGCGTGGCGACAGGCGTTTGACCAGCAGATAAGTGAAGAACATCCCCAGCACCAGCCCGGTACGGTGCTGCGCGGCGACGAAGATTTCGCTGCCGATCTTGAACAGGATGCCGGCCAGCAATGCTGCGGCTAGCGAGGCGGGGATCTTTTTTACCAGCCGTTCGAAGCTGCCGGTCAGGCCGCAAATGGTTACCAGCACTGCGCAGGTGATGTAGGCGCCGATTGCCTCGCCGTAGCTCACGCCGCCGAGGCTGGTGATCAACAGTGCAGCGCCGGGTGTCGACCAGGCGATGGTGATCGGCGTGCGATAACGCAGCGACAGGCCGATCGAGCACACCGCCATGCCGATCGAGATCGCCCAGATCCACGAGGAAATCTGCCCGCTGGTCAGGCCCGCCGCTTGCCCGGCCTGAAACATCAGCACCAGCGAACTGGTGTAACCGGTCATCATCGCAATGAAGCCGGCGACGATGGCGGACGGTGTGGTGTCGGCGAGGGGCCGCAAGCGGGCGTGGGTGGCGTCGGTCATGACGGTGGTGTTCCTTATACCAATGGAGATCCCCGCCACAGCACAGAGCCCCTGTAGGAGCGAGCCTGCTCGCGAAAACGGAGTGTCAGTCAGCATTCATAGTGAATGTGAAATGGCTTTCGCGAGCAGGCTCGCCCACCGGGATCACCGGCGTGCAGCGGATTCTGCGATCAAGCCTAAACTCAAACCGGACGGATCGTTGCAATACAGCCGAAGTCGCAAACAGCCGTACAGTCGTGTTGCCACCATTCATTGTGTACAATCGCGCTGTTTTTTACGCGATACTTGCCAGCGACCTACTGTGCCGTATTACAGTCACGGTCTATTCGCCGCAGTTCTTCCGACCCGAGTGCCCATGAACGAACAGTTGCAACCCCTCAAGAAACAACCGCGAGCAGGCAAAGCCGGGCGCAGCGGAACCCAGGACGATATTGTCTACGCGCATATCTTCGAGGCGATCCTCGAGCAGCGTCTGGCGCCCGGCACCAAGTTGAGCGAAGAAGCGCTAGGGGAAATCTTCGGGGTCAGCCGTACCATCATTCGCCGTGCGCTGTCGCGTCTGGCCCATGAAGGCGTGGTGTTGTTGCGGCCCAACCGTGGCGCGGTGGTCGCCAGCCCGAGCGTTGAGGAAGCACGTCAGGTGTTTCTCGCACGGCGTCTGGTCGAGCGTGCGATCACTGAACTGGCGGTGCAGCACGCCACGGCCGAGCAGATCGCCGAGCTGCGGCAGATGGTCAATGACGAACGCGACAGCTTCTCGCGCGGTGATCGCGGCGCCGGTATTCGCCTCTCGGGTGAGTTTCATCTGAAGCTGGCGGAAGCGGCGATGAACGCGCCATTGATCAGCTTCCAGCGCAGCCTGGTTTCGCAGACATCGCTGATCATCGCCCAATACGAAAGCGGCAACCGTTCGCACTGTTCGTACGATGAACACACCCAGTTGATCGACGCGATCGAAAAACGCGACGGCGAACTGGCGGTGAACCTGATGATGCACCACATGGATCACATCGACAGCAAGCTCAACCTCGACGAGGAAGGCGCGTCGGATGACCTGCATGCGGTGTTCTCGCATTTGTTGCAGACCAAGAAGCCGGGGCGTCCAGCGGCCAAGCTCTGATCTGAAACCGAGTCGCTCCAATCGCTGGCAAGCCAGCTCCCACAGGTTTTGCGGCGTATCACAGATTGTGTGAGCCTCACAAAACCCTGTGGGAGCTGGCTTGCCAGCGATAGCTCCCTGACCGGCAACAAAAATCCCCCGGGGTAAACACCACTGGGGGATGATCGTTCCCACGCTCCGCGTGGGAATGCCTCTTGGGACGCTCCGCGTCCAGTGATGCGGAGCGTCACGGGCTGCATTCCCACGCGGAGCGTGGGAACGATCACGGTGCAAAAAAAACTCAGCGTTGATGCACCAGAGCCCCCGCCGCATAGGTCTGCGACACGGTTCGGTCATCGCCCAAAGTCATCAGCACGAACAACGTTTCGGCAATGTTATTGGACTGCTTCAACCGGTAGTTCAGCAGCGGCGTGGCGTTGTAATCCAGCACCAGGAAGTCGGCATCACTGCCGGGTTGCAGGTTGCCGATCTTGTCTTCCAGACGCAGCGCCCGCGCACCGCCCAGGGTCGCCAGATACAGCGACTTGAACGGGCTCAGCCGCGCACCTTGCAGTTGCATTACCTTGTACGCTTCGTTCAGCGTCTGCAGCAGCGAGAAACTGGTGCCGCCGCCGACATCCGTGCCCAGGCCGACATTGAGCTTGTGCTTTTCCGCCATCGGCAGGTTGAACAAACCGCTGCCGAGGAACAGGTTCGAGGTCGGGCAGAACGAGATCGCCGAACCGGTCTCCGCCAGCCGCGCGCATTCGTCATCGCACAGGTGTACGCCGTGGGCAAACACCGAGCGCTCGCCGAGCAGCTGATAGTGGTCGTAAACGTCGAGGTAGCCTTTGCGTTCCGGGAATAGCTCCTTGACCCACTCGATTTCCTTGAGGTTCTCGCTGATGTGGGTCTGCATGTACAGATCCGGGTATTCGGTCAGCAGTTGGCCGGCGAGGGTCAGTTGTTCCGGGGTGCTGGTCGGCGCGAAGCGCGGGGTCACCGCATAGTGCAGGCGGCCCTTGCCGTGCCAGCGCTCGATCAACGCCTTGCTCTCGACGTAGCTCGATTCGGCGGTGTCGACCAGGTAGTCCGGGGCGTTGCGGTCCATCATCACTTTGCCGGCGATCATCCGCAGGTCGAGCTTTTCGGCCGCTTCAAAAAACGAGTTCACCGATTGCGGGTGCACGCTGCCGAACACCAGCGCGGTGGTGGTGCCGTTGCGCAGCAGTTCCTTGATGAAAATGTCCGCCACTTCGTCGGCGTGAGCCTTGTCGCCGAACTGGCTTTCGCAGGGGAAGGTGTAGGTGTTGAGCCAGTCGAGCAGTTGCTCGCCATAGGAACCGATCATGCCGGTTTGCGGCAGGTGGATGTGGGTGTCGATGAAGCCCGGTGTGATCAGCGCGTCTTGATGATGCTCGATTTCGATGTCCGCCGGCAGGGTCGGCAGCAGGTCGCTGGCGTGGCCGAGGGCACTGATCTTGCCGCCATCGACCACCAGCAGGCCGTCCTCGAAATATTCGTAGGAGGCTTCGATGCCGACTTCGGCGGGGTCGGCAATGCTGTGCAGGATGGCGGCGCGGTAGGCTTTGCGAGTCAGAGGCATGAGGGTTCTCTAATCAGTTTGAGGCTTTGAGTTTGGCGGACTGGCTGCGGCGCGAGGCCGGCAGCAATCGGGCAATCGGTTCGGCGCTGGCGCTGTGCTGGCCGAAGTTGGCGTTGTAGGTGGCGATGATTTCGCCGGCGATGGAAATGGCGATCTCCACCGGCAGTTTGCCTTTGACTTCGCTGATGCCCATCGGGCAGCGCATGCGTTGCACCACGCCGGGGTCGAAACCGCGATCACGCAGGCGATGTTCGAACTTGACGCGTTTGGTCTTCGAGCCGATCAGGCCGAACCAGGCGAAGTCGTTGCGTTTGAGAATGGCGGCGGTGAGTTCCAGATCGAGCTGATGGTTGTGGGTCATGACGATGCAATAGCTGCCGGCGGGCAGATCATCGATCTCATCCACAGGCTCTTCGCTGACGATTTTACGCACGCCGTGGGGGATGTGCTCAGGGAATTCCGCCGCGCGCGAATCGATCCAGCGCACCCGGCAGGGCAGACTGGCAAGCAGCGGCACGAGGGCGCGACCGACGTGGCCGGCGCCGAATACAGCGATCTGCGCCTGCACCTGGCCCATCGGTTCGAACAGCAACACCGTGGCGCCACCGCAGCACTGGCCGAGACTGGCACCGAGGCTGAAACGCTCCAGATGGGTGTCCTGCTTGCCGCTGGCGAGCATGTCGCGGGCGATCTGCATGGCCTTGTATTCCAGATGCCCGCCACCGATGGTGTCGAACATCCGGTGGGCGCTGACGACCATTTTCGAGCCGGCATTGCGTGGTGTCGAGCCGAGCTCTTCGATGATCGTCACCAGCACACAGGGCTCGCCCTGGTTCTGCAGGTCGGCGAGGGCGTCGATCCAGTTGTACATAAACACCTCTCAGATCGTTCCCACGCTCTGCGTGGGAATGCATCACTGGACGCTCCGCGTCCGCTGTTCAGGGAGCGACGCAGAGCGTCGCGGGCTGCATTCCCACGCGGAGCGTGGGAACGATCATCAAACAACCTCGACTTCGGTCGCGGTCGTTTTCACCGCTTTGAGCTGGCGCATCTGCTCACATCCCCACAACACCCGCTCCGGGGTCGCCGGTGCGTCGATTTTCGGTTGATGCTTGTAGTCACCGAGGCTCGCCACCGCATCCTTGATCGCGCACCACGCGGCAATCCCGAGCATGAACGGCGGCTCGCCCACAGCCTTGGAATGGAACACCGTGTCTTCCGGGTTCTTGCGGTTTTCCACCAGTTTCACCCGCAGGTCCAGCGGCATGTCCGCCACGGCCGGGATCTTGTAACTAGCCGGGCCGTTGGTCATCAGCTTGCCCTTGTTGTTCCAGACCAGCTCTTCCATGGTCAGCCAGCCCATGCCCTGGACGAAACCGCCCTCGACCTGACCGATGTCGATCGACGGGTTCAGCGAGGCGCCGACGTCGTGAAGAATGTCGGTGCGCAGCATCTTGTACTCGCCGGTCAGTGTGTCGACGATCACTTCGCAGCACGCCGCACCGAACGCGAAGTAATAGAACGGACGACCACGGGCCTGACTGCGGTCGTAGTAGATTTTCGGCGTCTTGTAGAAGCCGGTGCTCGACAGCGACACCTGATTGAAATACGCCTGCTGGATCAGCGCTTCGAAGGTCAGAATGTGCTCACGCACGCGGACATGGCCGTTGCGGAATTCGACGTCCTCTTCGCTGACCTTGAAGTGCCGCGCGGCGAATTCGACCAGACGTTGCTTGATGGTTTCTGCCGCGTTCTGCGCCGCTTTACCGTTGAGGTCGGCACCGCTGGAAGCGGCGGTCGGCGAGGTGTTCGGCACCTTGTCGGTGTTGGTCGCGGTGATCTGTACGCGGTCGATTTCGACCTGGAACACTTCAGCCACAACTTGGGCGACTTTGGTGTTCAGACCCTGGCCCATTTCCGTGCCACCGTGGTTCAGGTGGATGCTGCCGTCGGTGTAGATGTGGATCAGCGCACCGGCCTGGTTCAAGAAGCTCGCGGTAAAAGAAATACCGAATTTCACCGGGGTCAGCGCCAGACCCTTTTTCAGGATCGGGCTGTTGGCGTTGTAGCGACGGATCGCTTCGCGGCGCTCGGCGTACTGGCTGCTTGCTTCCAGTTCGGCGGTCATCTCTTCGAGCATGTTGTGCTCGACGGTCTGGTAGTAGTGGGTGACGTTGCGTTCGGTCTTGCCGTAGTAGTTGGCCTTGCGCACCGCCAGCGGATCGAGGTTGAGGTGGCGGGCGATCGCGTCCATCACTTCTTCGATGGCGACCATGCCTTGCGGGCCGCCGAAGCCGCGATAGGCGGTGTTCGACGCAGTGTTGGTCTTGCAGCGGTGACCGTTGATGGTCGCATCGCCGAGGTAGTAGGAGTTGTCCGAGTGGAACATCGCGCGGTCAACGATCGACGCCGACAGGTCCGGCGAGCAACCGCAGTTGCCGGCCAGGTCCATGTTGATCCCGTGCAGGCGACCGGTGCTGTCGAAACCGACGTCGTACTCGACATAGAACGGGTGGCGCTTGCCGGTCATCAGCATGTCTTCGACGCGCGGCAGGCGCATCTTGGTCGGCTGGCCGGTGAGGTGCGCGACCACCGCGCAGAGGCACGCCGGGCTCGCGGCCTGGGTTTCCTTGCCGCCGAAACCACCGCCCATGCGGCGCATGTCGACGACGATCTTGTTCATCGACACGTCCAGCACTTCGGCGACCAGTTTCTGCACTTCGGTGGGGTTCTGCGTCGAGCAGTAGACGATCATGCCGCCGTCTTCGGTCGGCATCACCGAGGAGATCTGCGTTTCCAGATAGAAGTGTTCCTGACCGCCGATGTGCAAGGTGCCCTGAATGCGGTGTTCGGCGCTGGCCAGCGCGGACACTGAATCGCCACGCTGATGGGTGTGGCTGTCGAGCACGAAATGGCGTTTGCGCAAGGCTTCGACCACGTCGAGCACCGGTTCCAGATCTTCGTATTCGATGATCGCGGCCATCGCCGCTTTGCGCGCGGTTTCCAGATCCTTCGCCGCGACGGCGAGCACCGGCTGGCCGACGAATTGCACATCGTCGATGGCCAGCAGCGGATCGCCCGGTAGCAACGGGCCGATGTCTTTCAGGCCCGGCACGTCTTCGTGGGTGATGACGATGCGCACGCCTTCGAAGGCGTAGCAGGGCTGGGTGTCGATGCTGAGGATTTTCGCGTGGGCACGGTCCGACAGACGCGCGTACAGGTGTAATTGATTAGGGAATTCCAGGCGGTCATCGATGTACTGCGCTTCACCGGACACATGCTTGGCGGCGCTGTCGTGCTTGACGCTGCGGCCGACGCCAGTGGTCAGGTCTTTGGCAAACAGTTCAGCCAGTTCAGCTTGAGTTTTCTCTACGCCGTGATGGTTAGACATAAGCGGTCACCCGAGTCTCGATGTGCGGTGTTTGCAGTTCGATGAAGTATTTGCGCAGCAGGTTCTGCGCGCTGAGCAGGCGATATTCCTTGCTCGCGCGGAAGTCGCTCAGCGGCGTGAAGTCCTCGGCCAGTGCGGCGCAGGCGCGTTCGATCACGGCGTTATTGAACGGCTGACCGAGCAGCACGGCTTCGCAATGCGCGGCGCGTTTCGGAATGGCTGCCATGCCGCCGAAGGCGACGCGGGCGTCGGCGATCACACCGTTTTCCACGCGCAGATTGAACGCGGCGCAGACGGCGGAGATGTCGTCGTCCAGACGCTTCGACACTTTATAGGCACGGAACAACTGCTCGGCGCTGGCACGCGGGACGATGATTTTTTCGATGAACTCGCTTTCCTGACGGGCCGTGACGCGGTAATCGATGAAGTAATCTTCCAGATTCAACGTGCGGCGGGTTTCGCCTTTGCACAGCACGATCTGCGCGCCGAGGGCGATCAGCAGCGGTGGCGAATCACCGATCGGCGAGGCGTTGCCGATGTTGCCGCCGAGCGTGCCCTGGTTGCGGATCTGCAGGGAGGCGAAGCGCTGCAGCAGTTCGCCGAAGTCCGGGTACTCGGCCTTCAACGCTTCGTAGCAGTCGGAGAGTGCGGTGGCGGCGCCGATTTCAATACGGTCTTCGAAAGTTTCGATGCGCTTCATTTCGGCAACGTTGCCGACGTAGATCATCACCGGCAAGGTGCGGTGGAACTGGGTGACCTCCAGGGCCAGATCGGTGCCGCCGGCGAGCAGCCGGGCTTGTGGATAAGCGTCGTAGAGGTCGGCCAGATCGGCCACGGTCAGCGGCACCAGGCAGCGTTTGTCGCCGCTGTTGAGCTCGCCGATATCGGTCGGGGCGATGGCTTTGAGGCGGGCGATGGTTTCGGCTTCGCGGGCGTCGAACTGATCGGGCTGTTTAGCGCAGCACGATTGCTCGGCCGCCGCCAGAATCGGCCGATAGCCAGTGCAGCGGCAGAGGTTGCCGGCCAGCGCTTCGTGGGCCTTGGCGTGATCCGGGGCATCGCTGTTCTTTTGCAGGGCAAACAGCGACATGACGAAGCCGGGGGTGCAGAAACCGCACTGCGAGCCGTGGCACTCGACCATGGCTTGCTGGACGCTGTGCAGTTCGCCTTTATGTTTGAGGTCTTCAACGCTGATCAGTTGTTTGCCGTGCAGCGACGACACAAAGGTCAGGCACGAATTGAGGCTGCGATAACGAATGTGCTCACGCCCGGCGTCATCCGTCTGCAACTCGCCGACCACCACGGTGCACGCACCGCAGTCACCGCTGGCGCAACCTTCTTTGGTGCCGGGCTTGCCGACATGGTCGCGCAGGTAATTGAGCACAGTCAGATTCGGGTCCAGGGCGTGCTCGCTACGGAGTTCCTGGTTAAGTAAAAACTGGATCACGGAAGGCCTCGCAGACTCATTATTGTTGTTAACCGACGTGAACCGAATTTAGCAGGTCTGACTTTTCGGTCAATGGTTTTCTGACTTAAAGGTCAGGAAATTCGCTTTCGCCGATCAACAACGTGTCTATTCAGTATTGACCCTCATCGGTCACTGCGCTTTTTTGCGGGAATCGTGCCAAAAACCGCTGAGTGGGCACTCCGCCATGACCGTGCATTTGCGCTACACTGCGCCGCTTGTGCAGATCGATAGAGTTTGAAGGACAACCATGACGTTCAAGGCGCCGGACAGCCTCGCCGAGCAAATCGCTCACCACCTCGCCGAGCGCATCATTCGTGGCGAAATGAAGCCGGGAGAGCGCATCCAGGAACAGAAGGTCACGCTGGCGCTCAATGTCAGCCGCGGCTCGGTCCGCGAAGCCTTGCTCATCCTCGAACGCCGCCACCTGATCGCGATCCTGCCGCGGCGTGGCGCCCACGTCACCGAACTCACTGCGCACAAGGTGCAGAGCCTGTGCACGCTGATGAGCGAGCTGTACATCCTGCTCGGCAATTCGGTGGCCAACGGCTGGCAAGTGCAGTCGGACATGGCGCCGTTCGTGCAGATCCAGCAGCGCCTGACCGGGCATTACGAACGCGGCGATATCCGCAGCTTCGTCGATGACAGCTTCGCGGTGATGCGCGCGGCTTATCCGTTCGCCAACAATCCGTATCTGCAGGAAACCGTCGAGAACCTGCAACCGGCGATGAGCCGTGCGTACTTTCTCGCCCTCGAACAGCGCAAGGCAGAAATGAGCGAGTTCCTTGAGCTGTTCGAACGCCTGCTCGCCGCCGTGCTCGCCCGTGATTTGCCGCAGATCCGCATCGTGCTGACGGCGTACGCCCAGCGCAGCTGCGATCTGGTGGTGTCTGCGCTGACGGTTGCTTAAGCGTGCGGCTCAAGTGCATCAAGCTGGCGGGATTCAAATCCTTCGTCGATCCGACCACGGTGAACTTCCCCAGTAACATGGCGGCAGTGGTCGGGCCGAACGGTTGCGGCAAGTCGAACATCATCGACGCCGTACGCTGGGTGATGGGCGAAAGTTCGGCAAAGAACCTTCGTGGCGAGTCGATGACCGACGTCATCTTCAACGGCTCGACCAGCCGCAAACCGGTAAGCCAGGCGAGCATCGAGCTGGTCTTCGACAACTCCGACGGCACACTGCTCGGCGAATACGCGGCGTACGCGGAAATCTCCATTCGCCGCAAAGTCACCCGCGACAGCCAGACCACTTATTACCTCAACGGCACCAAATGCCGTCGGCGCGACATCACCGATATCTTTCTCGGCACCGGCCTCGGCCCGCGCAGCTATTCGATCATCGAGCAGGGGATGATCTCCAAGCTGATCGAGTCCAAGCCCGAAGACCTGCGTAACTTCATCGAAGAAGCCGCCGGCATCTCCAAGTACAAGGAACGCCGGCGCGAAACCGAAAACCGCATCCGCCGTACCCACGAAAACCTCGCGCGCCTGACCGACCTTCGCGAAGAGCTGGAGCGCCAGCTCGAACGCCTGCACCGGCAGGCCGAAGCGGCGAAGAAGTATCAAGAATTCAAGGCCGAGGAGCGTCAGCTCAAGGCGCAACTGTCGGCGCTGCGCTGGCAGGATCTCAACGAGCAGGTCGGCCAGCGCGAGTCGATCATCGGCACCCAGGAAATCAGTTTCGAGGCGTTGGTCGCCGAGCAGCGTAACGCTGACGCGGCGATCGAGCGCCTGCGCGACGGCCACCACGATCTGTCCGAGCGCTTCAATCTGGTGCAGGGGCGTTTCTATTCGGTCGGCGGCGACATCGCCCGGGTCGAGCAGAGCATCCAGCATGGCCAGCAACGCTTGCGCCAATTGCAGGACGATCTCAAGGAAGCCGAACGCGCGCGCCTGGAAACCGAATCGCACCTGGGTCACGACCGCACCTTATTGCTGACCCTTGGCGAAGAGCTCGACATGCTCGTCCCCGAGCAGGAAGTCACCAGCGCCGCCGCCGAAGAAGCCGCCGCGGCACTGGAAGATTCCGAAAGCGTGATGCACGGCTGGCAGGAGCAGTGGGATGCGTTCAACCTGACCTCCGCCGAACCGCGGCGTCAGGCCGAAGTGCAGCAGTCGCGCATTCAGCAACTCGAGTCGAGCATGGAGCGTCTGGCCGACCGGCAGAAACGCCTCGGCGAAGAACGCGCGCTGCTGTCCGCCGACCCGGAAGACGCAGCGATCATGGCGCTCAACGAGCAACTCGCCGAGTCCGAAGCGACGCTGGAAGATTTGCAAACCAGTGAAGAAGCGCAGGTCGAAAAACTCGAACAGCTGCGCCAGGAGCTGCAGCAAGCGCTTACCGCCCAGCAACAGGCGCAGGGCGATCTGCAGCGGCTCAACGGGCGCCTCGCGTCCCTTGAAGCTTTGCAACAGGCGGCGCTGGATCCGGGCACCGGCACTGCTGAATGGTTGAAGGAACACAACCTCACCGAGCGCCCGCGTCTGGCCGAAGGCCTCAAGGTTGAGGCCGGTTGGGAGCTGGCGGTGGAAACCGTGCTCGGCGCCGATCTGCAAGCGGTGCTGGTCGACGATTTCAGCGGCTTCGATCTGTCCGGCTTCAGCCAGGGCGATCTGCGTCTGCTCAGCCCGGCCAGTGATGGCGTGCGCGTGGCCGGCAGTCTGCTGGATAAAGTCGAGGCGCAGATCGATCTGTCGCCGTGGCTCGCTCAGGTCAAACCGGTCGACAGCCTCGAGCAGGCTTTAGCCATGCGCGGGCAGCTCGGCACTGGCGAAAGCCTGATCAGCCGCGACGGTTACTGGGTCGGTCGGCACTTTTTGCGCGTGCGCCGGGCCAGCGAAGCGGAAAGCGGCATGCTCGCCCGAGGGCAGGAAATCGAAGCACTGCACCTCGAGCGCGAAGAGAAGGAAGCCACGGTCGAGGCCATGGAAGCGCGCCTGCAAACCCTGCGTGCGCAACAGCGTCAACAGGAAAACGGTCGCGAGCATCTGCGCCGTTTGCTGCAGGACGAAGCCCGTCAGCAAGGCGAATTGAAAGCGCAGTTGTCCGCCGGCAAAGCCAAGGCCGAACAACTGACCCTGCGCCGCACGCGTCTCGATGAAGAACTGGTCGAACTCGCCGAACAACGCGAGCTGGAACACGAACAGGTCGGCGAAGCGCGCATGCAATTGCAGGAAGCGCTGGACGCCATGGCGCTCGATACCGAGCAGCGCGAGTTGCTGCTGGCCCAGCGCGACAGCCTGCGCGAACGCCTCGATCGGGTGCGTCAGGAAGCGCGGCAGCACAAGGACCACGCCCATCAATTGGCCGTGCGTCTCGGCTCGTTGCGCGCGCAGCACGACTCCACGCGTCAGGCGCTGGAACGTCTGGAAATGCAGGCCGAGCGCCTGACCGAAAAGCGCGAACAGTTGAGTCTGAATCTGGAGGAGGGCGAGGCGCCGCTGGAAGAGCTACGCCTGAAACTCGAAGAACTGCTCGACAAGCGCATGACCGTCGACGAAGAACTCAAGACCGCACAAATCGCCCTGGAAGACGCCGACCGCGAACTGCGCGACGCGGAAAAACGCCGCACCCAGGCCGAGCAGCAATCGCAGCTGATTCGCGGCCAGCTCGAACAGCAACGCATGGAATGGCAAGCCCTGACCGTGCGGCGCAAGGCCTTGCAGGATCAGTTGCTCGAAGACGGCTACGATCTCAACGGTGTGCTCGCGACATTGACCGCACAGGCCAGTGAACGCGAAGCCGAGGAAGAACTCGAACGCATCAACGCGCGAATTCAGCGCCTGGGCGCGATCAACCTCGCGGCCATCGACGAATACACGCAACAATCGGAGCGTAAACGTTATCTGGATGCGCAGGATGCCGATCTGGTCGAAGCGCTGGAGACGCTGGAAAACGTCATTCGCAAGATCGACAAGGAGACCCGCAACCGTTTCAAGGATACCTTTGATCAGATCAACGGCGGTTTACAGGCGCTTTTCCCAAAAGTTTTTGGCGGCGGGCGCGCGTATTTGGAACTGACGGGCGAAGATCTACTCGATACAGGGGTGACGATCATGGCGCAGCCGCCCGGAAAGAAGAACAGCACCATCCATTTGCTCTCCGGCGGCGAAAAAGCCCTGACAGCACTGGCCCTGGTTTTTGCCATCTTCAAGTTGAATCCGGCGCCGTTCTGCATGCTCGATGAGGTTGACGCGCCACTGGATGACGCTAACGTTGGACGCTACGCACGCCTGGTCAAAGAGATGTCGCAGACCGTGCAGTTCATCTATATCACCCACAACAAGATCGCCATGGAAATGGCCGAGCAGTTGATGGGCGTGACGATGCACGAGCCGGGTTGTTCGCGACTGGTGGCGGTGGATGTCGAGGAGGCGATGGCGATGGTGGACGCCTGATGCGGCGTGCGTCGGAAAGGTAATCGAGGTCTGTAGGACTTTTTTACCGAGACGAATGTGCTGGCGATTCGACATATTCGCGCAAGCCAATGAGACAGACGGTGTAAAGTTGCCTTTGGTCGTGCTAGTTTAATGTCAATTTTTCGTATACGTGGGCAAAACGCCTGTCAGAACATAGAGTTGGCGCCACGTTTTAAAGCGGTTTACGCAGTGTAAACCCCTTATTTTTCAGCATTTTTTATAGAGGCACGGGATTACATGGAAATCGGTCTGCGCGAGTGGCTGATCGTCATCGGCATCATTGTGATAGCCGGTATTCTTTTCGATGGCTGGCGCCGTATGCGCGGCGGCAAGGGAAAACTGAAATTCCGTCTTGACCGAAGTCTGTCCAACCTGCCGGACGAGGACAGCAGCGCCGAGCTGCTGGGCCCGGCCCGCGTACTGGACACGCACAAGGAACCGCAACTGGACGAGCACGATCTGCCGTCGGTGAGCATGCCGGCCCGTGAAGCCCGCGAGCCGCGCGAATCCGCTTCGAAACGTGGCAAGCGGGGCAGCAACGGCCCGGCACAGGGCGACCTGAACCTTGATCTGGATCTGGATGGCGGCCCGAGCTTCAACAGCCGTGACGACGACTTCGCTGAAGACAGCAAGCCTTCGCCGGCGGTGGCCGACAAGGATCAGCCGCAAGCCGAAGAAGTGCTGGTGATCAGCGTGATCTGCCGCGACCCGGCCGGCTTCAAAGGTCCGGCGTTGTTGCAGAACATCCTCGAAAGCGGTCTGCGATTTGGCGAGATGGATATTTTCCACCGCCACGAAAGCATGGCTGGCAACGGTGAAGTGCTGTTCTCCATGGCCAATGCGGTCAAGCCGGGCATTTTCGATCTGGACGACATCGACCATTTCAGCACCCCGGCGGTGAGCTTCTTCCTCGGCCTGCCAGGCCCGCGTCATCCGAAGCAAGCCTTCGACGTGATGGTGGCGGCAGCCCGCAAGCTGTCGCAGGAACTCAATGGCGAGCTGAAAGATGACCAGCGCAGCGTTCTGACCGCGCAGACCATCGAGCATTACCGCCAGCGCATCGTCGAATTCGAGCGCCGCGCCCTGACCCAGAAGCGTTGATACAAAAGGTTGTTCCTGTTTAACGGGACGATCGGCAGAATGATTGAGCAGCCTCGGCTGCTCTTTTGCTTTATGAGAGACCACCATGACCGCCGCGAAAAACCGCATCCTCGAGCTGCGCGCTGAACTCGACCAGCACAACTACCGCTACCACGTTCTCGACGAGCCGAGCATTCCGGACGCCGAGTACGACCGGTTGTTCCACGAGCTCAAGGCGCTGGAAGCGGCCAACCCGGAACTGATCACCAGCGACTCGCCGACCCAGCGTGTCGGCAGCGTGGCGCTCACCGCGTTCACTCAGGTTCGCCATGAAGTGCCAATGCTCAGCCTCGGCAACGCCTTCGAAGAAACCGACATGCGCGAGTTCGATCGCCGCGTCACCGAAGGGCTCGACCTGCCCGCGGGCGATCTGTTCGGCAACGCGGCGGCCGTGGAATACAGCTGCGAGCCAAAACTCGATGGCCTGGCGGTCAGTCTGCTGTATCAGGACGGTGTGCTGGTGCGCGGCGCCACGCGCGGCGACGGCACCACCGGTGAAGACATCAGCGTCAACGTGCGCACCGTGCGCAACATCCCGCTCAAGCTGCATGGCGAAGGCTGGCCGGCGACGCTGGAAGTGCGCGGCGAAGTGTTCATGTCCAAGGCCGGGTTCGAGCGCCTCAATGCCTCGCAACTGGAAATCGGCGGCAAGACCTTCGCCAACCCGCGCAACGCCGCGGCCGGCAGCCTGCGCCAGCTCGATTCGAAGATCACCGCCAACCGGCCGCTGGAATTCTGCTGCTACGGCATCGGCCAGGTCTCGCACGATATTTCCGACACCCACATCGGCAACCTCAAGCAGTTGCAGAAGTGGGGCATGCCGATCAGCCACGAACTGAAACTGGCCAAGGGCATCGACGAGTGCCTGGAGTACTACCGCGACATCGGCGCGCGACGTGATTCGCTGGCCTATGAAATCGACGGCGTGGTGTTCAAGGTCAACAGCATTGCCGATCAGCGCGAACTGGGCTTTCGCGCCCGCGAGCCGCGCTGGGCGATCGCGCACAAATTCCCGGCCATGGAAGAACTTACCGAACTGCTCGACGTGGAATTCCAGGTCGGCCGCACCGGCGCAGTCACGCCGGTGGCGCGCTTGAAACCGGTGAAAGTCGCCGGCGTTACCGTCGCCAATGCCACGCTGCACAACATGGACGAAGTCGCGCGACTGGGCCTGATGATCGGCGATACCGTGATCATTCGCCGCGCCGGGGACGTGATTCCGCAAGTGGTGCAAGTGGTTACCGAGCGTCGCCCGGAACACGCACGGGCAGTGGAAATTCCGCAGAGCTGCCCGGTGTGCGGTTCTCATGTCGAGCGCACGCAACTGATCAAGCGCAGCAAGGGCAAGGAAACCGTCAGCGAAGGCGCGGTGTATCGCTGCGTCGGCCGTCTCGCCTGTGGCGCGCAACTCAAGCAGGCGATCATTCATTTCGTCTCGCGCCGGGCCATGGATATCGAAGGGCTGGGTGACAAGAGCGTCGAACAATTGGTCGACGAAGGTCTGGTCAATTCCCCGGCCGATCTGTATGCGCTGAAGTTCGACGACATCGTCGATCTGGAAGGCTTTGCCGAGGTGTCCAGCAACAAGCTGTTGAAAGCGATCGAGGACAGCAAACAGCCGGGGCTGGCGCGGTTTATCTACGCGCTCGGCATCCCGGATGTTGGCGAGGAGACCGCCAAGGTGCTGGCGCGCTCGCTGGGGTCGCTGGAGCGGGTACAACAGGCCTTGCCGCAAGTGCTGACCTACCTGCCGGATGTCGGTCTGGAAGTGGCTCACGAGATTCACAGCTTCTTTGAGGATGCGCATAACCAGCAGGTCATCAGCGAGCTGCTTGGCCACGGTTTGCAGATTCAGGATCAGGGCGAACTGGGCGCCGAGTTCGCCGCGAGCACCACGCTGGGTGGGTTTCTCGACAGGCTGCATATTCCTTCGGTGGGCCCGGGTGGCGCGCAGAAGCTGGCGGAAAAGTTTGGCTCGCTGGAAGCGGTGATGACCGCCGACTGGCTGGACATGCGCCAGGCCTTGCCGGAGAAACAGGCGAATGCGGTGCGCGAGTTTTTTACCCTGCCCGAGCATCGACAACTGGCTGAGGCGTCGGAAAAACAGCTGCGTGATTTCGGCATGCACTGGCAGAGCGAAAAGAGAGTCGTCGAAGGCTTGCCATTGTCCGGCGAGACCTGGGTGCTGACCGGCAAGGTCGAATTGATGAGCCGGGATGTGGCGAAAGAGAATCTGGAAAGCCTCGGCGCGAAAGTCGCAGGCTCGGTGTCGGCCAAGACCCATTGCGTGGTCGCCGGGCCCGGTGCCGGCTCGAAACTGACCAAGGCCAATGAGCTGGGCGTGAAGGTCATGGATGAAGAGGCGTTTATCGCTTTCCTCAAAACCCACGGTATTCCCGTGTGACCTTTTTCTCACGCCCCCTCAACTGATCGTTCCCACGCGGAGCGTGGGAACGATCAGTCGAGAAGGTGCGGGAACGATCTTCGCGCCAGGATGATCTAGTCTTGGCCAGTCCCAGGGAGAGATCGCCATGCACCGCTTCTTCGAGCAGCTCAGTTCCCGCATCATCGCGCCGTTCATGGCCGGGTCTTCACGCAACAGCAAAATCTGGCCGTGCCGCTGCGGCCAGTCGCTGTTCTTTCGCAACAGCCAGTGCCTGGCCTGCAACGCGTTGCTCGGTTATCAACCAGAAGAAAGCCGCCTGACCTCGCTGCAGCCGGGGCCGCAAGCCGATACATGGACGCTCGACGCCGATCCCGACGCCGGATTGTTTCGCCGGTGCGCCAACCTCGATACAGCCGCTGCGTGCAACTGGCTGCTGCCGGCCAACGAGCACGACAGCCTGTGCATCGCCTGCAGTCTCAATCGCACCATTCCCGATCTCTCCGTCCCGGAGAACCCGGAGCGCTGGCGCAAAGTCGAAATCGCCAAACGCCGCCTCGTCGCGCAACTGATCACCCTTGGCCTGCCGGTCATCCCGAAAAGCGTCGACGAAGAAACCGGACTGGCCTTCGACTTCATCGGCATCGACCTCGAAGGCAACGCACCGATGACCGGCCACGCCAACGGCCTGATCACCCTCGACATCAAGGAAGCCGACGACGCCCACCGCGAGCAGGTGCGGGCGCAGATGCACGAACCCTATCGCACGCTGCTCGGGCATTTTCGCCACGAAGTCGGCCACTACTACTGGGATCGCCTGATCGCCAACGGCCCGTGGCTCGGCGCGTTTCGAAGCCTGTTCGGCGACGAGCGCGCCAGTTACGCCGAAGCGCTCGATCGGCATTACCAGCAGGGCGCCCCGCTGGACTGGCCGCAGCACTACGTCAGCGCCTACGCGACCATGCACCCATGGGAAGACTGGGCGGAAACCTGGGCGCATTACCTGCACATGATGGACGCCGTGGACACCGCACTGGGCTTTGGCATGAGCGCGCGGGAAATGGACTTTGACTACCAACCGTTTCCATCCAGCACCTTGTACGACCCGGAGCATCCCGGTGGCGAAGCGTTTCTGTCATTCGTCAACGCGTGGATCGAACTGGCTGGCATGCTCAACGAATTGTCGCGCAGCATGGGGCAGCCGGATTTCTACCCGTTCGTGCTGCCAGCGCCGGCGATTGCCAAGCTGCACTTCATCCATCTGGTCATCCAGCAGGCGGGAGGGCGGGCCGACGAGGTGCTCCAGGCGCAATAGCAAGTGCTTGAGCCCCTTGATATTTTTAATCTGCAACCAGGGTTGTAACTTCGTCTCAGACAGGTACAATGGCGCGGCTCGCCGACAGGCAAGCGTCGTTATGGTGACCCCATCGGTCCCCCCGCAACGATTACCCGTGAACCTGGTCAGAGCCGGAAGGCAGCAGCCACAGCGGGAACATTGTGTGCCGGGGTGTGGCTGGTGGGGTCGCCACCTTAACGAACAATCGAACGCTTCAACCAGAACTGCATGGGTTTCGCCCACTGCGGTTTTTTTGTGTCTGTCGATCTCTCGCTTGATTCTTTGCCGTTGCCAGGAGGCTTCTCATGTCATTGCCAAAACTTTTCCTCTGCCTGTTGGCCTCTGCGATGCTCGTAGCCTGCGCCACACCGCTGACGCCTGAGCAACAAAAAGCTCAGGACGCGGAAACCGCAGCCGCCCGCGACTACTTTTCGCGCAAGGTGGAACTCACCGATGATGGTGGCGATACAGCGGGCTACACCATGCTGGAGCTGAAAAACTCCACGGCAGGTTACATTCTCGCGTACTACGGCGCCGATAAAACGACCCCGCTGTATATCGAAGAAGTCACTAAGTGCGTAGGCAAAATGGGTGCATTCCCTTCGCTCGAATGCGAGCTTTACGACGGCGTTCACCGTTGGGCGGGCTTTTCCTACACCGTGGCGTCTGAAGACACGGTCGTAAAGGATCCTCGACTGATTCCGATGCAAAGCCGGATCAATGTCAAAAAAGGCGACCTGATCGTCATGACTCGCCACTCGCCGCAACACTGGCGATTCGCGGGCCGCTTTGTTCAAAAATAAAAAGCCAAAATGAGTGGGCAAGGATCACAGCGGATTCACTTTGAAATCTCAGTCTCGTCGCTCGCTCCTCTGATCGAACCCGGCCTAGGGATGATGGCAACTTGCCTTGCGCTCGGCCTGCCTAATCTGGAGAATCGCGTTGCTTTGAGTTGCCGGGCAAGCATTGATGCTCGGCGGCGATGCAGTAAGGGAATTCGACTATCAGAGGAAGAAAGGCGTGAAAAAACTTTTCAAGTGGGTTGGCATCATCATCGGTGTCCTGTTCGTTATTGGGTTCATCAGCAACGCGATGAAGTCTCCAGAGCAAAAACAAGCCGAAGCCGTTGCGCTTGCTGAAGCGAGCAAAGCTCGTGCGCAAGCGGAACTGGAAAAGGTAAAACAGGAATTGGCAGCCACTCCTGCGGTCAGCGCCGGTGATATTGCTGTGGCTTACAACGAAAACACTGTTGCTGCGGATCAAAAGTTCAAAGGCAAAAAATTCAAGGTCTCGGGGACTGTTGCAGACATCAATACTGACTTCATGGGTAACCCGTACCTCACGCTGCGTGGTGGGGTGAATCAATTCATGGAGCCTCAATTCTCGTTCGATAAAAACGATGCCGGTTCCCTGGCATCCCTGAAAAAAGGAACCAAGGTGACACTGCTCTGTGTCGGCAAGGGTGATGTTGCGAAGATTCCAATGTCGGGCTCGTGCGCGTTGCTTTGATTTTCATCTCATGAATAAAGGACTCATTTGGATGGGTCCTTTTTTTCTTCTAAAAACTTTAATTCAGATCTGCCGGTATACAACCGAATAATCTCCTCAATCTCCCCCGACATCTTCATCCGCAGCAACGTGCGCAATATCCGCTGCACCGGCACGCTCGGATCGTTCCTCACGTAACAGCCCACTTCCTGCTCCTGCAGCACCGCCACCGCTTGCAGTTGCTGGGCCGGCAGCAGGCGTTGATTGAACCAGTCCAGTGTCCACTGGTTGCTCACCGCATAGCGATAACGCCCGGCCAGCAGTTTTTCCAGCACCAGCTCCTGATTGCGTGCGTCTTCACGTTGCAGTTGATCGGCCTCGAACAGCGGTTGCAGTGTCGGGTAGGTGTAGCCTCGCACGGTGCCGAGTGTCTGGCGGGGCAGGTGGGCGGGATCAATGTTTGGCGGTTGGTCCTTGCGGCTGACCAGCAGGTCGCGCTGGAACAGCAGCGGCACGCTCCACAGGTAATCGCCGGACTGATTCGGCAGCCACGACTGGGCGGCATAGCAGCGCACATCGATCTCGTCGTTTTCCATGGCGCTTTGTACGCGGGCGCGCGGCAGCACGATGAATTCGGCCGGCACGCCGACCTGCGTCGCCAGGCTGAGCATCAGGTCGTAAAGAATGCCCTGGGTCGGGCGGTTGCGTTCGAGCTGCACCATCGGCATCGCCCAGCTGTCGGACACCGCGAAGCGCAGCGGCGGTTCGGCCGCCGTCGCGCTCAGGCTGATCCCCAGCAATGCCGCCATCGCCCACCGCATAAACGCTCCGGTCATTGCCCGTCCCGAGCCGATAAAAGCCTCTGCTGATGCAGCTTAGCCATTTTAGGCGCGGACACCGGATGCAATTTTGCCCTTGCTCCGCTAGCATTAGCCGCTTCAGCTTCCTTCGTTGCGACGGTTTTCGATGAGTTATCAGGTTCTTGCACGTAAATGGCGTCCGCGCTCGTTCCGCGAAATGGTCGGCCAGACCCATGTGCTCAAGGCTCTGATCAATGCCTTGGACAGCCAGCGGCTGCACCATGCGTACCTGTTTACCGGGACGCGCGGGGTGGGCAAGACCACCATTGCGCGGATCATTGCCAAATGCCTGAACTGTGAAACAGGTATCACCTCCAGCCCGTGCGGCGAGTGCTCGGTGTGCCGGGAAATCGATGAGGGCCGTTTCGTCGACCTGATCGAGATCGACGCCGCGAGCCGAACCAAGGTCGAAGACACTCGTGAACTGCTCGATAACGTGCAGTACGCGCCGAGCCGTGGGCGCTTCAAGGTCTACCTGATCGACGAAGTGCACATGCTTTCCAGCCATTCCTTCAATGCGCTGCTGAAAACCCTCGAAGAGCCGCCGCCGTACGTCAAGTTCATCCTGGCGACCACCGATCCGCAGAAACTTCCGGCAACGATTCTCTCGCGCTGCCTGCAGTTCTCCCTGAAGAACATGACGCCCGAGCGGGTGGTCGAGCATTTGACCCACGTGCTGACAGCGGAAAACGTGCCGTTCGAAGACGATGCATTGTGGTTGCTCGGTCGCGCCGCTGACGGTTCGATGCGCGATGCCATGAGCCTGACCGATCAGGCCATCGCTTTCGGTGAAGGCAAGGTCCTTGCTACCGACGTGCGGGCGATGCTCGGCACGCTGGATCACGGCCAGGTCTATGACGTCCTGCATTCGTTGATCGAAGGTGATGCCAAAGCGTTGCTTGAAGCCGTGCGGCATCTGGCCGAGCAGGGCCCGGACTGGAACGGCGTGCTCTCGGAAATTCTCAACGTATTGCACCGTGTCGCCATCGCCCAGGCGTTGCCCGAAGGCGTCGACAACGGCCATGGTGACCGTGACCGCGTATTGGCGCTAGCCCAGGCGTTGCCGGCCGAAGACGTGCAGTTCTATTACCAGATGGGCCTGATCGGTCGCCGCGACTTGCCGCTGGCACCGGATCCGCGCGGTGGTTTCGAGATGGTTCTGCTGCGGATGCTGGCGTTCCGACCGGCCGATACGGCGGACGCCCCGAGGCAACCGCTAAAGCCAGTGGGGATCAGCCAGGCCACAGTTGATTCCGCAAACACCGTGGCTGCCGCGCCCAAGCCTGCGCCGGTGGTCGCCGCGCCCGTTGCGCCAGCGCCGATGCCGACGCCAGTGGCTGCACCTGCACCTGCACCTGCGCCGGCCACCGCGCCCGCGCCAGTTGCAGCCGCTGCACCGGAACCCGTGGCAGAGCCTGAGCCCGTGGCCGTCGAAGCGGTGGTTGATCTGCCGTGGAACGACCCGGTAGAAGCCGAGGCTGAACCTGCGCCAGTGCAGCAGCCCGCCGTCGAGCCGGTGCTGGAAACTGCCGCCGAGCAACCCGAGTTGCCGCCGATGCCGCTGCCGACCCCGGACAGCGTCGTCCCGGATGCGCCGGAGTGGGCCGCGGCGCCGATTCCTGAGCCGTCGGTCGCGGATGTCGATGCCGCCACGCCGGGCATTGACCTCGATGACGAACCGCCGCTGGACGAGGATTACATCGAGCCGGACATGGATTCGGCGTATAGCTACCTCGACGAACTGGCCAGCGAACACGCCGCCGACCCCGAACCGGAACCCGAGCCTGAACCGGCTGCGGCCCCGGCCACCGGTCTGGCTGCGCAATGGCTGGAGCTGTTTCCGAAACTGCCGATTTCCGGCATGACCGGCAGTATCGCCGCCAACTGCACACTGATCGCGGTGGATGGCGATCACTGGCTGATGCACCTTGATCCGGCGCACAGTGCGCTGTTCAACGCCACCCAGCAGCGCCGTCTCAACGATGCGCTGAACCAGTTCCACGGGCGTACGCTGAGCCTGACCATCGAGCTGATCAAGCCCGAGCAGGAAACCCCGGCCCAGGCTGCCTCACGGCGCCGCGCCAACCGTCAGCGCGAGGCGGAGGAGTCGATCCACGGCGATCCGTTCATCCAGCAGATGGTTCAGCAGTTCGGTGCGGTGGTGCGACACGATACTATTGAACCTGTCGACGCCTTGGTCACCCAAGGCTAATAACTGAAGGTGTCCGGCCGACTTCGCCGGGCGCTGTTTTGATCCAAGCACATTGAGGTGATTACCATGATGAAAGGTGGCATGGCCGGCCTGATGAAGCAGGCGCAGCAGATGCAGGAAAAAATGGCCAAGATGCAGGAAGAACTGGCCAACGCCGAAGTCATCGGCAAGGCCGGCGGCGATATGGTCACCGTGGTGATGACCGGCCGTCATGACGTCAAGAGCGTAACCATCGACCCGAGCCTGGTTGAAGGCATGAGCGAAGACGACAAGGAAATGCTCGAAGCCGTGGTCGCTTCCGCCGTCAACGACGCGGTGCGCAAGATCGAAGCCAACAGCCAGGAAAAAATGGGCAGCATGACCGCCGGCATGAACCTGCCAGCAGGGATGAAACTGCCATTCTGATTCGCCAAGCGGCGGCAGATGAGCTACACAAAATGCCAGGCATTGCGCCTGGCATTTTTGTTTCTGCCTGATGGACTTGTGCCGGCGTCTGATCATTCCCACGCTCTGCGTGGGAATGCCTCAAGGGACGTTCTGCGTTCCAGCTTGCGATAGGGACGCGGAGCGTCCTGGGCTGCATTCCCACGCGGAGCATGGGAACGATCAGTCCCGGCCAACTGAAGAAACATCGAACACACCACCGCCACAACGGTCTGCTCCCTATACCGCCGAATTCCAATTCACAGGAGACGCTGACATGTCCGACCCTCTCACCCTCAACCAACGCTTCGTCCTCGCCTCGCGGCCGACCGGTGCGCCGACGCCGGAGAATTTCCGCCTCGAGCGCGAAGCGTTGCCGGACCTCGAAGACGGTCAGGTGCTGCTGAAAACCCTGTACCTGTCGCTCGATCCCTACATGCGCGGGCGCATGAGCGATGCTCCGTCTTACGCCGCTCCAGTGCAAATTGGCGAAGTGATGACCGGCGGCGCGGTCAGCCGTGTCGAGGATTCGCGTCATCCGAAATTCCACAAGGGCGATCTGGTGGTCGGCGCGACCGGTTGGCAGAGCCATAGCATCAGCGACGGCCGGAACATCATTCCGATTCCCGCTGGCCTGCCGAGTCCGTCCATGGCCCTCGGTGTGCTGGGGATGCCGGGCATGACCGCGTACATGGGCCTGATGGACATCGGCCAGCCGCAAGAAGGCGAGACCCTGGTGGTCGCCGCCGCTTCCGGTGCAGTCGGCTCGGTGGTCGGCCAGGTGGCGAAGATCAAAGGCCTGCGTGTGGTCGGTGTGGCCGGCGGTGCCGAAAAATGCAAATACGTGGTCGAGGAACTGGGCTTCGACGCCTGCATCGACCACAAGGCGGACGATTTCGCCGAGCAATTGGCCAAGGCCTGCCCCGAGGGCATCGACATTTATTTCGAGAACGTCGGCGGCCATGTCTTCGATGCGGTGGTGCCGTTGCTCAATCCCAAGGCGCGCATTCCGTTGTGCGGCCTGATTGCCGGGTACAACGCTTCGGAAGCGCCGAAAGGCCCGGATCGCCTGCCAATGTTGCAACGCGCGTTGCTGACCAAGCGCGTGCGCATTCAGGGCTTTATCGTCTTCGACGACTACGGTGACCGCCAGCCGGAATTCATCAGCCACATGGTGCCGTGGGTGCGCGACGGCAAGGTCAAGTTCCGCGAGCACGTGGTCGAAGGTCTGGAGCAGGCGCCCGAGGCGTTTATCGGTCTGCTGGAGGGGCGCAACTTCGGCAAACTGGTGGTGAGGGTCGCTGAGGATTGAGCATTTGACGCTGGCCGGAGGCGCGGGTATAAACCGCGTCTCGTTGTTTTGTCGGACTTTTCCCCATGAGCTTCAGCCCTTTGATTCGCCAACTGATCGACGCCTTGCGCACCTTGCCGGGTGTCGGTCAGAAAACCGCCCAGCGCATGGCGTTGCAGATGCTCGAGCGCGATCGCAGCGGTGGCGTGCGTCTGGCCCAGGCCCTGAGTCAGGCCATGGAAGGGGTCGGCCATTGCCGGCAATGCCGCACGCTGACCGAAGACGATCTGTGCCCGCAATGCGCCGATAACCGCCGCGACGACACGCTGTTGTGCGTGGTTGAAGGTCCGATGGACGTTTACGCGGTCGAGCAGACCGGTTTCCGTGGGCGTTACTTTGTGCTCAAGGGGCATTTATCGCCGCTCGATGGCCTCGGGCCTGAGGCGATCGGCATTCCGCAGTTGATGGCGCGGATCGAAGAGGCGGGCACGTTTACCGAAGTCATCCTCGCGACCAACCCGACGGTGGAAGGTGAAGCGACCGCGCATTACATCGCGCAACTGCTGCAGAACAAGGGCCTGATCGCCTCGCGGATTGCGCACGGCGTGCCGCTGGGTGGTGAACTGGAACTGGTCGATGGCGGCACGCTGGCGCATTCGTTTGCCGGGCGCAAGCCCATCTCTCTGTAAGTTCTTTACTGTTTGTTCTGGCCTCATCGCTGGCAAGCCAGCTCCCACAGGTTTCTTTGTTGAACACAATATTTGTGAACGCCCGAGATCCCTGTGGGAGCTGGCTTGCCAGCGATGACCGCACCGCGGTCCGTCAGATTTACACAATTGAGTTGAAAACCAAGCAAGCGCTCGGTTAAGTTCGCCGAACCCCTCCGTGGAGTTCGCCCATGCCTGCCTTCCAGGAATACTTCGACCCCAGCCATCAATTGGTTCGCGACAGCGTCCGGCGTTTCGTCGAGCGCGAGATCCTGCCAGAGGTTGATCAGTGGGAAGAAGCCGAAAGTTTCCCTCGTGAGCTGTACCTGAAGGCCGGCGCGGCGGGCATCCTTGGTATCGGCTATCCCGAAGCCCTCGGTGGCAGCCATGCGGGCGATCTGTTTGCCAAGGTTGCCGCCAGTGAGGAGTTGATGCGCTGCGGCTCTGGCGGCCTGGTGGCGGGGCTGGGTTCGCTGGACATCGGCTTGCCGCCGATCGTCAAATGGGCGCGACCCGAGGTGCGTGATCGCGTGGTGCCGCAGGTACTCAGCGGCGAGAAGATCAGCGCCCTGGCTGTGACCGAGCCCGGCGGCGGTTCCGACGTCGCCAACCTGCAAACCCGCGCGGTACGCGACGGCGACTGCTACCGGGTCAGCGGCAGTAAAACTTTTATCACCAGTGGCGTGCGCGCCGACTTCTACACTGTCGCGGTGCGCACCGGTGCGCCGGGTTTTGGCGGCATCAGCCTCTTGCTGATCGAGAAGGGCACACCGGGTTTCACCGTTGGCCGCTCGTTGAAGAAGATGGGCTGGTGGGCGTCGGACACCGCCGAGTTGTTCTTCGACGATTGCCGAGTGCCGCTGGGCAATCTGATCGGTGCGGAAAACATGGGCTTCGCCTGCATCATGGGCAACTTTCAGAGCGAACGCCTGGCGCTGGCGCTGATGGCCAACATGACCTCGCAGCTTGCGCTGGAACAGAGCCTGAAATGGGCGCGCGAGCGTGAGGCCTTCGGCAAACCGATCGGCAAGTTTCAGGTGATCAAGCATCGCCTTGCCGAAATGGCCACGGCATTGGAAGTGTCGCGCGAATTTACTTACCGGCAAGCGGCGAAAATGGCCGCGGGGCAGAGCGTGATCAAGGAGATCTCCATGGCGAAGAACTTTGCCACGGACACCTCAGACCGGATCACCACCGAAGCGGTGCAGATTCTCGGCGGGCTCGGTTACATGCGTGAAAGTCTGGTGGAGCGGCTGTATCGGGATAACCGCATACTGTCGATTGGCGGCGGGACTCGGGAAGTGATGAACGAGATCATCAGCAAGCAGATGGGGCTTTAGCCTTGCGGTGTAGCTGCGGGCGCCTTCGCGAGCAGGCTCGCTCCCACAGTTGATCGCGTTCCTACAGTTGGAATGCGCTCGACAGTGGGAGCGAGCCTGCTCGCGAAAGCGGTCTATCAGGCGCTACTATTTATCGGTCAAGGCAAACTGCGTCAGGCAGAACGTAGGAATGCCCATGTCCTGCAGGCGCTGCGAGCCTTGCAGCTCCGGCAAATCAATGATCGCTGCGGCTTCATGCACGCGCGCACCCATGCGGCGGATCAGGTTGGCGGCCGCGATCAGCGTGCCGCCAGTGGCGATCAGGTCATCGAACATCACCACCGAGTCGCCTTCGCACAGGCTGTCGGCGTGCACTTCCAGAAAGGCCTCGCCGTATTCGGTGGCGTAACCTTCGGCGAGCACGTCCGCCGGCAGTTTGCCTTGCTTGCGGAACAGCACCAGCGGCTTGTTCAACTGATAGGCCAATACCGATCCGATCAGGAAACCACGGGCATCCATCGCACCGATGTGGGTGAAGTCGGCTTCGACATAGCGGTGGGCGAAGCTGTCCATCACCAGGCGCAGCGCCGTCGGCGACTGGAACAGCGGGGTGATGTCGCGAAAGATCACGCCCGGTTTCGGGAAGTCGATCACAGGGCGGATTAGGGATTTGATGTCGAAGGAGTCGAAGACCATCGTCGAGGTGTCCTGGCAGGGCTGCAAACGGCGCAGTATACCCGCGGCTGAAACGATTCGCTCAACCGCGGGTCGTGATCGGCCTTCTTAGCCTTCGATCGAGCCACCGGCCAGCGCGCACAGCTGGATAGGGTCGAGGATGTGAATTTCCTTGCCCTCGGCGGCGATCAGTTCGTTCTGCTGGAAACGCGTGAACACCCGCGACACGGTTTCCACCGCCAGGCCCAGATAGTTACCGATTTCATTGCGCGACATGCTCAGGCGGAACTGGTTGGCCGAGAACCCACGGGCGCGGAAACGTGCGGACAGGTTGACCAGAAACGTCGCGATGCGCTCGTCGGCGGTTTTCTTCGACAGCAGCAACATCATTTGCTGGTCGTCGCGGATTTCCCGGCTCATCACGCGCATCAACTGACGGCGCAGCTGTGGCAGTTGCAGGGCCAGTTCGTCGAGACGTTCGAAGGGGATTTCGCAGACCGAGGTGGTTTCCAGTGCCTGGGCCGATACCGGGTGTTTCTCGGTGTCCATGCCGGACAGGCCGACCAGTTCGCTCGGCAGGTGGAAACCGGTCAATTGCTCTTCGCCGCTGTCGCTGAGGCTGAACGTCTTGAGGGCGCCGGAGCGTACTGCATAAACGGAATCGAATGTGTCGCCCTGGCGGAACAGGAATTCACCCTTTTTCAACGGGCGGCCGCGTTTAACGATTTCGTCCAGCGCGTCCATGTCTTCCAGATTCAACGAGAGTGGCAGACACAGCGGGGCCAGGCTGCAATCCTTGCAATGGGCCTGGGTGTGAGCGCGCAGTTTGACTGGCTCGGACATTTCTTCAATCCTTGTGGGAAAACACACATAAGACGTAAGGGTAACTCACCGAAGGACCTTCAGGCCAGCGCATGGCGATGTTGTCCTTCAGACATAAAGCCCTACCCAAAGCGGCCGATAAACAGGTATCAGACCGCATGAAAGGAAGGATCCGATGACTGCCATTGGCACGCTAGGCCCCGGTAACAGCGGCGTTCCGGCATTGCCGGAGGTCGCCAGCAACGACGTCGCCAACGAGCGCGACGCTGACGCGTTGAACAGCACAACCCCGACCTTGGTCGAGGGCGTCAAAGTGTCGCTGTCCGGTGCGTCGATCGCCAAGGCCGCCACTGTCGGCGGTGAAAACAGTGATATCGACAACAGCGGTCTGCCGGAAAACATCCAGCAGTTGCTGAAGATGATCCGCAAGTTGCAAAAACAGATTGCCGAGAAGAAGGCGCAAATGAACAAGGTCATGGCTGACAAGAGCCTGTCCAACGAAGAGCGGATCAACAAGCTTGCCGCCCTGCGCGGGGCCATTGCCGCGCTGAACAGCGGCGTGGTCACCGCCAACCTGGCCCTGTCCAAAGTCATGGGCCAGTCGGCGATGACCCCGGACCAGAACCTCAAGGTCGGCGCCTTGCTCACCAAAAACTAGATCACCCGTGAAAAGCGCTGACGATTCTGTTGTTGCAGGTATGCGTCGAACACCATGCACACCGAGCGCACCAGCAGACGCCCGGCCGGCGACACACTGATCCGCTCGCGATCCAGTTCAATCAGGCCGTCAGCGGCCATGCCTTGCAGTTGCGGCCACAGTTCAGCGAAATAGCCCTCAAAGTCGATGTTGAACCGTTGCTCGATGTCGGTGAATTCCAGGCTGAAGTTACAGATCAGTTGCTGAATCACTTCGCGGCGCAAACGATCGTCGGCGTTGCACACCAGGCCACGGCTGGTTGCCAGCTGCGCGCTCGCCAAGGTGTTTTGGTATTGGTTGAGATCGCTGGTGTTCTGGCAGTACAGGTCACCGATCTGGCTGATCGCCGAAACGCCCAGGCCAATCAGGTCGCAATGGCCGTGGGTGGTGTAGCCCTGGAAGTTGCGTTGCAGGGTCTGTTCTTCCTGAGCGATCGCCAGTTCGTCGTCGGGCAGGGCGAAGTGGTCCATGCCGATGTAGCGATAGCCGGCGGCGGTGAGCTGTTGAATGGTGCGTTCAAGCATTTCCAGCTTTTGCGCCGGCGCTGGCAGTTCGTGGCTATTGATCCGCCGTTGCGGCATGAAGCGTTCCGGCAGATGCGCATAGTTGAACACCGAGAGCCGATCCGGCTGCAGGCTGATCACTTCCTCGACGGTGCGCGCGAAGTTGTCCGGGGTCTGTTTGGGCAGGCCGTAGATCAGGTCGATGTTGATCGAGCGAAATTGCAGGGTGCGCGCGGCGTCGATCACCGCGCGGGTTTCTTCCAGGCTTTGCAGGCGATTGACGGCGCGCTGCACGGCCGGATCGAGGTCTTGCAGGCCGATGCTGACGCGGTTGAAGCCCAGCTCGCGCAGCAGGCCCATGGTCGACCAGTCGGCCTCGCGTGGGTCGATCTCAATACCGTAATCACCGGAATCATCATCGAGCAGATTGAAATGCTTGCGCAGGTGCGCCATCAGTTGCCGCAGTTCGTCGTGGCTGAGAAAGGTCGGCGTGCCGCCGCCAAAGTGCAATTGCTCGACTTTCTGGGCCGGGTCAAGGTGGCAGGCGATCAGCTGGATTTCCTGCTCCAGCCGTTGCAGGTACGGCGCGGCGCGTCCGCGGTCCTTGGTGATGACCTTGTTGCACGCGCAGTAGTAGCAAATGTTCGCGCAGAACGGCACATGCACGTACAGCGATAATGGGCGCTGAGCTTTGCGGCTGTCGCGCAGGGCATGGAACAGATCGAACGTGCCGACCTGACCGTGAAATTGCACGGCGGTCGGATACGAGGTGTAGCGCGGCCCCGCCAGGTCATAGCGGCGGATCAAATCGGTGTCCCAACGAATGGCGTCGAGCATGCGGGCATTCCCCCGGATAGGCTGGCAGTGTGGGCGAGTCTAGGGGAGGGGGCTGCGGGGCATCTTGATTTGCATCAACAGGGGATTTGTATTGTTTGTGCGAGCCTCTTCGCGAGCAGGCTCGCTCCCACAAGGGATTTGCAGTGTTCACTAGATCAGTGTGGGAGCGAGCCTGCTCGCGAAGGCCGCACCGCCGATCAATGGCCCATAAGCCAATGCTGATGCGGGCCGGGAAGGGTCCAGACACCAAACACAATCACCAACAACCCGCCGGCCATGCGCACACTGCGCTTGCGCAAAATCGCGGTCACCCGTTCCGCCGCCAGCCCGGTCGCCAGCAGAACCGGCCAGGTGCCCAGGCCAAACGCGAGCATCAACAAGGCGCTATCGAGCGCATTGCCCTGACTCGCCGACCACAGCAACGTGCTGTAAACCAGCCCGCACGGCAGCCAGCCCCACAACGCGCCGAGCAACAATGCACGCGGCAGACTCGACACCGGCAGCAAGCGATTGGCCACGGGCTGGATGAAGCGCCACAACCCACGCCCGAGCGCCTCAATGCGCGTCAGCCCGCTCCACCAACCGGCGAGATACAAGCCCATGGCGATCAGCAGCAACCCGGCCAGCACGCGCATGAACAGCGCCGCCGGGCTGTTGGCGACCGCCCAGCCGGCGAGGCCGATGAGCAGGCCGGCTGTGGCATAGCTGAGAATCCGCCCGAGGTTGTACGCCAGCAGCAGACGAAAGCGCCGGCTGCGCTGCTCCTTGGGAATCGCCAGGGTCAGCGCGCCCATCAAGCCGCCGCACATGCCCAGGCAATGGCCGCCGCCCAGCAGGCCAAGGATCAGGGCGGATACCAGCAGTGGCGCCAGTTCAAGCATGCGGTGGCGCCTTGTCGTCCGGTTTGCCGGCCTTGGCTTCGTCCACGGCAGCGGTATGGTTCGGGTCCTGATCGTCGAACAGGATGCTGTGCGCCGGGCCGTCGAGGTCGTCGTACTGGCCGCTGTCCACCGCCCAGAAGAAGATGTACACGGCGATGGCCACGATCAGCAGTGCAGCGGGAATCATCACGTAGAGAGCTGGCATCGGTACTCCGGGCTCGCGCGGCTCAGGCCGGTAGCGGGCGGGTTTCTGAACGGGTGCTGGTGTGCGGCGCACCCGGCAGGCGAGTCAGGCGCAGGGCATTGAGCACCACGGTCAGCGAACTGATCGACATGCCGACCGCAGCCCACACCGGAGTGATCCAGCCGAGGGCGGCGAACGGCAACATGAGACCATTGTACAGCGCCGCCCACAGCAGGTTTTCGATGATTACCCGCCGCGTACGGCGTGCCAATGTGAAGGCTTGCACCAGCGCGTCGAGGCGGTTCGACAGCAACACCGCATCGGCACTGGTTTTCGCCAGATCGGTGGCCGAGCCCATGGCCACACTGATGTCCGCGGCTGCCAGTACCGGCACGTCGTTGACGCCGTCGCCGAGCATCAGCACTTTGCGTCCTTCTCTGTGCAGTTGTTGCAGCACTTGCAGCTTGTCATCCGGGCGCAAACTGCCGCGTGCCTCATCAATGCCCAGTTCGGCGGCGACGCTGGCGACCATCGGCGAGCTGTCGCCGGACAGTAGCAGCGTGCGCCAGCCGCGCGCCTTGCACGCGGCGAGCAGGGCGGGGGCATCGTCGCGCAGGCGATCGTCGAGCACCAGCCACGCCAGCGGAGCGTTTTCGTCACCGAGCAGCAACCATTGGCCTGCCTCATTCGGCATCGCCGGGACGCTCGCACCGCTCAGCGCGCAAACGAAGTCTGCCTGACCAATGCGCAAGCGCTGCCCGGCCACCGAGCCTTCAAGGCCTAGCCCCGGCGTGCTGTGTACTTCATCAGCGGCCAGCGGCGCACGGCCGAAAGCGCGGGCGATCGGGTGTTCGGAGCGGTTTTCCAGGGCGGCGGCGAGGCTCAGACACTGCTCGCTGTCGAGTGCGCCGAGCGGTCGGATCGAGCGCAGCACCAGGCGGCCTTCGGTGAGGGTACCGGTCTTGTCAAAAATCACCGTGTCGATCTGGTTCAAACCTTCCAGTACATGCCCGCGGGTCAGCAGCAAACCGAGTTTGTGCAAGGTGCCGGTGGCGGCGGTGAGGGCGGTCGGCGTCGCCAGCGACAGTGCGCACGGGCAGGTCGCGACCAGCATGGCGAGGACGATCCAGAACGCTCGCGACGCATCCAGTTGCCACCACAGCAGGCCGATGGCGACAGCGGCGATCAGCGACATCAGCAGGAACCATTGCGCGGCGCGGTCGGCGATTTCTGCCAGGCGCGGTTTCTCGGCCTGGGCGCGGTCGAGCAGGCGCACGATCGCCGACAGGCGCGTGTCGTGGCCCAACGCCTGAACCTCGACGGTCAACGCGCCTTCGACATTCAGCGTGCCGGCGGTTACAGCATCGCCCAGCGTGCGCGGTTGCGGCAGGTATTCGCCGGTCAGCAGCGATTCGTCGATGCTTGACTGGCCGTCGATGATCTTGCCGTCCGCCGGCAGCACCGAGCCGGGCTGCACCAGAATCCGCTCGCCGACGCGCAGTTCGCTGAGCAGGATGCGCTCGCTCTGACCGTTGGCATCCAGCCGCAAACAGGAGGCCGGCAGCAGGTTGACCAGTTGCGCGGTGGCGGCCGCGGTGCGCTCGCGGGCGCGCCGTTCCAGATAGCGACCGGCGAGCAGGAATAGCGCGAACATGCCGACCGCATCGAAATACAACTCGCCGACGCCAGTGATTGCCGTCCAGATTCCGGCGATGTAAGCACTGCCGATCGCCAGCGAAACCGACACGTCCATGGTCAGGTGGCGTGTGCGCAGATCGCGCATCGCCCCTTTGAAAAACGGTGCGCAGCTGTAGAACACGATCGGCGTGGTCAGAAACAGCGCGACCCAGCGCAGGATCGTGTGCAGTTCCGGGCTGAGGTCGATGTTGAATTCCGGCCACGTCGCCATGGTCGCCATCATCGCCTGGAACCACAGCAGCCCGGCGACGCCGAGCTGGCGCAGGGCACGGCGGTTTTCGCTGGCCAGTTGTTCGCTGGCGCGGTCGGCCTGATACGGGTGGGCGGCGTAGCCGATGTGGCGCAGTTCGGCGAGGATCTGGCTCAGCGGTAACTGCGCGTCGGACCAGCGCACGTGCAGGCGATGGTTGGACAGGTTCAGTCGCGCTTCGGCAACCGCAGGCAGGGTGCGCAGATGTTTCTCGATCAGCCAGCCGCAGGCGGCGCAACTGATGCCTTCCATCAACAGCGTGGTTTCGGCCAGCTCGCCTTCGTGGCGCACGAACGGTTGCTGGACGTCAGCGCGGTCGTACAGCGCCAGTTCGTCGGTCAATTGCACCGGCAGGGCTTCGGGGTTGGCCGAGGCTTCGCTGCGGTGGTGGTAATAGCTTTCCAGCCCGCCGGCAACGATCGCCTCGGCCACGGCCTGACAGCCCGGGCAGCAGAATTCGCGCGATTGCCCGAGGACGACGGCGGTGAAGCGGCTGCCGGACGGGACGGGCAGGGCGCAGTGGTAGCAGGGGGTTGGGGTGGTCATGATGCGCGTTCCGATGATCGTTCCCACGCTCCGCGTGGGAATGCCTCCCCGGACGCTCCGCGTCCGCTTCGGCTGGGACGCAGAGCGTCCCTGGCTGCGTTCCCACGCTGGAGCGTGGGAACGATCAAAGCGGTGTCAGTCGCCGACATTGCTATGGTCATGCGCAAAACCCTGAGGCGCTGAAGATCAGTCCCCTCTCCCTCTGGGCGGTCCGACGTTTCGGGAGGGTTAGGGTGAGGGGCTTTGGACCTTGACTCACTTTTTCAGATCTTCCGCACCCTGCAACGGCTCATCGCCCAGCAGCAGTTCCTTGTCATGGCTGACCAGTTCTTCCTCGAACATGCGCCACACATGTTCATCCTGACTGCCCAGCAGCTCGACAAACCGCCGGCCTTCAATCTTGTCATTCAACTGACCGATGTAACGCCCGGTCTCGCTCTCGCTGCGAGTCAGGACAATCTTGCGATCCTTCTCCGGTTGCGTCGGCGAGATCAGATTCAATTCCAGCGTGTTCGGCTGACTGTCACCGCTCAGGCGCAAGTCGACTTCGCCGGTAACATCGTCCAGATGCACCGCCGCGCGCATTTTCAGGGTTTGCGCCAGCAGTTCACGGTCCAGCGAACGGTTGATGCCTTTGCCGGCCTCGTAATAATTGTCGTTGACCAGATTGTCCGGGTTGTTCACCGCAATCGTCACCATCGACAGGGTCAGCGCCACCGAGCAGGCCAGAATGCCGATGATGATCCACGGCCAGAGGTGCTTGTACCAGGGACTTGCAGCGTTTGCGGCAGACATATGCAGTTCTCTCAACGAATTTGCGGGCCGATGAATCGGCTCTTGGCTTCAATGTGGACGCTGTTGTCATCGGCATCCTTGAGGATGAATTTCACCTCATTGGTGCTCGATGGCAGTTGTTCCGGTGCGCTCGACAACTCGACCGGCATGCTGACGATATCGCCGGCAGCCACCTTGATCTCGCGCTTGCCTTGCAGACGCAGGTCCGGCAGACCTTCGGCTTGCAGCACATAGGTGTGATCGCGCTGGTCCTTGTTCATGATTTTCAGGCTGTAGACGTTTTCGATCCGGCCTTCGGCGTTTTCCCGGTACAGCACACGGTCCTTGCTGACGTCGAAACCGACCAGAGAGCGCATGAAGAAGGCCGCGACCAGCAGGCTGATCATCGCCAGCAACACCACGGCATAACCAATCAGGCGTGGCCGCAGTTTATGGGTTTTCTGCCCGGACAGGTTGTGTTCGGTGGTGTAGCTGATCAGCCCGCGCGGGTAATCCATCTTGTCCATGATGCTGTCGCAGGCGTCGATACAGGCAGCGCAACCAATGCACTCGATCTGCAGGCCGTCGCGAATGTCGATGCCGGTCGGGCAGACCTGCACGCACATCGTGCAGTCGATGCAGTCGCCCAGCCCCAGCGCCTTGTAGTCGATGCCTTTTTTACGTGGGCCACGGCTTTCGCCACGGCGCGGGTCGTAGGAAACGATCAGCGTGTCCTTGTCGAACATCACGCTCTGAAAGCGCGCATACGGACACATGTAGATGCACACCTGCTCGCGCAACCAGCCGGCGTTGCCATAAGTGGCGAGGGTGAAGAAACCGACCCAGAAGTACGACCAGCCATCGGCCTGGCCAGTGAAGAACTCAATGACCAGTTCGCGGATCGGCGAGAAGTAACCGACGAAGGTCATGCCGGTGACAAAACCAATCAATAGCCACAGCGCGTGCTTGGCCGCTTTGCGCAGAAACTTGTTGGCGCTCATTGGCGCCTTGTCGAGTTTGATGCGCTGGTTGCGGTCGCCTTCGGTGACCTTTTCGCACCACATGAAAATCCATGTCCACACACTTTGCGGACAGGTGTAACCGCACCAGACTCGCCCGGCATACACGGTGATGAAAAACAGGCCAAACGCGGCAATGATCAACAGGCCCGACAGCAAGATGAAGTCCTGCGGCCAGAACGTCGCGCCAAAAATGAAGAACTTGCGCTCCGGCAGGTTCCACCACACGGCCTGATGACCGCCCCAGTTCAGCCACACCGTACCGAAATACAACAGGAACAGCGCCGCACCGCCGAGCATCCGCAGATTGCGGAACAGGCCGGTGAAGGCGCGGGTGTAGATTTTTTCGCGTGAGGCGTAAAGGTCGACGCTGTTGTTCGGGTTTTTGCTCGGTGGTGTGACGTCGTGTACCGGAATCTGGTTGCTCATCATTGCATCCCACGGCAGTGGAAAAATGCCTTGGTCGATACGTGCCAACCAAGGTCAAAAAGGGCTGTTGCAGTGGCGCGATGATACGCCTGTCGCTCTGGCTCAAGGGTGCGACCTTTGGTCGCGTTGGGTAAAGGGTACGGATGGTGTAGCGATTGCGTGAAAGCCTGACGCAGATCAATTGACTTGTTGAGTATGGACGGTTTTGCTGCACTGGCTAATTAGCTGTTTTCAAAGGGCTTGGCAGTGCTCAGCGGCCGACCCTCAAATTACCGTTCAATGCGACGATGATTTATTACGGCTCGCGCGGTTTTGAACTCGACTTCAGCTGCCCCGCGCATGACCAGCAGGTCGACAATGCCGGGAGGGGGCAGTTGGTTTCTGGTGCGTCCCGGACCCGGCAGTCTACCGCCGCCGAGACCGTCCAGACCGCCACCGTTATCTGGGTTGTTCGAGGCGGTTCGGGCAATTGCATGCGCGCGTGGCGCCTGCGTTTTCGCTGACCTGAATTGATTATCAGGGCAGGGTTGGAAGTGTTTGGGCATTGTCCTTTCGTGCATGTCGGTTTCATCCTTGGAGATCAGTCCGATGCGGTTTATCGGCGTGAAAAAAACCTACAGGGCGCCGCTGCACCGGTCCATCAACCAAATGTCTCAAGGCGTGAATGCCAGTATGAAAAAGGCCCCGCCAATCGAAACTGGCGGGGCCTTTTTTACATCGAGCGTCGGCCTTATTCGGCGTTCGCTTCCGGTGCTTTTTCACCGTGGGACAGGCTGTAAACATACGCCGCCAGCAGGTGCACCTTGTCGTTGCCCTGCAGTTGTTCCTGCGCCGGCATCTGGCCCTGGCGGCCGTAACGGATGGTCTGCTGCAGTTGCGCGAAGCTCGAGCCGTAGATGAATGCGCCCGGATGGGTCAGGTCAGGCGCGCCCATGGCCGGGGTGCCTTTACCTGCAGGACCGTGGCAGGCCACGCAGTTGGCCGCGAACAGTTTCTGCCCGTTGGCCGGATCGGCCTTGGTGCCTTCCGGCAGTTTGCGCCCGTCGAGGTTGGTCACGACAAACGCCGCCACGTCGGCCACGCCTTGCTCGCCGATGACTTCCGCCCACGCCGGCATCACCGCGTGGCGACCGCCCATGATGGTGGTCTTGATGGTTTCTGGCTCGCCGCCCCAGCGCCAGTCGGCGTCGGTCAGGTTAGGGAAGCCATAGGCACCCTTGGCGTCGGAGCCGTGGCACACCGAGCAGTTGGAGGCAAACAGGCGACCGCCCATTTTCAATGCTTGCGGGTCCTTGGCGACTTCTTCGATCGGCATCGCTGCGAACTTGGCGAAGATCGGACCGAAGCGGGCGTCCGAACGGGCCATTTCCTTTTCCCATTCGTGCACGCCGGTCCAGCCGGTCTGGCCGTTGGCGAACGCGGTCTGCTTTTCGTTATCCAGATAGTTGTAGCCCGGCAGCAGACCTTTCCAGTTGCCCAGACCCGGATACAGCACCAGGTAGCCCAAGGCGAAAATGATGGTGCCGACGAACAGCATGAACCACCATTTCGGCAGCGGGTTGTCGTACTCCTCGATCCCGTCGAAGGAGTGGCCGACCGTCTCGTCCGTCTGTTCGCTGCGCTGGCCCTTGCGGGTCGACAGCAACAGCCAGGTCAGGGCGAAGATCGTACCGAGACTGAGGACTGTGACGTACAGACTCCAGAACGTAGTCATTCTTTGTTACTCCTAGAAGCTTGCTCGACGTGCTTGATGGCTTCGGGATCATCCGCAAAAGGCAACAAGGTCGCGTCTTCAAACTCCGACTTGCGCTTGGGGCTGAACACCCACAATGCCAGACCGATAAAGGCCACCATCACGACAACGGTGCCCAGGCCGCGAATCATCCCGATATCCATCAGATTCACCGTTTGCTTTTGATGATGGTGCCCAGGCCTTGCAGATAGGCCACCAGCGCGTCCATTTCGGTTTTGCCCTTCACGGCATCCTGTGCACCGGCGATGTCTTCGTCGGTGTAAGGAACGCCGAGGGTGCGCAACACTTCCATTTTCTTCGCGGTTTCCTTGCCGTCGAGCTTGTTTTCCACGAGGAACGGGTAAGCCGGCATTTTCGACTCGGGCACCACGTTGCGCGGGTTGTACAAGTGCGCACGTTGCCAGTCATCGGAGTAACGACCGCCGACACGGGCCAGGTCCGGACCGGTACGTTTGGAACCCCACAGGAACGGGTGGTCCCAGACGCTTTCACCGGCAACCGAATAGTGCCCGTAGCGTTCGGTTTCAGCGCGGAACGGGCGGATCATCTGCGAGTGGCAGCCGACACAACCGTTGGCGATGTAGACGTCGCGGCCTTCCAGTTCCAGCGCCGAGCGTGGCTTCATGCCCTCGACCGGCTTGTTGGTAACGTCCTGGAAGAACAGCGGAACAATTTGAGTCAAGCCACCGACGCTGACGGCGATGACCATGAAGAAGGCCAGCAGGCCAATATTCTTCTCGACAGCTTCATGCTTCATCAGTGAGCTCCAACGACGGCAATCTTGGCGGCGGCTTCGGCTTCAACCGGGTCCGACGCACGGACGGTGCGGTACACGTTGTACGCCATCAGCAACATGCCGCTGGCAAAGAACGCCCCGCCCAGCGCGCGGACGATGAAGCCCGGGTGGCTGGCCTGCAGTGCTTCGACGAACGAGTAGGTGAGGGTGCCGTCATCGTTGATTGCACGCCACATCAGGCCCTGGGTGATGCCGTTGACCCACATCGAGGCGATGTAGAGCACGGTGCCGATGGTGGCGAGCCAGAAGTGCGCGTTAATCAGGCCGGTGCTGTGCATCTGCGCACGGCCGAACAGTTTCGGAATCATGTGGTAGATCGCGCCGATCGAGATCATCGCTACCCAGCCGAGAGCACCGGCGTGTACGTGGCCGATGGTCCAGTCGGTGTAGTGCGACAGCGAGTTGACGGTCTTGATCGCCATCATCGGCCCTTCGAAGGTCGACATGCCATAGAACGCCAGCGAGACCACGAGGAAACGCAGGATCGGGTCGGTGCGTAATTTATGCCAGGCACCCGAGAGGGTCATCATGCCGTTGATCATGCCGCCCCAGCTCGGCGCCAGCAGGATGATCGACATTGCCATGCCCAGCGACTGTGCCCAGTCCGGCAGGGCGGTGTAGTGCAGGTGGTGCGGGCCGGCCCAGATGTACAGGGTGATCAGTGCCCAAAAGTGCACGATCGACAGGCGATAGGAGTAGATCGGACGTTCGGCCTGTTTCGGCACGAAGTAGTACATCATCCCGAGGAAACCGGTGGTCAGGAAGAAGCCCACGGCGTTATGGCCGTACCACCACTGGATCATTGCATCGGTGGCGCCGGAGTAGGCCGAGTACGACTTGAACAGGCTGACCGGCAGCGACATGTGGTTGACGATGTGCAGCATCGCGGTCACGACAATGAACGCGCCGTAGAACCAGTTACCGACATAGATGTGCTTGGTTTTGCGTTTGGTGATGGTGCCGAAGAACACCAGACCGTAGGTGACCCAGACAATCGCCAGCAGAATCGCGATCGGCCATTCCAGCTCGGCGTATTCCTTGGTGGTGGTGTAACCCAGCGGCAAGGTGATGATGGCGCCGACGATCACCGCTTGCCAGCCCCAGAAGGTGAAGGCCGCGAGGCTGTCGGAAATCAGTCGCGTCTGGCAGGTTCGCTGCACGACATAGTAGGAAGTGGCGAACAGTGCACAACCACCGAAGGCGAAAATCACCAGGTTTGTGTGCAACGGGCGCAAGCGTCCAAAGCTCGTCCACGGCAGACCGAAGTTCAGTTCCGGCCAGACCAGTTGCGAGGCGATGAAGACACCGAGCCCCATGCCAAGGATCCCCCAGACCACCGTCATGATGGCGAACTGGCGGACTACCTTATAGTTATAAGCAGTCGGACTGATTGCTGTGCTCATTCTAAGGTTCCACGGTTTGGGTATTTTTATAGGGATAAAATCGGCCGCAAGTATGTATAAAGCAGGGGGTCATTGCAACGCGCCATGACCTGGGTCAATGCTTTCCAACGCTGATTCTGCGGCCTTTCCATGTGCCGCGTAAGGTCAAAAATGGCCTCTGACAAAATGTCGCAGTGGACGAAAAATCTGCGTGGTCCGGATCGCTGCCGACGGCGTCTGTTCCTGCGTCGTATTCGGGAGGATGAAGGGCAATCGGCGCAACAGCCGGTATCCATTGGCGTTGGCGGCGAATCGGTCTGCCGGTTCATCGAACGCATCGCGCAAAATCGATCTACGACCGCAACGAGCCGGTCCGCTTCGATGAAGCGTAGACCCGAATCCGGGGTTCCGAAAGGAGAGGGTGTGAGGGGTGCGACAAAAAGAAGCAGCTACGAGCTGCAAGCTGCAAGCGACAAGTGGGTACAAGTCGCCTGCAGATTTGTATACAGGGATGTCGCTTTTACTTGGAGCTTTCAGCTTGAAGCTTGTCGCTCAATTGCTCATTATTTCTAGAAAGGCTGTATACATAAGCGGCAAGCAATTGTACTTTATCGTTGCCCAGCAGCTCGTTCTGCGCTGGCATGTGTCCTTGGCGACCGTGGCGAATGGTCTGCTCCAATTGGGTCAGGCTGGTGCCGTAGATGAAGCCGGCCGGGTGCGTCAGGTTCGGCGCGCCCATCGCCGTAGTGCCTTGGCCGGTGGCGCCATGGCAGGCGACGCAAGTCGTGCTGAATGCCTGCTGCCCGGCCTGCAGATCCGCCTTGCTGTCGGCGGGTAGCGGCAGGCCGGCCAGTTCGTGGCGCACGTAGGCTGCAACGTTTTTCACTCCGGCCTCACCGAGTACTTCGCCCCAGGCTGGCATCGCTGCCATCCGCCCGCCCATGATGGTGGTCTTGATGGTTTCGGCGTCGCCGCCCCAGCGCCAGTCGCTGTCGGCGAGGTTAGGGAAGCCGAACGCGCCTTTGGCATCCGAGCCGTGGCACACCGAGCAGTTGGAGGCGAACAGACGGCCGCCCATTTTCAGTGCCTGTGGATCCTTGGCCACTTCCTCGAGCGGCATCGCCGCGAACCTGGCGAAGATCGGCCCGAAGCGGGCGTCGGCCTTGTTCATTTCCTTTTCCCATTCATGCACGCCGGTCCAGCCATCCTCGTAACCGGGCAGGATGCCTTTCCAGTTACCCAGGCCCGGATACAGAATCAGATAGCCCACAGCAAACACCAGCGTGCCGGCGAACAGCATGAACCACCACTGCGGCAGCGGGTTGTCGTACTCCTCGATGCCGTCGAAGCTGTGGCCCATGGTCTGGTCGACGCTGCCTTTGGTCTCGCCCCGGCGGGTGCCGATCAGCAGCCAGGTCAGGCCGATCAGGCTGCCAATGGTCAGCACGCAGATCCACGTACTCCAGAAGGTGGTCATGGCCGGGTACTCCTTGTTTCAGGGGCTGAAGGTGTTTCGGATAGTGGTTCGTCGGCGAACGGCAGCAAGCGTGCTTCGGCAAACTCCGGCGTGCGCTTGCGGTTGAATACCCACAATGTCAGGCCAACGAAGGCGACGAACACCACGACCGTGCCGAGGCCGCGTATCAGGCCAGTGCTCATTTCAATGACCATGGCTCACCTCTTGCTCTTGATCGCAGTGCCGAGCACTTGCAGGTAGGCGACGAGGGCGTCCATTTCGGTCTTGCCCTTGAGGCTGGCGACCGCGCCACTGATGTCGTCGTCGGTGTACGGCACGCCGAGGGTGCGCATGGTTTTCAGCTTGGTTTCGGTGTGGCTGCTGTCGACCGCTTGGGTGACCAGCCACGGGTAGGCTGGCATCTTCGACTCCGGCACAACGTTGCGTGGGTTGTACAAATGCGCGCGGTGCCAGTCATCCGAGTAGCGCGCGCCGACCCGCGCCAGGTCCGGCCCGGTACGTTTCGAACCCCACAGGAACGGGTGATCCCAGACGCTCTCACCGGCCACAGAGTAGTGCCCATAGCGCTCGGTTTCGGCGCGGAACGGGCGGATCATCTGCGAATGGCAACCGACGCAGCCTTCGCGGATATAGATGTCGCGGCCTTCCAGTTGCAGCGCGGTGTAGGGTTTCATGCCTTCCACCGGTTTGTTGGTGACGTCCTGGAAGAACAGCGGGACGATCTGGGTCAGGCCGCCGATGCTCACGGCGAACACCATCAGCAGCATCAACAGGCCGACGTTCTTTTCAATGGTTTCGTGTTTCATGGCGGACTCCTCAGGCCATCTGCGCGGCAGCGACGACGTCGGCAGGCTGCGAGGCCCGCACGGTGCGCCAGGTGTTGTAAGCCATCAGCAACATGCCGCTCAGGAAAATCGCCCCGCCAATCAGCCGCACGACAAAGCCCGGATGGCTGGCCACCAGGGTTTCGACGAAGGAATAGGTCAGCGTGCCGTCCTCATTCACTGCGCGCCACATCAGGCCTTGGGCGATGCCGTTGACCCACATCGACGCGATGTAGAGCACGGTGCCGATGGTCGCGAGCCAGAAGTGCGCGTTGATCAGGCCGACGCTGTGCATCTGCGCCTTGCCGAAGACTTTCGGGATCATGTGGTACAGCGCGCCGATCGAGATCATCGCCACCCAGCCGAGCGCGCCGGCGTGAACGTGGCCGATGGTCCAGTCGGTGTAGTGGGAGAGGGCGTTGACAGTCTTGATCGCCATCATCGGCCCTTCGAAGGTCGACATGCCGTAGAACGCCAGCGACACCACGAGGAAGCGCAGGATCGGGTCGCTGCGCAACTTATGCCAGGCCCCCGACAGGGTCATCATGCCGTTGATCATGCCGCCCCAGCTCGGCGCCAGCAGAATCAGCGACATGACCATGCCCAGCGACTGCGCCCAGTCCGGCAGCGCGGTGTAGTGCAAGTGGTGCGGGCCGGCCCAGATGTACAGGGTGATCAACGCCCAGAAGTGCACAATCGACAGGCGATACGAATACACCGGGCGCTCGGCCTGTTTCGGTACGAAGTAATACATCATGCCGAGGAAGCCTGCGGTGAGGAAAAAGCCCACGGCGTTGTGGCCGTACCACCACTGCACCATCGCGTCGGTTGCACCGGCGTACAGCGAATAGGACTTGGTGAAACTTACTGGCAGCTCAAGATTGTTGACGATGTGCAGAATCGCAACGGTGATGATGAAACCGCCGAAGAACCAGTTGCCCACATAGATGTGTTTGGTTTTGCGCTGCATGATCGTGCCGAAGAACACGATCGCGTAGGCGACCCAGACAATGGTGATCAGGATGTCGATCGGCCATTCCAGCTCGGCGTATTCCTTGGAACTGGTGTAACCCAGCGGCAGGCTGATGGCCGCCAGCAGGATCACCAGTTGCCAGCCCCAGAAACAGAACGCGGCGATTTTCGGCGCAAACAGTTGCGTCTGGCAGGTGCGTTGCACTGAGTAGAACGAACTGGCGAACAGCGCGCAGCCACCGAAGGCGAAGATCACCGCGTTGGTGTGCAGCGGGCGCAGACGGCCGAAACTGGTCCAGGGCAAATCGAAGTTGAGCTGCGGCCAGACCAATTGCGCCGCGAGAAAAACCCCGAGGCCCATGCCGACGATGCCCCACACCACCGTCATAATGGCGAATTGGCGGACCACCTTGTAGTTGTAGGCGGTACTGATAGAAGTGTTCATGGTTCCCCATCCACGGTTCAGCCGAAGTGAGCGCGCGCAGACCGCGCGAATCCTTCGCCTGGAGTTATAGGCAGACTAAAAGCGAGGCAAGCATGGACAAACAGCACAAGGCCAGTATTGACGGGGATCAATGGGCGCAGTGTGTGCGTGATCATGGGTGGCTTTGGGATGCCGCTGTTGGTGAGGCTTCGGCGACTCTGATCCTTGCTCACGGTGCTGGTGCGCCGATGGACAGCGACTGGATGAACGACATGGCTGGGCGCCTTGCCGGGCTTGGGGTCAATGTGTTGCGGTTTGAGTTTCCGTATATGGCGCAGCGGCGGGTGGATGGGGTTAAACGTCCGCCGAATCCGGCGCCGAAACTTTTGCAATGCTGGCGGGAGGTGTTTGCGCTTGTGCGGCGTCATGTCGCTGGGGTTTTGGCGGTTGGCGGGAAATCGATGGGCGGGCGGATGGCCAGTTTGCTCGCGGATGAGTTGGGGGTGGATGCGCTGGTGTGTCTGGGGTATCCGTTTTATGCGGTGGGCAAGCCGGAGAAGCCTCGGGTTGAGCATTTGGCTTCTTTGCAGACTCGGACGCTGATTGTGCAAGGTGAGCGGGATGCTCTCGGCAATCGTGAGGCGGTTGAAGCGTATTCGTTGTCGGCGAGTATTTCTGTGGTCTGGATGGTGGCTGGGGATCATGATTTGAAGCCGCTCAAGGCTTCCGGGTTTACGCATTCGGGTCATTTGGCGAGTGCTGCGCAGAAGGTGGCTGAATTTCTCCGTGACTGAATTTGAGCCGGGTCGGGATTTTGCGTTGCATGAAGATCTGCCCCCTTTCCCCCTCGCCCCTTGGGGGAGAGGGTTGGGGTGAGGGGGTTAGCTTTTGATCTTGCTTCGAGGACATATCCGTTGCTGCGGTAACGGCCGCTTACGGTTTCGCCTGACGGCGACTCACTTTTTTTACAAACGCCTAAAAAAAGTAAGCAAAAAAACGCTTGCTCCTACGTTCGGCCCTCGCAGGCTCGGGTCCCTTCGCTGCGGGATCGATCCGGGCGCAGCGGCTACGGTTTGCTTCGCTGCACCTCCTTCCGCTGTGTCTGGCTGCGCCAGACGGTCGCTGCGCTCCCACGCCCGGATCAATCCCTGCGCTCAGCCTTCCGACGTCGCCGGTGAGTCAAAAGCAAGATCAAAAGCACTCGAGCTAACGCTCATTGTTGAGTGGTGCGGCTTCGCCGCGGGCAGCTGCGCTGCTTTGCTTTTGTGAGCGAGCTTGCTCGCGAAGGCGGTCTGACAGCCGACCTGTTTCTTACGGATGTACCCAATCCAACTGTAGGAGTGAGCCTGCTCGCGATGACGCCCTGACAACCGACGATTATCTACCGGCTGGACTCAATCCCTGTGGGAGCTGGCTTGCCAGCGATGGCGACCTTCGAGCCGACCAATCCCCCACTGATGTACCCAATCCAACTGTAGGAGTGAGCCTGCTCGCGATGACGCCCTGACAACCGACGATTATCTACCGGCTGGACTCAATCCCTGTGGGAGCTGGCTTGCCAGCGATGGCGACCTTCGAGCCGACCAATCCCCCACTGATGTACCCAATCCAACTGTAGGAGTGAGCCTGCTCGCGATGACGCCCTGACAACCGACGATTATCTACCGGCTGGACTCAATCCCTGTGGGAGCTGGCTTGCCAGCGATGGCGACCTCCGAGCCGACCAATCCCCCACTGATGTACCCAATCCAATTGTAGGAGTGAGCCTGCTCGCGATGACGCCCTGACAACCGACGATTATCTACCGGCTGGACTCAATCCCTGTGGGAGCTGGCTTTCCAGCGATGGCGACCTCCGAGCCGACCAATCCCCCACTGATGTACCCGGTCCAAATGTGGGAGCGAGCCTGCTCGCGAAAGCTCTCGTTCAAACGACATCAAAACCAACCAGCCTGTCAGAGGTGATCCCAGCACTTAAACATCATCGGATGGCCGCGTTTAAACTACACGAGCCGTTACTCCATAACGGCTACAACTCCTTGCGCCATTACCTACGCCTACGCCAGAATCCGCCGGCTTACACGGCTATGGGTCGGGCTATATCGTTTGTCGGTCACTGCAAATCAGTGATCGGGTTTGGTAGCCCGTCTGTAATAGCCGTGTGGCGACACCTGATTGAAGCTTCTCTATCGAGGCTTGATTTATGGTGGTCATGCGTGGGGCTCACTTGTGAGCGCCGGGTTCCTATTGCAGCCGGTCTACCAACCCGCGTATGGCCACCACCCACTCGTTTGGTAGCGAGCGTGATGGCTTCCCAAACTGCGATAGGAGTTTCATCCATGTTCAAAATCACACCCAACCCACCCGTCACCGACCAAATCCCCCACGACCCAGCGCTGACCCCGCAAAAGGTCAAAGAAGCCACCGACCGCGCGCTCGATTACTATCTCAAGCCCGAAGACCTGGCGGCCGCGCCAACCTCGCCAAAAAATCGCCCGGTCTATCTCGTCGACCCGACGCTGGATGACGAAACCCTGCTGGTGGAGGCGAGCGCGTCGCTTTCATATGCCCATGCCATGGCCGGCAACATCGCCCATTCCATTGGCGGCCCGGAGCGTAAACCGCTGCTGGCGCTGCAACAGGTGATCATGCTGAACGAGCTGTTGGTCAATCGACTGTTGGATAAGCTGAAGTTGCCTCAATAATTTCGCTGACTGTTATGGCCTCTTCGCGAGCAGGCTCGCTCCCACGGGGATTGTCGTCGGACACAAATCTGTGATCCCACTACGTTCTAAAATAGGAGCGAGCCCTGCTCGCGAAGGTGGTCTGCCAAGCACTATGAATTTCAGACACGCAATAAAAAAACCGGAAGCTTTCGCTACCCGGTTTTGCAGGATCAAATGATCGCAGCCTGCCACAGCCCTTACAGATCATCGGCATGGACGGTGCGCAGGTAGCGATCTTTCGCTTGTTGCTGGTCTCGATTAGCGCTTTGATTCACAAATCATCCAGATCGGGAAAGATAATCCTGCCTAATGCCCAGGGTTCAACGATTTCACAATGCACGGTGCGCAGAAATGACCCCCACTCGCTTCGGTTATGGGCATCCGGGCCGGTGATTGTCAGTAGCAAGTACTCATCCCGAAAAGCGTCATAGGCATAAATCAGCCAAAAGTCATTGTCAGTATCATTAACCAATGCTGTCCGGTAATACTGGCGATTTATTTTTGCCCATCGAGTCTGCAGTGACTTTGTACTGGCAAGGTGGATGTGGTGCATGTCGCTCAGATCGAGTCGTTCATCCCGCCCGAAAATGGCAGGTAATTCATCGCAAATTTTGTAGTTGTAGAAGTGTGCAGCGAAGTTTTGCCAGTTATTGATTCGTTCAAAAAGTGCAGAAATTTTGATGGCTGGCATCCAGGCCTACTTTGTAATAGGTAGCCTGCCAGTGATCACAAATTTATCGAACACTTTCTGCCCATCACGCGCGGCTTGCCGAACATCAAGGAATGTCAGTTCTTCACGGACTGCCTTTTTGCTGGGTTTGTCGGTTTTTCGAGTGGTGGCCATCGGAGCCTCCGAAGGATGTGTATTCATGCTGACCAGCTTATGTGAATAAGTTTTGACCGGCAAACGATAGAACCTTGCCTCAACGAGCACCAGTCGGCGCATTCTGGGCGAGTTGTAGGCAGTGTCGGCATTGCTTGAGTGAGATCGTCGTCGGCAGAGAAGGCCTCTTCGCGAGCAGGCTCGCTCCTACAAGGGATCGTGACCGGGTACATAAACCTGTGATCACCGCAGATCCAATGTAGGCCTTCGCCTGTTCGCGATGACGATCTGCCGGCGACCAAAAATCCCAGATCAAAAAAAACCCGGAAGCTCACGCCGTCCGGGTTTTTAATTCCAGCCTACCAATCAGCGATTAAACCGCTCCACCAACGAATACTGCGTATTCGCCGTCTTGGTCAGCTCTTCACTCAGCAACGCCGAGTTGTGCGCCTGTTCCGAGGTCTGGTCCGCCAGTTCCGAGATGTTGCTGATGTTGCGGCTGATCTCTTCAGCCACCGCGCTCTGCTCTTCGGTTGCCGCTGCGATCTGCGTGGTCATGTCGGTGATGTTGGCCACCGCTTCGCTGATGCCGACCAGTGCCTGATCCGCTTCCAATACCCGCGCGACACCTTCTTCGGCCTGGCGATGGCCGGCTTCCATGGTTTGTACGGCGCTGGAGGCGGTCTGCTGCAGCTTGGCGATCAGCGCATGAATCTGCCCGGTCGATTCGCTGGTGCGTTGCGCCAGTTGACGGACTTCGTCGGCGACGACTGCGAAGCCACGGCCCATCTCGCCGGCACGCGCCGCTTCGATGGCGGCGTTGAGGGCGAGCAGGTTGGTCTGGTCGGCGATGCCTTTGATCACGTCGACCACGCCGCCGATTTCGTCGCTGTCCTTGGCCAGTTGCGTCACGGTCAGGCCGGTTTCGCCGACGACCACCGACAGGCGCTGAATGGCTTCGCGGGTTTCCCCGGCGATGTCGCGGCCGCGACCGGTCAGGCGGTTGGCTTCCTGGGTGGCGTCAGCGGTGCGTTGTACATGGCTGGCGACTTCCTGGGTGGTGGCGGCCATTTGGTTGACGGCGGTGGCGACCTGTTCGGTTTCCACGCGCTGGCGTTCCAGACCGGTCGAGCTGTTGTGCGCCAGGGCGTCGGACTGCTTGGCCTGATCGGTCAGGTGTTCGGCGGTGTCCTGCAGGCGGGTCAGGCAGGTTTTCAGGCGCGCTTCCTGGCTGAGGATCGACATTTCCAGACGCGCCTGCGCACCGCGGCTGTCGGTGTACATCTGCGCGATCAGCGGGTCGGAAGTGGTCTGCTCGGCCAGGCGCAGCAGGCGCTTGAGCCCGCGTTGCTGCCATTGCAGGCCCATCAGGCCCAGCGGCACCGACAGCGCGGCGGCGAGGGCAAAGCCCCACTGCGAGGTCAGGGTCGCGCCGATCATGAAGCTCAACTGGCTGACCAGAATGAACGGCAGCCAGTCCTGCAGGATCGGCAGCCATTTATCGGTCGATGGAATGGCCGACTTGCCCTGGTTGATGCGTTGGTAGAGCGCTTCGGCACGGCGGATCTGTTCGGCGGTGGGCTTGACGCGCACCGACTCGTAACCGATCACCTGGCTGCCATCAAACACCGGTGTGACGTAAGCATTCACCCAATAATGGTCACCGGATTTGCAGCGATTCTTGACAATGCCCATCCATGGCAAGCCTTGTTTCAGTGTGCCCCACATGTGCGAAAACACCGCCGACGGCACGTCAGGGTGACGGACCAGATTGTGCGGCGCCCGGATCAGCTCCTCACGCGAAAACCCGCTGATCTCGACGAAAGCGTCGTTGCAGTAGGTGATCACGCCCTTGGCGTCGGTTGTGGAAATCAACCGCTGCTGAGCCGGGAAAGTCCGTTCGCGTTGTGTGATGGGCTGGTTATTACGCATGTTGTTCAATCCGCAAGGCTTTGAAAGGTTGTCGGCGCTGACAGGTTTTTATTGAAGTTTTTTTTCAGATTTAAGTACGCCGTCGCAAAACGGCGCTTGCGTCAACTGGCCAGCATCGGATAGGTGAACAAACCGAAGTGCAGCAGGTTCAGGCCGAAATGCGTGGCGATCGCCGCGCCAAGACCGCCGAAACGGTAGGCCAGACCATAGCCGACCCCCGCCAGCCCTGCCAGTAACACCCAGGTCCAGCCGGCACCGACATGCGCCAGGCCAAACAGCAGCGAGGCCAGCAGCAGAGCGAGGTTTTCGCCGTAAGGCAGGTGTTGCAAGCGACGGCTGAGGCCGCCCTGTATATAGCCGCGAAACAACGCTTCCTCGACCAGCGTCACCAGCAACAGATTGTTCAGCACCCACAGCCAGGCGTGATCCGGCCACTTCGGCGCCCAGGCGATGATGCCGAGCAACAGCGCGCCGCCGAGGGCGAGCACGGCGCAGAGCGTCAGCGCCAGGGCCGTGGCGTAAACGCTCAGACGCAATGCACGTCGCCCGACAATCCATGGGCATACCAGCAATAGCCAGAAGCCCGCCAGCGGTTTGTCCAGATTCAGGTACATCGAGAAGGGCACGGCGTTGTCGGTGAAACGCTGGGGGTCAATGACCCGTCCGTTGGCGAAGCCCGGTAGCCAGTGCAGCGCCAGCGCGAGGGCCAATACGATAAACAAGCCATGGCCGAGAAAACGTGCGACCGGTACCTGTTGCTGGCGAACCGCGAACCCGGCGAATACCAGCAGCGCCACTGAGATCAGTGCCAGCCAGCCGAGCTGACCGTGGCTCAGTGCCCATCCATAACCGAGGCTGAGTAGCGCAAGATAGAGCCATGGCAGAGCCTTCATCGAAAAATCCTTGTGCGAGTTTTGTCGAAGGGCTTTCTACACGGGCGGGGGGGAGGGGACAAGTGAAGGTGTGGCCGTAAAACGGGACAGATAGCAAACCTGAGCATGGCCGGATTCCCTGTGGGAGCTGGCTTGCCAGCGATTAAGCCGTCCAGCCGACATTTCATCGACTGGACCATTGCTATCGCTGGCAAGCCAGCTCCCACAGGTTTTGTGTCCAACGGAATCTAGCGCATGTTGAGCCTGGCCGCCGCGCGCTCGGTAATCTCCGTGCGCAACTTCAACGAAGGCGCGGCGCGCAGGCGGGCTTCATCGACGATCGCACTCGGCGCACTGTCCGGGCTGCCCGCGTTGAACGGTGGCGCCGGCGCATATTCCAGCTGCAACTGCACCAGTTGTGCGGTATCCGCCCCCACCAGTTCGGCCGCCAGTACCAAGGCAAAATCGATTCCGGCGGTAATCCCGCCACCGGTAAACAGATTGCCGTCGCGCACCACCCGGTCCTTCACCGCAATCGCGCCCAGCGTCGGCAGCAAATCGTGATACGCCCAGTGGGTGGTCGCACGTTTGCCTTGCAACAGACCCGCCGCGCCGAGCACCAGCGAACCGGTGCAAACGGAGGTCACGTAACGCGCCTGCGCTGCCTGGCGTTTGATGAAATTCAGGGTTTGCTCATCTTCCATCAGCGGCCCGACGCCGCCACCGCCGGGCACGCAGATCACATCCAGATCCGGGCAGTCCTCGAACGTGGTGGTCGGTTTCAGCAGCAGGCCGGTGCTGGCGGTGACCGGCATCAAATCCTTCCAGACCAGATGCACCTGCACCCCCGGCAGCGAGGCGAGTACGTCATAAGGGCCAGTCAGGTCGAGTTGCTGAACCTGGGGAAACAACAGAAAACCGATCTGCAAAGTCATCGTGCTTACTCTCATGATAGGGCTGGACGGCTTCACTGTAGGCGCGTAGGTTCTGGCGCATACGCCAATCACCCCACGAATTACGCCAATATGCCTAAAGCCATTCATGTTCTCGCGTTTGCCAACATGCAGATCCTCGACGTCACCGGGCCGTTGCAGGTGTTCGCCTCGGCGAACGATCTGGCTCGCCAGCGCGGGATGCCGGTGCCCTATGCGCCAACGGTGATTGCCAGCGGCGGCGGGGCGGTGATGTCGTCGGCGGGTTTGGCGGTGTTGGCCGAACCCTTGCCGAGCGAGCCGAGCGATACTTTGATCATTGCCGGTGGTTGGGGCATTTATCCCGCCGCTGAAGATCTGCAACTGGTCGATTGGGTGCGCCAGCACGGTAATCATTGCCGGCGCGTGGCTTCGGTGTGCACCGGCGCGTTTCTCCTTGCCGCCAGCGGCTGGCTCGACGGCCGCCGCGTGGTAACCCACTGGACGCGCTGCGAGCAACTGGCGCAGCAGCACCCGAATCTGCACGTCGAAGCCAACCCGATCTTCATCAATGACGGCCCGGTCTGGACCTCGGCGGGCGTCACCGCCGGCATCGATCTGGCCTTGGCGATGGTCGAAGAAGACCTTGGCCGAGACATCGCCCTCGACGTCGCCCGGCATCTGGTGGTGTTCCTCAAGCGTCCCGGCGGTCAATCACAATTCAGCGTGACGCTGTCGTTGCAAAATCAGGGCAACCGTTTCGACGAACTGCACGCCTGGATCGCCGAGAACCTGACCTGCGACCTCGGCATCCCGACCCTCGCCGAACAGGCCGGCATGAGCGAACGCAGCTTCGTGCGCCACTACCGCGCCGATACTGGCCAGACCCCGGCCCGCGCCATCGAACTGATCCGCGTCGAAACCGCGCGACGGCTGCTCAGCGACAGCGCTTTGCCGGTGAAACGCATCGCCGCCCATTGCGGATTTGGCAGTGAGGAGACGCTACGGCGCAGTTTCCTGCGTGCCATTGGCGTCACGCCGCAGGCGTATCGCGAGCGGTTTTCGCTCAGCGCTGCAGCAGATCCAGCAATGCCTTGAGGATTTGCTGCGGCGCTTCCTCGGGAATGTTGTGGCCGACCCCGGCCAAAATCCGCCGCTCATAAAAGCCGCTGAAATGTTCGGCATCCGCATCAATAACCGCAGGCGGGCCAACGCCATCGTCGGCGCCGCACAGCGAAATGGTCGGAATGCTGATCATCGGTTGTTTCGCAAGCGCCTCTTCCATCCACTCCAGTGCCGGATCGCCCGAAGCGTAGCCGAAGCGATGCCGGTAGGAATGAATCGCCACGTCGACAAAATCAGGATTATCAAAAGCCGTCGCGGTCAGCGAGTAGCGCTCCTCCCTTCGCGACCACGTCGGCGACCACAGCCGCCAGAGCAACTGGCACAACTGCCGACGGTTTTGCCTCAGCCCCTCGGCGCCACGCGGCGTGTGGAAGTAGTACTGATACCAGAGCCGATGCTCGTCTTCGGGATCCAGCGGCTGATTCGAATGGGCGATGTCCTGCACGAGGTAGCCGTCGCCGCTGACCAATCCGCGCACCCGTGCCGGATAGAGCGCCGCGACAATGCACGCCGCCCGACCGCCCCAGTCATAACCGCCAAGCGTTGCCTGATCGATGCCCAGCGCGTCCATCAGATCGAGCAAGTCCTGCGCGATCGCGGCTTGCTGGCCTGAGCGCAGCGTCTGCTCACTGTTGAAGCGGGTCGGCCCATAGCCGCGCAAGTACGGCACGATCACGCGGTAGCCGTGTGCGGCAAGCGCCGGGGCGACGTCGTCGAAGGCGCGCGGCGAATAGGGAAAGCCGTGGAGCAGAATCACTGCGGCGCCGTTTTCCGGGCCATGCTGTTCGTAGGCGATGGTCAGGGTTGGGGTAAGCACGGTCTCGATCATGATTAACCACTCCGTTTGAATCGCATTCAAGAGCTCTGGACTCGCGATCAGACAGCCCGGCTCAACTCAACCGACGAGACGCCAGGCGCTAAGCCTCGACTTCCGCCACCTGATTGAAATACTTCGCCCGCTCCGGCGTGAACGTCACCTTCATTTTCGTTCGCGAGCACGTCAGCGAGCGCTCGACGCTCAAATCAATGTCCAGATCCTCGCCGCGCAGCCCTTGCCACTGCGCCAGATATTTCAGCGAGCCGTATTTTTCGTTTTTCTTCAGGCTGCGACTGACGCCACCCTTCCAGCCGAGGACCGGCAGTTCACCGGCCACGCAGCGTTGAGCCAGTTCGGGAAAGCGTGCGGCGCGCTGGCGGCCGACTTCCCAGCATTTGATCAGGCCTTGGTCAGAGTCTTCCCAGAGCTGGCCGCGGGTCAGGCCGGTGCGAAGAGGGGAGTCGATGCTGCGCTGGATGTGTCGGGACATTCTGCTTCCTTGAATTCGGGTTTTGTTGGACAGCTCCGCTGTGCCCGTTGCGCTGGATGTTAGGGGCGGATGTGACGGCTGGCAACAAGGTATTTCGGGGTGTAAGTGCAAGTTACCGAGGCAGCTTTGCCAGCGATTTGTCGGGTTTCATACGCCGTGGTTTTACACAAACTGTCGCTGGAAGTAACCGCTGCGGGCGGCAGCGGTGACTGGGGGCGCTTGCATATGTTGATCGAGTGTAGGACGGACTTCGACAAAACGCGTTTAACCTGCGATTCGTCTGACGGACTCTGGCGAATAATCGGCGGGTTACGGCTGCCAGCTGCTCTTTTCTCCGCTCAGTTTGCGATCGAGAAAGCTCGCTGCGCTGATCAACGCCAGGTGGGTCAGCGCTTGCGGTGTGTTGCCCAAATGTCGGCCGTGGCTGTCGAATTCTTCGGCGTAGAGGCCCAGCGGGTTGGCGTAACGCAACAGTTGTTCGAACTCCAGATGGGCTTTTTCCACCTGACCGGCGCGGGCCAGGCATTCGACGTACCAGAACGAGCACGCCGCGAACGCGCCTTCGGTGCCGGTCAAACCATCGATGTTGTCGTCGTCGTTGCGATAGCGATAGACCATGCCGTCGCGCACCAGGCTCTTCTCGATCGCTTCAAGGGTCGACAACCAGCGCGGGTCTTTGGCGCTGACAAACCGCACCAGCGGCATCAGCAGCATCGAGCCGTCGAGCGCGGTGCCGCCCTTGTACTGCACGAAATGCCCGCGTTCGTCGTCCCAGAAGTTGTCCCAGATGTCGGCGTAGATCGCTTGCCGGGTCTGATCCCATTGAGTGAAAGGCGCGGGCAGCGAGCGTTTCGACGCCAGGCGGATGGCCCGGTCCAGGGCAACCCAGCACATCAGCCGCGAGTGCAGAAAATGATGCTGCTCACCGCGCATTTCCCAGATGCCGACGTCTTTGGTCTGCCAGGTCTCACAGACCTGACCGACCACTTCGCAGACGTGTTTCCAGCCTTCGTGGGAAATCGCATCGCCGTATTTGTTGACCAGATACACGGCGTCCATCAGCTCGCCAAAGATGTCGAGCTGGATCTGATCGTAAGCCTGATTGCCGATCCGCACCGGCTGTGCACCGCCGTGTCCGGAAAGGTGCGAGAGTTCGGTCTCGGGTAACTCCTGTTGGCCGTCGATGGCGTAGAGGATGTTCAGCTTCATCGGCTTGCCGCAGCAATCGCTGACGCGTCCGCGCAGCCATTGCATGTAGTGGTTGGCTTCGTCGACAAAGCCCAGACGCATGAACGCGTACACGGTGAACGAGGCGTCGCGGATCCACGTATAGCGGTAGTCCCAGTTGCGCTCGCCGCCGCGTGATTCCGGCAGGCCGAACGTCGCGGCGGCGAGGATCGCGCCGTGGCGACGGGAAGTCAGCAGCTTGAGTGCGAGGGCCGAGCGGTTGACCATTTCGCGCCAGCGCCCGCGGTAGTTGGACTGGCCGATCCAGCCGCGCCAGAACTGCAAGGTGCGCTGCACACACAACTGCGCCGCGCCCTCCTGAAAGCGCGGATCGTCCTCGGCGCCGAGAATGAATTCGGCACTTTGCTGGTGGGTCAGGGTGAAGGTGGCGACCGCCGCATCTGTGTCGACGCTCAGTGACTGATCGGCGGCCAGGCGCAGTGACGGCTGCCCCTCGGCGCTGAACACCACGGTTTGCCCGTCCATGTGCGCACGGGTGTCGGCGCGGGCATAGTCGTGGCGCACGGCGCAGCGCATATGAAACGTGGCCTCACCGCTGACCACCCGCACCCGGCGCAGCAATACGGACAAGTCGTCCGGGTTGTCGGCCACCGGCAGCAGGTCGGTGATTTCCACCACGGCGCGTTCGCTCAGCCAGCGGGTTTGCAGGACGTTGGTGTCGGGCAGGTAAATCTGCTCACGGCGCGCGTCCGGCAGGTCCGGCGCGAGCTGGAAGATGCCGGCGTCGGGGGTGTCGAGCAATGAACAGAAAATCGACGGACTGTCGAACTCCGGCCAGCAGAAAAAATCCACGCTGCCGCGGTCGTTGATCAGCGCCGCGCTGCGCATGTCACCGATGATGCCGTGGGCATCGATGGCGCTTTGTCGTTCCAGAGGATGCTCAGCCATTGCCGCGAAACTCCGGATAGAGGCTCATGCCGCCGTCGATGAACAGGGTGGTGCCAACGATGTAATCGGAGGCATCCGAGGCGAGAAACACCACGGCGTTGGCGACATCTTCGACATCGCCAATCCGGCCGTAGGGGATCAGTTCAAGAAGTTTGTCTGCAGCGTCGTCAGCGGTGGCTTTGGCGTTGATCGCCGTGCGAATCGCTCCCGGCGCGATGCCGTTGATACGAATGCGCTGATGGCTGACTTCTTGGGCGAGGGTCTGCATCAACTGGTCGACACCTCCCTTGGAGGCGGCGTAATTGACGTGTCCGGCCCAGGGAATGCGCTGATGCACCGAACTCATGTGAATGATCTTGCCGGCGGCGCGTGACACGCCTTCGCGAATGCCCTGGCGATTGAAAATCCGCAGGGCGGCGCGGGCACAGAGGAACTGGCCGGTGAGGTTGACGCCGATCACCGTGTTCCAGTCATCCAGAGTCATGTCTACCGCTGGCGCATCCTTCTGCAACCCGGAATTGGCCAGCAGAATGTCCAGCGTACCGAAGGCGTCGAGGGTTTCGCTGAACAGCCGTTCGACCTCATCCTCCTTCGACACATCGGCGCCGATGGCCAGCGCCTGGCCGCCGTCGGCGATGATCTGCCGGGCGAGTTTTTCAGCGGGTTCGGCGTTGCTGTTGTAGTTGATGACCACCGCGGCGCCGGCTGCGGCGAGGGCTTTGGCACAGGCGTGGCCGATGCCGGAGCTGGCACCGGTGACAATCGCGACTTGTCGGGCGAGGGAAATCTGCATGGAACGTTGCGCCTTGAGTGAGGGCTTACCTAGCTGACTGGTGGTGTGGCGCCAGAGTTCATTTGGCGCAAAGGTCGAGGTGGTTTTGCTGGCGTCTTCGCGAGCAGGCTTGCTCCCACAGGGTTGGTGTACACCGCAAGTCCAAGGTGAGAGCGGCCTTTCACATTCCACCAACAATTGCGCGCTTCCCCCGCGCCGCGAGCCTATGGCAACGTGTCGGCCCTTGATGAGGCTGCAACCGATGGCGAATCCTTACCGCGAATTGTTCAACGCTCCCGGCGCGCGAAACTTTGTCCTGGCCGGAATGATCGCGCGCATGCCGATCTCGATGACCGGTATCGGCCTGATCACCATGCTTTCGCAACTCAAGGGCGGCTATGCGCTGGCCGGCGGCGTGGCGGCGACGTTTGCCCTGGCCACGGCGTTTTGTGCACCGCAGGTATCGCGGCTGGTTGACCGTTTCGGTCAGGGGCGGATTCTGCCGTTGTCGGCGCTGATCGGCGGCGGGGCGCTGTTGCTGTTGTTGCTGTGCACGCGGTTGCAGGCACCGAGCTGGACGTTGTTCGTGTTTGCCGCGCTGGCCGGCTGCATGCCGAGCATGTCGGCGATGGTGCGGGCGCGCTGGACCGAAATCTATCGCGGTCAGCCGCAATTGCAGACCGCCTATGCGCTGGAGTCGGTGCTCGATGAGGTGTGCTTTATCGTCGGCCCGCCGTTGTCGGTGGGCCTGTGCGTGGCGGTGTTCCCCGAGGCCGGACCGTTGGCGGCGCTGCTGGCGCTGGCCATTGGTGTGACCGCGTTTGTCGCCCAACGCAGCACCGAGCCGCCGGTGCATCCGCATACGGCTGAGCATCACGGCTCGATCATCGCCTCGACCGACGTGCAACTGTTGCTGGCGCTGATGATCGCCATGGGGGTGATCGTCGGTGTAGTCGATGTGGTCAGCGTCGCGTTCGCGCAACACCAGGGGCAACCGGCGGCGGCGAGCATCGTCTTGTCGGTGTATGCGATTGGCTCGTGTCTGGCAGGGATCGCCTTCGGCGCGATGCGTTCGAAACTGCCATTGCCGCGCTTGTTCTTGTACGGCGGGGTGGCGACGGCGGTGACCACGTTACCGTTGTTGCTGGCGAGCAACATTATCGGGTTGTCGGTGGCAATGTTCGTTGCCGGGTTGTTCTTTTCGCCGACGCTGATCGTGGCCATGGCCTTGATCGAGCGCATCGTGCCGCCGGCCAGATTGACCGAAGGCCTGACCTGGCTGGTCACCGGTTTGAGCATTGGCGTGGCGATCGGTGCGGCGGGCTCCGGCGCATTGGTCGATGCGTTGGGTGCGCGCAGTGGTTTCTGGCTGGCGATTGCTGCAGGGGCGGTGGTGCTCGGCGCTGCGGTGCAGAGCTTCCGCCATTTGAAATAGATCGCTTTCTGTAGGCGTGAGCCTGCTCGCGAAAGCGGTGTGTCAGTCAATATGATTGTGAATGAAAGACCGCTATCGCGAGCAGGCTCACTCCTGCAGGGGGCTTGTTACCAGCCCCGTCCCGAATTCACCCAGAAATTCACCGACAGCGATGTCGATACCGACTCCACCTGGTGGAACCAGCCCTCCGGCAGAAACAGCAGATCTCCAGCCTCCAGCGTCACCCGCAGAAACGGCACGTCACGTGCTTTGGGAAAGCGCTGGTAGTCCGGTGCGTCCGGATTGAAATCACAACCGTCCAGGCCACCCTCCGGTGCCGTTGACCACGTGCCCAGTGCCTCGCGGTGATGCGGCGCGGCGAGGGTGAAGGTCTTCTGCCCCCAGACCTGCGCGAACAGATTATCGGTGTCGTCGCGGTGCAGCGGGGTCAGCGTGCCCTTGGGCCCGATCCAGATGCGCGGCGGTATGAACTGCGAGGCATCGAAGTAGGGCGGGTATTTGATCTGTTGCAGCAGTTGCGCCGGGAGAATGTTGTTGCCCATGTAGGCGGGCGGCTCGCCATCTGCGCTTTTCGACGCTGGGCGGTCCAGCGAGGCGATGAACTCGGCCATCGAGGTCGAGCGAAAATCCCGTTCGGTGGAGAACGTCTTCTTCACGTAATCACCATGGCGGGTGATGCCTTGCAGCTCGGCGAAATGCACCAGCGACTCTTCGCGGCTGAGCTTGAACAACGGCCAGTCGTGCAGGGCATTGCTGATCACCACGGGAATGCCGTGCGGTAAATAGCGGCGCTTGAATTCACTCACCGGGAGATCGTCGCGCGTATGGCGTTGAACTTTGAGCTGGGTCGGCAGGCTGGCGGTCAGTTGTTCGCTGAAGCGCGGCGGGGTCGGGTAGCGCTTGTTCATATCGACTTTTTCAAAGGCCGCACCGCCACCGTGGCGAGCGTGATCGATGATCTGCGGCAACAGGGTCGCCAGGCCCATGTTGCCGCCGATCTTCAGGCGGCCGCTGGCGAACAGCTCTTCGACGTTGGCCATGCCGCCCATGATCCCGAGAAAATCCTGTTCCGCGACTTCGATGGTCACGTCCGGGCTGGCGTGGCGGCCAGCCTCGGTGCGACTGCTGGCCTTGACCTCGGACCAGTAGGCCTGCTGCGGACCGAACACGAATTGAAACACGCCTTCGATGCCGACAGCGCCGGCATTGGCGAACAGTTTGCCGAGAATGCTCTGCAGGTCCACGGTGATCCCTCGTTATTGGTTTTGGCCTGAACAGTTAACGAGCATGCGTTTGGGCAATTTACTGGTCGGCGACTAATTTGCCCGGCAGGGCATCCGTTTCTCTCTCAAGACGATTTTTTCGAGGAAAGCGTGGTGACTCAGTTGACCCTGCTGTGCCTGCCATACTCCGGCGCCAGCGCCATGGTCTACAGCCGCTGGCGGCCGAAGTTGCCGCAATGGCTGCAGCTCAGGCCGGTGGAACTGCCGGGGCGCGGCGCACGATTTGACGAGCCCCTTCAGACCGATATGCGTGCCTTGGCGATGCAGTTGGCCAAGGAGTTGCGCCCGACACTTGAAGCGCCCTATGCGCTGTTCGGTCATAGCCTGGGCGCCTTGCTGGCCTGCGAGATGGCCCATGCCTTGCGCGCGCTGGGCTGCCCGGAACCGCTGGCGCTGTTCGCTTCGGGCACAGCGGCGCCGACCCTGCGTGCCGATTACGATCGCGGCTTTGCCGAACCGAAAACCGATGCTGAACTGATCGAGCAACTGCGCACGCTTAACGGCACCAGCGAAGAAGTGTTGGCCAACGAAGAACTGATGAGCCTGACCCTGCCGATTCTGCGCGCCGACTTTCTGCTGTGCGGCAAATTCGAGCCGGTGCAGCGGCCGCTGCTCAATTGCCCGGTGCACGTGCTCGGCGGCAAGGCCGACCGCGCCACCACCGCACAGCTGATCGGGTGGAGTCAGGAAACCCGTGGCAGCTTCTCCGTGGACATGCTCGCCGGCGGGCACTTCTTCATCCACGAACACGAAGCCAAAGTGCTCAAGGTGATCAAGGATCAGTTGGAAAGACATCACCGCCGCCACGCCGTCGCCGCAACCGCCTGATCAACACCAAACCCCCTGTGGGAGCGAGCCTGCTCGCGAAGGCGTCGAATCAGTCGATATTGATGTCGCCTGATCCACCGCTTTCGCGAGCAGGCTCGCTCCCACAGGGGGTTGTGTGTGTCCGCAAAAGCCCTCGGTAGTCTCGTCTGACAGTTGTTCGCATTCGCTAATTTTTCCGGTCTGCATTCGTTTTACAGGGATGACGTGCCTTTGTGCTTCCTGCCTACTGATCCGGATGCTGAGAAATGAATGCTGAAGACTCCTTGAAACTTGCTCGCCGGTTTATCGGGTTGCCCCTGGAAAAGCGCCAGATGTTCCTCGCGGCTTTGCAGAGGGAAGGGGTGGATTTCTCCCGGTTTCCGATCCCGGCCGGCGTCGAGGCCGAGGATCGGCAAGCGCTGTCCTATGCCCAGCAACGCATGTGGTTTCTCTGGCATCTGGATCCGCAGAGCGGCGCGTACAACCTGCCGGCCGCGGTGCGTCTGAGCGGGCGTCTGAATCAGCCGGCGCTGGAGCAGGCGTTCGCCAGCCTGATCGAACGCCACGAAACCCTGCGCACAGTCTTTCAACAGCAGCCCGACGACAGCCTGCTGCAAGTGCCGCTGCAACAACCGCTGGATATCCAGCGCGTCGACCTCAGCACCTTGCCGGCCGCCGAGCGCGAGCTACGCGTCGCGGCGGCGGCTGAAGAGCAATCGCTGTTGCCGTTCGATCTGGCGAACGGGCCACTGCTGCGCGTGCGCTTGCTGCAGCTGGCCGAAGAGGAACACGTGCTGCTGCTGACCCTGCACCACATCGTTTCCGATGGCTGGTCAATGAACGTGTTGATCGACGAGTTCTGCCGCTTCTACGACGCCCACGATCAGCAGCAAGAGGCCCAATTGCCGCCGATGCCGGTGCAGTACAGCGATTACGCGCTGTGGCAACGGCGCTGGCTGGAGGCTGGCGAGCAGCAGCGTCAGCTCGATTACTGGCTGGCGCAAATGGGCGACGAGCATCCGGTACTGGAACTGCCGCTCGACCGACCGCGCCCGGTGTTGCCGAGCCATCGCGGGCGGCGCCACGAACACGTGGTGGACGCGACACTGGTCGAGCAACTGCGCGGCGTGGCACGCCAGCATGGCGTCACGCTGTTCATGCTGCTGCTCGGCACCTTCAATGTTCTGTTGCACCGTTACACCGGGCAGACCGACCTGCGCGTCGGTGTGCCGATCGCCAACCGCAACCGTCGCGAGATCGAAGGGCTGATCGGCTTCTTCGTCAACACCCAGGTGCTGCGCGTGCAACTCGACGCTCAGACGTCATTTACGGACCTGCTCGGCGCAATCAAGGAAACCGCGCTCGGTGCCCAGGCGCATCAGGATCTGCCGTTCGAACGCTTGGTCGAAGCGCTGAAACTGGAACGCAGCCTGAGTTACAACCCGCTGTTCCAGGTGATGTACAACCATCAGCCGGAAGTCGCTGACGTCACGTCGCTCAAGGTCGGCAGCGGTCTGGAACTCGGTGTGATCGAGTGGGAAAGCCGCAGCACTCAGTTCGACCTGAGCCTGGACACCTACGAAAAGGCCGGCCAGTTGCATGCGGCCTTCACCTACGCCAGCGACCTGTTCGACGGCGCGACCATCGAACGCATGGCGCAGCACTGGACACATTTACTGCACAGCATCGTCAACGATCCGCAGCAGCGCGTCGGCGAGATCGCTTTGCTGCAAGCGCAGGAACTCGAGCAACTGACTCAGGACTGGGGCCGCCACGACGCCGTCTGGCCCAGCGCGCGTGCGGTGCATGAGCTGTTCGAAGCGCAGGCCGCGCAGACGCCGGACGCCATCGCGCTGATTTTCGACGGCCAGCAACAGACGTATGCACAGCTCAATGCCCGTGCCAATCGTCTGGCTCGAACGCTTGTGGCGCAGGGCGTGGGGCCGGAAGTGCTGGTCGGCGTTGCGCTGGATCGGGGAATGGAGCTGATCGCGGCCATTCTCGCCGTCCTCAAGGCTGGCGGCGCGTACGTGCCACTGGATCCGCAATACCCGCGCGAGCGCTTGCTGTGCATGATCGAAGACAGTGGCAGTCGTTTGCTGCTGAGCCAAAGCCATTTGCTTGAGCGTCTGCCGGTGCCACCCAACGTGCGCAGCCTGTGCCTCGATCAGGCCGAGGCCTGGGCGTGCAGCGACGACAGCAATCCGCAACGCACGGTGTGGGCGGATAACCTTGCGTATGTGATGTTCACTTCCGGCTCCACCGGCCGCCCCAAAGGCGTCGGCATCAGCCACGGCGCGTTGAGCAAACATGCCTTCGCTTCGCAGCATTACTACGGTTTGAACGCCGCCGATCGCGCTCTGCAATTTGCCACGTTCAACTTCGATGCCTTTGGCGAGCAACTGTTTGGCCCGCTGACCTGCGGCGCCGCGGTCGTGTTACGCGGCAACGAAGTCTGGGACAGCGAAACCCTGTATCGCAACATCGTCGAGCACGGCATCACGGTCATGGACCTGACCACCGCTTACTGGAACATGATCGCCAAGGAGTTCGCCGCCGCCGGCCCGCGTGATTACGCCGCGCTGCGTCAGGTACACAGCGGTGGTGAGGCGATGCCGCCAGAAGGTGTGCAGGCCTGGCGCGAGGCCGGGCTGGAGCACGTCAGGTTGCTCAACACTTACGGCCCGACCGAAGCCACGGTCACCGCGACCACCCTTGATTGCTGCGATTACCTGTCCGGTCTTCAGCCGTTGCCGCTGACCCTGCCCATCGGTCAGCCGTTGCCGGGGCGGCATGCGTACCTGCTGGATGCTGACGGTCAGCCGACGCCGATTGGCGTGGTCGGCGAGTTGCTGATTGGCGGTGAGTTGCTGGCGCGTGGTTATTTCCAGCGTGCGGACCTGACCGCAGAACGTTTTATTCCTGATCCATTTTCCACCACCGGTGCACGGCTTTACCGCACGGGTGACCTTGCGCGTTTCAATGCCCTGGGCCAGATCGAATATGTCGGTCGCGTTGATCATCAAGTAAAAATCCGTGGCTTTCGTATCGAGTTGGGCGAAGTCGAAGCGCGTCTGCTCGAACTCGATGCCGTGAAAGAAGCCGTGGTGCTGGCGGTGCAGGGCGCCAGCAGTCTGCAACTGGTGGCCTACGTGGTGCCGACCGACGCTGACGTGACGGCGGCGTCCAGCGAAGATCAAGGCGCCGCGCGGGAAGCGATCAAAGCGCAACTCAACAACCGCCTGCCGGACTACATGGTGCCGACGCAGCTGTTGTTTCTCGAAGCACTGCCGCTGAGCCCCAACGGCAAACTCGATCGCAAGGCGCTACCGCCGCCGGACGCCAGCCAGATGCAGCAGGCGTTTGTTGCGCCGCGCAGTGAACTGGAGCAGAAAATCGCCGCCATCTGGCAGGACGTGCTCAAACTCGAACAGGTCGGCCTCACCGACAACTTTTTCGAGCTGGGGGGTGATTCGATCATCTCGATTCAGGTGGTCAGCCGTTCGCGTCAGGCCGGCATTCATTTCAGCCCGCGCGACCTGTTCCAGCACCAGACCGTGCAAGGGCTGGCCAGCGTTGCCCGGCAGGGCGACGCGGGTGTGAATATCGATCAGGGCCCTGTCAGCGGGGTGTTGCCGTTGCTGCCGGTCCAGCAGACGTTCTTCGCTGAAGACATTCCCCAGCGCCATCACTGGAACCAGGCCGTGCTGCTGCGCAGCCACCAGTCTCTGGATGCCGACGCACTGTCACAGGCGCTGAATGCCTTGCTGGCGCAGCATGATGCGTTGCGTTCGCGCTTCGTCGAGGATGCCGATGGCTGGCGTGCGGAAGTCGCGCCGGTGGCGGTTGAGCCTGAACTGCTGTGGACCGCTGACCGTCTCGACGCCGACGCTCTGCAAGCGCTGTACGCCCAGGCCCAGCAAAGCCTGAACCTGCAAAACGGCCCGCTGCTGCGCGGGGTACTGGCGACCGTCGCCGATGGCAGTCAGCGTCTGTTATTGGCCGTGCATCACCTGGCGGTGGACGGTGTGTCGTGGCGGATTCTGCTGGAAGACTTGCAACAGGCTTATCAGCAAACACTGCAAGGCGCGGCGATCAGACTGCCGGCCAAAACCAGTTCGTACAAAGCCTGGGGCGAACATCTGCAAGCCTATGCCGCGACCGACGCGGTGCACGCCGAGCTGGGTTTCTGGCAGCAGCAACTCGACGGCGCCGCGCTGGATCTGCCCTGCGACAACCCGCAGGGCGGCCGGCAAAGTCGTTACGGGCAGGTGCTGCACAGCCGCCTCGATAAAACCCTCACCCGGCAACTGCTGCAACAGGCGCCGGCGGCGTATCGCACACAGGTCAACGACCTGTTGCTGACGGCGCTGGCGCGGGTGATCTGCCGCTGGAGCGGGCACGCCGACGCGCTGATTCAACTGGAAGGCCACGGTCGCGAAGACCTGTTCGACGACATCGACCTGACCCGCACCGTCGGCTGGTTCACCAGCCTGTTCCCGGTGCGCCTGACCCCGGCTGATTCGTTGCCGGTTGCGATCAAGCAGATCAAGGAGCAACTGCGCGCGATCCCCAATAAAGGCATCGGTTTTGGTGTGTTGCGTTACCTCGGCGATGACACGGCGCGAGCCGCGCTCGAAGCGCTGCCGGTGCCGCGCATCACCTTCAATTATCTCGGCCAGTTCGATGGCAGTTTCGACGCTCAAGAAGGGGCGCTGTTCAGCCCGGCCGGCGAACGTGCCGGGGCGGAGCAAAGTCTTGAGGCACCGCTGGATAACTGGCTGGGCGTCGAAGGCCAGGTTTACGACGGTGAACTCGACCTGCGCTGGACCTTCAGCCGCGAACAGTTCAACGAGGCGACCATCGCCCGTCTGGCCGACGCCTACAGCGCTGAACTGCAAGCGCTGATCAGCCATTGCTGCCTGCCGGACACCATGGGCATTACGCCCTCGGACTTCCCGCTGGCGCAGATCACGCAGGCACAACTGGATGCGATTGCCGTACCGGCCGCCGGCATTGAAGACATTTATCCGCTGTCGCCGATGCAGCAGGGCATGCTCTTCCATACCTTGTATGAGCAAGGCACTGGCAGCTACATCAACCAGCTCTGCGTGGACGTCGACGGCCTCGACCCCGAGCGTTTCCGTGCCGCATGGCAAGCGACCCTGGACGCCCACGACATCCTGCGCAGCGGCTTTCTCTGGCAGGGTGAATTGCCGGAACAACTGCAGATCATCCATCGCCGTCTCGAATTGCCATACACCGTGCTCGACTGGCGCGCGCGCACCGACATCGCTCAGGCGCTCAAGGATTTCACGGCTGCCGATCTGGCGCAGGGCTTCGATCTGAGTGCGGCTGGACTGCTGCGTGTCACGCTGATTCAAGTCAGCGATCAGCGTCATCATTTGATCTTCACCAATCACCACATCCTCATGGACGGCTGGAGCAGCGCGCAGATGCTCGGCGAAGTGCTGCAGCGCTATGCCGGGCAGCAACCGCCGCGTCCGCTGAGCCGCTACGCCGACTACATTCAGTGGCTGCAACGTCAGGACGGCGCCGTCAGCGAAGCGTTCTGGCGCACACAACTGGCCGACTTGCACGAGCCAACCGTGCTGGCGCAAGCGGCGGCGGGCGCGGGTGAAGTGCGTGCCGAACGCGGCCATGCGCTCCAGCATTACTCGCTCGAGGCGCTACGTACGCAACGCCTGAACGAATTCGCCCGGCAGCAGAAAGTCACCGCCAACACCTTGGTGCAAGCCGCATGGCTGCTGCTGTTGCAGCGTTACACTGGCAGCGCGTGCGTGGCATTCGGCACCACCGTGGCCGGGCGCCCGGCGGAGCTGGTCGGCATCGAGCAGCAGGTCGGTCTGTTCATCAACACCTTGCCGGTGATCGCCGGTTCGCGTCCGGATCAAAGCGTTGCTGCGTGGCTGGCGGCGGTGCAGGCGCAGAACCTCAGCCTGCGCGAGTTCGAACACACGCCGCTGGCGAACATTCAGCGTTGGGCCGGGCAGGGCGGTGAGTCGCTGTTCGACACGCTGCTGGTGTTCGAAAACTTTCCGATCTCCGCCGCGCTGCAGCACGGCACCGCGCAAGGCGTGGTGTTTGGTGAAGTGAGCAACCAGGACCAGACGCACTACCCGCTGACCGTGGGCGTGACGCTGGGCGAAACCCTGACGTTGCACATGAGTTTCGATCAGGCGCATTTCAGCATCGCCACGGTTGAGCGCTTGAGCGCACAACTGCTGCACGTGCTGGAGCAGTTCGCCGAATCCGCCGAGCGTCGTCTCGGTGAAATCGCCTTGGCCAGCGCAGACGAACATGCGCGGCAGATCCTTGCCAACCAGGCGCAGGCTTACCCGGTCGATCTCGCCGTGCATCAACGCTACGCGCGCCTGGCGGCGCAACAGCCGGATCGCACCGCAGTGATCTTCAACGGCCAGCATTTCAGCTATGGCGACATCGACGCCCGCGCCAACCGTCTCGCCCATGAACTGGTGGCGCGTGGGGTGCGCGCCGAAGTGCGTGTCGGTGTCGCGCTGCCACGCAGCGAAGGCTTGATCGTCGCGCTGCTGGCGGTGCTCAAGGCGGGTGGCGCTTACGTGCCGCTGGACATCAATTACCCGCGTGAACGCCTGGCCTACCTGATGGCGGATTCGGGGCTGGCGCTATTGCTGAGTGATTCGCGGGTCACGGCGCAATTGCCGATCGCTGACACACTGACCGTACTGGAACTTGATCAACTCGATCTCAGCGCGCACCCGGCGCAGGCGCCGAGCGTTGCGCTGGATCCGTGCAACCTCGCCTACGTGATCTACACCTCGGGCTCAACCGGCAACCCGAAAGGCGTCAGCGTCACCCACGGCCCGCTGGCCATGCATTGCCTGGCAATCGGTGAGCGTTACGAAATGTGCGCCAGCGATTGCGAATTGCATTTCATGTCGTTCGCCTTCGACGGTGCCCACGAGCGCTGGTTGACCAGCCTGACCCACGGCGGTTCGTTGCTGATCCGCGATGACAGCCTGTGGACGCCGGAGCAGACGTACAACGCAATGATCGAACACGGCGTGACGGTGGTCGCGTTCCCGCCGGTGTATTTGCAACAACTGGCGGAACACGCCGAGCGCGTCGGTAATCCGCCTAAGGTGCGCATCTACTGCTTCGGCGGTGATGCGGTGGCCAATGCCAGTTTCGAACGGGTCAAGCGTGCGTTGAATCCCGAGTACATCATCAACGGTTATGGCCCGACCGAAACCGTGGTCACGCCGCTGATCTGGAAGGCCGCTCGCGATGAGTCCTGTGGCGCCGCGTATGCGCCCATCGGCAGTCGCATCGGTGATCGCAGCGCTTATGTGCTGGACGCCGATCTGAACCTGTTGCCGCAAGGCATGGCCGGTGAGCTGTATCTGGGCGGCAGCGGTGTGGCGCGGGGTTATCTGAACCGCCCGGCAATGACCGCCGAGCGGTTTGTCGCTGACCCGTTCAACTGCCGCGGTGGCGTGCTCTATCGCACCGGCGACCTGGTGCGCCAGCGCGCCGACGGCACGTTCGACTATCTGCAGCGTATCGACAATCAGGTAAAAATCCGCGGTTTCCGCATCGAGCTGGGCGAAATCGAGGCGCGTCTGCAAGCCCTCGACGGCGTGCGCGAAGCGGTGGTCGTGGCGCAGGAAAGCGCCGGCAGCAAACGGCTGGTCGCGTATGTGATCAGCGACTCGCCGCGCGAGGATTTCACCGAACAGCTGCGTGAACAGCTCAAGGCAACGCTGCCGGCGCACATGGTGCCGGCCTACGTCGTGCGTCTGCAACACATGCCACTGACACCCAACGGCAAGCTTGATCGCAAGAACCTGCCCCAGCCGGATGTCAGTCAACTGCAGCAATTCTACGTTGCGCCGCACGGTGCTCTGGAGGAGCAACTGGCGGTCATTTGGCAGGACGTGCTGAAGCTTGAGCGTGTGGGGCGCAACGACAACTTCTTCGAGCTGGGCGGCGATTCGATCATCTCGATTCAAGTGGTCAGCCGTGCGCGGCAGGGCGGTTTGCGCTTTACCCCCAAAGACCTGTTCCAGCACCAGACCATTCAGGCGCTCGCCGCCGTGGTGCAAAGCGGCGAACCGCTGCAACCGATCGATCAGCAACCGGCGACCGGCGCAACGGCGCTGCTGCCGATCCAGCAGTGGTTTTTCGCCCAGCCCATCCCGGATCGTCATCACTGGAACCAGTCGGTGATGCTCAAACCGGCGCACGCGCTGGACGCACAGGTGCTGGAGCAGGCACTGGATGCGCTGGTGGCGCATCACGACAGTCTGCGTCTGAACTTCACCGAACAGGCGCAAGGCTGGTCGGCGCACTACCGCGATGTCGCAACGCAAGCGGGCGAAACCGTTCTGTGGCAAGCCGAGGTCGCTGATCTGGCGGCGCTTGAAGTGCTGGGCAATCAGGCCCAGCGCAGTCTGCAACTGAGTGACGGCTCGCTGATTCGCGCGGTGCTGGCAAAGCTTGCTGACGGCACGCAACGGCTGTTGCTGGTGATTCACCACCTGGTGGTGGATGGCGTGTCGTGGCGGATTCTGTTCGAAGACCTGCAAAGCGCTTACCGGCAGATTCTGAGCGGCGCGGCCGTGCAGTTGCCGGCCAGGACCAGTGCCGTCAAGGCCTGGGCCGAGGCGCTGCAAGACTACGCCGCGAGCGCGTCGTTGCAGACCGAACTGGGGTTCTGGCAGCAACAGCTGCAAGGGGCCCCGAGTCAATTGCCCTGGGACAACCCGCACGGTGGTCAGCGACATGATCAGGCGCAATCGATCCGTATGCAGCTGGACAAAACCCTGACCCGGCAGCTGTTGCAGGAAGCGCCGGCGGCCTATCGCACGCAAGTCAACGATTTGCTGCTGACCGCACTGGCACGGGTGATGGTGCGCTGGACCGGCGCAGACAGTGTGCTGGTGCAACTGGAAGGCCATGGCCGCGAAGACCTGTTCGACAACGTCGACCTGACCCGTACTGTCGGCTGGTTCACCAGCGTGTTCCCGGCGCGCCTGGCACCGGTTGCCGACCTCGGCGCCTCGCTGAAACAGATCAAGGAACAGCTGCGCGAGATCCCCGACAAAGGCATCGGTTTCGGTGCTCTTGCGCACCTTGGCGACGCCGCTGCGCAACAAGCGCTGCAAGCCTTGCCGCAACCGCGCCTGACCTTCAATTACCTCGGCCAGTTCGACGGCAGCTTCGATGCCGGCGCCGACGCCTTGTTCGTACCGACCAGCGAGTCGGGCGGGGCAGAGGTCAACCTGGCCGGCCCCCTGGGCAGCCCGCTGGCGCTGGACGGCAAAGTCTTCGGCGGCGAACTCGACCTGAGCTGGACCTTCAGCCGCGAGATGTTCAACCCGGCGACGATCCAGCGTCTGGCCGACGAATACCTGCAAGAACTCACCGCGCTGATTGCCCACTGCTGCGACAGCGCCAATCGTGGCGTAACGCCGTCGGATTTCCCGTTGGCCGCGTTGACTCAGGCGCAACTGGACGCGCTGGTGCCACAAGCGCAATCCGTCGCTGACATCTACCCGCTGTCGCCAATGCAGCAGGGCATGTTGTTCCATACCTTGCTCGAACAGGGCGCTGGCGACTACATCAACCAGATGCGGCTGGACGTCGATGGCGTCGATCCGCAGCGCTTCCGGGCGGCATGGCAAGCGGTGATCGATGCCCATGACATTCTGCGCACCGGGTTTTTCTGGCAGGGCGATCTGCAGCAACCGGTGCAGGTGGTCCAGCGCCAGCTCGACGTGCCGTTCCGCGTGCTCGACTGGAGCGCTCGGGCGGATCTGGACGCGGCGCTGCAAGCCCTCGCGGCGCAGGAGCGCGCGCAAGGTCTGGATCTGCGCGCGGCACCGCTGATGCGTCTGGTCCTGGTGCGCACGGCTGCCGACCGGCATCACCTGATCTACACCAACCATCACATCCTGATGGACGGCTGGAGCAGCGCACAGTTGCTCGGCGAAGTGTTGCAGCACTACCGCGGTGAAGCCGTGGCGCGGCCGAGCGGGCGTTATCGCGATTACATTGACTGGTTGCAGGGTCAGGACGCGGCGCTTGCGCAAACGTATTGGCAGGCTGCACTGACTGATCTGCAAGAGCCGACACGTCTGGCCGACGCCATCGCCAGGCCTCACGGTGGCCTTGCGCAGGTCGGTTACGGCGATCATTTCCAGCGACTCGACGCTGATCTGAGCCGACGTCTTGGCGAGTTTGCCCGCGCCTCGAAAGTCACCGTCAACACCTTGGTGCAAGCCGCGTGGTTGCTGTTGTTGCAGCGCTACACCGGCAAGCATTGCGTGGCGTTCGGCGCAACAGTCGCCGGGCGTCCGGCGGATTTGCCGGGTGCCGAGCAGCAGATCGGTCTGTTCATCAACACCCTGCCAGTGATTGGCGCGCCGCAAGCGCAACAAACGCTGGCCGGGTGGTTGCAAGCGGTGCAGGCGCAGAATCTGCAACTGCGCGAATTCGAGCACACGCCCTTGGCGGACATTCAGCGCTGGGCCGGGCAGGGCGGTGACGCGCTGTTCGACAGCCTGATGGTGTTCGAAAACTATCCGATTGCCGAGGCACTGGCGCAAGGCGCGCCGCAAGGTCTGCGCTTCGGCGCGGTGACCAACCATGAGCAGACCAACTATCCACTGACATTGCTGGTGCACATGGGCGCTGAGCTCTCGGTGCATTTCAGTTACCAGCGCGACCACTTTGCTGCCGCCAGTGTGGCGCAATTGGGCGCGCATCTTGAGCACTTGCTCAGCCAGATGAGCGCGACCGGCGAACGCTCGCTCAGTGAATTGACGCTGACCGAGCCAACCCCGACCGTGGCCAGCGTTTTCGCCACGCCACTGTGCATCCATCAAGGCATCGCTCGCCAGGTAGCGGCGACGCCGGATGCCCTGGCGGTGACCTTCGGCACTGCGCAACTGAGCTACGCCGGACTGGACGCGCAGGCCAACCGTCTGGCGCACAAGCTGATCGAACTCGGCGTCGGCCCGGAGGTGCGCGTGGGCGTGGCGATGCCGCGTTCCGCGCAGTTGCTCGTGGCGCTGTTGGCGGTGCTCAAGGCGGGTGGGGCGTATGTGCCGCTGGATCCGGATTACCCGGCCGATCGCGTCGCTTACATGCTCGAAGACAGCCGTGCGCGGGTGCTCCTGACCGAGCAAGCCGTTGCCGCGAGCCTGAGCGTGCCGGGCGAAACCCGGATATTGCTGATGGATCAATTGTCGCTCGACGGCTACCCGACGGATGCGCCGCAAACGCGGGTGCAGCCAGACAACCTGGCCTATGTGATCTACACCTCCGGTTCCACCGGCAAACCCAAAGGCGTGGCCATTGCTCATCGCAACGTCATGGCGCTGATCGACTGGTCAGCCAGGGTCTACAGCCGCGACGACATTCAAGGTGTGCTGGCGTCGACCTCGGTGTGCTTCGACCTCTCGGTGTGGGAGCTGTTTGTCACATTGGCCAACGGCGGGTCGGTGATCATCGCGCGCAACGCACTGGAGCTGCCGCAACTGCCGGCGCGTGATCAGGTGCGCCTGATCAACACGGTGCCGTCGGCCATCGCTGCACTGCAGCGTGCCGGGCAGATTCCCGCCAGCGTGCGGATCATCAATCTGGCGGGTGAACCGCTCAAGCAGGGGCTGGTCGACGCGCTGTATCAACAATCGACGGTCGAGCACGTTTACGACCTTTATGGGCCGTCGGAAGACACCACCTATTCGACCTGGACGCGCCGCGCCGCTGGCGGTCAGCCACGCATCGGCCGTGCCCTCACGCACAGCGCCAGCCATCTGCTCGATGCCGATCTGCAAGCGGTGCCGCACGGGGTGTCGGCCGAGCTGTACCTGTCCGGTGCCGGCATCACGCGCGGCTATCTGGGGCGTGCAGCGATGACCGCCGAGCGCTTTGTGCCCAACCCGTTGGGCGGCAATGGCGAGCGGCTGTACCGCACCGGCGACCTGATTCGTGAACGCGAACACGGCGATCTCGAGTACCTGGGCCGCATCGACCATCAGGTGAAAATTCGGGGATTCCGCATCGAACTGGGGGAGATCGAGGCGCGATTGCTCGCTCAGCCAGCGGTTACCGAAGCCGCTGTACTCGCGGTTGAAGGCGAGGCGGGCGCGCAACTGGTGGCATACGTGGTCGCCGCGCCACTGAATCTGTACGACGGCGAAGCGCAGCGGCAACTGCGCGACGGACTAAAGACTGGCCTCAAGTCTTCGTTACCTGACTACATGATTCCCGCGCACCTGCTGTTCCTTGAGCAGTTGCCACTGACCCCCAACGGCAAACTCGACCGCAAGGCCTTGCCGGCGGTCGATGCCAGCCAGATGCAGGCCGCGTATGTCGCGCCGCAGAGTGAGCTTGAGCAACAGGTCGCGGCGATCTGGCAGCAAGTGCTCGAGGTTGAACGCATCGGTTTGCATGATCACTTCTTCGAACTGGGCGGGCACTCGCTGCTGGCGGTCAACGTGGTGTCGCGCATCGCCCTTGAACTGGGCCTGACGCTGACCCCGCAACTGTTATTCCAGCACCCCGTCCTGAGCGATTTTGTCGCTCGACTCGATACAGGAGGCGGGGCAATCAATGAACAGAAACTGAGCAAGCTGGAAGCCCTGCTTGACGATATGGAGGAAGTCTGATGGACAAGAGTGTTGCTTTGAGGGTAGCCAAGCGCTTTATCACTCTGCCGCTGGACAAACGCAAACTGTACCTGGAGAAGATGCTCGAAGAGGGCGTCTCGCCGGCCAATCTGCCGATCCCGGAGACGCGTTCCGGGTTCGCGGCAATTCCTCTGTCGTATGCGCAGGAACGCCAGTTGTTCCTCTGGCAAATGGACCCGCACAGCAGCGCCTATCACATCCCCAGCGCCTTGCGCCTCAAAGGGCAACTGGACGTCGCGGCGCTGGAGCGCAGCTTCAATGCCCTGGTCGCGCGGCATGAAAGCTTGCGCACCACCTTCGCCGAGCAGGGCGAAACGTTTTGCCAGGTGATTCATCCGCACATGCCGTTGAGCATCGGCGTCGAGCCATTGCCGCAAGGCCTGGACGCCGGCGGTGTCGAAGCCTGCATCAAGGCGTTCGTCGAAGCCCAGACCTCGCTTCCGTTTGACTTGCAGCACGGGCCGTTGCTGCGCGTGGCGCTCTTGCAGGTGGCGCAAGACGATCACGTGCTGGCGTTGATCCAGCACCACATCATTTCCGATGGCTGGTCGATGCAAGTGCTGGTCGGCGAGCTGATCCAGCATTACGCCGCCGACACCAGCGGCCAATCGCTGACCCTGCCGGCACTGGACGTGCAATACGCCGACTACGCGATCTGGCAGCGCCACTGGCTGGAAGCCGGTGAGCGTGAGCGGCAGTTGGCTTTCTGGGTGAAAATCCTGGGCAGCGAGCAACCGGTGCTGGAGTTGCCGATCGATCAGCCGCGTCCAGCGGTACAAAGTTTCCGCGGGGCGCGCCTCGATCTGCAATTGCCGTCGGCGCTGGCCGATGCGCTCAAGCAACTGGCGCAACGTGAGGGCGCGAGCCTGTTCATGCTGTTGCTGGCGTCATTCCAGGCCTTGCTGCATCGCTACAGCGGGCAGTCGCAGATCCGTGTCGGTGTGCCGACCGCCAACCGCAACCGCGTGGAAACGGAAGGGCTGATCGGCTTTTTCGTCAACACGCAAGTGCTCAGCGCCGAGGTGCACGGCCAACTGCCGTTCAACCAGCTGCTGGCCCAGGTCAAACAGGCCGCAATGGCCGCCCAGGCGCATCAGGATCTGCCGTTCGAGCAACTGATCGAAGCGCTGCAACCGGAGCGCAGCCTCAGCCACAGTCCGCTGTTCCAGGTGATGTACAACCATCAGGCGGTCAACGAGCAAACCCAGCGGCAGAGCCAGCGGCAGTTGCCGCACCTGAGCGTCGCAGACGTTGTCTGGGAAGGCCGCACGGCCCAATTCGACCTGACGCTGGGCACCTACGAGTCCAGCGACGGCGTGGCGGCGGAACTGACGTACGCCACCGATCTGTTCAAGCCTGACACCATCGAGCGTCTGGCGCGTCACTGGCAGAACCTGCTGCAAGGCATTGTCGCTGCGCCGACTCAACGCATCGGCGAACTGCCGTTGCTGGAGGACCGCGAGCACAAGGTGCTGCTGCAAGACTGGTTGCGTGTTGCCGATCTCGCCGCGAACGCCGAATGCGTGCACCAGGCTTTTGCCTTGCAGGCGCAGCAAACCCCGGACGCGACCGCGCTGATCATTGGCGAAGACGCGTTGACGTATGGCGAGCTGGAAACGCGGGCCAATCAACTGGCGCACAAGCTGATCGAGGCGGGCGTCGGCCCGGACCGACTGGTCGGCATCGCGGTCGAGCGCAGTGTGGAGATGATTGTCGGCCTGCTGGCCATCCTCAAGGCTGGCGGCGCGTATGTGCCGCTGGATCCGGCGTACCCGCAGGATCGGCTGGCCTACATGATCGAGGACAGCGGCCTGCAGTTGCTGTTGACCCAGGTGCACTTGCAGGCGCAGTTGCCGATCCCGCCGGGTGTGCAAACCCTGCTGCTCGATCAGCCAGCCGAGCGGCTGGCCGCGTATCCACAGACCGCGCCGGAGGTTGCCGTCAACGGCGAACATCTGGCCTATACGATCTACACCTCGGGTTCCACCGGTAAACCGAAAGGCGTCATGGTGCGCCACGCGGCGCTGAGCAATTTTGTCGCGAGCATGATCGAGCAGCCAGGCATTGCCGCTGCGGATCGCATGCTGTCGCTGACCACTTTCTCGTTCGATATTTTCGCTCTGGAAATCTACGCCCCGCTGCTCGCCGGTGCCTGCGTGGTGCTGACCGGCAAGGACGTGCATCAGGATCCGCAAGCGGTGCTCGAACTGATCGAACGCCACGCCGTCAGCATTCTGCAAGCCACGCCGTCGACCTGGCGCATGCTGCTCGACAACGAGCACGCGGAGCTGCTCAACGGCCGCACATTCCTCTGTGGCGGTGAAGCGCTGCCGCAGGAACTGGCCACGCGCATGCTGGCGCTGACGCCAAGGGTGTGGAACCTGTATGGCCCGACCGAAACCACGATCTGGTCGGCGCAACATGCGCTGAGCGCGGACAACAGCCGGCCGTTCCTCGGCACGCCCGTCGCTAACACGGCGCTGTACATCCTCGGCAGCGACCTTGCACTGAATCCGCTCGGCGCGCCGGGCGAATTGCTCATCGGTGGCGAGGGCCTGGCGCGCGGTTATTTGCAGCGTCCGGGTCTGACCGCTGAACGCTTCGTGCCGGATCCTTTCGCGAAAAACGGTGCGCGTCTGTACCGCACGGGCGACCTGACCCGCTACCGCGCCGAAGGCGTGATCGAATACATCGGGCGCATTGACCATCAAGTAAAAATTCGCGGTTTCCGTATCGAGCTGGGCGAAATCGAAGCACGCTTGCTTGCGCTGGACAGCGTGCGCGAAGCCATCGTGGTGGCGCAGGAAGGCCCGACCGGTGCGCAGCTGGTCGGCTATGTTGTGCCGGCCGACAGCGATGCGGCGCACGCCGATTTGCGCGCGGCGCTGAAAACCAGCCTGAAGGCTGAACTGCCGGAATACATGGTGCCCGCGCACCTGTTGTTCCTCGCGCAATTGCCGCTGACCCCCAACGGCAAGGTCGACCGCAAAGCCTTGCCGGCGCCCGACGCCAGTCAGTTGCAATCAACTTATCTCGCACCGCAAACCGCCACCCAGCATACGGTCGCCGAGATCTGGCAGGCGGTGCTCAAACTTGAGCAGGTGGGCCTGAGCGACAACTTCTTCGAACTGGGCGGTCACTCGTTGCTGGTCACGCAAGTGGTGTCGCGGGTGCGCCAGGCACTCAACGTACAAGTACCGCTGCGCACCTTGTTCGAACACAGCACGCTGATCGATTTCGTCGCGGCACTGGGCGTCGAACAGGCACACCGGCAGCCGCCGATGATCGCGTTGCCTCGGCTGCAACCGCTGGCATTGTCCTACGCTCAGGAACGTCAATGGTTCCTCTGGCAACTCGAACCGGGCAGCACCGCCTACCATGTTCCGGCCGCTTTGCGTTTGCGCGGCGAACTGGATCTGCCGGCGTTGCAACGCAGCTTCGATGCCTTGATCGCCCGCCACGAATCGCTGCGCACCTGCTTTGTGGAAGAACAGGGCCAGACCCTGCAAGTGATTCAGGCCGAGGCGGCGCTGGATCTGCAGGTGCAGGATGTCGGTAACGTCGAAGACGACGCTCTGCAAGCGCTGGTCGCTGAAGAAACCCGGCAGCTGTTCAACCTGCAGCAAGGCCCGTTGTTGCGGGTCAAACTGCTGCGCCTGGCTGCGGATGACCACGCGCTGACCATCACCTTGCATCACATCGTCTGCGATGGCTGGTCGATGAACATCATGATCGACGAACTGGTCGCCCTGTATGCCGCCCACACTCTGGGCCGGACTGCCGCATTACCGACGCTGGCGGTGCAATACGCCGACTATGCGGTGTGGCAGCGTCAGTGGATGGATGCCGGTGAGCGGGAACGGCAGTTGAATTACTGGACGGCACAATTGGGCGATGGCGACCAGCCGTTGCTGGAGCTGCCGACCGACCGTCCGCGCCCGGCCGAACAAAGCTATCGCGGCGCTCGTCAGGACATTCCACTGAGCGCAGAACTGGCGGCGGGCCTCAAGGACCTTGCGCAGCGCGAACATGTCACGCTGTTCGCCGTGTTGTTGGCGTCATTCCAGACCGTGCTGCATCGCTACAGCGGTCAGGCCGAGATTCGCGTCGGCGTGCCCGTGGCTAACCGCAACCGGGTCGAGACCGAGGGCTTGATCGGGTTCTTCGTCAACACGCAGGTGCTCAAGGCCCAATTCGACAGCCAACAGACGTTCCGCAGCGTGTTGCAGCAAGTGAAAAATACCGTGCTCGGCGCGCAGGCTCATCAGGATCTGCCGTTCGAACAACTGGTCGACGCGCTGCAACCGGAGCGCAGCCTGAGTCATGCGCCGCTGTTCCAGGTGCTGCACAACCACCAGAGCCAGGCCCGTCGGGAGCAGGGCGCGACACGCTTGCCGAAGCTGGCCATCGAAGGCTTGAACTGGGTCTCGCACACCGCGCAGTTCGACCTGACCCTCGACACGTTTGAATCGGCCGACAACGTCTGGGCTGAACTGACCTATGCCACAGACCTGTTCGATGCTGAAACCATGGCGCGTTTTGCTGGCCATTGGACAAATCTGCTGCACGGCATCGTTGCCGACAGCGGCCAGCGTATCGCTGATTTGCCGCTGCAGGACGCTACCGAGCGCGCGGCGACCTTGCGCCAATGGAACCCGGCGGTGGCCGATTTCCCCAGCGAGCAATGCCTGCACTCGTTGATCGAAGCGCAGGCGGCGCGCGCACCGCAGGCGGTTGCCGTGACGTGCGCCGAGCAATCACTGAGCTACGGTGAGCTCAACACTCGCGCGAACCGATTGGCCCACCAGCTGATCGCCAGTGGCGTCGGCCCGGACGTGCGCGTCGGCCTGGCGGTGGAGCGCAGCCTCGACATGCTGGTCGGCCTGCTGGCGATTCTCAAGGCCGGCGGCGCTTACGTGCCCCTGGATCCGAGCTACCCGCAAGAACGTCTGAGCTACATGATCGGCGACAGCGGCATTGCGTTGCTGTTGACCCAAAGTCATCTGCTCGCGCGCCTGCCGGTGCCCGATTGCGTGCGTAGCCTGATGCTGGATCAGCCAGATGGCCTTGAAGGCTACAGCGAACGCAATCCGCAAGTGCTGATGAGCGCCGACAACCTCGCGTATGTGATTTACACCTCGGGTTCGACCGGTCAGCCGAAGGGCACCTTGCTCGCGCATCGCAATGTGTTGCGGCTGTTCGCCGCCACGGATGCCTGGTTCGGTTTCGGCCCTTCAGACGTCTGGAGCCTGTTCCATTCCTACGCGTTCGACTTCTCGGTGTGGGAGATCTTCGGTGCGCTGCTGTACGGCGGCAAACTGGTGGTGGTGCCTTACGAGGTCAGCCGCTCGCCACAAGATTTCTTGGCCTTGCTCAGCCGCGCCGGCGTCACCGTACTCAACCAGACGCCGTCGGCATTCAAGCAACTGATGCAAGTGGCCTGTGCCCCGGAGCACGCCGCGCAACCACTGGCGCTGCGCTACGTGGTATTTGGCGGCGAGGCGCTGGAGGTCAAGAGCCTGCGGCCGTGGTTCGAGCGTTTCGGTGATCAGGCGCCGCAACTGGTCAACATGTACGGCATCACCGAAACCACCGTCCACGTGACCTACCGACCTTTGTCGATGGCCGACTTGCAGCGCGACGCAAGCAGCCCGATCGGTGAACCGATTGGCGACTTGTCGTGGTACTTGCTCGATGGCGACCTCAACCCGGTGGCCAAGGGCTGCATCGGTGAGCTGTACGTCGGCCGCGCCGGCCTGGCGCGCGGTTACCTGAACCGTGCCGATCTGACGGCACTGCGCTTTATTCCCGATCCGTTTGCCGCTGACGGCGGTCGTCTGTACCGCACCGGTGACCTGGCGCGTTATCGCGCCGACGGCGTGATCGAATACATCGGGCGTATCGATCATCAGGTAAAAATTCGCGGCTTCCGCATCGAGCTGGGTGAAATCGAAGCACAACTGCTCGAACAGACCGCCGTGCGCCAGGCCGCTGTACTCGCGCAGCCCGGCCTCAGCGGCCAGCAGCTGGTTGCGTATCTGGTGCCGAACGACGAGGCGTTGCTCGACGCCAGCGCTACGCAACAGACGCAATGGCGCGATCGCGTGCGTGCCGAACTCAAGGCCAACCTGCCGGACCACATGATTCCGGCGCATCTGTTGCTGCTCGCGCAATTACCGCTGACGGCAAACGGCAAACTCAACCGCAGCGCGCTGCCAGCGCCGGATGCAAGTCAGGCACAACAGCCTTGGCAGGCGCCGCAAAGCGAGCTGGAACAGCGTTTGGCGGCGATCTGGCAAGACGTGTTGAAACTGCCGCAAGTGGGCCTGAACGACAACTTCTTCGAACTCGGCGGCGACTCGATCATTTCGATTCAGGTGGTCAGCCGTGCGCGTCAGGCCGGGATTCGTTTGAACCCCAAAGACCTGTTCCAGCATCAGACCATTCAACGTCTGGCACACGTCGCGCAATGGGCCGATGACGCATCGTCCATCGATCAGCAAGCCGTGACCGGCGTGGCCCGGCTGTTGCCGATTCAACAGCAGTTCTTCGACGATGAAATCCCTGAGCGTCACCACTGGAACCAGTCCGTGCTGCTCAAACCCCGTGAGCCCCTGGACGCGGACAAAGTCGAGCAGGTGTTGCGTGCGCTGGTCGCCCATCACGATGCCCTGCGCCTGAGCTTCAGCGAGCGCGATGGCGTGTGGCAGGCCGAACACCGCGCGGTCGAAGACCTGCCGCACAATCTGTTGTGGCAAGAGCGTGTCGCCGATGCGCCGGCGCTGGAAGCCTTGGGCAACCGCGCACAGCGCAGCCTCGATTTGCACAACGGTCCATTGCTGCGCGCCGTGTTGGCGACGCTGGCCGACGGCACGCAGCGCTTGCAGCTGGTGATCCATCACCTGGTAGTCGACGGCGTGTCGTGGCGGATTCTGCTGGAGGATCTGCAAAACGCTTATCAGCAATTGCTCGACGCTCAGCCACTGAAACTGCCGGCGAAAACCAGCGCCTTCAAGGACTGGAGCGAGCACTTGCAACGCTACGCCACAAGCGCGGCCTTGCAACAAGAGCTGGCGTACTGGCAGGCCTGCCTGCGCGATGTCAGCACTGATCTGCCGTGTAAAAACATCGATGCCGGTCAGCACAACCGACTGGCGCACACCGTGCAGACCAGACTCGACGCGCAATTGACCCGACAACTGCTGCAAGAAGCCCCGGCGGCGTATCGCACGCAGGTCAATGATCTGCTGCTGACGGCGCTGGCGCGGGTCATCGGGCGCTGGAGCGGTCAGGCGTCGACGCTGATTCAGCTTGAAGGACACGGTCGCGAAGACCTGTTCGACGGCGTTGACCTGAGCCGCACTGTCGGCTGGTTCACCTCGATGTTCCCGGTGCGCCTGACCCCGGCGGCGACAGCGGGCGAGTCGATCAAACAGATCAAGGAACAACTGCGCGCCATCCCTGGCAAAGGCATCGGTTTCGGCGCACTGCGCCACCTCGGTGATGCTCAGGCCCAAGCGAGCCTGCGCGCCTTGCCGACGCCGCGCATTACCTTCAACTACCTCGGCCAGTTCGACGGCAGTTTTGCCGCGGATGACGGCGCACTGTTTGCGCCAGCGCCGGATAACGCCGGCGTGGATCAAAGCCCGGACGCACCGATGGGCAACTGGCTGACCTTGAACGGTCAGGTGTATGGCGGTGAATTGAGCGTTGGCTGGACGTTCAGCACAGAGCGCTTCGACAACGACACCATCGAGCGTCTGGCCGCTGAATACGCCGAAGAACTGGCATTGCTGATTGATCATTGCCTGAGGCCGGGCGTGGCGGGCCTGACGCCATCGGACTTCCCGCTGGCCGGCCTGACGCAGGCGCAACTCGACGGTTTGCCGGTTGCGGCGCAGCAGATTGCCGATATCTACCCGCTGTCAGCGATGCAGCAAGGCATGTTGTTCCACAGCCTCTATGAGCAGGCGAGCGGTGACTACATCAACCAGGTTCGCCTCGATGTCGAAGGACTCGACCCGCAACGCTTCCAGCACGCCTGGCAAGCGGCGGTGGATAACCACGACATCCTGCGCACCGGTTTTGTCTGGCAGGGTGAACTGGCACATGCCGTCCAGGTGGTGCACAAGCAACTGCAGATGCCGTTCAGCGTGCTCGACTGGCGCGAGCGCGGTGATTGCCAGAATGAGCTCGATACGCTGGCCGCGGCCGAGCAGGCGCAAGGTTTCGACCTGGGCCAGGGGCCGCTGCTGCGCATGGTCGTGGTGCGTCTTGACGAGCAGCGCTGCCACCTGATTTACACCAACCATCACATTCTCATGGACGGCTGGAGCAACTCGCAGTTGCTCGGCGAAGTCCTCCAGCGTTATGCCGGGGAAACCGTGCCGGCGCTGGCCGGGCGGTATCGCGATTACATCGAGTGGCTGCAACGTCAGAACGCGCAGGTCAGTGAGCATTACTGGACGGCACAACTGGCCAGTCTGCAGGAACCGACCCGTCTGGCGCAGGCGATTCAGTCGCACATTGGCGATGAGTCCCGTGACGGCCATGGTGAGTTGTATCGCTTCCTCGATGCCGGGCAAACCCGACGTCTGGGCGAATTTGCCCGGCAGCAGAAAGTCACCCTCAACACCCTGATTCAAGCGGCCTGGCTGCTGCTGTTGCAGCGCCTGACCGGGCACGCCAGCGTCGCGTTCGGCGCGACGGTGGCGGGGCGTCCGACCGAGCTCAAAGGGGTCGAGCAACAGATCGGCCTGTTCATCAACACCTTGCCGGTGATCGCCAGCCCGCGCCCGGAACACAGCGTCGGTCAGTGGTTACAAAGCGTGCAGGCGCAAAACATCGGCCTGCGCGAGCACGAGCACACGCCGTTGTTCGATATCCAGCGCTGGGCCGGGCAGAGCGGTGAAGCGCTGTTCGACAACATTCTGGTGTTCGAAAACTACCCGGTGTCGCAGGCGCTGGAGCAGGGCGCGCCGCAGGAACTGCGCTTCGGCGCGGTCAACAACCACGAGCAAACCAACTACCCGCTGACGCTGGCGGTGAATGTCAGCGATGAATTGTCCCTGCATTACAGCTATCAGCGCGGGCAGTTCACCGACTCGGTGATCGAACGCCTCAGCGCGCAACTGCACAACCTGTTGCAGCAGATGGTGCAGTCGGGCGAAACCCGGCTGGGCACGCTGGATCTGCTTGACGCTGCCGAGCGCAGCGTGATGGTTGAACAGTGGAACGCTACCGCCATCGACTACCCGCTCGAACAAGGCGTTCACCGCTTGATCGAAGCGCAGGCCGCACGCACCCCGCACGCCCCGGCGCTGGTCTTTGCCGGACAGACGCTGAGTTACGAACAGCTCAATGTCCGAGCCAACCAGCTCGCCCATGCGTTGATCGCACGGGGTGTCGGCGCGGATGTGCTGGTGGGCATTGCGCTCGAGCGCAGCCTGGAAATGGTCGTCGGCTTGCTGGCGATTCTCAAGGCCGGTGGCGCGTATGTGCCGCTCGATCCGCAGTATCCGCGTGATCGCCTGAGCTACATGATCGCCGACAGCGGCATAGACCAGTTGCTGACGCAGGCGCCTCTGCTCGCGGATCTGCCGATTCCCGACCACGTACAGACGTTGTGCCTGGCGGCTGACGGCGCTGACTTCGCGGCGCAGCCCACGCACAATCCGCAGGTGGCCTGCGACGCCAGTAACCTGGCTTACGTGATTTACACCTCGGGCTCGACCGGCATGCCCAAAGGTGCCGGCAACGCGCATCGCGCGCTGACCAACCGGTTGCTGTGGATGCAGCAGGCTTACGCGCTGACGGCGGCAGACACCGTGCTGCAGAAAACCCCGTTCAGCTTTGACGTGTCGGTGTGGGAGTTCTTCTGGCCCCTGATGACCGGCGCGCGGCTGGTGGTGGCAGCACCGGGCGATCACCGCGATCCTGCCCGACTGATCGCCTTGATCAACGAGCACCGGGTGACCACGCTGCACTTTGTGCCTTCGATGCTTCAGGCGTTCTTGCAGGACGGCCATGTGTCGAGCTGCACCAGCCTGACCCGCATCGTGTGCAGCGGTGAAGCGCTGCAAGTGGACGCGCAGGCGCAGGTCTTCGCGAAACTGCCTGGCGCCGGTTTGTATAACTTGTACGGCCCGACCGAGGCAGCCATCGATGTCACCCATTGGACCTGCCGTGACGAAGGCGTTGACGCGGTGCCGATTGGTCAGCCGATCGCCAACCTGTCGACGTTCATTCTCGACAGTGGCCTCAATCCGTTGCCGATCGGTGTCGCCGGTGAGCTGTACCTGGGCGGGGTCGGTCTGGCGCGTGGATATCACCATCGCCCGGGGCTCAGCGCCGAGCGTTTTGTTGCCAGCCCGTTTGGCCGTGGCGAGCGCCTGTACCGCACCGGTGACCTGGCGCGCTATCGCGCTGACGGAGTGATCGAATACGTCGGGCGTATCGACCATCAGGTCAAGCTGCGCGGCTTGCGCATCGAACTCGGCGAAATCGAAGCGCGCCTGCTCGAACATGCCGCCGTGCGCGAAGCCGTGGTGGTCGCCCGCGAGGTTTTGGGCAGCCAGCAACTGGTGGCGTATCTGGTGCCGAATGATCCGGCGATCGTTGACGCCGGCGAGTCGCAGCGCACCGGGCTGCACGACGACCTGTCGAGCTGGCTGGGCGCACGCCTGCCGGATTACATGGTGCCGGCGCACCGCGTGTGGCTGGCGCAAATGCCGCTGAGCCCGAACGGTAAACTCGAGCGCAAACGCCTGCCGGCGCTGCAATTCTCGACGGCGCAGCAACACGTCGAACCGGCAAATGCCATCGAGCAGACGCTGGTGGACATCTGGAAAGACGTGCTGGGGCTTGAGCGAATCAGCACCACCGACAGTTTCTTCGCCTTGGGCGGTGACTCGATCATCTCGATTCAGGTGGTCAGCCGTGCGCGCACGCAGGGCATCGAGCTGAGCCCGAAAGATCTGTTCCAGCAACCGACCATTCAACAACTGGCCCTGCGCGCCGAAACCAGTGCCGGCACTCGGGCGCCGGTGGCGGCCCTGATCGATATGCCGTTGCACGGTCTGAGCGAGGCGCAAATCGCGCAATTGCCCTTGCCGCGCGGTCAGCTCGACGGTCTGTACCGCTTGTCGCCGATGCAGCAGGGCATGCTGTTCCTCGGGTTGAATTCGCCGCAAACCGATCTGTATATCAATCAGGTGAGCATTGCGGTGCAGGGTCTGCAGCCGCTGCGCTTTGCGGCAGCATGGGAGGCGGTCGCCCGTCGCCATGACATTCTGCGCACCGGGTTCCTCTGGCAGGACATGGCCGAACCGCTGCAGTTCGTGCTCGCCGACGCGCCGTTGCCGATCAGCGTGCTCGACTGGCGTGCGCAGGATCATTCTGCCGCCGCCTTGCAAGCGCTGGCCGATGCCGAGCGGGCCAAGGGCTTCGATCTCGACCAGCCGCCGCTGCAACGCCTGACGCTGGTGCAGGTGGGCGAGGACAGCTATCAACTGATCTGGACCTATCATCACATTCTCATCGACGGCTGGAGCAGTTCGCAGCTGATCGGCGAAGTGCTCAGTCAGTATTCCGGTCAGGCCCTGGCCGAGGCGGTGCCGTACCGCCGTTACATCAACTGGCTGCAACAACAGGACGCCCAGGCCAGCGAAGGTTTCTGGCGTGAACATCTGGCGTTGCTCGATGAGCCGACCTACCTCGCCGATGCGCTGGTGCGCACCGGCAGCGGGCAGGGTCACGAAGCGTTGTACAGCCGTTTGGGCGAACCCCGAACCGAGCAACTCAAGGCGTTCGCGCAATCGCAGCAGGTCACCCTCAATACGCTGGTGCAGGGCGCGTGGCTGATGCTGCTCAGCCGCTACAGCGGCCAGCGGTGCGTGGCGTTCGGCGCGACGGTGGCGGGGCGGCCGGCGAGTCTGCCGGCGTCCGAGTCGATCCTCGGTCTGTTCATCAACACCTTGCCAGTGATCAAGGACGTACCGGCCGAGCAGGCAGTCGGCGAGTGGCTGCGCGAGTTGCAGGACTTCAACCTGGAAATGCGTGAGCGTGAGTACACCCCGCTCACCGATGTGCAGCGTTGGGCCGGACGCGCCGGGCAATCATTGTTCGACAGCATCATCGTGTTCGAGAACCACCCGATCGATCAGGCCTTGCGTGAGTGGCGCGATGATTCGCTGCAGTTCGGCGAGAGCAACAGCGTCGGCCTGACCAACTTCCCGATGGACTTGATGGTCACGCTCGAAGAAGGGCTGGTGATCGAGTACATGTTCCTGCGCGAGCACTTTGACCGGGCGACGGTGGAAGGCATTCGCAGCCACATGGAAGGCTTGCTTGCAGCGCTGACGCAAGACCCCGCGCAACCGTTGGGACGCATCGGTCTGCCGACGGCGCAGGCATTGTTGACGCCGCCGGTGCCTCTGCCAGCGCAGACGCCGGTGGTGCATCAGCGTATCGCTGAATGGGCAATGCAACGCGGCGAGCAGACGGCAGTGATCTTCAACGGCCAGACGTTCAGTTATGCCGACATCGATGCGCGGACCAATGCCTTGGCGCATGCGTTGATTGCTCAGGGTGTCGGCCCGGAAGTCCGTGTCGGCGTGGCCCTGCCGCGCAGCGAAAACCTGATCGTTGCGCTGCTGGCGGTGCTCAAGGCCGGCGGCGCCTATGTGCCGCTGGACGCGACGTATCCGCGTGAGCGCCTGAGCTATCTGATGGGTGATTCGGGTATGGCGTTGCTGCTCAGCGATTCGACGCTGCGTGAGGTGCTGCCGGTGCCGGACAACCTGCAGGTGCTGGAGCTCGATGGTCTGGATCTGAGCGCACAGTCGCGCGTCGCGCCGCAGGTGATGGTGCATGCCGATAACCTGGCCTACGTGATCTACACCTCCGGTTCCACCGGCCAGCCGAAAGGCGTCGGCGTGGCGCACGGAGCGCTGGCGATGCACTGCGAGGCGATCGGTCAGCGTTATGAAATGAGCACGGACGACTGCGAATTGCATTTCATGTCGTTCGCCTTCGACGGTGCCCATGAACGCTGGCTGACCACGCTGACGCACGGTGCGCGCCTGCTGATGCGGGACGACAGCCTGTGGACTGCCGAGCAGACCTATAACGCGCTGCATGAGCATCGCGTCAGCGTGGCCGCGTTCCCGCCGGTGTACTTGCAACAATTGGCCGAGCACGCGCAACAGCACGGCAACCCGCCGGCCATGCGCATTTACTGCTTCGGCGGGGATGCGGTGCCTGAGGCGAGTTTCGAACTGGCCAGGCGTGCGCTCAAACCGCAATACATCATCAACGGCTACGGCCCGACGGAAACGGTGGTCACGCCACTGATCTGGAAGGCTGGCGCGGACGATCGTTGCGGCGCTGCGTATGCGCCAATCGGCAGCGTCGTGGGCGAGCGCAGCGGTTATGTCCTCGACCGCGACCTCAACGGCCTGCCGACCGGCATTGCCGGTGAGTTGTACCTGGGGGGCGCACTGGCCCGTGGTTATCTGGGCCGCGCCGGCGGCACGGCCGAGCGCTTCGTGGCCAACCCGTTCAGCGCCGATGGCAGCCGCCTGTACCGCACCGGTGATCTGGTGCGTCAGCGCGCCGACGGCACGTTCGACTACCTCGGGCGCATCGACCATCAGGTGAAAATTCGCGGCTTCCGCATCGAGCTCGGGGAAATCGAGGCACGCCTCAAGCAGCAACCGGGCGTGCGCGATGCGGCCGTGGTGGCGCGTGAAGGGGCCAGCGGCAAGCAACTGCTCGGCTATGTGCTGGCGGGCCGCGATGCGCCGGTCAACGGTTTCTGCGAGCAGTTGCGTGAACAGCTCAAGGCCAGCCTGCCGGATTACATGGTGCCGACGCACCTGACGTTGCTCGACCGCATGCCGTTGACCCCGAATGGCAAACTTGACCGCAAGGCGTTGCCGGATCCGGACAACGCCCAGCGTCAGACCTACGTAGCGCCGCACACCGAGCTGGAAAAAGCCCTGGCGAAGATCTGGCAGGACGTGCTGAAAATCGAGCGTGTCGGCCTCACGGACAACTTCTTCGAACTCGGCGGGGATTCGATTCTCAGCCTGCAAGTGGTGGCACGCAGCCGCGTACTCAAGGCGCAGGGGCTGAGCCTGAAATTGCGCGATCTGATGCAGAAACCGAGCATCGCCGAACTGGTTGCCAGTGTGCAGGGCAGCGCCGGGAAAGCTTGCGCTCTGTTGGCGATGAACGCCGAGGTCAAGGCTGTGGCGCCGCTGTTCTGCATTCACGCCGGTTTCGGCACGGTGTTCGACTACGAGCCGCTGGCCCGCCGTTTGAACGGTCGGCGTCAGGTGTTGGCGATCCAGTCACGGATGCTCCTGGATCCGGCGTTCAATGATGTGTCGCTGCAAAGCATGGCAAGCGATTACGTCGCGCAGATCCGCGAGAAACAGCCGCAGGGGCCGTATCACTTGCTGGGCTGGTCGCTGGGCGGAACGCTGGCAACGCTGATGGCCGCGCAACTGGAGCACGCCGGGCAGGCCGTGCAGTTTGTCGGACTGGTCGACAGCTTCGTGCCGTCGGCCAAGGTCAACATCGGGGCCGTGGATGACTGGCGCGACGACCTGCGCGAGTTCTTGCGCGTGACCCTGCCGGAGGCAGCAGACGTGAACATCGAGGGCGAGGAGAGCGCGCAGAATCTGCGTGCTGTGTTCAGCGCCGCGATGGCCACGGAACGTGGCGCTTCGACCTACGTGGCGCTGGGCGCCGATGAGCTGGCGCATGTGTTCAGTGTGGCGCGGCGGCTCAAGCGGTTGTCGCGCAAACTCGATCGCTGTGTGCCGCTCGACGTCAATCCGGTGTGCTGGTGGACGCTGGGCCGTGAGGAGGAGGCGCTGGAACTGGCAGGGCAACTTGGACAGCCAGGCATGGGCGGTGAATGGCTCGATTGCGGGCACTTCCAGATCCCGCGCGATGAAACGTTCCTGCTGGAGGCTGAAGAAATGCTCGGCGAGATCGTTGAACCAGTAGCCATGTCCTGAACTGTGTACTGAACCTGAAAAACGCTCGGGCGCCTGTATGGCGCCCGACGCGTCTGGAGAATTGAATGTCGTTGAACCCTGATATCGCCGCGTTTCTGCAATTGGTCGGCAATGGTCGCGCCAGTGGCAAACGTGTCGGCATGCATGAACTGAGTCCAGCGGTCGCCCGTGAGCAGTTCGATCAGTCATCGCTGTTGATGGATGCTGGCGGTGAAGACCTGCACCGGGTGGACGAGGTGCAATTAGCGGTGCGCGATGGGTCGCGCCTGCATGCACGGATCTACCGTCCTCAGCCTTTGGCAGTGGGTGCGCGGCGCCCGGCGCTGTTGTATTTCCACGGCGGCGGCTATGTGGTCGGCAGCCTCGATTCCCATGATTCGCTGTGCCGCGCTCTGGCGTCGATGGCCGATTGTGTGGTGGTGTCGGTGGCGTATCGGCTGGCGCCGGAGTGGCGTTTTCCGACAGCTGCCGAGGATGCCCGGGATGCCTGGGACTGGCTGCTGGCGAGTGCTGCGGATCTGGGGCTGGATGTCACGCGTCTGGCGATTGCCGGGGACAGCGTCGGCGCCAGTCTGGCCACGGTGCTCGCCGGGCAATTGGCGGACGCCGCAGTGCGGCCGCGCTTGCAGGTGCTGATTTACCCGGTGACCGATGCCAGTGGCAGCACGCCGTCCATCGAGCAGTATGCCGAGGGGTATCTGTTGGAGAAGGCATCGCTGCAGTGGTTTTACCAGCACTATCAGCGTGACGCCGGCGATCGCCTCGATCCGCGTTTCTCGCCATTGCTGGCCGAGGTACCGGCGAACGTAGCGCCGGCGCTGCTGGTGCTTGCCGAGTGCGATCCGCTGCACGATGAAGGCGTGGCGTATGCGCGGCATTTGCAGGCGGCGGGTGTGGACGTGGAACTGAAAGTGTACGAAGGCATGACCCATGATTTCATGCGCATGGGCGCGATCATCGATGAGGCAGAAGAAGCGCAGCAGTACATCGCCGCGCGCCTGTTGCAGGTGTTTGCAGCGGTGTAACGGATGTGAGGCGTTGCAGACAATAAAAAACGCCGGCATTTGCCGGCGTTTCTGTGAGCGCAGTACGGGTTACCAATTGTAGGTCACGTCGGCGGTCATGGTACGGCCTTCGCCGTAGTAGCAGTCGAGCGTGCTGTTGCAGCTGGCGACGTATTTCTCGTCGGTGAGGTTTTCCATGTTCATGCGCAACTTCACGCCTTTGACGTGCAGCGGCGATTTCTCCAGGTCGTAGGAAACCATGGCGTCATACACCGTGTACGACGGAATCTGGAACGAATCTTCCTCGTAGTCCGAACCGTAGCTGCTGCGCACGTAACGGGCGCCCAGGCCCATGCCCAGACCGGCCAGCGACGTGGAGATGTCGAAGTCGTAGTTGACCCACGCGGAGGCGGTCAGCGGCGGGCTCATGGCCAGCGTGCGACCTTCGCGGCCGTCGTTGACGCTGCGCCATTTGATCTGGTTACGCGACACGGCCGCCAGCACGCGCAGGTTCTGCGTGACGTTGACCTTGCCCTCCAGTTCCACGCCGCGCGAACGCACCGAACCGCTCTGGTTGCTGAAACCCGGGTTGCCCAGATCGTTGGTCAGCATGTTGCTCTGATCGATCTGATACGCCGACAGCTGAATGAAACCGTCGATGGCCGTCGGTTCGTACTTGACCCCGACTTCATACTGCTTGCCTTCGGTCGGTTCGAACGCTTTGCCGTCCAGACCGTTACCGGTTTGTGGCAGGAACGATTCGGCGTAACTGGCGTACGGCGTGAGACCGTTTTCGAACTCGTAACCAAAGCCGAAGCGACCGGTGAATTTCTCGTCCTTGATGTTCGAGTGGGTGCCGCTCAACGGTTCCTTGTTATCGGTTTCGGCGAAGTCATAACGACCGCCGATGGTCACGAACCACTGGTTCCAGCGGATCTGATCCTGGGTGTAGAGGCCGGTTTGCTTAACGGTGTTGTCCCATTTGTAAGGCTGGGTGAAGTTGAACTCACTGCCGTACACCGGGTTGTACAGATCGATCGGTGGCCCGTTGCGGTCATAGCGACCGAGGAACTGGGTGTTGAAGTGGTAGTAATCCACGCCGAGCAACAGGGTGTGATCCACTTCGCCGGTCTTGAATTTGGCCTGGGCAATGTTATCGATGCCGTAAACCCGGTTGTGCTGCGCCCAGTCCACACCGTAGCGGGTCTGGTAGCTGCCATCGTCAATGCCGGTGTTCGGGTTCGGCTCGAAGGAGTAGCCGTGCAGCGGCGCAACGTAGCGGTCGTTGACGTCGGCGTAACGGGCGTTCTGCTTGAGGGTCCAGACATCGTTGAGCTCGTGGGCGATCTCGTAACCCACCACGAATTGCTCGCGATCGTACTTGTTCACGCTTGGCTCGCCGAGGAACAGGCTGCGGCTGATACGGCCGTTGGCAGTACGGTAAACGGTACCGTCGGCTGGCAAGCCTTGCGCTTCCGGGGTATCGCGGTCTTTCTGGTACTGGCCGTACAGGGTGATGCTGGTGCTGTCGTTCGGCAGCCAGGTCAGGCTCGGCGCGAGCATCATGCGGTTCTGGTCGGCGTAGTCGATCTGCGCGTTGCTGTCGTTGACCACACCGGTCAGGCGGTAGAGAAATTCGCCTTGATCGTCGATCGGGCCGCCGAGGTCGAAGGCGCCGTATTTGCGGTCGTAGCTGCCGCCGCCGATGATCACTTCATGCAACGGTGTCGCGGTCGGGCGTTTGCCGACCATGTTGACGATGCCGCCGGGCTGGTTCTGGCCGTAGAGGACCGACGCCGGGCCTTTGAGCACTTCGATGCGTTCCAGGCTGTACGGGTCGATCTGCAGCGAACCACCGGTACTGCCGCCGCCGTAAGGCAGGTGCAGACCATCAAGGTACAGCGGGGTCGGCGAGAAGCCGCGCGAGGTTGGCTCGTCGAAAATCTTTACCCGGTCAGAGAAGCCGCCGCCGGTCATGCCTGCGGTGTAGCGCAGGGCTTCGGTGACCGACTGCGAACCGCGCATCTTGATTTCGTCCTGAGTGACGACGTTGATGGTCTGCGGGATTTCCTTCAGCGCCGTGTCGGTTTTCGAACCGGTGGCGCTGCGCTTGGCGACGATCCCGTCGACCGGGCCCCAGGCCGATTCGGCGCTGGCGGTAACGTTGGTCGGAGCCAGATCAAGGCTCGCACCGCTGGCGCTGCGCGAACGCAAGGCGACATTGTTGCCCTCAATGCTGTAAGCGATGCCGGTGCCTTGCAGCAACTGGCCGATGGCGGCGGTCGGTTCCAGCGTGCCGCTGACGGCTGCGCTGCGCAGACCGCTCACTTCATCCGGGCTGTACAGCACCTGAAGATTGGTCTGGCGACCGAATTCCTGCAACGCGCTCCCCAGCGACTGAGCAGGAATATTGATCGCCACGGCTGCGGCCTGCGCCTGACCCATCATTGGCAACGTCAGGGCCATGGCGCACAGCGCCGGCAAGGTTGAACGTAAGGAACGGCGGATCAGCAGAGCCTTGGCGAGCGGGTGGAGTCCGTGCGGTGCGGGCATTGTTCTTCTACTCTTCAAAGTGTTGACTGAGAACTATTTCTATTAACTGTAAGTGAGACGTTGAGCCTTCCGAAAACCGGAAAGACTCAACGCAGTTTTTTTACAGAATTTTCACAGTCAGGCAGGTTGCAGCTCGGTGAGCACTTTGCCGGCGTTCATCCGCACCAGTTGGTCGGCAACGTCGAAGTAACGATCGTCGTGGGAAATGACGATGATGGTTTTGCCCAGACGCTTCAGATCGGGCAGCAACTCGGTGTAGAAGATTCTGCGGAAGGTCGGATCCTGATCCGCCGCCCACTCGTCGAAGACCAGCACCGGACGCTCTTCCAGCCACGCATTGATCAGCGCCAGACGCTTGCGCTGACCGGTCGACAGGTCGGTGGTGGTGAACGAGCCGTCGCGCACGCTGACCTTGTGCGCGATTTCCAGACGCTGCAGGTATTTGTTCGCATCCTCGGGGATGTGCGTGTCGCCCTGCACCACGTCATCGAACAGGTAATAGTCGGCGAAGATCGTCGTGAACAACTGGCGGTAATCGTCGCGGTTGAGCGCATCGACGATCTGCTCATTGAGGCGAATCTCGCCGTGTTGTGGCGCATACAGGCCCAGCAGCAGCTTGATGAGCGTGGTTTTGCCGCAGCCGTTTTCACCGACGATGAATACGATGTCGCCCTGTTCGATCTTCAGATTCACCGGGCCCAGCTTGAACGGCGCCGCGCCTTCGACGCTCGGGAAACTGTAGGACACATTGGTCAGTTCCAGGCTGTGCACCGTAGTGGGAGGGTGCGCTGGCTCACTGAGCAGCAGATGCGGTTCAGGAGAAGAGAACTGCTCGGACAGATCAGCGATGCGCCGAAACGCGATCTGCGCCCGACCAATGATCGGCAGTGCGGCAATGACGTGTTCCAGCGGACCTTTCATATACAGCAGCACCAGTACGAAGCCGCTCATCACCGCTTTGTCGGCGCTCGGCCACAGCGATTGCATGGCCAGTGCCAGACCGATCACCACGAAAAACAGCATTGAGCCGAGGGTTTTGGCAACGACGAAAATATTCACCGAGCGCACCTGGGTGGCGCAGATCTTGTCGGCGGTTTCGGCAATGCCGGAAACGAACATGCGATGCCGGCGCGGACGATGAATCCGCAGTTCCTTGGCGCCTTCGGCAACGGCGTTGTAGTGCTTTTGCAGATCGTCTTCGTAATCGCGGGCCTTGCGGAAACCCTGCATGCCCCGACCGCTGGCAATGTATTGAATGACGGTACCGATCACGATCGCGCCGCCCATCATCAGGAACATCGGCCAGGACAGCATCGCCAGATAGCCCATGCAGCCGATCGTCACCGTCATGGAAATGGCCAGTGCCGAGAAGGAAAAGGCGAAATCGCTGATGGTGTCGACGTCGTGGGTCAACACCGGAATCAGTCGATGGCTGCGGTAGCGCTCGATCTGCTCGATCGGCGCCGAAAGGACTTTTTCACCCAGCTCTTTACGCAGTTTGGCAATGATGTGCTGGCCGACGTAATTGGTACCGATGTCGGAGAAAATCGAACTGGTCAGCGCCAACAGGCAGAGGCCGGCGAACAGCGTGACGACGTTTTGGGTCAGGCCGCCTTCGGCATGCAGCGCATTGTTGATCGTCGCCAGCAGTACCGTGACACTCAGGCCGCCAACCATGCCCAGCAGCGTCGAGGCGATAACAATCAGACGAAAGGGTTTGAGCAGGGTGAACAGATCTTTGATCACTCCGCGTGTTGGTTTGCTCATGGAGGTTCCCTGCGTGAAAGAACGACGAAAGCCGGCATCGGTCGCAGGCTTCGCCCGGGGCGTAGAGGGCGGGGGGCGCGTCGCAACGGATCGCGCCCACCTGTAAAACGACTGGAGGCGGGCTGAATTTAACGGGCGCTACGGTTACAGGTCGCGGGCCACCCGGAAGCCGATCCAGTCGCCGCGATCACCCGGCACCAGCGCGTTGCGGTTGCCGGAGCGGGAGAACACCGGCGCCTCGCCCCAGTCATTGCCGCGAATGCGCTTGAACTCGCACTTGCCGGTCAGCCAGGCGCTGCCGTCGCTCGGTGCGCCAACGTAGTTTTCGTTGTAGCAATCGGCCGTCCATTCGTAGATGTTGCCGTGCATGTCGTACACGCCAAACGCATTGGGCGCGAAGCTGCCGGCCGGGGCGGTGAAGTTGTAGCCGTCGGCGGCGCCATAGGTGTTGGCGTGCCTGGCGATGCTGTATTCCTTGCCGTCATCGAAGGGGAAGGGGAACGGCCCGCTGGTGCCGCCACGCGCGGCGTATTCGCGCAGCGATTCACTGACCAGTCGGTACTGTTTGCCGGTCTTTTTCGACAACCACGCGACGTAGGCGTTGGCCTCGGCGAAGTCCATGCACACGGCCGGGTGGCGGTCGGTGTATTGCTTGCGCGGGTCACTGCCCTGATAGTCCGGGACCCCTGCCTTGCAGGCGCGGCCCGGGCGGTCGTCGCCGTCGGGCATCTGGTAACCGCTGTCCTTGAGGTAGGCGAACCATTCGCCCTTGAGCACCTGAAAGCGGCTGATGGCCAAAGGTCTGGCGAACGTCACCGGGTGCATCGGGCCTTCGTCGGGCTCGCGACCGACTTCGTCATCCGGGGTGCCCATGGTGAAAGTGCCCGTGGGCAGCACGACCATTTCCGGGCAGTCCTTGCAGTCCTTGAACACTTTGCCCGGCGCCGGTGGCGTGGCGGCCTGAGCGGCACTCGGCAACAAGCCGCTGGCGAGAGCTGCGAGCACAAGTGCGGGCAGGGCGTTCAGGGAAAAACGGGGCGACTCAGGGTTCATTTCGCGTCTCGCTAAAAGGAAAAATGGGCTGGCTCAAAGAGCCTGGTCGAGGATGCTCAGCAGGCGGTCGATCTGCGCTTCGTTGTTGAGCAGCCCCGGTGCGGTACGGATCACCGGGCCAACATCGCGTTCGACGGCATCGGCCACCACACGATTGGCCATCAGGTGCGCGGCGATCTTGTCGCTGTCCTTGCCCTTGACCCGGAAGAAGGTGAAGCCGGCCGAAAATTCGGGGCTCAGCGGCGTCACCAGTTCGATCTGCGGGCGCTGCAGCAGGCGTTTTTTCAGGTAGCTGTTGAGCTCATGGATGCGCGCCTGCACCTCGGCCTTGCCCAGTTGCAGGTGCAACCGGAACGCCTCGGTCAGCGCCCAGCGATGTTCGAAGGCGTGATAGCCGCCCGGTGTCATCGTCGTGGAAAAATGCTCGGCCTCGGAAAAGGTCGGGATGATCGGCGTGACGTACTTCACTTGCGGCGTGCGGCTGCAGACGATGCCGGTGCCGCGTGGGCCGAACATCCATTTGTGCGTGCCGGCGATGAAGAAGTCGCAATTCATCGCCGGGAAACTCAGGTCCTCGACGCCGAAACCGTGCACACCGTCGACGACGTAAATGATCCGGTCGGCATCTCTGCGATTGCGGTTGTGCTTGTCGACCAGTGCCCCGATCGCGCCGAGCGGCAGCTTCACGCCGCTGCCTGAATGCACCCAGCACATGCCGAGCACGCGGGTTTGCGGGCGAATGCTGCGGTCTATTCTGGCGAGCAGTTCTTGCTCGCGGATCTGTTGCGGATCGTCGAACAGGCGAATCTTGCGCACCTGGGTGCCTTCGCGCGCGGTGCGCAGTTCGAGAATCGTGTGGGTGGCGTAGTGCTCGTGTTCGGTGGTGAGGATTTCCTGATCCGCGCGCACGTGCACGCCGCCATAAATCATCGTCAGTCCTTCGGTGGTGCTGCCGGTCAGCGCAATCTGTGTCGCATCGGCTTGCAGGTATTTCCCGGCCCACACGCGCACGTCGTGTTCGCGCTGTTCGATCACGCCGACATCCCAGTCCATCGCCAGTCCCGGATTCTTGTCGAGCGCGGCGCGGTGCCTTTCAATCGCCTCGCGCACCGGTGTCGGGTGCGTGGTGATGAGGAAGTTGGAGAAGTGCAGATACTCCGGATCCTGATCGAACAGCTGCTGCAACTGCGCCCATTTATTGCGCGGCAGTGGCGCGATCGGCGTGGCGGCGACGCTCGGCAAGCTCGCGCCCAGAGGCAGCGCCGCCGCGAGGATGCCGGCCTGCTTCAGAAAGTCCCGACGGTTGCTCATGGCTTGACGGTGTCCTGCGCTGCGGCCAGCGCCGGTTTTGCCGATTTCTCGACCTGCTCCCAGACGCGCAGGAAGTTGCCGCCCCAGAGCTTGGCGATATCGGCTTCGGAATAGCCGCGGCTGAGCAATTCGGCGGTGACGTTGCGGATCTCGCCGACGTTCTCCCAGCCTTTGACGCCGCCGCCTTCGTTGAAGTCGGAACTGATGCCGACGTGGTCGATGCCGATCTTGCGCACGGTGTAATCGATGGCATCGCCGAGGTCTTTGAGGCTGGCTTTCGGTTCCTCCTCGAGAATTGCGTAGAGCTGACCGGCGTATTCACCAAATTTCTGCTCCGACCACGCGGCGATGATCGGGTCGCCCGGCATCAGTGCCATGGCCAGGTTCGGCAACGGTGGCAGGTCATAGCGCTTGCGCAGTTCGTTGAGTTTGTCCTGCGTGGCTTGGGTCAGCGGGCGCAGGTACTGCGAGAAGCCAACGATTTGCACCACGCCGCCGCTGTTCTTGATCAGCTGCAGTTCCTTGTCGCTGAGGTTGCGCGGGATATCCACCATCGCGCGCGGTGCCGAATGCGAGGCCACCAGCGGCGTGCGGCTCAATTGCGCAACTTGCTCCAGTGCCTTGGTCGACATTTGCGAGACATCGATGATCACCCCCAGATCGTTTAGGCGTTTGACCGCTTGCCGGCCCAGATCCGACAGCCCGTCGAGGGCATCCGGCGAATCATTGAAGAACGGCAGCGGCCGCGACGAGTCAGCCCAGTCGTTGTTGCCGATGTAGCTGAAACCGAACATGCGCATGCCGCGCGCCGTCCACAGATTGAGCAGATCGAGGTCGTGGCCGAGCGGGTAGGCGTTGAGCATGCTGATGAAGATCGCAAACTTGCCTTCGCCGTGCAGTCGACGGAAATCGGCGGGGGTGTAAGCGATCCCGACCTGATTGGGAAAATCACGCACCATGCCGGAAATGATCTTGTAGCGGACCTCTTGCTGATTGCGTGCCTCATCGACGAAACCGGCCGTGGGTTTGTGCGGGGCGTTGGCGCCGTTCCAGATTTCCGGCCAGCCGAAAATCGTCAGCGCCGCACCGGACAGGCGCCCACGATTGGCTTTGACCAGGTCGAACTGGCCGCTGCCGTCCTTGTCGACTTCGTTGCCGGTGGTGCCGAAATCCTGGGTGACGGTGATGTGGCTGTCGAAGGAAAGCATGTGTTCGTGCAGTTCTTCGGCCTGCTGCATGACTTTGTGCGGGTAGCCGGGATTGTCCTTGAACCAGGTGTCCCAAACCGCAAAGGCAGCGCCGGCGCTGATCGCCAGCGCCAGCGGCAGGCCGATGAAAAGAGCCTTGTTCGAACGTGGTTTTGTCATTGCCATCTCAGTCAGGTTCGCCGTCGAGGTGCAGGCGCAGAGGCCTTTGCTATCTGGGAGGAACGAGTGGATGGCGCGGAAATTTAGTCACTGGGGTGCCAGGTAAATCATTGGGCAAGGGCTTAAATTTGCCGATCCAGCAAACGTTCTAGCTTGGATAAAGCCTGCTTCAGGGCTGACACAGGTAGGGCAATGAGGATTTCTCGACGATGGTTCATGGCAGGCCTGGCGTTGACCGGTGCTGCCGTACCTGCAGCTTGGTTCGGGCATCGTGAATGGACGAAGCCGGACCCGACGATCACCCCCGGTGAGGCGTCGTTCGATGTCGCCGACGCGGCCGGGCAGCGCCTGGCCAATGCCTTGCGCGGTGTCTGGACGATTCGCTTTGTCGGCAGCGACGCGGGCCTTGATGGCTTGCCCGGCGAAGGCCTGGAAGTGTTTCTCGACATCGGCCAAAAGGGCCGAGGCGTCAATGGCTTTCTCGACACCGCCGAGCGTTTGCGCAGTGATGAAACACCCCGTTATCGAATTCTTGGCGATCTGGCCGGGGCTGAGGCGGCGAAACTCAGCTGGCGTTTGCTCGGCCCTGACGGTCGTGTCGTTTACCAGCTGAACATGATCCTTGATGAGGTCTGGGCCGATTTCGGCAACGCCGGCAGCGGTACGCTCAGTGGCACCGTGCAGCGCCTCGATCGATCGTTGGCCCTGCCTGCGCAGGACAACCGCTTCGTCGCGGTCAAATGTCTGTTCCCCGAAGCCCGTCAGCGCACCCCGCTCAACGAGCCGTTGCTGGCGTGGCTGGTGTCGCCCGAACATCGCCTGTTTCATCAGGTCTGGCACGCCACCCGCGACAAGTGGCACACGCTGCCCGAGGACAAACGCAACGCACTGCGCGGCCTCGGCTGGCAGCCCGGGCCGCGTGGCCAGGAGCGGGACGCCCGCGGCGCGCACAAGGATCGTAACGGTTCCGGCATCGACTTTTTCTTCATGCATCGGCACATGCTCGGTACGGCGCGCTCGATGATGGATCTGCCGTCGTGGGCGTTTTTCCCGCTGCCGCAACCTGAGCTGGTGCGTGATCGTCAGGGCTTCGCGCGCTACTTCGACAACCACGACGGCACGGCGCTGCCGCCGACCTGGCTGGCCGCCGAAGATGATGAGTACAGCCAGTGGGTCAGCGACCTGAAAACCGCCGAGACCTATGAAAGTAATTTTCAGGTCTGGGAGTCGCAGTACCGCGATCCACAGTATCTGTCGCAGCTGACCCTGGGCCAGTTCGGGTCCGAGGTGGAGCTGGGCCTGCATGACTGGCTGCACATGCGCTGGGCGTCGGTACCGCGCGATCCTTCCAACGGTCAGCCGGTGCCGCTGGCACGGGATCTGGATGACTTCGCCGCGCGTTGGTTCGCTGCGGAAAACGATTTTCTCGGCGACCCGTTTTCATCCCATGTGAACCCGGTGTTCTGGCATTTTCACGGCTGGATCGATGATCGCGTCGAGGACTGGTTTCGCGCGCACGAGCGCTTCCATCCGGGCCAGGTGACGCGCCTTGAGGTCAACGGCGTGAAGTGGTTTGCGCCGGGGCGCTGGGTGGAAATCGCTGATCCATGGCTGGGGCCGGACACTCACGGCTGCAGCACCACGCCGGGCCTGCAAAAGGGCAGGTCGGTGGAGATGGATCCGGAAACCATGAAACTGGCCCTGCGCATCACCTTCGGCGAGGACCAGGAGAAACTCTCCGGCCTGTTGCGCCGCGTGCCGCAACGGCCCTGGTATGCGCGCAATCTCAAGCCGAAACAGACGTCGGCTTGAGACCCCGCCATGGCCCTTCGCGAGCAGGCTCGCTCCCACCTTTGATCGAGTTCTTCAGTAGGAATGGATCCAGGGTGGGAGCGAGCCTGCTCGCGAATCCGGTCTTCCAGTCAAAGCACCTACAACGCCTGCCAGCCACCCCCCAACGCTTTGTACAGCGCAATACTCGCCTGCATCCGCGATAGCCGCAGTTGCACATTCAGGTCCTGCGCCGCATACAGCGTGCGCTGGGTTTCCAGCACGGTCAGCAAGTCTTCGGCGCCGGCCTGATAGCGGCTTTGGGCGATGTTGAACGCGCTCTGCGCCTGATTCAGTTCTTCGCTCTGCCATTGGCGTTGTTCATCCAGCCCACGAATGCTGTTGAGGGCTTTTTCGACGTCGGCAAAGCCGTTGATGATCGCGGCGCGATAGGTTTGCAGCAGTTCTTGCTGACGCGCCGTGGCCTTGTCGCGCTCAGCACGCAGGCGGCCGTTATTGAAGATCGGCGCGACCAGCCCGGCCGTCAGGTTGTAGAAAGGACTGCGCAGCAAATCGTCAAACTGGTTGGCCCCCGAACCGAGCTGAGCGGTCAGCGTGACGGCCGGCAACATCGCTGCGCGCGCAACCTTGACGTCGGCTGCAGCGCCAGCCAATTGTGCTTCGGCGCGGGCAATGTCCGGGCGATGAGTGAGCAGATCGCTCGGCACACCGCTGGCAATCCCGGGCCATTGCAGGCGATCGAAGGATTCCTGATGGGCCGCCAGTTGCTGCACCGGTTGGCCGAGCAGGGCGGCCAGGCTGATCAAGGCGTCCTGTGCCTGTTGTTGTATCAGCGGCAATTGCCGTTGCTGCGCGGCGACCAAGCTTTTCTGCTGCGCCAGCTCCAGGGCTGTCGCCGAGCCGGAATCAAAGCGGGTCTGCACCAGCTTCAGCACGCTCTGCGCATTGGCAAGATTGAGTTCGGCAATGCGCTGCTGTTCGCGCAATGACAAGGTTTGCGCATACGTATTGGCGACACCGCTGAGCAACGTCAGCTCAACGGTTGCGCGATCGAATTCGCTGGCCTGCAACGCAAATTGCGCACTGTCGCGAGAGGCCCGTCTACCGCCCCAGAAATCGATTTCGTAGGTGGCACTCAGATTGGCATCAAAATAATCCACAGCCTTGTTGCTGCTGTCGGCATCCAGCTGGCTGTAGCCATTGCCGCGCAACAGTTTCTGCCGATTGGCATTGAGCCCGGCCTTGACCTCCGGCAACAACGAGCCGCCAGCAATCACCGTGCTGGCCTGTGCCTGCTGCACGCGCGCGACCGCCGCGGCAAGGTCGAAACTGCCCACGCGGGCCTGTTCGATCAGGCGATTGAGTTGCGGGCTGCCGAACTGCGTCCACCACTGTGGATTGTTGCGGGCGATGCTGGCGCTGTGCGGCGCTTGCCAGGCCGCGGGGGCCTGCACGCCGCTGTCCGGGCGCTGAACGGGACTGCCGCAGGCGCTGAGCATCAGGCACATGGTCAACACACTGAGACGCGCTTTCATAGATCGATCATTCACTGGTAAGGGCCGTGACCGGGTCGAGCCGGGCAGCTTTGCGGGCCGGCATGAAGCCGAAGACAACACCGGTCACAAGGGCGCAACCGAAAGCGCCGAGCACGGCGATCAATGAGAACGCCACGGCGATGTCGCTGAGGGTCAACACGCCGCCGACGATCAGCGCCAAGGCGATCCCGGCGATGCCGCCGACCACCGACAGCATCACCGCCTCGGTGAGGAACTGGCGCAGGATGTCGCGCTGGCGTGCGCCAGTGGCCATGCGAATGCCGATCTCGCGGGTGCGTTCGCGCACGGTCATCAGCATGATGTTCATCACACCGATGCCGCCGACCAGCAGCGAGATCGCGGCGATCGAACCGAGCATCAGCGACAGGGTATTTTGCGTGCGCGCCTCGGCCTGGATCATCGCGGCGTTGTTGGTCAGCTCGAAATCCTTCTTGCCGTTGTGCAGGCGCAGCATCAATTGCTCGATGGCCTGCTCGGCGTCCTTGACCTTGCCGGCGTCGGTGGCGGCGATGGCGACGTATTCCGGATCGCGCGTGCCGAACAGCCGCACGCTCGCTGCGGAGTAGGGGATGGCGATGCGGTCGTCACTGTCGGAGTTGCCGGAGCTGGCGCCTTTTTCCGCGAGCACGCCGACCACCTGAAATGGCACGTTTTCAATGAGGATGTATTGGCCGATCGGGTTGGCGACATCCTTGAGCAATTTGTTGCGCACCTTGTGCCCGATCACCGCGACGGCGGCGGCGTTGGCTTCATCGGCCTCGGTGAAATAGCTGCCTTGCACCACCGGCCAGTTGAAGATCGCCGGGAAGTGGGTGTCGTTGCCACCGACGTAACTCAAGTGGTCGGCATTGCCGTAGCGCACGCCAGCCTCGGTGCCGATCACCGGCATGATGCGCTGCACCTGCGGCAGGCTTGCCAGCGCCCGCACGTCGTCGAGGGTGACGATGCCCGGCGGCGTGCGCGGATTGGGTGCCGAGCCGCTGAGGTAAATGATGTTCGAACCGAACGCGCCCATCTGCGCCATGACCTGGCGCTTGCTGCCTTCGCCGACGGCGAGCATCACCACCACCGAGGCCACGCCGATGACGATCCCGAGCAGGGTCAGGGCGGTGCGGAAGCGGTTGATCCACATCACCCGCCATGCCGCGTGCAGGGCGTCGACCAGTTCGCCTTTCCACGCACCGGTGGCTTCGGCGCCCTCGGCCAGGCGCTTGCGCAGATCGACGGCTTGTAGCGCGCCGGGGTTGGCGCTGGTCTGGGCGTCGGGATTGTCTTTCGCGCTGTCGCTGATGATCAGGCCGTCACTTATTTCGATGATGCGTTTGGCCCGCGCCGCCACTTCGCGGTCGTGAGTAATAAGAATCACCACATGGCCCTGGCTCGCCAGCTCGTCGAGCAGCGCCATGACCTCTTTGCCGCTGTGGCTGTCGAGGGCGCCGGTCGGTTCGTCGGCAAGAATGATGTGGCCGCCGTTCATCAAGGCGCGCGCGATCGACACCCGTTGCTGCTGACCACCGGACAGCTGATGCGGACGATTGCCGGTGCGCGACGCCAGACCGAGGCGGTCGAGCAGGGCGGCGGCGCGGGCATGCCGCTCGGCGGCCGGGGTGCCGGCGTAGATCGCTGGCATCTCGACATTTTCCTGCGCCGAGCCGGACGGAATCAGGTGGTAGCCCTGAAACACGAAGCCGAAGGCTTCACGACGCAGCCAGGCCAGTTCATCGCTGTCCAGGCCGGCGACGTTTTCCCCGGCAAAACGGTATTCGCCTGAAGTCGGCCGGTCGAGGCAGCCGAGGATATTCATCAGCGTCGATTTGCCGGAGCCGGACGCGCCGACGATCGCCACGAACTCGCCGGCGTGGATCGCCAGGTCGATGCCGCGCAGCACATGAACTTGTGGTGCGTCGCCGCCACCGTAGGATTTGCGGATGTCGTGCAGGTCGAGCAGGGGCGTTTGCATTCAACCCCCGCTGCCGCTGGCCGGGCCGATCAGCAGATGGTCGCCTTCATTGAGGCCATCGAGAATCTGCACCTTGAGCCGGTCACTGATGCCGGTGCGCACTTCACGGGATTCGATCTTGCCGTTGGCGGCGATCACTTGCGCAGTCTGCCGGTCAGCGTTGGCGCTGCCTTGCAGGGCCGCCACCGGCGCGGTGAGCACGTCTTTGGCCTGGTCAGCGACGAAGAACACCTGAGTGGTCATTTCCGCCATCAAGGCGTTGTCGGCGTTATCGACATCCAGCAGCACGGTGTAGAGCACCACCCGGGCGCTGCCGCTTTTGCTGCTGCTGGCCGGGCTGCCACCGCCCTGGCTGGTCTGGTCCAGCGGCTTGGGCGGTACCGGCAGAATTTGCCGCACGGTACTGCTCCAGCGCCGGTTGCCGCCGCTGAGCGTGGTGAAGTACGCGGTCATGCCTGGTTTGACGTGGCCGATATCCGCTTCCGAAACCTCGGCCCACACGGTCATCGGCGACAGTTTGGCGATGCGCAGAATCAGTGGCGTCTGTTGCTGCGCATTGAGGGTCTGGCCTTCGCGCGCGTCGAGGGCGACCACGGTGCCGGCCATCGGCGCGTAGATCTGCGTGTAGCCGAGTTCAGCCTGATCGCTGCGCAGGCTGGCTTGTGCCTGGCGGATCTGCGCCTCGAACATGTCGATGCGCGCCTGGGTGGCTTTCAGTTCGGCGCGGGCGGTCTGCACGTCTTCTTCACGGGTCGCGCCGCCAGCCGCGAGGTTTTGCTGGCGCTGGTATTTCTGTTGCGCCAGTTCGTGCTGGGCGCGCTGCTCCTGCGATTGCGCCTTGAGGTTTTCGATCGAGAAACGCCCGGCGTCGAGTTTGGCTTTCTGCGTCGACGGGTCGATTTCCACCAGCAACTGGCCTTCCTTGACCACGTCGCCGACTTCGACATGAATCTTCTGAATCTGCCCGGACGCCTGTGCGCCGACGTCTACATAACGGCGCGGTTGCAGGGTGCCGAGGGCGGTGACGCTGCTTTCTATATCGCCGCGCGACACTTGCACGGTGGCAAATTTTTCCCGACCCGGTGGCAGCATCTGCCACGCGGCGTAACCGACAACCGGGATCAGACAGAGGATTACGAGCAGGGCGCGTCGGGCAGGGCGGGGACGTTTCATGCAGGGTTCCGGCCAGTGGAAATCGGCCCGTCGTTCGGCTGGCACAGAAGGTGGGGCCGCATCGAACGCTGTCACGGAGCGCGACAGACACGGGGAGCTGTCCTGTAAACGTTGCAAGGGCGGCGGAATTTAACTGCGGACACACAAAGTTACAGCTATAGAAGCGGACTATTTGTCAGTCAAGGCCAAACACTACTTTAAATCTATATGAGAATTACTATAAATTACGCCTCTCAAGTTGCCACTATCTTGCTACTGCCGTTTGCGGCGTCGCCGATCAGTGCGCTCAAGGACAGAACCCGCAGGTTTGCGGCCGGGAGTCATGTTGGAAAACTACTATCGAGAGCTGGTGTGTTTCCTGAACGCCAAGCTCGGCAACCGTCAGGTTGCCGAAGATGTGGTGCATGACGCCTATTTGCGGGTGCTCGAACGCTCCAGCGAAACCCCGATCGAACAGCCCCGCGCATTTCTCTACCGCACCGCGCTGAATCTGGTCATCGATGGCCATCGGCGCAATGCCCTGCGCCAGGTCGAATCGCTGGAAGTGCTCGACAACGAAGAGCGCTATTTCACCCCGTCCCCGCACAGCACGCTCGACCATGGTCAGCGCCTCGCCATGCTCCAGCGCGCCCTGGCCGAATTGTCGCCGCTGTGCCGCGACAGTTTTCTACTGCGCAAGATCGAAGGTCTGTCGCACCCGGAAATCGCCGAGCAACTGGGCATTTCCAAGGCGCTGGTGGAAAAGCACATCGTCAACGCGATGAAACATTGCCGCCAGCGGATCAAGCAATGGGACGCCCATTGAGCCGTCACGGTTAAATTTTATTTCTTTGTCCTCGTTCCTACTCAACAGACGATCTGCTGTCCTGCTCAAGGCCGGTCAGGTCATTTAGGCTCTCCTTGCCCCTTGTTGAGGGGTTCATCCAGAGGACACTGGAAATGACTCAGGCAATTGCATCGCCCATCGTTCACGACCTGATCGGCGTCGGTTTCGGCCCTTCGAACCTGGCGCTGGCCATCGCTCTGCAAGAGCGCGGCCCGATCCACGGCGAGCTGGATGTGCTGTTCCTCGACAAGCAGGCCGATTACAGCTGGCACGGCAACACCCTGTCGACCCAGAGCGAATTGCAGATTTCCTTCCTCAAGGACCTGGTAACCCTGCGCAATCCGACCAGCCCCTACTCGTTCGTCAACTACCTGAAATATCACGGTCGTCTGGTCGACTTCATCAACCTCGGCACCTTTTACCCGTGCCGCATGGAGTACAACGACTACCTGCGCTGGGTCGCCGGGCAGTTCACCGCGCAAAGCCGTTACGGTGAAGAAGTGCTGACCATCGAACCGGTCCTGCACAACCAGCAGGTTGAAGCGTTGCGGGTGATTTCCCGTGGCAGCGACGGCCAGCAATTCGTGCGCACCACGCGTTCGGTGGTGGTCAGTGCCGGCGGTACGCCGCGTATTCCCGAGGCGTTCAAGGCGCTGAAGGGCGATCGCCGGGTTTTCCACCACTCGCAGTACCTGTCGCAAATGGCCAGACAACCGTGCGTGAACAATCAGCCGATGAGCATCGCGATCATTGGGGGCGGGCAGAGCGCGGCAGAAGCGTTCATCGATCTCAACGATTCGTTCCCGTCGGTGCAGGTTGACATGATCCTGCGCGGTTCGGCGTTGAAGCCTGCCGATGACAGCCCGTTCGTCAACGAAGTGTTTTCGCCGGAATTTACCGACCTGGTGTTCCAGCAGAACAGCGCTGAACGCGAGCGTCTGGTCAACGAGTATCACAACACCAATTACTCGGTGGTCGACATCGACCTGATCGAGCGCATCTACGGCATCTTCTATCGGCAGAAGGTCTCCGGGATCGCCCGGCATGCCTTCCGCACCCTGACCACGGTCGAAAGCGCCACGCCTACCGAAAACGGTATCGAACTGGCGGTGCGCAACAACGCCACCGGCGAAGTCACCGTGCGGCATTACGATGCGGTGGTGCTGGCCACCGGTTATGAACGGCAGATGCATCGCAAGCTGTTGGCGCCGCTGGAAGAATATCTGGGCGAGTTCGAGGTCGACCGCCATTACAAGCTGATCACCGATGAGCGCTGCAAGGCCGGCATCTACATGCAGGGCTTCTGCCAGGCCAGCCATGGCCTGAGCGACACCTTGCTGTCGGTGCTGCCGATCCGCGCGGACGAGATTGCCGGTTCGCTGTATGAGCATGGCAGACACCGTGGGCAGCGCTCGGTGGCGGATCTGCTGTTGGCGACGGCCAGCTGAGTTCTGCTGCGCCAGACACACCGCCATCGCGGGCAAGCCCGCTCCCACAGGATCTGCGCTGGACGCAAAATGTGTGTTCACCGCAGATCCCTGTGGGAGCGGGCTTGCCCGCGATGGGGCCTTCAAGTCCAGCGAAAAACTGATTCCTGAACCCTTCCTGAACACCCGCGACATTCCCCGTAACACCTCTTCCAGCCGCTTTGCTGCGGGCGTAAGCTCCACGCGTTTTCATCAATAGCGGAGACCCACAGTGGGTACTTGTTCGAGTGACAGTTGTCGGCCGGTCTCGGTAACCGGCAGATGCTCGGCAAGATAACGCGCAGCCTTTTCTCTGCCGTTGTCTCGCCGTAACAGCGAGCAGCGGCATCCCGTGCATGGCCCGTCCTGGGCATGCCTCGACGTCCTTCTCATCGACGCTGAACAGAGCGCGAATACGACCGTACCGTCGTGATCGCAGCCCTATCGACACGCCTGTCTTGTTGACCGGCGCGCCACGCCTTGCCGTGCCGGTTTTTCCGGCGGCAGCGGTGCGGTCGTACCTGCTTGACGGTTTCCCGGCTGACCACAGGGGCAACAGCCATGAAACTTACGCTCAAGGAATTTTTCGCAGGCTTCCTGCGCAACCGCCACATCGCCCGGCACTTCCGTCGTCTGGCGCTGCTGGAATCGCTCAACGACAGCACGGTCAACCGTGAAGTCCCGCCAACCCTGGCCAACACCCTGGTCGACGCCGCGCATTGCGACAGCGGCCAATTGCTGGCATCCCTCGGCAGTCATGGCGATGGTCTGCGCGATATCGACGTCGACGCATTGCGCGCGCAACACGGCTTCAACGAAGTCGAGCACGAGCAACCGCTGCCAGGGTGGACGCACTTGTGGCACTGCTACCAAAACCCGTTCAACCTGCTGTTGACCTTGTTGGCGCTGATCTCGTGGCTGACCGAAGACCTGAAGGCCGCCGTGGTGATTTTCGCCATGGTGGTGCTGTCGACGCTGCTGCGCTTCTGGCAGGAAAGCAAATCCAACCAGGCCGCCGATGCACTCAAGGCCATGGTCAGCAACACCGCCACAGTGCTGCGCCGTGACGCGCCGCGCCGCGAATTGCCGATCAAGCAACTGGTGCCGGGCGATCTGATCGTACTCTCGGCCGGCGACATGATTCCCGCTGATTGCCGGGTGCTCAGTGCGAAGGATCTGTTCGTCAGCCAGGCGGCGATGACCGGTGAATCGATGCCAGTGGAGAAATTCCCGCGCCAGGCCGATCGCGACACGCGCAATCCGCTGGAGCTGGACAACATTCTGTTCATGGGCACCAACGTCGTGTCCGGCACTGCCGTGGCGGTGATCCTCACTACCGGCAATCACACCTATTTCGGCGCGCTGGCGCAGCGGGTCGGCGCCACCGATCGGGCGGTGACCTCGTTCCAGCAAGGGGTCAACAAGGTCAGCTGGCTGTTGATCCGTTTCATGTTCGTCATGGCGCCGCTGGTGCTGTTCATCAATGGCTTCACCAAGGGCGACTGGACGGAAGCACTGCTGTTCGCGCTGTCGATCGCGGTCGGCCTGACCCCGGAAATGCTGCCGATGATTGTCACCTCGACCCTGGCTAAAGGCGCGGTGTTTCTGTCGCGCAAGAAAGTCATCGTCAAGCGCCTCGACGCGATCCAGAACTTCGGCGCCATGGACGTGCTGTGCACCGACAAGACCGGCACCCTGACCCAGGACAAGATCTTCCTCGCGCGCAATGTCGACGTCTGGGGCGAAGACTCCGACGACGTGCTGGAAATGGCCTACCTCAACAGCTACTACCAGACCGGCCTGAAAAACCTGCTCGACGTTGCGGTGCTGGAACACGTGGAAATCCACCGTGAGCTGAAAGTCGGCACGGCGTTTCGCAAGGTCGATGAGATCCCGTTCGACTTCAATCGCCGGCGCATGTCGGTGGTGGTCGAAGGCCGTGGCCAGGCGCATCAATTGATCTGCAAAGGCGCGGTGGAAGAAGTGTTGGCGGTGTGCAGCCGGGTTCGCCACGGTGAGGTCGATGAAGCCTTGAACGATGAACTGCTGTGCCGGATTCGTCAGGTCACTGCAGCGTTCAACGCTGAAGGCTTGCGCGTGGTGGCGGTGGCGGCTCGCTCGATGCCGCAGGGTCGCGATGTCTACAGCCTTGCCGATGAACAGGAGCTGACGTTGATCGGTTACGTGGCCTTCCTCGATCCACCCAAGGAAAGCACCGCGCCAGCGCTCAAGGCTCTGGCGGCACATGGCGTGGCGGTGAAAGTGCTGACCGGCGACAACGAACTGGTGACGGCAAAGATCTGCCGCGAAGTCGGCCTCGCTCAGCAAGGCTTGCTGATGGGCAACGATATCGAGCGCATGAGCGATGCCGAACTGGCCGTGGCGGTGGAACAGACCAACGTCTTCGCCAGACTGACGCCGTCGCACAAGGAACGCATCGTGCGCCTCCTCAAAGGCAACGGCCACGTGGTCGGCTTCATGGGTGACGGCATCAACGACGCGCCAGCGCTGCGCACGGCCGATATCGGGATTTCCGTCGACAGCGCGGTGGACATTGCCAAGGAAGCAGCTGACATCATCCTCCTGGAAAAAAGCCTGATGGTGCTGGAGGAGGGCGTGCTCGAAGGGCGGCGCACCTTCGCCAACATGCTCAAGTACATCAAGATGACCGCCAGTTCCAACTTCGGCAACGTGTTCTCGGTGCTGGTGGCCAGTGCGTTCATTCCGTTTCTGCCGATGCTGCCGATGCACCTGCTGGTGCAGAACCTGCTTTACGACATTTCGCAGATTGCCATTCCGTTCGATAACGTCGATGAGGAGATGCTCAAACAACCGCAGCGCTGGCAGCCAGGTGACGTTGGGCGGTTCATGTTGTTTTTCGGCCCGATCAGTTCGATTTTCGATATCAGCACGTTCGCCTTGATGTGGTACGTGTTCGATGCCAACACGCCGGATCACCAGACCTTGTTCCAGTCCGGCTGGTTTGTGGTCGGGCTGCTGACCCAGACGTTGATCGTGCACATGATTCGCACGCCGAAGATTCCGTTTCTGCAAAGCCGCGCTGCGATGCCGCTGCTGGTGATGACCGGGATGATCATGGCGGTCGGGATTTTCTTGCCGATGGGGCCGTTGGCGCATTACTTCAAGTTGCAGGCATTGCCGTCGCTGTATTTTGTGTTTTTGCCGGTGATTCTGTTGGCGTATATGGGGCTGACTCAGGCGGTGAAGGGGTTTTATGTTCGGCGGTTTGGCTGGCAGTGATTGTTCTGCGATGGCTTTCGTTCAGGGGCTGAATTTTGGGTGCATATCCGTTGCTTCGGGTGTTGCTGCTGGCGGTTTCGCCCTTACGGCGAGTCCCTTTTTCAGACGCCAAAAAGGAACCAAAAGGCTTTGCTCCTGCGTTCGGCCCTCGCAGGCTCGGGTCCCTTCGCTCGGGGACCGATCCGGGCGCAGCGGCTACGGTTTGCTTCGCTGCACCTACGTCCGCTGTGTCTGGCTGCGCCAGACGGTCGCTGCGCTCCCACGCCCGGATCGATCCCTCCACTCAGCCTTCCGATGTCGCTGGTTAAGCAAGATCAAGATCAAGAGCACTCGAGCTAACGCTCATTGTTGAGTGGTTAGAAGCGGGGGGTTGGCTTTGGATCTGTGGTGTATTCGCCCCTCACCCCAGCCCTCTCCCGAGGGAGAGGGAGCCGATCTTTGGGCTTTTCAAATTTTGTGTTCGACTCGGTATCTCAGGTGGCGTACCTCGCCCAAACACCCCGGTCAGTCCCCTCTCCCGGGAGAGGGCTAGGGTGAGGGGCTTTTGACGTTGCTTTTGATTTTCAGTCCTCCGTGAAGGCGCAACCCCAAGCGGCAGTTATTGCAGTGTCGAACAGGTGCAATCATCAGGCCGAGTGTCAGCTCGCCTGCTTTTGATCTTGCCTCACCGGCGACGTCGGGAGGCTGAGTGGAGGGATTGATCCGGGGGTGGGAGCGCAGCGACCGTCTGGCGCAGCCAGACACAGCGGACGTAGGTGCAGCGAAGCAAACCGTAGCCGCTGCGCCCGGAGCGATCCCGGAGCGAAGGGACCCGAGCTTGCGAGGGCCGTACGTAGGAGCAAGCCTTTTGGGTTACCTTTTTGGCGTTTGAAAAAGGTGACCCGCTGTAAGAGCGGAACCCTAAGAAGCCGTTACCGCAGCAACGGATATGCACACAAAAATCAGCACCAGAAAGAAACCCATGCAGTCGAAGGTCGACAAAACAGGCAAGTGCAGCGCTGAGAATTGTCCTACACAGCAGCAGGAAACAACTTACATTTTCCACCTTGGGGCTCGACCACTATGCGTTCCGGAGCAGAGATGCCCGGCGTCCCGATCACTCGATGCGCAACACGACCAGGCAATCGGCAACTGGCCAGTCCGGCAAGGAACCGCCGGAAAACGGGGAAGCCAGCCGTTGCACCGTCAAGCGCATCAATGCTCGGGAATGCCCGGCCGCTGGGCCGAACACATAACTATCCCAAGAGATGTAAAACATGAAAAAGCTCGTCGCTGTTACCGCCGCTACCGTTGTCATGGGTCTTGCTTCTTTCGCCAACGCGGCGACGCCGGCTACCGGCAACCCGGGCACTGTGCGTTTCATCGGTGAAATCGTTTCCGGCGCCTGCGGTATCGACGCCAACTCGCTGGACCAGACCGTTTCCCTGGGCCAGGTGCCGTCGAACCAGTTCACCGCCATCGGCAGCCGCTCGACGCCGGTCAAGTTCGACATCGTCCTGACCGACTGTGACACCACCACCCAGAAGAACGCCCGTTTCACCTTCAGCGGTGTGCAGGATCCAGCCGTTCCAGCGTTGTTCGCCACCACCGGTCTGGCGCAGAACGTCGGCATCCGTCTGCAGGCCAGCGCCGGCGAAATGCTCGACAACGGCAAGGAGCAAGTTGCGCCGGTTGTGCTGCAGGACGGCAACAACACCGTGACCTTCGCCGCCATGTACGAAGCTACCGCGGCCACCGTCACCACCGGTGAAGCCGACAGCGTGGCCAACTTCACCGTGGCCTACAACTGATCCGCCGCCCTCGCGGGTTGTAAGGAAAAGGGGTGAAAGCCCCTTTTTTCTTTTCCGTCAAAGTTCTGATAAAGGCTCATTCCCGTGTACGGCCGAACACTTTTCGTGTCCTGCGTGTTGCTCTCCTGTGCGCGCTATTCAAGCGCTGTGGAGTTCAATTCGGAGTTTCTGAATATCGATAAAAACGACGATATCAGCCTCGGACAGTTTGCCCATGCGCAATACACCGTGCCGGGCCGTTACTTGCTCGATATCAGCGTGAATCAGCGTTATTTCGGTTCGCGCACCATCGAATTCATGGCCGGCGACAAGGCTGACGAAAGTTTCGCCTGTCTGCCCGAAGAGCTGGTCGCCACCTTCGGTCTCAAACCGCCATTGATGAAAAGCCTGCCGCGCCTGGCGGACGGGCAATGCGTGGACCTGCGTGGCATCGATAACGCCGCGATCAAATACCAGAAAAACCTCGGGCGCTTGTCGATCAGCCTGCCGCAGGCGATGTTCGAATACGACGACCCCAACTATATTCCGCCTGCCGCCTGGAGCGACGGGCTCAACGGTGCGTTGCTCGATTATCGGGTGATCGCCAACAACCGTGAAACCAACGGCCCCTCCGGTGATTCGCGCTCGCTGCAAAGTTACGGCACGGCCGGCGTCAACCTCGATGCCTGGCGCATCCGCGCCGATTATCAGGCGCGTCAGGAATCGGGCAGCCAGAGCCAGAATCTGCACGGCGAGGCGTTCCAGTTGAACCGCTTGTACGCCTATCGTGCATTGCCTTCGATCCGCTCGAAGCTGTCGGTCGGTGAGGATTACCTGAACTCCGACGTGTTCGATACGTTCGCTCTGCGCGGCGCGACCCTGAGCAGCGATGACCGCATGTTGCCGCCGAATCTGCGCGGTTATGCGCCGCTGATCAGCGGTGTGGCGCGCACCAACGCCACCGTCACCGTGTCGCAGCAGGGCCGCGTGTTGTACTCGACCACGGTGACGCCCGGCGCGTTCAGCCTGCAGGACCTCAACAGCAGCGTGCAGGGCACGCTGGACGTAACCGTGCGTGAAGAGGACGGCACCGAGCAGACCTTCACGGTCGCCACCGCCGCCGTGCCGTTCCTGTCGCGCGAAGGCGAGTTGCGTTACAAAGTCTCCGCTGGCCAGCCGCGTCTGACTGGCAATGGCGGCACCGAGCCGCAGTTCATCGCTTCGGAAGCCGCTTACGGTCTGGCCCGTGACTGGACGCTGTACGGTGGTCTGCTCGCCGCCTCGGGTTACCAGTCGAATGCGTTCGGGATCGGCAAGGACCTCGGCGTGTTCGGCGCGCTCTCGGGCGACGTCACCAGCTCCCGCGCCAAATTGCGCTGGAGCGATAAAACCGTGGTCGGCAATTCCTACCGGATCAACTATTCCAAGCGCTTCGATGCGATTGGCACTGACCTGCGCTTTTTGGGCTATCGCTTTTCCGACAAGACCTTCACCAACTTTTCGCAGTTTGCCGGTGACGCCGATTCCTACGCGCTGAACTCGGGCAAGCAACGCTATTCGGTGACGGTGGCCAAGCATTTCTCCTGGCTGTCGACGAGTTTTTCCTACGACCACTCGACCTATTGGGACGCGCCAGCGGCCGATCGTTTCGGCCTGACCGTGGCGCGCAGCTTTTCGCTGGGCAACGTCAAGAACATCAACGTCAACGTATCCGCCTACCAGACCCAGAACAGCCGGCAGAACGACTCGCAGATCTACCTCGGCGTCACCGTGCCGCTGGGCGGCAACTCGATGCTCTCAAGCAACGTGCAGCGCTCGGGCTCGGGCGGCTCGTCGGGCAGTGTCGGTTACAGCCATGACGATGGCGAAGGCATGAACTATCAGGTGTACGGCGGCGTCGGCGACAACCGCTACGTCAACGCCTATGTCGGTAAACGTGCGTCGAGCTACCGCGCCAACGCCTCGGCGTCCACCGATGGCAGCACTTATCGCTCGCTGACAGGTGAACTCGACAGTTCGCTGGTCGCCACCCGTTATGGCGTCTCGGCTCACGGCAACGGCAGCAACGGCGACACACGCCTTCTGGTGTCTACCGACGGCGTGCCGGACGTGGCCTTCAGCGGCCAGACCCGCACCAACCGCGACGGTTACGCCGTGATGGATGGCTTGCCGTCGTTTCAGGCGTACGAAGCGCGGGTCAATGTCGAAAAGCTGCCGCTCAACACCGAAGTCTCCAACCCGATCCAGCGTCTGGCGCTGACCGAGGGCGCGATCGGTTATGTGAATTTCTCCACGGGGCAGGGCTACAACGCGTTCGTCGTGTTGAGCCGCCGCGACGGTAAACCGGTGCCGCTCGGCGCGTCGGTGCAGGACAAGAACACCAACAAGGAGGTGGGCATCGTCGGCGAGGCGGGCGTCACTTATCTGTTGGGCATCAAGGCAGGGGCTGAACTGGTAGCGCGTTGGGATGACGCCGGCCAATGCAGTCTGGCCAAACTCCCTGAGCAGGACGTGCTGACCAACGTCGCCACGCCCGCTCAGTGTCTGTAATCGCCTCATTCCTCGAATCCGGAGTCAGCATGTCCCGTTCAACTTTGTCTATTGCTCAACGTCTGTTACTCGCAGGCAGCCTGTGCCTGCCCCTCCTGGCCAGCGCCGCCGTGGTGCCGGATCGCACCCGCGTGGTGTTCGAGGAGAGCGCACCCTCGGTCAGCGTCACGGTCAGCAACAAGAACCCGCAGTTGCCGTTCATTGTGCAGTCATGGATCGAAAACGAAAGCGGCGTGAAAGTCACCTCGCCATTCATGGTCTTGCCGCCGTTGCAGCGCATCGAACCGAATGAAAGCAGCGTGCTGCGCATCGTCAAATTGCCCGAGCTGGCGCTGCCGACTGATCGCGAATCGGTGTTCTACCTGAACATCCGCGAGATCCCGCCAAAAACCCAGGCGGTCAATTCGATGCAGATTGCCTTGCAGTCGAAAATCAAATTGTTCTACCGCCCGGCCGCGGTGAAACGCGAACGCGGCGAGGACTTTGCCCTGGGCTTGAAGTTGAAAATCGACCCGGCGGCGAAACAGCTGATCGTCGATAACCCGACGCCATTTCACATCACCGTGGTCGGTCTGCTCACCGGTCCGGAAAAGAGCAAAATGCCGATCGACACGGTAATGATCTCTCCACGCGGCAGCGCCCGGATTGCCTTGAGCAACACCGCGTTCACCACGTTGCGGGTGTCGAACATGAATGATTTTGGCGGCCAGACCGACACCTTGTTCAGTTGCGTGGCGAACCTGTGCCAGGGCGTCAAGCCATGAAGCCGTGGCGCGCGCTGAGCCGCCTCGTCCTCGCGGCGAGCCTGCTGACGGTGTCGCAGTTCGCTTCGGCGATGATCTGCAAAGCCATGGACGGCAGCGACAGTCTGAGCGAATACATCGGCCCGGTGTCGGTGCCCGATACGGTGCCGGACGGCACGATCATCTGGCGCTCGAAAACTCACGTGGTCACCGCCGAGTGCTGGAAGAAGCTCGACCAGCACCGTGCCGAGGACGATCCGATCTACTTTTACGGCAACCCGGCCGGGCTCAATGCGACGCCATGGGGCATCGAATTCGGCCTGGTCTATCGCGGTGTAACGGCGTGGGACGGCGACTGGAGTTCCAACCCGACGCAGGGCGTGAACAGCGGATTCACGTCGCCCGGTTGCCCGAATGCACAGAATGCCGAGGACATGCGCAAGTGTTCAACGGTGACCCCGACCATTGCCTTTCAGGTGGTGATCCGCAAACGCGGTTTGCTGCCGCTGCAGCGGCCCTCACAAGACACTTACGATGTGTTCCAGTTCGACGGCCTTTATGGCCTCAACGGCGGGCCGAGCAACCCGGACGGCAACTTTCGCTTTCGCTTGAGCGGCTTGCAGAACATCGTCGGCACCGCCTGTACGGTCGACGTCACGGTCACGCCTGAGCCGGGCATTGTCGATTTCGGCGTGGTGCAGAAAACCCCCACCGGGTTTTCCCCGCCCAATCCGAGCAAACCCTTCAGCCTCGCGCTGGAGAAGAAGTGCAGCAGCGCCATCAACATCGGCGCGACGCTGGTCACCGCCAATCAGCAGGGTCTGTACAACATTCTGCCGGCGGCGGACAGCCAGTTCGGCATTCAGGTACGCGACGCGCGCAATAACCTGGTGCAGGTCAACGAGCCGTTTGCGCTGGCGAATTTTCCCGCGGACGTCAGCCATATCGACGTGCCGTTCAGCGCTTCGCTGGTATCGCTGGGCGATCCCCAGGTCGGCCGGTTCGAGGCGATCATGGTGGTGCAGATCGTGTACTACTGACGGCGGCTCTCGCTGGGAAATTTCCTACACGGACGCAGGATAAGTCCTTCGTTCATCCCGGCCGTTGCAGGCCAATATCCCGTTCCCCGGGTCGATTGAGTGATGACAGGACAATGGCCTCTCCACGAATTCTGGTGCTGGAAAATCATGAATTTACCCGCAACGTGCTGGTCAGGATGCTGCATCGCCTGAGCGTGCCCGATGTGCTGCACGCACCGGACGCTGAACAGGCGATGGTGCAGATGCACCTGCAGGGCGGGGTCGATATCGTTCTTTGCGACCTGACCGATCGCGGCCTCGATTGCCTGGAGTTCCTGCGCCTGGCCAGCCACAGCGGCATGGTGCGCGCCGTGGTGCTGTGCAGCGAGTTGCCGCCGGAACTGAGCCGCACCCTGGGGCAGATGGCCTCGCTGGCGGGGTTGCAGTTGCTCGGCGTGCTCAACCGGCCGATTCAGCTGCGCGCGCTGTACCGGCTGTTGCAGCGCTACAGCCGTGGCCGCGCGGTGCCTGCCCTGGAGCCGTTGAACACAACGTTGCCCAGCGAGGACGAAGTGCGTCGTGGCCTCGCCCTGGGTGAGTTCCGCGCCTGGTTCCAGCCGCAATTTAAACTGCACAGTGGCGAGGTCAGCGGGGTCGAGGCCCTGGTGCGCTGGGAGCATCCGGCCCGTGGCACGCTGTTGCCCTGCGATTTTCTCGCGGCGGTGCTGGCCTACGACCTGATCGACCAGATGTTCAAACACCTGCTCGAACAGGGCTTGAGCCTGCTGGGCATTCTGCGCCGGCGCGGCATTGCGCTGGAGCTGTCATTCAACCTGCACGCATCTCAACTCAACGACTGCGCCTTGGTCGAGCACATCAAGCAGACGCTCGAGCAGCATGCTTTCAAGGGCTCGGTGCTGATGTTCGAGGTGGCGGAAAACGGTTTGCTCGACTGCCCCTGCGGTCTCCAGGAAAACCTGCTGCGCTTGCGCCTGCTGGGCTGCGGCTTGGCGGTGGATGACTTCGGCGTGGGTTTTTCCTCGTTGAAACTGCTGTGCCAGTTGCCGTTTACCCAGATCAAACTCGACGGACGCTTCGTGCAGAACCTCGACCGCCAGCGTAACCGCGCAATGGTCGCCAGCACCCGGGTCATGGCCCGTTCGCTGGGCATGGACCTGGTGATCGAAGGTGTCAGCGGGCCGAAGGTGCTCGCGCGTTTGCTGGAGCTGGAGTGCGAAATGGGTCAGGGGTATTACCTGGCGCGGCCGATGAACGGGCATGACCTGCTCAAATGGCTCGAAGCGCCCTAGGCTTTGTGCTGATCTTGTACATTTTTTAAATGTTGTCCAAGAAATTTCCTACACTCCAGTGGCGCTCGTGTATTTTCGACACGCGGATCGTCTGGGTTGCTGTTCAATCGCTGTGCCTGGTGTTGCCGATGCTGCACATCGACGTGTCTTACAGGAGTTTTTATGCTTAAAGCGATCATCGTGGACGACCATCCGTTCATCCGCTCTGCCGTCAAAATGCTGTTGAAGCAGGAAAACTTCGAAGTCGTCGCCGAGGCGGATAACGGTGCCGACGCGGTTCAGCAGGCCCGTGAGCACAATCCAGACCTGATCATTCTCGACATCGCCATGCCCAAGCTCGATGGCCTGGAAGTGATTTCGCGAATCAGCGCGCTGAACCTGCACTGCAAGATTCTTGTGCTGACCTCGCAGTCGGCGCAGTTCTATTCGATGCGCTGCATGAAAGCAGGGGCGGCGGGGTACATCTCCAAGACCAACGATCTGGACGAACTGGTCAAGGCAATCAAGGTGGTCATCGACGGCTATACCTTTTTTCCCAACCTGGCCAGCAGTTCGGTGCGTCGCAGCGATGCCCAGGCCACCGATCTGGAACTGATCCAGAGCCTGTCCGACCGTGAACTGACCATCCTCCAGCAGTTGGCCAAAGGCCTGAGCAACAAGGAAATCGGTGAAGCGATGCTGTTGAGCAACAAGACCGTCAGCACCTACAAGACGCGGCTGATCGAGAAACTCAACGTCAAGTCGGTGGTGTACCTCGCTGATTTTGCCAAGCGCAACAACCTGCTGTAGATGATGACTTTCTTCAGAAGCTGCGTGGCCGCTGTGCTGCTGTTCAGCGTGGTGGGGGTGGCACACGCGGCGCCGGCAGCGGCCCCGGACACGCTGAAAGTGCTCGGCCGCTCCGACGTCGGCGAATACGCGGTGTCGCTGGACGAGCCGGACTGGCGCTGGCTGCGCCGCAAGGGCACGCTGTTGCTCGGCGACAGCAGCCCGGACTATTCGCCGTTCGCGATTACCGGTAACGGCAACGAATACGAGGGCATGAGCGCCGATTATGCACAGTTGATCGGGCAACTGCTGCGGGTCAACGTCGAGGTGCGTCGCTATGCGTCGCGTGGCGATCTGTTGACGGCCTTGAAGAACGGCGAAATCGATCTGATCGGCACCGCCAACGGTTTCGAGGCCGCCGATCCGGAGCTGGCAATCTCCTTGCCGTACGCCGACGACAATCCGAGCCTGGTCACCCGCATCGACGAAAGCCACAACCTGCCGCAAGACCTCGCCGGCAAACGCGTGGCGATGCTCTATCACTATCTGCCACCGGCGACGGTCAAGGCGTTTTATCCCAAGGCCGATGTGCAGCTGTATCCGTCGACACTGGCCGCTATCGGTGCGGTGGCGTTCGGTCAGGCGGACGTCTATCTCGGCGATCTGCTCAGCTCCAATTATCTGATCAAGAAGAATTACCTCAACAACGTCCAGCTCAGCGACTTTTCGCGCATGGAGACCCAGCCGTTCAGCTTTGCAGTCAAGCGTGACAACGAACAGTTGTTGCGCGTGGTCGATGCGGCGCTGACGGTCATCCCCGTCGAGGAGCGCATGAGCATTCGCCGCCGCTGGAGCGTTGGCGGGGTGGCGATTCCGGGGCAGCACGTGCTGCATTTCAGCATCAAGGAACAGCAGTGGCTGGACCGCCATCCGCGGATCAAAGTGGCGATCAACGAGAATTTCCTGCCGCTGACCTTCGTCGACGAGGCCGGCAAGTTTCGCGGCATCAGTGCCGATGTACTGGCCAAGATCAGCCTGCGCACCGGTCTGCAATTCGACATGCAGCGCGTCGATTCGGTGGCCGATCTGATCAGGCAAGTCAGCAGCGGCAAGGCCGACATGCTCGCGGCGTTCACGCCGAGCAGCGAGCGCGAAGGCGAGTTGCGTTTTACCCGTCCGTACCTGATCAACCCGTTCGTGCTGGTCAGCCGCCGCGATGGCGAACCGCAAACCCTCGATCAGATGGCCGGCGAGCGTCTGGCGCTGATCACCGGCAACGTTTTGCGTGAATACCTGGTCGAGCAGTTTCCGAATATTCAATTGGTGCCGGCCAACAATGCCGCGGATGCCATGCAGATGGTCGCCGAGGGCAAGGTCGACGGTGCGATCAACTCGCTGATCAGCGCGCGTTACATGATTTCGCGCCAGTACCGCGAGACCTTGCAGATCTCCAGTACGGTCGGCACCCAACCGGCACGCATCGCCCTGGCGACCAATCGCGGCGCGCTCGAGTTGTACTCGATTCTCGACAAGGCGCTGCTGAGCATCAGCCCGGAAGAAATGGACGAACTGACCAACCGCTGGCGCAGCGAAGTGGTGGTCGATGACAGTTACTGGCTGCGCAACCGCGGCATGATCATTCAAGGCTTCGTGATTGCCGGTGTGTTGCTGCTGCTGGCGTTTGGCTGGATCGCCTATCTGCGCCTGCTGATGCGCAAGCGTCGTCAGGCGGAAATGGCTTTGAACGACCAGATGGAATTCATGCGCGTGCTGATCGACGGCACGCCGCACCCGATTTATGTGCGCGACCGTGAAGGCCGTCTGGTGATTTGCAACAGCGGCTATTTGCAAGTGTTTGGCACCGAGCGTGACGCGGTGATCGGCAAAACCGTGATCCAGGGCGTGCTGAGCGATGCACCGCAGGCTCAGGCCTATCACGACGATTACCTGCGCGTGATGGCCGACGGGCAGCCGAGCATCCAGGACCGCAGTCTGACCCTGGCCGACGGCAGGCAGCTGACGATCTATCACTGGATGCTCCCGTACCGCGGCAGCGATGGCGCGGTCAACGGCATGATCGCCGGCTGGATCGACGTCAGCGAACGCCAGCATTTATTGCAGGAACTGCAGATCGCCAAGGACAGCGCCGACGACGCCAACCGCGCCAAGACCACGTTCCTCGCTTCAATGAGCCACGAAATCCGCACGCCGATGAACGCCATCATCGGCATGCTTGAGCTGGCCATGAAAAAGGCCGATCAAGGCGTGACCGATCGTTTTGCCATCGAAGTGGCCTCGGGCGCCGCGCGCGGCTTGCTCGACTTGATCGGCGACATTCTCGACATCGCCCGCATCGAATCCGGGCGCCTGTCGCTGGCGCCGCAACGGGCCAACCTGCGCGAGCTGGTGGAATCGGTGGTGCGGATTTTCGAAGGGCTGGCGCGGCAGAAACAGCTGCGTCTGCAACTGGATGTGGATGCCCTGAGCAATGTCGACGTGCTGATCGATCCGCTGCGTTTCAAGCAAGTGCTGTCGAACCTGCTGAGCAATGCGATCAAGTTCACCGACGCCGGCCAGGTGCAGTTGAGCCTGCAGGTCGATATCGCCAGCGACGAGCGCCTGAGCCTGTGCTTGCGGGTCAAGGACAGCGGTCGCGGGATTTCCGCTGAGGACCAGGCGCTGTTGTTCAGCCCGTTCGCCCAGGCCGGCAACCATGGCCAATCGGCGCGCAGCGGTTCCGGGCTGGGCCTGGTGATCAGTCGTACCTTGTGCGAAATGATGGGCGGCAGCCTGACCTTGTCCAGCGAACTGGGGCAGGGCACGCAGATCGAAGTGCGCCTGAATCTGCCGACCCTTGAGCCGCTGGTGGCTGCGCCGGTCGAAGAACTCGAACCGGTGAACAGCCAGCACAGCCTGAACATTCTGGTGATCGACGATTATCCGGCCAACCGCTTGTTGCTCACGCAGCAACTGAATTATCTGGGGCATCGGGTCACGGATGCCGATGACGGTGCGCACGGCTTGCGCGCCTGGCGCAATCAGCTGTTCGACGTGGTCATCACCGATTGCAACATGCCGATCATGAACGGCTACCAACTGGCGCGTGCGATCCGTGATGAAGAAGCGGCGCGCGGCCTGCCACGCAGTCTGGTGCTGGGCTTTACCGCCAACGCGCTGCCCGAGGAAAAGCAACGTTGTGCCGAAGCGGGGATGGACGATTGTCTGTTCAAACCGATCAGTCTCAAGGACCTCAATCTGCGTCTGGTCGGTATCGTTGCGCAGCAGCCGGCAGCGGCCGCGATGTCAGACACCGAGCCTGCCTCGGATGACCTCGATCTGGGCAGCCTCGAACAGTTGACGCGCGGCGACGAGGAATCGATCAAGAGCCTGTTGGGCGATCTGGCCACCAGCAACGCGCAGGACATGGCCAAACTGCTGCGGCTGTTCAGCGAGCATGACATTCCTGGTCTTTCCGACCTCGCGCACCGGGTCAAGGGCGGCGCGCGGATCATCAAGGCGCAGTCGCTGATACAGGCTTGTGAGGCGCTGGAACGCGCCAGTGAAGGCCTGGACACGCAATTGCTGACCGAAGCTGTCGATACCTTGCAGCAGGCGATGGAGCATTTGTCCGAGCAACTGGACGAGCGCTTGGCGTAAACCCGTTTTTTTGCCCGTTTGCCTGCAATCTTGCGAATTTTCCTACATTCGCCACTCACGCTCTATCGCTAACGTGCAGGTGTCCCGGCGTCATGCCGGGCTCACTTGTTCAGTTAACGTTTGGAGTTGTTGATGACCCTTCCCCGTATGTCTTCCCGTGTACGCCTGGCCGTCAGTGGACTGGCCGTCGCGGCGGCGTTGAGCGCCTGTGCCAGCGCGCCGATCCCGGAGCAGCAGATCACACTGGCCAAGGATGCGGTCAACCGCGCGGTCTCGGCCGAGGCGACGCAATACGCGCCGCTGGAAATGAAGTCGGCGCAGGACAAGATGTTCCAGATGGAGCGCGCCCTCGGCGAGAAACAGTACCCGCAGGCCAGGCTGCTGGCCGAGCAGATCGAGGCCGATGCCAACCTCGCCGAGCGCAAATCCCGCGCGGTGAAATGGCAGAAGCAATTGACCGACGCCCGCAGCGGCATCCAGGTGCTCAAGCAGGAAATGCTGCAAGACCCGGTCACCGGTTTCAATCCGCCCGCCGCCGCTCAATAAGGACACGTCCATGCCTAATTTCAAACTGTTGCCGGTCGCCGGCCTGTTCGCCGTGATGCTTGCCGGTTGCGCCACCCCGCCAGAAAATCCGCAGTTGTTGCAGGCGCGCGCGCAATTTTCCGCGCTGCAAAACAAGCCGGAATCCAACACCCTGGCGGCGCTTGAAACCAAGTCGGCGTTCACCGCGCTGAACGCCGCTGATCAGGCTTCGCTGCAAGATCGCAAAGCCCCGCAGATCGACCAGTTGGCGTACCTGGCCAGCCAGAAGATTGCCCTCGCCGAACAGACCATCGCCGGTCGCCAGGCGGAAGCCGGGCTGAAGAAAATCGATGCCGAGCGCACCCAGGTGCAACTGGATGTGCGTACCCAGCAGTTGAAAGCGCTGCAGGCGCTCAAGGCCAAACCGACCGATCGTGGTCAGGTGGTGACATTTGGCGACGTGCTGTTCGACACCGGTAAAGCCGACTTGAAGTACGGCAGCCAGCGGCAGTTCCAGCAACTGGCCGACTTCCTCAACAACAACCTCGAGCGCAAGGTACGGGTCGAAGGCTTCACCGATGACGTGGGCAGCGAACAGGCCAATCAGCGGCTGTCCGAGCGTCGCGCGGCGGCGGTGGCGACGGCTTTGACGCAACTGGGCGTCGATCGCCAGCGCATCCTGACCCAGGGCTACGGCGAAGAATACGCCGTTGCCGACAACGGCAGCGCGGCCGGCCGCCAGCACAATCGCCGGGTTGAGGTGATTGTCTCGAACGGTGCCGAGGCGGTGGGCGTGCGTCGCTGAGACAGGACGCGTGTAATGCAATGAGTGTGTTTTGAGCAGGAAATTTCCTACAAAAATAAGGAAATTTCCTGCTCTTTTTTTCCTCCCCGATCTCTAAATTCGCTACCTCATCACTGAGGTACGCGCCATGAAAACTGTCTCTGCCAAACGCCACCCAGCACCGACCCTGTCCCCCCTGGCACTGGCCATCGTCATGTGCCTGCCGATGCAGGCGCAGGCCTTTACCGTTCTGGTCGAGAAGGGTGCTGTGGTCAATGGCGAAAGCGTGTCGGCTGCCCAGCAGAATATTGGTGCCCAAGGCACCGCCAACCACACCTCGATCGAAGTCAGTGGCACTCAAGCGGTGTTTTTCGGCGGCGTGTCGAACGATGCCACGGTCATGGGCCGTCAAGTGGTGCAAAGCGGTACGTCGAACCGCTCGATCGTCGAAGCGGGTGGCTCGCAGCTGGTGTCGATCAACGGCACGGCCAACGACACGGTGTTGAACGGTGGTACGCAAACCGTGCAGACCACCAAGAGCGTCGCCAACCGCACGGTGATCAATCGCGATGCCGTGCAGACTGTGCAGTTATCCGGCCGCGCCGTGGACACACTGATCAATGCGGGCGGCGTGCAAGTGGTCACCGATCTGGGCATCGCCGACAACACCCGGGTGCTCAGCGGTGGTGAACAGCGTTTGACGGTTACCCGGTTCGGTGGTGCAGTCGCCACCGATACCCATATCGAGGGCGGTGTGCAGAGCGTGTATGCCCTTGGCACAGCCAACAACAGCACGGTCAGCCAGGGCGGCCGCGTCGATTTGTACACGGGTGCACAGGCCAATGGTCTGGTGGCCGAGGCGGGCGGTGCTGTCAACATCATGGAGAACGGCGTGAAAACCGTGGATTCGTTGCGTCTTGACGGCGGTCGTCTGGCCTTCGCCCCCAGCCTGGATGGCAGCTTCAAGACGTTTACGGTCAATGCGCTGTCCGGCAGCGGCAGCGTGTTGATGAACACCGACATCGCCAGTCAGCAGCACGATCTGCTGGTGGTGCAGGGCGCCGGTCAGGCCAACGGTGATCACACCTTGATCGTCGCTGACTCCGGGCATGAACCGGCCGATGCGGACGGGCGTTTGCTGCTGGTTGACACCCATGGCGGCAACGCGAAGTTCGGCCTGTACGGTGGGCATGTCGATGCCGGTGCGTTTCGTTACACCTTGCAGCAGCAGGGGGACGACTGGGTGCTGGCCAGCGCGGGGGCGGTTGTGCCAGAGCCGGTAGTGCCAGTAGCGCCTGTTTCACCTGTTACACCCGTAGCGCCCGTTACACCGCCAGATCTGCAGGCGCCTGTCGATTCGGGCACTCCGGTAGTACCGGTCACGCCGGTAAATCCGGCGACGCCCGCCGAACCGCTGAAACCGCTGGACCCGGTCACCCCATCAAGGCCGCTCGATCCGGCACCGGCGCACTTGTCCAAGGGCGCCAACGCCGCCATCGCCGCGCACACCGCTGGCGCCAGCCTGTGGGGCGCGCAAATGGACGCACTGGTGCAGCGCCTCGGCGAACTGCGCATGGGCGAGGATGACGGCGGAATCTGGAGCCGGGCCATCGGCAAACGCCTTGAAGTCAGCGAACGCTCCAGCCGTGCCTACGCCCAGGACATCAGCGGCGTGGAAATCGGTGCCGACAAGGCGTTCGCGGTGGACGGCGGCAAGCTCTATGTCGGTGGCATGTTCGGCACTGCCCGCTCCGACCTGGATTTTGGCGAGGGCGCCAGCGGCAACATCGAGAGCCGCATGCTCGGTGTCTATGCCACCTGGCTCAACGACAACGGTGTGTATGTCGACAGCGTGTTGAAGTACAGCCGTTTCGACAACGAGATCAAGACGCCGACCAATCTCGGTCAGGCGGTGAAAGGTTCTTACAACAGCACCGGCATTGGCGTGAATGTTGAAGTCGGCAAGCGCATCAAACTGCGCGATGGCTGGTTCGTCGAGCCGCAAGCGCAACTGACGGCGACCCGCACCGAGGGCGCGAGCTACACCGCCAGCAACGGGCTGCGCGTCAAGACCGACGACCTCGACTCGCTGCAGAGTCGCGTCGGCGCGATGTTCGGCCGCAGCCTTACGCTGGGCAACGGCATGCACGCCCAGCCGTACGCAAAAGCGTCGTACATCACCGAGCACAACGGTCGCAGCAAGGTCAGCGTCAACGGCAACCGCTTCGATGCCGAACTGCCCGGTAACCGTGTGGAACTGGGTTTCGGCGCCGTGTTGCAGCTCAGTGAGCGCAGCAAGCTCTCGCTGGATGCCGAGTACGCCAAGGGTGATGGCATCGAACAGCCGTTCGGCGTGAGCGTGGGTTATCGCTACCTCTGGTAGCGGCACGGCAGCCACATCGGTGGCTGCCGATGTGGCGGATGGCTGAAAAGCCCTCGGAGTATTCCCGGTGTCTTTTCAGATTTGTCCTACATGCTCCGGCGACTCTTTTGCCTAGTGTGAGGCTCTCGCGCTAGCGCGGTAATTTTTCTTCTGACAGCTGATCTCAATGACCTACAAACGCTGGCGAATCCTGATTGCTGAAGAGCAGCCCGCGCTGCAGTTCAGCGTCGGCCAATGTCTCAAAGAGCTGGGCTACCGTGCGCCGACACCGGTGCGCTCGTTCCGCGAACTGCTGGGCATGACCCATTACTCGTGCGAGCCCTTCGAGCATTTCGATCTGTTGTTGATCAACGGCCAATTGCTGGCGGCGGCGGGCATCGATCCGGTGCGTTTTTTTGTCAGCAATTCGCAGATCCGCCATGGCGTGATCTACGACGCACGACGCGGTCGGCCCTGTGCCGAATCGATCTACGCCAATCAGCGACGTCAGTTGAGCCTGATCCATACACCGGATCGCCAAACCCTCGTACCTCTGTTGGAGCAGCTCAATGGTCAAGCGATTTCCCGAGGTGTCCGAGATGTTCACTGACAAGCCGATGACGGCCGTGCCCGAACTGCCACTGCGGGTTCTGGTGCTCGAAGATCATCCGTTCCAGCGTTCCGTCGCGGTCAACATGCTGCGCGGGCTAGGCTGCCGCGAGGTTTTCGAGGCGAGTGACGGCACTCAGGCGCTGACGGTGCTCGACACGGTCGGCACCGTCGATGTCGCCCTGTGCGACTTGCAGATGGAGGGCATGGACGGTCTGGAGTTTCTGCAACGGGTCGGCGCTTCGGGGCAGGTCAGATCGGTGATCATCAGCAGCTCCTTGTCGGTGGATCTGCGCAGGGCGGTGCAGCAGATGGTAGCGCTGCTCGGCCTGGATCTGCTCGGCGATGTGGGTAAACCGCTGCATCAGGACGTTCTTGCGGACCTGTTACACAAGTCCCTCGACCGGCCTGCCGCGCTTGTGCCCGTTGCGGCTGCACCGGCGCTGGCCAGCGAGTCCGCGGTGCGCCAGGCACTGGCCAGTCAGCAGTTGCACGCCTGGTATCAGCCCAAGTTCAACCTGCGCAGTGGTGAGATCTGTGGCGTTGAAGTGTTGTGTCGCTGGTTGCACCCGACACGCGGAATCCTGTCTCCGGCGCTGTTCATGCCGGTGCTTGAGCGCTGCGGCCTGCTCGACGAGTTGCTGTTCGCCCAGGTTGAACAGGCCTTGGCTGTGCAGCGCAGGGCTCGTGAGCAAGGCTTCGTGTTGAACATGGCGTTCAATCTGCAGGCGGTGCAACTGGCCAATGCCGAGCTGACTTGCAGCCTCAAAACCCTGCTGGCCGGGCAGGGTGCCTGCGGCGCGGGAGTCACGTTCGAACTGACCGAAAGCGGTTTGCTCGAAGCCCCGGCCACCAGTCTCGAAAGCCTGGTGCGCCTGCGCATGATGGGCTGCCGGTTATCGATCGATGACTTCGGTGCCGGGTTTTCCTCCTTGCAGCGTTTGTGTCAGTTGCCCTTCAACGAGATCAAGCTCGATGCTGATTTCGTCCGCAACCTTGCCCACGAACCGCGGTGCCGGGCCGCCATCAGCAGCACTCTGGCGCTGGGCGAGACCCTGGGCATGAGCGTGGTCATCGAGGGCATCGAAACCGATGCCCAACGTCGCGAACTGTTGACCCTGGGCTGCACGCAGGGCCAAGGCTACTGGTACGCGCGGCCGATGGCTGGAGCCGATTTGCTGGTGTGGCTGCAACAGCGCCGGGCCCGGCCAGCCTCGGATGAATGACCTGTTTTTTAGGAAAAGTCCTACAGAGCCCTTCACGGGGCATTGCGTAGTCTTGCCCCACCCAGAAACCCTCACAGCGGGAAAATGACCATGATCAACAAAGCCCTGCGAATCCTGATCGCCGATGCACAACATTTTCACCGGATGAAAATCGAGCGCCTGTTCAACCGTCTCGATTATTACCGCGTGGCCCCGGCGCAAAGCCTCGCCGAGCTGTTGACGCTGGTCGATTACGGCTGCGAGCCGTTCGATGCGGTGGTCATCAATGCCGATCTGGCGGCCGGTTCGCTCGACCTGCTGGGGTTTTTCCTCGATAACCCGCAGGTGCGTCAGGCACTGATCTACAACGAGCGGACGGCACCCTTGCAATCGGTTGCCGGTTTCGCTCAGGACAATGTGCAGATAAGTCCTCTGGCGCTGCCGGGCCTGCCGGCAATCAGCCAGATGATGACGCTGGTCGATGCGCCTGCCCGTCGCCGCGGGGCGGATCCTGCCCCCTTCGCGGCTTTGCGCAGCGCCGCTCATGCATGAAAATTCAAAACGCACAACTGTCAGACCTGACAGGTGATTTGCCCGTCGTTCCGTGCAACAGTCGCTGCGCAGCCACTGGGTCCGGATCGGTCCATAGCGGTGGGCTGTTCGTCAGACTTTGCAGTGGGAGTGGCAATGAAGCCCATGAAGTCAGCGCTGATCGTTGACGATCATCCGGTGGTGCGCGCCGCCATCCGGATCGTGTTGCAAGCGGAAGGGTTCAAACAGATTTTCGAGGCCTCTCAGGGCAACGAGGTACTCGCCCTCGTTCGTGAACATCAGCCACACCTGGTGATCCTCGATATCAACCTGCCAGCGCTCGGCGGGCTCGAAGTACTGGCGCGGATCAAGGCCAATGATCTGGAGTGCCGGGTGCTGGTGTTCAGCACCCATGATCCGTTGTTCTACCAGGAACGCTGCCTGCGCGCCGGGGCGATGGGCTATGTCACCAAGACCAACCAACTGGAGCATCTGCACAAAGCGGTTCAAGCATTGATGTCCGGCTACACCTATTTCGCCGCGCTGCCGGATAACGCCAGCGTGCTGAGCGGAGTGCAAGCCACGGAACAGCAACTTATCAATCAGCTCTCCAATCGTGAGCTGGAAATTCTGGGCAAGCTGGCACAGGGCAAGACCAACAAGTCGATCGCCGAGGACATGCATTTGAGCCACAAGACCGTCAGCACCTACAAGACCCGTGTGATGACAAAGATCTGCGTCAAATCGACGATGCACTTGTGCGACTTCGCCAAGCGCAACAACGTCATCTGAGCGACCCTCATGCGCCAGGGAGGCTGGATCGTCGGGCTGTGGCTGAGCCTGACAATGCTGTGCGCGGCGAGTGAGGCGCCGCAGGTACTGGAGGTGCTGACCCGTACCGGCCTGGAAAACGTCCAGTTGCGCCTCGACGCGCAGGATCGGCAGTGGCTGCGTCAGCATCCGGTGTTGCGCATGGGTATTTCCGGGCGCGATTACCCGCCGTTCGAGCTCACGCGCAACCAGCATGAACTCGAAGGGCTGACCGCTGATTACGCGGACCTGCTGGCGCAATTACTGGGCATTCGCATCGAGGTTCGCCGGTTTGCCGACCGCGAGGCACTGATGGCCGCGCTCAAGCGCGGCGAACTCGATCTGCTCGGCACCTCCAACAGCTTTGAAGTTGCCGACCCGGCCTTCGTCCTGTCGCGACCCTACGCCGAAGATCAACCGATGCTGGTGACTCGCCTCGACGAGCCGTCAGCAACCGATCTGGCCGGCAAGCGCATCGCGATGGTCGAAGACTATCTGCCGCTGGCGACGGTCCAGGCGTTCTATCCGCAAGCCCATGTGCAGCGTTATTCGTCGGCGATGGATGCACTCGGCGCAGTGGCGTTCGGCGGGGATGACGTGTATCTGGGCGACTTCATCAGTGCCAATTACCTGATCAACACCAATTATCGCAACGATCTGCAATTGGCTGGCCCCTCAGGCCTGGACGCCAATGCGTTCGGTTTCGCCATGCTGCGTAGCGATGCGCGCCTCAAACGCATCGTCGACCAAGCGCTGGCGGCCATTCCCATGGAGCGCCGCCAGCGCATCGAACAGCGCTGGAGTGCCGGCCTGGCCGAGATGGCTGAACAATCGCGGGTGCAACTGAGTGCCAGCGAACAGCAATGGCTGGACCAGCACCCGGTGGTGCGCGTCGGCGTCATCGAAGATTTCGCGCCGCTGACGTTTTTCGATGCCGCAGGCCGTCTCAGCGGGTTGTCGGCGCAATTGCTGAGTCTGATCAGCCAGCGCAGCGGGCTTAATTTTCAAATTGTGCGCGGAACGTCGCTGGATCGTCAGATCGAACAGCTCAAGGCTGGCGAGCTGGACCTGTTGCCGGTGGTGACGCCCAGCAGCGAGCGCGAAGCCGAGCTGCAATTTACCCGGGCCTATTTGAACAATCCCTTCGTGCTGGTCGCTGCGAGCAGCACACAGGTGCCGCTGAATCTGGATGACCTGGCGGGCAAACGCCTGGCGATTTATCGCGGTCACCCGTTACGCAGTTATCTGTCGGCCCGCGCCCCGCAGCTACGGCTGGTCGAAACCGCGAGCCCGGCCGAAGGCATGGCGATGATCGCCAAGGGGCAGGTCGACATCACGGTGAGCTCGTTGGTGGTGGCGCGATTCCTGATTGCACGGCACTACCGTGACCGTCTGCGCATCAGCGGTACGGTAGGGGATCAGCCAGCGCGTATTGCGATGGCGACTGCGCCGCAAATGTCGGCGTTGCATTCGATCCTGAACAAGGCGCTGTTGAGCATCGCTCCGCAACAGATGGACGAACTGGTGGAGCGCTGGAGCCACGATGTGGTCGTCGATGACAGTTACTGGCTGCGCCATCGTCACGAGATTCTCCTCGGCTTTGCCGCGGCGGCACTCCTGCTGGCGCTGGCGCTGGGCTGGATCGTCTGGCAGCGCCGTCAGTTGCGCCGCCGCCAGCAATGGCTGCAGCAGCTGCAGGACGCCAAGAACGCCGCCGATGATGCCAATCGCGCCAAGACCACGTTTCTGGCGACCATGAGTCATGAAATCCGCACGCCGATGAACGCCTTGATCGGCATGCTCGAGCTGGCCCTGAAACGCGCGGAGGAGGGTGTGACTGACCGTCTGGCGATTCAGGTGGCGTCCAATGCCGGGCAACAATTGCTGGCGCTGATCGGCGACATTCTCGATATCGCGCGGATCGAGACCGGGCATCTGTCGCTTGCGCCCGAACGCGCCAACCTGCGTGAGCTGGTGGTTTCGGTCTGTCGCGTCTTCGAAGGGCTGGCGCGGCAGAAGCACTTGCTTTGGCACCTGCAACTTGATGTCGGCAGCAATGTCGACGTACTGATCGACCCGACACGCTTCAAACAGGTGCTGTCGAATCTTTTGAGCAACGCCATCAAGTTCACTGAAGAAGGCGAAATCAGCCTGCGTCTGCTGGTGAGCGCTACCACGGCCGAGCGGTTGGCGGTGCAGGTGCTGATCGACGACAGCGGCGTGGGCATCAGCCCGCAGGATCGCCAACGGTTGTTCAGCCCGTTCGTGCAGGCGAACAATCATTCGCAAGCAGCGCGCAGTGGGTCCGGGCTGGGCCTGGTGATCAGCCGCAGCCTGTGCGAGATGATGGGTGGCACGCTGCGACTGGACAGCGTGGCCGGTGAAGGTACCCAGGTCGAGGTCAGTCTCGAATTGCCGCTGCTGGCGGCGCTTGCTCAAGCCCCGGCCGCTCCCGTAGCGGATCTCGACGCTGCATGTTCTCTGGATGTGCTGGTAGTCGATGATCATCCGGTCAACCGTTTGCTGCTGTGCTGGCAGTTGAGCGAGCTGGGCCATCGCACGGTCGACACCGACAACGCTGACGACGCACTGCAGCGCTGGCGCACACAGGCATTCGACGTGGTGATTACCGATTGCAACATGCCGCGGCGCAACGGCTATCAACTGGCCCGGGCGATTCGTGAGGAAGAAATCTCGGCCGAGCGTACAGCGTGTCTGCTGCTGGGCTTCACCGCCAACGCGCAAGCCGAGGAACGCGTGCGCTGCCTGGCCGCGGGCATGGACGACTGCCTGTTCAAACCGATCCGTTTGCTCGATCTGGCGCAGGCACTGGCCTCAGCCAGCCACTGTGACGTGCCGGCGCAGCACGTTGCTGCCCCGGCGCTGTTGGAAATTGACTTGAGCGCGCTGGAGCAAATGGCCGGCAATGATCGCGATCTGATCGAACGTCTGCGCGAGGAAGTGCTGAACAGCCTGTATCTGGATCGGCAACGTCTGGCGCTATTGCAGCATGACCGCGACCGCGCCGGCTTGCGCGAACTGGCGCATCACATCAAGGGCGGCGCGCAAATGGTCGGCGCGGCGCGGGTGGTGGCGGCCTGCGTCGATCTGGAACGGGCGTGTGACGATCAAACTGCGCTGTCCAGCGAGGCGATCAACGCGTTGCGTGAGGCCATGGACGGCCTCGCGCAACGGCTGCAAGCCTGACAGCGGCGCTGCGCTTTCAGGTGAGCCAGCCTGCTGGCGATTGCAGCACCCCGGATTCAAGTGGGCGGTGATTGTTCTCCAGGTAGAACGCTGAGGCCGGTTTTTGCCATCTAGTCCGATATTGGTTATGCGTTTAGGATCAATCCAATGCGTTTATCCAGATTGGAGACCCCATGAAAAACCTTATCGGTATCTACACCAGCCCGCGCGGCCATTGGGTCGGCGACGGGTTTCCGGTGCGTACGCTGTTTTCCTACGACAACCTGGGCCAACACATCAGCCCGTTTCTGCTGCTCGATCATGCCGGCCCGGCTGAATTCACGCCGACCACTGAACAGCGCGGCGTGGGTCAGCATCCGCATCGCGGTTTCGAGACCGTGACGATCGTTTACGACGGCGAAGTGCAGCACCGCGATTCGACCGGCAGTGGCGGGGTGATCGGCCCCGGCGATGTGCAGTGGATGACGGCGGCGTCGGGCATTCTGCATGAGGAGTTTCACTCGGAAAACTTCGCCAGAACCGGCGGCAAACTGGAGATGGTCCAGCTCTGGGTCAATCTGCCGGCCAAGGACAAGATGGCTGCGCCGGGCTACCAGACGATTCTCGACAGTGATATTCCGCGCATCGCGCTCAAGGACAATGCTGGCAGCCTGCGTTTGATTGCGGGTGAGTTCGAAGGGCATAAAGGGCCGTCGCGCACGTTTACCCCGATTGATGTCTGGGATTTGCGGCTTAACGCAGGCCGGTTGCTGACGCTTGATTTGCATGAGGGCCGCAATACCGCGTTGGTGGTGTTGAAGGGCTCGGTGCGGGTCAATGCCGGCGAGTCGGCAAGCGTGGGGCAGTTGGTGCTGTTCGAGCGCGCGGGGCGGGAGGTGTCGCTTGAGGCGGGTGAGGACGCGGTGGTGTTGTTGCTCAGTGGCGAGCCGATTGATGAGCCGATTGTCGGGCATGGGCCGTTTGTGATGAATTCCGAGGCGGAGATTCATCAGGCGTTTGCTGATTTTCAGTCGGGGCGGTTTGGGCGAATGCGGGGTTGAGATGAGTCTTTTTTTTGGTACATATTGTGGCTGCCCCTCACCCCAGCCCTCTCCCCCTGGAGAGGGAGCCGATTTTGGTTGGTTTCGAAACTTGCGTTCGACTCGGTATCGCAGGTCGGTTTAGCTCTCGCATCCACCTCGGTCAGTCCCTTCTCCCTCCGGGAGAGGGCTAGGGTGAGGGGCTTTTGATTTTCAGGCGACTTCAAGCATCACTCAACCTCCCGACGTCACCGCTGAACCAGGATCAAAACAACGTCGAAATCATTTGCTCCTACACTGTGCCAATCTGTGCGATCTTTTCGCGATTGGCCTTCGTCGGAGTTGTTTGATGCTGTCTCTGCTGACCGAACATCCGCTGTTTAGCGCGTTTATCCTGATCCTGCTCGATCTCGGTCTGTGGCGTTTGATCAGTTCCCGTGGCAGTGAATGGAAGCTGTTGGTGCGGGTGTTGATTTTTGCCTTGTTCAGCGTGTTGCTGTTCAACGAGGGGCTCAATCCAATGGAGCCGGCGCCGTGGGCCGAGAATGTGCCGTTGCATCTGGCGGCGACGGGGTTGCAGATCGGTTGGTGGCTGTTTGGCGCGCGGACGCTGACGGTGTTGATCGGTGCGGTGATGATGCAGCGGGTCGGGCATACCGGGCGGCTGTTGCAGGATTTGCTCGGGGCGGTGATTTTTCTGGTCGCGATCATTGCGGCGCTGGCCTATGTGCTCGATCTGCCGGTCAAAGGTGTGCTGGCCACCTCTGGCGCGTTGGCGATCATCGTTGGCCTGGCCTTGCAGAGCACGCTCAGCGACGTGTTCTCGGGGATCGTCCTCAACACCACCAAGCCTTATCAACTGGATGACTGGATTTCCATCGACGGTACCGAGGGTCGGGTAACCGATATCGATTGGCGCGCCACACGTCTGCAAACCAGCCAGGGCAGCATGGCGGTGATTCCCAACTCGCTGGCGGCCAAGGCCAAGATCATCAACTTCAGCCGGCCGAGCAATATGTTTGGCGTCGCGGTCAGCGTGCAGGTCAGCCCACATGCGCGGCCCAGTTCGGTCATCGAGGCGCTGGAGCGTGCCATGCAGGGCTGTCGGCAATTGCTCGACACCCCGGCGCCGAGCGTGGCGCTGAAAAGTTCTGCCAGCGCTGGCGCGGAGTACGAGATCAGCGGTTTTGTTGCGTCGATGGGCGAGAAGCGTGTCGTGCGCAATCAGCTGTTCGACCTGGCGTATCGGCATTTGCAGGCGTCCGGGGTCAATCTGCTGTCGAGTAATGAAACCGGCATCGCGCCGCACTTGTCGCGCCCGCGGGCATTGCTCGACAGTTCGCCGATCTTCTCGACCCTGCGCGAGGAAGAGAAGGACACCTTCAGCCAGAACATGAACCTGCAGACCTTCCGCGCCGGCGAGATCATTCTGGCGGGCGGGGAGGTCAGCGATCATTTGTTCATTATCGAGTCCGGCGTGGTTTCGGTGACCTTGAAGCGCCACGGCAGCGTGCTCGAGTCGGGGCGCATGGGGCCGGGCGAGGTGATCGGCGAAGCGGGGATTTTGTCTGACACCGCGCTACCGGCGGACTTCACGGCGAAGACGTTCTGCGCTTTGTATCGCATCGAAAAATCCTATCTGAAACCTTGTCTGGATGCCCGTCACGACATCCACGACGCCATGCAGGCCTTGCTCGATTTCCGCTTGCACAAGGCCCAAGCGCTGACCGAGGAGACGCCGGTGGTCGCGCCCAAACGCGGCTTTCTGCAATGGCTGCGCAATCGCGCCTGAGGTCACCGCTGTTATCGAATGCAACCTGCGCGGCGCTCTCGGGGTCACTATTGGCATACCCACTGGCCGGAGTTGCAGACGATGAAAAACCTGCGGATCGCCACCTTCAACGTCAACGGCATGCGCGCGCGGTTGCCGAATCTGCTGGAATGGCTCAAGCGCGAGCAACCCGACATCGTCTGCCTGCAAGAGCTGAAATCGGTGGACAGCGCCTTTCCCGCCGCCGAGCTGGAAGCGGCCGGTTACGGCGCGATCTGGCAGGGCCAGGCGTCGTGGAACGGTGTGGCGATTCTGGCGCGCGATGCGCAACCGCTGGAGAGTCGGCGCGGGCTGCCGGGCGACCCCGATGATACCCACAGCCGCTACATTGAGGCGGCAGTGCATGGCGTGCTGGTCGGGTGCCTGTATCTGCCCAACGGCAATCCGCAACCGGGGCCGAAATTCGATTACAAGCTGGCATGGTTCGAACGGCTGATCACTTACGCGAAAGATTTGCAGAGCAGCGATCACCCGGTGGTGCTGGCCGGCGATTACAACGTTGTGCCCACCGACATGGACATCTACAACACCCGCTCATGGCTCAAGGATGCCTTGCTGCAACCCGAGAGCCGCGAATGTTATCAACGCCTGCTTGATCAAGGCTGGACCGATTCGCTGCGGCATCTGTACCCCGAAGAGCGCATTTATACGTTCTGGGATTACTTTCGTCAGCACTGGCAAACCAATTCCGGCCTGCGCATCGATCATCTGCTGCTCAACCCGGCGCTGAGTCCGTATCTGCAGGATGCCGGGGTAGACGCCTGGGTGCGTAACGAGCCGCATGCCAGCGACCATGCGCCCACGTGGATTCGCATTGGCTCGCGCAAGAAGCGCTGATGGCGATTGGCGAAATCAATTGTCGAAAAGTGCGCCCGATCCGTATACATGGCGAGCAGCAACGCAGTGAACTGCGGCCTCCCTGCCTAAGGATCGAGCAATGAGCGCGCCACGCCTGAACAATCTGAAGCTTTACCTGCAACGCCTGGGTTTCGCTGCGCCGCCACCCGCGACGCTGGATACGCTGCGTCAGTTGCAGCTACGCCATACCGGGGTTTTTCCTTTCGAGAATCTGGCGACCATCACCGGCGCGCCAGTGTTGATCGATCTGCCGTCCATTGAGGAGAAAATCCTGCTCGGTGGTCGCGGTGGTTATTGCTACGAACTCAATCACTTGTTCTTCGCGCTGCTGTTGGAATTGGGCTTCGACGCACGGGCAATCAGCGGGCGTGTAGTGATGAATCAGCCCGAAGGCAGCTGGACGGCGCGCACCCATCGCTTGAGCCTGGTCACGATCGATAACGTGCGCTACATCACCGATGTGGGGTTCGGCGGCATGGTGCCCACCGCACCCTTGTTGCTCGACACCGAAGCCGAACAAGCGACCCCCCACGAATCTTATCGTCTCCAACAACAGGCTGATGGCTACATGCTCCGTGCCAACGTCGCCGGTGAGTGGCGGCCCATGTACCTGTTCGACCTGCAACGTCAGGAGGACATCGATTACACCGTTGGCAACTGGTACGTCTCGACGCATCCGGACTCGCCGTTCACTCAGCGGCTGATGGTCGCCCGTACTGGCGATGGCTGGCGCAAGACGCTGAACAATGGCTCCTTCGCTATCCATCACATGGGCGCGGAGAGTGAGCGGCGCGAGGTGACCGAGGTCGATGAGTTGCTCGACGTGCTGCGATGTGAATTTGGCCTACACGTCTCTGAGTTGCCGGGTATCCGCAAGGCCCTGGCGCGGGTGATAGCGCCGGTCTCGGCCTAGGGTTTGACGTCCGGCTCGAGCACGCGGCGGATTTCGCCGATCGCGGCCGAAAGCTTCCTTTCCAGACTCTTCAGATCACTGGCGGTGGTGCCTTTTTTGAACTGCCCGCTCAGCCCCGAATCTTCAGGTTGCTGGCGGGCGGTTTCGAGCAAGGCGTGGCGCAGCGTATTGTTGATGACCGTCTGATAGCCGAACCCCTCATTTTCTGCGGCCGCACGCGCCGCTTCGATCACTGCGTCATCCAGCATGATGGTGATGCGGGTCTTGCCTTTGTTGGGTGCCACTGCGCCGCGTTTGCCCGCGGAAAAGTCATATTCGTCTTGCATGGTTCAAGCCTCCTGAAAATAGGCACGTCGTTCGCTCGGTGTGGCGAAGCGTGGAAATGATTTAAACGACATTATGCATACGTTATATGCATAAAAAGAGAGCGACCGCACCGCTGGTCGCCATGAACACTTCAGCCTGGTGGGCATGTGCATGGACGCAGTGGAGGATTTGTTGCCGGATTTGTGAGGGCAGAAGCCGCGGGCTAGAAGGTTGGGTGGCTAGCTAACCATTATGTGACCGATAAGTTGTATACAACTCTATGGACATTTGTCACGGGTATTGAATACAGTGTGCGCATAACAAAAACCAGGGAACCCCCCACCATGAAAACGCCCCATGTTTCACACCCACGGCCCGAGGACGAAAATCTCGGGGTCGGCGCGAATATGGCTTACGGCCTGCAACATGTGCTGACCATGTACGGCGGTATCGTTGCGGTGCCGCTGATCATCGGCCAGGCGGCCGGCCTGTCGCCGGCGGACATCGGTTTGTTGATTGCTGCTTCATTGTTTGCGGGGGGGCTGGCGACGTTGCTGCAAACCCTGGGTCTGCCGTTTTTTGGCTGTCAGTTGCCGCTGGTGCAGGGCGTGTCGTTTTCCGGCGTGGCGACCATGGTCGCGATCGTCAGCAGTGGCGGGGAGGGCGGCTTCCAGTCGGTGCTCGGTGCGGTGATTGCGGCCTCGCTGATCGGTTTATTGATCACCCCGGTGTTCTCGCGCATTACCAAGTTCTTTCCGCCGCTGGTCACCGGCATCGTGATTACCACCATCGGCCTGACGCTGATGCCAGTGGCCGCACGCTGGGCCATGGGCGGCAACAGCCATGCACCGGACTTCGGCAGCATGCAGAACATTGGTTTGGCGGCAGTTACGTTGGTGCTGGTGTTGCTGCTGAGCAAGGTCGGCAGTGCGACCATTTCGCGCCTGTCGATCCTGTTGGCCATGGTGATCGGCACGGTGCTGGCGGTGTTCCTCGGCATGGCCGATTTCTCCAGCGTCACCACCGGGCCGATGTTCGGCTTCCCGACACCGTTTCACTTCGGCATGCCGACCTTCCACTTCGCGGCGATCCTGTCGATGTGCATCGTGGTCATGGTGACGCTGGTGGAAACCTCGGCGGACATTCTCGCGGTCGGTGAGATCATCGGCACCAAGGTCGATTCCAAACGCCTGGGCAATGGCTTGCGCGCGGACATGCTGTCGAGCATGTTTGCGCCGATCTTCGGTTCGTTCACCCAGAGCGCCTTCGCGCAGAACGTCGGTCTCGTAGCAGTGACCGGGATCAAGAGTCGTTACGTGGTGGCCACGGGCGGTCTGTTTCTGGTAATCCTCGGCCTGTTGCCGTTCATGGGAAGGGTCATTGCCGCAGTGCCGACTTCGGTGCTTGGCGGTGCCGGTATCGTGCTGTTCGGCACGGTGGCTGCGAGTGGCATTCGCACCTTGTCCAAGGTGGATTACCGCAACAACGTCAACCTGATCATCGTCGCAACCTCCATTGGTTTCGGCATGATTCCGATTGCCGCGCCGAGTTTCTATGACCAGTTTCCGAGCTGGTTCGCGACGATTTTCCATTCGGGGATCAGTTCGTCGGCGATCATGGCGATCCTGCTCAACCTGGCGTTCAACCACTTCACCGCCGGTAACTCGGATCAGCAATCAGTGTTCGCCGCAGCCGAAGAGCGCACCTTGCGCTATCGCGATCTGGCGGCGCTGCGTGAAGGGGACTATTTCAGCGACGGCAAGCTGCACGACTGCGATGGCAAGGAAGTGCCGGTGATCGAGCCTGATGAACACGACCCTGGGCACGGTGCAGCAAAAGTGCAGATCAAGAGCAGCGAGCACGTTTGACGGCTGCGACTGAGTAGAAAAGGGCCTATCTGTCATGGCAAATCGGCCCTTTTCATTGGCGCTTTTCGAGCGCCCACAAAAAAGCCCCTGAATCTTTCGATTCAGGGGCTTTGCTATTTGGCTCCACAACCTGGACTCGAACCAGGGACCCAATGATTAACAGTCATTTGCTCTACCAACTGAGCTATTGCGGAATTGGTGCGTATGTTACTGATTTAAAAAGACTAGTCAAGCGCCTGATGAAAAATTGCCGGAATCTTCGGGACGGACGGTGATTTGTCAGCGATTGGCGGTTACCAGAAAAGCCCCAGAGGTCTACCATGGCCACCCGGAAGTGGTCACACGCGCTGCCGGCCATTCGCCGCAAAGGTACGCGCCATGTCTCAAATCACTCGCAACACCGAGGTGCTCGCATGAGCACTGCACAGATCAGCCTGCCCAAAGGGATCGGCCCGCATGCGGAAAAACTCTTCGATGCAATCGCCGGGGCCAGTACTGCCGAAGAATTGAGCCGCGCCGGCGGCAAGGCCGAAGGGTTCGTCCTCGGGCTTGAAAGCAGCAAGACCATCAAGAGCCAAGTGGCCGAATCGCTGTATGTGATTTACGACGATGCCGCCACTCAGCGCTCGACTGAACTGACTTAACTGCCGAAAGTAATCGTGCCGAGCATCAGCTTGGCATAGGCCGCCGTGATTGCCAGTTGCACCAGCCAGAGTGCCAGACCGCCGAGGAAGACCCCGGTGGCGACTTGCAGCACCAGACTTTTTTCGCGTTTGGCCGAGGCGCGCGGGATGAAATCATCCAGATCGTCACGGTCGGCGCGCAGGTTGTCGTTTTTCATGTGGGTTCTCACAAAATACTCGGATGTACACAAAACCTGTAGGAGTGAGCCTGCTCGCGATAGCGTTTTGTCGGCCTGAATATGTATGAGTGACACACCGCTATCGCGAGCAGGCTCACTCCTACAATTTGAATGGTGTGCAGTCTAGTGGTTGCGGGGCGTTTTCAAAGACAAATAAAAAACGGGAAGCCCCAAGGCTTCCCGTTTTTCATCAAGCTGCGTGATCAGATCACCTGAACAATCGCATCCGTCACAGCCTTGATGTTGCTCTGATTCAACGCCGCTACGCAGATACGGCCGGTGTCCAGGGCGTAGATGCCGAACTCGTTGCGCAGGCGATGCACCTGTTCAGTGGTCAGACCCGAGTAGGAGAACATGCCGCGCTGACGACCGACGAAGCTGAAATCGCGGCCCGGCGCTTTCTCTGCCAGCAGATCGACCATCTGCGTACGCATGCCGCGAATACGCAGACGCATTTCGGCGAGCTCGGCTTCCCACTGCGCGCGCAGCTCAGGGCTGTTCAGCACGGCGGCCACGATGCTCGCACCATGGGTCGGCGGGTTGGAATAGTTGGTGCGGATCACGCGTTTGACTTGCGAGAGTACGCGCGCACTTTCTTCTTTCGATTCGCTGATGATCGACAGCGCGCCAACGCGCTCGCCGTACAGCGAGAACGACTTGGAGAACGAGCTGGAAACGAAGAAGGTCAGGCCGGACTCGGCGAACAGTCGCACGGCAGCGGCGTCTTCGTCGATGCCGTCGCCGAAACCCTGGTAGGCCATGTCGAGGAACGGCACGTGGCCTTTGGCTTTGACCGCTTGCAGTACGTTGTCCCAGTCCGCCGGGCTCAGGTCGACGCCCGTCGGGTTGTGGCAGCACGCGTGCAAAACCACGATCGAACCGTTCGGCAGGGCGTTGAGATCTTCGAGCATGCCGGCACGGTTCACGTCGTGAGTGGCGGCGTCGTAGTACCGGTAGTTCTGCACCGGGAAACCGGCGGTTTCGAACAAGGCGCGGTGGTTTTCCCAGCTCGGATCGCTGATTGCCACGACGGCGTTCGGCAGCAGCTGCTTGAGGAAGTCGGCGCCGATTTTCAGTGCGCCGGTACCGCCGACGGCCTGCGTGGTGATGACGCGGCCAGCGTTGATCAGCGGCGAGTCATTACCGAACAGCAGCTTTTGCACAGCCTGGTCGTAGGCGGCAATGCCGTCGATTGGCAGGTAACCGCGCGAAGCGTGTTGCGCGACGCGAATCGACTCGGCTTCGATCACCGCGCGCAGCAGTGGAATTCGCCCCTCTTCGTTGCAGTACACACCCACGCCCAGATTGACCTTGGTGGTCCGGGTATCGGCGTTGAATGCTTCGTTGAGGCCCAGGATTGGATCGCGGGGTGCCATTTCGACAGCGGAGAACAGGCTCATTATTGCGGCGGCTCTGAATGGAATATGGAGGGACGTGTCGCGCTCCAGCCGGATGCACTAGAGCGGTGCACAAACGGGGAGCTAGTATAGAGGCCATTACTCGGCAATGGCGACAGGCGAATTGGCTTTTGCGCGAAGTTTTTCCGATTATTTCTTGACCGTTAGTCGCCTGCCCGTGTCAGAGTCTTTAACAGATGTAGGACGTTTGCCTTGAAAGAGCCGGCAATCGCCACCACATTGAGCACAATCCAGGTATTTTCTTGCGCGACATCGGTCGTTTGCGGTCGTCCTCGTGGTACTCCGTCTGACTCGGAACGCCGCGATTCCAGAGGTGTGTATGTCGGAATTCCAGCTAGTCACCCGCTTCGAGCCCGCCGGCGATCAGCCGGAAGCGATCCGCCAGATGGTCGAAGGCATCGAGGCCGGGCTGGCGCACCAGACGCTGCTCGGTGTGACCGGCTCGGGCAAGACTTTCAGTATCGCCAACGTCATCGCCCAAGTGCAGCGCCCGACGCTGGTGCTGGCGCCGAACAAGACCCTGGCCGCGCAGTTGTACGGTGAGTTCAAGGCGTTCTTCCCGAACAACGCCGTCGAATACTTTGTTTCCTACTACGACTACTACCAGCCTGAAGCTTATGTACCGTCATCCGACACCTTCATCGAGAAGGACGCGTCGATCAACGACCACATCGAGCAGATGCGTCTGTCCGCGACCAAAGCGCTGCTGGAGCGCAAGGACGCGATCATCGTCACCACGGTGTCGTGCATCTACGGTCTGGGCAGCCCGGAAACCTATCTGAAGATGGTCTTGCACGTCGATCGCGGCGACAAGCTCGATCAGCGCGCGCTGCTGCGGCGTCTGGCCGATCTGCAATACACCCGCAACGACATGGATTTTGCCCGTGCGACGTTCCGCGTGCGTGGCGATGTGATCGATATTTTCCCGGCGGAATCCGATCTGGAAGCGATCCGCATCGAGCTGTTCGATGACGAGGTCGAAAGCATTTCCGCGTTCGACCCGCTGACCGGCGAAGTCATTCGCAAGATGCCGCGTTTCACTTTTTATCCGAAGAGTCACTACGTGACGCCGCGCGAGACCTTGCTCGACGCTATCGAAGGCATCAAGGTCGAATTGCAGGAACGTCTGGAATACCTGCGCAGCAACAACAAACTGGTCGAAGCCCAGCGTCTGGAGCAACGCACCCGCTTCGATCTGGAGATGATTCTCGAGCTGGGTTACTGCAACGGCATCGAAAACTACTCGCGCTACCTGTCCGGACGCCCGGCCGGTGCCGCGCCGCCAACGCTTTACGATTACCTGCCGGCCGATGCCTTGCTGGTCATCGACGAGTCCCACGTCAGCGTGCCGCAGGTCGGCGCGATGTATAAGGGCGACCGCTCGCGTAAAGAAACCCTGGTCGAATACGGCTTCCGTCTGCCTTCGGCGCTGGATAACCGGCCGATGCGTTTCGACGAGTGGGAAGGGGTCAGCCCGCAGACCATTTTCGTGTCGGCGACGCCGGGCAATTACGAAGCCGAACACGCCGGGCGCGTGGTCGAGCAAGTGGTGCGTCCGACCGGCCTGGTCGACCCGCAGGTCGAAGTTCGCCCGGCGCTGACCCAGGTTGATGACCTGCTCTCGGAAATCACCAAGCGCGTAGCGGTGGAAGAGCGGGTGCTGGTTACCACGCTGACCAAACGCATGGCCGAAGACCTCACCGATTACCTCGCCGACCACGGCGTGCGCGTGCGTTATCTGCACTCGGACATCGACACCGTCGAACGCGTCGAGATCATTCGCGACTTGCGCCTTGGCGTGTTTGACGTGCTGGTCGGCATCAACCTGTTGCGCGAAGGCCTGGACATGCCGGAAGTCTCGCTGGTGGCGATTCTCGATGCCGACAAGGAAGGTTTCCTGCGTTCCGAGCGTTCGCTGATCCAGACCATCGGCCGCGCGGCACGTAACCTCAATGGCCGGGCCATTCTGTATGCCGATCGGATGACCGGTTCGATGGAGCGGGCGATTGGCGAAACCGAACGCCGCCGCGAGAAACAGATCGCTTTCAACCTCGAGCACGGCATCACGCCGAAGGGCGTGATCAAGGATGTCGCCGACATCATGGAAGGCGCCACCGTGCCGGGCTCGCGCAGCAAGAAGCGCAAAGGCATGGCCAAGGCTGCCGAAGAAAACGCCAAGTACGAAGCCGAACTGCGCTCGCCAAGCGAAATCACCAAACGCATCCGCGCGCTGGAAGAAAAGATGTATCAATTGGCGCGGGATCTGGAATTTGAAGCGGCGGCGCAAATGCGTGACGAGATTGCCAAATTGCGTGAGCGTCTACTCACAGTCTAAGGAGGATCGTTCCCACGCTCTGCGTGGGAATGCAGCCCCGGACGCTCTGCGTCCCATCGATCATTGTGTATCCCTGTGGGAGCGAGCCTGCTCCCGAATGGCGTTCACGCAAATCGGACGGCCTAGCGCATCCGGCTTAAATGCCCTGCCTGCTGGAGCCGGGCGGGTGTCGCCTGTTACCATTCGCCGCTTGATTGTTCTGCTTTTCATTCTTTTCGAGACATGCCATGACCACCGTCCGCACTCGCATCGCGCCATCGCCTACCGGGGACCCCCACGTAGGTACCGCTTACATCGCATTGTTCAACTACTGCTTTGCCAAGCAGCATGGCGGTGAGTTCATCCTGCGCATCGAAGACACCGACCAGTTGCGTTCGACCCGCGAGTCCGAACAGCAGATCTTCGACGCCCTGCGCTGGTTGGGTATCGACTGGAGCGAAGGCCCGGACGTCGGCGGCCCGCACGGCCCGTATCGGCAGAGCGAGCGCGGCGACATCTATCAGAAGTACTGCCAGCAACTGGTCGACATGGGCCATGCCTTCCCGTGCTTCTGCACCGCTGAAGAACTCGATCAGATGCGCGCCGAACAAATGGCTCGCGGCGAAACCCCGCGCTATGACGGCCGCGCGCTGCTGCTGTCGAAGGAAGAAGTCGCGGCGCGTCTGGCCGCTGGCGAACCTCATGTGATCCGCATGAAAGTCCCGAGCGAAGGCGTTTGCGTGGTGCCGGACATGCTGCGTGGCGACGTCGAGATCCCGTGGGATCGCATGGACATGCAAGTGCTGATGAAGACCGACGGCCTGCCGACGTACTTCCTCGCCAACGTGGTCGACGATCACCTGATGGGCATTACCCATGTGCTGCGCGGTGAAGAATGGTTGCCGTCGGCGCCGAAACTGATCCTGCTTTACGAGTACTTCGGCTGGGAACAGCCAGAGCTGTGCTACATGCCGCTGCTGCGTAACCCGGACAAGAGCAAGCTGTCCAAGCGCAAGAACCCGACTTCGGTGACGTTCTACGAACGCATGGGCTTCATGCCCGAGGCGATGCTCAACTACCTCGGTCGCATGGGCTGGTCGATGCCGGACGAGCGCGAAAAGTTCTCGCTGCAGGAAATGGTCGACAACTTCGACCTCAAGCGCGTGTCCCTTGGCGGGCCGATTTTCGACATCGAGAAGCTGTCGTGGCTCAACGGCCAGTGGCTGCGCGATCTGCCGGTGGAAGAGTTTGCCGCGCGCGTGCAGAAGTGGGCGTTCAACTCCGAATACATGATGAAGATCGCGCCGCACGTCCAGGGCCGCGTCGAAACCTTCAGCCAGGTCGCACCGCTGGCCGGGTTCTTTTTTGCCGGTGGGGTCAATCCGGACGCCAAGCTGTTCGAGTCGAAAAAGCTCTCAGGCGATCAGGTGCGACAGTTGATGCAGTTGATTCTGTGGAAGCTGGAAAGCCTGCGTCAGTGGGAAAAGGACAGCATCACCGCGACAATTCAGGCGGTGGTCGAGTCGCTGGAGTTGAAACTGCGCGACGCGATGCCGCTGATGTTCGCCGCGATCACCGGCCAGGCCAGTTCGGTGTCTGTGCTTGATGCGATGGAGATCCTCGGACCTGACCTGACCCGTTTCCGCCTGCGCCAGGCAATCGACCTGCTGGGCGGCGTGTCGAAGAAAGAAAACAAGGAGTGGGAAAAGCTGCTGGGCGCCATCGCTTAAGCAGGTCTGAGCCAGTATGACGGCAGCCGAAGGCCGCGATCTTTTCATCCGGCCTTCGGCGCTTCTCCCTGATTTACGGGGGGAGGGCGGTAAGTGATTGTTATCCCGACGAAAAATTTTGAAATTTTTCAAAAATAAGTTTGACAGGGTTTCGATACGCCCTTAAGATTCGCCCCGTCCTCAGCGATGACATCAACGATGAGGGGCTATAGCTCAGCTGGGAGAGCGCTTGCATGGCATGCAAGAGGTCGACGGTTCGATCCCGTCTAGCTCCACCAATTTACACTTCAAGGCCTGGCCACACCGGCCTTGAAGCGATCAACACTCAGCGTTGATCAGTTGTATAGAAGGGTTTGCGTCCCCTTCGTCTAGTGGCCTAGGACACCGCCCTTTCACGGCGGTAACAGGGGTTCGAGTCCCCTAGGGGACGCCAGTTTTACAGAAGTGATGTTGCAAAACGTCGCTCCGCCGCGAGGCGAAAAATCCGGGGCTATAGCTCAGCTGGGAGAGCGCCTGCATGGCATGCAGGAGGTCAGCGGTTCGATCCCGCTTAGCTCCACCAATTTTACAGTTCAAGGTCTGGCCACTCCGGCCTTGAATCGATCAGCACTCAGCACTGATCAGTTGTATAGAAGGGTTTGTGTCCCCTTCGTCTAGTGGCCTAGGACACCGCCCTTTCACGGCGGTAACAGGGGTTCGAGTCCCCTAGGGGACGCCACGATTACCCGCTCTGCGGGATTTTATAAGGGTCATTCAATTATTGAATGGCCCTTTTGTTTGTCTGGCGTTTGGCCAACTCTCCTTTTTCCTTACACTGTGCTTCAGACCAGCGGTCATATCCTTGACTTGCAGAATATTATTATGCGAATAATATTCTAGTCGTAATATTCGGAGGCAACGATGAACGATAAAAAAGCTCAAACCCGCGAACGCATCCTCAAGGCTGCCAGCGCCGCGCTGATCCAGCGCGGCCCGGCGGACCCCAGCGTGGGCGAAGTGATGGGCGCGGCCGGCCTGACCGTCGGCGGCTTCTACGCGCACTTCGAAAGCAAGGACGCGATGATGCTCGAAGCGTTCAAGCAACTGCTGGGTCGGCGTCGCGACCTGATTGCCGACATGGATGCCGAGTTGACCGGCGAAGAGCGTCGCGCCCTGGTTGCCGCGTTCTACCTGTCGCGCAAACACCGTGACTCGAGCGAGGCGGCTTGCCCGATTCCCGCTTCGATCGGTGAATTGGGTCGTTTGCCGGAGTCGTTCCGCCTGGCGCTGAACGAGCATTTAGAGCTGATGGTCGCGCAACTGGCGGCCAGCCCCGAAGACACCGATAAGGCCTTGGCTGACGTGGCGTTGATGGTGGGCGGCCTGGCGCTGGCACGCGCGCTCGGCCCTGGAGATTTATCCGATCGATTGCTGCGCGCCGCCAAGTCGGCGGTGCGTTGACCTGAAGGCATCCTGCCTGAGGAGAGAGCGATGAACGCGTTGAAGTGGGTTCGTGGCGTTAACGGTACCTTGGGCTGGATTGCACCGAAACGGGTGGCGAGCAAAATGCGTCTGGTGTTCATGACACCGCGCGCGCTGCCCCTGCGCGACTGGGAACTGCCGATGCTGGCCAGTGCCGAGCGCATCACCTTGCGCTTCGGCCTCTCCGCATTGCGTTGGGGCCAGGGCCCGGCGGTGCTGCTGATGCATGGTTGGGAAGGGCGGCCAACCCAGTTCGCCGCGTTGATCACGGCACTGGTCGGTGCCGGTTACACCGTCGTTGCCCTGGACGGCCCGGCCCATGGGCGTTCGCCGGGGCGCGAAGCCAATGTAGTGTTGTTCGCCCGCGCCATGCTCGAAGCCGCGGCTGAGTTGCCGCCGCTGCAAGCCGTCATCGGCCATTCCATGGGCGGTGCCAGCGCGATGCTCGCGGTGCAAATGGGCTTGCGTACTGAAACCCTCGTCAGCATCGCCGCGCCGGCACGCATTCTCGGTGTGCTGCGTGGTTTTGCGCGCATGGTCGGCATGCCGCCGCGCGCGCGCTCGGCGTTCATTCGTCAAGTCGAACAGGACGTCGGCATGCGCGCCGCGACTCTTGATGTGGCGCGCTATCAACTGGATATGCCGGGCTTGATCGTGCATGCCGAGGACGACAATTTTGTTTCGGTAAAAGAGTCGCAGTTGATCCACGAAGCCTGGTTCGACAGTCGTCTGCTGCGCCTCGAAAGCGGCGGGCATCAGCGCGTGCTGGCCGATCCTCGAGTCATTGATGGCGTGTTATCACTGCTGGCCGGTCGCAGCCTTCAGGCGCGCCAATCGGCGTAGGCATCCGTTACACTGCCCCGGTTCAATACATCGACCGGGAGTGGGGCATGGGCTGGGATCGGGCAACGCCGTTTACCATTGATCTGCAAGTAGGCGCCGAGGACATCGACGGGCTGGGCCACGCCAACAATGCGGTTTACGTGACCTGGCTTGAGCGCTGCGCCTGGCGTCACTCGCAGCGTCTGGGTCTGGATCTGGTCGAATACCGGCGACTAGATCGCGCGATGGCTGTGGTGCGCCATGAGATCGATTATCTCGCCGCTGCCTACGAAGGCGACGAACTGCAATTGGCGACCTGGATCGTCGATTGGGACCAGCGCCTGAAAATGACCCGGCATTTCCAGCTCAAGCGCCCAAGCGACAACGCCACGCTGTTGCGTGCGCAGACCACGTTTGTCTGCATCGAATTGTCGACGGGCAAGCCCAAGCGCATGCCAGCCGAGTTCATCGAAGGCTACGGCCCGGCGATCCAGCTCCCGGCACCTGTTCAAATCTAACCTGTAGGAGTGAGCCTGCTCGCGATAGCGGTGTGTCAGTTACACATACGTTACAGACTCACCGCTATCGCGAGCAGGCTCACTCCTACAACGGATTTGTGTTGTTCTGCGGTTTCGCGCGTAATCCAGTAAACTGCCGCACGTTTTTCTTCAAGTAGTGTGTTCCCATGCAAATTGCTCTGGCGCCCATGGAGGGGTTGGTCGACGACATCCTGCGCGACGTGCTGACCCGCGTTGGCGGCATCGACTGGTGCGTGACCGAATTCATTCGGGTCAACGATCAGTTGCTCACGCCAGCCTATTTCCACAAGTTCGGCCCTGAGCTGCTCAATGGTGCACGCACGGCCTCCGGTGTGCCGTTGCGCGTGCAATTGCTGGGTTCCGATCCGGTATGCCTGGCAGAAAACGCAGCGCTGGCCTGCGAACTCGGTTCCGAGGTGATCGACCTCAACTTCGGTTGCCCGGCCAAGACCGTCAACAAGTCCCGTGGCGGCGCGGTACTGCTCAAGGAGCCGGAACTGCTCAACCAGATCGTCGAGCACGTCCGCCGCGCGGTGCCTGCACACATTCCGGTGACCGCAAAAATGCGCCTCGGTTTCGACAGCCCCGACGGCTCGCTGGTCTGCGCCACGGCGCTGGCCGAGGGCGGCGCCGAGCACATCGTGGTTCATGCACGGACCAAAATGGACGGCTATAAACCGCCGGCACATTGGGAGTGGATTCCGCGAGTGCAGGACGTGGTCAAGGTGCCGGTATTCGCCAACGGCGATATCTGGAGCGTCGAAGACTGGCGCCGCTGCCGCGAGATCAGCGGCGTCGAAGACATCATGCTCGGTCGTGGACTGGTGTCGCGCCCGGATCTGGCCCGGCAGATCGCTGCGGCTCGCGCCGGTGAAGAAGTGGTCGAGATGACCTGGGCCGAGCTGATGCCGTTGATTCAGGATTTCTGGCTGCAAGCCAAAGCGCAGATGACCGCGCGCCAATCGCCGGGTCGCTTGAAGCAATGGCTGGCGATGCTCACGCGAAATTATCCGCAAGCGAGCGAGCTGTTCACAGTTTTGCGCCGCGAAACCGAGCCCGATCAGGTCTCGCGTCTGCTCGGTCTGCCGTTCGTCGAGGCCGCATAAAAAATCTGAAAATAATCTCTTGAAAAGCAGATAGCGGTCCCTATCTAAGGGGTACGCGATGCCGAATTCGGGTCGCGGAGACACAAAACCTTGCTGATTGTTTTCAGGAGATTTGAATCATGAGTACTGCATTTTCTCTCGCGCCACTGTTCCGTTCCTCGGTAGGTTTCGACCGTTTCAACGACCTGTTCGAAACCGCCCTGCGCAACGAGCCAGGCAGCAGCTACCCACCTTACAACGTCGAAAAACACGGTGATGACCAATACCGTATCGTCGTTGCCGCCGCCGGTTTCCGGGAAGAAGACCTGGAACTGCAGGTTGAGAAAGGTGTGCTGACCATCAGTGGTGGCAAGCGTGACGCCAACGAAGGTGTGACCTTCCTGCATCAGGGCATCGCCCAGCGTGCGTTCAAGCTGTCGTTCCGTCTGGCCGATCACATCGAGATCAAGGCCGCGGACCTGAGCAACGGCCTGCTGAGCATCGACCTGCTGCGTGTGGTCCCTGAAGAGGCGAAAGCCAAGCGCATTCCAATCAATGGTGCGCAACAGCCGGCGCTGCAGCACTGAGTCATGTGCAGCAACACACTCGTCTGAACAGACGATAAGCCGCTGAACAAAAGGCCCCGATACGTCGGGGCCTTTTTTGTGGGCGAAGGAAAGCTGACGCGGCGTTTGCTGCTGTTGTCAGGGCTCTTTACAATCTGCGCAGTTTTGCCGACCCCCATTTCGCAGCAGTCGGCCGGGAGCCTTCTTTCATGGACGAGATTCAACAGCGCTGGCTGTGTGCGTTGTCCGCACCCATGGCCGCGCTCAATACCGGCGCCGGGTATGACGACCCCGCGTTCTGCAACGATCGATACATCGACCTCAAAGAGAGTTGGGGTATCGATGATCGCCAGCAATTGTTCGGCATGCTCGAAGCGATGACCGATGACGGCCATGCCAGACACCTCGCTGCGGCCTATCTGGCGTGGCAGCGTTGTTTGCCGAGTGAATGGCAGTCGTTGCTGGATGATCTGAGCCCGCGCGAGCGTGTCCTCCACGAATTTGCCAGCCGCACCTTCGGCAGCTGCGGCCCCGGTGGAATTTTGTCATGGGATTACGGCCGCATGGGCTTTCTGTTGCGCTGCGCAGTACGTAATCAATGGATCAATCTGGCCGAGAGCAACTGGTTGCACAGTCGTCTGGCGTTGAGGGCGCAGTTCCATTACGGCAGCTGGATGGCTTACTTCAACGGCTTTCTGGTGGGACGAACCTTTTGGTGCTGCATGAGTAAAAGCGACGATGAACTGGCGGTCGAGATGAGTCGTGAGGGCACCAGCGCTTTCAACACCAGAATTGCCCGAGGCCTTGCGCAAAACATTCCACATTTTCTCGCCGATCTGCCTTGGCACATGGACATTGATCCGCCGCCTCGTCCGGCATCGCTTGGGGAGTTCGACTGGTCATGAGTTGCTGGATTCGACTGGGCATAGAGCCGACTAACGACGAAACCCTGATTCGCAGCGCCTACCGCGCCCGTTTGCCGGCACATCATCCGGAAACCGACCCGGAAGGTTTTCAGGCGTTACGCATGGCCTACGAGAGCGCCCTGCGTCTGGCCCGTGATGAGGAGGAAGAGGCTGAAGACGAGACCGACACTGCACAAACCAATGTCGTTCGGGCGCCTCAAGCTTTCCTGGATTTCTGTGCGCTGCTGGATGATCCCGCGCGCCGGTTCAATTACGCGGCATGGCAGGCATTCATCCGGACGCTGGATGACTTGTCACTGGAGGTTTTCGATGACCTCAACTGGGGCTTGTACCACCGACTTTCCGGCGCCGGTCCGTTGTCCTACCGTTGTGCGAATCTGTTGGCGCAACGCATGGCCTGGGACCAGCAATTGTTGGATTTGGCATTCGACGATGCGCAAGCGGTAGAAGGCTTTTTGCAGCGCATCAAAACGCCCGACCCGTTCGACACGGATCTGATGAGCGCTTGGTCAGAGCCGGCACAGACCGAGTCGCTGTGGTATGCCCGTAGCCTCGATTTCATATTTACTCAGCGTCCTCTTCACGAGTTCGCAGATTTCGCCAGTCGGCACACGTGTCTGCCGTTGCCCAATGATGCCGCGTACCTCAAGCGTCTGCTGGTGCAGTTCACCCAAGCGGGGATGGGCGCGCTGACATTCCTGCAGTGCTGTGCCGAACAGCACGATGCCGCGCCGGATAACGTCGACTGGCTGTACCTGCTGGCGTGTCAGTACAGTCTGTTGGGGCACGACGATCAAGCGTTTCCATGCTGGATTCGGCTCTGGAGCGAACATCGCCATCCCGCGGCCGAGAGTCGCTTGCTGGAGCTGTGTGCGAAGCGTCAGCCAACCTTTCTGCCGTTGCTGATTCAGGCCTTCGATCGTCTGGAGGACTGCGCCGTTTGGCCGGGCGATCTGGGTGCTGAGTGCCAAATGTATGGCAGTCCGTCACAACGGCCCGAGACGTTGACCCGCTGGTTGGGTGTCGGACGGCTCAAACTTGATACGCTGGCGCAGAGCTTTGTTGATTGGCGCATGGCGGGCGACGAGCTGCCGTTGCTCGCGCAGTTGATCGGCGAAAACCACGACAGCCGTTTGCTGCGTCTGTACCGGCACGCCTGGGCGCTGCATCGCGGTGATTCGGCCTTGTTGCAGCAGATTGTCGACGAACCGCTCCCGGTCGACGCGCTGGAATGCCTGGTTTTGAGCGGCCTCAAGTATCAGGCCAGGCAACATCTGCATTGGCTGGCCAAGGCGCCTGTTGCGCAGGCCATGAGCGCTTTCACTGACTCGCAAACACTTTCACCGCAATTGCCGCTCGCGTTGTCCGAAGGTGCGCTGCATAAAGTTTGTCGTCTGTGGTTGCAGCGCTTGCGGCCCTATAGCGACACGGCTCTTGCACGCATTGCCGACGCGTTCGAACTGAGTGCGGTCAAAGACGGCAATGACCTCTCGGAGCTTGATCTCATGCTCCAGTTGAGTCGGCGCGCGACAGGTTTGCCGCCGATCGGGTTGGGAGCGGCCGCATGGGAGTGGCACGCTCAGACAGTGTTTCTGCTGGCATTGCTGGAGCAACCCGAGCGCTGGCTGCAGTTGATTGATGCACAGTGTCTGGAGCGTTTGCCGTTCAATCCAGCTCACCCCTTGAACAGGCTGCAGCCATTGTTGCGGCGCTTGCTGCGTGAGCAGGGCAATTGCATCGGTTTGCTGGGCTGGTTGCAGGGAGATGATCCCGTACACGGCTTGCTGATGCAGCGATTGTTCAGCGTGCAGCAGGCACTCGACAGTGCGCGATTGCCGGCCAACAGCCTGCTTTACACCTGCGTCGAAAGCGACCGTGCCGCGTGCGGCGACGATCTGCTGGGCTTGTTGATGTTCTGGGGCGTGCTCTATCACGACCCAAGCCTGGGCGCGGAGCAACATCGGGCATTGTTGCAATCGATCGCAGCGGTCACGTGCGAGGACGACTGGTTCGAAGGTTTTCGTGATGGTCTGATCAAGGGCGAACCGGTGTGGCCGCCGCGCAAGGTATTGGCAGACTTCGGTGTCGACAAACTGTTGACCTACGAGGCGCTGGATGCGCTGAAAAGCTTGATTCGCTACGGCGCTGCGGGTGTGCCAAAAACGCGAGTATTGCGCCAGTTGCAGCAGGGCAAGGATGACGTTGAGAACAGCGTGGGCATGCGCCTGGCCCTGTGTGCGTTGCTCTCTTGGTCGGAACGTTTATTGCTGGCCAACAGTGATGTTCAGCCAGTACCGGCGAAGGCTTTCTGGCGCCTCGGATCGCGGTTGGGGCGCAAGAGTTTTATCGCTCAGGTCGTGGGATGCGTCGTGACAGCACCGATAGCCGGGCTGATAACGGGTACGACGATCGGCGGGATTATCATCTTGTTGCTGGGCGTTCTACTGTTGTTCGCGGCCGTGCTGCGACGGTTGCATGACATGGGCCGTGGTATTCCCACGCTGCTGATATTTCTTGGGCTGTCGCCGTTTCTGCCATTCCTGCCGCTGGTGTTGTTCGGGTTTCCCGGAGACAAGTTGCCCAATCGTTATGGCGTGCCGCCGGACAGCGGGGAAGATATGTTGTCCGGCGGGCTGCAAGCGGCTTTACGACGACTGAATGGCTAAAGACGCAGCTCATCCAGGGCGTCATTCAGCGCAGAGCGCTGGTTGGCGATCTCGGCGGATTGCTGGCCGCCGAGCACTGTGCTGAAGCTGTGCAACCATTCGGCAATCTGCTCGCGCTGGCTGCCCAGACTTTGCATCCATGCTCGCTCCAGCCGCGCCAGTAACGTACGGTTGGGCAAAGCGTCGCGTGGGTGCACTTTCAGCGTCGAAAGACGATCGCGGCTGGCCTCTCGGTCCTGTTCGTCCAGACCGGTGGGGCTGCGGTCGATGATGTGGCTGTGACGTTCGCCTGTGTTGAGCGGCGTGACGTCAACTTCAAGCAGGCCATTGATGTCATAGCTGAAACGCACGTCCAGCGCTTGTATGTCTTCGCTGGGCTGCAAGGCGACATCGAAGGCATCAATCAGAATGTTGTCGCGTACCCATGGCCGCTCACCCTGGTAAACCGCAATCCGGATCAACGCTTGCCGTGGATGAACCGTGTAGTAACGCTCGACTCTAGAGGTCGGAATAATGGTGTTGCGTTCTATGATTGGTGAAAAGGCGCCTTCGATGCCTTTGCCGCGCAGGGTTTCGATGCCCAGCGTATAAGGACAGACATCCGTCAGAATCAACTCCTCGACCGCACCGTCGCGCGCCTTGCACGCTGCCTGCGTCGCCGCACCCAGCGCGACGATGGTGTCCGGATCGAGATGCCGGTAAGGCAGGCGCCCGAACAGCGTGGCGACCATTTGCTGCACCGCCGGCATGCGCGTTGCGCCACCGACCAGGACCAGGCTGTCGAGGTCGCGCGGTTTTAACCGGGCATCGCGCAGGGCCTGTTCGATCGGTGCGCGCAAGCGGGCGAGCAGTGGTTCCCAGATCTTTACGGCGGTGGCTTCGTCCAGCGCCCATTCGAACGTCTGCTCGGCATGCCGCCAGCTCAACTGCTGCGCGCCTTCGCCGAGTTTGCATTTCAGCTGTTCCAGCGCATCACCGAGGCTGGCCATGGCTTGCGCATCGATCTGCGTCGCGTCCAGTTGCCAGTGCTTGAGGCAGGCCTGCAGCAGGGCGGCAGTGAAGTCTTCGCCGCCAAGGAAGTTGTCGCCGGTGGAGGCGTGCACTTCGATCAGCGGCAATGCGTATTCGAGCACGGTGACGTCGAACGTGCCGCCGCCGAGATCGAAAATCAGCGTGCGTTCGAACTTCTGTTCGTGCAGGCCGTACGCCATCGCGGCAGCGGTCGGTTCATTGATCAGGCGCGTCACGGACAGCCCGGCCAGTTCGGCGGCGAACAAGGTGCGCTTGCGCTGCTCGTCACTGAAATATGCCGGTACGGAAATGACCGCTTCTGTGACTGTTTGGCCGAGAAAGGCTTCCGCGTCTTGCTTGAGTGAGCCAAGTACCAGCGCCGACAACTCTTCCGGGCTGAACTGGCGAGAGCCGAGCTGGATTTGCCTGTCGCTGCCCATGAAGCGCTTGAACGCGGCGGCAGTGCGTCCCGGGTGCGTGGTCAGGCGGGCGCGGGCGGCTTTGCCAACCAGAATCGTCTCGTCTTCATCAAGGCTGACCACCGACGGTGTCAGCACATCGCCGAGGGCGTTGGGTATCAGTTCGGCGCGGCCTTCACGCCAGACGGCGATCAAGCTGTTGGTGGTGCCAAGGTCGATGCCCAACAGGGCCGGGCGGGGAAGGGATGCATCCTGCATGGTTGATCTCGAAGCGGCGCAAAAAACGCGACCCTACAGGCTGGCGCAAATCATGGCAATTGTTGCTCTGTTGCCATTTGCTGGCGGTGGCTCAGGGCAGCAACCTTTTCAGATCCTCCAGTGCCACCGGCCGACTGTGCAGATACCCCTGATACAAATGACAGCCCAGCCCCTGCAAGAACGCCAGTTGCTCCGGCGTCTCCACACCTTCGGCAATCACCTCCAGCTCCAGACTGCGTGCCATGGCGACGATCGCGCGGATGATCTCGGCATCGTTCGGGTCGGTGGTCGCGTCGCGGATGAACGACTGGTCGATTTTCAGCGTGTCCACCGGCAAGCGTTTGAGGTAAGTCAGCGATGAATAACCGGTGCCGAAATCGTCCATGGCAAAACTGACGCCGAGCTTTTTCAAGCGGCGCATCTTGCCGATGGTGTCTTCCAGATTCTGGATGACGATGCCTTCGGTGATTTCCAGTTTCAGCAGCGAGCAGGGCAGGCCGTGGCTGGTCATGCTGTGTTCGATGCGTTCGACGAAATCGTTCTGGCGGAACTGTCGTGGACTGATGTTCACGCACAGGCTGAAATCGAGTGGGTCGACCAGTCGCAGCGCGATCAGTTGTTTGAAGGCATTGCAGGCTTCGTCGAGGATCCAGGTGCCGACTTCGAGAATCAGCCCGCTGTCCTCCAGCACCTTGATGAACTCGGTGGGCGATTGCGCGCCCAGCTGCGGGTGGTTCCAGCGCACCAGCGCTTCGGCGCCAATGATGCGGTTGTCGCGCGCATCGACTTGCGGCTGAAAATGCACATTGAACTCGCCGCGTGACAGCGCCAGACGCAAGTCGGTCTCCATGCGCAGCCGCTCGCTCGCGGCTTTCTGCATGGTGTTGTGGTACATCTGCGTGGTGTTGCGCCCGGAGTCCTTGGCCCGATACAGGGCGATGTCGGCGCGTTTGAGCAGGTCGGTCGGCGTCGAGCCGTGATCGGGAATCAGTGCTACACCGATGCTCGGCGTCACTTGCAGGCGCTGACCGTCGAGGAACATCGGCTCGGAGAGCAATTCGCGAATGGTGTCAGCCAGCGCGCGCACCTGTTCGCTGACGTCACTGCGCGAGCCTTCGAGGCCGCTCAGTAGCACGACGAACTCGTCGCCACCGAGGCGCGCGACCGTGTCTTCCATGCGCACGCTGGCTTCGAGGCGCGCGGTGATGATTTTCAGCACGGTGTCGCCGACCGGATGCCCCAGCGAATCGTTGATGTGCTTGAAGTGGTCAAGATCGAGAAACAGCAGGGCGCCACGCAGGTTGTGACGCTTGAGCAGGGCGATCTGCTGGCTCAGGCGATCCATCAGCAAGGCGCGGTTGGGCAGGTTGGTCAGTGGGTCGTGATAGGCCAGATGGCGGATCTGCGCTTCGGCGTTTTTCAGCAGGCTGACATCGCGCGCGGTCAGCAGCAGGCAGGCGGTTTCGTTGAGGGTGATCGGCTCGACCGAGACCTCGACGGTCAGCAACTCCCCGCGCTTGTTACGCCCGAGCATTTCCTGGTGATGCACGCGACCCTTGATCTGCAACTCGGCGAGCAATGCCGAGCGCTGTTTTTCCTCGGCCCAGATGCCGACCTGATACACGGTTTTGCCCACCACTTCGTCGGCGCGATAGCCGGTCAGTCGGCAAAAACCGTCGTTGACCTCCAGATAGCGCCCCGTGTCGCGTTCGGTGATGGTGATGGCGTCCGGGCTGGAATGAAACGCCTTGGCAAATTTTTCCTCGCTGGCCTTCAGCGCCGCTTCGGAGCGCTGTTGCTGAGTGATATCGCGCAACGTGGTGACGATGCATGGCTGATTGCCAACGCTGATCTGCCGACTGGAAATCACACAGGTCAGCGACTGGCCGTCCTTGTGCTGGACGATGATCGCGACATTGCTCAAGCCCTGCTCGCGGATCACCCGTTCAATGCGTTGCAGGCTTTTTGCCGAGGCGTCCCACAGGCCGATTTCTTCGGCGGTGTGGCCAATTACGTCAGCGGCGCTCCAGCCGAACGTCTGGGTGAAACTGGAGTTGATCTCGATGAACTGGCCGGTTTCCTGGCGGGTGACGCAGATCGGGTCCGGGCTGACCTGAAACAGCGTGGCGAATTTTTCTTCCGAGGCCACCAGGCGCTGCTCGCGCTCAACCTGATCGGTGATGTCCAGCAGCGTCCCGGCCATGCGCAGCGGCGCGCCATTGTCATCGCGATACAGGCGCGCGCGGCTCTCCAGATAGCGCGAGCTGCCGTCCGGCAGTTGTACCCGATAAGTCAGCTGATAATTACCTGCCGGGCCTTCGCGCAGGCTGCGGTAGGCGTCGCGCATGCTATCGCGCTCTTCGCCGGGCACACCTTCGAAAAACGCCTCGAATGATTCATGAAACGGAATCGGGTCGAGCCCGTGCAATTGCGCGGCCCGTGCCGAGCCGTAGAGCATGCCGCTGGGGATGTGCCAGTCCCAGGTGCCGAGCTGCGCCGAATCGAGCGCCAGGTCGAGGCGTTCCTGGCTGTCTTTCAGGGCCAGCTCGGCGGCTTTGCGTTCGGTGGTGTCGAGAAAAGTGCTGAGCAGGTAAGGCTGGCCTTCGAGTTCGACTTTCTGTGCACTGAGAATGCCGTCATGCACCTGGCCATTGCTGGCGCGAAACTGCACTTCCATGCTGATCAGTTCGCCCTTGGCCTTGGTTTTTTTCACCAGTTCGACGCGCTGCTCGGGATGCACCCACAGGCCAAGTTCAAGGGTGGTCCGGCCAATGGCATTCTGCACTGGCCAGCCGAACAGACTTTCAAAGTATTGATTGGCTTCGCTGATCAAGCCGTCTTCCTGACGGGTCAGCAGCACCATGTTGGGGCACAGGTGGAAAAGTGTGGCGAAACGTTTTTCCGAGCTGCTCAGTGCCTGTTCACGTTGACGTTGGTGGGTGATTTCGCGAATCACCCCGATCATTCGGGGGCGGCCGTTTTTGTCCGGCAGCAGGCTGCCATTGATCTCCAGCCAGTGCAGGCTGCCGTCGGGCCAGCGGATGCGGTGATGCATCGCCTGTTCCAGTGGCGCCCCGGCGATCACTGCGTGGAAGGCCCGAACGGTTTTGGCCCGGTCCTCCGGTGGCAGCAGATCAAGATATTCCAGATCTTCGGGCAACGGTTGCCGCGGATCGAAGCCGAACAGGGCCTGGGTGCCGCGCGACCAGCTGATCTGCCCGCGCTCAATGTCCCAGTACCAGGCGCCGAGCCGAGCGCCGTTGAGCGCCGCCAGCAATTGCGGCGCGCTTTCCCAGCTCTGCTCGGAGTGGCGCGGGTCAATCGCCTGGATACGCGGCATCGGCGGAGTTCGGTCAACAGATTTCGGCATTGTGGACAGGCCTTGAGCGGATGGTGGCGTTAGGCACAGCAATCGCGGCTCTACAGGAGTAGCACAAGTCGGCCTCAAGTCCCTGGCAGATCGGTTTGTGCATCCAGCAAGGCCATGAAGGCTCTTGCCGCGTTCGAGAGCGTCCGTTCGGTGTGCAGGATATAGCCTAGCTGGCGACTGAGCTGTATGCCCGGCAATGCGATGCTTGCCACTTGCTCATCCAGCATGGTGCGCGGCAACACGCTCCAGGCCAGGCCGATCGAGACCATCATTTTGATGGTTTCCAGATAATTGGTGCTCATGGCGATGTTTGGCGTCAGGCCCTGGGCCTCGAATAGCCGCTGGACGATGTGGTGGGTAAAAGTGTTGCCGCCGGGGAAAACTGCCGGATGGCCGGCAATGTCGATCAGACTGACGGCGCCGTTATTGATCAGCGAGTGCTCCGGGGCGACCACGAAATCCAGCGGGTCGTCCCAGACTGGCGTCGCCCTCACCAGTGCATGCGGCTCCGGCGCGAGGGTGATGACGGCCAGTTCAGCGCGACCGTGGAGAATCTCTTCGTAGGCCACTTCCGAATCGAGGAACTGAATATCCAGCGCGACCTGTGGGTAGCGGCGAGTAAACTCCCTTAATAAGGGCGGCAAACGGTGCAGGCCGATGTGGTGACTGGTGGCCAGGGTCAGGCGGCCGCTGACTTCGCCGGTCAGGTTGGTCAGGGCGCGGCGGGTGTCATCCAGCACGTTGAGGATCTGATAAGCCCGTGGCAGCAGGGCGCGGCCGGCCTCGGTCAGGCCGACTTCACGGCCCAAACGGTCGAACAGGCGCACCTTCAATTGCTGCTCCAGCCCGGCGATGCGCTTGCTGATGGCCGGTTGGGTCAAGTGCAGACGCTCGCCAGCGCCGGAGAAGCTGCCGGTCTCGGCGATGGCAATAAAAGCATTCAGGTTGGCCAGATCCATTTAGTATTCCAGTCGGTTATCCAAAGCATAAAAAATATGAATTTGAGTTATTTAATCTAACCCCATAGGATCGGCCTCACAAGCCAAAGGGTTATTGATAAGCCCAGGGCATAGAAACAAGCTGATGAGGAACAGTCTGATGGCCGGCAAAACGCTGTACGACAAGCTCTGGGATTCGCATTTGGTCAAGCAGCGCGACGATGGCTCTGCGCTGATCTACATCGACCGTCACATCATTCACGAAGTGACCTCGCCGCAAGCCTTCGAAGGCCTGCGTCTGGCCGGGCGCAAGCCGTGGCGCATCGATGCCAACATCGCGACCCCGGACCACAACGTACCGACCACGCCAGAGCGCAAGGGTGGTATCGAAGCCATTGCCGACCAGGTCTCGCGTTTGCAGGTGCAGACCCTCGACGACAACTGTGATGAATACGGCATCGTCGAGTTCAAGATGAATGACGTGCGCCAAGGCATCGTCCATGTCATCAGTCCGGAGCAGGGCGCGACCTTGCCGGGCATGACCGTGGTCTGCGGCGACTCGCACACCTCGACTCACGGCGCATTTGGCGCGTTGGCTCATGGTATCGGCACTTCCGAGGTCGAGCATGTGCTCGCCACTCAGTGCCTGGTCGCCAAGAAAATGAAAAACATGCTGGTGCGCGTCGAAGGGCAATTGCCGTTCGGCGTGACCGCCAAGGACATCGTCCTCGCGGTGATCGGCAAGATCGGCACTGCTGGCGGTAATGGCCATGCGATCGAATTTGCCGGCAGCGCGATTCGCGATCTGTCCGTCGAAGGCCGCATGACCATTTGCAACATGTCCATCGAAGCCGGCGCTCGCGTGGGGCTGGTGGCGGCGGATCAGAAAACCATCGATTACGTGAAAGGCCGTCCATTCGCACCGAAAGGCGCGCAGTGGGACATGGCCGTCGAAGCGTGGAAAGATCTGGTTTCCGACGCCGACGCGCAGTTCGACACCGTGGTTGAACTCGACGCCACGCAAATCAAGCCGCAAGTCAGCTGGGGCACTTCGCCGGAAATGGTTCTGGCCGTTGATCAGAACGTGCCGGACCCGGCCAAAGAGATGGATCTGGTCAAGCGCGACTCGATCGTCCGCGCCCTGAAATACATGGGTCTGACCGCCAATCAGGCGATCACCGACATTCAGCTCGACCGCGTATTCATCGGTTCCTGCACCAACTCGCGGATCGAAGACTTGCGCGCCGCGGCGGTGATCGCCAAGGGCCGCAAGGTGGCGTCGACCATCAAGCAAGCGATCGTCGTGCCGGGCTCCGGTCTGGTCAAGGCGCAGGCGGAAGCCGAAGGCCTGGACAAGATTTTCCTCGAAGCCGGTTTCGAATGGCGTGAGCCGGGTTGCTCGATGTGCCTGGCGATGAACCCGGACCGTTTGGAGTCCGGCGAGCATTGCGCCTCGACTTCCAACCGCAACTTTGAAGGTCGTCAAGGCGCCGGTGGCCGTACCCATCTGGTCAGCCCGGCCATGGCCGCGGCCGCAGCGGTGAACGGTCGTTTCGTCGACGTTCGTGAATTGATCTAAAAGGAGCGCAGCATGAAAGCTTTTACCCAGCACACTGGTCTTGTCGCGCCTCTGGATCGTGCCAACGTCGACACCGATCAGATCATTCCCAAGCAGTTTTTGAAGTCGATCAAGCGCACCGGCTTCGGTCCGAACCTGTTCGACGAGTGGCGTTATCTGGACGTTGGCCAGCCCTACCAGGACAACTCCAAGCGCCCGCTGAACCAGGATTTCGTGCTCAACGCCGAGCGTTATCAGGGCGCCAGCGTATTGCTCGCTCGTGAGAATTTCGGTTGCGGCTCCAGCCGCGAGCACGCGCCGTGGGCGCTGGAAGAATACGGTTTCCGCAGCATCATCGCGCCGAGCTACGCCGACATCTTCTTCAACAACAGCTTCAAGAACGGCTTGCTGCCGATCATCCTCAGCGATGCCGAAGTCGATGAATTGTTTAAGCAGGTTGAGGCTGAGCCGGGTTATCAATTGCAGATCGACCTGCAAGCGCAAACCGTGACCCGCCCTGATGGCAAGGTGTACCGTTTTGAGATCGACGCGTTTCGCAAGCACTGCCTGCTGAACGGGCTCGATGATATCGGCCTGACCTTGCAGGACGGCGATGCGATTGCCACGTTCGAAGCGAAGCACCGGGTGAGTCAGCCTTGGTTGTTTCGCGACGCGTGATTGATTCGAGGCTGATGTAGTCAGGGAGGGCCCCATCGCTGGCAAGCCAGCTCCCACAGGTTTTGTGAACACCGCAAATCACTGTGGGAGCTGGCTTGCCAGCGATGAGGCCGGAACAGGCACCACAAAATCAAAGGGAAGTCCCATGACCAGCACCGTCCAGCACACCCAGGTCGTCCAGAAGCAATTCGGTGAACAGGCCGCCGCTTACCTGAGCAGCGCCGTTCACGCGCAGGGCAGTGAATTTGCCCTGCTGCAGGCCGAGCTGGCCGGGCAGGGCGCGGCGCGGGTGCTGGACCTGGGTTGCGGCGCCGGTCATGTGAGTTTTCATGTCGCGCCGCTGGTCAGCGAAGTGGTGGCGTACGATCTGTCGCAGCAGATGCTCGACGTGGTCGCCGCCGCTGCGGCCGAACGCGGGATGGGCAATATTTCCACGGTCAACGGCGCCGCCGAGCGTTTGCCGTTCGCCGATGGCGAGTTCGATTTTGTGTTCAGCCGTTATTCGGCGCATCACTGGAGCGACCTCGGCGTGGCCCTGCGCGAGGTGCGGCGGGTGCTGAAGCCTGGCGGTGTTGCGGCGTTCGTGGACGTGTTGTCACCAGGCAGTCCGCTGTTCGACACTTACCTGCAAAGCGTCGAAGTGCTGCGCGACACCAGCCACGTGCGCGATTACTCCGCCGCCGAGTGGCTGCGCCAGGTCAGCGAGGCCGGGCTGCATGTGCGCAGCACCACGCGTCAGCGCCTGCGGCTGGAGTACACCAGCTGGGTTGAGCGCATGCGCACACCCGAGGTGATGCGCGCCGCGATTGTTCAGTTGCAACAATCGATGGGCAACGAAGTGCGTGACTATTTCGAGATTGAGGCCGACGGCTCCTTCAGTACCGATGTGATTGTGTTAATGGCCGAGCGATAAACATTTTTCCGGGCGCGCCGGTGAAGGCGCACCGATTGAAGACACGAGGAAAGCATGAGCAAGCAGATTCTGATTCTCCCAGGTGACGGTATTGGTCCGGAAATCATGGCCGAAGCGGTCAAGGTGCTGGAATTGGCCAACGACAAGTACAGCCTGGGTTTCGAGCTGAGCCACGACGTGATCGGTGGCGCGGCCATCGACAAGCACGGCGTGCCATTGGCCGACGAAACTCTCGACCGCGCCCGCGCTGCCGATGCCGTGCTGCTGGGCGCCGTCGGTGGTCCGAAATGGGACACCATCGAGCGTGACATCCGTCCTGAGCGCGGTCTGCTGAAAATCCGTGCGCAACTGGGCCTGTTCGGCAACCTGCGCCCGGCGATTCTGTACCCGCAACTGGCTGATGCTTCGAGCCTGAAGCCGGAAATCGTTGCCGGTCTGGACATCCTGATCGTTCGCGAATTGACCGGCGGCATCTACTTCGGCGCGCCGCGCGGCACCCGTACGCTGGACAACGGCGAGCGTCAGTCCTACGACACCCTGCCATACAGCGAAAGTGAAATCCGCCGCATTGCCCGTGTCGGTTTCGACATGGCCATGGTCCGTGGCAAGAAGCTCTGCTCGGTGGACAAGGCCAACGTGCTGGCGTCCAGCCAACTGTGGCGTGAAGTGGTCGAGCAAGTGGCCAAAGACTATCCAGAAGTCGAGCTGAGCCACATGTACGTCGACAACGCCGCCATGCAACTGGTGCGCGCGCCGAAGCAGTTCGACGTGATCGTCACCGACAACATGTTCGGCGACATTCTCTCTGACGAAGCGTCGATGCTCACCGGCTCCATCGGCATGCTGCCGTCGGCCTCGCTGGATTCCAACAACAAGGGCATGTACGAGCCTTGCCACGGTTCCGCACCGGACATCGCCGGCCAAGGCATTGCCAACCCATTGGCGACCATTCTGTCGGTATCGATGATGCTGCGTTACAGCTTCAATCTGCACGACGCCGCCGATGCCATCGAGAAAGCCGTCAGCGTCGTGCTCGATCAGGGCTTGCGCACTGGCGATATCCATTCGGCCGGTTGTACCAAAGTCGGTACGCAGCAAATGGGCGACGCAGTAGTCGCCGCGCTGCGGAATCTGTAATCTCTCGGGCCCGCTGCGAAATTCAATACAAAGCAGCGGCCCACTTTTCAAGAAGGTGTAGTTGCGATGAAACGTGTAGGTCTGATCGGTTGGCGCGGGATGGTCGGTTCCGTGCTCATGCAGCGGATGCTGGAAGAGCAGGATTTCGATCTAATCGAGCCGGTGTTTTTCACCACGTCCAATGTCGGTGGCCAAGGCCCGTCGGTGGGCAAGGACATTGCTCCGCTCAAGGATGCTTACAGCATTGACGAGTTGAAGACCCTCGACGTGATCCTGACCTGCCAGGGCGGCGACTACACCAGCGAAGTATTCCCCAAGCTGCGCGAAGCCGGCTGGCAGGGTTACTGGATCGACGCGGCCTCCAGCCTGCGCATGAACGATGACGCGGTGATCATTCTCGACCCGGTCAACCGCAAGGTCATCGACCAGCAGCTTGATGCCGGCACCAAGAACTACATCGGTGGCAACTGCACCGTCAGCTTGATGCTGATGGGCCTGGGCGGCCTGTTCGAAGCGGGTCTGGTCGAGTGGATGAGCGCCATGACCTATCAGGCGGCCTCCGGCGCCGGCGCGCAGAACATGCGTGAACTGATCAAGCAAATGGGCGCGACCCACGCCGCTGTCGCCGATCAACTGGCCGACCCGGCCAGCGCAATCCTCGACATCGACCGTCGTGTGGCTGACGCCATGCGCAGCGAAGCGTACCCGACCGAAAACTTCGGTGTACCGCTGGCCGGCAGCCTGATCCCGTGGATCGACAAGGAACTGCCAAACGGTCAGAGCCGCGAAGAGTGGAAGGCCCAGGCCGAAACCAACAAGATTCTCGGTCGCTTCAAGAGCCCGATCCCGGTCGACGGTATCTGCGTGCGCATCGGCGCCATGCGTTGCCACAGTCAGGCCCTGACCATCAAGCTCAACAAGGACGTGCCGATCGCTGATATCGAAGGGCTGATCAGTCAGCACAACCCTTGGGTCAAGCTGGTGCCGAACAACCGTGAGATCAGCATGCAGGAGCTGAGCCCGACCAAGGTCACCGGCACCCTGAATGTACCGGTTGGGCGTCTGCGCAAGCTGAACATGGGTTCGCAGTTTGTCGGCGCGTTTACCGTGGGCGATCAGTTGCTGTGGGGTGCGGCTGAACCGCTGCGTCGCATGCTGCGGATTTTGCTTGAGCGTTGATTGGTTGATGTGATGAAGAAGCCCGCGCCTTTTTTGAGGTGCGGGTTTTTTTTGTCGGGTGGTTGGGGGAGTACATATCCGTTGCTGCGGTAACGGCGGCTTGCGGTTTCGCCTGACGGCGACTCACTTTTTTTCAAACGCCAAAAAAAGTAAGCAAAAAACGCTTGCTCCTACGTACGGCCCTCGCAGGCTCGGGTCCCTTCGCTGCGGGATCGATCCGGGCGCAGCGGCTACGGTTTGCTTCGCTGCACCTCCTTCCGCTGTGTCTGGCTACGCCAGACGGTCGCTGCGCTCCCACGCCCGGATCAATCCCTCCACTCAGCCTTCCGATGTCGCCGGTGGATCAAGATCAAAAGCACTCGAGCTAACGCTCATTGTTGAGTGGTGAGAAGCGATTGTTCGGCTTGGGGTTTGTGGTGGATCCGCCCCTCACCCCAGCCCTCTCCCCGAGGAGAGGGAGCCGATCTTTGGGCTTTTCAGAGTTTGTGTCCGACTCGGTTTTTCAGGTCGGCGTTGCTCTTGCATCCACCACGGTCAGTCCCCTCTCCCTCGGGGAGAGGGCTAGGGTGAGGGGCTTTTGATTTTTGGAATGAGCCATCGCCATCTTCAGCAGGCTGGCTCCCACAGCATCCCTCGCAACGGGGCCAGCACGCGCGCCGCAAATCCTGAGGAAAATTGCCTGCACGCCAGCCACCCGGTAAAGTGCCGCTCCCCCCGTTTCACCAGAGGCTCGCAGCATGACCCAGACCCTAGATATTGCCGTGATCGGCGCCACCGGTACTGTCGGCGAAACCCTCGTGCAAATCCTTGAAGAGCGCGACTTTCCCGTTGGCAATCTGCACCTGCTGGCCAGCAGTGAATCGGCTGGCAGCTCGGTGCTGTTTCGCAATAAGAATGTCCGCGTGCGTGAAGTCGACGAATTCGATTTCAGCAAAGTCAAACTGGTGTTTTTCGCCGCTGGCGCAGCGGTCTCGCTGAGCTTCGCCGCCCGTGCGTATGCTGCCGGTTGTTCGTTGATCGACCTGTCCGGCGCCTTGCCGGCCGATCAGGCGCCGCAAGTGGTGCCGGAAGCCAATGCCGAGCTGCTCGCCACTTTGAGCGCGCCATTCCAGGTCAGTAGCCCGAGTCCTTCGGCGACGTCGCTTGCCGTGGTGCTGGCGCCATTGCTTGATCTGCTCGACCTGCAATACGTCAACGTCACCGCCAATCTGGCGGTGTCCGCGCAAGGTCGCGAAGCGGTGGCCGAGCTGGCGCGGCAGACCGCCGAGCTGTTGAACATGCGTCCGCTTGAGCCGACCTTTTTCGATCGGCAGATGGCGTTCAACTTGCTGGCTCAGGTCGGCACGCCTGATGCGCAGGGTCATACGCTGCTGGAAAAGCGTCTGGTGCGCGAGTTGCGTCAGGTGCTCGCGCAGCCTTCGCTAAAGATTTCCGCAACTTGCGTTCAAGCCCCGGTGTTTTTTGGCGATAGCTTTAGCGTGACCTTACAATCGGCGCGGGCTGTCGACCTGGAAAAGGTCAACGCTGCGCTGGAAGCGGCGCCGGGCATCGAGCTGGTCGAGGCCGGCGATTACCCGACCGCCGTCGGCGACGCGGTGGGGCAGGATGTGGTGTATGTCGGTCGCGTGCGCCTCGGTGTCGACGATCCGGCGGAACTAAATCTGTGGCTGACGTCAGATAACGTACGCAAAGGTGCAGCGCTCAATGCTGTGCAGGTGGCTGAATTGTTGATAAAAGACCTGCTGTAAAAGATACTTGGCAACAATTTGTCGACTGATTCTAGGTCAGCGCTATGCTTGATCCGAAACGTCGATGACGTGTCAGCCCTCCGGGACTTTCCGGGGCATCAAAGAAATGATCGCGCGCGACATCTGTCGTCGTTGCGCGCAATGCCTTACGGCAGCGCTATTCAAAAGCTTCTCGCTGGCCGAGGAACGTTCAAACAAAGGATGAGGCTATGGTTCAAGTTCGCAAACTGGTGTTAGCAATAGCGGCCGCCTCGGCGCTGTCCTCCGGTATGGCGCATGCCCTCGGGCTCGGGGAGCTGACCCTGAAGTCGACCCTGAACCAGCCGCTGGTGGCTGAAATCGAGCTGCTTGATGTCAAGGATCTCACCGCAGCTGAAGTGGTGCCGAGCCTGGCCTCACCTGAAGATTTCGCCAAGGCCGGCGTTGACCGCCAGGCTTTCCTCAATGATCTGACGTTTACCCCGGTGCTCAACGCCAGCGGCAAAAGCGTTTTGCGCGTGACTTCGAGCAAGCCGCTGTCGGAACCGATGGTGAAATTCCTCGTGCAGGTGATGTGGCCAAACGGCCGCTTGCTGCGCGATTACAGTGTGCTGCTGGATCCATCGAAATTCTCGCCGCAGACCGCAGACGCCGCTGCCCAACCGGCACCGGCGCCAACCATCGCCGCACCGACCACGGGCGCCACGCACCGCGGGCAATACACCACCACACCGCGCGATACCCTCTGGGAAATCGCCGCGAAGGCGCGTAACGGCGGCTCGGTGCAGCAGACCATGCTGGCCATTCAAGCGCTGAATCCGGATGCATTTATCGGCGGCAACATCAACCGCCTGAAAACCGGCCAGGTATTGCGTCTGCCAGATCCTGTACAAAGCACGGCGTTGCCGCAGTCGGCTGCCATCGCCGAAGTTGCAGCGCAGAACGAAGCCTGGCGTCAGGGCCGGCGTTATGTGGCCAAGCCGGGCAGCGGTCAGCAGCAGCTCGATGCCACCAATCGCGGTCGTGGCAATGCCGGTGCTGCGGCCAACGCTCAGGACAACCTGAGCCTGGTCTCCGCCGAAAGCGCCAAGGCTGGCGGCAAGGGCCGGGCGGGCGACGCACAGGCGCTGAGCAACAAACTGGCGATCACTCAGGAAAACCTCGACACGACCCGTCGTGACAACGAGGAACTGAAAAGCCGCATGGCCGATCTGCAAAGCCAGTTGGACAAGCTGCAAAAGCTGATCGAGCTGAAGAACAATCAACTGGCGAAGATGCAGGCCGATGGTGCCGGCGCTGCGCCTGGGGCCACTGGTGCGGTGCCGCCGGTACCGGCAATCACCGCTGAATTGGCGGCGACACCGCCGGCCACTCCGGCTGACGCTGCCTCGGCATCGCCAACCCCGGAATCGGCGATCGCGCCGCCGGCCGAAACTCCGGTTGAGCCAGTGGTCGAGCCGGTTGTCGAAACCACGCCGACCGCTGATGACGACAAGACTTTCAATGAACTGCTGACCAATCCGATCCTGCTGGGTCTGATTGGCGGTGGGGCGGTGGTCTTGCTGCTTCTGCTGTTGTTGCTGGCGCGTCGCCGCAAAGCCCAGCAGGAAGCCGAGAAGCATGTGCGCATGGCCCGTGCGCTGGCCGAAGAGCAAGAATTCTCCGCCGAACAGGATCTGCCGGAAAGCAGCTTCGAAGGTCTGGAAACTCCAGCGGCGAGCGTCAAACTCAATACCCCGGCACCTGCGCCTGCGCCAACTCCGGCACCTATCGTGGCGCCAGTGGTCATGGCTGAGCCGATTGCCGCGCCGCTGGTGGCGCCGGCCGCAGATCGCTCCGATGATGTGCTCGACAAGGCCCAGTCGCATATCAATGCCGGGCGCCTGAATCAGGCGGCCGCGCTGCTGGAGGAGGGCGTCAGCCTCGAGCCGGAGCGCAGTGACCTGCGTCTGAAGCTGATGGAAGTCTACGGTCAGCAGGGCGATCGCGACGCGTTCGTCGCGCAGGAGCGTCAATTGGTGGCCAACGGCGATAACTTCGCCAAGGTCGAAGCGCTGAAAAGCCGCTTCCCGGCGATGGCGTTGGTGGCTGCTGGCGGTCTGGCCGCTGCGGCGGTCGCCGCCGAGCTGGACGCGCAATACGTCAAGGACCTGCTGCTCGACGAGCCTGAGGCGCCTGCGCCGGCTGAAGATGACCTGGACAGCGCATTCGACCTGAGCCTGGACGATCTCGACAACATTACCCCGGTTGACCCGGCGCCAGCGGTCGAGCCTGAAGCGCCGGTCGAGCTGGACGCGTTTCCGGCCGACGACGACCTGAGTTTCGAATCGGTGCTGCAACAGCAGACCGAAGCGAAAGAGAATCTCGACGACCTGTCGGACTTCGATCTCGACATGGACCTGGGGGCCGAGCCGTCCCCGGCGACCCTGGCAGAAGACGACTTCCTGCTTGATCTGGACGAGGGCGTGAAGGATCTGCCGCCGGTCGAGGCGCCAGTCGTCGCCGACGTGGCGCAGGATGATCTGGAACTGCCGGCGGATTTCGATCTGTCGCTGGCCGACGAAATGGACAGCAACCCGGCCACCGAGTCGAACGCGTTCACGAACGAATTGGATGATGTCAACGCCGAGCTCGATCGCCTGTCGCAAAGCATCGCCGAACCGACCTTCACCGAGGCCGACGCGGCGCTGGGTGATGATCTTGGTGAGGACGATTTTGACTTCCTCGCGGGTACTGACGAGGCCGCAACCAAGCTTGATCTGGCTCAGGCCTATATCGATATGGAGGATCACGCCGGCGCTCGCGACATCCTCAATGAAGTGTTGACCGAGGGTAATGAAACCCAGCGGGCCGAGGCCAAGGAAATGCTTTCCCACCTGGCGTAAGTTCAGCGGTAAACAACAAGCGGCAGCCCGGTGGGGCTGCCGTTTTTGTTGGTGCCGGATAAAGGGTTGTCAGTGCCGTCGTCATCGCTGGCAAGCCAGCTCCCACAGGTTGGGTGCACGCCGCAAATCAATGTGGGAGCTGGCTTGCCAGCGATGGCGGCAGATCAGGCGACAGAGAACCTCTGGCATCCCTGAACCACCGCCTTATAATGCCCGCCTTTGCAAACACAGCAGGCTGTCCCACCTTGGCAAACATAGATAACCCGGTCGCCGAAATGGCCCCCGACGGCTTTTACCGCGTCGCGCTGGGCGTCGAGTACAAAGGCTCGCGCTACAGCGGCTGGCAGCGGCAGCTGACGGGTGTCGCGACGGTTCAGGAAGAACTCGAAAAGGCCTTGTCGAAAGTAGCCAATTCGCCGGTTTCACTGCAATGCGCCGGGCGTACCGACGCCGGCGTGCATGCCTGCGGGCAAGTGGTGCATTTCGACACTCAGGTCGATCGCTCGCTGAAGGCCTGGGTCATGGGTGCCAACATCAATCTGCCCCATGACATCAGCGTCAGCTGGGCGCGGGTGATGCCGGCGCACTTTCATGCGCGCTTCAAAGCGATCGCCCGGCGTTATCGGTATGTGATCTACAACGACCAGATCCGCCCGGCGCATCTCAACGAAGAAATCACCTGGAATCACCGTCCGCTGGACGTCGAGCGCATGGCCGAGGCAGCGCAATATCTGATCGGTACTCATGATTTCAGTGCGTTTCGCGCCGGCCAGTGTCAGGCCAAGTCACCGATCAAGAAGATGCATCACCTGCGTGTGACCCGGCACGGCAAAATGATCGTGCTGGATATTCGCGCCAATGCCTTTCTGCATCACATGGTGCGCAATATTGCCGGTGTGCTGATGACCATCGGTGCAGGCGAGCGCCCGGTGGAGTGGATGAAAGAAGTACTGGAAAGCCGCGAACGCCGCTCCGGCGGGGTGACCGCGCATCCTTACGGTCTGTATCTGGTGCAAGTCGAATACCACGATGAATTTCCGCTGCCGGAGCGTTTCATCGGGCCACATTTCCTTACGGGTTTCTCCGAACTTGACGGCTGACGCCCTCGAACGCTTTTGTTACCATCCGGGACTTTCCCGGATTTAGCCTCGGAGTTTTTCCACATGTCAGCCGTTCGCAGCAAGATTTGCGGGATTACCCGCATCGAAGATGCGCTCGCCGCGGTTGAAGCCGGGGCCGACGCGATCGGTCTGGTGTTCTATGCCAAGAGTCCGCGGGCCGTAAGCGTGCAGCAGGCCCGGGCGATCATCCAGGCGCTGCCTCCATTCGTTACCACGGTCGGCCTGTTCGTCAACGCCAGCCGCTGCGAACTCGGCGAAATCCTCGATGCGGTGCCGCTGGACCTGCTGCAGTTTCATGGTGATGAAGCCGCCGAGGACTGTGAAGGCTGGCATCGGCCGTACATCAAGGCGTTGCGGGTCAAGGCCGGTGACGACATCGCGGCGGCTTGTGACGCTTATCCGGGCGCCAGCGGCGTACTGCTCGACACTTTTGTTGAAGGCGTGCCCGGCGGAACCGGGGAAGCATTCGACTGGTCACTGATTCCGCAGCATTTGAGCAAACCGTTGATTCTGGCGGGGGGGTTGACACCCGAGAACGTCGCTGACGCGGTCGCCCGGGTAAAACCCTACGCGGTGGACGTCAGCGGCGGGGTGGAGCTGAGCAAGGGCATCAAGGATCACGCAAAGATTCGGGCATTCATCGAGGCGGTACGCAAAGCACCATAAGGATGTGACGGCTGGCAGTCTGCCGCCGTCCATCAATGCACCTGCACACGGCAGGCGCGGCTGAGGGTTGTCGTTTCGCACGCAGGTCATGTTTCGCGCTGACCGTGGCTGGCGGCAATCATCGCCACACACATGAATTTAGCTCAAGGGCATACGCGGGGCTGCGAACCAGAGCGTTCGGGCCGCCGGTACTGGAGAAAGAAAGCATGAGCAACTGGTTAGTAGACAAACTGATCCCTTCGATCATGCGCTCGGAGGTCAAGAAGAGCTCGGTGCCTGAAGGTCTGTGGCACAAATGCCCTTCGTGCGAGGCTGTGCTGTACCGTCCGGAGCTGGAAAAGACCCTGGATGTTTGCCCAAAGTGCAACCACCACATGCGCATCGGCGCACGCGCGCGCATCGATATTTTCCTCGATGCCGAAGGTCGCAATGAACTGGGCGCCGATCTGGAGCCGGTTGACCGTCTGAAATTCCGCGACGGCAAGAAGTACAAGGACCGCCTGACTGCGGCGCAGAAGCAGACCGGCGAGAAAGATGCGCTGATCTCGGTCAGCGGCACCCTGCTGGGCATGCCAGTGGTGGTTTCGGCTTTCGAATTCAATTTCATGGGCGGTTCGATGGGCGCCATCGTCGGTGAGCGCTTTGTCCGCGCTGCCAACTACGCGCTGGAAAACCGTTGCCCGATGATCTGCTTCGCTGCTTCCGGCGGTGCGCGCATGCAGGAAGCACTGATCTCGCTGATGCAAATGGCCAAGACTTCGGCGGTACTGGCGCGTCTGCGTGAAGAAGGCATTCCGTTCATCTCGGTGCTGACCGACCCGGTCTACGGCGGTGTTTCCGCCAGTCTGGCGATGCTTGGCGACGTCATTGTCGGTGAGCCGAAAGCGCTGATCGGTTTCGCCGGCCCGCGCGTTATCGAACAAACCGTGCGGGAAAAACTGCCGGAAGGTTTCCAGCGCAGCGAGTTCCTTCTGGAGCACGGCGCGATCGACATGATCATCCATCGTCAGGAGCTGCGCCCGCGTCTGGGTAACCTGCTGGCGCAAATGACTGGCAAGCCGACACCAAAATTCGTTGCTGCGCCCGTCGAGCCGATCGTTGTGCCACCGGTCCCTGCCGGCCTATGACCGAGCGCACCCTTGGCGAATGGCTCGCCTACCTTGAACAATTGCATCCCTCAGCCATCGACATGGGGCTGGAGCGTTCGCAACAGGTAGCGTCCCGCATGGGGCTTGGCCAGCCGGCGCCTCGGGTGATCACGGTCACTGGCACCAACGGCAAGGGTTCGACTTGCGCATTCGTGGCGTCATTGCTGCGTGCGCAGGGCCTGAACGTTGGTGTCTACAATTCTCCGCACCTGCTGCGTTACAACGAGCGGGTGCAGCTCAATGGCATCGAAGCCACTGATGCACAGTTGTGCCAGGCCTTTGCTGCCGTCGAGGCCGGGCGCGGCGACACTTCCCTGACTTACTTCGAAATGGGCACGCTGGCGGCGTTCTGGCTGTTTCAACAGGCCGGACTGGATGCGGTGGTGCTGGAAGTCGGCCTGGGCGGGCGGCTGGATACGGTCAACGTGGTCGATGCCGACATCGCGCTGGTGACCAGTATCGGCGTCGATCACGCTGACTATCTTGGAGACACCCGCGAATCCGTGGCCTTCGAAAAGGCCGGTATCTTCCGACAGGGCAAACCTGCCTTGTGTGGCGATCTCAATCCTCCGCAACCGCTGCTCGACAAGGCGCGCGAACTGGCGTGCCCGTTTTTCTTGCGCGGGCGTGATTTCGACCTTGGTATCACTGATCAGCACTGGCAGTGGCGCGGGACCGATGCGCAGGGCCAAGTGGTTGAGCTGCGCGATTTGCCGCTGCTCGATCTGCCGATGGAAAACGCCGCGCTGGCCTTGCAGGCGTACCTGTTGCTCGGGTTGCCCTGGGATGCGCAGCAGATCGTGGCTGCATTGCAGGCCACGCGCGTAGTCGGGCGCCTTGATCGGCGCACCTTCGAGTGGAACGGCAAACGTCTGAATCTGTTGCTGGATGTCGGTCACAATCCGCATGCCGCTGAATACCTGGCGCGTCGCTTGGCGGCGCGTCCGCCGCGCGGTAAGCGTCTGGCGGTGTTCGGCCTGCTGGCCGACAAGGATCTGGATGGTGTTGTCGGCGAATTGAATGCTAGTGTCCAGCACTGGGCGGTAGCGCCGCTGGATTCGCCGCGCGCGCGCCCGGTTGCCGAATTGCACGCGGCGTTGCAGGGGCTTGGCGCCTCTGTCACGTCTTACGCCAGTGTCGCCGCCGCTTTGCAAGGGCAGTGCGCGCTGGCGACCGCTGACGACGAGATTCTGTTGTTCGGCTCATTTTATTGTGTCGCCGAGGCCCTTGAATGGCTGTCCCGGCGCTCCACGGAGGAAGCGGCAAATGGCTTTGCTGGATAAAGCGTACAAGCAGCGTATGGTTGGTGCGCTGGTGCTGGTAGCCTTGGCAGTGATCTTCCTGCCGATGCTGTTTTCCCGTCAGGATGAGCAGCGGCAGGTGACCGTGGATGCGCCGACTGCGCCGCAAGCGCCGGTCGTGCCGCAGGTGCAAATGGAGCCGGTCGCTGTACCGGAGCCGCAAGCCTTGCCGCAAGAGCCTGTGCCAACCGACGAAGAGGTCGCCGAAGATACCGCGCCGGCAGCTCCAGTGGTCCCCGCCGCGCCAGCGCCAGCCCCCACTGCGCCTATCGCCATCGCCAAACCGGCAGCGCCGCCTGCAGTGTCCAGGCCGATTCCGGCACCGGCGCAGCCGATTACTTCATCGTCGACCAAGCCTGACCCGGCGCAAAGCCGCGTCGATGCCAATGGTCTGTCGGTGAGCTGGTCGGTGCAACTGGCCAGTCTGTCGAGCCGCGCCAGTGCCGAAAGCTTGCAGAAAAACCTGCGCAGCCAGGGCTATAACGCCTACATTCGTTCTGCCGACGGCAAGAATCGGGTGTTCGTCGGTCCGCTGATCGAGCGCGCCGAAGCCGATCGTCTGCGCGATCTTCTCAGCCGTCAGCAGAACCTCAAAGGCTTTGTTGTGCGTTTCCAGCCCGAGCGCGGTTAAAAACTATCGCCTCGATTGAAAAGCACAGGAAATCGCAGCTTACCGAGAGGCATGCGCTCTGCTAAAATGCGCCGCCTTATCCGTCTGTAGGCTGCACTGTGCCATTTACCTGGGTTGACTGGGCGATCGTTGCAATCATCGCCATCTCCGCTTTGATCAGTCTGAGCCGCGGCTTCGTCAAGGAAGCATTATCGCTGGTGACCTGGATCATCGCAGGAGCCGTTGCCTGGATGTTCGGTGGCTCATTGTCCGAGTACCTCGCCGGATACATCGAAACCCCATCGGCTCGCGTGATCGCGGGCTGTGCCATCATGTTTGTCGCCACACTGATCGTGGGCGCAATGATCAATTATCTTATCGGCGAGTTGGTTCGCGTCACCGGGTTGTCCGGGACCGATCGATTCCTCGGCATGGCCTTCGGCGCAGCGCGTGGCGTGTTGCTGGTGGTCGTGGCGGTCGGGCTGTTGAGCCTGGGGCCGGTACAGCAGGACGGGTGGTGGAAAGAATCACAGCTCGTACCCAAGTTTCTATTGGTCGCCGACTGGTCCAAAAACCTGATTCTCGGGTGGAGCAGTCAGTGGCTTGCCAGCGGAATCAGCGTACCCGCTGATATTCCGTTCAAGGAGCAACTCTTGCCGGCGGCGAAAACGCCTCAGTGAGTGTTGTTCAGTTCAGATCCATTAAGTAGGGGTTGCGTCGCATGTGTGGCATCGTCGGTATCGTCGGTAAGTCGAACGTCAATCAGGCGCTGTATGACGCGCTAACCGTGCTCCAGCACCGCGGCCAGGACGCTGCCGGTATCGTGACCAGCCATGATGGCCGGTTGTTCCTGCGCAAGGACAATGGCCTGGTGCGTGACGTGTTCCAGCAGCGTCACATGCAGCGCCTGGTCGGCCACATGGGTATCGGCCACGTCCGTTACCCAACGGCGGGCAGCTCGACTTCAGCTGAAGCCCAGCCGTTCTACGTCAACTCGCCTTACGGCATCACCCTGGCGCACAACGGTAACCTGACCAACGTTGAACAGTTGGCCAAGGAAATCTACGAATCCGATCTGCGTCACGTCAACACCAGTTCCGACTCGGAAGTGCTGCTCAACGTGTTCGCCCACGAGCTGGCCCAGCGCGGCAAGCTGCAACCGACCGAAGAAGACGTGTTTGCCGCCGTCACCGACGTGCACAACCGCTGCGTCGGCGGTTATGCGGTCGTGGCGATGGTCACTGGTTACGGCATCGTCGGTTTCCGTGATCCGCACGGCATCCGTCCGATCGTCTTTGGCCAGCGTCACACCGACGAAGGCGTCGAGTACATGATCGCCTCGGAAAGCGTTTCGCTGGACGTGCTCGGTTTCACCCTGATCCGCGACCTCGCCCCGGGCGAAGCGGTGTACATCACCGAAGACGGCAAGCTGCACACCCGTCAGTGCGCGACCAATCCGTCGCTGACCCCGTGCATCTTCGAGCACGTCTATCTGGCGCGTCCGGATTCGATCATCGATGGCGTGTCGGTCTACAAGGCGCGTCTGCGCATGGGTGAGAAGCTCGCCGAGAAGATCCAGCGCGAGCGTCCGGAACACGATATCGACGTGGTCATCCCGATTCCGGACACCAGCCGGACCGCGGCACTGGAACTGGCCAATCATCTGGGCGTGAAATTCCGCGAAGGTTTCGTCAAGAACCGCTACATCGGCCGGACCTTCATCATGCCCGGCCAGGCGGCACGCAAGAAGTCGGTGCGCCAGAAGCTCAACGCCATCGAGCTGGAATTCCGCGGCAAGAACGTGATGCTGGTCGACGACTCGATCGTGCGTGGCACCACCTGCAAGCAGATCATCCAGATGGCCCGCGAAGCCGGCGCGAAAAACGTCTACTTCTGCTCGGCCGCCCCGGCGGTGCGCTTCCCGAACGTGTACGGCATCGACATGCCGAGCGCCCACGAACTGATCGCGCATAACCGCTCGACCCAGGACGTGGCCGATCTGATCGGCGCTGACTGGCTGATCTATCAGGATCTGCCGGACTTGATCGAAGCAGTCGGTGGCGGCAAGATCAAGATCGAGCAGTTTGATTGTGCGGTGTTTGACGGCAAGTACGTCACTGGCGATGTCGACGAGGCGTACCTGAACAAGATCGAACAGGCACGCAACGATGCCTCGAAGGTCAAGACCCAGGCGGTCAGTGCGATCATCGATCTGTACAACAACTGAGTTTCTACCGGCCCTGAGGGGCCGGTTTTGTATCTGATATTCAATTTTCGAGCACAGGGCAAGGAGTGACAGCATGAGTCAGGAATGGGATGCCGGTCGGCTGGACAGCGACCTCGAAGGCGTAGCGTTCGATACTCTGGCCGTACGCGCCGGTCAGCACCGTACGCCGGAAGGCGAACACGGCGATCCGATGTTCTTCACCTCCAGCTACGTGTTCCGTACCGCTGCCGATGCGGCCGCACGGTTTGCCGGGGAAGTGCCGGGCAACGTCTACTCGCGCTACACCAACCCGACCGTGCGCGCATTCGAAGAGCGCATCGCTGCGCTGGAAGGTGCCGAGCAGGCCGTTGCGACCGCCACTGGCATGGCCGCAATCATGGCGGTGGTGATGAGCCTGTGTAGCGCTGGTGATCACGTCCTGGTTTCCCGCAGCGTATTTGGTTCGACCATCAGCCTGTTCGAGAAGTACTTCAAGCGCTTCGGCGTGGAAGTCGATTATGTGCCGCTCGCCGATCTGTCGGCGTGGGATGCGGCGATCAAGCCGAACACCAAGTTGCTTTTTGTCGAGTCGCCGTCCAATCCGCTCGCCGAGCTGGTCGATATTGCCGCGCTGGCGGAAATCGCTCACGCCAAAGGCGCGATGCTGGTGGTCGACAACTGTTTCTGCACCCCGGCGTTGCAGCAACCGCTGAAAATGGGCGCAGACATCGTCGTGCATTCGGCGACCAAATTCATCGACGGCCAGGGCCGTTGCATGGGCGGTGTAGTCGCTGGTCGCAGCGAGCAGATGAAAGAAGTGGTGGGCTTCCTGCGTACCGCCGGGCCGACCTTAAGCCCGTTCAATGCGTGGATTTTCCTCAAGGGCCTGGAAACTCTCAACCTGCGCATGAAGGCGCATTGCGCCAACGCGCAAGAGCTGGCCGAATGGCTGGAGCAGCAGGAAGGCATCGAGAAGGTTCATTACGCCGGCCTCAAAAGTCACCCGCAGCACGAACTGGCGCAGCGTCAGCAGAAGGCCTTCGGCGCGGTGGTCAGTTTTGAAGTCAAGGGGGGCAAGGAGGGCGCCTGGCGCTTCATCGACGCCACTCGTCTGATCTCGATCACCGCCAACCTGGGCGACAGCAAGACCACCATTACCCATCCAAGCACCACCTCCCACGGCCGTCTGGCGCCGCAGGAGCGCGAAGCGGCGGGTATTCGTGACAGCCTGATCCGCATTGCGGTCGGTCTGGAAGATGTGGCGGACCTGCAGGCCGATCTGGCGCGCGGTCTGGCTGCGTTGTGATTGAGTTGTCTACGCCGAGCGCAGGCACCCATGGCCGCGTTGCGCTGGTCACAGGGGCCGCGCGTGGCATCGGTCTGGGGATCTCGGCCTGGCTGATCAGCGAAGGCTGGCAAGTGGTGCTGACCGATCTGGATCGCGCTCGGGGATCAAAAGTGGCGAAGGTGCTGGGTGAGAATGCCTGGTTCATCGCCATGGATGTCGCCGACGAGAGTCAGGTCGCCTTGGGGGTGGCTGAGGTGCTGGGTCAATTTGGCCGGCTCGATGCGCTGGTCTGCAACGCCGCTGTGGCTGATCCGCATAACATCACACTGGAAAGCCTTGATCTGGCGTACTGGAATCGCGTGCTGGCGGTGAACCTCAGCGGGCCGATGCTGCTGGCCAAGCACTGCGCGCCGTACTTGCGCGCGCACAACGGTTCGATCGTCAATCTGGCCTCGACCCGCGCCCGCCAGTCCGAGGCCGATAGCGAGGCGTATGCGGCAAGCAAGGGCGGGCTGCTGGCGCTGACTCACGCACTGGCGATCAGCCTCGGCCCGGAGATTCGCGTCAATGCCGTCAGCCCCGGCTGGATCGATGCGCGCGACCCCTCTACGCGGCGCGCCGAACCGCTGGCGGATGCCGATCACGCCCAGCATCCGGCGGGCAGGGTAGGCACGGTCGAAGACGTCGCGGCGATGGTGGCGTGGTTGCTGTCGAGGAATGCCGGGTTTGTTACCGGGCAGGAATTCGTCGTCGATGGCGGCATGACCAAGAAAATGATTTACGAGCAGTGAGCGTCAGCTTCGAGCTTCTAGCTTCAAGCTGCAAGTTGAAGAAGGGCGGTGATGTACCTGCTTTGGGTGTTCATGCTTTTTCTTGCAGCTGATAGCTTGCAGCTAAAAGCTGTTTTTGAAAAAAACTCCAATCCTGCTATTGACTTAGGTTCGCTACCTGCGTAAATTTCGCGGCCTCGGAGATGCAAACGGGTGATTAGCTCAGCTGGGAGAGCGTCTGCCTTACAAGCAGAATGTCGGCGGTTCGATCCCGTCATCACCCACCACTCCCGAGAACTTGCGCAAGCAAGAACGTAGGCTGAAAGTGCCTGCACCGACGCGCAGCGGTAGTTCAGTCGGTTAGAATACCGGCCTGTCACGCCGGGGGTCGCGGGTTCGAGTCCCGTCCGCTGCGCCATATTTTACGAGTCAGATCAATCTGGTTCGCGATTGCAGAGCACCGAAGCCTGCAGTCAAAACGAGTTACTTGAGCGCAAGCTCAAAGCGATACGCAGCGGTAGTTCAGTCGGTTAGAATACCGGCCTGTCACGCCGGGGGTCGCGGGTTCGAGTCCCGTCCGCTGCGCCATATCTGCTCCAAGGACCACTGAACGCCTTGAAGCACCGAAGTCAGCCATTGGCGGATTCGGAATCGATAGCAAAGACCCTGGTCGAAAGACCGGGGTTTTTTGTGTCTGAAATTTGGCTATCGCCCCTTTCCTCTCGCCTGAATCCAGCGCAAATCCCTTGTAGGAGTGAGCCTGCTCGCGATCACGGTAGTCCAGTCGCCAACTTGTGACTGAAAAATCGCGATCGCGAGCAGGCTCACTCCTACAGGATTCGATTTTCAAATCAGTTGCTGCGATACCACGCCGCATTGATTTTTTTGATTATTTAGTCAGCTTTTTTGTGTCTGGTTGTTTGCTGCGGCCTCGGAAACCTTTAAAGTTAACCTTTCGGTCAGCTTTGCACTGTCAACACAGCTCTTTGCTTCGCCAGAAAGGGCTTCTGCAAGACTCGAGATCCCCAGTAGATAACCACAAGGGCGGATACATAACCGCCCAGAGGATGATCCATGTCCAACCGTGAAATATCCCGGCGCTCGTTCCTCCAGGGCGGGCTGGTGGCGGGAGTGAGCGTCACGCTCACGCCGCTCAGCAGTCAGGCGCTGGCTGCCTTGATGGAAAACAGCGTCACCGTGCCCTCCGAGCAGTGGCTCGGCAACAATGGCAAGGCGCGTCAGCGTAACGATGCCTTGTCCAAGGTCTGCGGCAGCAAAGTGTTTGCTCGCGACATACGTTCCAAAGACATGCCCGGCTGGCCGCAGCAGCAAGGCCACGCCATGTTGCTGAAAACCATCAAGGCTGACCGAATCTACAACGGCTTCGACCTGTCCTGGCTCGGCACCGGGTTGCAGCCGGACCGCATCGTCACCGCCGCTGACCTGGACAAGGACGGCATTGTCTTCCCCGAAGAACACGCCCCTGATCCATTGCTGCCGGAAGGCAAGGTACCGATGTTCATCGGCCACCCGGTGGCGATCCTGATCTGGAACGATTTCGAGCGTTTCCGTCAGGCCAAAAACCAGCTCAAATTCAACGACAAGGCGATTCGCTACGGCGACAAAGTGCCGTTCTACGAAGGCGATCCCTACGGCAGCTTCCGCTATGTACGTGTCGGCGGGCCGACCTCGGCGGATGAAGACGAGTTTGCCAGCCTCAAGGACTCGATCCTGTTCCCAATGCTGAAAAACCGTCGCCCGGTGTGGAATTCCCAGCCGAACCTGCACGGCAACCTGACCGAGCGCGGCCTGTTCTACGCCGATCGCATGAAGAAAGAGATCGATACGCCGCCAGACAACTGGCTGGTGTTCGACGAGCGCTATAAGACGCCATCGATCGAGCCGGCCGCGCTGGAGCCGGACAACGGCAACGGCTGGTACGATCCGCAGACCAAGACCCTGCACTTCGTCGTGGCCACCCAGTGCCCGCTGGAAGTGGCGACCGAGACCGCGAAAATGATCGCGCCGTCGCGTTTTGTCCTCGCCAACCTGAACATGCACCCCGGCTACACCGTCGGTTACGGCTCCAAGGACCACAATATTTTCGTCTACTACGCAGCCCTCGCTGCGCTGTATGGCACCGGCGTGCCGGTGCGTCTGGCCAACGATCGCTACGAGCAGTTCCAGAGTGGCATCAAGCGTCACCCGTTCGACATTCGCTACCAGTTGGCGGTGGACAAGAACGACTACACCTTCAAGATTTTCCGCGCGGAAATGAGCGTCGACGGTGGCGGCCGGGTCAACTACAGCCCGTCGGTGGCGGCGGTCGGTGCGACAGCGGCGCAGTCGATCTACTACATGCCGCAGAACGATCTGCAGGTCACCGCGTATCACTCGCGGGCGGTGGAAGCGGGTTCGATGCGCGGATACGGCACGTTGCAGAGCATGGCGTCGACCGAAATGATGGTCGATGAAATCGCCGATCGCCTGGGTGTCGACGCGATTGATCTGCGCCGCAAGAATGCCCTGCGTTCGGGCATGAAAAACACTCAGGGCGCGATTCCTGCCGGAGCACTGCGCCTGCACGAAATCCTCGACAAAGCCGCAGTGCACGAAGTCTGGAAAAACCGCAACGCGATCAAACAGCAACGCGAAGCGGCAGACCCGGACAACTGGTACGGCGTCGGTTTCGCTATTTGCCAGAAAGACTTCGGTACCGGTTCCGAAGCGCCGATGGCCAGCATCGAGTTCAGCGCTGACGGGCGCATCAGTCTGCGTCACATCGGCATCGAAATCGGCACCGGCATGTCCACCTCGCAAGCACTGGTTGTCGCCGATTTCCTCGGCAGCCCGGCTCATGACGTGAAGACCGGCGAAACCGAATGGAAGGAAATGCAGCTCATCACCAGCGGCAACCCTTACATCATGAGCCAGGCCGAGCAGGACAGCCTGCTGCGCAACCCGCGTTGGGTCGGCAAACTGGCTTCGGCATCATCGGCGACCAACTCGGCTTACTACTTCAGCCACGCCACCCGGGAAGCGGCGCGCGTGCTGTTCAACCATGGCTTGTGGCCCGCCGCGCTGGAGATCTGGCGTCAGGGTCCGTATGGCGGCCAGGCCAATCCTTACGTGGTGCGTCGCGAAGATGCGCACTGGGTGGACGGTAAGCTCACCGCCAACGGCATGCAGCCGCTGAGCTTTGAAGAACTGGCCAAGCGCGCTCACGAACGCGGTCTGGTCACCGCGGCCACGGTGCACGGTTTCAACCGCTGGAGCTGGGCCGAGGCGGAGTACAGCATCGACGGCGTTCGCGAGCGCTTACCGCTCGACGGTTTGGCGGTGAAGTACGGTGATGGCGCGCCGCAAGCGAAAAAGGCGCAGATGAACAGCGCCGGGTTCCATTTGCTCGATCGCCAGAACATCAACTATCCGGTGGTGCAACTGAACAACGCGGCAGTGACCTACTACAGCCCGGTCGCCACGCTGGTCGAGCTGAAGGTCAACAAGGGCTCTGCCGAAGTTGAAGTGCTCAACCACCATTCGTGGGTCGAGTGCGGCCGCGTGCTGGTCGAAGAACTGGTCAGGGGCCAGCTTGAAGGCGGTATCGCCATGGGTATTGGCCACGCTTTGATGGAAGAAATGCCGCTGTACGAAGGTGGGCCGGGGGAGGGGGACTGGAACTTCAACCGCTATCGCTTGCCGATGGCCCGTCACGTTGCGGTGTGGAAGCAGACCGCGGAAATTCTGCCGCCGTTGTCGCCGAGCGATCCGTCCAAAGGCATCGCCGAAGTGGTGATGATCCCGGTTGTCGGTGCCATCGGTAACGCCGTGGCCCACGCCATCGGTAAACGTGTTCGCGACCTGCCCATCACTGCTGCGCGCATCAAGGAGGCCCTCAATGGCTAACCGTCCGCTTCAACTGACCCTCAACGGTCAATCCGTCGGCCCGGTGGACATCCCTGATGACCTGCCGATGATCGACTACCTGCACGAATACAAAAACCTCACTGGTTCGCGTCTGGGCTGTGGCCAGGGTATCTGCCACGCCTGCGTGGTGATTGTCGACAACCCGGACGGTACCAGCGAAGAAGTGCGCACCTGCATCACCGGCGCGCATTATTTCGAGGGCAAAAAGGTCCGCACCATCGAGTCCCACGCCAAGCGTGACGAGCACGGGCAGGTCACTGAGCTGAATTCGATCCAGCAACGCTTCGTCGATGAGTTCGCCTTCCAGTGCAGCTACTGCGCGCCGGGCTTCGTCAACGCCGCGACGGTGCTGGTGGAAAAGCTGCAGCGCCAGCCGATCGTCAAAAGCCAGCTGGAACAGGTCATCGAGGACAGCCTTGGCCATCACGTCTGCCGTTGCACCGGGTACGTGCGTTATTACAACGCCACACGCAACGTGCTGACCGATCTCGGCCTGGTCAAGGAGGGTTGAACATGAAGCGTTTACTGACCCGCTTGACGCTGGCGGTCGGCCTTGCCGCGCCAGCGTTGTTCACCCATGCCGATGAGCAAGTCAAACGCGGCGAATACCTCGCCCGCGCGGCTGACTGCATGGCTTGCCACACCGCTGCCGGTGGCGCGCCGTTTGCCGGCGGGTTGCCGATCGTCTCGCCGTTCGGCACGATTTACGGCACCAACATCACCCCGAGCAAGAAATACGGCATCGGTTTGTACAACGATGACGAGTTTTTCGCTGCACTGACCGAAGGCAAGCGGCGCGACGGGGCAAACCTGTATCCAGCTATGCCGTATACCTCGTATCACCTGATGCCGCGCGCAGACTCCGACGCGATCCATGCGTATCTGAAAACCATCGAGCCGATCGAGCGCGCCGCACCCGTGACCAGCCTGAGCTTTCCGTTTAACGTGCGCCCGGGGCTGATGGGCTGGAACATGCTTTACGGTAAAGACTTGAAGCTGGAGCCGGCCGAAGGCAAAAGCGAAGCGTGGAAGCGCGGCCAGTACATGGTCGAAGTGCTCGGCCACTGCGGCGAATGCCATACCCCGCGCGGCCTGCCGGGAGCAATGCAGTTGGACAAGCGTCTGACGGGGGGCATTCTCAACGGCTACCTCGCACCAAGCCTGCTCGCCACCGATCTGGCTGCGCGCGGCTGGAATCAGCAGGATCTGGCGACATTTCTTAAACACGGCATGAGTGCGCAGGGCACGATGTTCAACGAGATGTTCCCGGTGTTTCACAACAGCACGCAGGGCCTTAAGGATGCAGACCTCGCGGCCATGGCGACCTTCCTGCTGGGCGAGCAACCGCCGGCAGCCAAGGCGCTGGTTGAAGTGCCAGTCGAGCAGCTTGGCGCCAGTGCCCAGCGTGGCCGTCAGGAATACCTGAATGTCTGCGCCGGCTGCCACGCGGCGGGTGGCGAAGGCAAGCCGCACATCGCGGTGGCCATGCGCGGCAACACCACGTTGCGTCTCGAAGACCCGCGTAACCTGCTGCGCGTGATCGAGGACGGCATCGGCGAACAGAAGTTTTCCGGGTTCGAGCACATGCAACCAATGCCGGGTTTCGCCGACAAGCTCAGTCCTGAGCAACTGACCGATCTGCTCAACTACCTGCGTCAAGGCTGGGGCGGGCAATCGACAGAGCTGGCGGTGAGCGAGGTGCAGAAGCTGCAAGCGGACGCTCCGTCGATCGAGCACAAGGCGCACTGACAATGCAGCATCTCGATCTGCAAGTGGTGCGACGGGCGCTGGAGTGGTCACAGGCCGGGCAGCGCATCTGGCTGTGCACGGTGTTGGCCACGTATGGCTCGGCACCGCGCGCGCCGGGGTCGCTGTTGGCGGTGAGCGAGGGCGGGCAGTGGATCGGGTCGCTGTCCGGTGGCTGCGTCGAGGAGGATTTTCTCCAACGCGTCGCCGAAGGTGCCTTTTTGAGTGCCGTCAACGTTGTGCGTTACGGCGAGGGGGACGATCCGCGCTCGCGAGTCAGTCTGCCCTGCGGCGGCATTCTTGATGTGCTGGTGGAAAAGCTCGAAGCCGACTGCGAGGTGCAGGCGCATCTGCGTGAACTGGAGTCGGCGCTGCGGGGTCAGCGTCGTCTGATTCGCGAGGTCGATCTGGCTGATGGTGCGCGCAGTCTGTTCGCTGATCGCGAGCAGGGTGCGCGGATCGAGCGCGAGCTTGATCGGGTGCGCATTCGTATCGGCGCGGCGCAGCGCTTGTTGCTCGCCGGGTACTCCAGCGTCGCGCAGGCGTGTGCCGAGTTCGCCGTGGGTCTCGGCTTCGAGGTGATTCTCTGTGATCCGCGTGATGAAGTGCTTGAGGGGGTCGTACTCGATGGCGTGGAAATTCGCCGGCAGTTGCCGTCGGTATTCATTGCTGACGGCGGCTGCCATCGCGACACCGCGGTGGTGGCGCTGACGCACGATCCACGCATCGACGATCTGGCGATGATGGAAGCGGTGCGCACCGAAGCCTTCTACATCGGCGTAATGGGTTCACTGCAGACTTCGCAAAAGCGCTTCGAGCGCTTGCGTCGGATTGGTGGGCTGGGGGAGGGCGACCTGGCGCGGATTCACGCGCCGATCGGTCTCAATCTTGGCAGCAAGACGCCGGCAGAAATCGCCTTGGCGGTGCTGGCGGATATCGTGCGGATCCGTAGCGGGATACCTCGGGACCAGCTCTGAGTCTACGTTCCATGAAAAAGGGGCCGCTATTCAGCGGCCCCTTTTTTACATTCCGAATTTGTCGCGCAGTCCGTAGTACCACGCACCGAGTGCGGCGAATGGTGTGCGCAGCAGCTGCCCGCCAGGGAACGGGTAGTGCGGCAGATCGGCGAACGCATCGAAACGCTCGGCCTGGCCGCGCAAAGCTTCGGCCAACACCTTGCCCGCCAGGTGCGTATACGTGACGCCATGGCCGCTGCAACCTTGCGAGTAATAGATGTTGTCGCCAAGGCGTCCGACCTGCGGCAAGCGCGACAGCGTCAGCAGGAAGTTTCCGGTCCAGGCGTAGTCAATTTTCACATCCTTGAGCTGCGGAAAAGCCTTGAGCATTTTCGGGCGGATGATCGCCTCGATATTGGCCGGGTCCCGCGCGCCATACACCACGCCACCGCCGAAGATCAGGCGCTTGTCGCTTGTCAGGCGGTAGTAGTCGAGCAGGTAGTTACAATCTTCAACACAGTAATCCTGCGGCAGCAGCGCCTTGGCCAACTCATCGCCCAATGGCTCGGTGGTGATGACTTGAGTGCCGCACGGCATGGATTTGGCCGCGAGTTCCGGCACCAGATTACCGAGGTAAGCGTTGCCCGCCACGATGATGAATTTGGCCCTTACCTTGCCTTGCGGCGTGTGCACCACCGGATTGGCACCGCGTTCGATACGCACCGCCGGCGACTGTTCATGGATAGTGCCGCCAAGAGATTCAACGGCCACCGCTTCGCCGAGCGCCAGGTTCAACGGGTGGATATGCCCGCCGCTCATGTCGAGCATGCCGCCGATGTATTGCTCGCAACCGACGACTTCGCGAATACGGCGTTGATCGAGCAGTTCGAGTTGCGTATGACCGAAGCGCTCCCAGAGGCGCTTCTGCGATTCCAGATGGCCCATCTGCTTGGGCGTGAGCGCGGCGAGCACGCCGCCGTCTTTCAAATCGCATTGAATATTGTATTTGGCCACGCGCTCGCGAATGATCCGGCCACCCTCGAAAGCCATCTGCCCAAGCAGTTGCGCTTGCTTCGGGCCGACGCTGCGTTCGATCACGTCAATGTCGCGGCTGTAACTGTTGACGATCTGCCCGCCATTGCGCCCCGAGGCGCCGAAGCCGACCCTGGCCGCTTCCAGCACGGTCACGCGAAAACCGCTCTCCAGCAGAAACAGCGCCGAGGACAGCCCGGTGTACCCGGCGCCGATCACACAGACATCCGTCTCCACATCATCCTGCAGCGCCGGACGTGACGGCGCGGCGTTGGCCGACGCAGCGTAATAAGACTCTGGGTAAGGGGTGTTCGCCATCCTGCCGCCTCTGTTTAATATATTTTACGAGTGCGCTGATCCTACCCGAGTTGAAAAACCTCCGCCAGCCACCGGAAAAAACCGCGTTGTCAGGGGTAAATTAAATATTTTGCATATTCATAGGGTTAGGTGAAAAAAAGGTGTTGACACCCCTTCGGAATTCCGTAGAATGCCGCCTCACAGCAGGCACGTAGCTCAGTTGGTTAGAGCACCACCTTGACATGGTGGGGGTCGTTGGTTCGAGTCCAATCGCGCCTACCAAACAAAATCCGCTCTGCTGGGCGGTCTAGAAGGGCTCACCGAAAGGTGAGCCCTTTTTTGTTGTCTGGGATTTGTAAAATCCGCTTGGTGGCCAACGTAACTGAGAGGGCTTTCAAGCGTGTACGGTCAGGCGCGCCGCGGTGCGCTGCGTCCGTTTTCTTCTGCCGTCAGGTTGGTGAAGAAAATGCAGCCTATGAGCCTCGCGAACAGCGTCAGTGTTTCCGCAAGGTCCGGGTTATCGAACAGCACAGCGCGAGAGTCCAGCGCGCACAAAGCCCCCCACAATCTTCCATCCGGCAGAAAAACAGGTGCGCCTGCATAGCTTTCGATCGCGAACTGCTTCACCACTGGCCGTGAGCACAACCGTCCGTCTTCACTGATTTTCGGCAGGAAAAGCACCTTGGGGTCGCGCCGAAATTCGCTGCAAAGCGTGGTCTCCAGATCCAGGGTATCGCCGACGTTGATGCCGAGTTCGATCGGATCGTACGCCGAGCAGACTATCCATTCGGTTTCGGTAAATTTTGCGATGCCGGCGAAACGTGTACCGGTCAGGCGGGTAACGAGCTGCAAGATATTGGTGGTTGCTTCGATTTCGGCAATCGCCGAGCGTTCTTCTGCACTCAGGGATGCTTTGAGAACAGTCTCACTCATTTCCATACGTTCAAATCTCCGGATTGCTTCTGCGTTGCCGAGCCTGCCCTGGCATCGTATCAACCAAGGTCCTTGCCAGCGTCATTAGCGTAGCCTTCCTCGCGAGCCTTTGTCACAGGACCATTTCCTGCATCGACCGTTCGCTTTGAGGTACGTTCGTCCAGCACCCACTAAAATAATGTGGATATTGAAGGGGTTACAGCCATATTGAACCAACCGGTTATCAGAAAATTGTTGTGACGGCAGGCTGGATTCAGTACTATCCGCCCCGCGTTCACCACCACGGTTTATGCATTTTTAAATCCCAAGCTTCCATCAGCTGCTTGGGATTTTTTTTGCCTGCGATTTGGCTTTTCTCATTCGTCGACGATTCGGTTCGACGGGGCGCGTTTCGCGATTGCGCCGAAGCGCATCGGGATTTTTTCAACTACTACTGACTGGCCGATTTTCAACTTCCTGTGAAGGAGAGTGCATCGATGCTGGCTCACTGGTTTCTCGCCGCTATTCACTTGCTCGCTTTTGCCTTGGGCTTCTGGGCTGTGCTGACCCGCGGCACCGCATTCGCGCGGCTGACCGCTGAGGATGGCAATCCCCGGCGCGTCTTGCTGGCTGATAATTTTTGGGGACTGTCTGCGTTGATCCTGCTGGTCACTGGCGGGATGCGGGCCTTTGGCGGGTTTGAAAAGGGCACGGATTATTATCTGCATCAACCGCTGTTCCATTTGAAAATGACCTTGTTCGTGCTGATCCTGTTGCTGGAGCTTGCCCCGATGGTGACGCTGATCAAGTGGCGGATCGCCTTGGCGCGCGGCGCAGCGCTGTCGACAAAGCGCGCCGGGCTCTACGCGCGTATCAGTCATGTCGAGGCGTTGTTATTGGTATTGATGGTGATCGCAGCGACGGGAATGGCGCGTGGCGTGTCATTTGTTTAGCGGTGCGAATTCCCTGCGCTCTGTCGGAAACGTCCGACAGCCAGTCGCTGAGATGGCGGGTAGTATCTGGCGGGCAACGGGAGGAATGGGATGTTGAAGTGAAGGCGGGACTTGCGTGTCAGGCGCCGTGCCCAGGGGTGGGAAGCGGATAGCAAAACGGCGCGTAAAGCTCTAGCCAGTCATTCCACAAGGTAAACGGACTGGCTACTGACTGCGATGCGACTCAAGGCGTTTGTGGCTTGTCCGGTGCGGTCAGGCCAGCCTGGATGCGCTGGTAGATCTCTTCACGGTGCACGGCCACGTTTTTTGGTGCGTTGATGCCAATGCGGACCTGTTGGCCGCTAACGCCCAGAATGGTGATAGTGATGTCGTCGCCAATGTTTATGCTTTCACCGACTTTGCGGGTGAGTATCAGCATGGTCTTCTCCTTGATTGCTTTGTGGGGCACCTGATTCAGACAGTGCAGAGGTCGGTGGTACGTATAGATTAGTGCGAAGTCTCACGGTTTGGGTGCCTCTTTCTGACGCGCAGAAGCGGCATTAATTCCCAGGGCGTAACTATACAGAGGCTGCAAGCATCAATCTCGTTGTTTTGTGCCCATTTTGCGGGGCTCGCGAAGATTTATGAATGATAAGATCGCGGCTTTGGAATTTTCGAGGAAAGCGTTGTGCGCAAATTGGTCTGGGTAATCGCAGCACTGGTACTGGCGGGCTGCGGAGAGGGCAAGCAAGGTGATGTGCCGACACCAAAAACTGCCGTTGCAGCGCCGGCAGTCGCCGCGGCTCCGCAGTGGGATCTGGAAGTGCGCGGAGAAACTCCGCAGGCGGTCAGTGACCTGAGTGGCTGGTTGATCGAGCATGCTTTCGTGCCGACCGTCATCAAGGACAGCAGTGGCAAAACGCGCATTCTGATTGGCCCGTTCAATTCCAGGGCAGAGGCCGAAGCACGGAAGGTGCAGGTGGACGCGGCGCTGGTCAAGGCAAAAAAACAGAACATTGAGTCGGTGTTGATCGAGCATCCGATCGCGCCGTAAACGGTCCGCTCGGCGGAGTCTGCTAAAGGTTGTCAGGCGCGACTCGTTCCTTGTGCAGTCGCTGATGATTTCCAATAGGAGCTCCCATGGCCTCCGCCAACCCGTACAAGCTGTTTGATACAACCCTGCATTGCAAGACCCGGTTGAGTCCACACCTGATGCGCATCACGCTGACGGGGCCGGCAGTGAGTGAGATGGCTACCTGGGCCCCGGATCAGCGGGTAAAACTGTTTTTCCCGGCGGCCAATGGTTCGCACGCGAAGCTCGCCCAGGAGGACGGCTGGTACGCTCGGTTTCGCGCGATGCTGGCGGATCGACGCCCGGCGATGCGCACCTACACCATCCGCCACTTGCGCGCCGAGCAGGGCGAAGTCGATATCGACTTTGTCCTGCACGGCGAGACAGGCCCGGCGTCGCGCTGGGCACTGCATTCGCAGCCAGGCGATGCCATGCAAATCCTTGCACCTGACCGGCAATTCTCGGCGAAGGAAGCGGGCGGTTTTGAGTGGAAGCCGCCGCAAACCCTCAAGCAGGTGCTGCTGGTTGCCGATGCGACAGCGCTGCCGGCCGCGATGGGCATACTGGAGCAGTTGGCGATGTCTTCGGTGGCGCCGCAAGTCCAAGCGTTTTTTGAAGTGGACAGCCTGCAGGACATGCTTGCCGTTCCCGATTGGCCGGGATTGTCGGTGCAGTGGCTGATTCGCGATCAGGTGAGCGAGTCGGTCGCTGGAACCTTGATGGTGCAAGCCGTGCGGGCGGCTGCTCTGCCAATTCATGCGGCCTCGGGCGCTCAATCCCGTGAGCTGGCTCATGTCGATATCGAAAAAGACATTCTCTGGGAGATCGCCGATAACGCTGCGGATGGATTTTATGGCTGGATTGCCGGAGAGTCTGCGGCGGTGCTGAGCTTGCGCAGATACCTGATCAAGGACTGCGGCCTGCCGCGCGAATCGCTCAATCTGATGGGGTACTGGCGGCACAACAAGGCCGCCAACTAACCAACAAAAAAGCCTCGAACATCACGTTCGAGGCTTTCTTTTACCTGCCGATTCAGCCGCAGGCTTTCATGTTCACCGGGCCGACGAATTCATTGCCGCGTCCCATCACGCACGCCACGCTCTGATTGCGTTGACGTTCCCAGTCTTGCACAGGGTAGGTCTTGTCCCACGCCTCATACAGTTTTCGATCCTGTTTCGACAAACGCAAACCGTACTGCTTGCTCATGTAGAAGTACGTTCGGGCGATCATGCCGCGGATCGAAGGGCGGGGCATGACTTTCTTTGCCTTGAAATCGACCTGGGTCAGGCACGAGCCATATTGGCCCGATTGCACTGGCAACCAGCCGAAGCTGAAATTGCTGCGGTCGCCATTCACCTCGCCAATGCTCGGCACCAGGTTGTGCAGATCGGCTTCGGCTTTCTGATAGACCGGGTCGTAGCGTGTGCAGTTCTTGCGTCCACCGCTCTGCCAGCATTGGCGCTGATGGCCGATTTGCCAGGCCGGCACAATGTGTTCCCACTCGATGCGCGACGCACGCTTGGCATTTTTGCGCGGTACGTAACCGCAGGCTTTCAGATCAACCCGGTTCCCGGTGTATTTGCATCCGCAATAAAACTCGGTGGACTGGGGCGCATAAAGCTTCCAGGCAGCCTTCTTGGCTTCGGAGAAGGTTCGGGGCGCGCCGGCCTGGGCACTCACGGCGATAAAAAACAGCAGCAACGCAAAACAGCGGACACTCATTGAATCAATCTTCCTTCGGCACAACCCAAAAAATCTGTACGCCACCGTCGTCGCGATAGGCGAGGGTGACATTGTCGTTCTCGTCGATTTCCTCGAGCAGGCGTTCCCAATCGTCCATAGGCTCGTCTGGCAAACGGAAGATCAATGCGGCTTTAGCTTTTTGGGCGGTGGGGGAATTGATGATTTTCTGAACGCGCATGCCCATGCGTTCGTAAGCGTCAGGAGCATCAGGGGAAGTGGCCACGAGGTTATCCTTATTAAGCTGTACGTGCATACAGTATTTAACTGTAAGCGTTTTCGCAACTGCTTAAAATTCAAGAAAATCCTCTGACAGTGGTTTTCTGATTTTGGTGTGGGAGGTATCGAATTTTTTGTAGGAAAAGTGCGCGAGGGCGGTGAGCAGCGCATCACCCATTTTAGGGGGATGGATGATGCGCAGATTGCCCGGTCAGGAATGGACCGGGCGAAGGTCAATCAGTATTCCCAGAACATCCGTTGCAGCTCTTTGCTGTCGTTGGTCTTGGTCAGCGCGACCATCGCCAGGATGCGGGCTTTCTGCGGGTTCAGGTCATGTGCAACGACCCAGTCATACTTGTCGTCAGGTTGCTCGGCGTTGCGCAGAACGAAGCCGCCAGCGTTGACGTGGGACGAGCGAATGATCTGTACGCCGTCCTTGCGCAGCGCTTGCAGGGCCGGGACGACGCGGGAGGACACCGAGCCGTTGCCGGTGCCGGCGTGAATGATCGCCTTGGCGCCGGACTGCGCGAGAGCCTTGTAGGCCGTATCGCTGACGTTGCCGTAGGAATAGGCGATTTCTACGTCAGGCAGGCTCTTGATGTTCTTGATGTCGAATTCCGAATCCATGGTGTGACGCTTGGCTGGCAAGCGGAACCAGTAGGACTTGCCTTCAACGACCATGCCCAACGGGCCCCAGGCACTTTTGAACGCCTCGGTCTTGATGTTGATCATTTTGCTGACGTCGCGACCGGACTGGATTTCATCGTTCATGGTCACCAGTACGCCTTTGCCGTGTGCTTCTTTGCTGCTGGCCACGGCCACGGCGTTGTACAGGTTGAGCATGCCGTCAGCGGACATGGCGGTGCCCGGACGCATCGAGCCGACCACGATGATTGGCTTGTCGGTTTTTTCCACCAGGTTCAGGAAGTACGCGGTTTCTTCCAGGGTGTCGGTACCGTGGGTGATGACGATGCCGTCGACATCCTTGCTGTCGGCCAGCTCGGCGACGCGACGCCCCAACTGCAGCAGGTTTTCGTTGGTGATGCTTTCCGAGGCGATCTGCATGACTTGTTCGCCACGCACATTGGCCAGCTTGCTCAGTTCGGGGATGCCGGCAATCAGTTGCTCGACGCCGACCTTCGCGGCCTGATAAGTGGCGCTGTTGGCGGCGCTGGCGCCGGCACCGGCAATCGTGCCGCCGGTGGCGAGTACCACGACATTGGCGAGCCTGGTCTGTGTTTCGACTTCTTTTGCTTGAAGGGCGGTGGGCAGGAGTAGCAGGAGGGCCAAAGCGCCCGGAACCAAAGTGTTGAAAGCAGATTTCATTATTTTTCTCTCTAGTAGTGAGACGGTGCTGATGCAGGTTCATCTAGATGCGCCCCAAGCCGATCTGGATGCCCGGGGTGCGATGAAAGGAGCAGGATCTGTACCAGCCGTACTGTGCCTCGCCAAAATGCTTAACTTGATGATTTACATCAAGATTTCAGGTGTAAGTAAAAGTTGGGCGAAAGGTTCTATCCGGTTTCCCGAACAAAGTACGCTTTCGTGTTCGGCTCGCCGAAAAAGACTACGGCCGCTGTCGAGCCCATCGGCTGGCCGATTTTCGATTTTCTGCTAAAGAAATCCGGGCGAGCGCCGATGGGTGTTCAAGGAATCTGAAATCTGGGGATACACATGTCACTGACGGTCGGCTTTGCAAATCCGGGTGCTGTCACCATCGGCGGTAAAACCGCAGCAACGATCAACACTTTGAACGAGGCGGGGAAGGACGCTTCCGCCGAGGCCCTGGGCGTCGAGAAAGACAAAAGCAATCAGGTCAGGACCGGCGGCGCTGCGCCAGAAGAAAGCAAAGCCGAGAGCAGCAGCAACCTCAATACCACTGTAAAAATGCTGCTCAAGCGCATGCAGGAATTGCAAAAGCAGCTTCAGGAGCAGCAACAGCAGTTGGCCGCCGCCCAGGCCAAGAGCTACCCGACACCCGAAGCCAAGTCCCAGGCGGTCATGTCGATTCAGGGGCAGATCGCGCAAACCAGCGCCGCGATGACGGAAGTCGCCGCTGCATTGGTCAATGAAATGTCCAAGGGTTCAACCAGTGGCAATGTGGTGAACACCACGGTTTGACGAAGAACGGGCGCATCGGGGGATTCGCCCTACAACAAATGACGATTTCTGATTGTTGACAAATGTCGGCGGGATTCGCATAGTTCGGTCTACGCAAACGTTTGCGTCGCTTGCCTCTGGCGCTGTCGCCCCATTCGCAAGCGATGTAGCTTACGCCAGCGCAAGCGTTGCTCACAATAATCATAAGATCGGAGTGAACCCATGAAGCTGCCATTCGCTGGACGTCTTCTTGCTGTCGCTATGCTGGCTGCCACAGCCGCCGCGCTACCTGTCTCCTCGGCGTTCGCCGAATCCGCTGCAAAGCCCAAAGTCGCCCTGGTCATGAAATCCCTGGCCAACGAATTCTTCCTGACCATGGAAGACGGCGCCAAGGCCTACCAGAAAGAACACTCCGCCGATTTCGACCTGATCTCCAATGGCATCAAGGACGAGACCGATACCGCAGGCCAGACAAGGATTGTCGAGCAGATGATCCTCGCCAAGGTCGATGCACTGGTTATCGCCCCCTCGGACTCCAAAGCCATGGTGCCGGTGATCAAGAAGGCCGTCGACGCGGGCATCACCGTGATCAATATCGACAACCAGCTTGATCCGGCAATCGTCAAAAGCAAAAACATCAGCGTCCCTTTCGTAGGGCCCGACAACCGTAAAGGTGCGCGACTGGTCGGTGAGTACCTGGCCAAGCAGCTCAAGGCCGGTGACGAAGTCGGCATCATTGAAGGTGTGTCCACGACCACCAATGCCCAGCAACGTACTGCTGGCTTCAAGGATGCGATGGAGGCTGCACAGATCAAGATTGTCTCCCTGCAATCCGGAGACTGGGAAATCGACAAGGGCAACAAGGTTGCCGCTTCGATTCTCAGTGAATACCCGGACGTCAAAGCATTGCTGACCGGCAATGACAGTATGGCCGTCGGCGCCGTTTCCGCCGTCCGTGCTGCCGGCAAGGCGGGTCAGGTGAAGATCGTCGGTTACGACAACATCAATGCAATCAAGCCGATGCTCAAGGACGGTCGCGTGCTGGCCACGGCTGACCAGTTCGCCGCCAAACAGGCGGTATTCGGCATCGAAACCGCGTTGAAAATCATCAAGGGCGAAAAAGTCGACAGCGGTGCCAACGGCGTGATCGAAACACCGGTCGAGCTGGTCACTCAGTAAGCTTCTGGCGACACAATGGCGCTCGTCCGTCCGGGCGAGCGCACGGAGAGTTTTCTATGTCAGTTTCCGCCCCGAACGCTGTCCTCTCGGTCAGCGGTATCGGTAAGACCTATGCGCAACCGGTGCTGACCGGCATCGATCTGACGCTGATGCGCGGTGAAGTGCTGGCGCTGACCGGTGAGAATGGCGCCGGCAAAAGCACCCTGTCGAAGATCATCGGCGGGCTCGTTACGCCGACCACCGGCCAGATGCAATTCCACGGCAAGGACTATCGTCCGGGCAGTCGCACCCAAGCCGAAGAGCTGGGTGTGCGGATGGTCATGCAAGAACTCAATCTGTTACCGACCCTGTCGGTTGCGGAAAACCTGTTTCTCGACAATTTGCCCAGTAACGGCGGCTGGATCAGCCGCAAGCAACTGCGCAAAGCGGCTATCGAAGCGATGGCGCAGGTCGGTCTCGACGCGATCGACCCGGACACCCTGGTCGGCGAGCTGGGTATCGGCCATCAGCAAATGGTCGAAATCGCCCGCAACCTGATCGGCGATTGCCATGTACTGATTCTCGACGAGCCGACCGCGATGCTGACGGCGCGCGAAGTCGAAATGCTCTTTGAGCAGATCACTCGGTTGCAGGCGCGCGGCGTCTCGATCATCTACATTTCCCATCGTCTCGAAGAACTCGCGCGCGTCGCGCAGCGGATTGCCGTGTTGCGTGACGGCAATCTGGTTTGCGTCGAGCCGATGGCCAATTACAACAGTGAGCAACTGGTCACGCTGATGGTCGGTCGCGAACTGGGTGAACACATCGACATGGGCCCGCGCAAGATCGGTGCCCCGGCCCTGACGATCAACGGCCTGACTCGCGGTGACAAAGTCCGTGATGTCTCGTTCGAAGTGCGCGCCGGGGAGATCTTCGGGATTTCCGGGTTGATCGGGGCAGGGCGCACGGAACTGCTGCGACTGATCTTTGGCGCGGACGTGGCCGACAGCGGCACCATCGCCCTCGGCTCGCCAGCCAAGGCAGTCAGTGTGCGTTCGCCGGTCGATGCCGTGCGTCATGGTATTGCGTTGATTACCGAGGACCGTAAAGGCGAGGGTTTGCTGCTCAGTCAGTCGATCAGCGCCAACATCGCACTGGGCAACATGCCGGAAATTTCCAGTGGCGGTTTCGTCAACAATGGCGATGAAATCTCTCTGGCGCAGCGTCAGATCGACGCCATGCGCATCCGCAGTTCGAGCCCGACGCAACTGGTTTCTGAATTATCCGGGGGCAATCAGCAGAAGGTTGTCATCGGCCGCTGGCTGGAGCGTGACTGTTCGGTGTTGCTGTTCGACGAGCCGACCCGTGGCATCGACGTCGGCGCCAAGTTCGACATTTATGCCTTGCTCGGCGAGCTGACGCGCCAAGGCAAAGCGCTGGTGGTGGTGTCCAGTGATCTGCGCGAACTGATGTTGATCTGCGACCGCATCGGCGTGCTGTCGGCGGGGCGTCTGATCGATACGTTCGAGCGCGACAGCTGGACCCAGGATGACTTGCTTGCCGCCGCATTCGCCGGCTACCAAAAACGTGATGCGTTGCTCAATGAAGCGGCGCCTAGGGATCTCCCATGAAAACTGCATCTCCTGCCGGCAAACGTAGTGGCAACTTTTTTGGTCTGGGCACCTATCTGGGCCTGGCCGGTGCCTTGCTGGCGATGATTGCGCTGTTCTCGGTCTTGAGCAGCCACTTTTTGTCCTATAACACCTTCAGTACGCTGGCCAACCAGATTCCGGATCTGATGGTGCTGGCCGTGGGCATGACGTTCGTGTTGATCATCGGCGGCATCGACCTCTCGGTCGGTTCGGTGCTGGCGCTGGCGGCTTCAACCGTCAGTGTGGCAATTCTCGGCTGGGGCTGGAGTGTGTTGCCGTCGGCGTTGCTCGGCATGGCGGTAGCGGCACTCGCCGGCACCGTCACCGGTTCCATCACGGTGGCCTGGCGGATTCCTTCCTTTATCGTGTCGCTCGGTGTGCTGGAAATGGCCCGTGGTCTGGCGTATCAGATGACGGGCTCGCGCACGGCTTACATCGGTGATTCGTTCGCCTGGCTGTCGAACCCGATCGCGTTCGGTATTTCGCCGTCGTTCATCATTGCCTTGCTGGTGATTTTCATCGCGCAGGCCGTGTTGACGCGCACCGTATTCGGTCGCTACCTGATCGGCATCGGCACCAACGAAGAGGCCGTTCGGCTCGCGGGGATCAATCCGAAGCCTTACAAGATTCTGGTGTTCAGCCTGATGGGCCTGCTGGCCGGCATCGCGGCGCTGTTTCAGATTTCCCGTCTGGAAGCTGCCGACCCGAATGCCGGTTCCGGTCTGGAGCTGCAGGTGATCGCTGCGGTAGTGATCGGCGGCACCAGCCTGATGGGCGGGCGCGGTTCGGTGATCAGTACGTTCTTCGGCGTGCTGATCATCTCGGTACTGGCGGCGGGTCTGGCGCAGATCGGCGCGACCGAGCCGACCAAACGCATCATCACCGGCGCCGTCATCGTGATCGCGGTGGTGCTCGACACTTACCGCAGTCAGCGCGCCAGTCGGCGGGGCTAAGACATGGCAACGATCAAGGATGTGGCAGCGCTGGCAGGCATTTCCTACACGACCGTCTCGCATGTGGTGAACAACACGCGGCCGGTCAGCAAGGAAGTGCGCTTGAAAGTCGAAGCGGCGATCAAGAGCCTCGACTATGTGCCGAGCGCGGTGGCGCGTTCGCTGAAAGCCAAGACCACGGCAACCATTGGCCTGCTGGTGCCGAACAGTCTCAATCCGTACTTCGCCGAGCTGGCGCGTGGAATCGAGGATTACTGCGAGCGTAACGGCTACTGCGTGATCCTTTGCAACTCCGACGACAATCCCGACAAGCAACGCAGCTATTTGCGTGTATTGCTGGAAAAACGCATCGACGGTCTGATCTTCGCGTCTGCCGGCGGTGACAGCGCCCTGGCGCAGGGGCTGGCCGGGGTGAAAACGCCCATGGTCATCGTCGATCGGGGTCTTGAAGGCGTCGACGCCGATCTGGTGCGTATCGACCATGAATACGGCGCGTACCTCGCAACCCGCCATCTGCTGGAATTGGGGCATCGCGACATCGCCACCATCGGCGGCCCGGCGAGCACCAGTGTTGCGCAGATGCGTCAGGCCGGTTATTGCCGGGCGTTGAATGAGGCAGGTATCGAGGTGCGGCAGGAGCGCATGCTGGAAAGTGACTTCACCAGTACGGGCGGTTACAACGCCGCGGCGAAGCTGCTGGAAAACAATCCGCCGAGCGCGATTTTTGCCGGTAACGACATGATCGGCATTGGCGTCTTGCGCGCGGCAGCAGAACGCAACGTGCGGGTGCCTGGCGAGCTGTCGGTAATCGGCTTCGATGACATTCAGATGAGCCGTTACGTCTATCCGGCGTTGACCACGGTGGGGCAATCGATCCTGCAGCTGGGTGAGATGGCGGCCGAAGTGTTGCTGCGCAGGATCGCCACACCGAATCTGGGCACCGATCAACGCATCGTTACCCCGAGTATTGTCTTGCGCGAATCCACCGCACCGCTGTCCGGCGTGTTCACCGAATACCGCTGAAACCGAATTGATGAGTAATGATGTATGCCCGCAAATGTAGTGGTAATAGGCAGCCTGAACATGGATCTGGTGACCCGCGCGCCTCGGCTGCCGGTCGGCGGTGAAACCCTGATCGGCCATTCGTTTGCCACGGTGTCCGGTGGCAAGGGCGCCAATCAGGCGGTGGCGGCTGCGCGGCTCGGCGCGCAGGTGGCAATGGTCGGCTGTGTCGGTGACGACGATTACGGCGTGCAATTGCGCGATGCGCTGCTGGCCGAGCAGATCGACTGCCAGGCCGTGAGTACCGTTGACGGTTCCAGTGGCGTGGCGCTGATCGTGGTCGATGACAACAGCCAGAACGCGATTGTGATCGTCGCCGGTGCCAACGGTGCCATGACGCCAGCCGTCATCGATCGGTTTGACGTAGTGCTGCAAGCGGCAGACGTGATCATCTGCCAGCTGGAAATTCCTGATGCCACGGTAGGGCATGCGCTCAAACGTGCGCGCGCCCTCGGCAAGATCGTCATCCTCAACCCGGCCCCAGCCAGTCGTCCGCTGCCGGCGGACTGGTTTGCGGCAATTGATTACCTGATTCCGAACGAGAGCGAGGCGGCCGCACTGAGTGGCATGCCGGTTGACTCGCTGCAGACCGCAGAAAGTGCGGCCACTCGGTTGATTGCCATGGGCGCCGGCAAAGTCATCGTGACCCTGGGTGCGCAAGGTTCGCTGTTTGCCAACGGTCAGGGCTTCGAGCATTTCCCTGCACCGAAAGTACAGGCTGTCGATACCACCGCGGCGGGGGACACGTTTGTCGGCGGTTTCGCCGCGGCTCTGGCCAGTGGCCAATCCGAAGCTTCAGCCATTCGCTATGGGCAGATCGCTGCCGCGCTGTCGGTCACCCGCGCGGGCGCGCAGCCGTCCATTCCCACCATTTCCGACGTAAAGGCTTTTGCATCCGCATGAAAAAAACTCCTTTGCTCAATGTCGCCTTGTCGCGACTGATTGCGTCCCTGGGCCATGGCGACATGGTGGTGATTGGCGACGCCGGTTTGCCCGTCCCGCCGGGTGTCGAGCTGATCGACCTGGCGCTGACTCACGGCGTGCCGGATTTCATCAGCACCCTCAACGTGGTGCTCAGCGAAATGCAGGTGGAAAGCCATGCAATTGCCAAGGAAATCTTCGATAAACAACCGAGCGCCCTGACGGCGCTGGAAGCGTTGAACGAAGAGGGGGCTCTGGGCCGGCGCGATCTGCTCGGTCATGAGCAATTCAAGGTACTCAGCCGACAGGCGCGGGCGATTGTTCGTACGGGCGAATGCCAGCCGTACTGCAACATCGTGCTGGTCGCGGGAGTTACGTTCTGATTTTTCGATTTCACCTGCACAAGGAATGCGCCATGCAACGCTATGCTCAGAAACTGCACCAATTGCTCCGGAGTCTGCTGCTTTTGTCCGTCATCACTGCCACCGGCGCCCAGGCGGCGGAAAAAATCGACCTGATCATCGACACCGATCCCGGCGCTGACGACGTGGTCGCCTTGCTGTTCGCACTGGCTTCGCCGGACGAGTTGAATATCCGCGCGCTGACCACCGTGGCCGGCAACGTACGTCTGGACAAAACCTCGCGTAATGCCCGACTGGCGCGCGAATGGGCAGGGCGCGAAGATGTACCGGTATACGCCGGTGCGCCGAAACCGCTGATGCGCACGCCGATCTACGCCGAAAACATTCATGGTAAGGAAGGTCTGTCGGGTGTCACCGTCCACGAACCGAAAAAAGGTCTGGCTGAGGGCAGTGCGGTCAATTATCTGATCGACACCCTGAAAAAGGCCAAGCCACACAGCATCACCATCGCTATGCTGGGTCCGCAGACCAACCTGGCGCTGGCGTTGATTCAGGAGCCGGAGATCGTTCAGGGCATCAAGGAAGTGGTGATTATGGGTGGCGCGCATTTCAATGGCGGCAACATCACGCCTGTAGCCGAATTCAACCTGTTCGCCGACCCGCAAGCGGCGGAAGTGGTGCTAAAAAGCGGGGTGAAGCTGACTTATCTACCGCTGGACGTGACTCACAAGATCCTCACCAGCGATGCCCGCCTGAAGCAGATTGCCGCGCTCAATAACAATGCGAGCAAAATTGTTGGCGACATCCTCAACGAATACATCAAAGGCGATATGGAGCACTACGGCATTCCGGGTGGCCCGGTGCATGACGCCACCGTCGTCGCGTATCTGCTCAAGCCTGAGCTGTTCACTGGTCGCGCGGTCAACGTGGTGGTCGACAGTCGCGAAGGCCCGACGTTTGGTCAGACCATTGTCGATTGGTACGATGGCCTGAAGGCACCCAAGAATGCTTTCTGGGTTGAGAATGGCGATGCTCAGGGCTTCTTTGATTTGCTCACCGAGCGTCTCAAGCGCTTGAAATAAACGACCCGCCCGCAGGTGCCAGCCTGCGGGTTTTATCCCTGTTCCTGCGTGCCTTTTTCGGTAGGGTAGCGCTCGAAAGCCTGCTTGATGAATTGCTGGGCCGCTTCGGTGCCCAGAGCCTTGACCAACAGATCAATGCCAATCAACGCAAGCTCCTCGGTAGTGCCCGGGCTGTATGAACTGTGCCCGTCTGCCCATTTGGCTTTGATGTCGGCGTCGATGTTGATGTTGATGGTGTTCATGGGGAGCTCGAAGAGTTGAAAGTCCGAACGTCGAGTTAACCATTTTGTCGTGCGCTTGGCACTGCGACTTAGGCATGAGCGGGGTGCTATGCGACACTTGGTCTTTTTCAGCGATCCAGGGACCATGCTGTGCAAATTGATTTGAACACACCTGATGGCCTCACTCTTGAAGCTGTGCGCCAGTTATTGGCCTCGGCCAGTGATGACATGCACGTGCAGCTTCGTGTGACCAAGGGTGGCATCGCCTATTTGTCGACGGTTACGGGTGGGCAGGATATCGACGGTCTGCTGTTTCGCCTCGAAACGTGGGCGAAGGGTTCAGGGTATGTCGGCAATGTGGCGGCCAGCGATGAGGTCTGGGTCATGCAGATCTACAACGCGCTCAAGGACAACTGGCCGAATCCGCCTTACGACTACATCGACGTCTACTGAGCGCCGTTAATATTCAGTCACGATTGCAGGCTGAGAACGCTGGTGCGCTCAGGCACACTCGGCATTTTTCCGATCGTGCGCCGGCTGATGGCTTTGCTGGCGAAACCAAACGCCGGATTGGCGGTCGCACGATCTCAGCTTAACCATTTTGAAATCAAGGAGGCTTCATGCCTTTGAAGTTCGCGACACTGGGTGCACTTATCGCCGCTGCGCTGTTGGCCGGTTGCAGCACGAGCTCCAGCGAGTCGGCAAAGGAAAGCGTGGCGACCGACACCGGTCACAGCCGCTGTGAAGCATCGGCGGCGCAGTTTACCGTCGGCAAAAAGGCTTCGCCGGAACTCCTGGAGCAGGCGCGCGCCAAGGCCGGCGCGCAAAATGCACGTTTTCTCAAGCCGACCGACATGATCACCCTGGAATACCGTTCCGACCGTTTGAATCTGAACACCGACAACAATCTGGTGGTCACCCGCGTCAACTGCGGCTGATCGCACTGGTTTTTGTTGCAGGCACAAAAAACCCCGTCACATGGACGGGGTTTTTTTAGTGCGCCGGGAAATTACTCTGGGCGAACTTGTGCAGCTTGCATACCCTTTTGGCCTTTCTCAGCCACGAAAGAGACGGTCTGGCCTTCTTTCAGGCTTTTGAAACCGTCGGATTCGATAGCTTTGAAGTGTACGAACAGGTCGTCACCGCCACCTTGAGGAGTGATGAAGCCGAAGCCTTTTTCATCGTTGAACCATTTAACGGTGCCGGTTTGGCGATTAGACATGGTGTATCTCCAAGAAACATATATTTTCAGTAGTGCTGTGCTGCTCAGGCCAACTGGGCACACCCGGGTATCATAGTCGAAATGTTCGCTTTGGGAGCCCCCCGGACGTGCTGTTTGCCAATCAGTCGTGTTTTCTTTACCACCTGTTTCTGCTGTAAGCCCCGGTTTGAAAGGCTTGCAGCGAAACGTAAAGACGATAAAAAAACCTGTAAAACCTGCATAAATCGTCTGAAAAGCTTCATTTCCAGCACTTTTTTCCAGCTTTTAGCCGATCAGAATGCCCGGTTTTTTCATTTTTTTGCTGGGGTATTTGCCTTGCATTTGGCGATCTGACCCAAGGCTTTCTGTTGCAGTTCCGGGGTCGCCTTGTTGTCCATCAATGCCTGAATGTCGCTGGCAGGGTAGGACTTGATGGCATCAGCGCCACAGGCACAATGGGATTTTGCTGCGGCAGCGCCAATTTGCGGCGTCGCCGCCTGCGTGCATTGCGCCATGTATTTTTCGCGCTCGCCCTTCGGCCAATCGGCGTGAGCGCTCAGCGGCAGCAGCAGAGCGAGAGGGGCGACGACGGCGAATAAGGTGTTCAGACGCATGCGAGGATGCTCCTTGTGGGTCAGTGTCTTGTTATCTGAGGGCTGAAAAGCCGATCTAGTTCAGCACTCTGGCATAAAAACGGACGGTTTGCCTTCTGCCAAATCAGCACGTAAGCGACCGCTCATCTGTGCTAGGATGCCGGTCTCATGCGTTTTCAGGCGCCGGATGACCTTCAGTCCCGGCCGCGGTCAGCGTGCGAATATCCTGATTTGAATCCCAGTCACTCTGGTTCGGTTTTCCGGTTGGCCGCAAGGCTCCTGCCGCTGTAAGGCAGGCGTTCGTCATTGAATGGCCTGGACCGGATCTTGTACTGGCTCATCCCAACCCACGTGACCTTTGGTAGGGGTCACCACTAGGAGAGGAGGCGCCATGCCAACTATTACTCTTCCCGACGGCAGTCAACGTTCATTCGATCACCCGGTTTCCGTAGCCGAGGTCGCGGCATCCATTGGTGCCGGTCTGGCCAAAGCCACCCTGGCCGGCAAGGTCAATGGGCAACTGGTCGACGCCAGCGACATCATCAGAAGCGACGCGACCTTGCAAATCATCACGCCAAAGGATGAAGAGGGGCTGGAGATCATTCGCCACTCTTGCGCCCACCTGGTTGGCCACGCGGTCAAGCAGCTGTACCCGACTGCCAAAATGGTCATCGGGCCGGTCATCGACGAAGGCTTCTATTACGACATCGCCTTCGAGCGTCCTTTTACTCCGGACGATATGGCTGCGATCGAACAGCGCATGCAGCAGCTGATCGAGAAAGATTACGACGTGATCAAGAAAGTCACTCCGCGCGCCGAAGTGATTGAAGTGTTCAAGGCCCGCGGCGAAGACTACAAGCTGCGTCTGGTCGAGGACATGCCGAACGAGCAGGCCATGGGCCTGTACTATCACGAAGAATACGTCGACATGTGCCGCGGTCCGCACGTGCCGAACACGCGTTTCCTGAAATCCTTCAAGCTGACCAAGCTGTCCGGCGCCTACTGGCGCGGCGACGCCAAGAACGAGCAATTGCAGCGCGTTTACGGCACGGCCTGGGCCGACAAGAAACAACTGGCGGCCTACATTCAGCGCATCGAAGAAGCTGAAAAGCGCGATCACCGCAAGATCGGCAAGCGTCTGGGCCTGTTCCACACCCAGGAAGAAGCGCCGGGCATGGTCTTCTGGCACCCGAACGGCTGGACTCTGTACCAGGTGCTTGAGCAGTACATGCGCAAGGTGCAACGCGACAACGGCTACCTCGAGATCAAAACGCCGCAAGTCGTTGACCGTAGCCTGTGGGAGAAATCCGGGCACTGGGCCAACTACGCCGACAACATGTTCACCACCGAGTCGGAAAGCCGCGACTACGCGATCAAGCCGATGAACTGCCCGTGCCACGTACAGGTGTTCAATCAGGGCCTGAAGAGCTACCGCGAGCTGCCGATGCGTCTGGCCGAGTTCGGTGCCTGCCACCGCAACGAGCCATCGGGCGCGCTGCACGGCATCATGCGTGTGCGTGCGTTCACTCAGGATGACGCCCACATTTTCTGCACCGAAGAGCAGATGCAGGCCGAATCCGCTGCGTTCATCAAGCTGACCATGGACGTTTATCGCGACTTCGGTTTCACCGATGTCGAGATGAAGCTGTCCACTCGTCCGGAAAAACGTGTCGGTTCCGACGAGCTGTGGGATCGAGCTGAAGCTGCATTGGCTGCAGCCCTTGATTCTGCGGGCCTGCCGTACGATCTGCAGCCGGGCGAGGGAGCGTTCTACGGTCCGAAGATCGAGTTCTCGTTAAAAGATTGCCTTGGTCGCGTCTGGCAATGTGGTACCTTGCAGCTCGATTTTAACCTGCCTGTCCGTTTGGGCGCTGAATACGTCTCCGAAGACAACAGCCGCAAACACCCGGTGATGCTGCACCGCGCGATCCTCGGTTCGTTCGAGCGTTTCGTCGGGATTCTGATCGAGCACTACGAAGGTGCGTTCCCTGCCTGGCTGGCGCCAACGCAGGCGGTGATCATGAATATCACTGATAAACAGGCAGATTTTGTTGCAGAGGTTGAAAAAACTCTCAACGAAAGCGGATTTCGTGCCAAGTCCGACTTGAGAAATGAAAAGATCGGCTTTAAAATCCGCGAGCATACTTTGCTCAAGGTTCCCTATCTTTTGGTTATCGGAGATAAGGAAGTCGAGATGCAGACTGTCGCTGTGCGTACTCGTGAAGGTGCTGACCTGGGCTCGATGCCCGTCGCCCGGTTCGCTGAGTTTCTCGCGCAAGCGGTTTCCCGGCGTGGTCGCCCAGATTCGGAGTAATTATTATTAAGCGTGAAATGAGACAAGATAAACGAGCTGCACCGAAAGCCCCGATCAACGAGAATATCTCGGCACGCGAGGTTCGGTTAATTGGCGCTGATGGCGAGCAGATTGGCATCGTCTCGATTGATGAAGCGCTTCGTATCGCTGAAGAAGCAAAGCTTGATCTGGTGGAAATCTCCGCAGACGCAGTCCCGCCGGTTTGCCGTGTGATGGACTACGGCAAGTCGATCTTCGAAAAGAAGAAGCAGATTGCCGCGGCGAAGAAGAACCAGAAGCAGATTCAGGTTAAAGAAATCAAGTTTCGTCCAGGGACGGAGGAAGGGGATTACCAGGTAAAACTGCGCAACCTGGTACGTTTCCTGAGTGACGGGGACAGGGCCAAGGTATCCTTGCGATTCCGCGGCCGTGAGATGGCCCACCAGGAGCTGGGGATGGAACTCCTCAAGCGGGTTGAACAAGACCTGCTCGAGTACGGTTCGGTCGAACAGCATCCTAAGATGGAAGGACGCCAGCTGATCATGGTCATCGCCCCGAAAAAGAAGAAGTAATCAACAGGGCACGGCAGGCCTTCTGATTATGTTTATCAACTGAATGCGGAGTATCCGAACATGCCAAAAATGAAAACCAAAAGTGGTGCTGCCAAGCGGTTTCTGAAAACTGCTAACGGCATCAAGCACAAGCACGCTTTCAAGAGCCACATCCTGACTAAAATGTCGACCAAGCGTAAGCGTCAACTGCGCGGTAGCAGCTTGCTGCATCCGTCTGACGTGGCAAAAGTCGAGCGCATGCTGCGCCTTCGTTAATTTAGTCAAGAATAGAGGAAGTAACTCATGGCTCGTGTAAAGCGTGGCGTCATTGCCCGTAAGCGTCACAAAAAAATTCTGAAACTTGCTAAAGGCTACTACGGCGCACGCTCCCGCGTATTCCGTGTTGCCAAGCAAGCGGTAATCAAGGCAGGCCAGTACGCCTACCGTGACCGTCGTCAGAAAAAACGTCAGTTCCGCGCTCTGTGGATCGCTCGTATCAATGCTGGTGCTCGTGTTAACGGTCTGTCCTACAGCCGTTTCATCGCTGGCCTGAAAAAAGCGTCCATCGAGATCGACCGTAAGGTTCTGGCTGATCTGGCAGTGAACGAAAAAGCGGCGTTTGCTGCGATTGTCGAGAAAGCTAAAGCCACCTTGGCTTAAGTACCCCCGACAGTCACCTGGCCTCACCTTTGTGGGGTCAGGTGTTAAACGTCATAAATAGGGGAAGAGCCTTCAAGCTCTTCCCCTATTTTGTATCTGGAGTCTGTACATGGAAAACCTGGATGCGCTGGTCGCTCAAGCACTAGAGGCTGTGCAAAGCGCTGAAGATATCAATGCCCTGGAGCAAATCCGGGTTCAATACCTTGGCAAAAAGGGCGAATTGACTCAGGTGATGAAGACCCTGGGGAATCTGCCGGCAGAAGAGCGTCCGCAAGTCGGTGCCCTGATCAACGTTGCCAAGGAGCGTGTCACAGGCGTTCTCAATGCGCGCATGGCTCTGTTTGAAGAAGCCGAACTGGCTGCCAAACTGTCCGCCGAATCCATCGACGTGACATTGCCGGGCCGTGGCCAGACCTCCGGTGGTCTGCATCCGGTGACCCGCACGCTGGAGCGTGTCGAGCAGTTCTTCACCCGCATTGGCTACGGCATCGCCGAAGGCCCCGAGGTCGAAGACGATTATCACAACTTCGAAGCGCTCAACATCCCAGGCCACCACCCGGCCAGGTCGATGCATGACACCTTCTATTTCAATGCCAACATGCTGTTGCGCACCCATACCTCGCCGGTACAGGTCCGCACCATGGAATCGAAGCAGCCGCCGATCCGCATCGTCTGTCCGGGCCGTGTGTATCGCAGCGACTCCGATATCACCCACTCGCCGATGTTCCACCAGGTCGAAGGCCTACTGGTTGATCGCGACATCAATTTTGCCGATCTCAAAGGCACCATCGAAGAGTTCCTGCGGGTGTTCTTCGAGAAAGAGCTGGCCGTACGTTTCCGTCCTTCGTACTTCCCGTTCACCGAGCCATCCGCTGAAGTCGACATGGAATGCGTGATGTGCAGCGGTAAAGGCTGCCGCGTCTGCAAGCAGACCGGCTGGCTGGAAGTGATGGGCTGCGGCATGGTTCACCCGAACGTGCTGCGCATGTCCGGCATCGATCCGGAAGAGTTCTCCGGCTTTGCTTTCGGCATGGGCGTCGAACGTCTGGCCATGCTCCGTTACGGCGTGAACGACTTGCGTCTGTTCTTCGACAACGACTTGCGGTTCCTCGCGCAATTTCGCTAGTCGTAACGAATTCTTAGGAGAGCAGGATGAAATTCAGTGAACAATGGCTGCGTGGCTGGGTTAGCCCGCAGGTAGATCGCGACGAGCTGGTTGCCCGTCTGTCGATGGCCGGTCTGGAGGTCGACAGCGTGACTCCGGCCGCCGGTGTATTCAGCGGTGTGGTGGTGGGTGAGGTGCTGAGCACCGAGCAGCACCCTGATGCCGACAAATTGCGCGTGTGCCAGGTCAGCAATGGCGCGGAAACCTTTCAGGTCGTGTGCGGTGCGCCGAACGTGCGTCCGGGCCTGAAGATTCCGTTCGCCATGATCGGCGCCGAGCTGCCGGGCGACTTCAAAATCAAGAAAGCCAAGCTGCGCGGCGTCGAGTCCAACGGCATGCTGTGCTCGCAAGCCGAGCTGCAGATTGGCGAAGGCAACGACGGTCTGATGGAGCTGCCAGCCGATGCGCCGGTGGGCGAAGATTTCCGGGTTTATCTGGATCTGGAAGACGCGAGCATCGAGGTCGACCTGACCCCGAACCGTGGCGACTGCCTGTCGCTGGCCGGTCTGGCCCGTGAAGTCGGTGCGCTGTACGCAGCGCCAGTAACGCGTCCGGTCGTGGCCGCCGTTGCCGCCGCGCATGACGAAGTACGCTCGGTCGAAGTACTGGCGCCCGCCGCATGCCCGCGTTATCTGGGTCGTGTGATTCGTAACGTCGACCTTTCGAAGCCGACGCCGCTGTGGATGATTGAGCGCCTGCGTCGCGCCGACGTACGCAGCATCGACGCTGCCGTCGACATCACCAACTACGTGATGCTCGAACTGGGTCAGCCGTTGCACGCGTTCGATCTCGCCGAAATCAATGGTGGTATCCGTGTGCGCATGGCCGAAGAGGGCGAGAAGCTGGTACTGCTCGACGGTCAGGAAGTCAGCCTGCGTAGCGATACGCTGGTAATCGCTGACCACACCCGTGCATTGGCAATTGCCGGTGTGATGGGCGGTGAGCACAGCGGTGTGTCCTCGACTACGCGCGACGTTTTCCTGGAAAGTGCGTTCTTCGACCAGATCGCTGTCGCGGGCAAAGCTCGTTGGTATGGTTTGCACACTGATGCCTCGCACCGCTACGAGCGTGGCGTTGACTGGCAACTGGCCCGTGAAGCCATGGAGCGCGCCACTGGCCTGCTGCTGGAGATCACCGGTGGCGAAGCCGGCCCGATCATCGAGACCGTCAGCGAGCAGCACTTGCCGTCGATCGCGCCGATCACTCTGCGTTCCCAGCGCATCACGCAAATGCTGGGCATGGAAATGGATTCGGCTCAGGTCGAAAGCCTGCTTAGCGGGCTGGGTCTGAATATTACTGCCGATGGGGCAGGGCAGTGGCGCGTTGAAGTGCCAAGCCATCGCTTCGACATCAGCCTGGAAGTCGATCTGATCGAAGAGCTGGCGCGTCTTTACGGCTACAACCGTCTGCCGGTTCGTTACCCGCAAGCGCGTCTGGCACCGCAAGCCAAGGCAGAAGCGCGTAGCGATCTGCCGGAGCTGCGTCGTCTGCTGGTCGCTCGTGGCTATCAGGAAGCGATCACTTACAGCTTCATCGATCCGCGTCAGTTCGAACTGTTCAATCCGGGCGTTGAGCCGCTGTTGCTGGCCAACCCGATTTCCAATGACATGGCCGCCATGCGTTCGTCGCTGTGGCCGGGCCTGGTCAAAGCGCTGCAGCACAACCTCAATCGTCAACAGGATCGCGTGCGGCTGTTCGAAAGCGGTCTGCGTTTCGTCGGCCAGCTCGACGGCCTGAAGCAAGAACCGATGTTGTCGGGTGTGGTTTGCGGCAGCCGCCTGCCGGAAGGCTGGGCACAAGGTCGCGATACGGTGGACTTCTTCGACGTCAAGGCTGATGTGGAAGCGGTACTGGGCTTCGCCGGCGCGCTGGATTCGTTCACCTTTGCACCGGGCAAACACCCGGCGCTGCACCCGGGCCAAACCGCGCGCATCGAACGTGAAGGCCGTGAGGTCGGTTTCATCGGCGCCATTCACCCTGAATTGTCGAAAGCGCTGGGCCTGGATCGTCCGGTCTTCGTTTTCGAGCTGGTTCTGGCTGAAGTGGCACTGGGTAAAATGCCGAAATTCCACGAGTTGTCGCGCTTTCCTGAAGTGCGCCGTGACCTTGCTCTGATCGCGCATAAAGACGTCGCAGCCTCGGCTGTACTGGACGTAATCCGTGAAAATGCAGGCGAATGGCTCACAGATCTCAGGCTGTTTGACGTGTATCAGGGTAAAGGCATTGATCCTGATAGAAAAAGCCTCGCCGTTGGCTTGACCTGGCAGCATCCATCGCGCACTCTTAATGACGATGAGGTGAATTCGACGACGCAAAATATCCTCACCTCGCTCGAACAAAGGTTGAACGCCACGTTAAGGAAGTGACGTATGGGGGCTTTGACGAAAGCTGAGATGGCGGAACGTCTGTATGAAGAGCTGGGCCTGAACAAGCGGGAAGCCAAGGAATTGGTAGAACTGTTTTTCGAGGAAATCAGGCACGCTCTTGAAGACAACGAGCAGGTCAAATTGTCCGGTTTCGGCAATTTCGACCTTCGGGACAAACGCCAGCGGCCTGGCCGCAACCCGAAAACGGGGGAAGAAATCCCGATCACGGCTCGCCGTGTGGTCACCTTTCGTCCAGGGCAGAAGTTGAAGGCCCGAGTTGAGGCTTATGCTGGAACCAAGTCATAACGACGAGCTACCCGTTATCCCGGGCAAACGCTACTTCACCATTGGTGAAGTCAGCGAGCTGTGTGCCGTAAAGCCACACGTGCTGCGCTACTGGGAGCAGGAGTTTCCTCAACTCAACCCCGTCAAACGCCGCGGAAACCGCCGGTATTATCAGCGCCAGGACGTGCTGATGATCCGGCAGATCCGCGCGCTCCTTTACGATCAGGGTTTCACCATCGGCGGCGCACGCCTGCGCCTGTCCGGCGATGAAGCCAAAGACGACACCACCCAGTACAAGCAGATGATCCGGCAGATGATTGCCGAGCTGGAAGACGTGCTGGTAGTACTCAAGAAATAAAAAGCAGCGTTTGAATACTTCCAGTTTTCAAATGCTTGCGCTATATTCTTGAGCGTTCTTCGAGGTGAAGAACGAATGCAACATCAGTCGGGGCGTAGCGCAGTCCGGTAGCGCACTAGCATGGGGTGCTAGGGGTCGAGTGTTCGAATCACTCCGTCCCGACCATATTTTTCAATGACTTAGCCCAACTCTCACCAGTTGGGCTTTTTCATGGGCGGTAGATTTGCAGGGGCTTCTCGATTTGGATTTTCTTCGGCGACGCTTGCTGCTGGGCGCCGTAGACTAGGGCTTCGCCATGAATCGGAATCCTGCACGTGGCTGTTGAAATTCACACCCGCCATGACTTGTAGGCACCCCAGTGGATTAACAAAGACCTGAATGGAATCGAGTAATGGAAAAGGCCTTCAAGCAGCCAATGTTTATCGTGGGACTGCCGCTGGTGATGTGCGGCTTCGTTTTCGGCCTTACAGGTCTTCTTGCCAGCGGAACCTTTGCTTATGTCGCGCCGGGCCTGTTGATACCGGGTCTGGTTTTTATGCTGACAGGTTGGCTGCAGCGTAATAAATGATCGGGCCTCGTCGTCATACCGTCTTTTAAATTCCCGCTCGTCGAGCGAATCGCACTCCTTGGCGTCGGATCGTCTCTCACTGTTATGCGCAGGCCCTGCGCCACTGACGGGAGAAAATGATGATTGACGACAATAACGGTCCTGAAGCTCCGTATCCGGGACCCAGCGAACAAACGCCGGACTCTGGCGAGGGCCATGACTCTGGCCTGGACCAGGCTGTGTCTGAGCCAAAGCAGGGGGCCGACGAGCGACCAGAGGACTGGAATCCGCCACCCGGGAATCCTGGTTCCGATCAGGATGCCCAGACAGGCCGGGATAACGGCGGCGCGAAACAGGCGCCATGAACTTCTATCCTTCACAACACCCGGCCAACGCGCCGGGTTTTTTGTTGCCGTCGAAGTGTGGATTAATTCTGAAAAAAGTCGCGGACATCGCCACCATGGCGCGAAAAGAGCTGAAGCCGGGGCGCCCGCGCTGGATACTTCGCTCCAGCTGCGGGCAGTCAGCACATTCACTCTACGGTACAGATCCAGCGATGGTTGTATCGGTAAGGCGCGCGGGTGAAATGGATGTCTGAAACCCTGTTCATGCCTCGCTCTTGAAGCGCTTCAGTCAGTTTTGCGAGTGTCTCTGCCTGGATAGTCATTACTGTCACCTCGTCAGATTTACTGCATTCATAATTCTTGACCGAGGGATCAGCTGGCTAATTCATTTTTTCTAATTTAGTAATTGAGGCTGCGCAAATATCCTTGCGTCACCCGAAAAATAGTTGCAAACCTCATCGGGAGCGACGCTAGCTTTCAGCCATTAGCACATCCGACCTAATTGCCCCTGTCCCGGCTCGACTTTAAAGTCCTGTCGCCTGACAGCTTGCTGTCAAAATTTTCCTGCATAAAAATCAAAAAGGTCGATCTGCAATGAACTCATCAAGGACTGTCCCGGTTCTCGTTTTATTCGCAACATTCGCGCTCGCGGTCTCTGGATGCCAGACCGTCAAACCGGGAGAAAGTGATCTGAAGGATCGAGCGCAGACCACCATTGGCAAACCCGTTATCAAGGTTACAAACATCCGCAACGACTTCAATACGACGTACTACACCGCTCAAACCGATGGCGGCGAATACAAATGCGAACTTCCGAGTGGCCCGATGGTTGCGCTGGGTTCCATGGGAATGGGGCTTGGCGCTCAGTGCACCAAGCAATGACGAACCGGTTTGTTCGAGACTGAAATGCAAAGGCCAATGTCAACGACATTGGCCTTCGTCATTTCTGGATGCCCGAGCTACAGACCGGATGGTCTTCGATTGTTAATGGGATATCACTGAGCAGGCTTTTTATCCATATCTTTGGAGTCGCTGGATGTAGCGGCATCCTTTTCCGTCTCATGAGGCTGTGACCCCGCGTTGGCCCCCGATGACTCTTCGCCTTTCTTGTCTGCCTTCTCATCATGGTCGCGGGAGCTTTCTGCATGATTGACACCCGGCAGGGCGGTGGCGGGGGTGGCAGCACCTGCGGTTGTTTCGGCTGACGATGCATGAAGCGGGACGATCAGAAACAGACTGGCGAGCGATAGGGCGGCGATGTTTCTGTTCATGGCATGAGCCTTCTGCGGGGCGGGATGTACTGTTTTGGATAGGCCGGCCCGCCAAAGGTGCGAGGGACTGGACGAGTGGCAGAGCTCAGGATGCATTCGTTTCAAAGGTGAGTATTCGCAAGAAGGCAAATTGCTGGCCCCCGGACTTGGTCTGTCCCGGCAAAATCGCCTTTTTTCAGAAGGTTAGATCGGCTATATGCGGACGATTGTCATGACCGTTGCGACGCTTTCCCTGGCTTTGATCGTCTCGGGCGTGCAAGCAAAAGAGCTAAGCAAGAACCATCGCTTTGCCTGCACCTGGGGCTCGGACATTGCTGCCGGCGCGCAGCGGTCAAAACTCTCTGGAGTCTCGTTGTATGGCGCGCGAAAACAGTTGCAGGTTCGGCGGTTCCAGCAGCCCTGGATGCGCATGACCGCGATGGGCATTACCGAGCAAACCTATAACAGCAGTTCGAAGCTAAAACCCGCGGCGGTCAAACAGACCTATTACGAACAGTGCGTACGCCACGAGCTGGCACGGCGCTGATGCCGGTGTGTGTAGGTTGACCGGACAGCTCAGGAGTCGCCAGAGCCCTTGGCCACTGCCGGCCCGGCAATCCGCGGCGATGGTTTGGTCTGCATCAACGCATCCAGTGCCTTGCGATAGTCCCGGCCGCCGAGGGCCATGCTGTTGTTGTGTGTCGCTCCGGGCACCAGTAGCAGGCGTTTGGGCTGCTCAGCGGCATTGAACAATTGCTCGCTGAAGCGCGGCGGTACGAAGGCATCAGCCTGGCCATGTACTACCAGCAATGGCATGTGGATGTCGGCGATCTTGTCGATGGAGTCGAATTTCTGTGACAAGAGCCAGCGCACGGGTAGCGAGGTATTGGCGACGGCGGCAGCCACGTCGGCCAGCGAGGTGAAGGTCGACTCAATGACCAGACCGCGCACGGGTAAGGGGGAGTGGCTGCGAGCAGCGCGCTGTCCGAGTTCAGCGGCCAGATCAATCGCTACCGCGCCGCCGAGAGAGTGACCATATATCAGGCGCTTGTTCGGGTCCGGTTGCAGTAGTTGGAAGCGTTCCCACGCAACGCGAGCGTCTTCATAAACACTGCTTTCCGACGGTAGATCACCTTTGCTCTGGCCAAAGCCACGGTAATCGATGGCCAACACCGAATAGCCCGCCGCGCGCAGTTGTTCAATGCGGAACAACTGCCCGGTGAGATTCCAGCGCACCCCGTGCAGATACAAAATCGCCGGCGCATCGGCTTTCTCCGCCGGCCACCACCAGGCATGGATGTTTTGTCCGGCCTTGAAGCTTTTCGGTTGCAGGTCGAGTTCCTGCACGCTGCCGGGCAAGCCGTGATACCAGCCAGCGTCGCCCGGTTCTATGCGAAACAGCAGGGTGCGCTCGGTGTGTTCAAGTACGGCACAACTGGTCGGCACGCCGATGATCAACGCGGCCATGCAGGCGAACGCCAGGCGGCGACGGCGCAGACGCGTCATGAAGGACCGGAACATTAAACGTTTCACCCAAGCGCAGACAAAGAACGCGTTTTACCAGATGCTCAGGTCTGCGCGTGATTTTTTCGACCGCTGTCCGGCGGCATTGATTACAAAATGCTGCGATGGCTCAACTCACCTGCAGCACGATCTTGCCGATATGGTCACCTGCCTCCATATGAGCGTGGGCCTTCGCCGCGTCGGAGAGCGGGTAGACCTTATCGATCATCGGCAGACAGCGTCCGGCAGCCAGCGCTGGCCAGACATGCTCACGCAGTTGATCGGCAATGGCGGCTTTTTCAGCAGCGGTGCGGGCGCGCAAGAGAGAGCCAGTGATCACCGCGCGTTTGGCCATCATGGCCAGCAGATCAAAGTCATTGGCTCGCGCACCACCGAGGAAACCGAGCATCACCAGCCGGCCGTCCATCGCCAGCGCACTGACATTACTGTTGAGGTACGAACCGCCCATGATGTCGAGAATGACGTTGACCCCGTGGTTGTCGGTCTTCTCGGCGATGACTGCCGCGAAATCCTCATCGCGATAGTTGATCGCTTCGCCACTCAGATCGCGAATCGCTGCGCATTTGTCCGGGCTGCCGGCGGTTGCGAATGCTTCAATACCGAACTCGCGGCACAGCATCAGCGCGGTAGTGCCGATACCGCTGGTGCCACCGTGAATCAGCACGCGCTGCCCACGACTCGCGCCGCCAAGGCCGAACAGGTTGGCCCAGACGGTGAAGAAGGTTTCCGGAATGGCCGCAGCATGCACCCAGTCGAGGCCGGCGGGGATCGGCAGCGTCTGGCCGGCTGGAACTGCACAGTATTCGGCATAGCCGCCACCATTGGTCAGCGCGCAGACGCGGTCACCGATGGCGAACTGTTTGACACCCTCGCCAAGCGCGACGACTTCGCCGGAGACTTCCAGGCCTGGAATCGGGTTCATGCCGGGTTTCATTGGGTATTTACCGGCACGCTGCAACGCGTCCGGGCGATTGATACCGGCGGCATGCACGCGAATCAGCACTTCGCCGGCGGCAGCGACCGGCAGCGGCACGCGCTTGGCCTGCAAGACTTCCGGCCCACCAGGTTCGGTGATTTCGATACGGGTCATTTCATTGGGCAGGGACATGTCGACTCCTGTTGGATACGTTCTGTAATGGGAGCTTGCCGGGTGGGCAATGATTCCCCTCAATTTGCGCAACGGCGTGGTTCAATCGGGGCGGGCAGCCATCTCATGGCTTGTTCCAGCAGTAGCGCCACAATGATCGCGCCTGCGGCGACCACGAACAACAATGTGTGATGACCGCCACTGGCGTTGAACAATGCCGAATAGGCAAAACCGGCCAAGGCTTGAAACGTGGCGAACGACACGGTGGCGCGGCTCCAGGCAATCTGCTGACGATGATGCTCCGGCACCAGCTCATGCACCCGCGCCAGGGCCAGCGGCACGATCCCCGGCGGAAAGGAACCGAGAATCACCGCCAGCAACGCCAGTACCAGCAACGAGTGAGATACTGCGAGCAAACCGAGAGCAATTGCTTGCACCACCAGCACCATACGAATGCCAGCGCGCGCGCCCAGGTGATCGGCAAGAAAACCATAACTCACCGGCCCGACAATCGCGCCCAGACCGTACATCACCCAGATCAGCGCACCGGTGTGCGCGCCGGCGCCAAGACCACGCGCCACGTAATCCACCAGGAACACCATCGCCGGCACCAGACCTGCGGCCATGAACGCGTACTGGGCGAACAACAGATACACCGCGCGCGGTGTCGACTCTACTCCCGTCGCTTCATGTGTCACTGGCGGATGGGCAAAGTCGTCTGGCCAGCCGAACCAGCTCAGTGCGGTCAGCACCAGTGCCAAAGCGCCAAGGCCCAGCCATGTTGCCTGCAAGCCCAAGCTCAACAGCGGCGGCACCAACGTCCCGGAGCCAGCGATGCCGAGGCCGATGCCGAGGAAGATCGCGCCACTGGCCAATCCTTTGCGTGCTGTCGGCACATGCGGCAGAACGGTTGCAGCCACCAGCACCATGATCGCGCCACCGGCAATGCCCGACAGCAGCCGCCAGCCGAAGAACCAGCTCACCGATAACGGGAATGCGCAGGCAAAAAACGCCGCCGTGACCACCAGCATCATCAGCCGCAAGGCATTTTTGTTACCGAGCTGGCGCGCCGTCGGCCGACCGAGCAGGGCGCCGATCATGTAGCCGACCAGATTGGCCGCGCCGAGGTAAACCACATCATTGGCGCTGAACCAGCGGGCTTCAATCAGCGAAGGAATCAACGGGGTGTAGGCGAAGCGCGCCAGGCCAATGCTGACAAGGCTGGCACAGAGTCCGGCGAAGATCGGCATCCAGATGCCGGAGGAGGTTGAAGTACGCATGACAGCGATCTCAAGAAAGGTTTATGCCATTGAGCATATCCGCTATCGTCGCTGCATCAGTGCAGCGATTAAGCGGCGCGCTGATGCATTTTTGCATTGCGGGGGAAAACATGAATTGGGATGACGCACGAGTGTTTCTGGCGGTTTGCCGTGAGTCGACGCTGCGCGGCGCGGCGCGAGTACTGGGTGTGGATCAGGCGACTGTCGGGCGGCGTATCACGGCGCTGGAAAAGACCCTCAGTGCAACGCTGTTCCTGCGTACTTCCGACGGTTACGCATTGACTGCGGTCGGCGAAGCGGCGCTCAAGAGTGTGGAGAAAATGGAGCAGTCGGCGCTGGATCTGCAGCGACAGATCGAGGGCCTGGATGATCGCCTGACCGGCACCGTGAGAGTCAGCACCACCGATTCGCTGGCCATCGATTTCCTGATTCCGGCCATGGCGCGCTTGCATGCCCAACATCCGGATGTGCGCGTGCAACTGGATGCGTCCACACAGATTCTCAGCCTGGCCAAGCGCGAAGCCGATATCGCCGTGCGCAATACCCGGCCGGACAACCCCGACCTGATCGCCCGACGCATCGCCCGCTGGCCGGTGGGCCTGTTCGCTTCGCAAGCCTACATCGATGCCAATGGCTCACCGCAGCCAGACACGGCGTTCGAAGGTCATGATCTGGTGGTCTATCAACCGTATCTGCAAAGCAAGAAAGACCTGACGCTGGTCTCCGAACCGTTGAGTCGCGGGCGAATTGTCGCCAGCCTCAGCTCCAGTTTGCTGGTGCGCCGCTCGATTGCGGCGGGTCTGGGTGTAGGAGAAATCCCGGTATACATGGGCGAACGCGATGGCCTGATCAGGTTGTGGCCACAACGCACGCGACCGCTGCCGTACGACGTGTGGCTGGTGACTCATGCGGATTTGCGCCACACGGCGCGGGTGAGGGCGGTAATCGAGCAGATAGTCGAAGCGTTTGCGCCGGAAAATCAATGACCTCAAGGCTGCTTTGAGGAGGCTACGTGGGCTGACGAAAACGCCTACAAACCAGGCCGAATCGGCCGGCTTGTGAGCATCGGCTAACAGCTCTATCGTTTCCACAGTCCGGTGAGAGTCACAGGGCTCGCACTGAAACGATCGACCACGGAAGGTCTCGGTAACCGCCAAAGGTGACGAAGTGAAAGCCAGGGAATTGAGGCAATATTCAGACAGTGATCCATTCAACGACAGCCGGAACACGCACACCATGAGCAGCATAAGCCGCGAAGAATTCGATGCCAGGATCGAGACCATAGAAGCAAGAATGGATGCGCGGATGGAAGGCGTATCGATGCGTATCGATGCGTTTCTGGCGGCTCAGGCCGAGAGGGACAAGGCCAGCGCCCGAATTCATGCTGAAATGGACAAAGCCCAGTCAGAACGCGACAAGCGTTTCGAAATGATGTCTTCGGCGATCCAGAACATTGCACAGGAATCGAAAGAAGCCATCAGGCAAGCGAGCACGACGAAAGCCAATGTCTGGGCAGCGGCCGCCGTGCAGTTGGTGGGGCTGGTCGCCATCGTCGTCGGTGCCTGTTATGCCAATCAGGCCAACACCTACGCAGCGGTCCAGACGACGTTGGCGGCGATTCAGGCGGGCAAGGAGTTCACCGTGCCCATACCGCCGATGCTGCCGTGGAGCAAATCACCCGAATAAAAAACGGCCTTCATCGGAAGGCCGTTCTCATAAGGTGCAGAAGCCCTGCGTCATGGCATCTGCGGCAATTCCTGCGGACGCAAGTCAAACACCAGCACCTCGGCATCGACACCGTTGCTCAAGGTCAGCAATTGTTCTTCGCGAACCCGCACACCATCGCCTTCCTGCAATGGCTGGCCATTGAGTTCAACACTGCCGCGTGCAACATGCACATAAGCGTAGCGGTCGGACGGCAGTTTCAGCGTGGCGCTTTCTTCGCCGTCGAACAGTCCGGCGTACACTCGGGCGTCCTGGCGCACTTTCAGCGAGCCGTCCTTGCCGTCTGGCGAGATGATCAATTGCAGGCGACCGCGTTTTTTCTGCGCGGTGAAATGCTCCTGCTGATAGCGCGGTTTGGCGCCGCTGACTTCCGGCACGATCCAGATCTGCAGGAAATGCACAGGCTTGGTGGCCGAATGGTTGAACTCGCTGTGCGCCACGCCGCTGCCGGCGCTCATCAGTTGCACGTCGCCCGGGCGGATGACCGAGCCGGTGCCCAGCGTGTCCTTGTGTTCCAGCGCACCTTCCAGCACGTAGGAAAAGATCTCCATGTCGCGGTGCGGGTGCTGGCCGAAACCTTTACCGGCGGCAACGCGGTCGTCATTGATCACCAGCAGGTCGGAGAAACCCTGTTCACGAGGGTTGCGGTAGCTGGCAAAGGAAAAGGTGTGAAACGACTTCAACCAGCCATGATTGGCGAGGCCACGATCGGAGGCTTTGCGAAGGGTCAGCATGATTAAAATCTCCTGGCGGGACGTGAATTCGTCCGAGTGAGGAGAAGGTTACTGTTAACCGTGCAATCCAATAAGTAGATGAAAATTGAAAGACTGTCCTGATCAGGTTGACAGTTGTGCGAGGCCGCTCACACAATTTTTCGCGCCTGAAAAGCCTCGCTTGGTCATAATGTCCAGCCTGTCTCATGTTCTCCGATTGAAGTGACGTGCTCCCATGAAAACCGTGGCAATGGTGCTGTTTCCCGACTTTCTCCTGCTCGACATGGCCGGGCCGCTGGAGGTATTTGCGGTTGCCAACCGCTACCTCAAACCCGACGCGCACTATCAATTGGTCACTCTGGGTACTGAGCCCGGCGCGTTGCGGGCATCCAACGGCGTGATGGTGCAGGCCGACCGGACAATCGACGAAGACACCGAGCGCTATGACCTGTTGCTCGTGCCCGGCGGCCCCGGCGCCTACAACCAGCAGTTTCCTGCCTTGTTCGCCTGGCTCAAGGGCGCCGTGCAGCGGGCCGAGTATTACGGTTCGATTTGCACTGGCGCTTTTGTGTTGGGGCATGCCGGTCTGCTTGACGGCTTTCAAGTCACCACTCACTGGAATTACACCGAGCGACTGATCCGGGCGTTTCCCAAGGCCGATGTCGCCACCGATCAGATCTATATCGAAGATCGCAACCTGATCACATCGGGCGGTGTCACCGCAGGTATCGATATGGCGCTGGCCGTGGTGGCCCGCGATCACGGCAAGAAGCTCGCCCAGGATGTGGCCAAAGTTCTACTGGTGGTGATGAAGCGGCAGGGCGGGCAGGCGCAGTTCAGCCCATTGATGGCGGCCGTGGCGCCGCAGGAAACGCCGATCACTCGTGCGCAGAGCTACGTACTGGAGCATCTCGACGAAGCGTTTACGGTCGAACGCATGGCCGCCATCGCCAATATGAGCGCGCGCCACTTTGCCCGGGTGTTCGCCCGGGAAATCAACATGACGCCGATGGAGTTTCTGCAAAGCGCCCGCGTCGACTGTGCACGAAATCTTTTGGAAACCAGTGAGTTACCGCTCAAGACCGTGGCCTACAAAAGCGGCTTCGGCAGCGTTCGGCACATGCGGTCGCTGTTCGCTGAAAAGCTCGGCCTGACCCCGGCGCAATACCGCGAACAGTTCAGCTAGAGCGTTTCTGTCCGTCTGGCGCTTCGGTATGTCCGTATTGCGCCCCGTGTCGCCGTTGTCGCGTCATCGAACACTGCCAAGATGGTTGGCATGAACAGCCTCGATGGTTTCAACCCGGTGTCAGTGCTGCGTTTCGGCCCTTACACCTTACATGTGCGACAACGACTGATCCTCAAAGGGGATCAGCCAGTGCGCGTGGGCAGTCGCGCGCTGGACATTTTGCAGGTGCTGGTCGAGCGCGCCGGTCGGGTGGTCACCAAAGAACAATTGATCGCCCAGGTGTGGCCGACCTCGGTGGTCGAGGAAATCAACCTGCGCGTACACATCGCGGCACTGCGGCGCGCCTTGGGAGACGGTGGCAACGGTCAACGTTACATCGTCAACGTGCCGCAATGCGGCTACAGCTTTATCGCCCCGGTGCATCGCGACAGTGCAGCACCCCAGCCCCCCGCCAATCCGCCACCGCCACTGCACAACCTGCCTGCGCGGCTGATCCCGGTGATCGGCCGTGATGCGCTGGTAGGCAGTCTGATGCGGCTCATGCCAGCGTGTCGCCTGCTGACCATTACCGGCCCGACCGGCGTGGGCAAGTCCACCGTGGCCCTGCGGGTAGCGGAACTGTTGGTGCAGTATTTTCGCCATGGCGTCTGGTATGTCGATCTAGCGCAGGTCAGCGACAACAGCTCATTGCTGGAGCATTGCCTGCATCGGCTCGACAGCGATCTGGCCGGGCTGTGCGAACGGCATGCCTTGCTGGTGCTCGACAACGCTGAGCATCAGCACGCAGCCTGCAAGGCGTTGATCGAAAGCCTGTCTGGCGCGGCGCCACGTGTGTCCATTCTGGTTACCAGCCGTGAGCCCTTGCAGGTCAGCGGTGAAGTGCTCAAGCAATTGCCACCCTTGAGCATGCCAAAGCCTGTGGCGGTCGATGATGTCGCCGAGGCCATGGGCTGTCCGGCGGTGCAGTTGTTCGTCAGTCGCGCGCGGGCGCGCCAGCATGATTTCCAGTTGCGTACTCAGGATGTGCAACCGCTGCGCGAAATTTGCCGGCAACTCGACGGTTTGCCACTGGCGATCGAACTGGCGGTGGCACAGATCGATGCGCTGGGCCTGGTCGGGTTGCAGGCGCATGTGGCCAACGGCTTGCAAGTGCTCAGCCACGGCCGGCGCACCGCCGTGCCACGCCACCAGTCGATGCAGGCTGCGCTGGATTGCAGTTATCGGCGGTTGAGTGAGTCGGAGCAGCGCGTATTGCAGCGCTTGTCGGTGTTCAAGATGCCTTTCACATTGGAAGCGGCCCTGGCGGTGGTCAGTTGCACGCAACTGGCCTCGTTGCGCCTGGCCGCCATCATCAGAAATCTGGCGCACAAATCGCTGTTGATGGAGGAGGGCAGCGGCAGCGCTTGCCGCTACCGAATGCTCAACACCACTCGACGTTATGCTCGCGAGCAGCTTGAGCGCAGCGGGGAAGAGGTCGAACTTGAACGCCGGTATGCGCGCTACTTTGATCAGTTACGCCGCGTCTCAGGCGTGCGTGTCTTCACTTAAGGCCTCGACCAACCCGCACGCTTTACGCAGATCCGGGGTCGCGTGGCCTTCGCTGAACCGCTCGAGGACAGGACGCAGCAGATTCAGTGCTTGGTGACCGCGCGACTGGCGTTGCCAGAGTTGCGCCAGTGATGTGGCGCTGCGCAGTTCCCAGGCGAGGGCGCCCTGGGCGCGGGCGGTGGTCAGGGCTTGTTGCAGAAGATGTTCGGCTTGCTTGATATTGGTGCTGTCTGACAGGACGCCATCGCTGGCAAGCCAGCTCCCACAGGGATCTGAGGCGTTTCCGGAATCCTGCATTAGCAACGCCTGCGCCTGAGCGCGCAAAATCTCCGCCGTGCTCCATCCCGCCTCGCCACTCAATGCCCGCTGCAGCAACGCATCATCGACGAAACGCGGATCCAGGGTGACCATCATTTCACCGATCAACCCGCCGCTCTCCGCCGGCCGCTGGACGATGACGTCTGCATCAATCACCTGCGCGTAATGCCGACCCCAATGATTGAACAACAGCACCGAATGCTTCTGCGATTGCTCCAGCAGCAGGCGCAACAGCATGCGGGCGTTTTGTTGATCTCCGTTGTAATGAGCGATCGGGCAACTGGCCAAGGCCAGGGTGTAACAGATCGAGGTGCCATGGTCGATCTGTACGGCGATATCCAGGGCTTGCCGCGCGGCACGCCATGCCTGCTCGGGCAGACCTTGCATCCACAAGACTCGCGCCAGCACCGTCAACGAGGCCACGCTCTGGTCGTATTGCACGCCAAAGCCATGAGTGAAACGGTTGACGTTGCCGCTGTGGGCCATGCGCTGCAAGACCTGCTCGGCATGTGCGCGCGCCTGCGTCTGGTCGCCGGCATAATGCAGCGCCAGCACGCGCAAGCGGTGCGTGCTCAGTGACAGCAATGGATCGCCGTGCAGGCCGAGGCGGTCGAACTGCTCGCTCTGCGCCAGCGCGAGGCGGTAATGCCCGCAACTGAGGTTGACCGCCATGTGCCCAGACACCGCACGCAACTGGCCAGCAACATCGTTGTGCGCCTGCGCCAGTTGCTGCGCCTGGGCAAAGGCGTCGATGGTTTCGGCGGTGCCGCCCCAGGTGTGGTAGCAGGCACTGCCCAAGGCCAGTTTCAGCGTGATATGCAGCCGTGGGCAGGGCTCGTTCCGTTCATCGAACAGGCTTAGCGCCCGGCGCACATAGCCGCCATATTCCTTGAGCAGCGACAACTCTTGCCACAACGGCGCCGAGGCCGCCGCCAGACGAATTCCCAAACCCCCGGAGCCGACCCCGTGCAGGCTCCACTCCAGCGCCGCGCGCAAATCTTCGAGCCCACGGGCGTAGCGTTCGATCCACAGCGCCGTCGGGGTATGTTCCCATTCGCTTTTCGCTTGCTGCATCAGCGCCAGGCAGCGCTCGGCGTGACGGTCACGGGTGTCATCGAATTCAGCGGCCTGTTCGAGTTTTTCCAGCGCATAGCGGCGGGTCGTGTCGAGCAGGCGATAGAACACCTGTTCATCGCCGACCTCGACGCTGAGCAAGGATTTGGCCACCAATTGGGTGATCGAGACGAACACCACGCTGGGGTCGATCTGCTCACCGACGATCACGGCCGCCGCCGACTCCAGGGTAAACCCGCCGCGAAAAACCGCCAGACGCCGCAGGCAGGTCTGCTCGCAACGCTCCAGCAGATTGAAACTCCAGTCCAGCGTAGCGCGCAGTGTGAGGTGGCGTTCATGGCTGCTCTGTCGGCCTTTGCCCAACGCCGGCAGGCGACCCTGCAACTGTCCGAGCAGGCCGTCGAGACCAAGCTCGGGGACCTGCGCGGCGGCCAGTTCCAGCGCCAATGGCATACCGTCCAGCCGGTGGCAGATTTCGATCACCTGCGGCAGTTGGGTATCGCTCGGCTCGAAACTTTCCTGGGCGGCTGTGGCTCGCTCGATGAACAGTTGCAGCGCCGAAAATTCGAGTATCTGTCCACGACTCAGCATCGTACTCATCGACGGGTAGGCGAGGGCATCCAGACGCTGAACATATTCCCCTTCAGCCCGCAGGCTTTCGCGGCTGGTGGCGAGGATGTGTACTTTGGGCGCGCCGCGCAGAATGCTTTCGCTGAGGGTCGCGACGGCATCGATCAGGTGTTCACAGTTGTCGAGCAGCAACAGCATCTGCCGCTGTTGCAGGGCATTGATCAGTGCTGTCAGCGAGTCACCTTCAGGCAGCACCAGATCAAGCAGAGCGGCGAGGTGCGAGCCGATCAGCGCGGGATCGTTGAGCGGCGCCAGATCCACCAGGCGAATACCGTCGCGGTAAAAGCCGATCAGTTGTTCAGCGACGCGCAGCGCCACGGTGGTTTTGCCGATCCCGCCAGGGCCGACCAGCGTGATGCAGCGTCGGCGCGGCAGCTCATTCATCAGGCTGTCGACCAATGGCTGGCGGCCGATCATGCGTGTGCGCCGCAAGGGCAGATTGTGGCGACCGCCGGCATCGTCCAAAGGACGCTCCTCCATGGAATGCAGCAGGATCGGCGCGACAAAACTGTAGCCTCGCTGCGCCACCGTGACGATGTAACGCTGCCCGGCCTGACCGTCACCGAGCGCCTTGCGCAATGCCGCCATGTGCACACGCAAATTGATTTCTTCGACCACACTGTCCGGCCAGACCCCGGCCATCAGTTCCTGCTTGCTCACCACTTCGCCAGCCTGCGCCAGCAGAATCAGCAGAATATCCATCGCCCGTCGGCCCAGACGCAGCGGTTGCTCGCCTTCGAATACGCGGCGTTTTCCGGGATGAATCCGATAGGGGCCAAAACCGATGGCCTGATTCGGGGGAAGACTCAACAGTTCACTCCTGCGGCGCTGCGACGGACGGTACCGAACAATCGCACGCGCAGGCGCGGGCTCTCTGGTTCGGGTGTCCGGGCATGATCCTCAGGTTCGTGCATCGGTGCAACGGTCGTCTCAGTCAAAGTACGCCGGGCTGTAAGCGCAGAGGCCGCGGTTCACGCATGATCTGGCAGCGCCAGGCGAACGGATTGATGCCTTCGCTGCGGGTGAACATGTGACAGAAATGCGCCTGATCGCAAAAGCCGCATTCCAGACTGATGTGGGTCAGGCTCAGATCGGTGTGCTGGATCAGCAATTTCGCGCGGGCGATGCGCTGGGTACGAATCCAGTCCTGCGGCGAGAGCCCCGTACTGCACTTGAAGGCACGGGAGAAATGGCTGCGCGACAGTGAGCAGGCGCGGGCCAGTTCGGCCACTTCCAGGCTGTCACCGAGGCGTTCGAGGATCAGCTGTTTGACCAGCCGTTCGCGTTGCGGACTGAGCCCGCCGATAGCGGGCGAATCCGATTGGCGGGCAGGGGCGAGGGCGACGGTGGGTTGCAATTGAGCCATGGCCAAGGTCCGTGTCGATGGGGAATGCACGAAAGGCGCATCCCGTCAGGTCAAAAAACAACGCTGTGCGAGTGACGGCATTGTTCAGCGCGGGCGCCAGGCTGACGAGTTAATCGTTGTTAATTGCCGCGCATGGACTGGAACTCAGCACATGCTTGCAAGTCTGTGCCGGTCCTTTGCGCGACGATCAGGACCAGCGAGGCGAACCGAGAGGGGCGCCGCAATCGGGCAGGTTCAGGAGCGTTTGATGAAAAGCATGTTCAAAGCCGCGACAACGTTAACGACCGCACTGGCGATGTCCTGCGCGATGGCGCAAGCGCCACAAGTGGGCACGCAGGCGCCGGGGTATTTCCGCCTGGCGGTGGGGGACTACGAAGTCACGGCGTTGTTCGACGGCTACAACGACTTGTCGCCCAAGCTGCTGCAAGGCATGAGTCAGAGCCAGATTCGTGCGCTGCTGGCGCGCCGTTCGATTGAAACGCCGGGCGTGCAGACCGCGTTCAACGCCTTTCTGGTCAATACCGGCAAGCAACTGATTCTGGTCGACAGCGGCGCCGGCCAATGCATTGGCGCCACCGCTGGCCAGCTGCTGAGCAACCTGCAGGCGGCCGGCTACAAGCCGGAGCAGGTCGATACGATTCTGCTGACGCACCTGCACCTGGATCACGTCTGCGGTCTGGTCGACGGGCAACAGCAGGCATTGTTCAACAACGCCACGGTGTACGCGGCCAAGGCTGAAGCCGATTACTGGCTCGATCCTGCCGCACTGGCCAAGGCCCCGGCCGGCGCCAAGGCGTTCTTCAAGATTGCCCAGCAATCCACCGCCGCTTACGTTGCCGCCGGACGTTTCAAGACCTTCAGCGCAGGCGAGTCGCCGCTGCCGGGCGTGGTCGAAGCGACGCTCGAAGCCGGGCATACGCCGGGCAGCACCACTTATCGTTTCACCTCGCAGAAGCAGAGCATCGTGTTCATGGGCGATCTGGTGCACAACCTCGCGGTGCAATTCCTGCATCCGGAAGTGTCAATCGGCTTCGACGTCAACAGCCAGCAGGCGATCAATAGCCGGCAGGCCGTGTTCAGCGCGGCGGCGGCGAGCAAGACGTGGGTCACCGCTGCGCATCTGCCATTCCCGGGGATCGGCCACATCACTGCCGAAGGCAAACATTTCCAGTGGGTGCCGGTGGAGTACGGCCCTTACAAACGCGCGGCCAAAGTGCCGTTGATCGAGTAAAGTGCGTAGCGCCGATCCGCTTGAACGGCTGACATTGATAAGGACGACATGCCCATGAACCGTAACGATCTGCGTCGCGTCGACATGAACCTGCTGGTGATTTTCGAAGCGCTGATGTTCGAGAAGAACCTGACCCGCGTCGCCGAAAAACTGTTCATGGGCCAGCCTGCGGTCAGTGCGGCGCTCGGCCGTTTGCGCGACCTGTTCGACGATCCGTTGCTGTTGCGCAATGGACGCAGCATGGAGCCGACTGCGCGCGCGCTGGCGATTCTCAAGGAACTGCAACCGGCGATGGATGTGATCTCCGGGGCGGTCAGCCGGGCCAAGGAGTTCGAGCCGGCGAGCAGTTGCGACGTGTTTCGCATCGGCCTGTCCGATGACGCCGAATTCGGCCTGTTTCCGCCGCTGCTGCGCCAGCTTCAGCAGGAAGCGCCGGGGATTGTCGTGGTCGTGCGCCGCGCCAACTATCTACTGATGCCAGCGCTGCTGGCCTCCGGGGAAATCTCCGTGGGCGTGAGCTACACCACGGATCTGCCGGCCAATGCCAAGCGCAAGAAGCTGCGCGACATTCCCTGCAAGGTATTGCGCGGTGATGACCGTCCGGGGCCGCTGACGCTGGACGAATATTGCGAGCGTCCGCATGCGATGGTGTCGTTCTCGGGTGACCTGAGCGGCAATATCGATCTGGATCTGGCGAAGATCGGCCGCTGTCGCCGGGTGGTTCTCGGGGTGCCGCAGTTCAGTGGTTTGCGCGCTTTGCTCGCTGGCACCGAGATGATTGCCACTGTGCCGGATTATGCTGCCTGCGCCTTGGTTGAGGGGTGTGCGCTGCGTGCGGAAGATCCACCGTTTCCGATCGATGCGGCGCAGTTGTCGATGGCCTGGAGTGGGGTGCATGACAATGACCCGGCGGAGAAGTGGCTCAGGTCGAGGATCAGTCAGTTCATGGCGGCGCCGCTGGATATTCGGCCTGGCTGAGGCTTTGCGTTTCTGGATGAATGGGGGCATATCCGTTGCTACGGGTGTTGCGGCTGGCGGTTTCGCCCTTACGGCGAGTCCCTTTTTCAGACGCCAAAAAGGAACCAAAAGGCTTTGCTCCTGCGTTCGGCCCTCGCAGGCTCGGGTCCCTTCGCTCCGGGATCGATCCGGGCGCAGCGGCTACGGTTTGCTTCGCTGCACCTACTTCCGCTGTGTCTGGCTGCGCCAGACGGTCGCTGCGCTCCCACGCCCGGATCAATCCCTCCACTCAGCCTTCCGATGTCGCTGGTTAGGCAAGATCAAGATCAAGGGCACTCGAGCTAACGCTCATTGTTGAGTGGTTAGAAGCGGGTGGTTGGCTTTGGATTTGTGGTGTGGCTGCCCCTCACCCCAGCCCTCTCCCGAGGGAGAGGGAGCCGATTTTTGTGCTTTTCAAATTTTGTGTTCGACTCGGTATCGCAGGTCGGTTTAGCTCTCGCATCCACTGCGGTCAGTTCCCTCTCCCTCCGGGAGAGGGGTAGGCGGGCGGCGTTCCGATGAGGGGCTTTTGATTTTCAGGCTGAGCCGTTGTATCAAGGTCAACATCAACGGCAGGCGAGCTGATACTCGGCCTCAGGGTGGGCTCGGTTCATGCGGGAGCTTGCCTGCAAGCGATAGCGGCCTGACCCGTCCGGTTCCGCACGGGCATCACAGGTTCCCCGTAAACCTTTCACCCGCATTTTTCATCACTGTCTACACACCCTCCATGCCCTGAAAACCAACTAAGCACACCCATCCAATTTCTTCCGCCCTTGCCTTGGCATGATTCTCGTCAATGACATTCAAAGGGTCGGGTCATGATTAATTCGAGGGATGAACGGGCGCAGGACTTCGGTTTGCTGTTTCTGCGGGTCAGTGGCGGGTTGTTTCTGTTGTGGGTGCACGGCTTGCCCAAGCTGCTCGACTTCACCGCGCAGTTGCAATTGATCGAAGACCCGTTTCACCTCGGTGCCCACCTCACGCTGAGCCTGGCGATTTTCGCCGAAGTTCTCTGTCCGCTGCTGATCGTCGCCGGTGTTCTGGCGCGGTTGGCCTGCTTGCCTATTCTCTTTGTGCTGCTCGTTGCGCTGCTGGTCGTGCATCCGCAATGGAGTGTGGCTGAAGGGCAGTTCGGCTGGTTGCTGTTGATCCTGTTTACCACTGTGTTCATCGCCGGGCCGGGTCGGCTGGCGATCAATGTTCGTTTGCCCGGAGTACTGCGTTATGCCTGAAGCCCTGAATCCACTCACACCGGGGGCCGATGAGACCGTCACGTTGATCATCAAGCACCGGGTCAAGGCCGGTTTCGAGTCGGCGTATGAAGCCTGGCTGCGCAATATCGTCCGTGTGGCGGGGCAGCGTGAAGGGCATCTGGGCGTCGACGTGGTGCGCGGCAAGCGCGGGCGCCTCGACTTCTATACCTGCGTGCTGCGCTTCAGCAGCACCGAAGCGATGCAAGGCTGGCTGGAATCGTCCGAGCGTCAGGCGCTGGTCGCCGAGGCGGCGCCGATGCTGGCTGACGGCGATCAGACGGAAGTCGCGCCGGTCAACGAGTTCTGGTTCTCGCCATTGGCTGAGGCCGCTTCGCCACCGCCGCGCTGGAAACAAGCCGTGGTGTCGCTGCTGGTTATTCTGCCGCACACCCTGTTGGTGCCGCTGATCTGGGGGCCGTTGCTGGCGTTGCATCCGCTTCTTTCCAACTACGTGGTCGCCACCTTCTTCATCACCCTGACCATCGTCCTCTCGGTGGTGTACGTGGTGATGCCGCCGGTGACCCGTTTGTTCACGCCGTGGCTGGAAGCCAGCCAGGCCCATGAGCACCTTGATTCCCAAGAAACCTCGCCGCGTTGAGCGGGGTTTGCTTCTTTTCACTTTTGCTTGAGGAACTGCGATGAACGCCGATCTGATTCTGTTCAATGGCCAATTTCATACGGTTGACCGCGAAAAACCGCTCGCCAGCGCCGTGGCGATCAAGGATGGCCGCTTCGTCGCCGTCGGTAACGACGCCGAAGCCATGGCCCTCAAGGGCAGCGCCACGCAAGTGGTCGACATGAAGGGCCGCTGCGTCATTCCTGGCCTCAATGACTCGCACCTGCACTTGATCCGTGGCGGTTTGAACTACAACCTCGAACTGCGCTGGGAAGGTGTGCCGTCGCTCGCCGACGCGCTGCGCATGCTCAAGGATCAGGCCGATCGCACGCCGACCCCGCAATGGGTGCGCGTGGTCGGTGGCTGGAACGAATTCCAGTTCGCCGAAAAACGCATGCCGACCCTGGAAGAAATCAACCAGGCGGCGCCGGACACCCCGGTGTTCATCCTGCACCTGTACGATCGTGCCTTGCTCAACCGCGCGGCATTGCGCGTCGCTGGTTATACCCGCGACACGCCGAACCCGCCGGGCGGCGAGATCGTGCGTGACAGCAACGGCAACCCGACCGGCATGCTGGTTGCGCGGCCGAACGCGATGATTCTCTACTCGACGCTGGCCAAGGGGCCGAAGCTGCCGCTGGAATATCAAGTCAACTCGACCCGGCAGTTCATGCGCGAACTCAATCGCCTCGGCCTGACCAGTGCGATCGACGCCGGCGGTGGTTTCCAGAACTACCCGGACGATTATCAGGTGATCGAGCAACTGGCCAAAGAAGACCAGTTGACCGTGCGCATCGCCTACAACCTGTTCACCCAGAAGCCGAAAGAAGAACTGACCGATTTCCAGAACTGGACCGGCAGCGTCAAGTTGCACCAGGGTGACGACTTCCTGCGCCACAACGGCGCCGGCGAAATGCTGGTGTTCTCGGCGGCCGACTTCGAGGACTTCCTCGAACCGCGTCCGGACCTGCCGCAGACCATGGAACAAGAGCTGGAGCCGGTGGTGCGTCATCTGGTCGAACAGCGCTGGCCGTTCCGTCTGCACGCCACCTACAACGAATCGATCAGCCGCATGCTCGACGTGTTCGAGAAGGTTAACCGTGACATTCCGTTCAACGGTCTGCCGTGGTTCTTCGACCACGCCGAAACCATCACCCCGCAGAACATCGAGCGAGTAAAAGCGCTGGGCGGCGGCATCGCGATCCAGGATCGCATGGCGTTCCAGGGGGAGTACTTCGTTGATCGCTACGGCAAACAAGCCGCCGAAGCCACGCCGCCGATCAAGCGCATGCTCGCTGAAGGCGTGCCGGTGGGCGCCGGCACCGACGCCACGCGGGTGTCGAGCTACAACCCGTGGACCTCGCTGTACTGGATGGTCAGCGGTCGCACCGTCGGCGGTCTGGCTCTGTACGAAGAAGGTCTGCCACGCAGCACCGCGCTGGAGCTGTTCACCCACGGCAGCGCCTGGTTCTCCTCGGAGCAGGGCAAGAAGGGCCAGATTCGCGTCGGCCAACTGGCTGACCTGGCGGCACTGAGCTCGGACTTTTTCAGCGTTGAAGAAGAAGCGATCAAGTGGATCGAGTCGGTGATGACCGTGGTCGGCGGCAAGATCGTCTACGCCGCCGGCGACTTCGAAGACCTCGGCCCACGCTCGATTCCGGTACTGCCGGACTGGTCGCCGGTGGTCAAGGTGCCGGGCCACTGGCGCCCGAACTCACCGTTGCAGGCGCAGGTTCACCAGTGCAGCGGGCCGTGCGCGGTGCACACCCACAGCCATGAAAAGGCGCGGATGTCGAACGCGCCGGTCAGCGACTTCGCCGGTTTCTGGGGCGCGTTCGGCTGTTCCTGCTTCGCCTTCTGATTTCGAAAAAAGCGCCGGCCATCCGGGCCGGCGCTGCAAGCACTATCCAACCACCGAGGAGTTTTGCCATGAGCGTTCCCTACAAGCGTTTGAACAAAGACGATGCTGTCGTTCTGCTGGTCGATCACCAGACCGGTCTGATCTCGCTGGTCCAGGATTTCACCCCGAACGAGTTCAAGAACAACGTGCTGGCACTGGGCGACATCGCCAAGTTCTTCAAGCTGCCAACCATCCTCACCACCAGCTTCGATGCCGGTCCCAACGGCCCGATCGTGCCTGAGCTGCGCGAGCAGTTTCCGGACGCACCGTTCATCCAGCGTCCAGGCCAGATCAACGCCTGGGACAACGAAGACTTCGTCAAGGCGATCAAGGCCACTGGCCGCAAGCAACTGATCATCGCTGGCGTGGTGACCGACGTTTGCGTAGCGTTCCCGACCCTGTCGGCTATCGCTGAAGGTTTTGAAGTATTCGTGGTGACCGACTCGTCCGGCACCTTCAACACCACCGTGCAACAAGCGGCGTGGGCGCGTATGTCGGCCGCCGGTGCACACCTGCTGAACTGGTTCTCGGTGGCGTGCGAGCTGCAGGGTGACTGGCGCAACGATATGGAAGGTCTGGCGCATCTGCTGTCGGAGCGTCTGCCTAACTATCGCAACCTGATCAACAGCTATACCAAGTTTACTGCTCAGTAATGGGTTCGAAGGTCAAAAGCCCCTCACCCTAACCCTCTCCCGGAGAGAGAGAGGGGACTGACCGCGTTGTTTGCTAGAGTTGCACCGACCTGCAATACCGAGCCGAGCTCCGCTCTTGAAACGCATGGAGATCGGCTCCCTTTCCCCCTCGCCCCCCTTGGGGGAGAGGGTTGGGGTGAGGGGGGCTCTTTGCAGTGGTCTAATTTCCCCGGACACCCCGATAGGTGGAAAATGCATCTATCGAGGAGTTATTCATGACCAAAAAACGCAGAGCATTCGACGACAGTTTTAAGCTGCAAGTCGTGAAGATGATCAAGGATCAGGGGCTGACCGTTGTGCAGGTTTGCCAGGATTTGAACATTGGTGAGACAGCCGTTCGACGCTGGGTTCAACAATACGAGGCAGAGCAACTGGGACAGGCCGGAATCGGTAAGCCATTGACGGCAGAGCAACAGCGCATCCGGCAATTGGAGCAAGAAAATCGCCAACTCAAGATGGATAACGACATCTTAAAAAAGGCTACGGCCTTCTTTGCCCGCGAGCTGAAGTAAGGTATCGACTGGTTCGGCAGCTGCAAGAGAAGGTCAGTTCAGTGGCATATATTTGTCGATTACTGGGCATCAGTCGTTCGGGCTTTTATGAGTTTCAAAAGCGTGCTGATGCACCAGCCCGGCAGAGTTGTCCCGTCGTTGTGCAACTCAAGGCGTCTTTTGCCGAGAGTGGTGGCTGCTACGGCAGCCGTCCCTTGCGCGACGCGTTGCGCAGTAAAGGGATGCTTATAGGGCTGTATAAAATCCGTCAGTTGATGCGGGCTAACGGGCTGCGTTCGGCTTGGAAGCGTAAGTTTGTACACACGACCGATAGTAATCATGACCTGCCGATTGCAGAGAACGTACTGAGTCGACAATTTGATCCAGTGGCACCAAACAAGGCTTGGGTGGCTGACATCACCTACATCCGCACCCGCAGTGGCTGGTTGTATTTGGCCGTGGTATTGGACTTGTACTCACGCAAGATCGTGGGCTGGTCGATGGCTCCGAACATGCCGGCTGAGCTGGTGTGCAGCGCGATGCAACTGGCCATCGCGCAGCGCCAACCACCGCCAGGCTTGATTGCCCACTCGGATCGAGGCAGCCAATACGCTAGTGCAACTTACAGAGAGTTACTGGCAAGAAACAACATGCAGCAAAGCATGAGCCGGAAAGGTAATTGCTGGGATAACGCGGTGATGGAGCGCTTCTTCCTGAGTTTGAAAATGGAACGGGTATGGCGACGTGACTACGCCAACCATGCTGAAGCGATCCGGGACATCACCGAGTACATTGTTGGGTTTTACAACAACGAACGGCTGCACTCAAAACTGGGGTATCTGCCACCGACCGTTTATGAACGGGCGATGGCGTTAAAACCACCTATCGAGGTGTCCGGAATTAGTTGACCACTGCACTTGATCTTCAGCGCTTCTGCAACCACCCCAAAAACCCTCCTTTCTTCACCGCCACCGGTTTGGCCATCAACGCGAGGCGACTGTTCTGCTGACGCACCGCCTGCAATTTGTTCAAGGCCCGACCCACTTCACTGCGTTTGCCCATGCACTCACGGGTCAACTGCTTGTCGAGTCGATAAACGATGCTCGACGTCAGCGCCGTGAACGTCGCCTGCGACGGCGTATCGGCAAGAATGCTTTGTTCACCCATCACCTCACTCGGGCCCATGCGTCCGGCTTCGATTTTGTTGTCGCCATCCGGCACAGTCGCGCTGACCACACCGGTGGCAATCACGAACAGGCTGTCCGGCACTTCATCCAGATCCAGCACCACCTGACCCGCCGTGTATTGCTGGGCGACCATCGATTCGGCGAGGCGATCGCGCTCGTCACTGCTCAGCGAGCGGAAGATCTTCACCTCATCGAGCAACGCGCGGGCGCGGCTCGAGGGTTCGATCACGCCGTCGGGATGCCGCGAGATGCCAGCCGCTTCGAGATGCCGGTGGGCGAGGTCGAACAATTGATTGCGCACTTCGCTTTTCTTGCCCAGTTCGGCAATGAAACCACTGGCGACGTACTCGGACATGGTTTCGCCGGCTTCTTTGAGCACGGCTTTCGGTGCTGGGCTGAGCAACAGCGAACTGCTGCCTTGCAGCGTGCGATCCAGCGCATCCAGCACCCGGCGTGGGCGAATATGGTTGGGCACTTTGATGCTGATCGACACGCCATGCATGTTGTTCGGACGGCTGAGGTTGACGATCTTCGCCTTGGCCGCGACCGAGTTCGGCACCACCGCCATGGTCCCCGCGCTGGTCAGCAAATGGGTGGCGCGCCAGTCGATGTCGAACACCTTGCCTTCGACGCCGTCGATCATCACGAAATCGTCCACCTGATACGGCTTGGTGGTGTTCAGTACGATCCCGGAAAACACATCGGCCAGGGTGCTTTGCAGCGCCAGACCGACAACGATGGCGACCACGCCCGACGTCGCCAGCAGACCCTTGACCGGCAGCTCCAGCACATAACCGGCGGCGGCGACGATGGCGACAAGAAATACCAGCGCGCCGATCACGTCCTGCAGCAGACGGCCGCTGTGACCGATGCGACGCATCAGGGCCAGGCCGATGACTTCGGTCAGCACGCGTGCGGCGTACAGCCACCAGAGAATGCCCAGCGCCGTCGCGCCCAGTTGCGCTACGCGGTCATCGGCAAATTGCGGCGCCTGCAACGGGCTGACGCCGGCATTGATCACCAGCGCGCTAAAGGCCAGAAACAGCACCAGCCGCACACCGACCTTCGGCGCGCGATGCTTATACGGCGCGAAGTGCCACAGCGCGGCGTCGAGCAACAGCAGCACGGCGCTCCAGGAGAGCAGGTGAGCGAGAAGGAAAGTCATGGGCGTTACTCACACAAAAAACCCGGCGCTTTTCGGGCGCCGGGCCTGGGCTCAGTTGAGGTGGGTTTTCAGCTCGGCGGCGGCTTGCCGTACCGCCGCTTGCACTTCGGGGATCTGGCTCAGCGGGTTGAGCAGGCCGAAGTCATGAATCATCCCGTTGTAGCGCACCGAGGTCACCGCGACGCCGGCCGCATCGAGGTGCCGCGCATAGCCTTCGCCTTCATCGCGCAGCACGTCGAATTCGGCGGTCTGCACCAGCGCTGCCGGCAAGCCCTTGAGCTGTTCGCTGCTGGCGTTGAGCGGCGAGGCGTGGATCTGTGCACGCTCGGCCGGGTTAGTGGTGTAGTTGTCCCAGAACCACTGCATCATGCCTTTGGTGAGGAAATGTCCCTCGGCAAATTGCTGGTACGAACCGTCCTCGAACTGCGCGTTGGTCACCGGCCACATCAGCAACTGGAAGCGCAGCGCCGGGGCTTTCTGTTCCTTGGCCATCAACGCTACCACCGCCGCCATGTTGCCGCCGACGCTGTTGCCGGCCACCGCGAGGCGTTTGCCATCGACACCGATTTGCTTGCCGTGCTCGGCGACCCATTTCGTCGCGGCGTAGGCCTGGTTGATCGCGGTCGGGTACTGCGCTTCCGGCGACGGTGTGTAATCGACGTACACCGCAACCGCGCCAGAACCCACCACCAGATCACGAATCAGCCGTTGGTGCGTAGGGAAATCGCCGAGCACCCAGCCGCCACCGTGGAAGAACATGAACACCGGCAACTCGCCCTTGACCTTGGCCGGGCGCACCACTTTCAGGTTGATCGTCTGGCCGTCAACCTTGATTGCCTTGTCGCTGACTTCAATCCCCGACAGATCCACTTTCACCGACGCCTGGGCACCGGTCAGCACCGCACGGGCGTCTTTCGGGCTCAGTTGCTCCAGCGGTTTGCCACCGCCAGCGGCGAGGGCATCGAGGAAGGTCTGAGTGTTGTGTTCGACACCGCTACTTTCAGCCGCGAACGCATTGCCGATGGACAGGGCGAGGAGGGAGGCCGCGAGGGTTTTCTTGACGATGCTCATGGGTGGAAATCCTTTTGAATGATGTTGATTTTTTTGCCTGAGTTGCGGGCTGCTGTGGCGCTGGGTTTCTGGCCTCAGCAACACCGTGAGCACAGATTAATGGGCTGCCGAAAAGTGAAAAAGCAGCTATAAAGCGTTTAACTGTCCACCAGAGAGTGACAATGAACCCGTTCGAAGACATGCGTATTTTTTGCCAGGTCATGGACTCCGGCAGCTTCACCTCAGCGGCCGATCAGTTGGGCCTGTCCAAGCAGTTCGTCAGCCGTCGCTTGATGCAGTTGGAAGAGCGGCTGGGCGTGCGCTTATTGAACCGCTCGACCCGTCGTCTCGACGTCACTCCGCTGGGGCAGAGTTATTACGAAGCGGCGTTGCGCTTGCTGGGCGAAGTCGAGCAAGTCGAACAGGGCATCGCCGGAGAGACGGCGGAGCCGCGCGGGACGATCCGCCTGAGCGCGCCGCTGTCGTTTGCCGTGGCGCATCTGGGCTGCCTGCTGCCGATGTTTCTGCAGCGCTATCGCGAAGTGACAGTGGAAGTGGACCTGAGCGATCGCCCGGTGGATTTGCTGGGCGAGGGCTACGACCTGGCACTGCGCATTGGCACGCTGGAAGATTCGACGCTGATCGCCCGGCGCATCGCGTCCATCGAACGGGTGTATTGCGCCAGTCCCGCGTACCTGGCAGAACGCGGCACGCCACTCAAGCCTGAAGACCTGCACAGCCATGATTGCTTGCCGTATGGTCACGGGCGCTCGGTGCAATGGCGATTCAACGAAGGGCAGGGCAAACCTGTGTTGATCAACGTCGCCGGGCGCATGCGCGTGAACAATGGTGAATTGCTGCGCGATGCGGCGGTGCAGGGGATGGGCATTACTTATCTGCCGACATTCATTGTTGGCGCGGCGTTGAAGGATGGGCGACTGGTACCGGTGCTGGACGAACTGCGCCCCGAGCCGCTGACCTTGTCGGCGGTGTATCCGCAGCATCGCCAGGCTTCAAGGCCGGTGCAGGCGCTGGTGGAGTTTCTGCGTGAGCGGTTGAACCAGAGCCACGTCAATCTCTGAGTCCTACCTAGATCAAAACGGTAGGAGTGAGCCTGCTCGCGAAGGCGGTGGTTCAGCCAACATCGGTGCCGACTGACCCGACGCTATCGCGAGCAGGCTCGCTCCCACAGGGGGTTGGGGTTGCCTGCGAGCTTTTTGTACGCCAAATAACTCTGTGGGAGCTGGCTTGCCAGCGATGGCGGTGGGTCAGGCAATGCAGTTGTGACTGAAGGACCGCTATCGCGAGCAGGCTCACTCCTACAATTGATGGTGGTCGTCTGCGTAATCCCACGCTCGGCATCGTACGTGCGGATAAACACCCGCACCGTCGCATCCGCGACGGTCGGCAATTGCGAATCGGTAAACTCCTGGCCCCCCGGCAGGACGATGAAGTCTGCCGGGGCGGTGTCCTCGTAAGGCCTGGGCGGCGTCGCGTTCAGCGAATACGGGGCAGGGTGGGCAAAGGGCTGGTTGGGCCCGTAGTAAATGAAATTGCTGGCCAGCGCTTGCGCCTCAGTGGCAGCGAGCTGACAACCCATCAACAGCAGCCGATCGAAGTTTGCATGGCGGCACCTGCGAATGCGGTTTTCCCCAAGGCTGTTAACTAAAGCCGCGTTACCGCTTACAAGTTTGCAACACGGCCGATTGCCAGGCTGATCTAGACTCTGCCCCGCTCAATCACGAGCATTGTCTGGAGAGCGCCATGGAAGTGCCCGAAAACAAAAGAGCCATCGAGAGCAATCGACAGGCCTGGAATGATTCCGCTCAGCACCATCAGAATTCGCCGGACTGGCAGGCCTTGCTCAGCGACGTCGCGCAGGCGGACTTTTCCTGTCTCGACGCCACCCTGAGCGGTTTGCTGGACGTTGCTGGCAAGGACGTGATTCAACTGGGCTGCAATAACGGCCGCGAAAGCCTGTCGCTGTTTGCCCTGGGCGCTCGCAGTGTGATCGGCGTCGATCAGTCGGCAGCCTTCCTCGAGCAAGCCCGCGCGCTGAATGCTCGCTCACCGCATCATGCCGAGTTCGTCGAAAGCGATATCCATCATTTGCCTGCGTCATTGCATAACCGGTTTGACGTCGCCCTGATCACTATCGGCGTGCTCAACTGGATGCCCGACATTGGTGAGTTTTTTCGGCATGTCGCGCAGGTGCTCAAACCGGGTGGCAAGCTGGTGATCTACGAAACCCATCCGTTTCTGGAAATGGTCGATCCGGCCGGCGAAGATCCTTACCGCCTCGCCAGCTCGTACTTTCGCGCCGAGCCGTTTGTGCAGGAGGAGCCGATTGTCTACGTCGGCAAGATTGAACAGCAGGCGGCGAAGTCGTACTGGTTCGTGCATACCCTCGGCGCGATATTCAGCGGGGTGATCGGGGCAGGGTTGAATGTTGCGCACTTCAGGGAATATGCGCATTCGAATCGGGAAGAGGTGTATGACCGCTATCTGAATCGAGAGGCGCAGATGCCGATGTGCTTTACCTTGGTGGCGAGCAAGGTCTGAGTATCTCTATATCGCGATGGCTTTCTTTCGGGCGCTGAATTTTTGGTTGCGGTGTACATATCCGTTGCTTCGGGTGCTGCAGCTGGCGGTTTCGCCTGACGGCGACTCACTTTTTTTCAAACGCCCGGAGTGCCGGCCCAGAAAAAAATAAGCAAAAAACGCTTGCTCCTGCGTTCGGCCCTCGCAGGCTCGGGTCCCTTCCGACGTCGCCGGTGGATCAGGATCAAAAGCACTCGAGCTGGCGCTCATTGTTGAGTGGTTAGAAGCGCCGCATGGCTTGGGATTTGTGGTGGATTCGCCCCTCACCCCAGCCCTCTCCCCTTGGAGAGGGAGCCGACTTGTGGGCCGTTCAAAAGCTGAGTTCGACTCGGTATTTCATGTCGGCTCAACTCTCACATCCACCAAGATCAGTCCCCTCTCCCTCCGGGAGAGGGTTAGGGTGAGGGGCTTTTGATTTTCAGGACTGGGTCAAGCATTTACCTGTAATACCACCATCGCCAGCAGGCTGGCTCACAGGTTGATAACGCTCCAACTGAAAAGATGCAATCAAATCTGGAAGCTCGCCTGCAAGCGATGGCGGCCCAAGGGCCACCGCCGCTTGTGAGGTGAACTACGCCTGCGCCGCCGCACTCACTACCGGGCTTTCCGGCTTGCGCAGCGCTTCCAGTCTTGATTCGCTGTAGCGCGTTTCGCGGGTGAAGCGCCAGTGCCCGAACAGGTCGTAGACGTGGGTGATCCGCCCTTGTTCCTGATAGCCCAGGCGCATGTGCATTTTCAGGGCCTGAATATTGGCGCTGTCGCAGATATCCACGACTTTCTTGAAGCCGCGGGCCGCCATGACTTGCCAGAGTGCAACCTGTGCATCGACGGTCAGGCTACTGCCGAAATAGTGCCGGGTAATTTCGGCACCGAACTGGAAGTATTCACCGGGCTGGACCGGGAACGTGCAGCGATAGAAGTGGCGGTCGTAATAGTCGTGCGCGCTGGCCCAGACGAACCCGACGGTGTGATCGTCCTGGTCCAGGTACATGTGCCCCGTATGTCCTTCAGCGGCCAGTTCGGCCATGGTCTGCACGCGGTCGCCAAAGTACTTGCTGAAGGCCTTGGCGTTTTCTTCGGTGATGTCGACCCTGCGCAACCCTTCACAGGGGCGCAGTTTGTTCGGGGCAATCGGCGTGACCAGATCGCGCTCCATCCAGAGCAATTCTCGGTGAGCGAATACGTAACGTTTCCCCAGCGCGCCAAGGGTGCGGCGCAGACCTTTTTGTTTGATGCGCAGAAGCAGTTCTTCGATGACGTTCATGATGCTCTCCGAGGCGCTAGCCCAGGTGTGGGGGATGATGTTGTCGGTTGAATTGCAGATGTATCTGTTGCCGCCGGGTTGCCCGCACGCTGTGCGCGTCTTTTTTGCAAGGCCGGTTTGACGCAGTACCAAAGACGTAGCCCAAGGCCCAGCAGCAGGCCACTGGGGCGCCATGAGTAGAAGCTCCAGCGCCAGTGTTCGAGTTGGCCGGTCATGCGCTCGTGCAGCTGATGGCTGGAGTTCTCCAGGCTGACCCGCGACGCATCGATCCAGTGCCATTGTTCGTCCAGGCCCCAGCGAATCCATTCCTCCAGCAGCACGCGGCCGCTGCCCAGATCGGCATGCTGCGGCAGGAACGCAAGGTTGTAGTCGTAGAGTCGGCCCTGCTCGAGCAGGCCCAGTCGATAGCTGATGCAGCGACCGTCCAGCTCCAGCGTCACGACCCGCACCAGGCCCTGAGCGGCGAGGGCGGTGAAAGCGCTGTTTATCCACTGACGACTGTGTTCGGTGGCAAAAATCCCGACGCCTTCGTCACCTTTCCAACTGACCGACTCGACTGTCTGCAGCGCTTGTAAAACCGCAGGCATCGACAGCGCATCGGGGGTGATTCGCCGCACTTGAGCGCCGCACGCGGCAATCCGTTTGCGCGCCCGCCGCAGTTTGTAGCGCGGGTCGCCGGAGACTTCCTGATGGTCGGCTTCGCTGATCAGATGCACCGGCACCCGGCAACTCAGGCGCCGTTCAGCCGTGGAGCTGCGCACCATCCATTCGGTCAGTGCACTTTCTTCGCCGGCCGGTTCCGACAGTTCATTGAGCTGCAGCAGCGCATGGGGCAGGTGCTGTCGGATCAGCTCCAGCGCATAGCGCATGTCCTCGGCGCCGAGCAATGACAGCAGGGCCAGCCGATCGGCCAGCGGATAACCCAAGTGGCGCAGGACGCGAAAGGGCACCCCAGCGAAGCGTTCGCGGCCGGCCACCAGCGGCAGGCACAGGCGCAATGTGTCTGCGTCCCAGCCGAGCAGAATGTGCAGGCGCTGATCATCGCCCAGGGCCTGCTCGGCCGCGCACAACCAGCCAAGGTTGTTGAACGGTGTGTGGTCGGCTACGTGCAGGCGCAGTGCTTCGTAGGCGTTCGCCGGGAAGTCCGCTGCGCACAGGGAGGTGCGCCATTCAAATCGCATCGCCATGGGTTCAGGCCGCCGTTGCTTCGACAGGTGGACGGGAAGGTTTGCGCAGCGCCGCCAGGCGTGAGCCGCTGTAGCGGGTTTCGCGATAGAAGCGCCAGCGGCCGAACAGCGTGTAGATATTCATGATCCGCTGTTGTTCGGTATAGCCCATGCGCAGGTGCAGCTTGAGCGCCGGGATGTTGCTCGAGTCACAGACATCGACCACTTTGCTGCAGCCCTGCACGGCCATGGCCTGCCACAGGCGCACTTGCACATCGACAGACAATGCGGTGCCCCAGTAGGCGCGGGCCATTTCCCCACCAAATTCGAAAAACTCGCCGGGCTTCACCGGGAACCGGCAACCGTAGTAATGCCGATCAAAATAATCGCGCGGCGTGCCCCAGATGAACGCCACGGCATCGCCGTGCTCGTCGACATGCATATGCCCGGTGTGGCCTTCACGGGCCAGCTCGGCCATGACGCCGACACGGTCGCCGAAGTAACGGGTGAAGGCGCTGGCGTTGTCCGCGGTGATGTTCATTACCCGCAGTGGCGGGTAAGGCTTGAGGCTGTACGGCGGCACGGGACTGACCAGGTCGCGCTCCATCCACAGCAATTGCCGATGGGAAAAAAAATACATTCTGCGGATCTTCGCCAAGGTCGCTCGCAGGCCTTTACGACGGATATGTCCGCTGAGTTTTTTCAAGATATCCATGGTCTCTTCTCCTTATGAAGGTGCCACGCGCAGCATGACGCTTGCAGGGCAGTAGGGCGGTTCATGAAGCGTTCCAGGTCAGGGCAAACAGGGTTTGCCCCGGTAATTCGAAACGCACACGCCCGTTTTCGCAGGCAAACGGTGCGTCGCGGGCGCGATTGTCAACGCCGAAGAAACTCAAGGCTGCGTGGTCAAGCGGGCACTTCGCACCGCTCAGATCAACGCGTTGCAGGCGGGTAGTTTTGTTTACCCCAAGCAATGTGCGCTGCTCATCGCCGGCCATCGCCAGCACATCCACTTCGAAAGCGTCGTTATCCAGTTGCAGCACGTGCGGCAGCCAATGCCGGGCGATGAATTGCTGGGCCAGGCCCACCGGTTTCAGCTCGAAGCGACCTTCGCCCGACACGCGCGCCATGCCCTTGGCATAGGGGGGTTCGTCAGCGGCCTGAAACCAGTTGAGCATGCTCAGCAGACCATCCTGAGAAGCGTTGATGACGACCGAGGCCCACCACAGCGCGGTGTAGTGAGTTTCCTGATCGTACGGGCTCAGGCTCGAGCCGCTGGACAGGTTGGTCTGATCGAGCAGCAAGGCTTTGCGCGGTTGACCGCGGCTATCCAGGCCCACCAGATCGGCGGCGCGGCGCACGCTGTCGCGGTAGACCCGGGTTGCCAGCAGGTCGCGAACCATCCATTCGTGCCAGGCCAATGCGTCGACCTGATCGGCGGATTCGCTGAGTATTCGGCGGGCCCAGTCGATGCCGCGTTTGCCGGCTGCGTTGCGCGTGAACGGCCCGTTGACCAAGCGTGAAGTGGCGGGCATGGCGATGCGCACGCCGGCCTGGGCGTTGGCCGGGTCGCTGCGCACCTGGCGAGCCATGCTGACAAAAATCGCCCGGTAATCTTCGTAGCTCGAATAATTGAGGTTCGGCTCGTCGGCGAAGCCGATGTAATGCGTGCCTTGACCATCCAGTGCGCGCGTCGCGGCGAGCCACGCGTCAAGACCGTTGCTGCTTTGCCCGTCGGCGCGCAGATTGGCCTGGCGCCCGGTGCCGGCGAGCAGGGTGATGTCCTGACGGATGCCGAAGCGAGTCTGATAGAGCTGACGAACCGGGTCTTCGAAACCGGCATTTTTCGACATGACGTCAACGTAGCTGTAATAACTCGCCGCGCCCGGTTTCAAGGCATCCAGTGCGGCATGGCTGGCGGCGGGCGGCATGAGATTGGGCAGGGCAATGCCCAGATCGGGAGTGCGCCCGAGGACTTTATTGTGCAGGGTCAGCCGTACCTGACCCGGCTCTTCACGCAATGGCTGGAGCTGCTGCGGATGCTGCGCAAACAGGTTGGCCGTGCCATCGAGCCAGAACGCCGCTCTGCCGCTGCCCTGCAGACGCAAGCGCCAGATCTGGGCCTGGTCGCTGACCGGCAAGGCCACTTGATCGAATTGCCAATAGGCGGGGTGGCGCGTGAGGGCCAGCGACAGTTGTTGGCCGTCCTCCACGCGCTGTGCCTGCAGTGCGTTGACACCGCCATGGTATTTGCCGTTCAGCACCGCGCGGTCGCCCGGTGCGACCCGGAAAAACAGTTCATCGCCACTGCGCGTTTCGACACTGAAGTGCACCTTGGCCGGACTGAACAGCGCCACGGTCTGGTCGTCATGCTCGACGCGGTAACTGCGAAAGCTGTAGCCGGGAATCTCCAGGCGATAGCTGGCCGCTCCCGGCACCAGTGGCCAGCGCTGCGAACCGCTGACCTCACTGGCCTTGATGAAGCGGTCACCTTGCAATCGGCCGTGGCCGTCGAGCAGGTAGATATGCTCTTCATTGGCCTCGGCCTGCCACGCCGGAACCCAGCTCACCGTGACGGTATCCGGACGATCAGCTTGCAGATACAGGCTGCCGTCGCGGATGTCGCCCCACTGCATCGGCGCAGCGAAGCCGTTCAGCGACATGCCGAGTCCGAGCAACAGGGCCAGGCGATTCATGCGGCTTTCCGACGGTGCAACATCAGCCACATCGGGCTGATGTCAGCGGGCAGGATGAACAGCGTGTGCCAGAACTTGACGCCGCTGAGTTTGCAATACAGCACCAGCATCGCCAGGGTCACTGCCAGGTAGGCAATCGAGGACGCCGCCGCTGCGCCGACGATGCCGTAGCTCGGGATCAGCAACAGATTCAACGCCAGATTGAGCAAGGCACCCACTCCCATCATCAGCGATACAGTGGCGGGCCGGTTCTTGCCGATCAGGTCCAGGCGCAGAATGCTCGCGTAGCACAGACCCAACAGCCCCGGCAGCAATGCCAGCAACGCCGGGTAGGCCGGCTGATAGGCGACACCGAACAAGGTGACGATCAGCCACTCGCCGATCAGCGCCATGCTGATGCAGGCGCCGAGCATCACCGTGGCGGTGAGGCGCAGCGCCAACGGCGTGACCTTGTCCATGCCTTTGTCCTGTTGCAGCAGACGTTTCATCAGCGGTGTGGTGACGGCTTCCGGAACGATCAGCAGCAGTTCGGCGGCGGCGCTGGCCATGGCGTAATGGCCGAGCGCGGTGCTACCCAGAAGGGCCCCGATAAACAAGTAATCGGAGCGCAGAATGACCTGTTGGAACAGCAGATCCGGATGGCTGCGCGCACTGAATCGCAGCAGCTCATTCTGGCTCGCACGATTCCATTGCAACTGAGTTGGCTGTGCGCGTTTGAGCCACATCCAGCCGACCAGCACCACCAGGCTGATACCAGCCAGCCAACTGATCAGCGCGGCTTCCAGTGCGGCCTCTTTCCACATCCAGAACAGCGCCACAAACAGCAGCAACGGCGCCAGCGATTCGATCAGGCGCAGGACATTGAACGCGACCACACCACCCGAGGCGTTGTGCAAGGTCAGCAGGCCGCTTTTGAGCACCGTGAGCGGCACCGCCAGCAGCAACAGCCACGCCAGCAACCCGAGTTGCATCGTGACGTCGAGTTCGCTGCCGAACTCTCGCGCCAGCGCCACCACCAGCAACGTCAGCAGCCCGGCCAGCAGACAGCCGAATACCAACACTTGAGCGAGCAACAAGCCCATCGGCCGCTGATTGGCCGCTTGATAGCCGACCGCTGAATTCAAGCCGCCACTGGTGGCCGCACTGATCAGATCCGGCAGGGTGCTGAGCAGGGCGAACAAGCCGCGTTCACTCGGCCCGAGAATCCGCGCCAGCAGCACATTGCGCAGCAGGCGCAAGGCGATCATCGCCAATTTCGTGCCCATGCTCAGGGCGAGGTGCTTGAGGTAGCTGCCGCGACTCATGGCCGTGCCCCGCGAAAGATCCGTAACGACAACAGTTCCGGATTGCGCGCGGTGCGCTGGCTGACGCCGAAGCGTGGCAGGTTCAGCGGATCGCCGGCGCCGCGATAGAGTCCTGTGGTTGTGCCCAGGGCAAACGGATAGTCGTGATTGGCAACCTGCTCACGCACGCGCTCGTCGTTGTCACCGTTGGGGTAGCAATACACCGGCAATGGCCGATTGCAGCCGTTCTGCAAGGCACCGCGGCTGCGGCTGATTTCTTCGTGCAGACGCACATCGTCCAGTCCGGTGAGGATCGAATGACTGGCGCCATGTGGGCCGAAACGCACCAGACCTGAGGCTTCCATGGCGCGCACCTGATGCCAGTCCAGCGCTTGCGGCAGAGAATCCGGCGGGCACTCATTGGTCAGACGTTCAAGTTCCTGCGGATCGAGGCTCTTCAGCCCCTGCAGGTAATGCAGCAGCGCCAGGCTGCGCCGGTCGACATCGATATCGTCGAGCAGCACCGGCAACGGATGACCGGTGATGCGCAAGTGCTCGATCAGGTGCATGCGGGCCTTTTCGCCATGACTGCCCCACAGCGTTTCGCCCACGCTTTCCCACCAGAAGCGTTGCCGGCTGCCAATGAAATCGGTGGAGAGAAATATGCTCGCCGCCACCTGATGTTTTTGCAGCAGCGGATAGGCGTTCACCGCGTTGTCACGCCAGCCATCATCGAAGGTCAGTGCCACGCGCGGGCGCTCGGTGCGCAGGGCGTTGGGCTGCAGCAATTCCATCAGCGGCACGCAATCGAAATGCTTGCGCAGCCATATCAGCAAGTGTTCGAACGCCTGCGGGCCGACGCACAGTTCATTGCGATGCGGCAGGTTGGCGGCACGGTCGTTGCCCAGCACCCGGTGGAGCATCAGAATGACCCCGGCCCCGTGCAACTGGTTGCGCCCCACCGACGTGTTGAGATAAAGCCAGCCGCTGGTGCGTTTGAGCAATTGTTTGATCGCCATGGCATGCGTCCTCTCAACGATTCTGGTCAGGGTTCCACTGCGCGTACCGTTGCCCGCGCAGGAACTGCCACAGGCCTGCGCTCATGCCGGCCAGCGTCACCAGCAGGAATGCCGCAAGGCGGAACGGTTTCGGCAAACGGTGTTGTGAATCCAGCAGGCCGGCGATGGCAATCGAGTAACCGATCAGTTGCGCGACCAGACTCAGGCGATAGAAACCGTGTTCGTTCCACAGCCAGAAATTGCTCAGCAGCAGCGGCAGCAACAGCACCGGCGCCAGTCGACGGATCAGTTTGTGGCTGATCAAGGCGATGGCATACAGGCCGTGCTTGAACGGATTGAGCAGTTCGCGGCGTTGCGCCAGGCTCTGCAGGCCACCGACCGTGACCCGCTGGCGGCGACGCCATTGCTTGTCCGCTTCGTCGACGCCCTGATCGATCACCTGGGCCTCCGGCACATAGACGATGCGTTTGCGCGCCACCGGTGCGCAGGTACTGATGAAGAAATCATCGTTGACCTCGGCCGGCACGGGCTGGAACAACTCGCGGCGCAGCGCCAGCAGCGCGCCGTCGGCGGAGACCATGCAGCCGGTGCGATTCTCGACCCGGCGCAACCAGCCTTCGTAGTGCCGATAGAGGCTGTCGCCGATGCTCAGGCCGCCACCGGTAACCGGAATCACCATGTGCCCGGCACAGGCCCCGACTTGTGGGTCGTTCAACGGCGCGAGCAAGTGGCCGAGGGTGTCGCGCGACCATTGGTTGTCGGCGTCGGTGAACACCAGAATGTCGCCATTGCTCATGGCAACCCCGGCATTGAGCGTGGCGGCTTTGCCCTGGCGCGGCAGGTCGAGCACGGTAACGCGCGGATCGATCACTTTGTGCGCGCAGGCCACGGTGTCATCGGTCGAACCGTCGCTGGCGAGAATGATCTGCAGCGTGGCCGGTTGATAATCCTGGGCCAGCAGCGTGCGCAGCTTGTGCTCGATATGCCGCGCCTCGTTGTGCGCGGCGATGACGATGCTGATGTTCAGCGGCGGTGCCGGGGCATGCCGCCAGGCCGGGAACAGCGGCGCGAGCAAGGTCAGCAGCAGCGGATAGCCGATGTACGCGTACACCGGCAGCAACAGGCACAGGCAAAAAATGAGTTCAGCCACGGGCGGGCCTCCTGGCGTTCCAATGACACAGACCGAGAATCAATGCCGCGCTGGCCAGGTGCAGGCGCACCCAGTGCAGGCCCCAGAGTTGCAACGTCAGGCCGAGGTTTTGCTGGCGAATGCTTTGCCGCACGCTGAGCAGCAGACTCGGCAGCAGGCCCAGCATCAGCAGCAGCAACGCCTGATTCGCGTAGCCCGTGAGCAACGCCAGGATCGCCAGCGCATCGAGCAACCACACCAGCACTGACAGCAACGGAAAACGCAGCAGGCGCAGGCTCATGCCATGTGCGCGCAGCAATTGCAGGTGACTGCCCTGACGCCACAGTTCCTTGCCGATCCATTCGCGCCAGGTCATTTCATAGCCCCAGTGCAGGGCGACGCTGCTATTGACCGACAGCAAACGCGCGCCGTGTCGGTGCAGACGCAGGGTGTATTCCTTGTCCTCACCGGTGCGCAGGGTTTCGTTGAAACCGCCGGCATTGTCGAACCACTGCTTGCGCATCAACAGGTTGGCACTGGGCAGCCAGTGCACGGTGCGTGTGGCGCGGCTCGACGGACGCAAAGAGCGGCGCTGCCAGGCTGCGGCGAACCATGGCGCGGCGGCAGGGGTGTGCAGGTCCAGGCCGAAGACGTCGCCCTGGTCGTTCGCAGCCAGGGCGAACATCTGCTTGAGCCAGTCCTCGGGCATTTCGATATCGGCGTCGATGAACGCCAGCCATTCGCCGCTGGCAACCGCGGCGCCACGGTTGCGCAAGGCGCCGATCAGCAGGCCGGGCAGCACCAGAACCCGTGCGCCGAATGCGCGGGCGATCTGTGGTCCGTCGTCGGTGGAACCGTTGTCGACCACGATCAGTTCACAGTCGATGTCGGCGGCGTGCGCGGCTTTGCGCGCGGCCAGCAGGGTGCGGCCGATGTGCCGGGCCTCGTTGAACATCGGCATGACAATGCTGATCCGGCTCATGTTCTGACCTCCGGCAGCGGTGCCTGCTCGGCTTTCAGGCGCAGTACCCAGGTCAGTGCAAGCATGATCCACAGGTATTTCAGGTTCGGCGCGCTGAGGAACATCAGGAACAACGTCAACGACAGAAAACTCATGCCCAGGTGGGTCACCAGATCCGCGTGCTGCCACTCGCGCCGCTCAAGCCACGCGCCGCGTGCGCGGATCAGGTTGAAGAAGCCCTGCACGAGCATGCCGACAAACAGCAGTCCGGCGGGAATGCCCAGTTCGCTGAAAATCTCCAGATAGGTGTTGTGCGCCCGCCGATACAGGTCGCCGATCTTGCGGTTGGCCGAAAACGCCTTGGCATAACCGGTGGTTGCGTAGTGCAGCGGGAAGGTGCCGGGGCCGGAGCCGAGCAGCGGATGCTCGCGGATGATCTGGCTGCCGACGACAATGTACGAGGCACGACGGCCAAGGGACTCGTCCTGCGCCTTGGCGCCGGCGCTGAGGATACTCAGCGACTGGATGCGTGCCAGATAACCGGCCGGCATCGCGTAGATCGCCAAGGGCAGAATGATCGCGGCGCCGAGCATGGCGAAGCCGAAGTGCCGTGGGCGAATGCGTGTCAGCTGCTGGCGGTAATGCCAGACACCGATTGCCAGACTCAAGGCCAGTACCACCAGGCCTGAGCGCGACTCGGTTTTGGTCATGCCGCCCAACAGCAAGAGGCAGCAGCCCGCCCAGAACAACCGGTGCAGCAGGTTCGGGCTGCGGATCACCAGCAGCAGACCCAGCGGCACGGCGAAGGCGATCAGCAAGGCAAAGGCGTTAGGGTCTTCGAGCAGGCCGGCGGCACGACCCTTGTCCTGGAATCTGCTGGAAAACATCGCCATGGCACAGGTTGCGCTGACGCTGAGGGTGACCAGTCGGGCGAACAGATCCAGATTCAGTTCACGGCCGATCAACAAGGTGATGACGAACAGCAGCAGGCCCACGCTCAGTTCGCGCAGATGACTTTGTGACATGCCCAGGTTGTCGGTGGCGAACAGGCTCAGCATATACAGCGCCATAAAGCCGATCAGGTAACGCCACAGGTTGCTGCGCAGGCGCTGCGATGGAATCTGATGCAGCGCCAGTTGCAGCATCACGATCACCGCCAGCGAAGCACCGAGCAACTTGCTGCCGGACACTGAACTGTCCTTGAAGAAACCTTCGAACGGCACCAGCGCGGCAATGCCGAGCAGGCCCCAGGTCGGCTTGCGGTACAGGACGGTAAAGCCGACCAGGCCAATGACTGCCCCCGGTGCCAGATAGGGCCAGGGACTGGCCAGCAAACCCAGGCTGACCAGTGCGAACAGACTGACGATCGAGAGCGGGAAAATCATGCGCGTGCCTCCCGTGCCGTGTGGATGTACAGCTGCGACCAGCGTTCGGCCAGGGCCTTGAGGTCGTAGCGCTCCTGTTGTGTGCGTCTGGCGTTGTCGCGCAGCTGCGCGGCCAGTTTCGGTTCGGCCAGCAAGGTGTCGAGCTGGCGGGTGAGGGCGGCGGTATCGGTTGGCGGCGCGAGCAGCCCGTTCACGCCATGCTGCAAGACATCGGGAATACCGCCGACCGCGAACGCGACCACCGGCACGCCGGCCTGCATCGCTTCAAGCAGAATCATCGGCGTGCCTTCGGTGCGCGAACTGATCACCAGCGCATCGAGTTGTTGCCACCAGCCTGGCATCGCCGTCTGATAGCCCGGCAGACGAATCCGCCGCGGCAAACCGGCAGCGTTGATACGCGCCTGCAAGCTCTCCCGTTCCGGGCCGTCACCGAGCATCACGGCGTCCAGTTGCGGGTGCTGGTGACACAAGGGAATCAGCGCATCGAGAAACAGATCCGGGCCTTTTTCACTGCTCAACCGACCGACGTAACCGGCCAGCCAGCGTTGCCGATCCGCCACCGGCGGCATGGCTGGCGCCGCTGGCAAACCGTTGGGAATCACCTGTAATTTCTCCGCCGGCACGCGGGCCTCGAGGTGCAGCGCGGCGATGCTTTGCGCCACGCAAACCACCCGTTTCACCGCTGCGGTGCGGCACAGTTGCAGGCTCAGCCAGGTGTAGAACTTTTGCTTGCGACTGCGCGGCGTGAACCCGTGTTGAGTGATCACCAGCGGCAGGTGCAACAGCGTTGCACCGACCCAGCCGAACAACAGCCCTTTGAAGTTGTGCGTGTTGAGCAACGGCTTGTCGCTCCGGCGCTGCCGCAGGTGCCGCAACAATTCGCCCAGCCCGGCGCAGTAGCAAGCGTCCACCCCAGCCTCACGAAAGCGCGCAACCAGTTCTGGCGGCGCGTCGAGAAACAGCACCAGGTGCTGCCCCGGCGTGGCCAGGCAATGATCCAGCAACATTCGCTCGGCCCCATAGAAGCCGCCGCTGCTGAGCAAGTGAATGATCGGCAGGGCGACGATTGGGGTGGACACCGCGTTCAATTGCGCACCCAGTGAACCAGGCTCGGCATGGTCCAGTTCTTGTGCGGATTGCCCGCCTGTGGCGTTTCTTCGTTGAGCACCAGCAGCACCGGCAGGCCCAGTTCGTGACTGATTTGCGCCGGATGCTTGAAGCGATGGTCGAAGAACTCACGTACATAGACGAACGCGATTGCCAGCAACAGCCCGGTGAACAGCCCGAACGGGATGATCAGCATCGGCTTGGGAAAAGCCGCCTCGGTCGGTTCATACGGCGGGCTGAGGACACGAGCGTTGGACAAGTCGTTGTCCAGCGCGCGGGTCGTGCTGCTTTCCGCAAAGCGTTGCGCATAGGTAGAAAACGCCGCATGCAACGCGCCGATCTCGGTGTCCATCTGGCGCAGCTTGCTTTGGGTCTGCTGCAATTGATGGATGCGATTCTTGAACTCGGCAATGCGCGCGGTTTTCTGCTCGATGACCTGGCTGACCACCGACAAGTCGATCGTGCGTTCCTGGATGCGGTTGTTGACCACTTTGAGGAACTGCTGGCGCGTGCGGGCAATCTGCTCGCGGGCCAGCAACATCGGCTCGCTGCCTGGCTGGAACACCGCCAGGTCATTCATATAGCGGCTGACCTGAGTGGTCAGCGCCTCGCCCATCTGCCTGATCTCGCGGTCCTCGAACGCGATGTTGTCCACCGTCGTGGTGAAGGTGAACGGGAAGGTGTAGTCATTGAGTTTGTTGGTATTGGCGGCGGCCAGACTGGTTTTCAGGTAATCGAGCCAGCGCTGGCTTTGCAGCAAGCGATCGCGATACAGGTTGAGCGCCTGCTCTTCGGTGTTGATCGCGTTGAGGCGGAAGGTGATTTCCTCTTTCGGATCGGACGAACCGACGCTTTCCAGCAGGCCCAGCCTCGCGCCTTCGAGACCATCGAGCCGCACCTGATATTGATGCTTCTTGGTCTCGTAGAACGAGTGCGGCAGCTCGATCGATTGCAACGCCTGACGATCGACCAGATAGTTTTGCAGCAACGCGGCCACGAACGTCGTGCCTTGGGCGGGATCAGGGAAGCTGTAGACGATCGAGATGACATTGGAACCCGGCAGGGTTTCGATCTTCAGATTGTCGATGGCTTCCTGGGTCAAGCCGTCCAGCGCCGTGTCGCGCACCGGATCGGTTTGCATGCCCAGTGCATCACGCAGCGGATTGATCACGTACTCGCGCAGTGGCGTGCTGACGTAACGCTTGAACGGCTCGCCGGCCAGCTTGCTGAGCATCCCCGGCGGCGGGTTGTACTGGCCGTTGTCGCGCAGTTCGCTGATGGTCTGACGGATCAGCGCCGGCGAACGGAGGATATTGCTCTCGGTTTCCATGTCCGCCAGCGATGGCGGAATGAAGGTGGCGTTGTCCTGGGTCAGCGAGGTGGTCGCATCGCCCTGGGAGAGTTTTTTCGACTGCACGATCACCTGCGCGGTGATATCGAAGCTCTGTTTGAGCAGCAACGGCAGCAGCAGGGCGATCACTGCAAAGGTCAGGAAGATGCGCTTCACCAGTTGCTTGTTGGCGAAGAAGATCCTGAAGAACTCGTGCAGGTAATTTTCTTTTGGGTTCATGTCGGTCACCTGAGAGTCAGTTGTCACTGCCTTTGTTGTCGACGCGGTAGCCGAAGCTGAAACCGACGCCCTGGAACAGCACTACATCGGCCAGTTGGCGGGCGAGTTCGCCGGCGCTGGCCAGTTTGGTTTTTGGCACGTAGAGCATGTCGTCCGGCTGCAGATAAGCGATTTGTGGGGCGTCGCCGGACAAGGCCTTTTCGACGTCGTAGTTCATCGCCTGCACCTGATTGCCGTTGCGCCGCATGATCACTACCGAATCGAGGCGCGCCTTGACGTTGGTGCCTCGCGCCAGGGTTAGTGCCTCGAGCACCGATACCGGTCGACGGATGGGGTAGGAGCCTGGCTGCGCGACTTCGCCGAGCACGTAGATCTCATTGCCGGCAGTGGACTTGAGCAGCACGTCGACGGTCATCCGCCCCGGCAGTTGCGCGTACCTTTGATTGAGGAAGGTTTCCAGCTGGTTGACCGTCATGCCTTGCAGCGGCACGGCGCCGATTTCCGGGAAACTCGCATAGCCGTCGGTGCCGACGGTGATCTCGCGGCTCATACCGGTGGCCGGGTGGTTCAACGCGCTTTTGAGGTTCTGCTCGTTGCTCAGCGGGCTGAGAATCTGCACCGCGAGCTGATTGCGGTTGGGCTGGAACAGTTGCTTGCGCTCATACGCGCGCTGGATTTCCTGCCGCGCTTCTTCGCTGGTCAGCCCGGCGATTTTCACTGAAGTGTTAGCGCCCGGCAGTTCGATGGTGCCGTCGGGCAGCACCAGTTGCGTGCCGTTAAGCTGGCTGGCGGCGGTGAAGTTCAGGCCGATCTGGTCACCTGACTGCACGCGGTAAGCATCCGAGCCACTGGTGCTGATGTGGAAAATCACATCGAGCACGTCTTTCGGGCGCAGGGTCTGTTCGACTCGCGGCATGTCGGTGGCCTGGGCATTGGCCGGGGTGGCGGTGAGGATATTCACCGGCATGTTGCGGGTCTCGGAAGTGCTGGAGCAGCCCGCAAGCGGCAGCATCAGCAGGACAAGCATTTTGGCGTTCATGGCGTCATCCTTCGCGTTCGCTTACAGGTTTTTGTAAAGCCATTTGGGCATGTAGTACTTGCGCCGGTTGAACACGCTACCGACCACTTTCGCCCCGGCCTGGGTCAGGCGTTGCACAGCGGCCTGGGCGACTTCCCAGCGGGTGTCTTCGGCGCGCACGACAAACACCACACCATCGACTTGCGTACTGATGACCAGCGTGTCGGCGGCGGAATACACCGCGTCGCCGTCGATCACCACAAAGCGGTACTGGCTGCCCAACTGGTCGAGCAACGGGCTCAGGCGTTCGGCGGTCAGGTGTTCCAGCGTGCGGATCGGCCGGCCGTTGGGCAGCACATGGAACGGCAGGCTGGAGGTGTGCACCACGCAATCCTGCAACAGCGGCGGGTTGCCCGAGCTGAACAGCAAGTCACGCAGGCCGCGTTCCTTGCTCAGGTTCAACTGCTGGGTGAGGTTGCTCGTCGACTGGCTGGCATCGACCAGCAGCACCTGGCCGCTGCTCATTTGCGCCAGCTGGCTGGCCAGCGCCATGGCACTGGTGGTGGTGCCCGCGCCGGGGTTGGCGGCGGTCAGCAACAGGATCCGCAGATCGAGATCCAGCACGGTCGACGTCAGGTTCGATTCGCTGGGATTGGCGATGCTCAGGCTTGTATTGGTTGAACCGTCCATTAGCTTGCTCCGTGGCCGCTGAATACTTTGAAGGGGGTTTTCAACAGAATCTTCAGATCAAGCAGAAGGCTCTGCTCGGCGATGTAGCTGAGGTCCAACTCAACGCGCTGGTCGAAGTCGATATTGCTGCGTCCGGAGATCTGCCACAGGCCGGTCATGCCGGGGTAGATGCTCAGACGTGCGAGGTGATTGTCCTTGTAGCGATAGGCGTTGAACGAAGTCGGGCGAGGGCCGACCAGGCGCATGTCACCGGTTACCACGTTGATCAGGTTGGGCAGCTCATCAAGGCTGGTACGCCGCAGAATTGCGCCGATGCCGGTGACGCGCGGGTCCTTGTCGATCTTGAAGTCGATGGCGTCGGCCCCGTGTTTGTTCAGGTGTCGCAGCGATTCCTTGAGTTCTTCGGCGTTGCAGACCATGGTGCGGAATTTGTACATGCCGAACTTGCGGCCGCGATAACCGGTGCGCTTTTGCACGAACATCACCGGGCCGGGGCTGGTGAATTTGATCGCCAGCGCCAGGCCCAGCAGCAGCGGCGAAATCAGCAGCAGGATCAGCAGCGCGCCGAAGCACGCGACCACCCGATTGGTCCGCGACAATTGCCACGGTCGACCGCCGTCGCGGCCGCTGAGCCAGCCGCGGCCCTGGCGGTGAATCGCCGCGTCGAGGCGCATGCGATGTTCAGGATCGACGCGCTTGTCGGGGCGCATCTGCGCAATCGCCACACTTTTTTCATGTCCAGTCATGAGGTCCTCCGCATTCATTCAGCCGCAAGCGGCGCACGAGCCGTGGGGTAGTAGCCGCGAAACCAGGCGATGAATCGCCCCAGCCCTTCGTCCAGCTCGATCCGGGGCTGGAACCCGGTGGCCTGGGCCAGATCGCTGGCCTCGGCGCAGGTGTTGAGCACGTCGCCCGGTTGCAGCGGCAGCAGCTCGACAATGGCTTGTTGGCCGAGGTGTTTTTCCATCAGCGCCAGGTAGGTTTTCAGCGCGACCGGCTGCTGCCCGCCGATGTTGAACAGCCGCCACGGCGCCATGCTGGTGGCCGGGTCCGGCTGTTCGCGATCCCATTGCGGATTGGCCTGCGGGGGCTGATCGATGAGGCGCGCGATGCTCTCGATGATGTCGTCGATGTAGGTGAAGTCGCGCTGGTGCTCGCCGTAGTTGAACAGCTTCAGCGGCGTGCCTTCGCTGATCGCTTTGGCGAACTGGATCGGCGACATGTCCGGCCGGCCCCAAGGCCCATACACGGTGAAAAAGCGCAGGCCGGTGCAGGGAATACCGAACAGGTGGCTGTAGCTGTGCGCCATCAGCTCATTGGCTTTCTTGGTCGCGGCGTACAGCGACAGCGGATGATTGACGCCGTCCTTGACCGAGTAGGGCGTGTGCTGATTGGCGCCGTACACCGAACTCGACGAGGCGTAGATCAGATGCTCGACCGGGTGATGCCGGCAGCTCTCCAGAATGTTCAGAAAACCGTTGAGGTTGCTGTCCAGATAAGCCCGTGGGTTGTCCAGCGAATAACGCACCCCGGCCTGCGCCGCCAGATGAATCACCACTTGCGGTTGTTCGCGGGCAAACAGCGCATCGATGGCCGAGGCGTGCGCCAGATCGACCGTCGCCAGCTGGAAATCGCCAACTTCTTCGCGCACCCACTGCACGCGATCCTGTTTCAGCTGCGGATCGTAGTAGTGGTTGAAATTGTCCAGGCCAACCACCGTGTGCCCGTCACGCAACAGGCGCAGCACGCAGTGGGCACCGATGAAACCGGCCGCGCCGGTGACCAGCACCTTCATGGCCGCAGCCCTTCAGGAGCGATGTGGCGCAGACCGATGCCGCTGTAATGCAGGCCGGCAGCCGCCACCTGTTCCGGGTTGTACAGGTTGCGCCCGTCGATGATCACCTTCGAACGCAGCTTCTCGGCGAGCAGTTCGAAGTCGACCACGCGAAAGTTTTTCCACTCGGTGCAGATCACCAGCGCGTCGGCATCTTCGAGGGTGTCGTCGCGGGTCGCACACAGATGCAGGTCGTTGCGATAGCCATAGAGGCGGCGGCATTCGGACATCGCTTCCGGATCATAGGCCTGCACGCTGGCGCCCTCGGCCCACAGCGCGTCCATCAGGTAACGGCTGGGTGCCTCACGCATGTCGTCGGTGTTCGGCTTGAATGCCAGGCCCCAGACCGCGATCGACTTGCCGGCCAGGCCTTCGGGAAATTGCGCTTTGAGTTTGCTGAAGAGGATGTGCCGCTGGCTGTCGTTGACGTCGGTGACGCTGCGCAGCAGTTTCAGCGGCATGCCGTTGTGTTCGGCGGTATGCAGCAGGGCGCGCAGGTCCTTGGGAAAGCACGAACCGCCAAAACCGCAACCGGGATAGATGAAGTGGTAGCCGATGCGCGGGTCGGAGCCGATGCCTTTGCGCACCGCTTCGATGTCGGCGCCGAGCAGTTCAGTGAGGTTAGCCAGCTCGTTCATGAAGCTGATGCGCGTGGCGAGCATCGCATTGGCTGCGTACTTGGTCAGCTCGGCGCTGCGGTTGTCCATGAACATCAGTTTTTCGCGGTTGCGGCAGAACGGCGCGTACAGCTCGCTCATCTGCTCGCGGGCCGCGTCATCGTGGGTACCGACGATGATCCGGTCGGGGCGCATGCAGTCGGCGAGGGCACTGCCTTCCTTAAGGAATTCGGGGTTGGAGACCACGCGTACCGCTAGCCCGGTCTTGCCGCGGCGCAGCAACTCGCTGTTGGCCGCGGCCAGAACCTGATCGGCCGTGCCGACCGGCACCGTCGACTTGATGATCAGGGTGCGATCGGCCTCCATGAAACCGGCGATCTGCCGGGAGACGTTGAGCACGTGGCTGAGATCGGCCGAACCGTCTTCGTCGGCCGGGGTGCCCACCGCGATGAAAATCAGCTCGGCATGCGCCACCGCATCGCTGGCCTGGGTGCTGAACATCAGGCGGCCGGCCTTGATGTTTTCTTCAAGGGTGGCGGAGAGACCCGGTTCACTGATAGGCGGCACCGCTTGTTGCAGTTGTCTGATCTTGCTCGGGTCAATATCAATGCATAAAACCCGATGACCGACATCTGCAAGTGCGGCGGCTTGTATAAGTCCAACATAGCCCGTGCCAAATACGCTCACGTCCATCTGCGCACCCTCGATAAAACCAAAAAGTTAACTGCGGAAAGAGATTGTTAAAGGGGTATAGCGCAGCGTTTGAAAAACGTGTCAGCAAAATGACATGTTGCAGCGGTATAACACTTGAGTGCATTTTGGCGATTGGCCATCAAGTCATTGCTGCGCTTGAAATTGTTCTGTTAGTGCAGATTTGTTCAGATTTCAAATAAGCGATAAACGGTCGTAAGCCTTTAATTTAAAGGCTTGTAGCGCCTCGCCTGTGTCAGATTTGAGTCATCGTTTTTTTGACACTAAATCCGGCTATCAGTCATTTCTTGCGCTTTTATTTCCGGGTGCTAGTGTCAGCTTCTGGCTGACAAACCTTTGACTCCTAGCCGTTTCGTACGACCGGTATCGCCATGTTCCGATTTGCCAAAGAACTACTGTTAATTGCCTGGCTGTTGCTTTTCTCCGGTTATTACATTGACCGGTTAAATGCTATCGGGTGGAGTTTTAATGTACTTATTTTTGGCGCGATGTTTTTGGCGCTGACATTTGCGTTGTATTTAACAGCCTATATACGACAGGCGCTCATCCGCCATGCATTCGCATTGACGATGTTTGTTTCGGCGGTTTTCTTTGATGTGTATACCCGCGTCACCGCTGACTACCTGAGGTACAGCGATTTCGTCTCGCTGGTGTATTCCGGCGGCTTCATTCAGGAAGCGGCGTATCAATATCGCGAGGCGATCCTGCGTAGTGTGCTCGGCGGGTTATTGCTGCTGTTCGGCATCGGACTCAAGCCACGGCATGCGCTGGTGATACCAAACGCTTGGAGAGTGGCGGCGCCGTTCGCCGGCGTGCTGATGCTCAGTGCATTGCTGTTTCTGCGCGCGGGTGAGGGCGCCCGCGGCTTGCCGATCCCGTACACGCCGCTGGCCTACCTCAACCTGTTTGCCTACGAAGCGCTGCACGACAGCGTCGGCCCGCGCGAGCCGGTCACCCTGACGCGCAGCGCGCCTGCGGTTGCCCACGACATCGTGCTGATCATTGACGAAAGCATTTCCGGCAATTACCTGGACATCAATGCGCCGTTCGGCGTGCACAGCAACCTCAAGCAGGCACCGGCCGGCGTCGACATCTTCAATTACGGCTACGCTGCGTCCATCGCCAATTGCAGCGCCGACACCAATGTCACCCTGCGCTACGGCGGCACTCGCAACGATTACATGCGCATCAACAGCACGCTGCCGTCGATCTGGCAGTACGCGAAAAATGCCGGGCTGCGCACGGTGTATATCGACAGCCAGCGCACCGGCGGCAACCTGCAGAACCTGATGACCGCGAGCGAAAAAACCGACATCGATCTGTTTGTGCAATTCGACCAGACCAGCGTGCGCGACCGCGACATGGCGGCCGCGGCGAAGTTGATCGAACTGCTCAACGATGACACGCCAGAGCTGGTGGTGATCAACAAGGTCGGCGCGCATTTCCCGGTGCATGACAAATACCCCGACGCGTTCATGGCGTACCGGCCGACCTTGCCACGCGGGCAGTTCACCGAAGTCGCCGACACCGGTGAGCGCGCCGGTTTCAACGGTCAGCCGGATGACTGGGTGTTGTACCGCAACGCCTACAAGAACACGGTGTTGTGGAATGTCGGCGAGTTCTTTGCGCGAGTGTTTGCCCAGGCGAAGCTCGACAATGCGCTGCTGATCTATACCTCCGATCATGGCCAGGATTTGCATGAACGGGGCAACCCGGGCTTGAACACTCATTGCGGCGGGGATCCGGTGGAGGAGGAGGGGCTGGTGCCGCTGGTGGTGATTTCCGGCAGCGAGCTGAAGACTCTGGACTGGTCGGCGCAACTGGCGGCGAACAAGGATCGCTCCAGCCACTACAACATTTTTCCGACGCTGTTGCAGTTGATGGGGTATGACCTGGCGGGGATCGAGGCGGTGTATGGCAAACCGCTGAGTGTGTCGACCGCCGATGATTTCACCTTCAACTATCGGTTCAATGCGCGGTTGGGGGCTAAACCTGAGTGGAAGCACATTGATCTGGGGAGCATTGTCACTCCGGGGCAGGCGCCTGCGAGTGTGGCGGTTGGGCAGTGATTTTGGGTGGGCTTTATTGTTCGTGGTTATGAGGGGTTGATTGGGGACATATCCGTTGCTGCGGGTGTTGCGGCTGGCGGTTTCGCCCTTACGGCGAGTCCCTTTTTCAGACGCCAAAAAGGAACCAAAAGGCTTTGCTCCTGCGTCCGGCCCTCGCAGGCTCGGGTTCCTTCGCTGCGGGATCGCTCCGGGCGCAGCGGCTACGGTTTGCTGCGCTGCACCTCCTTCCGCTATGTCTGGCTACGCCAGACGGTCGCTGCGCTCCCACGCCCGGATCAATCCCTCCACTCAGCCTTCCGATGTCGCCGGTGACGCAAGATCAAGAGCACGCGAGCTAACGCTCATTGTTGAGTGGTTAGAAGCGGGTGGTTGGTTGGGGATTGGTGGTGTGGCTGCCCCTCACCCCAGCCCTCTCCCGAGGGAGAGGGAGCCGATCTTTGGGCTTTTCAAGTTGTGTGTACAACCCGGTATTGCATGTTGGCGTACGTCTGCCAATCAACGCGGTCAGTCCCCTCTCCCTCCGGGAGAGGGTTAGGGTGAGGGGCTTTTGATTTTTAGGACTGAGTCAAACATCTGCCTGACCTCCACCTTCGCCAGCAGGCCGGCTCTCACAGGTTGACCGCATTCCAGCTGAAACAATGCGATCAAATGTGGGCGCTTGCCTGCAAGCGATGAGGCCTTCCCGAGCGACGCCGATAACAAGCGGGGCAACCCTGTCGAGCTCTATCAATGCGCACAAAACCGGTCCATGCCGCTATCCTTGGCCCAGGCTCATTGATCAGGTTCAGCCATGCTCGAGGTTCGCAACGTCTACAAAAGTTACTCCACGCCGCAAGGTTCGCTGCCGGTGTTGCAGGGTGTCGACCTGTCGCTGGCGGCTGGCAGCAGCCTGGCGCTGATGGGCGAATCGGGCAGCGGCAAGAGCACTTTGCTGCATCTGGTCGCCGGCCTCGACAAGGTTGATCGCGGCAGCATTCACAGCGGTGAACATCGGCTGGAGTCGATGAGCGAGGCGCAACTGGCCAACTGGCGGCGTACGGAAATCGGTCTGGTGTTTCAGCAGTTCAACCTGATCGGCAGTTTGCGTGTTGAAGACAATCTGGCGTTTCAGGCGCGGCTGGCCGGCCGTCATGAGCCGCGCTGGCAGGCGCATCTGGTACAGCGTCTGGGCCTGGGCGATTTGCTCAAGCGTTATCCCGAACAACTTTCCGGTGGTCAGCAGCAGCGGGTCGCGCTGGGCCGGGCGCTGGCGTCGCAGCCCAAGTTACTGCTGGCCGACGAACCGACCGGCAGCCTCGATGAAGCCACCAGCGATGAAGTGCTGCGGCTGTTGCTGGAACTGCTCGATGACACGCCGACGACGTTGCTGATGGTCACCCACAGTCCACGGGTGGCGGCGCGCCTGGCGCAGCAAGTGGTGCTGTCCAGCGGGCGCCTGACGTGAGGGTTTTCCGGCAGACGCTGCGCGCGCTGCTCAGCCATTGGCGGCGTCATCCGGTGCAGTTTTTCAGTGTGCTCACCGGGTTGTGGCTGGCGACCAGCTTGCTGACCGGCGTCGAGGCGTTGAACAGCCAGGCGCGCGACAGTTATGCGCGGGCCAGTCAACTGATCGGCGGCGAACCGCAGGCCAGCCTGAGCACACCGGGCGGGGCGACGTTCACCCAGCAATGGTTTGTCGACTTGCGCCGCCAGGGCTGGCCGGTCTCGCCGTTGTTGCAGGGGCGTTTGTTGCTCAAAGGTCACGAAGACCAGCGCCTGCAATTGATGGGGATCGAACCGGTGTCATTGCCGTCTGACTCAGCGGTGGCCGGGCAGGCCATGCCGATCGAACGGGTTGTCGAATTCTTCACGCCGCCGGGCAGCACGTGGATTTCCGCCGATACCTTGCAAGCGCTGCAACTGCGCGAAGGCGCTACGCCGCAGGCAGTCAACGGTCAGATTCTGCCGCCGCTCGTGGTCCAGAAAGACATGGCCCCCGGCGTGTTGCTGGTGGACATCGGCGTGGCGCAAACCGTGCTGGAGCAACCGGGGCAGCTATCGCGAATGCTGCTGCCGAAGGATTTTCACGCCGAGTTGCCGGCCTCGTTGAAAGGCCAGTTGCAACTCAAAAGCAGCGGCGAAGAAAACAACCTCGCGCGGCTGACCGAGAGCTTTCACCTCAATCTCGATGCGTTGGGCTTTCTGTCGTTCGTGGTCGGTTTGTTCATCGTTCACGCGGCGATTGGCCTGGCGCTGGAACAGCGCCGTGGCCTGTTGCGTACGTTGCGCGCTTGCGGCGTCAGTGCGCGGATGCTGATTACTTGTCTGATCGTCGAACTCGGCGTGCTGGCGCTGCTCGGCGGCGTATTTGGCGTAATCAGTGGCTACTGGTTGGCCAGTGTGTTGCTGCCGGATGTCGCCGCCAGCCTGCGCGGTTTGTATGGCGCGGAAGTGGCGGGGCAGTTGCGTTTGAGTCCGTGGTGGTGGTTCAGCGGCATCGGGTTGAGTCTGCTCGGCGCCTTGCTCGCCGGCGCTAGCAGCCTGTTGCGGGCGGCGCGTCTACCGTTGCTGGCGGTCGCCGATCCGCAGGCCTGGCACGAGCAATATTCCCGCTGGTTGCGTCGGCAGGGTTGGTTGGCGGCGGGGTTGCTGGTGATTGCACTGGCGGCGCTGATCTGGGGCGACAGTTTGAGCAGCGGCTTCGTCTTGATGGCCGGGCTGCTGCTCGGCGCGGCGCTGGCCTTGCCGGTGTTGCTCAGCGCGCTTTTGAAGCCGTTGCTGGGGCGCAGCCGTTCGGTGTTGGGGCAGTGGTTTCTCGCCGATTGTCGGCAGCAATTGCCGGCGCTGAGTCTGGCGCTGATGGCGCTGCTGCTGGCGCTCGCCGCCAACATCGGCGCGGGCAGCATGACCGCCGGGTTTCGCCAGACCTTCAACGACTGGCTCGAACAACGCCTGAGCGCCGAGCTGTACATCAACCCGAGCAATCCGGCCCAGTCGCGGGAAATGTACAGTTGGCTCAAGCAGCAGCCGAATGTCCGCGCGGTGCTGCCCAACTGGGAGGTCACGGTGACCCTGCAAGGCTGGCCGGCGGAGCTGTTCGGCATCGTCGATCATCCGCATTATCGCCAGCATTGGCCGCTGCTCGAAAGCAACGGCAGCGACCCGTGGGCGCATCTGGCGACAGACGATGCGGTGATGCTCAGCGAGCAACTGGCGCGCCGGCTCAAGGTGCGCGCGGGCGATCGGCTGACGATTCCCGCGCCAAATGGCACATGGTCGCCGCGCATCGTTGGTATCTACGCCGATTACGGCAATCCCAAGGGCCACTTGCTGGTCAACAGCAATCACCTGCTGCGCGGCTGGCCGCAACTGACGCCGAACCGTTTCAACTTGCGCATCGACCCGCAGCACATTCCGGCGTTCCTGAACGCCTTGCAGACACGTTTTCAACTGGACGACAGCCGCATCATTGATCAGGCGCGGCTTAAAGGCTGGTCGCTACAGGTCTTCGAACGCACCTTCGCTGCGACGGCGGCGTTGAACAGCCTGACTCTGGCTGTCGCGGGCGTCGCGTTGTTCATCAGCCTGCTGACGCAGAGTCAAAGCCGTCTCGGCCAGCTCGCGCCGTTGTGGGCGCTGGGCGTAACGCGGCGGCAACTGATGCTGCTCAACCTCGGCCAGACCTGGCTGCTGGCGGTGTTGACGCTGATATTGGCGTTGCCGCTGGGCATTGCCCTGGCGTGGTGCCTCGATGCGGTGATCAACGTCCAGGCGTTCGGCTGGCGCCTGCCGTTGCGCGTGTTCCCGTGGCAACTGCTGCAACTGATGGGGCTGGCGTTGCTGGCGACCTTGCTTGCTTCGGCGTGGCCGCTGTATTCGCTGTACCGTACGCAACCGGCGGATCTGCTGAGGACCTTTGCCCATGAGGATTAAGCTCGTCGCGCTGCTGGCCGCGCTGTTGCTGACAGCTTGCGATCAGTCCGTACCGCAACAGAAGGGCTTTGCCGGTATGGGCGCGCAGGCGCAGGCGTTCACCCCGGTGGTGCCGGGGCGGGTGTTCAGTTTTCCGGCGGATCACGGCGCGCATGATGGCTTTCGCATCGAATGGTGGTACGTCACGGCGAATCTCAAGGATCAGCAAGGCAACGATTTCGGCGTGCAATGGACCTTGTTTCGCAGCGCCTTGAAACCCGAGGCGGAGCAGGCAGGGTGGGGCAACCAGACGGTGTGGCTGGGGCATGCAGCCGTGACGTCGAGCACGGTGCATCACGCCGCCGAGCGCTACGCACGAGGTGGCGTCGGGCAGGCGGGTGTGCGCCTGACGCCGTTCGAGGCATGGATCGATGACTGGATGTTTGCCGGCAAGGCGGCGGATCCGTTGAGCGACATGCAGCTGCGCGCTCGCGATAAAAACTTCGCTTATGACCTGCGGCTGACGTCCAGTCGGCCGCTGGTGTTGCAGGGCGACAAGGGTTTCAGTCAGAAGTCCGAGCAGGGACAGGCGTCGTATTACTACAGCCAGCCGTTTTTTCAGGCCAGCGGGACGCTGCAGATCGATGGTCAGACTTATACGGTCAGCGGGCCGGCGTGGCTGGACCGGGAATGGAGCAGCCAGCCGCTGACCGCCAATCAGACCGGTTGGGACTGGTTTTCCCTGCATCTGGACAGTGGTGAGCATGTGATGCTTTACCGGATGCGGCAGAAGGAGGGGGCGGCTTATCTGACGGGTACGTGGATTGCTGCGGATGGGCAGATTCAGACGTTGCGCAGTGAGCAGATCAGTCTTGTGCCGCAGGACACGGCTGAGGTTGCTGGGCGGTCGATGCCGGTGAAGTGGTGGGTCCGTATTCCTGACAAGCGCCTCGACATCAGCGTCGATGCGCTTAATCGTGACGCGTGGATGGATTTGCGTATTCCTTATTGGGAAGGGCCGGTGGGGATTGGGGGGAGTCATGCGGGGCGGGGATATCTGGAGATGACCGGGTATTGAGTTGTCCCGGTTTTTCGTGGACGGCGCGATAGATACCCTTGTGGGAGCCAGCCTGCTGGCGATGGCTTTCTTTCAGGCGCTGGTTTTCTATTTTTTGTGTACATATCCGTTGCTTCGGGTGCTGCGGCTGGCGGTTTCGCCTGACGGCGACTCACTTTTTTTCAGACGCCAAAAAAAGTAAGCAAAAAACGCTTGCTCCTACGTTCGGCCCTCGCAGGCTCGGGTCCCTTCGCTGCGGGATCGATCCGGGCGCAGCGGCTACGGTTTGCTTCGCTGCACCTACTTCCGCTCTGTCTGGCTGCGCCAGACGGTCGCTGCGCTCCCACGTCCGGATCAATCCCTCCACTCAGCCTTCCGACGTCGCCGGTGACGCAAGATCAAGATCAAGAGCACTCGAGCTAACGCTCATTGTTGAGTGGTTAGAAGCGCCGCACGGCTCGAGATTTTCGGTGGATTCGCCCCTCACCCCAGCCCTCTCCCGAGGGAGAGGGAGCCGATTTTGGTTGGCTTCGAAGTTTGCGTACGACTCGGTATTTCAGGTCGGCGTAACTTTCGCATCCACCTCGGTCAGTCCCCTCTCCCTACGGGCGGTCCGACGTTTCGGGAGGGCTAGGGTGAGGGGCTTTTGATTTTCTGGCTGTTTCAAGCCTCACCCAGCAATCCCTGTCCGCGTTTTACCGCTGAGCAAACCGCCCGGAACTCTCTCCGCCACCCGCCGCTCTACCCAGAAACCCGCGAATTTCCGGACTCACCATGAGCGACGACTTGCAACCCCCAGACCTCAATACCTGGCAACGCCTGTACGACGATCAGTCCTATTGGCAAAACTCCCCCGACGCTCACTATCTCGATCTGCAGCGCATCGCCGACGATTTGCTCGGCCAGGGCGCAATCGATCTTGAACAGTGGCAGCTCATGCGCGCCAAGGCCGATGATCTGCACAAGGACTCACCCGCGGTCAACGTCGCCCGCGAACTCGACGACCCCGAAGCTTGAGGATTCGCCCCATGAACACTACCGTCAGCCAGAACGACAATCCCGATGAACCGCGCCCGGCCGGTGAAACCGAGCGTGACAATGATGCTCTGCGGCCGACCGATCCCAAGCAGCGACAGGGCAGCAAAGGCACACCGAGCGGCGAATCGACCGCTCAGGAGACCGCAAAGCCGCACACGCGAGGGCCACAAACGCAAGTCAAGCCCTGAACAGCGTCTATGCTCACTGGCACGCCCGCTGCTGAAGTCGCTTCGGCGGCGGGCGTCGCCATTTCATAACAGGGAAAGTCATGCATATGAAGCTCGACGCACTGGCCAAGGCCATCACGCTCGCAACGCTCCTTTCTGCCACCAGTTTCGGCGCCTGGGCTGCCGATATTCCGTTGTCCGCCACGGTTGAAGCGGATGTCGTCACTACCAAAGTGCTGGCGGTTGATCCGGCCAATCATCAGGTGGTGCTGGAGGGGCCGGAGGGCGCAAAGGTCCACGTTCAGCTCAGCGACAAAGCGAAGAACCTGGCCAATCTCAAGGCCGGCGATCTGGTGAAGATCGAGGTGCAACGTTCTGTTGCCGCTTATCTGGATACCGATGTGGATAAAGGTCTGCCGGGTACCACCGAGCGCACCGGTGAATTGCGCAAGGCGCCGGGCAGCGACAACCCCGGTGGCGAGGCTTACCGGCAGGTACAGGTGCAGTTGAAAATCAGCAAAATTGATTTGAAGTCCAATCAGGTCACGCTCCAGAACCCGTCCGGACAATCGAAGACGCTTGATGTGAAGAAGCCGGAGATTCAAGCCAAGCTCAAGGATTTGAAAGTGGGGCAGAGCGTTATTGTCACTTACACCGATATCCTGAAAGTGACCAGTCAGCACGATACTTGAGTATTAACTCTACAAGATGATTGTTCTTGTACAGCTTCGTGTATGAGAACAATCATATAAAAAACCGCCGTAGGAAGTTTCCCGGTAAATATCGACGAGACACACTTTTTAACTTACCAGTACAAAAATTTCATGTTCCAGCCTGACGACATATCCGCCAACTTCAATTAAAATCCTCTCGGTTCGCCCAGTGTCAGGGCTCTTTACCGGTGCATGGATTGCCAGGCCATTACACTGGGCGAACACCTCTTTTGATCGATGTATACAATTTTCCGCAACAAAAAAGGGCGACTGAAAAGTCGCCCTTTTTTGCTGCTTCGCATTACGCCGAGGCGTGCATGTCTGTTTTGCCTTGCTGTACCTGGAGGCGCTTCAGCGTGGCCTGGTACATCTTCGTCCGCCGGTGGTTATCCCCGTAAATGCCTGCCGCAGCGACGGTGCCGGCCTGGATGTGATCCAGATAACTGAAGATCTTGCGCGGCGAGAGAAACTTGATGCCATAGCCCAAACCGCTCATGCGATCTTGCAGGGCATAACCGGGAACTTGATCGTCCATACAGAAGTGCAGACCCAGCGATTTCATTAGACGCGCATTCCACAGTGTGCAGAAACTTTTCAAATGCGTTTCTTTATAAGGCCGCGGCTGTTTCGAACGCATGCCAAGATGCAGTTTCGCCCGACGAATGTGGTGCTTGCAGAATCGCGAAGTTAACCGCCACGTATCGCGCAGTAATCCGCGGTTGAGTTGTTCGACACAACCCACCGCCGCCATGTCCGGCGACTTGGCGCATTCGCGCATCATCATCGAAAACACTTCCTTGTCGTAGACGAAAGTGTCCGTATGCAGCAAAAACAGATAATCGGTTTCAACTTTGGCCAAGGCCAGATCCAGCGCCTTGCCATGGGCAATATGTCCCGCTTCCTTGCCCGGCGACGGACGCTCGATCAAATTGATCCAGTCCAGCGAGCGCAAGTAATCGAGGCTGGCATCCGCCGAATCGTTATCCACCACCCACACCGGAATGCGCTGCGCCTGAACGTGCTCACGCAGCAGTTCGAGGCACATCCGGGTAATGTCAGCGGTTTTGTAATTGACTAGGACCAGGCTGAAGTTCGCTGGCGGCTGGCTGGAGAAATCGAAGGCTTGCATTTCGGAAGAATTCATTCACGGCTCATGACGACAGGGTTCATGAGGCGCGATGCTAGCGAGGGAAGCTTAGGCGAAGCTTAATTTGCGGGTATCGCGCTGCCCGTCGACATGCGCGTTGCCGCGGAGCATTAATCCACCACAAAACCTGTAGGAGTGAGCCTGCTCGCGATGGCGTCGGTTCGAGCAAATCCTTGGTGGCTGATACACCGCTATCGCGAGCAGGCTCGCTCCTACAGGGGATTTGTGGGTTCCCCGGAATCAGCGCAATTTAATCCGCAATACCGCAGCGCATTCATCGATCGAGCGCTGTTGCGTCTCGGCATACAAACCCAACTCGTCAATGGTCGCGCGTCCGAGCGCTTGTTCGAACGCCTGGCGGTTGGAATGCTCGCCATAGTGCGTCTGCGCGGCATCCCCGAGGTTTGACTGAAAAATCCCCGCCGCACTCACCGGCAGGAAATCTTCGTACACCAGTGGTTCAGCTTTCACATAGTCCTCGCGCAACAAATCCTCCAGCGAAGACTCGCCGAGTCCGCTGGCCGCCCTGCCTTTTTCCGTAGCGAAATAACGAAAATACGCCAGCCCTTGTTCGCGCATGCCCTCGACGCTGTCAGGGAATTCGCCAAAGTGCTGAGTCATCAACGCGTTGTAGCGTGCGGCGTTGCCTTCATTGGGGAATTCGCCCAGTTCATCCCGCGCCGCATTCAGCAAGCGGTCATACAGCGCGCGGCCCTTGGGCGTCAGTGCGGCGCCGCGTTGTTCTATTTCGCCGAAGCGCGCGCTGTGACTGCCGCGAGCCTGCTGCTGATCGGTGAAGGCGATCGGCTCGTCCAGTGCCTTGAAACTGGTCTGGCGCAGCAGGATCGGACATTGCCGGCGCGGTGGGCCTTCAATCACTGCTTTGGGCGTGATGCCATGCTTGGGCATTTGCTCCTGCACGCTATCGATGTCCAGCGTACGCGGGGTCAGGTGGTTGATGTGCGGACCTTTGAAGGCGACCACGTCGGCGATCAAACGGTGCTGCGCGCTCAGCGTCTGGTATTGCGCGGCGGTGACGGTGGCGCTGTGGTGCCAGCGAAAGGTTTCCAGTGCCTGTAGGACGAATGCCTCGGCCTCGCTTTCATTCAGCCCGCCCGCGGTTTCAGCCTGGGCGATCAGGCGCAATGCTTGCGGGGTAAAAATTGAACGCCGAGCCAGCACCGATTCGGCAAAGGCGCGCACGTCGGGATCTTCAATCAGCTCCAGGCGCAGTAGCGAGGTGAACACGCGAAACGGGCTGAGCTGTAAGGCGTCTTCATGCACTGCGCGAAACGCCGTCGAATGCACCGGAACACCCGCCGGCGTCAGGTCGTAATAGCCCACCGGTTGCATGCCCATTACCGCAAACAGGCGGGCGAGGGTGGCCAGTTCGGTGGCGGTGCCGACGCGGATGGCGCCGTGGCGTTCCATGTCCAGTCGTTCGAATTCTCCGGTGCTGTGCAGTTGCCGGGCTATGTCGGGTTGATTAGCCAGCACATCGCGGTTGGTCTGCTCCACCAATTGCATCAGCGCACCGTACAGCGGCACTTCTTCGCGGTACATGTCGGACATCGCTTTGGAGAAGCGTTGGCGGATCAGGTCGGGGCTGACAAACGGCTGCACGGTCATGAAAAAAATTCCTGCCAGGTCACGGAATGGATAGCAGAAAAGATCGCAGCCTTCGCCTACGCGGGCAAACGAAGAATCCTACGAACTTCATTCTGCCAACGACTGATCCACCAGTTCGATCCAGTGCAACACGCGGGTACGACCGGCGCTGGCCAGATGGCTCTGGCAGCCGACGTTGGAAGTGACGATCAATTGCGGCCGGCCGCTCTCCAGCGCGTTGAGACGGTTGTCGCGCAGTTGCCGGGCCAGCACGGGTTGCGTCAGCGAATAGGTGCCCGCCGAGCCGCAACACAAATGGCCGTCCGGTACGGCAGTGAGATTGAATCCGAGGCGCGTCAACACCGACTCCACCGCGCCGCCGAGTTTCAGCGCGTGTTGCAAGGTACACGGGCAATGCACGGCGATTCGTTGTTCACTGGCGGCGCACACCTGTTCCAGCGGTTCCTGCGCGAGGATCTGCACCAGATCCAGCGTCCGCTCGCTGATCTGCCGCGCCTTGGCTGCATAAGCCGGATCGTCCGCCAGCAAATGTCCGTAATCCTTGATGAACGCGCCGCAGCCGCTGGCGGTTTGCACGATCGCTTCGGCGCCGTTCTGCAGGTGCGGCCACCACGCATCGATATTTTGCCGGGCGCGGTCGAGGCCTTTGCTCTGGGCATCGAGGTGATAATCCAGCGCGCCGCAACATCCGGCCTCCGTAACCGGAATAACGCTGATGCCGAGTCTGTCCAGCACCCGCGCCGTTGCATCATTGGTGTTCGGCGACAGTCCCGGTTGCACGCAGCCTTCAAGCAGCAACACGCGGCGCGCATGCCTTGGGGCAGGGCGCAAATTAGTGACTGACACAGGATGCGGCAGTTTGCTTTCCAGCAAGCGCGGCAACAACGGGCGAAACGTCGCGCCTACCCGCAGCAGGCTTTTGAACACGCGCGGATTCGGCGCCAAGGCCCGCAGGCCCTCACGCAACAGCCGCTGAGCCGGCGGGCGCGGCACGGCTTGATCGACCACCGCACGGCCGATGTCGAGCAGGTTGTGATAGTCGACGCCGGACGGGCAGGTGGTTTCGCAATTGCGGCAGGACAGGCAGCGGTCCAGATGCAATTGCGTTTGTGCAGTCGCCGGCGCGCCTTCGAGCACTTGCTTGATCAGATAAATCCGCCCGCGCGGTCCGTCGAGTTCATCGCCGAGCAGTTGATAAGTCGGACAGGTCGCGTTGCAAAAGCCGCAATGTACGCAGGTGCGCAGAATCTTTTCCGCCTCGGCGGCTCGGGGCAGCTGTCGCGCTTTCTCGCTCAGAGTGGTTTGCATGGCTAGAACTCCGCGTACATCCGCCCGGGATTGAACAGCCCTTGCGGATCGAGTTGCGCCTTGAGCTGGCGGTGATAGCGCAACAGCGTCGGCGCCAACGGCTGGAACGGTGTGTCACTGACACCGTGGCTGAAACAGGTGGCATGGCCGCCCAGCGATTGGGCCAAGGTGTGAATTTCCGCGCTGGCAGATTTCAGCCAGCGTTGCGCACCGGCCCAGTCGATCAATTGCTCGCCGGGCAGCTCCAGCGGGCCGAGATTGTTCGGTAGCGACAGACGCCACAACGGCAGGCCCTCATCGAAAAAGGCCAGGCGATGCTCGTTCAGGTCACGCCAGAAAATCGAGTCCAACAGCTCGCCACCGAGGCGTTGATGCGCCGCAGTTACCGAACCCTCGCCACCCTCAAGGCGCAGATACAGACTCTGGCCATCGTGACACGCCGCACTGATCGGCAGCGGTTGCTGGCCCCATTCGGCGAGTTTGCCCAAGGCACGAGCACAGTCGATATCCAGGCGAATGCTCAGGCATTGACGCGGTTTGGGCAGGACCTTCAGCGAGACTTCGGTGAGCACGCCAAGGCAACCAAAACTGCCGGCCAGCAGCCGTGACAGGTCGTAGCCGGCGACGTTTTTCATCACTTCGCCGCCAAAACGCAAGTGCTGACCGAGGCCGGTGATGACTCGCGTGCCGAGCACGAAGTCGCGTACCGAGCCTGACCACGGCCGGCGCGGGCCCGATAAACCAGAGGCGATCATCCCGCCGACGGTGGCGCTATCGGCAAATGCCGGCGGTTCGCATGGCAGCATCTGCCCGGCGTTATCCAGCGCCGCCAGCAACGCCGATAACGGCGTCCCCGCGCGCGCGGTGATCACCAGTTCGGTCGGTTCGTAGCGCACGATGCCGCAGTGGGCACGAGTGTCGAGTATTTCGCCCGCCACCTCGCGACCGAGAAACGCCTTGCTGTTGCCACCCTGGATTTTCAACGGTGTGCGATTGGCGCGTGCGGCGTTGACCTGATCGAGCAGGGCGCTGGCGCCGTCGAAATCGGCCATCAGAAACGCTCCAGCTCGGGGAAGGGCAGTTGCCCGGCATGAATATGCATGGCGCCAAACTCGGCGCAGCGGTGCAGGGTCGGGATGTTCTTGCCGGGGTTGAGCAGGCCTTGCGGGTCGAACGCCGCTTTTACTGCATGGAACAGGCGCAGTTCGTCACTGTTGAATTGCGCGCACATCTGATTGATTTTCTCGCGGCCGACACCGTGCTCGCCGGTAATGCTGCCGCCGACTTGCACGCACAGTTCAAGGATCTTGCCGCCCAAGGCTTCGGCGCGCTGCAGTTCGCCTGGTTGATTGGCGTCGAACAGGATCAGCGGGTGCATGTTGCCGTCGCCGGCATGAAAGACGTTGGCGACACGCAAACCGTACTCTTCGCTGAGTCTGGCGATACCTTGCAGGACACCGGGCAATTCGCGGCGCGGGATGGTGCCGTCCATGCAGTAATAGTCCGGCGACAAACGGCCGATCGCCGGGAAGGCATTCTTGCGTCCGGCCCAGAAACGCACGCGCTCGGCTTCGTCTTGCGCCTGACGCACTTCAGTCGCACCCGCGGCGAGCATGACCTCGCGCACTCGCTGGCAATCGTCATGCACATCGGCTTCGACGCCATCGAGTTCGCACAGCAGAATGGCCTCGGCATCGACCGGGTAACCGGCGTGAATGAAGTCTTCGGCGGCGCGGAGGGCCAGGTTGTCCATCATTTCCAGGCCGCCGGGAATGATTCCGGCAGCGATGATTTCGGCCACCGCGCGGCCAGCCTTTTCCACCGAATCGAAACTCGCCAGCAGGACTTTCGCCACTTGCGGCCTGGGCAGCAATTTGACCGTGACTTCGGTGATGATCCCCAGCAGGCCTTCAGAGCCGGTGAACAGCGCGAGCAAATCGAAACCCGCCGAATCCAGAGCCTCGGAGCCCAGGGTCAGGCGTTCGCCTTCGATGCTCAGCACTTCGATTTTCAGCAGGTTGTGCACGGTCAGGCCGTACTTGAGGCAATGCACGCCCCCGGCGTTTTCGGCGACATTGCCGCCAATCGAACAGGCGATTTGCGAGGACGGATCCGGCGCGTAGTACAGGCCAAACGGCGCGGCTGCCTGAGAGATCGCCAGGTTGCGTACACCCGGCTGAACCCGCGCGGTGCGGGCGGCGGGATCGATCTGCAGAATATTGTTGAACCGCGCCATCACCAGCAGCACACCCTGTTCCAGCGGCAAGGCGCCGCCGGACAAACCGGTGCCGGCACCACGCGCGACCACCGGGACGTTCTGCGCGTGGCAAAGTTTCAGCAGGCTCTGCACCTGATCGAGACGCCGGGGCAGGGCGACCAGCATTGGCGTGGTGCGGTAGGCGGAGAGACCGTCGCATTCGTAAGGTTTCAGTTCCTCCTCGCGCCACAGCAGGTCGAGATCAGGCACGGCCCGTTGCAGTGCCTTGAGCAGTTCGGCCTTGTTCACCTGCGGCAGCGGGCCGTCGAGGCGCTCGTCGTAGAGAATGTTCATCTCAGCTCCAGGCCCCGCCGCTGCTCGTTCCCACGCTTCCGCGTGGGAATACCTCTGGGGACGCTCTGCGTCCAGTGACGCGGAGCGTCACGGGCTGCATTCCCACGCAGAGCGTGGGAACGATCAGGACCAGGACAATCAGGGGAAGTTGTCATCGCTGGCTTTCGAGAAACGTCTGATACAGGCGTGCGCTGTTCGTCGGCTCCTCGACCATCGGCATGTGCCCGACGTGGTCCCAGACGTCCACGCGCAAATTGGCGATGCCCTTGCTCCAGACCGGCACGCTGCTCACGTCGATCAGGCGATCCTTGCGCCCCCACAGCAACAACGCCGGGCAGCGAATTTCGGCCAGCTTCGGCTCCATCGGCGGGCTGGCGCGGAAGTCGCGGAAAATTTCTTCCAGTTCATCGCGTTGCTGCACGTAGCGCTGGGCGATGGCGTCGAGCACCACTTTCGGCACCCAGGGCGGTGAGGCCATGGTCATTGCATACAGATAGCGAAACTCTTCGCGCGAATTGACCAGAAACGGATTGTGCCCGCGCGCCAGATGCCGCTCCATGTCGCTGGCCTCGGGCGCGGTGACGCCCGCCGGATCGATCAGCGCCAGCGAGGCGATTCGGTCCGGATAAGTTGCCGCCAGCCACGCCGCCAGATAACCGCCCATCGAATTGCCGATCACATGCACTTTTTCCACGCCGCAGACATCGAGCAACTGGATCATGCGCTTGGCTTGCAGCGGAATATCAAAACCACCACCGGCCTTGAAGCCGGTCTCACCATGGCCGGGCAAATCCGGAATGATCACCCGATACTGCCGAACAAAATGCCGGGAGAAGCGCAGCCACAGATTCTTGTCGGCGCTGAATCCGTGCAGCATCAGGATCGCACTGGCCGCTTCGTACGGCCCGCCCTGCCAGGTCGACACCGTCATCTCGGCAATCGGCACTTCGATCTTGTGCAACTTGTACAACCTGGCCTCGATGGCCATGCTCAGGTCGTACAGCCAGTGCCCGACCGCCGGATAACTCAACCAGCTCCAGGCCACGAAAACCGCGAGGGCGACAAACAGCAAAAGCATCGACGTCTTCCTTTTACGTGTTCAGGACAAAATGTGGTCGGCGGGTTTCAGCGCCCGGGTCAAACGGTAATAGCTGAAACTGAAGCCGGGAAACATGGCGATCACATGACCGCTCTGGCTTTGATACCAACTGTGGCAACCACCGGACTTCCACACCGTGCGCTGCATTTCCCGGTGGATCATTGCAGTGTAGGTACGTTCTGCATCGCGGCGAACTTCGATGCTGCGCAAGCCTTGGTCGCGCACGGTGCGGATGCAATCGATGATGTAGTTCATCTGCGCTTCGATGATGAACAGCGCCGAGGTGTGGCCGATGCCGGTGTTCGGCCCGGTGACGATAAACAGGTTGGGGAAGTCCGGCAGGCTGGTGCCCAGATAGGCGCGCGGATATTCGGCCCAGACATCGCTGAGTTGCACGGCGTTTTTTCCGCTGACCGGGTAGGAAATCACCCCGTCAGTGGCGTCGTAACCGGTCGACCAGACGATCAGATCCGCGTCGACATGCTGACCGTCTGCGGTGTTGATCCCGGTTTCGTCGATTGACGCGATGCCTTGTTCGCGGCTGTGCAATGTGACGTTCGGGCGGCTCAATGTCGGGTAGTAGCTACTTGAGACCAGCACGCGTTTGCAGCCGATGGTGAAGTCCGGGACGAGTTTTTCCCGCAAGATTGGGTCCGGTACCTGACGCTTGAGAAAGCGCAGAGCGTGCTGCTGCACCATATGGATCGCCGGTTTCGAGTATTTGAAAGCGATGACACGGGTTTCGAACTGCCAGTAGATCAGCCAGCGCAGCAGTTTGTAGGCGGGTTTGCGACCCAGCAGCCAGCGTTGTACGGGGCCGAATGGGCGATCGGCGCGCGGCAGCACCCAATGTGGTGTGCGCTGGAATACGTGCAAATGCTCGACCTGCGGCGCTATCGCCGGAATCACCTGGACCGCGCTGGCGCCACTGCCAACGATGGCCACGCGTTTACCGCGATAGTCGTAGCTGTGGTCCCAGTTGTTTGTATGAAAAGTCTTGCCTTGAAAGCGATCCCGGCCGGGGAAGTCCGGGATCACCGGTTGGCTTAGCGGTCCGCTGGCGTTGATCAGAAATTGTGCATGGAAGATGCCTTTGCGGCTGGTATGCACGGCCCAGCGTTTTTCCGACTCGTCCCATTCGACACGTTCGACATTGGCTTCCAGCTCGACGCGGTAACGCAAACCGAACTGCTCGATGACGTGCTTGGTATAGCGCTGCAGCTCGGCTTGGCCGGCGAACATCTGCGACCAGCGGTAAGGCGCGAACGACAGTGAATACAGCGGCGACGGCACGTCCACTGCGGCGCCGGGGTAGGTGTTCTGGCACCAGGTACCGCCGAAAAAGTCCCGTCTCTCCAGCAGGCGAAAATCGTCGATCCCGGCCTTGAGCAGGTTGACCGCCGCACACTGGCCGCCGAAACCGCTGCCGATGATCAACACCTGAAAGCTGCGCATGGGCCTCCTTCTTATAGTTGTTTTTCCATTTCCCTCCTTTCATGTATAGCCAAATATTTGCCTTGTGCGCGCCTCTGATGTTGCGGCATTCAGCCCGCTGGCCGGTGATGGCTATTTAACGTCGCCCTGATAGACTCCCACCACGTCCGCACAGCGGAGTGCGGGGTCGAGGTCCTTATGGGAAATGCCGGAGGAAAGGGACTTTCATTAGCCAGGAGGCTTTATACGTCGCGAATCCTCGGGCTGTTGCTTGGGCTGCTGTGTATGTCCGTGGCGATGTATGCGCTGGATCCGCCGCTGTGGGTCTGGGCATTGATGTTGTTCAACGGCCTGGTCTGGCCGCACCTGGCGTTTCAATGGGCGCGCCGCTCCAGCGTTCCCTATCACGCTGAACATCGAAATCTGTTGATCGATGCCTTTTTCGGTGGCTTCTGGGTCGCCGCCATGCATTTCAATCCATTGCCCACGGCGGTGACCATTTCAATGATGGCGATGAACAACGTCGCGATCGGCGGCGCACGCTTTCTAATGGCGGGCTCTGCGGCGCAATTGCTAGGGGTGTTCGTCGGCCTGGCGGTGTTTGCCCCGGCATTCGTCCCGCAAACTTCGCCTGCACAGATGTATGCCTGTTTCCCGTTATTGCTGCTGTATCCGTTGGCACTGGGCTGGATCTGCTTTCGTCAGGCCTACAACCTTGGCCGACATAAACGTGAACTGCTTGCCCTGAGCCGCACCGACAGTCTCACCGGGCTGCTCAATCATGGCGCCTGGAAGGATCAACTGGAGATTGCGTTTCAACGTTGTAGACGCCAGCAGCAGGGCGCGGCGATTGCGTTGATCGACATCGATCACTTCAAGACGATCAACGACACCTATGGTCATGTCGCGGGCGATATCGTGTTGCGCCAGTTGAGCAAATTGCTCAAGCACAACCTGCGCGCGACGGATGTGGCCGGGCGCTACGGCGGCGATGAATTCTGCGTGATCCTGCCCGAACTGCCACTGTTCAACGCCGCCCAGGCCATGGAGGCGTTGCGCGAGCGTTTCGCGACGCTGGGCTACGAGCAGAATCCGGCGCTTGAAGTCAGTTTGAGCATCGGCCTGGCGGCCTACGATCCAACGCATGCCGACGCCATGCGCTGGCTCAATGAGGCCGATCAGGCGTTGTACGAAGCCAAGGCGAGCGGGCGCAATCGGGTGATCTGCAATTGCGACGAGCAGCCTCGACAGGCGGTGCTCGATTCGGTCTGAATGCGTGCAACAAATCCCTTGTAGGAGTGAGCCTGCTCGCGATGGCGTCGTGTCAGCTGGTATCGATGTCGACTGACACAACGCCATCGCGAGCAGGCTCGCTCCTACAGGGGGGTTGTGGCGTTGGTTAGATCAGTGTCGCATCCGGTGTAGAGCCTTGCGCCGATGTCGGGTACGGTTAAAGTCCCCGTACGCGAAACAAGGACCGCTTCATGACGTTCTCATTTCCTCGCTCCCTGTTGGCCGCCAGCCTCGGCCTGTCTCTGACCCTCGCCGCCACCGGCGCCTTCGCCGAACCGCACAAACAAGTGCTCGCCGATGCCGAGCAGTACCAGCCCGAAGCGCTGAAGCTGCTCGAGCGGCTGGTCAATATCGACTCGGGTTCCGGTTACGAACCCGGCCTCAAGCAAGTCAGCGACATCGCCATCGACGAGCTGAAAAAGCTCGGCGCGACGATCGAGTTGGTGCCGAATACGCCGGATAAATCCAACCATGTACTGGCCACGCTGAAAGGCACCGGCAAGGCGAAGATCCTGCTGATGGCGCACATGGATACCGTTTTCAAGGAAGGCTCGGCGGCCGAGCGGCCGTTTCACATCAAGGATGGCCGCGCCTACGGGCCGGGGGTGATGGATGACAAGGGCGGTATCGTCGCCGGGATTTATGCACTGAAGGTGCTGAAGAACCTTGATTTCAAGGACTACGCGCAAATCACCTTTCTGCTCGACGCCAGCGAAGAAACCGGTTCGGACGTCGCCACCGACCTGATCAAGAAAACCGCCAAACAGCACGACGTGACCCTCAACCTCGAGCCTGGCCGCCCGGCCGATGGCCTGGTGGTGTGGCGCAAGGGCAGCGCGACGGCGCTGGTCGAGGTCAAGGGCAAAGCCGCGCACGCCGGTGTCGCGCCAGAACTGGGGCGCAACGCCGCCATGGAAGCAGCGCACCAGATTCTTCAATTGGGCAAGCTCGGCGATGAACAGAAGAAAACCACCATCAACTTCACCGTGCTCAAGGCCGGCGATCGCACCAACGTGATTCCCGATCAAGCCACCGCCAAGGCTGACGTGCGCGCGGCGGTGCCCGAAGAGTTCGACCGGATCGAAAAAGACCTGGCGCGGGTTTCCCAGGACAAGCTGATTGCTGAAACCGAAGTGAAGACCTCCTTGCAACGTGGCTTGCCACCAATGCCGCAGACGCCCGAGTCGGATCGCCTGATGGCCATGGCCCAAGGCATCTACGGCGAGATCGGCCGCAAACTGACAGAAGAGGGCAGTGGGGGCGCGGCGGATGCGAGTTTGTCGGCCGGGGTCGGCACGCCGACGCTGGATGGCTTCGGCATTGTTGGCGGCAATATCCATACGCCGGAGGAATACGCCGAAGTGGCGAGCGTGGCGCCGCGGATTTATCTGTTGTCGCGGATGATCATGGAGTTGGCCAAGCCGCGGTGAAGGGCGATCGTTCCCACGCTCTGCGTGGGAATGCCTCTACGGACGCTCCGCGTTCGGCTTTGGCTGGGACGCAGAGCGTCCCGGGCTGCATTCCTTTGCTGCGCGTGGGAACGATCATTAGTGCGGTGTCACACGTCGGCGCAAATCCAGAACATCCCCCAATCAGTTCCCTCTCCCTCTGGGAGAGGGCCAGGGTGAGGGGCTTTTGTTTCGGGCATCACTCCTTGACGCTCATGTACTCCTTGGCCCAGAGAATGTATTCCTCCGGCTGGGTATAAGTGTGGGTCAATTCCGTCGCGCTGAGGTCTGCGGCCTGGGTAAAGATCTGCCGCTGTTCGCGCAGGCTGTCGTAGGTCGCTTTGATCGCTGCAAAGTAAGCACCATGCCCGTCGATGGTCACGCGCACGCCAAGTTCGGCCAGGCGTTTGTCGTCGCGCAGCGCCGGGTTGCCGTAGGTCACCAGCATCAGCGGCACGGTCAGGTGTTCGGCGATCTGCTCGAGCTGATCGAAATCCTGTACGCCGACCATGCAAATGCCATCGGCGCCCGCCGCCTGGTATTGGCGGGTGCGGCTGATGATTTCCTGGTTCGGCAGGATGCCGGCGTTGGTGCGGGCGATGATGGCCATTTCCGTGTCGACCCGGGCTTCCAGCGCCGCGCGGATCTTGCCGACGCCTTCGGCGACGGTGATCAGGTCGGTGGATTTGCGGCCGAATTGCGCCGGCAGCAGGGTGTCTTCGATGGTCAGGGCGGCGACGCCGGCACGTTCCAGTTCAACAATGGTCCGCATCACATTGAGGGCGTTGCCGTAGCCGTGGTCGGCATCGGCGATCACTGGCAACTGGGCAACGCGGCCGATTCGGGTGGCTTGTTCGGCGAATTCGCTGAGGGTGATCAGGGCAAAGTCCGGGGCGCCGAGGACCTGCAACGAGGCCACGGAACCGCCGAGAATGCCCACTTCAAAACCGAGATCGGCGGCGATGCGCGCAGACATCGGGTCAAACACCGAGGCCGTGTGGTAGCAGGTGTCGGAGGCCAGCAACTGACGGAAGTTACGGCGCAAGTCTTGATGAGAAAGCCTGGTCATTCGAGTTCCACCAATACAAAGGAATGGAACGGCTTGAACAAATGTGTCAACGCCGAAGAATGAAAAGGCTATCACGCGAATGGGTCAATGATCATGACGAATTTGCGCAGGCAGCATGCTTGAGCTGCGTTTTGCTGAAAGGATTTACCCTGGCGGTGGCAATGATTAAGCCGCCACCGCCTGTTGCTGTTGATTCGGCAGCGCGACTGCCCGCACTGAATTGCCTGGTTGCAGTTGCAGGCGTTTGGCCGTGAGGCGATCGATCATCAGGCTGCTGCCGACCCGCCGTGCATGGGCCACGGTGATGCGGCAGTTTTCCAGCCGACGATTGTGAATCAGCCATAACGGTGCCTGTTCGTCCGGGCTGCCCAGGCTCAAGGTCAGCTCAACGCTGTCTCGCACAGTGCGGATATTGCGCAGCGGTGCTTCGATGACCGGGCCGCCGTCAAAAATATCGATGTAGCCTTTGTGGGTAAATCCTTCGGCCTGGAGGATTTTCAGCGCCGGCTCGGTGTTCGGGTGCGGCTGACCGATGGCGGCCTGGGCTGCTTCGGTGAGCATGCAGGTGTACAGCGGCTGGCGCGGCATCAGTTCGGCGATAAAAGCCTTGTTGCCCATGCCGGACAAGTGGTCGGCATGGCTGAAATCCATCTGGAAAAAATGCCGACCGAGACTGTCCCAGAACGGCGAACAGCCTTGTTCGTCGGCGCTGCCGCGCAGCTCGGCAATCATTTTTTCGCCGAACAGGTGGGGGAATTCGGCAGCGAACAACAGGCGCCCGAGCGAGAGCAGACGCCCATTGCTGCCCAGACGGTGGTCATGGCTCAGAAACAACGAACACAGTTCCGACTGGCCAGTCAGTTCGTTGTTGAGGAACAGCGTCGGAATCTGCCGCTGGATGCCCAGATCAGGGGCCGAACTGACCGTTAACCCGACCCGGTAGTTGTACCAGGGCTCACGCAGGCCGACCGCACCGGTCATTGCGCTGACGCCGACCACGCGCATCTCGTCGTCTTCGAGTACAAACAGATAGTCGGCGTCGGCGCGTTCCAGCTGTTCGGCAAATGCCCGTTGCGCCCAGCGCACGCGATGGGCCAAGCGCTCTTCATTGGCCGGCAATGTGGTGAACCCCGGGCCGGCCTGTTGCACCAGGGTCATCAAGGCGGGCAGATCGCTGACTTTCACCGGGCGGACAATCATCGTGTAACTCCTTCTGCGCGCCTGTTCGGGCGTTGTCGTTGGCTGTGGATCCGAGCGGGATTCACAGGGCAATCAGCCGGACCGGGCTGCCATCAGTCACGTTCAGCGCCGCGCACAGGGCCGGGCTGAGGGACAGCGGTTGATCGGATTGGTAATCCAGTTCGGCGACGATGGCGCGAAAACCCTGCAGCGCATCGTTGCTCAACAGAAAACGGCCTCGCGCATCGACGTGTGCCTCTTGCCGCACGCGGACGATCTGGCTGTGCGCAATCGATCGAATGTTCGCCGTGCGCGCGTAAAGAGTCGGGCCGGCATCGAACAGATCGATGTAGCTGTTGGTCTCGAATCCCTCACGCTCGAGGATATCGAACGCCTCCTGACCGTCTGGATGGACGCGACCGATACATGCCTGCGCTGCGGGCGGCAGCATTGGCACGTAGATCGGGTATTGCGGCATCAGTTCGGCGAGAAACCGCCGGCTCTGCAGGCCACACAAACGTTCGGCTTCGGCGTAGGGCAGGTCGAAGAAATGCTTGCCCAGCGCATCCCAGAACGGCGAATGCCCGTCCGCATCGCTGTAACCGACGATTTCGGTGATCACCGCTTCGGCAAAGCGCGGGGCGTGGGCAGCGATGAACAGCAGTCGTGCCCGTGACAGCAACTCGGAAAATGGCGTGTGCACCAGCGCCGCGTCGATGTGGAAGCCGCGCAGCAGGGTGTGATCGTTGAGGTCGTGGCACAGCGACAGCGCCGGCACGCCGTGTTCGATGTTCAGCTCCCGCGATGCGCTGGTGAAATGGCGGTTGCGCAGGCTGTAGAACGGCTCGTCGTAGCCAGCGGTGGCGAGGATTTCCGAGCAGCCGCGCAAGCGCTGGCTGTCGAGGTCTTCGAGCACGAAGCAATAGCTCTCCGGGCCATGCGCCGCCGCAGCGCTGGCAAACGAGGCGATGGACGCGGCGATTTTCTCGCCCAGGCGTTCGCTGTCGTCCGGCAAGGAGGTCACGCCCAGCAGGCTGTCGCGGGCCAATTGTTGGAGCTGGGGCAGGTCAGTCTGCTCGACCGGGCGTAAGACCAGCATGGATGTACTCCTGTATCAAAAGGTTCGGCGATGGCGCCGAACCTGACTATCACTGTCGGTTTCCACGCAATAAATCGGCAGTCGCCTGATTCGTTGTCAGACGCTGCTCTTTTTCTTGTCAGCCGTTGCTCGGATCCGGCAGCGCGGTGCTGGCCCCGAATTTGTTGAGGAAGAACAGGTACACCAGACCCAGGGCAATCCAGATCAGGCCGAGTTTCTGTGCATCGACGCCCATGTTGTACATGATGGCCGCGACGATGATGAAGCCGACCACCGGGCAGAGCAGATGGCGCACGATCTGCCCCGACTTCTGCCGACGCCAGTAGTAGTTGATCACGGTAAGGTGCAGCAGCATGAAACCGCTCAGTGCGCCGAAGTTGACCAGCGAGGTCAGGGTGTCGACCGAATTGATGAACAGGTAGCAGATCACCAGCGACAGCACGGCCACCAGATAAATGCTCAGGTACGGCGTGTTGTGTTTCGGGTGCACCTTGGCCAGCACTTTCGGCAATTTGCCGTCGCGGGCCATGCCGAACAGCAGGCGCGACACCGCGGCTTGCGAGGTAATGGCCACCGCCACACCCCAGGCCAGCGCCGTGGCCACCGCGGTCAGGGTCGCGAGCCAGCTGCCGGCGGCGAGTTCGGCAATTTCATAGAACGCGGTGTCGGCGGATTTGAAACCCATGCCCGCTGCCAGATCGGTAGCGATCCAGGTTTGCGCAACGAAAATCACACCCATCACCACCAATGTGATCAGCGCTGCTTTGCCGACGCTCTTGCCTGGGTCGCCCTTGATTTCTTCGGCGAGGGTAGAGATGGCGTCAAAGCCGAGGAACGACAGCACGGCAATCGACACGGCTTGCATCAGCAGGGCGAAATTGAACGTTTCAGGGTGATACAGCGGAGCCAGCGTCAGCTCGCCGTTGCCGCCGCCGTTGTGCAGGGCGTTCCATGCGTAGAACAGGAAAATCCCCAGCACCACCAGTTGCGCCAGCAGAAAGATGATGTTCATGCGCGCGGTAAAGGTGATGCCGCGCAGGTTGACGAAGGTCGCGCTGACCAGGAATGCCAGGATGAAGCCGACCTTCGGAATGTCCGGATACAAATGGTTTAACGCCATGGCCGCATAAACATAGAGCAGCGGCGGAATCAGCAGGTAATCAAGCAGCATCAGCCAGCCGGCGATGAACCCGACATGTTGATGCAGCCCGCGTTGCGCGTAGGAATACACCGAGCCGGCGATCGGAAAGGCCTTGGCCATGCTGCCGTAGCTCAGCGCGGTGAACAGCATCGCCACCATGCCGATGATGTAAGCCAGCGGCACCATGCCCGGCGCCTCGGCGTTGACGTAGCCATACACACCGAACGGGGCGATGGGGATCATGAAGATCATCCCGTACACCACCAGATCGGTCAGCGTCAGGCTACGTTTGAGCTCTTGCTTGTAGCCGAATTGTTCAATTTCCATGAAGCCTACCTCCTTGTCAGCCAATCGGTCGTTTTAGTTGTTTTCGGTCCGTCGTTTACAGCGTCAGCGGTGTTTCTTTACAGCCATTCTGATTACAGCAAGGGTGCGAGGTAACCGGCCCAGCGCGACACGGCTTCAGGGCTGCGCAGCAAGTCGTTGCGCACCTCGATCAGCACCGAGTCGAGGCCACGGGCGTCGCCATGCACCGGCACGGTCATGTCGCCCAGCGGGTCGATGCGGTAGGGCTGATTGCCGGCCACTTTCAGCGGATGCGCTTCGAGCCCGTCGAGCAGGCGTTGGGCATAGGCCTTGGCCTGGCCGAACAGCACGCCGGCTTCCAGCGTTCGCGGCTGGCCGTAATACACCGGGGTAAAACTGTGAATGCCAACCACGCGCACAGGTTGCCCTTGGGCAATGCGCGCGTCGATCAACGTTTGCAAACGCGCGTGGAACGGTTTGAACAGCATCTGCCGGCGGTATTCGCGAGTGGCTTCGTCGAGTTCGCGGTTGCCTGGCACCTGATAGATTTCGCTTTGCGCCGGGATGCTGTCGGCGGCATGTCGCGGCCGGTTCAGGTCGATCAGCAGTCGCGAGTAATTGGCACTCAGCAAGGTGGCGCCCAGTTGCTCGGAAAGCCGTTCGGCCAATTGCAGAGCGCCGATGTCCCAGGCGATGTGTTCCTGTGCAGCAGCATCGTCCAGGCCCAGGTTATTCAGGGCGGCGGGAATGTAGCGACTGGCGTGTTCGCACACCAGAATCAACGGGTGTGGCGAATGCTCGCGGATCAGGTTGTAGGCCGGTCGGGTGTACAACCCCAGCTCGGTGGATTCAGTACAGGCGTGCATAGTGTTCACACAAGTCAGCGGGCGAGAGCTGGTCCGTCAGCGCCAGTTCCTCGGTTTTCAGGGCGTAATACGTATCGAGCAAGGGCTTGGGCAGCCATTCGGTGAACGCGGGGCTGTTGCGCAGGCAATCCAGCGCCTGGGCCAGCGAGGCGGGCAGGGCGACGATGCCCCGGGCCTTGCGTTGCTCGTCGTTGAGTGAATCGGGGATTTCATCGGTGATCGCGTTCAGCGCCAGACGCTGTTCGATGCCCAGCCGTCCGGCGATCAGCAGCGCGGCCATGGCCAGATGCGGTGAAGCGGTGGCGTCCATCGCGCGAAATTCAACATTGAACTGCCGGGCGACGGACTTGCCGCCCAGACTCACGGTCGGGCAAATGCGCAGCGCCGCTTCGCGGTTTTGCTGACCCAGACACGCGTAGGACGCGCTCCAGTGATGCGGCTGCAGGCGCTCGTAGGACACCGGCGTCGGCGCGGTAAACGCACACAGCGCCGGCAGATAATGCAGGATACCCGCCGCCCAGTGTTGACCGAGGCCCGACAGGCCGTTACGCGTGCCAGCGTCGTAAAGCATTGGCTGGCCGTCCAGATCGAGCAGGCTGACGTGCAGATGCACACCGTTACACACTGCGTCGGCCTGGGTTTTCGGCGCAAAGCTCAAGTCGAGGCCCAGTTGCCGGGCGATCTCGCGGCTGATCTCGCGCACGTTTACCGCGCGATCAGCCGCCGCCACGCCGAGGGTCGGGCGACAGGTGACTTCGTACTGGTGCTTGCCGTACTCGGGCAGAAACATCTCCGGCTCGACCCCGCCGGCGCGCAGGGCACTGAGCAGCCAGCCGCCGAACTCGGCGCCCTGACGCTGGGCCTGGAGCGAGAATGCCAGATGCTCGGCGGACCCGGCGTGCAGGTTGAATTCGTGTTCGAACGCCGCGTTGACCTGCAGGCCCAGCACATCGCGATAGCGTTCGATTTCGTCACGCAATAACGTGCGCGGGCAGGCGCCCCACGGGCGGCCGTCGGTTTCGCGGATATCGCCGTGGATGAAGTCCAGGGCCGGGGCGTTAACGTCTGGGCCATTGCTGACGGTGACGCGGCTGCTCAGATCAGGAATCAGCCGCAAGTCACCGTAAGCACCCCACGGATTGGTCGAGGCAATGATGTCCTGTGGCGTCAACGCGCTGTTGGCCGGCACCCAGCCGCAACCGGTGGCTTGGTAATGCTCCAGTTCATCGGTGGGGAACGAGCGGCCACGGGTGATGCCGATCAGGTCGGTGGTGATCAGCGTGGTCATCGGCAGCGGCGTCAGGCGTGCGCTCATGCCTGCATCTCCTGCAAGCGGCCGAGCACGGTGTCGGTGTCGGTGATCCAGCAGTAACCCTTGATCGCGTTCAGGCAGGCGTGATGGCGTTCGGCGCTGTAAGTGGCGCAGGCATCTTCCACCAGCGTGACCAGATAACCGCGGTCGGCGGCATCACGCACGGCCATGTCGACGCATTGGTCGGTGACGATGCCGGCGATGATCAAATGGCGGGTTTCGAGGTTGCGCAGGACGTAGTCGATGTTGGTCGAGTTGAACACGCCGGAGGAGGTCTTCGGCAGGACGATTTCGTTTTCGGCCGGGTTCAGTTCAGCAATGATCTGCGCCTGCGCGCTGCCTTTGGGCAGGTGCATGTCTGACAGTTTGTGATCGAGCGAGCGGTCGCGGCCGTCGGCGGTCAGGCTCTCAATGATCGTGTGCAGCACGTTCTGCCGCGCTTCACGGAAGGCTGCGAGCAAACGTTGCTGGTTGGGCACCACTTCAGTGCGTGCGCGGCTGAGGAAATATTCGGCGTCAGGCCCCGTCAGGTGAGCGTCGAACTGCGGTTCGAGCCAGGCACGCTGCATGTCCACCAGTAACAGCGCGGTGTGGTCGCTGGCAAACGGCAAGTCCCGCGGCGAGCGGTGGGGAAGGCTGAACATCCTTATTTATCCTCCAGCAAATGGGTGTTGAAGTCGTTGCGCAGGGCGTCGATGCCTTCCAGGCGATCGGCCAGATTGTCGGTGCGCAACGTCAGGCAGGCGATCAGCGCCTCGACCTGCGCCAGCGCCGGGACCATGGTGTCGAACGGCGAGGCCGATTCGACCGGGGCGCTGATGATCAGGTCAGCCAGCTCGCGCAAGGGCGAGGCATATATATCGGTGAAAAGCACCACCCGGGCATTGTTGTTTTTTGCAGCACTGGCGACGCGCAACGCCTGCGTCTGGTAGCGGCGATAGTCGAACAGCAGCACCACGTCCTGGCGTTGCAGATCAAACAGGCGATCAGGCAATTGCGCGTTGTCTTCCAGCGCAAAGCAACCGGGGCGCAACAGGCGCAAGTGATTGAGCAGATAGGTGGCCATCAGGCTGCTGAAGCGTCCGCCGAAGCAATACACTTGATGCCGCGCATCGAGCAGCCAGTCGGTAAGGATGCGCACGTCTTCTGGTTGCGTCAGCGATCGGGTTTCTACCAGCAGTCGCTGGCTGTCGTCCAGGTAGTGGCTCCAGGCATCGTCCCTGTGTTGCCGGGCGCGCGGTTGCAACAGCGTGCGCGGCGAGCGCAGGCGGTGGTCCATGTCGCTGAGCAGGGCTTCCTGAAATTCGGCATAACCGCCGAAACCGAGTTTTTTTACCAGCCGCACGATGGTCGGATCGCTGACACCGGCGTGTTCGGCCAGCCGCGCCATCGGCCCCAGGCCATTACGCGGGTACTGATCGAGCAAGGCGCGAACGACTTTGCGCTCCGACGGCGTAAGATCCAGGCCAGGTTCGGTGATCAGGTCTCTGAGAGGGGGCATCCGGGCTCCTGCTGGATGGGGGGTGTCGAATTCGCTTCATAATCCGTTAAAAGAGTATTTATGTAAGTGGCGCTACATGTCTAGCGAATTTTTCGGCGTGTTGAAACGGCACCAAAAAAGGGCGAGACGCCCGTGTAACAAGGGCTTCATGAATGTCGACCGGTTTTGTAGTCCATTGCCCATGACGGCGTCAGAAGTTGGCGTGTCTGTAGTCATTTCAACGGCAGAAGACGATCTGACAACTGCCCTGCAGCCTGCGGTTTACGGCACAATTGCCGACAATTCAGAGCTGTGACTTTCATTGCAGCAGTGACCCACCGGAGCGCTTTCCCGTGCAGACCACGCGTTTGACATTGATGTGCCATGCACGAACCGTCGCACAGAAACTGGCGCGTTTTCCTACGAACGAGCCTGTTGAAAATACCGGTTGCGCGCCAAATGCCTTGGTCGAACATTTCGCCTCCGTGCAGCGTTTGCTTTGCGCGCCAGAACTGCGCACGCGGCAGACGGCGGCGTGGTTTGGCGCGGATGCGCAAATCGACGAGGCGCTGCGCGACTATGATTGGGGGCGCTGGCAGGGCCTGTCGATCAAGGATCTGCAACGCAGCGAAGCGGCAGCCCTGGGCAGTTGGCTGCAGGACACCGATGCGGCGCCGCATGGCGGAGAATCGGTAGCACAACTCTGTGAGCGGGTAGCGGGGTGGCTGGCCAGTGTGCAAGCGATTCCGGGTCATGTGCTGGCGGTGACTCATCCGTTTGTCATTCGCGCCGCGCTGACTCATGTCATGCGCGGGGCGGCGTTTCATGACATCGATGTCGAGCCGCTGTCGACGGTGGAACTGCGTTTCAGCGGCCGCTGGCGCCTGCTTCTACCCGGCCAGGATATGACTGGAGCTCTGTGATGAAACAACTGCTGGTGATCGGCATTGGTGCCGGAAATCCCGACTACATCACGATGCAGGCGGTCAAAGCGCTGAATCGGGTGGATGTGTTCTTTCTCATGGACAAAGGTCCGCGCAAGGACAAGCTGGTCGATTTGCGCCGTGAGATCTGCGCGCAATACATCAGCGACGACCGCGAATATCGTTTTGTCGAGGCCCCCAGCCCGGAACGCGAGCGCGGTGCTGTCGACTACACGGTCAGTGTCGATGAGCTCAATAAGTCCAAACAGCGCACCTTTGAACGGCTGATCAAAGACGAATTGTCCGACGGCCAGTGCGGCGCTTTTCTGGTGTGGGGCGACCCGGCGTTGTACGACAGCACGGTGCGCATTCTTCAGGTGATATTGGCATCGGGTGCGTGCGTCTTCGAGTTTGAGGTGATCCCCGGGATCACCAGCGTTCAGGCACTGGCAGCGCAGCACAAGGTGGCGCTGAACACGATTGGCCGCTCGATTGAAATTACCACTGGGCGGCGTTTGGCCGCCGGGCAGGTGAGTGATACGGACAGTCTGGTGGTGATGCTCGATGCCGAGGATGCGTATCAGCGGGTGGCCGATGCGCAGACCGAGATTTTTTGGGGCGCCTATCTGGGCACGCCGGACGAAATCCTGATCAGCGGCCGGCTGGCGGACGTTGCCGACGAGATCGAGCGGGTGCGCAAGGCGGCGCGGGCGGAGCATGGGTGGATCATGGATACGTATTTGTTGCGCAAACCCTAGACTCGCGCAATCTGGACTGGCCCCTTCGCGAGCAGGCTCGCTCCCACATTTTGAAATGCGATCCCCTGTGGGAGCAGGCTTGCCCCACATTTGGAATGCGTTCCCTGTGGGAGCGAGCCTGCTCGCGAAGAGGCCGGGACATTCAAAGCAATTTTTGGACAGGCAAAAAGAACCCGGTGCAACGCAAGTCGCCCCGGGTTTTTTGTTGCCGGCAAACAGCGGATGTCGTGGATCCGCCGCCTGCCGTAGAACTCGTTGTCAGCCGCGTTCCAGCGCCAGCGCCACGCCTTGGCCGCCGCCGATGCACAAGGTCGCCAGTCCTTTTTTCGCATCGCGCTTGAGCATTTCGTGGAGCAGGGTCACCAGCACCCGGCAACCCGACGCACCGATCGGGTGACCCAGCGCGATGGCGCCGCCGTTGACGTTGACCTTGTCCAGATCCCATTGCAGATCCTTGGCCACCGCCAGCGATTGTGCGGCAAAGGCTTCGTTGGCCTCAATCAGATCAAGTTGCTCGATGCTCCAGCCGGCCTTGTCCAGGCAGCGGCGGGTCGCCGACACCGGGCCGATGCCCATGATCGCCGGGTCAACCCCAGCATTGGCGTAAGCGGCGATTTTCGCCAGCACCGGCAGGCCCAGAGCCTTGGCTTTTTCGCCACTCATCAGGATCACTGCCGCCGCGCCGTCGTTCAGCGACGAAGCGTTGCCGGCGGTGACGCTGCCGTCCTTTTTGAACGCCGGGCGCAGTTTCGCCAGGGATTCGGCGCTGGTATCGCCGCGCGGCTGTTCGTCGACCTTGAACGCGAGCGGATCGCCTTTGCGCTGCGGAATCAGGATCGGTGTGATCTCGTCGACAAAACGACCCGCCTCAATGGCTGCGGCAGCTTTTTGCTGCGATGCGGCCGCGAAGGCGTCCTGCTGTTCACGAGTGATCTGGTATTTGTCGACCAGGTTCTCGGCGGTGATGCCCATGTGGTAGTCGTTGAACGCATCCCACAGGCCATCGCTGATCATCGTGTCGACGATTTGCGCGTGGCCCATGCGCAGACCGGTGCGTGCGCCCGGCATCACATAGTTGGACAGGCTCATGTTTTCCTGACCGCCGGCGATGATCACTTCGGCGTCGCCGCAACGGATTGCCTGCGCGCCGAGGTGCAGAGCTTTCAGGCCCGAACCGCAGACCTTGTTCAGGGTCATTGCCGGCACGGCGTGGGGCAGGCCGGCCTTGATCGCGGCCTGACGCGCCGGGTTTTGACCCGCACCGGCGGTGAGCACCTGGCCCATGATCACTTCATCGACCTGGGCACCGTCCAGGCCGGTCTGCTCAAGCAACTGGCGGATCACCGCAGCGCCCAGATCGACTGCGGACACGCTGGCCAGCGAGCCTTGAAAACTGCCGATCGCGGTACGCGTGGCGGCAACAATGACGACGTCTTGCATTTTCGAATTCCTCACTCGGCAGCGAACTGCATTTCCGGTACGTGATCCGGGACGATCAGTTTACCAGCGGTTTTGGCGACGATTTCCTCGACGCTGACGCCAGGTGCGCGTTCCTTGAGGACAAAAGCGCCATTTTCGATTTCCAGGTAGGCGAGGTCGGTCAGCACGCGCTTGATGCAACCGGCGCCGGTCAGCGGCAGGCTGCATTTGCTCAGCAGCTTGGATTCACCGTCCTTCGACGCGTGAGTCATGATCACGATGATGTTGTCGGCGCCGGCCACTAAATCCATCGCGCCGCCCATGCCCTTGACCAGTTTGCCGGGGATCATCCACGAAGCGATGTTGCCTTCGACGTCGACTTCGAACGCGCCGAGCACGGTCAGGTCGACATGGCCACCACGGATCATTGCGAAGGATTCGGCGGAGTTGAAGATCGACGCGCCGATCCGCGCAGTCACCGTTTGTTTACCGGCGTTGATCATGTCGGCATCGATGGTTTCTTCGGTAGGGAACGGTCCCATGCCGAGCAGGCCGTTTTCCGACTGCAGCATGACTTCCATGCCTTCAGGAATGTAGTTGGCGACCAGGGTCGGAATGCCGATACCGAGGTTCACGTAGTAGCCGTCCTGCATTTCGCGGGCGACGCGCTGAGCCATTTGTTCGCGGGAAAGTGCCATGGTTTTGTTCTCCGTCAGCCTGAATTATTTGCGGATGGTGCGCTGTTCGATGCGTTTTTCGAACGTGCCGCAAATGACCCGATCGACGTAGATGCCCGGGGTGTGGATCTGCGTGGGGTCGAGTTCGCCGGGTTCGACGATTTCCTCAACTTCGACCACTGTGATCTTGCCGGCAGTGGCCGCCAGTGGGTTGAAGTTCTGCGCGGTGTGGCGGTAGACGACGTTGCCGAAGTGGTCGGCTTTCCAGCCTTTGACGATGGCGAAGTCGCCGGTGATGGATTCTTCCATCAGGTACTTGCGCCCGTTGAACTCGCGCACTTCCTTGCCTTCGGCGACCGGGGTGCCGACGCCGGTCGCGGTGAAGAACGCAGGAATGCCAGCACCGCCGGCGCGCATCTTCTCGGCGAGGGTGCCTTGCGGGGTCAGGATGACTTCGATTTCGCCTTTGAGCAGCTGCTCTTCGAACAGCTTGTTTTCGCCGACGTAGGAGGCGATGACTTTGCTGATCTGACGGTCGGACAGCAGCACGCCAAGGCCGAAGCCGTCGACGCCGCAGTTATTGGAGACCACGGTGAGGTCGCGGGTGCCTTTGCGCTTGATCTCGGCGATCAGGTTTTCCGGAATGCCGCACAGACCAAAGCCACCGGCGATGACGGTCATGCCGTCCTTAAGCCCGGCCAGGGCTTCCTCGTAGGAACTCACGCGTTTGTCGAAACCTGCCATATGCACCTCTTTTATTATTTGCGGGCGGCTGGCTAGCCGAATGACTGGAGTGTCGCGCTACAGGATATATTTGTTAAGTTGATTTTTAAGGTTGATTGATTGATAAAACTCAACAGTACCCGGCAAGATCGTTCCCACGCTCCGCGTGGTAATGCCTCAAGGGACGCTCTGCGTCCAGTGACGCGGAGCGTCACGGGCTGCATTCCCACGCAGAGCGTGGGAACGATCACCGTGTCAGGCTTGCAGCTTGGCGCTTGTAGCTTGGAACTGGAGCGCAGCGACGATGACCATCAAACAGATCCGTGCCTTTCTCGCCGTCGCCCATAGCCTGAGCTTCGCGGTGGCCTGCGAGCGCTTGCACCTGTCGCAATCAGCGTTGAGCCTGACCATCAAGGCGCTGGAGGAGGGCCTGGGTGGACGCCTGTTCAGCCGCAACACGCGTAATGTGGCGCTGACCGCAGAAGGCGAGTCGCTGCTACCACTGGCCCGGCGCCTGATCGCCGACTGGGACAACGCCGAAGATGAAATGCGCCAGCGCTTCAGCCTGCAACGCGGGCGGGTGACGCTGGCGGCGATGCCATCGTTTGCCGGCAATCTGCTGCCGCCGATTCTGAAAACCTTCCGCGCGCGTTATCCGAACGTCAACGTCACGGTGAACGACGTGATCAACGAGCAAGTGCTGGAAATGGTCCGTGACCGCCAGGTTGAACTGGGCGTGGCGTTCGAGCCGATGCAGAGCACGTCGCTGACGTTTACCCCGTTGTACATGGATCGCTTCGTTGCCGTGGTGCCCAGGGATTCACCCTTGGCCCGGCGCACCGAGATCGACTGGCAGACGCTGCTGCAGGAACCGTTTATCACCTTGCAGCGGCCGTCGACGGTGCGGGTGATGCTCGAGGAACATTTGCAGGCGCGGGGCAAGAAATTGCCGGTGGAATTTGAGAGCCATCAATTGGCGACGGTCGGGCGGATGGTCGCCAACGGGCTAGGGGTGAGTGCGGTGCCGGCGTTGTGCGCCGAGCAGATGCAGGAACTTGGCGCTCAGTGCCTGACGCTGATTGACTCGGTGGAACGCGCCATTGGCGTGCTGACTGAACCGGGCAATGAGCTGTCGGCGGCGGCGCAGGCGTTGTTTGATATTTTCAAGGCTGAAGATTTGCGATAACGGGCGGATGCGGACCCTCACCCCAGCCCTCTCCCGGAGGGAGAGGGGGCCGATCGGGTTGTCTTGCGTCATACATCGACCTGCAAAACCGAGTCGACTACGGATCCATGCTGTACGTTTTCCAATTGGGGATTCACAGCCGGACGTTCATTTCGCTACAGCACTCGAATATCCCCCAATCAGTCCCCTCTCCCTCGGGAGAGGGCCAGGGTGAGGGGCCGATTTAAAGCCGAACACTAACTCCAGACACTCATCGCCCCAGCGCCAATGCCAACAAAGGCAACAACCGCTCACACGAAGCCTCTATCTTCACATCCAGCAACTCATCCGCCCGGGTCTTGCCCAGATTGATCGCAATTAGCGGCTTACCACGATCGGCAATCACCCGACATAAACGGAACGCCGAATAAGCCATCAACGAAGACCCGACCACCAGCATGCCCCCGGCAGTTTCCGCGGCTTTCATCGCCCGGGCCGCCGTGGGCTGCGCGACGTTTTCACCGAAAAACACCACGTCCGGCTTCATCCGTTCACCTGCGCAATGCGGGCAGTGGGGTACCTGAAAGCGTGCTTCGAAAGCGGGGTCGAGCAAGGTGTCGCCATCAGGCGCCTGCACCGCATCGACGCCGGCCAGATAAGGATTTTGCTGTTCCATCAACTGCTGGATCGCATCGCGCTCACTGCGCTGGCCGCAGTCCAGGCACAGCACCCGGTGCAGGCTGCCGTGCAGTTCGATCACATCACGACTGCCGGCCTGATCGTGCAGGGTATCGACATTCTGCGTGATCAAGTCGCTGATCAGCCCTTGCTGCTGCAAACCGGCCAAGGCCTCGTGCGCCGCATTCGGCCGCGCCTGACGCACCCTCGGCCAGCCCAGCATGGCCCGTGCCCAATAGCGCCGGCGCGATTCCGGGGCCGATAGAAACTCCTGATACATCATCGGCTGCCGGCCACGGCGTACACCGTCGCTGTCGCGATAGTCGGGAATGCCCGACGGCGTGCTGATGCCGGCGCCGGTCAGCACCAGAAAATCGCCAGCGGCCATCAGTTGTTGCAGGGTGTCGAGGTGTTCGCGGGTCGGGCTGTCGAGCATGGTCAGCGCTCCGAAAAGACGTTGCCAGCAGGTTAGCACGACCCGCGCGGGTTACTTGCGCGCCTCCAGAATCAGGTTGAACGGTGTCTGGCTGGCACGGCGGAAGTGCTTGAACCCGGCTTCCGTGAAGACCTTGCGCAAGCGCATTTCCCCCGCCTGAGCACCGAGGCCCAGGCCGACCTCCTGCGACAGCGAGTTCGGCGTGCAGATAAAGGTCGACGCTGCATAAAACAGCCGCCCGACCGGATTGATATTGTCGTCCAGCGTGTCGTTGGCGAACGGCTCGACGAGTAGCACCGTGCCGTCATCCTTCAGCGCCGAATAAGCGTGACGCGCGGCGCCGACCGGGTCGCCCATGTCATGCAGGCAGTCGAAATAGCAGATCAGGTCGTAGTCATCGCCGGGGTAGCCTTTGGCCGAACCCTGAAAGAACTTCGCCCGGCTGCTCACACCGCCTTCCTCGGCGCGCTGGGTGGCGACGCTGATTGACGGTGCGTGATAGTCGTAGCCGACGAAACGCGAGTTGGGAAACGCCTGCGCCATGATCACCGTCGAGGCGCCGTGGCCGCAGCCGATGTCGGCGACTTTCGCGCCTTCTTCCAGTTTCGCCACCACACCGTCCAGTGCCGGCAACCATTCGGCGATCAGATGACCCTTGTAGCCCGGGCGAAAGAAACGTTCGGTGCCGCTGAACATGCACGGATGGTGATCGCCCCAGGGCAGGGCGCCATTGCCGCGCATGGCTTTGACCAGTTTGTCCTTGTCATGGAAAAACGACGCCACCACGCCAAGCCCGCCAGCCACGTAGACCGGTGAGTCCTCGATGGCCAGGGCCAGCGCCTGTTCTTCCGGCAGACGGAACTGCCCGTCCTCATGCTCCATGTAGCCGGACGCCGCGTGTGCGCTGAGCCATTCGCGCACCAGCCGTGGATTGCAGGTGGTTTTTGCGGCAAGGGCATCGGCACTGATCGGCTGACTGTCGGCCATCGCCCGGTACAGGCCGAGTTCTTCGCCGACGATGACATTGGCCAGCATCGCCGCGCCGCCCATGTCGTTGACCAGTTTGCCCATGAATTGGTTGAGCTTCGCCTCGTCCATCATGTGTGCTCCTGAAACAGGATCACAGTCCGGCGGCGTCGAAGGTCGAGGCGTGCGCCACCGGGCGGTGGTCTTCTTGGTTTGCGCGGTGCACCCTACTGTGTGCACCGCGAGTACACACTGAGTCTAGTCTTTTCAATGCTACCGGGTAGTTCATCTCAGGATTTTTTTATGCCTGTCTGGTTAGAACCTAAAGCCGGGGCCGCATAACTAACTACCCCATTGCTGACTTCCACTTTTCGCGGATGAGAGGACAGTATTTCCGCTGAGAATTCGAACGAAGCTTCGAACTCGGTTTCGGAAGCATCCGCTGTGAGCACAAGTTGCCCACTCAGAGCGACGTAAATCCCCTCGTCGTTTATATATCCTGCATGGACTTCGCCGTCTCGGACTATTTCATAAGTGCCTTTTTTGGCCCCCTCTGGAACAAATAGGGTTAAGCGGTGGATTCTTGCAGGCAGTGGTTCCCAGACTCTTTGATAACCGACAACTGCAAGTTCGCGATTTTGTTGGTTGATGCTCACTTCCATGTAATCGGCTTCGAAACGACTCACATTTGTTCCTTCCAGATCAGCGGTGAATCGCCCATTGGAAAGCGTGGTTGTGTCCAGGATGCCAATCAGGTCGAATGTTCCATTCGTCACGTTGTATATCAGGTTGCCCATAACGCTTTTGAAGTGAAATGTGCCCTTGATTCTCTGTTGACTTACAAAGTATTCAACGATCAGTGTCCCTTCGTTTGAAAGAATCGCGGCATTGTTTGCTTCGAAAATCGCTACTGCACGTGGACCTCCGCCGCTGGAACCCAAATCAAATACAGTAGTGCCTTCTGCGAGGCTTAACGGAACATGAAAATCGATATGACGGTGTCCGCTTTCAGTTCTATGCGTGGCACCAAGTACCCAACTTGAAGAGCCTTTTTTGATGGCGAATCCGGAGTTGGCGACGAACGTATCCTGATTTTCGACGCTGGCGGTCATTGATCCTTCTGTCATTGAAAGCATTCCTTTCATAAGTACAATTCCTTTTTTATGTAACGCTGCCGGGATTGTCATGTTAAAGGGCGATGTGCTGTTCGGTAACTGTCAACAATGACAGGTATAAGAAAATTTTTTTTATTCCATCAGGCATATTTCGTCAGCGTCGCCCACGCGTTTTGTATCTCAGTGAGTACATGGCGGCCATTGATACAAAACTTGCCTTTCAAGCTTGTCATCAAAACAGTTGTGACATATTTGACGAATATTTTTGCCTCCTGCTAGCGCATCGCTGTGATGCTCAGAGGGAAGAGGAAGGCATGGCCAGTACCGATTTATCTCTATCAACTCAAGTCGGCCTCGGCCTGCGCCGTGGCCTGCTCAATGATCTGCGAAACGCCCGCCCCGGCGATTTCGACTTTCTTGAGGTCGCGCCGGAAAACTGGATTGGCGTTGGCGGGGCGCATGGCGCGGCGCTGGGTGAACTGGCCGAGCGTTATCCGTTGTCCTGCCACGGCTTGTCGCTGTCGCTTGGTGGCCCGGCGCCGCTGGATGTCGGTTTCCTGCAAGAGGTTCGGGTGTTTCTCGACCACTACAACGTGCCGCTGTACAGCGAACATTTGAGCTACTGCAGCGATGACGGGCATTTGTATGATTTGCTGCCGCTGCCATTCACTGAAGAAGCGGTGTATCACGTCGCCGCGCGCATCCGTCAGGCTCAAAACATCCTCGGCCGGCGACTGGCGGTAGAAAACGTGTCGTATTACGCCGCACCGCGTCAGGACATGGACGAAGTGACATTCACCAACGCCGTGCTGCGCGAGGCCGATTGCGATCTGCTGCTGGACGTCAATAACGTCTACGTCAATTCGGTCAATCACGGCTTTGATCCGCAGACATTTCTCGCGGGCATCGAACCGCAGCGGGTGGTGGGCATGCACGTCGCGGGGCATTTCGATGAGTCCGACACGCTGAAAATCGACACTCACGGGGCCTCGGTAAAATCCGTGGTGTGGGACTTGCTGGCGCAGGCCTACGCGCGGTTCGGTGCGCAGCCGACCTTGCTGGAGCGGGATTTCAACTTTCCGGCCTTTGCCGAACTGGTCGGCGAACTGCAGACCATTCGCCACTTGCAAGCAGGAGGGCGACCTCGTGGATAACCTGCAACAGCAACAACAGGCACTGACCCGCTACCTGCGTGATCCCGAGCAGCAGATGCCGCCCGCCGATATGAACGTAGCGCGGTTCGAGGTTTATCGTGATCTGGTGTTCAACAACGTTTCGCAGCTATTGAGCGGAACCTTTCCGGTGCTGATCCGGATCATCGGTGAACCACGCTGGCGCTTGCTGGTGCGTGGCTTTTTGCGTGACTGGCGGGCGCAGACACCGAAATTCGGCGAGATCGCCGGGGAATTTATCGACTATCTGGCGGCGCAACCGCAGGTGTTGCAGGACGGGCAGTGGCCGGCGTTTTTATTGGAGCTGGCGCATTACGAATGGGTCGAGATGCTTCTGCAGCAGTCTGATGCACCCGCGTTGCCGCTGACGGATCCGGCCCTGTTGCTGCACCGTCCGCTGCTGGTTTCGGCATTGGCCTGGCCGCTGGCGTATGTCTGGCCGGTGCATGAACTTGACCCGAACAACCAGCCCGATTCGCCACCGGCGCAACCGACCCTGCTACTGGTGCGGCGCACTGAGGATTTCAGCGTGAAGTTTTTCCTGCTGAGTCCGTTGGCTTTGCGTTTGTTGCAGCGTGTTGGCGAGTTTGCAGAGCTGACGGGGCGTGAGCATTTGCAGGAGCTTGCAGAGGAGGCAGGGCAAGCGGCCAGTGATGCGTTCGTCGACGAAGGCTTGGCGTTGCTGCAACAGCTGCATGCGGATCGGGTGGTGGGCATCACCTGAATGAAACACAAGTCATTGTAGGAGTGAGCCTGCTCGCGATAGCGGTCGGTCAGACATATTTGCATCGGCTGACACACCGCTATCGCGAGCAGGCTCACTCGTACAATTATGTGTGCGCTTATTGGTTGATGGGCAACTCCAGTTCCGCACACAGCCCGCCGCCCTCACGGTTGCTCAAGGTCAGCGTGCCGCCCAGCGCCATCGCCAGTTGCTGAGCGATGGCCAAACCCAGACCAGTCCCGCCGGTATCGCGATTACGCGAGTTCTCCACCCGGTAGAACGGCTGCAGCACCTGCGCCAGTTCGGCTTCGGCGATGCCCGGGCCGCGATCAAGCACGCTGATCGACAGACTGGCGCCATCCGCCGCGACGTGGACTTCAGCAGCGCCAGCGAACTTCAACGCATTGTCAGTAAGGTTCACCAGCACCCGGCGCAAGGCGTGCGGGCGGGTGTCGATGATCGCTGCGCTGTGGCCGACCAGTTGCACCTGCTTGCCCATGTCCTGGTAGTCGAACACCAGGCTTTCGAGAAACGAATCCATGTTGGTGCGCCGGCTCTCTTCGGTCGAACCGTGGACGCTGCGCGCATAGGCCACACCTTCGCGCACCAGATGTTCCATTTCGCTGAGGTCGTTCCACAGTTTGTCTTTCTCGGCGCAGTCGTCCATGAACTCGGCGCGCAGTTTCATCCGGGTGATCGGTGTTTGCAGGTCGTGGGAAATCGCTGCCAGCAATTGCATGCGTTCTTTCAGGTAGGCGGCGATGCGCGCCTGCATGGTGTTGAAGGCACGCGCCGCGTAAACCACTTCAGTCGGGCCGGATTCGTCGAGATTGATCGGCTGGGCGTTGGGGTCGAGGGTTTCCACGGCGTTGGCCAGGCGGGTCAGCGGCCGGATCGCGATGCGTACCGCCAGCCAGGTGCAGGCGATCATCAAGGCCAACTGGCCGAGCAGCACGGCCGGCAACCATGGTGACAGCGGGGCCATGGCCGGGCGTACGTCGATGGTCAGCGGGCTGCCGTCGCTCAGGCGCAGATGACCCTGAAAGTGCTGGCGCGGCCCCGGAATGTCGGTGAAGGTCAGCGGATAGCGCTCGCCGATGGCTTCGGTGATCGAGGTCACCGCCACCGGCACATCACGGGCATCGATCGGCGTGCCCGGATCGCCTTCGCTCAGCAGATAACCGTAATTCTTGCGCGCCAGACGGGTGAGCCACGCCGAACGTTCTTCGGCAGGCAGGCGATCGAGAATCGCAACCGAGGTGGAAACGTCGGTTTCCAGGTTGCCCAGCATGGTGTTCTTCGCGCTTTCGTAGCGCTCGTAGTACTGCGCGCCAAATGACAGCGCCTGGGCGAGGATCAGCCCGATCAGGAAAATCAGCGACAGGCGCGACGCGAGGGTGCGTGGCCAGTGCAGCTTCAGGGTCATGCCGGCGCCCCGAGAATTTCCACCGGCAACGAGAACACATAACCCTCGCTGCGCACGGTCTTGATGTACGCCGGTTCGCGCGCGTCATCGAGCAGGCGCTGGCGCAAACGGCTGACCAGCAAGTCGATGGAGCGGTCGAACAGGTCGGCATCGCGGCCCTGGGTCAGGTTGAGTAACTGATCGCGGCTGAGCACTCGTTGCGGATGATCGAGGAACACCCGCAGCAAACGATATTCGGCACCGCTGAGGGCGACCATGGTGCCGTCGGTGTCCAGCAGATGCCGGGCCGAGGTGTCCAGTTGCCAACGGCCAAAAGCGAGCAGGCGGCCAGCTTCGGTGACCACCAGATTCGGCGGCAGCATGCGCGTGCGGCGCAACACCGCGTTGATCCGCGCCAGCAGTTCGCGCGCGGCGAATGGTTTGGTCAAGTAGTCGTCGGCGCCCATTTCCAGGCCGATGATGCGGTCGGTTTCATCGTTGCGCGCGGTCAGCATCAACACCGGCGTGGCCTTGTGTTTGCCCACGCGCAGTTCCCGGCACAACTGCAGGCCATCGTCACCGGGCATCATGATGTCGAGCACGATCAGGTCGACAGTGTTGGCTTCCAGGAAGCTGCGCATCTGTCGGCCATCGGCGACGACTGTCGTGCGCAGACCGTTTTTCTTCAGGTAGTTGCCCACCAGTTCACGGATCTCGCGGTCGTCGTCGACGATGAGAATGTGATCGACATGTTCCATCGGTTCAAGCCTCTGTCAGAAGGGGAGTGGACTGCAGTCTATAGCGCCTCTATCGGCGCGCCTGCCAGCCTTTGTATTGCAGTGTATCTGCCGTGTCGACAGATACACGGAAACGCAAAAACACGATTTTTTCAGGGTTTTGTATCGCTGTGTATCGTCCGGTGGCAGGGATACACAGCGATTGAATCGCGCCTGTTCCTGACACAGACGCGATACCTCGCGAGCTTTAAATAAGTTCCATCGAGGCAAACGCAGAACGCCTCGGCCCAAACCCAATGAAGCCTTGAGGAGTACCGCCATGAACAACAAATCCGTCGTCGCCGCCTGCCTGTTTGCCGCTTTGAACATCTGCACGCTGTCGGCCCGTGCCGAAGCATCGCCCGCCCCGCAAACCTACACCTACGGCACCCACCTGGATATCCACAAAGTGATCTCGCTGGAGCAGGACAACTCGGTGGCCTGCGGCATCGTCGAAGCGCGCATGACTTACCTCGATTCTGCCGGCACCACCCGCGTACTCGATTACAGCAAATTCGCTGACAGCTGCAACAACGACAACTGATCAATCACTCTTTCTGGAAGGTAAACATCATGAACAACGTATCGCGCATTCTGACGGCCATCGCTTTCTCTCTGGCCGGCGTGGCCGCCCATGCCAACGCTGCGGTTGAACAGCCTGGCTGCCACACCAGCACCTGTTTCCAACTGACCCCGGTGGCGAAGCAGGGCACCGATGGCTTGCTCGCGGCGGACGGCGCCAGTCGCACACCGCAGGGGCAGATGGTTGCTGCGGACGGCGCCAGTCGCACACCGCAGGGGCAGATGGTTGCTGCGGACGGCGCCAGTCGCACACCACAAGGCCAGATGTTTGCCGAGAACGGCTCCAGCCGCACACCACAGGGCCAATGGCTGCAAAGCCAGAGCGCCTGATTGCTCGCCACCGTCATTAAGAAAAGGTGACTCACCATGTACCTCATCGCGTTTCTCGGCGGTCTGCTGACCGTGCTCAGCCCCTGCATCCTGCCGGTGGTGCCGTTTCTGTTTGCCGGTGCGCAGCGTAGCCGCGCTTCGATCCTGCTCACCCTCGGCGGCATGGCCCTGACGTTCGCGCTGATCTCCAGCCTGGCGGTGGTCAGCAGCGAATGGGTGATTCAGGCCAGCAACACCGGACGCCACGTCGCGTTGATCGTGATGAGCGTGTTCGCCTTGTCGCTGATCTCGGCGCGCATCGGTGACTGGCTGACGCGTCCTTTTGTAATGCTCGGCAACCGTCTCGACCCGAATGCACAAAACAAGGCCGGGCCGCTGGGCTCGATCATGCTCGGGGTCGCCACCGGGCTACTGTGGGCACCGTGCGCCGGGCCGATCCTTGGCGTGATTCTCACTGGCGCCATGCTGCAAGGCGCGAATGCGCAAACCAGCCTGCTGTTGTTGGCGTATGGCGCCGGCAGTGCCTTGTCGCTGGGCTTGCTGATCTTCGCCGGACGTGGGCTGGTCAATCGCCTGAAGCCGTCGATTCCGTTCACCGGCTGGTTGCGTCGCGGTGCCGGTGTCGCCGTGCTGGGAGCGGCTGCGGTCATTGCCACGGGTTTCGATAGAACCCTGCTGGCGAACACTTCCTCCGAAGGTGTGGCCAGCGTGGAAAAAAGCGTGCTGGAGAACGTGCCGAAAGTCGTCGACTACCTCGTCACCAAGGTCCGGGCGGACTCGCCGATGGAGGAGGGCAAAGGCGTGATGCCGCCACTGACGGGTGCGGTGCAATGGCTCAATTCGCCGGAGCTGAGCAGCGAATCCCTGCGCGGCAAAGTGGTGCTGGTGGACTTCTGGACCTACGACTGCATCAACTGCCAGCACACCCTGCCATACGTGAAGGACTGGGCGAAAAAGTATGAAAAGGACGGCCTCGTGGTGATCGGCGTACACACCCCGGAGTACGGCTACGAGCGGATCATCGACAACGTCAAGGATCAGGTGAAAAAGCTCGGCATCACCTACCCGGTAGCGATCGATAACAACTATGCGATCTGGCGCAACTTCGATAACCAGTACTGGCCGGCGCATTACCTGATCGACGCCAAGGGGCAGGTCCGTTACAGCCACTTCGGTGAAGGTCGCTACGAGGCGCAGGAGCAGATGATCAGGCAACTGCTGGAAGAGGCGAAAGCGCCGGCAGCCTGATCATTCAAACCAATGGCTCAGAGGTCGCGGACCATGAGCCATTGCTCGTTTCCCCAGGCTTGAAAGTTTTCCAGTACTTGCCAGCCTCGTTTGGCGTAGTAATCCCGCTGGGTTTGCGTATGCAGGTACAAACGTGGCCAGCCGCGATCCTTCGCCTCCTGGCAAACCCCTTCAATCAAGCGCTCCGCCAACCCCTGGCCGCGGGCGTCAGGGCTGACGAACACGCAGGCCAGCCAAGGTTCGAGGTCGGGCCGCAGGGCAAGGTCGGCGCGAGCCAGTGCGGCGCCACCGATCAACTGCTCATCGTCGAGGGCAACGAGGCAAGGCCAGTCACCATTGCTTTGCCCTGCAGCGAATTCGCGTTGCCAATCGGCGAGCGGCTGGTGAGCGTATTCGTAGGAGAACTGGCTGTGAATCCATTCGGCATAGCGGTCGCTGTGGTGCAGATGATCGGCTAGCCAGACGAGCTGCGCAGACATCGGTCGAGTCCTTTCCTGAATTGGACGTGCATCAAAAACCAATCTTGCTTCGCAGGCAATCGTCGAGGTGTTTCAAGTGCTTGACAGATTGCCACCATTCATCGGCAAAGCCCCGGTTTTCATGGGTTGACGGACGATCGGCAGGGACGCCGATCCGCCGTAGCGCGATAGTGGCAAAGCAGGGCGAGACCCGGCGACCTGCGCTTTTGGCCACATAACAAGAATGCGAGGTTGTCATGCCCAAATTCGTGATTGAACGCGAGATACCTGGTGCCGGTGAACTGTCGCCAACCGAACTCAAGGCCGTGTCGCAAACGTCGTGTCAGGCGTTGCGTGACCTCGGTCCGCAAGTCCAGTGGCTGCACAGCTATGTGACTGCCGACAAAATCTATTGCGTGTACATCGCACCTGACGAGGAACAGGTGCGCGAACATGCCCGGCTGGGTGGTTTTCCGGCCAACAGTGTCGCGCGGGTGGAGCGGATCATCGATCCGACTACCGCCGAATGACCACGCTTTCACTGTTCAGCGGAGCCCGACGTCATGAGTACCCCGATTGATCTGACTGCCCTCAAGGAACGCCAGAAAGTGGCATGGGCCAGTGGCGATTACGCCTTGATCGGCACCACTTTGCAGATCGTCGGTGAGAACCTCGCCGAGGCCTGCGATTTGCGTTGCGATGAGCAGGTGCTGGACGTCGCTGCCGGCAATGGCAATGCCACGCTGGCGGCGGCGCGGCGTGGGTGTCTGGTGACGTCGACCGACTATGTTCCGGCGTTGCTGGAACGTGGGCAGGATCGGGCCCGGGCCGAGCATCTGGATGTGACCTTTCAAGTGGCTGATGCCGAGGCGTTGCCGTTTGCTGACGAGAGTTACGACGCGGTGTTGTCGACCTTCGGCGTGATGTTTGCGCCGGATCAGGCCCAGGCGGCGGCGGAGTTGGGCAGGGTCTGTCGGCGTGGCGGGCGGATCGGTCTGGCCAACTGGACGCCGGGTGGTTTCGTGGGGCAGATGTTCAAGGTGCTCGGCCGGCATCTGCCACCGCCGGCCGGTGCGCAACCGCCGTCAAACTGGGGCACGGAGGCGTGGTTGCATACGCATTTTGCTGATCAGGATTTTGTAATTGAGGTGACGCGCCGGCATTTCAATTTTCGTTATCGATCGGCGGCGCATTTCATTGATATTTTTCGTCATTGGTATGGGCCGGTGCACAAGGCTTTTGCGGTGTTGCCGGCGGAGGGCGCGGAGGCGCTGGAGGCGGATCTGACGGAGTTGCTTGAGCGGTTGAATCGGGCGGGGGAGGGATCGTTGGTGGTGCCGAGTGAGTATCTTGAGGTGGTGATTGGCAAGCGTTGATTTTTTTCTGGTTTGATTGGGGGCATATCCGTTGCTGCGGTAACGGCTGCTTATGGTTTCGCCCTTACGGCGAGTCCCTTTTTCAGACGCCAAAAAGGAACCAAAAGGCTTGCTCCTACGTACGGGCCTCGCAAGCTCGGGTCCCTTCGCTGCGGGATCGATCCGGGCGCAGCGGCTACGGTTTGCTTCGCTGCACCTCCTTCCGCTGTGTACGACTGCGTCGTACGGTCGCTGCGCTCCCACGCCCGGATCAATCCCTCCGCTCAGCCTTCCGATGTCGCCGGTGACGCAAGATCAAGATCAAGATCAAGATCAAGAGCACTCGAGCTAACGCTCATTGTTGAGTGGTTAGAAGCGGGTGGTTGGCTGGGGATTGGTGGTGTGGCTGCCCCTCACCCCAGCCCTCTCCCGAGGGAGAGGGAGCCGATTTTTGGGCCGTTCAAAATCTGCATTCGACTCGGTATTTCACGTTGGCGTATCTCTACCAAACCACTCGGTCAGTTCCCTCTCCCTCCGGGAGAGGGCTAGGGTGAGGGGCTTTTGATCTTCAACGTCGCAAAACAGGGGAGCTGACACTCGGCTTGATGGTTGTACTCGCCCCCTGTGGGAGCTTGCCTGCAAGCGATGCCAGCCTCACACCCGACCAATTTCCAATCAATGCCACCTATTTCACCTGCCCCCGATCAAACCACTCCAGCGCCGTGCGCCAGATGCAGATACCCAGAAAATAAGCCGACATGAGCAGCCACACACCCATGACCATCGGGTTGATCTGCGGATGGTTAAGCACCAGGGAAAGGCTGCACAGCAGCCAAATCGCAGTGACGGCGATGTTGATCGGCATGAACCGGCGTACGCGGAAGGGGTGGAGGAATTTCATCCGGGTGACGGTTAGCAGCGCCAGGCCGATCACGGTGAGGAAGGTGATCCACGGTCCCGGGCCGATGATGTACAGGCACAGCGCGACCACGTTCCAGGCCGCCGGGAAGCCGACGAAGTAGTTGTCTTTGCTTTTCATGTTGACGTTGCAGAAGCAGAACAGCGACGACACCAGAATCAGCGATACCGTCAGCAGCAAGGTGTAGTCGGGCAAGGGGATGTAGCGATAGATGAACAGCGCCGGGATGAAGACGTAGGTCAGGTAATCGATCACCAGGTCGAGGATCGAGCCGTCGAAGCTCGGTAGCACCGATTGCACGTTGACCTTGCGCGCCAGTGCGCCGTCGAGGCCGTCGACGATCAGCGCCACGCCCAGCCACATCAGGCAGTGGGTGGGCTGGTTTTCCAGCAGGGCGAGGGTCGCCAGAAATGCGGTGACCACGCCAGTCGCGGTGAAACCATGGGCGCCCCATGCTTTGAGCCTGGCGATGTGTATGGTCGATATCACGGGAGCGTTCTCCAGAAAGTGCAGCTGGCCGGGTGTCACCCTTGCAAGGGCGCCGGCGAACCGGGTCGGGGTTGCAGCTATCGACCGGTTTGGCCGGGATAAGGTTCACGCACCATCAATCTTAGCCGGGCGATGAAAAAATTCCTCGACTGGCGTGGCCAGACGTCGAGTGTCAGCCAAACGGTGCTGGCGCTGCGGCTGGTGGGGTCTATCGTTGCCTGACGCAGTCACGGCCAATGCTTGAGGATGACGTCATGAACACCAGCGATTTGCTCGAACAACTGTTGCGGGGCCAGGCCTCGGGGCAACAGTCCACGGGGGCGTCTGCCGGAGAGGGTCTGGGTGGGCTCGGTGGTTTGCTTGGCGGGCTGTTGGGCGGCGGTCAGGCCGGTGGCGGTGGAGCGGCGGCATCCGGCGGGCTCGGCGGGTTGGGTGGATTGCTCGGAGGCTTGCTCGGCGGTGGCGGTGGCGGATTGGGCGGTGCTTTGGGCGGGGCGCTGGGGGGCGGCAGTCGCAGTCGTTCCGGCGGCACTAATTACGCAGCACTGGCATCGCTGGGGATGATGGCGTACCAGGCTTATCAGGCCTGGCAACGCAGCCAGGCCAGCGCGGCGCCACAGCAGATTCCGCAGACGGCCGATCTGCTCGCTGGCCCGCAAATCGAAGAGCACAGCCACGCGGTGTTGCGTGCGTTGATTGCGGCGGCCAAGGCTGACGGTGAAATTGATCCTCGTGAGCAGCAGATGATTGAAGAGCAGATCGGCAAATGCACAGATGATCGACAATTGCAGCAATGGTTCGCTGATGAAATCTCGAAACCACTGGATGTGTCCGAAGTCGCACAGGCGGCGAAGGGAGATGAAGCGGTTGCCGCAGAAATGTATTTGCTCAGCGTAATCCTTGTAGACGACCAACAAAACGCCGAGCGCAGCTACCTCGACGAACTCGCCGCCGCCCTCAACATCGACCCCGATCTGCAAGTGCATCTGGAAGCACAGGCCAAAGGTCAGGCCTGAGCAAAAAGCCAAAACCCGCCGACAATCAAAGCCCTTGGCGCTCCATCCGTCCGGGGCTTTTTCAGCTCGATTGAATTTTTCTCACGGCGCATCGCTCTTCTGCATAACAGAGCCAGTCTGCAATCGGTGCGCCCATGAACAGGAATCTCGACGACTACAACCGCATGCGCGATTTTTCCGCGACTTCGGAACCGGCCGCGGTAAAACGCTCCGGCCGTAAAACCGCCAAGGATCACGCCTTGCAGTTCTGCATACAGAAGCACGACGCTTCGCACCTGCACTACGATTTTCGCCTCGAACTCGACGGCGCCCTCAAGAGCTGGGCGGTGCCGAAAGGGCCGTCGCTGGATCCCAAGGTCAAGCGCCTGGCGGTGCACGTCGAAGATCACCCGTTGGATTACGCGACGTTCGAGGGCAGCATTCCCGAGGGGCATTACGGCGCAGGCGACGTGATCGTCTGGGATCGCGGCGTGTGGATCCCCCTCGACGATCCGCAAAAGGCCTACGCCAAGGGCCGGCTCAAATTCGAATTGCAGGGCGAGAAGCTTGGCGGTATATGGAATCTGGTGCGCACGCACATGCCGGGCAAAAAAGAGCAGTGGTTTCTGATCAAGCATCAGGACAACGCCGCGCGCCCGCAGGATGATTACGACGTTTTGGTTGCCGAACCGGACAGCGTGTTGAGTGAGCGCACGATCGTCGCCAGCCCTAAGAAAACCGCTGAACAAGCCAAACCGCTAAAAAAGGCCCCGGCGAAACCGCGCAAACAGGCGAGCGGCAAGCTCACTGGCGCACACAAGGCCAAGCTGCCGGCGCAACTCAAACCCGAGCTGGCGACGCTGGTCGACAGCGCGCCCGAGGGGCAGTGGAGTTACGAAATCAAGTTCGATGGCTACCGGATCATGGCGCGCATCGAGGGTGATCAGGTGCAACTGTTCACCCGTAACGGCCATGACTGGACGCACAAACTGCCGCAACAAGCCGAAGCGCTGGCTGCGTTAGGCCTGGAGTCGGCATGGCTCGACGGCGAAATGATCGTCGCCAACGAGCAGGGCGTGCCGGATTTTCAGGCGTTGCAAAACGCTTTTGAAGTCGGGCGCAGCGGCAACATCGTTTATTACCTGTTCGATTTGCCCTATCTCAACGGCGTCGATCTGCGCGAAGTCGCGGTCGAGGAACGGCGTGCCGCGTTGGCGACCATTCTCGGTTCGCAGAAAAGCCAATTGCTGCGCTTTTCCGAAGCTTTCGAAGAGACCCCGGACGCGCTGCTCAACAGTGCCTGCCAGATGCAAATGGAAGGCTTGATCGGCAAGCGTCTCGGTTCGCCTTACGTGTCTCGGCGCAGCAGCGACTGGATCAAGCTCAAGTGCAAACACCGCCAGGAATTCGTGATCGTCGGTTACACCGATCCGAAAGGTGCGCGCAGTGCCTTCGGCGCCTTGCTGCTCGGCCTGCATGATAGTGACAGCGGCGAGTTGCGCTACGCCGGCAAGGTCGGCACCGGGTTCAACGAAACCACGCTGAAAAGCATTTTGGCGCAACTCAAACCGTTGCATGCCAAAAGCGCGGCGGTGGTCAATCCGCCCAGCGGCTTTGAGGCCAAAGGTGTGCATTGGCTCAAGCCTAAATTGCTGGCAGAAGTGGCGTTTGCCGAGATGACCAAGGACGGCTCGGTGCGCCACGCCGTGTTCCATGGCCTGCGTAACGACAAACCGGCCAAAGCCATCACTGAGGAGCGAGCGAAGCCTGTGAAGACTGTCGAGAGTGAAACTGCCGAGAAAAAACCGACGAAAAAAGCCGCTGCCAGCAAGGCTTCGAGCAAGGCTGCGAACAAAAAAGCCGCGGCGAGCAAAACCGAAAGCGCGCCGTCGCAAGCGAACCTGGCCAACGGCAAAGTGCGTATCACCCACCCGGACCGGGTGATCGACGCGGTCAGCGGCACCACGAAAATGCAGCTCGCCGAGTATTACGCCAGCGTCGCCGAATACATTCTGCCGCACCTCAAGGATCGCCCGGTGGCACTGGTCCGCGCCCCGGACGGGATCGCCGGCGAACTGTTCTTCCAGAAAAACGCCGAGCGCCTGGCAATCCCCGGCATCAGTACGCTCGACAAGGACGTCACCGGGCAGCCGGTGATGATGATCAACAGTGCCGAAGCGCTGATTGGCGCGGTGCAGATGAGCACGGTCGAATTGCACACCTGGAACGCCACCCAAACCGATCTGGACAAGCCCGACCGCTTCGTCCTCGACCTCGACCCGGACCCGGCGTTGCCCTGGAAAAGCATGGTCGAAGCCACGGCGCTGACGTTGACCGTGCTTGATGAACTGGGGCTCAAGGCATTCCTGAAAACCAGCGGTGGCAAAGGGATTCACCTGGTCGTGCCGCTGACTCGCAAGCACGGCTGGGACGAGGTCAAGGATTTCAGCCACGCCATCGTCAGCCATATGGCCAAGCTGTTGCCGGACCGTTTTTCAGCGGTGTCCGGGCCGAAAAACCGCGTCGGCAAGATCTTTATCGATTACCTGCGCAACGGTCTGGGCGCCACCACCATTTGTACTTACGCGGCACGCGCGCGTGAAGGCATGCCGGTGTCCGTGCCGGTTTTCCGCGAGGAAGTGGCGGAGATCAAGGGTGGCAATCACTGGAATATTCATAACGTCCACGAGCGCCTGGCCGAGGTCGGTGAAGAGCCGTGGGCGCAGATGAAGAAAACCCGCCAGACCATCACCGCGCAGATGCGCAAACGCGTCGGCATGAAAAAATGATCAGGCGTCGCGCAGCAAGTCGTAGGCGTTGAGCAGTTCGAAGGCGATCGCCGGGTTGTTGTTCAGGCCTCGGCGAATCGCCGTCGAAATGGCTTTGCGGGTTTTGCGGCATAGCCCCGGCAGATCGTCGATTTCGATGTCGATGCCGAGCATGGTCCGGACCTCGTGAAAGCCCGGGGAGACTTCAACGCGGACACCCAACTGCTCATACATGCGTTTTTGCAGGTGGCGCAAATCGTTGAGGTCCTTGAGTTGCTCAAGGCGCGCCAGCAGGACTTTCTCTTCGTTGCGGGTCAGGCGCAGGATGCGCAAATCCGCGCCGGGCGTGTCCAGCAACGGGTCGCGCCCGCAAACGCAGGCGCCGGGTGGGCAAGGGGAGCGCAAGGGCGCGGTGGTCGTCATGGCCTCCATCATAGAGGCCGTCGGACCGTTTTGCCTATGTGCGTGAGGCCGCCGTCCATCGGCCGCCGTCTTCCTGAAAACTAAGGTTTCAGGCCTTCGTAATGCACCAGAATCGCGTTGGCGAGATCTTCATCGCTGGCGTTGAGGCCTGGGTTGTCCTGGCGCACCTGCTGCAGCACCGATTCAAGATAAACCCCACGGATGGCCCCGCCACTGGCGACGAATGCAGACACGTCGTCACGGGCTGGAATGACCATCTTGTCATCCTTGAAGGTCGAGTACAGCGACGCGGAAACACCGGCCGAGGTGGCGACATCGCCCGCATCGACACGGGCCAGCGCCGAACCGACCGGCAGGCAAAGGAGTAGAGATGAAACGAGCACTAACTTGCGCATGACGGTGTTCCTCCGAAGGCGCGAAGCAAAAGGGAAGGGACTACATAACGTCAGAGATGATCGGCGCGCGGGAGTTCCGTGAGCAGCGAAAACGCAGCGGCAAGGAACCGGGGAAAACGGCGAAAGGTCTACCGCTTGCCCGTATTGTTTGAGAGTCGACTTGATGCTCCTCAGAGTCAGCGACAACGTTACCCGCCCCGCAGATACGCGAATCGAAGCCGCCTTGCTAGGCGGATTCGTCCTTCTGGCCATCGCTCTCGGCATAGCCCCGCGAAGCCGCGTCGACTGGCTGCTGGAAAATGTGCTGGCCGTGGCGCTGGTGTTGACCCTGGTGCTGGCGCATCGGCGGTTTCGCTTGTCGTCCTTGTCGCTGGTGATGATCTTCGCCTTTTTGTGCATCCATGAAGTCGGCTCGCATTACACCTATTCGCGGGTGCCCTACGATCAATGGAGCACGCTGCTGACCGGCGTCAGCGTCAACAAGGTTCTGGGCCTGGAACGCAATCACTATGATCGGCTGGTGCACCTGAGCTACGGATTACTGATGGTCTGGCCGATGCGCGAAGTGCTGCTGCGCCTGACCCCGTTGCGCGGCGCCTGGCTGGTGCTGATGACCTTGAATGTGGTGCTGGCGACCTCGGCGTTGTACGAATTGATCGAGTGGGTCGGCGGCGCTTATCTGGGCGATGACACCGGGCAGGCGTTCGTCGGCGCGCAGAACGATCCCTGGGACTCGCAGAAGGACATGGCCCTGGCGCTGGTCGGCGCCGGGCTGTCCTTGCTGATATTGGCAGGCGGGCGTCGAGCGCCGCGTTGAGCCGTCAGATCACTCCGCAGGCCATGCGATCGCCGCCACCGCCCAGTGGCTTGGGCATGTCGGCGTGGTTGTCGCCGCCGGCGTGAATCATCAGGGCGTGGCCCTTGATCTCGGAGATTTTCTTCAGACGCGGGGCCAGCACCGGATAATTGGCGACACCGTCAGCCGTCACATACACCGCCGGCAGATCACCCAGGTGTCCGTCGGCGTAGGGACCAAGGTGCTTGCCGGTTTTCGCCGGATCGAAATGACCGCCAGCGGCCAGTGCCGCGCCTTTCACCCCATCCTTCATGCCCGCTTCGCAGCTGCCGTTTTCATGCACGTGAAAACCGTGAATGCCGGCCGGCAGGGATTTCAGCTCGGGCGAAAACAGCAGCCCATAAGGCGTCTCGCTGACAGTGACCGAGCCGATCGCCTGCGGCGCACCGTCGGCGCTGACCAGATTGATTGCGACTTTTTCCGTTGCTGCCTGTGCGGTGCCCAACGTTAGGGTACCGAGCAGGCCAAACCACAGTGCGCGTTTCATAAGCATTTCCTTCAGCTGCATGAATGTTCGAAGCGATGGAGTCATAGCCTGCCAGCGTTAACCGGCGATGAAGGCGCGATCCATCGGCGCTGCAGCGTGTGACTGGCCGCTCGCTGGAAAAGTTTTGCCGGATTCAAGTCGCGGCTGACATCAGCCGATACGCTCTGTGTCGGCAGTTCCATGCAAATAGGCTTAACTGAAATCCGACAAGCGCAATCCAGCGTGCCCACGGGAGATTCCACGGTGTCGATCAAACTGCGTTTGGTGTTGCTGATTGCGACCAGCCTGCTGACGGCGCTGATCGTGAGTCTGGTCAGTTATGTCGGCAATCTGCGGATGGCCACGGCGGTCAGCGAAAACACGGTAAGCATGAGCGCGCTGCGCAACCACATGGAAGCCGATATGATGCACGACGCCCTGCGCGCCGATGTCTATTCGGCGATGTTGGTGGGGCTGGGCAAAAGCACCGGTACGGCGACCGAAGTGCGTGATTCGCTGGCCGAGCACGCCGGGCATTTTCGTGAAGTGCTGGATGACAATCTGAAACTGCCCATCAACCCGCCGCTGCGCACGGCGCTGGAGCAGATCAAGCCGAGCCTCGACACCTACATCAAATCCGCTGAGCAGATTGTCGGCGTGGCGCTGGACAACCCGGAAGCCGCCCAGCAACAACTCGGCGGCTTCAGTGCAGCGTTCAGCCAGCTTGAAGAGCAAATGGCGACGCTTAGCGAGTTGATCGAAAGCAACACCCGGCAAACCAGCGAGGGCACCGAAGCCGCCATTGGCAATGCCAACCTCGCCCTCGGCGTCGTGCTGATCGCCAGTCTTTTATTGCTGTTGGTTCAAGGCCGCTGGGTCATCCGCAGCATCACCGGGCCGTTGCAAACCGCCAGTCGCATCGCCGAAAGCATCGCCCATGGCAACCTCAGCGAGCCAATTGCCGAGCCCTCTGGCAATGACGAGGCCAGCGTGTTGATACGCACCTTGGCGACCATGCAGCGCGACCTGCGCAACATGATCGATGTGGTGCGGCGCAACGCTCACGGGGTCAGCGGCATGAGCGAACAGCTCAGCCAGGGTTGCCATCAGGTCGCTGACAGCAGCCAGCAGCAAAGCGTCGCCGCCGGCACCATGGCCGCAGCCGCGAGCCAGATGACCGCCAGCATCGAAGAAATCACTCGCCACGCCGAGCGCGCGCTGAGCATGGCCAATCAGGCCGAGACCCTGGCGAAGGAGGGCGGCGGGGTGATCCACCAGGTGGTCAGCGATATGGATGACATTGCCCGCTCGGCGCAACAGTCGGCGCAGGTCATCCGCACGCTGGATCAGGAATCGGAAGCCATCTTCAACATCATCCAGGTGATCAAGAGCATCGCCGACCAGACCAACCTGCTGGCGCTCAACGCCGCGATCGAAGCGGCCCGGGCTGGCGAACAGGGCCGCGGGTTTGCCGTGGTCGCAGACGAGGTACGCAGTCTGGCGGCGCGCACCAGTGCCTCGACCCAGGAAATCGCCGCGATGGTTGCGCGCATCCAGAACAGCACGCGTGAAGCGGTCAGCAGCATGGAGGCCGGGGTGGCGCAGGTCGACAAAGGCATGGCGGTAACGGCGGAGGTCGAACGGGCAATCCGTGAAATCCTCGACGCAACCTTGAGCACCACGCAACTGGTCAACGACATCACCCGCACGATCGGCGAGCAGAGCCAGGCTAGTAATGAAATCGCCCATCAGGTGGAAATGATTGCCGGGATGTCGGAAGGCAACAGCCGGGTGATCGGCCAGACCGCGACGACCACGGACGAGTTGTCGAGCCTGGCGGGGCAGTTGGCGCAGTCGGTGGATCGGTTTCGCCTTTGAGCGTCAGGCGAGTCAGGCGTTTTTGGAGTGCCTGACCCGCCGCCTTCGCGAGCAGGCTCGCTCCCACATTTGAAATGCAATTCCCCTGTGGGAGCGAGCCTGCTCGCGAAGAGGCCAGCCCGATCAACAAAAATCAGGCTGGATAATCACGATCAGAACTTGAACGCCTGCCGCCCAATCAGCAACCACTTGCCTTTTTGCTTCTGCCAGATCTGGAAGTTTTCGATCTCGGTCGGCACCACCTCGGTCCCCTTCAACGCCTGCGCCGAAAAATGGTTGCGCACCAGCGCGGTATCGCCGGACATTGTGATCGTCTGCTTTTGCATTTCCAGGGTCTTGAACGCGCTTCGGCCGGTTTCGATGTCGGCGATGAATTCTTTCTTGTCCTGAATCTTGCCGCTGGAATGGCCGTAGGTCAGGTTGGGCGCGGTGAGGGCGTTCAGTTCGGCGATATCCTTGTGCAGCATCGCCTGTGTCAGATGATCCACGGCCTGGGCGACGTCCTTTTCCGCCGCGGCAGGCGCGGCCATGGCGTAACCATTGAAGGCGCAGAGAAAGCCGATCAGAAGTCGGGTCTTGGTCATTTGCGGTAGTTCCTTGTTGTTATGGGGTTATGACTGGTTCGTCAGTCATCGTACAACGTAGCAGATTATCCGGCGGTCAGGCAGTAGTTTGCGGCGCTTCGTCTTCCGGCAATAAGCCGAGTGTCAGCAGTCATGTTCCGCCGCTTCCGGCCGATAAACCGCTCGTAGCGCAAAACGACTTTGAAGTCGGGAACAGACGCGCGGGTTTGCCCTGACGTGATATTCTGCGCGCCAACTTGGTTTGACCTTATTCAGTCAGCGTGCTCGTGGGTGCGCTGGCAGGATCCCTGTCGCTCAAGTAGCTGAAGCCAATAATGATAAGAAGTCAGTTCAGAAGGGACATCAACTGAGGTCGATGCGGCATGTCGGCCTTGTGTGCCCACCCGTCAAAATTGAAGTGTGCCGGAATCTGCGACGCCAGCCTGAGCGTCACCCAAGCGGATCGCATGCTGATAACAGAGGCGGGCGGAAGGCGTTTTATCATAGGTGCAACAGATGTTTAAGAAAGTGAACACAGCCTTGCTGGGTCTGGCTTTGGCAATGGGGATGACATCCGCCAACGCTGACGAAGCAAAGAAAGTCGACGTCCTGCTGATCGGCGGCGGCATCATGAGCACCACCCTGGGTGTGTGGATCAATGAGCTGGAGCCGAGCTGGTCGATGGAAATGGTCGAGCGCCTCGATGGCGTCGCCCAGGAAAGCTCCAACGGCTGGAACAACGCCGGTACCGGTCACTCGGCACTCGCCGAGCTGAACTACACCCCGGAAGACGACAAAGGCAACGTAACGATCCCGAAAGCCGTCGAGATCAACGAAGCGTTCCAGGTGTCCCGTCAGTTCTGGGCGTGGCAGGTTCAGCAGGGCGTTCTGAAGAACCCTCGCTCGTTCATCAACACCACACCGCACATGAGCTTCGTGTGGGGCGATGACAACATCAAGTTCCTGAAAAAGCGCTACGAAGCCCTGCAGGCGAGCCCGCTGTTCGCCGGCATGCAGTACTCCGAAGACCCGGCCGTGATCAAGAAGTGGGTCCCGCTGATGATGGAAGGGCGTGACCCGAACCAGAAAATCGCGGCCACCTGGAGCCCGCTGGGTACCGACATGAACTTCGGCGAAATCACCCGCCAGTTCGCCGCGCACCTGCAGACCAAGCCTAACTTCGATCTGAAACTGTCGAGCGAAGTCGAGGACATCACCAAGAACGCCGATGGCACCTGGCGCGTCAGCTACAAAAACCTCAAGGACGGCACCAAAACCGAAACCGACGCCAAGTTCGTCTTCATCGGCGCTGGCGGCGGTGCCCTGCACCTGCTGCAGAAGTCGGGCATTCCTGAAGCCAAGGAATACGGTGGCTTCCCGGTGGGTGGTTCGTTCCTCGTGACCGAAAACCCGACCATTGCTGAACAGCACCTGGCCAAGGCTTACGGTAAAGCTTCGGTGGGCTCGCCGCCGATGTCGGTTCCGCACCTGGACACCCGTGTCCTGGACGGCAAGCGCGTGATCCTGTTTGGCCCATTCGCGACCTTCAGCACCAAGTTCCTCAAGGAAGGTTCGTACCTGGACCTGCTGACCAGCACCACCACACACAACATCTGGCCTATGACCAAGGTCGGCATCAAGGAATACCCGCTGGTCGAGTACCTGGCTGGCCAACTGATGCTGTCGGATGAAGACCGCATGAACGCGCTGAAGGAATACTTCCCGAACGCCAAAGCCGAAGACTGGCGCCTGTGGCAAGCCGGCCAGCGTGTGCAGATCATCAAGCGTGATGAAGCTGCAGGCGGCGTGCTGAAACTGGGCACCGAAATCGTTGCTGCTCAGGACGGCTCCATCGCCGGCCTGCTGGGCGCATCGCCAGGCGCGTCGACCGCTGCACCGATCATGCTGAGCGTGCTGCAGAAAGTCTTCAAAGACAAAGTTGCTACCCCTGAATGGCAAGCCAAGCTGCACCAGATCGTTCCAAGCTACGGCACTCAGCTGAACAGCGATCCGGCCAAAGTGGCCGCAGAATGGGCTTACACCGCCAAGATCCTCGAACTGCCGACGCCTCCGGTGATCGGTCAGGCCGCTGCTCCGGCAGCCGGCGCTGCGGCTGAAAAAGCCCCGGCCCTGAAGGACAACGCTGCACGCGACATGGCGCTCTAAACACACGCCCTGACGCACAAAGCCCACTGCACCGGTGACGGTCAGTGGGCTTTTTTGTGCCTGCGCTTCAAGCCTTGGCTTTGGCCAGATACGCCCCCAGCCGCTGGCCCATCTCTTCACCCAGCGCCTGCAAGCCGCTCAGCGGCCGCACCATCACTTCGAACTCGACAATCTTGCCGTGCTCATCGAAGCGAATCATGTCGATACCTTTGAGTTCTTTCGTACCGACCCTGGCGCTGAATTCCAGAATCACGTTGAGTCCATCGGCGCTGGCCAGCTCGCGGTGATATTGAAAATCCTCGAAAACCTCGAACACCGTATTGAGGATCATCGACACCACCGGCGCGCCGGGGTAGGGCGTGTGGGCCATCGGCGAGCGAAACACGGCCTGGGCGTCAAGCAACTCGGGCAGCGCGCGCAGGTTGCCGGTACGGATCATCTCGTGCCAGCGCTGCAGGGATTGGGCGACGGGGGCTTGCAGGGACAGCTCGGTCATGGGGGCTCCGGTTTTTATTGTTGGTCTTCAATGGCACTGACTGTAGATCAACCACGCGGCAAGAACATCCTGATGTGCAGTGCTGAATACCGAACCATCGCCCATGCGGATCAGATGTGCATCTGATCCGTATTTTTTCACTTGATCTGACGCTGTAACCGGTTCAGCCAAGCGCTCACAATGCCCCGGCAGTGCGGGCACCTGCGACTTGCCTTCATCCCGAAGCGTCCAGTGCACCGCAAACCCGGCATTGAGGAGAGCAAGATGAACAAGATGGCGATTTTCCTGGGTGGCTTCCTGACACTGACCATTCTGATCGGTTTGCTGGCGACGATTTCTCCGGTCTGACGCCCCCGCAGTTTTTTCGAACTCCGCCATGTTCGCGCTTTCAGTTGCAGTACAGGGCCATGCCAGCGGCCCACGGACTGAAAGAAGGAGCGAGACATGCGTTGCACAACCCCGCACGGACGATGGCTATCGGTGGGCATGCTGCTGACGGCACTGACCGGCTGCGCGATGAGCAACACCGAGTCGCCGGTGCAGACACCCGGCAAGGCCAAGGCCTCCGACACCGAATTACTTGAAACCGGCGCGCAGTGGCTGCAAGACAAGCCGCCGATTCGCGCCTTGAACCTGTACCTCGACGGCTTCCACTTCTACAACGGGCACCCCGATGTGCAAATGGAGGCGCACCACTATTGTTCGGTGCTCAACGAAGAAGTCTTTCAATGCGTGATTTATGACGGCAACAGCGCTGACGCGAAGTTGATGGGCGTCGAATACATCATCAGCAAACGCCTGTTCGCCCAACTCCCGGCCAAGGAAAAAGCCCTTTGGCATAGCCATGCGCACGAAGTCACGTCCGGCCAACTGGTCGCTCCGGGTATCGCGCAAGTCGCCGAAACCCGGCTGATGGAAAAACTCGCCAACACCTACGGCAAGACCTGGCACACCTGGCATACCGATCAGGACAAACAACTGCCGCTTGGCGTACCGCAATTGATGATGGGCTTCACCGCCGACGGCCAGGCCGATCCGCAGATGGTGGAGCAACGCGACAAGCGTCTGGGCGTCGACACTGCGAAAAACAAGGCTGCCCGCGCTGCGATCAAACCGGCCCCCATCGAGCAGGGCGCCGATGCCTGGCAACGGGGCAACGCGCTGCAACTTCCCGACCCGACCGGGCACACGCACCTGATGCCACGTCCCTCGACGGGCAGCGATGAGAATGCGCGGGGGACGCAGCCCAAGCCGTAAGCATCGCTAAATGCGTCATTCCATCGCCGTCCGTTCTCCCGTAGGGTTTGCAGCTGCGCACGAAAATTTGTGTTCATCCGCAATCCCTGTGGGAGCGAGCCTGCTCGCGATAGCGGTCGGTCAGCCACCGCCGCTGCGGCGACCGTCCATCCCCTCAGGGCTGCCGATATTGAGCAATCGTCTTTCCAGCAGTACGTTTTCGAGTGCCTGGCGTTCGACCCGCGCCATCTGATGCTCGCGCTTCTTCAGCTCCAGCAGAATGGGACTGGACCAGGTTCGGTAGGTCTGTTCGATGCTGCGGCGCGATGGCATCCGTCTCTCCTTGATCAAAGGCCCGTTGTCGCTGGCAGGGGCTCGATGCGATGAGAAGTTAACATTAGACGACTAAACGGGCGGACGCCTGTTTTCTGTGGTTGCCAGAGGAATGATTTGGGCGGTTTCTCGCGAAAGCGCCGGGTCAGACAAAACGATGCATACTGACCCACCGCCTTCGCGAGCAGGCTCGCTCCCACGTGGGGTTCGTGTTGCGCATCAGGCCCCCGCACGATCCCGAGCCGCTGCGGTCGTACTCTTCACCGAGCCGCCTCACTGTGTGGAGATCCAATGAGCCAGGAAGTCCTGACCACCGAAACCAACCGTCGCCAGTTGCAGCAGATCATCGCCGGGCTGTCCGACGGGGTGATTCTGCTGGAGCTCGATCAAAGCATTCTGTGGGCCAACGAAGCAGCGCTGGCCATGCATGGCGTCAGCCGGATTGGCGAGCTGGGCACCAATGCCGAGGAATACGCCAAGCGCTTCAGTCTGCGCTATCGCAACAATCACACGTTGCCGCCGGAGAACTATCCGATCAGCCGCGTCGCGCGCTGCGAAATGTTCAATGACGTGCTGATCGAAGTCTCGCCCGCCGATGACCCGGAACGTATCTGGGTGCACAGCGTACGCAGCATGGTGCTAACCGACCGTTTGGGCCAGCCCGAGTCGCTGGTGCTGATCATGAGTGACGTCACCGACTGGGCCAACGCCGAGCAGCGTTTCGAAAAAACCTTCAATGCCAACCCGGCGCCGGCGGTGATCTGCCGCCTCAGCGACTTGCGCTATATCAAGGTCAATCCGGGGTTCCTCGAAATGACCGGTTACAGCCGCGAGCAGGTGATCGGCACCTCGGCGTACGAAATCGATATCTTCGAGCAGGCCGAGAAACGTGATCTGGCCATCCAGCGCCTGCGCGACGTAGCGACCATCCCTCAGATGCAGGCGGAACTGCGTCTGCCCGATGGCGGCAGCAAGCAAGTGATCGTCGCCGGGCAACCGCTGTTGCTCAACGATGAGAATTGCATGCTGTTTTCCTTCGTCGACATGGAGCCACGGCGCAAGGTCGAACTCGCCCTGCGCCAGAGCGAGGAGCGTTTCGCCAAGGCGTTCCGCCTGACCCCGGTGCCGATTCTGATCTGCACTGCCGACCAGCAAGAGATCATCGACGTCAACCAGGCCTTCCTCGACACCCTGGCCTATAAAAGCGATGACGTCCTTGGCAAAACCGTCACCCAGCTGAAGTTCATCGACGACGATGGCGAGCGCACACGCTTGCTGGCGGCGCTGGCAACAAACGGCCGGGTCGACCGGGTCGACGTGCGCGTGCGCAAGCGCGACGACGAATTGCTCGAATGCGCGGTGTCGGCCGACACGGTGAACATCCACGACACGTCCTGCTATCTGCTGGTGCTGATGGACATGACCGAGCGCAAGCGCAGCGAGCTGGAGCTGGTCGCGGCGATTGAAGAAGTGATGAAGGATGCGTCGTGGTTCAGTCGTACCCTGATTGAAAAACTGGCGAACGTGAAAAAGATCAATTCGCCGCAACTGCCGAGTGCGTCGTTCACCGATTTGACCGCGCGCGAACGCGACGTGCTGGGGCTGATCTGTGAAGGTCTGGCGGACAAGGAAATCGCCGCACGGCTGAAACTGGCGCCCAATACCGTGCGCAATCATGTTGCCACTGTCTACTCCAAGCTTGACGTGCACAGCCGCAGCGAGGCGATCGTCTGGGCCCGCGAACGCGGATTGTTTTCCGGCGAGTGGGGCGCCAAAGGGCAGCGCTAGGGGTGCAAATGCACTAGTGATTCGGGTGCAAATTCGTGTATTGGCCGGCGACGTCTGTTCTTAGGCTGGTGGGGTGCGGTACGAGCCTTTTTTTGGCACGGGACCGCGTCCCCCTCGATGCAGCCAAAGGAACAACCCCAATGATGAATGTTGCACAGTTGCGTGCGCAGCTTGAGCGCAGTTTTCCGCCGCTGGCGTGTGAGTGTTCGGTGGATGGCGATCATTCGCTGACGGTGAAGCTCTATCACAAGGATTCGGAAGAGGTGGACCTGGTGATTAGTGGTCTGAAGCTCGATGAGTTGCGGACACCGGAGTCGGTGCAGGCGCTGGTCGACGAACTGCGCTATGAACTGGAAAGTAATTTTCTGCGCTCGTCAGCAGATTCAGGCTGCTGATGTGCTTGTGTGGGAGCGAGCCTGCTCGCGAAGGCGATCCACCTTACAGCGCCTTTTCCCTCACTGACCCGAACCTCCAACGCAAAATCGACAGCTCCAACCCGTTCAAACAGCCTGCTCACTGGCACTTGCAAGGGTCTCGGCTATAAATAGTGAGTCGTCAGGTTTTCCGTGACCCATCCCGGTCGCGGAAATTTGTCTTTCTCACCGCGGACCATCCTATGAAAAATCCTGGGAATCGCGTGTTGCCGTTGGCTTTTCTGTTTGTATTGCTGGCCGGTTGTGCCAGTCCACCACCACCGCCGCCCGTGGCGCCGCCACCACCGCCGGAACGTACCTGTCAGGTCATGGAAAACACCGAGGTCGCCGGTGACATGTACATGGACGGGCAGGTTACCCGGCACATCACCACCACACGTTGCATCACTCAGTAGCAGCGGCGCACAAACCCTGCGGGAACGAGCGCGCTCTTTTCCGCAGGGCCGGCACTTGTCTGAATTATCAGATCAGGACAGGAAGCCACCGTCCACGTTCAGCGCCACACCGGTGGTATAGCTCGACGCATCGCTAGCCAGGTACAACACCGCGCCGGCCATTTCGCTTGGATCAGCCACGCGCTTGAGCGGGATCTGGGTCAGCGCCTGCTTCAGGATCGCATCGTTTTTCACCAGTGCCGAGGCGAACTTGGTGTCCGTCAGACCTGGCAGCAGGGCATTGCAGCGGATGCCGAATTGCGCGCATTCCTTGGCGAACACCTTGGTCATGTTGATCACCGCCGCTTTGGTCACCGAATAGATGCCCTGGAAAATCCCCGGCGAGATGCCGTTGATCGAGGCGACGTTGATGATGCTGCCGCCACCGTTTTCGCGCATCAGCTTGCCGGCTTCGACCGACATGAAGAAGTAGCCGCGGATGTTCACGTCGACGGTCTTCTGGAAAGCCCCCAGGTCGGTGTCCAGCACATTGCAGAACTGCGGGTTGGTCGCGGCGTTGTTGACCAGGATGTCGAGGCGGCCGAACTGTTCCTTGATCCCGGCGAACACTTGAGCAATCTGTTCCATTTCACCGATGTGGCAGGCCACGGCCGTGGCTTTGCCGCCGGCGGCGATGATCGCGTCGGCGACGTGCTGGCAGCCGTCGAGCTTGCGGCTCGAGACGATCACATGGGCACCTTGCTGGGCCAGCAGTTTGGCGATCGCTTCGCCAATGCCACGGCTGGCGCCGGAGACGAAAGCGATCTTGCCGTCGAGGTCGAACAACTGAGTCTTGGACATAAGGGTTCCTTGGTGTGGGCCGTCAGAGGCTCGATTTCGCGATGACCTGCAGGCTCATCTGCTCCAGCAGTTTGTTCATGTGAATGAACTGCGCGAAGCGTTTGTCCTGGGTCTGGCCATGGTAGAAGCGGTAGTAGATCTGCTGCACGATGCCGGCCAGACGGAACAGGCCGTAGGTGTAGTAGAAGTCGAAATTGTCGATCTGGATGCCCGAGCGCTCGGCGTAGTAATCGACGAATTCACGGCGGGTGAGCATGCCCGGTGCATGGCTCGGCTGGCGGCGCATCAGTTGCACCGGCGCCGGGTCGTCGGCCTGGATCCAGTAGGCGAGGGTGTTGCCCAGGTCCATCAGCGGATCGCCGAGGGTGGTCAGTTCCCAGTCGAGCACGCCGATGATCTGCATCGGGTTCTGCGGATCAAGGATGACGTTATCAAAGCGGTAATCGTTGTGGACGATGCTCGACGTCGGGTGGTCGGCCGGCATCTTGTCGTTGAGCCAGGCCTTGACCTGCTCCCAGTGCGGCGCATCCGGGGTCAGGGCTTTCTCGTAGCGCTCGCTCCAGCCTTTGATCTGGCGGGCGACATAGCCTTCGGGCTTGCCCAGATCGCCCAAGCCACAGGCGTTGTAATCGACGCGGTGCAGTTCAACGAAACGATCGATGAAGCTTTTGCACAGCGCTTCGGTCTTCGCTGAGTCGAGGCCCAGTTCCGGCGGCAGTTCCGAGCGCAAAATGATGCCCTTGACCCGTTCCATCACGTAGAACTCGGCGCCGATCACCGCTTCGTCGGTGCAGTGCACATAGGCTTTCGGGCAATACGGGAAGCCGTCGCGCAATTGATTGAGGATGCGGAATTCGCGGCCCATGTCATGGGCGGATTTGGCCTTGTGGCCGAAGGGCGGACGGCGCAGGACGAATTCCTGCTCGGGGTATTCGAGCAGGTAGGTCAGGTTCGATGCACCTCCGGGAAACTGGCTGATTGCAGGAGTGCCGGTCAGGCCCGGAATGTGCGCTTTGAGGTACGGATCGATCAGGCTGGCATCGAGTTCTTCGCCGGAGCGGATACGGGTGGACTGGTCAGTAAGCGCCATGCTTATCCCTTCTGCTTATTTTGGAGGCCAGACATCATTGGCTAATCTAATGGCACGCTCGTGCACCGACAAGCGCGGGTCGGTCTTATAGGTTAGCGTGTTGCCGGATAATCACCTTTGGGAATGAGCACTCCCTTGCGCGCGGAAGGGGCTGCAGGCGTGGGCTCTTTGCGATGCAGAACGCGGGTTGGCGATCTTCAGCAAGCGCGCTGGTCGTTAAGGCGGGGCGGCAAGGCAACGGGGGTTAACACGGGTTGTCCGGAGAAAAACGCCACGAGATTTTTCCCCACCAGCTCCACCGTGCCTTGCATGGCTTCCGGTGACAGGCCGGCTACGTGCGGGGTGAGCAATACATTGCTGAGGGTTTTCAAGGCGTCGGGCACTTGCGGCTCATGGTCGAACACATCGAGCGCGGCACCGGCAATCCGGCGTTGTTCGAGGGCCGCAACCAGTTCCGCCGTATCGATGACACTGGCGCGGGCGATATTGACGATGAAACCGTTCGGGCCCAGCGCATCCAGCACCGGGCGGGTCACCAGATGCTGTGTGCCGATGCCACCGGGCGTAGCGACGATCAGAAAATCCGCAGCCCGCGCCAGCTCGCTCGGGGTCGAGCAGAACGCGTAAGGCACATCACTGCGTACCTGACGGTTGTGGTAACTGACCGGCATGTCGAAACCCAGATTGGCCCGTTTGGCGATCGCCATGCCCACCGCGCCGAGCCCGAGAATGCCCAAGTGTTTACCGGCCAGCGACGGGCGCATGATCTTCGGCCATTCACCCCGGCGCACGGCCGCGTCGCACCGGGGAATATCGCGCACCAGGGCCAACAGCATCGCCATTGCATGGTCGGCCACTGACGAGGCGTTGACTCCGGCGCCATTGGTGACGGTAATTGCGCGATCACTGGCTGCCTGCAGATCGACCTGCTCGTAACCGGCGCCGATCACGGTGATGATCTTCAGCGCGGGCAGGGCGGCGATTTCCTCGGCGGTCAGGCCCAGCGGGCCACGGGTCAGCACTGCGTCGATGCGGCTGCCGTGACTGGCAATGGCTTGAGCACGTTCGGCAGGCGTGGGGGCGAGAATCAGGTGAAAGCCCTGATGTTCGAGAATCGGCAGATAGTCATTGATGGTTTCAACCAGTACCAGAACGGTTGCGGGCATTGCACGGCTCCTGAGATCAATGGCGGGTGTATCGCGAAATCGTTTCAGCGTGGTGAATCCGCAGCGTTTTGGCAATCCTGATCATTCACGCAATCGTGCATTGATTCTGGACGGCTTCGGGCAAGAAGCAAGGGGTGGCAGCACATCGGTGAACCGCAGTGCTGCGGGCCTCATTGCGCTGCCCGGCTTTGGTTTGTCGAGTCAGGCTCAGGTTCGCTTCGGGCTATCGGCGCAGGGCGGTCAGGTAACGTATTGCGCAATACCATTGCCAAACGACCAGTTCTCTTTCTTCACCTCGATCAGATTGATGAACACGTCTTCCAGACGCACCGCCAATTCAGCGTGCAGGTTATCGGCGATGGTTTTGAACAACAGCTGCTTCTTCTCCACTGACCGGCCCTCGCTGATGGTGATCTGAATGAACACCACGCCGTCGCTGCGCCGAATGCCGAGGTATTGCGGGTCGTAAACCAGGTGCTGCGCATCGTGCTCGGTGAGAATCTGGAAATTGTCATGTTCCGGCACATCGATGCAGCTGCGCAGGGCGGCATAGATCTGTTCGCCGATACGCTTTGCGAAGGTGGCGTTGGGGTTTTGTTTTATGTCGATGCGAACGAGGGGCATGAGGTGGCTCCTGAGAGTGGGGAACTACTACACGCTAGATGACGTGGGCCAAATTGAAAGTATCGGAGAGTGAACTGACGTAGCCAGGCGACTGACGAAACTCGCGGATTTTGCCTACGCATTCGGCAGATCGATCTGCTATCCGGCACACGGGATAACAAGAAATCATAAAGCCAGGGCAGACATTGCCAGCAGCCAGGGAAGGCGAAATGCTCAGGAACGATCGTGAAAATCTCGAACTCGACAGGCTGGAGAACGAGTCGCGCAAACTCGTGGCCGAACGACAAAAGCTTCTGGCGGAAGAAAAAAAGCTTGTTCGGGAGACGAGTTTATATCCGCTCGCAGTGTTGGCTGGGGTCGTGACCGCGGTCACTGCAGTCGCAGGGGTTTTTTTCAAATCATGAGTATGAACGCTGTATAACCGACAAACGCGGGACGCAGAGGGAGGGCCAGTATGAGTACCTATGATCGCAAAGCCAGAATGGAAGCAATGGAGCGGGAACATGATGAGTGGGCTGAAAGAATGCGTATCAAAAACAAGGGTGACATGTACCCGATCTGGGGGATGTTGGGTTTCGGGATTTTTTGCATGTCACTGGGATTTCTGCTGGCCCGCACGATCTGAGCCTATTTCCCGGTAACACGCGGTCAGAATTCAAAAGCGACGTCTGGCGTGTCTGTTTGCGACAGATTTCTTCCCGAAAACGACGCTGCATTCATCTGCTCCGCACAACCATTCCTCAGCTAAGTCTTTGCTTCTGTTGATTTATCACGGAGAATCGCGCCCCTGTTTCGGCCGGAGCATGTCTGTCGGTTTTTTCCGACGCGTCCTGACCGAGTGGCAAGTGACCGGAATGCGGAGATCCGACCGGATGAATGATCAGGCCAATAGCGTCGACGAGCGCTTTGATGCAGCAGCACCCGCTGAACTTTCGAGCTGGAATCGCCAGGACACCACCTGGATGTTGGGACTGTTCGGAACGGCCATTGGCGCCGGCACCCTGTTTCTGCCGATCAATGCGGGCCTTGGAGGCTTCTGGCCGCTGGTGATCCTCGCGCTGCTGGCGTTCCCGATGACATTCTATGCGCACCGAGGTCTGACCCGTTTCGTGTTGTCCGGACGTGAAGGCGCCGACATCACCGAAGTCGTCGAACAGCATTTCGGCATCAAGGCCGGCGCACTGATCACGTTGCTGTACTTCTTCGCCATCTTTCCCATCCTGCTGATCTACAGCGTCGGCCTGACCAATACGGTCGCCAGTTTTCTCGAACACCAACTGCACATCACGCCGCCGCCACGGGCGCTGCTGTCGTTCGTGCTGATCCTCGGTTTGCTGGCAGTCGTGCGTTGCGGTGAGCAGGCGATCGTCAAAGCGATGAGCCTGATGGTCTACCCGTTTATCGTTGCGCTGCTGTTTCTCGCGGTGTACCTGCTCCCGCACTGGAACGGCGGTATTCTCGCCACCGCATCGCACGTACCGGCACCGTCTGAGCTGTTGCTTACGCTGTGGCTGGCGATTACGGTGATGGTGTTCTCATTCAACCATTCGCCAATCATCTCGGCCTTTGCGGTCGATCAGAAGCGACGCTACGGCCAGCACGCAGAGGAGCGCAGTTCGCAGATCCTGTCGCGCGCCCATGCATTGATGGTGCTGATGGTGATGTTCTTCGTGTTCAGTTGCGTGCTGACGCTGTCGCCGGAGCAACTGGCTGAGGCCAAGGCGCAGAACCTGTCGATCCTGTCGTACCTGGCCAACCACTTCAGCAACCCGACCATTGCCTTTGCGGCGCCGTTGATTGCGTTTGTGGCAATCTCCAAGTCGTTCCTCGGCCACTACATCGGTGCCAGTGAGGGTCTGAAAGGCTTGATCATCAAGAGCGGCAAGCGTCCGGGGGCCAAGGCACTGGATCGCATCGTCGCGGCGCTCATGCTGGTGATCTGCTGGATCGTGGCGACACTGAACCCGAGCATCCTGGGAATGATCGAGACGATTGGCGGCCCGGTGATCGCGGCGATTCTGTTCCTGATGCCGATGTATGCGATTCGCAAAGTGCCGGCCATGGCGCGCTATCGTGGGCAGGCATCTAATGTGTTTGTTACGGCGGTAGGTCTGGTAGCGATTTCGGCGCTGGTTTACAAACTGGCGATGTAGCGCGGCTTCAATCGATAAGAACCGCTGTGCCTGCTCGGGCACAGCGGTTTTTTTTGGCTCGCAAGCGGTGAGTCATTAGCAATGATGTCGACTGACAATCCGCCATCGCTGGCAAGCCAGCTCCCACAGGGTCATGTGTAAACTCACCCTCTTGAAAGCGCCATAAACCCCTGTGGGAGCTGGCTTGCCAGCGATGAGGTCCGAACGGCACCCACCCTCCATCAGGCATAAAAAAACGCCGCTCATCTCACGATGGGCGGCGTTTTTTATTGCCTTGCAGCGTTAGGCTTGAACGACCGGGATCTTGGCGTTCGCAGCCGCTTCACGGAACTCGGCGATCTGGTCGAAGGACAGGTAACGGTAGACATCGGCCGCCATGCTGTCGATCTTGCCAGCGTATTCCATGTACTCCTCGACGGTCGGCAGGCGACCCAGGATCGAAGCAACGGACGCCAGCTCGGCCGAGGCCAGGTAGACGTTCGCGCCGTCGCCCAGACGGTTCGGGAAGTTACGGGTCGAAGTCGAGACCACGGTGCTGTTCGGCTCAACGCGTGCCTGGTTACCCATGCACAGCGAGCAGCCTGGCATTTCCATGCGTGCGCCGGCCTTGGCGTAGATGCCGTAGTAGCCTTCTTCGGTCAGCTGGTGAGCGTCCATTTTAGTCGGCGGCGACAGCCACAGACGGGTTGGCAGCTGACCCTTGACCTGATCCAGCAGTTTACCGGCAGCGCGGAAGTGACCGATGTTGGTCATGCACGAACCGATGAACACTTCGTCGATCTTCTCGCCAGCAACGCTGGACAGCAGACGGGCGTCGTCCGGATCGTTTGGCGCGCAGAGCACAGGCTCGTTGATCTCGGCCAGATCGATTTCGATGACTTCGGCGTATTCGGCGTCGGCATCGGCTTCCATCAGCTCAGGGTTGGCGATCCAGGCTTCCATCGCTTGCGCGCGACGTTCCAGAGTACGCGCATCGCCGTAGCCTTCGCCGATCATCCAGCGCAGCAGGGTGATGTTGGACTGCAGGTACTCGGTGATCGACTCTTTCGACAGCTTGATGGTGCAACCGGCAGCCGAACGTTCGGCCGAGGCGTCGGACAGTTCGAACGCCTGCTCCAGGGTCAGACCTTCCAGACCTTCGATTTCCAGGATGCGGCCGGAGAAGGCGTTTTTCTTGCCTTTCTTCTCGACGGTCAGCAGACCGTTCTGGATGGCGAAGTAAGGAATGGCATGAACCAGGTCACGCAGGGTGATGCCAGGTTTCATCTTGCCTTTGAAGCGCACCAGGATCGATTCCGGCATGTCCAGCGGCATGACGCCAGTGGCTGCAGCAAATGCCACCAGACCGGAACCGGCCGGGAACGAAATGCCCATCGGGAAACGGGTGTGCGAGTCACCACCGGTACCAACGGTATCCGGCAGCAGCATGCGGTTCAGCCACGAGTGGATGATGCCGTCGCCCGGACGCAGGGAAACGCCACCGCGGGTCATGATGAAGTCAGGCAGGGTGTGGTGGGTGGTCACGTCGATCGGCTTTGGATAGGCCGCGGTGTGGCAGAACGACTGCATCACCAGATCAGCGGAGAAGCCCAGGCACGCCAGGTCTTTCAGTTCGTCACGGGTCATCGGACCAGTGGTGTCCTGAGAACCCACGGTGGTCATTTTCGGTTCGCAGTAGGTGCCAGGACGCACGCCTTGGCCTTCCGCCAGACCGCACGCCTTGCCGACCATTTTCTGCGCCAGGGTGAAACCCTTGGTGCTTTCAGCCGGAGCTTCAGGCTTCTTGAACAGATCGAACGCTGGCAGACCCAGTTCGGCGCGAGCCTTCTCGGTCAGGCCACGGCCGATGATCAACGGGATACGACCGCCGGCACGGACTTCGTCCAGCAGCACCGGGGTTTTCATTTCGAAGGTGGTGATGACTTCGTCGGTACCGTGCTTGCAGACTTTGCCAGCGTGCGGGTACAGGTCGATCACATCGCCCATGTTCATGTTCGACACGTCGAACTCGATCGGCAGGGCGCCGGCATCTTCCATGGTGTTGTAGAAGATCGGAGCGATCTTGCTGCCGAAGCAGAAACCGCCAGCGCGCTTGTTCGGCACGTACGGGATATCGTCGCCGAAGAACCACAGCACCGAGTTGGTGGCCGATTTACGCGAAGAACCGGTACCGACCACGTCACCGACGTAGGCGATCGGGAAGCCCTGGCCGCGCATTTCTTCGATCTGCTTCATCGGGCCGGTTTTGCCTTGCTCGTCCGGAACGATGCCGTCACGGGCCATTTTCAGCATGGCCAGGGCGTGCAGCGGGATGTCAGGACGCGACCAGGCGTCTGGTGCCGGGGAGAGGTCGTCGGTGTTGGTTTCGCCGGTGACCTTGAATACGCGCAGGCTGATCTTGTCGGCCAGCACCGGGCGCTTCTTGAACCACTCGCCGTCAGCCCAGGATTGCAGCACGGCCTTGGCGTGAACGTTGCCGTTCTTGGCTTTTTCAGCCACATCGTGGAAGGCGTCGAACATCAGCAGGGTGTGCTTGAGTTCTTCGGCGGCGACAGGCGCCAGCTCGGCGTCGTCCAGCAGTTCAACGAGGGTGACAATGTTGTAGCCGCCCTGCATGGTGCCGAGCAGTTCGACAGCGCGTTTCTTGTCCAGCAGAGGGGAAGAGGCTTCGCCCTTGGCCAGTGCAGACAGGAAGCCGGCCTTGACGTAGGCGGCTTCGTCCACTCCAGGCGGTACGCGGTTGGTGATCAGGTCAACGAGGAAAGCTTCTTCGCCAGCCGGAGGGTTCTTCAGCAGCTCGATCAGGCCTGCTGTTTGTTCGGCGTTAAGCGGCTGGGGAACGATACCCAGGGCTGCACGCTCTTCGATATGTTTGCGGTAGGCTTCAAGCACAGTTATTACCCTCATCAGTGGTCCCAAATGGGTGTCCGGGACGCTCGTCGCGAAATGCTCGTACTCATGCGCTGCGTGGCGTTGTGGGCCGCTTAGCCAGAATTACCGGGCATTCCTTACAGAAGCTGCTTTCAAAGTTTTACGCCTGCAGAACGGGGAGCTGATGAGGGTTGGCGTTGGGCTTTTCCCCGCTGGAAAAACCCTTCGCCAACACCGCTCTGAAGGAACGACTGTGCTCGTGACGCTTTGAAAACAGCTTCTAACGGACATTGGCGCCTTAAAAGGCTGGCTGATTCTACGGCAAAAAAAATTTAAAGGTAAGTCGCGCTCTATTGGACTTTCGTGGCAATCGGCGCGGTGCCGGCGAAGTCCCGGCGCGGCTTTGCCCCTGATGTGCGAGGGGTGATCAATGGCCGACAAAGGGCTAACATGCCGGTCTGTTCCGCGTTTCAGTGCCTTGCCTACTTTATGCCCAATCAGACCATCAAGACTCCCTGCGTCGGCCTCTGCTCCACTGTTTACGGTGACTTGGTCTGCCGTGGCTGCAAGCGTTTCCATCACGAAGTGATTCACTGGAACGGTTACAACGAGGAGCAGAAGCGCGCCGTGTGGCTGCGTCTGGAGCAATTGCTGTCACAAGTGATGGCGAGCAAGGTCGAGATCTTCGACCCGGCGCGCCTGCGTGAACAGCTGGAACAGCGCAAGATCCGCTTCGTGCCGCATCAGTCGGAATATTGCTGGGCCTATCAGTTGATTGCCCGCGGGGCGCGGGTGATCGTTAATCTGGAAGCGTACGGGATGGTCTTGCTGCCGGAGTTTCGCGACTGGAACCTGCCGGAACTGCGCGATGCCATTGATCGGGAATTCTTCCTGCTGTCGGAAGCGCATTATCAGCGCTACATCGCCCCCGGTTTCCTCAGAGACGCCTTTGGCGCCTGAAGACCCAAAGCCTCGCGAGCAGGCTCGCTCCCACAGTAATTGGGGGTGGAATACAGATCCGAGGCATCAGCTGATCCTGTGGGAGCTGGCTTGCCAGCGATGAGGTCGGCCCATCCAGTATCAATGTGACTGACACACCGCCATCGCTGGCAAGCCAGCTCCCACAGGGGAATGCATTCAGCTGCTGAAATGCATTTCAAATGTGGGAGCGAGCCTGCTCGCGAAGGCGCCAGTCCAGGCACCGCCATCCTTAATGTTTCACCGCCAGCTCCACCAGATGATCCTCAACCTCCTGCGGCTTGAGTACCAGCACGTCGCTTTCCAGCGCGTCCAGCACTGCTTCGGCCGTATTGCCGATCAACGCGCCCGAGAGGCCGCTGCGCGCCACGGTGCCAATCACCGTCACCGCCGCCTGCAGCTTGTGCGCCAGATACGGGATCAACACGTCCGCCGGGCCTTCTTCGATGTGCAAATGCTCGTCATCGACATCGAACTCGGCCTGAAACGCCCGACATTGTTCGCGATATTTTGCTTCTATCGTCGATTTGAGCTGAAAGGTCGGGTCGGCCGCCGAGAGCATCGGCGATGGATGCGCGGTAATCACATGCAAGTGCGCCTTGGCCAGGCTGGCGATGTCGTAGCCGTGATCAATGATGGTGGTGTGCAGATGCCGGTGTTCGCCATCGGCATTGCCGACGTCGATTGCCGCCAGAATCACCCGGTCTTTCCATGAGCCCGTGGTTTTCACCAGCAGCACCGGGGTAGGGCAGTGGCGCAGCAGTTTCCAGTCCGCCGGGGTCAGCAGGGCTTTTTTCAACGGGCTGTCGGGGAAGTGCTGTTTGATCACCAGCCCGCAACCTTCGGCCTGCTGCACGTCGATGATGGTTTCGTGCAGGCTTTCGTTCCATGCCTGTTCAGTGGTCACGCTGAAGCCTTCGGCCAGCAGCGCAGCCTTGAGCACGCTGAGCAGGCCGGCGTGGTCACGCTTCTTGTCGCATACCAGCAGGTGCAGATGGGCCTGGGTCACACCGGCGATCAGCTTGGCGCGTTTAAGCGCCAGACTTTCCGCGTGTTCGGGTTCGATGACCACCAGAATGCTGCGAATGGCTTGCATGAGCGGAGTCTCCAGCAAAGAAAAGGCACGGCGTTGCACAACTATAGTTGCTACCCGAACGTCTGCGACTTGATGCATATCAACAGCCGCCGCTGGTGGTCTGCGGGCAGGCCGGTATAATCGGCGCCCTTCGCTCGAACACCTTTTACCGTGAGCCCCATGATCCTTCCCGAAATCCACGAATTCCTTGGCTGCCGCACGCCCGACGCCTGGGTCCAGGCGGCACTGGCCGATCAGGAAACCCTGCTGATCGATCACAAGAACTGCGAGTTCAAGGCCGCCAGCACGGCGCTGAGCCTGATTGCCAAGTACCACGCCCATGTCGACCTGATCAACATGATGTCGCGCCTGGCCCGGGAAGAACTGGTGCACCACGAGCAAGTCATGCGCATCATGAAGCGGCGCAAGATCGAGTTGCGTCAGCTGCACGCCGGCCGCTACGCCTCGGGCCTGCGCAAGGTGGTGCGCAGCCACGAACCGGTGAAACTGGTGGATACGCTGGTGGTTGGTGCTTTCATCGAAGCGCGCAGTTGCGAACGCTTTGAAGCATTGGTGCCGCATCTGGACGAAGAACTGGGCAAGTTTTATTTCGGTTTGCTGAAAAGCGAGGCGCGGCACTTTCAGGGTTATCTCAAATTGGCCTATCAGTATGGTGATGCCAAGGATGTCGCGCAGGTGATCGACCGCGTCCGTGCGGCCGAGCAGGAACTGATCGAATCGCCGGATGAGGAATTCCGCTTCCACAGCGGTGTGCCCGCCTGAATTTGTTAAAAACTCTTAAGAGTATGAAACATCACCGAAAACCGGCCCGAGTGGCCGGTTTTTGCTGTCTGCCGTCATCGCCTGTTCGATGAATGCCAGCATAATATCGGCCCTTCCACGTTTGGCTTGGCAACGGTTGTTATGGATAACCTGGGTTTCGGCAAAGTTCTGCTGGTCGAAGACGATGAGCGTCTCGCCGCACTGATCGCACACTTTCTTGAGCAACATGGCTACGAGGTACGCACGGTGCATCGCGGCGATCTGGCCATGGCTGCATTCCTGGAATTCAAGCCGAAAGTGCTGGTGCTCGACCTGATGTTGCCGGGGCAGAGCGGTTTGCAGGTCTGCCGGGAAGTTCGCAGTGTCTCGGACACGCCGATCGTGATCCTCACCGCCAAGGAAGACGATCTCGATCACATCCTCGGTCTGGAATCCGGCGCTGACGATTACGTGATCAAACCGATCAAACCGCCGGTGTTGCTCGCGCGGCTGCGGGCGTTGCAACGGCGGCAGACGCCGGACACCAGCGTCGTCAGTTTCCTCGAGTTCGGGCAATTGAGCATCGACCGCAGTTGCCGGGAAGTGCGCCTGACCGGTGAGCTGATCGAGCTGACCACCATGGAGTTCGAATTGCTCTGGTTGCTCGCCAGCGCGGCGGGCAAGATTCTTTCCCGCGATGACATTCTCAATCGCATGCGCGGCATTGCCTTCGACGGCCTCAATCGCAGCGTCGACGTCTACATCAGCAAGTTGCGCAACAAGCTCAAGGACAACCCTCGCGAGCCGGTGTGCATCAAGACCGTGTGGGGCAAGGGCTATCTGTTCAATCCGTTCGCGTGGGAGCTCTAGATGCTGCGCTTGTTCCTCGGCCTGTTTCTGGTGATGACGGTGGGTCTGGTGCTGGCCTTGCAGACGGTTGAGCACACCTTCAACGCCTTGCTCGACAGCCAGACGCAGGATTACAACCGTGAAGCCGTGCGCGGTCAGGCGTGGTCGCTGGTCGATCATCTGCAAGGCCGTCAGGGCGCCGAGCGTGAACAGAAACTCGATTCATTGCGGGCGCATTACGGTCTGTCGCTGAGTCTGGTCGAGGCCGATCAACTGGCCCTGACACCGCAGGAAAAAGCCGAGCTCGCGCGGAACCTGTTGGTGATCCGCGACGATTACACGCAATTCATCAGCAATATCGATGGTGGCTCGCAGTTGCTCAGCATCAAGCTGCCGCCAGAGCCGAGCCTGATGCCGTTCTACATCACCGCGGCTTACATGATGCTCGCGGTGTTGATCGGCATCGTTCTGTTTTTCTGGGTGCGCCCGCACTGGCGCGATCTGGAAAAGCTGCGGCTGGCGGCCGAGCGTTTCGGCGACAACGATCTGTCGGTGCGCATCCAGTTGTCGCGGCGCTCGAACATCCGCGATCTGGCCGAGCACTTCAATCTGATGGCGGCGCGCATCGAGGGGCTGATTGCCAATCAGCGCGAGCTGACCAACGCCGTGTCTCACGAACTGCGCACACCAATCGCGCGGCTTTCGTTTGAGCTCGATCAGCTCAAGCAGCAACCCGACGCTAGCCAGAATCGCGAGCTGATCGCCGACATGTATGCCGACCTTGGTGAGCTTGAGGAGATGGTCTCGGAGCTGCTGACCTACGCCAGCCTCGAGCACGGCGCGACGGTGATAAAGCGGGAAAATATTCACGCGGCCGACTGGCTCGACAGTGTCGTCGGCAGTGTGGCGCTTGAGGCCGAAGCTGTGGGCGTGCAGTTGTCGATCGCCGGTTGCCAGGTCGACACGGTAAGCATCGAACCGCGCTTCATGGCGCGGGCGGTGATCAACCTTTTGCGCAATGCCATTCGCTATGCCGAGCAGCGCGTCGAGGTGTCGCTGCAGCGCAATGGCGATGACTATGAAGTGCGGGTCAGCGATGACGGGCCGGGCGTGCCGCTGGAGGGACGGGAGAAAATCTTCGAACCGTTTTCCCGACTGGATGCCAGCCGTGATCGGCGAACCGGTGGTTTCGGGCTGGGCCTGGCGCTGGTGCGGAGGGTGTCGCAGTCCCATGGCGGGCAGGTTGAGGTTGGCGAATCGGTGTGGGGCGGGGCGTTGTTCAGGATGACCTGGGCGCATCTGGACTGATTGATATTGCCTGACCCGGCCCCTTCGCGAGCAGGCTCGCTCCCACAGGTGATCGCAATCCAAATGTGGCAGCGAGCCTGCTCGCGAAGGGCGGGTGTTCAGCGAGTTACACCGAGTCGCTCATGCCACTGGGCAATCGATTCCTCCGGGTACTCATCGAACTGCTGATCATTCGGCTCCGCCTCGACTTCAACCCACGGCGCTTTCGAACCTAGCATCAGGTGCGTGTGTTCCGGCGGCACCGGCAGTGGCGTGTCGATCGCCGAGGCGAATGGATGAATCAGCTCTGGCCACTCCGGGCTGAACAGCCACAAACCGCTGCCGCACAGCGCACAGAAGTGGCGTTCGGCGCTGCTGCGATGGGCGCGTTTATCGCCGTCAGCTTTCATCTTCGCGTGATAGATGCTGATGTTTTGGCGTCCGCGAACCTTGAGAGTGGTCGCGTCGCCGCCAAGGTTGATCGCATAACCGCCGCCGCCCTGGGTCTTGCGGCAGATCGAGCAATAGCAGCGTTGATAGGGATAAGGATGGGCGCTGTCGAGGCTGAACGTGACTTCGCCGCAATGGCAGGAGCCTTCGAGGTGCATGGTGCTCTCCTGTGTCTGAATGGTCCGCTTCAGCCTAAAACATTTTGCCTGGCGCTTGCCGGTGTGATGCGACCGGCGGGCGCAGCGTCTAGCCCCAGTGTCCCCGCGATCCCATGGGGCGAGACTTTCGGAACCCGGCATGCAAGCGCTGTTGAACGAGATCCTTGACGCCGTCCGGCCCCTGATCGGGCAGGGCAAAGTTGCTGACTATATTCCCGCCCTCGGCACGGTGCCGGCCAACCAGTTGGGCATCGCCGTGTACAGTAACGACGGCGAAATGTATTGCGCCGGCGACGCTGAAACGCCGTTCTCGGTGCAGAGTATTTCCAAGGTGTTCAGCCTGGTGCAGGCCATCGATCATTCCGGCGAAGCGATCTGGGAGCGGCTTGGCCACGAGCCGTCCGGCCAGCCGTTCAACTCGCTGGTGCAACTGGAGTTCGAGCGCGGCCGCCCGCGTAACCCGTTCATCAACGCCGGGGCGCTGGTGATCTGCGACATCAACCAGTCGCGCTTCGCCGCGCCGACATTGTCGATGCGCGACTTCGTCCGGCGTCTGTCCGGCAACCCGCAAATCATGATCGACGGCAAGGTCGCTGACTCCGAATATCAGCATCGCGCGCGTAATGCGGCGATGGCGTATCTGATGCAGTCGTTCGGCAACTTTCACAACGATGTCGAGGCGGTGTTGCGCAGCTATTTCAGCCACTGCGCACTGCGGATGAATTGCATCGATCTGGCCCGGGCGTTCTGCTTTCTGGCCAATGACGGGTTCTGCAAGCACAGCGGCGAGCAGATCCTGACGCGCCGCCAGACCCAGCAGGTCAATTCGATCATGGCCACCAGCGGTCTGTATGACGAGGCGGGCAACTTCGCTTATCGCGTCGGCCTGCCGGGCAAGAGCGGGGTCGGCGGCGGCATCGTTGCGGTGGTGCCGGGGCAGTTCAGCGTGTGCGTGTGGTCGCCGGAGTTGAACGCCGCCGGCAACTCGCTGGCGGGGATGGCGGCGCTGGAACTGCTGAGCTCGCGGATTGGCTGGTCGGTGTTCTGACCCACCTGAACACCACATGACCCTGTGTGAGCTGGCTTGCCAGCGATGAGGACCTGTCAGTCACTATAAATTTGCCTGGACCACCGCTATCGCTGGCAAGCCAGCTCCCACAGGTTTCTTTAGTGTTTGAGGAGGTGTATTTCAGCCAGTAATCCGCTACATTTTCCGGCCGCCCTCTGCATGGTGAATCCGCTTCATGTCTCTTGCGCTCGAACGTCTAGTCGCTGGCACGCCGATCCCTTTCGCTGGTAACCGCGTCACCGTGGTCAGCCCCGAACTGGCCGCGCGGTTTCAGCCCGGTGACCATTTGCTGGTCGAGCAGGTCAGTGGCGAGTTGTTGCTGATCCCCGTGGCCGATCAACAGGCCGCCTCGGTGGCAATCGAGCGTGCGGCTGCGGCATTCACAGTGTTGTCGGCGGTCTCCGATGAAGCCATCAGCCGGTTCTTCGATCTATTCGCTCAGCGCCTGGAAAATCCTCAGTGCTGGACGCAGATCGAAGCCGCCAACCGCGCCGACATCGAACGGGCCAAGGCGCGCGGTCGCTCGACCACACGCTTGCTCGCCGATGAACGCATGCGCCGCGACATGATCGCCGGGCTGCGCGCCTGGCGTGATGCGCCACCGACCCGGGGCAAAGTGATCAGCAGTGTCGAGCACGACGGCTGGAAGGTTGAGCAAGTGGTCTCGCCGTTGGGCATCGTCGCCTTTGTCTTCGAAGGTCGGCCCAACGTATTTGCCGACGCCGCCGGGGTGTTGCGCACCGGCAATACTGCTGTGCTGCGCATCGGCAGCGATGCGTTGGGCACTGCGCAAGCCATCGTCACTCACGCTTTGAACCCGGCGCTGGCCGAAGCCGGTTTGCCGGTGGGGGCGGTGTCGTTGGTCGAAAGTGTCAATCATGCTGCCGGTTGGGCGATGTTCGCCGACCGGCGTCTGTCGCTGGCGGTGGCGCGGGGCTCGGGCCGTGCGGTCAGCCAGTTGGGCAGCATTGCCCAGCAGGCCGGTACCGCCGTCAGCCTGCACGGCACCGGCGGTGCGTGGCTGATCGCCGACCGTCATGCCGATGCCACACGCTTCGCGGCGGTGGTGCGCAACTCGCTTGACCGCAAGGTCTGCAATACCCTGAACGTCTGCCTGATTCAGCGCGAACGCGCCGATGAGCTGGTGCCGCTGTTCCTCGAAGCTTTGAAAGACGCCGGTACTGCGCGCGGCCAAGGCTGCAAATTGCACATCGTCGCGGGCAGTGAAAGTTGCCTGCCAAGCGAATGGCAGAACGCAACAGTCGAGGTTTATCGCGCCGAGGGTTACCAGACCGAAGCGCTGGCCGAGTCTTTGCCCGAGTCGGAGCTGGGCCGCGAGTGGGAATGGGAAGAAACCCCGGAAGTCAGCCTGATGATTGTCGATGATCTGGATCAGGCGATTGCGCTGTTCAACCGTTACAGCCCGCAATTCACCGTGTCGTTGATCAGCGAGGATGCGGCGGTTCAGGAGCGCTTCTACAACGCGGTGAATGCGCCGTTCGTAGGCAACGGCATCACCCGTTGGGTCGATGGCCAGTACGCGTTGAACAAGCCGGAACTGGGCCTTTCGAACTGGGAGAGCGGGCGCCTGTTTGCGCGCAGTGCGATTCTTTCCGGGGATGGCGTGTTTACCGTGCGTAGCCGGATGACTCAGGTTGATCTCACGGTGAAACGCTGATCTGTTGATCGTTCCCACGCTCCGCGTGGGAATGCAGCCCGTGACGCTCCGCGTCACTGGACGCAGAGCGTCCCTTGAGGCATTCCCACGCAGAGCGTGGGAACGATCACGGTGGGGAGTCAGGCAGCGTGGCTGGCTTGCGCGCTGATCGCGCAAGTCTCAGGTTGCTCGGCCAGCGGCACAAACGTGCGACGGTCGGCCGACAGCGCGTCGATCGAACCGGTCTCGATGTCGTATACCCAGCCATGCAGATTCAGCCGCCCTTGCTCCTGGGCCAGGCGCACACTCGGGTGGGTCTGGATATTCGCCAATTGCGCGATCACGTTCTCGCGCACCATCGAACTCAATTTCGCCGCGTCGCTGCCATGCACGCGCGCTTCGTTCATCACCTTCGCCGACTCGGCATGCTGCAGCCAGCCGCTGACGGCGGGCAGGTGATCCATGCATTTGCACTGGGCAATCGCCGTCATTGCGCCGCAATCGGAGTGGCCGCAAATCACGATATCGGTCACCCCCAGTACCGCCACCGCATACTCCACTGTCGCCGAGACCCCGCCCGGATGCGGGCTGTAGGAGGGCACGATATTGCCGGCGTTACGGATCACGAACAGTTCGCCGGGCTCTTGCTGGGTCAGCAGCTCAGGCACCACGCGACTGTCGGAACAGGTGATGAACAGCGTGCCGGGTTGCTGAGTCGTGGCCAGGTGTTTGAACAGCTCGCTGCGTTGCGGGAAGGCTTCGTTCTGGAATTTCAGGAAGCCGTCGATCAGGGCTTTCATGGGCGTGTCCTCGTGGCAGAAATGAGATGGCCCGCACGCAGGATGCGGGCCGGGCGTATCAGAACGGGCGCAGTGGCAGGAACTTGCCGTCGAGGGTGACCACCGCGCGGGAGCCGCCTTCCGGGTCTTCGACTTTCTTGATGTCCAGTTTGAAGTTGATCGCACTGATGATGCCGTCACCGAACTGCTCGTGAACCAACGCTTTCAGCGTGGTGCCGTAGATCTGGATCATTTCGTAAAAACGGTAGATGGTCGGATCGGTCGGCACGCCGCTGAGGCTGCCACGCAAAGGAATGATCTGCAGTGCGGCGACGTCATCGGCGTTTAGGTCAAGCTTGTCGCCGACCACTTGAGCAGCGTTTTCCGGCAGCGGATGCTGGCCGAGCAGGGCGGCGGTGACGTAGGCCAGGCTGAGGCCGGTGCCGTCAGCAAGATCCTGCCACGACAGATCTTTTTTCGCCTTGGCGTCGAGAACGCGGGTGGCCAGGGCCAGGCTGTTGTCGTTGTAGGCGTGGGACTGTTGCATGGTGTCACTCCTTTCAGGGGTTGGCTTGCTTGTGTGGAAGCAATCTTGCGCCGGTCGATCCATAGCGTCCAAGACCGATATACAATGCTTCGCATAAGCCCTGCCTATAGTTGGTGTCCTCATGCTGTTGCGACATTTGCGTTATTTGCTCGCCGTTGCCGATCACGGTGGCTTCACCCGAGCTGCCGAAGCGCTGCATGTATCGCAGCCGACCCTGTCGCAGCAGATTCGTCAATTGGAAGAAGCCCTCGGTGTGACTCTCTTTGATCGCACCTCACGCACGGTGAAGCCGACGGATGCCGGAGCGGCTTACATTGAATGCGCGCGGCGCGTGCTGGTGGAGCTGGAGGCCGGGCAGCGCGCCTTGCACGACGTGAAGGATTTGTCGCGCGGCACACTGCGCCTGGCGATGACGCCGACGTTCATGGCGTATCTGGTCGGGCCGTTGGTGCGTGATTACAGGGCACGGTTTCCCGGGATTCATCTGGAGATCTTCGAGTTGTCGATGGACGACATCGAGGCAGGGCTGGCGGATGACTCGCTGGACGTCGCGATCGCGTTTACCCCGGTGCGCAATGCCGATATCGAATGCATACCGGCGTTTACCGAGACGCTGGGGATCATGGTCGGGCCTGGGCATCCGCTCTATGACAGCCCTTCGATGTTGACGCCGACGGAATTGGCTTCAATGGATTTCGCCTTGCTGGCGCCGGGTTTCATTACGCGGTTATTGGTGGATGAGTATTTCCGTGAGCAGGGGATTACGCCGCAGGTGCGGATTGAAGTGAATTCGGTGAGTACGTTGCTGGAAGTGGTGCGGCATGCGCCGCTGGCGACCATGCTGCCCGAGGCGATTGCCAGCGAAGATCGCGCATTGCGCGGCTTGCGGGTCGAAGGGGAGGCGCCACAGCGGGGAGCGGCGTTGTTGCGGCGCAGGAATAATTATCACAGTGCGGCGGCGTTGGCGTTTGTTGATCTTGTTCTGCAAACGCATATGACATGAACAAGACCTGTGGGAGCGAGCCTGCTCGCGAATGTGGCATGTCAGACACTGATGCTTGCGCCTGAAGACTGCATTCGCGAGCAGGCTCGCTACCACAAAGTTGCAGGGTGAATTCCGGATGTAAAAAGGGCCTGCTTCTTATCGAAGCAGGCCCTTTTTTACTGAAGCGTTATTCAATACAACCGATCAATCACCCGAACTTCATTCTGATTCTGCATCGAATCCCACGCCTGTTTCAGCGTCTGCAGCACACTTCCAATGAAGTCCTTGTCGGCCGCAGCCTTCTTGCCGACATAACCGTGGCCGCGGCGGTACATCTTCAGGCGGGCCAGCAGGTTCTGGTGGTTGCGGTCGAATTCCTCTTCGCCAGCATGGGGCGACAGGCAGTCGATGTGTACCTGGCCCGACTTGCTGATCCAGAGAATATGGCTGTCGTGGCTGTCTTTCTGCGCCGCGAACATACGCGCCAATTCTTCGATGGTGGGTTGATTGTTCAGATTCATTGTTATGCCCCTTGACCAGTCTGGTGATCTTTCAAAGTTGATTCGCTAATACAGGTAGCCCATCGGTTAGTTGATCCCTGGCACCGAAACCAGGACGTCAGCGCTCGCCCGTATGAAGTACGGGGTCGTGCATCTGTTGCATGTAGTCGTGTTGAATAACTGCTACGCAATAGCGTCACAACGAGGAGAAGCAGCGAAAACCGGGAGGCTTCTTGACGACAATCCAGTGTCGGCCACAAGCGTCTTGAGAATTTTCGCCAGCGCTTCTCGTCCTTGTACTGGACGTTCAGGCCAGGTCAGCTTCTTCAATCTGCCTTGTGGGCAGCGTGTATCCGGAAAAAACAACTCGGCGGTCAGACGAGTTTGCTCAAGCGTGTTACCAGTGCTCCCGATCGGGGAACGTCTTCATCATGCAAAAGCAAAACGATGCCGTCAACGGTTTTGTAGTGATTATTTTCAAGCACTACATATTGTCGGACAAAGCTGTTTTGGAATGAGAAAAGATCCGTTTCAGCAACGTAGAGAAGGGAACCTCAAGGGATTCAGCGAGTCGCCGGACGCGCCGTGCGTTTGCGCGTACCGGCGGCTTTGCTGGCCGTCGACTTGCGCTTTTTCTTCCACGGCGCTGCGGCTTTGCCGGCAGGCGGCGGGCCGCTGATGGTCAGGCTGAGGGCGGAGCAGCGGCTGACCTGCTTGCTCATCCACGCAGCCTGTTTGGTGACGAATTCTTCCAGACTCATCTCGCCGCTCTGCACCATGTCCAGCGCCTGTTCCCAGATCGCCGTGGTGCCGGGGTCGGCGATCGCGCGCGGAACCGCATCGATCAGGCTGTACGCGGCAGGTGTCGCCGCCAGCGCCTTGCCGTTCTTCACTAGATAACCGCGATCCAGCAGCCCCTGGATGATCGACGCGCGGGTGGCTTCGGTGCCGATGCCGGTGGTGTCCTTGAGTTTCTGTTTGAGCAGCGGATCCTCGACCAGTTTGGCGACGTTCTTCATCGCCTTGATCAGATCACCTTCGGTGTAGGGTTTTGGCGGTTGCGTCCACAGATCCTTGAGATTCACTTTCGCCACAGCGCATTCGACGCCCTGGCTGAGGGTCGGCAAGGTTTGCGGTGCTGGTGCTTCGCGGCCCTTGGCCGGTGCCAGTGCTTCGGGCAATGCGCGCTTCCAGCCTGGTTCGATGATCTGCTTGCCGACCGCACGCAACGCCTGCCCATTGCAATCGAAATCAGCCTGAGTGCGATCGTATTCGTGATTGGGCAGGAACTGCGCCAGGTAGCGCGCGCGAATCAGCGTGTACACCGCGCGATGTTTGCCGGTCAGGCGTTCGAGGTTTTTCGCGGCGATGGTGGGAATGATGCCGTGGTGAGCGCTGACCTTGGCGTCATTCCAGGCCCGCGAGCGCCGCTGCGGTTCGAGATAACCCTGCAAGGCTTCAAGGCTCGGATCGGCCTGACGCAATGCTGTGATGATCGATGGCGCCTCACCGTGTTGACTCAACGGCAGAAAGCCGCAATCACTGCGCGGATAGGTGATGACTTTGTAGGTTTCGTAAAGGGCTTGGGCGATGTCGAGGGTCTCCTGCGCGCCAAGGCCAAGCTTTTTCGAGCAGACTTCCTGCAAGGTGCCGAGATCGAAGGGCAGGGGCGCCACTTCGCGCATGCGCTCGGTTTTCAGCTTGATCACCCGTGCGCTGTCTGCACTGCTGATCGCCGCCGCTGCTTGTTGCGCCAACGCCTGATTCAGGCAGCGATCCTGATCATCACAAGCGTCCGCTGGTGCGCGCCATTGCGCGCTAAACGCTGTGCCGTTGTGCAGCAGTTCCACATCGATTGCCCAGAACGGTACGGGGACGAAATCGGCGATGCTGCGGTCGCGGTCGACCACCAGTCGCAGGGTGGGCGTCTGCACTCGGCCCACAGGCAGCACGCCCTGATAACCCGACTGCCGGCCCAGCAAGGTGAACAGTCGACTCATGTTCATGCCGATCAGCCAGTCCGCCCGTGAACGGCCCAGCGCCGAGTGATACAGGCTGAATGTTTCGGCTCCCGGTTTCAGCGCGGCCAAGGCCTTGCGAATCGACGCCTCGTCCAGCGCCGACAGCCACAAGCGGCGGATCGGCCCGCGATAGCGGCAGTGCTCGACCAGTTCCCGGGCGATCATCTCGCCCTCACGGTCGGCGTCGGTGGCGATGATCAGTTCGCTGGCCTCGCCAAGCAGACGCTTCACCGCTTTGTACTGGCTGGCGGTGCGCGGCTTGACGGTCATTTTCCACTTGTCCGGAATGATCGGCAGGTCCGCCAGCACCCAGCGTTTGTAGCGTGCGTCATAGGCATCCGGTGGCGCGGTTTCAAGCAAGTGGCCGATGCACCAGGTCACTGTGACGTCCGTTCCCAGCCAGCAGCCATCGCCCCGGCGTCTCGCGCCGAGCACGGCCGCAATATCTTTGGCCTGGGAGGGTTTTTCACAGAGGTACAGCCGCATAGCCACCATCGTCCATCGTTGTCCGGAGAGGGCACAGAATGGCCGGACTTGGCGCTGGGGGCAACTTTTATCTGTATGGATATACAGCGGCGGACACGGTGAGCCGTTCGGCTGTAAACCCAACCAGACGCCGACGCATCAGCTATACCTGAATCGGTCTCTTCGCCGTATTCAGGAGAACCCCGATGAAAAGCCCCGAACTCAGTCCCGTCATCAGCCTCGAACAACTCACCGGTTGCCTGTTGGTAAAATTCCACGGCATCCAGATTGCCGCATCCGCCCACGCGCTGATCCTCAACGAAGCCAATTACCCACCGGTTTATTACGTCCCCCGCGAAGACATCGAGGAAAAGTACTTCGCCCGCACGGATCACACCAGCTATTGCCCATACAAGGGCGACGCCAATTATTTCACGCTACAAGTGCCGGGACATGAAGCCGCGAATGCGGTGTGGACGTATGAGCATCCGAAAGTGTCAGTCGCCCCGATCCGCGACTACGTGGCGTTCTATCCGGATCAGGTAGAGTTTAAGGTGATCGTGCCTGAGGACTGAGTCCACGTCCCGCGAATTGACACTCGAGTGGGGCTGTGTCTGCTAGGGTAACAGCCCATATTCAGTCAAGCCGAAGAAGGTAATGCTGATAGATGGAATATTTCTTTTTCAGCAATGCACCAAAAAATACAGAAACGTCCCGGCCGTCCAGTTTCTGGAGATACTTCAACGCATGGGAAGTGTTCTGAAAGTTCGTGGTTCGGGACAGAAATGCCGAGCTGAGCGATTCCGAAACATCAGAGGCCTTTATGTTGAGGCCTTGCGTAGCAGGATCGAATGCTTCCTCTATCCAGCTCAATTGCGTGTCTTTGAGTCTTTCAAACGAGACAGGGCGGGTAATCCTGCTGAATACCTTGTCGGGGATTTGGCTTTGACTGCTCAGTGTTTCCACAAAAGAAGTGAACGAGCGGGCTTCACCAACGTTTTCCGGGTCCGAATGAAAAACAATACTCGGCGTAGCGCTGTTGTCGTAGCTGTAGCGGTGACGGTAAGTGGCCACGAGGCGATGAGGAATAATCGTTAACAGCCCATGAAAGTGTAAGGCTTGGAAACTCTGCGATTGGCTGTTGCCGGCCTCCGTATACACGTCATCACGGTAGTGCCATATTTCATGTCGCTTCAAATCCAGGGCTTTTTCGAGTCGGTTTTCCAGTTCGTGCTCGGACAGGAAAGTCGGGCATACGTAGGCGGCCGTGGATCGCAGCGAAAGCCAATACAAGGCATTGTGTTGCAGAGGTTCATCAGTACCCCTGTGTTTGCGAAGATCAAAGGCGAAGGCGCCTGGGTTGCTATTCACCGGGATGGCGTTGCGCGAAGAAATGATTTTGCTGGTGGATTTGCCGGAGTGAAAGCTTGAGGTTTTAGCCTGTATATAAAAGGGCTGAACGCTGGTTGCGACGGCATCGTAGCCACCGAGGTTACGTTCTTGTCTTTGCGTAACCTGCCGAATCTTGGCCCTGCCACCATTCCCGTCCGGTAGATCACGCAGCATTCGATCTATCAGGGTCAACAATTCGGCTTCAGCGAATTTGGCTTTTGAAATCACGGATTCTTCCTTGGACATTGAAACAGTTCTATGGATCGAAATGGCAAACGCGGGCTGCCTGCCTGGCTAGTCGGATTCACTGTTCCTTTGATGAGCCCAAAGCTTTCAATCACGAACTCAACAAGAGCAACGCCACCATCGGGTAGTACCTGCCGTCGTGGCTATGCGTCTTCTGCGCATGGCTCGGAGCGACCCAGGCAATCGCAGCACAGGAGATGTCCAGAAGCATTTTCCGGAACATCCGGATCTGCACTACATCTGCTGGCTTGCCTGCTGAGTACGGAGCAATGAATACGGCGCCCAGCCTCGGCTCGTCGTAATGGACCCGGTTGGCATCCCGGATGGCCCACGCGCATTTTTCGTTGATTTGCGTCCTGGCACGCTCCGGGTTATCGACGGGGACGTAGGAGACCTTTGCCTCGATGCTCCAACCGTGAGTTTCATTGGCAATATTCAGATCGTTGCGCCCAATGGAGGAGTACGACTCTGTCCCCTCGTTTGCAATTTTACGAACCTGATATTCCTCGATGGCTGTCCAGTCAGCCTTCCAGGCAGCACCCGCAAGAATGCTGACGTTAGCCTGCTCGTTGTACCAGTAAGGCAAATCATCGGCGTCCCATACATCGATGTAGCGCTGGACGCACTTAATCCAGCTGAGGAGGACTGGCCTTAGACCTTCTAGCGGTGCGTAGGGAATCCCGACATGTCGGTCTCTTGCCGAAAGGTGATTTTCTGACGGAAATTGTTCGTTTTCTTGGGTAGGGCTGACAGTGGGACGTGGCGCATCGGTCATATCCGGTTCCTTAGGATTAGCGGCTAGCCACCCGGTGAATGCTTGCCCGGGATGCGATGGTATTGAAGTGCCATTAATCTGTCGATGGTAATAATGCAGGCAGCAGAAAGCCGCTCGGGTACCCCCGAGCGGCTCGGTTAATGTACTCAGTTCTTGTCCAGATCGATATTCTTCGTCTCACGCAAGCAGATCATCCCCACCACCAGGCTCACCCCTGTAATCAGCACCGGGTACCACAGCCCATAGAAGATATCGCCGGTGTAGACCACCAAGGCAAACGACACGGTCGGCAGGAACCCGCCGAACCAGCCATTGCCGATGTGATACGGCAGCGACATCGAGGTGTAGCGAATGCGTGTCGGGAACAGTTCGACCATCAGCGCCGCCAGCGGCCCGTAGCACATGGCGGAGATGATGATCAGCGCGACGATCAAGGCGACGATCATCGGTTTGTTGATCTGCTGCATGTCAGCTTGTTGCGGGTAGCCGGCGAGGGTGATCGCGCCGCGCAGTGCCGCCTCATCGAAACCATCCAGCTTCACGTCGCCGACACTCACTTGCACAGCGCTGCCCGCAGGTGCAGCGACGCTGGAGTAGGGCAGGCCTTGCTTGACCAAAAAGGTCTTGACCTTGTCGCACGGACTGTCGAATTTGGCCTTGCCCACCGGATCGAACTGGAAGGTGCAAGTGGCGGGGTCGGCGAGGACGGTGATCGGCGCCTGACGGCTGGCCAGGTCGATTGCCGGGTTGGCGTAGTGGGCGAGAGATTTGAAGATCGGAAAGTACAGCGCGGTCGCCAGCAACAAGCCCAGCATCAACACCGGTTTGCGCCCGACCTTGTCCGACAGCCAGCCGAAGAAAATGAAGAACGGCGCGCCGATGATCACGCTGACAATCAGCAGACTGTTGGCCACCGCCGGGTCCATTTTCAGGAACTGGGTGAGGAAGAACAGCACGTAGAACTGCGCCGCATAAAACGTCACCGCTTGCCCAGCGTTGATGCTGAACAGGGCGATCAGCACGACCTTGAGGTTTTCCCATTTGCCGAAGGATTCGCGGATCGGCGCTTTCGAGGTTTTGCCTTCTTCCTTCATTTTCAGGTAGGCCGGCGACTCGTGCAGGCTCAGGCGAATCCAGGTGGAAATGCCCAGCAGCACGATCGACAGCAGAAACGGAATACGCCAGCCCCAGACTTCAAACTGGTCACCGGTGAAATAACGGCAACCGAGCACCACCAGCAGCGACAGCAACAGGCCAAGGGTCGCGGTGGACTGAATCCAGCTGGTATGAAAACCGCGCTTGCCAAGCGGCGCGTGCTCGGCCACGTAAGTCGCTGCGCCGCCGTATTCGCCGCCGAGCGCCAACCCCTGCAGCATCCGCAGCACCACCAGAATGATCGGCGCGGCAATACCGATGCTCGCATAGGTCGGCAGCAGGCCGACGCAGAACGTCGCCACGCCCATCAGAATGATCGTCGCCAGAAACGTGTATTTGCGCCCGATCATGTCGCCCAGTCGGCCGAACACCAGCGCGCCGAACGGCCGCACGATGAAGCCGGCGGCGAACGCCATCAGGGCAAAAATGAACGCGGTGGTGTCGTTGACCCCGGCGAAAAACTGCTTGCTGATCACCGCCGCGAGCGCGCCGTAGAGAAAGAAGTCATACCACTCGAATACCGTCCCGAGCGACGAGGCGAAGATGACTTTTTGCGTGGCATTGCTGGTCGCGGCGCTGCTCGCAGCGTCCAGCGGCTGAGCGTGTTCTGACATGTCGGTATCCCTCACAGTGATTGTTTTTGTTGTTCCACTGGTGTTGCGTGTCCCGGTGTTGCGCGATGCCTTGCAGGTGTTGCAAAACCCCGTGGGAGCGAGCCTGCTCGCGAAAGCGTTGTGTCAGTCAACTGCTAGGCCGAGTGAGCTACCGCATTCGCGAGCAGGCTCGCTCCCACAAGGGAGATATCTGTAGATTTGGACAGAATCAGCTGCGCAGCCTTCTCGCCAATCATCAGCGTAGGCGAACAGGTGTTGCCGGAGATGATTCGCGGCATGATCGACGCATCGGCCACGCGCAAGCCGGGCACGCCGTGCACGCGCAGTTGCGCATCGACCACCGCATCGCCGTCGTTGCCCATGCGGCAGGTGCCGACCGGATGGAAAATCGTCGTGCCGATTTTCGCTGCGGCTTCGTGCAGTTGCTCCTCGGTTTGCAGGCTGTCACCCGGCAGATATTCGACCGGTTTGAACCCGCGCAAGGCAGGGGCGCTGACGATGCGTCGGGTTAACCGAATCGCGTCCGCGGCCACCCGCAGATCTTCAGGATGGCTCAAATAATTAGGGTTGATCAGCGGCGCCTGCTGCGGGTCGGCTGAACGGATCTCGATGCGCCCGCGGCTTTGCGGACGCAGATCGCAGACCGAGGCAGTGAAGGCCGGGAAGCTGTGCAACGGCTCGCCGAAACGCTCCAGCGACAGCGGCTGGACGTGGTATTCCAGATTCGCCGAAGTCTGCTCCGGCCCCGAGCGCGCAAATGCGCCCAACTGACTCGGCGCCATCGACAGCGGCCCGCTGCGGTCATACAGATAACGCAAGCCCATGCCCATCTTGCCCCAGACGCTGCCGGCGATCTGGTTCAGCGTGCGGGCGTTTTCCAGTTGATAGATCAGCCGCAGTTGCAGGTGATCCTGCAGGTTGCCGCCGACACCTGGCAGTTCATGAATCACGCCGATGCCCAACCGTTCGAGCAGTGGCCGAGGCCCAATCCCGGAGCGCTGCAGAATGCTCGGCGAACCCACTGACCCGGCGCACAGTACGATCTCCTTGCGTGCCTTGAATTGTTTGACCTGGCCTTCATGCCGCGCACTGACTTTCGAGGCGCGGCCATCCTCCAGCAGCACGCGGTCGACCTCGACGCCGGTCAGCACGGTCAGATTCGCGCGGTTGCGCACGGGTTTCAAAAACGCCTTGGCGGCATTCCAGCGCACCCCGGCTTTCTGGTTGACCTGAAAGTAGCCGCAACCCTCGTTGTCGCCCTGATTGAAATCGCTGACGCTGGCAATGCCGCTCTGCTCGGCCGCGCTGCGAAAGGCGTCGAGAATCGGCCACGACAAGCGCTGCTGCTCGACCCGCCATTCGCCCTGGGCGCCATGAAAATCAGCGCTGCCGGCAAAGTGGTTTTCGCTCTGTTTGAACAACGGCAATACATCGTTCCACGCCCACCCGGGATTGCCCTCGGCGGCCCAGCCGTCGTAGTCGCTGGCCTGGCCGCGCATGTAGATCATGCCGTTGATCGACGAGCAACCGCCCAGCACTTTGCCGCGCGGATAGCTCAGCGCACGGCCGTTGAGCCCGGTCTGTTCCTCGGTTTTGAAACACCAGTCGGTGCGCGGGTTACCGATGCAGAACAAGTAACCGACCGGGATGTGAATCCATGCATAGTTGTCGCGCCCGCCGGCTTCAAGCAACAGCACGCGGCGCTGAGGGTCAGCCGACAATCGATTGGCCAGCACACAGCCGGCCGGACCGGCGCCGACCACGATGTAGTCGTATTCATCGAGGGACGTCTGCATTCCCTGACCTCGCTTTTTGTTTTTATTGTCGGACACTCTAGTTGTTAGCTTTCGTTAAAAGAATGTTAGTTTTTGCGCAGCCGCTGTGCGTTTTCAAACAGCCCGCATTGACCTTAGCTGACAAGGAAGCGCCATGTTCGACTGGAACGACCTGCGGTTTTTTCTCGAGCTGCAACGCAGCGGCCGCCTGCTCACCGCCGCCCGCCGGCTCAACACCACCCATGCCACCGTCGCACGCCACATCGAAGCCATCGAGAAAAGCCTCGGCACCGCGCTGTTCGTCCAGCACGCTCAAGGGTACGAGATGACCCCGGCCGGGGAGGCGCTGCTCAAGCATGCCGAAGCGATGGAAAACGTCGCGCTGCTGGCCCAGGAAGAAATCACCCAGTCCAGCGCGCCGCTGGGCAAGATCCGTGTTGGCGTGACCGAAGGCCTCGGCGTCAAGTTTCTCGCCAGCCGCATGATCGGCCTGTTCGAACGCTATCCGGGGCTGGAAGTGGAGCTGGTTGCGGTGCCGCGCTTTGTCAGCATCCTCAACCGCGAGGCGGAAATCAGCATCCACCTCGAACGCCCGGCGGCCGACATGCTGGTCACCCGTAAACTCACGGATTACCGACTGGCGCTCTATGCCAGCCAGGCTTATCTGGACAAAGCGCCGCCCTTGCACAGCCGCGAAGATCTGGGGCGGCATGCATGGATCGGCTATGTCGATGATCTGCTGTTCAGTCAGGAACTGATGTTCCTCAACAGCTTTTGCCGCAGCCCGCGCGTGGTGTTCCACAGCACCAGCGTCATCGCCCAGCAGGAAGCCGCGCGCTCGGGACTGGGCATTGCGGTTTTGCCTTGCTACATGGCGGCGTCTGATCCGGCGCTGGTGCCGTTGCTGGCGGATGAAAGCATTGAACGCAGCTACTGGATCAGTACGCGGCGTGAGTTGCACAAGTCAGTGCGCCTGCGTGTGGTCTGGGATTATGTGGTGGGGTTGTGCGAGGCGGAGCAGGGGTTGCTGCTCGGTTAACCGCCTCACAGAAATCCCCCTGTAGGCCTTCGCCTGCTCGCGATAGCGGTGTGTCAGTCAAGAAGATGTTGAATGATAGATGGCTATCGCGAGCAGGCGAAGGCCTACAAGGGGCAGCATTTCAGGTTGCGAAATATATGGATATCCGTATATTCGATTTCCCGTATGTCTTGGGCCCACCCCATGCTCACTCCCACCGAAGTCTTCAAAAGCCTCGCCGATGAAACCCGCGTCCGCGCCATGCTGCTGATCGCCGCGCAGGGTGAGCTGTGCGTCTGCGAACTGATGTGCGCGCTCAACGACAGCCAACCGAAGATCAGCCGCCACCTCGCGCAATTGCGCAGCAATGGCCTGCTGCTCGACCGGCGCCAGGGCCAGTGGGTCTATTACCGTCTCAATCCGGATCTGCCAGGGTGGATCGCGCAAATCCTGCAAATGACGTCCGAAGCCAACACCGCCTGGCTACAGGACAACATCGCCCGCCTGCAGAACATGCACGGGCGTCCGGTTCGTGAAGCAGCGTGCTGCTGATGGAGAAAAAAACCATGCGAGTCTTGTTCATGTGCACGGCCAACAGTTGCCGCAGCATCCTTTCTGAAGCCATGTTCAATCACTTGGCGCCAGCGGGATTCGAAGCGGTGAGTGCCGGCAGTTTCCCCAAAGGTCAGGTGTTGCCGCGCAGCCTGTCGACACTGCAACAGGCCGGCATCGCCATTGATGGCTTGCACAGCAAAGGCAACGACGCTTTTGCAAGCAACCCGCCGGACATCGTCATCACCGTGTGCGACAAAGCCGCCGGCGAGACTTGCCCGGTGTATTTCGGCCCGGCGCTGAAATCCCACTGGGGGCTGGAAGATCCCTCGGAAGTCAGCGGTGACGAGGCGACGATTGAGGCGGCTTTTCGCGCGACATTGGCGCGCATCGGACATCGCTGCCAGGCCTTTCTCGATCTGCCATTTGAAACCCTCAGCCGCGATGAATTGAAAACCGCGCTCGACCGCATCGGTACGCTTTAAGGAGAACCCATGTCCGCCGATCTACCCAACCTTGATTCCAGCCTGTTCGATGACGGCAAACCTGTGAAACCGGGCGAACACAAGCCACGCATCCTGCTGCTCTACGGCTCGACCCGCGAACGCTCCTTCAGCCGTTTGCTGGTCGAGGAGGCCGCGCGCCTGCTTGAGCACTTCGGTGCCGAAACACGCATTTTCAACCCGTCCGGTCTGCCACTGCCCGACGACGCTCCTGTCGACCATCCAAAAGTGCAGGAACTGCGCGAGCTGGTGCTGTGGTCGGAAGGCCAGGTCTGGTGTTCACCGGAACGCCACGGAGCGATGTCCGGCGTGTTCAAGGCACAGATCGACTGGATCCCGCTGGAACTCGGCGCCGTACGCCCGACCCAGGGCAAAACGCTCGCAGTGATGCAGGTTTGCGGCGGTTCGCAGTCGTTCAACGTGGTCAATCAATTGCGCGTGCTCGGTCGCTGGATGCGCATGTTCACCATCCCCAACCAATCCTCGGTGCCCAAGGCCTACATGGAATTCGACGAAGCGGGGCGGATGAAACCGTCGCCGTTCTACGACCGCGTGGTGGATGTGATGGAGGAACTGGTGAAGTTCACCGTATTGCTGCGCGGGCACCAGGCGCATCTGGTTGACCGCTACTCCGAGCGCAAGGAAAGCGCCGAGCAGTTGATGGCGCGGGTCAATCAGCGTTCGATCTGAAAGAGCCGAGTTCACCAGGACTTCGTATGGGCGCGAGCCGGCTCGCGAAAGCGCCAGCCCTGTTACCGCAAGTGCCGGCCTCGTTTCTTCCTCAATGCGACGAGACAAACGGCGAAGGCGTGTTCGGCGCCGGCAATGCATACGCGCGCTTCATCCACGCCACCTCCGCCAGCGGGGTGCGGCCGAAAAAGCGTTTGAAGTCGCGGCTGAACTGCGAGGCGCTTTCGTAACCGACCAGAAACGCTGAGCGGGCGGCGGTGAAGTCGTTACGCAGCATCAGCAACCGCGCCTGATGCAAGCGTGTCGATTTGAGGTACTGCATCGGCGAGGTGTCGGTGACCTTGCGAAAGTGCAGGTGAAAGTTCGGCACGCTCATCTGCGCTTCCTCGGCGAGCGCTTCCACGTCGAGATGCTGGTGATAACAGCTGTGGATTTTATGGATCGCGCGGGTCACTTTGCCGAACTGACCTTGCTGGGCGATGGCCGCGCGCAACGTGCCGCCCTGGGCGCCGGTGAGAATGCGGTAGTAGAGCTCGCGCAACATCGCCGGGCCGAGGATCTGCGCGTCGTTGCGGTCGTTCATGATGTGCAGAAAGCGCAAGGTCGACTCGCGCAGCGCATCATCCATCGGCGAGGCGTACATGCCGCGTGGCACCGTGGCGTCGAAGCCGCGGACCTCATCGACTTGCTGAATCAGCTCGCCGGCAAGGGCGAAATCCAGACGCAGATACACCGCCAGCATCGGCTGATCTTCGCTGGCATCGGTTTCCATGGTGAACGGTACCGGCACGGACACCACCAGGTAATGCTGGGCGTCGTAGACGTAGATCTCGTCACCCAGATAGCCGCGTTTCTGCCCCTGACAGAGGATCACGATACCCGGCTCGTACAACACCGGCGTGCGCGTCAACGGGCGGTTGGAACGCAGAAACCGCACGTCGTCGAGCACGCTCAGGTTGTAACCCTCCAGCGGCGCCAGTTCGCTCATCAGCTGCACCATGCGCGCCGTCGTCAGGTCTTCGGATTTCGCCATTCACTGCACCTTTTTTCACGCGACTGCTCAGCCATCGGTAGAGCAACTGAGCGCCTGCCATTGCTCAATACTCTCCGCCGTGCGTTGCAACTTGTCACGCACCAGCGCGACGGCGTCGCTGCCCAACAGCAGGTGCGCGGGCGGGGCAGGGCTGGCGATCAGCGTCAGCATGGCCCGTGCGGCCTTCTGCGGATCGCCGAGTTGCCGGCCGCTTTTCTCTTCGCGGGCCTTGCGCACCGGGTCGAAGCTTGCATCGTAGTCGCTGATGCTGCGCGGTGTGCGCTGCATCGAACGCCCGGCCCAGTCGGTACGAAAAGACCCCGGCGCGACTGCCGTGACAAAAATATTGAAGGGGGCGAGCTCTTTGCTCAGGGTGTCGGAGATGCCTTCCAGAGCGAATTTGCTGCCGCAGTAATAGGCGATGCCGGGCATGGTGATATAGCCGCCCATGGAGGTGATGTTGATGATATGCCCGGCGCGGCGCTGGCGGAAATACGGCACGAACGCCTTGGTTACCGCCACTGCACCAAACACATTCACATCGAACTGACGACGCACTTGCGCCAGCGGCGATTCCTCGAAAACCCCTTCGTGACCATAACCGGCGTTGTTCACCAGTACGTCCACTGCCCCATAACTTTTTTCGACGGCGGCGACCACGCTGTCGATGGCTTCGAAATCGGTCACGTCCAACACCACGCCATGGGCGCGTTCCGGCGCCAGCGCTTCGAACGTCGCCACGGCGGATTCGCTGCGCACGGTACCAATCACCCGGTGGCCCTCGGCGAGCGCCTGCTTCGCCAGCGCCTGGCCGAAGCCGCTGCTGACACCGGTGATGAACAGGGTTTTTGCAGTCTTCATGTCGCACACTCCAGAACAGACAAGGTGCGAGCATGCTAGGGCGAAGGAGGGCGGGGGACGATGCCGAATCGGATCTGAGTATTGCCTGTTCCTATCAGCAAGGTTAGGCGGGGTGCCGGATTGATTCCGGCACATGTTCAGCCCACAGACGTAACACTGACCGTCTGCGCAGGATGCCGCGAAGTCAGCAAACCGATAAACGATATCGCCAGCGCCAGACCAATCGTCGTGCTCACTTCGGTGCGGTGTTCCGGGGTGATCATCATCACCGCCAGCGCGGCGCAGATGAACACGATCACCAGCCAGGTCAGCCATGGAAACAGCCACATGCGGAAGGTCAGCTCAACGTTCTGCCGGCGCAACATCCGCCGCATGCGCAGTTGCGACACGGCGATCGCCAGGTACACCAGCAAGGCAATCGCGCCGGAACTGGCCAGCAAAAACTCGAACAACCCGGCCGGCATCACATAGCTCCACACGGTGATCGCCGCGCCAAGCACGGTGCTGGCGATGACCGCCGCACGCGGCACGCCTTCGGACGAGGTCACTTTCAACGCCTTCGGCGCATCGCCACGCCGGCCCAGCGAATAAAGCATGCGCGAGGCGATGTAGATCGACGAGTTCATGCAACTCGCCACCGCGATCAGCACAACTACATCGACCATGAATTTGGCGTGCGGAATGTTCATGATTTCCAGCGCCCGCTGATAAGACCCGACCGAGGCCAGCAGCGGGTCATTCCACGGCACTACCGAAATCACCACGAAGATCGACAGCAGATAAAACACGCCGATGCGCCAGATCACCGAGCGCGTGGCCTTGGCAATGTTCTGCGCCGGGTTATTCGATTCGGCTGCGGCGATGGTCACCGCTTCGGTGCCGATGAAACTGAACATGATAGTAATGAACGCACCGACCACCGCCGACAAACCGTTCGGCGCAAACCCGCCGTGCGCCGCCATCAGACCACTCAAACCGCTGACTTCACGATCGGGAATCCAGCCCATCAGCACCGCAAATCCAACGCCGATAAAGCCGATGATCGCCACCACCTTGGCCATGGCAAACCAGAACTCGAACTCGCCATATTTCGACACGCTGAACAGGTTGGTGACCACCAGCGCAATGATCGAGCCCAAGGCGAACAGCCAGGCATCCACCTGTGGAAACCACTGATGCAACACGTGCCCTGCTGCCAACGCTTCGATCGGAATCACCAGCACCCAGAACCACCAGTACAGCCAGCCGATGGAAAACCCGGCCCAACGCCCGATGGCCTGATCGGCATAGGTGGAAAACGACCCGGTGTCCGGGTTAGCCACCGCCATCTCGCCGAGCATGCGCATGACCAGCACCACCAGCAACCCGGAAAACAGATAAGCCAGCAACACCGCCGGCCCGGCCGCCGCAATGGCATGCCCCGAACCGACAAACAAACCGGCGCCGATGATCCCGGCGATAGACAGCATCGTCACATGACGAGGCTTGAAGCCCTGCGCCAAGTGGCCAGTCGAATCCTTGGAGGTGGGGCTGATCATTGTTTTCTTATTCTCTGCTGATCGACGTTCAAGCGAATGAAAAGGGCCGAGCGATTACCGATGGTGCTTGCTGAACAGCTCTAAATCGGCCCTTTTGAACGTCGCAGTGCTTATTGAATCCGCCACGGCAGACGGGGGTTTTGCGCAAAAGCTGCGTCACCTTACCCGGCTTGTACGCCGAATCAGATGCCTGATCACGCCACGGTTGTGTCTGTTATCGACATTCGGGTGGGGGATTGTTTGAAGTGAGAACGGGTTGGTCATGGGGTTGTAAAGTGTATTTATGAAGGGCGAGGGGTCGCCGTAAATAGATCTGGCGATCGCAACATTCATGGATTCAAAGCAGATCAATCAGGTCGGCGACGCTCTCGAATCTCCCCCAATCGGTTCCCTCTCCCTCCGGGAGAGGGCTAGGGTGAGGGCAGCGATTTTCAGCCCCCGCCACAACTTCCGAATCCACACCGTCCCGATGTGCCCCAATGGGTAATACCCGATCACAAACAGACAAGGGCAAAACCATCCAGCAAGGCACTAAACGCAAAATCCAGCATTTGTTTAAAAGCGAAAAACGCACACCATCCAAACCCTACAACGTCTTGCGCCGTTACCTACGACTACGCCAGAATCCGCCGGCTTGTGCGCTTGGCACTCCCTCCGTACCTTGATTCCCGTCACTGCTCATCAGTGATCGGGTCTGCAAGCCCGCCGGAAAAACCAGTCGCACAGCCAGCCAATGGACACTCGTTTGTGTTTGCTCAATGGCAGCTTTGTGCGGGAGACCTTCGGGTCTGCCGGGTGCCTGGTTTCCCGGTCTTGCAGACCCGCGCATAGCTGCCACCCATCATCTGCAAGTGATGCTGGTAGCTCCTAATCAGAACCAGGAGTTTCACCATGTTCAAAGTCACGCCCAACCCGCCAGAAACCGATCCCGCATCCCCCTACGAATCCCCCGATTCCAAGCGCTTCCACCCAGCCGCCGAACGCGCCCTCGACCACTACCTCAAACCCGCCAGCCAGATCATGGCCAGCGTCAACGAACCCGAACGCATGTACCTCGCCAACCCGAAATTCGACAGCGAATCGCTGCTCGCCAACGCCAGCGAAACCCTCGGCTCGGCCAGCGAAATGCTGGTCAACTTCGCCGCCATGCTCGACCCCCAACACCGCAAAACCGCACTGGGCATCGCCCAGGTCGTGATGCTCGGCGAACTCGCCGTCAACCAGGCGCTCGACAACGTTGAAGTCACCAGCTGACCGCAACAACGACGAGGGGAAACCCTCGTCGCAACATCGAACCAAACCGCGCTGGCACACCGCCACGCCTTGCGCCGCCCAGCCCCGACTGTCACGCTTCGCGCCGTTCTCAAGGATCAGGACCAAGGAAACAAGGATGAGTGGCTACGTACCCAACCCCCCGAAAAACTACCGCTACGAACAAGCCAAACCCGTCGACCTCCACGCCCAGCACTGGGCGGAATACGAAAAACACGGCAAAGAACCCGCGCCCGAGCCTGAAAAGGTTGGGATAGCGCTGCGCATTGGCGTGTTTTTTGATGGGACGGGGAATAATGCGAATAACGCCGCCGCGGGTTTGCTTTGTGGTGCGCATCATCCGATTGCGCCGAAAGACATTGATGCTAGCTGTAAACCGTATATGGGTGATCCTGACAGTAGCTACGGGAACGATGTCAGTAATGTGAAAAAGCTGAGTGAGCTTTACGAAACGCCACGAACTGCCGAAGGCGAGGGGGCGCGAAAGAAGGCTTCCGGTATGGTCTATGTTGAAGGCATTGGGACCCGTTCAGGTGAAGAAGACAGCACTTTCGGCGCCGGTACAGGACGAGGTGAAACCGGTGTTGCTGGACGCGTTCAATCTTCATTTGCGTTGATCGAACAGCGTATCGATGAAGTGTTGGGTAAAAACCCCGGTTGTGTAATTGCCTCTTTGACATTCGACACTTTTGGCTTTAGTCGCGGTGCGGCAGCCGCTAGACATTTCGCTAATGAGATTGTGCGTGGCAGACAAGGCCCTTTGGGCGAGATTCTGCGCAGTAAGTCCGATGCGTTCAGTTCGACGTTTGTCGATCAATTTCACAGCGACATCAACATGGGCTTCATCGGTTTGTTCGACACCGTACCATCGATTGCTGGATGGTCCAATTTAGGCAACATCAAAAGTGCAGTCGCAACGGGGATCAAACTCTACCTCGATCGACGTTATTTCAACGACGTTGTGCAATTGGCTGCGCGGGATGAATGCAGAGCTAACTTTGCTCTGAATCGTGTAGCGATGGATCATCCGGAAATAGTCTTGCCGGGTGTGCATTCTGATGTGGGCGGAGGTTACCTTGAGGAAGCTGAAGAATGTGTGCTCATCAGCCCAATGCAAACGCTAGAAGTTGGCAACTACGCGGATGTAACTACCACATCGATCTACCGGGATGCGGTCAATGTGAGAAATCAGTGGTTAGCCAACGGCTGGCCTTCCGAAATGCTGGAAATCGTTACTCCACCTCCATTACTGATGCCGGTCAGCCCTCTGGATCGACTGAGTCCTCGAGTCAAACGAGTCTATGCCGCCGTCCAACTAAAACGTCCGGTGAGTGGATTACTGTCGAGCGTGAGCTTGCGCGTGATGCATCAACTTGCCAAAGCTAAAGGCGTTCGCTTCGAAGACATTCCCGAGACGCCAGGCTTCGCCGTTCCTGAAGAGCTTCAGCCCATGTGTGATCGTTTTCTCTCCGGTGACTACAGCACCACGCCTGAGGAGGAGCAAATCCTCAAACTCAAGTACATTCACACATCCGCCAATTGGAACCATCCGCTTGGCAGGAGAGATGGAAGTGGCATCAGAGCTGTTTACATCAACGCCCCCACGGAAGATGCAATCCGCGTAAAACACCCACACGTACCTGACTGGACGCTTTGGTAATGAAGCTATTTGCAGCCCTACTGTGCATGCTCCTTGTGGTTGGTTGTGAAGCCGATCCGCTTTCAGCAAAAAACGACCCTAAATCCCCATGGTGGGAACTGGGTTTCACCGAACCCAACTACATGAAGGTGTGGGTTGAAGACACTGCCGTGGAAGATATAAAGGGAAAAACATTTCTGCGCACCGGTGGTGGATCCGCATCGGGTGGACAGCCAGAAGACGGCACCGAATCGGCCCGTGGCTGGGACGGAGTGGGCGCGTCCGCAAAAGCGGTGGTTGGCGCTGACCTCCCGAAGCGGATTTTCGTTCGCTGGCAATCTATCGTAGAACCTCAGACTTACCGCGCTTGGGTAGACATACCCGAAGAGGCAAGACAGTTGATGTTGAAGTCCGTCAATCAACGCTGCGCTAAAACACCGGAGCAGCGGGGCACCTATATTTCGTCAGTCTATTTAGGAATGGCTCCGGGCGGCGTTGTGCAGGTTTGGGTCAGAGATGAATGCCACTATCCAGTCAAAGTGGCTAGAGCAAAGGCTGAAATCGAACCACTAGGACCTAGCCAAGGTAAAAATCAAGGGCGCTACGCGTATCCCGTCAGTGAAAAGTCCAAGCGGTATATCGAGAAATTTGGCATTCCGTACGGGAGTTGGTAACCCGTTTGTTAATGAAACAGACCATATTGATATTGAGTGTTTTATTGGTAGTTGGATGCCAGGCTAGCGACCCTCATACAGCCAAGAACGATCCGGGATCCGATTGGTGGGGGCTAGCCTTCAATGAACCTGACTACATGAAAGTCTGGGTAGAAGACAGCTCCGTCCTGGACATTCAGAACAGGACGTTTTTCAAGGCAGGCGGGAGCACCGCTGCCGGAGGCGAACCAGAAGATGGAACAGAGTCTGCCCGTGGCTGGGGTACTGTCAATGGTTCCGCTATTCCGGTAACCGGAGCCGATCTTCCCAAACTCATCTTTGTCCGCTGGCAGTCCTTATCGGAGCAGAAGACCTATAAAGGTTTCATCGCAATCCCGGAGGAGGCCAGGCGATTGATGGTCCAGTCGACGCACCAGCGCTGCCCAGAGACTCCTGACAGGGCCGCTCGATATATGGCGTCGCTTTACGTGGGCCTGGCACCCGGTGGTGTATTAAAAGCATGGGTCAGAGACTCATGCCATCGCACGGTCGAAGTCGCTCATGCTCAAGGTGAGCCTGAGCCGCTAGGTGCGCAGCAAGGCAAAAACGGTGGTCGTTATGCTTATCCGGTGAGCGAAAAGGCCAAGCGATACATTGAAAAACACGGTATCCCATTCGGCAGTTGGTGAAGCGTTCGCAAGTCATGGAGAAAGTCATGGGTTACGTCCGCGATGTTTATCAAAGCACAACGGAAAGCTCAAGCCGCGTGCAACATCCTTTTGTGCCTGATTGGACGCTTTGATAATGAAAGTACTAGGGCCCCTGCTGTGTGCGCTATTCATGACGGCATGCCAATCTGCTAATCCGCTGTCGGCCAAGAAAGATCCTAAATCGGAATCATGGGAGCTCGGCTTTACCGAACCTTATTACATGAAGGTATGGGTTGAGGACAGTGCAGTAGAGGACATCAACGGCAAGCTATTCAAGCGCACGGGATCAGGAACAGCCGCGGGTGGGGAGCCAGAAAATGGTAAGGAATCCGCTCGTGGCTGGCACGCGGTAGGTGGTGCTGCAAAAGCAGTGATAGGTGCCGATCTTCCCAAGCGCATTTACGTGCGCTGGCAATCAGTTGTTGAGCCACAGACCTATAAGGTTTGGGTAGATGTACCCGAGGAGGCGAGAGTCCTGATGTTGCAATCGGTTAATCAACGGTGTCCGGAAACTCCAGAGCAGCAAGCTAGCTATAGCGCTTCTATCTATTTAGGGCTAGCTCCTGGGGGAGTTGTGCAGGTTTTTGTCAGAGATTCTTGCCATCGTCCGGTCAAGATGGCCAGAGCCCAAGCTGATATTGAACCGTTGGGGCCTAGTCAAGGGAAGAACGAAGGGCGTTACGCTTATCCGGTGAGTGAGAAGGCTAAGCGATATATCGAAAAGTACGGCATTCCCTACGGACGTTGGTAGACGTCAGCAATCTGCAGGCTTGCTGCGCTTTCATTGCCTGTACCTTGAACCATCAATTTCGACTCCTTGCGTCTCCATTTGTGACTGGCTGCTTACGGCCAAAAGCGGACGTTCCGGAGCGACCGCTGTCGGCCAGAAGCGGTCGCTCAACAGAGGTTGCACCGTGCCCGCTTCGGTTACTTGAAAGACGTCAAATGCCCAGAGAGCTTACACTGAGCATCACCATGGTAAATAAACGGCAACGTTTAAGCTGCTCGGTTCTTAACTTTCTAGAAAGCTAAGATTTGCCGTTAACAAAAAATAGGCATTTAGATGACTGAAAATCTCCCACCGGAAGTTCAAGAGCGTTTCAAGCGTTTTGATGCTCACCTTCCTTCGTCAGATGATCCAACCCTAGTGGTTCTTAAGGGGCATCTTTTGGCGGAGGAGATCCTAGAGAATTTAATAAAATCCAAATGTCGCTTTCCTGAAGCTCTTGACGGCATTGAAATTGGATTCTTCTTGAAAGCGAAACTTGCGCGCGCCCTAATCGGAAATTTTCATCCAAACGGCCTACTTCTTACCGATACCGTGTGGGGAATGCTCGAAGCTTTAAACTCGTTAAGAAATGAGCTAGCACACACCCTGGAACCAAGAAAATTAGAAGCGAAAATTCAAAAATTTCTTTTATGTGCACCGATACCCAACAAGACAACCACTTCTAAGCAACAGTCAAATATTGCTCTGCATTCAGCGATTGTGGGGACTCTCTCATACATTGCATGCTTCGAAACAATAGCATTAACTGGTGAATTCCCTCCGAGACTACCTGAAAATTAATAACCGATGGCTAAACTCGTTCGAACTCCACTATTGGGAAAAAGATACTTCGTAGTATCTACAAATGAAGGGTTATTCACTCACTTTTTTTTGAAACGGTTAAATTAGGAGCGCCTAAATGGATGAAATTGACTCTCGCCCCCTCCAATTCAAGGAGGTCTGTGCGTACTACGGAGCAGCTATGCACATGGCACAGGTGCTTGAACATGGAATAGTGAATGCCCTCTTTTTCCTCGATTTTCTACCTCGAAAAAAAACTGAATGGACTGATGAAGAGTATGAAGCATTCTTCGATGGAAATTTCTCAAAGACCTTTGGTGCATTGATGCATTCATTAAAAAAAGTGACCACTGTTCCTGACGTATTTAATGACCTTATACGCAAATCGAACTCTCGCCGAAACTACCTCGCCCATACCTTTTTCGGGAGAATATGGACGTGCTTTACTCCGGTGGGTTTGATGAAGTCGTAAGCAGCCTGAACGCAGACATAAGCCTATTCCACGAAACTGATGCCGCGCTAACAGCCATCCTTGAACCCCTATGGTTAAAATTCGGATGGACGGTCGAAGGCATCGAAGCCGAAGCGATGCGATATAGGGCTGAACTCAATACCAAAAGCACTGATTGAGTAGATGACGTGGCAAACTGAATCACCTCTATCAACCGAAGGTCTGTTTTTAGTCGATAGCTGTCTGTTGCAGCTATCGTTGTTCCCATCGTTTCCTTGAGGAGAATTAGAAATAGTCATAAATTTTTTGGCCCTTTTTAAGCTACTGAAAAATAAGGATATCCCTCTGGATGTATGTTGCTAGAAGCATCGTTCTCTTATTTTTTCTCCCTTCACCAATATGGTTGGCATTTCTGCTTTGGAAGTCTCGATGTCAACTCGTAGGGCATTGTGCAGTCACTGAAACGCGACTTTGAGAAGCCCTCCGCTTGTGCTTTTGCAAAGTTAATGGTTGGTCTCTGGAAATACGAGCATCAATACGATCGTCGGTCAACTGCTTCTGGCCGGAACCCGCTCCCGAAATTTTCTGTACCCAATGCCCAGCAGTCTATCTGTGGGCTTTGCAGCCGAAGCATGTTGTGTTGAGATCCTTCGTTGCTATGGATGTGGATTATTTTTTAGTCTGTTTTTAGTGTTTAGATATAGGTGCTCCTAGAACACATATTTTAGGAAGAACCGGTATCGGCTCCCAGCCGACCATTACACCACCTCGCTCGAATGGAGAAGGGCTATGCTTGGAAGTCGCTCGTATGTTTCCGGTGCTGGTCGAGTGTCCTGGAGCACTATTCCAGCTTCCCATATCCCAGCCAGCTAGTTTATGGATGTTAATCGAGCTTGGAGTCGGGTGCTGGGTGGTTCTAAATTTATTATCCGGTCCGTAGGAGTAGATTAAGCGATTATATCCATTAAAAGGTGCGGGTGACGGTGCGATATTGTTTGGTTTTGTTATGCCCCCGTGATGGGGGGCTACCACTGCAATCGGCGCCGAGTACTGGAAAGATTTCGGGAAAAATCGATATGAACAGTCACCTGTCAGAAGCCAGCTTGAAGGAAACTGTACATCGGGGTTTTCAATTGCCAATATTATTCCTGAATCATTTCGGGTGGTGCCTTCACCGAGTGCAAATTTTAAACGCTGACCATTAGATAAAGTCGACGCACCCATATTTTTTTGAGGCATGTCCAGAACTAATAGGCGACCGCCAGCGGCTATTATTTCATGTGCAAAGCTCTTGTGAGCAGCATCTAGCTGCTGTCGAGGTACCACCCAAGTCAAAGGCAATGTTTTGGATTTGCTGAGCAATGCACCCGCCCAATGATCTTTGTCCCAGTGAGATAAAATCACCAAAGGATTGTTGCAAGTGCAGAATGTTAGATTCGCTGGTGTTGTTGAAGCATGCGATCCCACACCACAGCCCATGTCAAAATAAATGACTGGGCATTCTTCATAATCGCTTGAAATTAGTGCATTGGCGTTGCCTTGCCCTACATCGTAGACAGCTAAATATTCAGCACTTGGAGTTCGTTGAGATATTTCTTGTTCAAGTTCTAGATGTGAAATTGTTTCAGCAGTTGCTAGAGAGAATTCATCGTTAAGTTTTTTTTGGTGGCGCGGGTATATTTTTGTGAATGATAAATGCGCATCAATAGGGGTGCGAAATATGTTTGTATAGAGCTTGGCGTCACCCGCACCCCTACCGTGCTTGAGTATGTCGATATTGAACCAACTATCCGCATACGAGCGCTCAAGTGCGTCGAGATCTTTGAAGCCTTCTTTTTTTAAAGTGGTTTCTATTTCCACTCTAAAAATAACTGCTTTCTCATAAGGATTATCTTGAAAGCTATTAAGTTTAGCGTTGAGCCTATAGTTATTACGCCTTTGAATGCCACACTCATGCAGATCGTATTTTAAAATAGCATTGTAAGAGACCAGGATGCTTCCGCTTTGCTCATCCAGCACTTCCACGTCATCAACTCTTCCGTAGGCTTTTCCGTCCTTGAAATCTGTTGTTTTTTGGTCTGCTTCGCTGTCTAAAAAATAATTCAAATCTTCTGTTCCTTGAGCATCTATTAAACGTTTGATAGGCCCAACCTACATGAGGTAGGTCTGAACGCATGGCCCCTATCACAAAGGTTGAATATCGCGAAGCCACGCTCCAGTTGGATAATGATCGTGGTGGGGAGCTTGATGTTTTGACAGCAAATCTCACGGGGCCAATGATTTTGCACGCGATCTCTTGAACAAACCAGATGCTACGTATTCGGTTGAGTGAGCGACTGCTTTTGGCCGGCTGCCGCCCTTCGGGATTGTCAGCAACCAGCCAATGGACGCTCTCTGAACTACCGCCCGGTCGTTGCGATATTCGAATCGACCTTTTTCCCCATGCTGATGCGCGGTTCGGTCGAGTAGCCAAGAGATTCGTAGAAGGTTTTAACGCTTTCATTGGTGCTGACGATTTGCAGATTGATTTTCATGCAGCCGCGCAAGGTCAAGGCGCGCTCAGCATGATTAACGAGTTGTGCGCCCAAACCCTTTCTGCGATGTGCAGGGTGCACAGCAACTGAATATAACCAACCACGATGACCGTCATATCCCGCGAGAATGGTGCCTATTACTTCATTTCCGGACAGCGCGACAAAGAAGAGGCCGTCCTTGACGGCCAGCTTCTTATCGATAGCAAGGATCGGCGTGTTGTGCGCGGTTTCGTAACCGAAAACGGTTTCCCATAGCGCCATGACAGGCATTCGATGGTGTTCGTTTGAGTAATCCGCAATAACATCCATGGAGCAGTCTCTTAGTTAAAGAGCGACCCTAACTCCCTGTAAAGGTCTGTGTCCACTGGACGACTGCTGCCGATCGCAATCGCCGCTTCCGACCAATTGCGAACGCTTAATTCAGATTTTCAGATCCTCCTGATGCTACCGCCAGGATTGCGCCATATGCGCCTTCCTCAGGGACATAGGAAACAAATCTTTCACTGTCATCTTTTTGCACCCAAAAGCGTCCACAGTTCTGGCACTCGTAGGCGCTCGACATTCGGCGAATGTAGAGGCTGGATATCCGGTCTTGCAGCTTGTCAGCAGCGCTGAACCAGGGTGAAAACTCGCCAAATGCATCGGCGACCGCAGCCTTGTCTCCTGACTCCGCCGCCTCTACCAAAGGTTTGAGTTCACGGTGCACCTCATCCCAAAATTCATTTTCTACCTCGTCGCGAAGCAGGCTCGCCTTATAGGGCAAGCCGTCGGTCTGATCGGTAATCACATGGCCACATGTGCAACCCAATTTACTCATTTTCGGTTAATCAACCTGATGTTCGATCACTCATTAAATGGCGGACAACTCTTTGTTACAACTCCTGATTGATCGTCCGCTTTTGGCCGAAAGCTGCCTTCCGTGACTCGAAGCTATTGGCCGAAACAGCCTCGTCCGTGATTAAGCATCCATCAATAACTGCCAGTTTTATTGACCCATCCACGCCACCCTCAACCAACCAAATCAAAACCCCCACTACCCAAAACCTCCCCATTAACCATCACCCAAACCCCATGCCGCCCCACAAAATGCTTTCGCGTCGTAAAGTCTTTAATCACCTGCTTCCGCCTTACCATCTCACTCCCAAACCCCGCCAATTCCACCATCTTCAACTTGAAAACCTTCCGCGAAACCCCGCCATTCGCCTTCACGTAGTCAATCGCATAATCAATCACCAACCGCTGCCCAACCGGCACAGTGGATCTCACTGAAAACGACAACGTAATCGCATCCCCCAACCGCACCACCGCCGGTTCAACCCGCACATCCAGCAATTCCACCTCAGCCTTCGCCCCCGCACCAATCACTGTCAGCGCGCGCGTATCTCCCTGCTTGATCAAACTGCGCAACGCATGCTTCGCAATCCATGCTGTGTGCTTGTTCTCCAGCGACCAACCTTCAATCGTGTCCAGCACCCACTCTGGATGCACTTTCGTCACATCATTCAAATGATTCGCCACGGATTTGCGCACGTACAAACTCTCATCGGCCTTCAATCGCTCGAGTATCCCGGCGGTCAATTGCGGATTGGCTTGAATCGCTTCCAGTCGAAACGACCACGGCAGGCGAGGGCGGCTGCCTTCGCTGGCGAGGCGGCGGATGTGGTGGTTTTCGTCGTGGGCCCAGTCGTGCATGTGTTCCAGGGTGCGTTCGAGGTCGCTGCGCAGGAAGTGGCGGATGGCGAATTCGGAGGAGCCGAAGGTGGTGAAATATTTCAGCGCGTTCATCGATGTGTCGAACGCGTGTGCGCCATAGCTGGCGACGTAGTGCGGCAGGCACATGCTGACGAAGCCGCTGTTCAATCGCGGGGCGAGTTCGAACAGCCTTTCGAGGGAATCTTCGTAATCCAGTGGCAGCACGGCATGCAGGCTTTCGCTGACACGGGCCATGCGCTGCATCACCGATAATTCAGCGAGTCCGTGCTGGGCATGTTCAAGAAATGCCTTGGCCTTGAACGCCGGGTAAACGGCGCTCATCTCGCTGGCGATGTGTTGCAGGCGTTCGGCGTTGAAGATTTCCTTTAGCGCCGGTGCGGCGGTTTCGGGCGCACTCATGTCAGGTCATCGGCGTGCTGATGAACGCCTCAAGGGCTTCGGCGTACGCGGTGTATTGGGCGATGTGCGGGTAGCGGCTGGCGTCGATTTGATCGGGGACGACAAGGTCGGTGAAACTCCAGGCCACGGCGAGGCTGATCCCGGCTTGGGTGAGGGGGCCGTGGGTGGGCAAGGCGTGTTTTTCCAGTTCCTGTTCGAGGGCGGTGAAAGCGGCGGCGAGTTGGCTTTCGACGCGTTCGACCCACGGCTGGTATTGAATGTCGGCGGGGCGCAGGTTGCGTTCGTAATAGAGCTGCACGGCTTTTTCGCAGGCGGCGAGGCTGAGGCCGATCAGGCGCAGGGCGTGGGCGCGCAGGCTCAGTTCGGTCGGCAGCAGGGTCTTGCCGGAACTGGCTTCGAGGTAGTCGAGGATCAGCGTTGAGTCCATCAGCACGACGCCGTCGTCAAGGATCAGCGTCGGGGCTTTGACCACCGGGTTGATTTGCTGGAATTGCTCGAAGTGGCGGAACACCGAGACCGACTCGTGTTCGAGGTCGATGCCCAGGCATTTGGCGGAGATCGCCACGCGGCGCACGTAAGGGGAGTCGAGCATTCCGATCAGTTTCATGGGCAATTCCTTGGCGTGACTCACTGCATCGTCGATGGTGCCGAATGTAGCGGGAATCGTTGTCGATTGACTACTGTCTCGGAAGACCAGTCCTGCTACGGCACCGGAAGCTAGATCTGTAATGCTCATGAAACACCCGTAAATAAAGGCTTTACGGGCTTGTTGGTTCCTTCTATGGATCTATAGTCAGATTGCCAGCACCGACCAGGGATGGAACAGTTAAGCGAGCTCAGGCCCTCTGATTCAGTACTCGTTTGTATTACTCCCTTGTAGTCCATGAACCCTAGAACGATGAGGCACTGCCGTGCGCGCTGTAAGAGTGCGCGCGATCGGTCACATAAAAGAGTCTGAGGGGCATGTCATGAACAATTTTCATCGTTTGACGATTTTTGCGGTGTGTATTGGATTGGTCGCTTGCAGTAGCCGCCCGGAACGCGGCGCGGTCGTGCAGCAGTGGTCGGCCAATACGGAGCAGTTGAACTTCAAACCGATATTTCCGCCGCGTGGCAACTTTGAAGTAGGCGATTTTTATGTGGTAAGAGCCGCGAAGGCCGGTAACAAAATGAAAACGGCTGATTACTACATGAGTTCGGTCTGGTTTGATCGGATGAGGTTGGATGAGGAACTGAAGAAGGCCGCACCTTACGTCACCGCGGAGAAAACTCCGGTGGACAAGTCCGGACTTGTGACGGCGACCACTGTTCCGGACCTTTTTGTACCGAACACCAAGGTGAAAATGAATGCACTGGTGGCCTTTCCCGGTTTCACCTTTGCCTCACTGGCTGAGAGTGATATCGGGCTAGGGGTCAGCAATAGCGCGATCGGCGCATTTTTTGGGGGCGCGCGCAAGTCGGGATATTCGGTGGCGTACTCGGTACCAATGGCGGAAACATATGGGGTGCTGTATAGCGATGCCCATCTTGCGGCCGATAAATATTTAAGCAAATACACCGACGCTCAACGCAACAAGCTGACAAATGCGGTGGTTTCGCTGAAAAACGATTCGAAGGTCAACGACAAGAATGACACGACGTCTGTGCTTGTACTGGTAACCCAGGTTTATCTGGCGCGTTCATTGGATGTGGTGGTTTCCTCCACCGAAAGCAACGGTGCGCAATTGTCTGCGGTTACACGGGCACTGACAGATCTGGATGAGCGCAAAACGGCTATTGAGAACCAGCTTCGCGCGCTAAAGCCAGCTGCAAAAGGGGATGGCGCGGTAGACGGGAAGTCCGCAGAGGCCAAGACAGGCGAAACCAAGGCGGCTGTCGACACGCCAGCGGTTGCTGTGCCGACGACCAATCAGGCCATTGTTAAACAGAAGGAGGCGGAACTGGCGCAGGTCAACGCCGATATCCGTAAACGCGTAGAGTCCGTAACGCCTGCAATGCCGGGTGTGACCGGTTCAGTTGTGAAGTCCTCCATGACGAGTCTGACGTTGCGTCAAGTTTTCGATACACCGGTGGCTATCGGTTATTCGGGCATCAACATTGATATCGACACGTTAATCAAGGATCGCAAAGTCGTCGAAGCGGCGAATATTGATACCTTTCCGTTGAAACAGATCATCAAGGTCAATCTCGAGTAAATGGCAGCAAATCACAGCGTCGATCTGCTCGGGCAGGTCGTCGCTGTATCGGCTGCTCAATCGTCGAATCCGGCCTGTTCGTGAATCTCTTCAACGTTCAGCCCCAACCGATACGCCACTGCGACAAACAACGCCTGACACAAACACAGCGTCGCACTCAGCGAGCGAAAGGCGAGGGCGCTGCCTTCGTTGACCAGCAGCACGCTGTTGGCCTGTTTGACCAGCGGCGAGAGGTGGCTGTCGGTGAGGATCAAGGTGTTGGCCTGTTGCTCGCGGGCGAAGCGCAGGCAGTGTTGGGTCTCCTTGGCGTAGGGAACGAAGCTGATGGCGATGACCAGATCACCGGTGCGCACGCTGCGCATTTGCTCGCGATAGCTGCCGCCAAGCCCTGACACCAGATGGATGCGTTTCTGCGTGTGTTGCAGGTTGTAGACGAGGTAGTCGGCGACGGCGAAGGAGCGGCGTACGCCGACGACATAAATGTTGTCAGCGTTAACGATGAGGTCGACGGCGATGGCGAACGCCGCGTCGTCGAGTTCGCGGCCCAGGCGTTCGATCCCCGAGCGCGTCGCATCAATGCATTCGCGGGCGAGGTCGCCGTCGCTGGCGTTGCGTGAGGGGCTGGCAATCAGGCTGCGGATGCGTTGCTGGTAGTTTTGCGCGGGCGAGGCTTTGTGCGTGTAGGCGCTGCGGAACAACGCCTGCATTTCGCTGAAGCCGCTGAAACCGAAGCGTTGCGAGAAGCGCACGATGGCGGAGGGCTGTACTTCGCATTCGCGGGCGATGTCGCTGATGCGGTCGACCATGATCCGCTCGCTCTGCTGGCTGATGTAGCTGGCAATGCGCTTGAGCTGGCGCGGCAGGCTGTCGTACTGCTCGGTAATCTGTTGCAGCAAACGCTCGGCGTTGATCGGGGGGCTGGCGAGGGCAGTCTCGTCGGTGGCCGGCAGATCGGGGCGGGGCATACGTCATCCTTCAGGCTGTTTGAGCACAGGTTGCGCCTGATAGTAGTGGGGCTTGGCGCGCTTTGCTGTGCTGAAACGATGCACTGCGCGCGGAAAAATTCATTGGCAAGCGCGGCGTAGTTAGCCGTTTGTCTTCTATATACAGCCGCTCGACTGAATTTCTTGCTATAAACGCACTCCGATGGCCGTATGAAGCCTGTGTCAGAGCAGTTTCCGGGTGTTGTCGGACAAATTCCCAGTATTTACAGTTGCTGAGGCCTCGATCGGGCCTTAGACTGCCGCCCCTTCGTAAATTGAGTGCCGGGTGGCGTTTGCCATAAACGATGCCTTTTCGACGACCGGACACGGCTCGCCGAAACGCTCCCTAATTCGCCTTAATGCACGTTTTTTTATAGAGATATCAATGACAAAGGACAAGTTGCTGGCCATGCCGGCAGATGACTACATGAATGCAGAGCAACACGCTTTCTTCACTGAGCTGTTGCAGAACATGAAAGTCGAAACCCACGAGCGCATTGAGCAAAACCGTATCGCCATCGAAAGCCTGGACACCCCGGCTGACCCGGCAGACGCGGCTTCGGTTGAAGAAGAGCGCACCTGGCTGGTCAACGCAATCGATCGCGACCAGCGCATGCTGCCACAACTGGAACAAGCCCTTGAGCGCATCAAGGAAGACAGCTTCGGCTGGTGCGACGACAGCGGCGAGCCTATCGGCCTGAAACGCCTGCTGATCAGTCCGACCACCAAGTACTGCATCGAAGCTCAGGAACGTCACGAGCAAATCGACAAGCACCAGCGTCAGGCCTGATTTTTCCGGCGCTGTGATCGCGGGCAAGTCCGCCCCATCAGGTTCGAATCGAACCGGTGGGCGCCGGGCTTGCCCGCGAAGCTTTTTATCGCCTGCAACATTTCCTCCGCGTTTGCATTGACCTGCCACAGACCTCACGACTAACGGACCATGGATAATGGCGTTGTAGTGGCGTTTAATGCAGTCACAACAATGAGAACAGGCGTGGGGTGATGATATGACGAGAGATGGATCTCTGGTTGCGGCGCTGCCTGCACCAGTGCAATTAGCAAAAAACCGCTGGATCGCACCGACCCTGCAAAGCATCGCCCTGATGCTCTTGCTGACCGGCATGACTCTGGCCGAGTGGTCGCTGTACATCATTCTGCCGCTGGCGGTGCTGATTATCTGGCTGCCGCGCCTGCGCAGCCGCGCTGTCCCCGCTGCGTTGCCTGCCGACAACCGCAGCGCGATTTCCGAACTCACTCGCGATCTTTCCTACACCACCAGCCATAACGCGCTGTCGGCGGCCGGCGTGGCGTTTTCGGTCAAAGAGCTGGCGAGCAAACTCGAATCGCAACTGGACGCGGCCGCGCAGATCGTCAGCAATGCCGAAGTGATGATCGCCACCGAGCAGGCCACGTCGCAGCTCAGCCGCGCAGCGCTGGAAGCCGCCAGTCAGGCGCATCACAGCAGCGCGGCGGGGCGCACGGAGCTGGTGGATTCGATCTCGCGCATGCATCAACTCAGTGAGCGCGCCAATGCCAGTCGTGAATTGATCGAAGCCCTGAGTCTGCGCAGCGATGACATTCAGCGCGTCACGCTGGTGATCCAGTCGATAGCCAGCCAGACCAATCTGCTCGCATTGAACGCGGCGATCGAGGCGGCGCGGGCCGGTGAACACGGTCGCGGGTTTGCCGTGGTAGCCGATGAAGTGCGTGGTCTGGCGGCGCGCACGGCGTCGGCGACCGGCGAAGTTGGCGAAATGGTCGCCGATATTCAGCAGCGCACTGCTCAGGTGGTTGAGCAGATTCGCCAGCTCTCCAGCGATCTGCAGACTGGCGTTGAGCAGGTCGAGCACACTGGCGAGCATCTGGAAAACATCGCCCGACTGGCGGCCGGGGTGGAGAATCAGGTCGGCGAAATCGCCCAGGGTGCGCAAACCAATCGCGAGCAGCTCGACAGCTTGTTCATAGCGATTGAGCAGATGCGCAGCGACCTGGCGATCAGCGATCAACAGACTCGGCGCCTCGCTGAAGCAGCAGTACAGATGGAAGGGCAGGCCGAAACCATCAGCGAGCGTCTGGCCGAAGTCGGTCTGGATGACTATCACCAGCGCGTCTACAATCTGGCCCGTGAAGGCGCGAGCCAGATTGCCGCGCGTTTCGAGGCGGATGTCGAACAGGGCAAGATCAGCCTGGAGGATCTGTTCGACCGCCAGTACCAGCCGATCCCGAATACCCAGCCGGCGAAATTTCACAGCCGTTTCGACCGCTACACCGATCAGGTGCTGCCGGCAATTCAGGAACCGTTGTTGCCGCGTCACGAAGGGCTGGTTTTCGCCATCGCCTGCACACAACAGGGTTATGTGCCGACGCACAACCAGCAGTTCAGTCAGCCGCTGACGGGTGATGCGCAGGTCGATGCAGTCAACAACCGCACCAAACGCAAGTTCGCCGACCGCACCGGGATTCGTTGCGGCAGCCACCAGCAACCGGTGCTGCTGCAGACCTATACGCGCGATACCGGCGAGCTGATGCATGACCTGTCAGTGCCGATCGTGGTCAAGGGCCGGCATTGGGGCGGGCTTCGTCTGGGGTATAAGCCAGAGAAGCCGCGCTGAGTGATTGTTACGCCTGGCGCAATGAATCTGTGCACGGGTGTTGCTGTTTCCGCTTGACCGAAACCCTTAATCTGCACGCTTAGTTAGGTGGCTAATGATTTTGGGGGAGAGCTGCATGCAATGCAGAATTGATGTGGCGGTGATGATCGGCAGCGGTGTGCCGGCTGGCTTGCGCGCCTTGGGACGCAGTGTGTGCTGGGTGGTGTTGCTCAACGGCGAGCGGCGTGGGACGGCGTTTGTCAGTCGCGACGAGGCTGAGGCCTGCAAGGCTGCCTGGCTCGAACAACTGAACTTCGAGCCCGGCGACCGTCTGCACTGATTGGCTCATTTGCCGCGATGCAGGCGCACATTAAGCTCATCGACAATCGGCGCTTCTTCGCCGTCTGCACGTAGCCATTCCTTAAGCAATTGTGCTTGTTGCGGCGTCCAGAATTCAGCATCAATAAGCTTGGTGTCCTGGTCCAACGGGTGCGCTTCGACGAAATCGTTGATCGACGCTTCGTCCGACGGCAAGCCCAGTTGGTCAAAAAGGGTGGTCAGGTTAAGTTCGGTTGGCAGTTCCATCATCTACTCCCAGGTCGGTGCCGGTACGGCGTGTGCGTTCACTCCCCTTATCAGAGGTAACCGTTGGCGTGGAGTTCGATTTTTAATTCAAGGGAGCGGGCGAGGGCGCAGGCTTCGTTGTGATCGCCGCGGAAACCTCTGACAAGGCCGGTGGATGTTTCCTTTATATGAAAGAACGCGTTGCCGGCAGGTACGACCTGAAAGCGCGGAGGTGGGTTGTTAGAAGTTGTCGGCGGATCATTCAGGTACGCGACCTGCAGGATCAGCGGTGCGCTGCTGCGGGTGTCAGTCGATACGGCGAAATGCGTCAGAGTGCACATATGAAGTCCTTTTCATCAGTCGGCCGGGAATTACCGGCAGTTTCGGGTAGTCGGAATGAGCATCGCTGCTCTAGAATCGCCAGTGCCTGTTGACGACAGGGCTTATCTAAAGCAATTTTTCGCCAGCGATATGTCGGAAAAATGCTTTTTTTCGTGAGAATTTTCCCTAAAGTTCGTAGTCAGTCTGCTTGCGCCATCAGTAAGGATTTTTCCTTCGACCTGTGGCGACTTTGGGGCGAGTTTCGCGGGTAACAATCCACTAGTCTTACCAGCCTCGCGTTGAACGAGCAGTCCGCTCGATTCGGATTCAGTTGAGTCATTTGGCAGCTTCATCGGCCTGGACGTTTTTTGCCGTGCGCGTTTTCCGGGTGCGGTTTTTTTAAGTGTGGGGATGTTTCCTTGGCAGTCAGTAATCTCGATATGCATGCTTTGTTCGTGTTGGGTGATTTGCGCGCAAAGCTGGTCAAACTTTTTCAATCGCGTTTTGTTTACATCACCGAGCAAAACGCCGAAGGCATTTACGTTGCCGAAATCGACACCGAAAGTGCTTTGGTCGTCGACGATAAGCCCGGTCTCAAGCTCAAGGTCGGTGATCATTTCAGCGCATCGGTCTTGCCCAGCCGGGAAGGCGGGAAGATGGATATCCGCTTCCGTGAAATCAAACTGACGGTATATGGCCTGGGCGATTACGCCTTCGTCGAGACCGCTGACGGCCATGCGATCCTGTTCAAGGAAGGGCACAGCGTGGTGACGGTGTTCGCCGCTCATCAACAGTTGCAGGAAGGCCTGACCAAAACCCTCAAAGCCGTCACTGCCAAGGCGGCCAAATGGCGCAAGGGTGAACTCGTGACCTTCAAGGCGAGCGAGTGAGTCGCGCGGATTTCCATTCACAACACCTCGAAGCCGCGCGCAAAGAGGCCCAGCGTTTGTTTGCCGCAAAGACCGAGTTGCAGGGCGCATGGCTCAATTGGGTGGCGGCGCAACTTTATACCTTGCGGCCCGCGGAATACGCCGGGATGGTCAGACGCGAGCTGCAAAGCCTGCAGGAAAAATCTGAAACGTAACCTCGTCGTGGCGCAGGCCCGGAAAAAGCAGGAACCTCGGCTACAGTGAGTTGACTGAGTATTCAGCGGCTTGCGGTCTTCTCTCAGGCCAACTGCCATGGCTGTGAACAGCACGAGGTGCAATGCATGAACGGATTTCGACGGTTACTGGCCGCCAGCGTGGCCACCTTCGGTTTGCTGATGTCAGCGCAATCGGTCTCGGCCGCGCAGGCGCCGATCCATTTCGCCGACCTGAACTGGGAAAGTGGCAGCCTGATCACCGATGTCCTGCGGGTCATCGTCGAGAAGGGCTATGGATTGCCGACTGACACGTTGCCGGGAACCACCATCACCCTGGAAACCGCATTGGCCAACAATGATATTCAGGTGATTGGCGAGGAATGGGCCGGGCGCAGTCCGGTGTGGGTCAAGGCCGAGGCCGAGGGCAAAGTGGTCAGCCTGGGCGATACGGTGAAAGGCGCCACCGAGGGCTGGTGGGTGCCTGAATACGTGATCAAGGGCGACCCGGCCAAGGGCATCAAACCCATGGCCCCGGACTTGCGCAGCGTCAGCGACCTGAAGAAGTACAAAGACGTGTTCAAGGATCCGGAAAACCCCAGCAAGGGGCGTTTTCTGAACAGCCCGATCGGCTGGACTTCGGAAGTGGTCAACAAGCAGAAGTTGACGGCTTACGGCCTGCAGGACGATTTCACCAACTTCCGCAGCGGCTCGGGGGCAGCACTGGATGCCGAGATCAGCTCGTCTATCCGTCGCGGCAAGCCCGTACTGTTTTATTACTGGTCGCCAACCCCGCTGCTCGGCAAGTACAAACTGGTGCAACTGGAAGAGCCAGCGTTTGACGCCGAGGCCTGGAAGACCCTGACCGACGCCGACAACCCCAATCCGAAACCGACCCGCTCGCTGGCCTCAAAGCTGTCGATCGGCGTGTCGACGCCGTTCCAGAAGCAATATCCGCAGATCGCTGAATTCTTCAGCAAGGTGGACTTCCCGATCGAACCGCTGAACAAAGCGCTGGCGCAGATGAGCGAGAAGCACACCTCGCCACGGGAGGCGGCAGTGGCGTTCATGAAGGCGCATCCGGATGTCTGGCAGGCGTGGTTACCGAAGGATGTGGCGGATAAGGTTTCGGCTGATCTGAAATAGTCGTCTCGGCGACTGCATTCATCGCCAGCGGGCTGCCCCCAAAAGGGGATCCCATACCCAATGTGGGGGCCACCCTGCTGGCGATGCTTTGGAAATTCGGCTCATGCCCATGCATACCGCCGACCGGTCGTGCAGATGAGAAAAATCCGACTACGATGGTTTGTTCAAATCCCTTTCCAAGGATTTCAACCATGACCTTTGTGTTGGCTCAATGGCTGGTGAGTGTGTTTGCGTTGATCGGCCTGATGCATGTGTATTGGGCGCTGGGTGGGCAATGGGCGGCGGCGGTAGTGGTGCCGCAGGTTCCGGTGGCCGGGTTTGTCGAAACGCTGCGGCCGGCATTCAAGCCGTCTGGCTGGATTACCTTGCTGGTGGCAGGTGCCTTGTTGTTGATTGCCGTGCTGGTGTGCATGCGGGTCGGCTGGGGTATGCCGGCGGTGCAGCACAAGGCGTTGCAATGGGTAATCAGCGCGATTGCCTTGTTGTTGTTTGCCCGCGCGATTGGCGATTCCAATCTGGTGGGGTTTTTCAAGGAAGTGAAGGATTCACGGTTTGCACGGCTGGATACCTGGGTGTATTCGCCGTTGTGTGCGGTGCTGGGAGCGGGGTTGTTGGCGGTGGCCTGGATTTGAGATGAAGGGAATATCGCTTTCGCGAGCAGGTTCACGCCTACATTTGAAACGCGTTCCCATGTAGATACTCTGTTCACGGTCAAGCTTTTGCGAGGTGTTTCTTGCTAAAAAGCTTGGCCGTATTGAAATCTTCGCCGGCTCGCATACAGGCCCACAAGCCGGTCAGGTATTTGCGCATGACGGCGATGATGGCCTGCATCTTTCTTTTCCCTCGCCCGATCAAGGCTTCGTAAAAAGCTTTCACGTTACTGTCGCAACGTATGGCAGTCAGCGCTGGCATATACATCGCTGAGCGTAGGTAGGCGTTTCCGCCCTTACTTATCCGTCCAGGTTTATCGATGCTGGTACCTGATTGCGTAAGCCGCACATCGAGCCCTGCATGTCGGCTGACCTGGGCGGACTTAAGCGTCACTGGCAAGGTCGTCAATTCAGCCAATGCCGAAAATACTGAAATTTCGCCCATGCCTGGCGCTGCGATCATGTGCCCGAACTGGGCGCTTAGGGTTGGGCAATTGTCGATCAGCGCCCGACCTGCGAGCCTGAAACGCTCGATTCGCTTGTCAAAAGCTTCAATGGCTTCTTCTTCGTCTTCAATCAGCATTTTCACGGTTGTTTGAGTAGCTTTCAGCGCATGCAGCTCGTTCTTGGCTCGGGTGCGATGACACGTCAAACGATTGATATGCCTTCCGATAGCCCGCAGTTCCAGCTGTATGGTCGTGGGCGGCGTCCACAATTTTGGACTCATGCGTTCGCCGTATTCAGCTAGCAGCTGGGCATCGATCGCATCGGTTTTGCTGTTTTTCAACATCAGCTTGGCAAAGTTATGAAAGCTCTTCGGGTTGATAACCGAAACGGGCAAACCCGCCGCATTGAGTTCCATGGCCAAATCCAGGTAATAGATGCCGGTGGCCTCCATCACTACGGATAAAGGCTTGAGCTCGAGCAATCTGTTGACCGCTGCTTTGCGCCCGGCGGGCGTTTGGTCGATGTTGCAGGCACCTGCAAAACGGCCGTCGTTGCGCCAGCCCATGGCGGTCGTGCGAGACCCCACATCCAAACCGACATGCATGCTCATGCTTTCAACTCCGAGTGAACTGGGTTAGAAATGCATCCTGGTTCCCCTGACCTCGAACTTCATGCCACTGCAACCTTGTAATGCGAAGTCCGACTTGTCGGCTTCTCGATACTCTTCGTGGTGGGCAATGAGGCGGGGGGACCTCTCTACAGACAAGGTCAGGAGCAAGTCCTGCCTTTAGGAGTGATCGGTCTCCCCCAGAAACACATCTTCGTATGTCCGCACCAGCGAGCTTAGATCTCAATCGACTGGTGTGAGGGCAACATACAAGGAGTGAGCCTGCTCGCGATAGCACCATTTCAGGCGATAGAAGACTTCAGCTACCGCTTTCAGTCCGCCGGCTACTGACCTCTGCCGGCACATCATCACCGGCCATGCGCTTGCGAAACAGCGCCGCCCGCGCCAGCAGCAGTGTCGTCACCGGTACGGTAATCGCCAGCAGGATCGGAATCAGCCAGGCATGCACCACCGCCGTGGTTTTCAGCGCCGAAAAACAGATGATCGAGGCCAGCGCCACACACCAGGCGCCCAGTGTTGATGCCAGTGCCGGCGGGTGCATGCGCTGGAAGTAATCCTTCATGCGTAACAGACCCAAGGCGCCAATCAGGGCGAACACGCCGCTGAGCACCAGCAGGATCGCCACCGGGATTTCGACCCAGAGAGACAGTTCAGCGGTCATTCGATCACCTCGCCACGCAGCAGGAACTTCGCCAGTGCAAACGAGCCGACGAAGCCGAACAACGCAATCAATAACGCCGCTTCGAAGTATGTGTCACTGGCATAACGAATGCCCAGAGTGAGCATCATCAGCATCGCGACGATGTACAGGTAGTCCAGCGCCAGGACGCGGTCCTGCGCCGAGGGGCCTTTGAACAGGCGAATCAGCGTCAGTACCATGGCCAGCGAGAACAGGAACAGCGTCAGCAGAATCGCATTCGACAGCAATGGGCTCATTCGAAAATCTCCATCAACGGTCGCTCGTAGGTGCTTTTGAAGTGCTCGATGAATTGCGTTTCGTCATGCAGATCCCAAACGTGCAGCAACAGAACGCTGCGATCCAGTGCCAGCTCTGACCACACCGTGCCGGGCACCACTGTGCAGATCATCGCCAGCGCCGCGAGCCCGTGAGCATCGCGCAGATCAAGTGGCACTTTGATAAAGCACGAGCGCGGCGCACGACGGCCGGCGTTGAGCACGCCCCAAGCGACAATCAGATTCGACATCACCACATCGCGCCCGACCAGAAAGAACAGGCGCATGATGCTGCCCGGGCGTCGAATGCGCGCGCGTTTGGGACGCAGTTTGCGCATCATCAACGGTGCCGCAAAGCCCAGTGCCGCACCCAATATCAGATTGCCCGGGCTGATCGACAGATTCAGCGTCAGCCACAAAATCCACAACGCTAAAGACAACCACGGTGCCGGAAACAGTCGCTTCATGGCTGCACCTCCAGCATTGCGGCTTTGCCTTCCGGGCTGGGAACGGCGCGGGTGCCAAGCACTGCCATCACGTATTGCTGGGGGTTGTGCAGCGCATCGGCGGTGGCCTGGGTGTAGCGCAGCAGCGGCTCAGCCTTGAACGTCAGCACGATGCTCAGCCCCAGCAGCAGGAAGATTGGCGCGCATTCAAGTTTGCGCAGCAGCGGCGACGGGCGCTCTTCGGGCGTCCAGAAACGCTGGATGCCCAAGCGCGAAAACGCCATCAACGAGGCCAGCCCGGTAAGGATCAGCAAGGCCAGCAGCGCCCACGCGGCATTGGTGATCGGCCCGCCGTTGCCCAATCCCAGAGGATTGAGCAATGCACCGATCAGGCTGAGTTTGCCGATGAACCCTGACAGCGGCGGCATGCCGATGATCAACAGTGCGCAGGCAATGAAGCTCAGGCCGAGAAACGCCATGGTCCATGGAATCACCTGACCGACCACGGCTTTTTGCTCGTCGTCGAGGTTGATGCCTTTGGGTGGTTGCAGGGATTCCTGCGGTCGCGGCAGCAGTTCGCTCTCGTCTTCCAGCGGGATTTCATTGGCCGAGCGCGAACGCTCGATCAGCTCCGCCAGCAGGAACAGCGCACTCAGTGCCAGAGTCGAGCTGACCAGATAGAACAGCGCGCCGCCGATCAGGTTGGGCTGAGCGAAACCCACCGCCGACAGCAGAATTCCCGCCGACACCAGAATGCTCAGGCTGGCCATGCGCTCGAGCCGTTGTGCCGCCAGAATCGCCAGTGCTGCGATGCCCATGGTCGCCATGCCGCCATAGATCAGCCAGTCGCCGCCAAAAAATGCCGATGCCCCAGCTTGCTCCGAGAACAGCAGCGTCCACAGGCGCAACAGGGTGTAAACGCCAACCTTGGTCATGATCGCGAACATCGCCGCCACCGGTGCGCTGGCCGAGGAATACGCTGGCACCAGCCAGAAATTCAGTGGCCACATACCAGCCTTGGCCAGGAATGCGACTGCAAGAATGCCGGCGCCCGCGTGCAGCAAGCCACGGTCGGCTTCTGACACCAGCGGAATCTTCAGCGCCAGATCAGCCATGTTCAGGGTGCCGGTAACGCCGTAGATCAGCGCTGCGCCAATCAGGAACAGCGACGAGGCGAGCAGGTTGATCGAGATGTAATGCAACCCCGACGACACCCGCGCCCGACCCGAGCCATGCAGCAGCAAGCCGTAGGACGCCGCCAGCAGGACTTCAAAGAATACGAACAGGTTGAACAGGTCCGCCGTCAGGAAGGCGCCGTACAGTCCCATCAATTGAATCTGGAACAGCGCGTGGAAGCTTGAGCCTGCGCCATCCCAGCGTGCCATGGCGAACAACAAGGCGCTGACGCCGATGATCCCGGTCAGCACCAGCATCAGCGCCGACAGTCGATCAATCACCAGCACGATACCGAACGGCGCCTGCCAGTTGCCCGGCAAGTAAACGCCGATCGAGCCAGGCACACCGGTGGTCTGCGTCCATTGCAGCAGCATCACTGAAATGAACAGGCCGAGAAGACTGGAGAACAGGTTTATTTTCGCTTTCAGCGGCCGGTGCCGTTCGCCGAGCATCAGCATGAGCGCGGCGGTGAGCAGCGGCAGCAGAATTGGTGCGGCGATCAGGTGCGTCATCGCCATCATTCCTTGGGCTCCCGGCCGTCAACGTGGTCAGTGCCGGTCAGGCCGCGCGAAGCGAGCAGCACGACGAGGAACAACGCGGTCATGGCAAAGCTGATGACAATCGCGGTGAGTACCAGCGCTTGCGGCAGCGGATCGGTGTAATGCAGCAAGTCCTGGGTGACACCGTCCTTGATCACTGGCTCCTTGCCGATGAACAGGCTGCCCATGCTGAAAATGAACAGGTTGACCCCATACGACAGCAGACACAAACCCATCACCACCTGAAACGTCCGCGGCCGCAATATCAGCCAGACTCCGGACGCGGCGAGGACACCGATGGCGATCGCGATGACTTCTTCCATCAGACGGCTCCTTTACTGGCGACGGACCTGGGTAGCGACGCGGTCTTGTGGCCCCGCACCGATTGGTGGGCGAGGGCGGTCAGGATCAACAAGGTCGAACCGACCACCACGCCATACACCCCAATGTCGAAAAACAGTGCGCTGGCGATGTGAATATCGCCCAGCACCGGCAGCTCGAAGTGCCAGGTGTGCGTGGTCAGGAATGGATAACCGACCAGCATCGCCCCTAGACCTGTGGCAGTGGCGAACAGCAAACCGGTGCCCATCCAGCGCAGCGGTCGCAGGCTCATTTGCGCTTCGACCCACTGCGTACCGGCCACCATGTATTGCAGGATGAACGCCACCGACATCACCAGGCCGGCGACAAAACCGCCGCCCGGCTGGTTGTGCCCCCGCATGAACAGGTAGAACGACACCACCAGCGCAACCGGCAGCAGCAGACGCACGAGTACTGCCGGCACCATCATGAAGCCCAGCGCGGTGTCGCTGGCAGAGCGCGGGTTGACCAGATCGGTGACCACGTCCGGCGCCAGCAGGCGTTGCTGCGCTGGCAGTTGCAGGCTTTCTTTCGGTGGGCGGAAGCGGCGCAGCAGGGCGAACACGGTCAACGCTACGGCGACCAGCACGGTGATTTCGCCGAGGGTATCGAAGCCGCGGAAATCCACCAGCATCACGTTGACCACATTGCTGCCGCCGCCTTCGGGCAGGGCGCGACTGAGATAGAAGGAGGAAATGTCGTTGGGCGTCTGCCGGGTCAGCATCGCGTAGGACAGCAGCGCCATGCCACCGCCGACGGCAATCGACAGCAGCAAGTCGCGCAGGCGACGAATCCGCGCTTTGCGCAGACTGCTCGGCAATGGCGAGACTTCTTCAATACGGCGTGGCAACCAGCGTAGACCGAGCAGGATCAGCACCGTGGTAACCACTTCGACGGCGAGCTGCGTGAGCGCCAGGTCCGGCGCGGAGAACCAGACGAAGGTTACACAGGTCATCAAGCCGCAGACGCTGACCATGGTCAGTGCCGCGAGGCGGTGATACTTGGCCTGCCAGGCTGCACCAAGGGCGCAGGCGATTGCCAGCAGCCACAGGGTGACGAAGACGATCGAGCCGGGGATCTTCGGCCGGTCGCCCCAGCTCAGGCTGCTGTGCAACATCGGGATGAGGCCAGCAAGCACTGCCGCCAATACCACCAGAAACAACTGCATCTGCAGGCGCTTGGTGCCGAGGCGGCGCTCGACGCGTCGGGCCAGGCGCATCATCACCACCAGACTGCGCTCGAACAGGCGCTTGCCATTGAAACGGCCCACCAGCGGCGGATATTTGAAGCGCCCCAGTCTGAATTGTCTGCGCAGCAGCAAATAAAGGACGATCCCGCCCGACATGGCGATCAGGCTCATGATCATCGGCGCGTTCAGGCCGTGCCAGATCGCCAGGCTGTATTCGGGCAACTCGCCGCCGACCACCGGCAGCGCCGCAGCGGCGAGCAGCGGGCCGACGATTTGTGCGGGGAAAATCCCCACCAGCAGGCAGGTGAACACCAGCAATTCGACGGGTGCGCGCATCCAGCGCGGCGGTTCATGCGGGGAGTGCGGCAGGTCGGTGGCGCTCGGACCGAAGAACACATCGACGGTAAACCGCAGCGAATAGGCGACGCTGAACATGCCGGCGATGGTGGCGATGATCGGCAGACTGGTTTCGACCCACGCCGTGGCATTGATGAACACGGTTTCGGCGAAGAACATTTCTTTCGAGAGGAAACCGTTGAGTAGCGGCACGCCCGCCATCGAGGCGCTGGCGACCATGGCCAGTGTTGCGGTGAAGGGGATCAGCTTGAACAGGCCGCTGAGTTTGCGGATATCGCGGGTGCCGCTTTCATGGTCGATGATGCCGGCGGCCATGAACAGCGAGGCCTTGAAGGTGGCGTGGTTGAGAATGTGGAAGACGGCGGCCACGGCTGCCAGCGGACTGTTCAGACCGAGCAGCAGGGTGATCAGGCCAAGATGGCTGATGGTCGAATAGGCCAGCAAGCCTTTCAGGTCGTTCTGGAACATCGCGCAATACGCACCGAGCAGCAGCGTGCAGGCGCCGGCGCCGCTGACGATGTAGAACCATTCTTCGCTGCCCGACAGTGAGGGCCAAAGGCGCGCCAGCAGGAAAACCCCGGCCTTGACCATGGTCGCCGAGTGCAGATAGGCAGAAACCGGTGTGGGCGCCGCCATTGCGTGGGGTAGCCAGAAGTGGAAGGGGAACTGTGCGCTTTTGCTGAGAGCGCCGATGAGAATCAGCGGCAGGAGGATGGGGTAGAGGGCGTGTGCGCGAATCATGTCGCCGGCGGCCAGGACCTTGTCGAGGTCATAGCTGCCGACCACATGGCCGAGGATCATGACCCCCGCCAGCAGGCACAATCCGCCGGCCCCCGTGACCATCAACGCCATGTAGGCGCCGCGCCGGGCGTCGGCACGGTGATGCCAGTAGCCGATCAGCAGGAACGAGAACAGGCTGGTCAGCTCCCAGAAAAACACCATTTGAATCAGGTTGCCGGAAATCACCAGCCCGAGCATGGCGCCCATGAACGCCAGAAAAAATGCGAAGAAACGTGGCACCGGATCGTCCGGCGACATGTAATAACGGGCATATAAAGAAACGAGGGTGCCGATGCCCAGCACCAGCATCGAGAACAACCAGGCGAAGCCGTCCATGCGCAGAATGAAATTCAGCCCGAGGCTGGGCAGCCACATGAATTCTTCGCGGATCACCCCGCCATGGGCAATTTGCGGGTACAGCATTGCGACCTGGACGGTGCCGATCAGAGCGACCAGACCAGCCAGCAGGGATTCGGCGTTGCGCGCATTGTGTGGCAGCACGGCTGCCAGACAGCTGCCTATGAAGGGCAGAAGCAGTAGAACTATCAGGGACATAGGCTTCTAATCTGCGGAGGTTTGTGAAGCATCATACGTGCCAGCTCCCCGATCACCAAACGCCAGGATGTCTCAGAATCCTACAAAGTAGTCCGGATTTTTGTGTTTAGCCTTGTTTCAGTGGCAGGGATGTTGTGGCGGATGGCATTTTCGCGAACAGGCTCGCTCCCACCTTGAAATACATTCCATTGTGGGAGCGAGCCTGCTCGCGAAAGCGCCACGCCAGACGCTCGAGATGTTATCGATCAACCCTGAGTTTCCCGCTCCAACTCAGCTTCGGTCTCAGACCTCGCAGCCTTGGTCTTCAACTCACTGACAATCACCGCCGCAACGATCAACCCGGCACCCACCAGCGCAATCGCCGGCAACCGCTCGCCAGCAATCCGCCCGACAATCCCGGCCCACACCGGCTCACCGGCATAAATCAGCGTTGCCCGCGTCGGCGAAACGCTTTTCTGCGCCCAGTTCATCGCCACTTGAATCGCCGCGCTCGCTGCGCCCAGGCCCAGCGCGGTGACCAGCAGCGTCCAGGAAAAATCCGGAATCAGCTCACCGGTCGGCACCACCAACAGGAACGACAGCACTGATGTGGTTGCCAGTTGCACCACCGTTACCCGTCGCACATCGACCTGGCCGGCGTAGGTGCTGATCAGAATGATCTCGGCAGCAATGGCGATCGCGCTGATCAATGTCGCGATCTCGCCGGGACTGAAATTCAGCGCCGCGCCGGACGGGCCGGACAACAGCATCAACCCGGTAAACGCCAGCATGATGCCGATGCTTGGCATCAAACCTGGTCGCCGTCCCAGCACCAGCCATTGCAACAACGGCACGAACGGTACATACAAAGCCGTGATAAACGCTGACTGACTGCTCGGGATGGTTTGCAGGCCCACCGTCTGCAAACCGTAACCCAGCATGATCGCCACGCCGATGAACGCGCCGGCCTTGAGTTCGAACAGGGTCAGTTCGCGCAGATGACGCCAGGAGAACAGCGCGACGATTAACGCCGCTGCCGCAAAACGCAGGCCGACAAAGAACATCGGGCCGCTGACAGTCATCGCATGCTGAACCAGCAGGAACGTGCCGCCCCAGATCATCGTAATCAGCACCAGCACGCACTCGGCTTTGCTGAAACGGGAGAGACGCACGGGAGCGGGAGAACTGTTCGATGACATGGTGACCTTGCGCACTATAAAAAGGAGGCTGCACAATGCGGCCAACGTTGCGCAGTATACTGCCCAACCCCACCGAGTGAGCAATATAGTGCACAAAGATTCCACGCAACGCGCTTCCGTCCTGCAACACGTCAGCCAGAATGTCCGGCGTTTGCGGCATGCCGCCGATCTGAGCCAGACGGCGCTGGCGGAAAAATCCGGGGTCAGTCGGCGCATGCTGGTGGCGATCGAGGCGGGCGAGAAGAATGTCAGCCTGACCACGCTTGATCGCGTCGCCGAAGCGCTCGATGTGGCGTTCAGTGATCTCATCCAGGCCCCGGATGCCCGCGATCCCAGCCGCATCAATGAAGTGGCGTGGGCCGGCAGCATTCCTGGCAGCAAAGCGGTATTGCTGTCGAAGGCGATCGCTACACGCGAAGTCGAGCAGTGGGAATGGTGTCTGCAACCCGGTGAGGTCTATCCGTCGCAGGTCGACGCCGAGGGCTGGAGTGAGCAGATTTTTGTTTTCGAAGGATGTCTGACCCTGATGCTCGGCGATCAACCGCAGCACATCAATGCCGGGGAGTTCTACATGTTTGCCAGCCATCAGCCGCATTCCTATCGCAATGACGGCGATGTGGCGGCACGATTCATCCGTAATGTGGTGATTTGAATGAGCGTGAGTGCAGATGTTCTGATCATCGGCGGCGGCCTCAGTGGAACGATGCTCGCGGTGCAATTGCTGCGTCTGCCCGGGCAGCGCAAAATCCTGATCATCGAGCCGCGCGCCGAACTCGGCCGGGGCGAGGCCTACAGCGCCGTGGAACTGGGCCATACGCTGAACGGCAACGCCGCGCGCATGAGCGTCGACCCGGACGATCCTGATGATCTGACTCAATGGCTCACCGAGTACATCGCTGCCGGCGGCTGGCCGGAGTCTGCCGAACAGGACGTGCCGGTCAGCGAACTGTTTCCGCCGCGCGGATTGTTCGGTGTCTATGTCCAGCAGCGTCTGGCCGAAGCCCGCGCAATCGGCGCTCAATTCGGCTCGAGCGTCGAACACCTCTGCGCCGAAGTCACTGACCTGATATCCGCTACGGATTCGGTACAACTGAGCTTGAGCGACGGGCAAAACCTGCGCGGGGCCTATGCGGTGCTGGCGACCGGCATGTTCCCCGCCGCGCGAACCCCGCAGAAAGCCTCCAGCGGCCTCAACGCCGCCGCGCTGGATCCCTGGGATGTCACCGCCATGCGCCTGCTCGATCCGCAATCGGCCGTGCTGATCATCGGCTCCGGCCTGACCATGGTCGATGCGGTGGTGTCGCTGGAGCAGGCCGGGCATCGCGGGCCGATCAAAGTGTTTTCCCGGCATGGCTTCCTGCCGCATGTGCGCCGGCAGCCACCAGCGTGGGTGGATTTCCTCGCTGCCGATCACGACCTTCGCACGCCACGGCAGTTGGTGCGTGAACTGCGTCGACAATGCCAGATAGCCAGTGCGCAAGGTATCGACTGGCAGGCCCCGCTGGACACGGTTCGCGTGCACATCGCGCGTTTGTGGAGTCAAGCGACCGACGTACAGCGGCGACAATTCGTACGCCATGTGCGGCCATGGTGGGAAAGTCATCATCACCGCTCGCCGCCGTTGAGCGCGCAGTTGCTTGAGAGACTGCACGGGGAAGGGCGGCTGACGATTGATGCGGCCTCGTTCAAGGGGCTCGAGCCGAGTTCGGAGGGCGGAGTCGGGATTCGCATTCGGCGTCGTGGAGAATCCGAAACGCGCGTGGTAACGGGCGCCGCGCTGATCAACTCCAGCGGTATCGAGTACGACTGGCGCCGTGTGGCGCGACCATTGCCGCAGCAGTTGCTGGCCCGCGGTCTGGTGCAACCCGGGCCGCTGGCGCTGGGGATTGCCGCAGCGGCGGACGGCGCGGTGCTGGATGCCGAAGGGCACGCCTCCAGGCGTTTGTACGCCATGGGACCACCTTTGCGCGGGATGTGGTGGGAGAGTACGGCGGTGACAGATGTTGCAATCCAGGCCAAGGCACTGGCTGCACGGTTGGCAGCTGAGCGGATCAAATAGCAGCGGCTTGACCTCCGCGATCAAGGCGCTGACAGAGTGTCATTTCCCTTGAAAATGTATGGGCAAATAATGCTTCGGTTCAAGCCAGTGAGGCTTGAGTTTATTGTTTTTTCAGCCATTCATAATAATTGTCGTGAATGGACTGTTGAAAATGAATGCTCTTCAAGAAGCGCCGAAGATCGCTGAAGTTGCGCTGGTTGCACTTGCGCTGCGCACGTTCGTAATGTTGCGTTAACAGCGCGTAACTGGCGTCCATGGTTGCCAATGCCTTGTCGAATACACCCGCGTTGCCCCATTCAAGAATGATTGCATCCTTTCTTTTTTTGCTTCTTGGCTTCTTTAGCAGACAACGGTCTGCAAGTATCATCAAGAAAGACTTCGGTCCGCCCTCCAGATCGGTGGCGAATCCTTTCCTGTCAAAATGAGGTCTGTGGTTGATGTCACAATAATCATTGACCAGGCGATAATAAACGGCCAGCTCCAAAAGCATTTGCATGAGGGCGCTGTAGCTTCCTTGGGGCAGCGGCTTCAGTTGTTGGCAGGCCTGCAGGATGAAAGTAAAAAAACAGCCGGTGTTGGATTGGGCAATAAACCGGTATTCCTCGAAGGTGGGAAGCGAACTGCCTTTGCTTATTTGCGTGTCGATGTGCTGACCAATGTGCAGTTCTTCAAGACTGCGTAGCGAGGCGCGAAGCAAGTTCACATCGTCCAGCTCTGCCAATAATTGCAAGCCTTTGATGTACCCGTACATCCCGGAAATCAGAGCAGTGTCTACACCGAATTTGACCCAGACTGCGGGGGCGCCCCGACGGATCCGGTCTTCGTCCACTATGTCGTCGTGGATCAGCGATGCTGTGTTTTTTCGCTCCACGCATCGACTAATGATATTCGACTGCTGCGAATCGATCTGAAAAACGGCTGCCAGTGCGCGAGTCAGAGCAGTCCTGACCTTCTTCCCGGCATGCTGTTCCTGATAATCGAAAGCGGCCGCCCAACTTCGTTTGGCGAGTGTGTATTGCGGCGACATCGAAGGCATTTGACGGGGCTCCTCATCCTGTATTGCTGATTCCTTATATGGAAAGTTACGTCGTAAACAAGATGTCTTGATTTTTCTCAAAAGATAGACAGGTTTTTGCCAGGTGCGAACAGGAATTTAGAATAGTTAGTTATAGATTTTGCCTGGTTGCGTTCTATGACAGGTGGTTTAAGTTCATGATGCAAGACTAATTGTTCTTAATGGCGGGCAAGGCGGACTGGTGCTTGGCGCGAATGTAAAAGGTTGCTCTTGCAGGTTTTTAGTGAAATGATTTTTCTGGCCTATATATTCAATATGCTTCCAGGCTTGTCGATGGTCGATGTTGCCGGACAGTCGCTTGGGCAATGTTCTTGCGCTGTCGCCCCGTAAATAGAGACTCATATGGATATTCTCATGAACTATTCATTACCACCGCTTATGAATTTGTTGGATGTGAAAATGAGTCCTCATGTGCGGGATGCCGAGCGGCACGCACGCAAATGGCTCAAGAGTCTTGGCCTCGAGGACACCCGTTACGAGGTCTGCCAGCGCGATATGTATATGGCTGGTCTCTACGCGGCCTACATGTGGCCCAATTCGTGTCGTAACGATCTTCGCATCCTTGCGCTTCTGACGGCATGGTTCAGTTGTCAGGATGATTTGGCGGACGAGACGTTAAGCGACGAACCCGAGGCCTTGGAGGAGGTGTTGAGCCAAGTGTATGAGATGGCTTGTGCGGGTAGCGTTACTTCCGGTAGTGGGCTCGCCGGTGGTTTGGCAGACGTCATTGGCCGTGCAGGGGCTTTCATGCCTGATCAGTGGAGGCGGCGGACGCTTGATCAATATCAAACGTACATTTACCCCTGTATGCGTGCAGCGGTTCATCGACTGGAACGGAGTCAGCCCGGTCGGGATGATTACAAATGCAACTGGCGCAGCGCCGGCGGATTTCAGGTATGTGTTGAATTTACCTACTTTGCAATGAGAGTGAATCTTCCATCGACCGTGTATTACTCCATGATTTGGCAGACAGTACGGCGGCTGACTTTGAACTTGCTCAAGGCAGTGAACGATCTGTTGTCGTTCAAGATCATGAAAAATCCCGATGAGGATATTTACAACCTGATCACCCATTGGCGCCACCAGAATGATTCAAGTCCGGACCAGGCGGCCGCGCAGCTTGGTCGGCAAATAGAAAATTGGGTTCGGCAGTTCTTCAGAACGCGGACTCGATTGCCCGTCGAGTTAGGTAGGCTGGGTTGTGAGGCCGTGGTTATTGAACAGGCAGTCCGGTGCGCAGAAGCCTTTGAATGGCTATGGCGTGGTAATGCCGCCTGGCATATGGCTGTCCCGCGTTATCGCGAGGTGCGCTTCCAGCCAGATTGAGCGGATCTTTGCATAGCGGCTGAGGGGCGTTGACGAGTTCGCTCTGCCCTTGAGAGTTGGCAGAGCGAACAAGCTTTGCATGTGGCTGGTGGAACTACGCCACCACGCGATAGCACGGCACATACGCCGCGCCACCCGGCAGTTTCATCCGATGCTGGGCGACAAAGGCTTTGAGCAGGGCGTCGAGCGGTTGCATGATCGCCGCGTCACCGCGGATCTGGTACGGCCCGTGTTCTTCGATTAAACGAATACCCTTGTCCTTGACGTTACCGGCGACGATCCCCGAGAACGCGCGCCGCAGATTGGCCGCCAGTTCGTGGGCAGGCTGGTCGAGGTGCAACTTCAGGTTGGCCATGTTTTCGTGGGTCGGATCGAACGGGCGCTGGAAGCCTTCGTCGATCTTCAACAGCCAGTTGAAATGGAAAGCGTCGTTGCGTTCGCGGCGGAACTGCTTCACGGCTTTCAAGCCTTGGGTCATCTGTCGCGCCACTTCGGCCGGGTCATCGATGATGATTTCGTAATGCTGACGGGCCGCTTCGCCGAGAGTTGCAGTGACGAACGCATCGAGCTGTTCCAGATACGGCGCGGCATTTTTCGGGCCGGTGAGGATCACCGGGAAGGGCAGGCCTTTGTTGTCCGGGTGCATCAGGATGCCCAGCAGGTAGAGGAACTCTTCGGCCGTACCGGCGCCGCCGGGGAAAATGATGATGCCGTGGCCGACCCGCACGAATGCTTCCAGACGTTTTTCGATATCCGGGAGGATCACCAGTTCGTTGACGATCGGGTTCGGCGCTTCGGCGGCGATGATGCCAGGCTCGGTCAGGCCGAGGTAGCGACCGCCGTGAATGCGCTGTTTAGCGTGGGCGATGGTCGCGCCTTTCATCGGGCCTTTCATCACGCCCGGGCCGCAGCCGGTGCAGATGTCGAGGCTGCGCAGGCCCAGCTCATGGCCGACCTTCTTGGTGTATTTGTATTCTTCGGTGTTGATCGAGTGACCGCCCCAGCACACGACAATCTTCGGTTCGACACCCGGACGCAAGGTGCGCGCGTTGCGCAGCAGGTGGAACACGTAGTCGCTGATGCCTTGGGAATTGCTCAGGTCGATGCGCTGGCTGTCCAGTTCGTTTTCGGTGTAGACGATGTCGCGCAGGGCGCTGAACAGCATTTCACGGGTGCTGGCGATCATTTCGCCGTCGACGAATGCGTCGGCCGGAGCGTTCAACAGCTCCAGGCGCACGCCGCGATCCTGTTGGTGAATGCGGATTTCGAAATCCTTGTAGGCTTCGAGAATGGTCTTGGCGTTATCGACGTGGGCGCCGGTGTTGAGAATGGCCAGGGCGCACTGGCGGAAGAGGGTGTAGGTGCTGCCGGAACCGGCTTCGCTCAGTTGTTGCACTTCACGTTGAGAAAGGGTTTCGAGGCTGCCTTTCGGACTGACCGAGGCATTGATTACGTGTCGTTGGGTCATGCAGTGATCCTTAAAACGATGTCATTCCCTGAACAGGCGAACGGCATCCGAATAATGTGTATCCATGAATGAAGATGGCACGATCTGCGCTATACCGCCATGTCCCCGTTGGACGCTGAAAAGATCAAAAGGAGCCCCAGCATAGCTAAATCCGCACCAGAGGCGATAATGCGCCGGGCGGTTTTTTCCGTTACCCCTCTTGTCGCTCAAGGAAGTCATTTGTGATGTTCGAGATTCAGCCGATAGACGCCGCCACTTTCCGCCAGCAGACCCGGCGCAGCACGATCATCATCGCCGTACTGTTTCTCGTATTGGCAATGCTGTTTTCCAGCGTGGCCGTGGCGCTGTTCGGCGAGCCTGACGGCGACAACCTGCGCTTCAATGTCGGCGGGGTGTTCCTGGCCTTTTTACTGACCGGCGCCTTGCTGCGCGGACGCTTCTGGCATCAGAGCTGGATGGCGCCGGCGGTGTACAGCTGGCGGCTCAAGCGCAGCCTGATGAGTGTCACCAATGTGATTCACCACCTGAGCGCCGCGGTCGCGCAAAACGATCCGACCGCGTTGAAAGTGCTGCGGTTCTATCATCTGGGCTTGATGCAGATGCACGAGCTGGACGGCAACTCCAGCGATCAGGGGCAACTGTGGCGGGAAGTCGAAGAGCATAAGCAGCGCATGCAGGCGCAGGGGCTCGATACCGAGCAGACGCGCCTGGATCCGGCATGGCTGGACGCGTTGAAGCAGACGCCGCGCTAAGGCGTCAGCGTATTCAGGCGAAAATCAGCGAGCGGTGTGTGCCTGCCCCGGCGCGGGCTCCATCGCCGACCGCCAGTGCGACGGAGCCGGCAGCCAGTGCGGCATCTCCGCAGGCGAAGACCCCAGGGACGCTGGTCTGTTGGGTTGCGTCAGTCTGGATAAAAGGCCCCATCGGCCCTTCTTCGAATACACAGCCCAACTGATCGGCCAGCGGACTTGCCATGCGTGTGCGCGGCATGGCGAACAGACCGGCGACCGCGACGATCTCGCCGTCGCTGAGGACCACGTCGGCACGCGCGCCATCGATGCGCCTGACGCGCCGGGTTTCCAGCCTCACTCCGCGTGCAGCCAATTGCGCCAGTTGCTCGGCATCGGGTTCGAAAACGCCATTGATGAAGAATGTGGTTGGGCCCCAGTCAGGCAGCATCAGGGCGTGATGAATTGACAGGGGCGAAGTCGCCAGTACGCCGATTGCGCCCTGATTCAGTTCATAGCCGTGACAGTAAGGACAGTGAAAAACGCTTTGGCCCCAGCGTGGTTGGAGTCCTTCGATGTCCGGCAATTCGTCGATCACGCCCGACGCGAGGATCAGGCGCCTGGCGCTGAGCTGTTTGCCGGCCAGGGTGCGCACGTCAAAACCCGCGGCAGCTTGCATCGCTTCTTCCGCCGTATCTGCCAGCCATTGCACGGTAGGGTAGGCCATCAATTGCGCTCGCGCCTCGGCAGCAATGTCGCCCGGCGTGCGTCCGTCCTGTCCGAGAAATCCGTGGGAAGTACCGGCGAAGCGATTGCGTCGCAGGCCTGAATCGAGCACTAGCACGCTGCGCCGGGCGCGGGCCAGTTGCAGGCCGGCGGACAGCCCGGCGTAACTGCCGCCGACAATGATGACGTCGTACACCATGATCCATATCTCCGCTGTGAGGTTTCAGGGTACAGCGTAAGTTACGTGAAAAAAGACTGTCAATAGTCTCGTAACTTCAGATCTTGCAAGCGATACTCGGAGACATTCTTTGTTCAGTCTGGAAATGCTCAAGTGAGAAATGACACGCGCCTGTCGCGCATGCTGCATGTGTTGATTCACATGGATCGCCATGAAAAACGCGCCACCTCGGAAACCATCGCCGGGATGCTTGGCACCAATCCGGTGGTGGTGCGGCGCACCATGGGCTTGCTCAAGGAGCAGGGTTTCGTGACGTCGGAGAAGGGCCATCAGGGCGGCTGGGCGCTGGCCAAACCGTTGAAGCAGATTACGTTGCTGGATATTCACCATGCATTGGGCACGCAGTCGATTTTTTCCATCGGTTTATCGACGGATCATCCGCAGTGCCTGGTCGAGCAGGCTGTGAATGCGGCGCTGACCCGCACCTTCGATGAGGCGCAGGCGCTATTGCTGTCGCGGCTGGGCAGTATCACGCTGGCGGATCTGGCGGCGGATTTCGATTCGCGTTTCAAAACCGTGTGCGAGGTCGATCAGGGCTGAGCGGCGGCGCGACGCAACTTCCACGAGCGGATCAAGCGCCCGTACACCAGCACGTTGATCGCCAGCACCACGCTGCCGAGCACCAGTTGAATCTGCGGGGTCAGTCCGGCCGGGTAGATGATCGGCCAGATGTAATGCTCGATGAAGCCACCGGCGTATTCGGTCTGCCCGGCGGCGTGACGCATGAGGTTTTCCCAGTAGGTCAGCGGGCAGGTCAAATGCAGCACCTCGACCGCCACGCCCCAGGCGGCAGCCGGCAAATGCAGCCACAGCAAGCGTGGCCATTTGAGCACCAGCAGACCGCCAAACAGCACGAACAGAATGAAAGACAAATGAAACAGCACCAGCCCGTCGGCTGCGATTCGGTACAGCATGTCGTCTCCCTGACGCGATCGTGAATGTCGCCATGTTACGCCGGCGCGGAGATTAAAGCTCAGGGCAGACGTCACGCATGAAGCCATTGGCTGAAACCTGATCTACGCTTCAAGAAAGACTGTTGACGATGGCAGGAGGTGCGCAGGGTGAGTGAGCAAAAACAGCCTGAAAACGAGAAAGACACGGATCAACCGAGCGAAGAAGAAATAGAACGCGAGAAGCGCAAGGAAAAAACCTGGAAGCATGACGATAGCCAGGAGCTTTCCGAACCTGACCGCAAGTTCTAGACAGTCGATACGAAGAGCCCCGCAAGTGCGGGGCTTTTTCACAGGCTCAAAGATCGTCCAGCTGGGTGAAGTCCGGGTGTGAAGCCCGATAGCCCAGTGTCCTGTCGATCCAGGCATTCAGCTCGTTGACCATCACTGGCGCATGGCCGGGATAGTTTTCGAGGGTACTGAGCAGGGTGCGTTCGATGTCGGGAACGGCACTCAGGTTTCGAGTCTTGATGTAGTGGCCGATAAAACAGTCGAGTTCAAAGCGTTCTGTCGTGGACAGATGAATACACTCCAGGCCACCGACCTGTTTGATTGCAAAATCGTCGCGCAACTTAGTTCTCTGCAAGGCTTGTAGATGTTATTGGGATCCTGGTTTGTTGACTCTTTGGTCAACTGGTATACCAAATGGAAATGCGGCGCGCATGCTAGCTGTAGTGCAGCGAAATGTATGTACGACGGTCGGGTTGTCTGACAAGCGGTTGGTCCATTTGCGTATCGGTTACATTCGCACTGTTTCAGCAGTGAAACAGCCGTTGTAACGACGCCGAGTCAATGATTTGCTCAAATCGCGTTCGCCGCTCATTCAACCGGCTGAATCAATTCAGCATTTTGATTGCGGACGTTACCGACGGCTTTGCCGACTTTATGCCATTCGAACGACTCGCTGCCTTCACCTTCGAACAACAACATCTGCTCGGCGCGCTCAATGGTGGTCGCCGGATCGAGCCACTCGCGTGCCAGTTCCGCGCCGAACACCACCGGGCGGCGATCATGCACATCGAGCAGGCCTCCGACCGCCTCGGCGGTAATGATCACAAAACCGTCATCGTTTCGAGCCGCGCTTTGCGCTGTGGGAAACTGGCCGATGGCGGCGCAGAAAACCGCGCCCTGGTCCGCTCGACGAATCAGCCATGGCTGGCGGGTTTTTTCGCCGGTATCGACCCATTCAAACCAGTTGTCGACGGGGACAATCAGGCGATGGCGCCAGATCGCGCGGAAAAAAGCGCCATGGGCGACTTTTTCTACGCGGGCATTGATCGGCGCCGGGCGATCCGTGGCCCAGTGCGGCCGCCAGCCCCAGCGCAGGTTGTCGGCCTGAATGCTTTGCCCCTGTTGATGGAGAACCGCCAGCGCGGTGGTCGGCGCCGCGTTGTAGCGGGCCAGCGGCGCATCGCCGACGTGATTGATCAAGGCGTCGGGAATGCTCAGTGTGGCGACGAAGTCATGTATGCCGCGATATTGCGAGAGTCTTCCGCACATGGGCTGAAATCTCCGGTTGGACATTTCAGGATAGTCGCTGACGTCTCCAGCGGAGACTCTCTGCGTCAAAGCGCAATGACGTGGCGAGCGCCGGAACCAAAGCCTGTGTACCCTGTCCCATCTCGGCTCGCGAAGGGCGGTTCAGGGGCGGGAAGGGCGAGGGAAGTTGCCAATCGACAACATGACAGCAGCGCTCGCGCTCAAGGCGAACATGACATCTGGATTCAAGCTTTTTACTGCTGCGCTCATGGTGCTCGTCCTGGCCGGTTGCATCGCCGCACCGATAGAAATGACTGCGCAGACCCAAGCGCGCCTGCAGGCCCAGGCACCGGTGCGTTTCTTGTTGACCTTCGACGACGGTCCCAGCGCCTCGAGTTTGTGGAACCCGACGGCGATGGTGCTTGACGGCCTCAAGGACAATCCGCTGCAAGCCAATATCAAAGCGGTGTTTTTTGTGCAGACCCGTGCGCCGCGTGCAGGTAACAGCGAGATTGGTCGCAGTCTGATGCGGCGTGAACACGATGAGGGCCACATCCTCGCGTTTCACACGGCGACTCACTGGCACACCAATCATCGCTCACTCGACCCGCAACAACTGGAAGCGTCGCTGGGTAACGGCACGGCCGATATCGCTGCGATCACCGGGGCGCCGCCGAAATTGCTGCGTCCGCCATTCTGGAATTACGACAAACGCACCTTCGCCGCGTATCAGCAGCACGGTTTGCAGGTGTTGCTGACGGATCTGAGTGCCAACGACGGCAAGATCTGGGGCTTCAATGCCAGCCCCCGCCGGCGCGCCAATCTGCTGCGGCAGTTATCCGAGGTGCGTGAGCGTATCGCCGCGGGGGAATTGCCGACGGTGGACGGAGTGATACCGGTGGTGATGACCTTTCATGACCTCAATCGCTACACCGCGCGACATACCCGCGAATATCTGCAGATCCTGCTCGACAGCGCGGCCGCTACGGGCGTGAAGCTGGACCGCAAGCCTTTCTATGATGATCACGAAGCGCTGCAAAAAGCGGCGCTGGCGCGCACCGTTGAAAAAAGCTCGGAGCCGGTGAGTCTGCCGGGAATGTGGAACTGGATCTGGGATCATGACTCGCACTGATTTGTGAGCCAATAGACATTCCAGCGTCAACGCCTCCGCAGATGCTGATCTATGCTCTATCGATTAAACGGCCCCATCGCCTGCGAGGCGTGCCCCCATGCTTGCTCTTGACGACATCTGCTGCATCGTTGAATCAGGCTTTCCCGGGTTTGGATGTGAATGCAAACGCACATCGCACGGGCTGTTGCAGATCAAGGTCTTTCGGCCGGAAAACGGCCAGGTCGAGTTACTGCTCAACGGCGTATCGCCGGAACATCTCGTCACGATTCGCGCCATATCAAACTTCATCGGTGAACTGCGCACGGAAATGAGCGCCGGGCGCCGGGCGTTTGCCGGTTAAGGCTCATAGACGCCGTTGAAACGCTTCAACAATGCGCAGCGTCGCTTCATTGGTATTCAAATGTCGCACCGCATCCAGCGGATGCCAGATGCAATCGATGATTTCGTTCTGCGGGCGCACCTTCTCGAGGTCTGCAACCGACGCTTCATAAACATGATGCCGGGTGCTGCCGCTCTGCATTTCCATCAAATACAACACATCGTCGGCATTCAGCCCGGTTTCTTCCTGCAATTCACGCACGGCCGCCTGCGCGCGGGTTTCCCCGGGCTCGACCTTGCCGCCGGGCAATGTCCAGTGGCTGCGCGGTTTGCGGACCAGGAGGATGTGGCGATCCTGTTCGCATATAACGGTTGCACGTACTTTCATGTGTTACCTGTTTACGGCTTGTCACGATATTGTCATCAAACTGCAATATTTGAGCCGATGCCTCAAGTAAAGGTTTCAATAAGATTTTGAGCGTGCGTGGTGGCGTAAAGTGCAAGATTTCTGAGGGTCAGACCTGGCGACATCCGGTCGGCAAATTCAGTGAGTCGGGGTGTAAGGTAAGCCGGTGAAACTCGAACTGACCGTAAGCAACTATGGAGGTGTCCATGAGCATGCCGATGTTGAACAAGATGCACATGAACGGCTATGACGTGCTTAGCGTGAACAATGGCCCGTGGCGGGTCTGCACCCAGGGTGACCGGCTGGCATCGTTTGCCAGCAAAGAGGAGGCGCTGGCTTACGCCGCAGCACTGCCTGGCTACAAAAAACGCTCGACGCGGGCGAAAAGTCACACAGCTCAATGAATGGTTGTAACCGAGAGCCCCGGCAAATGCCGGGGCTCTTTGGTTGAAGGGGAAAACAGGTTGGGACTCAGTGCACCTTGATTCGGCTGATGGCCCGCGCTTTCACTTCTTTGGCGTAGATTTGCAGCCGTTCCTCATCGCTTTGCAGCACCTGGCACGACCTCAGCACCGCTTGCGCGTCCGCTTCATTGCCCGATTTGCGCAACTGCTCGGCGATGCGTTTCAGATCGACAGCTGACCAGCGCAAGTCCGATGCAACGCTTTGCAGGTCGCGCTGAAGTTCGTGTTCGTATTCATTGAGCCGCATGATCATCTCCTGAACATTCTCGGTAAAAGAGAGTAGTCGCATTTTTCGCCGATGGGCAAAGCTCGTTCGTCTGTCTGTCCAGGTTGTGAAAAGTTGTGCAGATTGAACCACGGGCGGCGTGCCACGATGGATGTACGCCCGGTTACACGTTACATTCGCTTTTTTTTGGATCAGGAATACACCATGCGGATGTGGATCGGGGTTTTGGCGTTTGCCCTGTTGGCGGGTTGCTCGTTGCCGAGGTCACTCGTGCCGGGTGAACCGAATGTCAGCAAGACCAGCGACAAGGCACCCAAGGACTATGCCGCCTGTGTATTACCGTTGTGGCAGCGGGATGTAGCGAAGACCTCGCAAACCTCTATCTCCAACGGCTACCGCATCACCGCGCCAAGTGTCATCACTGCGGATGAGATCCTGGATATCGTCAAATACAAGGACGGCAGCCGGGTTTCGTTGTATCAGGGGCCGCCATGGGCCAAGTCGGGGGCGTTGCGCCAATCGGTGCGTGATTGCCTGTAGCCGTCTACGGCGTGAAACGCGCGGTGACAGTTGTAAGCAAACCGTTTGCCAGCGTGCGCTAGGCTTTCGAGTGTCGGTCGGCAAGACCTCGAAGGGAGCCTCGGATCATGGATGATCTGGTCAAAGAAGTCATACCGTTGTTGCAGTATCTGATTCCCGGGTTTCTATCCGCATGGATTTTCTATTCGCTCACAGCGTTCAAACGGCCTGATACATTCGGGCAGATTGTGCAGGCGTTGATTTTCACGTTTGTGGTTCAGGGAGCGGTCTGGGCGATAGGCTCTCTGTGTTTGTGGGTGGGTTCGAAAGGTTTTTCCATCGGCCGCTGGGACGCCAAAGCCGAAACCATGTGGGCATTCGTTGTGTCGGTGACGCTTGGACTGCTGTCCTGTTATCTGGCCACCAATGACAAATTGCATGGCTGGTTACGCGGTCGAAACGTGACGAAACAATCTTCCTACCCCAGTGAATGGTTCAGCATTTTTGCCCAGCACCATCGCCTCATCACGCTGCATCTGAACGATGAAAGGCGCGTTTTTGGCTGGCCTGTGGAGTGGCCACCAGAGGCCAGCAATGGCCAGTTCGTGATGCAAAATCCGTGTTGGCTGGATGCCGACGGGAAAGAAGTGCCTTTTGGCGCCGAGTTTTTGCTGATAGATTCCGGGAAAGTCAAATGGGTCGAATTCGGCCCGAAACAGGAGGTGTCGTCATGACAGCCAGAGCACCGCAACCAATGCCAGAATGGGTCGCACGTCGTTACACGCCAGATGGCAAGCCTGTGGCGAATGCGCAGCCCAAGGCACCTAGTGGTCCACCACCGCTTAAAAACCAGTAAGCTTTTTTACCCGCCCCAACCTTGCGCCACAGCCCGGCGAATCGCTTCCAGCAGCATCGCAAACGCCGGGTTGTCGTTGTTCTCTCGCCAGATCAGGTGCAGTTCGCTCTGCACCCCTTCGCCCAGATCAATATCGCGAAACACCACGTTCTTGAACACCACGCTGGTCGCGCAACGCGGTACCAGCGCCAGGCCCATGCCGGCGTTGACCAACGCCAGAATCGTCAGTGATGAACCCAGCCACTGCACGTAGTCCGGTGCGACCCGCGCCGAGCGCAGCATGCCGGTCAGCAGTTCGTTGAACGGTGGATAGGCCGCGTGGGAGTACATCAGAAACGGTTGTTGATCCAGATCGCTGACCAGCACTTCAGCCGCCGTTGCCAGCGGGTGCGCGCTGGGCACCGCCAGCACAAACGGCTCGCGGACCAGGCATTCGGTGGCGTAGCCCGGCTCCAGCAGCGGCGCGCGGGCGATGCCCAGATCGATGCGTCGTGCGCGCAGGGCTTCGTGTTGCTGATAGGTGTTCATCTCGCTCAGATCGATTTTCACCTGCGGCTGTTTCAAGCGTGCCTCGGCGATCACCTTGGGCAAAAACTCATACACCGCGCTGCCGACAAAACTGATGTTCACCGAGCCGATATCACCCTCGGCGAAACGCCGCGCGGTGATTGCTGCCTGCTGGGCGCGCTCAAGCAAATTCTGCGCTTCGATGAAAAATGCGCGCCCGGCGGCCGTCAGCGCAACGCTACGGGTGCTGCGGGTGAACAATTCGACGCCGAGGTGATGCTCCAGCAACTGGATCTGCCGGCTCAGCGGCGGCTGAGTCATGTTGAGCCGTTCGGCGGCGCGGCGAAAATTCAGTTCGGTGGCAACGGTGGTGAAGCAACGCAGTTGGGTCAGTTCGAACATTGATCTAATCCGGGTATCAATCGAATGCCAAGTTAGATTAGACGGGATCAATGCACGGCGTCCATGATCGACCCATCGCTTCACGCCATTCCTAAAAACAACAAGATCGGGAGTCGCCCCTTGAAAACCCTGCAGAGTCCAGCGGACGTCACGGTGCTCGCCCGTGCCGCCGCCAAGGTCAAGCGCCACGTGCTGCCGCTGTTCGTGGTGATGTTCATCGTCAACTACATCGATCGGGTCAACATCGGCTTTGTCCGCAGTCATCTGGAAACCGATCTGGGTATCGGGGCTGCGGCATACGGCTTGGGCGCCGGACTGTTCTTCATCGGCTACGCGTTGTTCGAAGTGCCCTCCAACATGCTGTTGCAGCGTTACGGCGCACGGGTATGGCTGACGCGGATCATGTTCACCTGGGGTGCGGCCGCCATGGCCATGGCGTTCGTGCGCGGTGAAACCAGCTTCTATGTGTTGCGCTTCATTCTTGGCGCGGCCGAGGCGGGGTTCTTTCCGGGAATCATCTATTACTTCACGCAATGGCTGCCAGCCTCCGAACGCGGCAAGACCATGGCGGTGTTTCTCAGTGGCTCGGCGATTGCCTCGGTGATCTCCGGCCCGGTGTCCGGTGCGTTGCTGCACATCAGCGGCCTGGGCCTGCACGGCTGGCAGTGGATGTTTCTGATCGAGGGCGCGGCGTCGGTGGTGCTGTGCGCGTTCGTCTGGTTCTGGCTGCAATCGCATCCACGTCAGGCGAAGTGGCTGAGCGAAGACGAGCGTGAAGCGCTGGTCGCGGCGATCGATGAAGAGCAGCGCGCCCGCGAAGCGGTGCAGGTGAGCCAACCGTCAATGTTCAAGTTGCTGGCGGATCGGCAGATCGCGCTGTTCTGCTTCATTTACTTTTCGATTGCCCTGACCATTTACGGCGCGACGTTCTGGCTGCCGAGCATGATCAAGAAGATGGGCAACCTTGGCGACTTCCAGGTCGGCCTGCTCAATTCGATTCCGTGGATCATTTCGATTGTTGCCATGTACGGGTTCGCCGCGATGGCCGGCAAATGGAAATTCCAGCAGGCGTGGGTCGCCCTGACCCTGGTGATCGCCGCTATCGGCATGTTCATGTCGACCACCGGCGGCCCGGTTTTCGCGTTCGTTGCCATCTGCTTTGCAGCGATTGGCTTCAAAGCCGCATCGGCGCTGTTCTGGCCGATTCCGCAAAGCTATCTCGATGCGCGCATCGCGGCGGCAGTGATCGCGCTGATCAATTCCATTGGCAATCTCGGCGGCTTCGTCGCGCCGACCGCGTTCGGCATCCTCGAGCAAACCACCGGCTCAATCGAGGGCGGACTGTATGGCCTGGCGGCGACTTCACTGATCGCCGCGGTGGTGATTTTCTTTGCCCGTACGGCGCCGGGCGCCAAAGGCAAAACCCCGGCAAAGCCCGCTGATGAAACCGCCGTTGTCGCGACGGCCAGGCCGGCCGCGAGCCATTGAATCGATTGTTGATCTGTCAGGAGCATCATCTTGAAAATCACCCGTGTCACGGTCACCCCGATTGCCTTTCGTGATCCGCCGCTGCTCAACGCCAGTGGCATCCACGAACCTTATGCCCTGCGCTCGATCATCGAGATCGAAAGCGACAACGGCTACATCGGCCTCGGTGAAAGTTATGGCGACGCGCCGGCGCTGGCGATCCAGCAACAAGTGCAGGCGCAACTGATCGGTCTCGACCCATTCAACCTCAATCAGTTGCGCGCGATCGTGCAGGCGACGGTCGCGGCGCACAAACCGGCCAGTCTGGCCGGAGCCGAACTGGCACCGGGTTCACACGCCAGCAAAGCAGTGAGCAACGCCTATTCGGCGTTCGAAGTGGCGTTTCTCGATTTGCAGGCGCATTACCTGAACGTGCCGCTGGTGGACCTGCTCGGCGGCGCGATCCGCGAAGAAGTACCGTTCAGCGCCTACCTGTTTTTCAAATACGCGCAGCATGTCGATTCGCCGTACAAGCCGGATGATTGGGGCGAAGCGCTCACGGAGCAGCAGATCGTTGCGCAAGCGACGCGGATGATCGAGGCGTACGGTTTCAAGAGTATCAAGCTCAAGGCCGGCACCTTGCCCCCGGAACACGAAGTGGCCTGCATCAAGGCGCTGAAGAAAGCCTTTCCCGGCTACCCGCTGCGCATCGATCCGAATGGCAACTGGTCGCTGCAAACCTCGATTCGCATGGCCGAGCTGCTCGGTGATGATCTGCAATATTACGAAGACCCGACGCCAGGCCTCGACGGTATGGCTGAACTGCACAAGCGCACCGGCCTGCCGCTGGCGACCAATATGGTGGTCACCGATTTCGAGGAGTTTCGCCGCAGCGTGGCGCAGAACAGCGTGCAGATCGTGCTCGCCGACCACCACTATTGGGGCGGCCTGCGCGACACCCAGACCCTGGCGAAAATGTGCGAGGTATTCGGCCTCGGTGTATCGATGCACTCCAACTCGCACCTGGGCATCAGCCTGATGGCCATGGCGCATGTCGCGGCCGCTGTGCCAAATCTGGATTACGCCTGCGACACCCATTACCCGTGGCAGGAGCCGGACGAAGAGGTGATCAAGGGCGGCAAGCTGCCGATTGTCGATGGCTGCGTGAAGATCAGTCGCGCGCCCGGGCTCGGGCTGGAACTGGATCATGAGCAGTTGGGCAAACTGCATGATCAATACCTGACCTGCGGGATTCGCCAGCGCGATGATGTACGGCAGATGCAGCGGTACAAGCCGGACTGGAGGGCGGTCAAGCCGAGGTTTTGAGGCGGTCAATGCCGCCGCCATCGCGGGCAAGCCCGCTCCCACAGTGATGTTATGAAACACAAGATTGCTGAGCGATATCGAATATTGTGGGAGCGAGCCTGCTCGCGAACGGAGCAACTGAATTCTTCAGAGTGTATGCATCAGCCAATCCCGAAACGCCGCCAGCGACGGCAGCTTTTCATTTCGCGGCGGATACACCAGATAGTAGCTGCGCCGACTGGTGATCGGCTCGCCCAGTTGCAGCAGCTCGCCATTCGCCAGCTCATCCTCGACCAGAATCCGCGGCACCAGCCCCACACCAATATTGGCCCGCACCGCTTGAATCAGGTGTGAGGTCATTTCAAAGCTTGGCCCGATGCGCATGCTGCGATGGGGCAAGCTGTGCTGACTGAACCATTCCGCCCACGCCTGGGCATTGCTGCTGACATTGAGCAGCAGTTGCCCGGCGATGTGTCGTTCGGCGTCGTCGCGCTCGGCGGCGGACAGTTGCGCGCTGGCAATGACCACCAGTTCCTCGGTGTGCAAGGGCAGGGCGGTCAGCCCCGGCCAATCGCCGCCACCGACGCAGATCGCCGCGTCGATTTCGCTGGTATCGAAGTCGATTGCTTCGATGCGCGAATGCAAATGCACGGTCATGCCCGGATGCGCGGTGTAGAAATCCTTGAGTCGCGGCAGCAGCCATTTCGAGCCGAAGGTTGGCAGCGTCGCCAGGCGCAGGCTGTGAATGCCGGAACCGAATGCCATCGCCTGCAGCGTCGCGCTGCGTATCTGCCCGAGCGCTTCGTTCAACTCCCGTTGATACAGGCGCCCGACGTCTGTCAGCACCACTTGCCGGCCTTCGCGAGTGAACAGGCGCATGCCGAGCATTTTTTCCAGAATCTGCACCTGACGGCTGACCGCACTTTGCGTCAGCGACAGTTCGTGGGCGGCGCGGGTGTAGCTTTCGTGGCGGGCAGCGGCCTCGAAAGCCAGCAATAACGACATGGACGGGGTAAGCGTGCGCGGATTCATTCGCAAAAGTCATCAATAGCGGGTCGAATTTACGGTTGTCCCAACGTTTGCCAGCAATGAACATGGACACCCTGAGATGGCGGAGCCTGACGCAATCATTCGTTGCGTACAACTGTTCACCGCCACACGGCCCGATTTTCACCGAGATACCCTGACCGATGATTGCCCAGCTGTCGCCCGCAAGCACCCTCACCGCCGATTACCAGGCGTTCCTCAAAGCCCTCAAGGCCAGCGGTTTTCGCGGTGAGATCAGCGCCGATTACGCCAGTCGCGTGGTACTGGCCACCGATAACTCGATCTATCAGCGCCTGCCCCAAGCGGCGGTGTTTCCCATGGATGCCGACGATGTCGCGCGAGTGGCGAAGCTGATCGCCGAGCCGGCCCATCAGCACGTGGTGATCACGCCACGCGGCGGCGGCACCGGCACCAACGGCCAGTCGCTGACGGACGGCATCGTCGTCGACCTGTCGCGACACATGAACCGCATTCTCGAAATCAACGTCGAGCAACGCTGGGTGCGGGTCCAGGCCGGGGTGGTCAAGGATCAGCTCAATGCCGCGCTGAAATCCGCCGGGCTGTTTTTCGCCCCGGAACTGTCTACATCCAACCGCGCCACCGTCGGCGGCATGATCAACACCGATGCCAGCGGCCAGGGCAGTTGCACCTACGGCAAGACCCGCGACCATGTGCTGGAACTCGACATGATCCTGCGTGGCGGCGAGCGTTTGCACACTCAGGCGCTGGACGAGAGCGAGTTGCAAACGCTGTGCGCGCGTGATGACCGGGTCGGTGAAGTCTATCGCTGCGCGCGGCAGATCATTGATGAGCAGGGCGAACTGATCGAACAGCGCTTTCCCGACCTCAACCGCTGCCTGACCGGTTACGACCTCGCGCACCTGCGTGAGGCGGATGGCCGTTTCAACCTCAACAGCGTGTTGTGCGGCGCCGAAGGTTCGCTCGGTTTTGTCGTCGAGGCGCGGCTGAATGTGTTGCCGATACCCAAGCACACGATGCTGGTGAACATCCGCTACGCCGGTTTCATGGACGCGCTGCGCGATGCGCGGGCGTTGATGGCGCTCAAGCCGCTGTCGATCGAAACCGTCGATTCGAAAGTGTTGCTGCTGGCGATGCAGGACATTGTCTGGCATGGCGTCGCCGAGTATTTCCCGGCCAGCGCCGAGCGGCCGACATTGGGCATCAACCTGGTTGAATTCTGCGGCGACGATCCGGAAGAGCTGCAAGCTCGCGTCGCTGCGTTTGTCGAGCACCTGAGCAGTGATCAAACCGTCGAACGCCTGGGCCACACGCTGGCGGTCGGTCACGCGGCGGTGAACAAGGTCTACGGCATGCGCAAGCGCGCGGTCGGCCTGCTCGGCAACGTCGCTGGCGAAGCGCGGCCGCAACCGTTTGTCGAGGACACCGCAGTACCGCCGCAGCACCTGGCCGAGTACATCGCCGAGCTGCGCGATCTGCTCGACAGCCACGGCTTGCAGTACGGCATGTTCGGCCACGTCGATGCCGGCGTGCTGCACGTACGGCCGATTCTCGACATGAAAGATCCGCAGCAAGCGGCGTTGGTGCGCCCGGTATCGGACGGCGTTGCAGCGCTCACTCAGCGTTACGGCGGTCTGCTCTGGGGCGAGCACGGCAAAGGCTTGCGCTCGGAATACGCGCCGGCGTTTTTCGGCGAGCTGTACCCGGCACTGCAAGCGCTGAAAGCCGCGTTCGACCCGTTCAATCAGTTCAATCCCGGCAAGATCGCCACGCCGGCCAACGCCGGCGCGGCGCTGCTGAAAATCGATGAGGTGACCCTGCGCGGCGAACTCGATCGGCAGATCGACGAAAAGGTCTGGCAGGATTACGGCGCGGCGATGCATTGCAACGGCAATGGCGCCTGCTACAACTTCGATCCCGATGACGCCATGTGCCCGTCGTGGAAAGCCACCCGCGAGCGCGCGCAATCGCCCAAGGGCCGCGCCTCGTTGATCCGCGAGTGGTTGCGGTTGCAGGGTGAGGCGGGTGTCGACGTCCTGTCTGGAGCAATTCGCCGACCGGCGTTTTTTACGACGTTATGGCAGCGCTGGCGCAACACGCGATCGCAATCGGCGGATTTTTCCCATGAGGTCTACGACGCCATGGCCGGTTGCCTGGCGTGCAAATCCTGCGCGGGACAGTGCCCGGTCAAGGTCAACGTGCCGGATTTTCGCTCGCGTTTTCTTGAGCTGTACCACACACGGTATCTGCGTCCGGCGCGGGATTATCTGATCGCTTCGCTGGAGTACAGCATTCCGTACATGGCGCGAATTCCGGCGCTCTACAACGGTTTGATGGGCGCGGCGTGGGTGCGCGGTCTGCTTGAGCGCGTCGGTGGCATGGTCGATGTGCCGTTGCTCAGCCGTTTCGATTTCCACGCGGCGATGCGCCGCTGGCAGGTGCAGCCAGCGACCGTTGCGACGCTGTCGGCGCTGACCCCGGCGCAGCGTGAACGCAGCGTGGTGATCGTGCAGGACGCGTTCACCCGTTATTTCGAAGCGCCGCTGCTGGCGGATCTGGTCGAGTTGATTTCGCGCCTGGGCTATCAGGTTTACCTGGCGCCGTTCAGCGCCAACGGCAAGCCGTTGCATGTGCAGGGCTTCCTCGCGGCATTCAATCGCGCGGCGCTGCGCAATGCGCGGCAGTTGCGTGAACTGGCGGACGTCGGCGTGCCATTGCTGGGGCTCGACCCGGCCATGACGCTGGTCTATCGCCAGGAATACCTCAAGGTTCCCGGTCTGCAGGCCTGCCCCGAGGTGCAACTGGTACAAGAGTGGTTGCTCAAGGCAATGCCCGAACAGGCGCCGCAACAGAGCGAGGCAAAATTCCGCCTGCTCGCCCATTGCACCGAGAAAACCAACGCGCCCGCCGCGACCCGGCAATGGGAGCAGGTGTTCAAGCGTGCCGGGTTGCAACTGGCGACTCAGGCCACCGGTTGCTGCGGCATGTCCGGCACGTACGGTCACGAGGCGCGCAATCGCCAGACCTCGGCGCTGATCTACGAGCAGTCGTGGGCGCGTCAGGTCGACGCATCGGCGGAGCAGGGCGAAGCGCTGGCGACCGGTTATTCGTGCCGCAGTCAGGTCAAGCGCCAGTCGGATCAGGCGTTGCGTCATCCGTTACAGGTGCTGTTGGCGGCTCAGCGTCGCTGACGCTGTCGTCGCGGTCCTTGTCCCAGATCAGCCGTGGATCGAAGCTCATCGCCGCGAGCATGGTGAACACCACGACCAGGCCGAAAAACAGAATGCCCGGTCGTGGCTCGATATCGCCCAGCGTCTGGAATTTCACCAGCGCGGCGACCAGCGCCACCACCAGCACGTCGAGCATCGACCAATAGCCGATCAGCTCGACGAAGCGGTACAGCTTCGAGCGCTCCTTGCGCGCCCAGGCGCTGTCGCGCTGCACGGTGATCAGCAGCAAGGTCAGGGCGACGAACTTGATCCCTGGCACGGCGATACTGGCGATGAAAATGATCAGGGCGATGTCCCACGCTCCGGCTTCCCAGAATTCCAGCACGCCGCTCATGATCGTGCTGTCGGCGCCGCTGCCGAGCATCAGCGTGTTCATCACCGGCAGCAGATTGGCCGGTACGTAAAAGGCCAGTGCCGCGAGCATATAGGCCCAGGTGCGCGTCAGCGAATTGGTTTTGCGGCGGTGCAGTGGCGCATCGCAGCGCGGGCAATCATGCGGTTCGTCGCGCATATCGCAGGCCAGGCCGCAACTGTGGCACAGGCACAGGTTGAGTTCGGCGGCGGTCGGTGGACGCTTCATAAAATGTCCCACAGTTCACGGATGTCGCGTCCGGCAATGCGGATCATCATCAGGCTCAGCGCCGCGAGGGCGAACAGGCCGATGCCCGGCAGCACATCAAGCAGCCCGGCGAGTTTGAACACCGCGACCATTGCCCCCAGCAGACAGACTTCGAGCATGCTCCACGGGCGCAGGGTTTCCAGCCAGCGCATCGACAGCTTGAAGCCCGGCGCCCGCCGCGACGTCAGGGCAAAACCCAGCACCCAGATCAGCAGCACCAGTTGAAAGGCCGGGGCGATGATGATTGCGATCGCCGCGACCATGGCGATGAAGGTGATCGGCCCCTGACTCAGGGCCAGCACCGAGTCCCACAGCGTGGCGCTGTTTTTCAGGCCCTGGAGGCTGATGCTCATCACCGGATAGAAATTGGCGAACAGCCACAGCATCGCTGCCGTGAAGGTCAGGGCCAGACGCTGTTCGATGGTCAGGCCGTTGTAGCGCTGCAGCACGCCGCCGCAGCGTACGCAGAGGGTTTTCTGGTGTTTGGCGAGGGCGACTTTCTGGTAAACGCAGTCGCAGTGCTCGCAGATGATCAGGTGTTCGGTGTTGACCATGGACCACGCTCGGCAGCTCGCCGCAAGGGCAGGGGACTTGATCACTATAGAAGGCTGGGGGGATTGGGCAAATGCTGGGGGGCTGCGGTACAGCGGATTTACTGTGTGGCTTGACCGCGGACAGTCAGCCAGTTTTCGCGAATGGATACAGTTTCCCTGTGGGAGCGAGCCTGCTCGCGAAGGCTTTTCCGGTCGGTGAGTTTCTGATTGTTGTGTACATATCCGTTGCTGCGGTAACGGCGGCTTAGGGTTTCGCCCTTACGGCGAGTCCCTTTTTCAGACGCCAAAAAGGAACCAAAAGGCTTTGCTCCTGCGTTCGGCCCTCGCAGGCTCGGGTTCCTTCGCTCCGGGTTCGATCCGGGCGCAGCGGCTACGGTTTGCTTCGCTGCACCTACTTCCGCTGTGTACGACTTTGTCGTACGGTCGCTGCGCTCCCACGCCCGGATCGATCCCTGCGCTCAGCCTTCCGATGTCGCCGGTGACGCAAGATCAAGAGCACTCGAGCTGGCGCTCATTGTTGAGTGGTTAGAAGCGCCGCATGGCTTGAGATATTCGGTGGATTCGCCCCTCACCCCAGCCCTCTCCCGAGGGAGAGGGAGCCGATCTTTGGGCTTTTCAAATTTTGTGTTCGATTCGGTATTTCAGGTCGGCGTCGCTCTCGCATCCACCGCGGTCAGTCCCCTCTCCCTCCGGGAGAGGGCTAGGGTGAGGGGCTTTTGATTGTGCCTGCAAGCGATAGCGGCGCTCAGATAATGCAACTGCAATTGACACTCCGCCATCGCCAGCGGGCTGGCTACTATTTACGGTCCAGCCACACAGTCTGCGCGTTGCAGAACTCGCGAACACCAAAGTGTGAAAGTTCGCGGCCGAAACCGCTTTTCTTCACGCCGCCGAAGGTCACGCGCGGATCGCTGGCGGAGTAGCCGTTGATGAATACGCCGCCGGTATCCAGTTCGCTGGTCAGTTGCTGGGCCAGTGGAACGTTGGCGGTGTAGATCGTTGCGGTCAGGCCGAATTCGCTGTCGTTGGCCAGCGCCACGGCGTGGGCGCAGTCGCGGGCGGTGATGATCGAGGCGACCGGGCCGAACAGTTCCTGTTTGAAGGAGGTCATGCGGTCGGTGACGTCAGCCAGCACGGTGGGTTCGTAGTAGTTGCCCGGGCCCGTCGTTTTGCTGCCACCGAGCAGCAGCGTTGCGCCTTCTTCAAGGGTGTCGCGTACTTGCTGGTCGAGTTCGTCGCGCAGATCGAAACGCGCCATCGGGCCGATGTAAGTGTCGGCAGCCAATGGGTCGCCGACCTTCAACTGACGTGTGGCTTCGACGAATTTACGCGTGAACTCCTCGACCACGCCTTCCTCGATGATCAGGCGCTTGGCCGCTGCACAAACCTGACCGGAATTCTGATAGCGACCGATGACAGCAGCTTGCACGGCTTCATCAATGTCAGCGTCGTTGAGCACGATGAACGGGTCGGAGCCGCCCAGTTCCAGCACGCATTTTTTCAGGGCTGCACCGGCCTGAGCACCGATGGCCATACCGGCGCGGACGCTGCCGGTCAGGGTAACCGCGGCAATGCGCGGATCGGCGATGGCGGTCGACACACCTTCTGGCGTGACGTTGATCACTTCAAACACACCGTCGGCAAAACCGGCGCGGGTAAATGCGTCGCGCAGCAGGTAAGCGCTGCCCATCACGTTCGGGGCGTGCTTGAGTACGTAGGTGTTGCCGGCGATCAGCGCCGGCACCGCGCCGCGCAGCACTTGCCAGATCGGGAAGTTCCACGGCATCACCGCCAGAATCGGCCCGAGTGGACGGTATTCAATGCGCGCCTTGCCGCCTTCGACCTGAGTCGGTTCAGCGTCGAGCATGGCCGGGCCGTGTTCGGCGTACCACTCGCAGAGCTTGGCGCATTTTTCGATTTCACCGCGGGCCTGAGCAATCGGCTTGCCCATTTCCAGAGTGATCATGGTTGCCATGGCTTCAGCGGTGTCGCGCAGCGAGCCGGCGAGGGCGGTCAGCAAGCGAGAACGATCCTGCAGCGGCTTGCGCTTCCACTTGCCGAAGCCGTAGGCGGCGCGGGTCAGCGCAGCATCGAGGGCGGCAGCGGATTCGAATGCATAGTGGCCGATCTGCTCACCGGTCGCTGGGTTGATCGAGATAGCGTGGGTCTGGCTGGAAATCTGGCTCATGGCGTCGTCCTGCGTATGTTCAGTGGATGGGCCTAGAGTAGGGTGGCGTTTGTTTTCTGGAAACTGAATAATAAAGATCGTTTCTTTCACGATTGGAGAATGTCTGTGGATCTGGTGCAACTGGAAATCTTCAAGGCCGTTGCCGAGCATGGCAGCATCAGCGCCGCTGCCGCGCAGATCCATCGCGTGCCGTCGAACCTGACCACGCGGATCAAGCAACTGGAGCAGGATCTGGGCGTTGATCTGTTTATCCGCGAAAAAAGCCGTTTGCGCCTGTCACCGGCCGGGTGGAGTTTTCTTGAGTACGCGCGGCGGATTCTCGATCTGGTGCAGGAGGCGCGGGCAACGGTCGCGGGTGAAGAACCGCAGGGTGCGTTTCCCCTGGGCTCGCTGGAAAGCACGGCAGCGGTGCGCATACCCGAACTGCTGGCGGCGTATAACCAGTTGCACCCGAAAGTCGATCTCGACCTGTCTACCGGGCCTTCCGGCACCATGATTGACGGCGTGCTGTCCGGGCGCCTCGCGGCGGCGTTCGTTGATGGCCCGGTGTTGCATCCGACCCTGGAAGGCGTGCCGGCCTTTGAGGAGGAAATGGTCATCATCGCGCCGCTCAACCACGCACCGGTGCAGCGTGCGGCGGATGTGAACGGCGAAAACATTTACGCCTTCCGTTCCAACTGCTCCTATCGGCATCACTTCGAAAAATGGTTCAGCACCGATGCCGCCGTGCCGGGCAAGATCTTCGAAATGGAGTCCTACCACGGCATGCTCGCCTGCGTCAGTGCCGGCGCCGGGCTGGCGCTGATGCCGCGCAGAATGCTGCAAAGCATGCCCGGTAGCGCAACCGTCAGCGTCTGGCCATTGACCGCGGATTTTCGTTACCTGACGACCTGGCTGGTCTGGCGTCGGGGTACGGTGTCACGCAGCTTGAGCATGTTTGTGCGCTTGCTCGAAGAGCGCGGAGTGGTGCCGGCGGATGCCTGACCGAGGCTGCACTTTGGCCGCGGTCAGGCATGTGCTCATCGTGACTCGAGGCCGGTGATCAACGCCTCGGTGTCGGTAATGACATGAGCGAACGTCGGGCCGTTGAGCTCGTGAGCGGCGTGCATCATTTCCGCTTTTAACGCGGCGGTCGCATCGCGTACCAGGGTGACGTGGTAGCCAAGTTCCGCTGCATAGCGGGCGGTGGCTTCGATGCAGGTGTTGGCCAGCAGGCCGACGATGATGACGTGGGTGATGCCTTTCTGCTTCAGGCGAAAATCCAGGTCGGTGTTGGCAAATCCGCTTGAGCCCCAATGCTCCTGAACGACAATGTCGCCGTCCTGCGGGGCGAAATCCGGATGCCATTCGCCGCCCCATTCGCCACGGGCGAAATGGTGCATGTGCATGATCTTGCACTGCGTGGGTGTGGGGTGATCCCAGTTTTCGTAGTCGCCTTTTTCCCAACGGTGATGGGGTACGATCACCACCGGAATCCGCAGGCTGCGCACCGCGTGGTCGAGTTTGCGCAGGTTGTCGAGCAGGCCGTTCTGCTCCGCCATGGGTTTGAGCAAAGGGAAAACCTTGCCACCCTCGGAAAGAAAATCGTTGTACGGATCGACCAGCAGATAAGCGGTGCGGTCCAGCGGGTAAACAGGGTTCGACATGGCGGCTTGCTCCACGAAAAGGAAAGAGCGGTGCGCAGGGCTTGTCCCGGCATCGTGTTGATATGATAATCATAGTAACTGTGAAAGAGGCAAGCCCTGATGACAAACAACGATAGCGCGCCCGACACGCTGTGCCCGATTTCACGGGCCGAAAACATCGTCGGTGATCGCTGGACCGTGCTGGTTCTGCGCGAGTTGTTCATGGGCAATCATCGCTACGACGAGATCCAGGCCCAGACCGGCGGCACCCCGCAAATGGTTGCCACGCGTCTCAAATGCCTGGAGGCGGACGGTCTGGTCGAGCGGCGTTTGTATAACGAACGGCCGAAACGCTACGAGTATCACCTCACCGCGAAAGGTGAAGCGTTCTACCCGGTGATCCTGGCCTTGCGCGCGTGGGGCGAAACCTGGTGCAAAGTGCCCGAGGAAGGGTTGGCGGTGATCTTCACCCACAAACCCTGCAACCACCCCGCAGGTCTCGGGCCGCTGTGCGCACATTGCGGCGAACCGCTACGCCGGGAAGACCTGATCAGCCAGCCGCAAGAGGCTTATGCAGCCGAACGCCAGGCGCGGCGCGAAGCGTTCAAGAGTAAATGACAAATGCGGGATTAGCCCGGGCGTGGGAGCGCAGCGAGCGTCTGGTTCAGCCTGGATTGCCGGGGGATGCTGGAACTCAGTCCGAAAATCAAAAGCCCCTCACCCTAACCCTCTCCCGGAGGGAGAGGGGACTGACCTTGGTGGATGCGAAAGTTACGCCGACTTGAAATACCGAGTCGTACTCAATTTCCAAAGCCAACGCAGATCGGCTCCCTCTCCAGGGGGAGAGGGCTGGGGTGAGGGGCGAATCCACCGCAAATCCCAAGCCATGCGACGCTTCACACCACTCTACAATGAGCGCCAGCTCGAGTGCTTTTGATCTTGCCTAACCAGCGACATCGGAAGGCTGAGCGTAGGGATTGATCCGGGCGTGGGAGCGCAGCGACCGTACGACGAAGTCGTACACAGCGGAAGGAGGTGCAGCGAAGCAAACCGTAGCCGCTGCGCCGGGATCGATCCCGGAGCGAAGGGACCCGAGCTTGCGAGGGCCGTACGTAGGAGCAAAGCCTTTTGGTTCCTTTTTGGCGTTTGAAAAAGGGACTCGCCGCAAGGGCGAAACCGCCATAAGCAACACCCGAAGCAACGGATATGTACCCAAACCAAAAAAACTCACCGCCTGAAAGAAAGCCTTCGCGAGCAGGCTCGCTCCCACAGGTTTTGCAGCGTCAAAAAATCCCGGGCATTCCACCAAATCCAACCGCTCACGGCGTCCCATTGCACCCATACAACCGATACCCCTCACGCAAACTCAACCGCTCGTAATAAGCGCTAACCGCCGGAAAATCAGGATGCGCCAGCGGCGTTTCGAACCAGCGATTGACCGACAGCCCGATCGGAATATCAGCCAGAGAAAAATCCTGCCCACTGACGTAAGCCCCGGTCTTCTGCAATTGCCGATCCAGAATCTCCATGTTCCGCGCCCAGTCCCGGCAACCTGCGGCCAGCGCAGCACTGTCCTGATACTCCGGGGATTTGCGCACCAGCGCCATCAGCGGATATGACCACGACCGGTTCAGCTCCGAAGCCTGCCAGTCGATCCACTGATCGACCTGCGCCCGCGCCTGCGATTCAGCGGGATAAAGCGCCGCCCCGCCATAGCGCGACACCAGATAACGAATGATCGTATTCGACTCCCACAGGGTGAAATCATCGTCCTGAATCACCGGCACCATCGCGCACGGATTGAGCGCGAGAAACTCTGGCGTGTGCGTTGACTGAAACCCTGAGCCCCAGTCTTCCCGCTCGAACGGAATGTTCAATTCAGCACAGGTCCACAGCACCTTGCGCACGTTGATCGACGAAGCTTTACCGAGTATTCGCAACATGGCTTGTCCTCCCTCAGATTCGACACAAACCCATAAATACCACAGCACAATGCAGAAGGCCCGCACACCGGCGGGCCTCCTTTTTCAGTCTGGTCAACTGCTCACAGACTGCTCGCCAGCTTCGCGCCCATCATCCGTCGACGATACGAGGTATCGCGACTGGCCAGCCAGAAGTACAGCGGCGAAGTCACCAGCAAACCCACGAGCCACGACAGATCCGCGCCGTTGATGTGCGCCGACACCGGGCCGACGTACAGCGGGGTGTTCATGAACGGAATCTGTACGGCAATGCCGATCACATAAGCGAGCAAGGCCTGCGGGTTGTAGCGTCCGTAGATGCCGCCGTCGACCTGGAAGATCGACTGGATGTCGTACTGACCTTTATGAATCGCATAGAAGTCGATCAGGTTGATCGCCGTCCACGGCACCAACACCACCAGCAGCACCAGCACCATGTCGACGAAGTGGCCGATGAAATCCGCCGACGCACCGACAGCGGCAAAACAGCACGCCAGCAAGACGATGAGCGAAATCACCGCTCGGCTTTTCGCAGTGGGAATCCAGCGGTAGGCGAAGGTCTGCACCAAGGTGATCAGCGACAGCACCGCGCCGTACAGGTTGAGCGCGTTGTGGCTGATCACGCTGAGCAGGAACAGCACCAGCATCAGCGGGCCGATCGAGCCGGTGGCGAGTTTGACCGCGTCCATGGTGTCCATGCCCACCGGCGTCGCCAGCACTGCCACGGCGCCGAACACGAACGACAGGCTCGAACCCAGTGCCGAACCCAGATAGGTCGTCCAGAAGGTCGACGACACTTTCACGTCAGCCGGCAAGTAGCGCGAATAGTCCGACACATACGGCGCGAACGCGATCTGCCACAACGCCGCCAGCGACACCGTGGCGAGCCAGCCGGACAGGTTGAAACTGCCACGCGTGAGAAAATCATCGGTCTGAATGTGGGTCAGGATGTAGCCGAAACCGACCACGATGCCGATGCCCAGCACCCAGGTGCCGATGCGGTTGAGCACATGGATGAAACGGTAGCCGATGATGCCGATGATCCCCGAACCGAGCGCGCCGATGACGATGCCCACCGGCACCGGAACGCTGTCGACCACGCCGTGCAGCGACTTGCCGGCGAGGACGATGTTGGAGGCGAAAAAACCGATGTACATGACCCCGGCAATCAACACCACCAGCAAGGCGCCGAGCGAGCCGAACTGCGCACGGCTCTGGATCATCTGCGGAATGCCCATCTGTGGACCTTGCGCCGAATGCAGCGCCATCAGCACGCCGCCGACCAGATGGCCGACGAGAATTGCCACGATGCCCCAGAGCAGGTTCAGCTGAAACAGCTGCACGCCCAGCGCTCCGGTGACGATGGGCAACGGTGCGATGTTGCCGCCGAACCAGAGCGTGAACAGATCCCTGACTTTGCCGTGGCGATCTTCGGGGGGCACGTAGCCTATCGTGTGTTTTTCAATGAGCGGAGCGGAAGAAGCGGTTGCGCTAGCCATGACGAACTCCAAGGCAAGGTTGAGTACGTGGACGTACTTCGGTAAGCGCCGGCACGGACGGCGCACTTGTTGTTGGAGTGATCATGTGCAAAGTGAGGCGGGAGATAAATTAGTAAGTTTGTTGCTTGAAACCCTAAAAAAACAGGCTTCGGCGAAGGGGTCAGAGGCTGATGAATGCGAGCATCCGCTGAAGCATTTCTTCGCAGGCGTGCAGTTGCCCACGGCTGACAAACTCGTCGGGTTTATGCCCCTGATCCATGCTGCCGGGGCCGCACACCACGGTGGGGATGCCCACGGCATCGAACAGTCCGCCCTCGGTGCCGAACGCCACCGTGCCGAATTCCCGAGAACCGCTAAACGCTGCAATCAGCTCAGCGGCCTGACTCTGCGCATCGGTGACCAGCCCCGGATACGCCGACAATGCCCGGAAGCGAATATCGCTTTGCGCACTGACCGCACGCATGCGCGGCAACACTTCGCGCTCGGCATAGTCTTTCAATGCTTCGGCCACCAGTGCCGGATCCTGTGAGGGCAGGGCGCGGATCTCGAAATCGAAACGGCAATCGGCCGGCACGATGTTCAAGGCTTTGCCGCCGCTGATCACACCGGTCTGCACTGTGCTGTAGGGCGGATCGAAGCGTGCGTCGTGATGCTGCGGCGCTTTCAGTTGCTGGCCGAGTCGGCCCAGTTCAGCGATCAGTTCGGCGGCATATTCGATGGCGTTGACCCCGAGTGGCGCATAGGCCGAATGACACGGATGACCTTGCACATCGCAGCGCATCGCCAGTTTGCCCTTGTGGCCGAGTACCGGTTTCAGCTCGGTCGGCTCGCCGATGATGCACAGCAATGGTTTGACCGGGCGCTGCTGCAATACCTCAAGCAACGAACGCACGCCGAGGCAGCCGACCTCTTCGTCATAGGACAGCGCAATGTGCACCGGCAGACGCAGCGGCGTCGTGACCAGCGCCGGCACCAGCGCCAGCACACAAGCGATATAACCCTTCATGTCCGCCGTGCCGCGGCCAAACAATTTACCGTCGCGCTCGCTGAGCTCGAACGGCGGCAGCGTCCACGGCTGACCGTCGACCGGCACCACATCGGTGTGCCCGGACAAGACAATGCCCGGTTGATCCACCGGGCCGATCGTGGCGAACAGGTTGGCCTTGCTGCGCTCATCGTTGTAGATCAGCGCGCTCGGCACGTCGAAACCGGCGAGGTAATCGCGGACGAATTCGATCAGTTGCAGATTCGACTCGCGGCTGGTGGTGTCGAATCCCACCAGCACCTTGAGCAGTTCGACGCTGTTCATCGATCGTCCCCGGCAACGCCATAGCCCGGTGCCCTGGCCGGGTCGAGGGCGCGGTCGATGTAATCCTGCAACTGCGGTTCGTAGGCGTTCCAGAGCTTTTGCAACTGACCGATCGGGTCTTCATCGGCCCAGTCGACACGCAGATTGACGATCGGCCAGGTCTGCTCGCCCACCACCACCACGGCGGCCGAATGCACCGGCCCGGCTTCGCCACCCAAGGCTTGAGCCGCGTGCAGAGCGGCGAGCAAGCGGTCGGCCAACTGGCCTTCGCCGGCGTCGAATGCGCTGACCATTGCCTCGATCACCTCACGCCCGGCGAGCATGTTGCCGGCGGCCACGCACTGTTCGCCGCTGACGGCATGGTGCACGCCGAGGGTCTGCGCACCGCTGAAATGCGCGGTCTCGCCGAGATGGTTGATCGCGGTGATCTGCCGATACTGGCTGTAACCGTTGCGCGTGAGCACTTGGTCGAGGGCAGCATCCGGGCTCAGGCCTTGCTCCAGCAGCCCGAGCACTTCCGGGCCGAGGGAGGGCAGGGTGATGTTCTGGCTCGACACCGCGCCAACGCCCGGCAGCAGCCAGGGGCAACGGGCGCCGACGGCGATGCTGGAGGAACTGATGGCGACACCGAACTGACCGGTTTCGGCGCAGCGGGCGGTGATGGAAAAAGTCATTTGGGTGATCCTTCTCAGAAATTTGTTTGTCCTTTCTGGCCCCTTCGCGAGCAGGCTCGCTCCCACATTGAAATGCATTCCCCTGTGGGAGCGAGCCTGTTCGCGAAGGCCGCGACGCGGTCTGATGCCTTACTCAGGAATCACCGCAATCACATCAATCTCCATCAACCACTGCGGTTGCCCCAACGCCGATACCACCAGCCCGGTGGAAATCGGGAACACGCCTTTGAGCCACTTGCCGACCTCCTGATAGACCGCCTCGCGGTAGCGCGGGTCGATCAGGTAGGTGGTGGTCTTGACGATGTGGCTCATGTCGCTGCCGGCTTCTTCGAGCAGTTGCTTGACGTTGCGCATGGCCTGTTCGGCCTGCGCACGCGGGTCGCCCAGACCGATCAGGTTGCCGTCGAAATCAGTGCCGACCTGACCGCGCACATACACGGTGTTGCCGGCGCGCACTGCCTGGCACAAATCGTTATCGAGCGTCTGGTTCGGGTAAGTGTCCTTGGTGTTGAACATGCGGATGCGCGTGTGTGTAGGCTGGCTCATGTGCCGCTCCTCAAAACAGGTTGGGCGGCGCCATTGGCGCCGCGAAAGAAATCAGGCGTCGGCGGCGTCGGCGACCGGGCTGTGGACTGCTGAATGCAACGCGGCTTCACGCTGTTCGGCATCGCGGTATTCGAGGTATTTGCGCTGGGTGGCGATGTGATCGGCGACATGTTTGGCGTCATGCCAGACGCCCCAGATGAACGACGAACCGCGACGCGACTGCCAGGGCAGACCGAGGAAATACACCCCCGGCTCAGCCGACACGCCGCGCTGATGCACCGGCTTGCCCTTGTCATCGAAGGCCGCGACCTGGAGCCAGCAATAATCCACGGCAAACCCGGTGGCCCAGATGATCGACGTCACGCCAGCCTCGGCCAGATGCAGATTGCGCAGCGGATTTTTCACGCATTCAGGGTCGGCGAAGCGTTTACGCGCCTCTGGCTCTTGCGGCAGATCGAGGCCATTGCTCTCGATGTAAGCGTCAGCGGCATCAAGCAGGGCCAGATAGTTTTCGTCGCCGCGATTGAGGTTTTCGAGCAGGTCCTGCTTGAAGCTCACCACGCCGTTTTCGAATGACTCGGTAACCCCGACCAGGGTCATGCCGCGATGGGCCAGGCCACGAAAATCGATGGTGCGCCCGCCATGAGCGCCGCTGACCGCGATGGTCACGTGCTCGCGGCCCGGTTTCATCGCCGCTTGATCCCACTCGCCCAGCACCCCGAGCCACCAGCAGAAATCACGATTGCGATAGGCACGCGGCGGCCGGTCGTGGGCGCCAACCGACAGGTAGACCTGCTTGCCGGAACGCTGCAGCTCATCGGCAATCTGCACCCCGGATGAGCCGGCGCCCACTACCAGCACCGCACCTTCCGGCAGCTGCTGCGGGTTGCGGTAATCAGCGGAATGGATTTGCAGCAATCGTGGGTCCTGCGGTGCGATCGGCGGGATCACTGGCCGCTGGAACGGCCCGGTTGCCGCGACCACACGGCTGGCTTCGATCACGCCTTCCGAGGTCTCGACGGTGAAGCCGGGGCGACCGACATTGCGCACTACGCTTTTTACAGCTACGCCGGTGCGGATCGGCGCGTTGAATTTCTTCGCATAGGCTTCGAAGTAATCGGCCACGCGTTCCTTCGGCGCAAAACCGTCGGGATCGACGTCATCGAATTCCAGACCGGGGAAGCGGTCGTGCCACGCCGGGCCGTTGGCGACCAGCGAGTCCCAGCGCCCGGTGCGCCAGCGTTCGGCAATGCGACTGCGCTCCAGCACCAGGTGTGGCACGCCGAGTTTGCTCAGGTGTTCGCTCATCGCGACGCCTGCCTGGCCAGCACCCACGATCAGCGTGTCGATTGTTGTTATGTCAGTGGTCATCTCTACATCCTTCCTAGCAAGGCAGTGGGATTCGGGCCGCTGTTGGCTTGTCCGTTTGGCTTGAGGTCAGACTAGGGAGAGGGGGGATATCGGTAAAATATTATTAAGCTGGGATGTGAAGATAAAATTCTGATGCAGCGCGGCGAAAGCCTTTGAATACGGGGGATGGGCGGCGCGCCCGAGCAAAGCAAGGTGCCCGGGCGACGAAGAAATCTTCATCGCCCGGGCAGTTTTGTCAGCGCTGCAGGAACGCCAGCAAATCTTCGTTCAACGCCTGCGCATGGGTCACGGCAAAACCGTGTGGCGCACCGGCATAGACTTTCAGTTCGGCGCCCTTGATCTGCGCAGCAGCCTGCTTGCCGGTGGTTTCGAACGGCACGATCTGGTCACCGTCACCATGGATCACCAGCGTCGGCACATCGACTTTGGCCATGTCCGGACGGAAGTCGGTTTCCGAGAACGCGGTCACGCAATCCACCGTACCTTTCAAGGACGCCATCAGGGCGATGTTCAGGGTCTGCGTGAGCACGCCGTCGGAAACCGTCTGGCCTTGATTGGTGCCATAGAACGGCGCGGCGAAATCGGCGATGAACTGCGCGCGGTCCTTCAGCAGGCCGGCCTTGATCCCGTCGAACACCGACTTGTCGACACCCTGGGCGAAGTCGGGCTTCTTGCCGAACAGTGGCGTCACCGCACCCAACAACACCAGACCCGCCACACGCTCGCTGCCATGCCGGGCGATGTAACGGCTGACGTCACCGCCACCCATGGAGAAGCCGACCAGGGTCACGTCGCGCAGGTCCAGATGGTTGATCAGGCCGGCGATGTCATCGGCAAACGTGTCGTAGTCGTAACCGGTCCACGGCTGATCAGAGCGGCCAAACCCGCGACGGTCGAAGGCAATGGTGCGGTAGCCGCGGCTGCTCAGGTATTCCATCTGGTATTCCCACATGTCGCCGTCCAGTGGCCAGCCATGGCTGAACAGCACGGGTTTGCCGCTGCCCCAGTCCTTGTAATAGATCTCGGTGCCGTCTTGGGTCTTGAAGGTGCTCATGAAAACTCCTTGTGATCGTGTGTGGGTATGGCTGAATGCCGAATCGGCAGCGTTCACTATCTGCGCAAGAGCGGTTTCGCACTTGTACGCAGGTGCTGGTTTCACCCGCGCAACAGCGCCTCGAGCCCGACCAATGGTAGAACACAAGTTTGACGTCAAAATGATGGCCATCTAATATTGCGCCACTATTTTGATGTCACTTTCATCTCGAGGGATCGAACATGTCCTCACCCGCCCTCGTGGCGCGGTTGTGCGTAGCTTTGCTGTGCCTTTCTCCGCTTCATTTCGCCGTTGCTGCACCCACCCCCGGTGAAACCGACCTTATCCGCGACCGCCAGAATCGCCTGCTCGAAGAGCAGCAGCGCCGCCTCGAAGAACTCAAGGATCTGCCCGGTAAGGACATTAAGCCTGCGCAACCGGCAGCGCCCACCGATACCCGTTGTTTCCTGATCAAGGACATCGAACTCAAAGGCGCAGACAGCCTGAGCGAGGGCGAAAAGACTCACCTGCTCACGCCATATATCGGCGCATGCCTCGGCGTGCCCCAGCTCAATGAGCTGCTCAAAGTCATCACCGATCACTACATCGAGAAGGGCCTGGTCACCAGCCGCGCCTATCTGCCGCAACAGGACCTGTCCAGCGGGCATCTGCAAGTACTGGTGGTCGAAGGTCGGCTCGAGGGCATGAAGGGCGCCGAGAACAGTCGACTCTCCGATCGCGAACTGGCCATGGCGTTTCCCGGCAAGACCGGCGAGTTGGTCAACCTGCGCGAGATCGAGCAAATGGTCGATCAGCTCAATCGCCTGCCGTCCAATCAGGCAAAAATGGAGTTGGCCCCCGGGCAGAACGTCGGCGGCAGTGAAGTGCGCGTGACCAACAACCCGCAGAAGCCATGGCGCGCCGGTCTGTCGCGCAGCAACGACGGTCAGCGCAGCACCGGCGAACAGCAGTGGGGCACCACGTTCGACTGGGACAGCCCGCTTGGCCTGGCCGATCAGTTGAGCCTGCGCGGCGGCCACGATGCGATGAGTGACCATCAGCACACCTCCAATAACGCCATGCTCAATTACAACCTGCCGTGGGGCTGGTGGACGTTCAGCTACACCTACAGCCAGAGCGAATACCGTTCGCAGATCGCCGCCAACGGCTACAACTTCAAGCAGACCGGCGATAGCGAAAACCATCAGTTGCGCGCCGAGCGGGTGATCCATCGCGACTCGGTCAGCAAGACCTCCCTCAGCGCCGGCCTGTCGTACCTGCGCACCAACAACTTCATTGAAGACAGCAAGCTCAAGCTGAGCAGCAACCGCATCAGCGAAGCGCAGTTTGGTTTCAACCACGGTCGCCGCGTCGGCAGTGCCTTCGTCAATTTTGACGCCGGCATGCAGGAAGGCATTGGCGCCTTCGATGCGCAGGGCAGCCACGATCCCGGCCCCGGCGAACCCGAAGCGCGCTACCGCAAATACAGCGCAACCCTGAGCTACTTGCAGCCGTTCAAGCTGTGGGGCGAGTCGTTCAGCTTCAGCAGCCTGATGACCGGCCAACGCAGCGAAGACGTGCTGTTCAGTTCGCAGCGCACCAGCCTCGGCGGATCGTCATCGATCCGTGGCTACAAGGACCAGTCGCTGTCCGGCGACAGCGGTGGCTACTGGCGCAACGACCTGCGCTGGAGCCGTCCGGTAAACGCTGAGTGGCTGCAGCCAGTGTTTGCCGAATACGGCGCCAGCCTCGGTTACGACCAGGGTGTGATTGCCAATGATCGCTATAACGGCGATCAGCATGGGCGCATGTCGAGCAACTCGCTGGAGCTGTTCGCCCGCGGCCAGCACGTCGCCGCCAGCGTGACCTTTGCACATTCCCTGGAACGACCGGACGCGCTACCCGAGCGTGAAGCACCGATCTATTTCCGCCTCGACTTTTTCATCTGATAACGACTTTCTAGAGAACCGCCCACATGGACGTCCGTCACCCCGTCTCGCCCGCCGATCAGCCCCGCGCAGCCGTAAACCACCAGGAGACGTTCCTTGGCATGCCCAAGCGCGGCCTGGCCTTTCTGCTGGCGAACGTCATGTTCTGGCAACCGATATGGGCGCAGGCCGACGGCATCGTGGTTGCCAACCCGAACACCACGCTGGATCGCGCCGGCAACGGTGTGCCGATCATCAACATCGCCACACCCAATGCCAGCGGTCTGTCGCACAACCAGTTTCATGACTACAACGTCGGCGCGCAGGGCGTCATCCTCAACAACGGTTCTGCACAAACGTCGAACACGCAACTGGGCGGGCACGTCATTGGCAACCCGAACCTGAAGAACAGCGGTTCGGCGCAGGCGATTCTCAACGAAGTCATCAGCGGTAACCCGAGCCAGTTGCGCGGTTACACCGAGGTGGCGGGGCAGTCGGCGCGGGTGATTGTCGCCAACCCGTACGGCATTACCTGCAATGGCTGCGGTTTTATCAACGCACCACGGGTGACGCTGACCACTGGTAAACCGGTGCTCGAAAACGGCCGGCTGGACCGGTTCCAGGTCGATCAAGGCACGGTAGCGATTGAAGGCGCGGGCATTAACGCGAGCAACGTCGATCGCTTCGAGATCATCACCCGCAGCGCGAAAATCAACGCACAGATTCAGGCGCAGAACCTGGCGATTGTTGCCGGTCGCAACGACGTTAACGCCGACAGCCTGAATGCCACCGCGCGCGCCGATGACGGCAGCGCCAAACCGCAGCTGGCGATCGACTCCTCGGCACTCGGTGGGATGTATGCCGGGGCGATCAAACTGGTCGGCACCGAAGCCGGGGTCGGGGTGAAACTCGACGGCAAGCTGATCGCCAGCGGCGGTGATATCCAGCTCGATGCCAACGGCCAGTTGAGCCTGGCCGACACCTCGGCCACCGGCGCGGTCAACGTCAAAGCCGCCAGCCTTGACGCAAAAAGTCCGATCTACGCCGGCACCGCGCTGAACGTGCAAACCCAAGGCAACCTGACCAATCGCCAGACCTTCGCCGCGCGCGACAGCATCAGCCTCAGCGCAGGCGGGCAGTTGACCAACGCTGGCGCCATCGAGGCCGGCGTCAATCCTGACGGCAGCCGCAATGCCAGTGGCGATCTGAGCCTGAGCGCACGGATCGTTGATAACGCCGGCAAAAGCCTTGCCGCCAGCCGCAACCTGAGCGTCACCGCCACGCAAGCCCTGAACAACCAGAGCGGCATGCTCAGCGCGAAAAACATCACCGTCACGGGCGGGGTGCTGAACAATCTCAGCGGCCAGGTGCTCGGTGATCTGGGCCTGTCGATCGATCTGCGCGGTGCGCTGGACAACCGTGACGGCGTGCTCGGTTCGGGCGCTGCGGTGTTCGTCAAAGCCGCGAGTCTGGATAACCGCCAGGGCGGTGCGCTGGTCAGCGACGGCAGCCTGACGACACGCATCAGCGGCATGCTCGACAACCGCAACAAGGGCGATATCTCGGCCAAAGGCGCCATCGATGTGCAGGCCGGTACGCTGGATAACCGCGACGGCAAAATCATCGGCAAAAGCACGCTGGCGTTGCGCAGCGATGTGGCCGATAACCGGGCCGGGGTGATTCAGGCTGATCAGCAGTTGAGCGTGAATGTCGCGCAACTGGATAACCGTGACAAAGGCGTAATCAGCGCCAAGGCCGGCCTGACGTACGCAGGCACCCGACTGGACAACAGCGGCGGTCTGGTCAGCGCAGCGGGGCCTTTCAGTCTGACGGCCGCCGAGATTCAAAACGCTGCCGGGCGGATTTCCAGTCAGGGCGACCTGCTGGCGACCATCGGTCTGCTGCAACAGCAGGGCGGTGAACTGGTTGCCCAAGGCAATCTGAACCTCAGCGGTAAAACCCTCGACAACCGGAACGGTGGTCTGGTCGGCACCACCAAAGCGCTGACACTGAGTGTTGACGACATCGATAACCGCAGCGGCGAGATCTCCAGCAGCCTGTTGCTGAACGTCAAAGGCCTGCGCCTGGACAATAGTGATGGCGGCAAAATCCTTGCCGGTACCGATCTCGGTCTGAGCGTCGCCAGACTGATCAACCAGAACAAGGGCTTGATCTCCGCCGTCAAAGGCGCGGCGACCGTTACTGGCACGACGCTGGACAACAGCGGCGGCACGCTGAGCAGCCTCAATGGCCTGGTGATCACCCTCGACGATGCGCTGATCAATGCCGGCATCATCAGCACCGAAGGCGCGCTGAGCGTCACCGCCGCGCGTATCGACAACCGCAGCGGCAGCCTCGGCAGTGCGGGCAATCTGCGCCTGACCAGCACCGGCACGTTGCTCAATTCGGGCGGTTCGATCAGCACTGACTCGGCGCTGACCCTCTACAGCGCCAGCCTGGATAACAGCCACAAAGGCGTGATCTTCGGCCAGGGCATCAGCCGCGTCGAAACCGGCGCGTTCGACAACAGCGATGGCGGCAAACTCACCAGCGGTGCGGCACTGACGCTCAAGGCCGGGCAGGTCAACAACGCCAGCGGACGCATCGCCAGCCAGCAGACGCTCGACGTTTCGCTGACCGGGCTGGATCAGCAGGGCGGTGAACTGTTCAGCAAGTCCGATCTGACCCTCGACCTGCACAATGGCCAGTTGAACAACCAGAACGGCTTGATCAACGCGCCGGGCACGCTGTTGCTGAAAAACCTCAACGGCGTGAACAACCAGAATGGCGAAATCTCCAGCCAGCAGGCCTTTGCACTCGCCGCGCAAAGTCTCGATAACAGCAACGGCAAACTGCTCAGCCAACAGGGCCTGACCCTGCGCATTGCAGCGGCCTTGAACAACGTAAAGGGTGTGATTTCCGCTGCCTCGCTGGACAGCCACAGCGCCAGCCTCGACAACGGGCAAGGCCTGATCAGCAGCCGTGGCGTGTTGCTTTTGACCGCCGACAACGCTCTGAACAACCAGCTCGGCACGGTCATCGCTGACGGCCAACTGACGGTTACCGCCGATGAGCTGATCAACGGCGAAGGCAGCATGGCCGGTAAAGCGGACGTCAGTGTCGAGTCGCGCAGCGTCAACAACCAGAAAGGTCAGTTGATCGCCACCGGTGTACTCAAACTGGACGCTGATCAACTCGACAACCGGCAGAACGGCCTGCTCGGTTCAAGCCAGAACATGACTTTGACCGTTGCTGATCTGGACAACCGTGGCGGTGAGATCAGCACCAACGGTGATCTGCACATCAGCGGCACAAAGCTCGACAACAGCGAGGGCGGCAAAATCTTCACCGGCAAGGCGCTGACCCTGATCGTCGACGAGGTGATCAATCGCAGCAAAGGCCTGATCGACGCCGGTACATCGCTCGATCTACGCGGGCGCACCCTGGTCAATGGCGGATCGTTGCTCAGTCAGCACGGCCTGCAATTAACCCTCAGCGGCGCTTTCGATAACAGCCAGGGCAAGGTCAGCAGCGAACAGGCGCTGACGGTCAAAACGGCGCAACTGACCAACTCCGGCGGCAGTCTGTCCAGCGCCGGCGATCTGACCGTCAACAGTGACGGCAGCGTCGACAACCAGGGCGGCCAGATCGTTACCGATGGTGCGCTGGTGCTCAACAGCGCCAGCCTCGACAACCGCTCGCAGGGCACCCTCAGCGCTAAAGGCGCCGTCAGCATCGGCACGGGCGCCTTCGATAACAGCAACGGTCGGCTCAGTAGCGCCGACACGCTGAACCTGACGGCCGGCCAGGTCACCAACGGCGGTGACGGCAGTATTGGCAGCCAGAATGCTCTGACAGCCTCGGTCACGGGCTTCGATCAACGCGGCGGCAAACTGTTCAGCAACTCAAGCCTGAGCCTCGATCTGAACCACGGCCAGTTGAACAACATCGGTGGTCTGATCAACGCACCGGGGACGCTGCTGCTGACCCAGCTCAACGGCGTCAACAACCAGGGCGGCACAATCTCCAGCGCCGAGGCCTTTACGCTTGCTGCGCAAAGTCTCGACAACAGCAACGGCAAGCTGCTGAGCAATCAGAGCCTGACCCTGCGTATCGCCGCAGCCCTGAACAACGTGCAAGGCATGATCGGCGCCGCCGCCTTGGATGTGCAGGCCGCCAGCCTGACCAACAGCGGCGGCAGCGTGGTCAGCCGTGGCGACCTCGACCTGAGCGTCGATGGCTTGTTGCGCAACGATGCCAAAGGGCTGATCAGTGCTGCGCAAACACTTGAGATCAGCAGTGGCGAGTTGAACAACCGCGACGACGGGCTGATCAACAGCCAGGGCCAGCTGACGCTGACCGCCACTGATCTGGACTCCAGCAATGGCGGCGAAGTCTCCGCCAGTGGCGATATCGATCTGCGCCTGACCTCGATGACCCAGAACGGCGGCCGCCTGCTCGGCGATAAAGCCGTCACCGTCGACCTGGCCAACGGCAACCTCGACAACCAGAACGGCTGGCTCACCGCCAAAGGTCCGCTGACCCTCAAGCGTCTGCGTGACCTGAACAACCAGAGCGGCGAAATCTCCAGCAACCTCGGTTTCGATCTCATCGCCCAAGCGGTCAACAACACCTCGGGCAAAATCATCAGCGGCGAAAAACTGCTGTTGCGCGGCACCACTCTGATCAACCAGAAAGGCCTGCTGTCGGGCTGGCAAGGCCTCACCGTCAATGGCGACAGCCTGGACAACCGCAACGGCGGCACGCTCTCGAGCAAGTTCGCCGATGTATCGGTCGATCTCAAAAACGCGCTGCTCAACAGCAACGCCGGCGCCGTGGTCGCGCAGGGCGATCTGAACATCAAGGCCAGCTCACTCGACAACAGCGACAAAGGCAACCTCAGTAGCGCCGCCGGGCAGACCCTGACGCTCAGCGGCGCGCTGAACAACAACCTCGGTGGCCTGATTTCCAGTAACGCGGCGCTGGATATCGTCAGCACGGCGTTTTCCAATGCCGGCGGCGCCGTCAATGCCGAGCAGGCGTTCAATGTCACGGCTACGCGCCTCGACAACCAGGGCGGACAGATCGCCAGCAATGCGGCGATCACCCTCAACCTGAGCGGTGAGCTGAACAACACCTCCGGCAAACTCGCCGCCGCAGGACCGGTGCTGATCAAGGGCGTGACCGATCTGCGCAACCAGAACGGCCAGATCGCCAGCCAGAAAAACCTGGAGGTTCGCACCGGTTCGCTGGACAACAGCAACAAGGGCACGATCGCTGCCAATGACCGGTTGCAGCTCAGCGCGACTGGCGTCGTCAACAACAGTGGCGACGGTCTGATCTACAGCAAGAACGCCGATGTGCAGCTGACGGCGGCCAGCCTGGGCAACGCCAAAGGCTCGATCCAGAGTGAAAGCGCACTGACCCTCGACGTCAGCGGCGACTTCGACAACCAGAGCGGCAAGGTCATCGCCCAGAACGGCAATGTCCTGGTCAAAGCGGCCAACATCGATAACCGTGGCGGCACCTTGGCGAGCATCCAAGGCGCATTGGAAGCGCGCACAGTAGGCGTGCTGCGCAACGGGTTTGATCTGAATAACAATCGTCAGGGCGGGATCATTCAGGCGCAGAGCCTGACCCTCTCGGCACTGGCCGGCCTGAACAACAACGGCGGGCGGATTTCCGCACAAGCGGCAGACCTTGGCATGACCATGGCGGCGCTGGATAACCGCAGTGGCGTGCTCTATTCCAAAGGTTTGCTGAGCGTCAGCGGCACCAGCCTGGAAAACGTTAGCGGTCAGATCGCCGCCAACCGCATCGACTTCGGCCTCAGCGGCGCACTGCGCAATGGCGCGGGCGTCATCGAAAGCACCACTCAACTGACTGTCAAGGCCGCCAGCGTCGACAACCAGAACGGTCGTCTGCGTTCGCTGGGCAATACCGGTAAGACTCTGTTCCAGATCGGCGGTTTGCTCGACAACCGCAACGGCGTGCTGGAAACCGCCAACGTCGACATGACCCTCGCCCTCGGCGGCTTCCTCAATGGCGGCGGGCAACTCAACCACGTCGGGCGCGGCAAGTTCGACATTTCCACCGCCAACGTCATCGGCGCCGGCGGCAGCATCGTCACCGGTGGCCTGCTGGAACTCAACGCCGATACCTGGAGCAACTCCAACGTCATTCAGGCCGGTCGCCTGAACATCAACGTGCGCGAGTTCAGCCAGACCGCCAGCGGCAAACTGCTGGCTTCGGATGCGTTGCGGATCGTGGGTGGCAACTGGACCAACGATGGCTTGATCGCCAGTGACGGTTCGATCGACATGCGCTTGTCCGGCAACTATGGCGGCAACGGGCGCTTGACCAGCCTGCGCGACACCTATCTGTCGGCGGCGTCGTTGAACCTCGGCGCCGCCGGCAGTTTTGCCGCAGGTGCGACGTCGACGATCCAGATTGACGGGCAACTGCTAAATGCTGGTCGCATCACGTCCGGCGAAGACCTGACTGTCAACGCTGGCAGCCTCGTCAACCATGGCACCCTCGGTGCGGCGCAAAACCTGATCGTCAAGGCGCCGGTCTTGCTGAACGACCGCGGACTGATTTTCAGCGGCAACGACATGACCCTCAACGTCGGCACGCTGACCAACCAGAGCGGTGATTTCTACGGTCTGGGCAACGTGGTGATCGCCGGCTACAGCGGCGTCACGCGCGCGGCCGGGGTGTACAACATTTCCGGTTCGATGGAGAGCGGCGGCGGGTTCACGCTGGATGCCGACGTGTTCGAGAACCGCACCGAAGGGCCAGCGGCGTCGGCTGAGCGCAAGTTGATCTCCGGACTGATCGCGGCCAGTTGCGGTGACTGCGTCGGCGGCACGTTCAACAACTTTCTTGCGACTCGCGAGACGTACCAGTTCATCGACACCGATAACAGCGCATCTGCCGTCCTTAACGTCGGCAAGGACTTCGTCTTCCACGGCGGTACGTTCCTCAACAGCAAAAGCACCATAGCGGCGGGCGGCGGCATCGACATCACCGCGGTCAGTCTGAAGAACATCGGCACCCAAAGCGGAACCATCGAGGTCACCCGTCAGTACAACTTCGAAATGGGCACGGGCACCACGGCGCAGTTCATGGCCAACGTGATCATGCCGTACAACCAGCGCAACAACCCTGATTTCCCGTTTGTGTATTACGTGATTGCGCCGGAAGGCCTGATCCGTAAAGCCATCGCTAAAACCGTGGGCAACGGCATCGTCATTGTCGACGCCGAGACGGGCGAAAACATAGGTAGCCGCAAGTATGGCCGGGCCATGTCGGGTTACAGCGCCGGCTTCGAAACGTCGACGCCCTCGTTGTACGACCCGAATAACCTGATGGCCATACCGACCGAACTGACGCAGTACCAAAAGGGCGACGCGGTTGAAGTGAGCGTCGATGGCGCGGGTGCGCCCGGCACAACCACCGGACGCAACGCGGTGATTCAGGCCGGTGGCAAGGTCTCGATCAACGCCACCAAAGAAATCGAAAACAGCGTTATCCAGCAGGACTACAGCGCCAGCGGCGGCACCAACAAAGTCGCCGACACCAGCGTCGGCTACAGCAACACCACCGTGGTGCGCATCAACAGTCAATTGCCGCCGGACCTGGCTCAACAGCAAGTCAATCCGCTGAGTCTGCCAGGGTTCTCTTTGCCGACGGGTGAGAACGGTTTGTTCCGTTTGAGCGGGCAGGGCAGCAGCGACGCTGTCGCCGGCAACATCGGGCCAGCGCCGACCTGGACGGTGAGCACTGAGAAAGTCGATACCCAGGAGCACGCAGTCGCTGCCACCAGCGGTGGACCGCGCAACCTGTTCATCGATGCGCCGGCGGCGGTCTCCGACAGTACGCGCATGGTCGACACCTTCGACCGCAAACCGAGCCAAACGAAAGCGGCCGCCAGCAGCATCGATACCAACGTTCCGGTGGATTCTGCCGGGCCGGGCCTGCACGACCGTGACAACGACATGAAGGAGTCGATCAACACGCGTCCGGTCACCCGCGTGACTGGTCTGCCCGACACCCAGGCACCATCCAGTCCACACAAATACCTGATCGAAACCAACCCGGCACTCACCGACCTCAAGTCGTTCATGAGCTCCGATTACCTGCTCGACAAACTCGGCTATGACCCCGACCAGAGCGCCAAGCGCCTCGGTGATGGCCTCTATGAACAACGCCTGATCCAGCAAGCCGTCACCGCGCGCACTGGTCAGGCGTTCCTCGACGGGCAGACCTCCAACGAGGGCATGTTCAAGTACCTGATGAACAACGCCATCGCCAGCAAGGACGCGCTCAACCTGTCGGTCGGCGTCGGCCTGACGTCGCAGCAAGTCGCCGCGCTGACCCACGATATCGTCTGGCTCGAAGAACACGAAGTGAACGGCGAAAAAGTGCTGGTGCCGGTGGTGTATCTGGCACAAGCCAATGGCCGCCTCGGCCCGACCGGGGCACTGATTGCCGGTAACGACGTGACGCTGATCGCCGGGGAAAACCTCGACAACGTCGGCACGCTGAAAGCTACCAACAACCTGTCCGCTACAGCCGGCAAGGACCTGATCAACAGCGGTTCGATCGAGGCGGGCAATCGTCTCGATCTGCTGGCGACCAACAACATCATCAACAAGGCCGGCGGCATCATCACCGGCAAAGACGTCAGCCTGACCACCCGCACCGGCGATGTGATCAACGAACGGACCATCACCTCGATGGACGACCAGTACGGCTCCGTCACTCGTCATCAGGATTTCGCCGACAACGCAGCACGCATCGAAGCCGTGAATGACCTGACCATCAAAGCGGCGAAGGACATCAACGTCATCGGCGGCGTTCTGAAAAGCGGCCAGGACATGACGCTGGATGCCGGGCGTGATGTGAATGTGGCGTCGGTGCAGGTCAACGACAGCGTGTCATTGGGCTCGCGGGCAAATGCCAGCGATATCACCCAACTCGGTGCCGAGATCGACGCCGGTCGAGATTTCAAGGCAGACGCCAAACGCGACATCAACGTCATCGCCAGCGAGATCGATGCCAAGCGTGATGTGTCGATGAAGGCGACCGAGAATCTGGTGATTACCTCGGCGGCGGACGAGGAACATTCGAAATCGAAAAACAAGAAAGAAACGCGTCAGGAAGATCATGTCACTCAGGTGATGTCCGGCATCACGGCGGGCGGCGACGTCAAGCTGGATGCGGGCAAGGACCTGAGTGTGATTTCCAGTCGGGTGACGGCGGGGGATGAGGCGTATCTGGTGGCGGGCGATAACCTGCAGATTCTCGCATTGCAGGACACCGATTACTCGCTGTATGACATGAAGAAAAAGGGTGGCTTCGGCAAGCTGAAAATGCAGCACGACGAGGTTACCGACAACAAGTATGTCGGCTCGGAGATCAAGTCTGGCGGCGATCTGACCCTCAAGAGTGGCGGCGATCAGCTTTATCAGGTTGCCAAGCTTGAAAGTGGCAACAACATCACCCTGGACAGCGGTGGGTCGATCACTTTTGAAGCGGTAAAAGACCTTCACAACGAAAGCCATACCAAGACCGACAACAACGCTGCTTGGGTGTCCTCCAAAGGCAAGGGCAACACTGACGAAACCCTGCGCCAGACCCAGATGATTGCCAAGGGCAACATCGTGATCAAAGCCGTCGATGGCTTGAAAATCGACATCAAGGATGTAAACCAGCAGTCCGTCAGTCAGACCATCGACAGCATGGTCAAGGCCGACCCGCAACTGGCGTGGTTGAAAGAAGCCGAGGCCCGTGGGGATGTCGATTGGCGGCTTGTGAAAGAAATTCACGAGTCGTTCAAGTACAACAATTCGGGGCTTGGCCCGGCGTCCCAAATGATCATTGCGATCGTGATGGCTGCGGTTGTTGGACCGGCAGCTTTGACGGCGATGAGTGGGATGGGCACGTTCTGGGCGGCAGCCTATGCGGCTGTGGCTACCGGCGCAGCGACAAATGCGACGACCAGTTTTATTAATAACGGTGGGGACCTTGGAGCGGTTTTCGCGGACGTTACTTCATCTGATGCGCTGCAGGGGTATGTGGTTTCGGGTCTTACCTCCGGATTGATGTCTGAATATCTGACCAAACTAACAGGCGTGAAATTCGACGCGAACGGCAAATATGCCGGGACCTCATTAGCTACGTGGGAAGGTGTAAGCAAGTTCGCGGGAAGCCAGATCCTTCAAGGCGGTACTTCTGCGCTGATCACCAAGGCAGTGGGCGGCGATGCAGATATTGGTGATCTACTGCAAACCGCGCTCTTCAATACAGTAGCTGCGTTCAGCTTTAACTTGGTGGGCGATCTCACAAAAGGTGTGGTCGATGATGGCACCGCTACCAAAGTCATCATTCATGCTGCGGTTGGCGGATTGTTGGCGGAAATGACCGGTGGGGATTTTGCGACTGGCGCGTTGGCGGCTGGAGCGAATGAGGCCCTCGTTAAAGAGATGAACAATTGGTTTGAGGGCAACCCGGACCTATTGATCATGGGATCCCAGCTTGTTGGGGTTCTTGCAGCTTCGACGCAAGAAAATGTTAATGCAGACACTTTGCAAAACGGCGCATGGATTACTGCTAACGCTACAAAATTTAACTATCAAGGACACTATGATAAGTACCTTGAAAAGTATGAAGCATGTAAAAACGACTCAACGGGTGTGGGCTGCTCATCAATTCTTAAACTGGCGGGCACTAATTCTCAGATACTTGGTAACTTCGTTCTGAATATGGATGCGGACTCCAAAATCGTCAGCTATACATTGCTCGATGATTCAGGGAAACCGTGGATGATCATGGAACCTTTGGAGTACAAAGCTTACGTAGCATTGCCAGTGGCGATGCAGGAGGCTTACAAAAACTCTGCGCAGTGGCAGTTCGACTTGTCTTCAACCTTGCTTTACGCAAATGACGGACAAGAGGGGAAATCAATAGAAAGCTACGAGATGATGCTGACCGATCCAGATTATTGGGGCGAGATGGCTCTCTCATTAATGCTCTCCGCGGCGGGCGGATCTGTACTTCAGGGTGTAAAGGGGGCTGCTGGTAGCTTGTTGAAGCTCGGCGAATCCAAAGTTATCAATAATGTAAGTATGACTCGTGTAGGGAGATGGATGTCACCAGGTGAGCTATTACAGATGCAAGGTAACAACAGGGTCGTACAGGGTGCAGGAGGGCAAACTTTTATCTCAATTAACGGTGCGGCTGATTTTAAAGGGGCTGCATCTAAAGGGGCCGTGTATGTCGAATTTGATGTTCCAAGTAATGGGTTGTTGCAGGGCGGCAAGGAAGGCTGGTATAAAATGATTGGTCAAGATGCCAGTAAGTCTCAGCAATATCTGTTGGAAAAGCAGGGCGGAGAACACCTGCCTGAAGTGAAAAATATCAAAATCTTAGATAGAAAGTGAGCGGGATATGGATTATTTTAAGTTTGAAAAAAAAATTATGCCTTTGCTCAAAGGTTACACTGTGAAAAGCTCAAAATTCGCAGGCGGAGATTTTGGTGACTTGGAACGAGTAGAGTTGGAAGGCTTTGGGAAACTGGCAACTGTAGAGTTTTGGTCTGAAGGTTGGGCGGGTTTTGATATTTACGACTGCACTTGTGATGAGCAAGTCATGAATATTTTAATCTCTCCCGAAGATGGAGAACTAATCTCGAATGCAATTGAAGAGTTTGTAAGAAGGTTGAATGGCAAAGATCAATAAATTTTTTTGCCTACTCAGCAGAATAAAGGGGGCAGACCACATTCAGAATGTAAACCGTAAACGTGGTCTGTCCCCTTTTTTCGTAATGAAGGGCAGCCACGTTATTCCCTAGAGTTGCCCAAGATATGGGAGTCGCTACTTGAGAGTAATTCGAGTAATGCTCGAGCCTATACACAAGAAGAGTTTTTAAAGAATAGAAAAAATGACAGTGAATCAAGAGTTGTTCGATGACTTATGGGGCGGGGAAAAAAGCATCGGTTTTTTTGTTCATTCTGGAATATGTTTTTGGGTTGTTGATGAGAAGCGTAACTTTACTATTGATGTGGAGTTGAGTCTGCGCGCCTCTTTAAAAAATGGCACCATCACTCAGGAGCAATATGAGCGGTCATGCCTGAACTTTAGAGGCGGTGTTTTAGCTTTGACAGCCGGAAATTTCCTCACATATTTAAATGGCGGAAGTGCGAAGCTTCTAACATCATCTGAGTTGCAGGGTTTTTTGGGGGTAGACAAGACTGTCTTTGCACGAGTCGAAGATTATTTTCTCAGTGGCAATGGCTTGGACTCTGATTTGTTTAGGCGTGCAAATGTTATTAGGTCTCGGCTTCCTTTGTTTTATATAAACTTTGATCGTAAAATCTTCATGCATATGGATGATGGGCGATCCCATGAGAATTATGTTCATTCTGATTGGGTCTCTCAATTTTATGATTTCAGTTTTTTGATTCCTACGAGCGAAAAGTACTGGGTAGAGTGCGGTGACGATTATTGGAAGCTTCGATTTTTATAGTGTGCGGCTACGCCAAGAAATATCGCCAAAAGGATAAATGGCGAAAGATCACGTTTAGAAAGCACTCCAATAGCGTGGTCTGTCCCCGTTGTCGTGCTCAGGGTAAGAAGTGCTATTTAACCCGGCTACCAACAAGTGGGTACCAAAATGAGTAATATTTCCATATCTTGGGTCGCAACCATATTGCCTGGAAAATCACTTGCTGGAGTGCCGCTAGGGCTAGCGGCGGCTGATCTCGAAACATGGCTGGCAATGTATGCTGTTGACCAAGCCAAAACCTTATATAAATTTGAAGAAGGTCCGATCCTAAGGTTGACAAAGTGCGACAATCGAAAGGGCGAAGGTGGTTATGTATTTTATTTGTATGATAATGGTGTTATCAATTCCAACAAGTTTGGTGTTCCTGCTTTAAGTATAATGCTGAAATGCAACAAGGTTTTCACGCTTAAAGTTTATGATTTTAGTTTTCCTGGTGAGGCGGCCAATGCCTTTGTCTACCGGGGGTCGATAACTTCGAATGTAAGGTTGGGGAGCAAAGTTGCTGAGTTGAAAATATTCACGTCATTGGAATTTGATAAGAGCGAAGGGTGGTTTATAACAGATGAAGAGTTTGGTTTGGTTGAGGTTTCAGGCTGGGGAGTACCGCTGGAAGAAGAACCTCAGCAGCTGATTACTGCCGTTTGTGTAATTTGATGCGCTTGCACGGAAGCCGATCCGGATTCTTCTTCATGACTCGATAATGCAAGTCAAGTTTTGGGGTAAATAGGGACAGGCCACGTTTAGAAATCGCTCTAAAAATGTGGTCTGTCCCCGTTTCCCCTTGATCGGAAAGGCGGGCTCGTGGTTTTCTAAAGTTGAACAAAGTAAAACTAACCTGCTCAATTCTGGCGCAGAGGGTGTTGGACAGATTCCAGTCGATCTCGGTAAAGTCAATTTCTGCGCTGCCAACGATATAGGGTCAATATACTCTCCAAAAGTGAGCATGATCGGAACCGATGTGATTTTTGATGATTTAGCAATTGGTACGAGTAAAGGATTTTTGGGCGTTGGCCCGGATGGCGCGGCAGAACTGGTAGGCCCATTAAAGAAAATGCTGGAGTACACCCAGTCCAAAGGTGGTCAAAACATTACTTTCAGAGGGTATTTCGCATCTGAGGAAGGGGCAGCATTAGGTGGTGGCGAAGTCGGGCAAAAATTTTCGTATACTTTTCCCTCTACTAAAGAAGGGCTTAGAGAGTTCCTGAAGGGGTTGCATTGATGAACGCGTTGAAGCAGCTCAATAGTATAAATTTGTCCGGGTATGGAGTTTTTATTCCCTCTACTACTCATGAAGTTTTAGGTGTCGGGGTTTATCAGCTAAATTTGGATTTTGAAGTTTTTCGGATTTTTAAAAATGGTTTTTCAATTTTGTCGGAAGGGGCGGAAAAGTGTGTTTTCTTTAAAGATATTATAGGTATAAAAAGCAACTTAAATGCTTCGGTTTTCTCGGAGGCATCTCAGCAAAAAGATTTTTACGTTTCGCTTCCTTTAGGTATAGAGACATCAGAAAATACAGTTGTGATAGAGGTTCCGTTACTGATTTATTCAAGGCTCATGATTTTTTTGAATAAGATGTGTGAGTTGCATAAAACTTGAAGGAAGGCAGGAAGGCAGGCAGGCAGGCAGGGCAGGTTGTCGGTCATCAGGGGATAAATGGGGACAGACCACGTCTAGAAAGGACTCAAAAAACGTGGTCTGTCCCCGTTTTCTCTTGATTGAAGGAGGGCACCATGGCTGGGCTATTAGAAATCGTATTTGAGAACGTCAAACAGAATGCGGTGTTGCCCTTGTTGGAAACAGTTATTACTAATGCAGCCTCAGTAATCAGCGCTGAGTGTTCGGAGGTTTTTTCAATCTGGAACGATGGGGAACTTGAGCTTGATACAATCGGCGCTGCACTTGATTTCAATGGTGCAGTGAGTGTGCTTATAAATGTTCGAAGTCTGAAGTTTATAGGTGTTAGCGTAAACTCGGCACTCATTCGTATTCTCAAGTATGAAGATGATTTTGATCTTGATATTAGTTTTGACGAGGATGATGACGGGTTGGCGGATGTCGATGTTGTTGGTGCTTTTTTTGCGTTCTCGAAGGAAGTGGCCAAGAAATTCGAGTTTGGTAATTGCTACTTTGGAATAGAGCCAGCCTCGGATGAGAGTACACGGTTTTTCACCAATGATGTGTTGGGGCCGCTGAAGTAAAGGGAGCTGATGGTAAGTTGGATAAATGGGGGCGAACTACGTTTTGGGAGAAAGGAGGACAGACCACATTTAGAATGTAAACCGAAAACGTGGCCTGTCCCCGTTTACCCAAACAATCCCACGCCAAAAAATCAAACCTCATTAGACAGAGCAGAGACAGATTTGGCAAACGCTGTGAGGGACGGGGAATGTTTGATCAAAGGTTGTATTCCGGCTGACTACATTAAACCGGTGAAAAAATAGGTGAAGGCGATGGATCCCAAAACATACGAACTGCTCAATGGTATTCCGGAACACGCCGATTACGCTGTGGAGGCGGGTGACCTTGACCGAGACGACATTTCAGAAGAAAGAATGACCGCAGTGAGACAACTGCTCAACAGTGAGAATGAAATGGAGCGTTTTCTGGCTTCTAAACTTCTCACCAGCTGGGGCGTCCATGACGGCTTGATAGTGCTGGAAGAATATATGCGGCGCCCAGAGATTATTGAGAGTATTTATACCCATAGACTCCATGGGTACGATGATACATATCGGCATATATTGATGGCGGTGACGATGTATTTCGCGAATGCCGCTGAGGTCAGTGGAAAGGAATTAGCGAGGCGTCAGGTATATGATGTGCTTTCAAAAATAATCGCTCTGGCCAACGAGAGGCCTTTTGAAATACCGGAAATGTATTCTTTCGTGCATCGTGAAAAGTATTCGGAATACCTCCCGCTGCTGAAGCAGCATCTGCTCGCAATGGTTGAACATCCCGAACTTCACCGGTGGAAAATCAAGGATGCCATTGGTTTGATAATGGAGTTTGATGCTGATTTTGTCAGAGCCTTATTGTCTGAGAAAAATAAAATTCTGGAAAGTTTTGTGGAAAAAGGATAAACGGGGACAGACCACGTTTAGAAATCACTCCAAAAAAGTGGTCTGTGCCTTTTTCCTCTGAAGGGAGGGCAGGTTATTCCCTTGAGTTGCCCAAGATATGGAAGTCGTTACTTTAAAGAAGTAAAGGGGGGCAGACCACGTTTAATGTAATTGACTGCAACAATACGTAAAAATTTGCCGTCATGGTTACCTTTCGGCCCGCTAAGCTTTCAGTTCGACCAATTGAAAGGATTCATCAATGCCGCGTAGAGCCCGAGTTTTGATACCAAGCGTACCGCTCCACTTGATTCAGCGAGGAAACAATAGATCTGTCTGTTTCTTTGCCGAGGAAGATTACCTTTTTTATCTTGAGCTTTTGGTCGAGCAGGCTTCTAAAAATGATTGTGATATTCATGCGTGGTGCTTAATGACCAATCACATACATTTATTAGTCAGTCCTCATAATGCCAACAGCGCAAGCCTGCTGATGAAAGGTGTCGGGCAAAGATACGCCCAATATATAAATCGTACGTATAATCGAAGCGGAAGTTTGTGGGAAGGCCGGTATCGTTCATGCCTTGTTGAGAATGAACGATATTTTTTGTGCTGTTCTCGATACATCGAAATGAATCCCGTCAGAGCTAAAATGGTAAATCATCCGTCAGAATATCGCTGGTCAAGTTACCGTGTTAACGCACAATCAGAGCGATCACACATTGTTACTCCTCATGCTCAGTATTTGGCGCTTGGAGGGCAGGGCGGGCAACCGGCAGATGCTTATCGCGAACTGTTCAAAAATGACTTAGAGTCAGGATTGGTTGACCAGATTCGTGACGCGACCAATGGAAATAACGTATTTGGCGGTTCAAAGTTTGCTGATGATGTCGAGGCAATGATCGGTCGCCGCGTGCAGCGAGGGAGGCCGGGACGGCCGAAAAAACCGACCATTTAATGGAAAACGTGGTCTGTCCCCGTTTTCCACTCGCTATTTATCTCGGCTTATGAAATTTTAGGTCGTGCCTTGGTCGAGAAAGTATCGAGCGCGGTTGTTAAAGAGTTCTTGTTAACTAATGAAAGACAGCTTGGCGCAAATCCAGGTCAGCTCTATTATTTTGTAGAGTCTATAGTTGACCATTCAGTCGTTCGAGGTGTTAAATCTGAATCGTTGATTGAAGTTGCTCCTGCGGATTACAAACCATTTTTGTTAAAAAGGTTTGCCTCAAGTTAGGTATATGAATCCGAAAGCGTGGTCTCTCCCCGTTTTATTAACTGCTTGAAAATAATTAAGTAATGATTGCGTTTATACGCAAGAAGAGTTTGTGAGGGAATACAAAAAATGACAGTGAATCAAGAGTTGTTTGATGACTTATGGGGCGGAGAAAAAAGCATCGGTTTTTTTGTTCATTCTGGAATATGTTTTTGGGTCATTGATGAGAAGCGTAACTTTACTATTGATGTGGAGCTGAGTCTGCGCGCCTCTCTAAAAAATGGCACCATCACTCAGGAGCAATATGAGCGGTCAAGCCTGAGCTTTAGAGGCGGAGTTTTAACTTTGACAGCCGGAAATTTCCTCACATATTTAAATGGCGGAAGTGCGAAGCTTCTACCGTCATCTGAGTTGCAGGGGTTTTTGGGGGTAGACAAGACTGTCTTTGCACGAGTCGAAGATTATTTTCTCAGTGGCAATGGCTTGGACTCTGATTTGTTTAGGCGTGCAAATATTATTAGGTCTCGGCTTCCTTTATTTATATAAACTTTGATCGTAAAATCTTCATGCATATGGATGATGGGCGATCCCATGAGAATTATGTTCATTCTGATTGGGTCTCTCAATTTTATGATTTCAGTTTTTTGATTCCTACGAGCGAAAATTACTGGGTAGAGTGCGGTGACGATTATTGGAAGCTTCGATTTTTATAGTGTGCGGCTACGCCAAGAAATATTGATAAGGATAAATGGGGATAAATGAGGATGGACCACGTTTAGAGCGTAAACTGAAAACGTAGTCTGTTCCCGTTTTTTCGTTAGGTAAAGGCGATTTTGTCCCGTTACCTTAAGTGCGCGGAGGGCTTATGGCGTCAATTCATATTGAGGAAATTCGAACAATCTTGTCTGAGCAAGGCAATAAAGATGCCATGCCAAATCAAGCTAATGGAGAGGGTTATTTTCTAGAGATTAGATTTGACAGCGCTACTCGCAAGGCATCTAGGATTGTTGATGAAGAGTATAAGGATAAAGTAATAACGCTGGATTGCCCCTACGGCACAGTAGTTATTTTGTGTGATGAGGAAGGGCAGTTGAAATCAATTGAGTTAAGTTAGCTGCCCGCAAGTGACATTCCCAGCGAGAGGGAGGAAGGGGGACAGACCACATTTAGAATGTAAACCGAAAACGTGGTCTGTCCCCCGTTTCCCTGAGGCAATAAAGATGCCATGCCAAATCAAGCTAATGGAGAGGGTTATTTTCTAGAGATTAGATTTGACAGCGCTACTCGCAAGGCATCTAGGATTGTTGATGAAGAGTATAAGGATAAAGTAATAACGCTGGATTGCCCCTACGGCACAGTAGTTATTTTGTGTGATGAGGAAGGGCAGTTGAAATCAATTGAGTTAAGTTAGCTGCACGCAAGTGACATTCCCAGCGAGAGGGAGGAATGGGGACAGACCACATTTAGAATGTAAACCGAAACGTGGTCTGTCCCCGTTTACCCCCGTTTTCCCTGCCGTGCTGAACTGAAAAGCCCCGAACTGCTCGGGGCTTTTTTATTTAGGGCAAACAATCAGCAGTGACTCAACGAAACGCCGGCACCACATGCTTGATAAACAGCTCCAGCGACTTCTTCTTCTCCGCATGCGGCAAGCTGTTGTCACACCAGAAACTGAACTCATCCACGCCCAGTTCCTGGTAGTACTTGATCCGTGGAATGATCTCTTCCGGCGTACCAATCATCGCCGTCTTGTGCAGGCTTTCCAGTTCAAACTCCGGACGTCCGGCAAACTTTTCTTCCGGGCTCGGCGCAAGGAAGCCGTTGACAGGGGTTTGCTTGTTGCCGAACCACGCGTCGAAGGTGCGGTAGAAACGCGAGATGGCTTTCGCGCCGACTTTCCAGCCGTCCGGGTCGTCGGCGGTGTGCACGTGGGTGTGGCGCAGCACCATCAATTGCGGGCGTGGTACGTCGGGGTTGTTGTCGAGTGCGGTCTGGAATTTGTTTTTCAGGTCGACGACTTCTTCGTCGCCCTTCATCAATGGCGTGACCATCACGTTGCAGCCATTGGCCACGGCGAAGTTGTGCGAGTCCGGGTCGCGGGCGGCGATCCACATCGGCGGGTTGGGCTTCTGGATCGGCTTCGGCACGCTGGTTGAAGTGGGGAATTTCCAGATATCGCCGTCGTGGGCGTAGTCGCCTTGCCACAGGGCGCGGACCACCGGGACCATTTCGCGCAGGGCCTGGCCGCCGCTGGAAGCGGGCATGCCGCCGGCCATGCGGTCAAATTCGACTTGATAGGCGCCACGGGCGAGGCCGACTTCCATGCGGCCGTTGCTGATCACGTCGAGCAGGGCACATTCGCCGGCGACGCGCAGTGGGTGCCAGAACGGCGCGATGATGGTGCCAGCGCCGAGGTGGATGGTCGTGGTTTTCGCTGCGAGGTAGGCCAGCAGCGGCATCGGGCTTGGCGAGATGGTGTATTCCATGGCGTGGTGTTCGCCGATCCACACGGTGCTGAAACCGCCGGCCTCGGCCATCAGGGTCAGTTCGGTGAGGTCTTCGAACAGTTGGCGGTGGCTGACGCTTTCGTCCCAGCGTTCCATGTGGATGAACAGGGAAAATTTCATGACGCTACCTCGAGTCTTTTGTCATTGGCCGGTCGTGTGCTGGCCTGTCGAACTGCCGTGAGCGCGGGACGCTCGCGAGTTTTATCACCATTCAGGCACGCCTTCGAGGACGGCTGGTCGGTTGATTGAATATTGGTATACCATAATACGGGATATCCGCAAAATATTTCTGACCGACACTTCGAACAAGGAAGGCGCAACAGATGAACATCAAACAAAAACTGACCATGGCATTCGCCGTGATCGCCAGTCTGCCGGTGTTGCTGGTGGCGGCGCTGATCATTCTCAATGTCCGCGATGGGGCGCGGGACACTTTCGTCGACAGCACCGGGCGCGAAGTGCGTCAGGTCGAAAACGCGATGCAATTGTTCTTTGAGGGGATCAGCCAGAACGTCGCTTATCTGGCCGAACATCCGCAATTGCAGAGCATCGACGGCAGCCTCAAACGCTATCTGAGCAGCGATGCCGCGCAAGTGCCCATGGGGCCGCAGGATCAGCAGTTGTTCAAGCTGTTTGCCGGGCTGGCCAAGGCGCATCCGGCGTACACCTATCTGTCGCTGGGCACCGAGCAGGGCGGTTACCTGTTCTGGCCGGGCGATGCGCAACTCGCCAATTACGACCCGCGCACGCGGCCCTGGTACAAAACCGCGATGGCCAATCCCGGCAAAACCTTGCGCACCGAAGCCTATTACTGGGCGGCCGATGACGTGGTGCTGGTCAGCACCGTGCGTAGCTTCAACAATCAGTTGGGCAGCAATGCCGGCGTGGTCAATATCGACGTTTCGCTCAAGCAACTGACCGATCTGGTCAAGCAGATCCGCCTCGGCGACAGCGGTTATCTGATGCTGATGGAGGCCAACAACACCGTGTTGGTCGATCCGAGCGATCCGGCGCACAACTTCAAGAAACTCACCGAACTGGGCGATGGCTACCGGCAACTGGCCGAAGCGAGCAAAGGCCTGGTTGAAGTGGAACTGGCCGGCGAGCGCTACATGGCGCTGGTCTGGCCGTCCGAGGCGCTGGGCTGGCGGTTTGTCGGGCTGGTCAAAGCCAGTGAAGTGATGGCCGGGGCCACGCGGCTGACCTGGATCATCGGCATCATCGCTGTCGTCTGCGCGCTGCTGTTTGCCATGGCCGGGGCGTGGTTTGCCGGGTTGATGGTCAAGCCGATTCGCGGTGTCGCCAGTGGTCTGGAAGGCATCGCCCAGGGTGAGGGCGATCTGACCGCACGCCTGGAAGTGCGCGGGCAGGACGAAACGGCGCAACTGGCCGGCTGGTTCAACCAGTTTCTCGAAGCGATCCGCACCTTGATTCAGCGCATCGGCCAGGCGGCGGGGCAGATCCACAGCAGCTCCGGCAGCGCCACGGAAGTCTCGGCAGAGATGGCTGAAGTCGCGTCGCGTCAGCGCGAGGCGGTGGACATGGTCTCGACCGCGTTCCACGAAATGGTCGCCACTTCCAATGAAGTCGCGCGCTCCTGCAGTCAGGCCGCAGACTCGGCTGACAACGGCCAGCGTCAAGCGCATACCGGGCAGCAGCAGATCGATGCGGCGGTGAGCAATGTCGGCCGTCTGAGCGAGGAAATCGGTCACAGCGCCGAGTCGATGCAGCAACTGGAGCAGGACAGCAACGATATCCAGTCGATCCTCGGCACCATTCGCTCGATCGCCGAGCAGACCAACCTGCTCGCGCTCAACGCCGCCATTGAAGCGGCGCGCGCGGGCGAGCAGGGGCGGGGGTTCGCGGTGGTGGCCGATGAGGTTCGTGCATTGGCCAAGCGCACTTCGGATTCAACCGGCGAGATCGATGCACTGCTGGGCAATCTGGCGCGGCGCACCCATCAGATGGGCAAGCAGATGCATGCCAGTCTCGAGGTGTCGCAGGAAACCGTGGTGTCGATCAACGAGGCGCGGGCGAGTTTTGAGTTAATACGCGAGTCGGTGGATGTGATCCGCGACATGAACACGCAGATCGCCACGGCGGCAGAGGAGCAGCATCAGGTGGCCGAGGATATCAATCGGCATATCAGCCAGATTCATGGTGATGCGCAGTTGGTGGCGAGTCTGGCGGATTCGACCCGTGAGGATGCGCAGAATCTGACGGCGCTGTCGCAGACGTTGAATCAGTTGGTGAGCCGGTTTCGTACACACTAACTGACGGTCGCGTACCTGTGGGAGCTGGCTTGCCAGCGATAGCGTCAGCCCGGCCAATAGCGTCATTGACTGAACTGACCTCATCGCTGGCAAGCCAGCTCCCACAGGGGTGAGTGTTGATCAGCGCTTGTGATCAAACCAGCACCGGCAACGCCCCCATCTTGCCGTGGCAATACACCAGTGGCCCGGCCACTTGCTCGGGCACGATCAGGTTTTGCACCGCGCCGACCATGATCGCGTGGTCGCCACCTTCGTATTCGCGCCACAGTTCGCACTCGATCACCGCTGTCGCATTGGCGAGGATCGGGTTGCCCAGTTCACTCAACGTCCACTCGATGCCTTGCGCCTTGTCCTTGCCTTTACGGGCGAAGGCGTAGGCTTCGCTTTGCTGGCCGCCAGACAGAACGTGAATGGCGAAGCGCTTGTTCTTGATCAGCACGGGGTAGGAGTCAGAGCTGTAGTTGGGGCAGAACAGCACCAGTGCCGGGTCCATCGACAGCGAGCTGAAGGCGCTGGCGGTCAGGCCGACGATCTGGCCGTCATCGTCGAGCGTGGTGATCACAGTGACGCCGGACGGGAACGAGCCCATGACTTGTTTGTAAATGGCAGCATCGATCATTGGTCATTCCTCGAGTGTGTGCAGCGGGTTTTTGTTTATCTAATGGTCTGATGGTATACCAGAATTTTGCGTTTGCAAGGTCTTTCAAGCTGAACCGATAAACGTGCCACGTTCGTCGGAAACTCAATATTTACGGGGCTTTCGGCTGGTTTGCCGGCGGCGCTTTGGGCGAGGATGGCGTATCAGATGGCGCGTTAAATCACGGATCAGTCTTGTGAAATGTTTGGAATACCATAATATGGTCTGCATCTGAGGGGCGACCAAAGAGTCCCCCCGGTTTGGCTTCATACAAAGATAAGAACAGACAAACTCGAGTTCATTCATATGTCCCAGATGTCCCGGCAAGATCCGTTGATCGAGAATCACACGGTCGATTACGTCCCACTCGCGGAACGCCACGGGAAGGCCCGCGACCTGTTCACCCTTTGGTTCAGCACCAACATTGCGCCACTGCCCATCGTCACCGGCGCCATGGTGGTTCAGGTGTTCCATCTTGATTTGTTCTGGGGGCTGCTGGCGATTGCGCTGGGGCACATGATCGGCGGCTTGGTGATTGCGCTGGCGTCGGCCCAGGGCCCGCGCATGGGCATTCCGCAGATGGTCCAGAGTCGCGGTCAGTTCGGCCGGTACGGCGCGCTGCTGATCGTGTTCTTTGCGGCGCTGATCTACATCGGTTTCTTCATTTCCAACATTGTCCTGGCGGGCAAATCGATCGTCGGTATTGCGCCGTCGGTGCCGGCGCCGCTGAGCATTCTGATCGGTGCATTGGCGGCCACGGCGATCGGGGTGATCGGCTACAACTTCATCCACACGCTGAACCGCATCGGTACCTGGGTGATGGGCGGCGCGTTGCTTGCCGGCTTCATTTACATCTTCGCCAATGACTTGCCCGTCGACTTCTTCACCCGTGGCAGGTTCAATCTGTCCGGCTGGCTGGCGACGGTGTCGCTGGGGATCATCTGGCAGATCAGCTTCTCGCCGTACGTGTCCGATTATTCGCGCTACCTGCCGGCCGATATCGGTATCGCCAAGCCGTTCTGGGCGACCTATCTGGGCGCGACGCTGGGGACCATTCTGTCGTTTGCCTTCGGCGCCGTTGCGGTGCTGGCGACCCCGGAAGGCACCGAAGCGATGGCGGCGGTCAAGCAATCGACCGGTTGGCTGGGGCCGATTCTGATGGTGCTGTTTCTGCTCAACATCATCAGCCATAACGCGCTGAATCTGTACGGTGCGGTGCTGTCGATCATCACCTCGATCCAGACCTTTGCCAGCCAGTGGACGCCAAGCATCAAGGTGCGCGTGGTGTTGTCGAGCGTGGTGCTCGCCGGTTGCTGCGTGGTCGCGTTGGGCGCATCGGCGGATTTCATTTCGCAGTTCATCGGGCTGATTCTGGCGCTGTTGCTGGTGCTGGTGCCGTGGGCCTCGATCAACCTGATCGACTTCTACCTGATCAAGCGCGGCTGCTATGACATCAGCTCGATCTTCCGCGCCGATGGCGGGATCTACGGTCGCTTCAACCTGCACGCGATCATTGCCTATTTCATCGGCATCATCGTGCAGTTGCCGTTCGCCAACACCTCGCTGTACGTCGGGCCTTACGCCAATCTGGTCGAGGGCGCTGACCTTTCGTGGCTGGTCGGCCTGGTAGTTACAGTGCCGCTGTATTACTGCCTGGCGACCCGTGGCCAAACGCAGCAGAGCAGGGCGGCGAAGTTAGGGTATACCGACTAAGGTGACTGATACGGCTTAAGTCGATCCGCTGTTCAATCAATGCCCGGCCCTGTGCCGGGCATTGTCGTTGCGCATCCCGGCGGTCATCTAAATTGGCCATATCGATCCCCTTTTGGCCGATGCCCCACTGTGATCCCCTGGCGCTCTCGGCAAGAATCAAAGCCACAACGAAACGCTCGACCTTATTACCCTTGGCCGCTCTTTCGGCCACTGCCGTGTACAGAACATAAAAACCATCGAACTCACGCCGCTTTCGGGGAACAACCATGGTCACGATGAAACGTATTCTGGGTGCTACTGTGTGTGGGCTGACGCTGTTGGCCAGCGCGGTCCAGGCCGAGCAACGCGAACTGCGCGTCTACAACTGGGCCGATTATATCCTGCCCGCCGTACCCAAGGATTTCGCCGCGCAAACCGGCATCAAAGTGACCTGGGACACCTTCGACACCAACGAATCGCTGGAAGCCAAGTTGCTCACCGGCAACTCCGGTTACGATCTGGTGGTGCCGTCGAACCAGTTCCTCGAAACACAGATCAAGGCCGGCGTGTTCCAGAAACTCGACAAGTCGAAATTGCCGAACTGGAGCCATCAGGACCCGGAACTGTTGAAACTGTTGGGCAAGAACGATCCGGGCAACCAATACGGCGTGCCTTACATGGTCGGCACCGTGTTGATCGGTTTCAACCCGGCCAAGGTCAAAGCGGCGCTGGGCGACAACGCGCCGGTGGACAGCTGGGATCTGGTGTTCAAACCGGAAAACATGGAAAAGCTCAAATCCTGCGGCGTGGCGATGCTCGATTCGCCGACGGAAATCCTGCCGCTGGCGCTGCACTATCTCGGCCTCGACCCGAACAGCCAGAATCCCGCCGATTATGAGAAAGCCAAAGCGCTGATGCTCAAGGTTCGCCCGTACGTGACCTATTTCAACTCGGCCAAGTACATGACCGACATCGCCAACGGCGATATCTGCGTGGCCATCGGTTACTCGGGCAGCTTCTACCAGTTCGGCAACCGCGCCAAAGAGGCGGGCAATGGTGTGGTGGTCGACTGGCGCTTGCCGAAGGAAGGCGCGCCGATCTGGTTCGACACCTTCGCCATTCCGAAGAGCGCGAAGAACGTTACCGAGGCCCACGAATTCCTCAACCACTTGCTCGACCCGAAGGTGATTGCGCCAATCAGTGATTTCCTCGGCTACCCGAACGCGAACAAGGATTCGCTGGCGTTGATCAACAAGGAAATCACCGACAACCCGAACCTGACGCCGACCCCTGAGGCACTGAAAAAGCTCTACGTGGTTCAGCCGTTGCCGCAGAAACTCGAACGCGTGCGGACCCGTGTATGGACCAGCATCAAGTCTGACAAGTAACAATCACCGCAATCCAAATGTGGGAGCGAGCCTGCTCGCGAAAGCGGTGTGTCATTCAACTTCGATGTTGACTGGTCCGACGCCTTCGCGAGCAGGCTCGCTCCCACAGGGTTTTGTGGTGTGTCATTCGGTGCTGCGTTCAGCATTTCGGGTGATGACCAGGCTCAGCAACACCGAGCCCAGAATCACCGCGCCCACGACCGCCAGCGACCATTCCACCGGCATGTGGAACCACGGCATCAGCACCATCTTGCCGCCGATGAACACCAGCACGATCGCCAATCCATATTTGAGCAAATGAAAGCGGTCAGCCATGTCCGCCAGCAGGAAGTACAGCGCGCGCAATCCCATGATCGCGAAGATGTTCGAAGTGAAGACAATGAACGGGTCGGTGGTCACCGCGAAAATGGCCGGGATGCTGTCGACCGCGAACATCAGGTCACTGGCCTCGATCAGCACCAGTACCAGAAACATCGGCGTCGCCCAGCGCACACCGTTCTGCACGATAAAAAAACGTTCGCCGTGAAAGCCACTGGTGATGCGCATATGGCTACGGACCCAGCGCAGCAGCGGGTTTTTATCCAGATCCGGTTGCTGCTCGGCAAACACCAGCATCTTGATCCCGGTGATGATCAGGAACCCCCCGAACGCATACAGCAGCCACTCGAACTGCGACACCAGCCACACCCCGGCGAAGATCATCACCGCGCGCATCACGATCGCCCCGAGGACACCGTACAACAGCACCCGTCGCTGCAATTCCGGTGGCACGGCGAAGTAGCTGAAGATCATCACGAAGACGAACATGTTATCGATCGACAGCGATTGCTCGATCAAATAACCGGTAAGGAATTCGAGGGTTTTCTGCCGGGCGATCTCGCCGCCGAATTCGCCGTGCAGATACCACCAGAGCAAACCGGCGAAGCTCAGCGCCAGCAGACACCAGGCAATCACCCAGGCCAGCGCTTCGCGCACTGACACCCGATGCGCCTTGCGCCCGCCAAACACGAACAGGTCCAGTGCCAGCATCGCCAGCACAAAAACGATGAAGGCGCCCCACATCCACGGTTCGCCGATATTAAGGTTGGTCGCTGGCATGTCACGCTCCCTGTCGATGGGCTTGAGGTCAGACAGGGCCATGCTAACGACGGATTTATGCGCAGGAAAAATCGTTTATTTCGGAAGGATAGTTCGGAAAAAACGAAGTAAAGGGCAACGGATCACCATGGGTGGCAAGGAATGGGCAATAAATAATTGATCAGGCTATTGAGCAATTATAAATAATGAGGCTAATAGCCTGATGTGAGGGCTTGACTTTGGCATGGTATCAATCAACCAGGGCCGGTGGGCTTCACGTACACGCGTCCTACAACAGTATGAGTTGTGCCTTCATTATCAAAAATAAATTCGAATCTTACGTCGACATTGTCCTCTGTGCGGTTGATAGTCAATGTCCCACTTTTAGCATTTTTACTAACCATGGAAAATATAAGCGCAGCGTGCACGCCTTCAACTTGAGGTTTCACGATCCGATGCGTACCGTTCGGTATATATCGAGGAAGCACGATGGAAATAAACTTGAATTCGTTAAGTTTGGTGCTTCTTCCGATGACACTGAATTTTTCGGGGGTCAAAGATTCGCATTGATACTCAGTCGCCTCAAAATCATCGTCTTCGAGATAGCAAGGCGAAATTACGGCTTTGAATATTCCGCTTCCGATAGGTTCTGTCTTGGTTGGGTTATTATTCTTGTCGATTTTTTGCTGGGTACGTTTTAAGCCGGCCACGATCTACTCCTTCAGTGAAGAGTTAGTTTTCTATGAGTTCTTTGTTCGGAGGATATTGCGCGGGGCTAAATGATTGGGCAACTGTCAGATATAACAGTTGCTTTAATTTGGAAAGCATGTTTTCGGGGGTTTTTGCGTTTTTGATCTGGGACAAATCTATGAAGCGGTGCTATCAAAGTCCGCACTGATAATGTACCGAAACTTTCATCGAAAAAACTCCCCCGGCGTCTGCCCAAACTGCTGCCGAAACGCTGCAATGAACGCCGACGTTGAGTCATACCCGCACGCCAGCGCAACATCGGTCACCCGTTCGCCTTTTTCCAGTGGCGTCAGCGCGCCGAGCAGGCGCAGGCGTTGGCGCCAGGCGCGAAAGGTCAGGCCGGTGTCGCGCAGGAACAGGCGGGTGAGGGTTTTTTCGGTGATGCCGAACTGCGCGCTCCAGTGACTGAGCGTGGTTTGTTGTTCCGGGTGCTGTTCGAGGCTCTGGTAGATCTGCTTCAAACGCGGGTCTTGCGGCAGCGGCAACATCAGGTCGATCGCTGGGGCTTCGGCCAGTTGATCGAGGATCACTTGCGCCAGACGCCCGTGGGCGCCGTTCTCGTCGTATTCGACCGGCACCTGGCTGAACGCACGAATCAGTTCGCGCAGCAGATCGCTGACGGCCAACACATGGCAGTGCCCGGCGGCCCAGGCCGAAACGCTGCAATCGATGTACAGGCTGCGCATTTCCGTGTGTGGCGCGCTGAATACCCGGTGCGGTACACCGGCGGGAATCCACACGGCGCGTTCCGGCGGGGCGACGAAACGCCCGGCGCTGGTCTGCACTTCGAGCACGCCTTGAATCGCGTAGGACAACTGAACCCACGGGTGACTGTGGCGGCGGGTCAGGGCGCGATTGGGCAGTGATTCGGTTCTGCCGTACAGCGGCCGCGGCAGGCTGGGCAACCCGGGAATACTGCGGCGAACGCTGTTGGTCTGTCCTTTAGGCGGCATCTTGCGGCTCTTCGGCGTTAGTCGGTAATTGCCAGTCACGTTAGAGTCGTCGGCAAGCACTGGCAACCCCCGGATGAATACCATGACGCGCCCCCGTTTTTTGCCCGACAACTTTACCCTGACGCTGATCGGCGTGGTCCTGCTGGCGAGTTTTCTGCCGGCCAGCGGCCAGGTCGCGGTCGGTTTCGGCTGGCTGACCAATCTCGCCATCGCGCTGCTGTTTTTCCTGCACGGCGCCAAACTGTCCCGCGAATCGATCATCGCCGGTGCCGGCCACTGGCGCCTGCACCTACTGGTGTTCGGTCTGACCTTCGTGCTGTTCCCGCTATTGGGGCTGGCGCTCAAGCCTGTGCTGTCACCGTTGATTGGTGACAAGCTGTACATGGGCATGCTGTATCTGTGCGCGTTGCCCGCGACGGTGCAATCGGCGATTGCCTTCACGTCGCTGGCGCGGGGCAATATTCCGGCGGCGATCTGCAGCGCGGCGGCATCGAGTCTGTTCGGGATTTTCCTGACGCCGTTGCTGGTTACGCTGTTGCTCAACGTCCACGGTGATGGTGGTTCGACGCTCGATGCCATCGTGAAAATCAGCGTGCAGTTGCTGCTGCCATTCATTGCCGGGCAGATCGCCCGGCGCTGGATCGGCGCCTGGGTCGGGCGCAACAAGAACTGGCTGAAGTTCGTCGATCAGGGTTCGATTTTGTTGGTGGTCTACGGCGCGTTCAGCGAGGCGGTCAACGAGGGCATCTGGCAGCAGATTCCGCTGTTCGAATTGCTCGGGCTGATCGTGGTCTGCTGCATCCTGCTGGCGCTGGTGCTGCTGGCGTCGATCCTGCTCGGCAAAGCATTTGGCTTCAATCAGGAGGACCGCATCACCATTCTGTTCTGCGGTTCGAAAAAGAGCCTGGCCACCGGCGTGCCGATGGCGCAGGTACTGTTCGCGGGCAGCACCATCGGCGTGCTGATCCTGCCGCTGATGCTGTTCCATCAGATCCAGCTGATGGTCTGCGCAGTGCTGGCCCAGCGTTACGCGCGCCGGCCGGAATCGGTGCCGGAGCTGATGGCCCAGGTCGATCCCTGAGCGCTGCGCCTCAGACGATATCGTCGATCAGAATATGGTGCAGCCCGCGGCTGCATTGTTCGATCCGCGCTTCGACCTTGTACACGCTGCGCAGCATCTGCTCGGTGATCACCTCACTGCTCGGGCCGCTGCCCTGGGTGGTGCCGTCAGCGATGACCAGCACCTGATCGGCAAACCGCAGCGCCTGATTCAAGTCATGAATGGCGATGAACACGATCACCTCGCGTTGGCGCGCCAGGCTGCGCATGAACTTCAGCACTTGCACTTGCCGATGCATGTCGAGGGCGCTGGTCGGTTCGTCCATCAGCAGGATTTCCGGCTCGCGTACCAGCGTCTGCGCGATGGATACCAGTTGCTGCTGCCCGCCACTGAGTTCACCGAGGTTGCGAAATGACAGGGCGGTGATGCCCAGCGCCGCGAGAATGTCGTCGACCAGTTTCAGCTCGTCGTCATGCACAACCCAGCCCGGCGTCAGTTGCTTGCGCGCCAGCAGCACTGATTCGTACACGGTCAGGCGGGCGCTGGCGTTCAGGCCCTGGGGCATGTAGCTGATTCCCGTCGGGCCTTTTTTCGAGTCCTGCAGGATCACTTGGCCGGGGCCGTCGATCAGTCCCGCCATGCGTTTGAACAGCGTCGATTTGCCGGCCGCATTCGGCCCGACCACCGCCACCACCTGACCGCCAAGAAACGCCGCGGTGGAGACGCCGCGGATGATCTCGCGCTGGCCATAGCGGGCACCCAGATTGTCCAGCTGCAGCTTCACCATGAGTTTTTCTTCCCGCCGAGAATCAGTGAAATGAAGAACGGCACGCCGATCAGCGAGGTGACCACGCCGATCGGGAAAATCGCGCCGGGGATCAGGGTCTTGCTGACCACCGAACTGGCCGACAGGATCAGCGCCCCCGTGAGCAGCGAGGCCGGCAGGAAGAAGCGCTGGTCTTCGCCGATCAGCATGCGCGCGATGTGCGGGCCGACCAGGCCGATGAAGCCGATGGTGCCGACGAATGCCACGGGAAACGAGGCGAGCAGACTGACCATGATCAATGTCTGAAAGCGCAGGCTGCGCACATTGATGCCGAAACTCGCCGCCTTGTCATCGCCCAGGCGCAGGGCGGTCAAAGCCCAGGCGCGGCGGGCGAAAATCGGCAGGGTGATGAGGATCACCAGGCAGATGATGCCAAGTTTTGGCCAGGTGGCTTTGGTCAGGCTGCCCATGGTCCAGAACACCACGGCGGCGACGGCTTGCTCGGTGGCAAAAAACTGCACCAGCGCCAACAGCGCGTTGAAGGTGAAGACCAGGGCAATGCCGAGCAGAACAATGGTCTCGGCGGTGACCCCGCGGCGCATGCTCAGAAAATGAATCAGCAGCGCCGACAGCATGGCCATGATGAACGCATTGAGCGGCACCATGAATTGCGCGGCCAGCGGAAACAGCGCGACGCCGAAGGCCAGGCCCAGCGCGGCGCCGAAACTGGCGGCGGCAGAAATGCCCAGGGTGAACGGGCTGGCCAGCGGATTGTTGAGGATCGTCTGCATTTGTGCGCCGGCCAGCGACAACGCCGCGCCGACGGCCACCGCCATAAGCGCCACGGGCAGGCGAATGTCCCACATCACCACGCGCACTTGCGGCGAGGCGCTGTCCGGTGAAAACAGCGCACCGAGCACTTCGCCGAGGCTGTAGCTGGCCGGCCCGAGCGCCAGATCGAGCAGCACGCTGCACAGCAGTAAAAACACCAGCCCGGCGAGGATCAGGCGCTTGCGCAGGACCAGGCGGCGATAGGTTTCGCGCTGCACTTCCACGGTGTCGGTCAACGAACTCATGGCTTGACCTCGGTGTCGCCGAGGCTGACGAAGTAGCCCGATTCGTACGGCACCGGCAGGAAGCGTTCATGCAGTTCGCGGAACGCCGCATCCGGATCGAGATCGGCGAACAGGTCGGGATGAAACCATTTGGCCAATTGCTGGATGGCAACGAACTGGTAGGGGCTGTTGTAGAACTGGTGCCAGATTGCGTGGAAGGCTTGATGCTCCTGAGCCTTGATGCCGGCGTAGGCCGGGCGCTGGGTGTACCAGGCGAGTTTTTTTCGCGCCTGCGCCATGTCCGCGCCGGGGCCGACACCGACCCAGTGACCACCGGGGGCAAACGCTTCCCAGTTGGCGCTGGTGACCACCACGTGTGCCGGATTGGCGACGATGACTTGCTCGGGATTCAACTGGCCGAACGTAGTCGGAATGATGCCGCGCGCGACGTTGTTGCCGCCGGCCATGTCGACGAACAGGCCTAAGTTTTCGTTGCCGAAACTCAGGCAGCAATCATCGGTGTAGCCGCCGATGCGCTCGATGAACACGCTCGGGCGAGGCGGGTGCTGTTTTTCGATGACGTCGGTGACGCGATGGATCTGCTGATTGCGAAAATCGATGAACGCTTCGGCCCGTTGCTCCTTGCCGAACAACTGGCCGAACAGGCGCATGGTCGGCTCGGTGTTCTGCATCGGGTTGTTGCGAAAATCGACGTACACCACCGGAATGCCGAGGGCGTCGAGCTTTTCGATGTAACGCGCATCCTCGGTGGCGTGCTGCGCCTCGATGTTGAGGATGATCACGTCCGGGCGTTGCGAGATGGCCTGCTCGATATCGAAGGTGCCGTCCTCAAAGCCGCCGAAAGTGGGAATTTTCGCGATGGCGGGGAATTTGCGCAGGTACGCGTTGTAGGTGTCCGGGTCAGACTGGATCAGGTCCTTGCGCCAGCCGACGATGCGTTCGATCGGGTTCTGTGTATCAAGTGCGGCGACCAGATACAGCTGCCGGCCTTCGCCGAGAATCACTCGTCTGACCGGCAGATGCACCTTCACCTTGCGCCCCAGCAGGTCAGTGACTTCGGTGCGTGCGGTGTCGCTGTCAGCGGCGTCAGCATTGCGCGGCGCCAGGGAAAACAGGCTCAACAGGCCTGCCAGTAACAGCGCAGCAACCGCCTGGTTGCGTCGATCAAAAATCGCCATGGTCCAACCTTTGCCAAAGTCAGCGCGGCCCACGGCGCATGCCGCCGCCACGCTGAACGTTTCAGAAATCGACAGTCGCCGACAGTAATAAAGTGCGCGGTGAGCCCTGGGAGAACGCGCCGTAAGAGGCGACGCCCGACCAGTACTCCTGATCGAATACGTTCTGCACCGTGGCGCGGAACGTGGTCGGCCGCTCATCGATGCGCGTGGTGTAACGTGCACCGACATCGAAGCGGGTCCAGTCATCGAGTTTTTGCGTGTTGGCCTGATTCACGTACTGGCTGCCGGTGTGGATGGCGCCACCGGTCAGGGTCAGCCCTTCAAGCCACGAGGTGTCCCATTCGGCCCAGAGGTTGGCCTGCACCGACGGCACGCCGACCGGCTTGTTGCCGCGATTGCCGGCCACTGCGGTTTTCGTCAGTTCGGCGTCCAGTAGGGTCACGCCACCGAGCAACCGCGTGCCCGGCGTCACTTCGCCAAACACGTTCAGCTCAAGGCCGCGGTTGCGCTGCTCGCCTTGCACCGAAAACACCCCGGCGGCCAGTTCGCCGCTGGGCTTGGTGATCTGGAACAGGCTCAGGGTCGAGGTGAAGCTGCCGTAGTCGGCCTTGACCCCGACTTCATGCTGGCGCGAAACATACGGTGCGAAGATCTCCCCCGCATTGCTGGCGGTGGAGGGCGCGATGTCGCCCTTGCTCAGGCCTTCGATGTAGTTGTAGTAGAGCGCGACGTGATCCCAGGGCTTGATGACTGCGCCGAACAGCGGCGTAGTGCGGCTGTCGTCGTAGGAGGTGGTGACCACGCCGCTGGCGTTGTAATTGTCCGATTTGATGTTCTGCTGGCGCACGCCGAGGGTCACCTGGGCGCGGTCATCGAGGATCGACAGGGTGTCGGCGAGGGCCACGCCGGTCAGTTCGCTCTCGGAGACTTTCGGCGTGGCCGGTTCCGGAATGTAGGGTTCGGGTCGATCCACCGGGTGATAGATGTTCGACAGGATCGGCGCGGCAGAAATGATTCCTCGTGACAACACGTCACGATAACGGCTGACCTGCACCGCGGTGCGATGGCTGACCGGCCCGGTGTCGAAACGCAGCCGCGCACCGGTGTCGACGGTGTAGCGCTTGACCTCGAATTTGTAATAACCGGGCGTCGAAGACGTGTCGCCTGCCGGGTTGATGATGGTCGGGGTCTGGTCGGACATGCGCGCCACCGCCGATTTGCCGCCGCCGGCATGAGCGAACACCGTCAGCGCATCGCTGAGGTCGTATTCGCCGCTGAGCAGCGCCGAAGTGTCACGGGTTTTCGACCAGCCCCAGTCCTGGCTCACGCTGGTTCGGCCGTTGGCGGCGGAGGGAATGTCCACGCCCGGGGCAATCAGAAACGGCCGCGAGGCGGCATCGAAACGTTCTTTCTGCTGCAACCAGTCGAAGCTGGTGCGCAGGCGCTCGCCTTGATAATCGAGGGCGATCGCGCCGATGTTGACCTGGCGCGACTGCTTGTCGATCGCCGTGTCGCCCAGTTGCGTGCTGCCATTGATGCGCACGCCAAAGCGCCGTTCTTCACCGAAACGCCGACTGACATCGACATGCCCGCCGAGCTGCGCATTCATCGCGTAACTGGCGGTGAAACGGCTGAGGTCTTCGTCGAGCGAACGTTTCGGCACCACGTTGATCACGCCGCCCACCGCATTGTTAGGGGACATGCCGTAGAGCAGGGCGCCGGGCCCTTTGACCAGTTCGATGCGCTCGGCGTATTCGGTGAAGACCCGGTAGTTCGGCGCGACGCCGTAGACGCCATCGAACGCCAGTTCACCGAGGTTGCCTTCGCCCACCGGAAAGCCACGAATGAAAAACGAGTCGACGATGCCGCCGGTCTGCCCGGTGGAGCGCACCGAGGAGTCGCGTTCCAGCACATCGCCAACGGTAACGGCCTGTTGATCCTTGATCAGCGCCGAGGTGTAGGTGCTGACACTGAACGGCGCGTCCATCACGTCGGTGTTGCCGAGCAGGCCCAGTCGTCCGCCACTGGCGACCTGGCCGCCGGCATACACCGCCGGTAGCGCGTCGCTGCGCCGGTCGGCGCCGATCACCGCCGTTTCATCCAGCGTGACCCGGCGCGCAACCAGCGTGTAACTGCCGTCGCTGCGCCGCACCATGTCCAGACCACTGCCGGCCAACAGGCGATTGACCGCTTCCTGGGTCGAGTAGCGGCCGCTCAGCGCCGGGCTGCTCAAGCCGTCGGTCAGCGCCGGCTGGAACGACAGGGCAATGCCGGCGTCCACGGCAAAGCTCGACAGGGTCGCACCGAGCGGCCCGGCCGGGATGTCGTAGACACGCAGGGCGAGCGTGTCCAGTTGCGCAGGCTCGCCGGCGATGGCCAGCGGGCAGGCGACAGCGATCAGGACCAGGCTCAGCAACGCACTGCGAATAGCGGGTTTGAACGGACGATCCGGGCGCAGGAGGCGTGCAGCGGGCATGGATGGATGAGCCTATGAACAGGACGAAAAAATGCATCTCCCCCATAGCCAGCCGAGCGCGGAAAAAGTATCAGCACGGCGGCAACTATTTTTCCGCTCAGGCGCGGGAGAGCATGACCCAGTAGCCATTCAAGTGGCCGCTGACCAGAATCGGGTAGGTTTGCGCGAGCATGTTCAAGGTGCGCTGGCTGTCGCCGATCGGGTACGCACCGGAAATGCGCAAGTCGGCAATCGCTGGATCCAGACGAATGAAACCGCGACGATAGCGCGTCAGTTCCGCGACGAAATCGGCGAGGCGCATCTTGTCGGCCATCAGCATGCCTTGGCTCCAGGCACCGGCGTAACGGTCGGTCGCACCGAGCGCGCCAAAGGTCGAAGAGGAGAAATCGGTGCGTTGCCCGGCGTTGACGATCAGTGGCGTGTGCTGGCGATTGTCCGCGAGTTCGACTTTCACCGCGCCTTCCAGTACCGCGAGGTGCGTCTGTGGAGACAGCGCGCGCACGGTAAACCGCGTGCCCAGCGCCTGCATCCGGCCTTGGCGGGTGGTGACCACAAAGGGCCGCGCCATGGCTGCAATGTCCGCTGCGGTCTGCACCAGTATTTCACCTTCGCGCAGGTGGATCAGGCGCTGACTGGCATCAAACAGCACGTCGATGGCGGAATCGGTGTTGAGGATGATTTTTGAGCCGTCGGCCAGGGTCAATTCGCGTTGTTGGCCAACGGATGTGCGGTAATCGGCTGACCATTGCTGGGTCTGCGCCAGCTTCCAGCCACCCCAGCCCGCCGGGGCCAACGCCAGCAGCAGCGCCAGTTTGCCTATCGCCGCGCGGCGTTCCGGGCTGCTCGGCCGATCGAGGGCCGACATGGCCAAGGACGGCGGCAGGCCGCCGAGTTTGCCCTGCAACAATTGCGCACGGGCCCAGGCGCGCGTGCGCTCGGGGCTGCTGGCTTTCCACAACTCCCATTCGCCGCGTTCGCGGTCGCTGAGCTCGCGCTCGCTCATGCGCATCAGCCAATCCGCGGCTTCTTCCAATGCCTGAGGAGCGGGTTGCGCTTCACTGCGCCGGGCGAACATTCACTCCACCAGCAACAGGCATTGCACGAAGGCTTGCTTCATGTAGCGCTTGACCGTGATCAACGACACGCCCAATTGCTCGGCAATGTCGTCGTATTTCAAGCCACTGATCTGTGACAGCAGGAATGCACGTTTGACCAGTGGCGGCAGGGCGTCGAGCATCGCGTCGATTTCATGCAGGGTTTCCAGCACCATGAAACGCGATTCTGGCGACGGCACCTCGGGCGCAGGCAACTGCGCGAGCGCCTCCAGATAGGCGCGTTCGAGTGCTTTGCGCTGGTACCAGTTGACCAGAATGCCCTTGGCCACGCAGCTGAGGTAAGCGCGCGGCTGCTCGATCACCGTGACCTGGGAGGCGAGGATGCGCGTGAAGGTGTCCTGCGCCAGATCCGCCGCATCCATGGCGTTACCCAGTTTTTTTCTCAGCGTCGCATACAGCCAGCCGTGATGGCCGCTGTACAGGGCTTCGATCGCGCGCAGGTGCTGGTCGTTATTCGCGGGAAGGGTTTGGCTCATGGCTGCAGATTTTCATGCAATTGAGAAGTATTCCCAATGCTAGTTTACAACGCCTGTGCGACGCAAGCGCCGATTGGCCTGCGCTTTCAAAGCTTCGGCAAAGCGCGCAACGCGGCGATCATCGCGTCGATTTCCGCTTCGGTGTTGTAGGCGTGAAGCGAGGCGCGGCTGACTTCCAGCAAGTCCCGATGCTGCATGTCCAGCAGGGTCGAGCGAAACGTCGAAGTGCTGACATTGATGCGCTTGTCCCGCCCGGCCAGCCACTGTTGCACCTGCGCGGCGCTGTGGTGACGATGACTGAAGGTGACGATACCGGACCTGTTCATGCCCGGATCCTGCAGCGTGAAACCGGGGATCTGCGCCAGGTGCTGACGCAGATGATCGGCCAGTTGCTGAATGCGCAGCCACATCGGCTCGATGCCTTGCGCCAGTGCGTACTCCACCGCCGCACCAAGACCGAGTTTCGCCGCGACATTGCATTCCCAGTTTTCGAAACGCCGGGCATCGGCGCGGACCGTATAGCTGTCGGCGTTTTGCAACGACGCCGCGTGCAGATCGAGAAACACCGGTTCAAGGTTCTGGCACAGCGCTTTTTCGATGTACAAAAAACCCATACCCCGTGGCCCGCGCAAGTATTTGCGGCTGGTGGCGGTGAGCATGTGGCAGCCGATCTTCTGCACATCCAGCGGCATCTGCCCGGCGCCCTGGCAGGCATCGAGCAGATACAGCACGCCGGCCGCACGGGCCAGGGCGCCGATCTGTTCGATCGGCTGCACTGGCCCGCCGTTGGTGGCGATGACCGGCAGCGAGATCAGCGCCACGCGCTCGTCCTCGAGCATCGTCTGCAACGCCGGCAACGAGACCTGCCCGTGTTCATCGTTGGCAATGATGCGAATCTCGATGCCGCGCTGCTGTTTCAGTTGCAGATACGGAATGTAGTTGCCGGCGTATTCGGTGGCCGACGTCAGCAGCACATCGCCGCGTTGCAACGGCAAGGAATAGAAGGCCATGTCCCAGGCCCGGGTGGCGTTCTCGATCACCGCGATTTCATCCGGCGCGGCGTTGAGCAAGCGCCCGATCGATCCGTAGACCTGTTCGATCCCGGCCGCTTGCTGCCCGGCGGCTTCATAGCCGCCAAGGCTGGCTTCGAGCTGGATATGCCGGGTCACGGCCTCGATCACCGGCGTCGGCATCAGCGCCGCGCCGGCATTGTTGAAGTGGATCAGTTGCGCGACGGCGGGAGTGTCGGCGCGCAGTTGTTCAATATTCAAGACATCACTCCTTGATCAGTCCGCGGGCGGTGCGGCGCTCGGTTGCATCGCCGCCGGCCAGTAACGCAGGGCGACAATCGGAATCAGCGCGACCCCATAGGCCAGGCACACGAACAGGTAGGTGTACTGCAGACCGTAGACCTGACTGAGCAGGCCGCCAGCCGATATCCCGGCAATCGAGGCGAATTGCGCGGTGCCCTGCGCGATGCCCAGGACATGACCCTGCTGCGAGCTGTCGGCGGTTTTCGAGATCAGCGCCATCAGCACCGGGGTCGTCGCGCCCAGCAACACGCCCCAGATGAAATAGGCCACGACAAACACCAGCGGATTACGCGTGACGCCCGCCACTGCGGTCAGTGCGATGCAGCCGATTACCACGTAGGTCATGCGCTGCAAAGTGTCCTGCTGACCACGGTGTTCGAAATAGCGCGACCACGCTGTGGCCGACAAAATGAAGCCCAGCGCGAGCAAGCCGTAACACAGGCCGACCACCGAATTGCTCACCTCGAACACCGAACTCACGTACAGCGAAAACGACGTCTGCGGCAGCATGCGCGCGAGCAGCAGAATGCCCATCACGCCGAGCAGCGAGAGCAACGGCGAGCCTTGCCAGAGACTGGCGCGGCTTGCGGGCGTGGCGGTTTCGCTGACCACGGCCTTTTTCACCGGTGGCACGTCCGGCAGCGTCACTGCGGCGATCACCGTACACACCGCGCACAGTGCCGAAGCGATGATGTTGATCCAGAAGAATGTCGCGTAATCGAGGATCAGCCCGCCGACCACGGCCCCCAGCAGCGAGCCGACGTTGGTCGAAATCTGCAGGATCGCGAAAAGGCGCGCCCGTCGCGACGGCGCTTCGATACTGACGCCATACGCCTGCGCCGGGGCGATGTAACCGGCGAAAGCGCCTTGCAGAAAACGCAGAATCAGAATGGCCCAGATATCACTGAACAGGGCCAGCCCCAACTGGGTCAATGACAAGCCGGCGAGCGCACGGATCATCATCAGCTTGTGACCGTAGCGGTCACCGATGCGGCCCCAGAAGGCACTGGTCAGAATAATCCCCAGCATCGGCCCGACATAAACGGCGATGCTGGCGAAGCTGAAAACCGTTTCGGAGTCGGTCAGCCCACGCAGGTGGACAGGCCAGAACGGCCCGCTCATTTCCATCGCGCCCATCGACACCAACTGGATCGCGAACAGAAGATAAATCAGGATTCGTATACGTGAGCCCTGGATGGCACCTGCATGGGACATGAGTCGGCCTCGGTTAAACGCTGGCGAGCGGGTTGGTCAGGGTGTGTTGCAAACGATAGTTGCTGTACTGCATCAGGTGCATGCGCAGCAACGAACGCGTCGGCCAGGGCTCTTCGACGAACGCGCGGTGCTCGGTTTCCCAGATTTGCGGCGCGACGCGCTCGCGCACTGCGTCGAAGGCGAGGTCGGTTTCCTCGCGCAGGATGTGCCAGAGGCGCGTGTCGTTCAAGCCATACTCCTTGGTCAGCCACAAAGCCAGTTCATGCAGGTGCGTGAGGAACGCCGCATCCAGGACAAACATGCGCACCGGCTCGATGTCACCGCTGAACACCGTTGGCAGGATACCCGGCTGGACGTGCGGTTGCAGGCTGTAGCCGCGACCTTCGAGCAGCGGCGCATAGGTGCGGCCATCGCCAAAATCGCGGATCAGCAGACTGCGTGCTTTGCCGTCGGCAGAGAACAGCACCATGGTGTTTTGCTGATGCGCTTCCAGACCGATGCCATACAGCAGATAGATCGCCACCACCGGGTGAGTGACCACTTTCGCGTATTCGCGGTACCAGTTCTCAACCTGAGCGGCAGTGGCGCGGACGCCGTCACGTTCGATCAGATCGGTGAACAGCGGGCGACCGTTGCCGGGCAAGCGGGTGAACAGCGATGCCACGGTAATCGGCAGGCAAGCATCGGCGCGTTCGAACGCGGGTGCACTGGCGCGATAGACCACGGACAAATGTCGGCCGGGATGATCGTCCTGAGTGACGGCGTTCTTGTAGCGCACGCCGATCTCTTCCGGGAAGATTTCCAGGCGTTGGTCGAAGCCGTTTTCGGCTTGCAGAATCTGGCTGATCACCGTGCTGATGCGCGGGCCCATGTGAATCGATTTGGCTTGCAGGCTGCGCAGTTCGCTGGTCATCCATACGGCGATCGGCAGCTTGATCAGCGGCGCGCAAACGTCCAGAACCGGCATCATCGTGCGATACGACATGGTCGGCAGCGTCGCCAGGTCCGGGCCGTCGGTGATCAGGATTCCTGCTTCGATTTCCGCGGCGAACGTCTTTAGCACGTAGGCCTGCAAATGCCAGCCGTGAATCGGCAGCGGCAGCCACTCGCGTTCATCCAGCCCCTTACGATTGAGCGCGGCTTTCCATTGTTCCCATTGCGCGGGGAAGTTGGCGGCGAACCAGTCGTGGTAGCTGCTCACGTGCGGCATGCTTTCGCTTTGCGCATGTTCGGCGCGCAACGCGGCGATGCGCAGCGGCACTTGCGCGTTGAACTCCGGCGACAGTTGCGCGACTTCCTCATCGCTCAAGCCCGGCCGGGCTTTCCAGGTCGGGTAATACGGATGGCCTTCCAGCGAGCCCCACTGGTCGAGCAGGATCGCCGCGTCTTTGGTGCTCGCGTGCTGGCGCAGGTAATCGGTGAAGCTGTCGAGCCCGTGATCCTTAGCGGCCTGATGCAGCCGCGCATTCCACTGCTGGCGGTGCTGGCGGGCGTGAGCGTCATTGGTCAGGCTGTTTTCCATGTCGGCCTTGAGCCCGGCCACGCCTTCGTCGGTCGGCGCGAAATCGAAGCTGTCGCGCAGCACGTCGAGCATGTCCTGATGGCTGGTGATGGTCTGGCGTACGCCTTCGTCGGTGACCAGCACCACCTCACCGTCGTTGACGATGGTGTCGGCCGGGCCTTTGGCAATGTCGGAAAACGCCAGGTGGGCGCGACCGCCCTTGAGCGGGTAAGTGGCCTGATTGCCGCCAGCGGAAAAGCTCAGGGCCGCACGGTCGAGAATGTTTTCCGCAAACAGGCAGCGCACCAGACGGCGCATGGCGTTGCGGCGGGAGTAGGCGATCAGTGTCTTGAAGTCATCCATATCAGCGGTCTGCTCGTCGAAAATTGAATGGAAAGGTCATGCCGCAGCGCTGGCCGTGTGTGGCCAGTGGTGCGGGAAATAGTCGAGGGCCGAATCGCGCAGACCGTGCATATACGCCACGCTCCACTGCAGGACTTCCTCGATGTGGGGCACCTTGAGTTCGAAGCGCCGGGCCATCTCTACCAACAGCACCAGGCCGTAAGCGACGTCTTCGTTGAAGGCACGGCTTTCGCGCTCGATCACGTAGCCTGCGCGGTTGTCGGCGGCCGGCACCATCGGCGCGAGAATGTCGTTGTAGGCCTGATTGGTGCGCAGGATCGAGAGCATGCTGCTGGTGTCGCGGATCTGCTCGCCGTAGGCCTCGACGATTTCCTGCTTCAGCGATTTCACTGACGACAGATCAATGCCCAGACGCTGGCTGATCACCGCGCAGAGCGCCTGGCTTTCCTCGTCCATGCGCTCGAGAAAGTACGCGCCCAGCTCCGGGCATTCGGTCCACCAGCACATGCGCTGCGGGAAGATCTTGCGATGCCACTGGCCGTACGGGCCGATCAAACCGTAGATCACCGAGCTGTGCATGATCGGGTTGCCCGGCGTCAGAGTGATTTCCAGATAGTGCTCAAGCAGCGTCACGCACGGGCCGTACAGGCGCGTGAGAATCGCCTGAAGCTGATGCCGCGACGCCTGCGATTCACGGGCGTGGGTTGCCACGTACAACTGGCTTTTGCCGCCGCCCATTTTGATCGAGCGTCCCGGAGCCAGCTCGAACGCGGTGTGCGGCACATCCTTCATGCCCCAGATCACCACATTCGGCCGCTCGGGCAGTGTCGCCTCGGCCAGCCAGTCGAACCCGCAGAAGCCCGGAATCGCGCCGACGTACACCGGTTTGCTTGCACTCAGATGCGGGGCGATGGCTTGCAGGGTTTGCTGGCGCACGTGAGCGGGCACGGTGATGATGACCAGGTCGGCATCTTCCACCGCGCTACGCGCATCCGCCGTGACCCGGTCGAGGCGGGAACTCAGGCACGAGCCATCCGGCAACAGCGCTTGCATCGGCATCTGCCGTGCGTGCTGTTCGATGACCTCGGGATTGTGGGTGAGCAGCGACACCTGCACATCGGCCAGTTGCTTGAACAGAATGGCGTTGAGATGGCCGGTCCTGCCGCCACCACAAATGGCGACTTTCAACAGATTCATCGAGAGGCGTTCCTGTGTGAAGGGTGGGTCATGCGACGCTCAATTGCAGCGGCGTGGAAGCGGATTCCAGCCATTGGGTCTTGCCCAGCCAGATGTCCAGTTGTGCGCCGATGCCCGGATCGAGCAGGTCGCGCTCTTGCAGCCATTGATCGTCGAACACGGTGTGCAGGTATTTCTCACCGCCATCGGCAATCGGCACCACGACATTGCCGCGCAGCACACCTTTGTGAATCAGCTCCAGCGCCTTGAAAATCGCCCCGCCGGTGGAACCGCCGACCAGCAAGGCGAAGTTGCGCGCGATGTAGCGTGCGGTTTCGAAGGCTTGCGAGTCGGTGACCTGCACGCCCAGATCGATGCAGCTGTAATCGAGGACCAGGCCGACGGTGTCGCCCGCCGGAGTGCCTGTGCCCGATTGGTAATAGGGATAGCCCGGATGACCGAACACGATCGAGCCGGCCGGTTCGACGCCGACGGTCACGGTGTCGGGGTTGTGCACTTTCAGGCCGCGCGCAATGCCGGTCATCGAACCGCCCGTGCCGACACAACCGACATACGCACCGATCAGGCCTTCAGCCTGGGCCACGGTTTCGCGGACGAAGTCGCTGTAGCCGCCGGCGTTCGCGGCATTGTCGGATTGGTTCATGAACACCGCGCCGGGAATTTCTGCGGCGAGCTCGGCAGCCATTCGTTGCCGTTCGACCACAGCGACTTCGTCTTCGCGATAGGCGCCTTTGACGAAACGAACGTCGGCGCCGAGCGCCTTCATCACCGCGATCTTGTCCTGCGCGGCGTGGTGATCGACCACGGCGATGAAATGCAGACCGAACTCGACCGCCGCCATGGCCAGACCGATCCCGGTGTTGCCGGACGAAGACTCGACCACCACGCCGCCGGGTTTCAGCCGACCGGACTTGAGCGCCGCCAGCACCATGTTGCGCGCCATGCGATCCTTGATGCTGCCGCCGGGGTTGTTCTTTTCAACTTTCAATAACAACCGGGCGTTGGTGTCCGGTACTTCAATCGCCAGCATCGGTGTATTGCCGATAAGATCGGAAACTTTATTCAAGATCATTTATATAGTCCCTTCAGTAGTCAGGTGTGAACGCATAGTTACCTTCCGTACAACAGGTCGCCGTCAACCGCCGGGGCAGGGGATGGCGATGAAACTGGTTTTCCAGCAAGTCCATCTGATAACCGGCGGTATTGATATAAACCAATAAGTCGCCGCTTTCGGGGCGGGTTGCGAAGTTGACCAAGCGATAACTGATGACGTCGTCGTCGAGACAACTATGTCCAGCGATATAGGCTTGGCTCGGGGCAGCGGGGCGTGGCTCTGCGCTGATCAACAGCGGATCAACCAGATATTCCGAAGCGAACCAGGTTTCACAAGCGCTGAAACTACTGCCTTCAACAAAGATGACAGTTTTGTTGTCGGCGAGCTTTTTCGTGCGGGTGATGCGGAAGATCGAAATCGCCGCTTGGTCCACCAGACTTCGTCCCGGTTCCAGTGCCAGTGTTATGGACTTCTGCTGCAAGTAAGCGGCAATTGACAGTCCTGGCGAATGTTCGGCTTCGAGGAATAATGTCAGCCATTGCGGTGCGGTCAAATCGCTGCCGTAGGGGTAATAATCAGCCGGAACTTTCTGATTGTAATAGTGGCTCGGGTTATTGTCGTTCTGCAAAAAGCCGGCATAGATCCGGGGCTCGACATAACGAATCGGCAACCCGCCACCGATATCGATCATCTGCGGATCGAGGCCCATTTCCCGTGCCGCTTCGACGAATCCGGTGACTTCCCGGAACGCTTCAACGCGGCATTCGAAGCTGTAGCCGCCGAGGTGAAAATGAAACCCCTCGAAGCGGAAAATCTCAGGGTGTCCAGTCAGTCGTTGCAGGCATTCGAGCAGATCTTCAGCGCTCATTCCGAAACGGCTTTTGCCGCTGTTCTTTGGTCGATAACGCAATAGAACCCTTGATTTCAAAGGGTCTGGTTGGGCCTGCATGACACTGAGCAAATGGTCGAATTCTTCCAGCGAGTCCAGGCAAATCAGCGAACCTGCACTGATCAGCGCTTGGTGGAACAGCGCCGTTTTCGCCGGTCCGGTGGCGCAGATCTTCTCGCCGGGGATGGCAGCGTGTAGCGCGTCCTGCAGTTCGTGAAGGCTCGATACATCGACACCGATGCCTGAATTGGCGGCGGCGCCGAGCAGGCTTTGCGACTTGTTGGCCTTGGCGCCATAGAAGATTGCGTGGGCAATGTTGAACCGTTTCAACACATTCACCAGCGCTTGTGTATTCGCTTCAAACGCATGCGGCCAGACCAGATTCAGAGGCGATCCATGTTGTTCCAGCAAATTACCAAGTGTATTCGGGAAGTGCTTGATAAACGTGGCAATAACCGGGTCGATCAACGGCTGTAACATGAGCGGATGATGGACTTTATGGTCCTGCTCGGAAGTTGCGGTATTTATTCCAGGCATAGTTAACCTCTGGCGCGGAAAAATAACTTCGCCATAGCAATGTCGACAACAAGCCGTTATCGAGTCATGAAGTGTCGCTGCTCGTCAGATACGAGTTTTTATTTCTATGGGTGGCGGATGCCAAATGAACGCAAGTGTTGGATCCGAAATACCCGGCATCATAAATAATTCATCAAGCGCTTGCATAAGAACCCCGATCCATAAGGTTTGCACGAATGTGCTAACTGGCCATTAGTTCTCGGCCAATACTCTTTGGAATACCAGCACTGATGTTCAAGTGACATCAGCTGATCGGTATTTTCCAGGTGTCACTGACTTGCTTTGAAACGCGGATAGTTTCTGTTGGCGGCGTGAACAATATTGCGAACAGGAACGATTATCAAGTAAGGTTTTCAAATATTTTTGAATAAAGCCCAGCGCAAGGCGAACCCATGAACGTGTATTAACACGCTCAAGGACTCGTTCGCCCGCAAATAAAAACAACGGTTAATTGCTTGATAGAAAAGGCGTTAACGGTTGTCGCGACAAGCCCCGCAACGGCAGGCGAAAAGTCCCGTTCAAGGGCTGCGGGAATCTTCCCAAACCACGACTGGTTCACACCAAGGAGCAACGCCATGCAATCGGATCGACTCAACTGCAAAACCCGGCGCGCGATCAGCTACCTGTTCGTGCCGGGCAACCGTCCCGAGCGCTTTGCCAAAGCCGTCGAAGCAGGGCCGGACGCGATCATTCTCGACCTTGAAGACGCGGTGCATCCGGACAGCAAGGCCGCCGCCCGCGCGGCGATCTGGGCGTGGCAGCAGAGCACGCCGAGCGTTGGCTGCGAACGCTATATCCGCTTGAACAGCGTCAGCAGTGCGTTGTTTCGCCAGGACCTGACGTGGCTCAGCGACATGCCCTATCCCGAACGCTGCAATGGAATTTTCCTGCCCAAGGCCGAATGCCCCGAGGCGTTGTCGGCGGTGGTCGAGCGCCTGCTGGCGTGGCAGCCGCAGTTGCACATCGTCGCGATCATCGAGACCGCCAAGGGGTTGCAACAGGTCGAGGCGATTGCCGCGATTCCAGGGTTGGCGCGCCTGGCGTTCGGCTCGCTGGATTTCGCCCTGGACATCGATTGCAGCCAGATTCCCGAGGCGTTTCTGTTCGCGCGCAACCGCATCGTGCTGGCGTCGCGCACCGCGGATCTGCCGGCGCCGATCGATGGCGTGACACCGGCGATCAGCGATCTGGCGGTGGTTGCCAAAGACGCGCATTACGCCCGCTCGCTGGGGTTCGGCGCCAAGCTGTGCATCCATCCCGGCCAACTGGCTACGGTGCAACGCGCGTTCCTGCCGGATTCGCGGCAGCTGGCCTGGGCCGACCGGGTGATGCGCGCCGTGGCCACCGGCAGCCATGCGGTGCAGGTCGATGGCGAGATGGTCGATCTGCCGTTGATCGAACACGCCCAGCGCCTGCTCGACGTCGCCCGTCAGCACGCGTCGGTTGTTCGCGCCGATGCCTGCTGAATCACGGCGCACAGGAGATCACCATGGCACACGGTTATCAGATTGCGCTGCGGCCGCTCTGCGAAGTGCTGCAGTCCGAACAGGTCGATCCGGCCAACGTGACGCTGCTGCGCGAGTCGATTGTCCGCGCCGGGCATTGGCTCGAGCCGATCATCGTCGAGCGCTCGCGCGGCATCGTGATGGATGGCAATCACCGCTTCACCGCAGCGCTGCAACTGGGCCTCAAGCGGGTGCCGTGCATCCAGCTCGACTACGGCGATCCGCGGGTCTGCGTGCGGCACTGGCAGACCGGGCAAGTGTTCGAGGTGGAGCGGATTTTCCGCACCATCGCCCGTGGCGAGATGTTCCCGTACAAGACCACCCGGCACGCCTTTGACCCGGCGTTGCCGGTGGTGGCGATACCGCTGGAGCGCCTGTACGCCTGACCGCAGCGGGCGAAAAAAAATAAAACTGATTGCGGGTGATACTTTTTCGCAAATCGACTGGCAATAGGAGTGATTACCATTTTCCCTCGATGAAAAGGATCCTCACGTCATGCCTGTTGTCAGTCGTCCTTGCGGTGAGCGGGTGTTAACACTCGCTGTGCGTACCGCCATGCTGAATTTCGTTCTGGTCGCAGGAAGCGCCAACGCCTGGGCCGCCGGCTCCGGGCAGACAGACGTCGCCGCCCAGACATCGAACGCCGCGCCCAGCGCGCCGGCCGATGACAGCAAGGACGCGCTGACCCTCGATACCACCAACATCAACGCTCGTTACAACAGCGCCTCGGCGTTGCCGGAAACCCTCGCCGGAGGGCAGGTGGCGCGTGGTGCGCGGCTGGGCATGCTGGGCAACAAGGACGTGATGGACACGCCGTTCAGCGTCACCAGTTACACCGCGAAAACCCTTGCCGACCTGCAGACCGTGACCGTCGCCGATGCGCTGGAACGCGACCCTTCGGTGCGCTCGACCGGGCAGACGGGCGGCATCGTCGACTCGTTTTTCATCCGCGGCTTCCCGATTGGCGAAGGCAACCTGGGTGAGCTGGCGTTCGACGGCGTCTACGGCGTTGCGCCGAACTATCGGGTATTTACCGATTACGCCGAACGGGTCGAAGTGCTCAAAGGCCCCGGCGCGCTGATGTACGGCATTTCGCCGAACAGTGGCGTCGGCGGGGTGATCAACATCGTGCCCAAGCGTCCGCTGGACGAAGACCTGACCCGATTCACCGGCAGCTACGCCTCCGACTCGCAAGTGGGTGGGCATCTGGATCTGAGCCGGCGCTTCGGTTCGGAGAACCAGTTCGGCGTGCGTTTCAACGGCAACCTGCAAGGCGGCGACACGGCGGTGGATGATCAGCACCGCGACCTCGGCGTCGGCGCCATCGCCCTGGATTATCGCGGCGAGCGCCTGCGCTTGAACCTCGACTACATCAGTCAGAAAGAGAGCTGGGAAGGCGCCTCGCGGCCCTTCACCATCGCACCGGGTGTCGACGTGCCGTCGGCGCCGAATGGCCGCACCAACCTGCCGCAGGACTGGGGCTGGTCAGACACCAAGGAACAATCGGCGCTGCTCGGTGGCGAATATGACCTGACCGACAACGTCACCGTGTTCGCCCATGCCGGCGGTGGCCGATCCGACGTCAAGCGCCTGTCCGATCAGGTGCCGAGAATCCTCAATGACGCCGGCGATACCAGCAACATTCCCGGCTACTACAAATTCAACGTTGACCGCTCGACCGCCGATGTCGGCCTGCGCGGGGTGTTCGCCACGGGCCCGGTTACCCATACCACGACGCTCATGGCCACCCGTTATCAGGATGAGCTGTCACGCGGGATCACCAACGGCACCGCGATCCTGTCGAACATCTATCACCCGGTCGACGTGCCGCAGCAGTACCTCAGCTCGCCGAAGGTTCAGCGAGTGTCCGAGTCGGAGCTGTCCGGCGTGGCATTGACCGACACCTTGTCGATGCTCGATGACCGCTTCCAGCTGACCCTCGGCGTGCGCCGTCAGGACATCGAGTCGCGCAATTACAACGCGGCCGGTGCGGTCAGTTCCAAGTACAGCGACAACGCGACGACGCCGCTGGTTGGCGTGGTGGTCAAGCCGTGGCAGGACGTTTCGCTGTACTACAACTATGTCGAAGGGCTGTCCAAGGGCGACATCGCGCCGGGCACTGCGAGCAACGCGGGCGAGACCTTCGCCCCGTACGAATCGAAGCAGCATGAAATCGGTGTCAAGTACGAGCACGGCACGTTCATGACCACCCTGGCGTTGTTCCAGATTGAAAAACCCAGCGGCGAGATTGGCGCGGGCAACGTGTTTTCGGTGCAGGCCGAACAACGCAACCGCGGTGTCGAGTTGAGCATGTACGGCGAAGTCGCCAAGGGCACACGTCTGATGGGCGGCGTCACCGTGCTTGACGGTGAGCTGACCGATTCGGCCACGGCGGCCAATCGCGGCAACAAACCGGTCGGCGTGCCGGACGTGCAGGCCAACCTCTGGGCGGAATGGGATACGCCGTGGCTGGAAGGCTTCACCTTCACCAGCGGCGCTATCTACACCGACCGCCAATACGTCAACCAGGCCAACACTCAGCAACTGGATGCCTGGACGCGTTTCGATGCCGGTGCGCGTTATGCGACCAAAATCGAAGGCCGGCCGACTACGTTCCGCGCCACGGTGCAGAACGTGTTCGATCGCGAGTATTGGTCGGGCGTGGCTTCCTACGGCGCGTTCTCGCCGGGCTATCCACGCACGCTGCAATTGTCGGCGACCGTCGATTTCTGATGACGGCAGCGGGGCAGTTGCCCGGTCATCCGGCGACTGCCGCTTCTATATAGAGAGAGCGGCTTGGACATTGCAGAAAAGGAGTCTTCGTCATGTTGAACAATCCCGGCGCTGCGGCGCTTGTCGTTCGGCCCGCAGCCCCTCGACTGCCGCGCGAGTTCGATCGCAGTGCCAATCAACATATTCGCCAATTGCTGAGCCATTTCGGACTGCGCAGCAGCCTGATCCGCTTCAAGGTGCTCAATGCGCTTCTGCTTGCCAGCCGCGACGGACATTCGACGGGAGTCAACGGCGTGCATGCGTGGGTGGCCTCGTCGTCACCGCAGTTGTCGTTCATCAGTGTGCGTGAAGTGCTCAAGCGCCTGTGCCTTGAAGGTTTGATCACTTTGGAACATGACAAGAACTACCGCTTCACCCGGCAAGCCCGGGCCATCCTGCAGCAACACGAGCATTGCTTGTAGGCGCGCGACAAGCTGCGCCTACACCCGCCCGACATACTTCACCGCGGCAGCAGCCCGCGAAGGCACATCGAGGGCGCGTAATAAACACGACACGTGAATGCGCACCGTGAAGGGTGAAATGTCCAGTTCACGGGCGATTTCCTTGTTGGTCTTGCCTTGCGCGATCAGCCGCAAAACCTCCTGCTGCCGAGGTGTGAGGGCGCTGGCAGGTTCCAGCGGCAGCAAGCCTGACGGGGCAAACTTCACCAGTACCTCGCCCGCGCGGATTGCCAGAATCGCCTGACCGATTTCATCCGGGGCGATGTTCTTGCCGATAAAACCGTCAACGCCCGCGCTCATGACTTCGCTGATCAGCGCCTGGTCATCGACCATCGACACGATGATCAGCGTGGTGCGCGGCAAGCGTCGGCGCAGTTCGGCGAGTTGGGTAATGCAGGTCAAACCCGGAAAACGCAGGTCGAGTATCAACGTGTCCGGCTCGCTGCCCAGCAGCGCGGTGACCGCGTCAAGGTCGCCGGCCTCGTCGATAGTCGCCTCGGGCAGCAAGCGCTGCACAGTGCGTAACATCGCTTCGCGAAACAGTGGGTGATCGTCGGCTATGATGATCCGGCATGCCATGGCGCGACCCTCCCTGGGTCAAGCGTTAATCAAGGCTGGCACCTTAGCATCGGACGCGAAGGTTGCCTGTAGGCTGCTTCCGAAACTGACGAACGCTGCACAAGGACGTTTACATGAAATTCGAGAAAAACACTGAACTCGATCAGGCCAATCTGCGCATCATCATCGCGGCCATCGCCGTGGTTTACATGGTCGTATTGAGTTTTCTGCCCGGCCATCGCGTCGATACCTACCTGCCGGTCATTACCTACATCAGCCTGTTTTTACTGGCTTCCATTGTGTTCCGTCAGGCCATTGCGCGCTGGCCCGGGCATTATCCGGCGCGGCGGATTTTCGCCATGATCCACGATTACACCGGCACCTGTTTCGGTCTGGTCGTCGGCGGCGAAGCCGCGCTGCCGTTGTACGCGGTGATGGTCTGGGTCAACCTCGGCAATGGCATGCGCTATGGCTCGCGCTATCTGGCGGTGGCCACCGGTCTGGCGTTGCTGGCGCTGCTGGCGGTCTATCGCCTGACGCCGTACTGGCAGGCGCAACCGTTCATGGTCCTGATGCTGATGATCACCAGCACGGTGATTCCGTTTTACGCCCACCTGCTGCTCGAGCGTACGCGCAAGGCGTCGGAGGAGGCCGAGGCGGCCAATCTGGAGAAGTCACGTTTCCTGGCTCAGGCCAGCCATGACCTGCGTCAGCCGATTCATTCCATCGGCTTGTTCACCGCGTGTCTGCGCGAGTCGCGCCTGGGCGATGACGAGCGGCGGCTAGTCGATAACATCGACCGTTCACTGCTCAACGTTTCGCAGTTGTTCCGTTCGATCCTCGACCTCTACACCCTCGATAACGGCCGGGTCGAAGCAAAAATGCAAACGCTTAACCTCGGTGAATGGCTTGCGGACATTGTCCGCCAACATCAGGAAGCGGCGCGCTGGGCGGGTGTCGAGCTGCGTTTGCGTCCCTGTTACCACTGGGTCAGAACCGACCCGGCGCTGCTGGCGACCATGGTGCAGAACGTGCTCTCCAACTGCTTCAAATACGGCGCTCAGCGGCCGGTGCTGATCGGCGTGCGTAAACGCGGGGCAGGGTTGGCTATCGTCATTCATGACTGCGGCAATGGCATTGCCGAAGAGCATCTGCCCAAGGTTTTCGAAGAATTCTATCGAGTGCGGCAACTGCGCGATAAAGACGTCGAGGGCGTCGGGCTGGGCCTGTCGATTATCAAGCGCCTGGGTGAATTGATCGATGTAGAAACGGCGCTGCGTTCGCGCGTAGGGCGCGGCACGGCAGTGACCCTTGCCGGTTTGCCGATCGCAGCGCCGGCGCCATCACCGGTCATGCGCGATGAAGCGCGGCAGGTGGGTTTGTTGACGGGGCTGAAGGTGTGCCTGGTGGAGGATGATCGCAACGTATTGCTGGCGACGTCGACGTTGCTCGAGCGCTGGGGCTGTGTCGTTCAGGCCGAATGGTCGGCCGAAAACCTGGTCACCGACTGCGACATCCTTGTCGCCGACTATGACCTCGGCACCCACGCCACCGGCATCGAATGCATCGATGCAGTGCGCAGGCAGCGCGGCTGGGCAGTGCCAGCGATGATCGTCACCGGCCACGACGTCGAAAGGATTCAGGCGGCCTTGCACGATCGGCAGATTGCGATTCTGTCGAAACCGGTGCACCCGGCCGAGTTACGCACGATGCTGCGCGCCCTGCGTGACCGACTGATTCAGCGTGGAGATGACCAAGCTGTCATCGCTTGCAAAGGTAATCCTGAGTAATGGTGGTTTGCAGGCAATTGAACTTGCCCATGGTGCGGCAGATGTTTTTTTCCGAGCCGGTGACCTCGGCACTTTTGTAGCCCCATGTTTTGCAGCGCTGCGCGGCGATAGTCAGTCCCTGTTCGGCGTTGGTCTGGCCGCTTTCAAATTGGCCCAGTTCATAAGAGACCTGGACGATGCCATCGGTTTTGCTGCCGCCGGTGGCCTCCCATTGTTTCGGCGTGGCGCAACCCGTAAGGAACAGCGCGCTGAGGGTGAGTGTTGCGATCAGGGATTTCATGATGCTTCTTCCTTGTGTCGTTCTAAATTGCAGGCAAAACGATCCCGCACGCTGCGAAAGGGCAACGTCGGGAGCGTCTCGGGGGTGCAGGGAATATAACGCTGAGGGGGCGGAGGGTCGATTAGCACAAATGTGCTAGTGCAACGTCGGGCGAATCGAATGGGTCGCCCGACACCGTGGCTTTACGTCAATGCAGCGCTAGATTTTTGCCAGTGCCCTGGCCAGGTCGGCCCGCAGGTCTTCGACGTCTTCAACCCCGACCGAGAGCCGCACCAGCCCATCGCCGATCCCCAGCTTCGCGCGGGTTTCGGCCGGGATGGTCGCGTGGGTCATGATCGCCGGATGTTCGATCAGACTTTCCACGCCGCCGAGACTTTCCGCCAAAGCGAAGATCTGCACGTTCTCGAGAAAGCGCCGCGCGCCGGCCAGATCGCTGTTGAGGTCCACGGAAATCATCCCGCCGAAACCGCGCATCTGCCGTTTCGCCAGTTCATGCTGCGGGTGCGACGGCAAGCCCGGGTAATGGACGCGTTTGACCTGCGGCTGTTGCTCAAGCCACTGCGCCAGATCCAGCGCATTGCTGCAGTGGCGCTCCATGCGCAGCGCCAGGGTTTTCACTCCGCGCAAGGTCAGGAACGCATCGAACGGCCCGGAGATCGCCCCGACGGCGTTTTGCAGGAAGCCGAGTTTCTCCGCCAGTTCGGCGTTCTGCCCGACCACCGCGATACCGCCGATCACATCGGAATGGCCGTTCAGGTACTTGGTGGTCGAGTGCAGCACAATGTCGAAGCCCAACTCCAGCGGGCGCTGAATGTACGGGCTGGCGAAGGTATTGTCGGCCACGCAGATGATCCCGCGGGCGCGGCAGATGCGGGCGATGGCGGCCAGGTCCGACAGGCTCAGCAGCGGGTTGGTCGGCGTCTCGACCATGACCATGCGCGTGTCGTCCTGCAACGACGCCTCGAATGCCGACAGATCAGCCAGATCGACAAAACTGAAACGGTGCCCGGCGCTGCGCTGGCGAACCTTGTCGAACAGGCGAAAGGTGCCGCCGTACAAGTCATTGCCGGAGACGATGTGCGAACCGGCATCGAGCAATTCCAGCACCGTGGAAATCGCCGCCAGCCCCGAGGCGAACGCGAACGCGCGGGTGCCGCCTTCAAGGTCCGCCACACAGCGCTCGAGGGCAAAGCGCGTCGGATTGTGCGAGCGCCCGTAATCGAAACCTTTGTGCACGCCAGGGCTATCTTGCAGGTAGGTGGAGTTGGCGTAGATCGGCGGCATCAGCGCGCCGGTGGTCGGGTCCGGTTGTTGCCCGGCGTGGATCACCCGGGTCGCGAAACCTTGGGATTTATCGTCGTGCTGACTCATGCAAGGGATCTCCGTAATTGGTTGAGCATGTCGGTGCGGGTGATCAGGCCATGGAAGCCTGTGGCATCGGCGATGATCGCGACGAGACCACGACTGAGCACCGCTTCCAGTTCGGCCAGGGTTGCGCCGGGAGCGAGGGTTTGCAGCTTGTCGGTCATCACGCTGGACACCGACTGGCTGAAGCGCGCGGCGTCTTCGTGCACCGCCATGAGGATGTCCGATTCATCGATCACCCCCACCAGTTGTTTGCCTTCGACCAGCACCGGCAGTTGCGAAACATCGGCCAGGCGCATGCGCTGGAACGCGGTCAGCAGGGTGTCGTCGGGACCGACACTGATCACGCGACCGTCTTCGAATCGCCGAGCGATCAGGTCGCGCAAGTCGCCGTAGCCTTTGCGTTGCAGCAGGCCTTGATCGGTCATCCACTGATCGTTGTAGACCTTCGACAAGTAACGCGTGCCGGTGTCACAGACGAAACTGACCACGCGCTTCGGCTCGGTCTGCTCGCGGCAATAGCGCAGCGCAGCGGCGAGGAGGGTGCCGGTTGACGAGCCGCCGAGAATGCCTTCGGCCTTGAGCAACTGGCGCGCGTGATCGAAGCTTTCGGCATCGCTGATCGAGTAGGCGTGGCGTACGCTGGAGAGGTCGGTGATCGACGGGATGAAGTCTTCGCCGATGCCTTCAACCGCCCATGAACCGGGTGTCGGCAGGCTGCCGTCGCGGCTGTATTGCGCCATCACCGAACCGACCGGATCGGCCAGCACCATCTCCAGATCCGGTTGCACACGTTTGAAGAAACGGCTCAGGCCGGTCAGCGTACCGGCCGAACCGACGCCCACCACAATTGCATCCAGATCATGTTCGGTCTGCGCCCAGATTTCCGGTGCGGTGCTGCATTCGTGGGCCAGCGGGTTGGCCGGGTTGTTGAACTGGTCGGCGAAAAACGCCCCGGGAATGTCTTTCGCCAGACGTGCGGCAACGTCCTGGTAATACTCGGGATGGCCCTTGCCGACGTCGGAGCGGGTGATGTGCACCTCGGCGCCCATGGCCTTCAAGTGCAGGACTTTCTCGGTGGACATTTTGTCCGGCACTACCAGCACCACGCGGTAGCCCTTGGCGCGGCCGACCAGCGCCAGACCGAGACCGGTGTTGCCGGCTGTCGCCTCAACGATGGTGCCGCCGGCTTGCAGGCGGCCGTCGCGTTCAGCGGCATCGATCATCGCCAGACCGATGCGGTCCTTGATCGAGCCGCCGGGGTTTTGCGATTCGAGTTTGAGAAACAGCGTGCACGGGCCGGTATCGAAACGGGTGACCTGAACCAGCGGAGTATTGCCTATCAGCCCAAGCACGGCAGGGCGTGATTCCTTTGACATTTCTTCACCTCTTGATGGTGTTGATCGCGTTCCGGTCGCGAAGAAAGACTCGCGTGCAACATAGGCTCAGCGCCCATCCGTCGCAACCTTTAGTCCTGTTTTGGTGCAGCCGGTTTGATCTAACGATAGAACGAAATCCGCGTCCTGCCGCACGGGCCCTGATCGTTCCCACACTCTGCGCGGGAATGCAGCCGGGGACGCTCCGCGTCCCGGAACATGAAGATCGCCGCCTGCGACAGCTCCAGCGCCACACGTCAGTCATGAACAAAACTTGTGATCATCAGAAATAGATTGAGTTTGTTTCATTGCGCGCGTGTCCCGACAATACCTGCCATCGAATAAGCACTGGAGTTGTTTGTCATGGCACTGGCCCATTCCCTTGGATTTCCGCGCATCGGTCGCGACCGCGAACTGAAGAAAGCGCAAGAGGCGTTCTGGAAAGGCGAGCTGAACGAAGCGGGCCTGCGTGACGTCGGTCGCGAGCTGCGCAAGGTACATTGGGAGTTACAGAAAAACGCCGGAATCGAATTGCTCCCGGTCGGCGATTTCGCCTGGTACGACCAGGTGCTGACGCATTCGCTGATGTTCGGCGTGATCCCCGAACGCTTTCGCCCGCACGACGGCAAGGCCACCCTGCAAACCCTGTTCGCCATGGCCCGTGGTGTCAGCGACAACTGCTGCGGCGGCGCCCATGCCCAGGAAATGACCAAGTGGTTCGACACCAACTATCACTACCTCGTCCCGGAATTCAGCGCTGAGCAACAGTTTCAACTCGGCTGGGAGCAGCTGTTCGAAGAAGTCGAAGAAGCGCGCGAACTGGGGCACAACGTCAAACCGGTGATCATCGGCCCGCTAACGTACCTGTGGCTGGGCAAGGCCAAAGGCGCCGAATTCGACAAGCTCGATTTGCTTGATCGCCTGCTGCCGCTGTACGGCCAGATCTTCGCCCGACTTGCGGCGCTCGGCGTGGAATGGGTGCAGATCGACGAGCCGATTCTGGTGCTCGATCTGCCGCAGGAATGGAAGAATGCCTTCGAGCGTGCCTACAACCAGATTCAGCGCGATCCGCTGAAGAAACTGCTCGCTACCTATTTTGGTGGCCTGGAAGAAAACCTCGGTGTGGCAGCGAACCTGCCGGTCGACGGTTTGCACATCGATCTGGTCCGCGCGCCGGAACAGTATCCGACCATTCTTGATCGTCTGCCGGCTTATAAAGTGTTGTCGCTGGGCGTGGTCAACGGACGTAACGTCTGGCGTTGTGATCTGGAAAATGCCCTCGCGACTTTGCAGCATGCCCATGAACGATTGGGTGAACGCCTGTGGGTCGCGCCGTCCTGCTCGTTGCTGCACACGCCGGTCGACCTGAGCCGTGAAGACCAGCTCGATGCCGAACTGAAAAGCTGGCTGGCGTTCGCCGTGCAGAAGTGCGAAGAGGTGGCGCTGCTGGCGCAAGCGGTCGAGCAACCCGAGGCGCCAAAAGTGCTGCGCGCGCTGGCGCAAAGTCGCTCGGTGCAGACCAGCCGCGCCGCTTCGCCACGGATTCACAAGCCGGCAGTACAGGCACGTGTGGCGGCCATCACGGCCAGGGACAGTCAGCGCCAGTCACCGTTCGCCGAGCGCATCGCCAGACAACGCGCCGGTCTGAATCTGCCGTTGTTCCCGACTACGACGATTGGCTCGTTTCCGCAAACCGCAGCAATCCGCCTCGCTCGTCAATCGTTCAAACAAGGCAAACTCAGCGCCGCCGAATACACCGAAGCGATGCACAGCGAGATCCGCCACGCCGTACACATCCAGGAATGCCTGGGCCTCGACGTGCTGGTACACGGTGAAGCCGAGCGCAACGACATGGTCGAATACTTCGCCGAACAGCTCGACGGTTATGTGTTCACCCGCTTCGGCTGGGTGCAGAGCTACGGCTCACGCTGCGTCAAACCGGCAGTGATTTATGGCGACCTCAGCCGACCGCAGGCAATGACCGTGGAATGGATTCGCTATGCGCAAAGCCTGACCGATAAGGCCATGAAAGGCATGCTGTCCGGTCCCGTGACGATGCTGATGTGGTCGTTCCCGCGTGAAGATGTCAGCCGGGAAACCCAGGCGCGGCAACTGGCGCTGGCGATCCGCGACGAGGTGGTCGACCTGGAAGCCGCCGGCATCCGCATCGTGCAGATCGACGAAGCGGCATTCCGCGAAGGCCTGCCGCTGCGCCGCGCGCATTGGCAGGCGTATCTGCACTGGGCAACCGAAGCGTTCCGCTTGTGCGCCTCCGGCGTGCGTGACGAAACCCAGATCCACACGCACATGTGCTACAGCGAATTCAACGACGTGATCGAGGCCATCGCCGCGATGGACGCCGACGTCATCACCATCGAAACCTCGCGTTCCGACATGGAACTGCTCAATGCCTTTGAGGCTTTCGCCTACCCGAACGACATCGGCCCGGGCGTCTATGACATCCACTCGCCGCGGATACCGGAAGCGGCAGAAATGGCCAATCTGATCCGCAAAGCCGCCCAGCGGATACCCGCCGAACGGCTGTGGGTCAACCCCGACTGCGGCCTGAAAACCCGCGGCTGGGCAGAGACCGAAGCGGCGCTGGTGCACATGGTTACTGCGGCGCGGCAGCTGCGTAAAGAGCTGGCCGGATCGGCTTGCACACATTCCCCAGTGGGAGCGAGCCCGCTCGCCAAGGCTGTGGGTCAGACGATGAGTCTGTGATCAATACATATCGATCAAAAGCAACGTCAAAAGCCCCTCACCCTAGCCCTCTCCCGGAGGGAGAGGGGACTGACCGGAGTGGATGTAAGAACCACGCCGACCTGCGATACCGAGTCGTATGCAGTTTCCGAAAAGCCAACAAATCGGCTCCCTCTCCTCGGGGAGAGGGCTGGGGTGAGGGGTAAAGCCACCACAAATCTCAAGCCGAACAACCGCTTCTCACCACTCATTACAATGAGCGAAGCTCGAGTGCTTTTGACTAACCAGCGACATCGGAAGGCTGAGCGCAGGGATTGATCCGGGCGTGGGAGCGCAGCGACCGTACGACGAAGTCGTACACAGCGGAAGGAGGTGCAGCGCAGCAAACCGTAGCCGCTGCGCCCGGATCGGTCCCGGAGCGAAGGGACCCGAGCCTGCGAGGGCCGAACGCAGGAGCAAGCCTTTTTGGGTACTTTTTCGGCGTCTGGAAAAAGTGCCTCGCCGTAAGGGCGAAACCGCCAGAAGCATCACCCGCAGCAACGGATATGCACCCAATCAAAAAAACGGGCCTGCGCCCCAAAATTACGAGTGAAACCGCAAAATCTGCTCCCCATCAAACGGATCAACCAGATACCGCGCCCGAACCCCAAACGTCTCCAGCAAACGCTGCGGCGTCAGCACCTCCAGCGGCTTGCCCAGCGCCACCAACTCCCCACGCTCAAGCACCGCCAGCCGATCACATTTAAGCGCCTGATTCAGATCATGCAGCGCAATCAACGTAGTCACCGGCAACGCTTTCACAACACTCAAAATCGTCAACTGATGCTGAATATCGAGATGATTGGCCGGCTCGTCGAGCAACAGAATCTGCGGCCGCTGTGCCAAGGCACGAGCGATATGCACCCGTTGCCGCTCACCCCCCGACAGACTGCGCCAGATGCGCTGGCGCAAGTGCACCGCATCGACGTCCACCAGCGCTTGCTCAACAATGCCAGCGTCCGCCGCCGACCACGGTTGCAGCGCCGACAACCAGGGCGTCCGTCCCAGCGCCACCGCATCGAACACACGAATGCCGTCATCGGTGTCGGCCTGTTGCTCGACCACCGCGAGTGTCTGCGCAACGCTGCGGCGCGCCATTTTTCCCAGCCGCTGACCGTCGAGCAGTACCTCGCCAGCGCTCGGTTCGCGCAAGCCGGCCAACAGCTTCAACAAGGTCGACTTGCCGGCGCCATTCGGCCCGACGATGCCCAACGTCTCGCCGCGTTGCACCTCAAGGCTCACGGCCTTCAGCAACTCAGCGCCGCGCACCTTGAAACTCAAGTCTGAGCAACTCAATACCGCGTTCATCGCGCCGACCTCCGGCCCACCAGAATCAGCGCGAACACCGGCGCACCGACCAGTGCGGTGATCACCCCGACCGGAATCACCTGGCCTTTGATCAGGGTGCGTGACAGCACATCGGCGGCAATCAGAAACACTGCACCACCCAAGGCACTCGCCGGCAGCAATCGAGCATGGCCGGTGCCGAGCAACAACCGCGCTGCATGGGGAATCACCAGGCCGACAAAACCGATCGAACCGACAATCGAGACCATCACGGCCGTGACCAGCGCCGCGCACCCGATCAGCAGAATCTGCACGCGACGCACCGGTATGCCGAGCGACGCCGCCGAATCCGCGCCAAAGGTAAACGCATCCAGCGCCCGCCGATGCCACAGACACACGACCAGCCCGAGCACGGCCACCGGCACCGCCAGCCACACCGACGGCCAGCGCACCCCGCCGAGGTTGCCAAGCAGCCAGAACATGATCCCGCGGGCCTGTTCGGAACTCGCCGAGCGGGTAATCAAAAACGCTGTCAGCGCATTGAATAATTGCGAACCGGCAATCCCGGCCAGAATGATCTGCCCGGTACCGCTGGCCGAACCGCTGACCCGCGCCAGCAGAATGACCAGCACGAACGCCGTCACCGCACCGGCAAACGCGCCAGCCGACAGCGACACCAGCCCGGCACCCACGCCAAGCAAGGCGACCATCACCGCGCCAGTCGAAGCGCCGGCGGAGATGCCCAGCAGATACGGATCGGCCAGCGGATTGCGCAACAGCGACTGCAAGATCACCCCACACGTTGCCAGCCCGGCACCGCAGGCAGCGGCGACCAGCGCGCGGGTCAGGCGGTAATTCCAGACGATGCCTTCGTCGATCGGGTCGAGCACATAGCCGGCGCCCCAAAGCTTGTTGGCCAGCACCTGCAGCACCACGCTCGGCTCGATCGAAGTCTCACCTATCGCCACGCCGCCCATCAGCGCAAGCGCAAGCGTCAGCACAACCAGCAGCGAACGGATCAGGCGTCTGCTCATGGCGCCAGGTCGTAGGCATTGATGGCGGCGGCCAATTGTGCGAGGCCGTCGAAGGTACGCAGGCTGGCCTGCATGGCCATGGCGTCGAGGATGATGATGCGGTTGTGTTTCACCGCGTCCATGTTGCGCGTTACCGGGTCGCTGCGCAGGAACGCGAGTTTCTTCTGATAGTCATCAGCCGGGAAACGCCGACGATCCATGCGCGCAATGATCAGGAAAGTCGGGTTGGCCTTGGCGATGGTTTCCCAGCCCACGGTCGGCCATTCTTCATCTGACTCAACCACATTGCGTACGCCCAGGGTACTCAGCATGAAATCCGGAACGCCTTTGTGCCCGGCCACAAACGGCTCGATGTCCATTTCGGCGCTGGAAAACCAGACCACTGCGCTGACGTCTTTGCGCTGCTGGGTTTTCGCCGTGGCGATCGATTGCGCGAGGCTGGCTTTGAGCTGTTCGTTGAGCTGTTCACCGCGTGCCTGCACATCGAAAATCGCCGCCAGTTGGCTCACGCCTTTGTAGATGCTGTCGATGCGAAACGGCGCCAGCCGCGTTCCGTCCGAGCCGACGAGGTTGTCCTTGGCTTCGCAATCGGAGGGCAGCAGGTAGGTCGGAATCTTCAACTCATGAAACTGCTCGCGAGTGCCGACCGCGCCTTGCGGGCCGACCATCCATTCCAGTTCTACCGCGACCAGTTCCGGGCGCTTGCCGATCACTGCTTCGAAGCTGGGTTCGTTATCGGCGAGGCGCTCGATCGTGTTGTTCTGCGCCTTGTATTGGGTCTGCACGTCGTTGAACCACAGCGAGGTGCCAATGACTTGGTCGCCCAGACCCAGGGCATAGAGCATTTCCGTGCCGGCCTGGCCGATCGTGACTGTGCGGGCGGGGGCGTGCTGGAAGGTCAGGCTGCTGCCGCAATTCTCGATCGTCAGCGGATAAACCGTGGGCGCCGCTTGCGCCAAGGCACAGAGGCTCAGACCGGTGAGCAGGGTGGCAATGCGGGTCAGCAGCATGAAAGCAGTCTCCAATGGAACCGTACGGGGAGGGCGGGTACGGTTTGGAAACACACCATCAAGCGCTGTCGGCAAACAGCGCAAGGCCGGTCATCACGCGAAAAACGCGCACGGCACGATGTCCTTCCCGGACACCCCGCCGGTTAGTAGTCATTGTGCCGGCAGGTCTCCTGACTGATGCGTCATCGCCTGGCTCCGGCCTTCCCGGGGGTTACCCAGTGGCAGTCGTGGAGCAGGCTCGGCACCTACAGTTGCGGGGGCAGTTCCGATCGATGCTGAGCAAGCACCTCGGATTCCCTATTAATCCCGTGTGGAAACCGGCGGCGGCATGGTAGACGATTTGGCTGGTTGAGGGGGAGATGAATATGCTGAAAAGCCCCTCACCCTAACCCTCTCCCGGAGGGAGAGGGGCCTGACCGCGGTGGAAGCGAGGGCTATGTCGACATGAAATACCGAGTCGAATGCCAATTTCAAAACCAACCGAAATCTGCTCCCTCTCCAGGGGGAGAGGGCTGGGGTGAGGGGCGGGGCCACCACAGGTTCAAAGCCGACCGCATGCTTCTAACCACCCGCCTGCAGACCCTGAAAAAAACAAACGTCACAACCCGGATTTGCAATCCGCGAACCCCCGCAGCTAATATACGATCCATATACACTTCGTATCGGATAACACCCATGGGCATCGTAAAAATTTCCGAAGACATGCACGAAAACCTGCGCATCTCCAGCAACGCACTCAGCCGCTCGATCAACGCGCAGGCCGAACACTGGATGCGCATCGGCATGCTCGCCGAACTGCACCCCAACCTCGACCACAGCGCCATCTGCCGCCTGCTGATCCGCGCCGAACAGAACGGCGGGCTCGACCTGCACCAACTGACACAGGAAGTCGCCCTCGCATGAGAAACCAGATCAAGCTCAACACCCCGGCCGAGATCGAAAAATCCCGCGCAGCCGGCAAACTCGCCGCCGACGTGCTGGCAATGCTGGTGCCCCACGTCAAGGCTGGCGTGACCACCGATGAACTGGATCGGCTGTGCAACGACTACATCGTCAATGTGCAAAAAGCCGTGCCGGCCAACGTCGGTTATCACGGTTTCCCGAAGACCGTCTGCGCCTCGGTCAACGATGTGGTGTGCCACGGGATTCCATCGGGTACGCCGTTGAAGGACGGCGACATCGTCAATCTCGACATCGCCGTGATCAAGGATGGCTGGTTCGGTGATACCAGCCGTATGTACGTAGTGGGTGAGGCGACCCCCGAAGCTCAGCACCTGATCAAGACCACCTATGAGGCGATGTGCGCGGGCATTCGCGCGGTGAAACCGGGCGCAACACTGGGCGATATCGGTCATGCAATTCAGAGCCTGGCCGAAAAGGAGGGCTTCAGCGTGGTGCGCGAGTACTGCGGCCACGGCATCGGCAAGGTCTATCACGATGAGCCGCAGATTCTGCATTACGGCTTTCCCGATCAAGGGATGAAGTTGAAGGCGGGGATGATTTTTACCGTCGAACCGATGCTCAACGCCGGCAAGCGCCATGTGAAGCACATGCCTGATGGCTGGACGGTGCTGACCAAGGACGGCTCCTTGTCAGCGCAGTGGGAACATATGGTCGCGGTGACGGAGACCGGGTTTGAAGTGCTGACGGCGTGGCCGGATGAGGTTGAAGGGTATTCCCCGATCAGTTGAACAATACCGAACCTGTGGGAGATTCTATGGTTCATGCCTAGCCCCTAAACGCCTTTGGGTGAGTATTCGCTCTGGTTTTTCAGCAGAGCAAATACCACCCGTGCAAGCTTGCGGGCTAGTGCGACCAGTGCTTGGGTAGTGCTCAGTCCGCGCCCTCTCATAGCCTCATAAAACCCTTTCCACGCCGAGGTCCGGCTCGCCGCCATTGCAGCGTTGTGCAGCAACCGACGTGCCTCAGGGTCGCCTCGTTTGGTCAGGCAGCGGCGGCCTTTCTTTTTGCCTGAGTCCGCTATGCGCAGATCCATGCCTAGAAAGGCGATGAAAGCGTCCGCATTTCTGAAGTCCCCACGCTGAAAGGATGCGAGCAAGCGGGCGCCAGTCAACGTACCGATGCCTTCGACCTTCATGCAGCGCTTGAGCTGCGCGCCCAAACCGGCTTCCTCTATCTGCGTCAGGATCATTTTTTCAAGCAAGGTTTCCAGCCTTTGCATGGCGCTTATCTGATTCTTGAAAGCGGTTTTGAGCAGCGGCTCATTCTCCCAGCTCTGCTTGAGGCTGACACGAGCCTGAACCAGAGCCGCACGGCGCCGGAACAGACTGATGAGCCGGCAATACAGGGGGGACGGCGGCGTCCAGGGGCGCAAATGGTCCCCTTCGTTTGTCAGATACCGGGCCAATAATCGAGCATCCAGCGCATCAGTTTTAGCGCGAACGTTCACGCCTTTGCGGTAATGACTGAGTTCATAACCGCCAACCATATAGATCCTGCAGCCATCCGCGTGCGCGAGCTCGGCAAACTCCTGGTGATAAATATTGGTGGCTTCGATGGCGATTGCTACTGGTTTGGCAACGGTTTTGAGCCATTTCTTGATCGCCGTTTTGGTATTGGAGATTGTCTCGAGCCGATCCGATTCGACGTGATAAATCACCAGTTCGTCCTTGGCGACATCAACCCCGACAATCGACTGGGTAGTAGCGACGGGCATTGCCATGAGAAATCCTCCGGGCTAAGGTTTGAACACTTGAAGGGTTCACCCAGAGGCGCAGGCTTGTTCCTATCGTCGGTCTAGGCCAGATGCATTCTTTATCGGCGCTTGGGTGAAAGGAGGAGGGTGAAAATCTCCCACGGTCTGTACTGCGCTAACAGTCAGAATCGAGCCTTGTCCCTCCTCCTCCCTTCAAGTCCTACCATACAAGCGAGCCTGCTCGCGAAGAGGTTGTGTCAGTCACCCATCATGTTGATTGACACACCGCATTCGCGAGCAGGCTCGCTCCCACAGATAAATTTCATGGATTGAAAATTTTTGTGGGCACCGGCAGCCTTGTTCAGGTCGCTCTCGGTCCATTCGGTATAAACGCAAGCATCCGTCGTGGCCCAGCGCACGTGCACCGGGTCGCCGGCCTTGAGCGGCATGCCGGCGGCTGACAAGGCTTTCACCGTCATCGAGGTTCCGCCTGCGGTGACCACGCTGCAAGTCTGGCTTTCGCCGAGAAACAGCACTTCCACCACGGTCGCTGACACTTCGTTCCAGCCCGATGGCAGCGGTTCGATGCTCGCCTGCTGCACGCTCAAGGCCAAGGCCTTTTCCGGCCGTACCATCAGCAAGACATCCTGATCAGTCTGCAGCCCGGCCGTCAGCCGGATCGACAACGGCTGCCCCTCGAAACTCGCCGCCGCATTGCCTTGGGCCTTGAGCTTGAGAAAGTTCGAGTTGCCAAGGAACGACGCGACAAAGGCATTCGGCGGATTCTGATACAGGTCATAACCGCTGCCCAGGCCGACAATCTTGCCGTGGCTGAAGATCGCAATGCGCTGGGACAAACGCATGGCTTCTTCCTGATCGTGGGTCACATAGACGATGGTGATGCCCAGGCGCCGGTGCAGTTGGCGCAGTTCGTCCTGCAAATCCTCGCGCAGTTTTTTGTCCAGCGCACCGAGCGGTTCGTCCATCAGCAGAATGCGTGGTTCGTAAACCAGCGCGCGGGCGATGGCCACGCGTTGCTGCTGGCCGCCGGACAGTTGCGAAGGGCGGCGATGGGCGAACTGTTCCAGTTGCACCAGTTTCAGCATGGCGTCGACACGCTTGTCGCGCTCGGCCGCCGCCAGTTTGCGAATCGCCAAGGGGAAGGCGATGTTGTCGCGCACCGACAGATGCGGGAACAGCGAATAGCGCTGGAAGACCATGCCGATGTCGCGCTTGTGCGGCGGCACGTTGACCAGCGATTGACCATTAACCAGGATCTCGCCACTGCTCGGTGTTTCAAACCCGGCGAGCATCGACAGCGTCGTACTTTTGCCTGAGCCGCTGGAGCCGAGGAAGGTCAGGAACTCGCCGTCCTTGATGTCCAGCGAGATGTTGTCGACGGCAGCAAAATCGCCGTAGTGCTTGTTCAGGTTGCGCAGGCTGACCAGGGGTTTGTCGTGCTGCTGGGAGGCGTCTTTGATCACGGCACTCATGTCGTACTCCTCGGCGCTCAGGCGCTGATTTCGTTGCGCCGGCGCAGAGCGGCGGCGATCACCATGACCAGGACCGACAGGCCGATCAGCAGCGTCGAAGCGACGGCGATCACCGGGGTCAGGTCCTGGCGCAAAGTGGTCCACATTTTCACGGGAAGGGTTTGCAGAGTCGGGCTTGCCATCATCACGCTGAGCACCACTTCGTCCCACGAAACGAGGAAGGCGAAGAGGGCGCCGGCGACCATGCCCGGACGAATCGCCGGGAACGTCACCTTGAACACTGCTTGCAGGCGCGAGGCGCCGCAGATCACCGCCGCGTCTTCAATTGACTGATCGAACAGCTTCAACGAGTTGATGATCGAGATGATGGTGAACGGCAGCGCGACGATCACATGGCTGACGACGAAGGCGAACATCGTCCCGGTGTAGCCGAGCTTGAGAAACAGCGCGTACACCGCCACGGCAATGATCACCAGCGGCACGATCATCGGCAGGGTGAACAGGCCGTAAAGCATCTCGCGACCGGGAAAGCGCCCACGTACCAGCGCAAACGCGGTTGGCAAGCCGAGGGCCACGGCGCAAATCGTCGTCAGCACGGCGACTTTAAGACTGGCCGCAGCGGCGCTCATCCAGTCCGGATTGGAGAAGAACTGGCCGTACCACTTCAGCGTCCAGCCCGGTGGCGGGAACACCAGCCACTGCGAGGAGCCGAACGACAGCAGCACAATGAACACGATCGGCAACAGCAGGAACAGACCGATCAGCCCGGTAGTGGCGTACAAGCCGAAACGCATGCGCCGGCTCATCGCGTTGGGTGTCAGGAGCATTTCCGCTTACCTCGCATTGCTGGCGCCAACCGGGGATTCCGGCTGAAGCTTCAGGTAGAAGTAGAACAGCACCAGCGTGATCGCGATCAGCAACGCGGCGCCGGCACTGGCCAGGCCCCAGTTGAGGAACGATTGCACCTGCTGAATGATGAACTCCGGCAGCATCATGTTCTGCGCGCCGCCGAGCAGCGCCGGGGTGACGTAGTAACCGAGCGACATCACGAACACCATCAAGCCACCGGAGGCCAGACCCGGCCGGCACAGCGGCAGGAACACCCGGAAGAAATTGGTCCACGGGCTCGCGCCGCAGATCGAGCCGGCCTGCAGGATCATCGGATCGATGGCCTGCATGGTCGCCTGCAACGGCAGGACGATGAACGGGATCATGATGTAGCTCATGCCAATCACCACGCCGGTGAGGTTGTGCACCATCTCCAGTGGCTGATCGATGATGCCCATAGCCATCAGCGCCTTGTTGATCACGCCCGAGGCTTGCAGCAACACCAGCCACGAATAGGTGCGGGCGAGCAGGCTGGTCCACATCGACAGCAGCACGATATTGAGAATCCAGCGGCCCCAGCCGCGCGGCACCAGGGTGATCGCCCACGCCAGCGGAAAGCCCAACAGCAGGCTGAACAAAGTCACCAGTCCGGCCACCGAGAAGGTGTTGAGCAACACCCGCGCATACGCCGAGTTGGCGAACAGTTGTTCATAGTTGCCAAGGCCAGGCACAGGTTCGAGCACCCCGCGCAACAGCAGGCCAATCAACGGCGCCAGAAAGAACAGGCCGAGGAACAATAGCGCCGGGGCGAGGTTGCCAGCGCCGCGCCAGCGTTGCTTGAGGGACGAACCGGCAGCGCCGGCGGCGCTCCCGGTGGCAGTGGACGGAACGGGCGCAGTGGCCGCGATTTTCATTTGACCAGCCATTCGTTCCACCGTGTCGCGATGGCCGGACCGTTCTTGGCCCAGTACGCGAAATCAAGAGTGATCTGATCCTTGGCGTAGGCAGTCGGCAGGTTGGGGGCCAGCGTCGAATCCAGACGCTCCACACTGTCGAGGTTGACCGGCGCATAGGCGGTCAGGTTGGAGAAGTCGGCCTGGCCTTTGGCGCTGCTCGCGTTGGCGAGGAACTTCATCGCCGCGTCCTTGTTTTTCGCACCTTTTGGAATGACCAGAATGTCGGCCATGACCAGGTTCTGTTTCCAGCTCACGCCGACCGGTGCGCCGTCTTCCTGCAGGGCATGCACACGACCGTTCCAGAACTGGCCCATGCTCGCTTCACCGGAGGCCAGCAGTTGCTGCGACTGCGCGCCGCCGCCCCACCAGACGATGTCTTTCTTGATGGTGTCGAGTTTCTTGAAAGCGCGATCCATGTCGAGCGGGTAGAGCTTGTCGGCGGCGACGCCATCGGCCAGCAGGGCCAGTTCGAGCACGCCGGGGCTCGGCCATTTGTACAGGGCGCGTTTGCCGGGGTAAGTCTTGGTGTCGAACAGCGCACTCCAGTCCTGCGGCTTGTTGGCGCCGAGCTTGCCTTCGTTGTAGCCGAGGACAAAGGAGAAGAAGAACGAGCCGACGCCGTGATCGTTGACGAAACGCGGGTCGATCTTGTCGCGCTGGATCACTTTGAAATCGAGGGGTTCGAGCAGGCCTTCAGCCGCAGCGCGCAAGGCGAAATCGGCTTCGACATCGACCACGTCCCATTGCACGTTGCCGCTTTCGACCATGGCCTTGAGTTTGCCGTAGTCGGTCGGGCCGTCCTGGACGACGGTGATGCCGCTGGCCTTGCTGAACGGATCGGCCCAGGCCTGTTTCTGCGCATCCTGGGTGCTACCGCCCCAGCTGACGAAGTTGACGCTTTCGGCAGCCATTGCAGCCTGGCCGGTGACGCTGAGCAGTCCCGCAAACAGAATTGCGGTTGCAGCTTTGTTCAACACCATTTTTACGCCCTCATTGTTGTGTTTATTGAGCGGGCTTGCGTTGTTGCCCGCCTGACGGGAGCAGTAGCTGGACGTTCGTTGGAGTGTCCGGTCTATGGAATATCATATTATGGTATTCCAAACTTTGTGCAAGCACTTTGCCTTACCGGTTATCTGGCGAAACCGTTTTTTGTGACTCAGGAAATCATTGCTTGAAATACAAAACCCCTGTGGGAGCGAGCCTGCTCGCGAAAGCGCCGGTTCATGCAACATTGATGTCGACTGACAGGGCGCCTTCGCGAGCAGGCTCGCTCCCACAGGGAAATGTGGTTGCTGTGGGTTATTCGGTGAACGGAATACTCTCGACCACCTCAAGGTCATACCCGGTCAACCCCGCATACTTCAGCGGCGGCCCCAGATGCCGCAGCTTGCCCACCCCAAGGTTCTGCAGAATCTGCGCCCCGGTGCCGACCTCGGAATAAATTCGCGACTGCGAGCGGCTGAACTGTCGCGGTGGCTGGGTCAGTTGCGGCACCCGCTCGAGCAAGGCCTGTGACGACTCATGATTGGCCAGCACCACGACCACCCCGTGACCTTCGGCCGCCACCCGTTGCAGCGCCGCCCACAGCGTCCAGTTCTTCGGCCCGCTGTACTCGGCGCCGACCAGATCGCGCAGCGGATCGATCACATGTACGCGCACCAGGGTCGGTTCGTCGCGGCGCAGATCGCCCATGACCATCGCCATGTGCACGCCGCCCTCGATGCGGTCTTCAAAGGTGATCAAGCGAAAGGTGCCGTGTACCGTAGGCAATTCACGTTCACCGATCCGTTCGATGGTGTGCTCGGTGCTCAGGCGATAGTGGATCAGGTCGGCGATGGTGCCGATCTTGATCCCGTGCTTGCGTGCAAACAGTTCCAGATCCGGACGGCGGGCCATGGTGCCGTCGTCGTTCATCACTTCGACGATCACCGAGGCTGGAGTGAAACCGGCCAGCCGCGCCAGGTCGCAACCGGCTTCGGTGTGGCCGGCGCGGGTCAGCACGCCGCCTTCCTTGGCGCGCAGCGGAAAGATGTGGCCGGGCTGCACCAGGTCTTCGGCACGGGCATTCGGTGCGACGGCGGCGGCAACGGTGCAGGCGCGATCGGCTGCGGAAATACCGGTAGTCACGCCGACGGCGGCCTCAATGGAGACAGTAAACGCGGTGCTGAACACGCTGCCATTGCTCGGGACCATTTGCTCCAGGCCCAAACGCTGGCAATGTTCATCGGTCAGGGTCAGGCAGATCAGCCCGCGCGCTTCGCGGGCCATGAAGCTGATCGCCTCGGGCGTGCAGCGGTCGGCGGCCAGCAACAGGTCGCCTTCGTTCTCGCGGTCTTCGTCATCGACCAGCAAAACCATTTTGCCGAGGCGATAATCGTCGATGATTTCTTCGATGCTGTTGAAGGCCATGCTGGACTCTCAGGGTTCGTTGGAAATATATTGGTATACCATAATACAAAATCAACAAAGAGGTCACTATGAAGGCGTACTGGATTGCTCATGTGGATATAGCCGATGCCGAACACTACAGCCAATACACCCAGCGCACGCCGCAGGCGATTGCCGCGTTCGGCGGCGTATTTCTCGCCAGAGGCGGACGCAGCGAGGCGATGGAAGGCCGCGAAACGCCGCAACGCACGGTGATCATCGAGTTCGAAAGCTATGAGCAAGCCGTGGCGTGCTACCGCTCGGCGGCGTATCAGGAAGCGAAAAGTTATCGCGAGGAATGGGCGAGGGCGGAAATCATTATCGTTGAGGCCTTTACCCCGATCTGAGCCGCATGATCGTTCCCACGCGCAGCAAAGGAATGCAGCCCGGGACGCTCTGCGTCCCATCCAGAGGCGAACGCGGAGCGTCCGTAGAGGCATTCCCACGCGGAGCGTGGGAACGATCAGAACTCAGCGCATGAAGTGGATTTTGCCGCTGTCGTCATTGCCCATGTAAATCCCGTAAACCCCCGCCTGGCGCTCTTCGATATAGCGCTCGAGAATCTGCCGGATCGCCGGGTAATAGATCTGTTCCCACGGGATGTCTTCAGGGGCGAAGAACTTGTAGTCCAGCGTCTCCGGCCCGTACTGCCCGGTAATCTCCAGGGCGATGGCGCGGAAGATGATGTACACCTCGCTGATCTTCGGCACGCTGAAAATCGAATACGGCGAGACGATCTCGGCGCGCACGCCGCTTTCTTCCCAGACTTCGCGCAACGCCGCCTGCTCAGTGGTCTCAAAGCTTTCCATGAAACCGGCCGGCAGCGTCCAGGTGCCCGGGCGCGGCGGGATCGCCCGTTGGCACAAGAGGTATTTGCCGTCCTGCTCGATGATGCAGCCGGCGATGATCTTCGGATTGACGTAATGGATGTAGCCGCAGCCGCGGCACATCAGGCGCTCGTGCGTATCGCCCACCGGTATCTGCTGACCGAGGTCAGGGCCACCGCATTTCGGGCAATAGCTCGGGCTGAACATATCAGTGACCTATACGCGGTTCTTTCAATGCGATCGGCAGGGTGATCGCCGGCGTCGCGCCAGTGTCTTCCTGCTTGCGCTTGAGGTAGTCAAGGGCCACGGCCGCCGCCGCGCGGACGTGATCGACACAGGCCTGATGCGCGGCCAGCGGATCGCCGCTCTTGATCGCTGCGACCATTTTTTCCATTTCGTGATTACTGGCGCCGCGACGGTTTTCCTGCGACACCGAGGTCGCGCGCAAATAGCTGATGCGCGCCTGCAACTGGCGCAGTTGGGTGGCAGCGACATGGTTGCCCGAACCTTCGAGCAGTACGTCGTAGAAACCCTGCACCGAGTCGATCACCTGTTGCAGCTCGCCGTCCTTCAACGCCTTGCGGTTGTCGTCGAGGGCTTTTTCCAGGGCTTTGATGTCCTTGGCCTTGGCGCGCAGGGTGAACAGCTGAACGATCAGGCCTTCGAGCACGCAGCGCAGTTCGTAGATATCGACGGCATCGGCGAGGGTGATGATCGCCACGCGTGGGCCCTTGGCGTCGGCGAATTCGACCAGACCTTCGGATTCGAGATGACGCAGCGCTTCGCGCACCGAGGTACGGCTGACACCGAGGCGATCACACAGGTCGCGCTCGACCAGACGATCGCCTGGCATGAGCTGGAAATTCATGATCGCGCTACGCAGTTTGTCCAGCACGATTTCGCGCAGGGTAACGGGGTTGCGATTGACCTTGAAGCTGTCGTCGAGTGGCTGGCGTTTCATGGGGTCCGCTCTTGAGCTTGGCTGTCCATGCCAGACGGGCATCAAAACAGCCGAGGGGTTAACTGGAGGCCTCGGCGTCGGCTTCGGCAAAGGCTTCACGGGCCAGCCGGAAACTGTCCACGGCTGCCGGAACGCCGCAATAAATGCCGACCTGAAGCAGAATTTCGCGTATTTGCTCACGACTCAGGCCGTTACGCAAGGCGCCACGCACATGCAGCTTGAGTTCGTGCGGACGGTTGAGCGCCGAGATCATCGCCAGGTTGATCATGCTGCGTTCCTTGAGCGACAGACCCTCACGCCCCCAGATATGGCCCCAGCAGTACTCGGTGACCATTTCCTGCAGCGGACGGGTGAAATCGTCGGCGTTGTCGATCGAGCGCTGCACATACGCTTCGCCCAATACCTGGGTGCGAATCTGCAGGCCTTTTTGGTACTTTTCGTTACTCATATTCTTTGCCTCACCTCGATCCCTGTGGGAGCTGGCTTGCCAGCGATGACGGCATCACAGTCGAGATCAATATTGACTGACCTGACGCCATCGCTGGCAAGCCAGCTCCCACAGGGTTTTGCGTTGTGCTCAAGTCAGGGTCGGCAACGCACCCAGCTTGCCCTTGTGGTAAATCATCGGCGTCACCGGTTGCTCGGGCAGGATCAGGTGCTTCACTGCGCCAACAATGATCGCGTGATCGCCGCCGTCGTATTCGCGCCACAACTCGCACTCGATGATCGCCGTGGCCTTGGCGAGGATCGGGTTGCCCAGATCGCTCAGGTGCCACTCGATGTCTTTGGCCTTGTCCTTGCCCTTGCCGGCGAACGCATAGGCTTCGGCGGTCTGCTCGGCGGAGAGCAAGTGGATCGCGAATTTCTTGCTGTCGCGCAGCACCGGGTAGGTGTCGGACGCGTAGTTGGGGCAGAACAGCACCAGCGCCGGGTCGATCGACAGCGCGCTGAAGGCGCTGGCGGTGATGCCGACGATGCCGCCGTCCGGGTCCAGCGTCGTTACCACCGTGACGCCGGACGGGAACGAGCTCATGACGTCTTTGTAAATGCCGGGTTCGATCATTTCGCAGGACTCCTAGCGCATCACAAACGGATCAGGCATTGGCGCCTGGGAAAGGTTGATCCACACCGTTTTCAGTTCGGTGTAGGCCAGCACCGAATCGATGCCGCTTTCGCGTCCATAGCCACTGTTCTTGAAGCCGCCGATCGGCGCCATCGCCGACACCGCGCGGTAAGTGTTGACCCAGATGATCCCCGAGCGCACATCGCGCGCCAGACGATGGGCGCGGCCCAGATCGCGGGTCCAGATGCCGGCGGCGAGGCCGAACTGCGAGTCGTTGGCGATCGCCAGCGCTTCGGCTTCATCCTTGAAGCGGATCACCGAAGCGACCGGACCGAAGACTTCTTCCTGCATGATTTTCATCGAGTTGCGGTCGCACTCGAACAGCGTCGGCTCGTAGAACCAGCCTTCGCCGACATCCGTCGGACGCTTGCCGCCAGTGCGCAGGCGCGCGCCTTCAGCAATGGCATCGGCAACCAGACCTTCGACCACTGCCAATTGCTGCGCGGTGGCCATCGGGCCCATCTCGCTGTGGTCTTCCTGCGGATTGCCGATGCGGATGCGCTGGGCGCGTTCGACCAGGCGGTTGACGAACTCGTCGTAGATTTCGTCCTGCACCAGCAAGCGCGAACCGGATACGCAACTCTGTCCGGACGCTGCGTAGATGCCGGCAATCGCGCCGTTGATCGCACTGTCCAGATCGGCGTCGGCGAAGATGATGTTCGGCGACTTGCCGCCCAGTTCCAGCGACAGCTTGGCGAAGTTCTCGGCGCTGCTGCGCACCACATGCCGGGCCGTCGCCGCGCCGCCGGTGAAGGCGATCTTGCGGATCAACGGATGGCGGGTGAGGGCGGCGCCGGTGCTCGGGCCGTAGCCGGTGACGACGTTGACCACGCCCGGCGGAATCCCGGCTTCGAGGGCCAGCCGCGCCAGTTCCAGAATCGTTGCCGAGGCATGCTCGGACGGCTTGATCACAATGGTGTTGCCGGCAGCGAGCGCCGGGGCCAGTTTGATTGCGGTCAGGTACAGCGGGCTGTTCCACGGAATGATCGCCGCGACCACACCCATCGCTTCGTGCACGGTGTAGGCAAACAGGTCGGGCTTGTCCAGCGGCAGGGTGCCGCCTTCAAGCTTGTCGGCGAGGCCCGCGGTGTAGTGGAAGAACTCCGGCAGATAGCCAACCTGACCACGGGTTTCGCGGATCAGTTTGCCGTTGTCGCGGCTTTCCAGCTGCGCCAGTTGCTCCTTGTTTTCGGCGATCAGGTCGCCGAGACGGCGCAACAGCTTGCCCCGTGCGGTGGCGCTCAGGCCACGCCAGGCCGGGCTGTCGAACGCGGTTTGCGCGGCTTGCACGGCGCGTTCGACGTCGGCTTCATCGGCATCGGGCAGTTCGGCCCAGGCTTGCGCCGAGGCCGGGTTGAGGCTTTCGAAAGTCTTGCCGGAGAGGGCGTCGACCCATTCTCCGCCGATGCACATCTGGAAGCGTGCGAGTGTCATGCAACGATCCCCTTTATATGGTTTTGTCGGGAGTGTGCGAATTGCAGAAATTGCAGCAAGGTCTGGTTGACCAGGCGCGGCGACTCTACCGGCATCATATGCCGTTGCTCGGGCAGCACGGCAACCTTCGCACCGGGAATGCGCCGGGCCAGTTGCTCGGCCATTTCCGGGGTCGAACCGGGGTCGAGCTCACCGGTGGCGATCAGCGTCGGTGCGGTGATCGTGCCGAGGTCGTCGGCGCGGTACATGTCCTGGGTGGCGAACAGTTCGTAGGTGGTCAGGTAGCCCTGCGGATCGTTGTTGGCCAAGGTCTGGCGCAGCGCGGCGATCTGCGCCGGGTTGGCCGCCTGATATTCACGGCTGAACCAGCGTGACAGCGCCGCTTCGGCGTTGGCATCCGGGCCGTGTTCAGCGGCCTGCGCGGTGCGTGCGATGACGCCGGCGCGCTGTTCTTCGCTGCGGTTGAACACGCTGTTGAGCACCACCAGGCTTTGCAGGCGTTCTGGGTAGTGCAGGGCAAACGCCCGCGCTACAAGCCCGCCCATTGAGAAGCCGATCACTGCGGCCTGCGGCAGGTTCAGGTGATCGAGCAGCTCAAGCAACTGATCGGCGTAACCGAGCAGGTCGGTGCCGCTGGCCGGCCGCGGACTGGCGCCGTGGCCGAGCATGTCGTAGGCGATCACCTGATAGTCGCTGGACAGGCCAACGATCTGGCCGCCCCACATTTCTTTGTTCAGGCCCACGCCGTGGATCAAAACCACGGGCTGGCCTTGGCCGGTCGCCAGGTAACTGGTGCCAGCCGGGGTGAGTTCAGCGGTGAGCCGAATCATGGAGCGCTCCTGCAATGCCTTTTTATTGTGATTACTGGGCTTTTTCGGCGGCCAGTTCTTCCAGATCGATGTAGCGGTTGCCGATGCGCGGGTGCAAACGGCCGCCGTCAGCGCAGCCCAGCACCACGACGATTTCGTCGGCACGCGGGGCGTCTTCGATCTGCATTTCCAGGGTGATGTAGTGCGAACGCTGACCTTCGTCGTCCTTGTGCATCATCGGGATCTGGATCGAGGTGCCCGGACCGCCGCGCTTGTTGGTGAAGCTCAGGTAGCTCTTGGCGTTGACCGCTTCGCGGTAGTGGTTGCCGAAGCGCAGGGTGTGGATCACGGCGGAGGCGTGTTCGATCTCGCCGTCAGCGCCGACCACCGCGGCTTTGCCATAAGCCTCGATCTTTTCCGCGCCGCCAATGATGCCGACCAGACGCTCGACCATCAGCGCACCGAGGTCGGAGCAGTTGGCGCGGATCTGCGGCTTGAGGTCTTCGACAAAACCGTTGCCCACCCAAGGGTTCTTCATCACCACGGCGAGGCCGACCATGGTCACAGGCTTGTCGGTGGCTTTGCCGCCTTCGATAAAGGTTTCTTCGACATAGCTGACGATCTTGCGGATTTCGAAACTCATGAGCTGCTCCGTAGGGGGATTAAGAGTGTCTGTGCGTCTGATGGTATACCATAATACCAATCACGCAAGTCCCCCTGGCAAGATTCGTTTCATCCATCCGGCGAATGGCGCTGCATTCACTGACACCCACAAATCTCAAAACCACCTCTAAACCCTGTGGGAGCGAGCCTGCTCGCGAAAGCGGTGTGTCAGCCAATGGAAAGGGTGACTGTTACACCGCCTTCGCGAGCAGGCTCGCTCCCACAGGGAATTCGCTTCGTTACAGAGGGCCGCTTTCGGTTAACAAAAGATAACGTGGCGCCGATTGTCAGACGTTTCCAAAGCCCGATAGGATGAGCCAGCTTCCGAAGGGGCTCTGGATGGCGGGTTTCAGGACTATGCTTCTGATCAGCCATCATCGCAGCACCCTTGCGGCGCCCTTGAAGGCCTGATGGCCCAACAATAATAAATAGGGGAAGGTCTATGAGTCGTTGCCGCCCGCCGGCGTTGCGCAACACCGCGTTGCTGGTCACAGCACTCTCTCTGCTGGGTTTTGCCACCCTGTCGGCGCCCGTCACCGCCGCCGAGGCACCTGCCGATGTGGTGTATGCCACCGAATCGGCGAAGGCCGCGAAAAGCCTGATTCTCGATGTGGTGCATGCCGGCCCACGCCTGGTCGCGGTGGGTGACCGTGGGCACATTCTCTATTCCGATGACCAGGGCAAGACCTGGACCCAGGCCAAAGTGCCGACCCGGCAACTGCTCACTGCGGTGTATTTCGTCGACGACCAGCACGGCTGGGCCGTCGGCCATGACGCACAGATCCTCGCCAGCGCAGACGGCGGTCTGACCTGGACCAAGCAATTCGAAGACCTCAAACGTGAATCGCCGCTGCTCGACGTCTGGTTCAAGGATGCCAACAGCGGCTTTGCCGTGGGCGCCTACGGCACGCTGCTGGAAACCACCGACGGCGGCAAGGACTGGCAAGACGTCAGCGACCGCCTCGACAACGAAGACCAGTTCCACCTCAACGCCATCGCTGCCGTGAAAGACGCCGGACTGTTCATCGTCGGCGAGTCGGGCAGCATGTTCCGCTCCGCCGATGACGGCCAGACCTGGGAAAAACTCGAAGGCCCGTACGAAGGTTCGCTGTTTGGCGTGATCGGCACGGCGCAAGCGCAGACCCTGCTGGCTTACGGCTTGCGCGGCAATCTTTACCGCTCTACCGATTTCGGCAGCAACTGGGAGCAGGTCGAATTGAAAGCCGCGCGCGGGGCGCTGGAGTTCGGTCTGTCCGGCGGCACGCTGCTTGAAGACGGCTCGATCGTCATCGTCGGCAACGGCGGCTCGGTGATCAGCAGCAGCGATAACGGCGAGACCTTCAGCGTGTTCAACCGCCCGGATCGCATCTCGCTGTCGTCAGTCGCTGCTGCCGGCGACGGCAATCTGATTCTGAGCGGGCAGGGCGGTGTACACCTCACCCAGCCAAACGGTGCCGAGACCAATAACAAGAAGGCGGGCCTATGACTTCCTTGATCACTCCCCAGCAGGAAAAGGCGACGGTTCTCGAACGCCTGATTTTCAACAACCGCCCGGCCGTGATTCTGATCTGTCTGGTGGTGAGCGTCTTTCTGTTCTGGCAGGCCACGCTGATCCGGCCGTCGACCAGTTTCGAAAAAATGATCCCGCTGCAGCATCCCTTCATCGAAAAGATGATGGAACACCGCAACGATCTGGCGAACCTTGGCAACACCGTGCGTATCTCGGTGGAAGCCACTGACGGCGACATCTTCTCCAAGGAGTACATGGAGACCCTGCGGCAGATCAACGACGAGGTGTTCTACATCTCCGGCGTCGACCGTTCCGGGCTGAAGTCGCTGTGGAGCCCGAGCGTACGCTGGACCGAAGTGACCGAAGAAGGCTTCGCCGGCGGTGAAGTGATCCCGCAGAGCTACAACGGCTCGCAGGACAGCCTCGATCTGCTGCGCAACAACGTGCTCAAGTCCGGCCAGGTCGGGCGCCTGGTGGCCAACGATTTCAAGTCGAGCATCGTCGACATTCCGCTGCTCGAGTCGTATCCCGACCCGCAGGATCAGGGCAAGTTGCTGGCACTGGATTACCGCCAGTTCTCCCATGAGCTCGAAGACAAGATCCGCAACAAGTTCGAAGCGCAGAACCCCAACGTCAAGATCCACATCGTCGGTTTCGCCAAGAAGGTCGGCGACCTGATCGACGGTCTGGTGATGGTGGTGCTGTTCTTCGGCGTCGCGTTCGTCATCACCCTGATCCTGCTGCTGTGGTTCACCAACTGCGTGCGCAGCACCATCGCAGTGCTGAGTACGACGCTGGTCGCGGTGGTCTGGCAGCTCGGCTTGATGCACTTCTTCGGATTCGGCCTCGATCCGTATTCGATGCTGGTGCCGTTCCTGATCTTCGCCATCGGCATTTCCCATGGCGTACAGAAGATCAACGGTATCGCCCTGCAATCCAGCGAGGCCGATAACGCGCTGACGGCTGCACGGCGCACCTTCCGGCAGTTGTTCCTGCCGGGGATGATCGCGATTCTCGCCGATGCGGTGGGCTTCATTACGCTGCTGATCATCGACATCGGCGTGATCCGTGAACTGGCGATCGGTGCGTCCATCGGCGTGGCGGTGATCGTCTTCACCAACCTGATCCTGCTGCCGGTGGCGATTTCCTATGTCGGCATCAGCAAGCGCGCGATCGCCAAGAGCAAGAAAGATGCGAACCGCGAACACCCGTTCTGGCGCCTGCTGTCGAACTTCGCCAATCCGAAAGTTGCACGCATCTCGGTGGTGCTGGCGCTGATCGCTTTCGGCGGCGGCCTCTGGTACAGCCAGAACCTGAAAATCGGCGACCTCGACCAGGGCGCGCCGGAACTGCGTCCGGACTCGCGCTATAACAAGGACAACAACTTCATCATCAACAACTACTCGACCAGTTCCGACGTGCTGGTGGTGATGGTCAAGACCAAGGCCGAAGGCTGCTCGCGCTACGAAGCCATGGCGCCGATCGATCAGTTGATGTGGAAGATGCAGAACACCGAGGGCGTGCAGTCGGCGATCTCGCTGGTGACCGTGTCCAAGCAGATGATCAAGGGCATGAACGAGGGCAACCTGAAATGGGAAACCCTGTCGCGCAACCCGGACGTGCTGAACAACTCGATCGCCCGCGCCGATGGTCTGTACAACAACAGTTGCTCATTGGCGCCGGTGCTGGTGTTCCTCAACGATCACAAGGCGGAAACCCTTGATCGTGCGGTGAACGCGGTGCAGGAATTCGCCAAGGAAAACAACAAGGACGGCCTGGAATTCATCCTCGCCGCCGGTAACGCCGGGATCGAAGCGGCCACCAACGAAGTCATCAAACAGGCTGAACTGACCATCCTGATTCTGGTGTACATCTGCGTCGCGGTGATGTGCATGATCACCTTCCGCTCGTGGGCGGCAACCCTGTGCATCGTCCTGCCGCTGGTACTGACCTCGGTCCTCGGCAACGCGCTGATGGCGTTCATGGGCATCGGCGTGAAGGTTGCGACCTTGCCGGTGGTGGCGCTGGGGGTGGGGATTGGCGTGGACTACGGCATCTACATCTACAGCCGTCTGGAAAGTTTCCTGCGTGCCGGGCTGCCGTTGCAGGAAGCCTATTACCAGACCCTGAAGTCGACCGGTAAAGCCGTGCTGTTCACCGGCTTGTGTCTGGCAATCGGCGTGTGCACGTGGATCTTCTCGGCGATCAAGTTCCAGGCTGACATGGGGTTGATGCTGACGTTCATGTTGTTGTGGAACATGTTTGGCGCGCTGTGGCTGTTGCCGGCGCTGGCGAAGTTCCTGATCAAGCCGGAGAAACTGGCGGGGCAGAAGGGGAATTCGTTGTTTGCGCATTGATCTGAGTGGCTGAAACGACAAAGCCGCAACCTTTGGGGGTTGCGGCTTTTTTTGTGGATCAGGATCAAGATCAACAACCCCTCACCCTAACCCTCTCCCGGAGGGAGAGGGGACTGATTGGGGGATATTGGAGATTTGCAGCGACCTGAGCGCTCTGCTGTGAATCCATAATCGACTCGGTTATTCAGGTCGACGTATGACGAAACACAACTCGGTCGGTCCTCTCTACCTCTGGGAGGGGGAGAGGGGACTGATTGGGGGATATTGGAGATTTGCAGCGACCTGAGCGCTTTGCTGTGAATCCATCATCGACTCGGTGATTCAGGTCGACGTATGACGAAACACGACTCGGTCGGTCCCCTCCACCTCTGGGAGAGGGCTAGGGTGAGGGCAGGCGGTCTGAAGCCTTAAGAAAGCTCAGCGCCAAGCACAACACTCAGCGCACTCCGCGCATCATCCAGTTGCACCAGCGTCGCATGCCTTGCACCCAGTGCATCGCGGTTTTCAATGGCAGTCAGAATCGCCTTGTGCCGAGGCAACGCCAATTCATGCAGATTCGGCCGCTGATTCGAATGCTTCAACGCCTCGGCAATCGCCACCGCCAACATGTTGCACAGATTCGCCAGCAAATCATTGTGCGTCGCGTCGGCAATCCGGCTGTGGAAATCCAGGTCCGGCTGCAACAAGGCTTCCGGCGTCGGCGCCGCTTCCATGCGTTGATACGCTTCGGTGATAGCGGCAATGTCGGCATCGGTGGCGTGCTGAGCGGCGAGGGCGGCAGCGGCGGGTTCGATGATGCTGCGCACGCTGGTCAGGACGTTGAAGAATTCATTCTGCGGGCTGCTCTGCATCAGCCAGTGCAGCACGTCCGGGTCGAGCATGTGCCATTCGCGGCGCGCCTTGACCACCGTGCCGACGCGCGGTTTGGAGTACACCAGCCCCTTGGCCACCAGCACCCGTGTGGCTTCGCGCAACACCGGCCGGCTGACCGCGTACTCCTCGCAGAGCAGGGCTTCGGCGGGCAGTTTATCGTCGGGCAAAAAGCGTCCGGAGACGATCTGCATGCCCAGTTCCTGGACGATGCGCGAGTGCATGCTTTTACGGTCGGAGGGTTTGCGGTAATCCATGGGGAGTGGCGCGATCCTGAGCGATGGAGATGCCGCGCATCATAGCAGGCACGGCGCAATCTTGAGTCGGGCAATGATCGTTCCCACGCTCCGCGTGGGAATGCAGCCCGGGACGCTCTGCGTCCCATTTCCGAGCTGGAACGCGGAGCGTCCCTTGAGGCATTCCCACGCGGAGCGTGGGAACGATCGGTGGGGCTATCAGTGCGAGTGGCGCGGTACTTCAGCACCACGGCAGCCGACCAGGAAGTCAAAGTCGCAACCCTGATCCGCTTGCAGCACATGGTCGATGTACAGCTGACGATAACCGCCCACCAGCAATTGCTGCGGTGGCTGCAGGTCGGCCATGCGCGCGGCGAGTTCGGCATCGGAGATGTCCAGGTGCAAACGTCCGCTGGCGCAGTCGAGCTCGATCCAGTCACCTTCCTTCACCGTCGCCAAAGGCCCCCCGGCCGCCGCTTCCGGCGCGACATGCAAGACCACCGTGCCGTAGGCGGTGCCGCTCATCCGCGCATCGGAAATGCGCACCATGTCGGTCACACCTTGCGCCAACAGCTTGGCCGGCAAGCCCATGTTGCCGACTTCGGCCATGCCCGGATAACCCTTCGGCCCGCAGTTCTTCATGACCAGAATCGAGTCTTTATCGACGTCCAGCTCCGGATCGTTGATCCGCGCCTTGTACATGTCGAAGTTCTCGAACACCACAGCGCGGCCGCGATGCTGCATCAGTTCAGCAGTGGCGGCGGACGGCTTGAGCACCGCACCCAGCGGCGCGAGGTTGCCGCGCAGTACGCAGATACCGCCGTCGGCGCGGATCGGATTGTCCAGCGTGCGGATCACTTCGTCTTCGCCGTAGATCGGCGCGTCCTTGGTGTTCTCGCCGATCGACTTGCCGTTGACGGTCAGCGCGTGCGGATTCGGGATCAGATTGGCTTCGCCGAGGCGACGCAGCACCGCAGGCAAACCACCGGCGTAGTAGAACTCTTCCATCAGGAAGCGCCCGGACGGCTGCAGGTCGACGATGGTCGGCATGCCGCGACCGATGCGCGTCCAGTCGTCCAGATCAAGTTCGACGCCTATGCGCCCGGCGATGGCTTTCAAGTGAATTACAGCGTTGGTCGAACCACCGATGGCGGCGTTGACGCGGATGGCGTTTTCGAAGGCTTCCTTGGTGAGGATTTTCGACAGTTTCAGGTCTTCACGCACCATTTCCACGGCACGCATGCCGGACATGTGCGCCAGCACGTAACGGCGCGCATCCACTGCCGGGATCGCCGCGTTATGGGGCAGGGAAGTGCCCAGTGCTTCGGCCATGCAGGCCATGGTCGACGCGGTGCCCATGGTGTTGCAGGTGCCTGCCGAGCGCGACATGCCGCCTTCGGCCGCGAGGAAATCGTCGATGGTAATGGTGCCGGCCTTGACCTGTTCGCTGAGCTGCCAGACCACCGTGCCCGAGCCAATGTCCTTGCCCTTGTGCTTGCCGTTGAGCATCGGCCCGCCGGTGACAACGATCGCCGGCACGTCGCAACTGGCCGCGCCCATCAGCAGCGCCGGGGTGGTCTTGTCGCAACCGGTCAGCAGCACCACGCCGTCTATCGGGTTGCCGCGAATCGCTTCTTCAACGTCCATGCTCGCCAGGTTGCGGGTGAGCATGGCGGTCGGGCGCAGGTTCGATTCGCCGTTAGAGAACACTGGAAATTCCACTGGAAAACCACCGGCCTCGATCACGCCGCGTTTGACGTGTTCGGCGATCTGGCGGAAGTGCGCGTTGCACGGCGTCAGCTCCGACCAGGTGTTGCAGATGCCGATGATTGGCTTGCCGTGAAACTGGTGGTCGGCGATGCCCTGATTCTTCATCCAGCTGCGGTACATGAAGCCGTTCTTGTCGGCCGTGCCAAACCATTGGGCGGAGCGCAGGGTGGGTTTCTTATCAGCCATGATCGATTCTCTTATTGTATGACTATAGTGTTCCAGTGATGGCCTAACATAAGCGTAAATTCGCAGCTTTGGAAGTGTTGTTGCGTAATTAGTATTACTATATAGTCGTTTTCGACGGAGGGATGGCCCTGGCTGCTTTACGGCGAGAGGCGTCCCCCGAGGTTCTATAAAAACAACAATCGGAGACCGATCTCATGAGCCAGGAATTGCGGCTTATCCGGCGCATCACACTGAAACTGATTCCCTTCCTGATCCTGCTGTACCTGATCGCCTATGTGGATCGCTCCGCCGTCGGCTTCGCCAAGCTGCACATGGGCGCCGACATCGGCATTGGCGACGCGGCGTATGGCCTGGGCGCCGGGCTGTTCTTCATTGGCTACTTCCTACTCGAAATCCCCAGCAACCTGATGCTCGAACGCTTTGGCGCGCGGCGCTGGTTTGCGCGGATCATGATCACCTGGGGCGCGATCACCATCGGCATGGCTTTCGTTCAGGGGCCGCACAGCTTCTATGTGATGCGCTTTCTGCTCGGCGCGGCCGAGGCGGGCTTCTTTCCCGGCGTGCTGTACTACATCACCCAATGGTTCCCGGTGCGCCATCGCGGAAAGATCCTCGGGTTGTTCATCCTCTCGCAACCGATCGCGATGATGATCACCGGTCCCGTGTCCGGCGGCTTGCTCGGCATGGACGGCATCCTCGGCCTGCACGGCTGGCAGTGGCTGTTCATCGTCATCGGCACCCCGGCGATCCTGCTGACCTGGCCGGTGCTGCGCTGGTTGCCGGACGGCCCGCAGCAAGTGAAATGGATGGATCAGTCTGAGAAAGACTGGCTGACCGGCGAATTGAAAAAGGATCTGCAGGAATACGGCCAGACCCGTCACGGCAATCCGCTGCATGCGCTCAAAGACAAGCGCGTGTTGCTGCTGGCGCTGTTCTACCTGCCAGTGACCCTGAGCATTTATGGCCTCGGCCTGTGGCTGCCGACGCTGATCAAGCAGTTTGGCGGCAGCGATCTGGTCACCGGTTTCGTCTCCTCGGTGCCGTACATCTTCGGGATCATTGGCTTGCTGATCATTCCGCGCAGCTCCGACCGTTTGAATGATCGCTACGGGCACCTCGCGGTTTTGTATGTGCTCGGCGCTGTCGGTCTGTTCATGAGTGCGTGGCTGTCGATGCCGGTGGCACAACTGGCGGCGCTGTGTCTGGTCGCTTTTGCGTTGTTCTCTTGCACGGCGGTGTTCTGGACCTTGCCGGGGCGGTTCTTTGCCGGCGCGAGCGCAGCGGCGGGGATCGCGCTGATCAACTCGGTGGGCAATCTGGGCGGGTACATCGGTCCGTTCGTGATCGGCGCGTTGAAGGAATACACCGGCAATCTGGCTTCGGGGTTGTACTTCCTCTCGGGCGTAATGGTGTTCGGGCTGATTCTGACCGGCATCGTTTACCGCGTGCTGGAGCGCAAGCATGTGCTGCCGGTTGACCAGTTTGCTGCGAGTGCGCGCGGTGCGACCCGCACCTGACCCCGGACGATGATTCACCACCGACCCTGTGGGAGCTGGCTTGCCAGCGATGACGGCGGCCTATCCGACATCGATGTGTCTGACAGATCGCTATCGCTGGCAAGCCAGCTCCCACAGGGATGCAGTGTTGCGGCATTTTGACTAAAGGAGAGAACGTATGCATCTGGTTCAATTCGAATTAACCAACGGCGAGCGCCGCGTCGGCGTGGTCGACACGGCGCGGGTGCGTGAAGTGCAGGGCGCGCGCAGCGTACGCGATCTGGCGCTGGCCGCCATTGAGGCCGGCCACTCGCTGGAACAGCACGTACAAACCCTCGGCTTCGGCGCCGATCACGATTACCCAGAACTGCTCGCCGAGCTGCGCATCCTGCCGCCACTGGACCACCCGGACCCGGCGCACATGCTGGTCAGCGGCACCGGCCTGACCCACTTGGGCAGCGCCTCGGCGCGGGACAAAATGCACCAACAGGCCGGCGACGAAGCGGCGATGACCGACACCATGCGCATTTTCAAATGGGGGCTGGAGGGTGGCAAACCGGCAGCGGGGCAGGCCGGCGTACAACCGGAGTGGTTCTACAAGGGTGACGGCAGCATCGTCGTGCGCCCGGGCCAGCCATTCCCGCTGCCACCGTTCGCCGAAGACGCCGGCGAGGAGCCGGAAATGGCCGGTCTCTACGTGATCGGCCACGACGGCAAACCGTATCGCCTCGGCTTTGCGGTGGGCAACGAGTTCTCCGATCACGTCATGGAGCGCAAGAATTATCTGTACCTGGCGCATTCGAAATTGCGCAGTTGCAGTTACGGTCCGGAACTTCGCACCGGTGAATTGCCTCAACACCTTGCAGGCGCCAGTCGCATCCTGCGTGACGGTGAAGTGCTGTGGCAGAACGAGTTCCTCAGCGGCGAGGCCAACATGTGCCACAGCCTGGCGAACCTCGAGTATCACCACTTCAAATACCGGCAGTTCCTGCGTCCGGGCGACGTGCACATTCATTTCTTCGGCACCGCGACGCTGTCGTTCGCCGACGGCATTCGCACCCAACCGGGCGACGTGTTTGAAATCAGTCAGGCTGAGTTCGGCGCACCGCTGGTCAATGGTATCGTGCCGATCGACGCAGTGTTTGCCCCCGACAGCATTGGCACCCTTTAAGGAGATCCCATGACTCAGATTCTCGGTCACAACTACATTGGCGGTCAGCGCAGCGCCGCTGGCAGCGTCAAACTGCAATCGGTCGACGCCAGCACCGGCGAAGCACTGCCGCACGATTTCATTCAGGCCACTGCCGAAGAAGTCGACGCCGCCGCCAAGGCTGCCGCAGCCGCATACCCGGCCTATCGCAGCCTTAGCGCTGAACGCCGTGCACAGTTTCTCGACGCGATTGCCGACGAGCTGGATGCCCTCGGCGATGACTTCGTCGCCGTGGTCTGCCGCGAAACCGCACTGCCGGCCGGGCGCATTCAGGGCGAACGCGGTCGTACCAGCGGGCAGATGCGTCTGTTTGCCAAGGTCCTGCGTCGCGGTGACTTCTATGGCGCACGCATCGATCAGGCGTTGCCCGATCGTCAGCCATTGCCACGCCCGGACCTGCGTCAATATCGCATCGGCCTCGGCCCGGTCGCGGTGTTCGGCGCGAGCAACTTCCCGCTGGCATTCTCCACCGCCGGCGGCGACACCGCAGCGGCGCTGGCCGCCGGTTGCCCGGTAGTCTTCAAGGCCCACAGCGGCCACATGGCCACCGCTGAGCTGGTCGCCGACGCGATCATTCGTGCAGCGGAAAAAACCGGCATGCCTGCCGGCGTGTTCAACATGATCTACGGTGGCGGCGTCGGCGAGTGGCTGGTCAAGCACCCGGCGATTCAGGCCGTCGGTTTCACCGGTTCGCTCAAGGGCGGCCGCGCGCTGTGCGACATGGCCGCAGCCCGTCCGCAGCCGATTCCGGTGTTCGCCGAGATGTCGAGCATCAACCCGGTGATCGTGCTGCCGCAAGCGCTGGCGACACGTTCGGAAACCGTCGCCCGCGATCTGACCGCCTCGGTGGTCCAGGGCTGCGGTCAGTTCTGCACCAACCCGGGTCTGGTCATCGCTATCCGCTCGCCGCAGTTCAGCGCGTTTGTGCAGCAGGTCGCTGCGGCAATTGGCGATCAGCCGGCGCAAACCATGCTCAACGCTGGCACCCTCGGCAGCTATGGCAAAGGCCTGGAAAAACTTCTGGCGCACACTGGCATCGAACATCTGGCCGGCAATCCGCAGCAGGGCAATCAGGCGCAACCGCAGCTGTTCAAGGCGGATGTCGGCCTGTTGATCAACGGCGATGAAGTGCTGCAGGAAGAAGTGTTCGGCCCGACCACAGTGATCGTTGAAGTGGCCGATCAGGCGCAACTCAGCGCCGCGCTGCACGGCCTGCACGGCCAGCTCACCGCGACGATCATCGGCGAGCCGGCGGACTTCGAACAGTTCGCCGAACTGACGCCGCTGCTCGAACAGAAAGTCGGGCGCATCCTGCTCAACGGTTATCCGACCGGTGTCGAGGTCTGCGATTCGATGGTTCACGGCGGGCCGTATCCGGCGACGTCCGATGCGCGCGGCACCTCGGTGGGCACGCTGGCGATCGATCGTTTCCTGCGCCCGGTGTGCTTCCAGAACTACCCGGACAGCTTGCTGCCCGAGCCGCTGAAGAACGCCAACCCGCTGCGCATTCAACGACTGGTGGATGGCAAGCCATCGCGTGAGGCGATCTAAAGCCCACCAGCTGTTGATCGTTCCCACGCGCAGCAAAGGAATGCCTCTAGGGACGCTCCGCGTTCCAATGGGACGCAGAGCGTCCCGGGCTGCATTCCCACGCAGAGCGTAGGAACGATCATCTGCCAGTTATTTGATGACTGACACACTGCCTTCGCGAGCAGGCTCGCTCCCACACGGGTTCCAGCAAGGTCTCTGGATCACATTAAGCTATCATTGGCCCTTTCCCCCCCCAAGAAAGACTGTTTGCCATGACTGCCCAAACCCTTCTCAACGCCCTCGAACACTGCGGTATGGTCGAAATCGACGGCCTGCACGCCTTCGAATTCGCCCTCGACGAGGACGACAACCTGCACATCGAATGCATCGATGGTCGCGAGGCCAAACATTGGGAATTCACGCCGGCACAAGTCGAGGCCGCAACCTTCGATGAAGCGCTGCAGAGCTGGCTGATCATCGGTTACGCCAGCCACACCAAGACCACGGGCGAACACCGCCTGGTCTGCCTCGGCGATGTAGTCAGCAGCAGCGACGATGAGGATGAACAATAATGAAGATGCGTAATTTCTGGCCGTTGCTGATGGCCGGCAGCGTTGGTGCAATGGGCTTTTCCAGCGCCTACGCGGAAAACTTCCAGTTGCTGGTCGGCTCGTACACCGCCGGCAGCAGCGAAGGCATTTACCGGATGAACTTCGACAGCGTCACCGGCCAGATCGCCGCCAAGCCGCTGCAAGTGGTCAAGACCGAAAACCCGTCGTGGCTGACCCTGTCCAGAGATCAGAAACGCCTGTTCGTGGTCAACGAAAACGGTCCGGGCCAGCAGGACCCGGTCGGCCGTGTCAGCAGTTTCGCCATCGATCCGAAAACCCATGCCCTGAGCCTGATCAATCAGGTGCAGAGCCTGGGCAACGAGCCGACCCATTCCAGCCTCAGCGCTGACGCCAGCCACTTGTTCGTCAGCAACTATTCGGTGGTGGAAGATCCGGGCGGCACCCTGGCGGTGCTGCCGGTCGGCGCCGACGGCAAGCTCCAGCCAGTCGTGCAGATGAGCGCGCACCCGGCCAGCGGGGTCAATCCTGAGCGTCAGGCGTCCAACCACGTGCACTCGACGGTGTCCTCGCCGGATGGCCGCTACGTGTTCTCCAACGATCTGGGCGCGGACAAGATCTTCATCTATCAATTCGACCCGAAAGCCAATCCGCACCTGCCGCTGACGCCTGCCAAGACGCCGTCGGTGGCATTGCCGGCCGGCAGCGGCCCGCGTCATCTGCTGTTCAGCACCGATGGCAAGCACGCCTGGCTGACCATGGAAATGAGCGCGCAGGTTGCGGTGTTCGACTACAAGGATGGCGTACTGACCCAGACGCAACTGGTCGATCTGGCCGCCGGCCAGCCGACTTCGGACAAGGCCGGCGCTGCGTTGCATGCCTCGGCGGACGGCAAGTTTCTCTACGTCAGCAACCGTGGCACCGCCAATCAACTGGTGGTGTTTGCCATCGATGCGGCCAGCGGTCAGTTGAAAGAGCTGCAAAAACGCTCGGTGGAAGGCGACCATCCGCGTGAATTCGCCCTCGATCCGAGTGGGAAATTTGTGCTGATCGCCAACCAGAAGAGCAACGAGATTGTCGTCGTCGAGCGCGATGGCAAGACCGGCCTGCTCGGCAAAACCGTGCAGAAACTGCCGATCGACGCGCCCAGCGACTTGAAGTTTCTAGTGCGACAATAAGCCACAGGCCCCGTTCTACGGGGCCTGCGTCTTTGTATTAATTACGCTGATAACGGCTAATGCTACAAAAGATTTCAAGCGGCAACCCTGCAGCGTTACGTTTGTTTCACAGCCCGACCGGGCAAACCAAGCAAACGAACACGAGGGTTACCGCCATGAACTTCAATCTCTTCTCCGTTATCGCCGCCTCCGCCATTTCCGCCACCGTGGTACTGCCTGCCGGTGCCAACGTCGAAATCGCCGAGAAAAAATCCCATACCCAGAGCTACACCCAGAAATACCTGCAACAAAGCGCTAACTTCTACGCCGCGCTGGATCACAAAACCCAGGCCTGAAATTCCCGTCACCTGAAAAGGGCTGTCGAAGGCTGCGATTTACGTCAAAGATCGCAGCCTTCGACGGCCCTTTTTTGCGCGCGCTCAGCGCCACTGATCGTTCCCACGCGCTACGTTTTTGATCGTTCCCACGCTCTGCGTGGGAATGCCTCTAGGGACGCTCCGCGTTCCAATGGGACGCAGAGCGTCCCCGGCTGCATTCCCACGCAGAGCGTGGGAACGATCGGTACGATCAGCCATAGGTTTCTTCAAGCGAGGGGATAGAGCGGGTAAATAATCAACGAAGCTGATGTTTACTATGGCAAACCCTGAGTGGTTGCTACGGCTTTTTTGATTGATTCTGTGGGCATCGAAACCTGCCTACGGGAGAACACCATGGCCAGCGCAATCATTCACTCCGCCAAACGCGGCGCCTACCTGGCCATTGGTGTGTACCTGGCTGTGGTGCTGTTCGTCAGCATCGCCTCGCAGATGGAACATAGCTTCGACGCGCCAATCGACGTCGCCCATCCCGGTGTCCAGTTCGAATTGCGCTCGCAGAGCGTGATGGTCGATCGGGCCGAACTCGCAGGAGTCGGCGGCGCATGAAAGGCTACAGATTCTGGGTGATCGCCGGTCTGGCGTTCTTCACCAACGGCACTTCGTTATTAGGCATAGGCCAAGGCTCGGTTGGCGCGCTGGCCAGGGCCATAGAGGCCAATCACAGCATCGCTCACAACATAGAACGCGCCAACACGCTGGGGCTGATGGCCGGCAATCCACCGGCCAAGGTCACAGTGGACTTCCTCGGCCCGTTCGAAGTCGATTGCATGGCGCTGGGCATGTGCCAGGTGCTGGCCTGATCGAGCCGCGCTGAGCGCCGAGCTACTTCTTCATGATCGACGTGAACAGTTCAGACTCGAGCAACCGCTGCAACCATCCCTGTAACGCCACATACGGCGTCTGCGCGAACCACTCGCGATCGACATGGGCGAACTGGCGAATGAACGGCAGCAGGGCGACGTCGGCGAGGCTGAGCTGATCACCCAGCAAGTAGTCCTGATCCGCCAGCATCAGGTCCAGCGAATGGACGATCATTTCGCATTCCATGCGATAGACCTCCATCGGTTTTTCCGGGTAGCGCTCGGCGTACTTGTAGTGATTCAGTGACGTCTTGAACTGCGTGTCGTTGGTCTCGATCAGCATATCGGCGACGAGCTGCGCGCCGGGATCGCTCTTCAGGCGCCAGTCATCCGGATCATGCTGCTCCAGGGCCCAGCGCATGATCGCCAGGCTTTCATCGATCACCCGGCCGTTGGCATTGAGCACCGGCACCGTGCCTTTGGGCGACAGCGCGAGCATCTCGGCCGGTTTGTCCTTGAGGCTGACCTCGACGATTTCCACCGGCACACCCGAGTAATGCAAAGCCATCCGCGCACGCATTGCATACGGGCAGCGGCGAAAGGAATACAGCGTGTTCATTTCACCTCCAGAGTACTCAAACCATTGCCTTGGCGCTGCACCTGAATCTGCACCGGAATGCGCTCGTGCATTTCCTGCACATGGGAGATCACCGCGACCTTGCGACCCTGCGCCTGCAAGCCGTCAAGGGCGTCCATCGCCAGTTGCAGGGATTCCGGATCGAGGCTGCCAAAACCTTCGTCGATAAACAGCGATTCGATTTTCAGCGTGCTTGAGGCCATCGACGCCAACCCCAATGCTAGCGCCAGCGACACCAGGAAGGTTTCGCCACCGGACAGCGAATGCACCGAGCGCAGTTCATCGCCCATTTCCGTGTCCAGCACCAGCAGGCCGAGCATGCTGCCGCCGCGTTTGAGGCGATAGCGTTTGACCAGTTGGCGCAACTGCACGTTGGCGTGATGCACCAGCAAATCAAGATTGTAGGCCTGGGCGATCTTGCGGAAAGTGTCGCCGGTGGCCGAGCCGATCAGCGCACTGAGGCGCGCCCAGCGCTGATATTCGGCGTATGCCTCTGCGATCTGCTGTGCCAGAGCCTGATTGGCGTTCTGCCGGCGCTGGTCTTCGACTTGTTCGGCGCGCAGTTCGGCGCATTGCTGCTCGCTCACGGCGAACTGGTTTTGCAGGTCGGCGAGGGCGTTGGCCAGTTGTTCGGCGTCGAGGTTGCCGTTGTGCTGCGCCTGATGATCGAGCAGACGCTGGTCGCGCTCCTGCAACAACACCTGCGCCTGTTCGATGGCTTTCTCGTTGTGCTGCAAGCGCTGGCGCAATTCGCTCAGTTGCGCGTCGTCGACCTGTAACAACACCTCGAGACCCTGGTCATCCAGCTCCGGATGACGGCCCCGCCAATCGGCAAGCTTGCCGCGCAAGTCCTGATCTTCGCTGTGCAGCGCTTGCAAACGTTCCTGCTGCGCCTTGAGTTCGGCGCCGATCTGCACGAGTTGCGTACGCACACTTTGCAGTTCCTGCGCGGTGCTGGCTTCGCTGCCGCGCGCCTGTTCGACCGCCTGTTCGAGTTGCTGCTGCCACTGCTCGGCGCTGCTGTGTTCGCCGAGCAGTTGCGCGAGTTTCTGCTGGCAAGCCTGCTGCTGCTCGGTCAAACCGTTGAGTTGCGCTTCGGCGCTGTGCAACTGCTGGGCGCGGGTCTGCTGGCGGTCCTGTTCCTTCTCCAGCGTCTGCTGGCGCTGCAGCTGTTCGGCCTGTTCTTCCTTGTGCTGATCGAGCTGAGCCAAACGCTCGGCGATCTGCCGGTCGAGTTGCATGAAGGTCGCGGCCGGTTCCTGGCGCAAGGCTTCAAGGGTGTCGGCGGGTAGCAGGCTGGCGAACGCGGCGAGTTCTTCGTCGAGACGCTGACGGTCGCTGCTCAGTTCGCGCTGCTGGTTGCTCAATTGCTGCGCAGCTTGCTGATGCGCGGTTTCGGCCTGGCGCAGTTGCTGAGTCAGGCGCGCGGCGTCCTGTTGCAGGGTGAGCAGGGCGCTCTGGCGCTGCTCGTCCTGGCTGATGCTCTGGTTCAGTTGCTCGTTTTGCCGGGTCAGCCAGGCGTCGCGCTTGGCCGCGTCCTGATCAAGCAGTTGCGCTGCCAGCGGATGCGCTTCGAGGCTTGGCGCCAAGGCTTGTTGCTGCGCGGTCAGTTGTTCCTGTTGCTGCAACAGTTCTTTCTGCTGCGCGATCACGCCGCCGACTTCGGCGCGCAGTTCGGCGAGCTTTTCCTTGAGCTGATCGACCACCCGCTGGGCGTTGGCCTGTTCGCTTTCATCATGACGACCGAGGCTTTGCAGCAGTGCTTCGGGCTGATGATACGGGTGCTCGTTGCTGCCGCAGACCGGGCACGGCTGATCGTCCTGCAACTGCGCGCGCAACTCCTCGACACTGGCACTGCGCGCCAGACGCTGGCGCTCAAGCAGCTCGCGGGTGACGTTGAGGGTCTGCTCGGCGACGGTCAGCTCGGCTTTGCTTTTCACCCCGTCCTGAGTCAGTTGCTCGCGCTGCTGCTGGGCGCTGAGCAGGCGTTGTTGCAGTTCGCTGCTGCGCTGGTCGAGGTCCTGTTGGCTGGCCCACAGACGCGACAGATCTTCGAAGGCGCGCAACTGTTTGCGGTTGTCCTGCAGCAACGTGCCGAGCAGGCCGATCTGTTCGGCAACCGCATCGGGCTCGGCGCCAGCCTCCTTGAACAGCACTTCGAGTTGCTGCTTTTGCGCGGTCAGGGCATCTGCGCTGCGGGCGGCGTTGTCTTCGAGGCTGGCCAGTTCCGTCTGGCCCTTGTTCAAACGATTGCCGATCAGCATCAGCTGTTGCAGGCGATCGCGGTAGGCATTCCAGGCGTCGCTCAGCGGCGCCAGATGGGCGCTTTGCTCCAGCTCGCTGGCGATGCGCTGCAAACGTTCGGCGGCCTCGGCCTGCTTATTCTGCAAAGCCTGAATGGCCTGCTGGCCGTCGGTGCAGGCCTGCTGCGCCGCGAGTTTGGCCTCGGAACTTTGCGCGACGTCCTTGACCAGACGGGCGAGGGCGCTTTGTTCTTCAAAGGCCTGACGCAACAGCGGCGCGTTTTCGCTTTGCCGTTGTTGCGCCTGGCTCAGGGCGCCTTTCGCGGCCTCAAGCGTTTGCTCCAGTTGCGTCTGGCGCTCGCTCAGTTCGGCGTGTTGTTGCGTGTGCGCGGCGATCTGCGCGGCCAACGGCGTGAGCAGTGCATCGAGTTCGGTCTTGCGGGCGAACTGGTGCCGTTGCGGGGCCAGTTGCTCGAGTTGGCTCAGCTTGACCCGCTCACCGGCCAGCGCTTGCCATTGCTGCTGCGCGCTGTGCAATTGCTCGGCGGCGGCTTGCTGCGAGTCCTGCAACAGGCGCAGATCCTTGAGCCAGCCGTGCTGCTGCTCAAGTTGTTTGAGCTGCGCCTGTTGCAGCTTCATTTGTTGCTGCGCGGCGCTGCAACGCGCGTCCAGCTCGGCGCGGGCTTCAGGGGCGAGCGGGGTAACGCCGCTGGCCTGATCCTGCAACAGCTTGTGCGCTTCGCGGGCCTCTTTGGTCTTGTCAAAGGCGCGGCGACCGAGGCGCGTATACAGCGCGGTGTCGGTGAGTTTTTCCAGCAATTCGCTGCGATCGTTGTCGTCCGCCTTGAGGAACGCGCTGAACTCACTCTGCGCCAGCAACACGGCGCGGGTGAACTGCTCGAAGTTCAGGCCCAGCGCGGCTTCGAGCTGGGTTTTGTACTCGCCTTTCTGGCTGGCGAGCAACTGATCCTGATCGATATCGCGCAGGCTTTGCCGACTGGCCTGCAACTTGCCGCCGGCCTTCTCGCGAGCACGATTGGCTTCCCAGCGCGCGCGATAGCGTCGACCGTCAACACCGACAAAATCCACCTCGGCATAGCCTTCGCCGGTGCCACGACGCAGCAAGGTGCGCGGATCACCGGTGGCGATTTCACCGTCGGCGTCAGGGACCTTGGCGTCGCGGCCAGTGTTGTTGAGGCGCGGCACCGCACCGAACAGCGCCAGGCACAAGGCATCGAGCAGCGTGCTTTTGCCGGCGCCGGTCGGGCCGGTGATCGCGAACAAGCCAGCGCTGGCCAGCGGTTCGGCGGTGAAATCGATTTCGAACGGGCCGGCCAGCGAGGCCAGGTTCTTCAAACGAATGGCGAGAATCTTCATGGCTGCTCGCCCTCCATCTGTACGTCTTGCAACAGTTCGGCGAAGTCCTTGAGGGTTTGTTCGTCGACCTCGCTGCCATAGTTGTCGAGCCAGGCGCGGCTGAACAATTCCTGTGGGGTGAGCTGGTCGAGTTCGATCAGCGCGCTGCCATCCTCGGCGCCGTCAGCGCCTCGGTTGCCGGCGTATTCAGCGGCGATGCGCACCAGGCGCACGGCTTTGCCTTGCAGCGCGGTTTCCACTTGATGACGCAAATCCGGCTGCGGCTCGTCGAGGCGCACGCGCACTTCCAGCCACGGCTGACGCTGGGTTTCGGCGAGCAGGTCGATGTTCGGCAGATCCGCCAGTTGCAGGAGAATCTCGGCCAGCGGCGCCGGGCCGATGCGCTGCAGATTGACCGAGCGCGGGATCAGTTTCGGCTCGACGCTGACCAAGGTTTCACCGTCGAGGATGACATCGAGAACCTGGTGCTGATAACCGATCTCCGAGAACGACAGCGGAATCGGCGAGCCGCTGTAGCGAATCCGCTCCTCGCCGTTGACCTTCTGCGGCTTGTGCAAATGGCCGAGGGCGACGTAGCTGATGCTCGCGCCGAACAGGCTGGCGGGCAGGGCTTCGGCGTTGCCGATGATCAGGCTGCGCTCGGAATCCTCCGACACCGAACCGCCGGCCATGTGCGCGTGGCTGATGGCGATCAGCGCCTGACCCGGCTGGCGCTTGGCGTTGGCCGCCTCGATCAGCCATTCATGCACCTGACCGATGCCGCGCAAATAGTTGTCGCCCAGATGCGCGCCGGTCACTTCAGCGGGACGCAGGAACGGCAGCGCCAGGCACCACGCGGCGATTTCACCGGTTTTATCCGGCAACGGCAGCAGCAGGCGTTCGGCATCCAGTTGCCCGTCATCCAGCCACAACACCCGACCCAGCGCATGGGTGCGCAAACGCCGCATCAACGGCGCCGGCAGCTCGATCCGCGAGCCGGAATCATGGTTGCCTGCAATCATGACGATGGTCAGCAACGGCTGCTGCTCATGGGCGCTGACGATGAAATCGTAGAGGCGTTCCTGGGCTTTGACCGGCGGGTTGACCGTGTCGAAGATGTCCCCGGCAATCAGCAGCACATCCGGCTGCGCCAGTTGCAATTGGCGCAGCAGCCATTCGAGAAAGCACGCATGCTCGAAGTCGCGCTCCTGGCCGTGCAGGTTTTGCCCAAGGTGCCAGTCGGAGGTGTGGAACAGACGCAAGGTGGACTCCGCAAAAAATCAGGTGAAGGCCGCTGGAAAATGACGGCGGCAAAAGAAGGGAGAGTTTACAGATAATTCTCGGGGCAGGGCTTGCCGTGCCGATCAGCGCTGCAGCCATTACCCGAGGCGGATACTTCCAGGCTCATCACATCGCCACGACATACAGTGAGCGCAGTCACTTCGGATAAAGCGGCGGCAACCCGCTATCACCCACCGGATCCTGCACCCGTTCCGCCGGCGGAATAGTCCGGATTGCCCGCCACAAATCCTCACCCTGCCAATGCTGCCCCGTCTCGCTGTACAGCGCACCATTGAGCCCATCCAGCGCATCCGACAGCGGCACAAACCGCGCCGCCATGTCCGCCAGTGTCTCCGGCTGCTGACGCGCCCACGCATCCAGCGCCTGCCGCGTTGCCTGCGGATCATTCGCCTGACTCGCACGTTTGATGTCATCCATCAACGTGCGTGGGCTCGGGCCGGTTTGTGCGGCGCGATGCACCGCTGGTTGCCAGCGGGCGCGCCACCACAGGCCGAAGCCGAGGAGGGTGGTGCAGGCGAGGATCAGGGTGCTGAGTTTCCACCACCACAGCACGTCGTTGTCGACGCTGCTCGGTTGCAGGGTGCCGGCCGGGGTGTCGATTTGCAGGCTCGGGTTGTTCGCCACTTGCAAGGTACGCGCAGGCAGGCTGCTGTGTTCCAGGTGATCTTCGAAGGTGTTCCACCAGACCACGTCGACGGTCGGCAGGTCGATCGCGCCACTGCGATTGGGTACCAGCGCTTCGCGTTCTTCGCGGCTGCCGATGAGGCCGCGTTCGCTGCTCTGGTTGCTCAGCACCGGTTGGTCGGGGTAGCGGCGCAGGCCGGAGACGTCGGTGGCGGGCAGGGCGGGGAGCTGCGAGCTGGCCAGGCCTTCGACTTTCAGGGTCAGGCTGCGCGTCAGTGAGTCGCCGACCTGGGTGTGTTCGGGCTCGGGGTTCCAGCTTTCGCTCAGGCTCAGGCTGCGGGCGGGCAGCCAGGGCGCATCGACCGGGTAGGTCAGCGGTTTGGGTTTAACGGTCAGCGGGATTTCCGCAGAGCTGACGCGCATCAGTTTGCCCGGCTTCGGCCCCTGAGCATTCGCGTCCTGAGACGGCTGCGTGTCGACCAGCGTGGCGCTGAACGTCTGCGGGGCGATGGTCAGCAAACCGCTGTGCTGCGGATAAATCGCGTAGCGCATCTCGATCACCCCGTGGCGCACACCGTTGAGGTCTTTCTCGTAGGTGCGCGTGTCGCCCAGTTGTTCAATGCGCGCGTCGGCGATGTGCAGCGGGGTCAGGCTGCTGTCGTCGTACAGCGACACCGAATGATAGATGCGCAGCGTCAGAATCGCCTGCGCCTGCACATAGACGCTGGACTGATCGAGGCTGGCTTCGATGAACACCGGATCGAGGCTGTTCTGGCTCTCGCGGGTGTCGCTTTCGATGACTTGCACGGTGATCGGCTGGCTCTGCGCCTCGCCCAGTTGCAGCGGCGGAATCACCACGCTGCCGTTTTCTTTCGGCAGCAGGGTAATGATCCAGCGAGTGGTCGCGCGGTTGGCACCGTTGAGGGTATTCAACTGATTGACCTGGCGTGTGCCGCGCACCTCGAACAGCGGTTCCAGCGCAGTCAGGTCGGGCTTGCCGAACTGCGTGACGTCGTCAGTTTCGAGGGTGAGCTCGACCGTCTCGCCGGAGTTCAGGCGACTGCGATCCACGCTGGCGGTCAACTCGGCCGCCTGGGCGGTGGCCGTGCAGAGCAGCAAGGGCAGCAAGAGAGCGGTGAAGCGGGTCATCGAATGTTTTCCTGATCCTGATGTTGCTGCTGTTCGTACCAGAATTTGCGCCGCAGCAGTTCCCCCGGGTCGTCCGGGATCTTGCCCAGCCATTGTTCCAGTGCCTGCCGCTGCTCGCCTTCGAGATTGTTCTCGCTCGGGCGCAGGGTTGGCACGGTGTCCGTTTCTTCGGCCTCGTTACTGCCTGGCACCTCGTTAGGGCCGGGCTGTGGCGGTGTGGCCGGTGGCGGTTCGCTGGCCGACTCGGCTGTTTGCGCCTCACTCGGGCTTTCGCTGCTGACCGCCGGTGGCGGAGCGCTGACGGGCGGAGATTCGTCGCCGGGCAGGCTGGGTTGCTCGCTCGGTTTGCTCTCGGGTTCAACCGGCGGCGGGGCGTTTTTCTGCTTGAGCAGATTTTCCACCAGCGCCTTGTTGGTCTGTGCCGGACGCAGATCCGCTTGCAGTTCAAGCGCCTGTTCATAGGCATCGATCGCCGCTTCCAGCTCGCCGCTTTTCGCCAAGGCATTGCCACGATTGTAGTGGGCGCGGGCATCGATGCCTTCGGCGAAACGCTGGGCGGCGCCACTGTAGTCGCCGGCCTCGTACAACGCCACCCCTTGCCACTGGTGATCTTCGAAATGTTGCGCGGCTTCGGCCGGGCGCTTCTGTTTGAGCAGGTGCAGGCCTTGTTGATCCGGGCGTAGCCACAAATCCTCAAAGTCAAAAGCGTAGCTCGGTTGTGGCAGGCACAGCATCAACGGCAGGCAGAACAGCCAGCCGCGACGCCCGGCACACGCGGCGAGCAACAACAGCGGCAACAGCAGCCAGTAGCCCTGATCGGCCCAGGTGTCGAGGCGCACGGTCTGGCCATCGTCGCGCAGACTGCGCGGGCCGTTGAGCAGGCCGAGCGCGCCGAGGTCGCCTTCGTCCAGTCGTGCGGCGTGGTATTCGCCACCGACGCTGTCGAGGAACGCCGCCAGACCCGGGCTGTCGAGTTGCGGAATGCGAATCGCGCCTTGATCGTCCTTGAGGAAACTGCCGTCCTCCTGAGCGATCGGCGCACCTTCGGCGGTGCCGATGCCGAGCATCAGCAGTTGCGCCGATTGCCCGCGCAGCGCCCGACGAATGCCGTCGCGCTCTTGCTCATCGAGTGACGAGCCGATCAGCAAAATACGCCCTTGGCCGAGCGCACCCTGTTCCAGCAACGCCAGGGCTTTACTGACAGCCAGATCGGCGCGGTGACCACTTTGCGGCATCAGCGAAGGTTTCAACGCATCGAGCAGGTTGCGGCTGGTCGCCAGATCATCCGACAACGGCACCAGCGTGTGGGCGCTGCCGGCATAGACGACGATGGCGGTCTGCGCATCGCTGCGCGCCTGCAACAGATCGAAGAGCTTGCGCCGGGCCTGTTCCAGGCGCGTCGGTGGCGAGTCGGTGGCGAGCATTTCCGCGGTCAGTTCCAGCACCACCACCAGCGGGTCGGCCGGTTTCTGGCTGGTCTGTTCGACGCGCTCCCAGCTCGGCCCGAGCAGCGCCAGGATCGTCAGTAACCACGCCACGCCGAGGGCCACCCACGGCAGCTTGCTGTCGCGGCCATTGCCGCCACTGAGCAGGGTGGCGTGGAAGGCTGGCGGCAGAATCATCTGCCAGCGCCCGGCGCGTTTCTGCCGGTGCCAGAGCTGCCAGATCATCCAGCCCAGCAGCGGCAACAACAGCAGCCACCACGGGCGGAACCAATGCGGCCAGAGCGCGATCATCGACGCCTCCGCAAGCGCAAGCGCTTGAGGCGTTCGCGCCAGTCAGGCAACGGACTTTGCAGATTGAGTTCCTTGTTGAGCAGGCGTTGCAGCGGATTGTCCGGCCACAGTTCGCGGGCGACCAGCAACAGACTCAACCACAGCGCCAGTGCCAGCGGCCAGTGATACAAGGCCTGGGCCGGGCGCGCCTGGGTCGGTTGCTGAGTCACGGGCTCGAGCTGGTCGAGCGTGTCTTTGATGGTTTGCAGTTCGAGGCCATCGTGGGCGCGGAAGTACTGCCCGCCGGTGACTTCGGCGATGGCTTTGAGCGCCGGCTCGTCGAGGTCCAGGCTCGGATTGACGCCGAGCAGGCCGGTGGAACCGCTGTCTTCGGGGTTGGCGCCGATGCCGATCGGGTAGATCTTCACGCCTTCGCTGGCGGCGAGCCGGGCGGCCGTCAGCGGATCGATTTCGCCGCCGTTGTTGGCGCCGTCAGTCACCAGAATCAATACGCGGCTTTGTGCCGGGCGCAGGCGCAGGCGTTTCAGCGCCAGACCGATCGCATCGCCAATCGCGGTGTTCTTGCCGGCGATGCCGATCCGCGCCTCGTCGAGCCAGATGCGCACGGTGCGCCGGTCGAAGGTCAGCGGCGCTTGCAGATAGGCCTGGCTGCCGAACAGGATCAGTCCGACCCGGTCGCCCTCACGGCTTTCAAGGAAGTCGCCGAGCAAATGCTGAACCAGTGACAGGCGGCTGACCTCTTCGTCCTGCCACTGCATGTCGGGAAAGTCCATCGAACCGGACACGTCCACCGCCACCAGCAAATCGCGACCACTGGCAGCAATCGGCAGCGGCTCGCCGAGCCATTGCGGGCGCGCGGCGGCGACCAGCAGCAACAACCACAACAGCATGAACGGCGCCTGTTGCCGCCACGCCGGCAGATTGGCCCGGGCGCGGCGGCGGGCGAGGCCTTCCAGATCCGCGAGAAAACTCACTTTCAACGCCGGCTCGCCGCTGTCGGCCACCGGCAGCAGCACCCGCATCAGCCACGGCAGCGGCAACAGTACGAAGATCCACGGCCAGGCGAATTCAAACATGTTTGCGAATCCACGTTTCGACCGCCTGGGTCAGGCCGGCGATGGCTTTGTCGTCGAGTTTGCATTCCGGCTTGTAGGCGCCTTCGACCAGCACCATCCAGCGTGTCAGGCCCGCCGCCGGGCAACGGTTGTCGAGGAACGCCAGCCATTTACGCCCGTTGAGGGTGTGGCTCTGGCTGTACGGATAGTGGTTGCGACACAGGCGTTTGAGCAGGCCATTGAGCTGCTGCAGCCAGGCACCGGCCGGCGCGCCGTCATAGGGCTTGGGCATTTGCGCGAGTTCCGCGAGGGCGGCGATGCGCACCGGGTCGAGCGGCTGTTCGGCGCGTACCACCGGGCGTTTTCTCACCGGAATGAAATGACGCACCTTCCACACGGCGAAACCGAGCAGCGGCAACAGCAGCAGTAACAGCCACCAGCCCGGCGCCGGTGGCCAGAAGCCGATTGGCGGCGGAGAGATCAGCGGTTGCAGTTGTTCGAGGCCGTTCATCGACCAGTCCCCGGCCGCTGCGGGTTGAGGAATTCGCGCATCTGCTCGACCATTTCGCTCTGCGTGCTCAGTGGCATCAATAGCACCCGCAGTTTCTGCGCGAGCAATTCCCAGCGGGCGATGCGCGCTTCGGCCTGGGCGCGGTAGGTCTGGCGCAGCTCGAAATTCAACGTATCGAGTTCCAGTTGCGCGCCTTTCTGGGCGAAGCGCAAAAGCCCGGCGGCGGGCAGGGCGTGATCGAGCGGGTCGGACAGCGGCAGCAGCAACAGATCGCAATGCCGCGACAGCAGGCTCAGTTGTTGCTCGGCGCTGTCGGACAAGGCGCGCTCATCGCAGATCACGATCACCAGACTGCCCGGGCGCAGGACTTCGCGTGCACGGCGCAGGGCTACGCCCAAGGCGTCACGATCCGGCTCGCGCTCGCTGTGCAGCGACTGATTGACCTTGACCAGCCGATTGAGCAATTGCAGCAGGCTTTGCTTGCTGCGTCGCGGCTTGATTTCGTAATGCTCGTTATCGCCGAATACCAATCCGCCAACGCGGTCGTTGTGACCCAGCGCGGCCCAGCCAATCAGCGCGGCCACTTGTGCCGCCAGCACCGACTTGAACATCAGCCCGGAGCCGAAAAACAGCCGCGTGCTTTGCTCGACCATGATGAAGATCGGCCGTTCGCGCTCTTCGTGGAACAGCTTGGTGTGCGGTTCCTGGGTGCGCGCCGTCACGCGCCAGTCGATGGTGCGCACATCGTCGCCGGCCTGGTAGACCCGCACCTGATCGAAGTCGACGCCGCGCCCGCGGAATTTCGAGTGATGCAGGCCGATCAGCGGGCTGCGCTGACTCGGCGTGGAAAACAGCTGCACCTCGCGCACTCGGTGACGCATCTCGATCAACTCGGTGAGGTTGATGCGGATCGCGGATTCGTCGGGCAGGGCGGCGTTCATGGGGGTCAAGCGACAGCGACGACGTCGAGAATCCGCTGCACCACGCGGTCCTGATCGATGCCCGCGGCTTCGGCTTCAAACGACAGAATGATGCGATGGCGCAACACGTCGAACAGTACGGCCTGAATGTCTTCCGGGCTGACGAAATCACGACCGGCCAGCCAGGCGTGAGCGCGGGCGCAGCGGTCCAGCGCAATCGAACCGCGCGGGCTGGCGCCGTAGGCAATCCACTCGGCCATCTCCGGGTCGAACTTGGCCGGGTTGCGCGTGGCCATGACCAATTGCACCAGGTATTCCTCCACGGCGTCGGCCATGTACAAGCCAAGGATTTCCTTGCGCGCGGCGAAGATCGCCTGCTGGCTGACGCGACGTTCGGGTTTGGTTTCGCCATTCAGCGCTTCGCCACGGGCCTGCTGCAGAATGCGCCGCTCGACCGCGGCGTCCGGGAAACCGATCTTGACGTGCATGAGAAAACGGTCGAGCTGCGCTTCTGGCAGCGGATAGGTGCCTTCCTGCTCGATCGGGTTCTGCGTGGCCATCACCAGAAACAGCGGCGACAGCTCGTAAGTGCTGCGCCCGACGCTGACCTGGCGCTCGGCCATCGCTTCGAGCAGGGCCGATTGCACCTTGGCCGGGGCCCGGTTGATTTCGTCCGCCAGCACCAGGTTGTGGAAGATCGGCCCTTGCTGGAACACGAAGCTGCCGGTTTCCGGGCGATAGATCTCGGTGCCGGTGATGTCCGCTGGCAACAGGTCAGGGGTAAATTGAATGCGATGGAACTGGGCTTCGATGCCCTCGGCGAGCTCTTTGATCGCTTTGGTCTTGGCCAGCCCCGGCGCGCCCTCGACCAGCATGTGGCCGTCGGCGAGCAGGGCGATGAGCAAACGCTCGATGAGTTTTTCCTGGCCGAGAATCTGCGTTGAAAGAAAGGTTCGCAGCGCCAGCAGCGCTTCACGATGTTCCATCGGTGACGGTTCCTGCAAAGGGGTGGCCACGGGCGTTCGCTAACGCCGTGGCTGGGGGCGTTACTTTAATCCATCGCGGGGGGTGGCGACTAACGGCATTTTGCGCAAAGTGCGGGAAATGATTGGGGGATTTGTAGGGATTTTGTAGCGGGGGAGTGCTGAGGGGGCAGTTCCGGCCCCATCGCTGGCAAGCCAGCTCCCACAGGTTTCTGCGTTGTGCATGCGATTTGTGCAACACATCGATCACTGTGGGAGCTGGCTTGCCAGCGATGGGGCCAACCCAAGCGGTTCAAACTTCGTTGATGAACGTGCCAGTGCCATCAAGGATGTTCTTGAGGGTCTCGACCACCTCATCCATGTCCACCATATCCGGATTGAAGCTGATCTCCAGCACATCATCCCCGTTCAACGCATCGGCATCTGCCGCAGCAATCTCGATCTTCAACAGACTCGCACTCAAGGTGACCTTGACCCCGTCGAGAGTAGAAGGCTCACCATCCAGCGTGATCTCCAGCTCATCCTCGTCCGGGTAGCGGCTCATCAGAAACATCTCGCCCTTGTCGCTGTGGCAGCAGAGCATGGCCATGTTGTCTTCTTCGTCATCGCACGGGTTGACGATGAGCAGGGCGGTGGTCATTTGCATGGGGGAATTCCTGCCCGGCGAGGGCGCTTGGGTGATCAAAAAAGGGATTTTGCCAGTCTCTGTGCATTTGCGCCGCCTGCTTATGTCGTAAGCGCTCAAAAAAGAGGATAAATCCTTCAGTCGACTGTGCTTTTCAGCGAGGAAGTTTCCGGCGGCCCTGTAGGCGATTGGTTTTGTCGATGAAAAGGCCGGTTTTAACGAGTTTTCGCTTGTTTTGCGCGCCAAATTGCCCTTAGTTTGCTGCCAGAACGCAATGGAGTGCGCATCCGGAACTCAAAAAAAGGAGCTCTTTTCGTGACTCAATATTTCCAGCGCGCCGAAGAAATCGGCCACCTGTCTGATGAACAAATCGAGACGATGTACCAGCGTTATCTCGCCGGTGAAAAAACCGCCGTACTCATGGCCGAGTACAAAATTCCCGAGACGGTCCGCAGTCTGCTCAAGGTGCTGCCACCCATCGTCAGTCAGGATCTCGCCTGTCCCTACTGCGATCTGCCCATGTGGGTGCGTCGTCACGCCAGAGGCACGCCGATGTCGCTGCGCCATCCGTTCAGATGTGTACGTTGCGACCATCGATATTTTGCAGCGGATGCTCATGGGCGCCGTAGCCCTTGTACGTGCAAGGAATGCTTCAAGGTTAGACAGCAGCAATTGGCGGCTCAGGCTCAGCGTGATCGCCTCGAACTTGAGGCACGTCATGGTGCACCTTGTGCCGCAGTGCCTTACGCCGAGTTGGGTTTCACACAGAAGCTTGTGCTGTTGGCGTTGCTTGACGATGGCGAAGGGCGGCATGCCGAGTCGATTGCGCCCCTGGCGTCGCCGTGCAGAGGCGAAGCCCTGGCGTTCTCCGACGATGCCTGTGAAGACTGGTTGAAGAGTCTTCATGAGGCGGGCGTGCTGGCCGTCGCTACGGATTCGGATATCCGCGCTTTTGATCGCGCCAATGCGTTGGCCATCAGCGATTATCAGGCGGTGCGCTGGTTGGCCAATGTCACCCTGGACGGCGTCGGGCGCAGTTCGCGAGAGCATTTGTATCTGGCGCTGTATCAGGAGTTGTCCGGCGACGTTCAAACGGCCTGGAAGAGCGAGCTCTACGGCTTGATCTTCAAACTGGCCCGAGAGGAATCGATCCGCTACATCCATGTTCTGGCCAACGAAGTGAGTTTTGCGTTCACCGCTGAGGCGCGGGCCGAAGCCGTCGTCGACCAGTTGCTGCAGGATTTCTCGGTCAGCCAACTGTATTACTTCGCCCGGCTGGCGGTGCGTAACGCCGCGCACTTTTACGCCACTGGCAATTCCAAGGGGCGCAGCCACGCCTCCAACACGATTCCGCGCAACATGCTCGGTACGGCGCAGGATGCGCTGGCCCGCAACTGGCGCAAAAACGCTCACCGCGATTCTCGGGTAGCGCAGTCGGCGTTGCAGCGGTTGTTGTATGACGTCGTGCTCAAGGACAGCGGCGCAGGGTTTTCCAAGTCGCCGGGCATGTACTGGCGCGATGAGCTGGTGCCGCAGTTCTTCTCCGGCGCGGCGTTCGGCAGCGATCTGATCGGTCAGATTCAGTTGTTCTGCCGCGAGTGCGACTCCAGCAACATCGACGCCAGCATGGACAAAGTGACGTTGCAGGTGATGTGTTACGACTGCGCCACAGTGAGCCAATTCAAAGCGTTTGAAGCGCTGCCAGACTGATCCGCATCAAGCACCCGCGCTGAACCGCCTGCCACGCCCAGGGTCGATACCACGACCCTGGGCGTTTTCGTTTCCGGATATGTAGCAGCGGTGCGACAGTTTGTGGAACGAATGTGCCGTAAAGCCGGGCTTCGAGTGCGCGTTCTTTCGTAACGACTGCTAGTGTTTACCGGTGCCAACGCCTTGCTTTACGTGCCGATGACCGAATATGTCGCAGCACCGCAAGCAGACACATTGTCGCACCCTTTAAGCTGCGCATCGGATGGGCACCCGTAAAGGCATTGTCGGCGGTCAGGACAGTCGCTTTTGCAGCTGCCCATCCAATGGAAGGTGAATGTGACCTGAGGGTCTCGTCCAGCTTCACCCACCTGTCACCCTGTTTCCTCTGCCCGAGAATCAGGAACAGGGCGACACAGGCCCCGAAAGGGGTGTTGCACGCGACGCTTTCCATCAATAACAAGCTTAAGCGGAGTACCACAGATGGCGTTCTTCACCGCAGCCAGCAAAGCCGACTTCCAGCACCAACTGCAAGCGGCACTGGCGCAGCACATCAGTGAACAGGCACTGCCACAAGTGGCGCTGTTCGCTGAACAATTCTTCGGCATCATTTCTCTGGACGAGCTGACTCAACGTCGTCTCTCCGACCTCGCTGGCTGTACTCTTTCCGCATGGCGCCTGCTTGAGCGCTTCGATCACGCGCAACCGCAAGTGCGCGTCTACAACCCTGATTACGAACGCCACGGCTGGCAGTCGACTCACACCGCGGTCGAAGTCCTGCACCACGACCTGCCATTTCTGGTCGACTCGGTCCGCACCGAGCTGAACCGCCGCGGCTACAGCATCCACACCCTGCAAACCACCGTGCTCAGCGTACGCCGTGGCAGCAAGGGCGAGCTGCTGGAAATCCTGCCAAAAGGCAGCACCGGCGAAGACGTGCTGCACGAATCGCTGATGTATCTGGAAATCGACCGCTGCGCCAACGCGGCCGAGCTGAACGTGCTGAGCAAAGAGCTGGAACAGGTTCTCGGTGAAGTCCGCGTCGCGGTCGCCGATTTCGAGCCGATGAAAGCCAAGGTTCAGGAAATCCTCGGCAAGCTCGACGGCAGTGCATTCGCCATCGACGCCGATGAAAAGAACGAAATCAAAAGCTTCCTGGAATGGCTGGTGGGCAACCACTTCACCTTCCTCGGCTACGAAGAGTTCGTGGTTACCGATCAGGCCGACGGCGGCCACATCGAGTACGACCAGAATTCCTTCCTCGGCCTGACCAAACTGCTGCGCACCGGCCTGACCTATGAAGACCTGCGCATCGAAGACTACGCCGTAGCCTACCTGCGTGAACCGACTCCGCTGTCGTTCGCCAAGGCCGCGCACCCGAGCCGCGTGCACCGTCCCGCGTACCCTGACTATGTGTCGATCCGCGAAATCGACGCCGACGGCAAGGTCATCAAGGAACACCGCTTCATGGGCCTCTACACCTCCTCGGTGTACGGCGAGAGCGTGCGGGTCATCCCGTTCATTCGCCGCAAGGTCGAAGAAATCGAGCGTCGCTCCGGCTTCCAGTCCAAGGCTCACCTGGGCAAGGAACTGGCGCAGGTACTCGAAGTGCTGCCGCGTGATGATCTGTTCCAGACCCCGGTCGACGAACTCTTCACCACGGTGATGTCGATCGTGCAGATCCAGGAACGCAACAAGATCCGCGTGTTCCTGCGCAAAGACCCGTACGGTCGTTTCTGCTATTGCCTGGCCTACGTGCCGCGCGACATCTATTCCACCGAAGTTCGCCAGAAGATCCAGCAAGTGCTGATGGAGCGCCTGAAGGCTTCCGACTGCGAATTCTGGACGTTCTTCTCCGAGTCGGTACTGGCGCGCGTGCAGTTGATTCTGCGGGTCGACCCGAAAAACCGTCTCGACATCGATCCGGTGCTGCTGGAAAAAGAAGTGGTTCAGGCTTGCCGCAGCTGGCAGGACGACTACGCCGCACTGACCGTCGAAAGCTTCGGCGAAGCCCACGGCACCAACGTGCTGGCGGATTTCCCGAAAGGCTTCCCGGCCGGTTACCGCGAGCGTTTCGCTGCGCATTCGGCTGTGGTCGACATGCAGCACCTGCTGAGCCTCAACGAAAAAAATCCGCTGGTGATGAGCTTCTATCAGCCGCTGGGCCAGGTTTCCGGCCAGCGCGAGCTGCATTGCAAGCTGTATCACGCCGACACGCCGCTGGCGCTGTCCGACGTATTGCCGATCCTCGAAAACCTTGGCCTGCGCGTGCTGGGTGAATTCCCGTACCGTCTGCGTCACACCAATGGCCGCGAGTTCTGGATTCACGACTTTGCGTTCACCGCCGCTGAAGGCCTGGACCTCGACATCCAGCAACTCAACGACACCCTGCAGGATGCCTTTGTCCACATCGTGCGCGGCGACGCCGAAAACGATGCGTTCAACCGTCTGGTGCTGACCGCCGGCCTGCCATGGCGCGACGTTGCGCTGCTGCGTGCCTATGCGCGTTACCTGAAGCAGATTCGTCTGGGCTTCGATCTGGGCTACATCGCCAGCACCCTGAACAACCACACCGACATCGCTCGCGAACTGACCCGGTTGTTCAAGACCCGCTTCTATCTGGCGCGCAAGCTCAGCGACGATGATCTGGAAGACAAGCAACTGCGTCTGGAACAAGCGATTCTGACCGCACTGGACGACGTCCAGGTGCTCAATGAAGACCGCATCCTGCGCCGTTACCTGGACCTGATCAAAGCCACGCTGCGGACCAACTTCTATCAGACTGACGCCAACGGCCAGAACAAGTCGTACTTCAGCTTCAAGTTCAACCCGCACGCGATTCCTGAACTGCCGAAGCCGGTGCCGAAGTTTGAAATCTTCGTTTACTCGCCACGCGTTGAAGGCGTGCACCTGCGCTTCGGTAACGTTGCCCGTGGCGGCCTGCGCTGGTCCGACCGTGAAGAAGACTTCCGTACCGAAGTCCTCGGTCTGGTAAAAGCCCAGCAAGTGAAGAACTCGGTCATCGTGCCGGTGGGTGCGAAGGGCGGCTTCCTGCCGCGTCGCCTGCCACTGGGCGGCAGCCGTGACGAGATCGCGGCCGAAGGCATCGCCTGCTACCGCATCTTCATTTCGGGCCTGTTGGACATCACCGACAACCTGAAGGACGGCGCGCTGGTACCGCCGGCCAACGTCGTACGTCATGACGACGATGACCCGTACCTGGTAGTGGCAGCGGACAAGGGCACTGCAACCTTCTCCGACATCGCCAACGGCATCGCCATCGATTACGGCTTCTGGCTGGGCGATGCGTTTGCGTCCGGTGGTTCGGCTGGTTACGACCACAAGAAAATGGGCATTACCGCCAAAGGCGCGTGGGTCGGCGTACAGCGCCACTTCCGCGAGCGCGGTATCAATGTTCAGGAAGACAGCATCACCGTGGTCGGCGTTGGCGACATGGCCGGTGACGTGTTCGGTAACGGCCTGTTGATGTCCGACAAGCTGCAACTGGTCGCGGCCTTCAACCACATGCACATCTTCATCGATCCGAATCCGAATCCGGCGACCAGCTTCGTCGAGCGTCAGCGTCTGTTCGACCTGCCGCGTTCGGCCTGGACCGACTACGACACCAGCATCATGTCTGAAGGTGGCGGGATCTTCTCGCGCAGCGCGAAGAGCATCGCGATCAGCCCGCAGATGCAAGAACGCTTCGACATCAAGGCCGACAAGCTGACCCCGACCGAACTGCTCAATGCCTTGCTCAAGGCCCCGGTGGATCTGTTGTGGAACGGCGGTATCGGCACGTACGTCAAGGCCAGCACCGAAAGCCATGCAGACGTCGGCGACAAGGCCAACGATGCACTGCGCGTCAACGGCAACGAACTGCGCTGCAAGGTCGTGGGCGAGGGCGGTAACCTCGGCATGACCCAGCTGGGTCGTGTCGAATTCGGCCTCAATGGCGGCGGTTCCAACACCGACTTCATCGACAACGCCGGTGGCGTGGACTGCTCCGACCACGAAGTGAACATCAAGATCCTGCTGAACGAAGTGGTTCAGGCCGGTGACATGACCGACAAGCAACGCAACCAGTTGCTGGCGAGCATGACCGACGAAGTCGGCAATCTGGTGCTGGGCAACAACTACAAGCAGACTCAGGCCCTGTCCCTGGCGGCCCGTCGTGCGTATGCGCGCATCGCTGAGTACAAGCGTCTGATGAGCGATCTGGAAGGCCGCGGCAAGCTGGACCGCGCCATCGAGTTCCTGCCGACCGAAGAGCAACTGGCCGAACGTATCGCTGAAGGCCACGGTCTGACCCGTCCAGAGCTGTCGGTGCTGATTTCCTACAGCAAGATCGACCTCAAGGAGCAGTTGCTGGGCTCGCAGGTGCCGGACGACGATTACCTGACCCGCGACATGGAAACGGCGTTCCCGCCGACCCTGGTCAGCAAGTTCTCCGAAGCCATGCGTCGTCACCGTCTGAAGCGCGAAATCGTCAGCACCCAGATCGCCAACGACCTGGTCAACCACATGGGCATCACCTTCGTTCAGCGACTCAAAGAGTCGACCGGCATGAGCCCGGCGAACGTGGCCGGCGCTTATGTGATCGTGCGCGACATTTTCCACCTCCCGCACTGGTTCCGTCAGATCGAAGCGCTGGACTATCAGGTCTCCGCTGACGTGCAACTGGAGCTGATGGACGAGCTGATGCGTCTGGGTCGCCGTGCCACGCGCTGGTTCCTGCGTGCCCGTCGCAACGAGCAGAACGCTGCCCGTGACGTCGCGCACTTCGGTCCGCACCTGAAGGAGCTGGGTCTGAAACTCGACGAACTGCTGAGCGGCGAAATCCGCGAAAACTGGCAGGCGCGCTATCAGGCTTACGTCGCTGCCGGTGTGCCGGAGTTGCTGGCACGTATGGTTGCGGGTACTTCGCACCTGTACACGCTGCTGCCGATCATCGAGGCCTCCGACGTCACCGGGCAGAACCCTGCTGAAGTAGCCAAGGCCTACTTCGCCGTGGGTTCGGCGCTGGACATCACCTGGTACCTGCAACAGATCAGCGCGCTGCCGGTTGAAAACAACTGGCAGGCCCTGGCCCGTGAAGCGTTCCGAGACGATGTCGACTGGCAGCAACGTGCGATCACCATCTCCGTCCTGCAACAGGGCGACGGCACCCAGGACGTGGAAACACGCCTGGCGCTGTGGATGGAACAGCACGAAAGCATGATCTCGCGCTGGCGCGCCATGCTGGTGGAAATCCGCGCCGCGAGCGGCACGGACTACGCCATGTATGCCGTCGCCAACCGCGAACTGCTGGATCTGGCATTGAGCGGGCAGACGATCGTGCCTGTGGCTGCTGCGAATGCCGCGCTGGAACTGGCGTAAGTAGCGGTTGAATGAAAAAGCCCCGGTGTCGAGAGATGCCGGGGCTTTTTTTTTATCAAAACTATTTGTGATAACGCAAAAGTACTGCGACTCGATGACCATCCGGGGAGACAGAACCGCCAGCAAGGATGCTACCGTCCTGTTGCAGTGTTACCAGTCTGGCTTCACCCCCGCTAGGGAAAAACCTGAAGCCCTTTTCGCCAAAGGCAGCGTCGAGGCTTCCATCCGGGTTGTAACGCCCCAGCATGCCGCCACGCCCATTGCGTTGTGAGCCAGCCAAAACAATTTTTCCGTCGCTCTGTACCGCGCCCATTATCCACTCCTCATCGTCCACTTGGGTTAGCACTGGCATGCCCAGGTTAAACGTTGTGTCGATATGCCCCTCCTTGTTCAGTCTTGTCAGAAAACCACGAGTGGGCGGTAATCCTGAGCCGAAGGGGGGCGTAGTAGTTCTTCCTATCGCCCATATGTGCTGGTCTTGCGCTTGTTGCAGATTCCATATTTCCGAGCCTTTATCAGCCGGTTCTATTAGCAGCAGATAACCGTCCTCTGCAAAGGTATGGTCGAGTTGTCCACTGAAGTCGTACGCTGCCAGCAGTCCATGCTTTAAAGGGCGGATAGACGCAAAGCTGCCAGTAATAAGCCGCTCTCCTTCAAGAACCGTCATTGCGCTTGGGTACAGATCCAGGTCCTTATAGGAGACTTTCACATAACCACCATTATTGAAGGTCCGATCCAGCACTCCATCTTTTGTGAGTCGTATGAGATAAGTGACGCCGAAGTACTTCCAGAAGATAACGATGGATCCGTCGCTAAATACCGTCACCGCGTTTGATTGTGAACCCGCTTGCGCATTTTCGGACGGTTCTGGTGTGGGACTGTCGGAGGGGGGAGGAATGGCTGCTCTGCCTCTGTCAGCAAATGTCTCGTCCAGATTGCCATCTGGCAAAAAGCGAGCCGCGCAGATCCTGTCGCCCCCGTACAAATCACCCGTGATCAACACCCGATTCTGTGAGTCAACGGACACCGTGAATGCCTGGGCTTTATGGTCATCAAGAAACACGCCAATGACGTAGCCGACGCCGCCAAATCCGATATCCAGCTTCCCGTCGCGGGTAACACGCGCCACATAAAACTTATTGTCGTGGGTCCTTCCCGCGACATAGGTATTGTCATCGCGATCCGTCGTTATGCCAAAAAGATAGTCAACTTCGGGGAAATAAACGGCGCCGTTGTCGCCATATTTGAGATCAAGGTCTCCCGCTTTGTACTGTTCAGTTTTCATTGCACGCTCCAGAAGTTAGCGCTCTGGCATGGAAGACATCGCAGAGCGGCGATTCATTAGGAGTCGGGCATGGGAGGCTGTCTACTGTAAGACCTGACAGTAGACAGGCAGCGAATTGCGTGGTTGAGCACGGTAATCAAAGTGGTTTGAGCTAACTACTTTGCGAGTCGATCAACGTGTCTGATAGAGATTTAAAACAAGATGCCGAGGCATTTTATGCCTGAGGATTTTCTGGTGTCTGATCCAGCGCTATCGCGAGCAGGCTCACTCCTACAAAGGGTACGCATTCCAATTGTAGGCGTGAGCCTGCTCGCGATAGCGCCATTTGATTCAATGCACCTTCTGAATCTGTTTATTCTCAAGCATCGACACCGCCCCCGCCGGCCGAGCGACCAAATTGCTCAACGATTTATCAAATTCCTGCAACGCCCGAACCTGCACATCCTGCTGCTGATTGATATCGGCAACGATCTCCTCCGAACGTTTGAAATCCGCCCACACCGGTGTCAGCTCTCTGGCCTCGGAGCCTTTTGCCGTGCCGATGTAATTGAGCTGTGCATCATAAAAATCGGCACTGACATTGGCCTTGATGTCGGAGCTGCGCGAGGTGATCAACTGGCTGTGGGTGTCGACGATCGCGACCACATCCGGCCTGGCAGCGCGCAGGCTTTGCATGTCCGGATAGACCGTTACCGTGCCGAACTGGCGTTGCAGGGAGGCGTTGACCCATTCCACCGCCATGTCCGGTTTCGAGCTGGCGACGTAGGCATCATGGATCGATTGCACCAGCAAGCTCTGGCCGAAACCGGTACCGGCGTTGGCTTGATAGTCGCGCAGGTATTGGCGATTGGTCTGGGTGCTTGGGCTGTAGATCACGCCAAGGGACACGCCGGGTCCGCTTTTAACCTGAGTGGCACTGCTGCGACCGGTCGGGTGGGGCAAAAGCGTGTCGAGGGATGAAACCGCTTGCGGCGCGGTGGGGATCGAGCAGGCGGACACGGCTAAAAGCGATAACACAAGGGCACTGACTAACGCACGGTTCATGGTGTTACTCCCGTGAGACAACAGCGGTCGGTAGGTTGTGAGTGTCGTCATTGACGACGGAGTATTCAGACTAAACCCGCTAACCTGACAATTGCCTGAGGCAAATGCGCGTCGCTAGTTTCATTTGCTGTAACCGATCGCGGGTAATGACTGGCGGAAATTAAAAAGCGCCAATACACGATTGGCGCCGGTTTATTTATGGCTGGTTGTGCAGCCATCAGTTTTTCAGCGGAATCAGCACCGGTTCATCCGGGGCCAGGACCATGAACACCAACAACTTTGCAGGTTTGCTCTGACTGGCGTTTTTCGACACCAGATGTTCGGAGCCGGCCGCTTCGTACCAGAATTGACCTTTCTTGTAAGTGACCGGTTGTTCACCTTTGACTTGCGAAATCACTTCGCCTTCCAGCACATAGGCCATTGCCGTGCCGTCGTGTTTGTGGGCGATGGACGACTGTCCCGGCTTGTAATCGACCTCGATCATCATGGCTTTTTTGCCGGGGGCGTTTTTCAGCAGTTGCTCTTGCAGTACGGTGACTTTTTCCGAGGGATCATGGGCCAGGGCGGCGGTCGAAAGGCTGAAGGCGAGGGCGGCGGCGAGCAGGGGCATGGCTTTCATGGCGGGTTACCTGTGAGGGTGGGGTGTGGCTTCACGGTAATCCGCGGGAGGTGGCGTGCAAACGGCCAATGTTCGGGAAGATGGGGTGACCAATTGCTGGTGTCAGACAGTTTTTCGGTGCGGCACAAGACGCCTTCGCGAGCAGGCTCGCTCCCACAGGGCCCAAGGTTGCTCAGATATTTTGTGAGCAACACATAACCTTGTGGGAGCGAGCCTGCTCGCGAAGGGGCCGGTTCAGACGATGGGGAAACTGTTGAAATCCACGCTATTGGCCAGCCGGCTGTCGATCAGATCGATAAACCCCTGCGCCTCGGGCCGGTTGAAATGCGCCTGCATCGCTGCTTCCGACTGCCAGCGCGCACTGACCGTCCAGCGGTGGCTGTCCTCGGGGCAGCGGTCGACCAGATAGGAATCGCAGCCCGGGGTTTCGCGCAGAGTGTCGACGATTTTCTGCAACTGCTTGCCCAGTTCCTCCGAACGGCCGGCGGCAGCCTGCACCTGCACGGTGTTGATCACTTCGTTGGACATTGCTCACACTCCTGAATCAGGCCGGACGAATCCTGCTCATTGAGGGATAACGCCTGTGCAGAATAGGCCTGCAACCCTCGAAGACCAATAACCAATCGGCGGTTAAATCCTGAGGCCAATGGCTCAGGCGAGCTGTTCGAGGATGTCACGCAGGCGATCCAGCGCGGTGTCGATGTCCAAGGTTTCGATCGCGCCGAAGCCGAAATACAGGCCGTTTTTCGCCGGCTGCTGGTAATAGAAACCGTTGATCGCGTACAGCCCGACCTCGACCTTTTTCGCCAGCTCGATCACCAGCGGCAAGTCGATCGGCACTTTGCACCACACGGTCATGTGGAAACCGGCACTCGGTGGCACCGCTTCCAGCCACGGCGAGAGATCATCGGCCATGCGCGCCAGAATGCGCTCGCGACGCTGGGCGTAAATGGTGTGGCAGCGGCGAATGTGCTTGAGCAGGCAGCCCTCGGCGATGAACTTGGCCAGCGCCCATTGCGGCAGGGTCGAGGCGTGCAGGTCGGTCAGCTGCTTGGCGCGGATCACCGCTTCGAGGATCGCCGGCGGCAGGATCGCGTAACCCAGACGCAGTTCCGGCAGCAGGGTTTTCGAGAAGGTGCCGACGTACGCGACGATGCCGCGCCGATCGAGGCTGAACAGCGAATCGGTCGGCCGGCCTTCGTAGCGGAACTCGCTGTCGTAGTCGTCTTCGATGATGATTGCGCCCAGCTCATGGGCGCGGGCCAGCAGGGCTTCGCGGCGCGCATGGCTCATCGGCATGCCCAAGGGGAACTGGTGCGATGGCGTGACATAAATGAGGCGCGTGCCATCGGGAATGTGCTCGACCTGCATGCCTTCGGCATCCACCGGAACGCCGACCACTTCGGCGCCATGGGTGCCGAACAGCAGGCGAGCCGGCGGGTAACCGGGATCTTCCATCGCCACGATGCTGCCGGGGCGAGTGAGCACGCGGCTGATCAGGTCCAGCGCCTGTTGCGCGCCGTTGCACACGACGATGTCCTCGTCCTGACAATTGACCCCACGGGAAAACGCGATGTGTCGGGCAATCGCGTTGCGCAGCGCCGGCAGGCCTTCGGGCAGGCTGTAAAAGCCCTTGGACTGAGCCATCTGGCGCATCGCGTGGGACACGCAGCGGCGCCAGTCATCGTGAGGGAACTGGCCCTTGCTGGTGGCGCCGCCGATGAAGTCGTAACGCAGCGAACCTTCCAGCGTTGGATGGCGCAAGAACACCGGCAGATTGCACCAGCTCTCGATCACCTCGGCGCTGGCCAGTTCACTGTGGCTCTGTTTGCGCTGGACCTGCGCCGGGCGGGCGTTGACGTAGGTGCCTTTGCCGATCACCCCGGTGAGGAAGTTTTCGTAGGTCAGCTGCGCGTAGGTGTCGGAAATGGTCTTGCGCGAGATGCCCAGTTGCTCGGCGAGCAAGCGGCTGGGCGGCAGTTGCGTACCCGCCGCCAGCCGCCCGGATTCGATCGCCCCGCGCAGTTGCTGATACAACTGACCGGCGAGGTCCTTGCGGCCGTTGATTACGACATGAAGTTCCATACCGACGGGGCTCCGGGGGCGGTGAATGAAGTGCCGGCCAGATTACTGCTATTGGCGGACTGGCAATAGTTGCCTACCCGAAATACTCCAAATTGGCCTGGAACTCCTGGAGTGAGCCTGCTCGCGAAAGCGTTTCACCTGATCGTTCCCACGCTCCGCGTGGTAACGCCTCCCGTGACGCTCTGCGTCACAATGGACGCAGAGCGTCCATGGCTGCATTCCCACGCGGAGCGTGGGAACGATCATGACCAAAGCCGTGCCTCCCGGATCGTTCCCACGCTCTGCGTGGTAACGCAGCCCGGGACGCTCCGCGGCCCCTCCAGAGCCGAACGCAGAGCGTCCATGGCTGTATTCCCACGCGGAGCGTGGGAACGATCAGATGGCGTAGATTCGTCGTGATAAGTGGTGTAGCGATAAATCGAAATATTGGGGCTGTAACCCGCGCCCGTCAGCGCTTACGGTGCACTCATCATTCCGTCCTCCCGAGACCTGCCCATGTCCCCGCGCCTGGATTACTACAACGCTTCGCCCAAGGCGATGAAAGCGATGATTGCCATGGAGGCGCTGACCGCCAACCTGAGCATCGAGCAGCCGCTGCTGCAATTGATCCGGATCCGCGCCTCGCAGCTCAACGGCTGTGCGTTTTGCACCGACATGCATTCGGTGGACGCGCGGCGGGCCGGGGAGAGTGATCGGCGTCTGTATGCGATTGCGGTGTGGCGCGACAGCAACTTCTTCAACCCGCGCGAGCGCGCTGCGCTGGCCTGGGCGGAGGCGGTGACGCTGTTGGCGGACAGCCGCGTGCCGGATGACGTTTATCAGCAGGCGCGCGAGCAGTTTACCGAAGGGGAACTGGTCGACCTGACCATGGCGGTGACCACCATCAACAGCTGGAATCGCCTCGCCGTCAGCTTCCGCCAAGTCCCTAGCGACTAGGGCACCGCTGATCGTTCCCACGCTCCGCGTGGGAACGATCCGGGAGGCACGGCTTTGGTCATGATCGTTCCCACGCACCGGCGTGGGAACGATCATTGGGTGAGGGTGGGTTTATTGTGGTGGGCGTTGCGGTTTGACCGAGGTGCCGAAGGTGTTGCCCATTCGCGTGCTGGTCGCGGCCGGTGTCGCCAGGCCGACCTGATTCGGCGGTCGCTTGCTAACCGGTACATTCAGCGCTTCCAGATTCTTCTGCGCCGCTGCTGCGCCTTCGGGGTTGTTGCCCATTTGCTGGCTCAGGCAATCGTAATTCGGCGCTTTATAGCCGCCGACCGTCACTTCCACGCAACCCAACGGTTCGTCGGCATAAGCGCTCGACGCGGCGGTCAGCAACAGCCCGCCGAGGGTGATTCGCCATAGTGATTTCATGCTCGCCTCCTGGCCGGCCGATGCGGCCGCGCGATGCCTTGAGTCTAGTGCAGGCCCGGCGTAAATCCCGTGATGGTTTTTTTGCACCGGCCGTCACACCAGATTCATAAACAGCCCTCAGGATGACGATTTTCAAGGATTCGTCAGCCGTGCAGCGAGGCACTTCCCGAGGCGGTATTCAGCGTTCAACGATTCTTGTGCGCCGGATCTGTCTGGGGTGGTTGCTTGGCTGCGCGGCGAGCCCGGTCGGCGCGCAGCCGACGCCGGCGGACATGCGCATGACGCTGCACATTCCAGCACAGGATCTGGCCCACGCGTTGGACCAGTACAGCCACGCCACCGGCGTCGCGGTGCTGGTCGACAGTCAGTTGAGTCGCGGCCGCCGCTCGTTGGCGGTGGACGGTGAATTCACCGCCGCCGATGCCTTGCGTCGGCTGCTCGGCGGCAGTGGCTTGATGGCGCGGTATGCCCGCGCCGACGCGTTCACCCTGCAAGTGGCGCAGGTCGAAGACGTGCCGGCGCCGCCGCAAAAGCAGTCAGCGGAAAGCATCGCCGTCAGCCGCAGTTACGCCACGGCGGTGCAGGCAGCAGTCGAACGCAATCTGTGTCGCTCGCCGCTGACCCGGCCGGGCAGTTACCGCGCGCTGTTGCAGGTCTGGGTCGGGCGCGACGGCATTGTGCAACACAACCGGTTGGTCACTTCGACCGGCGATGTACGGCGCGACAACGCGCTGGTGGAAAGCTTTCGTCATTTCAGGATCGACCGGCCGACGCCCAGTGCCTTGCGTCAGCCGGTCACGTTGCTGTTGTTACCGGAGTCGTCAGGGAAACGCATGGAATGCACCACATGGGAAGGAGTTTCCGGGGGATGAAAGACACCGGACAAGGGTCGCTGGCGCAACTGTTTCTGACGTCTTACGAGGATTTTCGCGGGCGTCTGCGCCGCCGTCTCGGCTCGGAGGACCTGGCCAACGACGTGCTGCACGAAACCTGGCTGCGCGTCGACCGCATGGAGACGCCGCCAAACGTCCTGCGGCCCAACGCCTATCTCTATCGCATGGCCCTGAACATCGCCGCCGACCGCCGTCAGGCCGACGCGCGCCTGCTCACCGGCGAGGAAGTCGAAGAGCTGCTGCAGATCGGCGACGAATCGCTCGATCCGTCGCGGGTGGTCGGCGGGCAACAGGAAATCCAGTCACTGCTCAGCGCCCTGTATGAACTGCCCGCGCGGCGTCGGCGGATCTTCATCGCCGCACGCCTGGAAGAAGCGCCGCACCTGGAAATTTCCCAGCGCTTTGGCATTTCCACGCGCATGGTCGAGAAGGAAATCAAAGCCGCGTTGGGCTACTGCGCAGCGAAACTGGAAAGAAAAGTGTTTCAGCGGTTCGGTCGCGGGGCCGGAAAACCGTCTTCTGAATAGAGCCCGATAAATTCGTTGAGAATCTGCGCGTTTGAACATCTTTCGACTGACCCCTGCCGAACCCTCGGTGGCCGACAACCTGCACAGCGAAGCCCACGACTGGCTGATCCTGCTGACCTCCGGCCGCGCCACCGTCGCCGACGCCCGCGCCCTGCGCGAATGGTGCGCACAGAGCGCCGAACATGCGCAGGCGTTCGAGCAGGCCAAAGTGTTGTGGCACAACCTGCAACCCGCCGCCCACGGCGTGCAGGCGCCGCGCGGGTTCGGTCGACGCGCCTTCCTCGGCGGCGCCATCGCCGCGTCAGCCGCTTTTCTGCTGGTGCGCGGCACCATCCCCGGCGGCTTCGAAGGGCTCGGTGCCGACTACATCACCGAAGTCGGCCAGCAACGCCGCGTTGAGCCGGCGCAAGGCGTGAGCCTGGAACTCAACACCCAGACCCGCATCAACCAGCGCACTGTTGCCGAAGGCGTGCAGGGTTTCGAACTGGTCAGCGGCGAAGTCGAAGTACAAACCGCCCGATTGCCGCTGGCCATGCAGGCCGGAGGCGGGTGGTTGCGCGCCAGCCAGGCACGCTTCAACCTGCGCAACACCGATCAGCAAGTCTGCGTGACCTGCCTCGACGGCGCGGTCGAAGTCGACGTAGACGGCCGCAGCCTGCGCCTCGAACCCGGCCAGCAAGTGACCTACGACGCCCGCCAAGTCGGCAGCGTCCAAACCGTCGACACCGCCGCCGTGATGAACTGGCGTCAACAAGTCCTGGTCTTCAACGGCGCCACCCTCAGCCAGATGATCGACGAAATCAACCGCTACCGCCCCGGCATGCTCCTGCTGCTCAACCGCGACCTCGGCCAACGCCGCGTCCAGGCCCGCTTCAACCTCGACCAACTCGCCGGCGTCGCCCTGTTGATCCGCGACGCCTACGGCATCAAATGCACCGAACTCCCCGGCGGCGTCGTCGTCCTCAGCTAACCCAATCCACACTCCAATCCCTGTGGGAGCGAGCCTGCTCGCGAAAGCTATCCAGCAGCCAACCCATCACCCACTGCCCAACCCCAATCCCTGTGGGAGCTGGCTCGCCAGCGATAGCGCCCGCCCAGCCAACCAATCCCAAACTGACCCAACCCAATCCAATTGTAGGAGTGAGCCTGCTCGCGATAGCGATCCACCAGCCAACCCCACTCCCACTGCCCAAACCACAATCCCTGTGGGAGCTGGCTCGCCAGCGATAACGCCCTCAAACCCAACCAATCCCAAACTGACTCCACCCGATCCAATTGTAGGAGTGAGCCTGCTCGCGATAGCGATCCACCAGCCAACCCCACTGCCCAAACCCAATCCCTGTGGGAGCTGGCTTGCCAGCGATAGCGCCCGCACAGCCAACCAATCCCAAACTGACCCAACCCAATCCAATTGTAGGAGTGAGCCTGCTCGCGATAGCGCCACACCATCCAACCTCTTCATCAACTGACCCACCGCAATCGCGAGCAGGCTCACTCCTACAAAAAAGCATCACTGCAACGGCCCAATCACCTGCCGATAAACCTCCACCCCCTGCGGCGTCCCCCGGCTCAACCGAATCTCCAACCCTAGCGGATCCTCCCGTCGATTCCCACTCAACTGCCGCCAGCCCTTATCCACCTCCCAAACCCGCACCTGCAAATCCCGCACATCCACCAACACCGCCACCCCAGCCCCAGGCGCCGGCAGCGGATACCGACTGCGCGCCTCAGCCACCGCCCGATACAACGTGTCGCCCTTCAACCACCAGCGCACCCGCTGCAACGCCCCCGGCTGATCCGCCGCCGTGCGAATCACATCCAGCCGAAACCCCTTGCTGTCACTACTACGCACGGTAATCGCAGGCGGGGCAGTCGGCGGCTCATCATCCACACCAACTTTTCGCGGCTCAGTCAACTCAATCCCCGCACGCATATCCACATCGCGCTGCAACTGATTCAACACCCGCAACAACCCGTCGCTCTGCTCACTGCTGGCCTGCAAATGCCGATCCGCCCGCGTCACACTGTCCAGCCCACGCCAGGCAATCAGACTGACCACCGCCATCAACAAAATCGCGACCATCACCTCGATCAGCGTAAACCCCTGTTGAGCCCTCATTGCAGACTGATCCGACCCGAGCCATCACGCAGCACACTCAACCGATTCAAGCCATCGGACAGCGTCACCTGCAACGGTGGATTGATCCACTCAGCATTCAGCACAACCCGCTGCTTCGGCTCCACACGCACCTCGACCTTCGGACTCTGCCAGGCACGCGGCCGCAACTGCGCGTCATCCTTGAAATGCTCAAACCCCCGACCACTGTCGCTACGCCGACTAAACCGAAACCCCTTCGCATCGCTAACCCAGACAATCGGCCGCCCATCCGCACGCGCCTCCGCCTGCGCCACCTGCAGCAACTGCGCCACGCGCTCGGCATCCTTGCGCAGCAACTGCGCAGGATCAGGCTTGATACTCAAACTGATCGCCGCACTGGCAATGCCGATGATCACCAGCACCACCATCAACTCGATCAGCGTAAAACCCCGTTGCTTGCCCGCGTCCATCGATCGCACGCTCCTTCGCGTCCCGCCATGTCCGAACAGCCAAGATGCACGGCCAACATGTAAGGCGTGTGAAATAAAACGGAGAGAATTGCCGCGTAGGCTGGCAACAGGGACAAAAAGGAGATTCACCCCATGAAACTCACCACACGCTTTTCCCCACCGCAAATGGCCCAGGCCCTCGCGCTGCTCGCCGCACTGGTCGGCGTCGCGACATGGTCGTCGCTGCTGCTGACCAAGGCCGAATCGCACACACCGGCAGCGCCGCCGCAGTTGCTCGCGGCGAGCAGTGATAGCCCGGCGTTGCAGTGGTTCTCCAACCAGACCGCGCCGGTGGATATCAAGGTGAGCGGGGTGATGGCGGGGAGTCGCGGGGCGGTGGCGATATTGAGTTTGAATGATGGACCGCCGAGAAGTTTTTTGGCGGGGGAGCGGGTTGGGGTTGGGGTGAGGTTGGTGGCGGTTGAGGGGGATGGGGTGATTGTGGAGCAAGGGGGGGAGAGGGTGCGGTTGGGGGTGGAGAGGTTGGGGGAGGGGGTGGTTTTGCCTAGGTTGGTGAGGCCGTGATTTGTCCAATAGCAGCTATTGTTCGCAGTTTGGATGCTACGGGAGTGTGGAGGAGTGCCAACGTCGCTTTTTCGGGCCAGAAGCGGACAACGATAGAAAAATAATCTTTTCACTTTTCCAAACCTTCCACTTTGAATAACGAGCCGATTCAATGGGCTCTCGAGACTCATTAGACGCTGCAGTTCTTGTGATTTGACGACAGGTACCGCTGCTGTGATGACGTTTTGCCTTTATACGATAGAGTGCTAACCTCCTTTGAGCTGATGTTAAAGCGCCTAATGCCGGCATCGGAGCATTTCCGTTGAAGCGATTAGGGTTTATATCCGGATGAATCAGGTCCTGATGACATCTTGCTCGCGAAATTATCGCTAGCATCGCTGCTGCGTGATCCAGCGGCTGTTCTCATATGGTCGAGTCAAATCAAGGAGCAAGAGTTTGACGGCTATAAATGTTGGATTTTGCAGCGATGAAGAAGACCGCGAGCTGCGAGAAAAGAACCCTGAAACCCCTGAGCTCTTCGCTTTTGACTGCGGTCAACTGCCCTTCGAGCGGATGGGGGACGCCCATTTTGAGCTGCTCCTCGCAGACCTCTACGCTGCGCGAGCAGAAGATAGTTCGGAGGATTGGTATGACGAAGCCCGGCGTCTAAATGACGGGGCTGATCAGGGGCGCGATGTCATCTTGCTTGATAATGGCAGTCCCGTTGGCGTCATTCAGTGCAAGCGCTACAACGGCATCGTCTCTCTTCCCATGGTCATTCAGGAAATCTGCAAATTCTTCCTCTACGCGACCATAAGACCGGGCATCGCCTCAGCTCCAGGTGAGCCATTTCGCTATTACGTTGCAGTATCTGATCGAGCGGCGGGTAAGCTTTTCGAGTTTCTGCAAGGGAGCGGTAGGCAACGTTTTGTAGCCCTCAGAGCAGAATTCGAGGGAAAGGCGTTTGCCGCCCGCAAAGGGTCCGCCACCCTTAGAAAGCATCCCGCCTTGAAAGATCTGACACGGGGGCAGCTGTGTGATTTGATCTGGGCCAGGATCGACAACCTGCATACTACCCTGCACAAGAAAGATGACCTCTCACGGATGGTGCGCGCCTATCCCCGCATCAAGTCGACCTATTTCAGGCTGGAGTCCGATTCAGCACACATCGTAGGTGAGCTGAAAGCGTTTCTCCAGTCACGAAATCTTTTGGTCAGTCAGGAAGAGGAGGAGCTCATTTCCGGAATCCGGACTGAATACATCAAGTTGAAGCTTGGTCGCAATCAGCGTTTTAATCTGGGCCTCTTGCAAGGCGCAGAGCTACTACCCTTCATGCGATCTATGCTCCTGCCCAGAGCAGGCACGCTATTCAATAACTTTGGCTCGCTTCCCGTGATTTTTACTGCCGGAGCCGAGGCGGCGGATCCAGGAGACTGGGCAGAACTTCATCAGCTTGTCGAAACTTATGATAGCCAAGCTGTCGTGTTTGTAGGCTGTGGTGGCGTGACTGGGGTTCAGCTCGCTGCCTGGAAAAATTCAGATGACATGGTTTGGATTGATCCAGAGTGGAATCCGGCTCCCCTCCAAAATTACAGGGCAGGTTGGTGTTGGGTTAAAGATCCCACACAGAATATTTTCAACTGCTATTTACTTGTGGAAAATGAGACAGGCTTGGCAGATTACGGGCACGGTGAGGTGTCGCTCCGTCTAGCATTTGAAGATGTTGTCGTCTGGCCAACTTTGGGTAACGACTTCACAAACCCGATATCAAATGCTAGGTCTCAGCTGCGTCGAATAATGGCTAGCCAGAAAGAGGACAGTTCGAAGCGACCCAATCTTGTCCTTGCATCTATTAGCGTCACCAGCCTCGAAAAAGTGTTGACCTCAGTATCAGATCACTACGGTCAGCGCATACACTCGACTATCGCCACGGCGATTGCCAACAGTAACCGTGTCAGCGCATGTCCTACCGAACTGTACAGTGCTACTGGCATCTTTCCGGCGATCGACGTCGAATTCGCAACCCGACCTACTCCAGCAACCGTTAATCCATCTGGACGTGTGATGCGTCGGAGCACTAGCGGTGCTCTCACGTTCACACTCGATTGGACTGCAGATCTGACCCTCGCTGCTGTAAAGGCGCATCGCTTGGTTGCGGGGGCTATTACAGACGATATGCAACCGATGTCACTTGAATTTCATGAACTCTTCGATCGGTATCCTCCATTCCCAGGCTATTTGCCCGCAGTGAAAGCAGAGCTGGATCTGCTCAATACGTTGGTGCAAGACGCAGGCCTGCCCGACTACACGGGGTTCACCTATCGAACGTGGTTTGGTGTCAAGGCGGGAGAAGATTTTCCATTGGAAGCGCTCTGTGCATCTGGTGAATGCGTTATGAGAACCGTCCAAGCACTGAGCTACCTCAATGTACCGTCCGCTAGCCAGTGGGTCTGCTCCCCCGACCTACAAGGGCATATCCGGCATGACGACCCTGTGCATGGAGAGGTCAACCTCATGGCTTGGTCAAATAGGAACTATCCAGTTAGGCAGATGGAAGGTGATCTTTTCGACTGGGCTCGACAGCCGACTGTACATCCCAGCCTAATCGTCTTCGCTCACGGGAGAGGGAAGGTCGCGGACAGGAAGCCCGGCGATGGGCGTTACGATTACACCAGTCCACCCGCTCCAAGGGGATCAATCACTGAACCCTCTATTGCAAGAAACGTATATATGTTCAGTTTGAGCGATGTTGAATCGGTGTATGACGATCCGTCAGCTCCTTCGCCGAATCAATTCATGGAGGATGTTTTTGTCCGGAAGGGGAAGTTAGATGCTCAATGAATTGACTGAAATCATCGGGCGTCGAGCTGAGGATGCCGGCTTCTCCAGAACCTCCACTGAACAGTATCTGTCAGGCACGAATCAAAACTGGCAGGATGGTGCGATAGGGAATGAGCTCGGATATTGGGAGTCGTCCTTCGCCTCTATTTTACTGGTCAACATCACCACTGATACTGGTGCAGATGCGATGCGTCAGGCCAAGATTGCAGAGACGTTCTTGGATGCCGCGATTGTCCAGCGCGAGCGCTCAGGTCTAGTCATTGACGGCTATCTAGTGATAGCCGCTACCCAAGTCACCGATCAGTTCAAGGCGTTCATTCTTGATATCGAAAGAGATATTAGATTTGTTAGGAAGCATGTTGTTACTCGGGGTGGTGATGGTTGGGAGCGCTATGAGCGAATTACACCATTAGGTCTGGAACGTATTGAAGATCTAGGGGACGCAGTAGTCTTTTCATCCGAGAATACCGAGTACCTCAAGCTCGTAGAATTGCTGGCGGAGGTCGACAGTCTAGAGCTTGCCCAAATTCATGGTAAAGAATGGAATCTTAATGAATAACTTACCCATCAAGTTTCTTGCCGTTACCATTCAAAATTTTCGGGGTATTCCGGATGAATTGGAGGTGCCGCTGGATGCACCGTTAACTGTTATCCATGCGGCTAACGGCACAGGTAAAAGCACCATTTGTTATGCCTTGGAATGGTTGATTACAGGCAAGGTCGATGATCTGAATGGGGCGGTACTGGAATGCCAATGGGGGAAGGGTTCTACTACAGTCTCGGCAAAGTGCTTAATTGACGGAAAGCTTCACGTACTAACCAGAACCAATAACTCATTGTGGATAACCCGCGAAGGCGAGAAAAAGAAGAAAATTAATGATGAATTTCTGCTGGAGATGCTCACGCCGGCGTCTATTTCGGGAAGAAGCACCATCGCATTGCGAAAGGCCAAGCGCGGATGGTTGCGCAACAGTCGATGGCTTTACTCCAACTCTCTAGCCTTGTTAATTGATAATAATAAGGCCGATGAGCGCCAACAGATATTTGCTGACATTCTTGGTTTTGGGCACCTCACCAGTACGTTGCGAGAATTGCGCGATTATAGGAAAGCGCTTCCCAGTACAAAGGGACTAGGAGACAAAGTTGCTAGCATTAATGCTGAAATTGAAGCGCTTAAAGCATCCTTGGTCAGCAACTCTCCCGCTAAAGAGGCCGCGCTAAATAACCTTCAGGCTATTTTTACAGCGTTTCCACCAGCATTCGAGGGAAGTCTCTCTGAGCGGCTAGGGGCAGCTCAGCTACGTGTCAAATTGTTCAGTCAAAAGCAGCAGCGAGACATGGCGGTGCTGAACACCGTATATCAGCAGTGGGCGCCATACCACAGCTCTTTGCAGCAAATTGTTGCTCTTCGTCAGTCAGTTGACGCCCTGACGCAGGAGCAGAAAACGGCGAGCGAAGATCAGGTAGTTCGAGCATCAGAGTTGTCTGAAGCCCAACAGAAAGTCTCAGACGCTCAGCGGTCATTAAAATGGGCTGATGACCGCCTACTAAGCTTTCAGGGGTGGCCGACAGCTATAGCCGCTCAGGGTGTGGGAGCGTATTTTCAAGAGGGTGATCGAAGCCAAGCCGAACTCCAGGCGGCTGGGTTTGTGGAGCTCGGGTGGACTTCTGATCGGCAAGGAAAATGGAAAGAGGCAATAACTCTGCTGTCCGCTAACTTCCAAAAAATCATGGAGCTTGAGCGTCAGAAAAATGACTTGACGGCGAATCCTGTATTGCCCGCTATCGATTATGATGAAAAGGTACGCTTCGCTGATGTGGCTAAAAATATGCGCATCCGAGCAGAAGCAGATTTTGACGCGTTTACTAGCGTTTTGGAAAAGCTGAAAGTTATGGGTAGCGAATTCGCCCATACTCATGAGGATCCCCACTGCCCACTCTGTAATTATAATTGGGTCACTACGATTAGACTTCGGAAAGAAATCTCTTCAAATATGGATGTGATTGCACCGGCTCTTGAAGCTGCGTCAGGTGCGCTCAAGCTGGCTCGTCAAAACGAACAAGATGCCATTAACGTCCTGACGCTCGCTACATCCCAGAAATCCGCTTATGACGCTTATTTGACTCGATCTAATTCGGTGCATCAAGACCTACAATCGTTTGCAACTAGGAGCACATACTTCGAAACTATGGGGGTTGAAGACTTCTCTGCAATGCAGATGGATGGCTTAGCCAATATGAAACGCAGGGTAACTTCCGCAATTCAAATCAGCGGGGTGTTTGCAAAGCTTGCCGAGGTAGAGCAATTCTTCGGCATTACTCTGACGAACGGTATGGCAACACGAGTGTCGACTGCCATCGAACGCTTGGAAAGCTACAAGAAACATTTTCAGGATCAATTCGACCAATACGAGCCGGCGAGAACTCGCCTTGTTCTGGTCGTACAAGCACTTTTACAAACCGTTCAGTCCAAGGCAGCCGAGATCGCTGGTCTTAACACGAGCATCGCTGCGGCAGTTGAGATTGCCAGCAGCTTCGATTCCCATTGGCGTGAGCTTTTTGGTGATCAACCCGTGTTAGTGGATTCCTACGATGCCATGCGTCAGCAACTGGGCCAGCGAGGAAATGATGTAACAACATACTCCAGTATGCTTGACCAATGCGAAGCTGTAGTGAGTGTTGATACCGACTCGGCGAAGCTGAAGACGCTTGAGCAAGGACTAGTTGAGCTGACCAAGAAGCTGAAAATCGGCACAGACTACATTGCTGAAGCAGATCTAGCGATTGAGCAATACGCCCTGCATGTGAAGGACTTCACAGCCTCTAGCCTTAAGCCCCTGCTGAGCCCCGCAGGGGAACTGTTTTCCAGAATGCATGCCAACGAAGTCTACAAAGGTCTGGGCGTTTCAGAAGGTGAAGATGCGTTGAAATGGACAGTATTCGCCGAGGGCCATGAGCCTGCGTTGGACGCCGAAGGGAAGCTTAGCCAAGGACAACGTCAGGATCTGGCATTGTCGCTGTACCTAGCCAGAGCTCGAAATACCGGAGGAAGCTTTTTCCTCGATGAGCCAATTGCGCATTTGGATGACCTCAATCGAGTGGCAATGTTGGACATTTTCCGACTGGTGGCAACCTCGATGCCTTCCATGAACCTAATCTTAACCACCGCCAGTGATTCGTTGGCTCGGCACATGGCTCAGAAGTTTTCGAGCATCACTGACAAGCACTTGTTGAATATGATTCATTTGGAGGGTAACCCACGGACTGGAGTCAAGATGACGGTTCAGCGCAATGCAATGTTATCTAGTTAATCCGTTTAGGTGAGATAAGGTGGTAAGCGGCATGCTGACCCATTCTCAGCTCAACTTAATTTAAATGCACTTAATCGCTTATGGTTTCGTAACGTCAACGCACAAAATAAGTCGGGTAAAGCGCGCTTCTGGCCAAAAATGGCTATCGTTATGCTGCTAAAAAGCAGCTCAACAAACGGGATGAGGAACGGATCTGTCAGAGGCGAAATAACGCAATGATATCTCGATCAACACAAAGTTTAAAAAGACATCTCCAAACACTCTCCCAGGCTACACCTCCTTGCGCCTTTGCCTACAGCTACGCCAGAATCCGCCGGCTTGTGCGCTTTCGGGGCGGGTTCTATTGTGGTCCGGTCGCTGACGAATCAGCGATCGGGTTTGGTAGCCCGGTTTAGACTTGGCGCATAGCGTCACCGATTCAGCCCTTTTTCGGGCTCTGTTTATGGTGGCCCTGCGCAGGGCGTCTTCGGGCGCGCCGGTTCTCCAAGTCACCGGTCTACCAACCTTCGTATGGCCACCACCCCTTCGTTTGGTAGCGAAAGATGATGGCTCCTTTTCGATGACTTGGAGATTCACTCATGATCAAACCAACCCCCAACCCACCCGAATCCAACCCCACATCCCCCTACGAATCCACTCACTCCAAAAAACTCCACGAAGCCGCCGACCGTGCGCTCGACCATTACCTCTGCCAGCCCGGTTCCACGCCGCCGCCACGTAAACACCGTGGGATGTACGCGGTAACTGCGGACAACAAGAACGAAGAGCTGCTGATCGATGCCAGTGAAACGCTCGCTTCGGCGCAAACCATCGCGCAAAACGTCGCCAGTCTGTTGCCGGCGTCGCAGCGGCGTGCGTTGTTGGGGATTTCGCAGTTGATCATGCTCGGGGAGCTGGCGGTGAATCGGGCTTTGGATAATTTGCAGTTGCCGGAGTGATGCGGAGTAGGGCGGGCAGCGGTGGCACTAGTGCTGTCTCTGTTGCCTGACCGGCCGCTATCGCCAGCAGGCTGGCTCCCACAGGGTTTTGTGTTGGTCGCGGATATTGTGTTCGGGGCTGGGACCTGTGGGAGTGGGGCGGTTACTTTTCTGCGTTGAATTTGCTGGGTTATTGAGGCGCTTCAGGGCATTCGCGGGTCCAGCGTGTCGCGGTCATGTCATTGAATTGTTCGCCAATGGTGTCGACGCGCAGGCATGTGTCTTTCTTTGAGCTAATGCAGTAACCCGCGCGTCCATAAGCGATTAACCTTGAGCGGCGACGCACCGACGATCATTCGACAAACGCCAAAAGTCATCTCTAATCCAACCGGACTATCGAGGCGCACAAACACTGCAACATCCAGCCATTCACCCCATTGCGAGGTCATCATGAACATTGATTTCACCGGACGTAAGGTTTTGGTTTCGGGTTCCACCAGCGGCATCGGTTTTGCGACGGCCAAGGGCTTTTTGCAAGCGGGGGCGCAGGTGGTGATCAACGGTCGCAGCCAGGAAAGCGTCGACGGCGCTTTGCAACGGCTGGGCGGACTGGCCGCCAAGGCCATCGGTTTTGCCGGTGATCTGGGCAGCGAGGCTGGCGTGGACAAACTGGTCGCGGAGCACAGTGCTTTCGACGTCGTCATCAACAATCTGGGTGTGTTCAATCCGCAGGATTTCTTTGAGATACCGGACAGCGAGTGGCAACGCTTTTTCGAGGTCAACGTCATGTCCGGCGTGCGCCTGTCACGCGCTTATGCGCAGGGCATGGTGGAGCGCAAGTGGGGGCGGATCGTGTTTATCTCGTCGGAGTCGGCGGTGAATATTCCGGCTGACATGATCCATTACGGCTTCAGCAAAACCGCGCAGCTCGCCGTGTCGCGCGGCCTCGCCAAGCGCCTGGCGGGCACCGGGGTGACGGTCAATGCCGTGCTGCCCGGGCCGACCCTGTCTGAAGGCGTGGCGCAAATGCTCAGCTCCACCGTCGAAAGCTCCGGCGAGAGCCTGGAGAAGGTCGCCGCCGATTTCGTCAACGCCCACCGCAGCTCCTCGATCATCCAGCGTGCCGCCAGCGTTGAGGAAGTCGCCAACATGATCATCTACGTCAGCTCCGAACAGGCGTCCGCTACCACGGGCGCAGCGTTGCGCGTCGACGGCGGGGTGATCGACAGCATCGTCTGAGATTTATTCTGCTGACGGCGCGTCAATCGGCACGACGAGCGCCGTCAGCACTCAAGGAGGTTTTGGGCGGGAAGGGGTATTTGCCTAAGGCCCCATCCCGTGAGTAGAATGCGATTCATTATCAATCATGTATTCGCCGGGATTCCGATGCGCAGCGACGAAACACTAGGCACTGCTGATCTAGGGCTGCTCTATCGCACCCACCATTCGTGGTTACAGGGCTGGCTGATCCGGCGCACTGGATGTCGCGATAACGCTGCCGATCTGGCGCAGGACACCTTCGTCCGTCTGCTCAAATCCCGTCAGTCCAGCCCCTTGCGTGAACCGCGCGCCTATTTGAGCAGCATCGCCCGTGGGCTGATGATTGATCAGTATCGTCGTCGCGAACTCGAACGTGCTTACCTCGAAAGCGTCATGTTGCTGCCGCCACACGAGGTGCCCTCGGAAGAGAGCCGGCTGGAGATTCTGGATGCGCTCGAGCGCATAGACCGCATGCTCGGTACGCTTAAACCACGGGTTCGCCAGGCGTTCTTGTTCGCCCGACTCGACGGTCTGACCTGCGCACAAATAGCTGAAAAGCTCGGTGTTTCCCGCGCGACGGTGGAGCGCGACCTGGCCACGGCCCTGCAACATTGCTATCGCTTGCGTTATGTCGAGGCCTGAGCCGCAGGCGCTCGATCCGGCCATTGTCGAGCAGGCGATCCAATGGCAGGTGCGCCTGCGTTTTAATCAAGCCGATGAACAGACACAGCGCAGTTTTGAGCACTGGCTGCAGCAGCGCCCGGAGCATGGGTTGGCGTGGCAGCGTGTGGAAACCCTTGGCGATGACTTCGCAGGCGTGCCCGCGCAACTGGCCCGACAAACCCTGGATGGCAGCCGTCAAGGAATGCGCCGGCGCGAAAGCCTGAAGCTGCTGGGCGTGTTGGCGACTGTTGGCACGGCAGCCTGGCTCGGCCGGGACTACACGCCGGTCCCCGCCATGCTTGCGCAGCAACGCAGCAGCACCGGTGAGCGACGCCGCTTTCAGCTCGATGATGGCAGCCTGGTCCAGCTCAATAGTGATAGCGCCGTCGACAGCGAGTTCGACGCCCAGCGACGCCTGATCATTCTGCGACGGGGGGAAATCATCGTGAATGTCGGCGCGGACCCGCACTCGCATCAGGTGCGACCGTTCTGGGTGCAATCACGCGACGGCCTCATGCAGGCCCACAGTTCGCGCTTTCTGGTGCGCGAGCGTGACGATGGAACGCTGGTCGCGGCTCAGGAAGGGGCCGTCACGTTGTTCCCCGGCGCGAGTCAAACGCCGGCAAGCCGCAGCGTGCAGGCGGGCGATCAGCTGCTGTTCACAGCCAGTGGCGTGCGAACGTTCAGCGACCAGGGCCTTGATCCCTGGAGTTGGGGAGACGGGGTGATCAGTGCGCGCAACATGCGCCTCGGTGATTTCATTGCGGAGTTGTCGCGCTATCGCCCCGGGGTGTTGCGCTGCGCCGACGAGGTCGCGGATCGTCGCGTGTCCGGGACCTTCCAGCTTGCCGACAACGATCAGGTCCTGGCGTTGATCGCGCAATCACTGCATTTGCACGTCGACTATCGAACCCGTTATTGGGTGACTCTGACCGCTGCCAGCTGAATTTCGGACTGCGTGAAAAATAATGAGGTGGTTTCTCATTCTCGTTCGACCTCTTTGGAAGGCCGGAATACAGGCCAGTCTGTCGATGTCCTTTCTTGGAGCGAGAAAATGAGTTCGTCCCCGGTTTCACAGCGCCATCCATTGAATCGCGCTTTGCACGCGGCGATTTTGGGTTTGATCGTCAGCAGCTACGCATTGCCGTCGCTGGCGCAAACCTCGAGCGCTGACCAAAGCAATCAAGTCAAACCGTGGAACATCGCTGCGGGCCCGCTGGCGCCGGCGCTTGATCGCTTTGCGCGCGAGGCGGGCATCAGTCTTTCATTCGATGCGTCGAGTGTTGCGAACCGCACCACGGCTGGCGTGAATGGCACGCTCGATACGTCGGCAGCGCTGGCCTCGTTGCTGCAGGGCAGCGGATTGCAAACCGAACAGCAAGGCCCGAATGCCTACCAGTTGGTCCCTCAGGCAAAGCCCGCCGGCCCGCTGGAGCTCGACGCAACGGATGTCGAGGATTACCGCCTTGCACCCCTCATCATCAATGCCAAGGTCCGGGTCAGTGCCGACGACGACGCCAACTCGGTGGTCGCCAAGGAGCTCTGGGTGGGCGGCAAGGTGGCGACCAGCATTCTCAACACACCGGCCTCTGTGTCGGTAGTGACCAACAAGGAAATGCAGCAACGCAGCGTCAGCACCACCGAAGAGGCGCTGCAATACACGCCGGGCGTGGTCAGTGACTTCTATGGCACGGATGACCGCAACGACTATTTCCAGATCCGCGGTTTCCAGGCCACCACCTACCGTGACGGCCTGACCCTGAGTTCGATGCGCGGCGTGCGCGAAGATCCATTCGCCTATGAGCGCATCGAGATTCTGCGTGGCGCCAACTCCACGCTGTTTGGCCCCGCAGACCCCGGCGGTTCGGTGAACTTCGTGACCAAACAGCCGCGCTTCGAGAAGTTTGGTCAGGGCTATGTGACCTACGGCTCGTTCGACCATGTCGAGACCGGCATCGATGTGGGCGATGCGCTGAACGATGAGAAAACCCTGGCCGGCCGCTTTACTGCCAAAGGCCAGAACAGCGACCGCGAGTACGATCACTCACAGGACGACAACCAGTTGTTTATGGGTGGCCTGACCTGGGCTCCGTCGGATTACACATCGGCGACGGTGATTCTGGATTACTTGAAAACCGAAAGTTCGCCCAACAGTGGCGGTTATCCGCTGGACAAGGAATACGACCGCAGCAAGTTTTATGGCGAGCCGAGCTACAACTTCCACGATGTCGAGCGCACCAGCCTCAGCGGTAACATCACCCATGACTTCGACAACGGCTTTGTACTGCGCAGCAATCTGCGTTACAGCAAGTTGACCGATGATTTTGGCTACGTTTACTTAAGCGACAGCGCCGCACGGGTCGGTACGACCGTCGACCGCTATCTGTTTGGCACAGACACCGAGGCCGACCAGTTCAACGGCAATCTGATGCTGCAATACGATGCCCGCTTCGAGAACATCGACAGCAGCAGTCTGGTGGGTGTGGAGTATCTGGATTCGACCACCAAGGAAAGCTCGGTCTACGACCTGACGACCCCGATTGATATTGCCAATCCCGTGTTTACCGGTGTTTCACGCTCAATCGCGCCGTACGCCGTGAACAAGCGAGACGCGACCACCAAGGCGGTATTCCTTCAGCAAAACCTGTCGTTCTACGAGCGTTTCATCGTCACCGGGGGTGTGCGCAACGATTCGATGGACCTGACCAGCAAAGGCTTGCAATCGACCGAGAAAGACACCTTCTCCGAAACCTCCTACCGCGGTGCGTTGACTTACATCGTCAACGACGAAGTGTCCACTTATGTGAGCATGGTGGAATCCGTCTCGCCGCCGCAAGTTGGCGTCACCCCGCAGACGGGCCGGCAGTACGAAGTGGGTGTGAAGTATGCGCCGATGGGGATGGACGCACTGTTCTCCGCCGCCGTTTATGACCTGACTCAGGAAAACGTCACCATCGCCGTGGTGCTGCCGAGCGGCATCATCGAGCAACAAACGGTGGGCGAGTCGCGGGCCCGTGGCCTCGACCTGGAGGCCAAGGCGCAGGTGACGCAGAACCTCAGCCTGATCGGTGGTTATTCCTATATGGAGTCGGAAATATTGCGCGGTTCGTTGTACGACGGCAGTTCGCTGAAGGGTAACGAGTTCGCCACGGCGCCCAAGCATTCCGCTTCGCTCTGGAGTTATTACGACCTGCCCGGCACGGATGTCAGCGTTGGCTTGGGTGCGCGCTACGTCGGCGCTTATTACTTCGATGCAGCCAACTCCGACAAAAGCGATGGCACCACGCTGTTCGACGCCGCCTTCAACTACAAGATCGCCAAGGGCACCGACCTGGCGGTGAACGTCAGCAACTTGCTGGATGAGCAGCACGTGGTCGGTTCCGGCACAGCGAACTTCTACAACCCGGGTCGCGAGATTACCGCCAAAGTGAGTTACAACTGGTAAGTCGGCGTTTAAGCCTTCTTTGATAGAAAGCGGTGCCCGCTTATCGCGGGCACCGCCAACCTGGTTACCAATCGGCAAGCGGTGAACGTAGCTTTACGATCTCGCTACCCCAGGCACATCCATATTGATCTTCCGCCAGAAGGCTTCAGAAAAGCTGTAAACCGAGAAAGCCATCAACCCCAATGCCATCACGATCAAAATCAACCAGCCCGCTGGAAGATTCTGCAGCGCGTCCAGAGCCTCTTTCATACCCGGTGGATCCATCGCTTGATAAGTGGAACCGCTGACGGCCAGCAGCACCGCAATCTCGATAAAAACCACCCCACGGGCGATCAGGCCGAACCTCGAGACGGGGCGGACATACCGCATGACATCCTCGTCAGCCTCAAAGTATTTCTCGAACGTCGCCTTCCAGCCCTTGATGATGTGCGCAATACCTACACCCAGCGGAACGAGTGCGATCAGGTACACCAAAAGATTCGAGTGATCCCAGGACAACAAATGCGCCAGCCAGTCTTTGGTCTGCCCACCGGAATCGCCCGAACTTCTGATGCCGCTGACGAGCAAACCCAGTGCAAAGATCGCTAAAGCGCCGTTGACCATACCGCCCGCCAACAGACCCGCGCGAATGACCAGACCTTTGAGGTCCTTGCCATGATGATCGACATCACGCGTCGCTTGCAGCACGCGCCAAGCTGCGAAGGCGAGCAAGCCTGCTACCACAAGCCCAACCAGGAAATAGCCGAACGGTTGGCTGAGCAGCGCTTCCAGGCTTTTGTGGCTGTCCTTGGGTTTTGTCGAATCCTGTGCTGCCAACAGGGCGAAGATACCGATGATCAAATACAGCACGCCACGAGCGGCGTAACCGCCCCGAGCGAGTATTACCAGGCTATGTTGCGCGGACATTCGATGTATTCCAGAGAGGATATACAAGAGCAGACCCCTCGTGCTGGCTGGGGTTCTACTTGCTTGGATTCAACGAGCCACGCTCAGGTCGACGCAACCCTCGAATATCCCCCAATCGGTCCCCTCTCCTGGGGGAGTGTATGTACCGGACACATGGTGGACAGGTGTTCGGAGACATGGTGGACACTTTTTAATAGGCACATTGCTCATCATCAAGGAGATGACCTGTGTCCTGGCAAGAGGCATCCACCATGCAACTTCGTACAGAGTTTGTGCATTTGGCTCGGCAAGAAGGAGCGAATGTTCGGCAGCTTTGCCGTCGATTCAATATCAGCCCAAGTACTGCCTACAAATGGCTCAACAGGTTTGAAATATCAGGTGTAGAGGGGTTGCACGATCAGTCCCGTCGACCGAAAACATCACCGAAACGTTGTGCTGATGAGGTTGAGCAGCAGATTCTGACCATGAGTCAGCAATACGACGCCTGGGGTGCCCGCAAGCTCAAGCGCGTGCTGGAAGATGAAGGCGCTGTGATGCCCTCTGTCAGCACTGTGCATGCGGTTTTGCAGCGTCATTCGCGTGTTGATCCAAAGGCTACCGAGATCAAACCATTTATCCGCTTTGAGCACGAAGCGCCTAACGATCTATGGCAGATCGACTTCAAGGGACATTTCAGTCTGAGCCACGGACGCTGCCATCCATTCACAATACTGGACGACCACTCACGCTTTTCGCTGTGCATTGCCGCATGTGCCAATGAGCAGCGCCAAACTGTACAAGACCATCTAATCCGGACGTTTCGACGCTACGGTCTGCCGTTGCGCATGACGATGGACAACGGCTCGCCATGGGGCGATCAGACTGGCGTTTATACTGCGCTGGAAGTCTGGCTGATGAGCCAAGGCATTAAGGTCGGTCACTCCCGGCCTTATCATCCGCAGACTCAGGGAAAACTGGAGCGCTTCCACCGCAGCCTGAAAAATGAAGTCCTGCAAGGCCGGTTTTTCACCGATCTCGACGACGCACAACGGGCGTTTGATACCTGGCGCGACATCTACAACCAGAAACGCCCTCATCAGGCGCTGGGCATGGCGGTGCCGGCGGCTCGTTACAGTGGCAGCCCACGGGAATATCAGGAGCGACCGGCGGAACCGGAGTACAACGACGCAGATGTGGTCAGGAAGGTACAGGTGGGAGGCGAAATCTTCTGGAGGAATCGGGAATACAAGATCGGAAAGGCTTTTTATGGCAGGTGCATAGCGATCAGGGAGACGACGGAGGACGGCATCCACGATGTCTACTGGAGTGGACATCGTATCGCCCGAATCGACTTGAACTTGCAGATCGTGACGGCAGGTAAGAAGATCTAAAACCGTCCACTATGTCTCCGAACATGTGTCCACCATGTCTCCGGTACATACAGGAAGAGGGCTGGGGTGAGGGGCGGTCCGTCTGCGGCAACAATGTCTCCAGCCTCGCCCCATGACGCTTCAGTTCACCTGCTTCAAACTCAATTCAAATCGCGACCCGACCTCAAATAGGTCTCCGCCCACTCCCGGTAACTGTCCGAGAGGGTGTATCTAGCAAGCAGCTCAGAAAGCGAAAGCTCGCGTCCCTTTGCGCCGCTTTGTTCACACAACGCCCCGTACGTCGCTTCGATGGCGGCCAGATACGGCGCATGTCCATTGACCACAATCCGCACATTGGCAGCACTCAGTCGCTCAACATCGCTCAGCGCCGGATTTGCATAGTTGATCAACATGATCGGCACACTCAGATGGGCGGTGAGTGCGTCCAGATGTTCGAAGTCTTTGACCCCGACGAGGCAAATCGCGTCAGCCCCAGCCTTTTCATACGCCGTGGTGCGTGCAATGGAATCTTCCAGCGTGGTCACGGCCACGTTGGTTCGGGCGATGATGCTCAGGGCATCATCTGATCGGGCAAACCGCGCGGCGTAAATCTTGCTCGCGGCTTCTTCCCGCTCGATAAGCGCAGGCGATTGCTCGGCGTACCTGGCCGGCAGGTGAGTGTCTTCCAGCGTCAGGGCGGCGACGCCGGCTTTCTGCAGCTCGGTCACGGTGAGCATGACATTCAGCGCGTTTCCAAATCCATGGTCAGCATCCGCGATGATCGGGATCTGGCTGGCCCGGCCGACTCGGGAAACCTGCTCGACATATTCATCCAGTGTGAGCAGCGCGATGTCCGGTGCCCCGAGTACCTGAAGCGAGGCGACCGAACCTCCTTGAATGGCCACCTCAAAGCCAAGATCGCCAGCCATGCGAACCGAGATAGGGTCGAATACCGAAGCAGCAAACTTACAGACGTGTCCTTTGAGTAAATCACCGAACGCCTGGCGTAATTCATGATGTGATCGCTCGATCATTTTCGGCTCCATCAAGTTCTTACCAGTGATGTGCTGGGTCTCATTCGAGTTGAGCGAGACCTGGAAGGCGCTACCGGTCATCACCGTTGAAGGCGAGATGACCGGATCCGTTTGCAGATTATTTCTGCGCCAGCAACGCCTTTCTGGTCGCTTTCTCGTGTTTCATGGCGGCGATTTCACGCTCGCACGCCTCGACATCAAACGAGTTGTCCCACTTGGCAATAGCGATGGTGCCGATGCCGTTACCGATCAGGTTGGTCACGGCCCGCGCTTCGTTCAGGAACCGGTCAATGCCCAGCAGCAAAACCAGGCCCACCAGAGGAATGGAGTGAATGGTGGTGAGCGTTGCGGCCAGCGTTACAAAGCCTGCGCCCGCCACCCCGGCCGAGCCCTTTGAGGTCAGCAGGAATACGCCCAGCAAGATCATCTGATCCATGAAGGTCAGTGGCGTATTGGTCGCCTGGGCAATGAAGATCGCGGCCATGGTCAGATAGATGCAGGTGCCGTCTGCGTTGAAGGTGTAGCCGGTCGGCAGCACCATGCCGACGACCGATTTTTTGCAGCCAAGTTTTTCCAGCTTCACCATCATGCGTGGTAACACCGCTTCGGTTGAGCAGGTGCCAAGCGTGATGAGGATTTCATCCTTGAAGTAGCGCAGGAACTGCATCAGCGGCATACCCGACCATCTGGCCACCGTACCGAGTACCACGACGATGAAAATCAAGGTGGTGATGTAGAGGGCGACCAACAACTGCCCGAGCGATAGCAGCGTGCCAATCCCGTATTTGCCGATCGTGAACGCCATGCCGGCACCGGCACCCAGTGGCGCCAGACGCATGACCATCGCCACGATCCTGAACAGACCCTGCAGAAACAGATCGATGGTATTGATCAAGGGCTTGCTGGTCTCGCCCATTTGAACCAGCGCCACCCCCATCAATACCGAAAGCAAAATGACCTGCAGCATGACGCCGTTGGAGAACGCGCCGAGGAAGGTGTGAGGAATGATGTTGAGAAAGAACTCAACGGTGCCGCCTTGCTCAGTCGCAGCCTGGCTGTACTTGCTGATCGCATTGGCATCCAGCGCGCTGACGTTGATGTTCATCCCGACGCCAGGCTTGACGATGTTGACCACGATCAGGCCGACGACAAGGGCGATGGTTGAAAGAATCTCGAAGTAGAGCAGCGCTTTCACGCCAATTCGCCCGACCTCTTTGATACTGCCCATCTTCGCGATACCGACCACGACCGTACCGAAAATGATGGGTGCCAAGAGCATTTTGATCAGCTTGATGAAGCCATCGGCAAAGGGTTGGAGCTTGGCGCCGATATCGGGTACGAAGTAACCGATCGCGGCACCGATCACGATGCCGATCAGCACTTGCACATACAGCTGGCTGTACCAGCGGGACTTGGACGTTTCCACGGAAGCACCTCATTTTATTGTTGTGATGGGCGTGTGGTTTGGCGTCTGCGAAAGACGCCTGAGTCTGCGGCCCCTCTAAAAGAAACCGCAGATCGATCGGGATCAGCCTTCGCCCAGCTCGCGCATGACGGCGTACAAGGCGGATTTGGCTTCGAAGCCCACCCCTGGAATATCCGGCAGGCCGACATAGCCGTTTTCCACCTTGATGCCGTCGGCGAAGCCGCCGAAAGGCTGGAACACGTCGGGATAGGATTCGTTGCCGCCCAGGTGCAGGCCGGCGGCGATGTTCAAGGACATCTGGTGACCACCGTGCGGAACGACGCGGCGCGAAGACCAGCCCATTTCTTCCATCACTTTCAACGTGCGCATGTACTCCACGAGCCCATAGGACAGCGCGCAGTCGAACTGGAGGAAGTCGCGATCCGGGCGCATGCCGCCGTGACGCAGCAGGTTACGAGCGTCCTGGTGGGAAAACAGGTTTTCCCCGGTCGCCATGGGCAGTTCGTAGTGATTGGCAAGCTCGGCCTGCAGTGCATAGTCGAGCGGGTCGCCGATCTCCTCGTACCAGAACAGGTTGTACTTCTTGATGGCTTCGGCGTAAGCGATACCGGTCTGCAGATCGAAACGACCGTTGGCATCGACTGCCAGGCGACGACCGTCGCCAACCACTTCGAGTACCGCTTCGATGCGACGGATATCTTCGTCCAGTGGCACCGCACCGATTTTCATTTTGACAACGTCGTAGCCACGATCCAGGTAGCTCTGCATTTCTGCTTTGAGTTTGGTCTGGTCTTTACCTGGGTAGTAGTAGCCACCTGCTGCGTAGACCCAAACTTTGTCATCGGCCACGCCGTTACGGTAACGATCGGCCAGCAGACGATAGAGCGGTTTGCCTTCGATCTTGGCGACGGCATCCCATACCGCCATGTCGATGGTGCCCACCGCGACCGAACGTTCGCCGTGACCGCCAGGCTTTTCGTTGGTCATCAGGGCCTTCCAGATGGCAAACGGATCGAGGTTATTGTTTTCATGGTCGACGAGCGTTTCTGGATCAGCTTCGGTGATGCGCGCCAGGAAGCGATCACGCATCAGAGCGCCTTGACCATACCGACCGTTGGAGTTGAAACCGTAGCCGATGACCGGTTTTCCATCGCGAATCACATCCGTGATAACCGCGACGACCGAGCAGGTCATTTTGGAAAAATCGATATACGCGTTTGCAATCGGGGAGGCAATGGAAACGGTTTTTTCACGGATGTCGACGATACGCATGACGGGTTCCTCTTGTTGTTTGTGGCCCCACGTTATGCTTTGCGATGACACCCGCCCAATGCTATTAATGCCGCGCCCTATGCACAGGAGGCATTGCCCTTGGAACTCGTTTGGCTAGAGGATTTTTCAGCGCTTGCGGAGTACGGCAGCTTTGTTCGTGCCGCTGAAGCGCGCCACGTGACGCAGCCTGCCTTCAGTCGCAGAGTCCGTTCGCTGGAGAACTGGATGGGCGTCGAACTGTTCGTGCGCACCCCGCAGGGCGCGACCTTGACCGAGGCGGGAAGACAGATTTTGCCTAGTGCTCAAGAGGCGGCCAGGCGCCTGTACCGGATGCGCTCCGAGGCGCAGGAAGTGGCCGGGATGGCTGCAAAAACACTGCAATTTGCCGCCACTCATTCTCTGTCATTCACTTTCTTCCCACGATGGTTGAGAAGTGCCGAAAACGGCGCACCGATAGAAGCGGTACGTCTGCATTCGGACAGCATGGCGGTGTGCGAGCAGATGCTGATCCAAGGCCAGGTTCAGTTTCTCCTGTGTCATCGCCACCCCGATGTACCGCCGTTACTAGCCCCTGATCAGTTCATTGGAAAGAAGATCGGCGAGGATGTGCTGGTGCCGCTGGCGAGTCCTTCTGCCCATTTCGGTACCTCCCCTGAAACACTGCCTTATCTGGCCTACACCCACGAATCGGGCCTCGGCCGAATCGTTGCTCATCGACTCCATGGCAAAGAAGATTATCTTCATCTCAAGCCTCTTTTCAGCAGCCATCTGGCGGCGGTGCTGATGTCGATGGCGTTGGAGAGCAAGGGGGTCGCCTGGTTACCCAAGAGTCTGACCGAACAGGAAATGACTGACGGACGGCTGGTGCGGGCGCTGGATGAAAGCTGGGATATCCCTCTGGAAATCCACCTCACGCGCCCGACGGCACCCATCAGCCCTTCAGCGGAAGAATTCTGGGCTCGCGTGGGCGGTTAGCGGGATGGCGCCTGAAGTCAGGCGCTATCCCGTTTCATATCCGCTGTGGAACGACCTAAGGGATCAAGCGCTTCTCGCGCAGTTTGTCGAACACATCGAAAAATGCCTGGTCGCTCGCCTGGTAGGCCGTGAAACCCATGGCACGACTTTTCGACATGTCCGTGACCACTTCGATGGGCCGACCAAGGTCTGCATCGGTGTGCCATGGCGATATCAGTCGACCAATGTCAGATTCTTTCAAACCACGTTCGGCAACTATTTGCGTCCATACGGCCTGGTCGTTGGCCATCTGCTCCTCCAGAGGTGAGAGTGCAGCGGGATACTCGGCAGCGGGCACCTCGAAGTATTCGGCAATCCGCCCCCACATCCATTTCCAGCGAAACACATCGCCATTGGTGACATTGAATGCCTGGTTGGCCGCCGCCGGCGTGGTGGCCGCCCATAGTTGCTGTTTCGCCAACTGCCGGGCATCGGTCATGTCGGTGAGGCTGTCCCACTGCACCCGTGATCCGGGAAACACAAATGGGCGATTGGTTTTTTTGCAAATCGAGGCGTAGACGGCGAGGGTGGTGGCCATGTTCATTGCGTTGCCAACGGCTACCCCGGTGACGGTATGTGGGCGGTGAACGCTCCAGGTGAAGCCGTCCTTTTCGGCGGCGGCGAAGAGTTCGTCTTCCTGGGCGTAATAGAAATTCTCGACGTCCAGACGACCCTGCTCTTCGCGAAACGGTGTTTGCGGCAGGCTGCCTTTTCCATACGCTTCGAACGGGCCGAGGTAGTGTTTCAGGCCGGTAACCAGCGCTACGTGCTCAACGCTATTGGCGGGTCGAATGGCGGCGAGGACGTTGCGGACCATGGCGGCATTGACGCGAATGTTCTCGGCTTCCGTGGCTTGTCGTGACCATGTGGTAATGAACACATGGGTGGGTTTCAACCCCGCGAGCGCACGTTCCAGCGAAACCGGATCCTGAAGATCAGTCGCGACCGGGATCACGCCTGGCGCTTGCGAGGGGTGGCGCGAAAGCGCGGCGACCTGCCACTGGTTGTCGATGAGTAACTGCGTGATGGCGCTGCCGACGATACCGCTGGCGCCCACGACCAAAGCTGTCTGAGTCATAGGTTTCTCCTGTATTCAGGTTTCGGAGTACGCCTGCGCGACAGAGGTTCAACCTGAAAATCCGTTAGAGTGCTCACTCATCCCCGTTGAAGCCCGAGAAAAATGAATCGTCCGCTGTTTGTCGCGTTGGATGGCCCCAAAGGCGTTGGCAAGACCTCGCTGTTGGAGGCCATCACCGAAGCCCTGAGGGCCGACAACCAGAAAGTCATCCGGCTGTGCGAGAAAAAAAGCGACCCTTTCCGGGGCGAGACCATGCACTTGGTGAACCGCCTTGCCCGCCAACCTGACCGGGATCTGGAACTGCAAGTTTGCGAGCGTCTGGCTGATAGCCGCCGCTGGATTTCCCAGCACGTGCTGACGAAACAACCCATCGACAGCATTATCCTGATTGATCGCTGGTACCCGTCCGAGGCCGCGTTTCGCCGCACAGTCCCGTTCGCCGAAATCCTGCAGTTGAATCTTGATCGTGGCGTCCAGGTGCCAGACCTGCATGTCGGCGTGGTCACAGCGGCAGAGATTTCCTGGGCAAGGGCGGGCGCTCGACGGCGCGGCTTGAGCAGTACCGTGCTTCGAGGACTGGAGGAACATGTCGCTTGTACTCAGGCGTTTGAACAAGCCGTTGCGGATCAGGGTTGGTTTTTATGCCGGAATGAGGGAACGATCGAGGAGGCGACGAGGCGGGTGGTCGGGGAGATTAATCGGGTGATGAGCGGTCTCTGCACATCGACCTGAATGACCGGACCGATGATGGATTCAAAGCGATACGTTCATGTTGCCGCAACTCTCGAATACCCCCGAATCAGTCCCCTCTCCTGGGGGAGAGGGCTAGGGTGAGGGGCTGTCCGTCCGTGACAATAAAGTCTCCAGCCTGGCCAACGGCGGCGAGTCCTGACTGCGATCAAACACCTGAATCCCGACCTTGAGGAGCCGTCCTTTTTCTGCGGTCGCGATCACCTGCTCGCAGCGCAACAACAACCGCCCCTGATCACACTCAACCGCTTTCATGCCTGTCGGCAACCGCCCCTCCAATCGCAACTCCGCCATGCGGCTCTGCGCCGCCACCAGCGCAATCGACCGATCCCGCAGCAGCCCGTTGCTCTGCGTCATCAACCCCGCCACACGCACCGCCGCGGACATCGCCACGGCGATGATCGCCAGCGCCACCAGCACTTCAATCAGGGTGAATCCGCTTTCTCGGGAGCGCGCAGGCATAAAAGGCCCAAAAGCAAAAAACAGCCCTCGACGCTAACCCGCGTCCTTGACGGCTTGACGACGAAAACTCCCGAGGATTTTCAACATCCCTGACATATCTTCTTGCAACACTGCGCGTCGAATCGAACCAAGCCAGGGATTGTCGAGATGGATATCGCACCTTTCACTTCGCGCAAACAACCGCTGCGCACGCCGCGTGGTCAGCAGGGTTTTACCCTGATCGAGATCATGGTGGTGGTGGTCATTCTGGGGATTCTCGCGGCGATGGTGGTGCCCAAGGTGCTCGACCGGCCGGATCAGGCGCGGGCGACGGCGGCCAAGCAGGACATTGGCGGGTTGATGCAGGCGTTGAAGTTGTATCGCCTCGATCACGGCACGTACCCGAGCATGAATCAGGGCTTGAAAGTGTTGGTGGAGCGGCCGGCGGATGCGAAGAACAGCAACTGGCGTTCGTACCTGGAGCGCTTGCCGAACGATCCGTGGGGCCGCCCTTATCAGTACCTCAACCCCGGCGCCAACGGCGAGATCGACATCTTTTCCCTCGGTGCCGACGGTCAGCCGGACGGCGATGGCGTGAATGCCGATATCGGTTCCTGGCAGTTGTAAGGCCGGCCATGAATCGCCGTTCGCCCAAAGGGGCGAAGCAGGGAGGCATGGCGATCATCAGCGCCTTGTTGATTGCTGCCGTGGTGGCGGTGATCGCGGCAGGGATGTTGACGCGCCAGAGCGTTTCGACCCGTGCGCTGGAAGCCGATCAGCAACGGATTCAGGGGCGTTGGCTGGCGCAGGGTGGGCTGGAGATCAGCCGCCAATTGCTCTGGGATGCGCGCCAGCGTGACCCCTTGACCCGGCTCGATCAGCCGTGGGCGCAACGCTTGAATGCGCAGGGTTTTGAGGGGCGGCTGGAGGATGAGCAGGGCAAGTTCAACCTGCGCAATCTGGTGGCCAACGAGCGCGTTGATGACGAGCAGGTGCAAGCGTTCGAGCGCCTGTGCGGGTTGCTGGGTGTGAACGCCGGGCTAAGCCAGCGCATCATCCAGCGGGTGATCGGCGCTTACCCGCGACTGCTCGATGCGCAGATTGCCGAGACGACGAAAAACACCTTCGACAGCGGCCGCTTGACCTCGCCAAACGCTTCACGCAAAGCGCAGAACCCGAAGCTGCCGATGCTGCGCAGCCTCGAGGATCTGCGCAGCGTCGACGGTGTGAATGACGCGCTGATCGGCAAACTCGCGGCGTACCTGACGGTGATTCCGGCGACGACCTGGCTTAATGGCAACACCGCCACCGCGCCAGTGTTGGCGGCGTATGTGCCGGGATTGTCGCTGGAGCGCGCGCAGGCGCTGATCAATGAGCGCGATGCGGGGCGCTGGTTCATCAACCGGGGCGATTTCGTCAACCGCTTGCGCATGCCTGAGCTGGAGCTGACCACTGTGCGCGTTGGCATTACCAGCGACTGGTTTCGCCTGCGCGGCGAAGCGCGGCGCGATCAGCGTCGGGTCAGTCTTGAGGCGTTGCTGCATCGCAGTCAGGACCGTTTGCCGCAAGTGATCTGGTCGCGGGTGGGCGCATGAGTCAGCTCAGAGTGGCGCTGCCGCCATTGGCCGATCTTGATCTCGACAGCGAGCTGCACGTTGCCTGGCTGGACCGTGCCGGTCAGGTCAGCCGCGAACAATCCATGAGCTTGAGGCAGTTGAGCCAGGTGCCGAAATTGCCGCCGCTGCTGGGTTTTCTGCACCCGGCGGACAGCCTGTTGGCGAGTATCGATCTGCCGCCACTGCCGGCCAATAAAACCGCAGCGGCGGTGCAATGCGCGGCGCAGGCCTTGGTGCTTGGCGACCTCAGCGACATGCACGTTGCCCACGGGCCGCGCGACGAGGCCGGGCGGGTGCAGATCGCCTGGGCACCGCGGCAACCGTTGCTACAACTGGCGCAGTTGTTGAAACACGCGGGTCTGAATCTGCGCGGTCTCTACGCGGCGGCATACAGCTTGCCGGTGTTGCCGGGCACCGTCGCGTGTGTGCGGGACGGGCATCTGCTGCTGCGTGACAGCGTGCAAGCCGCGCGGGTGCAGCCATTGTTCGGCGAGGATGTCGACACCGCGATGTGGGAGCCGGGCACCACCCTGCACTGGATTGGCGATCAGGCGCCGGCGTCTGCCGAGGTGCCGATGGCCGAAGCCCAGCGTTGGACTGGACCGTTGCCGGGGTGGGGCTTGCACGGCGCGGTGCAGTCGCAGACTACCGAACATCGCGGCTGGGGCCGGGCCATCGGCTTAGCGGCACTGGCCGTTACGGTGTGGGTTGTTGGCCTGAATTTGTATGCCGCGCGCGAAGCCAGCCAGGGCCAGCAGCTCAAGGCGCAGATGAGCCAACGGGTCAAACAGGCTTTCCCGCAATTGCCGGTGATCCTCAACCCGCTGCAACAGGCGCGTCAGCAATTGGCCGAGCGGCAGAAAGGCGCAACCGATGATCCGGCACAAACCTTCAATCGTCTGGTGTTGCAGGCCGGCAGCGGCATGCCGTCCATGGCCGGTACGGTCGAGCGCCTGACCTTTGCCGACGGCACGTTGCAACTGGCGTTGCTCAGCGAAGCCCGGCGCAGCGCGAACAATCAAGAGTGGCAAAGCACGTTGGCGCAGGCCGGCATCAGCGTCACCGCCGACGAGGAGGGCTGGATTTTGCGCCCGTCCAGCGAAGCCACCGCAAGCGAAAGCGACGACAGCAGCGGAGCAAATGAAGATGAATAAGCTCGCGCCTTACCGGGCGAAGTGGCAGCGCTTCAGCGCTCAGTTGCAGGCGCGCTGGCAGCCGTTGGCGCCGCGCGAGAAACGCATGGTTGGCGGCATGGCCGTGGCGCTGATTGGCCTTTTACTGTGGGTCGCGCTGATCCAGCCGCCGTTGAAAAAAATCAGCTATTGGCAAGCCGAAACGCCGAAGCTGCGCGCACAAACCGAAGCGCTGGAGGTGCTGCTGCGCGAAGTCAGCGTGCGTCCGGACGGGCAAAGCGTGGCCCAGGCGCTGGAGCAATCCCTGCAGGCCAGCAGCCTGGCCGGGCACTATCAATTGCAACCCGGTGAGGCCGGCGCCTGGCAACTGAGCTTCGATGGCGCGCCAGCGGACGCCGTAATCGACTGGCTGCTGAGCACGCCGTCGCAACTTTCTCTGCAAGTGGTCGAGGCGCGTTTGCAGCGCGCAGACAACCCCTCGACCGAAGTCACTGCCGGCACGTTGTCAGGCACCGTTCGCATGGATCAGGCGCTGGGCGCTAAGGAAGCTTCATGAAGGGGTCAGGATCCAAACCGGCACAACTGGCATTGCCGTTGTTGCTGATGGCGTTGAGTGCGTGCAGCAACACCGGAGCGCCGCAAAATCAGCCACCGCTGCTGGTCGACAGTGAACTGGGCCGACCGCTGGCGAATACCCAGCGCAGTGGCGACACGGTGCTCGATCGCGAACGCGCGCAGGCGCAGGCGCGACCGGCACCCAAGCAACTGCACAACATCAGCAAGAGTGCGCGCGCCGGCGCCGCGTCAACGGGCAGCACCTTGCCGAGCAATCCGCTGGGCGATCAACCGGTGACATTGAATTTTGTCGACGCCGATATTCAAGCGGTGGTGCGCGCACTGTCGCGTTCGACCGGCCAGCAGTTTCTCGTCGATCCACGGGTCAAGGGCACGCTGACGCTGGTCTCGGAAGGGCAGGTGCCGGCGCGGCAGGCCTACGACATGTTGCTGGCGGCATTGCGCATGCAGGGCTTCAGCGTGGTCGATGTCGGCGGTGTCGCCCAGGTGGTGCCGGAAGCCGATGCGAAACTGCTCGGCGGGCCGATCTACAGCGCCGACAAACCGGCCGGTAACGGCATGCTCACCCGCACCTTTCGCCTGCAATACGAGAACGCGGTGAATCTGATTCCGGTGCTGCGGCCGATCGTCTCGCCGAACAACCCGATCAATGCCTATCCGGGCAACAACACCATTGTCATCACTGACTACGCCGAGAACCTCACCCGCGTGGCGCAGTTGATCGCCAGCATCGATTCGCCAAGCGCGATCGACACCGACGTGGTGCAGATCCAGAACGGTATCGCCGCCGACATCGCACCGATGGTTGCCGACCTGCTCGACGCACCGGGCAACGATCCGACGCAGAAAATTGCGGTGATCGGTGATCCGCGTTCCAACAGCATCATCATCCGCGCCGGCAGCCCCGAGCGCACCGAGCTGGCGCGCAACCTGATCTACAAACTCGACAATGCGCAGAGCAATCCGAGCAATCTGCACGTGGTGTACCTGCGCAACGCGCAAGCGGCGAAATTGGCGCAGGCGCTGCGGGGGCTGCTCACCGGTGAGAGCGACAGCGGCAGCAGCGACAGTGCGCGCTCGGTGCTCAGCAGCATGGGCGGCAGCACCGGTGGCAACGCTGGGCAGAGTGGCCAGAGCGGTACACAAACCAGCGGCACTGCAACGACGACCAGCAGCGGCAGCAGCGGCGGCAGCTACGCCCAGGGCAGCGGCGCCAGCAGCAGTAGCGGCGGGGCGCAGAGCAGCGAGCAGAACGTCGCGTTCACCGCTGGCGGCGTGACCATCCAGGCCGACGCCACCACCAACACCTTGCTGATTTCCGCGCCGGAGCCGCTGTACCGCAACCTGCGCGAGGTCATCGATTTGCTCGACCAGCGCCGCGCGCAAGTGGTGATTGAAAGCCTGATCGTCGAAGTCGGCGAGGACGATGCCAGCGAATTCGGCGTGCAATGGCAGACCGGCGATCTGGGCGGCAAAGGCGTGATCGGCGGCGCCAATCTCGGCGGCTCGGGGATCAACCTCAGCGGCAAGACCAGCCTCGATGTGTTGCCACAGGGGCTGAACCTCGGCTACGTCAACGGCACCGTCGACATCCCCGGCATCGGCAAGATTCTCGACCTGAAAGTGCTGGCCCGCGCGCTGAAGAGCAAGGGCGGCACCAACGTCCTGTCGACGCCGAACCTGCTGACCCTGGACAACGAGGCGGCGAGCATTTTCGTCGGCCAGACCATCCCGTTTGTCAGCGGCAGTTACGTTACCGGCGGCGGTGGCACCAGCAACAACCCGTTCCAGACCGTGACCCGCGAAGAGGTCGGCCTCAAGCTCAACGTGCGTCCGCAGATTTCCGAGGGCGGCACGGTCAAGCTCGACATTTATCAGGAAGTCAGCAGCATCGACGAACGCGCTTCCGCCAGTGCGAACGCGGCCGGCATCGTCACCAACAAACGCGCGATCGACACCAGTATTTTGCTTGATGACGGGCAGATCATGGTCCTCGGCGGCCTGCTGCAGGACGGCTACAGCCAGAGCAACGACGCGGTGCCGTGGCTGTCGACGATTCCCGGGATCGGCGCGCTGTTTCGCAACGAGCGCCGGGCGATTACCAAGACCAACCTCATGGTGTTCCTGCGCCCGTACATCATTCGCGACAGCGAAGCGGGGCGCAGCATCACGCTCAACCGCTACGACTTCATGCGCCGCGCGCAGGGTGGTTTGCAACCGGAGCGCAGCTGGGCGATGCCGGACATGCAGGCGCCGCAGCTGCCGACCGCAGCGCAAGGTGTGCCGGCGGTGGTGCCGACTTCTGGCCCGCGCGCAACGATCAAGGCAGTGCCAATTCAGGGAGGTCCGCGCCTGTGAGCCGCTTGCCCTACGCCTGGGCCAAGGCGCAGCGGATTCTGCTGCGTGATGACGTGCTGACGGTGTGCCCGTCGACACCGGGCTGGTCGATCAGCGAAGCGCGGCGCCAGTTTGGCGTGGCGCGGCTGGAGCGGGTGCGCGATGACGAACTCGACGGCTTGCTCGCCGCCGCGTATTCGGACACCGGTAGCGCCGCCGCTGTGGTGGGTGCTGCGGAAAACGAAGTCGACCTCGACCGCCTGATGCAGGACATGCCGGAAATCACCGACCTGCTCGACACCCAGGACGGCGCGCCGGTGATCCGCATGATCAACGCCTTGCTGACCCAGGCAGCGCGGGATGAGGCCAGCGACATTCACATCGAGCCGTTCGAAACCCATTCGGTGGTGCGCTACCGCGTCGACGGCACCCTGCGCGATGTGGTTTCGCCGCGCAAGGCGCTGCACGGCGCGCTGGTGTCGCGGATCAAGATCATGGCCCAGCTCGATATAGCCGAAAAGCGCCTGCCGCAGGACGGTCGGATCGCCTTGCGTGTGGCCGGGCGGCCGATCGATATTCGTGTGTCCACCGTGCCGACCGGCCATGGCGAGCGCGTGGTGATGCGCTTGCTCGACAAACAGGCCGGGCGCCTGCAACTGGAAACCCTCGGCATGGACGCGCAGGTGCTGGCCAAACTCGATCATCTGATCCGTCAGCCCCACGGCATTGTGCTGGTCACCGGGCCGACCGGCAGTGGCAAGACCACCAGCCTCTACGCGGCGCTGGCGCGACTGGATGCCAGCACCAGCAACATTCTCACCGTCGAAGACCCGGTCGAGTACGACTTGCCGGGGATCAGCCAGATACAGGTCAACGCCAAGATCGACATGACGTTCGCCCTGGCGCTGCGGGCGATTCTGCGGCAGGACCCGGACATCATCATGATCGGCGAGATCCGTGACCTGGAAACCGCACAAATCGCCGTGCAGGCCTCGCTGACCGGTCACTTGGTGCTGGCGACGCTGCACACCAACGACGCGGTGTCGGCGGTCAACCGCTTGATCGACATGGGTGTCGAGCCGTTTCTGCTGGCCTCATCGATGCTCGGTGTGCTCGCGCAGCGACTGGTGCGGCGCCTGTGCAACCAATGCAAACAGGAAGATCCGGCAGCGCCCGGCACCTGGCGGCCGGTCGGCTGCGCCGCGTGCAACCAGACCGGTTACAGCGGTCGTACCGGCATCCACGAATTGTTCTGCATCGACGACGACATTCGCACGCTGATCCACCAAGGGGCAGGCGAGCAGGCTTTGCGCGCTTCGGCCGCCAAGGCCGGGATGTTCAGTTTGCGTGAGGACGGTGAGCGCTGGATCCGCAGCGGCGCCACCGCGCCGGAAGAAATCCTGCGTGTGACCCGGGACGCCTGATGAATCGCTATCGTTTTGAGGCCGCCGATGCCAGCGGCAAGATCGAGTCCGGGCATCTGGAGGCGGACAGTCAGGGCGCCGCGTTCAGTGCCTTGCGCGGGCGAGGTTTGACCGCGTTGTCGGTGCACAAGGAAAGCAACGTTGCCCAGCACGGTGGCGGTGGATTGTTCAGCGCCAGGCTGTCGGACAACGATCTGGCCTGGGCCACGCGGCAACTGGCGAGTCTGCTTGGCGCGAGTCTGCCACTGGAAGCGGCGCTGAGTGCCACCGTCGAGCAGGCGGAAAAAAAGCACATCGCTCACACCCTCAGCGCCGTGCGCGCCGATGTGCGCAGCGGCATGCGCCTGGCGGAATCGCTGGCGGCGCGACCGCGGGACTTTCCCGAGATCTATCGGGCGCTGATTGCCGCAGGAGAAGAATCCGGGGATCTGGCGCAGGTCATGGAACGCCTCGCGGATTACATCGAGGAGCGCAACAATCTGCGCGGCAAGATTCTCACCGCGTTCATCTACCCGGGCGTGGTCGGTCTGGTGTCGATCGGCATTGTGATTTTCCTGCTCAGTTACGTGGTGCCGCAGGTGGTCAGCGCGTTTTCCCAAGCGCGACAGGATTTGCCGGGGCTGACTCTGGCGATGCTTACCGCGAGCGATTTCATTCGTGCCTGGGGCTGGTTGTGTGCGGCGCTCATGGCCGGGGCGTTCTGGTGTTGGCGGCTGTATCTGCGCAACCCGGCGGCGCGGTTGAGCTGGCATCACCGGGTGCTGAAGTTGCCGCTGTTCGGGCGGTTTATCTTGGGCTTGAACACGGCACGGTTCGCCTCGACCCTGGCGATTCTCGGCGGCGCCGGGGTGCCGCTGTTGCGCGCGCTGGAGGCGGCGCGGCAGACGTTGTCCAACGAGCGCTTGAGCCTGAGCGTCAGCGAGGCAACCGCGAAAGTGCGCGAGGGCGCGAATCTGGCCGCGGCGTTGCGCGTCGAAAACGTGTTTCCGCCGGTGCTGATTCACTTGATCGCCAGCGGCGAAAAAACCGGCTCGTTGCCGCCCATGCTCGAGCGCGCGGCGCAGACCCTGTCGCGCGACATCGAGCGCCGGGCGATGGGCATGACTGCACTGCTGGAGCCGCTGATGATTGTGGTGATGGGTGGGGTGGTGCTGGTGATTGTGATGGCGGTGTTGTTGCCGATCATTGAGATCAATCAGTTGGTCCAGTAGCGGTGTGCCTGAAATATTGATGGTGACTGAGCCGGCCTCATCGCTGGCAAGCCAGCTCCCACAGGGTTTTGTGTTGTGTGGCAGTTCGCATTGTCAACCTGGCTCCTTGTGGGAGCTGGCTTGCCAGCGATGAGGCCAGTCAGGCCAATGAATAATTCAAAGTTTTTGCAAAAGATTCTCCATCACCCGACCGTCAATTCCCCCATCCTCGGGTTCTCCTTTCTGTCATCTGCAACCACCCGCCAACGGCTCCAGCCCGATTGCGCCAAACCCGCGATCCAGAGACTCCGACAAACCCCACAAACACCCGAGAAAACCCGTCTGAAAACAGCGTTCAGCTCCCGAGGTTTTTTCCTTTATCTGTCACCGGAAACTGCGAATTTCTCAGTGCGACTTAACCCAGGCCAGCCAGCGAGGGCCCGGTGAGTCCTCAATAAAAGCGTCATGCAAGTCATCCGAAAACCTGTGTTCACAACCTAGTTGAAAAGGAGATTCTTCATGTTCAAGCGCACTCTGATCGCCGCATCCCTGACCGTCGCCGCTCTGGCCTCCGCTCAAGCCATGGCCGTTACCGGTGGTGGTGCAACGCTGCCTGCCGCTCTGTACAAAGGTTCTGCCGACAGCATCCTGCCCGCCAACTTCAGCTACGCGGCTGTGGGTAGCGGCGCCGGCAAAACGGCTTTCCTGACCAACGTCGCCACTGGCTTTGGCGCCACCGGCACTGTGCACTTCGCCGGCAGCGACTCGGTGCTCAGCGCTTCGGAAATCAGCACCTACAACAGCGCGTTCGGCGGTTCATACGGTCCGCTGATCCAACTGCCTTCGGTTGCCACTTCGGTTGCCATCCCTTACAAAAAATCCGGCCAGACCGCTCTGAACCTGACCAGCGCTCAACTGTGCGACGCCTTCTCGGGCACCGTGACGACCTGGGGCGGCCTGCTGGGCACTGCTGACACCACGCCGATCCGCATCGTTTATCGCAACACTTCCAGCGGTACTTCGGAAATTCTCACCCGTCACCTGAATGCTGTCTGCCCAACCAAGTTCACCACCAACTCGACGTTCGTCAAAGCACGTCCAGCCGGTTCCACCTTGCCTTCGAACTGGGTCGGTGTCGCTGGCACTGCTGACGTTGCGCCTACCGTTGCAGCTGTTGATGGTTCGCTCGGTTATGTCGGTCCGGATGGTGTAGACGCCACCAGCAACGCCCTGGTTTCGCGCATCAACAACGTGCAGCCAACCTCGGCCAACGTTGCCCTGGCACTGGCTTCGGTGACTCCACCGGCGACCGCTGCTCTGGCCGCTGATCCGACTCGCTGGTCGCCAGTGGTGGCTAACCCGGCCATCGGTTACAAACTGGCTGCCTACACCAACCTCATCGTTGGTCAGTGCTACAAGGATGCAGCTGTGGCCAACGACGTGAAGGCTTTCCTGACCACTCACTACAACACCACCACCAACGACCTGGCCATCAAGAACCACGGTTTCGTGACTGTGCCATCGGCCTGGAAAACCAAGGTGTATGAGACCTTCGTTTCCAACGCTAACGGTTACAACCTGAACATCAACAACACCAGCGTCTGCAACACCATCGGTCGTCCTCAGTAAGGCGCTCGATTCACTCTGCAACACGAATGGCAGCCCTCGGGGCTGCCATTTTTTTTGGCTCCCGTTCGCGGGGCATTCGATAAGGAGATTGAACATGTACAAACACATTGCGAAGGTTGCGTTGTTGTCGGCGGCGGCGTTGATGTCGGGCCACGTGCTGGCGGTGACCGGTGGCGGGGCGACGTTGCCAGCCGCGCTGTACAAGGGTTCGGCTGACAGCATTTTGCCGGCCAGTTTCAGCTACGTCGGTGTTGGCAGCGGGGCAGGCAAAGCGGCGTTTTTAAGCAACAATGCTGCGCCGTTCGGCACTACAGGCACTGTGCATTTCACTGGCAGCGATTCGATCCTGACGGCGAGCGAAATCCGCCAATACCAGAGCGCTTTTAACGCCAGTTATGGTCCGCTGATTCAACTGCCATCCGTTGGCACTGCAATCGCCGTGTCCTATAAGAAGAGCGGTATCAGTAATCTCAACCTGACGAGCAGCCAGTTGTGCTGGGCGCTGTCGGGTGAGGCCCCAACGTGGGGCCATCTCATGGGCACTGCCGACACCACACCAATTCGCGTGGTCTACCGGAACAACGCCAGCGGCACTTCGGAAATCCTCACTCGCCACCTCAATTCCGTTTGCCCGACAAAGTTCTCGACCAGTTCGTTGTTCACGACGGCGCGCCAGCCGTCAGGTTCGACACTGCCGAGCAACTGGGTCGGCGTGTCGAGCGACAGAGATGTCTTGCCTACGATCAATCAAGTCGACGGCTCGATCGGTTACTCCGGTCCCGACGGCATCGTGGTGACCGATAACGCTGTCGTCGCCCGTATCAACGGTGTGCTGCCAACGGTGCTCAACGTTGCGCTGGCACTATCTACGATAACGCCACCGTCGACGTTCGCCCACGCCTCTGATCCAACCCGCTGGTCGCCCGTGGTGGCGAGCCCTGCCAGCGGCTACAAGATTGTCGCCTTCAGTAACTTGATCATCGGTCAGTGCTATAAAGACGCCAACGTGGCCAACGAGATTCGCAACTTCCTGACGACTCACTACAGCGTGCCTGGCAATAATGCCGCGGTACTGGCACACAAATTCCTTGGGGTCCTTTCGAGCTGGAAAAACGCCGTTACCGCCAACTTCATCACCAACTCCACTGGCTACAACCTCGACATCAACAACCCTTCCGTGTGCAACGGGATTGGCCGTCCTCTTTGAAACAGCGGCGTGCCAATCAATGGCAGCCCCCTGGGCTGCCATTTTATTGCCTGCAAAGCAACCACAGACACCGCGGATACTCCGCAAACATGAAGTTTGTGTGACATCCGTTCGGTCGCGACCGCCGCCAACTGCCTATGACGTAACAGCAGGTTTTTGCACGCCTGCGGCCTGTTTGGCAACCAAAGTGTGGCAACCCAAAAGGATCTCGTAGTGATGCTCGCTCGCCCATCCCGTCGTACCAACGTCCAGCCGTTCAAACGTGAAGCCGCGGAGCCGGCGCTGTGGTTGCTCAAACCGCTGGCCCAAGCGGTGGCGTTGTGTCTGGTGGCGGGTAATGCGCAGGCGGCAACGGCGTTCAGTTCGAACTGGTTCGCCGCCAAGGGGGCCGCGCAGCAAGGTGCAGCCGCGCGACCGAGCTCTGGCGGCTTGCCGGGCATGACGCCGCCCCTGGCACAGCAGCAAAAAGCCAACCAGCAATTGCAGCGCTCGATCCAGACCCTGAACAATACGGTCGCCGCGATTGCCGCGCAGCAGGCGGCTCAGGCGGCGGGTCGTGCCGCTGCGCTGGGCTCGGTGCAGTTTGTCCCGGACGGTCTGGGCGAGGGTGGTCTGAAAGTCGATAACAGCCTCACCCAAGGTTGGCAGAATGCCAAGGGCCCGCAGCAAACCCAGGCCGACGGCAAGACCACGGTGAAGATCGAACAGACCGCCGACAAGGCGATTCTCAATTGGGAAACCTTCAACGTCGGGCGCAACACCACGGTTGAATTTGACCAGCAAGCGAACTGGGCGGTGCTCAACCGGGTCAACGATCCGAATGCCCGGGCGAGCCAGATCCAGGGGCAGATCAAGGGCGACGGCACGGTGATGCTGATCAACCGCAACGGCATCGTCTTCAGCGGCAGCAGTCAGGTCAATGTGCGCAACCTGGTGGCAGCGGCGGCCAGCATCACCGATACCCAGTTCCGCGAGCGTGGTCTGTACTTTGACAGTAGCGCCACGCAGCCGACCTTTACCGATGCCGCGGGCAAGGTGCTGGTGGAACGCGGCGCGAGCATTGCCACGCACCCACCCGCGACGTCTACTGATGGCGGTGGTTATGCCTTGTTGCTCGGCAGCGAAGTGCAGAACGACGGCAGCATCAGCACCGCCAAGGGCCAGACCGTGCTCGGCGCCGGTGACCGCTTCTATATCCGCAAGGGCGCGGGCACCGAGGGCAATGCGCTGTCGACCACGTTCGGCAACGAAGTCACGCCGGGCTTCAAGGCCGGCGATGTCAGCGGCAAGGTCAGCAACAACGGTTTGATCCAGGCCGCCACAGGCGACATCACTCTGACCGGCCACGAAGTCGTGCAGAACGGCGTATTGCTCGCCAGCACCTCAGTGACTGCTCGCGGCACCGTTCACCTGTCCAACCCCGCCAGCGACACCAACGGCAGCGTCACGCTGACGCAAGGCAGTGTCACGGCGATCATGCTCGACAGCAGCGACCTGACCGCGCTCGACAGTCAGCATCAGGCGGCCCTCAGCGCGGTCACTGCGAACAACCGGATTCGGGGCGATCAGTCGCGTATCGAGATTCAGAGCGGTGGCAGCGTCGAGTTCCAGAACGGCTCGATTACCCTCGCTACCGGCGGGCAAGTGGCAGTGACGGCGCAGCGCCGCAGCCTGGTGCGCGACGGGGCGATGATCGACGTGTCGGGCGCACTCGGCGTCAAGGTGGCGATGGAAAACAACAACATCAAGATCAATGTGCAAGGCAACGAGCAGCGCGATGCCTCGGTCAACCGCGAGAAGGGCGCGCTCAACAGCAATGACATCTGGATCGATGTACGCGAACTGGTCTACGTGCCGGCGGGCACCAACGGCTATGCCACGGATCGCTGGTACACCGCCGGCGGCTTGCTTGAAGTCGGCGGTTATCTCGGCACCCAGACGCACAGCGTCGGCGAATGGATGGCGCAGGGTGGGACGGTGAGTTTTGCCGGCAACGATGTGGTCACCGAAAAGGGCTCGTTGATCAATCTGTCCGGCGGCACCCTGGATGTGCAAAGCGGCGAGATTCGCCAGAGCTGGCTGCGCGGTGCGGACGGCAAGCTGTATGAAGTGTCCCGTGCGCCGGGCGATCTGCTTTACACCGGGTTGTACAACGGTTTCGAGGACAGCAGTGAACGCTGGGGTCAGACCCGCTATTTTTACAACCCGCTGATTGCCCCGCGCTCGCGTATCGAGTCGGGTTACACCGTGGGGCGGGACGCCGGGCAACTGGTGATCGCCACGGCCAACGCCATGCTCGACGGGCAGATGCTCGGCGAGGTGTATCAGGGCGAGCGGCAAAATCAGGCGCCCAAACCGGTGCTCGACGGGTATGAGCAGAGCCAGACCGCGCTGGCACGCCGCGCGCAATTGATCGTCGGCAGTTATGACCCGGCGTATGTCGCGGCGGCGGGCGGCGTGTTGTATACGCTCAATCCGTTGCTGGATCAGGTGCAGATCGGTGGCGACAGGCCGCTGGCCGGCAATGACCTGGACCTCGCCAGTGCGGTGTCAGAGACGCGCCAGGGCAAGCTGTTTCTCGATAACGAGCAGCTCAACGGCTTGCGTCTCGGTGCGCTCAAGGTGGCGGCCCGGGATCAAGTCGTCGTTGACGGCGCGATCACCGTTGATACCGCTGGCGACATCACGCTGTATGCGCCGGATGTGCAGATCGGCGCAGACCTGACCGCGCGTAGCGGCAGCCTGCGTCTGGGCAACGTGCTCAATCAGTTCAACGGTACCCAGAGCAGCGACACCCGGCTCACGGCGACAACCGGCAAGCCGACGCAAGTGTCTGTGGCCGAAGACGTTCACCTCGATACCCGCGGCGTCTGGAGCAATCTGCGTACCCGGCCGGACGATGGCGCGAGCCTGGCCTCGCTCAACGGTGGGCGGGTGTCGATCCGCAGCAGCGGCGATATCAATATCGGTGCCGGCAGCGTGCTCGATGTGTCGTCCGGTGGCGCGATCCTCGCCAACGGCAAGACCCGCGGCGGCAAGGGCGGTGATTTGACGCTGGAATCCAGCGCGATATCTACGCCCGGCCAATCGCACCTGCGCCTCGATGGCCAGTTGCGTGGCTACGGTGTAACGGGTGGCGGCACCTTGACCGTGCAGGCCAACAAGATCCTGATCGGCCAGAGCGACAAACCGTTGGCCGACAACACCCTGCAACTGTCTACCGATCTGTTCAACAAAGGTTTCTCCGCTTACAACCTGATTGGCTTGAGCGGTCTGGACGTGGTTGAAGGCAGTGTCGTGGACGTCAGTCTGCCGCTGTACCGTTTTAGCGATGCCGCGCCGAATCAGCTCAGCGGCGCCGATCCACAAGCGGCGCTGGAGTTGTGGACGCCGGCGCTGTTCCAGCAAAACCCGACTGAGGGCGTGCTGACGCAACGCGCCGGTGCCAGCCTGACGCTGCAAGGCGGGGCCAGCCTGCTCAGCCTGATCGATGCGGCCAACAGCGGCCTGACCCTCGGCCGTGGCTCGCGCATCAGCGTCGACCCGGGGCAAAGCATCACATTGCGCGGCGCCGGGCAGATCACCGTGGACGGTGAACTCAATGCCTGGGGCGGCACCATTGATATCCGCCAGCAGCAGTTCGGCTCGATCAAACCGGCCACCTCCGATCAACTCGCGGAGCCGAACGCGCATGACCGTTCGATCTGGATCGGTGAACACGCGCGGCTGGATGTGGCAGGGCGCGTGAACACCGCAGTGGACGCTTTGGGTCGCACCTATGGGCAGGTCGGCAAGGCGGGCAGCATCATCCTCGGTGGCGAGATCGACGCGAAACTCGCCACGGCCACTGCCGCCGATGCTTACGTGGTGGTGCGCCAGGGCGCACAACTCGATGCTTCGGGCGCCGAGGCGCTGCTGGACATCGCCGGGCAGGGACCGACGCGCGTAGCCACGGATGGCGGACGCATCGCGATCGGCTCTTACAACGGCCTGTTCATTGACGGTGATCTGCGCGCACTGGCCGGCGGTGCCGGGGCAGCCGGTGGTCGTCTGGAAGTGGCGCTCGAGACGCCGTTGTACGTCGATTCGGCGGACAACAGTGTACGCACGCCACGCGAGTTGATCATCGACCAGACATCGACCGGGCCGACGCTTGGCGCCGACCTGCGCCCAGGCGAGGCTGACGACGGTTTGCGCTACGGTCAGGCTCGTGTGCATGCCGACAGTCTGATGGCGGGCGGCTTCGACACCCTGAGCCTGTTGAGTAACGGACTGTTGTCGTTCGACGGTGACGTCAACCTGCACATGCAGCAAAGCCTTAGCCTGTACGCCGGGGCGTTGTCCCTGGCCGAGTCAGCCAAAGACACGGCACGGGTCGATCTGAGCGCGCCGTATCTGCGCCTGTCCGGCGTCGGCAGCTATTACAGCGTGGTCGGCAGCGTGCGCCCGCGCCTGACGAACAGCCCGACCGCCAGGCTGGCGGATGCCCGCTTCACGGCGTCGGCCAACCTGATGGATCTGGGCAATGGTCTGTCGTTCGGGGCACAGGGTTCGATCCTGCAACTGAAGGCAGCGGCCGCCGAATACAGTCGCCGTGGTTTTGCCCAGGTGAGTCTCGACAGCAGCGGTGATCTGCGCTTTCTGGCTCCAACCGATGGCGCGGAGAAGAGCCGTTTGTGGACCCCGGGTGATTTGAACCTGCGTGCGGCACAGATCTATCCCGCCAGTGATGTTCAGGCAGAAGTGCGTGTCGGTTATCAGGGCGCGCAGTCGCCGGCCGAACATACCCTGCGCATCAGCGGCCACGGAGCGGCGCCGGCTGCTGCGCCTTTTTCGGCGTTCGGCAAGCTGACCTTCTCGGCGGCGTCTATCGAGCAGGGCGGTGTGTTGCGTGCACCGCTGGGCAAGATTGTCCTTGGCGACGACTTGTTGACCACCACCCGTGAGGTTCGTTTGTTGCCGGGCAGCGTGACGTCGGTCAGCGGTGCCGGGCTGGTCATGCCATACGGTGGAACCACTGATGGCATCGATTACCGCTACGGCGGCAGATCGGTGGTGTTGAACGGCGTCACCGGGGAAGCGACCGGTGTGTCGATGAGCACGCAGTACATCGATGTGCAGAGCGGCGCAATCATCGATTTGTCGGGCGGTGGCGACCTGCGCGGTGCCGGTTTCATTTCCGGGCGCGGCGGTTCAACAGATGCCCGTTTCAATCCGCTGGTGCGCAACGCTACCGACGGCACGTTCAGCTTGCCGGGTTTGGCGAGCAACCCTGTTTACGCAATCGTTCCGGGCATCCAGAGCACCTACGCACCGGTGTTGGCTGAGGCCGGCGCAGTCGATCCGCGTATCGGTCAGCAGGTCACTATTGGCGCTGGAGTGCCGGGTCTGGCGGCGGGTACATACACGTTGTTGCCGTCGACGTTTGCCTTGCTGCCCGGGGCATTCCGGGTCGAAGTCAACGGTCAGGCAACGCCGGGTGCAAGCCAGGGTGCGTTGCCGATGCGTAATGGTTCGTGGACTGGCAGCGGACAAATGTCGATTGCCAACACCCCCCTGCGCGACAGCCTCGCCCAACAGATCATCCTGACGCCGGCGGATGTGTTGCGCCGTTACTCGCAGTACAACGAAACCAGTCTCGGCCAATTCATTCAGAGCGATGCCGTGCGCCGTGGAGTCCCCCGGGCGCTGGCCCCGCAGGACGGCAAGACGCTGGACCTGCGCCTGATTGACGGTGGCGAGCAGGACATCGCATTGCAGTTCAACGGACAGGCGCGCTTCGGCGCCGCCGCGGGTGGCCTGGTGGGCACGGCAGTGGTGCGCAGTGGCAATGCCCGCAGCAGCTTCGAAATCCTCGGCAGCGGGCAGGCGCCCACCGAGGGCTTCAACGGTATCTCGCTATACGCCGAAACGTTGAATAACCTCAACGCCGGACGTTTGACCCTCGGCGCGATGCCGACCGTCAGTTACAGCACGTCGGGCAACATCATCGGATTCATCGGGGACACCTCCAGCATCGTCCTGCGGGACGGGGCGTTGCTGGCGGCGCCGGAAGTATTGCTGCGCACCAACTCGATCAGTGGCGGCATCACCGTCGAAGCGGGCGCCGGGATCAACGCCCTGGGGCGTGGCAACGCCGCTTATGACTCGACGGCCGGGTACATTTACCAGCCGGGCGCGTCCAGTGTGGTGGTGGTCTCGAACGGCTGGACCAACGTGCTGGCGCCGGAGGCGGGCGGCGGTTTCACCGGTGCCGGCAGCATTCGGATCGGCACTTGCACCACGACGGTTTGTGCCAGCCCGGCGCTGCTGTATTCAAACGGCAGTATCACCGCCGCGACGGATAACCAGTTCGAGCTTGGTGAAGCCGTGCGTTTTGGCACGCGTCATCTGGCGCTGGCGGTGGGTGCGCTCAACGCTGGCAGTGCCCAGGCACTGGCGGCTGCAGGCGACCGCGTACCGGCCGGTCTGACCTTGAACCAGAATGTTCTGGATCGTTTGCTGCGCGGTGATACCCGGTTCGGCGCGCCGGCTCTGGAGACACTGAGCCTGACCACGCGTGATGCCTTCAATCTCTACGGCAGCGTGACCCTCGATACCTTCGATGCGCAGACAGGCCAGAGCAAGCTGCAAAACCTCGTGCTCGCCACCCCGGCGATTTATGGCGCAGGCGTTGCCGAGGATATCGCGACGATCCGCACCGCCAACCTGATCTGGAACGGGGCCACTCAGGACCCCGGTAGTGTGATCAGCGGCGGCGCCGGTACCGGCAGCGGTACCCTGGATATTCAGGCACAACGCATCGAGTTGGGTTACGGCCCTATGCCACAACCCAATGGCCTCGATCAGAACAATCGTCTGGCGCTGGGGTTTGCCAACGTTAACCTGAGCGCCAGCGAACGTATCACCGCCAATCACAAAGGCAGCCTGGCGGTGTATCAGCAGCAGGGCGCTTACGACCCGCTCAAGGGTTACGCCTACACGGGCGGCAACCTCACGCTGCGCACACCGTTGCTGACCGGTGAGGCAGCGTCGGTCAATCTGCTCAAAGCCGGCAATCGCTTGACGCTCGGCGGTGCGGCAGCTTCGGGTGTGGCCGATGCCCTCGGCGCTGAGCTCCATCTGCAAGCCCGCGATATCGTGCTCGACAGCCGCATTGCGCTGGCCAGCGGCAAACTCACGGCCAAAGCCGAACACGACTTGACGCTGGCCGACGGTGCGCAACTGGACATGTCCGGGCGCACCTTGCCGTTCAACGACGTCAGCAAATACAGCTGGGGCGGCGACGTATCCTTGTTGAGCAACAACGGCAATATCCGCCAGCTTGCCGGGTCGCGCATCGACCTTTCGGCAAAAAACAACCAGGCCGGCAACCTCAGCGCCGTGGCCTTGGCAGCGGATGCCGGCATCGTCGATCTGCAGGGCGAGATTCTCGGCGCCAGCAGTGGCTATTACGATGCCGGCGGCACGCTGGTGCCGTACAACGCCGCTGGCGTGGACATTCGCGCGCAGCAGTTGGGCGGTGATGCGAGCGTGCAGTTCGCGGCACTCAACCAGCGCCTGAACGCCGGGCAGGTGTTCGGCAGTCGCAGCTTGCAACTCAAACAAGGCGATCTGCGGATTGGCGACGGGCTCAAGGCTGGCGAGGTCAATGTCTCGGTGGACAATGGCAGCCTGACGGTCGACGGTTTGATCGATGCCAGCGGCGAGCGGGTCGGCAGCATTCGACTGTCGGCGCAAAACGGCCTGACGCTCACCGGCGACAGCGTGCTCGATGCCCATGGTCGGGTGTTGCGTGTCGACAGTTACGGCAAGATCATCGACGCGCCGAACCGTGCCATGGTCGAGCTGAATTCAGGCGCCGGGTTGTTGACCCTGGCGTCGGGTACGCGCATCGACTTGCGTCATGGTACCGATGCGGTGCCGGGTGTGCTCGCCGGTCAGCACGATCAGATGCTGCGCGGTACCCTGGAACTCAACGCACCGCGTCTGGGCGCCGGTGACATCGCCATCGACGCGACTGGCACCGTGAATATTCAAGGCGCGCGTTCCATCGGTCTCAATGGCACGCGGCGCTATACCGATGCGCGCGATGGCGTCGATCCAGCGGTCAGTGGCCGGCCGTATCAGGTGATCGATCAGGCGCTCTTTACCCGCATCGACGGCGACAACACGACTTTCATCGAAGCCGCGCTGAGTAACGCCGATCTGTTGCAACGCAAACTGGCCGGTCTGAACAACGCGGCTTACGCCGATGCTTTCCATCTGCGTCCCGGCGTCGAAATCGCCAGCAAGACAGCGGACGGTGACCTGGTGGTGGAAGGTGACATCGATCTGTCGCGCTACCGCTATGACAGCCTCAATCCGCACTCTCGCAAGGTCGCCGGAGTTTATGGCTCTGGTGAGTCCGCCAGCCTGATGATCCGCGCCGGCGGCAACCTGGATATCTACGGCAGCATCAACGACGGTTTCGCGCCGCCACCCGAAACCGTCGACGACGCTGGCTGGAAGCTGTTGCCGGGCGTGCAGCCGTTCGGCGGCGATCTGATTGTGCCGGGAGCCGGGGTGACGCTGGCCCCGGGTACGCAGTTTCCCTCGGGCGTGGCCCTCAACTACGATTTGCCGATTCAGGCGACGACACTGGTCAGCGGTACGCTGCTGCCGGTGCAGGTAGAACTGGCCGCACCTTATACCTTCAGCGCCGGCACGGTGCTGGCGGGGGCGGTGCATGACGCCTCGGGCAATCTGTTGTATGCCGCCGGGACGCTGCTCGGCGACGATGTCACGGTACCGGCCAATAGCCGTCTGGGCGCCGGTATTCGCTTGAATCGCAACACGGCATTGAATGCCATGACCTGGCCCAAAGGCGTGCCGTTGCCAGGCGCTTTCGATGACGACACGGGCAGTAGCAAGAATTTGATGTTGAGCGGTTCACTGGCGCTGTTGCGTGGCTCGCTGATTCCGTCGATGACCAATGTGGTGCTCGCTGACGGTGTCGCGTTCATCGAGTTGCGCGCTTTGAATGGCGCCAGCCAGGGCGCCAACTGGGCACTCGCGCCGATGTTGCCGTCCGGCAGTGCGTCGTGGTCGATCCGCGCGGTGGCGGGGGCTGATCTTTCCGCAGCCGACAGTCGTGCGGTGCAACCGCTTACCGCCGAGGGCAATCTGCGCCTGGCGGACACCCATTACGGGGCGAAGATCACCGAAGGCAATCCACGCGCGGTGTGGTCGGAAACCAACCAGTATGGTTTCCCAGCCTTCGAACCGGTGCCCGAGGAATACCTGATTCTCTGCGACACCGATCCCGGTGCCTGTGCACCCATGGCGCGCTGGACCTGGGCGCCTGGCAACCAGTTCGGTTTCCAGGATTACGCGCCGATTCCCGAGGAATACCTGACGCTGTGCGACAGTTATCCCGAGGTGTGCGTCGAAAGCAATCCGGCGAAGAGCGCTGCCATCCACAGTCAGATGTTCAGCGTCTTGCGCACCGGCACCGGCGATCTGGATCTGATCGCCGCCGGTAATCTGAGCATGGCCTCGCCATTTGGCGTGTACACCGCGGGCACCCAGTCGGCCGATGTCGATCCGCGCTACAACCAGATGCGTGGGCGCTTGTCGGACAAGGACTCGGTATTGGGCAGCGCCGGCAGCGATGTCGAAAAATGGGTTAACGGCGGCGCCGACAGTCTTTATCAGGCCTGGTATCCACAGTTGGGGGGCAACCTGACGATCAGTGCCGGCGGTTCGGTTTCTGGCGATACCCTTGGGCGCAAGGCCGCCAATAGCGGCGGCTACCGTGAGCAGGTGCCGAGTGTGGCAGTGGGCAACTGGTTATGGCGTCAGGGCACCGGCAACACTGACGTGCCGACCGCCTGGTGGATCAACTTCGGCAGTTATGTGACTCAGCCATTACCGGATGCCGACATGGACGCTGCGCCCTATCTGGTGGGCTTCACCGGTTTCGGTACGCTGGGGGGCGGCAATATCCGCCTGCGCGCCGGCGAAGACGCCGGCATGCTCAGACCGATGGGGGATTCGCGGACCCATCCGCGCAGTCAGGGGCTGATCGTGGCGGTGGGCAGCACCGGTCGCGTCGGCAGCGACGGCAGCCTGCAACTGACCGGTGGCGGTGACATGGATATCCGCATCGGTGGCTCGCTCAACCCGTCCCTTCAAGCGCGGGCCGGCAACGATGGGATCACGCCGCCCAAACATGATCTGCAAGGCGCACTGATCAACCTGCGCGGCGCGGCCCAGATGAGCGGCAGCGCGGTCGGCGGCATCAATCTGCAATATGGCGCCAACAACGTGCTGCATGACGCCCGCGAAACCCGTGCGCTTGACCCGTTCACCGCGACCACCAGCAACGCATCCGGCGGGTTGGTGCTGATTCCCGGCGACTCGGGTATGCGCATCAACACCCGTGGCGATCTGGTGCTCGGCGGCGCGGCAGACCCGGGGCGCGTGCGTCTGCAGAACGCCACGCCGTTGTTTGACGAGGCGGGGGACATCACCCAGGGCGGGATTTTGAGCGGCTTCTCGCTGTGGACCGAGCACACGGCGATCGATCTGTTCTCTGCTGGCGGCAATCTCACCCCGAGTACCCAATTGGCCGAGACCGACACCAACGGGCCACTCAAAGGGCAGAACACTTCGCCCACCGACAGCCGTTTCGTCTATCCATCGATTCTGCGCGCAGTGGCGGGGCAGGGTTCGATTTACGCAGGTTCGTCGGCGGCTTACAGCGTCGGCAACACCGCTCCCGCGACCGCTTGGTCGCTGTTGTTGGCGCCGTCGGCCTCAGGTCAACTGGAGCTGTTGGCCGGTGACTCGATTTATGCCGGCGGCTATGCGATCAACCAGTCCGGGGCCAGTCCATTGGCGATTGCCACGCCGTTTGCCCCGGCGTTCAACGGCTATGCCAGCAACTCGGCGCAAACCCCGTTCATCTCCAACAGCGGCAGCGATGGTGTCGCCGCAGAACCGAATCTGCGTTATCCCTTGTTCGCTTTCGGCAGCAACTCGTACTCCCGCCTCAGCGATGTAATGGGCCCGGCGCGAATCTACGCATTGACCGGCGATCTGGTTGGCATCCGCAGCGGCGAATCGTTGCGGGCGAGCGATTCGCTGCGCACCTGGTACGAAGCCGCCGGGCCGGTGTGGATGATGGCCGGTCGCGACATCGTCGCCTCTGGCACCTATCTGGGCCAGCCGACGACTTCGCCGAAGGATGGCGTCGGCACCACCAAGGACACGATCTACTCCACCGGCAACCTGTTCGTGCATAACGATCCAAGGGACGTGTCGAAAGTATCGGCCGGTCGCGACATCCTCTACAGCAGCTTCGACATCGCCGGCCCTGGCACCCTGGAGGTGAATGCCGGGCGTAACATTCTCATGGAGGACCGGGCCAGCATCACCAGCCTCGGTTCGTTGCTGGCAGGTGATCAGCGGCCAGGCGCCAGCGTGGTCTTGCAGGCCGGTACCGGCGCGCAAGGGCCGGATTATTCACGGTTCATCGCGCATTACCTGAATCCGCAAAATCTGGCCAATCCGGATACCTCGTTGAGCGCGCAACCGGGCAAGGTGATCAAGACGTACCTCGACGAGCTGCAAAGCTGGCTGACCCTCGGTTACGGCTTCAGCGGCAACGCGGAACAGGCGCAAGCCTTTTTCGCCGCGCTGCCAAGTGTCGAGCAGGCAATCTTCGCCCGGCAGGTGTACTTCGCCGAACTGCGCGCCGGTGGCCTGGAATACAACGATGCCGACGGTCCACGGCAGGGCAGTTACTTGCGCGGTCGCAACGCGATTGCGGCGCTATTCCCGACCACTGACATCGCCGGTAACCCGATCCGCTACGACGGCGATATCACGCTGTACGGCGGAGCAGGGGTCAAGACCCTGTTTGGCGGCGACATTCAGATGCTCACCCCGGGCGGTGGTCAGGTGTTCGGTATCGAAGGCGCAGCGCCGCCTTCGACAGCGGGGATCATCACCCAGGGCTCTGGCAATATTCAGCTGTATTCGCAGGGCAGCATTCTGCTCGGCCAGAGCCGCATCATGACCACGTTTGGCGGCTCGATTCTCGGCTGGTCGGCCGAGGGCGATATCAACGCTGGTCGCGGCTCGAAAACCACCGTGGTCTACACGCCGCCGAAACGGGTATACGACACCTGGGGCAACGTCACGCTGTCACCGTCGGTGCCGAGCACCGGCGCCGGTATCGCCACGCTCAATCCGATTGCCGAAGTGGCGCCGGGCGATATCGACCTGATCGCGCCGCTGGGTACCATCGATGCGGGCGAGGCGGGGATTCGCGTGTCGGGCAATGTCAACATCGCCGCGCTGACGGTGGTCAACGCCGCGAACATTTCGGTGCAAGGCAAGGCGACCGGAGTGCCGGTGGTATCGGCGGTGAATACCGGCGCGATCACCTCGGCCAGCTCGGCGGCATCATCTGCCACGCAAGCCGCTGAAGACGTGGCGCGGCAGCAACAAGCGGCGGCGCGGCAGAATCAGGCCTCGGTGTTCACCGTGCAGGTGCTGAGCTTCGGCAACGAACAACTCACACCGTCGCGCGATGGCGCCAGCCGTGCACCGGCCCCGGGTTACAACCCGAACAGCCCGGTGCAGGTCCTGGGCGCGGGGGCGTTGGATGAGCAGGCCAGGCAGCAGTTGACCGAGGAGGAGCGGGGGCAGTTGACGTTGTAAGAGAACTCTCGTGCGGTATGTTTGGGCGACCGTTGGGTCGCCCTTATTTTTAGATTGGTGCGATGCGGGGATATCTTTTTCGAGCGTGCAGTACTGTCAGTATTCTGATGCAGCCATTGACTCTATAGATCAGTTGATAGTTTGGATGAATCACCATTTCGCGAGTGCCGGGTACTCGGCCAGCTCTGAAGCCATAAGGTATTGAAGACAGCCTTTGCATTGCTGCTCCCACCTTGTGTCGCAGGGCCACTGAAGCGTTGGAATGGTGTTGTTCGATGTAATCGATAATGTCAGCCAGATCGTCCAGAGCTTGTTCGCTCCATTCAAGCGGCAGCGGGTCGATTCTTGCGTTTCTCTTTTAATAACTGGTCGAGCCGCAGCATGGCTTCCTCATGCGGAATGCCCGGGCGAGGGTCATCCAGTGCTGCCTGCACCTTGGCGCGAAACCAGCGATCGTAGCTCTCTGCTTCTTCTCCGGATTCGAACTCAGAGTAAAACGGGGAAAGCAATAGGCTCATATGACCTCCGTGATCAATTTAAAGCAGTCTAATGGGGATGTGGCTGGCTGTCGTCACTGGCTGGACGAGGCGCTCAGTATCCCCAAGCGTCCAGGCCAAAGATGTCAGACGATTCCTTCGGTCGGCATGGAATAGCGACGGCCGTTGTAGGTCAGTTCGAGTGGATGGGTATTAATTCTCGAGGATTACGGAATCTGGCGACATTGCCTACATGCTTACGCTGGCTGCGATCTGTTGTCTGAGCGAGGCTGAACTCGGAGAACATTGGTTCGGGCGTACTCACCAAACCCCCACAAACCCACCGCCCGCAGGTAAACTCCGCGCACTTTTTCAAGGAGTTCACATGAGTTACTACCAGCCGGGCATTCTCGCCACCCCAGTTCCTGCGCAGGCACGTCACCTGTTCTTCGCCCTTGAGTCGGTGGAAGCGCTGCCGCAGGCGCTTGATAACCTGCTCAATCAGGTGGATGGCGCGTCGGCGGTGGTCGGTTTCGGTGAACCGCTGGTCAAGGTACTCAACGTGCAGATCGACGGCCTGCGCAGCTTCCCGGCACTGGCTGGCGTTGGCGTCGAAAACCCTGCGACCCAGCACGCATTGTGGGTCTGGTTGCACGGCGTCGACCGTGGCGAATTGCTCAACCGTTCCAACGCCCTGGAAGCCGTACTCGCACCGGCCTTGCGTCTGGTTGATCGTCAGGAAGCCTTCCGCCACAAGGACGGCCACGACCTCACCGGTTACGAAGACGGCACGGAAAACCCGCACGATGACGCCGCCATCGCCGCAGCATTGCTCAGCCAGGGCGCTGACGGCCATGTCGGTGCCAGTTTCGCCGCGATCCAGCAGTGGCAGCACGACCTCAAGGGCTTTCACCAATTGTCTGCCGAGGACAAAGACAACATCATGGGCCGGCGCTTGAGCGATAACGAAGAAATCGACGACGCGCCGGTCTCGGCCCACGTCAAACGCACCGCGCAGGAAAGCTTCGCCCCGGAAGCCTTCGTCGTGCGCCGCTCGATGCCGTGGATCGAAGGTGATCGCGCCGGTTTGATGTTCCTCGCGTTCGGCTTCTCGCTGGATGCCTTCGAAGCGCAACTGCGGCGCATGAGCGGCCTGGAAGATGGCATCACCGACGGCTTGTATCGCATCAGCCGGCCGATCACCGGCGGCTACTACTGGTGCCCGCCACTCAAGGACGGCCACCTCGACCTGCGCGCCTTGCGCATCGGCTAAAGGAACGACATGAACGTGGTGCGTTGGGGCATGATCGGTTGTGGCAGCGTCGCTGAACGCAAGAGCGGACCGGCTTTCTACAAGGCGCCCGGTTCAGCGCTGGTGGCGGTGATGGGCCGACGTCTCGAAGCCGTAACCGACTATGCCGCGCGCCATGGCATCGAGCGGATTTACACTGACGTCGATGCACTGATCAACGATCCCGAGGTGGACGCGGTGTACATCGCCACGCCCCCCGACAGCCACCACGCCTACAGCCTGAAAGTTGCTGCGGCCGGCAAACATTGCTGCGTGGAAAAACCCATGGCGCTGCATGCCGGGCAGAGCCGCGAGATGCAGCAGACGTTTGCCGAGGCCGGTTTGCATTTGTTCGTTTCCTACTACCGCCGTTCGTTACCGCGTTTTGCGCAGGTGCGGCACTGGTTGGAGGAGGGGCGGATTGGTGAGGTTCGGCATTTGAGCTGGACGCTGACCAAGGCGCCGTCAGCGGTAGATCTGGAAGGTCGCGACAACTGGCGCACTGATCCTGCAATCGCGGGTGGCGGCTACTTTGCCGACTTGGCCAGCCATGGCTTTGATCTGTTCCAGTACCTGCTCGGCGATATCGTCGAAGTGTCTGGATTCATGGCGCGGCAGGCCGGTTTGTACGCAGCCGAAGATGCCGTCAGCGCCAGTTGGCGGTTCGGTTCAGGTGCGCTGGGCATGGGCTGCTGGAGCTTTGTTGCGGATCGGCGCGAGGATCGGGTCGAGATTATCGGTAGCCGTGGGCGCATCGGTTTTTCGGTGTTTGATGAGCATCCGGTGCAACTGCATGCCGATGAACACATCAGCCTGGAAATCCCTCATCACGAACACATCCAGTGGCATCACGTGCTGGGCATGAATGCCCATATCCGTGGCGAATCACAACACCCCGCCGTCGCCGAACAAGCCCTGAAGACCGACTGGGTCATGGACCAGATCCTCAAACGCCAGTAGCACACAATTCCCCTGCAGGAGTGAGCCTGCTCGCGATAGCGGTGTGTCAGACAACACATCAATGACTGACCCACTCCTAATCGCGAGCATGCTCACTCCTGCAAAAGCGACCGTGTGAAGCATCTAAGGTTATGCCCAAACAATATTTCTCAAGCTTGTTATAACAACCCTAAGATCACGCCATAACTCGTTATGACAAGTGATCCGAAGATGACCGATAACGTTCTCTCCCTTGGCAGCGTCCCGCTGCACACCCAGTTGCGCGATGTGCTGCGCGCACGAATTCTCGACGGTGAATACCCGCAAGACAGCCAGATGCCTTCCGAAAGCGAACTTGGCGCGTTGTTCAAAGTCAGCCGCATCACCGTGCGCCAGGCACTCGGCGATCTGCAGAAGGAAGGGCTGATCTTCAAGATCCACGGCAAGGGCACCTTTGTCGCCAAGCCGAAAACCTTTCAGAACGTCAGCAGCCTGCAAGGCCTTGCCGAGTCGATGACCGGCCGCGGTTACGAGGTGATCAACCGCCTGCGCAGTTTCAGGTTCATCGCAGCGGACAAGCGTGTCGCCGAGCGTTTGCAGGTGGCGGAAGGCGAGATCGTGGCGCAGATCAAACGCGTGCGCCTGATCAATCGCGAGCCGATTTCGCTGGAGATCACCTACCTGCCCAAAGCCGTCGGCGAGCGGTTGGAGAAGGCCGATCTGGTCACCCGCGACATTTTTCTGATCCTCGAAAATGACTGCGGCATCGCTCTCGGCCACGCTGATCTGGCCATCGACGCGGTGCTGGCTGACAGCGACCTGACCCAGGCGCTCAACGTCGAGGCCGGCTCGCCGATCATGCGCATCGAGCGTCTGACCCACGATGCCCACGGTCAGCCGCTGGACTTCGAACACCTTTACTACCGTGGCGATGCCTTCCAGTACCGCCTGCGGATCGACCGGCAAAAAGGGGAGCAGGCATGACCCGCAATGTGCTCGAACAGGAATACGACATCGTCGTGATTGGCGGCGGTACGGCCGGGCCGATGGCGGCGATCAAGGCCAAAGAGCAGAACCGTGACTTGCGCGTTCTGCTGGTCGACAAGGCCAACGTCAAACGCAGTGGCGCGATCAGTATGGGCATGGACGGCCTGAACAACGCGATCATTCCCGGGCACTCGACGCCGGAGCAGTACACCAAGGAAATCACCATCGCCAACGACGGCATTGTCAATCAGGCAGCGGTGTATGCGTACGCGACCCACAGTTTCGAAACGATCGAACAGCTCGACCGTTGGGGCGTGAAGTTCGAGAAGGACGAAACCGGCGATTACGCGGTGAAAAAGGTTCACCACATGGGCGCGTACGTGCTGCCGATGCCGGAAGGGCACGACATCAAAAAAGTCCTGTATCGGCAGTTGAAACGCGCGCGAGTGAGCATCACCAATCGCCTGGTCTGCACGCGTTTGCTGACCGACGAGGAGGGCGCCGTCAACGGCGTGATGGGCTTCGATTGCCGCACCGCCGATTTCCATGTGATCAAGGCCAAAGCGGTGATCCTGGCGTGCGGCGCGGCGGGGCGCCTCGGTCTGCCGTCGTCGGGCTACCTGATGGGCACCTATGAGAACCCGACCAATGCCGGCGACGGCTATGCGATGGCCTATCACGCCGGCGCCGAGCTGGCCAACCTCGAGTGCTTCCAGATCAACCCGTTGATCAAGGATTACAACGGCCCGGCCTGCGCCTACGTCACCGGACCCTTGGGCGGCTACACCGCCAACAACAAGGGCGAGCGCTTCATCGAGTGCGACTACTGGAGCGGGCAGATGATGTGGGAGTTTCACCAGGAACTGGAAAGTGGCAACGGCCCGGTGTTCCTCAAACTCGATCACCTGGCCGAGGAAACCATCCAGAACATCGAGGAGATCCTGCACAGCAACGAACGCCCGAGCCGCGGCCAGTTTCACGCCAATCGCGGCACTGACTACCGCACGCAAATGGTCGAGATGCACATTTCCGAAATCGGCTTTTGCAGCGGCCACTCGGCGTCTGGCGTGTGGGTCAACGAACGCGCGGAGACCTCGGTGAAAGGCCTGTACTCGGCAGGTGATATGGCCGCCGTGCCGCACAACTACATGCTCGGCGCCTTCACCTACGGCTGGTTTGCCGGGCACAACGCGGCGCAGTTTGTTGCCGGGCGCGCGTTCTCGGCGCTGGATGCCGAGCAGATCGCCAAGGAAAAGGCCCGGGTCTACGCCCCTCTGGATCGCGAACACGGCCTGTCACCGGCGCAGGTCGAATACAAGCTGCGGCGCTTCGTCAACGACTACCTGCAACCGCCGAAAGTGACGAAGAAAATGCAGATCGGCCTGCAACGCTTCAGCGACATCGAGCGCGATCTCGAGCAGATGAAAGCCAACAACGCTCACGAGCTGATGCGCGCGATGGAAACCAGCGTGATCCGCGATTGTGCCGAAATGGCCGCGCGCGCCTCGTTGTTCCGTGCCGAAAGCCGCTGGGGCTTGTACCACTACCGCGTCGATCACCCGCAACGCAACGACAGTGAGTGGTTCTGCCATTGCCATCTGAAGAAGGGCGAGGACGGCCAGATGACCAGTTTCAAGAAAGCCGTCGAGCCTTACATCATCCCGCTCGATGCTGAAGAAATGCAGGCGTACGACCGCTTGCGCGTGGGCGCCTTCGCCGCTTGATGCACCACTAAAAAGAGAGTCCGAACCATGGCCTATCAAGCTCAGGAAATCTTCTTCCGCTCCAACGCTCCCGTCACTGTGGACGAGGACAAATGCATCGCCGAAAAGGGCTGCACCGTGTGTGTCGATGTGTGCCCGATGGACTTGCTGGCGATCAACCCGGCCACGCAAAAGGCCTACATGGCGTTCGACGAATGCTGGTACTGCATGCCGTGCGAGAAGGATTGCCCGACCGGGGCCGTCAAGGTCGACATCCCCTACCTCCTGCGCTGATCGGGCGGACGCCATCGCTGGCAAGCCAGCTCCCACAGGGATTTGTGGTCGAACAACGATTGTATAAACACCGAAGTAACCTGTGGGAGCTGGCTTGCCAGCGATGAGGCCAGCCGAGACAACCCAGAGCCACCCGGAAACACCGGACGCCAGATTCACCAAAACCCCCTCGTTTCCCACCGCGCCCTGATCGTGGCGGAGACGAACATCCAACAAACGATTCGAGGGGAAACACCCATGTTGCGTGCAGCGATCGCCGGTCTGCTACTGGCTTCATTCAGCGTGTCAGCGTCGGCGGAAACCATCCGCATCGCCATCGGCACCCAGGACACCACCATCAACTGCGCCGCTGGCGGTTTGTTGATTCGTGAGCTCGGTCTGCTCGACAAATACCTGCCCCACGACGGCGCCTACAAAGACGCCACGTACGACGTGCAGTGGAAGAACTTCACCAGCGGCGCGCCGCTGACCAACGAGATGGTTGCCGGCAAACTCGACTTCGGCGCCATGGCCGATTTCCCCGGTGCGTTCAACGGTGTGGCGTTCGAAACCGCCGGCAAACACAGCCTGTTCATCAGCGTGCTGTCGGGAAGCATCAAGGGCAGCGGCAACGGCATCGTCGTGCCGAGCGCGTCCACGGTGCAGTCATTGGCCGAGCTCAAGGGCAAGACCATTTCCGTGCCGTTCGCCTCCACAGCCCACGGCATGTTGTTGCGTGCGGTGGCGGCGCAGGGCTGGGACCCGCTCAAGGATGTGAACATCATCGCCCAGCCGCCAGAGGTGGCCGGCTCGGCCTTGCAGGCTGGCAAGATCGATGCCCACGCCGATTTCGTGCCGTTCGCCGAACTGTTCCCCAGTCGCGGTTTCGCTCGCAAGATCTACGACGGCTCCCAAGCCAACGCGCCGACATTCCATGGTGCATTGGTCGATCAGGCCTATGCGAAGAAATACCCGGAAGTCGTCGTCGCGTATCTGCGGGCGAGTATCGAGGCCAATCGACTGCTCGCCACTGAGCCTGAGAAATACAGCGAACTGATCGCCAAGGTCACCGGCGTCGATGCCGAGGTCGCCTACCTGTTCCACGGACCGCTCGGCGTGCAGACCCGCGACCTGAGCTGGAAACCTGAATATCGCCAGGCCGTCGGCACTGCCATCGACACCTTGAAGCTTTTGAAGAAGGCCGATCGCGGGCTCGATCTCAACAGCTTTATCGACGATCAGTACATTCGCGCGGCGTTCAAGGCATCGCATCTGGATTACACGGCGCAACTCGCCGATTACGCGCAGACGCCGTTGACGGGCGTGGATGCCGTAACGGGCAAAGCGATTACCGATGTCAGCCATGTCGCGGAAATCTGGGTGCGCGGTGAAGCCAAGGTGCGCCGTTATGCCTCGGCGGAGTCGGCATTCAGCGCATTGGCCGCGTTGAAGCAGGAAGGCAAAAACATTCGTGCGGTGTATGCGCAGGCGAGCGACAGCGGGATCAAGTTGTTGGCCGAGCAGGCGTGGTTTGCCAGTGATGCCAAGGGGCGGTTGAGTGCGTTTTTGCTGAAGGGGCAGGCTCAGCAATATGCCTCGGCACAGGGTGGCAAGGTTTTCGATTTCAGCGATGCCACCACTCAGGCAGTCGCCGCCCGCTAACTCAAACGTAGATCGTTCCCACGCTCTGCGTGGGAATGCCTCGAAGGACGCTCTGCGTCCGCTTTGGATGTGACGCGGAGCGTCACGGGATGCATTCCCACGCAGAGCGTGGGAACGATCAGAGGTGATATATGTTTTCACGCTGGATCCCCCGAGCCGCCTCACTGCTGCTCTGCCTGCTCTTCTGGCAACTCGCCGCCAGCCACCACTGGAATCTCGGCCTGGTGACCTTCGCCAACGTACCCACGCCACGGGCGGTGATCGAAGCCGCTTTGGGCCTCGGCGACTCCGGCAAACTCTGGCAGCACCTCACCGCCAGCCTCAGCCGCGTGTTCGCCGGTTACCTCGCTGCGCTGGTCATCGGCATCGCTCTGGGCCTGGCCATCGGCCGCTCGAAATGGGCTGAAGACGTGTTGCTGCCACCGCTGGAAGTCCTGCGCCCGATCCCTGCCGTGGCGTGGATTCCGCTGGCGATCCTGATGTTCCCGTCCTCGGAACTGTCGATGGTCTTCATCACCTTCACCGGCGCACTGTTCCCGATCCTGCTCAACACCGTGCACGGCGTCGAAGGCGTCGACCCACGGCTGATCGCGTCGGCGAAAAGCCTCGGCGCCGGGCGCCGGGCGATTCTGCTGGAAGTGATTCTGCCCGGTGCGGCGCCGAGCATCATCACCGGTCTGGCCATCGGCATGGGCACGTCGTGGTTCTGTCTGGTGACGGCGGAAATGATCTCAGGTCAGTTCGGTATCGGTTATTACACCTGGGAGTCCTACACCATTCAGAACTACGCCGACATTGTCGTCGGCATGTTGCTGATCGGCGTGCTGGGCATGGGCTGCAGCCTGCTGATCAAACGTCTGGGCGGTGTGTTCACGCCCTGGCATCGACCGCGAGGAAAAGCCTGATGAGCGTGATGCAAACCCCGGAAGGGCGGATCGACATTCGCCAATTGTCGATCGTGCTCGGTGAAGGTCGCGACGCCTTCGAAGCAGTGCAGCATCTCGATTGCCAGATCGAACCCGGCCAGTTCGTGTGCATCCTCGGCCCGTCCGGGTGCGGCAAATCGACGTTGCTCGGCGCCTTGGCCGGACACCTGAAGGCCAGCGTCGGCAGTCTGGCAGTCGACGGCGCGGCAGTGTCCGGGCCGTCGCCGCAGCGTGGCATGGTCTTCCAGCATCACACGCTGTTTCCATGGCGTACGGTGCGCGACAACGTTGCCTTTGGCTTGAAGATGCGTGGGATCGGCAAGCCCGAGCGGCATCGCGCGGCCGATGACATTCTCCAACTGGTAGGCCTGGAAGGCTTTGCCGAGCGCTGGCCCGATCAACTCTCCGGCGGCATGCAGCAACGGGTGGAAATCGCTCGGGTGCTGGTCAATCGGCCGCGGCTGCTGCTGATGGACGAGCCGTTCGGTGCGCTGGATGCGCTGACCCGTCTGAACATGCAGGAGCTGCTGCTGGATATCTGGACGCGCATCCGTACCACTGTCGTGTTCGTCACCCATGACATTGACGAAGCGCTGTTTCTCGCCGACCGCTTGCTGGTGATGAGCGCACGTCCGGGGCGGATCATCGAAGACCTGCGTCTGGATTTCCCGCGTCCGCGCACCAGCGAACTGGTCACCAGCGCTGAATTCGCGCGCCTCAAGCGTCATTGCCTCGACCTGCTGCGCCACGACACCGACCGACCGCTGCCGCGCCTCAACCCGCTCGGCTTGCCTCCCGAAAACCCTTTGCCGCGATTTGCCCTATGACGAATATTTTTGCTGTGTCCGATATTGAAGAAATTCTCGCCTTGCAACCGCGCCTCACCGCTGAAGACGCTGGCGTGCGGCGCATCGCCCTGATTGAGCTGGCGGATCTGGAGGAGCCCGATGGCTTGCTCTGGCTGATTGATCGCCTTGGCCATGACCCTGTCGAAGACGTGCGCGCCGAAGCTGCGCGATTGCTTGAGGCCTGGGAGGATGAGCCGGTCGTGCGCGCCTTGTGCGAGGCGCTGACCGATCCGTCGCCGACCGTGCAAGCGGCGGCTGCGCAAAGCCTGAGTCTGCTCAAATCCGAAGGGGCAGGGCGAGTCATTCTGCCGTGGACTGAGCATGCCGATGTCGGCGTGCGGGTCGCTGCGTTTCGTGCCTTGCGTGAGTTGCGATTTGCCGACGCGGCGCCTGCTGCCGTCGCGGCGCTGAACGATGCCGACGCCAATGTCCGCCGCGAAGCGGTCGGCGTGCTGGGCTGGCTCAAACAACTTGACGCGCTGCCTGCGTTGGCGCGGTTGGCCAGTGATGATCCGGACACCGAAGTGCGCCGTGCGGCGACTGGTGCGCTGGGCTTGGCGTCCAGCGCCGAGGTGTTGCCGGCGCTGCGTCAGGCCTTGCGCGACAGTGCCTGGCAGGTGCGTGAGGAAGCCGCGACGACCTTGGGCAAGGTCGGCCATGTCGACGCCGGCCCGGCGCTGGTCGAGGCGTTGAGCGATGATTATTGGCAAGTGCGTCTGCGTGCCGCCCGCAGCCTGGGTCGGTTGCGTTTTGTGCCGGCGCTGGCGGGGTTGATTGAAACGCTGGGGCATCGCATCAGTAATTTGCGCAAGGAGGCCGCGCTGGCCTTGGGCGAGTTGAACGATCGCGGCGCTGTGGCGGCGTTGCAGGCGGCGCAGGATGATGGTGATCCTGAGGTGCGCAAGGCGGTGCGCATTGCCTTGAGTCAGTTGCAGTGAGTCCTTTGGCGGTGGTCAATTCGCAGCGTGAGCGGACGTTGACGCTGAGCTGGGCGGATGGGGGTGAGTCGGTGTTGGGTCATGCCGATTTGCGTCGTCAGTGTCCGTGTTCGCAATGCCGTGCGTTTCGGCTGCGCGGGGTTACGCCGTTGGTCGATGATCGGGTGCGGCTGGTTGAGGTGAATGGTCAGGGGTATGGGGTGCAGCTGGTGTTCAGTGACGGGCATCAGCGGGGGATTTATCCTTGGGATTATCTGCTGGGGCTGGATGGGTGTCGTCTTTGATTGGGGGCATATCCGTTGCTGCGGTAACGGCTACTTAGGGTTCCGCCCTTACGGCGGGTCACCTTTTTCAAACGCCAAAAAGGTAACCCAAAAGGCTTGCTCCTGCGTTCGGCCCTCGCAGGCTCGGGTCCCTTCGCTCCGATGTCGCCGGTCAGGCAAGATCAAGATCAAGGGCACTCGAGCTAACGCTCATTATTGAGTGGTTAGAAGCGGGTGGTCGGCTTTGGGTTTGTGGTGTGGCTGCCCCTCACCCCCAGCCCTCTCCCCGAGGAGAGGGAGCCGATCTTTGGGCTTTTCAGAATTTGTGTTCGACTCGGGATTTCAGGTCGGCATGGCTCTGGCATCCACCTCGGTCAGTTCCCTCTCCCTCCGGGAGAGGGCTAGGGTGAGGGGCTTTTGATTTCAAGACTGGTCTCAAGCCGACCCGGCAATCAGGGCGGCACTGCTCCTGTTGTCCAATACAGACCATTCACGCACCCCACGGACCATTCGCGCGGGCATTTGCTTGCTGATCGAAACTGTCATATTCCGGCCCACTCGCGTCCCCATAGTGACCAGCCCAACGCTTGTTCAATGAGGCTGCACTGTGTTCCAACGTCTTCTGTGTTCGCTGTCCGCTCTGAGCCTGTCCATTGCTGCCGCTCACGCTGCCGAGTCTGTTGTGCTCGATACGCCGCGCCTGCAAGGCATCGATAACTTTCGGGATGTCGCCGGTACCTCCACGGCTTACTCCACCGCCCACGATGGCACCATGCGCAGCGGCGTGTTTTACCGCTCCAATGCGCTGACGCCGTCAGCTGCGGATCTGGCGACGCTCAACGGGCTGGGTATCGGGGCGATTTATGACTTGCGCACGGCCAGCGAAATCGCCGCCACGCCTGACACGATGATCGCGGGTGCCACCTGGCAGAACATCGACATCATTGGCAGCACCACATCCGGGGCAGATATCACCAACATCTCGTTCAAAAGCGCCGCCGACGCCATTGCCATGATGGAGCAGACCAATCGTGCTTTCGTCAGCGATGCCGGCATGCGCAGTCAGTTCGGCCAGTTGTTCAATGCACTCGCCGGTGTCGATGCCGCGCAGCTGTTTCACTGCACTGCCGGCAAGGACCGCACCGGCTGGACTGCGGCGGTGTTGCAGAGCATTGCCGGGGTCGATGAGGCGACTATCATGGCCAACTATCTGGCGACCAACGATTACACCGCCGCCCGAGTCGCGGCGACGCTGAAAGCCTTGCCACCGAGCATGGCCGCGGTGTACGAGCCGTTACTGGGCGTGCAGGCCAGTTACTTGCAGGCCGGCCTCGACCAGGTCGCCGCCGAGTACGGCAGCATGGACAATTACCTCAAACAGGGTCTCGGTCTGTCGCAGGAAACCATTTACGTGCTGCGCGGCAAACTGGTCGAATACAACAGTTTGCCCGGGCAGGCCGGGCTGATCGGTAACGCTGCGGCGGGTGCCGAGTTGCTGCGGCAGTTGCAGAACACCGACTTGTCCGGCACCTACAGCGCGTACAACTACTATCTGCAATCGGCGATTGACGCCGGCACTCTCGGCGGCGTGGAGAGCCAGGTCGGCGGTCAGGTGCACGCCGACGCGGCGAGCTACCTGCTGCGCCAGAACGCAATGATCGAGCAAGCCGCTGCACCGTTCGCCAGCGGCAGCGACCTCAAGGTCGGGCAGTACCGCCTCTGGAGCACCGCGCTCGCCGGTTACCTCGGCACCGATGGCTCGGCTCACACCGACAGCAGTAACGAACACAGCCAAGGCCTGATGGTCGGCCTCACAAAACGCTTCAGCGAGCAATTCAGTGCGCGCGGCGGGTTCGGCTACAGCGATGGCAGCGTCGGCGGGGCAGGCGGTGAAGCGGACACGGACTTCACCTTCCTCAATATCGGCGCGCGCTACGGTTTCAGCAGCCTGGACCGCGGCCTGTTCGTTGACGCCAACGCCAGCGCCGGTTACGTCGATTACACCAGCAAACGCGAACTCGGCGGTGGCCTCGGCACGGCGAAAGGCGACACCCATGGCAACCTCACCGGGGCTACCTTGGCGTTGGGTTATCGCGCCCCGGTTGACGGCATGATCTTCGAGCCGAGCCTCGGCTTGCGCGTCAGCCACCTCGACCTCAACAGCTTCAAAGAGAAGGGCAGCGAACTGGCGCTGGACGTCGACGACAACAGCGCCACCCGCCGCAGCGCGATCGCCAACCTCAACGTTGCCTTCGCTCCGCTGGCCATGGGCGCCTGGCAACTGGTGCCGGGCGTGCAGGTTGGCTACGAACGCACCTTGGGTGACAACCGGGTTGACAGCCAAGGCCACTTGCTCGGCCTCGACGTTGAACAGCGCGCGGCTTTCGACAATCGCGATCAGTTCAGCGGCGGCGTCAACCTGATGGCTAATCTCGGCGCGCTGAGCCTGGGCGCTGAAGTCGGCGCGAGCGGTGGCGGTGACAGCCACGGCTTCAACGGCGGGCTCAAGGCCAGTTACGCGTTCTGAACGAACAACCGGCCGCCAGTGCTGCGGGCGGCCGGTTGTTCAAAGCGCTCAGGCGTGTTGCGTACGCGAGACATGCTGCGCTCTCGGCGGCAATGCTGCCGCTTCGGGCAATGACGCGATGTGCACCGTCCGCGACGGGAAGGCAAACGCCGCATCAACCTCGGCCACCGCCTCCATGATCTGCAAATTGATCCGCTGCTGCACATCCATGTACACGTTGTAACTGGCATCCAGAACGATATACACCGTCTCGAACTCCAGTGCGCTTTCGCCAAAACTGCGGAAATGGCAGCGATCGAAGCGCGCCTGTTTTTCATTCTTGATGATGCTTTCGACGCGGCGGGTGATCGCTTTGATCTGCTCGGTCGAGCATTCATAGGTCAGGCGAAACTCGAAAACGATCCGCCGCTCCTGCAGCCGTTTGTAGTTCTGAATGGTGCTGCCGATCATGTCGGCGTTGGCCATGACGATCTGCTCACCGCCGAGGCTGCGAATGCGCGTGGTCTTCAGGCCCACGTGTTCGACGGTACCGGCCAGCGTGCCGACGACGATGAAGTCGCCTACTTCAAACGGCTTGTCGACGGCAATCGACAGCGAGGCGAACACATCGCCAAGAATGTTCTGCACCGCCAGCGCCACGGCGATACCGCCCACGCCCAGGCTGGCGACGAACGCGGTGATGTTGACGCCGAGGTTCGACAACATGGCCAGCAGAATCACCGCCCACAACAGCACCTTGACGCCCCATAGGCTCAGCGTCGCCAGAGCACTGCCCTGAAACGTGCCAGTGGTGCTGTGGCGTGAAAAATAACGATGCAGCGCCAGCGCCAATGCGCGATTGACCCACAGACCGACCTGCAGCGCCGCCACGACAAACCACAGGCTGCTGACCCGATTGAGCCAGCGCTCGGGCAGATCGAGCAAACCGATCCCGATGAGAATCGACGCCAGCAGCAACAGCGTCGTGCTGGTCGCCGACAGCACTTCGCTGGCCATGTAACTCAAGTGTCCATTACCGGCCGCCGCCCGCGCCTGCACCTTTCGAAACACGAAGCGGATGGCCGTTCGTGCGAGGAAATAGCTCAGCAACGTTGCGCAGAACGCCAGAATCCAGTTCCCCAGCGAAATGCCTAAAATCGCGTGATCAGTGAAAAACCCAGTCAAATCCTCAGTCATCGAAACCCCCTATCGAAGCCTGCGCCGGCGCATCCGCAGCAGCCACCGCAGCCAGGTAGACGCCACGCGATCCGGTGCTGCAATCGAGTGGCTTGTCAGGGTTAGTCGTTATGAGGGTGTGGCTGTTCCATCAAATCACGCTGGGGGCGGATGACGTGCATGGGCAGGCTCGGTAATACGCAAGTTTCAGAGCCTGGATTTCAACTGCGCCGGGCTCACCCCGAACGCACTCTGGAAATACTGGCAAAACCGCCCGACATTGCTGAAACCAAAGCGCAGCGCCACTTGCGTGACCGACGCCGAATGCTGCTGCGCCAAGGCCTCATAAGCGCGCTGCAAACGCACCTGGCGCTGATACGCCACGATCGACATGCCGACAAAGCGACGAAAGCCTTCCTGCAAGGCGCGCTGGCTGACATGGCTCATTCGCGCCAGATCCACGCCGCTGACCGGTTGCTCCGGATACGTTTGAATAAACTCCACTGCCAATTTCACGTGCCTGGGCGCCACCAGCGGCGCCGGTCGCCGCAACGCCTCGGAGAAGTTATGCGGCCACGCCTCCAGCACCGCATCGATCAACATCTCGCGCAGGCGCGAGGGCATCAAGGTTCCGCTGTTGAGCAAGGTGTCGAATTCGCTTCCGGTCGCCAGATCAATCAGCGCCTTGAGGCCCTGAAAGGCTGGCGAATGCAAATCCACGCTGGGCTGAAACACGATCTTCTGCACGATCGGTTTATCCAGCAACGCCGATAAACGCTCGGTGAGCTGATGGCGATTGATCGACATGCCGTGATGCGCGTGATCGTCGCAGAAGCGCATCGAGCGGATGTCCGCCTTGTCGATCGCCAGCCCGGTATGGCAAGCGCCGATGGATTCGCTGGTGTGATTGAACAGGATCTTGCCGGCGGTGGGGATGACGAAGGTGATCTCGTCTTGTGGGTCAGGGAAGGTCACGCTGAAGTCGCCGCGATAATGCATGCGACGAAAGCTCACGCCTTCGTGCCGACCGTAGACGCCGCTGATGACGATGTTCGAGGGAATCGGCGGGGTGTCGGCGTAGCGGTTGCCGAAGAAGCGCGAGAAGAGGGCGCCGAAGTCATCGCAGTGGAGGTTTTCGGAGCGCAGGATGATGGGCTGGCGCAGTGTGGGCTCATTCCATTGCATTTGACGTTGCGGGCCTTTGGCGATTGAGACGTGCGGCAAGGCTATCAGGTCGCGGTGACTGCATTGTGACGAGCGTTGCGATCACGCCAGTTGCGCGGCACTGCAGTAGCGATCACGACCTTGCTGCTTCGCTGCATAGAGCATCTTGTCAGCGGCATTGATCAGCATGGCCGCGCTAACGTCCTGTTCGGCCGGCCTGGCCGCCGCGATGCCGGCGCTGGCAGTGACGTGGCCCAACGGGTGATTGGCGTGCTCTATTTTCAGTGCGCGAATGGTCTCGATGATGTGCCGGGCGACCCGTTGCGCGCCGTCGAGATCGGTATTGGGCAGCAGCACCGAAAACTCTTCCCCGCCATACCGGACGGCAAGATCCCCGGGGCGCTTCAGCGCTTGGGCAATCGCTTTCGCTACGTTTCCCAGGCACTCGTCACCGGCGGCATGCCCGTAGGTATCGTTGTAGCGTTTGAAGTAGTCGACGTCGATCATGATCAATGCCAGTGACGAGTTCTGCCGCTTGGCCAGCCGCATCTCGTCAGCCAGCGCAGTGTCCAGCCGACGCCGGTTGGCCAGGCCGGTGAGGCTGTCGGTCAAGGCCATATCGCGCATGGTCTGATGCGCAAGACGCAGCTCTTTTTCAATGGCCATGCGCTGGCGAAGCTGGTTAAGGACAACCAGACCGAACACGGTAAATGCGCAGATCACCGAGGACAGCACAAATCCGGTCTTGTACAGATCCCAGCGCCAGGGCGCGATGATCGATTCACGGGACAACCCGGTTTCGACAACCAAGGGGTAGGTGCTCAAGGCCCGATAACCATACAGGCGCTCGGTGCCGTCCACGACAGCTTTGACTTCTGCGATGCCGTCGCTGGAGACGGGCAGATAACGGGTGAAAATTTCACTGCTCGCCAGGCTCTGGCCGATAACGGATTTGATAAACGGGCGACGTACCAGAATTGTTCCATCGCGCAGTGCCAGAACCAATGCGCCTCGGTCATCGATTTTGAAATCACCGTAATAATCCACGAAATAACTGACTTTGATGGTCCCAAGAAGAACTCCTGCAAAGGAACCATCAGGGTTGTTCAAGCGACGCGAGATGGGAATGATGAGGTCGTCGGTGGATTTGCTTTTCACCACCTTGCCGATCCGCACATTGCGATCGGTATGTGTGCGGTGATACTGAAAATAATCCCGGTCGGCGTTGTTCGCAGGCTCTGGAATGACTTCCTTGTCGGTGACAATCCATTGCCCGTCCGGGCCATAAATAAACAGACCGTGCAATTGCGGCATCAATCTGGCTTGCTGTACCAACAGTTTGTGGATGCGATTCACATCGATGTTTCGCAGCCCATCGCCTTCTACTCGCTCGCCCAGAGCCGCTGTGAGCACGTCCACTTGCCGAATGGCATCTTCTGCATGTTGCGCCGTGGCTCTGGCGAGGTTGGTGACGGAATTGCGCGCCGAATTGAACGCTGAGTGGTAGTCACGCCAGGTCCGCCAGCCTTCCACGCCGAGAAACGCCAGAATCACCGTCAACATGAACGCCACTGTCAGACGGAACGCCGCGACAGCGCTGACGGCCTTGATCGGGGCGCCGTCTGCGTTGTCTTGTATCTTCTCGTCAGGCCGGTTTCGACCGGGCATGTGCGCATTCATAGGCTGCGAGGCTCATAGGTTCTTCCCGTGGCATTCGTCTGGTCTTCTCAACAAGCTGACCGCGCTGACCGGATTGAGATTCAATTTAACGGCCGAGGCAGACATCGTTGGCTACATCGAGACTCGCGACATGTTCCCAGCGTGATGTTTTCCGAACCTTCACCCGCCCGGGCCTATCAGAAACGACAAGGCAAGACTGAAGCGTAGCTACATCTCGGCTGCCACGCCGGGCCGAGTGTCTTCATTGAGACCAGACCGTGAATAAAAATATCAGCGCAAGCGACTTGCAGATCGACCTTCAAGGAGCCAACGAAGCGGGGCTGTTCAAATGGCTGGTTGCCAGTTTTCTGATGGGCAAAAGAATCCAGGGCGCAATTGCCGCGCAGGCGTACCAGATCATCGTCGTGGAGCATCGGAACGATACGCCGCAGAAACTTGCACAGTGCAGCCACCGCCAGTTGGTCGGGCTGCTGGGGCAAGCCCGTTACGTGCGTTACGACGAGAGCACGGCTGCGCGTTTGCTTGCGTTGGCAAACAAACTCAATAGCGAATATGCCGGCAAGGTCGGCAACATCGTGGCCGCGAGTGCTGATCGCAGGGCGTTTGAAAAACGCCTCTGCGAGTTCGATGGGATCGGACCAAAGACCGTTGAGATTTTCATGCGCGAAGCGGCGGCGGTGTTGTTCCTGCAATAGTGTTTTTTTGCGAAGCCGTTCACACGGATACCGGCTTGGCGAAATGGGGTGACTGTCCGAACGACTCGATCAGCAGTTCGGTGAGGGCCTGGATCTTGCGCGCCGGATGTGGCCCCGGGGGGCGCACGACATAGGCGCCTGCCGGCGGCGGGGGGTAGCGAGTCATGATCGGCACCAGTGCGCCTGACTTCACCTGTTCATAGGTAAGACAGTCCGGCAAATAGGCAACGCCCAATCCGGCCGTTGCAGCGGCAACCAACGCCGTGCCGTTGTCAGCCTTGAAGCGTCCTTGCGGACGAACCGTCACCACGTTGCCGCCGTCCATGAACTGCCAGGTTTCGGTGCCCTGCATCAACGCCTCATGAGCCAGCAGGTCGTGTGGACCTGCCGGTTCGCCATGGGCTTTGATGTAACCGGGGCTGGCGACGAGTTTGGTGAAGATCGGGCCGATGCCACGCGCAATCAGATTCGAGTCCGGTAGATAGCCTACGCGTATCGCACAGTCATACCCTTCACCGATCAGGTCAACGAAGCGATCGCTGTAGCAAGTCTGCATCTGCAGCAGTGGATGACGGCGCGCCATTTCTGCCAGCATCGGGGCGAAATGCGTCGGACCAAAAGACAGCGGCGCGGCAATCCGCAGTCGGCCGCGCAGCGGGCCGGCAGGCAGCAGTGTTTCCTTCGCCATGTCCATTTCGGCGCAGGCCTTCGCGGCATGGTCGCGAAACGCAATACCCGCTTCGGTCAGCGCCGCACCGCGAGTCGTGCGCGCGAGCAGTTGAATGCCCAGATCCGCCTCAAGCCGCGCGAGCCGGCGGCTGACGATGGATTTGGACACGCCCAGCCGAGTCGCCGCCGATGAAATTCCGCCCGCATCAGCGACCGCTACAAAGGTCTGCAATTCTTCGATATCCAAAACCAGCGTTCCCCATTCTGCAACACAGCTAGTCTCGGGATGCTACTACTGCGTTGAGTCGAGCAACAGCACAATCCTGCTCTCTGGCAACAGGCCCAACCGGGTCTGTCGCCGGGAAATGCAGTCTCCCTCAATGCAGTGCAGGCTACGAAGCATTCGCCGCTTGTTCGAGCGAGCTATCGGGTCCGCGCTGGCGTACATCACAACTAAAAGCAGGAGCAGCAAATGGCAAGCGAGACAATCCGCAACCCTCTGACCGATCAACTGTTGTCGCCAGTGAATTCGGCGCTGATCGTTATTGATTACCAGCCGATTCAGGTGTCCTCGATCCGCTCGATGCCGCGCGACGAGCTGGTGTTCAACATCACCAGTGTGGCCAAAGCGGCCGTCAACTATAACCTCCCGATCATCCATTCAACGGTCAACGTCGCGACCGGTCGCAACAAACCTCCGATTCCGGAACTGCAAGCGGTACTCGGGCATTTGCCCACCTATGACCGTACCTCGATCAACAGCTGGGAAGACGCTGAGTTCAAGCAAGCCGTCAAGGCACTTGGCCGACCGAAGCTGATCATGACCGCGCTCTGGACCGAAGCCTGCCTGACTTTTCCGGTACTCGATGCGATTCAGGAGGGATATGAGGTCTACATACCGATTGATGCCGTAGGCGGTACGTCGGTTGTTGCTCACGAAGCGGCGTTACGGCGCATGGAACAGGCGGGTGCCCGGTTGATCAGCCGTGTGCAGTTGTACTGCGAGCTTCAGCGCGACTGGGCACGCGAGTCGACGGTCGCGGGGTTCATGGGGGTATTTGAAAATGCCGATGGCTACAATGCGGAAAAAGCGCTGTGAGACTGTAAACAGTAGCAATTCAGTCCGTTGACCAAGTGAGGCCTGTGTTTGCGGGCCTCACTTTTTAGCTCTGGGTGCGCGCCGCGGTTGTTCAGCCCAAGGAGGAAGAGCGGCAGGCCCGTTCTGACCAGCCGTTCTGCTATTCAACGTTCCACTTTGGCGCTTGCCGCTTGCTTCAGGAAACCGCTGATCAGCGAAGTTACCTGCTGCTGAATCACCTCCCTTGGACGGGCGTTGTCGCCATCGCTGCAAATGATCCCGTCCCCCGGTGCGTCATCCTCCAACAGTTCCACCGCCCCCGCTTTGCAGGTTGGCAGAAAGCTGAAATGACTGGCGTCACCGATCTCGACATATCGGCTGGTTGCCTCGGGCAAGCGTTTGGCGAGGTCGGCGGACTCCAGCTCGGCCGGCAGATCCTGCGAGGGTGCACCCGCTGCAATCACCAGCGCCGGCACGGGTAGAGCCGCGAGGCTCTGGTCGGTCATGCCGCGCGAAAGCCCAAGGTCCAAGGTCACGACAGCACTGACCCGAGGGTCGCGCAAATCGCTGGCCAATGCTGTTTTGAGTGGCGTAGTGCTTGCGGGGTTCATGGTCTGGTAAACCTTGCAACTGGACAGCTGCGGATGGGCTTTGCAATCGCCTGCGAACAGCTGTGGGTCAAAGCGTGCACCGGCGATTTCCAGCGCAGTCCAGCCACCGAGGGAATGCCCGACGACGGCGATCCGCCGCTTGGCGGTCGCACCGAATTTGTTCGGTTGTGTCATGACTGCATCAATCGCCCGGCTGACATCGACGGGTCGCTGCCACAACTGTTCTGCTGCTTGTGCGCGGCGATCATGGGTCGTGCTGCCAGGATGGTTGATGGCAGCAACGATGTACCCCTGATGAGCCAGCGCACTGGCCAACCAGATCTGATTGCTCCAGTTGCCGCGATAGCCGTGAGACAACACCACCAAGGGATGTTCCCCTGTAGCAGGAGGCGCGTTGCGAACGGCGCTGGCGCCGGCAAACACGACATCGTCGGCAATCAGCTCTGGCGCGTCGGTTGTCGGGCTCGGGTACCACACGACCAACTCCAGTGGGCGCTGATGGTGCGGGTCGGGCAAGGTGGTGGTCTGGAAGCCGATCTGCTCGACGTCAGCCAAAGCACTGGTTGAAACGCCAATCATAAGCAGGAGGCGCAGAGCTGTTTTCAATGTTGTTATCTTCCTTGATGGGTAGGGCGAAGCGGATCTCGTTGTCTGTGCTTCACAATCCCCCGAAACCGCTAAACCAGGGAAACACAATGCCAGCCTTGTGTCCCTGGTATTTTGACGGGTCTCTCAGCTGCCTGCGGCAACGCCATCCGCTGACCATCGCAGGGATGATCAGCAAGGCGAGCATCCATGGCAGCACAGGGGATGATCCCACACTCAAAGCCGTCAGCATGCCAGCAAGCGCCAGGCAAATAATTGCCACGTTATAGCCGAGATGCCGACGCTTGATCGAAGCGAAGGTGTCCCAGTCATAAATCAGCCAGTCGTGGGAGAAATTGCCGCACTCGGGGCACTTGTGGGTTGGAGGAATACTGTTCGCAATATAGCCACATTCGGGACATCGAGATTTCATCGGACGATCCATCATCAGAGGCGGGTGAAATCAAAGTCAGCTTGGCGAGAATGACTCTGAGCAACCCGCAGTACTTGCTTCCAAGGGCAATCGGTCAGAGCAAACTCCACGAAACCCCGACATACACCCCCATTCCTTCACCCGGCGTCGACCGTGCTGCATCCAGCCCCTTGTCGTCGTACCCCGGCGTGACCGTGGCCGCGTAGTGCTTGTTGGTCAGGTTGCGCATATCGACCCAGCCCTGCCAGTCACCCTTCGGTGCGTTGTAGCCCAGCGTTGCACCGAACAGCGCGTAGGGGTCAGCGTAGTAGCTGTTGGCGTAATCCACGGCTGCTTTCGAAACCAGTTGGGTGTTCACGGCGGCGAAGAACCCTTGCGGCCAGTCATAACGCAACTCGCCCTGGTAATAGTGCATCGGCAAGCCCGGCAGACGGTTGTCACCAAAACGCGGGTCATCACGATAGTGGAAATCGCTGAAGGTGTAGGCCTGACGCAGGCTCAACTGACGGCCATCCGCCGCCGTCCACAGCTTGCTGTTGAGGCTGGCTTCGATCCCCTGGTGCACGGTCGGGCTGGCGTTGAGTTCGTATGGGGTGACCGCCGTGGCATCGGGCAGTACCGAAAGCAGCTCATGGCGCACCTGCGCGTAATACCAGGCCAGGCTCCATTCGCCGAAGGCGCTGTCGCCCCGGCCACCGAGTTCAAGGGTGGTGGCGGTCTGGTTTTGCAGGGTGGTCGGGTCTTTTTGCGTGCCGGTGGCCGCGCCACTGCCGGCCGGGAAGCGCACGTTGGAGCTGTAGATCAGCGACCACGGGTGCGGCGCTTCGACCGAGCGGCTGAGGTTGCCGAACACTTGGACATCCGGGCTGATCTGGTAGCGCAGGCCGATTCGAGGTGCGTAGTCCCAATCATTGAGGCTGGTTTTGCCGCCGCTTTGCGGATAGGTCACCGCGCTTTCGCGGCGGGTGTAAATGGCGGCAAGGCCGGTGGTCAGCCACAGGTCATCGGCGATTTCCAGGTCATTGCCAACATGCAGGACGGTGTCCGAACCCTGATAAGTGAAGTTGCGCATGCGCGTGCCCGGCGCGTAGCTGACCGTGTTGCCACTGGGCACCCGCACGAATTCGCTCGCGCCATCATTGGGCAGGTGCTTGGTCACGCGCAGGCCGACGTTGCTGCGGCTTTCCATGCCGAACAGGGTGTCGCGGCGCTTGTAGTCGAAGGTGCCGCTGACGTCGGTGTAGGCGACTTTCAAGCGGTTCGGGCCTTCGCGCAGATCCATCGGATAGTCGTGATAGACGAGGCCGGTCTGGAGGCTCGAATCGTCATCAATGTAGAACGTGGTCTTGTTGCCGATGAAGGTGCTGCCCGGTTGCTTGCGACTGTCGTCCCGCGCCACGTAGGACGGGTTGGCTGCCCGTGGATGATGCTCGATGGAATGCTTGGTGACGCGGCCGGCGAGGTCGTTGTCGGTTTCGCGGTAGCGGATATAGAAGCGGGTTTCCAGATTCGGATTGAAGCGATAGCCGAAGTTGGCAATCACGCCTTTGCTTTCGCTGGCGGTGTGATCCTGATAGCCATCGGCGTTGGCATCGGTCAGCGACACGTAGTAATCGAAGTCGCCGAGCACTTGCCCGGAACTGACCTGGCGCTGCTGATAGCCGTGGCTGCCGGTCGCATAACGCACTTGCAGCTTCGGCGCGGTGTAGCCGGTGTGGCTGACGTAATCGATGGCCCCACCCAGCGCCAGCGCGCCGCGATCGAAACCATTGGCGCCGCGCAGCACTTCCACGTGATCGACCCACAACGGCTCGAGCAATTCATACGGCGTGCCGCCGGGGCCGGTCAACGGCAAGCCATCGAGCATCGTGTACAGCCCCGAGGCATGCGCCCCCGGCGCGCGGTTGATGCCCGAACCACGCACGGAAATCTTCACCCCTTCATTGCCCGCCGACTGCGCATAGACGCCCGGTTGGTAGGCCAGCACATCCTGATTGCTCGCCACGCGGCCCTGCAATGGCTGGCGCATGTCGACGACACTGGTGCCACCGGGCACCTGTTCGAGGCGGGCCCTGGCTTCTTCGACGCTGGCGTCTGCGCCGCTGCGCTCATCCGCCGAAATCAGCACTTGCCCCAGTTCCAGACCTTGGGTCTCGGCCAGCGCCGGGCAGGCAAGGGCCAGGCCGAGCAGGGCGGCGGGCAGGGATTTGGGCGACGGCATCGAAAAACTCCAGCGAACAGGGATGAACAGTGCGACGCAGGAAACAAGCGGGGAAACACATGACAACCGAGCTTTTCCCCGGCCAGCAGCAACCACTGGACGGGGAATAACTTCGCGGATCGACGCTGCAGGGTCAATAAACAAATCCCACCGCGCTGTTGACGATTTTCACACAGACCGTCCATCCGTCGTCTGCCCTGAACCTGGGCAGGGCGAAATCTTTCTACCGGATGAGTCTTTCAGGAGATACCCCCATGTTCGATCAGCAAAAAGAGGCATCACTGGCGGCTTGGCGCGAACTGGCGGCGCAAACACAGGACGATCCTGACCCGGAGCAGCGCTACGACGAACTGCTCAGGGCCGCCGATGCGATGGAGGAACAAGGCCTGATCACCGCTGCGGAATGGCGGCAACTGGTGCGCGACGCCGGCAATCTGTTCACCCATAACGAAGAACAAACCCACGGTTGAATGGCCAGCGGAGGAACATCCCCATGCTCAGTTATCTGTTTATTGGCGCCAATGACGTGGAACGTTCGGCGGCCTTTTATCACGCGATCCTCACGCCGCTGGGGTATCAGCATGATCGCGAAGAACACGATTGTTTCTATCTGCCCGGCGCGGCCGACAAGTCCAATGGACCCGGCAGCGTGCATATCGCCAAACCGTTCAACGGCGAGCCGGCGACCGCGGGTAACGGCATGATGCCGGCGTTTCGCGCCGAATCCCGGCAGCAGGTCGACCAGATTTACAAGGCCGGACTCGACAACGGCGGCAGCGACGAAGGCGCGCCGGGCACCCGTGAGGCCTACACGCCGGACTTCTATGTGGCGTACCTGCGCGATCCCGAGGGCAACAAGCTTGCGCTGTTTTTCAGCGGCTGATTGCCTGCATGGAGCCCGTTGATTCTGCCCTGATGGCGGCTCGCGCCCAATTTGCAATCACCATCAGCTTTCACATCGTGCTGGCGGCGTTCAGCATCGGTCTGGCCAACTTCCTGATGGTGCTGGAAGCGTTGTGGTTGAAAACCGGGCGCGCGGTTTATCTGGATGTTTATCGTTATTGGTTGAAAGTGTTCGCCCTCAACGTCGCGGTGGGCACCGCGTCGGGGTTGATTCTGGAATACCAGTTCGGGCTGAACTGGTCGCGGCTGGCGGTGCAGGCGGGCGATGTGATCGGGCCACTGATGTTCTATGAAGTGCTGGCGGCGTTTTTCATCGAAGCGGGTTTCCTCGGCATCATGCTGTTTGGCCTGAAAAAAGTCGGGCCGAAACTGCATTTTTTTGCCACCTGTGCAGTGGCGCTGGGTTCACTGATCAGTGCGTTCTGGATTCTCTCTGCCAATTCCTGGATGCAAACGCCGGCGGGCTATTCGATTGCCCCGGATGGCCGATTCATCGCCGAGGACTGGTGGGCGATCATATTCAACCCGTCGTTTGCGTATCGTCTGGCGCATATGATCCTCGCCGTGTTCATCGGCAGCGCCACGTTCATTGCCGGTGTCAGCGCCTGGCAACTGCGCAAGGCCGCGCACAATCCCCGTGCCCGCGTGCAGTTTTCCATGGCGCTGTGGCTGATTGTGATGTTGATGCCGCTGCAGATCGTGGTCGGCGATCTGCATGGCCGGCACAGTTTGCAGGTCCAGCCGCAGAAGGTCGCCGCGATCGAGGGTTCCTGGACCCGACCACCCGCAGGCGCCGGCGAACCGTTACGCCTGCTGGCCTGGCCGGACATGCGCGAGCGGCGCAATCTGTGGGAGGTATCGATTCCGCGCGTTGGCTCACTCTATTTGCACCATGATCTACACAGCACTATCGCCGCGCTGGATGAATTCCCGCCGCAAGACATCCCGCCCGTGGCGCCGGTGTTCCTTGCCTTTCGCCTGATGGTCGGGCTGGGCCTGTTGATGCTGGCGCAGGGCGTGATAAGCCTGATCCTGCGCCGGCGTCGACGTTTGTACTGCACGCGCTGGTTTTTGAGCGGCTGCGTGTGGCTGGCCCCAGCCGGATTTCTGGCGATGCTCAGCGGCTGGATCGTTACCGAGGTCGGCCGACAACCGTTTACGGTGTACGGCTTGATGCGCACGGCGGAGAGTCTTTCGTCGGTATCGCGTGCGCAAGTGATCGGTTCGACCTGGTTGATCCTGCTGTTCTATCTATTGATTTTCGCGATTGGCCTGTGGGTGTTGCTGCGCTTGCTGCGTGAGCCGCCGCAAGCCGATGAGCCGGGGCCGCAACCGACCCTGGCCGACGAAACCGGGCATTCCTGAGGACGCCGCTGCATGGATATTGACTGGCTGACCCTGCTCAGCGCCGCCGCGCTGGCGTTCTCGGTGTTGAACTACGTGATTCTTGACGGCACCGATCTGGGTGTCGGCATGCTTATGGGCGTGACGGCTTGCAGCCGCGAGCGCCGGGCCATGGCAGTCACGATTCTGCCGGTGTGGGACGCCAACGAGACCTGGCTGGTGCTCGGGGGCGGCGGGTTGCTCGCGTTGTTTCCGCTGGCTTACGCGATTTTGCTGCCAGCGCTGTACGTACCGTTCATTTTGATGTTTTTGGCGTTGATTGCGCGGGCGGTGGCGCTGGAATTTCGTGACCATGCGTCCAATGCGAGACGCAAAAGGGCGATCGACGGGGTGTTGATGGTCGCATCGTTGCTGACCGGTTTCCTGCAAGGCGTGGTCCTCGGTACGCTGGTGCAGGGTGTCGCGCATCACAACGGCCAGTACAGCGGCGATGGCCGGGAATGGCTCAGTGCGTTTGCGCTGTTCTGCGGTGTGGTGCTGGTGCTCGGCTATCTGTGGCTCGGCGCCTGCTGGCTTTACTGGCGGACGATGGATCAGTTGCAGCAGCGCTCTGCGCGGCAGGCGCGGATCCTGGCTTTGATCGTCGTGCTGTCGCTGCTGGCACTGGTTGCGTGGACTGCCACGTTGCATCCGCAATACGCGCAACGCTTGCTGGATGTACGGCTGTGGTTGCCGGCGGGGTTGCTCCTCGGCGTTTCATTGCTGGTCTTTGCCCGGGGTTTTCGTAGCCGCCGGGATTTCCTGCCGTTGTTCGCCGCGCTGGGTGTCTTCGTGCTGGCCTTCGCCGTGATGCTGGTCGCGCTGTTTCCCTGCATCATCCCGCCGGACCTGACCTTGAGCGCCGCAGCGTCCGGCCCGAACAGCCATATATTCATGCTGATCGGTTTTGCCGTGCTGATACCGCTGACGCTGGCTTATAACACCTTCGGCTTCAAGGTTTTCAGCGGCAAGGTGCGGGTAGCCGGGCAGGGCTGAACTCAGGTCACCCGGCCCTTTCTGTTGGTCGTGCTGCTCACTGGCGAGAGGCGCGAGGCCTGCAACAACTCGGCAAACGCGATTTTATCGATCGGTCGACTCATGAAATAGCCTTGGACCTCGTTGCATTGGTCGACGCCGAGAATATCCAGCTGTTCCTCGGTCTCGACGCCTTCGGCAGTCACCGTCAGGCCCATGGCCTTGCCCAGGCCGATGATTGCCTGCACCACGGCGCGATCATTGGTGCCGCTGCTGATCGAGGCGATGAAGCGTTTGTCGATCTTGATGCCATCAAAGGGATAGGCGCGCAGGTAACCGAGCGAAGAGTAACCCGTGCCGAAGTCGTCCATGTTCAGGCGCACGCCAAGTTCCTTCAGCGCGTTCATGGTGGTCAAGGCGCCGTCAGTGTCGTTGAGCATGACGTTCTCGGTAATTTCCAGTTCAAGGCGACTGGCCGGAAAGCGCGTGGCAACCAGCACTTCGCGCACATCCTCGACCACGTCGCTGACGGCGAATTGCGCCGGCGACAGATTCACCGACAACAGCACATCCTCCGGCCATGCCAGCGCGGTCTCGCAGGCTTCGCGCAACACCCAGCGCCCGAGGGGCACGATGAGATCGGTCTGCTCGGCCAGCGGGATGAACACGTCCGGGCCGAGCAAACCCTTGGTCGGATGCTGCCAGCGCACCAGCGCTTCCACCGAGACGATCTGCTTGCCATCGACCTTGTAGCGCGGCTGGTAATGCAGGATGAATTCGTTGTGCTTGAGCGCGTGGCGCATGTCGTCTTCCATCTGCCGACGCGTCTGAATCTGATCGCTCATGTGTGCTTCGAAGTAGCACCAGGTGTTCTTGCCGTCGGATTTGGCCTGATACAGCGCGATGTCGGCATAACGAATCAGATCACTCGGTACATAGCCGTGCCGCCGACTGAGAGCGATACCGACACTGGCGCCGATGTGCAGCGGATGTTCTTCGAACAGGACTGGCTGATGCAGGCTGCCGATCAGCCGTGTACAGAATTTGTCGATCTCGTGATGCGTGTCCATGCCGTTAAGCACGACGATGAACTCATCGCCCCCCAGGCGCGCGACGAGGTCATCTTCGCGCGTGCATTCACGCAGGCGCACGGCGACTTCCTGCAACACCGCATCGCCGGCCGGATGGCCGAGTGAGTCGTTGATAGGCTTGAAATTATCGAGGTCGATCATCAGCAGCGACAGCGGCGGCGCGTGTTCCTTGAGCAACAGGGCTTCATCCAGATAACGCGCGAGTTTGTTGCGGTTGGGCAGGCCGGTCAGGGCATCGTGCATCGACAAGTGCTGGATCTGCGCGTGGGCCGCCACTTCGTCGGTGATGTCGCTGGCGGTGCCGCGATAGCCGACGACATTTTGCTGATGGAAGATTGGCCGTGCGGACAGCCGACAGTGGCGCGGTTGTCCGGAGTGATCGCGATAGGTGCAGCGCAAATCGCTGCTGCTGGTTTCTTCGCTGAGCTTGCGCAGCCACAACTCCAGTGGTGTCGTGTCACAGGTCAGCAATTCGCCGATGTGCTGGCCCAGCCACAAGGTCTGCGGATAACCGGTGACCTCGCTGAAGCGTGCCGACAGGTAAGTCAGCAACAAATCGCGGTCGACTTCCCAGATCCAGTCCGAGGCCGCCTCGGCCACCGCGCGAAAGCGCTCTTCACTGGCTTCGAGGGCATGGTTGGCGCTTTCCAGCGCAAGGTTTGAGGCCTGCATCGCTTCAATGCTGTTATCGACGTACTGCGATGAGCGCAAGGCGTGGCGGAAAAAATACGCAGTCAACAGCATCAGCACCACCAGCGTCGCGCCAAGTGGCGGGACCAACGACCACAGCAACTGCTGGCCAGGACGTTCGAGGTCGGCAACCAGGCTGTAACCGGTGCTGTCGAGCGGCACTCTTGGCTGAGTGCTTTCGATGCTGTCGTCCGGGGCCAGTGTCAGGTTGGTCAGGCCGTAACCGCTGCCAATCTTGCGCAGCTTGGTCGGGGTCAGTTTGTCGACGAACACAAGGACCGAAGTGTTTCGCAGTTCGTCGAGCGGGCGTTCATCGTTGGGTATGATCGGGGCGGCCGTGATCAATGCAGGCCAGCCTTCGAACAGGGAATAGGTGGCGACCGGTTTGGTCAGATCGGGTTGGCTCAGCGCCTTTTCCAACAGCACGGTGGCCGGCACCTGCAACACCTCGGCAAGGTCTGTCTCGACCATTTGCCCGCGAATCACCGAGTATTTGGTGCGATTGCGATCGATCACGAAGACGCCGTCATAGCCGTCACTGGTGAACATGGTTTTGCCCATGTTCTGTTCGGCATAGGCCCAGTCCGTATCGACCGGCCCGCTCAGATGCTCGTAAGCGGTGGTCCAGTAGGCGTAGCTGGTGATGTAGTTCTTGGTGGCGGTAATACGGTTTTCCAGCGCTCGCGCCGAGTAGAACCGGTTCTGTTCGACGTCTTTCTCATCGAGCTGGCTGGCGATGCCGAGCAGGGCACTGATGGCGGCGATGACCCCGACAACAAACAATGCGCCGACCGCAATGGCCAGGCGGCGGGTGACCGCACGTTGCGGAATCGGCAGAGGTTGCGCAGAAGCAGAAACGGCCATGTGCTCGTCCTTGATCCGGTGTCTTCTGAATCTAGAACAACGGCGCGGGCACATTGTTCAGATTGTTGTCATGGATGACGACGCGTTGCCTGCAAGTGTAGCGAATTTGCCGAAATCGCCAGTGTCGCCGGCCGGCGGCGAATCCCGAAAGCACAAGACATCGCGCGCAAAAGCCGGATAATGGCGGCCATTCGTTTAGCCGTATTCTGGTAATCCCGCATGGAAATCAAGGTCAACTTTCTCGACAACCTTCGACTTGAAGCCAAGTTCGACGACTTCACGGTGATCGCCGATCAGCCCATCCGCTACAAGGGTGATGGCTCGGCACCGGGGCCGTTCGATTACTTTCTGGCGTCGTCGGCGTTGTGTGCGGCTTACTTCGTGAAGTTGTACTGCGACACGCGCAATATCCCCACGGAAAACATTCGTCTGTCGCAGAACAACATCGTCGACCCGGAAAACCGCTACAACCAGATTTTCAAGATCCAGGTCGAATTGCCGGCGGACATTTCCGACAAGGATCGCCAGGGCATCCTGCGTTCGATCGACCGTTGCACCGTAAAGAAAGTCGTGCAAACCGGCCCGGAATTCATCATCGAAGAAGTCGACAACCTCGACGCCGATGCTCAGGCCTTGCTGATGCCGCATGCGGGTTCTGAGGCGGGCACCTACATCGCCGGCAAAGACCTGCCGCTGGAGCAGACCATTGCCAACATGTCGGGCATCCTCGCCGACCTGGGCATGAAGATCGAAATCGCTTCGTGGCGCAACATCGTCCCCAATGTCTGGTCGCTGCACATCCGCGATGCGCATTCGCCGATGTGTTTCACCAACGGCAAGGGTGCCACGAAGGAGGGCGCGCTGGCCTCGGCGCTGGGCGAGTTCATCGAACGGCTGAACTGCAACTTCTTCTACAACGACCAGTTCTGGGGCGAAGAGATCGCCAACGCCGAGTTCGTGCATTACCCGGACGAAAAATGGTTCAAGCCGGGCGCAAAAGACGAGCTGCCGAGCGAGATTCTCGACGACTACACCTTGAAGATCTACAACCGCGATGGCGAACTGCGCGGCTCGCATCTGTTCGACACCAACTCCGGCAACACCCAGCGTGGCATCTGTTCGCTGCCGTTCGTGCGTCAGTCCGATAACGAAGTGGTGTACTTCCCGTCGAACCTGATCGAAAACCTTTACCTGAGCAACGGCATGAGCGCCGGCAATACGCTGGCCGAAGCCCAGGTGCAGTGCCTGTCGGAGATTTTCGAGCGGGCGGTCAAGCGCGAAATCCTCGAAGGTGAAATGGCCCTGCCGGACGTGCCGCAACAAGTACTGGAAAAATACCCGAGCATCCTCGCCGGTATCAAAGGTCTGGAAGAACAGGGCTTTCCGGTGCTGGTCAAGGATGCCTCGCTGGGCGGCGAATTTCCGGTGATGTGCGTGACCCTGATGAACCCGCGTACCGGTGGCGTGTTCGCCTCGTTTGGCGCGCACCCGAGCCTGGAAGTGGCGCTGGAACGCAGCCTGACCGAATTGCTTCAGGGCCGTAGTTTCGAGGGCTTGAACGACCTGCCGCAGCCAACGTTCTCCGGCCAGGCGGTCACCGAGCCGAACAATTTTGTCGAGCACTTCATCGATTCCAGCGGTGTGGTGTCGTGGCGTTTCTTCAGTGCCAGACCCGACTTCGAGTTCGTCGAGTGGGACTTCTCCGGCCAGGGTGAAAACTCCAATGCCGAAGAAGCCGCGACACTGTTCGGCATCCTTGAAGACATGGGCAAGGAAGTCTACATGGCAGTCTACGAGCACATCGGCGCCAAGGCCTGTCGCATCCTCGTGCCGGACTATTCGGAGATCTACCCGATCGAAGACCTGATCTGGGACAACACCAACAAAGCCCTGCAATTTCGCGCCGACATTCTCAACCTGCACAACCTGAGCAAAGTCGGTCTGCGCAACCTCGCCCAAGGTCTGGAAAACAGCGAACAGGACGACTACACCGACATCACCACGCTGATCGGCATCGAGTTCGACGACAACACGCCGTGGGGCAAACTGACGATTCTCGAACTGCGCCTGCTGATCTACCTCGCCCTGCAGAAGTACGAACAGGCCAAGGACCTGGTCGAAGCCTTTCTGCAATATAACGACAACACCGTTGAACGCGGCTTGTTCTACCAAGCGGTCAACGTCGTGCTGGAGATGGAGCTGGACGAAGATCTGCAGCTTGAAGACTATGAAGCCAACTTCCGCCGCATGTTCGGTGATGAGCGCATGGACGCAGCCATTGGCTCGGTCAACGGCAGTGTGCGTTTCTACGGTTTGACGCCGACCAGTATGAAACTGGAAGGGCTGGATCGGCATTTGCGTTTGATCGAGAGCTATAAAAAACTGCATTCGGCACGGGCGTCGTTCTCGCGCTGATTACCTGATGAAAAGGCACCTGCGGGTGCTTTTTCACGCCAGTGCAAACGCTCAGATAAAAGTGGCGACTGCAAACGCCTCGTGGGCGCGAGCCCGTGGCATTCATTTCAGCGCCACATCCAGCGCCAACCGCGCCATGTTCTGTGCTTTCAGCGAACCGAAATACAGCCACTGGCCATATTCACGCACCGTGGTAATCGGCGAATAATTGCCGCTGCTTGCGTCCTGCAGGTTGGCGATCACCTTGCCCTGCAGATCCAGCCCCAACACAAAAGCGCGCTTCTCCACCGGTTTTGGCAGCACGGTCAGCGCTCGCACGATCATCTTGCGCAGGAACGGATATCCAGCGGTGCCATCAAGCAAGGCATTGCGCGGCGCGTACAACGCCACCCAGAAACGATTGCTGCCGTTGAACGAGAGGTTATCCGGCAGCCCCGGCAGATTGTCGATGAACACATCATGGGTGCCGGCTTGCGGTCCGCTCAGCCAGAAGCGGCTGATGCGATAAGCGCCGGTTTCATTGACCAGCACGTAGGCCTCATCCGGGCCGAGCGTGACGCCGTTGGCAAACTGCAACTGGTCCAGCAGCACACTGGTCTTGCCCGTCTGAAAGTCGTAGCGCAGTAAACGCCCGTCGGCGCCGTGCTCAATGATCGCCTCGCCATCGTGGCCGTAGCCCCAGCGACTGGAAGCATCGCTGAAGTACGCATAGTGCCCGGACTTGTCGATCGCCACGTCATCGGTGAAACCAAAGGCCACGCCGTTGGCCTCAGTGCTCAAAGGAATCAGCCGGCCTTGCGCATCAAGCGAGAGCAAACCCTTGAACGCATCGGCGATCACCAGCAATCCGTTGGGATGCCGTGCCAGGCCCAGCGGACGTCCGCCAGTATCAGCCAGCACCTTGCGCTCCTGGCCGTCGAGGCTGGTGCGGATCAATCGACCGTCGTGCAGCCCGGTGATGAGGTAATCATCCTCCAGCAGCAACGCCTCCGGCCCTTCGATATCGCTCGGCCCGACTTTTACCGCGCCTTTGAGTATCTGGTTTTCGGCGTAAATACCTTCCGTCAGCGACGGTGCTCGCGGCGGGGTCCACGCTTGTGGTTCGACGCGGGTCGGCAGCAACAACAGAAAGCCGATGACGATGACGATCAGCAATGACAATCCGTGCCGTAGCTTCACGCGCGAGCCCTCACTGAGGTCAGGTACTGCGTGGCCATGTCGCGCAACGCCAGCAGCGACGCGGCGGACTCTCGCTCGATGCGCCGCTTGAGCAGCAGGCGGTTGGCAACGCGCAATGCGAAACCTGCAAAACGGTAATCCAGCGTGCGCACGAATCGCGTGGCACCCGCTTCGGCGCTGCATTCGTAAGTCAGATTCAACGACAGTCCCTGGTCACCTTGCGCCCGCGCGCACCAGCGGCGGCCGGGCAGGTACTCAGTGACTTCCCAGCGCAAATGACCGCTGCGCCCGCCAGCGCTGATGTCTTCTTCAAATCGCGAACCGGCATGCAGCGGTCCTTGGGCTCCGTCGATTTTCAGCGAGGAGGGATGCCACTCCGGCCAGCGACTGACATTGGCGGCATAGGCGAGCACAGCAACGGGTTCGCCAGCGATATCGATCTGGTGCTGCATGCGGGTCATGGACATTCTCGAGTGATTCGAAAGAGGGGCTTCAGGTTCTCGGTAAAGGGTGCCGAACACGTAATCCATCAACGGCACGACGATGTTGAAATTATGCGCCTGCATGTGCTCGCGGCGGTGGTGCAGTTCATGCAGGCGGCGCATCTGGCGAATCCATGGCAGGCGCGTCAGCAGATTTTGCGGCGGTAGATGCTCGCAGGCGTGGAACACTTCATAGGTCAGGTAGCCGAGCACCATGCAGCCACCGAACAACCCGGCGATGTTGGCGTTGGCCTGTGCCAGCAGCCACCACAGCGGCAGGGTGATCAGCAGCGTATGGATCACGATCAGCCAGGCCGGAAACAGAATCACCCGCCAGTCGCGCGCGCTGTCGTAGCTCATGTGGCCCGGGGTGAAAAAACTGTGGTGATCACCGGCATGGCGGGCATAGAACATTTTCGCCAGGGTCTTCTTGTGGTGCCCCAGATGGCGGTGAACCATGTACACGCCGAAGTTGAACAGCAGCAGGGTCAGCGGCACCGTCAGCCATTCCAGCGGGCTGACCTGCTGCACGCTGCTCCAGAACCCGCCGATCGCCAGCATGCCAAACACCAGCACAAACCCGCCATGCAGCCACGGGTTGTAGCGTGGATGGACGGCCGCGCGGTAGCGCTCGCGGAACATCTCGGTGGTCTGCCTCACTGCCTCACCTGCGGGTATTGTGGTTATACCCGGCAGCGTAGCCGATCCGGCCGTAAGTGCAGGACTGACGTCAACGGCAGTTGCGCCATCATCCGGTGTAAAGCGGTCGTGTCAGCTCAACGGGTTCCAGCGCTGCGACCAGTCGTCATCGGTGCGGATCACTTCACGCAGCAGATCGAAGGCGTGCTGCAGGGTTGCCGAATCCCGGTCGCGTGAATACACGAGGTAGGTCGGGTAGCCGAATTCCGGGGCCTTGGTCACCGCCTCGAGCGCGCCAGTCTCCAGATAGGTGCGCACCACGCGAGTGCGGAAGTAGCCGCTGCCGCCGTGTTCGAGAATGTATTGCAGGGCCAGCGGGCCGAGATTGAAGCTCAACGGCGCTTTGGCTTTTTCCGGCAGCGCGGCGTCGTGCTGGCGGCGGAAATCCGGGCCCCAGTCGATGTACACATAGGGATCCGGGCGATCCGGGGCGCGCACCAGGATCAGTTTTTCCTCCAGCACTTGCTCGACCTGCAGGCCCGGCCAGTATTCCGGTTGATAGACCAGCGCTGCGTCGAGCACGCCGAGTTCGAGCTGGCGCAGCAGGTTTTCACCGTCGCGGATTTCCATGCGCAAGGCGTGACCGGGAATCTTCTCGCGCAGTTCCGCCGCCCAGCTCAACATCAACGGGTTGCACAAGCTGACTTCGCCGCCAATGTGCAGCACGTTGTGATAGCCCTCAGGCAGCGGCAGGTCGCGGCGTGCGGCCTCCCAGGTCTGCACCAGTTGGTTGGCATAAATCACGAAGGCCTCGCCATTGGGCGTCAGTTTCGCCCCGGCGCGATTGCGTACGAACAGCGTGCTGCCGAGCTGGCTTTCCAGTTTCTGTACCCGAGCGGTAATTGCCGTCTGCGTGACAAACAGCTTCTGCGCCGCCGCAGCGAGGCTGCCATGACGGACAATTTCCAGAAAGGTGCGAGCGAGGTCGATGTCCATGGGGGAGCCGGTGTTTTGAGAAGGCGCATTGTAAGTGCCGACTTGATACCGCGTCATCGTTCTTCGCGAGCAGGCTCGCTCCCACAGGTGTCTCTGGCGACCATGAATTACCAGCTCACAACCGAACCCTGTGGGAGCGAGCCTGCTCGCGAAGAGGCCCGCGCGTTCGACCAAAAGTCACCCCGCCAGCTCAACCGAACGCACCCGCGCCCAACCCTCGACCAACCGCGCCGGCGCGCCGCAAACCTTGCGCTTGTAGACAAAGTTGCGGCACTTCTCGGCGAACTGATTGCGGTTGTGCAGCATGTCTTGCTGCATTTCCCGCAGCTCGTTCTCCCGGCATTCGCGGATCAATCCGCGATCAACCCGCGCCTTGCGTTCGCGCACCGGCGCATAAGCCGGGTCGCTCAACGCCGCGTTGGCCCGTTGCAGCAACCACAGGGCAAACTCGTCCGGGCAGCGCGGGCCAACTTCCTGCACCATGCCCAGTTGCCACGCCTGCATTGCGCTCAGCGGCAGACAAGCCTGAGTGAGTTGCTCGGCGATGGCTGGGCCGACGGCGCGGGGCAGGCTGTAGGTCCAGAACTCGGAACCGTACAACCCCATGCTTTTATAGTGCGGATTGAAGACGATATCGGCGCGAGCAAAAACGATATCGGCCGCCAGCGCGAGCATCACGCCGCCGGCGCCGGCATTGCCGGTGACACCACTGATCACCAGTTGCCGGGCTGTCAGCAGTTCTTCGCAGACATCGTCGATCGCCTGAATATTGGCCCAGGCTTCGGCACCGGGGTTCTGCGCAGCCTGGATCACATTCAAATGCACGCCATTGGAAAAACTGCCGCGCCCGCCCTTGATCAGCAACACCTGGGTATCGCGCGACTTGGCCCAGCGCAGCGCAGCAACCATGCGCTGGCATTGCTCGGTGCTCATTGCGCCGTTGTAGAACTCGAAGGTCAACTCGCCGACATTGCCGGACTCGCGATAGCGCAGCGGCTGATACGCCTCGTCGCAGAACGGCTGCGTTGCAGCCGACCAGTCCAGCACCGGCACACCGATCAGTTGCCTGCTCAGCACATGCCGCGCCGGGCGCTTGAAGGTTTCTTCGCCCGGTTGCGGTTTGTGCCGCAGTGCGCCGATCCACAAGCTTTGATCGCCGGCGGCCACCAGCACAGCGTCGTCGTGCACGGCGAGAATTTCACCGGGCACGCCGCTGCGCGAGTCGAGGTGTGCGTCATAGACGTAGTACTGACCGCCGGCCAGGCTCGACAATACGCCGGGCTGGCCGTCGGCGGCATCGATACAGCGTTTGATGAAGCGTGCGCAATCGTGCCAGCTGAAACTGCGGTCGACCTGTCTCATGTTTGGCTGCAAGCGGCCGCGCACGCTGGCATCGGCGTAATCCAACGCTACCGGTACGAAGCCTTCGACGAATCTTTCCACCACCTCGCGTATGCAGCGAATCGCCGCATCACTCACCCGGCCGTTGTACAACTCGGATTTGCGCAGACCAGAGGGCAGGTTGAATTCGCAGGTGGCCCACACCGGCCCGGCGTCCATTTCCTCGACCGCTTGCAGCGCAGTCACGCCCCAGCTCGGCAGTTCATGGCTGATCGCCCAGTCCAGAGCGCTGGCGCCGCGGTCGCCGACGATGCCGGGGTGAATGATCACCACCGGACGTTTGGCATTGCTCCATAGCGTGCGTGGCACGCGGTCCTTGAGGAACGGGCAGATCACCAGATCCGCGCCGCTGTGCTCAATCTGCTCGCATACCGATGCTTCATCGGTAAACAGCACTACGCTTGGCGAGTGTCCGGCCTGGCGCAGCTCCAGCCAGGCGCGCTGGGTCAGACCGTTAAACGCGGACGACAGCAGAATGATCTTGAGTGAACGCATGGTGATTTCTTCCTTGAACGAGATCGGGCCGCAGGCTCCCGGTGAGCCTTCCCTGGCCTTCGATGGAGCCGCAAGAGTAATTAGTGCTAGCGCGTGCACCAGTGACCAGGGTCAAGGTTCTGTCAGCCAGAGTTTTTTTGGGTGTTTCGTTCAGGTCCTACGGAAACGTGCCTGTTTCCAACAGATGAGGGGATATTTCTGACGACTCTTTCAGGTTGGTCGTCGGACGCCTGACCTATAGCATCAGTCTCGACATTGAAGTCATTGAGCGCACCGATCGCTCTGCACCCAGACAAAGGACGGAATCATGCGAATCCCATTGATTGAAAACCATACGCCTGCTTATCCCCCTCGCCATTACTGGCGCGACGATCGCGCCAGATGCCCCTCGGAGGACGTCGCCATGCCCGCCGCCAAAGCGCCCCGGCTTACGGGTTTGAAGAAGCTCGAGGGCAAGCCCGTCGAATTGTTGCTGCGAGGGCAGGACACAGGCGACGACCCGATGCTGATTCTCCGTTGCACGACCGAAGGATTTGAACTGCACGACGTCATCAATATGCTCGCTACCAGCGAGCTCTATCAGCGTGGCGATCTGGTCAAACGTATCACTGGCAGGTCCGTGAGAACCGTGCGGCGCTTGATCAAAGAGAACAAACCGGTGCGCCTCGACACGCCGCAGAGCATCATCGCGTACCAATATGCCGCAGCGCTGGAACTGGCCACCGAAGTATTCGCACGCCAGGCGAAGGCCGAGTCGTGGCTGCAACAATCGGCTACCTATTTCTATGGACATGTACCCCTCGATCTGGTCGGTCACGCATTGGGCTTCAGTATGGTCGAGGAGTATCTGAACCAGATCAAATACGGGGTTTATCAATGAATCCCTTGCCCTGGGATGAACGCTGGTACGCCTGGCGACTGGATCTCGAGATGTACAGCGATACGTGGGATCGCGGCCTGGGTTCAAATCGCCGTGGCGGCCGCTGGAATACACCCGGGCGACGCGTGGTTTATGCGTCAGTCGACCCCTCCACGGCCATCCTCGAAGTGGCCGCCCATGGCGGGTTCGATGCGCTGGACGAGGAGCCTCATGTATTGACCTGCTTTGAGGTCATCCACGAAGCCAGCGTCAGAATCGTGCAACCGGAAGAAGTGCCCAATCCGCATTGGCTGCACCCGATGAAAACCTCGCCCAACCAGCGCCGATTCGCTGATGCCTTGTTGGCCGAGCACCCGTTCGTACTGGTGCCCTCGGTGGCAACCCGCCATTCCTGGAACTTGCTGGTGAGCTGCGAACTGGCGGAGGGGCAATTCAGGATGATTTCGCAGGAGCGGTTTGGTCTGGATACGCGGTTATTGAAGGATTTGGCGGCAAGCTGAGCAGACGCTCAACTGTCAGACTAAAGCTTGGCGCTGAAACGACAAATCCCGCCACAAGGACGGGATTTGCAGATAACCAAGCCGCTTCTTACGAAGGGAACAGCTCGGACAGTTTCATCGACAGCATCATGTCGCCTTCAACGCGCAGCTTGCCGCCCATGAAGGCTTGCATGCCGTCGGTTTCGCCGCTGACGATGTCTTTCAGGGTCTGGCTGTCGAGTACCAGCGTGCAGTTGGCATCCGGGTTTTCGCCTTCCTGGATGTCGCAAGTACCGTCCTTGACGATCAGTGCGTACTGCTTGTCTTCGTCGGTGATGTTGAAACCGAAGACCAGATCCAGACCGGCAGCGGCGGCTGGGTTGAACTTGGCTTGCATTGCTTTTACGGCATCAGCTACGGAGGTCATGGTTCGATCCTTTCTTGGGTAATGGTGCTGGTGTTACAGCAAGGGTCACAGTTGTCCGGTACTCAGCGAAACGTGATGAGTTCCGGAGCCTTCAGCAGTTGCAGATGCGCATGACTGTTGAAGGAAGCCAGAGCCACCTCGCGACCGCGGAACTTCAGCTGGTTGAGCGAGGTGTTGACGATTTGCCAGTTCAGTTCAAAGGCCTGTTTCGCAGGCATTTGCGTAATGAGGTGGAGCAGGGCGGTGATGGTGCCGCCGGAAGTGAACACGGCGATGGTCTGGTGTTTTTCCGCCAGATCAAGAATCCGATGCAGTCCGGCCTGGACACGTTCAACGAAACCCAGCCAGCTCTCCAGGCCCGGCGTGTCGTACGTACCGGCCAGCCAGCGCTCGATGATCAGGGCGAAGATGCGCTGGAATTCGCCACGGTTTTGCGCGGCGTTGCGCAGGATATCGAGCGCTTCCGGTTCTTGCGGCAACATCGCCGGGAGCAGGGCGCGGATTACTGCGTCGGCATCGAATTCATTGAACGCGGAATCGGTTTCGAGAATCGGCACCGGCAGACCTTTGGCGCTGAATTGCTCCAGTGCGCTGGTAGCCGTGTGTTGCTGGCGACGCAGGTCACCGGCGAGGCAGCGATCGAAGCGAATGCCCAGTTCAGCGAGGTGCTGACCGAGTATTTCCGCCTGGCGGACACCGGTCGGCGACAGCACGTCATAGTCGTCTGCACCGAAGGAGGCCTGGCCATGTCGAATCAAATAGATGCTGCCCACGTCCGCGTCTTCCCGGTACGTTGAAGGTTTGGCGAGGTTATGAGGATGGCGAGTAGCTGTCAATGAAAAAACATACGCTTGTTTGAAATGCCCGTTACAGGGGTGTTGCCGGAGGTTTCACGGCTGGTCGACAAGGCGGCGCATGGGTATGCTGGGGTCATCCCGCGTGTGCCGTATAACCACGCACTGTTCTAAGGAGTCTCTGTGGAGTTTTTCACCGAATACGCCAGCTTCCTGGCCAAGACTGTCACGCTGGTGATCGCCATTCTGGTGGTGCTCGCCAGTTTCGCTGCGTTGCGCAGCAAGGGTCGGCGCAAGTCGGCGGGGCAATTGCAGGTCAGCAAGCTCAACGATTTCTACAAAGGTCTGCGGGAGCGTCTGGAGCAGACCTTGCTCGACAAGGATCAGCTCAAGGCGTTGCGCAAGAGCGAGGCGAAATCCGAGAAAGGCGAGAAGAAACAAAAGAACAAACCCGAGAAGAAATCGCGGGTGTTCGTGCTCGATTTCGATGGCGATATCAAGGCCTCTGCTACCGAAAGCCTGCGCCACGAGATCACCGCGTTGCTGACCCTCGCCACACCGAAGGACGAAGTGGTCCTGCGCCTGGAAAGCGGCGGCGGCATGGTGCACAGCTACGGTCTGGCTTCGTCGCAACTGGCGCGCATCCGTGAAGCAGGCGTGCCGCTGACCGTGTGCATCGACAAGGTTGCGGCGAGCGGCGGTTACATGATGGCCTGCATTGGCGAGAAGATCATCAGCGCGCCGTTCGCAATTCTCGGTTCCATCGGTGTGGTTGCGCAGTTGCCCAACGTCAATCGCCTGCTCAAGAAGCACGATATCGACTTCGAAGTGCTGACCGCCGGTGAGTACAAGCGCACCCTGACCGTGTTTGGCGAAAACACCGAAAAGGGCCGGGAGAAATTTCAGGAAGACCTGGACATTACCCATCAGCTGTTCAAAAACTTCGTCGCACGCTATCGCCCGCAACTGGCGATTGATGATGTGGCAACCGGTGAAGTCTGGCTCGGCATCGCGGCGCTGGACAAACAACTGGTCGACGAACTGAAGACCAGCGACGAATACCTGGCAGATCGGGCGAAAAAGGCCGAGGTTTACCACCTGCACTACGCCGAGCGTAAAAGCCTGCAGGAACGTATCGGCATGGCCGCCAGCGGCTCAGTCGATCGCGTACTGCTGAGCTGGTGGAGCCGCCTCACGCAGCAACGCTTCTGGTAATTCAACAGGCAAAAAAAACGCCGGTCACATGACCGGCGTTTTTGTGTGCGCAGCAAAAGCCGTGAGGCTTAACGGCGACGGAACAACGGCAGCGGTTCGTCCGTCGCGGCCTGGTAGGTCACCGAGAAGTCCTTGAGACCTTCCAGTGCTTCGTACGGGTCTTTGTCGGCGCGGATGGCAAAGGCGTCGAAACCGCAGCGATGCATGTAGAACAGTTGATCGCGCAGCACGTCGCCAATCGCCCGCAGTTCGCCTTTGAAGCCATAGCGGTCACGCAACAGGCGTGCGTTGGAGTAACTGCGGCCGTCGGTGAAAGCCGGGAAGTTCAGGGCAATCACCTGAAACTCATTGACGTCCTCACCGATCTCTTCGGCTTCTTCGTCAGCGTCCAGCCAGACCCCCAGACCGCCGTCGCGGGCCTTGAGCATGCGGCTGTGCTCGCGCCACAGTTGCAGTGGAACGATCAGGTCGTCGCAGTTGCTGATCTCGTCGATGTTGAAATCCTTGGGCAGCAGGTGCCAGGTTTCGTCGACGACTTCGTTGTTCTTAATGATTCGCTGCATAGACGCGTTCCTTGAAGAGGTCGATGCCAATACGCTGATAGGTGTCGATGAAGCGCTCGTCTTCGGTACGTTGTTCAACGTACACGTCGATCAGCTTCGAAATCACGTCAGGCATGGCGTCCTGAGCGAAGGACGGGCCAAGGATCTTGCCCAGGCTCGCGTCACGGCTGGCGCTGCCGCCGAGGGACACCTGATAGAACTCTTCGCCTTTCTTGTCCACACCGAGGATGCCGATGTGACCGACGTGGTGGTGACCACAGGCGTTCATGCAACCGGAGATGTTCAGGTCCAGTTCACCGATATCGAACAGGTAGTCCAGGTCGTCGAAACGGCGCTGGATCGATTCGGCAATCGGGATCGACTTGGCGTTGGCCAGCGAGCAGAAATCACCGCCAGGGCAGCAGATGATATCGGTCAGCAAACCGATGTTCGGCGTAGCGAAACCTTGCTCGCGCAATTCACCCCACAGGGTGAACAACTGGCTCTGCTCGACGTCGGCGAGAATGATGTTCTGCTCGTGGGAGGTGCGCAGCTGACCGAAGCTGTAGCGCTCGGCCAGGTCGGCGACGGCATCGAGTTGCTTGTCGGTGATGTCGCCTGGCGCTACGCCGGTCGGCTTCAGCGACAGGGTCACGGCCACGTAACCCGGCTTCTTGTGGGTCAGGGTGTTGCGGCTGCGCCAGCGGGCGAAACCCGGATGCTCTTTGTCCAGATCGGCCAGTTGCGCGGTCTGGTTGTCCAGCGCCTTGTAGTCCGGATCGACGAAGTGCCTGGCGACGCGCTGCAGTTCAGCTTCGGTCAATGTGGTCTGGCCACCGCGCAGGTGCTCCATTTCCGCATCGACTTTCTGCGCGAACACTTCAGGCGTGAGCGCCTTGACGAGGATCTTGATCCGCGCCTTGTACTTGTTGTCACGACGGCCGTAGCGGTTGTAAACCCGCAGGATGGCGTCGAGATAGCTCAACAGGTCCTGCCACGGCAGGAACTCGTTGATGAAGGCGCCAACGACCGGCGTACGACCGAGGCCACCGCCGACCAGCACGCGGAAGCCCAGTTCGCCAGCGGCGTTGTACACCGGCTCAAGGCCGATATCGTGGACTTCAATGGCGGCTCGGTCAGTGGTTGAACCATTGACGGCAATCTTGAATTTGCGCGGCAGGTAGGCGAATTCAGGGTGGAACGTGGTCCACTGGCGAATGATTTCGCACCATGGGCGCGGGTCGATCACTTCGTCAGCGGCGACGCCGGCGAACTGATCGGTGGTGACGTTGCGCAGGCAGTTGCCGCTGGTCTGGATGGCGTGCATCTGCACGGTGGCCAGTTCAGCCAGAATGTCCGGGATGTCTTCGACCGCCGGCCAGTTGAACTGCACGTTCTGCCGCGTACTGATATGGGCGTAGCCCTTGTCGTAGTCGCGGGCAATCTTGGCCATCATGCGCACCTGACGCGAGGTCAGTTGGCCGTACGGCACGGCCACGCGCAACATCGGCGCGAAACGCTGGATGTACAGGCCATTTTGCAGGCGCAGGGGGCGGAACTCTTCTTCGCTCAGCTCACCTGCCAGATAGCGTCGGGTCTGATCACGGAACTGCTTGACGCGGTCCTCGATGATCCGCTGATCGTACTCGTCGTATACGTACATATAAGTCCTGTTCTCAGGCTTTGGGCTACTCGGAAAACGCTGCGTTTTCGCTTGCTGGAGTCCGATTGTGCCTCTGCAATTCTGCGCGCACGGCCGCGCACTCCCTGACGGAGCCGGGGCAATATACCCGTTTGCAGTTATGCGCAAAAGTGATGTTTGAGTATATGTAAAGAACCAAATCGCCTAACGAGAATCGCCGTCAACTAATCCACATTTGTCGTGCGGACAATCTTCGTCTTAACTGTGGTCGAGTCTTTCTGCAATCACCGATAAAACCGACAAGAGGCGATGCAATGAGCAATCCGACCAAGGCAAGAAAGAGCGACAGCAGTGTCGATGCGTGGGCCATCCTGTTCCTGATCATTCTCGTCGTAGGGACAGCGGTATTCTGGGTCAGTCATCAGTAAGTGAAACGCCGGGCCTGACCGCAAGCCTGTAGCCGGTGGTTCGCCAGTTACAAGGCTCGATCGTTCAGTCATGGCCCGGGGTTTTTTGCAGGTCTCAAACCCCGGCCAGATACAGCACCAGTTTGACGATGGCAAACAGCGTCACGCCGAACAGGGCTGTGAACAAGACCCCCAGAATGACGAAATGGCTGGGCTTGCCGTGGGTGAAATCCCTTTCGCGGTTCTTGCCGCTCTGCACCCCGAACGCGGCTGCCATCACGCTGTGCAGCATCTGCCACAGGGTCGGCGGTTTGTTGTCGCCTGGATCGTCCATATATCCCTCTCCACGAAGTCGTTCCTGATCAGCATAGTCAAATAACCGCCCGTCACAGTCCCAGACGCGAGGTAACAACTCGCTCGCGATCCGATAACGATGTACCGCTGCACGGGTCGGCGCGGATGATGTGCTGCCGCTTCAACTACAGGAGCGATGTATGTCCCCCGATTTCCCGGGCCTTCGCCTCAGCTGTCGTAACCCAGATTCGGCGCCAGCCAGCGTTCGGTCACGCTCAGGTCCTGGCCCTTGCGCGCGGTGTAGCTTTGCACCTGGTCCTTGTCGATCTTGCCCACGGCAAAATACTGCGCCTGCGGATGGGCGAAGTACCAGCCGCTGACCGCCGCCGCCGGGAACATCGCGTAGTGTTCGGTCAGGAACACACCGCTGCGTCCGGCGCGCATTTCGGCCGCTTCGGGATCGAGCAGGGTAAACAGCGCAGCCTTCTCGGTGTGGTCCGGGCAGGCCGGGTAGCCGGGGGCCGGGCGGATGCCGCGGTATTGCTCTTTGATCAGCGCATCGTTGTCGAGCGTTTCATCCTTGGCGTAACCCCAGTGCTCCTTGCGCACCTGCTGGTGCAGCCACTCGGCGCACGCCTCGGCCAGACGGTCGGCCAGCGCCTTGACCATGATCGAGTTGTAGTCGTCGCCCGCGTCCTGATAGGCCTTGGCGACTTCTTCGGCGCCGATACCGGCCGTGGTGATGAAACCGCCGACGTAGTCGGTCACTTCGCTGTCCTTCGGTGCGACGAAGTCGGCGAGGCAGAAGTTCGGCTTGCCGTCGGTCTTGATGATCTGCTGACGCAAATGATGCAGCTTGGCCAGTGGCTTGCCGTTGTCGTCGTACAGCTCGATGTCGTCTTCATTCACCTGATTGGCTGGCCAGAAACCGAACACCGCGCGGGCACTGATCAGCTTCTCGTCGATCAGCTTGGCGAGCATTTCCTGCGCGTCCTTGTACAGCGCGGTGGCGGCTTCACCGACCACTTCGTCTTCGAGGATGCGCGGGAACTTGCCGGCCAGATCCCAGGAGATGAAGAACGGCGTCCAGTCGATGTATTCGGCCAGCACCTTGAGATCGATGTTGTCGAGCACTTTGCTGCCAGTGAAAGTCGGCTTTACCGGTTGGTAACTGGCCCAGTCGAACTGCGGCTTCTTGGCGATGGCGGCGGCGTAGCTCAAGCGCTCGGTGCGGGCGCTGCGGTTCGAGGTGCGCTCACGCACGTCGATATATTCCAGTCGGGTCTTCTCGACGAAACCGGCCTTCAGTTCCTTGGACAGCAACTGCGTCGCCACGCCCACCGCGCGGGAGGCGTCGGTCACGTAAACCACCGCGTCGTTGCTGTACTTCGGCTCGATCTTCACCGCAGTGTGCGCTTTGGAAGTCGTTGCGCCACCGATCATCAGCGGCAGGTGGAAATCTTGACGCTGCATTTCGCGCGCGACATGGACCATTTCATCCAGCGACGGCGTGATCAAGCCGGAGAGGCCGATGATGTCGCATTTCTCCTCTTTGGCGACCTGGAGGATTTTCTCCGCCGGGACCATCACGCCGAGGTCGACGATGTCGTAGCCGTTGCAGCCGAGCACCACGCCGACGATGTTCTTGCCGATGTCGTGCACGTCGCCCTTGACCGTGGCCATGAGGATCTTGCCTTTGGCTTCCGGTTTGTCGCCTTTTTCCAGTTCGATGAACGGGATCAGGTGTGCCACGGCCTGTTTCATCACACGCGCGGATTTCACCACTTGCGGGAGGAACATTTTGCCGGCGCCGAACAGGTCGCCGACGATGTTCATGCCGGACATCAGCGGGCCTTCGATCACTTCGATCGGGCGCGCAAACGACTGGCGCGATTCTTCGGTGTCTTCGACGATGTGTGTGGTGATGCCCTTGACCAGCGCATGCTCAAGACGCTTGTTGACGTCCCAGTTGCGCCACTCTTCGGTCTCGGCTTCCTTGACGCTGCCGTCGCCCTTGTATTTATCGGCGATAGCGAGGAGGGCGTCGGTACCTTCCGGCGTGCGGTTGAGGATCACGTCTTCAACGGCGTCGCGCAGCTCTTGCGGGATCTGGTCGTAGATCTCCAGCTGACCGGCGTTGACGATGCCCATGGTCAGGCCCGCGCGGATCGCATACAGCAGGAACACCGAGTGAATCGCCTCGCGCACCGGGTTGTTGCCACGGAACGAGAACGACACGTTGGACACGCCGCCGGAGCTCAGGGCGTATGGCAGTTCATCGCGGATGTAGGCGCAGGCATTGATGAAGTCGACCGCGTAGTTGTTGTGTTCTTCGATGCCGGTGGCCACGGCGAAGATGTTCGGGTCGAAGATGATGTCTTCCGGCGGGAAGCCGACTTCGTTGACCAGAATGTCGTAGGAGCGTTTGCAGATTTCCTTCTTGCGCGCTTCGGTGTCGGCCTGGCCGGCTTCGTCGAACGCCATCACCACCACCGCCGCGCCGTAGCGCTTGCACAGTTTGGCGTGGTGGATGAACTGCTCGACGCCTTCTTTCATGCTGATCGAGTTGACGATGCCCTTGCCCTGAATGCACTTGAGGCCGGCTTCGATCACTTCCCATTTCGACGAGTCGATCATGATCGGCACGCGCGAGATGTCCGGCTCGCCGGCAATCAGATTGAGGAAGGTCACCATGGCCTTCTTCGAATCGAGCATGCCCTCGTCCATGTTGATGTCGATCACCTGCGCGCCGGCCTCGACCTGCTGCAGGGCGACTTCCAGCGCTTCGGTGTAATTGTCTTCACGGATCAGACGGGCGAACTTGGCCGAGCCGGTGATGTTGGTGCGCTCGCCGACGTTGACGAACAGCGAGCTGCGATCGATGGTGAACGGCTCAAGGCCCGAGAGACGGCACGCCTTGGGAATCTCCGGAATCTGCCGCGGCGCGTAACCGGCGACGGCCTTGGCGATGGCTTCGATGTGCCCCGGCGTGGTGCCACAGCAACCGCCGACGATGTTGAGGAAACCGCTCTGGGCGAATTCCTCGATGACTTTAGCCGTTTGCGACGGCAGCTCGTCGTATTCGCCGAACTCGTTCGGCAGGCCGGCGTTCGGGTGCGCGGACACATGGGTGCTGGCCTTGTTGGATAGCTCTTCCAGATACGGACGCAGCTCACTGGCGCCGAGCGCGCAGTTCAGGCCCACGGAAATCGGCTTGGCGTGCGCCACCGAGTTCCAGAACGCCTCGGTGGTCTGCCCCGACAGGGTCCGGCCGGACGCATCGGTGATGGTCCCGGAAATCATGATCGGCAATTCGATGTGCAGCTCTTCGAACACGCCCTGCACGGCGAAAATCGCCGCTTTGGCATTCAGGGTGTCGAAAATGGTTTCGATCAGGATCAGGTCGGCGCCGCCCTCGATCAGGCCTTTGGTGGCTTCGGTGTAGTTTTCCACCAGTTCATCGAAAGTGACGTTGCGGTAGCCGGGGTTGTTGACGTCGGGCGACAGCGAGCAGGTGCGGCTGGTCGGGCCGAGTACGCCGGCGACGAAGCGTGGCTTGGCCGGATTCTCGGCCGTCTTGGCGTCGGCCACCTTGCGGGCCAGGCGTGCGCCTTCTACGTTTAACTCGTAGGCCAGCTCTTCCATGCCGTAATCGGCCATGGAAATGCGTGTGGCGTTGAAGGTGTTGGTTTCGAGAATGTCCGCACCGGCGTCGAGATAGGCTTTCTCGATACCGCCGATCACATCCGGACGGGTGATCACCAGCAGGTCGTTGTTACCCTTGACGTCACTCGGCCAGTCGGCAAAGCGCTTGCCGCGATAATCCTGCTCTTCGAGCTTGTAGCTCTGGATCATCGTGCCCATCCCGCCGTCGAGAATCAGGATGCGCTCTTTGAGGGCTTGCTTGAGAGCTTGAAGGCGGACGCTGCGATCGGACATGTGGACTACTCGAAAAGACCATTACGAAGGAGCGGGATCATAACAAACCTGTGCGCTTTTAGAGCATGTCAGGCTTTTCCATGAATATCGCTCATGTTGGTACGGACGTCATAACGGTAGAATCGCAGCCTTTTTTACCATCGGGATCAGCAACATGTCGTACCGCGTCATCAGTTTCATGTTGCTGTTCCTGAGCGGCGTTGCTGCAGCGCAGACGCCTGCGACTTCGTCCGCGATCAGTTACACGCGCGATATCCAGCCGATCTTCACCGAGAAATGTGTCGCCTGCCACGCCTGTTATGACTCGGCCTGCCAGTTGAACCTGGGCAGCGGCGAAGGTGCCGCGCGTGGGGCGAGCAAGATGCCGGTCTACGACGGCGAACGTACCCAGGCGGCGCCGACCACCCGATTGTTCTACGACGCCTTTGGCAAACGTGCCTGGCAGCAGAAGGATTTCTATTCGGTGCTCGATGCCCAGGGCAGCCAGGCGGCACTGATGGCGCGCATGCTGGAACTGGGCCACAACACCCCGCTGACGCCGAACGCCAAACTGCCGCAAGAGATTGTGCTGGGACTCAACCGCAGCAATCTGTGCGCGATGCCCGCTGAGTTTGACGCGTACGCCGGCGCGCATCCCAAAGAAGGCATGCCGCTGGCGGTCACCGGGCTGACCGACCAGCAATATCAGACTTTGCAGCGCTGGCTGGCGTCGGGCGCGCCGATCGATGAGCAGGGGCTGGCGCCGAGCGCCAAAGAGGCGTTGCAGATCGTCCAGTGGGAAAACCTGCTCAACGCCCCCGGCGCGCGGCAGAGTCTGGTCGGGCGCTGGCTGTTCGAGCACTGGTACTTGGCGCACATCTATTTCAAGGACGGTGAGCCGGGACATTTTTTCCAGTGGGTGCGTTCGCGCACACCGACCGGCCAGCCAATCGACCTGATCGCCACGCGTCGGCCCAACGACGATCCGGGCACGCAGGTGTATTACCGCTTGTGGCCGGTGCAAGGGGTGATCGTGCATAAAACCCACATCACCTATCCGCTGAGCGCGGCGAAGATGGCGCGGGTCAAAAGCCTGTTCTACAGCGGTAACTGGCAGGTCGATGCGTTGCCCGGTTATGGCCCGCAGAGTCGCGCCAACCCGTTCGCCACGTTTGAAGCGATTCCGGCGCAGGCGCGCTACCAGTTCATGCTCGACAACGCGGAATACTTTGTCCGCACCTTTATTCGCGGTCCGGTGTGCCGGGGGCAAATCGCGACTGACGTGATTCGTGACAACTTCTGGGCGCTGTTCCAGGCCCCGGAACATGATCTGTACATCACCGACCCGCTTTATCGCGGTCAGGCCACGCCGCTACTGGCCATGCCGGGGCAGAACGATGATGTCGGCAGTGTGCTGAGCCTGTGGCGCAACTACCGCAACAAACGTAATGAATACGAGGCGCTGCGCCGCGACAACTACGCAGAGATCCCGGCGCCGAGCTGGTCGACCCTTTGGGCCGGCAACGACAACGCACTGCTGAGCATTTTTCGCCATTTCGACAGCGCGGCGGTGGTCAAGGGCTTGATCGGCGATGTACCGCAGACGATGTGGCTGTTCGACTATCCGTTGCTGGAGCGCACCTATTATCAGTTGGCGGTCAACTTCGATGTGTTTGGCAATGTCTCCCATCAGGCACAGACGCGTCTGTATTTCGACCTGATCCGCAACGGCGCCGAGCAGAACTTCCTGCGCCTGATGCCCGCTGATTCCCGTGAGGACTACCTCAACGATTGGTACCAGAGCAGCGGCCAATTCAAGATGTGGCTCGATTACGAAGCCATCGATGACGACAAACCGACCGCGTTGAAGCTCGACGAAAAAGACCCCAAACGTGACTTCGCCCGGCAATTGCTGGCGCGTTACGGTGATCTCAATGCGCGGCCCGATCCGATCAATCGTTGTGATGGCGCTTACTGCTCGCGGCCGAACATCGATCCGGCGCTGCAAAATGCCGAGCAGGCCCTGAGCCGCCTGGCCTCGCGCCCGGCGGCCGGCATGAAGGTGATCGATCAGTTGCCGGAAGCGACGCTGCTACGCATCGAAACGGCTGGCGGTAAACGTGAGGTGTACAGCCTGCTGCGCAATCGTGCACACAGCAACGTGGCGTTTCTGCTTGGTGAATCGCTGCGCTATCAGCCGGGGCTCGACACGTTGACGATCTATCCGGGCGTGCTGACCAGTTACCCGAACTTCATCTTCAACGTCCCGGCGGATCAGGTGCCAGCGTTTGCCGATGCCATGGAAAACGCCAGAGATGCCGAGCGTTTCGAAAAAATCGTCGAGCGCTGGGGTATTCGTCGTAGTCACCCGCAGTTCTGGTTCTATTTCCATGACCTGAGCCAATACCTGCACGAAACTGATCCGGTGGAAGAGGGCGTGCTGGACATGAATCGCTACGAGAATCTGTGAGCAGGCGATGACGCAGGCCGCGGGCCCGCGCCGTCGGTGCACCAATGCCCAGCAGCGCTTATGTCGGATCGGGCGCTGACAGTGCGCCAGCAGGCTTGAAGGCTTTCCAGTAATCCGAGCCGTAATCGAGGAACAGTTCGGTGCCTGCCGGAATCTTCTCCCATGCGAGCAAAAACACCATGTATTTGCCAACATAGATCGAGCCAACGTTTTCGACACCGATGTTGGCCTGGCCGGGCACATTGACCGCGTTGATCAGGCTCAGCATGTTGCTGTTGCCATGACCGCTCAGAGTGGCGCCCTTCGTTGCCGTTGCGAAAAGGAAGGTGCTGACTTTCTCGGTGGATTTCTCCAGCATTTCCGCCCGTACGGATTTGGTCGTGCGGTGCAGTTTGCCGGTGTAGGGCCCCAGCACTTCGAATGGCTCGATATCGACTTTGGCAAATACCGACAACCCTCGTTCCGGACCGTCGAGCGGTCGTCTGACCTCGAGTCGACTGACCAGTCTGTCGTGATGGCGGCCTTCATCCCTGATCCAATCCTGGACGTCTTCGGTGATTCGGCGCGTCATTTCCTTGAGTCTGGGGCCCTCAAACCCCGCAAGAAAGCGATTGGTTTCGGTGATGGTTATGTTGTCGATATCACCTTCCAGTTTGCCCGTCAGGCTGATCCTGACATCCGTCGGGTCCTGAAGAATCGGGGCGTCGTTATTGATGTGATGCCCAAGCGAAGGGGTCAGGTCCGCGGCGCGGGCGTGGTCTGGCGCAGCATTGTCCAGTCGAGGTCGTTTGGAACTGCCAGCAGTCGGCGGCGAAAGTGGCCCTGTTTCGCGAGGCGATGGTGGCTGCGGCATTTGCCACGAAGCGGATTTTATTCCCGAACCGGGGGGAAGGGACTTTCGAGCGCGCATGAGCGCTGAGTCCGAGGCCGCGACCAATTGCAAACACTCTGGGACTGCACTTCTCAACTCGCCCCGATCATTGACAAACGTTGACCAGAGCACCGGGTCGAGATTGTTGTCATCGAGGAACGTACTCATGGTGCTGGCGGACCCGGTAGCGATGTAACGCACACGCCATTGCTCGATATGTTCTGCGGTCAAAGGCGTGAATGCCTGGTTATGGGCATATTTCTCCAGCACCTTGCCCGGAGCCCGGAACGACCCATCGCTGTTGACGTGGGAAACGAAGTCCTGCGGGTCAAGATTGTGCGTGGCGGCGAAGCCTTCGCGGCTGAGGGTGTTGCGGGCTTCCTGCGACAGGCTGCGCCAGTCCCGCAGATGTTCGTAGGTAACGACCGTACGCGCAGTGTCGGCCCGATCCAGTATTTGTTGGCCCAGCGGTTTCAATTGCCCTTGTGTGTGGACGAATTGCCTGAAAGCGGCCGGGTCCAGCCGATGTTTCTTCGCGAATGCCCCAAGGGTGACCTCCAGCACGTGCTCGCTGAACTGCGACCACTGCTGCAGATGCAAGGGTGTTATCACGTTCGGATCATCCGGCGCGCCGCCTCTGACCCGGATTTCCCGGCTGTACCAATGGCCGGGCTGCACCGATGAGAGGTTGATCGACAGGTCACGGTTGTTTTTCGGATTGACCAGTACCACGGAAAAGCTGTTTTCCCCGGTTTGCGCGGTTTCCTGAATGAATCCATAGGAGTTTTCACGTATCTGGTAAACCGCGACAATCCCGTGTTCATCGATATTGCAAATGAACTTCTGGTTGTATCCAGGGCGGAAAAAGATCCCTCGCGCGTCGGCTTTGAGGCCGGCAATCCAATGCGGTTTGACCGCGTAGGGACGCAGCAACGGGCTGCTGTTGCTCATGACCGTCACTGGCTCGCGATAGCGCGGGCCGAAAGCCTGGTTCGTCAGCGCATCGATGAGCCGATAGTCCGCCATGTCGACGCTGCCGACGTTGCGCATGGGAATATTGGCGATCCCCTCGACCGTACACAGCCGGTCACCGGGCAGGCGCGGTTTCCAGGTGGTCGGGTCAACCGCGATCAAGTGCTGAGCGGTCACCGTACCATCGCGCAGTTGGGCAATGCCAAGGCGTGCCTGACGCATGACCGCAGCGCCAACCTTGCGCAGCGTGAAGCGCCCGAGCCTGAGCACCGCCAACACTGACTCCAGCGGGTTGAGTTCGCGCAGCGTCGAGATCAACAGGGTTCGCGTAAGGCTGGCAAATTTTGGCAAGGCGAGACGCAGGCCAATCTTGCCTGCCAGGCTGACCACCCGCGTACAACCGGCGAGGTATCGGCCAATCGGCAGGCCAAACGACACAATATCGGTGAACAGGCCAAGCCCGCCGCTCTCGATGCGCTGAGGCTCGCCGGATGCCAGATCGTCGATGGCCGCCCAGAAGGGTACGAACATTTTTCCCCAGAAGTTCAGGTCTTCGAGAAAATCCCTGCCGATATCCGTGCTGCGCGTGGCCTTGCGGGTATCTTCGAGCAACGCCGACTCATCTCGATAAAACAGTTCGCGGGCAATCATCACGGCCAGTTTTTCTGCCCGGGTAGAAGTCAGGTTACTGGCCGCGAAGGGCAGGGTACGGGTTGCTACATCCGGCGCGCGCTGTTCGATGGGAACTGCGGCAAACGTCTCGCCGACCTGCTCGGCAATCAGGTTGGCATGCTGATCTGCTCTGGGTTTGGCGCCGTCGCGGTAGGCTTCCCAGTCAAAGGGCAGGCGGGTGCCTTTTCTGAAGGAGCCGCGGCTGCTGCGACTGCTCGAGCCAACCGTCTCGACCTTGATCTCGCCGCCGACTTTCAGTGAATCAATATCCTTGCGCAGGCGCACGACACCCGCACGGGGGATGACTTCAATGTAGCGGGCCTTCCATGGATAAGCCGGGTTGACCATTTGCAGGATAAACCCGCAGCGGGCACGGACCGCGTCGGTGTTGGTCTTGTTCTCGTGTTCGACCTGCGTGTCGTTGAGCGGCAGGCGCAACGAGTAAACCCTCACTTCGTCGCGCTCGAGGTCGCCCCGGCATGCGGGCAGATACTGCGCCAGCAATGTTTTGATCAGGCTCTTGTAGGCCGCTCGTGGCGTGGCCAGCCACGCATCAAATGCCTCGTCGTACGCCGCCTCAGAGGGATATCGAAAGCGACTCGGGGGTCGGAGCGTGAGGTTTGACAGGGCATTGGCCATTTCTCGCTCATGCTGTTCCAGCGTGCTCAACGCCTGTTCTATTTCGCGGGTTGGGTAAGCCGTCTGACGTATGGCGTACAACCCCATCGCCGCTCCCCACTCTACGGTCGGGCGGACTTTGGCGGCAGCGACCAGACGCTGATGTTCGATATCGTGGGCAAACGCCTGAAAGTGTTCTGCCGGCAGATTAAGCAACTGTTCAAAAGTCATGTGCCGCGAGGAGCCAGGCGCCACCGATTCGGCGAGAATGAAACCGCTCTTGAAGTTGACCCAGGCGCTGGATGTGGCGTACGGAAGGTCCTCGGGAATGTCTTCGACCCACGCTTCGCTGGCCACATTTCTTCTCATGATGGCCACCGCTAACAGCGCAATGGGCCGACTGACCGATAGCGATCGTTGAAAGTGTTCGATCAATGACTCGTATATGGCCGTGTAGCGACAGCCGGGCTCAATCAGTATCTGCAACTCGTTCTGGTCGTTGCCATGCGGGCCCGGCTTGATACTCAGCCAGAGCGCTCGCCATAACAGTTTTGTCAGTACGTTGGCCGGGCCGTTTGGCTTGTCTGGCGCGGCGTACCAGTCCAGCTCCGTGGCGATACGTTGTGCCAGTTGCAGGTTGTGCGGCGATTGCAGGGCTGTCTGCAAAAGGGCTATCGGCGTGGAGTTGGCCAGCTTCTCGAATTTGCCATTGCTGTTCACCGGTACGACATTTGCCAGCAAACACCGTGAGGTTTCGGCTTCGATCTTGCGTACCACCCGCATGATCGTGGCGTCGCCATTGGCACTGAACAAATGCTCGAAATCGCTGACTGGCCCTTGATGCCCGAGCAGCCATAACGCGCGTTGCTCGACCAGATTGTTCAGGAGGCGCTGCCAATCGGCAGAAGTGGCAGGGTGCCGGGGCACCAGCGTGTACCAGGCGAGCACCAGGTCGAGCCGCACCGAACCATCACTTTTGAGTCCGTTGCCGACCTTGCGATGGATGTCCAGCAGGACATCCACGTCGATGGACCAATACAGCGGTACTTCCCTCAGCGTGACCGAGTAACCGGCGATGGGGAAAACTTCCGGGGGGTCAGGCGTGGGCGTTCTGGTCGAACTCAGGTGGAAAGACAGCAGGTCATAGAGGAAATCTTTGCCCAACAACGAATGATCGACCGTGGCAGGCGTGGACAGGTGCTGGATGAAGTCTTCGTCTGTTTCGAGTTTCCTGAGGACACGGAATGCTTCTTTGCACTCGCGCCCCAACGCGGAGGCGGCGGGCGGGTAGTAATAGAGCTGACGGGCATCCGTGTTGAACTGATCGTCGACGAGCCCATGCAGGTAGCTGATCAGGTGGTTGAGATCCTGCAATCTGCGAGGCGGCGTCTTGTTGTAGAAACGGGATAACGAGGTAGACATTCAAGGCCTTTGAACCGTAGCGGCTGGTAAATAGTCGAAGGCCGTGAATATAGGGGCATGGAAAACCGGCTGAGGGATACATATATAGGGGCCCGAATGTGCTTGGGTTTCCATTTGTTAACAGCGCAGCAGCCGGTCAAGCGCCCACTTGTCGCCACCGTCAGCGAGCGGGCGAGGGCAAACGCCCGGCTTTTTCCGACAAAAATACTGGGACTTTGTCCCGCGCGCCGATTGGCGTAAACTGCGCCCAAGCCTGCGAGGAGTTTCCATGACCGCTATTACCATTACCGACGCCGCTCACGATTACCTGGCTGACCTGCTGTCCAAGCAGAACACCCCGGGCATCGGCATCCGCGTCTTTATCACCCAGCCTGGCACCCAGTACGCCGAGACCTGCATTGCCTACTGCAAGCCGGGCGAAGAAAAACCTGAAGACACGGCGCTGGGGCTGAAAAGCTTCACCGCTTATATCGATTCGTTCAGCGAAGCGTTTCTCGACGACGCCGTGGTCGATTACGCCACCGACCGCATGGGCGGCCAGCTGACCATCAAGGCGCCAAACGCCAAAGTGCCGATGGTCAACGCCGACAGCCCGGTCAACGAGCGCATCAATTACTACCTGCAAACCGAAATCAACCCGGGGCTGGCCAGCCACGGCGGTCAGGTCAGCCTGATCGAAGTGGTTGAAGACGGTATCGCCGTGCTGCAATTCGGTGGCGGTTGCCAGGGCTGCGGCCAGGCCGACGTGACCTTGAAGGAAGGCATCGAGCGCACGCTGCTCGAGCGCATCCCGGAACTCAAGGGCGTGCGCGACGTGACCGACCACACGCAGAAAGAAAACGCCTATTACTAAGGCGTTCGCTGCGAACAGAAAAAACGGCGCCCCGTGAGCGCCGTTTTTTTATGCCCTGCAGTTATGTTTGATCGTTCCCACGCTCTGCGTGGTAACGCCGCCCGGGACGCTCCGCGTTCCACTCACGGCCTGTATAAATGCGCATGCCCCGCCCGATACAACGATGACTCACTGAACACCTCGCTACCCAACACCCGCCCGACCAGAATCAACGCCGTACGCCGAAAGCCTTTCGCGGCAACCTTGTCGGCAATGTCCGCCAGCGTGCCCACCACCCAGTCTTGATCCGGCCACGTCGCCCGATGAATCACCGCAATCGGGCAATCTGCGCCGTAATGAGGCAATAACTCGAGAATGATCTTCTCCAGATGATTGACTCCCAAGTGAATCGCCATGGTCGCGCCATGTCGGGCCAGGCTGCTCAACTCTTCACCGGCCGGCATCGCGGTTTTATCGGCATAGCGGGTCAGAATTACGCTTTGGGATACGTCCGGTAAAGTCAGTTCGGCACCGAGCAGCGCCGCGCAGGCGGCGGTGGCCGTGACCCCCGGAACGATCTCGAACGGGATATCAAGCTCGCGCAAACAGCGAATCTGTTCGCCGATTGCGCCATACAGGCTCGGATCGCCGGAATGCACCCGGGCGACATCCCGACCGTTGGCATGCGCGGTCTTGATCAGCTCGATGATCTGTTCAAGGTGCAGCTCGGCACTGTTGACCACGGTTTGCGCCTGATGGCCTTCGAGCACCGCGGCGGGTACCAGTGAACCGGCGTAGATGATCACCGGGCATTGGCGGATCAGCCGCTGGCCTTTGACGGTGATCAATTCCGGATCACCGGGGCCGGCGCCGATGAAGTAAACGGTCATCGTTGAATCCTTGAAGAAGAGGCGCGACAACGCTTCAGATGAAGATTGCTCATGATGGATGGCGGCGATTATCAGGATTTACGCGGCGCCGGCCAATGCCAGCGTTGCCTGAGCGTATTTTTGTCGGCTGATCAGCAGTTTTGCCGGCGCCTGCAGCAATTGTTCTGCAAGCGCCAGCGCCGCGCTTTCCGCCACGCCGTAGCAGCCGGTGCGTTCATAAGCGATTTGCGACTGATGGCTGAGCATGGACTGGTAACCGGCCAGTTCCTCGCTGCTGAAGTACAGCAGGGGTAATGCCAGTTGCGCGGCCAGTTCCTGCAGGCTCGGTTCGTCGCGCTTCAAATCGATGCTGGCCAAGGCCTTGATCGACTTGAGCTCAATGCCATGCGCCTGCAAGGCCTGGTCGAGTAACGCGCGCAGCGTGCTGGTCGGACAGCCGCGCTGGCAGCCGAGGCCGACCACCAGTGTCGACGCTGCGCAGTCATCGCTCATGCGTGATAGTGGCCATCGCTGTTGCGGCGGAACAACCACGCACTGATCAGGCCCAGGGCCAGCCAGAACGCCACGTTGGTCAACTGCGAAGCGATTTTGAATTGGCTTTCCAGCGCTTCGGGCGCGAGCATTGAATGCACCAGCGGCTGCGGCGCGCCGATCACATGCGGCACGGCGAGAATCGCCACACCGAGCAGCTTCATCAGCCAGTGTCGGCTGAAGGCGATCAGCGACAGGCCGACGGCGGTCGAGGCCGCAGTGCCGATCCACCACATCTGCCGCGACGCCAGATCAGCCGCAGCGGTGCCCGGCAATTCCGGCGGCAGGCCCAGGGTCGGCGCCAGCACGAACGTGGCATATCCGGCCAGCCCCCAGAGCAAGCCTTGCGCGGCGGAGCGCGGCGCTCGCAATGTGTACAGGCCCGCCAGCATCAGGGCGAAACCAACCGCCACCACCAGATTGCCACCGGTGGTCGAAACCACGCGCTGCCAGCCGTTCTCAGGCTCCCAGGCGTCGCCATCATGGCTGTGCGCCGCAGTGCCGGCCGCGTGTTCGTGGACTTCGGCGACCGGCTCGGATTGTTCGTAGGTTTCTGCCTGCAGAATCAGCGGTGAGACCCAGAAGCTTTGCAGCAGTGTGAGCAGCAGGGCGGCCAGCAGGCCGCTGAAACCTGCGGTTTGCGCAATTCGCTTGATCATGTCGGGAGGTCTCAGTGGCAAGGAAACGCAGCGCTGTGGCGGGTATCGTGAGCTGCGTTGTGCACCGCTTCGATATGCGAAAAACCGGCGAAATACACCAGGCCCGCGCCGAGAATCGAGGCGAAGGCTGCCGCGATCAGGCGTTGGCTCAGGGTGGTGGTGCTGGCGATTTTGTCCGTTTTGCTGGCGGTGCTGCTGATGATCGACATGGCGCTTCCCTATGAAGTGTCAGGGGCAGTCGAACGCATGCGGACCCTGCGTGACGGACACGCAGAGGTACGAACAGCGCCCGCCCACCGCGGGTTTGTTATGTCCAGTGACGCCGATTGCGCACTGTGTGTTGCGGGCCGGTCTCCGGGCTCACGAGGGGTTGGCGCCTGGCCGACCTGCAAGCGTCACCTTCCCATGCCGTTGGCACAGTGGCTTTGACGCTTCGCTCGCTTACCGTTGCGGGGGCAGCACCGGACTGACATGGCTCTGAGTAAAGCACATGATTCACCGGTTTCCCGTTTCACCCTGTGAAGGGCACCCGTAACAAGGCGCACAGGAGAGCATGTAGGTGGGTTTGAGTCAATTTCGGGCAGGAGTGAATATCCACGAAACCAAAGCATTGACCCATCATCAACCCATGCGTAGCCTTGCGCCTTCGAGGTTCTTCGACATCTGTCGAAGCTAAGAAGGGAACGCGGTCAAAGCCGCGGCTGCCCCCGCAACTGTGAACAGTGATGTTCGCTGCCACGCCACTGCCAGCTCAATCCACGAGCCCGCGGGAAGGCGCAGCGAACGCCAGGCCCGGCGCCTGAACACTGTCAGCCAGGAGACCTGCCTCGTCACAGATTCTCACTTTCAACCGGGCGGGGTGATCCGGTGGCGAATACTTCCGGCGCGCCTGCGCGTTTCCGGTTCTCGTCCCGTATGCCCGCCGCTTGCCAAAGGGCATACCGATGAAAACACTGGCCAAACTCCCTGTCACCATCGTCACCGGTTTCCTCGGTTCGGGCAAAACCACGTTGCTGCGGCACATGCTCGACAACGCCCAGGGCCGGCGTATCGCGGTGATCGTCAATGAGTTCGGCGAGCTGGGCATCGACGGCGAAATCCTCAAGCAATGCACCATCGGCTGCACCGAAGAAGAAGCCAGCGGCCGCGTTTACGAACTGGCCAACGGCTGCCTGTGCTGCACGGTGCAGGAAGAGTTCTTCCCGGTGATGCGCGAACTGGTCGCGCGACGCGGCGATCTCGATCACATTCTCATCGAAACGTCGGGGCTGGCCTTGCCAAAACCGTTGGTGCAAGCCTTCCAGTGGCCGGAAATCCGCAGCGCCTGCACCGTTGATGCGGTGATCACGGTGGTCGACAGCCCGGCCGTGGCCGCCGGCACCTTCGCCGCGTTCCCGGATCAGGTCGATGCGCAGCGCAAACTCGACCCGAACCTTGATCACGAATCACCGCTGCACGAACTGTTCGCCGACCAACTGGCCAGCGCCGATCTGGTGATCCTCAACAAGGCCGACCAGACCAGCGCCGAAGATCTCGCGCGCGTCCGGGCTGAAGTCGCGGAAGAGCTGCCGCCCGCAGTAAAAATCATCGAAGCGAGCAACGGCCGTCTGCCGCTGGACGTGCTGATCGGCCTCGGCGCCGGTTCCGAAGAGCACATCGACAGCCGGCACAGTCACCACGACCATCATCACGACGGTGATGACGATCACGATGACCACGACCATGACGCCTTCGACTCGATCTCCATCGAACTGCCGCAAGCCGACGAAAGCCTGCTGCTCGACGCGCTGACGCAACTGGTGGTGCAGCACGGCATCCTGCGCGTCAAAGGCTTCGCGGCGATTCCGAACAAGCCGATGCGCTTGCTGATTCAAGGCGTGGGTACGCGCTTTGACAAACATTTCGACCGTCAGTGGGGCGCCGACGAAGCGCGCGTAACGCGGCTGGTATTGATCGGTCAGGAACTCGATGCGACGCAACTCGAAGCGCAACTGCGCGCCGCGCTCAGCGTGTAAGCCATGCACCTGCTCAGGACCCAACCCGGCGGTTTCGTCTCGGATGACAACATTGCCGACCTTGGCCAGACGCCCGCCGAGCTGGTGATCCTGTGCAGCGGCGATTCCAGCCTCGCGCTGCTCGCCGAAGCGGCGCAGCAGTTGCCGCCGGACTACCCGAGCCTGCGTCTGGCCAACCCGATGCAGGTGCAGAATCACGCCTCGGTCGATCTGTATGTCGATGAAGTGTTGCGTCACGCCAAGGTGATTCTGATTTCGCTGCACGGCGGCATCGCCTATTGGCGCTATGGCGTCGAGCGTCTCGTGGAACTGTCTGAACGCGGCGTGCAAGTGATTCTGGTGCCGGGCGACGATCGTCCCGATCCTGAACTGAGTGACTTGAGCACCGTCAGCGCAGCAGATCGTGATCGTCTCTGGCAGTTCTTGCGTCAGGGCGGCTTGGGCAATGCGCTGGATTTCTTCCGTTGCCTAGGCAATCGCTGGTTCGCCCGCGAGTACCCGTGGGACGAGCCGCAAGCCCTGCCGCGCACGGCGATTTATCATCCGAACAAGACCACCGCGACACTGAGTGACTGGCAGGCCGAATGGCTGCCCGCACAACCGGTCGTGGCGCTGCTGTTTTACCGCTCGCACCTGCAAGCGGCGAACACTGCGTTCATCGATGTGTTCTGCCAGCGTCTGCAGGCCGCGGGACTGAATCCGTTGCCCGTCGCCGTGGCCAGTCTGAAAGAACCCGGCTGCCTGACGGTGGTCGAGGATTGGCTGGACCAAGTCGAGGCGGGGGTGATCCTCAACACCACCGGTTTTGCCCAGTCCAGCCCCGAAGCGCCGCACCTGCGACCGTTTCGCCGCAATATCCCGGTGATCCAGGCGATCTGCGCTCAAGACAATGAGCCCGGCTGGCGCGACAGCGAGCAAGGCCTTGGCCCGCGCGATCTGGCCATGCACATTGCCTTGCCGGAACTTGACGGGCGCATCATCAGCCGGCCGATCAGCTTCAAGGATCTGGCCTGGCGCAGCGAGCGCAGCCAGTCCGATGTGGTGTGTTATCGCGCACAACCCGAGCGCATGGATTTTGTTGCTGAACTGGCGCGGCGCTGGACTGATCTGGCGCGGGTGCCGAACAGCGAAAAGCGCATCGCGCTGATCCTCGCCAACTACCCGACCCGCGACGGGCGCATCGGCAACGGTGTCGGCCTCGACACGCCAGCGGCAGCGCTGAATATCCTGCGTGCGTTGCAGGCCGAGGGCTATCCGGTTTCGGCCGGGTTGCCAGGCAGCGGCACCGAGTTGATCCAGCAATTGCTTGGCGGTGTCAGCAATGACCTCGACACGATTGACCTGCGCCCGTGCCAGCAAAGCCTGGCGATGGACGCTTATCTGGCAATGTTTGACGCGCTGCCTGAAACCAATCGCGCCGCCGTGATTGCGCGTTGGGGCGCGCCGCACAACGACCCGATGTGCCGCGACGGACGCATGATGATTGCCGGTCTGCGTTTCGGTCTGACCTTCGTCGGCATTCAGCCGGCACGCGGTTATCAGGTCGACCCGAGCGCGGTGTATCACGACCCCGATCTGGTCCCGCCGCACGCTTATCTGGCGTTCTATTTCTGGCTGCGCAACACCTACGGCGCCCATGGCGTGATCCATGTCGGCAAGCACGGCAACCTCGAATGGCTGCCGGGCAAAGGCGTCGGCCTGTCGGAACACTGCTGGCCGGACGCATTGCTCGGGCCGTTGCCGAATATCTACCCGTTCATCGTCAATGACCCGGGCGAGGGCGCTCAGGCCAAACGGCGCACGCAAGCGGTGATCATTGACCATCTGATGCCGCCGCTGACCCGCGCCGAAACCTACGGGCCGTTGCGCAATCTCGAACTGCTCGCCGACGAGTATTACGAAGCGCAGTTGCTCGACCCGCGCCGCGCCCGGGAATTGCAGCGCGACATTCTGCAACTGGTGCGCGACACGCAAATCGACCGCGAACTGCAACTCGACGCCGCGCTGGACAGTGACGCCGATGCGGCGATCTGGTTGCCGCGTCTGGATACGTATCTGTGTGATTTGAAGGAATCGCAGATTCGCGACGGCCTGCATATTTTCGGCGAATCGCCGAGCGGGCGTTTGCGCATCGATACCTTGCTGGCCTTGCTGCGGATTCCGCGCGGGGATGGCAAGGGCGCGCAGTCGAGCCTGTTGCGCGCGTTGGCAAAAGCCTTTGAACTAGGTTTCGATCCGCTGGATTGCGCCCTGGCCGAGCCATGGACCGGCCCGCGCCCAGACGAACTGCAAATCCTCACCGATGAAGCCTGGCGCACCGCCGGCGACACCCGCGAACGCCTGGAATTGTTTGCCACACATCTGATCTTCGAATCCCTGAGGGATTCCTGTGGGAGCGAGCCCGCTCGCGAATGCGCCGGGTCTGATAAGTCATTGTTGAATGACACGCCGCTTTCGCGAGCAGGCTCGCTCCCACAGGGGTCCGGGTGGGCTGAGGTTGGGGCAATCATCGAGCATTTGCGTGAGGTCATCGCCCCACGCCTCGACGCCTGCGGCGCGGCAGAAATGCGCGGTCTGCTCGACGCCCTCAGCGGCCGCTTCGTCCCCGCCGGCCCGAGCGGCGCGCCCAGTCGCGGGCGTCTCGACGTGCTGCCGACCGGGCGCAATTTCTATTCGGTGGACGTGCGCAATCTGCCGACCACCACGGCATGGCGCATCGGTTTCCAGTCGGCGACCTTGATTCTCGAACGGCATTTGCAGGATCACGGCGATCACCTGCGTCAGCTCGGGCTGTCGGTCTGGGGCACCGCGACCATGCGCACCGGCGGTGACGACATTGCCCAGGCCATGGCATTGATGGGCGTGCGCCCGGTGTGGGCCACCGGCAGTCAGCGGGTCGATGATTTCGAGATTCTGCCGCTGAGCCTGCTGGATCGCCCTCGCGTCGATGTGACGTTGCGCGTCTCGGGATTTTTCCGCGATGCGTTTGCCAACCTGATCCGCTTGTTCGACGCCGCCGTGCAAGCGGTCGCAGCGCTGGACGAGCCGGATGACCTCAATCCGCTGGCGGCGAAAGTGCGCGCCGAGCGCGAAGCGCTGCGTCAGTCCGGCGTCGACGAAGACACCGCGCGGCGGCAGGCCGGCTGGCGCATTTTCGGCGCCAAACCGGGTGCTTACGGCGCTGGCGTGCAGGGTGCAATCGACGGTCGTCTGTGGCAGAGCCGCGAAGACCTCGCCGAGGTGTATCTGAACTGGGGCGCTTACGCCTATGGCGGCGCCGACGAGGGTACCGCCGCCCGCGAACAGTTCGTCCAGCGTCTGAGTCAGGTGCAGGCGGTGCTGCAGAATCAGGACAATCGCGAGCATGACTTGCTCGACTCTAACGATTACTACCAGTTCCAGGGCGGCATGCTCGCCGCCGTGGAAAGCCTGAGCGGGCAAGCGGCGGCGAGTTATCACGGCGATCATAGCCAACCCGATTTGCCGAAAATTCGCACTCTGAAAGAAGAGCTGAACCGGGTGATCCGTTCACGCGCGGCCAATCCGAAATGGATCGACGGGGTCAAGCGCCACGGCTATAAAGGCGCGTTCGAGATGGCCGCCACGGTCGATAATCTGTTTGCCTTCGACGCGACCACGCAATTGATCGACGATCATCAATATGCGCTGCTGGCCGACGCCTATCTGCTTGATCCGCAGACGCGGGAGTTTGTCCGCGAGCACAATCCGCATGCGCTGCGCGACATGACCGAGCGCATGCTCGAAGCGCAGCAGCGCGGCATGTGGCAGGAGCCGGGGGCTTATAAGGAAGCGCTGGAGAATTTGTTGCTGGATATCGAGGAAGATGGATAGCGCCTCTGAAGGCCAACCCTCACCCCAGCCCTCTCCCGGAGGGAGAGGGAGCCGATTTGTGTTGGCTTTCGGGCCTGAGTTCAACTCGATAATTCAGGTCGGCGCAACGTGCAAGAACACCCGAATCAGTTCCCTCTCCCTTTGGGAGAGGGCTAGGGTGAGGGGCTTTAAAACGACACCCCAAAACATTAAAGAACACCCACGACCACGCCAGAGACCCCACCAATGACCGACACTCCACATTTTCCCCTCTCCGCCGTGGTCGGCGCCGATGACCTCAAGCTCGCCCTGTGCCTCACCGCCATCGACCCGAAAATCGGCGGCGTGCTGATCGAAGGCCCGCGCGGCATGGCCAAATCGACCCTGGCCCGCGGCCTTGCGGACTTGCTCGCCAGCGGCCAGTTCGTCACCTTGCCCCTGGGCGCGACCGAAGAACGTCTGGTCGGCACCCTCGATCTGGACGCTGCCCTCAGCGACGGGCGCGCGCAGTTTTCCCCCGGCGTGCTGGCCAAGGCTGACGGCGGCGTGCTCTATGTCGATGAAGTCAATCTGTTGCCCGATCACCTGGTCGACCTGCTCCTCGACGTCGCCGCCAGCGGCACCAACCTGATCGAACGTGACGGGATTTCCCATCGTCATTCAGCAAAATTTGTCCTGATCGGCACGATGAACCCGGAAGAGGGCGAGTTGCGCCCGCAGCTGCTTGATCGGTTCGGTCTGAACGTCGCCCTCAGTGGCCACACGCAACCGACCGAGCGCGGCCAGATCATCCGTCGGCGGCTGGATTTCGACAGCGATCCGCAAGCCTTCTGCGCGCATTGGGCCGCCGCGCAGCAGAACCTGCGTGAACGCTGCGAAAGCGCGCGGATTGCGCTGGCTGATATTGAGCTGGACGATGCCGCGCTGGCGCAGATTACCGAGCGTTGTTTCGCCGCTGGCGTGGATGGTTTGCGCGCGGATCTGGTGTGGCTGCGCGCAGCCCGCGCTCACGCGGCATGGCGTGGGGCGACGCAGATTGGCGAGGAAGATATCGATGCCGTGGCCGAATTTGCCCTGCGCCATCGCCGTCGCGAACCGTCGGCGCCGAGCCCCCAACAGCCACAACAACCGCCGCAGGTGCCCAATCAGGCACAGAGCACGGCGAGCGAAGGGCAGGGCCAATGGGGCGATATGCCAGCGCCCGCGCTCGCCACCGGCACTCGACGAGAAGTGCCCGTCTGGCCAAAAAAGCCCTAGGCATTCGCCCCCGATCCGACGCGGGGGCGAATGCCAGACCCCGCGCCGGACGGCTCGACAATGGACGTCTAGGGAAACGCCAGAGCGCCAGCAGCGGCTCGGTGAACTGGCCCGGCACGTTGATAAACGGACGGCCACAGCTGCGTGAAGATCTGCTGTTTCAACTGCGCACCCGCTCGCCCCATGAATTGTGGCTGGTGATCGTCGACGCCTCGGCTTCGACTCGACGGCATCAGGCGCTGAGCGATGCCAAAGGTCTGCTCGCGCAATTGTTCGACGATGCCTACCGCCAGCGCGCGCGGCTCGCTTTGTTGACCGCCAGTGGTTCTACGCCGAAATGGCAAGTGCAGGGACTCAAAGCCTCCAGCGGCTTGCAAGCGTGGCTGCAAGCATTGGGGGCCGGTGGTGGCACGCCGTTGCTCGCGGCGCTGCTGCAGGCGCAGCAATGGCTGGGGCAACGGCGCAAGCGTTTTCCGGCCGAACAGCAGCGATTGCTGGTGATAACGGACGGGCGTTTGAAGCATTGCTCCGGACTGCCAACGCTGGACTGCCCGGGATTGCTGGTGGATATCGAGCGCGGACCGATTCGCCTGGGCCGGGCGCAGGTACTTGCCGAAGCGCTGGGCGCCGACTATCGGCACATCGATGAGCTGGCTGCGCATTGACGGCCGCTTGGTGAGCCCGCTCGCGTACGGCCGTCAGCTCATTCGTACAGATCTTGAAATGATTTGCCACTGGGGGAAATGTGTCTCGAAGTTGTACGCTCCAAGGCCATTTTTCATTCAGGATTTGCATGAACACCCTGTCGGAGCCCCCCGGTTTTTCCGTCTCCTCGCGCCACGGCGCGGTCTTGATGCTCGCGCAGCATCCGGTTTTTCGACTACCAACTATCTTTGCCAATGCGGCTCTTGAGCCTTCGCGTTGCGCTTTGTCGTGTCCGGCAGCCTGAATTCACTGAGAGAGATCGAGACGTTTTATGGAATGGTTAGCGGATCCCACAGCCTGGTTGGGCTTGTTGACACTGATCGTGCTGGAGCTGGTGCTGGGTATCGACAACCTGGTGTTCATCGCGATCCTCGCGGACAAACTGCCGCCGCATCAGCGCGACCGCGCACGAATCATCGGTCTGTCGCTGGCGTTGATCATGCGTCTGGGTCTGCTGGCGAGCATTTCCTGGCTGGTCACGCTGACGCAGCCGCTGTTTGAGGTATTGGGCAAAAGCTTCTCCGGGCGTGACCTGATCATGCTGTTTGGCGGCGTGTTCCTGCTGTTCAAGGCCACCATGGAATTGCACGAACGGCTCGAAGGCCATGTCGGTGAACGCACCACCAACGCGGCGTACGCGCTGTTCTGGCCCATCGTTGCGCAGATCGTGGTGCTGGACGCGGTGTTCTCCCTCGATGCGGTGATTACGGCGGTGGGCATGGTCGATGAACTGGCGGTGATGATGATCGCGGTGATCATTTCCATCGGTCTGATGATCGTCGCCAGCAAGCCGCTGACCCGTTTCGTCAATGCGCACCCGACGGTGATCATGCTGTGCCTGGGCTTTCTGATGATGATCGGTTTCGCCCTGACCGCCGAAGGTCTGGGGTTCCATATTCCGAAGGGTTACCTGTATGCGGCCATCGGTTTCTCGATCCTGATCGAGGTGTTCAACCAGATTGCCCGGGCGCGCCGCAAACGCTCGATGCAGGGCCTGCGCCCGCTGCGTGAGCGCACGGCCCATGCGGTGTTGCGCTTGCTAGGCGGTCGCACTCTGGCCGCGGAAGAGGTCGGTGAAGAAATCTCCGACCTGCTCGACAACGGTGACGCGCCGAGTGCCGAGCTGTTCGACCGTCGCGAGCGGGTGATGATCAGCGGCGTGCTGCAACTGGCCGAGCGACCGATTCGCCAGTTGATGACGGTCCGCGCCGATGTCGACGCGATTGATCTGGCCGATGACGCGGAGACGATTCGCACGAAGTTGATGCATTCGTCCTACTCGCGCTTGCCGCTGATACGCAACGGCGCAGTGGATGAGCCGCTGGGCTTTGTGCACAAGAAGGAACTGCTCAAGGACTATCTGGCCGGCGCCGAGCCGAACCTGGAGCAACTGGCGCGCCAGACCGTCAACCTGCTCGACAGCTATTCGATCCTCAATGCACTGGAACAGATGCGCGCCGCTTCGACGCACATCGCGTTCGTGGTCAACGAATTCGGTGATTTTGTCGGCGTGCTGACCATGACCGATATTCTCGAATCGATTGCCGGTGAGCTGCCCGACGCCAGCGAGATCGAAGGCCCGGACGTGCTGGAGGAGCAGGGCGGTTTTCTGGTCAGCGGTGCGCTACCACTGGCCCGAGTGCGCCAACGTACCGGGTTCGCGGCCGAGCCGACCGAGGATTATCAAACCATGGCCGGGTTGGTGATGAGTCTGCTGGATCGCTTGCCAATGAAAGGCGACCGGCTGGCATACGAAGGTTGGCATTTGACGGTGAAGGCGGTGGAAGAACGACGGGTCACGCGAGTGTTGCTGGAGCGCGCCGCTGCATGATTGCGATGGTCGTTGCCTGACCCTCCGCCGTCGCCAGCAGGTTTTGTGTTTGCTTCAGATCGAATGCCTTGCCCGTCCCTGTGGGAGCTGGCCTGCCAGCGATGGCGACCGGCCAGGCGACGCAGCTGTCATGAATGAAAGGTGTACCGGTCCTTGCCGGTATGCTTTGACTCATACAACGCCGCATCAGCCTTGATCAATGCCTGATTCAACGTGTCGCCATCTTCAACCCGGGTAATGCCGATGCTGATGGTGACCGGGTGCTCGGCAGGCTGTTCACGTACCAACCGGCACAGCTCGGTGGCAAGCCCGGCAGCATCATCGCGCCGGACGGCCGGCAGATAAATCGCGAATTCTTCACCCCCTAGCCGCGCATAGTCGAATTCGGCCATCACGGTTTTGATATCAGCGGCGACGCGCTTGAGTACTTCGTCGCCAATGTCGTGGCCATAGGTGTCGTTGACCTTCTTGAAATTGTCGATGTCGATCATCATCAGGAAATGATCGTGGTCCCGCGGTGTCGCTTGCAGGCGTTGCTGCGCGTGCGTCATGAAAGCGCGGCGGTTGGGAATTTGCGTCAGCGGATCGTTGTATGCCTGATCCAGCAACAACCTGGACATGATGTAGTTGCTGAACCGCGCTTCGCGAAATTTCAAAAACGCGTACAGGGTCAGCGCGCACAGAAACACGCTGTAGCAGGCCGTCAATACGCCGCGCAGTTCATTCAGTTCGGTGCTGGTACCGAGAAACGGGTTAAGGACCAGCCAGATAACGACCTGCACGGCGAGAAACGCCCACCGCCGCAACGGCAATACCGAAACGCTGTACAGCAGGCTAGCAGTGGCGAGCATCAGCCACGAACTGTGCTCCGCTGGTGGCAGACCGTCAACGATCATCCGCACGCCCACTGTCAGGCCCAGCGCCAACAGTACGGTCAGTACATCGAAATGTGCAGCTTTGCGGGTAAACGCGAGGACCAGCGTCAAAACACCGAAGGCGCCAAGAAAAACCATCGAGCGCCAGGTGAAGCCTTGTCCCCCCAGGAAGCTGACAATCAGGTCGAACAGCAGCCACATGAAAATGTTGACGACGTAAATCAACAGACTGAAGGGCTTCAGCCGCTCGAACTCTCGCTGAAGAAACTCGTTCCTCAACGGCGCCGATGCGCTTTCCTTCAGAGCCTGCGCTTCCAGGGTTTCGAACATGCTTGTCCTGCTGCTCGTTTTGTTGGCAGCGGCCACACGCCCCAAGGCTGTAGCGCTGCGTGTTCGCTCAAGAGCAAAGCAGTCGGATGGGCAGTTGTCCAATCCCGGTTCGTGTGCACGTTTGTCAGTGCTGTTTGGCGAGAGTGAGCTTCCCGCTTATCCGATCAGCCGGTGACGGGCACGATCAACCATACACAACGACCGCAGCGCCCGGCGCAACCAGACCAGATCATGCTCAGGCTTACGCGCCGCTGCGGCTGGCGCCTTGGTCTTGCCGACATGCCGGGCAAAGTCCTTTGCAAGCGTCTCTTCGGTTCCGATGCCCTTGAGCTTTTTCAGCAACTTGCCATCCTTGTAGAACAGCACCGTGGGTGTGCCGGTGACCAGCGGATGGCGCGGCGACTGACGGGTGTCGAGCATGTAAACGTTGGCACGGTGGCGGTAGGGTTCGGCAGTCTGGCGAAAAATCGGCCCGGCCCATTCGCACGCGGGGCAGTGCTCGTTGGCGAAATACAGAATGACTGGACGCCAGGTTTTCAGGGCTTTGCGGTAGGTGGCCGGCAAGACGGCGAAAGGGGTTGTCGAGTCCATTGGAAACTCCCTTTTTCGGAATGCAGTGGTGATGCGTTCACGGAGAAAGCGAGCCGTCACGAGATGAAAGCTCGCTTTCAAGAGTTTTGGCTTAGAGCAGCTTGGATAGCGTTACATCGCTGAAATAAGAGCCAAGTTCATCAAACGTACCGTCATCGCATTCTACCTTCACCGTGAACTTGAGTGTCGCGAGAGGGGCGTCGAACTCTTGGAACTTGATCGTCCAGGCTTGATTACCTGCGACGGTAAGTTGAACCGGGTTGCCTGTCGGAAGTGGTTGCACAGTGATGCGACCCGCATAGCCAGGCAGTGTTTTCATTCTTGCCGAGATCATGAATTTACCGCCGCCCTCACTGCCTAGGAGAACGTCCTGACTGATGGAGTCAGGAGGCGCGATGATGCAGAGACCATTTACGTAACTGACGTTATTCGGGGTTGTTGCTGTCCAGTGATCGCCTTGATTCGCAAAATCACCATTTTTAATCAGATTGGCCATTTCAAAAGTCCTTATTGAGATTGCAAGTTCGGTTCTTGACCCGTTTGGTCCAAACCAGTAGGCCTTTCAATTCACCGGTCGACAACTGTCAACTCTGACAGGTCGAGCGGCAAATCCGATGAGCGGTCACTTACGGTCAAGCCATTTTCCAACGTCGATTCACTGCTTTATCTGTGCATCAATCGGTCGCGCACATGCCCTTGAATGTGACGTTACTTCCCAATCGGTTGCCTTCAGTAGCGAAGGTCAAATCTCTACCGGCAATAGTCTCGCGCAGATCCGCGAGCTAACTTGTTGAACCGATTAATGTTTCCGAAGACCTGGGTTTTGTTGCCAAAGCTATGGCACACTTTCTGCTGTCTATTCCGTAGTAACAAACCGTGTTCCGGTATAGCGGAATAAACACCATTCTGGAGTGCTTGCCATGCATCGCCGTCCTTCGTTGTTCAAAGCGTGTGTTTTCGTTCTTGCAGCTTCATCCACCGTGATGGGCCTGGCCCAGGCTGCCGAGAGCAAGCTCGACAGTGTCCTGGCTCGCGGCAAATTGATTGTCGGCACGGGGAGCACCAACGCGCCGTGGCACTTTCAGGGTGCTGACGGCAAGTTGCAGGGCTTCGATATCGATATCGCCAGGATGGTGGCCAAAGGTCTGTTCAACGACCCGAGCAAGGTCGAGTTCGTCGTGCAGTCGTCGGATGCGCGGATTCCCAATCTGCTCACCGACAAGGTCGACATGAGCTGCCAGTTCATCACCGTTACCGCCAGCCGTGCGCAGCAAGTGGCGTTCACCTTGCCGTACTACCGCGAAGGTGTTGGCCTGTTGTTGCCGAACAACAGCAAGTACAAGGAAATCGAAGACCTGCAAGCGGCGGGCGACGACGTCACCGTTGCTGTGCTGCAAAACGTCTACGCCGAGGAACTGGTGCATCAGGCGTTGCCCAAAGCCAAGGTCGACCAGTACGACAGCGTCGATCTGATGTATCAGGCAGTGAACTCTGGCCGTGCCGACGCGGCGGCCACCGATCAGTCTTCGGTCAAATACCTGATGGTGCAGAACCCTGGCCGCTATCGCAGCCCGGCGTACGCCTGGAGCCCGCAGACCTACGCCTGCGCGGTGAAACGTGGCGATCAGGACTGGCTGAACTTCGTCAACACCGCGCTGCACGAGGCCATGACCGGGGTTGAATTCCCGACCTACGCCGCGTCTTTCAAGCAGTGGTTTGGCGTTGATCTGCCGTCGCCGGCCATCGGTTTCCCTGTTGAATTCAAATGATCCCGTGAGAGCGGGGCGATTGCCGTCGCCTCGCTCAAGGTACTGCTGACCATGAATTATCAGTTGAACTTTGCCGCCGTGTGGCGAGATTTCGACACCTTGCTGGCAGGTCTCGGTCTGGGCCTGCAACTGGCGCTGGTGTCGATCGCCATCGGTTGCGTGATCGGCCTGCTGATGGCGTTTGCCTTGCTGTCGAAGCATCGCGCGTTGCGGGTGCTGGCCTCGGTGTACGTCACGGTGGTGCGCAATACGCCGATTCTGGTGTTGATCCTGTTGATCTACTTTGCCCTGCCAAGCCTCGGCATCCGGCTGGACAAGATTCCCTCGTTCATCATCACGCTGTCGTTGTACGCCGGCGCGTATCTGACCGAAGTGTTTCGTGGCGGCTTGCTGAGCATTCCCAAAGGCCAGCGCGAAGCCGGGCTGGCGATCGGGCTGGGCGAGTGGCAGGTCAAGGCCTACGTCACCGTGCCGGTGATGCTGCGCAACGTCTTGCCGGCGCTGTCGAACAACTTCATTTCGCTGTTCAAGGACACTTCGCTGGCGGCTGCGATTGCGGTGCCAGAGCTGACCTACTACGCGCGCAAGATCAACGTCGAAAGCTACCGGGTGATCGAAACCTGGCTGGTGACCACGGCGCTGTATGTCGCGGCCTGTTACCTCATTGCCATGCTGCTGCGTTATCTCGAGCAGCGTCTGGCGATCCGCCGATAGGAGCTTGCGATGTACGAATCACCCAACTGGCTGCATGAATTATGGGTAGCACGCGAGCCACTCTGGCAGGGTTTTCTGACCAGTGTGCAAGTGTCGGCGCTGGCGATCGTGCTCGGTACCTTGCTCGGCGTTGTTGCCGGATTGGTGCTGACTTACGGGCGCTTGTGGATGCGCGCGCCGTTTCGCCTTTACGTCGACCTGATTCGCGGTACGCCGGTGTTTGTATTGGTATTGGCCTGCTTCTACATGGCGCCGGCGCTGGGTTGGCAGATCAGCGCATTTCAGGCCGGTGCGTTGGGGCTGACGCTGTTTTGCGGCTCGCACGTCGCCGAGATTGTTCGCGGCGCGCTGCAGGCGTTGCCACGCGGGCAGATGGAAGCGGGCAAAGCCATCGGCCTGACGTTTTACCAGTCCCTCGGTTACGTGCTGTTGCCTCAGGCATTGCGGCAGATCCTGCCGACCTGGGTCAACTCGTCCACCGAAATCGTCAAGGCCTCGACCTTGCTCTCGGTGATCGGCGTGGCCGAGTTGCTGCTCAGTACGCAGCAGGTGATTGCCCGGAATTTCATGACCCTGGAATTCTATCTGTTCGCCGGTTTTCTGTTCTTCGTCATCAACTTCGGCATCGAATTACTCGGCCGGCACATTGAAAAGCGGGTGGCCTTGCCATGACTCAAGTTCAAGTTTCCCCACAGGATCAGGCGCTGCTGGACATTCGCGGCCTGCACAAACAGTACGGCGCGGTCGAAGTGCTCAAAGGTGTCGACCTGAGCATGCAGCGCGGCAATGTCGTAACGCTGATCGGCTCCAGCGGTTCGGGCAAGACCACACTGCTGCGCTGCGTGAACATGCTCGAGGAATTTCAGGGCGGGCAGATTCTGCTCGACGGTGAATCGATCGGTTATGACGAGGTCAACGGCAAGCGCGTGCGTCACGCGGAAAAGGTCATCGCCCGGCATCGCGCGATGACCGGCATGGCGTTCCAGCAATTCAATCTGTTCCCGCATCTGACCGCGTTGCAGAACGTCACCCTGGGCTTGCTCAAGGTGAAAAAGATGCACAAGGACGAAGCCGTGGTACTCGCCGAGAAATGGCTGGAGCGCGTCGGCCTGCTGGAGCGGCGCAATCACTTTCCCGGCCAGTTGTCCGGCGGTCAGCAACAGCGCGTGGCGATTGCCCGGGCGATTGCGATGAACCCGAGCCTGATGCTGTTTGACGAAGTCACCTCGGCCCTCGACCCGGAACTGGTCGGCGAAGTGCTCAACGTGATCAAGGGCCTGGCCGAAGACGGCATGACCATGTTGCTGGTGACCCACGAGATGCGGTTCGCCTTCGAGGTCTCGGACAAGATCGTGTTCATGAATCAGGGGCGGATCGAAGAGCAGGGGCCTCCCAAGGAGCTGTTCGAGCGCCCGCAGTCACCGCGTCTGGCCGAATTCTTGAAAAGCACGCGGTTCTAATTTTTGTTTTGTAATCAGGAGAAACACCCATGAGCATTACTCGTTATGGCACCGGCAGCACTGCCGCTGGCGGTCAGCCGCGTCCCTTCGCGCGCGCAGTCGAAGCGGATGGCTGGCTGCACGTCTCCGGCCAGGTGCCAGCGGTGGAGGGCGAGATCATTGTTGGCGGCATCGTCGAGCAGACTCACCAGACCATGAAAAACCTGATCGCGATTCTCGAAGAGGCCGGGTATGGCCTGGAGGATGTGGTGCGGGTCGGGGTGTGGCTGGACGATCCGCGGGATTTCAGCAGTTTCAACAAGGTCTTCGGCGAATACTTCAAGCCCGAACACGCCCCGGCGCGGGCCTGTGTGCAGGCGAGCATGATGGTCGATTGCAAGGTTGAGATTGACTGTATCGCGTACAGGAAGAAGGCCTGAGTGATGGCTTCCCCTCACCCTAGCCCTCTCCCGGAGGGAGAGGGGACTGATCGCTGTCGATGCAGGTTTTGTCGGCTAACCACAACATGTGCATCGATACGATCAGGCTCCCTCTCCCTCCGGGAGAGGGCGGGGGGTGAGGGCAGCAATGCCGCTGACACGACACCAAGGGCCAGTTACCATCCGGCGACTTTGAATGGGAACCACTGATATGACCGAAGACACCATCAAGCGCCGGGCTCGCGGTCTGGACCGGGCGTTCGATATTCTCGATTTCCTCAAGGAAATCGGCCAGCCGCTGCGCCCGAACGACATCGCCAACGGCATCGGCAGCCCGAAATCCACGGTCTACGAACTGGTTGCCTCGTTACTCGAGCGCCGGATTCTCGAGCCGGTGGGCAAGGACGGTCATGTCTACCTGGGCCGGCAGCTGTACTTTCTCGGCCAGGCGCATCTGCGCCATTTCGATCTCAGCCGCGAGGCCGATCACGCCTTGCAGGAGATTGTCAGCCAGACCCGCGAAACCGCGCAGATGTGCCTGCTCAACGGGCGCAAATACACGGTGGCGCTAATGAAGGAGGGTGAGCGGCATTTCCGCATTTCTTCCGACATTGGCGAAAACGCGCCGATCCCGTGGACAGCCTCCGGGCGCCTGCTGCTGGCGCACCTGAGCGATCAGCAGATCATCGACCTGATCGACGAAGACGACTACATCCTGCCCGACGGCGAACGTCTGCCGCTGGAGCGCTTTCTGGCGGAGATCCGTCAGGCCGGCATCGACGGGTTCTTCTCCTTCGACAGTGTCGCCGACACCTTCACCCATTGCTTCGCCGCGCCGGTCAAAGACCCGCAAGGCGTAGCGATTTGTACCTTGTGTATCGTCGCGCCACGGGCCGACGCGAAAACCCATTACAACGACTATCGCCGGGTACTGATCGAGAGCGCCAACAGCCTCGCCCGGCGCATCAACGAATAAACGCGGCTGCCTGCGGCCGCGACAACGAGGAGTTCGACCATGACGACTGCCAATGATCATGCTGTGCAAAAGGGCGACGCGGCCATCGGCGCGCAGCTGGTGCGCGACGTCAGCCTGCCCGCGCTGGTGCTGCATCGCCAGGAGCTGGAGCACAACATCCGCTGGATGCAGAAGTTCGTCAGCGATAGCGGCGCCGAACTCGCGCCACACGGCAAAACCAGCATGACCCCGGCGCTGTTCAAGCGCCAGCTCGATGCCGGTGCGTGGGGCATCACCCTCGCCAGCGCGACCCAGACCCGTGCCGCCTACGCCCATGGCGTGCGGCGGGTGTTGATGGCCAACCAATTGGTCGGCACGCCGAACATGGCGCTGATCGCCGATCTGCTGACCGATCCGGCGTTCGAGTTTCACTGCATGGTCGATCACCCGGATAACGTCGCCGACCTGGGCGCGTACTTCGCCTCGCGCGGGCTCAAGCTCAACGTGATGATCGAGTACGGCGTCGTCGGCGGGCGCTGCGGTTGCCGCAGCGAACAGGAAGTCATCGAACTGGCCAAGGCGATCAACGCCCAACCGGCGCTGGCACTGACCGGCATCGAAGGTTACGAAGGGGTGATCCACGGCGATCACGCGGTCAGCGGCATTCGCGAGTTCGCCGCGTCTTTGGTACGCCTGGCCGTACAGTTGCAGGACAGCGGCGCGTTTGCCATCGCCAAGCCGATCATCACCGCGTCCGGCTCGGCGTGGTACGACCTGATTGCCGAATCGTTCGAGACGCAAAACGCCGCCGGACGCTTTCTCAGCGTGCTGCGACCGGGCAGTTACGTCGCTCATGACCACGGCATCTACAAGGATGCGCAATGCTGCGTTCTCGACCGACGCAGCGATCTGCACGAAGGCCTGCGCCCGGCGCTGGAAGTCTGGGCGCATGTGCAGTCATTGCCGGAACCGGGGTTTGCGGTGATTGCGCTGGGCAAGCGTGATGTGGCCTTCGACGCCGGTTTGCCGGTGCCATTGCTGCGCTACACGGCCGGTGCCGTGCCCGCGGTTGGCGATGACGTGAGTGCCTGCAAAGTGACCGCGGTGATGGACCAGCACGCGTTCATGACGGTGGCGCCGGGTGTTGAATTGCGCGTCGGCGATATCATTTCCTTCGGCACCTCGCACCCGTGCCTGACGTTCGACAAGTGGCGGGTGGGGTTGCTGGTGGATGAGCAGCTGACGGTGATCGAGAGCATGGAGACGTGTTTCTAAGGCTTCAGACCGCGTCGCGGCCGTCATCGCGAGCAGGCTCACTCCTACATTTGAAATGCATTCCAGTTGTAGGGAGTGAGCCTGCTCGCGATGACGGCGGCACAGCCACCACCGAACCATCAGAGACCCCCTCAAATGAACACCCTCAGCCTCCTGGGCCCAAACACCCCGCGCATCGCCCTGATCGGCGAATGCATGATCGAACTGCAGCAGCGCGCCGACGGCAGCCTGCAGCAGAGCTTCGGTGGCGACACCCTGAACACCGCGGTGTACCTGTCCCGCGCGATGGGCGATCAGGCACAGGTCGACTACGTCACCGCATTGGGCGATGACAGTTTCAGTGACGCCATGTGCCAGATCTGGGCCAGCGAGGGCATCGGCCTGGATCTGGTCCAGCGTTTGCCGGGTCGTTTGCCCGGTTTGTATTGCATTCAGACCGACGCCAACGGCGAGCGGCGTTTTCTTTATTGGCGCAACGAAGCCGCCGTCCGCGAGTGTTTCACCACGCCGGCCGCCGAGCCGGTGCTGGCGGCGTTGCCCGGTTATGACGTGCTGTATTTCAGCGGTATCACTCTCGCTGTACTCGGTGCAAAGGGCCGGGAAAGACTGATCGAAACCCTGATCAACGCGCGGCAAAACGATGCGCGCATCGTCTTCGACAACAACTATCGGCCGCGACTGTGGGCTTCTGTCGAAGAAGCGAGAGCGGCGTATCGCAGTATTTTGCCTTACGTTGATCTGGCGTTATTGACGGTGGATGACGAGCAGGCGCTGTTCGGCTTCCCGGACTGCGATGAAGTTTTTGCGGCGTATGCGCAGATCGGCACGCCGGAAGTGGTGCTCAAGCGCGGCGCCGAGGCTTGTCTGATTCGCTGCGACGGTGAGGCGTATGAAGTGCCGGCGCAACGGGTCGAGAAGGTGGTGGATACCACCGCGGCGGGGGATTCGTTCAGTGCGGCGTATCTCGCCAGTCGTCTGTCCGGTGGCAGTCCCGCTGAGGCAGCGCAAGCCGGTCATCTGTTGGCGAGCCGGGTAATTCAGGTGCCGGGGGCGTTGATTCCGAAATAGGTTTTGCATGGCCGCTTGCTGCGCAATCGGTTCGCGAGCAGGCTCGCTCCCACATTTGAAATACGATCCCCTGTGGGAGCGAGCCTGCTCGCGAAGAGGCCCGCAAGCCAACCGCTAATCCCGGTAAAACACCTGAACCAGGTGATAACCAAACTTGCTCTTGATCGGCCCATGCACCGTACGCAGGGGCTTCTTGAAGATCACCGCATCAATCGCGCCGACCATCTGCCCGGGGCGAACTTCACCCAGATCGCCGCCGCGTTTGCCCGACGGGCAGGTGGAAAATTTCTTCGCCAGCACGTCGAACGCCTCACCCTTGGCGATGCGTTGTTTGAGCTGTTCGGCCTCTTCGGCGGTTTTCACCAGAATGTGGCGGGCTTGGGCTTTCATCGGGCGGTCCTGATAACGGGGTGACGGCGGGGCGCGGATTATGCCTCAAGTCACAGGGTTTGGCTGGTCATCGTGCGGATCTTGCTGGCCAGCAGCTCGACCGCGAACGGTTTGGCGACCATGTCCATGCCGTCCTCAAGAAAGCCCTGGCGTTCGGCGGCTTTCTGCGCGTATCCGGTCATGAATAACACCTTGAGCCCCGGCCGATGCTGGCGGGCAATCTCTGCCAACTGCCGACCGTTCATGCCCGGCAAGCCGACATCGGTGACCAGCAGGTCCACGCGGCGGCTGGATTCGAGCAGGGGCAGGGCGGTTTTCGCGTCGACGGCTTCGTAGGTTTGATACCCCAGTTCCCGGAGCAGATCGAGCACCAGCATGCGCACCGCCGGGTCGTCCTCGACCACCATCACGGTTTCCCCGGTGGCGATGGTCGGCGTTTGCTCAAGGGCAGGTTGCGTGGTTTGTTGCGCTTCGACGCCGTGCAGGCGCGGCAGATACAAACGCACGCAAGTGCCTTGGCCCGGCAAGCTGTCGAGGCTGACATGCCCGCCGGATTGCTGGGCAAAACCATAAATCATCGACAACCCCAGGCCGGTGCCCTGGCCGATCGGCTTGGTGGTGAAAAACGGATCGAACGCTTTGGCGCGCACCGAGGGGGTCATGCCGGTGCCGTTGTCGCTGACCGCCAGCATCAGGTAATCGCCAGCCTTGACCGGTTCAAGCGTGGTGATGTCGCTGCCGTCGAGATAGACGTTGGCGGTCTCGATCAGCAACTCGCCGCCATCGGGCATGGCATCGCGGGCGTTGATCACCAGGTTGAGCAGGGCGTTTTCCAGTTGGCTGACGTCGGTGCTGACCGGCCACACCCCATCGGTCAGTTGCAGTTTGAGTTCGATCGGATCGCCCTTGGTCCGGCGGATCAGATCCTCCAGCGATAGCACCAGCACATTGACATCGAGGGTTTTGCGGTCCAGTGACTGGCGCCGCGAGAACGCGAGCAAGCGGTGGGTCAGCGCCGCCGCGCGGTTGGCCGAAGACACCGCCGCTTCGGTAAACCGGCCGATCTCGTCGGCCCGGCCGTTGGCAATGTAGCGCTGCATCAAATCGAGACTGCCGATGATCCCGGTCAGCATGTTGTTGAAGTCGTGAGCGATGCCACCGGTGAGCTGACCGACCGCTTCCATTTTCTGCGCATGACGCAAGGCATCTTCAGCGCGCTCGCGTTCGAACATTTCGCTCTGCAAACGCTGATTGGCCAGAGCCAGTTGCTCGGTGCGGGCGCTGACGCGTTCTTCGAGGGTTTCGTTGAGGTTGCGCAGGGCCTCTTCGGTTTTCTTGCGCTCGGTCTCGTCGATCACAAAGATATAAAAGCCGTTGACCGCCCCGTCGGCGCCATAACGCGGCAGATAATTCATCAGCGCGTGGCGGTTGCTGCCGTCGCGGTGCGGCGTATACAGGCTGAAGGAACACGGCCTGCCCGCCAGCGCTTCGGCGATGTAGGGCAGGCGCAGGAAATACGCCTCTTCACCGATCACTTCGCGAATCGTGCGCCCGAACAGTTCCTGCGGAGTAAGCCCGTACCAGTCCAGATAAGCCGCGTTGTTCAAGCGAAAGCGCTCTTCGCGATCAACGTAGCTGATCAGAATTGGCATGGCGTTGATGATCAGTTGCAGCTCGGTCTGACTCTGCCGCAATGCCTGTTCAGTCTGCTTGCGTTCGGTCAGGTCCAGCGCCGCGCCGAGAAAGCGCGTCGGCCGGCCATGGTGATCCTTGTAACAGCGCCCCCGCGCAAACACCCAGCGCACCTCGCCGTCACGCTGCAGCAAGCGATATTCCTCGGCGTACTCGGTGCCGTGGGTAATGCAGTGTTTGATGCTGCGCGCGACCATGGCGCGGTCTTCCGGGTGTACGCCTTGCAGGTATTCGCTGATCGGCAGCTGCCGCGCCTGCGTCGGGTCGACGCCATGCAACTGGGCGAAATGCGCGTCGGCGATAAAGCGGTCTTCGCCGATGTTCCAGTCCCAGGTGCCGACCGCGTCGGTGGCGGCCAGAGCCAGTTGCAGTCGTTCTTCGGTTTCCCGTTGTGCCTGCAGGCTCTCTTCTGAGCGGCGCTGCAGCTCCAGCGCAACGCGTCGGCGTTCGTTGGTTTCAATGGCTGTAACCAGAATCCCGGCGACTTGCGCGGATTCGTCGCGAATCGGGCTGTAGGTCAGGTCAAGCCAGAAATCGCAGTCTTTGCCGTCACGCTGCAAGGTGAAGCGCCGTTCGCTGTAGGTGCGCACCTGGCCTTGCAGGACGGCAGAGTAGATCGGGTCGGTAAAGGCGCGAAGTTCCGGCCAGATTTCATGCGCTGGTTGCCCGAACGCCTGCGGATGCTTCTGCCCGGCAAGCATGGCAAAACCGTTGTTGTAGATCTGCGTGAGCTGCGGGCCCCACAGCAACACCATGGGCATGGGCGAGTGAATGACGATGTCGACCGCGGTGCGCAGGCTCTGCGGCCAGCTTTCGGCAGCGCCCAACGGGCCGCGACTCCAGTCGGTGCGGGTGAGCAGTGCCTGGGCATCATCGGGAATCGGTACAGCGTTCATTACATCGGTCCTGAGCATGGTTGGGTAAGGCGGCGTCTATCATTGTTGCAAACAGGCTTGCGTCAGGTGCAGGCCACTTTCTGTTCATTGAATGCTTCGCGGGTGCTTTTTGCCATGGAAATCGATGCGCTGTTGTCAATTTTGTCCAATAAAAACGGTTCGGACCTGTTCCTTTCCACGGGCGCACCACCCAGCGCGCGGATCGACGGCGTGCTCGTCGCGCTGGGCGATCAGCCGTTCAAACTCGGCGATACCGCCGCCATCGCTGCCTCATTGATGGACGCCGAGCAGCAACGGGAGTTCGACCGGGATCTGGAAATGAATCTGGCAATCTCCCGAACGGGCATCGGCCGCTTTCGGGTGAACATTTTCAAGCAGCGCAACGACGTATCGATCGTCATTCGTAACGTCAAACTGGATATCCCGCGGTTCGCCGATCTGAAGCTGCCGCCGGTCCTGCTCGACACCATCATGCTCAAGCATGGGCTGATTCTGTTCGTCGGCGCGACCAATTCAGGCAAATCGACCTCTCTGGCTGCACTCATCGATCATCGCAACCGCCATAGTACCGGGCACATCATCACCATCGAAGACCCGATCGAGTACATCCATCGGCATCAGCGCTCGATCGTCAATCAACGAGAGGTCGGCGTCGATACTCGCAGTTTTCACGCGGCGTTGAAAAATACCCTGCGTCAGGCGCCGGATGTGGTGCTGATCGGTGAAATCCGTGACCGCGAAACCATGGAGCATGCCTTGGCGTTTGCCGATACCGGGCACCTGGTGTTGTCGACCCTGCATGCCACCAACGCCAATCAGGCGCTGGATCGAATTATCAATATGTTCCCGGAAGAGCGGCGGCCGCAGTTGCTGCAGACTTTGGGTAATAACTTGAAAGCATGTATTTCACAGCGGCTTGTACGCACGGTTGATGGACAGCGACGGGCGGTAGCAGAGGTGATGTTAGGGACGTCGACCATTAGCGATCTAATACGCCGCAATGAATTAGGCGAACTCAAAGGGATCATGGAAAAATCCGCTGCAGTGGGTATGCAGACGTTTGATCAATCATTGTTCGAATTGTTTGATGGGGGGGTAATAAGCGAGGAAGAGGCGTTAAAATATGCTGACTCAGGCACTAATTTGAAGTTGAAAATGAAGTTGCAAGTTGAAGGTGTGAGCAAGACGAGAGATGCCGGTGACTGGGGGTTGCTGGAGTAGTTTTGGCTGCAACTGTTTTTGTGATTTACACATGAACTTATAAAAGCGTGGTGGCGTTTCTGGTGTGAGTGGGTTTAATTCTACTGGCGCAGTTGAAGCGCATTAATATTTATAAGGGAATTGTGATGTCGTCTGAAGTTTCAAGGAAGCTATTCAAGTCTTATGGTGTAGCTCAACAAGAACAAAGCCGTCGGGAAGCGTTTGATGCTGAAGAACGAGCTGCCGTACTTGCTCAGTTGCGAGATGGAATAAAAGAACAAGGGGTTGATCCATTTTATAGTTGGCAGGGCTACCCTGTTGACGTGTTGGCGGGTTCTTCGTTTTATGAGGTTTATAATCCCGGGCGTGCGCTCTGGAACAAGCTGCTCAACAACGCCAGGATCATGAGCGAGCTGCGTCGCCATCGCGCGTTCAGTAATGAGTTTGTTCGGGTAAATGAGAAAGGCACACTTGAGGTCTTTCGGCAAGCTAGCGCTATTTGGCAGGAAGTGGATATTGATAATGTCCCCAGTGTCACCAATCTCTATAAAAATGTTCTGTTGGTCGGTGACGTCGCTAAACAAGCGGGTGGCTATATCTACGACAATGATTACGTCGATATTGATCAGTGGCTCACGTTTCACAATCTGCCCGTTCCGCAAACTCTCGCACAAACGCAGAATCTGATCGGTTATTTTGAGTTCAACCCGGAAGTGGATGCGCTGGGCAATTTCTGGGGGCAGCTGGATGCGGAAGATCATGCACTGATTGAGCTGTCGGCCGAACAATGTCAAGCCATACGTTCGGTGACCAGGCAACTGATCGGGTCAGGCCAGAAACTATTGGAGTTCCTGCACCGCAATAGTGGGCAAACAGTTGTCACCGACGAAAATGCTGCTGGCTGGATTGGCCGTGTGCTCAGTCAGGCCTCTTCACGAGATCTGGCCACTGCTTACCTGAAGAAGTTGCAGTGGTTCGGCTCCCAACCGGAAGATGAGCCATCAGATCGGGGTCTCGACCAGCTATTGGTCACCGCACTTTTGCTCGACATCGATCCTTCGATTGGCGGTAATTCTGTGCGCAAATCCATCGCCGGCTTTGAGCTTTATGCTCCGGGCAATGTTGGACGCACACCCGCGATCGTTTACCAGGAGTTACAGGCGTTTCTGGTTGCAAAGAAAATGGCGGCAGCCAATCTGGCACCGGTGGCCGCGCACTTGTTGCTCGCCGGCCTTGCTCCGGAATTTCTGGTCAAGGGTACTCCACCTTCATTAGTGATGGGATCGGTGGAATGGATGAATTACTGCCGCGCGGTCGTGCTGGCCGAGGCGGTGCGAAAGGGCGCTTCGCGCGTGATGAGCCATGCACAGATGATTGCCTATGCCGAACTGCAGCCCTTGAACGAAGCACAAGTGCATCTGCGGGACATGGCAATGATCGGCCCGATGGTCGATTGGGCATTGATCAATGGAGTGGTGACATCGTCTGCATTGGCGAGCAGGGAAAAAGAAACAACAGAGCGCGCGCTGACCGCGTTTCAGGATTATGCAGACAACTTCGTACCGCGTTTCGGACCTCTGCCGGACAGGCGTCGTATCGCTAAAGAGGCGCTGGAGGACGCGGCACCGCTGTGTGATTTTCTGGAAGACAAAGTGCTGTACCAGCATCCGGGCTTGTACGCGTCTCCAACGGCCGCATGCATGATCGATTTGCATATGTCCGGCGATTTGTCCGGAGGGGAATGGGATCGGCGTGAAGTCTTCCCGGATAACGTCTATTCCACTGATCCTACGCTGCACGCTGGCGTGACCGATTACACGCGGCCAAAATATCACGACCCTTCGGTTGCGAGTATTTACGAAGAGTTTCCCCGACTTCGTCGCCTGCGCCCCAATGATCATGAGTACCGTCGGCAATTACGGGTGTATCTGGAAAAACTCAATCGCTCTTTGGTGGCTACGGTGAAGCTGGCGCTTTCCAATATGCCGCATGCGGATTTACGGGCTTTTCTGACGGGCGACGTGACCTTTTTTACCTTCCGCGATAACGCGATTGAAACGTCGTCAACTCGTTTTGGCGGACCGTTTACCTATGAAATGGGCTACGAAACGCGGCAAGGCAAGGATGCCGCTACCGCGCGCTTCGGGCTTGTAATGTGCGTGGCAAATGGCAATGAAGTTACGACCTATGAGCTGTTCACTTTGAGAGGGGAGTTGGTTAAAAACAATCAGTTGGGAAATACGCTGATCGCGCATGGCGTGTTACATCAGCCTGCCAGGCTTGATTTTAGCGGCGATCTCAAAGCGCGAAACAGTCCAGTCGCCAAATCGTTCTTTGATATTGATTTTTTCAAGTACGCACATGGCGAATCTTCGGAATTTGCTTTGGGTTCTGGTCAAGCAATTGCGGAAAAACTGGGCCAGTTGAAAGCTGATCCGAACCCCGTAATGCTGGAGCAGAGTGTTTACAAAAACTTCAGTAATCCGCAACTCGTGCGCCTTGCCGAGTTCATCATCACCCATCATCCTGTTATTAAATTTGATGATCTGGAGGCTGCTGCAACGGTGCCAACGGAGCTAGAGAGCGAGCGAGCCAAAGGCGAGAAAATCGCCACTTACTTTGTTGATCTTGCCGTACCTTTCAAAAAGTGCATCGAGGACATATCGAGTGGTGAGCATAATCGCGTCGTCGATGGCATATACGGTTGCGTGATGGATGCCATTGCCCTTGGAGGTGCATTCTATGGCGCCGGGGTCAAGGCTTTGAGCATTTCCGCCAAGGCGATATCAGCTGCTAGCAAAGCTGCGCGCGTGACTAAACTGGTGGTGGCGAGCTCGGTATCGGTTTTCAATCCGGTGGATGGGGTACCGACGGCAGTATTCGGCGTCGGCAAGCTCGTTCACAAGGGTGTCCTGCGATTCAGCAAGCCAACGCTTGAACTTCTGGGACTGGCCAAATCTCAGTTAACCACGTTGCATGGCAGTAGCAAGGCGAGGAATCTGATTCGCTCAGCCAATAATGTATCTGCGGTCCATGGTACCTGGCGACCCAACGCTTCGGCTTCCGACACGCTAGGGGTTCTAGCGTTGCGCAAGGACTTCAAGTGGTACGCAATGGATCGACTGGGCAAGCCTTGGGGCCCGGCTCTGGAACATTTCAACGCTACGGGTTCGATGTTGTTGCCGCAGTCCAATCGCACACTGCCTGTCAATTACACGCGTCTGTTCATCGAGCAAAGCTTGCCGCGAGTACGGGCAAAAATCGAAAGTGCGATCAGTGTGTTAACGAACCATGATTATCGGGCTGAGCGCGATGCTCTGATTAAAATATTCATGGGCCAGACGTCAAATGATGCGGTGAATCGCGTGCTGGATTATCTAAGGTTGGTCAGAGCGGATTTTGCCGGCGTTTCCATGAGCAACTTTGTTCTTGATCCGCTCAAGCATACGAACAACGTCGCTGAGTTTGATCCGGATGCTTACCGGCAATGGAAACGCGCCGGTGGGGCTGGCCCGATTCCGTTTATCCAGATCAATACACCCAATATCAACAGACAGTTCCTCGATAAAGGCATGAACCATGACGTGGTAGCGGATGACGTGATCCACGAGCTGTTTCATGGGGTCGCTCAGAACAACGATGTCAGCTATGCCATGGATGTTGATGCAGTAGGCGCCGGACAACAGTTGGACGTGACTGCACTGCTCAATCTTGCAAAGGGCCGACTGGCGGTTGCAGATTCCGGCAACGTTTTTCACCCTGTTACCAAGGCCTTTCAGAACGCTGATTCTTTGGCAGTGCTCACATCGCTCCTTAGCCAGATGAGCACTGATAAAGTGACCTTCGAAAGCAATTTGAGTGTACTTCGCGCAGCCATTGAAAAAGACAGTGGCACGGTTGTCGGCCCCGTCGTGATCAAGCTGAACGCCGCAGCAACACACGACTTGACTGATCCACCCCTGGTAGAAGGCTGGACCAGAGCGGTGTAGTTATCGGGCTCAAACCTCTTGTATCAGGTTTCCAGCTCCGGCCGATCCCGAAACTGCTCCAGCGCTTCGGGATTGGCCAGCGCATCGGTGTTTTTCACCGGTCGCCCATGCACCACTTCGCGCACGGCCAGTTCCACTACCTTGCCGCTGATGGTGCGCGGAATGTCCGTCACTGCAATGATCTTCGCCGGTACATGCCTTGGGGTGGTATTGGCGCGGATCACTTGGCGAATGCGCTGTTCGAGCTCTTCGTCCAGTTGCAGCCCTTCACTCAATCTCACGAACAACACGACCCGCACATCATCGTGCCACTGCTGGCCGATGGCGACGCTGTCCAGTACTTCGCTGAGCTTTTCGACCTGACGGTAGATTTCCGCCGTGCCAATGCGCACGCCGCCGGGGTTAAGCACGGCATCCGAACGCCCATGAATCAACATCGCACCGTGCGGCAATTGTTCGGCGTAATCGCCCTGTGCCCAGACCTCGGGAAACAGGCTGAAATACGATTGGCGCAGCTTTGTCCCGTCCGGGTCATTCCACAAACCGATCGGCATGGCCGGAAAATGCCGGGTACAGACCAGTTCACCTTTCTCGCCAATGACCGCTTGGCCAGCCTCGTTCCAGACCTCGACTGCCATGCCCAGGCTCTTGCCCATGATTTCACCGCGTCTTACCGGCGACAGCGGATTGCCGTTGACGAAGCACGAGACAATATCGGTACCGCCAGACATCGACGCCAGACACACATCGCTTTTTATCTCGCGGTAGACATAGTCATAACTCTGCGGCGACAGCGCCGAGCCGGTGCACAGCAGGGTTTTCAGGCTACCCAGATCATGGCTGTCGCGGGGGCGGGCACCGCTGCTTTCCAGGGTGGCGAGGAACTTCGGGCTGGTGCCGAACACGCTGATGCGCTCATCGTCGATCAAGTCGAGCAAACGCTGGTGATCCGGTTGAAACGGCGAGCCGTCATACAGCACCACCGCACTGCCGACCGCCAGTGCAGAGACTAACCAGTTCCACATCATCCAGCCGCACGTCGTGTAATAAAACAGCCGGTCGCCGGGTCCGAGATCGCAATGCAGCCCGTGTTCCTTGACGTGTTGCAGCAGCACTCCGCCGGTGCTGTGGACGATGCACTTCGGCACGCCGGTGGTGCCGCTGGAATACAGCACATACAACGGATGATTGAACGGCACCGGCACGAAATGCGCTTCGCCGCCCGCTGCGTAGAAGTCTTCCCACACGCTCACTGCAGCTTGTGTCTGGTACACCTCTGTGCGCGCTTGTGGATCGGCGTAGGGGACGATGATCAGTTGTTTGAGCGTCGGCAGCTGTTCGAGGATGCCGTTGATCTTGTCGGTCTGGTCGATCGTCTTGCCGGCGTAGCGGTAAGCGGCGCACGTCAGCAGCACTTTCGGTTCAATCTGGCCGAAACGGTCGATGACACCGTGCGTACCGAAATCCGGCGACGAGCATGACCAGATCGCCCCGAGGCTGGTGGTTGCGAGCATCGCCACCAGCGTTTGCCAGGTATTGGGCATGCATGCCGCGACCCGATCACCGAGGCCCACGCCGGCCGCCTGCAAGCTGGCCTGGAAACCGGCGACATGCTCGGCCAGTTCGGCCCAGGTCAATTGCTCGCGCTGACCGTTCTCCGCCACGCTGACTACCGCCACGGCATCGTCACGACGGCGCAGCAAGTGTTCAGCGAAGTTCAGCGTTGCGCCGGGAAACCATTCGGCGCTGGGCATTTGTGCGCCTTCGCGCAGCACTGCATCGGCCTGGGCGTGAAAGCGGATCTCGAAAAAGTCGACAATCGCCTGCCAGAAATCCGCACGCTGCTCGACGCTCCATTGATGCAGGGCAGGGTAGTCGTCGAGGTTCAGATCGTGGCGTTGGTTGATCGCATGGCGAAACGCATCCATGCGTGATTGGGCGATACGGTTGGCGTCGGGTTGCCAGAGGATATCGGACATTGCTTGCCTCTTTTTATCGAATGGATGGAGCTCCCCATGGGAGCGAGCCTGCTCGCTCCACAGAGGCGGCGTTATTGCGCGAGCCAGCCGCCATCAATATTCCACGCCGCGCCACGCACTTGACTGCCAGCCTCGCTGCACAGGAACAACACCAGTTCGCCCAGATGCTGCGGTGTGACGAATTCCAGTGATGGTTGCTTCTCGGCCAGCAGGTCATGCTGCGCCTGCTGCGGATCGACACCTTTGGCGGCCCGATCATCGATCTGCTTCTGCACCAGCGGCGTCAGCACCCAGCCCGGGCAAATGGCGTTGCAGGTGACGGGGCTGGTCGCGGTTTCCAGGCCGACCACTTTGGTCAGGCCGATCACGCCGTGTTTGGCGGCCACGTACGCGGCTTTACCGGTCGAGCCGACCTGGCCGTGCACCGAGGCGATATTGATGATCCGTCCCCAGTTTTTGCGGCGCATGCCCGGCAGGCTCAGGCGGGTACTGTGGAAAACAGAGGACAGGTTGATGGCGATGATCGAGTCCCAACGCTCGACCGGAAACTCCTCGACCGCCGCGACATGCTGAATGCCGGCGTTATTGACCAGGATATCCACGCCGCCGAATTCGCGCTCGGCGTAGGCGATCATCTCGGCAATTTGCGCGGGGTCACTGACGTCCGCCGGATGGTGGCCGACCTTGCCACCAAACTGGCCGACTTCGGCAATCACTGCCGACGCATCGCCAAAGCCGTTGAGAATCAGATTGGCGCCTGCCTTGGCCAGGCTCATTGCGATGCCCAGGCCAATGCCGCTGGTGGAGCCGGTAACCAGTGCGGTCTTGCCGGAAAGAGTCGTCATGAATACCTCACACAATGCCAGTGGCGTAGAAGGTGCCGATCACTACGAAAACCGCCAGGGTCTTGATCAGCGTAATACAGAAAATGTCTTTATAGGCTTCGCGGTGGGTCAGCCCGGTCACCGCCAACAGAGTAATCACCGCGCCGTTGTGCGGCAGGGTGTCCATGCCGCCGCTGGCCATGGCGGCCACGCGGTGCAGCACTTCCAGCGGAATGTTTGCAGCATTGGCGGCGCTGATGAACTGCTCGGACATCGCCGCCAGCGCAATGCTCATGCCGCCGGATGCCGAGCCGGTGATGCCGGCCAGCAGGGTGACGGTGATGGCTTCGTTGACCAGTGGATTGGGAATCTGTTTGAGCCAGTCCGCCAGCACCAGAAAACCCGGCAGCGACGCGATCACTGCGCCAAAACCGTATTCGGACGCGGTGTTCATCGCCGCCAGCAGTGCACCGCTAACCGCGCTCTTGCTGCCTTCGGCGAGCTTGCTGCGAATCGCCTGAAAGCCGAACGCCAGCACCATCAGAATGCCGACCAGCAACGCCGCCTGTACTGCCCAGATCGCCGTGAGCTTGGCGATCTCGGTGGTGACCGGCGTGGTCATGCCCGGCAGCGCGAGGCTGTGGGTCTTGCCGTACCACTGCGGAATCCAGTGGGTGAACAGCAGATTCATGATGCCTACCGCGAGCAGTGGCGATAGGGCAAGCCACGGATTGGGCAGTTTCAGGTCTTCAGCGGTTTCCGGTTCGTTGCGCAGTTCGGTGCCGTAGCCCTCACCAGCACGCTGCGCCTTGTTGCGCTGGCGTTGAAGAAACAGCATGCCGGCACAAAACACGAAAATCGTGCCGATCACACCCAGCCATGGCGCCGCCCACGCGGTGGTGTTGAAGAACGTGCTGGGAATAATGTTCTGAATCTGCGGGGTGCCGGGCAGGGCGTCCATGGTGAAGGAAAACGCGCCGAGGGCGATGGTCGCCGGGATCAGCCGTTTGGGGATGTTGCTCTGGCGGAACATCTCGGCAGCAAACGGATACACCGCAAACACCACCACGAACAACGACACGCCGCCATAGGTGAGCAACGCGCAAACCAGCACGATCACCAGCATGGCCTGGCGAGTGCCGAGCAGGCGAATCGCCGCAGCGACAATCGAGCGGGAGAAACCCGACAGCTCGATCAGTTTGCCGAACACTGCGCCGAGCAGGAACACCGGAAAATACAGTTTGATGAAGCCGACCATTTTTTCCATGAACACCCCGGTGAAGGCGGGCGCAACGGCGGAAGGGTCGGTGAGCAGGACCGCGCCGAGCGCGGCAATCGGGGCGAAGAGGATAACGCTGTAGCCACGGTAGGCGGCCAGCATCAGCAACGCGAGGGCTGCCAAGGCAATGATCACACTCATGGTGTGTCTCTCCAGAATTGTTATTTTTGTGGGTGGAACGTGTGAGGAGAGGTGTTAGCGAGATTTGTGCCAATTGGTTAACTGGTTGAAATATAAGATGTTATTGAGTGAATGGCGGAAGTTTGAGAACAAGATGTCTCTATTTTGAGATAGCGGTGCATGATCCGGCGTCTTCGCGAGCAGGCTCGCTCCCACATTTGGCGCGCGTTTTATCCGTGGGAGCGAGCCTGCTCGCGAAGCTTTTGCAGTTGTCTCAATAAAGAGACCGGATCTCAAAAGATGGATCAGGCAATCCCCAACGCCACCATTTTCTTGTACAACGTCGACCGCCCGAGCCCCAGCCGGGCCGCTGCTTCTGGCACCTTGCCCGCGCTTTTTGCCAGTGCGGCCTGTATCAATTGCCGGTCGAAGCGCTCCCGCGCCTGCGCGTAGGTTTCTACCGTCGCCGTTTCGGGCACGTGCGCGGACGTACGTTCAACCGGTGTCAACGTGCCAATGGCTGCGCGCAGATCCTGCTCGGTCAGAATCAAGTCATCGCTAAGCAGCGCCGCGCGCTCAAGCACATTACGCAATTCGCGAATGTTCCCCGGCCACGCATGTTGGCCAAGCAACGTCAGCGCATCCCGGTGCAGTTCGTGTTGGCTGCGCAACTCCTCCAGAATCGCCTCGCTGAGCGCCGGCAAATCATCGAGGCGCTCGCGCAGGGGCGGTACCTGGATCGGCAGCACATTCAGCCGATAGTACAAATCGGCGCGGAATTCGCCGCGCTTGATCGCCGCTTGCAGATCGGTCGACGTCGCCGCAATGACTCGAACGTCGCTTTGAATCACTTCGTTGGAGCCAACCGGTTCAAACTCTTTCTCCTGCAGCACGCGCAGCAACTTGCTCTGCAGTGGCAGTGGCATGTCGCCGATCTCGTCGAGAAACAGCGTACCGCCCTGAGCGATTTGCAGCTTGCCGGTGCGCCCCTTGCGATCAGCACCGGTAAACGCGCCGGGAGCCGTGCCGAAAAATTCAGCTTCGAGCAGCGCCTCGGGAATTGCCGCGCTGTTGATGCTGACAAAGGCTTTGTGCGCGCGGGGCGATGCGCTGTGAATCGCTTGAGCGAGCAGTTCCTTGCCGGTGCCGGTTTCTCCGAGCAGCAATACCGGCGATTCGGCACTGGCACTGCGCCGGGCGCGGCGTTTGACTTCAAGACTGGCGGCGCTGGTGCCGATGAAATGGGCAAAGTTGTATTTGGTCTGGCGGGCGCGCAATAGCGAACGGGTCGAGGCCAGTTCTTCCTGCATGCTCAGGTAGCGCTTGAGCATTGGCGACAGCGTGCGCAACTCATCGAACAGGGCGAAACCGATCGCACCGATCACCGTGCCGGCATCGTCATGGATCGGCAGACGCATCACCACCAATGGCTCTTTCGGCGTGTCTTGCATGTCGAGCAGAATCGGCCGCCCGGTGCGAACCACTTCGCGCAACAGGCTGCTGGGAATTACGCTTTCGCAGGCCTTGCCGATCGCGCTGGCAGCCGATTCAAGGCCGAAGCGCCGGGCATAGCGCTCGTTCATCCAGACGATGTTGGCGTCCCGATCGACAATCACCGTGCCTTCGCTCGACTGCTCGATGATCTCGAACAGCGAGCGGATCGCCAGCGTGCGAACGCGTTGGTAGTCCTTGAGGCTTTCGGTGGTGTTCATTTGGCGGCTGATCCTGATTGTATGTGGCCTGTGCCGGCCCCTTTCGCGAGCAGGCTCGCTCCCACAGTGGAATGATCTTCACACGATGCGTGAGCAGCGGTGAACCCTGTGGGAGCGAGCCTGCTCGCGAAAGCCGCGACGCGGTATCGGGTCGAACACCGATTATGCCTACCCCGGATGCGCCGCCGCCAACAGCTCTTTGGTATACGGGTGCTGCGGCGCATCGAACACCTCATGGCTGGCACCACGCTCAACGACTTTACCGTCCTTGATCACAATCATGTCATGGGCCAGCGCGCGGACGACGGCCAGGTCATGGCTGATGAACAGGTACGTCAGACCGTGCTTTTCCTGCAACTGGCGGAGCAGGGCGACCACTTGTTTCTGCACTGTGCGATCCAGCGCCGACGTTGGCTCGTCGAGCAGGATCAGCGCCGGTTTCAACACCAGTGCCCGGGCGATGGCGATGCGCTGACGTTGCCCACCGGAAAACTCGTGGGGATAACGATGACGACTTTCCGGATCGAGACCGACCTCCTTGAGCACGCGGATCACTTGCTCATCGCACTCATCCGCGCTGGACTCACAATGCACTTCGAGGCCTTCGCTGATGATCTGCGCGACCGACATTCGCGGGCTGAGGCTGCCGAACGGGTCTTGAAAAACCACCTGCATCTGCCGCCGCCATGGGCGCATCTGTTTCTGATTGAGAGCGTCGAGCGCCTCGCCCTGGAAACGGATGCTGCCTTCGGAGTCGAGCAAGCGCAGGATCGCCTGTCCCAGCGTCGACTTGCCTGAGCCCGATTCGCCGACGATGCCCAGCGTCTTGCCGCGCTGAATATTCAGGCTGATGCCATCCACCGCGCGCAGGTACTGCTTGCGCTGAAACAGCCCGCCAGCGACGGCGAACTCGACCTTCAGGTCATCGACCTCCAGCACATTCTCACGCTCGTCCCGCGGCAACGCTTCGCCCTCGGGTTCGGCGTTGAGCAGCACACAGCTGTAAGGGTGCTTTGGCTCGGTGAACAAGGCTTCGCAGGGTGCCTGCTCGACGATTTCGCCTGCCTTCATTACGCACACACGCTGAGCGATGCTGCGCACCAGATTGAGGTCATGGCTGATCAGCAGCAGCGACATGCCCAGACGCTTCTGCAGGGATTTGAGCAGCAGCAGAATCTTGCGCTGCACCGTGACGTCGAGCGCGGTGGTCGGTTCGTCGGCGATCAACAATTCCGGTTCGCACGCCAGCGCCATGGCGATCATGACCCGTTGCCGCTGCCCGCCCGACAGCTGATGCGGGTAAGCCTTCAAGCGCTCTTTTGGCTTCTGAATGCCGACCAGGCCAAGCAATTCGAGAATGCGTTGCTGCGCTGCTTTGCCGCCGAGGCCGCGATGCAACAGAAGCGTCTCGCCAATTTGTTTTTCGATGGTGTGCAGCGGATTGAGCGAGGTCATCGGCTCCTGAAAGATCATCGCGATGCGGTTGCCGCGCAGTTCGCGCAAGACTTTGGGATCCGCGCCGAGCAGTTCCTGTCCACGGTAACGAATGCTGCCGCTGGTTTGCGCTTCGGATTCAGGCAATAACTGCAGGATGGAGTGCGCAGTGACCGACTTTCCCGAGCCGGATTCGCCGACCAGTGCCAGACATTCGCCGGGGCGGATATCCAGGCACAGGTCACGCACCACGGTCTGGCCATGGAACGCGACATTGAGGTTACGGATTTCAATCAGGTGATCAGTCATGTGCACACTTCAGGACCTTGGATCGAATGCGTCACGCAACGCTTCGCCGATGAATACCAATAGAGACAGAATCAGCGCCAGCGTGAAGAACGCCGTCAGGCCGAGCCAAGGGGCTTGCAGGTTCTGTTTGCCCTGGCCAATCAACTCGCCCAGCGAGGCACTGCCGGCGGGCATGCCGAACCCCAGAAAATCCAGCGCAGTCAGGGTCGAGATCGCTCCGGTCAGAATGAACGGCAGGTAGCTCAAGGTTGCGTTCATCGCGTTGGGCAGAATGTGCCGGAAAATCACCTTGCGGTCGCTGAGGCCCAGCGCACGGGCGGCTTTGACGTATTCCAGATTGCGCCCGCGCAGGAACTCGGCGCGCACTACGTCCACCAACGCCAACCACGAAAACAGTGCCATGATCCCCAGCAACCACCAGAAATTCGGCTCGACGAAACCGGAAAGAATGATCAGCAGGTACAACACCGGCAACCCCGACCAGACTTCCAGCAGCCGTTGCCCAAGCAAGTCGACCCAGCCGCCGTAGTAGCCCTGCAATGCACCGGCAGCAATGCCGATCAATGCGCTGACAAACGTCAGCATCAAGGCAAACAGGATCGACACCCGCGCGCCGAAAATCACCCGTGCCAGCACATCCCGCGACTGATCGTCAGTCCCTAGCCAGTTCACCGATGTAGGCGGGCTGGGCGCTGGTTTATTGAGATCATAGTTCGGCGTGTCATCACTGAACGGGATCGGCGGGAACAGCAGCCAACCGCCGTCCTTGCGAATCAGGTTCTGCACATAGTCGCTGCGATAATCGGCCTGGAACGGCAGCTGTCCGCCGAACTCCTGCTCGGTGTGGCGCTTGAACACCGGAAAGAACCACTGGCCCTGATAACTGACGATCAACGGCTTGTCGTTGGCGATCAATTCGCCGCCGAGTGTCAGCACAAACAGGCCGATAAACAGCCACAGTGACCACCAGCCGCGACGGTTTTTCTTGAAACGCTCGAAACGGCGGCGGCCCAACGGCGAGAGCTTGAACATCAGGCGTTCCTCGCGGCGAAGTCGATGCGCGGATCGACCAGGGTGTAACACAGGTCGCCAACCAGTTTTATCAGCAGGCCGAACAGGGTGAAAATGAACAGCGAGCCGAACACTACCGGATAATCCCGCGAAACCGCCGCTTCGTAGCTCATGCGTCCGAGTCCATCGAGCGAAAAGATCACTTCGATCAGCAGGGAGCCGGCGAAGAACACACTGATGAACGCTTGGGGGATTCCCGACACCACCAGCAGCATGGCGTTGCGGAACACATGGCCATACAGCACCCGGCGTTCGCTCAGGCCCTTCGCGCGTGCAGTCACCACATACTGGCGGGTGATCTCATTGAGAAAGGAGTTTTTCGTCAGGATCGTCAGCGTCGCAAAGCCGCCGATCACCAGCGCCGTCACGGGCAGCACCAGATGCCAGAAGTAGTCGGCGATCTTGCCCAGGGTCGACAGGGATTCGAAATTGTCCGAGACCAGGCCGCGCACCGGAAACCAGTTCAGTGAGGTTCCACCGGCAAATACCACGATCAGGAACATCGCAAACAGGAATGCCGGCATCGCGTAGCCGATGATGATCGCGGTGCTGCTCCAGACATCGAAATGACTGCCATGGTGTACCGCCTTGCGAATTCCTAGCGGAATCGACACCAGATAGGTAATCAATGTTGCCCATAAGCCGAGGGAAATGGTCACCGGCATCTTTTCCAGGATCAGATCGGTGACTGTGGCGCCGCGGAAAAAACTCTTGCCGAAGTCCAGCTGCGCATAATTTTTCAGCATCAGCCACAGGCGCTCATGAGCCGGTTTGTCGAAGCCGTATTGTTTCTCGATGTCCTTGATCAGTTGCGGATCGAGGCCACGGCTGGCGCGCGAGGCGCCGCTGGCAGTCTCGCTGGCACCGCCGCCGACGCTGGCACCACCGATCCCTTGCAGATGAGCGATGGCCTGTTCCACCGGGCCGCCGGGAGCGGCCTGAATGATCACGAAATTGACCAGTAGAATGATCACCAGCGTCGGGATGATCAGCAGCAGGCGCCGCAGTATGTAACCCCACATCAGTGCGGCCCTCCGGGTCTGCCACGAGCAATTTTCTCGGCGGTCATCTGTTGGTTGGTCAGCGGCGTGCGGCTGATTTCCCACCAGCTCTCGATCGCTTCGTCATTGCTGGCCTGAATCGTCGGTATGCCGAAACGATTCCACCACACGGTCGAAGTGCCGGGCGGATAGTAATTGGGGATCCAGTAGTAATTCCATTGCAGGACGCGGTCCAGCGCATGCGCATAGCGCAGCATATCGGCCTGGGTGGACGCGCGAACCAGGCCATTGATCAAGGTATCCACCGCCGGGTTTTTCAACACCATGTAGTTGTTGGCGCCGGGATCGTTGGCGGAGGCCGAGCCAAAGTAGTTCAACAGCTCACCGCCGGGGGATGTGGTGACCGGATAGCCCGTGACGATCATGTCGTAATCGCGACTCATCAGCCGGTTGACGTATTGCGACGAATCGATGCGGCGGATATTGAGCTCGATACCGATCTGTTTCAGCGTGCGTTTATACGGTAGCAGCAGACGATCCATGCCGTTCTGGCTGACCAGAAAAGTGAAGCTCAGCGGCTCGCCCTGGGCGTTGACCAATTGATCGCCATCAGGTTTCCAGCCGGCTTGTTCGAGCAGTTCAAGGGCTTGCAGCTGCTTGTCGCGGATCACGCCACTGCCATCGGTTTTCGGCGCTTCGAAGACTTTGCTGAACACCTCGTCGGGAATCTGCCCGCGCAACGGTTCAAGGATTTTCAGTTCTTGCGCATCGGGTAAATCGGTCGCAGCGAGCGACGTGTTGGAGAAGTAGCTCTGCTGGCGGATGTACAGGCTGCGCATCATTTGCCGGTTGCTCCACTCGAAATCCCAGAGCATCGCCAGTGCCTGGCGCACACGCCGGTCGGCGAACATCGGCTTTTGCAAATTGAACACGAAGCCCTGAGCTGATTGGGGCGCTTCGGTCGCCAGATGCGCTTTTTGCAGACGCCCGTCACTCAGCGCGGGGCTGTCATAGCCGATCGAATAGCCGGTGGCCGAGAACTCGCGGTTGTAGTCATAGGCGCCGCCGCGCAGCACTTGCCGGGCGACATCGGTGTCACCGAAGTATTCAATGCTGAAGTGATCGAAGTTGTACAAGCCGCGACTGACCGGCAAGTCTTTGCCCCACCAGTCGGGGTTGCGTTCAAAGGTAATGCTGCGCCCCGAGTCGACCTTGCCGACTCGATAGGGGCCGCTGCCCAAAGGCGCCTCGTAACCGCCGCCACTAGCGAAATCACGGGTTTTCCACCAATGCTCGGGGAACACTGGCAATGTCGCGATATCGAGGGGCAGGGTGCGGTTTTCGTTGCTCTTGAAATCGAAGCGCACGGTCAGCGGCGCTTCCACTTCGACGCCTTTGACGTCGGCAAACTGGGTCCGATAGCGCAGGCTGCCCTGGGTCATCAACAGATCATAGGTGTAACGCACGTCTTCGGCGGTAATTGCTTTGCCGTCGGCAAAGCGTGCCTTGGGATTGATGAAGAAACGCAGCGACAGGCCGTCGTCCGAACGCTCCATCTTTTGCGCGACCAGGCCATATACCGTGTAAGGCTCATCAAGCGAGCGCTGGGCCAGGGGCGAGTACAGCAAGCCATCGATCTGGGTGACGCCGATGCCTTTGTCGATGTACGGAAGGACGTGGTCGAAGTGGCCGATTTCGATCGCCGAGCGGCGCATCGTGCCGCCCTTGGGCGCCTGCAGATTGGTGTAGTCGAAATGGCTGAAGCCGGCGGGGTACTTGGCAGGCTCGCCATAAACGGTCAGGGCATGTTGCGGTGCGGCGTTCGCGCTTGCGCCAGCCGTCAGCAGGGCGAGGGCGGCGAGCATCAATGTGGGGAAAAGCAGTCGCATTGTCAGCCTTGGGACTTGAATCGATAAGCGCAAGTTGTACGCGAGAGGCGCGTCGGTCGCCAGCCGTATGTGTAACTGAAACACAACGGCCCGCCATAGGGCGGGCCGTTGCGGGCAGTCAGACGACGAATCAGTCCTGACGGCTGGTGACTTCGAGCAAGTGGTAACCGAACTGGGTCTTCACCGGGCCTTGCACGACATTGATCGGCGCGCTGAACACGACGGTGTCGAATTCCTTGACCATCTGGCCAGGACCGAACGAGCCCAGGTCACCGCCCTGACGGCTCGACGGGCAGCTGGAGTTGGCCTTGGCCACTTCGGCGAAATCGGCGCCGGCTTCGATCTGGGCCTTGAGTTCGTTGCACTTGTCTTCGCTGGAAACCAGGATGTGGCGGGCAGTGGCTTTAGCCATGGGAAATTTCTCCAATGTAGTTCAGTAAAATGCGGAGCCTACCGGATTCAGTGATTGATTTCCCGGCAAAGTTCCGTTGCTTTTCCCGTGAAGCAAATCACAGCCTGGCTGCGCACAAACGTTCGACGTGTTCGACGTACAGTGCAATAGGGTCGGGCAGAGCTGTCACTGTGCCGGCCGGGCGACGCAGCGTGGCTAAATGATCGAACTGATAGTCCGAGCGAATCACTTGCCCCAAGTGTGAGCTGAAACGACCGACGAACCCGTCGTTCTGCTCTGTCTCGGTCATGAAGTATTGGGAAAGTGCCTGACAGACGCTTTGCGTCGGATCGAGTGGCGACGGGTTCTGCGTGGCGATCACGCCGCTCCAGGAGTAATAACGCACCCCATTGACCTGTTCCGCTCCCTGACCACCCCATGTTTTGGGCAGGCCCTGCGGAAAGCGATCATTGAAATCGCCGACCCCCTCCGTCGTCAGTGCGTTGAGCGCCGCCAATGCATTTTGCGGCAACGTCAGGTTGCCACTGATCAATGACAGAAAGTTCGAAAACAAGGTTGCCACGTTCTGCGCGACGGTTTCAGGCAATCTCCCCGGTATCAGTGCCTTGCGCAGAAAATCCGCCAGTTCGGATCCGTGATTAGGGCCACTGACCGAAGTCACCGATGCAACGGCGTGTGGTGCAAGCGCTGCAGCGTATCGAGCGGCCAATGCTCCCTGACTATGCCCAATGAGGTTGACTTTCTTCGCACCTGTGCCCCGCAGGACACGATCAATCTGTGCAAGCAGCTGCTCACCCCTTGTTTCATTTCTATGGGTAGCAGAAAGGTGTGGGACGAACACTTGGCTGCCGGCTGTTTTCAGAGCGTTCTTGACGTCATGGAACAGCTCGAAATGGCCGATGCGCTCGAATCCGAACAGGCCGTGTACCAACAGGATGGGATAACGAGTTGAAGCATTCCGTTGCATGTTCTTACCTTTTTCACAGAAGTTCATTGGGGAATACGGACGCCACTCTAAAACACTCATCCCGTTGAAGAAGTAAGAAGAGGCTTCTCTTGGCTGGTGAATCTGGACTAGGGGTTGTACGAATTTTCAGATACTTGTGAACTCCGAATCGGAAGTTGCCGCCATCTTTCGCGTGTTCGATGCCGAATTCGCACTGTTTGCCTACTCCCCGCGCAGCTTTTAACGGATGCGTGCGGCGAACCGGGCTGACAGCGGAAATACGCCGGATCGCTTTCAATGGGTGCTGTCGATGCCGCTCACAAAGCGGCGTTTTTCCAAGGAATGGAGCCACTAATGAACACCCACGAAGTCGAGTTTTGCTATCGGATGCGCCGCCCCGTCGGTGCCGATGTGTCCAGTGAGCTGCTGCCAGCGGTCACCCTGGATTGCGTCGAAGGCGCGGTGCTTGATCCGGCGCTGGGCAGGGTCGTTGTCCGCATCGCGCCTTATCCTGGCATGGCCTGCGGCGACCGCTTGCTGCTTAGCTGGGAGGGGCTGGATGTAGAAGGTTTTGCTTACCAGCATGAAATGGTTCGGTATGTCACCGAAACCCAGACTGGCAAGGACGTCGTTTTCGTCATCAAGGGTCTGCATATATCGGCGCTTGACGGTGGTTCGCTGGAAATCTACTGGACCCGAGTCAGTGCCGGCTGCCCCGAACCCTCATCGTCGGTGCGGCTGCAATTGTCGGTCGGTGATTCGCGGCCTCAGTTGCTTGCACCGATCGTCGAAGGCGTTATCGGCGGGACGCTCGATCCGGCACGGGTGCCTGAGGGGACGCTGGTGGTGATGCAACCCTATGCGCGCATGGCGGCTGGCGACAGAGTGACGTTGCTGTGGGGCACCGACGCGCTGCCTGTGTCCTTCAGGGACAGCCTGAAGGTCGAAGCCTTTGCCGTGGCTGACGTGCTGTCATTCTGGGTTGATGGAGCGCACATCGCCGGACATGACGGCGAGCAGTTAACGGTGCGTTACCGGGTCGAAGACGTCAGGGGCGCGGTGCGTGAGTCCGAAGTGACGAGAGTCCTTCTGGGGCCTTTTGTGCGTGGTGATCTGGACGCCCCCGATGTGCTGGAAGCGCCGGACGGCGTGCTGAACTGTGAGGATTCACTCGATGGCGTGACCATCGTGATCGGTAATGCCCGAACGCAGGAAGGGGAGTTGGTGTACCTCAAATGTGACGGAGAACTTTTCAATCATCGCGATGACCGTGAGATCACTCATGAGACAGCAGGGAAGCCGCTGATCTTTATCGTGCCGCATCGATTCTGGCGAGAGCATCATGGCACGACGGTACGCGTCGCCTACACGGTTGAGCGTCTGGACGACGTCAGTCAGGAATCGGCAGAAACACAGTTACGGGTAGAGGCGTAGCGCTGCTGTGACCAGCCCCGGCTTCCATGAAGCCCGGGCTGGGCTTGGCTATCAGACGCTCGCGTGGGCGGCAAGACGCGTTGCGGCGTCGAGCAGCAAGCGCTCCGTCGCACCGAAACCGAGGCAGCCATCGGTGATCGATACCCCATAGCGCAAGGATCCACTCAGTGGCTGGCAGCCCTCGAACAGGTGGGATTCCAGCATCATGCCGATCATCGCGCGGTCTCCCTGCAGGCGTTGCTCAAGCACTTCGTTGAAAACTTCTGGCTGACGCAAAGGATCTTTTCCGCTGTTGGCGTGGCTGCAGTCGACCATGATCCGGCTCGGGATGTTAAGCCTGCTCAAATCAGCGTGAATTTTCGCCACACTCTCGCGATCATGGTTCGGGCCCTTGTGGCCACCGCGCAGCACCAGATGGGTGTCAGGGTTGCCGGGCGTTTGAATGATGGCCGGGTGCCCTTGGCTGTCCACGCCGAAGTGCCGATGCGGGTGTGCTGCCGAACGCATGGCGTCTACCGCAATGGCGGCGCTGCCATCGGTGCCATTCTTGAAGCCTACCGGCATGCTCAAGCCGCTGGCCATCTCGCGGTGAATCTGCGACTCCGTGGTGCGCGCGCCAATCGCTACCCAGCTCAGCAGATCATCAAAGTAGCCGGCCGCCATCGGTTGTAGCAATTCTGTAGCCACAGGCAAGCCGAGCCGAATGATTTCCAGCATCAATTCGCGTGACAGTGCAAGACCGGCGGCCATGTCATCGCTGCCATCCAGATGCGGATCGTAGGCCAGGCCTTTCCAGCCAACCGTGGTACGTGGTTTTTCCACATAGGCGCGCATCACCAAAAGCATTTCACCGCTGACTTGTTCCGCCAGTCGGGCGAGTTTGCCAGCGTATTCAAGCGCGGATTGCGGATCGTGGATGGAGCAGGGGCCGACGATTACCAGCAGGCGCTGGTCCTGACCGTCGAGGATGGCGCGCACCGCCTGACGTTGGGCGGCGACTTGCTGGCTCAAGGCATTGCTCAGCGGTAATTGCTGTTTGAGTTGCAACGAGCTGGGCAGACGCAACGTCAGCGTTTCGTTGGCAGGGTTCAGAGTGGACAGCGGTAAAGCGGAAACGGACGAGTTCATATTCGGTCTTCCTGGGCTGGCGGCGGTTTATTACCGCTCGCTCGACCCTACTGGGGTGTTCGACAATTGGCCGGACTGGCTACGTGTGTGTGCTTGCCACCTGTGGGTGACCGATCGGAGGCGGCAGGCTGTCCCGAGCGGAAGCTGGTAAATCGCCAGGCGCTGAAGCTGTCGTGACGGTAATAAGTGGCGTAGTTCATGGGGTGAATCCTCGAATGCTTGGTGGTGTGGCTGGAATGTGTGAGGCCTGAAAAAACAAAACCCCCGGTCGGGGAGCCGACCGGGGGTTGAGAAATCTCTGGTTGGCGACCCGTTTTCATGGGCGCCGTTTGGGTATCAGGCGCGCCAGTGGCTAAACCAATACCCAAAATAAAAGCTGACCGGAGCGCAAATGTCATTCACCCAGGCAGCCGCAACCGAGCGCTGGGCGCTGGCGGTATCGAGCTGTTGAAGGATGTTGAACATGGTTTGTCTCCGTTGAGTGAGCTGAGCTTACTCGACCCCGACACGCGCCAGCAATCAGAAAATGCTATCGCCTTGTCAACATAGCGCCTATTGCTGAACGCCTTGATAGCCGTGAAACTTGTTATCTCGCTGTTATCAAGGATGGATCATGTCGACAGCTGTGCGCGTTGATGCACTGATCGAGGTGCTGAACATTGCCAATTGCCCGAGTGAAGTGTTTTCGGGGAGGCCGGATGAGCTTTGAACTGCGTTTCGCCAGCATCGAGGATCTGGCATTTGCCCGCGAGCTGACCTGCCGGAACATGCTGCGTTACTACATCAAGCATGAGCTGCCATGGCAGGATCACGCATTCGATGAAGCTTGGTCGGATCGTCAGAACTGGCTGGTATTGAGCGAAAACGTGGCCGTCGGGTATCTCGGTCTGAGCCGGGACATGCGTGCAATTTATATCCGCGAGTTACAGGTGGCTGAAGCGTTTCATCGGCAGGGTGCAGGGTCATGGGCGGTCGATCAGGTTGTCAGCATGGCGCAGCGAGAGCGTCGTCAGGCTATACGGCTGACCGTCTTCGAAGATAATCCGGCAAGAAATCTGTATGAAAGAAAAGGCCTGCAGGTCCAGGGCAAGGACATGTGTTTTCTGCGCATGCAGCTCGATATCAGCACACATGTGCTCTGAAACCCGCAGCCGGCAAGCCCTCAATGATGTATTGAAACTTTTTAAATGCGCCTTTGCGCTAGGTCTGTGGGGCACTTTTTGCTAAGGTGTCCCGCATTCCAATATGACCATATCGCGAGGTGTCTGCTTGATTAGGGTGCTGGTGGTCGACGACCATGATCTTGTCCGTACAGGCATTACCCGCATGCTGGCCGATATCGACGGCTTGCAGGTGGTCGGCCAGGCCGAATCAGGTGAAGAATCCCTGATCAAGGCTCGAGAGTTGAAGCCCGATGTGGTCCTGATGGACGTGAAAATGCCCGGTATCGGTGGCCTTGAAGCCACGCGCAAACTGCTGCGCAGCCACCCGGACATCAAAGTGGTCGCGGTAACGGTCTGTGAAGAGGATCCTTTCCCGACACGTCTGTTACAGGCCGGCGCCGCGGGGTATCTGACCAAGGGCGCCGGATTGCCGGAAATGGTTCAGGCCATTCGTCTGGTATTTGCCGGACAGCGTTACATCAGTCCGCAAATTGCGCAGCAACTGGCGATCAAATCGTTTCAGCCGTCCAACGATTCGCCCTTCGATGCGCTGTCCGAGCGGGAAATCCAGATCGCGTTGATGATTGTCGGCTGTCAGAAGGTGCAGATCATTTCCGATAAGCTGTGCCTTTCGCCGAAAACCGTGAACACCTACCGCTACCGTATTTTCGAGAAGCTTTCGATCAGCAGCGACGTCGAGTTGACGCTGTTGGCGGTGCGTCACGGCATGGTTGATGCCAGCCTCTGACATGACTGAAACATTCGATCCCAGTGCTTTCCTGTCGACCGTCAGCGGACGCCCGGGCGTCTATCGGATGTTCGACAGTGATGCGCGGCTGTTATACGTCGGCAAAGCCAAGAACCTGAAAAAACGTCTGGCCAGTTACTTTCGCAAAACTGGCCTGGCGCCTAAAACCGCGGCGCTGGTCGGGCGCATTGCGCAGGTCGAGACAACCATCACGGCGAATGAAACTGAAGCGCTGTTACTTGAACAGACGCTGATCAAGGAATGGCGGCCGCCGTACAACATTCTGTTGCGCGACGACAAATCCTATCCGTACGTTTTTCTATCCGACGGTCAATTCCCGCGCCTGAGCATTCATCGCGGAGCAAAAAAAGCCAAGGGCAAGTACTTCGGGCCCTATCCGAGCGCCGGCGCGATCCGCGAGAGCCTGAGCCTGCTGCAAAAAACCTTTTTCGTTCGCCAGTGCGAAGACAGCTACTACAAGAACCGTGCGCGGCCATGCCTGCAATATCAGATCAAGCGCTGCAAGGCGCCTTGCGTTGGCCTGGTCGAGCCAGAGGTGTATGCCGAGGACGTGCGTCACTCGGTGATGTTTCTTGAAGGGCGTAGTCATGCATTGACCAACGAGTTGTCCACGGCCATGGAAGAAGCGGCAATCAACCTGGAGTTCGAGCGAGCCGCCGAACTGCGTGATCAGATCGCACTGCTGAGGCGGGTCCAGGATCAGCAAAGCATGGAGGGTGGCACGGGCGACATTGATGTCATTGCGGCATTCGTCAACCCGGGCGGTGCCTGTGTGCATCTGATCAGCGTCCGCGGCGGACGCGTGCTGGGCAGCAAGAATTTCTTCCCGCAGGTCGGCATCGAAGAAGACGTGTCGGAAGTCATGGCAGCGTTTCTGGGTCAGTACTTCATCAGCAGTCCGGAGCGCGATTTACCGAGTGAGCTGATCGTCAACGTGGTGCACGAAGATTTCCCGGCACTGATCGAGGCCATTCAAGAATTGCGCGGTCGCGAGCTGGCAATCAGTCATCGCGTGCGCGGTACCCGTGCGCGCTGGCAGCAACTGGCCGTGACCAATGCTGAACAGGCGTTGGGCGCGCGTCTGGCCAACCGTCAGCACACCGCGGCGCGTTTCGAGGCATTGGCCGAAGTGCTGAATCTGGATGAACCGCCGCAACGTCTGGAGTGCTACGACATCAGTCATTCCAGCGGTGAGGCGACGGTGGCTTCCTGCGTGGTGTTCGGCCCCGAAGGCGCGATCAAATCGGATTATCGACGCTACAACATCGAAGGTGTAACGGCGGGGGACGACTACGCCGCCATGCATCAGGCGCTGACGCGGCGCTTCAGTAAAATCAAGGAAGGCGAGGGCAAGTTGCCGGACATTCTTCTGGTGGACGGTGGCAAGGGCCAGCTTTCGATGGCTCGCGATGTGCTCAATGAGCTGGCCGTGCCGGATCTGATCCTGCTCGGCGTAGCCAAGGGTGCAACCCGCAAGGCCGGCTTCGAAACGTTGTATCTGAATGATGCGGCCCATGAGTTCACATTGCGTGGTGACTCCCCGGCGCTGCACCTGATTCAGCAGATTCGCGACGAGGCACACCGTTTTGCAATCACCGGGCACCGTGCGCGCCGTGGCAAAACCCGCCGTACGTCTACGCTTGAAGGCGTCGCCGGCGTTGGTCCGACCCGCCGTCGCGACTTGTTGAAACATTTTGGTGGATTGCAGGAGCTGTCTCGTGCAAGCATCGAAGAGATCGCCAAAGCCCCGGGGATCAGTAAAAAGCTCGCAGAGTCGATTTATGCGAACCTGCATAGCGAGTAGAATGCCCCCTCACCTCGTAGCCAGTTGTGCCGATGAATATCCCTAATCTGATTACCGTTCTACGCGTCCTGCTCATTCCGATCTTCATTTTGTTGTTCTACCTGCCTTATCAGTGGAGTTACATGGCCTCTGCCTCGGTTTTTGCTTTTGCGGCGGCGACCGACTGGCTGGACGGTTATCTGGCCCGTCGCCTTGAGCAGAGCACGCCGTTCGGCGCGTTTCTCGATCCGGTGGCCGACAAACTCATGGTTGCCGTAGCGTTGGTACTGCTGGTGCAGGAACATGGCAATCTGTGGCTCACATTGCCGGCGGCAGTCATTATCGGCCGCGAAATTGTTGTATCGGCATTGCGTGAATGGATGGCCGAACTCGGTGCCCGTGCCCATGTTGCAGTGTCCAATCTGGGTAAATGGAAAACCGCCGCACAGATGCTCGCATTGGTCATTCTGCTGGCCAATCCGAAGGACTTCAGCTTCTGGGTCATATTGGGTTACGCCTTGCTGATGGTCTCGGCAGGCCTGACGTTATGGTCGATGGTTCAATACCTTCGCGCCGCCTGGCCGCATCTGAAGACCGATGTGGAAAAGAAATAAAAGTTTTTTGAATCAAGGGGTTGACGGACCTTCTTAATTCTATAGAATGCGCATCACCAAGCGGGAATAGCTCAGTTGGTAGAGCACGACCTTGCCAAGGTCGGGGTCGCGAGTTCGAGTCTCGTTTCCCGCTCCAAGTTTTACGTGTTTGTTGTTCTGCTACTGACAACAAATGCTTTGAGGCCGAGTAGCAAAATGGTTATGCAGTGGATTGCAAATCCACCTACGCCGGTTCGATTCCGACCTCGGCCTCCACTATTGAAAACCCCGTAGATCAATGATCTACGGGGTTTTTTATTGCCTGCGAAAAATTGGGTGTTCCGCAATTTTTGATAGGTGTTCCGCAATCCTGCTGCTAAGTATCGGAAGAACTCTATAGATTGATCAGTTTCGCTTCAGGTCGGTTTCCAGCTTTCGCACAGCGGCGTCTCTAATCAACCAGGTCATCGCCACTCTCCAGAAGCTCAGGCTAGAGATTAAGAACCTTATTCTGTTGGGTGAGTCGTCGTAAACGAATCGCTCATCTGGTCGGGTGCGACTGATGTTAATGGTGACCTTTTGAACTGGAATGAAGTTTGCGTCCATCTCGGTCAATTTGTTCACGACCCTAGCAAGTTGCTGAATGTCTCCGTCATCAAATCCCGCGTTCATTCTGTGCGCGCTTTTGTTTCGCATGTTGTTGACTTGGTGAGCCACCGCGGCAAAGTGAGTAGGTAGCCCAAAAGCCGTTGCGAGGGAAAGCTTTTGAGCAAACTCCCTTGGCTCTTTAACAAATGGCTTGAGATCGCCAACTCTCTTCTGGTCGATATAGAAATTAAGAAGTTGCTCGATCAAGAGGTGAATCCTCAAGATGCAGCCTATTTCGTCTTCCGTTTCAGCTGCGGCGAGAAGGACGTCGGGATGAAATAAGGTTTCAACGTTTAGATCTACGGAGTGAGTCTGCTCTTGATCGATCATTTAGCGGTCCGAGTGGGTGTGAGCCTTAAGCATACAGGGTCGGTGTCAGACCATGTTAGAGGGTTACTTTGTGGGTTTTACAATTTCGCCGACGCGCCGGTAGACCTTTTTCGTCATCTCTTCTGTTGAGTGCCCAAGCAAACGGCTAGCATCCTTGATGTCCTCGATTTCGCTGCCGGCCTTCGGTCGGATGTCCCTGAATTGAAACTTCCGAATTGTGGTGGCCAGCTCGGTGTCACCGTCGGTTGCCGCCTTCGTTGCAGCCTTGTCTCGGGCTTCGTCCCAGCGATTGCGCAACATGTTGTAGCTCATGCGCAGGCCAGCCTGGTTGGTGATCAAAACCGATGTTTTGGTGCCGGCTTGGGCCCGCCGATCAAGTAGGCCGTTGATGAACACGCAGAGGTCCGTTTCGTTAGTGCCGTCGTAGAGGCGGATCCGCAAGCGCTTTTCCGTCTTGCCCTGGCCAACCATCAGAAAGCCGTGATTGAGATCGGTGGTGGATGCCTTGAGCACGTCGGCCGGCCGCTGTCCGGTTAGATATGCCAAGTCCATCGCGTCCCGGAGGTCTTGTCCGGCTTGTTCGTATACCGCACTCCAGATGATATCGCCGGCGTAGAAGTCCCGAGGAGTCTCCTTGTTCCTGCGAAGGCCGAAGCACGGGTTCGCCTTTTCAGTCAGACCCCACTCGCGGGCAAAGGTGAACATGGTTGAGAGCAGGGCGATCTCACGGTTTGCTCGCACTTTAGCCGTGCGCGCGTCTCGGTACTGAGCGATCACCTGTGGCGAGATCGCTTCGATCGGTGCCGACTCGAATGCGTTACGCAGTTGCTTGAGACCCTTGAGGTAATCGTTTTGAGTGCCTGGCTTGAGTGTCGGGATCACCTTCGATTCATAGTCATCGAACAACCGGCCCATCAAGTGGGCCGGTTTGGGTGTCGCTTTGCGGTCGAGCCGAGCCCATTCGATTTTGGCCTCGTCGAGGTCGCCGCCGAGCGGGATCTCGACACGGTTACCGTCGGCATCCCTGCCGTTGTAGTAGTACCCGGTCCAGACCTTGCCGCCTTTTCGTTTGCGGGTACGCCGGATCATGCGTGGGGGCAGATCTCGATTAGCTGTTTTCTTCTGTCTCATCGTCAACTCACGCGCGCCAGGTCAAGAGTCCAAGTCTCAGCGACAGCGCTGTTTGCGGTTGGCTTGACCCCGGCTAGCTTAAGCCGGGCATATATCCGGCCCACCACCGGGCGCTGTGCGCCGGTCAAGACGAATTCCCAGTGGTTAGTCATGAGCCACTGGCGTTGAAAGGACGGGATTTTGTAGCCGGTGATTGTGGCCAGCTCTTCGTCTGTAAGAGTTTCACTTTGGAATTCCACGGTCTGCCTCCCGTCTCGCGATGCCTTCGGCTTGACGTTGTTTGCTGCATTTTTCGTGATTTCCATGTGCTCGAGACCTGTGGCACTTGTCGCAAATAGTGGCCAGGTCAAGCGGCGGCATCTGCCCGCGGCGAATCCGTACTGTTCGGCGTAACGCTGTCATGCTGCCTCCCGGATTTGTTCGGACTGGCGCCACGGGTCATTGGCCCTGGCAAGTGCCGCCATCGGGGGCGGGCTCACGCTGTTGCCGCACATGTGGACCTGCTGGGTTTTGGTGAATGGCTTGCCGTCGGCGCCGTGGCTGATGATGTAATCGGCGGGGAACCCCTGAGCTTTGTACAACTCGGCCGGTTGCAGCATCCGCAGGCAGATGTCGACGATCACGTACGGCGTGCCCTTGATGGTGACGGTGACTAGGCCGAGCCGATCCTTAGTGGTGATCGTTGGTGCTGGTGCATCGGCGGCGCTCATGTTTTCGGTGCCGTAGTAGCTGATCAGGAAGGCGGCGACCCGCAGCGCCCCGGCTTCAACCTCTGGCGATAGCTGCAGCTCGACGAGGGAGCTCTTGCCGCCACCGCCTGCTGTAATGGTCGGCGCAGGTTCGTCCACACCTTGCCCAACACTGGCGCCGAACTGGCGTTCCATGAAGGCAGTGATCAGCCCGTGATGGGTGCCGCCGGCGCTGATGGTGTGCAGCGGATCGGCGGCATCCCGTGCATCGCAGTTGCCGCGCAGGTGTACCAGGTTCGCTGTCACCAGTTGCTGCTGGCTGCCTGTGTTGGTCACCGTGGTCATCGGGTCTTCGATGCTCTTGGCGGCAGTTGTGTTGAACCCGCCATTCATTTGGGCCATGAATACTGTCGATATGCCCATGGCATGCGCGGCGCCGGCGGGGCGCTGGTAGTTGCCTCCGCTGGTGATGGTCGGCAGCGGCTCGGCGAGCGCCTTGCCTTCATCTGCAAACCTGAACTTCACCAGGTGCGCGGCGGCTACGCCGTACTTTCCACCCGAAGCCATTATCGTGCCGAGTGGTTCTTGGTGGTCGGCAGTGCGTGGGGCTGATCCCGGTTTGTCACCATTGCCGAGCTGCACAAGGGTGGCCGCAGATAGTGTCAGTTCTCCGCGATTAGCGCAGGTTACTGTCGGCATCGGTTCCCGTGGGTCATTGATTCGGTCACTGCCTTGATGTGTTGCCGGCGCGATGATGGGGCTGGCCATGGCGAATGATCCGCCGCGGGGCCAAGACGTCACTGTGCGCAATGGCTCGTTTGCAGACTGGACGCTTTCCCCGGACCAATTTGCGATCGGCACAATGAACGGATCAGCCGCATCGATGACGAACTTCTTCATCCCTTTGGCGATCCGCCGCAGCGTGGCTTCTGCTAGTGGGGTGGGTCGTCCGAAAATGCTTTTGGTTGGTACCGTCCAGTCGATGCACTCGGCGGCGGTGCGCCATTTCTTCAGGCCCTTGGAGGGATGCTTCGCGTGGGTCGGCTTTGGCCACACAATCGGTTGGCCGTCGCATCGGGCGATCATGAACAGACGTTCCCGGCTGGTCGGTGCGCCGAAGTCGCAAGCCTTCAGGACTTTCCACTCCACGGCGTAGCCGAGGCGCTGCAGCTCGGCAACGAACACCGCCCAGGTTTGCCCGCGGCGTGCTGGATCCGGCACAAGGAACTGATTGTTCACCGGGACGTTCTCGCCATGGTCAGCAACGCGGTTGATTTTGCTTTTAGGTTTGGTGGGGTGCGGCACCAGATCGAGAGTCACCACGCGGCCAGTGACCTTGCAGCGCTTGGCGATCAGCGGTCCCCACTGGAGGATCTGTTTCACATTTTCCAAGCTGATGACGCGGGGCTTCTTCTTGCCGGCCCACTTCAGGCCGATCCACGACAGATTCCGGATCTCGCGCTTGCGCGGTTGGCCGCCGGCCGCCTGGCTGTGGTGCGTGCAGTCCGGCGACATGTGGAACCAGCCGACGGCCTTTCCGCCGCACTCGGTATCAGGATCACCGTCGAACACGTCGGTGGTGTAGTGCACGGCACCCGGGTGATTCACGGTGTGCATGCTGATCGCTTGGGGGCTGTGGTTCTTCGCAACATTCACAGCACGGCCCAAACCCATTTCCAGCCCGGTACCGGCGCCGCCGCCACCGCAGAAGAAGTCGACAACGATCTCATCGTCCTGAGTGTTGAAGCCCAGCGCATACTGGGTCTTGAAGTCGAAAGGAGGTTTTTTGAATGCCGTCACGCGCAAGCCCTCCGATGATCACCCTGCATGAGTTCCATCAGGCGGCTGAAGTACTGCATGTACGCCTCTGGTGCGGATTGCGGGATGATGGTTTCGGGCATCGGTGGGACGCTGCGCAGGCATTCCCATTCGGCGGGGTGGTTGGGCATCAGGTCGCGGCGTTCGGTGGCCAGCGCGATCAGGTCGGCGCGCACGACGCATTCGGGCAGCACCGGATCGAGGTTGAAACGATCGCAGATGGCGTGCCAGATGATTTCTTCAGCGATGCGGAAGCCCGGCATGATCGCTTTCAATGGTCGCGTCATGTCGCCGATGTAGGCTTCGGTCGCATCGTGCAGCAGCGCCACCAGTTTGTGCTGGTCCGGAACAAGTCTTGAAACCAGCATGCTGTGCTGGGCTACGCTGTAGTGCGTGCGGGTGTGGCCATTGAAGCGGCACAGGTTCGACAGTGCGTGAGCGATGTCGAGCGGTGAGATCATGGCGGCGGTTGGGTTGACTAGGTCGAACTGGCGACCGCTGTGCGTGAGGATCCAGCTCATGCTGCGTCCTCCGCTGACACCCGGCCCAGTTCGGTAGCCTGAAGTTTCATGTCCTGCTCGAAGGCCTCGCGCAGGGCATCACGCATGTGTGGGTAGTTTTCGCTCTCGTGGCAGTGGGGGAAGCTGATCAAACTCAGATCCGGCGCTTCCATGAGCGTCCCGCGCTTGTCCATCCATTCGATGAGCTGGGTGTCGAGTGGCTGCGCGTTGAGGTTGCCGGCCGTTTCGACGGCATAGAAGACGCGGTAGGCCATGGCGCGGGAAACCTTGATCAGTTGTTCCGCTCTTGCTTGACTGGCCTCGGTACCTTTCAAAGCCTTCCACGTCTGAAGTGCAAGCGCCAGAAACTGGGTGATCTCCGTCAGGTCGCGATAGTCGGTCGCTGTGAAGGGCGTGGCCTTGATGCTTTGCATTTGTGCGCGCAGGTCGGCCAGTTGTTGAGCCTCGCGGTTGCGCAGCTGCGTGATGGTCGTCAGGTCGGTGTTGAGCGCGGCGATCCGTTGGCTGTGCAGACCGTTGCGCTCCTTGAGTCCGGCCTCATAGCTGCGATCCAGCGCCCGAAGGATGAGCTTGCGGATGTAGTAACCCAGCAGGAACAAGCCAAAGGCCATTCCGATGAAGATGATCGTGTTCTGTGCGTGCATGTGCTGTGCTCCGGTAGAACCCGCCGCCGGGATTCTTGGTGAGAGGCCGGCGACGGGATGTTGCGATGGTTAGATGGTTGCTTCGTACATCGGTACGGTGTTGATCGACTCTTGGATCTTGGCGCGGACGGTGGTGTAGGCCTCCTCGAGCACCTTGTCCGGGCGCACCAGCTCGAACCACATCACCAGGCGACTTTCTTGAATGCGATAGCGGAATCGAACGGGCACGCAGAAAGCGTCACCGCCGAGGAACGGCTTGACGCCGATGTAGAACTGCTCAGGAATCTTGAGCTGACCGGTCTCGCCGGCTTGGCCGTCGATCTGTTCGTTGTAGGTCAGTTGAACCTGGCCGTTGTCGAGGCGCGTGCCCTGGCGAAAGCTGATGTTCTTCTTGGCTTCGAGTGTGCGGCTGATTTCGAGCATGTCCGCAGCAGATGGTGCGTGCGGTATGCCTTCGGGGACGGTGATGTCTCGGATGTTGTCTTCGAAAAATTCGGCGAACGTCGCTTGATCCATTTTCTTGCGATCGGAAGTTTTCCAGCGCCCCCACTCGATGCTGATCGGGCACTGATAGACAGCGACGTGCTGCCCCCAAGACGGCTGATTGGGCTGGTGGTAATCGAGAACACCCTTGAAGGTTCGACCTTCGGGGCCATCGCAGAAAACGACTGACGCCGGCGTCGCATAGCGATTGATATAGGCGATGAACGTGTCGGCATCAAGAACCTTCACGCCTTGGCGGATCCTGGTCGGTGCTGCCAGCATTCCTTCAAGGTCTTTGATCTCGGTGCCGTCGGGAACGAGCGCGAATGGCGCCGGTAGTGAAGGGTGGTCCTGTGGCTTGCCCAGCGACTGGGCGAGCGTGACCAGGTGGTTGATGGCTTCTTGCATTGGACGTGCTCCAGTTTCTTCGGTGAGTAATCTTTACGGCGCGACGTGGCGCAGTGGTGCGTTGGTGTCTTCCTCGACAGGTCGAAGCGCCAGATCCTGCTGTCGCGGATCGCGGCGGGTGAGGTTGCCTTCTGGTGTGAGGAAGAACAGGGAAGTGCCGCGCGACAGCGCCGGCTCTTTCACTTTTACGTCGGCCTTGATGTTCATCTGGCCGCGTCCGTCGGGCTTATAGTTCAGCTCGATGACCAGCTTGCCGGCTTTGCCGGACAGGCGAATGGCGTCGATCAGTTGGAACTGGGCCTCGCTCAGTTCATCAAGCAGGCCGCCGGCCTCGATGTCCCGTAGCGTGTCGATGAAGGGGCGTGCTTTGCTCATGTGCTGTGCCTCAGTGAGTTTGTGTTGTTTGCGCCTGTGCGGCAGACGCCACCGTTGAATCAGGCCGCTTGCTTCGTCGCTTGAGCGTCGAGGTATGCAGCCAGGTCATGCAGGTAAACGACGGCGGTACCTTTTGCGGACCCGCCTAGGCGGGTCACCTTCAGTGCAATGCGTCCGGCGCTGATGCGACGTAGCAGGTAGCGATCGCTGGTGATGTGCGAGAAGTAGCGCTGCCGAACGGCGGACAATGTCGGGCAGGGCGTCGGCCATTCCTTTCGCAGTTGGTCGATGGTGGTGCTCACGTTGCTTTCTCCCCGTTCCCCTCTGTTGGGGGCAGCAACTTCAAGCGGATCATCTCGGCGAGACCTTCTTTGCTTTTGCCCATTGCGGCCGCACGGACATTGCCGTTTTCGTCCGCGACAACGGCGCCGAATGGATACTCCGGTGAGTTCGTCGGGGTGACGTAGGCGGTCTGCCCTTCGAGGATCACGTTGTTGACGCAGCGATATACGTCGGCCAGCTCGAGCGCGCGCATCGGCACGCTGCTGAGCATTTCAATGGCTTCGCTTGCGGCGCCGATGAGTGTCGCGCGGCTGACGATGCCCGGGCTGTCGAGGTAGACAGGGATCAGTCGAAGACTGCCGAGCGCGTGACAATGAGCGTTGAGGTAGTTGCTGTTCATGCTGCTGCGTCCTTGTTCTGGGCCTTGATGCCGATGCCGAGTTGCTTTGCCAGCCAGTCGACTCCCTTTTCGGTGACCATCACGACGGCATAGTGGCTGAAGCCCTTTATGTGGTCGTTCCAGCGGCTACGGGGGTCGGAGAACAGATAGCCGCGGTCGCGGTGCTGGCTGGCCAGGTCACCGCTTTGGGTCAGCACTTTGAGTTCGCGCAACCGGGTGCGGAACTTGCGGGGTTTGAGGCCCAGCACGGCGGCCGTTTCGTCCAGGGTGCGGTTCGTCATGGCTCAGTCCTCAGGCAACGCGCGGCGTGGCGCCGAGGGTCAATAGGGAAAGGGTTACGGTGAGATGCTTCTGGAAGTCATCAATAGATCCGTCATTGGTGATGACAATATCTTTGGCCTGTACCTCGACGCCGCTCTCGCTGATGTGCGAGTTCACGCACTTCGCTGTAGGGCGTTGCAGGTGGATGACGAGGCCTCCGCGCTTGCGGATGAAGTCCGCTTCGTTCTCGAACCTGATATCGCTCACCACAAACCCTTTCGCGTGGTCGTGAGTACGGGCGAGTAGGTCGAGGTTCTGCGCGGCAAGCAGCAACCAGAGTTCGGGGTGAACGTTGTTGCGCCCCCATTCCGTGCCGAGGGACTGCATCAACTGGCGGGGAGAGCGGCCCAGCCATGGCAGTGGCTGTTCCTTCTGGTCGCCTTCGAAGTCGCAGGGGCTCAGGTTAAGGATGTGCATCAGGCCATCCCGCAGCGGGTCCGCGAACGCATACGACTGGAAACCGTGATGGTTCACCAGGTGCTGGGCTGCGGTGTCTTTGCCAGAGCGAGCGAGGCCGGCGAGGCCGAGCAATAGAGGCGTCATGCCGCGTCACCCCCGAATGGCCCTAGGTCAGCCGCCGCAGTTACCGCTTTTGCGGATGCCAGACGAGCGCCGGGGGTGACGATTACCAGCAGGCCGGTGTTCTTTTGAATCGCTTCGACGGCTGCTGGACTGGTGCACGCTGCCGGATGTAGGTACACCGGGCAGCGGGTGTTGCTGTGCTGTGTCGTTTGCATGGCTCGTACTCTTGGTGAGAGGTGTACGAGCCAACGTTAGCAACGGCTAAGAAATATGGCAATAGCGAACGCTAATTTATTTTCCGGTAATGTTTTTTCACGCGCAAAAAAACGCCGCATTGAGCAGGCGGCGTTTTTTGGAGGGGCTACGTCAGGACTTGATTTTGCTTGGAGGAACGATTCCGCCTACGTAATGAATGGTCACAATCTCGTCTCGCGGTATCGTCAATCGGCCGTAAGTATCGTTGATTGACATCAGGCTTACTTCATTGCTGTTTGCATATAGAAGTTCTTTGATCATGGTTTCGCCACTGCTGCGCTTCACTACTACATATTCGCCAGGTACCAGTTCATGTCGAGGCTCGCACCAGACAACCCATCCGTTTCGAATTGCGGGCGCTAGCGCGTCTCCCTTGATTCTGATCGAGTAGACCGTCGGGTCTGAAGTAGGGACATCCACCCCGCCAGCGATCGGTGCCAGCTCGCCCCACATTCCTTCTTGATTCAATTGCGCCACTCCTTGCATGGGAGCCCGCCGGAATGAATTGATCAAGCTTGGTCCCGCGTCGTTTCCAGGTGCCAAGCCTTCCTGGGCTGTACGCGCGGGCATCAACAGAGTTCCGCCAGTGAGGCCAATCTTATCTTCAAGATTCTTGGCGGCCTTATCGCCCATTGGTCTATGGCCGTTGAGCAATTGCGAGAGATAGGAGGGGTCGAGGTTGTACCGGTCAGCGAACTCTTTGGTTTTGAGATCGCCGATAAGGTCTCGAAGCGCTGCGATGCGGAGTTGGCTGATATTCATCAATGCATCTTAAAAGTGTTTAGCATTTTGTAAATTGCAAATCGCTATTGTTATCTCCGTTAGCGGCTGCTATCTTTTTGCGAAACGGAGGTGCACATGAGCTTGCATGCATACATAAAAGGTCTCGATAAAGATGCGTTGGATGGGCTAGCGAAGCGTTGTGATACGTCGGCTGGGCAGCTCAAACAAATCGCCTACGGCAATCGTCGTGCTAGCGGCGGTTTGGCTGTGTCCATCGAGCGTGAAACACAGGGAAAGGTTACCTGTGAGCAACTGCGCCCGGACATTGATTGGGCGTATTTGCGTGGTTCCAAAGCCGCGTAAAAAGGGTGCCGGACTGGGGCCTCTCACCAAAGAATCCCCCAGCCCGGCTACGACGATACACAGCACATGCACATCGGTCGTGGTCGTAGGATAGGGCGTGTCCCATCTGAAGGCTAGGCCGTAAACGGGGTATTTACGGTTATGAGTCGCACAGATCTCCTTCCGGGCGCTGGCCCGGTTCTTTCTTTGCGCGAGGCGCTTTATCGCGCCGGGCGTGATTTTCGGGGCGGCATCACCACGTTGGCCCATGACATGTTCATGGACTACGACGAGCTGCAGAAGAAACTCAAACTCAATGAAGAGCGCCGCTGGCTGACTCCGGATGAACTCGAAGAGGTCATTCGGCTGACGCAGAATTCCGCGTTGCTCGATGCGCTTGTGCGTCCGGCGGGTGCCGTTTGGTACAAGCCGACTCCGGTGCCTGCAACGTCTGAGGCGTTGAAGTCTGTCGGCAAGTTGCTGGAGCGCACCGGCGAGTTCGTTTCGAGCATGCACGCCGGCGCCGCCGACAACGTTTGGGAACCGCACGAAGTCGCCACGCTGGACAAGTACGGCATCGATGTCATTCAGGCGGTGCTTGGCATCATGGCCGGCGCAAGGCAGGCGATGGAGGGGCAGGACAATGGCTGACGATATCGATCGCGCCAATGACCAGGCGCAATACCTGCTCGATGTTGCAATCCACCTGAACCGTCGTGTTGCATCGAGTCGCGTCAGTGCGCAGTTCTGCGAGGATTGCGATGTCGCGATCCCGCTGCTTCGGCAACAGGCGATTGAGGGTTGCGAAACCTGCGTAGATTGTCAGGGCCTGCGGGAGGCTCGGCGATGACTGAACCGGCAAAGGGAATCGCCACTTCCATTTGGGCAAAGCGTTACATCGAAACCTTCGGCCTTGCCCTTGTCTCAATTGAACCCGGTGACAAAGCCCCGAAAGGCATGGGCTGGAACAAGCCGGGCGGCTACATCACCGATGCCAATGCCGCCGAAGCATTCTGGCAACGCAACCCTAACCATAATCTGGGCGTCGTGCTCGGGCCAAGCCGTGTCTGCTCGCTGGACGTCGACGATGTTCAATGGACGCGTCACGTCCTCTACGAACAGTTGGGCATTGATCTCGATGCAATGGCCGTGGTGTATCCGACTATCGTCGGCAACCCATTGCGGTTTCGGGTGTTGTTCAAGTTGCCGGACGGCGTCGAGCTGTCGCGGCATTCGCTCTCTTGGCCGAATGAGAATGATCCGGACGGTTCCATCTGGAAGGGGTTGATGGCGCAAGCCAAGGCCGCGAAAGAGGCGGGCGACGTAGCGGGGGAAGCTGAGGCGAAGGCCGAGGCGGATAACTACAAGCGCTTCACCGTGTTCGAGCTACGCGCTGGCTTGGTGCAGGACGTCTTCCCGCCTTCGATCCATCCCGGTACCGGAAAGCCTTACACCTGGCGTACGCCGCCAAGTGCTACCGATGGTTTGCCAACGCTGACCAATGAGCTTCTGGCCATCTGGAAAAACTGGGATTTCTTCAAGCGCGATGCCGAGGCAGCGTGCCCGTGGGCACCAAAGCCGAAGAAGCCGCCGGCGAAGGTCATCAAGCGTGCACCACCAGCAGCTGGTAAGCCACCTTCGGTGATTGATGAGTTCAACCGCTGCCATGACGTTGAAGAACTGCTGCGGGCACACGGTTACATCAAGCGCGGCAGCAAATGGCTTTACCCGCAAAGCAGTACAGGCTTGCCGGGTGTCACGGTCAACGAAGACAAGGTCTATTCGCACCACGGCGCGGACCCGTTGGCCAACGGTCACCAGAATGACGCGTTCGAGGTGTTTTGCCTGCTGGAGCATTCCGGCGATCAGTCGCGGGCGGTGAAGGCTGCTGCGCAGTTGATGGGTATGCAGCATGCGTCCCGGCCCGATCCGCGCGATCTTCCCCCGACCCCATCCATTGATCCGAGCGAGCCGAACTATGGCGAAACGTCGCCGAGCGGGGCCGCTCCAGATCCTGAAGGGGGCGCGGGGGGTGGTGATGTACCTGCGGCGCTGAGTATTGACCAGGTGTTGCGTCGTTATGCGCTCGTCGATGGGACAACCCATGTATGGGACTTCGATCAGTCCAAGGTGATGAAAAAGTCTGCGTTTGAGGCGCGTGTCGGAAAACCCATGGCCAAGCAATGGCTGGAGAACACCGAACAGCGCAAATTGATTTCGAGCGATCACGTCAGTGAGATTGAGCAAGCGCGGCGGATGGCTGGCAAGAAGGGCGGCGCGTTCGGCATGTCACCGACTGAGCGCTATGTGTATATCGATGGCACGAAGGACGTGTGGGACCGGGAGAAGAAGCGCCGGATTGCCGAAGGTGCCGTGAAGATGGCGTTGGGCGACACCTATCCGTTGTGGTTGAACAGTGCCGAGCGGCGTGTGGTGGACGTGGACCACATTGTCTTTGATCCAACCATGACCAAAGACCCGAGCGTGTACATCAACACGTTTGATGGCTTGCCGCTTGAGCCGGTTCGCGACGATGACGCCTGCGCGAACCTGCGTTGGTTGATCAAGTTCCTTTGCAATGGTGATGAAGATGCGGCGTGGTGGTTGACCCGCTGGCTGGCTTTTCCGCTTCAGCACCTCGGCGCGAAGATGGACACTGCGGTGTTGATGCACTCGATCATGGAAGGCTCGGGCAAAAGCCTGTTGTTCGCTGATGCGCTGGGCATGCTTTACGGCCAGTACGCGGCGACGGTGGGTCAGACCCAGTTGGAAAGCAACTTCAACGCCTGGCAAAGCCGCAAGCTCTGGGCGGTGTTTGAAGAGGTCGTGAGCCGTGATCAGCGCTACAACCAGGTTGGCAAGATCAAGCACTTGATCACCGGCAAAACCGTGCGGATGGAATCGAAGTTCATCAATGGCTGGGAAGAATCCAACCACATGAACGCGGTGTTCCTGAGTAACGAGATCCTGCCGTGGCCCATCAGTGAGAGCGATCGCCGGATGTTGGTGATGTGGCCCAACGAGACGTTGCCGCCAGATCGGCAAAAGGCGGTCGGTCACGAACTCAAGAACGGAGGCGTTGCGGCGCTGCACGCGTGGTTGCTGTCGCTCGACCTTGGAGACTTCGACCAGCGAACGCGACCGCCTAAGACAGAGGCGCGGGAGCGATTGGTGGCGCTGAGCCGGGCAGGGTGGCAGACGTTTCTTCATTTGTGGAAGTACGGTGAGCTGGGTCGGGATCTCTGGGGTGTCTGTCTCTCCAGTGACGTGTTCGCGTTGTTCCTGGAATGGTGTCAGCGCAACAAAGAGCACGCCATGAGTCACACGAAGTTCGCGCTGTTCCTCAGTTCGGAGTTGGACAAGTCACGCTCAATACCGTGGACGGACGGCAACAATCGAAAGTTTGGTGCGTTTTTCTTCCCTGCTGATCTGGAGCCTTCCCGCTCCCCATCCCTGAAAGCGGCAGACCTTGGGGTCGTCGTCAGTGCCTGGCGTGCCAAGGCGCGGTTGGCGGGCTGGAACGTCGACAACTGGGACCACGTCAAGGCGGCTGCAGCATGAATACACCTAAATGTGTGTTGGGTGTGTCGGGTGCGTGCTGGGTTGGTTTTCGATACCCGACACAGGTCGAGGCCTTGAAATTCGCGGCTTCACGGGCTTTGTGCGGGGTGTGTTGGGTTTGGCGTCGCGCACGCGCCTGCGTGATGTTTTTCGATGCTCTCAAATGGCGAACAAAAAAACTCTATGCGAGGGACGAAAAACCCAACCAACCCAACACACTCAACTCAGATTGTTTTATTTGCCTGAATTTAAAGGGATTTATTTGTGTTGGGTTTGTGTTGGGTAGCGGTTTATTTGTGTTGGGTTCGATTTTTCGGGGGGTAGGGCGATGATCGATGAAGTTGAAGAACTCATGCAGCATTGGGGTAATCAGTTCAACCGGGTGGGTGACGGCGGCGGATTGGGCAGTCCGATGGCGACGATTATTGAATGGGGCGGCTCTGCCCCTCGCGGCACGCCGGGATCTCGCGATCTGATGATGGCGGCGGGAGGTGGTATGGATCACGCTGCGCAGGAAGTCGCCGCGGCGCTGGCACAACTTGAGCGTCAGTCTGAAAAGGGCGCGCTGCTGGCGAAGCTGGCTCGCAATCGGTATCTGCCTCGACCTGCGTTGTCGGTCAGGTCTCAGTTGCCGATTCTTGGTCTCGGCGACAACGCAGATCGGACGTATCGGAACTGGGTTCATGCCTTGCATCAGCAGGTGCTGGTGATACTGACCGCGCGGAGCGCACCAGGCCGTGCACGGAATCGCCGTGTGAGGTCAGTTGAAACCAATCTTCTGCGAGCGTCTGCGGTTGCGCGGGTCAGATTGTTCTGACCGCTCGTCGGGGCATATTGTCGCATTGTGGTCACATTGCGGTTGCATTCATGTCGTTTGCTGACCTACCGAAAAACACCTCTTTTCGGTTTTTCCGGAGGCAGGTAAAAAGTCACCACGATATGCGATTTGCGCCTGAATCGCTGACTGAGCACGTGCTGTGCAGATACACCCGGCCTTCCCTGTGCCGGTCACCTAACCCCGCTTCGGCGGGGTTTTTATTTTCGGCCCCAAGGGTGTCTGCAAGGAGAATCAGCATGAGCGAGCCGGCAACTGTTGTCGTGGCCGGTGGTGTGGGACTGGCGGCTACTGGTCTGCTGTCGGGCGTGGACATGCTCGCGGTGATCGGTGCGTTGGCTGGTTCTTTGGTGTTCTTCACCACCACTGAGGAATTGCCAGTCTGGAAGCGGGTTTTGTTCCTGCTGGTGTCTTTCGTGATGGGTTACATGTTCGCCCCTGCCATGGCCGAGGTTGAGTTGTTCGGTACCAGGCCATTCAAGTACACCGGGCCGGCGGCGTTCGGCGCCTCGGTTGTAGTCGTTACCGTCGCGCTCGCCATCATCAAAAGGCGCGGCCTCATTGCTGAACCGCAAGGGAGGCAGGATGGATAGTCAACTGATGCCGCAAGTTCTCACGCAGGCCACGTTCTGGTTGTGCGTTGCACTGTTCGTTCGGTTGTTCACGTTCCGCCGGCGTGGTGCGCGTTTCCGTCGAAGCATGAGTTGCCTTGCATGGGTGGTGATGGTCGCGGCTGGATCGGCTGTGGTTTACATCGGCAAGGGGCAGCTCGTCATGCCGCAGAACTCATGGCCGCTGGTGATTGTGCTGGGCGTGTTCGTGGGATCGGTGTGCAAGAGCAGTGGCAACCTGGCGCGCGTCTGGAAGATGGGCTGATGAGCAAGGTATCGGATGACCGTCGAGGTAGCAGTACCGCGCGGGGTTATGGGTACAGATGGCAGAAGTCACGCGATGGACATCTGCGCGAACATCCGTACTGCACGATGTGTTCGACCGACCAACGCCCGGTTGCGGCGGTGATCGTTGACCACAAGGTTGCGCCCAAGTTGAAGGACGCCAAGGACAGCGGCGATCCTGCCCGGATCAAGGCTGCATGGAAGCTGTTCTGGAACCCAGAGAACTGGGCGAGCCTGTGTAAGTTCTGCCACGACTCGACGAAACAGCGAATCGAGAAGAGCGGGCGCGTGCCCGGGTGCCATGCCGACGGCCGTCCGGTCGATCCGGGGCATCACTGGAACCGGTGACCGACCATCGCCGACGCACCAAAAAATGGCACAACCCCGAGGGTAGGGGGGGTGAAAAACTTCATTTGGACTTCCTTCTAGACCGATCGCCCCCCTCTTTACACAAAGTCGGGAAAAATGAGGGGAGGGGGGTATCGATAGGTAAGGGGTTGAATTTATGGCAGGAAATGGAAATTCGGGCCGTTCGCCTATACCAGCGTCGGTCCATCTATTGCGGGGAAACCCGAGCGGAAAGAACGTCGCGGCTCTGCTGGATGAAGTGCAGTCCCCGACGGTGCCGGTGAAAGCTCCGCTCATGCCGGATGTTCTTTCTGCCGATGCGGTGGCCGAGTGGGAAAGAGTGGTTCCGGCGTTGATGTCTCTGCGCCTCATCTCCGAACTCGACGCGATGGCTCTGTCCTCGTACTGCCAGGCCGCTGCGGATTGGCGTCGTTATCAGCGGCTGATCGCCGAGCGAAACGCCAAATCCGACGATGAGCTGGGTGGTGATGTCCAGACGTTCAAGACCGGTGCCCAGCAGATGCACGTTCTGCGGCAGCTCGCCAACGACGCCGAGCGCCGCGCCAACGCCGCCGGCGCCCAGTTCGGCATGTCGCCAGTGTCCCGCCGCAACTTGAAAGCACCGGCGCCCCCGCAAGGTGAGTTATTCCCCAATGACCCAAGAGCAGCCGCCGAACAGTACTTCAGCTGATGACCGAGTGACCGCCTACGCGAATGCCGTGCTGGCTGGTGAAATCGTCGCGGGCCCTGATGTCCGCAATGCGTGCAAGCGTCACTTGCGAGATTTGAAGAACGGTGCGGATCGCGGGTTGGTGTTCGACCTGGCCCGCGTGAATCGTGCCATCGGCTTTTTCGAAGATGTTCTCTGCCTCAACGGCGGTGACTACGAAGGCATGCCGTTCTTGCTTGCACCTTGGCAGGCATTCGTCGTGGGCAGTTTGTTCGGTTGGATGACAGAGGATGGTTTCCGCCGCTTCCGCTTGGGCTACATCGAGACGGGAAAGGGCTCCGGGAAAAGTCCACTGGTTGCTGGTATCGGCTTGTACGGTCTGGCATCCGACGGTGAACGGCGTGCAGAGATCTACGCGGCCGCCACCAAGCGTGACCAGGCAATGGTATTGTTTCGTGACGCCGTGTCGATGGTGGACATGTCACCGTCGCTACATTCCCGGGTGGTGCAATCTGGTCGGGACGAGAAGGTCTGGAACCTCTACTACCCCAACACCCGTTCATTCTTCCGCCCGATCAGCGCGGACGAAGGCCAGTCCGGCCCACGCCCTCACATCGGCTTGCTCGATGAGGTGCACGAACACAAGACCGCTGCCACTGTGAACATGATGCGCGCCGGGACCAAGAACCGGCGCAAGGCCATGGTGGTGATGATCACCAACAGCGGCTCTGACAAGAAGACAGTCTGCGGTCAGTATCATGACCTCGGAGTGCGCATCTGCGCGGACATCGAAACAGACGACAGTTTCTTTGCATTCATCTGTTCGCTGGACGAAGGGGACGATCCTCTTACAGACGAAGCCTGCTGGCCGAAGGTCAACCCGTCGCTTGATTACATTGCGCAAGGGCAGACCGACGGCATTCCCGGGCGCAAGTATCTGCGCGAGCAAGTGCAGTCGGCCCGGGGGCTGCCAGCGCAGGAGTCGGTTGTGCGCCGACTCAACTTCTGCGAATGGACCCAGGCGGATGCGCCCTGGATCTCGTGGGCAGTCTGGAAGCAGGCGGAAGAGCGCGTGCCGATGCGGATCCTGCGCAACCGTCGTTGCGTTGCCGGCCTCGACCTTGCCAGCACCACCGACCTGACTGCGTTTGTGTTGTTGTTCTGGCCGGTGCCACACGACCCACATTGGCGCTTGTTGCCGTATTTCTGGATTCCAGATGAGGACCTTCAGGGGCGCGAGGATCGAGACAAGGTTCCATATGCCATGTGGGTCAAGGATGGTCATCTTGAAACGACACCAGGTCGTGCCATCAGCAAGAAACACGTATTGCTGAGGCTCGTAAAAATCTGCGCGTACTTCGACGTGGAGCGCATCGGTTATGACCGATGGCGCATCGAAGACTTGCTGCAGCTGATGGCCGATGAAGATATCACCCTGCCAGAAATGGTCGGTTTCGGTCAGGGCTTCAAGGATATGGCGCCGGCAGTCGATGAGTTTGAGCGTCGATTACTGGGTCAATCACCTGAGCAGGAAGTGATAGATCTCGACCCGTCGGACTACGAAGTCATCGAACCCGAAGTGGTCGAAACCTTGCGTCATGACGGTAATCCGGTAATGACCTGGAACGCCGGCAACGCCGTGATCGTTTCCGACCCAGCCAACAATCGAAAGGCCGACAAGGCCAAGGCGACAGGCCGGATTGACGGCATCGTCGCCTCCATCATCGCCGTCGGGACCAGCATCAAGTCCGCTGGCCCGAGCGGCAAATCCATCTACGACGAAGGGGCGGGTATATGAAATTAGCCATCGCGGCCTGGCTGGCCGGCCTGTTGGGCTTCGGGCTGTTGGTCGGGGGCGTGGCGCTGATCAGCGTTCCCGCCGGTTGCATCGTCGCGGGTGTCGGTCTGCTGGCCTGGGCATATCTTGCTGATCGTGCAGCCGCTGTACTGAAGGCCCAATCCAAACCCCAAGGAGGTTGAGCATGTTTTTCTCAAGCCTGCTCGGCGATGGGCGCGGCACTCTAACAAACCCGGACAGTGGGTTCTGGCGTGGACTCATTGGTGGTGGTCGCAACAGTTCAGGCGTCACGGTCACACCTGAGTCAGCGCTGGGTCTGCCCATCCTGCAGAACTGCGTCACGCTGCTGGCGGAAACAATGGGGCAGTTGCCATGCGAAATGTACCGCCGGCAAGAAAACGGGCAGCGGGAAGCGGCGATAAATCATCCCGCTTACGACGTGCTGCGGTACCAGCCCAATGGTTTTCAAACGCCTTACGAATACCGGGAAGGTTCCCAGCTAGCGGCGGGACTACGGGGCAACAGCTACAGCTTCATCGACCGTCGCGACGACGGCAATGTCATCGGCCTATGGCCGTTATGCAACAACAAGGTTCAAGTGCTGAAGGGGGGCGACCTGTTGCCGTATTACCGCATCGGAGCCAGTGAACCGGTGCCGATGCGCATGGTCCACCACGTTCGATGGGTCAGCACCAATCAGTACGTTGGGCTCTCGCCGATCGAGGTGCATGCCGAATCACTCGGTCTCGCCCAAGCCGTGCGGCAGTACACCGGCAAAAGCTTCGCAAACGGCGTGACCGTGTCAGGCGTCATCGAGCGGCCTCGCGAAGCCCCATCGATCAAGGATCAGGGCAGCATCGATAAGATCGTCGATCAGTGGGGGCAGAAGTTTGGCGGCATGGACAACGCCAAAAAGGTCGCGCTGTTGCAAGAGGGCATGACCTTCAAACCCGTGTCGATGAACAACGTGGACGCTGAAGTGTTGGGCATCCTCAAAACTACCGGCACTGATATCGCCCGGATCTACAAGATCCCGCTGCCGATGGTCAACGACTTGGAGAAGTCCAACTACAACACCCTCGAACAACTGATGATCCAGTTCGTGGTGTTCGCGTTGTTGCCGTGGGTAAAACGCCACGAACAATCAATGATGCGCGACTTCCTTCTGCCAAAGGATCGGCGCGAGTACTTCATCGAGTTCAATCTGTCGGGTCTGTTGCGCGGTGATCAGAAGAGTCGCTACGAAGCCTATGCCATCGGCAGACAGTGGGGCTGGCTCAGCGTTAACGACATTCGCCGGCTGGAGAACATGCCGCCGGTGTCGGGTGGCGAAATTTACCTGCAACCCCTGAACATGGTCGATGCAGGAAACCCCGGCGGCGATCTGACCAACCCCAAGGTACGAGCCCAGCTCGAACTCCAGCACGCTGAAATCGGAAGGATTCTTGCGCAATGAAAAACTACCTGAGAGCGTCCAGCCTGCTGTTCAACCAGCCGCTGCTGGTCAGCCCCGACATGCTTGATCTCGGCGTGCGTTGGGCCAATCAGGCAATGAGCCTGAACATCGTCAACATCGGCCCTACGCAAGGTGCGAACATCTGGGACGATGACGGCATCGACCGGATCGCGCAGCGTGAAGAAGAGCGCCGAACGGCCATTGCTCGAACCGGGATAGAGGTGATTCCGGTCAGCGGCGTGCTGGTCAGTCGTGGCAGCCACATCAGCATGTGCGAAACCATGACGAGCTATGAGTCACTGCGAGCGCAGTTGCGCAACGCAGTAGCAGATCCGATGGTTGAGCGCATCGTGCTGGACATCGACAGCCCGGGTGGGTCTGCTGTCGGCGCTTTCGAGCTGGCTGCCGATATCCGTGCCATGGCTCAGCAAAAGCCCATTACCGGCATCGTCAACTTCATGGCTTACAGCGGCGGTTACTTGTTGGGCTCGGCCTGCAGCGAGCTGGTCGTCAGCCAAACCAGCGGCGTCGGTTCGATTGGCGTGATCGCTAGTCACATGGACCGTTCCAAGATGGAGGAGGGGATGGGCGTCAAGGTGACCACGGTGTATGCCGGCGCTCATAAGAACGATCTCAGCCCTCACGAACCGTTGAGCGAGCAGTCGCTGAAATACCTCAACGATGTTGTTCAAGAGAGCTACCAGCTCTTCGTCAACGCCGTGGCGGAATACCGCGGGCTTTCCGTGCAACAGGTCATTGCCACTGAAGCGGGGTTGTATCGGGGGCAGGCGGGCATCAGTGCCGGCCTCGCTGATCGAATGCAAAGCCCGCAACAGGCGGTGGATGATCTCTCTCAATCCATCGCATTGAGTCGCGCAGGCCGCCAGTCCGGTCGCTTGTCGGTCCGTGCATCCGCGTTGAATCTTCAAACCCAGATCTGACCGCGTTCGCGGCAGTCACCGAAACCCGCCCTGTGCGGGTTTTTTTATGCCCAGGAGGCAACATGTCCCAAGTACTTCAGTTGCGTAGCGAACGCGCGAAGATTAACGAGTCGATTCAGGCCTTGGCCAAGCTGGAGACCGCCGGTGAAAATTTGACGGATGAGCAGTTGGCCCAGTTCACCAGCCTGGAAACACAGTTCAATGCGCTGACTGACAAGATCAGCCGTGCAGAACAGGCCGAGCGGATCGCTGCCACCAGCGCGGTACCGGTGAGCGAGTCCGCTCAAGGTCGCACCGGCCCGCCACACGGCCATATTCACGGTGGTGGTCCAGCAGAAGCGCCCGGGGTGCGAATGGCGCAGATGGTTCGCCTGCTCGCCGCGGCGGGTGGCAACCAGCATCAGGCCGCCCAAATGGCTCAACAAGGCGGGTTTTCTACCGATGTCTCCATGGCGTTGAGCACGGTAACGCCAGGTGCGGGTGGTGTGCTGGTCCCGACCAACTTTGCCACCGAAATCATCGAGGCGCTGCGCCCGATGTCCGTCGTACGCAAAATGGGTGCCCGCAGCTTGCCATTGAACAACGGCAACCTCACCCAGCCCCGCATCACCGGCAACACGGTGGTCACCTACATCGGCACCGAAACCGATATCCCGCTGACCGGTATGACGTTCGCGGACACCAAACTTTCCGCGAAGAAAGCCGCCGCGATCGTGCCGATCTCTAACGATCTGATTGCCAACGCCGGTGTGAGCCCGCGCATCGATGAGATCGTTGTCGCTGACCTGGCTGTGTCGATGGGTTTGTCCGAAGATCTGCACTTCATCCGCGCAGACGGCAGCGGTTCGTTGCCAAAAGGTATGCGCTACTGGGCGCAGTCGTTCAACATCTTGCCAGCCCCGGCGGTGGATACCATCACGCTGGAAAAAATTGACCTGTTCTGCGGCGGCATGATGCTCCGTCTGGAAACAGCGAACGTGATGATGAAGGACTGCGGATGGTTGATGCATCCGCGTGTGTTCCGTTGGTTGCAGTCGCTGCGTGATGGCAATGGCAACAAGGCGTATCCAGAAATCGAGCAAGGCCTGTTCAAGGGTTACCCGGTTGGCTTGAGCAACCAGATCCCGGTAAACCTCGGTGTGGGTGGCGACGAGACCGAATTCTACTTCGTCAACTTTGCCGACATGATGATCGGCGAAGACATGGACCTGACAATCTCCTTCAGCAACGAAGCTTCCTACAAGGATGCGGAAGGCAACATGGTCAGCGCGTTCCAGCGTGACCAGACCCTGGTCAAAGTGATCGCCAAACACGACTTCGGTCCGCGTCACGTCGAGTGCATTGTCGTTGCCATCAACGTCAAATGGGGCGCTGGCATGTAATCCAACAACCCCGCTTCGGCGGGGTTTCGCATATCTGAGGGATGAGTGATGACCGATAAAGTAGTGGTGCGTTTTTTGAAAGCCTGGCGTGGTTATTCGGCGGATGAGTTGGCAGCATTCAATAGCGCCGTTGTCGAGGGGTTGGAAGCGAAGGGGTTCGCGGAAGTTTACGAAAATGGTGAACCCGCAGCGAAAGGGAAGGGCGCAAAAGGGAAGGGGCAGAAATCAACTGGTGCCAAAACTCTGGAAACTCCATCCGCTGATACTGTGACTACTGCGAACACCAACCCCGCGACGGGTGCCGTCACCGAAGAAAAAGATGAAGAGAAACCCTAACCCATGGCCCGTCGAATCGAGTACTTCGGCGACCCGGTTCTGACGCTGGAGCAGGTCGCGTTCCAATGCCGGTTAGAGCCCGAGGATATGGAGCCGGGGCTGATTGAAGACATCATCATTCCCGGTGTCACCACCCAGTGCGAATCGAAAACTGGCGCCGGTATTCGTGGTGCAATTTACGAAGAGGATTGGCCCGCAGCATTTCCCTCCGGGCACGCACTGGACGTTGGTCAGGCTACCGAGGTCGTATCGGTACTGGTCCGGCAATCCGACGGCGCTTGGGTTGAACACACTGGGGCGTTGGAACTTCAGCAAGGCCAGCGAGAGAGCCTCCTGTTTTTCCCCGCGGGGCGGCCGAGCGGCGTGCTGCGCATCCGCTACAAAGCCTCGACGGATTTGACCCTTCACCCCGGTGTTCGCAACTGGTTGCTAATGGCAGCGGCGACGATCCTCCGGCATCCAGAGATGTTTCTGGTCGGCCAGTCGCTGTCAGAGTTGCCTTCTGAATTTCTTGATCATCTGGTGGCCGAAGTCACCGTACCGCCGAGGTTCTGACCATGGCCTATCGCGAACCGAGTGCCGGGGAGCTGGACCGACGGATTACGCTCAGGCTGCGCACGGACGTCCCTGCGCCAGATCAAGGGCTGGACTCGATCTTCACCGACGAGAAAAACCGCTGGGCGCAGATCAAGCCGGTCGGCACTGCGGTCTACACGGCCGGTATCCAGACTGACGTGAAGATCACCCACCGAGTGACGTTCTACTACCTCAAAGGCATCAGCGATGCACACGAGGTTGTGCATGGCGCCATCATCTATCGGGTGCGGCGTGTAGCTGACATGAACGGCACTCGCCGTTACAGCATTCTGGAAGTCGAAGAGCTTGGGCCTCAGGAGCCCAGAGGCGGCGTCTATGGCTAACTCTGCATCAGTCGAAAGCTATTTGCATGTCGAGGGGTTCGAGGACTTCGAGCGTGACGCGTTCGACAAGAAGAAGATCCGTGCAGGGATGCGCAAGGCGGGACTGCTGGTCACGCAACATGCCCAGATGAACCTGGTGCTGGGCAAAGGCCAGAACGGTTACCCGGCGAACCGAACCGGCGAAACGGTCAGCTCGATCAAATTCAAGGTTTCGCGCTCGGGCTTCATGGTGAAGATATCCCCGACACTTACCCCGGCAATGGGCGAGTTCTATCCGGCCTATCTGTACTACGGCGTGAAGCAAGGACGAAAGCCCCAAAAGCTCGCACCTGGTAAAGGCATTGGTCGAAAGAATCGTCGGCAAGCTGGCGTGCGGGCTCGGCTTGTTGCCGAGCGTGCCGCAGGTGCGTGGCGAATTCAGCCACACGACAACTACATGGCGGACGCTCTCCAAGACACGTCAGAGCAGGTACGCACCATTCTTTTCACAGCGTTCGCGAATGCATTGAACTGATCGCTGTTTCTCTGGACACGTTATGAAACTGAACCCGATTGTTGCTCATCTCAAGGCGACATGCCCGACCTATGGGGGGAGGGTCGCGGCTGGCATCGATTGGGATGCCGTCGCTGAAAGCGCGAAACTTCCTATGCCGGCGGCGTACGTTATCGCAGCGGCCGATGCGGCTGCCCCAAGCAAGGCCCAGAACGCCGTGATTCAGAACATCACTGATCAATTTGCGGTGGTAGTCGTGTTGGACGCCGGAGACGAGCGAGGGCAGGAAGCCAATGATCAGCTGCATGATGTCCGTGCAGAACTTTGGCGCGCGTTGGTGGGCTGGAAACCTGGTCCCGAATACACGCTCATCGAGTACGACAAAGGCGCGTTGGTATTTGTCAGCCGGGCAAGAGTCATCTACCAGTTTCTGTTCACCGCCGAATTCCAGATCGGTCGCAACAACCCTCATGACCCAGCCGAAACCTGGCACGAACTCGAACTCGACGGTCTCGCGCCATTCACTGGCGCGACCATCAACATGGACTGCATCGACCCTGCAGACCCCAACCTGAAACGACCTGGCCCTGACGGGCGCATTGAAGTTGCATTCACTGGAGACGTAACACCATGACCAAGCGCATCACTGTGGTGCCGGCCGCTGGCCGCTCTGTGCCCGATCCGGAGGCTGGCGACCTGTTGCCCGTTGAAGGTCGGGAAGTCCCCGACAACGCCTGGTGGCGTCGCCGCCTGGCTGACGGCGACGTCAAAACCAAAACTGTCGAAGCCCCATCCACCAAAGCCGGCAAAACGGCGCTGATCGAGGAAGGCAAATAATGGCCATCGGATTCAGCAACATCCCCGCCGATATCCGAGTGCCGCTGTTCTATGCGGAGATGGATAGCTCGGCGGCAAACAGCGCCTCGAGCGCGATGCGCCGGCTCATCATCGCGCAGGTCAATGACGACGCCGAGAGCGAGAGCATCGGCAAGTTGGTGCTGGTCTCCAGCCTCGCGATCGCCAAGAGCATTGCCGGCCAAGGCTCGATGCTCGCCGCGATGTACGAGGCCTGGCGCAAGGTCGATCCGATCGGCGAAGTCTGGTGCCTGCCGCTGCTGAACGAAACCGGCGAAGCCGCTTCAGGCACAATCACCATTACCGGCGCCGCTACCGAGGCCGGGCTGCTGAACTTGTACATCGGCGGCGTGCGCGTCCAGTCGGTGGTTGCATCGGGGGCAACCCCGACGATTGCTGCCGCTGCCTTGGCCGTGAAGATCAACGCCACGCCAGATCTGCCCGTCACCGCTGCGGCCGCTGCCGGCGTGGTGACGCTGACCTGCAAATGGGCCGGCGAAAGCGGCAACGATATCAGCATCCAGATGAACCGCCTCGGCAAGTCCAATGGTGAATCCACACCTGCAGGCTTGACCGTAGTCACCACGCCGATGGCCGCGGGCGTCGGCGCGCCGGACGTGGTCGATGCGATCGCCGCGCTCGGGGATGAGCCCTTCGAATTCCTGTGCCAGCCATGGTCCGACACGACCACGCTGAATGCCTGGAAAGATGCGATGGATGACAACACTGGCCGCTGGAGCTGGGCGAAACAGTTGTTCGGCCACGTGTACACGGCCAAGCGCGGTACCATCGGTACGCTGGTCGCGGCCGGGCAGGTGCGCAACGATCAGCACATGACCATTCAAGGTGTCGAACCCGGGGTGCCTCAACCGGTATGGGTGGTGGCGGCATCGCTCGCGGCCCGAACCGCAGTATTCATCTCTGCCGATGCCAGCCGTCCAACACAGAGCGGCAGCATGCCGGGCGTTGATCCGGCGCCGGCCAGTGACCGTTTTACCCTGACTGAACGCCAGTCGCTGCTGAACTACGGTATCGCCACTGCGTACTACGAAGGCGGTTACGTGCGCATCCAGCGCTCGATCACTACCTATCAGAAGAACGCCTATGGCCAGGCCGACAATTCGTACCTGGATAGCGAGACCATGCACCAGTCGGCGTTCATCGTCCGGCGCATGCAGAGCGTGATCACCAGCAAATACGGCCGGCACAAGCTGGCGAGCGACGGCACCCGCTTCGGCGCCGGCCAGCCGATTGTGACCCCGGCGACCATCCGCGGCGAGCTGATCGCCCAGTACGCCAAGCTCGAGCTGGAGGGTCACGTGGAAAACGCTGATCTCTTCGCCGAGCACCTGGTCGTGGAGCGCGATCTGAACGACCCGAGCCGGGTCAACGTGCTGTTCCCGCCTGACTACATCAACGGCCTGCGCATCTTCGCGCTGCTCAACCAGTTCCGCCTCCAGTACGACGAAGCGGCGTAACGCTCAATTGAACACCCAGCCCGCCCTGTGCGGGCTTTTTCATTCTGGAGACAAAGACCATGGGCGAAAAAGTAGCCGGCACCGCGTACGTCAAAGTAGACGGTGAGCAGCTGACCATCACGGGTGGCGCGGAAGCCCCGCTGATGGAGGTAAAGCGCGAGACGATCTATCCCGGCTTCTTCAAGGAAGAAGAGCTCGCGCCTTACCTGAAGATGACCGCGCTGATGCCGCAGGGCTTTCCGATCAAAAAGCTGGCCAACGGCCGCGACATGACGGTGACCTGTGAATTCAATAACGGTCGGGTGTACGTGCTGTCGGGAGCGTTCCTCGTCGATGAGCCTTCCTTCAAAGGCGACGACGGCACACTTGAATTGCAATTCGATGGCGTTAAAGGGAGCTGGCAATGAGTGATCTGGTGAAGTTGCAGGTGGCGATCGAGGCTCACGGCGAGCCCTTGATGGAGCTGACCATGCGCCGTCCGACGGTGCAGGAAGTGCGGGCCATCAAGGCGCTGCCGTACAAAATCGACAAAAACGAAGAAGTCAGCCTGGACATGGACGTGGCCGCAAAATACATCGCCGTCTGCGCCGGCATCCCGCCGTCGTCGGTCAACCAGTTGGATCTGGCAGACCTGAACTCGCTGAGCTGGGCGGTGGCCAGTTTTTTCATGAGTGCGGCGTCGACTCCATCCACGACCTGATCGCCGTTGCTTATGACCTGGCGTGGTTCTGGAAAACGGATCCGGAACTGATGTTGGCTCGCCCGCTCGACGTGCTCCGCGAATCCATGGAGCACGCGCAACGAATCAATAGACTCCAGCAGGTGCAGTGATGGCGGATAAATTCCAGCTCAAGGCGTTGATCACCGGCGTCGACAAGCTGTCGCCGATGCTGGGCGGCATCCGGAAAAAGGTCGCGGGCTTTCGCAAGCAATTGGAAAGCTCGGGACTCGGCAAGATCAGCTTCCAAGATGTGTTGCAGGGCGGGGCGTTCGCTGCCCCCTTTGTGGCGGGTACCAAAGCGGCGATTGAGTTCGAATCGTCCATGGCCGATGTGAAGAAGGTGGTCGATTTCGCCACGCCTGAGCAGTTCAAAGCCATGGGCAAGGACGTGCTTGATCTGTCCGAGAAAATGCCGATGGCGGCCAGCGGCATTGCCGCTATCGTCGCCGCCGGTGGGCAGGCAGGCTTCGCTGCTGGCGAGTTGCGCCAGTTCGCAGAAGACGCCGTGAAGATGGGCATTGCCTTTGACCAGACTGCCGAGCAGTCGGGCGAGATGATGGCCAAGTGGCGAACGTCGTTCAAACTCACGCAGCCAGAGGTGGTAAAGCTGGCTGACCAGATCAACTACCTGAGCAACACCGGCCCATCCTCTGCCGCGCAGATTGCCGATATCGTCACCCGCATTGGCCCTCTGGGGAAAATCGCCGGCTTGGCGTCTGGGCAAATCGCCGCGATGGGCGCAACGCTTGCCGGTGTGGGTGTCCCGAGTGAGGTAGCAGCCACCGGCCTGAAGAACTTCATGCTGGCGCTGACCAAAGGCAAAGCGGCTACCAAGGAACAAACTCAGGCCTTCAAGTCGCTGCGCCTGGATGTGCAGAAGGTTTCCGAAGGCATGCAGAAAGATGCCGAGGGAACGATGATTGATGTCCTCCAGCGCGTTGCGAAAGTAGCACCTGAGAAACAGGCCGGCCTGCTGACGCAGCTGTTCGGATCTGAATCAGTTACGGCAATTGCTCCGCTTCTGACGAATCTGGATTTGCTGAAAAAGAGTTTCGGCGATGTTTCGGCAAGCACGAAATTCGCCGGATCGATGAGTAAGGAATACGAAGCCCGATCGGCGACGACGGCGAATGCCATGCAGTTGATGCGCAACCGCGTGACCCGTCTGGGCATTGAGATCGGCAACGCACTCCTGCCGCCGCTCAACGAAATCATGACGCTGATGGGCCCGATCGTCAGTCAGATATCTGAGTTCGCCGCGGCGAACCCCGGGTTGGTGAAGGGGATCTTGGGTGCAGGTTTGGCCTTTGGTGTTTTGAAATTAGGTGTGATGGGCGCCATCGTTGCGATGAAGCTGTTCGATACAGCGACGAAAATATCTCCTGTTGGCTTGATCATCCGCGGACTCGCGCTGGCGGCTGGCCTGCTGATTGCGAACTGGCAGAAGGTGGCGCCGTTCTTCTCGGCGCTCTGGAACCTGATCAAGGCAGTTGCTCAGCGCGCGCAATTGGCGTGGGATAAATTCACCCAGACCAGCCCGGTTCTTGCGAAGAGCCTCATGGGCGCGGCCGCTGGGTTCCTTGCGATGCGTGTTGCCATGCTGGCAGCAACCGTTGCCGGGAAAATCTTCAGTGCAACGCTGGTAGTGGTGAGGGGGGCGGTGCTGGCCGCGACCGTGGCGACACGGATATTCAACCTGGTGGCGAAAGCCAACCCGTTTATCCTGATTGCCAGCCTGATCGCCATGGCGGCCGGCGCCCTGATTGCAAACTGGGAGCCTGCGCTGAAGTGGTTCAAGGATGCCTGGGACAAGATCAGCGGGTGGGTTAAATCAATCATGGGCGCATTCGGCATGGTGGGCGATGCCGGCATGGACGGTGCGGTGAATAACGCAACCGATGCCGTCAACAACCTCACCATGCAGGTGGCTCCCGCGCGGGCTGGTAACGGCGACGGCACGCTGCTCCGGCCTCGGCCGGAGGGTGAGCGCTGGTCACCGCAAGGGGACTCGCTCGTTCAGAACGCCATGGCCGCCAGTCAGCCAAAGCTGCAGGGCGAACTGGTGATGCGTTTTGAGAATCCGCCGCCCGGCCTTCAGGTCGACAAGCCACAAACCAATCAGCCAGGGCTGAACATCAAGCCCAACGTAGGCACCCGCACCGTGGGTGTGATGAGGCCATAAATGGATCAGACATGGCGTGATCAAATGCTGCCGGCGTCGTTCCGGGGGATCAGTTTTCTGATCCCTCAGGCTTCGGTGCCGGTCGGCATGAAAGTGCAGCTGCACGAGTTTCCGCAGCGCGACGAGCCCTATGCCGAGCAAATGGGCAAACAGGCGCGGGTTCACCGTCTGGTCTGCTGGATCATTGGTGACGACTGCTTCGAGCGCCGCGATAAATTCATGGAGGCTGTGCAGACTCCCGGCGCTGGTGAACTGGTGCACCCTTGGCTCGGCCGTATGCAGGTCAAAGCCGGTGAAGCCGAGCTGACGCACGACTTCAAGCAGGGCGGCATGGCGGCGTTCGCGGTGACGTTCTACCCGGACATCCCGCTGAAGTTTCCGACAGCGAAGGTCAACACCCAGCAGCAGGTGGTGAAAGCCTCCGATAGCCTGCTGGACTCCGCGCTGGCCCGGTACAAGTCAGCTATGGCGAAAGTGGATCAGGCCCGCTTGGGATTGGCCCGCCTGCGCAACAGCCTGTCGGGCGTGTACACGGTAATTCAACAGCAGTTCTCAACCATTATCGGAGCCTTCACCAACCTGACCGGCTTCGCGCAGTCACTGATGAACGCGCCAGATTCGCTGTCGTCGCTGTTCTCCAGCTACTTCAGTGAGTTTTCGGTCGACGATTACCTGGGCGATGACTCCGGGTCCAGCTATCGGAACTCGGTGGCCAGCGCCACGCAGCAAACCGAGGCCGTGGCCAGCATCAATACCGTCAGCGATTCGGGCGGTGTCGACGCGGCGGCAGCATCACAAGCCACTGCCAACCTGGTGCAGGACGCTTTGCTGGTGCAGGTCGCCCTGATCATCAGTGAAATGCCTGTCGCCTCGCAGCCAGTTTCGACGGCCACGGTGGCTTCGGTCGAGCAGCAGGCTGTGCAGCCGATCGTGCGCCCGGAGGTTCCGGTGGCTGACGATGTGATCGAGCTGCGCGACAACCTCAACGAGGCAATCTTTCAAGCGTCGTTGAAAGCGGATCCCGAGCACTACATGGTGCTCAACACCCTACGACAGACCATCGTCAAACACCTGACCGCCGTTGCGGAGTCGGGCGTGCGCCTGGTGGAAATCACACCGCCTGAAACGCTGTCGGCTTTGGTGCTGGCCTATCGTCGTTTCGGTGATGCCACTCGCGAATCCGAAGTGGTCCAGCGCAACCGCCTGCGCCACCCCGGGTTCGTCCCGGCCCGCCCGATCAAAATCGCCCAGAGGTAACCCATGGAAGACGTCAACGCTGTCAGCCTCACGGTTGACGGTCTGGATTACTTCGGCTGGAAATCGGTAGAGATCACCGCCGGGCTTGAGGATCAGGCGCGGTCGTTCACCCTGAACATCACATGGAAGTGGCCCGGGCAGCCGTTGCCTTTGCCGATCAAGCAGGGTGCCAAATGCCAGGTCAGGATCGGCGACGACCTCGTGCTGACTGGCTGGGTGTTCGCCACACCGATCAGCTACGACCATCAGCAAATCACCACCAGCGTCAGCGGCCGCTCCCTCACCGCCGATCTGGTGGACTGTGCGGCAATCAATAAGCCGGGGCAGTGGAACAACCAGAGCGTTCTGTCGATCGTCAAGGCGCTGGCGGCGCCTTATGGCGTGCGTGTCCGAAGCGAGATCCCGGAAGGGGCAAAGTTGTCAGACCACACGATCGAGCCCGGCGAAACGGTTTTCGAATCCATCGACCGCCTGCTGACGCTGTTCCGCGTCTTCTCCACCGACGACGCCAAGGGCATGGCCGTGCTGGCCAAGCCCGGCAGCGAGGTCCGGGCATTCGATGCGCTGGAAGTCGGCAACAACATCCTGACTGGCGATGCCGCGCTGGACTTCTCGGCGGTGTTTTCCGAATACCAGGTGCTCGGCCAGAAGAGCGGTACCGACGATGAGTTCGGCGAGCAGGCGGCGGGGGTTTCGGCGCTGGTCGCGGATCCGCGTGTTGGCCGCAAGCGGGTCATGATCATTCAGGAATCCGGCCAGATGACCAACGAGCTTGCGCAGGCCCGGGCAAACTGGGAGCGCGGCACGCGCATGGGCAAGGCCCTCACCACCAATTACACGGTGCAGGGCTGGCGGCAGTCGAACGGCGCGCTGTGGAAACACAACTCGCTGGTGCGAGTGATCGATCCCATTGTTGGCTTCGATCGCATCATGCTTATCGCCCGGGTGACTTACGCGCTCACCGACAGCGGACAGATCACCAAGCTGGAGGTCGGTCCGCCGGACGGCTTCGAGCCGGAACCGCACGACCCGCACAAAGACCGCAAGTTGAAGAAGGGCGGCAAGGCCGACAACTTCGAATACCTCATCCCTGCAGACTACGAGCCGAAAAAATGAGCCTGAAAAGCATGATGGCGCGCGGCACGGTTGTGCTCGCGGCGGCCGGGAAGATGATGCAGACGCTGCAGGTGAGGCTGACAGCCGGCGAACTGAAAGACAACGTCGAGCACTTCGAGCCATACGGCCTGACCAGCAATCCATTGCCGGGCGCCGAGGTACTGACAATGTTTCTGGGCGGTGATCGATCTCACGCGGTCGTCGTGGTTGCCGCTGATCGCCGGTATCGGATCACGGAGTTGAAGCCGGGCGAGGTGGCCATATACACAGACGAAGGCGACAAAATCCACTTCAAGCGTGGGAGGATCATTGATATCGAAACCGCCACGCTGAACATCAAGGCAACGACCGCGGTGAACTTTGACACGCCGGTCATCAATCAGACCGGGCAGATCATTTCTACCGGTGACCAGGTAGCCGGCGGCGTCAGCCAAATCGAGCATGTCCACACCAATGTCCAAGCGGGCAGCGGCAATAGCGGGCCTCCCGCAGCGGGGGCCTGATGATCTTTTCTGACGATCGTGAGGCAACCCTGACCCGCGCGGTGCTGATCAGTCTGTTTACCTGGCGCCGAGCGCTGACCGATGACCCCGTGGACGATGAAGAACTCTTCGGCTGGTGGGGCGACAGTTACCCAGATATTGCAGATGACCGCATCGGCTCGCGCCTGTGGCTGTTGCGCCGGGTCAAGTTGACTGACGCCACTCAACGCGATGCGGAGTTTTACGCGAACGAAGCTTTGCGCTGGCTTCTGGATGACGGCCACGCGATCGCGATCGAGATCACCAGTGAGAAAGCTGACATCAGCCGGCTGAACCTGACGGTCATCATCACGGTGCCCGGTGGCGACCGCATCGAAATCAAACCCATCTCTTCCTGGCAGGTGATCTATGCCGTTTGAAACCCCTTCACTGCCGGTGCTCATCAGCCGCACGCAGAGCGATCTTGCCAGCGAAGCGTTGCGCCGATCCGATGCGCAGGTGCTGGCCAGGGCGTTAAGCGGAACGGCCTATGGCCTGTACGGCTACCTCGACTGGATTGTCGACCAGATCCTGCCGGACAAGGCAGATGAAGAAACGCTCGAGCGCATTGCTGCGCTGCGCCTGAATCGCCCGCGCAACGCTGCTCAACCGGCAGAAGGCGGCGTCAGCTTCAGCGCTGCCGCTGGCGCCTTGCTGGATGTTGACGTGGTGCTGCAGGCCAGCGACGGCCGTATGTACCGGGTCACCGCTGGCGTCACCACGGTAGCAGGCATCAACTCGACCACGATCGAGGCTGTCGTGGCTGGTGCGCTAGGTAACGCTGACGCAGGTCTTCAGTTGACACTGGTCCAGCCGGTTGCCGGCGTGACCAATGCCTTCACCGTTATCGCCCCAGGCCTTTCGGGTGGGATTGAAAAGGAAAGCATCGAATCGCTCCGCGCAAGGGTGATCCGCTCCTACCGCGTTATCCCGCACGGCGGATCGGCGGACGATTACGAGACGTGGGCGTTGGAGTTTCCTGGAGTAACCAGAGCATGGTGCCGCGGGAATTATCTGGGGCCAGGTACGGTGGGGCTCTTTGTCATGCGTGACAACGACCCGGTACCAATACCGAACCCAGCGCAGTTGCAGGAAATCAAGGACTACATCGAGCCGTTGCGGCCTGTGACAGCCGAACTATACGTTCTTGCTCCAACACAAAAGCCGGTGCTCTACAGCATTCATCCAGTGCCAGACACGACGGCGGTTCGAGCGGCGATCACCGCAAACCTGGAAGACCTGCATGAGCGAGAGGCTGGATTGGGCGACAAGCTGCTTATCAGCCACATTCGTGAAGCCATCAGTGGTGCTGCTGGTGAAACAGACCACTCGCTGACGGTGCCAGCCGCCGACGTTCCCGCTGCTGCCAATGAGCTTCTGACTTTCGGAGGTATCACATGGCTGTAGCACGAACCGCTGACCAGTACCGCCGCCAATTGCGCGGGTTGCTGCCGTCGGGTCCCGCATGGGATCCGGAGCTTGTTCCAGAAATGGACCTCGTTCTGACTGGGGTGTCTGTCGAGTTTTCCCGGCTGGATTCGCGTGCGGTCGACTTGTTGAACGAGATGGACCCATCGGGCGTAAGTGAGCTTGTTCCGGATTGGGAAGCGGTCATGAATCTGCCGGACCCATGCCTTGGGCCGAACCCGGCATTCGAGGACCGACGACTTGCTGTGCGCCGGCGGCTGGTAGAGGTGGGCGGACAGAGCAGGGCCTATTTCATCGATATAGCCGTAAGCCAAGGCTACCCGAACGCCAGCATTACTGAACACCGTGCGCCTCGGATGGGGCGATCCCGCTTCGGTTCTGCGCATTTCGGTACATGGCGAGCCCAATTCTTATGGACTTTAAACACCGGCGGCCGGCAGCGGCAGGGCCGGCGTTTTGGTGTGAGCTATTGGGGGGAACGCTTCGGGACGAACCCAGGTGATGCGCTGGAATGCTCAATCCGGCGACCTGCACCCGCGCACACCGTCGTTTATTTCAATTACGAGTAAGGAGTAACACGTGGATTATCCGAAAAGCGTTCCCAGTGTTGGCTTGGTAGGCGGCAAATTTGTAGACGAAGATCCCCTTGCTGGTACGCCAGGCTCGTTGATTCCAGCTCAGTGGGGCAATGGCGTCACTGAAGAGATCTTGCACGTAATCGAAGGCGGCGGGCTCGTGCCTGATGAGTTTTCAAACACGCAGCTTCTGGCTGCGATCAAAGCCGTCGCGGTTTCTAATGGCGTGACTCCTGGTCGCTTGCTGAACATTATCGGATTCGGTCTCGCTGGTGGCGCCGGAACGACTGTCTACAATCCGACGCCGGGCACGAGGTTTGTCTATGTCGAAGTTGTAGGGGGCGGTGGCGGTGGTGGTGGATGCGCAGCAACCGCTGCCGGCCAAATTGCGGCCGCCGGCGGCGGTGGGGCTGGCGGCCGATCCGCGAGCCGAATTACCGCAGGCTTCGCAGGTGTGTCTGTGACGGTTGGAATTGGTGGGGCTGGCGGCGCGGCGGGCGCGAACACGGGCGGGAGCGGTGGCTTCTCTTCTTTCGGTGCGTTCATTACAGCTACCGGAGGTGCTGGCGGTGTGGGCGGTGCCGCGTCTGTTCCGCCGGGCGCGGTCGCTGGTGGTGTCGCTGGCTCAGGTTCCGGCGGCACTCTAGGTAACTTTTCAGGGGAGTTCGGCGGGAACTCACAAATACTCAGTACAGCTAACGCAGTTTCTGGAAAAGGTGGATCAAGCTTCTACGGTGGCGGTGCCGCTCCGCGGGGTTCTGCGAGCCCAGGCGTCGGCGTTCCTGGCGTCAGCTCTGGCTCTGGCGGGGGTGGAGCGCTCACCCTGGTTTCTTCCGCTGCCCAAGCCGGCGGCGCTGGCGCTGTGGGTGCAGTGATTGTGTGGGAGTACGCATAATGAACATATACGCGAGAATCGTTTCTTCGACGGTGATGGAAACATTTAGCACTGACGGCGATATCACTGAGCTCTGTCATCCCGACATTGTTTGGGAAGCTTGCGGTCCAGAAGTGAAGGTTGGTTGGCGCTTAGAAGACGGCGTCTTCTTCCCACCTCCACCACCGACCGTTGAAGAAATCGCCATAGAACAACGGGCGCTACGTGATGAGCTTTTGCGGGTTGCCGGGCTCCGTATCGCACCGTTGCAAGACGCCGTTGATTTGTCTGAGGCGACGGAGGAAGAAACTCTATTGCTTATGCAATGGAAGCAATATCGTGTTCACTTGAACAGACTTGAAACACAGCCAGGCTGGCCTGTGCAAATCAAATGGCCGGTCGCGCCATAAACAATTGCAAAGCCTTTGAAAAGCAACGATCCTCTGCGCCGTAAGCATTGGCGCAGAGGTTCACGTGCAAAAGGAAGGTTCCAATTTTTCCGGGGCAGCGGGCATACGAGGTTTGGCGTGTTTGCTCGTTGTTGTAATTCATTCTATGAGCTTTTTCTTTAATGGCTTATTTAAATATCTGAACGGCGCCGGAAAAATAGGGGTGTGGCTGTTTTTTGTTTTAAGCGCTTTCCTGCTTACCGTGAAGTTTATGCGTACCGGTTTTGATGTTCGCGCAATCGTTTACTATTTGAATGGTCGAGTATTGCGGATTATGCCTCTATTCTTGATCGTTGTTTTTATGTATTACATCTTCGGTACTGCCGGAATCGAAACCCTAGATGATCTGAAGGCTGCGTTATTTTTCGATAGGGGATATGCTCATCTGTGGACAATTCCAGTGGAATTTAAATTCTACTTCGTTCTGCCTTTATTGGCCGCCGCGTTAATTTTTTTACGTAGTAAGTTTGGTGTTGGCGCCGTGCTCGGAGTTTCCGCCTTGTCTCTGGCTGTTCATCAGGCTTTCGCACCGTACTGGGATACACCGGTCAACGGTGTAACCACATATTGGTACCTGCCAAGCTTCCTGTTCGGATGCGTCGCCGCTGTTTTGTTTGATACTACTCGAAAGTGGGTGACGCCAAATTCTTCTTTTGTGGTTGGGCTGATTTGTATTGCTTCTATTTTTATAATGACAGGCTGGGCTAGAAACAAATTGTTTGGGATGCCTCTTGATGGCTGGCTTCAAAACAAATTTATTTATCTGAGTGCGATACTTACAGTTTTTTTGTTGTTCTTCGTTGAGCCAAAAGGGATCGCGTCTTCGATTTTTGAGTCGACAATCCTTAAGAAGGCTGGAGAGTGGAGCTTTTCGATATATCTGATCCATTGGTTGCTGGTTGTTAAACTTTCGGCTTTATACCCTGAAAGTTTGCTGTGGATGTTTGTTGCAATCGGCGCGTCCATATTTGTCGGGGCGATCCTTTACCTGTTGATCGAAAAACCAATGGAAAAATTTCGACATTCAATTGAGGGTGCGTCGATAAGACGACGATCAGAAATTGCTTGAGAGAATCCCGCCCTTGAGCGGGATTTTTTTTGCCTGGAGAGAACTATGCCGATTACTCAGCAGCAGTTGCTGCAGATCCTTCCGAACGCCCGCACCCAAGCGGGCGTGTTTGTTTCCGCCCTGAACACGGCCATGCAGCATTACCAGATCGTCGGCGACAAGCGCGCAGCGGCGTTCATTGCTCAGATCGGGCATGAGTCCGGCCAGCTTCGGTACGTGCGCGAGATCTGGGGGCCAACGGCTGCCCAGCGCGGGTACGAGGGGCGCGAAGACTTGGGCAACACGGTGCCTGGTGATGGCCGGAAGTATTGCGGTCGCGGCCTGATCCAGATCACCGGCCGGGCGAACTATGCCAAGTGCGGTGAGGCGCTGGGCCTTGACCTGAACAATCACCCCGAACTGCTTGAGCTGCCTCAGCATGCCGCGATGTCGGCTGCGTGGTTCTGGAAGCAGAGGGGGCTGAACGATTTGGCCGACCGGGACGAGTTCAACACCATCACCCGACGGATCAACGGCGGGCTGAACGGCTTGGAGAATCGGCTGGCGCTCTGGAAAAAAGCCCAGGCGGTGCTGACGTGACCGTGCCGTGGCGGTTGATCGGCGCGCTGGCGCTGGTGCTCGCCGGATTCGGCAGCGCATGGCAGTTCCAGGACTGGCGCTACGGCCAGCAGCTCGCCGAGCAAGCCAAGGCGCACGGCGAGGTGCTGAATCAACTGGCGCGGGCCGGCGCCGATGCGCAGAAGGTTGAGCAGGACAAGCGTATGGCGCTCGAGCAGAAGCTGGCGGCCAGTGAGCAAACCCATTACAGGAAATTGAGCGATGCACAACGTGACCAGGATCGCCTGCGCGATCGCCTTGCCACTTCTGATCTGCGGCTGTCAGTCCTCATCAGTGCGGGTTCAGCCAGTGGCTGTTCAGTGCCGGCCGCCGCCGGCACCGGCGGCGTGGTTCATGACCCCGTACGAGCCGAACTTAACCCCGCGCATGCTGAACGAATTGTCGCCATTACCGATGAAGGCGACCGGGGGTTAATCGCCTTGCGGGCTTGTCAGGCATACGTAAGCGAGCTGCAGTGATGTCAGTTCAGCAATCCCAAAAATAGTTGCAGATTTGGATTGGTGAGTATGCTTGAAAAATTTGCGGCGATCGTCGACAGGTCAGCCCCAGCCGCTGAGATCTTCCCAAACAGTCCGCTGTTTCTGATAGCCCTTTCAGGCGATAACGTCTTGTCAGCTAAGAGTTGATCAAAAACCTCCTTGATCAAATGTCGATCTGTTTCTTTCGGGAGACCCAACTGCGCGATCAAAGCATCAACCGTGATGATGTTGAAGCCCTGTCCTCCGTTGTTATTTGACTGGAAATTGTTCAGCGTGAGGTTGGCGTCGCCGACAACGAGCATGCCGTCGCCCTTGTTGCCGCGTGCACCGCAGTCCTTCATGTAGATAGGCATTCTGAATTTCCAAGCTCTCGATAGTGGAAGCTTCAGCATAGCTTGCTCAATGCCAGTTAATGCCGTCTGAACAAAAATTCTGAGATTGCGAACTCTGACCTCAGCAATGTAGATATTTTCCACAGTCGCGCCCTGCTTGCGCTGTATGTGCATACAGTATTTGGCTTTCAGCGATAAGACTAGGTGAGAGCGACGAGATGCACAGTGGGGCGGCGCTAAGGCGTTCCGCATCAAAAAATGGGAGGTAGGTACCACGCGGGCTCTAGGGTTTTAAAAATCAGTAGCTTGCGGAACGAATATAGTGCTAAGCTATTGAAATACGTAGCTTTATAGATGGATTGCAAATCCACCTACGCCGGTTCGATTCCGACCTCGGCCTCCACTTTAATCAAGCTCCGTAGATCCATGATTTACGGAGCTTTTTTATTTGAGCTGCGCTGCAAGATTCAGTCTTGAAATCCAGCCATTGCAAACTTGCTTCAAAGGGAAGTGATGTATATATTTCCCGCACTGCTTCAGGCTGCATCCTGTCAAGGTTGCGACGCTGATGCAGACTACAGCAATACCGCGCTACCGCCCGAATGGCGAAACTGGTAGACGCATGGGACTTAAAATCCCCCGCTCGTAAGGGCGTGCCGGTTCGATTCCGGCTTCGGGCACCATGAATATGAAGGGCCTGCATGAGGTATCTCATGCAGGCCCTTTTTTGTTTTCGGCTTTTTTCGTCACCCGCAGGAAGACGCCAGCCGCTTTGGGCTGTAGGGCGTGTCTATGCGTGCGGTGTGCTAACGAAATGTCGAGGGGCGCTGGCAGATCCAGGCGTAACGTGCTGTTTGCATGAGAGCAGAAAGCGTTGATCGAGGGCGGAGGATAAGCGCAGCCCGCGCACAAGCACGCGGTGACCAAAGCGCCACCGCTGGTAAGGCAACCTTCACGTCCGCTTGTTCAGGCGCTGTCATCTGAACCGAGGCAACGGCCGATCGATCGGTTTCAGCGCCGATAGTGTGTTGCGAATCAGCGGAGCATCCTTTTCGATGTCGTTAAGCCGGTCGCGGATGCGCAGGGCGGTGGGATGGCCGCCTTGGTGATCGACCCAGTCGGCGATTTCCTTGCAGGCGGCGGCGAGCCGGGCCTGGCGAGCGTCGAGCAGGGTGAGGAGGGTGGTGATGGACTCTTTTTCGGACATGGAACACCTCCGTTCTATCTAGCTGAATGGCAGCAAAAAGCTCGCGCTTGCGAGCCTCCAGCCATGGGGTGCTGCTCCCTCAGCAGGTTTGAGTATAGACCCGCTTTTGATCGATATCAGCCTCAGGGCTGGCGAGCAACTGACGGGGCGCTGACTGCATTGAGTCGGCTGCATTCGCGCTGTGCATCGTGCTCTTGGTCGTAGCCATCACCGATGAAGCCGCCAGTGCGTGTGTCGCGGATCCGAAACCAGCTTTGCGCTTGAGCGGGTGGTTGCTGGCTATCTCCGGCGCGGCGGCCGTGAATGATGATCTTGTTGCAACGCTGCACGACAAAAATGTCTTCCATGGCGCCACCGCAACGGGTTCGTATCCCAACAACTATAGAAGCCTGTTGCGATTGCGCAAAAAATAGACAATTTAGCGCGTCGGTTGCCAGCTCAAACCACGCATCAACCGGCGTCCGCCACCTCAATCATTTGTTCGAGAAACATCGCCAGCGCCACTTCCTCAGCCCGCAACCCCTTGCGTACGCGCGGTTTTGGCAGCTCGGCAAGGGCGCCAAGCATGAATTTTTCAACGACACCGGGGTGGATGTAGCACTTGCGGCATACCGCCGGGGTATTGCCCAACTGCTTGGCGACGCTTTTCACCATATCCACTACATGCCGTTTTGCCTCGGCTTCGGACTCCCATTGCAGCTCGCGCAATGTCGACAGGGCCAGGGCGCTGCCGGCCCAGGTACGGTAATCCTTGGCGGTGAAATCGGCGCCAGTGAGCGTCTTCAGATAGGCGTTGACGTCCGAAGAACTGACGGAGTGGCGCTGGCCATTTTCGTCCAGATACTGAAACAGATTTTGCCCGGGAATCTCCAGGCAGCGCTTGATGATGCGCGCCAGCCGCCGATCCTTGACGGTGATCTGGTGTTCGATGCCGCTTTTGCCGCGAAACTGGAACAGGATTGCACTGCCGTTGACCTCGACGTGACGGCTGCGCAGGGTGGTCAAGCCGTAAGAGCGGTTGTCGCGGGCATACTGGGTATTGCCAACTCGTATCAGCGTGGCGTCGAGCAGGGTAATGACCGTGGCCATTACCTTGTCACGGCTGAAGCCGGGCGCCGCCAGCAGCGCTTCCAGTTGCTTGCGCAGTTTTGGCAGTGCCAGACCAAAATCGCGCAAACGCGAATACTTGTCGGCATCGCGCACCTCACGCCAGCGCGGATGATAACGATACTGCTTGCGTCCGCGGGCATCGCGGCCTGTGGCTTGCAGATGACCGCAAGGGTCAGGGCAAATCCACACGTCAGTGTAGGCCGGCGGCACGGCGAGGGCGTTGATCCGTTTGATTTCATCCGCATCGGTGATGCGCTGGCCGGAGGGGTCGAAGTAGCAGAACTTGCCCCGCAGCTTCTTGCGAGTGATACCGGGCTGGGTGTCATCGACGTAATGCAGGTCGGATGGCAATGAAGCGGTCAGCTCGGTGTCGGGCATGGCAATTACCTTGAGGGCGTTGGTCTGTAAAACCATTGACCGCAGGCCGTTGCCGTCGTGCCGAATGATTTACGCCAGGACTGCGACTGCTTTGATCTGCGCCCACAACCGCTGGCCGGGATGTACGTCCAATTGGTCTCTGGAGTAGCGGGTGATGCGTGCCAGCAGCGGCGTGCCGCCCGCATCGAGACGAATCAGTACGTGCGCGGCGTTGTCGGCTGCTTGCTCGCCGACCACCGTGACGGGCAGCCGATTGAGGATGCTGCTGGCTTCGCTGTCATGCAGGGCCAGGCTGATGTCGCGTGCGTGGACTTTGCAGCGCAGCGTCTGGCCGATGTCCATAGGCGCATGTGTCACGCGCACGCTCATGTCAGTGGCAGGCAGTTGCAGGCTCAGCAACTGATACTGCGCATCGTAAGCGCAGACCTGTCCTTCAATGATCACTCCAGCGTCATCGCCCAGCGCCATCGGTAGGTCCAGCCGTGCGAGGGTTTCGCCGATCGGGCCACTGGCCAACACCTTGCCTTCACTGAGCAGGACAAGATGGTCGGCCAGCCGCGCAACTTCATCCTGCGCATGGCTGACGTACAGCACGGGAATGTCCAGTTCGTCGTGCAGGCGCTGCAGGTAAGGCACGATTTCGTTTTTGCGCTGGCTGTCGAGTGCGGCCAGCGGTTCGTCCATCAGCAACAGTTTTGGGCTGGTGAGCAAAGCGCGGGCGATACCGACGCGCTGTCGCTCGCCGCCGGACAAATGCTCTGGATGGCGTTCCAGCAAATGGCCGATGCCCAGCAATTCAGTGGCTTGCGCCATGTCGACCCGACGCTGTGCCTTGGCGATACGTTTGAACCCGAATTGCAAATTGGCCATGACTGACAGATGCGCGAACAGGCTCGCTTCCTGAAATACATAACCGAGCGCGCGCTTGTGCGGCGGGACGAAAATGCCGTTCTGGCTGTCCTGCCAGACTTCGCCATTGACCTGAACGAAGCCTTGCGCGGCCCGCTCAAGCCCGGCGATGCAGCGCATACAGCTGGTCTTGCCTGAGCCGGAGGGTCCGTAGAGTGCGGTGACTCCGCGGCCCGGCAGATGCAAGTCGACATCGAGGCGGAAGCCCGGCCAGACGGTTTTCAAACGTGCTTCAAGCATGGTTCAGCTCCAGCCTGCGCGGGTCTTGCGGCTGGAGTACAGCGCCAGCAACACCACAAACGAAAATATCAGCATCGCACCGGCCAGCCAGTGGGCCTGCGCATATTCCAGTGCTTCGACGTGATCGTAGATCTGCACCGAAACCACGCGGGTCTTGTCCGGAATATTGCCGCCGATCATCAGCACCACACCGAACTCACCGACGGTATGCGCAAAGCCGAGAATCGCCGCAGTGATAAAACCGGGTCGAGCCAATGGCATCGTCACGCTGAAAAACGTGTCCCAGGGACCGGCGCGAAGGGTAGCGGCGACTTCGAGTGGACGTTGGCCAATGGCCGAAAAGGCGTTTTGCAGCGGTTGCACCACGAACGGCATGGAATAGATCACTGAACCGATCACCAGTCCCGTGAAGCTGAAAGTCAGCGTGCCCAGGCCCAGCCATTGGGTGAATTGGCCGAGAAAACCGTTCGGACCCATCATCAGCAACAGATAAAAACCAATCACGGTGGGCGGCAGGACCAGGGGCAGGGCGACGATCGCCCCGATCGGGCCGCGCAACCAGGAGCGGGTGCGCGACAACCACAGGGCAATCGGCGTGCCGATCACCAACAGGATCGCCGTGGTCACTGACGCCAGTTTCAGGGTCAGCCAGATCGCTGCGAAATCGGCACTGGTCAGCGCCATTTACAGCTGATAACCGTAGGACTTGATCACCGCAGCGGCTTTCGGGCCTTTGAGGTATTCGACCAGTGCCTTGGCGGCGGGATTGTCTTTACCTTTATTCAGCATCACCGCGTCCTGTTTGATCGGATCGTGCATGTCGGCAGGTACGACCCACGCCGAACCGCTGCTGACTTTACCGTCCTTGTAAATCTGCGACAGGGCCACAAAACCCAGTTCGGCATTGCCGGTCGAGACAAATTGATAAGCCTGGGTGATGTTTTGTCCCTCAACCAGTTTGGCTTGGGTGGCCTCGGTCAGTTTGAGTTTTGCCAGTACTTGCGTAGCCGCCAGTCCGTAGGGCGCCGCTTTCGGATTGGCGATGGACAGATGTTGGTACTGGTTTTTCAGGAGGACCTCGCCTTTTCCATCGACGTAACCTTCTTTTGCCGACCACAGCGCCAGAGTGCCTACTGCATAAGTGAAGCGGGAGCCCTTGACGGTGTCGCCTTCCTTTTCAAGTTTTTCTGGTGTGGTGTCGTCGGCGGCAAGAAACACTTCGAACGGCGCGCCGTTCTTGATTTGCGTATAGAACTGGCCGGTGGCGCCGTAGGCTGCAACCAGTTTATGGCCGGTGTCTTTTTCGAAGTCGGCGGCGATGGCCTGGATCGGCGCGGTGAAGTTCGCGGCTACGGCCACCTGGACCTCATCAGCCAAAGCACCACTGCTGGCGAACACTGCGATGAGAGACGCCAGGCAGGCGGGGGCAAACCGTGAGGCACGAATGGTCATGTAACAGCTCCGTTGTTGGCTCGTACGCTCGCAGCTCTTTTATTGAGAACTGCCGCGCGGCGACTGTGGTTTCGCTATATACGGAAATATATAGCGAAATCGAGCCAAACAGGAAATGTTCTGTGTCTCGTCAACGACGCGTGAGTTTCGCCAATGCGCCTTCAGCCAACTGCCGGGTCAGTTCAGCACTGCCCATGTCCTTGCCGAGCGTGAACGCCTGCCCGGCCCAGAGGTTGGCGAACTGTTCTTCTTTCGCCGCGCGCAAAGGCATCAGTGCTCCGCCAGCCAAGGGGAACGCCGGTGCTTGAGCCGACATCGGGCCGAGTTCGCGCATCACCCGGTTGAGAATGCCGCGCGCCGGCCGGCCGGTAAAAAGATTGGTGATCGCGGTTTCACTTTCCTTGGCGGTGCGCAATGCCTTGTGATGACTGGCGCTGATTTTCGCTTCGGGAGTAAACAGATAAGCGGTGCCGACCTGTACGGCCGAGGCGCCAAGCATGAGTGCCGCCGCCACGCCGCGCGCATCGGCAATCGCGCCTGCGGCGATCACCGGGACTGTCACCGCGTCAACTACCTGCGGCACCAAGGCAAACGTGCCGACCTGACTGCTCAAGTCATCGCTGAGAAACATGCCGCGATGGCCGCCAGCCTCATAGCCCATAGCGATGATCGCATCGCAACCGTGTTGCTCCAGCCAGACAGCTTCATCGACCGTAGTGGCCGAAGAGAGGATCTTTGCCCCGGTAGCCTTGACCCGCTCCAGCAGAGATTTTTCTGGCAGGCCGAAATGGAAACTCACCACCTCGGGCCGGAACTCTTCCAGCACTTCGCAGGCTGCCGCATCAAACGGCGCACGATTGGACACTGGCGTCGGTGCGTCAAAGTCTGCGCCCAGTTCACGGTAGTACGGCTCCAACAGGTTTTTCCATTCGCGTGCGCGTTGCTCATCGGCCGCCGGCGGCTGATGACAGAAAAAATTGACGTTGAATGGCTTGCTGGTGTGCTGGCGAATGGTTTTGAGCTCTTCGCGCAGTTGCTCGATGCTCAGCATTGCCGCCGGCATTGAGCCCAATCCGCCGGCGTTGCACACAGCGATCACCATCGACGAATTCGTCGCGCCGGCCATAGGCCCCTGGATGATGGGTAATTCAATGCCGAGCAAATCGATGATGCGAGTGTCTGGCCATTGGCTCATGGGGGCAGTTCTCCGAACGAGGAAGCGGGCAGGGACGGCAGAAGCGGTTTGTAACAGCAAAAGCGCGTTTCGAGCCAGTTCGAAATTGAGAACAACCCGTGCAGTTTTTCAGCGCCGATGGAGCCCGCCACCGCCACCGCCAAATGAGCGATTCATCACACGCGATGAGTTGTGAAAATTGTTGGTCCGCTGGTTGCCGAAGTTACGCGCAGCGGAATCCCGGTCAAGGTTCTGTAACTGCGCATTGTTGTGTGCCGCAGGACGCGTCGTGCCTTCCCGGTTCACCGGTTGCCAGCCACCGTCGGTCTTTTTGTAGACATTGCCGTCGCGCCCCGCATAGACGTTGTCGCCGACGTGCGCGGCCCCGCCATTGCGGCCGCGAACACCACCATATTGCGTTGTGTTGCCGGTGTTGGGGTTGTACACCGCACCGCGATTGGCGGTGACTTGCGTACCATTGCGCGCGTTGCCGGCAGTGACCCGTTGGCCAGCAATGGCACCGCCGTTCGGCCCGACCGCGACACCGCTGCGCCCGGCGGCGTAGTTGCCGGTATAGACGTTGTGTACGGCGCCTCTTTGTCCGGCGGCGGCAACCCCGGTGCGCGAGTTGTAGGAAGCGCCGACCTGACCCGCCCAGCGATTGCCCGTCCACGCGTTGTAGCCGGCGCCATACCGGCTGACCGTGGCCCGGTCGCCCCATTGATGGTAAATGTTGCCAGTGGTGCCGGCCCAGCCTCCCGGCCCCCACGCTATGGCGCCGCCGCGATACCCATACGCCGCGCCGGCCCACGCCAGTGGTGCGGGATACAGATGCGGCCCCCAGGCGTAGCCCCAACCGTAATTGCCCCACCATGGGTAGGCGCCCCAGCCCCAACCCATAGCGACGGTGCTGCCGCCCCAGCTCCAGCCGAAACCAAAGCCGAAGGTCCAGCCGGTCCAGGGCGTATAACGGATCGCAACACCGAAACCGTAGGTCACCGGCGGGCCGTACCAGACGTTGCCGACCCACGGCGCATACGGATAACCGGTGCCATAAACCACCACGCCCGTGCCGGGATCGACATTCGAGCCCTGATAGCCTGGTGTGTAGCCAACCACCACCGTATCGCCACTGGATTCGTAGACTTTGACGTAGGTGAGGTAATGCATCGGTGAGCTCGGCGGTATCGAGTAGATCACCGCCGGAACCGAGCTGGTGACGACCCAAGGCCCGTTGACCGTTGCCGCTGTGAACCAGATGCCGTTCTCCACTGCATACCAGCTGTCGCTGTCGATGCGGATAATCGGCGTGGCGCTGTTGACCACGTATTGCAGCGCGGTGGTGTCGATGGCTTTAAGCTGCGGCTCGCCGTCAAACTGCGGCGCGGTCATCTTTACTGCGCTCTTCTTGATCGCCGAAGTCTGCGGGATGTTTGCAGCAATGGCTGCTTCCTGCGCTTGAGGCGTCCCTGCCACGGAGGCTTTGACGTTTTCTTTCGGGCTGTCATCGGGGATGTTGGCAAAGTCCGCTGGCAATTTGTCTGCCGGGGTAAATGTCCATGGGCCGTTCATGTCGGTCGCGCGAAACCAGCGCCCGGAGATCAGCACATAACTGTTCTGGTCGCCTATTTCCTTGAAGATGTGCCCGGTGGTATTGCTGACATACAACAGGCCGGTGCCTTGAATCGGCGTCCACTGTGCGGCGCCGTCAGTGACCAGCAATTCGGTGGGTGCCGTCGCGACGAAAATTTTCGGCTGCGGCGGTTTGGCCAGGCTCGGAATCTTGTCTTTGGGGTCGCTCTGCCCGGTCAGCAGATCCACTTGCCGGGTTTTGATCGCGGCTTTTTTGGCGGCTTCCAGTTCTGCCATTGGCTGGGCGAGGCGTGTATAGGCGCCGCCGATTTGCTCGGCGACCATCCAGCCATCGAAGACGTGCAGGTAATGTTTGCCCTGCGCGTCCTTCAATAGTAACGGGCGAGTGTTGATCACCCGTTGCAGCGAAGTACCTTCAACCGGTCGATAAGCCGGGTCGCCGTCGATATAGACGAGCAGGGCGGGAACATCGGATGTGATGATGTCCGGAGGCGAATTTTCCAGCGGTGCGCTGTCGACCTTCTGCTCGGCCGACAGCACGCCGACAGCCGCTTCGAGCTGATCCAGCGAGATGGTTTTCTTGCGGTTCGCGGCGTCTTTTTGCAGCGCAGCGATCCAGGTGTTGGCCTGGCTGGCGTCGGCGGGGAAATCGGCCTTGATGATTTTGTACTGGTCGAGCGCGACCCAGCGTGTGGCCTTATCGACCAGCGTGTGCGCGCTGAACTGCACGATGCCGTAAGTCGATTTGCCATCGGCCGGCGTGGCCTCCACGGCTGCTCGAGCGTTCAGCGTGTAGCCGTCCCAGCTGTCGAGCTGCGGTTGATAAACCGTCAGTTTCGCTTTGCCACTGCTGATCACCTGCGGCCATGTCGGCTCGCTCGCGGCGTCGGTGGCAGGTGCCGCCCAGGCATTCCCGAGTGCGGACAGGCAAAGCAGCAACAACACGAAAGACCAGCGCGGATAAGGCATTGTCAGCTCCATCGACAGACCGCTTTCTTGAGAAACAGCAGCGAACGCACCACCGTCGAAAAAGCATAGTCGCCCGCCATGGAAACACCCGGCAGATTTGCCGTTTGGCCCATGGTCGAATGTGGCAATGTGTTTCGATGTGCTATTCCAGAGCACGAACTTCAAATAAACAGTCATGCGAGGCATCCATGTTCAACGCCATTGTGATCGACAAAGACGACAGCGGTTACCACGCCAATCTGCAGCAGCTCGACGAAGCGCAATTGCCTGAAGGGGACGTTACGGTAGCTGTCGCCTACAGCACGCTGAACTTCAAGGATGGCCTGGCGATTACCGGCAGCAGCCCTGTCGTGCGCCAGTTTCCGATGGTGCCGGGGATCGATCTGGCGGGCACCGTGGAACACAGCTCCCACCCGGATTACAAGATTGGCGATCAGGTGCTGCTCAATGGCTGGGGTGTCGGCGAACATCACTGGGGTGGTCTGGCGCAGAAAGCGCGCCTGAATGGCGACTGGCTGATTCCTTTGCCCAAGGCTTTTACTGCAGCGCAGGCCATGGCCGTCGGAACGGCCGGTTACACCGCGATGCTGTGCATACTGGCGCTCGAACGCAATGGTGTGACGCCAGCCCAGGGCGAGGTGCTGGTCACTGGCGCCAATGGCGGCGTCGGCAGCTTCGCCATCGCGCTGCTGAGCAAACTCGGTTATCGCGTTGTGGCGTCCACCGGGCGAGTGTCAGAGCATGAATACCTGCAGCAATTGGGCGCCAGCGAAATCATCGATCGCGCAACGCTTTCCGAACCGGGCAAGCCGTTGGCCAAGGAACGCTGGGCGGCGGTGATCGATTCAGTCGGCAGTCACACTTTGGCCAACGCCTGCGCCAGCACTCGCGCCGAAGGCACCGTCGCGGCTTGTGGCCTGGCGCAGGGCATGGACTTCCCGGCGTCGGTGGCGCCGTTCATTTTGCGCGGCGTGACCCTTGCCGGCATCAACAGCGTGACCCAGCCGAAAGCGCGACGTTTACAAGCGTGGGAGCGGCTGGCCAAGGATCTGGATTTCTCGCTGCTGAGCTTGATCAGCCATGAAATGGGTCTGAGCGACGCCATCGAGGCAGCGCCGCGGTTACTGGCCGGGCAACTGCGTGGACGTGTTGTGGTTGACGTCAATCGCTGACAGGCCCGAGAGCCAGGTGCTACGTCTGCGTTTCACGCTCGAGCAATTGTCGTTTGCGCTCAACACCCCAGCGATAGCCAGAGAGGTTGCCATCGCTGCGCACCACGCGGTGGCACGGGATTGCCACTGCCAGGCGGTTGGCCCCACAAGCCTGGGCCACCGCGCGCATCGACGTTGGCGCGCCGATGCGTTGAGCGATTTGTGCGTAACTGGCCGTTTGCCCCGGCGGGATTTCCCGCAGCGCTTGCCATACGCGCTCCTGAAAAGCCGTGCCGCGCACATCGAGCGGTAAGTCCAGGCCGATCGCTGGCGCCTCGACAAACCCCACGACCTGGGCGATCAGTTGCTCGAACCCGGCATCGGCGCCGATCAGGTTGGCCTGGCGGAACTGATCCTGCAAATCACAAACCAGACGATGCGGATCGTCCCCCAGCAGAATGGCGCAAACCCCGCGTTCGCTTTGCGCGACCAGAATCGCCCCAAGCGAGCATTGCCCGACTGCGAAGCGAATATCGTTGTTCTTCCCCGCGGCGCGGTAATCGCCTGGTTTCATCCCGAGCAATTGGTCGGCTGACTCATAAAAGCGGCTATTGGAATTGAATCCCGCGTCGTACAGCGCCTCGGTGACCGAGCCACCGTTTGCTAGGTGCTGACGCAGTTTGCGCGAGCGATGAGCCGCCGCGTAACCCTTGGGCGTCAATCCCGTCGCGGCTTTGAATATGCGATGAAAATGAAATGAACTCAGGCCTGCGATCTGCGCCAGTTCGCTGAGCGCCGGCAATGTCTCCGCAGCCTCGATATGCCGACAGGCGATGGCGACAGTCGCCGCGTGCTGTGCGGCAACATCGCTCTGATCCTTACCAGCGCGTTTGCTCGCCCGGTAGCCGGCGGCCTCGGCCTGCTCAGCGGTGTCGAAAAACTCGACGTTGTGCGGTTTCGGCAGACGCGAGAGGCTGCTTGGCCGGCAATAGACACCTGTGGTTTTTACCGCATAGACGAATTGCCCGTCCGCTTTCGGGTCGCGGGCCACCACAGCGGCCCAGCGCGGATCGGCTTCGATGCTGACGGTGTTGCTTAGCGTGTCCATAGGGGGTAATCCGTTGACCTGTTTGATTCAGGTTAACTGGCGTCGATTGCCTCGACACTCCGGGCCTTGCGGTCAAACTTTCAGTCGCTGCCGGCGACGCGAAAGGTAAGGTTGATGCGTCGTTCGCCCAGGCGCGGGTGGTGGCCAGGCTTGATCGGCAATACACCATGGAAACGCAAGCGATCAGCGCCGCCCCAGATCACCATGTCGCCATGCAGCAGCGGGATTCGCTGGCACTTGTCGCTGCGTTCAAAGCCGCCGAACAGGAACATCGCCGGCAAGCCCAGCGACAGGGAAACGATCGGCGCGGCATAGGCTTTTTCGTCCTTGTCCTGATGCAATGACATTTTTGCACCTGGGACATATTGGTTGATCAGGCACGAGTCAGGCACAAAATCAGCGAATCCTGCTTGCTCTGCTGCAGCGCGCGCCAGATCGGCGAAAACCGTGGGCAATGCAGGCCAAGGCAATCCGCTGAGTGGATCGACGCTTGAATAGCGGTAACCCTTGCGATCGGTGATCCAGCCCAGGCCGCCGCAACTGCTGGTACCAACCGACATGCTGAACCCGCCGGGGGTGACCATATGGCGGAGCGGGGCGGCTGCAAGAGCAGCTTCCAACTCCGACAGCAGCCGATCAACCTGTGACAAGGCAAACCCGCGCAACACCCACGCTTGCTCGCCGATCTGCTCGGCCCGGGCTTGCTGGACGGGTTCGTGGTCGGCGAACAGGTCAAATGTGGTCGGTTGCATGGCGTCGATTACAGCGCTTTGCTGACCTTGATGTCACTGACTGTTTCGTCTGTGTGCATTTTTTTCAGCGTCGCTTCTGCTTCCTCTTCAGTGCCGTTTTCGAGTTCTGCGAACTCGAAACGTTGCTCGCCGTCGAGCTTGTACTTGATGACGTATTTGGTCTTTTGCGCCACGGTGATGTTTCCTCTTCTGTGAGCGTTTGTCAGCTGAGTTTGGTGCTCGAGCGACGAATGATCTTGATCGAATGGGTTAACGTCGGCTTGCGCGTCACGCTGATGGCGCGGCGGTTCACTGTATCGATGGTGATGTTCCAGAAGCCGGTGCTCGGCGCGGTAATACGGGCCGGGAACGTATCGAAGGCGCCGCCGTGATAGGTGTGGCGACCACCATTTTTGAAGCTGCGGAAGTTGGCGTCGTTCATCAAACGAATGTTGCACATCTGCGAGCACTGGATGACGACGATGTCGTCTTCGTTGAGGTGTTCGCGCTGGTGAATGAATTTCATGGGCGCCTCCAGAAGGGCTTTTGCTACAAAATCAAAACGATAGCTTGTCGATGAACGCAGTTTATCAGCCCGCACGGGTTATTATCTGGCCGTCGGGCATCGGTTTGACAATTTTGAACAGATATTGGCAATCGGATGCGGGTTAAATGCAGAAGGCCCCGGAGAAAAACAGCGTTTGTGCTGTCGGACGGTCTTTAACGGAGGTTTTGTATGAAGTGGGGTGTGGTGTGTCTGCCGTTGATATTGGCTGTCGGTGGTTGTGCGAACGTTTCCGAGATCAATGAAACGCTGCCGACCATGAGCGTAATCTCCGGCAAGAAGCCCCAGGAATATGCCGAATGCCTTGCCGAAAAACTGGCCGACAGCCGCGGCGCGCTGCAAGTGCAGCCGCACAAGGAAGGGGTGCGGGTGATCGTGCCGGGTAAACTTTCCACCGGTGCGGCGGCCGTCTTCGATATCGAAGACCGCTCTGGCGGCAGCAGCATCAAATTGCACGAGCGCATGTCGAATGTGCCAGTGCGTCCGCATGATGTGCAGAAAGCCGCCAACGCCTGTATTTCCGGCTGATAGACTGCTTGTCGTCAGCACCGATGCCGTCGCAGTGATGCTGTGACGGCATTGTCATTTCTGGAGTCGCGATGAAGCGAGAGCACGTTCGGGAGCGCCATGCAGAGGGCCTTATCTCTGCCACCCATGTCATCCAGAACCCGGCCAATCCGGGCGAGTGGATCGTGTTTTTCAAGAAAAGCGCCGGTCGCAGTTATTTTTTGGTGGACGAAAATGACGAAGTCGAATCGTTCAGCCGTCTCGACGATTTGATCGAGGTTGTCCGTGGGCTCGGAATCAAATCCGCCGAGATTCATATGTAGCGGTTATTTGCACACCACGATGACGCTGCGGTTTTTGTAATTGCCGACATCCACGCCAAGAGTCTTGTCGTCTTCCGTGGGCGCGGGCGTGCCGTCCGTGCCGACGATGCGATAACCGGTGCCGGCACATGAGGCATCGGCCTTTTCGTAACACATCGCCCAGGAATTGGCTTCGCCGGAGCAATCGATCGCCAGGCCTTGTTCGCCGTTGTTCAGATAGGCGGGGCGCGAGGTGGCGCAGCCGGCCAGGGTTAATACTGCGAGGAGAGACAGCAAGGATTTCAGGGTCATGTTCAGGTCTTCAGCAAGGGGGGGGCTAGACGCTCTGACAGCGCCGCGTCGAAAAGGTTATAGCGATTGGCCACTTGTTTGTCCGCAGGCATGAAAAAGCCCTGCGCTATGGCAGGGCTTGGGGTTGTGGCGCGGCCGGTCAGTCCTGATCCTTGCCGCGTCGCTTGGCCGATGCCGGTGTGTCGGTAAACACTGCCGCCACATCGGTGGCCATTTGTTCGCTGTCGAAAGGCCCGGCGATGTGCTCACCATTGGTGGTGGTCAGCGTCCATTTGCCGTCTTTCTTGTCGATCACATACCCGTTGACGATTTTTACCGCAGCCATCTATCTGTCTCGTTCGCTGGTTCAAAGTCGCCATGATACCGGCAAAATGCGCACATTGGGGGGCGATCAGGGTATGGTGATCCGGCTCGTCCGGTTCTTGAGCTACGCTCAATACGCCGCTGAAAAACCGGATGGAACTATCGGCAAGATTATTTCTCTATCTTGGCATCGGTTAGCCAGTGCGGGGCATTGTAAGGTGCACGCCGCCTGATTAGACTGCGCCGAAACTCGTACACACAGCCTTTTCAAGGACTTATATGATCAAGAAATGCTTGTTCCCAGCAGCCGGTTACGGTACTCGCTTCCTGCCAGCGACTAAAGCCATGCCTAAAGAAATGCTGCCGGTGGTAAACAAGCCACTGATCCAGTACGGCGTTGAAGAAGCGCTGGACGCTGGCCTGACGGAAATCTCCATCGTGACCGGCCGTGGCAAACGTGCTCTGGAAGACCACTTCGACATCAGCTACGAGCTGGAAAACCAGATCAAAGGCACCGACAAAGAGAAGTACCTGGTCGGTATCCGCAAGCTGCTCGACGAATGCTCGTTCTCCTACACCCGCCAGACTGAAATGAAAGGCCTGGGTCACGCGATCCTCACCGGTCGCCCGCTGATCGGTGACGAACCGTTCGCCGTGGTACTGGCGGATGACCTTTGCGTGAACCTCGACGGCGACGGCGTGCTGACCCAGATGGTCAAGCTGTACAAGCAGTTCCGCTGCTCGATCATCGCCATCCAGGAAGTCGATCCGCAGGAAACCAGCAAGTACGGCGTGATCGCCGGCGAGATGATCCGCGACGACATCTACCGCGTACACAGCATGGTCGAGAAGCCAAAGCCGGAAGACGCGCCGTCGAACCTGGCGATCATCGGTCGCTACATCCTGACGCCGGACATCTTCGATCTGATCGAACAGACCGAGCCAGGCAAGGGTGGCGAAATCCAGATCACCGACGCCCTGATGAAGCAAGCCCAGAACGGCTGCGTGATGGCCTACAAGTTCAAAGGCAAGCGTTTCGACTGCGGCGGCGCCGAAGGCTATATCGAAGCGACCAACTTCTGCTTCGAGAACTTCTACAAGACTGGCAAGGCTTATTAAGAGCGCTTGACTGGTCTGCAGGAAAAACCCGCTTCGGCGGGTTTTTTCGTTTTGCGCCCCCATATCATCCGCAGTGCTTGCCCAATCAGCGCCTGCGGGTATGCTGAGCGCCTGCCTAGGAGATAGAAATGGCCTACGATTTTGATCTTTATGTGATTGGCGCCGGTTCCGGCGGTGTGCGCGCTGCACGGTTTGCGGCGGGTTTCGGCGCGAAAGTGGCGGTGGCCGAGAGCCGCTATCTGGGCGGCACCTGCGTCAACGTTGGCTGCGTGCCAAAAAAACTGTTGGTATACGGCGCACACTTTGCCGAAGACTTCGAGCAGGCGTCGGGTTTCGGCTGGAACCTCGGTGAAGCGAATTTTGACTGGGCGACCTTGATTGCCAACAAGGATCGCGAGATCAATCGCCTCAACGGCATTTATCGCAATCTGCTGGTCAACAGCGGCGTAACGTTGCATGAAGCGCATGCAAAAATCGTCGGCCCGCATGAGGTTGAAGTGAACGGCGAGCGCTTCACTGCGAAAAACATTCTGATCGCGACCGGCGGCTGGCCGCAGATTCCGGAGATTCCCGGTAGCGAACACGCTATTGGCTCCAACGAGGCATTCTTCCTCAAAGAGCTGCCAAAGCGCGTGCTCGTGGTCGGCGGCGGTTACATCGCGGTCGAGTTCGCGGGGATTTTCCATGGCCTCGGCGCGGACACCACGCTGCTGTATCGCGGTGATCTGTTCCTGCGCGGTTTCGACGGCGCGGTGCGCAAGCATCTGCATGAAGAGCTGACCAAGCGCGGCATGGACCTGCAATTCAACGCTGACATCGCGCGTATCGACAAACAGGCTGACGGCAGCCTGAAGGCCACCCTCAAGGACGGTCGCGTGCTGGAAGCTGATTGTGTGTTCTACGCCACAGGTCGACGTCCGATGCTCGACAATCTGGGCCTTGAAAACACCGGCGTTCAGCTGGATGACAAAGGCTTCATCAAGGTCGACGACGAGTACCAAACCACTGAGCCATCGATTCTGGCGCTGGGTGATGTGATCGGTCGTGTGCAGCTGACGCCGGTGGCGCTGGCGGAAGGCATGGCCGTGGCGCGGCGTCTGTTCAAGCCGGAGCATTACCGTCCGGTGGATTACAAGATGATCCCGACGGCGGTGTTCAGCCTGCCGAATATCGGCACGGTCGGCTTGACCGAAGAGCAGGCGCGCGAAGCAGGCCATGAGGTGGTGATTTTCGAAAGCCGCTTCCGGCCGATGAAGCTGACGTTGACCGAGTGTCAGGAGAAAACCCTGATGAAGCTGGTCGTCGATGGCAAAACCGACAAGGTTCTTGGTTGCCACATGGTTGGTCCGGACGCCGGCGAAATCATCCAGGGGCTGGCCATCGCGCTAAAGGCTGGCGCGACGAAGCGTGACTTCGACGACACGATCGGGGTACACCCGACGGCCGCCGAAGAGTTTGTCACCATGCGTACGCCGGTCAGCGCTTAAGCGCCTTTCGGTTCTGGCGCTGCCGCAACGGCAGCCGCCAGACGCTGGCTTTCTTCCAGGCTGGCCTGAGCTTTGGTCAATTCCTTTTCCAGTGACTGGTTGAGCTGCGTTTGCTCCTCGACGCTCTGCTTGAGTGCCTGGCTTTCCAGCGAAGCGACGCGCAGCCGTTCCTGGAGGAGGGTGCGTTCGCTGTCGACGCGCGTGGCTTGTTCGAGCAATTGATCCTGGCGCAGATTGCTTTGCTTGAGCTGATCCTGCAGCAGGCTCAGTTCGCGCTGAGTGCCACGGTTTTCAGTGAGTAGACGCTCGTTGTCGCGGTGCAGCTGAGTGATCTCGTCCTGACGCATCAGCGCGCTTTGTTGCGCCTGGCGCAGCTCGGCCTGAATCTGCTGCACCTGACCTTCGTGACGGCTCTGTTCCTGCTCACGCTGTTCTTTGCTGGCGGTGCGGTAGTGCTCCAACGCATCGCGCGCGTGCAAGTGCTTTTCTTCCAGCGAGCGGATCTGCTCGTCCTTGTCCTGCAAGCGCAATTCAAAATCGGCCAAAGCCTGATTGAGACCGGCGTTGCGCGTCTGCTCGGTTTGCAGCATCGAGCGTGTGCTGTTCAACGCTTCGGATTCGCGCGCCAGCGCTGCGCCTTGAATGTCGTGTTCGTGCTCGAGCTTTTCCAGCGCCTGCCGGGTCTGCGCAAGCCCTGCTTCCAGCGCTTCACGCTGCGCTTCGAACTGCTCGCGAGCCTGCTCTATTGGTTCTTGCGCCTGTTCTTTCAGTCTTTGCGCAAGGCGAGAGACGAGGGCGGTCAACTCGTCATCGATCGGTTCAGCGGATGCTTCAGCCGGTTGTGCGCCGTCATCCAGCTCTTTCAGATAGCGGTGGATGGTGGTTTTCGAGCCAGTGTTGCCCATTTCGATGCGTACAGCGTCGATGCTCGGGTGTTCGCCGCGCGCCAGAATTGCGGTGCGCGCGATCTGCACCAGTGCTTTGGTAATGCCGCCACGGGCCATGTGAACTCCTACGGTTACGTACTGTGGTACATGCCACTGATAACATCAGTGTACCATGCCAACATAAAAGTGAAATATGTGGAAAAGTACAGGCGGGATATTCTGGTATTACCCAATGTCACACGGCAAAATGCACGCCTGTCTCTTCCAACCCGTACGCCAGCGAGAAAACAGCCCATGAGCGATCTGGATCGCTATCTGCAAGCCGCTACCCGCGACAACACGCGCCGCAGCTATCGCGCGGCCATCGAGCATTTCGAAGTCAAGTGGGGCGGGTTTCTGCCGGCGACCGCTGACAGCGTTGCGCGCTATCTGGTCGCTCATGCATCTGAGCTGTCGATCAATACCTTGAAGCTGCGGTTGTCGGCGCTGGCGCAGTGGCATAACAGTCAGGGCTTCGCCGACCCGACCAAGGCGCCGGTGGTGCGCAAGGTATTCAAGGGCATTCGCGCGTTGCATCCGGCGCAGGAGAAACAAGCCGAGCCGTTGCAACTGCAGGACTTGCAGCGGGTCATCGACTGGCTTGAGCAGGAGGCGCAAACCGCGCGCGAGCAGCAGGATCGGCCGGCACTGCTCAAGGCTTGCCGCGACCGCGCGTTGATCCTTCTCGGATTCTGGCGTGGCTTTCGCAGCGATGAATTGTGCCGCCTGCAGATCGAGCATGTGCAAGCGCACGCCGGCAAAGGCATCACCTTGTATCTGCCGCGCAGCAAGGGCGATCGGGAAAACCTCGGGCAGACCTATCAAGCCCCCGCACTGCTCAAGCTGTGTCCAGTGCAGGCGTATATCGACTGGATCACCGAAGCGGCGTTGGTGCGCGGGCCGGTGTTTCGCAGCATTGATCGTTGGGGCAATCTGAATGAGGCTGGGCTGCACGCCAACAGCATCATCCCGTTGCTGCGCCAGGCATTGCAGCGCGCCGGGATCGCCGCCGAGGGTTACACCAGTCATTCGTTGCGCCGCGGTTTTGCCACTTGGGCTCATCAAGCCGGTTGGGATCTGAAGTCGCTGATGAGTTACGTCGGCTGGAAGGACATGAAATCAGCGATGCGCTATGTTGAAGTCAGCCCATTCCAGGGAATGGCTCGGATTATGGATAAACCGGATCAACCGTAGAGATCGTTTTCTTCTATTAATACAGTCAGCTAATAGCGAAAACAAATCAGCAGCATCAGGTTTGCCAATGAGCGTTCCGTCGAGTGAGTGGGTAGGATTCACCCATCAACTTCATAACCCCTGACGGAGAGTCATCGATGCCTATCATCAACAGCCAAGTAAAACCGTTCAAAGCTACCGCGTTCAAAAACGGCGACTTCGTTCAAGTCTCGGATGCTGACTTGAAAGGCAAGTGGTCCGTAGTGTTCTTCTACCCAGCCGACTTCACCTTCGTTTGCCCAACCGAGCTGGAAGACCTGGCCGACAACTACGCTGAGTTCAAGAAGCTGGGCGTGGAAATCTACAGCGTTTCGACCGATACCCACTTTGCCCACGCTGCCTGGCACAACACTTCGCCAGCCATCGGCAAAATCGAATACACCATGATCGGCGACCCGACCCACGTCATCTCGCGCAACTTCGACGTGCTGATCGAAGAAGCCGGTCTGGCTGACCGTGGCACCTTCGTGATCAACCCTGAAGGCCAGATCAAGATCGTTGAACTGAACGATGGCGGCGTTGGCCGTGACGCTTCCGAGCTGCTGCGCAAGATCAAAGCTGCTCAGTACGTCGCTGCACACCCAGGCGAAGTTTGCCCAGCCAAGTGGAAAGAAGGCGAGGCCACTCTGGCTCCGTCCCTGGACCTGGTCGGCAAGATCTAAGTCTGTGACACGCAACGCAGGGCGGCACGCCGCACCTTTCTAGTTAGCTGCACCGCCCAATAAAAATGCCCGGGCGAGATTCGCTCGGGCTTTTTTTCGCCTCAAATAAAGGAAATCGCCCGTATGTTGGACGCCAATCTTAAAGCCCAGTTGAAATCGTACCTGGAACGGGTCACCCAGCCGATCGAGATCGTTGCCTCCCTCGACGACGGTGCGAAATCCCGTGAAATGCATGATCTGCTCAAAGACGTTGCTAGTCTTTCGAGCCACATTACTTTGATCGACAGCGGTGACGATGCACGCAAGCCATCGTTCTCGATCAACCGTCCGGGCGCCGACATCAGTCTGCGTTTCGCCGGTATCCCGATGGGCCACGAATTCACCTCGCTGGTGCTGGCCCTGTTGCAAGTCGGCGGTCACCCGTCGAAAGCCAGTGTTGAAGTGATCGAGCAGATCCGCTCGCTCAAAGGCGAGTTCAGCTTCGAGACTTACTTCTCGCTGTCTTGCCAGAACTGCCCGGACGTGGTCCAGGCGTTGAACCTGATGGCCGTGCTCAACCCGAACATCCGCCACGTCGCCATCGACGGCGCGTTGTTCCAGGACGAGGTCAACGATCGCAAGATCATGGCCGTGCCGAGCATCTACCTCAACGGTGAGAACTTCGGTCAGGGCCGCATGGGCCTGGAAGAGATCCTCGCCAAACTCGACACCGGCGCCATCGAGCGTCAGGCCGGGAAAATCAGTGCCAAAGACGCCTTTGACGTACTGGTCGTTGGCGGTGGTCCGGCCGGTGCTTCGGCGGCGATCTATGCGGCGCGTAAAGGCATTCGCACCGGTGTTGCGGCTGAGCGTTTCGGCGGTCAGGTGCTCGATACCATGGCCATCGAGAACTTCATTTCCGTTCAGGAAACCGAAGGGCCGAAACTGGCGACTGCGCTGGAAGAACACGTCAAGCAATACGACGTCGACATCATGAACCTGCAACGCGCTGACAAGCTGATCGCCGGCAAAAACGGCGAGCTGCACGAAATCCACTTCGCCAGTGGCGCGACGCTGAAAGCCAAGAGCGTGATTCTCGCCACCGGTGCGCGCTGGCGCGAAATGAACGTGCCGGGCGAGCAGGAATATCGCAACAAAGGCGTGGCGTACTGCCCGCACTGCGACGGTCCGCTGTTCAAAGGCAAGCGTGTTGCTGTGATCGGCGGCGGTAACTCCGGCGTTGAAGCGGCCATCGACCTGGCGGGCATCGTTTCGCACGTCACGCTGCTGGAGTTCGACGTGCAACTGCGCGCCGACGCCGTGTTGCAGCGCAAACTGCACAGCCTGCCGAACGTCACCGTGATCACCAGTGCGCAAACCACTGAAGTCACCGGTAACGGCGAGAAGGTCAACGGTCTGCGCTACAAGGATCGTACGACTGACGAGTTGCGCACGGTCGAGCTGGAAGGCATCTTCGTGCAGATCGGTCTGCTGCCCAACACCGATTGGCTCAAAGGCACCATCGAGCTGTCGCCGCGTGGCGAGATCATTGTCGATAACCGTGGCGAGACGTCGATCCCGGGGATCTTTGCAGCGGGTGACGTGACCACTGTGCCGTACAAGCAGATCGTGATTGCGGTAGGCGAGGGCGCCAAGGCTTCTTTGAGCGCGTTCGATCACTTGATCCGCACGTCGGCGCCGGCTTAAGAGTTAAACCAGAAATGAAAAACCCGTGAGTGATCACGGGTTTTTTATTGCCTGCCACAAATTCAATGTGGGAGCGAGCCTGCTCGCGAAAGCGGTGCGTCATTCAACGATGCTATTGGCTGACCTGACGCCTTCGCGAGCAGGTGGATTTATGCAGTCTGTTACAGCGGTGCTGGCTGAATGATCTCAACCCAATAACCATCCGGGTCCTTGATAAACGCCAGGCTCTTCATCCGCCCATCAGTCAAACGCTTCTGGAAATCGCAGCCCAATTCTTCAAAACGCGCGCATGCCGCCACGATGTCCGGCACAGAAATGCAGATGTGACCGAAACCACGCGGGTCGGTATTGCCATTGTGATAGGCGAAATCGGCGTCGTTCTCGGTGCCGTGGTTATGGGTCAATTCGAGAATACCCGGAATCGACTTCATCCATTCGGTGCGAGCAGCGGCGTCAGCCGGGATCTGCGACTTGTCGACCAGCGCGAGGAAGTACAGGCTGAATTCAGCTTCCGGGAAGTCGCGCTTTTCGACCAGCGAGAAACCCAGCACGCGGGTGTAGAAGTCCAGGGACTTGGTGATGTCCTTGACGCGCAACATGGTGTGGTTGAAAACGAAGTTGCGGGTTGCGCTGTCTGGGGTGGCGGTGACGCCGGGGAATGTGTTGAGTTCGTGCAGGCTCATGGGCCCTCCAATAACTATGGGCGAGTGATGGGCGCAATGATACGCATGCCGGCCGGCATCGCCAAATGAAAGGGCAGCCTTGCCCTGCGCCCCGGCGAGCCTCAGACTTTACCGCTCAATTTGCGAGTGCTTGCGGCAATGATCCGACTGTTCAAATCCCTGTTTGTGTTTTCTGCCTTGTCGTTCGTTGCGGTGTGCGCGTCCGCGGACGAGCCGAACATCACCTGGCCGGCCGGTTGGCAGGTTGAAGCGCTGCCCGCAACAACTGCGCAGGTGTCGCGACAGCGGGCAGTCAAAATTGACGCTGATGGCAATCAGGTCATGGTGATGGAGCTGACCATGACCGAGGTCGAGAAAGACCACCAAGTCAATTTGCCGGGTGTGCTGCTGGAAATGCGCAAGTCGATTCAGAAGGATTTCTTTCAAAGCGGCTACCAAAGTGTCTGCAACAAAGTGCATGCCGCGACGCTGGGTAGTTTGTCCGCGCTGGAAACCACTTGCACGATCACTGAAAACGGGCGGCATGTGTTGTCGCAAACGCTCGTCGCGGCAGTCGACGCGCACAAAGCCTATGTACTTTCCTACGCCGGGCAGGCCGAGGTTTATAAGGCAAGTGCCGACGAGATAGTGGCGGTGAGAAACAGCTTGAAACTTTAAGCCGCTGTTCTGCGCGAGTCGTTTAGATACCGGAAGGGATTAAGACTAAAGTTTGATCGTGGCGCTGCGCGTAACATTAAGCAGCAAAATGTTTAGCCGTTGGCTCATAAACGTTACACAAATGTCGCAACTTGTACGATGAAATTCATTTCATTTGTTAGATATTGTCAATAAAAAAACCCCGCTTGATGCAGGGCTTTTAGTCGATTGGCGCGTTACCCGCGCAACCACGAATCAACGGTGCCGGCACCGTATTGTTCCTTCCAGGCTTTCAAGCCACGGTGGTTGCCACCCTTGGTTTCAATCAGTTCACCGGTGTGCGGGTTCTGATAGACCTTCACCACGCGCGCGCGGCGGGTTTTAGGCGCTGCAGCGGTCTGCAGGCCGGATTTTGCCGGGTTTGGATCGAGGATGGCGATGATGTCCTTCAGGCCTTTGCCGTAAGTTTTCATCAGCCCCTGGAGCTTTTCTTCGAATTCGATTTCTTTCTTGAGCCCGGCGTCGTTCTTCAGCGATTCCAGCTGCTTGAGCTGTTCCTGAAGGGCCTTTTCAGCTGCACGAAATTCAGCGAGTCTGGACAATATCTTTACTCCAATAGTGTGTTTGGCTGATACCAACCGCAAACAAAGCTATAAGCCAAGAGCCGTGAAGCGACTCGGTGATAAATGGCTCACCTGCGAATTTTGCTCAGGTTGAAAAAATTGTAGTAGTTAATGCGCCAAGAGTAAATCCTGATGTTGTCCTGATGTAACAACAGTGGTCTTTTGTATCAATTTGGTGCGCCTCATCGGTACGCTCGTCTTAAAAAAGCTTAGTTAACGATGAGTTAATGCGTCGATGAAGTCCGCTGCCGGCATCGGTTTGGCGAACAGATACCCCTGCAGGAAATCGACATGATGGGCGTTCAGGTAATCGGCCTGTGTTTGAGTTTCGACACCTTCGGCAACAATGCCCAGATCCAGCTTGGCGGACAGTTCGATAATCGTGTCGAGTATGTGCCGCGAAAGCGCGTCGATGCCAATCATGGCGACAAAGCTCTGGTCGATTTTCAGAAAGTCCACATTGAATTTACGCAGGTAAGCCAGGCTCGAGTGTCCGGTGCCGAAGTCGTCAATGGCGATCTTCACCCCGAGTGAATGCAGTTGCTCGAACAGTTGGCGAGTGATTTCGGTGGGCTCGATCAACTCGCGCTCGGTCAACTCCAGCACCAGACTGACGCTATCGGGGGCGAACGCGGCGAGAAACAGTCGACAGTCCTCCACCAGTTCCAGATCCCGGCAATGGCTGGCGGTAATATTGACGCCAATGTGAAAGGGCGCAGTGAAGGTCGCTGACAACGGTCCCAGCAGCGCGGCGGTTTGTTGCATCAGTGCGCGAGTCATCGGCACGATCAATCCTGAATGTTCGGCAAACGGAATGAACAGGTCCGGTCGCACCAGGCCTTCTTTGGGATGAGCCCAGCGCATCAGCACTTCGGCGCCGGACCAGGCCTTGCTGTCGCCATGCACCACAGGCTGGAAGTAGGGGATGAATTCGCCGGCTTCCAGCGCCCGAAGCATCTCATGACTTGGCGAAACCGAGCGCTTTTGCACGACCTGGCCGATCGCTCCGGAGACAGCACCGAAGAAGATCAGCAGGCTGAACAATGGTGGGTACTCAGCGGCCATGTAGCGCCAGGTTTCACCTTGGGCAAAACCGGCGCTGACGCTGAACCCATAACGCGATGAAACCAGCGTGGTCGGCGCAACGGGCAGTGCGGGGAGGGCGCCCGTTTGGACTTTGCCATCAGCCGCCAGCCAGTTATCGCCCACCTGCAAGACCAGCAGCGTCTGCCGGCCGATCAGTCGCAGGATATTGCTCAGGTGATAACCGTCCAGCGTGGTCAACGCGCCACCGCGGCCTTCGCTGAGTCGATACACCAGCAGCGCGGTGTCCGGTGTTACCGGATTGCCGTTCATCAGCCACAATTTGCCCAGGTTGTAGTCACCGGCGTTCACGACTTCCTGGTAGTCGCCAAACAGTGAGCTGCAATAGAGGTTGTTGTCCCACACCAGATTGGTCGAGCGCACGAACGGGCGGCGGGTCACTTGTTCGCGCAGGGCCAGCTTGACGTTTTCACACGTCTGGCCGGCCAAGGGCAGCAACTCATGCGCCGCTTGAGCGGTGTTGTCGAGCATCAGTTCAAACTGGCGCAAGGCTTGTTCAGCGGTCTCCCCGGAACTCTGTTCAAGGGTGCGTTCGGCCTGCATATGCAGAATCACACCGCCCAATATGATCGGCAGCAGCCCGCTCAGCAGCGTGATGACAATACGTGTGCTGCGTTTGCGGCGGGGTCTGACGGTCAACGGCATGGGCGCATCCTGTCGCGGTGGGTGGGGCGAAACTCGGCGCGCTTCGCAAAAGCAGTCAGCCAGGAGCGAGGATAGATCGAACACGCTGATTGCGCCGCTCAATCATGATTTATCCGCGTCGCCACCTCGATAAACGCCAGCGTGGCGGGTGATGCCTGGCGCCGATCAAGAACGGCGAGTCCAACCTGACGCTTGACCGCAGGCAACAATGGCTTCTTCACGAAACCTGCATTTTGCGCCTCCGGCAATGAGCCTTCGGCGACGATAGTGATGCCGTCGCCACGGCTGACCAGATCGAGCGTGCTGAGCAGTTGCGCGCAGCGGTAGCGGATATTCGGTTGCAGGCGCGCGGCCATGAACAGTCGCGATACCAGTTCAGATGAGCCAGCCTCCGTGAGTACGAATGGCACCTCGCACAAATCTTTCAGGCTTAACGCTGGATGCCTTGTCAACGGGTGCTCCGGCGGCAGCAGGGCGACCATTTGGTCTTCGATCAGGCTGAATGTGTCGAAACGCTCTTCTGGCAGCACGACGAAGCCGACGTCGATCCGGCGCTCCTCCAGCCATTGAATCACCTGACGATCCGGCCCTTCGTCAACGTGCACTTCGATGCCCGGATGAGCTTCTCGATAGCGCCGCAGAATGGCTGGGAGCAGTTTGATCGACGAAGTCGGCCCGAATGAGCCGATGCGCAAGGTACCGCTTTTCATGCCGCGCGCATCGGCGGCCTCCTGGCGCAAGGTATTGGCCAGGCCGAGCATGGCGCGGGCGCGCAATAACAATTGCTCACCAATGGTACTGAGCTCTACTTGCGCCTGATGCCGACGCAGCAGTTCAACGCCCAGTTCCTGCTCCAGTGATTTCATTGCGTGGGATACCGCCGACTGGGAAATCCCCAAACGACGGGCGGCGAGGGTAAAACCGCGCAGTTCGGCGACCAGCGAGAAAATCTCCAGTTGTGTAAGGGTCATGAGTATTTGCTCATTTTACGATGAAGACGAATGAGCCTGATCATAAAGCATCCGCAACTTTTCGAGCCTCGACTCCATGCACAACCTTGATAAAACATCATCCGACGTTCCGGTTTATCTGACCCTGGCAGGGGTAACGATGATCTGGGGCGGCACCTTCGTTGCCGGGCGCTTCCTCGCCGGGGGGCTGAGCCCGATGTTTGCCGCCAGCCTGCGTTTCCTGTTGGCGAACGTGGCGTTGCTGGGTTTCATCTGGCTGGCGCGGGTCCCTCTCGTGCGGCCCACCACTGCGCAATGGCTACGCTTGACGCTGCTGGGGTTTTCCGGAATTTTCTTTTACAACCTGTGCTTCTTTTACGGCCTGCAATACATCAACGCGTCGCGCGCTTCGTTGATTGTCGCGCTGAACCCGGCGGTCATCGGCCTGGCTTCGTGGTGCTTGTTCAAGGAGCGCCTGGGCGTAATGAAAACGGCGGGTATCGTAATCAGTGTCGCCGGCGCTGCACTGGTGATCTTCAGCCGCAATCCGCAATTACTGGCGGCGACGCCCGACGCATGGATGGGCGATCTGTTGATCCTGGGGTGCGTGCTGGGCTGGGGCGTTTATTCGTTGTTCTCCCGTGAACTTAACCAGTTGTTAGGCCCGGTGCAGACGGTGACGTACTCGATCCTGATCGGCACGCTGATGTTATGGCTGTTGGCGGCAGCGCGCGGCGAACTGAGCTGGCATGCTCTGGTTGATCTGGGCACGGCACAATGGCTGAGCCTCGCCTACCTCGGTGTACTCGGCTCGGCGCTGGCCTACATCGGTTATTACCACGGCATCCGCAAGATCGGCGCGACGCGCAGTGGCGTCTTCATCGCGCTCAACCCATTGACGGCGGTAATCTTCGGCGCGCTGCTGCTGGGCGAGCAGCTGACGTTGACCATGTGCCTGGGCGGTGCGCTGATCCTCGGCGGCATCTACCTGTGCAACAAACCCCTTGCGGCAAACGCAAGAAAGCGGATTTGATAGGGGCAGCAGACAAGCCGGTTTACGCTGTGTAGAATCGGGTTACGCATACAATAATAATCGTCTTCTGGCAGCAGAAGCCTCGCCCGCAAGAGCCTTGGGTCGACAATGAAGATATTCGGGTTTCAACTGATCTACGGTGACTTCCTCGCCCGCAGTGTGCGTGGCATTTCCTGCGCGCCGCCCAGCCCTCTCAGCATGACTCGCCAATAAACCCCCGGTTGATTGATAAGAAATGATGAGGCGTCACCATGGCAGATTTATACGAAAACCCAATGGGCCTGATGGGCTTTGAGTTCATCGAGTTCGCATCGCCGACTCCCGGCACCCTGGAGCCGATCTTCGAGATCATGGGCTTCACCAAAGTCGCGACCCACCGTTCCAAGAACGTGCACCTGTACCGTCAGGGCGCGATCAACCTGATCCTCAACAACGAACCGAACAGCGTGGCCTCGTACTTTGCCGCCGAACATGGCCCGTCCGTTTGCGGCATGGCGTTCCGCGTCAAGGATTCGCAAAAGGCCTACAGCCGCGCACTGGAACTCGGCGCCCAGCCGATTCACATCGAAACCGGTCCGATGGAGCTGAACCTGCCGGCCATCAAAGGCATTGGCGGCGCGCCGCTGTACCTGATCGATCGTTTCGGCGAAGGCAGCTCGATCTATGACATCGATTTTGTGTTCATCGAAGGCGTAGACCGCAACCCGGTCGGTGCCGGCCTGAAGATCATCGATCACCTGACCCACAACGTGTACCGCGGTCGCATGGCCTACTGGGCGAACTTCTACGAGAAGCTGTTCAACTTCCGTGAAATTCGCTACTTCGACATCAAGGGCGAATACACCGGTCTGACCTCCAAGGCGATGACCGCACCGGACGGCATGATCCGCATCCCGCTGAACGAAGAATCGTCCAAGGGCGCCGGGCAGATCGAAGAGTTCCTGATGCAGTTCAACGGCGAGGGCATCCAGCACGTCGCGTTCCTCACCGACGACCTGATCAAGACCTGGGACCAGTTGAAAAAGATCGGCATGCGCTTCATGACCGCGCCGCCGGACACCTATTACGAAATGCTCGAAGGGCGTCTGCCGAATCACGGTGAGCCGGTCGATCAACTGCAATCGCGCGGTATTCTGCTCGATGGCGCGTCGGAGCAGGGCGACAAGCGTCTGCTGCTGCAGATCTTCTCGGAAACCCTGATGGGCCCGGTGTTCTTCGAATTCATTCAGCGCAAAGGCGATGATGGTTTCGGTGAGGGCAACTTCAAAGCGCTGTTCGAGTCGATCGAACGCGACCAGGTGCGTCGTGGTGTTTTGACCACCGAGTAATCCGCAACTGAAATAAAAGATCCCGGCCTGCAGAGATGCAGGGCCGGGATTTTTTGTGCTCGCATAATCTCAACTGTGGGAGCGAGCCTGCTCGCGAAGGCGTCAGCTCAGTCAATATCCTTGGTGAAGGAGAGATTGTATTCGCGAGCAGGCTCGCTCCCACAATTTTGAATTGCGCACTGTTCAGGGGCGGCTTTGTCGCATCAGGTGTTTGAAGCCTTCGAAAACCAGCACCACCACCGCCATCCAGATCGGGATATAGGTCAGCCACTCTGCGGACTTGATACTTTCACCGAGCAACAGCGCCACGCCGAGCAGCAGCACCGGCTCAACATAACTCAACAAGCCGAACAGACTGAACGGCAGCAAGCGACTGGCAATGATGTACACCACCAACGCCGATGCACTGATCAGCCCGAGCAGCGGAATCAGCCAGAGCAACCCAGGATATTGGTCAAATACGCCGAAGCCTTGCTCGCCGCCCCGCACAAACCAGTACGCGACCGGGAGCATCAACGTCATGTCGACCCACAGGCCGCCGAGGTTGTCGGTCTTGAGGTACTTGCGCAGCACGAAGTACAACGGATAACCGACCACGACCACCAGCGTCGCCCAGGAAAAACCGCCAACCTGATACAACTCGTTCAGCACGCCGAGGCTGGCGAAAAACACCGCGATCTTTTGCAGATACGACAGGCTTTCGCCATAGGCGATGCGCCCGGTCAATACCATCGCCAGTGGCAGCAGGAAATAACCCAGCGAGACATCGAGGCTGTAATCGTTCAGGGGCGCCCACATGAACAGCCACAACTGCACGCCGAGCAGTGCCGCCGAGAGGATCAAGCCGCCGATCAATTTCGGCCTCGCCGCCATCAAGCGCACCAGCTCGACAACCCGCCGCCATTCTCCGGAAACCAGCATGAACACGGTCATGCACGGGACCGTCAGAAGCATCCGCCAGCCGAAGATCTCCACACCGCTCAACGGCGTGAGCAACGAAGTGTAGTAATACATGACGGCAAACAGCACCGAAGCCGAAACCGATAGAGCGATACCTTTAGCCAAGCTGTCCTCGCGGGTTGAGGGGTGAACGGGGCGCGCAGGATACGTGGTTTTTGTGCTGAATATTGATCGAATGCTCAATATTCTCCACAGGCATCAACCGGATCGCCAAGCCATCAGCATAGCTGCCGGTTTCCCTGTGGAAGCGAGCCTGCTCGCGAAGCTCTTGAAATCACTGACCTGACTTCAACGGATTGCCAAAGCGCTTGAGGTACATTTCACCAAACCGGTAAGACGCGTAATCGGTCATGTGACCGAGGTCACGATAAACCGGCAAGCCGTCGATTGTGGTCGTGCAAGTGCCGTCCTTGCATTGCAGGCTTTTCGGGTCGATGACGATCAGGCTCGGGTATTCGCCCTGCAATTGGCTGAACAACCTGGCCAATGTCGGATCTTCGTCATTTGACCAAGGCACCGATGCGCATTGAATGCTCTGTTCGGCACTGCCGAGCCAGCCACGCAGCTTCACCTGTTTCAACAGGCATTCATTGATACCCGTCGGCATCGGCAGGGTATTCATCAGGAACACCGGTGTCGCGCCGGACTTGACGACGATGTCCAGGGCTTGGCGGAGCGCGACGCCGAGGCGTTGTTGCGACAGTTCGACACTGCGCGGATCCTCCAGGCGGGTGACGATGGCATCGGTGAGATAAGCCTCCCAGAACTGCCCGATGATCACGTAGCGGAAATGCTGGTTGGCGATCATTTCGTAGTAGCGTTGCGCAGCGTTATGGCATTTCTGATACAGCGCGTTTTTCGCTTTGTACCAGTTGTAGAGGTAGATGTTCGGTAGCGCCAGGCAGGCCGGATAACCCTGCGCGAGCACGGCGAGATCCGCGTCCTTGGCCAGCGTTTCAACGAAACCCCAATAATGGTTCGAGTAGGAATCGCCCATCAGCAGAACCTGAGGCTTGGCCTGTGCCGCGCCCATGATGCAGCCAGGATCGGCACCGTCGCTCACGCCCAGGCACGCTTCGCGGTTGGCCGGTACCGATGCTTTCAAACCGTTGAACAGATTGTTCGAGCCCTGATTGAAGCGGTTCGGCCAGCCCTCGTTCCGGTCACCCGCCGAATGCAACAATGACAAGGCAATCGCTGGCACGATCATCAGCCAGATCAGGGTTTTGCCGAAGCCTGCACGCGCCTTGCGGAAACGGTTTTCGATCAGCACGAAGGACAGGTAGCCGATGACGAAGGTCGCGGCGAAGTACACCACCTGCACCAGCGGGGTGAGGGCGATGCCCAGGTAGCTCGTCACGGCGAGAATCGGCCAGTGCCACACGTACAGCGAATACGAGAGCGTGCCTACGAACACCAGCGGCCGGAAGGCCAGCAATTTTGAAGTCACGCTGGCATCGCCGATGCCGCGAAACAGCAGCACGGCCGTGGCCAGGCACACCGCGATGGCGTGGTAGCCGGGGAAACCCGACAAAATATCTTCGCGCGTCGCGCAGTAGAACAGCGTCGCCAGCGCCAGCGCACAAATCAGCGAAGCGCTCAGGCGCTTGAGCCGGAAATTCCCGGTGCTGAAAATGACCGCGCAGGAACCGATCATCAGCTCGAAGATGCGGGCGGTGAAGAAGTAATAGTTTCGATCGGGATAGGCGTACGACAGATACAACGCCAGTGCCATTGCCGCGAGGGTCAGACCCAGCACGGTGGCTTTGAAAACTCTCTTCGCCACGTAACGGTTGAGCAGCCAGAGGCCCAGCGGCAAGGCCAGATACCATTGCCATTCGATGGCCAAAGACCAGGTGTGCAGCAACGGCAGACTTGCAGCATCCGGCGTCGCGTAACCGCTGGTCACTTTGGAAAAGTACTGATTGGAAATCAGCAGCGATGTGTATTTTTCGCTTTTGAGAAAATCGACGTAGTCGCTGGGCAGATAAAGCAGCGTGGTGATCAGTAAGGTGACGATGAGCAGCGCAATGATCGCCGGTTGCAGACGCCAGATGCGCCGCGTGTAAAAGCCGCTGAAGCTGAACGTGCCCTTGTCCAGCGAGGACATGATGATCGAAGTGGTCAGGTACCCGGATATCACAAAGAAGATGTCAACGCCGATGTATCCCGACGGAAACAACGCCAGGCCGCCGTGGAAAATCAACACCAGCAGCACGGCGATGGCGCGCAGGCCGTCGATGTCGGCGCGATACTCGATTGAGGTTTTTCGCTCGGCGGCAGTTGCCGCTGCTTCGGCGCGAGGCTGTGACTGCGCATCGTGTTTGTCGCCGGGAATTTCCAGCAGAGAAGGCTTTGTGGGTGCCTCGACGGAGCGATCAAACATGCAGTAATCCCTGGCAATTTTGCGACGATCAATCCAGTTTCCGTTTGATCGCACTGAATTCAATGAAAAACAGCCGATTGTATCGGCTGTTCTACATTAGGGAAGACTTGTTATGCCTGATGTGGTTTGCGCCCTGAGACGAAATGGCTGACATCGTTGAAACCCGGTGTCGAAGCGTGCCCCGGCGTGACCAGCGAGTCGATGAACGCTTCGTCTTCGGCGCAGATCTTCACCGCCTGCGCCTTGGTATAGGCATCCCACTGCGCCTCGGTCCTCGGCCCGACAATGGCTGAGGTCACGGCGCTGTTGTTCAACACCCAGGCAATCGCAAACTCGACCATGCCGACGCCGCGCTGCTCGGTGTACTGCTGAATCTGCTGGGCAATGCGCAACGACTCGACGCGCCACTCGGTTTCCAGAATGCGCTTGTCCTGGCGCCCGGCACGGCTGTTGGCGTCGGGCTGCATGTCCGGCGCGTACTTGCCGCTGAGCACGCCACGGGCCAGCGGGCTGTAAGGCACCACGCCGAGGCCATAGGTTTGCGCAGCGGTGATCTGCTCGGTCTCGGCCTGACGGTTGACGATGTTGTACAGCGGCTGGCTGATCACCGGTCGGTCAACGCCGAGTTTGTCTGCAATGCGGATGACCTCGGCGATGCGCCAGCCGCGATAGTTCGACAGCCCCCAATAGCGGATCTTGCCTTGGCGAATCAGATCGCCAATCGCCGAAACGCTGACTTCAAGCGGCGTGTTGTGGTCTTCGCGGTGCAGGTAATAGATGTCGACGTAGTCAGTGCCGAGCCGAGTAAGGCTGGCTTCCAGACCATTGAAGATGTGCTTGCGGCTCAAACCGCTGCGGTTTGGCACGCCGTCCACCGGACCGAAGCCGACCTTGGTCGCCAGCACCCATTCGTGCCGATGCCGGGCGATCGCTTCACCGACGATCTCTTCAGAGCGGCCGTTGGCGTAGACGTCGGCGGTGTCGATGAAATTGATGCCCTGATCCCAGGCCTTGTCGATGATACGCAGCGAGTCTTCGGCGCTGGTCTGCTCGCCGAACATCATCGTGCCGAGCGTCAACGTGGAGACCTGCAGTCCGGAGTGGCCGAGTGTGCGGTAGCTCATGGCGAAATCCTTTTTGGCGGTGGGAGGGGTTCAATCAAATACCAGATGCGGATGAGGGGGCAAAGTGAATTTACAAGATCAAAAGCCCCTCACCCTAGCCCTCTCCCCGAGGGAGAGGGGACTGACTGCAGTGCCTGCGGGAGTTACGCCGACAAGAAATACCGAGCCGGACACAAATTCTGAACAGCACACCAATCGGCTCCCTCTCCCTCGGGAGAGGGCTGGGGTGAGGGGCCGCAGATCTCATGCTCCCACCAGGTCCTGAGCCGAACCGAATAAAAACGGTCCCAAGCAGGGCCGTCTCTAGAAACTGTTGAAAGCCTAAGCCCGCAACGTCCGCGTCATCCGCAACGCCAACAAACTCCCGCCGACAATCACCGCCGCGAGCAGATACAACGCGGCATCCGTCGACCCCGTGCTGTCCTTGACCCAACCCACCAGATACGGGCTCAAGAACCCTGCCATTTGCCCCATCGAGTTGATCAACGCCAGTCCACCGGCCGCAGCGCCCGCACTCAACATGGCGGTCGGCACCGGCCAGAACATCGGCAGCCCGGTCAGCGCGCCCATGGTGGCTATGGTCAAACCGAGAATCGCAATCGCCGGATTCGCCGCGAAGTTTACGGCGATGAGCAGACCAATTGCGCCCATGAGCATCGGCACTACCAGATGCCAGCGGCGTTCCTTGCGCAGGTCGGCCGAGCGACCGACAACCAGCATGAACACCGCCGCCAGCAGGTAGGGAATCGCGCTCAACCAGCCGATCACCAGGTTATCGCTGAAACCCAGGTTCTTGATGATCGACGGCAGCCAGAAGTTGATCGCGTAGACGCCGCTCTGGATGCAGAAGTAAATCAGCCCGAACGCCCAGATCGCCGGGTTCTTGAACACCGCCAGCAGCGAGTCGGAAGTGGATTTCGGTTTGTTCGCCAGATCTTCGGCCTGATCGGCTTCAAGCACCGCGCGCTCGTGCGGGGTCAGCCACTTGGCATTGGCGAAGCTGTCGCTGAGCAGGAACCAGGCGAGGGCGCCGAGGATGACCGTCGGAATGCCTTGCAGCAGGAACATCCACTGCCAACCAGCGAGACCGCCCTGGCCGGCGGCGAAGTGATTGAGGATCCAGCCGGAGAACGGGCTGCCGAGCAAACCGGACACCGGAATCGCTGACATGAACAGCGCCATGATTCGGCCACGGCGGAACGTCGGGAACCACTGCGAGAGGTACAGCACCACACCCGGGAAGAATCCGGCTTCGGCCGCGCCGGTGAACAGCCGCAGGGTGTAGAACTCGGTCGGGGTGGTGACGAACAGCAGGCAGGTCGACAGCGTGCCCCAGGTAATCATCATCAGCGCAATCCAGCGCCGTGGCCCGAACTTGGTCAGCGCGAGGTTACTCGGCACACCGCACAGCACGTAGCCAATGAAGAAGATCCCGGCACCGAGGCCGTATACGGTTTCGCTGAACTTCAGCGCGTCGAGCATCTGCAGTTTGGCGAAGCCAACGTTGACCCGGTCGAGGTAGTTGAACAGGTAGCAGATGAAAATGAAGGGGATCAAACGCAGGGTGATGCGTTTGTAGACGGCGTTTTTACCGTCGGCGTCGATGGTCTGGGTAGCTGCGGCGCTCTGCGACATAGCGGCTCTCTCTTTATTATGATTTTTTGCGATGCAAAGGGTAACGTTGATCGCCCCGAGAGTCTCGGCCACCTCTGGCCGGATTGTCTTTGTGCCTGAGCACAGGGTTTGCCGGCAGACCCTGTGCGGGTGAACAATCGCACGCGCCGAAAATCAAGGATTGCCGCTGTCATGTTCGAACTTGATCACGACCTCGCCCAGGACATCGTCAATCGGGCGATGGCCATTTTGCCCTACAACGTCAACGTCATGGACAGCCAGGGGCTGATCCTCGGCAGCGGCGAACCGGAGCGCATCAACACCCGCCACGAGGGTGCGCAACTGGTGCTGGCCAATGGTCGCGTGGTCGAAATCGATGCGCAGACGGCGGTGCATCTCAAAGGCGTGCAACCGGGCATCAACCTGCCGTTGCTGCTCGATCAGCGTTTGATCGGCGTGCTCGGCCTCACCGGCGAACCGGAACAGTTGCGCACCTACGCGGAACTGGTGCGCATGACCGCGGAAATGCTTGTGGGCCAGCGCAACCAGCAGGCCGAGCAGCAATGGCGGCGCCAGCGCTGTGATGATCTGCTGGCGCTGTTGCTGAGCGAGGCGGGTGATTCGCCGCGGCTGGTCGATGAGGCGCAGCAACTGGGGCTCAAGCCGCAGTTGACGCGGGTGCCCTATCTGTTCGAGTTGGGTCTGGAGCACGGTCCGGGGCAAACCGTCGAGGCGCTGAGTGCCTGGCTGATGTCGCGTTACCCGGACAGCTGGTGCGTAAGTTCGGCGCAGTCATCGCTGCTGTGGTGTCGCCCGGCAAGTCAACACCTCGAGCACGAGCGCTTGCTGGAGAAACTCGATGGCCTCGGCTGGAAGATCCTGCGCATGGCCGTGGGCGGGCAGGCCGACGGGCTGGCCGGGTTGCGCCGCTGTTATCGGCGGGTCGGCGATTTGCTCGCCTACGGGCGCGAAGTCTTGCCGCATTCGCGCGTGCTGACGCTCAACCGATATCGATTGCCGGTGATGCTCTGGCGCCATCGCAACGATGACGCACTGGACGAACTGCTCAAACCGCTGCGCAAGGTGATCGCCAAGGACAGCAACGGCCAATTGCTGGCGACGCTGCGCAGCTGGTGTGAGCACGACGGCCAGAGTCAGGCCTGTGCAGATGCCTTGGGCATTCATCGCAACAGCTTGCGTTACCGGATGGAGCGGATCGCCGAGTTGAGCGGGGTCGATCCGCTGCGGCTGGACGGGATGCTGGCGTTGTATCTGGGGGTGCAGTTGTTGCCGCAGACGGATCCGAATTGATTTGGCGCCTTCGAAGACGCCTTCGCGAGCAGGCTCGCTCCCACATTTGGAATGCGTACTCCTGTGGGAGCGAGCCTGCTCGCGAAAGCGCCGGTGCAGGCAAAACTGATCTTTTGTGAAAATGAACAACAATCCTCTCCAGCCCTTGTGCAACCGACCGGCGTCAACACGTGAACCGACTGGCAGCATGACGGACATTGCCACCGGAGAATTCCCATGAAAGTCGTCATCGCCCCCGATTCATTCAAGGACAGCCTCAGTGCTCAGGGCGTTGCCGAAACCATCGCCCTTGGCCTGGCCCAGGTGTGGCCGCAGGCGACGCTGGTCAAATGCCCGATGGCCGATGGCGGCGAAGGCACGGTGGAATCAATTCTGGCGGCCTGTGCAGGCGAACTGCGCCGCAGCCGCGTGCGTGGCCCGCTCGGTGCGCCGGTGGAGGCCGCGTGGGGCTGGTTGCCACACACCCAGACCGCGATCATCGAAATGGCCGAAGCCAGTGGCCTGCAATTGGTGCCGCCGGGGCAGCGCGATGCGTGCATCAGCAGCACCTTTGGCACCGGCGAACTGATTCGCGCGGCGCTGGATGCCGGTGCGCAACGGGTGATTCTGGCGATTGGCGGCAGTGCCACCAACGATGGCGGTGCCGGCGCGATGCACGCCCTGGGGCTGAAACTGCTCGATGCGCAAAACCAGGCGCTCGTCCCCGGCGGACTGGCATTGGCGCAACTGGCGCGGCTGGACCTCAGCGGACTTGATCCGCGTCTGGCGCAGGTGCGTTTCGATATTGCCGCTGACGTCAACAATCCACTCTGCGGCCCGCACGGTGCCTCAGCGATTTTCGGCCCGCAGAAAGGCGCTTCGCCGGCCCAGGTGCAACAACTCGACCAAGCCTTGGGACACTTTGCCGAACGGTGCGCGCAGGCGCTGGGCAAAGATGTCCGCGATGAACCCGGCAGCGGTGCGGCGGGCGGTCTCGGCTTTGCCGCCAAGGCATTTCTTGGTGCGCAGTTTCAGGCCGGCGTTGAGGTGGTCGCAGAGCTGGTGGGGCTCGCCGATGCGGTCAAAGATGCCGATCTGGTGATTACCGGGGAAGGGCGCTTCGACGCGCAGACCCTGCGCGGCAAGACGCCGTTCGGCGTCGCACGGATCGCCAAACAACACGGTGTGCCGGTGGTGGTGATTGCCGGCACCCTCGGCGACGGTTATCAGGAACTGTATGACCATGGCATCGACGCGGCATTCGCCGTGACCAGCGGGCCGATGACGCTGGAACAGGCCTGCGCCGAAGCGCCACGATTGTTGCGTGAACGCGCCACCGATATTGCTCGCGTCTGGCAGATGGCGCGACGCGTGTGAAACTCCATGTTGGTGTTTCATTCCTGAAACACTGATAAAAATAGTTGCAACGCACCCGCAATCTTCCTCAAGCCTGGCCGATACAAAGGTCAGGCGCGCACAAGACTCCCAAAACAGTGGCGCCGAACTGCAGCCCACCCCCACGGCTCAGTGATATGGCATGGACGCTCGTAGCTTCTATCTTGAGAGTTCAGCCATGTCCTTGCGTAACCTGAATATCGCGCCCCGTGCCTTCCTCGGTTTTGCCTTCATCGCCCTGTTAGTAGTCGTGCTTGGCATGTTTGCCGTCAATCGCATGTCGGTCATCCGCCAGGCGTCGATCGATATGAATTCGACGCAACTGCCCAGCGTGACCCATCTCAGCGTGATAACCGAAAACGTCCTGCGGATGCGCATCCTCTCGTTCCGCGTGCTGGTCAATCGCGAGCCTGCCGCGTTGCTGGAAGCCCAGACGCGTATCGCCGTGCTGGTTGAAAAGGCGCGCAAGGCACAAGCCGCTTATGCCGAACTGCATGCAGGCCCGGAAGAACGTGCGCTGTACCAGACGTTTTCGACCACGCTGGACAACTACGTGCAAGCACAGAACCAGATGCTCGAGCTCTCACGTCAGGACAAAATGGAGGAGTTGCGCGCCCTGATCAACACACGAATCAAGGAAGGCACCGACCAGATGGGCGAGCAGTTGAACAAACTGATCGCGATCAACGCGGCCGATGCCAAAACTGCGTCGACTCGCGCCGGCGACTATTACGACAGCGCCATCACCGGGATCATCATTGTCGCGGTGATTGCTGCGCTGGCCACCGTATTGCTCGCCTGGCTGCTGACCCGCAGCATCGTCACACCACTGAACCGTGCGGTGCTGGCTGCACAAACCATCGCCAGCGGCAACCTGAGCAAAGCCATCGAAGTCGACGGCAAGGACGAGCCGGCGCGCCTGCTCGAAGCCCTCGCGGCGATGCAAGTCAACCTGCGTCAAACCATCGAACAGATCGCCGGTTCCGCCACGCAACTGGGCGCGGCCGCCGAAGAACTCAGCGCCGTCACCGAAGAAGCCTCGCGCGGTTTGCAGCAGCAGAACAACGAAATCGAACAGGCCGCCACCGCCGTCAACGAGATGACTGCCGCCGTCGAAGAAGTCGCGCGCAACGCCGTGTCGACTTCCGAAGCCTCGAACCAGTCAACCCACGCCGCCCGTGAAGGTCGCGATCAGGTGGTGAAAACCGTCGACGCGATCCAGACCATGACCCACGACGTGCAGAACACCGCGCAGATGATCGAAGGTCTCGCCGCGCAGGGCCGCGATATCGGCAAAGTGCTCGACGTGATTCGCGCCATCGCCGAACAGACCAACTTGCTGGCACTCAACGCCGCGATCGAAGCCGCGCGTGCCGGTGAAGCCGGACGAGGATTTGCCGTGGTCGCGGACGAAGTCCGGGCGCTGGCCCATCGCACCGCGCAATCGACCCAGGAAATCGAAAAAATGGTCGCCGGTATCCAGAACGGCACCGGCGAGGCCGTCTCCTCGATGCAGCAAAGCAACCAGCGCACCCAGATCACCCTGGAAATGGCCCGTGCCGCCGGCGTGGCGCTGGAGCAGATCACTCAGTCCATCCACCAGATCAACGAGCGCAACCTGGTCATCGCCAGCTCTTCGGAAGAGCAGGCGCAAGTCTCGCGCGAAGTCGATCGCAACCTCGTCAACATCCGCGATCTGGCGACGCAGTCGGCGGCCGGGGCCAACCAGACCAGCGCCGCAACCCATGAGCTGTCGCGTCTGGCAGTGGATTTGAATGCGATGGTGGCGCGTTTCGTGATTTGAGATACGGTGAAGGCTGGAAACCCGCGCGATCAGGAGACGTACATGCGCTATTCAGCCTTGACCCAACGCATTGCCGGAGAGGGCGCCGCCGCCTGGCAAATTCACGACCGAGCGTTGGCGTTGCACGCCCAGGGCGTCGATATTCTGCTGTTGAGCGTCGGCGATCCGGACTTCGATACGCCGCTGCCGATTGTCCATGGCGCCATCGACAGTCTATTGGCCGGCGATACGCATTATGCCGATATTCGTGGCCGGCTCGAGCTGCGCAGGCTGATTGCCGAGCGCCATTGCCAGCGCAGTGGTCAGCGCGTTGATCCTGATCAGGTGATTGTGTTGCCCGGCGCGCAATGCGCGGTGTATTCGGTGGCGCAATGTCTGCTTGATCCCGGCGACGAGGTGATCGTCGCCGAACCCATGTACGTTACGTACGAAGGTGTGTTCGGCGCTTGCGGCGCAACGGTCATTCCCGTCCCGGTGCGCCCGGAAAATGGTTTTCGCGTCGACCCGGCCGATGTCGCGGCGCGTATTACTGCAAAGACTCGCGCGATGTTGCTCAACAGCCCGAACAACCCCAGCGGTGCGAGCTTGCCGCTGTTGATCTGGCAGGAACTGGCGGCGCTGTGCATCCGCCATGACCTGTGGCTGATCAGCGACGAGGTCTACAGTGATTTGCTTTACGAAGGCCGGCACATCAGCCCGGCGAGCCTGCCGGGCATGGCCGAACGCACGGCAACGATCAACAGCCTGTCGAAATCCCACGCCATGACCGGTTGGCGCATCGGCTGGATGATCGGGCCGCAACCGCTGGCCGAGCATTTGGTCAACCTGTCGCTGAGCATGCTCTTCGGATTGCCGGATTTCGTACAGAAAGCCGCGCAGGTTGCGCTGCAAAGTGATCTGCCGGAAGTGACGCAGATGCGCGAGGAGTATCGCCTGCGCCGCGATCTGGTTTGCGAGCGTTTGCACGGCTGCCCGGGCCTGCATCCGATCCGGCCGGATGGCGGCATGTTCGTGATGGTCGATGTGCGCCAGACCGGGCTCGGTGCCCAGGTGTTTGCCGAGCGATTGCTTGAAGGTTATGGCGTATCGGTACTGGCCGGTGAAGCATTCGGCCCGAGTGCGGCGGGGCATATCCGCATTGGCCTGGTGGTCGATCGGGTGAAACTGGCCGACGCCTGCGCGCGGATTGCCTTATGTGCGGCACAGCTTTTACAGGCGCGCAGTGCCTGATGGTCCCCGGCCGTAACCCACGCACTGATCGTTCCCACGCTCTGCGTGGGAATGCCTCAAGGGACGCTCCGCGTTCCAGCTTGTGAGGGGACGCAGAGCGTCCCGGGCTGCATTCCCACGCGGGAGCGTGGGAACGATCAGTTTAGAGGATTCACCAGATTCGCCGGCTTCTTGCCAGCCAGCGCCGCCAGCAGATTCTCCACCGCACACCGTGCCATCGCCTCACGCGTTTCATGCGTCGCCGAACCCATGTGCGGCGTCGCCACCACATTGTTGAGCTGCAACAACGGCGAATCATGATTGAGCGGTTCACGCTCGAACACATCCAGCCCCGCCGCACGAATGCGCTGATGACGCAGCGCGTCGATCATTGCCGCCTCATCGACGACCTTGCCGCGTGAGATGTTGATGAAAATGCTCTCGGGACGCATCAAGGCAAACTGCTCGGCGCCGATCAACTTTTCCGTCTGCGCGGTCAGCGGCAAGGTCAGGCAAATGAAATCCGCCTGGCTGAGCAAGTCTTCAAGGCTGCGATATTGCGCATCGAAGCGTTCCTCGACTGCCGGTTTGCGCGACTGGCTGTGGTAGATCACCGGCATGCCAAAACCGAAATGCCCGCGCTGGGCCAACGCCTCGCCGATGCGGCCCATGCCGATGATGCCGAGCGTCTTGCCATGCACATCAGTGCCGAAATGCGCCGGGCCGATGTTGCGGCTCCACTGGCCGCTGCGCACCATGTTGGCCAGTTCGACCACCCGCCGTGCGGCTGCGAGAATCAAGGCAAAACCGGTGTCAGCGGTGGTTTCGGTGAGCACGTCCGGGGTGTTGGTCAGCAGGATCTTGCGACGACCGAGGTAATCGATGTCGTAGTTATCGACGCCGACCGACACGCTGGCGATGGCTTGCAGTTGCGGCGCCAGATCAAGCAACGCGGCGTCCAGTTTCAGACTCGCACCGAGCAAGCCGTGAGCGCGGGGCAGGGCGTCACGCAGCTGCATGAGGCCGTCGGCGTCGAGGCTTTCGATCAGCGTCACTTCGAACTGTTCTTGCAGGCGCGCCATCAGCGCGGGCGAGAGTTTCTTGTACAGCACGACGTGTTTTTTCATGACAAAGTCCTTTCAGGAATGCGCCGGCACGCGCGGCGTGGCAACGGTTTTGGCGACGACGCGGTCGCTGGCGCCAGGCTTGAGAAAAATCGTCAGCACCACCGACAACAGCAAGGCGCCGCTCATCAACAGATAGGACGCGCCGGGCGAGCCGGTGGAGCTGTTCAGATAACCGACCAGATACGAGCCGCCGAACGAACCGAGGGCGCCCATGCTGTTGATCAGCGCCATGGCGCCGCCGGCAACGTTGGCCGGCAGGATCTCCGGCACGATCGCGAAGAACGGCCCGTACGGCGCGTACATGCAGGCGCCGGCGATTACCAACAGCGTGTACGACCACCAGAAATGTTCCGCGCCGAGCGCGTAGGAACCATAAAACGCGATGGAGGCGATCAGTAGCGGCGGCCAGACGAAACGTTTGCGCTTCTGCAACTTGTCTGACCCCCACGACACCGCGAGCATGCCGATCACCGCCGCCAGATACGGCAGCGCCGACAGCCAGCCAGCCTCGATCATGTCCATTTTCGCCCCTGCCTTGAGAATCGATGGCAACCACAGCACGAAGCCGTAGACGCCGATGCTCCAGCAGAAAAACTGCAACGCGAGAATGATCACCTTCGGCGAACGGAACGCCTCGGCGTAGTTCTTCACCGCTTTGATGCCAACTTGTTCCGCCGCCAGTGCGCTTTCCAGATCGTGCTTTTCCTGATCGCTGAGCCATTTGGCCTGGGCCGGACGATCATCGGCCAGACGCCACCAGATGAACGCCCAAAGCACCGCCGGCAAGCCTTCGATGATGAACATCCAGCGCCAGCTGAAGTGCTGCACCAGATAACCCGAAACCACCGACATCCACAGCATGGTTACCGGGTTGCCGAGGATCAGAAAGGTGTTGGCTCGCGAGCGTTCGGCACGGGTGAACCAATGGCACAGATAGACCAGCATCGCCGGCATCACTGCCGCTTCGACCACACCGAGCATGAAGCGAATCACGATCAGCCAATAAGCATTGGAGACCACGCCGGTCAGGGTAGCGAGGCCACCCCAGAGGATCAGGCTGACAAAAATCAGCTTCTTTACGCTGTGCTTTTGCGCGTAGACCGCACCAGGCACCTGGAAGAAGAAGTAACCGAGAAAGAACAGCGCGCCGAGCAGCGACGACAGGCCCGGGGTGATCATCAGGTCTTCGGCCATGCCGGAAGCGGCGGCGAAGCCATAATTGGCGCGATCGAGATACGCCAGGCTGTAGGTGATGAACACGATCGGCATGATGTACCACCAGCGGCGGGCGGCGAGAGTAGCGTTTTTCATGGTCTTTCTCCTGAGCTTGTTGTTTTTGTCGCAGCAGGTTCGTTCAGTTTGTGGTGATCAGGCCGGCCCTTTCGCGAGCAGGCTCGCTCCCACAGGAGATTGCATTTCAAAGGTGGGAGCGAGCCTGCTCGCGAAGACGGCCTCAAATTCACCGGATAATTCCAGGCGCGTAGGAAGGCCTTCCATATCCCCACGACTCTGCACCGCCCGACTGCCAATCCAGTTCGCGCGTTGCACCGCCTCGGGCACACTTTGATGCTCGAGCAGGGCGCTGATCAGCCCCACCGCAAAGCCGTCACCGGCACCCACGGTATCGACGACCTGGGCCACCGGCACACCAGCGACAAAACCCTGATCCAGCTGCGTGCGGTAATAAGCGCCTTGCGGCCCGAGCTTGATCGCCACCGCTTCGGCGCCTTGGTCGAGATAGAACGCAGCGATGTCCGCCGGGTCTTCGAAACCGGTCAGCAACCGGCCTTCACTCAAACCCGGCAAGACCCAGTGGGCGAGGGCGGCGAGCCGGTTGATCTCACTGATCATCTCGCGTTCGCTGGCCCACAGGCTCGGGCGCAGATTGGGGTCGAAGGAAACGCTGCGCCCGGCATGGCGCATACGACTCATCAATTCGAAGGACAATTCGCGCGCCGTGGCAGAGAGCGCCGGCGGAATGCCGGTGGCGTGCAAATGGCGGGCGCTGAGCAAGTCCGCAGTGATTGACTGCGGCGACAAGTGACTGGCCGCCGAACCGCGACGGAAATATTCGACCTGCGGATCGCTGCCATCGTCATTGCGCGACTTGAACTGGAAACCGGTCGGGTGCTGTGGGTCGACATCGACATGGCTGCAATCCAGACCCTCCTTGACCAAGGTCTCGACTACGAAGCGCCCGAGCGAATCATTACCGACCCGGCTCAGCCACGCGACATTAAAACCCAATCGCGAAAGTCCGATGGCCACATTGCTGTCGGCACCGGCGATGCGTTTGTGAAAGTGTTCGACCGCCGCCAGATCGCCGGTCTGCTCGGCGACCAGCATCGCCATGGTTTCACCGAACGAGAGAATATCGATCTCAGACATGGGCAGGCTCCAGACGCGATTGGCCGAGGCGGGCGAGGGCGGCGACGTGCTCGGTGGTCAGTTGCAGCAGGTCATCACCCTGAAGCGGGTATTCGGCCGCGCGCATAACGCCTTGGGCCATGTGCCGCAGCAGTTGTTCCCACAGATGCAGGTCACTGACGGCGGGCGGCACCGCCACCAGTTTGCCGTCGGCGCGCCGCGCTACGGCTTTGCAATGCACATAGCCGACATGCCGGCCCAGCAAGCGCGCAGCGCTGGCGGCGGACTGGTCCTGCCACTGCCAGTTGCCGATGTCGAAAGTCATCTTGATCGGCAGGTTGTGTTGTTCGACCGCCGCGAAGAAGCGCTGAAACGGTTCGATGCGCCCGCCGTGCAAGGTCTGATCGTTCTCGACCAGCAACTGCACCGAGGTTCGTTGCAGACGTTCGGACAAAGCTTGCAGGTCGTTGGTGTCGGTGAAATAGCCGAGCGAGACTTTCAGCCATTTCGAACCGAACGCTTCGGCCTGTTGCAGTGCGGTGATCAATTCGGGATTGGGCTGTGCCTGCCCGGCGAGCCACAGTTCGGTGGGTGAGGAATAAATGCTTTGCAAGCCATGCGCCTGGGTGGCCGCAGCCAACTGCGCCGGCTCTTCACGGGTCAGCAGCTCTTCACGCCACTCGATGCGATTGGCCCCGGCTGCGGCCAGAACGTCGATGAAGGAATCTTGCCCGCGCTGGCGCACAAGCTCGGCGCCATAGCTGGACAGGCTGATGGAAACGGCAGGTTTATTCATTGTTATTGACCTCTGAAACCGGTTTCATTTTTGTTCAAAAAAATATCAGGTGTTTGTATTGTCTTTTAGGGCGCGATCGCGAGCAGGCTCACTCCTACAGGGGAACGCATGCCAAACTGTGGGAGCGAGCCTGCTCGCGAAGGCGTCATTTCAAACACCACCAACCCCACGGGTAGATCCTCGCTCAAACAGCACCGGCGCAAAATCCACCACCCGCGCCAATTCATCATCCCCACGCAAACGCTTGAGCAGACAATCAAACGCCCGCGCACCAATCTCCTGGGTCGGCTGCGCCAGCGCAGTAATCCCGCTCCCGACCAACGGATACCAATCCAGATCATCCAGGGCGATCAGCCCGACATCTTCAAACAGCCGCGAGCCAATCGCCCGCAACGCGGTCGTAGCCGCCAGCGCCGCCACGCCATTCGCGCAAAACAACGCTTTCGGCCCGTTACCTTGAGTGCTTAAAAATGTTTGAAGTTGCGCTTGCAGATCGTCGCCGGCTTCCAGAACCGCCCCGACCAAGTCTTCACATTGGGCAATTTGTGCCTGAAAACTGCTGACTCGCTCGATCCGTGAACTGGTGCCGTCATACGGTTCGGTGATCAACAACAGTTCGCGATAACCACGTTGTTGAAGATGGGTGAGCGCCATTTCCACCGCACGCGAGTTGTTCAACCCGACCATATCGCTGTCGAGGCCAGCGACCTTGCGATCCACCAGCACCAGCGGCATCTCGCGGTGCAGCTCGTGCAACTCGTCACGGTGATGGCCAAGGGTGTTAACGATCAGCCCTTCGATGTTGTACGAGCGCAACAGTGCCAGGTGCTGGCGTTCCTGCTCGTCATCGCGGTCGGTGTTGCAGACCACCAGGCTGTAGCCGTGCGCACGGCAGGCGGTTTCCACCCCGTGCATCACGGCAATCGAATAAGGGTTACGGATATCGGCGACCAGCATGCCGATCAGGCGCGTGCGCCCACGTTTGAGACCACGCGCCATTTGGTTGGGGCGGTAGCCGAGTTCGTCGATGGCTCGCTCAATGCGCAGCGCGATAGCGTCGGAGAGGAGGGCGCGGTCATCGCCGATGAAGCGCGAGACGCTGGCCTTGGAGACGCCCGCGCGTTCGGCAACATCAAGCATGGTGACGCGGCTGCGCTGGGCGGCGGAGAAGTCATTCATCGTTGGGCCTTGTTTTTATCGTGGTAACACTGAAACCGGTTTCAGTAGGCAGTAAAAATCGAATACTCGTCAAGCTTGAGGTGCTTTGGCCATCAGCGGAATCCGACAAGCGGTAGGAATACCTGTCAGATATGACAGTAGACCGGTCTGGACAAGTCGAGCTTAATTATCTGGCATGGACTCGAATCTGCTTGGTCTTTCATTTTCGGAAGGAAATAGCATGGTTATCTACAAGGGAGAGTCGGGAAATTTTTCTGCTCCTGTACCTCCAATCGGTACTTATGAATACGACGCTCCGGAAGTGGAGGGAGTTGATGTCAATGACCCTGAAGGTAATGTTCCTGAAGAACTTCTAGCCGAAGGTTTAAATGTGATCGTTGAGCGGTGGCCGAATTACCCGGATGTACCGCCAAGAGTCGATCGCCTTAAGGTTGCGTGGGAATTTGCCGGGGTAACCCATTGGATCTACGACGAGCTGATTTACCCTGTTCCGCCAGAGAAAATGGTTATAAAAATTGATCCGTCTCGGCTGACTGAAAGTGGAGTCGCTTATGTTTATTATGAAGTCTGGTTCGAGGATTTGAACCTCGACACGTCATTCAAGCGCAAGCTGACCATAGATGCATCTCCGGTAACTATAGCGGCGCCAAAATTTAAGGGAGTGAACGAAAGGGGATGGCTGAATTGTACTTCCGTCCCGCCATTGTGGGATGGAGTTTATGTTTTGATCGCACCTGATCCGGAATTTGAGCTCGACGACGTACTCGTTGTGAAATGGAATGGTTATTACAGCCAGAATGGATACGGACCTCCTATAGCGGGAACTTATAAAGAAATACGAAAAAAAATAGAAACCCAAGAGGAACTGCTCAACGGCGTGGAAGTTCGGGTGTGGCCATTCGTGCCTCACATTGAGCCTATGGTGAATAAGGCGTCTGCACTGTCTCGATGTTTTCTGGAACGTAACGGCGCAGTAATCCGAAAATCTCAAGTTGGATTAGTGAAAATTGACAGAGTTGTCGTAGGGGAAGAAGAACCCTGTGGCCCGCCGAAACGACTATGACAAAGCAGTGATTAGGCAGCGCCGTGATCGGTGATCAACTATTTGGAGAAGAAGATGAGCAATACATACAGTGGCAAATCGAAAGTTCGTCCGCTGGGCAAGCGCCCCGAAGGGGCTCTGACTGAACCGGCACCAACAATTGCGGGGATACTGGCTGATGGCACATTGCCGATCGAACTCATCCCGATAGGAACAGCGCTAAAGGTGCAGATCCCCTCGTGGAGCAACAGACTGGATTCAGACGAATACGATTTTCGAGTTTTAAAAGATGTTGCTCCGACTGACCCTCAAACCGAGGGCACCGTGCTAATTGATGACGCGGCCGGGCCAGCCGACGGTCAACCGGTAGATGTTGAGATACCCAGTGATCCTTGGCTGCTCGATGACCCAGCTGTACCAGGACCATCAACCTATTATGTCTGGGCAATAATTTACCTGGCCGGCATTAACCCTATTGAAACGTTTCCAACAAAGTATGTGGTCGATCGTTTTGCTCCGGGACAAAGTGAAACGACAGGGATAAAGGCACAGCTTAAAGTCATGAAATGGCCAACTGCCTGGGCTGGCCCCATCACTGATAAACTCATCGCCGATCATCCGGGTGGATTGATCATGGAAGTGGATCGTACCTATGATAATCCACTGGATCCTCCCAATGGCGACAGCTATGAAGTCTGGATGAGTTCAGCTTACTCTGCTGTCCCGACATTTGAACCTGTCATTAGGGGAATGTTGCCTGCGGATGGTTTAGTTACGATACCCATTGATAAGGTGGCCGAGCTAAAAGGCAATACCGTATATGTTTGGTGCAGATTGACTGACTTTGCGGGCAATGTAAGCAACATGTCCATTCCTGCCGGGAAAGCCGTTGCGTTGCTGCCGACACCTGTTTTGGCAGAACTTGACGTTCCGAAAGCGGATCCTGTAATAACAATCCAAGATGCGAATGACGGTGTCACGGTCGACTTCGAGAGGGGGGCTGATGTTCAGAATGATGATCACTACGTACTCTTCTATGATGACCAATCAATTTATGATGATGAAGCCGGTTCGGCAACTACGTACGCAATTCCGATTGACAAGTCGCTGTTAGCTACCAAGTACGTCGACGCTACCGGTGGAGATCAGCCAATCACTGTTACGTGCGCTCTGACTCGCGGTCCGGTACCCGTCGGAGAAAGAAAACAGGTGGATGTTCTCGTTAACTTTGAATACGCCGGTCCGACAAACCCGGACCATCCCGATCCCGTCAATACTGCAATGAAAAAATTGAAGGTGTTCGGTGAGTTGGATAAAGAAAATGAGTTGACGCCGGAGGACTTCGAGAAAGAATGTCGAATCGAAATTGAGTTGTGGGATGAGGCAGGCAGGCAGCCACAAGATGGTCAGGAAGTAAAAGTGTATGTTGACGGAAAGTTTGTCCCACCCGCGATTTTTTTGCAGGATGGTGATGAAGGCACTACCAAAGAACACGTTTTGCCTTGGGACGTTATCAAGGATTTCACGCCTGGTGTTCCATTCAGTGCTTATTGGACAGTTGAAACGATTGGCAGTGCAAACATTCCACAATCAGAACCGACTGACGTCGCCTTCAATGCAATAAAAATCGAACTGGCGGCGCCGGAGGTCGAGGGTACAAGAAACGGCAGGTTGGGTTGCCCCAGTACCAGTGGCGCGGACTATGGTATTACTGTTTTTGTAAAACCCGATGCAGTTTACCTGCCTAAGGATACGGAGGTCACAATTTACTTCAAGGGTTATTCGGATTTTCCAGGGGTTACGCCGAACCCTGCTGCAAATCCGTTCTCGGTGAAACATACAGTGCTGGATACAGAAGTTGCTACCGGGTTCAAAGTGCGCGTGGCGCCGTTCAATCCGATCCTCAAATACTCGACCGCCGAACCGGATGAAAGCGTTCCAGGTACATATTCCGGTGCAGCGGATGTGTGGTATGAAGTCACTATAGGTGGAGGACCAAATCCAACACCGTCACTTGTGAGCAAATATGAAGTCATTCTGATTAGATCGGGTTTTATATATTGCGATGGAAGCAAGTATGACGACGATAAGCCTACTTGACAGGGCAAGTCGGGGAGGGCTTCGACCCTCCCCTCGTATTTCCTACGGAATTGGTAAGCCATTTCGCTTGCAGTTGCAGACTATTCCTACATACCGGCCGGGGATGGGATGGATATTCTCACTCGTTGTTTAAAGCTGGGCGATCACCAAGCGCTCTTGATTTGACTTTCCTAAGGAATTGCCATGTCACCCATATTCAGTCCCTCACTTTGCAGTTTTCCAGCGTCTTGTGTTTTCATCGTCGCCATGCCGATGCTGGTCGGCAACCAAGCGCAAGCGCGGCAGTTGCTGCCCGGTGAAACCGCTGTTATTTCGAACCCTTCGCCCGCGGAAACGTGGTCCGCTGGAAGTGCCAGCTCTCTTACCATAAACGGTGGAAGCACTCTCGGCATATCGGCGAATGGCGCATCTTCTGTGGTACTTAACGGGGTATCGACAACCGGAAGCAGCGGCCCAAGCGCTGTGCAGATTACCAATAGTACCGCTGACATAAATTCCAGCATGATTGTGGGTAACAGAACAGGGCTGAATGTGGCACGAGTTTCAGGAACTGCGAGTGGCTCGGTGGTCAATGCGAATGGCAGTACGATTACAGGCGTTAATCGCGGGGCCGCTGTTTCTTCATACAGCACACTCAACCTGTCCAATACTAAGCTCACAGGCACAGGCACGAACAGTTCTGGCCTCACGTTAGCCGGGGGCAGTGCCACTGCTTCGGCGCAAAGCTTGATTGCAGGCGAGCAGAACGGCGTGGTCTTCACGGCTGACCCGACGGATACGCAATCCAGCGCACTCACTCTGAACCAGTCTCATGTTCAAAGTACAAGCGGTGCTGCCATTCTCATTGATGTTCCAAGCGTCTCCGGTTCAACCGTGCAAATTGATGTTCACGACGGCTCGACGATCGTTGGCGGCAACGGGGTGATCCTTGATGTAAGGGGGGGCGCAAATACAACCATGAATGTTGAACGCAGCGCTTTGGCTGGTGACATTGTCAGTGACGCCGCCAGCAACACTGCCGTCGTCTTGGGCAGCCAGGCCATACTCAGCGGGCGTATGGAAAATGTCGCCAACGTAAGCATTAATGATGGTGGTCGATGGGATGTGACGGGAGCAAGCAGTATCGGCGCGATGCAACTGAATGGTGGGGCAGTCTCGCTGCAAACCGCGCCAGGTTTCTACCAGTTGAATGTTGCAAGCCTGAGCGGAAATAACGGCACCTTTGCATTGAAGACTGATTTCACAACCGGTCAGACCGACAGTGTCAATATTGTTGGCAATGCTTCTGGAGATCACAATCTGCAAGTTGCGAGCAGTGGATCCGATGCTCCCAGCGGGCAGCCGATTACATTGGTTCGCACTGGTGGAGGTGATGCGCAGTTCCGCCTGATTAACGGTTCAGTTGATCTGGGTGCATTTCGTTACGAACTGGCAAGCAGCGGTAACGATTGGTTCCTAAATCCCACAACGCGTACCATCAGCCCGGGCGCGCGCTCCGTTCTGGCGTTATTCAATACGGCGATACCCGTTTGGTACGGTGACATGTCCCCTGTTCACACCCGCTTGGGTGAGCTGCGCAGCAGTAACCAAAATGCCGGGTCCTGGGGACGAGTCTATGGCAAGAAGAACAATGTCGCTGACGGTTCCGGTGTGGCATACCAGCAAACACAACGAGGTTTCTCGCTTGGTTGGGATGTTCCATTGCCTTCTTTTGCCGATGGTCAATGGCTGATAGGCATCATGGCGGGACACAGTGATTCTGACCTGAACCTTGATTACGGTACATCGGGCGAGATCGAAAGTAATTATCTCGGGGGATATGTGACGTGGGTGGATAGAGCAAGCGGCTATTACTTTGATGGTTTGGTTAAGTACAACCATTATCGCAACGAAGCGAAGGTTTCCTTGAGTGATGGTGCGCGTACCAAAGGCAGCTACAATACTTCGGGTATCGGTTGGGAAAGCGAATTCGGGCGTCATATAATGCTCAACGAAAAATCCTTTATTGAACCGTTCGCAAGGCTGTCAGCAGTGGTTATTCAGGGCGATGATTTCCGTCTGGAAAATGGCATGGATGCCAAAGGTGACACAGCGCGATCCTTATTAGGCAGCATTGGGATGAAGGCGGGCCGTACTTTCAATTTTGGAAACGACGTATCCACACAACCATACTTGAAGGTCGGTCTGGAACACGAGTTTGCCGAAAATAACGAGGTCAAAGTCAATAATAATGTATTCAATAACAACTTGTCGGGTAGTCGTATCGCTTGGGGCACAGGTTTAGCGGTGTCGATGAGTAAATCCTTGCAGGGTCATGCTGAGTTTGACTATATAAAAGGCAAAAACTTTGAGCAGCCTTATGGTTTCAGTCTGGGCATGCGGTATCTCTGGTAATGCTCGGAAAACGGAATTTTTAATAGGGCCGGGGCCGCAATGGTTGCAGACCCCGGTTCGTCCCTTATTAAGTTCCCAGAATCAAAAAGTTTTCAACTTCTATCTTGAATGTCTCGCCGCCATCGCCTCCATTGCTGTCCATGACCGCATCAATATTTCCGCTGAAAATTTTTGCGTCTTTGTCAAGCATAAAATCAATGTTGCCTCCTACGCTTTTATGAGCGATTGGATTCTGCGTGTCAGAATAGTCAACATAACTGATGATTATTTTGGTGGCCGGATTCAACGGATGAGTTCCATCAATAGTATCTTTTGGGATATAAATGGAAATCTCCTTATAACTAAAGTCAACAGCTCTTTGATGAACACGTGCTTCCCAGTGAGGACCAATAGTTCCTGGAAGACTGTTTTCAGTTAGTCTGAAGCTGTTGGCTTTGTATGCGACACCATCAATTGTTCCTATAAAATTGTTTCCCTGATTATTACGGATTCGAGGCGTGAATACGCGCTGAGCTGATGTGGCCATGATTGAAGACTCCAATTTTGATAGAAGTTATCTTGCAATACGGATGCCTTGCTGCTGGCTACATCATATAATCCGAGGTCTTCAAGCTTGTAAACTGTCAGGTTTTACAGTTTACAAGTTTGAGAAATTATGATCTTTCTCATATTTACTCGCCGAACCACAAGAAGCATGCTCTGGACATTGGAGACAATGCTTGCTGGTTCAGCCAAAAAGACCAGCCGCAATATTAATGGAGAAGCCCAGAATCGCTGTATTGAACACAAAGCCGATCAATGATTGCGCCAGCACTATTTTACGGATCTCTCGAGTTGCAACGCCTACATCGGACGTCTGCACAGCTACCCCAATCGTGAACGAGAAATACAAAAAATCCCAATAATTGGGCGTTCTCAGCCCTTCGGCGAAGCGTAGCGCCGGTTCCTTACCGTCCCAGGTGTAATACAACCTCGCGTAATGCACGCAGAAAATCACCCCGATCAGAAGCCATGAACCGACCACCGTGATAGCGGTGAAGCCGTAGTGCATTAGTTTGTTTGCGGTGTGCAGGTCTTTGCTGCCTGCCAATTCGAAGGTAATGGTCACCAGGCTGGCCAGCGCGGCGATGCACACCACGAACAGTACCAACCCGGCATTTTCGTCTTCGACTTCAGCGATGCGTTTGACGTCTGGTGCCTTGGCACGCACGGTCAGCCAGAACATCAGGATCAGGTACGTCCAGACGCCAGCGTTCCAGCCGATGAGAATTTTACTGACGATGGAATCGACAGGTACCAACAAACCGGTGGCGAGACCGAGCAGAAAGCCGGCAGAGAGGCGAGGGTGGGTGCGGGCGAGGAAGCGCATGGGGACTCGATGGGCCAAAGTGGTTCAGACACATTAGCCCAGCGATGACGGACATGACCACAGCGCTGGATATTTGCAGAACCCCTGTGGGAGCGAGCCCGCTCGCGAAAGCGTCGGTACATTCAAAATCGATGTTGACTGACCGGACGCATTCGCGAGCAGGGCCGCTCCCACAATCGTGATCAGTGGGGCTTTGTGAAGCGTCGAACGAGCTTCATGACGACCACAAAGAACACTGGTACAAAGATGACTGCCAGCGTGGCAGTGATCATTCCGCCGATCACCCCGGTACCGATCGCTTGCTGACTTGCCGAACTGGCGCCCGTGGCGATTGCCAATGGCACCACACCCAGAATGAACGCCAGCGAGGTCATCACGATTGGTCGCAGACGCAAGCGTGCAGCCTGCAATGTCGCATCGATCAGGTCATGCCCTTCGTCATACAGGCTTTTGGCGAACTCGATGATCAGGATCGCGTTCTTCGCCGACAGGCCGATGATGGTGATCAATCCGACCTTGAAGAACACATCGTTCGGCATCCCACGCATCGTCACCGCCAGCACCGCGCCGAGCACACCCAGCGGCACGACCAGCAACACTGAGGTCGGAATCGACCAGCTCTCGTACAGCGCCGCCAGACACAGGAACACCACCAGCAGCGACAATCCGAGCAGGATCGGCGCCTGATTGCCGGACAAGCGTTCCTGCAACGACAGGCCGGTCCATTCCTGGCCCAGGCCTTTCGGCCCCTGTGCCACCAGACGCTCGATTTCCGACATGGCTTCACCGGTGCTGTGCCCCGGTGATGGTTCGCCGGAAATCGCAATTGCCGGATAGCCGTTGTAACGGGTCAACTGCGCCGGGCCCTGGATCCAGTTGGCCTGCACGAACGCCGACAACGGCACCATATGCCCGGTGTTGTTGCGTACATGCATTTTCAGCAGGTCGGCGACCTGACTGCGTTGGTCGCCTTCTGCCTGCACGACAACGCGCTGCATCCGGCCTTGATTGGGGAAGTCATTGATGTAACTCGAGCCCACCGCAGTCGACAGGACGTTACCTATGTCCGCAAAGGAAACGCCCAGCGCGTTCGCCTGTTTGCGATCAACGACTAGCTGTACTTGCGGTGCTTCGGCCAACGCGCTTTCGCGCACATTCATCAATATCGGACTTTTCTCGGCGGCGGCGAGCAATTCGCTGCGCGCCTGCATCAAGGTCGCATGGCCGAGCCCGCCACGATCCTGCAAACGGAACTCGAAACCGCTCGATGTACCCAAGCCGTCCACCGGCGGAGGCAGGACCGAAAACGCCATGGCGTCCTTGACTTCACTCAGGGCGATGTTGGCGCGATCAGCAATTGAACTGGCGGAGTCTTCGCTGCCGCGCTGCGACCAGTCCTTCAACGTCGAAAACGCCAAGGCTGCGTTTTGCCCGCTGCCGGAGAAACTGAAACCGAGAATCACCACACTGTCACTGATACCCGGCTCGCCGGCGTTATGTGCTTCAAGCTGCTCAGCCACGGCCACCGTACGATTTTTGGTCGCACCGGGCGGCAGTTGAATGTCGGTAATGGTGTAGCCCTGATCTTCCACCGGCAAAAACGAGGAGGGCAGGCGCGCGAAGCAAAAGCCCAGCGCGAGCAGCAGTACGACGTAAATCAGCAGGTAGCGACCGCTGCGTTTCAGCGCAAGGCCGACCCAGCCCTGATAGCGGTCAGTCAGTCGCTCGAAGCGGCGGTTGAACCAGCCGAAAAATCCGGACTTTTCATGATGCTCGCCTTTGGCAATCGGCTTGAGCAACGTGGCGCACAATGCCGGGGTCAAAGTCAGGGCGAGGAATGCCGAGAACAGAATCGACGTGGCCATCGACAGCGAGAATTGCTGGTAGATCACCCCGACCGATCCCTGCATGAAGGCCATCGGAATAAACACCGCCACCAGAACCAGCGTGATACCGATGATCGCGCCGGTGATCTGCGTCATCGCTTTACGAGTGGCTTCCTTGGGCGACAAGCCTTCGCTGGCCATGATCCGCTCGACGTTCTCCACCACGACAATGGCGTCGTCGACCAGAATGCCGATCGCCAGCACCATGCCGAACATGGTCAGCACGTTGATCGAGAAACCCAGAGCGAGCATGGTCGCGAAGGTGCCCATCAGTGCGACCGGCACCACCAGCGTCGGGATCAGCGTGTAGCGCACGTTCTGCAGGAACAGAAACATCACCGCAAAGACCAGCAGCATCGCTTCGCCAAGGGTGTAAACCACTTTGGTGATCGAGACCTTGACGAACGGCGAGGTGTCGTACGGGATCTTGTATTCAACGCCCGCCGGGAAGTAGCGCGAGAGTTCATCCATCTTCGCCCGCACCAGCGTCGCGGTGTTCAGCGCGTTTGCGCCTGGCGACAATTGCACGCCAACCGCTGTCGACGGCTTGCCGTTCAGGCGTGTGCCGAACTGGTATTCCTGGCTGCCGATCTCAACGCGCGCCACGTCGCTGACGCGCACGGTGGAGCCGTCGCGATTGGCCTTGAGCACGATGTCGGCGAACTCTTGCGGCGTCGACAACTGACCTTTGACCAGAATGGTTGCGGTGATTTCCTGCGACGCCGGTGACGGCAGGTCACCGATGCTGCCGGCAGAAACTTGCGCGTTCTGCGCGACGATGGCGGCGTTGACATCGGCGGGCGTCAGGTCGAAAGCGATCAGTTTCTGCGGGTCGATCCAGATGCGCATGGCCCGCTCGGCGCCATACAACTGCGCCTTGCCGACGCCATCCAGACGCTTGATCTCGTTCATCACGTTGCGCGCCAGATAATCGCTGAGCGCGACGTCGTCGAGCTTGCCATCACTGGAGGTCAGGGTGATCAGCAACAGGAAGCCGGAAGAGACTTTCTCCACCTGCAAGCCTTGCTGGTTGACCGCTTGCGGCAGACGTGATTCGACCACTTTCAGGCGGTTTTGCACGTCGACCTGGGCCAGTTCCGGGTTGGTACCGGGCTGGAACGTGGCTTTGATCGTGGCGCTGCCGAGGCTGCTTTGCGATTCGAAATACAGCAGGTGATCGGCGCCGTTGAGCTCTTCCTCGATCAGGCTTACCACGCTTTCATCGACGGTCTGCGCCGAGGCGCCGGGGTACACGGCGTAGATTTCGATCTGCGGCGGGGCGACGTCAGGGTACTGCGCCACCGGTAGTTGCGGAATGGCCAGCGCACCGGCCAGCAGGATGAACAGCGCGACAACCCAGGCGAATACCGGGCGATCGATAAAGAACTGCGGCATGAAAAAGCGTCCTGCTTACTGACCCGAGGTCTGGGCAATGGGAAGAGGGCTGTCGTCGATCTGCACGGTTTCGCCGGGGCGGGCATGTTGCAGGCCTTCGACGACAATGCGGTCGCCCGGCTTGAGACCACCGGTGACGATCCAGCGATTGTTCTGCACCGCGCCCAGTTGCACCGGTTGCTGGGCGACGCGCATCTGTTCGTCGACCGTCAGCACCTGGGCAATACCGGCGCTGTCACGCTGCACGGCGCGTTGCGGCACGGTGATGCCGTTGGCGATCGTTGCCTGTTCCAGACGTACGCGGATGAAACTGCCCGGCAGCAAATCCAGATCGGGGTTGGGAAATTCGCTGCGCAGGATGATCTGGCCGGTGCCCGGATCGACAGTGATATCGCTGAACAATAACTTGCCGGGCAGCGGGTACAGGCTGCCGTCGTCCTGGATCAGCGTGGCTTTGACCTGATCATGACCGACTTCCTGCAACTGCCCGGAACGGAACGCGCGGCGCAATTCATTGAGCTCGCGGGTCGACTGGGTGAGGTCGGCGTGGATCGGATTGAGTTGCTGAATCAGCGCCAGCGGCGTGGTTTCGTTCTGCCCGACCAAGGCACCTTCGGTCACCAGCGCACGACCGACGCGACCGGAAATCGGCGCAGTAACGGTGGCGTAACCCAGGTTCAGTTTCGCCCGTTCCACCGCGGCTTTATTCGCCGCTACGTCAGCAGCGGTCTGCCGCGCGTTGGCGCGGGCGTTATCGTAGTCCTGACCGCTGATGGCTTTGTCGTCGATCAACTGCGCATAGCGCTGCTCTTGCAGTTTCGCCTGGAACGCATTGGCTTCAGCCTTGCGCAGCGCGGCTTCGGCGCTGTCGAGGTCAGCTTTGAAAGGGGCCGGGTCGATGCGAAACAGCACGTCGCCTTTTTTCACGTCGCTGCCTTCGCGAAAGCTCCGTTGCAGCACCACGCCGGCGACTCGTGCGCGGACTTCGGCAATCCGTGGCGCGGCAATGCGCCCGCTGAGTTCGCTGCTGAGGGTCAAGGGATGCGCCTCGATCGTCTCGATGCGCACCGTGGCCGGCGGTGCCTGCACTTCGGCGTCCGACGACGAATCACAGGCGCTCAGCGTCAGCGCCAGCGCGATCAGGCCGAGCCCGGCCAGCAGTTTGTTCGACATGTACAACCCCCAATATTGAAGTCCGCATCCTACGGGCAGACGCCGAGATTAGCGGTGAAGCTTTGTAGGCGCTGTGTGAAATTGTGTAAGGGTTTTGCTCGGGGACGGGTGAGGGCGTATATCCTGCAAGCCTTGAATTCTTTTGTGACCGTTAAACCGCTTTCGCGAGCAGGCTCGCTCCCACAATGGATCGCAGTCCAAGTGTGTGAGCGAGCCTGCTCGCGAAAGCGGTCTGACATCCACCACAGCAATATCTGGATCACCCCATGCCCAACATCCTCCTGGTCGAAGACGACACCGCGCTCGCCGAACTGATTTCCAGCTACCTGGAGCGCAACGGTTATTCCGTCAGCGTGATCGGCCGTGGCGACCACGTGCGTGAGCGGGCACGGGCCAATCCGCCGGATCTGGTGATCCTCGACCTGATGCTGCCCGGGCTCGACGGCCTGCAGGTTTGCCGCTTGCTGCGCGCTGATTCGGCGACGCTGCCGATCCTCATGCTCACGGCCCGCGATGACAGCCACGATCAGGTGCTGGGCCTGGAAATGGGCGCCGACGATTACGTCACCAAACCGTGCGAGCCGCGTGTATTGCTGGCGCGAGTGCGCACACTGTTGCGCCGCAGCAGCCTGGGCGAGCCGCAGACGGTCAATGACCGTATCGTCATGGGCAATCTGTGCATCGACCTGTCCGAGCGCACGGTGACCTGGCGCGAGCAACCGGTGGAATTGTCCAGTGGCGAATACAACCTGCTGGTGGTGCTGGCCCGGCATGCCGGTGAAGTACTCAGCCGCGACCAGATTCTGCAACGCCTGCGCGGTATCGAATTCAACGGCACCGATCGTTCGGTGGACGTGGCGATTTCCAAGCTGCGACGCAAGTTCGACGACCATGCCGGCGAGGCGCGCAAAATCAAGACTGTCTGGGGCAAGGGTTATTTGTTCAGCCGCTCCGAATGGGAATGCTGAGCTGATGTTTCGCATCCTGTTTCGCCTGTATCTGGTGACCATCGTCTCCTACAGTGCGGCGATCTATCTGGTGCCGGATCTGGTGGTGATGGCGTTCCGGGATCGCTTCGTCACTTACAACCTCGATTTTTCACGTGGCCTGCAATCGCTGATTACCCGCCAGTTTCACGCGGTGCCGCAAGATCAGTGGCCGGCCCTGGCAGCGTCGTTGGACAAGGATTTCCAGCCTCTGCACATCGTTCTCGCTCAAATCGATGACGCACAGTTCACTGACATCGAGCGGGAGCGCCTGCGCCGTAAGGAAAACGTTGTGCGCATCGGCGATTGGGGCTGGCGCACGCTGGCGGTAGCGGCGCTGGACGACACCACCGCGGTGAAGATGGTCGTGCCGCCCGATCCGGTTGATGTTGATCTGTTGTACTGGAGCATCAATGTGCTGATCGGCGCGACATTGCTGGCGTGCCTGTTGATGTGGTTGCGCCCGCACTGGCGTGATCTGGAGCGCCTGAAAGGCACTGCCGAACGTTTCGGTAAAGGCCATTTGAGCGAGCGCACGCACATCGCGCCAAGCTCGAACATCGGCAGCCTCGCGCATGTCTTCGACACCATGGCCGGCGACATCGAAAAACTGCTCAACCAGCAACGTGATCTGCTTAACGCTGTGTCCCATGAATTGCGCACGCCACTGACGCGCCTGGATTTCGGCCTGGCGCTGGCGCTGTCCGACGATTTGCCGGCCGCCAGCCGCGAGCGCTTGCAGGGGCTGGTCGCGCACATTCGCGAGCTGGACGAATTGGTGCTGGAGTTGCTGTCGTACAGTCGCTTGCAGAATCCGGCGCAGCTGCCCGAACAGGTCGAGGTGTCGCTGGACGAATTCATCGACAGTATTCTGGGCAGTGTCGATGAAGAACTGGAATCGCCGGACATCGTCATCGATGTGTTGCTGCACGGGCAGCTCGAACGCTTCTCGCTCGATCCGCGCCTGACCGCGCGAGCCATTCAAAACCTGCTGCGCAACGCCATGCGCTATTGCGAGAAACGTATTCAGATTGGCGTGCAGGTCAATGCCGAGGGCTGTGAAATCTGGGTTGACGACGACGGCATCGGTATACCAGATGACGAGCGTGAGCGGATTTTCGAGCCGTTCTATCGGCTCGACCGCAGTCGTGACCGGGCGACCGGTGGATTTGGCCTGGGTCTGGCGATCAGCCGCCGGGCTCTGGAAGCGCAGGGCGGCACACTGACCGTCGAACCTTCACCGCTGGGTGGCGCGCGGTTCAGGTTGTGGTTGCCGACGAAAGCCTGAGGTTCCAAACCTTGAGCAATACCTTTTGGGAGCGAGCAGGCTCCCTCCCACAGGGACTTGAAGTGTTCAGGCGAGCTCTGCCGATTGAATCAACCCGACCCCTGCGCTCTGCATTCTCTCCATCGCCGACTGCAGTGATCCATTCATATCAATCGCCCTACACGCATCCAGCACCACATAAGCACTGAAGCCCGCCGCCCGCGCGTCCAGCGCGGAAAACATCACACAGAAATCCAGCGCCAGCCCGACCATATAAACCGTGTCGACGCCGCGCTCTTTCAGATAGCCCGACAAGCCAGTGGTGGTGCGGCGATCAGCTTCCAGAAACGCCGAATAGCTGTCGATCTCAGGATTGTAGCCCTTGCGGATGATCAACTGGGCGCGCGGCAAGTCGAGGTCAGGGTGAAGCCCGGCGCCGGCGGTGCCTTGCACACAATGCTCAGGCCACAGGGTTTGCTCGCCGTAGGGCAATTGAATGCTATCGAACGGTTGCTTGCCGGGATGCCTTGAGGCAAACGAAGCGTGGCCCGGCGGGTGCCAGTCCTGGGCAATGATGACTTGGCTGAACTGGCGGGCGAGCCGGTTGATCAACGGCACGATCTGGTCACCTTCCGGCACTGGCAATTGCCCGCCGGGAATGAAATCGTTCTGCACGTCGATCACCAATAACGCAGCACGGGATGAATCAGGCATTGCGTGTCCTCCTTGAAAACAGTCGCTCAGCATAGTTCAGGACTGCTCATGCGCCGAGGCGGCTTTTGACAATTTCGCCTTGTGTTGCAGTTCTGGCGCAGCGTCGTGCCCGCTCGTGGGCCGGCGCTTGCTTGCCGCGTCCCGAGCGGGTGGCGAACAAGGGTTTGACCGTGTTGCCTGCCAGCCAAGGAACGCGCGATCGGCGAGGACGCCACCGGCAAACAACGCTGCCGCGGCGGCGCCGATAAACCAGCGACGGCTCAACCTCGGTTTTTCAGGCGAGGGAATCGCGTCCAGCCGCGCCTGCAACCGTTCGAGCGGTGCCTGTTGCGCTAGTTCGTCATAGGCGTTTTGGTAGGGCAGATTACTGCGACTGAGCCACTGCACGCGCAGGTTGAGCAGGGCGTCGTCCGCGATGGACTGTTCCAGCAGGCTGCGTTGCTCAGCGTCGAGTTCATGGTCGAGCCAGGCGACCAGTTGCTCATCTGAAGGTGCCTTCATGAGTGATCAGCCTCGTTAGAGGTCGGAACCGGGTACAGCGGTGGGTATTCAGCCAGTTTCAATCTGGCGGTGGCCAGACGCGTCATGACTGTCGCGACAGGAACGTGCAGAATTTCGGCGACTTCGCTGTAGGAAAAACCCTCGACATAAGCCAGATAAACCGTCTCGCGCTGAGTTTCCGGCAAGGCATCGACACGGCGAATGACCTGCGCAGCCATGACGTGTGGTTTCGCGGCAAAGGCATCGTGAGCGTCTGCGCCATTCCGGGCGGGTTCCTGACGCACCCGGCGCGAGCGAACTTCGTTGATCCAGATCGAATGCAACAGGCCCAACAACCATCGCTCCATACGCATACCAGCCACATACTGGCCTGCGCGTTCAAGTGCACGCACGCAAGTCGCGTACACCAGATCCTCGGCCACATGCCGATTGCGCGACAACAGCAAACCGTAGCGCCACAGTCGCGCCAGATGTTGTCCGAGTTCTGCTCTGAAGGCCTGCTCGCTAATGGCGGCTTCCCTTATCAATGTTCAGGTTGTGATGAGTCGTGGACGGCGCTGGTCTGCAAGGCGCATTTCTGCGATTTGCTGTCCCAGACCTGACCTTTCGGGCATTCGGGTTTTTGCACCGGCTGGCCTTTTTCTTCAGCAGCCAGCGCCAACGGGCTGGAGATTACCGCGACCAACAGCCACGGGGCGGCGAACATAACGGAACGGATAGTCATGGGCAAGGCTCCCCAGAAGGTTCAGTCCGCGCGGGGACAAAACCGGGTGAAATTTTGTTTGTTACATTGTCAGTGACTGTTCAGAGGGCGGATAAATTCAAGCGCTATGCTCGGGAGCATCTGCCGTCGATCCGATGTTTTTCCCGTAGGGAGCCTTGCCATGAACGATCAGCTACATCGTTCAGTCGCGAGCGGTTACAAGACCGTCGTCGGCACCTACGTCAGAGGGGTTGATTGCAGCGGAGCCGCAATTGCGCGGCAGGGACGTGGTCAGGGTGCCCTGTGCAACGGCTGCGTTTGTGGTAGTCAAACGGGGCAGAGGCGGCCGGGCACCGTAAAGGAGAGCTGTGCGCGTCAGGGTTTGTCAAAGGGGGCAGACTTGTAGGGTGACAGGCCGCTGAAGTTGAACTCGCCTGACGTAACTTCGACAGTTGTACCATCGGTTGCGTGTTTAGCGGTGAATTCAATGCTGCCCTTCATTCGCGGATCTTCCACTGTAGGCACAATTTCCAGGTGTATTTTGCCGGTGGTTGACTGATACGATTTCAGATCGGCGTTAGTGCCTGAAGCATAGCTTGCCCTATAAGCCGGCTCCTCGATAAAGTCATGGTCACCCGCTGTGGCGTTCTCCGGTACATAGACACTTAGCCATACAAACTTATTATCTGGTGGGAAGCCTGATGGAATATTCTGTTTGCCCAGCCCCTGCCAATACGTGTCTGGTGCTTGAAATCTTTCGGAGAGAAACACTTCTTCTGCCGCGAAAAGAGGGCGTTCACCCTTTTCCGTCTCCGCTGTAAATGTACCGGTAGTGCTTTTATTATCATCGCTCATTGCTTATTGCTCCCTGATGCATGAACCCAACGGGAGCGGACTCCCGGTGAAAGTCCAAGTTACCGCATCTGAATCTTTCCCATAACTGTCAGAGCTGACAGTTGACAGCCGCACTATTCGGGACTTTTCAATCGAAAACGCGGCCCCATGCTTGGTATCGTTACCCGAGAAAGCGAACCTGCTCGCAATGGAGTTTTGCGCGACAACCGGTCATGCCGATCAGCGCGGTTGCGATCGCGACCCCCGCTTGCGGCTGAATTTGGCCATTGACTCGCCAGCAGCGCGCAGGCTACTTTCCATCCCATGACTTCCACCGTATTGCGCTGCCAGCCAAGCATTATTACCGCCATTCCTCACTTGGCGGGCTAGCTCACGACTGCAGCACCCAACCCGCCCTAGAGGCGGGTTTTCACTTTCTGTCTCCGGGGTTCTGAAAAAACGTCAGGAGACGACCATGCCGCACAGCCCCGACCAGCAAGCCCTGCTTGAGCATTACGTGAAAAAGATCCTGGCCGCGCCGGTGTATGACATTGCCGTGCGCACGCCACTGCAAGCGGCGCCGGCGTTGTCGGATGCGCTGGGCAATCGGGTTCTGCTCAAGCGTGAAGACCTGCAGCCGACGTTCTCCTTCAAGATCCGTGGCGCCTACAACAAACTGGTGCAACTGAGCGAAGAGCAGAAAGCGCGCGGGGTCATCACCGCATCGGCCGGCAACCATGCCCAGGGTGTGGCGCTGGCGGCACGCGAACTGGGTATCACAGCGACAATCGTGATGCCGTCCACCACGCCCGAACTCAAGGTACAAGGCGTGCGCAGTCGGGGGGCGGAAACGCTGCTGCATGGCGAGAGCTTTCCCTTCGCGCTGGCTCATGCGCTGCAACTCGCCGAACTCAGCGGACGCACCTTCGTGTCGCCATTCGATGATCCCGAGGTGATTGCCGGGCAGGGCACCGTGGCGATGGAAATCCTTCGCCAGCATCAGGGGGAGCTGGACGCAATCTTTGTTCCGGTGGGCGGCGGCGGGCTGATTGCCGGCATCGCCGCTTACGTCAAATATCTGCGTCCGGAGGTGCGGATCATCGGCGTTGAATCCGAACATTCGGCTTGCCTGAAAGCTGCGCTGGATGCGGATCAACGTGTGGTGTTGCCCAGTGTCGGCACCTTCGCCGATGGCGTGGCAGTGGCGCAGATCGGCGCGTTTGGCTTCGAAGTTTGCCGATTTTGCGTGGACGAGGTGATCACCGTCAGCAATGACGATCTCTGTGCCGCGATCAAGAATATCTACGACGACACGCGCTCGATCACCGAGCCTTCCGGCGCCCTGGCAGTGGCAGGCATCAAGCAATACGTGGCACGAAGCGGCGTACAGGGGCAGACCTTCGTGGCGATTGATTCGGGCGCCAATATCAACTTCGACAGTCTGCGTCATGTCGCCGAGCGCGCCGCGGTGTGCGGCGTCCCGGCTTGATGAACGTTACGGCAGCATCGGGCGCAGGAAGCTGCGCTCGTAACTGACGATGAATTTCTTCTCTACAAGATTGGCAACCAGTGCGGTGCTTTCCGCATCAGTCATCGCAACGTGCCGATAGCTTTCGTAGTCTGCCAGCGAGGGAAAGCTGAACAGACAATAAGCGATATTGCTCGCGCCTTCGGAGGGAAGAAAGTAACCATGATGGGTGCCGCCCAAACGCTCGACGATACCAAGCCAGGCTTTGGCGTAATCTTCGAACTCGGTCAACTGATAGGGATCGATGACGTATTTGACGTGGCAGGTAATCAAGCCGTGCACTCCTTGCTGTGGTTATTCCGGCAGCGCCGTGCCGACTTTTTCAGATGCCGACCAGATCCGGTAACGCACTTCTACGTCCGACGGTGCGTAGACAACCACCGGCAGTTTGCTGTTGTAACGCAATTTGAAACCGTCACCGATAACCGGCACGAACACGCGTTTCTTTTGCGAGCCGGGCGGGCAGGCCATCATCGTGCTCATCGGGCCGGTTACCTGTTCCAGGCGGTAGAACGGATAACCCCAGCCTTCGAGATTCTTCTCGACGAGCGCACCGCCCAATCGCTGGCGATTGCAGTCGACCTCAAGGGTTTTGCCGGCGAGGATTTCGACTTGGTAGTTCTCTTCCTGCTCTTGCTTGGGCAGGTGAATCACCTGGCGGGTGAAGCCGGTTTCAGCCTTTGGATACGGTGCGACGTCTTCGAGCTTGGCCGCGTGGGCGAGGGTGGACAGGCTGGCAGCCAGCAGCCCGGTAATTGCATATACGCGTAAAGAACCCATGGAAGCCTCCGTGCGGGTGTCGGGGTAGTGAGGGGCATTCTTGCTGTCGTGGATGCTTAATGCAAATCGAGGCGTACTTGCAAAATGCAGTGCTCGGGCAGGCCTTTCTTGCATTTTGCAAATAGCAGAATGCTGGCCAGCGCGCCAAGTGATTGATTTCAAAGGAGTGAAAACAAGCCGATCAAAGGCACGTTTTATGCGTTGTTTCAGTGCGGCGCACCGGATTTGGGCGCCTACACTCCAATGGGCATTTCGCAGTACCGCCGCTTGACGCACCCAGGGAAACAGCGGGGACACACCCGCGCAGGGGCGCAACGGTCAGCGTGAATACTTGATTGGCATCTCACAGTAAGGAGAGGGTTCGCCATGTTTCTGTCTGCCTTGGAACTACGCAACATCATCGAAAGCAGCTTTCTGCCGAAACGCTGCCAATGCACGCTGTCGCCGGATCTGTCGATGACCGTCAAGGTCTTCGGCGATCATCGTACCGATCAGGTTGATCTGCAGGTCAACGGCATCGATGCCAGCCGGCTCAACAGCTGTCGCGAAATCAACAATCTGGTCGCGGGGCTGCGCTCCGATCTGGCCCAACAGACTGCACTGCATCAGAGTACTGCTCATTCGCGAGCCGTTTAACGCACCGTTTCACCCAGTTCGACCGTCACGCGCCGGGCCTGCACAAAACCAAGGCCCAGCGCGAACTCGACCAGCACTGCGAGCAAAATCCCGGGGCCGGCATGACCGTTGAGCCATTCCGCAAAACCCAGCACCGCCAACCCCAGACAACCAACGATAAAACCGTTGCTCAACGCATTGCGCCCCAGCGACGGCGGAGCATTGCGCACCAGATAAAACATCACCCCCAACGCCGCAAACAGCACTGCACTGCGCCGCGCGACAAAACCGGCCCCCTCGGAATATTCGACACTCCAGATCGCCAGTAGCCGTTCGGGGAAAATGCCCCAGGCCAGTGCCAACAGAAAACACAACGAACACGTGAGACCGGACAACGTGCGAAACGACAACTGCATGGCGAATCCTTGCGGCAGTGAGGAAGGCTCCGAGCATAACCGCCGAAACCCCTCCCGCCTACCGCAAAGCCGCGAATCAGACGTTTCTGTCAGTTTTGCAGCTGGCACGCGTCGGATAATTTCCGGTAGCTGATTTCTTCAGGTCTGCCGTTGTTGTCGATGTATTTCATGTCGGCGGTAATGACCTTGCATTCCAGGGTGGCTGGCTCGGTCAGTGCGACTACCTTCGCTACTTGCAGCGGCATGCCGTACTTGTAGGGCACGGCGTTTGAGGGGGTTGTGTCATTGGCTTGGGCCAGCCCGGTGAATGCGGTACAGGCGAGGGCGGCGGTGAGCAATGGAAGACGAATGTTCATGAGAGGACTCCCGTGCGACGGTTCTAGAGTTCGGCGTGATTCACCCGAATCTGCCGCACTGGGCAACAGCCGTGGGGGCGGGCTAAAGGTGTGCGGTCAGTGATAGTTTTTGGCCGGGGCGTTAAGGCAGGGTTAAGCAGGCTGAACGGTGGCTGTCGGGGAACGGAATGTCGCGCGATTGGGGACAGAGACAGTCAATCTCTCAGTTTTTCGGGGAAAATAAGAGCGCCGGGTAAGTTGTTTTCAACTTCTCCGCAAATACTTCGCTTTTGCGACACAGATATGGGCCGCCATCAGGGATGTCCTTATTCAGTGCAAGACGGATATACCGTACAGTCACGGCCGTTGATTTTGAATTTTTTGAAAACTGGAGGTGTTTGGCACCTTTCTGATGTTGCGGTTTCCTGACAGGGCTTCCATCCTTCTGTGGTCTTGATCCACCGATTGTCCATACTAGGTTCTTCATCTTTCGCCAAGCGGAATGTGAATTTTATTTCTTTATTTTTAATGCTCGATCGCTGAACAGTTCCGCCCGGCTTATTGCGTTCAAAATAGTCGGAGGGTACATTCCATTCAGAGTTTGCTGCGCTACACGACAATATTTTTGAAATTCCGTCTTTCTCGATTCTTTCCACGCTTAGTTGGAACATCCACGTACATATGCCTCTAAATTCAGAGTTATCATTGGCTAACGAGGACGATTCGACAGTAGTCGTATTGCCTTTTATAGTTATTCCTCCGAAATCCCCGCCGATATCCAATGAAGACGTACCATAGCGGCCGTCGATGGCCATGTCTACGCGAGTCAGCTCCATCTTGCATCCGGCTATGCGATAACTGAGCGGGATATCGAAGCGAGCGGTTTGTTCTATATCTTTTACCTCAATCTGGTCTGTTTTTTGATGCCGTCGGGTTACTTCTCCTCCTAAGCCCGCTGAATAAGCTTTGCAATCCTGACCAGCTAGTGGTGAATATTGTGATTTTGCTGTTAGGCCAAAGTTTGCAGGTGCAGTCGCTACGAGAGTAAACGAGTCGGACCCGTAGTGGCTGGTAATGTCTTCAATGCTACTTTGAGCAATTTGACCGGCAGAGGTGCAGGCGCCGAATAAAGGAAGCGCCAAAAGTAGTAATGACTTTACATGGAGCGAAGGTGGTGGCTTATTCATTGTTTTGCTCTCTGGCAAAAGGTTAAACCGCAACTAACATTGATGAACTCAACAGGATCGCGTTGGCACCTCGCTAAACGCGCTGGAGGTATTTCACTCGGAAAAAGTCTCACCAGACATCTTGCATACATTGTTCTCACAGTCGGCGGCTCAACATAAATGCCCTTTGCTCTTGCCAATCCCAGGTATCAAGCGAGTCCAGTTGTATTTCTGGGAGATTCGTATCTACCTAAGCCTTTATGTTTCCACCGCCTTCGAGTTGCTTTGCTTAAGCTAGAGCGACGTTGTTGGTCGATGATCATCAAACAAAATCAAAAACCTAATTTTTCTGGGAAGAAAGAAAGAGGTGGGTGTGTTGCCTTCCATTCAATTGCATATTTTTCTGCCTCATCAATTTGAGCAGGCGTCATTTTCTCCGCAATTTTGGGCAGCTTGCTCTCCACGTAAACCTGAATGTTTCCACCGCCATCCAGTTCTGTGAGCAAGGATGTCAGTGCGTACCCTTTAACTAAGTCGATGGGGTAGCCAACTTTGTCGGGTGTATGGGATAAATACGCTCCATAACTTGCCACGGCAGTTTGATAGCCAGTATTTGCTGCAACTTCCCACCAATGACGAACACCTTCTAAATCGTTTCGTTGAAAAAGAATTGATATGTATTCAACCATCGCTGGAGGGTAACCGCCTTCTGAGGCAGATCTTAATAACTCCTCTTCAGCGTGTTTTCTCTTCCAAGGCAATAAGAATGTACCTTCGCCCTCAGCGTAACGATTAGCGAGTAACCACTGTGACGGCGCATATCCAGCTGCCGCTGATTTTTTCAACCACTCTAAATCTGAAGTTGCGTTGTACAAAACGGCCATTGCTTCGCCATCTCCACTCAGGGCACGAGGTGTTGCAGTTTTAATCAACAGATCTAGCCATTCACTGGGTTTTTTGCTTCCTTGAGGGCACTGATTGATTAATGAGCATAAAGATGTCGAACTGGTGGCAAGTCGGTACATCGCATAATAGTTACCCTGTGAGGCAGATGCCTCGTACCAATTCTGCGTTTCCGTCGTCATCAACTGTTTTCGTAGGCGCAATTCTTCCGCCAAATAGAATTGGGCTTCCGCGTCACCAGCCTTGGCCGCAAGACTTAGTGCAGGCTCAGCAGTTTTATATTGATTGAAAAGCGTGATTCCTAGAAGTTTTGCGTTGTGTTGCTGAAAGGTCAACTGCGCTGCTGCGTAATTGGGGAGTAGGAACGACGCCAGTAGAGCTAAATAACCGATGCGTGAAGCTCTTTCAGGGCGTGGTTCACTACCAAAACGAAGTTGACGCTTCAAAGTTTATTGCTTCCCAAAGCTGCAAGGCAGAGCGTTATAGTGTTCATTGATCGGAATATCCTTCAAAAATCTATTTTTTCAGGGTAAAACGAAAGAGGCGGGTGCTCATCTCTCCACTTGACTGCAAAATCTTCCGCCTCTTGAATTTGTGCGGGGGTCATTGTTCTTGATATTTTTGGAAGTGTCTCCTCGACATCTGTTTTTGCGGTACCCCCACCGTCTAGCTCCTTCAGAAGAGAGATTAACGCATATCCCTTGATTATATCTTTCGTGAATCCAAGGGCTTTTGGGTCAACAGCTAAAAAATACCCGTAATTGTATACGCCTGCCTCATACCCAGTCGACGCCGCTTTTTCTACCCAATAGCGTGCCTGATCGAGTTCACCTTTTTCTCTATATATACCGAAGAGCTGCATCATTGCTTTTGGATTGCCTGCTTTCGCAGAAAGCAAAAACCATTGTTCAACGATTTCTTGCCGTTTCCAGGGAAGTATAAAACCTTCTCCTTGACGATCACCAATAGCCATACGATATTGTGCGGTTGGATGGCCTGCCAACGCTGATTTTTTTAACCAGTCTCTCTCGGCAGTCAGTTCATACATTAAATATTGAGCTTCCGCATCACCGCGATCAGATTTTTGTTTTGCAATTTTATTTGCTTCAGCCAACCACTGTTGTGGCTCTTTTGTACCAGTTGGACAATTTTTCATTGCCGCACATAGATCATTATTACTTCGACCAATTCGGATCATCGAATAAAGGTCGCCTTGGTTAGCTGCGGCCTCATACCATTTGTAAGCTTCAGAATCAATGTGCTGTTTTTTCTGACGTATTTCTTCGGCCAAAAAAAATTGTGCCTCAGAGTCGCCAGCTTCTGCGGCTATTCGCAACTCGGGAGTCGCGGTCTTATATTGCTTGAACAATATAATTCCTCGCTCTTTCGCTGATTGCTGATCTTGATTAAGATCTGCTGATGCAAGTATTGGCAAAGCGATCAGGGTCGCTAGCGTAAATGCTTTAAATATATTCATTATAAGTTGCTTTGCTCTCGTTATTTTTCCGGCCCACCATATGTAGCACGTCCGCCAGGAAGGTATGTTCGACCATAATACGTCGATCGTTGGCAGAAACCATCAAGTTTCGCGCCAAGTTCGGAAACATGCTCCTTGTATCTAGCCCTCATTTGTTCGTTTCGTTGGTCCGCGAAGCGGAGTACAGCTTCGGACATAAAGTTATCCAATGCCAAGCGCTGTTCACAATAAATTTGGCCTTTGTCTGAGCTTTTCGTCCCAAATCTGTTCATGCTTATGCACGCTTCTTCGAATTGTGTTTGAGCTTGCTCGACGGTATTCGTTTTTTTTGCGTGGTTCAAAATCCAGCCGAGTATTCTTTCAATGGCTTGCTGTTGGATCAGATATGTTTGAGATTTATCATATGTATATTTTTTTTCTCGAGACGCGCTATCAGTTGAAATGTCTGTGACATTGTAGCTCTGAGCTGCCGAAATTAGTGTCATGAGCATTGGGCCAAGAGCGTTGGGTGTTGCATTCAAAAACCACTGCTCCAATTCACTTTGATTGCGATACGTCATTATCGTATGAGCAATAGAGGCTCCTCTACCACCACCAGTCAGCGCCTCATACAAAGACATCACCATATCCACGCCTTGCATATAAGTCATCGCCACTTCCATCCCGGCGGTGCCAAGGAAGTTGAGCTTGTCTATATAATCAGCCGCCTCATCAGTTACAAATACCAGTGATTTATCCTGGTTTTTGTGAATCTCTCGGCGCACGAGGTTGATAAGGTCGGTCACGCCGTCATAGCCAACTTCAAATTGAAACTCGCCACCCGCACCTGCTCCGACGATGACTGAAGCTTTGAACCGCATGATAAAGCGGCCTTCATGCAACGAAATTCCGACATCAGCGTTGGCGCCGAGCCCGTAGGCCGCGGTGAAACCGGCGGTCAGTCTCGCCAGGCTCGACCATTGGCTAGCTTTGGTGCTGTTGACGCTATTGACCATTCCTGGCGAAGGAGCGGTGCGCAACGCTGCGATTTCTTTCGGCGGCGCCCAGTTCAAGGCGCCTGTCAGCAGAATCCCTGCCTGGACTCCCGCAAAAAGATTGAATTGGGCTTTGGCACCGTCCTCTACGCGAACCTTGGCGGCGTTGCCTTCAAGGACTGGTTCGCTTCTTACGGTTCCAGCGGTTGAATGGGTCGTTTCGGGCCGTTTTGCGTCAGTAATTTCTGGAAGGTTCAGGCCGCCTTGAACATTTGCACGGCCCAACTGGACGCTTGAGGAAAGGAGGAGGGTGGCGCCCGTGTAACCCCAGGCTCTCGCCCCCAAGTGGATCGAGAATCGACCGAGATTGAGGTGTTTACGGTTTTCCTCATAATCAAGGTAAGGGATCAGGATGTCTTTCGCCTGATCTTTACCTGGAAGATCCATTTTCATCAGCTCAACTTCGCCACGGGCGAGGTCAATGCCCAGGCTCGCTTCAGCTTTGGCGGAGGCTTTGAAGTTATCCGCCACACTGAACGACGGTCCGGTTATTTTCGTGCCAGTGTGTATGGACGCCTGCGGCGGTGTCAGGCAGCGCACCAGTTGAGCCTGAGGGCTGTTGTCGAACAGACGCAACGAGCTCCTGACCTCTTCCTTGAACAACAACTGACGAATACGAAGCCCCCAGTCTTTACGGGCTCCGGCATCCTCTAAGGTCTCAACCTTGTAGTTTTTCGACTTCAGGTAGGAGTGGAACATCTCGGCATCAAACCAGCCCTTCTCATCAAACCAGTCACTTTGCTGATCTTTGATCGCGAGCGCGCCTTGCAGTCGCAGCCATTCGTGGAAAGGATTGTCGTCAGTATCCGAGGCTGCCTTGCCGTTGCTGTTGCCCGGTAGCTTTCGCAGATCTTTGCTAGCTGTTGCACCTATCTCGCTCGCGTCCTTTTTCAGCACCTTGGTGATGCCTTCGAGGTTAAGCAGGCTGAGATGTTTGACGGGGCTGTTGGGGCTGTTGAAAAGCGCTACTTCGCGCAGAGGGAAGCCGGCTTTGACCAGGCGTTCTTCCGGTTTTGGCTGAAACTGCTCGGGTTCCCACAGTAGGTGTCGTAATGGCAGGGCAGCAGCAACCGCTGCTTCGGCGTCTTCGCGGAGTTTTAAGCGATCTTGCTGAATGCGCTGCCACTCGGCCTGTTCTGCTTCCACGATACCTGCCGGTGCCGCAACGTTTTGCCCGCTGGCGTCAATCCAGGCTTTATATTTGGTGCGGATCTGCTCGGTGTACTTGACCTGCTGCTGCTCCATCTCAAGATAGGCTTTGAATTTCTCGATGCCTGCGCTGATGTCCCCCGTGTCAGGAATTAGCGCGAACTCTGGCAGCGCCAGTCCGTAGTCGGCAACTTTCAAAATCGAATCGATATAGGCCGCAAAGTCTTTTTCGACTTTTTTGCGCTCGTCGGCGACATTCTTCAAATAACCACACATCCGAGCCTTGCCATCAATTACGCAATTAGTGGCGTCTAGATAGGCTTTTTTGTTTTTTTGGATGTCTGCTTCTTTCAGGGTCGTCAATTTGCCGCTGGTGGTGAGCGCTGCGCGGGCTTTCAAATAAGTCTGTACGCGATTTCTTGCCTCGATCGCCCCGGGCGAAAACAGGTTGCCGCTTTCGTAGGTGTAACCAGCAGTTCTGGCCTGTTCGATTGCGACCGCCTTCAGCTTTTTCCATTCGCTATACAGACGTTGCAGTTTCTGACCGTCGGAGTTGGCTTCCAGCAGACTCGCCTGTTGTTGATTGGCGAGTTCGCGATTGCGCGCGTAGTCACTCTGATCCGCTTGTTTGTCGAGCGCCGCGCTGTTGCGGGCCTCTCGGCTGACAGCTTTCAAGCGCATAGCCATGGTGGGCTGCGCTATATCGGGCTCTTGGGCCTCGATTTCCAGCATCCGGGCTTTTTGCTCGCCTTGCAGGAAGTTGCTCAGCTTTGGCTCAAGGAAGTATTCCAGCAACCCGGCGGTGTTCATCCCCTTGAGTCGTTCCTCTGGCGACTTGCTGGCGCTGATGTGTTGTTCGAGTTCATTCATCGCCTCTTTGATTGAGCTGGCCGCTCGCTTAGGCAACAGGTAAAACATTTTTTCCTTGGTGGCGTAGATTACCTCGCCATATTCCGTCGAGCAGGGGGTCTTGACTTCATCGAACGCGTTTGAGCAAGTGGCAGGCGCCTCTGGCTGAGGATCAAGTTCCAGGGCTGGCTTGGTTTCGACCGGTACCGCTGAAGTCGATGCGTTTACGGCCGGTTTGTTGGAATCTACCTTGGGTGCTTGAGAGATATCAGTTTCCATTTCGCTTCCATTCATTCTGTACTGACGGGTCATCAAGCAGCGCTGACAGCGAGTTGCTGCAGCTGCTGGACTTTGATGAACGACTCTTCCCTGGATTGCAGGATGGCCATCACTTCTGGCTGCGTTTCGAGCAGAGGGCCGTTGGTGATTGCGCCCAGCTTAAGTAGATGGCGACCTTCATAAATGTTGTGGTCAACCAGCGTCTGGAGGTTCGCCACGAGGTGGGGTAGTTGTTCATCGGTAGGATCACCGTAAGCAGCGTATTGCTCGTCTGCCCAATAAACCCATCCAAGATGCGCCTGAACGCTCGGTGCTTCAGGCGGCAGATTGAAAGCTGAAACGTCGCCCAGCCATTCAAGTTCCGAAACGGCGCGCCAACTCAGCCATCGACCGCGATTCCGCCCGAAGTGGGCCGGCGCCGGGCTGTATATACGCTGCCAGGGCCCGAAGAGTTGGTGCAAACTTTCACCGGTGGTATAGGCCAGCGCAGCCCACAGACTAGGTTTGTGATAGCTCAACAAACTCTGGCCGCCAGAACCATCATTGGCTCGCAGGAGCCAACGTGCGTGCGCCAATGACTTGATCGGATCCGCGGTGGTAAGGGCGATGCCAGAGTAGTTCTCTTCGCACAGTTTTGCCGCCTCGGCGGCCAGACGACTGCCCCAAGGTGCGACCAGCCAGAGAGGCCCGTCGGCGGCGATTTCAGCAAAATCGGTATTGAGAAAAAGAGCTTGTGCCTCCACAGGTTCACCGACGCGGTAAAGGCGGCTCATGGCCTCTGGCTGGCGGACGCGGTCAATGATGAAACATAGCGTCACATCAGAGCCTTCTCTCGGCAGTTCCTCGAATGAGTAACGTGGAGCTTCAAGGAGGGTGCTCAGCGCTTTTACATGCATGTGCAATCCTTACGGCTGCAAGCGCCGTTACTTTGTTTTCCGCACAACGGCGTGATGCCGGACTCGCTCAGGCGCTTGGGTAGCGGAATAGGGACGGTACCAGCCTTATCTGCGTCAGCCACCTTCATCGGCCCCGGCAACAACGGCGCCGCCGGCGTACCCACCCCAGGCGCACCACCGGTATTGACCTTCACCTCAGCGCCGCTGATGGTCACGCCGCCGGCGTCGACTTTTACGAAGCTGCCGCCGGCCTTGGCGGTCAGTTCCATCGCGCCTTCGACCACCACTCGCTGGCCGGCGTAGTAATGGATTTCGTTGCCAGCCTCAACAAACTGCCCAGTCCCCACCTTCACGTGCTGCGTCACGCCCACCGTCAGGTGATCGTCCGCACGCATTTCGCTGATGCGATCCAGATGGGTAATCCGGTGCTCTTCGACCTTGAATTCGCTCAGAGTATTGGCTTCAACCGTGTCATGCCGTTCGTTGCCGACGCGAATCTTCTGGTCGTGTTCGATGTTTTCGTCCCAGTCGCGCTGGGCGTGGATGTAGATCTGTTCGGCGCCTTTCTTGTCTTCGATACGGAATTCGTTGTAGCCCTTGCCGCCCGGGGAGCTGAGGGTTTTGAAGGTGCTGCGGGTCTTGTTCGCCGGCAGGTCGTAGGGGACGACGTTTTCCTTGTGGTACAGGCAGCCGCTGACCAGCGGCTGGTCGGGGTCGCCTTCGAGGAAGGTGACGAGGACTTCCATGCCGATGCGCGGGATGGCGATGCCGCCGTAGGCCGCGCCGGCCCAGCCGCTGGCGACGCGCAGCCAGCAGGTGGTTTTGTCGTCGGACTGGCCGTCGCGGTCCCAGTGGAACTGCACTTTGACGCGGCCGTATTGGTCGCAGTGGATCTCTTCGCCGGCAGGGCCGGTGACGATCGCGGTCTGGCTGCCGAGGACTTTCGGTTTCGGGTGTTCGAGGGCAGGGCGGTAGTGCGCGTCCCACGGTGTGGCGAGGAAGCTGTTGCGGTAGCCTTGGTGGAAGTCGCTTTTGTTGTCGGTGACGTCGCTGGTGACGTTTTCGCCGAGCACTTGCGGTTGTTTGCCTTCGTGGAAGACTTCGAGCAGCAGCCACAGGTCGTTCCATTCGGCGCGCGGGTGTTCGGCGAGCGTGAGGAAATGGCCGCTGGTCAGCGTTGGTTCGTCACCTTTGCCTTCGGCGAGTTTGTAGTCGCTGCGATGGCGTTCCAGCGCACGCGACGAGAGGAACTTGCCGCGTTCGCGGGTGGTGAAGCGACCGGGGTAGTCGTAATCCTCGAGGTCCGGAGCGAATTCGGATTTGACCGCACCCTCGGGCAAAAGCTTGGGTTTCTCGAAATCGTAATCGCGGCGGCTGACGCGGGTGGTGCGGGTTTCCAGGCGCAGATTGAAGCGTTTGATCACCGGTTTGTCGGCGGCCATGCCGGAGTCCTGCTGGTAGCTCACCGGTTTGAGCTTGCGAAATACCGTCTGATCGTCGCCGAACACCAGTTTGTGGCCGCTGCTGCTGTGCTGGAAGTGGAAGTGAATGCCTTCCTCTTCGCACAGGCGCTGGATGAAATGCAGGTCGGACTCGTCGTACTGCACGCAGTAATCGCGTTCCGGGTACTCGGCGCCGAGCTGGAAACTGTAGGCGTCGGCGAGGATGCCGCGGTCTTCCAGTACCTGAGCGATTATTTTCGGCACGGTCAGTTGCTGGAAAATCTGCTGATCGTGGTTGTGCCGCAGGTAGGCCAGTTGCGGGACCAGGCTGAGGCTGTAACGGGTCAGGGTCTTGCCGGAGTCGCCTTGCTCGATGCGATAGACCAGGCCGTGGATCTTGCCTTCGCCGGTGGCGCCGAAGGTCAGCACGCCGGGCTTGTGCAGCAGCTCTTCGAGATTGAGGTCGGGGCGGGCGCTGACCAGTTCGAGGTCGAAACGGAACGGCTCATTCAGGGCTTCGCGACCGGTGAAGCTGAGGACCTGCAGGTCGGCGTTGGCGCCTTCCAGGGTGAGGGTGATGTGGGTAGCGTTGGCGTCCAGCATGCCTTGAATTCCGTCCGTGAATAAGCAGGACACAGATGTTGCAGGATTCAGCCGTCTCGTTCAAGGCGCAAAAGGCGTAGGTGGGGTGGGGCTGGGGTATAGGGAAAACCCTTAGGGGTAGCGTTTCGGCCAATGAAATCGGGTGGTTGGCGGAATGTGGCCTTCGGTATTGGCGACTTTTCTTACGCGCTGGTGCTGAAGAAACAACCGTCAAAGTTGCCGGGGAGTACGGCAGGTGGCGATCTTTGGCGTCTGGTCGATGGCTTTCGCGAGCAGGCTCGCTCCCACAGGGGATTGGTGTCGTAGTGGGGGGCAGAGGCTGGTTTTCAGCATTTCAGTGACTGGACGTCAGCTATCGCGAGCAGGCTCACTCCTACAGGGGAATGGGTTTCAGGCATGAGAGTTCAACTATGGAAGTTGGCCCTGCTAGCGACGGCGGTCGAACGTTCACCATTACAACCAATGCCAGAACCGGCTCCAGAATCCGCGGTTCAAGTCCTCTTTGCACCCGGCGTATTGCCGTGCGTAAGTGTCGGAGCGTACCTGCACCTTGCGCGCGGTCGGGGGCAGCCAGGCTTTGCTGGCGTAGGTCTTGTTGCGGAAGCCGCCCCAGCCTTCGTGGTAGTTGAGGTACTGGTTGTAGGCGTCGTATTTGTAGACGCCATTGATCGAGGTGGTCTTGTCCATGTACCAGCCGATGAAGTCGATGGCGTCATCGAAGTCTTCGCGGTCGGCCCAGTTGCGGCCGGTGCTTTTCTGGTAGTCGGCCCAGACTTCATCTTTGGCCTGGGCGTACCCCGAGGCGGTGGAAACCCGGCCCCAGGGGATCACCCATAGCAGATATTTGCGCGGGGTCTTGGCGTCGTAGCGGTAGCCGGATTCCTGATACATGATCGCGAAGGGCACCTGAATCGGCACGCCCCAGCGTTTTTGCGTGACTTGCGCGGCGTCGTACCAGTCGCTTTTTTCGCGAAAGATTTCGCAGATGTCTTCTGGCGAACGGGGCGGCGAGGTGCCGCACCCGGTCATCAGTGCTGCCAGTGTCAGTAGTCCAAGCGTCTGCCCGTATTTCAAAAGCGGTTATCCCGTCGTGCGCAAAAAAGCCGACAGTCTACGCGCTCAGCTCAACTGCTGACGATAGGGCAGATCCGGGCCGGTCTTGCTGCAGGTCAGCGCGGCGGCCCGGACGGCGAAACGGAGCATGGCGTCGATCTGTTCGCGCGCCAGTTGCTGCACGCCTTCGACCGAGTCCAGACCATTTTCGGTGAGCCAGGTGATCAGCGCCGCCTGGAAGGTATCGCCAGCGCCCACGGTGTCGGCGATTTTCACCGAGACTGCCGGCACCGACCAATGACCATGCTGACGGCTGAAGACGCTGGCGCCGTCGCCGCCACGGGTGAGGAAAACGATCTGGCAGCGATGCTCGAGCCAGCGCTCGATGACGTGCTGCGGATCCTGTTCGGGATAGAGCAGGCTCAGGTCTTCATCGCTGACCTTGATCAGGTCCACCAGCGGCACCAGTGTGGCGATGCGTTCGCGCCACAGCTCGATGTTCGGCTCGGGATTGAGGCGTACGTTCGGGTCGAGGGTGATCAGGCGCTGGCCGCTTTCGCGCTGCACCAGTTGCAGCAGGGCGTCGCCAATTGGCTGCACCACCAGCGAGAACGAGCCCACGTGCAGGCCGCGCACCTCGGTACCGAGGATCGGCAGGTGCGCCGCGCTCAACTGCCGGTCGGCGCAGCCTTCGCCACGAAAGCTGTAATGCGGCGAGCCGTTGGCACCGACCGCGACCATCGCCAGCGTGGTCGGCGCGGCGAACTCCACCAGATAATCCGGGCGCACGCCTTCGTCTTTCAAGACCTGCTGCAAGCGCCGACCGAGGTAGTCGGTGGACAAGCCGCCAAACAACGCCGAGTCCACACCCAAGCGGCGCAAACCGACGGCGACGTTGAACGGCGAACCGCCGGCGATCGCCTTAAAATTGACCTTCGAGGCCAGACCGCTGGCATCGTCTTCACTGAAAAAATCGAACAGGGCTTCGCCACACACCAGGTACATGATTGTTTGCTCTTTATAAGGTTGCGACATGCTGTTGATAACGTTCATAAGCCTGCTGGAACGCCGCGACATTGGCGGCTATCGGCAGGGTTTCGCTGCTGGCATCGAGTTTTACGCAGCGCTGGCACAAATCTTCAAGGCTGTCTTGCTCACCGTTAGCCGATGCAGTGCACCACGCTGCCTGAATCGCCGCGCCAAGCGCCGCGGCTTCGCTTTGCTCGGTGCAGATCACCGGGGTGTTCATGATATCGGCGACGATCTGCCGCCAGACTGCGCTTTTTGAACCACCGCCGATCAGGCAGATGCGCAGGCTTTGTAAACCATTGCGCCGCAGCAGATCCAGCCCGTAACGCAAACCGAAGGTCGTGCCTTCGACGGCGGCGCGGCACAGGTTGGCCTGGGTCAGGTTGTCCAGCGTCAGGCCGTGCAGGCTGCCGGTGGCGTGGGGCAGGGCGGGGACGCGTTCGCCGTTGAGGAATGGCAACATGCACACGCCATCAGCGCCGATCGGGGCGTGGGCGACCAGATCGTTGAAGCGCGGCAAATCGAGCGCGAACAGCTCGCGAATCGCACCGGTGGCGTTGGTCAGGTTCATCGTGCAGATCAGCGGTAACCAGCCTCCGCTGGAGGAGCAGAACGTCGCGACCGAGGCATCCGGGCTGACAGCCGCTGTGTCGGAATAGGCGTAAACCGTGCCGGAAGAGCCGAGGCTCATGGTGATCGCGCCTGGCTGAATGTTACCGGTGCCGATGGCGCCCATCATGTTGTCGCCGCCGCCACTGGCGACCCGCGCGTTGCGGTTCAGGCCAAGCTGGTCGGCGATCGCCGGCAGGATCGTGCCGACCGCTTCACGGGCTTCGATCAGCTCGGGCAACGCCGCTTCGAGGCGCCCGCTGGCGTCGATGTCGCGCAGCAGTTGCAAGTCCCACTGGCGGGTGCGCACGTTGAAATAGCCGGTGCCGGAGGCATCGCCGTATTCACTGCAAGCGCGACCGGTCAGCCAGAAGTTCAGGTAGTCATGGGGCAGCAGAATGCGTGCGATGCTCGAAAAAACCTCGGGATGTTGCTCCTTGGTCCAGAGCAGTTTTGACACGGTGTAACCCGGCGCAATGACCACGCCGAGGCGCTCCAGCGAACCTTGCTCGCCACCCAGTTGATTAAGCAGACGGTCGTTTTCAGGGCTGCTTTCGGTGTCGCACCAAAGCTTGGCCGGGCGCAGCACTTCGCCTTGATCATCGAGCAGGACCAGACCGTGCTGCTGTCCGGAAACGCCGATGGCGAGGATGTCCTGGCCATCGACGTTCGCGGCCTGCAACGCCTGGCGGGTGGCGAGGGTAAACGCCTCCAGCCATTGCTGTGGGTCCTGCTCGCGGCGTCCGTTAGCGCCGCTGATCATGGTGTGGGCGGCGGCGCCCTGGCCGAGGACCTGACCACTGACGGCGTCGAGGATGATCGCTTTGGAGCCTTGGGTGCCGCAGTCGATGCCGAGGAAGAGCTTTGTTGTTGTCATTTATGCACCGGTCGGATTGTGTCGATCGTTCCCACGCTCAGCGTGGGAATGCCTCAATGGACGCTCCGCGTCCGCTGTTCGCTCTTCGGTGGGACGCAGAGCGTCCCGGGTTGCATTCCCACGCAGAGCGTGGGAACGATCAGTCAGCGAGGATTATTTCCAGCGTTCGCGTCACGCCTTCGTCGCGCAAGCTGTTGTAGCACCACTCGAACGCGGCCACAAACTCCGCCGATTTCGGGATCGCCGCGCCAAAAATCTCCTCGACCCCCAGCAACCGCTCAGTGATCAACTTATCGTCCGCCACCAACGCCTGACAAAATGCCGCCCGTGGGTCAGGAATCGTGTACGTATCGCCGTTCTCATCGACACCCTTCAAGTACAACGCCCATGCCGCCACGACCAACGCGGCGCGCCGGGTCTCGCGGCCATCGGCGATCAGCCGATTGATCGTCGGGATGGTGAACTTGGGAAACTTCGACGAGCCGTCCGAACACACCCGTTCCAGTTGGTCGGCAATCGCCTGATTGGAAAAGCGCGCGACCAGCGTGTCCTTGTAATCGCTCAGATCAATGCCCGGCACGGGCGCCAGTTGCGGGGTCACGTCAAGATCCATATAGGCGCGCATGTAACGCACGAACAGCGGGTCGTTCATGGTCTCGTGGACGAAGCGATAACCCTTGAGAAAACCCAGATACGTCAGCGCCAGATGGCTGCCGTTGAGCAGCTTGATCTTCATTTCCTCGTAGGGCGAAACATCGTCGGTGAACTGCACGCCGACCTTCTCCCACGCCGGACGGCCATTGACGAACTTGTCTTCGAGCACCCATTGCACAAACGGCTCGCAGACCACCGGCCAGGCATCGTCGACGCCGTGTTTGTCCGCCAGTTGCAGGCGATGCGCGGTGCTGGTCATCGGCGTGATCCGGTCGACCATCGCGTTGGGGAAGCTGACGTTGACGTCGATCCAGCTGCACAGGTCGCGGTTGCGCAAAGTGGCAAAAGCCAGCAATGCCTTGCGGGTCACCGCGCCGTTGTGCGGCAGGTTATCGCAGGACATCACGGTAAACGCCGGAATACCCGCCGCCCGGCGTTTTTCCAAGGCTGCACAAAGAAAGCCGAACACGGTTTTCGGTGCCTCTGGATGAGTCAGGTCATGCTGGATCTGCGGCAGGTGCGCCATGAATTCGCCGCTGCTGTCGTCGATGCAATAGCCGCCCTCGGTGATGGTCAGCGAGACGATGCGGATCTGCGGATCGGCGAGCTTGTCGATCAGTGCCTGAGCGCCTTCTTCGGCCAGCAACATGTCGCGGATCGCACCGATCACCCGTACTTCGGTGTTATCGCTGTCACCGAGTTCAAACAGGGTGAACAGGTAATCCTGCTCCTTGAGATCGTCACGGGCGCGGCGGTCTTCGGCGCGTAAACCGACGCCGCAGATCGCCCAGTCCAGCGCTTCGCCGCTGTTCATCAGCGCGTCGGTGTAATACGCCTGATGCGCGCGGTGGAAGCCGCCGACGCCAATGTGCGCGATGCCCTGGCGGGTGTCGCTGAGGCGGTAGGCCGGCAGTTGCACTTCGGCGGCGAGACGGTTGAGGTTCTGTTGGTTGAGTTTCATCGGATAGTCTCGAATTCAGGCGGCGGCACGCAGCGGTCGGGTCAACGCGACACCTTCGGCATCGAATAGATGGCAGTGAGCGGCGTCCAGGCGCAGGTTCAGTTGTTCGCCATAACGGCTGGCGAGATCCCCGCGCACGCGCATGGTCAGGGCTTCGCCGGCGTTGGTGGTGACGTGGCAGAACGTGTCGCTGCCCAAGCGTTCGCTGACGTCGGCGACCACCGCCAGGCTGCAATCGCCCGGTTGCGCCAGTTCCAGATGCTCAGGGCGGATGCCCAAAGTCACCGCGCTGCCGACGCTGAGGCTGGCTGCGTTGAACGGCAGGTTGATGCGCGTGCCGGCATCCAGTGCCACTTCGCAGCTCTGCGCATCGATGCGGGCAATCTTGCCCTTGAGAAAGCCCATCTTCGGCGTGCCGAGAAAACCGGCAACGAACAGGTTGGCCGGATTGTGATAGAGGTCCAGCGGCGAGCCGACCTGTTCGATCCGGCCGCCATTGAGCACCACGACCTTGTCGGCCATGGTCATCGCTTCGACCTGATCGTGGGTGACGTAGATCATCGTTGCTTGCAGGTCCTTGTGCAGGCGCAGCAGTTCCAGGCGCATCTGCACGCGCAGCGCGGCGTCGAGGTTGGACAGCGGTTCGTCGAAGAGGAAAATCTTCGGGTTGCGCACGATGGCACGGCCGATCGCCACGCGTTGGCGCTGGCCACCGGAGAGCTGTTTCGGCTTGCGCTCGAGCATCGGGCCGAGCTCAAGAATCCGTGCCGCTTCGCCGACTTTCTTCTCAACTTCAGCTTTCGGCACGCCGGCCAGATCAAGGGCGAACGACATGTTTTTCTTCACGGTCATGTGCGGGTACAGCGCGTAGGTCTGGAACACCATCGCCAGATCGCGCTTGGCCGGGCTGACTTCGGTGATGTCGCGGCCATCCAGTTCAATGGTGCCGTCGCTGACTTCCTCCAGGCCCGCGATCAAACGCAGCAGGGTGGATTTGCCGCAGCCCGACGGACCGACGAAGACCACGAATTCCTTGTCGTTCACTTCAAGGTCGATGCCCTTGATGATGGAAAAGCCTTCGAAGCCTTTTTGCAGATTCTTGATTTTCAGGTTGGCCATGAGATGGGCCTCCATGGTTTTTATTCTGTTAAGCCGGACGCGCTTTTCAATGTGGGAGCGAGCCTGCTCGCGAATGCGGTGTGTCATTCAACAGTGAAGTCGCTGACACGGCCCTTTCGCGAGCAGGCTCGCTCCCACAAGGGCGGGGTTGGGTTTGGGATGTCATTTCACGGCACCGAACGAGAGGCCGCGCACCAGTTGCTTTTGGCTGATCCAGCCGAAGATCAAAATCGGCGCACAGGCCAGCGTCGACACCGCCGACAACTTGGCCCAGAACAAACCTTCGGGACTGGAATACGAGGCGATCAATGCGGTCAGCGGCGCGGCTTTCGACGAGGTCAGGTTCAGCGACCAGAACGCCTCGTTCCAGCACAGGATCAGTGACAGCAACACGGTCGAGGCGAGGCCGCCCTTGGCGATCGGCAGCAGCACCCGGACCATTTCCTGCCACAGCGTGGCACCGTCGAGGCGGGCGGCTTCGAGGATGTCTTTGGGGATGTCCTTGAAGTAGGTGTAAACCATCCAGACCACGATCGGCAGGTTGATCAGCGTGTAGATCACGATCAGCGCAATGCGCGTGTCGAGCAGGCCGAAACTTTTGGCCAGCAAGTAAATCGGCATCAGCACGCCCACGGGCGGCAGCATCTTGGTCGAGAGCATCCACAGCAGCGTACCTTTGGTGCGCTGGGTTTCGTAGAACGCCATCGAGTAAGCCGCAGGCACCGCAATCAACAGGCACAGGGCCGTGGCGCTGAAGGAGATCACCACTGAGTTCCAGGCGAAACTGAAGTAGTCGCTGCGCTCGTTGATGTGCAGGTAGTTCTCCAGCGTCGGCATGAAGATGAACTGTGGCGGCGTAGCGAACGCATCGATTTCGGTTTTGAAGCTGGTCATCACCATCCACAGGATCGGGAAAAAGATCACGATCGCGATGGCCCAGGCCAAAGTGCCGAGCAACAGGCTTTGCAAGCGGCGGGATTGTTGGAGAGTCATGGCGGGCCTCACGCTTTGTCAGTCAGGTTTTTGCCGATCATTCGCACCAGAATGATCGCCGCGATGTTGGCAATGACCACGGCAATCAAGCCGCCCGCCGAGGCCATGCCGACGTCGAACTGCACCAGCGCCTGGTTGTAGATCAGGTAGGCGAGGTTGGTCGAGGCATAGCCAGGGCCACCGTTGGTGGTGGTGAAAATTTCGGCGAACACCGACAGCAGGAAGATCGTTTCGATCATCACCACCACGGCAATCGGCCGTGCCAGATGCGGCAGGGTCAGGTGCCAGAAAATCGCGATCGGACCGGCGCCATCCAGCCGCGCTGCTTCTTTTTGTTCCTGATCCAGCGACTGCATGGCGGTCATCAGAATCAGGATCGCGAAGGGCAGCCATTGCCACGAGACAATGATGATGATCGACAGCAGCGGGTAGTGGGCGAGCCAGTCCACTGGTTGGGCGCCGAACAGCTTCCAGATGTACGCGAGGATTCCCGACACCGGGTGGAAAATCAGGTTTTTCCAGATCAGCGCGCCGACCGTGGGCATGATGAAGAACGGCGAGATCAGCATGACCCGCACCAGCCCGCGCCCGAGAAACTCGCTCGCTTCCAGCAACGCACTGATCAACACGCCGAACACCACGCTGATCAGCAACACGCTGCCCACCAGCAGCAATGTATTGGTCGCGCCGGGCATGAAACCCGAGTCGGTCAGAAAATAGGTGAAGTTCTCCAGCCCGACGAATTCGTTCTCGCCGGGGTAGAGCAGGTTGTAGCGGATCATCGAGAAGTACAGCGTCATGCCCAGCGGCACGATCATCCACAGCAGCAACAGGGCCACCGATGGGCTGACCAGAAACCAGCCGGGATTGCGCACGCGCAGTTTGCGCTGAGGTGGCGCCAGTTCGATGTGGGCTTTGGCAGTTGAAGTATTCATGGCAATCACAACCGAGTCAGACAGACCAATGGAGATCCCTTGTGGGAGCGAGCCTGCTCGCGAAAGCGGTGGGTCAGTGTCATGGATATTGATTGACACGATGCCTTCGCGAGCAGGCTCGCTCCCACAAAGGCAGGAGCAAGTCGTTCAGCGGTTACTTGGGATAACCGGCGCGCTTCATCTCGCGTTCGGTGGTTTGCTGTGCCGCGGCCAGGGCTTGATCCACTGTGGTCTGGCCGATCAGCGCCGCCGAAAACAACTTGCCGACCTGAGTGCCCACGGCTTGGAATTCAGGAATGGTCACCAACTGAATGCCGATATAAGGCACCGGTTTGAGTGTCGGTTTGCTCGGGTCAGCGGCCTTCAGCGATTCCAGAGTGACCTTGGCGAACGGCGCGGCGCTCATGTAAGCGTCGCTGTAGGTCGAGGCGCGAGTGCCGGGCGGTACGTTGGCGATGCCATCGGTTTTCGCCACCAGCTCACCGTATTCTTTGGAAGTGGCCCAGGCGCTGAATTGCTTGGCGGCGTCCTTGGCTTTGGAGCTGGTGGGAATCGCCAGCGCCCACGAATACAGCCATGCCGAACCTTTATCGGTGACCTGATGCGGAGCGAAGGTGAAGCCGACGTGCTCGGCGACTTTGCTTTGAGTTTTATCCGTCACGAAAGAGCCGGCGACGCTGGCATCCACCCAGATCGCGCACTTGCCGCTGTTGAACAGCGCGAGGTTTTCGTTGAAGCCGTTGCTGGAAGCGCCCGGCGGGCCGGATTTCTTCATGGTGTTGACGTAGAAGTTCAGCGCGTTTTTCCATTCCGGACCGCTGAATTCCGGTTTCCACTGCTCATCGAACCAGCGCGCGCCATAGGCATTGGCGACGGTGGTGATCAGCGCCATGTTCTCACCCCAGCCAGCCTTGCCGCGCAGGCAGATACCGTACTGTTCCTTGTCCTTGTTGGTGAGTTTTTCGGCGAACCCGGCGATCTCTTCCCAGGTCGGCCGCTCGGGCATCGTCAGCCCGGCGTCCTTGAACAGGTCGGTGCGGTAATAGGTGATCGAGCTTTCGGCGTAGAACGGCAGGGCATACAGCGAACCTTTCACTGACAAGCCTTCACGGACCGAAGGGAATACATCGTCGAGGGCGTAACTGGCCGGCAGGTCCTTCATCGGTTCCAGCCAACCCTTGGCGCCCCACAGTGCGGCTTCGTACATACCGATGGTCAACACATCGAACTGACCGCCCTGAGTGGCGATGTCGGTGGTCAGACGCTGACGCAGAACGTTTTCTTCGAGCACGACCCAATTGAGCTTGATGTCCGGGTGCTCGCTCTCGAACGTCTTCGAAAGTTTCTGCATGCGGATCATGTCGCTGTTGTTGACGGTGGCGATGGTCAGGGTCTGGGCGCCAAGGCTGACGCTGCTCAGGGTCATGCAGGTGAGGGCAAGCAGAGCTTTTGCAGTGGGTTGCATCGTGCACTCCTTTTCTGCACCCGGCGGGTAACAGAAGGACGGTTATTGTTTTTGTGTCTTCCGACGACAGGAAGAATCTGCGCTGATTACAGCCTTCAATCGGCGCAGAGACAAATCATCCCTAGCACTTTTATCGATACTTTTTTGCACTAGGGTTTGCAGGGGTTAACGCAGGGAAGGGGTTTGCAGCGGGGGAGGAGTATTGAATCTGTATAGGTTTTCGACCGCAACGGTGTCCTCTGTGGGAGCGAGCCTGCTCGCGAAGACGGTGTGTCATCCCGAGATTTTTCACTGACCCACCGCCTTCGCGAGCAGGCTCGCTCCCACAGGGAATTGCGGTGTTGTCAGAGGTGATTTTGCTCGGTCAGGCGCTGCACCGCGAGCCGTCGGTAATGCGACGGCGTCATCCCCTTGAGCTGCTGAAAACGCCGGTTGAAATTGGAAATATTGTTGAAGCCCGATTCAAAGCACACCTCGGTCACCGGTTTATCGCCATCGGCCAGTAACTCGCAGGACTTGCTGATGCGCAGGCGGTTGACGAACTCGATGAAGTTACGCCCGGTGGCCTGCTTGAACACCCGGCTGAAGTAAGTCGGGGTCATGCCCAGGTGCTCGGCAACTTCCTCCAGCGAGATATCCCGGGCGTAGTGGCTGAAGATGTAATCGACCGCGCGGTTGGTGCGGTCGATGTTGTGCTCGTCGGCCAATTGCGGCGTCGTTGCACCGGACAACAACAGGAAATCATCACTGGCCGCGAGCAGTTCCATCAGGATGAAGAAATGCCCGAGGCGGGTAATGCCGCTGGAGTCAGCGATGCGCTGCATCAGCGTCATGGCCTGGCGAATGGTGCGCTTGCAGCGAAACTCGATGCCGTACTGCGCACGTTCAAGTAGCGGCGCGAGAGTTTTCAACTCGGCAAATACCTGATGGCCACTTTCGAACAATTCATCGGTGAAGTTGACCAGCATGTCGCGCTTTTCCACCACTTCGTCTTCGGCGACCTGGCTGATCCAGTTGTGCGGCAGATTGGGGCCGGTCAGGAACAGCGTTTCTGGGTAAAAGTTGCCGATGTAGTCGCCGATGAACACCTTGCCGGAACTGGCGACGATCAGGTGCAGTTCGTATTCCTTGTGAAAGTGCCAACGCACCAGCGGGCACGGGAAGCCGTGCTGGCGGTAGATGATGGACAAGCCGTTATGGTCGTCCATCAACTCATAGGAAGGGTCGGTCACGCGAGCGGTTCGGGTCATGGCGCGCTTCTTGTTGTTGATCGCTTTGCGATGATGCCTCGTTTATCCCGCGTTGTGCCAGTTCTGCTGGACCTTGGTGTCCTCGTGTTTACGCAGACTTATCGAGGGCTTTTTGCAGATTGGCCGTGAGGCAATAGCGCACGATATTGGACTTCTTGATGAAGTCGAAATTGATGATGTGACATTTTTTCGCCCAGTCCGATCTGGCTGGATCAAACCAGTCATCCAGCGACGCCAGAATCCGTTGCGGACCGCCGAGGGAGTAACAGGTCGCCGACAAGGACCAGGGGCGCAACCTGCCGGTCGGTCTGCTTAACACGTCTGCTATGTAAGCGTGCAGATCGGTTGTGCCGACCAGCGATTTGCCGATCCACTTGTGATCGATCTGACGGTGGATGCGAGGATCGTCGGTTTCCCAGGTCATGGGCGCCGCTACCATGATGCGTTGCAACGGGTCGACCGCCTTGAGTTGCCCCAGAGTCAAATGCAGGTTCTGCGCCGGAATCATTCGCTCCCCGAGATGCTCGAGCAGCAACATCTTGAACTGCACATGATCGAATGCGTCCACACCGTTCGCAAGTTCATGAAAGTCCAAAATGATAAATTCATCAGGACTTCTTTCATAAAATCCCTTTATGTCCCGCACCAGGTCTTCGAGTGTGCGCGAAGAACGGCTGCCGTTATGATGGAAACGAAATCGAGCGAGGCCTTGGGCTTGCGCGTCGCACAACAGACGCATGTCAAGTGCGCGAGCGCCGCGATTCAACTGCGAATAGAAGGAAACGTCCTGGCAGGCCAGCCAGTTCTGGCTCAACGGAATTGCATAAGCGGCTTCCAGGTCGCAGCCCGCATTATGCGTGCCGGGCAGGGTCAGTTCAAAAAGCGAGAGTTTATCAAGTTGCGGCGCATCAGCCATCCACTGATAAGGGAGAAAGTTGTCGAGGTTGTTCATCTATTGCATCCTGCGTGAATGAGTTAGTCAAAGTGCGCGCGCAGGATGTTTATAACGGTTCAATGTTGATTGGCCAATACGGCTATTAATGCAAGTCATGTAGATATTGCTGTTTACATGTCTTTAGTCTGCTGAGGCAGACGGTTTTTTGCTTCAATCCACTGCGACATGTATTGAGTGCTCTTGTGCGAATGATGACGCAACATGCTACCGGTGAAATTTGTAACTCTTAGCTGCTGGAGATTTTCCTGGCAATAACGCAGTTTTTCGATCAGCGCCGGACCATGCGCCGACTGTGAATAACGCTCGGTCAGCAAGTTATAACCGGCCGCGCGCGCTTGCTGCCATTGCCCCTCGTCGTTATAAAGCGCGACTGCACTGTTGGCAAAATCGATAGCGCATTCAGTGATTGCACCGGGCCAACAATGCTCGCCGTGCATACCCTCGGCGCCCACTGGTGTGGTGACGCTGGGCGTTCCGCAGAGCATGGCGTCGACCAGTTTGCCCTTGATGCCGGCGCCAAAGCGCAACGGCGCCAGGCAAATCCGCGCCGCAGACATGACCTGCAACGCGTCTTCGGCCCAATTCATGATGTGAAAGCCATCCTTGGCGTTGTGCAGCGCCGTGGCCTTCGGTGGTGTGTAGGCGCCATAGATGTGCAGTTGTGCCTGCGGCAATTGCTGGCGAATCAGCGGCCAGATCGTGGTTTTCAGCCATAGCACCGCATCCCAGTTGGGCGCATGGCGAAAATTACCGATGCTGAGAAAGTTGGCTCGTCCGGCCATGACGGCAGGCTCGACCACGGGCGGATCGATCATCAACGGGCACCAGTGCAGCAACTGCGCAGGCACTCCAAACTGTTCGATCAGCAACTGGATCTCGACTTCGGAAATCATCAGGTTCAGATCGCAACGATACAGCGCGGCAATTTCGCGTTTGGCCAGATCGGTTTCGGCCATCAGCGCGAACTCATCGCTCAGGGCCGGAGCAAACACGTCACTGAAATCGTTCTGCTCAGGATTGCGCTTGAGGCGATCCTTGAGCCGTTGATGGCGCGCGTGCCGCAGGCTCTGCAAATCAGAAGTTTCCAGCACGCGCAGCGCCTGTGGGCAGTGCTTTTCGACGCGCCAGCCAAACTGCTCCTCCATCATGAACTGATCGAACAGGACTATGTCCGGCGCCAGTTCGCTGATGAACGCGTCGAAGCTGCTGTCATTGAGTTCGATCGGCACCTCGCGAATGCCGAGCGCAGCCAGGTCGGCCTTGTGCTCGCCGGGCCCGGCCGGGCTGCTGAAGGTGATTTCCCAGCCTTGCTGCAGGAACGTTTCGAGGATCTGCATGACATGCCCGCTGGCCGCCGAAGAACGCGGCTCTGGCCAGACGTAGCCGATGACAAGCACTTTGTTAGTTGAGGGCAGGGTCATGAGGAGCATCAGCCGGGTTGGAAAAAAAGGGCGCAATTAAACCACAGTGATGGTTGTCTGCGCCCCCCTTGTCAGCAGTGCACCGGTGCTCGCGCTTTAAAAGGCCGGCTTGGCCAGATTGAGCAGTAGCGGCCCCGGAAGGAATTTTCCGGGAGCGGTGTTATTGATCGTATTGGTGATCACCGAAAGGTTGAACTGGAACGTGGCGTGGCTGGTTCGATATTGATCTATCAAAGAAACTGCCAATGCATAGGAATCGGCATTCAATAACGCCGGGTACTTTTTGATGATTTCCGGCCAGTCCGTAATAGACTCAAACTCTTTAAAGTCCTCTGGCTTTGCATAGCGGTAATGAGGGTTGCTGAGATTATTGGGATGCGCCTTGTGCGGATCTCTGGCGAACTCCAGTAAGCCGACGGCGTCGTACTCTGCCGGGCTTGCACCTCTGATTGCATCTCCGTAATAGAAGTCAAGCGTGCCTGGAGCGCCATGCGACATTTCATGCACCAGAACGTCGCCGATCTTGGCGTCGTCAAATTTCGCCACTTCATACAATTCATCCAGATTGTCTGGGTAAATGGACAGGAAAGTCCTCGTGTTGACGTCCAGTTTGGTATTGGAGTACACCGCGGCTTGCCAGCGTTTATAGGCTTGTGGCTGTAACGCAGCATAAGCTTTGCTACCGGGTGGCCGAAAGATCATGTTTTCAATGCGCAGATAGTCAAAATCGCTGCGCATGTTCCGCAGATTGTTTGTGATGTGCTCGACGGCCGCACTCGAGTCGGTACCAAACACATGCACAAGGACGGTTCTGATGTCCTCGTTCCGGGCATCGGAGATCAACGCAATAGTGTTGTCGATCTTGCTTTTGGCGTGAGGTATGCCTTTTTTAAGATAGCCACGGGTGTAACTGAACGGTTTCTCTCGCTTGAAAGGATTGCGCAAGATATTGACAATTTTCAGCTCTCTCAATTGAGGCCCCCACGGTTCGCCCAGACGGTTTACGGCATACCATTCATCCGTGTGGCGTATGCCCCATACCTGGAAAAGGTCGGTGGAGCTCTGCGCATATTGTCGCGTGCCCAGCCGTAGAGTATCGGTATCGACCGCCGTGGAAAGGGCGCGGTAGGGCGGTTTTGCAGTCCATTTCCGAGCATCGTGTATGGCGCCTTCAAGCGCGGCCACCCCGCTGTGCCAACCCTTGCGGAGAACTTTTGCCCCTTTGACCAGCACATCGGTGGCCCCGTCCAGCGGGTTGAGCAGGCTGCTTACCAGTCCGAGACCTGTCGAAGCGATTTTTCCGGCCTTGGTCGCAACACTCACGCTCGCAGCAACCACAGTGGCAATTTTTGCGATGGCAGCCACTACTAACAGAACGGTCATTGCCGCTTCCAGAGTGCACGCTGCGGCTCCTTGAAGTTGTCGTTCTATATCGTCGGAATTCAAATCTTCAATACAGGCCTTGAACGGCACGACCACGTTAAGAAACGTATCCAGATCCTTGTCCCGTTTGAGTCGCAACGCCTCCAGCCTGGTTTGTCCCCAACACTCTTTGACCAGTTCATCATAGGTCGCTACAGGTCTGTGCTTGAGCACAAAGTTCACCAGGCGATCGAACTCTCTGGAGTAGAAACTCTGGTAGTAACCGTTGATCTGCGCCGGTGGCTCGGCAGGCAACTCATCAATCCTGTCGATGATGCCCGAGCTGAAAGCGACGAGGCCGGGCGTCACGCCATGGGTATAACATTCGATATCCGTAGGCAATCGATACACCGTGGCAGGTGCAGAGTAATTTACTCCGGCAGGGCGACCCTTTGAATCCAGCAGGTTTTGTTGCTGGATCAACGCTGCCATTTGCGGGTTTTCACGGCAGACGCCGTGCAACGTAAGTAATTCGTAGCACGAGCCTTGGCCTTCATATTCGCAATAGATCAAAACCCCGTAGCGGCCTTTTGCTTCGTCTATTTCTTTATGACTTTCAGTGGGTTTACGCTCAGTCGTCTTCACGATTGTGTCAATGACCGAGGCAATGGGATTGACCGGCAAATTCGTGAGGGTCTGAAGTTTCGCGACCGAGGGTCTTACGGTGAACATCGTGACCTTGCCTTTGAGCAAACGAGTCCGTTCAGACAGCGGCAAGAACGAGAAGGCCTGTTTCAAATGCGTATGCATGGCTTGCATGTGCGTGACATAGGCCCGATTGAACTGGCGGTGGAATTCGCCGTCGGGCGAAACCAGGTTGCGCAGCAGGCCGGGAAACGCTTTATAGATACTTTCGCCTTTTTTCAGATCCCAGTCGCCGGTCGCAAGATCGTTGGACATGTGCAGTTCAACCGGAGAAAAGCGCAGCGAGTCATAAGCGTCTTCCAACGGTACATTGCGTACTTGCTCAAGCACGTCATTTTCAAGGTAAGTGCAACCCTTGGCGACGTGCTCGAGAATGTCCAGTGCAACGCTTTTGCGCGTTGGCAGCGGACGTTTCAATGTTTCAGCATTTGCGGCGAGTGTACTGGCATGCTGCACATAAGCATCTGTAGCGACTTTAAGGGCGTCGGGCACTGATTTCTCGACGTCCTCAGGCGCGACGACCTTGTTGAGCAGTGCCCAATCGATGACAGGATCTACCGCTGCCAGAGCGTCGAGCTTCTTGCGCGATTCGGTCGCAGGTTCCAATGTCGAAAGTTGTTGCAGCTGCGCGTAGGTCATCGAGCGGGTTGAGCCGGGCGCTATGATTTCATGCACCGCCACAATTCGGCAGTATTCGACGCATTGCGGTGTACCCAGTAATAGCGTCGCAGGCAGTTGGTTGACGAGAAACTCTGGCGCGGGCTCCGCCAGTAATAAATGCGCGGCCAGTGCGACATTGCGCGGGCTCACTCGATGATGCGCGATCAAGTGATTTTCGAATCGGGTCTGTATGTCTGCGAAAGACTGTTCCAGGTGTTCGGCAGCGTACAGATCAAAGCCGGCTACATGATTGCGCGGCTCTTGCTCACCGACTTGCGGATGAAGATCCAGCAACAGTGAGGTCAGGATTATTTGTTTGCGCGACGCTGCTGACTGTGGCTGATCCGGCTGCGCGCCATACCAGCCCAGATCGCGTACGCAAGCGTTCGCCCAATGCACTGCGATTGGGCTGGAGATCAGTTGATCAATGATGTTTTCGGCTTCGGAGCGTGTGAACGGTGCCGATCGCCCACCCAGAACACGTTCTGACAGATGCTCCAGTAATGACTGGCCTTTTGTATAACTGGCAATGAGTTTACGAAGCTCGCGGCGTTGAGCCGCCGACAGCGTGGCCGTGTTGCCTTCGCTGGCCTTGATCATTTCCCGATAGTGACCAAACACTGGACCTGGCGTGGGCACAGCATTCATGAATGCCACCAGGCGGGAAACTTCGAGAGCGTTGCGCGGGATCAGAAAACCATGGAATGTCAGCCATTGCGCTAAATCAATCTGATCGGCGTTGGAAATCTTGCCACCGGTCAACGCTGCCATTTCAACCAAAGTTTGCAGGTCTTCTTTCAAATCCGGCGCGAGTACGAAAGCGTTTTCCAGCCCCGTGGTGTTGTTCCCGCTGATTGCATTCATTTTGCCTTCAGCCGTTACCTCAAAAATGAAGCGATCGGAAAGTTGTAACTTGGCCAGGAGTTTTTTGAAGGAGGCGTGTTCGGACAATGTTTGCAATAGCTGCCGACCCGCAAGCAGTGCATCTTCCAGGGATGATTCCGATTCCAGAGAAATGGTTGCGCCGGCCAGGGTAATGGTTTGCGAGGGGGCAAGATCCGAAGCGCGTTGTCTGAGCTTATAAACGACTTCTTCGCGCTCACGATTATCACTTGGAGAGTGATCGCGCTGGGAGTCTATGGAATATGTCGCCCGAGATAAATTGCGTTGATTGAAAGAGTTTGTATGTCTGGTGTTCATAAGTCTGCTTGTTGTTGGTTTGTAAGTTCGGCGTATCCTCTTTTTTAAATGGGTGGTAATCAATAGGGTTTGTGTGAGAGCGTTTTTCAGTTACTCGAATATTATTGTATTTATGTCGAGTTTATTAAAGGCGGCAGTAGTATTGATTTCTGTGCTTAATCAATTATCTGTTTTACCTTGTCGCGCAACTGGTCAATGGAAAACGGTTTGCCAATCATGTGCATATCTTCAGGGACAGCAATGGATTCCGCGTAACCACTGGCGAACAGGACCTTAAGGGCAGGACGCAGTTCGCGCGCTTTGATCGCCAGTTCGCGACCATCCATGCCGGGCAGTCCGACATCCGTCATCATCAGATTGATTTGCTTGGTTTGGTCCCGAAGAACATCCAAAGCCTGCTCGCTGCCGTCAGCCTCAAGCACCTTGTATTCCAGCTCCTCCAGCACATCCACAATAAGCATGCGCACGATAGCGTCGTCTTCTACGACAAGGATGGTGGGTGGAGTGGCAGACATGGCAGGGCTCTCAAGAAAACGGGGGGGACACCGGTCGATCGAAATGACCGGACTCATGCATGAGTAAGTGGCGCATAGCCACAAGTTCCCGGCCTGATACAAAAAAAGCAGGGGCCTCGAGGCTGCGACAGGATAACGGTTGGCGTCGTCCGAGTGCAGGGGGGATGTAGGAAATTGCCATCAAAAGTGTCAGAAAAATGGATCCAGACCGGGGTTTTCGGGCAAACTCCACGTTTTTCAACAGTTCGACAAGGCTGCCTCATGTCCTCTCCGTCTTCGGTTGATGAACAACGGTTTCGCAAACTCCTGACTCGCAACATCAGCCTGCCTTTGGGCGTTGGCGCACTGAGCGCCGTGTTCTTCGTGTCGCTGATCACCTATTTGCTGTCGGTCATCCAATGGGTGGAGCACACCGACCGGGTGATCAATAACGCCAACGAAGCGGTGAAACTCACCGTGGACCTGGAAACCGGCATGCGCGGCTATTTGCTCAGCGGTGACGAGCATTTCCTCGACCCGTACGAGACCGCCAAGCCGCGCATCGCCGTGGCGCTCAATACCCTGCTTGAGCTGACCGCCGACAACCCGGTGCAGACGGATCGTTTGCGCCGCCTGCAGGCGTTGCAGGTCGAGTGGGCCAATTACGCGCAATCGATGATCGATCTGCAACGCAGCAGCGGCGATTATCGTGGCGCGGTCAAGGCCGGGCGCGGCAAGCGCCTGACCGACGAAATCCGCAAGCAGTTCGAAGACGTCATCGAGACCGAACAAGTGTTGCGCGCTACGCGCAATGAAGATGTGCGGCGTACCACGATCTGGAGCATCAGCCTTTATCTGCTGTTTATCGGCGTGATCAGTGGCTTGCTGGCGTATGTCGGTCGCCGTGATCTGGTCAATCTTTCGCAGAGCTATAGCGCGACTTTGGCGGCCCAAGAGGCCAGTGCCGAGCGCCTGGAAAAACAGGCGTGGTTGCGCAACGGCCAGACACAACTGGCCGAGCAAGTGTTGGGGCAACTGACGCTGAACCTGTTGGGGCGCAATATTCTGCAATTCTGCGCGCAGTATCTGGGCAGCGCTGTGGCTGCGTTGTATGTGCGCGAAGAGCACGGCGGACTGAAACGCGTAGCCACTTACGGGTTCTCCCGTGAACGGGAAGAGCAGGACCAGGCAATATTCAGTGGCGAAGGCATCGTTGGCCAAGTGGCGCAGCAGGCGCGGCTGATTCGTCTTGATTCGGTGCCGAGCGACTATTTCAAAGTCAGCTCCGGCCTCGGTGAAGGCTTGCCGCACAGCGTGCTGGTGGTGCCGACCAGCGACGACGATCGGGTCAACGGCGTGATCGAGCTGGGTTTCCTGCGTCCGCTGACCCAGCGCGACATCGAATTGCTGGAACTGATTGCCGGCAACATCGGCACATCGATCGAAGCGGCGCGTTACCGTCAGCGCCTGCAAGAAGTGCTCGCTGAAACCCAGCAGCTCAATGAAGAGTTGCAAGTTCAGCAGGAAGAATTGAAAACCGCCAACGAAGAGCTGGAAGAACAGTCGCGAATTCTCAAGGAATCCCAGGCGCACCTGGAAACCCAGCAGGTCGAACTGGAACAGACCAACGAGCAACTTGCCGAACAGGCGCAAACCCTGGCTGAGCAACGCGATGCCATGGACCAGAAAAACACCGAGCTCAATCAGGCCCAGGTGCAACTGGAAGAACGCGCCGAAGAATTGCAGCGTTCGAGCAAATACAAATCCGAATTCCTCGCCAACATGTCTCACGAATTGCGCACGCCGTTGAACAGTTCGCTGATTCTGGCCAAGTTGCTGGCGGAGAACCCGCAGGAAAACCTCAGCGCCGAACAGGTCAAGTTTGCCGAGTCGATCTATTCCGCCGGCAACGACTTGCTCAACCTGATCAACGACATTCTGGATATTTCCAAGGTCGAGGCGGGCAAGCTTGAAGTGCTGCCGGAAAACACCAGCGTCGGGCGCCTGGCTGAAGGCCTGCGCAACATGTTCGAGCCTTTGGCCGCCGACAAGCAGTTGGCTTTTACTGTCGACCTGCAGCCGGGTGCGCCGGCCATGTTGTACACCGACCGCCAGCGTCTGGAGCAAGTGATCAAGAACCTGCTGTCGAACGCATTGAAGTTCACCGAAAAGGGTTCGGTCAGCTTGACCATCGCCGGCCAACCCGACGACCGTATTGCATTCATCGTTCGCGATTCGGGCATCGGTATTGCGCCCGACCAGCAGGAAAGCATTTTCGAAGCGTTCCGCCAGGCTGATGGCACCACTAACCGCAAATACGGCGGCACCGGTCTGGGCTTGTCGATTTCTCGTGATCTGGCGACCTTGCTCGGCGGCTCGATCAGCGTCAGCAGCACGCCGGGGCAGGGCAGTGTGTTCACGCTGCTGCTGCCAACTCAATACAGCGAGTCTGCTGAAGTGGCCTCGGCGCCGTTGACTTTCACGCCGCCTGCGCCAGCAGCGCCCGCAGCGCCGGCGCTCAATATGTCACCGCTGGCCCCGGTGCACATTCCGCGTTTCGCCGATGACCGTGACAAGGCACCGTTCAACACACGCTGCATTCTGGTGGTGGAAGACGAACCGAATTTCGCTCACATCCTTTACGACCTCGCGCACGAACTGGGTTATCAGTGCCTGGTCGCCCACGGTGCGGACGAAGGTTACGATCTGGCCAAAGAGTTCGTTCCGGATGCCATCCTGCTCGACATGCGCCTGCCGGACCACTCCGGTCTGACCGTGCTGCAACGCCTCAAGGAACACGCCGGCACCCGGCACATCCCGGTGCACGTGATTTCCGTCGAAGACCGCGTCGAAGCAGCGATGCACATGGGCGCCATCGGCTATGCGGTCAAACCGACCACCCGCGAAGAGCTCAAAGACGTATTCGCCCGTCTCGAAGCCAAGCTGACGCAAAAGGTCAAACGCGTGCTGCTGGTCGAGGATGACGATCTGCAACGCGAAAGCATCGCGCGGCTGATCGGCGACGAAGACATTGAAATCACCGCAGTGGGCCTGGCCCAGGATGCGCTGGAGCTGCTGCGCACGACGATCTACGACTGCATGGTCATCGATCTGAAATTGCCGGACATGCTCGGCAATGACCTGCTCAAGCGCATGTCCACCGAGGACATCTGCTCGTTCCCGCCGGTGATTGTCTACACCGGGCGCAACCTGACCCGCGACGAAGAATCCGAGCTGCGCAAGTATTCGCGCTCGATCATCATCAAGGGCGCACGCTCGCCGGAGCGCTTGCTCGATGAGGTCACACTCTTTCTGCACAAAGTCGAATCGCAGTTGTCCCATGAACGGCAGAAGATGCTCAAGACCGCACGCAGCCGCGACAAAGTCTTCGAGGGCCGCAAGGTGCTGTTGGTGGACGATGATGTGCGCAACATTTTCGCCCTGACCAGTGCCCTGGAGACCAAAGGCGCAGTCGTGGTGATCGGCCGTAACGGTCGTGAAGCGATTGATAAACTCAACGAAGTCGAGGACATCGATCTGGTGTTGATGGATGTGATGATGCCGGAAATGGACGGCTTTGAAGCCACCATTGAAATCCGCAAGGATCCGCGCTGGCGCAAGCTGCCGATCATTGCGGTCACGGCCAAGGCCATGAAGGATGATCAGGAGCGCTGCCTGCAGGCGGGCGCCAATGATTACCTGGCCAAGCCCATCGACCTGGATCGTCTGTTCTCGCTGATTCGTGTGTGGTTACCGAAAATGGAACGCATTTAGTGGAACGCAGTACACCCGCCGAACGAAACAGCGAAATCGAGCTGCGCCTGTTGATCGAGGCGATTTATCTCAAGTACAGCTACGATTTTCGCGATTACTCCGGCGCTTCGATCAAGCGCCGGGTGCAACACGCGTTGAGCCAGTTCGAGTGCGCGACGATTTCGGCGCTACAGGAAAAAGTGCTGCATGACCCCACGGCGTTCATGCAGCTGCTGCAGTTGCTGACGATTCCGGTCAGCGAGATGTTTCGCGACCCTTCGCACTTTCTCGCCATCCGCAACGAAGTGGTGCCGCTGCTGCGCACCTATCCTTCGCTGAAAATCTGGATTGCCGGCTGCAGCACGGGCGAGGAGGTCTATTCGATGGCGATTCTGCTGCGCGAAGAAGGCCTGCTCGACCGCACGATCATCTACGCCACCGACATCAACCCGCGTTCGCTGGACAAGGCCAAGCAGGGCATTTTCTCGATGGAAAATGTCCGCGCTTATACCGCCAATTACCAGCAGGCCGGTGGCCAGCGCTCGTTCGCCGATTACTACACGGCCGCCTATGGCTATGCAATTTTCGACAAGACCTTGTGTGAAAACGTGACCTTTGCCGACCACAGTCTGGCCACCGACAGCGTGTTCTCCGAAACCCATTTGATTTCCTGCCGAAACGTTCTTATCTACTTCAACAAGAAACTCCAGGACCGGGCGTTCGGGCTGTTTCACGAGTCGCTGTGTCACCGCGGCTTTCTGGTGCTGGGCAGCAAAGAGACGCTGGATTTTTCCAGCTATGCCAATCGGTTCGAACCATTGGTGAAACAAGAACGGATCTACCGCAAAACATGAACGAAACGGCGGTTTTGCCTCGTGTCGAGGCCGTTGTGGTCGGAGCTTCCGCCGGTGGCGTCGAGGCGCTGCTGACCTTGCTCGGACCGCTGCGCCGTGGCTTCAGATTGCCGATCGTTGTCGTGTTGCACCTGCCTGAAGAGCGCCGCAGCCAATTGGCTGAGGTCTTCGCCCGACGTCTGCAAATGCCCGTGACCGAAGCCGCCGACAAGCAGGATATCGAAGCCGGTACGGTGTATTTCGCCACGCCCGGTTATCACCTGTCGATCGAAATGGACCACAGCTTTTCCTTGAGTCAGGAAGACCGTTTGCACCATTCGCGGCCCTCGATCGATTTTCTGTTCGAGTCCGCGGCCGACGCCTACGGGCCCACACTGGTCGCTGTATTACTGACCGGTGCCAATCACGATGGCGCGCGCGGGCTTGCCTACGTCAAGCGCTGCGGCGGTTTGACCATTGTCCAGGACCCCAACGAAGCACAGGTCGCCACCATGCCTCAGGCTGCAATGAACATTCGGCAGCCGGATCATGTCCTACCCATTCACGACATCAGCGGTCTGCTTGTCGAGCTGGAACGAATCGCATGCTAAGTAACATCCAAGCCAAACTGCTGATCGTCGATGATCTGCCGGAAAATCTGCTGGCACTCGAAGCGCTGATCAAGCGCGAAGACCGCACGGTCTACAAAGCCCTGTCAGCGGATGAGGCGTTGTCGTTGCTGCTGCAACACGAGTTCGCCATGGCCATTCTCGATGTGCAGATGCCGGGGATGAACGGCTTCGAACTCGCCGAATTGATGCGCGGTACCGAGAAAACCAAGAACATCCCGATCATCTTCGTCAGCGCCGCCGGCCGTGAACTGAACTACGCGTTCAAAGGCTACGAGAGCGGGGCGGTAGACTTTCTGCACAAACCGCTGGATATCCATGCGGTGAAAAGCAAGGTCAACGTGTTCGTCGATCTGTATCGCCAAAGCAAAGCGTTGAAGCAACAGCTCGAAGCGCTCGAGCAGGCCCGTCGCGAACAGGAAGCGTTGCTGCAACAACTGCAAAGTACTCAGGCCGACCTCGAGCAGGCCGTGCGTATGCGCGATGACTTCATGTCGATCGTCGCCCACGAAGTGCGCACGCCGCTGAACGGTCTGATCCTCGAAACCCAGCTGCGCAAAATGCACCTGGCCCGCGACAACGCTTCGGCGTTCACCCTCGACAAGATGCACGCCATGGTCGACCGCGATGAGCGGCAGATCAAAAGCCTGATTCGCCTGATCGAAGACATGCTCGACGTGTCGCGTATTCGTACCGGCAAGTTGTCGATCCGCCCGAGCCGTTTCGATCTGGTGCAACTGGTGAGCAATCTGTTGCAGAACTTCGCGCAGCAGATCGAGGCCGCCGAGACCGAAGTGTCGTTGACCGTATTCGGCCCCGTGGAAGGTCACTGGGACGAGTTCCGTATCGAGCAAGTGGTCTCGAACCTGCTGACCAATGCCTTGCGTTATGGCGGCCGCAGCCCGATTCAGGTGCGCGTCTACCGTGAGGGCGAGGAAGCGCGAATCGAGGTCCAGGACCACGGCATCGGCATCAGCAAAGAGAACCAGAAACGCATTTTCCAACAGTTCGAACGGGTTTCCGCCAAGACGGTAGTGGCCGGGCTCGGGCTGGGTCTGTTCATTTCCGAGCAGATCGTCGCCGCCCATGGCGGCTCCATCGTCGTCGAAAGTGAAATCAACGAAGGCGCCCTGTTTCGCGTTTGTCTGCCAATCCAGGAAAACGGCATATCCGACGCAACCTCTGATTGACCGTACGGTCGTATCAGCAGCTATTGACCGAACAAAGGCTTCCCATGAGCGTAGATGCACAAGATGTAGTACTCGTCGTCGAAGACGAACCGGTTATCTTGATGGTTCTGACAGATTATCTGTCGGGGCAGGGCTATCGCGTGTTGCAGGCGGAAAACGGTGAGCAGGCGTTCGAAATTCTGGCGAGCAAGCCGCACCTGGACATGCTGATCACTGACTTTCGTTTGCCGGGCGGAATTTCCGGCGTGCAGATTGCCGAGCCCGCCGTCAAACTGCGCCCGGATCTGAAAGTGATCTTCATCAGTGGTTATCCGCAGGAAATCCGCGAGACCGGTAGCCCGATCACCAACAAGGCTCCCATTCTGGAGAAACCCTTCGATCTGGACGTACTGCAGGAAAAGATTCAGGAATTGCTGGCCTGACTGCCTGGCCCGCTTGCGCGGGCCGTGGATTGCCAGTCAGTTCTTGATCATCTCGCGCACCTTGGCGGTGAGCAGATCAAAGGTGAACGGCTTGGTGATCATCTGCATGCCGGAATCGAGGAATCCGCCGCGCACTGCGGCGTGCTCGGCGTAACCGGTGATGAACAGCACTTTCAGACCGGGCCGGTACTGGCGGCCGACTTCCGCCAGTTGCCGGCCATTCATGCCCGGCAAACCGACGTCGCTGATCAGCAGATCGATGCGCTGCGTCGAATTGAGGAACGGCAGCGCTGTGTCGGCGTCGCCTGCCTCAACGTAGGCATAACCCAGCTCGCTGAGCACAGCACAGACCAGAACGCGCACCGCTGGATCATCCTCGACGATCAGTACGGTTTCGCCATCCAGCGCATCCGGCGATTGCTCAACGTCTTTATCGTCGCTGACCATCTCTTCACCGCGAAAGCGCGGCAGGTAGAGTTTTACCGTGGTGCCTTGATCGATTTCGCTTTCGATCGAAACATGGCCGCGCGACTGCTTGCTGAACCCGTAAATCATTGACAGGCCCAAGCCTGTGCCCTGGCCGATCGGTTTGGTGGTGAAGAAGGGATCGAACGCGCGGCTCATGACACTTTGCGGCATGCCGCAGCCGTTATCGGTGACGCTGAGCATCACGTAATCGCCGGGTTCGAGATTGCTGTAGGCCTCGGTGAAATCGCGATGCAGCACCTGATTGCTGGTCTCGACCAGCAGTTTGCCGCCGTCGGGCATGGCGTCACGGGCGTTGATCACCAGGTTGAGCAGGGCGCTTTCCAGTTGATTGGGATCGGCTTCGGCGATCCAGAGGTTTTCATCCAGACGCATCTCCAGATGAATGCTTTCATTGAGGCTGCGCTGCAACAACTCGCCCATCGACAGCACCAGGGTGTTCATCTGTACGGCTTTGGAGTCCAGCGACTGGCGACGCGAAAAAGCCAGCAGACGATGGGTCAGGCCGGCAGCGCGGTTGGCTGAGGTCACGCCCAGATCGATCAGGCTGTCGAGATCTTCGGTTCGCCCACGGGCCAAGCGCCGACGGATCAATTCGAGGCTGCCGATGATCCCGGTGAGCATGTTGTTGAAGTCGTGCGCGATGCCGCCGGTGAGCTGGCCGACGGCCTCCATTTTTTGCGACTGGCGCAACGCTTCTTCGTTGTGGCGCAGTTGCGCGGTGCGCTCTTCGACCTGTTGCTCGAGGGTTTCGAGGGTCGATTGCAGGCGTCGTTCGCTTTCGCTCAGGTCAATCAGGCGATCGCGCGCTTCGTATTGTCGTCGTCGCCCGCGCAATGCGGCGGAGACCATACTGACCAGCGTCACCGGATGAAAAGGGCGTTCAAGGAAACTCACGTTACCGAGCAGATCGCTCAGGCGCGACGAGGGGTCTTGCTCCTGTCCGCCGTGGTGGGTCAGCAGAATGATCGGCAGATCCGACCACGCCGGTTGCTGCTCCAGCCAGGCGAACAGCGTTTCCATTTCCGGCCCGCGCAGTGCCTCGGCGGCAACCAGCAGCAAACCTGCACCCAGGTCCAGTTGTGTACACAACTCACCGAGAGCGGGGGTGACGACGCCGCCGTAACCGGCCTCATTGAGTATCTTCAGCGCAATCTGACTGTCGCGACCCAGGGGCGCCAGAATCAGCGCCCGTTCGGCCAGTGGCACCTCGAGATTCACAAGCTGTCTTCCTGAAGCAGCGGATTGTTCGCGCCGAGGTAAGTTGGGACGCCACGCAGCACGCCTTGAAACGCTTCCAGCGGTTCACCGATGGTCATGCCGACTTTCGAGATCCGGAATTCACGAATGGTCGATTCGTGGCTGCCGGTGCGTTTCTTGATGATGGAAATCGCGCGGCGGACTTTGCCCAGCGCTTCGAAATAACGCAGCAGCACCACCGTGTCAGCCAGATAGGTGATGTCGACCGGCGCTTGCATGTCGCCGACCAGACCATGCTGGGCGACGGTCATGAACGTCGCCGCGCCTTTACGGTTCAGGTACAGCAACAGTTCATGCATGTGCAGGACCAGCGCGTTCTCTTCGGGCATGGCAGCCTGATAGCCGTTGATGCTGTCGATCACCACTGTCTTGATTTCGCGCTCGTCGACGCAACGCCGTACGCGATGGGAGAACTCGCCCGGCGACAGTTCGGCAGCGTCCACCTGTTCGATCAGCAGATTGCCGGTGGCCTGCAGCGCCTTGAGATCGATACCGATGTTCTTCATCCGTTCATGCAGCAAGCCGAGTTCTTCGTCGAAGATAAACAGCGCAGCCTTTTCACCGCGCCCGACAGCGGCTGCGGCGAAGATCATCGAGATCAGCGACTTGCCGGTACCGGAAGGACCAAGGATCAAAGTGCTGGAGCCGGTCTCGATGCCACCGCCGAGCAGCGCGTCCATTTCCTTGATGCCGCTGGACAGCTGCAATCGCGCGTACTCGCCACGGTGTTCGGCCGCTACCAGCCGCGGGAACACATGCACGCCGTCACCCATGATGGTGAAATCATGGAACCCGCCGCGATACTTCTGTCCGCGGTATTTGACCACCCGCACGCGTCGCCGCTCGGCGCCGTAGGTCGGCGTCAGTTCCTCAAGGCGAATCACCCCGTGAGCAACGCTGTGCACGGTTTTATCGAGGGATTCGGTTGTCAGGTCGTCAAGCAGCACCACGGTTGCGTTATAGCGCACGAAATAATGCTTGATGGCCAGGATCTGCCGGCGGTAACGCAGGGAGCTTTGCGCCAGCAAGCGGATCTCGGAGAGGCTGTCGAGCACCACGCGGGTCGGCTTGAAGCGCTCGACCGCTTCGAAAATCTGCTTGGTCGCCTCGCCCAGTTCCAGGTCGGAGGAGTACAGCAGACTTTGCTGATGCTCGGCGTTGAGCAGGCTTTCCGGCGGCGTCAGCTCGAAGATTTCAATGTTTTCGTCCAGCGTCCAGCCGTGGGACAGCGCGCCTTGGCGCAGTTCGTGCTCGGTTTCCGAGAGCGTGATGTACAACGAGCGCTCGCCGGCTTTCGCGCCGGCCAGGAGAAAATGCAAAGCGACCGTGGTTTTGCCGGTTCCGGGTTCACCCTCCAGCAGAAACACATGACCGCGAGACAAGCCACCGGCCAGGATGTCATCCAGACCCGCAATGCCGGTAGCGGCTTTCGCACTGATCAACTCGTTAGAAGTAGACAAATAATGTCCTCTCATGACTAAGGGAAGCGCGACCATTGATGCATTGGGTCGGCCTGAATTACTTGACCTTAAGCCGTGATGGCAGTTCCGCTTATTGTTTGCGGATGTTGCGGGTTCTTAGGCTCAGAGACCCTGTTGCAACGCCGGATCATCAGGGTTCAGCTGTTCGAGTTGCGCGAGCAGAATCTGCACATTTTGCAGCTGGCCGCTTTCTTTCCAGTAATTGATCAGCAAAACCCGGGCCTTGCGGTCGGCGGGATGGCGCTGAACGATTTCCTGCAATTGTTTTTGGGCCGCCTCCAGTTCTTCTGCGCTGTGCAGCGTGGTCGCGAGGTCGTAGCGGTAATCCTTGTTGTCCGGTTCCAGCTCGACGGCTTTGGACAAACCCAGCAGGGCGTATTCACGCTGGCCGTGGTGCAGCAACCACAAGCCCAGGGCATGTTGCAGATAGGCCGAATCAGGCTGGGCCTTGAGTTGCCGGGCCAGTAATTGCCGGGCCGCGTCGCTCTGGCCCTGACGATCCAGGACATCGATCTGCATGACCAGCGCCGGCAGATTGCCCGGCTCCAGACGCAGCGAGTTTTCCAGAGCGACTTGCGCTTGCTTGAGTTCGGCGTTGTGAATGTGCAGCCGCGCCAATTGCGCGTAGTTGGCGGCACTTTCCGGTTGTGCCTTGAGTGTTTGCTCCCAACCGTCGATGGCTTGCTGCAGCGGCGCGAAATACAGCCCCAGCTCGTCCGGCGTCAGGCCGAGGAGGGCGTTGATAGCGGCAAAACGCACATTCTGATCGGCATCGTCGAGCATCGGCCCCAACAGCAGGCTGCGTTGCCCGCCCGGGACCAGCCCGACCACGCTCTTGATGGCGGCCAGGCGTACTTCCGGAGCTTCGTTCTGCAGGTCGGTATCCGCCAGTTTCAGCGCCTGTGGGCTCGGGTAGTTGGGCAGCTCGCCGTGCAGCCATACGCGGCGTTTGACCGAAATGTCCGGGCGGCCCAGTTGCTGATACAACTGGCGTGCCGCGCCCGGTTCACCGGTGCGCGCGGCGTTCAGTGCTTCGCTGTAACCGTGCTTGATCGCATCGGGGATCACCGGGGCGGTGCTACGTAGCGAAACCCAGGCCACGATGACGATAAGCACCAGGCCGAGGCTGATATACAGATAGCGGCGAGACTGAGGCATGCAGGTTTCCGAAACAGGCGTTGTTGAGCAGAGCGGCAAGCTTCGGTCAGCACGGGCGATCAGTCAAACCCTCTACATGCGAATCGTCCTACGAGCTGCGTCGGCTCAGTTGAGCACCAAGCCGGCGATGCAGTGTCTACGCTTGCAGGAGTCGTTTCGTTGAGTATGCCCATGCAAGCCCTGTTCAATTACTTCAAGGCCGTGATTCATCCCGGCCAGGCCGTTCTGCTGTTTGCCCTGCGTACCATTGCGGCGGGCTTACTGACGTTGTATCTGGCGTTCGTGTTCGACCTCGACCAGCCCAAGTGGTCGATCATGGCGGTGGTCATCGTCAGTCAGCCCTTGGCCGGGATGGCGCTGGCGCGCAGCTTCGGCCAGGTGATCGGTACGACCCTCGGTGCGGCTGTCGCCGTGCTGATCATGGCCATTTTTCCCCAGGCGCCATTGCCCTTTATCACCACTCTCGCGCTGTGGCTGGCACTGTGCACCGCCGGTGGCACGCTGCTGCGCTACACCAGTTCACAAGCATTCGTGCTCAGTGGTTACACCGCGGTGGTCGTCGCGCTGCTGGCGATTCCGGATCCGGACGGGACATTTTTACTGGCGGTAACTCGCGTGACTGAAACCCTGCTGGCCGTGGCATGCGTGTGCGTAGTCAGCTTGTTGACGGCGCGACCGCAAGCCGTGGCCAAGGGTTATTTCGCCAAGGTCGATCAGGTGATCAAACTGGCGGCCAGGCATGCCGCGGCAGTGCTGCGCACCGAAGAAAGCGAAGAAGATTTTCAGCGACGCCAGCAGCAATTGCTTGGGGAAATCAGCGCGCTGGAGGGATTGCGTCGTCATCTGTACTTCGATGCGCCGCGTTTGCGCAGTGCCAACAATCTGGTGCTGCTGCTCGGCAATCAACTGACGCTGCTGACCTCACGACTCACCGCATTACGGCACCAGCGAGAACTGCTCACCGAGCGCTGGGAGGGTGATCTGCCGCTGGAGGTGCAGCGCTTGCGCAGTGAAGAACTGGCACTTTTCGACGAATTGGCCGAGCAGGGGCGCTCGTTGTCCGGCGAGCGCCGTCAGCATTTCTTCACCCTGCAGCAGCAATTCGAAGGGCTGGCGTACGAGGCTGAGCAACTGACCGAAAACATGAGCGCGACCCTGCGTTCGCTGGCCTGGGCGTTACGCTGGGAACAGGCGCGGCTGCTGCAGCAACTGGAACAGATCCTGGAACTGAGCGATGCGATCCAGGAGGGGCGTGAGGCCAGCGTGCTCTATCGCGCTCAGGTCAGCCCCCTGCATCTGGATTTCACCCTGGCTTCGATGAATGCGGTTCGCGCCTTTACGGCATTGCTGGTGGCCGGATTGATCTGGATCGAAACCGCCTGGGACGGCGCACGCGGCGGAATGATTCTGGTGGGGATTCTGTGTTCGCTCATGGCAACGTTTCCGCGACCGCTGATGGCTGCGCAGAGTTACGCCCGCGGCCTCGGTCTGGCGCTGGTGGTCTCGGCGCTCTATCAGTTCATGCTGGTGCCGGCGATCAGTGATTTCGAGCCGTTGGCCTTGATGCTCGCGCCGCTGCTGTATGTCATCGCGATCGGACTGGCGAACCCGGCGACGACGGGCATTGCCATGGGCCTGGGGTTGTCGAGCTTTTTGATGATCGGTCCGCAGAACGTCGGCACCGGCCAGAATACTGCGATTCAGTGGTTCGAATTTGCGGGTGCCTACGTCAGCGCGGCAATGCTGGCGCTGCTGGTCTATGCGTTGATTTTTCCGTTCCGCCCGGCATTGCGCTTGCGCCGCTTGTATAACGAAGCGCGTGAGCAGGTGTATGCGCTGAGCAAAACTGCGCCGACCGGTGAAGAACAGTTCGCCTTCGAAAGCCGTATGGTCGATCGCCTGACCAGCATGCTCGGTCTGCTGCCTGCGGCGAACACCCGGGCCATGCAACAACTGTATGAAGTCAGCCTGGCGTGCGTGGCGCTGGGTGTGGCGATGCATCAGTTGCGCCAGCAAGCGCAAAACAATGCCTTGCTCAGTGATGCATTCAGTCAGCATCTGGCGTCTGCCCTGCGCAAGACCGGGCGTTTTGTCGCCGGGCGCGAGGAGGTGCAACTGGCCTCATTGCTGACGACGTTACGTGCATTGGGCGATGAACTGGACGATCTGCATGTCGCCAGCCATGAACATCTGTGGTCGGTATTTCGTATGCGCGTAGCCCTTTTGATTATCGTGTCATTCCTGCAGCGTCACGGTGAATTCATCGAACGCTCGATTCCGGAAGGAGAGCCGGCCCTTGCCCATTGATTTTGAAATTGGCGGTGTCTATCTGCCGCCCATTGCCCAGGCGTTGTTGTTGGCCATACCGATATTCGTGGTACTGGACTGGGGCCTGCGCCGCCTCGGCGTGCTGCGTCTGGTCTGGCACGAAGCGCTGTTTGAAGGCGCCTTGTATGCGTGCGTTTGTGCGACGCTGATTCTGTTGATGGGAGCCTGATGCCTTGAAAGTGTTATTTGCGCGGTTGGTCACATTGGCGGTGGTGGTGTTGGCCATCGTGCTGGGCTGGTTTGCCTGGGAGTATTACACCCGTGCGCCATGGACACGGGATGCGCGGGTGAGGGCGGATGTAGTGACGCTGTCGGCGGATGTTTCGGGGCGCATTGTCAGCCTGGCGGTGCAGGACAACCAGCATGTCGACAAGGGGCAGCTGCTGATGGAGATCGATCCGGCCCGTTATCGTCTGGCAGTGGAGCATGCGCGGCGCTCGGTCGAAGTCGCCCGGGCATCGTTGGGGCAGTCCCAAGCGGCAATCGTCGCCAGCGAAGCCCTGCTCAAGCAACGCCAAAGCGAGGAGCGTCGACGGCGTACGCTCAAGCAGGGCTTTGCGATTTCCGGTGAGGAGTGGGAGAAATCCAGAACCGATGTCGCGGTTGCCCAGGCGGACCTGTTACGCAATCAAGCCAATCTTGGGCTAGCCGAGGCCAATGTTCAGTTGGCGGTTGCCGCATTGGCCCAGGCCGAACTTGATCTGCAGCGCACTCGCGTCGAATCGCCGGTCAGCGGCTATGTCACCAACCTGTTGACCCGTCAGGGCGATTACGCAACAGCGGGTGGTGCACTGATGGCGCTGGTCGACAGTGATTCGTTCTATGTCAGCGGTTACTTCGAGGAGACCAAACTGCCGCGCATCGCCGAGGGAGACCGGGTCCGCGTGCAGTTGATGAGCGGGGAAACCTTTGGCGGTTCGGTGCAGAGCATCGCCTTTGCCATCGCCGACCGGGAAAACGCACCGGGTAGTCGGCTGCTTGCCAACATCAACCCGAGTTACACCTGGGTAAAACTGGCGCAGCGGGTGCCGGTACGGATCGAGATCGACGGCGACTATGCCGGGAAAAACCGTCTGCGGGCGGGCACCACTGCTACCGTGACGGTGCTTGAGGATCATGAAAAAAACCCCGCGACCGAATGATACGCGGGGCAAAAGAATTGGTTGGTTGCGGCCAACCAAAGGAGCTCTTTAAAAATCGGTTATTTGCTGGCGACGGTCTCCGGCTGCCAGCCGCCGCCGAGGGCTTTGTAGATTGCGACGATGCCGCGATAAAGGTCGACTTCGGCCTGGGCCTGGCTGTCTTCGGCGTTCAGCCGTTCACGCTGTGCGTCGAGCAACACGAGGAAGTCGGTGGTGCCTTCGCGGTAGCGGATTTCAGCGAGGTCGGCAGCCTTGCGGCTTGATTCACTCTGGCGGATCAACGAGATCAACCGTTGCTGACGCTTGCCGTAATCGCTGAAGGCGTTTTCCGATTCTTCCAGCGCCAGCAGCACTTGCTGCTCATAGGTCGCCAGTGCGCCTTCGGCTTCGGCATCGGCGCCGCGCAAACGGGCTCGCACGCTACCCAGGTCAAACGCAGCCCAGGTGATGCTCGGGCCGAGGGCCCAGGCATTGGCGGCCGACGAACCGATCTGCGAACCGCGCCCGGCCGTCCAGCCGAGGAAGCCGCTGAGGCTGACCCGTGGGAACAGATCGGCCTTGGCCACGCCGATGCGTGCCGTGGCCGAGGCCAGTTGGCGCTCCGCGCTGAGGATGTCCGGGCGACGTTGCAGCAATTCACCCGGATCGCCGATCGGCAAGGCCTTGGCAATCGCTGGCAGGTCTTTCGGGCTCAGGTCAACGGTCAGCTTGTCCGGACGCTCACCGAGCAGGGTGGCGATGCGGTTTTTCTGCCGCACCTGTTCCGCCTGCAACTGTGGCACGGTCGCTTCGACGTTGGCCAGGCGCGCATCGGCGCGTTCCACGTCGAGCTGATCACCGACACCGGCATCACGCAGGCTGACGGTGATCTTGCGTGATTCCACCTGGTTGTTCAGGTTGGCCACGGCGATCTTTTCGCGCAGTTGCGCACCGCGCAGTTGCCCGTAAGCGTCGACCAGTTCGGCAATCATCGTGACTTGCAGTTGATACAGGTCGGCTTCGGCCGCCTGCTGGTCGGCGTCGCTGGCTTCCAGATTGCGCTGGATGCGCCCGAACAGGTCCAGTTCCCAGGCCATGTCCAGGCCCAGATCGTAGCGTTCGCTGTTGACCCGGTCGGTGGTCTGGCCGGGAATCTGGCCTTTACCCAAATCACTGCTGGCACGGCTGGTGATGGTCGGCATCGCGTCGTTGCTGGCATCGTCGCGGATCGCCCGAGCGGCTTTCAAACGGGCGAACGCTACGCGCAGTTCACGGTTGCCTTGCAGCGATTGCGTGACCAACTGGTTGAGGGTCGGGTCATCGAATTGCTGCCACCAGATGCCTTCGAATTTCGACCGGTCGAAGTTCTTTTGCCCGGCGGCGCCGTCGGTGGCGGCCGTGATGTTGGCCGCCTCCGTGGCTGGGGTCTTGTAGTCGGGGCCGACGGCGCAGGCGCTGAGGGCCAGCACCAAGAGGCTCGGCAGGAAGACTTTCAGACTCATTGATGCGCCTCCAGTGGCTTTGGAAGGTTGTGCGCTTTGGCGGCCTTGCGGGCCTCACTGCGTTCAACGAAGTTACGAATCAGCACGTAGAACACTGGCGTCAGCAACAGACCGAAGAAGGTCACCCCGAGCATCCCGGAGAACACCGCCACACCCATGGCATGACGCATTTCGGCACCGGCACCGCTGGAGAACACCAGTGGCACCACACCCATGATGAACGCGAAGGAGGTCATCAGGATCGGCCGCAGACGCAGACGGCAGGCTTCCAGTACCGCGGCGAGCGGGTCGAGACCTTCTTCCTGTTTGTCCTTGGCGAACTCGACGATCAGAATCGCGTTCTTACAGGCCAGTCCCACCAGTACGATGAGGCCGATCTGGGTGAAGATGTTGTTGTCACCGCCCGAGATGATCACGCCAGTGATAGCCGACAGCAGGGTCATCGGTACGATCAGGATCACCGCCAGTGGCAGGCTCCAGCTTTCGTATTGTGCGGCGAGCACCAGGAACGCCAGCAGTACGCAGAGCGGGAACACGAACAGCGCGGTGTTGCCGGACAGAATCTGCTGGTAGGTCAGGTCGGTCCACTCGTAGGTCATGCCGTTCGGCAATTCATCCTTGAGCAGTTTCTCGATGGCTTTTTCGGCCTGGCCGGAACTGTAGCCGGGGGCGGCGGCACCGTTGATCTCTGCGGTGATGAAGCCGTTGTAGTGCATCACGCGATCCGGCCCCGAGGTGTCGCTGACCTTGATGAAGGTCGCCAGCGGGATCATCTCGCCTTTGTTGTTGCGTACTTTCAGCTGGCCGATCTGGTCCGACTCGAGGCGGAACTGCTGCTCAGCCTGAACGTTGACCTGATAGGTGCGCCCGAAGCGGTTGAAGTCGTTGGCATACAGCGAACCCAGGTAGATCTGCAGGGTGTCGAAGATGTCGCTGACGGCCACGCCGTGGGTTTTGGCTTTTTCGCGGTCGATAGCAGCATCGACCTGCGGCACGTTCACGGTGTAACTGGTGAACAGGCCGGCCAGTTCCGGCACGTTGTGGCTCTTGTTGATGATGTTCATGGTTTCTTTGTACAGCTCGTCGTAACCGAGGTTGCCACGGTCTTCGATTTGCAGACGGAAACCACCAATGGTGCCCAGACCCTGAACCGGCGGTGGCGGAAAGATCGCCATGTACGCCTCTTGAATGTTCGCGTACTGACCGTTCAAGGCCCCGGCGATTGCACCGGCGGACATGCTCGGGTCTTTACGCTCGTCGAACGGTTTCAGGGTGACGAAGACGATGCCTGCGTTCGGGCTGTTGGTGAAGCCGTTGATCGACAGGCCCGGGAACGCTACGGCGCTTTCCACGCCTGGCTGTTTCAGCGCCAGGTCAGACATGCGCTTGATCACGTCTTCGGTGCGGTCCAGGCTCGAGGCGTCCGGCAGTTGCGCGAAGGCCACCAGGTATTGCTTGTCCTGGCCGGGTACGAAACCGGTCGGCGTGCTGGAGAAACCGAAGAAGGTCAGCACCATCAGGCCTGCGTACAGCAGCAGGGCGATGCCGCTGCCACGGATGACCCGGCGCACGGTGCCGACGTAACCATGGCTGGCACGATCAAAGAAGCGGTTGAACGGGCGGAACAGCCAGCCACCGAAGATCTTGTCGAGCACTTTCGAGAAGCGGTCTTTCGGCGCGTCGTGGCTTTTCAGCAAGACAGCGGCCAGCGCTGGCGACAGGGTCAGCGAGTTGAAGGCCGAGATCACCGTCGAGATGGCGATCGTCAGGGCGAACTGCTTGTAGAACTGCCCGGTGAGACCGGAGATGAACGCGGCCGGTACGAACACCGCACACAGCACCAGCGCCGTCGCAATGATCGGGCCGGTCACTTCACGCATCGCCCGTTTGGTCGCTTCGACCGGTGTCAGGCCGAGTTCGATATTTCGCTCGACGTTCTCCACCACCACGATGGCGTCGTCCACCACGATACCGATGGCCAATACCAGGCCGAACAGCGACAGGGCGTTGAGCGAGAAGCCGAACAGGTGCATCACCGCAAACGTACCGATCAACGATACCGGCACCGCCACCAACGGAATGATCGAGGCGCGCCAGGTCTGCAGGAACAGGATCACCACCAGCACCACGAGGATCAGCGCTTCGAACAGGGTGTGAACCACCGCCTCGATCGAGCCGCGCACGAAGATCGTCGGGTCATAGACGATGCTGTAGTCCATGCCCTGCGGGAAGCCTTTCTTCAGCTCCTCCATCTTGCCGCGCACTTCGTTCGAGATATCGATGGCGTTAGAGCCCGGGCGCTGGAAGATCGGAATCGCCACGGCCGGCTGGTTGTTCAGCAGCGAACGCAACGCGTACTGGCTGGAGCCGAGCTCGACGCGTGCGATGTCCTTCAGGCGGGTGATTTCACCGTCGTCGCCAGCACGAATCACGATGTTTTCGAACTCTTCCTCAGTGACCAGACGGCCCTGGGTGTTGATCGACAACTGGAAGCTTTGCGCGGTCGGGGCAGGGGGCGCACCGAGCTGGCCGGCAGCCACCTGACGGTTTTGCTCACGGATCGCAGTGACCACGTCGGTTGCAGTCAGATTGCGCGAAGCGGTCTTGTTCGGATCGAGCCAGACACGCAGCGAGTAATCGCCCATGCCGAACAGCTGCACGTCACCGACACCACCGAGACGCGCCAGCTCATCCTTGATGTTGAGGATCGCGTAGTTGGACAGATAGAGCATGTCGTAGCGCTTGTCCGGCGAGGTCAAGTGCACAACCATGGTCAGGTCGGGCGAAGCCTTGTCGACGGTGATACCGATGCGCGTCACTTCTTCTGGAAGTTTCGGCTCGGTCCGGGTTACGCGGTTCTGCACCTGTACCTGCGCGTTGTCCAGGTCAGTGCCCAGGGCGAAGGTGATGGTCAGGGTGATCTTGCCGTCAGCGGTCGATTGCGAGGACATGTACAGCATGTTCTCGACGCCGGTGATGGCTTGCTCCAGAGGCGCAGCCACGGTTTCACCGATGACTTTGGGGTTGGCGCCCGGGAAGTTGGCGCGTACCACCACGGTGGGCGGTACGACTTCCGGGTATTCGCTGATCGGCAACTGGAACAGCGAGATCGCACCGGCGATCAGGATCAACAGCGACAGCACCGCTGCGAAGATCGGCCGGGAAATGAAGAATTGGGAAAAATTCATCGGAGTTGTCGTCCCTTAACCGCGTGGGGTCGTAGCAGCCAGCTTCGCAGCCGAACCCGACGCACCCTTGGCAGGGGCGACTTTGGGCAGGTTGCTGGCTTCCAGCGCTTGACGTTGTTGGGCGAGGGCGGCGAGGGTCTGCTCGCTGGCCATCGGGATCACTTCAGGGGTGACTGGCGAGCCGGGACGCACCCGCTGCAGGCCCTTGACGATGATCGTGTCGTCTTTTTGCAGACCGGTGCGGACGATGCGCAGGCCTTCGATTTTCGGCCCGAGCTCGACAGGGCGGTAGGCGGTTTTGTTATCCGCATCCATCACCAGCACGAATTTCTTGCCCAGGTCGGTGCCGACGGCTTCGTCGTTGATCAGCATGGCGTTGTAGGTGCCGCTGCCGACCAGTTTCAGCCGTGCGTACAGGCCCGGAGTGTAGGTGCCGTCAGTGTTGTCGAACACCGCGCGGCCACGGATGGTGCCGGTTTTCGGGTTGACCTGGTTGTCGACGAAGTTCATCTGACCGAGGTGCGGATTGCCGTCCTCGTTGGACAGGCCCATGTACACCGGGGTCGTTGCACCGCGCTGACCGTTGCGGGCCAGTTGGGTGTACTTGAGGAACACACGCTCGTCGGCGTCGAAGTAGGCGTAGACCTTGTCGGTCGAGACGACGCTGGTCAGCGCAGTGGTGTCGGCGGTCACCAGGTTACCCGCGGTGATCTCGGCACGGCTGACGCGGCCGCTGATCGGCGCGGTGACGCGGGTGAAGCTCAGGTTCAGTTTGGCCAGATCCAGTTGCGCTTGCAGGGCACCAACGGCGGCGCGGGCTTCCTGGGCAGCGCTGGTGCGCGAATCGGCCAGTTCGGCGGAGATCGCGTTGCTGCTGCGCAGACGTTCGCCGCGCGCGGCTTCGTTTTCACTGCGGGTGGCGGTGGCGCGGGCCTGGGCGACCAGGGCTTCGAGGCGGCGGACCTCGGCCTGGAACGGACGCGGGTCGATCTGGAACAGCAGGTCGCCTTTCTTGACCAGTGCGCCTTCGGTGAAGGCTACCTGATCGATCTGGCCGGAGACCCGTGGACGGATTTCAACGGTTTCCGGCGCTTCGAGGCGCCCGGTGAATTCGTCCCACTCATTGACCGGTTGTTCCAGCACCTTGGCCACGCTGACTTTTGCAGGTGGCATGGCAGCGGTGGTCTCCGGGGTTTTGCCGCAGGCGCTCATCACCAGTACGGCCAAAAGGGCCAACGGGAAGCGCAAATGTTTGAGTGAATGTTCCATGGATGCATCCGCCAAAGTATTGAAGATGGGCGGATGATGCTCGGCGGGGTGTGATGGCACGAATCGAATGAAGCAAAGGTAACTATCATTCGGAATGATATAAGACCGTGATCAGCCCTCTAGCGTGCACCTTTCGTTAGGGGGCTATCAATAGGTTTGTGGGCAATGATCTGTTGCGTGGCGTGCAATGATCGCGATTTGTCGGGGTTACCGAGTGATGGCTTTCTTTGAGGCGTTGATTTTGAGTACATATCCGTTGCTGCGGTAACGGCGGCATAGGGTTTCGCCCTTACGGCGAGGCACTTTTTCCAGACGCCGAAAAAGTACCCAAAAAGGCTTGCTCCTGCGTTCGGCCCTCGCAAGCTCGGGTCCCTTCGCTCCGGGATCGATCCGGGCGCAGCGGCTACGGTTTGCTGCGCTGCACCTCCTTCCGCTGTGTACGACTTCGTCGTACGGTCGCTGCGCTCCCACGCCCGGATCAATCCCTCCACTCAGCCTTCCGATGTCGCCGGTTAGGCAAGATCAAGGGCACTCGAGCTTCGCTCATTGTAATGAGTGGTTAGGAGCGGGCGCTTGGCTTGGGATTTGTTTTGGATTCGCCCCTCACCCCAGCCCTCTCCCGAGGGAGAGGGGGCCGATTTGGGTTGGCTTTGAAGTTTGTGTTCGACGCGTTATTTCAGGTTGGCGCAGCGCGCACATTCACCACGGTTGTTCCCTCTCCCTCCGGGAGAGGGCTAGGGTGAGGGGCTTTTGATTTTCGGTTGCTGGTTTGGTGGTGCACGCGATCCCTGTGGGAGCTTGCCTGCAAGCGATGGCGGACGCACAGGCGACACTTTCATTGCCAGACCCACCGCCATCGCCAGCAGGCTGGCTCCCACAGGTTACGCGGCAATTAAACGCCGAACCCACCATTGCAGCGGGCCCGGCGAGCCAATCAGAGTTTCGGCAACTGGCCGATGCGGCCGATCATTTCGGTGACGATTTGCAGGTCCAGCTGGAATTGCTCGACGGTCTTGAATTCGCCGTCGGTGTGGCCGGTGTATTTCACGTCAGGCATGGCCAGACCGAACTGCACGCCGTTGGGCAGTTCATGCACCGAAGTCGCGCCGGCAGAGGTGCCGAACTCGTGTTTCATACCGAGGTTTTCGGTGGCGACCGCCAGCAACGCTTTGACCCATTCACCTTCGGGGTTGCGGTACATCGGTGCTGCGACCGAATAATCGAACGCCACCGCGACGTGGGTTTTCTTGCTCCAGGCGGCAAGTTTGTCGGCGATTTCGGCTTTCAGTTTTTCGGGCGATTTGCCTTTCGGCACACGCAGATTGACCGCGAGCTTGAAGGTCTTGTCGTCCATGCCGACGAAGGTCGGCGAGGTGGTAAGCGGCCCCATGAAGGCGTCGGAGAAACCCACACCGAGCTTGTTGCCGAGGTAGTCCAGGCCCCAGTTGTCGGCGAGGTAACGGGCGGCGTCGGTGATGTGGTTGTGCTTGAGCGCGACCTTGCCATCAACGCTATTGATGAAGTCGAGCATGCGCGCCACCGGATTGACCCCGGACTCGGGTTCGGAGGAGTGCGCGGACATACCGGTCACCGTCAGTTTGACGTCCTTGCCATCGACTTTGGCGCTGACCTGGAAATCGCCGCCATTGCGCTTGGCGTATTCACTACCGGCCTTTTGCAGGCTCGCGGCCAGTTCGGCAGGCTTGTCGGTGAGCAAGGTGGCTACCGAGGCAGATGGAATCTGATTGGTCGCCATGCCGCCGGTCAACGCGACGATTTCTGCACCGTTGCCTTCGCCTTTACGCTTGGCGAAGTTGGCCATGACCGTGCCGTAACCTTTTTCGGCGATCACCACCGGGTAACCGCCGTCCAGCGCGAGGTTGTAGTTGGGCGTCGGGTTGCGTTCGAAATAGTAGGGGATCGCGTCACCGGTGGTTTCTTCGGTGGTGTCGACCAGCAGCTTGAAGTTGCGCACCAGCGGCAGCTTTTCTTCCTTGATCACCTTCATTGCGTAGAGGGTGACGACGATGCCGTTCTTGTCATCTTCAGTGCCGCGACCGTACATGCGATCGCCGATCAGGGTGATCTTGAACGGGTCGAGGCGGGTGCCGTCCTTGAGCACCCAGTTTTCCGGAGTCACCGGCACCACGTCGGCGTGCGCATGAATGCCCACGACTTCATCACCGCTGCCGTCGAGGGAAATCTCGTAGACCCGATTGTCAATATTGCGGAATTTCAGACCGAACGACTCGGCCAGGCTCTTGATCTTCGCGGCTATCTTGATGAATTCCGGGTTGTCGTGCTGCTCAACGCCGTCCTTGCGATAGGTCGGGATTTCGACCAGCTCACGCAGGGTTTCGGTGGCCGCAGCGCTGTATTTCACTCGCGTGTACAGACCGAGCAGGCGATAGATCTCGTTCTGCTGTTCAGCGGTCAGGGTTTTTTTGCCGAGATAGGCGCCGATGGCCGGGCTGATCTCGGCTTTTTTCGCCAGATCACTTTTGCCCAGCTCAGTGAGGAACTGATGGAAATCAGTCACTGACGCGGCGTTGTAGGTTTTCAGTATTTCGGCGCTTTGCTGCGCGGTGATGTTGGCTTGTGCAGGCGCGGTGAAGACGGCGAGGCCGGCCAGCATCAGTGTGGTGGCCGCGAGTTTTTTGAAAGGGACATTCATTGCGAAAGGCATTCCTTTGCAGAGTGATAAATAAGTCGTACCTGAACCTCAGGACACATGCACTTACAAACTACCACCGCTGCGCAGGTATGCGGGAGCCCTGAAACGGGACGTGGCGCACAGAACGGCAAAAGCGACGCATCAATGAAAACGTCTCCCTGCGCAAAAAAGCGTCACGGCTTGATCATGAGCGCTTATTCATGCTCAGCTCGTCGCCGACAATTCGATTGGATGACAGGCCCATGAAAGATCTCCCGCCGACCGCGACCTTGCGTGCCTTTGAAGTTGCCACCCGGCACCCGACTTTTACCGCTGCCGCCGAAGAACTGCATGTGACCCAGAGCGCGGTCAGCCATCAGCTCAAACACCTCGAAGCGCTGTGGGGGCTGCCATTGTTCGAGCGTGGCAAGGCGTTGCGCCTCACCGCCGCGGGGGCGACACTGGCGCCGATCGTGCGGGAATTTTTCATCAGTCTGGAGGCGACACTGGCTGACTTGCGCGAGCAAAAGGGCAGGGTGCGGCTGAGCGTCAGCACGACGTATTCCTTTGCGCTGAAATGGCTGCTGCCGCGTTTGCCGAGTCTGTCGCGGCAGCACCCCGAGCTGCTGGTGGCGCTGGACACCACAGACAAAATCATCCATTTCGCCGCGGGCCAGGCGGACGTGGCGATCCGCCTGGGCAAGGGCAATTACCCCGGTCTTTATGCGGAATTTCTGTTCGGCGAGCAGGTGTTTCCGGTCGCCAGTCCCGAATTGCTGCAACGCATCGGCATGCCGCACAGCCCGGCCGAACTGCTGCACTTTCCGCTGCTGACCCGCGATGGCGCCGAGTTGGTGCCGAAATGGGAGGCCTGGTTCGAAGCGATCGGGCTGGGGTTCTCGCCCGTTCGTGAAAGCGTCCGGTTTGGCGACACCAACATGACGGTCGAAGCGGCTTTACTCGGTCAGGGTGTGGCGTTGGTGCGCAGCGGCCACGTCGAGAACGAGATTGCCGATGGCCGACTGGTGCGCCTGTTCGACGTGCCATTCGCGTCGCCGCTGGCCTACTATTTTGTCTGTCCGAAGGGTATCGAAGCGCAGCCGCACATTGTCAGCTTTCGCCAGTGGTTGATGAGCGAAGCGATGAAAGTCCGTTGAGTGGATTCATGAGGATTTGCTCATGACACAGTGAGGAGACTTCGCTTCAGTCCGCTGATTGCCTTACCTAATATGGCGCCCATGCCTACTCATATCGTGATCCTGGTACTTTTCGCCGCACTCCTGCATGCCAGTTGGAACGCGCTGCTGCGCGGCGGTGCCGATCGGCTGTGGTCGATGACGGTGATGTGCATTGCCATTGCGATCACCTGTGCCATCGCCGCCGCGTTCATGCCGATGCCCGCCGCCGCCAGTTGGGGTTACGCGGTGCTCTCGGCGCTGCTGCATGTCGGCTACAACCTGTTTCTGGTGCGCAGTTACAGGGTCGCCGAGCTGGGCCAGGTCTATCCGATTTCCCGTGGATCGTCGCCCGCGCTGATCACCCTCGGTGCCGCCGTTTTCGCCGGTGAACGCATCGCGCCCGGCCAACTGCTTGGCGTTGCACTGGTGTCCGGCGGGATTATTTCGCTGGCCTTTAGCGGGCGCAGGCTGTCGGTGCCGAGCCTGCCTTACGCATTGGGCACCGGTTGTTTTATCGCCGCCTACAGCGTTGTCGACGGTATCGGCGCCCGGCTGTCCGGCGCGCCGCTCGCTTATACAGTGTGGATGTGCGCGTTGTGGGGGGTGCTGATGCCTGCGGTGTACATCGCCATTCGTGATGCCCGCAGCCTGTTCACCCTGCGTCCCGGAACGTCAGCCGCCGTCATCGGCGGGCTGGTCTCGTTGCTGGCCTACGCCATCGTCATCTACGCAATGAACGAAGCGCCGCTGGGCGCGGTGTCGGCATTGCGCGAAACCAGCGTGCTGTTCGCAGCGTTGATCGGCTATCTGTTTCTCGGCGAAGCACTCAGCGCCCGGCGGATATTGGCGTGCGTGGTGATCGTCAGCGGCATTTTCATCATCGGCTGACACGGCCGACTGTCCAGGAGCCAGGTTCATGAATGAAGTTTCGCAGGCACCATTGATTCTGATCACCGGTGGCAGCCGCGGGGTGGGCGCCGCTACGGCCCGACTCGCCGCCGCCCAGGGCTATGACGTCGCCATCAGCTATGTGGCCAACGAGTCCGCGGCGCGAACGGTGATCGAAGATGTGGAAGCCGCGGGGCGCAGGGCGTTGGCCGTGCGCGCCGACAGCGCCGATCCCGAACAGGTCGCCGAATTGTTCGCGGCCATCGACCGCACCTTCGGACGCATCGATGTGCTGGTCAACAATGCCGGGATGCTGGCCAGGCAATCGCGTCTTGAAGACCTCGACTTCGCGCGGATGCAACGCATCTTTGCCGTCAACGCCATCGGGCCGATCCTGTGCGCCCAGCAGGCCATCAAGCGCATGTCGCACCGGCATAACGGCCCGGGCGGCGTGGTGATCAATGTGTCTTCGGCGTCGGCGCGTCTCGGCAGCCCCAATGAATACGTCGATTACGCCGCGTCGAAAGGCGCGCTGGAAACCTTCACCATCGGCCTGGCCAAGGAAGTCGCGCGTGAAGGCATACGCGTCAACTGCATCCGCCCCGGCCATATCTACACCGACATGCACGCCAGTGGCGGCGAACCGGGACGCGTCGATCGCGTCAAGGACTCGATACCCATGGGCCGAGGCGGGCAGCCGGAGGAGGTTGCGCGGGCCATTCTTTGGCTGGCGAGCGCGGAGGCATCGTTTGTCACTGGTACGTTTCTGGATGTGACCGGCGGGAAGTGATTCAGACGGCGGAAGCTGTATCGGCTCTGTAACTCAGCTGGTCTGACGGACTGAAGGCGCAGCCGAACTTTCACGTATCGTCAGTTCAAAAGGCAGAATCACATGCTGCTCAGGATTGATCTTTTTCTCGATCAGGTTGATCAACATCTCCACAGCCTTGCGGCCAAAACCTTCGGCGGGTTGGGCGATGGTGGTCAGGGGCGGATCGCAGTAGTGGGCCAACGGAATATCATCGAAGCCCACCACCGAGATATCTTCGGGCACCCGCAGGCCGGCTTCCTTGATGCGCTTGAGCGCACCGATGGCCATCTCATCGTTCTCACAAAACAGCGCAGTCGGGCGATCGCTTAGCGTCAGCAGCGTGGCAGCGCCGTCGTAGCCGGCGCGCAAGCTGAAATCGCCGTGGCAGATGATCGCCGGGTCGCTGGGGATGCCTGCCTTGGCCAGCGCCGCCTGATAACCCGTTACGCGCGCTTGGGTAAGGGGGCTGTGTTGAGGGCCTTTGATCAGGCCAATCCGCTGATGGCCCAAACCGATCAAGTGTTCAGTCATGGCCTTGGCCGCCGCATGGTTGTCGAGGCTGATGGTGGGATGGCGTCCGCCCTGGATGACTTCACAGGCGTTGACCATCGGCGGCGGCTCAGCGCTGTCGGTCGGGAAGGGGTCATAGGCGCGCAACTGAATCACGCCATCGGCCTGATGCGCGTAGACCAGCTCGGCAAATTCTCGCTCGATCTCTTCGCGCCCCTGGGTATCGCATAGCAGCAGTCGGTAACCGGCGGCCTGGGCAGCCGATTGCGCGCCGCTGATCACCCGGGCAAAAAAGCTGTTAGCAATCTTTGGAACCAGAATCACCAGATTGCCGGTGCGCCGTGAGCGGAACTGCACGGCCATCAGATTGGGGCGATAACCGGCTTGCTCGACTGCAGCAGTGACTTTGTCTCGGGTGGCCTGGCGCACACGCTCGGGCGATTTCAGGGTGCGCGATACGGTGGCGACCGAAACGCCGGCGAGCCGGGCGACTTCACGAATATTGGACAAAACCACCTCATGTCTGAACTGAACGTCGGGCGAGCTTACAGCAGGTCTGCCTGCGCTTGAATCCTTGCGAGCGTGGATGATCGATTTGACAGCTCTCGCTTCAGCGCCTAAATTCCTGCTCAAATGTAACCGGTTACATCTGGCTGGAAACAGCTTCCATCCGCGCCGGACAGAGAAGGTCAGCGATGAACACAGTGATACCTAAAATAAGAATGGGCTTTGTCGGTGGCGGAGAGGGCTCGTTTATCGCCCAAGCGCACCACCAGGCCGCAGGGCTCGATGGCCGCTTTGAGCTGGTGTGCGGAGCCTTCAGTCGCGATGCGCAGAACAACCTGCGAACTGGCATCCGCTTGGGCCTGCCTCAGTCGCGCTGTTACAGCACATGGCAATTGATGCTCGAAGCCGAGCGTGCGCTACCCGCCGAAGATCGCATGGAGTTGCTGGTGATCGTGACGCCTAACCATCTGCATGCACCGGTCGCCAGCGAAGCACTGGCCGCAGGTTTTCATGTGTTCAGCGAGAAACCCGCGGCATTGAGCCTCGCGGAACTGCAGGACCTCAAAGCTCGATTGAACAACAGCGCCGGGCTGTACGGGTTGGCGCATACCTACCTCGGCTACCCGATGGTCTGGCAAGCGCGGGACATGGTGCGCAGCGGCGTCATCGGAACCGTGCGCAAGGTGCTGGTGGAATATCCTCAGGGCTGGCTCAGCCAGGATGTGGCCGGGCAGGGCAACAAGCAGGCCGAGTGGCGCGGCCGGCGGGAGTTGTCCGGGGCGGGCGGCTGCATCGCCGATATCGGCACTCACGCGTTTTCCCTGGCGGAGTTTGTCGCTGATCAAGCCATCACTCACCTGTGTGCCAACCTCGGTGTGCACGTCGAGGGTCGTCAGCTGGATGACGACGCCGCCATGCTGTTCAAGATGGCGCAGGGCGCCAGCGGGATGTTGATTGCCAGTCAGGTCTGCGCGGGCGAGGAGAACCCGCTAAGCATTCGGGTCTACGGTGACAAGGGCGGCCTCGAATGGCGCCAGGAACAGCCTGCCAGCCTGATTCATCGCTCACTCGACCAACCGATGCGCATCCTGCGTTCCGGCACCGGGCAGCCGTGGTTGTGCGAGGCCGCGACCCGGCGCATGCGCCTGCCCGCCGGGCATCCCGAAGGTTATCTGGAAGCGATGGCCAATCTGTACGGCGACTTTGCCACGGCCATCCGCGCAGGCGGGGTAAACCATGCCGCACCTGGCGTGCCGGGGATCGAAGTGGGCCTGCGCGGCATGGCGTTTATCGAAGCGGCCATTGCCAGCCACCACAGCGATGCCAAATGGACGCCTTTGGAGTGCAACGTATGAAACCGCAACCGTCCGCTGTGTCCGCAACTGCTGCGGTTGCCCAAGGCCTGCGCGGCCCGGGGATCTTTCTGGCGCAGTTCATCGGTGATGACGCGCCATTCGACACCCTGGCCAATATCGCGCAATGGGCCGCGTCCCAAGGCTACAGCGCCATTCAACTGCCGACGCTGGGCACACGCTTTATCGATCTGCAACGCGCGGCTGAAAGTCAGAGCTATTGCGATGAGTTGAAAGCCGTGTGCGCCAGCGCCGGCGTGGAAATCAGTGAGCTGTCGACGCACCTGCAAGGGCAATTGGTGGCGGTTCATCCGGCGTTCGATGCGCTGTTCGATGACTTCGCGCCGGTTCATCTGCGCGGTCAGCCCCAGGCGCGCACCGAGTGGGCCATCGAGCAATTGAAGCTGGCGGCGCGGGCCAGCCAGCGTCTGGGCCTGACCGCGCACGCCACGTTTTCCGGGGCTCTGCTCTGGCCCTACATGTATCCGTGGCCGCAGCGCCCCAGCGGTCTGGTCGAGCAAGGGTTCGCCGAACTGGCCCAGCGCTGGCTGCCGATCCTCGACTGTTTCGACGAGGCCGGTGTCGACCTGTGCTACGAAATTCACCCCGGTGAAGACCTGCACGACGGCGCCTCGTTCGAGCGTTTCCTTGAAGCCGTCAATCATCATCCCCGCGCAGCCATCCTCTACGACCCCAGCCATTTGTTGCTGCAGCAGATGGATTACCTGGGCTTCATCGACCGTTATCACTCACGTATTCGCATGTTCCACGTCAAGGACGCGGAGTTCCGTCCCGATGCGCGCTCCGGTGTGTATGGCGGTTATCAGGGCTGGGTCGAGCGTCCCGGACGGTTCCGTTCGTTGGGTGACGGGCAGATCGACTTCAAATCGATTTTCAGCAAGCTGACCCAATACGGGTTCAGCGGCTGGGCCGTGCTGGAGTGGGAGTGCTGCCTGAAAGACTCCGCCCAAGGCGCTGCCGAGGGCGCTGCATTTATCCGCGAGCACATGATTACCCGAAGCCAGAAGGCCTTTGACGATTTCGTCAGCGTGGCCAGCGACGCGGCTTCCAACAGGCGCTTGCTCGGCTTGCCCGACGCCTGAGTTTCATCCGCTTCTTCCAATAAAAACAAGACGGTGACTGTGATGACCTGGATGACCGCGCGCCTGAGCGCCATGATGTTTCTGCAGTTTTTTATCTGGGGTGGCTGGTTCGTCACCCTGGGCACTTTCCTTTCCAGCCAACTGGGGGCCAGCGGCAGCCAGATCGGCATGGCGTTCTCGACCCAATCCTGGGGCGCGATCATTGCCCCCTTCGTGATCGGCCTGATCGCTGACCGTCTCTTTAACGCTGAACGCATTCTGGCGGTGCTGCATCTGTTGGGCGCGGTGTTGCTTTATCAGCTTTACCGAGCGGCGGATTTTGCCGCGTTCTATCCCTACGTGCTCGCCTACATGATGATCTACATGCCGACGCTGGCATTGGTCAATTCGGTGGCCTTCCGGCAGATGCGCGACCCGGCGCTGGAGTTCTCGCGCATTCGTGTGTGGGGCACGGTGGGCTGGATTGTTGCCGGAGTGGTGATCAGTTTCGTCTTCGCCTGGGACTCGAAAGCCGCGATCGCGTCGGGCGGCCTGCGCAACACCTTCCTGATGGCGGCGCTGGCCTCGCTGGTGCTGGGCGTCTACAGCTTCACACTGCCGCGTACCGCACCGCTGAAAACCGAGAACACCCGAACCGGTGTCAAACAGCTCCTCGGCCTCGACGCCTTGGGCCTGCTGAAAGACCGCAGCTATCTGGTGTTTTTCATCGCCTCGATCCTGATCTGCATCCCGCTGGCGTTCTATTACCAGAATGCCAATCCGTTTCTGGCGGACATCGGCATGACCAACCCCACGGCGAAGATGGCCATCGGGCAGGTGTCCGAAGTGCTGTTCATGCTCCTGCTGCCACTGTTCATACACCGCTTCGGCATCAAGATTGCGTTATTAATGGGCATGCTGGCGTGGGCCTTGCGCTACGTGTTGTTCGCCTACGGCAACAACGCCGACCTGGCCTTCATGCTGTTCACCGGCATCGCCCTGCACGGGATCTGCTACGACTTTTTCTTCGTCTCCGGGCAGATCTACACCGACGCCAAAACCCCTGAACGCTTCAGAAGCTCAGCCCAGGGCCTGATCACCCTGGCGACCTACGGCGTTGGCATGTTGATCGGCTTCTGGGTCGCGGGGCACGTTTCCGATTATTACGCCACGCCTGAAGGGCATCAGTGGCAGAGTATCTGGCTGTTTCCGGCGTTCTTTTCGCTGGGGGTGGTGCTGGTGTTCTTGTTTGCTTTTCGTGATGTGTCGCGGTCAGCGGTGGCGTCTGCCAAGGCTTGAGGGTACCCGCGCCTGTTCGCGCTTGCCATCGACTACCTGCGTTCGGCTTGCCTGACCTTGCGACTCAATCCAGGCGTCTTGCCTGTAATGCGTTTGAATGCACGACTGAACGCGGCCTGCGAGGTATAGCCCAAACGCTGCGCTACCTCTTCAATCGGTAGCCTTTCGAGAGTCAGCCACTGGCTTGCAAGCCGCATTCGCAGTTCGGTGACATAGCGCAGCGGGGCCATGCCAATGGTCGTCTGGAAGCGGTCCGCGAAGACCGAACGTGAGGTATTGCAGTGCTCTGCCAACTGCGCAACAGTCCAGTCGCGGCCCGGTTGTTGATGGAGCGCAAGCAGTGCTCCGGCCAAGCGGGGATCGCGCAACGCGGCGACCAAACCAGAAGCATTGCCGCAGGCGCACTCCACCCAGCCGCGAACGACCATGGCAGCCACCACATCGGCCAAACGCGCGAGGATACCGGCGTAGCCAACGCGAGCGGCGCTGACCTCGCGTTCCATGGTGGTCAGAATCGGCACCAGCCCGGGGTAGCGCTGGCCGCCGGCGTCAATCAGCATCAAGCCCGGCATCAGCCTGCCAAGGCCATGGATACTGCCCAGTTCAAACTCCATACAAGCGCTGAACAAAATAGTGCGCGGAGTCGGGCTGGCATCGGTTCCGGTGTCCACCGCGCTGACGGCGTCACCCAAGGGCGCACCGTCCAGACGATCAATGTCCTGGACAGGCGCGTCCTGATGGGAAAACAGCTGATGGGCTACGCCATGGGAGATGAACACCGCGTTGCCGGCAGACAGCGCGTAGGTGCTGCCGTCCTCCATTCGCAGCACCGCATTGCCGACGGCCATGAAGTGGAACCAGGCGTGCCCGGGTTTTTCCGCAAAGCCCAAACCGAAGATAGAGCCCGCCTGAATACGCCGGTAGTCAACGCCACGCAGGCGCATGCCGCGCAACAGCTCGTTGATGAGGTCCGAGGAAAGGGCAAATTGATCGGCAGGCATCGTTCAGGTGTTTTAGTCAAAAAGTAGAGACTTTGGATCATAGATCATCCGGTTTTCGGCGCCTAGACTGCGGCTCGAAATGAAGAACGGGAGATCCGAGCAATGACTGACTGTGTAGGTAACACCGTGTCCGACCGCCATTGCGGCGTCAGCGCCGACGCAGAGCCTGCGGCACCTGCGTGGATGGCCGTCTTCTCGCTGGCAATGGGGGTGTTCGGATTACTGACCGCTGAGTACCTTCCGGCCAGCTTGTTGACGCTGATGGCTACCGAACTGGGAGTGTCCGAAGCGCTGGCTGGCCAGGCGGTAACGGTGACGGCCGTGGTTGCGCTGTTCGCTGGTTTGTTGGTGCCAGGTCTGACCCGCGGCATCGATCGGCGTTGGGTGCTGTTGGGTTTTTCCATGTTGATGGTCGCTTCCAATCTGTTGGTCGCCGTGTCCTCCAGCTTCGCGGTGCTGTTAGTGATGCGCATCTTGCTGGGTATTGCGCTTGGGGGATTCTGGAGCATGGCGGCGGCGGTAGCGATGCGCTTGGTGCCGAGTGCCTTGTTGCCGCGGGCGCTGTCGATCATTTTCAGCGGCATCGCCATCGGCACAGTAGTGGCAGTGCCGCTGGGCAGCTATCTGGGCGGGCTGTATGGCTGGCGCAGCGCGTTCTTCGCAGCGGCGGCGGTAGGCATGGTGACCCTGGCTTTTCAGTCGTTCACGCTGCCGAAACTCGCGCCGCGGCGGCCCGCAAGACTTCGCACCGTTTTCGAGGTGTTGCTGCGCCCAGGCATCGCCATGGGGATGTTCGGTTGTGTGCTGGTGCACAGCGCGCACTTCGCGATGTTTACCTATGTTCGGCCATTCCTTGAAGGGACGACCGGCATCGGTTCGCAAGGGCTGTCACTGATGCTGCTGGGGTTCGGTGTAGCGAATTTCGTCGGCACGCTGTTGGCCGGCCGGCTGCTGGAGCGCTACCCGCTGGCCACCCTGGTGCTGATGCCCGCGCTGGTCGGCGTTGCAGCACTGGCGTTGGTGCTGTTGCCGGCCTCGGTGCCAGGGCAGGCGGTACTGCTAGCGGTTTGGGGCATGGCTTTTGGTGGTGTGCCGGTGGCGTGGTCGAATTGGGTTGCCAGCGCCGTACCGGATCAGGCGGAAAGTGCCGGCGGTATGGTAGTGGCCTCTGTGCAGTCAGCCATCGCCACGGGCGCCGCCGCGGGTGGTGCGATGTTCAGTCTCGGTGGCAGCGCAGGCGTATTCGTAGCGGCAGCCGTGCTGATGCTGCTGGCCGCGTTGCTGATTGCCCTGCGTGTTCGCGTTCCCTCTAGCCAAGGCGTTCACCAGCCCAAACCGGCGTTGCACCTTTGATCCGGTTTTTCCGACCGCCTCGATTCGCCTCAAATCGTAGCGCGCAGCAGGTATCGGTAATGCGCTGGAATGGTTTAAAAAATGGTCAGATGAACAGGCTGTCCGAGGGCGCCTAAAGACTGTCAGGGTCGCCAAAAAACATCTGAATCCGCGACCTCAACCAGCGCTCTCCCGGATCATTATCCTGCGATCCGCGCCAGGCCATGTGCAGTTCAAACGTACGTGTCGGCAGCGGCGGGTCTTCGGCGCGCAGGCCACCGGCGGCGGTCAGCGCATCAGCGGTGTAATCCGGCACGGTCGCGACGATGTCAGTGCCCGCCAGCAGCGTCCCCAATCCGTTGAACTGCGGCACGGCCAGCACCACATGGCGCTTGCGATCGAGCTTTTCCAGTTCCTCGTCGACAAAGCCGCTGAGGTCGCCGGCAAACGACACCAGCGCATGCGGACGCGCGCAATAATCGTCCAGGCTCAGCGGCCCTGGCACGGTGTCGGCGCGCAGCAGTTTGGGGGCGCTGCGGCGCAGAACTTTGCGCTTGGCATTGGCTGGCAGGTCGGTGGTGTAGCTGACGCCGATGGAGATTTCGCCGGAGGCCAGCAGGCCGGGCATCAGGATGTAATTGACCCGACGCACCACCAGCACGATGCCCGGTGCTTCTGCGCGCAGGCGCTTGAGCAGCATCGGCAGCAGGGCAAATTCGACGTCGTCGGACAAGCCGATGCGAAAGACCGAGGTGCTGGTGGCCGGGTCGAACTCCGCCGCGCGGCTGACAGCGGTGGAAATCGAGTCGAGGGCCGGCGAGAGCAGGGCGAAGATTTCCACCGCCCGGGCAGACGGTTCCATGCTGCGCCCGGTGCGCACGAACAGCGGGTCGTCGAACAGGCTGCGCAGGCGTGACAGCGCCGCGCTGATCGCCGGTTGTCCGAGAAAGAGCTTTTCTGCCGCCCGGGTCACACTGCGTTCGTGCATCAATGTTTCGAATACGATCAACAGGTTCAGGTCGACACGACGCAGGTCATTACGATTCATCTGGAGTCCTGGCAGAGTCATCAAGCTTGACGAGAGCGGCCATATGAGAACAATGGCCGGCATGAATCTTACGGGGAAAGGCTGGTACTCTGCACCGGAAAATTCAGCTTTTACCAGACGGCAGCAGCGCTTTTTTTATGGATTTTGCCAATGCCGCTTCTGTTGCGGAATCAATGACAGGCATGTCGACTATTAATAGCCACTGATGGTCTTGGGTCCAAAGCCCAGATAGAGTTCATGGCATTAGAGGTTACTTTGACGAGGTTTGCGATGTCCCGCACGATCCGTTTTCACAAGTTTGGTCCGGCCGAGGTGCTCAAATGCGAAGAGCATGCGGCCGCTCAGCCAGGTCCTGGCGAAGTGCAGGTGCGTGTCGAAGCCATCGGCATCAGCTGGTATGACACCCTTTGGCGGCAGAACCTGGCTTCGTCCCAGGCGCGTCTGCCATCGGGCCTTGGCCATGAAATGGCCGGTGTGGTCACCGCTGTCGGTGCCGACGTCGAAGACCTGTCCGTGGGCGACAAGGTCGCCAGTTTCCCGGCTGAAAGCCCCAACGACTATCCGGTCTACGGTGAGTCGATTGTGCTGCCGCGTACCGCGCTGACCCGTTATCCGGATGTCCTCAGCCCGATCGAAGCCAGCGTGCATTACACGCCGCTGCTGATCGCCTATTTTGCCTACGCCGATCTGGCACGGGTCAAGCCGGGGCAATTTGCCCTGGTCACCGACGCCAGTCATTGCGCCGGTCCGTCCTTTGTCCAGCTGGGCAAGGCGCTGGGTGTGCGGGTGATTGCCGCGACCAAAAATGCCGAGGAACGCGAGTATCTGCTGTCGCTTGGCGCAGAGAAAGCCATCGTTACGGAAGAGGAAGATCTGTTGATGCGAGTCAACAAGATCACCGACAACCGTGGCGTCGATGTCGTGTTCGACGGTCTGGGTGGCCCGCAGATGTCGCTGCTCGGCGATGTGCTGGCACCGCGTGGCAGCCTGGTGCTGTATGGCTTGCAGGGCGGCAATCAGACGCCGTTCCCGGCCTGTGCGGCATTTCAGAAGAACATCCAGTTCTTCGTCCATTGCATCGGCAATTTCACTGGCAAGCCCGAGCTGGGCATCACCCAGGACCACGTCGCCCTGCAACGTGCACTGCGTGACATCAACCAGCTCACCGCTGATCGCGTACTGCTGCCGCTGAAAACCCGTGTATTCGCATTCAACGAGTTCGTCGAAGCACATCGCTACATGGACGAATGCCCTTGCCGCGAGCGAGTCGCACTGCAAGTCGAACCTGCGTAAATCTAGCCCTTCGGAGTCCGTGGCCCCACGGACTCCTTCTGCGTTTATTCACGCGCCTCAAAAAACAGCGCGTGTTGATCCCCACCTGGAATCGGTTCAGCAACTGAGCTGGTTTTTACCCTCGATCTGTATCTTCTAATCCTTATGTAAGCCCTGATAATTGAATGATTATTTTCATCTCAAGGAATGAGCCATGCCTGTGCATTCAATTTGTCCTGCGCGCTATCAAATGTATAAAACCGTTGCTTGCGGAAGATTCTGTTTAATTGCTGTAAGACCATTCGGAAACTACTTCTCTTTTTCTTGTACTCACTTGCCTTCGGACCCTGTGGGAAATTTCCTAGGATGCTCAGCGGAAAAATATCAACCAATAAATACAGGGGGTTGACGCCGAAAAATGGCAATTCTCGGGGTTTTGCCAGCTCAAGTGTTTCAAATAACTTCAAAGTTGTAAGTGTTAGCATTTGAACGTCTATTACTTATTGATGAATTGTGGCGTCACGGATTTTTCCGTTAGCGCCGCATGAAACTTTCGATTCCGGGTAAATACCGATGAGCACGATCCATGATCAAGCAATGAACTATGTCTATCAGCAAGTGTTGCAACGTTTGCTGAGTTTTTTCTCACGTGCCGAACGCACTGCCCTGCAGTTGCTGATCCAGCGGCTGGCGGTGGCTGCCGGCGGCATGGAGAACATCGGTCATTTCAAGGTGCTGGTGAACCAGTCCGGGTCGCGGGACAGCTGTTACACCCTGGCCTTGTTGCGTGCTGCACAGTTGAGCATTGCCGGCCGCTCGCCAGCGACGTTTCAGCTGCGGGTGGCCAATCTGCGCTGGAACGGCAACAGCCAGGCGTCACTGCAGAACCTGCACCGCAGCTATAGCGCCTTGTTTCTGTATGACGATCCGCGTGTGGAGCTGGTGATGGTGGATAACCGCGAGGTGATTCCGTTTGATCATCAGACGCCCATCAGCGATTCCGGACGCGAGGCCAACCGTCTCAACCTGCTGCTGCTCGGGCACCGCCGGACATGGAATGAACCGCTGCAACTGTGGGACGACGTCTATCTGGCCACCGCCGAGTTTTATGGTCAGGTGGCACGCTGGAACCACGGCGTCGATGCCATGATCGGCAGCGAACCGGAGCGCCGGCAGCAACACTTTCTGAAGGGGCTCGACCGCGCCGTGCAGAAGGCCGGGATTGCGGGGCCGCAGGTGAGCACGGTCGGCTTCGAGAGGCTGTTTGCGCTGCTCGATGCGCTGGGCGGTGATTATTACCGTGAGTTTTATCCCGAGGACGAGCGAGTGATATGGCGCCCGGAAGGTCAGTTCGAAGCCTGCCGGCGGACCGGTTTCATCAATATCCACGACATGATCGTCGGCAAGCTTGAGGAACGCTGGCCGTTGCTCAGCGATTTTCTCGGCTTCCAGGTCGATGAAATGACGCTTTACCAAAGCGACGACGAACATGTCGAGTCTGTGGTGGCGGCGCATTTGTGCGGTTTGCACGCGCAGCTCATCGAGGACCGGACCTATCAGGAGGGGGTCAGCGACTACCTGGCCAGCAGCCTGCTGACGATGCGGCAGAAGCAGGTTCCTGAGTCCGTTTGTGAGCAGCTGCTGGCCGTCTTCGGCGATCTGCGTGAGCTGGATCAGTTGCGTGCACAGGCGGAGTGCGCCTTGCAGTCCAGTTTCGAGTTGAACCAGATTCAACTGACATGCCTGCTGTTCGCTCCGTTCATCGATGGCGGTGCCGGGCTTGAGCGCTTTTTGCGCCATTGTCACCCGGGCATGCTGGTGGCTATCCCCGATCTGCATCGCGCGATGCAAGGCCTGCACGCCCCGGAACAGGTCGTGAAATGGATGACCGATGTCAGTGGGCTGCCGCTCAGGTTGATCGTGCGTTTGTATGCAATGGGCCCGCTTTGCATGTCTGTGGCGAACCACGTCGAGTCGCAAGCAGACGAACAGTGCGCGCATGCACGACCAGCAGCCGATCGCACGGCAGAAGGCTGATCATGAGCCCCTTGCCTGGAATTGAATGGATGCCCACGGATACGGGATTGTGAAAGCGTCGAGGGAAAACGACTTCGTTTATCAGGCGGTTTATCGATATTTGACATTGTTGATAGACGAGGCCGGAAAGGGGCCAGCCGTACGTCTGCCTTCGCTGCGACAACTGGCGGACCGGCTCAGCGTCTCGATCTCGACAGTGCAGTACGCCTATTCGCTTCTCGAAAAAGAAGGGCGGGTCTACTCGATCGCCAAATCCGGATACTACGCACAAGTGCTTCACGATGTGGATTCGCTTCATAGCAGCCAGGATTTGCTCGAAACGGTGTACGTCAACGCCCGACGCCCGGGCATGTGCGTGCTGAGCGCTGACGACCCGGCGTCACTGCAGCCACTGGACAGCCCGTTGCTGATGCTGGAACGCGAATTGTTGCGCCAGTATCCGCGCCATCCGTCTTCGTTGGTGCAACCTTGCGGCGAGCTGGAGCTGCGTACGGTGTTGGCCGCGCGTTACACCACCTCCACGTCCAATTATTGGGGCACGGAGGACGTCTACATTGGTGCCGACTTGCGCGGGGTGCTGGAAATACTGATTTCCGTGCTGCAATTGCGCGGCGCCACCGTGGTGGTTGAATCGCCATGTGATTGGGTGATCCTGCGCCTCCTCGACGCGGCCCAGGTGCATGTCATCGAGTTGCCGCTGCTTGCGGACGGGCAGGTGGATTCGCAACGGCTCGAGTCGCTGCTCACACACGAGTCGGTGCGCTTGATGCTGGTGTCTTCCGCCCTGAGCATGCCGCGCGGCAGTCTGCGACCGTTGAACAACCAGCAGGCTATCGCGCATTTGCTGGCGCTGCATGGCACTTGGGTGCTGGAAAACGATTGCTATAGCGAATTGCACGACGGGGAGGGTGCCCAGCCCTTGCGCGACTGGCTCGATCCTGAACGGTTACTGGTGTTTTCAACGTTCGAAAAATTCATCGGTGCCGAGGCACCGTTCGGCTATTTGTTATCGCGGCACTGGCGCCACGAGTTACAGCGCCATTTTCTATTGCGCGCGTTTCGCCTGTCGCCAATTCGTCAAAAAGCCATTGCCAGGCTGCTGGCAGGCGGTCGGCTGGACCAGCATCTGTCGATCTTGCGAAGAATGCTCAAGGAGCGACGCACGCCTTTGATTGCATTGCTGCGTGATCGCTTGGGTGATGCGCTGCAGGTTGTCGAGCCGGATGGCGGCGCGACGGTATGGGTGCGCTCGTTGCGGCCGGTCAACATGGCCCAGGTGTTCCAGCGCCTGCTGCGGCAACAAATCGTCATTGCGCCGGGCGAGCTGTTCAGCCTGCAGGGTTTGCATGAGCAGAACCTGCGCTTGAGTCCGCTGAGTCATGGTGAGCGTGAGCTGGCCGATGTGGTCGGGTTGCTAGGCGATGCGTTACGCCTGGCGCCCAGGGAGTGACGTTAAAAAACATCGGAAGAGTCCCGGATAGATCCCGTCGCACTACGGTCAAACTGCCAGTAAACTGCGCTCTATTCCTGAATCACTCCATTTCAGAGGTTTTGCATGACACTCAGTCCTTTTGCGGGCAAACCGGCACCGGCAGAACTGTTGGTCGATATCCCGCGACTGGTGACGGCTTACTACACCGGACAGCCCGACGCGTCGATTTCCACTCAGCGTGTGGCGTTCGGTACTTCCGGACACCGGGGCAGCTCGTTCGACTTGAGTTTCAACGAATGGCACGTTCTGGCAATCAGCCAGGCGATCTGCCTGTACCGCGAAGCGCAAGGTATTACCGGGCCATTGTTCGTCGGCATCGACACGCATGCACTGTCGACCCCGGCCGGTGCCAGCGCGCTGGAAGTTCTGGCAGCCAACGGTGTCACGGTGATGATCGCCGAAGGTGATGAATACACACCGACACCGGCCATTTCCCACGCCATTCTCTGCTACAACCGTGGCCGCACCTCGGGCCTGGCAGACGGCATTGTTATCACGCCGTCGCACAACCCGCCTCAAAGCGGTGGTTACAAATACAACCCTACCAATGGCGGGCCGGCTGATACCCACATCACCAAGTGGATCGAAGCCAAGGCCAACGAATTGTTGGTCAACAAACTGGCGGGTGTGAAACGCATCAGTCACGAGCAGGCGCTCAAGGCCAGCACCACCCATCGTCACGACTACGTCAACACCTACGTTGCCGACCTGATCAATGTGATCGATTTCGACGCCATTCGTGACGCCAGGCTGCGTCTGGGCGTTGATCCGCTGGGTGGAGCAGGGGTGCGCTACTGGTCGGCGATTGCCGAGCATTACCGTCTGGATCTGCAAGTGGTGAACAAGGAAGTCGATGCAACGTTCCGCTTCATGACCGTCGACTGGGATGGCCAGATTCGCATGGACCCATCCTCCAGCCACGCGATGCAAGGCCTGATCGGCCTGAAAGAGCGCTTCGACGTGGCGTTTGCCTGCGACCCGGATCACGACCGCCACGGCATCGTCACGCCGTCCGGAGGTTTGCTGGCACCGAACAACTATCTAGCGGTTTCCATCGACTACCTGTTCCAGAATCGCCCGCAATGGCGCGCCGATGCCGCCGTGGGTAAAACCGTGGTCAGCAGCGGTCTGATCGACCGCGTCGCCCAGCGTCTGGGCCGTCGCCTGTACGAAGTGCCGGTTGGTTTCAAATGGTTTGCCGAAGGGCTGTTCGACGGTTCGCTGGGTTTCGGCGGCGAAGAAAGTGCCGGTGCGTCGTTCCTGCGCAAGGACGGCGGAGTGTGGAGCACCGACAAGGATGGTTTGATTCCGGCGCTGCTCGCCGCTGAAATGACCGCGCGCACCGGGCGCGATCCGAGCCAGGCGTACAAGGCGCTGACCGATGAGCTGGGCGAACCGTTCTCGGTGCGCGTCGATGCCAAGGCCAACCCTGAGCAGAAGGCGCAGCTGAGCAAGTTGTCGCCTGCGCAAGTCACCTCGACTGAACTGGCTGGCGAGAAGATCCAGAGCATCCTCAGCCACGCACCGGGCAACGATCAGGCGATTGGGGGGCTGAAGGTGATGACCGAGAACGGCTGGTTCGCCGCGCGCCCGTCCGGCACTGAAGACATTTACAAGATTTACGCCGAGAGCTTTATCGGTGATGACCACCTTAAACAACTGGTGGTTGAAGCGCAGGCATTGGTGGATGGGGCTATTTCCAGCCGTTGATGTTTGAGCCATGACACAAAGCCCTCGCCATCTCTCGATGGCGGGGGCTTTTTACATTCCAATAAAAACCAGAATTCCCGGTGGGAGCGAGCCTGCTCGCGAATGCGGCGGATCAGCAAACGAACTCATCGACTGAAACTACGCCATCGCGAGCAGGCTCGCTCCCACAAGGGGTTGCACTGGAGGCCTCAGGCCAGATCCACCAGCACGATTTCACTGTCTTCAACTGCAGTCACCGTCAGCACTTGCTCCTGCGCAACCGCAACGCCGTCTCGAGCTTGTGCACGCAAGCCATTGACTTCAATCACCCCGGTAGCCGGGACGAGATACGCGCGGCGCCCTTCATCCAGACGGTATTCCGCGGTTTCGCCGGCTTTGAGATTCGCTGCAACCAGACGCGCATCGGCGCGGATTCGCAGGCTCTGATCATCGCCGTCCTTGCCGCTGGCCAAGGTTACAAACCCTTCACGCTGGCCTTTCGGAAACGGTTTGGCACCCCAGGAGGGCGGCGCACCGGTTTCGGTTGGCAGGATCCAGATCTGGAAGATTCGCGTGTCTTTGGCTTCGAGGTTGTATTCACTGTGCGCAATGCCGGTGCCTGCGCTCATGACTTGCACGTCACCCGCTTCGGTGCGGCCCTTGTTACCAAGGTTGTCCTGGTGGGTGATCGCACCTTCACGCACATAAGTGATGATTTCCATGTCGCGGTGCGGATGCTGCGGGAAACCGCTGCCAGCGGCGATCACGTCGTCATTCCAGACGCGCAGATTGCCCCAGTTCATGCGTTGCGGGTCGTAATACTCGGCGAACGAGAAATGGTGGTGGGCGTCGAGCCAGCCGTGATTGGCTGCGCCCAGCGAATTGAAAGGTCTGAGTTCAAGCATGATCGTCTCCGCAGTAGGTTCGTCACAGGGCGAAACCGGTGGTTTATGACGGCGATCATCTACCCGTTAACTATCGATAAAAAGCGTAAAAAATGCGGCATTACTATCGAATAGGTTGATGAAAGGGGAAAAGAAAACATCTCACCCGACTTTCATTTCATCGCCTAAACCGATGACCCATAAGCATTTCGCTAGAAACGAACGGCGAATCCAGACACCATAGCCGCCTCAGCCTCACACACTGGAGCCGTCTGCGTGGCGCAACACACCCCCGATCTCCCTCCCGAACTTCGTCCACTGGCCGAGATGCCCTGGTTCAAACGCCTGGCAGCGCGTTTCTTCGGCCATGGCTTGACCCGTTTGCGCGCGCAGCATCGTGCGTCCTGGTTGCATGGGCAAGCGGATGGCTTTCGCAGCGGGCACACCGCCGGTGTTGATTATGGTTTTAAACAAGGCAAGCTCGAAGGGCTGGAGGAAGGGCGGCAGGTGCTGCTGATTCGTGACAGTCGCAACACTGAGCATCGCCCGCCCAGCGTCGACAACCATTTGTTCGATGATTGGCGCCTGCCACTGACGGCCGAACTGAAAAAGCGCATGAAAGCCGATGTTGCGCGTCTGTTGCCTGCTCACGCGCAGCCGAGTACCGCGCAATGGAAGATGATTTTCAGCGAAACGCCGTCGACTTCAGTGGTCGCCGGGGCTGGCGCGGGTAAATCCACCACGCTGGTGCTGCGTATTTTGCTGCTCACGCATTATCTGGGTTTCGAGCTGGATTCGATGACTGTGGTGACGTTCACCCGCGAGTCGCGCAAGGATTTCATCAAAAAACTGATTGAATTGTTCGCACTCTGGGGTCAGGCAGTGAGCCTGTACCAGGCGCGAGAACTGGTGCGTACCTTCCATTCGCGCATTTTGCCGATGGTGCGCAGCCTGCCGGGTTTCGAGCGTTTGCAGGCTTTTGAGAATCTCAGTGATAAAGCGCAGGACGCTGCTGTAGAAGTCGACAGCAACCCGTTTGACCTGCGCATCAATGACGCGCAGCGCCAGCAGCTCAATGCCTGCTATTACCGCTTGTTTAACGAAGACGAGCGTTTTCGTCAGTTGATTCAGCCGTTGTCCCGCGCCGGCTTACAGTTGAAGGAGCTGGAGCGCGATCACCCGGACGTGCAGAAGCGCGTAGCGGTAACGGAGCTGGCATCGCGTCGCGATGAAGAACTCTGCGATGTGATCGAGGACCTGTGGTTCCGCGCCGGTGCGTGGCCGATCAAGGGCATCGAGCCGAATCGGCAAACGTTCGAGATCAATGGCGCGAAATTCCACAGTCACGGCTACATCCCGAGCCTGGACGCGTGGGTGGTGCTGGGTTTCGATCAGCGTGAGAACCCGCAGCTTTCCCGGCCAAACGCCAAGCTCAGCGTGCGCGCCGAATGGGCAGTCAAACGCACCCTGTTTCAAGCTTTCTGTCGTAAGCCATTGATCTGGATAGATAGTTACGAATCATCAAGACGCGTTTTGGCAACCCTGGCCGGCGATGCCAGCGCCGGTCCGGGTTTCGAATACAAGGTCAAGGGCGAGCTGGCTTCAGCGCCGTTGCTCGACTGCTTTGTTGCGGCGGCCGTTTTTATCGAAAACCTGGGGCTGGATGTGCCTGACGCCGTCGGCCGCATGAGTTTCGCCAAGGACGACCCGGACCGGTTTTTCTTCGAGGCGCTGAGTCTGTTCTGGCGCGCTTTCGAAGATCATCTGCTCGATCAGAAACCGCCGATCATGACCTACAACCGAATGTTTGCGCTGTTCAGCGAGCACTCACCAGAAAATCTCAAGTTGTTAAGCGATGAGCTGCTTAGGCCTCTGTCGCACCTGATGATTGACGAATTTCAGGACGTTTCGCCGCAAATTGTCTCGTGGATACGCGCAAGCCTCGCCGAAATCCGCAGCCGAGGCCCGGCCATGCATGTCGGACGTGGTGCACAGCGGTCGTCGTTGCTGTGCGTTGGCGATGACTGGCAGTCGATTTACGGCTGGCGCGGCAGTTCGCCGAGTTACTTCATGGCGTTCGACAAGGAATTCCCGTCGCCGAGCACGACGCGGGTAATGCTGAGCGACAATTACCGCAGCCACCAACACATCATCGACGCCGCTGAGCATATCGTTCGCGCGGCGCCGGCCATTCCCGGCAAGAAGGCCAAGGCCAGCGGTTCCCCCAAGCCGTTACAAGCGGTCAACGTTCTCGAGCGTGACGATCAAGCACTGGCTGAGCGCTTGTCCGAGCACTATCGCCAAGGTCATTCGATCTTGATGCTTTATCGAAAAGGCAGCGATAAGTCATTGATAGCAGAGCATATTCAGCCTGTAGTTAATGTAGATTCGAGCTTGCCATACGAAGCTCGACGACTGAAACAACTGACCTTCCACAGCGCCAAAGGCCTGCAGGCCGATGCGGTGTTCTTGCTGGGCGATTGCCAGCACCTGACCAGTTCGCCCTACAAGAATCAGGTTTACCGCATGGCCGGGCTGGGCAAGTCTGGGGACAGCGAGCCGTACGACAGCGCGCAAAAAGACGAAATCCTGCGCCTGGCCTACGTCGGTATTACCCGTGCCGTCAGCCATTGCTACTGGTACGTTGAGCCCCAGGAAGGGCAAGCGGCGAACATGCCACGGGCCTCAGACAGGGTGCCGGGCAACAAACCGTTCTTCGCCGATCGTCGCAAAACGAGACAAACCACCTGAGCACAAAAAAGCCCGCAGCACTGCGGGCTTTTCTTTATATATCAACAGGCTAGGCGTAACTCCTGAAAGACTCTGGAGGAATGAAAGCTTCCAGCTCATCCTCCACAGCCTCGATGATTCGTTCCACGTCTGCCGCGTTCATGACCGTCGCGCAGGGAATACCGGCGATGGCAATCATGGTTTCCCCACTGGCGCGATCAAACAAACGGGCGACCATGCTGCCTGGCGCGTCCATCGTTGCTTCGAAACCCATGGGATGAAAATGCCAGCGCATCAGCTGGCATGCATTGGGGAACGTGACTTTGCTAGACCCTTTATTCATATGTTGCCCGCCTTCTTCATCGAGCGCTTCCGTTTGCTCATGTTAGGTGGGAAGAGCCTTCATTGGCTCAACCGGTGACAGGTATTAAAAGTAGCATCCAGTTGTGAAATTCTCGTGAGAATTTTCAGTCCGTTTAGCGATTGCAGCGATTTTTTTGATGTAGATCACGTGAGGTCAGGTAATCGCCAAATGGCCATCACTGATTTTTCGTTGCCGCCAATGCCGATCTTGGGCAAGCTCGGTTCTTTTTTTCGAGCCTTCTATGCACGCTGATGACGACGGCCCCGAACAGACGCAGGCCACGGCTGCCACGGTCATGCGCTACCACCTGAGCTGGAAACATCGCGACCTGGACAGCGTCATGGCGTTGTATCACGCCGATATCCAATACAACGATTTTTTCCAGAACCGCGTGCTCGGCCGCAATGAGTTACGTGAATACGTGCGCGTCAGCATGCCGCGAGAATCCGACGAACTGCTTGAGCATTGCGACCGCATTCGCGTCGATGGCAACACTGCGTTCATTCAATACGAAGTGACCTTGCGCGGTGGCGATGGCTTGGTGTCGTTCCGCTCGAGCGAAGCGATTACCGTCAGGGACGGGCTGATCTGGCGCGTCAATGAGTATGCCTCGCTGGTGCGCACGCAAACGGATGGCACTGCCTCGGCGAGTCAGCGCCCGGCAGCGAGTCGCCTGGGCCTGTCGCCACGCCAGTTGAGCTTCATGGCCGAAGACCTGCAGCAGTACTTCGAAAAGCAGCAGCCGTACCTTGATCCCGAACTCGATTTGCAGCGGGTGGCGAAGGAGTGCGGCTACAGTCGCAACCAGATTTCCTATCTGCTCAATCAAGTGCTCGGGCAAAGCTTCTACCGCTACGTCAATCAGGCGCGCTTGCAGCATTTGCTGCGTTCGCTCGACAGCGCGGTGCCGCCGCTGCGCATCGATGAACTGGCGTTTGCCGCCGGTTTCAATTCGTTGTCGGCGTTTTACAGCTGTTTCCGCCAGCACACCGGCCAGTCACCCAAGGCCTACGTCAAACAAATTTCTTTGCGGGCACGCGCGCAAGACATTGGCTAAGGACTGCCACTAGGATCGACGCCATCGAAGGTTTTCAGTGGCGGAGTCTGGCATGCCGGCGTGGCGCACGATCAGTTTATGGATGGACCAGCTCGACGAGCCGCTGACCGCGCGGCCTGAGCTGGAGCAGGACCTGGACGTCGATGTGGCGATTATCGGCGCTGGCTACACCGGGCTGTGGACGGCCTATTACCTGAAAAAACACGCACCGGGCCTCGACATTGCAATTGTCGAAGCGCAAACCGCCGGTTTTGGCGCATCCGGGCGCAATGGCGGCTGGCTGATGGGCAACCTGCTCGGCGAGGATCGCTTGCTCGCCGGACTGTCGCCACAGCAGCGCCGGGCGTCATTCGATCTGCTGCACAGTATCCCCGATGAGGTCGAAATCGTCCTCGAACAAGAGGGTATCGACTGTGATTATCGCAAGGGCGGGGTGCTGTACTGCGCGGCACGTTATCCGGAGCAAGAAGCGAACCTGCGCGATTATCTGGCAAAACTGCACGCCCAAGGCCTGACTGACGACGATTACCGTTGGCTCAGCCCGGAACAACTGGCGCAGCAGATCCGCATCGCCAAGCCATACGGCGGCATTTACGCGCCTCATGTAGCGACCATTCACCCGGCGAAACTGGTGCGGGGGCTGGCGCGCACCGTGCAGGACATGGGCGTGAAGATTTATGAAAACAGCCCGGTTACGCAATGGCAGTCCGGCAGTTTGCGCACGGCCAAGGCCAGTGTGCGCAGCCGCTGGATCGTGCCGGCCGTCGAGGGCTATTCGGTGACATTGCCACCGCTGGGCCGCTATCAGTTACCGGTGCAAAGCCTGATCGTTGCCACCGAGCCGCTGTCGCAAGCCACCTGGGACGAGATCGGCCTCAATCGCGGTCAGGCCTTCAGCGAATTCAGCCGCCAAGTCACTTACGGCCAGCGCAGCGCCGACAACCGTTTGATCTTCGGCGCGCGCGGCGGCTACCAGTTCGCCGGCAAGTTGCGCCACAACTTCGATCTGAGCCGTGATGAAGTCGAACTGCGCCGTTATCTGTTCGGTGAACTGTTTCCGCAGCTGAAAAACGTGCAGATCACCCACGCCTGGGGCGGCAATCTTGGCATGTCGCGACATTTCAAACCGCACATGCTGTGCGACCGCGCCAACGGCATCGCGCTGTCCGGCGGTTATGGCGGGGAGGGCGTCGGCGCCAGCAATCTCGGTGGCCGCACCCTGGCCGATCTGATTCTCGAGCGCGACAGCGAGCTGGTCCATCAGCCTTGGGTGCTGGCGGACGGCGGCATTCACGCCTTGCGCCCCTGGGAGCCGGAGCCCTGCCGCTGGCTCGGCTACAACGCGATCATCAAAAGCTTCGTCCACGAAGACCAGACTCTGGCCAATCCTGCGACTGCGCCGTGGCGGCGCAAACTCGCCAGCCGGGTCGCCGGTTTCATGGAAGGTTTCATGCATTGAGCGTCGTCATTTCCACAAACAGGTAAGCCCATGAGCATCACCCAGTTCAAAAATACCGCCACATTACAACTCGACGAATCCAGCCCGGTGGCCGTGCCCCTCGGCGAGCCGGTCGCGCTCGCCTCGACCACCAGCGTCGAGCGCGACGATGGCGTCGAAACCGGCGTCTGGGAATGCACGCCCGGGCGCTGGCGCCGGCAGATCACCGCGCAGGAGTTCTGCCATTTCATTTCCGGACGCTGCACGTTCACCCCCGACGGCGGTGGCGAAACCCTGCACATACAAGGTGGCGACGCACTGATGTTGCCGGCCAACACGCTCGGTATCTGGGATATCCAGGAAACCGTGCGCAAGAGCTACGTGCTGATTTTCTGATTATTTGATCCTTTGATTGCCTGCCAACAAGAAAGACAACCCACACAGGAATCGATCCATGATCCGCAAGACCCTCGCTCTGGCACCGCTGATGCTCGCCGTTTCCCTTGCTCAGGCCGCGGAAACGGTCAAGGTTTACAACTGGTCTGACTACATCGCGCCGGACACCACCAAGAACTTTGAAAAAGCCACGGGCATCGGCGTGACGTACGACGTCTACGACAGCAACGAAACCCTCGACGGCAAGTTGATGACCGGCAAATCCGGTTACGACGTGGTGTTTCCGTCCAACCACTTCATGGCCCGGCAGATTCAGGGCGGGGCGCTGAAGAAGCTCGACAAGAGCCAGTTGCCGAACTGGAAAAACCTCAATCCGGTGCTGCTCAAGGCGCTGCAGACCAATGACCCGGGCAACGAACACGGTTTTCCGTATCTGTGGGGTAGCACGGGCATCGGTTACAACATCGCCAAGGTCAAAGCGGTGTTGGGCGACAACGCGCCGGTGGATTCCTGGGACCTGATCTTCAAGCCCGAGAACATGGAGAAACTGCAGAAGTGTGGGGTGGCGATTCTCGACAACGGTCCGGAATTGCTGCCGGCGGCGCTCAATTATCTGGGGTTGCCGCACCACAGCAAGAATCCTGAGGACTATAAAAAAGCCGAAGCGTTGCTGATGAAGGTCCGGCCGTATGTGAGCTATTTCCATTCGTCGAAATACACCAGTGATCTGGCCAATGGCGATATCTGCGTGGCGGTGGGGTTCTCCGGGGACATTTTGCAGGCGGAGAACCGCGCGAAAGAGGCGAAGAACGGCGTCGAGATTGGTTATGCGATTCCCAGGGAGGGCGCGGCGATCTGGTTTGACATGGTCGCCATGCCGGCTGATGCGCCGGATGAGAAGGCCGGGTATGCGTTCATGAATTATCTGTTGCGGCCGGAGGTGATGGCCGGGATCAGCAATTACGTGCATTACGCCAATGGCAATGAGCAGGCGGATGGGTTGATTAATCCGGCGATCAGGAACGATACCAAGGTTTATCCGAGTCCGGAGATGATGGGCAAGCTGTTTGCGCTGGAGGCGATGCCGTTGAATATTGACCGGGTGCGGACGCGCGTTTGGAACAAGATTCGTACGGGGAGTTGAGCTTTTTTTTGGGCTTTGGACTTGGCGGCCTTTGGGCCGACCAGGTTCCTGGGGGTTTGGGTGTATATCCGTTTCTTTGGGTGTTGCGGCTGGCGGTTTCGCCCTTACGGCGAGTCCCTTTTTCAGACGCCAAAAAGGAACCAAAAGGCTTTGCTCCTGCGTTCGGCCCTCGCAGGCTCGGGTCCCTTCGCTCCGGGATCGATCCGGGCGCAGCGGCTACGGTTTGCTTCGCTGCACCTCCTTCCGCTGTGTCTGGCTGCGCCAGACGGTCGCTGCGCTCCCTCGCCCGGATCAATCCCTCCACTCAGCCTTCCGATGTCGCTGGTCAGGCAAGATCAAGGGCACTCGAGCTTCGCTCATTGTAAGGAGTGGTTAGGAGCGGGTGGTTGGCTTTGGATTGGTGGTGTGGCTGCCCCTCACCCCAGCCCTCTCCCGAGGGAGAGGGAGCCGATCTGCTTTGGCTTTGAAAATCGCGTACGACTCGGTATCCCAGGTCGGCGTAGATCTCACATCCACCTCGGTCAGTTCCCTCTCCCTCCGGGAGAGGGTTAGGGTGAGGGGCTTTTTGGGCATGACGCCGCTTTCAAGGTATGCACCGCAAATATTACTTGATATCAATCCAATATCGCCGCACCAGCAAAGTGCGACACACCTAACAAAATTCAACTTACCGATATTTAATATTTAAATAGAAAATCGTCAGACAATTTCGCATTCCCTGCGCAACTTCAAACAATCTTCAACCCTCGCGCGCAATGTTTCCGGCTGTTTTTCTGAAGCGTTCTAAACCCAACTAAAAAAATCCTTTACGCAACATTTCCAATTGTGTCAGGTTTCTTACGCCTTCATTGGGCGAGTGATAGGACGATCTCGCCAGGGATCGTCCTATCGGACAAAAACTGTTCCATTGCTTAACAAGGAAGTGTGTTTATGTCGAAAGTCAAAACCAATGCTGTTGATGCCGCCGAGCAGGCGTTTCAGTTGGCCGCCTTCAGTTCGGCGTACAACCAGATCAACAGCTTCAGCCATCAATACGATCGTGGCGGTAATCTCACGGTCAATGGCAAACCCTCGTACACCGTCGATCAAGCGGCGACTCAGTTGCTGCGCGATGGCGCGGCCTATCAGGATAAGGACGGCAGCGGCAAGATCGAGCTGACCTATACGTTCCTGACCTCGGCCTCGTTCAGCACGATGAACAAGCACGGGATCAGCGGGTTCAGTCAGTTCAGTGCGCAGCAGCAGGCTCAGGCCAAGCTGGCCATGCAGTCGTGGGCGGATGTGGCCAACGTCACCTTCACCGAGAAAGCCTCGGGCGGTGACGGGCACATGACCTTTGGTAATTACAGCGGTGGTCAGGATGGCGCTGCGGCGTTCGCCTATTTGCCAGGGACCGGTGCCGGGTATGACGGTACTTCGTGGTACTTGATCAACAGCGGCTATACGCAGAACAAGAACCCGGACCTGAACAACTACGGCCGTCAGACCCTGACCCACGAGATCGGTCATACCCTCGGTCTTGCGCACCCCGGTGACTACAACGCCGGCAATGGCAACCCGACCTACAACGATGCGACCTACGGGCAAGACACCCGCGGCTACAGCATCATGAGCTACTGGAGTGAAAGCAACACCAACCAGAACTTCAGCAAGGGCGGGGTGGAAGCGTATGCCTCCGGGCCGCTGATGGACGATATCGCTGCCATCCAGAAGCTCTACGGCGCCAACATGAACACCCGTACCGGTGACAGCACTTACGGGTTCAACTCCAACACCGGGCGCGATTTCCTCAGCGCTTCGTCGTCCAGCGACAAAGTGGTGTTCTCCGTCTGGGATGCGGGCGGTAAAGACACGCTGGATTTCTCCGGCTTCACGCAGAACCAGAAAATCAACCTCAATGACGCCTCGTTCTCCGACGTTGGCGGTCTGGTCGGCAACGTGTCGATTGCCAAAGGCGCGATCATCGAGAATGCCATTGGCGGTTCCGGCAGTGATTTGCTGATCGGCAACAGTGTGGCCAACGAGCTCAAGGGCGGTGCCGGTAACGACATCCTCTATGGCGCGGGCGGTGCCGACAAACTGTGGGGCGGTTCGGGTTCGGACACGTTTGTGTTCGCGGCCAGTTCCGATTCCAAGCCGGGGGCGATCGATCAGATCCTCGATTTCGTCAGCGGTCTGGACAAGATCGACCTGACCGGCATTACCAACGGCGCAGGCCTGCACTTCGTCAACAGCTTCACCGGTGCGGCCGGCGATGCGGTGCTGACCTCGTCGGGCGGCAACAGCCTGTTGTCGGTGGACTTCTCCGGTCACGGCGTGGCTGATTTCATCGTCAGCACTGTTGGCCAGGCAGCGACCAGCGACATCGTGGCGTGATGTAAAAGGGCAAAGCGGCGCGTCATGCGCCGCTTTCTCCGCTTGCATCGTGCCGGACTGTAAGCAAGGCTACACGCCGGAGTGATTATTCCCATGATCGGTAAAGCTTTTACCTACAAGGCAGGGGCGTGGCTAACGGCGGCGTTCATCATGGTTTCAGGAGAAACGAGCATGGCAAGCAGCCTCAGACTGGAAGATCCGGCGGTATTTGCCGGGCAGTGGCAAGCGACATTGTCCGCGGCAGGCGATGATCGGCAAGCGCAAAAGCAACAGGACAAACCTTCGAACACCTGCACGGTGGAGTTGCGCACGAACCAGACGTTGGGTGAAGGCGCCGACTGTCTCGGCGCGTGGCTGGAACAAACGCCGATCGGCTGGTTTACGGACCCTGACGGCCTGTCGATTACCGGCAAAGAAGGCTCAAGAATCCAGTTCTTCAGCCGACAACGTGAAGGGCTTTATCTGAGTACTTTGAAATCAGGCCTGATCATTACCCTTGAGCGCACAGCGCCTTGAGCGAAATGATCCAGCCAAAAGCGAAGTTTGAATATAAAGCGCTGCATCGGCGTTATAAACGACCTTCAATTGGCAACTGCACCGTAGTTCAAGGCGCTAGTTGTTATGAAAGTGTAAGCGCCAGGCAAAAGGCAAGTTCCGCCAGTGTGCGGATTATCAATTCGAATTTCGCCAATGAATGGCGAGAAATAGTTTTCAGGAATATTCAATGAAGATGGCGAAGGCCCCAGCCACCGCTCCCTTGTTCAAGGCTTTGGCTGATTATAAAAGCATTCTGATCAGTGTCGGTTGCTTCACGGCGCTGATTAACGTGCTGATGCTGGTGCCCTCCATCTACATGCTGCAGGTCTATGACCGGGTGCTGTCGTCGCAGAACGAAACGACCCTGGCGATGCTCTCGCTGATGGTGGTCGGTTTCTTCGCCTTTATCGGCCTGCTGGAAGTGGTGCGCAGTTTTATCGTCATCCGCATCGGCAGTCAGCTGGAACGCCGTTTCAACCTGCGGGTTTATCAGGCCGCGTTCGAACGCAACCTGTTCAAGGGCGAGGGCAATGCCGGGCAATCGCTGGGCGACCTGACCCATATTCGCCAGTTCGTCACCGGCCCGGCGTTATTCGCGTTTTTCGATGCGCCGTGGTTCCCGGTCTATCTGTTCGTGATCTATCTGTTTAACGTCTGGCTGGGCGTGCTCGCAACCGCCGGTGCGCTGTTGCTGATCGCACTGGCATGCCTGAACGAGTACATGACCAAAAAGCCGTTGGGCGAAGCCGCCGGTTTTTCGCAGAAATCCAGCCAGTTGGCCACCAGCCATTTGCATAACGCCGAAACCATTCAGGCGATGGGCATGCTCGGTTCGCTGCGCAAGCGCTGGTTCCAGGTGCACTCGCGCTTTCTCGGTTTGCAGAATCAGGCCAGTGACACCGGCGCAGTGATCAGTTCGCTGAGCAAAACCTTGCGTCTGTGCCTGCAATCGCTGGTGCTGGGCCTCGGTGCCTTGCTGGTGATCAAGGGCGACATGACCGCCGGGATGATGATCGCAGGTTCGATTCTGATGGGTCGCGTGCTCAGCCCGATCGACCAGTTGATTGCCGTTTGGAAGCAGTGGAGCGGGGCGAAGCTGGCTTACCGTCGTCTTGACGCGCTGCTGCAAGCGTTCCCGCCGAGTGACGACGCCATGGCGCTGCCGGCGCCGAAAGGCCAGATCACCTTCGAACAGGTCAGCGCCGGCCCGCCGGGGCAACGGGCCGCGACCTTGCACATGGTCAATTTCAACCTTGCCGCTGGCGAAGTGCTGGGTGTACTCGGCGCTTCCGGCTCGGGTAAGTCGACGCTGGCGCGGGTACTGGTCGGCGTGTGGCCGACGCTGGGCGGCACCGTGCGTCTGGATGGCGCGGATATTCATCGCTGGAACCGCGATCAGCTTGGCCCGTATATCGGCTATCTGCCGCAGGACATCGAACTGTTCAGCGGCAGCATCGCCGAGAACATCGCGCGTTTCAGCCAGGCCGACCCGCAGCAAGTGGTGGCGGCGGCGCAGCAGGCCGGCGTCCACGAGATGATCCTGCGTCTGCCGCAAGGCTACGACACGCAACTGGGCGAGGACGGCAGTGGCTTGTCCGGCGGCCAGAAACAGCGCGTCGCCCTGGCCCGTGCGATGTATGGCTCGCCGACGCTGGTGGTACTCGATGAACCCAATTCCAACCTCGACACCGTCGGCGAAGCGGCGCTGGCCAGTGCGATTGCCGCGCTCAAGGCGCAGGGCACCACGGTGGTGCTGGTGACGCATCGGTCTTCGGTGCTGGCCCAGGCCGACAAGTTGCTGGTGCTCAACGATGGTCGGCTGCAAGCCTTCGGCCCAAGCCAGGACGTGCTCAAGGCGCTCTCCGGCAACCCTGAACAGCAACGTGAAAAAGCCGCACAGGCACCGGGCGGGCTCAGCATGAGCCGACAGTATCAGCCCTCGACGAGGAATTCGGGTGTATGAGCAGCGCAAGCATGAACACTGAAAACGAAGCGAACATGGAACACGCCTACCTCAGCGAGCGCCCGGAGCGCGACGCAAAATTCTTTGCGCGCATGGGCTGGATTCTGGCAATCGTCGGCGCTGGCAGTTTCTTCACCTGGGCGGCACTGGCGCCGCTCGATCAAGGCATTCCGGTGCAGGGCACCGTTGTGGTGTCCGGCAAGCGCAAAGCCGTGCAGTCGATGAGCAGCGGCGTGGTCAGCCGGATTCTGGTGCGCGAAGGCGAAATCGTGAAGCAGGGCCAGCCACTGTTCCGTCTCGACCAGACCCAGGTCGCCGCAGACGTGCAGTCGCTGCAAGCGCAATACCGGATGGCCTGGGCCAGCCTCGCACGCTGGCAGGCCGAGCGTGACAACCTCAAGCAAGTGGCTTTCCCGGCGGAGCTGAGCAGCGACCCGGACCCACGCCTGGCGCTGGTCCTGGAAGGTCAGCGGCAACTGTTCAGCAGCCGTCGCGAGGCGTTTTATCGCGAGCAGGCCGGATTGCGCGCGAGCATCGAAGGCGCCACCGCGCAACTGGCCGGCATGCGCCGCGCCCGCACTGACCTGAACGCGCAAGCCGATTCGCTGCAACAGCAACTGAGCAACCTGCAGCCACTGGCCGACAACGGTTACATCCCGCGCAACCGCTTGATGGAATATCAACGACAACTGTCGCAAGTGCAGCAGCAACTGGCCGAGAACACCGGCGAGAGCGGCCGGGTCGAGCAGGGCATCCTCGAAACGCGCCTGAAGCTGCAACAGCACAGCGAGGAATACCAGAAGGAAGTGCGTACGCAACTGGCCGACGCGCAACTGAAAAGCGTGACGCTGTCGGAGCAACTGACCTCGGCCGGTTTCGACCTGCAACACAGCGAGATTGTCGCCACCGCCGACGGCGTCGCGGTCAACCTCGGCGTGCACACCGAGGGCGCGGTGGTGCGCCAGGGCGAAACCTTGCTGGAGATTGTGCCGCAGGGCACTTCGCTGGAAGTCGAAGGCCACTTGCCGATCAGCCTGATCGACAAGGTTGGCACGCATTTGCCGGTGGATATTCTGTTCACCGCGTTCAACCAAAGCAAAACCCCGCGCGTACCCGGCGAAGTCAGCCTGATTTCCGCCGACCAGATGGTCGATGAAAAAACCGGCGTGCCGTACTACGTGCTGCGCAGCAGTGTCAGCGATCAGGCCATGGACAAACTCAACGGTCTGGTGATCAAACCCGGCATGCCGGCGGAAATGTTCGTGCGCACCGGTGAACGTTCACTCCTCAATTACCTGTTCAAACCGCTGCTCGATCGGGCCGGTTCCGCGTTGACCGAGGAATAAGGATGTTCGGCTGTATGACCAAGTTTTCAATGCTGGCGGCGGCGCTGACGTTGCTCGCGAGCCAATCCGCAATGGCGGCCATGGGGCCGTTTGAGATCTACGAACAGGCGTTGCGCAATGACCCGGTGTTCCTCGGGGCGATCAAGGAACGCGATGCGGGCCTGGAAAATCGCGCCATCGGCCGCGCCGGGCTGTTGCCACGCATCGGTTACACCTACAACAAGGGCCGCAACTCGTCGAAAGCCACCTCCCTCGACGCGCGCGCTCGCAATAACACCGACGAGCGCAACTACAGCAGTTACGGCTCGGCACTGACTCTGCAACAACCGCTGCTCGACTATGAGGCGTACGCGGCTTATCGCAAAGGCGTGGCGCAGTCGCTGTTCGCCGATGAAGCCTTCCGTGGCAAGAGCCAGGAATTGCTGGTGCGTGTGCTCGACAACTACACCAAGGCGCTGTTTGCCCAAGACCAGATCGACATCGCACTGGCGAAGAAAAAGGCCTACGAGCAGCAGTTCCAGCAGAACGAACACATGTTCAAGCAGGGCGAGGGCACCCGCACCGACATCCTCGAAGCCGAGTCGCGCTATGAACTGGCGACGGCCGAGGAAATCGAGGCGCGCAACGAGCAGGACGCCGCGCTGCGTGAGCTGGGCGCACTGGTCGGCGCGCCGGCGGTGGATATCGGTGATCTGGCGCCGCTCAATCAGAACTTTCAGACGTTCGCTCTGCAACCGGCCAACTACGACACTTGGCACGAGCTGGCAGTGAGCAACAACCCCAACCTCGCGTCGCAGCGCCAGGCCGTGGAAGTCGCGCGTTACGAAGTGGAGCGCAACCGCGCCGGGCACTTGCCGAAAGTCAGCGCCTACGCCTCGATGCGCCAGAACGAATCGGAAAGCGGCAACACTTACAACCAGCGTTATGAAACCAACACCATTGGCTTTGAAGTCAGCGTGCCGTTGTATGCCGGCGGCGGCGTATCCGCCTCGACCCGCCAGGCCAGCCGTACGATGGAACAGGCCGAATACGAACTCGACGGTAAGACCCGCGAGACGCTGATCGAACTGCGCCGCCAGTTCAGCGCTTGCCTGTCCGGGGTGAGCAAATTGCGCGCCTATCAGAAAGCCTTGAGTTCGGCCGAAGCGCTGGTGGTGTCGACCAAGCAAAGCATTCTCGGCGGTGAGCGGACCAACCTCGATGCGTTGAACGCCGAGCAACAACTGTTCACCACCCGCCGTGATCTGGCGCAGGCGCGGTATGACTACTTGATGGCCTGGACCAAGTTGCATTTTTACGCCGGGACCTTGAACGAGCAGGATCTGGCGCGGGTGGATGAGGCGTTTGTGGTCGCCGGGCAGCCCTCACCCTAACCCTCTCCCAGAGGGAGAGGGGACCGACCGAGGCGCTTGCGATATTTGAATCAATGAAGATCGGCTCCCTCTCCTCGGGGAGAGGGCTGGGGTGAGGGGAAGCAGGCGACACCGCAGTAAAGCCTGCACAAAAACAATAAAAGCGAGAACTGAACATGGACGTACGCATCAAGCCGGTTTCGGTCGGCACCCTGCTGTTTGCAATCTCGACAACAGCGGCCCACGCCGCCTACCTCGAAGCCGGCAAACCCGGCGATCCAGCCAGTTGGCGCAGCGCCGAATTCGTTCGCGACTGGGGCCTGAGCCGGATGCAGGCCGAATACGCCTATGCCGCCGGCATCACCGGCCGAGGCGTGAAAATCGGCGCCCTCGATTCCGGTTTCGATGCCGCCCACCCCGAGTTCAGCCGCGACCGCTACCAACCGGTGCTGGCCAGCGGCACTTACCTCGACGGTTCAGCGTTCAACGTCGACGGCATCCTCAACCCCAACAACGATTCCCACGGCACCCACGTGGTCGGCACCATGGGCGCCGCGCGCGATGGCAGCGGCATGCACGGCGTGGCGTACAACGCGCAAATTTACGTCGGCAACACCAACCAGAACGACAGTTTCCTGTTCGGCCCGAGCCCCGACCCACGCTATTTCAAAGCGGTGTATGACGCGTTGGCCGATGCCGGCGTGCGCGCGATCAACAACAGTTGGGGCAGCCAGCCGCCGGATGTCAGCTATCGCACGCTGGCCGACCTGCACGCCGCTTATGCCCAGCACTGGAATAAAGGCACCTGGCTGGACGCGGCGGCGGACGTTTCGCGGCGTGGCGTGATCAACGTGTTCAGTGCCGGCAACAGCGGCTACCCGAACGCCAGCGTGCGCTCGGCGTTGCCGTACTTTCAGCCGGATCTGGAAGGCCACTGGCTGGCGGTGTCGGGGCTCGATCAAAGCAATCAGCAAAAGTACAACCAGTGCGGCATCGCCAAATACTGGTGCATCACCACCCCCGGCGCGAAGATCGACAGCACCATTCCTGGCGGCGGTTATGCGATCAAGTCCGGCACCTCGATGGCCGCGCCACACGCCACCGCCGCACTGGCGCTGGTGATGGAACGCTATCCGTACATGAACAACCAGCAGGCGCTGCAAGTGCTGCTGACCACCGCGACGCAACTCGATGGTTCGGTCACCGATGCGCCAAGCGAACGAGTCGGTTGGGGCGTGGCCAATCTGAACCGGGCGATGCACGGACCGGGGCAGTTGCTCGGCGCGTTTGACGCCAGTCTTGGGGCTGGGCAGAGCGATGTCTGGAGCAATGACATCTCCGACAAGGCGCTGATCCAACGGCAAAACGAAGACCTCGCCGAGCACAGCGCCTGGCAGCAGACCCTGCAAGACAAGGGCTGGCAGAACGGCGTTCCAGTCGGTGCCAGTCAGCAGGATCAGACCGATTACGCTGTGGGCACGGCACGCGATGCGGCGGCAGCGGGGCGCATGTATCAGGGCAGCCTGAGCAAATCCGGCGCCGGGCATCTAATCCTCAGTGGCGACAACACCTATCGCGGGCCGACCACGGTCAACGGCGGACTGCTGACGGTCAACGGCTCGCTGACGTCAGAGGTCATGGTCAACGACAGCGGCAGCCTCGGCGGCTCTGGACGCATTGCCGCGCTGTCGGTGAAGAACGGCGGGAGGGTGGCGCCGGGCAATTCCATCGGCACCTTGAACGTCGCCGGTGACGTGACGCTGGCCCCAGGCTCGACTTACGCCGTGGAGCTGTCGCCGAACAGCAGTGATCGCATCGTCGCCGGCGGCACGGCCACGGTCAGTGGCGCCACCGTAAGCCTTTCACTGGAAAACAGCCCGACGCTGCTCAGCACTGCCGATGCGCAAAGCCTGCTCGGCCGTCAGTACAACATCCTGCAGGCGGCTGGCGGAGTTCAGGGCCAGTTTGGCGCGGTAGTGCCGAATTACCTGTTCATCGGCGGCAGTCTCGATTACGCGGGCAACGGCATTCAACTGAACATCGAACGCAACGCGACGTCGTTCGCCAGCGTTGGCCAGACGCCAAACCAACGCTCGGTGGCCGCTGCCGTCGAAGGGCTGGGCGCCGGTAACGCGGTGTTCGAAAGCCTGCTGCGTGCGCCAGATACGCCCACTGCGCAACAAGCGTTCCAGCAGTTGAGCGGCGAAATCTACCCCGCGCTCGGCACGATGCTGATCAATGACAGCCGCCAGGTGCGCGATACGGTGGGCGAGCGCCTGCGCGACAGCCACGCCGGGCAAAGCAACGGCTGGATCAAAGCCCTCGGCGCGTGGGGCTCGACCGATTCGAGCCACGATACGGCGGGCTACAACACCTCGATCGGTGGCCTGCTGGCGGGTGTCGATGGCGCAATGGATGAGCAGACCCGCATCGGTCTGGTGACGGGCTACAGCGACAGTTCGCTGAGCATGGGGTCGGGCACGCACTCGTCGGCCAAGGTCGACAGCTATCACCTCGGCGCCTACGCCGGGCACGAAATCGGCGCCTGGCGCTTGAACACTGGCGTGGCCTACAGCTGGCATCGCGCCGATGTGCAGCGCGATCTGCATTACGGCGACGTCAGCGGTAAACAGAAAGCCAAGGTCGACGCGGCAACCACACAAGTGTTCGGCGAGGCGGCCTATCGAGTCGACCTGCAAGCGTTGGCGCTGGAGCCGTTTACCAACCTGGCCTATGTGCATCTGGACACTGAAGGGTTCACAGAGAAGGGTGACGCCGCTGCCCTGAAAAGCTCCGGCGATCAGCGCGACGCGCTGCTCAGCACCCTCGGTGTACGGGCGCGCAAGACCTTCAATATCTCGAGCGGGCAAGCACTGGACGTCAGCGGCAGCCTCGGCTGGCAGCACAGCCTCAGCGACATCGATTCCGAGCAGCACCTGCGCTTTGCCAGCGGCGGCACGCCGTACACGGTGGAAAGTTCGGCGCTGGTGCGCGACGCCGCGCTGGTCGGCGTACAGGCCAGCCTGGCGTTGAGCAAGGACGTACGGGTCAACCTCGATTACCACGGACAACTGGCCAGTCGCGAGAAGCTCCACGGCGTCGGCCTGAGCCTGAACTGGCAGTTCTAATCGCTACGGGCGTTGATCGTTCCCACGCTCCGCGTGGGAATGCCTCAAGGGACGCTCCGCGTCCAGTGACGCGGAGCGTCACGGGCTGCATTCCCACGCAGGAGCGTGGGAACGATCAGCGTGCGGATTGACACGGATTTTTCACAACAACACTAAGGAAGGTCGCTGGATGAACAACAACAATACCCCCGCGCAAACGGGTGGCCGCTTTGCCCTGAAAACCCTGACCCTCGCCGTGCTCTGCGCCCTCGGCACCGCCCACGCCGCGCCTTACGTGGAGAACGGCCGCACGGGCGATCCGTCGAGCTGGCGCAGTAGCGAATTTCAGGCCGACTGGGGCCTGCGCGCGATCGGGGCCGATTACGCCTACGCCGCCGGCTACACCGGCAAAGGCGTGAAACTGGGGATATTCGACCAGCCGGTTTACGCCGCGCACCCGGAATTCTCCGGCAGCAACAAAGTTGTCACCCTGGTCACCCGTGGGATCCGCGAATACACCGACCCGTACATCCCGGTCAAAGCCGGGGACGCGTTCCTCTATGACGGCTCGCCCACGGTCGGCTCCAACGGCAAACTCGGCGCTCACGGCACCCACGTCGGCGGCATTGCTGCTGGCAGCCGTGACGGTGGCCTGATGCACGGCGTGGCGTTCGGCGCGCAGATCATCAGCGCCGATAACGGCGACCCCGGCCCTGAGGACGGCATCGTGCGCGGCAACGACGGCGCGGTGTACAAGGCCGGTTGGGATGCGCTGATCGCCAGCGGCGCGCGAATCATCAACAACAGCTGGGGCATCGGCATCACCGACCGCTTCGATCTCGGTGGCCGCGATCCGGCCTATCCGCACTTCACTGTCAACGACGCGCAGTTGCAGTTCAACGAGATCCGCACGCTGCTCGGCACCAAACCCGGCGGCGCCTATGACGGCGCCATCGCCGCCGCGCGCAGCGGCATCGTCACGATTTTCGCCGCAGGCAACGACTACAACCTGAACAACCCCGACGCGATCGCCGGCCTCGGCTATTTCGTCCCGGACATCGCGCCGAACTGGATCACCGTCGCCGCCCTGCAACAGAACCCGGATCTGGCCAGCAGTAATCCGTACATCATGAGCACGTTCTCCTCGCGCTGCGGCTACACCGCGAGTTTCTGCGTGGCCGCGCCGGGCACGAAAATCTACAGCTCGATCATCGAAGGCACCAGCCTCGACAACCTGACCACCAGCTACGCCAACTACAACGGCACCTCGATGGCCGCGCCGCATGTGGCCGGTTCGGTGGCGGTGTTGATGGAGCGCTTTCCATACATGACCGGCGATCAGGTCGCTACCGTTCTGCGTACCACCGCGACCGACCTTGGCGCACCGGGCATCGACGCCTTGTACGGCTGGGGCATGATCAACCTGCGCAAGGCCATCGACGGGCCGTCGATGTTCGTCACCGAGCAGGACATTCCCGCTGAGTTCCGTATCGACGGCGCTTACGGTTCCGGCCAGTTTGTCGCCGATCTGCCGGGCATCGGCGCAATCATCGATAAGGGCAAACCGACCGAGCGCGTGTGCACCGACATCACCTGCGGCCTCGACACCTGGCGCAACGATATTTCCGGTCACGGTGGTTTGACCAAACAGGGCATCGGCACCCTGGTGCTGACCGGCAATAACACCTACAGCGGCCCGACCCTGGTCAATCAGGGCCGGCTGGCCATCAACGGTTCGCTGCAATCGGCTGTCACCGTGAATGATGGCGGTATCCTCGGTGGCAACGGTCGCATCGGCGCACTGGCGGTCAACAGCGGCGGTACGGTGGCGCCGGGCAACTCCATCGGCACGCTGAATGTCGCCGGCGATGTGACCTTCGCTCCGGGCTCGACCTACGCCGTCGAGCTGTCGCCGACCAGCAGCGACCAGATCGTTGCCGGCGGCAAAGCCGTCATCGAAGGCGCCACCGTGAGCATGTCGCTGGAAAACAGCCCGACCCTGCTGTCTACCAGCGAAGTGCAGAGCCTGCTCGGTACGCGTTACAACATCCTGCAAGCGGCCGGTGGCATTGACGGGCGCTTCGGCCAGGTGTTGCCGGATTACGCTTTCCTCGGCGGCACATTGGCGTATTCGGCAGACGGCATCCAACTGGCGGTGGGGCGCAACGACGCCTCGTTCGCCAGCGTCGGCCTGACGCCGAATCAGCGCGCGGTGGGTGCGGCGGCTGAGCGTCTGGGTGCCGGCAATGCCTTGTTCGAAACCCTGTTGCTGTCGCCAAACGCGGCGTCGGCGCAGCAAGCGTTCCAGCAACTGTCCGGCGAGATCCATCCGGCGATCGGCACGCTGCTGATCAACGACAGCCGCTACCTGCGCGAAGCCGTGGGCGAGCGTCTGCGTGAGCGCGATCTGTTCAACGCTGACGCGCCGACTGACGATCGCAGCAATGCCTGGATCAAGGTGCTGGGGTCGTGGGGCAAGAGCGATGGCGGCCACGAGAATGCCGATTCCACCAGCTCGATCGGTGGCTTGCTGGCCGGTGTCGACGGCTTGATTGCTGAAGATACGCGCCTGGGTTTCGTCACCGGTTATAGCGACAGCTCGTTGAGCATGGGCAGCGGCACGCATTCCTCGGCGTCGGTCGACAGCTACCACTTGGGTGCGTATCTGGGGCATGAAATCGATGCGCTGCGCCTGACTGTCGGCGGGGCTTATAGCTGGCACCGCATCGACGCCAAACGTGATCTGCAGTTTGCCGGTGTCAGCGGCCAGCAGAAAACCAAGCGCGATGCGACCACGGCGCAGTTGTTCACCGAAGCCGCTTACGACCTGGGCCTGCAACCGATGAATCTGCAGCCGTTCGCCAACCTGTCCTACGTGCACCTCAACACCGACAGCTTCACCGAAAAGGGTGACGCGGCGGCGCTCAAGGGCGGTGAGGACAACCGCGACGTGGTGCTGTCGACCCTCGGCGTGCGCGCCAAGCGCAGCTTCGCCTTGTCCGATCAGCATCAGCTGGAACTGGGCGCGAGCCTCGGCTGGCAGCACAACCTGAGCAGTGTCGACGCCGACAGCCACCTCGCATTCGCCAACGGCAACAGCGCCTTCACCGTGCAGAGCGTGTCGATGGATCGCGACGCGGCGGTGGTCGGCGTGCGCGCCGGTCTCGCGCTCAGCCGTGACGTGCGGGTGAATCTGGATTACAACGGTCTGATCGGCTCGAACGAAAAGGACCACGGCGTGGGGCTGACGCTGGATTGGCAGTTCTAAGCCGAAGTTCTGAGGAGTACCGGCAGCGCTCAAGGGTGCTGCCGTTTTGAAGGAAGAGAGGGCTCGACATGGGATTGTTCGATTACAGGAATGCCGATGGCAAAGCGTTGTACAGCGACGCCATCGCACTGACGCTGTATGCCTACGCACCGACCGGTAAACCCTTGCCGGCCACCGCCTGGGCGCCCGTCGCGGCGTCGGCGCTGGGTTATCAGGGCAAGGTCGGCGCGCAGGGCACGTTCTTCGGTGAGCAGGACGGCTACACCAGCGCCGAGGCCGAAGTGCTCGGCAAGTACGATGCCGCCGGCAAGCTGATCGGTATCGGCATCGCCTTTCGTGGCACTGGCGGGCTCGGTTACAGCGACACCTACGGCGACATGAAAAACAACCTGCTGGCCGCCTTCGGGCCGTCGGATTATGCGAGCAACTACGCGAAAAACGCTTTCGATCATCTGCTCAAGGCTGTCGCTGCATTTGCCATTGCCAACGGCATCGCCGCCAAGGACGTGTTGATCAGCGGCCACAGCCTCGGCGGGCTCGGGGTCAACAGCGTGGCGGAGTTGAGCGCCAGCCACTGGGGCGGGTTCTTCAAGGATGCCAGTTACATCGCCTTCGCCTCGCCGACCCAGAGCAGCACCGGCAGCAATGTGCTGAACATCGGTTATGAAAATGACCCGGTGTTCCGCGTACTCGACGGCACGACCTTCAGCAGCGGTTCGCTCGGCAAACACGACGGCGCGCACGATTCGACCACCGATAACATCGTCAACTTCACGGACAACTACGCGTCTACCGCGCAGAACCTGGTGCCGTTCAGTATCGTCAATCCACTGAACTGGTCGGCCCACAGTTCGCTGGGTTATGCCGATGGCTTGAATCGGGTGATCGACTCGCAGTTCTACCCGCTGACTTATAAGGACTCGACGATCATCGTTTCCAATCTGGAGGAGGGCTCGCGCGGCAAGACCTGGGTTGAAGACCTCGGCCGCAGCGGCGAGCCGCATGTGGGCAGCACGTTCATCATCGGCACGCACAGCAGCGACTGGCTCAAGGGCGGCAGCGGTAATGATTTTCTGGAAGGCCTGGGCGGTGACGATCGTTTCCGCGATGACGGCGGTTTCAATATCTTGCTCGGCGGTCAGGGGCACAACACCTTCGAGCTGCAAAAGCCGCTGCAGAACTTCAGCTTCGCCAACGACGGCGACGGCACCCTGTACGTGCGCGACGCTTACGGCGGCATCAGCCTGACCCGCGACATCGGCGCGCTGGTCAGCCAAGAGGCGGGTTCATGGTGGGGCAGCAAGGAGATGACCTGGGGCGTCACGGCCAAGGGTTTGAGCAATGGCAGTGAGCTGACCCAGTACAACCACTCACTCAGCGGCGATGGTTACGGCAATGCGCTGCACGCCAGCGCGGACGGCGACTGGCTGTTCGGCCTCGGCGGCAACGACAGCCTGATCAGCGACAAGGCCCATGTGACCTTCGTCGGTGGCGCCGGCAACGACGTGATGACCGCGGTGGGCGGCAACAACACTTTCCTGTTCAGTGGTGCCTTCGGTTTCGATGCCATCAACGGTTACCAGGGCAGTGACAAACTGGTGTTCATGGGCGTTGAGGGCGCGGGGCAGGGCTACGACTACAAACAGCATGCCTCGCAGTCCGGTGGCGATACCGTGCTGAAGATTGGCGACTATGCCGTGACCCTGATCGGGGTCGGAGTGGCTAACCTGTCGGACTCGGCGTTCGTTTTCACCTAGCAACCTACAGAAATCTAAAGCAGTAGTGACAATGCTCCGGTGCGCTTCGCGAGGAGCGCTCTGGCTGTGAGCTATCTCTGAACAATTCCAACAACAAGAGAGGCAATGGCAATGGGTGTGTATGACTACAAGAACCTCGGTACGGCCGATTCCAAAGCGTTGTTCAGCGACGCCATGGCGATCACGCTGTATTCCTACCACAACCTCGATAACGGCTTCGCCAGCGGTTATCAGCACAACGGTTTCGGCCTCGGCCTGCCGGCCACGCTGGTCACTGCATTGATTGGCGGCACCGATTCGCAAGGCGTAATCCCTGGCATTCCGTGGAACCCCGACTCGGAAAAGCTCGCCCTTGAAGCGGTGCAAAAGGCCGGATGGACGCCGATCAGCGCCACGCAATTGGGCTATGCTGGCAAGACCGATGCACGTGGGACGTTCTTCGGCGAGAAACCCGGTTACACCAGCGCGCAAGTGGAAATCCTCGGCAAATACGACGCCCAGGGTCATCTCACCGAGCTGGGCATTGCCTTTCGTGGCACCAGCGGTCCACGGGAAATCCTCATCGGCGATTCGATCGGCGATGTGATCAACGATCTGCTCGCCGCGTTCGGCCCGGCCGATTATGCGAAAAACTACGTCGGCGAAGCGTTCGGCAATCTGCTCAACGATGTCATGGCGTTCGCCAGGGCCAACGGCCTCACCGGCAAGGACATTCTGGTCAGCGGCCACAGCCTTGGCGGGCTGGCGGTCAACAGCATGGCGGATTTGAGCAGCGGCAAGTGGGGCGGGTTCTTCGCTGATGCCAACTACATCGCCTACGCCTCGCCGACCCAAAGCAGTACCGACAAGGTGCTCAACATCGGCTATGAAAACGACCCGGTGTTCCGCGCCCTCGACGGCTCGACCTTCACCGGCGCTTCGGTCGGCGTGCACGATGCACCGCACACCTCGACCACCGACAACATCGTCAGCTTCAACGACCATTACGCCTCCAGCGCCTGGAACGTGCTGCCGTTCTCGATCCTCAACATTCCCACCTGGATCTCGCACTTGCCCACCGGGTACGGCGACGGCATGACGCGGGTGCTGGACTCGCAGTTTTACGACCTGACCAGCCGCGATTCGACGATCATCGTCGCCAACCTCTCAGACCCGGCGCGGGCCAATACCTGGGTGCAGGACCTCAACCGCAACGCCGAAACCCACAAGGGCAGCACGTTCATCATCGGCAGTGATGCCAACGACCTGATCCAGGGCGGCAGCGGCAATGATTATCTGGAGGGCCGCGCCGGCAACGACAGCTTCCGCGACAGCGGTGGCTACAACATCATTCTTGGCGGGCAGGGCAGTAACAGCCTCGACCTGCAAGGCTCAGTGAACAACTTTGATTTCGCCAACGACGGCGCCGGCAACCTGTACGTGCGCGATGCCAACGGCGGGATCAGCATCACCCGCGACATCGGCAGCATCGTCACCAGGGAGCCGGGCTTTCTCTGGGGGCTGTTCAAGGACGACGTGGTGCACAGCGTCACGGCCAGCGGCTTGAAGGCTGGCAGCAACGTCAGCGCTTACGAATCCAGCGTAAAGGGCAGCAGCGGCGCCGACACCCTCAAGGCCCATGCCGGCGGCGACTGGTTGTTCGGGCTCGACGGCAACGACCATCTGATTGGCGGCATTGATAACGATGTGTTTGTCGGCGGGGCGGGCAATGATCTGCTGGAGTCGGGCGGTGGTGCCGATACGTTCCTGTTCAGCGGCGCGTTCGGCCAGGACCGGGTGACCGGTTACACGGCCAACGACAAGCTGGTTTTTCTCGGCGTGCAGGGCGTTTTGCCTGCGGATGATTTCCGTGCGCATGCCAGCAGCGTCGGACAGGACACCGTGCTGACGTTTGGCAATGACTCGGTGACGTTGGTGGGGGTCTCGCTCAATAGCCTGAGTGCGGAGGGTATCGTGATCGCCTGACGTTGATGGGGCGCCGGCAAGCGCCCCATCGCAGGCAGGCTGGTTCCCCTTCAGTCTTCTTCGCGAACGGTGGCAACCTCATCCGCGCGAACCTTGACCTTGGCCCCGGAAATGTCTTCGAACTCATAGAAACCATCTTCGGTTTTGGTCTTCGGCATGTCCTTGGTCAGATACTGGGTGCCGTTCTGCAAAGTCACCACGGTTGCGGTCGAGCAACCGCCCAGAGCCAGGGCTGCAGCAATGGCCAAAGGAATGCCCAGTGTCTTGATTTTCATACCCACCTCATGTGCCTCATTCATATGCTGCCGAGCATTGTCGGCCTCTAACGCGGTTGGTGCCATCCGTGCGGGAAAAGTTCGATGGCCCGCTAAAAAAATGCCATTGATCATTTTCCGTTTGCGCCGGCCGGGGCAGAGCTGATATCTGTACGCATAACCAGTATCCGCTTTGCCATGGCCCCGAATCCCGTGACTGCCAACCCCCTCGACGACCCGTTCTATTACCTTAACAACTTCCGCCAAGTGCTTGATTGGCTTGAACTTCGTTATGCCGACGTGATGAGCGAAAGCGAACATGCCTTCATTCGTGACTTCAAAGCCTTGCCGCGGCCGTCGCAGGGGTTGCTGGTGCGGATGGTGATGCGCAAGGGGGTACATTTTCGCGCCAGCAAACTCAATTACCTGGAAATCGGCGACATCGTTGAGGCGGCGCAACCGTTACTGATCCATGGCTGGCTCGCAGAACACACGCCGCTGACGCTCGCCGAGTTGTTCGATGTGCTGCTCAAGGCCGAGCTGCTGCAAGCGTTCGGCGCCGTCATCCAGCAGCCCAAGGGGCGCAAGGATGACTGGCTGACGCTGCTCGCCGAGCCGTTCAGCGAACCGCGCAGCCTGCGCGACTGGGCGCCGCAGCTGCAAGACCGCCTGTTCACGCTGACCCTGATGGACCTGTGCGACCGCTTGCGCCTGATGTTCTTCGGCAATCTGTACCAGGACTGGTCGGAATTCGTCCTCGCCGACCTTGGCATCTTTACCTACGAAAAAGTCGAGTTCTGCGCCGATTCGCGCGGCCTGCGCAGTCGTGACGACGTCGACGCCTGCCTCTTCCTCCACCAATGCCAATTGCGTTTTGAAGCCGGTGAGCCGCTTGAGGCCATCGTCGCGCAGGTCAGTGCGTTGCATTTCGACAATCCGTGGCTGCAACGGCGGCGCGGCAAGGTGTTGTTCCAGATCGGCCAGTATTGCGAGCGCATCAGCGAATTCGCTCTGGCCCTGAGCATTTACCGCGACTGCGGCTATCCGGGCGCACGTTTGCGCATGATCCGTGTGCTGGAGCGCAGTGGCGAATACCCGCTGGCGCTGGAGCTGGCGAGCCTCGCGCAGCAGGCCCCGGAAAGCGCCGCCGAGCAACAGGGGTTGCAGCGTATCGTGCCGCGCTTGCGGCGCAAGCTCGGTGGGCCGCCGCTCAAACGCGCAGCCGCGAGAGCGGTCGAGCGTCTGGATCTGCATTTACCCAGAGTCGATCCGACGTTGTCCGTCGAGTATTACGTGCAGGCGCATTTGCACGATGACGACGGCCCGGTGCATTACGTGGAAAACAGCCTGATCAATTCGCTGTTCGGCCTGCTGTGCTGGCCAGCGATTTTCGCGCCGTTGCCCGGCGCGTTCTTTCACCCGTTCCAGCGCGGGCCGGTGGATTTGCTCAATGAAGACTTCCAGCAACGCCGCGCCGAGCTGTTTCAGGCGTGCCTGAGCGAACTCGACGATGGCCGTTACATCGCGACCATCCGCGAACGCTTCGTTGCCAAGTGGGGCATTCAGTCACCGTTCGTATTCTGGGGCGCATTGAATGAGCAATTGCTGGAACAGGCGCTGGCCTGCCTGCCCGCTGAACATCTGAAGCACTGGTTCAACCGCTTGCTGCTCGACATCAAGGCCAACCGTGCCGGCATGCCCGATCTGATCCAGTTCTGGCCGCAGCGCAAGACCTATCGAATGATCGAAGTCAAAGGCCCCGGCGATCGCTTGCAGGACAACCAGCTGCGTTGGCTGGAGTTCTGCCACGAACACCAGATGCCAGTGGCGGTGTGTTACGTGCAATGGGCGGAGCAGAGCGCTTGAGCTACAGCATCGCCGTGCGCGCACTGTGCGAATTCACTGCCAAGAGCGGTGACCTCGACTTGCGTTTCACCCCGTCACCCACGGCGCTGGAAGGCATCGCCGGGCATCGCACTGTCGCGTCCCGACGCAGCGAGAAGTACCAGAGCGAGGTGGCGCTCGAAGGCGAGTTTCGCCAGTTGAAGGTCAAGGGCAGGGCGGACGGCTATGACCCGACGGCCAACTGCCTGGAAGAAGTCAAAACCTACCGCGGCGACCTGAGCAAACAGCCGGCGAACCATCGTCAGTTGCATTGGGCGCAGGCGAAGGTCTACGGCTGGTTGATGTGCTGCAAGCTCGACTTGCAGCAGATCAATCTGGCATTGGTGTATTTCGACATCGTCAGCGAGAAGGAAACCTGCCTGGTCGAGTCGTTCAGCGCTGAGACGCTCAAAGTCTTTTTCGAGCAGCAGTGCGGCGTGTTCCTGCTCTGGGCCGAGCAGGAAATGGCCCATCGCGAGGCGCGCAATCAAGCGGCGCAGCAATTGGCGTTTCCCCATGCGGATTTTCGCCCCGGCCAACGGCATCTGGCCGAATCGGTGTTCAAAGCGGTCAGCACCGGTCGCTGCCTGATGGCGCAGGCGCCGACCGGCATCGGCAAGACCCTCGGCACGCTATTCCCGATGCTCAAGGCGCTGGCGCCGCAGCAACTGGACAAGGTGTTCTTCCTCACCGCGAAAACCCCGGGACGCAAACTGGCGCTGGATGCCAGCCAGGTGTTGTTCAAACAGGCGCCGGCCTTGCCATTGCGGGTGCTGGAAATGGTCGCGCGGGACAAGGCCTGCGAACACCCGGACAAGGCCTGTCACGGCGACTCCTGCCCGCTGGCGCAGGGCTTTTACGATCGCCTGCCAGCGGCGCGCGATGCGGCCAGTCGTCTGCGCTTGCTTGATCAAGCGGCGATGCGCGAGGTCGCCGCGCAACATGCGGTGTGTCCGTATTATCTGAGCCAGGAAATGGCGCGCTGGGCCGACGTGGTGGTGGCCGACTACAACTATTACTTCGACTTCAGCGCGTTGCTGTTCGGCCTTGCTCAGCTCAATCAATGGAAAGTCGCGGTGCTCGCCGACGAGGCGCACAACCTGGTCGAGCGCGGCCGGCAGATGTACAGCGCCAGCCTTGATCAGTTCGTGCTGGGCAACGTGCGCAAAACCGCCCCCGCGCCGCTGAAGAACAGCCTGCAACGCCTCAACCGCGAATGGAACGCCCTGCACGCGCCGCAAACCCTGGCGTATCAGGCCTACGACAAGGCGCCGGAAAAACTTCTGCAGGCGATCTCGCTGTGTTGCGCCGCCATTGGCGACTACCTCAATGAACACCCGCAAGGCCTCGACAGCGGCTTGCAGAACTTCTATTTCGACCTGCTGCAGTTTGCCCGCGTGGCGGAGCTGTACGACGCGCATTACCTGTTCGATATCAGCAAACGCGTCCTCGATCGCAAAAAGCCGCTGTCGCAGCTGTGCCTGCGCAACGTCGTGCCGGCGGCGTTCATTGGTCCACGGCTGACGGCGGCGCGCAGCAGTGTGCTGTTTTCCGCGACGCTCAGCCCGCGCAACTATTACGCCGATCTGCTCGGCACACCCGCCGACACCGTGTGGATTGACGTGGAATCACCGTTCCACGCCGAACAGCTGAACGTGCAGATCATCAGCCGCATCTCCACCCGGTTCAATCATCGTCAGGCGTCGCTGGAGCCGATCGTCGAACTGATCGCTCGCCAGTTCAGCGAGCGCCCCGGCAACTATCTGGCGTTCTTCAGCAGTTTCGACTATCTGCAACAGGTGGCGGCGCTGATGGCCGAGCGTTATCCGCAGATCACCCTCTGGCAGCAATCACGGGGCATGGTCGAAGGCGCGCGGCAGGCGTTTCTCGATCAATTCACCGCGCACAGCCAGGGCATCGGCTTTGCTGTGCTCGGCGGTGCGTTCGGCGAAGGCATCGATCTACCCGGCGCGCGCTTGATCGGCGCGTTCATCGCCACACTGGGGCTGGCCCAGCTCAACCCGGTCAATGAACAGCTGAAACGGCGCATGGCGGCGATTTTCGGTGCCGGTTATGACTACACCTATTTGTACCCCGGCCTGCAGAAAGTCGTGCAGGCCGCTGGCCGGGTCATCCGCACCCGTGAGGATCGCGGCGTGGTCATGCTGATCGATGACCGCTTCGCCGAACGCCGGATCAAGCAGCTGCTGCCGCGCTGGTGGGCGATCAAACATGAAACCACGGCTTCCCAAATCGACGGATTGCCGCATAATTTCGCTCATGACAACGGCCGGTGAGCAAGATGAGCGAAAACCCTAAAAGCGCTGAGATCGAGAACATGCGTTTTCGCCTGCTGATCGATTCGGTGATCGATTACGCGATCTACATGATCGATCCGGACGGCATCATCACCAGTTGGAACTCCGGGGCCAAACGCTTCAAGGGCTACGAAGAGGCGGAAATCCTCGGCGAACACTTTTCACGGTTCTACACCGCTGAAGACCGCGCCGCCGGTCTGCCGCAACGCGCGCTGAACACGGCGATCAACGAAGGGCGCTTTGAAGGCGAGGGCTGGCGGGTGCGCAAGGACGGCACCAACTTCTGGTCGCACGTGGTGATCGACCCGATCATTGACCCCGATGGGCGCTTGCTCGGTTTCGCCAAGATCACCCGCGACCTGACCAACCGCAAAATGGCCGAGGAAACCCTCAAGCAAAGCGAACAGCAGTTTCGTCTGCTGGTACAGGGCGTTACCGATTACGCCATCTACATGCTCAGCCCCGAGGGCCGGGTCAGTAACTGGAACCAGGGCGCGCAGCGGATCAAGGGCTATCTGCCGGAAGAAATCATCGGTCAGCATTTTTCGATCTTCTACACCCCCGAGGACCGCGAACTCGGCGAGCCGCAACGCTCGCTGGAAATCGCCACCCGCGAGGGCCGCTTCGAAAACAAGAGCTGGCGCATGCGCAAGGACGGCACACGCTTTCTGGCGCATGTGGTGCTCGATGCGATTCGCGGCGATACCGGCATTCTGCTCGGTTTTGCCAAGATCACCCGCGATATCACCGAAGCCCATCAATCCCGCCAGGCGCTGGAAAAAACCCGTGAAGCGCTGTTTCAGGCGCAGAAGATGCAGGCCATCGGTCAACTCAGCGGCGGCATTGCCCATGACTTCAATAACCTGTTGACGGTGATCCTCGGCAATCTGGAGATCGTGCAAAAGCGCATGGGCGCCGACCCGAAAATCAGCCGTCTGCTGGAAAACGCCACCCAGGGCGCCCTGCGCGGCGTGTCGCTGACCCAGCGCATGCTGGCATTCGCGCGCCGCCAGGAACTCAAGACCGAATCGGTCGATATTGCTCAGTTGGTGCGGGGCATTACCGGTTTGCTGCGCAGCTCGCTGGGGCCGGGCATCCGCATCGAAACACGTTTTCCCGACGATCTGCAGCCAGTGCTGGCCGACAGCAATCAGCTCGAACTGGCCTTGCTCAATCTGGCGACCAACGCCCGCGATGCCATGCCCGACGGCGGCACGGTGACCATCACCGCACAGCCGCAAGTGGCGCTGGAGCTGGGTGATTCGCAGTTGCCGGCCGGGCGTTACGTCTGTCTGAGCCTGACCGACACCGGGGAGGGCATGGATGCCACCACGCTGGCATCGGCCCGCGACCCGTTTTTCACCACCAAGGGGCTGGGCAAGGGCACCGGGCTGGGCCTGTCGATGGTCCATGGTTTTATTGAACAGCTCGGTGGCCGTTTCATCCTTAAAAGCGAAAAGGGCCAGGGCACCACGGCTGAGCTGTGGATTCCGGTGGCGCTTGAGGGCACCGCGAGCAAGCCGCAGCTTTCCTCGGCGGCGCCGGTTTCAGTGCCGCGCCTCAGCGTGCTGGTGGTCGATGACGATTCGCTGGTATTGACCAGCACCAGTCTGTTGCTGGAAGACCTTGGTCATCGCGTCCTCGGCGCAACGTCCGGTGAGCAAGCGTTGCGCCTGTTCGATCAGGGCGAAGTCATCGATCTGATGATCACCGACATGGCCATGCCGAAAATGAGCGGTGCGCAACTGGCCCACGCCGTGCGTATGCTCAAACCGGACCTGCCGATCATCCTCGCCACCGGTTATGCCGAGCGCCTGGAGGGTTTCGCCGCCGAGCTGCCGCGTCTGCCCAAGCCGTTCACGCAGATGGGGCTGGTGGCGATCATTGCGCAATCGATGAAGTGAGGCACTGGTCAATTCGCCTGAACTTGTCCGTCACCGAGGCTTTCGAAAGGTTTTTAACCACCTCGGAGCGCGTTTGTTTTGTCTCGCATATTGACCCATCCCACTGCTGAAGAAGAGGCGCTGACCGAACACAACGCCAAGATGTTCGGCTCGCCCAAGGAACGTCTGGATTTCTATCGGCGCGAAATCCAGTACGAAACCAGCATCCTTGCCAACCGCACCGACGCCTATCTGGCGGCGCAGTCGTTTCTGGTAATCGCTTTCGCTTCATGCATGGCCAACCTCAACCCGGAGTGGGGCAAGTTGTTCACTTTGGTTGTGCCGCCGTTTCTGGCCTTGCTCGGCGTCCTCAGCTCCTTGAATGCCTGGCCAGGCATTCGTGCGGCGTATGAAATCATTGATCACTGGCATTTCAAGCAGAGCCAGTTATTGCAGGCTGAGCCGGTGATGGGGCTGGCGTATGACGAGTCGCCGCTGTTCAGCGAGGTCGAGTCGAGCCATAAGGGCTATCGCAAGTCGCTGTTGTTTTCGCTGCGCACGCCGTGGATCTTCGCGACGTTCTGGATATTGCTGGGGGGGTATGCGGTATTTATCCAGGTGACGAATCCGGGGGGATGATGGCAGTAGGTACGGAAAAGTTTGGGCTCGTGGTTCGCTTGGATTTTGTAGTGGATTTTCGATCGAACCCCCTCACCCCAGCCCTCTCCCCCAAGGGGGCGAGGGGGAAAGGGAGCAGATCTTCGCAAGGTTCAAATTTGGCGTTCACTCGGTATTTCAGGTCGACGCAATTCAAATAGTCACTGCGGTCGGTTCCCTCTCCCTCTGGGAGAGGGCTAGGGTGAGGGGCTTTCTAGCGTCAACTCGCCACTTCAAGCTCGCGCTCAACCTCTAGGGAGCGCTGCGACGCCTGTGGAATTGGCGGAAAATCCTCATTCAACACGCATAAATGATCAATCGCATCCTCAAACAGCAAATCGGCCTTCTTGCGTAAAGCCCGGTAATGCTCGAACTGCTCCATATCCAGGTTCTCAACTTCGAGCATCGCATTGGCCGCGCGGTTGAGGGTGTGGGCGTTATCGAACAATTGGCGGTTGCGTTCCAGAGCCAATGCTCTGCAAGCCTTGATTTGCGCAGGAGTCGAACGTTCTTTCATGACCGTAACCTTTTTCTTCGGGATTCCGTTTCATAGGCGTCGCGCCGCAGGGGAATCGAACCTGCCGGGCCGCCGCTTGATGCACTCAGCGACGGTTATGGTTGTGACCCCTGGCAGCGAAGCGGGGATCCATTTTTTTGCAGAAAAAACTTCGATCAATTAACCGTTAAAGCGCCGGGTAAAAAATCAGCTTTTTTGTTTCTTGTACTGCTCGTAGCCGGCCAGGATTGGCTGAGTGCTGATGCCGTGCACGAGGATACTCAGTGCCACCACTGACAAGGTCAGGTCGGTACACAGTGTCGCGACATCGCTGGTCAGCCCATGATTCAAGGCGAAGAACAGGTAGAACAGACTGCCGATCCCGCGAATGCCGAACCAGCCGATCAACAGCCGCTGGCGGCCTTCGAGCAGCGAACCCCAAGGCATCAGCGCGACGCAGGCCGGGCGAATCAGGCAGAACAGCACAGCGCCCACCAGCAGCGCCCGCCAATCCCAGTGCGCCAACAGCACCACGCCGAGCAGGGTTACCAGAAAAACTTCCATCGCCCGTTCGACCAGCCCGCCGAACGCGAGCATGTCGCCCATCATGATGCCGGCGGCCAACTGGCTGCTTTCAAGCTCTTGGGTATCGCCGCGTACGGCGTGTTGCGGTTCGACGTTCTGGTGGCCCACCACCGGTTGCACCAGATGTTCAGCGGGCGGCTGGCTGACGCCGGTGGACTTCACTTCGACCTGACGCAAGCCGAGGCCGGCGGCAAATACCGACAGAAAGCCGTAGCCGCCGATGGCTTCGGCGACCACGTAAGCCAGAGCGATCAGCGCCAGAGCGAGGTAATCATTGGGGCTAAGAGTGCTGTCTTCATTATGGATACGCAGCAACACCGTGACACGTCCGATGCCGCGACCCATCCAGTAACCGGTCAGCAGACCCGCCGGCACTGCCCACAACACGCTTTGCAGCAGCCAGCCTTGCAGCTCGCCGCTGACGTTGTCGCTGTGAATCAGCAGCAACCCGAGAATCACGAACGGGAAGGCGATGCCGTCATTCAAACCGGCCTCGCCGGACAGGCCAAAGCGCACGCTGTCGACATCCCGCGCATCGTTGACCTGCACCAGCGCTGCGAGCACCGGGTCGGTCGGCGCCAGAATCGCGCCGATCAGCAGCGACGGTCCCCACGGCATTTGCAGGCCCCAGTGCAGCAGCAGGCAGACCCCGGCAATCGTCAGCACCATCACCGGGCCCGCCAGGCCGAAGGCGATGCGCCAGGGTTTGTCAGTCAGCGGTAAACGCAGCTTCAGGCCGCAGACGAACAGGGAAAACAGCACCGCCACCTCGGTCAGGTGCTCCATCCACAGCGAAGCGTTTTCCAGCGACAGTTTCAGCAGGTTGAGGCCGCTCGGGCCGATGGCAATGCCCAGCAACAGGCACACGGCCGACGTGGTCACTGGCATCCAGCGCAAGTACGACGAAGTCAGCGCCAGTGTCAGCAGGACCGCGCCGAGCACGGCAACCCACACCGTGAAACTCACGAACGGCCGCCATCAAACAGCAAGGTATAGACATTCATGGGCTCAACCCGTGGTCGTACGCAGGTACTCGGGAATGAGCACGTTGAACCACAGCAGAATCATCGACACCAGCAGCGTCACCAGCACCAACAGACCAACCCCCCAGACGGAGGCGGAATAGAGCAGGCCTTGCTCCTTGCGCTCGTGCATGAACGTTGGCAGCCCGACAAACAACAGAAACGTCGAATAAATCGACGCCCCACCGAGCACCAGAATCGCCAGCCAGCGGCTTGGGTACAGCCCGGCAATCCCGGCGACGAAAAACGGCGTCACGGTGTAAGCGGCAAAACCGATGCATTGATTGAGCGTCGGCCGCGCGTCAAAGGTGCGCGACATCCAGCGAATGAAACCGCCCATGATTGCCACGCCGACGACGATGGTCAGGTACAGCAGAATGCACAGTTGCAAGGCGCTGGCGGTGCTCAATCGCACGTTCTCACCGACCGCCAGACTCCAGCCGACATAGGTGGTGCCAATGAACAGGCACACCGCCGGAATCAGCGCCAGCACCAGCAGGTGCGCGAGGTAGTGTCGGGGGTGGGCCTCTTCTTCGCGGCGGATATCGGTCCAGGCGAAGTTGGGGCGGGTGAACAGCTTGACGATAGGTGCGGACATGACGACCTCCTGATCCTGTTGGCCCGTCGGGCTCTACAGTTATGGAGAGGGCGCCATGCCGCTGGGTTCAGTTTTTCTCGCGGGCGGTCAGAGCATCGGTTTGCCGCCAGTCACGCCGTAGCGCTGACCGGTGATGTAACTGGCTTCGTCCGAGGCCAGCAGCACATAGATCGGCGCCACTTCCACCGGTTGACCGGGGCGACCAAGCGGCGTGCTGCCACCGAAGTTCTGCACTTCTTCGTCAGGCATGGTCGAGACGATCAATGGCGTCCAGATCGGCCCCGGCGCGACGCTGTTGACGCGGATTTCTTTCGGGCCAAGCATCTGCGCCAGGCCACCAGTGAAGTTGGCAATCGCCCCTTTGGTGGTCGCGTAGGCGAGCAGGGTCGGTTTAGGCATGTCCGAATTGACCGAACTGGTGTTGATGATCGATGAACCAGGGCGCATGTGTTTGATCGCCGCCTGACAGATGCGGAACATCGCAGTGATGTTCACATCGAAGGTCATTAGCCATTCTTCGTCGGGAATCTCTTCGAAATTCTCATGGGTCATCTGGAACGCAGCGTTGTTGACCAAAACATCGATACGGCCAAAGCGTTCGACGGTCTTGTCGACCAGTGCCTGACACTGGGCTTTTTCGGCGATATCGCCCGGCAACAACAGACACTGACGCCCGGCCTGTTCAACCCAGCGCGCGGTTTCCTTGGCGTCTTCGTGCTCATCCAGATACGCCACGGCCACGTCGGCGCCTTCACGCGCAAAAGCAATCGCCACGGCGCGCCCAATGCCGCTGTCAGCACCAGTGATCAAAGCAATCTTGCCGGCCAGCCGGCCCGAACCGACATAGCTTTGCTCGCCGCAATCGGGATACGGCTCCATCTTGCGCTGCGAGCCAGGCACGGGCTGGGCTTGTTTGGGGAAGGGTGGTTTTGGATAGTTGCTCATCGCAGGGTCTCCTTCGTTTTCAAGGCAAGTGTCTCGGGTTGACCCGGGGCATTTGCCGTGAGTTCGATCGGATTTGCGCTGGCGTCTCTCGAACAAGATGCAAAACCAATGTGGGAGCTTGCGGGCAAGCTGCCACAGGGATCGCGTGCACCACCAGGCCAGCAACCGAAAATCAAAAGCCCCTCACCCTAGCCCTCTCCCGGAGGGAGAGGGGACTGACCGGGGTGGATGTGAGAGATACGCCGACTGACATACCGAGTCGAACTCAGATTCTGAAAAGCCCAAAGATCGGCTCCCTCTCCAGGGGGAGAGGGCTGGGGTGAGGGGCAGCCACACCACCAATCCCAAGCCAACCACCCGCTTCTAACCACTCAACAATGAGCGTTAGCTCGCGTGCTCTTGTCTTGCGTCACCGGCGACATCGGAAGGCTGAGCGCAGGGATTGATCCGGGCGTGGGAGCGCAGCGACCGTACGACGAAGTCGTACACAGCGGAAGGAGGTGCAGCGCAGCAAACCGTAGCCGCTGCGCCCGGATCAGTCGCCGGAGCGAAGGGACCCGAGCCTGCGAGGGCCGTACGTAGGAGCAAGCCTTTTTGGGTACTTTTTCGGCGTTTGGAAAAAGTGCCTCGCCGTAAGGGCGAAACCGCCAGCAGCCGTTACCGCAGCAACGGATATGTACCCAAAACTCAGCGTCTGAAAGCAAGCCATCGCTTGCAGGCAAGCTCCCACAGGGAATCACTTAAAAAGGGAAATCAAGCACTGCGCTGCGCCAGCGCACGCTCCATCCGGCTGATACCTTCTTCGAGCAACGACCGCGGGCAACCAAAATTCAAGCGCACAAACTGCCGATGTTGATCACCAAAATCCAGCCCCGCACTCAGCCCGACCTTACCCTGCTCGAGGAAGAACCGCTGCGGATCCGGCAGCCCCAGCGCCGAACAATCCAGCCACGCCAGATAAGTCCCCTGCGGCACATTGATCGTCACCCCCGGCAAACGACTGCGCACGGCGTCAACCAACCAGTCGCGATTGCCCTGCAGATAAACCTTCAACTCGGCCAACCAGGGCGCGCCTTCGCTGTACGCGACGCGAGTGGCCTCCATGCCCAGCGGATTGACGCTGTCGACCATACCGCAACGAGCATGATTGACGCGCTCACGCAGCGCAGCGTTCTGAATGATCATGAACGACGTCTTCAGGCCGGCAATGTTGTAAGCCTTGCTCGCCGACATCAGCGTAATCGTGCGCTGGGCGATCTCGGGGCTCAGCGATGCCGTCGGAACATGCACGCGACCGTCAAAACACAGCTCTGCGTGGATTTCATCAGAAATGATCCAGGCACCCTGAGCCATGCAGATATCAGCCACATCACGCAGCTCCTGCGCAGCGAACACCTTGCCGAGCGGATTGTGCGGATTGCTCAACAGCAGTGCGCCGCCGCCCACCAGCGCATCACGCAGCGCCGTCAGTGGCGTGAGATAGCTGCCATCCGCCTGAGCGACGAATTCCAGCTCGACCTTGTTCAACCCCCAATGGCCCGGCGCATGACGCAACGGCGGGTAGTTCGGCACCTGCACCACAACGTTCTGCTGCGGTTGCACCAATGCCTTGAGCGCCATGTTGAAACCGGACTCGACACCCGGCAGGAAGATCAGCTCCTGCGGCTTGACCTGCCAGGCGTACTTGGCCCAGAGGTCGGCAACAATCGCCTCACGCAAATTGTCCTGCGCCACGCTGTAGCCCACCAGCGGGTGCAGCAAACGCTGCTGCAAGGCCTCGATCACCACCGGCGGCGCGGCGAAATCCATGTCCGCGACCCACATCGGCAGGACATCCGCCGGATAACGGCTCCACTTGGTGCTGCCGGTGTGGTGGCGGTCGAATACCTGATCAAAATCGAAAGTCATGCGCGGTCTCGTGAAGGCGGGTTGTTCTGGGGCGTCATGATAAGCCGCATACCCTGCGGGAGCACACAAATCCTCGCGGCCACCTGCAACCTTTGTGGGAGCTGGCTTGCCAGCGATTGCGGTGGATCAGGCACCATCAATATTGAATGCGCCGACGCCATCGCTGGCAAGCCAGCTCCCACAGAGTTTGTACAAAGCCATCAAATCGCGCGGCAAACACCCGACGGTCGGTTTTCACCCGGGCGCTGCGCTGATTGGCTACAGTGAAAAAGTCGACGCCAAGGCGTCGCAACCGTGATTGTCCAGATAAAACCCGGCACCAGTACCGGGTTCCACCTGATCAGGAGTGCACGATGGATCTCAGCCGTCGTCAGTTCTTCAAGGTCGCAGGTATAGGCCTTGCAGGCTCAAGCCTGGGCGCGTTGGGCATGGCCCCGACGCCAGCCTTCGCCGAGCAGGTGCGCCACTTCAAGCTCGCCCACACCCATGAAACCCGCAACACCTGCCCGTATTGCTCGGTCGGCTGCGGTTTGATCATGTACAGCCAGGGCGATGCCGGGAAAAACGTGGCGCAGAACATCATTCACATCGAGGGCGACGCCGACCACCCGGTCAATCGCGGCACCCTCTGCCCGAAAGGCGCCGGCCTGCTCGACTTCATTCATAGCCCCGGCCGCTTGCAATACCCGCAAGTGCGCAAGCCCGGCAGCAGCGAGTGGACGCGAATCAGTTGGGACGAAGCGCTCGATCGCATCGCCGACCTGATGAAAGCCGACCGCGACGCCAATTTCATTGAAAAGAACGCCAACGGGCAAACGGTGAATCGCTGGCTGAGCACCGGGTTCCTCGCGGCCTCGGCGGCGTCCAACGAAGCCGGCTACATCACCCAGAAGGTGATTCGCAGCCTCGGCATGCTGGGGTTCGATAACCAGGCGCGTGTCTGACACGGCCCGACGGTGGCAAGTCTTGCCCCGACGTACGGCCGTGGTGCCATGACCAATACCTGGACCGATATCGCCAACGCGAATCTGATCCTGGTGATGGGTGGCAACGCAGCAGAAGCGCATCCGTGCGGCTTCAAATGGGTGACCGAGGCCAAGGCGCATAACGCTGCGCGGCTGATTGTGGTCGATCCGCGTTTTACCCGGACCGCTTCGGTGGCCGACTATTACGCGCCGATCCGCACCGGCACCGACATCGCCTTCATGGGCGGGCTGATCAATTACCTGCTGACCACTGACAAGATTCAGCACGAATACGTGCGCAACTACACCGACGTGTCGTTCATCGTCAAAGCCGGTTATGGCTTCGAGGACGGCATTTTCAGTGGCTATGACGCGGAAAAGCGCAGCTACACCGACAAGTCCGGCTGGGGCTACGAGTTCGCCGAGGACGGCTTCGTCCGCGTCGACCCAACCCTGCAGGACCCACGCTGCGTCTATCAACTGATGAAGCAGCATTACAGCCGCTACAACATCGAGTTGGCGAGCCAGATCTGCGGCATGCCGGTCGACGCCATGCAGAAGATCTGGGACGAGATTGCCACCTGCTCGACGCCGGGCAAGACCATGACGATTCTCTACGCCCTCGGCTGGACCCAGCACTCGATCGGCGCGCAGATCATCCGCAGCGCGGCGATGGTGCAATTGCTGCTGGGCAACGTCGGCATGCCTGGTGGCGGGGTCAATGCCTTGCGCGGGCACTCGAACATTCAGGGCTTGACCGACCTCGGTCTGCTGTCCAACGCGCTGCCCGGTTACCTGACGCTGGCCAGCGACAGCGAGCAGGATTACGCCCAGTTCATTCACAAACGCACGCAAGTGCCGCTGCGGCCGGGGCAGCTCTCGTACTGGCAGAACTACAGCAAATTCCACGTCAGCCTGATGAAATCCTGGTACGGCGCCAACGCCACTGCCGAGAACAATTGGCTGTTCGATCATTTGCCGAAACTGGACATTCCCAACTACGACGTGCTGAAAATGTTCGACCTGATGAGTCAGGGCAAAGTGAACGGCTACATGTGCCAGGGCTTCAACCCGATCGCCGCACTGCCGGACAAGAACCGCGTGATGGCCGCCCTGGCCAAGCTGAAATGGCTGGTGGTGATGGACCCGCTGGCCACCGAAACCTCGGAGTTCTGGCATAACGTCGGGCCGTACAACGACGTGAAAACCGCCGAGATCCAGACCGAAGTGATTCGCCTGCCGACCACCTGTTTCGCCGAGGAAGACGGCTCGCTGGTCAACAGCAGCCACTGGCTGCAATGGCACTGGAAGGGCGCCGATGGCCCCGGCGAAGCGCAGACCGACATTCGCATCATGAGCGAACTGTTCCTGCGTTTGCGCAAGCGTTACCAGACCGAGGGCGGCAAATTCCCTGATCCGCTGCTGAAACTGTCGTGGCCGTACAAGATCGCCGACGAGCCTTCGCCGGAAGAACTGGCCAAGGAAATCAACGGCAGCGCAGTGACCGACTTCACCGATGCCACTGGTGCCATGGTCAAGGCCGGCACGCAACTGGCCGGGTTCGGCTTGCTCAAAGACGACGGCAGCACCGCGTCGGGTTGCTGGATTTTTGCCGGCAGCTGGACCGAGGCCGGCAACCAGATGGCCCGCCGCGACAATGCCGACCCGTACGGCATGCACCAGCATCAAGGCTGGGCGTGGGCGTGGCCGGCCAATCGGCGGATTCTCTACAACCGCGCGTCGGCGGACCTTGCGGGCAAACCGTGGGACCCGAAAAAACGCCTGGTCTGGTGGAACGGCAAAACCTGGGGCGGCACCGACGTGCCGGATTACAAGGCCGACGTACCGCCGGAAGCCGGGATGAACCCGTTCATCATGAACCCCGAAGGCGTGGCGCGCTTCTTCGCCGTCGACAAGATGAACGAAGGACCATTCCCCGAGCACTACGAGCCGTTCGAAACGCCGATCGGCATCAACCCGCTGCACCCGCAAAACAAGAAAGCCACCAGCAACCCGGCGGCGCGGATCTTCGATTCGGTCTGGGAAAGCCTCGGCGAGGCCAAGGACTTCCCCTACGCCGGCACCAGTTACCGGCTAACCGAGCATTTCCACTTCTGGAGCAAGCACTGCAAGTTGAACGCGATCGCGCAACCCGAGCAATTCGTCGAAATCGGCGAAGTGCTGGCGAAAGAGAAGGGCATCGCCGCCGGTGATCGCGTGCGGGTCAGTTGCAAGCGCGGCTTTATCGAAGCGGTGGCGGTGGTGACCAAGCGGATTCGGCCGTTGCAGGTCAACGGCCAGGTCGTGCATCAGATCGGCATTCCGCTGCACTGGGGCTTCACCGGCCTGACGCGCCACGGTTACCTGACCAACACGCTGGTGCCATTCCTCGGCGATGGCAACACCCAGACCCCGGAATCCAAGTCATTCCTGGTCAATGTGGAGAAGCTCTAGTGGAGACCTTATAAATGGCCAGCCAAGACATCATTGCCCGCTCGGCCACCACCACGGTGCCGCCGTCGGTGCGCAATCAGGACGCCGTGGCCAAGCTGATCGACACCACCAAATGCATCGGCTGTAAAGCCTGCCAGGTCGCCTGCTCGGAATGGAACGAGTTACGCGACGAGGTCGGCCACAACCACGGCACCTACGACAACCCGCAGGACCTGACCGCGGACACATGGACGCTGATGCGCTTCACCGAGCATGAAACCGACGCCGGCAACCTGGAATGGCTGATCCGCAAGGACGGCTGCATGCACTGCGCCGAACCCGGTTGTTTGGCCGCGTGCCCCAGCCCCGGCGCGATCATCCAGCACGCCAACGGCATCGTCGATTTCAATCAGGATCACTGCATCGGCTGCGGCTACTGCATCACCGGTTGCCCGTTCAACATTCCACGCATCTCGCAAAAGGACCACAAGGCCTACAAGTGCACCTTGTGTTCCGATCGCGTGGCGGTGGGCCTGGAACCGGCCTGCGTGAAAACCTGCCCGACCGGCGCCATCGTCTTCGGCACCAAGGAAGACATGAAGGAGCATGCCGCCGAGCGCATCGTCGACCTGAAAAGCCGCGGGTTCGACAACGCCGGTCTGTACGACCCTCAAGGCGTCGGCGGCACCCACGTCATGTATGTGTTGCACCACGCCGACACGCCGAAACTCTACGCCGGTTTGCCCGATCATCCGGCGATCAGTCCGCTGGTGGAGTTGTGGAAAGGTGTCAGCAAACCCTTGGCGCTGCTGGCAATGGGCGCGGCGGTGATTGCCGGGTTCTTCCACTATGTACGCGTCGGTCCCAATCGCGTCGAAGAGGATGAACAGCCGACGCCGCCCGACACCTCGGTGCACGTCGTCGACCCGGCGGTGCACACCTACGATCCACGCGGGGAGGAGCGGCCATGAGCCACAAGACGATCCTGCGTTACAGCGCCAACCAGCGCACCAATCACTGGCTGGTGGCGATCCTGTTTTTCATGGCCGGGCTGTCCGGGCTGGCGCTGTTTCACCCGGCGCTGTTCTGGCTGAGCAACCTGTTCGGCGGCGGCACCTGGACGCGGATTCTGCACCCGTACATGGGCATCGCCATGTTCGTGTTGTTTCTCGGCCTGGTGTTCAGCTTTTGGCGCACGAACTTTTTCATCGCCAATGATCGACAGTGGCTGCGGCGGATCAACCGGGTCATGGTCAACGACGAAGACAGCGTGCCGCCGGTGGGCAAATACAACGCCGGGCAGAAACTGCTGTTCTGGACTTTACTGCTGTGCATGTTGGCTTTGCTGTTCACCGGACTGGTGATCTGGCGCGCGTGGTTCAGCGTGTATTTCGGCATCAGCGTGATCCGCTGGGCGATGCTGTTGCATGCGCTGGCCGGGTTCATTCTGGTGCTGAGCATCATCGTGCACATTTACGCCGGGCTGTGGATCAAGGGCTCGGTCGACGCCATGTTGCACGGCTGGGTCAGCCGCGCCTGGGCGAAAAAACATCACGCGCTGTGGTACCGCGACATGACCCGCGATGAACGTCCCGTGGACGTGCCAGAGCGACCCATCAGTAAAAAGGGCTGACGTTTGCCGACTATTCTTGAACCGGGTGAAATTGAAGCGGCGGCCAGTTCACCGCCGTTCTTGTATATGCCGCCGCGCAACCTGTTTGCCTTGCGCGCACAACGGCTGGAACAACTGGCCGAGGGGCATGCGCTGGCCGAGTATCTGCGTTTGATCGCCGGGTTGTGCCGGGTTCAGCAGCAGGTGTTTGATGATCCGCCGCTGACCGCGCCATTTGATCAGCAACGCATCGAGGCGTGCCAGCAGCATGGCTTGCCGCCGTTCGCTGCAGACACGCTGGTGCGCGAGGAGGGCTGGCAGGCTTACCTTTCGGCGCTGTTGCAGCGTTATACGCCGTCTGAGCAACCTGCCGTTATCGAGGCAGTGACGACGCTGCGGGTGGCCAGCGCCGGTCAATGGCGTTCCTGGGCTGTCGCTCTGGTCAGTGGCCAGTATTCGCTGGTGCCGGCACAACTGGTGCCGTTCCTCGGCGCGGCGCTGCAAGTGGCGTGGAGTCACTGGTTGCTTAGCGCCGCCCATCTGCAACTGAAACCCGGCGACAGCCTCAGCCAATGCCCTGCGTGCGGGTCTCCGGCGATGGCCGGGGTCATTCGCCATCGCGGCAAACACAACGGCTTGCGCTATCTGGTGTGCTCGCTGTGCGCTTGCGAATGGCATGTGGTGCGGGTCAAGTGCGTGTATTGCGAGTCGAGCAAAGGCCTCGACTATCTGAGCCTTGAGGACGATCGCCACGCCGCCAATCAGGCACCGCTGCGCGCGGAGGTGTGCCCCGGCTGCAACAGCTATCTGAAACTGGTCTATCTGGAAAACGATGCCGACGCCGAGGCGTTGTCGGCGGATCTCGGCAGTTTGCTGCTCGACATGCGCCTGGCGCAGGACGGCTTTCAGCGGCTGGCGCCGAATCTGTTGCTGGCGCCGGGAGACGAATGACAAGAGCAGAAACTGTGGAGGGAGTGTGCTCCCACAGGTATTTGTGGTGACCAACATTGTTCATTCCGCCCCGAATCCCTGTTGGAGCTGGCAAGCCAGCTCGCACAGATTTGTGGGCCGTATCACAAAGCCTGCTTAGCCACAAATCCCCTGTAGGAGTGAGCCTGCTCGCGATTGCGGCGGGTCAGTCACAAAGAAGTTGGCTGATAAGACGTCATCGCGAGCAGGCTCACTCCTACACTGTTTTGTGGTGACCACCACTCTTCATTCCAACCCGAATCCCTGTGGGAGCGAGCCTGCTCGCGAAGGCGTCAGGTCAGTCACCTCCACACTCACTGACTCACCGCTTTCGCGAGCAGGCTCGCTCCCACAGTGCGTCTACACTTCTGAAATCCTTGTGGGAGGGAGCTTGTTCCCGAAGGGCTGTTTCAGTCGAATCAGGAGTGGTTGATGTCTTCCAGCGTTGCCCTGCGGTTGCCGTCCATTGATGGGTTATTGCGTCATCCGGCGTGCGCGCCATTGGTTGAGCGTTACGGCCGGGATTCATTGCTCACTGGCCTGCGTCAGTTGCTCGATGAGCTGCGGCCCGGGGTGCTGAGTGGGCAATTGACTGCTGTTGAGGTCAGCCCCGAAGTGCTCGCCGGCCGGGTTGGCGAACGGCTGATCCAGCAGCAGCGCAGTCAGGTGCGCCGCGTGTTCAACCTGACTGGCACGGTGCTGCACACCAATCTTGGTCGTGCCTTGTTGCCGGACGAAGCCATCGAAGCGGTGGAGCGCGCCGCGCGGTATCCGCTGAATCTGGAATTCGATCTGGCCAGCGGCAAACGTGGCGATCGCGACGATTTGATCGAAGGCCTGATCCGCGAACTGACCGGCGCCGAAGCCGTCACCGTGGTCAACAATAATGCCGCCGCCGTGCTGCTGACCCTCAACAGCCTTGGCGCACGCAAGGAAGGCATCATCTCGCGCGGCGAGCTGATCGAAATCGGCGGCGCCTTTCGCATTCCCGACATCATGGCCCGCGCCGGCGTGCGTCTGCACGAAGTCGGCACCACCAACCGCACCCACGCCCGAGACTACGAAGCGGCGATCAGCCCGCGCAGCGGTTTGATCATGCGCGTGCACGCGAGCAACTACAGCATTGAAGGTTTTACCGCTCGCGTGCCGACCGCTGAACTCGCGGCGTTGGCTCACCGGCATGGCTTGCCGTTGCTGGAGGACCTGGGCAGTGGCAGCCTGTTGGATTTGACGCGTTGGGGTTTGCCGGCGGAGCCGACGGTGCGCCAGGCACTGCTCGATGGCGCCGATATCGTCACCTTCAGCGGCGACAAATTGCTCGGCGGCCCGCAGGCCGGGTTGATCGTCGGCCGTAAAGAACTGATCGCCAAAATCAAAAAGAACCCGCTGAAACGTGCGTTGCGCGTCGACAAGTTGACCCTGGCCGCGCTGGAGGCAGTGCTCGGGTTGTATCGCGATCCTGATCGGCTGGCCGAGCGCTTGCCGAGTTTGCGTCTGTTGACTCGCCCGCAGCCTGAAATCTTCGCCCAGGCCACACGCTTGCAACCGTTAATGGCCCAGGTATTGGGCGAAGTCTGGGCCGTCAGTGCGGTCGAAGCGCTGGGCATGATCGGCAGCGGCAGCCAACCAGTGGCGCGTTTGCCGAGTGCGGCGCTGTGCATGCGCCCGCAGGTGTCGAAGCGCCTGCGCGGGCGCTATCTGCTGAATCTCGAAGCCGCGTTGCGCGCCTTGCCGATGCCGGTGCTCGGGCGCATCGACGATGATGCGCTGTGGCTCGATCTGCGCCAGCTTGACGATGAATCGGCATGGCGTGCGCAACTGCCGCAGTTGCAGGCCGCGCCGTGATCGTCGGCACGGCGGGGCACATCGACCACGGCAAGACGTCGCTGCTGCAAGCACTGACCGGGCAAACCGGCGACCGCCGCACGCAGGAACGCGAGCGCGGCATGACCATCGACCTCGGTTATCTCTACGCCGAACTGCAGGCGGGCGCTGGCCTGAGCGGGTTTATCGACGTGCCCGGCCACGAGAAATTCACCCACAACATGCTCGCCGGCGCGCAAGGCATCGATCTGGTGTTGCTGGTGGTCGCCGCCGATGACGGCGTGATGCCGCAAACCCGCGAGCATCTGGCAATTGTCGAACTGCTCGGCATTCCCCGCGCCCTGGTGGCGATCACCAAGTGCGACCGGGTCGAGGCGGGCAGGGTGGAAGAGGTGCAGCGCCAGGTGCTGGATCTGCTCGCACCGGGGCCGTTTGCCGACGCGCCGGTCTTTACCGTGTCGAGCGTGAGCGGGCGGGGCGTTGAGGCGTTGCGCGCGGCGTTGGTGCAGGCGCAAAACGAGGTGCAGGCGCGTCGTGGCGAAGGTGGATTTCGTCTGGCGATCGATCGTGCGTTCAGCGTGGCCGGCGCCGGGATCGTCGTCACCGGCACGGCGCTGTCGGGCAGCGTGTCGGTCGGCGACAAACTCACCCTCGCGCCGTCCGGCAAAACCGTCCGCGTGCGCGGGTTGCATGCGCAGAACCAACCCGCCGAACAGGCGTTCGCCGGCCAACGGGTGGCGCTGAACCTGAGCGGCGAGCGTCTGGAACTGGCGCAGCTCCATCGCGGCCAATGGCTGCTGAGCGAGTGGCTGCACGCGCCGACGCAACGGGTCGATATCGACTTTCAACTGCTGCCCGGCGAACGCACCTTTGAACACTTTCACCCGGTGCATGTACACCTCGGTACCCAAGACGTGATCGCCCGCGTCGCCTTGCTCGAAGGCCCACGGTTGGGCCCAGGCGAACGCATGTTCGCGCAACTGCTGATCAACGCGCCGGTGCACGCGGTCAAGGGCGACCGGCTGATCCTGCGTGACGCCAGTGCGCAACGCACCTTGGGCGGCGGCACGGTCCTCGATCCGTTCGCCCCGGCCCGGCAACGCCGCAGCCCGGAGCGTCTGGCGCAACTGCAAACCCTGGCCAGCAGCGACAGCCTCGAACAGGCCTTGCCGGTGCTGCTCAACCACAGCGCCGGCGGCCTCGATCCGCAACGCCTCGAACGCCAGTTCAATCGCCCGCGCGCATCCTGGTCGTTAGCGCAAAACATCCGCCTGATCGACACCCGCCAAGGCCCGCTGCTGTTCAACGTGCAGCGCTGGGCGCAACTGAAATTCAATCTGCTGCAACGCCTCACACAATTCCACGAACAAGAACCCGACCAGATGGGCCCCGACCGCGACCGCCTGCGGCGTTTCAGTGGTTTGGCGCTCGAGCGTTCAACGTTCATCAGCCTGCTCGACGAACTGCTCAGCGCCGGCGCGATCCACACCAGCGGCCCCTGGCTGCACCTGCCCGAACACCAGGTGCGCCTGAATGCTGAGGACGAAGCCCTGTGGCAACAACTGCAACCGCTGTTCGACAACGCCGAATTCGACCCACCGTGGGTCCGCGACGTCGCCAAAATGCTCGGCCACGACGATGCGGCGGTACGCCTGTTACTGCGCAAACGGGCACGGCTTGGATTGATGCATCAAGTGGTGCGTGACCTGTTCTTGAGCGACGAACACCTGCGCCGCATGGCCGGGGTGTTGCTGGCACTGGCCGCGGAAAATCCACAGATCCAGGTGACAACCTTCCGCGATGCGCTAGGCTTGGGACGCAAACGCTGTATTCAGTATCTGGAGTATTTCGACCGACTGGGCCTGACCCGGCGCATCGGCGAATCACGACAGATCCGTTACGACAACGCGCTGGCCAATGCCAACGCGCCATGAGTCAAAGGAAGGCAATCGCGCCCGGTGGCGCGGCCGGGCTTCAAACCCGGTTGGGGACGGCATCCGTTCCCGGGCAGGTTCGACTCCGGCTGCCTTCCGCCAGTTTTCTCAAAGGCAGTGGCGGTTTAATGTGGGAGCGAGCCTGCTCGCGAAGGCGGTGTACCCGTCGACCTCTCAGTGACTGACCGAACGCCTTCGCGAGCAGGCTCGCTCCCACAGGTTTTGAGTGTAGACACACAGTTTGTGATCGACACCAATCCCTGTGGGAGCGGGCTAGCCCGCGAAGACGTCAGCAGCCACAGCGCTTACTCAGGGCTTGTTACTGCGGCAACTCCAGATTATCCAGCACCCGACTCACCGCCAGCTCGCCGAGCATGATCAGTTGGGCAATACCCAGCAGCGTTCTGCGCTGCGACGCGGGTATGAGGTGGGCGAAGTCATGGGCGATGGTTCTGGCGGAGGCGAGGGTTTCGCTGGCATCGGCCAGTAGTTCCTCGTTTTTGAAGTCTGCGGTGACGGCGTACATTCGGCGGGTTTTACGCGGTGGTGGCGTGGAGCCGGGTGCGCAGAGGTAGTGATCGAGGGCGCGGTCGGCGGCTTCGTGGAGTTTGGTGGAGTCGAGGGATTCGTAGGGGGAGGTGGCGTCGGTTTCCGGCGGGTTTGGCGTTAGTTTGGTCATGATGGAGCTCCTTGAGATGTGGAGCCGTTAACCTTCGCTGCTAAACGAAGAGGGTGGCGGCTGTACGCGGGTTAGCAGACCAGGCTCAAGGATCCCGGCGCACCGAAGTGCCCCACGCAAAGCCGCCATAACGTACTGGCGGGACCGCGTGCCTTGAAATTGCCGAGCTGCTAAACCCGATCGCTGATTCGTCAGCGACCGGACCACAATAGAACCCGACCCCAAAGCGCACAAGCCGGCGGATTCTGGCTAGGCTGTAGGCAATGGCGCAAGGACTTGTAGCCTTGGAGGTGTGTCTGGAGGTGTATTTTAAACGGCTTCGTTTAAATGGCGATTTGCCCTGACTCACTGACCCCTTCGCGAGCAGGCTCGCTCCCACATTACGCGTTTCCCTGTGGCAGCGAGCTTGCTCGCGAAAGGGCCACCCCGGTCAGCAGAAACTTCGATGAAGTCCCGCTGCCCATATCGCTGGTTGAATAAATCCGTCCCTTTTCTCCATTGGCTGACTCGTCGCGGTCGCGAACACGCTCCCCCAAGCAGATAGTTTACTTACTGCTGTTATTTAACAATAAGCAGCTTGGCTGTTTTCACGGGATGAATTGAAAATTATCCAGGTGTACCTCTTGCGCGCTTAATACTCCTTCGATTCGTAATCTGAATATTCTTGGAGTCGAAAATCGTACAAAAACACTCTTTCCAAACTCCACTTGAAAGAATTGCGTATCTAAGGCGTTCCCGGATTTGTCATACGTTGTCAAATTAAAATCTGCAGCTGAAATCCCCACAATATAGAAGTTGATGCTGGAGTAGGGTGATCTGAACTGGTAATCCACTATACTGTTGTCGCGTATGATTAATCTTGATCCTTGCAATGTGCCGCCTGGACCGCCTACAGAATGTCGGTCAACCTTTACGCTACCTGTCCCGCTGACCCATGTTAGTTGTCCGCTACGAATCTCATGATATGGCACGCCTTTAGGCTTTACTTCGAAATTATCCGAACGAAAATCCTCGCTTATTGAAAGCTCTATTGGACGCACACCCTTTTCATCAGATATCAATCCATTATGTAAATCCTTGGCCCGAAAATAAAATACAGCATGCCCGTAAAGGTCCGTGACCGATTTTTCCCAGTAACCGGTTGTCGCATTGGTAGGAACTTCACCTAAGGACGAACCAACGCCATTGAGTACTTCGACGATCGACCCTTTTGTGGCGTAGCCGCTTAGTTTGACCGCTCTTTCTAATGTGAAGCGATTTAGTCCCGGGATTTCGATACCGCTCGGTAGGCCTTTTATTGAGGTGATCGTTGGACGGATTTGCTCCGCAATCTTAACGGTGTAAGTGCGTAGCGGAAAGTTCACCGCCTGATCAATATCTGACAATTTTTCAAAGTTAACCTTAAATGTAATCTTCAGAGAGCTTCCATCTTTTAGCTCTCGTAACCACGCGATCTGCGCTTCCGTCACTAACCCTGCCGCCTGCTGATGCGCTGCGCCCGCCCAAAATACTTTTTCGACGGCGTTACCGTTCTTGTCGGTCCCGTTGAAACGGAGCCAGATACACTGGCCCTGAGTCTGCAACAACCATTTTTCGATTCGCAGTTTTGCGCCTTCAGCCAGTTGACTCACGTCCAGACCATTACCCACCGCACCATCTATGGTTGGCGTCGGCAATCTGCTGTCTCCATCAGCTATCGCCAGCACGTTCAGAGACAGTTCTTTGGAGTCCTGCGGCACTCCGTTGCGGATGACCGTGTAACTCACCTTCACCGTTTTGCCCAAATTAAACGCCACCACTGTATTGGGCAGGGTTATTTCCTTATCCATCTGAGCGGTCACGCTAACCGGCCCTACCGTGACGCTGCCTTCGCCCGGCGTACCCGACCAGGTGACGCTAACTTGGGTGCCGATCATGTCGTTGTAAGCTGGTACTTTCGCGGTCAACGTGTCTTTGGCCGCGAACGGATCAAGGCTGGTGCCCGAAGCTTGTTTAATCGTCGGCGGGGCCAGATCGGGCGCCGCCTCACCAATGATGTCAGCCGTGGCCGTCCTGGATGTGCCGATGACGTTGCCCTTCGGGCGTTCAACCTCAAAACGCACCTGCAAGTTTTTGCCGGAAACGAGCTGATCATTGGGTATATGAACAATGCACGGATCCAGTCCGCCAAAATCACCAGCCGGGAACGCACCCCCTTCTGTCGCCTTTTCTACTGAATCGCCCAACTGGTAATACGCCGTCACCCAGTCGCCTAGCTGGTACAGCGAATGGTTTGGTAGCACCACCACTAACAGTGGGCCGCCATCCAGTTTCTTGAGATCCACTATGTTTGGATCATCCGTGTTATCGGCGGCTTTTTCGCGCAGCAACGGCATAGGCAAGAACACCCGCTCAAGATCAATGTTCGCAAAAATTAACGTTGACCAGCGGCGGTTGTGGGTGGCATTGAGCAATTGATCGACCACGGTGTAGGAAAACGGGCAATTTTCCAGGCTGCCAATCATCTCGAACTTGGCGCGATCAATCAGCACCGAGACAGGCTTGTCGACTTCATCGGGTTTGACCGTGTAGGTGAAACGTTCGCGGTTGATCTCGTAGGTGATCGTGTCGTGAGCTTTGCGGTACGGGTAATCGAAGGTGAGCAGGACGCCCTTGTCGACTTCGTCCTTGTCGATGCTCGGCGGGTTGCCCAGTTCGGCAGGCAGGCTGATCGCCAGTGCCGGGTGGTCCCCGGTTCCCGGGACGTTGTTGCCACCGGGCAGGGTGGCGCTGTACAGCGCCCAGAGTTCCGTGGATTCGCTGATATTGCCGGCGTGGTTTTTAAGTTTGTACTGAATGACGTTGATAGCACCGTCGCCCAGGTCAGATTGAAACAGGTCGAAGGTCATGATCTCGTCGACGACGCTCTGCGCCGGACCGTACTGGACACCGTTGAGCCACAGCGTGATTTCTACGTACTGACCGGTGTCCAGAGGCGGGTCGACGAGCACCTTGACGGCGGCGGCGAATGTGTCGTTTGCCCGAGTCACCTCCTTGAAAATCCCCAGTGGCACCCCTTGCACCGGCACGCCGGCCGGCGGCGCAGGGTCGCTGATGACACCGTTGGTGGCCAACGCGATCGTGGCGGGATAAAGGACGAGCGCTTCGTCGTTTCGAGCAATTGCCATGGGACACCTTCCTGGGTGAATGGCCAGAATGAGCGCTGGCCTCGTACAGCGATCAAACACCGGGCGGGGAAGGTTGGCTACTGTCAACTCTGACAGGTGGCGACGAATGGTAAGGGGTAAAAATCGCAGTCTTGGACTGTTTCTGCACGGCAGCCGAAGACTGCGATCTTTCGCTCAATCGCGCATCAGATGCATAAACGAATCTGATGAAAAAAAATGAATCAAAGGAAGGCAACTGTTGAAAGGTGAGGTTTGGCTTGATCGGCATTGTTATTTGTAAAGGCGAATATGATCAATCTCAAATTCTTGATTGCGTGAGTTTGGTGAGGTCAGGATTATTTGATCGAATTCCCCCGAATCAATTACTTCAAAAAATTCTGGAGTGTTCAAGTTTTCGATGATTACAGGTTTAGTCCTTACCAACGTTGAAGCCTTACGGAATTGAACAACGGTAACGATGGATGTCTCGCTACTTAATGTCTTTATCCAGAAGCTGGCTCTTCTATAAGAGGTTCTTAGGTGCATTTTCAACGTCGGCATTAACTCACCAGTCAAACAAGCGTAAAGGACTTTTCCGCTGATTTTTCCCGGGTAAGAAAACTCCGTTGCGCCGATATGGAGTTTTTGACTATCACCACCGGCCGGGAACATTCTTTCAATGATCATCACTGGCGTTACAATGACGTCGCCAATGTCCTCTAGTGCCTTATCTGATAACTGATCAAAATTTTCCTCAGCGTACGTTTGACTGTTTTCTGAGGCATTTGGTGAATTAGATGACATTTCATTGCTCCTTGTCCTGAGAATAGCCGGCGTATGCAGCAACGACACGCTTGTGGTTGCTGTGATTAAGGCGTGATTTCAGAATTTGCGCACCTGTCAGGTTTGACAGTCGCTGACGAGCGGCAGGAGGACGAGAATGACGCAACAAAGATCGCAGCCTTCGAAAGCTCCTACAAAGGACTATGCAGGCGCTGCGAGACTGCGATCTCTTGATCACGCGGATGTCAGGTCCGCAAACGAATCTGCCGCCCCAACACATCCATCACATCACACCCGTCACGCAGCAACATCGCTGCGGCGTGCGCCAATTGCTGCACGTCGGCGCCTTTGGCCGAGGCGATATCCAGACTGGCCAGGCTTTCCATCATTTGCGTGACCGCGAGAAAACGGCTGGCGGCGCTGCGGTGCAGGACGTCGAGCGGGGCTTGGGTGGAAACCAGCAGGACGGGGATGTTGTGTTCGTTGTGGGTCATCGAAAGATGGGCATTCATACGTCCACCTTGGCCTGAGCGGCTTGCTGACCGTTGATGGCGGCGACGATCAAAGCACGCGCGTTGGCGAGCATTTGCTGGCTCGCCCAGCGCAAGGAACTGCTATGGTCCGGACGAGCGACGTTGGGGGCTTGATGAGCGAGGACTTCGGCGCAGTTGAGGTAGACGGCTGCGTGTTCGATGGCGTCGAGTAGGGGGATATCGGGTTGTACGGCGAAGAGGTGGTGGGCGACGTGGTTGCAGTGGGCGAAGTGAGTGGATCTTGTGGTTGGATCGGTCATGTGTAGCTCCTAGGAAATGAAGTCGCCAAGTGATCGCCGTCAAACGATTTGGGTGGCAACTGTGCGCGGGTTGACGGACCGGTCCTAGGAACCCGGCGCACTCGAAAGCGCCCCACGCACAGCTGCCATAGAAGCTATGCAAGGACCTAGGAATACTTCGGGCCGTCAAACCCGATCACGAATGAGTCGTGACAGGCGCGAGGATAGGGAGTGAGGACAGGGCAGTCAACCGCTCTAGCTTCCGAGTGATTGCCGGGATTTCTTGTAGGCGCAAAGCTACGCGCGTTGGCAATACGCCAGTTTTCTTTAACGCAAAAAGATCGCAGCCCGCGAAAGCTTCCAAACTGAATTGTTTAGGAGTTATCGCAGGCTGCGATCTTTGATAAAAAATTTCAGAAAACATCACCTGGACCGGTTTAGTTTCCTCGAGTCCCTTTCTGTATGATTTAGAACGTTAGTCCGCTGCGGGGGCGGTAACCTAAAGAGTGGTTAAGGTCGCCGGGCAAACCTATACCTTCATTCATTCCCCAAACTTGAGGAGGTGGGAACTCCCAGTGAGCAATTTTCCCGCTTGGTTTGACGTAATATTTGAATCCGGTTTCGTTATCCATTGTTGAGATCCAATAACGCGTGCTGGGAGGGTTCAATTTTTGAAAACTTATGAATAAAGCGTAGTAGATTATGATATCGCCTGTGATTGTGAAAAGCTGCGCGCCTATAGATGCCATTTCAGCCGCCGCCTGAGCATGGGCAAGCGGTCGTTGAATGCAAACTAATTCATACACGCTTTTGCAAGTTACAGTATAACTGGTATTCTTGCCTTTCATGTCATGCACACTGATGGTGGCAAAGCCGTTTCCGGTCGAGAAGACGTAGCCTGTCGCAGGGTCAACGGAAGCCACATTGGAGTTTGATGAGCTATATAAATAGGGTGGGGTTCCACCCTTTGCTATTCGAGTATTAAAGGCATTAGGGGCTATAAATGCTGTTTTATCGAGTGGCGGAGTATAAGGCGCAGCTGCAAGATAAATGTTCACTCCATCCAATTCCATCGGTGTGCGATCTATTTCCAGCTCGGGTGTGGCAGTTGCTTTAACAGTATAGGTTCTAACCGGGAATTCAATCGCTGTGTCAGCATTCGCGACTTTCTCAAAGTTAACTCTGAAGGTGATCATCAGCGGAAGTCCATCTTTTAGTTCCTGCAACCAGGCAACTTGTGCCGCAGTCACCAACCCCTCCACCTGCCGATGCGCTTCACCTGCCCCAAACACTTTCTCTACCGCGTTACCGTTCTTGTCAGTTCCGTTGTAGCAAAGCCAAATGCACTGGCCCACAGCCTGCAACGTCCATTTTTCGATCCTCAATTGCGCACCTTCGTCCAGCCGTGTCACGTCCAGCTCGTCGCCCACCGCACCGTCGATGGCAGGAGTCGGCAAATTCCTGTCGCCGTCGGCAATCGACAATACGGTCAACGGTAATGCCTTCGAATTCTGCGGCACACCATTGCGCATGACCGTGTAAATCACCTTCACCGCTTTACCCAAGTTAAACGCCACCACTGTATTGGGCAGGGTTACTTCCTTATCCATCTGAGCGGTCACGTTAACCGGCCCTACCGTGACGCTGCCTTCGCCCGGCGTACCCGTCCAGGTGACGCTAACCTGCGTGCCGATCATGTCGTCATAAGCTGGCACTACCGCCGTTAACGTATCCTTGGCAGCAAACGGATCAAGTACATTTCCAGACGCCTCTTGGATGCTTGGCGGCTCAAGCTCAATACGCGTGCCTACAACTGTGGCGGTGGCCGTTTTCGACTGGCCCACCAATTTCCCGTCTGGGCGGCTCAATTCGAAGAAAACCTCCAGGTCGCTGCCGGCGATGACCTGATCATTGGGCACGCTGACAATGCACGGCTGAAGCACGCCGAAGTTTGCCGTGATCTTGCCCGGAATACTCAGGTCGACGTCCGACGCGCTCGAGCGATAGGTGAGAAGCACATCGTCGTCTTTCTGGAAGGTGGGTGCCTTGGGAATGATAACTGCCAGCAGCGCTCGGCCTTGCAGCTTGTCGAGGTCAACAATGGTGGGATCGTCCATGTCGTCGTCGGGGTCTTCGCGCAGAATTGGCTTCTCAAGCGTCACCCGATCGATATCGATGTTGGCGTAGATCGATTTCGACCAGCGCCGTTGATGCGTGGCATTGAGCAGTTGATCGACCACGGTGTAGGAAAACGGGCAGTTTTCCAGGCTGCCAATCATTTCGAACTTGGCGCGATCAATCAGCACCGAAACAGGTTTGTCGAGTTCATCGGGTTTGACCGTGTAGGTGAAACGTTCGCGGTTGATCTCGTAGGTGATGGTGTCGTGAGCTTTGCGGTACGGGTAATCGAAGGTGAGCAGGACGCCCTGATCAACTTCGTCCTTGCCGATGCTCGGCGGGTTGCCCAGTTCGGCAGGCAGGCTGATCGCCAGCGCCGGGTGGTCGCCGGTTCCCGGTACGTTGTTGCCACCGGGCAACGTGGCGCTGTACAGCGCCCAGAGTTCTGTGGATTCGCTGATGTTGCCGGCGTGGTTTTTAAGTTTGTACTGAATGACGTTGATGACATTGTCACGCAGATCAGACTGAAACAGGTCGAAGGTCATGATCTCGTCGACGACGCTCTGCGCCGGACCGTTCTGGACACCGTTGAGCCACAGCGTGATTTCTACGTACAGGCCAGTATCCAGAGGCGGGTCGACGAGCACTTTGACGGCGGAGGCGAGTGTGCCGTTGGCCCGAGTCACCTCTTTGAAAATCCCCAGTGGCACCCCTTGCACCGGCACGCCCGCCGGTGGTGCGGGATCGCTGATCACGCCGTTGGTGGCCAAAGCGATCGTGGCGGGATACAGCACCAGCGTTTCGTCGTCTGAACGCGCAATTGCCATGGGACACCTTCCTGGGTGAATGGCCAGAGTGAGCGCTGGCCGCGTACAGCGATCAAACACCGGGTGGGGAAGGTTGGCTACTGTCAACTCTGACAGGTGGCGACGAATGGTAAAGGGGGGAACGACGAAAATCGCAGCTTTGGGCTATTCCAGCGTCATGCGAACTTGCCTCGTTCTTTTGTAGGAGTGAGCCTGCTCGCGATGGCGGTTGGTCAGCCACAAATGTTTGACTGATCTGCCGCCATCGCCAGCAGGCTGGCTCCCACAGGTCGATGGCATTTCAAGTCAAGCCGCCGTCAGAAACTCAGCGGGTATTCGATCACCACGTAAACCCGGTCAATATCATCCCCGGCCTGCGCCTCATTCGCCCGGTGGGTGACGTGCGACAGCTGCACCGACAGATCCTTGGCCGCGCCGGACTGGACGACGTATTTCAAGTCGATATCGCGTTCCCAGTGTTTGCCGCCATCGCCTTGCTGTGGCTGGTATTGGCCGCTGTCGGCGTCGAACGGGTTGTAGGCGCCGCCCTTGGGGGCGTGGGTGCCGTCGATGTGGCTGCCGGTGACGTAGCGGGTCATGAATTTCAGGCCGGGGATGCCGAAGGCGCCGAGGTCGAGGTCGTAGCGGGCTTGCCAGGAGCGTTCGTTGGCGCCGTTGAAGTCGGCGTATTTGATCGAGTTGGCGAGGTAGATCGAGTCGCCGCCGACGAAATCGAACGGGGTGTCGCCGTTGATGCGTTGCCAGCCGAGCATGACGGCATGTGGGCCGAAGCTGTATTTGCCGGACAGGCTGAACGCGGTGTTGTCGATCTCGCCGGCCAGCGCGCGGCCGGTGTCGCGGGTGTGGTAGAGGTTGGCGTCGAGCAGCAGTCCGGATTGTTTGAAGTGCAGGTTGCCGTAGTACTGGTGCCAGGTGTCGCTGAGCTCCGAGGCGTACAGCGCGCCGCCCAGCGGATTGTCGCTGAACAGGTCGGCGCCGATAAAACTGATGCCGCCAGCTTCGGTGTTGGCGCCGTAACCGTAGAAATCGCCGTGGCCGGAGGAGTTGTCCTGATTCTTGAACGCAGTGAAGTGGCCCGCGACCAGGTTGAGGTTGTCGAATTCGGCGCTGTTGAGCAGAAAACCTGTGGCGTATTCCGGTTGCAGGCGTTTGTCGGAGGTGTCGAACACCGGAGTCTCGACGGTCATTTCACCGAAGGCGAGGGTGGTGCGGGAAGCCTTCAGTTTCAGCGCGCCGCCGGCGCTGGAGTAGTCGTTTTCGCTGCGGCCGTTGCTGTCGACGGGCAGCAGACCGGTGCCGGAATGGCCTCTGCCACCGTCCAGTTTCAGACCGGCGAAGGCGTGGGCATCGATGCCGAAGCCGACGCTGCCTTCGGTGAAACCGGATGAGAAGGTGCCGATAAAGCCCTGAGCCCATTCCTGTTTGTAGTTTTTGCCGGAGGGCGTGGGCGAGCGGTAGTCGTTGCTCAGGTAGAAGTTGCGGCTCAGTACCTGGCTTTTGGCATCGTCGAAGAAACCGCTGGCATGGGCGGTGGCATTCAGACCACAGAGCAGCGCAAGCAGGGTGAGGCGCGATGGGGCGCGGTCGATCATGATCAGTGTGCCAGCGGTAGTGGGGATGGCTGGGATGATCGGGGAAATGGGTGCGAAGGGATTGCGCGGATGTGCTCAGTTCTTGCCGTGACACAGAACCTTGCAGGAGTGAGCCTGCTTGCGATGGCGGTGTGTCAGTCAATTTCATCCAAGCTGACACACCGCCATCGCGAGCAGGCTCACTCCTACAATTGATCGGGTGTCGGCTTGAGGACAGTGGTGAATTGGCTGGCGTCATCGCTGGCGAGCCAGCTCCCACAGGGAATTTGGGTGTGCCTGGATATTCGGCCATGACACAAAACCTGTGGGAGCTGGCTCGCCAGCGATAGCGGTTGAACATTCAACCGTTCATTGACTGAAGGTCAGCTATCACCAGCAGTCTCGCTCCCACAAGGATTGCATTTCAAACAAAGATCTTCACTGCCCCTTGGCCGACAACGGCGGTGTGCGCGGGGGGATCTGGCGTTTGTTGCCGGTGGACTCGAAGGCGGCGGCCAGGCGCAGCAGGCTGGAGTCGTCATAGGCGCGGCCGGCGAAGGTAAGGCCGACCGGCATGCCGATGTCGGCCATGATGCCCATGGGCACGGTGACGGTCGGGACGCCGAGGTGGCGGATCGCGAGGTTGCCGTTGGCCACCCAGATGCCGTTGCTCCAGGCGATGTCGGCCGAGGCCGGGTTGACGTCCGCGTCCGCCGGACCGACGTCGGCGACGGTGGGGAACAGCACGGCGTCGAGGCCGAGGTTGTCCATCCAGTCTTCGAGGTCCAGGCGGCGGGTCTGTTCGAGGCCGCGCAGGCCATCGGCCACCGTAGGAATTTCATTCCACGGCGTAATGCCGCGCTCAGCCATGCGTACGTATTCGTCCATGCCGGCGGCCAGATCGCCTTCACGGTTGGGCAGGGTGCCTGGATCGTGCGGGAAGATCTTCGGCCCGTCGACGTCAACCAGACGATTGAGTTTCGGGTCACCGTTGGCCTGCAGGAAGTCATCAAAGGCCCAGGCAGTCAGGTCCCACAGTTCATGATGCAGAAACTCTTTCGACACCAGCCCACGGTTGAACACGGTCGGCGCGCCGGGGCGATCACCTTCGCAATTGGAGACGAGCGGGAAATCGGTTTCGATCACTTCAGCGCCGGCCGCTTCCAGCGCCTGACGCGCCTGCTGCCACAGCTCGATCACCGAGGCGCGGGTATTGATGCGCTGACCGGTCGGGCCACCGATGCCCGGGGCTTCGCTGGTGCCGGCTTCGGGATCGGCATTGATGTACATGCGTGGGATGGCGAAACGCTTGCCAGCCAGCGCGGCACGATCGGCAGCGAGTTCGGCGTACGACGCCGGGCGCACTTCGCTGACGCGCGGGATCGGTACCCACGGTTGCAGGCGCCAGAGATCGCCACGGGTGTCCGGGTCTTCGGCGACCACCACGTCGAGCACTTCGAGCAAGTCGGCCATGGTCCGCGCGAACGGTACGACCACGTCCATGGTCGGGGTCAGCGGCCAGTTGCCGCGTACCGAGATCACCCCGCGCGACGGCGTGTAGGCGCACAAACCGTTGTTGGACGCCGGGCCGCGACCGCTCGACCAGGTTTCTTCAGCCAGACCGAACGCGGCGAAACTGGCGGCAGTGGCGGTGCCAGCACCGTTCGACGAGCCCGAGGCGAACGGCGCGGTCAGGTAGGCCGCGTTGTAAGGGCTTTCAGCGCGCCCATACACGCCGCGTTGCATGCCGCCATTGGCCATCGGTGGCATGTTGGTCTTGCCCAGGCAGATCGCCCCGGCGGCGCGCAGGCGTTCGATGGTGAAGGCGTCGCGATGGGCGACCAGATCGGCGAAGGCCGGGCTGCCCGACGCAGCCGTCAGGCCTTTGACCAGATAACTGTCCTTGGCGGTGTAAGGAATGCCGTCGAGCGGGCCGAGTGTTTCGCCTTTGGCTCTGCGAGCATCGGACGCTCGCGCTTCGTTCAAGGCTTCAGGGTTGCGCACCACCACAGCGTTCAGCGCGGTCGGCGTATCGGCGCCGTCGTAGGCGTCGATGCGCGCCAGATAGGCCTCGACCAGCGCCACCGCTGTGGTCTGGCCGGATTCAAGCGCAGCGCGCAATTGCGCAATGGAGACTTCGGTGACTTCAATCATGCGCTCACCGCCGTTTGCGGTTGAGCGTTATAGCAATAACTGTTCATAGCGGTTCTCGTTGCACGGCTTTAGCCGACAAGGTTAAGACTGGCGCCTATTTAACACCAAGCGGCGTGCGGAGTAATCGACGGGATTGATCTCCCGCCTGTTTCCGCCTGACTGACGCCATCGCGAGCAGGCTCACGCCTACAGGAGAACGCATTCCAAATGTAGGCGTGAGCCTGCTCGCGATAGCGGTAGTCCGACCGCCATATTCCTTCAGTCGATCACAGAACGCCGTACTCCTGCGCAGTACGATCCACCGCAATCCGCGTCTTGTCGATCAACTCATCCAGCTCCGTACGTGTGGCAATCAGCGCCGGCGCCATGATCATCCGCCCGAGTGTCGAGCGAATGATCACACCTTCCTCGAAGCCGATGGTGCGGCAACGCCAGGCGATGTCATTTTCGTTGGCAAAGCGCTTGCGGCTGGCCTTGTCTTCAGCGAACTGCAACGCCGCCACCAGGCCCACCCCCTGAATCTCACCGACCAGCGGGTGATTGCCAAACACCTCACGCAAACAGTTTTGCAAGTACGGGCCGGTATCGCTTTTCACCCGACTCACCACACCTTCATCGCGCAACGCCTTGAGGTTGGCAATCGCCACCGCCGCTGCAACCGGGTGCCCGGAATACGTCAGACCGTGGGCAAACACGCCACCTTTTTCCACCAGCGCCTCGGCCATGCGCCGCGACAGGATCAAGCCACCCATGGGGATGTAACCCGAAGTCAGGCCTTTGGCGATCGACAGCGTGTCCGGCTGAAAACCGAAGGCTTCGTGGGCAAACCATTCACCGGTGCGACCGAAGCCGCCAATCACTTCATCGGCGCACAGCAGCACATCGTATTGCCGGCAGATACGCTGAATCTCCGGCCAGTAAGTGGCCGGCGGGATGATCATGCCGCCCGCGCCCTGGAAGGGTTCAGCGACGAATGCCGCGACCTTGTCGGCGCCCAGCTCAAGGATTTTCTCTTCCAGTTGCCGCGCTGCACGCAGGCCGAATTCCTCGGGGGTCAAGTGACCTTCGTGAGCGAACCAGTACGGCTCATCAATGTGCGCGACGTCGGGAATGCTGCCGCCCATCTCGTGCATGAATTTCATCCCGCCCAACGCCGTCGCCGCCAGGGTCGAGCCGTGGTAACCGTTCCAGCGGCCAATCATGATTTTCTTCTCGGGCTGGCCCATCACCTGCCAGAACTTGCGCACGGTGCGGATCAGCACTTCATTGGCCTCTGAGCCGGAGTTGGTGTAGATCGCGTGGCTGTAGTGTGTGGGCAGCAGGCTGAACAGCAGCTCCGAGAGTTCGATCACCGCCGGGTGGGTGGTGTGGAAGAACATGTTGTAGTAAGGCAGTTGCTCAAGCTGCTTCGCGGCCGCCGCGGCCAGATCCTTGCGCCCGTAACCGAGGTTGGTGCACCACAGGCCGGACATGCCGTCCAGATAACGCTTGCCGTCGTTGTCCCACAGGGCCAGCCGCTCACCGCTGACCATCACGCGCGGGCCTTCTTCGTTGAGCGCTTTCTGATCGACGAAGGCGTGAATGTGGTGCGCGGCGTCGGCGGCTTGATAGTCGCGGGTCGTACGGTCGGATTCAGCGGACATGGCGGATCTCCAGAGAAATGGGCGAGGGCGGGCGCTCGCATCAGCGCTGCCTGCCTAAAGTTTTGTCACCTTAAAATATTTTTGTAAAGAAAATATTTGTCGGTGAAAAACTATCGCCGTAGGCTGGGCGCCATTGGCACGGATCATCAGAGGCAACATGAGCGGACTCAGAGAACGGCAAAAGGAACAGCGCAGGGAAGTCATCGCCGCAGCGGCACTTGAATTGTTCATAAGCAACGGTTTCGCCTCGACGACGCTGGACCAGATTGCCGTGCAGGCCGGCGTTTCCGCCCCGACCGTGGTGAATTACTTCGGTGGCAAACAGGAGATTCTGCTGGCCTTGCTCAAGCAGCCCGACGAGCAGGCCATGCGCGAGTCGCGGGCGAATCTGGACGATGACAGCGATCCGCTGGAGGCGTTGTGCGAGTTCGAAGGGTTGATGACCGATTACCAGTTGCAAGCCATGCCGGCGTCGCTGTGGCGCGAGTTGGCGCCGTTTCTGCTGACCGGCGAACTGGCCGAGGCGATGAGCCCCTGGAATGCGGCGGTGATCGAAGAAACCAAAGCCCTGCTGCTGCATTTTCAGAAGCGGGGGAAAGTGCGCGAATCGATCGATCTCGACGTGGTCGCGACCCTGTTCAACCAGTACGCGAACATGGCCTTCATCCGCCTCGCCACCCAGCAAACGCCGGACCGCACCGCGCACGCTTCGCACATGCGCGCCGTGCTCAGCCTGTTATGTCACGGCATGCTCGCGAACTGAGCAACGTCCATGGTTCGTTAAGTTGATGAGCGACACTCAAGTTACCGTTTGTGGACCCGGCTCACGGCGAATCTGACAACCGTTCATCGCTCGACTACGCTGGCTTACGTATCCCTCACTGACACTTGGGCGTAAGGAAACAGGCGCATGCGAAGCAGGCTGCTGGCGGTTGGGATGGTGCTGTTGGCAATGGTCTGGAGCAGTGTCGGCTGGGCGCTGGATGTCGCGCCGAAAACGACCGACGAAGCGGTCGAATTGAAGGTCGCCAACCGCAGCATCATGCTGTTTCGCGCGACCATTCTCGGCGAGGCGCCGGCATCGCGGGTCAAACGCGCCAAAATGGTTATCAACGAAGCGCTTAACGAAGACGCCGAACTGAGGGTCAGCACGGATTCGATCCAGAACAGCTACATCGTGCTGATCGGTGATAAACGGGCCTTTATCGTTGCCCCCAAGGACATCGACAGCCTCGAATATTCCTCGGTACAGGAAGCCGCCGAAGGCGCGGCCGAGCGGCTGCGTCAGGTAGTGGCGGAAACCCACGAGGCGCGCAATCTGCAGATGATCGTGCGTTCGCTGGGGCTGGCCGCCCTGGCTACGCTGATTTATCTGGGGCTGCTCTGGTGCCTGGCGTGGTTGCGGCGCAAGTTGCTCAGCAAACTGCCGGCGTTGATGGATCGCCACACCCGCGCGCTGAAAGTCGGGCGCGTGCAATTGATCGACGCGAATTTTCTCTATCCGCTGGTCAGCCGCTTTCTGTTGCTGCTGCGCTGGTTGCTGATTCTGTTGCTCACCTATGAGTGGCTGGGTTTTATCCTCTCGCGGTTTCCCTATACCCGGCCGTGGGGCGAGAGCCTCAACAATTACCTGTTCGAACTGGCCGGTTATCTGCTGCAAGGGATTGTCGATGCGATCCCGGGCCTCGGCGTGGCCCTGGCGATTTTCTTTATCGCCCGTGGCGTCGTTGCTTTCACCCGGCGGATCCTGCGCCGCATGGCCACGCCAGGGACGTTAAGCTGGCTGAACCACGAAACCTTGCAACCGACGCAGCGCCTGACCGCGCTGGCGGTGTGGCTATTTGCGTTGGCCATGGCGTATCCGTATTTGCCCGGCGCCGGCACCGACGCGTTCAAGGGTTTGTCGGTGTTGATCGGTCTGATGATTTCCCTTGGCGCGACCAGCGTGGTCGGGCAGGCAGCGGCGGGGTTGATCCTGACCTACACGCGCACGCTGCGCCCCGGCGAGTTCGTGCGCATTGGCGAGTATGAAGGCACGGTGACTGAACTGGGCATGTTCACCACGCGGATTCGCACCGGTCTGGGCGAGGTGCTGACGCTGCCCAATTCGATGATCACCGGCACCGTCACCAAGAACTATTCACGCACCGTGCAAGGCCCCGGTTATGTGGTCGACACCGTGGTGACCATCGGTTACGACACACCGTGGCGGCAAGTGGAGGCGATGTTGCTGGAAGCAGCAAAACGCACGCCGGGTGTGCTGGAAGATCCACCGGCGCAGGTGTTCCAGACGGCACTCTCGGACTTTTATCCCGAGTACCGATTGGTCGCCCAGGCTATTCCGAGCCAGCCACGCCCGCGCGCCGTGCTGCTGAGCATGCTCCACGCCAATATTCAGGATGTGTTCAACGAATACGGCGTGCAGATCATGTCGCCGCATTATCTGGGCGATCCGCCGGATGAGAAGCGCGTGCCGCCAGAGAAGTGGTTCACCGCGCCTGCGCAAGCGCCGCGGGACCAATGACCGACGCATAAAAAAGTCCGCCACAACGGGCGGACTTTTGTGCTGGGGTTTCGCCTCAATCGATACGCGGATGCTGTTGCGCCAGTTCATTACGCTTGGCTTGCAATGTAGCGATTTCGGCATCGATGTCTTCGATTTTCTGTTCGATGTTGTCGTGGTGCTCTTGCAGCAGTTCCTTGGCTTCTTCTAGGTCGGAGGCCGCAGGGGCTGCACCGCGCAGGGGTTTGTTGGCGGTTTCCTTCATGGTCACGCCGGTGACCAGGCCGACCACAGCGATGACCATCAGGTAATACGCCGGCATGTACAGGTCGTTGGTGCTTTCCACCAGCCAGGCCACAGCGGTCGGGGTCAGACCGGCGATCAGCACCGAGACGTTGAAGGCACTGGCCAGTGCGCTGTAGCGGATGTGTGTGGGGAACATCGCCGGCAGGGTCGAAGCCATCACGCCGATGAAGAAGTTCAGCAACACGGCGAGAATCAGCAGACCGGAAAAGATCAGGCCGATGCTGCCGCTGTTGATCAGCATGAACGCCGGAATGGCAAAGATGAACAGGCCGATACTGCCGACCACGATAAATGGCTTACGGCCGATCTTGTCACTGATAAACCCAATCAACGGCTGCACGAACAGCATGCCGACCATGATCGCGATGATGATCAGCACGCCGTGGTTTTCGCTGTAATGCAAATTGTGGGTCAGGTAACTCGGCATGTAGGTCAGCAGCATGTAATAGGTGACGTTGGTCGCCGCCACCACGCCAATGCAGGTCATCAGGCTGCGCCAGTGCTTGGTCGCGACTTCCTTGAACGAGACTTTCGGGCCGCCGGCCAGACCTTCGCGGTCGCCTTGTTCGAGCTTTTCCACGTGCTGCTGGAACGCTGGGGTTTCTTCCAGGGCATGGCGCAAATACAGGCCGATCATGCCCAGCGGCAAGGCGAGGAAGAACGGCAGGCGCCAGCCCCATTCCTCGAAGCGCTGCTCGCCGAGAATCGTCGAGATCAACACCACGACACCGGCGCCGAAAACAAACCCGGCGATCGAGCCGAAGTCCAGCCAGCTGCCGAGAAAGCCGCGCTTGCGGTCCGGCGCGTATTCAGCGACGAAGATCGAGGCGCCGGTGTACTCGCCACCGACCGAGAAACCCTGAGCCATTTTTGCCAGTAACAACAGAATCGGCGCCCAGATGCCGATCGAGGCGTAGGACGGGATCAGGCCGATGGCAAAGGTGCTCAGCGACATGATCACAATGGTCGCGGCGAGGACTTTCTGCCGCCCGTATTTATCGCCCAGCGCACCGAAAAACAAGCCGCCCAACGGCCGGATCAGGAACGGTACGGAAAAGGTGGCGAGTGCGGCGATCATCTGTACGCCGGGATCGGCGCCGGGAAAGAACACTTTGCCGAGCACATAGGCGACGAAGCCATATACACCGAAGTCGAACCATTCCATGGCGTTGCCCAGTGCGGCGGCGGTGATCGCCTTGCGCATCTTGGCATCGTCGACAATGGTGATGTCTTTCAAACCGATCGGTTTGACGGTTTTCTTGCGTGGTTTCATCCGGGTCTTCTCTTTGCTGATCCATCGTGCCGCGTAGATGCCATCTCTTTGATGGCGCGTGCTCTTTGGCTCAGATACATGAGGACACGAAATAATTCACCAATGGCGGGAATTAATTTCGACAGGCGGGTGGTGCAACTCCGAGCCTTGTTGGAGCTGTATTGCCTGACCCACCGCTATCGCTGGCAAGCCAGCTCCCCCAAGGGTTTTGGGTGTTGCCGGGATTTTTTGTCCGCCGGCAAATTCTGTGGGAGCTGGCTTGCCAGCGATGGGGCCGGATCAGACAAACTTGTATTGCCTGACCCACCGCTATCGCTGGCAAGCCAGCTCCCACAAGGATTTTGGGTGTTGCCGGAATTTATGTCCGCCGGCAAATTCTGTGGGAGCTGGCTTGCCAGCGATGAGGCCGGATCAGGCAAACTTGTATTGCCTGACCCACTGCTATCGCTGGCAAGCCAGCTACCACAAGGGTTTTGGGTGTTGCCGGGATTTTTTGTCCGCCGGCAAATTCTGTGGGAGCTGGCTTGCCAGCGATGGGGCCGGATCAGACAAACTTGTATTGCCTGACCCACCGCTATCGCTGGCAAGCCAGCTCCCACAAGGATTTTGGGTGTTGCCGGGATTTTGTGTCCGCCGCCAAATTCTGTGGGAGCTGGCTTGCCAGCGATGGGGCCGGATCAGACAAACTTGTATTGCCTGACCCACCGCTATCGCTGGCAAGCCAGCTCCCACAAGGATTTTGGGTGTTGCCGGGATTTTGTGTCCGCCGGCAAATTCTGTGGGAGCTGGCTTGCCAGCGATGGGGCCGGATCAGACAAACTTGTATTGCCTGACCCACCGCTATCGCTGGCAAGCCAGCTCCCACAAGGATTTTGGGTGTTGCCGGAATTTTGTGTCCGCCTTCAAATTCTGTGGGAGCTGGCTTGCCAGCGATGACGTCATGACATCCATTACAAGGCTTAAAGCGCAGCCTTCACCTGCAACCCAAACACCAACGCATTGTCGATGTCCTGCCCGGAAAACGCCCCCGGTTCGATGATGTATTGCAGGTTCGGCCGCAGCGTCAGCCACGGTGTGGCCTGGTAACCGTAGCCGAGTTCGATCAGTTGCTCGGCGCTGTCCAGGTTGGGAAACGCGGTGCCATTGGCCAGCGCGGCGTCTTGCTGCACGTCGCGGCTGCGCGGGTTGGGCACGGCGCGGCCGTAGCCGAGTGCGAGGGTGTCACGCGGGCGACCTTCGAACGGTTTGTACAAAACCACGCCAGTGCCGTACCACTTGCTGAACGGCGATGCCGCTTGGCTGGCCGCCGAATACTGGCCGAAAGCATGCAGGCTGCGACCTTCGGAGGATGGCGAACGCCACACCGCTTGATCGATCAGCAGGTAATGCCCGCCACGACCGGAAACGTCGTCATCGCTGCCGATGCGTTTGACGTCGGAGCTGTCGTAGTAATAGCCGACCTTGTACTCGCCCGGCAGCGCGCCGGCGTGTTTGTACACCAGTTCGATCGGCACCACGGTGCCAGTGGTGTGTTTCGGCCCCAGGTGCCACGCGCGGCTGGAGTTGCCGTTGCTCGACGGGTCGACATTGAACGCGGCGACGCGCAGTTGCCAGGCTGGCGACAGGTCGTATTTGACCCGCACGCCCAGGTGCGCGTTGGGGTAATTGGCCCAGCCGCTGCCGCCGGACATGTTCAGCGGATGGCCGCAGAAACCGGCGTTCATGAAGTTGCACAGAATGCCGCTGTCGAGACCGCCGAGGTCGTTGCCCATGGCCATGTAACCGAGTTTGACGTTCAGCGCCGGGGTGAACAGGCTGCGCTCGTAACTCAGTTCGGTCAGGCGCGTGTACAGGCCGCCGTAGTTTTCCTGGATCGGCAAGCGGTTGCCGACCAGATCTTCGGAGGCGCTGTTGCCGCGTCGGTCGTTGATCGTCAACTGAACCTTGCCGGCATTGTCGACGCCGTAGAGTTTGCTCAGGTCGAACTGCACACCGAGCTTGATGTTCTGCGAGTAGCGCGCCGAGCGATGTAGACCACCGTCGGCGTTGTAAGCGGTTTCGCCGCTGTAGTCGCCGGTGAATTTGAGGCCGTCTTCGTCGAGCTGATGGCGCAGGCCGCCCCAGTCACCGGTGAGGGTGCTGCGGCTCAACAGATCGGAATCGTCAGCGGCGAACGCGGGGAGGGTGGCGGTGCAGGTGAGGCCCAGCAACAGGCCCTGGAACAGTGTGGAACGGGAAAAGCCAACAGCCAAAAACATCAGGAACTTCCTGCTGAAAACTTGAGCGATAGGGGAAAAGCAACGCGGCACCCGAAGGTGCCGCGCTTGACGTGGTCGCCGTGGGTTACGGCAGGGCGTAGGCCATCACGTAGTCGCCACGATCGGTCGACTGACGTGCGCCGCCGGCGGTGACGACGATGTACTGCTTGCCGGTTTTCGGCGAAACGTAGGTCATCGGGCCGCCCTGGCTGCCGACTGGCAGACGCGCTTTCCAGACTTCTTCACCGTTGCCGCTGTTGAAGGCCCGCAGGTAGAAGTCCTGAGTGCCAGCGATGAAGATCAGGCCGCCCTGAGTCGACAGGGTCCCGCCGAGGGTTGGCAGGCCGATCTTGATCGGCAAGTGCATGCGGATGCCCAGCGGACCGGTGTCTTCAACGGTGCCGACTGGAACCTGCCAGGCGACTTTCTGGGTCTTCATGTCGATTGCGGTCAAGGTGCCGAATGGCGGCGCCTGGCACGGAATGCCGGCCACCGACAGGAAGCGGTTCTTGTTCACGGCATACGGCGTGCCTTTGAGCGGCACCGCGCCCATACCGGTGTTCAGTGCTTCACCACCGCCGGCGGCCTGGCCTTTGTTCTGCGACGGGATCATCTGAATCCACAGGCCCAGACGCATGTCATTGACGAAGATGAAACCGTGCACCGGGTCAGTGGAAATGCTGCCCCAGTTCATGCCGCCCAGCGAACCCGGGAAGCTCAGCGATTTGTCGGTACCCGGCGCGGTGTACAGGCCGTCGTAGCGCATGCTCTTGAAGTCGATGCGGCAGAGCAGTTGATCGTAAGGCGTGGCGCCCCACATGTCCGACTCGGTCAGGTGCTGCGCACCGATCTGCGGCATGCCCACCGATTTTGGCTGGGTTGGCGAGTACGGCTCGTTCGGGATGTTCGCTGCTTTGACCGGCACGTCCTTGACCTCGGTCAGCGGTTTGCCGGTGGCGCGGTCGAGCACGTAGATCTGCCCGGCCTTGGTGCCGATGACCAGCGCCGGAATGCTTTTGCCGTCCTTGTCGAAGTCGATCAGGCTCGGCTGCATCGGCAGGTCGAAGTCCCAGAGATCGTTGTGCACGGTCTGGTACACCCAACGCTCTTCACCGGTGCTGGCGTCCAGCGCAAGGATTGAGGCGCCGTACTTGTGGTCCAGTTGACTGCGCTCGACCCCGTAGATGTCGGTGGACGAACTGCCCATCGGCAGGAACACGGTGTTGGTTGCCGCGTCGTAGGACATTGGCGCCCAGCTGTTCGGCGTGCTGCGCACGTAGGTGCTGCCGTCGGCCGGAGCCTTGCGGTCCTGCGGGTTGCCCGGGTCGAACGCCCAGCGCATGGCGCCGGTGATCACGTCAAAACCACGAATCACGCCGCCGGGCATGTCGCTTTGCACGTTGTCAGCGACGCGGCCACCCACCACAACGGTGGTACCGGCCATCAATGGCGCGGACGACAACTGATAGTAGCTGTCCGGCACGTCACCCAGACCGGCCTTCAGATCGACCTGACCGTTGTTGCCGAAACCCTGGCAGAACTCGCCGGTGTCGGCATCGACTGCGATCAGACGAGCATCGATGGTGTTGGTCAGCAGACGGCGCTGGCAATTGGCAGCCGGCGCCGGTTTGGCTTCGATGATCGGCGAATTGGCCGGCTGCGCGATGGCCGCAGTGCTGTCGAAATACGCCATGCCACGGCAACGCTGCCAGACTTTCGACTGGGCGTTGACCTGGTTTTTCCAGATTTCCTTGCCGGTGTCGGCGTCCAGCGCGATCAGGTTGTTGTGCGGGGTGCAGATGAACACCTTGTTGCCGACCTGCAGCGGGGTGAGCTGGTCCTCGGCGCCATTGCCATCGCTTTCGGCGACGTCGCCGGTGTGGTAAGTCCACGCGACTTTGAGCTTGTCGACGTTGTTGCGGTTGATCTGATCCAGCGCGGCAAAGCGGCTGCCACCTTCGGTATTGCCGTAGTGCGCCCAGTCCTTCTGCGCCTTGGCCGGCTCGACCGGGGTCAGGCCAGGGCCGGCGCCGGTGTCGGCAACGGTCGGGTGGGCGACGAACATGTTGCCGCCTGCCACCGCCACGCCCACCGCCAACACCGCAGCCACGGCATAGGCGCCGCGACCGGCAACCTCACCGTTGGCACGCTTGAGCAGGGGATAGACCAGCGCCACGACCAGACCGATCACGCTGAACATGAACAACCGCGAGAACACTGGCCAGAACACCAGCCCGGCATCGCTCAGCGCCCAGATCGCGGTGCCGACGAGAAACGCAGCAAACAGCCAGGCGCCGGCAGTCTTGAAGCGAGCGATCAGCAAGCCGGACACCGCCATCACCAATCCACCGACCAGGAAGTACCACGACCCTCCCAGGCTGACCAACTTCACGCCGCCTGCGGCAAGCGCCAGGCCGAGCAGGGCGATGACCACGCCGAGCCCGACGAGAATGAACTTTGATATGCCTGAGAGGCGTTGACTCTGCTTCACGTTGAATGTCCCCGTTGAAATGAGGTGCGGAGTATATCGTTAGGTAACTACCTAGTTAAAACACAAATTTTCACGATAGAGCGTAGCCCGCGATACAGGCGCTCGTTCGCCGGTGTGTTGCTGAATGAGTTTGCGCCGAGGCAGCGGAGGAAAAGCCCGGTGGTGTCAGCGTCGGTGGAATTAATGACAGCTATAAGTAAAAAAGCTGTTCATCCGCGTCGAGGATGAACAGCTTTTGACTGGCTGACGCACGGTGGCCGACGGATGGGAGATCAGGCGTTTTCTTCAATCCGGCGCACATCGCCAAGCGAATCGCGCTGCATCGACTGCAGGTTTTTCTCGATGGTTTCGCACAGCGCTTCCATTTGAATCTGGTGTTCGCTGTGGCGAAACGGACTCTGCAGGTCGGTGCCGATGCGTTCGATGGCCAACAGCATGAAACCCACCACGGTCGAGGCCAGCGGCGTGAACCAGCCCAGCGATTCCACCAGCCCGACTGGCACGATCAGGCAGAACAGCGAAATGAACAGCCGCGGAAAATACACATAAGGGTAGGGCAGTGGCGTATTGGCAATCCGCTCCATGCCGCCCTGGCTGTTGGACAGATCCACCAGCGTCGACTCTAGCCGCGCCAGGCGAATGCTGTCCAGGCGCCCGGCCTTGTATTCGCGCGCCAGCAGCGCCGCCGAGCCGGTGAGAATGTCGTTGGCGAAATTGTTGGTGGTGCTGCTGCGGGCAAATTCATCCGCCGGAATGAACGCGCGGACCTCATCGGGGCAGGGCAGCCCTTGCAGGTGCGCGGCGAGGCAATTGACGTAGGCGACGTGACGGCGCAACAACGTCGACTTGACCGGATTGACCTCACGGCCGCCATCGTCGATCAGCGTCAGCACCTGACGGGCGAAGCTGCGTGAATTGTTGATCATCGATCCCCACAGCGTGCGCGCCTCCCACCAACGGTTGTACGCGCTGCTGTTACGGAAACTGATCAACACCACCAGCGCCGAACCGAGCAACGTCAGGGGCATCAACGGCAGATTCAATTTGGCGTTGAGAAACAGCATGAAATCCACGGTGACGGCGATGTCCCAGAGCAACAGCCAGAACAGCGACCAGCCCACGTAGCCGAGGGTCTTGATGATCAGACGGTACTTTTTGGCGATGGCAGCTTTCAAACCGGAACCTCGTACGGGCAGTGGCGATCAGGATTGATGCCCTAACTCCGACGCTGTTTTCACGCTAAAGGTCCGCAGCCTGCTAAATCGATTAACCCAACGCAGTATCGAGAAACATCATCACCCCGAAGCCAAGCATCAGCCCCAGCGTGGCCGGGGTCTCGTGACCGTTGCGGTGGGTTTCCGGAATCACTTCGTGGGATACGACAAAGATCATTGCCCCGGCGGCCAGCCCCAGCGCGATCGGATAGCCCAGGGCAAAGCCGCTGGAGACCCCCAGCCCGATCACAGAGCCCAACGGCTCCATCAAACCCGAACCAATGGCGATCAGCGCCGCGCGCCAGGCGGAAATACCGGTCACGCGCAGTGCCAGTGCGATGGCCAGACCTTCGGGGATGTCCTGAATGGCGATGGCGGTGGTCAGCGGCAGGCCGACTTTCATGTCGCCGTCGGCGAAACTCACACCGATCGCCATGCCTTCGGGCAGGTTGTGCAAGGTAATGGCGAGGACGAACAGCCAGACCCGGTTGATGCGCTGCGACTCCGGCCCACGGCGGCCGCTTTTCTGGTGCTCGTGAGGCACGAAGCGATCGAGCCCGATCATCAACGCCACGCCCAGCGCCAGACCGAATACCACCACACCGGCAGCCAGCAATGAATTGCCAGTCATTTTTTCCGCGGCGTCGATGCCCGGCAGAATCAGCGAAAACGAACTGGCGGCGAGCATCATGCCGGCAGCGAAGCCGAGCATGGTGTCTTGGGTACGTGAGGCAATGTCGCGCAGGACCATGGCTGCCACTGCGCCCAATGCCGTCGCGCCGAAACCCGACAAGCCGCCCAGCACGGCCAGCCGCAGGTTGTTTTCGTCCGCGCCGACCAATGCCGCGTAGCCGCTGATGAGCAGCAATCCGGTGACGACAATCAGCGTCGCCCAGAACAACAGCCCCGGCCAGCCGCCACTCGACGCCATGCTCCACCAGCTGCGCATGGTCGTGCTTGCGGAAGACGAGGGAAGTGACATGGGGCCTCCTGTGGTGTTGGGTCGAGAATGCGGGTGTGCTCACAGATATCAGAAGCGATGGTGTGGGGAGGAATTGCAAATTTTTTGCGGAGTCGGCGACGGACGGCTAAGCCAAAGATCAAAAGCCCCTCACCCTAGCCCTCTCCCGGAGGGAGAGGGGACTGACCGTGGTGGATGTAAGAAATACGCCGACCTTGGAAACCGGGTCGAACTGAAGTCCCGAGACAGGCCGAGATCTGGCCAACGACGAAGATCGGCTCCCTTTCCCCTCGACCCCATGGGGGAGAGGGCTGGGGTGAGGGGGATCGATTCCGGCCACCACACATAACCAGCGCCGACCCAGAAAAGCATCGGCGCCCCACAACTCAATCAGCGCAATGACCCGCCATCCCCATAAACACTGACATCCAGCCCTTCAAACCGCGCCTTCAACTGCAACGCCATATACAACGAATAATGCCGCGACTGATGCAGATTACCGCCGTGAAACCACAGATTGTCCTGCCGCGTCGGCTTCCACATATTGCGCAATTCCCCCTCGTACGGGCCCGGGTCGTTGGTCGTGCCAGACCCCAGCCCCCAGCAGCGCCCGACCTTGTCAGCCACCTCTTGGGAAATCAGCTTCGCCGCCCAGCCATTCATCGAGCCATACCCCGTGGCATAGACGATCAGATCCGCCGCCAGTCGGCTGCCGTCAGTCAACACTACGGCGTCCGCTTCGATGCGTTCGACGCCCAGCCCCGGCGCGCTCTTGAGCTTGATCGTGCCGTTGGCGATCAGCTCGGAGGCACCGACGTCAATGTAATACCCGGAGCCACGGCGCACGTACTTGAGGAACAGACCGGATTCGTCATCACCGAAATCGAGCATGAAACCGGCCTTGGCCAAGCGCTCGTAAAAGTCTTTGTCGCGGGTTTTGATCGCGTCGAAGATCGGTTTGTGAAAGCTCGGCATGACCTTGTACGGAATCGAGGCAAACAACATGTCGGCCTTGTCGGTGGTCAAGCCGGCCTCCAGCGCGTCTTCGGAATAGAGCCCGCCAAACACCAGTTCCATCAAGCTGTCGGAGCGCACGATGTGCGTGCTCGAACGCTGCACCATGGTGACCTCGGCGCCGTTTTCCACGAGGTCGGCGCAAATATCGTGGGCCGAGTTGTTCGCACCGATGACCACCGCACGCTTGCCGCGCCAGGCATCGCCGCCGGGGTGACGACTGGAATGATGTTGCTGGCCCTGGAATTCGTCGGCGCCGGGAAAACGCGGCACGTTGGGCACGCCGGACATGCCGGTGGCGAGAATCAGCTGCGTCGGTTTCAACGTCAGACGCTCGCCGTCGCGCAGCACTTCTACCGTCCAGGTCTGAGTCTGCTCGTCGAACCCGGCGCTCAGGCATTCGGTGCGCGACCAGTAATCGAGTTCCATGACCTTGCTGTACATCTCCAGCCAGTCGCCAATCTGGTCCTTGGGCGTGAACACCGGCCAGTGATCGGGGAAGGGCAGGTACGGCATGTGGTCGTACCAGACCGGGTCGTGCAGGCACAGCGATTTGTAGCGCCCGCGCCACTGATCGCCGGGCCGTTCGGCTTTGTCGACAATCAATGTCGGCACGCCCAGACGCTTGAGCCGCGCGGCCAGGCCGAGCCCGCCCTGACCGCCGCCGACAATCAGGCAATACGGTTGGGTGGTGATGCCCAGCGCCGCTTGTTCATCGCGGCGCCGCTCCAGCCAGTTGCGTTTGTCGGCATGGGCGTGGCCATGGTTGGCGCCCATTGGCCGGCGGCGACCACTGGGTTCTTCGAAGCCCTTGAGTTCGCGCATGGTCGTCAGCAGCGTCCAGCACAAACCGTCCTTGAGTCGCACGTAACCCTTGCCGCGCGCGGCCTCGGTTTCCAGGCTCATCCAGCCTTCGAGTACGCCGTCGGTCAGTGTGGCTTCACCATCGAGTTTCCATTGTTTTGGACGGGTCTGTTCAAGGCGAGTTTCGAGCAGGTCGCGAATCGCCGGTTTGCCTTCGAGCGTGACCAGGTTCCAGCTGAACAGCAGCAGGTCACGCCAGTAGCATTCATCGGCAAACAGCTCCAGCGTTGCCTCCACGTCACGTTGAGCGAGACGCTCGCCGAGGGTCTCGATCCAGGCAGCGAGTTGCGCGGTCGGCGTTTGCAGGGGCGCATCGATAGCGATGTTCATAGGGCTTCTCCGATCTTGTTGTTGTAGGAACAACAACCCCGGAGCAAGGCTCGGGCCAGCTTCGGCAAAGCCCCGTGGCAGAGCGGTTGGCGCCATAAATCGCCAATCATGTATCGACGCTGTGTCACGAATTCGGGAATGGGCGATGACACTGTGTCACGCCGGGCAAAAAACGCCGGTTTCGGACTTTTCATATAAGCTGCAAACAGTCCCGTGTCCGACCGTAGCGGAGAACAACAACAATGAAACCGGCCTTGATCAACGCCCATGCACAGCAAGTGCTGCAAGCCGTACAGGGCAGCGTCGCCAGTCCTGGTCCCGTTGCCGATCTGGCGATCACTCGCTCGTGGCGCCGTTGCCTCGATCAATACCGCCTCGATCCCGCCAGCCGCCGTGCGCCGGATGTGGTTGAGCAAGCGCGTTTGCAGGATCACCGCGCGCCGCTGGAACACATCATTGCCGTGGCGCACTGGCAGATGAACAGCCTGCACCAGCAGCTCGGGCGTGACGGCCATGTGGTGTTGCTCACCGATGCGCGCGGCGTGGCGATCGACAGCGTGTTCAACGATGCTGAGCGCGCCGGGTTTCAGCGGGCCGGGCTGTGGCTGGGCTCGGTGTGGAGCGAGGAACACGAAGGCACCAATGGCGTCGGCACCTGCCTGGTCGAGCGTCAGCACGTGACCATCCGCCGCGACGAACACTTTCGCGGCAAGCACGTCGGCCTGACGTGCTCTGCCAGTCCGATCTTCGACCCGAGCGGCGAATTGCTCGCCGTGCTCAATCTGTCCTCGGTGCGCGAAGAACAGAGCCTCGAACAGCGTTTCAAAGCCATGGCCCTGACCAACCTGTCGGCCAAGCTGATCGAGAGCTGCTTCTTTCTTGGGCATGACCCGCAGCGCTATCTGCTGCGTTTTCATCCTGACGCCGGGTTTGTCGGACTGCTGGGCGAAGGGCTGCTCAGCTTCGATGAGAATGCGCGGATCTGCTCGATCAACGACGCGGGCCTGGAACTGCTTGGCCTCAGTCGTGAGCCGATCATCGGCCAGTCGCTGACGCTGCTGCTGGAGACACCGATTGATCAACTGATCAGTCACGCCGGCACACAACCCAGCGTTTGCTGGCCGCTGCGCCTGGCTGACGGTCGGCCGATGTTTGCCCAGCTGCGCGAACCGCTGCGTCGGCCACAGCCCGCCATTCCCGCGATCGCGCCCATCAACGACGCGCGCGTCTGCCTGGAAGACCCGCGCCTGCAACGCGGTTTTGCCCGCGCATTGCGAGTGCTGGAACGCGACGTGCCGGTGTTTCTCCAGGGCGAAACCGGCACCGGCAAGGAAGCCTTTGCGGCGGCGCTGCACCGGGCCAGTTCCCGAGCCAGCCAGCCGTTTGTGGCGATCAATTGCGCGGCGATTCCGGAAACACTGATTGAGAGCGAGCTGTTCGGCTATCGCGGCGGCAGCTTCACCGGCGCGCGCAAGGAGGGCATGCTCGGCAAGCTCGAACAGGCCCACGGCGGCATCCTGTTTCTCGATGAAATCGCCGACATGCCGCTGGCGTTGCAGACGCGCCTGTTGCGGGTGCTGGAGGAGCGCCAGGTGGTGCCGCTCGGCGCCACAACCGCACGGCCTCTGGATATACGCCTGATCAGCGCCAGCCACCAGAATCTGCAGACCTGCGTCGCCGAAGGACGTTTGCGCGAAGACCTGTTCTACCGCATCGGCGGTTTTGCCGTGCAACTGCCGGCGCTGCGCGAGCGCTCGGACAAGGGGCAGCTGTTTGATCTGCTGCTGCGTGAAGAAGCGGCCGGCATGCGCGTCCGACTGGACGCCGGGGTCAAGGAGCGCCTGCTCAAACAACCCTGGCCCGGTAACGTCCGGCAATTGCGCACCTGCCTGCGGACCTTGGTCGCGCTGGCCATCGATGGGCGCATCGGCCTCGATGACCTGCACGAATTGCTGCCGGACAACGCCGAGGCAGTGGAAAACCCGCTGAACGTGTCTGAACGACAAACCCTGCTGACCTTGATCAACACCGAGCATTGGCACATCGCCCGGGTCGCCGCGCGGCTGGGCATCAGCCGCAACACGCTGTATCGCAAGTTGCGTCAACACGGGATAACCCGGCCCGGGTGATCGCAGACTTCGTGCTATTGGTGCAACGCAACGGCTTTACCGTCCGATTCCTGAACCCAGAGGCAAGCGCTCATGTTGAAACTCTGCACCCTCCTGTTATGCCTCGCCCTGGCCAGTTGCAGTGGCGTTGACGTGGGCAGCTACAGCCAGGAAAAACCGACGCTGGAGTTGCGCGAATTCTTCGAGGGTCGGGTCGAGGCCTGGGGGATTTTTCAGAAGCGTTCGGGTGAAGTCGCCAAGCGCTTTCATGTGCTGATCAACGGCCATTCCGAAGGCGACAAGTTGATTCTCGACGAGTCGTTCACCTACAGCGATGGTACGAAACAGAAACGCGTCTGGACCCTGACCCCGGACGGCCCCGGCCAATGGCGTGGCACTGCCGGCGATGTGGTCGGCGAGGCGCGGGGCGAGACGGCCGGCAACGCCTTGCGCTGGCGGTATGTGCTGCGTTTGCCGGTGGACGGCGAGGAATACGATGTCGAGCTCGATGACTGGATGTACCTCATGGATGACAAGACCCTGATCAATCGCTCGTACATGAGCAAGTTTGGCGTTGAGGTCGGTCAGATCACGTTGTTTTTCCGTAAATAGCCCTGACGGACAAGCGCCGACGATTACTCGGTCGCTTCCGGGTCTTGCGGCATCGGTGTGGGAATCTGCCACGCCGGTTTTTGCCCGTCCTGACGGTCGAAAGCGCGACGCGCGGTGCGAAAGTCTTCGACGTTTTCGACCACCCACGTCCACACCGGCGACATGCGCACCAACAGTCCCTGGCCCAGCGCCGTCAGCTCATACTCGACACGCGGCGGCACCTCGCCGAACTCACGACGCACCAGTAGACCGTCGCGCTCCAGCGCGCGCAGGGTCTTGGTCAACATGCGCTGGGTCACGCCGGTCATCTGGCGTTTTATCTCGGCATGACGCATCGCGCCATACACCCCCAAGGCATGCAGGATGCCCAGTGACCAGCGGCTGCCGGCGTGTGCAAGCACTTCGCGGCGCACGCCGTCATCGTCTTTTCTCAGCGTCTGGCAGATCGCTTCGGCGTGCCTCAGCGCGTTCTGGTCGGTCATGTCTTCCCCTGGTATCACGCGTGTGCCTTCTTACGAGCGCTGACGGTTGCTGCCAGCATTGGCGCATCTTACAGGCAACGGTTTTAAGGAGACATCATGACTCACACAGCACAATCCATTCTGGTGCTGGGCGCCGGAGAACTCGGCTTTGCGGTGTTGCGCAATCTTGCGCGAGTGGCAAAGCGCGCGCCCGGCTCGACCATCAGCGTCCTGCTCAGGGACTCGACCATCAATTCCCGAGTGGCGGAAAAAAAGGCCGAAATCGATGAGCTGCGCAGCCTCGGCATCCACATGGTGGCCGCCGACCTGGTCAACGATTCGATCGAGCAACTGGCAGCCGTGTTTGCCCGGTTCGACACGGTCATCGGCTGCGCCGGCATGGTTGCCGGTCGCGAAACGCCGATGAAACTGGCGAAAGCGGCGCTCCAGTCTGGGGTGAAGCGCTATTTCCCGTGGCAGTTCGGCGTGGACTTTGAGGTGATCGGCCGTGGCAGTCCGCAGGATCTGTTCGATGCGCAGCTCGACGTACGTGAATTGCTGCGCGCTCAGGACCAGACCGAATGGGTGATCATCTCAACCGGCATGTTCACCAGTTTTCTGTTCGAACCGGTGTTCGAGGTGGTTGATTTCGACAACGACACTGTCAACGCGCTGGGCAGTCTGGAAAACAGTGTGACGCTCACCACGCCCGAGGACATCGGCACGCTGACGGCGGAGATCGTGTTCTTCGAGCCGCGATTCCGTAATGAAATTGTCTACCTGTCCGGCGACACGCTGAGCTATGGCCAAGTCGCGGGCATCCTCGAGCGGGCGCTGGGGCGGCCGTTCAAATCCAATGTGTGGACCGTTCCGTACTTGATGGACGAACTGAAAAAAGACCCCACCCATCACATCAAGAAATACCGCGCGGTGTTCGCCCAAGGTCGTGGCGTGGCGTGGCCCAAGGCGGGGACGTTCAGCGAGCGACAGTCAATTGCGGTGACTACTGCCGAGCAGTGGGCGCAGCAACATCTCGCCAAGACGTGATCGGGCAGGCACGTTGGATTTCTAATACTTCCAGAACACCGGCGTAATCAGCACCAGCACCGTGAGAATCTCCAGTCGCCCCAAGAGCATGCCGATGGTCAGCAACCACTTCGCAGCATCCGGCAGGGAAGAGAAGTTACCCGCCGGGCCGATGATCGTGCCCAGCCCGGGCCCGACGTTACACACCGCAGTGGCGGCGCCGCTGAGGGCGGTTGTCCAGTCGAGGCCGATCAAGGCCAGCCCGAGAGCGATCACCGCAATGGTGATGGTGAAGAAAAACGAAAAGGTCAGCAGCGAGCGCACGATCTCTTCGTCGATCGGGTGGCCGTTGTACTTTTTCTGGATCACTGCGCGCGGGTGGATCAGTTGCTTCAAGCTGCTGACCAGCAGCGCGGCGGCCACCTGAAAGCGGAAGATCTTCAAACCGCCGGCGGTGGAGCCGGAGCATCCGCCGACGAAGGTCAGGTAAAAGAACAACAGGATGGAGAAACTGCCCCACAGCGTGTAATCGCCGACGGCAATCCCGGTTGTGGTGACCACCGAGGTGACGTTGACCGCGACGATGCGAAACGCATCCCACCACGAGTAGTCACTGTGCAGACACAGCCAAGTGCCCACCACCAGCCAGGTAATCACCAGAAATCCGATAAAGCCGCGCACCTGATGATCCTTGAACAGGGCGCGGCGGTGGCCACGCAAGGTCGCGACATACAGGGTGAACGGCAGGCTGCCGGCAATCATGATCACCACCGCGACCCAGTGAATCGACGCTTGCGTCCAGTGTCCGAGCGAGGCATCGGAAGTCGAGAAGCCGCCCGTGGAGATCAGCGACATCGCATGGTTGATTGCTTCAAACGGCGTCATGCCGCACAGCCACAGGGCCAGCGCGCCGGCAGAGGTCAGGCCGAGATACAGAAACAGGATGTATTTGGCGGCGACATGGGAGCGCGGCGTGACTTTTTCCGACCAGTCTGAGGATTCAGTCTGGAACAGCCGCATGCCACCGACCCGCAGCAGCGGCAGGATCGCCACCGCCATGCCGATAAAGCCGATGCCGCCCAGCCAGTGCAGCATCGAGCGCCACATCAGCAAGCCTGGCGAAGCGTGGTCCAGGCCACTGAGCACCGTGGAACCGGTGGTGGTAATGCCGGACATGGTTTCGAAAAAGGCGTCGGTGTAACTGATGTGACTGATCAACACCATCGGCAACGCGGCGAAGGCACACACCACCACCCAACTGGCGGTGGTCAGCAGGTACATGTCCCGCGGGCGAAGCTGAGCCGTCTCGGGGCGCCCGCGCGCCACCAGCAACAGGCCACAGACGACGGTAATCACGCTCGACCAGAGAAACGCCGAAAGGTCGTCGCTGCGCTCGAACGCCACCAGTGTGAGCATGGGAATCGCCATGCTCACAGCGAGGGTGATCAGGAAGATGCCGAGAATGAAACCGATAAGCCGCAGTGCTGCAAAAGACATGGACGTTCGTCTGTTGAAATAACGGCGCGTAGTATCGGATGTCGGCATGGCGGGTGCGTAAAATTTGCGTAATTTTTTTCAGCCTTGCGCAGCCTCATTGCCGTGACGGGTACTGACGACCCGTCACGGCAGTGCCACGATCAGCCGACCAGATGCAGAAACTGCATGTGTCGCTCGTACTGATCAAGGATGTCGCCGATCACTTCCTCGCGGGACCAGCCCATGATGTCCTGATCCTGGCCGCCTTCGCGCAAGTGCACTTCGGCGCGGAAGTACTTGCGCTCCTCATCCTGGGTATCGGCCATCACAAAGCTCGGCATGGTGTACGGGTGCGGGCGCACTTCGTAAATGAACTGCGGATTGTCAGCGCCGCCGACGCTGAGCCGCACACTGTTGTCGTCCAGATCCTCGACGGTGCAGACGTAGCCTTGCTTGCGCCATTCCTCGGCGACCGACAGGCACGCCGGTTTCGCCGTTTCCGCAATGAAGCGAAGCACGTGCGCGCGGCGCGGGAACATGGCCATGGTGCGCAAGCGCCGTTGCCAGCCGCCCGGGTGGCGACTGACGCCCGGCGACATCGATTGATAGCGCAGGCCGCGCTTGGTCGCGTCCAGTTTCAAGGCCTTGAGCAAGCCGCGCATGCTGAAGAGCAGGGTGATGGTGAAGGGCAGTGCGCTGGCAATCGTCGCGGTCTGCAAAGCCTTGAGCCCGTCAGCCAACAGCAGGGCGATCGCCACCAGGCCCATGCTCGACGCCCAGAACACCCGCTGCCAGACCGGTGTGTTCGACGATCCGCCCGAGGCGAGCATGTCGACCACCATGGCGCCGGAGTCCGCCGAGGTGACGAAGAACACCACGACCATGACCACCGCGACCAGTGAGATCACCCCGGAAAACGGGAAGTGCTGGAGGAAGGCGAACAAGGCCAGCGAGGTATCTTTGTCGATGGCCGCGCCGAGGTCGGTGATGCCTTCGGTGAGGATCATGTGAATCGCGGTGTTGCCGAACACGGTCATCCACAGCAGCGTGAAAGCGGCGGGCACCAGCAATACGCCCATCACAAACTCGCGAATGGTGCGGCCACGAGAAATGCGCGCGATGAACAGCCCGACGAAGGGTGACCACGCCAGCCACCAGCCCCAGTAGAACAGCGTCCAGCCGCCAATCCAGTCAGTCGGTTGGTAGGCGTACAGGTTCAAGGTGCGGCTGACGATTTCAGTCAGGTAACCGCCGGTGTTCTGCACGAACGTCTGCAGGATCAGCACGGTAGGCCCGAGAATAATCACCATCAACAGCAACAACACCGCCAGACCAAGATTGAGCTCGGAGAGCCGGCGCACGCCCTTGTCCAATCCGGTCACCACGGAAATGGTCGCAAGGCCGGTGGTGGCGACAATCAGAATGATCTGCACGGTGGTGTTGATCGGCACGCCAAACAGCGCGTTGAGCCCGGTATTGATCTGCGCCACGCCGAAACCCAGCGACGTCGCCACGCCGAGCACGGTGCCGATGATGGCGAAAATGTCGACCGCGTGGCCGATCGGCCCATGAATGCGGTCACCGATCAACGGATACAACGCAGACCTGAGGGTCAGCGGCAGGCCGTGGCGGTAGCTGAAGTAGGCGAGGATCATCGCCACGATGGCGTAGATCGCCCAGGCATGCAGGCCCCAATGGAAAAACGTGATTTTCATGGCTTCCCGCGCGGCTTCAACGGTGCTGCCATCGCCCACCGGCGGGTTGAGAAAGTGCATGACCGGTTCAGCCACGCCGAAAAACATCAGGCCGATGCCCATGCCGGCCGAAAAGAGCATGGCGAACCAGGTGGTGCTGCTGTAATCGGGGCTGCTGTGGTCAGGCCCGAGTTTGATATCGCCGTAGCGACTGATGCCAAGAAACACCACGGTACCGAGGATGATCGCCACGGCCAGAATGTAGAACCAGCTGACATTGGTGATGATCCAGTTCTGCACATTGGCGAACACCACTTGCGCGTGGGCCGGGAACACACTGGCGTAAATGACCAGTAAAAGCAGGAGCACGCCCGAGGTGTAGAACACCGGAGGGTTGAGTGTCGGAGCGGCGCCCGTGTCGGCCTTGTTGGTCATATAAGTCTCCTGAGGTCGGTCACAGCGCGGTATGCGACTGAGGGAAAATCGCGCGGCGTTTCAGATGACCATAGGGGACGGGCGTCGTTCCGCAACGCCTGGGCGGCGTTTTTTTGCAGGCACGGGCAGATTATTTACGCGTAGGCGATCATCCATTGCAGTGCGCGGGCAACATCGCCGGCGGACTGCTCGGTGATCGCCCCCGGATATTGATCGAACATATGCGGGGCACCGGGGTAGACATGCAGCTCGACGGCCACCCCGGCGCGCGACAATCTCATTGCGTAGGCGACGTCTTCTTCGAGAAACAGGTCCAGCGCTCCGACCGAGATGAATGTTGGTGGCAAGTCGCTGAGGTCTGCCTGCAAGGCCGGTGAGAACCAACCTGTATGTTGCTGATCCAGCGTCTGCTTGCCGCGCAGGCAGTCCCAGCAGAACCGGTTCGCCTGCGGCGACCAGCCAATCACGCCTGTGGTGACGTTGCGGTGCGGCGAGTCGGCGGTGCCGGTGCGGTGGTCGAGCATCGGGTAGATCAGCACCTGACCCGCCATCCGGTAAGCGCCGCGATCCCGCGCGAGAATTGCCAGCGCTGCGGCCAGTCCACCGCCGGCACTGTGGCCCATGATCACCGACCGGCCAGTGTCGACGTTTAGCTCTTGCTCATGGGCAAATATCCAGCCGAGCGCCGTGTAGCAATCCTCAAGCGGCGTGGGGAAGGGATGTTCGGGTGCGAGCCGATAATCGACCGCGACGATCAGCACACTGAGTTGTGTGGCGAGATCGGCCAGAGAGTCGTCGGCCATTTCCGGTTGCCCGAGGACGAAACCGCCGCCGTGAATGTAGAGGATGACCGGACAGGGTGTGCTCTGTGGGGCGCCGTCAGGCTTGTAGAGACAAAGCCGTAACCGCTCGCCGTCGTGCGCCGTGGTCCATACGCTTTCACCGCGAGCCTGTTCCGGGGTTTTGTATGTTGCATGCACGCGCGCTCTGATCGCCGGCAAGGTTTGCAGTGACCAGACGTCTTTGCCAGACGCCAAAAACTCGCGAAACGCCGGATCGAGCAGTTCATGGGGTTGCACTGTTCTGCCTCCTTTTCTCGGTGACGGGGCGCTTTCGAACAAAGCACCCCGTACCCGTAAAGCTACAACCAGGCCTTGATCTGCGCACACACCGCTGGCGTCGAAATCCCGTAGCGATCATGCAGGGTTGGCAACGCACCGGCGTCGAGGAACGCGTCGGGCAGGGCGATCTGCCGGAACGTCGGCGTCACACCGTTGCGCAGCAACAGCCCGGCAACCGCTTCACCCAAGCCGCCGATGATCGAGCTGTTTTCCGCGGTCACCACCAGCCGCCCGGACTTGCGCGCCTCGGCCAGAATGGTCTGTTCGTCCAGCGGCTTGATGGTCGGGACGTGCAGCACGGCAACATCGATGCCGTCGGCCTGAAGCTGCTGAGCCGCTTCGAGTGAGCGCATGGTCATCAAACCGGTGGAGATGATCAGCACATCGTTGCCGGTGCGCAGGGTCTTGGCCTTGCCGATCTCGAATTGATAGCCGTACTCGTCCAGCACCAACGGCACATTGCCGCGCAGCAAACGCATGTACACCGGGCCTTGGTGCGCAGCGATGGCCGGCACTGCCTGTTCGATTTCCAGGGCATCGCAGGGGTCGACGATCATCAGGTTGGGCATGGCGCGGAAAATTGCCAGGTCATCGGTGGCCTGATGGCTGGGCCCGTAACCGGTGGTGAGGCCGGGCAGGCCGCAGACGATTTTGACGTTGAGGTTTTCTTCGGCGATGGCCATGCAGATGAAGTCATAGGCACGACGCGAAGCGAACACCGCATAGGTGGTGGCGAACGGCACAAACCCCTCACGGGCCATCCCGGCGGCCGCGCTCATCAGCAATTGCTCGGCCATGCCCATCTGGTAAAAACGCTCCGGGTGCGCCTTGGCGAAAATATGCAGGTCGGTGTATTTGGACAAGTCCGCAGACAGCCCGACGATGTCCGCACGCTGATCAGCGAGGGCCGCCAGTGCGTGGCCGAACGGCGCCGAGCGGGTCGCCTGACCCTCGGAGGCAATCGAGGCAATCATTGCGGACGTGGTCAGGCGCTTTTTGACCGGCTCGCCGGTTGCGGACGGAGTGTTGGCGGCGTTGCTCATTGGTCTTTTCCTTCTTCGAGGTTGCGCAGGGCCAGGTCCCATTCGTGTTCTTCGACGCGAATGAAGTGGGTTTTTTCCCGGGTTTCCAGAAACGGCACGCCTTTGCCCATTTTCGTGTCGCAGATGATCACGCGCGGCTGGCGGCCGGGGTGATTGCGCGCGGCATCGAACGCTGCGACCAGTGCGTCAAGGTCGTTGCCATCGACGCGCTGGGTGAACCAGCCGAAGGCTTGCCAGCGATCGACGATGGGCTCGAACGAGAGGATCTCGCTGGAGTAACCGTCGGCCTGCTGGTTGTTGACGTCGACAATCGCAATCAGGTTGTCGAGCTGCCAGTGCGACGCCGACATGACCGCTTCCCACGTTGAGCCTTCGTTCAGCTCACCGTCCGAGAGCAGGTTGTAAACGAAGGAGGACGAGCCTTTGCGCTTCAGGCCCAGGCAGGCACCCACCGCGATGCCCAAACCCTGACCCAGCGAACCGCCGGTGATTTCCATGCCGGGGGTGTAGGCGGCCATGCCCGACATCGGCAGGCGGCTGTCATCCGAACCGTAGGTTTCCAGCTCGTCGAGCGGAATGATCTCGGCTTCGATCAGCGCCGCATACAGCGCAATCGCGTAATGGCCGATGGAGAGATAGAAGCGATCGCGCTGCTCCCACTCCGGATCTGCCGGGCGATGGTTCATCGCATGGAAATACGAGACGGCGAGCAGGTCGGCGGCGCCCAGGGCCTGGCCGACGTAACCCTGGCCTTGAACCTGCCCCATGCGCAGCGCGTGGCGACGAATGTTGTGCGCACGCTCGGCAAGGCTCAAGGATGCAGCGTTTGAAGACTCAATAGTCATGATGAAACTCCGTTGATTCAACGATTGACCAGGGCGGCAGGGATGCGCAGCACCAGGGCGGCGCCGGCGAACAACACGCCCGTGATCAGGTACATGCCGATGGCGCTGGAGCCGGTCACGGTGGTGACCCAGCCAATCAGGTACGGCGAGCAGAAGCCGGCGAGGTTGGCAAAACTGTTGACCGCAGCGATGCCGGCAGCGGCGGAGACACCGCCGAGCAGCGTGGTGGGCAGCATCCAGAACAGCGAAGTCGCCGAGAGAATTCCCGAAGCGGCCAGGCACAGGCTGAGGATCGACAAGGTCGAGTTGCCGCCCATCATTGCCGCCAGACTCAAACCGATCGCCCCGGCAATCATCGGCACGATCAGGTGCCAGCGGCGTTCGCGGTGTTTGTCGCCACTGCGGCCGACCAGCAGCATCGCGGCAATCGCGCAGAGGTACGGCAGACTGGTGAGGAAACCGATGTGCAGCGGATCAGAGACACCCGAATTGCGCACCAGCGTCGGCAGCCAGAAAGTGATTGCGTACTGACCCATCACCACACAGAAATAGATGCCGGCGAGCAGCCACAAGCGCCGGTCGCGAATGAACTCGCCGACCGAGGCGTGGGTGACTTTTTGCTGGTCGTCCTCCGCCAGTTCACGGCTGATCAGGGCTTTTTCGTCGTCGTTGAGCCAGGTCGCCTGATGCACGCCGTCCTTCAGATAGCTGAGCACCAGCAGGCCGACGAGCACTGTAGGCACCGCTTCGAGGACGAACATCCATTGCCAGCCGGCCCAGCCATGCACACCGGCAAAATGGTTCATGATCCAGCCGGACAGCGGGCCGCCGACCATGCCGGACAGCGGAATGGCGATGAACCACAGCACGGTCATGCGCGCACGCCGGTAGGACGGGAACCAGTACGTCAGATAGAGCAACAGGCCCGGCGCCAGACCGGCCTCGGCAATCCCCAGCAGAAAGCGCAGGGCATAGAACTGCCACGCGGTTTCGACGAAGGCGAACAGCGCCGAAACGATGCCCCAGGTGATCATGATCCGCGCGATCCAGACGCGCGCGCCGACCTTGTGCAGGATGATGTTGCTGGGCACTTCGCAGAGGAAATAGCCGATGAAGAACACGCCGGCGCCCAAGCCGTAGACGGTTTCGCTGAGGGCCAGATCGTTCATCATCTGCAGCTTGGCGAAGCCGACGTTGACCCGATCCAGATAGGCGCACAGGTAGCACAGCATCAGGAACGGCATCAGCCGCCAGGCCGTTTTGCGATAGGCGGAAGAGCGCACGGTCGAAACCGCTTCGAGCGACAGGGTAGTCATGGTCTGATCTCTTGTTTTTATTGACCGCCAGGCCTTCAGGCCCGGCTGCGTCATCGATCCAGAACCGCACGGGCCACGCAGGCCCGCCCAGGTGTTGTCAGTGAATCAGCATGCCGCCGTTCACGTCGAGGGTGACGCCGGTCAGATAAGAGGACAAGTCGCTGGCCAGAAACAGCGCCGCGTTGGCGACGTCCTGAGCCTCACCAAGACGGCCGAGCGGAATGCCGTCGATGATCGCGTGGCGGCGGTCATCCTGCATCAGGCCGCCAGTGATGTCGGTGTGAATCAAACCGGGGGCGATGGAGTTGACGCGAATATTGTCCGGCCCCAGTTCGCGGGCCATGGCTTTGCCCAGTCCCAGCACACCGGCCTTGGCCGCGCTGTAATGTGGGCCGCCAAAAATCCCGCCGCCACGTTGCGCCGACACCGAAGACATGCAGACGATGCTGCCCGAGGCCTGTTGGCGCATCAGCGGAATCACCGCTTGCGACATCAGCAGGGTGCCGCGCAGGCTGACATCCAGCACCTTGTCGTAATCCGAATGGCCAATCTCGAGGGTTTTCAGCGGCTGAGTGATGCCGGCGTTGTTGACCAGAATATCGATGCGCCCGAAGTGTTCGATAACGGCCGCGACGGCCTGTTGCACCTGTGCCTGATCGGCGACGTTGGCGGCGAGGCCCAGATGACCTTCGCCCAGGGACGCCGCGGCATCGCGGGCGGCGGAGGCGTCCAGATCGAGGATCACCACTCGTGCGCCGTGTTGCGCAAAGGTGGTCGCGGTAGCGCGGCCGATGCCACGGGCAGATGCGGCACCGGTGATGATTGCGACTTTGCCTTGAAGAAGCATGGAGGAGTCCCTCAAATTGTTTTTATTGGGTCGGTCCGTGAAGAACCGATGACTCAGCTTGTCTTCCGGGGCGGGGGTGAGCAATAACGCGAAAGTCATTCAATGCTGAAAAAAATTCAGCACTCGTCAATCCGGCTGGCGAGTGATTGAATGCGAACAGACCAAAAACCATAAGAAATCTAACGGAGCCGCCATGCGCACCGATTCCGATGCCCCTGTGATCCTGCCACCGCTGAGAGCAATTCAGGCCTTCGAGCAAACCGCGCGCTTCGGCAATGTCGCTCGCGCCGCCGAAGTTCTGGACCTGACGCCGTCAGCGGTCAGCCATCAATTGGCCAAACTGGAAGGCATGATCGGCCGCCAATTGTTCGTGCGCGCCGCGCGCGGTGTGTCGCTGACGCCGGTGGGCGAGCAGTATTTGAAAGAGGTTTCCGGGATTCTCCACAGTCTGGCGGTGGCCACCGAACGCGCGGCCAGCGATGTCAGCCTCGATTGCCTGCGGCTGCATTCATCGCCGAGCTTTGGCCTGCTCTGGTTGATGCCACGCCTGGAAGCGTTTCGCGCCAGTCATCCGGACATTCAGATCAACCTGTCCTGTTCCTACGAGTCGCTGCATTTCAGCCGCGACAAGATCGACGTCGATATCCGCCATGGCACGCCGAACTGGCCGAGCTATGAAGTGCGTACGGTGCGCAATGAAAAATTCGCCGTGCTGACCTCGCCGAAGCTGCTCGCGCAGAGACCGGTCCGCGCGGCGGCGGACCTGCTCGATCATGATCTGATTCTGTCGGAAGCGACCTTGTTAAAGTGGCCGCAGTGGTTTGCCCAGCACGGCCTGGCGCGACCGGAGCGGCCTTACGCGCTGAGCTTCGACCGCTCCTACATGTCACTGGAAGCCGCCAGCCACGGGCTCGGCTTTGCCCTGGAAAGCACCTTGCTGGCGCAAAAGTATCTGGCGGCCGGCACTCTCGTTGAAGTGGCACCCGAAGCACTGAGTGCTGCGGTGGCCGCCCATCATCTGGTGTTTCCCAAGGCGCATTCGACGTTTCCTCGGGTTCGGCGCTTTCTCGAGTGGATCGAAAGCGAGTTGGGCCATGGGTTCGTCTATTGAACCGGATTGACCTCAGGTCGGGATCGCGCCGCTGAGCACGGCAAACGCCAGCATCACCAGACTCACGCCCCAGGCCCAGAAGAACGTGTACATGATGTGCTTGCGTAACTCCACCCCGGCCAGCGCCAGGGCGAGGTACACGCTGGGCACCACCGGGCTGATGGCAAAACCGGTGTTTTCGCCGATCAACATTGCCCGTGCGACTGCTTCAAGAGGCACGCCTGCAGCGACTGCAACATCACGGATTACCGGCAGTAACGCGAAATAGTAAGCGTCGGGCGAAAAGATCATCCCCAGCGGTACGCCGAACGCGCCGATGATCAGGTGCAGGTATTGCGCAGAACCGTGGGGCAGGGCGTCGATCAGCGCCAGGGCCATGCCATCGGACATTTTCGCCCCGGACAACACGCCGAGCAGCACGCCGGCGGCCATCATCACCAGGACCATCTGCAACGCATCGGCCGCATGTGCCTTGATGCGCTCGGTCTGCGCTTCCAGTGAGGCAAAGTTAAGCGGCAGGGCGATGCCCAGACCGACCATGAAGCAGGCGTACAGCGGGAAAATACCGCTGAACAGGCAGGCGAGGATGGCGACGGTCAGGGCCACGTTGAGCCAGTATCGCCACTGCCGCGGTGACAGCGCGTACTCACGTTCTTCTGGCTGGGCCAATGCGGTATCAAAACTCGACGCAGCGCCCAAGGATTTCGGCAGCCGACGCTGCGCCCGCAAACCGAGCCAGCCGGCAATCAGCAGCAGGCAGGCGAAGCCCACCAGTTGCACCGGAATCAGCCCCATCCACAGCGCCGTCGCATCGAGCCCGGTGGTAGCGGCCGCGCGAGCGGTGGTGCCACCCCACGGCACCATGTTGCCGACGCCCGCCGTCGTGCCGACCAACAACAAGAGCATGTTCGGGCTCATGTTCAGGCGTTTGTACAACGGCAGCAGCGCCGGAATCGTCAGCAGAAAAGTAGCGGCGCCGACACCGTCAAGGTGCACCACAGCCGTCACCAACACCGTGACTAACGCCACGGCCAGTGGCTTGCCGCCGGTACGGCGGATCAGGAAGTTCACCAGCGGATCGAACAGGCCGCGATCGCGCATGATGCCGAAATACAGAATGGCGAACAGAAACAGCGCAGCGGTTGGCGCTACCGTGACCAAGCCGTTCTTGATGAAGTCGCCGATTTGCGGCGGTGCGAAACCGGCCAGCAGGCAGACGGCGACGGGGATTGTGGTAAAGCCCACCACCGGGCTGATTCTGCGGAGCAAAATCAGCGCGATGATGCTGAACATCATGAGAAAACCCAGTGCAGTGATCATGGATATGGCATCTCGGTATTGTTTTTATTGTGCGATTCGGCCTGATACGACGGCCCGGTAAACCTGTCGGAGGAGGGCGGTCAACCCGGTGCCGGCAAGCGTAACGACAGCAGCAGGTAGCTGAGGCTTTTGCCATGGCGGTCGAGCCCCGGGCTGCGATTCACCCCGCCTTCGAGTGCGTCGTCGAGGACGAAATTCAGGGCCTGCAGGGTATCGATCTCGTAGCGCTGAACGCGTGAAGGCCGGCGGCTGGCGAACTGCTCGGCAACGCGCTCGACGGTCAGCTCGCGCTTGAGCCAGTCGTAGTGCGCGGCGTCCAGCGGCAGGACCACCACGCTGAGGATATTGCCTTTGTCACCGGCGCGGGCATGGGCGAAATCAGCAAGCGTGACAAATGCAGTCATCAGTACCACTCCAGGCGCGTCTCGATTTGATCGCGCGCAATCAGAAAACCGTGGGTGGCAATCGACTCGCTCAAGTGCCGGCGAACGCCGCCACCGCCAGCCGGGCCGTTGGTGTAGAGGGACTCGACCTCGGCCAGCAGCAGATCGACCTGGGCGCGGTCCTTGTGTACCAGACCGACCCTGACCGTCACGTCCGCCACCTGCGGCGCATGCGTCAGACACTGGTTGAGGTAGTCGCCACGGGCATCGTTGAACAGGCTGGCGACGCCGGCAATGTCGATCCACGGCTGCACTTGCGGGGCCAGTTGATCGAAACGTTGCAGGAGGATTTCGCGGGCAAGCTTCGCCCGATCGACCGCGCCGGGGCCGGCATAGGAGATTTCAGCCTCGCCAAACCACATGCCGCGCAGGCCCGCCAAACCTTTAAGCTGTGCGGGGCGCGGGTGGCCCTGAATACCGCTGATGGCCACGCGGTTGGGCGAGAGGGTGGTCACGCTGGCTTCGCCTAGGTCGAGCACCACATCCGGTGTGAGGTAACGGCGCGGGTCGTGGACTTCATACAGCAGTTGTTCCTTGACCGTGCGCTCGGTCACGCAGCCGCCGGAGCCCGCCGCTTTGGTGATCACCAGCGTGCCGTCCGCGCTGATCTCGGCGATCGGGCAGCCCAAATGCGCCGGATCGGGCACGTCCTTGATGCCGGGATGGCCAAAATAGCCGCCGGTGACTTGCGTGCAGCATTCCAGCAGATGCCCGGCGGCTGTAGCGATAGCCATTTTCTGCCAGTCATCCGCCGCCCAGCCGAGACCATGGCGGATCGGACCCACCGCCAGCGAAGGGTCAGCAACCCGACCGCAGAGGACGATGCCGGCGCCGTCATTCAAGGCCTGGGTGATGCCGTCGGCACCGGTGTAGACGTTCACCGAAACTACATCGTGTTGCGCAACGTCGAGGTCCAGCCACTGCTCAAGACGCTGCTGTTCGACGTGCAACAAGTCATCGCCGAGCACGCAGGCGATCTTCAGATCAGCGTGGCGTCCGCCCAGTTCAGCGCGCAAACGTTGGGCGGCCGCGCGTGGATTCGCCGCGCCGCCATTGGTGATGATCGGGATGCCAGCCTCGATGCAGGTATCGAGCACCGGGCGCAGAAAGTCGAATAACCGCGCGGCATAACCGCTTTGCGGGTCAGCCTGTTTACGCAGTTGCGCCTCGGCGAGGGTGCGCTCGGCGAGCAGTTCATACATCAGATAGCGTTTGCCGCTGCGGCTGGCCAGATCCTGCGCCAGGCGCAAACCCGCGTCGGGGCGATCGTTGGCGAAACCTGCGCCACAACCGATATGAATTGTTGTTGTCATTGCGTCGGACTCGGCATGTGTTCGCGGCCATCATGCGAGCGTTGGATTGTTCTGTGAATTTTAAATATTCTAAGAATTAATCCATTAATTTTATCGGTCGAGCATGGACATCAACTTCCGCCAACTGCGCGCGTTCATCCTGATCGCCGAGACCTCAAGCTTTACGCGCACCTCAGAGAAACTGCACGTCTCACAACCGGCGCTGAGCTACATCATCCGCAAGCTCGAAGAGACCATCGGCCTGCAGCTGCTGGCGCGCAACACCCGCAGCGTCGAGCTGACCCCGGCCGGCGAACACTTCCTGCCTCAGGCCCAGGCCATGCTGCGCGACATGGAGAACGCTGTGCGCGATGCCCGCGAAACGCTGAATCTCAATCGCGGCAGCATTCGTTTGGCCGCGTTACCGACTGCGGCGGCGTCGTTTCTGCCGGAAATCATTGCAGAGTTCATGCGCGAATTTCCCGGCGTGCAGGTATCGCTGCGCGATGGGCGCGCGGGGGAGGTGAGCCATTGGGTGCAAAGTGGCGAAGTCGACCTGGGAATAACGTCGCGGCCGGAGGATCTGTCCGGACTGGAGTTCGACGCACTGATGGACGACAACCTGGTGCTGCTGGTGCGCCGGGATGCTTTGGCGGGTAGCTCTGACGAGCGTTGGCAGTCGCAGCCTTATATAGCGCTGACCCCGGACACCAGCATTCGCCCGTTGGCCGATGCGGCGTTGGCGTTGCTGGGTGTGAAGGCTGAATGTTCGTGGGAAGTTGCGCACATGAGTACTGCAGCGGCGCTGGTGCGCGCGGGGTTGGGGTTTACCTTGTTGCCGGCCAGCGCCACGAGGTTTTTGCGTGTTGATGCGGAGGTGGCGGTTTTGCCCATTGAACAGCCACAACAGCGGTCGTTGGGGTTGTTGCAGAGGAAACCGTTGAAGCAGACGCCGTCGATGCAGGCGTTTGTGCGCAGGTTGAGTGGCCAGTTTTGTGAGGGTGCAGAGGAAACGGGTTTTTAGGGTCCGCTGCCGGACCCTCGCAGCACGATAAAACCTATCGCGCTGGACTCTTTGGCGTGGCAGCAGATTCAGCACTTTGGAGAAAACCTCGCGCCAATTGCTGATACAACTCAGGCCCCATTCTTGAACTGACAGCCTTGGCAATCAAAGCGACCGCCATGAGACTGATCACCATACTGTGGCTGTCAATCATCTCCATCACGATGATTGCGGAGGTGATTGGCGACTGAGTCACGGCAGCCAGAAAACCAACCATGCACAGTGCAATCGTGGGCTGTGCGGCGAGGTGAAACAGTTCTGCGCTATTGGCACCGACGGCGGCCCCTACAGCGAGCGAGGGCGCGAAAATACCCCCGGGAATGCCAGAGAAGTAGGTCACTACGGTCGCCAGGAAGCGAGTAATGGGCGCATGCCATGGCAGGACTACATCGGAGGCGATGACCTGAGAGGTAATGCCGTAACCACTACCGAACGACATTCCGCCACTCAGCCAACCCAGTATTGCAACCACCCATCCGCAAATGCCGGCAAACCACACGGGATGCAGCCGTCGCCATTGCCAGATGATGAAGTGGGGATGCCGCTGCGGCCATAACAACATCCGGCTAAACAAACCACCCAGTAGTCCACAGCCAATCCCTATCACTAATGCCGGGACAACGATGTCGATGTTGATGTCCTGAATGCCAAAATGACCGAAGTAGTTGTAGTTTCCTTGCAAGGCAATGGCAACCATCCCGGAGAGGATGATGGTACTGAGAAGAACGCCGCTGGTACGGGTCTCCAGCTTGCGCCCAAGTTCTTCTACCGCGAATGCGATCCCGGCCAGGGGCGTATTGAAGGCAGCCGCAATACCAGCTGCACCTCCCGCCAGAATGAGATCCTCGCTGCGCACGATTCGCGCATTGGGCAGGAAGCGGTGAAAGAAGTGCATGATGGATGCCGCAACTTGAACCGAGGGGCCTTCACGCCCCGCCGAAAAGCCGCCGGTCAGCGCTAGCGTTCCGAGGCCGATCTTGGCGAAAGCAATGCGCAGTGAAACCAGTCGTTCAATGGGCTTGCCTTGACGCGCGAGTCGTGTTGCAGCGATGACCTGAGGAATTCCGCTGCCTTGGGCACCGTCGAAAAAACGCGTCGTCAGCCAGACTACGAACATGCCGATCAGTGGGGTGTAAACAAGAGGAAGCCACGTTCGCTCTGCGGTCTGTTGAGCAAATTGGGCCAGGGCGATGTCCGCGAGCCTTGCAAAAGCCACTACCAGCAAGCCGGCAATGGTTGCCGCGATCCACAACGTGACCCTGGTGCGCCAGCGCATGGAGGCGAAGCCTCGGCGTAACAGCAATATCGGTTTGATCACCCGAAGAGTTCCCCTTGAAGTCGCCATATTGACCGCAAGACTAACCAAATAAGCAGCTCCTTCCAAACAGCTTTGGCGCCGTCGCAATTCCTCGCAGTACACCCTGTAAAAAGGGATATGATCGCGCTCAACGACTCAGATCCCACATGACTTATGGCCATCGATTTACAAACGCTCTATCCCAAACTGATCCATCTGATGCTGGATACGGTTTTTGTGGTCGATGAAAGCGACCACATAGTTTTTGTGAGTGATGCCTGTAAGACCCTGTTGGGTTACCTGCCTGATGAGCTGATTGGCACCAATATCACCCGTTACATGCATCCCGAAGACCTGGATGCGACGCGGGCTTCGATTACTCGGGTCATGAGTGGTCAACCTCATTTTGATTTCCGCAACCGTTACATCCGCAAGGATGGGGCCGTCGTGTACATCCTCTGGGCTGCATTCTGGTCGGAGGAAGTGGGTGCCAGGATTGGGGTCGCAAGAAACGTTACAGCTCTAGCCAAAGCCGAGGAGGAATTACGCTTCCTCGCTCACCACGATCCGCTGACGAAATTAACCAACAGGTCGCTCTTTAATGATCGACTGATATCTGCACTGCGCACTGCACAGCGCCAAGGTAATGAGCTGGCTTTGCTGTTTCTGGATATCAATGACTTCAAGAGTATCAATGATCTTCATGGCCACGCAGCGGGGGACCGTGTTCTGTGCATTGTTGCCCAGCGTCTGAAAAGCTGTGTGCGTGAGATAGACACCGTGGCTCGCATTGGTGGCGATGAATTCACGGTGCTGCTGACAGACGTTACGTCGAGGGACGCGATTTCCCAACGGCTGGATCAGATTCACAAAGTAATGTCTGAGCCACTGCCCCCCGAATTTGCCGCACTCACGATGCCATTGTGCAGTATCGGCGTTGCCTATTATCCGGAGCACGGAAAGGATGCCGATACACTGCTCACTCATTCTGATAGTGAAATGTATCGTATGAAGAGGTATCGCAACGTGGGAAGTTTGAGGCAGATCAAGGTCGACTAAGACGTTTCGAATTATCAGTGCTGTCAATGTCATCCGCATTCAACCACTGGGGAGCTAACCATGACTGCGATCGGTGAGGCATGGAAGGCAGGGTTGTTGGGACGAGGACATTGGATTCGCAATCTGGTGTCTGGCGTGATCGTCGGCATCGTGGCACTCCCGCTGGCCATGGCGTTTGCCATCGCCTCTGGCGTCAAACCCGAGCAAGGCATCTACACCGCAATCATCGGTGGCCTGCTGGTTTCGCTCTTTGGTGGAAGCCGCTTGCAGATTGCCGGGCCGACAGGTGCGTTCATCGTGATTCTGGCGGGTGTCACGGCCGAGCATGGCGTTGACGGGTTGCAAATCGCCACGATGATGGCCGGGGCGATATTGCTATTACTGGGGATGGCCCGGCTCGGTGCGATCATCAAGTTCATACCCGACCCGGTCATCGTCGGATTCACTGCGGGCATCGGCGTGATCATTTGGGTCGGGCAGTGGAAAGACTTTTTCGGTTTGCCGAAGGTCGGGGGAGAGCACTTCCATCAAAAACTCTGGCATCTGCTTCAGGCTCTGCCGAATCTTCATCTGGCCACGACCCTGCTGGCGGTACTCAGCCTTTTTCTGGTCATCAGCACGTCCAGAATCCCCGGTCTCAAACGGGTGCCTGGCCCATTGATCGCCATGGCGGTCGCGACAGCGATACAGTCCATCTTTCATTTCGAGGGGGTCGCTACGATTGGCAGTGCCTTTGGTGGCATACCGCAAGGTTTGCCAACGGTGGGCCTGCCGGAAATCACGCTGTCGCGTGTTATCGATCTGATTGGTCCGGCATTCACTATCGCCATGCTTGGGGCAATCGAATCGCTGCTGTCCGCGACGGTGGCCGATGGCATGGCAGGTACTAAACACGACTCCAATCAGGAGCTGATCGGGCAGGGCGTTGCCAACCTGGTCACGCCGCTGTTCGGCGGCTTCGCCGCTACCGGTGCGATTGCCCGCACGGCAACCAATATCCGTAACGGCGCCACCAGCCCACTGGCCGGCATTATCCACGCGCTGACCTTGCTGCTGATTATTCTGTTTCTCGCGCCTCTGGCTTCAAACATCCCGCTGTGCGCGCTGGCCGCAATTCTGTTTGTGGTCGCGTACAACATGAGCGAGCTGAAGCACTTCAAACGCATGGTCCAGCGCGCCCCGCGAGCAGACGTTTCGATCCTGCTCATCACCTTCGTTCTTACGGTGTTCAGCGACCTGGTGATCGCCGTGAATATCGGCGTCATTCTTGCGATGCTGCACTTCATGCGCCGCATGGCCTCATCGGTGGAAGTGCAGCAGGTCGTCGAGCAAGATCTGGAGGAAGAGCTGAGGGCCAACGGACAGACTCGGCTGCCGGTAGGCACTTTGATTTACACGATTGAAGGGCCCTTGTTTTTCGGCGCGGCAGAGACCTTCGAACGCGTCCTGGCACATACACATACCGACCCACGCCTGCTGATTATCCGCTTGAAGCGCGTACCGTTCATGGATATCACGGGCCTGCAGGTGCTGGAGGAAGTCATCGAGCAACTGCATGAACGGCATATCGTGGTGAAACTGTGCGAGGCGAATTTGACGGTGTTCAACAAGCTCGACAAGGTGGGGATTCTGCAATCGATCGGCGCGGAGCATTACCACGCCGACTTCAAAACCGCGCTGGTTGAAGCGGCCAATTTCGCAGAGGAAGCACCGGCGCTCCGAAAGCCAGCTCCGTGATGACCTTCAGTCCCCGCCTGCTCGCGGAGCCGGGTCGCCGTTAATTGCTAAATCGCAGAGGCCCGAACGCTCGGTATGAATCGATCAAAGAATCGAAAAGCGAGATATCCGAGCGACTTCTAGCAAAGAGCTGGGCACCGACAACAGCAGCGAAAATTGCACGGGCTCTGGATTCACTCTCACTTGATTCGCACACCTTCGCAGCCAATAGAAGCTTGCTTAACCACGCAATGTTGACATCAGCAAAGGTCTGAATTTCTTTTGTCATCTCAATGGGCAAGGTATCGGTTTCAGCGCCCATGAAACTACCCAGACAAAGGCGATTGTCGGCTTCAAGCGATCTACGGAAGATTTCAGGAAAGCGACGCAGAGCGTCGATCGGAGATGGGCTTTCTGATTCGATGGCCTCTAGCGCGAGCGCACCGTCCTCCCAATAACGTTTGGCAACCGCAATACCCAGATCGGCTTTGCTTGGAAAATGGTAGTAAATACTCGCCGCTTTTATACCAACATCTTGCGCAAGGTCGCGGAAATTCAAACCATTGTAGCCCTGCGATTGGGCAATCTTTTTGGCCGCCAGCAGAATGGCTTCTTTGGAGTTGACGCTCATGTTGGTGCCTTTCGTCTAGGGACGATCTCTCAAAATTGGAAAGCTAATTTACAGCAAAGACCTACCGTGTGACAGGTAGAGTGTAGGAGGCGAGCCGTGAGCGCAACGTGACTTGAGTGCTCAAGTAGAGGCTGTTCACTAGGGTCACCGAGAAGGACAAGGCTGTGGCGATCTCGGCGCACGTAGTTTCCATTGAGATGTTACTGGGCTGGCGAATCCAGCTCGGGAATGCCGCTGTTCCGATCAGCGTAGGCCGCCTGGAAGCTCGGACGTTTTGTCCAACGCTGCCAGTACGCATCCAGGAACTCAAAACGCTCGTCCAGTGGAGTTGCATTGACCGGGAATTTCGAAAAGGCGATCGCGGTTGCCAAGGTAATGTCCGAGAAGGTCGGGGCATCGCCGCCGAGCAGCCATTCGCGGCCGTCTGACAGATGACGATTAACCAGTGCCGCGTGAGCCAAAGCTTCCTTGCGGCAGTGTTCGCCCCAAGCCTCATTTTTGGTCAGTTCCAGCTTGAAGCCCAGCCCGGTGTGCAACACGTGGAACGCTGTAACGATGCGGTACAGGATGTGCACCCACACCCGGTTGTCCCACATGTTATCCAGCCCCTGTTCCAGTGCTGTCGCTCCCATTATTTTCCGACCGGGATACTCCTGATCAAGATAACGAACGATGGCGGCCGTTTCGGAAATGTAGCTACCGTCTGCCAGTTGCAGGGTGGGAGTTTCGCCCCACGGATTCATATTCAAATGACGCCAGCCACGCTGTTCGCCTAAGGGGGACATGTCATAGATGGTCTCGGCAAATTGGTCGGCAATGCCCTTTTCGTGCATGAACAGACGCAGACGCTGTGGGTTTGGAAAGGCCGAAGGCGAAGTGAAAAGCTGAAGTTTATTAGTCATGGTCGATCCTGCAGAGTGGTGGCCGGGTTATCTATCTACCGTTTGGTAGGTAAACCTTATCGAGCAACTCTGGGTGCGTCAACATCTATCTAGCATTCGTTAGGTAGATTTTTATTGGGGGTGTTCTGGCTGCATCGGTTCGATTGAGGAGAATCGCTCGCTGGAGCTAGAGCTGGGGAAGAGAGTGGGATCTAACATCGGGCACGAGATAGAACTGCGTCATCCTGGTTTCGTGATTGCAAGGATTTGACCAGCCACAACATCCTCAGCATGGGCACCTATTTCGCCGGACAGTTTTCCCTGACCGCTTCGTAAGCGACTGGCGCCAAGCGCTTGAACACCGCCTCCTACAAAACGCTGCGGCAACTGTAGGTGCTGCAGATCATGCGTGGATTCCCTGTTCTGGATCGCGGTGACCGCAGCGATTTCAGGCGGGGGTATCCAGCAGGGAAATCAGGCGCGGCTTGATGCTGTCGGGTTGTATCTCGAGAATTGCCAGCGTGACCGGCAATTTGAAACGCCGAGGGCCGGCGCTACCAGGGTTCACGTATAGACGATCGCCGCGCCATTCGATGCGCGGTTTGTGGGAATGGCCGGTGACGATGAGCTTTATGTCTGGATCTAAATCGGCGGGGACGTCGGCGATGTCGTGGATAAGCAAGGTGTGCCAGCCGTTGAGATTGCAGGTCAGAAGGTCGGGGATATCTTTCGCCCATGGGCTGCTGAGATCATTGTTGCCGCGCACGGCGTGAACGGGAGCAATTTCGGACAATTGGGCAAGGATATCCGGGTTGCCGATGTCGCCGGCGTGGATGATCAGGTCACAGCCTTGAAGCGCGTCGATGGCTTCGGGGCGGAGGAGATTGTGAGTGTCGGATATTACGGCGGTTTTCATGGGCCAATTCTCCGTGGACGTTTCGGGCGGGTGTGACTGTTTTCGACCCGAAGCGGACGTTTACCAAGCCTGATCTCCCGGCATCTCGATATTCGACTCGACCTTTTTGACCATACTGAATCGCGGCTCGGTCGAGTAGCCCAGAGATTCGTAGAAGGTTTTGACACTTTCTTTTGCGCTGACTATTGCAGGTTGATTTTCATGCAGCCTCGCGCGGTCAGAGCATCCTCTGCATGACGGACTAGATTCATCCCTATGCATTTTCTGCGGTGCGACGGGTGCACCGCCACCGAGTACAACCATCCACGATGGTCGTCGTATCCGGCGAGAACGGTGCCGACAACTTCATGTCCTGACAGGGTCACAAAGAAAAGGCCATCCGCTGCGGCCAGCTTTTTGACGATAGCCAGGCTGGGGGTGTTATGCGCGGTTTCGTAACCGAATACGGTTTTCCAGAGTTCCACGACGCAACGGCGATGGTGTTCATTGGAGTACTCGGCAATAGCATCCATGGTGTAACCCTCGAATTGAAGGGGCTGACGCTAGCCCCTTGGCGTGGGTAATATCCACTGTCTCTTTTTGGCCGCAAGCAGCCGTTCAAGGCTGCGCGTTTCTGCGGCGGTAGATGCCCATCTCGTGGTCGCTATTTGGCTCTGACCGTCCACAGCTGATCTAGCTTCGTCGTGTAACTCTGACTCATCAGCTCCCTACGCATTGCCCAATCAGGGGCGGCAGGCACGCTGGCTAAACGCAGCAATCCCTTTCCCCAGCGACCATTAATCTCATCCAGCACACCCATCACCTTGTCTGCCATCGCCGGCTGGGATTGTGCGAACAGGTCATCAGTGAATTCGCCAGGCTGCCGCAGATCCATCAGCAAAACTTCGGCTTTGCTGTATTTGTAGCCCGATCGGAAGAGGCGATTGACCGCTTCGGTCGTAGCCTTCGTCATCAGCCGCACATCGTTGGTCGGATACGGTAGTTCCACCAAGGCGCCATTCGCATATTTCGCTTCCTCGGGATTGAACATGCCGGTGCGAATGCTGACGCGGATTTTCTTGCAGAGCGAGTTTTGCGCTCGGAGTTTTTCCGCTGCGCGCTGGGTGTAGGTAGCGACGGCTTCTTTGATCGGCTCGATCTGTGTGAGTCGCGTGCCAAACATTCGGCTGCAGCAAATTTCCTGCTTCGGTGGCTCAGCTTCTCCCAGTTCCAAACATGGGGTACCGGCTAGCTCACGAGCAGTCTTCTCGATCACCACGCTGAACTTCTGGCGAAGCATCCATGGATCGGCTTGCGCTAAGTCCATGGCGGTCTTGATGCCCATCGCTTCCAGGTGAGCCTTCATGCGCCTGCCGATGCCCCAGACTTCGCCGACGTCGGTGTTGCGCAGCGTCCAGTCGCGTTTGAACGGATCGCACAAATCCACTACGCCGCCGGTGATATCGAGCAGCCGTTTGGCTGTGTGGTTGGCGAGCTTGGCCAGTGTCTTCGTGCGCGCGATCCCCACCCCAACTGGAATACCTGTGCGCTTGAGAAGGGTGGAGCGCATGTGCATGCCAAACGCAGACAGATCTCCAGGCAGGCCAGTCAGATCGGCAAACGCTTCATCGATGCTGTAGACCTCAAGCGCTGGCACCATCGATTCGATGATCGTCATGACGCGCTCGCTCATGTCGCCGTACAGAGCGTAATTACTGCTGAAGGCCACGATCCCATGCCGGCGTAGATTGTCTTTGATCTGGAAGTACGGCTGGCCCATTTTTACGAATGGCTTGGCGTCGTAGCTACGCGCGATCACACAGCCATCGTTGTTGGACAGCACCACGATGGGCGTCTTGGCGAGGTCAGGCCTGAAGACGCGCTCGCAGCTCGCGTAAAACGAGTTGCAGTCGATCAGGGCGAAGACAGGCTCACGTGTTGTCATGATCGCGGACGCTGTATTTCACAACGCCCCAGATCACAAGCTCATCGCCTTCCATGACATGCCTCGCCGGATATCTTGGGTTCTCTGACACAAGCATCACGGCGTTCTCGCGCAGAAGCAGGCGCTTGCAGAACGGTTCCGAATTCAACGCGGCGATAACGATATCGCCACTGACCGCCTCGATGCTCCGATCGACGATCACCATATCCCCGGAATAGATGCCCGCGCCTTGCATGCTGTCTCCATCAATCCTCACTAGATACACATGCGGCGCCCGGATATCGAACAGCTCATCTAGGGAAATGTGCTTTTCGATGTGGTCAGCCGCCGGGGAGGGAAAGCCCGCCGGTACCTTGAATGAATAAAGGGGCAGCTTCTTACCGCCAGTAGCGAGTGGGCCGAGGAGGGTGATGCTCATGATGCAAGCCTTATGAGATTAACTGTACATGCATACAGTTAACGATTTGGTTCGCTTGCGGTCAATCTCATAGGCACGACAATTCGACGGGTGACAGCATGTGCGGACGCTACTCGATCTACGAATCCATGGATCACTATCTTAAGGAGCTTGCGCCAAAGCAGTTGGTGATCAATGGCTATGACCTCTGGCCAGTCGAGCGTTACAACGTTGCGCCGTCGACGCGAGTGGAAATTATACGGCCAGTGGAAGGGGGCTTGAGCGTTAATAAGGTCAAATGGGGATGGGCGCCTTTCTGGGCCAAGGGAAAGCGTCCTGATCCGATCAACGCGAGAGCCGAGACCGTCATCACCGGTAAGTTTTTCAATCAGCTTTGGCCAAACGGACGCGTACTCGCGCCGGCGAACGGCTGGTTCGAATGGGTCAAGGACGAAGAAGATCCGAAGAAAAAGCAGCCGTATTTCATTACGCTGAGAGAGCAAATTCCGATGTTCTTCGCGGGATTGGCCGAGGTGCATGAGGGTATGGAGTTGGATGATCGCGACGGCTTTGTCATCATCACCGCTGCGAGTGACGAAGGCATGGTCGATATCCATGATCGCAAGCCATTGGTCTTATCGCCTGAGCATGCGCGTGAATGGATAGACCCTGATACCTCGCCTGAACGAGCTCGCAAAATAGCGTTGGAGCACTGTAGGCCTGCCACAGACTTCCATTGGCACAGAGTCAGCAAAGACGTCGGAAACGTTCGTAATCAAGGGAATCGTCTGATCGAGCCATTGCGCAACAGTAGATGACGAAGGTTATTACGAATTGATAGTTACCGCTCCGCATTCATGACCTATGCTAACTCGTGCCTCTTTTGCGAGCACGCAGAAAGGTAGTTACGACCAGCATTCATTGCTGAATCACACTAACAGGGAATGGATAGTCATGAATGACATTGATAGCATCACAAATGCTTGGGCTCGCTGGAAAGCAGCGCAATTTGGAACGTCATACTGGTTCACGGAAAGCACACAGTATGATAGAAACAAAGATACAAGGGATTACAAGCAATACGAGACGAAAGTTTCTGCCCCGCGAGATCTTTCTTATTCAAGCTCGATTGAAACGGATGGTGGTACTGCTTTATTAGGCCGCTACGATACGATCAATGATGGAGCACAAGTCATCCAGCACACCGTAACCCTCCAGCAAGGGTTCACAGATACATTTACTTGGAGTGTCACCGAACAGGTCAAGGTCGGGGTGTCTGTTACGGTGAAAGCAGGCATTCCGGAAGTAGGCGGTGCAGAACAGTCATCCAACATTGAAGTCAGTCTGTCATCAACCCAAGGCGCCAGTACGACTAGGTCATCTAACTATGGTGCGTCGACTACGGTTCCGATCTCGCCCCACACCCATGGCTGGGGTGAGATCGATCTTGCATTTACTAATCTGGACACGAAATGGGTTGGTAATGTTGAGCTAAGAGGCGATGTGGCAGTTTGGTTTAATAACAAAGTAGCCTATAACAATAATGGCGACTATCACTATTTGTGGTTTATACCCATCGAGACGGTAATCAGCGAGTGCGTCGGGAATGGGATCATCGATACCCGAGGATACGCACTGAAAAATGGTGGTGGAGTATTTGCGCAAGCAAGCGGCACCTTTCATAGTAGTGCTGGGCTGAACATAAAAACGATCTCACACGAAGAGGCATACCCTAGGTCTCGTTCATCTGAGTCGGTGAATACGAAGTATTCTTTGTCTGCAGTTGGCGCTAAACCTTTCAAGTTTGCACCCGATCCAGATGAGTAGTTCCTAGATTTTTAAAATCCACTGTATAGGCCCTGCAGGATGTCATGTAGGGCCTTTTAAGGGTTTGAGTTTGGTGACGGCACACAGCAGCCAACGTTCAGCGCCTTCATAACTTGAAATAGCTGCCTCCAAGCGTTTCATCTTGTCATCGTCTTCTTGTGCGAATCGAAAGGCCGCGCATGGTAGGCCGCCAGGGACATCTACAGCGACGCGGTCATGCCCAAATCAAGAGGTGAACGCGCCTTATCGTCCGACCCTCGACTCGTATAGTCCGATCGATTGCAATTCCAAGACACATTGCGGACTTTCTTTCGTAACGCATCGACCTTTCCTACATTTTTCTTTCGGGTCCTTTGGTAGCGTTTCTATCTGAATTGGAAGCTTGCTCGAGAGACTGATGGTTAAACGCAAGATGAATGAAAATGTGATGGAACACATGGACGGTCTGGGTCTATCTGAATCAAGTAGATTCACATGTTTGCGCAAGCGTCTGGACGACCTAGGGTGCGTTTTTGAGTATGTAACCATGCCCCTGAAGGACGGCTCCTCAAGCGACGAGCAATGTCACCGACTTGCGCTAGCTAAGTTATACGAGCAGGTAATGCTCAGCCAGTTGGATTGGTTTCGACGGCTGATTCAAAGCCTTTCTGTTGCGGATTATCCAGAACCTACCATGCGCTGGAATCTTGCTGAAGCCTTCGCCGAGCAAATGACTCAACAGCAGATCCTCAGTCTCGTGCGGGTGGATGCTGATCGGCACAAAGCGCCTTCGCTTTACACTGACTTCTCTCGCTCACTTTGTTTGTCCCATGAGGTCGATAGCTCAATGATGCGTAAAGCATTGTTTGCTGAATGGACCGATGCGCTTGGGCTTCGAGTGCAAGATGATCCAGTGGTGTTGAGTTGGGCGGATGCACCTTGGCAGGGTTCGTCGAAACCTCTGCAGAGAAAGCTTCGATGTGCTTGGACAGATTTCTTCTGTCCAGCCCCATTCGGGCAGCACAGGTGGTGTCTCACAATCTGGAATCCAGCGCGTCGGACGCTAGCAGCCGTGGCCGCCTGTTCGACTGTCCAAAGCTGAGTGTATAAACAGGACGAAGATGAGATTTGAGGACATGTCCTCGGCCCTAGCAGCATGAAAATTTCCAAAGCTGCTCGAGTCGAATGGTGTAGCTCTGACTCATCATTTTTTGACCCGTGGTCGAAGCAAGATTGGTCGGAATAACGTAGTTCAGGTCTGGCTTGAACGTATGCTCGAGCACATGGGTAAAGGCTCTGGTCAGCGGCCTCACATCATCCGAAAGAAAGGGCAGACGTACCACTAGGCCATTGCCTACTTCGCTTTCTCTGAATTGAAAAGGCTCGTGCGATGGTTGGCGCAATTCATTTGCACAGTGAATGCAGCGCTCTCAGTTTCTGCAGCTCTTTGCGTGTAAATGGCGACCGCTTTTTTTCGATCGACAGGAGTATTTTAAGACGCTCTCCAACATCCGATAGCAGCAATCTCCTGCTTGGGAGGCTCCGGTACGCAGAGTTAAAGACATGGTGTGCCGGCCAGGAGGAGCCAATTCATTTGTAACGCAAATAGGCGTTATGGGGGCTAGATCAGCTAAGACGCCGTTTTCTCGAACTGCGCAAGAAGTTGCGCAGTCGATCATAATATTTCGAGGGTTAATCGGCTTGTAGGCCACGTTTTTCGTGGGCTGCAGCCAAGTGCGCAAAAAGTTGCGCAGTACTGCGCAAAAAGTTGCGCACTTTTTCTCGAAATTCGGTGGGTCGACGTGCTGAGAATCCGGGAATGCCTCTCAAAGCATTGATCAATAAGGCTGTACCAAAAACTGGCACAATTTTTGATGGCGCATAGCCACACTGGCGGGCAATGGTGCCTGTCAGTTGTGTCGTTTGAGCAAGGAGAGCGTCCCCATGGCAACACCAGCGTACATGTCGGTTACCGGCGAAAAACAAGGCCTGATCACTGCAGGCGCATTCACCGCTGACTCCGTAGGCAACACCTACCAGGAAGGCCACGAAGACCAGGTCATGGTTCAGGCTTTCACCCACGACGTGATCATCCCGCGTGACCCGCAATCCGGTCAGCCAACCGGTCAGCGCGTTCACAAGCCAGTTGTGATCACCAAGGTCTACGACAAGGCTTCGCCACTGCTGCAAGCAGCACTGACTTCCGGCGAGCGCATGAGCGAAATCGTTATCCAGTGGTACCGCACTTCGGCGCAAGGCACCCAAGAGCACTACTACACCACCAAACTGGAAGACGCGATCATCGTCGCCATCAACAACAAAATGCACAACTGCCAGGATCCAGGCAACGCGCACTTCACCCACCTGGAAGAAGTGCAGTTCACCTACCGCAAAATCACCTGGACCCACGAAGTATCCGGTACTTCGGGTTCCGATGACTGGCGTGCTCCAGTCGTTTAACGACGACTGATGTTGTATTCACCCCGATCAGCATCGCTGGTCGGGGTGTTTGACCTAAAGAATTCTGGCGTGCATCAGTTTTGTTGACTGATACACGACGCAGCATTGCGCGAGGAACAAGGGATGTTCTCACCGGCCAATCAGCCTCATTTCAATCTGACCATCGATGGCATCGACACCGATTTCCAGGTGCTGTCCTTCACCGGTCGTGAGGCACTCAACACACCCTTTGAATTTGAACTGGAGCTGGTCAGCGAAAAGGCCTCCATCAACCTCGAGAGCGTGCTGCACAAACTCGCGTTTCTCCAGCTATCGCCGACCGGCACCGGCATCCACGGGCTGGTCTACAGCATTGCGCAAGGCGAAGCGGGCAAGCGACTGACACGCTACAAGATCTCTCTGCGTCCGCAACTCGCCTATCTGGCGCATCGGGTCAATCAGCGCATCTTCCAGCAGATGACGGTGCAACAGATCATCAGCAAGGTGCTGGAAGAGCACGGCATCCTGGCCAGCGATTACCATTTCCAGCTCAGTGCGATCTATCCCGAACGCATTTATTGCGTGCAGTACGATGAGTCCGACTTGCACTTCATTCAGCGCCTGTGTGAAGAGGAGGGGATTCACTACCACTTCCAGCACACCTCCAGCGGTCATAAGCTGACCTTCGGCGACGACCAGACGGTTTTCCCCAAGCTGGCGCCGGTGGCCTATCAGCAAGACTCCGGGTTGGTCGCCGACAAACCAGTGGTCAAGCGTTTTGGCCTGAGGTTAGCGACTCGCACCAGTCGCACCACGCGCCGCGATTACGACTTCGTCAAACCGAAGATCGAACTGGAAAGCGACGCCAAGAGTTCCGCTCAGCCTGACCTTGAGGATTACGATTATCCCGGCCGCTTTGTCGACCGCGATCGTGGCAAGCACTTGGCCAATCGCGCATTGGAGCGCCATCGCAGCGACTATCGTCTGGCCGATGGCAGCAGCGATCAACCGATACTGGTCAGTGGTCATTTTCTCGCCCTGACCGACCACGCCAACCCGACGTGGAATGACCTGTGGCTGCTCACCGAAATTTTCCACGAAGGCAAGCAACCGCAGGTGCTGGAAGAGTCGGTGACCAGCGACACCACCGATAACAAAGATGACTTTCATCAAGGCTATCGCAACCGCTTCACGGCTACCCCATGGGATGTTCCTTACCGTCCGCCGCTTGATCATCCGAAACCCAAAGTGCTCGGCACGCAAAGCGCTGTGGTGTGCGGCCCGGAAGGCGAAGAGATCTATTGCGACCAGTACGGCCGAGTGAAGGTGCAGTTTTTCTGGGACCGTGACGGTCAGCACGACGACATGACCAGTTGCTGGATGCGCGTAGCGTCCAGTTGGGCAGCGGAAACGTTCGGCTCGATCAATATTCCGCGGGTCGGCATGGAAGTGTTGATCACCTTTCTTGAAGGTGACCCAGACCAGCCGCTGATCACCGGTTGCCTGTACCACGGCGCCAATCTGCCGCCTTACAAGCTGCCTGATTTCAAGACGCTTGCTACGGTCAAGAGCAAGGAATACAAGGGCAGTCGTGCCAACGAATTGCGCATCGACGACACCACCAGCGAGATCAGTATCGCGCTGCGCAGTGACCACGGTGCGAGTGCGATCAACCTCGGTTATCTGACCCATCCTCGCCCTAGCGGTGGACAGCCGCGCGGCGAAGGTTTTGAGCTGCGCACCGACCGTCATGGTGCTGTGCGTGCCGGTGCCGGTCTGCTGATCACCACTGAGCCTCGTCCGAACGAATCCAAGCACCACAAGGATCTTCCGGAGACTGCCGAACGTCTTGCCACGGCCAGCGACCAACAGGATGGCTTCGCCGTGCAGGCCAAAGAGCTCCAGGCACAAGAGGCCGGCGATCAGGACGATGTGGCCAAGGCGCTGCATGCCCAACATCAAGGCGTGCTCGGTTCAGGACCGGCGAACCTCACGGCGAACGAATTTCCCGAATTCACCGAGCCGCATCTGGTGCTCGCCAGTCCGGCCGGCATCGCCTTAACCACGCCGCGTTCCAGCCACATCGCTACCGGCGAACACCTGGCATTGAGCAGTACCGGGCACACCAGTCTGTCGATCGGCAAGCGTCTGCTGGCCAGTGCCAGCCGCGGCATGCGTCTGTTCGTGCAGAGCATGGGGTGGCGCCTGGTCGCAGCGTCCGGCGACATCGACGTGCGCGCGCTCAAGGACAGCATCAACCTGCTGGCCAAGCTCAACATCACCGCCAATGCCGACCGCATCACCATCACCGCGAAAACCGAACTGGTGATTCAGGGCGGGGGGAGCGCGACGACATACAACGCCGGCGGCATCACCCACGCCACCAGCGGCCCGTACACCGCGCACGCGGCGAACTTCGCATACACCGGGGCGAAAAGTCTCGCCGGGGTATTCCCGGAACCGCCGAAACCTGGCAAGGGCAATCTTGAGTTGTTCAACCAGTACGCCGGACGCCAAGGCATCAAGGAAGGTGATTACGAAGTCATCGATGCGTTGGGCAAAAGCATCAAGGGCAAACTTGACGGCAAGGGCTTTGCCAGCGTTTCTGGTGCTGCACCGGGACCGGCGCGCGTGCTGTTCGGCAAGGATCCGGCCGATACCTGGAGCGAAGGCAGCTATATCGGCAAACCGGAGTGGCCATTGAGTCCGCCGGGGGCGGACGAAGCTCCAAGCCAGGTGCAAGCAATGGTTGCTCAAGTGCTGCCGAGCAAAAGTTGGGATGTATTGGAAAAGGGCAAGGACATGGCTCAAACAGGGATGAGCGCTGTTCAGACGGCACAAGGTGCGATGCAAACAGCGCAACAGGTCAAAGGCGCCGTGCAGGGCGGTGTGGCTGGCTTGCCGAAGCTTGTAAGTGCAGCGACACCGAGCGCATCGAGCATCCTTGGCGCAGCAAGCAAGGCGGGCAAGCTGCCTAGCCTTCCGGCTCCGTCCTTGCCCAAACCATCGCTTAAGACACCTGACCTGTTGACTGGGGAGGTGTTCTCATGACTGAAGCCGCCGTTGTTAAAAAGCGCGAGCCGCAGGTAGCGGTCGTTCCGCTCAATACGCTGGATGTACAGGACGTAGGTCGTGGTGCTGCTCGGTTTGATGCCTGGTTGCGATCCATCAGCGGCGACGTGGTCACGCTGGATCGAATCAAAGGTGTCGCCGGGTCGCTGCCAGTGGTTGGCAACATCATGGCGCTGGTTGACGCGCTTGGTGACATCGTCACGCTTTCCAAAAGCAAGCAGCGGGAATTGCTCGATTGGGTGAGCCTGGGAATTAACCTGATCGGCGTTTTGCCTGCACCTCCGACAATGGCCGCGGCGCGCATGAGTTTGCGTCCTACCCTGTTTTTGGTGCGTCAGGAACTGCGTAACAGCGCCAAGATGTTATTGGGCGACTCAATGATTGAGGTGCTGGTCGGGCATTTGAACGCAACCATCGTCGGCACGATCGATGACTTTGTAAAACAGGCGCAGGGCAAACTGTCCGGCATTCTTGCCGATGCCGGGAACCTGGGGGCAAGTGCGGTAAGCGAAATTGCGAAAGGGCTTGAAGCCGTCGTTAACGGCAAGCTCGACGCGAAAGGCGATGCGCGTGCAGCGGGTCAGAAAATTACTGCTGCCGGTAATCAATTGCTGAGTGATCCCAAGGCAGCAATCAGCAATATCTTCGGCGCCGCCTTCAGTGCTTACAAAGCTGTCGGCAAAGGCGTTGCCAACAGCGCCGCCAATAACCTTCTGCCCGACCAAGCAAAAAAACTGGTGATGACGCACACCGGTACCTTGAGAGCGATGGGTCCGGAAATCAAAACGCAATTGAGCAAGTTAGGTGATCCGGGGACGCGTCACTCGATCGGTTGGCTGCTGCAAATGCTCAGCGGTGCAGTAGTGACCTGGCGTAAGCGTCGAGGCCATGGACAGAGTGCTAGCGTTAAACCCAATGCCACCAGTAAGGCGCAGAACAAGGCGGGTGAGGGGCGACTCGAAGCCAGCAGCCGTCAGGCTCCTGCGAATGCCAACGCCAATGGCCAGAAAAATGGTGCATGTGCGGGTACTTGCAACAGTATCAGCTTCGCGTTGGGATCTGAGTCCCTAAGCCATACCGATTTCAACCTTCCAGGCCCATTTCCGATTGAATGGGTGCGCACCTATAGCTCCCGGTTTGATGCTTTTGACGAGGGTGAATTAGGTGCTCGGTGGGTGACTGAGTTCACCACACGATTCGACTGCAAGGGCGATGGTCTGGTTTTTTTTGGCGCTGACGGTCGCAGCATTGATTTTCCTCTGCCGAAGGTAGGCCTATTCCACTATGACGCCGTTGAAAATCTTACGCTGGTTCGCTCCGGTGAGGATCAACTGCTCGTTTGTTTCGGTTTTGAGCGCAAAGAAACCTATGTCCGTCGTGGTCGTACCTATTGGCTGACGGACGTCAAAATGCGCAGTGGTGCGGGGCTTATGCTGCACTATGAGCATCGGCACGGGGATGCCCTCGTACTATCTGACCTGATCACCTATCAAGGGGATATCACGCAGGTCCACTTGCACGTCGGAACGCTGATAGACGATCAAGGACGGTTGACCGGTCTTTGGGAGATCCGTGACGGTGCACCTGTACGGCAATTGTGTCATTACCAATACGACATCCATGGCGACTTGATCCAGGCACAGGATGAAAACGGTGCCGCCTGGAGTTATCAATATCAGCACCACCTCCTGACGCGCTACACCGATCGTACCGGCCGTGGTTTGAATCTGGAATGGGATGGCCATACGTCGCATGCGAGAGCCGTACGCGAGTGGGCTGACGACGGCAGTTTCGATACGCGTCTTGAGTGGGACGAAAACATCCGTCTGACTTATGTCACCGATGCCCATGGCAACGAGACTTGGCATTACTACGACATCAAGGGATATACCTACCGGATTCGGTATGCCGACGAACGCTCCGAGTGGTTCTTTCGTGATGATGCGAAGAATGTGATTCGTCACGTCCATACAGATGGCACCAGTGATCGTTACAGCTACGACGAGCGCGGTAATCTGCTCGAGCACATCAGTCCGGACGGTAGTGTCGCTCACTACGCTTACGATGATCTCAACCAATTGATCAAGGTAAGTGATGCAGAGGGCGGTCAATGGCTGCGTGCTTACGATGATGCCGGCAATCTGGTGGAGTCCGTCGATCCGCTTGGGAACAAGACGGAGTACGCGTACGACAAAGCAGGTCAGCTGATTGCTATCAAGGATGCAATCGGCAATGAAAAAGAGCTTGAGTACAACGCTGCTGGCCAGCTTCTGAAATATACCGATTGCTCAGGCAAGACCAGCGAGTGGGAATACGACGATCGCGGTCAAATGATCTGTTTTACCGATGCCGCGGGTCAAAATACCGAATACCAATACAAAGGCGGACATATCGCCTTAATAACGCATCCAGATAAAACCGAAGAACGATTCGAACGTGATGCTGAAGGGCGACTGCTCGCCCATGTAGACGGCTTAGATCGATGCACCACGTGGAGCTATAACGCGGCGGGCTTGGTTGCCGAGCGAGTAGATGCTTGCGAGCAAACGCTCCGATACCGTTGGGATCGGCTGGGTCGCCTGGTCGCACTCGAAAACGAAAACGAGCAGCGCACCCAGTTTCACTACGATCCCGTCGGAAGGCTGATTGAAGAAAAAGGTTTTGATGGTCTTGCTACCCGCTATCAATACGACTCTGAGAGTGGGCGCTTAGCGAGAGCCATCACTGGTGAGCGCATCATTTCGATGTCCTTTGACCCAATGGGGCGATTGATTGAACGCCACGCAAGCGTGGGTAACACGACTCAAAGTGAATCCTTTGCCTATGACGGTAATGGAAACATGGTTTTGGCCGGAAACGATCAAAGCCGGTTGCTGTGGTTCTATGACTCGGCCGGTAATCTGATCAGAGAGCATCAGCATTATCAGGATTTGGAAAAGCCGATCGTCGCAATTTGGAGGCATGAGTACGATGCCCTCAATGAGTGTGTCGCCACAACTCGTCCTGATGGCCATCGGGTGAGTTGGTTGACGTACGGCAGTGGGCATTTACTCGCATTGAAGCTGGATGATCACGAGCTGGTCGGCTACGAGCGAGATGATTTGCATCGCGAGGTGGCTCGTCATCAAGGAAATCGTCTCCGGCAGACGCAAAAGTGGGACCCGGCAGGGCGGCTGCAAGAGCAGTTGCTCGGGCGAAGTGATGACAACGCCACGTTGCTGAAGCGCGAGTATAAATATGATGCGGTCGGTCAGTTGGCCGAGCTCAACGATACTCGTCGCGGACTGCTGTCGTACCGTTATGATCCGGTCGGGCGATTGATCGGTGCAGCGAGCCGCCTCGGTGTCGAAAGCTTCGCTTTCGATCCTGCCAGTAACCTTCTGGACGAGAAGGTGGCAGAAGTACGCCGGCCTTTGGATCTGGCCCCATCACGTAGCCGGTTGGTCGACAACCTATTACGGGAATACGTCGGGACTCATTACGAGTACGACGATCGTGGGAATCAAACGTTGCGTTGGCACAATGGCCAACGCAGTCGTATGCAATGGGACCTGTTTGACAGGTTGGTGCACTTTGAGGATGACCGTCTCTCGGTCAAGTATGGCTACGATGCGTTAGGGCGCCGGCTGTATAAGCACTCAACGGCTCACTATACGAATCGTCCAGAGGCGGGTTCTCACTGGAATAAGAATGAGCAGGCGCGCATTCAGCGCTTGCTTGGCTGTGGCCTGACCTTGTACGGATGGGACGGAGACAACCTTTCCTGGGAAAGCAGTCCTGCCCCTGAGGATGGCGGCACCGGTCGGACTGTCCATTACGTCTATGAGCCTGGAACCTTTGTACCGGTGGCTCAAGCGCTCAGGCATTCCACGATTGATCTGTTAAGTCAGCCTCAATACGCTGACGGCGACAGTCTTGATGATGATCCGCTATGGAGTCACGTTCCGAAAGCGCTGCCTTTTGATGCGTTGGCTTGGTATCAGTGTGACCATTTAGGCACACCATTGGAGCTCACCGACCAGAATGGTGACGTCGCCTGGAGCGCTCAATACAAGGCGTGGGGGCAGGCGAAGGAGGAGAGATCAGCTTCAGCAGTACGCCAAGGGCTTGCCAACCCAATTCGTTTCCAAGGCCAATACCATGATCACGAAACAGGCTTGCATTACAACCGATACAGATATTACGACCCCCACGTAGGTCGCTTCATCTCAAAGGACCCGATCGGTCTACTGGGTGGCATAAACCTTCATCAATACGCACCTAATCCAACCCAGTGGGTGGACCCATTAGGGCTCGTCAAAAAACCTCCGTCCAAGCGTGCGCTAAAGGACGGTGCTGGAGCCTCCGCTAAGGATATCGCTGCGAGCAAAGTCGGCGGAGGTAGTCGGAAAGGACAAGCGGCATGCCGCAAAAAACTTATCGCTAAAAGTAAGCCGGTGGGCGTGTACAAGTGCTGGCGATGTGGCCATACCTCTACCAACCCGGATGATATGCACCTGGGGCACAAAAATGTGGCCACTTCAAACGGCGGCAACCTTGCGGATGTCAACGTGGATCTTGAGGGCGCATCGTGTAACCTGAGTGCGGGAAATAGCGGTTACGTGAAAGAAGGAATGTCCTGTGTCGAACGTGGAAGTTGTGGAGCGCCGTATGGACGATAAAGAAGTGCCTGTGCTGATTCAGGTGTTTGTATCAGATGACGATGGCCCTGTATTCGAGGAACTTCCTGCTGTTGCGATGGGGCAGGATACCTATGAGCTGCTGTCTTCACCTGGTCTTGCGTTGAACTTGGCTCGAGGTGATGTCATCTCGATAAAAAACAAAAACGCTCATGCTGAAGTCCTCAAGCGCGGAGGGAATTTTTGTATTCATATCTACGCCGATTTCATTCCCGAGGACGTCATTGCGCAGCTCGAAACTGATGTCGGCAATGAGCTGGGTGGAACGCTTGATGGCGTTTTCGAAGGCAATCTGTCATTGGCGGTGCCGTCGAGCAACGGGATGGACAGCATTAATGAGTTTTTTGATCGCTTCCGCGAGAAAACCGGACTCGAATGGTATTACGCCAATGTTTACAAGAACATTGATGATGAAGAAGATGAAACGCTGCTGAATTGGTGGCTGCAGAGCTGACTGACTCGACGCGAGCGATGCGGTGAAGGCGATCGAAGCTTGGCTGACCAAGCTTCGACAAACACAAAGTGTAGGCCAAATCTGCGAAGCGAAGTGTGAGCACGAGGGCGCGTGACAGATCGGCAGTGATCACATCGCGCTGTATCGGCCAGCCGAAATATGAATGGGCGCGACCCTGTTTCCAACGCTTGACGGGCCGATACGTAACCTGGATTGAGTCAAAGGAGTGACACCATGAAAGATGTAATCCGCTTGGGCGACTCCACCACGCACGGTGGCAAGGTGCTCGAAGCCTTTTCTCGAACCGATCTCAACGGCAAGCCCATTGCCGGTGTCGGCCACAAGGTCAGTTGCCCGCTCTGCAAAGGGGTTTTCCCGATTGCTGAGGGCAGCAGCACCTACACCGTTGATGGCACGCCCATCGCTCTGGACGGTATGAAAACTGCCTGTGGGGCCGCGCTCATTGCGAGCGGTCCTAAAGGCGCAGTGATCAGCTGATCGACCTGACGACATCCTGGTTTCATTGCTAGCGAGCGGCGACGTGCAGTCGAAATTTCTCAATGGCGATGAGCCTCATCACATCCCTGAATTCCCGAGCCTGCTGGCTGGTAAGACGCTTCCATGACGACCAATACCGCTGTTGCAACCAAACGTGAACCCCAAGTCGCCGTTGTTCCGCTGAATCTGATCATGGTGGAAGACGTGGGGCGCAGTGCGGCTCAATTTGATGCCTGGTTGCGAGAGATCAGTGGCGATCTGGTGACATTGGAGCGCATCAAGACGGTCGCCGGCGCGCTCCCTGTTGTCGGCAACATCATGGCGCTGGTCGATGCGCTGAATGATGTTGTGACACTCTCCAACAGCCCAAGACAAGATCCTCTTAACTGGGTCAGTCTCGGGATCAACCTGATTGGTGTCTTGCCGATGCCGCCGAACATGGCGGCCGCGCGGATGAGCTTGCGACCGACATTGTTCCTTGTCCGTCAGGAGGTCGCCAAGGTCGGCAAACTGGTGTTGGGCGATGCGTTGATCAACGTCGTTGTTGGCCATCTGAACGCTGACATCGTCGGTGTGATCGATGATTTCGTTAAGCAGGCACAAGCCAAACTCAAGGAGCTGCTTAATGATGCAGGAGAGCTTGGCGAAAAGATCCTCAATGAAATTGCTGTCGGGTTAGAGCGCGTCGTAAACGGACAGCTCGATGCCAAAGGCAATTTAAAAGAAGCCGGGGAGATGGCAAGCGCTGCCAGCGATCAACTGCTACATGATCCTTTGAGCGCTATCAGCAATATCTTCGGCGCCGCGGCGAACGTTTACAAAGCAGCGGGCAAAGGCGTTGCCAACAGTGCGGCCGAGCATCTGTTGCCGGAGCAAGCAAAGAAAAAAGTTCTGATCCATACGAAATCACTGCGCGCCATGGGACCTGAGTTGCGCACGCAGTTGAACAAGTTGAGTGATCCAGCCGTTCAAAGCTCCATCGGCGCGCTGCTGGTGGTGCTGGCCAGCGCCGTTGCAGCCTGGCGTATGCGCAATGCGCACGGGCAGGGCGGTAACGTCAAACCGGGCATGACCAGTCAATCCCGACGCGTTGCCGGCGACGGCAAGGTCGAAGTCAGCCGTGCTGAGTCGAAGCCGAAGACGCGCCCCAATGATGAGAAAAATGAAGTATGTCCGGCGACCTGCAAGCGCATCAGCTTTGCCATGGGTACAGAGACGTTTGATCACTCGGATTTCAGCTTGCCCGGCGCTTTCCCCATTGATTGGACCCGCACGTATTGCTCGGACTTGAGCGCCTATGATTCGGGCATCCTGGGCGCGCGCTGGATCACTCCGTTCACGACTCGCATTGATGAGCAGGACGATGGTCTCGTGTTTCACGATGCGGACGGCCGAAGCCATACCTATCCGTTACCTAAGATCGGGCAGTTTCATTACGACGCGATTGAAAACATCACCTTGCTGCATGTCAGCGAGGGGCAGTTGCTGCTATGCCGGGGTTTCGAGCGCAAGGAAACCTACAGCCGTCATCGGCAAAGTTACCTGCTGGTGGGTGTTGTGCTGCGCAGTGGTGCCGGAGTCATGCTGCACCATGAGCATCGACACGGTGAGGCCTCCGTGTTGTCCGACTTGATTACCTATCAGGAAAATGACATCACCAAGGTACATCGTCATCTCGGTACGTTGATTGATGGTCATGGCCGGTTAACCGGCCTTTGGGAGATCCGTGACGGGGCGCCACAGCGTCAGTTGTGCGCTTATGAGTATGACGCGCAAGGCGACCTGATTCTCGCCCAGGATGAGAACGGTGCGGCTTGGTCGTATCAGTATGAGCATCATCTGATCACGCGCTACACGGACCGGACCGGGCGCGGGATGAACTTGCAATGGCAGGGTACGGGCGCCGATGCCAAGGCGGTGCGCGAGTGGGCCGATGACGGCAGTTTCGACACCCGTCTGGAATGGGATGAGAACATTCGTCTGACGTACGTCACGGATGCTCACGGCAACGAAACATGGCACTACTACGACAGCCTGGGCTACACGTATCGCATTCGTCACGCCGACGGCTTGTCGGAGTGGTTGTTCCGTGATGACGCCAAAAACGTCGTCCGGCATGTGCATCCGGATGGGTCCACTGATCGCTACAGCTACGACGAGCGTGGTAATCGGCTTGAGCACATTCGCGCCGACAACAGCGTGGTGCACTTCGCCTATGACGATCACGATCAACTGATCAAAATAATGGACGCAGAAGGCGGGCTGTGGCTGCGCGCCTATGACGACGCCGGTAACCTGGTTGAAACGGTCGATCCGCTCGGCAACAAGACTGAATACGCCTACGACAAAAAAGGTCTGCCGATTGCCATCAAGGATGCCAACGGCAACGAGAAGACCCTCGAATACAACGACGCGGGTCAATTACTCAAGTATGTGGATTGCTCAGGCAAGACCAGTGCATGGGAGTATGACGATCGCGGCTTGATGACCTGCGCAACGGATGCAGCAGGGCAGAGCACCGAATACGAATACAAGGCTGGGCAGGTAGCGCTCATCAGACACCCCGACAAAACAGAAGAGCGTTTTGAGCGCGATGCTGAGGGTAGGCTTCTGGCCCATGTCGACGTATTGGATCGCTGCACGACCTGGAGCTACACGGCAGCTGGTTTTGTCGAAGAACGCGTGGACGCTGCCGAACAGACGCTGCGGTATCGGTGGGATCGTTTGGGACGTTTGCAGGCGCTGGAGAACCAGAATGAACGCTCGGCGCAATTTCTCTACGACCCAGTAGGACGCTTGTTGACCGAAACAGGCTTTGACGGGCGCTTGACTCGCTACCAGTACGACATTGCTTCTGGACGCCTGTCTAAGGTTGCGACCGGTGACCGCATTGTGACGGTAGCGTACGACGAGATGGGTCGTGTAACGGGGCGTCTTGCTTCGCTTGGCGATCAGTCTCAGGAGGAGCATTACGCCTATGACGGCAGGGGCAACATGATCCTTGCCAGTAACGCAGACAGCCGAGTGCAGTGGTTCCATGACCTGGCCGGCAATATGGTGCGCGAGCATCAGCATTATCTTGGTTTGGACAAGCCACTGGTTGCTGTCTGGCAGCACGAGTACGACGTGCTCAACCAACGTGTGGCCACGATCCGTCCTGACGGTCATCGGGTTAGTTGGTTGACCTACGGCAGCGGTCATCTCCTGGCGTTGCGCCTGAACGAGCATGAACTACTTGGCTATGAGCGCGACGACCTTCATCGCGAGGTGGCTCGGCACCAAGGCAATCGTCTGGTGCAGACGCAGAAGTGGGACCCGGCCGGGCGCCTGCAAGAGCAACTGTTGGGGCGCAGTGATGACAAGTCGGTTTTGCTTAAGCGTGAGTACGCCTACGACGCCGCAGGGCAACTGAACGAAATCAACGATACGCGCCGTGGCCAGTTGTCCTATCGCTATGATCCGGTGAGCCGGTTGTTGAGCGCAGTGAGTCGTTTGGGTGTTGAAACCTTCGACTTTGACCCGGCGGGTAACCTGCTTGATGAGAAAGCGGCCGAGAGTCGGCGGCCTTTGGAGTTGACTCCCCCGCGCAGCAAGTTGGTCGATAACCTGTTGCGCGAGTATGCAGGGACTCACTACGAATACGATGAGCGTGGTAACCAGATCAAGCGTTGGCGTGACGGTGCTTACAGTCAGATGCGTTGGGATCTGTTCGATCGGCTGGTGCATTTCGAGGACAGCAGGCTTTCGGTGGAGTTTGCCTACGATGCCCTTGGTCGGCGGTTATCCAAGAATTCGAAGGTTCACTACAAGCAGCGGCCGACGGCAGGCTCACTGTGGAATAGCGCTGAGCACGCTCGTTTGCAGCGAGAGCATGGCTGTGGCTTTACGTTGTTCGGTTGGGATGGGGATAACCTGGCTTGGGAAAGTCGTGCTGCTCAGCAGGATGGGGAGGCGGGGCGCACCATCCATTACGTGTTTGAGCCCGGAACGTTCATTCCTGTCGCTCAGGCGATGACAAATCATTCCATTAATCTGATGGGATTGCCTGACTACGACGAGGATTACAGCTTAGAGGATGATCCACTCTGGAATCATTCTGCAGTGTCACCCGCTATCGATGTGTTGACCTGGTATCAATGCGACCACTTGGGCACGCCTCTGGAGTTGACCGATCAGAACGGTGATGTCGTATGGAGCGCCCAGTACAAGGCTTGGGGGGAGATACGGGAGGAACGGTCGCAGTGGGCAAAGCAGCAGGGTATTGCTAACCCTGTCCGCTTCCAGGGGCAGTACCATGATCATGAGACGGGGCTGCATTACAACAGGCATCGCTATTACGACCCGTCAGTGGGACGTTTCGTTAGCAAGGATCCGATCCGTTATGGTGGGGGAATCAACTTTTATACGTATGCGCCTAATCCAATTCATTGGGTTGACCCATTGGGGCTGGCGCGTAAGGGCATTACCCCAAACAATAAAGGTACTCGAACTGACATCACGGGCGGTAAGCTTCAAGAAACAGGTACGGGGCTAAGTACGACCGCTGGCGGTGGAGGCGCACACCACCCAGTCGTATCGCAACTCTATGAAGATATTCCTTTGGATCAGCGCTCTGCATACCATACGTATTGCGGGGAGGCTGATAGCCTAAGCCACATTGCGAAGAAACATGACGTGAAGACGCCTGAAGAGCTGAAGGATCTCACTGAGGGGGCAACCTCAACAACTCTTCGAAATGACGGTAAAAAAATGCCATTCTGCCCATCCTGTGCTGGGGTAATGGGTAGATTAGGCGTTAAAGATGGAGCGGTTTAATGATTGATAGTCATGAAAGTGAAAAATTTGATCTGTTGGAAAATGAGTTGCTTGCCGCAAACTTTTCTTTCGATGAAATTACTCGTAGATATGCGAGCTTCTTACTTCACTTGATCGATATGGGAGCGTTTGTTTTCATCGATAGGTCAACGCTAGATGAACTCGTGCCTTACATCAAGGATGGCGTTTCAAGAGATCGCATTGAAAGTGATGAGGACTTTCGTAAAAAGCGTTCGATAGAGTTATGGGAGATAGAGAAGAAAAATCGGAATCATGACGATCGCTGCGCGGACTTGGTTCGATGTGTGCTTTTTTGTTTTGAGACCGAACGACGCTGGGAAGAAGAGGGTACTGGCGATGCGACCCCAATTTTTCTCTATTATCTGATTCTGAAAAAAATCTTGCCCAATATTGCGGATGAATTTTTGGACTATTTTCGACGAGAGCTCCTTAGGCGTGAATGATTGGTTGTAAGGTCTTCTAAGTATCTTCCCAAATGGAGTTGTAAGTCGAGTTATGGCACGCGTTTACAATCTGCATCATGAGGTAGGAGGCCAGAAGGGTACGCCTTCAACAAGGTACAGGACGCAGATCTGGACGCACACAATCCGCTTGCTGGGGCTTGAGTTTGATTCGCGGCTGCAAAGCTAGCGTGCCATCGGGCTGCAGTTTCAAGGCAGATGCCGCGGTTCTGCCCAACTCCCGGTACGCCCAAAACATATAGGAACTGCTGCTGAAACCTGCCCCCGGAGTGGTCAGTTGAGGGAAAAAAAGATATTGATCCTTCGGCCGTATCGTACTGGTGTTGTGGCCGTAGTAAGCGGTCACGAGACAGCTGACCGGATATTCAAGTGTTTCGCATTTTTTGTCATTGAATGCACGTCTTATTGCCTGCTGATCCCAACCTAGTTTAATCAGCCAGATGCGGCTCGGTGGTAGGCCGCTCTCCGGCGGCCAGATGACTTGTCCGGGCACCACGGAATTCAACCAGGCAGATGTGTTGTACCCCATGGTCGGCGAAGTGAACTGGGTCGATTTCGTCGCTCTAGAATTCCTGCGTCTGTTCGAGCCAATCGCTTATCAGAAGATTCGACAACACCCCGGAATGTTCACTGGTGCACCTGGCATGAGTGAGGATCTGAGACCGGTATCCGCTTTTCATGAGGCATGGTTGGGAGAGGTCTGTGAGTTCAGGCGCTCAGGTGTGCGTGCCTTAATGTGCCGGATGTTTCCCAAAATTGACGCCGCATTCAACCGCCAGTACTACGGGGGTTACGATGGCTTTCGGTACATGAACCTTAGCTGCGCGGAGTTTCATCCGGTGTACTTCAGCTTCGGCGTCCCCGATACGATCCTCAGCCGAGCGCAAGCCGATGAGTTGATTGCGCTTGCACCTGACGTCGGGCGATTCGCTGATGCATGGCTGGATCTAAAAAAAATCCGACGCCAGGACGGGCATTCCAAAGCAAGGGAGCTCCTAGATTTCATCGCCAGGCTGCCCAGCGACACTGCCCATGAGCGTGCCGGTGAGCTGCTGTCCGCAATCCTCAGTGTCCCTGAAAGCTTGCTCACTGAAGCAGACGAAGCTGGCTCATTTTCGATGCCAAACAGTTGGCGGATCACAGGCACGCTTCAGCATCTACTAGGTATCATCCCGCCAGCTTTACGAGCAGAGGCTTTGCATTCAGCGGTAATTCAGGCAAGAGAAATCCCGGCTGCAAGCCATCTACTTAGAAGGCTTCGAACCGATTTGCCTCACGCAGTGGAGATGGAGGGGCTAGACGTCGCTGCGGTACAGCACTTGCAACAGCGCTTGGCGACGCAGTTGATGCAGATGAGCCTGCAGGACTTGCTCGATTTTGATGATCAGCAATTGCTGATCCACATATTGGTGGAGGTGATGGGGGAGCAGCATCTACGAGATCGATACCAGCCGATTCTCAGCGATCCGCCTCTGCTTCTGCGCTTTCTGGAGGGATCTGTTTCCACAGGTTCTTTAGAAGTGCAGGGTGACAGGGTATCTAGACGGGTGCTTAATGTTCCCTCGGCAGCGTTAGACCGTATCACTGGTCGTGATCATGCACGGACACTCGTCGAAGCGCTACGCACTCAGCCCGGGATGTCTCCAAGTCAGACTCAAGTGATCGAAGCATATCTTCGGCTCGATTTTTTGGGTGCTGACGATGCTACCGCTATCGACTAATGTCGTCGCCGGGCAGTGGTATGCGTAGGATTGACTTTTGAAGGGTTTTTTCGGAGGATCCACGACGGGCCATCCTGGCGGCCTTCAGTCCTAGATCCTGTGAAGCAATCGCGCCAGCGCTGTGTGCAAGACCCTCACCCTTTCCTTTTTCAGGTGGTGGAGACTAGGACGCCATTACCTGATGAGGGATTGTCATGAAGTTTCTCGAATCTCAGCTTCACCAGCACATTCGATATATCGCTAAGCAGCGCTCCTCTCATCCAATACGGCCGGTGAGTTCTGCTGCGCTTTCGTTGCTCAAACGGCAGACTGCCGGTGAACTCAAGTTGAATCACTGGCTTCAAATCACGGCCCGAGAAATGGGGATCGACTATAACGATGTCTCGAAGGAGGGCAGGGCATGCGCGGCTTACTATGAAAGAAATTGTTCAAATGGCAGCTGGAAGCAGCCCGTCAGGCTTCTCTATACGCCTGAGCTTTTCCATGCCCAACTGAACGTTTTGATCGAGGCTGCGGACAAATGCCAGTCGATCGGCTTTGTAGCCCGCAAGCGAGGGGTTTCTTTCGAACAGTTTCACTTCAGCCAAGAACTGCATAACCATCTTTACACTGTAGTGGAATTTGAAAGTCTCAGCTTTGCAGGCCTGCACGCGCCCAACAGTGTCTTCAATTCCGTGTGGGCAGAGCTGACCACGGATTTCATTGGAGCAAATCTGGAGAATTGCCGGTTTATGCACATGGACGGTATGTACGCAACTTGGCCAGGCATCCATGTGTATGAAGGCGTTTTCACAAGGGCAAATCTCGCTGGGGCCGACATGCGCCGCTCTTACTTGCGTGGCTCAGATTTCTTTTCCTCAAGGCTTGAAGGCGCTGACCTGCGGCAGGCCAATCTTAGTGATTGCGGGCTGTCTGGTTCTTTCGGAAAATTTCTCACATCTGAACCTATAAGCTGATGTTTGGGGCGGGCATTAGCGCATCTCTCTAAGCGGGCTGCCCCTTCATTGAATCGATCTGAACATGGTCAATGCAGAATGTAGTCATGCGGTAAGCGTCTGCCGAACACGCTTCAGAATCCCCAGATCAAGGGTGATGGTGTCCACCTAAAATACGTGGGCACCATCGCCTTTGATTCGAGGAACACCCTGCGGCAGCGCACCACCTATCCCAAACCCTTCAAGGCCCAGGTTGTCCAGGAATGCCTGAGCTAATGTGTCGATTGCCAGCGTGGCCCTGCGGCACGGCATTAACGCCAACGTCATCCTTATGTGGCTGTCGACTTACCGCGACAAGGCGGTTGGGCGACATCGTGTATTCGAACTTGGATGATGGTGCGGTGCCCATCGACCATAACCCGGTCGAAAATACGATCAGGCCATGGGAGCCTAGCCGTTCCAACTGGTTCTTCGCTGGATCGCTGCGCAGCCGTAAACGGGCAGCTGCGATCATGAGCATGATCCAGTCGGCACGCATGAATGGGCATAATCCGTACGCGTATCTCAAGGATGTGCTGCTGCGGTTGCCGACGTAGAAGGGCAGCGAGATCGAGGCGTTGCCGCCGCATAGTGGATGGCTGACTGACCCGTGTAAGATGTAATCCCCGTGCGCTTACAGTAACGTGATCGTGACGACTGTTTGCAGCAACGCTGGGATGCAAAGGGTCGCAGATATGAGCATGCGCAGGGAAACGACTGAGTTGGGGCTGTGCTCCAGTTCTCCACACGGGTACTCTCTGCAGGACATTTAGCGAGCATAAAGCTAAGTCGCGCATGCTGCTTCACAAGACACGCCGGAAAAGTGATTCCAGCCCAAGGGCTATACGCCACTGCACGTACCCGTTGTGTAAATTTATCGGAAACACCAAATGGCACGGGCTTTTACAGTGGTTGCGGCGTGCCCAGAATGATAGAAAGTTAAGGAAGACTCATGAGTGCCGAACAACACAATCCTCGTAAACAATTCAAAGATGCGCTAGACAAGCTTGATCTCAAAAGAGCGACTGAAGCGCTGCAAAACCTCGATTCAGATGACGTTACAGCAGGCTTCGCTAGCAAGATGGCACAGCCAGGTGGCTTCCAGATGCGGGCGGATCGCAAGAAGCGAAATCAGTTCTATTCCTCGCTTCTGAACGACACTTCCATGGATCGGCACCCTGAAGCACAATCGTATGCTCAAGACCTGAACGAAAAAATACAGATCATCGAGCAGTGCTTCGACCAGATACGTGCGAATCTACCTCTCTGTGAGATCTCCAGTTATCCGGCGGATATCCAGTTCTGGAGCCACATCGAACGCGCAGCTGGGGAGCTTAAAGAGCTGAAGGCTCTGAGCAAAAAAGCGATGGTAGCGTTGGAGGCCAAGGCCCGAGCCGAACGGCGATTTCTTATGCCCGAAGCGCTAATGGTCAAGACGCCAGAGGGTATAGAGGTAAATATTGATGCGGCCTACTCAAACGCTGCCACTACACTCAGCTTGACCCTGAAAATGATGGCCTTTGAGCACAAACTGTTGCTCAATGGCAAGCTCGCTGCCCCGACGAAAGTGCAGACCACCGATGAGCATCGGTATAAAGCGGGAAGCATCCAGCTTTTTGCGGTGTCATGGAACGCATTGGAGGATATCGGCAATAGGACACTTTTCTTCGGGGGACAAATCGGTGATATGAAAACCTTGGGCATCCCGCGTACCAAGCTGGATGAGGCCATTTATAAAAAGTTTCCAGACCCCATTTTCTTTCACCGCGCGCCTTCCGAAGATGAGGTGTATGATTTCCTGGCAAATCGGCGCCAGCATGCCTGGGCTGTCCAGAACTCTAATAGCCTTCTGCAAGGTAAAACCCTGCGAAAGGCTGTCATGGCCAAGGGGGCGAAAGTACCCGATCTTTCGGGGGCACCTTTCGTATCCGAGGATGAGGGCGTCACTCTAACGACGCTGTCGGAGATACTGTCGTTCGATGTTTTCTCTGACCAAGATCGCCATCATGGCCTTACTTTGCGTGAGTGGGTACGTGGCTACTGCGCGTTGAAACTCATGGCCAAAGCCAAGGAAAAAACGTCGGCTTCCGGCCTAGTCACCTTTGATAAAGCAGAGCTGGAACAAGGTCTGGTTGATTACCGGATTCCCCAATCAGTCGTTGCCACTTTGATTGACCACCTGACCTTCGGCACTGACAGCCGTGACCTGTATGACTCACCACTGATCCGATCGCAGGATGACCAATACTCTCTTCTGGCCGAAATCCTTGTCAGCTGCAATGTGCCCAACGTCCTGTTCTCTAGGCTGGGCTCCCTTGAAACTCAAGTCGACAAGAAAGGCAAAGGCTTTGAGGACAAGGTTGTGTCGTTCCTCGGGGATCTCGGCTACCCCTGCAAACCCGCTAAATTCAACATCGACGGTGCTCAGTATGAGTACGATGCGCTGTTTATAATGGATGACACATTGTTTTTGGTTGAGTGCAAAAACAATCTGTTGTCCGGGAATCATGCAGTCCCGGCCCTGCGATACAGCAAATTCATCACCGACACCGTCAAGCAGGTTAAGCGTTTGGAGCAAGGTTTGCGAGCCCGTCCAGAGGTTATAGAGTCGCTGTTCGGCAAAAAACTTGAAGACTTAACTTTGGTTCCGATGATTTTGAACTCGCTCCCCTACTCTAGGGAGCCGATTGACGGTGTTCATATTTCCGATTACTCGGCGCTCAGCAAGTTCTTGACCGAAAGTACCATCTCCGAATCTCATAAAAAAAATGGCAAGAAAAAGATCAGGAAGGTCATTCATCGACTGTGGTCAGGCGAGCGTCCCACCGCTCAAGAGCTGCTCGACTATCTGGCTTTTCCACCTCAACTGAAGTTCATCGTCGATCACTTGAATTATCAACTTTTCCCAAGGCCAATGTCCGAGAGTACGATTTTTTTCTCTCGCGTATTGGAAGTAGATGAAACTGCAATGCAGCAAGCTAAACAAGACGCGCCACACGTCAAGTGAAAGAGTGGCTGATGCTAGCACGCTCTGGCTTCCCCATTATCTGGCTCAAGAATCGTCTCACCCCAGCCACGTCCCCCCCCCCAAGGCCGGCTTTCGAAATGCGACATGATCGGAGGCGGGGAGTGAAAAGCCTCTAGGCGTCCGGAGCACCAAAGCCTTGTAAGCGCCTGGAGAACGCACCTACCGAACTGCAGCATTAAGGGCGATCGCGTCCGCTTATATTCTAGCGGACGCGATCACTCTTATCGCCAGGGTTCACATGCGCCAACGAAGCTCTTACCGAAGCCCTTCAAAGCCCCATGCCGTGCAGGAATGCCTGCAACCGGGTACGTTAATTTCAAGTGTCGCCATCAGCCATGACATCAACACCAATTATTCGCAAGTGGCTGCCGATCTACCGCGACAACCCTGTCGCGTCACTTCCGGCGTTCGTACCACTGCAACTTACGCCCAAGGTACGGTTAACGGCGCGTCGAATAGTCTCTCGCCCCCAGTATTTGGCAGATGTCCGGGGGTACAAACCCTCTTCTCATCGAGTGGGTATTGCTTGGCTCTGTTTGAGGGTGCTGACGGCATGCTGTCTGCTTACTGGGCCAAGTATCGCACGATGACATCTTCGGACGCGGGCAGGTAGCCGGCCCACGTCCTCTCGGCTCGCACCGCGTGAGGAAATTCAACCAGCTCGCTTGCCAAACAGCTGACGGTGAAAGCGAACTGATCGGGTGGACGCAAATCTACCGAACGCCCCCCGCTGACTCGGCAACTCTTTTCTCCAGAGCCGTGGCGTTTGTCTCACGAACCATGATGAACACGAGAAAGAAGATACAGAGGATTGCGGCACCACCCGCCAACATCCCAATCGCCCACTGCTCCCCGATGATGTCTTCAATTTTTTGGTTGTAGGTGCCCAGCACCAGGCTGCAGACAACGTCTTTGTCCCACTGATCTTTGAACGGATCCAGGCCATCTGAGAATAGGCAGTATTGATTGTCTACCGTCCATTGGGCATCACTGTCCCACGGCAACCAAGTGCCAGCGCCATTGAAGGCCTCGTTTGGCTGAACCCAGAACGAGGTATGTGTCTTTTTGACCGTGAGCAGCGCATAGGGAGTTTGCGTGAACACGTAGGCCCAAAAGAGCAGAAATCCTGCTGTGCACTGCATCATGGTTCGCACAGCTCTGCGCCGGAGTTTTGAGGGAATTCTGAAGGCAAGCTCGTTTGCATCGAAGTAGCGCCGTGCCCGGCACAGCTCTTCGATAGTTAGCTCATGTTGCTGCAGCCACGAAAGCAGCTTGGTCATGTGCTTGGAGGTCTTGAGTTGCAGTCCGAACCACAGATTGAAGCGCTGTAGGTCTTCATGATCTGCCCACACACGCTGCGCAAATTTGCTGTTGAAGTCTTTCGTCGCCCCGAGCAGCTGATGCCATCGGTAGACCACATAGAACATCGCATTGGTTCTTAGCATCACATAGGCCATCAGCGCTAACGCGCCGATGTAGGGGAGTAGCTTGATGGTTACGTCGATCCACTCAAGCGGAGATTTGACGAGCTGTTCAGACAATGGGGCGCTTCCAACAAAAACAACAGACGGGTAGGGTGGAGTGGCAGTGGGGCGCTGCTACCTCATGTACATCTGTTTGGTACGATTCATTTTGATGACAAAGCTGTCCGCGAGAAGACCACCTGTTTCCAGCACGACTTCGTCTTTTTTCGCGCTGCGAATGTCATAGCGCTGAGACCTGGCTAGCAGCAGACCTCGCTCAATCGCGGATTCTTCAGCACTGTGTGAGAGGCCACGGACGCTCATGTTGGTGAGCGATTTGTTGGCCACTCGAACCTGCACATCCAGCAACTTGATTTCCAATTCGTCATCAGTGGCTTGCCATTCTCCATTGCCATCGAATCTATAGCTTGTGGTTTCTGTGGTAGATGATGAAGGAGCAAAGACAGTGCTCTTCAGTAGGCCATTGATTCGGTATGTTTTGTTGCGAAAATATTCGATAGTGCCTTCGAAGCTGGCGACTCCATTGGGTTCGGGGTATTGGAATTTCTCATGCCACATGCCCAGCAGTTTTGGGTTCAGGCCATCGGATGACTTAGGGGCGAAGAAGTAAGCTGCCCAAGGCCCAACGATCGTCGAAAAACCCTGGAGCAGCGCGAATAGAAAGACTACCGCTGTGATAATTGCCCGCCAGCCAATCCGATACCTGCTCCATCTCATACTCTGCTATCCATGCTCTAGAAAATTCCCTCCTGGTTTGTATGACCAAGCGCCCTATGCATCGGATTCTCGATGCCACAAGTCGTGCACTGTCTGCTTGGGCAGCCCCAATTTTTCGGCGATCTGCTTCTGTGTCAAACCCTCGATCTTGAGAAGGCGCACTTGATCCAGCCTGGTTTCGTCGACTGGCTTGCCGGGCTTACGCACTACCAGAGCGTCATCCTTGAGTTGCGCTTTGAGCACTTCCAACAAACCGGCTTGCTGATGCTCTGAAAGCTCGGCGGTGAGCCGGCTCAGGATGGATTCAAGAGGCTCGTTTTCACGGATGGCTAGCGTGAGCGCAAGCAGAGTCAGAGGGCTGGTGCCGAGTGCCTTGCTGAGCAGGTCGAGCTTGTCCAGCGTGATACCAGACTCCCCTTTTTCGAGTTTTGCGAAGTAGGTACGAGTGCCTGCCTCGGACAACCCCTCCTGCGAGAGCCCTTTCCGATTGCGAAGAACTCGCAGCACAGCTGCAAACGCAAGCTTCAGGGTCATGGGCGATCCTCAAAGGGGAGGATAAAGCCACGTTGCATAGTCCGTTTCTACCGTATATAGTAATCATTGCCGGACTGGTGAGGTGCGGCTGTTTCACGGTGGTGTTGGCCCGTCCCATTTTCTTGGCTCTTCTGTCCAACGGATCTTGGAATTGGCGCTTTGCGACGGTAGGGGCAGGTCTCCTGCGCCAGGATCAATTTAACCGTAAACCGAGCAGTCGGTGGATGTGTGTGACTGATTCAGTGCTGTGCTGTGCTGTGGATAGCTAGGGGCGTGTCAATTCAGCAGTAAATCGAAAGCTATGGCGCTATGACGCTTGGGTTTCGCTCCCCCTTCACAGCTGAGCTTGTAGATCGCGGGAGCATGAGATTTAGCTATCACCTGAGTGTTGAGGTTTGGTGATCATGCAATAGGACAACAAGTCGCGAATCTCGCGAAGTCGTACTGCATCGTTAGGGAGTGGATGCTGATCGAGAAAGAGGTGACCAACGAGTACCGCGAATCTCTTGCTGGCGACGGGTGCAATCATGCGTGCTCTACGCGTCCAGCGTCTTGGCCCATAGCGCGAACAGGTGGCAGGTTGGAGATCTGGATTCGGTCAGCTTTCCAAAGGTCGTCACCGATAGCTATGGGTTTGAAATGCGCAACACCCTTTACATTTTGATGGGCCCTGGTCAGAGAAAGAGATCCAATCTTCTGGGGTCATGTCCATCGTTAATCTCAACTGAAAATTGAGGGTGAGATGCCTGTTTCTTTTTTCATGAGGATCATGCTCATTGTAGGCATGTGCTTAGACCAACGATGTGGGCTGGGGCATGAATTTACATTCCATCATGGCGGAGCCTGACTCATGCGACTTCTCGTAATGTCGGATCTCCATGTCGAGTTCCAGCCCATCGAGCTGCCCGACCCCGCCCTTTATGACGTTGCGATCCTAGCAGGGGACATCAACATCAAAGGCCGAAGTTCCAGTTGGGCTTGCGACCACTTTTCAAAAGAAACACTGCTCGTAGCCGGGAACCATGAATTTTACAAATCGAGTTGGAATAAAACGCTCAATCAGTTGAATAACCCTCAGGCTGCCCATGTTCAATTCCTGGAGCAGCGCACACTCGTGATAGACGGTGTCCGCTTCTTGGGTTGTACCGGATGGGCTGATTTTGAAGGTACCGGGAATGCGCCATTGGCGATGCTTGAGGCTCGGGCGCTCATGAACGACTACAAAGTCATTCGCGTAGAGCCGCAGTATCGAAAGCTTGTGCCCCACCAGACTCGCAAGGTCGCGCAAGAGTCTCGTATGTGGCTGCACCGCGCGCTCGCGCAACCGTTCGAGGGAAAAACGGTTGTGGTGACTCACTTCCCGCCATTGATGCACTTTGTGCCGGACTACGGAAAGCATCCGCATCTGAGGGCAAGTTACGGCAACAACTGGCAGGAATTCCTGGATATGAAAATTGACCTCTGGATCTTTGGACATACCCACGTGGCTGTCGATGAGACGATCAACGGAATCAGATTTGTGTCCAATCCAAGAGGTTATCCAGGGGAAGAGGTCGATTTCAACAACCAGTGTGTGGTCACGCTTTGAATAGCTTGAAGCGGGCGAGTAGAGGTTTTTTCAGTGCATTTTCCAGTTTCATTGATCCAGGCCACAAAGCTCAGTTTCGAGGGTCAAGTTCACGGGTATTTGCTAGACGCCCGTCCCTGTGGTTTGGGTTTCAAAGCAGCAATTTTCTTCGACTCCCACAGACGATTTGAAAACGGTGACACGATCGTCACCGATGACGCGGCAGCAATAGAAGAGCGGCATGGCTATTCCATAGTAGTCACCACTGCCGGCAACCGATACGTCATCGTGAGCTTTCTTATGTTCATGATTGAGGAGGTCGACGGGGTTGAACAGACCGTGGTGTTGTCGATGACCCGAGACGCTGTTGCGCGACCGTAATGCCTGACGAACCAGGCTCGTGAGGTAAAGCAATGGTTGTGCTAGGAGTTCGCATGTCGTACCACAATATTGAACAGATCATTGGCTCAAGCGCTGTAATGCCTGGGGTGGAAATTGATCTTCAAGAAGCGATCCGAATGACGCAGGCGAGGTTTCCGGACAGAAGCTTTTGCGTTGTCAATGAGTGGGTCTGGCTTGACCTAGATGCGCCGGAGCTGGTCGTCCAGGAGTTGGCCTTGGAGGGAAAGAAGCCGGTGATGTTGCTGATGCTCAATGTCGTTTTCAATAGCAGCACCAAATGCAGCAGCGCTCTCTGGCGGCGCTCGTCACCGTTGGTTGATTTCAGCGACGGCATGTTTTTTGAGACGCAGAATAAGGTCTACGTTTTGATCAATCATGGTCGTCGAAAAACGATGTCGCTGTCGGCAGTGGTTCGCGCCTTATGAGTTTGGAAGGAGGGGCCGTGATGATTGCAGCTGTGCTGTTCCAGATGAGCAAGCCGTTGTGATTAGTGGAATCATCTTCGACGCTTTCGGTACCCTTGTGCGGATTGGGCAGCGGACGAGTCCTTATCGAGAACTGATGCGTGAAGGGCGTCGACAGGGACTCGCCCTGACCTCGGACACGATGCATTTCGCGATGACAACGAACCAGCCGCTGGACGCGGTGGCGTCGCAGCTGGGCATTGCACTTACTCCGTCAAAGCTCAAGGAGTTGAGTCTCGTACTGGAAACGGAGTTGTCGTCGATTCAGCCTTTTCCCGATGCCGTCGAAGCCATAGGGTTGCTACGAAAAGCTGGGTTCCGAATCGGGATTTGCTCAAACCTTGCCTATCCATATGGCCCAAGGGTAAAAGCTTTTTTCCCAGATTTGGACGGATATGCCTTCAGCTATCAGCTGGGATGCGTTAAGCCAGATCCTGTCCTCTACCAATCCGTTTGTAATCAAATGGGCGTGCAGCCTGGCCATTGCCTTACCGATGGAGTGGGGCGGGTGCTGATGATTGGCGATTCTCAAAGGTGTGATCGCGACGGCCCTCGGGCTGCGGGAATCATGGGATTCCATTTAGAGCGCAGACCCTACGGACAGATTCGAGACCTCAACCAGTTCGCGAGTCAGGTGCTTGAAGAGTCCACGGGCATTTGAAGTGGTAGGTAGGCCACAGCACGTATTGGCGTCGGGAAGTTGCATTCTGCGGGGCTGGGGATCTCGAACCACTGGCCGCAATGAGCCGTGTTGCCCGCGCTTGCGTTGCGAAGAAGGGGCACCTGTCAGTCCCGCCTTCGCTGCCAGATGGTTGTTACCGCGAATAGAGCGTTTCCATACGGCTTGGCCAGATACCGACGTTCGACTTGATATGCAACTCAAAGCGGTGGATTTCCAAGCTCAACGAATAGATATCGGCGTCCGATATGCTGCCGGTGAGTGGCCTGGTCTTATCGCAGAAAAACTGATGGACGAGGATATCTTTCCTGTTTGCTCCCCTAATCTGAAAAACACTTCGGATTGTTTGAGCACTCTGGCCGAATTGGCCAATCAAACGCTGATCCACGACCTATCGATAGATGAGAGCGCCGGATTCACGACCTGAGAGACCTGGCTAAGCATTGCTGCGGCGAAAAATGTACCGGCGCGCAGGGGCATGAAGATCAACAACAGTGCAGCTGTGTTTCAAGCAGCTATAGATGGACAAGGAATCGCGCTAACGCGCAGCGTTATAGCCAGGGATGATTTGGCTGCAGGCCGGCTAATTCGCTTGTTTCCAGACATCCAAGGTGTCTCTCCGTTGGCCTACTACGTTGTATATCCTCCCGAGTGTGCGAGCCTGCCGAGGTTGAAAGCGTTTCGGGATAGGCTATTCGAGGAAGCTCATGCGGCTTAGGGCGTGCACTCGAAACCGGTACAATGTATAGGTGGCTCAATGCAGCGTTCGGCGAACGCTGTCTTATGCGGTGTGACTAATTTATGATGCCTGCATGATAAATTCGGATGCAGCATCATGAGTACACGTTCAGACCTTTTGACCAGCGCTGAGATTCTGCTGCGCACGAAAGGCTACGCGGCCTTCAGTTATGCCGACCTTGCGGATGAGATCGGCATCAAAAAAGCCAGTATTCACCATCACTTTCCCACCAAGGAAGGCATGGCAATTGCCATCGTTGAGAGCTACCTGTTCCGATTCAGGAAGCAGTTGGAAGCTATCAACGATGAGAACGATGGCGTCGTCGACCGATTGAAGGCGTTCGCGGTGATGTTCGCGCACAGCAGTGATAACGGAATGCTTCCACTCTGCGGAGCTTTGGCCGCTGAGCTTTTGGCTCTGCCTGAAAGCCTTAAAGCAATGACAAAGGATTTCTTCGAGATCCATCTAACGTGGCTTCAAGAGAATATCAAGCAGGGCCAAGACCAGGGTTTGCTCAAGCCCGAGCTGGATGTGATCACAGTTTCAAGGTTCATATTGAATGCCTTGGAAGGTGCAAGCTTTGTGTCTTGGGCGATGAGTGATGACTACGAGAAATCTTCTGGATTCGATTTGATTTTGGCTGGACTTCTGCGTTCTGAAGCTAGCCATTAATTGGGCTTGATCAATGGGCGACGGTGGCTCGTCGCCTTGTTCGTTCGATTATAGATGTCGTCTAGACCCCATCCACGGACAGCCTTTCATTTTCTGCGATTTATTACGCGCTTATCACTAAGTATCAGTCCAATTCCTCCAAGCACTGCCAGCGATGTAAGCGCTAATCGAGTCGTTAAGCTTTCATTCAAAATGAGCACCCCTGCGAGCGACGCCAAAACAGGAACGCTTAGCTGTATGGAGGCTGCCTGAAACGACGAAAGCGAACGTAGCGCTGCGTACCAGATAGCATAACCAATTCCTGAAGCAATCGTCCCCGACGCAATCGCGCAGAGAACACCCAAAATATCTATTGATAGCTGATTTGCGAAGGGTATGGATGCCAAAAGCATCATTGGTACAGCTCGCAGGAAATTCCAGGTAGTAGAGGCGAGTGGATCATTCGATTGCTTGCCAATTAACGAATAAACGGCCCATGCGATGCCAGATAACAACATGATCCCTGCGCTAGCCAACGGAGGCGACGTAGCACCTGGTAGTAACAGAGCAACCAAGCCTCCAATAGCAAGTACAAGACCCGTAACTGCTACAGCATGCATCCTTTCGCCTTTGTAAAAACCGTATCCAAGCATAGAGAGCTGGACGGCACCGAACAAAATCAGCGCACCTGTTCCTGTATCCAGGTTCACATACGCATATGAAAAAGCGAACGCGTAAGCAAACAAGGTGAATGCACCCAACCAGCTCCCAGCGGAGCGAGCAGAGGTGCCTTTGATTGTTAAGATTACCCAGAGCACAAAGGCTCCGCTCAACAACCGTATAAGGGTAAAGGAAGTAGGGTCAATCTCAGTATGACGAAATGCTAAGCGGCATAGAACCGAGTTGGCTGCAAAGGCCAACATCGCTAGCGTGGTGAGGAAGACTACTTGTCTCACCCGGTTGAGTAAAAGCATGTCAATTATGCGCTGTGACACCCATGGCTCCTTATTGAACAGGTGTGATTTGCTGTCCGATAGCACAGCCCATCAAGAGCTGTGCCTAACGGTGTATAACTAGCGGCGTAATCTATTAAAATGTGCAAAGCCCACTTCGAGGTCGGCGATCAAGTCATAGGGATCTTCAAGGCCGATGTGCAGTCGCACTAGATGACCATCATTGTCCCATTGGGTCGCACTTCTGACTGGTTTAGGATTTGCGAACATTGCCAAACTTTCGAAACCGCCCCATGAGTAACCGATTGCAAACAGCGATAGATTATCTAAGAGAGCGTCAGTTGCATGCTGCGTGGAAGGCTTTGTCGTAAACGACAGCAGGCCAGATGCCCCTTTAAAATCCCGTTTCCATAAGTCGTGTTGTGGGTGAGATTCTAATGCCGGGTAATGGACTGCGATAACTTCCTCCCGGCTTTCCAGCCATTTGGCGACTATCGTCGCATTTTTATAGTGACGCTCTAGGCGCACGTCTAGCGTTCTCATCCCTCGAAGGGCCAGCGTCACGTCGTCCGGGCTAGCGAATAAGCCCATATTGAAGTGGTATCGCTTGAGACTTTCCCACGCTCGCTCGGATGCGGATACGGTGCCAAGAACTGCGTCGGAGTGGCCGACGATGTATTTTGTTGCTGCCATGATAGAAAGGTCGACACCAAGCTCCAGGGTTGGGCAATAAAGCGGGGTGCCCCACGTATTGTCTGCAATGACCAGAATGTCATGGTCATGAGCAACTTTGGCGATGGCTGGAATGTCCTGTATCTCTAACGTCAAGGAGCCAGGAGACTCTAGATAAATCGCTTTAGTGTTAGGTCGAAGGAAATCAACAATGCCGGATCCTATCGTAGGGTCATAAAACGACGCCTCGATTCCCAAGCGCTTGCCCACCTGCTCGCAGAAGACCCTCACCGGTGCGTACACATTGTCCGCAATCAAAATGTGATCACCCATCCCCACCACTGAAAGTATCGCAGTCGTACACGCGGACAGTCCTGAAGGACATAGAACCGTGCCCTCAGCCCCTTCCAAATGCTGAAGGGCCTCAGTGAGTGCCTCCGTTGAAGGATTGTTCCAACGTCCGTAAGCGTATTTTTGACGTCCTTCACGCATCGACTCGCATGTGGAAAAGGCCACGGTAGAGCCACGGTAAACGGGCGTGTTGACGAATCCGTGGTGTTGATCAGGCTCGATAGACGCGTGGGCGAGTAAGGTCTGTACGGTTTTATATTTTTTCATACCGGATCCATTTCTTACCTTGTTGAGGGTGGGAGGGATGCGTAGCCGCCGCAGATTCAAGATTAAAATACCATTTTCGCTAAATGTCTACCGATAGGTTGGCTTGTAGAAAAGCGCTTGTAAAAACAATGAGTTGAAAATGTAAAAAATAGAGTTTGCACGGCTACCATGTGAATGGTAGGTTTTTCGTGCCTCAGGAGTTAGCGATCTGGTCGACCTAAAAGCGATGATCTGAGCGTGCTGTGGCATTGAGTGGGCGAGCTCTAGTCGCTGATGGCAGTAGTGCTAAAGGCTTTTCCCACAATCCCATGGGATGGGAGAAGGAAGTTAAGTTTGCAAAACATAAGAAAAAAACTGCAAATTAATCGTTCGGGTGGTACATGAAAAAACAAGAAGATCAATCTCTCTCAGAAGTTCAGTGCAATAACGAACTTAAAGATAAGTCGAACTGGCTTGACTCCCATGAAAGCGGATACTCAAAGCACTTAAAGAAACGCCATGTACAGATGATGGCGTTAGGTGGGGCAATTGGCACCGGGTTGTTCTTGGGCGCGGGGGCTAGACTTCAAATCGCAGGGCCTGCGCTTGCAATTGTTTATTTAATTTGTGGCATCTTCGCTTTTTTCATCTTGAGGGCGCTTGGCGAGCTTGTTATGCACCGTCCAAGCAGTGGTAGTTTCGTATCCTATACCAGGGAATTTATGGGGGAGCGTGCTTCATTCGTTGCTGGCTGGATGTATTTTCTCGTTTGGGCGTTAACAGGGGTTGTTGATATAACGGCGATTGCTATTTATATGAAGTATTGGAGCGTTTTTTCAGACGTTCCTCAGTGGTTTTTTGCATTAAGCGCCTTGGGCGTAGTTACATTGATGAACATGGTTGGTGTTAAGTGGTTTGGTGAAATGGAGTTCTGGTTTGCCGTAATTAAGGTCGCTGCTATCAGTGTGTTCTTGGTGATTGGCTCTTATTTCTTTGCTACAGGCCATGAGGTTGCCGGGCATATTCCAGGCTTACATTTAATTACAGATAATGGCGGAATATTCCCGCATGGGCTTCTGCCTGCAATTATCATTGTACAAGGCGTTATCTTTGCTTATGCGAGCATAGAGTTGGTAGGGACTGCCGCTGGCGAGACGGCGGACGCTAAAAACGTTATCCCTAAAGCCATCAATGGTGTAATCTGGAGAATCGGTCTCTTTTATGTGGGATCCGTTTTCTTGCTCGTTACTGTTCTGCCCTGGACAGCTTACAGTGCTAACGTCAGTCCTTTCGTAACGTTTTTTGAGGCGCTGGGGATCCCTGGGATTGGCTCCGTTATGAATATCGTTGTCATGACGGCGGCGCTCTCAAGCCTGAACTCAGGTTTGTACGCAACCGGTCGCGTATTGAGATCACTTGCCATGGGGGGATCGGCGCCAAAAATGTTTAAGCGCATGAGTGTCCAAGGAGTTCCCTATATGGGCATCTTGGTTACCATGGGAATTAACGTGTTTGGTGTGTTATTAAACTTCCTGATCCCATCGCAACTATTTGAACTTCTGCTGAATCTTGTGTCGCTTGGAATTCTTTCGACCTGGGCATTCATTGTCCTATCGCAAATAAGATACCGTCGTGCTGTAAAAAGAGGTGAGGTCGAAATGGTCTCATTCAAAATGCCAGGAGCACCGTTTACCTCTTGGCTGACTCTCTTTTTCTTGGTGATGGTTTTGGTGCTCCTAGCGTTCGATTATCCCAACGGAACTTACACCGTTCTTTCTATTCCGTTAGTCGCTGGAGCGCTGATGCTGGGTTGGTCGAAGGCCGTTCGTTCCAAAGCAAACAGCTTGCAAGAAATTGAGGGCGCTCCTACCCACATCGGAGCCTGAGTCATGGAGTTGAGAGGACGTTTCTAACGTCCTCTCATCTGCAGTTTCTTGTCGTAATTATTCCAGCTCTTATTTCTGAATCGGCTTTTCTTTCGCATTATTTAAATCGTCGGCTATAAGCAATCCTCCTCCTATCAAATGTAGTCATCAGGTAAATCCTGACTTTCAACCATCAGCATTCGGCACGCCTAGATCACCTGATGTAACTGGCGCTAGGTGCATCAGGCTGGACGTCGAGCGGTCTTTTTTGACCGTTGGCTCAAGGGCGATGAAAATGTTCTTGCACGCCACCCTACCAGTTGGTAGAGTGATTAGGTAGAAACACAACCCACCCGCAAAACGTTACGCATAGAGGAATAAACCGATGACCACCAACCTGAACGGTATTGACGTAGCTGCCTTGCAACAATTTGCTCAAGGCGTTTCTGAAGATGCCAGCAAGCGTCATGCGAGCTTCAACGTTAAGACCGAGTGGAAAGGCCAGACCCGCACCTTAGCTAAGGTCAGCCGTTATAGCCTCGCCGGTGAAAGCTATTCCCGCAATTTTGAAATTGCTGCCGATGAGCCAAATGAATTGCTGGGTGAAGACACCGCGCCTAACCCACAAGAACTGCTGATGTCTGCTCTCAATGCTTGCATGTCGGTCGGCTATGCCGCCAACGCCGCGATGATGGGTATCAAAATTCACAGCCTGGAGATCGAGACTGACGGCACCCTCGACCTGCGCGGCTTCCTGGGCATCGACGAAAGCGTTAACCCAGGCTACGACGAGGTGAGCGTTGTAGTTCGTCTGCACACAGATGCATCCCGTGAGCGCGTCGAGGAACTGCATAAAGTGGTGCTCAAGACTTCGGTCAACTATGCCAACTTCTCGAGAGCCATCCGCATGGTGCCGACCTTGGAAGTTCGCGAGGGCTGATTTCCGCCTCGCTAACATTCAAGTTCAGCGTGCATCGGCAGCAAGCCTGCTGGTGCCGCCTTCTGAAATCTGGAAAACCGGAGTCTGCTATGAACGATTTTTTTAAAGGAAAGAAACTGTTGGTCGTCGGTGGCACCAGCGGTATGGGCCTGGAAACAGCCCGCATGGTTCTCAAGGCTGGCGGCAGTGTGGTGCTTACCGGCAGTAAGCAAGACAAGGCAGCTGCAGTTCGTGCCGAGCTCAGCCCGCTGGGTTCGGTCTCCGTGATCGTGGCCAACCTGATGACTGAAGAGGGCATGCACACCGTGCTCAAGGATATCAACGCCAACCACACTGATATCAGCCTGATGGTCAACTCCGCCGGGATCTTTATTCCCAAGTCGTTTACCGAGCACGACGCTGCCGACTACGACATGTACCTTTCGCTTAATCGCGCCACCTTCTTCATCACTCAGGCCGTCGTCAAGAACATGCTCGCCGCCAAGCGCGAGGGCTCGATTGTCAACGTCGGATCTATCGGCGCCCAAGCCGCGCTGGCAGGTTCGCCGGCATCTGCTTACTCCATGGCGAAAGCGGGCCTTCACGCATTAACTCGTAACCTTGCAGTTGAGCTTGCCCACTCGGGTATCCGGGTCAATGCGGTATCGCCTGGCATTGTTCATACCTCGATTTACGAAGGTTTTATGGACAAGGAAGCGATCCCTGAGGCGATGAAGTCGCTGAACGATTTCCATCCGCTGGGCCGCGTTGGTGTTCCCGAAGATGTTGCCAACACGATCCTGTTCCTGCTCTCCGATAAAACCTCTTGGGTCACCGGTGCCATTTGGGACGTTGATGCAGGGGTAATGGCGGTACGCGCTTAACACCCAGTTAGCAAAGTGATCAGCGCTTCTTAGCGAGGCGCTTTCAATGCGCGTGTTCGGCGAGCATTAGGTGGTTACTGGCTGAAGGAGTTTTCAATGTCTATTACGACAAAAGCCGCGCTAATGAATTGTGCGGAAACCCAGATGCGCTCCAAGGGGTATTCAGCGTTCAGTTACGCTGATCTCGCAGTGGAGGTCGGCATCAGGAAGGCCAGTATTCACCATCACTTTCCGACCAAGGAGTGTCTGGGCGCAGAACTGATCAACGATTACATCAACCGTTTCAATGAGACGTTGGCTTCAATCGAAGCCATGCATTTAGACCCACTGCAGCGCCTGCAAGCATTTTCGCGACTGTTCGTTATCAGTGCGAATGAAGGGCTATTGCCGTTATGTGGCGCCCTAGCGGCGGAAATGGCCGCGTTGCCGTTGTCGCTCCAGGGGCTCACGCGGGACTTCTTCAACTCTCAGCTCGCCTGGCTTCAATGCACCCTACGAGACGCAGTCCGGCAGCACAACTGGTCGCTGGGAACATCTGCTGAGAACTTCGCCTTCATGCTACTGAGCATGTTGGAGGGAGCAAGTCTCATCAATTGGACACTAGACCAATCAACCGATCCGTTGGCTGGCTTCAACCATTTGCTTGAAATGGCGGCAGTGCAATCTTCATTTCTTCGTGCAGGATAATTTATGCAAACCCCTTCGAAAAAGTATGTAGTCGATATCTGGTCTGATTACGTTTGCCCATGGTGCTGGATTGCCAAGCGCCGATTTGAGAAAGCGCTTGATCGTTCCGGCATCAAGGACGATGTACAAATCAATGTTCGCGCCTATCGACTGGCGGCCAACCACGCTCCAGAGGCAATGATACCTGCCCTACGGCGCAAGCTGGGGCACGCGGGATCCGCTGACGCCATGATGAGTACAGTCAGAAGCTACGCTCGTGCTGATGGCCTAGATTATCGCTTTGAGACCATGATGTTTGGCGATACGACTGATGCTCATATGCTGGTGAAAGCTGTCGGGGATACCGCACTCAAAGCGCGCCTTGTGGAGGCGCTATACGAGCAAAGTACCAGTCATGGCAGGTCTATCTTTGATCGCTCCAGTTTGGAAGCAATTGCGAGAGAGGTGGGCGTGTCGGATGAGTCAATTCAGTTGGCATGGTCGTCCCCAGAGCTACGCGCTGAGATGGAAGAGGAGGAAGCTTTCGCGGCGCAGTTAGGTTCCGGTGTGCCACTGTTTGTCTTCGACAACGCGTTTTCATTATCGGGTGCGCAGCCTGACGCGGCATTTTTTGAGGCGCTCAATAAAATGGCAGCCAACGCGAACAACGAGGATAGCTCAGTGATGGGCCAGGTATGCGGCATCGACGGCTGCGAAATTTAAATGGGAATGTGTGGTGGCACTCAAAAGGTGCCGCTTTTTTTCATTCGAAACGTGAGATCCAAATGAGCCGTATCGTTGAGTTGAACGCTCCCCAGTTCGCCCGCTTCGTGGCAAAAGGCAGCAGTGTCGTACTATTCTCAGCATCTTGGTGCAAGCCTTGTAAAGAGATGAAGCCTGTCTTCCAAGACTTGGAAGAGAAGCTCCATGCTCTGGCTGCATTTGGAAAGATTGATGTTGCAGTTTCGCCGACGATTGCGCAGATGTACGGCATTCGCGCAGTGCCGTCCCTGGGAGTTTTTCATGAAGGACGACTGCTTCGTGTCATCGCCGGGTCGAGATCAGTTTCGGCACTAAAAAAAGCGATTATCGTTGAGCTGGAGGATGCCAGCTAAGCAGGTATCCTCCGACTCCATCAAGCCGAATCAGCTATTGGTCTCGCTGAGTTGTAGGGTCATCTTTCTTAGCCTCTGCGTCGATAGGATGGGCGCGATCTTCATTAAAGAGTTCCGTTAATAAGGTGTTGGCTCGTTTGTAAGCGTCATATCTGAACTCAGTATCGTCCAGCGGCTGCGCGGCCATTTCCTCAAGCATCTCCAAGTTCAGCCTACGGAATGTGTCGGCGCGCTCACGAGCCTCGTAGCGTCCGACGCCTAGATATTCCAAGGCACGACGCCCAAGAGATAAGGCGCTTTCAAATGTTTCCCTTTCGACGGCCTCGATGCCCATCTGGCGCAAGGTAATGATGTGTCCCATATCGCGAGCCCGCACCACGAGCTTCAGAGACGGAAAATGCTCCTGGGCCAACCTGGTTAACAACAAGTTGTCGCCCTGATTGTCGATGGCGTTGATCAGCACCACAGCTTGTGCAGCACCCGCAGCGTGGAGCAAATCGAGGCGGGTTGCATCACCGTAAAACACCTTCACCCCGAACTTGCGCAGTGTCTCGATGTGGTCAGGGTCATGATCCAATACCACGACTTCAAAACCACAGGACATTAGCAGACGTCCAGCGATCTGACCGAATCGTCCAAACCCTGCAATGATCACTCGTGGATTGCTTTGATCGATGATGTCCGCGTCCTTGCTGTCCTGTTTTTTCGACGACTCCAAATAATTCAGCAGCAGAATTAGTAAGGGTGTCACACACATCGACAGCGCCACCGCCAGAGTCAAGCTTTTACCCCACGGCTCGATCAAGATCTCGGCAACAGTGGCAGCGCCAAAAACGACAAAAGCAAATTCGCTGCCCTGTCCAAGAAATACCGCCTGCCAGGAACGTTGGTCACTAGGTACATTCAGGAAGCGGCCTAGGAGCTTGATCGTGAGCAGTTTGATCACAATGAAGCCCAGGGTCAGGGTGAGCACTCTCAGCGGTTCATCAATCAGTGTGCCGAAGTCGATGGACATGCCCACGCCGATGAAGAACAGGCCGAGCAAAAGCCCCTTGAATGGTTCGATATCGCTCTCCAAGGCGTGCCGGTATTCTGAGCTGGCCAACAGAACGCCTGCTAGAAAAGCGCCCATGGCCATGGACAAGCCAGCCTCTTCGAGTAAGAGGCCGAACCCGAATACTAGGAAAAGTGCGACGGCGCTGAATATTTCGCGTAAGCCAGATCTCGCGACGAAACGCAGGACGGGCCGAGAAACGTACCGACCTAATAGCACCACCGCGACGATTGCACCGACGATTTTTGCAATCGACAGTGCGAGCTCGGCACCGGAAGGCGTACCGCCATTTGCGGCCAGCAATGGAATCATGGCAACGAGTGGAATGGCAGCGATGTCTTGGAATAACAACACGGCAAAACTGCTGCGGCCCACGGCGGTTGATGTCATGTTTCGCTCGTTCATTGCCTGCATGGCAATCGCTGTTGAGGATAGGCTCAGCGTCAAGCCCACCAACAGCGCTGCTGTCCAGTTCAAGCCAAGTGCAGCGCAGAACACGGCGATAGCCGCTCCGCACACAAGCATCTGTAATGCGCCGCCACCGAACACCATTCGGCGCATGGCCCAGAGGCGTTTGGGATCAAGTTCTAGCCCAATGATAAATAACATCAAAACTACGCCGATTTCAGCAAAGTGCAGGATGGACTCCACATTCGTTATCAGCTCCAGGCCCCACGGGCCGATCAGGCAGCCTGCCAACAGATAGCCCAGAACCGGGCCGAGCCCTAACCGAACGGCGATTGGGACTATCAAGGCAGCCGAGCCCAAGTAAATGAGCATTTCAATCAGGCTGTGAGTATCCATTCAAATTTCCCTCCAGGAGGCTAGACGCTCGCCGTAACGGCGAATTTGCTTGATAAGTGCGACGTGGTCAGCTTGGTATGTGCCATGAACTGCGACTGGACTTAACCAATGCATACCGCAGTAATTCGCCGTCGCCTGTAGGGGTTGCGCAAGAACCGGAAAACCTGGGTAATCGCTGCCTTCAAATTGATCATGCTCTTCGCCCATGGTTACAGCCCATAGCAAATGCTTATTCTTGAGCGCGGTTGCACCGACGCCAAAGGCCCAGCCCCTCGTGAAAACTTTATCGATCCACAATTTCAAAAGCGGCGGGTAGTTGTACCAGTGCAAAGGATGCTGCATAACCAGCAGATCTGCCTTTTCCACTGCCATCTGCTCGGCCTCAACATTGATGTCGAAATCTGGGTATAGGTCATACAAGGAGCGGATAACGACTTCGGGATTATTGGCAGCCAGCCTGAGCATCAGTTTATTGACGATGGATTTCTCAGGATAAGGATGGGCATAAATGATCAGAATCACGGAGCAGACCCTCAGACCTGGCGTTCACTAAGAACGGAAAAAGCCCCCTGATCGTTGAGCATAAACGCACTCGACAATCAGGGAGCTAATAACTGAACGATGAAACCTTATTGACCGCTTTGAAGCTTCAATACTTCCTGCGTAGTCACCGGCTTGCCGGCAATACCCCAGTCTCCGCTCTTGACCTCTTCGAAGATGACCCATGTGAGGGCACGCATGTTTTCACCCTCCACGGATACCATGGCGTCAGTCACCTTACGGATGACTTCAGCTTTTTGCTCGTCGGAAAAAACGCCTTCGATGCCTTTAATAGTGACAAGTGGCATGGTGTTCTCCTGAATGTCTGAGAAGAAGTTAGGCTTTGGTCGCCGCGTATTCCGGGTAGTCGGTGTAACCTTTCTCAATCGAACCGCTCACGCCGTAATAGGTAGCGCGATCACTCTCGGCCAGTGGCCAATTGTTTTGCATGCGCTCGACCAAATCTGGATTGGCAATGTAGGCGGTGCCGAAAGCAATCAGATCTAGTTCACCTTTAGCCAGTTCAGACTCTGCGATTTCTTTGGTGAAGCCGCCAGCAGCCATCAAGGTGCCTTTGTACGCCTCACGGAACGCAGCGCCGAACCCCGGTGGTGTTTGCGCGGCAAGGATGGTCGGTTGGTAGTTCAGGTGAACAAATGCCAGCTCTCTTTCGTTGAGTGCAGCCGCCATGCTCATCCAGGTTTCTGCTTCGCCTTCGTACACACCGAAGTCGTACAGTCGACCAAACGGCGAGAAGCGCACGCCAATCTTCGAACCACCAATTTCAGCAGCAATGGCGTCAATGGTTTCGAGGAGGAAACGCTGACGGTTGGCAATGGAACCACCGTACTGGTCGGTACGCGTGTTCAGGGAGCTACTCAAGAACTGATCGAACAGGAAACCGTTGGCTGCCATGATTTCGATGCCGTCGAAGCCGGCGTCCATGGCCATCTTTGCGGATTTGACGAAGTCAGCGATGACGCGCTTCACTTCTTCAGTTTCCAGTGCGCGTGGTGCGCTAGGTTGAACAGGGCCTGCTTTGCCAGGCTCAATCCAGGCATACACGGTCGTTTCTACCGCAGGTACTGTGCCCGAGGAGACCGGTACGATGCCATGCACGGAGACGTGAGACATGCGGCCTACGTGCCAGAGTTGCGCAAAAATCTTTCCGCCTTTGGCATGCACGGCTTTAGTGACATTGCGCCAGCCTGGCAGGTGCTCATCTTCGTAAATGCCTGGGGTATACAGATAGCCCCGGGACTCGTCGGATATAGGCAAACCTTCGGTGATCAGCAAACCAGCAGAAGCACGTTGCGCGTAGTACAGCGCGTTGGCTTCATTTGGAACGTTATCCAAGGTACGGGTGCGAGTCATAGGTGCCATGACAACGCGATTTTTAAGAGAAATACCTGCCAAATCGTATGGAGTGAACAGCTTATTCATGATTAATCTCGACGCCGTTGAAGGGTTGATTCTGCGTTTGATTTAGGACTTATCGAACGCGTCGAGTACGTGGGTGCTGTAAACCAGTGCTGCACCGGCGTTCATGTTGATGGCAACACCCAGTGCTTCAGCCACTTCTTCGCTGGTAACACCGAGCTTCTTGGCTTCAGCTGCGTGGAATGCGATGCAGCCATCGCAGCGAGTCGTTACGGCCACCGCCAGGGAGATCAGCTCACGAGTCTTTGCGTCCAGATGATTGGTCTTGCTGCCAGCAGCACCGAGTGCAGCCATGCCTTTCATGGTCTCAGGGGAAAGGCCATTGAGCTCTACCAGACGAGCGCTGATGTCTTTACGGGCTTGCTTCCAATCTTGCATGGGATTCTCGCATGGGCGTAAACGCCCTGTAGTGTTGGGTTTAATTTTGAATCTTCATATACGCTACCATCTAGTTGGTAGGCTTGCAACAAGTGTTGAGAAATTCTGAGCCGTCGTGCCATTTCTAGGTTGGCTTCGGACGAAAAATAGAAGGCGGCTAGTGGCGTTTATGACAGGCAGGGTCTAGCTCAAATCAGTCCGAAGACGATTATTTGCAAAGCCACAGGGCGAATAGGAGTCGCTGAGGGAATACCTTCACATTGCTCCTTGAGGGGGGGCAGCGAGCCGCAGTGGCTGTTGACCCCTTACGGGATTTTGTGAAGGGATTTAAGGATGTTTTTTTATAAAGACCGCAGCGCAATCGGGCTGCAGCTTTATCATCAGAAGCAAAAAAGACAGATGCTTCCTATTGAGTCAACTGCAGTTAATCCAGCACTTCGCTGATCTGAATGACAGGCTTGAGATTGGTGTAATTAGCGATGTCCGCACCGATGGCCTTGGCGTGTGGCCCAAATGCGACCGCGAATGAGTCGATTGATTCGAAGAAGAGATGACCTATCGCAATGTAGGTCGGCTCGCTTCCAGGCACCGGGCCTTGAAGACCTTTTTCAATAGTGAAATGACTGCACGCCCCGGCCATCTTGTGATGGATCATCGTCATATGCTGCTCACGGTAGTAATCGAAGTCGAAGGTTGCGCCAGCTTCATTCGGGTACAGAATGCTTACGTCAATCATCGGGTAGATTCCTCTGGTTTGTTGATTAAATGACGGCAACACCAACAGGGCGTTCGCCTGAGATAGTCGTTCGATGCATAAGCCGTAGGTGTCCGTCGTAACCACCGTCTGCGTTGTGGAGCGTGCACCGGTTGTCCCACAGAGTAAGCATGTTTGGCGCCCACCGGTGACGGTAGATGTATGTTTCCTGCACCATATGCTCATACAAATAACTCAGCAGCGCCGTTGATTCTCCATGAGTCAAACCCTCAATACCCTGCGTGTAGACAGGGCTCACGTAGAGGGATTTGCGACCCGTTACGGGATGTACACGTACCAGCGGGTGCGGCCAGGTTTTGTCGGCGTTTTCACTGACCACTATCTTCATTGAGCGTGCTTCTGTCTCTTTCGCGAATAGGCCATTTTTGCCATAGGGCATGCTCGCAGAATGTATCGCGACGAGATTATTCAGAAGACCTTTCATCGTCTCAGAAAGGTCATCGTAGGCACGGTAGCCGTCAGCAAATAACGTATCGCCACCCACGGGTGGAGTGATCTTGGAATGTAGGATGGTTCCCGCCGGCGGCTGCTCCTGAAAGCTCCAGTCTGAGTGCCACTGGGCACCGAAGTTAACCGCCTTTTCATCAGGCTCGCGCCTGAGTTCGAGAATGTGCGGATGAGCCTCCATCGGGACGATATAAGGATCTATTCCGAACTCACCAAACTGAAGCGTGAACGCCTCCAGTTGTGAGTGGGTGAGCGGCTGATCCGGAAAGTAAATTACCGAGTGCCTGGCCCACGCGTCCTTCACCTCTGCTAGTACGGCTGCCGCGAGAGGCTGATCAATTGAGACACCACTAATCCTGGCTCCAAAACCGTGAGCCTCGGGCACCACATGAATATTCTCAAAGTCACCATTCATCATCGCAGCCCCTTCTCTCGTTCTTATAAATAAATCATAGGAAGACGGTGGGGAGATTCTCCAATGTCAGTCCGCTGCTGTCGTTGCTACCGTGCGACAGAGAATTGATCTGAGATGCCAATACCTTCGGTTGTTTTCCCCGCTTTTGAATTGTCGTGTCGTAACAAATCTTTGGCGTGTGGTGCCATTCACGCCGATTGCCTACGTACCCACACTGAGCCGACCTGCGTAGCGACTGCGCCGCAATGGTCAATAAAAATCCCGGAAAGAGCAGGGAAGGGTACGAACGATGAGCGATTACGATCTGAGTTTTAAGCGCGCGTTGGCTCGTGGAGAGCTAGACAACAAGTTCGATACGATTGTCATAGGTTCTGGTGCAGGCGGCCTGAGCACAGCCGCACTGTTGGCCCTCGAAGGACAGCGCGTTCTGGTGCTGGAGCGCCATGCAGTGTTGGGCGGTTGTCTGCAATCTTTCAAACGCCAAGGCTTCGAGTGGGATGTAGGCCTCCACTATATGGGTGAGGTACATCGCAAAACGAGTGGTCTCTATCGCCTTTTTGACAAGGTCTCAAGAGGTCAACTTGAATGGGCGCGCATGCCCGACAACTACAATCGCATCATCGTAGGTGCCAATAGCTACGATCATATGGCCGGTGCAGAAGCCTACAAGGATCGACTCAAGAACTACTTTCCGAGGGATGCACGCGCGATTGATCGTTACGTTGAGCTGGTAGGAGAGGCGAGCCGGGCTGCGAAGTCCTTCTTCGGTGAGCGGGCCTTGCCACAATCCATGTCTGAGGCAGCATTCTCCAAGGCCCAGAGTGCATTCATGCCACTTGCACAACGCACAGTGTTGGATGTTTTGGACGAATTGACTGACAACGCTGACCTCAAGGCTGTCTGGTGTGGGAATTACGGCGACTACTGCAATTCCCCTGCTGAGGCTTCTTTCGCGATCCATGCCATGGTTTTCAGCCATTACATCGATGGCGCTAGCTATCCCGTTGGCGGCTCACAACGCATTGCCACCGCAATGGCCGACACTGTTCGTGCCGCAGGAGGCGCTTGTCTGGTGGCTGCAGAAGTTATGAGCATCGAAATGCGTAACGGTTGTGTGGTGGGTGTACAAACCGCTGATGGAAGCCAGATTCGCGCTGAAAGGGTCGTAAGTGCGATTGGTATTTCTCAGACCGTACCGCTTCTGGCCCATGCTGATCCTGAACTGACCCAACCTTTGGGCGAGGCAAGTAAGAGCATTGGCACCACTCAATGTTTTGCAGTGCTGAACCTTGGCTTCAACATCGCAAACGCAGATCTGAACATTCATCCCGCTAATTTGTGGGTGCACCCAAGCAATGACCTCCCGGCAAACCTAGCACGGTACAAAGCTAATCCAGGGGGAGAGCCTATGCCCCTGCATTTCATTGCCCACCCATCACTACGAGATCCAAGTTGGCCTGAACGCCACCCCAATCAGAGCACGATGGATATCTGCGGCCTGACAGATTGGTCAGTGTTCGAGCGTTTCACTGGCACGAAGTGGAAGCAGAGAGGTGCAGAGTACGAGGACATGACTGCAAGACTGAGCGAACATCTCTTGGCCGTGGCCTTAAAACACTATCCTCAAATCGGCGGACGAATTGCTCATGCCGAGCTGGCTACGCCTCTAACGTTCAATCACTTTCTAAATCGTAGTCACGGCAATTTCATGGGATATGAGCAAACGCCACTTCGTTTTGCACAGCGCTGGATGCGTGCACATGGCCCCGTCAAAGGTCTGTTTTTTGGTGGGCAGGATGTGACCGCTGCCGGAGTCAGTGGCGCGATGGTCAGCGGGCTGGTCGCGGCAAGTGCCGTTCTTGAACGCGATCTTTTCCGAGAGCTTTAGCCCCTCAAGATCGCACGGGGTCTAATCGGCTCCACACGTCGAATTTGGATCCTCGGGACTCCCGAGGCTGCTGATTCCAAGCGCTTTGCCTCTTGCAGAAAAGTCGCCTACCAATTCATTGCGCAGAGCTCTGGGGGCCTTACCGAAGTGACCTCGTACAGCGTGCGAAAACGCACTGGGCTCAGCGTAGCCCAGCCGTTCTGCTAGCAAGACAAGAGGTAGATCGGGATCAGCCAAACCCTCCAATGCCTCGCTCATGCGCACCGCTTCCAGTAATTGGCGGAAGGATGAACCGCGCTCAGCCAATCGACGCTGAAGAGTACGTCTGCTGAGATCCAGCGAGCGCGCTACGCTGTCGCAATTCGCCTGGGTAAACCCCTGCGAGGCGATAGCGGCGCTGACGTAATCAAGGAGAGTGTCGGAGCGGCCTTGGGTTTTAATCATCGCTTCAGCCCGCCCGAGTAGGATGCGATGAAGTGTTGGATCGGCAGCCTGCCAGGGAGAGTCCAGCTGTTCCGCGCCAAATATGACACGAGCATGCTCAGCTCCGAGAATGACCGGAGAATCAAAATAGACTCGATAGCAGTCGGCTAAAGACGCATCAGTACCTGGTAGCTCAACCCTTGTTGGTCTGCGGTCAGCCGGCATGCAGTTATAGAGCAGGTGCATGTACGCGGCAAACAGCGAATCTATTTGGGCAGGATGCATGGCAACCGGGCTGGGTGTTACGTGGTAAGCCAGCTGAATGCCATCGTTGGAGGTGTGTTGAATCGAAAAGCGACCAGAGTTGCTGACCAATTGCTGCAGCCTGACCGTATGGGTGAGCGCCTGGCGTAATGAGCTACTGTGCACTAACACCATTGCTACGACATTCATCGATTGCAATGGCAGTGCTACGCCAACTTTCAAGCCGAGCAGCGGATCCTGAGAGAGTTGCATCGCGCGCTGCCAGAGCCTCCTCACTTGCACCAATTGCAGCTGCCGCGTTGGCGCAACATCTTCCCAGTCTTGAGTCCAGGGAGCGCCCAAACGGGAACGTTCGATACCTTGGCGAGCCAGTTTCTCGATGACGCCTACAAGCCAAGTAGCGCTGACGGTGAGAGGTCGTGTCATCGTATGTCCGTTAGCCGAAACGCGTGCTTGATGAAAAGAGACGGGGCCCTAACCAGTGCTGTATCTAGGGCGAACGCTCAAAGTCGGCAAGGTGTTTTGTCAGATTAGTCGAGGAGCCCGGCGACATCCTTTGTCACGCTCGAATGAAATCCACAAACGCCCGCAGTGCTGCGGGCAGGTGCCGCCGTCCGGAGTAATAGAGGAAGAATCGGCTCGGCGGCGCAGTGTAGCCTTCCAGTATTGCCACCAGCCGCCCTTCGGCCAAGTCATCGCGTACCATCGCCTCGTAGACGTAAGCCAATCCTGCACCATCGCATGCGACCTGGATCATCGGCACGTCGTCATCGAAAACTAGAGGGCCGTTGACTTCGATAGCCAGCGGCTCGCCGTCTGCTTGGAACTCCCAGGCGTAGCGATGGCCGCTCGGGAAACGCCGACCAATGCAGGCGTAACCGGGTAGCTCGCGTGGCGTCTGCGGCGTGCCGTTTAAGGCAAGATAGAACGGCGCGGCCACACATACGAAGCGCTGCGGCGGCCCGACCGGCACAGCAACCATGTCCCCGGCTAGACTCTCGCCGAAGCGGATACCCGCATCGAAGCCATCCCCGACGATGTCGGCGAAACAGTCGTCGGTCACGACGTCTACTTGCACGCGCGGGTACTTCGACACGAATGCCGCGAGCATTGGAGCCAGCACCAGCCGCGCAGCCGGGCGTGGCACATTCAGGCGCAGCGTGCCGGTCGGCTCGGCCTGCAATGCGGTTACGTCCGCTAGCGCGTCGGCTACTTCTCGCAAGGCTGGGCCGAGACGCGCCAACAGGCGCTCGCCCGCCTCGGTCGGAGTCACGCTGCGCGTTGTGCGGTGAAGCAGGCGCATACCCAGCCGTTCTTCCAGACCACGCATGGCATGGCTCAGGGCTGAAGCGGATACGCAGCGCTCAGCCGCAGCCTTGCGGAAGCTGCGATGCCTTGCTATCGCAGCGAAGGCATCCAGTTCGTGTAGGTCGGGAGTCATATTGATGAATTTTTCTCAGTAGCCAATCAAGCGAACCCCAGCTTATCAATATCTTTCTACCGCGCGACACTGCTGCTTTCTCATTGATCGAAAGGCTTGACCATGCAACAGCAACGACTCGGCAACTCCGACCTCATGATTTCATCTATCGGAATGGGCACCTGGGCTATCGCTGGGCCGGACTGGCAGTTCGGCTGGGGTGCGCAAGACGATACTGAGAGCCTTGCCACACTAGAATACGCGGTGGAGCGCGGGGTGAACTGGATCGACACCGCCGCCGTATATGGCTTGGGCCACGCCGAGGAAGTCGTCGGGCAACTACTGCATCGTGTGCCTGCCTCGCGCCGTCCGCTAGTGTTTACAAAAGGGAGCCTGGTCTGGGATCGCTGCAGTCGACAAATCTCGCATTCTCTCGCGCCGGACTCGTTAGCACGGGAGATTGACGACAGCCTCCGCCGCCTCCAAGTCGATACCATCGATCTGTACCAGATCCATTGGCCAACCTTTCCGCCAGGTGGCCCGGATGAAGGGATCGAAGCAGCGCTTTCGGTGCTGGCCAAGGCGCGTAAGCTAGGGAAGATTCGCGCCATTGGCGTATCGAATTTTGACGTGGCCCAACTCAAGCGCGCGCAGGCGGTGACGGAGATCGCAGCGCTACAGCCGCCGTATTCGGCGCTGATGCGCGAGGTAGAGGCCAATACCCTGCCGTTCTGCGAGCAGGCCGGCATCGGGATCATCGCCTATTCCACCCTGCAATCAGGCCTGCTGACCGGTACGATGACCCGCGAACGCATCGCCAGCCTGCCGAACAACGACTGGCGCAAAACCCGCAGCCCAGACTTTCAGGAACCACGCCTGACAAATAATCTGGCCTTGGTCGAAGCCTTCCGTCTTATCGGGCAGCGCCACGGGCTGACACCGGCGGCGGTGGCGATAACCTGGGTACTGCGGCAACCAGCAGTGACCGGTGCTATCGTCGGCGCGCGCCGGCCTGCGCAAATCGATGGGCTGCTAGGTGCGGCGGAATTCCGCCTAAGCGCTGATGAACTTGCCGAGATCGAGCCGTTGCTTCCCGGGGGCATGGGTACCAACGTGCCCGAGGCCGCAGCTTCCTAAGGGCGATCAGGGACTACGTCTCCGACCGTCGCGGCCTTACTGAAGACTGCGACGAGTGTTTTGCCTTTGGGCTTTGAACCGGGCGGGGCCCCTGCGCCAGATAGAACCCTAAGGCGAACGGAGCAAGGGATACATTCTTCTCTGTTCAGCTCGAAGGCTTCGATGCTCCAGCCGGCAAACCGTTGCCTGTACGTCCCAAGAAATGCACCAAGATGGAAAAGGCGTCTGGACGCGGTCGTTGCGACTGCGCCAGACGCTTCATCCACGTAAAAAGGATTAACTCGCGACCGGTGTACGCATGGTGACGAACTCTTCAGCGGATGTCGGGTGCACGGCGATGGTCTCGTCGAAATCCCGCTTGGTGGCACCAGATTTCAGTGCAATCGCCAAACCCTGCACGATCTCCCCAGCATCCGGGCCAACCATGTGGCAGCCCAATACTTTATCGGTCTTGGCATCCACCACCAGCTTCATCAAAGTGCGCTCCTGGCACTCGGTCAGCGACAGTTTCATCGGACGGAAACGGCTCTCAAAAATCACTATTTCATACCCAGCGCCTCGCGCCTCTTCTTCGGTCAACCCGACAGTACCGATGTTCGGTTGGCTGAACACTGCCGTCGGGATCATTCGGTAGTCCACCGGACGATACTGCTCAGGCTTGAACAGGCGACGAGCAATAGCCATGCCTTCAGCCAATGCTACTGGTGTTAGCTGCACACGACCAATTACGTCCCCCAAGGCCAGAACTGATGGCTCAGCCGTTTGATACAGATCATCTACTTCAACAAAGCCTTTCTGGTTGAGTTTAACGCTAGTGTTTTCCAAGCCCAGGTTGTCGAGCATTGGACGTCGACCAGTCGCGTAGAACACACAGTCCGCCTCAAGCTGACGACCATCCTTGAGAGTGGCTTTCAGGCTGCCATCGGGTTGTTTGTCGATGCGCTCGATGTCGGCATTGAACTGCAGATCCATGCCACGCCTAGTCAGCTCTACCTGCAAATGCTCACGCACTGCACCATCGAATCCGCGCAGGAATAGATCACCGCGATAAAGCAGCGTGGTCTTGGCACCTAGGCCGTGAAAAATGCCGGCGAACTCCACCGCTATGTAGCCACCGCCGACCACGAGAACGCGCTTGGGCAGCTCTTTGAGGAAGAATGCCTGGTTGGAGCTAATCGCGTGCTCGTGCCCAGGAAACTCAGGGATTTGCGGCCAGCCACCGGTAGCGATCAGGATGTTCTGAGCTGTATGACGCTCTCCGTTGACCTCCACGGTATGAGGATCAACGATTTTGGCGTGACCTTCATGGAGGGTCACACCGCTGTTGACGAACAGATTTCTATAGATGTCGTTCAGACGATTGAGTTCGCGATCCTTGTTGGCAATCAAGGTCGACCAATCAAACTTCGCCTCGCCCGGAGTCCAGCCGAAACCTTTTGAGTTTTCGAAGTCGTCGGCGAAATGCGCTCCATAGACCAGCAGTTTTTTCGGCACGCAGCCGACGTTCACGCAAGTTCCGCCCAGGTAGCGGCTTTCGGCCACAGCCACTTTGGCGCCAAAACCTGCGGAAAAACGAGCAGCCCGAACACCTCCGGAGCCTGCGCCAATTACATAAAGGTCAAAGTCGTACGGCATTTTAATCTCCGGATGTGCTGGAACCGGTACATGGTTGAACCCACGTACGGTTTATTGTGTTGGCGTTATAAGAGCCATGTTAACTGTATTGCTACAGCGTTCCTGCTAATGCTGCCACTAAAAGAACGACCATCACTATCAAAAGAACAACCGGAAGAATTTTGTTCGTGCCGTTGTCTTTTTTCTGGCGGCGCGCTAATTCACTATCGCAAAAAAGCGGCTTGTCTTTTTCCCTTTCCCTGGCTTCCTTTAGAGCCAATATCGAGCAGTACCGCATATGATTTGAGCCTATATTGAGCTTTAGGGGTGCGAAAAACTTGTTATAGGTATCTGGAGCTCCAAGCGGTAATGCATGAAGCGACATAGCTTGCGTCTTTGTTGTTGGTCAGCAGGTGATCTGCAGAGTCCAATGAGATAAAGCTCTTCGGATGCTTCGCCTGGAGATAAATTTTCTGTGCTTGTTCTATCGACACAACGCTATCCACGGGAGAATGGAAAATAAGCAATGCGCGTTGAAGATTGGCGATGTTTTCATCCTGCCGCTGGGCCTCGATGTCATCGAGGAACTGCTTCTTTATCGTGAATTCTCGACCTGCGAGCATGACCTTGAATTCGCCAAAGTCTCTTATCGAGTCAACATCGCTTCTGAATTGCTTCATAACGTGGGCAGCTTCAGCAGGGGCCCCAATAGTCACGACGCCCTTCGCTTCTGGGATGTGCTTCGCTGCCGCTATCACTGCGGCTCCGCCCAAGCTATGACCAATTAAAATCGAGGGGGCTTGGTATGTATTACGCAGAAATTCTGCTGCGGCTACCAGGTCGGCGACGTTAGATGAAAAGTTGCTATTCGAAAAGTCTCCTTCACTACTACCCAGGCCAGTGAAGTCAAAACGAAGTACCGCTACATTGTTGTCTACCAAAGCCTTCGAAATTCGTGCAGCTGCCTTGATATCTTTTCCACACGTAAAGCAATGTGCGAACAGCGCGTATGCGCTAGGTGCCTCGGGAGCTTCAAGAAGGCCAGATAGACTGATGCCTTGAAGATTTTGGAATGTGATCATCTGTTTGTTCATGCGAAATCTTCCTTACCTGTTTAGCAGCCCCTAGCCTTGAGCGAGGTAAGCTCGGAAGGTGCAAGCGATTAAGCAAAGGCTACCATCCAGTTGGTAGGCTATCAAGGATTTTGTTTTCCTCGTATTCGTGTCAGGTTGGGGCACTGATGACTCTTGGTGGCCTGAAGGGCTGGACTGAAAATCAGGGCGGTGCCAAGCGCGGCTGGCACCCACGGGAATGCGGCGGATTTGGTATGGAAGCGTCGACGCTTAAATCGCGTCCCACTTAGCGCTTTTGATAATTTCGTCTGCTGCATTCGGCAGCGATTACTATCGCGTTACACGCAATGCGGTCAGTGTCACGCTGAAAAAAAGATCTCCTGCAGCAGGTGTTCCGCATTGGCGGAAACACGATCTGGTATATCGCTTACACTCATGCAAGCGTCCCGTTTGCTTGGTGAGGGTTTTTCTCTAAGGGAGGACATTTGAACGTCAATTGGGAAGGATTGCTGCCGATTCGCGGCGAGGTCATCGTCATCGAGGACAATCCAACTTTGCAGTCGCTCATGACCGATATCATGGCTGAGATTGGCGCGAAGACTATCTCTTTCGTTACGGCGGATGATGCGTTGACCTACCTGCTCGAAGCACATGGTGAGTGCGCTTTAGTAATCGCCGATCATGGGGTACCTGGACAAGTCCAAGGCATCGAATTCATAGAAATGGTTAAAGGTAGGTGGCCACACATCGCTGCGATCCTTACCTCGGGTTATCTGATCGAGAGCTCCGCAGTACCAGCTCAAACTACTTACCTCCACAAGCCTTGGTCACTGGAAGAAATGGTGGTTGCAGTTGCGGAGCTTCTTCAGCCTGGCGACCCGATTACGAAGCGATGAAGCTGACTCTAATTTGTGCAGTGAAGTGGGTCACAGTCTGGTACCGAGAGCCCTCGCTAGCACGCTATCGTTGATAGCGAATCAGGCTTCATTATACGCCGCGCAGTTCGTACGGCCTATCACCAGGTCGCTTATCGAACTGGTTGAGCCACAGCTGAGTTTTTTCCTGCTCCTGAAGAAGGGACTGCATCATCCTGATCCCTCAAATTGCTGGGTGCGTTGGTTAAGCAGGGCTTTGCGCGCCCTAGCATAAGCCAACGGTATCGGACTGGTAGGAGTTGGCCGTTCTGGGAGCAGAAGAGTTCTGTGGTGTCACATTGCAATTTTTGGCAGAGGGCTTAATCTCGGATTCTCTGTGTACCACGGACAGCCTTTGTGATTGAGAATCTGCTCATACGCGGCGTATCAAGCTATTCGCCTAACTCCCCGACCCTCATAGGCCCTCTCAAGCGTGTGAGCATGCTTTACGGGCAAAATGGCACCGGTAAGAGCACGATTGGCAACTACCTGCAAATGCCAGGTGAGGCATGCTATCGAGGGTGCAGCATGGTGCCTGCTGACCTTGAGCGTGAAATATTGGTCTACAACCACACCTTCATGGAGATGAACTTCCACGAAGACGTAGCGCAACCTGGGGTGTTTACACTCAACGCTGGCAACATCGAGGCCGAGAATGCTCTGAATGCAGCGCAGGCCGAAATCAAGTTACTGTCGACCCAGCAAGAGGAGGAGATGGCCAAGGGCAAGGCGAGTAAGGCGGCCCGAGACACTGAGAAGCAGGTATTGAAAGACGGCCTGTGGAAGCTCAAAACACCATTCGATGGCTCACCCTTGGCCTACTGCTTTCAAGGTGTGAACACCAAAGAGCGTCTGCTGGAGAGGATCCAGGCTACCTCTGAAGTGCCGGATGCTGTTACCACTGCCGAATTGATGGCAGAGGCCACTGAGCTTCAGGCGGCCACGGACGCGCAGTTGCCCTCTATTTCGCTTGTCGGTTTCCCAAGCTCCGAGCTTGAGTCTAACCCTATTTTCAGGGAGATCATCACGGGCACAGACAACTCCTACTTGGCAGGTCTCATCCACGCGCTCGGCCATTCGGACTGGGTTCAGCATGCGCTGACATTTCCCCCCATCGATGGCGATTTATGCCCGTTCTGTCAGCAGCCGTTACCGGATGGTTTTCATGGCGAGATTGCCAAGATCTTCGACAAGACCTACGAGCAGCGCATACGTGACCTAACGAACCTGCAACGCCGTTACATCGGAGCTGTTGAGCAAACGCTGCAGCGCCTGCGTAGTCCGAGCTATCAGCAACCTTCGTTTCAACTGGCCATCTCAAACCTAACCGCAGCGCTTCAGCGCAACGTTCAGACTATCGAGAAAAAGATAGCCAGCCCGTCGATCGTGGTTGAGCTTGAGTCCAGCGCAGGTTTGGTTGAAGCCTTGAATGAGTGCATTACAGTCGAACAGGAAAAAATTGACGCCTTCAACCTCAAGGTCAAAAACAAGCAGGTTCATCTGGCCCAGATCAAGGATCAATTCTGGGGCGTGCTCAGAACTTCAGCTGGTGCATTGCTGGATCATTACGCTCAAGAGGATCAGGAGCTAGCCCTAGCTCAGCAAAAAGCCAGGGACAATATTGAGACGCTACGGGTCAAGGCCAGGGCTGAGCGCGAAATTATCGCCCAGTCTAGGGCCGCGATCACGAATATCGACCAGTCGGTTGACAGCATCAACCACTGGCTGCGCATCCTCGGCCTCAAAGGTTTTGAGCTGACCAAGGAGGAAGGAGATGTTCCTCAATACAGGCTGCAGCGGCCCCAGCAACGCGCCGGTGTATTCAAAACGCTGAGTGAGGGCGAGAAAACGCTCATCTCGTTTTTGTACTTTCTGGAAGTCTGCAATGGTGAGCTGAACGCGACTGCGGGAAGGTTGATCAGCGACCGCATCATCGTGATCGATGATCCCATTTCAAGCTTGTCCCACAATTTCGTGTATGACATTGCCTCCCTGATCAAGCGTCATGTGATCAGCCCGAACACCCGCTTCCAGCAGGTGATTATCCTGACCCACAACCTGTTTTTCTTTCACGAGATGGTCAAGCTCATGAACGAAGACGGAGGACGTGGCCGGGGTAACGGTGGTCAGCAGGAAGGCCAGTTGGCGCTGTTCCGGATCACCAAGTCCGAGTACAGCGCAGTGGTTGCGATGCAGCCCAAGGAGATCCAGAACGACTATCAATCTTTCTGGCAGGCCATCAAGGACGCCTTGAGTGGTCGCACCTCGGCCACCGTCATCCCGAACATGATGCGAAATATCCTGGAGTACTACTTCACGTTCGTGCACCGTCAGGACAAGCTTGCCAAGGCGCTCGAAGACCTGAGCGATGAAGATCCACAATTCCGCTCGTTGTATCGCTACATCAACCGCGAGTCCCACGCTGATGCTGTGAACATCACTGATTTTGGTGAGATCGACCCGGCGGTGTACGTCGAGCGCTTCCGCCAGGTGTTTGTCAAAACGGAATTTCAGGAGCATTACGACAAGATGATGGGGTAGCGCCTGCTTATCTCTTGAGCCAAGGCATGGGGCACGACGTGCGTGGTCGCTTGCAGCGGATTTTTCAGATCGACGGCTACTCCTAGGACTCATTTGCTGAGAATGCGCCGAGAGTGAATCATTTTATCCTTTCGCTAGGCTTTCCAGGCTCTGGCTGCCCTGATAGCATTGCGCCTGCAGCTACCACCCACGGACTCTCCTTCCTGCCTGTCATTCATCTGCTCGCTTTGCACGTGGTGTAAAGGCTATCAGCGGCCCGCTGAGATCAGATGGAGAATACGCCATGAACAATCATGGAAAAGTTGTCCTGGTTCGCCAGTACAACCGTTTCCGGTTCGGGCAGTGGGAAACCGTGTGCATGCACATGCGATCCCTTCCGCGCCGTTAATTTGAACGTACCTCGGTGGTAGCTGCACCTCCCTTCAGTTTTGATTCTCATCTCTTCGTTGCCAGGTTACGTCAGTCCATACCTACCGCTGCAGTAGGTAGGGCGCGGGGGGCGGGTTATGGCAGCTGTTTGCATCCCCGAGCGACCTTAGTTCTGCTGTTTTCGGTGATCATCGCCGAGCTCCGGCTTCACAATATCGCGGATGTCGTAGAGCTTGAGGCTCACCTCATGAAGCTTGCTGATGAACTCGTCCAACAGTTCATTGGTGACGTCAAAGTCTCGATTTTTCTTGTCCATTCGACGGTGCAGTATTTGCTGGTTGGCCTCGTCGGTGATCGGGTAGGCATGCACAATATCTGATCGCCTGGTGTTCAGCGCCTGGAACATGTCGGCGGCTACCCTGCCAATGGGCCCCACCGCCGGCAGTGTTTTCTTGGCTTTTTTAAGGCTAGCGCGGAAACCGTCTAATATTTCGCCGCCGGTTTTCGCTTGAAGCTCCGTACGATCTACGCGCGGATCCATATGGTGGGCGACTTCGGCCATAAAGCTGCTCAGCGAAGCAAAGCCATACAGCGCGACGCCTAGTTGATAAATGTATCCATCGTCAGCAGGCAGTGCGAGACGGGTGAGTCGTCTGATGTCGTGAGTGTTTAGCTCGGTTGTCATGGTCGTATTTAAGCTGCCTGATCAGGTACGGTAGAAGCCGGATTCAGTGCTGCGAACCCGGACTGTATTTTGCCGGCGGAAGACTTGAGTTATTTGAGCTTGCTGCGCAGCCAGCTCATCACATCGATCAAGATTCTCAGCTTGCGATAGAAGTTGTCCGCGTCGATCAGGAAACCCAGTTCCTTGCGAAGCTGCGCTATCTCGCCCATCACAGCCTTGTACCTATCGGTGCCAGCCTGGCCTGCGGCAACCATCTCCCGCTCAACCTCGGACAACCGGCGGTGCCAGGCAATATCGACTGAATGGAGCACGAAATGGCGGCGATTGAATATTCGGTGCTTGCCGAGCAAAAACAGGTAGGCGCCAAAGCCTGTTAGAAAGATCTGCAGCGAGCTGATCTCAAGCCCCAGAGCGTTCAGGAGCTGGGCGATCTGTGGCGTTTGCCAGCAGCCGACCGCGAACAGCACCGGCCATGTGGCAATTGCGAACAGGGCTTCTTTCGTGTGTGGATAGTGGGCCAGTTTAGTGGGCGGGAAACGCAGACGGGTCATGGCAGCTCCTGGTGGAAGGCTGTCCTGGCCGATGGGCCAGGACTCACTCAAGCTTCCGGTTTTGTGTGGAGGCGTTGCAACTCATGTGGTTGCAGTTACTACCACCCGCACTCCTGGCCTCTGCTGAGAGGCTAAAAACTGTCTGATCTGTGCCTACAGTCGCCCGGTCTATACTCACCTTCGTAGCGGTCGTCTCTAGGTTTTAGCTGTGCTTTTATACAGCATTCCTATCAGCGACCATTATGCAGTCTCTTGCGTCACCCTGGTCAGTTAGGAGGAGAGGGATTGTGTGAGTGAGCCCAAGCGGGGGAGCTTGATTCGTACAAACGGTGAACTATGACGGGCCGTGGTCGAGGGGGGTTGCTCGCTCTTTTGCGCCGATCACCAGAGAATGGTACCCCGTCACCGGTGCTCGTTTATGCCTGAGCACAACACCTATCTGCCAGAGCCAAGTCGAAGCCCTATGCAACCTGATGACCAACTCACCACCTTGACCGTGCTCGATTGTGATGTGACTGATGAGGCAGCTACAACTCATTTGCACGGCCATTCTGACTCAACCTTGGTTACTTAGAATGGTAATGGGGGCAGCTGCTACGGAGTCGTAGCTCGATAGCCATGCTGTAGTGGAGGCGGTCGTGGCGATGGATCGCTAGAAATCCCGCCTGAGATTTGAGCGTTTGGCGAAGGCAGCTGACCCAGCGTTAGTGCTTAAATTGACGATGGCTAAAATGACTCGCACGCCAATTGACCACGTCGATTTTTGGCTCCGTTTGAGTCGGGAAGGTTAAGGCTGTAAACCTACTTTTTGATCAGTAAACCGTCGTGGTTAACAGGTAAGAAAAGTGGTTAACAAGGTCTCTAAAACCTCCTATAGGTGGACGTTCTAGCTAATGATCGGGACTCGACTCACCGGGGTGGTCATGCTCGTAACCCGTCTTCTGACTTCTGGCCAAGGTTGGGCTGGGAGGAGATGCCGTACCTAGCGCTTTACATCGTAGCAAAAGCCTCTCGATGGCTCGGTGCACCTCCTGTTTTTCGGTGTGTCTGAAGTCGCTTTCCCCAGGGATGTGCCAGGAGCAGCCATTAGCGAACTGGCATGCCCGATTATCTCCAAGCCTCCCTGACATTAAGATTAGGCATCATGAGACTTCAGCAACGCAGCGCCTGCCCGCGCGGCCAAGCCGCCAAATGACATGCCCGCGTCCACGTAACGAAGCGCCGACTTCATATCCTTCCAGCCCACATAGCTCATCAATCCCTTGATGTCCCAGCCGTTGGCCGACGCCCAGGTCGCAAAGCCTCGTCGCATCGAGTGGGTGCTATACAGTTCCTCAGGCAACCCGGCATCCTTGAAGATGCGGCGCAGCATGGGGATCAAGCTATGAGGTTGGATGGCGTTGTCCGCAAGATTTCCCCACCGATCCAGGCGGCGGAACACAGGCCCCTTGGCAATACCGGCTACGGTGATCCAGTTGATGTAGGCCTCAACCGGGCAGAGCATCGTCAGCGCCGGCGTCTGGAAGGTCGTTCCTTCATGCTGGCGATCACCCTTGGTGTGAGGTAGGAAGAACGTGATGCCTTCACCACTAAGGGCTTGTGTGTTCTCTACCGTGAGCCTGGCCAGCTCGTCCCCGCGAAATCCCCGCCAGAATCCGATCAGCACCATCGCAATCGAGCGTCGGTGGCGCAGCAGCGTCTTGTAGTCACCACGATCGAGCGCAGCAGCGGCTTCTGCTTCAAGCCATTTCACAGCCTGCTCGAGATGTCTAAGTAAAAGGGGGGCGGCTTGCTTGATCTGCGCGGGATGCATGACACGGATGCCCTTGATCATCTGCCGCACATTGGGCGTCTTGGTTGGGTCTGGGAATCCCTGTGTGATGTGCCACTGCGCCAGCGCGGCCAACCGCTGTTTGAGCGTGCTGATTGCATGCTTGTCGGCGTACTCGGCCAAGTAGCGAACGATACCGTCGCCGGTGGTGGGCAGGTAGCCACCCCACGTCACTTCGAAGTGCTCGATCGCAGCCCGGTAGCTTTTGCGAGTGTTTTCCCGGGTGCCTGCTTTGAGGTACCGATCAGCCTTGTCCATCGCCATTGGCCTTCAAAAATCTGCGTGATTCCAGCATTTCACACATACCCCGACAGCTAAAGGTCTTTTCACGGGTGAAGAAGCCATAAACTTATATTATGGCTTTCTACAGATTGAATTTTATATTAATCAGTCTGATGATAAAGTGTCACGTAATTACATGACATGTAACACAGAATGAAATCGTAGGAGACTCCATGGCTCGTGGCGGCATAAACAAAGCGATAGTGCAAAAAGCGAGGCAATCTCTACTCGCAAAGGGAGCGTACCCCAGCATTGATGCCGTGCGCGTGGAACTGGGGAATACCGGGTCGAAGACAACCATCGCCCGATATCTCAAAGAGATCGAATCCTTCGATCCGCGCCCGCCATCCTCTCGGGAGCGCATGAGCGAAGAGCTTTCAGCGATGGTTGGAAACCTTTTGGATCGGCTTATGGAAGAGGGTGGTGAGTCGATAGAGCAGGCTCGATCAGCCTTTGAGTCGCAACGGGTAGTCCTTGAGGGGCAGATCGCTAATTTACAGTCCGAGCTGACCGCAGCGCGCCGGCAGCTGGACACGCAGCAAGCCGCGATTGAAACTCAAACCGCTGACCTTCAAACCACGCGGTCTTCGCTCCAAGCCGAGCTGACGCGTAACGCCGGGATCAGCCAGCGCTGTAGTGATCTTGAAGCCTTGGTCGCTGATAGGGATAAACAGATCCAGTCCCTCGAAGAGAAGCATGTTCACGCGCGTGGCGCGCTGGAGCATTACCGGGAGTCTGTGAAGGAACAGCGCGATCAGGATCAGCGTCGGCACGAATCGCAGCTTCGCGAGGCACAGGTAGAGCAGCGCAAGCTTCAGGAAACCTTGGCCCTGAAACAGGACGACGTGACACGCCTGAATCGCGATAACGAGCGGTTACTGGGAGAGTCCCGCCAGCAGACCAAGACACTACATGCCCATGAGGCCCGCATTGAGGCTCTGACCGCCGAGATCCAAGGTTTGAAGATGGCCGAAGCGAAGTCCGCTGGCGTAACCGAGCAGCTTCGGGAGCAGTTAGCTGCACTTAGGCAGGACGCAAAGGCTCTCAATGAGGCCGCAGCCAAAAGTAGCGAGCGCGAACTAGAGGTAAGGCTGCTGCTTACGTCTGCTCAAGCTGAGAATCAACAACTGCGGCGTGACCTGTCCATTGCGGATGAAAGAAGCAAGATCGATGGCGCAGCCGCTTCTACACCTTCAAGCCCAGGCATTAGGCCCTCAAAGACGCCGAGGAAGTGAGCATGAATGTCTATACGTCTAATCTCAAAACCGCCGAATCCTTCACGCTGAAGCACGCCCATCAGCAACTGGCTGGGATGCTTCCAAATGGTAAAATTCCATCAGCGCTCATGTGCCGCGCAAGCCGCATTCAATCCGAAGGCCAATTGCAAGCCTCCATTCGGTCAGCCGCGTATGAAGCGATGGCGGTGGAAAGGTACTGCAGTGCAGCTACCGCGTCGAGAGCAATGGCACCAGTGAGAAAGTGCACGAAGTTGAGTTGAAATCAAAACAGCTTAAGGGCATTGGTACATCACCGTTCATCAGTGAGGTACAACAATGCGTGGAAGTTACAGCAGCAACTCGTCTGCCGGGATCTTGATCTGTTTGGCCGTGGTTTTGTGTTTCTGTGCCGTGGTCACCTTGGCTGCCCAGGTACATCTAGACATCGCCACGACCGGCGCTGTCGTGGGGAGGCTGGGTCTGGCCTGGTTCGTAGGATACTGCCTCGGCCAAGGGCTACTGGGCGTCGGCCTCAGCTACAGCTGGCCAGTGTGCCTCGGGCTTTCCTGGATCGCACTCATGCCTGCGTTCAGCGTTTGGCTTGACGAGGATACCTACGCCTGGCTCGAGCCTTTTTGGTCTCAATGTGCAAGTGTGGTAGCAGTAGCGCTTCTCGCGTTTCGCATCAGATCATTCGTAGCGTAAGTCGGATCGGGGCGTGACCATGAAGACCTCAGACTGAGGTTGAGGCGCGCCCTGCGATCGATGGCATCATTTATTCTTCTGGTGCACTCGACAGGTTCGAGAAGTACTAAGTGAACATTCTGACAAACCAATGCTCTTTTACTTCTCAGCCACCCCTAACGCCGGATTTTACTTGATTCACTCCCATATTCTGCATGATATCGCTGCACCGCCACCTCCATTTCTCCTACGTACCTTTTAAAATCGGCGACGGCATACTCCAAAAAACGTTCGTCCATCAGGACGTCGTCAATAAAGTTGACCGACACCCCCTCAGTTCTTCGAATAGCTGACAAGACCCTTTTTTCCGAAGGGCTCTTTTTACCAATGCGCGTGCTTATCTCCCTGTAGCCCTTAGCAGTGCCGTCGCTGTGAGCCATTACGTTCCTGATAACAGTCAGATGATCCAGGTCTGTGATGTCTTTGCCACCAATGACTTTTTTGAGCATCGCGTGGGCCTTTTCTAGCGGCCCCATACCCTTGAGCTCTCCCTCAAACCCAGTGAGTTCAAGCATAAACTCTAGGCATTGACTCATACGGTGTTCGAACAACCCAAACATTGTAAGAAATGCTGAGCGTCGCGTGAGTTGGGTGATCACAAACTTGTGCGTCGATAGCACTTCTTCATGGTCATAACCGATAGAAGAGCCGCATGAGTAGAAAGTCCGTTGCCGCACGTAGCTTTCACCGTACTGATCGTACGTTTCTTCTTCGTGCTCATGCTCCTTTATCGAATCGTCGGCTTCCTTGAGTGCAAGCGCTACATTTTTTTCTGCCTGCTCTGCGAGCATTCGCATGACAGAGATGGACTCGCTGAGGGCCCACATTTGAACACTGAAAATAAAGTCGAGCTTGGCCAAATTGCCTCCCTGCAGGCTCATTTTGAAGACACACGATTTCTCGGCAGATCTGATATCTGCTCAGCGTACATAATCCATCCGCGTCTCGATATCCCAGCTGGCGCCCACATAGACATCTGCGCATCAAGTGCACGCCATGGATCTCGGAGGGCAGGGCTCTTAGCTTCAGCTGTCAGGGGACTGATCTGACCCCCGCATGGCTTCCAACAGCGCTTCAAGCGCATCGAACAAGCGTTGATCTTCACGGGCATCCCCGGTTTCCGGCCTGTACGTTTGGCAATGCCGCATCAAAGCATCAAAATCGTTGCGGTTGAGGTCAAACTCAATAAACATCTAAACCCTCCAGGTGCTCGCTTCAGCGAACGCCAGTATAAGTATCTACCGCGACTTGCTTTCAGGCGAAATCTCGCGGGTGACGGTTAGGGAAGGGCAGTAATTGGACACATGCTTGGAAATGGCTGTGTGGGCGCGGGCTACTGAGCACTATGGTGCTGATCTGGAACACATACTGGACTCAGCCATTTCGAGCTACAAAAGAGCCCCGGAGCTTGAGTCGCCATCGCGACTTTATGCGCAAGGCCTCGGTAACGAGGGGCTGGAGGCGCTGCACAGTGCGTTGATTCGAAGCCGGGCTAGCCGCTTTCATGTGCTCAACCCTGGCATTGAAATGCGCCAATCCCTGCGCTTCCACCTGTTGCACTACCTCCGCCGACGCCTTATCGACGATGGGCATGCCACAGGTACGATGCGCGATCAACACTTGGCAGGTGATCTGGGCTTATAGCGGATGGCGTGCCTCCGCTTGCTGATCATCCTGCCCACATGTTGGCGCACGCAACGATGATCATTCTTCAGAGGCGTAGGCCGCTCTCACTTCGGGAATACGCGCTGCGAATTCCTCCGCCAGCCATACGTATTTCTTCGAAATATCAGTTTCGTCTTTGAACTTGGCGATCAGGCGCTCAATTTCCTCAGGCGCAGACAGCATCGCCAACCTGTATTGCACCAGGAATTCTTCGCCCAGTGTGCTTTGAGCGGAGTCGTTGATGATGTGCCGGAACGCAGTGGCCAAGGATGCGTAGAAGAAGTCGCCATCCTGCTCCTGGATGAAGGACTCGAAAAGCCTAAACGTTTCGACTTCGCGGTAGCGCTCGATGCAGTGGCTGTCAATCAGGAAGCGAGGAGCAACTGCGAGCTTCGATTCCAGGTAGTAAGCGCGATTCATCGCCGGGCCGAACATAGGGCCATTTTCGACATGAACCAGTGGCCCGACTGTGACGCCGCCACGCAGCAGAAGCTTGTGGCTCATCCACATCATGGTGCTGAGCTTTGTCAGCAAGTCCAGCACCATCTGGGACGCCATGACATTGTTCGCCGGCGCGGAAATCACCAGACTGTCCGAGAAATAGTGCACTGCAACAGGTGCCAGTTGCCTCATGGCTACTGCCGCTCTACGCAGATCGCTAAGGAACTGCTCCATTTCCTCCGCCGGCACCTTGTCATGGTTGATGGTGAACGGCATCTCATCTCGGATCTTGTCGGGATGAATGGACATCAGGGCATCCAAAATCTTTTGGACGACATCTGGGGCGACGGCGCTGGATTCAACGAGCTTACCAAACCCCAAAATGTCGACGAATGCGATGAAACGTTCTTCGTACACAACCCGTTCCTTTTGGCGAAAGGGCGTTATTGTCGGTGTTTAGCTGCTGTCATGCCAAGCACCATCAGCATGGCGGTTTGTGTAGCTGCTTAGAGGGGGGGGTAGTCAGCAGGCGCAGGAATGGCCGCTGCTAGTTTCCTTGCGGACGTTTTTCACAATCTGCTGCACACGCGCCCATCCAGTGCGAGGATTGGTTTCCAGTGCAATGGCGTGGCACAGCAAACTGCAGGGTGCCCTCGTAGCCTTGCCTGAGGCGGCTATCCAGCCACTGCTCAAGCGGCAGGCTTAGGCAGTAGAGGAGGTTGGCGATCGTGCGGGGAGGGGATCTTGGCTCCAGCCACCACAGCAAGGCGCTGGCCTGACGCAACAGGTCGTGTCGCTCGGCTTGTTGATGGGCATCGAGCTGCGCGGCCTTCACGATCAGGCCAAGCAAGTGTTGGGCGTTGCTATCGACTGAGTCCATAAGCCCCCCTTGAGTTGGAAGCATGTGTCTCTGCGGAGCATCGTGCTCTGCACGTCGTACCACCGGATCAAGGAGGCTGGTTCAATTTATGGATTATCGCAAGACAACTGGTCGGGTCACGGGTTGCACCTTGGCGCCGCTCGCTGATGAAAACCCCATATAGCTTGGCGCGCTGCCTCATCTGGCCTTCGTGGCGTGGAGCCGGGATCCGATAAGCGGCATGAGTGCAGCAGGGGCAAGATTCGCCAAGCGGCGTCCTCGAGTAGCCTTCACCAAACTTTCATGGCATATACCTACTGGGTTGTCACCACCGCCGTCATCCATGTGATTGAAACGTGTGCCTTGTGGGGGTTGAATGCCTACTGGAAAGACTGAGCCTGCAAAACTGAGGCCTTTCACTCACACACCTGATTGCCAGGGAGAGCCATGAAGCTACAGGACTTGCTTTCTAGAGGGTATTTCCCGATCCAGCTTCCAGTCGGGTTTAGCACCACCCAATTGGCGGAAAACATCGAGGCGCTTCAAGCTTCCTGGGATGAGGCCCTGGACGGAAGAGGGCGCATACTTTCCCAGTCCGAACGATTTTCGGTGGCGAGGTCGTCATACAGCAGACGTACCACCTCTATACCCAACCCCGTCAATTTCTATGGATTGGCCAAGGACATCTGCCGGTACTGGCCGCAAATCCAAGAGCATTTCAGCAAGAGTGCAATCTCTCGAAGCATTCCCGGGGCTGGGGGGTCGCTGCGGGCGATTGAGCTGACGAAATTCACCGATCTGTATGAGGAACGAGTGCGCCGCTCTGCGGGAGCACGGTATGCGCTGGTCACCGATATCTCGAGCTATTTCCCCACCATCTACACCCATACAATTCCGTGGGCTTTACACTCGAAGGCGCTAGCCAAGGTAAACAGGGGCAAATCCGACCAGTTCTTCGGTAACGCCCTGGATCAGCGCTGCATGGGCACGCAGGATGGGCAGACCATTGGGTTGCCGATTGGCCCGGATACGTCCCACATCATTGCCGAGATGATAGGCGTCGCGATTGACGATTCCATTCGAGACGCGCTGGGTGGTTGGCCCAAAGGCTTCCGCTATGTCGATGACTTCACGTTCTTTTTTAACACCAGGGAAGAGGCAGAACGCGCGCTGGCCGTCATCATCAAGTGCGTCAGCGCCTTTGAACTGCAGATCAATGCATCCAAAACGAAGATTGTTGAAGTCCGCGAGCTCGTCCAGGAGTCCTGGAAATACACCCTCAAAAAGCTGGTTGTCTCACCGAAGCGCCGTCAGCAAAAAGACGACATCCACCACTATTTTGAGGTGCTGTTCTCGCTGGAGGCGCGGTTCAAGGACGAAAGCTTGGTCAAGTATGGCTTGAAGCAGCTTTCGTCCACGATTATCAAGAAATCCAACTGGCCCATCGCCGAAGCCTACCTGCTCAAATGCGGGTATGGATTTCCCAACACACTTCAGGTGATCACCCAGATCCTGGTGACTTACCATCGCCATCAGTATCAATTGAACCGGGAGGCGCTGGGCGATTTCTGCAGAAACCTCCTCGGGTCAGCCTCGGCAGCGAACCATCACAGTGAGACGGCCTGGCTACTATGGCTGTGCAAGGAGCTCAGGATCTCCCTAGAGGCGCCACTGGTACAGCAAGTGCTCCAGATGGAGAGCTCCGTTTGCTCGCTCATCGCGCTGGATCTGAATCAGTCAGGTTTGGTGGCCGGAGAGCTCAATCTTGCCGATCTCGAATCGTTGGCAACGGGACAGGCGCTTGTGGGCAACAATTGGATGCTGGCTTATGAAGGCGGGCGCCGGCGTTGGCTTTCCAACTCAAACCTTGAATTCATCCAGGGAGAACCATGCTTCGCCGCAATGCTGGCGGCTGGCGTAGGTTTTTACAGTGAAGCGGCTCAGCTTCCGCCTATCTTCCAGCTCAAGCAATCAGCGCTCAACGACTTCGATTTCGACTCCGACGATGCCATCGAAGACGAGTTCGACTTCGATGACATGGATGAAGAGTACTTTGACTCCGCTGAACAGGGCGATGAGGATGATGATGAGGACGAGCCGGGGACGGGCGCGCGGCCAGCTGGCACAGCCGGCGACTCCGATCCGGACGAAATCTGGTAGGCCGGCGAGTAGGGTGCAGTTGCGGTGGTTAGGCAGGCTAGTCCGGTGGACGCCCCTGAGGGGCGCCCTCCTGGCGTTTTTGGAGGTACACCGTAGGTACCGATGTCGCACCGACCTAGCAACCACCGTGTGCTTGGGGGGCTGGGCAGGAGTCGCAGGCTACCTGTCGTACTTAGAAGGCAATGGACAGGCGTAATTCTCTCAGTTCGTCAGTCGCGTGGCCCTGTAAACACGACCTGTCTCACGCAACGGGTGCTGCGCTGGAGCTTCCCATAGTGTCATGTTAGGTTGATTTTTTTGCATGCACGGTCGCCGTTGGATCAATCCGACGCCGATTGATCAGCCGCATACAAGAAGTCGCCGTGACGCCAGACAGACTTCCCGCGCTTCTCACTCACGGAGAATATACGGGCATGATGCGAGATCTCGACACTGCAGGCCATTGAATGCGGGGACAATTGGCGCTGAAGCGTGCAAGCCCGAGCACTACTCCTCTGAAGCAGTCCACCGCCGGCGCATCCCAAATGGCAGCAGACGCCTGCCAAGCAATCGACGATAATCACAGCTCGACCCAGCCACATGCCCGGCGTGAGGCATAGCCAAAGCGGAGCGCGCTTTCTCATGAGCACTTTGTCCCCCGATCAACACGAGCGTTACCTGGAAGTGCTCGAAGCAGCAGAGAGCCTGTATGGCGGCGATATTGATGCGGCGATGCGCTGGATGTCTCACCCAGTCAAGGTCTTTGATGGCAAAGCTCCTGCCGACATGGTCACAACCAGGCTCGAGACCGACACGGTGATTGAGTTCATCAGGCGTTTAGAGCATGGGTTTGTGGCCTGAACACTTTGGGCACGCTGATTTCTTGATTGGCGTTCTTGGCTAAGGGATCGGTGAGAGACAATGAGTTTTCAATCGTACATGGATTGCCCAGACGCTCAGCCGCGTTACTTCCTCAGCCAGGCAGCTACGCGCCTTTCAAACGCACCAGGCTCCATCATCGCTACGCTTAGGCCGTCCCTGTGATTCTGTGCGTCTTGCATCATGCAAGGCGGACTCGCCATCCTTGACTTGCGCGGTTTTACCTCCGAAGTGCTTCCCCCCACACAACGATTAGATGAGCAGGCCCGATCGAAGATGGAATACAAGTGGACGCTCAGAATGACCTCATGGCTTCTTGCCCAGTGCTCCTCGGTTCTGTAGTACGGATTCAAAGTGTTGCGGGAATTAGGACGGCGTTTCTACTTATTACGCGAATGGTGCGGCATTAGACATGGAGAGAGTTATGGAAGGCACTCAGCAAACCGCGCAGGACACCTGGAATGGAGAGGACGTTCTAGACCCCAGTTTCATTACAGTCCGTCGCCCATTGGAAAGCGGCTTTTGCGTTGACTTGTACCTCCAAGTTTTTGACAAAATCTCCTTGGACAAATGGCAGGCATTGCCCGAAGACAGATGGCATCGGCTAGCCACGATTGAGCCAGGCTGGATCACGATGTACCCCATCTATACCAACCCTCACACCCAGCGCTATCGAGGCCCGAAAAACGGAACCCTGGGCTGCATCATGTATAGCCATCACTCGACGCGCGACCTTCCGCAGACACCTGAAGACGCCGTCCTCTACATTGACGTCAGCCTCCCTCGGAAATTGTTTGATTCCTGCGATGAGGGTCTGGGACTTGTGAAAAAACTCACCCCGTTTTGGCGAGGCTTGCGATTCGCTCCTAGTTTAAAAACCCTAGTCATATCGGATGATAGTGACACTTCGATCACAGACGACATTGTCTTTGTGAGTGAGGCGAAGGTGGATGAATGCCGTAGAACATGCATGCGGATTACCCGGGCCCGAAAAAAGAGTGAGACGTCAGCCCAGTTGCACTGGGTGATGAGCCAGGTGTTTCCGACGCTGATGCCCAATGTAGTCTTTGAAGGCAGCCGTCCTGTGCTGGCGAGCGATACGAAGGGTCGTAGAGTCAGCAACCCGATTGCACGTGCGGCTGTTCGAGCGCGGCGTCATCAGCTCCAGGAGGTGAAGGTCGGCGTTGAGATGTTGGCCAAGGAAGCGCCTCGCGAGCTTTTCGAATTGCACGCGCAGATCGAGAGGGTCACGTTGGCCGTGATGATCGAAAAGTTCGCGACCATGCTAGGCCAGAACCTCAGCGAGGGGCACTGGCAGCAGTTTTTCGAAGCCAACCTGTTCATCCTAGCGATGGTGTTCTCACGCCCTGTGGCGCTTCTGCATACCCAGTTCCATGCCCAAGGTTCTACGATTAACGGAGCTGGCGCTCATATTGGCGATTTGCTTTTCTCACAAGGACGGGAACTGGCCATCGTCGAAATCAAGAAACCTTCCACCCCGTTGATGCAAAGCCGACCGTATCGCAACCGGGATGTCTTCGGCCCGAATCTGCAGCTCAGCGGAGCAATTACACAGGTGCTACATCAGCAAGGCCTAATGCGTTCTAACTGGCTGTCGCACCTCCGAGATCCAACGATGCGAGACTTAAATCCAGACACAGCGAGGTGCGTTGTCATTGCCGGTACCAAGCCAACCGAGGAAGGCCGCCGGCGCAGCTTCGAGATATTCCGCAATGCCTGCAAGGACGTCGAAGTCGTGACCTTCGATGAGCTGCTGGGCAAGCTGCGTTTGCTGGCGCAGCACCTGGCGCCCGCAGACCCGGCCAACATCCCAGATATTTTCTGAATATATGGCCGAACGTTATCTTGAGTGAAGATATCTTGGGGGGGTGCCACGGCCAAACAAAGACCTGCGAGCATCTGTTCTAGCTGGCGATGTTCCCAGGTACTTAGCAGCTCGACCGGATCAGTACCAAATTGCTTTGACGAATCGAAGAGATACGCACGGCCATCCGGGCAATAGCAGCTATCGCAGTAGCCGAGCGAGTCGCAATCGTTGTAGAACGTGATGACCCAGCCATCGACTTCAACGGTAACCATGCCGCAGTAGATGTCAGTCCATGATTTCTCGCCCAAACGGCGCATCGTGCGAACGCTAAAGGCGATGTCGCGAAGCACTTGACACGTCTCGCGGGCGGTAAGCGATTTTGGTGACAAATCAAAGTACCTGTGTATAGCCGTCTAGCGTTCATGGTAACGAAATTTCCTCGAGGCGGCGTGCCACGCTACGGGCGCTTTGTTAGCCTCGGTCTCCATTCGGATATCTCGAATGAGAGCCAACTCCCGATCAAAATAGGTTGCAGCGTTGGCGTGGCAGGGGTTGAGTTTCGATAGTCACGCAAGCTCACCAAATTTGTCACCTAGCCAACGGTACATGCGGTCTTATGATCTACAAAGCTGCTCATTCGAATGCCTGAGTAATGGAGTGACGGACTATCGTGATGATTCACGCATACCATGCTCCATTTATGGCTGTTAAGACGAACAAGGATGGCTATTCTGGAGGGAATTTTGCGACTATTTATGGGGAATTTCTGGAACATTGCACCTAAATTCGCTTTGAAAACCATCAAAATGTCGATCTGTTACAAAATGGATCCATTTATTGAAATTCTCACTGATTTCTGTGATTGTGATGGCACTTCAACATGCAAGGAGTAGGTTATGCCCGTAGCAGCTGCCAAAGTCGAACACCCGGCCCCCTCGGCCATTCGTCAACGCTTGTCCAAAGGTCAAAGCACCAATCCGGCCATACAGCGCCTGCGCTCGCGGGTGCTGAGCGAGGTGGATGTCGGTCAGGTCATCACCAGCTATGACCGTATGCATCATCGCCACAACCGTTCGTGAGTCGCCTGCATGGACGCCGCTAAAATCTCGTCGTTTTTGGTAAAGGTGGCATCGAGATGCAATCTCGATTGCGATTACTGCTACGTCTACCATCATGCAGATCAGAGTTGGCGTTCCATGCCCAAATTTCTCTCTGCTGAGCATCGCGAAGCATTTGCTCAACGGCTTGCGCAGTACGTGACTCAAACGGAATTAAAACAGTGCGCGGTGATTCTTCATGGGGGAGAGCCGCTGCTGGCAGGGGCACAAACGCTGGCGGACTTCGCGGCACTACTGCGCTCTACTTGCCCCATTCCGGTTGACGTCAGTTTGCAAACTAACGGGCTGCTGCTGACTGACGAGGTACTCCAGGTCTTGGCTGCAGCGGACATTGGCGTCTCACTGAGCTTGGATGGCCCAAAAGTCGCGAATGACAGACACCGTTTGACCCGTAAGGGGCGTTCAAGCTTTGAACAGACCCAGCAGGCGCTCATCCGCTTGCAAAATTACCCCTCCATCTTCGCCGGCGTGATCGCAGTCGTTGACACCTCTACCAGCGCTAGCGAACTCTTCAGCTATTTCGATCAGTTCAAGATCCCGCGTCTCGACTTTCTGCTTCCCGATGCCCACTGGCTCCGGCCACCGCCGGGCAGGAATCAGGATCCTGGCTTGTACGAGCAGTGGCTTGTGAACGCCTTCGATATTTGGTTTGACCATTACCCACACATTCCCCTGCGCACCTTCGAAGCGTTGCTGGATGTCTGTGCGGGACTGCCCTCGGGGACGGATGCGTTTGGCTTTGGTGACGTGAGCCTGCTGTCCATCGAAACCGACGGTACTTATCACGACCTTGATGTTTTGAAGGTCACACAGGATGGCGCTACCCGATTGATTGGCTCTGTCTTGGATACACCGATCGCTGATGTGGCTCAATCCCAGGCCATCGAGCAGCACCGGCGCTACCTGCGCAAAGAAGGGTTGTCAGAAGCATGCCAATCTTGTGGAATCGTCGACATCTGCGGTGGCGGCTCTCTTCCTCACCGATTCGGCCAAGACGGTTTCGTCAATCCTACCGTTTACTGCAATGAGATGAAGCGGTTGGTGACTCACATCACCGAGCGCTTGAACGAACATTTGATTGAGGAATGGAAGGGACGGGAGCACATACCGCTACCAGACACCTTTGATCTTGCTCAGTTTGAATTAGCCGAGACCTCGGCGCCCCATCTTGGGTGGCTGATTACAGGTGCCGAAGTTGATGCGGTACACGGGCTGCATGAAGCATTGGATTTATATCCTGAGGATCCGAGGGCAATGCAGTTGCGCTACTTGGACGATAATTTATTCGCGCTTAAGGCGCGGCAGGCCGGTGCCATTGCTTGGGCGGGTGCTGCCGTAGCTCAAAGCAGGGGGCACGCATTATTGGCCGTCGATGGACAGCCTATTCAAGCGACTTCTGACTACTTGGTTGGGCTTCTACACAGTGAGACGCAGCACGATTGCGATGGTTTTTCGGTCGCAGAGGATGATTTGTGGCTAAGGGCACCGTTCGGCACCTCCATCTATTTCGAGGGTGAAGAGCTCGCGGCAAAGGGCAGGGAGCTGGTTTGCCAAGCCATGGCCATCGTAAAGGCATGGCGTCCGGCGCTCGCTTCTGAAATGCAGGTTGCCTGCACTGCTATCCAGTTCATCCGTGACCCGAGTGCAGATCCACGCAAGATTGTTTCCTTTAGCGACAACTCTGTTCCAGGGGCGTTGTACGTGTCGATTTCTCAGGGTGATCGACTGATTGATCCCTATGATCTAGCGGACTCATTGATCCATGAACACCGACATCAAAAGCTCTACCTGCTTGAGCGATATTCCGCCACGGTTGAGCACACCAGCGCGCAGGTCGTTTCTCCTTGGCGGGAAGACCTACGGCCCCCTTCAGGCTTGCTGCATGCGGTTTTCGTGTTCGTCGAACTGAGGCGTTTTTGGCTCCACGTCCTTGAGCATGGCCCTATCGAGATGATCTCACGGGCTATAAATCAAATCTCGGACACCGACCAACACCTTCAGCAAGCATTTGAGACCCTTAAGGAATGCCCATTGACTGATGTTGGACAGCACCTTTTAGAGGTTTTGCGCGTTGCATCCACAGAGGGGATAACGACAGATGAGTTCGCAGCTTACCGTCCCGCTGTCCAGCCTGTCGGCTGATCTGCATCAGAGACATGCCCAGCTTCGCGACTACTTTTGTGACAAAGATGCGCAAGCAACCTGTATCGATGAGCGGTGGGCACTGTCTTTGAGTTGGTCTGATGACCCTAATCGGTATGTCGACCCTCGACTCGATGAAGGGCTGGCATGGTGGGCCGCAGATATTCAATATCAGGATATGGCCAAAGCCCGTAAGCGCAGAGGAAGGGTGTTGTTAGCCCTCAACGACACGTGGACTTTGCAAAGTTGGAGCGAGTGGCTAGCGCGAACTCCTCAACATGAAGATATCGTCGTACTCCACGTCGATGATCATAAAGACTTGGATGCGCCTCGCTTCTTCAACCGTCCGGACGGCTGGTTTGATCCCATCAGTTGCCGACTTGTCGACCTGCATGTGCCGCATTCAGTAACGGATGCCATCATGAGTGGAGCATTGGGCATGGGAAGCTTCCTCACACCCTTTCTGCACAGGCATCCCGACACCGAAGTGCGGCATCTCTGCCAAGGGCCCAAATGCACTCGAACTACCGACTCGCAGATCATACTGGAGTCCGTGGCTGATACCCTGCTTGACCCGTCCGCTTTGCGTCCCGCTGTTTCGCTCATCGCTGATGGTCAGGGGACTGGGCATGGTCGGTACCGATTTACCCATGACCTTGATTTGTGGCTTGAAGGCCTGTCGAAATCTCGCGCCCCCATTCTTCTTCACGTGGACATGGATTACTTCTGCAACCGGTACGATGGAGATAGCGATCACATTGATCATCCTGGCCCGCTAAACGATACGCTGCCGCAGATTCTGAGCAGAATCGATGTACTGACTAAAGCGTTACACCGTCACGGCCTGGCCGAACGACTCGTTGATATCGTGATCGCGTTTTCCCCTGGGTTTTTCCCTGCGGAATTCTGGGCTGAGAGCTGTGACCGGCTTCTGATTGGTCTGGGAGAGCAGCCGTGGGGCGATCTGTGAGCACTCCAAGATCCAAGGTAACAGCGCGGACGACTCCTAAGCCCCCTCCGGTGAAAGCGAAGTCTAAACTGGGCCCGGTGTCGCCGGAAGATCTGGAGTTTACGCGCACTCCGGGAAGCCGAGAGCGCGGCGGAGGGCCCGGGGGAGAAGCTTGGGTCATCTCGGTTGAAGGCAAGCGGGCGGGCATCGCATACATAAATCTGGTGGAGGACGAGGTTCGAGGCCGTCACGCGTCGTTCCATGTCTTCCTCAACCGACCAAGCCAAGGGCGACAGATTGGCCGGAGCGCTTACCAGTACTGCTGTCAGAACAGCCAATACGATGTCATCTACGCGCACATGCGTAAGTCCAATCTGGCGTCACGCAAGGCGGCTGAGCATGCCGGGTTCATAGAGGCGCCGACAGGCGACTCCCAGCTCGTTTTAGTCTGGTATCGAGATACTAACCGACATGCCAAACCTGAACACGCTGAGGCTTCTTCAGACACTCACGACGAGGGTGCGCACGAACATGTCACTCAGACTCGACCTTCTACAGCGGTGAGAACTTTCGACGAGGTGCCTGTGAGTTCGTTGGAGTTGCAGTTTGACGAAAAAAACAGCGATGTCCTTGTCTGGAACGGTCAGGTGGTTATGTCACGTACTGAAGAAGCGTACTTTGAAATGCTTTTTTCGAGGCTTGCATACCTCAATCCTCGTACTGTACTTGAGATAGGGTTTGGCTTAGGAATCTCCGCTACGTTGATCCAGCAGTACCTCAAACCCGAGCGTCACGACATTTTTGAAATAGAGTCCACCATCTACCAAGACCTGCTAGCTTTCTCCCAGCGCCATCCTTCAGTGCAACCGTTTTGCGGTGACTGGAACCGCTGTCACATCGAAGGGAACTACGACTTCATTTTCTTCGACCCCTTTGACTATCACATGGAGGAGGGCGCTCAAGTTGAAGGGCTTCACTGTGAGCAGGATCAGCGAGCGACCCGAGCTCTGAAAATGCGGGCGCTGTTGAATCCTGATGGTGTTCTCTGCCATCCGCATTTCGGCGATGGTGATGTGCCTGAACTCCCCGGATTTGCGACGGTGATTGTCGAACGGGTGAAAGTTTCACCCATCCGGATGGCGGATGAGACGCTGTGTGAGGATGTGGCCATCGTCTATCACAAGCCTCTTGCTTGATGATCCGGGCCTCGGTCAGCGCGTTCATCTGACCAGACGCTGGCACGGCTTTTTGGAGAAAGGCTCGTCGTACGTTTTTCAGAATGCCTCAATGGCAACGGAGCAACATGGCCCCAGTAAGCTTCAACTCTGATGAGCTATCAAAAGAACTGGTGGCGCCCGATGACGCGGGCGAGCGGGTCATTATCTACCAAGAAATCGATGAGAGCGGAGTTGCGACTGGACGTAGTGCGACATTTGCTGATATTGAGTTCCGTGGCTTGGGGTATGCAGATCTTATAGGGCATACGCTGGGTACTCCCCTAGTCATGCCACTGCGCCTAGCGAATGCTCGGGTCATTCAGAGCAATTTGCTAGACCTCTCATTAGAGACCCAGGTTTCGGTCAGCGCAGTTTTGGATAGCCCGTACTCGTCCAGGGCACTTGGCTTGGTGCGAGATGGCTGGCTACCTTCCGGCATCGCGTTCAGCGATTCGATGATTGTGCTCCCTGACAGATGCGTCTTCAGCGAGTTGGCCGGCAGATTTCGTGCTGGGGAGAAAACAAAATTGGAGGATAAGGATTTCCTTGATTTTCTCATTGGCCGCAAGGTTCGAATCAATCCCCTGTTGTATGTGCTTGAAGGCAATCTCAAGAGAAATCCCGACGATGCGAGCATCGAACACCAGTTCGACGTCGCAACTGAAATTATTAACGCTGCATTGCCATTGGCTCAGATAGTACCGATCGGGCGGGGTAGTCTTGAAGGGGTAAGGGGCCTCATTCGCGACAGCGAGGCGGGCATGGTGCGCAAGCAGGAATTCCTGACGCGTTTGGCGCCGAAACTGCGGGCTCCGATAGCCGCGCGACGTGTCAATGAGGTCTGGGATGAAGTGCTGGCCACCGCGAAAGCATGTGAAGTCCCAGTACGGTCACTTGTCGTGCTGGCTGCCTTGAGCGCTGTATGTGTCCCAAATGGTAAGAGTCCGGCCAAAGGGTTGCTCAAGTTTAACGTAAGGAAATATACGGTTGAGGACGCCTACAACGCTCTGGCCGACCTCCGATCGCTTGAAGTGCTGATGCACCTGTTCGCAGCGTTCCCGGATGAGAAGATTCTGCTTTGCACTGGGGATAAGGATCTTGTGCTCTTCTGGGCTGGAATCAGGCCGTCCGAATTCGCCATGGTCAACGGGGTTTTCAGTGCTAAGTTCTCACCCGTCGAAGATCTGTTGCCGAACGTCACGTCTGAGCGAAAGGCTGCCTACTTTTCCGCAGTTGATGAATGACGCTTGGAACCTCCCTCTGCAGCAGCGATTGCTGCTTACGCAGTTTTTGCGTGGCCCGCTGCAGAAGCAGCCGATTTGCAGCGTACGTACAAATGGCCCTGTCCTGTTGAGGGTGGATAGCTGGTCATTCGTTTTTTGAGCCAGACTCGCATTCACTGCAGTCTTGACCCATCTCAAGATTGGGGTACTCCGAGTGTTGAAGATAGCTTGGGGAGACGTCTGTCATGATATGTTGACCAATCGCTATACAGGAGTTCAGCTGGATGCCCACCTTCACGACAGATCAAGCAAAGGGCGTCGTTCCTTTGCTTGCAAAAACCGCTGTGCCCAGAACAGGCTCGGATCACCTGCCAGGTTATTACTCCCCACTCCACGACATGTGGGTGGTGGAAACAATCGATGGAGTGAAACCCATCATCACTCGCGGTGCGCTCGATGAGCTTCTCACCAAGACCAAAGTAAACACCGAAGAGGACGATGATTCCTTCGTCACGCTCGAGACGTTGACCAAGACGCACGCTGCTCCAGAGAGTGATGATGACCTGAGCAACAATGGGTGCGGATCACACCTGCTTCAGTTGGTGACCAAGACCGACACGGTGGTAGAAGAGGACGATCCGGGTAGCAGCTACGCCATGCTAGAGCTAATGACCAAGACCGAAGCTGAGCTCGAAAACGATGATCCGGGTGATCCGCTGTTCGGCCTAGACCAACGTTTCTACCTAGACTGAGGCTCGTCGTCATGTTTTTGTTGGTGACAAACCGCCGCGATATCACAATGGATTTCGTGGTAGCAGAGCTTCAGAAACGGAGCTTGCCTTACTTCAGGCTAAATACCGAATTACTCCCCCAATCCCGAAGCTCCATGGGTTGCATCGCCATGGACGACTGGTCTATTGAATTCGAGGGGCGAGAAATCTCCGGGCGAGATGTGAAGGCCGCATACTTCCGTCGCCCAGGCGCTCCCCAAGCGCCGGCACTTGTCGAGGATCAAGGCCAGCGTGCCTACATTGAAGCGGAATGGAGCAGCTTCCTCAAAAGCCTTTATTTCCGGTTGGAAGGGAGATGGTTGAGCGACCCTACCCAGATCTTTCTCGCTGAAGACAAGCCTCGGCAGCTCATCGTTGCCCACCAGCTTGGTTTCAACATCCCCAGCACAACCATCACTAACCAACTGAAGTCGGCTGAGCCCCTGACAGCAGGGGGCCGTGCAATTGGGAAGCCCTTGCGCCAAGCGGTTCTACCGGGTGCGCTGGAAAAGGTGATGTTCACCTCACGGTTGCAGCCCTTGACCACAGATGATGAACCAGCCCTCGGTCTTGCTCCCCTGATCATTCAAACTGAGGTGCTCAAAAAATACGATGTCCGTGTAACGGTAGTGGGTTCCCAAGTTTTCGCAACAGCTATCTGGTCTCAGGAAAAGGGCGACACGGAGGTTGATTGGCGCAAAGGTAGTCATCCTGATTTGGAGCATGAAGCAATCAGCCTGCCGGATGAGGTAGCCGAACAATGTCGAGTACTGGTTCGACGGATGAATCTAAGATACGGAGCTATCGATCTGGTGTGTGATCGAGATGGAAAGCTCTGGTTTTTAGAAATCAACCCCAACGGGCAGTGGGCTTGGATTGAGAATCAGACTGGATACCCGATTGCCACTGCAATTGTTGATGAACTGGAGAGCATCAAAAATGGGTTGGTTTGATAGGGACATACTCTGGCCGACTCTAGTACCTCCTTCGCCTGCTCAAATTGCAGCAAACAACCAGATGCGCGACAGGTGGAAGGCATCGGTCAGTAATGGTGACTGGAACGCGCAAAGCGAAGTCGCACTTGAAGAAGCTCGCCGTATGTACGATGCGGAGCAGGAGCGGCGCAAGGGGGCTGACACCAAAGCAGGTGTGTACCTGGCGGCAGTGACCGCGCTTATACCCGTGCTAGTTTCCTTGCTGCCAAGTTTGTGGAGCGACAAGACCAATAGAGTCCTGGGAGCCATATCACTGATCGTATTCGCCCTTGCGGTGATCTATGTCCTACGCGCCGGCTATAGTGCGTTCTGCGTGCTTCGAGTGAGTGCAGCGAACACAGTCGGAGCCAACGATATCTCTCAGTCCTGGAGCACAGCTCAGCCTGTAGCCAGCCTCGCGAAGAACATTGCTCTCAAAGTGATTGATAATTACCCGGGGAACAACGCTAAGGTGAGCCATATCAAGCTCGCCCACGACTATTTGTTGAGGGCTTTTCTAGTCTTCGCCGTACTGCTCGCTGTGCAGGCACTTTGGCCATGCGCTGCGTGGGTGATCGAAGAGATCACCAAGCACATGGCCCCCGAGCTTAGGCAACCGCTCATGATGTGCTACTCCTGATCAACCTAGCTGCGGCAGGAACCAGGATCGAGCTTGGGGTAGGGGACACCGTTTCCACACTAAAGCCCGGACGATTTTGAGTAGCACGCATGTCGTCTAGGCCCACGCAGCTTCTCTAACTGCGTATGCTGCCATGTGCTCAGCAGCTCCACAGGGTCAGTACTATACGGGTGGCTGGGGGTGAACTACTGAGGGATCGCCAGCCTCATAGCAGCGATCCATCCCAGCGAACTCAAGCTCCGAGTGCGGGAGCACCTGACTGACATGGCAGGCAGATTCGGGCTAACGCAGATTGGCGATAGCGTCGCTGAGGCTCTCCGACGTTGTTGAATCGGGGTGATTAGCTAGTGCGAAAAAGCTCACCTCCGGAGGGAGAAATCCTGTGATGTCTCAGGCCGTCAAAGAACCAGAGATCCAACTCTGCATCTTTGCCTCATACCCACCATCGCAAAAGTCCAGGTTTGGCCAATAGTTCTGGTACACCTCATAATCGAGCGCCACTGCGTCCTCGCGGTTCTGCACATTCAAAACGCTCCAGGCTCGATACATCCGATGCGTCCAATCAGTCTCCATCACCAATTGACGTGACGTATCCCATGACCAACCGTCTTTCATCAGCACCGTCACGAAGAATTCCGTCGCTGCGTTCGCACAGCTGGCATCGTGGGCAATCATCCTGTCCAGGATCGAATAGGAGATCCCGATCGCTTGGAAGATTGATTCTCCTTGGCTGTCCAGTTTCTTACCGTATGGCGCAGAATCCAAGCCTTGAGACTGCGGTGGAATGAAGGCGAAAACTGTTGCGGTTGGGAAGCTCAATGGGTACTGCCTTTATAGTTGTTGTTTTATTTCATGATGCCTATGGAGCAAGCGTCGCTGCAACATACTGAAAATATCTGCCTTCGTGGTCGACACCTGTCCGGCTGTCCCAATCAGCTTCCACAGTGCGACGCTCGCGCGAGTAGGGCGATCAACCATCTTGTGAATCGAGCATCGCTGTGAGGGCCCTCAGGAAGACTCGAACGTCCTTGTCGTTTAGCTCGTTGTAGGCTGTCTTGCAGTTAGCATCGCTGTGCTCTATGTCGACGTAACTGTCAGATCGGCTCGGCATAGCAAAGATGGCGGTTTTGTCCGCGCTCTCTCCCCGAGCAGCTTCCGCACGAATCCTGAAGTTGAACGCTTCAAGCAGATCCGTTCTCTCTTGACCCGCGCCTCCTGCTGGGCTGAGCGCTCGAAACAGAGCAGAGACGTAGCTCAGATAGATTTCTGCGTGGCTGTTAACGAATATTGAATCCGGCCTCTCACCCCATCGAGTATTTTCAAAAGCATGGCCTACGAACTCGCCGTAAGCGTGAAGCTGCCCATTTTTCGAGTAGACATGAGCGTAGCTATCACCCAGAGCGTGAATTAGAAACCCAGTCTGCCAATCAGGCTGCCCAGAGGTGAATGATTGATGCACGAGCGCCTCAAGCTTTTTTCTTCGAATGGCGACGGCCTGAGCATTGCCGCCATGCAGCGAATGCAGACTATTCACTATGTCGTGCCTATAACCGGTGTAATCCGGCAAACCCCAGATGCCAACGGCAGGGGCTGAGTAACGAAGTGCCAGATCATCAGGCGCCTGACTGTAGCAAGACAGGCTTCCAATCCTTTTCCCCTCCAGACCCAGCATGTCTGCGATGTACCCCGATGTCGCGATGTGCCCGTCTTTTTCATAGTAAGGAACAACGTTGAGGAGGCGACCGTCTAGAGTGCTTAACTGGCGTGACTGACCAATTTGCTGAGAAGGTTCCGCGACGGAGACTCCCGTGAAGTCGTGCTGAGAAACACACCCCGAAAGGCTGATGGGCAGTAAAAGGACGCCAAGGGCAAAATACTTCCGGACGTTTCGGTAAAGTTCCATGATCAGGTCTCTGTATTGATGGAGCGTGAAGGCCACCTTGAGGAGCTGAAGCAGATGGGGTTTGGGTTGCGCTGATCTACCTGGCGTGCAGTTATCCGTGTGGCGGCTACACCGTTTCTCCCGTTAGGAACGTCGCCTCCGACATTCTGCTTAGGGCGGCCCTTCGAGGAAAGTAGCTGGGGCACAGTTGCGCAAGCTTAATGCAGCGTGAGGGCTGGTAGTACCGCCTCCAGGGGGTTGGTTTAGAGGCCAGCCTTCGTAGTGCGATCCGTGCGATGCCCACTTCCTAAAACTCTGGCAAGCGGAGCGCGCAGGCGTGAGGATGGAAGCCCGCAGGGTCGAGACTACCGCTTCGCGGGAGGCTCGATTTACGACAGCCGAGCTCGTAGAGCCACGCCCTTGACCAATTATCTGTGCTTCTCGTTGTCCGGTGGCGGCAGCGTCCTAAGGGTAAAAACAGGCAAAAGGAGGAGGGCGGATCAAGCTTTTATCAGTCAGCGAAATTGAACACAATTCGGCGGGACAAGGCTTGGCGGATACCAATATCTGGCCAAACACTCGGATCCTCATCTGCAACACCTGAGGCGGTTGACTCGGGAATCATGCCCGCGCGCTTGGCTGATGCTCGCAGCTCATTGAATGTCAACGACGCCTGAGGATCGAGCTTGTCCGAGCCTTTCCAGTTGGCGAGTGTTGCTTTGGGCCTAGACCTGAGCGTTGACAAAATGCTTGCACAAAACTCGCTGAAAATCTCAATGAGGCTACCGTAGCCATAAGCATCCAGGCCATTCTCTTGCGGAAAGAGGAAGCTCTGAGAGCTCACGGCGGGTTCCTTTATATGTCTAAAGTGAGCATAGCGTTGAAAATAGCCCTCAAATCGGGGATCCAGTGCGAACCCCCGGCGCAAGTAAAGCGGGCTCTCGAACAGACCTGGGCCTTTGGTGAACACGCGCTGGGACTTGGAGTAATTCTTGGCAAAATCGGTTCTAGGACGGGCCTGAATCGCGTCGGGAGAATCCGGAGGCTGCGGTTTGAAATAGGAAAAGGTGGGCTTGATGGTCTGCGTTGCTGCGACAGCCCGCATGGGAATCTCCGAGAAGACTGCTAGGGCTGTGAGGAATAAGAGCGGCTCCCACTTCTCGTTGTAGCTTGCAAGCGATTCAGCAATATCCAGAAAATCACTGAGCTGGGTCGGCGAGAACACAGCCTGGGGTTTCTCGACGCGGAATTCGTAGTCTTTAGGCGCCATGTCCTGGAATGGATTTTTAGATTTATCCTGTTGCTGGGACGTGGCGGCGGTAGTTGTATCAGCGATATATGCTGCAGCGGTTGGGACTGGAGTTGCGGCATTCGCGGGACGCGCTAGGAAGTCGAAGTATTCGCGCCCATGCGTCATGTACCAGTTGCGGTGATGCTTCGAGCTCAGCCCAGGGTCATCGCCTTTGAGCGTCGGGCGGATGATTGGACGCCATGTGGGGTCGATCGACTTGTTCGCAAAGTTTTGCTTGGTTTTCTTGGAATACCGACTGCACCCGGGGATGGTTACCCAAGTAATCGGGGGTCGCATGATGAACGTCATGAACAACTTGGCATCGGCGCTGTTCCAGTCATGCAGAGGCTTGTCGCGGACTGTCCAACTCCAATGCATCATGGACTCGAGTATCGGGCACAGTTTCTTGTAGTGACGCTCTTCGAATCCGGGCTTTGCTGACTCTCGCACGAGGAAATCTACCCCGGTTCGCCATGTTGCCAAGGCATGCAGGTGCTCGGGTGTTGCCTCCAAGCGTTGCAGCACCTCCAAATTGATTGGAAGCGCAGATCGTGCCTGGTCATTGAGCAGGCTTAAAGGCGGGAACAGAGGATATGGCGGTTGTGGCTCAGCCATGTAAAACCCGTCCTGATCGGATTAGGGGGCGCTTGGTGTTGTTCGGGCGGCGCTTGTCTGGACTCAAGTTGTCAGCGTCCGTATTGGCGCCAACGCGGGTGTTACGGACGGTGACTGCGGCGCATGCGAGTCTGAGCCTTGGTGTTTGCGAATCATCCTTGCAAGTTGAGGCGCCAGCGGTCAGCCGTTCCATGAGGAGAAGCGTAGACTGGTTATGCGCTTGTGGCGAACGTTCGGCGGTCTACTAAAATAGTTGTTGCCGCTGATCACAGTGACAGAACTGGCGGACTGGAGAGATTGGGATTCTGGTATTCAGGTCTGCAGGATTTGGACGCTGGAACCCCTGAAAGCTCGAAAGGTGCGAAGGAAGGGAATGCAAGGCCTTGATTTGGCTTGATTCTGGTAATTCAAGGCAAATCCCGGTTTTCAGGCACAGGTGACAGAGCTGCTATATCTAAAAGGATACATGATTTAACATAATATACATTACACGTAACAAGGTGTTACGGGATCAGCCTCGATGTACGTGGCATTTCAATCTGCTGCGAAGCCTCAGTACGCGTTGTTGATCCACTGCCTATGCGCAATCTGCGCCGTTCAGCCTTCGTCCCGCGTCAGCATTTCAATCAGCGCACGATGCTGCGGAAATTGCGCAGTGAGTTTTCCTCGATCAGCCATCTCCATGTCAGCAAAATCAAATCCAGGCGAAACCGCCTCGCTGATCAATCCGAATCCGTGTGGGCCATTGAGCAAGCGCGAAGCTTTCCAGATGCCACCCGGTACGTGTAATTGCAGATGTTGCCCGGCAAGAATCTCGCTGCCCATCACCAGAGTCTGCAATGAACCGTCTGCATGGATCAGGCTGTATTCGATGGGATCGCCCAGATGGAAATAATGCAGGATGTCGGACCGGTTGAAATGAAACTGTCCCACCGGTGATTGCTCAGTCAACAGGTAGTAGATCGACGTCAGCAGATAGCGCGGCCCTGCGCTTGTTTCCAGCCTGGCGCGGTGATCGGATTGATAGGTTCGGCGGAAATAGCCACCTTCGGCGTGAGCTACGAGATCCAGTCATTGATGACGTCTTGTGCATCCGGTTTAGCTTCAATCATCGCCTGCTCCGCGTTCTTGATAGGTTTTTTGTTAGCTCAACTAAACGGTCATTTAGTGTAGCTATCAACAATCTCGCTTTATCTACCCTGCATCAGCCTTTCAGCTCATTCAATGTCAGGACAAAATTTGATAATGATCGCGATACCACCTGACAAATCGGGACACGCCATCTGCAACATCCACCTGTGGAGAAAAGCCTGTCCATTGTGCAAGTGCCGACACATCGGCCCATGTACTGACAACATCACCCGCTTGCAGCGGTAGAAAATTGTACTGTGCTTTAACGCCCAATGCTTTTTCCAGGCATTCGACAAAATCCAGTAAAGCTATCGGTTGGCCGCGGCCTATGTTGAACAGTTTGTTAACGCCCTCGCCCTCCTTCTCCGCTACCGGCGGTTTGCAACGCAACAATGCGATACCTTCGACAATGTCATCTATATAAGTGAAATCCCGCGCCATCTGGCCGTTGTTATAAATATCGATCGGCTCGCCCTGCAGCATCGCTTGAGTGAACTTGAACAGCGCCATGTCCGGTCGGCCCCAGGGCCCATAAACGGTAAAAAAGCGCAGCCCACTGGCTTTCAATCCGTAGAGATGGCAATAGCTGCTGGCTAATAATTCGTTGGCGCGTTTGGTCGCTGCGTACAGCGAAACCGGGCGTTCGACCGGGTTGTCGACACTATAAGGCAGCTCGCCGTTAGCGCCGTACACCGAACTGCTTGATGCGTAGATGAAATGCGCCGGCTGGTGAAAACGACAGGCTTCCAGTACGTTCAAAAAACCCACCAGATTCGACTGCGCATAAGCATCCGGATCGTCCAGCGAATAACGAACACCGGCCTGCGCGGCCAGATGGATAACTTCGGTGAAACGATATTGATCGAACAATGCCATCAGTGCCGGTTTATCAACTATGTTCATCCATTGAAATTCGAAATTCGGCAGTTCACATAGTTGTTTCAATCGCGCGCGTTTAAGTTCGACGCTGTAATAGTTATTGAGGTTGTCGATGCCGATTACTTGCTGAGATTGTTGAGCCAATCGTTTGGCCGTGTGATACCCGATAAAGCCGGCGGCGCCAGTCACAAGAACGGTCATAGTGCCTGCTCCTCTCAATCGAATAGGCGGTGATTTATAACGTCACGCGACAGAAGCAGTCCGTAGCTTAGAAGAATTTTGCAGCAACACAATGCTGGAGGATCTTAGCAATCAGTCTTGCCGATCAGTGTAAAAAAACCGGACACATTCGAACGTCAAAATAAAAACATCGTATAAACAATGACATAGGCAAAACAGGAGCCACTAGTCGACAAATGGCGTGTTTTTTGACTTGGATCGTTTGACAGACTGCGAAGACTGGCCGATAACTACCAACGTCTAGCTGAACGTGGCGCGAGTCCCTTCTCGTTCGCTCCAGAAAGTTTCAGAGCTAACCACTTGGCAACCTGATATAGACACTGCAAACATGCAGACTGTGCGGTAGCTTTGTCTTTGAAAAAGTTTAGCAAGCATCGAGTAGAACAAGTGATTCATTACTGAAACACTCCAACGTTACATCATAATAAAAACATCCCCTGCCAATTGTCTTTGCACGGCCCTGAATAGAGCTTCTGCCTGCCCTAAACTTCTCGAACATCAAAGAGTTTACTCGCATGTCAGCAATCAGCTCGGATCAACCCAATTGGTATCTGTTGCAATGCAAACCACGCCAGGATGAGCGCGCACACCTCAACCTGCTCCAGCAACATTACGTGGTCTTTCACCCTCAACTCTTCACTGAGCGCGTCATTCGCGGGAAACGACAGCGCGTGATGGAGTCGTTATTCCCCGGTTATCTGTTTATCCAGCTCAGCCGTACGGACAACTGGGCACCGTTGCGCTCAACCCGCGGCGTCAGCCGCATTGTCGAGTTCAATCATGGGCCCGTGGCAGTAGCAGAGCATGTCATAGAGCACTTGCGCGAACGCTGTCTGGAATCAGATTCGGATGTGCAAGGCCGCCTTGAACCCGGTGAACCTCTGCGGATCATCAGCGGCCCGCTCTCGCCACTCGAAGGTGTATTCCAGGCATTACAAGGCAACGATCGGGTGTTACTGCTTCTGCAGTTTCTCAACCGCGAACAGCCTGTGTGCCTGCCGCTTAGCGTCATCCAACGACAACAACACAGCTTCCAGTCGTACAAATAACTGCTCGTCCCCCGTGCCTTTTCTCAGGAGCCATGACATGGCCTTGAAATCACGCTGCCCTGTTGCACTGATCATGGCCTCCTTCTACCCCGCGATGGCCTGGAGCACCGATCCTCAAGCGATCAACGTTTATGGATTCGACTTCACGCCGACGTTCGTTTTTTCAGAAAGTTACGACGACAACTTCCGCGAAGTGGAAGACAACAAGCAGTCGTCGATGATCACCAAACTGGCGCCCTCCTTCGAGCTCAAGGCTGAAGATCGAAACAGCGCTACTCGACTGATCTGGCAGCCGACGCGCTACATCTATCACGACGAGTCCGATGCCTCGAACACGGCACAACGGGTGCGTGCCGAGAGCGTGATGGAGTTTACCGACCGCCACCGTTTGAGGCTTGAAGCCGAATATCGCAAATGGGAGCGCACCGAGTCGACGGCGGTCGAGGGTGTGAATGACAAGCTCAACAACAAACGGGTTGGCGGGCTTTATACCTTCGGCGCCAAAAGTGCAGACAACCAGATCGACATCGGTGCCAATTACGCGCAACTGCGCTACGACAATGGCGACGGCATCAATGCCGACAAGGAGCGCGACACCACCGCAGTGACGAGCACCTGGTACCACCGCATCGGCAGCAACACCCGAGGCTTGCTCGAATATGACCACACCGACTTCGACTACAAGCAGGCGAACAGTCCGCGCAGCAGCGTATCGGACGCCGTACTCGCCGGTGCCGTCTGGGATTTCACGGCACGCACGACGGGCAAAGTGCGCGTCGGTTATGAAAAAAAGAACTTCGACAGCAACCAATCCAACGACCTCGACAACCCCACCTGGCAAGTCGATCTGCAATGGAAACCGCGTACGTATTCGACGTTTACCTTTGTCGCGCGCCAGGCGCTGGCCGAGGGCGACGACGGCGCGGAGGCCGTGAAGTCGACCTTCACCCAGGTCGGCTGGCGGCACGGCTGGACCGAGCGAATTACCACCGTAGCCCAGGCCGGTCTCGGGCGTTACGTCTACGAAGGACAAAGCCGCACCGACGACTTTCAGGATTACAACCTCGCGGTGATCTATGCGATGCGCCGCTGGCTGGACATCGAAGTTGGCTACCGCTTCCGCGACAACGACTCCGATGCCGACAACGAAAGCTTCACCCGCAACGTGTTTCAGATCAGCTTCAACGTCAGCCTTTAAGAGGGTTTCGACATGAACACATCCGCACTTGTCCTGTCGTTCACACTGGTGATGGCGGCGCCTGTCTACGCGGCAGATCCCGGCACGCAATACAAACTCGCCGCCGGCGATGTATTGCGCATCATCGTGTTTGGTGAGCCGGAGTTGAGCCTGAAGAAGATCCGTCTCAGCGATGCCGGCACCTTTTCCTACCCCTTTCTCGGCGAAATCTCCGCCAAGGGGCTGACCCCCAGCCAGGTCGAAAAAATCATTGTCGACGGGCTCAAACAAGGCTACCTGATCGACCCGAAAGTCAGTCTCAGCCAGATCGAATACCGCTCCTTCTACATCAATGGCGAGGTGAAAAAGCCCGGCAGCTATCCGTTCGTGCCGGGCCTGACACTGGAGAAAGCCATTGCCTTGGGTGGTGGCCTGACCGAGCGGGCCTCGATCAAGCGCGTCACCATCTTGCGTGGCGACAGTGGCGCGACCGACACCGATAACGTGACGCGCAGTACCACGATTGCCCCCGGCGACACCATTTCCATTGCACAAGGGTTCTTCTGATCATGGACAACAGCCTTGGCACTTACGTCGAACGTCCTTTGCAAGCGCACGTGCAGCCGCATCAACAGCACAGCGAAGACAAGGACACCCTGGACCTGCTGAAACTCTGGCGGGTGATCTGGCGCGCGAAATGGAGTATCGGCTGGCTGATTCTGGTCAGCGGTTTGCTGGCGACCATTGTGGTCTCGAACATCACCCCGCAGTACATCGGCAGCACCACCCTGCTGTTCAACGACAAGAGCCCGCCGCTGATGTCCTTCCAGCAGGTCAAGGACTCCAACAGCAACACTACCGACTATCTGCAGACGCAACAGGCGCTCCTGCAATCGCGGGATCTGGCCGAGCGCGCGGTGAAAAAACTTGGCCTGACCACGCACCCGGTCACCGACCCGCGCCAGCAACCGAAGTCGTGGTTCGCCCCACGCGAATGGCTGGCCGCTGTTGATCTGGACAAATGGTTACCGGGGCTCGGCCTGGAGCGCTGGCTGCCGGAAAAACAGCCGGTCACCGAAGACGAGGTGTTCAACCAGGTCACGCAGAACCTGATGCTGCACACCAGCGTCAAGTTCGTCGGCAAGAGCCAGTTGCTCGAAATCGAGGTCGAACTGCCCGACCCGGTTCTCGCCGCAGCTGCGGCCAATGCACTGGCCCGCGGTTTCACCGACAGCCAGCTCGACACCAGTGAAAAGTCCACGCAAACCACCACGGCGTGGATGAACACCCGGCTGGTGAAGCTGCGTGACAACTTGCGCGCCGCCGAGAAAAAGCTCCAGGGCTACCGCGAAGAACAAGGTCTGGTAGATGTTGGCGGTGTCGCCACGATCAGCGCCAACGAACTGGAGATGACCGGCAATCGCATGGTCGACGCCCGGCGCAACCGCGCTGAAGCCGAAAGTGAATATCGGCAGGCCAAGGCCTTGGGCAACGGTGATCTGAGCAAACTGTCCAGTGTGCCCGCCGTCCTGAGTAACCCTCTGGTGCAGAAATTTCAGGCGGACCGCGCTCTGGCCCAGGCCAAGGTCGATGAACTGTCGGGCCGCTATGGGCCGAAACACCCGAGCCTGCTGTCCGCGCAGTCGGAATTGCGCACCGCCACCACCAGTCTGCAATTGCAGGTGCAACAGGTGGTCGCCGGGATCGAGCGGCAGTACCAGCTCGCCACGGCCAGTGAGGCTTCGCTGCGCCAGTCCTTCAACAGCAACAAGGCGCAGATTCAGGACATTGCCCGCAAGGAGTTCCAGTTGCGTGAGTTCCAGCGAGAGGTCGACAGCTCGCGGGCGCTCTACGAAACCTTCGTCACCCGCCTGAAGGAAACCACCGCCACCGCCGACATGGACTCGACCAAAGTGCGCATCGTCGACCCGGCGATTGTCCCGGTCGATCCGAGCAAACCGCGCAAAACCTTGATCGTGGCGATCGTCGCGTTGATCGCAGCGGTTATCGGTGTCGCGTTGGCCCTGCTGTTCGACAGCCTGAGCAACACCTTCAAAACCGACGAGTCGATCGAAAGCGCGCTGAACATCCCGCTGCTCAGCGTGGTGCCCTTGGTCATGAAGAAAAATCGTCGGCAACTGGCGCGTTTGTTCGAAGACAACGACAACCCGCGCTTCTCCGAGACGATCCGCAACCTGCGCACCTGGCTGATGCTGCAAAGCAGCGAAAAGCCCTCGCAGGTCGTGTTGATCACCTCGACGGTGGCCGGTGAAGGCAAAAGCACCATTGCCAACAACCTCGCCAGCTCGCTGACACCGCTGGAGCGCGTGCTGCTGATCGATGCCGACATGCGCCAGCCGACGCTGTCGCAGAATTTCGACTTCCCGCCCGACAGCCCTGGCCTGGCGAACGTGATTGCCGGCACCGCCCGACTCGAAGACTGCATCGTTTCGGTGGGCAATCTGGACATGTTGCTGGCGGGCAAAGTCATGCCGTCGACGCGCGATTCCCTCGCCGCGCCGCGTCTGCCCTCGCCTGCCGATCCGCCCAATGCGCTGCAACCGCCGCCGCAGGATCTGCTCAGTTCACCGCGCATGGCGCGCATGCTCGAAGCGCTGCGCTCGCGTTACCGGCACATCATCATCGATTCGCCGCCGGCGGAAATGATCAGCGACGCGCTGTTGCTGGCCAAGCATTCGGACGCAGTGATTTACGTGGTCAAGGCTGACAGCACCCCGATCAGTCAGGTCCAGCGCGGCCTCGCCATGTTGCAACAGAGCCATGTGCCGGTGTTTGGCACCGTGCTCAACCAGGTCGACCTGCGCAAGGCGCGCAAGTACGGCCAGCATCACTCCCGGGCGTTCTATAACTACGATTTCGCGCCCAGGTAACACCGGGCGCCCGCGCCTGCCGCTGCACCCCCTTCTGCCCAAACGCAACTCGCTTCACCTCTGCCGAGCCACGGAAAAGCCAGCGGGAAGACACCTCGTGTCTGCTCGCTCAGCGCTGACGCATTACTGCTGCCTTGAGGTCAAGCCCATGACTCCGCTCTATACCGCTCATATGACGCGACGCCGCGGCCTGACCTTCTGGGGTCAGTGGTCGTGCGCAATGCTGTTGGCCACCTCGTTGCTGGTGCTGCTGGTGTATTGGCGCGTCGGCTACCTGACCAGCGAATATCGCATCCTGATCATCCTGGCCGTGCTCGGTTCCGTGCCGATCTACAGCGTGATGCGCGTGTATCACAAACGCTATGGCCTGGTGGTCGGGCTCGGCCGGCTGCTGGCCGGCTGGTTGATTTTGCTCGCGGTGCTGGCCGCGATTGCCTTCGTCACGCAGACCAGCGCGATCTATTCACGCCAGGTGATCATCCTCTGGGCGGTGTTGGGTTTCGTGGTCCAGGCGGCGAGTTTTCTGCCCCTGCACTACTTGGCCCGGATGTACTCGCGCAAGATCTGCAACGAGCGCCGGTCGGTGATCATCGGCACCTGCCCGACCGCGCATGAGCTGGCGAAAAAGCTCTCCACGCCCAATCGCGCGCTGGTGCTGGGTTTCGTCGCTGCTGCCGATGACAGCGGCCCCGCACCGAGCATCCTGCCGCTGCTTGGCCGTGTCGACGCGATCCGCGAGATCATCGCGCGCCTTGAAGTGCGCCGCGTGTACATCGTGTTGAACATGGCGCATGCCGCGACCATCGAAGCGCTGTACATCGACCTGCTCGACGTCAATGTCGATGTGGTGTGGATCCCGGATTTCGGCAGCATGGTGCTGCTCAACCATTCGATCTCGGAAATCGAGCGAATGCCGGCCATCTACCTCAACGAAAGCCTGATCAGTTCGCATCCGGCCAGCCTGTTGTGCAAGGACCTGTTCGAGCGCAGCCTCGCCGCGCTGGCGATCGTGCTGCTCAGCCCGTTGCTGTTGGCGGTGGCGACCGCGATCAAGCTGACCTCCGCAGGCCCCGTGCTGTTCAAGCAGAACCGCCACGGCTGCAACGGCGAAGTGATCAAGGTGTGGAAGTTTCGTTCGATGCACGTTCACGACGACCGTGAAGTGCGCCAGGCCACCCGCAACGACAACCGCCTCACGCCGATCGGCCACTTCCTGCGGCGCAGCTCCATCGATGAATTGCCGCAGCTGTTCAATGTCCTGTTCGGGCAGATGGCCCTGGTCGGTCCGCGCCCGCATGCCGTCACCCATAACATTTATTACACCGGCAAGGTGCGCGCCTACATGGCTCGCCATCGGCTCAAGCCGGGCATCACCGGGCTGGCGCAGATCACCGGCCATCGCGGCGAAACCGAAACGCTGGAAAAGATGCAGCTGCGCGTCGCCCAGGACCTCAATTACATCAATCAATGGTCGCTGTGGCTCGACCTGAAAATCCTCCTCAAGACCCCCTTCACGCTGTTCTCGAAAAACATCTACTGACCCCTGCCCTACCGCTGCCTGACCCTGCCCGTCCGTTGATAACCGGTCATGACGACCTGAGGTTTGACCATGAATGTGAGCGTATTCGGTATTGGTTATGTTGGCCTTGTCCAAGGCGCCGCCCTCGCGGAGGTCGGGCACAGTGTGCTCTGCGTCGACGTCGACGCCGCCCGGGTCGAGGCCCTGAAGGAAGGCACCCTGCCGATCTACGAACCGGGCCTGAAAAGCCTGGTGCGTGACAACTACCAGAGCGGTCGGCTGCGCTTCGGCACCGACCTGGCGGACGCCGTGCACCATGGCGATGTGTTGCTGATCGCGGTCGGCACTCCGCCAGACGAAGACGGTTCGGCGGATCTGCAATACGTGTTGAGCGTGGCGCACACCATCGCGCTGAACATGGACCGGCACCAGATCATCGTCGACAAATCCACCGTGCCGGTCGGCACTGGGGACCGGGTGCGCGCCCACATCGAGCAGGTGCTGGCCGACAACGACCGCAGCGATCTGACGTTCGACGTGGTTTCCAATCCGGAATTTCTAAAGGAAGGCTGCGCCGTCGAGGACTGCATGCGCCCGGACCGGATCATCATCGGCACCGACAGCGTGCGTGCCGAAGAAGTCATGCGCGAACTGTATGAGCCATTCAATCGCAACCGCGAAAAAATCCTCGTCATGGACGTGCGCAGCGCCGAGCTGACCAAGTATGCCGCCAACTGCATGCTAGCGACCAAGATCAGCTTCATGAACGAAATGGCCTGCCTGGCTGAGAGCCTTGGCGCCGACATTGAGAAGGTCCGCCACGGCATCGGCTCGGACCCGCGCATCGGCTACCAATTCATCTACCCCGGTCCGGGCTACGGCGGTTCGTGTTTCCCCAAAGATGTGAAGGCGCTGATCCACGCTGCCACCAGCGTCGACTTCGACGCCCGCGTGCTCAAGGCTGTGGAGGCACGCAACCAGGAACAGAAAACCACGCTTTACAGCAAGATTTTCAACCACTTCGACGGCCACCTCAGCGGCAAGACCTTCGCCCTCTGGGGGCTGAGCTTCAAGCCCAACACCGACGACATGCGCGAAGCGCCCAGCCGCGTGCTGATGGAAGCCCTGTGGCGCGCCGGCGCCAACGTGCAGGCCTTCGACCCGAAAGCCATGGAAGAGGCGCAGCGCATTTATGGTTCGCGCGATGACCTGACCCTGACCGGGACCAAGGAAGCGGCACTGAAAAATGCCGACGCGCTGATCATCGTCACCGAGTGGCAAGCGTTTCGCGCGCCGGACTTCGACGTCCTCAGCGCGCGGCTCAAGCAACCGCTGATTTTCGACGGGCGCAACCTGTTCGATCCGCAACGCTTGAGCAAACGCGGCTTCACCTACGTCTCGGTGGGTCGTCAGACCCTCTCTGTGATCTGACGGGAGCCGCGCCATGTTGAAACTTGAACTGGTCGGGCAGTACTCGCCGAAATTACTCGAGGCCAATCAGGCCTATTCGTTCATCAACTTTGCCTCTATCAGCAGCGTCTTCGCGCAGCGCTCGGGCGCCATCACCTATTTTTGCGACGGCATGCTGATGTCCTCGTTCATGTCGCGGGTGACCGGCAGAACCATCGGCCGGGTCAGCTTCGACTTCACTTCGATCGCCGACCATGTCCTGGGCGGTGCCGAGCGTTTGGGCAAGCGGGTTTACTTCGTCGGCGCCCGGCAAGGCGAACTCGAGCTGTTCATGCGCAAGATTCAGGCCCTTTATCCGCGGCTGAGCATTGCCGGTTACCACAACGGCTATTTCAACGCTAACGAGGCCGCGGCGCTGCACGCCGACATCTGCCGCAGCGAAGCGAACATTCTGATTGTCGGCCTCGGCGCCGGCCTGCAGGAACAGTTCGAACAGGACGTGCTACGCGCAGGTTTTCAAGGCGTTGCCTTCACCTGTGGCGGCTTCATTCGCCAGGAAGCACTGGCGTCGCGGCAATACTACCCGGCGCTGATCAATCGCCTGCACTTGCGCGCTTTCTACCGCATGTACCGCGAGCCGCACACGATCAAACGCTACCTCATCGATTACCCAAGCAACTTCTTGCACCTGCTGGCCCTGCTCGCACGGCGCAAAGTTGCCATCAGTGTCGGGGAGTGACCATGCACATTCTGTTCATTCTCAAGGATTTCAAATCCGGTGGCGGCGTCGAGCGCGTGCAGCAGCGGCTGTCCGAGCAGTTTCTCAAGGATGGCCGGCGCGTGAGTTTCTTCGTCATGAACGGCGAAACCCCGGACACCGAAGGCAATCAACGTCACCACAGCGGTGGCGGCAACGGCATCGCCGGCCTGCTCCGCTCGATCGTGCTGTTGCGCCGGGTAATTCGTGATGAGCAGGTGACCCACCTGATTTCCGCCAAGGAGCAGGCCAACGTCTGCACCTGGTTCGCCACGCTGGGCAGTGCCTGCAAAGTCATCTACAGCCGCCACATTGCCCTCGATTGCAAAGAACAGAAAACCAATCCGTCGAGCCTGCGCCTGCTGTACGCCTTGTACCTGTGCGGCAGCGGCAAAGTGGTCACGGTTTCCACCGCGTTGCGCCAGTCGCTGGTCAGCCTGTTGCCGTGGGGCCGCAAGCGCATCAGCTTTTGCCCGAACGCGGTGATCACTGAACAACTGTTCCAGGCCTCACGGGCGCCACTCCTTGCCGGGTTGCCCGAAGCTTACTGGTTGGGGTTGGGACGCCTGACCCAGCAGAAAGGCTTTGACCTGTTGCTCGACGCCTACGCCCTGGCCTTGCAACAGCGCACGTTGCCGGACCTGGTGATCGCCGGCGACGGCCCCATGCGCGACGCACTCAAAGCGCAGGCGCAACGCCTGGGTATCGCACGACGGGTGCACTTCACCGGTTACCTGAGCAATCCCTATCCGCTGCTGAGAAACGCGCGGTTGTTCATTCTCAGCTCCACCCACGAAGGCATGCCGACCGTGCTGATCGAAGCGCTGGCACTGGGCACGCCGGTGCTGGCCAGCGACTGCGAAACCGGCCCCCGAGAACTGCTGGACAACGGCCAGCTCGGCCTGCTGGTCAAGGTCAACGACGTGCCGGCACTGGCTGACGGAATGCTGCAAAGCCTGACTTCGCGCGATGACGCGATGCCCCACGAACACACCCTGACCGAAGCGCTGCGTCCTTACACCAGCCAGCACGCGGCCCAGGCGTATTACCAGGTATGGAATCAATGAAAAAATTCCTCATCATCCTCCACGACCTCAGCGCCGGCGGTGCCGAGAAAATGATGACGCGCCTGGCCGGTGCGCTGGTCGACGCGGGCAACGACGTGACCCTGCTCCTGCTCACCGGCGGCGGCATCAACGCCAAATACCTTGATCCACGCGTCAAGACTGTCGAATTGCACAGCCCGCGCAGCGTTCGCGCGATTCCGGCACTCGCGCGTTTTCTGCGCGCCAATCGTTTCGATGCGCAACTGGCAGCGCTGACCCACGTCAACGTCGTGGCCATCGCCGCGGCGCTGCTGTCCGGCACGCTGGCGCGGCTGCACGTCAGCGAACGCAACGCGTTTTCCCACGACAAACACGTCAATCCAGCCCTCATGGTGCGGCTGGCCTACAGCGCGGCACCGCTGCTGTATCGGCTGATTCCCAACCCGGTGATCTGCGTGTCGAAAGGCGTCGCCCAGGATCTGGTCGATACCACTATCGCGCGCCGCCAGGACGTGACCACTGCCGACAATCCGGTGCTCGACGACGACTTCTACAAAAAGCGCCCGGGCCGCCCCAGTCACCGCTGGCTACTGGAAAAGTCCGGCGCGGTGATCGTTGCCGTCGGCCGTCTGGCCCGGCAAAAAGGTTTCGACACGTTGATCAGCGCGTTGGCCGCGCTACCGGATACCAGCGTGCGCTTGATCATCTTTGGCGAAGGTGCGCTGCGCCCGCAATTGCTGGAACAGGCCCGCGAGCTGGGCGTCGCCGAGCGTGTCGACCTGCCGGGCTACACCGCCGACCCGCTGGCGGAAGTCGCTGCGGCCGATTGTTTTGTCTTGTCGTCGCGCTTCGAGGGCAGCCCGAATGCGCTGGTCGAGGCCTTGGCCACGGGCACGCCGGTGGTCGCGACTCGCTGCCCCCACGGCCCGGCAGAAATTCTTATCAATGGTCTGGTGGCGCCGCTGGTCGAGGTCGACGACGCGCTCGCGCTGTCGCAGGCGATCGGCCTGCAGCTCAACACGCCGCGCCATTTCAAGCGCGATACCCGGCTCGAGGCGGCGGCCCGCTTCGCCAATACCCGCGCCTTGCAGACCTACCTCACGGCGATGCTTGGGAGCGCCGCATCATGAGCACCCTGACGATCCGATATTCGACGTTGCGCGACGGCTTCGCCCTGTTCGGCGTGCTGTTTTACATCCAGGTGATTACCTTTGCCCTCGGGCTGGGCAGCGGGTTCAGCTTCGGCGACGTCGACAAAGACCTCGAAGGCAGCGTCGCCAATCAGGTCTGTGGCCTGGTGACGTTGTTGGTGCCGTTGTTTTTCTTTATCCGCAACAAGGTCTTCCTGAGCAAAACCTTCTACCGCAGCAACTTTTTCCTGCTGCTGTTCCTGTTTTGTGTGATCGCCTCAATCGGCTGGTCCCATGACCCGATGCTCAGCCTGAAACGAGTGATCGCCCTGCTTGGCGTGGTGTTTTTTGCCGGCTTCATTGCCTGGAACTACCCGCTGGAAAAAATCGTCTTCATGCTCGGCTGTGCGATCGGCGCTGCGGCGTTCATCGGGCTGATACTGGCGGTGGTCATGCCTGACGTCGCGTTCCTCTCCGGGGGCATTCGCGACGGCGCCTTCAAAGGGATTTTTGCCGAAAAGAATGCCGGGGCGCGCCTCAACGCCGTGGCCATCCTGTTATTGCTGCCGATGATCCGCCAGGGCAACCGCCGCGCGCTGTTCTGCGCTTTGTGTTCACTGGTGGCGATTCTGCTCGCGCAATCGGCGACCGGCGTCGCGCTGGTCGTGTTCGGCTCGGTGAGCTACTGGTATTTCCTGACCCTGATCCGTCTGCGCATCCACCGCTCGCAGGGGCTGTTTTTCGCCAGCACGGTGCTGTTTCTGCTGGCGGGCCTGTTGCTCTACAACCACGTCGCCTGGCTGCTGGAAATCGCTGGCCGTGACCCGTCGCTGACCGACCGCACGCTGATCTGGGAACTGCTCTCACCCTTCGTCGAGCAGGAATGGCTCAAGGGTTATGGCTTCGGCGCGTTCTGGGCCAGCCCCGATGCCGATGCGTTCATCACCCGTTGGGGCTACATCGGCAACGCCCACAGCGGCTACATGGAAACCCTGCTCAACGGCGGTGTGATCCAGTTGAGCGCGCTGGTTCTACTGTTCGGCGAAGCGCTGCTCAAACAGTACCGCGCCGTGACCGCCAACCACACGGCGCAACTGCGCGCCAGTGCGCTGGTGATCATCGGCCTGTTCGCCGTGACCAACTACGTGGCGTACGTGATTCCCAACTACCGCTCCGCCGAATTCCTGGTGTTTTGCACCCTCGCCCTGTCCTTCCGGCATCAACTGGTGATGCTCCCCGCGTTCAAACCGGCAAACCTGCGCCAGCGTCAGGCTGGCCGGGCATTTGCGCCTGATTCCGCCAAGGCGTAACCCAAGGAGAAGCTGCCGTGACAAACCAAACCCCGCAGACCGTGTGCGTTCTGATCCCGATGTACAACGGCGTCGACAGCATCGAGCAGACGCTGACCTCGCTGGCCGAGCAGACTCGCCTGCCCGATCACGTCATCGTCATCGACGATGGCTCCACCGATGACGGGCCGCAACGGGTCCGGGATTTCGCCGCGCCGTTTCGCCTGACCCTGTTGCAGCAGGCCAATGCCGGCCAGGCCAGTGCGCGCAATACCGGTTTGCACCACAGTAAGGAAACCTTCGTGGCGATGCTCGATGCCGATGACCAGTGGCGCCCGCAAAAGCTTGAGCTGCAACTGGCGCTGTACGACGAACTTGAACAGCAGGGCCGCCCGGTCGGGCTGATCGATTGCTACACCCAGGTCAATTACAGCAACGGCAAGCGCCAACTCGACGCCGTGCGCAAGAACGGCATGCACTTCTACGACTTCGTCCACGCCAACGTGCTCAATGGTGTGTCGGCCGCGCTGGTCAAACGCGACGTGATGCTGCAACTCGGCGGCTTCGATGCCGGCCTGCGTTACTGCGAGGACCGCTTCATGTGGACGCGCATCGCCGAACACTGGGAAATCCACACGGTCCCGCAGGTGCTGCTCGAACGCACGGTCAACGACGGCAACATGACCGCGCAACCGAAAAAGCACTACCAGAACAAGATCAAGTTCATCGACGTGTACCTCGAGCGCTATGGCGCGCAGCTGAGCAAACAGCAACACATCGATTTCGTGCTGGGCAATCACACCGATTTTCTCAATACCTTTTCCCGGCGTGGCGATCATGCCGAGGTGCTCGATGTATACCGGCGGATGTTCGAATACTCCTGGCAGACGCTGATCTTCGATCACGGCAAACCGACCTTGCGCTGTCTCTACGCCCTCGCCCGCACGGGGTTCAAGGCACCGGCATCAACCGCCGCTCAATGATCCGGTAACCGCCATGGCCAATCACCGCCTCGTCACCCTCGGCTGGATCTTCACCGAAAAGTTCGGCCTGATCCTGCTGTCGATGATCACTTTCGTCGCCTATGCGCGCCTGCTGTCACCGGCCGAGCTGGGTGTGGGCACGATCATCATCGCCATCGTCGAGCTGGTCGGGCTGATCTACTCCTCGGTGCTGGAGGACCCGCTGGTCCGCCTCGAACGTCTGGAAGACAAACACATCTCGACGGCGTTCTGGGCGGCGGTGCTGGTCAGCCTCGCATCGATTGTGCTGATCTCCGTGGCGGTGCTGTTTTATACGACTGACCCGGTGCTGCGCTGGATGACCGCGCTGGCCTCGGTGAAAATCCTGTTCACCATGATGGCGCGGGTCTACGTGGCGCAAATGCGCCGCAGCGGCAACTTCAAGGCGCTCGCCTCGCGCACCTTGCTGGGCAAGATTGTCGGCGGTTTCGCCGGTATCGCGGTGGCGCTCTGGGGACTGGGCGCCTGGGCGGTGATTGCCCAGGCGCTGATCATGGAGTTCGTCTCGATTATCGTGCTGATGCGCGCAGACCCGCGGCGCATCGCCTTTTACATCGACGGTGCGTTCTTGCGTGAGCTGATCAAGGCCGGCACACCGGTGGCGATCAATGCACTCAGTTCACAAACCTTGCAGCGCGGCGTCAACGTGGTGCTGGGGATGACCGCCGGGGCGAATGCGGTCGGCATGTTCAACATGGCCATGCGCATCATCGACCTGCCGCGCACGGCGATTTACAACGGCCTGCTGAGCTATGCGTTGCCAGCGTTTTCCCGGCGCAGCACCGAGCCGTTGCGCCTGCTCGGGATCATCGGCGATTCGACTGTGGTCAGCAGCTTTCTGTTGACGCCGCTGTTCCTCGGTATCGCCCTGACGGCAAGCGATCTGATCCTGCTGATCTTCGGCGCCAAGTGGGCCGAGGCGATTCCTCTGCTGCAAGTGCTGGCGTGCACGGCGGCCGTCGGCAACATGGCGATGTACGCCACCACCGCGCTGGTCGCGGTCAACCGCAGCCACTTGACGATCAAAGCCGAAGTGCTGACCACGCTGCTGGCGCTGTTGTTGGTGTACGTCTTCGGCAGTGTCTATGGCGGCATGGCCGCTGCGGTGGCGCTGCTGGTGCGCATGCTGCTGATCACACCCCTGCAGATTCGCGGCCTGAACGCTGCCGTCGGTTACGACTGGCACCGCTTCTTCAACTCCAATTACCGCAGTGTGCTGGCCTCGCTGGTGATGGTCACGACCGTGTTGTCGGTGTCGCCGCACCTGGCCGTTCAAGGCTACCTGCACCTGCTGTGCGACATCTCGCTTGGCGCGCTGAGCTATGCCGTGGCGTATAGCGTCCTGCACCCGCGCTGGCCGCAGGAATTCAAATCGGTGTTCACCGCTCGCTGAATTCAGTCCCCGAAAAACAGGAAGGCCCATCCATGCGTAAAACTACGTTGATTACTGGCGGCGCCGGTTATATCGGCTCGCACACCGCTTTGGCCCTGATCAATGCCGGACGCCACGTGCTGGTGCTCGACAACCTGTGCAACAGCAGTCGCGAGTGCATCAAGCGTCTGGAGCAGTTGACCCTGAGCCGGGTGGATTTCATCAGGGGCGACATTCGCGATGCGCACTTGCTCGACAATATCTTCGGCCGCTACGACATCGACGCCGTGGTGCATTTCGCCAGCCTTAAATCCGTGGCCGAAAGCGTGAGCAACCCGTTGGACTACTACACCAACAATGTCGCCGGCACGCTGGAACTGTGCCGGGCGATGGCGCGCAACGAGGTGTTCAAACTGGTCTTCAGCTCTTCGGCGACGGTGTACGGCGATCCGGCGAGCACGCCGATTTCAGAAGATTTCGGCACCGGCAAACCGGTCAACCCCTACGGCCGCAGCAAACTGATGATCGAGGAGCTGCTGACCGACCTGTGCCACTCGGATCCACGCTGGAGCATTGCCTTGCTGCGCTATTTCAACCCCATCGGCGCCCACGAAAGCGGGATGATCGGTGAAGATCCCAGCGGCCGGCCGAACAATCTGTTGCCGTGCCTGACCCAGGTCGCCATTGGCCGCATACCTGAGCTGACGGTGTTCGGCAGCGATTATCCGACCGTCGATGGCACCTGCGTGCGCGACTACATCCATGTCGTCGATCTCGCCATCGGCCATCTCAAGGCGTTGTTGAAGTTGCAGCAAACCAGCGGCGTCGATGTGTGGAACCTCGGCACCGGCGTCGGTTACAGCGTGCTGCAGATCATTCAAAGTTTCGAAGACATCACCGGCATCGCCATTCCCTATCGCTTTGCCCCGCGCCGCGCAGGTGACGTTGCCAAAATGTTTGCCGACCCGGGCAAGGCTGGGCGGGAACTGGGCTGGACCGCGCAACGCGACCTGCAACAGATGATCGTCGATGCCTGGCGCTGGCAGTCGTGCAATCCGCAGGGCTACCAGTCTTCGTTCAAGATCCCCGCGCTGAGTGTGGCCCGATGAAACTTCATGGCGTGCTGTTTCTCTGGCTGCTGGGGTATGCCCTGGCCGGCAACGCCGCGCCAGCGCCCCCCGGTGTTCCCGCCGCCGGGCTGGTGCTGTGGCTGGACGCGGCGGATGCGCAAAGCGTGCAGCTTGATGAGCAGAACCGCGTGCTGCGCTGGAAGGACAAATCCGCCAGCGGCCATGATGCCAGCGCCGACAGTCCCGGCGTGGCGCCACAGTGGCTGCCGGACGCGGTGAACGGTCGTGCGGTGGTGCGCTTCAACGGCGTGTCGGGTTTGCTCGGCAAAGCCATCCGCAGCGCCAAAGGCCCGGTGACGGTGTTGGTGGTATCGCGGCGTACGGCGGAACAAGCCGGGACCGATCCTTGGCAACGCTTGTTCAGCTCGCGCCCGCAAACCGCCGACAACGATAACGTCCTGCCGAATTTCGCCATCAGCCTGCGCGACACCGCCGCGTATGCGATCAACGTTTCGGTGCTGGAACTGTACGACGTACCGATCGGCCCGTTTGGCATCGGCCGCAACGCCGTTGGCACCGCGGACAACTTTCGCGGCGACATTGCCGAAGTGCTGGTCTATGACCGTGCGTTTGCCTCGCTCGCCGACCGCCAGCAAGCCTTTCAGTACCTCGCTGACCGCTGGACCGTGGCAGTCCCGCCGATCGCTGATACCTGGACCCGCGTCGGTCCGCTCGGCGCTGTGCCGAACCGGACCAACAGCAACCTGCCGCTGTCCGATCAGGCCAACCGCGCGCAGTGGGTGCTCAACGACAAGCTGTCCGACGAATTCAACGGCAGCACCCTCGACCGCACACGCTGGCACGTCAACCACGGCGTCGGCAACGAATCGCTCGGCCGCAAACCGGCGCTTTACACCGAGAAAAACGCCAGCGTCAGCAACGGCAACCTGAACATCGTCTTTCGCAAGGAAACCCTGCCGGAAAAATACGTCAAGCTCGGTTTCAAGGACTACACCTCCGCCATGGTCCGCACCCTTGAGAAGGGTCTGTTCGGCTATTACGAAGCGCGGGCGAAACCGATGAATTCCGCCGGCTCCAGCGCCTTCTGGCTGGCCTGGACGGGCATGGCCGACAATGCCACCGAAATCGACATTTTCGAAATCGCCGGCAAGACCAAGGACGGCAAGCTGGACCGCTCGTACCACATGAACGCCCACCTTTGGGCGACGCCGCAAAGCACCGAGCACATCGCCGATGGCAGCATCTGGGTCAGCCCATGGCGGCTGGCCGATGACTTCCATGTTTACGGCTTCGACTGGCAGCCCGATACGCTGCGCTGGTATGTCGATGGCGTGCTGGTGCGCGAATCACGCAATAAATATTTCTTCTTCCCGATGGAAATCGTCTTCGACAGCGAGGCCATGTGGTCATGGTTCGGCGTGGTCGACGATGCCGACCTTCCCTCAACGTTCGAAGTCGACTACATCAAGATGTGGCAACGCCGTGCGTCGCTGTCCCAGGCCGGGAGCACGCCATGAGCCGCCACTGCTGTTTCAGCTTGCGCCTTGGGTCGAATCCTGTTCGGCAGAGTCGTCAGTTTTTGATCAGCGCTGATCAGTCCGGAGCGCATCTACATGAACAATCGACGGCTCAAGGAACTGGATTTACTGCGTTTTCTGGCGGCCCTGGCCGTGGTGTTCTTTCACTATGCGTTTCGCGGCTATGCCAAGGGCGACATGTCGGCGATGCCCTACCCGCTGCTGGCTGAGCCGGCCAAGTACGGCTATCTGGGGGTCGAGCTGTTTTTCATGATCAGCGGCTTCGTGATTCTGATGACCGCCTCCAGCAACAACCTCAAGGTGTTTTTCATCTCCCGCGTGGTGCGCCTTTGCCCGGCCTTCTGGGTGTGCTGCACGATCACCTTTCTGGTCACGCTCGCCGTTGGCCAACCCAGGTTCAGCGCTGATTTTTATCAATACGTGGTCAACATGGCGTTCCTCAGCGAGATGCTGAATGTCGAGCCCATCGACGGCGTGTACTGGTCGCTGTTCGTCGAGATCAAGTTCTACCTGATGATTTCAGTGTTGCTGGCCTTGAAGAAAATCGACCGGATCGAGCCGTGCATGGCAGTCTGGCTGCTGATCTCTGCAGTCGCTGAGGTGCTGCAATTCGAAAAGCTGCGCTCGATGCTGATCACCGATTACGCCGCGTGGTTTATCGCCGGGGCCACGTTTTATCTGGCCTGGGCCAAGGGCTTCACACCGCTGCGGATTGTGCTGTTGGCGGGCGCCTTGGCGCTGGCGATTTTCACTTCGGTGGTGTGGGCCGCATCGATCGAGAGCAAATATGCCACCGACTACGACCCGTTGATCATTTGCGCCGTGGTGGTGATGTTCTTCGTGATTTTCCTGTTGATCGCGACCAATCGCATGTCCGCTCTGCAACGCTGGAACTGGACAGCGCTGGGCGTGCTGACTTACCCGCTGTACCTGTTGCATCAGATGATTGGTTTCATGATTTTCAACATCGCCTACCCGGCGATCGATCCGCACCTGCTGCTCTGGGGCACGTTGGCGTTCATGATCGGTGTGTCGTGGCTGATTCACGATCAGATCGAGAAACCCATGGCGCAATCGATAAAAAAGTCGCTGTCGATTTCCTTCAAACTGGTCAGGGCCGACTAGTCCGCCCAGCGTCAGCCGCGCTTGAGCGTCTCGCTCGGCAGCTCTTTGAAAAGGGCGCGATAGCTGCTGGAAAACCGCCCCAGGTGCCAGAACGACCAATGCATTGCCACCTCGGCCACCGTGGTTTCCGTCGGCCGACGCCTGAGCAGTTCGCGGTGCGCGCTGTTCAACCGACGCAAGCGTAACCAGTGGCTTGGCGTCATCCCCGTGTAGGCCTTGAAGGCCTGTTGCAATTGCCGCAGCGACACCCCCGCCACCTGCGCCAGTTCGAGCAGATTGAGCGCATCTTCCGGCGAATCCGCCGCCCACTCCCCCACGCGTTTCATGATCATCCGTTCTTCGCCGCGCCGTTGCAGGCCGCTGCGATCGAGGCGCGCCTGTGCGTTGTCGAGAATGAACAGACAGTCTTCCAATAGCTGTTGAGTCAGCGCCTCTTTGCTTTGTATATCAATGGTTTGCGACAACTTCGTGAGCGTCGAGCTTAACCAGCGACTGAACAAGGCGTTCTGCCCGCAAGTCAGCGGCGCCATGAACAGCCCGTCGAATTTCGCCACGTCCAGCCCATGCTCACGGACGAATGCCGGACCGAACACCACGGCGATTTCCTGGTAATTCTCCGGGGTGATCCAGATGTTGCGGCTCTCTTCGTTGAGCAGGTACAGCGCGTTGTCGCTGCGATCGAAACAGAACGCCAGAGCCCCGGACGGCGCGCTGAAATTCTGCTCGACGCGGGTATTCATCTGCTCTTCGTAGACCTCGACACCCTGCAGATCCAGATAGCGGATCTGCCCGGCGAAATGCCCCGGCGACATCTGTTGGTAATGCTGGACCCAACCCGGTGTGGCGCGCACTTGCTCGGCCACATCGGCGGTGTTGAAGGCTTGAACCTGAAGCGGATTGCACGTTGTCATGAGGTGACCTTGCGCACTCTTTTGGTGCGCTTTGGTGCTGCTTAAAGTGGATAGATGGATTCACTGGCCGCGCCCAAGATAGACGCCAACGCGCCACAGGGGAAGGGGCGGAAGATGAAACCCGCCCTCCCCGGCGTCTACAAAACCAATAACGAGGTCTTTATGAATGCCCCCTTCGATCAGCTGTTCACGTGGCTGAAAGATCACAAGATTACCGAAGTCGAATGTGTGGTCAGCGACCTGACCGGCATCGCCCGCGGCAAGATCGCACCGACCAACAAGTTCCTGCATGAGCGCGGCATGCGCCTGCCGGAAAGTGTGCTGCTGCAAACGGTAACCGGGGATTTTGTCGACGACGATATCTACTACGACCTGCTCGATCCGGCTGACATCGACATGGTCTGCAAGCCGGTGTCCGACGCGGTGTATGTGATTCCTTGGGCAATCGAGCCGACCGCTATCGTCATCCACGACACCTTCGACAAGTTCGGCAACCCGATCGAACTGTCGCCGCGCAACGTATTGAAGAAAGTCCTGCAACTGTACACCGACAAAGGCTGGAAGCCGATTGTCGCGCCGGAAATGGAGTTCTACCTGACCCAGCGCTGCGAAGACCCCGACCTGCCACTCAAGGCACCGCTGGGCCGCTCCGGTCGTGCGGAAAGTGGCCGGCAGTCGTTTTCCATCGATGCCGCCAACGAATTCGATCCGCTGTTCGAAGACGTCTACGACTGGTGCGAACTGCAAGGTCTGGACCTCGACACGCTGATCCACGAAGACGGCCCGGCGCAGATGGAAATCAACTTCCGCCACGGCGACGCGCTGGACCTGGCCGACCAGATCACCGTGTTCAAACGCACCCTGCGCGAAGCGGCGCTCAAGCACAACGTCACCGCAACGTTCATGGCCAAGCCGATTGGCGACGAGCCGGGCAGCGCCATGCACTTGCACCAGAGCGTGGTCGACATCGCCACCGGCCAGCCGATTTTCGCCAACGCCGACGGCAGCATGAGCGAGCTGTTCCGCCAGCACATCGGTGGTTTGCAGAAGTACATCCCGAAAGTGCTGCCAATGTTCGCGCCCAACGTGAACTCGTTCCGCCGCTTCCTGCCCGACACCTCGGCGCCGGTCAACGTTGAATGGGGTGAAGAGAACCGCACCGTTGGCTTGCGCGTGCCGACCTCGGGACCGGAATCGATGCGCGTGGAAAACCGCCTGCCCGGCGCCGATGCCAACCCGTATCTGGCGATTGCCGCGAGCCTGCTTTGCGGATACCTGGGCATGGTCGAGAAAGTCGAACCGAGCGCCGCCGTTGAAGGCCGGGCTTACGAGCGCCGCAACCTGCGCCTGCCGATCACCATCGAAGAAGCGCTGACGCAGATGGAAGAATGCACCACCGTGGCCGAATACCTGGGCGCCAAGTTCGTGCGCGGCTACGTCGCGGTGAAACGCGCCGAACACGAAAACTTCAAGCGCGTGATCAGCTCGTGGGAGCGCGAGTTCCTCCTGCTGAGCGTCTAACCCAAACCTGCCCAAATCCCTGTAGGAGTGAGCCTGCTCGCGATGGCGTCGGCCCAGTCACTATCGATGTCGCCTGTCCCACCGCGTTCGCGAGCAGGCTCGCTCCCACAGGGTGAACGAGGCTATCAACGATCGTTCCCACGCTCCTGCGTGGGAATGCATCCCGGGACGCTCTGCGTCCCATCCAGAGCCGAACGCGGAGCGTCCATTGAGCCATTGCTTTGCTGCGCGCGGGAACGATCACTAACGATCACTAAAACAAGAGGTGTCGACATGCGTTTGTTGAAATCCGTACTCCCGGTTGCACTGAGCGTGGTGTTCAGCGCCGTGGCGCAAGCCCAACCCCAGGTCAGCGTCTACAACTGGACCGACTACATCGGTGAAACCACCCTCGCCGACTTCCAGAGCAAAACCGGGATCAAAGTCATCTACGACGTGTTCGATTCCAACGAAACCCTTGAAGGCAAACTCCTCGCCGGGCGCACCGGCTATGACGTGGTGGTGCCGTCCAACCACTTCCTCGCACGCCAGGTGAAGGCCGGCGCTTTCCTCAAGCTCGATCGCTCGCAACTGCCGAACTGGAAAAACCTCGACCCGAAACTGCTCGAATTGCTGGAGAAAAACGATCCGGGCAACGCCCATTCGGTGCCGTATCTGTGGGGCACCAACGGCATCGGCTACAACGTCGACAAGGTCAAGCAAGTGCTCGGTATCGACCACATCGACTCGTGGGCCGTGCTGTTCGAGCCGGAAAACCTGAAGAAACTCAGTGCCTGCGGCGTGTCGATGATGGACTCCGCCGACGAGGTGTTCCCCGCCGTGCTCAACTATATGGGCATGGACCCGCGCAGCGAAAACCCCGAGGACTATAAAAAAGCCGAAGCCAAGCTCCTGAGCATCCGCCCGTACATCACCTATTTCCATTCCTCGAAATACGTTTCCGACCTGGCCAACGGTGATATCTGTGTGGCGTTCGGTTATTCCGGCGACGTGTTTCAGGCAGCCAACCGCGCCAAGGAAGCCAAGAACGGCGTGAACATCGCTTACGCCATTCCCAAGGAAGGCTCTAACCTGTGGTTCGACCTGCTCGCGATCCCGGCCGACGCCAGTAACCCCAAGGAAGCCCACGCGTTCATCAATTACCTGCTCGATCCGCAGGTGATCGCCAAGGTCAGCGCCGCCGTCGGTTACGCCAACCCGAACCCGGCTGCCAAGCCGTTCATGGACCAGGAACTGGTCAACAACCCCGAGGTTTATCCGCCGCAAGCGGTGCTCGACAAGCTCTACATCTCCTCGACGCCCCCGCAGGCGATCATGCGGCTGATGACCCGTTCGTGGAGCAAAGTGAAGTCGAACAAATGAATCAGTACAGCCAGGAACACGCGCGCTCCTATTACGCCGCCTCGGCGCGAGCGAGCACTGCCTACCCGGTTCTAGATGAAGACCTGAGCGCTGATGTCTGCGTAATCGGCGGCGGTTTTACCGGCGTCAACACCGCGCTCGAACTGGCGCAGCGTGGGCTTTCGGTGATTCTGCTCGAGGCCCGGCGTATCGGCTGGGGCGCCAGCGGGCGTAATGGCGGTCAGTTGATTCGCGGCATCGGCCATGACGTTTCGGGTTTCGCCAAGTACGTCGGCGAGGAAGGCGTGACGTATTTGCAGCGCGCGGGCATCGATTCGGTGGAGCTGGTGCGCCAGCGTATCGCTGACCATCAGATTGACTGCGACTTGCGCTGGGGCTTCTGTGAACTGGCCAACACCCGCGCGCAGTTTGCTGCGTTCCAGACGGAACAGGCTGAACTCGGCAAACTCGGCTATGCCCATGAAACCCGTCTGGTCGGGTCTGAGCAGATCCGTCAGCAAGTGGTCAACGCCGAAGGTTATGCCGGCGGACTGGTCGACATGGGTTCCGGGCATCTGCATCCGCTCGATCTGGTGCAAGGCGAGGCTCGTCTGGCGGCCGCGCTCGGTGTGCGGGTGTTCGAGCAGAGCCCCGTGCTGGAAATCGTCCATGGCCCCACCGTGCAGGTGCGCTGCGCGGGCGGCACGGTGCGCGCCGGCAGTCTGGTGCTCGGCTGCAATGCGCATCTCGATGAACTGGAACAGCAACTCAGCGGCAAGGTACTGCCGGCAGGCAGTTACATCATCGCCACCGAGCCGTTGTCCGCCGCACGCGCCGCGCAGCTGATCCCGCAGAACCTGGCGCTGTGCGACCAGAAAGTCGGCCTCGATTACTACCGGCTCTCGGCCGACCGGCGCTTGCTGTTTGGCGGTGCTTGTCACTATTCCGGGCGCGATCCGGTGGATATCGCCGCGTACATGCGGCCGAAGCTGCTCAAGGTGTTCCCGCAACTGACCGATGTACGCATCGATTATCAGTGGGGCGGCAAGATCGGCATTACCGCCAATCGCTTCCCGCAGGTGGGCCGCCTCAAGCAACAGCCGAATGTGTTTTATGCGCAGGGGTATTCCGGGCATGGCCTCAATGTCACGCACTGGTGCGCGAAACTGCTCGGCGAGGCGATCCACGCCGGACACAGCCAAGGCCTCGACGTGTTCAGCCGCGTGCCGCACATGACCTTCCCCGGCGGCCCGGCGCTGCGCTCGCCGCTGCTGGCATTGGGGATGTTCTGGTACCGGCTGCGCGAATTGGTGGGCTGAAGCCCTGTGGAGCGAGCCTGCTGGCGATGGGTGGGTCAGTTGAATTGTTTGTGGCTGACAGACCGCTATCGCTGGCAAGCCAGCTCCCACAGGGAATGGGGGTGCTGCCTGGGTTGCGAGTCCATCACGGGGGGCAATCAGAATTGGCTATTTCGGTTTGCTCTATCGCAAGGCACTTCTATATTGATGAAGTGCTTTTGCGTTCCTGACGCTCAGTGCCCAATGAATTGAGGAGGACATGGATGAAGTCGTCAGCCAGCGACGAGCCGCGCACACCCGGTCAGGCCCCGATCAAGACCCGCCGTTTCGGCGTCTCACTGGTATGGATCGTGCCCATCGTGGCCGTCCTGGTGGGCATCTCGCTGGTGGTGCACAACATCCTTCAGGAAGGCCCGACCATCACCGTCACCTTCAAGACCGGTGACGGCCTCACCGCCAACAAGACCGAAGTGCGCTACCGCAACGTGGTCATCGGCCACGTCTCGGATGTTGAACTGGCCGACGACCATAAAAACGTCAACGCCACGATCAAACTCGCCAAACAGGCCGAAAGCTTCACCCGCGAAGACTCGCAGTTCTGGGTGGTGCGTCCACGTATCGGCGCCGGCGGTGTGTCCGGCATCGATACCCTGCTCTCCGGTGACTACATCGGCGCGGACATTGGTCAGGCGAACAACCGCGCCAAGCACTTCACCGGTCTGGAAAACCCGCCGCCGATCACCTATGGCGAGCCGGGTAAACGCTTCACCCTGCACGCGCCCGACCTCGGGTCGCTGGACATCGGCTCGCCGGTCTACTACCGCAAGATTCCCGTCGGCCAAGTGGTGTCGTATGCGCTGGATGCCGATGGCAAAGGCGTCAACATCGAAGTGTTCATCAACTCACCCAACGACGCCTACGTCACCGAGAACACGCGGTTCTGGAACGCCAGCGGGATCGACGTGAATGTCGGCGCCAACGGCTTTGCAGTGAAAACCGAATCGCTGTCGACCCTGCTGGTCGGCGGCATCGCTTTCCGCGCGCCAGACTACAGCCCCAACGACACAACGGCCGCTGAAGACAAGGATTACGAACTGTTCGCCGACCAGACCAGCGCCCTCGCCCCGCCCAATGGCAAGGCGCAATACCTGACCTTGCGTTTCGATCAGGCCTTGCGCGGACTCAAGGTTGACGCGCCGGTGGAGTTTCTGGGCGTCGAGATTGGTCGAGTGGTCGCGGTGAATCTGGACTTTGACGAAGTCAAACGGACCTTTCCGGTGAACGTCGGCATCGTCATTTACCCGCAACGCCTCGGCCGCGCCCACGCGAAAATCCTCAAGACCTACAAGGGCGACGAAAACGACGAAGCCACGGGCGCGCGCCTGATCGCCACATTTGTTGAAAATGGTCTGCGCGCACAGGCGCGCAACGGCAACCTGCTCACCGGGCAGTTGTACATCTCGTTGGATTTCTATCCGAAAGCGCCGAAAGTCGCGTTCGATGCCACAGCCCGGCCGATCAGCATCCCGACCGTCCCCGGCAGCCTCGAGCAGTTGCAGGAAAAACTCGAAGCGATGGTCAACAAGATCAACGCACTGCCGGTGGAGCGCATCGCCAGCAACCTCGACAGCAATCTGGTCGAGCTGCGCAAAGGCCTGAGCCAGTTCAACGCCAAGACCTTGCCGAGCGTGCAAAGCACCCTTGCCGATGTCAGCAAGACCTTGCAGTCGGCCAATTCGACCCTCGCCGAAGATTCGCCGCAACGCGAGCAACTGGGGCAGACCCTCGACGAACTCGGACGCATGTCGCGCTCCCTGCGTGAGCTGTCGGATTACCTCGGCCGGCATCCGGAATCGCTGATTCGCGGGCGGCCCGACAACGCCGCACCGCTGGACCTCAAAGGACCGCCACGCAATTGAGCACAGGAGCGAAACCCATGGCATCACCGCTGAAAATCAGCGTGCTCGCGGCGATCATGTTGCTGGGCGCCTGCCGCAGCGACCCGATCAGCTTTCACACCCTGACCCCGGTGCATCAAGGCGCCGCGCGCAGTGGTGCGGACATTGCCATCGAGAGCATCAGCGTGCCGCCGCAGGTCGATCGGCCGCAAATCGTCATCCGCGAAGGCAATAGCGGCCTGGCGATTCTCGAAACCGATTGGTGGGGCGCGAGCCTGATCGATGAGCTACGCAGCGCCTTGCTCGACCAGTTGAGCAATGGCGCGGGCCAGCAACGCTCATCAGTGCGCGTCGACGTGCAGCGCTTCGACTCGATTCCCGGCCAATACGCGTTGATCGATGTGAAATGGCGCCTGCGTGCGCTCGGTGCGCCAGACGCCGACTTGCTGACCTGTCGCTCGATCCTGCAGACGCCGTCGGGGCCGAGTATCGAAGAACTGGTGACCGCGCAGCAGAACAACGTCAAGCGTCTGGCCGCGCAGATCAATCAGGCCGCCAGTAATTCACGGGGTTGCCCGGCCTCGAACTGAATCGGCTCACAGATCGAAACGATCCACCGCCCGCCGCCGCTCGTTGTCATCGCGCACATCGTAGTTGGCGGTAGTCTGGATGTTGCTGTGATGCGCCAGTTTCTGCGCGATCGACAGGTCGTGCTCTTCGATAACCCGCGTGATAAATGACCGACGGAAGTCGTGCGGCATGATCTTCACCCCGACCTGCGTGCCACGCTGACGGGCGATGTAGTAGATCGCGTGCTTGGTGATGCGCTCGCGGGTGATGTGGTTGCCCCGGCGAATGCGGTTGAACAGAAACGCATCATCGCTCTCGCCTTCCTTGAGCTGCGAACGGCGCAGTTCCAGCCAGGCATTGAGTTTGGCGAACGCCCAGGTCGGCGCGTACTTGATCAGTTGTTTGTTGCCCTTGCCGGTGACGGTCAGGCTGCGCTCGCTAAAGTCGACCTGATTCAGATCCAGATCCACCGACTCCGATTTGCGCATGCCGGTCCCATAAAGCAGTGCGATCACCGCGGCGTCGCGCAGCCCCTGCGGGCGTGGATCGGCGGCGCAGACTTCCATCAATTCGTGAATCAACGTGCGCTTGAGGTTGCGCCCCTGAGACAGGCGCGTGCCGGCGATGGCCTTGACCGAACGCATCTTCAACAGATGATCCTGACTGATCAGGCTCATGCGCCACGCTTCGTTCATCACACCGCGCACGGCATTCACGTACAGCGAAGAAGTGTTCGGCGCGTAGCCGTCTTCGCGCAACGCCGCGACCAACGCCACGACGTCCTCTGGTTGCAGGCCATGCCAGGGGATGTCTTCGATGTCGACGTCCTCGAAGCCGAGGCGATCGGCCGCGTCCTGCAAGACGTAGCGCATGGTCAACTGGCTGGAAGGCGCCAGGCGCGTCAGGTAAAGCGTCAATGGATTAGTGGTGGACGCGGTGGATTCAGTACTCGACAAGTCAATCAAACGAAACGGCCTTGGTAAAAAAATACAATTCAACAAAACGACACGATGACAAAACGGGCAAGTGCCGGGCTGCCCCAAAAAAGGCCTACAACCTGCCGTCCGGCCGCTTGAAAGTCAATCGGGCATTCCCCGGTCGGTGGCCCAACCCTTTGAATTTCATTGGTTTTCAGACAATCGGGTGCTGGCATTGAGCCTGCCCCCAGTGAACGGCCGTCAACGTCACCTGCCTATCCGCAACGCCGCGAAGACGCGCCGCGCAAAACAGTAGGCAAATTGAAACATGCCCTTGCCTATCCTGACCTTACGTCATGAACACCCGTCCGGCTCAGGAGTGTCCTATGAAAATCACGGTCTTTGGCAGCGGTTACGTGGGTCTGGTGCAAGCGGCGGTATTGGCCGAGGTGGGCCATGACGTCGTGTGCATGGACGTCGATCAGCACAAGGTCGAGCAGTTGCGCCAGGGTCACGTCAGCATTTTCGAACCGGGGCTGGCGAACCTGGTGCGCGAGGGCCTGGATGCCAAACGGCTGCACTTCTCTAGCGATGAAAAACTCGCCGTGCAGCACGGTCGGGTGGCGTTTATCGCCGTGGGCACGCCATCGCGTGAGGATGGCTCGGCGGATCTGCGTTACGTGCTCTCAGTGGGCGACGCGATTGCCCGGCACCGTGAGCAACCGTTGATCGTGGTGGAGAAATCCACGGTGCCGGTGGGCACCGGCGACACCTTGCGCGCGCACATCGAAAAAGCCCTGATCAAGGTCGGCCGGCTGCTGCAGTTCGATATCGTCTCCAACCCGGAATTTCTCAAGGAGGGCTCGGCCGTCGCCGATTGCCGCCGCCCGGACCGGATCATCATCGGCTGCGAAGGCAATGAGGTGCGCGACGTGATGCGCGATCTATATGCGCCGTTCAACCGCAACCATGACCGCATCCTGTTCATGGACCTGCGCAGCGCCGAGCTGACCAAATACGCCGCCAACTGCATGCTCGCGACCAAGATCAGCTTCATCAACCAGATCGCCGAACTCGCCGAGCACCTGGGCGCCGACATCGAAGCGGTGCGCCAGGGCATCGGCGCCGACACGCGCATCGGTTATCACTTCATCTATCCGGGCTGCGGCTATGGTGGTTCGTGCTTTCCCAAGGACATGCGCGCACTGATCCACAGCGCCGAACAAGCGCACTGCTCCAGCGACTTGCTGCAAGCGGTCGAGGCCATCAACCAGCGCCAGAAACACAAGCTGTTCGAGCGCATCAACGCGTTCTACCGCGGCGACCTGCGCGGCAAGACCTTCGCCCTGTGGGGCCTGGCGTTCAAACCCAACACCGACGACATGCGCGACGCGCCGAGCCGGGTCCTGCTCGAGGCGTTGTGGGCAGCCGGCGCCAGCGTCCGCGCCTTCGACCCCGAAGCCATGCAGCAAACCCAGAACCTTTACCCTGACGAAGCGAAATTGCTACTGATGGGCACCCCCGAATCAGTCCTGCCCGGCGCCGACGCCCTGATCATCTGCACCGAATGGCAACAGTTCAAGGCTCCGGATTTCGAACTGATCAAACAGCGCCTCAACAGCCCGGTGATCTTCGACGGCCGCAACCTTTACGACCCCGAACGCCTGGCCCGCAACGGCTTCCACTACTTCGCCATGGGCCGCGGCGAGTCGCGGCAACTGCCGATCCCGCTGCAACAATGGCCGCGTGCGTCGGATGTGGCGTGAGTCGTCTTGTTTATGCGCAGTCTTTTCAAATTCATTTCAGACAGACAAAGCCAACCCTCACCCTAGCCCTCTCCCGGAGGGAGAGGGGACTGACCGCGGGGAATGCGAAAGCTATGCCGACGTGCAATACCGAGTCGAACACAAAATTTGAAAAGCCCAAAGATCGGCCCCCTCTCCCTCGGGAGAGGGCTGGGGTGAGGGGCGAATCCACCGAAAATCTCGAGCCGTGCGGCGCTTCTAACCACTCAACAATGAGCGTTAGCTCGCGTGCTCTTGATCTTGCGTCACCGGCGACGTCGGAAGGCTGAGCGCAGGGATTGATCCGGGCGTGGGAGCGCAGCGACCGTACGACGCAGTCGTACACAGCGGAAGGAGGTGCAGCGAAGCAAACCGTAGCCGCTGCGCCCGGATCGATCCTGGAGCGAAGGAACCCGAGCCTGCGAGGGCCGAACGCAGGAGCAAGCGTTTTGGGTTACCTTTTTGGCGTTTGAAAAAGGTGACCCGCCGTAAGGGCGGAACCCTAAGTAGCCGTGACCGCAGCAACGGATATGTACACAAAAAAACCAGCGCCAGAAAGAAAAACCCTAACTCCCACAAGGAATATGCGGTATCGCGGCTAGACCGCCAGCCAATGCACAAGATCGCTCAATCGCGAAGATGCCGAGCTGATTAAATTCAAAATTAATGCACTAAATCTGCATTAATATGAATTTGTCAGCATCGACTTTGCCCGGCACACTGTGCGCGTTCCTCCCCCAATGTTGGAACGCTTCGAGGGCTTTCCGGGTATGCCGGACAAGTCCTTTTTTTTGTCCCGAATTTGCTGCAAAGGATCCGATTCACATGCTCGCTCGCTGGTTGCCCGCCGCCATCAACACCCGCCCCACCGAATGGAGTCGCGCCGCCATCGGCATGGCGCTGGGGACGTTGTTCAGTGTCTGGATGTGCGCACAAGTCTTCGGCCATGACGTTGCCTATCACCTGATCGGCCCGCTCGGCGCATCGGCGGTGCTGCTGTTCGCCGTGTCCTCGGGCGCCCTCGCCCAGCCGTGGTCGATCCTCGGCGGTTACCTGTGCGCCGGCGTCGTGGCGCTGCTGGTCGCTCACGTCCTCGGCCGCACCCTGGGCAGTGCCTGCCTGGCGGCGGGCATGGCGCTGATTCTGATGTGCTGGCTGCGTTGCCTGCATCCACCGGCCGGTGCGTTGGCATTGACGCTGGTGCTGGCAGACCCCGCCACCATCGCCATGGACTGGAAAGCCATGGAGCCAGTGATGCTCGGCGCGGTGTGCATGCTCGGCAGCGCCCTCGCCTACAACAACCTGACCCGCATTCGCTACCCGAAACGCCCGGCCGAACCGGCGCCGCTGGTGACGCCGGTCGATAGCCTCGCCATCACCGCCGAAGACCTGAAACTGGCCTTGGCGGAGATGGAGGCGTTTATCGACGTCACCCCGGAAGACCTTGAGCGTCTGGTGCATGTCAGTGAGTTGTACGCCAAGCGTCGCAGCATCGGAGAAGTTTTTTCCAAGTAATTTTCCGCGGTTCGACTAAGGTAAAAACGCAAACAGCGCCTGCACATATCCGGGTTGTACACGACAATTTTGCACTGTTACGATCGGCTACTGCCCGTGCGCGGGCTTTTCGAATAAAGACAATAAAAGCAGGGAGTTACAGATGACAGCTCAGGCTTCATCCCAGCGGACCGCGTCCATGGATGCCACACAAAACGAAGTGCTGGCCGAGGTGCGCAACCACATCGGTCACCTGACCCTGAACCGCCCCGCCGGCCTCAACGCCATCACCCTCGACATGGTCCGTCAGCTGCAACAGCAGCTCGATGCCTGGGCCACCGACGCCAATGTGCACGCCATAGTTCTGCGTGGCGCCGGCGAAAAAGCCTTCTGCGCCGGCGGCGACATTCGCTCGCTGTACGACAGTTTCAAAAGCGGCGACACCCTGCACGAAGACTTCTTCGTCGAGGAATATGCCCTCGACCTGACCCTTCATCACTACCGCAAGCCGGTGCTGGCGCTGATGGACGGTTTCGTCCTCGGCGGTGGCATGGGCCTGGTGCAAGGCGCCGATTTGCGCGTGGTCACCGAGAAGAGCCGTCTGGCGATGCCGGAAGTGGCCATCGGTTATTTCCCGGATGTTGGCGGCAGTTATTTCCTCTCGCGCATCCCCGGCGAATTGGGCGTTTATCTGGGCGTCAGCGGCGTGCAGATTCGCGCGGCCGATGCGCTGTATTGCGGCCTGGCCGACTGGTATCTGGACAGCAGCAAACTGGCGCTGCTCGACGAAAAACTCGATCAGATGGAATGGCAGGACACGCCACTCAAATCCCTGCAGAACCTGCTCGCCAAACACGCCGTACAAACCTTGCCCAACGCGCCGCTGCAAGCCTTGCGCCCGGCCATCGATCACTTTTTTGCCCTGCCGGATGTGCCGAGCATGGTCGAACAAATGCGCGAGGTCACCGTCGCCAACAGTCATGAGTGGGCGTTGACCACCGCTGATTTGCTCGAGACTCGCTCGCCACTGGCGATGGCAGTGACATTGGAAATGCTCCGCCGTGGCCGTCAACTGAGCCTTGAGCGGTGCTTTGACCTGGAACTGCATCTGGACCGCCAATGGTTTGCCCGTGGCGATCTGATCGAAGGCGTGCGCGCCCTGCTGATCGATAAAGACAAGACACCACGCTGGAATCCGCCCACCCTCGCCGAGCTGGACGCTGCGCACGTCGCGAGTTTTTTCCACGGTTTTGATGAGAGCGGGAGCTGAGCCATGCACGATCTCGAACTGACTGAAGAACAAGTGATGATCCGCGACATGGCCCGGGATTTTGCCCGTGGCGAAATCGCGCCCCATGCGCAAGCGTGGGAAAAGGCTGGCTGGATCGATGACGCCCTGGTGGCGAAGATGGGCGAACTCGGCCTGCTCGGCATGGTGGTGCCCGAAGAATGGGGCGGCACTTACGTCGATTACGTCGCCTATGCGCTGGCCGTGGAGGAGATCTCGGCCGGTGATGGAGCGACCGGCGCGTTCATGAGCATTCACAACTCGGTCGGCTGCGGCCCGGTGCTCAATTACGGCAGCGACGAGCAGAAGCAGACCTGGCTGGCCGATCTGGCCAGCGGTCAGACCATCGGCTGCTTTTGCCTGACCGAACCGCAGGCCGGCTCTGAAGCGCACAATCTGCGCACGCGCGCAGAATTGCGTGACGGCCAGTGGGTGATCAACGGCGCCAAGCAATTTGTCAGCAACGGCAAACGGGCGAAGCTGGCGATCGTGTTTGCGGTGACCGATCCGGAATTGGGCAAGAAAGGCCTTTCGGCGTTTCTGGTGCCGACCGATACCGCGGGCTTCATCGTCGATCGTACCGAACACAAAATGGGCATCCGCGCCTCGGACACCTGCGCCGTGACGCTGAACAATTGCAGTATTCCCGAAGCCAACCTGCTCGGCGAACGCGGCAAAGGCCTGGCGATCGCCTTGTCCAACCTCGAAGGCGGACGCATCGGCATCGCCGCGCAAGCACTGGGCATCGCCCGGGCGGCGTTCGAGGCGGCGCTGGCTTACTCCAAAGACCGGGTGCAGTTCGATAAACCGATCATCGAGCACCAGAGCATCGCCAACCTGCTGGCCGACATGCACCTGCAGATCAACGCGGCACGTTTGCTGATCCTGCACGCGGCGCGGCTGCGCACGGCGGGCAAACCGTGCTTGTCCGAAGCGTCGCAGGCCAAGCTGTTTGCGTCGGAAATGGCCGAGAAAGTCTGCTCGTCGGCGATTCAGATCCATGGCGGCTATGGCTATCTGGAGGATTACCCGGTCGAGAAGTACTACCGCGATGCACGGATTACCCAGATTTATGAAGGCTCGAGCGAGATTCAGCGGATGGTGATTGCGCGGGATTTGAAGAACTATCAGTTGTAATGTATCGGCCCCCCTTTCCCTCATCGGAACGCCGCCCGCCCAGCCCTCTCCCAGAGGGAGAGGGAGCCGACCGAGGTGTCTGGCGCTATGCATCGACCTGAAAGACCGGGTTGATTATGGATTCAATAAAGCACTTCCAGACCGGCGTAAATCTGAAATATCCCCCAATCAGTCCCCTCTCCCTTTGGGAGAGGGTTAGGGTGAGGGGCTTTTGCTTTTGGCTTTGCTTCTGCCGCTTACTTACCCTGAAACTCAGCCGCCCGCTTGCCGATAAACGCCGCCATCCCTTCTTTCTGATCCTGCGTGGCAAACGCGGCATGGAACACCCGACGCTCAAACCGCACGCCTTCGCTCAGGTTCACCTCAAAGGCGCGATTGACGCTCTCCTTGATCATCATCGCAATCGGCAATGACTTGTCAGCGATCACCGCCGCCACCTTCAGCGCCTCATCAAGCAATTCATCGCTTGGCACGATCCGCGCGACGATGCCGCAACGCTCGGCTTCCACCGCATCGATCATGCGCCCGCTCAGGCACATTTCCATGGCTTTGGCCTTGCCCACGGCGCGGGTCAGGCGTTGGGTGCCGCCCATGCCCGGCAGCACGCCAAGGTTGATTTCCGGCTGGCCGAATTTAGCGTTGTCGCCGGCGAGGATGAAGTCGCACATCAGCGCCAGTTCGCAACCGCCGCCAAGGGCGAAACCATTGACCGCAGCGATGATCGGCTTGCGCCGGTTGGCGACGCGGTCGCTGTCGCTGAACAGATCGTCCATGTAGATCTGCGGGTAGGTCAGCTCGGCCATTTCCTTGATGTCGGCCCCGGCAGCAAAAGCCTTTTTCGAACCGGTGAGGACGATGCAGCCAATGTTCGCGTCAGCTTCCAGCGCATCGAGGGCCTGGTTCACTTCGCTGACCAGTTGCGCATTCAGCGCGTTCAGCGCCTGCGGCCGGTTAAGGGTGATCAGGCCAACGCGGCCGTGGATTTCGAGCAGGATGGTTTCGAAAGTCATGAAGAAGATTCCTTGTCAGAGATTGCGCGAAATGACCATGCGCTGAATGTCGCTGGTGCCTTCGTAGATCTGGCAGACGCGCACGTCGCGGTAGATGCGTTCCAGCGGAAAATCGTTGAGATAACCGTAACCGCCGAGGGTTTGCAAGGCCATCGAGCAGACCTTCTCGGCCATCTCCGATGCGAACAGCTTGGCCATCGACGCTTCGACCAGAGCCGGTTGGCCGCTGTCACGCAGGGCGGCGGCGTAATGGACCATTTGCCGGGCGACGGCGATTTGCGTGGCCATGTCGGCCAGACGGAACGCCACCGCCTGATGTTCAATGATCGGCTTGCCAAAGGTGTCGCGCTCACGGGCATAGTCACGCGCCGCTTCGAAGGCCGCGCGGGCCATGCCCACCGACTGCGCGGCGATGCCGACGCGGCCGCCCTCAAGGTTGGCCAGGGCGATTTTGTAGCCTTCGCCCTCCTCGCCCAAACGATTGGCCAGCGGAACCTTGAGTTCTTCGAAAAGAATTTGGCAGGTGTCCGAGGCGTGCTGGCCGAGCTTGTCTTCAACCCGCGCGACGCTGTAACCCGGCGAATCGGTCGGCACGATAAACGCGCTGATGCCGCGCTTGCCGGCGCTCGGATCAGTCACCGCAAATACGATCACCACCCCGGCGTTCTGCCCGGAGGTGATGAACTGTTTGCAACCGTTGAGCACGTAATGATCGCCCTCGCGCCGGGCGCGGGTCTTCAGGCTGCTGGCATCGGAGCCGGCCTGCGGCTCGGTCAGGGCGAAGGCGCCAAGCATCGCGCCGCTGGCCAGCGGTTTGAGGAAGCGCTCGCGTTGCTCGTCATTGCCGAACTTGAGGATCGGCACGCAGCCCACCGAGTTGTGCACGCTCATGATCGTCGAGCAAGCGCCGTCGCCGGCCGCAATTTCCTCCAGCGCCATGGCGTAGGCCAGGTAACCGGTCTCGCAACCGCCCCACTGCTCCGGCACGAGCATGCCGAAAAAACCGAGTTCGGCCATCTCGGCGATGGCTTCCCTGGGGAAACGGTGCTCACGGTCCCACTCGGCGGCGAACGGCTTGAGGCGTTCCTCGGCGAACTGCCGGGCCATGTCGCGGATCTGGGTTTGGTCTTCGTTGGGAATCATGGTGAATCCTTAATTCTTGTAACACCACAGAACCCTGTGGGAGCTGGCTTGCCAGCGATGAGGCCGTCACATCCAGCATTTATGGTGACTGTTCCATTGCCATCGCGGGCAAGCCCGCTCCCACAAGGTCAACTGTCAACCTCAATAGAGGCATTCCACCGCCATCGCCGTGGCCTCACCGCCGCCAATGCAGATGGCCGCAATACCGCGCTTGAGCTGTTTCTGCCGCAGCGCCGCCAGCAGCGTCACCAGAATCCGCGCGCCCGATGCGCCGATCGGGTGACCCAGCGCACAAGCGCCGCCGTGCACATTGAGCTTGTCATGGGGGATTTCCAGGTGCGTCATCGCCGCCATCCCAACCACGGCAAACGCTTCGTTGACCTCGAACAGATCGACCTGATCCAGCGCCCAGCCGGTTTTCTTGATCAGTTTCCTGATCGCCCCGATCGGCGCGGTCGGAAACAGCCCCGGCGTGTCGGCGAACGCCGCGTGACCATGGATCACCGCCAGCGGTTTCAAGCCCAGGGTTTGCGCCTGCGACTGGCGCATCAGCACCAGCGCCGCGGCACCATCGGAAATCGAGCTGGAGTTGGCCGCCGTCACCGTGCCGCCGTCGCGGAACGCCGGTTCCAGCGAGGCAACCTTGTCCAGCTTGGCTTTTGGTGGCTGTTCATCGTGACTGATAAGCACCTGCTCTTTGCCCACGGTCACGGTCAGCGGGACGATTTCGTCCTTGAAGCTGCCGTCCTTGATCGCCTGCTGCGCGCGGGTGGTCGAGGCGATGGCGAAAGCGTCCTGAGCCTCGCGGCTGAAGCCGTTGGTTTCGGCGCAGTCTTCGGCGAAGGTGCCCATCAGGCGGCCCTTGTCGTAGGCGTCTTCGAGGCCGTCGAGGAACATCGAGTCGAGCACGCGGCCGTGGCCCATGCGGTAACCGGCGCGGGCGCGATCAAGCAGATACGGCGAGTTGGACATGCTTTCCATGCCCCCGGCGATCACCACATCAGCGCTGCCGGCGATGAGCATGTCGTGGGCCAGAATGGTGGTTTCCATGCCCGAACCGCACATCTTGTTGACCGTGGTGCAGCGCGTCGATTTATCCAGTCCGGCGCCCAGCGCCGCCTGACGTGCCGGTGCCTGACCGAGGCCGGCGGGCAGCACGCAACCGAACAACACTTCATCCACCGCATCGCTGGCGACACCCGCGCGCTCGACCGCAGCCTTGATTGCAGCGGCACCGAGTTGCGGCGCGGTGAGGCTCTTCAATTCGCCCTGAAAACCACCCATCGGCGTGCGCACTGCGCTGACGATGACAATCGGATCATTGGAAATAGTCATGGCAGATCCTCCTTACTTCGCGGCCATACGCAAGGCGCCGTCGAGACGGATCACCTCGCCGTTAAGCATGCTGTTTTCGATGATATGCCGGACCAGCGCGGCGTATTCGGCCGGTTTGCCCAGACGTGGCGGAAACGGTACGCCGCCGGCCAGTGAGTCGCGCACTTCCGGGGTCATGCCGGCCATCATCGGTGTTTCGAAAATGCCCGGGGCGATGGTCATCACGCGGATGCCGAAGCGCGCCAGTTCGCGGGCGGCCGGCAGGGTCAGGCTGGCGATCGCCCCTTTGGAGGCCGAGTACGCGGCCTGGCCGATCTGGCCGTCGAACGCTGCCACCGAGGCAGTGTTGATGATCACCCCGCGCTCACCGTCGGCGTTGGCTTCAGACTCGGCAATCGCCGCTGCGGCAAGGCGCAGCATGTTGAAACTGCCGATCAGGTTGACGTTGATCACCTGGGCGAAACTGCTCAGTGCATGCGGGCCGGTTTTGCCGAGAATTTTTTCGCCACGGACGATACCGGCGCAATTAACCAGGCCGTTGAGGCTGCCAAACGCATCCAGCGTCGCCTGCACTGCGGCTTCGGCGGCGGCTTCATTGCTGATGTCGGCCACCACGCTTTTCGCGCCGAGACGCTGCGCCTGAGCGGCCACGGCCTCGGCGTTCATGTCCACCAGCATCACTTTCGCACCGGCACTGACCAGCAGCTCAGCGGTGGCGGCACCGAGGCCGGAAGCGCCGCCGGTGACGATAAAAACCTTGTTCTCGATCTGCATGAGTGTTTCCTTCGATTCAAGCTGAAACGTTGTGCGCCGCGGCCTCTTGAGCCTTGGCGATTTCCTGGTTGCGCAAGATAAAGCGCTGCAATTTGCCACTTGGGGTTTTGGGCAATTCGCTGACAAATTCGATTTCCCGCGGGTATGAATGCGCGGCCAGACGCTTGCGCACATGTTGGCGCAGTTCTTCTGCCAGCTCGGGGGCTGCGCGGTATTGCGCACTGAGCACGACGAAGGCTTTGACCAGTTCGGTGCGTTCCGGGTCGGGTTTGCCGACCACCGCTGCTTCGACGACCGCCGGGTGCTCGATCAAAGCGCTTTCGACATCGAAGGGGCCGACGCGATAGCCTGAGGTGGTGATCACATCGTCGCTGCGGCCGACAAAGCTGATGCTGCCGTCCGGGTTCCATTCGACGGTGTCACCGCTGAGGTAATAGTTGCCGACAAACGCCTTGGTCGGCGCGCCTTCGTAGCCGCCAAACCAGCACATCGGCGATTGCGGGCGGTCGATGGCGAGAATGCCGGGCTGGCCGACGCCGAGTTCGTTGTACTGTTCGTCGAGCACCACGATGCGATGGCCCGGCGAAGCGAAACCGGCAGCACCAACGTGTACCGGGTGGTCTAGGCTGTGGTGGTTACAGAGGACCATGCCCAGTTCGGTCTGGCCGTAATGGTCGTGAATGACCACGTCGAGATGGTCGGCAAACCAGCGGATGACTTCCGGGTTCAACGGCTCGCCGGCGCTGCTGACGATGCGCAGTTTGCCCTTGATCGACTTGGCGAATTCCTCACCGCCGGCAATCAGCAGGCGATAGGCCGTCGGCGACCCGGTGAGGTTGCTGATGCCGTATTTGTTGATCACCCGGCAGGTGCTTTCGAGGGTGAATGGGCCGTCGTAGAAAGTGATCGGATGGCCCAGCGCCAACGGCCCGGTGACGCCGAAATAGATGCCGTAGGCCCAGCCCGGATCGGCGACGTTCCAGAACGCATCTTCCGGGCGTAGATCCACGGCATCGCGGGTGTAACTTTTGAAGGCGACGATGGCCTTGAGTGGCACCGACAGCGCTTTCGCCGGGCCGGTGGTGCCGGAGGTGAACATCAGCAGGAACGGGTCTTCGCCGGTCAGCAGCACCGGTTCGCATACGTTGGAATAGTTGGCCAGTTCGGCCCAGAAGCTGTAATCGCCGCGCACGATGCCCTGGCCCTTGGCGCCGCCCACCGTGACCAGCGTCGGGCAATCGGCCACTTCGGCGAGTTTCGGGCGGTTGACCGCATCGGTCACCACGACTTTTGCCCCGGAGCTGTTCAGGCGGTGCTCGAGGGCTTTGGGGCCGAAGGCGGTGAACAGCGGCTGATACACCGCGCCGATGCGCCAGGTGGCGAGTACGGTAATCAGCAGCTCGACATTGCGCGGCAACAGCCCGGCGACCCTGTCGCCCTTCTGCACGCCCTGGGCGAGAAGGAAATTGGCGAAACACGCGGCTTTGTCTTGCAGGTCAGTGAAGGTGTACGTCGCACTGCTGCCGTCGCGCCCCTCCCAGAACAACGCAATGCGCCCCGGCAAGGCGTGGCGGTCGCAACATTCGACACAGGCGTTGAGCGCTGCAAGCGAACCGCTGAGCGCGGCCTCGACGGTGTGCTGATAGTTGAACTGTGCGGTAGCAGACAAGTAATCGCGCATTGCCAGAATCCCTCGGTGTTTTTATTAGGCTGGGAACCGTAAACAACAGAGGAATAGTCGCGCTGAGCCGGGGCTGGGGCAATGGTCAAAGCCATCAAGCTGGTTGACTGGTTTGGCCAAAACACTGGCGAAGATGATCGTTCCCATGCTCTGCGTGGGAATGCAGCCCCGGACGCTCTGCGTCCTTCCGGGTTGGGACGCGGAGCGTCCCTTGAGGCATTCCCACGCGGAGCGTGGGAACGATCAGTCATGCGGCGTCGGCTCAGACCGCGTCGTTGAGGATCAACGTGCGATAGTGGCCGGGGTTTGACCCTGACCACTTGCGAAACGCCTTGTAGAACGAACTGACATCGGCAAACCCCAGCCTTGCGGCGATCTCGGCGAAGCTGATCGAAGGCTCGGCCAGCCAGGTGATCGCCAGCTCCTTGCGCACACTGTCCTTGAGGCCCTGCCAGGTCTGCCCTTCTAACGCCAGGCGGCGGCGCAGGGTCGAGGCGGACATGCACAATTGCTGGGCTAGCGCTTCGGTTTCCGGCCATTGTTCGGCGGGCAATTGTCGCAGGTCGTGCTTGATCCGGCTGGCGAGGCTTTGCGGATCGCGATACTTCACCAGAATGTTCGCCGGTGCATGGGCGAGAAAGCGCTGCAGCTCTTCCGGGCTGCGCTTGATCGGCAGGTCGAGGCAGTCGGCGGCGAAGATCATCCGCGTGCGCGGGCGCTCGAAACGCAGGTTCGGTGAAAACATCACTTGATAGTCGTCGGTAAAGTCCGGCGCCGCGCAGCGCAGTTCGATCGCCAGAATCGGAATGCGCCGCCCGGCCAGCCAGCAGGCGACGCCGTGGACGATCATCCAGTAGGTGAAATAGGTGAAAGCGCGGCGCGGTTCGGGGTCGTCTTCGAGCAGGACGATTTCCGCCAGACTTTGCTGGTGCACCAGTTGTGCCGGCAGGCGCTCAAGCATCAGCGACAGAAAGCTCAGCCCGGTGTTCAGCCCAGCCGCCAGCGTCGGTTGCGCCATCGCAGCGCGGCACATGAACGCCAGGCTGCCGGATTTGAGCTTGCGCGGGTCCATACCGAAAAATTCGTCATCGCTACGGCGGGCCAACAGGCGCCAGAGTTTCGCGTATTGCGACGCGGGCACCCGTGCGTGCTCGGCTTCAAGCAATGCCGGATCAATCCCGACCTTGTGCAGAACCTCCTGCGTGGCCGCACCGGGGGCACAACTTTGCAACAGCGCTTCGCGCACCAGTTGAACGGCGATGGTGTCTTTTTCCGACATGGAATGCGGCGAGCCTTGTTGTTATTTCGATGCCCGGCATCTTACCCCTGTGGGAGCGAGCCTGCTCGCGAAGGCGTTGGGTCAGGCGACTGCGATGTTGAATGTACCGCCGTCTTCGCGAGCAGGCTCGCTCCTACAAGGGATATGGGTGAGGCAAAGATCGGCTTTGTTCAGGTTAGGTTCAGCTAAATGTCAATCAGTGCCATTTGGGAATGAGTGTCATTATGTTACAACTTAGCCACCTATCTAAATCACCGTTGGTTGTGCCGAATGCTCGTTCCCTTTCTGATCATGCTGCGCGAAGGCATTGAAGCCGCGCTGATCGTTGGCATCATCGCCAGTTACCTGCAGCAAACCGGTCGCGGTCAGTGGATGCCTGCCGTGTGGATCGGAGTTTTCCTCGCTGCCGCTCTCGCCCTGCTGGTCGGCGGCGGCCTGGAACTGGTCAGTGCCGAATTCCCGCAGAAGCAGCAAGAGCTGTTCGAAGGCGTGGTCGGGCTGGTCGCCGTGGGCATTCTCAGTTCGATGGTGTTCTGGATGCGCAAGGTCGCCCGTTCGATCAAGCATTCGCTGCAGGCCTCGCTGGATCAGGCGCTGACCGCATCGAAGCATCAGGTGATCGCGTTGATCGCCATGGTGTTTTTTGCTGTCGCCCGCGAAGGCCTGGAAACGGTGTTCTTCCTGCTCGCGGTGTTTCAGCAAAGCAAGGGTCCGGGCGCGCCGATCGGCGCATTGCTTGGGCTGGTACTGGCCGTCATCGTCGGCTTGCTGATCTACAGCGGCAGCATGCGCCTCAATCTCTCGGCGTTCTTCAAGTGGACCGGGCTGTTCATCCTCGTGGTGGCCGCCGGGATTCTCGCCAACTCGGTGCAGGCGCTGCATGAAGCCGGGCTGTGGAATCACCTGCAGACCGTGCTGTTCGACTTCAGCGCAACCCTGCCGATGGATGGCCCGTTGGGCTCGGTGCTGGCCGGCATGTTCGGTTATCAGGACGCGCCGACCATCAGCACCCTCGGTGCCTATGTGATCTACCTGCTGGTGGCGCTGGTGATGTTTTTCCTGCCCGCGCCCGCGCCATCGCTGTCATCGACTCCCGTTTCCAGCCAATAAGGGCCTCCATGTCCAAGCCTAAAACTCCACAGGCCTCGCCTCCCCGCGCCTTGCGCTGGGCGCTGGCCGGCTCGGTGGTGGTGATGATCACCGCCGGCGGGCTGTTCTACTACGCGTCGCAACTGGCCGCTGCCAAGCGTCAGCACAACCGCGACGAAGTGGTGGTCAATATTCATCCGGGCCAGTGCGAACCGAATGCGCTGAGCGTGCCAGCCGGGCGCGCCAGTTTCCGCATCGTCAACCGTTCGGACCGCGCCGTGGAATGGGAAATCCTCGACGGCGTGCTGGTGGTCGAAGAGCGCGAAAACATTGCGCCGGGCCTGAGCCAGGTGATCAACGCCAACCTGCAGCCGGGCGATTATGCAATCACCTGCGGCTTGCTGAGCAACCCGCGCGGCACCTTGCACGTGACCCCGACCGCAGCGTCCGAGGCTGCGGCCAAAGCCAAGCCGTCGATGGTGGCTTTTGTCGGACCGCTGTCGGAATTTCGCGTGTACCTCGCTGGCCAGAGCAGCGCACTGATCAAAGCCGTGAGCGCACTGAATCAGGCGATCGCCAGCGGCGATCTGAGTCAGGCGCAGGCGCTGTATGTCCCGGCGCGTGCTGCTTATCAACGGCTGGCCCCGGCGGCGCAACGCCTCGCCGAACTGGATAACCGCATCAATGCCCGCGCCGATTACTTCGAAAAACGCGAAGCGGATCCGGGCTTCGTCGGCTTCCATCGCCTCGAGTACGCGCTGTTCCAGCAACACAAACTCGACGGACTGGCGCCGGTGGCGCAACAACTGCTCAGCGACGTCAGCGAATTGAAACAGCAACTGCTCGCCCAATCACTGCCGCCGGAGCAACTGGTCAGCATCGTCGTGCGCAACCTCAACACCCTGGCTGAGGTGCGCGCGGCCAACGGCGAAGAGGAACGCTACAGCCACATCGACCTCAACGGTTTCGCCGCCAACGCGCAAACCGCGCACAAGGTGGTTGATCTGCTGCGGCCGATGTTGAGCAAATCCGCGGCCGACCTGTTGCCGAAAATCGACGCGGCACTGGCTGATTTCGATGCCGCGCTGAGCAGCCACATAGTTGCTCAAGGCTACGCCAGCTACGACAGCGTCAGCGGCGAACAACGCCAGCAACTCGCCCATAAAGCCCAAGCCCTGGCCGACGCGCTGGATGGCATCGATCCCGCCCTTGGCCTTTCCGGCCTGTAAGCAGAAGAACTGACCCGATGAAAGAACTCGAAACGCTCAACCTGCAACGTCGCCGTGTGCTCATGGGCATGGGCGCCGCCGGTGTGGCCCTCGCCGGCTCGGCCCTGAGCTGCCCGGCCATGGCCGCCGCGCCAGCGCAAGTCACCGAAGCGCCAAGCAGCGACAAGACCGAAGACCGCCACGATTTCCACGGCATCCACCAGACCGGTATCGTCACGCCGCGCCCGGCCTCGGGCATGCTGGTTGCATTCGATGTGCTGGCCAGTGATCGCGACGATCTGGAGCGGCTGTTCCGCACCCTCAACGAGCGCATCGCGTTTCTGATGAAGGGTGGCCCGGTAGCGCAGATCGATCCGAAGCTGCCGCCAGTGGATTCCGGCATCCTTGGCCCGAACGTAACGCCGGACAACCTGACCATCACCGTTTCTGTCGGTGATTCGCTGTTCGACGAGCGCTTTGGTCTGGCCTCCGCCAAGCCGAAACGGCTGCAACGCATGGTCGGCTTCCCCAACGACGCGCTGGATGCCGATTGCTGCCACGGCGATCTGAGCCTGCAGTTCTGCTCGAACACCGCCGACACCAACATTCATGCGCTGCGCGACATCGTCAAAAACCTTCCGGACCTGCTGTTGGTGCGCTGGAAACAGGAAGGCAGCGTGCCGCCGCAAGCCCCGGCAAAACCGGGCGTGCCAGCGCAGTCGGCGCGCAACTTTCTCGGTTTTCGCGACGGCTCGGCCAACCCCGATTCCAACGACGACAAAGCCATGGATCGACTGGTCTGGGTGCAGCCCGGCAGCGACGAGCCAACCTGGGCGGCCCACGGCAGTTATCAGGCGGTGCGGATCATCCGCAACTTCGTCGAACGCTGGGACCGCACGCCGTTGCAGGAACAGGAAAGCATCATTGGCCGGGTCAAAACCACCGGCGCGCCGATGGGCGCCGCGCATGAAAGCCAGGTCCCGGATTACAGCAAGGACCCGGCCGGCAAGCTGACCAGACTCGACGCGCACATCCGACTGGCCAACCCGCGCACCGCCGCGAGCCAGGCCAACCTGATCCTGCGCCGGCCGTTCAACTATTCCAACGGCGTGAACAAGAACGGTCAACTCGACATGGGTCTGTTGTTCATCTGCTACCAGGCCGATCTGGAAAAAGGCTTCATCACCGTGCAAACCCGGCTCAACGGCGAACCACTTGAGGAATACCTCAAACCGGTCGGCGGCGGCTACTTCTTCACCCTGCCCGGTGTCACCAGCGACAAGGACTTCATCGGTCGCTCGCTGCTCAACGCCACACAACCAAAAACTGCCGCCTGACAACACACTGGAGCCGCCCCGATGAAAAAGACACCACTCGCATTACTGCTGACCCTTGGTTTGCTCAACACCCCGCTGTCGGCCATCGCCGCGACGGCGCCGCTGGATCTGGTGGGGCCGGTGTCGGACTACAAGATCTATGTCACCGAGAAGCTCGATGAACTGGCCAGCCACACTGAGCAATTCACCGACGCGGTGAAAAAAGGCGACCTCGCTACCGCACAAAAACTCTACGCACCGACCCGCGTGTATTACGAGTCGATCGAGCCGATTGCCGAACTGTTCAGCGACCTCGACGCGTCGATCGACTCGCGCGTCGACGATCACGAAAAAGGCGTCAAGGCCGAGGACTTCACCGGTTTTCACCGCCTCGAATATTCACTGTTTTCGGAGAAGTCGACCCAGGGGCTCGACGCATTGGCCGACGGTTTGAACAAGGATGTCAAAGACCTGCAGACCCGCGTCGCCGGCCTGACCTTCCCGCCGGAAAAAGTCATCGGTGGCGCGGCGGCGCTGCTTGAAGAAGTTGCCGCGACGAAGATTTCCGGCGAAGAAGATCGCTACAGCCACACCGATCTGTATGACTTCCAGGGCAACATCGACGGCGCGAAAAAAATCGTCGACCTGTTCCGCCCGCAGATCGAGCAGCAGGACAAGGCGTTTGCCGCGAAGGTCGACAAGAACTTCGCCACCGTGGACAAAATCCTCGCCAAGTACAAAACCGCCGATGGCGGTTTTGAAACCTACGACAAGGTCAAGGACAACGACCGCAAGGCGCTGGTCGGCCCGGTGAATACCCTGGCTGAGGATTTGTCGACGTTGCGCGGCAAGTTGGGCCTGAACTAGGGTTTGTAGCGCCTGAACAGGCCTCTTCGCGAGCAGGCTCGCTCCCACAGGGGAATGCATTGCAACTGTGGGAGCGAGCCTGCTCGCGAAGGCATTTTCCGCCGCACTACATCAATCGGGTTTTACAAAATGCGGTAGAGCAACCGCTCAATCCGCACCCGACTCACGCGCTTGAGAAACTTGGCCACCCCGGCCGGGTAATCCGGCAGCGTTTCGAGGTTCTGAAAACTGTCGATGCGCGTGGTGTGGCGAAAGATCTCTTCCAGCTCCTGCGCTCGCGGTGCCAGCCACTCGCCTTTCGGATCATCGATCAGCAGTGCGTTTTCCAGGTCGAGGCGGAACGCTCGCGGATTGAGATTGTTGCCGGTCAGCAGCGTGTAACGTTGATCGACCCACATGCCTTTGAGGTGGTAGGTGTTGTCGCCGTCGCGCCACAGGTGCAGGTTCAACTGACCGCTGTCGATGTTGCGCTGATGGCGTTTGGCAAAGCGGCGCAGGCTGATCTCGTAGAGATACGGCAGCGCGGCGATCACCTTGAACGGCTCACTCGGCGGAATGTAAAAGTCGTTGGCGGTCTTGTCGCCGACCACGATATCGATCCGCACTCCGCGCGCCAGGGCCCGGTTGACCTCGCGGATCACCCCCAGCGGCAGGTTGAAGTACGGCGTGCAGATGGTCAGTTGGGTCTGCGCGCTGGCAATCAGCTCGAGAATCGCCCGGTTCAACGGGTTGTTCTTGCCGACGCCGAGCAGCGGGCTGACCGACAGCCCTTCCCTGCCGCTGCTGCCTTTGGCCGTGTCGTACGTGGCATATTTCAGACGGCTGCGCAGATCGCCGATGTCGTTGCGCAGGCTGCGCGTGGTCGGCAGGTTCGGCAGGTCGAGGCGATGCACCGCTTTCGACTCGATCAGGCCGTGCTTGACCAGGTGGTGCATCGAGTCCGCCAGATCGTGGCTGTGCAGGACGTGATAGCGGTCGAAGCGGTACTTGTCGAACTTGTGCAGATAAACGTTGTTCAGGCTCGCGCCGCTGTAGACCACACAATCGTCGATGACGAAGCCCTTCAGGTGCAGCACACCAAACAGCTCGCGGGTCTGCACCGGCACGCCGTACACCGGCACTTCACTGTCGTGAGTGCGGGTCATTTCCTGATACCACGCCGAATTGCCCGGCTGCTTCCCGGCACCGATCAAGCCACGCTGCGCGCGCAACCAGTCGACCACCACGGCAATTTCCAGCTCGGGGCGCTTGAGCTTGGCGGCGTGCAGGGCATCGAGAATTTCCTGACCGGCTTCGTCCTGCTGCAGATACAGCGCGACGATGTAGATGCGCTGCGTCGCGCTGGCAATTTTCTCCAGCAGGCAACGACGGAACTCGGCGGCGCCGGCCAGAATGGTCACGGCCTCGGCGGTCAGCGGGAAGCTGCGCAGTTTGGGCAGCAGAGAACGTTTGAAAAGCAACGGCATAGGGCTCGCAATGGGTCGAATCCGAAGAGGTTGAGAGCTTACACCATCGTTCCCCTCGGGTCTTGTGAGTGTCTGTGATGGCCCCTTCGCGAGCAGGCTCGCTCCCACAGGAGAATGCATTTCAAATGTGGGAGGGAGCCTGCTCGTGAAGGCGATTTCAAGGCCAGCAAGAAACCCTCTTGACCAAGGAGAACATCCGTTCTACTGTTCGCCGCATGAACGAACTTACTAGCAACGAGACCCGCGACATCATTCTCGATGTCACCGAAAAGCTGATCTATAAAAGTGGCATCGCCGCCACCAGCATGGATCTTCTGGTGAAGACCGCCGGCGTCTCCAGAAAAAGCATCTATCGTTATTTTGCCGACAAGGACGCGCTGGTCGTCGCCGCATTACAGCGCCGTGACATGCGCTGGATGGACTGGTACACAACCGCTGTCGATCAAGCTGAAACCCCGGCCGATCGCCTGCTCAACCTGTTCAGCGTGCTCACAGACTGGTTCGCCTCCGAGGGCTTTCGCGGCTGTGCATTCATCAATACCAGCGGCGAGACCGGCGATGCGCAGGACCCGGTGCGGCTGGTCGCCAAAGAACACAAACAGAAGCTGCTCGACTACGTGTGCGAGCTGTGTACCGAATATGGCGCCGAAGATCCGTTGTTGCTGGCCAGGCAATTGCTGATCCTGATTGACGGTGCCATTACCGTAGCGCTTGTGATGGGTGATCACAGTGCCGCCGATAATGCGCAATGCATGGCGCGAAAGTTATTGGGGCTGTAACGCCTTTATAAGCCGGACATGTTGTTAGATTGCTCACTCATTCGGGAGACTGATATGTCGACTGCACCCCAGATACGTCCGCCATTGCCACCGTTCAACCACGAATCGGCCATCGAAAAAGTGCGTCTGGCCGAGGATGGCTGGAATAGCCGCGATCCGGAAAAGGTTTCGCTGGCCTATACCCTCGACACAAAATGGCGCAACCGCGCCGAGTTCGCCAACAACCGCGAAGAAGCCAAAGCCTTTCTTACCCGCAAGTGGGCCAAAGAGCTGGATTACCGTTTGATCAAAGAGCTCTGGGCCTACTCCGACACGCGTATCGCGGTGCGTTATGCCTATGAATGGCACGATGATTCGGGCAACTGGTTCCGCTCCTACGGCAACGAGAACTGGGAATTCGATGACAACGGTTTGATGTTCCAGCGTTACGCCTGCATCAACGACATGCCGATCAAGGAAAGCGAGCGCAAGTTCCACTGGCCGCTGGGCCGGCGTCCGGATGATCATCCGGGGCTGTCCGAACTCGGCCTTTGATAGCAGCGATTTGCTTTGGAGCGAGCCTGCTCGCGAAGGTGTTTTTGCAGTCGACATGAATGTCACTGTGAGGCCCCTTTCGTGAGCAGGCTCGCTCCCATGGTTTTTGCGGTGCCGGCCGGTCATGCTCGCGCGACGTTGGACGGCTCGCCGCAACACCTGGAAATGAGTAACATGATCGCCCTCCCCGCAGCTCACGTTCTGCGCCCTGCCGAATAAGCCGATTCCATGCCTTTCGAACTCAGCGTTGACCTCACCACCCTGGCCATTCTGGCTGCTGTCGCTTTCCTCGCCGGTTTCATCGATGCCATCGCTGGCGGTGGCGGTTTGCTCACCACGCCCGCCCTGCTCACCGCTGGCCTGCCGCCACATCTGGTGCTGGGCACCAACAAGCTCAGTTCGACCTTCGGCTCCGCGACCGCCAGTTTCACTTTCTATAAACGCAAACTGTTCCATCCACGCCAGTGGACGCACGCGATCGTCGGCACGCTGGTCGGCGCGCTGACCGGTGCGGTGGTTGCGCATTACCTGCCCGCCGAATGGCTGAACAAGATGCTGCCGGTGATTGTCTTTGCCTGCGGGCTCTATCTGTTGTTTGGTGGCACGCCGAAAGCGCCGCTGGACAGCAACGCGCCGATCAAAAAGAAATGGCAATCGACTCAAGGCTTCAGCCTCGGTTTCTATGACGGTGTGGCCGGGCCCGGTACCGGCGCGTTCTGGACCGTGAGCAGCCTGCTGCTGTATCCGATCGATCTGGTCAAGGCCAGCGGCGTGGCGCGCAGCATGAACTTCGTCAGCAACATTGCGGCGCTCTCGGTGTTCATCTTTTCTGGTCAGGTCGACTGGATCATCGGCCTGTGCATGGGCCTGTCGGTGATGGTAGGCGCGTTTTTTGGCGCGCGCACCGCGATCAGCGGCGGCGCCAAATTCATTCGCCCGGTGTTCATTACCGTGGTGCTGGGCTTGACCGTACGCCTAGCCTGGCAGCACTGGTTCAGCGTGGCCTAAGCGCCGCGCGACGTAGACGTCGATCAGGTAGCGGGCAATCGATTTCGACGCCGGCAGCGGCGGCAAATCGTGCACGTTGAACCACTGGGCGTCTTCGATCTCGTCTTCCTGGCAGACAATCTCGCCCCCGGCGTATTCGGCATGGAAGCCGAGCATCATCGAATGCGGGAACGGCCAGCACTGGCTGCCCATGTACTGAATGTTCTTCACTTCGATCTGCACTTCTTCGCGCACTTCGCGAATCAGGCATTCCTCTGCCGATTCGCCCGGCTCGGCGAACCCGGCCAGCGTGCTGTAGACGCCAGTGACGAAACGCGGTGAACGTGCCAGCAAAACTTCGTCGCCGCGTGTGATCAGCACGATCATGCTCGGCGAGATCCGCGGGTAACTGCGCAGGTCGCAGGGCTGGCAGTACATCGCCCGTTCGCGCGGCACTTGTGTCATGGGCTGGCCGCAATTGCCGCAGAAACGATGCTCGCGGGCCCAGGTGCCGATCTGCGCAGCGTAACCAAGCACTTTATAGATCGTGTGCTCGCCTTCGAGCATGAACGCGCGCAGGCCTTTCCAGCTGCACCCCTGCACCTCACTGGCGCTGCGCAACTCGAACAGATACACCGGCTCGCCATCGAGATGGCCGATGCCATGTTCGGCGAGGATCGACAGGTCCTGACGCTTGAGCCATTCGCGCGGGAACAGCGCGCCGTTGTCATCGAACAGAAAGCCTTCCGGGCTGCGCGCCACGGCCATGCCGCCGGGTTGATCGGTGTCGAGTACTGCAGTGGTCCAGCGAGCTGTCATGGTTTCTCAATCCAGAAATTCGGGTTTCTGTTTGCTCATATGGGCGGCCATGGCCACGCGCAAGTCGGTGGATTGCAGCATGGCGGCGTTCCAGGTGGCAACGTATTCGAGGCCGTCATCAATGCGATGGTCGCGCATGTAGCTGATCATTTCCTTGGTGCCAGTGACCGCAATCGGCGATTTCGAGGCAATCTCGCGGGCGATGTCGAACACGCCTTCGAGCAATGCGTCCTTGTCGCTGTAGACGCGATTGACCAGGCCGATGCTGCGCGCTTCGTCAGCGCCAAAGGTGCGACCGGTGTAAGCCAGTTCACGCAGCATGCCGTCACCGATGATCCGTGGCAACCGTTGCAAAGTGCCAACATCGGCAGCCATGCCGATATCGATTTCCTTGATCGAGAATTGCGCGTCCTCGGCGGCGTAACGCATGTCGCAGGCAGAAATCAGGTCGATCGCACCGCCCAGGCAGTAACCCTGAACCGCAGCCAGCACCGGTTTGCGGCAATTGTCGACGGCGTTGAACGAGGCTTGCAGGGCGAGAATCTTGCGCCGCAGCAGCCGCGCATTGCGCCCGACGTCCTTGCCCAGTTCATTGGCGACCCCGGCCAGCATCATCAGGTCGATGCCCGAGGAAAAGTGCTTGCCATTGCCACTGAGCACCACCACGCGCACTTCGTCGGTGTCGTCGATCCACTGAAAGATCTCAATGATCTCGCTCCAGAACGCAGCGTTCATTGAATTGATCTTTTCCGGGCGATTGATCTGCACATGGGCAATGTTATCGGCCAGTTCGACGCTGAACGCGGAGTATTGAGACATGGCAGTGATCCTTTACCGGGCTGGAAATGAGCCCCGAACTATACCAAGGCATCACGGCGGCGGTTCGGCCAAATGCGGGACTGGGCGGGGTTTTGCTGCGCCTGGACCGGCCTCTTCGCGAGCAGGCTCGCTCCCACAGGGGCATTGCATTGTGAATGTGGGAGCGAGCCTGCTCGCGAAAGCGTCCGGTCAATCAATGAAAATTATCTGGGCTTTATGGTCATACTTGAAAATCACTTCAGGCCAATCCTGTACAGCGAGCCCTTATCCTCATCGGTCAGCACATACAAATAACCATCCGGCCCTTGCCGCACGTCACGGATGCGCTGATTCAGTTCGCCCAGCAGACGTTCCTCGTGCACGACCTTGTCGCCGTCGAACTGCAAACGGATCAGCTCTTGCGTGACCAGCGCACCGATAAACGCATTGTGCTGCCACGCTTTGAAGCGGTCGCCATCGTAGAACGTCATGCCGGTGACGCCCGGCGATTTTTCCCAGACATGGTGCGGTGCCACCGTGCCGTCGGCGGTTTTGCCCTGAGCTTCGGGAATGGGTTGCATGGAGTAGTTGATGCCGTGGGTTGCCAGCGGCCAGCCATAGTTCTTGCCGCGCTCGATGATGTTTACCTCGTCGCCACCGCGCGGGCCGTGTTCGTTTTCCCATAGCGTACCGGTCCAGGGATTGAGCGCGGCGCCCTGCGGATTGCGCAGGCCATAGGCCCAGATTTCCGGGCGTACGCCGGACTGGCTGACGAAGGGATTGTCGTCCGGCACCTTGCCGTCCGGGTACAGACGCACGACCTTGCCTTGCAGCTTGTCGAGGTCCTGCGCGGTCGGCCGGTCGTTGTTTTCGCCCAAGGTGATGAACAGGTAACCGTCGCGGTCGAACACCAGCCGCGAACCGAAATGATTGCCGACCGAGAGCTTCGGCTCCTGACGGAAGATCACTTTGAAATCCTTAAGCGTCTTCAAGTCATCGGAAAGCCGCCCGCGCCCCACCGCCGTCCCGGCCTTGTTGCCGGCACCGCCGCCTTCGGCGTAGGACAGGTAAACCAGCCGATCCTCCTTGAAGTCCGGCGACAGCACCACGTCCAGCAAACCGCCCTGCCCCTTGGCCCAGACCTGCGGCACGCCGGAGATCGGCGCTGACAGTTTGCCGTCGTTGCCGACCACACGCAGATTGCCCGGCCGCTCGGTCACCAGCATGCCCTGGCGATCCGGCAGAAACGCCAACGCCCACGGATGTTCCAGACCTGCGGCAATAGTGGTGACTTCGAGAGTGCCCTGCTCGCTTTGCAGCTCTTTGGGCGCAGCAGCGAAGGCCGGCGCGCTGATCATCGCGCCGGCGCACAGTGTGGCTAAAAGGGTTTTACGCAACATGCACGATTCCTTTTGTTCGTTTCAGAGGTCGGCAGAGACCGGTTCTGCCATTCAACGGTTGCTGTCTCCGCTGCGCGAAGGCGGGTTGGGAATGAAAGTCGGCGGTTTACTCGGCGCCGAGCGAATCGGCTGACCGTTGCCAATGCCACGATTCTCGACGGTGGGCTGACGCGGCGTCGGGACGGTGTTGGGACCGCGTATCGGCGCAGTGCTCGGCTGGGTGCCTTGCATGCTGTTGGGATTGGCCCGGCGAATCGGGCTGTTGTACGGGTTGTTGCTGTTGCCGGTCGGACTCTGCGCCAGTATCAGGTCAGCATGGACCAGACCGCCGCTGAGCAGCAGGGCGAAGATGCCAAGCATGATTCGCTTCATGACGCAGCCTCTCGATGAGCAAGGAATAGAGCCTTCGAGTGCACGCTACGCTGCGGGTTCGGATTTGTTAACCCACACGCTTTAAACAACATGTAACACGACTTGACCAAGTGACCATCGGCCTACGCATTCCGGGGAAACTTTCCGACCGCCGCGCGGGTCATCCGATCATCACTCGGAGAACTGGCTATGGCTCGAGCAATCTGGAAAGGCGCGATCAGTTTCGGCCTGGTGCACATCCCTGTCGCGCTGGTCTCGGCAACCTCGTCGCAGGGCGTGGACTTCGATTGGCTCGACAGCCGCAGCATGGAACCGGTGGGCTATAAACGGGTAAACAAGGTCACCGGCAAAGAAGTCACCAAGGAAAACATTGTCAAAGGCGTGGCCTATGAAAAAGGCCGTTATGTGGTGCTCAGCGAAGAAGAAATCCGCTCCGCGCACCCGGTGTCGACGCAAACCATCGACATTTTCTCCTTCGTCGACGCCGAACAGATTCCCCTGCAGAACATCGACACGCCGTATTACCTCGCGCCCGACAAGCGCGGCGGCAAGGTCTACGCACTGCTGCGCGAGACCCTGAGCAAAACCAATAAAGTCGCCCTCTCCCGCGTGGTCTTGCATACGCGGCAGTACCTGGCCGCGCTGATGCCGGTCGAGGATGCCCTGGTGCTGGTGAAACTGCGCTGGCCGCAGGAAGTGCGCAGTCTCGATGAACTGGCACTGGGCAGCGAAGTGACCAAACCGCAGCTGGCCAAGGGCGAACTGGACATGGCCAAACGCCTGGTGGAAGACATGAGCGGCGACTGGAGCCCCGACGACTACAAGGACGAGTTCGAAGACAAGATCATGGCGCTGGTCGAGAAGAAAGCCCATGAAGGCAAGATCGAAGATGTTGAAACAGTGGGCGGCGAGGAAGAACGCAAAACCGCAGATGTTATCGATTTGACCGAACTGCTCAAACGCAGCCTGGGCGGCAAGGCCCCGGCCAAGTCCAAGGCCAAACCGGCGGCCAAAGCGCCGGCGAAGCGGTCGAAGAAAGCGTCTGGGTGAGCAATAGCCAGTGAAATGAGGGCTGAAAATCAAAAGCCCCTCACCCTAGCCCTCTCCCGGAGGGAGAGGGGACTGACCGAAGTGAATGCGAAAGAGACGCCGGCCTGAAATACCGAGTCGAATGCAAACTCCAAAACCAATCAAAATCGGCTCCCTCTCCCTCGGGAGAGGGCTGGGGTGAGGGGCGAATCCACCGAATGCCTCGAGCCATGCGGCGCTTCTAACCACTCAACAATGAGCGTTAGCTCGCGTGCTGTTGATCTTGATCTTGCGTCACCGGCGACATCGGAAGGCTGAGTGGAGGGATTGATCCGGGCGTGGGAGCGCAGCGACCGTCTGGCGCAGCCAGACACAGCGGAAGGAGGTGCAGCGCAGCAAACCGTAGCCGCTGCGCCCGGATCGATCCCGGAGCGAAGGGACCCGAGCTTGCGAGGGCCGTACGTAGGAGCAAGCCTTTTGGGTTACCTTTTTGGCGTTTGAAAAAGGTGACCCGCCGTAAGGGCGGAACCCTAAGTAGCCGTTACCGCAGCAACGGATATGCCCCCAGAAACTCAGCGCCTCAAAGCAAGCCCCAAACAAGACTCAGATCAGAATGAAGATCGCCAACAACCCGGCAAAAATAGCCCACTTCTCCAGGTAATAACGCGTACGGTTACGCTTCTTCAGCTCCTTGCCACGCAAACGAATCTTGTAGATCCGCGCAAACAAACGGTTAATGCCACCCGTACGATCCCCGGCATCGTTCGGCGCGCCCGCCGCCGACATCACCGTACGACTGAACCAGCTGTTGAACGCCGCCGCCCAGCGATACTTCATCGGCCGCTCAATATCACAGAACAGAATGATGCGGTTCTTGTCGGTCGTGTTTTCCGCGTAATGGATAAATGTCTCGTCGAACATCACCGCTTCACCATCGCGCCAGTGATAACTCTCACCGTCAACGTTGATATAACAACCGGCATCGTTCGGCGTATCCAGGCCCAAGTGATAACGATAGGAACCGGCGTACGGATCGCGATGGCGGACCAGTTTCGAACCCGGTGGCAATTCGGCAAACATCGCAGCCTTGATCGAACCGATGCTCTGCACCAGTTCAGTGGTGCGCGGGCAGAGCTTCATCGCCGAAGGATGGCTTTCGCCGTACCACTTCAGATAGAAACGCTTCCAGCCGCTCTTGAAGAACGAGTTGAAACCGACATCGTCATACTGGTTCGAGCGCTTGATCTCACCGGCACGCAACAGATTCTGGCCTTCTTCGCGGATCTCCTTCCAGTGCGCCTGCAACGGACTCAGATCGGGAAACTCGCTCGGGTCGAGGTAAGGCTGGTTCGGCTTTTTCGAAAACAGATAAAGGAAGCAGTTGATCGGCGCGAGAAACGTCGAATGGTCGCTCAGCTGTCGACCAAGCTTGTGCCGCACACGCCCGCGCAGATGAACGTAGGCAATCGAAATGACATAAACAGCAGCAATGATGAGTTTCACGGAAATCGTCACACGTCAGAAGTGAACAAACTGCGCGCCGGGTGGCCGAAGGCCCTGCGTCTTGTGCAGCGGTCTGAATACAAAGTGGCACGTCCTTGAGCCTGCGCCGTCATTCGGCGTCGGTAAAAGGTGGCATTTTAGCCACAGTTTGTAACCGACTGTGAACCTTCATCTGTGAAAAACTGTCATGCGCGTGCACCAATCAGCGATCTTGGCGTCATCGCCCTATCGTTTAAAGAGCCAGACCAGTACAATCGCCGCCAAACTTTACGCGCCCCCCCTTGGTTGATGCCGGTACTTCTCCGCTTCAGCGCACTTTGGCTTGGGCCAAGGCTCCAGCCGCGCCTCGCTTTTAAGAATGCTTTGCAGGAATAACTCTTGATTTCTACAGCTAACATCACGATGCAGTTCGGCGCCAAGCCGCTCTTCGAAAACGTTTCGGTCAAATTCGGCGCGGGCAATCGCTACGGTCTGATTGGCGCCAACGGTTGCGGCAAGTCGACCTTTATGAAAATCCTCGGCGGCGACCTCGACCCGTCCGGCGGTCAGGTCATGCTCGAGCCGAACGTGCGTCTGGGCAAGCTGCGCCAGGATCAGTTCGCGTACGAAGAATTCACTGTGATCGACACCGTGATCATGGGTCACGAAGAGCTGTGGAAGGTCAAGGCCGAGCGCGACCGCATCTATTCGATGGCGGAAATGACCGAAGAAGACGGCATGGCCGTCGCCGAGCTGGAAACCGAGTTCGCCGAGATGGACGGCTACACCGCCGAATCCCGTGCCGGTGAACTGCTGCTGGGTCTGGGCATTCCGCTGGAACAGCACTTCGGCCCGATGAGCGAAGTTTCGCCAGGCTGGAAACTGCGCGTATTGCTGGCGCAGGCGCTGTTCTCCGATCCGGAAGTGCTGTTGCTCGACGAACCGACCAACCACCTGGACATCAACACCATTCGCTGGCTGGAAAACATCCTGACCCAGCGTAACAGCCTGATGATCATCATCTCCCACGACCGGCACTTCCTGAACAGCGTGTGCACGCACATGGCTGACCTGGATTACGGCGAGCTGCGTCTGTTCCCGGGCAACTACGACGAGTACATGACCGTGGCGACCCAGTCCCGCGAGCAACTGCTGTCGGACAACGCCAAGAAGAAAGCGCAGATTTCCGAGCTGCAATCGTTCGTCAGCCGCTTCTCGGCCAACGCCTCGAAAGCCAAGCAGGCCACTTCCCGTGCCAAGGCGATCGACAAGATCCAGCTGGCCGAGGTCAAGCCTTCGAGCCGTGTCAGCCCGTTCATTCGTTTCGAACAGAACAAGAAGCTGCACCGTCAGGCGGTCATGGTCGAGAAGATGGCCAAGGGTTTCGACGGCAAGCCGTTGTTCAAGGATTTCAGCTTCCAGGTTGAAGCCGGCGAGCGCGTGGCGATCATCGGCCCGAACGGTATCGGTAAAACCACCCTGCTGCGCACCCTGGTCAACGAACTGACCCCGGATGCCGGTACCGTCAAGTGGACCGACGCTGCGGAACTGGGCTACTACGCTCAGGACCACGCGCATGATTTCGAAGACGACGTCACCCTGTTCGACTGGATGGGCCAGTGGACTCAAGGCGAGCAGATGATCCGTGGCACGCTGGGCCGGATGCTGTTCTCCAACGACGAGATCCTCAAGTCGGTCAAGGTCATCTCCGGTGGTGAGCAAGGCCGCATGCTGTTCGGCAAGCTGATCCTGCAAAAGCCGAACGTGCTGATCATGGACGAACCGACCAACCACCTCGATATGGAATCGATCGAAGCGCTGAACCTGGCGCTGGAAAACTACCCGGGCACGCTGATCTTCGTCAGCCATGACCGCGAGTTCGTATCCTCGCTGGCCACGCGCATCATCGAGCTGAGCCCGGATGGCGTGACCGACTTCAGCGGCACTTACGATGATTACCTGCGTAGCCAGGGCGTCGTTTTCTAAAAGCAGCTGCAAGTTTTTAGCTGCAAGCTTCAAGCTAAAGCCCTGTCCGTGTGACGGGGCTTTTTGCATTCTGAGCGCAGTGATTTGTTGGTGCGGTGACCTTCGCGAGCAGGCTCGCTCCCACCTTTGGAATGCGCCCTACCCGCCACTGATCGTTCCCACGCTCCGCGTGGGAATGCAGCCCGGGACGCTCCGCGTCCCAAAGCAGACGCAGAGCGTCCATGGCGGCGTTACCACGCGGAGCGTGGGAACGATCAGAACGTAGCTGCAAGTTTTTAGCTGCAAGCTTCAAGCTAAAGCCCTGTCCGTGTGACGGGGCTTTTTGCGTTCAGGGCCGAGTGATTGGTTGGTGCGGTGACCTTCGCGAGCAGGCTCGCTCCAACACTTGGAATGCGCTCTACCCGCCACTGATCGTTCCCACGCTCCGCGTGGGAATGCAGCCCGGGATGCTCCGCGTCCCAAAGCAGACGCAGAGCCATGGCGGCGTTACCACGCGGAGCGTGGGAACGATCATCGCATTTTAAATGTGGGAGCGAGCCTGCTCGCGAAGGCGGCCTCAGCAGCACCGCACTCATCGGCGAAGTCGTTAGCCTGCTTTCCTTTCATCCATGCCCGCGCCATGATGACGGCAACGCTCCCACCGCCGCCCGCGATCGAGTTCTCATGTCTGCACAGCCCCAAGCCCCGCAAAGCTCTCTGGCGATCACGCTGAAGATCGTCTCCATCGTCTTCTATACCTTTATTGCCTTCCTCTGCATCGGCCTGCCTATCGCGGTGTTGCCCGGTTACGTGCATGAGCAACTGGGTTTCAGTGCGGTGGTTGCCGGGCTGGTGATTGGTTCGCAGTACCTGGCCACCCTGCTCAGCCGGCCGATGGCCGGGCGCATGTCGGATACCCTCGGGACCAAGCGGGCGATCATTTACGGTTTGTGGGGGATTGTGCTCAGTGGTGTGCTGACGCTGCTTTCGACGTTACTGCAAGACTTTGCTCTGACCAGCCTGATCATTCTGATCATCGGCCGTTTGCTGCTGGGCGTGGCGCAAGGCTTGATCGGTGTGGGCACGATCAGTTGGTGCATGGGCGCGGTCGGGGTCGAACACACGGCCAAATCCATCGGCTGGAACGGCATTGCATCGTACGGCGCCATCGCTATCGGGGCGCCGCTGGGTGTGGTGATGGTCGCTGATTACGGCTTCACCAGCCTCGGCATAGCATTGGCAGCACTGGCGGCGGGCGCGCTGCTGCTGATTCGCAACAAACCCTCGGTGCCGGTGATTCGCGGCGAACGCCTGCCGTTCTGGGCGGTGTTCGGGCGCATCGCACCTTATGGCACCAGCCTGACCCTGGCCTCGATCGGCTACGGCACGCTGACCACCTTCATCACCCTTTATTACCTGGATCGTGGCTGGACCGGTGCGGCGTACTGCCTGACGGTGTTCGGCGTGTGTTTCATTCTGTCGCGGCTGCTGTTCATTTCGGCGATTGCGCGTTTTGGCGGGTTCACTTCGGCCATCGCCTGCATGAGCGTGGAAACTCTCGGCCTGGTGTTGTTGTGGCTGGCGCCCTCCACCGCGTTCGCCTTGGTCGGCGCCGGGCTGGCGGGATTTGGCCTGTCGCTGGTGTACCCGGCGCTGGGCGTCGAGGCGATCAAGCAAGTACCGAGTTCCAGCCGCGGATCAGGGCTGGGCGCATATGCGGTGTTCTTCGATCTGGCGCTGGCGATTGCCGGGCCGTTGATGGGCGCGGTGGCGCTGAATCTGGGCTATGGGTGGATATTCTTCAGTGCGGCGATGTTGTCGGTGATCGGGTTGGGGCTGACGTTGCTGCTCCAGCGCCGGTCGATTTCCTGAAGCAGCACACCGCCCATGTGGGAGCGAGCCTGCTCGCGAATGCGTAATGTCAGCCGACATTCCCTTTACTGATACACCGCCTTCGCGAGCAGGCTCGCTCCCACATGAGATCCATATCGTCTGTTGGGTCAGGTTTATTGATCGGCGGTCTGCATCCCGGCCCGTGTCGGTTTGCCCAGCGCATGGGAGAAGAACCGGCCGGCCTCGGAGATCAGGTTGCGATGAATGTCCTCGCGGTCGACGCCATCGGCATCGGTGCACAGCGCCGGCATCGCACGGATCTGCTCTTCATTGCACGGCGCCAGGAACACGAAGTGCCCTGCCCCGGCGAGTAATTTGAAATCCGGCGCGGTCGGCAGTTTGCGCGCCAGTGCGGCGGCGTTCTTATCGAAGGCCACCAGTTTGTCGCCGTCGCCACTGTAGAGCAGCACCGGCACGTGCACATCGGCCAGGGTGTGCCGGCCGAACTTCAGGCTCAGCGGCGCCATCAGCAATAACGCATGAACACGCGGGTCGGGCACCGGTTGCAGATCATCGCGGTCGACGATCAATTCGCCCTGGGTATTGCAGGCATCGTGATCGTCCGGGCGTTCCTGGCAATAGCGCCGCAGGCGATCCAGATCCGGCTGCGCGCCGGAGAGAATCAACGCGGTCTCGCCACCCGCCGAATAACCGATCACACCGACCTGCTCGGCATTCACGAAAGGCGCGAGCATGCCGTCGCCAAGGGTCGCGGTGATCGCTTGGGAAATCTGGATCGGCCGCCCGTAGAGATTGCTCAGGGTGCCGAGTCGGCTGTGGTCTTTGGAGTTGTCGCCGGGATGAATCACCGCGACCACCACAAAGCCTTTGCGCGCCAGCGAAGTCGCGAGATCGTGCAAAGCCAGCGGCGTGCCAGTGTTGCCGTGAGAAAGCATCAGCATGGGAAAACGGCCGATGGCGACTTTGGTGTCCTCGCCGGCCTCGACCGAATAGCCCTCAAGCAGGCTCTGGTGTTCGCGCTCGCTGGAGGGATAGAACGCGATCGCGCGCATCGGTTGCAGATCGAGCGGGTCAAGAAAGGTCATTTCGTGGTAGCCGACGCTCCACACAGGGTGTCGTCCGGGCGCCGCTTGCACTGAATCGAGGCTGACCAGCAGGCCTATCAGTAACATTGCACAAAGACGCACCATGGATGCCCCACCCTGTTTTGACTGAATCCAATGATTCGCATGCCTGTGTAGAGCGGCGCGCGAACGCTGAACAATGAACTGCATAACCCGGGCCAGATTATGTAACAGCCAGAAACAAAAAACTCCGTATTCGCCCCTTGCGGAACCAGAATACAGAGTTTTTTGGGTAGTGCCTGAACCTCAGCTGCTCTTTACGCAAGCCTTACGCGGCGGCGAACAGCTGCTCACTGATCTTCGCTTGGGCAGCGGTCATCGCGTTGTTGCGCACTTCTTCACCGTAAGCCAGACCTTCAGCGCGGACGATTTCGATGTCGGTGATGCCCAGGAAGCCCAACACCAGCTTCAGATATTCTTCGTGAGCGATGCCGCTGGCCTGACCGGCATGAATGCCGCCGGAGGTGGAAACGATCACTACTTTCTTGCCACCGCACAGGCCTTCAGGGCCGGCTTCGGTGTAACGGAAAGTCTGGCCGGCGACGGCAACGCGGTCGATCCACGCCTTGAGTTGGGTCGGTACGGTGAAGTTGTACATCGGCGCGGCGATTACCACAGCGTCGGCAGCGATAAACTCAGCCAGGGTGCTGGCGCTCAATTCGGCCTCGTGCTGTTGCGCGGCGTCGCGCAGTTCAGCGGTGGTGCCGGCGGCAACCAGAGTTGTCGCCGAGAAGTGGCTGATCGCGTCAGCCGCCAGATCACGGTAAGTCACCACGGCGCTCGGCTCAGCGGCCTGCCAGGCTTTGACGACCTGACTGCTCAGCTGACGGGATGCCGAGTTGTCGCCCAGAATGCTCGAATCGATGTGCAGCAGTTTCATGTGGATGCTCCTTAAGTGATCGCCGGTTGCGACGCAATGGGACAATCCTACGCAAGAAACCAATGGATGATTAGCCGCCTGCAATGCGATAGTTTGTCCTATTGATAGAACAGTCGGATGATTTGCATGCAAGACCTCAACGATCTTTATTACTTCGCCAAAGTCGTCGAGGCCGGCGGCTTTGCGGCGGCCGGGCGTTTGCTGGGTATTCCCAAGTCGCGGCTGTCGCGGCGCATCGCCGAACTGGAAGAACGCCTCGGCGCGCGGTTGCTGCAACGCACCACCCGCCAGCTCAATCTGACTGCAGTCGGCGAGCGTTATTTGCGCCACTGTCAGGCAATGTTGCTGGAAGCAGAAATGGCCGATGAGGCGGTGGCGAGCATGTCCAGCGAGCCGCGCGGTCGCTTGCGCGTGTCCTGCCCGACCGGACTGGCGCGGGAAATGCTGCCGTGGGTGATCAGCGAATTCCTCGGCAAATTTCCCCAGGTGCAATTGGAAGTGGTGTTGCTCAATCGCCGCGTCGATCTGGTTGGCGAAGGTTTCGATGTGGCCTTGCGCGTGCGCGAGCATGGCGATGAGGATCCGCTGCTGGTTACCCGGCGTTTGCGGCAGGCGCAAATGGTCGTGGTCGGCAGCCCGGCATTCATCGCGGGCCACTCGGTCAATCATCCAGAGGACCTGAAAAACCTGCCGGTGCTCGGCGCGCTTGAGGCTGATCGGCTGGTTCATGTGCGCTTGCTCGATGCTCAGGGCAAGAGTTTCGAACTGAACATGGAGGCGCGCCTGGGCATCGATGACTTTATTGTGCGCAAGGCTTGTGTGCTGGCCGGCCAGGGGTTCACGTTGTTGCCGATGATGTATTGCGACGAAGAACTGCGTAACGGCACGCTGGTGCAGATGCTGCCGGAGTGGTCACTGCCCGGCGGCTGGCTGCAAGCGGTGTATCCGCATCGACGCGGGGTGATGCCCGCAGTGCGCGCATGGATCGATCATCTGGTCGAATCGTTCAATGCCTGTGGGGAGCGACCGTTATGAGCAAAGGAAAAATGAGCGAAGCCCAAGTGGCGGAGTTCTGTCTGGCATTGCCGGGCGCTCGGGAAGATTACAAGTGGGGCGGCGTTCGGGTGTTTTCGATTGCCGGCAACAAGATGTTCGCCTTGCAGGGACTGCGCGGCGACTCACTGGCCTTCAAGGTCGACAAGGACCTGTTTCTCGGCCATTGCGACCGCCCGGGCATCCACCCGGCGCCGTATCTGGCGCGGGCGCAGTGGATCATCATGCACCCGCCCTACCCGCTGGCCGCCGACGAATTGCAGGGGTTGTTGCAGCGCTCGCATCAGTTGGTGGTGGGCAAGTTGCCGAAGAGAACCCAGGTGGGATTATTGCTCTAACCCCAATCCCCCCTGTGGGAGCGAGCCTGCTCGCGAAAGCGGAATTTCATTCAACGATGATGTTGTCTGACACGGCCCCTTCGCGAGCAGGCTCGCTCCCACAGGTTCTTTTGCAGTTCTTAGAATAGGGTCAGCAGGTTCGAGCCGAGGAACAACTGGTCAATCCAGAACACCTGATGCAGCACGACAATCACCCAGAACAGAACCTGGAACGACACCTTGCGCGTCTTGTGCCGGAACACTTGCTGGGCGATCAGTGCACCCGGCCAGCCGCCAGCCAGTTCCACGGCGTGGAGGATGTTTTCCGGGGTGCGCCAGGCATCGGTGCGAGCCTTGCGCTTGTCGGCCCAGTACATGAAGAACGCCAGCACGCTGACAATTCCATACGCCGCCAGCGGCACCAGGGAGATCCCGTGCAGCCACATCGACAAGGAACCGAACAGCGGCAGCGCGCATATCATCAGCAGCACCAGCAGTTTGAATTTCAGATGCTGAATCGCGCCGCCCGAAGGCCGCGCTTCGGTGCGGCGCGCGCGGGAATCGTTCATGGCTTGGCCGCCGCCCAATCGACCCAGCCGAACTGCCAGGTCGCCAGAATCACCAGGCCGAACACGATCCGGTACCAGGCGAACGCCGCGTAACTGTGGCTGGCGATGAACTTGAGCAGGCCGCGTACGGCAATCATGGCGAAGATGAATGCGGTGACGAAACCGATGGCAAACACCGGAAAATCCGCTGGCACAAACAGCTCGCGATATTTGTAACCCGAGTAGACCGCCGCGCCGACCATGGTTGGCATCGCCAGGAAGAACGAAAACTCGGTGGCAGTCTTGCGCGACAGGCCGAACAACAGGCCACCAATGATCGTCGAGCCGGAGCGCGAGGTGCCGGGAATCATCGCCAGGCATTGGGCAAAACCGACTTTCAGCGCGTCCTTCCAGGTGATCTCGTCAATCGTTTCGGCGTGCGCCTCGTGCTGACGCTTCTCCGCCCAGAGCATGATCACACCGCCCACCACCAACGCTGCCGCGACCGTGATCGGGTTGAACAGGTATTCGTGGATCAGGTCGGCAAAAATCACCCCCAACACCACCGCCGGCAAGAACGCGATCAGCAGGTTGGCAGTGAAGCGCCGCGCACTCGGCTGAGTCGGTAAACCGATGACCACATCGAGGATCTTGCGGCGAAACTCCCAAACCACCGCGAGAATCGCGCCGAGCTGGATAATGATATTGAACGCCATGGCTCGTTCGCCGCCGAAATCGAGCAAGTCGGCAACGATGATCTGGTGTCCGGTACTGGAAATGGGCAAAAACTCCGTCAGCCCCTCTACAACTCCTAGTATCAGTGCCTGCAAGGCCGTCCAAAGATCCATCAAACCCCCAAAGAGCGATGCGCAGCGGCATGCCCCGATAGTATTTTTTTACGTTCACTGCGATCAGCGTAGCTGCTTATGGCTGTACCGATTCCGCGCGCACAGAATCCACACGAAACGGTAAAAATTCCGTGAAATTTCAAAATGGATTCAGGTTTTCACGCGCGGGGCCGAAATCCTAACAGACAAGCCCTAATAGCGCTGCCGCGTTATACGACTTGGGTCGCGTATGCCTGCCCGCGTTATCGTGGTTGGATGCTGGCGATCGATTATTACAAGAACAAGAATCCGGAGTGACAGCGTTATGAACAGCTTGCGCAGTGTGTCGATCAGCCGACGCTTGTGGCTCATCTTGATTGTGGCGGTGGTGATGTTGCTGACCTTGGGCGTGCTGATGCTCAAGCAGATCCATGACGACCTCTATCACGCCAAGGCCCAGAAAACCCAGCATGTGGTGCAGACCGCCAGCGGCCTGCTGACCTATTACCATGGCCTGCAGACCGCCGGCACCTTGAGCAAGGAAGCGGCGCAGCAACAGGCGCTGACGGCGATTCGCGGCTTGCGCTACGACCAGAGCGATTACTTCTGGATCAACGACCTCACGCCCGTGATGGTCATGCACCCGACCAATCCCAAACTTGAAGGCCAGAATCTCTCGGCGATCCGCGACCCGGACGGGTTTGCGGTGTTCAACGAAATGGTCGCCATCGCCAAGGCCAAAGGCGCTGGCATGGTCAACTATCGCTGGCCGAAACCCGGCGCCACCGACCCGGTGGCGAAGACCTCCTACGTCAAGCTGTTCGAGCCGTGGGGCTGGGTGATCGGTTCCGGCGTCTATGTCGATGACGTGCAGGCCGAATTCCAGGGGCAGATGCTGAAAGCCTCGGCGATCGGCCTGGCCATCGCCCTGATCATGGCACTGCTGGTGATTCTGATCGCGCGCAGCATCGTCCGGCCGTTGCAGGAAACCGTGAATGCCATGGCCAACATCGCCAGCGGCGAAAGCGACCTGACCCGCAGCCTCGATACCCACGGCAAAGACGAAGTCACCGAACTGGCCCACCACTTCAACGCTTTTACCGCGAAATTGCGCCGGGTCATCGGCGACTTGCAGGTCTCGGCCAGTGCCCTGGGTCAATCCTCCAGCGAGCTGGGCAACGACGCGTCGCAGGCGCAGCAACGCAGTCAGCAGCAGTCGCAGCAGATGGAACTGGTGGCCACGGCGATCAACGAAGTGACCTATGGCGTGCAGGATGTGGCGAAAAACGCCGAGCACGCCGCCGCCGAAATGCGTGATGCCGAAGCGCAGGCGCAACAGGGCCAGATCAATATTGACGGCAGCCTGCAACAGATCGACAAGCTGTCCGGCACCATTGATCAAGCGGTGGAAGTGATTCGCACGCTGGCCGCGGAAAGCACGCAGATTGGCAGCGTGCTGGAAGTGATTCGCTCGATTGCCGAGCAAACCAATCTGCTCGCGCTCAACGCCGCCATCGAAGCGGCGCGCGCCGGCGAGCAAGGTCGCGGGTTTGCCGTGGTCGCGGACGAAGTGCGTTTGTTGGCGCAGCGTACGCAGAAGTCGACGGCGGAAATCCAGTCGATGATCGAGCGCTTGCAGAATCATTCCGAGGCCGCCGTGAAGGTGATCGGCGACAGCAGCAAGGCCTCGCAACTGACCATCGAACAGGCGGGACTTGCCGGCGCCAGCCTCAACGCGATCGGCCAGGCCCTGCGCAATCTAAATGGTCTGAACGCCTCGATTGCCAGCGCGACGTTGCAGCAGGCGCATGTGGTTGAAGACATCAATCAGAACGTGACGCAGGCGGCGGGGCTTTCGCACAGCACGGCGTTGGCGGCGGAGCAGTCGAGCGCGGCGAGTTTGCGGCTTGGGCAACTGAGCGAACAGCTCAACGGGTTGCTGCGGCAGTTTCGCGTCTGACCCATAACCTGTGGGAGCGAGCCTGCTCGCGAAGACGTCGGGCCAGTCAAAGAAGATGTCGACTGGACTGGCCCTTTCGCGAGCAGGCTCGCTCCCACAGGGTACTTCTGTGTTTTGGCGAATGCAGTACAATCCGCACCCTTCCCAACTCCCCCAAGGATCCCTCATGTCCGGGCTCGAACTGTTTGCCGCCGCCCTCGGTGTGATCGCCGTCTGGCTCACGGTCAAACAGAATCCATGGTGCTGGCCGATCGGGCTGGTCATGGTGTTGCTCTACAGCTGGATCTTCTTTGAAGTGAAGCTGTATTCGGACATGTTGCTGCAGGTGATCTACGCCGCGCTGCAACTCTACGGCTGGTGGCAATGGACCCGCGCCGGGACGATGCACGACGGGCGTGCGGTGACGCGGCTGGATGCTCGCGCCGGCGCCCTTGGCCTTGGCGTCGGCGCGCTCGGCAGTCTGCTGCTTGGCGCGGCCATGGCGCACTGGACTGACGCTGCACAACCCTGGCTCGATGCCGCGCTCACCGGTTTCAGCCTGGTCGCGCAGTTATGGATGGCGCAGAAGCGCCTGCAATGCTGGGCGCTGTGGTTTGTGCTGGATGTGATCTTCGTCGGGTTGTTCCTCTATAAAGGGCTTTACCTCACCGCTGCGTTGTATGGGCTGTTTACCTTGCTGGCCGTGCAAGGCTATCGCGAATGGCGCGCCGACCCGGCGCTGCGCACATGAAGGTGGTGGTGCTGACCGGCCCGGAATCCAGCGGCAAGAGCTGGCTGGCGGCCGGCCTGCAACAGCGTTTTGGCGGTGTGCGCGTGGATGAATACGTGCGCCGCTTCATCGAGCTCAATCCTCGCGACACCTGCCTGGCGGACATTCCCGAGATCGCTCACGGCCAGTTGCAATGGGAAGATCAAGCGCGGGCACAGCGGCCTGCGCTGCTGATTCTCGACACGCACCTGCTGAGCAACATGCTCTGGAGCCAGACGCTGTTCGGCGCGTGCCCGGCGTGGCTGGAGCGTGAACTGCTGGTGCGGCATTACGACCTGCATCTGCTGCTGTCACCGGAACAGGTCGACTGGACCGACGATGGCCAGCGCTGCCAGCCGGATCTTGCCGAGCGGCAGGCGTTTTATCAGGCGACTCGCCAATGGCTCGAGGACCATCAACAAACCGTGCAAGTCATTGCCGGCAACTGGGCCGAACGCCGGGCGCAGGCTTTCGCCGCCGTTGCGCGTTTGCTGGCTGAATGACCCGAACACGGGCCAAGTGTCCATTCCTGAAACACCCTCTCTGACGTAGAAGCCCGACCTCAACGCGGTTCACAGCTTTGTCATGCCGGTTGTTTCAACGTTGAAACACCATTGCACCAAGCCTTGTTCCAGAGCGTCGCTCAGCCAGTCGACAGCTCGGCGCCAACGCGCCTGTATCAGGGATGAAACAGATCCCGCACAACGCAGGCGAATATTTCACTAACACTCTGAAATCAAAGCACATTTCAAAAGCGGCACAGCTTTCGCTCTCTCCTTCACAACGCTGACCAAGGGCAGCCCGTTGAAGAAGGAATTGCAGCCGTGGGGACTTTCAAAACCGGATTGACCTGTCTTGTGCTGATCGGATCGGCAGCCAGCGCGGTGATCAGCCTCAGCGTGCAGGCCCAAGGCAATGGCGTGATCGTCCTTCAACGCGACGTTCAGCCCATCCCGATCGGGCGCAATGGCGGCAAAGACCCCTACCCGACCACGGTCAACGCCAACCCTTCGGCACGCATCAATCAGACCGTCGGCAGCACTGAACTGAGCGACGGCGATTTCGCCAGCGTGGCCAGCGGATCTTCGATTCGCGGCAACATCACCACGCCCAATTCGAACCTGCCCGGCATGAACACCCTGACCAACCAGAACGGTCTGCCCGGCATGCGTGTCGGCAGCGGCGGCGGTGCCGGGGGCTCGATCTCCAACACCGTCAACCGTGCCATGAGCACCGGTCTGGCGCCTCTGACCCGCATGGCCGGAGGCCAATGAAATGAATCGCACCCTGCTGCTTCTCGCCCTGCTCGGCTGCACCAGCGCCATGGCTGATCCGAACACGGTCAACCGCGCCAACCTTCAGGATTCCGGCACGCAATACCGCGGCAATTTCAACGTCAACCAGGCCGCCGGAGACCAGATGCAGCAAGCCAACACCAAGGCGATCGCCATTGGCACCGAGTCCCACGCGACCACCCAGGTCATGCAGAAAATCGACACGCCTGCCAGCCGCGCCATCGACGCGAGCGCCAACATCGGCGGCAACGCTTTCAGCAATGGCAACGGCATCCTCGGTGTGAACCAGGGCGCCGGCGCCAACAACCAAATGGCCAACGTCACGCGGATCAGCATCAGTGCTGCCCCGCAAAGCGTTGACGACAGCGCCCTTTCGCAACAGAACGTGGCGTTTTTACCCAGCTCAGGAGCAACTGGTACCTCACCCGGCAGTCGCCAGGTCACCACAAGTGATCAGGCCTTCACCGGCAGCCGCGGGGTTATCCAGGTGAACCAGAGTGCCGGGGTGGGGAACCGAATGGCCAACACCCTGAGCATCCGGGTCGCAGACTGACCCATACAAAGTGCAAGTGGAAAAGTAACAACACTTAACCCAACTAATAAGCACGATGGAGAAACACCATGAAACCTACAATGGCTCTCAAACCACTGGTTTTCGCACTCGCAGCAGTGATGGCAATCGCAGCACAGGCTGGCGGCCGTGCTGACAACAACGGTCATGGTAACGGGCATGGCAATGGCCACGGCAACGGTCACGGCCAGCAAGGTCCAAATCTTGAACAACTGCTGCAGATCACCGCCGGCGCCGGCGCCGCTGTACTCGACGCGCAAGACAGCGACGGCAACGTGGTGAAAAACCAGGGCACGCTGAACAACGCCAACGCCAGCGACTCGCTCAACGGCTCCAACGGCAACATGGGCGCCAACGTTGCCGCCGGCGACGGCAATCAGCAGGACAACGCTGCTGCGCTGGCCACTGCTGACGAAAGCTTCATCTTCGGCAATGCTGTTGCGGCCTCGAGCGCGACTCAGGTCAACAACAACAACTACGTGAAAAACTCCTCCACGTTCAACAACGCCACGCTCAACAATGCCGGCAACAACGGCTCCGGCAACATCGGCATCAACGTGAGCGCCGGCAACTTCAACCAGCAGAAAAACAACCTGGCAATCGCTGTATCGGGTGGCCGTGTCGCCACTGCCGCCGCTGCTGCCAACCAGTCCTCCACTGGCCTGGTCGTAGAAAACAAAGGCGTGCAGGCTTACAAAACCGACACCCTTACCGGTACTTATGCAGCGGCTGGCACGTTCAAAGCCAAAGGCACTGCGACCATCGAAGACGACAACCATGGCGGTTGGGGTAACCGTGGCGGCGGCCACGGCGGTAACGATGATCAGAAAGCCAAGTTCGAAGCCGTGGGCAGTTTTGGCCTCGCTGGCGTCACCACCCAACAGGTGCTGACCAAAGATGGCTGGAAAACCCCAGTCGTCAACAACGCCAACATGACCAACTCGATGAACAACTTCTCCGGCAACGGCGGAGCCAACGTCTCGGCCGGTGTCGGCAACCAGCAAAGCAACTCGCTGTCCATCGCCGCAGGTTGCAAAGCCTGCATGTAAGCGCGATCGAAACGAAAGCCCCGGCAACGGGGCTTTTTCCCAGGTTCCACAAGGCGTATCGATCATGCGGACTCCTGCCCTCCTCGCTTTGCTTTGTCTGTGTGGCCTGACTCAGGCGGCGCAGATGCCCGTCGCTGCCCTGCCTGGCGGCGTACTGGTCTACAAGGACGTGCAAAGCATTCGTGAGCGCAAGTTTGCCGACATCGTCGAACAGAAAACCGATTTCAGTTGCGGCGCTGCTGCACTGGCAACGGTATTGCGCCAGGCCTATTGGCTCGACGTCGATGAGGAGCACATCATCAAAGGCATGCTGGTCAACGCTGACCAGGACCTTGTGCGTACGCAAGGGTTCTCCATGCTTGACATGAAGCGCTACGTGGAAAGCATCGGCATGCGTGCCCGTGGTTACCGGATCCCGCCCGAAAAACTCGAAGCGGTGACCATTCCGGTGGTGGTTCTGATGGATATTCGCGGCTACAAGCATTTCGTCGTGCTGCAGCGTTCGGACAAGGATTGGGTCTACATCGGTGACCCGGTTCTCGGCCACAAACGCTACAAGCATGATGACTTTGTCAAAGGTTGGAACGGCATAGTCTTTGCCATCGTCGGCCCCGGTTACGACAAGGCCAACGCCTTGCGCAGCCCTCCCGTGCCGCTGACGGCGAAGAATTCGCTGGACGGTTTCAACCCGGTCAAAGATGCGGAATTGATGGACTTCGGGTTCATTCAGAGCGACTTCTTTTAATCGCCGAGTTAGAGAATGGGACTGGATGTCCCGGGAGCAGCAGATGAAAACCTCATACTGGCTGGCCGCCGCCTGCCTGGCAGCGGGTGCGTCAGGCTTTGCCCATGCCGGATTCAAACCCATCGAAATCAAGGACCAGGAGCTTGCCGAGCTTCGCGGTCGGTACGTCATGCCGGGGCGGATCATCAGCTTCGGCATTGTCATGAGCAGCACCTGGCGCAACGCCAGCGGCGACCTGATCGGCGCGGCCACCTCGATGCAGGTCCAGGCCGCCACCGTCAAACCGGAATTCTATGTCTCGACCATCAAGGAGTCGGGCAATGGCAGCACGCCAACACTGGGAACAGGCACCGTGATCGGTGGCGCCGGCCTCAACAGCACGCAAGGCGTGACGCAAAGCGTGCGCGCCGCCGGCGATGGCAACACCGCCCACAACAACGTCGCAATCAACGTCAGCGAAGCCAGTCAGGCGCCGGCATTGGTGCCATCGCAGGGCCAGGCGCTCGTCGCCGGGCAGACCATCACTGGCAGCAACGGCGCTGGCAGCGTCGCGGTGTCGGCCAATGGCGGCGGCGTGCAAATGGCCATTCAGGCCAGCGGTAATCAGGGCACTGCATTGCAACAAGTCGCCCAGGGTGGCCTGCTGCAAAACACCCGCCTGCTGGGCAGTGCCAACGTGGTCAACAACCTCACGCAACTCAATGTCGTACTCAACAATAACGGCAGAAGCGCCGGTGCACTGGACTGCAACCTGACCCAACTCGGGGCCCTACGCAGTATCGGATATTGAACTACGCTGAGTCTCGATCATTGGGCTTAAAGGGACGGCTTATCCATGTATCGATCAGTATCACTGCGTGCCGCAGTGTGTTTGAGTACCCTTCTCCCGGCGGCGATGTTGCAAGCAGCACCCGACGCCGATGTAGAAGCCCTGAAACGGGAACTTCTGGAACTGAAACAACGATACGAAGTACAACAACAAGCCCTGGCAGTCCTTGAACAACGGGTCCGTCAGGTCGAAGAACAACCCGCCGCCCCACCACCAAAACGCCTGGCCAAATCGCCGTCGGACATGAAAGGCAATCGCGTCGCCACCGGAGCCGCCACCGGCACCGGTGCGGCCGCTGCATCGGGAGGCGCTGCCGGGGGCAGTGGCGCATCCTACGGGCAATCGCTGGCCGATGATTCGCAACCGGCGCAAAGCGTTTCCAACCTGTACGACGAAGCCAGCGGCTTTTTCGGGGGGGGCAAATTCAGTTTCGAAACCGGGGTCACCTATTCGCGCTATGACACTCGCCAGTTGATCCTCAACGGCTTCCTGGCACTGGACTCGATCTTTCTCGGCAACATCAACCTCGACCGGATCAAGGCTGACACCTGGACCCTCGATCTCACCGGCCGCTACAACTTCGACAACCGCTGGCAGTTCGACCTGAACGTGCCGGTGGTGTACCGCGAATCGACTTACCAGTCCGGCGGTGGCAATCAGGGCGCAGCCGGGGTGACCACCGAAGAAACCGTGACCAAAGACCCAACCATTGGCGACGTTAACTTCGGCATCGCCTACAAGTTCCTCGATGAGTCGGTCAACACCCCGGATGCGGTCGTGACCCTGCGCGTCAAGGCACCGACCGGCAAGGACCCGTTCGGCATCAAACTGCGCCAGACCGACGCCAACTCGAACCTGTTCGTGCCCGACACCCTGCCCACCGGCAACGGCGTCTGGTCGATCACGCCGGGTATTTCGCTGGTCAAGACCTTCGACCCGGCGGTGCTGTTCGGCAGCCTGTCGTACACCCACAACCTGGAGGAATCGTTCGACGACATCAGTTCCACCGTCAACCAGAAAACCCCGGGCAAGGTGCGCATCGGCGACAGCTTCCAGATCGGCGCCGGTATCGCTTTTGCCTTGAACGAGAAGATGAGCATGTCGTTCTCGGTGTCCGACCTGGTGCAGCGCAAAAGCAAGCTGAAACAGGACGGCGGCGATTGGGAATCGGTGATCTCCAGCGACGCCAACGCCGGTTATTTCAATATCGGCATGACCATCGCCGCCACCGACAACCTGACCATCGTACCCAACCTGTCGCTGGGCATGACCGACGACGCACCGGACTTTTCTTTCAGCCTGAAATTTCCGTATTACTTCTAAGGAGTGCGTCAGAACAACAAAGGCCCGTTGCGATCACCTCGCAACGGGCCTTTGTTGTTTGCCCGCCCTAGCGGATCTGATGCTTGTGCAACAACCGATAAAACGTCGGCCGCGACACGCCGAGCACTTTCGCCGCAACGCTGAGGTTATCGCTGTGCCGGTTCAATACGTCGCACAGCGCCTGGCGTTCGGCGCGGGTCTTGTAGTCTTCCAGCGTACCCATCGGCGTGGCGATCGAGTGTTGACTGATCAGCCCCAGATCGCGGGCTTCGATCTGCCGGCCTTCAGCCAACACCAGTCCACGGCGCACGCGGTTGGCCAGTTCGCGGACATTGCCCGGCCAGTCGTGCTTGCCCATGGCGATCAGCGCGTCTTCGCTGAAGCTGCGCGGACGCCGTCCGGTTTCGTGGCTGTAAAAGTGCGAAAAGTGATTGGCCAGCATCGACAGATCGCCGTGTCGCTCACGCAATGGTGCGGTCACCACTTGCAGGACGTTGAGGCGGTAATACAGATCCTCACGAAAAAGTTTTTTCTCGATCGCCGCTTCAAGGTCGACGTGGGTCGCCGCCAGCACCCGCACATCCACTGGAATCGGCTGACTGCCGCCGACGCGCTCGATGTGTTTTTCCTGGAGAAAGCGCAACAGATTGGCTTGCAGCTCCAAAGGCAGATCGCCGATCTCGTCGAGAAACAGCGTGCCGCCATTGGCCGCTTCAATGCGCCCGACCTTGCGCTGATGCGCGCCGGTAAACGCGCCTTTTTCGTGGCCGAACAATTCCGATTGGATCAGATGCTCGGGAATGGCGCCGCAATTGATCGCCACGAAGGGCTTGCTGTGGCGCTGGGACTGACGGTGCAGCGTACGTGCGACCAGTTCTTTACCGGTGCCGCTTTCGCCACGAATCAATACCGGCGATTCGGTGGGTGCCAGTTTGCTGAGCAACTTGCGCAGTTCGCGAATCGGCTTGCTGTCGCCCAGCAGTTCATGCTCGGGCTGGTCGACATGAATCGTGCCCTGCCCGCGCAATCGCGCCATGCCGAACGCACGGCCGAGGGTAACCTGGACCCGCGAGACGTCGAACGGCAAGGTGTGAAAGTCGAAAAACCATTCACAGACGAAGTCACCGACATTTTGCAAACGCAGGACTTCCTGATTGAGCACGGCGATCCATTCGGTGCCGCTGCGGCTGATCAGCTCTTTGACCGCTTCGGGGCGTTCGAGGTGAAACGGCTGTAATCGCAGCAAGCCGATGTCACAACTGCGCTCGGCGGCATTCTCCAATGAACAACTGTCGACATCCCAGCCAACCGCGCGTAATCCGGGCAATAAGCGGTGGCAGTCGTCGCACGGATCGACCACCAGTAAACGTCGTAACGCAGGCGCTTCGCTCATGACTGTTCCTTGGCGCCAAATAAAGGAAATGATTGAAAAAACAGTCATTTGGCAGTCCCGACTGTAACACTAGCAAGATTTTGACAGCCTCTTGTATCGATTGCTTATAGGCGTCCAGTTAAACCGGTTATAAGAAAGCGAGTTGTTAGTAAGCTATCGACTTAGTTGGTTATCAGAAGCTTTCACCGAGCTTTCAAAAGACCGCTTCAAAGCAGGATTTGAAAGAAACTTTGAAATTTCTTTGTTTCAGGTGTGACCCGTTCAAGGGTTGCGTGCATCAGTACAAGTAACCAGCCGAACGGTAAGCCCAACCGACGGCACATCATTTGATTGGGCACGACAGAGAGAAGACCCCATGACCGCCCCGCTCCGTATCAACGAAGCTCTTCTGATTGCCAACCACGCCTTCAAACCTTTCCACTGCGTGGCCTGGGCGCCGCAAGACGGCAATGGCGAACTGAGCCTGACCGTCGTCGACCGGACCAACTCGCACATCGGCCGCAAACAGATTCCAAGCAGCGCCTACTCCGACCCGGCGCAACTCGAGCAACTGCTGCAGCAGGCTCGCGCAGAACTCAGCGAAGAAGGTTACAGCCTGCAATCGTGGTCGATGCCACACTGAGAGGCAGTTCGTGCGGGTGACTTCGAAGTCATTCGCTTCTGCGCTTAGTTGCAACCTTGTAAACTTCCACCTGCCTGTATAATTCTTTTCATGCCGACCAGGCTTAATTGCTTGGTCGGCTTTCTTTTGGTTCAAAAAGACACTGTTCTGGCACAGTGTGACCGTCCATCCGTTAGTTCTTACAGTTGTACTTCTCCCGGTTCAGGGATTGAATGTTCCCCTCGTGCAGTTAGCCATCCGGTTCGCGGTCATGGTCAACTCGCAAGGAGATGCGTGCATGTCCACCCTGAACACTTTTGCGTTGCCGGCCGTACCGACGACGGTATCGCCGTCGTTTACGCCTCGATCCGGGCAGCTCGATAAAACCTTTGGCACTCAGGGCATCGCTCAGGTGTACTTTGCGGGCAGCGTGTCCAGCCTGAGCGAAGACATCACCCTCGATGCCCAAGGGCGAATTCTGATTGCGGCGAAAGTCTGCGACGCTGGCGGCAGCCGATTTGGTTTGGCGCGCATGCTGCCCGATGGCTCGGCAGACCTGACCTTTGGCGCGCACGGCAGCGTCATCGACACCTTCGCCCACGGTTTCGAGGCCACCGGTGGCAAAGTCAAAGTACTGCCGGACGGGCGCATTCTGCTGGCTGGCCTGCATTACGAAAACGCCCATCGCACTCTCCCCGCGCTTGCCTTGTTCGCTGCCAACGGCCAACCGGACGTGTCCTTTGGCGAGAACGGCCGTCAGGTAGTACGCCTACCGGGCGATTTGTCCATGGGCAGCCGCGATGCCTGGCTGCCACCGGGCGTGCCGGGGGCCGAAGCCTGCGACGTCGCCGTGCAGGACGACGGGCGAATTCTGTTGATCGCCAACCATCATTTTGAACTGGCCGACCATGCCGGCATGCTGATTCGCCTCATGCCCGACGGCGGTCTGGACGACACCTTCAATGGGCGCGGCTTTGTGATGATCCGTCATTTATTGCTCAACACCTGGCTGAGCAGCCTGTTGTTGCAAAAGGACGGCCGAATCGTGGTTGCCGGCTCCATCGATCTTCCCCAGGAAGGCTTGCTCGCGCGTTACCTGCCCGACGGCCGTCTCGACGAGTCTTTCGCCGTGGACGGCTTTATGGCGTTCAAGGCTGAGAACAAAAGTGTTCAAGTCAGTCGCGTTCTCGATACGCACGATGCACTGCACTGTTTCGGCAGCAGCCGCGATCCCATCCGTTGCCTGGTCTTCAACCTGCACTCGAACGGCCGACCGGACATCCACAGTCATGGTGGTCAACCGCAGCTTCTGCAAATCGGCCACAGCGGTTGCCAGTGGAGCACCGCTCAGCATTTGCCGGACGGTCGGATGATCGCAGTCGGTGCAACCATCGGCGGCGTAGAAGCGGACTTCATCGTTGCGCGCTATTTGAGCGACGGCAGCCTCGATCCCGCATTCGGCGATGGCAATGGCTGGCTGCGCACGCGTCTGGGACGCAGCCTGGATTCGGCGAATTCGGTGGCCGTGCAGGCGGATGGCGGGATTCTGGTGGGCGGGTTTTCGCTGGATGGGAATTATCGGGCGGTGGTTGTGCGGTATCTCGATCAGTAGGCGGAGGAGCCTTACCGTTGGTCGGGAATACCCATGGACCTGTAATTTCTGACAGTAGACGGCGAGTTTGATCGGGCATCAGATAGCCGGACGCGCAAATCGCTGCGTACCTAAAAAGGAATCTGAAATGAACAATCCATCGACCCCTTCCACCCAACCCGCGCGATCCATATCTTCGGGACAAAGTTCGAAGCAAATCGCACCGATCATTCATTCGATCACCAATGGTGTTGGCGAACTCATCCTGGATGGCGCTACTACTTTGAATGCCGACCTGACCTTGACGGGGTCGGCCGCGCCTGATCAATACATTGACATCCGGGATTCCAGCTATTTGTTTTACCCTCGCGTCTATGTGGATGGGGAAGGTAAATTCAGTGTCGAGCTGCTAAACCAGCCGCGAGCCATCTTGGATTACCGCATACGGACCGAAGATGGCCAGGAGTCTGCGACATGGAGCGTCGTTGTGGATTTCGACCGATCAGGGGCGATTACTTCTTTCCGGGACCCTGATAATGAAGTTAGAGGCAACGGGGGTGAGACACGACCAGGCGAGCTGACATTTGTGGGTGTCGGCGAACCCGGTCAAGTTGTAGAACTCTTGCATGAAGGCGCAGTACTGCAAACGGTCAATGTAGACGCGAACGGAAGCTGGAGTGCTGTGGTCAACGGGCTGTCAGTGGGGCGCCATGTGCTCACCGCTCGAAAGCCAGGGAAAGAGCAATCAACGCCTTGGCGCATACTGATTCACGAACCGTCACCGCTCAGCATCGAATTTGTAAAAGGCAAAGGAAATTCCCCTTCGATCGCGAACGGGGAGTCCACGACTTATCGAACTCTGACATTGGTGGGTACTGCATCCCCGGGCGAAACAGGCTGGATTGCTGATGAGGACCGAAACCTGGCGCCTTTCGCCGCGAATGAATATGGCGTGTACTCCGCGACGGTTGAGTATCTAGCGGTAGGGCGGACTCATGCGCTCAGGCTTGAATCCGATTTGGGCCGGACTTCACCGAACTGGGTGCTCACAGTCGATCCGTGGTTCGCTTCCTAAGTTCCTCTCCCCTGGATGAAGCCCCACTTGATCACTTCTCGGTGGGGCCGTTTTCCCTAGGCGTTTATCAGGCGGTTATTACTCTCCGGTAATCCGCAGGTGTTGAACTTCCTCGACACATCCAGCGAGGCGTGCACAACCCCTGAACACTTTTGAATTCGGCGATGGCAATGGCTGGCTGCGCACGCGTCTGGGACGCAGCCTGGATTCGGCGAATTCGGTGGCCGTGCAGGCGGATGGCGGGATTCTGGTGGGCGGGTTTTCGCTGGATGGGAATTATCGGGCGGTGGTTGTGCGGTATCTCGATCAGTAGGCGGAGGAGACTTACCGTTGGTCGGGAATACCCATGGACCTGTAATTTCTGACAGTAGACGGCGAGTTTGATCGGGCATCAGATAGCCGGACGCGCAAATCGCTGCGCGCTATCCAGAAAAAGGAATTTTGCTATGAATGATTTAGTAACCCCGTCCAAACATCGGACAAACATTCAACTTGCGCCGGAGAAAATGGAGCTTGATGCTCCCCGTATCCATTCCGTTACTAACGGCGACGGGGAATTCATTCCATCCGAGGGCACTACCACTAACGGTGATTTGTCTTTCATCGGTTCGGCGCAGCCGGATCAATTCGCGGAGATACTGGATGATGGGATTCCGGTGCACCCTCCCGTAAATGTAGATGTAAATGGTCATTTCAGCGCACTGCTAGTTAACCAGAGACGAGGTCTTCATGTTTATCGCGTTAAAACGACCGATGGCCAGCAGTCAGCGATGTGGATCATCAATGTGGATGTGAAAGAAACGCTTTCAATCGAATCGGTGTACGGCCCTGATGGCAAGATCATTGGTAACGGTGAAACCACATTTCATACTGAACTGAATTTCACCGGCGTCGCCACGCCAGGAAAAGTCGTGGAGCTGGTAAATAACGGTACAGTTGTGAAACTCCTTAACGTCGATCCAAACGGACATTGGAGTGCCAATCTCAAAGACCTCGACACAGGCACCCAGAACTTCATCGCACGGGAGCCAAACGGGCAGCAATCATCCCCTTGGCAAGTGCACATAAAGCAACGCGCGTTGCTTAGCATCCAGTTCATCCTGGGCAATGAAAACTTTCGATTGATCGGGAATCACGAGTCTACAACCGACAGAACGCTAACATTGGTCGGCACAGCGAACCCAGGCGAAACCGGCTGGGTTGTCGATTATCACAATGACCTCGTGCCGTTCGCCGCTAACCATAACGGTGTCTACTTCGCCACGATCGAGGGTCTGGAGGAAAACCTTGTTCATACTTTCCGGCTGCGATCCGACCTGGGCAGACTCTCCTCGCCTTGGGCAATCAGGGTAATTTCCTCGAAACTGGGATAAACGCATAAAGGCCGGCCGGATCATGACCCGGTCGGCCTCCGTTGTTCCCGCTTTTCCCGGCGCGGCCACACAAACCAGGGACAGAGGTAAAAACCAGTTACACCTTGAACTTCCTCGACACATCCGGCAACTTGCGCGCTTCTATAAAAAAGGAGCAACCGATGTCCGGTTCGATGACCCAGGCGTTCGCGCAAAACTTTCTCGGGCATTCGCCACGCTGGTACAAGGCGACCATCGTTGGCTTCCTGATCCTCAATGCCGTGGTGCTGTTCAGCATCGGCCCCGTGGCGGCTGGCTGGTTGTTGGTGATCGAGTTCATCTTCACCCTTGCCATGGCGCTCAAGTGTTACCCGTTGATGCCCGGCGGCTTGCTGCTGGTTGAAGCGCTGCTGCTGAAGATGACCACGCCGCAGGCGCTCTACGATGAACTGGTGCACAACTTCCCGGTGATCCTGCTGCTGATGTTCATGGTGGCCGGCATCTATTTCATGAAGGACTTGCTGCTGTTTCTGTTTTCGCGGCTGCTGCTGGGTGTGCGTTCAAAAGCGGTGCTGGCGTTGATGTTCTGCTTTCTTTCGGCCTTTCTCTCGGCGTTCCTTGATGCGCTGACGGTAACGGCGGTCATCATCAGCGCCGGTGTAGGCTTCTATTCGGTCTATCACCGCGTCGCGTCGGGCAACGATCCGCGCAAGGACAGTGAAATCGCTGACGACGAGAATCTGCCGAAACTGCACCACGACGATCTTGAGCAATTCCGCGCGTTCCTGCGCAGCCTGTTGATGCACGGCGCAGTCGGTACTGCGCTGGGCGGTGTCTGCACGCTGGTTGGCGAACCGCAGAACCTGTTGATCGGTCATGAGATGGGCTGGCACTTCGGCGAGTTCTTCACCAAGGTTGCGCCGGTTTCGCTGCCGGTGCTGGCTGCGGGTCTGATCACCTGCGTATTGCTGGAGAAGCTGCGCTGGTTTGGCTACGGCACATTGCTGCCGGACAACGTGCGCAACGTATTGGCCGATTACGCCGCCGAAGACAACGCCGAACGCACCCCGCGCCAACGCGCGGCACTGCTGGTGCAAGGCGCTGCGGCGTTGATCCTGATCGCCTGCCTGGCCATGCATGTCGCTGAGGTCGGTCTGATCGGTTTGATGGTGATTGTATTGATCACCGCGTTTACCGGCATCACCGACGAACATCGTCTGGGCAGCGCCTTCAAGGATGCCATGCCGTTCACCGCGTTGCTGGTGGTGTTCTTTGCGGTGGTGGCGGTGATCCACGATCAGCAGCTGTTCGCACCATTGATTCAGTGGGTGCTGGCGCTGCCGGTCGAGCAGCAGCCGGGCATGCTGTTCATTGCCAATGGCTTGCTGTCGGCAATCAGCGACAACGTGTTCGTCGCGACGATTTACATCACCGAAGTGAAGCAGGCATTCCTGGCCGGGCACATGAGCCGTGAGCATTTCGAAACGCTGGCCATCGCGATCAACACCGGCACCAACCTGCCGAGCGTGGCGACACCGAACGGTCAGGCGGCGTTTCTGTTCCTGTTGACCTCGGCGATTGCACCGCTGGTGCGTTTGTCGTACGGACGGATGGTGTGGATGGCGGTGCCGTATACCGTGGTGATGGGTGGGCTGGGCTGGTATGCGGTGAGCTACTGGCTCTGACCGATATTGTGGGGGCCAGACTGCTGGCTCCCCTATCTGATTTCAGACGCAGATCCCTGTAGGAGTGAGCCTGCTCGCGATAGCGGTGTGTCAGACCCGCAAAGGGGGCAGATACTCCGCTATCGCGAGCAGGCTCACTCCTGCATTTGTTTTTGGGTAGGCTCAGCGAGGGAGGATGTACTTCTCAATCGCCTGTGCTACGCCGTCTTCGGTGTTGGCCGCGGTCACCACATCCGCCTGGCGCTTCACCGCCTCCTCCGCCTGGCCCATGGCAATCGACAGGCCTGCACACTTGAACATTGCCGGGTCATTGCCGCCATCGCCGATTGCCGCCGTTTGCTCCAGCGGCACGCCAAGGTATTCGGCAATCGTCGTCAGCGCCGTGCCTTTGTTGGCTTCGAGCGCGGTGACGTCCAGGTATACCGGTTGCGAACGCGACACCTGGGCCATGCCATTGACCTTGGGCAGCAGCTGCGCCTCGAGTTCGATCAACAACTCAGTGTTGTGGCTGGTGGCGACGATCTTGTCGATCCTTTCCAGATACGGCTCAAAACTCTCTACAACCACCGGCGGATAGCCGAGGCCGTGCTGCTCGCGCGGGACCATCGGCCCGTGCGGATCCTTGAGCAACCAGTCGCCGCCACTGAACACCCAGACTTCGACGTCCGGCTGATCGGCGAACAACGCCAGCGCGATCAGCGCCGTGGTGGCCGGCAGGTAATGCGCGGCCAACAGAGTGCCGTCCGGCTTGACGATAGTCCCGCCATTGAACGCCGCTGTCGGCAGGTCCACGCCCAAGGCTTCGATCTGCTGCAACATGGCTTTCGGCGGCCGGCCGGTGGCAAGGCTGAACAGCACGCCCGCCTCACGCAGCGACCGCACCGCGTCGATGGTGCGCTGGCTCAAAGTGTGATCAGGCAACAACAGCGTGCCGTCCATATCGCTGAGCAGAAAACGGATGGGTTGTTTCGGCACGTCACTCATCCGAGGCCATGCCAGACGCGACCATCGCGAGTCAGCAGATCTTCGGCGGCCTGCGGGCCGTCTTCGCCGGCCGCGTATTGCTGCACGCTGGCATCCTGTTGCCAGGCATCAAGGAACGGTTGCACGGCACGCCAGCCGTTCTCGATGTTGTCAGCGCGCTGGAACAGCGTCTGGTCGCCGGTCAGGCAGTCATAGATCAGGGTTTCGTAGCCGGTCGAGGCCTGCATTTCGAAAAAGTCCTTGTAGGCAAACCCCAGCTCGATGTTGGCCATGTTCAGCGCCGGCCCCGGCCGCTTGGCCAGCAGGTCGAACCACATGCCTTCGTTGGGCTGGATCTGGATGCGCAGGTAGGTCGGCTGCAACTCGTCGACTTCGGTGTCGCGGAACTGCGCATACGGCGCCGGTTTGAAGCAGATGACGATCTCGGTGTCGCGCACGCTCATGCGCTTGCCGGTGCGCAGATAGAACGGCACGCCGACCCAGCGCCAGTTGTCGATCATCACCTTAAGCGCCACGTAGGTTTCCGTGGTGCTGTCCGGCGAGACATTGGCTTCTTCGCGATAGCCGTTCAACGGCTTGCCGTCGATCTCGCCGGCGCTGTACTGGCCGCGCACCGAGTTGGCCCGCGCTTCTTCGATCGACCAGGGACGAATCGCCCCCACCACTTTGGCTTTCTCTCCGCGCACGGCATCGGCGCCAAAGGCGGCCGGCGGCTCCATGGCGACCATCGCCAGCAGCTGGAACAGGTGATTGGGCACCATGTCGCGCAGTGCGCCGGTGTGTTCGTAAAAACTGCCACGGGTCTCGACACCGACGGTTTCGGCGGCGGTGATCTGCACGTGGTCGATGTAGTGATTGTTCCAGAACGCTTCGAACAGGCTGTTGGAGAACCGGCTGACCAGAATGTTCTGCACGGTTTCCTTGCCCAGATAGTGGTCGATCCGATAGATCTGCTTCTCGGACATCACCTTGAGCAAACAGGCGTTCAGCGCTTCGGCAGTTTGCAGGTCGGAGCCGAACGGCTTCTCGATCACCACCCTTCTGAATGATTCGGGAGTTTCTTCGAGCAGTTTCGCAGCGCCGAGGCGGCGCACGACTTCGCTGAAGAAACGCGGCGCGGTGGCCAGGTAGAACACCGCATTGCCGGTGCCGCTGTCGGCGATTTTCGCCGCCAGTGCTGAATAGGTGCTGTCGTCCAGAAAGTCGCCCTGGACGTAGCTGATACCTTTGGCGAGCTTGGCCCACAAAGCCGGGTCAAGCATCTGACCGCCCTTGCCGACCTTGGCCGCCGCTTCACTGCGAATGAAGTCTTCGAGCTTTTGCGCGAAGGCTTCATCGGTAATTGCGTTGTGGTCAACGCCGACGATCCGCAGATTGTCGTCAAGCAAGCCGTCGCGACTGAGGTTGTACAGCGCCGGCATCAGCAAGCGCTTGACCAGGTCGCCGTGGGCACCGAACAGAAACAGCGTGGTCGGTGGTGCGGGTTCTGCCTTGGACTTTCTGCGGATCGTTCGGGTCATTTCTTCGCTGTCTCCACATGGCCGCCGAAGCCGAAGCGCTGCGCGGAGAGAATCTTGTCGCCGAAGGTGCCCTGCCCGCGCGAACGGTAGCGCGAGAACAGCGAGTTCGACAGCACCGGCACCGGCACCGCTTGCTCCATGGCCGCCTCGATGGTCCATTGGCCTTCGCCGCTGTCGGCCACGGAACCGGAGAAACCGTCGAGTTTCGGGTCGCTGGCCAGCGCATCGGCGGTCAGGTCGAGCAACCAGGACGAGACCACGCTGCCGCGACGCCAGACTTCGGCAATGTCGGCCACGTTCAGATCGAAACGCTGATCTTCCGGCAGGCGTTCGCTGGATTTGGTCTTGAGAATGTCGAAGCCTTCGGCGAACGCGGCCATCATGCCGTACTCGATACCGTTGTGAATCATCTTCACAAAGTGCCCGGCACCGGCAGGGCCGGCATGGATGTAACCGTGCTCGGCGCGGTGGTCATCGGACTTGCGGTCCTTGGTGCGCGGGATGTCACCCATGCCCGGCGCCAGTGCGGCGAACAACGGGTCGAGGCGCTGCACGGTGTCGGCATCGCCACCGATCATCATGCAATAACCACGCTCCAGGCCCCAGACGCCGCCGGAGGTGCCGACGTCAATGTAGTGCAGGCCCTTCTCGGCCAGGGTTTTGGCCCGGCGGATATCATCCTTATAGTTGGTGTTGCCGCCGTCGATGATGGTATCGCCGGCTTCGAGCAGATCGCTCAGGGTGTTGATGGTGTCTTCGGTCGGTGCGCCGGCCGGCAGCATGACCCAGACCGCGCGCGGCTTGGCCAGCCCGGCAACCAGTGCCGGCAGATCGGCGACGCCAGTGGAGCCCTCGGCGACCAGGTTATCGATGAAAGCGGTATTGCGGTCGTAAACAACGGTGGTGTGACCGTTGAGCATCAGACGTCGCGCAATATTGCCGCCCATGCGGCCCAGTCCAATAATCCCGAGTTGCATGTGCTGATGCTCCTTACTACAAATAAATATGTGTCATTGGTTATAGCCCAACGCGACTGATGGAGGTTAGTCCAGAGCGTTGCGATGAAGTTTCCGGGCATTGTGCCCGATCCAGACTGATAACGCCGCAAATCGTGCCGAAGACACACCGACCATGAAAAATAAAAAAGTTCCATAAATGGGCAAAAGAAATCAAAATTGGCGCCGATAGTAAGTCACCACCTCAGATCAGGGGTGGCTTACAGTTGATGCACGCCATTTGCGAGGTGAGCAATGGGCACAGTACACACAGCAATGCCGCCACAAACCCTGTACGTCACAATCCGTCGTGACGAGTTGCGTCAGTTGAAAGACGAACGCGACCAGTTGAAGCAAGAGCTGGCGCAGTTGCGCCTGTTGACCCAGGGCTCGCAGCCGCAACCCTTGCCGGTTGTTCAGCGTCACCCCCACGCCTGATCCCCGCCTGTATCGGGAACAGCAGCCGCTGTTCCCGGCATGATGCCCCTGCCCCTTTAGCGGGCTGAACGCGCGTCGAATAACAAACTTTTCACATCAGCTTGGTGATACTGCGCCGCATTCTGGCCGTACCTGCGTGTACGGCCTCCGTTCGTCGGTTTCACGGATGTTCCGGCGGTGGTTGTAACCAGAGCTGGAGCGCCGAATGGCATTGTTCAAACGCAGCACAACGACTGCGACAGGTTTTGATTGGGCCGGACTTCTCTGGCTGTTCGTATTCTTCTGGTACTTCTCGGGTATCACCCAACTGCTGATTCAACTGACTGGCACCTCGGGCTTCACCGGGTTCCGTCAGGCCTTCGTCATGAGCGCGATCTGGCTGGCGCCGATGCTGCTGTTTCCCAAACGCACCAAATTGCTCGCGGCGATCATTGGTGTGGTGCTGTGGGCCTGCTCGATGGCCAGCCTTGGCTATTTCTTCATCTATGAGCAGGAATTCTCGCAAAGCGTCATCTTCATCATGTTCGAGTCGAACGTGTCCGAAGCCGGCGAATACATGACGCAGTATTTTGCCTGGTGGATGGTCCCGGCGTTCCTTGCGCATACCGCGTTCGCGTACTTCCTGTGGACCCGTCTGCGCCCGGTATACATGCCACGCGGCCGCGCCTTCGTCGCAGCGATGGCGATCCTGATTGCCGTGATCGGCTACCCGCTGGTCAAACAGACCATGCGCATGGGTACCTTTGAACAAGGTTTTGAAAAATTCGAAACCCGCATCGAGCCGGCCGTGCCATGGCAGATGGTGGTGGCCTATCACCGTTATCAGGAAACCCTCGCCGACATGCAGGGCATGCTGCACAACGTCAGCAAGATCCCACCGTTGAAAAACCTGAAGGATGCCTCGGGCGATCAGCCGCAGACCCTGGTGCTGGTGATCGGCGAATCGACCAACCGCCAGCGCATGAGCCTCTACGGCTATCCGCGTAACACCACGCCGGAACTGGACAAGCTCAAGGATCAACTGGCGGTGTTCGACAACGTCGTCACCCCGCGCCCGTACACCATCGAGGCGTTGCAACAGGTGTTGACCTTCGCTGATGAACTGCACCCGGATCTGTACCTGTCGACGCCATCGCTGGTCAGCGTGATGAAACAGGCCGGCTACAAGACGTTCTGGATCACCAACCAGCAGACCATGACCAAGCGCAACACCATGCTCACGACCTTCTCCGAACAGGCCGACGAGCAGGTGTACCTCAACAACAACCGCAACCAGAACGCCGCGCAATACGACGGCGACGTCATCGAGCCGTTCAACAAGGCCCTGGCCGACGCCGCACCGCGCAAGCTGATCGTCGTGCATCTGCTCGGTACGCACATGAGCTACCAGTATCGTTATCCGCCCACCTTCGACAAGTTCAAGGGCCGCGACGGCGTGCCGGCCGGCGTGCGTGACGATCAGGTGCCGACCTACAACAGTTACGATAATGCGGTGCTGTACAACGACTTCGTCGTGTCGAGCCTGATCAAGGATTACGCCAAATCCGATCCGAACGGCTTTCTGCTGTACCTTTCGGACCACGGTGAAGACGTGTTCGACTCGGTTGGTCACAAGACGCTCGGCCGTAACGAAAACAAACCGACCGCGCCGATGTACACCATTCCGTTCATGGCCTGGGCCTCGCCAAAGTGGAAGGAAAACCACGACTGGAATTTTGCCGGCGACCTCGACCGCCCTTACAGCAGCTCGCACCTGATCCACACCTGGGCCGACATGGCCGGGTTGAGCTTCGACGAACTCGACCGCAGCAAGAGCCTGGTCAGCGACAGCTTCAAGGAACGGCCGTTGTTGATCGGCGACCCGTACCAGACCGCACAACGAGCGTTGATCGACTTCAGCCTGATGAAGCCGAAAAAGCCCGCAGCGAATGTTGCGCAAGCGACCGAGCAATAAAACCGAAGGGGCCTCAGCGGCCCCTTTCTTATTTCGCCAGCCAATCAACCAAAAAAATTTGGCACTGCATCGCCTCTGTACGCGACCGTTGGTCGCCACCTGTCAGAGTTGACAGTAGCCAACCTTCCCTGCCCGGTGTTTGATCGCTGTACGAGGCCAGCGCTCACTCTGGCCATTCACCCAGGAAGGTGTCCCATGGCAATTGCTCGTGCAGACGACGAAGCGCTAGTCCTTTATCCCGCCACGATCGCTTTGGCCACCAACGGTGTCATCAGCGATCCCGCACCACCGGCGGGCGTGCCGGTGCAAGGGGCGCCACTGGGGATTTTCAAGGAGGTGACACGGGCCAACGGCACACTCGCCTCCGCCGTCAAAGTGCTCGTCGACCCGCCGCTGGATACTGGCCTGTACGTAGAAATCACGCTGTGGCTCAACGGTGTCCAGAACGGTCCGGCGCAGAGCGTCGTCGACGAGATCATGACCTTTGACCTGTTTCAATCTGACCTGCGCGACGGTGCTATCAACGTCATTCAGTACAAACTAAAAAACCACGCCGGCAACATCAGCGAATCCACAGAGCTCTGGGCGCTGTACAGCGCCACGTTGCCCGGTGGCAACAATGTACCGGGAACCGGCGAACATCCAGCGCTGGCGATCAGCCTGCCTGCCGAACTCGGCAACCCGGCGAGCATCGGCAAGGACGAAGTCGACAAGGGCGTCCTGCTCACCTTCGATTACCCGTACCGCAAAGCTCACGACACGATCACCTACGAGATCAACCGCGAACGTTTCACCTACACGGTCAAACCCGATGAAGTCGACAAGCCTGTCTCGGTGCTGATTGATCGCGCCAAGTTCGAGATGATTGGCAGCCTGGAAAATTGCCCGTTTTCCTACACCGTGGTCGATCAACTGCTCAATGCCACGCATCAACGGCGCTGGTCGAAACCGATCTACGCCAATATCGATATCGATCGGGTGACGCTGGAAAAGCCAATTCTGCGTGAAGACCCCGACGACGACATGGACGACCCCACCATTGTTGATCTCGAAAAGTTGCAGGGCCGAGAGTTGCTGGCGGTGATTATTCCCCAGGCGCCAACTTTTCAGAAAGACGACGATGTGCTTCTCACCTATCGCTCGAGCGCATCGGACGTCGACCTGAGAATTCCGGGCAAGATCACCGCGAGCTTCGGCGTGCTTCAGCCGTGCATTGTCAGCGTGCCCAATGATCAGATCATCGCTGGCAGCGACCTGGAAGTCTTCTTCGAATTGAGCCGCCCAGACGGGAAATTGGTGGGCCAGTCGAAAACGGCCACCGCCACAGTTGTAGGCACGCGTATTGAGCTTGAGCCGCCAAGCATCAAAGAGGCGTCCGGAAATGTGCTTGATCCATTCGCTGCCAAGGATACGTTAACGGCGATAGTGCCAGCTTATAACGACATGATCGGCACCCAAGTTAGCGTCACCTGGACGGGTACGCCGGGCGAAGGCAGCGTCACGGTAGGGCCGGTTAACGTGACCGCTCAGATGGATAAGGAAGTAACCCTGCCCAATACAGTGGTAGCGTTTAACTTGGGTAAAGCGGTGAAGGTGATTTACACCGTATTCCGCAATGGGGTGCCGCAGAACTCCAGAGAGCTGGATTTGAGCGTGCTGTCGATTGTTGATGGCGATAGTCGTTTGCCCACGCCTGCTATTGATGGGGCCGAGGGTAATACGTTGGAAGTAAGCAAACTGCAGGATGATGCAAAGGCCCGAGTAGCGCGGTGGCTTCTGCAGGCAGCGGGACAACGAGTATGGCTTTTCGGTGACGGTATCAACGCGAACGGAGAGCCCACCCATGAAGTCATTCTTGAGGCTATAGAAAACAAAAGTGAAGATGGTTTGACGACTTTGGCAGCGATTGAATGGTTAAGAGGGCTTAAGGACGACAGCACTGTAACGATCACCTTCAAAGTTAACTACGACGGTAACGCGGACGTCGCCAGTGCGGTTACGTTTCCGGTACGCACCTATACGGTCAGCGCAGGTCAGTATGGTGTACCGAGCTTCACTAATGCACCCTACATTATCGCCCCGGCGGGCCGGCTCAAGAACATCGAGTTGCTACTCAGCACCAGCAGTCACACCCCCCTTCCAATGGGCAAGCTCAGACTGACACTCCCGACCGACTTTACATACATCGATGACGGCGGCGGCCAGCGCGACTTCATCGCCGACGACGTTGGAAGGGTCAGCGTCAGCGGTGTCAAAGGTGGTCTCAGCCCGGGCTCTTACAGCCTGAGCGCTACGAGCGGGATTGAGAACGCAAGCACAATCGTAACCGTTAAAAGGTTGGGACCAGTCGGTAACATCCCGGTCGCGGGCAACCCGAGTAGAATCGCTGTGAGCCCGGATGGGACCCGCGCATATGTCTGTGACGGATCCAGCAACACGATCCGAGTGATTGATACTACGACGAGTCGAGTGTTGACCAGCATATCGGTCAGTTCCGCCTCGGAAGGGATTTCCATCAGTTCGGACGGTGCCCGCGCTTACGTCGGCTTGCGTCAGAGCAACACGGTCGCGGTGATTGATACAGCGACGAATCAAGTCCTGACGAACATTCCGGTTGGGAAGGATGTACGTGGGGTCTCCGTCAGCCCGGACGGAACTCGCGCTTATGCCTGCAACCATGGTAGCGACACAGTCTCGGTGATTGTTACGGCGACGGATCAGGTGCTCACGAGCATTCCGGTCGAATCGGGTCCATACCGTATTGCCATCAACCCGAACGGTACCCGCGCTTACGTCTGCAGCGGTAATAGCGACAAGCTTTCGGTGATTGATACGGCGACGGATCGATTTCTTGCGACCATTCCGATCGGGGAGTATTCGTCCCATATTGCTGTGAGTCCGGACGGCATACACGTTTATGTCTGCACCCATAACCGAACGGTCGAGGTGATTGATACGGCGACGGACCGAATCCTGACGAGGATTCCGCTTGAGAGCAGCGCGTCGGGCATCGCTATCAGCCCGGACAGTTCCCGCGCTTATGTCAGCTTAGGTGGGACAAAAAGATTTTCGGTGATCGACACAAAAACAAACCGAGTTCTCAAGACCATCGAGGTCGGGATGAACCCGGAAGGGGTGGCCTTCAGCCCGGACGGGACCCGCGTTTTTATGTGCATCAGAGCTGATAACGTCGTCTCGGTGATTTATACGACGATTTGAGTCCAGACGATACCGATCTGGAAAGGTTCGGCTGGGTTCGCACTCACCCCGGATAGCACTCGCAGACCGGCTTAAGTTTCAGAAGGAGTTAAGCGGGGTTTTCGCTTATTTCACCGGACTGCTAGCTTTGGTGGTTTCTAAACGGAGTGTGCAAGGACTGCCAAAGGCAGCGATTTCTTTGGAAATCTGGCGGAAGGCAGCCGAAATCGAACCTGCCCAGGAACGGATGCCGTCCACAACCGGGTTTGAGGCCCGGCCGCGCCACCGGGCGCGATTGCCTTCCTTTGACTCATGGCGCGTTGGCATTGGCCAGCGCGTTGTCGTAACGAATCTGCCGTGATTCGCCGATGTGCCTGGTCAGGCCCAGTCGGTAAAAATACTCCAGAGACTCAATACAGCGTCTGCGCCGCAAGCCTGGCGCATCGCGGAAGGTTGGCGGCGCGCGCTCAAACCGACTTGAAATGCAATCAACCTGTGGGCCAGCCTGCTGGCGATGGCGGCAGGTCAGACACGATATTTGTGACTGAACAACCGCTTTCGCGAGCAGGCTCACTCCTACAAAGGGATGAGGCGAGTTCGCAAGGTTGGCGGTGGTTGACGGGTTTGGCCTCACTCCCTATCCTCGCGCCCTGTCACGACTCATTCGTGACCGGGTTTGACGGCCTGACAATCCAAGACGCACATTGCTTTCCAACGTGCGCGCGCACTCTTGTGTGCGACGCGCTGCTCAATGGTGACTGTGTGTGGGGCATCTTCGGATGCGCCGGGTTCCTTGGACCGGTCCGTCAACCTGCACACAGTTGCCACCTATTCGTTTGACGGCGATGAAGTGGCGGTTCTCGACTTCCAAGAGGCTGCACCATGACCGAATCAACCACAAAGTCCATTCCCCGCGATCAAGTCACACACCACCCTTTCACCGTCAGCCCCGACATCCCCCTCCTCGACGCCCTCGAACACGCGGCCGTCTATCTCAACTGCGCCGAAGTCCTCGCCCATCAAGCCCCCAACGTCGCTCGTCCGGACCACAGCAGCTCCATGCGCTGGGCCAGCCAGCAAATGCTCGCCAACGCCCGTGCTTTGATCGTGGCATCCATCAACGGTCAGCAAGCCGCTCAGGCCAAGGTGGACGTATGAATGCCCATCTTTCGATGACCCACAACGAACACAGCATTCCCGTCCTGCTGGTTTCCACCCAAGCCCCGCTAGACGTTCTGCACAGCAGCGCCGCCAGCCGCTTCCTCGCCGTCACGCAAATGATGGAAAGCCTCGCCAGCCTGGATATCGCCTCGGCCAAAGGCGCCGACGTGCAGCAACTGGCGCATGCGGCTGCGATGTTGCTCCGCGATGGGTGTGATGTGATGGATGTGCTGGGCCGGCAAATTCGTTTGCGGGTTTGACAGGAGCTTGAGCCGAAGATGCAGCCCTGTTGAAGGCTGCATCTTTTGAATGCGCACAAATGGCTTTGATCGCTCAGGCTGGAAACATCTGCAAATAACAATATTTCTCGTTTAAGCCTAAATCCCCGCCCCACCCTTCGTCTTTGAACCAACGGAATTTTTCCCTTCGAAGACAAGGAGTCGGTTGCGATGCTCGCGCCCATTACCCGTTCCATGACCCTCACGCTCGGCCTCTGCGGCGCGGCGATCAGCCCTGATCTGCTGGCGCAAAACCTGACTGAAGAACAACCTTCGCCGGCCGGATCGGCGCTTGAACTGGCGGCGACCAGCGTCACCTCCCAAGGCCTGGGCACCACCACCGAAAACACCGAGTCCTATACCACCGGCGCGATGAGCACCGCGACGCGGTTGAACCTGTCGATCAAGGAAACTCCACAATCGGTGTCGGTGATCACTCGCCAGCAAATGGATGATTTCAAACTCGGTACGTTGTCCGAGGCCATGCGCCAGACCACCGGCGTGGTGGTGCAGCACCTGGATTCGGATCGGGTCAGTTATTCGTCGCGCGGCTATGCGATCAATAACTTCCAGATTGACGGGATGCTCAATACCTTCGATCGCATGAAATCTGATTCGGACACGATTATCTACGACCGCATCGAAGTGGTTCGTGGGGCGACGGGGCTGACCACCGGGGCCGGCGATCCATCGGCGACGATCAACATGGTACGCAAGCGCCCGACCGCGCAATGGCAGGCGCTGGCCGGGGTCAGTGGCGGCAGCTACGATAATTACTACAGCTACGTGGATGTCGGCGGGCCGCTGGCGTTCGATGGCCGCTTGCGTGGGCGCAGCGTGCTGGCTTATCGCGACAGCCAGTCGATCAAGGACAAATACGCGCTGCAGCGCGACGTCGGTTATGGCTTGCTCGAAGCGGACCTGACCGACTCAACCGTGCTCGCGGTGGGTTACGACTATCAGAACAAGCACGTACAGGGTTCGTCGTGGGGCACCGTGCCCTATTGGAATGCCGATGGCAGCAAGGCCGGGCTTGGGCGTTCGACCAACATGGCGACGTCGTGGAGTTCCTGGCCGCTGCAAGACAAAACCGCCTTCGCCACCCTTGATCAGCAACTCGCGGGCGGCTGGCACTTGAAAGCGGCTTACACCCACCGGCAAAGCGATACCGACGGCAAGGTGTACTTCGGCGGTGCGGGTTTTCCTGCGGCCGACCGCAGCGGCATGCTCGCGTATACCTCGCACATGATCGGCACGCAGAAAATGCAGGCTTATGACTTCAACGTGTCAGGCCCCTACTCCTTGTTCGGCCGCGAGCACGAAATGATGTTCGGCTACGGTGAGGCCGAACGGCGTTCGAATTCCCCGTACACCCTCGCTGGCGCACAACCCGGCGACTACGGGACCATTCGTGACTGGAAGTACATGGGCAACATCGGCAAATTCAGCGACACGGTCACAGATCTCACCGGCTCCAAAGACGACACCCGGCAAAAAGCTGGCTACATCGCCACGCGCCTGAGCCTCACCGATGAACTGCATGCCGTGCTGGGCAGCCGCTACGGCAGTTGGCAAGCGTCCAGCACCAGTAACAGCTTTGATGCCAACCGCCAACTGTCCGGGGTCGATTACACAAGCCAGAAACAGAACGATATCTGGACGCCGTACGCAGGACTGCTGTACGACCTGACGCCGCACTACACCGCCTACGTGAGTTACACCGACATTTTCAAACCCCAAGGCAATCGCGACAAGACTCGCCAGTACATCGACCCGGTGGTTGGCAAGAACTACGAGCTGGGCCTCAAGGGCAGTTTGCTCCAGGAGCGCTTGAACGTTTCCACGGCGCTGTTCTGGAGCAAGCAGGACAACGTCGCTGAAGTCGACAACACCGCACCGCCAGATCCGGTCACGCGTGAGCAGTTCTTCAAATCCGGCGGCAAGGGCAACAAGGTCAACGGATTTGAAGCCGAAATCTCCGGCGAAGTCCTGCGCGGCTGGAACATGACCGCCGGTTACACTTATACCCATTCGGTCAACGGCGAGAGTGAGCGCAGCAACACCAATGAGCCGATGAATCTGCTGCGTGTGTCGACGGCGTATCGCCTGCCAGGTGAGTGGCAGGCGCTGACTGTCGGTGGTGCGGTGAATTGGCAGAGCGATGTGTACGGCACCTCGACCCGGCCGGTCGGGAATGGCGAGGAAACAGCACGGATCAAGCAGAGCGCCTACACGCTGGTCAATTTGATGTCGCGTTACGAGTTTGATCGACACCTGTCGGCGTCGCTGAACGTCAACAACCTGTTCGACAAGAAGTATTACGACAACGTCGGTTTCTACAACGGTGTTTATTGGGGAGACCCGCGCACACTGACCGTGAGTCTCGACTGGAAGCTCTGACCCGCTCCCACTGATCGTTCCCACGCTCTGCGTGGGAATGCAGCCCGGGACGCTCCGCGTTCCTTCGGGAAGCTGGAACGCGGAGCATCCCTTGAGGCATTCCCACGCCGGAGCGTGGGAACGATCATGCTCGGCGCGGTGTGCATCCAGCGCTCTGCAACATGCTGCAAAACTCACCCTGCGCAGGCGTTAACCCCGCGTTAATTCGCACGGCAGAGACTCCTTTCGAGTTTTGCTTCATGGATGAAACGGCTCCCACTTGTTCAGTAGGAGGCACCATGAAAATCTCTACCCTTATCCTTGCCGGGCTGTTTGCCCTGGGTTCTGCCAGCGTCTTCGCCGAAGGCGGCGCTGAGCGCATGCGCTATTACTACGACAATTTCCCGGTTCACCAGAGCCAGAGCGCGCAACAGAGCGACGCCAATGCGAAAGAACTTCGCGTTCCCGCCGACCAGACCGCGCAAGTGACCGAGTCGTACCGCGACCGGGATTGACCGAGCAACCGATGGACCTTCCGTGGTTCCGCTCTGGCCCGGGAGATGACAGTTGAGGCGCCCTTTTGGGGGCGCCTTTTTTTATGGTTGGGTGGTTGCTTGTTCGGCTTGGGATTTGTGGTGACTTCGCCCCTCACCCCAGCCCTCTCCCGAGGGAGAGGGAGCCGATCTTCACGATCTTCAGAACCTGAGTTCGGCTCGGTACTTGATGTCGACGTAGCTCTTGCGATCAACTCGATCAGTCCCCTCTCCCTCCGGGAGAGGGTTAGGGTGAGGGGCTTTTCAGGCCTTCAGATCCTTTACCCAGAACAACATCCGCCCATGATCCGGATCAAACATGCCCGGCGCGAAGCCGAACTTGCGGTACGACTGCTGCGCAATGGCATTGCCTTCCAGCACTTCCAGAGTGATTTTGCAGCAGCCGCGCTGGCGGGAAATTTCTTCGACTTTCTGCAGCATTTTCTGGCTCAGGCCCAAGCCGCGAAACTGGCTCATGACCGCCACGTCGTGAACATTGACCAGTGGCTTGCAGGCGAAGGTCGAGAAGCCTTCGAAGCAGTTGACCAGCCCCGCCGGTTCGCCGCCGACGAAGGCCAGTACGCTGAACGCGTGCGGGCGGCGGGCGAGTTCTTCGGGCAGTCGGCGCAGCAGGTCCGGATCGAGCGAATGGCCACCGCCCATCGGGTCTTCTGCATAGTGATTGAGCACAATGCCGATGGCTTCGGCGTGCGTTGGGTTGGTGTAGCTGGCCTGAAGTACCAGAATTTCTGCGGAATCCATTTCCATCCCCGAACAGACAAAAGCCCCGGTGCGCAAGGTACGCACTGATAGGCTGCCTGACCTTAACGCGGCCACATACCGCTGAGCAACCGGCAAATCGGCAAGATCAGGCGTGGCCCCAGATCAATTCCTCGGTCCAGCCAAGCTCGGCAAAATCTGCGGCGCGCAAAGCGCTTTCGCCGACGCAGAAAAACTCGTCCAGTTGCGGCGGCTTCACCGAAGTATCACTGAGCATCGCATGCACCTGACCGCGGTGATGGATTTGATGTTCGAACAGGTGCGACAGCATGCGCAGGCGACTGTCGTGCTGGGGTGTGTCGCGGGCAATGGTGACGATTCGGTTTAGATCGCCATCGCGCAGCTGCTCGCAGTAGGCGATCAATCGACGGTCGACGTGAGCCTGTTCTTCACGCAATTGAACGGCGTCAGTAAACGGCTCGTCTGCATTGAAAAATACATAGCAGTCGGGATGCGGTTCAGCCCCGCGCAGTTCGCGCTCCAGCGCATCGACGTAAAACCAGTCGCACGTCAGGATGTGGTTCAGCGTCAAGCGAATACTCGGGAAAAAGCTTACTCGCGGCGCCGCAAGATCCGCCGCGCTGAGCTGGCTCCAGGCCTTGGCCAGACGATGGTTGGCCCAGGCATTCTGATAAGCCAGGGTCAGCAAATGATGGGATAACGGTTGACTCATCTCGGCACCCTTTTCGCTCAAGCGTTGGCAAAGCGCTGCAATTGCATCTCCTGCAAGCGACTGAGGGTGCGGCGGAACGGGAATTCCAGATAACCCTCGGTATACAGCGCGGCCATCGGCACTTCGGCCTCAACGTACAACGGCACCTTGCGGTCGTAGCACTCATCGACCAGCGCGATGAACCGCCGCACACCATCGTCATGTACCGACAACTGCGGCAGTTCGCGATCGCCCGCGACCACGCGTTCGGCGGCATCCTCGGTGCCACGGGCAATGCGCCCTTCGCGTTTGCGTGCACTGAGATTTGGCACCTCGCTCAACAGAATAGCCCGATAGCGGTCGCACAATGCGATGAAGTCCATGGCGGCGAACGGTTGCTCGCACAGATCGGCGTAACGGCACCACAGCACGTGTTCGGATGCCTGTACGACAGTGAGCTGGCGGTGTCCGACCGGGACCGGTTCGACACTGACCGGTTGCCCCTCGGCCAATCCATTGAACACATCCGCCAATGGGCCTGGCGAATGACGGCTGGCAACAAAATACCGCTGCTCCACAGTGCCCGGATGCAACCGGTGATCTTCAGCGCCATTCACCGTAATCACCTGCATATGCGCCTTGATCGCGGCAATCGCCGGGACGAAACGGTCGCGATTGAAGCCGTCGGCGTACAACTCGTCCGGCGGCAGGTTGGAGGTGCAGACGATCACCACACCTTCGTCGAACATCACCTGAAACAACCGCCCGAGAATGATCGCGTCGCCGATGTCGTTGACGAACAACTCATCGAAACACAGCACTTTCACTTCTGCCGCCAGCTCTTTGGCCAGCGCTCGCAACGGATCGGCAATCCCGGTCAACTGGAACGAGCGCTGATGCACCCAGCTCATGAAATGATGAAAATGCTGCCGGCGCGCCGGCACTCGCAGGCTCTGGTGGAACTGGTCCATGAGCCAGGTCTTGCCGCGCCCGACCGGGCCCCAAAGGTAAACGCCGGTGACCGAACGAGCGTCGGCGTGCAGCGCTTCGTGGCATTTTTGCAAAGCCCAGACCGCGTGTTCCTGGGCTTCATCCTGAACGAAGCCGTCGTGCTGAACGGCGTGTTGCCAGGCGTTTAAGGGGGAGTCGAAAGTCATGCGCGGCAGTATGCCACGATGGCTACAGGGAAATATCCAGCCGGGCAATTTTCCCCTGTTCATTCAATCGAAACGTATAGCGCAACTGGGTCGGACTGCCGGGGAATGTCCCGGAAATCAGTCCGTGTACCAGCACCTTGCCGGTGCGCTGTTGCACGTCCAGCACTTCAACGCGTGGCTGATAGCGTTGCCCGGTGTCGTGCATCCATTGCGCGATGGCTTGAGAACCGACCTGATGCTGGCCTTCATCGAACACGTTGGCATCCTCGGCGAAAAAACTGGTCACCCGCGACGTGTCGCGGGCGTTTGCCGCATCGATATACGCAGCGATCGCCGGGGCCAGTGCAGAGACGGGATGGGACATGGTTGCAGCTCCTTGTTGTCTGATTCTGCGACCATCCTAAAACAGCGTCATGTCAGTTTTTGTCAGGAGTGAAACGGCCGTCTTCGTCCAGTTGCATCTGCTTGCGCCAAGTGCGCAACAGGTCGCTGCGCCGCCCCGGGTAAGCCTCGCCCTGCAGATTCGCAGCGCTGATGCGGTCGGTTCGAAACGTCCGATAGGCACTGCGTAATTCACACCAGGCGACGATGATCCGCACTTCATTGAGAAAACCCAGTGCCAAGGGCCAGATCAGCCGCTGACTCGGCACCTGTTGCGCGTCGGCGTAATCGATGTGAAGTTTGGCCTGGTCACGAATGGCATGACGAAACACGTTCAGCGGCACGGCGTTCTGCGGGAAACCGTAGCCCGGCGGCCCCGGCAGCACGGTGGGATTGCGCAATGCTTCCTGAGCTTGCGGATCGAGCACCGCGGCAATCTTGGCCAAGGCATCCGCCGCCGCTTTGCTCAATATTTCATCGCCGCGCTGATCCACGTAGCGCAAACCGAGAACGATGGCTTCGGTTTCTTCGGCGTTAAGCATCAGCGGTGGCAAAAACAGACCGTTGCGCAGCACATAGCCGATTCCCGCCTCGCCTTGAATCGGCGCGCCAAGGGCAGTCAGCTCGGCGATGTCGCGATAGAGCGTGCGCTCGGAGACTTGCAGCTCGGCAGCCAGAGTGGCGGCAGTCACCGGGCGTTTCTTGCCGCGCAGTACTTGCAGCAGGGTCAACAGTCGGGTGGTACGCGACACGATGGGCGGGCTCTGGTCGGAAAGACGTGGGAGATTAGCAGAGGTTGATGTCAGAAAATGGCAGGAGCTTGAGGAGGCAGCTGGGGTTTCCATGCTCCGGCGTGGGAATGACGCTCCGTGTTCGGCTTTGGATGGGACGCGGAGCGTCCCGGGCTGCATTCCCACGCAGGAGCGTGGGAACGATCAGTGAGGGCCGCGCGTTCGCATGAATCGATTTAGCCGGCAGCGCCCTTAAAAGCTGACCTTTCGGGCAGTTATTGCTCGTTGCCCTCGCCGCCCGCTTGCGGCATCCTGCGCCTCCATTTTCTGACCCGGCCCCGCCTCGCAGCGCGCAAAACACCATGACCGCCTCTGAAAACGCTACGCGCAACAACGACCTGATCTACGGCCTCAACGACCGCCCGCACCTGACTGCCACCGTGTTCGCCGCGCTGCAACACGTACTGGCCAGCTTCGTCGGGATCATCACACCGACCCTGATCATGGGCGGCGCCCTCGGCCTGCAAAGTGAAATCCCTTACCTGATCAGCATGGCGCTGTTCGTTTCTGGCCTCGGTACGTTCGTCCAGGCCAAGCGCTTCGGCCCGGTCGGTTCTGGTTTGCTGTGCCTGCAAGGCACCAGTTTTTCCTTTATCAGCGTGATTCTCAGCGCCGGGTTCATGGTCAAGGCGCGCGGCGGCGGCACCGATGAAATCCTCTCGACGATCTTCGGTGTGTGCTTTTTCGCCGCGTTCATTGAGGTGGTGCTGAGCCAGTTCATCGGCAAATTGCGCATGCTGATCACCCCGGTGGTCACCGGCACGATCATCACGCTGATGGGCCTGTCGCTGATCAAAGTGGCAATGACCGACATTGCCGGCGGCTTTGGCGCGGCGGACCTTGGCGCGGCCAGCCATGTATTCCTGGCGGCGCTGGTGATCGGCACCATCGTCGTGCTGAACCGGGTCGACGTGCCGTTCCTGCGCCTGGGCGCGATCGTCATCGGCCTGACTCTCGGCTATGTCGTTGCGTGGCTGATGGGCACGGTGGATTTCGCCATGATGCCCGCCGTGCCGCTGGTCAGCGTGCCGGTGCCGTTTAAATATGGCTTCAATTTCGACTGGGTGGCGTTCGTGCCGGTGGCGGTGATTTTCCTCGTTTCGCCACTGGAAGCGGCCGGCGACCTGACCGCCAACTCGATGATTTCGCGGCAGCCGGTCAAAGGTCCGCTGTACATTCGCCGGATCAAATCCGGCCTGCTCGCTGACGGTCTCAATTCGGCGATGGCTGCGGTGTTCAACAGCATGCCGATGGTCACGTTCGCGCAGAACAACGGGGTGATTCAGCTCACCGGCGTGGCCAGCCGCTATGTCGCTTTCTTCATTGCCGGGTTGCTGGTGATCCTCGGGCTGTTCCCGATGATCGGCGCGGTGCTGCAATTGATGCCGAAACCGGTGCTCGGCGGCGCCGAACTGGTGATGTTCGGCACCGTCGCCGTTGCCGGGATCAAGATCCTCGCCGAAGCCGGCCTGCATCGACGCAATATGCTGATCGTGGCAATCTCGCTGGGCATGGGCCTGGGCATTGCGGCGGTGCCGGAAGTGCTGCGCGAACTGCCGCAGGCATTGCGCAACATCTTCGAATCGCCAATCACCGTCGGTGCGCTGTGCGCAATCGTGCTGAATATCTTCCTGCCAGAAGAATTCATCGAACTGGAAGAAGACGACTTCGACCCGGAAGCTTCTATTCTTCAGGTCATGGAAAACCCGGACATGCCGGCCAAGGCTGAACCTGGCCCGGCGGGGGCTGTCGCACAAGAGAACCGCTGACGTCCAGCCTTTGAAAAAAGGGCTGAACCGACAGGCCGGTTCAGCCCTTTTTTCGAGAGACCGTTTATGCGCCGCCTCCACGCCCTGATTCTGTCGCTGCTGCTGTTATCCCTGAGCGCCTGTGCGCTGTTCCCCAATCGAGATCCGGTCAATATTAATGTGGTCGGCCTCGAACCGTTGCCGAGTCAGGATCTGGAAGTACGCTTCGCGATCAAACTGCGCGTGCAAAATCCCAACGAAACCGCGATCGACTACAACGGCATCGCCCTCGACCTGGCGGTCAACGGCCATTCACTGGCCTCCGGCGTGAGCGATCAAAGCGGCTCGATCCCGCGCTTCTCCGAAATCATCGTCAGCGTACCGGTGAGCATTTCCGCGTTCTCGGTCCTGCGCCAGACCCTGGGGCTGAGCCAGACACAAACCCTCGACAACCTGCCCTATGTCCTGCGCGGCAAACTCGCGGGAGGGCTGTTCGGCACTATGCGTTTCGTGGACAGCGGCACGTTGAGTTTGCCCAGGGCGAGTGCCGCAGCGTGGTAAAAATGCGTTAGCCTGCCTCGATGCTTTGAGCTACCAACGGAGGCGGCAGGTTTATGGAAGAGACACCGACGCTGTACACCGAACGATTGATTTTGCGACCACTTCAACTGGCCGATGCCGAGGCTGTGCAAAAGCAATTTGCGCACTGGCAAGTGGTACGCTATCTGAATGCTGCCGTGCCATGGCCCTACCCGGACGATGGCGCCCTCACCTACCTTCGCGATGTCGCCCTGCCCGCCGTTGCCGCCGGCACGGAATGGCACTGGTCGATCCGCCTGAAAACCGCACCGGAGCAATTGATCGGCAGTATCAGCCTGATGGATCAAGCCGATAATCACCGTGGCTTTTGGCTGGCGCCGGCGTGGCAAGGTCAGGGTTTGATGAGCGAAGCCAGCGCAACGGTGACCGATTATTGGTTCAGAACGCTTGAACGTCCACTGATGCGCGTGCCGAAAGCGGCGCCGAACATGGGCTCACGCAGGCTCTCGCAGCGAGCGGGGATGCGCTTGATTCGTAGCGATGAGGATGATTTTGTCGGCGGACGGTTTGCTCGGGAGATCTGGGAGATCACCCGCGAGGAGTGGCTGAACACGCATTGATGCGCAGCAGCTCACAGGTTACGCGGTCGAGCACAAAATCGCGGATGAACTCAAACCATTGTGGGAGCGAGCCTGCTCGCGAAAGCGTGGTGTCAGGCAACTGATGTGTTGCATGTGCTAGCGCATTCGCGAGCAGGCTCGCTCCCACGGGGATTTGAGTTAGGCGTCAGTCAATTGGTGAAACGCACTCCGGGTTTGGCGCGTTCGTCGACGGATAATTCGAATACGTCCGGTCGCGCATAGTGGCCGACCACGTCGTAGTCGTAACGTGCGCGCACCAGTTCGTCGGTGTTGATTTCTGCAGTGAGCAGCCCGGCTTCGCCGCGTAACGGCCCTGCCAGCACGTCACCCATTGGGCCGACAATCACGCTACCTCCGGCAATCAGCGGCCGGTCCGCCGGCCAGTTGGCGATGTCCACGCCCAGTTCGTTCGGCGAGGCCTGAACCTGGCAGGCGCTGATCACAAAGCAACGGCCTTCATGGGCGATGTGGCGCATGCTCACTTGCCACATGTCGCGCTCGTCGACCGTCGGCGCGCACCAGACCTCGATACCTTTGGCGTACATGGCCGTGCGCAGCAGCGGCATCATGTTTTCCCAGCACACTACCGCGCCGAGCTTGCCGACCTGAGTGTCGAACACCGGCAAGGTCGAGCCGTCGCCCTTGCCCCAGATCAGCCGTTCGGTGCCGGTCGGCATCAGTTTGCGGTGCTTGCCGACCAGTCCGGCCTGTGGATCGAAATACAGCGCGGTGCAATACAGGGTGCTGCCGGCGCGCTCAATCACGCCGATCACCAGATTGGCCCCGGTGCGCGCGGACAGCCCGGCGAGCGCATCGGTTTCTGCGCCCGGTACGTCAATCGCGTTGGCGAAGTAGCGGGCATAGGCTTCACGGCCCTCGGGCAGGCGATAGCCCAGTTGCGTGCCGAAGCCTTCGCCTTTCGGGTAACCGCCGAGCAACGCTTCGGGCATGACCACCAGCGCCGCGCCGGATTCGCTGATCGCGGTTTCCCAGCTCAGAATCTGTTCAAGTGTGGCTTGTTTGCCGGTGGGCAATGAGCCGATTTGCAGCGCAGCGACAATGGATTTGGGCATCGCAGTAACTCCGTCAGGTTCAGTGGGTTGCCGATTCTGCGGCGCCACGCGATCATGAATAAAGCCCCATTCACTGCTGAATGATATGAACCAAATGAATATCGCCAACGTCGACCTTAATCTGCTGAAAGTCTTCGAAGCACTGCACGAAGAATCCAGCGCCAGCCGCGCCGCCCTGCGCCTGGGCGTCACCCAATCGGCGGTCAGCGCAGCACTGCGCCGCTTACGTGAGGTGTATGGCGATCAATTGTTCGTGCGCACCGGGCGCGGCCTCGCCCCAACCCTCAAAGCCAATCAACTGAAACCAGTGGTCAGCGACGCCCTGAACAAATGCCGGCAAAGCCTGGCGATGGTCGACCCGGCGGCCAATCAATACGATGGCCGTTCCGTTACCATCGGGCTTTCTGATGATTTCGAGATTGCCTACGGTCGCCGCCTGATCGAAGAGATTGCCCGCAGCCTGCCGCAGTTGCGCCTGATTTTCCGCCAGACCCACAGCCAGATCGTCGCCCGTGCGCTGATGGAACGCAGCATCGATCTGGCGATCACTGCGGGTGGCTTCGCCGAGCGTTTGCTCAGCCGGCAGGTCTTGGGCGAAGGCGGTTATGCGTGTCTGGTCGACCCATCGAGTATCGCGCCCGGCCAGGCGCAGATCGGGCTGGAAGAGTTTGTCGCCCGCGAACACATTCTGGTGTCGTCCGGCGGTTTTATCGGCATTACCGATGAGGGTTTGGCGGCGCTGGGTTTGAGTCGTCGGGTCTGCGCGTCGACCACGCATTTCGCCGCGCTGCCCTGGCTGCTCAAGGGCAGCCGTGCGGTGGCGACGATTCCGGCGCATGCCGCTGAAAGTATCGCAGCGCTTAGCGGCCTGGCGCTACTGCCCTGCCCGCTGCCATTGCCGCGTTACCCGATCGAACTGGGCTGGCGTACCAGCACGCAGATCGATCCGCTGGTGGTCAAGGTTCGCGAGGTGATTGCCGCGACCTTCGACTGAACGTTACTTGTTCGCGGCCATCAGGCGATTGACTTCACTGCGCACCATGTTGGCGAATTCGGGCGGCGACATGCCGTCCAGTTCCGCGCGGACCCACTCGGCCCATTTGCCCTTGCGCTTGGCGCGCTCGCCGAACAACCGCGCGGCTTCGCCTTTGGCTTTGCCCAGATTGTTCTGCCAGAGTTCGAACAGACGGGATTTCTCATCTTCCAGCGCAGCGCGCTCTGCGAGTGATTTGTCGGCCAGATTGAAACTCATGGGGATTTATCCTGCTGCGTAAAATGGCAACATCTTACACGCTCGACCGAAATCTCTGGCGCAGGTTTTTCTTTTGGCGAGCGTAGCGTGCAACTTTTTACGTTGCGCCATACTCCATTGCTCACTGTCCATTCATCTGCAAGGAGTCACCCATGGCCCGCAAATCTGCTGCGCAAGCCGCTGAAGAGCAAATCAAGGATCAGGCGTTCAGCGAACTTCAGGCGCTGATTGAAGAATCGGACAAGCTGCTCAAGAGCAGTGCATCGCTGGTGGGCGAGGAAGCGGAGACGCTGCGTGGTCAAATCGCTCTTAAATTGCAGCAGGCGCTGGATTCGGTGTCGAGTGTGCGGGATCGGACCAAGCCGGCCGTTGAAGCGACCGAGACATATATTGGTGGGCATCCTTGGCAGACGGTGGCGATTTCGGCTGGGTTCGGGTTGGTGGTCGGGTTGTTGCTGGGCCGACGTTGAGGTTTTTTTGATTTGGGAAAAAGCGGACCTTTGGGTTCGCTTTTTTTTTGTGTTTGGCTTTTGGACTTGGCGGCCTCTGGGCCGACCAGGCTCTTGGGGTTTTGGGTGTATATCCGTTTTTCTGGGTGTTGCGGCTGACGGTTCCGCTCTTACAGCGGGTCACTTTTGCAGACGCCCAAAAGTAACCAAAACGCTGGGCCCCTGCGTTCGGCCCTCGCAGGCTCGGGTCCCTTCGCTCCGGGATCGATCCGGGCGCAGCGGCTACGGTTTGCTTCGCTGCACCTCCTTCCGCTGTGTACGACTTCGTCGTACGGTCGCTGCGCTCCCACGCCCGGATCGGTCCCTCCGCTCAGCCTGCCGATGGGGCCGGTTAGGCAAGATCAAGGGCACTCGAGCTGCGCTCATTGTAAGGAGTGGTTGGAAGCGGGGCGTTTGGCTTTGGATTTGTGGTGTGGCTGCCCCTCACCCCAGCCCTCTCCCGAGGGAGAGGGAGCCGATTTTTGTTGGTTTTAAAATCTGAGTTCGACTCGGTGTTTCTTGCCTGCATATTTGTCCCATCCACCACGGACAGTCCCCTCTCCCTCCGGGAGAGGGCTAGGGTGAGGGGCTTTTGATCCTGGCTTACTCTCCGGCTAATTCCCGCAGTTGCTCCAGCGTCTGCGCATCCAGCGCAATACCTTCGGCGAGGGAGCGGCTGCGCTGCCAGTGGCGGCGGTCGCCTGGCAGGCGTTTGAGGCCGACGCTGTGCATCTGGCGGACCAGTTCGCCGCTGCGTTCGGCGAAGCTTTGGCCGGCGGCTTTGCTGGGGTCGATGACGATGAGCAGTTGGCCGGTCCACGGGGTTTTCGCGCCGGGGTGGTTGGACCAGTCGAATTCGAAGGAGAAGTTGCCGCCAGTCAGTGCCGCTGCCAGCAGTTCGACCATCATCGACAATGCCGAGCCTTTGTGGCCGCCAAATGGCAGGAGCGCTCCGCCTTCGAGGATGGCTTTGGGGTCCTGGGTCGGTTGACCGAGGCTGTCGACGCCCGTGCCGGCCGGCAGGCGTTCGCCTTTGCGGGCGGCGATCTGGACGTCGCCGTGGGCGATGGCGCTGGTGGCCAGGTCGAAAACGATCGGCGCGGCGCCGGCGCGGGGGGCGGCGAAGGCGATCGGGTTGGTGCCGAACAGTGGGCGGTCGGCGCCGTGGGGGACGACGCAGGTCATGCTGTTGACCACGCTGAGCGCCACCAGCCCTTCATCGGCGAAGGGTTCGACATCCGGCCACAACGCTGCGAAGTGGTGCGAGTTACGGATTGCCAATACGGCGATCCCGGCGTGGCGGGCCTTTTCCACCAGCAACGGGCGCGCCGCTGCCAATGCCGGCTGGGCGAACCCGTTGCCGGCGTCGACGCGAACGAACCCGGCGGCGACGTCTTCAACTTCGGGCACGGCGTGGCCATTGACCCAGCCGCTTTTCAGCGTCGACACGTATCCGGGAATCCTGAACACGCCATGACTGTGCGCGCCGTCGCGCTCGGCCGCTGCACAGTTGGCGGCGAGCACCCGGGCGACGTCAACGGAGGTGCCGTGGCGCAAAAAAATCGTTTCAAGCAATTGCGTCAGCGCTTCGAGCGACAACGACGACGAGACAGCGGAAGACACATGATCGTGTGGCGCAGACATCTGAAGCTCCAGAATGATTATTGGAGGGAACAACAGCGTACGGACGACTTGCCCAGCGATTAACCATGGCGCAGCGGTCGGCTGTCAACCCTTGGCTGATTCAGCGATGACGCGCGCACGTGCGTGGCAGGTTTCATCGCGGTGGGTGCGGTAACCTTGTACCGCCAATGCGTCGAGTGGCGGACTTATCGTGAGGTCCCTGCCCACGGCTTCCGCTTGGAGCTCTGACGATGTCCAGCACCACCGCCCCCCTGCTTTTTCCCGACATTCTGCAATCCACCGGTCTGCATGCCGAGCTTGGCAAAACGCACGGTTTGAACAGCAAAGACTTCGATTGGCTTGCCCATGTGCAGTTGGCGACACACGCCCTGCGCGAGGAACAGACGCCCCCGATGCTCGCCGAACGCATTCTGCTCAACGCCGACAAGCAATTGGCCGTCCCCCTGGCCGGGAGCTTTATCCTGAGCGCCGGCCCGGATGACGGCGGCGTGTTTCTCTATTCGCCTTATGACGGCCTGAAAAAATACAGCGATGAAGACGCACTGACCGAGGCCTTGCAGACACGGCTCGACGAGGCAGATGAACACGATGATCTGCTGGCCTTCATCAGCGTGTCTCTGCGCAAGGAGTTGGTGGAGAAACGCGATATCACCTTTACTCGCGAAACCATCGACGGCGACATTTTCATCGACCAGCAATCCGCAATCGACGACGCCCGCAATACTTGCATTCGCGATGTGCTCGATGAACTCAAACGCCTGCCATCCCTGACAACGCTGCTGGACAAGATTCTCGCCGAACTGCTGGCCTCGCATTTTGCCGGGCTGCAACAGGCGCAGACCCGCGTCAGCCTGTTTTCCTCAAGCGTCGCCACTGCCGGCAATCGCCGCCAGCGGACACATTCACTGTCGTTGAGTGAAGCGCTGCTGGTGCATTTTCGCCGTCAGGGCTGGCCGCGTGGTCAGTCAGCCGAATTCTCGCACCCCGCCCGCGCCAGTGACGAGAACGACCAGAAAGCCTGGGCAGACGCGCTCAAATCCGCGTCGGGAAAGCTGACCATGCTGCTGTTTCGACACCTGGAGGCTTACTGGAATGCGCCCTCCTTCGAAGGCTCGCCAAGACGCGCATTCTTGCGCCAGACGCTCAAAGACCTCGCACGAGCTGACCTGATCATCAAGCGCGAAACAAACATCCTCGAACCCAAAGAGTTCGATGCCTTGCACAGTGTGATCCGTGAGTCGTACACCGCTGTGCGTCGACCCACTTTCGAAACGGTGTGTTTGCGCAGGGAAACGGCCTCGGTCGAATTGGCCGGTTCATTGATGATCAACCACGACAAGGCCTACCTCTATACGCCCACCCAAGGCCTGCAAGTGCTTGGCGATTACGCCGACCTCAAACAAACGTTGACCGCCAAGCTCGACGCCAGCGGTCATGAAGACGAGCTGTACGGCCTCATGAGTCTTGAAGAACGTGACCGCTATCTGGGTTTCGTCGACCCTCAGGTATCTGGCGAACACATCGGCGGCGATATCATCGCGACGCTGTTCGAAGCGATCCTGACCAAGCAACGCCAGAACGTCGAATTCGCCCTGCTGTGTTTTCGCCAGAGCGAATCCTCCACCGACATTCATGCGCTGTTCGACAAAGCGCTGGATATCCGCTCGATGCTTCATGAGCGCCTGCTCAAGCTGGACGTGAATGAGCGCTGGAGCACCCGCCCGCTGTTTTCCAGCACACCGCCTGCTTCGGTGGTGCAGGCTGACAAGGCGGCGCAACTGGCATTGAAACTCGAACGCGAGAAGGAAAACCTCAGCAGCAATTTCCGCGATCAGCCAAGCGACACCACCGAACAAGGGCGTTTTCTGCGAGGCATTCTGTGGAAACTGGCGAAGGCGTTCGAAGACGGTGTTCGCGCCGAGGCCCATATCAACCAGCTCAGCGGCATGTGGCTGGCATCTGAGCGCGCCATCGTCGACACGGTGTTCGACGCCCGACACCCGACCCGAACGGAGCGTCAATCGCTCAACGGTTTCCGTCCCGATGCCTGGTCGCTCACCCTTACCGGGCCCGACCAGACCACCATGGCACTCGCCCACTGCGTATTGTTGACCGAACGCGGCGGTCTGGATATTGCGCATTCCGGGCGCGCGATCCTATGGACGCCGGCGATCGGCCTGGAGACATTCGACGATATCGCCCTGGCGCAAAAAAACCTGCAGGACCGCCTCGACGACAAAAACCAGTGCCAGTCGCTGCTGGAAAACCTGCCAATCGCCCAGCAGAAGCTGGACGAAACCTGCACGCTCGGCAGCTTCCAGTTGATTGACGGCAGTGTGGCAAGCGATCGCATGCGCTCGGCCATTGAGCACTTCCTTGACCATTGCCAGACATTGCGCCGGTGCATCACCGACAAGGACACGCTCGAACGTTTCCTCGATCAGATGAAACATACGCTGATCAATACCAACCTCGATCGAGCCATCGAATTGGCCGAGGCTCTGGCCCGTCAACTGGACTATCCCGATTGGTTACAGATGGCTCCGGTCGCAGAGCAGCGCATGCACATTGCTTTGCTCGATCAGCTGCGTTGCAGTTTTATCGATGGCAAGGACTTTCTTGACGAGGTGCCGGCCTTGTCCACGCACATCGAACAAACGCTCAAGACCTTGCTTGACGCCAGATTTCCCGACAACGGGCTCAAGCCCGAGGATATTCAGATCACGCCAAACCTCAGCCTGGCCGGCCCCGCCTGCCATCTGCTCGATTTCGCCTTGCGCCATTACAACGTCGGCCAAGGGACCGGGTTCAAGGTCGCTTCGCTCAGCGCCACACCGTTACCGGCGAAGTTCGATCAGTCGGCCGTCGAGCAACTGCTGCAATCGCTGGACATCACCACCACCTACACACGCAAGGTCAGCGACGCACTGACCGCTGACACAGCGTCGGCGCGCGCCAGTAAAGAACGCTTTCTGCGCCAGTTACCCTGGCAGTTGATGCAGCACGCACATTCGCTAAAACTGCAGCAACAATTGTCCGAGGCGGGCTACGACTTCATCTGTCAGGTTCTGGACATGCCCGACGCAATCGCACGTGCCACCGTGGCGCAGGCGCACGCCATCGTCGGCCCGTTGTCCTTGATCAAGACCCCAGGGGCTGACGCCATTGACACACTCGGCCTGTATGTCATCGGACCCGGTGCCGGACAGACAGGCCCACAGGTGCTCTACGCGCCCTACTCACGCTTCGTCTTTCGTGAGTTTGAAGATCAGGCGCAGTTGATCGAAGCGCTGAACTCGCCTGGGTATTTTCAGGATCTGCTGATCCGCCGCTTGCCGTCCGGACAACAAGCGGTGTTCACCCACCTGCTGCAGACCACTCTCGGCACAACCAGCGAGATCACCCTGCAGAGCAAGCCCATCGGCGGCAATCTGCTGGAGCGGCTGCACAAGGACACCCTCAGCCTGCTGTCACGATTGCTCGGTTGCCAGGCGAAAATCGATGCGCAATCCGATTGGGAAACCGCGAAATTCCTGTTCAGCCACGGTGTGCAACTGGTCCCTCATTTGTTGCCGGGCAAGCTCGCCTCATTGTTTTTTCTGTGGCAAAGCTACATTGACTTCAAGGACTCCGCCGAAGACTTGCAGCAGCACCATTGGTCAAACGCGTTAAAGAGTTTTATCAGCGGGGCGATTTCCCTGTTCAGTCTCGGCCAGCTGTCATGGGAAACCGAGGCGGAGGAATCTACCGCAGAGTTTGCCGCCGCGTCCGTGACACCGACGCCGCAGACCTCCAGTAAAACGACGGTCACCGCCGCGCCCCGCTGGAATAAAGTCCCTGCCGTGACACCTTCCCGGATTCATTTGCAGTCGTTTGAAACCAGCACCGCGCTGGAAGACCTCTCCCTTGAAGCCAACAAACTGGTGTACCGGAACGCTGCCGGCACGCAGAAATACGCGGCGATCGCCGGCAAGGTCTACCCGGTCAATCAATCCGGAACAACCTGGTACTTGCACCACAAGGAAGACGGGCAAGGACCGGAGCTCGAGCAAAAGAACGACAGACTGGTCTTTGCTCCTGCCGGCAAGCCCGTCCATCGCTGCCGATCGATACAACGCAACCGCGAGCAAGCCGAAGTCGAACGCAGCCGCGCCTATATGATGTATATCCAGGCCAAGGGAATGGCGAAAATCAGCAAGCGCTATCCCGCTCGCGCGTTCGTCATACAGCAAGCGGTCGTGCGCGCACGCACCTACGCGCTCAATTGCCTGCATAACTACGTGATTCATCGCAACCATCTGCATGGCACACGGCTGGAGCGCGTGTTCAAGGATGTTTTTCAGGTCTCGCAGGTGACGCCAGCCCTGCTGAAAAAAATCGAAGGGGTGATTATTCCGGTTTGCCAGGAGTTGACCGATCCCAAAGATGACCTGCTCTACACCGAGCGTTTTTTTGCCGGCCTGAATGCACGGTTCGGCGACAACACGGTTGCCTTCGTTTTCAACGAGGATAAACGCAAGATCATTCACCTGACCGAACTGTTCTTCAATCCGGACATGGATGCTTACACGGCTTTCCTGCCTGCGCGGTTCAACGTAGATTCGCACGCTCGCGCGGTCACATTGATCCATGAGCTGTCGCACTTGCTGTTCAAAGCCGAGGACTTCGGTTCGGTGGAAGCAATTGCGCCATTTCCAGATTTGATCAATACAAGCACGGCGGCAGGACAGCTGCGCAAAGACAGCGTGGAGCGCTACCGAAACAGCTTTTCGCGTTCCACGGCGTCTGCACAGCTGTTTCTGGATATGGACGCCAATGGCAATTGGGTCGACCTCGACAAGATACCCAAGCAAGTCAAGACCCTGGACAGACTCCTTGCACTGACCAAGACCAAAAACCTCGCTGATGCGCGCAAAGCCTTTCGCAGTAGAGTTTCTGAGGATGCAAGAGTTGAGGTCATGTTGGCCAACGCCGACTCGATCGCCTTGCTGATCAGCGAAATGGGACGACAACTGGACCCGTTACCGACGCCGATCCCGTTACCTGCACCAACGTCAAGCCAGTCCGGCGTGCTGCCGCTGGCGCCAGAGGCGTAAAAAAAGCGCAGGCTTCAAGGCCTGCGCTGTTTTTCAAACATTGGGTCGCATCGACGAAGTTCAGTTTTTCTGATCGCGCAACACATTGCCCGAGGCACCGTCGATGCGGAACTCGTAGACACTCCCATCGGCCTTGCGCCCTTCCCCTTCCCAATAACCGTCATTGTCGGCGCCGATCTCGTAGACTTCGACGTAGCCTGCTTTGGTCTTGGCGATCTCGAGGGCCTTTTCAATGGTAATCCACCCTGCACCCGGTTTATCGGCCAGTGCTGCACCCGTGCTGAGCAAGGCGGCCGAGGCAATCAATGCGGCAAATGTCTGTTTGATCATTTTTTCACTCCATTTATGGATAGTGGTCATTGGCGTCCTGTTTTTTGGGTGCCTGAGCGAAAAATAAGTTCCACTTTGATGGGTAAATGCCATGACGGCAGTTCTCGGCCACTTCCCCACAAGGTTAGAATGTGCGAAATCAGGACGAGTCCATGACCCAAGACACCCTCTCGGAAGCCGAATACGATGCGATCACCGATGCCGCCGCGCATTGGTGCATGCGCGTGCACGCCGCCGATTGCACGGCCGACGAGCGGCGCGCCTTCCAGCAATGGCACGACGCGCACCCGCTGCATGCGTTCGAGTACGAAGCCATGCTGGAAATCTGGGACGTGGCCGCAGACCTGCCGCGCACGGCACCGGCGCCGGTCATGCCCGCGGCACACTCTTCACGCCCCTGGCGCCAATGGGCGATAGCCGCAGGTGTCTGTGCCCTCGCGTTGCCGCTGGCGGCGTATTCGGGCTGGAATCTGGGCTGGCTGCCCAACAGCTATGAGCATTTTTCCGCTACTGGGGAGATCCGCCAGGTCACACTAAGTGATGGCAGCCAGTTGGAACTGAACCTGAACACCGACCTGACCTTCAGTAACTATAAAAATGAGCGGCGCGTCACCCTCAAACAGGGCGAGGCGTTCTTTTCGGTCAGCCACGATGCATCGCACCCGTTTGTAGTGCGCGCAGGCGAAGGCGAGATTCGCGTCACCGGTACGCGCTTCAATGTCTGGATGTATCAGGATCAGGTGCGCGTGAACCTCGTCGAAGGTTCGGTGCTGGTGACCAGCAATCGCGCATTGCCGGGTGACGGCTTGCGCCTCGGCCCATCGATGCAGGCGCGTTACCAGCACGGCGACTACATGCCGCAGATCAGCCAGACCTACGCCAGCGACACTTCGCTGACCTGGCGCGACGGCAAACTGGTACTGGATAACCTCGCATTGAGCGAAGCATTGCCCCTGATCAACCGCTATCTGAGCAAACCCCTGGAGCTGGCTGACACGCGAACCGGCTCGATGCGCGTGGGCGGCATCTACAACATCAAAGCGCTGAACAACCTGCCCGACAGCCTGCCCAAAGTGCTGCCCGTCTACCTGACGCGCAACAAGCAAGGCAACCCGGTGATCAACTCGATTCCACAACAACCGCCCAAAAGCTGAAAAGGCCGTATCCGTTGCGGAATACGGCCTCCATTTGCTGCGTTGTTACGCTCGGGTTTACTGGGCCGCCACCTTCCCCGTCTGGTCCAGCGCCTCGCGAACAGTCTGCACCTGATAGTGTGGGTCAGCCTGAATCTGCTGTTCAGTGAACGGCAACACACTCCATTGTTTCTTCGAAAACGCCTCAGTCTGATCCCGCGAGTACTTCGAGGCCGGATCGCTCGACAACGAGAACGCCAACAGCCCTTGAGCGTGCGGCCCCTTGTCATCGAAGCTCACCACTTGCAGATAGCTGGTGCCGCTGACGACTTCGAGTTTGCCGTCTTCACGGGGCACGCTCTGAATCGCGTTGTAGATCCCCAGGGTGCCCGGCCCGCCATGTATCGGCGTTTGCCGCCCGCCGCTGCTGACCACCTGGATGTCCCCCCAGCGCGTGTGCGACGTCAGGCCCATTTTCCGGCTCGACTCCAGCGACGCCAGCATCGCCTCGCGCAGTGCCTTGGCCACCGCCGGCTGCTCGACCGCCAGACCGCGCGGCGTATGTTGCGCATCCTGCGGATCGAAGCCGATACGCCACACACCCGGCTCAGACTGCAAGGCCTGCATGATGTTCTGGAAATGTACCAGACCCACACCTGCCTCCAGGTTCGCCCGGCCATCCCAGGCCTTGAGGCTGGCACACACCGGTTTCAGCGCCTTTGCATCGGCGCCGAGGTCAGCGCCACAGAACTTCAGCAGATCCGGCATGACTTGTGTTGCCAGATACACCTGATCATCCATCACCATCTGCTGCAGATCCTTGACCGCCAGCGGGCCTTTTTTGCTCAGTGTGCCCAGACGATCGAGGGCGAAACGCGAACGCAAGCCCAACGGTTGACCGTCCTGACTGATCAGCGGCGAAAAACCGCTGAGCGGTTGCGCCGGGTTGGCCAGCCATGCCGAGTCGTTGGAATGCTGAACGAAGTCCTTGCGCAGCAGTTGCGGCAACTGGCTCGCTGCATAAATCCCCTTCTGCGCAGCGTTCGGATCGATGTCCCAGGCGCAGGCGCTGTTCGCGCCGTCGAGCACGATCATTTGCGTGCCGACGCGGGGATCGCTGCACCTGGCCAGTTTCTCGGCGTTGACGTTGGGCACCACCGACAGATTCATGTACAGCGTCTGGCCCTTGTCATCGACAGCCAGGGTATTGACCCACGGGATGCCCTGAATCGTGTGCACCGAATCCTGCAACTGTTGCAGCGTGGTCGCCTGATTCATGGCGTACCATTGTTTCAGCACGCGGTCGTTATCAAGGTTGGCGTCGCGCAAGCTATAGGCGTACTGATGGTCCCAATCGAGCTTGCCCGGCCACTGCACAATCGGCCCGAACTGCGAGCTGTAGACGTCCTTGCTGACGGGCACTACCTGACCGTCAGCCTGCCTGACCTGCACGGTCACGGTCTGCTTGTCCATCGGCACTGACTGGCCGTCGAGCAGGTAACGCGTCGAATCTTTCGGGTCGAGTTGCAGGCGGTACAGCGTGAAATGTTTCGACGAATCGACCGTGTGCGTCCAGGCCAGATGCTGGTTGAAACCAATATTGATCATCGGCAACCCCGGCAGCGCCGCGCCCATGACGTCGAGTTTGCCGGGAATGGTCAGGTGCATCTGATAAAACCGCATGCCGCCGATCCACGGAAAATGCGGGTTGGCCAACAGCATGCCGCGCCCGTTGAACGAGCGTTCACTGCCCACGGCCACGGCGTTGCTGCCGCGGTCAAGGGCAAAACGTTGCTGACGGGCATCGGCCAGACGATAAGCCTGCGCATCTTGACGGATCGCCGCGGTCGCTTGCGGCGCCGTGGCACCGGCCAACGCTTCGGCAAACTGCCCGACCCCGCCCTCGACCAGCAACCGCCGGGTGAGCTTGACCAGATCCTGCGCCGCGATATCCCGCACCCACTCACCCTGACATTGCTGCGGCAACCCCTGCTGGCGGCGTTCAGCCAGATAGCGGTTGTAGCCTGCGGCATAACCTTCAACCAGATCACGCACCGGCAGCGGTTGCGCCTGCCAGAACCTGTCAACCGCCTGCGGCGTATTCAACCAGGTGAAAAACACATCGCTGACGCGGTTTTCGCGCTGCTCGACCGTGAACTGATCCGGCCCGAAAAACCGCGAACGCTGGCCATTGACCGTAACGATCTCATTGGCCAGCAGACACAGATTGTCCTGCGCATACGCATAACCAATACCGAACCCGAGCCCACGCTCGTCCTGCGCACGAATATGCGGCACACCAAAAGCGGTCCGGCGAATATCGGCACTGGCCCCGCCGGCCGGACTCAACGCATGGGCTGAACAGCTCAAGCCCAGCCACACGCCAGCCAAAGCCAGCCCGGTCAACTGTCTGGAAATAATCACGCTCGCTCCTGATCGACATGCCAAAGAGCGGATCGAGCATCAACACACTCAAAAGACCCACCCTGCAAATACCCACGCGTCCACGCGCAATGAGCCTGTCGAAGAAACGAAACAGGAGGAGAAAATTTACCGATAAAAATCAAAAGCCCCTCACCCTGACCCTCTCCCGGACGGAGAGGGGACTGACCGCGGTGGTTGGGCGAGGTACGTCACCGGAGATACCGAGTCGAATGCAAATTTTGAACGGCCCAAAAATCGGCTCCCTCTCCCTCGGGAGAGGACTGGGGTGAGGGGCAGCCACACCACCAATCCCAAGCCAACCCCCCGCTTCTAACCACTCAACAATGAGCGTTAGCTCGAGTGCCCTTGATCTTGATCTTGCCTAACCAGCGACATCGGAAGGCTGAGCGCAGGGACCGATCCGGGCGTGGGAGCGCAGCGACCGTACGACGCAGTCGTACACAGCGGAAGGAGGTGCAGCGCAGCAAACCGTAGCCGCTGCGCCCGGATCAATCCCGGAGCGAAGGAACCCGAGCCTGCGAGGGCCGAACGCAGGAGCAAAGCCTTTTGGTTCCTTTTTGGCGTCTGAAAAAGGGACTCGCCGTAAGGGCGAAACCGCCAGCAGCAGCACCCGAAGCAACGGATATTCACCCAAAACAACCAAAGCACGGTCGGCCCAGAAGCCGCCACGCCCCCCCAAAAATCACAAGAAAAAAACATCGGGCCAACAAATTTTCCACATCTTTTCTTTCATGATTCGCCAAGCTCATACGTCTAGTTCTGAGAGAGCAAAAAAACCCATTCCCGATCAGGCCCTGAAAAGGAGTAAGCGCATGTACAACTCGCAACTACCAACGGACGGTAGCCAGGCCCCCCAAGGAATTTCCATGAGCCCACACGCGAGCGATCTCGGCCAACGCGGCGAGCGACACGGCAACGAACGCATCCGCTTGTTGCTCAAGAGTTTCGGTCTGCGCACCAGCCTGATCCGCCTGAAAGTCATCGACGCCCTGCTGGTCGCAGCCCAAAGCGAGCGACGTCTGGGTGTGCGCGGTGTCCATAGCCACTTGCTGGATCTGGATATTCCGCTGTCCTTTCTCAGTGTGCGCGAAGTGCTCAAACGCTTGTGTGCCGAAGGCGTGATCACCTTCAATGAAGACAAAAGCTACAGCCTGCATCCACAGGCTGCGGCCGTTCTCAATCACTCTTGAAGCCGGCGACCATCGCCGTCAAGGCTTGACCTTGCGGCGCATCACGCCATTGATCACCACGACGATCACCGCCACGCCAATGGCGACGAACTGAAAGGTTTTCTCGGTGATCATCCCGGCGTTTTGCAGCCACGACAGGCCCAGCATGATCGCCAGGACCGACAAGGCGATCAGAATCGAATAAATCAAGCGTTGTTTCTGGGTCATTGCGGCTTCCTGTAACTCTGATATGTATCCGGTTTGTATCCAATTGCATGCCATGCACCTACCGTGTTTGCGGAATGCGCCGCAGCAAACGGAGTCTCATGTTACAGCCGCGCAGGAGTTTTGGCTTGCTGGCGGCGTAACCCTGAGGATTTTTCAAATGCTGCGTCGCATCACCTGGTTGATTCCCGTTCTGGCCCTGCTAACGCTCAGTGGCTGCATCATTTTTCCCCACGGGCATGGCGATCATCACCGTTATTACCAAGGAGGCCCTGGTTATTACCAACATCGTTAGAACAGGATTGCTGCCCCCTCCACACTCTCGAAAAACTGACCGAGGCTGAACCTCACTGGCCCGCCTCATTCTCAACAAAGCCCGCCCATTGCGGGCTTTGCTGTTCCTGCCTCAAGCAAAATCAACAGCGCATTAAACAAGTTGCAAGCATTTGAAATTTCATGTGGCAGCAAAGCAATAGGTTGCGCGAGTCCGCGCAACTTAGTCTTTGGCAACTTCTTCGATTAACCAACAGGGACGTTTATGCAGCGAACGCTTATATCCATAAGGCCGCGACAGGTGCTTGGCTTCTGCCTGGCAATCAGTGCCTTTGAACTACTGACGTACATGGCCAGCGATCTGATCATGCCGGCGATGCTCAGCGTGACAACAGATTTGCAGGCGGATGCGCGCCATGTTCCCCATGCGTTCAACCTCTATCTGCTCGGCGGTGTCTGCTTGCAATGGCTGATCGGGCCGCTATCGGATCAATGGGGGCGACGACGCCTTCTGCTGATCGGCTGCGCCCTGTTCGCGGCAGCCTGCGCGGCGGCATTTCTCAGCCAGAGCATTGCCGCGTTCAATCTGCTGCGGCTATTGCAAGGCATGGGCATCGGGTTTGTTGTCGCGGTCAGTTACCCAGCGCTTCAGGAAGTCTTCTGCGAGGCCGATGCGGTGCGATTGATGGCTCTGCTGGGCAATATCGCCCTGCTGTCACCGTTGCTCGGGCCGCTGCTGGGCGTCGTGCTACTGCAATGGCTGTCATGGCGCGAACTGTTTCTGGTTCTGGGTTTAGCTGCATCACTGGTCTGGCTGGGGTTGTTCCTCTGGATGCCCGAAACAATCGGTGTCACCCGTCGCGACGGCCATCGACAAGTGCCGATTCGCTTTTCCTGGCGGCAGACCTGCCAGCGCTATTGCGCACTGCTGGGTAATCGGCGTTTTCTCGCCGCAAGCCTGGCGCTGGGACTGATGAGTCTGCCGTTGATTGCCTGGATCGGCTTGGCCCCGCTGCTGCTGATACACCTGCTGGGACTGACGCCTGTGCAATATGCCCTGTGGCAGATCCCGATCTTCAGTGCGGTGATCGTCGGCAACCTGATTCTTGATCGTCTACTGCCCACCTGCTCACTGCCACGGCTCGTCTGCCTGGCGCTCTGGCCGTTCTGCGGCGGCCTTCTGGCGTTGATTGGCTGCGCCCTGTCCGGCGCCGGACTCGCGACCGTGGTCGCCAGTCTGTCGGTGTACGCAGTGGGGCTGGGCATGAGCAATGCGGCGCTGTATCGGCTGGCGTTGTTTGCCAGCGATGACAGCAAAGGCCTGGTGTCGGCGTCAGTCGGCATGTTGTCCATTGCGGTGATGGGCCTCGGCGGCGGGCTGATTGCAACCATCGGCGGTGGCGCACGCCTTGAACTCTTTGCGCTCTGCGCCGCCTTCAGCGGATTGATGTGCCTGCCTCTGTTGCAAGTCTTGTTGACAAGCCGCGCCCCCGCCTCAGCTACTGATCAAAATATTGAAATGATTACGTTACCCGCCTGCGATGCGCTTTGCGCGTTGCCACAGCCCTATCGCCAGGATTGCGTGCCTGCCGGTCTGTTCGATCGCGCCATGAGCGAACTCAGTCGTTTTCACTGCCAGCACACACCGGGCTACGAAAACTGGCTGAAAGCCAACCACCTTGATGTCAAGGACCTCGACGATCTCGATGACTGGTCGCGACTGCCGCCCATTCTCGCCAACTTCTTCAAGCAACAGTTGCTGCTAAGCCCATGCGCAGAAAACGCCCTAGAGCTGACTTCGTCCGGCACCAGCGGGCAAAAAAGCCGTATGCGCTACGACCCGCGCAGCCTGTCACGCGCGCAATGGATGGTCGAGCGGATTTTCAACCACTACGGTTGGCATTCCGCCGATACGCCCTGCAATTATCTGCTGCTCAGTTACGAGCCGCATGGCGCCATCACGCTGGGAACATCGTTCACCGACGAGTTCCTCTGCCGCTTCGCGCCCGTCAATCGGCTGACCTATGCGTTACGCAGCAACGGCCAAGGCCATCAGTTCGACCTGTTCGGGGTCATCGCGGCTCTGCAGGCGTTCGCTGAAGAAGGTCTGCCCGTGCGGATTTTCGGTTTCCCGGCGTTTCTCTGGCAGGTTCTGCAACACATGCAGACGACCGGGATGCCCGCACTGAAATTGCCGGAGCAGTCACTGGTGTTTTTCGGCGGTGGCTGGAAAACCCGCGCCAGTGAGGAAATCCCGAAACAGCAACTGTACACGCGCATCAGCGAACAGCTGGGTATCGAAACGTCACGCTGTCGAGACGGTTATGGCGCGGTCGAGCACGCGGTGCCTTACATCGAGTGCGCACATCACCATTTCCATGTACCGGTTTACGCCAAAGCCATCGTGCGCAAACCGGAGGATTTTTCCGTCCAGCCTTACGGTCAGCAAGGACTGCTGGGATTCGTGTCGCCCTACATTTCCTCAAGTCCGGCGCACGCGGTGGTGATGAGTGATCTGGCGACCTTGCACCCCGGGTCGAGCTGTGGCTGTGGCCTGACCAGCGACTGGTTCGAACTGCATGGCCGCGCAAGTACTACCGCCGGCAGAAGTTGCGCCATGGCGGCATCCGAACTGTTGGGGAGGCACTGACATGTACCTGATCAACGGACAACTCACAGCCGACTGCGATCTGAACGATGCCCTCGAGCGTTTGCACCAGCGCTTGCCGCGACAGCTGCGCACCCCGCTGGAAAGCACAACCGTGATCGCCGCGGTCGCACAGTTCGCACGGCAATTACATAGCGCTACGCCAGCGCTGCCACTCGATGATGAACAGCGCTTGGCACTGATTGATTTCTGTCGGCCTGAAGCACTGCAACACAAGCTTGGCCGCGAACTGGGCGAACAGCCCGAGTCGCTGCGACGCATCGACTATCGGCAAGCGCATTTCGAACGCTGGTGCCCTTTGGGCCTGGTGGTGCACGTCACGCCGGCCAATGCACCACTGCTGGCCTGTTGCGCGATCATCGAAAGCCTGCTGGCTGGCAACATCAACTGGCTGCGGCCGAGCAGCAGCGATCAAGGTCTGACGGCAACCGTGCTGCACGCCCTTGTGCATAGCGACGCGAGCGGGCAGTTGCGAGATTATGTGGCGGTGCTGCCGGTCGCAACGGCGCAGATCGGTCAGTTGTGCCAATGGGCCAATGGCGTATCGGCCTGGGGCGGCGAAACTGCGCTGCGGGCCATCCGCGAGCAACTGCCGCCCGGTTGTCGCTGGATCGACTGGGGCCATCGCATCAGTTTCGCCTACCTGACGCCGGACGCCGCTTCACCACAGACCCTCGATGCGCTGGTCGATGAGGTGTGTCGACTGGACCAGCAGGCTTGCTCCAGTCCGCAATGGCTGCTGGCCGACAGCGATGACCCGGCCGTGCTCGAAGCAATCGGCACAGACCTTGCCGAGGCGTTCGAGCGCCGCGCCGAACGCTGGCCGGCGCTATTGCCGACGATTCAGGAAGCGAGTGAAATCAGCACCCAGGCAATGATGGCGCGGCTGAGCCAAAGCTTTTCTGCAGCGATCGGTCGCGTTTGGAGCGCGCCGGGATGGCGAGTGATCTGGACTCATGATCAGGCGCTTGCGCCCTCCCCGCTGTTTCGCACCTTGCGCCTCAACCCCCTGCCGCGTCAGCAGTTGAGCGAGCATCTGTTGCCATGGCGCAACGTCTTGCAGAGCTGCGCACTGATCTGCGATGAAACGCAGCTCGGCGAGCTGGCGCGCGAGCTGATTGCCGCAGGGGTCAGTCGAATTGCGCCGATCGATGCGATTCATGACGGTTATGCAGGCGAGCCCCACGACGGTGTCTACGCACTGCAACGCCTCAGTCGGCGTGTGTCGGTCAGCGTCATGCCGACGCTTCTCCCCCGCCAGATGAATCTCGATCCGGCCCCGCACACCCTCGCCCTCGCGGGTTTGCCAATCACTGATAAAAACACCTTCCTCGCAACGCCGCCGGGCGCTGCTGCGCAACTGTTTTTCCGCTCCGGCGGCAGCAGCGGCACCCCGGCGCTGTCGGGCTTCAGTTACCGCGACTTTCATCAGCAGATGCGCGCGACGGCCGACGGTCTGTTTGCGGCAGGTCTCGATCCGCGCCACGACAAGGTCATGAACCTGTTCTTCAGTGGCGGTCTGTACGGTGGTTTCTTCAGTTTCGCCAAGGTGCTTGAATTGCTGGGCGCCAGCCACTTCCCCATGGGGGCGCTAGCGGACGATGACTACAGCGACATTGCGCAGGTGATCATCGAACAGAACGTCACTGTGCTGATTGGCATGCCCAGCACGGTGCATCGACTGTTTCTCAACGAAGAACAGCGCCTGCGCGGGTATGGCGCGATCGAAAAAGTCTTCCTCGGCGGTGAGCACGTCAGTGAGCAATGCCGTGAACTGTTGCAGGCTTGTGGCGTGACCTGCATTCGCTCGGCGGTCTACGGCAGCGTCGATGCCGGCCCCTTCGGGCATGCCTGCGCGGCGACCGGCGACGGCGTGTTCCATCTGATGGAGGCGATCCAGCAACTGGAAATCGTTGCGCTGGACGCCGACGTGCCGGTGATCGGCGATGAGGTCGGCCGTTTGCTGTTTACCTCCAAAGCACGCGAGGGACAGCGCGTGCAGCGTTATGAGGTCGGAGATACCGGTCGCTGGCTGCCCGGCAACTGCGCGTGCGGCCTGGGCTCGCCGCGCTTCGAACTGCTGCAACGGCACGGCCGCCTGCTGCGCATCGGCACGGATTTCATTTGCCTGGAAGAGCTCGCCCGGCACTTGCAGACGCCGTTTCAATTACACCTCGATCATGCGGCTGACGGCCTGGAACGCTTGCTGATACGCAGCCCGCGCGAACCGGCTGACGTCCACGAGCGACTGCAACACTACGCCACGCTGCACACCCTGCAGCGTACCGGGCTGCTCACGGTGACGGCGCAACGCTGCGCCCCAGAGCTGTTTCGCCGAAATAACCACAGCGGAAAGACCCCGCTGCTGATCGACGCGCGCCGCTAGCGGTCGCGATCATCATGGCCTGAATAATAAAGAGACCTGAATGAACACAACACCTGAACTCGACCCGTTGCTGGCGTTTGCCCGCGAACGGTCAGCGTATTACGCCGCGCACTGGCAACACGTTGCAGCGCAAAACACCCAGTTCGCTCAATTGCCCGTCGTCGATCCTCAACAATATTGGCACGCTAGCCAGTCTCTTGAAGACTGGCCGGTGCTGACCTCGGCAGTCGAACGCGCGCTGGTATTCAAAACGGGAGGCAGCACCGGCGCCGGTAAACTTTCCGTGTATACCCGCGAAGAATGGCAGGCGCTGGTCCGCGATTTCGGCAGCCAGCTCGGCCAACAGCTCAATCGGGGCGATCGGCTGGCCAACCTGTTCTTCGTCGGCGATCTGTATGCCAGTTTCATTTTCATCCACGACGCGTTGGCGCACGAAGGCGCAGGCGTCATCGAATATCCTTTCACCGGCGATGTCGATCCTGCGGTCCTGGCCGGTGCGATCCGTCAGTATCGAATCAACGTACTGGCCGGTGTCCCTGCGCAATTGTTGACGTTTGCCAGCGAACTCGAGCGCCAGTCGCAACAGCTTACGGAGGTACAGACCGTACTTTACGGCGGCGAAAGCCTGTTCGCCGGGCAAGTGCAACGGCTGCAAGGGGTATTCCCCAACGCGCGGATTGCATCCATCGGCTACGCCAGTGTCGACGCCGGATTCATCGGCGCCTCGACCCGCGACTGCGCCCTGGGCGAACACCGCATGCTGCCAGGCCACAGCCTGCTGGAAATTGTCGATGAGCACACCGGTGAAGTCATCGACGAGTGTGAGCGCATCGGGCGGCTGGTCATGACCAACCTCACCCGTCGGTTGATGCCGCTGATTCGTTACCCGGTCGGCGACCTTGCGTGCTGGCGCGAACCGGCCACTGCCGCAATGCGCAAGTTTGCCTTGATGGGCCGCAGTGGCAGCAGCCAGCGCGTTCGTGTCGGCAGTCTGACCTTGTTGATTGACGAGATTGAGCGGATGGTCCAGCGCACCACCGGCAGCGAAGACTGGCAACTGAGTATCAGCCAATCGGCGAGCGTCGATGTCGTGACCCTCAAGTAGCTGGCGGATGTGCGAATGTCAGCAACCGCACAAGCCAGCGCAGCATTGCACAGCGAACTCATCGACCAGTATCCGCTGATCACGCAACTGGGCGCAGAGGGATTGCTTGAAGTGCAGGTCATCTGCTGCATCGCCGAGCAACTCGCGCGCCATCCGCGTTCCGGCAAGCATCAACGGGTCGTTGATCTGCGTGTTTATGACAAAACCCGACCGGAGCAACGCCCATGGACAACGTGACGTTACGCAGCTATCGCCGCAGCGACGCGGGTGCCGTCAGCCGGCTGTTTCGCGAAATCTATGGTGACCACTACGTTCAGCCGCATGTGTATCTGCCGTTGATGATCAACCAGAACCACGGCGAAGGCCGCTGGCACTCGCTGCTGGCGCACTCGGACAAAAAACTGCTCGGGCATGCCAGTTTGTGTCGAAACACCGGTTCGCCCACGGCGGAACTGGCGTTAAGCGTGGTACACCCGTCCGGACGCGGGCAGAACATCGCCACGCAGTTGGGCGGACGTCTGTTGATCCATGCACAGGCACTGGGTTGCCAGGGCGTGACCATCAAACAGGTGACACAACATCCCTACACGCAACGGATGGCCGAGCGCCTCGGTTTTTGCAGTACCGGACTATTACTGGATTACGTGCCTTCACCGTTCGGCGAGCCCCTGCCGGAGTCGGTCGTGGTCGGCTTTGCCGCCATCGATGGCTATTGTCGTCCGCTGCCGGTTCTACCGTGGCCACACAGCTGTCGCGACTTCATGGAGCGCTTGTGCGCAATTTACGGGACGCAGGACAAAGAGCCGCCGTGGGTTGGCCCCCCCATGCATATCGAGCATTATTCCGGGCGTTACGACGTGATTCTGAAAAAGCTTGATGGCAGCCTGCTGAAACAACTGCGTCAGCTGCCCCGGCAATGGATGATTTCGATCAGGCTTAGGCTCGCCAGCGGTTTTGCCGGCGCCACCGAAAGCCTCGCGGCGCTGGGTTTCATTTTCACCGGGATTGCCCCTAATGAACGCTGTGCAGGATGGCTGGCACTGTTTCACCGGGGCTACCGCGCGCGAACGCTTGAGCTGCATTGCCCGCACATCCAGCGTTTGCATGACCACGCTCAACAGCACATCGCTCCGCGCGCTACGCAGGCGACGTCAGCGCTTTAAGCACACTGCCCGCTCGAACATGAGCGGGCGACCACTGCCGGCTTTCACGCCTTGGCCTTGACACCCTGGTCGACCGGTTTGGCAACGTTGCCTTCGCCGTAGGTCTTGAGGTTCTGCAAGACGTAAATGGCTTTCTTGAACTCAGGAATCAGGTTTTTGCCGTAGGCGTTGCCATTCAGGCCATTGGTCTGGATGGCATCGAGCTGGGTGGCAAAATATTCCAGCGCGTTGAATTTGGCATCGACATCTTTGGTCACGCCGAAACGATCAAACTTGTCGCCTGCGTTCATCAGGGTGAAGGAAGTGATTTCCGAGATCAGCCCGCGGCTACGCAGCATTTCACTCAGATTGCCCATTTGTTTGACCGAAACATTCGCTGGATCGAAGCCTTTGATCGCCTTGCGCAATCCTTGCTTGTCCATTTCGGCGGTATTGATCGCGTTGGGATCGTTGCCGACCAGCGTGAGCATCTGCTGCACTTTGACGCTCTGGGCCACCTGTTTCTTGGCGCCAGTGTCGCGCACCATCACCCCCGCCTTGCTTTCCCAGCCGCCGACAATACCGATTGTCATGAAATGTCTCCCTGCGAAATGACCATGAAATGTCCGTTTTGAATACGTTCAGTGGGCGCGAGTATCGGCGGGCGAACTGATGGCACCAACCTCTTTCTGCACTTTTTTACAATTCTCGTACATTCACGATACAAAAGCCAAACAACCCGCAGGGCGCGTGCCAGAGCTGTCATCGCATTGTCACGTCCAGACGATTTTCGAACTGAGGCGGATACTGGTTCGGCGCAATGTATCCCGCCTGATACCGACCGGACATCGGCGTTGCGATTATTAGCACGCAAGTACCTCAAGCTTCGCCGGAGAACGACGATACGCTTTCAATACCCTCACTGTCGCAACCCTGCCCCCTAACAAGAATCGCTGCTCAAGGACCGGTCTCCATGCCCGCATTCCGCACCATTCAGGCTCGCTATACGCTGTTTCTGGTTCTGTTCATCCTGCTGCTATCGGTATTGACGGTAGTCGGCATCAGCCAACTGGTCGCTCCCAAACTGCGGGAAACCGAAGAACAGGTCGTGCTCAACCGCATCGCTGAAGTGGCCGAGCAGATTCAGGGCGAGTTGAACAAGGTGCAGGCGCAACAGCGCAGTATCACCCAGACCATTCCATTGCTCGACAGCGCCGCCATCGACACGGTGCTGCCGGGGCTGGTCGATCAGTACGGCGAGTTGAAGGTGTTTGGCGGCGGGATCTGGCCACTGCCGGGCCAGCGTGAAGCCGGGCGCAACAAGTTCAGCACGTTCTGGCACCGCGATGCGTCGGGCAAACTTGCCGTCAACACGTTCTGGAACAGCGACGCCGCCCCCAACTATTACGACCAGAGCTGGCACAAGGGCGGCATGGCCACACCCCGCGGCCAGTGCGCCTGGGCGGCAGCCTATAAAGACGATGCCAGCGCCGAGCCACGCACCAACTGCGCCATGGCGATTCAGAAAAACGGCAGCGCCTGGGGCGTGTCGACGATTGACGTGACCCTGGGTTTCTTCAACGATCTGGTGGCGCGCAAGGAAAAAGACCTCAACGCCGAAATGCTGATTGTTGAAGCCGACGGCAAGATCATCAGCAACAGTTCGCGCATCAGTGGTCCGATCGTGCTGAAGAACATCAGTGAATTGGCTGCGACCTCGACCTTCGCCGCCCAGGTTAAAGCGGGTCTGCAGAACCGCGACCAGGCGCAGCGCAGCGAATTCGATAACAACGGTGAAGACAGCACGTTCTTCATGCGCCCGATCGAGGGCACGCCGTGGTTCCTCGCCACCGCTCTGCCGACGAAAATGCTCACCGCCCAGCGTGACGACGTCCTCAGCACCTTGAGCATGCTGCAGATTCCGCTGGTCATCCTGTTGGTGCTGTTGCAGGTCTATGCAATCCGCCAGTTGGTGCAACGCATGAAAGCCTTGAAAGCCAACATCGACTTGCTCTCCAGCGGCGATGCCGACCTGACCCGCCGCATCACCATTCGCGCCGAGGACGAACTCGGTGCCATTGGCCATTCGGTCAACACGTTTATCGCCTACCTGCAAAACATGATCAGCGAAGTGACCCAGGCCACCGGCGCCATGGCTTCCAGCCTTGATGACCTGCAGCGTACTTCGGCGCACACCGGCCAGATTCTGCTACGCCACGCCTCGGAAACCGATCAGACCGTCACCGCCATCACCGAAATGAGTTCCACCGCCGAAAGCGTGGCACAGAATGCTGCCGAAACGGCCGCCTTCACTCAACGCGCCAACGAGAACGCCGATCGCTCGCGTGTGGTGGTCGGCGAAGCCACCAACAGCGTCGTTGCGCTGATCGACGAAGTGGCGAGTGCCACGCACAAGGTTGAAAACATGCAGCAGGACGCCCAGCGCATCACCGAAATTCTCGGCGTGATCGGCGCGATTGCCGGGCAGACCAACCTGCTCGCACTCAACGCCGCCATCGAAGCCGCACGCGCCGGTGAACAGGGTCGCGGTTTCGCCGTGGTGGCCGATGAAGTGCGCGCCCTCGCCGCCCGCACCCAGGCCAGCACCTCGGAAATCAACGAGATGCTTACCCGCCTGACTCAAGGCGTGAGCTCGTCGGTCAGTGCCATGGAAAACACTCAGGCCAGCTGTCAGTCCGCCGCTGACGCCACGGCACGGGTCAACTCGGGGCTGGACGAAATGGCCGGTTCGGTCAGCCATATCAACAGCCTCAGCACCCAGATCGCCACCGCGGCCGAGCAGCAAAGTGCCGTCACCGAAGAGATCAACCGCAGCATGGTGCAGATCCGCCACATGGTCGATGAACTGGTGCAGAGCGGCCAGACCAGCGAACTCAACACTCGCCAGTTGCTGGAAGCCAACAGCCGGGTCAGCGCGATCATGGGGCGGTTCAAGGTGCGCTGAATCATGCACCCACGGGGATTCAGAGATTGCACGAATCCCTGTGGGAGCGAGCCTGCTCGCGAAAGCGATCTGTCAGTCACTCCATCATTGTCTGGATAATTGCATTCGCGAGCAGGCTCGCTCCCACAAGGGGTGCCTGTCTATTTGCAACAACCAGAAACACTGCGTTGATGCTGAACAGCGAAAACCGGGCAAAATGCGTTCTCTTCTGACCGCCACCCGAGCCGAGAATCCGTCATGCGAACCCACCTGCGTCTACTCGCCCTCAGCGCCCTGTTCCTGTCCTCTCTCGCCCAGGCCGCCGACCTGATCCCGATTGAAGTTCATCGCGACGCCAACTGCGGTTGCTGCAAAAAGTGGATCAGCCACCTCGAAGCCAACGGTTTCAAGGTCGACGATCACGTCGAAAGCGACATGAGCAGCTTCAAGCAACAGCACGGCGTGCCACCCCGTCTGGCCTCGTGCCACACGGCAATCATCAATGGCAAGTTCGTCGAAGGCCACGTCCCGGCGGAACAGGTACTGGCCTTGAGCAAGCGCGACGACCTGCTTGGCGTGGCCGCACCGGGCATGCCGATGGGGTCGCCGGGCATGGAAATGGACGGCATGAGCGACGCTTGGCAAGTGATCGGCCTGAAAAAGAACGGCGCTGATGTCGTCGTGGCGGATTACCCGGCGCATTGATCGGGGCCGCTTACGCCGGGCTGTTCCTGGCGGCGTTCGGTGCCGCGACCTTGCTGCCACTGCAGTCGGAAGCGCTGCTGGTCGGTCTTATCGTCAGCGAGCGTTACTGGCTATGGGGACTGCTGGCCGTGGCGACGCTGGGCAATGTCCTTGGTTCGCTGGTCAACTGGTGGCTGGGACGAGGGCTTGAACGCTTTCAGGACCGGCGCTGGTTTCCGGTCAGTTCACAACACATGGCCAAAGCTCAACAGCACTACCAGCGCTTCGGCCACTGGTCGCTGCTGTTCAGCTGGCTGCCGGTTATTGGCGATCCGTTGACGCTGATCGCCGGGGTCATGCGTGAACCGCTCGGGCGCTTCCTGCTGATCGTAACCCTGGCCAAAGGCGCCCGTTACGGCGTGCTGGCCATGCTGACTCTGGGCTGGCTCGGTTGAACCATCGGCCACGATCATTGCCTGTTTTTAACGTCGCCATAATCCGGCCGTTCGAGCATCGGCCCATTTCAAACGGAGTTTGACCCTATGCCTGTCTCGTTTCCTCGCTGGCTTCCCGGCCTGCTTCTGTGCACGGCTCTGCCCATGTCCGTGCAGGCTGCCACGCCAGCCGCCGCCGAAGGCCCGGCTTACGGCCCCGAGCTGCAAGGCTTCGATTACCCTTACACGCTTAAGCACTTCGCCTTCGAATCCCAGGGCAAATCGCTGCAGATGGGCTACATGGACGTCGCCGCCAACGGCAAGGCCAATGGCCGCACCGTGGTGCTGATGCATGGCAAGAATTTCTGTGCAGCGACCTGGGACAGTTCCATCAAGGCGTTGAGCGAAGCCGGTTACCGGGTGATTGCGCCGGATCAGATCGGCTTCTGCACCTCCAGCAAACCCGATAACTACCAATACACCTTCCAGCAACTGGCGACCAACACGCAGCAGTTGCTCAAAGCGCTGGGTATCCAGAAAGCCACGCTGCTGGGGCATTCCACCGGCGGCATGCTCGCCACCCGATATGCCTTGCAGTACCCCGAGCAGGTCGAGCAACTGGCCATGGTCAACCCGATCGGCCTGGAAGACTGGAAAGCCCTCGGCGTGCCCTATCGCACCGTCGATCAGTGGTATCAGCGCGAACTGAAAGTCAGCGCCCAGGGCATTCGCGAATATGAACGCACCACGTATTACGACGGCCGCTGGAAGCCGGAATTCGACCGTTGGGTCGACATGCTCGCCGGGTTGAGCAAAGGCCCGGGCAAGACTCAGGTCGCGTGGAACTCGGCGCTGATCTACGACATGATCTTCACCCAGCCGGTGTATTACGAGTTCAAGGACCTGAAGATGCCGACGCTGTTGCTGATCGGCACCTCCGACACCACCGCGATCGGCAAGGACATCGCCCCGCCGGAAGTCAAAGCGAAGATCGGCCACTACGACGTGCTCGGCAAGCAAGTCGCCAAACTGATCCCGCAATCGACGCTGGTCGAATTTCCCGGCATGGGCCATGCCCCGCAAATGGAAGAACCGGCGCAGTTCCACAAGGCCCTGCTCAGCTGGCTGAATACATCCAATCCCGTTCGTTGATGAGGTAAGGCTGATGGCGGTGCAGATTGCAGTGATTGATGACTGGCAGGACGTGGCCCGCGACGTGGTCGACTGGTCAGTCCTCGAGAACATCGGTGAATTGACCTTCGTGCATGACTACCCGGCAGACAACGCCACCCTGGCCGAACGTCTGGGCCGCTATCAGGTGATCTGCGTGATGCGCGAGCGCACGCGTTTCGACGAGGACCTGCTCAAGCGCTTGCCGGCGCTCAAGCTGCTGGTCACCGGCGGCATGCGCAATGCGGCGCTGGACATGCAGGCGGCGGCGAAACTCGGAATCAAGGTGTGCGGCACCGACAGTTACAAGCACGCCGCGCCCGAGTTGACCTGGGCGCTGATCATGGCTGCCACGCGCAATCTGCTCAACGAAGCCAACGCCTTGCGCAACGGCCAGTGGCAGCAAGGGCTGGGCGGCGATCTGCATGGCAAGACTTTGGCCATTCTCGGTCTGGGCAGCATCGGCCAGCGCGTGGCGCAGTTCGGCCAGGTGTTCGGCATGCGCGTGATTGCCTGGAGCGAAAACCTCACTGCCGAACGCGCCCAACAGGTCGGCGTGACCTACGTCAGCAAGCAGGAGCTGTTCGAGCAGGCCGATGTGCTGTCGGTGCACCTGGTGCTCAGCGAACGCAGCCGCGGGCTGGTCGACGCGCAGGCGTTGGGCTGGATGAAGCCGACTGCGTTGCTGGTCAACACCGCGCGCGGACCGATCGTCGACGAAGGCGCTTTGATCAAGGCTCTGCAGAAACAGCACATTGCCGGGGCAGCGCTGGATGTCTTCGACGCGGAACCACTACCGGCCCTGCACCCGTTTCGCACACTCGACAATGTGCTGGCGACGCCGCATGTGGGGTATGTCAGTCGGCAGAACTATGCGCAGTTCTTTGCGCAGATGATCGAGGATATTCAGGCATGGGCTGCGGGGGAGCCGATTCGCCTGTTGAATCAAGACATCCATGGGTAACGGTGGTGTCCCGCCCATCGCATTCGCCAGCAGGCTCGCTCCCACACTGGATCATGCCAGGCACCACATTTCGAGGTGCCCTGAGGTCCAATGTGGGAGCGAGCCTGCTCGCGAAGCGTCCAGCACAGTCCTTGCCCCCGAACACATCGCACCACAACAGTGCAACCGCCCTCCCGCCTAGCACAAAATCGTGACCGCCCGGTCACCATATTGGCCCTCCGTCGCAAAAAAACCTGCCCTTCGTCGGTGCGTTTGCTCCGTTTCAGCAAAAAAATCTTACGAACAAACCGATTGTCGAACAATTTACCCATTTGCTCTGGCCCGCTCTAGGATCTGGCCTAGACTGATTTTCACCGGGTGAAACCGCCCGGTCACATCGTCGAAAAAAACTCGAAACTTTTGCATCGCGCGTCGGGTCATCAAGAAGACAGAGCCAAAACGACTGGTGCAATCCTTGCAATGGCTTCACCACCCATTCTGCTTGCGCGTGTTGGGTAGCGTTTGCTCACCGATGCGTGGCGCGTTTGCGCCCGGTCACAGGACGTGGCTCTGAACTTCGTTTGTACGAGACAAGAATCAGATCAACACAACGGGAGATACATATGATCAGTGCGGCATTGGATATTCAGGGAGAGCGTGCTCACCAGGTGATTGGCGACTCGAGCACTGTCAGCGTTCCCGGCAGCCGATCGATCAACGTTCCCGGCACCCGGACGCTGGCTCCGGTCGCGAGCCAGAATCCCAACAAGAAAAAGGTTTTGTTTGTCACGTCGGAGATCGCCGATCTGGTGAAAACCGGCGGCCTGGGCGACGTATCCGCCGCTCTGCCCCGCGCCATGGCGCATCTGCATGATGTGCGCGTGCTGATTCCTGGTTACCCGCAAGTGATGCACAGCGAAAACCCGATTCACATCATCGGCGAACTCGGTGGCCACGCCGCGCTGCCACCATGCAAGATCGGGCGCATGGACATGCCCGACGGTCTGGTGATCTACGTGTTGATCTGCCCCGAACTCTACGAGCGTGAAGGTGGCCCTTACGGCGCCAACAACGGCCGCGACTGGCCGGACAACCATATTCGTTTCGCCCGCCTCGGCCTGGCCGCTGCCGATATCGCCGCCAACCTCGCGCAGATTCACTGGTGCCCGGACCTCGTCCACGCCCACGACTGGCCAGCGGGTCTCGCCCCGGCCTACATGCACTGGCGCGGTCAGCGCACGCCGACGCTGTTCACCATTCACAACCTCGCGTACCAGGGGGTGACCAGCCTCGGTTCCTGCCCGGAACTGGGTATTCCCGCCCACGCCCTGCAACAGGAAGGCATGGAATTCTACGGCAAGATGTCGTTCCTCAAGGCCGGCATGGCCTATTCCAGCCACATCACCACGGTCAGCGCCACCTACGCGCAGGAAATCACCACCCCGGATTTCGGCTGCGGCCTCGACGGTTTCCTCGCCGCCAAGACCCAGCAAGGCTTGCTCAGCGGCATCCCCAACGGCATTGACGAGAGCTGGGATTCGGCCACCGATCCGCACCTCTTCGCGCCTTTCGCCATTGGCGACTGGGAAGGCAAAGCGGTCAACGCCGCCCATGTTCGCGAGCTGTTCGGCCTCAACGACTCGACCGGCCCGCTGTTCGCCGTGGTCTCGCGTCTGGTCTATCAGAAAGGTCTGGACCTGACTGAAGCGGTGTCCGAGTTCATCGTGCAGAACGGTGGCCAGATCGCAATCATCGGCCGTGGCGAGCCGGAGGAAGAACAGGCCATGCGTGAGCTGGCACTGCGCTTCCCTGGGCAGATCGGCGTACGCATCGGCTTCAACGAGACTGACGCGCGGCGCATGTTCGCTGGCAGCGATTTCCTCTTGATGCCGTCGCGTTACGAGCCTTGCGGCCTGAGCCAGATGTACGCCCAACGTTTCGGCTCATTGCCGGTGGCACGTAATACCGGCGGCCTGGCCGACACCATTGAAAACGGCGTGACCGGTTTCCTCTTCGATGAATCCACCGTCGACAGCTACAAGGAAGCCCTGAGCCGCGCATTCAAGGTGTTTGCCTTCCCCGAGCTGCTCAACGCCATGCGGTGCCGGGCAATGGCGGCGCCATTCAACTGGAGCAAAGCGGTGGAACCGTACGCTGAACTGTACGAACAACTGGTGGCCAAGGCATTGGGTAAAGCCAGCCACAAATAATCAGGGAGGTTTCAAAGATGCCGTCAAGGACCCAAGAAACCTGGCCCCACGGCGCAATCGTGCTGGACGCCGAACACACGCAATTTGCTCTGTGGGCTCCCGATGCGTTTTACGTCAGTGTTGAACTGGCCGATGGTCAATCGTTGCCCATGCTGCCGCAGGGTGACGGATGGTTTGTGATCAAGGCCCGCTGTCCGGCGGGCAGTCGCTACCGCTACTGTATCGATGGCGAACTGGAGGTGCCGGACCCGGCCTCCAGAGCGCAGGACGGCGACCTCGACCGCCACAGCGTGGTGGTTGACCCGCACGCTTACACCTGGCGACACAGCACCTGGACCGGGCGGCCGTGGAACGAAGCGGTGATCTACGAGCTGCATGTCGGTGCGCTCGGTGGCTTCGCCGAAGTCGAGCAACATCTGGCCCGGCTCACCGCACTGGGCATCACCGCCATTGAACTGATGCCGCTGGCGCAATTCCCCGGCGACCGCAACTGGGGTTACGACGGCGTCCTGCCCTACGCCCCGCAAGCCTCATATGGCACCCCCGAACAACTCAAGCATCTGATCGACACCGCCCATGGTCATGGTCTGGCCGTGATCCTCGACGTGGTCTACAACCACTTCGGCCCGGACGGCAACTACCTGCACCGCTACGCCAAAAGCTTCTTCCGCGAGGACCAGCACACGCCGTGGGGCGCGGCGATTGACTTCCGCCGTCCGGAAGTGCGTGAGTTCTTCATCGAGAACGCCCTGATGTGGGTGCTCGAATATCGCTTCGACGGCCTGCGTCTGGATGCTGTGCATGCGATTGGCGACTCCGACTTCCTCCGTGAAATGGCCCAACGCGTGCGACAACAGGTCGATCCGGCCCGTCACGTCTGGCTGACTGTCGAGAACGAGCACAATCAGGCCAGCCTGTTGGAACACGATTACGACGCTCAATGGAACGACGATGGCCATAACGCCTTGCACGTGCTGCTGACCGGCGAAACCGACGCCTATTACGCTGACTACGCCGAGCAACCGACTGAGCAACTGGTGCGCTGCCTGAGTCAGGGTTTTGTTTTCCAGGGTCACGTTAACCGTCATGGCGAACGGCGCGGCGAGCCGAGCGAGCATTTGCCGTCCACGGCATTTGTGCTGTTTCTGCAGAACCATGACCAGATCGGCAACCGCGCGTTTGGCGAGCGCCTGCATCAACTCGCCGACCCGCGCGCATTGCAGGCAGCCACGGTATTGCTGTTGCTCTCGCCGATGGTTCCACTGATGTTCATGGGCGACGAGTTCGCCGCCGAGCAGCCGTTTCTGTTTTTCACCAGTCATCACGGTGAACTGGCCGAACTGGTGCGTGAAGGCAGGCGCAACGAATTCGCCGCATTCAGCGCCTTCGCCGATCCGCACAAACGCGAGACGATCCCCGACCCGAATGCCGAAGCAACCTTCCACGCTTCCCAACCACGGCAAGAAAACGGCAATCAACGCCAGCAGCAAACCCTCGAGCTTTACCGCGAACTGTTGCACCTGCGTCATCAGCACATCACGCCCCACCTGCCCGGCACGCAAACGCTGGGCGCGCAGAAACTCGGTCATGCCGCCGTGAGCGCGCGCTGGCGGCTAGGCGATGGCAGTGAGCTGCGAATTGACCTGAACCTCAGCGACACGCCAGTGGTCAACCCTCCACACACCGATGCCGTGTGGCTGTTTCAGCAGCCTGCCGGTGTCACCCCGGATTCGGGCGAACTGCCCGCGTATTGCGCGCTTGTCAGCCTCACGGCCGCAACCCCTTTGCTACCTCTGGATGGAGAGCGCCTATGAGCGATGCGCAACTGGAAATACTCGCCAGCCGAGCCGGCCTCGCCGTCGACTGGATCGACGCCAATGGGCGTCAGCAGAAAGTCGCTCCTGCGGTATTACGCAATGTCTTGATCGGCCTCGGCCACCCCGCCAGCACGGCACAGGAAATCGACGCCAGCCTGCTGGAATTGCAAGCGGCGCAACAGGATCATCACTTACCGCCCCTGCTCACGTGCGATGTCGGCGCACCGTTGGACCTGACGCGCTATTTCGCCCCGGAAACCCCTTGTGAGATTCACCTCGAAGACGGCTCGCGCCTGGACCTGAAGCTTGATTCGCAGGCGATGTTGCCAGGCATTGTTCCCGTCGGTTATCAGCAAGTGCATATCGGCGATCAATATTTCACCCTGGCGGTGGCGCCGGAACGCTGCTTTAGCGTCGCCGACGCCGTGGACAATCCGATCCCGCGCGCCTGGGGCCTGAGCGCGCAGTTGTATGCCTTGCGCCGCCCCGGCGATGGCGGTTTCGGCGACACCCTTGCCTTGGAAGAACTGGTGCGCGTAGCCGGTGAGCGCGGCGCCGACGCCGTGGCGATCAGCCCGATGCACGCGATGTTCAGCGCGGACACCAGCCGCTACAGCCCGTATTCGCCATCGAGTCGTCTGTTTTTGAATTCCCTGTATGCCGCGCCCGGCACGATTCTCGGCGAACGAGCATTACGCGACGCCATCGAGGCGTCCGGCCTGGGCAACGAGTTCGCGCAGCTTGAAGACCTGACGCTGATCGACTGGCCGGCCGCGGCCGAGGCCAAGCAGAAACTGCTGCAAACCTTGTACGACGGCTTTATCGCTGGCGATCACCCGTTGCACCCGGACTTCGCCAGTTTCCGCCACAGCGGCGGCGAAGCGCTGGAGAACCATTGCCGTTTCGAAGCGATTCAGGAAATGCGCGCCGCCCGTGGCGAAAGCCTCGACTGGCGCGAATGGCCGGAGCACTGGCGTGATCCGCGTGGCGCCGCGCTGGCGGCCTTCGCCGAGGAATACGCCGAGCGCATTGGCTATTTCGCCTTTTGCCAATGGCTGATCCACCGCTGCCTGGAACGCGCACAGACTGCCGCGCGCAGTGCTGGCATGAGCATTGGCCTGATCGCCGATCTGGCAGTGGGTGCCGATGGCGCCGGCAGCCAGGCCTGGAGCTTTCAGGATGAGTTACTGGCCTCGCTGACCGTGGGCGCACCGCCGGACATCCTCAATCGTTCCGGTCAGGGCTGGGGCATCTCCGCGTTCTCGCCCGAAGGTCTGGTGCGCAACGGCTTTCGCGCCTTCATCGACATGCTGCGGGCCAATTTCGCCCACGCCGGTGGCCTGCGCATCGACCACGTCATGGGCCTGCAACGTCTGTGGGTGATCCCCAATGGGGCCGATCCCGCTGACGGCGCGTACCTGTATTACCCGTTCGACGACATGCTGCGTTTGCTGACGCTGGAATCCCATCGTCACCAAGCCATCGTGCTTGGCGAGGACTTGGGCACGGTGCCCGAAGGCTTGCGTGAAAAACTCGCCGCGCGCTCGATGCTGGGCATGCGCGTGCTGCTGTTCGAGCAGGACAACACGCATTTCAAGCCGATTCTCGATTGGCCGGACAACGCCCTGGCGACCACCAGCACCCACGACCTGCCGACGCTCAATGGCTGGTGGCACGGTCGTGATATCGACTGGAACGCGCGCCTCGGGCTGGTCGACGCCAACGGCGAGATCGACTGGCGCCATCACCGCCAGCGCGAACGCGAAGGCCTGCGCAATGCGTTGAGCCAGGACCCGCAAAACTTCCGCGAGGAATCCCACGAGGCCGATCAAGTGGTCGATGCCAGCGTGCGGTTCCTCGGCCACACCCGTGCGCCACTGGTCCTTTTGCCGCTGGAGGATGCCCTCGGCATCAACGAGCAGGCGAATCTGCCGGGGACCACCGACACCCACCCGAACTGGTCGCGGCGCTTGCCGGGCACCAGCGAAACGCTGCTCGACACCGACGATGCCGCGCGACGCCTGGAACTGCTCGCCTGCGCCCGACTCCAGGCTGCCGAGCGTGACCAATGAACCAAACGCTTATCCAGCCGCTGCGCGCGACCCTGCGGCTGCAATTTCATAAAGGCTTTACCCTCGAACAAGCGGTGCCACTGGTGCCGTACTTCGCCCGCCTCGGCATCAGCCATGTCTACGCCTCGCCACTGCTGGCGGCGCGCGCCGGCTCCATGCACGGTTACGACGTGGTCGACCCGACCCAGGTCAACCCGGAACTGGGCGGCGAACCGGCGCTGCGGCGTCTGGTCAGTACCCTGCGCGAACACAACATGGGGCTGATTCTCGACATCGTCTCCAACCACATGGCGGTGGGCGGCAGCGACAACCCATGGTGGCTCGACCTGCTCGAATGGGGCCGACTGAGCCCTTACGGCGAATTCTTTGATATTCAGTGGCATTCCCCGGACCCGTTGATGGAAGGCCAGTTGTTGCTGCCGTTCCTTGGCAGCGATTACGGTGTGGCGTTGCAGGAAGGCACGCTGAAGCTGCAATTCAACGCGCAGACCGGCGCTTTCCATGTCGAGCATTACGACCACCATTTCCCGATCTGCCCGAACGATTACGGCGAATTGCTCAAGGGTGATGAAGCGCTGAAATCCCTGGCCGATCGTTTCAGTGCGCTGAGTTATCAGACCGATGCGCATTCGCTGTCGATTCCGTTGAAACAGGAACTGCAGCAACTGGCCAGCGACCCGCAGATCCTCGAAGCGATCCAGCGCAATCTGCAGCACTACGATTCGACCACGACGGAAGGCTTCGACAAGCTGCATCAGTTACTCGAACGTCAGAGCTATCGCCTCGCCAGTTGGCGCACCGCCGCAGATGACATCAACTGGCGGCGCTTTTTCGACATCAACGAACTCGGCGGTTTGCGCGTCGAACGTCCGGCAGTGTTCGAAGCCACCCACGGCAAGATTTTCCAGTTGATCGAAGAAGGTCTGGTCGACGGTCTGCGCATCGACCATATCGATGGCCTCGCCGATCCGCGGGGATACTGCCGCAAACTGCGTCGGCGTCTCGACAGCCTCGCGCCGGGGCGGCACTTGCCGATCTACGTCGAGAAAATTCTCGGCGCTGGCGAAACCCTGCGCCGCGACTGGGCGGTGGACGGCACCACCGGTTATGAATTCATGAATCAGCTGTCGCTGTTGCAGCACGATCCGGACGGTGAACATGTCCTCGGTGAACTGTGGCAGCGGCGCACCGAACGCCCCGCCGCGTTTATCGAAGAAGCGCAATTGGCACGTCAGCAGATTCTCAACGGCTCGCTGGCCAGCGACTGCGAAAGTGTCGCCCAGGCTTTGCTACAAGTGGCCCGCGATGACCTGATGACCCGCGACCTGACGCTCGGCGCGATCCGCCGGGTGTTGCAGGCGCTGATCGTGCATTTCCCGGTGTACCGCACCTATGTCAGCGCCATGGGCCGCTCGGAACAGGACGAAGTGTTCTTCCAGAAAGCCATGGACGGTGCCCGGCAAACCCTCAGCGAAGCCGACTGGCCGGTGCTCGATTGTGTCGCTGGCTGGCTCGGTGGCACGCCGTGGCGACGCAAGCCGCGCGGGCGGTCGCGCAAGATTCTCAAGCACGCCTGCGTACGTTTCCAGCAACTGACCTCACCCGCCGCCGCCAAAGCCGTCGAAGACACCGCGTTGTATCGCTCGGCAGTGCTGCTGTCGCGCAACGATGTCGGCTACGACACCGAGCAGTTCAGCGCACCGCTGAGTGACTTCCATGCCGTCAACCAACAGCGTCTGAGCGAGTTCCCGGATAACTTGCTCGCCACTGCGACCCACGATCACAAACGTGGCGAGGACACCCGTGCGCGGCTGGCCGTGCTCAGTGAGCGCAGCCATTGGTACGCCGAACAGGTCGAATTGTGGCGCGCCCTCGCCCGCCCGGTGCGCAGTGACGAGCAAATGCCGTCGAATGGCGATGAGCTGATCCTCTATCAAGCCTTGCTCGGCAGTTGGCCGCTGGACTTGCGCGATGACGATCAGTCCGGGTTCGCCGAGTACGCCAAGCGCATCTGGCAGTGGCAACAAAAGGCCCTGCGCGAAGCCAAGCTGCAAAGCAGCTGGAGCGCGCCGAATGAAGCCTATGAAAACGCAGCGCAGGCTTTCACCGAAAAACTCCTGACCAGCGCCGAAGGCGAACTGTTGCGTGCGGCGCTGAGCAAGACCGTCAACAGCATCGCCGCCGCCGGCGCCCTCAATGGCCTGGCGCAAACCTTGCTGCGCATGACGGTGCCGGGGGTGCCGGATCTGTATCAGGGCAACGAGTACTGGGATTTCAGTCTGGTCGATCCAGACAATCGTCGACCGGTGGACTACAAAGCGCGCGAGCAGGCCCTGCAGGCGCAAGCGGCACCTGCAGAACTGCTGGCGAACTGGCGCGACGGGCGCATCAAGCAAGCGTTGATTGCCGAGGTGCTGAACCGGCGCGCCGAGCATGCCGAACTGTTCCGCCGTGGCAGCTATCAGCCCCTCGAGGTGCTGGGCAGTCAGGCGCACAACGTGCTCGCCTTCGCCCGCGAACACGAAGGCAAACGGGCCGTTGTGATCGTGCCGGTGCGGTGCGCGACCCTGCTGGAAAACAGTGCCCTGCCACAGGTGGATGCGCTGCGCTGGGGCGATACGCGCGTGGTTTTACCGTTCGCCGCTTCCGAGACAAACCTGAAGGGACTTTTTGCCAGCGCCGCAGTCACAAAAAACAGGGAGCTGAATGTCAGCGAAGCGCTGGGGGATGTCCCGGTCAATCTCTTTATCCAACACTTAACGTAAGCATGAGTTCAGTTCAGGAGTATTGCGATGAGCACCGACGATAAACGCATTCGCGAATTCGCTTATCAGATATGGGAATCGGAAGGTAAACCCGAAGGCCATGAGGAGCGCCACTGGGAGATGGCGCGCAAGCTGGCTGAGGCCGAAGCACTGGCGCCGAAAAAGCCGCCAAAGGCCACGGGCAGCAAAACTGCCGGCAAGACCGCGACCAGCAAGGCGACTGAGGGTAAAGCGGTAAACGGCAAGACTACGCCGGCGGCGAAAGCCAAACCGGCAGCGAAGGCCAAGCCGGCCAGCACTCCGAAAGTGGTGCCGCCGGGCGAAAAAGCCGCCGAGAAAAAACCGCGCGCGCCGAGAAAGCCTCCGGCGATCTGACGCTACTCGAGTATTGAACTGAACGAACGTGTGGCGGGCTTGCTCGCCATCGAGGGCCAACTCGCCCTCAAGAAACACCCAAAACTACCCTGTGGGAGCGAGCCTGCTCGCGAAAGCGGTGGGTCAGCCACAAAGATGTCGATTGTTCCGACGCCTTCGCGAGCAGGCTCGCTCCCACAGGAAATGCACTCATCCAGCAACATCCGCGTTTTTTGCAGGAGCAATCATGACCCGTCCAAAAAAAGCCGAGCCCGCCGCGCATGCCGAGCCGTCCAGAATCCGTGAAGGCCTGCCCTTCCCGCTCGGTGCGACCTGGGATGGTCTGGGGGTAAACTTTGCTCTGTTTTCCGCCAATGCCACCAAAGTCGAACTGTGCATCTTCGACGATGCCGGTGAAGTCGAACTCGAGCGCATCGAACTGCCCGAGTACACCGACGAGATCTACCACGGCTATTTGCCCGATGCGCATCCCGGCCTGATCTACGGCTACCGCGTTTACGGCCCTTATGATCCGGCCAACGGCCATCGCTTCAACCACAACAAATTGCTCATCGACCCGTATGCCAAGCAACTGGTCGGAGAATTGAAGTGGTCGGAAGCGCTGTTCGGCTACACCATCGGCCATCCGGACGCCGACCTCAGTTTCGATGAACGCGACAGCGCGCCGTTCGTGCCCAAGTGCAAGGTCATCGACCCGGCGCACACCTGGGGCAACGACCACCGCGTCAGCGTGCCATGGGACAAGACGATCATTTATGAAACCCACGTGCGCGGCATCAGCATGCGTCACCCTTCCGTGCCGGAAAACGTACGCGGGACCTTTGCCGGGCTGATGGTCGACGACGTGCTTGAACACGTCCGCAAGCTCGGCGTGTCGACCGTCGAATTGCTGCCGATCCATGCCTTCGTCAATGACCAGCATCTGCTGCAAAAAGGCATGACCAACTACTGGGGCTACAACAGCATCGCCTTCTTCGCCCCGGACCCGCGCTACCTGGCCAGCGGCAAGATCGCCGAGTTCAAGGAGATGGTCGCGCACCTGCACGATGCCAATCTCGAAGTGATCCTCGATGTGGTCTACAACCACACGGCCGAGGGCAACGAGCAAGGCCCGACCCTGTCGATGCGCGGGATCGACAACGCCTCGTACTACCGCTTGATGCCCGACGACAAGCGCTACTACATCAACGATTCCGGGACCGGCAACACCCTCGACCTGAGCCATCCATGCGTGCTGCAAATGGTCACCGACTCGCTGCGCTACTGGGCCAGCGAGATGCACGTTGACGGTTTCCGCTTCGATCTGGCGACCATTCTTGGGCGTTATCACGACGGTTTCGACGAGCGTCACAGCTTCCTCGTCGCCTGCCGTCAGGACCCGGTGCTGCGTCAGGTGAAAATGATCGCCGAGCCGTGGGACTGCGGTCCCGGCGGTTATCAGGTGGGCAATTTCCCGCCGGGCTGGGTCGAGTGGAACGACAAGTTCCGCGACACCGTGCGCGCGTTCTGGAAAGGTGATGACGGCCAGCTCGCCGACTTCGCCAGCCGCATGACCGCTTCGGGCGAGATGTTCAATCAACGCGGGCGCCGGCCGTATGCCTCGGTGAACTTCGTCACCGCGCACGACGGTTTCACCCTCAACGATCTGGTCTCGTACAACGACAAACACAACGAGGCCAACGACGAAAACAATCAGGACGGCAGCAACAACAACCTGTCGTGGAACCACGGCGTCGAAGGCCCGACCGACAATGCGGAAATCAACGCCCTGCGCCACCGGCAGATGCGCAACTTCTTCGCCACGTTGCTGCTGGCCCAAGGCACGCCAATGATCGTCGCCGGCGATGAGTTCGCCCGCACCCAGGACGGCAATAACAATGCCTATTGCCAGGACAGCGAAATCGGCTGGGTCAACTGGGACCTGAGCGAAGACGGCAAGGCCCTGCTGAAGTTCGTCAAGCGCCTGATCAAGCTGCGTCTGGCCTACCCGATCCTGCGTCGTGGGCGTTTCCTGGTCGGCGAGTACAACGAGGACATCGGCGTCAAGGACGTCACCTGGCTGGCGCCGGACGCCACCGAGATGACCACCGAGCACTGGCACGATGCGCACAACCGCTGCCTGGGCATGCTGCTCGACGGTCGCGCGCAGGAAACCGGGATCCGCCGCAAGGGGGCCGACGCGACGCTGTTGCTGGTGGTCAACGCGCACCACGACATCGTCAATTTCGTCCTGCCGGAAGTGCCCGACGGCGGCTTCTGGACGTGCATGGTCGATACCAATCAACCGGCGATTCGCGGCCAGGAACGCTTCGAATTCGGCCACGAATACTCGGTGACCGGGCGCTCGTTGCTGTTGTTCGAACTGCAACGCGACGAAGAAGAGTGATATGGACCTGCAAAGCTATCTGGCCCGACGCGCGCCGGATTACCCCGCCACAGCCGCCCTCGGCCAATGCCTGCGGGCCATGGTCGAGGCAGGACTGGATCGCTTGCCGCTGCCCGGCAGCGGTCACACCCTGGAACGTTTTCAGCGTCTGGCGGCGGTCGGCGGGCATGATCTGGGGCTATGCAAACTATACGAGGGGCACACTGACGCGCTGGCCATCATCGAACAATTGGGCGGCACCCCGACGCCGGGCAGCACCTGGGGCATGTGGGCGGCAGAACCGCCGCAGGCGCGGGTAAAGGTCAGCCCGGCCGGGCACATGGTCAATCTCAACGGGCGCAAGGCCTGGTGTTCCGGCGCCGCGGTGCTCAGCCATGCCCTGCTCACGGCGTGGGACGCTGACGATCAGCAGCAACTGGTTGCGGTGGCCCTCGACCAACCCGGCGTAACCATCACCGAGCACGGCTGGCAAGCCGTGGGCATGAGCGCCACCGGCAGCGTCGAGGTCGTATTCGAGAATGCCGAAGCTCAAGCCATCGGCGATCCCGGTGACTACCTGCGACGGCCGGGCTTCTGGCAAGGCGGGATCGGCATTGCCGCGTGCTGGTACGGTGCGGCGCGGCAGATCGGCGAACGTTTACGCCAACACTGTGCCGAACGCGATGAGCCGCACGCGCTGGCGCACCTCGGTGCGGTCGACGCTGCCTTGCAGGCGGCCGCCGACGTGCTGCGCTTCAGCGCTTTGCAAATCGACGCCCAGCCCGAAGCCGACGCCGAACTGCTGGCGCGGCGTGCGCGGGCGGTGGTCGAGCAATCCGCAGAACAGGTTTTGCGTGACACCGGCCGCGCACTGGGCGCGGGGCCGTTTTGTCAGGACCGGCGCTTCGCGCATCTGGTGGCGGACCTGCCGGTGTTCCTGCGCCAGAGTCATGCCGAGCGTGATCTCGCCGCCCTCGGGCAAAGGGTCGCGCAGCAACCCGGCGAGGTCTGGGCGCTATGAAAGCCAACCCGATTGTCGGCCAGGGCACCTCGCTGCATCAGTGGCAGAACTCGCGGCGCCTGGCGGAACTGCCGGTAATCGATGTGCTCAGCCTGGTACCGCCCGGCTCACGCGCAGTGATCGTCGCGCCACACCCGGATGACGAAGTGCTCGGTTGCGGCGGGTTGATGCAACTGCTCGCCGCGGCCGGACGGCCGATGCAACTGATCTCGGTCACCGATGGCAGCGCCAGCCATCCCGGCTCGACCCGCTGGCCGGTCGAACGCCTGAGCATCGTGCGCCCGCAGGAATCTGCCGAAGCCTTGCGCCGTCTCGGTTTGCCGATGCACAGCCTGAAATGGCTTCGCGGTGGCTTCACCGACACACAGGTGGCGGTGCAGGAACAGGCGCTGAGCGAGTTCATTCAAAGCTATTTGCATCCGCATGACGTGCTGTTTACCACGTGGCGTGAGGACGGCCACAGCGATCATGAAGCGGTCGGTCGCGCCAGTGTTGAAGCAGCGCGTCGGGCCGGCGCGGTGTGCCACGAACTACCCGTCTGGACCTGGCACTGGGCAACGCCGGAAGACGCGGCGGTGCCGTGGCAGCGCGCGCGCAAGATTTTGTTGTCGCCAACGCACGTCGCACGCAAACGCCACGCCGCCCATGCGTTCGCCAGCCAACTGGAAGGCGATCGCGATGCCGGACTTGCGCCGGTATTGGCACCGTATGTCCTTGAACGCCTGTTGCAGCCGTTCGAAGTGGTGTTCCTGTGAGTGTCGAGGATCGTTACTTCGACGGTTTGTTTGCCGGTAACGACGACCCGTGGGCGTTCCGTCAACGCTGGTACGAACAGCGCAAACGCGCGATCACCCTCGCCGCACTGCCGCGTCCGCACTATCGGGCGATCTTCGAACCGGGATGCGCCAACGGTGAATTGAGCGCCGAGTTGGCCAACCGTTGCAGTCGTCTGCTGTGCTGCGACACTGCCGCCGCGGCGGTGAAGCTGGCGCAAACGCGCTTGAGCCTGTTCGACCATGTCGAAGTGCGGCAGAACCGCCTCCCCGGTCACTGGCCCGAGGAAAAATTCGACCTGATTGTATTTAGCGAAATCGGCTACTACCTCGACCGCCAGGATCTGACAGAAGTGATCCGCCACATCAGCAATTCCCTGACCGCCGACGGCCAATTACTGGCCTGCCACTGGCGCCCGCCGATCGAGGGCTGCCCGTTGAATGCACGGCAGGTCCACGACCAGATCCATGAACAATTGGCATTGCCGCGTCTGGTGCTGCATCAGGAAGCGGATTTCATTCTAGAGGTGTGGAGTCGCGAGCCACGTTCGGTGGCGGCGCTGGAGGGTTTGCGTTGATTGGGATCGTGATTCCGGCACACAACGAAGAGGCCTTGCTCGATGAGTGCCTGCGCGCCGCATTACGCGCCAGTGAACATGCGCAACTGGGCGGCGAGGAAGTGCAAGTGCTGGTGGTGCTCGACAGCTGCACCGATCGCTCGGCGCAGATCGTCAGTCGCTACCCGGTGCTCAGCTTGCCGATTGACGCGAGCAATGTCGGCGAAGCGCGCGCAGTCGGCGCCTGGTGGCTACTTGAGCGCGGCGCACGCTGGATCGCCTGCACCGACGCCGACAGCCGCGTCGCCGACGATTGGCTGGTGGCTCAGCTCGGCCTGCAGGCGGACGCGGTGTGCGGCACGGTGACCATCGAGCACTGGCCCGACTCGGTCGATGAAGCCGCGCAAATCCGCTATCACCGCCACTATCAGGCGCGTGAGGGCCATCGACATATCCACGGCGCCAATCTGGGCGTCAGTGCCGCAGCCTACATAAGCGCCGGCGGCTTCAAACCGTTGGCCTGCGATGAGGACGTGCACCTGGTGCGCGCACTGGAACGCGCGGGTGCGCACATCGCCTGGAGCCATCGTCCACGGGTGCACACCAGCGCCCGCCTCGACAGCCGCGCCCGTGGCGGATTCGGCGACTTTTTGCGCAACCTGGCACAGTCAGGTGAAAAAAATGCGGATCAGATCGATCTGTGACGCGACGAATCCCGTGTCTTGAGCAATACTCTGCATCGCGGTAACCCAAGGGTCGGAGCACCGCAGCATTGCAATCCATTTTGCCATCAGCGTTCGCGGCCAGCGTTTGTGACCGATGACGCCGGGCATGCCACACAAGGACGTCGCACTGATGAAACCGCTCATCCTCAATGACAACAACCTGCCGGCGCAAATCTGGAACTCGGCCGCGCAGCTCGATAGCATTCCCGTCATCAACACCCTCAGCCTGGTGCCCGCCGGCGCCCGCGCCGTGTTGATCGCTCCGCATCCCGGCGATGAGGTGGTGACCTGCGGCGGCCTCCTGCAGTTGCTTTCCAACCTTGGCCACCCGCTGCAATTGCTCTCGATCACCGATGGCAGCGCCAGCCACCCCGGCTCGCGGCAATGGTCGGAGAAACGCCTCAGCGTGTTCCGCCCACAGGAAAGCGTCGAAGCCTTGCGCCGCCTCGGCCTGCCGATGCACAGCCTGAAATGGGTGCGCGGCGGTTTCACCGACAACGCGTTGCGCGAGCAGGAAGCGCAGATTTGCGAGTTCATCGGCCGTTACCTGCGCCCCGGCGACGTGGTATTCAGCACCTGGTGCAACGACGGCAATGATGACCATGAAGCGGTCGGTCGAGCCAGCGCCAAAGCCGCCGAGCAGGCAGGCGCCCGCTACCATGACGTGCCGGTCTGGGCCTGGCACTGGCCGGAGCGCGAGCAGTCATCGATCCCTTGGGAACGGGCGCGCAAACTGCGCCTCGACACCTGGACCGTCGCGCGCAAAAGCCACGCCACCCACGCCTACGCCAGCCAGCTCAACGGTGAGCCGGCCATCGGCATCGCGCCGTTGCTGCCGCCAGCAATTCTGGAGCGGATGCGCTTGCCGTATGAGATTGTCTTCGTCTGACAATGATCGCCCCCCTGTAGGAGTGAGCCCTGTGGGAGCGAGCCTGCTCGCGAATCGGCCGTCACATTCAACATTTCATTCGGCTGACCCAGCGCTTTCGCGAGCAGGCTCGCTCCCACACGGGGTCGGTGGTATTCAATGACCATAAGACGGAACTGCCACCCCTCCCCATCAGTCGCATGAACAAGCGTGCGCAATTTCGAGGAGTGAACGTGTCCAGCGAACCCGAGCGTCAGCGTGTCGACGCACCCGTCATTCATCGCCTGCGCGTGTTGACGGTCAACACCCACAAGGGCTTCACCGCACTCAATCGCCGATTCATCCTGCCCGAGCTGCGCGAAGCGGTGCGCAGTACGGCGGCCGATCTGGTGTTTTTGCAGGAAGTGGTGGGTGAACATGAACGGCATTCGAGCCGCTACAACGAATGGCCGCAAACCTCGCAGTACGAATTTCTCGCCGACAGCATGTGGAGCGATTTTGCCTACGGGCGCAACGCCGTGTATCCCGACGGCCATCACGGCAATGCCCTGCTGTCGAAATACCCGATCCGCGAATACCGCAACCTCGACGTGTCGATCACCGGCCCGGAACGGCGGGGCTTGTTGCATTGCATACTCGATGTGCCGGGGCACGCCGAGGTGCATGCCATCTGCGTGCACTTGAGCTTGTTGGAAAGTCACCGGCAATTGCAGCTGAAGCTGCTGTGCCAGCTACTGGAATCACTGCCCGACGATGCCCCGGTGATCATTGCCGGCGACTTCAACGACTGGCAGTTGCAAGGCAACGCCGCGCTCGCGCGGCGCGACTATCTGCATGAGGCATTCGAGCGCCATCACGGGCGTCCGGCCAAGACGTATCCGGCGCGCTTCCCATTGCTGCGCCTGGACCGGATCTACCTGCGCAATGCCAGCAGCCATGACCCGCAGATCCTCGGCAACAAACCGTGGACGCATCTTTCCGATCATTTGCCGCTGGCGGTGGAAGTGCATCTGTAGACGCAATTTTGACAGTGCTTCGATTGACGCACCCGTTAAACGCAGCGCTGTCCACCCGCGTCGGCGACCTTCTGTCGGCGATCCGATGCCTCTGCCTCGCGGCTTGCAAGCCGATTCCCTACACAAACAAACGCTTAGCTATGCACGGCAAATCAATTAGTTGACGACGCTGCTTTTCAATTACCACTCATCGTTCAATTTCTTGACGGACGTCCGCTGCTCTTCTTATCTCTACCTTACTACCCCGGAATTACTACCGGGACGAACCTCCGGCCACTCGCAAAAGCGAGCGGTCGCGGCTCGCCCCGCTCCATTCGGTCGCCCCTCGTTCGGGGTAGGAGAGGCGCCACATCGAGATGCCGCATGCGCCCGCAAGGTAGACCGCCATGAAAACTTCACTCACCCCCCAAGAGATCAAAATCACTTTCTGCACCCTGTCGAGCTCGATCCTGTTGTGCTCGTCCATGGAGGCCAAGGCCGAGCCAGGGGTGGATGTCACCCGCATCTGGTATCGCGCGGATGTGCCGGTAATGATCCTGCCCGCCACGGTGATTACCCCTGACGATGCGCAAGGCGCACCCTTGGTCAGAGAAGATCTGGCACCGTCAGCCTGGGACGAGTTGTACGGGCGCAATGCGCGGCAGGCGCAAACCGATGTCTTGTCGTCCGGCTACGCAATGCCCGGCAGCGGCGAGAGCAAAGGGCCGGCGTTGCTGACCCTGCAAAGCAACAACGGTTTTACCCAAACCGTCGGTGTGATCGGTGGCGATAATCAGATCCGCGCCAATCGCAACGGCCCGCTGACCAGCCGCGCCCTCGCCGACCCCGGCACTGACATACTGAATCTGCAGGGCCAAAGCCTCGGCGCCTATTACAGCCTGACCGGCGCTCAGGGCTGGCATGTCGATCTATCCGCAAGCGCCGGCCGGGTCAGTGGTTTCAGCCGCAATGCGCAAGGCGTTCGCCAGGCCAGTGAAGGCAGCGCGATGACCTTCTCGGTCGAGGGTGGTTTCCCCATCGGGCTGAGCGAAAACTGGGTAGTGGAACCGCAGGCGCAGCTGATCAATCAACGCATCAGCCTCGACACGCCTTACGCCGGTTCCGGCAATGCCTCGTCGAGTGACCTGACAGCGTGGAGCGGTCGCGTCGGTGCGCGCTTGAAAGGCAGCTACGATTTGAACGGCCTGCCGGTCGAACCCTACGTGCGCACCAACCTCTGGCACACGGTCTATACCGGCAGCACGGTAACCCTGGATCAGGTCGACAAGATCAGCAGCAGCCGCAAGTCTTCAACCGTGGATTTAGGCCTCGGACTGGTGGCGCGCATGAGTCCGACGGTGAGCCTGTATGTCAGTGCTGATTACAGCAGCGACGTCGATGACAATGATTTGAACGGGTTGATTGGTAGCCTGGGAGTGCGGATGCGTTGGTGATTTCAGCTTCACCCATAGCCCCCTGTGGGAGCTGGCTTGCCAGCGATGGCGGCGTGTCAGTCACTGTCAATGCTGAAAGTGCCCGCGTCATCGCGGGCAAGCCCGCTCCCACAGGATCTGGGTGGTTTACTGACGCTCCGGCTTGAGAATCAACACCGCCAGCGGCGGCAGGTTCAACTCCAGCGACAACGCCTGCCCATGGCTTGGCACCTCTTCAGTCTGCGCCCCGCCGCCGTTGCCATAATTGGAACCGGCGTAGGTCTCGGCGTCGCTGTTGAGCAGTTCCTTCCAGCGCCCGGCGAACGGCACGCCGACCCGATAGGCTTGGCGCGGCACCGGAGTGAAGTTGGCTACCACCAGCACCGGCTCGCCCTCCTTGCTCCAGCGCAACCATGCGTAAACACTGTTGATCGCATCGTCACCGATCAACCACTGGAAGCCCTGCGGCGCGTCGTCCTGATCGTGCAGCGCCGGTTCCTCGCGATACAGTCGATTGAGATCGCCGACCAGCTTCTGCACGCCCTTGTGCTCGGAATATTGCAGCAGATACCAGTCCAGTTGCTGATCGTGGTTCCACTCGCGCCACTGGCCGAATTCGCAGCCCATGAACAGCAGCTTTTTGCCCGGGTGAGTCCACATGAAGCTCAGATAGGCGCGCAGGTTGGCGAATTTCTGCCAGCGATCGCCGGGCATTTTGTCGATCAGCGAGTGCTTGCCGTGCACCACTTCGTCGTGGGAGATCGGCAGGATGAAACGTTCGGACCAGGCGTAAACCAGACCGAAACTCAGCTCGTTGTGATGGTGCGCGCGGTACACCGGGTCCTGCTGGATGTAATGCAGCGAATCGTGCATCCAGCCCATGTTCCATTTGTAGGAAAAGCCGAGGCCGCCCTGCTGGGTGCTCTGGCTGACACCGGGCCATGCAGTGGATTCTTCAGCGATCACCAGCGCGCCCGGCGCTTCCAGTTCGACCACGTCGTTCAAGTGGCGCAGAAAGTCGATCGCCTCGAGGTTCTCGCGGCCACCATGACGGTTCGGCACCCATTCGCCGGCCTTGCGCGAATAGTCGCGATAGAGCATCGAAGCCACCGCGTCGACGCGCAAACCGTCGATATGGAAATGCTTCAACCAGTGCAACGCCGAAGCCAGCATGTAGCCGTGCACTTCGGTGCGGCCAAGGTTGTAGATCAGCGTGTCCCAGTCCTGATGGAAGCCTTCCAGCGGGTTGGCGTATTCGTACAGCGCGGTGCCGTCGAATTGCGCCAGCCCGTGGGTATCGGTCGGGAAATGCGCCGGCACCCAGTCGAGAATCACGCCGATGTCGGCCTGATGGCAGGCATTGACGAAGGCTGCAAACTGATCCGGCGTGCCATAGCGCGCACTCGGTGCGAACTGCGAGAGCAACTGATAGCCCCATGAACCACCGAACGGGTGTTCCATGATCGGCATCAGTTCGATATGGGTGAAACCCAGCTCTTTCACGTACGGAATCAGTCGATCGGCCAACTCCGGCCAGGTGTACTGACGCGCCACTTCGCCAAGGTCGTCCAGTTCGCATTGCCACGAGCCGGCGTGCAATTCATAGATCGACAGCGGCTTGGCGCGTTGCTGACGCTCGTGGCGGCCGCTCATCCAGTCCTGATCCTGCCAGTCAATTTGCAAGGGCGAGGCGACTTTCGAGGCGGTATCCGGCGGCAGGCTGGTGGCCAGCGCCATCGGGTCGGCCTTGAGCGGCAGAATGCCGTGCGAGCCAAGAATCTCGTATTTGTACAACTCACCCGCTTGCATACGCGGAATGAACAGCTCCCACACCCCTGATGGGTGGCGCAAGCGCATCGGATGGCGGCGCCCGTCCCAGACGTTGAAATCACCGACCACCGAGACCCGGCGGGCATTCGGCGCCCACACGGCGAAGCGTACGCCATCGACGCCATCGACGGTTTTCAGCTGCGCACCGAGGCAGGCACTGAGGTCGCGGTGATTGCCTTCGGCGAACAGGTACAAGTCCATCTCGCCGAGCAACTGGCCGAAGCTGTAAGGATCCTCCGCCACTTGCTCGCCACCCGCCCAGCGGGTGCGCAGCAAGTACGAACGCGCCTGGGCAAAGTGGCCGACGAACAGGCCCGGCGTTTCGGTCATTTCCAGCGGACCGAGTTCTTCGCCGCTGTCCTTGTCCAGCACTGCCACGCTCAGTGCGCCGGGCAGATAGGCGCGAATGAATTGCCCGCCAGCGCCATCGCCGTGCGGACCGAGAATGGAAAAAGGATCGTGATGTTCAGCACGCACCAGGGCATCGATATCTTTTGCCGAGGGCAGCAAGGCCTCTTTGACCTGACCCTGTTCCTTGTTCGAGAAACTCATGACTACTCTCCACCAAGATCGGAAAAGGGTTTAAGCCCCGTCAATAACCCATACAAACCGTGCAATGGCACGGGCAACCACGTGGGGCGATTCAAGGCTTCATAGGCCACTTCATAGGCCGCCTTCTCCAGGCCGAACAGCGCCAGCGCGGCGTCGGCACCTGCAGGATCCTGCCAGGCATGATCAAGGTTAGCCGCTGCCTGGCGATAGGCCTGAACAAAAGCCTCGCGGGCTTCACGCAGATAGCGTTCGGCGACGCGTTTACGCGCAGCTTCGGCTTCGGCGCTGTTATCGACGTTGTGCACGTTGATGGTCATCGCCGCTGCGTAATCAAACGAGCGCAGCACCCCGCTGACGTCCTTGTACGGACTGTGTTTGCCACGGCGCTCACTCAATGGCCGTGCCGGTTCGCCCTCGAAGTCGATCAGGTAAGCATCGCCCTTGATCACCAACACCTGCCCCAGATGCAAGTCGCCGTGGACGCGAATGCGCAGCCCGCCGGTGGCTTTTTTCGCCAGATCCTGCACATGGGCGAGGATGGTTTTCTTGTCGTCGATCAAGCGCTTGACCAGTTTCTGGTCGGCGGCATTGAGTTCGCCCTGATGCTGCTTGAGCAGGGTCAGCGCGCGCTCGACTTGCGCGGCCACGTCCTTGCCGGTCGCCTGCATGTCCTTGGCCGACGCCACTTGCGGTGCGAAATCGGCATTGTCGGTCGGCGCGGCGAGCACCTGATGCATCTCGCCCAGACGCTGGCCGAGCATGCCGGCAAAATCCTTCAGCTCGCCGAGGGCGTTGTAGTGTTGCTCCTGCTCGGAGACGGCATCGGCCAACTCGTCGCGCAGCGCCCGTTCCAGATTGTTCTGTGTCCATTCCCACGCATCGCCCTGATTGCTCAGATAGCCTTGGGCGATCATCAGCAGGTTGTCTTCGCCTGCGGCATCGCGGCGAATCACCGAACCCAGCAGTGGAGAGATATTGGCAAATCCGGCCTCGGTCAGGTAAGCGCTCATCTCCAGTTCCGGGTGTACGCCAGAAGCGACTTTACGTATCAGCTTAAGCACCAGGCTGTTGCCGAGCACCACCGAGCTGTTCGACTGTTCGGCCGACAGATAACGCACTTCCGACTCCGCGCCGAGGCCGAGTTTTTCCAGATGCGGTGTAGAGGCAAAGCGAATTTCCCCCTCGGCCGACTCCAGCACCGTGTCGTTCTGCATGCCTTGCAGCACTGCGCGCACAAAGGCTTCGAGGCTGAACGCATCGGTGATCAGGCCAACCTGTCGCACACGTCTTACACGCGACAGCGCCAATTGCTGCGGCAACGCCGGGCCGACCTGATCCTCTGCGATGAAGCCGAACGGCAATTGATAGCGATGGGTCTGGCCGCCAGCAGTGACTTCGATTTCGCTGAGCAGCACCGGATGCTGGGCATCGCCGAAACGCACGCCGTAAGCCATGTGGACCTTCTCGATCGCCGCGTCCTTGCCGGCGAACCAGCGTCGATTCTGTAACCAGTTCGGCAGAATGCTTTGTTCCAGCGTTGTACGCGACGGCGCTTCGAGCAGTTCTTCCATGCGTTTTTTCAGCACCAGCGTGGTGAAATCCGGCAGGCTCTGCGCCGGCTCGACGTGCCAGCTCGGCATCTGGTTTTCTGCGGCCAGACCGAACCAGTAGAAGCCATACGGCGCCAGGGTCAGGAGGAAATTCAACTGGCCGATCGGTGGAAAGGCGTTGCCGCCAAGCATTTCCACCGGGACCATGCCGGCATAGGCCGAGAGGTCCAGCTCTACCGCTTGCGCACTGCGCGACACGTTGGCCACGCAGAGAATGATCTCGTGCTTGCCGTCGACATCGGTGTATTCGCGGATATACGCCAGCACCCGACGATTGTTCGGCGAGAGCATCTTCAACGAGCCACGACCGAACGCCTTGGATTGCTTGCGCACGGCGAGCAGGCGACGCGTCCAGTTCAGCAGCGAATGCGGGTCACCGGACTGGGTTTCGACGTTGACCGACTGATAACCATAGAGCGGGTCCATGATCGGCGGCAGCACCAGACTCGCCGGGTCGGCGCGGGAGAAGCCGCCATTGCGGTCGATCGACCACTGCATCGGCGTGCGCACGCCGTCGCGGTCGCCCAGATAGATGTTGTCGCCCATGCCGATTTCATCGCCGTAGTACAGAGTCGGCGTGCCAGGCATCGACAGCAACAGGCTGTTGAGCAATTCGATGCGGCGGCGATCGCGCTCCATCAACGGCGCCAGACGGCGGCGGATGCCGAGGTTGATCCGCGCGCGACGGTCAGCGGCGTAGTAATTCCACAGGTAATCGCGCTCCTTGTCGGTGACCATTTCCAGGGTCAGCTCATCGTGGTTGCGCAGGAAAATCGCCCACTGGCAGTTGGCGGGAATTTCCGGCGTCTGGCGGAGAATATCGGTGATCGGGAAGCGATCCTCCTGCGCCAGCGCCATGTACATGCGCGGCATCAACGGGAAGTGAAAGGCCATGTGGCATTCATCGCCGTTGACCCCGGCGGCATCGGTGTCACCGAAGTACAACTGCGTGTCTTCCGGCCATTGATTGGCCTCGGCGAGCAGCATGCGGTCGGGATAGTTGGCGTCGATCTCGGCGCGGATCTGCTTGAGGACGTCGTGGGTCTCCGGCAGGTTTTCGTTGTTGGTGCCGTCGCGCTCGATCAGGTACGGGATGGCATCCAGACGCAAGCCATCGATGCCCATGTCCAGCCAGTAACGCATCACCGACAGCACGGCTTTCATGACTTGCGGATTGTCGAAGTTCAGGTCCGGCTGGTGCGAATAGAAGCGGTGCCAGAAGTATTGACCGGCGACCGGGTCCCAGGTCCAGTTGGACTTCTCGGTGTCGAGGAAGATGATCCGCGTGCCGTCGTATTTCTGATCGTCATCCGACCAGACGTAGAAATCCCGCGCCGCCGAGCCGGGCTTGGCCTTGCGTGCCCGCTGAAACCAAGGGTGCTGGTCCGAGGTGTGGTTGATGACCAGCTCGGTAATCACCCGCAAGCCGCGCTTATGCGCCTCGGCAATAAACCGCCGCGCATCGGCCATGGTCCCGTAATCGCTGTGCACACCGCGGTATTCGGCGATGTCATAGCCGTCATCGCGACGCGGCGAAGGGTAGAACGGCAAAAGCCAGATGGTGTTGACGCCGAGGTCGGCGATGTAATCGAGTTTGGCGATCAAGCCGGGAAAGTCGCCGATTCCGTCATTGTTGGAGTCGTAAAACGATTTGACGTGAACCTGATAGATCACCGCATCCTTGTACCAGAGCGGGTCTTTGATGAAGGCGGCTGCCTTGGGTTTCTTCGCCATGTGAAACTCCTGTTGAATACTTGAAGACAACCTGCTTTACAAAGCAATGAGGTCATTGTGGGAGCTGGCTTGCCAGCGATTGCGGTGGAACAGCACCGAAAATGCTGGCTGACCCAACGTCATCGCTGGCAAGCCAGCTCCCACAGGAAAATCGCCAGCCTTACGTAGCGCTGATCCGCCAGATCCCGAACGGCTGATACGCCGGGTCGATGCGCATGAACTGGTATTTGCCATGCCAGTCCCAGCGGTGGCCGTTCATCAAGTCCTCGCCGTGGGTGGTCGCATCGTCTGGCAGACCCATTTCCCACAGCGGCAGTTCAAAATTCGCTTCCTGGACGTTATGCGGATCAAGGCTGACCGCCACCAGAATGAAATTGCTGCCATCCGCGCTGCGCTTGCCGAAGTACAGAATGTTGTCGTTCCAGGCGTTGTAGATCTTCAGGCCCAGGTGCGTGTGCAGCGCCGGGTTCTGTCGACGGATGCGGTTGAGCTGGGCGATCTCGGCAATGATGTTGCCCGGCGCGGTGAAGTCGCGGACGCGGATCTCGTACTTCTCCGAATCCAGGTATTCCTCCTTGCCCGGCACCGGCGCTGATTCACACAGTTCGAAGCCCGAGTACATGCCCCACAGGCCCGAGCCCATGGTCGCCAGCGCCGCGCGGATGAGGAACCCGGGGCGCCCGGAGTCATGCAGGAACGCCGGGTTGATGTCCGGCGTGTTGACGAAGAAATTCGGCCGGTAGCACTCGCGCCACGGCGACTGATTCAGCTCGGTGAAGTACTCAGCCAGCTCGGCCTTGGTGTTGCGCCAGGTGAAATAGGTGTAGCTCTGCGTGTAACCGACCTTGCCCAGACGCGCCATCATCGCCGGGGTGGTGAAGGCTTCAGCGAGGAAGATCACTTCAGGGTACAGCGCGCGCACGTCGGCGATCAGCCATTGCCAGAACGGCAGCGGTTTGGTGTGCGGGTTGTCGACGCGGAAGATCTTCACGCCCTCCTTCACCCAACCGATGACGATGTCACGCAACTCGACCCACAAGCTCGGAATCGCATCCGGCGCATAAAAGTCGACGTTGACGATGTCCTGATATTTCTTCGGCGGGTTCTCGGCGTATTTGATCGTGCCGTCCGGGCGCCAGTTGAACCAGCCCGGATGCTCTTTGAGCCACGGGTGATCCTGCGAGCACTGGATGGCGAAATCGAGGGCGATCTCCAGCCCATGATCCGCAGCCGCTGCGACCAGCCGGCGAAAATCTTCGCGCGTGCCGAGCTGCGAGTGGATCGCTTCATGGCCGCCCTCCTCGCTGCCGATCGCATACGGGCTGCCGGGATCGTCCGGGCCGGCGGTCAGCGAGTTGTTGCGGCCCTTGCGGTGCGCGCGGCCAATCGGGTGGATCGGCGTGAAGTACAGCACGTCGAAGCCCATGTCCTGAATCATCGGCAAACGTGAATGCACATCGTTGAACGTGCCGTGGCGCTTGGGATCGTCGGTGATCGAGCGCGGAAACAGTTCATACCAACTGGCGAACTCAGCCAGTTCACGTTCAACGTCTACGGCGAATTCAGGGCTGATGCTCAAATAGGCGCGGTGATCGGCCTGGGCCATCAACTCTGCACTGCGCGAGTGCAGGAACAATGCAACCTGCTCGGTTTCGAGCAGACCGGACAATTCGTGGTGCAGCGCTGCGAGGTCTTCGCTGAGCTGACCTTCGCTGCGTTCGGCGGCCTGCTGCACCATGCTGCGGCCTTCCTGCAGTTCCAGCGACACCGGCACGGCGGCGCTGTGCTTTTTCTCCAGTTCATACTGGAAGCTGGCGAAGTGATCGATCCATGCCTCAATGCAGTAAACGTAGCGGCCCTGCTCCTCTGGGCGGAACTGGCCTCGCCAGCCGTTATTGCCCTGATCGGACATCACTTCGGTCTGCCATAACTCGGCGCCGGCTTCGCGCCAACGGATGCGCACCGCCAGTTTGTCGTGGCCATCGGCGAAGACTTTGCTGGTCACGACCACATCGCGCCCGGCGATCGACTTGACCGCGAACTGCCCGCCGTCGAGGGTCGGCATGGTGTTTTCGATGACGATACGCGGTAGCAGCAAGGCCTGCGACAACGGCATGTGCGGGTTGTAGCTGTGCTCGGAAGGTTTATCAGCAGTCATTGAGCATCTCTCCTTCTACGCCCCAAGGACGCTCTTGTGCCTGATCACTGTTCGCGACAAGGCAGCCGCCCCGTGTTGAACTCACTTAGGTTCCGAGCGACCAGCGCGGAAAAAAGTTCAGATGAAATTGCTGTGTCACGACCGCGGATCGAAATCACCGCAAGGTGGTCAACCCACTTAAGCACGTCCCACGCCATGTGCCACACGGAGGTTACCAATGACTATCCCGATCCCGGCGGAAACGCCGGACCCGAATATCGACAAACCGACCCTGCCGGAAACCGAACCGCCGCCGGTGCCCGAGCAGGAACCGCCCGGCACCACACCACCGCCGAAAGAAGAACCGCCGAGCACGATGCCCCCGGTTATCGTCTGATTTTTGTACCCGATCGTTCCCACGCTCTGCGTGGGAATGCAGCCCGCTCTTGCACCTGATCGTTCCCACGCTCCGCGTGGGAATGCAGCCCGGGACGCTCTGCGTCCCTTCTTAAGCTGGAACGCGGAGCGTCCCTTGAGGCATTCCCACGCAGAGCGTGGGAAAGATCACAGTGGCGGTGCTCGATCAGAGGTGATCATTCTTGTCGACGTCCTTTTCGAACACTCGTACCACGTAAGGCATCACGCTGAAGATCGCCAGGGCCAGAATCGTACTCAGCAGTGCCGTCGCCTCCTTGCCCAACCCCACCGCCACGCCGATGGCCGCCGTCATCCATAACCCGGCCGCCGTGGTCAGGCCTTTGACGTGGGCCTCGTCACCCTGCTGATTCTTCAGAATGGTCCCGGCGCCAAGAAAGCCGATCCCGGCGATCACGCCTTGCAACACTCGACTCATGGCATCGGATTCCGCACCCGACGTCTGCGGCACCAGCACGAACAACGCGGCGCCCAGCGCCACCAGCATGTGGGTGCGCACGCCCGCGGCCTTGCCCTTGTGTTCGCGCTCGAAGCCGAGAATGCCGCCGAGCACCGCCGCCATCACCAGGCGTACGGTGATGCGGGTGATCTGTGATGCATCGGCGACGTCGGCAAATTCCGCTTGCAGGGTTTGCCACACTTCTTCCCTCCAGTCTCCCATCGTGCAGTCTCTTGTTATTGGCTTGATAAACGATGGACAACGGCGACCATTAATCGGTTGCGCAGAACCAACGGCAACGCTTGCGCCCTAATCCACAAGACCCACATGGAAAAAGGACAGCGCTCATGCCCGTTCGAATCGAGAACCAAACGTGCTTCTTCACTACCGAGAACGGCGAGGAAATACGCCTGTGCAGCGATCTGACCGTGATCACCGACACCGACAAAGCCATGTCGGCGGTCGATATCGAAGGTCAGCGCATCTACCTGACCGAAGCTGAAGTCGACGCACTGACCGTCGCAGGCGCCAAAGACGGCCGCGAACATGTGAAAGCCGACACGGGTGATTCGGTGATTTGACTGACCTTGATCAACACCGCGCGCAAACGCCTGCGATAGGCGTTTGCGCGCTTATCGGCACGCTGCTTCAAGTTGCCGCAGGCTCTTCACCAAACCTCATCTGATCCGCTTTTTATTCAAATACCTGAGTCTGTTCTGCAAACAGATCGACGCTCATAGTGCTCCGGCCTGATGGAGGCTGATGAGCGAACGACCATGAGCGAACAAATCCCCGTCCGAACCGTTGAAGCTTCGCCGACCCAAGCACCTCATATAAAGAAGGTGCCCGCACGCCCGCTGAAGGCAACGTTCAAGTCCAGCGACAACCAGATTCACACCCGCAGTTTCACCGGTCTGTTCCGTACCCTGCGCCTGAGTGGCGCTGGGGTTCTCTTCGCGTTGTTCTTCGGCACCGTGTGGCTGAACTGGGGCGATCGCCAGGCAGTGCTGTGGGACTTGGCCGAGAGCAAATTCCACATCTTCGGCGCAACCTTCTGGCCACAGGATTTCATTCTGTTGTCGGCGCTGCTGATCATTGCCGCGTTCGGCCTGTTCGCCATCACCGTGTTCGCCGGCCGCGTCTGGTGCGGCTATACCTGCCCGCAAAGTTCGTGGACATGGATTTTCATGTGGTGCGAGAAAATCACCGAAGGCGAACGCAACCAGCGGATCAAACTGCAAGCCGCGCCGTGGACCTTGAACAAACTGGCACGCCGCGCGGCCAAGCACACCTTGTGGCTGGCGATCAGCGTGCTCACCGGGCTGACCTTCGTCGGTTACTTCACGCCTATCCGCCCACTCGCCGAGGAGCTGCTGACTTTGCAGATCGGCGGGGTCAGCCTGTTCTGGGTGTTGTTCTTCACCGCCGCCACCTACATCAACGCCGGTTGGCTGCGCGAGGCGGTGTGCATGCACATGTGTCCGTATGCGCGGTTCCAGAGCGTGATGTTCGACAAGGACACCCTGACCATCGCCTACGACGCCGCCCGTGGCGAAAACCGCGGCCCGCGCAAACGCGAAATCAAACCTGTAGAAGCCGGACTTGGCGATTGCATCGATTGCCAACTGTGCGTGCAGGTCTGCCCGACCGGTATCGACATCCGCGACGGCTTGCAGATGGAGTGCATCGGTTGCGCGGCATGCATCGACGCTTGCGACTCGATCATGGACAAGATGAACTACCCGCGCGGCCTGATCCGCTACAGTTCCGAGCGCCAATTGCAGGGCGGCAAGACGCATTTGCTGCGTCCTCGTCTGATCGGATACACGCTGGTGCTGTTGGTGATGATTGGCGCGTTGGCGTGGGCGTTGGTGCAGCGGCCGATGGTCTCGCTGGACGTGACCAAGGATCGCGGACTGTTTCGCGAGAATGCGTCGGGGCAGATCGAGAACATCTACAGCCTCAAAGTCATCAACAAGACCCAACAACGGCAGAGCTACAACCTGAGCCTGGTCGACGCGGATGGCTTCCAGTTGCAAGGCCGGACCGAGCTGAGCCTGGCGCCCGGCGAGATTGTCGATGTGCCGGTGTCCGTGGCGATGACCAGCGAACGCCCGAGCAGCAGCTCGCAGACGTTGAGTTTCAAGATTGCCGACAGCGACGAGCCACAGGTCTACAGCGTGGCGACGAGCAGGTTTGTCGCGCCGATGAATCGTTGAGCCGTTAGACTGCGGCGCGGCCTTCGCGAGCAGGCTCGCTCCCACAAGGGAATGCGCTCAAGTGTGGGAGCGAGCCTGCTCGCGAATGAAGGCAACACGGTTTTCCAGAATGAAACCCAATGCGGACACAAGATGAAACGCTACGAAAAATTCGCCGACGACATCGCTGAACTGATCCGCTCCGGCGTCCTCGGCCCCGGCCAGCGGGTGCCGTCGGTGCGTTACGCCAGCCAGACCTACGGCGTCAGCCCGTCGACGGTGTTTCAGGCCTACTACCTGCTAGAGCGTCGCGGCCTGATCCGCGCGCGGCCGCGTTCCGGCTATTTCGTCAACACCCATGCGCCGAGCCCGTTTTCCGAGCCGGTGATCAGCCATCAGGTCAATGAGTCCACCGAAGTCGACGTCAGCGAACTGGTGTTCTCGGTGCTCGATTCGATCAAGGACCCGACCACCGTGCCCTTCGGCTCGGCGTTTCCCAGCCCGACTTTGTTCCCGCTGCAGCGGCTGTCGCGCTCGCTGGCCAGCGCCGCGCGCGAGATGGACCCCCGCATGGTCGTCACCGACATGTCGCCGGGCAATCCACAATTGCGCCGGCAAATCGCCCTGCGCTACATGGTCGGCGGGCTGATGCTGCCGATGGAAGAATTGCTGATCACCAACGGCGCCCTCGAAGCGCTGAACCTGTGTCTGCAAGCGGTGACCGAACCCGGCGATCTGGTCGCCATCGAGGCCCCGGCGTTCTACGCCAGCCTGCAAGTGCTCGAACGGCTCAAACTCAAAGCCGTGGAAATCCCCGTGCATCCGCGCGACGGCATCGACCTCGGCGTGCTCGCGCAGACGCTGGAACGCCATCCGATCAAGGCCTGTTGGTGCATGACCAGTTTCCAGAACCCGATGGGCGCGACCATGCCCGAGGCGAAAAAGCAGGAACTGGTCGAATTGCTGCGTGAGCACCAGGTGCCGCTGATTGAAGACGATGTCTACGCCGAACTGTATTACGGACAGCACGCACCGAAGCCGGCCAAGGCGTTCGATACCGAAGGGCTGGTCATGCATTGCGGCTCGTTCGCCAAAAGCCTCGCCCCCGGCTACCGCATCGGCTGGGTTGCCGCCGGGCGCTATGCGCAGAAAATCGAACGACTGAAACTGATGACCTCGCTGTGCGCCTCGATGCCGGCGCAAGCGGCGATTGCCGATTACCTGCAACACGGCGGTTATGACCGTCACCTGCGCAAATTGCGCTATGCGCTGGAGGAACAGCAAAGCGCCATGCTCGCGGCCATTGCCCGCTATTTCCCGGCACAGACGCGAGTCAGTCAACCGGCAGGCGGTTACTTCTTGTGGCTCGAATTGCCACCGCAGATGGATTCGCTGAAGTTGTTTCAAATGGCGCTGGCCCAGGGCATCAGCATCGCGCCGGGGCCGATTTTCTCGCCGACCCAGCGCTTTCGAAATTGCATTCGCCTGAACTATGGCAGCCCGTGGACCGAAGATTCGGAAAAGGCCATGGAGACGTTGGGGCGGATTGTGCGGTCGTTCTGACAGATTGATATTGCCTGGACTGGCCCATTCGCGAGCAGGCTCGCTCCCACATTGGTTCTGTATACACAAATCTACTGTGGGAGCGAGCCTGCTCGCGAAGAGGCCGGGTCAAGCAACATCAATCTGGAAGCTCAGCGCCCGCCCCCCAGATCCACAAACGTCCCCGTCGCATACGACGCCTTGTCCGACAACAACCAGACAATCGCCTCCGCCACTTCGTCCGGGCGGCCACCACGGGCCATCGGGATCGCCGATTCCAGCTTGCTGACCCGGTCGGGGTCGCCGCTCAACGCGTGGAAATCGGTATAGATGTAACCCGGACGCACCGCATTGACCCGGATGCCCTCGCCCGCCACTTCTTTGGAAAGCCCGATAGTGAAGGTATCGAGCGCGCCTTTGGAGGCGGCGTAATCGACGTATTCGTTGGGCGAGCCGAGGCGCGCAGCCACTGACGAGACGTTGACGATGCTGCCACCCTGACCGCCATGCTTGGGCGACATGCGCAGGATCGCGTGCTTGGCGCAGAGGATCGGCGCCAGCACGTTGGTTTTCATGATTTTCAGAATACGGAATTCGGACATCTCATCGACCCGCGACTTTTGCCCGACGGTGCCAGCGTTGTTCACCAGTGCGGTGACCCGGCCCAGCTCGATGTCGACGCGATGGAACAGCGCAATCACTTCGTCTTCGATACTGACGTCGGCGCGCACTGCAATGGCTTGGGCGCCCAAGGCACGGACTTGCTCCAGCACGCTTTGCGCGGCCTGTTCATCCGACTGATAGTTGATGCAGATCCGATAGCCCTGCGCGGCAGCCAACAGCGCCGTAGCGGCGCCGATGCCGCGCCCGCCGCCGGTGATCACGATGACTTTATCCATGCTGGCCTTTCCCCCAAATGCACACGTGACAGTCGGGGCCAAGAATAACCGTCATTGCCGGGTTTTGCATGCGCTCCCCTGTGGCAGCGAGCCTGCTCGCGAAGAACGATGACGCGGTCGATCAGGCCAGCGCCAACGCCAACGCCTCGCCACGCACTATGTCCTGCATGAATCGCTCGGCTGGCATCGGATGCCCGAGCAGATAGCCCTGCAAGGAATCACAGCCCAACTGCGTCAGAAACTTCTGCTGCACCCCGGTTTCGACCCCTTCGGCAACAATCCGCAGACCCAACGCCTGCCCCAGCGCCACGATCGCCGAGACAATCGCCGCGTCATCACTGTCGTGTTCCAGATCGCGGACAAAACCGCGATCGATCTTCAGCTCGTTGGCTGGCAGGCGCTTGAGGTACATCAGGCTGGAATAACCGGTGCCGAAATCGTCGATCGACAGGTCGACGCCCATGTCCGACAGTTCCTGCAATACGGTCATGCTCGCATCGGCATCGCTCATCGCCGTGGTTTCGGTGATTTCCAGAGTCAGGCTGTTCGCTGGCAAATGATGGGTGGCCAAGGCTTTGGCTACGCTGCGCACCAGTCCGGTGTGGCAGAACTGCAAGGCCGAGAGGTTCACGGCGATACGCCAGTCGGTGTAACCGAGCACGAACCATTCGCGCATCTGTCGGCAGGCCTCGTTGAGCACCCATTCGCCAATCGGAATGATCAGGCCACTTTTCTCCGCCAGTTCGATGAATTTGTCCGGCATCAGCATGCCGTGCACCGGATGCTGCCAGCGCAACAACGCCTCCGCCCCGACCGCGCGGCCATTGCCGGCGTCGAACTTGGGCTGGTAATGCAGGCTGAACTGGCTGTGCTCCAGCGCCGCGCGCAGGTCCTGCAGCAACTGCAACTGCTTGCGCGCGTTGTTGTTCATCGAAGCATCGAAAAAGCTGTAGCCGTTTTTCCCGCCGCCCTTGGCGTGGTACATCGCCGCGTCTGCGTTCATCAGCAGTTCCTGGGCGTTCTGGCCGTTGCCCGGATACAGGGCGATGCCGACGCTGGCGGAGATTTGCAGGTCATGGTCGGCGACGCGGAACGCCTGGGCAATCAAGCCAACCTGACGCGCGGCCAGGCCCAGCGCATCATTGGGTTCGCTCAGACGCACCAGCAGGACGAATTCATCGCCGCCGATCCGCGCCAGCGTATCCTGGCCGCGCAAGTCTTCACGCAGGCGCACACCGACTTCGCGCAGCAACTGATCACCCATGTGATGGCCGAACGCATCGTTGACCGGTTTGAAGCCGTCCAGATCGATGAACATCAAGGCGAAGCAGCCGCCGTGCTCGTCGACCTTTTTCATCGCCTGATTGATGCGGTCGTCGAGCAGCATGCGATTCGGCAGGCCGGTCAGCGGGTCGTGCAGCGCCAGCTGGGTGAGTTCGCGGTTGGCCACGGTCAACGAGTGTGCGAGGTCGGCGGTACGCGCTTCAAGGCGCGCATCGAGGATTGAGGTGAGCAAGGCAATCGACAGCACCGCCAGCGTGGTGATCAAGACCAGCCCGTCGAGGCCGTTGCCTTTCAGACCGTCAAGGGTGGCGCCGCAGAAACTGCCCGCCGGAAATTGCGCAGCGGCCATGCCGGTGTAATGCATGCCGACGATGGCGACCCCCATGATCACCGCCGCACCCGCGCGAATCAGCCGCACGTACGGCGAATGCTGGCGCAGTCGGAAAGCGATCCACAGCGCTGCGGCCGAAGCGCCGACGGCGATCAGCAACGAGGCGCCGAATAGCGCTGGATCGTAATCGATGCCGGGCATCATGCGCATCGCCGCCATGCCGGTGTAATGCATGGCACTGATGCCGGCCCCCATGATCAGCGCGCCGAAGCCCAGCTGCAGGATCGGCAGCTTCGGCTGGCTGACCAGCCACAGGGCAAAGCCGCAGGACAGCACGGCGATCAGCAGCGACAGCGCGGTGAGGACAATGTCGTAACCCAGATCGATCGGCAGCTTGAAGGCGAGCATGCCGATGAAGTGCATCGACCAGACCCCAATGCCCATGGCGAACGCGCCGCCGGCCGTCCAGAAATGCACAGCGCGGCCCTTGGCGGTGGCGATGCGGCCGGTGAGATCAAGTGCGGTATAGGAAGCGAGGATCGCCACGCACAACGAAATGAAAACCAGAGTGGAGGAATAACTACCGATGAGCATGGGGATTCTCGTGGACACCCAACGCACAATCGCGTCCATTCTCGGTCGGGTAAATGCGGCGATTGTACTGATTGCGCGGAAGAACGCACTGACAAAGTTATCAAATGGCCATCAAGCCGATGAAGCGGTGTCAGATCGTCTTACAATCGGCCGGTTCGCAGATTTCTGAAGCGCTGATCGTTCCCACGCTCTGCGTGGGAATGCAGCCCGGGACGCTCCGCGTCCCATATAAAGCCGAACGCAGAGCGTCCGTTGAGGCATTCCCACGCAGGAGCGTAGGAACGATCCATCCGGGCAGTGACCGTGCGGCCGCTTTCGCGAGCAGGCTCGCTTGATCGTTCCCACGCTCCGCGTGGGAATGCAGCCCGGGACGCTCCGCGGCCCATCCAAAGCCGAACGCAGAGCGTCCGTAGAGGCATTCCCACGCAGGAGCGTGGGAACGATCCATGCGGGCAGTGACTGTGCGGACGCTTTCGCGAGCAGGCTCGCTCCCACATGTGTTCGGCCAGTTATTGCGTGTCGCTGACTTCCAGCTGGCCATCCCAACCACCGCCCAGTGCCGCGATCAACTGCACGCTGGCGATCAAACGGCTTTGCAGGATATTCAGCACGCTGCGCTCGTTGCTCAGCGCCGTGGCTTGCACCACGACCACGTCGATATAAGCGATCAGTCCCGCCTTGTACTGGTTCTCCGTCAGGCGCAAGGAATCGCGCGCCGCGTCGAGCGCTTCCTGACGCACCGCGGCTTCTTCTTCATACACCTTGAGCTGCACCAGATAGTTTTCCACTTCGCGGAAACCGTCGAGCACGGTCTGCCGGTACTGGGCCACGGTCTGGTCGTATACCGCCTCGGTGCGGTCGACTTCCGCCGAGCGCTGGCCGCCGTCGAACAACGGCAGCGCCAGTTTCGGCCCCACCGACCAGAAACGGTTCGGCAGGCTGATCAGGTTCTGCGAGGTACTGCTGCTGTAGCCGCCACTCAAACTCAGGGTCAGATCCGGGTAATACGCGGCTTTCGCCACGCCGATATTGGCGTTGGCAGCAATGACCGAGCGCTCGGCCGAAGCAATGTCCGGACGGCGTTCCAGCAATTGCGACGGCAGACTCACCGGCACCTGCGGCAGTTTCGGGATGGTCTGCACTTCGGCAATGCTGAAGTCGGCCGGCGCTTGCCCGGTGAGCACGGCGATGGCGTTCTCGAATTGCGCGCGTTGCCAGATCAGGTCGACCAGATCGGCTTGGGTACTTTTCAGCTGGGTCTGCGCCTGCGCGACCGCGTCACGCCCGGAAACCCCGGCGCGGTACTGGTTCTGGGTCATCTGCAACGACCGCTGATAAGCCGCAACGGTCGCTTCGAGCAAACGTTTCTGCTGATCGATCACGCGCAATTGCAGGTAGTTCTGCACCAGTTCCGACTGCTGGCTCAGGCGCATCGCCGCCAGATCGGCAAAACTGGCCTGGGCGCTGGCCTCGTCGGCTTCGAGGCCTCGGCGCAGTTTGCCCCAGACGTCGGCTTCCCAACTGACACCCAGCTCGGCGTTGTAGGTATCGCGGATACCACTGGAAGAACTGCTCAGGCTCGAACTGCTGCTGCCGGTGCCCTGGCTGGAGCGAGTCTTGCCCACGCTCAGGTCGACGCTGGGGTAAAACGCCCCGCGCGCGCTGCGCACCAAAGCCTGGGCCTGGCGATACTGGGCTTCCGACTGGGCGACGGTCTGGTTGGAGCTGTTGAGTTTCTCGATCAGCCCGTTGAGCTGTTGATCGCCATACAACTCCCACCAGGCGCCGCGGGCCAGCGCATCGCTCGGGTTAGCCTGGGTCCAGCCTGCGGCTTCCTTGTACTGAGCGATTTCAGCCGTCTGCGGGCGTTGATAATCCGGGCCGACAGCGCAGGCACTGAGCATCGCCACGCACAGCGACAGACTCAGCAAACGCGAGCCCCGTGCAGTGGCCAGATTGAAGAGCGAACGGTCAGTCATAGCGGAGTTTCCAGAGCGGCGTCAGTACGCACGCCACGCCATTTGTTGAAACGATGGCGCAGCTTGTCGAGATAGAGGTAAACCACCGGGGTGGTGTAAAGCGTGAGTATCTGGCTGAAGACCAGCCCGCCAATGATGGTCAGACCCAGCGGCTGGCGCATTTCCGCACCCTCGGCACGGCCGAGCAGCAGCGGCAAGGCACCGAGAATCGCCGCCAGCGTGGTCATCAGAATCGGTCGCAGCCGTTGCAGGCAGGCGCTGCGGATCGATTCCAGCGGCGACAGGCCCTGATGGCGTTCAAGTTGCAACGCAAGGTCGATCATCAGAATGGCGTTTTTCTTCACCACGCCGATCAGCAGGAACAGGCCAAGCAGGGAAATCAGGCTGAACTCGCTACCCAGCAAGTAGATTGACAGCAACGCCCCGACACCCGCCGACGGCAGCGTGGAAAGAATGGTCAGCGGATGAATATAGCTTTCATACAACACGCCGAGGACCAGATACACCGCCAGCAGTGCGCCGAGAATCATGAACGGCTGGCTCTTTTGCGTCGCGGCAAAGGCGTCGGCGGTGCCGGCCATTTTCGCGATCACGTCTTCCGGCAAGCCGACTTTGGCGATCGCCCGCTCGATGGCCGCGCTGCCCTGCTCCACCGTCACGCCTTCAGCCATGTCGAACGCGATGCTCTCGGAGGCGAACTGGCCTTCATGGCTGACGCGGTCGTCTTCGAGACTGTTTTCGTAATGGGCGAAGGTCGAAAGCGGCACGCGCGCGCCATCGGCGGTAATCACCTGCACCTGCTTGAGCGTCACCGGGTCCTGGGCATATTTCTGATTGACCTCCATCACCACCTGATACTGGTTGAGGCTGTCGTAGATGGTTGAAATTTGCCGCTGGCTGTAGGCGTTGTTGAGCACGGCGGTGACCATGTCCATGTCGATACCCAGGCGCTTGGCCTGATCGCGATCAACGATCAGCGTGACTTGCTGAGCCCCCGCGCCTTCTCGGGCATCAATCGCGGTCAGCTCGGGCAAGGCACGCAACGCGGTGACCACTTTCGGGTACCACTTGCGCAGCTCGCCTAGATCACCGCTTTGCAGAATGTAGCTGTACTGCGAAGTGGTCTGCTCGCGGCCGCCGCCAAATTGCAGGTCCTGGTCGGCCATCAGCATCAGTTGTGCACCGGGCACCTTGGGCATTTCCTTGCGCAGGCGTTCGATGACTTTCTGTGCGTTGAGCTGGCGGTCCTTGATCGGCTTCAGGCGCACCAGCATGAACGCATTATTGGTGCCGTTGCCGCCACCGATGAACCCGGCGACGCTTTCCACCGCTGCGTCCTTGAGCACGGCACGGCGAAAGATTTCCATTTTCGGCTGCATCACGCTGAACGACAGGCCGTCGTCGCCGCGCACGAAACCGATCAACTGGCCGGTGTCCTGCTGGGGCATGAAGGTTTTTGGCACCACCACGTACAGGGCGACGTTGACCGCGACGGTGATCAACAGGCTGAGCAGCGTCAGACGGCGGTGGCGCAGCACCCAGTCGAGACTGCTGGCGTACTTGTCGACCATCCAGTCGTTGGTCAGCTGGCTCCAGCGTTGCAGGCGATTTTCCTGACCCGGCGTGTGCGGCTTGAGCCAGCGTGCGCAGAGCATCGGCGTCAAGGTCAGGGAGACCACCAGCGAGACAATGATCGCCGCCGCGAGAGTGATCGAAAACTCGCGGAACAGGCTCTCGACAATCCCGCCCATGAACAGAATCGACAGGAACACCGCCACCAGCGAGACGTTCATCGACAGCAAGGTGAAACCGACTTCCTTGGCGCCGAGGTACGCGGCCTGCATCGGTTTGACGCCTTCGTCGATGTGCCGGGAAATGTTCTCCAGCACCACGATCGCATCGTCCACCACCAGACCGGTGGCAAGAATCAGCGCCATCAGCGACAGATTGTTCAGCGAGAAACCATACAGGTACATCACCGCAAAGGTGCCGACCAGCGACACCGGCACCGCCAGGGTCGGGATCAGCGAAGCGCGGAAATTCCCCAGAAACAGGAATACCACCAGAATCACCAGGGCGATGGCTATCAACAGGGTCATTTCCGCTTCGTGCAGAGTGGCCTTGATCACCGGCGAGCGGTCCATCGCCAGGTTCAGCTTGACGCTGGCCGGCAGCACCGCTTGCAAGGCTGGCAATTGCGCCTTGATCTCGTTGACGGTCTCGATGATGTTGGCGCCGGCCTGGCGGTTGATCACCAGCAGCACCGCCGCGTCATTGTTGAAGAAACCACTGTTGTAACGGTCTTCGACGCCATCGCTGACCTTGGCCACGTCCTTGAGACGCAGCGCCGCGCCGTCGGCGTAGTGGATGATCAGCGACTCGTAATCCTTGGCCTTCTCCAACTGGTCATTGGCCTGGATCTGCCACAGGCGCTGACCGTCCTCGACCGAACCTTTGGGCCGGCGCACGTTGGCTTCGGCGATGGTCTTGCGCACATCGTCAAGCGCCACGCCGTATTGGTTCAGCGCCTGCGGCTCAAGCTCAATGCGCACCGCCGGCAGCGAACTGCCGCCGATCTGCACTTCGCCGACACCCTGCACCTGCGAAAGACTTTGCGAAAGGATGGTCGACGCGAGGTCGTAGAGCTGCCCTTTTTCGAGCACGTCCGAGGTCAGCGACAGCACCATGATCGGCGCCTGCGACGGGTTGACCTTTTTATAGGTCGGCATGCTGCGCATCCCGCTCGGCAGCAGATTGCGCGAAGCGTTGATCGCTGCCTGCACTTCCCGCGCCGCGCCATTGATGTCGCGGTCGAGGTCAAACTGCAGAATGACCCGGGTCGAGCCTTGGCTGGAGCGGCTGCTCATGGTGTTGACGCCGGCGATTGCACCGAACGAACGTTCCAGCGGCGTCGCCACGGTCGAGGCCATCACCTCCGGGCTGGCACCAGGCAGGCTGGCCTGCACGACGATCACCGGGAAATCCATCTGCGGCAGCGGCGAAACCGGCAACAGACCGAAACTCACGCCACCGAGCAGCATGATGGCCAATGAAAGCAGCATGGTCGCCACGGGGCGTTTGATGAACGGACCGGAGAGATTCATAAGTGGCGGCCACCAGTTGCAAGCTGCAAGCCACAAGCCACAAGCTTGCAGTGAGCCCGCTTTATTCTTGCAGCTTGAAGCTTGCTGCTTGTAGCTGCTTTCATACCGAGACCTCTTCAGCGTCAGCCTGGCGCTTGCCAAAGCGTCGGCCGAGGCGGTCGAAGTACAGGTAGATCACCGGTGTGGTGAACAGCGTCAGCACCTGGCTCACCAGCAAGCCGCCGACCATGACCAGACCCAGCGGCTGGCGCAGTTCGGCGCCAGAACCTGTGGCGAGCATCAACGGCACCGCGCCAAACAATGCCGCCAGCGTGGTCATCAGAATCGGCCGGAAGCGCAGCAGCGCTGCCTGATAGATCGCCTGTTCCGGGGCCATGCCCTGAGTGCGTTCTGCATCAAGGGCGAAGTCGATCATCATGATCGCGTTCTTTTTCACGATGCCGATCAGCAAAATGATGCCGATGATCGCGATCATGCCCAGATCGTTGCCGCTGAGCAGCAGCGCCAGCAACGCGCCGACCGCCGCCGAAGGCAGGGTCGAAAGGATCGTGATCGGGTGGATATAGCTCTCGTACAGCACGCCGAGCACGATGTACATGGTCACCACCGCCGCCAGAATCAGCAGCAAGGTGCTCGACAGCGACGCCTGGAAGGCTTCGGCCGCGCCCTGGAACTGAGTCTGTACGCCGACCGGCATGCCAATGTCCTGCTGCACCTGTTCGATCACGTCCACCGCATGCCCCAGCGCCACGCCGGGGGCCAGGTTGAAGGACATCATCACCGCCGGGAACTGGCCGATATGGGTGATCGCCAGTTGTGCCTGTCGCTCTTCGACGTGGGCCAGGCTCGACAGGCGCACCTGCGCATCGTCGGTGGTCTTGACGTGGATCTGATCCAGCGCCTGCGGGCCGATGCGTTCGCCGGCCTGCGCCTGCAGCACCACGCGGTACTGGCTGGCCTGGGTGTAGATGGTCGAGATCTGCCGCTGGCCAAAGGCGTCGTACAGCGCATCGGTGATGTTCGACACCGAAACGCCCAGGCGTGAAGCGGCATCGCGGTCGATCACCAGATAGACCTGCAAACCCTTGTCCTGCAGGTCACTGGCAACGTCGGTCAGTTCCGGACGCTGGGCCAGCGCCTCGACCAGCCGCCCGCTCCATTGACTCAGTAGCTCGGCGTCCGGCGAGGACATGCTGAACTGGTATTGGGTGCGGCTGACGCGGTCTTCGATGGTCAGGTCCTGCACCGGCTGCATGAACAGGCGGATACCCACCAGTTTGTCGAGCTTGGGTTGCAGACGCGCGATCACTTCACTGGCGCTCAGATCGCGCTCGCTGTGGGGCTTGAGATTGATCAGCAAGCGGCCACTGTTGAGGGTGGCGTTATCGCCATCGACACCGATATACGACGACAGGCTTTGCACCGCAGGGTCTTCGAGGATGACCCGGGCCAGCTCCTGCTGGCGCTCGCCCATGGCGGCAAAGGAAATCGACTGCGGCGCTTCGGAAATCCCCTGGATCACGCCGGTGTCCTGTACCGGGAAGAAGCCCTTCGGCACCACCATGTAGAGGAACACCGTCAGCGCCAGCGTGCCGATGGCCACCAGCAAGGTCAGCGGCTGATGCTTGAGCACCCACTGCAACATGCGCCCGTAGCCGGCGATCATCCAGTCGATGAACGCGCCACTGGCCCGATAAAAACGGCCTTGCTCGTGTTCTTGCGGTTCACGTTTGAGCAAGCGTGCGCACATCATTGGCGTCAGGGTCAGCGACACCACCAGCGAAATCAGGATCGCCACCGCCAGGGTAATTGCGAATTCGCGGAACAAGCGCCCGACCACATCGGCCATGAACAGCAGCGGAATCAATACGGCGATCAGCGACAGGGTCAGGGAAATCAGGGTGAAGCCGATCTGTCTGGCGCCCTTGAGCGCGGCCTGCATCGGGCTGTCACCCTCCTCGATGAAGCGCGAAATGTTTTCGAGCATGACGATCGCGTCGTCGACCACGAAACCGGTGGCGATGGTCAACGCCATCAGGGTCAGGTTGTTGACCGAGAAACCGGCCAGGTACATCACGCCGAACGTGCCGATCAGCGACAGCGGTACGGCCACCGAAGGAATGATCGTCGCGCTGAAACGGCGCAGGAACAGGAACGTCACCATCACCACCAGAGCAATGGCGATGAGCAGTTCATGCTGCACGTCGGTGACCGAAGCACGGATGGTCTGGGTACGGTCGGTAAGCACCGTCACGTCGAGGCCGGCCGGCAGGTTGTCGGTGATGCTCGGCAGCAATGCCTTGATGCGGTCGACCACCTCGATCACGTTGGCACCGGGCTGGCGTTGAATGTTCAGCAACACCGCCTGATTCTGGTTGGCCCATGCCGCCAGACGCTCGTTCTCGGCACCATCGACAATCTCGGCGACGTCCTTGAGCCGCAGCGGCGCGCCATTCTTGTAGGCGAGGATCAGGTTGGCGTAGTCCTCGGGCGAAGTCAGCTGGTCATTGGCATCGAGCATCGACACCCGCGTCGGGCCGTCGAAGTTGCCCTTCGGCTGGTTGACGTTGGAGGCGCTGATCAACGTGCGCACGTCCGACAGGTTCAGGCTGTTCGCCGCCAGAGCCTCCGGGTTGACCTTGATCCGCACCGCCTGACGCTGACCGCCGGCAATGCTGACCATGCCGACCCCGCTGATCTGGGCGATCTTCTGCGCCATGCGCGTATCGACCAGATCGTTGAGCTTGGGCAGCAGCATGGTTTTCGAAGTGATCGCCAGTGTCAGCACCGGGGTGTCCGCCGGGTTGACCTTGTTGTACACCGGTGGTGCCGGCAAGTCGGTCGGCAGCAGATTGGTCGCCGCGTTGATCGCCGCCTGCACCTGCTGCTCGGCGACATCCATATTGATGTCGAGGCTGAAGCGCAGGGTCAGCACCGAAGCGCCGCCGGAACTGGTCGAAGCCATTTGCGTCAGGCCGGGCATCTGCCCGAACTGGCGCTCGAGCGGCGCCGTGACTGCGCTGGTCATTACATCCGGGCTGGCGCCGGGATACAGGGTCATGACGCGGATGGTCGGGTAATCGACCTGCGGCAGCGCCGACACCGGCAACAGGCGATAAGCGATCAGACCGGCCAGAACAATGGCCAGCATGCTCAGGGTGGTGGCTACCGGTCGGAGGATGAACAGCCGCGAAATGTTCATGCGCCCTTCTTGGCCTTGTCAGTCACGGCGGCGTCCGGCGCGTTGGCGGCGGATTTGCCTTGCAGGTGTTCGGTCGGCGTGGTCGGCACCTGATTGCTGTCGTTGACCACTTCCACTTCACTGCCCTCTTTCAGGCGGTCGGTGCCTTCCAGCACCACGCGGTCGCCTGCCGCCAACCCTTCGGTGACGACGGTGTTCTCGCCATCACTGGCGCCGATCTTCAGCTGGCGAATGGTGACTTTCTTGTCGCCGTCCAGCGCATAGACGAAGGTGCCGTTGGTGCCGAACTGAATCGCCGCCGACGGTGCCAGCACCACGCCCTTCAGCGTGTCCGCAAGCAAGTGGACGTTGACGAACTGATTGGGGAACAGCGCCTGATCGCGGTTATCGTAACGGGCCTTGAATTTCAGGGTGCCGGTGGCGACGTCGATCTGGTTGTCGAGGCTTTGCAGTACACCGGTGGCCTGCAGTTTGCTGTCGCCGCGATCCCACGCTTCGGCCTGCAGTTTGGCGCCGCTGCGATAGCGTGCGAGTACGGTGTCGAGGCTGTTTTCCGGCAAGGTGAACGCCACGCTGATTGGCTGCGTCTGGGTAATCACTGCCAGCGCGGTGGTGTCGTTGGCGGTAACGAGGTTACCGACGTCGACCTGACGCAAGCCGACGCGCCCGGCAATCGGTGCGCGGATTTTAGTGAATTCGAGATTGAGTTTGGCGTCGTTGACCGCGGCCTGATTGGTCTTGACCGTGCCCAGATACTGGCCGACCAGCGCTTCAGCGGTATCCAGGGTCTGCTTGGCGATGCTGTCTTCTTTATACAGGCCGCGATAACGCTCGACGTCGACCTGAGCATTCTTCAGCTGCGCCTGATTCTGCAGCAAGGTGCCTTCGGCCTGGAGCAAGGCGTTCTGGTACGGACGCGGATCGATCTCGGCCAGTACGTCGCCAGCCTTGACCATTTGCCCTTCTTCGAAATTGATCTTCATCAGCTCGCCGCCGACCCGGCTGCGCACGTTGATGGTATTGAGCGCCGTCACAGTGCCCAGCGCCTTGTAATACAGCGGGAAGTCCCCCGTTACCGCTGGTGCCACGCGCACCGGAATCGGCCCGGTGCCGCCACCGAAGCCCGGCCGCATCATCCCCGAACGCCCGGTGTGTCCGGCCGCCTTGTCACCGCCCTCCTTGTGGGCGGAACCGGCGGGCCAGAATTTCCAGCACAGAACGGCGATCACCAACAGGACAAGCAGGCTGATCAGCCAGCGACGGGATTTGCGGGAGGACGATTGCATGGAGTTATTGACCATTGGGCGCGTGGGCTTCTATTACGGGAGGCTGAACGATAAGCACTGACTGGATTTAAGCAAAGCAGCTTTACCGGCAATTTACCTTGCACTTACGTTTCAAGGTGTGAGGCAAAACCCTGATACACAAATGAAAACGGCCTGGACAGGGCCAGGCCGTTAACAATTGTAAAAGCCTTACTTGAGAACGGACAGTGCCGCTTCGTAGTTTGGCTCTTCAGCGATTTCCTTGACCAGTTCGCTGTGCAGGACTTTGTCGTTTTCGTCCAGCACGACTACTGCGCGGGCGGTCAGGCCTTTCAGCGGGCCGTCAGCGATGGCGACGCCGTAGTTTTCGATGAACTCGGCACCGCGCAGGGTCGACAGGTTCTTGACGTTTTCCAGACCTTCGGCACCGCAGAAACGCGCCTGAGCAAACGGCAGGTCAGCGGAAATGCACAGCACCACGGTGTTGCTGATGTCATTGGCCTGAGCGTTGAACTTGCGCACAGAGGTGGCACAGGTCGGGGTGTCGACGCTTGGGAAAATGTTCAGCACTTTGCGCTTGCCGGCGAAGTCTTTCAGGGTGACGTCAGACAGATCGCCGGCAACCAGAGAAAAGGCTGGCGCCTTGGAACCGGCTTGTGGCAACTGGCCGTTGACTTGAACCGGATTGCCTTTGAGGGTGACTTGAGCCATGACTTGAGTCCTTCTGGTGTTTTTGATTGGAAAGCATGCAAGAGGCGGAAGTTAACCATGAAATGGCCTGGCGAGCTAAACCCTTCGGTGAATTGTTGGGGGCGAGCACGAGGAATTGTATACAACCCTGTAGGAGTGAGCCTGCTCGCGATAGCGATGTGTCAGCCAACGTATGAATCTCTGACACACCGCTATCGCGAGCAGGCTCACTCCTACAGTTATTTTTGCGTTATCGCGTGAAATGGTGTCGATTCAGCGCTGCGCCATTCGACCAGCTAGCGAAACCTCCCTTTTTTTCAGGAGCACCCGCCATGCGTTTCATGATTCTTGTCAAAGCCAGCGCCGATTCGGAAGCCGGTGTCATGCCCAGCGAAGAACTGCTCACCGCCATGGGCAATTTCAACGAAGCACTGGCCCAGGCCGGCGTTCTGGTCAGCGCCGATGGTCTGCACCCGAGCAGCAAAGGCGCACGGGTCAGGTTCTCCGGTGACCAGCGCAGCGTGATCGATGGCCCGTTCATCGAAACCAAAGAGCTGATCGCCGGCTATTGGGTCTGGGAAGTCAAATCGAAGGAAGAAGCCATCGAATGGGTCAAGCGTTGCCCCAACCCGATGCCCGGTACCGAGGCTGAGATCGAGATCAGGCAGATTTTCTCTGCTGACGACTTCGGCGAACAGCTGTCGCCGTCATTGTGTGAGCAAGAACAGCGTATTCGCGAGCAGGTGAAAAAGACCTGACAAGCTCGCTACGTGCGTTGTTCCCCCTACACCAAGGAATTGACTCCTTCGACTGGCTAACCCCCGATTAGCTGCTAGTTTCAGAAGGACCTGTCTTACAGGCTTGATAAAGAACGGAAATACGCAGGGGCGGTGAAACAGCACCCTGTTGTCCTGAAACACACCATGGAATCGGGAAATGATCTGCAGTCGAGCCGGGATTACTGATTTTCAGCGCGGGCGGGACGGCGCAGCGTGGCCGATGTTCAATCCGTTGGTGATGCGCCCGTTGCTGGCGCTGTGCATGTGCAGCAGTCCTACGCTGTACGCCGCCGAAGGTGGCGTCGGTCGGCCGATCACTGGCCAGCAGGTGTTCACCAACGCCGGCATCGTGCCGCCGAAGCCCGGTTGGGTCATGTCGTTGACCAGCATCTGGTACGACGGTTCGCTCAAGGGCAGCGATGGCGCGCCGATTTCCGGCGCGGTCAGTGGCGGTATCGACATGAAAGTGTCCTACACCATCGCCAACCTGACCCATGTCTGGAACACCGGCACCGGGCGCTGGAACTTCGCTTCGGCGTTGGGCCTGCCGGTGCAGTACACCGACATCCAGGCAAGCATCACCGGCCCGCGCGGCCGCACGCTGGGAGACAGCGACTCCGGCACGCAGATCGCCGATGCACTGATCACACCGCTCGCCGCCGGTTATCACTTCGACGAACTCAATCACCTCGCGCTGTCATTGCCGATCTACGTACCGACCGGCGCCTATAACAAGGACCGTCTGGCCAACCCCGGTCAGAACAATTACACCTTCATGCCAACCGTGGCCTTTACCCACCTCGATGGCAAGGGCGGCGAGTTCACCCTGTCCAGCGGACTGGAGCTCTACACCGAGAACGACGCCACCGACTATCGCAACGGCAACCTCTTTACCCTTGATGCGCTGTGGACCCATGGTCTAGGCAACGGCTGGAACGCGGGAGTCGCCGCCGGTTATATCCAGCAACTGACCGACGACAAAGGCCAGACCGCCAATACGTTCAACGGCTATCGCGGCCGCTCGGTCGGCGCCGGCCCGGTAGTCGGCTGGTCCGGCAAATTCGCCGATGCCCAGGCCAACATCAGCGCGCGCTGGGTGCCTGAGTTCGACACCAAAAACCGCCCCGAAGGCAACGGCTTCAGCGTCAACCTGACCTTGGCATTTTTCTAGACCCGGCCACAAAGGACTGTCTCATGACCGCGCTCAGCGACCTCAACGCCCTGCAAGCCAGCATCGCCGAAGCGGTGCTCGGTCAGGATCAAGTCATCCGGCAGATCCTGCTCGGCCTCCTGGCCAACGGCCATTTGCTGCTGGAAAGCCTGCCGGGGCTGGCCAAGACCCGCACCGTCAAAGCGCTGGCCAGGCACCTTGATGCGAAGATGAGCCGCATCCAGTTCACCCCGGATTTGCTGCCCTCGGACATCACCGGTGCCGAGGTGCTGCATCAGGTCGAGGGCAAAAACGAAATCCGTTTCCAGCCCGGCCCGCTGTTCGGCAACCTGATTCTCGCCGACGAAATCAACCGTGCCCCGGCCAAGGTCCAGGCGGCCTTGCTCGAAGCCATGGAGGAACGCCAGATCACCGTGGCCGGCAACAGCCATGCGCTGCCGGAACTGTTCATCGTCGTGGCGACGCAAAACCCGATCGAGCAGGAAGGCACCTACCCGCTGCCGGAAGCGCAGATGGACCGTTTCCTGATGAAGGTGCTGCTCGATTACCCGAGCGCCGAAAACGAAAGTCAGGTGCTGCGATTGCTGCGTAACGAAGAGTTCGCCCAAGGCGCGAGCACCGCGCCGGCCAAGGGTTTCAACCTCGCCCAGGAGGTGATTTTCGCGGCGCGCAAGGAAGTCAGCGCCGTGCATGTCTCGCCGGCCATCGACAGCTACCTGATCAACCTGATCAACGCGACCCGCTATCCCGCCGATTACGACGAAGATCTGGCACGCTGGATCACCATCGGCGCCAGTCCGCGTGGCGGTATCGGTCTGGACCGTTGCGCGCGCGCCGATGCGTGGTTGCAGGGGCAGGATTTCGTTTCCCCGGACAACGTCCGCGTGGTGGTGCATCCGGTGCTGCGCCATCGCCTGCAACTGAGTTATGACGCAGTCGCGGATGGCGTCAGCGCCGACCAGGTGCTGGATCGCATCCTTGATAAAGTCGCGATTCCGGCATGAACACCGACGGGCTGGTCTATGTCTCTCTTGCGCAACTGATGGCGCTGGAGTTCAAGGCCCGTGACCTGAGTTTTCTCGCCCGCCAGCCACGCGGCAGCATTCTTTCCGGCAACCATGCTTCGCGGCTGCGCGGGCGTGGTTTGAATTTTGATGAGCTGCGCCGCTATCAGCCCGGCGATGACTTGCGCCACCTCGACTGGCGCGCGTCCTTGCGCACCGGCAAACCGGTGGTGCGCACCTTTACCGAGGAGCGTGACCGCCCGGCGCTGATTTTGGTCGACCAGCGCATGTCGATGTTCTTCGGCTCGCAGCGCAGCTTCAAATCTGCCCTTGCCGCCGAGCTTGCAGCGTTGGCGGCGTGGATGGTGTTCAACGCCGGGGATCGCGTTGGCGGGCTGGTATTCAACGACCAGCGCATCGACAGCGTCGCGCCGTTGCGCAGCCGCAAACGGGTGGAGGCGTTGCTCAGCCGCGTCGCCGAGCATAATCAGGTGCTGAGCGCGAGCAACCCTGACGCCGAAGATGAAGCGCAACTGGACACCGCCCTGCAACGCTGCCTCGCGCTGGCCGGGCACGATCATCTGATCTGCATCGTCAGCGACTTCGCCGGGGCTGGCCCGCGCACCCTGCAACTGCTGCGGCAACTGGCGGCGCACAACGATGTGATCGCCTTGCAGGTCTACGATCCGCTGGCGCTGAAACTGCCGAGCAATGGCCGCTTGTTGGTCACTCAGGGCGAGTTACAGGTCGAACTGGCGGTCGACAAGCGCAACGTACGCCAGCCGCTGGGGGATTTTCTCAGCGGTCGCCTGCACGACGTCGCCAGCCTGCTGCGCCGCAGTCAGGTGCCGCTGATGATGTTCAGCAGCGCCGAAACCGCCCACGAGCAGCTACGTGCCGAACTGGGCAAAAGCGCCGGAGCACGGCGGTGAACCAGAACATCCCCAGTATCGACCAGCTCAAGGAACTGGGCTTGCCCGCGCCGGTCAGCTACGCGCCGCAGACGTGGGGTTGGTGGGTGCTGCTCGGGATGTTGCTGCTCGCCGCATTGCTGCTCGGTTTGCGCCGATATTGGCAATGGCGCAGAGACGCTTATCGACGCGAAGGCCTGGCGCGACTGGCGCAACTGCGTGAGCGCAGTGATGATTTGAATGCCTTGCGCGAACTGCCGGAACTGCTCAAGCGCGTGGCGCTGTCGATGCCCACATCATCACAAAGATGGAACCCGATCCCTGTGGGAGCTGGCTTGCCAGCGATGAGGCCATCAAATTCAGCATCGGCGTTGACTGACAGCACGCCATCGCTGGCAAGCCAGCTCCCACAGGGTATTGCGGCGTTAACGAAGGACGACTGGCAAGCCTTCCTGCAACGTCACAGCAAAAAACCGCTCCCCGGCGACTTCAGCACTCAACTCGCGCAACTCGCCTACGCCCCCGACGACACCCTGCGCGCTCTGCCCGCACCGCAACGTCAGGCGCTGTTCGACACCTGCCAATACTGGGTGGAGCATCACCATGTGGCAGCTTGATTACCCTTGGCTGTTGCTGCTGATGCCGCTGCCCTGGCTGGCTTACCGCTATCTGCCCGCCTACAACGAAGCGCGCAGTGCCGTGCGCGTGCCGTTCTTTGCTGCGATGAGCCGCGCTGTCGGCGAAGCGCCGGGCGTTGTCGGCAGCCGCCGCAATCACTGGCAACTGCTGCTCAACCTGCTGGTCTGGGCGCTGATCCTGCTCGCCGCCGCGCGCCCGGTATTTGTCGAAAAGCCCCTCGAACGGCAACAACCGGTGCGCGACCTGATGCTCGCCATCGACCTCTCGCAGTCGATGGAAACCGAAGATTTCACCAATGCCAACGGCGAGAAAATCAATCGCCTCGCAGCGGTCAAAGACGTCGTGCAAGGTTTCATCGACAAGCGCAAGGATGATCGCCTCGGCCTGATCGTGTTCGGCAGCGGCGCCTATCCGCAGGCGCCGCTGACCCTCGACCACGCCAGCCTGTCGCTGCTGCTCGCTGACACTGGCATCGGCATGGCCGGCCCCAATACGGCAATAGGCGATGCCATCGGCTTGAGTCTCAAGTTGCTGGATCAGGCCCACGAGCAGGAAAAGGTGCTGATCCTGCTCACCGACGGCAATGACACCAGCAGCGCGATCACCCCGGACCACGCGGCGCAAATGGCCGCCAGCAAAGGCGTGATCATCCATACCATCGGCATCGGCGACCCGAGCGCGTCGGGCGAGGCCAAGGTCAATCTGCCAGCGCTGGAGCAAATCGCCCAGAGCACCGGTGGTCAGTTCTTTCGCGCCGAAGACCGCAACGCGCTGAATCAGGTCTACGACACCCTCGATCGCCTCACGCCGCATCAGGTGAAAACCCTCAGCCATCAGCCGCAGCGCGAACTGTTTTACTGGCCGTTGACGGCCGCGCTGCTGATGCTGGCGCTGTATCACCTCGGCGCCCTGCTGCGGGTTCGGCTGGCCTTCGCTCGCCAGCGCGAGGAGGCCTGAGATGGAAATCAACCTCAGCGACCTGCACTTTCTACGCCCGGCATGGTTGCTGCTCGCGCTGTTCGCGGCGTCTTTGCCGCTGCTCTGGCGCCGCGGCCGCGACTTGCAACGACGTTTGCGCGGGCAGATCGCCGAACATCTGCTGCCGCATTTGTTGGTCACGCCTGAAGATCACGAGCGCCTGCGCCCGGTGCATGGGCTCTGCGCCTTGTTGATGCTTGGCGCGCTCGCCGCCGCCGGTCCGACCTGGGAACAGGACCGGCCCGACTTTCTGGAAAACCGCGCACCACTGATCCTCGCGGTGGATCTGTCGCCATCGATGGACGCCAGCGATGTGCAGCCAACCCGGCTGGATACCGTTAAGCACAAGCTGCACGATCTGATCCAGCGCCGCGCCGGCGCACGTACCGCACTGATTGCCTACGCTGGCAGTGCGCACCTGGTGTTGCCGGCGACCGATGATCCGGCGTTGCTCGACACGTTTATCCAGGCCCTGAACACCGGGCTGATCGATAAACCGGGCAAGAACGTTGGCGCCGTAATCGATCAGGCGAAACGCTTGCTCGACGCGGAAAAAACACCCGGCACCCTGCTGCTGCTCACTGATGGCGCCGACACCGCGCAACTCGACGCGCTCGATCAGCGTTTGCACGGTAGCGCCTTGCAGGTGCTGGTGCTGGCGGTGGGCAACGTCGACGGCGGCGCCATTCAGGGCGCCAACGGCCAACCACGCAGCGATGCCAACGGGCGCCCGGTACTGGGCAGCTTCGATCAGGCCGCGCTCAAGCAACTGGCGTCTGCGGTTGATGCACCGCTGGGCAGCCTGACGCTCAATGGCGACGATCTGGACTGGATCGAGTTGCACGCGCAACGGCACTTTCAGACCAGCAGCGCCGAACAGCGTGAATTGCACTGGAAGGACGCGGGCTACTGGTTGTGCTGGCCGCTGTTGCTGCTCGCACTGTTCAACGTGCGCAGAGGCTGGAGCGTCAACTGGTTGCCCGGGCTTGTGGTAGCCGTGGGCCTGGGCTGGCCAGCGGCGCCAGCGCAGGCCAACGCACTGACCGACGCCTTTTTCACCCGCGACCAGCAGGGCCGCTGGGCCTTCGAACACGATCACTTGCCGCAGGCGGCGGCGCTGTTCGTCGACCCGTACTGGAAAGGCGTTGCGGCCTACCACGCAGCCGATTATGACCTTGCGTTGGCGACCTTCGCCCGACTGGACACACCGCAGGCTTATTTCTATCTGGGCAATATCTACGTGCGCCGCTTCAAGTTCGATCAGGCCATCGCCGCGTATAGCCAGGCGTTGAAACTGCAGCCGCAGTTCCCCGAAGCCACCGCCAATCTGGCCTTGGCACAAGCGCTGTTGAAAGACACCGAAAGCGCCGAGCAAAACGCGCCGGAAACCAAACCCGACGAGGTGAAGTTCGACAAGGCACCGGGCAAGGGCCAGAGCAAAGCGATCAAGACGGAACAAGCGGCTTCCGATGCGCTGTGGCTGCAGAACCTGACCACCTCGCCGGCGAAGTTCTTGCGGCAGAAGTTCAGGTTGCAGGATCAGCAGGAGGCAGCCAGTCGATGAATTTTTTCAGACCTGCTGCCGCCATCGCTGACCCAGGGTATTGCAGAGTAGACAAACCTCGCCTCAACACAGCGAGCCCCTGTGGGAGCTGGCTTGCCAGCGATGGGGCCCGATCATTCTTCACAAAAATCAGCTTGCTCATGAGCTGCCTGTTCATCCTCCAGGCCTTCGCCGCCGAGCCCCAGCTCAAAGTCCAGGCCCATCTGCAACCCGCTGAAGGCGCGATGGTCGGTGGTCTGGTCGAGCTGCAACTCGACGTTCTCACCGACACCTGGTTCACCAGCGCCGCCACCCTGCCCGGTCTCAAGCTCGACGGTGCCTTGGTCACGCCGCCGGACGGTCAGGCGCAACACCTCAATCAGACCTTTGACGGCGTGGCTTACAGCGGCTTGCGCTACCGCTACCTGATCACCCCGAACGTCGCGCAAACCTTCGAAATTCCGGCGCTGACAGTGCGCGCTACGCCCGGTCAGGCCAATGCAGAACTCAGCGCACAAAGCCAACCGTTGCAGTTCGACGCAGCGCGACCGCCCGGTTTTGCCGAGGGTGAAACGCCGCTGGTGGCGACGGCGCTGCGCTTTACGCAAACAGTCGTCAACTCGGCCACACCGCTGAAAGTCGGCGACAGCGTCAGCCGGCAGTTGACCCTGCAAGCGGACGGCGCATTGGCGATGAGCCTGCCGATTGCTCAATTTGCCAATGTCGATGGCCTGAGTCGCTATGTGCAAACCCCGCAAGTCAGCACCCTGGACGACGGTCGCGGCAATATTCTCGGTGGTCAACGCATCGACAGCGTCAGCTACCGTGTCGATCAGGCCGGTTCATACACATTGCCGGCGATCGAGATGAAATGGTGGGACGCTACGGCGAAACAACTGCGTAGCGCACAAGTCCCGGCGGTGTCCTTCGAGGCAGTGGCGAACAGCGCTTATCAGCCGGTGTTCTCGATCACTGAAGACCTCAAGCAACTGGGTCGCGATCAACTGCGTTTTTCCATCCGCTGGTTGCTTTGGCTGACCGTGTTTGTTGCCGTGATCAGTGCCGTTTATCTGCTGCGTCCTGTGTTCATACGGTTCCGGCAACGCTGGCAGGCACGACGTGAGGCCAAACGCGCGGCATGGCTGCAATCCGCCGAGTTCGCCAGGCAACAAATCGACGCCCAATTGCAAGCGCGCCCGGCGCAATTGAGCGCTCTGTATCTGTGGCTGCGGCGCAGCCGACAGGGGCTGAAACTGGTGGCGGCCGGGCCGCGTTTGCAAAAACTGTTACGCGGGCTTTACGGGCGTCAACCGACCACTGAGCAAACACTTGTTCAACTGCGCCAATCCTTGACTACGCTTCAAAGTCAGGCCGAACAGCAGCAGGTAAAAACGGCCCCGGCGCTGCGTCCGCTCAACCCCGTTCACGAGAAGGATTTCCCATGACGAACCCGATGCTGTACCGCCAACGTTTCGGACTCGCCTTGCTGTTTACTCTGGCCCTGCCGTTGCTCGCCCAGGCCAGCGAGCCGCTACCGTCGTGGCAGGAAGGCCCGGCAAAAAAAAGCATCATCGAATTTGTCCAGGCCGTGACCGACCAGAGCAGCAAGGACTTCGTCAAACCGGCCGACCGGATCGCCGTGTTCGACAACGACGGCACGTTGTGGAGTGAGCAACCCGCCTACTTCGAATTGCTCTTCGCCTTTGACGAGATCAAGCGCACTGCGGCGCAGCATCCGGAATGGAAAACCACCCAACCGTTCAAAGCGGTCCTCGAGAGCGATCACAAAGCGCTGGCCGCGACCGGCATGGAAGGCGTGCTGAAGATCGTCGGCGCCACCCACACCGGCATGACCACCGAAGCCTTCGATGACTACGCGAAAACCTGGCTGAGCCAGGCGCGCCATCCAAAAACCGGCAAGCCGTACACCGAAATGATCTTCCAGCCGATGCTGGAAATGCTCGATTACCTGCGCAAGCAGGACTTCAAGACCTACATCGTTTCCGGTGGCGATACCGGCTTCATGCGCGCCTTTGCCGAGAAGGTCTATGGCATCCCGCCCGAGCAAGTGATCGGCACCACGTTCATTACTTCGTTCCAGTACAAGGACGGCAAGGCCTCGATCCTGCGCACGCCGAAACTGGCGCACAACGACGACGGCCCCGGTAAACCGGAGAGCATCGACGCGGTCATCGGCAAACGCCCGATCCTCGCCTTTGGCAATTCCGACGGCGACCTGCAGATGCTGCAGTGGACGGCCGCCGGGCCGGGCAAACGATTCATGGGGCTGGTGCATCACACCGACGCCAAACGCGAATGGGCCTATGACCGCCAATCCAGCATTGGCCGGCTCGACCTGGCTCTCGACGAAGCGAAATCCCGCGGCTGGACCGTGGTCGACATGGCTGCCGAATGGCGGCGTGTCTACCCGTTCGAACCGCTGGCCACCGAGCAGGTGCAATAAAAGAAAGCGTGCTGCAGGACTGCAATAAACGTTTGTCGCAAAAACAACCACCCCCGCGAAAGGAGCAAGTCATATGACTCGCATACGCAAGTGGCTACCGAAGCTCGCCCTGGTGGCGACTTCGGTGATGGCGTTGTCGGCAACCGCCACAGCGGCTGAAAAACCCAACATTCTGGTGATCTTCGGCGATGACATCGGCCAGACCAACATCAGCGCCTATTCCATGGGCGTGGTCGGTTACAAGACCCCCAACATCGACCGGATCGCCAAAGAAGGCATGATCTTCACCGACTACTATGCGGAAAACAGCTGTACGGCCGGACGATCCTCGTTCATTACCGGCCAGACGCCGCTGCGCACCGGCCTGTCGAAAGTCGGCATGCCCGGCGTGCCGGTCGGCTTGCAGGCCCGCGATGTCACCATCGCCCAAGCGCTCAAAGCCCAAGGCTATGCCACCGGCCAGTTCGGCAAGAACCACTTGGGCGACAAAGACGAATACCTGCCCACCAATCACGGTTTCGACGAGTTCTTCGGCAACCTGTATCACCTCAACGCCGAAGAGGAACCGGAGCGCCCGTACTGGCCCAAGGACGACGCGGAGTTCATCAAGGCAGCGTCGCCACGCGGTGTGATCCACAGTTTTGCCGACGGCAAGATCGAAGACACCGGCGCGCTGAACAAAAAACGCATGGAGACCATCGACGACGAAACCACCGCAGCCGCGCAGGCGTTCATCGAGAAACAGGCGAAGGCGGACAAGCCGTTCTTTGTCTGGATGAACACCACACGCATGCACGCGTTCACCCACGTACGCGAATCCATGCAGGGGCAAAGCGGCATGGTTGGCAACGAATACGCCGACGGCATGCTTGAGCATGACGGCGACGTTGGCAAGTTGCTCAAGACCCTTGATGATTTGAAGCTCACCGACAATACAATCGTGGTCTACACCACCGACAACGGCCCTAACCAGTGGTCGTGGCCGGATGCGGCAACGACGCCGTTCCGCAACGAGAAAAACTCCAACTGGGAAGGCGCCTACCGGGTTCCGGCGATGATTCGCTGGCCGGGTAAAGTCAAAGCGGGCGAAGTCTCCACGCAGATGTTTTCCGGTCTCGACTGGTTCCCGACACTGCTGGCAGCCGTGGGCGACACCGACATCAAGGACCGCTTGCTCAAGGGGGCCGACGTGGGGGGCAAGAACTTCAAGGTGCATCTGGACGGCTACAACCAGTTGGACTATCTGACTGGCAAAACCGACAAGAGCGCGCGTAAGGAGTTTTACTATTTCAACGATGACGGCGCGCTGGTCAGCATGCGCTTTAACGATTGGAAGCTGGTGTTCTGTGAGCAGCGCGCCCCAGGTGGCCTGCAAGTCTGGAGCGAGCCGTTCACCTGCCTGCGGGTGCCGAAAATGTTCAACCTGCGCATGGACCCGTACGAACGCGCCGATGTCGTGTCTGACCAGTACTATGATTGGCTGACGAAAAACGACTATCTGATTTTCGACGGTACCCGCCGCGCTGCGAAGTTCCTGCAGACCTTCGTCGACTATCCACCGAGCCAACGTCCGGCGAGCTTCAGCATCGACCAGATCCGCGAAGACGTGGACCGGCGTATCGAGGAGAAAATGAAAAAAGCTCAGTAAACCCGCTGTATCGCCGCCCGCCCGCATCGGTGGGCGGCCCTTTTTGACGTCAAACCGTGTCGCCTCCATCGCGGGCAAGCCCGCTCCCACAGGTATCTCTGTGGTTCACAAAACCGGTCATCACCGGAGTTCCTTGTGGGAGCGGGCTTGCCCGCGATGAGGCCGGCATTGTCATGATGATTTTCGAATCGAACCAAGGCCTCGCAATGTCCACACGTATCGCCAGCAAGCCCTCGGCCCTATCCGCCTCGCCCAGCGCCTCTGTGACCTTGCTCATCCCTGCTCTTTTGCTATGCATCTCCGGCGCCGCCGCACTGGTCTATCAGGTGCTGTGGATCAAGCAATTGTCGCTGGTGGTCGGGGTCGAGGTGTATGCGATCACCACCGGTATCAGCGCTTTTTTCGCCGGGCTGGCCATCGGCGGCTGGCTGTTCGGACGCTGGGCCGACCGTGTGGCGCAACCGCTGTTGCTGTATGCCGGGCTGGAAGTGCTGGTGGCGATCCTGGCAGTGGGCACGACTGTCGCCATGAGTGTTGCAGCGAGTGCGTTTGCCTGGCTGCAAACGCATGTCGGGCTGTTCGCCTGGCTGCTGCCGTTCACCCTGGTCGGCATTCCGGCCGTGTTGATGGGCGGCACCCTGCCGGTGCTGGTGCGCGCACTGGCCAACGATCCGGGCAAGGCTGGCGGCCAACTGTATGCGGCGAACACTCTGGGCGCGATTGTCGGTACCTTGCTCGCCGCGTTTGTGCTGATCGCCAGCCTCGGCGTGCGCGGCAGTGCCTTTTTTGCGGCGATGCTCAACCTGCTCGCAGCAGCCGGCGCGTTGTGGTTCGCCCGTCAGCATCCAGCCGCTGCGACAACTCCCATCAAACATCACGCTGAAAAAGCCCCGGATCGCACCGCGCTGTGGCTGTACGCCGTCGCCGGTGGCGTGGCGCTTGGTTATGAAGTGGTGTGGTCGCAATCGATCGTGCAGTTCATGAGCACCCGTACCTATGCTTTCGCCGTGGTGCTGGCGACCTATCTGGCCGGCTTGTTCATCGGCAGCGCCCTGCTCGCCCGCCGCGTCGAGCGCATCCGCGATCCGTGGGGCGTGTTCGGTCTGCTGATTGCTGGCGCCGGCTTGATCGCACTACTGGAAATCGCCCTGCTCGGACGCTGGCTGGTGCTTGCACAAAGTCATGCGGAAACCTGGCTGCTGAGCCTGAGTGCCAGTGAGCTGGCCGGTATGAGTGCGCGCTTTGCGGTGGCGGCGCTGAGCATCGTGTTTGTGCCCACCCTGTTGCTGGGCGCAGCGTTTCCACTGGCGTTGCGTTTGAGCGTCGGCCAGCAACGCGTCGGCCGGGATGTCGGCGCGGTGGTCGCGTTCAACACAGTGGGCGGGATCGTCGGGGTGATGCTGTGTGGCTTTGTGCTGATCCCCTTGCTCGGGTTGGTGCGCACCCTTGGACTGCTAGCGGTTATCGCTGCGGGCATCGGTTACTTTGCCGTACGCAAAGGTCACCACGTCAAAAAAGGACGGCGTCAGGCGGTGGTGGCGCTGGGACTGGTCTCGGTAGCCGTGGCGCTGCTGACACCGGTCGACAAAATCGCCGGTCTGCTGCCCGGTGCGCGTAACGGCACCCTGGCGTTCTACGAAGAAGGCCGCGGCGGCACCGTGGCGGTCGTCGCTCAGGGCCGCGGCGCGAATACCTTTCATCGTTTGTACATTCAAGGCGTATCCAACACCGGCGATGCCATGCCGTCGCTGCGCTACATGCGCATTCAGGCGTTGCTGCCGCTACTGATCCACAACGGCGAACCGCGCTCGACCCTGGTGATCGGTTTCGGCACCGGCATTACCGCTGGCGCCCTGCTGCGCTATCCCGGACTGCAGCAGCGTGTGGTTGCCGAACTGCTGCCGTCAGTGGTCAAAGCCGCGCCACTGTTCAAAGGCAATTTCAACGCCGCCAGCGATCCGGGGGTAGATGTGCGCCTGCGCGATGGTCGCCAGGAACTGCTGCGCAGCGCGCAGACCTACGACCTGATCACCCTCGAACCGCCACCACCGTCGGCAGCCGGCGTGGTCAATCTGTATTCGCGCGACTTCTACCAATTGGCCGCCAGCCGTCTGCAAAACCAGGGCATCGTCGCGCAATGGCTGCCCCTGCCGACACAGAACATCGAAGACTCGCGCTCGCTGGTGCGCAGCTTCCTCGACGTCTTCCCCTACGCCTCGCTATGGACCAGCGAATTCCATGAGATGTTGCTGGTCGGCTCGCTGCAACCCATGACCCTGGACGCGACGAAAATCACCGAACGTTTCCAGCAGGACAGCGTGCGCAGCACCCTGCAGGATGTTGGCATCGGCTCAGCCGCCGCGCTGCTGGCGACCTGGGTCACCGATCGCGCCGGCCTGGAACGCTTTGCCGCCGACGCCCCGGCCGTGACGGACGATCAACCACGCATCGAATACGCGCCCTGGGTGCGCAGTCAGGAGATTACCCGGGTGCTCCCGGCGTTGCTCGATCTGTACCAGCCGCCGCCACTGGTGAATGCCGACGCCGGATTCACTGAACGCATGCAAACGCACCGCCAGCGCCTGATGCAATTTTATCGGGCGAGCCTGCATGCCTATGACGGCGATCGGGATGCGTGGGCGTGGGACATTCGCGAGGTGATGCAAGGGGATGGTGGGAATCCTTATTTTCGCTGGTTTGTCGGGCAGTGATGCGGCGCCTGTAGAATCGCAATCGCCAGCAGGCTGGCCCACGGGTGCAACAAGTACATCAGTGAGAGGATGGTCGGCTGAATGGCCGTCATCGCTGGCAAGCCAGCTCCCACAGGGACCGAGTGCAACCACCCAGGCCGAGTGTCAGCTCGCCTGCTTTGGATCTTGATCACCGGCGAGGTTGAACTCAGAAAAATCAAAAGCCCCTCACCCTAGCCCTCTCCCTGTATGTACCGGACACATGGTGGACAGGTGTTCGGAGACATGGTGGACACTTTTTAATAGGCACATTGCTCATCATCAAGGAGATGACCTGTGTCCTGGCAAGAGGCATCCACCATGCAACTTCGTACAGAGTTTGTGCATTTGGCTCGGCAAGAAGGAGCGAATGTTCGGCAGCTTTGCCGTCGATTCAATATCAGCCCAAGTACTGCCTACAAATGGCTCAACAGGTTTGAAATATCAGGTGTAGAGGGGTTGCACGATCAGTCCCGTCGACCGAAAACATCACCGAAACGTTGTGCTGATGAGGTTGAGCAGCAGATTCTGACCATGAGTCAGCAATACGACGCCTGGGGTGCCCGCAAGCTCAAGCGCGTGCTGGAAGATGAAGGCGCTGTGATGCCCTCTGTCAGCACTGTGCATGCGGTTTTGCAGCGTCATTCGCGTGTTGATCCAAAGGCTACCGAGATCAAACCATTTATCCGCTTTGAGCACGAAGCGCCTAACGATCTATGGCAGATCGACTTCAAGGGACATTTCAGTCTGAGCCACGGACGCTGCCATCCATTCACAATACTGGACGACCACTCACGCTTTTCGCTGTGCATTGCCGCATGTGCCAATGAGCAGCGCCAAACTGTACAAGACCATCTAATCCGGACGTTTCGACGCTACGGTCTGCCGTTGCGCATGACGATGGACAACGGCTCGCCATGGGGCGATCAGACTGGCGTTTATACTGCGCTGGAAGTCTGGCTGATGAGCCAAGGCATTAAGGTCGGTCACTCCCGGCCTTATCATCCGCAGACTCAGGGAAAACTGGAGCGCTTCCACCGCAGCCTGAAAAATGAAGTCCTGCAAGGCCGGTTTTTCACCGATCTCGACGACGCACAACGGGCGTTTGATACCTGGCGCGACATCTACAACCAGAAACGCCCTCATCAGGCGCTGGGCATGGCGGTGCCGGCGGCTCGTTACAGTGGCAGCCCACGGGAATATCAGGAGCGACCGGCGGAACCGGAGTACAACGACGCAGATGTGGTCAGGAAGGTACAGGTGGGAGGCGAAATCTTCTGGAGGAATCGGGAATACAAGATCGGAAAGGCTTTTTATGGCAGGTGCATAGCGATCAGGGAGACGACGGAGGACGGCATCCACGATGTCTACTGGAGTGGACATCGTATCGCCCGAATCGACTTGAACTTGCAGATCGTGACGGCAGGTAAGAAGATCTAAAACCGTCCACTATGTCTCCGAACATGTGTCCACCATGTCTCCGGTACATACACTCCCAAAGGGAGAGGGGACTGACCGCGGTGGATGCGAAAGCTACGCTGACCTGCGATACCGAGTCGAACGCAAATTTCAAATCCAACCAAAATCGGCTCCCTCTCCCTCCGGGAGAGGGCTGGGCGGGCGGCGTTCCGATGAGGGCCGAATCCACCACAAATCCAAAGCCGAACAACCGCTTCTAACCACTCAACAATGAGCGTTAGCTCGCGTGCTCTTGATCTTGATCTTGCCTAACCAGCGACATCGGAAGGCTGAGTGGAGGGATTGATCCGGGGGTGGGAGCGCAGCGACCGTCTGGCGCAGCCAGACACAGCGGAAGGAGGTGCAGCGCATCAAACCGTAGCCGCTGCGCCCGGATCAGTCCCGGAGCGAAGGGACCCGAGCTTGCGAGGGCCGTACGTAGGAGCCAGCGTTTTTTTGCTTACTTTTTTTAGGCGTTTGTAAAAAAAGTGAGTCGCCGTCAGGCGAAACCATAAGCAGCCGTTACCGCAGCAACGGATATGTACCCAAAAAAACTCATCGATCAATCGGACGCCATCGCCGGCAGGCTGGCTCCCACACTCAAATCCTCAGTGTTCACAAAACGGGAACCAGCCTGCCGGCAATAACACCTCAAACCTCAGAGCATCACTTGGCCTCAGCCTTGAGCTTCAGATAAGTCTGATGCATATCCACCGCCCAACCATCGATAACCTTCTTGACGTCATCAGCCTTCATCACCTGCGAAGAATTCTCCAACGGCGTCCCGGTACCCTTGCGCACTACCTGCGCGACCACCTTATTGCTACTGCCATCAAGAAAAACCGCTTCGGTGGCCAACGTCGTTTCCTGGTCACGAATACCACTGGCAGTGCTGACAGCCGCAGCAACCAGTGCAATCGGAATCACCTCATAGGCATGCAAACCTTCGGTCTTGCTGCTCACCGCGGTGATCGCCGGACGCACCACAATCACCCCAGGGCCAGGCCCGGTCGCCAATGGCAACGACTTGCCGATCTCACGCTTGAGCGCCTGATCGTAATAACTGGTGATGCCATTGAGCGTCTGCTGCGGAATCTTCGCGGTCGGCTGCGGCTTGGGATAGAGCTGGCTCGGTTCGATGTAGACGCTGGTGAACGTGTTGATATCGAGTTTCGGGTCCATCCAGCGCATCACTTCGGCACCGGAAGGCGATTTGGCCTCCTTGAGCTGGCTGTAGTCCTTGAGAAACCCGGAATACTCATCGGGAGCGACGGTCTTGCTGGAACAACCCACCACACCGAGGGTGGCAATGCACAGCGTGCCCATCATCACTGCTAGCTTCATGCTGTAACTCCTGTCAGAAGGCCAAAAACTTCGCCTAGGGGAGTTACAGGTATAGCTAAATCCTCGGTGATTGCGCTGGCAAAGCACAAAATTCACACAAGGCTGCGCATCGGCTCACACCCCTTATTTGACAGACGTCGATCATCCGGCAAAGCTGCAACGAGCTGGAACGCGCGCCCGACGGCAAATGCCCCTGGACTACGGAAGTCGCAATGCCCAAGCATAAAAACAACGCCGCACGACCTGACCCTGATTCGTCCCGTTCTTCGACCTCACGCTATCTGTTCCCCGTAGCCATCGGCGTGCTATTGGCCGCCGTCGCCGGCATCGGCTGGTTTCTGTTCAGCCCTGCTCCCGCGCCGGTGAAACCCATGCCGGTGAGCACGCCTATTGCCGCGCCCGCCAAGCCACAACCGGTCGTGGCGAGCAGCCCGGCGACGATGGTCGATGAACAACAATGCCAGGGCTGCCACAGCGAACAGGTCAAGGACTGGCAGGGTTCGCATCACCAGTTGGCCATGCAGGTGGCAAATGGCGAGACCGTGCTCGGCGACTTCAACAACGTCACGTTCAAGGCGGAAAAAGAGACCACGCGCTTCTCCCGCGACGACAGCGGATTCTGGGTCAACACGCCCGGCATCGACGGCAAGAACGCGGACTTCAAAGTCGCCTACACCTTTGGCATCGCGCCTTTGCAGCAGTACCTGATCGAGGCAGGCGATGGGCGCTTGCAGGCACTCGGCGTGGCTTGGGATAGCGAAAAGCATCGCTGGTTTCATCTGTATCCCGGCCAGGGCGTCAACTTCAAGAACCCGCTGCACTGGAGCAAACCCAGCCAGAACGCCAACTTCATGTGCGTGGAGTGCCACACCACCGGTTTCAAGCGCAACTTCGAGGCGGCCAGCAACACCTTCAACAGTCAGTGGAACAGCCTCGGCGTCGGCTGCCAGGCGTGCCATGGTCCGGCGTCGAACCATGTGCAATGGGCCGGGCAAAAAAACGATCTGATTCGTCACGGCTTTGACGTCGACCTGAAAGACAAGAACGCCACCGTCGAGATCGAAACCTGTGCGCGTTGCCACGCCCGTCGGGCGCCGCTGGGCGATGGTTTCACGGTCGGCAAGCGTTTGATGGACGATTATCTGCCCAGCGTCCTCACCCGCGAGCTGTACGAGCTGGACGGCAAGATCAAGGATGAAGTGTTCGAACACGGCTCGTTCCTGCAAAGCAAGATGTTCGACAAGGGTGTGCGTTGCAGCAATTGCCACAACCCGCACAGCATTGAACTCAAGGCACCGGGCAACGCGGTGTGCCTGCAATGCCACAACACCGCCGGCAAGACCTCGGTCGAAGGCGTCGACGGCAAAGGCCTGCAAGCAAAGAACTACGACTCCAGCGAACACACCCGCCACACCATGGGCCAGCCGGGTTCGCAGTGCGTGGATTGTCACATGCCCGGCAAGTTCTACATGGGCAACGACTTGCGTCATGACCACAGTTTCAGCATTCCCGACCCGGAACGCGCGCAAAAGCTCGGTACGCCGGACGCTTGCCTGACCTGCCACCAGGGCAAGGCCGGCGACAAGGTCACTGCGCAGTTCAAACTGTGGAGCGCCACCAGCGCAGCGCAAGCGCCGCGTTATGACGAGAGTCTGTGGCTGATCCGCAACGGCCAGCCCGGTGCCGCGGATGCGCTGTACACGCAGTTGCAGCGCAGCAACCTGCCGGCGATCCAGCGCGCGACGTTGCTGGCGGAACTGCCGCTGTATCCGAGTGAACAGGCGTTGAAACTGGCGACTCAGGATCTGCGCCATGCCGAGCCGCAAGTGCGTGAAAGCGCGGTACGCGCGATCAGCGCTTTCCTGCCGCCGGCAGAGCGTGCGCCCTTGCTTGCACCGTTGCTCGGCGATCCGGTGAAAGCTGTGCGCATCGTCGCCGCGCGGGACCTGCTCGGCGCGTCGCGCAACAACGCTCTGGGCGCAGCGCAAGCCAACTGGAACGCGGCGATTGCCGAATATGAAGCGGTGCAGAAGAGCCTGCTGGAACGTGCCGAAGCCAATCTGAATCTGGCGATGCTGTACCAGGCCAGCGGCCGCACCGCCGAAGTCGAAGGCTTGTTGCGCTCGGCACTGCAACGCGACCCGGACTTCTATCCGGCACTGGTCACGCTGGTGCAATGGCTGGAGGCCAATGGTCGGGCCAGCGAGGCGCAGAAACTGCTCGGCGACAGCCTCAGGCAACACCCGGATGCTGCGTTGCTGCAACACACTCAGGGCTTGTCACTGATCCGCGCCGGCAAGACGGCCGATGCCATGGCACCGCTGAAAAAAGCCGCGCAACTGGAGCCGCAGAACGCGCAATACGGCTATGTGCTGGCGGTGGCGCTGCATGAAAGCGGCAAAGTTGATGAGGCATGTGCGCTGCTGGAGGGGTTGCTCAAGGTGCAGCCGGCGAATCGCAATGCGCGGTTGTCGCTGATTCAGTGGTACCTCGACAGCGGACAGGAGCCGAAGGCGCAGGTACTGTTGCAGGGGTGGAAGAAGATGAATATGGGGGATCCGGCGTTGAAGTGATCGGCTGACGATTGCGAACCCTCACCCTAGCCCTCTCCCGGAGGGAGAGGGAACCGACCAAGGTGTCTGGCGAATCTCGCCGACCTGAAACAACCGGTCGATTATGGATTCACAACCATTCGCTCAAGTCAGTGAAGCTCTTGAATATTCCCCAATCAGTCCCCTCTCCCTCTGGGAGAGGGCTAGGGTGAGGGGCTTTTGATCTTCAACCCATTCTCACCAGGACGTCTCTCCACTGCGCATCGCAATCTCGCGCCGGCTATTGATCCGCATCGCCTTGGTCAGCGACACCGTCCCCACCAGCAAAATCACCGCACCAAACAGAAAGTCGATGTTGTACAGGCGGAAGTCCTGCACCGGCCCGAGCAGCAGGCCGCGTACGAGCGCCACGCCCACCAGCGTCGCGAGAAAGTCGATCCCCGGCAGGTCGCGATAGAACACCAACATCAGCGGCAGACACAGCACCAGCAACAGCATCAGTACCACGACCTTGAACGAATCCTTGCGCTCGACACTGAAGGCGCACTCGTGTGGTCCGTAAGGTTTGTAATCCTCGTCGCGAATCATCGAGGTGCTCTCGTTGATGTAGTCGACGCGGTTGTATTTCTGGATCGGTGTGAAGGTGTTGGACATCTCCATCAGCGTGGTGATGTTCTTGAACCGCAGGTCGATGCGCTCGCTGCCCTTGAGGTAATACAGCACCGGTTTGTAGCCGTAGCGATAGGTGTCGAAAGGGAACGCGGTGGCCTGGCCCTGCACGCCGATCGGGCGCGGTTCGAGTTCGGCGTAGGCGCTTTTGTTGCTCGCCGACAGGTTGCGGCTCAGCGGCTGCACCTTGACCTGCTCGAGGAAAATCGGCGTGGCGCCGTAGGTCCACTGCAACGGCTCGAGGCGCAAGCGCAGTTCATTGCGGCTGAGGTCATAGCGATTGAAAGTGCGCTCGGAGACCACCAGCGCACCGCTGAGCATGAACTCGCCGCGCAGGTTGTTGGTGATGCGCAGGGTCAGTTGATCCTTGCCCAGCGCCGCCGCTTCGGGGGACGGTGGCGCGCCGCACCACGCGGTGCTTTCGCCGACACCGCCGAGCTGGCCGTCGCGGTTTTCGTTAAACAGATAAACGTAACTGGCCCACAGCGTCAGCAGCAAAAGCAACGCTGTGAGACCGAGGATTTTTTTGCCCGGACTCACTGATCAGACTCCCTTCTTCGGTTCCATCGTCCAGCCGAAAACCCGCTGGCGAGCGCGACTCTACCAAAAGGCCATCAGTGACCCAAGGGAAAATGCCCAATCGCTGAGGATACTAAGGGTTTCCCCGGTCCCGGCGTTTCGATATGTAGGAGTGAGCCTGCTCGCGATAGCAGTGTGTCAGCCTCCTCATTTGAATCTGACACACCGCTATCGCGAGCAGGCTCACTCCTGCAATGGACCGTGGCAAGGAATAGAAACCACACAAAAACCATATCAGCCCGCGTCAAACCGCCACAGGCAAGACCCGAATCTGATCTGCACAAACCAGCCATTCCTGAGCCTGTTTTGTTTTGCGCGCAGTTCCTACAGTGCAGCCCATGCCAGACCAGGAGGCCTGGCAAGACTTGGCAACCGTGGAAGAACTGACCATGAGCACAGCAACAATCGGGCCGGCCTATAACTATAAAGTCGTGCGCCAATTCGTCATCGCGACGGTTTTCTGGGGTGTGGTGGGCATGGCGATGGGCGTGTGGATCGCCTCGCAACTGGTCTGGCCCGAGATGAACCTGGACTGGCCGTGGACCACTTTCGGCCGCTTGCGCCCGTTGCACACCAGTCTGGTGATTTTTGGCTTCGCCGGCAGCGCGCAATTCGCCGCCAGTTATTACGCGGTGCAGCGCACCTGCCAAGTGAGGCTTTACTCAGATGCCCTCGCCGCTTTCACTTTCTGGGGCTGGCAATCGGTGATCGTGATCATGCTGGTCACCCTGCCGCTCGGCTACACCACCACCAAGGAATACGCCGAAATCGAATTCTCCGGCGCGGTGTGGATGGCCGTGGTCTGGGTGGCGTACGCCGTGGTGTTTTTCACCACTGTGGTGCAGCGCAAGACCCGACACATCTATGTCGGCAACTGGTTTTTCGGTGCGTTCATTCTGGTGATCGCCATGCTGCATGTGGTCAATCACCTGTCGATTCCGGTGGACTGGTTCAAATCCTATCCGGTCTATTCCGGCGCCACCGACGCCATGGTGCAGTGGTGGTACGGGCACAACGCCGTGGGCTTTTTTCTCACCACGGGCTTCCTCGGCATGATGTATTACTTTGTGCCGAAACAGGTCAACCGGCCGGTGTATTCGTATCGTTTGTCGATCGTGCATTTCTGGGCGCTGATTACCCTGTACATCTGGGCCGGCCCGCACCATTTGCACTACACCGCGCTGCCGGACTGGGCGCAGTCGCTGGGCATGGCCATGTCGCTGATCCTGCTGGCGCCAAGCTGGGGCGGGATGATCAACGGCATGATGACCCTGTCCGGCGCCTGGCATAAATTGCGCACCGATCCGATTTTGCGCTTTCTGGTGCTGTCGCTGGCGTTCTACGGCATGTCGACGTTTGAAGGACCGATGATGGCGATCAAGACCGTCAACGCCCTCTCCCACTACACCGACTGGACCATCGGCCATGTCCACGCCGGCGCGCTCGGCTGGGTGGCGATGATCACCTTCGGCGCGACCTATCACATGGTGCCGAAAGTGTTTGGCCGCGAGCAGATGCACAGCACCGCGCTGATCAACCTGCACTTCTGGCTGGCCACGATCGGCACGGTGCTGTACATCGCCTCGATGTGGGTCAACGGCATCACCCAGGGTCTGATGTGGCGAGCGATCAACGAGGATGGCACGCTGACCTATTCGTTCGTCGAAGCGCTGCAGGCCAGTCATCCGGGGTTCATCGTGCGCTTCGCCGGTGGAGTATTTTTCCTGACCGGGATGTTGCTGATGGCTTACAACGTCTGGCGCACCGTGCGGGTCGCGGATGTCGCACTGGCGCAGCGTGACGCGCAGATCGCCTGAGGTGCCAGTGATGGAAATGTTCTTCGATGGGTTGGGCGTAGTGTTCCTGTGGCTGGCGGTGGAGTACTGCTTGCGCCGGGAGACGGCGGACACTCTGGATGAGGCGAGCATGGTGCCGTTTGCTGACGATCCGGAAGTGGCGCGGCGGGTTGAACTGGCGACCGGGAAACCGGTGAAGGCGGTGGCGCCTGAAGAGGGCAAGCCGGGATGGATCAACCTCGATATGTGAGGTGTGCCAATGGAGCTGCCCTCTGGTGGTTGATTGATCGTTCCCACGCTCTGCGTGGGAATGCAGCCCGGGACGCTCTGCGTCCCATGGAACGCGGAGCGTCCCTTGAGGCATTCCCACGCGGAGCGTGGGAATGATCAACGGTGAATACAATCTCGGAAACCATGAAGATTGGCTCCCTTCCCCCCTCGCCCCCCTTGGGGGAGAGGGTTGGGGTGAGGGGGTAAGCTCTTGATCTTACCGACGATCCCGAGGAATCAAACCCTGCAACTGCTGCGCAAGAAAATTCGCATCAAACACAAACGTATCCGGATCCTTCAGCCCATTGGTCTTGCGCCACTGCCACTCGCCATTGGGCAACCCCACCAGCGAAATACTCCCATACCGCGCCGCTGTCAGCCCCATCACCGCCAATGAAATCTGCCCACCGCTGCCCATCACATCCGGCACGAATTCCACCGGTTTGCCGGCAATCACAATGCTCAACTTTTCCGTCTTGAACGTCGACGTCTCCACCGGCACGCTCGGCCCGGACGCGACGTAAGCCTCGCGATTCACCTCCAGCAGACTCGGCGCCTGCACCGGTTCCAGCCATTGCTGGATATCACCGAACAGCGCGGTAATCCGTGTGGCCCATGCCGCCGATTGCGTCTCGAACAGTTGTTTCTTGTGCGCTTCACTCTCGGCGTAGTGACGAAGCATTTCGCCCAGTTGCTGTATGTCATTCATGAGCAAGCTCCTCGATTGGCCTATGAGAACGGATAGTGGCAGATCGACCGGCCTACGTACGTTTAAGTAATCACCCCGTCCTCCTTTATCGAGCCCTTTAACCGACAGACGGTTAAAATAAGCGAAAATACCTGTCAGTTCTGACAGTGCGCCAGCCTGCAAAGTTAGCGTTTAATTCATCAGCGAGGTGAAGTGCAGCTGAATAAACCAGCGACGGACGTACTTTATTGTCAACACGGAGATATTTGAAGTGAACAAGACCTGCACGTTATTGCTAATGCTGTTGCTGTCCTTCGCGGGGTGCCGCAGTTATGAGCAGGTATCACCAATACCACCGGAACAGGCAGCGGGTTCCGTCAGTAGCGTATCAAGCGCTGCACTGAGCGGTGCCGAAGTTGCGAACAACCTGACCGCTCATTACAACGATGTCAGAACCAACTGCGGTTCAGCTTCCATGCCGGCATTTCTGTGTCGCGGCATTGTATTGCGCTCGACTGTTCCGTCAACGGCGTACAAGGCCTGGAATCCAAGCCCGCACTCGCAAAAAAGCGGTGGTGTATCTTTTTCGTACTTGAGCAAGGACGCCAAATTTACCGGCCTCGTGTTTGGCCAGAAGAATGGCTACATCTTCTACCCGGTACTGTCACGGCCGATCGGTACCCGTCAAATCGAAGTGCTCTGCTCTTATCCCCTCGACGGCGCTACACAGCTCAGAGACGCCCCCGGTTGCGGCGCCCATCCGTATTCGCCTGACCGCAGTCGACGTTGCCAGACGATCGGCATCACCACTGCCGAGGGCTGGATAGAGAATCGCCGAAGCAACCAATGGAATCTCTGTAGCTTCGATGTACGCGATGCAATGAACAATCAAGGCGCAGATTCTTTCTACCAGACCATCCGCGCGCACCAGTTGGGCGGATTCTTTGCCGGCCAACATGACTATATCGAGCTGATCCTGGCGACATGGCCGCAGAACATTCCGAAAGAGTTGCCCATCCAGGCATTCTTTTATCTTCAAGGAGGCTTGGCCGGCGCCCAGTTCGATCAGGAGGACTTCTTCGATTCAACGGGCGGCAAGGTGGTGCCGATCATAAAGATCGTCCTGCCAACCAGCGCAACCGCCGACGCGCAGTTCATCTACAACGCGGCCGATCAGGTCAAATAACTCAGGCAGCAGGTTTTAGATAGAAACGTCTGTTGCAAGCCATGGGACGTACATAATGCACACTCGAACCGATATTGCTCACACGCAGGGTATTGACCCGGTACAGATTCCGGGCTGGGTTTCCCCCGTGGACCACGCAGGAAGTCCCCACGGTGGAATACCACTCGCCCTGGTCAGCAATGGACACATCCAGTTGCTCATAGACCCATGGTTGAATCAGAGTCCCTTTGACGCTGCCCATGTATTGCTTAACGACTCGGAAACCTCGGTCGTTCACAAGATCATTCAGCCAGGCGAGGAGAACGAACGGTTCACACTGGATTTGCCCGCAGCATATCTTGCCAACGACATCAACTTGCTGCGCCTAAAAGTAATCCGGATCAGTCAACCCCTTCCCGTAACATCGCTGCCGCTGAAAGTCCTCTACAACACTCCACGCCCCGGTGGAGAGGTCGTGGGCAATGGGGACAATCCAAATCTGATGATGACGCTGCCGGCCGACGTCATTGCCGACGGCGTAAATGCCAAACGTGCAGCCGAAGGTGTATTGGTCACGCTGAACTACGTTTTCATGCGGGAAAAAGACGTCGTCACACTCTCTTGTGACGGACGGGATAAACCACATACGGTAACCGCCGCACAAGCATCTGCGGGCCGTGTGGTGATGACATTGTTCGCCAGCGATTTCTGGCAAGACAACCCGAGATTTGCCCTGCGTTTCAGAGTTACCGACCAACTTGGCAACGCAGCAGGTCCACAGGCCTTCTGGTCAACAGCCATCCCGGTTGATGTGCATATACGCGAAGAACCGGAGCCGGAACTGGATCTGCTCAAACCCAAAGTACTGGAGGCCAAGGAAGCCGGCGGCACAGTGATTAACTTCGTCAAGGATTTTTATAATGCGGAGTTTGCCACGGTTGAAGTCAACTACATCGGTTCACAACCGCGTCAGACGGTCAGAGTTAAATGGTTGGGCCGTAACTTCACTTATTTCCCTGACACCCAGACCGTCACAACAGCCGGGCAAACATTGCGCTTCCGGGTTCCCCGCCTGGAGGTCATCGACATTATCGGCGGCAGTCGTGCCGAGGTGACCTATACAGTCAGAAAACCCGACACAACTGTAGACATTCCCTCTCGTGATCTGGATCTGACGGTCACTCCGCAAAAATACTTGCTAGGCGAGCCCACCATCAATTCGGACAGGACCAATCTGAGGGTTTACTACCCGGACCAGGTACTTGGTGAGGGCTACACGGTACGCATGGCGTTGCATGGCGTCGTTGTTCGCTATGGCGACGAGATTAATATCGTCGAACCGTCATATACCAATATCCCCATCCCATCCGCCTGGATCACCGAAAACCGCGGACGCTCCGTAATCTTCAATTACACGTTGAACCGCACCGGAGCCGATGAGCCACTGATCTTTTCATGGTGTTTGAGGCTGCCGCTGTAAGCGATCTCGAAGTCAACGCAAGCCTCACGTTCAAAAGCGGCTCCACCAAGTTGTCCTTAACAAAGACACGGAGAAAGTCATGCATAAAATAATCGGATTACTGCTTGTTGCACTTTTGTTCGGCTGTTCACACATCCCGTCTCCACCGCCCGATGCCATAAACATCAACGGCACTCTGGCGTTAGACGGTCCCACAACGGCTTCTTATCTCACTGAGCTTTACGCTCGCAAGTTTCCTAATTGCAACAAAGTGGAGTCCCAACCCTCATTTCTGTGTTCGGGAGTGATGATCCGAGTCACGGTCAAAGACCCGAACAATACTTACAAAGTCTGGGAACCCAGTCCCATTTCCGTAACAAGTGGCGGTATTTCGTTTTCCTATCTCCGGGCCGATACCAACTTCGGCCGACTGGCTTGGGGTTACGGCAATGGCTACATCCTTTACCCCGTCCTGGAACGACCCGCCAATACCGATCAACTGCAAGTATTGTGCTCCTACCCAATGGACTCATGGGGCTGGCATCGCGGTAAAGATGGCGTGTGCATTCCGACCCCTGCACACCCTGAAAGCGGCTACTGCCACAACGCGAATGTACTTACTGCGGAGCAATTCAAAGCAGCCTGGGACAGGGCAACCGTGAACAAAAACCTCCAGCAATGCGGCTTTGACGTACGAGACGAACGCAATACCCTGGCCGCGCCCGCGTTCTATCAGTCGTTGCGCGCCAAAGCGATGTTGGGAACTACAGGTTTCAGCGAACACAACGAAGTCATCATCAAAACCTGGCCTGCAGGCAAGGCCAACACTTTTCCGATTCTGGCGTTTTTCTACGTTTCCGGAGGAACTGACCCCAAGCCACTGGCCGATGCAAGGTACAACCAGCGAGACTTTTACAATTCGACCAACCCGAAAAGAGTGGTGCCAATCATTAGAATGGTGCCGGCCAACAGTGCGACAGGAACGGCGACGTTCACCTACGTGGCCGCTGACCAGGAGGTTACTCGGTGAAACTGCCAAGGACCGCCTCTCTGTTACAGGCATTGGCGCTGACCGGGTGGGGAGTCGCAACGCCTGTCGTTCAGGCTGTCGATGCACCCACTGCGGTTGACGGTGAAAGCGTCATCGTGATTGTCGAACGCTGTAACAAATACATAGAAAGCGCGTACTGGTTCTATCGGGACTATCAGTGGGTACTCGCCATTACCCCGACGACGTGTGCGAGAAGAACTCAGGAGTCAGGCACACCGTTCATCTGGGATGAACTTTCGCGCGACTACTCCAACAGTCGCTACTGGGGAAACACCCACGGCATGCGCCATCAGTTGATTTGCCATATGGCAATTGCACGGGACAAACCGCAGTGGAACCTCGAACCCTGGCGTCCGGACGTGGGGTATGCCAAGACACTGGAGGCTGGCTGCAATCACGTCGTACCGTTGCCTGAAAAGGCACCGTGACACTTGCGTGAAAGATGAGCGATACAGTTCATCGGGCGCTGGCGTCTGGCCGAGAACCACAGGAAACTTCGGGCATGTCAGGATCTGTTGATCCGTCCCCTGCCCGAGGAACTTCAATGCGCACCATCGGCCTGATCGGCGGCATGAGCTGGGAATCCAGCGCCGAATACTATCGACTCATCAATCAACAAGTCCGTGATCGTCTCGGCCCATTGCGCTCGGCGCAATTGCTGATGTACAGCGTCGACTTCGGCCCCGTCGAACAGGCCCAGCACGCCGGGCGCTGGGACGATGCGGCAGCGATTCTGGTGGATGCCGCGCGCAGGCTCGAAGCCGGTGGCGCGGAATGCGTGGTGTTGTGTACCAACACCATGCACAAGGTTGCCGAGCAGATTCAGGCGGCAATCAGCATTCCGTTTTTGCACATTGCCGAACCGGCCGCACAGGCGGCTCTGGATATTGATGCACGCACGGTCGGTTTGCTCGGCACGGCATTCACGATGGAACAGGACTTTCTCAAGCAACGCCTGGTCGCCAAGGGTTTGACCGTGTTGGTGCCGGACGAAGCCCAGCGCAAGGACGTACACCGGATCATCTATGACGAACTCTGCGTCGGCGTGATCAGCGAGCAGTCTCGGCAAATCTACCAACGAGTGATCGAATCCCTCACCGCACGCGGCGCGCAGGCAATCATCCTCGGCTGCACCGAAATCGGCCTGCTGATCAAACCCGAACACAGCGCCCTGCCCCTGCTCGACACCACCGAACTGCATGCACAGTCGGCGGTGGCGTTCGCGCTGGGCGATTGAGTCAGGTTTTCGGCCGATTGCGCAGGCGGGCCATGCTCAGGGTGTCGACCCACTGCCCGTCGCGCACCGCATAATCGCGAAACAGGCCTTCGTCCTCAAAACCGAATTTGCGGTAGAGGCCGATGGCCGCTTCGTTATCGGCGTACACCGTCAGCTCGACGCGGTGCAGATTCATCCAGTTGTCGGCCACTTCCAACGCCGCCGCCAACAGTTGCGAACCCACCCCTTTGCCCTGCCACGCGACCGCAACGCCCATGCCGAAACTGCCGGCGTGTGCCCGACGCATTCGCGAATACGCCTCCAGCCCGAGGTTGCCGATCACCACGCCCTGATGCAGTGCCACCAGTTTTACCGCGCGCTCGTTGTCCGCCAGCAGGCGTTGGCGCCAGACTTCTACGGACTGGAACGGCATCTGCAACACCTGCCGCGCCACGGCCGGGTCGTTGTACAGCGCGGTGATGCCTTCGAGGTGGGATTCGTTGGAACGTATGAGGTGGATGGCGGGGTTTGGGGCTGACATGGGATCGGTCCGTGATCGAGGAGTGGCCGCTCAATGTAAACCGCCCGGAATCCGTCTGGCGAGCGCTCCCACAGGAACTTTGCTCTGACGGCGGGCCTGAGGATCAAAAACAAGGTCAAAAGCCCCTCACCCTAGCCCTCTCCCGGAGGGAGAGGGGACTGACCGTGGTGAATGCGGGAGTTACGCCGACCTGAAATACCGAGTCGTACGCAAACTTCGAAGCCAACCAAAATCGGCTCCCTCTCCCTCGGGAGAGGGCTGGGGTGAGGGGCAAATTCACCACAAATCCAAAGCCACCCGCGCCGCTCTTCACCACTCAACAATGAGCGTTAGCTCGAGTGCCCTTGATCTTGATCTTGCGTCACCGGCGACGTCGGAAGGCTGAGTGGAGGGATTGATCCGGGCGTGGGAGCGCAGCGACCGTACGACGAAGTCGTACACAGCGGAAGGAGCTGCAGCGAAGCAAACCGTAGCCGCTGCGCCCGGATCGATCCCGGAGCGAAGGGACCCGAGCCTGCGAGGGCCGAACGCAGGAGCAAGCGTTTTGGGTTACCTTTTTGGCGTTTGAAAAAGGTGACCCGCTGTAAGAGCGGAACCGTAAGTAGCCGTTACCGCAGCAACGGATATGTACCCAAAAAAACCAGCGCCTGAAAGAAAGCCTTCGCGAGCAGGCTCGCTCCCACAATGGGACTGAGTACATCAGCCAGAAAGGGGTCGGCTCAGAGGCCGCCATCGCTGGCAAGCCAGCTCCCACAGGGTTCGCGGGGTGTCCACCCCCCTCAGCGAGATAGCCATCACCAGCAGACTGGCTCCCACAAAAAAACCGCGCTCAAGGCTGAAACCATTCGCGCCGCTCAGCAAACGTATGTTGAATAAGATCGGTAAGCGCCTGCACTTCAGGCAACTCCTCAGACTCAGCATTGACCCCGAGCCAAGCCTGCAACTGCATGGGCTCAACAAACAACCGAGGCAACGCAATCAACCCCCGATCAAACCGGCTCATATACGCCGGCAACAACCCGATGCACGCGCTGCAGCGAATCATCTCCAGCATCAATTCATACGACTGCATCTGCACCACCCCCGCCAGGCGCTGCTCAACCAGCTCATTCCACGGACGAAAGCTGTCGATCTGCCGATCGTGCTGCCATTGCACCAGCATGAAATCAACAAGATCGTCCGGCGTTTCCGGGCGCGCGGTCACGCGGGAATAGCGTTTGGCGATGTGCGGCAGGTAATCCAGACAGGCCAGCCGCTGCGGTTCGCTGATGGCAAAAGCCGGGCCCGGGTGCGGGGTTTCGCCGGGGGCAAGCCAAAGGATAATGTCGGCACTGACCGCGCGCAACGACAGTTCGCTGTCCAGCGCAATGATCTCCAGACGCACACTGGCGTTGCGCCGCAGCAGCGCGATCAGGTCGCGGCCGAGGATGTCGTGGAGGATCGATTCGGCCACCGCGAGGCGAATCAGCGGCTGTTCGATCACCGGCAGTTTGCGCTCAAAGGCCAGGGTGATCAGTCGTGCCTGAAGTTGCTGGCCCTCGCGGGTCAGGCTCAAGGCGCTGCCCTGAAAGCTGAACAGGCTGTGCTGCAATTGCTGTTCAAGTTGCGCCAGTTGTTTGCGCAGCAGTGTCGAGCGCACGTTGAGGCTGCGCGCGGCTTGCATGAAGCAACCGCAACGGGCGCTGACGAGGAAGTATTGTGCGACGTCGCTGTCGATGGCGGCGGCGTGGCCGAGCCAGGTTTCGGGTTTGTTGTCGGGCGAGCGGTAATCGCTGATGCCGGCGCGTCCTGCGGGTTCGGTGAATGACATTGATGACTCCCTGTCGATCTTTGTATTTTGGTGGCTTCCAGCACTTATAACTATTTCTGAACCCAGTGGAGATCCTGTGGGAGCTGGCTTGCCAGCGATGAGGCCAGCAGATCCAACATCATGGGTGACTGATAAGCCGCCATCGCTGGCAAGCCAGCTCCCACAGGTTACTCAGTGAAGGTGAGATTAGTGTTGTTCCCCCAGGACTTTATTGAGTTCGGCGCCGTCGATGCTCAGCGTGGCGGTGTTGAGCATGCCGTCCAGGTAGGCCTGGGCGATCTGCTCCTGGCGCTGCGCACGCAGGGCCTGGGTCAGTTGATCGCGCAATTCGTCCAGCGTCGCGGTGCGGGCCGGTTGTTGTTCGGTGAGCTTGATCACATGGAAACCGGCAGCGCTTTGCACCGGATCGGAAACGGCACCGACTTTCAGCCGGGCGACGGCGCCGCGCACCTCGGGCACCAGTTGCTGCAACGGTTGCAGCCCGCTATCACCGCCCCGCTCCGCCGTGACGCGATCCTGCGAATACTGCGTCGCTAGGGCGGCAAATTCCGCCGGTGAGGCCTGCGCTTTCTTGCTCAATTCAAATGCTTGTTTGCGCACCGTCTCCAGCGTCGCAGCATCACTGACGCCAAGGAAAATCTGACTGACCCGATACAGCGCCGGCGTCTGCCAATTGGCCTTGCCCGCCTCGTACGCCTGCTGGATTTCAGCGGTACTCGGATAGTCCGCCGGCACCTGACTCACCGAGCGCAGGTAATCGCGAAAGACAATCTGCTCGGTCGCCGCACGGGTCTGGCGCACGATCTCCGGGCGCTGCGCCCAGCCTTGGGCGTCGGCCTGTTCCAGTACCGCTTTTTCGGCCAGCCGCGCACGAATCCAGCGCTCCAGCGCCTCGCGATTGCCGCGCAGCTGTTCCCGAGCTTCAGGCGCAACAGTCGCCAGCAACGCCTGAAGCTCCTCTGGGGTGACCTGCTGATTACCCAACCGGGCCACCGCAGGCCCCGCAGCAATCGCGGTGACAGGCGACGGTTGCTGGGCAGCAACCGGGTCACTGCCCGGTCGCACAACCAGCGCCACGGCCACGACCAAAAGCGCCACCGCGGCGGCGCTGACCACCATGGCAGGCTTTTTCACAGCGCGACTTCCTCTTGCTCGGCGACTGGCGCTTTGGCGGTCGAGGTTTGTGCGGCCTGACTGAAGTCACGTAGGTAGACGATGAATTCCTGCAACAGCCGATCCCACAATTCGAGGTTGCCGCGCAGGTGATCGTTGCTCACGCCGGCGGCCAGCACCACGTCCATTTCCATCACCAGAAACTCGCCCTGCAACGACAACCGCGCAAAGCGCCGGGTGGCGTTCCACTGCTCGGCCACACCCGGCGGCAACTCGCCTTGCACGCGCAGCGCACAGCTGAAGGTGAAGTCGACGTAGCTGCCCTGCTCCGCCGCCGGGTTGCCGAACCGCACGGCGTAGCCGATGCCCTGGCTGGCGCTGAGCAACTGCACGATGTCGTTCTGCTCGGTCTGGTTGACGCGGTAACCGGCGGCTTGCAGCACCTCGGTCAGGGACTGTGGCGATACGTGGCTGATCAATTGAGTCATGGTTTCTTCCTTGTTCATCAGTGAGCGATCGCGGCTTGCGGCGCGTCGAATTGAGTCTTGTAGAGCTCGTCGCCAAAGCCTTGGGCCAGTTCATCGAACTTGACCCGCGCACTGCCTGCAAAGGGCTGGCGGATTTTCATCACCTCGGCCACATCGATGTTTTCGTAGGCAGTGAGGATCTGCTTGGCGACGCCGTACATCTGCTGATTTTTGGCTGAACATTGCTGCACTTGTGTGTCACGTTCAGTCAGTTGCGCCTCGAGCTTCGCGCGTTCCGCCTCTTTGCCACGGGCCATGACCAACAAATCGTCGTAGGCCTTCTTGAACTTGCCGGTCTGCTCGACGCTGGCGGCCACTTGCGCCTGGGCCTGGCTGTGCAGGCTCTGTTGCTGACCGGCGAGCTGTTCGGCAAGGCCCTGGGCCTTGGCCAGTTCCGCCGTCAGCTGCTTGATCTGCGCCTGGGCAGCCTTGGCTTCGTTCTGCGCCGCCAGTTGCGCGGCGCTGGCCTGGGCCTGCTGACTTTGCAGGGCCTGAAGCTGCTGAGTGGTGCTGCGCAATTGCGTCCGCAGGCGTTCCTCCATGCCTTCGGCATTCGCGCCAGTGGCGATCAACAGGCCGAGCCCGAGCAACACGAATCGCGATTTCATAAGCCTCTCCCGGCGCCTTAGAAGCGCGTATTGATCTCAAGCTGCAAGACGTCGATGTCGTACGGCGCGCCGTACACCGCCTCGGTGCTCATCCAGCGACCGGTGGCGTATACGTTCTTCGCCAAGCCGTAGTTGCCGCCGAGGAAATAGCCTTTGGCGTTGGTCCCGCCGAGGTGGAACGACGAGTCGTTGAAGCCGTCCGGCAAGGCGTCCGGCTGGATGTATTTGTAGCCGGCGAACATGTTCCAGTCGCCCTGCTTTTTCAGGTCCAGCGCGCTGCCGAGGGTGAACTGCACCATCCACGCGTTGGCGCCGCTTTCTATGTCGCCGTTGCTGTCTAGGTTGTTGACGATCTGCCCGGCCGAGCGCCTGCGCATGTCGCCTTCGTTGTAGGCGAGGTTGTGAATGTAGTTGCCCTGGCTGCGCAGTTTGAAATCTTCCGGCAGGTCGGCATCCCAGACCACGTTGAGATCGAGCAGATTGAATTCCGAGGCGAGGCCGACGAATTGCGGCTGCGGCGTGGTCGTCGGGTTAAGCGGGTTCGGCGTAATGTCGCGCAACAGGAACACGCTGTTGCCCTTCTGCATGAACGCCGCACGGCTGCCATCGCTATCACAGCCAGGCGCGCCGGCCCACGGTTCACAAGGCGCCGAGCGCTGGCCTTCGATATCGTCGAAGCGGTAATAGGCCAATGCGCCCTTCAAGCGGTTGTTGCTGTTGATCGCCCATTTGGCGCCGATCTGCGCACCGTACAGCCACTTGTTGTCGCTCTCTTCCTTGTCGAAACCGTTGCTGCTGGCCGTGTCGTTGGTGTAGTCGACCGGGAACGCGCCGACGGTGCCGAACACGCCCCAGTCGCGATTGAGCTTGTGATCGAACAGCGCTGCGACGCCGTCGAAATTCAAGTCGTTGGAATAGAGCATGTCGGTGGACATGAACGGGTTGGCGAAGCGCCCGCCGGTCAGGATCAGCTCATCGCTCGGTTTCCAGTTGAGGTAACCCTGATCGAGCCAGATGTCTTTCTTGGCGAAACCGCCGCCGAGATTTTGTGTGGTCGAGACCGGGTTGTTATCCGAGCCGGTGCCGATGCGAATGCCGGCGGTCCATTGCGGCGAGATCTCGGCTTTCATGCCCAGCCGCGCGCGAATGCGGAACTGGTTGGTGCGGTCTTCGCGGGTATTGAGCAGCGGCGGCAGGCTGGTGCTGCTGTTGGGATTGACGTCGTACGGGCCGTTGTTGTTGAGCTTGGCGAAGTCGACGATCTCGTTGCTGTTGCTGTCCGAGTAGTAGCGCGATTCGTTGCGCAGGCGAATATCACCGTCAAAGCTGATGCGCGCAGCCCATTCCGGGAAGCTGTTGGGCGCGGCCCAGTTTTCCTGTTTCGCGGTGGCCATGACCTCGGCTTTGACCTGATCGCGGATCTGGTCACGCACCGCCGCCGGCACGTACTGCACACGGACATCGCCCGGTGCGGCGACCGGCCCGGCAGCCACCGCCGTGGTCGCGGCAGCCTGCTTGGCCTGCGCGGCTTCGTTCTGCGCCTGAGCGATCAAAGCATCGGCCTTGTCCTGTTTGAGAATGCCCTGCTCGACCAGCAAGCGGATCAGATTGATCGTGGCGTTCTCCGAGGGTGCCGGCGCGGCCACGGCCTGACCGACCAGGGTCACGACGACCATGCCGACCGCCAGGGACAATCGATTCACATTGGAAATCATCTGCACACAACTCCTTTTGGCCAAGCTCGATGGCTTGGCAATAAACAGGCTGGGTTAACCCGGACGCCGTCCTTGCAGGGACAGGCGCACGGGCAAAGTGATCGAGGCCGGAGGCCGTTCGCTGAGGGCCGGCGCGCCACGCAGCGCGGCCAGCACCTGGGTATCGATTTGCGGGTTGCCGCTGGACTTGATCAGCTCGACGCGGGTGATCTCACCGACGCTGCTCAGCCACACATCCGCCTGCAGCGAGAACGCGAGGTTGCGCAGCTCGGGGTTCTCGCGCAGCAAGCGCTGGAAGGTGAACGCGAGGAACTGGCTGTACGTGCCGGTGCCCAAGCGCCCGCCGCCGGCCCCGGCCATGCCGCCGCCCTTGCCCGCACCGATGTTGAAGGCGTCATTGCCAGACTGCGCATCGCCGTCCATTTGCATCGGATTGGCCAGATCGTCCGCCGGGGATGGCGGTGCCTCTTCTTCAGGCTTGACCTCTTCGGGTTCCGGCGTCGGTTCCGGCTCGACGACTTTTTCTTCCACCGGGGTTTCCGGCTCCGGCGGTTTTTCCGGCGGTGGGGGTGGCGGTGGCGGCAATGGAATGATCGTCGGCACCTTCGGCGCTTCGCGGCGCACACCGGCCATGTCGTTGGCCCACTGCCAGAGGAACCACGCCGCCAAAGCAGCGATTAACAGACCGGCGCCCCACTTGGCATAACGCAGCGGCGACTTTTTCACCGGCAGTGGCTCGATCGGAAGTTGTGCAGTCATGACTCAGCCCTGACTCGGTTTGCCGGTGACGAGACCGACCTGGGACAGTTCGAGCCGGCGCAACAGATCCAGCACCTCGATGACTTTCTGGTACTGCACCGTCGCATCGCCGCGCACGATCACCGGGAAATCCGGGCTCTGCGCTTTCTCGATACGCAGGCGCTCTTCCAGCTCGGCGAGGGTCACCGGGTAGGCATCGAGGAACACCTGACCGCCGTCATTCACCGAAATCGCCTTGGTCTTGGCCTCCGACAGCGACACCGAGGCGCTGGCCTTGGGCAGGTTGATCTGGATCCCGGAGACCTGCGCGGTGGCGGTGAGGATGAACATCACCAGCACCACCATCAGCACGTCGACCAGCGGCGTGATGTTGATGCTGTCCACTGCGGTATCTTCGTCATCGTCGTGGGAGGCATTTACGGACGCCATGTCAGTGCTCCTCAGGCCGGTACGGAATGGTTGGCGTGATGGCCGCGCTGATGCGTGGATTCACTGAACTGGCTCTCGCCGTGCATCTCCGCCAGACGGGTGATGAACTCGTCGACGAACACGCGCATGTCGGCGCTGACTTCCTTGTTGCGGGTGATCAGGCGGTTGTAACCAAACAGCGCCGGAATCGCGACGAACAGGCCCATCGCCGTCGCCAGCAAGGCTGCGGCCATACCCGGCGCAATGGCGTTGATGTTGACGTCACCGGCCATCGCGGTGCCGAGGAACACCACCATGATCCCCAACACCGTGCCGAGCAGGCCGATGTACGGGCCGCCGGCGATGGCGTTGGACAGGGTCGAGAGTTTCGAACTCAGTTGCTGGTTTTCGCGGGTGCGCACGCCGTCCATCGAGCAGCGGATGGCTTCGATGGTCGCGGCAGACACCGACGAGGTATCGGCGCCCTGCTCACGGCGCGTGCGGATTTCTTTGACCGCCACCAGGTACAGGCGCCACAGCGACGAATGCTGCAGACGCTGAGCCAGTTGCGCGTCGTCGGCGAACATCTCCAGGCGCGTGCCGACCTTGGCAAAATGCGTGCGGAAGTCTTCGTTGGCGGCGGTAACGCGGCTGAGGGTGCGGTTCTTGCGCAGCATGATGATCCACGACTGGAACATCATCAGCACCAGCACGGCGATGATCACCCAGGCGTCCACCGGCACCGCGTTGAGCAGGAAACCGAGGCTGCCGAAACCGAACCCGGACTGTTCTTCATCGACACCGTACGCCACCAGTTTCGACTCGGCGCCCTGCGAAGTGGCATCGGCCAACAGCAGCGCGGCCGGACGGGCGACTTTCGACAGGCGCAGCTCATCGATAGCGCCCACGAACGGCTGGAACGGACCTTCGTGCAGATCGGCACCGATGGCCATGACCGAATTGAACGCCGGCATCGCCTGGGCCAACACGGCGCTTTCGCGACCGTTGATGTACAGGGTGACTTTCGAACCTTCGGCAGTCAGCGCGACGTGTTGCCATTGCGCCGGCGTCAGCGCCTGGGTGGCAGCGGCGCGCTGGCCATCGATTTCCACGAACGGCAAACCTTGGCTAACGCCGATCAGCAGGCTTTGCGTGCCTTCGCGGCGAGCCAGAATCAGTTGCTCGCCACTGGCCTGATCCAGACGCAGCCAGGCGCTGAAAGTGAACGCGCTGCCAGCGTTGTGTTGCAGCGACGGACTGGCCGGCAGCAGCAACGGCTGGCCGCTGAACTGCAGGGCACGCCCGACTACGCCGTCAATCGCGGCGCCGGTCGCGCTTTGTGCGGTGTTGCCGTAAGCGGTGGTGTCCTTGGCCGGGGTGCCGGTGGCGCCGTCGAAATGGTAAAGCGCGGTGTAATTCGGGTCGAAGGTCAGCTGGCCGTTGCCGGTCGCCGGCGCCTTTTGATTGCCGTAATACATCCAGATGTCCTGACGTTGCCCGCCCTCGACATTCGGCACGTCGACCCAGATCAGCGCCATGCCCATCAGCGCGTCGAAGCTTTCGATCTGATGGTTGAGCACGGTTTTGTCATCGGCAGCGACGAAGCGCAGGTCCGATCCGTCCTCCTTCACGCCGTCGAAGGTGAAGTTGCCGGTGTGCAAACGCACCAGCAGCGCCGTGCGGCCGAGCGCCTGATTGATCGCCGCGCCCTGCGGCGTGGTGTCGACGGCGATCTGTTTGCGGTAATGCCAGTCGTCCTGCCACCAGGCCTGAGCCGTGGCCGGGAGCACGAAGCCCAGGCAGATCAACAGGGAAAGAATGAGGCGCTGCATGAAAAGTGCTCCTGGTTAGAAAGTGGCCTGAAGGTTGAAGTGCAGGCGCGATTCCTGTTTCGAGGTGTTCGGCCCTTCGAGTAGCGGGTAGCCCCAGTCGAGGCTGCCGGACAGCCATTTACTGAGGCTGGCGCGGGTGCCGAGGCCGACGCTGGCCAGGGCGTAATTGGCGTCCTGATCCGGCAGTTCGTCGCGCAGATAGAGTTGGGCGCCTTCGGCAAAGGCGTAGAAGCGCCAGTCCTGCATCCAGGTGCCGGCGAACTTCGCCAGCGACGGCGTGCGCAGTTCCTGACTGAGCAGGTAGCCGTCATCAGCGGTGCGTTCGGCGGCCAGATAGCCGCGCACCGAAGTCGCGCCACCGGCGGAGAATTGTTCGTTGGAAACCAGTGGGCCCGAGGCGAGTTGGAACGCCGCTTTGGTCGCGCTCTGCCAATCGCTGTCGAAGGTCCAGGTGTAATTGGTGTCGCCCTTGAGCACCGCGAAACTCGGTTTGGCGCGGTAGCGTTTGTAGTCGAAATCTTCGTCGGAACTGCCGTAACCGAAAATGCTGCGCGTGGCCGCGACCAGACTCAAACCGAGGCCGAGCTGGCTTTTTTCGCTGTAGCGATAGCCGTTGTAGGCGAAGGTAAATGGCGCGTATTGCAGCGGGACTTTGTCGCTCTCGCCGGACAAGGTCAGGCGCTCGTCGAAGTCCTTGAAGTCGATACCGGCCGACAGCGAGTTCGACCAGTTGCCACTCGACGGCAGCGTATAGATCGCCGCGACGCCATAGCTATGGCCCTTGCCGAGCACGTTGCTGCCACCGATGGTGGCGACGTTGCTGTCGGACTGATAACCGGAGAACTGCACACTCCAGCGCTCGGTCAGCGGCGCGGTGTAAGAGCCCGACCAGACCTTGGCGTTGTCGGTTTCCTGCGGCGCGGTGAAGAAGGTCAGGTTGACGCTGTGGCCGAGTTGCCAGAGGTTGTTGTAGCCGAGGCTGGTGACGGTGCGCAGCTTTTCGGTGTCGGCGCTGTAATCGTTGTTGAGGCCGACGCTGGCGGTCCACGGGTTCTGGTCCTCGACCTGCAGATCGACGTCCATGGTGCCGGGGCGCTGACCTTCGCGCACCAGCGGCATCACTTGTCGCCCAGGCGTTTTGTTGAGCTGCGCCAGTTCGCCCTGAACCATGGCGAAGTCCGGCACCTCGCCTTCCTTCAGTGCCGGTACGTTGTCGCGAATGTCCAGCGGCGAATAGTGCTTGGCGCCGACTACGCGCACCCGGCCGACCTTGGTTTCGCTGACTTGCAGATAGACGATGCCGTCAGCCACGGCTTGCTCCGGCAGCTCGACGAACACCGACTGATAACCGCGTTCCTGATAAGCCTTCTGCAACGCGTCGCGGGCGCCTTCAATATCGCTGAGGGCCTTTTGCGGGCCGAGAAACGGATACACCGCTTCCTCGATCGCCCGCGCATCGAGCACGGTATTGCCCCGTACGAAGTACTCGTTGACGTCGACCAGACGCGGCGCTGCGGCGTTTGCTGCGCCCTCTTCGGCCAGCGCCGGCTGCACGCCCGCCGTCACCAGCAGCCAGCCGCACAGCGCCAGCCGTGACTTGAAAATCGGTTCCACACTACCCCCTGAATTCGCGATGACCCGTTGGCGCTTCAGCGCCCGGTGTGTTGCCGCTGTTAGTTGCCGACGTGCGGGGCGCAGGCGTGTTTGCCCAGCCAGGTGTGCAACAGCGCGAAGTTCAAGGAGAACTCGGGCATTTGCAGCAAGGCACCGCAGAACACTTCGCCGATGATTTTCTGAATGAGCAGCACCGCACGCGGCTCGTTGAGCAGCGTGGCGATGTCGCGACTGAGGGCGTTGAAGCTCCAGACCTTCTGGTTCAAGCCAAGGCCGACGAACCAGCGGAACAGCAGGTTGTAATTGAGCTGTTCGTAGAGCTGCTGTTCGCTGGGCACCGAATACAGCAGTTGCAGAAGCAGGATGTGCATCACCGTTTGCGCCGGAATCAACATGCCCGGCTCGGCATTCAGGTCGTGCAGGAGCTCGCGATGGGCATCGAGCAAATCGTCGATCTGCGGACGCAGCAAGACCAGCGAATGCCCCGGTGGAATGTAACTCGACACTTCTTTCAAAGCGCCCTGCCAGTCATCCTGCGAAACGATCCAGACCCACGGCGCGCCGTAGCGATACACCGACACCGGCTTCTTGCGCGCCGCCTCGACGATCTTCGACAAGCGCTGATCGAGTTCCTGCATGCCCACTTTCGAGTAGCGTTCCATAGTCCCCATTGCCTCACTCCCGGCGTCCCGCCTCGGCTTGCAAAGTGCACCCAAAAGGGCCCCTCAAGCGCGTTACATAGGCATGACCGGACTGGCGATGTGCTACCGAACTTTTGTCATGAAAGCTTCATTAAGGGGGATAGGTTGGCGGGGGATTACAGTTGGATATAAAACGAATGCGGGAGCCAGCCTGCTGGCGATAGGGAGGTGTCAGTCTGAAAAACTCGGCTGACACACCGCCACGGGAGGCTCCCACAGCTTCAATGTTTTAAGTGTGATCGGCTTTGCTCTGGCTCGGATTGGGTAGATCAAACCAACCATGCACTACGATTTCTGGACGCCCCCCACCGGGATCGTCTCCTGTTAATTCCATTTTCATATTGAACGCCCCACGCACTTTTATCCCCTCATTATCTATCATGGTATCAGCGCCGCCCGAGATAGGCTTATATTCATACTTATAATGATTCCAACGATCATCATCAATATAAGATGCGTTAAACTGCTGATAATTCAGATGAGCGCTTCGGTCTGGAAAAACGAAGTAAAATGTTCGAACCAGTCGAGGTGGTCCATCAAGCTCGATTGATAATGCAACGCTAGTTCCTTCAAAATGAGCATTTACCTTGCTGGCCAAAAATATTCCTTGTCCATCAATCTGCACAACGGCTGTACCGACAATCTGCTCCTGAATATTCATCCTGAGTTTCTCCATGAAAAAATATAAACAGAAGGATCAAGTGATCCCTTCCATCGCGTTTAAACAGAGCCATGGAACACCGACCCTGTACATAGCTGAATATACTAAAATAATGAACACATCTACTGTCACTCTTTACAGTAGACAACCCACCTCTTATATGCTTAAGCGCAGCATCGACGATCTTCGACAAGCGCTGATCGAGTTCCTGCATGCCCACTTTCGAGTAGCGTTCCATAGTCCCCATTGCCTCACTCCCGGCGTCCCGCCTCGGCTTGCAAAGTGCACTCCAAAGGGCCCCTCAAGCGGTTACATAGGCATACCGGACTAGCAAAGGGCTACCGAACTTTTGTCATGAAAGCTTCATCACCGAAGGTGGCATCAGTGGCGCCGATACCCTGTAGGAACGAGCCTGCTCGCGAAAGCATTCCGTCAGTCATCAGGCACATGATTGACAGACTGCCCTCGCGAGCTGAAAAGGTCTCGGCACTTGCTTTCAACGTAAATCGGGCAAACATCCGCCTACTGCGAATTGACTAGATTGAACCAGCTATGCACTGTGATTTCGGGATGAGGTGCCCCCGGATCCGGCGGTGTAACGCGCATTTTCATATTCAATACGGCAATGGCTTTTTTTGAAGTTTTATCGATAAAAGTTCCGACGCCACCTTCAAAAGGTTCATATAAATACTCGTAAGCCTCGCCGTCGCTTACAACATATTTTGCCGTGACCTTACCGAAAGGAAGATGGCCACTGTTGAGGGCCAGCAAAACCGTGAGCTTTCTAGTGAGCCTTGCCGGTCCTTTCAGGTATATGTCTGCTTCGACTTCGGAGGGGCGGAAATCAAGAAAGAACCTGTCGATTTCCAAAGGTTCTTGTCCCTCAATAACTACGCCCGCATCGCCTTCGGCTCCGTTCTTCGTTTTCATCTCAGATATCCTTTGTTAATCAGGTTGTGTGTTGAACGAAAAGGCTGGGATTCGGCAAAGCCATCATTCGACCTTACGTTATCGAATGAAGCTCCTCCTTTGTTTTCACGTCTACTGTCAAACCTTACAGTTGACGTCACGGCTCGTTAGTGATCCATTCAAACAAATGGGAACAAGGATTTCTTGAGTGACTGGCACGGGCTTAAATCTGCAGGCATTCAGGCGTATAACCTGTACAGACTTTTTGATCTGCATGCAGACATCAACACGGGGTAGCGACATGACCACAGCAAACATCCTTGGCAACCTGTTCCCTTCTGTCAGCGACATCCCGGAAAAATACCGTCTCGACGCTCAGGTCGAGCAACGCGAATACCTCGTCGACGGTGAACTGCGCCGCTGGGACGGCCCGCTCGCGCAAGTGCGCAGCCCGGTCTATCTGCAGGGTGCCAACGGCGATGAACAAGTGATTCTCGGCAGCACACCGCTGCTCGACGCTGAAACCGCCCTCACCGCCCTCGATGCTGCCGTCCGCGCCTACGACCGCGGTCAGGGCCTGTGGCCAACCATGCGCGTGGCCGAGCGCATCCAGCATGTCGAAGCATTCCTGCGGCGCATGCGTGAGCAACGCGAAGCCGTGGTGAAACTGCTGATGTGGGAAATCGGCAAGAACCTCAAGGACTCGGAAAAAGAGTTCGACCGCACCTGCGATTACATCGTCGACACCATCAATGCGCTCAAGGAACTCGATCGCCGCTCCAGCCGTTTCGAACTGGAGCAGGACACTCTCGGTCAGATCCGCCGCGTACCGCTCGGTGTTGCGCTGTGCATGGGCCCTTACAACTATCCGCTGAACGAGACGTTCACCACGTTGATACCGGCGCTGATCATGGGCAACACCGTGGTGTTCAAACCGGCCAAGCTCGGCGTGCTGCTGATCCGCCCGTTGCTTGAAGCCTTCCGCGACAGTTTCCCCACTGGCGTGATCAACGTGATCTACGGCAGCGGCCGTGAAACCGTCAGTGCGCTGATGGCCAGCGGCAAGATCGACATCTTCGCCTTCATCGGCACCAACAAGGCCGCCAGCGACCTGAAAAAACTCCACCCAAAACCGCACCGCTTGCGTGCCGCGCTGGGCCTGGATGCGAAGAACCCGGGGATCGTCCTGCCGGAAGTCGATCTGGATAATGCCGTCAGCGAAGCGCTTACCGGTTCGCTGTCGTTCAACGGCCAGCGCTGCACCGCGCTGAAAATCCTCTTCGTTCACGAAGACGTGGTCGACAGCTTCATCGAAAAATTCAACGCCAAATTGGCCACGCTGAAACCGGGCATGCCGTGGGACAGCGGCGTGGCGCTGACGCCGCTGCCGGAGTCGGGCAAGGTCGATTATCTGCATGGGCTGGTCGCCGATGCGCGCAGCAAGGGTGCCGAAGTGGTCAACCCCAATGGTGGCGAGGCCCGCGCGTCATTCTTCTACCCGGCGGTGCTGTACCCGGTGAACCCGCAGATGCGCGTCTACCAGGAAGAACAGTTCGGCCCGGTGGTGCCGATCGTGCCGTATCGTCACCTCGATACCGTGATCGACTATGTACTGGAGTCGGACTTCGGCCAGCAGTTGAGCATTTTCGGCACCAACCCGGTGGCGGTCGGTCGGCTGGTCGACACCTTCGCCAACCAGGTCGGGCGGATCAACCTCAACGCCCAGTGCCAGCGCGGCCCGGATACCTACCCGTTCAACGGCCGCAAGAATTCTGCCGAAGGCACGCTGTCGGTCCATGATGCGTTGCGGGTGTTCTCGATCCGTACGCTGGTGGCGACCAAGTTCCAGGAGAGCAACAAGGCTCTGATCAGCGAGATCATTCGCGGACGTGATTCGAGTTTCCTGACCACCGATTACATCTTCTGAGCCGCTTTATCGGGGCCTGATCGAAAGTCGTCAAGCGCCCGGCCCATCAGTGTCTACACTGATGCCAGCACTGTGCTGGATGCCGGGAGCTCGACCATGCTCGATTACTTCGCGTTAGGCGTGTTGGTGTTTGTTGGGCTTGTGCTGTTCTACGGGATCATTGTCCTGCACGACATCCCCTATGAAATTGCCGTGCACCGCAACCACCCGCATCAGGATGCGATCCATGCCACGGGCTGGGTCAGTCTGTTCACCCTGCATGCGCTCTGGCCGTTTTTGTGGATCTGGGCAATGGCCTATCGCGAAGATCGCGGCTGGGGTTTTGGTGACGGCCAGTCCGTGCAAAACCATGTGGTTCGCCTGGAACAACAGGTGATCGACCTGCAAAGTCGCCTTGAACGACTCGAAGCGCTGACGGCCACTGCCGCGCCCGCCCCGCATAACCGGGGGGGCTGAGCCTCATGGACCTGCTGCTGATCCTCACGTACGCCGCGTTCTGCGTCGCCCTGTTCAAGATCTTTCGTATCCCGTTGAACAAATGGACGGTGCCCACCGCCGTGCTGGGCGGCATCCTGCTGATCGGCGCATTGATCTTCACGATGAACTACAACCACCCGTACTCGGAGGTGGCGCGCACTTATTTCGTTTCAGTGCCGGTGATTCCAGTCGTCAGCGGCCAGGTGATCGACGTACCGGTGAAGGGTAACGAGCCGCTGGAAAAAGGCGATGTGCTGTTTCGCATCGACCCCACGCCGTTTGCAAACCGGGTGAAATCGCTGAAAGCACAATTGGTCGCGGCCAAAGGTGATCGCTACCGCATCACCGAACTGATCCGGCGCAACTTCGGCACCCAGCGTGAACTGGATGCCGCCATTGCTCGCACCGATGACTTGCAGGCGCAACTGGATAACGCGCAGTTCGAACTGGACAACACCACCGTCCGCGCGCCGAGCAAAGGTTTTGTCACCCATGTTTCGTTACGCCCGGGGATGATGGCGAGCAAGTTGCCATTGCGTCCGTCGATGGTGTTCATTCCCGAGGAAGGCCAATATTTTGCCGCTTGGATGCGCCAGAACAGTCTGCTGCGCCTGACCGTCGGCGACGAGGCGGAAGTGGCATTCGACGGTATTCCCGGCAAGGTCTTCGCCGGGCGGGTGAAAAATGTCATCGCCGTGATTGCCGAAGGTCAGGTGCAACCGTCCGGCACGTTGATCGGCTATACCGGTTCACCGCCGGCTGGCCGGGTGCCGGTGATCATCGAAATCACCGATCCGGCCTTCGCTCAGTACAGCAAACAGATGCCGGGCGGTGCTTACGGGCAAGCCGCGTTGTACAGTCAGCACTTCCACCATATCGGTGCGATGCGCAAAATCCTCCTGCGTATGGCAGCATGGATGAATTACATTTTCCCGTTCCACTGATCTGAACCGAGATGACGAGAGGCTTGCACTGAGTACTTACAGCACCCATCGACTTCCGCCCCTGCTGCGCCGGATCTTGCGCCCTTTATTGGACCCGTATCGCCGTTACCGCCACGCCCGGCTGATCCACGCGGTGCGCGTAGCCCTTGGTTTGCTGGCGACGATTCTGCTGACCACCGGCATCAACCTGCCCCACGGCGAATGGGCCTCGGTGACCATGCTGGTGGTGATCGGCGGCCTGCAACACCACGGCAATATCGGCAAAAAAGCCGCCGAGCGCGCCACCGGAACCCTGATCGGCGCCGCAGTCGGCTTGGCCCTGGTGGCGCAACACGCGTGGCTGGGCATGCCGTGGCTGACCTATTTTGCGATGGCCGTGGTCTGCGGATTTTTCTCCTATCACGCCATCGGCAAGGGGGGTTACACCGCCCTGCTCTCGGCGATCACCGTGTTCATCGTCGCCGGGCATGGCGACAACCCGATCACCGATGGTTTGTGGCGCGGCGTCGATATCCTCATCGGCATTGCCCTCGCCCTGGCCTTCTCATTCGCCCTGCCGCTGTACGCGGTGTATTCGTGGCGCTACAACCTCGCTGATGCGCTGCGCGACTGCGCCACGGTGTATGGACGCATCATCAGCGGCCAGCCCGTCAGCGCCGACGAGCATTTGCGTTTGATGAGCCGTCTCGGCGCGGTGATGGTGCAGTTACGCTCGCTGATGCCTTCGGTGTCCAAGGAAGTGAAGATTTCCATGACCGAACTCGACGCGATCCAGCGCAACCTGCGCATGTGCATCAGCACGCTGGAAATCCTCGGCAATACCCGACCGGATGCCAACGATCCAGAGGCCATGGCACATTTGCAATCAGCGCTCAAGGCCGAGCACCGGCAGATTCGCGTGCAACTGATCGGCATGGCCCGCGCCTTGAAAAGCGGCGCCACCAGTCGCCTCGACAGGCCACTGGACTTGCCGGAAGCCAACCTCGAGGCGCCGGTCTACAGCGCTCTGGACGGTTATCGCTTGTTGACCCGGCAACTGGCGGCCAACATCGCTGAGATGCGCCAGCGCCTGGCCAAATCCGCCCCGCGCTGGAACATCTGAGTTTTACTGCGCGGCCAGTCGCCGCGCTTTGAACCCCCAGCCTTGCTGCATGCCGGCGGCGGCCAGCAGAATCGCCGCCACGCCGACCCATTGCAGGATTTCCAGGCGATGGCCGAAGGCGAACCAGTCAACGAAGATCGCCGCAATCGGGTAGATAAACGACAGTGCGCCAGTCAATGCGGTCGGCAACTTCTGAATAGCGCCGTACAGCAGCACATACATCAAACCGGTATGAACAATGCCCAACGTCACCAGACTGGCCCAGGCACTGGGTGCTTGCGGCAACGCACTGAAATGCGCGAACGGCGCCAGCAGCAGAACGCCGGTGCAGACCTGAATCAACGCAATCAGGTGCGGCGGTGTGCCGGTCAGGCGCTTGATGATCAGCGCAGCAATCGCATACAGCAACGCCGCGCCCAAGGCCAACGCGATGCCCAGCAGGTAATCGTTGCCGCTCTCGCCTTGCGTGCCGTGGGCACTGACGATGGCCAACATGCCCATGAACGAAACCGCCAGCCAGAACAGCTTTTGCACGGTGATCCTTTCGCCCAGAAACAACGCCGCCAAGCCCACCAGCATGAACGGCTGCACGTTATAAACCGCAGTGCCGATGGCAATCGACGCACGAGAATACGAGGCGAACAACAGCACCCAGTTGCCGACGATCGCCATGCCACTGAGTACCGCGAGCAAAAACGTAGCGCGGGTCAGAATACCCGGACGCAGAAAACCGAACGCTGCGCAGATCAACAGCAAAGTGCCGGCGCCGAACACGCAACGCCAGAACACCACGTCGAGCACCGGTTGCCCGGAGACCAATACAAACCAGCCGATGGTCCCGGATATCAGCATGGCGGCGGTCATTTCCAGCGAGCCGCGACGCAAGGTTTTGTCCATTTCAATCTCCCGAAGGGTTAGCGAAAGCATGGCAAAAGTATGCCAAGCACGCCGGGCGCTGCTCCAGCGCAAAAGACAGGCTAAACTGCGAATCTGCCTTTTTTATCGAGGGTCATTCATTGAAATGGCCTAATAGCGGAGTTAGCCCATGACTGACGATATCGATCAGATGCTTATCAGCGCCTTGATGGAAGACTCGCGCCGCTCGCTCAAGGCGTTGGCGCAGATCAGCGGGTTGTCCTCGCCCAGCGTCGCCGAGCGCTTGCGCCGCCTGGAAGAACGCGGCGTGCTCAAGGGCTACACCGTCGAGATTGACCCGAAGCACTTTGGCTACCAGTTGCAGGCGATCGTCCGGGTGCGGCCATTGCCTGGGCAATTGCAGGAGGTGGAGCGACAAATTCTGTCGATCCCTGAATTCACCGAGTGCGACAAGGTGACCGGCGAAGACTGCTTCATCGCGCGCCTGCACGTGCGCTCGATGGAACAGCTGGACACCCTGCTCGACCGGCTCAATACCCTGGCGGAAACCAACACGGCGATCGTCAAGAAAACCCCGGTCAAGCGCCGGTTGCCGCCGATGGCCTAGATGTTTTTTGTGATCATTCGGCGTAGATTCTGATTTTTCGCGGCTAAGGACTGGCGCTATGAAAATTCAGGCAATGCTGCTGGCAGCCATGCTGCTCGGCGGTTGTGGCACGATTCAGACGGTGGCACGTAACGATCAGGCCATCGTAGACGGGCTGAAGGAACAAAAAAGCTATTGCGGCGCGGTGCCGAGAATCTACAGCGGCCTCGCCTACGACTTCTGTACGCTGAACGCTCCCCTGGCTTCAGGCATTGACCCTGATGACCACCGCAACGCGGCCATTCCGGTGGTACTGGTAGACGCCGTCGTCTCCGGCGCGCTCGATACCCTGCTGCTGCCCTACACGATTTACCGCCAGCAAGTGGATGGCAGCATCGTCATCAACTGAGCCGGCACTTTCCTGCAGACGATAAAAAACCCGCCGAAGCGGGTTTTTTATTGCAGCCATTACGCTCAGTCGTCGCGGCTCATGATGCCGAAGATCTGCAGCAGGCTGACGAACAGGTTGTAGATCGATACATACAGGCTGATGGTCGCCATGATGTAGTTGCGCTCGCCGCCGTGGATGATGGCGCTGGTCTGGAACAGGATGCACACCGACGAGAACAGCACGAAACCTGCGCTGATCGCCAGTTGCAGGCCGCTGATCTGGAAGAAGAAACTCGCCAGCGTGGCACCCAGCAACACGAAGAAACCGGCAGTGATGAAACCACCGAGGAAGCTCATGTCCTTGCGGGTAATCAGCACGTAGGCCGACAGACCACCGAACACCAGTGCGGTCATCGCGAACGCCGAGCTGACCACTTCAGCGCCGCCCTGCATGCCCAGGTAACGGTTGAGGATCGGGCCGAGCAGGAAACCCATGAAACCGGTCAACGCGAAGGCCGATACCAGGCCCCACGCGGAATCACGGAGTTTGTTGGTGAGGAAGAACAGCCCGTAGAAGCCGATCAGCACCACGAAGATATTCGGGTAGCCGACCCGCATCTGCTGCGCGACGAAAGCCATCACGCCGCTGAATGCGAGGGTGAGCGCCAGTAGGCCGTAAGTGTTGCGCAGGACGCGGCTAACCTCTAGCTGCTCAGCCTGCACGCTGTTATTAACTGCGTAATCCTGTTCGCGCATGGCGACACTCCTGTTGGTTTGAAACGTTCAGTCGCAAAGATCATAACAGACGCTCTGTAACAAGCCATGCAGAGAGTTTGACAGTGTGTTTCATTCAGGTATTATGGCGCCCGCAACGCAACGGAGGTGTGGCCGAGTGGTTTAAGGCAACGGTCTTGAAAACCGTCGACTGTAACAGGTCCATGAGTTCGAATCCCATCGCCTCCGCCATATTTGGTACCGACAAAGCCCTGATCATTCAGGGCTTTGTCGTTTCTGGCAGGCTCAAAAATTTTCTCCTTGAAAGAAGCGTTCCATAACTTTTAGGGACGAGCTCCACAATCATAATGATTGGCCCCCTTCTCCGGCGTCCCGCCCAACGAAATTCGCGTCCACCTCAAAACCTACTACCGTTACCCGGCAACCCTCCCTCGCGCAACCAAGGAGATGGCGATGTCGAAATCAGGCGGCAGTAAAAGTGGTTCAGTACCAGCAAGTAAATCGGGTGGCTCGAAAGCGCCGCCGGTAGCAAATCTGCCAAGCAAAACAGGGAAGCCCTCGGGAGACGGCCGCGGTAACGCACCGCCTAAAGGCAAGTAAATTCTTGCGATGGGTTGGCTGCTCTCATAATTCCTTGCTTCGGTGCTATCTAAAAGCTAGGGATTTTTGAATATCTGCTCTCGCATTTTCGTGGCTGGAATGATCAATGACTTCGTGTAATAGGTTTTATAGCCATACGCGGTAATGCGTACCTTGCAGGGTATGAGAGCTTTATTGACTAGAAGCGGCCGGACGGCTTCGTAATCATTCAGATCGAGTTGCGTCCCATCGGGTCTTGTATTGTAAAAAACAAGTTCTGACGTGAAAGTGTAATTTGGTCTGGTTTGGCTGATCGCATTCACCAGACCTTCAGCCTTTATATTGATTGAATGCTCGGACGAAAAATCCATATCGCCGTCTAACGAGCAGATCAGCGTTGGTGTGAGCTGATTAGAGTTTTCGAAATCATTGAATGCGTTAACCAAATCTATTGTTGAAGTGAATTTCACAGTAAAAAGATTATTCAGCCCTAATTCAAAAGACGAAAAAGTTAGGTCTGCGGGAGGGATGTTGGCTGTTTTTACACAGCCAGCGCAGAGAAGTAATGTCAGGTAAACGAAGCCGCGATATAGATTCATTGGCCGAAAATACCATTGATGGAATCAAAAATCAGATCGAGTGCTGATTTTGTTTCCTGAACAGGTTGAATGAACATCCAGTCTGCGGAGGCGTGGTGGATGTCGATGGTTTTGTTCATGGTCGGACCGGACTTTATATTCCAGCGCTCGCCGAAATCGGCGACGCTGTCAGAAGAGTCGGGTTTGCTTGAGTTGGCTCGAATGTTAATCCAGGACTCTGCGACAGGTTGCGGCTCTGACATGTAAATATCCGAGCCCAGCCATACCCAAAAGCCTTCGCCGACAGGGTCGAGTGTCACCAGAAATTTAATGGTGTAACCCGCTTCAGATAAAATTTTTGAAAGATGTGCTCCGTTCCACCCCCCCAAACTGTGACCCACGATATATACCGGGCTTGATTTGCTGGGTATTTTATCGATGAAGTTGGTCTTGATGTCGCCAGAGCCTTTGGCGTCGTTGTAGCCTCTGGCCCAGCTTGTGTATTTTGGCTTCAGTTTTGCGTTCGGGCTTATTCTGTTGTCGAGCAGATTTTTTGCGGCATCGATGTTGTGATAGGCACCTTGAAAGTAATACTTTTCCTGGTCTGCGGCACCACCGATAAAGAAGACGATGGCTTTCTTTTCCGGAACTGGTACCGCTTTTACGGTTGAGTCATTGGCAGCGGTCAATGTTTTCGTTGCTGCCAGGCTTGCCGTGTTGCCGTTTGGAAGAACAATTTGCTCTGCGGCCATTATTTAGTCTTCGAGAAAGATTTTGATGGTTTCTGCCAAGTGCGAACTCACGATATGGGTGAAGCCCATCAAGTCGCTAACGCCATGTTCCAGGCTTCCATCTTCACGTTGGATGGCGTAACCGTGATTAGGCATTGGCTCGCCAGTCGTGCCGTCGACCAGTTTGATCTTGTCGCTGAAGTGCACCGGCATTGGCAGTAAGCCGCTGAAGGGCGCTGAAACAACGGTGTCGCCGATGATGACGGTGCCGGAGCCGCCAATGACAATGTTGCCGTGGCCCCCGCTGCTGTCTATTGTCGCGGCGTTCAGGCCGTTGATGAATACAGTCGAACTGACGCCCCCGGTAATCGGGCTACCACATGCGGATTTGTCGGTCATGCGAGCAGCTGCGAGGCCGTCGAAGAATACGTTCGGCGAGCCGCTGGCAATAGGATTGGTACCGTGTCCTGGAAGTGGGCAACTGGTGGGATCTGAGACGCGAGCAGCTGGTTTTCCACTCATGGAAGGTTCCGTTTCGAAATGTCAGTGGCGGGCTCGTGATTGTCACGCGAGCATGGGGACGCAATTTGCGTTAGACGATAGGTGTTTTTACGAGCAGCACCTCGACGTAGCCGTCGCCCAGCAGGGATGGCTTACAGTTCTGAAATGCGGGGGCGTATATGAGAAGTGCCGGCGCGGAAGCGCTTCCGTACGTGGGGCAGGCATAGAAGTGAATCGTCCTTGAAAAATCGCGGTGAAGGATGCCCGAGGTGAGGATTTCGTTCAACGAGATTTTTCGAGTGCTCTTGTACTTTTGGTCTCATTTCCGAAACTTTTTGCAGCGCGTATAGGCCGCTGTAGTCATTACTGAATCCAAGCCGAGAGAAACTCCAGGCTGACGAGGTTGATTTCGGCTTTTTTTAGATGGTGCTTTTCGGACAAAAGCGCCTTTAATTGACAGGCCACACCTGGCCGTTTTCTGCCCTCCACGAATGGCACAGACCGGCCAGAGCCAGACGTCCGTCAATAAGCGCTTGCGCCCCATTGCGGTCTATTCTGTACCGACAAAGCCCCGATTATTCAGGGCTTTGTCGTTTCTGGCATACGAAGCTCCCCAGAAGTGTGTATGGATCGTTTTCTCCTCTGTTCGGGCATTTCCGCCCCTCCTCCTCACTTCAAATCCAAACTCCGCACCACCAATCCGCCAACTCGCATTCAACAGGCGGCCGCACCCGATCGTGCTCAAACAAGAAACCGCCCCACCCCCTAAAAAACTGGACGGCCATCAGCGTTTGACGGCGTAATACGCGCGCTGTAAATCCGCGACCTCCCTTGTTGCCGTTGGCGCCTCGCCGGACTGTTGCCGTCCGCGTACGGGCCTCTTCAAACGGGCAATCGGACATCGCCAGGCCGCGCAACAGTTGCGCTCATGTTGGAGAGCAGGGAATGGAACATGTCGATCATGTATTGATCGTGGATGATGATCGCGAGATCAGGGAACTGGTTGGCAATTACCTCAACAAGAACGGCCTGCGCACCACCGTGGTTGCGGATGGCCGTCAGATGCGGGCGTTTCTGGAAACCAACAAGGTGGATCTGATCGTACTCGACATCATGATGCCGGGCGATGACGGGCTGCTGCTGTGCCGTGAACTTCGCGTCGGCAAGCACAAGGCCACGCCGGTGCTGATGTTGACCGCGCGCAGCGACGAGACCGATCGCATCATTGGTCTGGAAATGGGCGCCGACGATTACCTGGCCAAACCTTTCGCTGCCCGCGAGCTGCTCGCCCGTATCAATGCCGTTCTGCGACGTACGCGCATGCTGCCGCCCAACTTTGTGGTCAGTGAAAGCGGCCGGAAGCTCAAGTTCGGGCGCTGGCGCCTCGACACCACCGCTCGCCATCTGCTCGATGAAGACGACACGCTCGTCTCGTTGAGCGGCGCCGAGTACAGGCTGCTGCGGGTGTTTCTTGATCATCCGCAGCGGGTACTGAGTCGTGACCAGTTGCTCAATCTGACCCAGGGTCGTGACGCGGACATCTTCGACCGTTCGATCGATTTGCTGGTCAGCCGAGTGCGTCAGCGTTTGCTCGATGACGCACGCGAACCCCTCTACTTGAAGACCGTACGCAATGAAGGCTACGTCTTTACCTATGCCGTCGAAGTGCTTGAGGAGCAAGCATGAAACTCGCCTTGCAATGGCCTCAAACGCTGGCATCGCGGCTGTGGCTGGTGTTTCTTGTCGGCCTGATACTCGCCCAGTCGCTGATGTTTGCCGCCCAGTATTACGAACGCTACGAAAGCACCAAGACGGCCATGCTGGGCAATTTCGAACACGACACCGCGACCTCCATCGCCATCCTCGACCGCTTGCCTGCGGCTGAGCGTCCGGCCTGGACCCCGCGCCTGCAGCGGCGCAACTACGACTATTTGCTGCGCGAGCATGATGCCGGAAGTCCGCTGACCTCGAATGATCTGGCCGGGACTGCGGCGCAATCACTGCAAGTCGCCCTGGGCCGCGACTATGCGCTGAGCTTTGTCGAAATCCCCGGCCCACGTCCGCACTTTCAGGCGCAGCTGCGACTGTCCGACGGTAGCCCGGTCACCATCGACGTGCGCCCTTCTGTCAGGCCTTTGTCGCCCTGGTTGCCGTTCGCCCTGTTGGCTCAATTGGTATTGATGATTGGCTGCACCTGGCTTGCCGTGCGCATCGCGATACGCCCGCTCAGCCGTCTGGCCGAGGCGGTGGAGAATCTTGATCCGAACGCGCATCCGATGCATCTGGATGAAAGCGGCCCGCGCGAAGTGGCCTACGCTGCCCGCGCCTTCAACAGCATGCAGGCGCGGATCGCCGCTTACCTCAAAGAGCGCATGCAATTGCTGGCGGCCATTTCCCACGACCTGCAGACGCCCATCACGCGCATGAAGCTGCGCGCCGAGTTCATGGAGGATTCGGCGGAGAAAGACAAACTGGGCAATGACCTCAACGAAATCGAGCACCTGGTGCGCGAGGGTGTCGCCTATGCTCGCAGCGTGCATGGCGCGACCGAGGCCAGTTGCCGCATCAGTCTGGACGCCTTTCTCGACAGTCTGGTTTGTGACTATCAGGACACCGGTCGAGAGGTCAGCCTGAGCGGCAAGAACGGCGCGGTCATCGAAACCAGACCGCATGCCCTGCGCCGTATTCTGGTGAATCTGGTGGACAACGCGCTGAAGTACGCTGGCACCGCCGAAGTGCAAATCAGTGCTATCGCAGGCAGCGGCGTGTCGATCAGTGTGCTGGACCGCGGCCAAGGCATTCCTGAAGAGGTTCTGGCAGACGTGGTCAAGCCGTTCTATCGAGTGGAAAACTCACGCAGCCGCAGCGCAGGCGGTACCGGCCTGGGTCTGGCCATCGCTCAGCAACTGGCCATCGCAATTGGTGGTTCACTGACGTTGCGCAACCGCGACGGTGGCGGTCTCTGCGTCACCCTCGACATCGGCGTCCATCCCTAGCCCGCGCGGGCTACACGTCGACGGCGGCCACTATCGGCCGGATACAGTGGCTCGCGTTTGTAAGCCACTGTATCCAGCGCCTTTACAGACTCAAAACAACGCATAACTGCCGGTTATCGAACATAGCCGGTATACATGCCCCTGCAAGAATTCTCCCCATCGACTCGCCACCGGATCCCCGAACAGCGAGCCCGACAATGCATTTTTCAGCGGCAGTCATTCCGATTGCCAGAAAAACCATGTTGTTTTCCAGCTGTCTCCAACCAATGAAAAAAGGAATGATCATGCGCAATATCAAATCGCTTTTGGCTGTCACCATCACCGCGGCATTGGCACTGACCTCTTTGCACAGCACTGCGGCCATCGAACCCGGCGCCGCCAAGCCGACAGTCGTGCTGGTTCATGGTGCATTCGCCGAATCGTCCAGCTGGAATGGGGTTGCCGCGCAGTTGCTGAAACAGGGATATCCCGTCGTTGCCGCGGCCAACCCGTTGCGTGGCGTCAAGCAGGACTCGGATTATGTCGCGGATATTGTCGAGCACACCGCCGGTCCGGTAGTCCTCGTTGGCCATTCGTACGGCGGCTCGGTGATCACCAACGCAGTCCACGACAACCCTAAAGTCAAAGCGCTTGTGTATGTCGCAGCCTTTGCGCCGGACAAGGGCGAAACCGCCATCGAGCTGTCCGGTCGCTATCCGGGAGGCACCCTTGGCCCGACCCTCGCCGCTCCGGTGCTGCTGAAGGACGGCAATAAGGATCTCTACATTCAGCAGGACAAATTCGGTCAACAATTTGCCGCCGATGTACCCGCCGCCGAGTCGGCATTGATGGCCGTTACCCAACGGCCGATCAGCGAGGCTGCGCTGAAGGAAGGGTCTGGCGAACCGGCGTGGAAAAAACTGCCGTCGTGGTTCATCTACGGTTCGGCGGATAAAAACATTCCTGAGGCGGCGCTGAAGTTCATGGCCGATCGCGCGGGTTCGAAAAAGACCGTTACCGTCCAGGGTGCGTCCCATGTGGTGATGACGTCCAACCCGCAGAAAGTCACCGCGCTGATCATTGAAGCGGCCCAGGCCAGCGCCACCGGTTCATCGCACTAAACGATACGGTCGCCCGAAAGCAGGGCTTGCTCAAAAGGTTGTTGCTTCGACAAATAACAGATCCGGCGCCGCGCGTCGGGTCTGTTTCTGCTTGATGCGCAGCGGAACTTCCAGCGCTACTTTTCCCTCAACCGCAATGGTCTCCGGATGGAAATGACGTTAGCATTTCATCCATCCGGCTTAAGAAGCCTGTTTTTTCAGATCAGGGTCGCATTGTGGAAAAGCTAAAACGCCTTCAGAGCGGAATCGAAGGGCTCGACGCGCTGCTTCAGGGAGGCCTGGTCGCGGGTGCTTCATACATCATTCAAGGGCGTCCGGGCTCGGGCAAAACCATCCTCGCCAATCAGCTGGGGTTCCATCATGCCCGCAACGGCGGTCGCGTTCTGGTCGCCACGTTGCTGGCCGAGTCGCACGACCGGCTGTTCCAGTTTCTGTCGACGATGAGTTTTTTCGACGCTTCTCGAGTGGGTGCAGAAATACAATTCGTCAGCGCATTCGATACGCTGGAGAACGAAGGCCTCGACGAGGTGGTGAAACTGCTCAGGCGCGAAATCAGCCGGCAGAAAGCCACGGTCATGGTCGTCGACGGTTTGCTCAATGCGCGCTCCAAAGCCGACTCTCCTATCGACACGAAAAAATTCATTTCCGAGCTGCAAGGCCACGCGGCGTTCGCCAGTTGCACCGTGCTGTTTCTCACCAGCTCGCGCCTTGACGACGGCAGCCCCGAACACACGATGGTCGACGGCGTCATCGAAATGGGCGAAGAACTGTTCGGCACGCGCTCGGTGCGCCGCATTCACTTGCGCAAGACCCGCGGCAGCGGCGCGTTGACCGGTTTGCACGAGTGTGAAATCACCGACGACGGCCTCGTCGTCTATCCACGCCTTGAAAGTCTGTACAGACGCCCTTCCGCCCCGGACAGCGCCGACATGACGCGCATTCCCAGCGGCATCGCGTCACTGGATGAAATCCTCGGCGGCGGACTGTATAGCTCCAGCGTGTCGCTGGTCATGGGGCCTTCAGGGATTGGTAAAACCACACTGGGTCTGAAATTTCTGGCGCAGTCGACGCCCGAAGCGCCGGGCCTGCATTTCGGCTTCTATGAAAGCCCGCAACGCCTGCGCCTGAAAGGCCAATCGCTCGGCATCAACATTGAAGACATGGAACACAGCGGTGCGCTGAGCATTGCCTGGCAACCGACCACCGAGGGTTTGCTCGATGGCCTCGGCGCGCGACTGCTGAGCATCGTCGATGAAAAAGGCATCAAGCGCTTGTTCATCGATAGCCTGAGCGGCATGACCAGGGTTTCCAACACTCCGGAACGCATCACCGATTTCTACAGTGCACTGATGAACGAGCTGCGATCCAGAGGTGTTACGGTGTTCGCCTCGTGGGAGATGCGCGATTTGTTCGGTTCCGAGGTGAGCTCACCGAACTCTGACCTGTCCAGTATTGTCGACAACCTGATGCTCATGCGTTTCTTTGAGCATCACGCTGAACTTCGCAGGACGCTTTCCATTCTTAAGGTACGCGATAGCGCCTATAACCCATCGCGGTTCGAGGTGCTTATCCGTGATCAAGATGTGTTCCTGGAAAAGGCTTTGAGAAATGAACCTTCAGCCTCAGCTGAGTCATTGCCTGGTTCAATATCGTAAGTCTTCGAGCGGGTTGAAATAACATGACCACCATCCTGGTAGTCGACGACGAGTATCTGATTGCTGACATCCTTGGCTTTGCCCTTGAGGACGAAGGCTTCATGACGGTGACCGCCAGCAATGGCAAGAAAGCACTCGACGTGCTGGAGCGAGAACGACCAGCGCTGGTCATCACTGATTTCATGATGCCGGTCATGGACGGCCTCGAATTCGCCGAAGCCGTGCGCGCTCAGCCCTCGGTCAAACATTTGCCGATCATCCTGATGAGTGGCGCGCAGGCGCATATCGGCATGGAGCGCTCGGATCTGTTTGATGTGGTAGTTGCCAAGCCTTTTGACATTGCCGAGATTGTGGCGCAGGTCAAGAAGCTGTTGGCGACGGACTAGCCGCGCGCGGATGGCGAGCGGCTGATCATCCCGCCGCAAGCACCACATCAAAAAACGACGTGATCAGTCGACTTGAGCGACGGTCGGCCAGGCAATACAGGTAGGTTTCGGTAAAGAGTTGTTCCCCTTCGATGCGGATCGTGCGGATTCGCGGATCAGCGATGAACTCCGCCTCAGAGACAACCCCAAGCCCGATTCCGCGTACGACGGCTTCACGCAACGCCTCGCGACTGCCGATTTCCATGGCGATGCGAGGCGTAACGTGCGCCGCCTTCAAGGCCTGCTCCAGCACCAGACGCGTCGTGGAGCCAGGCTCCCGCTGCAACAGCCGCTGCCCCTCCAATTCCTCCAGACGCACTGAATCGCGGTTGGCGAAAGGATGCTCGTGGTGGGCAAACAGGATGATTGCGTGGCGCGCGTAATGCACAGCGCAGAGTGCCGGGTCATCATGCCGGCCGGCGAGTACCGCGATATCCGTCACGTAATTCTCGAGGTCGGCCAGCACCTGCGCCGAATTGCCCACCCGTATCGAAACGTCGATGCGCGGGTGCACCTGAAGGTAGTTGTCAACCATCTCGATCACGTGAAAAGGCCCCACCGCGCCGAGCTTGAGTTGCCCACGGTCCAGTCGGCCAGAGTCGCGCAACAGGTTGTGTGCGTCCAGATCCAGTGCCGCCATCGCCTGCGCAATCGGCAATAGCTGGCGACCTACATCGGACAACTCGATACGCCGCCCGCGGCGGTGAAACAGCTCGAGATCATATTCACGCTCCATCCCCTGGACTTGGGTAGTGAGCGTGGGTTGGCTGAGACCGAGCGCCCGCGCGCCGGCACTGAAACTCCCGTGACGTGCCACGGCAAGGAAGGCACGCATCCTGGCGGTCGTCATCCATAGACTCCATCAATACCTGGCTGTGAAAACTCATATTGAATTGATCCTATGACTGTCACGTGACATTTCTAGCCTGTGGCAAATCCGAACAACTTCTGGAATGCCATGAATAACTTCAGCAGATTTGTGCGTCTGGCCGCGATTGCCTGCCTTTCTATCAGCGCTGCCTGCCAAGCGGTGGCGGAGGAAAAATTGAGGATTGGCCTGATCCCGTCGGAAGACTCTCAGGCCATGATCGAATCGAGCAAACAAGTGCTCAGCAGTCTCGAAGAGAAACTGGGCATGCCTGTCGAACCCTTCGTCGCCACGGATTACAACGGCATTATCGAAGCACTGCGCGCGGGCAAACTGGACGTAGCCTATCTCGGCCCGTTCTCGTACGTGCTGGCGGCGTCAGTAGCAGACGTTGATGCGTTCGCGGTCGCCGTCACCAAAAAAACCGGCCAGAGCGCCTACAAGAGCTTGATCCTCGCTCGCAAGGGCAGCGGCATCACTCAACTGTCGGACCTGCAGAATCACACCTTCGCGTTTGTTGACCCCAGCTCTGCCTCTGGCCATCTGTTTCCAAAAGCCGGACTGGAGCAGGCAGGTTTTGATCCCGCAACCCTGTTTTCTCGTGTGATTTTCTCCGGTTCCCATGACGCGAGCATCCTCGCTGTGGCCAACGGCAAGGTGGATGCCGCCGCTGTCGCCGACCGCATTCTGGCCAATGCCGTTGCCCGGGGGCTGGTGAAGCAGGACGATTTTCAAGTGGTGTGGAGTTCTCGTCCGATTCCGGAATCGCCGATGGTCTGGCGCAGGAGTCTCGACCCGGCACTCAAGCAGAAAGTCGCCGCGGCACTCGCGTCGATCAAAAACGTGCCGTGGGGTGATCAGGGCGAACTGGACGGCTTTCAGCCCACCACCGACGCGGCTTATGACGTTGTGCGCGACACCGCCAAAGTGCTCGATCTCGATCTGCGGAGGCTTAAATGATCAGTATCCGCCAACTGACCAAGCACTACGGAACGAACCCGGTTCTGCGCGGGATCGACCTAGAGGTAGCGGCAGGAGAATTCGTCGTGGTGCTGGGTCAGTCCGGCGCGGGCAAATCCACGTTGCTACGTTGTATCAACCGCCTGGTCCAGGCCGACACCGGTACGCTCTGCGTAGCGGGTATTGACGCACTGGCCTGCCGCGACACCATCGGACTGCGACGTCAGGTGGCGATGATTTTTCAACACCACAACGTAGTGCCGCGTCTCAGCGTACTGAAGAACGTGCTCACCGGATGCCTGGGCGCGGCATCGACATTGACCTCCATCCTGCAACTGTTTCGGCGCGAGGACGTGGCCCTCGCGATGCAGTGCCTTGAGCGTGTAGAGCTTGCGCACAAAGCCCACCAACGGACCGATGCGCTGTCCGGCGGGCAGATGCAACGCGTAGGCATCGCACGTGCCCTGGCGCAACGGCCAAAAGTGATTCTGGCGGATGAGCCGGTGGCCAGTCTCGACCCAAAGACTGCGCGTCTGGTGCTGCAGTATTTGCGTGATGCTACGCGAGACCTGGGAATCACGGTGTTGTGCAACCTGCATCAGATCGAGTACGCCCGAGAGTTTGGTGACCGGATCGTCGGCCTGGCCCACGGCAAACTGGTGTTCGACGGTAGCGCTTGCAGCATGAACGAAGACGACATTCAGCGCATTTATCCCGGCCAGACCACCCAATCGCCGGACCTCGGCGCAAAAGCGCAGGCGCTGACAGTTCCTCGCGCTCAAGTGAGGGCTTGAACATGAAACAGCAACGTTATCTGTGGACCGTGGACCTGCCTCGCCGGCCGCGTGGCTGGCTGTCCACCGCAATGATCGTGCTGGCGGTGATTTTCACGCTGCACTGGAGCGCAACCGGCGCGCAATTAAGCGTGGGCGAACTCGCCGCAGGGTTGCCGCAAATCGGGGATTTCCTTGCTCGCACGGTCCCACCCGACCTGAGCATTCTCCCTCGACTGCTGGCGCCCGCCGTGGAGACATTGCAAATCGCGATATGGGGCACGTTGCTCGGCGTGTTGATGGCCATGCCGCTGTCGATTCTCGCGGCGCGCAACCTGAGCCGAAACCGCCTGGTCTTTCACGCAACCCGGCAATTTCTGAACATCACTCGCAGCATCAACGAGCTGATTCTGGCCCTGGTATTTGTCTCGGCGGTAGGTCTTGGGCCCTTCCCTGGCGTGCTCGCGCTGGCTCTGCACGGCATGGGCATGCTTGGAAAATTCTTTGCCGAGAGCATAGAAGAAATCGACCAAGGCCCGATCGAAGCGCTTCAGGCCACCGGTGCGCGCCCCCTGCAAGTCATCGTGTTCGGCGTGTTGCCGCAGGTCATCACTGCATGGATCGCAGTGGTGCTGTACCGCTTCGAAGTCAATTTACGCTCGGCGACCGTCCTCGGCATGGTCGGTGCAGGCGGGCTTGGGTTCGAGCTGGTAAGCAGTCTGAAGCTTTTCAAATATCAGGAAACGGCCACCTGCATCATCGTTATCACGCTCATGGTAATCATCGCTGACGCACTGTCGGGTCGATTGCGCAACGCGATCCAACGTGGCGCTCACACCTGAACAATCGCAGGCAAGCCGTCCAGGTCATTATCGGTTCAACCAATTGATGCCTGCGAATTATCGATTTGAGCTGTTGTTGAAGCCGCCCGAGTATGGAGGCACTTCCAACAACAAAAACAAGGGACACACCATGATTGCCCGATTTCACAATCCCGTTGATACACGATTCGGTTGGGGCAGCCTGCATCAACTGGCCGACATCACTGAACACCAGACAGTCGCCCTGGTGACCTTTCCCGAGGCGCGAGGGCTGGGACTGGTCGATCGCATCCAGGACCTGCTGGGCGACCGCCTGGTGTACGTGATCGAGGATGTTCAGCCTAATCCTGACGTGGCCCAGCTGCGTGATACCTATGAACGTTTCTGGCAGGAAGCCGGCGAATGTCACGCGGTCATCGCCGTCGGTGGTGGCAGTGCAATCGATACCGCCAAAGCGTTGATCGTCGGTACTGAGTCGGGCCGCTTTGATGAGTTGCTCGCTTTGCTGGCTACCGGCAAGCCCTTCGTCCCTGCGCGCAGCAAGGCATTGATCGCGGCGCCCACCACCGCGGGCACCGGCAGCGAGGTAACGCCTTGGGCGACCATATGGGATTCGGCCAGCCACAAAAAATACTCGCTGCACCTTGAGTGCACCTGGCCCAAGGTCGCGATCATCGACCCGCAACTGATGCTGACCGTGCCTGGTGGCGTCACCGTCTCTACCGGCCTGGATGCCTTGTCTCATGCGCTGGAATCGGTCTGGAACGTCAATGCCAATCCGGTCTCGGACACGTTCGCCATCTCCGCCATCGCGGACATTCTGGAATGCCTGCCGCTGCTGCGTCGCGATCTTGCCAACAGTGAACTGCGTTCGCGCATGGCGCTGGCAGCGCTAAAAGCTGGATTGGCGTTTTCCAACACCAAAACCGCCCTCGCCCACTCCATCTCCTACGAAATGACGCTGCGTTACGGTCTGCCGCACGGGATTGCCTGCTCCTTTACATTGCCGCTGGTGCTGGGCATGGCATGGGGGCACGACGCCGCGCGCGACCGTACCCTGCAACGAATTTTCGGCAACGATCTGAACAAGGCCCAAAGTCAGTTGCGTGAATTCCTGCACAGCCTCGGCGTTAAAACCGAGTTTGCCGACTACGGCGTCACGGCGGAGCAAGCCGAGCAAATGATTGATTTCGCCATGCAGGGCGCCAGGGGCAAGAACTTTATCGGCGCTAAAGCTGCGTAGCGCCAACCCGGCATCCAACAACCGACAAGCACTGTCAGCGGCGTGACCCGTCGCGACGATTTCCTGCACCGCTCAGAAAAGAGTGCACCCGCCGACACCCTCCGGTGAGAGCGAACAATAATAAGGAAAAGATCATGAATCGTGCTCAAACCATGCCTGCTCTCGCTGGACACGCCGCATCATTTCGAGTCGCTCAATGGCGCATGTTGCTGGCAGCGATGTTCTGCTATCTGTTTTTCTACACCGGCAGGCAAACCTTCGGTTTCGCCATACCCGGAATCCAGGCCGAATTCGGTTTTACCAAGGAACACCTGGGATGGGCATCGGCCGTCATGCTGTGGGCGTATGCCATCGGTCAGGCCATCAACGGCAACCTGGCCGATAAATACGGCGGGCGCCGCATCATGACCGCCGGGGCCGTGCTGTCCTGCATGGCTAACTGGGTGACCAGTTTCGCAAGCAATTTTGCCGCGCTGATCCTGCCCTGGGGCATCAATGGTTATTTCCAGGCATTGGGATGGGCGCCGGGCAGTCGGCTTATCTCCAACTGGTGGAGTGCCGGCGAGCGCGGCAAGGTGTATGGCTTGTATGTGTTCGCCGCCGGGTGCGCCTCGGTACTGTCCTACGTCACCTCGATCGTGGTGCTTGAGGTGATGCATCTGGAGTGGCGCTGGATCTTTCGCTTACCGGTGCTGTTGATGCTGGCGGGCGGGATCATTTTCTATCTGGTTGCGCGCGAGCGTCCGCAGGATCTGGGCTTCGAACCGCCTGTGGACACCGGGGTCGCCAATGCCGATGACAAGGGTCACGAAGTGGCACAGGGCGAAATCGAAACCTCTGCACAACGCTACAAGGCTGTGCTGAAAAACGTTCGTCTGATCATTGCTGCAGTCTCCCTGGGTTTTCAGAACGCCGCACGCTATGGCCTGATCGTCTGGGTACCGGTGCACTTTCTGGGCGCGAACTGGAAGACAGGCGACAGCCTGGTCGATCCGAAGTGGATCACCGTCGCCCTACCGGTCGGGATGGCCGTCGGCGCGCTGAGCAATGGCTGGATCTCGGACAAACTGTTCGGCTCAAAGCGCTACCTGGCGATCATGCTCTACATGGTGCTCGGCGCCGCCACCAGTCTGTGGATGTGGACGTTGGCACCGCACAGCGCCACCGGCCTTGTCGCTCTGTTCCTCTGCGGGTTCTTTGTGTACGGCCCTGCGTCGAGTTTCTGGGCGCTCTGTCCCGATCTGGTCGGAGCTAAGCGTGCAGGCACGGCAACCGGTGTGATGAATTTTTCGTCCTATCTGTTCGCCGGCCTGGCGGAACCGCTGATCGGCAGTATGCTCGACAGTACCGGTAATACGTCGTTGATCTTCATCGTGGTGACAACCGCCTGCCTGTGCAGCGCAGTGGTCGCTCTGTTTATTCGGCGATAAGCATCGATTCGCGGTTCGGCAACGGGAACTCTTATGTACCAGTACCACAAGTGGCTACGTTCTTTTCACGCGGTAGCGAAGACCGGCAGCTTCACGCTCGCCGCCGAATACCTGAGCGTCGGACAGCCGACAGTCAGTGAGCAGGTCAACGCACTGGAAAAGAAGTTCTCCGTGGAACTGTTCCATCGTCGCGGCCGCTTTATCGAGATGAGTTCGGCGGGACACAAGCTTTATGCGATCACCCAGGGCCTGTTCGGCCAAGAGAGTGAAGCCGTGCAACTCTTACAGAGCTTCAAGCAACGCAAGACAGGCATGCTGCGTTTGGGCGCGGTGTCCCCGCCCATCGCGATGAACCTGACGTACGAATTGATGCAGCGCCACCCTGACATTGAAATCGAGACCTCGTTTTCGCCGGAAAAGGAGACGCTGAACCGGCTGTTCAACTTCGACATCGATGTAGCGATTCTGGCGCTGTCCGAATTCGATGAGCGTTTTGATACGCAACTGTACCGGCGCTATCCGATCATTGCCGTCGTGCGCGAAGACCACCCCTGGGCAAGCCAGAAAGAGGTCCATGTCGAGCAGATCAGCAGTGAGAAATGGGTGCTCCGGGAAAAGAACTCACGCACGCGTCAGCTGGTGGAAGAAAGCTGCAAGCGCCTCGGCGTCTCGCTGAACTGCGTGATGCAGTTGAACAGCCGTGAAGCGATCGTGCATGCCATCGCCAAGGGCATCGGCATCGGGTTTGTCTCTGCCGTCGAATACGCCGAAACCCCCAATACCAAACCCATCACATTTGTGAATCACCCGTTTTCCATCGACTACCACTTGTGCTGCCTGGGTATTCGTAGAAACCGGCCGATGATTGCGGAGTTGTTCGACGCCCGTTCAACGCCGGTTATCTGATTCTGTAACGCACTTCAACAAACGATAAGCCTACTTCTCATGAATGAGAGGGACGGCCTTCCCTTACCTGAAAGTGGAGATTGACCATGCATTACCAACAACCTGCTCAACTGCAAGCCGTGGTTCTGGACTGGGCCGGCACCGTCGTGGATTTCGGCTCGTTCGCCCCTACGCAGATTTTTGTCGAAGCCTTCTCTGAGTTTGGCGTAGCGGTTTCGCTGGAGGAAGCACGCGGTCCCATGGGCATGGGGAAGTGGGACCACATCCGGACTTTATGCAACCAGCCACAGATTGCCGAACGTTACCGTGCGGTGTTTGATCGCTTTCCGACTGACGAGGACGTCACCGCGCTTTATGAGCGTTTCATGCCGCTGCAAATCGAGAAGATCGCGTTGCATTCGGCGCTGATTCCCGGCGCCCTGGAGACCATTGATGCGCTGCGCGAACAGGGTTTGAAAATCGGCTCCTGCTCGGGTTATCCGGCCGTGGTCATGGCCAAAGTTGTGGAGCTGGCGCGCCACAATGGCTACGTCGCCGACCACGTGGTCGCGACCGACGAAGTGCCCAATGGTCGCCCACATCCGGCTCAGGCACTGGCTAACGTGATTGCCTTGGGCGTCAGCGACGTCGCCGCTTGCGTCAAGGTCGACGATACCTGGCCCGGCATCCTTGAGGGCCGCAGTGCCGGCATGTGGACAGTCGCCCTGACCTGTTCCGGCAATGCCCTGGGTTTGACTTACGAGCAATACCAAGCGTTGCCCTCCGAGAAGCTGGCAGAAGAACGCGCCCGTATCACAAAAATGTTCGAAGGCTCTCGTCCGCATTACCTGATCGACACGATCGTCGAGTTACCGGCAGTCATCGAAGACATCAACTCCCGTCTGGCGCACGGTGAAACCCCGCAAGGCTGCTAACCCGAACGGAAAATGACATGACCGTGGCCGCCTCCCGGGCGGCTACGTTTGAGGAAAATCGCGGCCATTACACAAATGAGTCATGCTCCAGATCCGGCGAGACCCGATGAGAGGGCTGATGACCCTCTATACCGGGTGCTGCTGTGCCGGGCCGACTCTCCAGGTAATGCTTTTTGAACGCTGCGCAATCCATGGCTTTTGCAAACAGCCATCCTTGCGCATACCGCACCTGATTTGCGCGCAAATAGCCCAGTTGCGCCGGTGCCTCGACGCCTTCAGCGACAAGGGTCAGCGCCAACGCGTGGCCCAGCTGAATGACGTGCGTGATCAACAGGCTGCTCTGCTCGGCCTCGCCAATCTGCTCGACAAAGGAGCGGTCGATCTTGAGGACGTCCAGCGGTAATTGCTGCAGGTACTGCAAACTCGAATAGCCAGTGCCGAAGTCATCCAGCGCGACAACAAACCCGGCGCTTCGCGCGCGCTCAAGGGTCATCTTCGCTGGCGCCAGATCGATAAGGCTGCGCTCTGTCACTTCGAGCCATATCTGCGAAGGCAGCACGTCGACGCGACCGGCCTGGTTCAACAATACCGGTATCAACCTTCCGGAGCACACGTCGGCGGCAGCAAGGTTCAACGCCACATGCAGCGAACGGTCACGCGCCAGCATCTCGCCAAGATCCTCGAATACGCTGTTGACCACTTGGTCGGTGATCGCTTCAATCAAACCGCTGGACTCTGCCAGAGGAATGAACACGTCCGGATAGATCAGCGTGCCGTTGGGTTTTCGCCAGCGGACCAAAGCTTCAGCGCCGATGCAGTGCTGAGTTTCGATCTCAATGATCGGCTGATAGTGAACGATGAATTCGTGCCGCTGCACGGCACGCTCCAGTGCGGCCAGAGGAGACAGCTTGCGACGCCACCAACGCAGGGTCATGAACACCAGGCCCACAGCAATTGCCAGACCGATCGGCAGCAGATACAAGACCTGCTGCACCAGGCTGCGCAACAGCTCCTCTCGCGGGATCGCCGCGATGACGGTGAAGTTGCCCTGAGCTACAAGCGTGTAGAGAAAGCCGTCCTTGAGGCCATGTGTCGGACCTTGATGCACCAAGGCGAGGAAGCTTGCCATATTCGAATCTGCCGGCCCCAGCAAGCGACCCTGCCGCGTACCGACAGCCAGCCTGACGCCTTCATCCAGCACGACCTCGCGAAACTGTTCAGGGTCCACCAGCACATTGAACGCGGCGAATTGCAGTGCCAGCATCGGCTTGATCAGCGCGTTGTCGTCGTGCGCATCAAGGGAGACCTTGACCCCATCGTCGGTAACGAAGTCTTCTGCCCATGCCTTTGACCGAGGCGGCGCAGCGCCCCACGACGTGCAGGCGAATACATCTTCTTCGTAGCCCACTGACTCGACCGAAAAAGTGTTCATGGCGATCATGCGCATCTGCTCGACGCCCCGTGGCGAGCAGGGCTCCAGGTCGGTGATGGCGATGCTTTTCAGGGCGTGGGTGGCCTGTGCAAACGTCTGGCTGGCGCGATCGTTGGCGATCGCAGCCAGCGTCTGCAGCCGTTCCTGTGCGGCATGGATCGACAGCATCCACCCAGCCGCGAACGTCATGCCTAACGGAATGACCACCGCTAGGGTGGTCAGCAGTACTCCCCGCCGCATGATCTTTGAACGCTTCATTTCACTGTCCGAATGATGGGGCCGTGACATGTCCTGGTGTTTGCCGGACCGGACGTTTGCTCGGCACCTGATGCTGCTTTTAGCGTGGAATCGACAGAGAATCAACAAGCCAGTCGATAAGTGCAGGGATTGCTGATGTGCATCAACGTTCGCGGCTCATATGGGTGTGCCTGACGGCGTGGGTGAGCAGAATTCCACCCGGTTGCGCCCGCCCTGCTTGGCCCGGTACAGGCATTCGTCAGCTTTCTTGAGAACGACCTCTGCCGTGGTGGGCAGGGGTTCACAGGTTGCCACACCGATCGAAGCGGTAATGCGCCCCACGGTCGGAATATCGCAGGTAGCAATGGCCTGACGAATTCGCTCAGCGATGATGCTTGCCGATTCAACGTCGGTTTCCGGCAGGATCAGCAAGAACTCCTCTCCCCCTGCCCGGCATGCAAGATCGCCGGCACGGGAATGGGTTTGCAAGGTTTGTGCGACCTGTTTTATCGCCAGGTCGCCCTTGTCGTGACCAAAGGTGTCGTTGACCCGTTTGAAATGGTCGATGTCCAGCGACAACACCGAATACGTTCGACCGGCACGTTCCAAGGCGCGCAGTTCCTCATCCATGGCCCTGCGATTGGCCAGACCGGTCATGGGATCGGCAAACGCTTGCTGGCTCAGGCGGCCCAGCTTTGCTTGCAACAACTGCACACCTGCAAGCATCGCCTGGCGGATGGAAAACGCCTCGCGGTACCAGGCCTTCACGTGGTGGAGTTGCTCAGTCGCCTGCGGCGCCGACAACTGTCGGGCGATAAGCGAGAGCTGGTTCAACGGGCGACAGATCAGCAAGGTGCCAAGCCAGATCAGCACAACGCCAATCACAGCGGCTGGCACCATTCCGCGCAAAACATCACGCATCAGTGTCTCCAGCGGCGCCAGACTGATCTCCCGTGGCTGCTGCGCGACCACAGCCCAGCCGGCGCCCGGTACCTGCGCGTATCCGGCGAGCATGGGCACGCCTTTGTAGTTACGTACGGTCATTGAGCCGCTTTCGCCCCGTAACGCTGCGTCCACGGTTTTACTCCACCCCAGTGTGTCGCCAATGCGCGACGCGTCAGGGTGAAAGAGCAATTGGCGATCCTGATCGGCGACAAAGGCAAACGTACCTTCGTGATGAAAGTGACGACTGATCAAGGTGTGCAGTGCGTTGTCCTCGCGCAGATAAACCGAGCCGCCGATGATGCCCACGTAACGCTTGGCAGCGTCATAAACGGGTTCGGAAATGAACACGACGAGATTGCCCGCCGACGACGTGTAAGCCGAGCTTATAAAGGAGCGCTTCGCCTCGATGGCGTTGCGAATGGCATCCGAGTGCAAGGTGGAGCCATTGATTTGCAGGACGTCCGGGTACGCCTCCAGCACCTTGGCATTGCTATCGACAATGGCGATCGAGTTGAAATCGGCATCCTGTTTTTGCAGACGAAGCGCTTCGCCGCGCATGACGCTGGGATCACCCCAGGCTTTGCCCAATTCATCGGCGCCAAACCGCAGATGGTTCTGTGCCGAATGAATGAATTCGGACAGGCTCGAAGCGACCTTCGCGGCGTAGGCACTGTTCGATTGCAGCGCGTGGTCCAGCAACGCATCGCGCTGCACGCGGTAGGCAGTGATCAGACTGTTGGCCAACGTCGCCAGAACAGACAGCAACACGAGGGCGAGTATCAGCCACCGCAAGTTCAGCATGGCCACGGGTTGCCGGGCGCCCAGCGTCTCGTCGCTGACTGGCTGATTCGGAGTGTCCGTTCTGTCGCTCATGGTCTGCCCTGACACGTCTGTTTTTCGAATTGGTTTTGCAAGCGGCCCAGCGAGTATAAGCGCTCGGGCAGCGGACATGATTTTTTCATGGGTTCAACCGAACGCTCAAGGGCGCCCCCACAAAACTGAACAACCAACGTGCATTTCTGGCAGTCCCGCCCGCCCCTGACTCCTCTCACAATGGCCGCCACTGTGGTTACACGCATCCACACCCAGGACCGAGGAGTCAGCTATGTCAGGTAAATTCGCCAATCAGGTTGCAGTCGTTACCGGCGCTTCCACCGGGATCGGCTTTGCGATTGCGCAGGGGTTGATTGCAGAGGGTGCGAAACGGGTTTACATCACTGGCCGTTCTGCAGCCACGCTGGAGGCGGCGGTCGTCAGGCTCGGCGATAAGGCCGTTGCGGTCATTTCCGATGTCGCGCGGCAGACGGATCTGGACACGCTGAAAGCGACGATTGAAGCCCACGACGATCAGTTGGACGCGGTGTTTGCCAACGCGGGTATTTGTGAAAAGAACCCGCTTGGCGAAACCACCGAAGCGGCTTACTTCAAGCTGTTCGACATAAATGTGAAGGGGGTGTTTTTTACGGTTCAGACGCTACTGCCGTTGATGAACAATGGCGCGTCGATCGTCCTGACGGCTTCGATCTGTTCCAGCAACGGCATGGAAGGACTGAGCCTTTACAACGCCTCCAAGGCTGCGGTGCGCTCCTTCGCCCGGACCTGGGCCAACGAACTCAAAGGTCGCAAGATCCGCGCAAATGTCCTGAGCCCCGGGTTCACCCGCACGCCACTGATGGATAACGGTTTGAACATGAGCGAGAGCGACATTGCCGCACTGCGCCAGCATGTCGAGCAGATCACGCCGCTGGGGTATATGGCCCAGCCGGAAGAAATCGCCTCGTCGGCGCTGTTCCTGGCCTCGGCCGATGCGAAATATGTCAACGGTGTAGAGCTGATGGTCGACGGCGGCCTGTCGCAGATCTGAACACGCCTTTCCATAAATCCGAGCGGTTTCACACAGGGGATTCCTATGCCTGCGAAAAAGGTATCGGCGCCGGAGCCGCGGCGCTGGTTGATGTTCGCCATCCTGTTGGTCGGTGCGTTTTTGCCGCCTCTGGATTTTTTCATCGTTAATGTGGCGCTGCCCTCGATTCAGCAATCGCTGGGCACCGCCTCTTCCGCCGAACAGTTGATCATCTCCTCGTACGCGGCGTTGTATGCGGTGACGCTGATTACCGGCGGACGCCTGGGTGACCTCTACGGCCGCATGAGGATGTTCTTCGTCGGCCTGGTGGGATTTGCAGTCGCCTCACTGATCTGCGGCTTCGCCGAGTCGCCGTGGATGTTGATCGCCGGGCGTTCGCTGCAAGGCGTGACGGCAGCGGTCATGGCGCCCCAGGCGCTCGCTTCGGTGCAGGCCATATTCCCCGAGTCGGAGAAGCCGTTGGCGCTGAGCCTGTATGGCGCGGTCTTTGGCCTGGCGTCGGTCATCGGCCAGGCTTTGGGCGGGATATTGATATCGCTCAACCTGATGGGCCTGGGCTGGCGGGCGATATTTCTGGTCAATTTGCCGATTGCGTTGCTGGTGATCCTGATCGCTATTCCAGTGGTCAGGGAAACCCGTGCGCGACAGACCACCCGGCTGGATCTGGGCGGAACGGCACTTTCTGTGCTGACGCTTGGGGCGCTGATCGTGCCGCTGATCGAAGGACGTGAAGCGGGCTGGCCGTTGTGGGCCTGGCTATCCCTTGCAGCGGTGCCACTGCTGGCCTGGTGGTTCTGGCGCTACGAAGCCCGTCTACGCCAGTCAGGCGGCGCACCGTTGCTTGATCCTGCGGCATTACGTGCGCCTGGCCTTGGGCGGGCGTTGCTCGTCGCGCTGAGCTTCTACTCGATCGGCGTGTTTTTCCTGCTGTTTTCCATTTACCTACAGGGCGCCCTGCGCACGAGCCCACTCGATGCGGGTCTGGTGTTCCTGCCTTTCGGCACCGGATTTTTGCTGGGGCCGCTCTCGACAAGGCAGTTCGGGCGTGTTCTGGGCGCCTATGTGAATCCCGTCGGCATGGCACTGGAAGTGCTGGGGCTTGTGCTGCTGGCCGCGCTGGTGACACAGACGCCAATGACCGCCAGCCCCGCTGCGCTGCCACTTGCCGTGAGTCTCTTCTTGATCGGTTTCGGCCAAGGGCTGGCACTGCCAACCTTGATGCGCATGATCACCGGGCGTGTGGCGCCCGCGTACTCGGGCATGATTGCGGGCATCACCAGTTCCACCCTGCAAATCAGCACATCCCTGAGCGTGGCGATCATCGGCGGGATTTTTTACACCCTGCTGGGAACGGATACGGCCGCAGCTGCCATCACTCACGCCTTCACCGTCTCGCTAATGTGCATGGCGGCCTGCCTGACAGTCGGTACGGGACTGAGCATTACCCTGGCGCGCCAGCCGGCTGGCGGATTGCAGACCGCTGCGATGCAGCCGACCGAATGAGTCAACGGCCTGCTTATGAGCCGATCATGCTGGCAGCAAGGTCGGCAAGGGCGCGCAAGCTGTCCATCTGGCGCATGTCCTGGTGATAACCCATCCATATATCGCGACCCGGTGGCGGCGCATGCGGATCAATCAGGCGCAGCGCTGTCAGCCGATCGCCCAACGCGCGCGGGAGTACCGCAACGCCCTGCCCTTGCGCGCACATTTGCGCCTGGACGGTGCGGCTGCTGCTGGTAAACACGGTACGAGCCAGCGGGTAACGCTGCTGCAGCCACTGCACATCCGGGTAATGAGACTGAGCGACGCTCATGGTGATCAAGCCAAGCCCCTCGCCCTCGGGTTTTGGCTCAGGAGCATCGACGGCCGCGTATAAGCCGTAGCTCAGGGTCGTCAGTTTGCGGTGAACGATATCCGGTTCGGTGAACGGCACGATTCGAAACGCGATGTCGGCGTCGCGACGCGCCAGGTCGAACAGTCGATGCCCGGCGATGACCTCGGGCACGATCAATGGATAACGTTGACCCAGCTCACGCAGGACCGGGGCCAACACATAGCAGGCGAACCAGTCAGCGCAAGAGATGCGCAACACACCTTCAGGCTGGGCGCTTTCCCCGGCGAGGCGCCTTTCGATGGCCAAGGCACTTTGCTCCATGTCCTGCGCCAGGCTGAGGACCTTCTCGCCGCTGTCGGTCAGCACCAGTCCTTGGGCGGTGCGAAGGAAAATCGGCTGGCCGCTGGACTGTTCAAGCACCTGCAGGCGCCGCCCCACCGTCGGATGGCTGACCCCGAGCAGCTTGGCGGCAGCACCCAGTGACCCGGTGCGGGCAACCGCGAGAAACACCCGCATATCACTCCAGTCCATGCTTTACCCCGTACAAAGTTGAACAGTGAGAGTGCTGCAATGGCAGTGCCGTAGCAATCCCGCGCGCTCCCTCCTTGTTCGCTCGAATGTCTGTCGACGCATCATGAGGGAGGTGGATATGAACACAGGTGTTACTTCCAACCTCAGCGGGCCGATGACTCGAATGGACGCCGCTCTGGCATCTGAGTTAATTTTTTTCCGTTTATTCATAAGGCGCCACGACCATGACTGATCGTCAGATCATTGTTCCAGACAGCATGAGATTGCTCTGCGAGCAGGCCGGATATGCCCCCGCAGTAAAGGTTGGAAAAACGCTTTACTGCGCGGGTCAGGTGGGCCGGACGCCGGAGTTAGCCGTTATCGAGGACCCAGAACAGCAGTTTCTGGCAGCTTGGGAAAATCTCCGGCTCGTCTTGCAAGCCGGTGGCTGCGCATTTGCAGATGTTGTGGAAATGACCACTTATCACGTCGACATGCACCGCCACATGCCGACATTCAGGCGCGTGAAGGATGCAGTCTTTCCCAGAGGCACTTGCGCATGGACCTGCATAGGCGTCGCCGAGTTGGCTCGTCCCGGCCTTCTCGTGGAGATCAAGTGCGTCGCTGTAGAGCGATGATGTAGCGGCTTTGCACTCAAGCCATCGTCGTTTTCGCTAACTTGAGATGCTCGCGCGGGCATGCTCAAATACGCGATGGCTTTTTGCTACGGTGACCTCGTTTGAAGCATTATCATGGATTGATTATCATTTTTTCGGCAACGACGCTGCTCTTCATCCTCGCCCAGGTATGGCACGCACAACCCGCTCCGGAAGAAAAAAGGCAGGAGCAGGAACGCCAGCTCAAAGGTCTCGCGCTCATCCTGAATGTCCAGGCCGAAAAAATGCCTGATGAATCAACTCATATCGATTCTGTGACCTATGCCGATGAGGTCATGCGTATCTCACACACGCTCAAAAAAGTTACAAAATACGAAGTCGACACCGACGAGTTCATAAAGAAAGCAAAAGCGCTCGCAGCCCCTGCGTTCTGTAATGTTTCCCCACCAACTTTGAAGATCTTTAAATGATAAAAACTATTCCGACGTGGCAAATGATGATGCTCACCAGAGGCAAGATCGTGGGATTGGTAATCCTGGGGTTCTTACCTGCTTTTATAATCGGCGGTGCGTGGATTTTCCTCGAAGGATTGCAAAGCGGGCAAACCCGCAAGGCTGCGATGGGGCTTATCTGTATGATTTTTTTTGGCATGGGCATTCTGCTTCTCGCGCCCTCCAAACAATATGTTCCAGGCAAGACATTTCAGGCGTACAGGAATAAAAAGCTCCATACACAGAAAGCCGTAAAGTATGGGTACGCCATCATTGTTCTTTTTTGTGCAATTTTTGCGATTCTTGTACCGGAACAGCTACTCAAGGCATTTGGCTATGGAGTGGTGGGCATCATCGGCATTTACACTTATTCGAAAAGCCTGAAATTTCACGCCGATATCGATTATTCAACCAATGAGTATCTGACAACCTCTCTGGGATTCGCCCCAGGAGAAAAAATCCTTGTCAGCTATCAGAATTTTGAGGCGGGCGAGGTTTACGTAGGTAGCAATGCATTTGCCGCAACAGCGACCAAGTTGATCGCAGCGTCGTTCGATGGGGAGCAGTGGATCAAGCTGTCACGGGATATGAATCAGATTTCGCGCATTGGTATTATTGGCGATGAAAACCAAAATTATTTCGTTAAATTGCAATTCAATGATGGCGCCGATGCATTGTTGTGCGTTGGTCTATTCGAAAAACTCACTTCAAGTCCAGCCCTGATCATAAAAAAGCTCCTTGAAGCGATTGATACGAGTCTCCTGGGTGCTGGTGGCGCTTCGAAAACAGCACAAAGACGCCGGGTGGTTGTCAACGCCGATACTGCGGCCTCGCCTTCCGAAAACGTTGTTCATCAAGCTCCGCCAGCATCGAGTGCACCTACACGTAACATTGAAGTCCCCTCCAGTGTATTGGACGCCACCAAGGGCGCCGAAGATGCTTCTACCGGCCGCAGATTGGAGCTTTAACAATGTCGCACTGTACAAAGTTTGAGTTTTCCTACGTTAACGAAGAGGCCATCGCAAAAGCTTTCGGCAAGATGGGGCTCAAACCAACGACAGGCCTGGTGTCCGTATTTTCCAGCGACTTCAGTAAAAAAGTGCTGAGCAAAATAGGCTATATGGGTAATCAGCAGTTTAGAGCCATCTATAGCCAAACCGCCGGCGGATTCAGTCTGTTCGTTTGCCAGGTCGAGGAAGGCTCATACAAACTGCTTATCGAACGGGAAACCATTTCGGCCGGCGATGAAGCGGTCATGACTGATCTGGCGTTGCGCTTCCAAAAGGCGTACATCAGCGTTGCCATCGATGAAACCATCAAGCGCATAGGTGCATCTGGCGTTCCGGCAAGGGTGAATGAAGCGCTGCAAGGGTTCGAAATTGAATTCGGACCTCACTACGAATACAGCATTCATGTCACGTTCAGCGGCGATGAAATTACCGAGGAAGTACACGGCGTCAAAGGCGACATTTGCACAAAACTTACAGAAGAACTCGAAGCTCTGCTTTCCAGCCCTGCTGCAGAGCTTGTGACCGAATGGAAGCCGGCATATACCGTCGTCCATGAAGAACAGACGCTTCAAATACTCAGCGCGAACTTCTGATGGAAATCAATGTTCACCATATGGAGTTGAGTAGCGTCAACGGCCCCGGGTTACGCTTGACCCTGTGGGTGCAGGGTTGTGCGCTGAATTGCAAGGGATGTTTCAACCAGGCGACCCACGCGCCCGGTCCGATCACGTTGATGCCTGTTCATGAACTGGCACAGAAAATCAATGCACTGGACATTGACGGGGTCACCCTCACCGGGGGAGAACCGCTCGACCAGGCGCCAGCGTTGTTGCAGTTGATACATGCCGTCAATGGCGAGAAAAACTGGATACTTTACACAGGCTATTCGCCAAAAGAGATATTCCAGAATGAAGCCATGATTCGAGTTGTCAAAGCCGTGGACTTGACGCTGGCCGGTCGCTATCGACATAACGCTAAACACCCCTACCAACACAAGCAATTGATCAAAACCAGCGACAGAGTCGACGTCGACTTTTTCCGTAACAGCAGACCCGTAGAGTTCATCATTTCAAGTTCCGGCGTTACCAAAACCGGTCTACCGATGCATGTATAACTCAGTTCAAGCGCAGGGATAACAGGCATGAGCCGTACCAAGCAGATAACAGATCACCTTAAAGCGCGTTATGCGATTCTGGTCATTGAGACGTACGAGGAAGAGCGCGCACTCAATGAAATTTCTGAAATCGCCAAGACGCTTGGCCATCGCTTGTTCATTTGGAACTCGACCTCAGGAGTCCAGACGAATGGTGTCATTGCTGGCGACAAAACCTATGACCTGAAAATAGCTCTGGACTTTTGCGAAGAAAGAGCCAAAGAAGAAAACAGCAAGAATATCTTTGTTTTCTGTGATGCTCACAACTACCTCACCGCAAGTTCTAATCCGGTCTATCGTCGCCGCCTCCGAGATCTTGCCATCAATATCCGCTCTCGTGGGTATCGAAGCAATTGTATTGTCGTGGCGCCCAGCTTTGAAATTGCCAACGATCTTCAGAAGGAAATAACGTTCATCGACTTCCCTTTGCCATCAAGGGATGAAGTCAAGGCTCAGGTTAATAACTTTGTTCGTTCCTGGCAGGACAACAGCAGCGTCAAGATTGATCTATCCAGCGCAACCCAAGACAAGCTCATTGATGCCGCTCTTGGTCTCACGGGATTGGAAATCGACAATAGTCTCTCTCGTTCATTGGTCGCCAGCCTGAGCTTGAATGAAGAGACGGTAAAGGACCTGCTTTGCGAAAAGAAACAAATCATCCGCAAAACAGGCATTTTGGAATATATCGACTCGAAAGTGAGCCTGGAGGATGTCGGAGGTCTGGCCACGCTCAAGAAATGGCTGCATTTACGTAGCCAGTGTTTCGGGCAACTCGCTCAGGAGTTCGGTGTTGGTACTCCGAAAGGTTTGCTGCTGACGGGAGTGCCCGGTTGCGGCAAGTCGCTAACGGCCAAATGCGTGGCGTCATCCTGGAACATGCCCTTGTTGCGGTTGGACATGGGAAAAATCTTCCAGGGGGTTGTGGGTTCCTCGGAATCCAATATTCGTTCTGCATTGCGTACTGCCGAAGCTGTTTCACCGTGCATTTTATGGATCGATGAAATTGAGAAAGGGCTTTCCGGCTCTTCCGGTGGAGCATCTGATGGTGGAACGGCCACGCGCGTGTTCGGCACGCTGTTGACCTGGATGCAAGAAAAAACCGCTCCCGTATTTGTCTTTGCGACCGCCAACAACATCAACAGCTTGCCTCCGGAGTTGTTGAGAAAGGGTCGATTCGACGAAATATTTTTCGTTGATTTCCCGTCGACAGCAGAAAGAAAAAAGATTCTTGAAATTCATCTGAAAAAATCCAGGCGTGACCCGGCAAAATTTGACCTGGATCGATTGTCCGCGCTCGGAGGCGAGGCGAATTTCGGTAAAGACATTGTGCTTTCCGGTGCCGAAATCGAAGCGTGGGTTGGGGACTCGCTGATTGAAGCGTTTTCACGACGGATGAACGACTCCGGTAATGACAGTGACCTGACCATGGCGGATTTTGAAACGACCATTTCGCGTTTGGTACCCATGAGCAAAATGCGTAAAGACGAGTTCACAAGACTTCGAGATTGGGCCAATCAAAACGCAATCAGCGCTTCGGCCATAATTGCCGGCCAGAACGAAACGGACGCTCAAATCGGCGGCAGGCAAATTGATTTTTGATGGTGGTCGTGAAGCAAAGGCGAAGGCCTGCTGGTGCAGGATTGTGCGCAAACTCCACCAGAACCAAACCGGAAATTCTTTTGCCTCCCCCTGATCGCGGTTTTGGGCATTTGCTCCCGGCCTGCGCGTAGCAGGCACCAAGGTAATGTTCGGTGCTTCAATCTGCTGTTGCCGAAGTTAACGTCGCAACAACGCATTGAACATCGAACAGACCCCAAGACGAGACTTTCAGAATTTTTGAATCAGCGTCGGGCATCATACGATCAGTTCGACGTCCGATAGCAAGCGCACTAAGTTGTACGAGACCTGAAAAATCCACTCGAAGCGTAATCCGCGGATGACCCGGTTTTCCTGTACAGCTCCTGACTCGCAGCTAAACCCAAGGAATTAATCCCTTCGAATAAAGTCCGGCGTCCAACTTGATCGCTCATCGGCGCGATTTGATATCGAGTAGCCATTACTTACCTGCCGATGCCAATCAGGATGACTCTAAGTTCGCCTTGGACGCGTTATCCGAAACATTTTGTTGCATCGATAACGCGCTTGGATCCAAGGTTCCGACAAGCGGCAATGAAGATTTTATCTGTTTTTTTTCAATTAGTTAGAAGCTCCTGTTTCTTTGCCTGAATTGTCTGTCAGATATCAGACACCCCCAACTCCCCCTCCCAATCTATGGTTCTCCCTATAGCCGTGGCCATATGCCGATGCACTAACAGGGAGTAGTAATGGACAACATCGTTATTGCCGACAAAGCCAGTTCGCAACTCACCGCGCAGAATTGGGGTAACGTTCAGCTCAATCAGCCTTCAGTTGTACAAATTCCGGCCCGGCCCGAGCAGCTGGCGTCGACCAGTCGCAGCGGTCAGGATCTGATCCTGAATCTGAAGTCTGGCGAGCAGATCAAAATCACCAATTTCTTTGTCACCAGCCCTGACGGTGTTGCCAACGACATCGTGTTCCAAGGCGATGACGCCACCCTGTGGCAGGCGCGCTACAACGCGGAACCGTTCAATGGCTTTACCTTCGACGAAATAGGCTCGCTCGACGAGTTGATCGCCGGTGTCGGCGTGGTTGATGGCGCCACTCCCGCATGGGCGATCGCCGGGCTGGGCCTGTTGGGTGCTGGTGGTGCGGCGGCGGCTGCGGGCGGTGGAGGCGGAGGCGGCGGTGGTGGCAATGGCGATGCGACGCCACCCGCGACTGCGACCGGTCTGAGCTTGTCGGCCGATGGCCGCTCGTTGACTGGATTCGGCGAGCCCGGCAGCGTCGTGCAGGTGCGCGATGCGGCCGGCAATCTGCTGGGCTCTGGCACCGTCGGTGCCGACGGGCAATTCCAGATTGACCTGAACACTCCGCAAAACAACGGCCAACCCCTCGATGTGACGCTGATTGACGGTGCAGGCAATGTGTCCACACCGGGCACGGTCACCGCGCCGGACACCACTGCGCCTACCGCCCCCGCCAATCTCAGCGTGAGTGCCGATGGCGCGCAACTCGCCGGCACCGGTGAAGCCGGCGCGACCATTCAGGTGCGCGCAGCCGATGGCAGTCTGTTGGGCAGCGCCGTGGTGGCGGCGGATGGCACTTTCAGTGTAACGCTCAGCCCGGCGCAAAGCGGCGGTCAGTCATTGACCGTCAATGCCATCGATGCGGCTGGCAATATTTCCTCGGGCGCAACGGTCAGCGCTCCGGAGATTGTCGAACCGCAAACACCCGCGAACCTCGGTTTGAGCAGTGACGGCAGCCAGCTCAGCGGTACCGCCAGGGCCGGCACCACGGTTGAAGTGCGTGCGGCCAATGGCGACGTGCTCGGACGTGCGACGGTCGGCGCTGACGGCACCTTTACGGTGACGCTTAGCCCGGCGCAAACCAACGGCGAAGTGCTCAGCGTGGTTGCGCTCAATGGCCTCGGCGCGCAATCGCCTGCGGTGACATTCAACGCAGCGGACATTACCGGCCCCACTGCGGCAACGGATGTATCCGTCAGCAGCGATGGTCTGTCTGTCAGTGGCCGCGGTGAACCCGGCAGCACGGTCAGTGTGACCAATGCCCAAGGCACAGTGCTCGGCACGGCGCTGGTCGCGGCGGACGGTTCATTCACGGTGCAGCTCAACGCCGCGCAAATCAACGGTGAAGCACTCAGCGTGCAGCTCACCGACGCCGCGGCCAATCCTTCGCCGGCGGTAACCGTCACTGCGGGCGACCTCGACGGCCTGACGCAGCCCAGCGACATCAATTTGAGCGTGAATGGCGCGCAAATGAGAGGGCGCGGTCAGGTCGGTTCCACCGTGACTGTGCGCGATGCCAACGGTAATGTGCTCGGCTCGGCGGTGGTCGACGCCGACGGTACCTTCACCGTGCAATTAAGCCCGCCGCAGAACAATGGCGAAACCCTGCAGATCAGCGCCAGCGACAGCGCGGGCAACACCTCCGCGCCGCTGACCTATGTAACCCCTGACACCCAAGGCCCGGCGCCACTGACGAGCGTCACCCTCGATGGCCAGGGACAGACGCTGACCGGTCAGGGTGAGGCCGGCGCGGCCATCACTGTGCGCGATCCGGCGGGCAATATCATCGGCACCGGCACGGTCGGCAGCGACGGCAATTTCACCGTCAACCTCTCGACGCCGCAGACCGATGCGCAACAACTGCAAGTGATTCAGACTGACGCGGACGGCAACCCGTCGGCACCGGTCAACGTCACGGCACCCGACCTGAGCACACCGGTGGCGGTCTCCGACGTCGACATTTCGGCGAACGGTGCCGTGGTCACCGGCGCGGGCCAGCCAGGCGCCACCGTGACCGTCACCGGCGCAGGCGGCGTGGTCTTGGGTTCCGCTATCGTCGGCAGCGACGGCCGCTTTGAAATCAATCTTTCCTCGCCGCAGACCAACGGCCAGAATCTAAGCGTCGTGCAGACTGACGCCTCGACGTCAGCTTCGCCGGCGGTGCCGGTTCAGGCGCCCGATATTCAGGCCCCCAGCGCACCGGCGAATCTGGCGCTGGATCCGACGGGCAGCACACTCACCGGTACCGGCGAGCCCGGCGCTACGGTGTCGGTCAAGGACCTGGCCGGCAACACCTTGGGCACCGCGATTGTCGACGGCAACGGTGGATTTTCGGTCTCGCTGAACAGCCCGCAGACCAACGGCCAGCCGCTGCAAGTCAGCCAATCGGACGGTGTCAACGTTTCTCCCGGCACTCCGCTAACGGCGGCAGACACTACCGCTCCGCTGGCACCCGCTAATCTGGTCTTGAACAGCAACGGCGTGACACTGACGGGTACGGGCCAGGCTGGGAGCACCGTTACGGTGACCGCGCCGGATGGTTCGGTGCTCGGCACCGCGCTGGTGGCCAGCAACGGCAGCTTCACCGTCAACCTCAGCCCGGCGCAACTCGACGGCCAGGTGTTGAGCGTGACCCAGACCGATGCGAGTACCCTGCCCTCGCCGGCCGCCCCGGTCACCGCACCGGATGTCACCGCACCGCCAGTGCCGAGCGGGTTGATCATCGACCCGGCGGGGGCCACGGTCAGCGGCACCACGCAGCCGAACAATACCGTCGAAGTGCTGGACGCCAACAGCAACGTCATCGGCACCGCAACCGCTGACGGCACGGGCGCTTTCACGGTCAACCTCGATACCGCGCAGACCAACGGCGAAGCGCTGCAAGTGGTGGTGTCGGACGGCACCAATGCTTCACTGCCGGGCACTGTCACCGCACCGGATAACACCCCACCGGCGCCGGTCAGCGATCTGGCGCTCAACCCGGCAGGCGATCAGGTTTCCGGCCTCGCCGAGCCCGGCACACAGGTCACCGTCAGCATTGCCGGCGGTGGCACGGTGTTGGGCACCGCGACGGCGGGTGCGGATGGCCGCTTCGTGGTGACCCTGAGTCCACCGGCCGAGCCTGGCGGTGATCTGGAAGTGATCAGCACTGACGGCGGCGGCAACGATTCGCCGGTCGTACCACTGACCGGTCTTGACGGTAGCCAGGTCGCGACCCCGGACAATCTGGTCCTGAGCGCGGACGGATTCACCCTGACCGGCACGGGAACGCCCGGTTGCACGGTGACCGTGACCAACAGCAATGGCGATGTACTCGGGTCAGGCCTGATCAATGAATCCGGTAGCTTCACCTTGTTGCTCAATGCCAAACAGATCAACGCGCAAGTGCTGCAAGTCACCGCGACCAGCCCCGACGGTGATGTCTCCGTACCGGGCACGGTAACGGCCGCCGATGGCACGCCACCCGAGGCAGTGAGCAATCTGCTATTGAACGCCACCGGCAGTGCGCTGACCGGCCGTGGCGAAGCCGGCGCGACCGTCACTGTCACTGACAGCAACGGCACGGTGTTGGGCACAGCACTGGTGGCCAGCAATGGCAGCTTCAGCCTGACGCTGACACCGGCGCAGCTCAATGGCCAGGCGCTCACCGTGATCCAGAGCGACGCCGCCGGCAATCCGTCGCAGCCTGCCAGCCTCATCGCCACCGATCTGCAGCCGCCCGCCGCCGCCACCGGCGTCACCATCAACGACGTCGGCACCGTGGTTAAAGGCCAGGGCGAAGCCGGCAGCACCGCGACCGTGCGTGATGCCGCCGGCAATGTATTGGCTACCGGTCTGGTCGATCAGAGCGGCAACTTCCAGGTCACCCTGCCCAACGCGCAGACCACCGGGCAAACCCTGCAAGTCACCCTGACCGATGCCAGCGGCAATACCTCCACCGCCACCGGCGTGCCCACCGTCGACGGCACACCGCCCGCCGCCGTACAGAACCCGTTGATCAGCGCCGACGGCACTACGCTGAGCGGCAGCGGCGAAGTCGGCGCGACGGTCAATGTCACCAATGCCAGCGGCACCGTGTTGGGCAGTGCCGTGGTTGGCGCGGGCGGTACCTTCAGCGTGACGCTCGCGCCCGCGCCCACCAACGGTGAAGCGTTGGCGATCAGCCAGACCGATGCTGCCGGCAATGTCTCGCCATCGACCAGCCTCAACGCGCCCGATATCAGTCCTCCGGCGGCACTGACGCAGGTCGTGGTGAATGCCGACGGCGTGACCGTGACGGGTCACGGCGAGCCTGGCGCGACCGTGTCTGTGCGTAGCGCCGACGGTACCGTGCTCGGTACCGCGCAGGTCGGCAGCGGCGGCGCGTTCAGCGTCACCCTGAGCACGCCACAGCTGAATGCCGAAGTGCTGACGGTCACCCAGGAAGACCCGCCGGGCAACGTCTCCACGGCGGTCGACGTGATCGCGGTCGATCTGACCCCGCCAGCCATTCCGAGCGGGCTGACCTTGAACGCCGCCGGTGTGCAACTGGCCGGTAATGCCGAAGCTGGCAGCACGGTGACCGTACGTGACAGCCAAGGCAACGTGCTCGGCACCACGACAGCCGCCGCCAATGGCACATTCCAGGTGACACTCAATTCCGCGCAAGCCAACGGCCAGTCGCTGAACGTCACGGCCACGGACGCGGCGGGCAATCCGTCCGCCCCGGCCATTCTCAATGCCGCTGACAGCACTGCGCCGTTAGCGGCGAACGATCTGGCGGTCAGCGCCAACGGTGCGACGTTGACCGGTATCGGTGAAGCCGGTGCCAACGTTGAAGTTCGCGACGCCGGCGGTGCGCTGTTGGGCACTGCCACTGTCGGCAACAACGGCAATTTCAGCGTCAGCTTGTCGCCGGCTGCGGTGGCCGGCTCGACACTTTCGGTTGTGCAGATCGATGCCGCCGGCAACAGCGGTCCGGTGACTCCGGTGACGGCGCCGGGCAATCTGGCGGAAAGTGCGCCGAGCAATCTGGCCCTCAGCGCCGACGGTCTGACCCTGACCGGCGCCGCCACTGCTGGCAGCACCGTGAGCATTCGCAATGCCTCGGGGGTGTTGCTCGGCAGTGCAGTGGTTGCGGCCAACGGTAGCTTCAGCGTGGCCCTCAACGCGGCGCAACTCAACGGCGAGCAATTGTCTGCCGTGGCGACATCGACCACGGGCATCAACTCGTCGCCTACCGACTACACCGCTGCCGACATCGCCGCCCCAACGCCACTCAGTGAACTCAGCCTCGCGCCAAACGGCGTCGCCCTCACCGGACGCGGTGAAGCCGGCGCCACGGTGACCGTGCTCGGCAGTGGCGGAGCGATCCTCGGCAGCGCGGTGGTGGCGGCCAACGGCACCTTCAGCGTGACCCTTAACCCGGCGCAAACCTCGGGCCAGACCCTGAGCCTGAGTCAAGCCGATGCTGCTGGCAATGAATCCAACAGCGCCAACCTGATCGCCCCGGATCTGCTCGCCCCCAACCCACCCGCCGCGCTGGCGGTGAGCAATGACGGCAGCGTATTGACCGGCACTGGCGAGGCCGGGACCACAGTCAATGTGTTCAACGCCGCGGGTGCGCTGGTCGGCACCGGCACCGTCAGCATCGACGGCAGCTTTGCGATCACCCTGACCACGCCGCAGGCCAACGGCCAGGCGTTGACCGTGTCGCTGACCGACGCAGCCGGCAACACCTCGGCGGCCACACCGTTCACCTCGGTCGACAGCACGCCGCCAGTGGCGGTGTCGCAACTGGGCATCAGCGGCGACGGCGCGACCCTGACCGGGCGTGGCGAACCAGGCGCGCAGGTGCGGGTCATCGACAGTGACGGCAATGTACTTGGCACTGCGCTGGTCAGCCCGACCGGCACCTTCACCCTGACGCTGACCCCGGCGCTGAGTAATGCCGAAGTGATCAGCGTGGTGCAGGCCGACGCCACAGGCAACGACTCCCCTGCGGTGAGCCTGACCACCCCCGATTTCACGCCGCCCGACCCGCTAGCCAACGTCGACATCAACAGCTCGGGCGCGCTGGTCACCGGCACCGGAGAACCCGGCGCGACCGTGACCGTGCGTGATGCCAACGGCACCCTGCTCGGCACCAGCGTGGTGCTGGCTGACGGCTCGTTCAGCGTGACGTTGAACCCGCCGCAGATCAACGAACAGATCCTCAACGTGCAGCAGGCCGATCCACCCGGCAACGTCAGCGCCCCGGTGCCGATCACCGCCCCGGACCTGACCCCACCCGCTACGCCTGTGGATCTGCAGATGAATGTGGCCGGCGACGTGCTCACCGGCCGTGGCGAAGTCGGCGCCGAGGTCAGCGTGACCCTGGCCAATGGCACGGTCCTGGGCACTGGCACGGTCGGCAGCGACGGGCTGTTCCAGATCAGCCTTTCACCGGCGCAGAGCAACGGCGAAACGATCTTCGTCGAGCTCGCGGATGCCGCCGGCAACACCTCGCCTGTCGGCACGCTGGTAGCTGCCGACAGCACACCACCGGCGGCGCTGACCGATGTGGCGATCGATGCCAGTGGCAGCCTGATCACGGGGACCGGCGCGGCAGGCTCGCAAGTGGTGATTACCAACGCGGTCGGCACCATCGTCGGCACCGGCACCGTCGCGGCCGACGGCAGTTTCAGCGTGACCCTGAATCAGCCGCTGCTCAACGGCGAAGCCCTGTCGGTGATCCAGCGCGATGCCGCGGGCAACCCTTCGCCCGCAGCGCCGGTTACCGCGCCGGACGTCACCGCACCGGCCGCCCCTACCGGGCTGCAACTTTCGGCCGATGGATTGACACTGACCGGCAGCGGTGAAGCCGGCGCCACGGTGCGCGTGCTCAGCGCGACCGGCACCGTGCTGGGCTCGGCAACCGTGGCCGCCAATGGTTTGTTCAGCGTGACCCTCAACCCCGCGCAGGTGAACGGTGAGCAGTTAAGCGTCAATCAGACGGATCTGGCATCCAACACTTCACCGACTGCGCCGTTGCAAGCGGGCGATACCACCGTTCCACTGGCAGTCGCCGACCTTGATGTCAGCCAGGACGGTCTGACCGTGACCGGCACCGGCGAGCCCGGGGCGCTCGTCACCGTGCGCGACGGCGCGGTGGTGCTCGGCACCGCGAGGGTCGCGGAAGACGGCAATTTCAGCGTCACGTTGTCCGCGGCGCAACTTGATGGCCGCACGCTGTCGGTGGTGCAGGCCGATGCGAAAAACAACCTGTCCGAGCCCGCTCTGATCGATGCGCCGGACAGCACCGCGCCGCTGGCGCCGACCGTCACGTCGTTGACTGCGGACGGCATTTTGCTCACGGGGACTGCCGAAGCAGGCAGCACCGTGACGGTGTTGTCGGCCAGCGGCACTGTGCTCGGCACTGCTGTGGCGTTGGTCAACGGCACCTACACCATCGAGCTTGATCCGCCGCAGACCAACGGCCAGGTGTTGTCGGTGATCGCCACGGATGAGGCGCTGAACACATCGCCAGCGCTGCCCTTCCCGGTACCCGACATCAGCGCTCCGGATGCCGTCACCGCTCTGACCATCAGCGGCGATCTGACCCAGCTCGCCGGGCGTGGTGAAGTCGGGGCCAGCGTCGAGGTGACCGACGCGCTGGGCAATGTTATCGGCACCGCCACGGTCGCGGCCAACGGTACGTTCCTGGTCGACCTGGCGCCGGGTATCACGGCCGGCCAGGTGTTGACCATCATTCAGACGGACGCGGCCAATAACGTTTCCGCTGATGCCATCCTGAACGTACCGGCTGTCCCGGCGCCGGACGCACCGGGCAATCTGCTCCTGTCAGACGATGGCGTGACGCTGACCGGCACCGCAGCAATCGGCACCACCATCAACGTTTTCGGCGCTGACAACAGCCTGATCGGCACCGGCATCACCGGTCCGGACGGCACGTTCAGTGTCGTGCTGACGCCGGCGCAAACCAATGGCCAGAGCCTTGAGGTCACCGCCAACACGCCGCTGGGCGGCGCCTCGCTGCCCACCGAGATCACCGCCGACGACACCTCAGCACCTGCGCCACTCAGTGATCTGGCGGTGAATGCCAGCGGCACGCTGGTCAGCGGTCGCGGTGAAGTCGGCGCAACGGTGCGGATCACTGGCGCGGGCGGGGTGTTGCTGGGTGAAACGGTGGTGGCGGCGAATGGTACGTTCAGCGCGCAACTGAATGCGCCGCAGGTCAACGGCCAGCTACTCAATGCCACACAGACCGATGCGGCCAACAACACGTCGCCGACGCTTCCGGTCACGGCGCCCGACTCTACCGCCCCGGCGGCACCGACCGCGCTGCTGCTCAGCGGCGCCGGGCTGGTGCTGGGCGGGCTCGGTGAAGCCGGCGCCCTCGTCACTGTGCGTGGCGCGGGAGGCACAGTGCTGGGCACGGCAACCGTGGCGGGCAACGGCACGTTCTCGGTGACTTTGTCCTCGGCGCAACTCAACGGTCAGCAATTGAGCGTCAGTCAGAGCGATGCGGCGGGCAATGTGTCGCCGTCGACCAACCTCAACGTCGCCGACACAACGCCACCGGCAGCATTGAGCAATGTGACCCTGAACGGCACCGGGCTGGCGGTCAGCGGTACGGGTGAAGCCGGCGCCACGGTCAGCGTGACCAACGCCGCTGGCACCGTGCTCGGTACTGCGGTGGTCAATGCCGGCGGTACCTTCACCGTGCAACTGTCCAGTGCCCAGCTCAACGGGCAGCAGCTCAACGTCCAACAGGCAGATCCGGCGGGCAATCTGTCGCCAGTGTTCAACCTGACGGCGAACGACACCCAGGCACCGGTCGCGGCCAGCGGTCTGGCGCTGGCCGCCAATGGCCTGACCGTGAGCGGCACTGGCGAAGCGGGCGCGACGGTCAATGTCTATGGGCCGGGCGGCGCGCTGCTCGGCACCAGCACAGTGGGCAGCGGCGGCACCTTCAGTTTTAATTTGAACACCGCGCAACTGGACGGCCAGCTGTTGACCGTGCGCCTGGTCGATCCGGCCGGCAACCTGTCACCGAACGCCAGCCTGACAGCGCCGGACGTTACCGCTCCGGGCGCTCCCACCGGGGTCAGCGTCAATGGCAGCGGCACTCTGCTCACCGGCATCGGTGTGCCCGGCTCGACCATCAGTGTGCGTGGCGTCGGCGGTGTGGTGCTCGGCACCGCGACCGTCGCGGCCAATGGCAGTTTCTCGGTGGTGCTGGCCTCGGCGCAGATCAACAGCCAGGTACTCAGCGTCACTCAGGCCGACCCGAGCGGCAACGTCTCGGCAGCGGCGAGCGCCACCGCGCCCGACCTGACGCCACCCGCTGCGGCGACGGCGCTGCTGGTCGGCGCCGACGGCCTGACTGTCACCGGCACCGGTGAGGCCGGCGCAACCGTCACCATCAAATCGGCCGCCGGCACCGTTCTGGGGACCGGCACGGTCAACAACCTCGGGGTGTTCAGCATTGTCCTGAACAGCGCGCAGATCAACGGCGAAAAACTCACCGTCAACCTCAGCGATGCGCGCGGCAACGTCTCGGTTGCCGCGAATGTCACGGCGCCGGATATCGACGTCAACGCACCGGTGGTGGCCAGCGACAACCTTGCCGTCGGCACCGTTACCCTCGCCCCGGTCACCGCGTCGCAGGCCTTCAACGACTCGTTCACTACGCTGCTGGCCGGCTTCTCGAAAACCTTCACCTTCACCGTGGCCGGCGGCACGCAGCTTGATCCAACCCTGACGCTGACCACCAACAGCCTGATTTCGCTGCTCGACGGCGTGGTCTACACCTTGCAGGTGAAGAATGCCAGCGGCAACTGGGTCACCCTGGATGTCAACGGCAGCGGCGGTCTGCTCGACCTGATTGCCCTGACCGGGCAAGGCGTGCGGGTCGATATCGGTAATCTGCTCTCTGGCGACTACCGGTTGACTGTGTCGAGCACCGGCATCGGCGTGCTGACCACGGTCAACACCCAGCTGCAACTGGACGTCAGCAGCCTGACCCAGTTCAACGGTATCGCCGGGCCGGCGGTGACCGGCAACGTCATCACCAACGTCGGCGTCGATGGCACCGCCGACCAGACCGGCCCGGACAACGGCGCGCAATTGCAGATCTTCAAGAACGGCGCCTGGGTCAGCGCCGGGGCCGGCACCACCGTGCAAGGGCTGTACGGCACGCTGACCATCGACGCCAACGGCAACTACAGTTACAAGCCCAACGGCAGCGTCAGCAGCGTCGGCAAGGTCGACGTGTTCAATTATCAACTGGTGCACCCGAACGGCTTGAGCGACACCGCCAATCTGTACGTGCGCATCGACAGCCCGCAAGCCACCGAAGTGTGGAACGACGCCAACCTTGGCAGCCCCGCGCTGGTGGTCGATGCCACGGCGGACATCGCGTCGACCGATGTCACACTGGTCAACCGCGAAGTCACCAGCAACTCCGCTCTCGGCACGTTCAACGTGTTGCTGGGCGGTGGCAGCGGCAACTACAACACCGTGGTTGCGGCAGATACCGTCAGCGATCTGACCGTGGTGGTCAACTCGAGCAACCTGCTGGCGCTGCTCGGTTCGATGACAGTGGGCCTGTACAAACTCAACACCGCGACCAACCAATATGTGTTGGTGAAGAGCTACGGCGGCAACGCGCTGCTCAATCTCGGCGGTGGCAATTACGGGATCAAGTTCGATGATCAGACCGCCGGCAGCTATCAGGTGCGGGTGGCGGTCGGCGGCCTCGGCCTGCTGACCAGCGTCAACACCAGCCTGATCAACGTCGCCACCTACACCAACCAGTTTGTGGTCGGCAGCTACACGCCGGTGTCGGGCAACCTGCTGACCGACACCGCAGGCGGCGGCGCCGATGTGCTGGGCTCGGTCTACACCCTGCTCAGTGTGCTGGTCGCCGGCAGTTACGTGGCGCCGGGTTACAACGGCGTCTCGCTGGTCGGCAACTACGGCACGCTGCTGGTGCAGGCCAACGGCAATTACACCTACACGCTCAAGGCCGGGCTGACCGATGCAGTGATCGGTCAGGAAGACACCTTCACCTATCAGCTCACTCACCCCAACGGCACGGTCGATACCGCCACACTGACCATCGACCTGAACAAGGCCGGCGCCTTCGCCAGCACCGCGTTCTCGGCGCTGGCCAGCGATGACCTCGGTCTGGCTCACGCGCCTGCCGCCAGCGAGTTGATCCAGGGCACCGACGGCAACGACACCCTCGACGGCTCGCACGGCGGCGCCATTACCCTGCAAGGCGGGGCCGGCAACGACACGCTGATCATCGCCGACCAGCAGTTCACCTCGGTCGATGGTGGCAGCGGCACCGACACCCTGCTCTGGGCCGGTGGCGACGTGGCGATCAACCTCGGCGATCTGCAGAGCAAGATCCATAACGTCGAAATCCTCGACCTCAACCATTCCAGTGCGGTGTCACTCACGTTGAACCTCAGCGACCTGCTGGCGATCACTTCCTCTGACAACAACACCCTGTTGATCAAGGGTGATGACAAGGACAGCGTGCACATGACCGATGGCTGGGTCGCCGATGGCGCGCAGCAAGCCGACGGCATCGACTATGTTCAATACACGGCACAGGAGGATCCGAGCCACCGCTTGTGGGTGCAAAACGGCATTCAAGTCGTCTGAAACAAGGCATCAGCAACGTCCGTCTCTCAACAGTAAGGGAAGTCTGTGGAGTCAGTTTTTCGCCAGAAATGGCCGGTGGTCTTGCTGACCATCGGCCTCTACCCCGCGTTCACCGTCGACGTTCGCGCCGACGACAATCTCGACAGCCGCTTGCGCAGCATCAGCCCGGCGCAACTGCAACAACCGGCAGGCAATGACCGCCGTCAGCGCCCTGCCCCCGCTTCGAAGGCCTCCGCCGCTACGGACGCTTTGGGCCTGGAACAAGCCGTGCGCCTGGCCGTCGACTGGCATCCACGCATAGGCGAAGCCATCGGCACGCTGTTCCAGCAAGGCGAAGGCGTCAATGTCGCTGAATCCGGTTATTACCCGCAGGTCACCGGCGGCATCAAGGGCGGTTACACCAGCGGTTACGGTAGCGATGCCGGCAGCCAGTCGGTGAACATTTCCCTCAAGCAGATGCTCTACGATTTCGGCAAAGTGTCCAGCTCGGTCGACGCGGCCCGCGCCCGCGTGGCGCGCAGTCAGGCCGGAATTTTGTTGGCGATCGACGATGTGGCCCGCGACACCGCCAAGGCCTACATCGAAGTGCAGCGTTATCAACGTCTGCTTGAGGTTGCCCGCGAACAGATTCAGGGCATCGGCGGCATCGTCGACCTCGCCAAACAACGCAACGACATGGGCGCCAGCACCCGCTCCGATAAGGTTCAGGCGCAGTCCCGGGCCGAAGGCGCGACCGCCACGTTGCAGGAATTCAAGGCGCAATACGCACGCTGGCAAGCGACCCTGACCAGTTTGCTCGGTCGCCGCACTCCCCCGGCAGTCAGCGACAACGCCGCGCCGACGCTGACTCAGGCCTGTGACGCCTCGCAGATCTCCGACACTCTGCCCGCCGTTCTGCAAGCCGCCGCGCAACGCACCCAGGCCCAGGCTGAACTGGCGCAGGCCAAGGCCGAAGCCTACCCGACCCTGTCGCTGCAACCGTCGGTCAATCAATACCTCGACGACCACTACGACGATCAGAACTCGCGCGCCGATCGCACCCAGGTCGGGATCTTCCTCAACCTCGAAGTGCCGATCTATCAGGGCGGCGCCATCAGCGCCCGCAGCCGCGCCGCCGGGCATGCCTTGACCGCCGCGGACTCGGCCGAAGACTTCGCCCGACTGCAAGCTCGCCAGGGTCTGGCGGAAGCGCAGGCGCAAACCTCGGGCCTGAACCGCCGGCTGCGCTCACTGGAATTTCGCCAGACCAGCATCACCGAGGCGCGCATGTTGTATGGCCGCCAGTACCTGGAACTGGGCACGCGGCCGCTGCTGGACTTGCTCAACGCCGAGCAGGAAATCCACCAGTCGCGCTTCGATCTGGTCAACACCCAGGCCGATCTGCAACGCCTGCAGATCGATTGCTTCTACAACAGCGGGGCGATTCGCCGGGTCTTCGGCATCGACCACAGCGCCATCCAGAATGTCGAGATCCTGCCATGACCGACGCCAGCATCACTATTCCCGAACCCGTGGCTGCCGAGGCGCGGGAAGATTATTCGCCGTGGCTGGAAGCGGTGCTCAAGGTCGCCCGCCACTATCGCCTCGATGTTTCCCCGGAAAGCGTGCGCCTGGCTTCGGTACACAGCGAAGGCCGTGTCGAAGAAGTCGTCCGGCACATGGCACGGCAGGCTGGGCTCAGCGTCAAGTTCGCGGTGTTCGACAACAAGAGTCTGAGCCGTTGGCGCACGCCGCTGGTGGTGCAACTGCGCGACGGCCAAATCGGCGTTTTGGAAAGCATCGGCGAGACCGGCGAACTGGGCATCGGCTTCAGTGGCGATCAAGGCCTGCAAAGCCGGATGGACACGGCGGTGCTCGCCGAACAGGCACTGCGCACGGTGATCTTGCGCCCGACCCAACCAGTGTCAGACGTGCGCACCAACGACTACATCAAGCCCTACGACGAGCATTGGTTCCGCCGCATCGTCCTCACCGACCTGCGGCCATACACCCAAGTGATGATCGCCTCGCTGGTGGCCAATCTATTGGGCATGGCCGGGGTGTTGTTTTCGATGCAGGTGTACGACCGGGTGATTCCGGCTGAATCCTTGCCAACCCTGTACGTGTTGTTCGGCGGGGTGATGCTGGCGCTGCTGTTCGATTTCATCATGCGCATTCTGCGGCTGCGCATCACCGATGTGCTCGGCAAGCGCGCTGACTTGCGCGTGTCCGATCTGGTCTTCGGTCATGCGCTGCGCCTGCGTAATTCCGCCCGGCCGAAGTCCACCGGCTCGTTCATTTCGCAACTGCGCGAGCTGGAGCAGATTCGCGACCTGATCACCTCAAGCACCGCCACGGCGCTGGCCGACATGCCGTTTTTTCTGCTGTTCCTGCTGGTGTTCTATTTGATCGGCGGGCCACTGGTATTGATTCCACTGGTGGCGCTGGTGTTCATGCTGCTGCCGGGGATCATCGCGCAACCGCGTCTGGCCAGACTGGCCAATGCCTCGATGCGCGAAGCCGCCCTGCGCAATGCGATGCTGGTGGAAAGCATTCAAGGCCTCGACGACATCAAGGCACTGCAGGCCGAGCAGCGTTTCCAGCAACAGTGGAATCAGTACAACGCCGCCTCAGCGGACAGCAGTCTGCGTTTGCGCACGCTGACCAACAGCCTGGTGGCCTGGACGCAGAATGTGCAGGGTGGCGTGTTTGCGGTGGTGATCGTGTTCGGCGCGCCGATGGTGATTGCCGGCGACCTGACCACCGGCAGCCTCGTTGCGGCGTCGATTCTGTCGTCACGGATGATGGGGCCGATGGCGCAACTGACCCACGTGCTCACCCGTTGGCAGCAAGCCAAGGTCGCCCTCGAAGGCTTGAACCGGATCATGCAGATGCCGGTCGATCATCCCGAAGGTAGCCAGCGCGTGCACCTGCCGGCGATTCGCGGCGACTACCGGATGCGCCAGGCGAGTTTCCGCTACAGCGAAGAATCCGCCCCGGCGCTCAACGCCATCGACCTGACCATTCGCCCCGGCGAGCGCATCGCCCTGCTCGGCCGCAACGGCGCCGGCAAGTCGACGTTGCTGCAAGCGCTGGGCGGTGCGATGGACCTGAGCAGCGGTGAAACCACGCTGGACGGCATCGCCATGGCGCATCTCGATCCGGCCGACCTGCGCCGTGACGTCGGCCTGCTGTCGCAACAGGCGCGGCTGTTTCACGGCACCCTGCGCGACAACATCACCCTTGGTGCCGGTCAGGCCAGCGATCAGGAAATCATCGCGGCGTTGAACGTTACCGGCGCGCTCGAATTCGTTCGTCAGTTGCCCAAAGGCATGGATCATCTGGTGCTTGAAGGCGGCCTCGGTCTGTCCGGCGGTCAGCGTCAGAGCCTGCTGCTGTCGCGCTTGTTGCTGCGTCAGCCGCAAGTGCTGTTGCTGGACGAACCGACGGCGGCGCTGGATGACGTCACCGAGCGTTTGCTGCTGGAAAAACTCGCGACCTGGACCCAGGGCCGCACGCTGGTGGTCGCCACGCACCGGGTCAGCGTTTTGCAACTGGTCGAGCGGATCATCGTCCTCGACAACGGACGCATCGTCATCGATGACCATCGCGATGCAGCGCTGGCGCGGTTGCGCGCCCCCGGCAAAGGAGTGGCGGTATGAAAACCATGATGACTGACGTGCCGGACTCGATGTCCTACCTCGACGGCCGCGATGAGCGCGCCATCGCCGGGGGGGCCAAAGTGATTTGGGGCTGCGCACTGATGCTCGCCTGCTTCATCGGCTGGGCGGCGTGGTTTGAAGTGGTCGAAGTCTCGACCGGCACCGGCAAGGTCGTGCCGAGTTCTCGCGAGCAGGTGATCCAGTCGATGGAAGGCGGCATTCTCGAGCAACTGCATGTCAGCGAAGGCGCGTTGGTCGAGCGCGGGCAGATTCTCGCCCAGCTCGACCCGGTGAAGAACCAGTCCAACGTCGGCGAAAGCGCGGCCAAGTACCGCGCGGCGCTGGCCAGCGTCAATCGCTTGCAGGCCGAAGTCAGCGAAAAACCGCTGACCTTCGATCCCTCGCTGCAGGACTTTCCCGAGCTGATCCGCGCCGAAACCGAGCTCTATCAGACCCGCCGCAAAGGCCTGGCAGAAACCCTCGACGGCATTCAGAGCTCGTTGAAACTGGTGCGCAGCGAACTGGCAATCACCGAAAACCTGGCGAAGATCGGCGCCTCGAGCCGGGTCGAAGTCTTGCGTCTGACCCGCCAGCGCTCCGAGCTGGAACTGAAGGCCACCGAAGCGCGCTCCGACTACATGGTGCGCGCCCGCGAAGATCTGGCCAAAGCCAACGCCGAGGCGCAGATGCTCGAAGCAGTAATCCGTGGACGCACCGACTCGCTGTCACGCCTGACCCTGCGTTCGCCGGTGCGAGGGATCGTCAAGGACATCGAAGTCAGCACCATCGGCGGCGTGATCGCGCCCAACGGCCAAGTCATGCAGATCGTGCCGCTCGATGAACAACTGCTGATCGAAACGCGCATCTCGCCGCGCGACATTGCCTTCATTCATCCGGGCCAGGCGGCCAAGGTCAAGATCACCGCTTACGACTATTCAATCTACGGCAGCCTCGACGGCGAAGTGGTGACGATCTCCCCGGACACGATTCAGGACGAAGCCAAACCCGAGATTTTCTACTACCGCGTGTTCATCCGCACCGCCTCGGATGAGCTGCGCAACAAGGCCGGCAAACGCTTCGCCATCGTCCCTGGCATGATCGCCACGGTGGACATTCGCACTGGCGAAAAAACCGTGCTCGACTACCTGATCAAACCGCTCAACCGGGCCCGCGAAGCGTTGCGCGAACGCTGATCAGCGGCTGGCCAGTTTGGTGGCAGGCGGCGCGATCGGCGCGAGGCTGGCTTGATAGCGCGTCCACTCGCGATTGATTTCCGCGTAGGGCAGGAAAATGCTCACGCGCGGTTGATCAAGCAGATCTTTGCGCTTGAGGCGGCTGACGTCGTCACGGGTGAGAAACGCCACGTTGATGCCGACCACCTTGCCATCGGCGGAAAACACCGGCCCACCGGACATGCCCTTGGCCAGCGCGCCATTGTGGGTACCGTAAAGCACGTTGCCCTCTTTGACGTCGAGGCGAACCATCGCCGGCAACGCCTGACCGGTGCCCTTGACCGACATGTACAGCGAATTGAAGCCCACCGACGTCAGCTCCTCACCCGGCTTGTAGCCGCGCCACGCCGGCACGCTGCCGGCCTTGTGCCGGAAGAACTGCACATCGGCCTGCCCCTGGAAAACCGTGCCCGACAGATAAGGAATGTGCTTCACCGTCACAGCGAAATCTTCATTCCACTGCACAGCCGAACCCATCAGCACGTAAGGCAAAGGCGCGCCGGAGTGAACGACAAAGGCTTGGTCTAAAACAGGATCCTGAACAAAAGCGACTGGCATTCCATTGCACCCGCTGAGCAGCATCGACGCTGCAACAAGTGACTTGAGGGGGCGCATTTTCGGCACATCATGAAGTGAGGGAAGGTGCTGCAATATGTCATTGCGCCATTACTTCTAGCAATAGCCTGAGACTACCGCTTGTCTACTAGCGATATAGTGAGTAAATGATTGGATCCAAGGATTAACAGCGAAACGGCTAACTGCGTCGAACTTCTTCGAAAATCGCAAATACGGGTGCGCCACAGATGGGCACGCCCGCATTCTCGAATTCCCTACGCCGTATTCGACCTCTTCGCTTGGCCCTCCTTCTCCGCCCGAATCCTGAACCAGATCGCATACATCGCCGGCAAGAACACCAAGGTAATGATCGTCCCGACAAACGTGCCGCCAATCAACGTATACGCCAGCGTGCCCCAGAACACCGAGTGCGTCAGCGGAATGAACGCCAGAATGGCCGCCAGGGCGGTCAACAGCACTGGCCTTGCCCGTTGCACGGTGGCTTCGACCACGGCGTCAAAAGGCGCGAGGCCTTCCTGTTCGTTGTGATGAATCTGCCCGATCAGAATCAGCGTGTTGCGCATCAGAATTCCCGACAACGCAATCAACCCGACCAGTGCGTTGATGCCGAACGGCTGGTTGAAGATCAGCAGTGTTGGCACCACGCCGATCAAGCCAAGTGGCGAGGTGAGGAAGACCATGATCATCGCCGAGATCGAGCGCACCTGGACGATGATGATCAGCAGCGTCACGGCGATCATGATCGGCAGCAGCGGCAGGATCGCTTTGCCGGCCTTGCCGGATTCTTCGATGGCGCCGGCCTGTTCGATCCGGTAACCGGAAGGCAGTTGCGCAATTATCGGCTGCAATTGCCCGATGATCACGCCGGAGACGTCCGGTGGCTGCAAGCCTTCGGCGATGTCGCCGCGCACGGTGATGGTCGGGGTGCGATCGCGGCGCCGCAGGATCGGGTCTTCCATGCGCACTTCGACCTTGCCGATCTGCGACAGCGGGATGCGTTGCCCCGCTGCGCCGACCAAGGTGAAGCCCTCGATCTGCGCTGGGTCCAGGCGGATGTTGCCCGCCGCACGGCCAACCACCTGCACCGAACGGATGTCTTCACGCACGGCGGTAATCGGCACGCCGCTGAGCAAGAATTGCAACTGCTGGGCCACCGCGCTGGAGGTCAGCCCCACCGCCTGCAAGCGATCCTGATTGAGGTTGAAATGCAGCGTCGGCGTCAGCGGCCCCCAGTCGGTGTTGACGGTGCGCATCATCGGGCTGTCCTGCATCACGCTGCGGACCCGCTCGGCGATGTCGCGCAATTTAGCCGGATCAGGCCCCAGCACTCGGTAGGCCACGGGGAACGGCGAATACGGGCCGAAGACGATTTGTGTGGCGCGCACGCGGGCTTCCGGGGCAAGGCCTTGAGCAACCGCTTCGCGCAAACGCAACTTGAGGGTTTCGCGGGCGTCCTGGCTATCGGTCAGCACGACAACTTTGGCGAATGACGGGTCCGGCAACTCGGGCGCCATGGCCAGGAAAAACCGTGGCGCACCCTGACCGATATAGGCCGTGACGATTTTCGCCTCCGGCTGTTTTTGCAGCCACGCCTCGACTTTGGCCGTGCTGGCGCTGGTCTGCTCGATCGCGGTGCCGTAGGGCATTTGCACCTCGATCATCACTTCAGGACGGTCAGAAGTCGGGAAGAACTGCTTCTTCACCAATCCCATGCCCGGAATCGCGACGACAAACAGCGCGACAACCGTGCCCGCCACCAGCCATTTACGGGTGATCACCCACGCCAGAATCTTGCGGAAGCGGTTATAGCGCGGCGTGTCGTAAATCGCCGCGTGTCCGCCTTCGACTTGCTTGATCTCCGGCAACAGCTTCACCCCCAGATACGGCGTGAACGCCACCGCAACCACCCACGAAGCGATCAAGGCGATGCCGACAATCCAGAACATGTTGCTGGTGTATTCGCCCGCCGTCGACTGGGCGAAGCCGTTCGGCAAAAAGCCTATCGCCGTCACCAGCGTACCGGCCAGCATCGGCGCGGCGGTATGGCTCCAGGCATAGGCCGAGGCTTTGATGCGGTCGTAGCCCTCCTCCATTTTCACCACCATCATTTCGATGGCGATGATCGCGTCATCGACCAGCAAGCCCAGCGCGAGGATCAACGAGCCGAGGGTGATCCGGTCAAAGTTTTTGCCGGTGGCGGCCATCACCACAAACACGATCGCCAGGGTCAACGGCACCGCAGCAGCGACCACGACGCCGACACGCCAGCCCATGCTGAGAAAGCACACCAGCATCACCACCAGCAGCGCGACGAAGAACTTGACCATGAACTCGCCGACGGCCGAGTCGATATTCACCGCCTGATCGGTGACTTTCGACAGGGTCATGCCCAGCGGCATCTCTGCGTTGATGTTGAGCGTTTCGGCATCCAGCGCCTTGCCCAGATCCAGACCGTTCCAGCCCTCGCGCATGATCACGCCGAGCAACAGCGCTTCCTCGCCGTTATTGCGCACCAGAAAGGTCGCCGGGTCTTCGTAGCCGCGCTCGACCGTGGCCACATCGGAGAGCATCAAGGTTCGCCCCTGCGCGACAACCGGCGTATCACGGATTTTCTGCAAGGTGTCGAACGCACCATCGACCCGCAGAAAAATCTCCGGCCCTTTGGTTTCGACCGATCCGGCGGGGGTCAGCACGTTCTGATTGTTCAGTGCAGCGAAGATGTCCTGCGGCGATAAGCCCAGCGTCGCCAAGCGATCATGGGAAAACGAGACGAAGATGCGTTCGGCCTGCTCACCGATGATGTTGACCTTTTTCACCCCTGGCACATGCAACAGGCGCTGGCGCAACGTTTCCGCATCGCGCACCAGCAAGCGCTGCGGCTCGCCCTTGGCCTTCAGGGCGAACAGCGCGAACGTCACGTCGGAGAACTCGTCGTTGACCATCGGCCCGATGACGCCGGCCGGCAGTTTGATCGCTTCGTCGTCGAGTTTCTTGCGTGCCTGATAAAACTCTTCCTGCACCTGCGACGGTGGCGTGCTGTCGAGCAGCGACACCATGGTGAACGCCAGCCCTGGGCGGGTGTAGGTTTCCGTGCGGTCGTACCACTTCAGTTCCTGCAGACGCTTTTCCAGCGGTTCGGCGACCTGGTCTTGCATCTCCCGCGCGGTCGCGCCCGGCCATGCGGTGATGACGGTCAGTTGCTTGACGGTGAACGGCGGATCTTCGGCCCGGCCCAACTTGAAGAACGCCAGGGTGCCGGCGACGGCAATCAGAAAAATCAGGAACACCGTGATCGCGCGTTGGCGTACGGCAATGGCGGAAAGATTGAATCGACCCTCGCTCATGGACGACTCCCGGCAACCTGGGCGTCATCACCCGCCAACAAGCGAACGTCCTCGCCTTCGTGCAGCAGATGCGCGCCGAGCGCAACGATCGGCTCACCGACGCTGAGCTCGCCAGCGATGCGTGCCGAATCGTCACTCAACCCCAACACCTCAACAGCGCGCCAGGTCACTTTCGCCGGGGTACCGGCAATGGCCCACACGCCGGGGCCCTTGCCTGAGTCGTACAGCGCCGCGATCGGCACTTTCAACGCTTGTTGTCGTGCTGAACCGTGGGCGATATCAACGGTGACGGTCGAACCGATCGGCGCATTGGCGAGTTTGCCTTCGAGCACATAGCGCGCCTCGAACGTGCGCGTGGCGGGGTCGGCGGAATCGGACAGCAGGCGCAGTTTTGCCGATACCGCAGCCGCCGAATCACCATACAGTCTTGCCTGGGCGATGGAGCCTGCTGCGGGGCGCAAGGTCTCCGGCAGATGAACAATGGCTTCACGCTGACCCGCGCGCGCCAGTCGCACCACCGGTTGCCCGGGGCTGACAACTTGCCCTGGCTCGACGAGAGTCTCCACCACCACACCGTCGGCGTCCGCCACCAGCACCGCATAACCCGAGGCGTTGCGCGCGACGTCCGCTTGAGCGACGGCGGCGCTGAGTTGCGCCCTGGCGCTGTCGGCAGCGGCTTTGATCTGGTCGTAGGCCGAGGCCGAGATCGCCCCGGCGGCGACGAGTTCGCGGTTGCGCATTTCGTCATCGGCGGTCTGTTTGGCCCGGGCGCGGGCGGCGGTGACGGCTTCTTGCTGCGCTCGCGCCTGCAGGCCGAGGTCGATCGGGTCGAGGCGCATCAGCGGTTGCCCGCGCTTGACCGTCTGACCGGTGTCGACCAGACGCTCAAGCACCTTGCCCGAAACGCGAAAGCCCAGGTCGCCCTGCACCCGCGCCGCCACCACACCGGTGAATGACCGCGAGCCATCCTCGGCCAGCTGCACGACAGCCGACCTGACCAGAGGCGCGAGAGTGCGCGGGTCTTTCGTCGTGGCAGCATCACCGCACGCCGTCAGGACGAGGGGCAGCACACAGGCTGCGAAGGGAAAGGGTCTGAGCCAGCGCATGGAATTCCTTTACTAAAATAGGATGACCATCATATTCTCAGCCTTGTGACCAATATCGTCAACAGTCACTAACCGCCAGATTTTCGCTTCGCTCGGTTGAGCGTTGCCAAGCCCACACAGGAATTCCCATGCACCTCCTCCGCCCCCTCACTCTTTTGCTCAGCGTCGGTTTGGTCGCGGGTTGCGCGGTCGGCCCTGACTACCAGCGCCCCGCCGCCCCACTGCCGGAGCATTACCAGCGCCAGCCTGCCATGGCCGGGTCTGCAGCCAGCCTTGTCACTTGGTGGGAAAGCTTCAATGACCCGCTGCTGAACGGCTTGATCAATCAGGCACGGGCGCAGAACCTCGACCTGGCGCAGGCCACCGCGCGAGTCACACAGGCACGCGCCGGGCTGGGCGCCGCGAACGCCGCGCTGCTGCCCTCGGCAAGTGTCAACGGCCAGGCCGCACGCGCTTACCAATCGGTGGAGACGCCACTCGGCCAGGTGCTGAATTCATCGCCCGGCTATGACCGCTACGGCAGCTCCTATGAGGTCAATCTCGAGGCTGGCTGGGAGCTGGATGTGTTTGGCGGACTGCGCCGAGACCGCGAGGCTGCGCTCGCCGAGTACCAGGCGTCCGCCGCAGGACTCAGCGCGACACGCCTGGCGATCGCGGCGCAAACGGCGGACACCTACGTCACCCTGCGCGGCTTGCAGACGCGCCTGGACATTGCCCATCAACAGGCCAAAACCCAGCGCGAGATGTTGGAAAAAGTCCGTTTGCTCTACAGCAAGGGCCTGGCGGCGAGCTATCAGGTGCGGCAGATCGAAGGCGAGCTGGCGCAAGTCGAAGCAAGCGTGCCGGTACTGCAAACCGGCGTGGACGCGGCAATCAATGCCATGGACGTGCTGCTTGGCACACCTGTCGGCACCCATCGAAGCCAATTGGCGCACGCCGCAAGCATCCCCGCCGTGCCGGCGCTGACAACATTGGGCACGCCTGCCGACTTATTGCAGCGCCGGCCGGACCTGATCGTCGCCGAGCGGCGACTGGCGGCCGCGAACGCGCACATCGGCGCCGCCATGGCCGAGTACTACCCGAAATTTTCCCTCGGTGCCTTGCTCGGCAGCGCAACGGCGGTGTCCGGTGGCAACCTGTTTTCCAGCGGCGCGAGCCAGTCCGCCGCCCTGCTCGGCCTGCGCTGGCGGCTCTTTGACTTTGCGCGCATCGACGCGCAGATCGATCAGGCCAAAGGCCAGGAAGCCGAAGCGTTGGCCGCGTACCGCCAATCGGTACTGCGTGCCACGGAAGATGTGGAGAACGCGCTGTCGGCACAGGTCAATCGGCAGGCTCAGGCCAGCACCCTTGGCGCCGGCGAAGCGGCGTTGACCGAGGCTCGGCAATCGTCGTTCAGTGCTTATGAGAAAGGCGCCGCCAGCCTGATCGATGTGCTGCGCGCGGACCAGACCTTGCTGCAAACCGCCGATGCCCGAGCGCAAGCGCAAACCGAAGCAACCCGTGCGGCGGTGGCGTTGTTCAAATCGTTGGGCGGTGGCTGGCAACCCACCGAGCCCGCGCCTGTCGCGGCGCGCTGAGTCGCTGCGACAGACGAAATCGAGCGGGCCGTAAATCAGGCCCGCCCAGTACGGCAGCGCTGGATCAGAAGCGGTAGCTGACAGACGTGCCGAGTCCGCTGGCGCTGTTGCGGTATCGGGCGCTGTACGCACCTCTGCTGGCTGAGCTGTGGTTGATCTCGACGCTTTCCTCCTGCAGGTAGGAATAGGCCACATCGATGGTGACATTCTCCGCTGGCGTCCAACCGGCACCGAGGCTGAACACCTTGCGATCACCGGTGGGAATGCGCGGCCCACGGTCGGTGTTGTTGGCCGGCGACTGATCCACCGAGAACCCGGCACGCAGCACCCATTGGTTGTTCAGTTGATACGCCGCGCCGATCGCATGCGCCCAGGTGTCATGCCAGTTCTGTTCTTCGCTGATGCTGCCCAACTGGCCGCTGAGTAACGGCGGCAAGCCGCTGTTTTCAATGGTCAGTTCCTTGAAGCGGCTCCAGCGCGTCCAGGTGCTGCCGGCATACAGCGTCCAGTCGTGATTGAGTTGATGGGCCACCGAGAAGTCCACCGACTCGGGGGTGTCGACGTCCAGCGAGGCGTCGTAGCTGCGGCCACTGACGCCCAACAGGTTGAAGATGCCATCACTGACTTTGGTTTTTGCGTCAAGGTGGTAACTGACCTTGGAGTGGTAGGTCAGGCCCAGGCGCGTCTGCTCGGTCGCCTGCACCATGACGCCTGCGTTAAAGCCCAGCGCGGTGTCGTCGCCAGTGCTTTTGACTTTGCCGTCATTGCGCCCGGGGCTCAGCGGGTTGGCGACCATCCCTGACAGCTCGCCACTGATGCGGTTGATGGTCGGGCCGAAGCCGATCGACACCTTGTCGTTGAACGCATAGCTGATGGTGGGCTGGAACGTCAGCGTGGTGACTTCGCTTTTATTGGCGTAATAGCGCCCGGCAAAACCGCTGTCGTAGTCGGTGATCAAGCCAAACGGCACATAAAACCCGACACCGAAGGCCCAGTGCTCGTCGATCGGTTTGACGTAATAGCCCATCGGCACCGTGGTGGTCGGCACCATGTCGCCGTCTTCCTTACCGCCGAAGGTACTGCGGGTGTGGCTGATATCGGATTTGGCGAACAGCGTCGCCTGCCCCACGCTCGCCTGCTCTCTTTTCAGCCGCGCCATGCCCGCCGGATTGCCGAACACCGTGCTGGCGTCTTCGGCGGACGAAGAGCGACCGGCAAACCCCGAGCCCATGCCGCTGACGCTCTGCTCATTGAGCGCGAAACCACCCGCCAGCACATTGGAAGACGCGAGCACGACAGCCAGCCCGAGGGGATGCTTGAGTATTGTTTTTTTCATTATCAGGACTCTATGGGTGTTTCTGAATGGAACATGAAGAACTGCAGCGGCCCATATTATCCATGTGACCATTTACGTCAATAGTCACTTTCTGACGTAAACCAGTACGTTCTCGATGCGAGTTCGCGTCGAGAACATGAATTGCGTTAGAGGAGGATCAGCGCAGCATCAAGGCATCAGGCTGCGCAGGATCAGATTCGAGGTCAGCGTCGGCGCGACCTCAATGAAATCCAGGTTGTGTTGCAGCATCAGCGGATTGACGAAGGGCCGCAGCGCCAGATGGATCGATTCGACGGTTTCGTCCAGCGGCGTCTTGCGTTCGAACTCACCGGCCGTGCGCCCGTCACGCACGATGTCAGTGATAAAGCCTTTGATCCGGGCGTCGTAGCGCTGGGCGCTGGGCCAGTTCTCGCCGGCGGCGAAGGCCGCGATGTCGTAGAGCTTGCGGTCGGTGAAGAACAGCTCGACACCCGTGGCAATCACGGTTTTGACCAACTGGCGGAAACGCTCGGTCGGTGACAGCCCGTCTGCGTTGATCGCCAGTTCCACCGCCGCCACGATTTGCCCCAGGCAATTGCCGCAGATGGCCTCGCCGATCGCCTGCTTGGAATCGAAGAACTTGTAGATGTACGCCTTGGAAAAACCGATGGCCTTGGCCAGGTCCGACACCGTGGTTTTGCCGTAGCCATACTGGCTGAAATGCTCGTTGGCCGCCGCGACGATCTGGTCACGAATGTCGTGATCGACCGGGCCACGCGGGCCGGGGAAGGATGAGGAAGCTGAGGTCTGGTTCATCCCGGCAGCTTACTCACCTGCTAGTGGGCTGACAACTGAGCCTCCACGATCACCTCACCCGTCACCACGCCGCCTGATAAATCGCCAGCGCGTCGGCTTCGCTGACTGCTCGCGGGTTATTCACCAGCAAGCGTTGCTGTTGCATCGCGTCACGCGCCAGTTGCGCGAGGCAATCTTCAGGCACGTCGACATCGCGCAGACGATGGGGCAAGCCGCAGCGCGGCGCCAACTCGGCCAGTTCGGCAATCAATTGTTGCGCCTGGCTGTGACGATCGCCGATACGCAGTCGCTCGCCGAGCAACGGCACGGCCAGCTCGGCGTAATCCGCCTCGGCCACTGGCAGGTTGAAGCGCAGCACATGCGGCAGCACCAGCGAATTGGATAAGCCGTGAGGAATGTGAAAATGCCCGCCCAACGGATAGGCCAAGGCATGCACCGCCGCCACCGGCGCATTGGCAAACGCCTGCCCGGCGAGACACGCACCCAGCAACATGGCCTGCCGTGCGTCGAGGTTGCCACCGTTGTGCACCGCTTGGTCCAGATGGGTCGCCAGCAGGCGCAACGCCTCGCAGGCGAGCAGACTGGACAGCGGGTTGCGCTTGAGTTTGCTGGTGTAGGCCTCGATTGCGTGAACCATCGCATCGATCCCGGTGGCTGCCGTGACGTGCGGCGGCAGGCCCAGCGTGCAGACCGCGTCGAGCACGGCGAGATCCGGCAGCAACAAGGGCGAGACGATGCCCATTTTGCTGGTTTCGCCGGTGGTGACGATGGCGATCGGCGTGACCTCCGAACCGGTGCCCGCCGTGGTCGGCACCTGAATCAGCGCCAGCCGTGGGCCCTTGGCCTGATCGACACCGTACAACTGCGTGAGCGTTTGGCTGTTGCCGGGATGGGCGAGTAATGCGACCAGTTTGGCCACGTCCATCGAACTGCCGCCGCCGAAACCTACGATCAGGTCGGCGCCGATATGCCGGGCGCGATCAACCGCCGCGAGCACGCAGTGTTCATGGGGATCGGCGCTGACGTCACTGAAAATCGCCACCGCCACTTTTGCTGCGCTGAACCCCGGCAGCACGTCATCGAGCAAGCCGAGCCGGGCGATTCCCGGATCGGTGACAATCAACGCCCGACGGGCGCCACGCTCACGGCACAGGCTGGCGAGTCGCTGGGCGGCACCGGCTTCGCAGAGGATCTGCGCGGTGGTGGCAAAGCTGAAGGATTGCATCGGCACGACTCCTTAGGGTTATCCGGTCTCGGGTTCAGAAACTGAAGTCGCTGGCCGCCATTGCCATCAGGCAGTTCGCCCCGCCGAGCACCGCGTCGCGATGGGCGCCGGCGCGCGGCAACAGGCGCCGCCAGTAGAAGTCGGCGGTGTGCAACTTGGCCTGGTAAAAGCCACTCTCAGCGCTGCCTTGCGCCAATGCCTGTTGCGCACGCGTCGCTGCTTGCAGCCAGAAACCAGCGAGCAGGACATAGGCCGAATACGCGAGAAAATCCACCGACACCGCGCCGATTTCCTGCGGATCGCGCTGACACGCTGCGATGACCGAACGGCCAAGTTCGCGCCATTCGCTCAAGCGCTGGCTGACCGCCTGGGCCATTTCCCGTAGCGGTTCATGTGCTTGCGCGGCTTCGGCCAGTTGCGCAAATTCGTCGATCAACGCATTGAGTTCAGCGCCGCCGTCACCCAACAGTTTGCGCCGTATCAAGTCCAGCGCCTGAATGCCGTTGGTGCCCTCGTAGAGCTGAGTGATGCGGCTGTCGCGCATCAACTGTTCCATGCCCCACTCGCGGATATAGCCGTGGCCACCGTACAGCGCCACGCCGAGGCTGGCGACTTCCTGGCCGACATCGGTGAAGAACGCCTTGACGATCGGAATCAGCAGCGCCGCCCGACGCTTCGCCGCTTGATGTTCCTCGCCCATGGCTTGTTCAAGATCGAGTTGCCGCGCGGTGTACATGGCGAGCATCCGGCAACCTTCGGTCAGTGCTTTCTGGGTCAGCAGCATGCGCCGCACATCGGGATGGACGATGATCGGGTCAGCGGCCTGCTCCGGCGCAACAGCACCGGCCAGCGAACGCGACTGCAAGCGTTCCCGCGCATAGCGCAGGCCACCCTGAAACGCCGCTTCGGCAATGCCCAGGCCCTGCAGACCGACCTGAAAACGGGCGTCGTTCATCATGGTGAACATGCACGCCAGGCCTTGGTTTGCTTCGCCCACCAGCCAGCCTTGCGCGCCATCGAAATTCATCACGCAGGTCGACGTACCCTTGATGCCCATCTTTTGTTCCAGCGCGCCGCAACTGAGCGTGTTGCGCCGGCCATCGGGCAGGACTTTCGGCACCAGCAACAGACTGATGCCCTTCACGCCCGGCGGTGCGTCCGGCAGGCGCGCGAGCACCAGATGAATGATGTTATCGGTGAGATCCTGCTCGCCGCCGCTGATGAAAATCTTGTTGCCGGTCACGCGGTAACTGCCGTCGGCCTCAGGCTGGGCGCGGGTGCGCAGCAGGGCCAGATCGGTGCCGGCCTGCGGCTCGGTGAGGCACATGGTGCCGGTCCATTCGCCGCTGATCAGGTTCGCCAGATACGCCTGCTTCAGTTCTGCGCTGCCGTGGCGGTACAGCGCCAGCACAGCACTTTCGGTGAGCCCGGAATAAACCCGAAAGGCCAGCGACGCCGACATCAGCATTTCGTGAAAGCACGCCGAGACCATCTGCGGCACGCGCTGGCCGCCGAACGCCTGCGGCCCGGTCATGCTTGCCCAGCCGTTGTCGACGTATTGTCGATAGGCCTGGCGAAAACCGTCCGGTGTGGTCACCTCGCTACCGTGCAACTGGCAGCCCTGCTCGTCACTGTTGCGATTGAGCGGTGCGATGACTTCGCCGGTGAAGCGCGCACCTTCCTCGAGAATGCCGTCGAGGACGTCGCGGTCGAGTTCGACCTGCAATTGTCGGCAGTGCGCGCTGACGTCGAACAGTTCGTGCAAGACGAAACGCATGTCGCGCAAAGGCGCCTGGTAATTCGAAGACGTAGTCACGCGCAGCGCTCCAATCAATAAATGGACAAGCGCCACCCTAAGCAGCGTTCAGATATTTTTGAAATTTAGAATTCCCATGGCATATATTCCGCCGATGAATATTTCCAACTTCGATCTGAATCTGCTGCGCGTGCTCGACATGCTTTTGCGTGAACAGAACGTTTCGCGTGCGGCCGAGCGGCTGGCATTGACGCAACCGACGGTGAGCAACGCCCTGGCGCGGTTGCGCGATCTGCTCGACGATCCGCTGCTGGTGCGGGTCGGCCGGCGCATGTGCCCGACGCCCCGCGCCTTGGCGCTGGAAGGGCCGATTCGCGCGGCACTGCGGCAGATCGAACAAACCCTGGGCAGTGGCGAAGCCTTCGAGCCGCAACACAGCCGCCGGCAACTGCGCATCGCACTGACCGATTTCGTCGAACAACTGTGCATGCCAGCCTTGCTCGCGCGCCTGCAAAGCGTAGCGCCGCAGCTGCGCATCGACGTTGCCCACCTGACGCCGAACCTGCCCGTCGAGGCACTGGACCGCGGCGACCTCGACATGGTGCTCGGCCGCTTCAACGAGGTGCCGGCCCGTTTCACCCGGCAACTGTGGCGCCGGGAGACCTTGCGCATCGCCGTGCGCCGCGAACATCCACAGATCAGCGGCGCGCTCGACCTGCAAACCTTTCTGCAACTGCGCCACCTCTGGGTCCACGGTGGGCAGACACGCGGCATGGTCGATCAATGGCTGGCCGAACAGAACCTCGAACGACAAATCGTCTACACCACACCCAACTACCTGCAAGCCGCGCACCTGGTTGCCGCCACCGACCTGTGCGTGGTGCTGCCGACGCAACTGGCGCAGCAGTTCGCCGAATTGCTGCCACTGGACCTGCATGAATTGCCGTTCGCGCTGGAACCGTTCGAACTGGATCTGGTGTATCTGACCCACCGCCAGCACGACCCGGCGCTGGCGTGGCTGGCGGAGCAGATTCTGGCGATTGCCGCGCCCTGACCGCTCAAGTCATACGATGTCCAAGGCCTGACCCAACCATCCTGAAATCGCCAAGACGGCTAAAGAACAAGCTTCTTTGGTCTAAAGCACTCTTGCCCGCCCCTTCCCGATACGGTACAAACAGCGCAGTTGTACGACAACATAATAAAAAACCCGCGCCAACCTGTATGGCCATTTTTCGAGAACTGCCATGTCCCGCTCTACCATCGCACCCACCGTACCGCCGCCCTTCCCTCGCCACCTCGCCGTACTCATTCTGCTGTGCATGGGCTGTGCCTTCGCCGGCAACCATGTCGCCGCGCGGGTCGCGTTTGACGACGGCGCGGGGGTGTTGCTGGCCATTCTGATGCGCTCCGGCGGAACACTGCTGGTGCTGGCAATGCTGGTGCTGTGGCAGAAACAGAGCCTGCGTCTGCCGCCCGGGGCCTGGCGTTGGCAATTGCTGTTGGGGCTGCTGATCACGGCGCAGAGTTTGTGTCTGTATTCCGCCGTGGCGCGGGTGCCGGTGGCGCTGGCGCTGCTGGTGGCCAACGTGTTTCCGATTCTGCTGGCACTGCTCACCTGGGCGATGGGCGGGCCGAGACCGAGCGCACGCACCGCGATGTTGATGGGGTTGATTCTGGTGGGTCTGGTGTTTGTGCTGGACGTGCCCGGGCGCCTGGCGAACGCCGGCAGCGTCGGTCCGGATTGGTGGCTGGGCGTGACGCTCGCCTTCTGCGCCGCCAGCGTGTCGCCTGTGCGCTGTGGATCACCGACCACAAACTGTCTCAGGTGCGCGGTTCGGCGCGCAGTCTGTTGACCATTTTCATCGTATTCAGCAGCGTCAATCTGGCGGGCCTCACCGGTGCCCTGCCCGGCGGCCTGAATTTGCCGGCGACCTCGACCGGCTGGCTGGCTCTGGCCACGCTGGTGGTGTTGTATGGTACCGGCTTCATTGTGCTGTTCATTTCCGTGCCACGGCTGGACATGCCGCGCAACGCCCCAGTCATGAACATCGAGCCACTGGCGACGTTGCTGATGGGCTGGATCGTGCTCGACCAGATGCTCAGCAAGGGCCAGGTGCTCGGCGGAGTGATTGTGGTCACCGGCATTGTCTTGCTGACCTATCGCAAAACCGCGATCAAGGCAGAGGCGAAAGCGTCGGCCTAGTCGCTAACGCGCGCCCTGCTGATACTCACGCGGCGTACAACCCAACTCGCGGCGGAACACCGTGTGCAGGTATTGCGCCGATTTGAAGCCACAGGCCCGTGCCACGTCGACGATCGCGGCATCACTGTTTTCCAGGCCACTGGTGGCCGCCGCCAGTTTGAAACGCAGGATTTCGTCGTGGACGCTGCAGCCGCGTTCATGACGGAAATGCGCTTCCAGCGAGGAGCGCGAGATGCCGACGTAAGCCGCAACCTGTGCGGTTTTAATGCCCTGGCAGGCATATTGGCGGATGAACAGCAGCGCTTGCATCACGTAGGGATTGCCCAACGGCTGGTGCAGGCTCGACACCTGCACGTTGACCGCGTCCGGCGGCACCAGAATCTGCGTGCCGCTGGAAGGCATGCCGTGGAGCATCTGGTGCAGCAGTTGCGCGGCGGTGCGGCCCATGGTCTCGGTGCCCTGGATCACCGAGCTCAACGGTACGCGCGTCAGGCTGCGCGTGAGCGGGTCGTTGTCGATGCCGATCAACGCCACTTGCTCGGGCACGGCGATGCCGGCGGTCAGGCACGCTTGCAGCAACTGGCGGGCACGGGCATCGCTGACGGCGATGATGCCAATCGGTTTGGGCAAGGCTTGCAGCCAGGCGATCAGTTGTTCGACGGCGCTGTCCCACAGCGGCGCGCTGGTGCCCATGCCGCGATAGACCTCGGCGCGCAGGCCGTCACGCTGCATCAGCCGGCGAAAGGCTTTTTCCCGCTCCTGCGCCCAGCGATTGGCCTGCGCCTCGGGCAGGCTGAAACAGGCAAAGCGCTGCAGCCCCGCTTCGATCAGGTGGTTGTAAGCCAGAGTGATCAAGGCGTTATTGTCGGTGGCGACATACGGAATCGCTTTTGGGTACGCCCGCGCATCTTCATAGGAGCCGCCCACCGCCACCACCGGCAACTGGATGTCGGCCAGGGCCTCGCCGATCAGCGGGTCGTCGAAGTCGGCAATGATCCCGTCACCCTGCCAGCGTTCGATGCCTTTCAAGCGGCAGAGAAAGTCCTCTTCCAGGAACAGATCCCACGAGGCGCGGGTGCTGCTCAGGTAGTTGCCGATGCCGCTGATGATGCCGCGGTCGTAGATCTTGCTGCCGTTGAACAACAGGGCGATGCGGTGAACAGGCGGTAATGTTTTCATTGTTGTCGGCGCGTTCAGGGCCTCGTTTCAAAGAGGCGGTCGGCACAGACTAGGCGCGCGCGCGGCGAATCTCAATACGCAAAATCGCACTGTGTGTTGGTGATTTTCGTAATCTTCGCGCCCGGGGCCGTTGCTAATATCGAGACACCGCCAAGAACAACAAGGACACCGTCCATGCCGTACTTCCCCGATGTCGCCCCGATTCGCTACGAAGGTCCGGACAGCGATTCGCCCCTCGCCTTCCGCCACTACGACGCCGACAAACTGATCCTCGGCAAACCCATGCGCGAGCACCTGCGCATGGCCGCCTGTTACTGGCACACCTTTGTCTGGCCGGGCTCCGACGTGTTCGGCGCGGGGACGTTCAAACGCCCCTGGCACCACGCCGGTGACCCGATGGAAGTGGCCATCGGCAAAGCCTCGGCGGCCTTCGAGTTCTTCAGCAAACTGGGTATCGATTACTACTGCTTTCATGACACGGATGTCGCCCCCGAAGGCCAGTCGCTGAAGGAATACCGCAACCACTTTGCGCAAATGGTCGATCACCTCGAGCAACACCAGGAACAAAGCGGCATCAAGCTGCTGTGGGGCACCGCCAACTGCTTCAGCAATCCGCGCTTTGCCGCCGGTGCCGCGAGCAATCCGGACCCGGAAATCTTCGCCTGCGCAGCGGCTCAGGTGTTCAGCGCGATGAACGCGACACAACGCCTGAAAGGCGCCAACTATGTGTTGTGGGGCGGTCGTGAAGGCTACGAAACCCTGCTCAACACCGACCTCAAGCGCGAGCGCGAACAACTCGGGCGTTTCATGCGCATGGTGGTCGAACACAAGCACAAGATCGGCTTTACGGGCGATCTGCTGATCGAACCCAAACCGCAAGAGCCGACCAAGCACCAATACGATTACGACAGCGCCACGGTGTTTGGCTTCCTGCAGCAGTTCGGTCTGGAAAAGGAAATCAAGGTCAACATCGAGGCGAACCACGCAACCCTCGCCGGGCACAGTTTCCATCACGAAATCGCCACCGCCGCCTCGCTGGGGATTTTCGGCAGCATCGACGCCAACCGCGGTGATCCGCAAAACGGCTGGGACACCGATCAGTTCCCCAACAGCGTCGAGGAAATGACCCTCGCCACCTATGAAATCCTCAAGGCCGGCGGCTTCAAGAACGGCGGTTTCAACTTCGACTCCAAGGTGCGTCGCCAGAGCCTCGACGAGGTCGATCTGTTTCATGGTCACGTTGGCGCCATGGACGTGCTCGCCCAGTCGCTGGAGCGCGCTGCAGCGATGATCGAGAACGATCAGCTGCAAGCGCTCAAGGACCAACGCTACGCCGGCTGGCAGCAGCCATTCGGCCGCGCAGTGATGGCAGGCGACTTCAACCTTGAGTCACTGGCCGAGCACGCCTTCACCAACGAGCTCAACCCGCAGGCCGTCAGCGGCCGTCAGGAAATGCTCGAAAACATCGTCAACCGCTTCATCTATCGCTGATCCCGAGGGGGTCTGCCGGCGCCTCGCCGCTGTGACAATTGCACGACAATTCTGTGCGTGCGGCGCCGGCAAATTCTCTACAGTTCTACCAGCCCGATATTCATCGTCAGGCCGTGTCTTTCAAACAAAAATAAAAGGACGCACCACCATGAAGAACCTCAAACGTACGCTGTTGGCCAGTGCTTTGGCACTGCTGTCTCTGCCGGTGCTGGCTGATTCTGCTCACCCGAAAATCGGTTTCTCCATCGATGACCTGCGGCTGGAACGCTGGTCGCGCGATCGCGATTACTTCGTTGCGGCGGCGGAGAAAATGGACGCCAAGGTGTTCGTGCAATCGGCCGATGCCAACGAGCAGAAGCAGATTTCGCAGATCGAAAACCTGATTTCCCGTGGCGTCGATGTGATTGTCATCGTGCCGTTCAACGCCACCGTGCTGACCAATGCCGTGGCCGAAGCGAAGAAGGCCGGGATCAAGGTCGTGTCCTATGACCGGCTGATTCTCAACGCCGATGTCGATGCCTACATTTCCTTCGATAACGAAAAGGTCGGCGAGATGCAGGCCGGCGGTGTGCTGAAAGCGGCGCCGAAGGGCAACTACTTCCTGCTCGGTGGCGCGCCCACCGACAACAACGCCAAGATCCTCCGTGAAGGCCAGATGAAAGTGCTGCAACCGGCCATCGACAAGGGTGATATCAAGATCGTTGGCCAGCAATGGGTCAAGGAATGGAACCCGACCGAAGCGCTGAGCATTGTGGAAAACGCCCTGACCCGCAACGACAACAAAATCGACGGCATCGTCGCCTCCAACGACGCCACCGCCGGCGGTGCGATCCAGGCGCTGGCCGCGCAACAACTGGCCGGCAAGGTGCCGATTTCCGGACAGGACGCCGACCTCGCCGCCGTCAAACGGGTGATCGCCGGCACGCAAACCATGACCGTGTACAAGCCGCTCAAACTGATCGCCTCGGAAGCGGCCAAGCTCTCGGTGCAACTGGCGCGCAACGAAAAACCCGCCTACACCTCGCAGTACGACAACGGCAGCAAGAAAGTCGACACCATCCTGCTCACGCCGACCCCGCTGACCAAGGACAACATCGACTTGCTCGAACAGGACGGGTTCTACACCAAGGCGCAGATTGCCGGGCAGTGATCCTTTGGTTATGAGGAACCTAGTGGGAGACCCCTTGTGGGAGCGAGCCTGCTCGCGAAGGCGGTCGTTCAGCTTGCATCGATATCGAATCGGCTGACGCCTTCGCGAGCAGGCTCGCTCCCACACCGGTTCAGTGGTGTTTGAGTCCTTGGTATACGAGCCTTTTCCATGTCCGACTACCTGCTGCAAATGAACGGCATCGTCAAATCCTTCAACGGTGTCAAAGCGCTCAACGGCATCGACATCAAGGTCCGGCCCGGTGAGTGCGTTGGCCTGTGCGGTGAGAACGGTGCCGGCAAATCGACGCTGATGAAAATCCTCTCGGCGGTCTATCCGCATGGCACCTGGGACGGTGAAATCCTCTGGGACGGGCAACCGCTGCGGGCGCAGTCGATCAGCGACACCGAAGCCGCCGGGATCGTCATCATTCACCAGGAACTGACTCTGGTGCCGGACCTCTCGGTCGCCGAAAACATCTTCATGGGCCATGAACTGACGCTGCCCGGCGGGCGCATGAACTACCCGGCGATGATCCACCGCGCCGAAGCGCTGATGCGCGAACTGAAAGTCCCGGACATGAACGTCTCGCTGCCGGTTTCCCAGTACGGCGGCGGTTACCAGCAACTGGTGGAAATCGCCAAAGCCCTGAACAAACAGGCGCGCCTGCTGATCCTCGACGAGCCCTCGTCGGCCCTGAGCCGTTCGGAAATCGAGGTGTTGCTGGACATCATCCGCGACCTCAAGGCCAAGGGCGTCGCTTGCGTGTACATCTCGCACAAGCTCGATGAAGTGGCCGCCGTCTGCGACACCATTGCGGTGATCCGCGACGGCAAACACATCGCCACCACCGCCATGGCCGACATGGACATTGCGCAGATCATCACGCAAATGGTCGGCCGGGAAATGAGCAACCTCTACCCGTCCGAGCCGCACGAGATTGGCGAAGTGATTTTCGAAGCGCGGCATATCACCTGCTATGACGTCGACAACCCCAAGCGCAAACGGGTCGACGATGTGTCGTTCGTGCTCAAGCGCGGCGAGATCCTCGGTATCGCCGGGCTGGTCGGTGCCGGCCGCACCGAACTGGTCACGGCCCTGTACGGCGCGTATCCCGGCCGCCATGAAGGCGAAGTCTGGCTCGACGGCCAGCCGATCGACACCGCCACGCCGCTGAAATCGATCCGCGCCGGCCTGTGCCTGGTGCCCGAAGACCGCAAGCGCCAGGGCATCATCCCTGACCTCGGCGTCGGCCAGAACATCACCCTCGCCGTGCTCGACAGTTATTCGAAACTCAGCCGCATCGATGCCGAGGCCGAGCTGGGCAGCATCGACCGGGAAATCTCACGCCTGCACCTGAAGACCGCCAGTCCGTTTCTGCCGATTACCAGCCTGTCCGGCGGCAACCAGCAAAAAGCCGTGCTGGCGAAAATGCTCCTGGCCAAGCCGCGGGTGCTGATTCTCGATGAGCCGACCCGCGGCGTCGACGTCGGCGCCAAGTACGAGATCTACAAATTGATGGGCGCGCTGGCGGCCGCCGGCGTGTCGATCATCATGGTCTCCTCGGAACTGGCCGAAGTGCTCGGCGTCTCCGACCGCGTGCTGGTGATCGGCGAAGGCCAGTTGCGCGGCGACTTCGTCAATCAGGATCTGACCCAGGAGCAGGTGCTCGCCGCCGCGCTCAGCCAGCCCGGCAGCCATAACAATAATGATCGGAAATCCGCGTAAATGAATCAGGTCAAACAGCTGTTCACCCGCTACAAAATGCTCGCGCTGGTGTTCGCCGTGGTGCTGATCTGGCTGTTCTTCAGCTGGCAGACCGAGGGCGGCTTTCTCACCCCGCGCAACCTCTCCAACCTGCTGCGGCAAATGTCGATCACCGGGATTCTCGCCTGCGGCATGGTGCTGGTGATCATCAGTGGCGAAATCGATCTGTCGGTCGGCTCATTGCTCGGCCTGCTCGGCGGCCTCGCGGCGATACTCGACGTGGTCTATCACATCCCGCTGCTGGCCAACCTCAGTCTGGTGGCGCTGTGCGGGCTGATGATCGGCCTCGGCAACGGCTACATGACTGCGTACCTGCGCATTCCGTCATTCATCGTCGGGCTGGGCGGCATGCTGGCGTTTCGCGGGATCTTGCTGGGGATTACCGGCGGCACCACCATCGCCCCGGTGTCGCCGGAACTGGTCTACATCGGTCAGGGTTACCTGCCCCACGCCATGGGCACCGGGCTCGGTATTGTGCTGTTCGCGCTGACCGTATTCCTCACCTGGAGACAACGGCGCAATCGCGCCCTGCACGGCCTCGCCGCGCATTCATTGGCCCGTGACGTGATCCGCGTGTTGGTCATCGGCGCGGTGCTCGCCGGTTTCGTGCAGACGCTCAACAGCTACGATGGCATTCCCGTGCCAGTCCTGCTCCTGCTGGCCCTGCTCGGAGTGTTCAGCTACGTCACCAGCCAGACCGTATTCGGCCGCCGCGTCTATGCGGTGGGCAGCAACATGGAAGCGACGCGCCTGTCGGGCATCAACGTGCAAGCGGTCAAGCTGTGGATTTTCGGGATCATGGGCGTGATGTGCGCCCTCGCCGGCCTGGTCAACACCGCGCGCCTCGCCGCCGGCTCACCCTCGGCCGGCAGCATGGGCGAACTCGACGCCATCGCCGCCTGCTTTATCGGTGGCACCTCCATGCGCGGCGGCTCCGGCACGGTGTACGGCGCCCTGCTCGGCGCGCTGGTGATCACCAGCCTCGACAACGGCATGTCGATGCTCGACGTCGACAGTTACTGGCAGATGATCGTCAAGGGCAGCATTCTGGTGTTGGCGGTGTGGGTGGATGTGAGTACGCGCACGGGGCGGCGGTGAGGTTCGGATCTCGTTGAGATTGGCAGGGAAGCCCCTCACCCTGGCCCTCTTCCGAGGGACAGGGAACTGATTCGGCGCACACGACGCTCACAAATGCCGCAACCGATCCACCTGCCCCGGTGATCTCGCCGCCGCGTCAGACCCGGCGTGCATCGCCTGTTCCAACTCACGCGCATCATGGCTGCAATAGATTTTCACCGCCGCCCGCGCATCGGCGGCCAGTTCGCGCAGGCGTTGCTGGTTGTGCAAACGTGCGTGGCGGTCGCTGTCCATCATGCATTGATACAGGCGCATGCCCGGTGGGCAGCGGCGTTTCGGCTGGTGGATTTCATCGTGGTGGAAATACGCGTCGCCGGCGTGCAGTTGCCAACCGTCGGCGGTGCGCAGGGCAATGCCGGTGTGGCCAAGGGTGTGGCCGCTGAGCGGCACCAGCAGGATGTCTTCTTCCTCGGCGCCGAGCACGGCGCGCACCGAATCGAATCCGAACCAGGTGTCGCCCTGCGGCGCGTACAGCTCCCAGCCTTCGACGTCGCGCCATTGTGCCGGGACAAAGCGCCGCCGTTCGATCCAGTCACTGGCCGAACGGGCAGGTTGCAGTTCCTGCTGCATGACGTGCACCCGTGCCCGGGGGAAATCCTGCAAGGCGCCGGCGTGATCGAAATCCAGGTGGGTCAGGAGGATATGGCGTACGTCGTTGGCGTCGAAGCCCAGCCGGCGGATCTGCTCCAGCGCGGTGAAGCGGTGCTCGAGACGGATGTTGTTCAGCGTGCGAAAAAAGCGGCTCAGGCGTTGCGGATGCTGGACGTCCTGCTGGCCGAAACCGGTGTCGACCAAAATCAGGCCATTAGTCGCGGTTTCGATCAGCAGGCAGTGGCACACCACCGACGCCGTCAGGCCGCGACTGTAGCCGTCGAACAACGCGCCGCCCAACGGGCACATACAGCCGCAATTCAAATGATGCACACGCATGTTTTACCTCCCTCGCGCCGGGCGCGCTGCCAAACCGTTATGCGAGGTTGACCCGGCGTGAGCGGCCGCTGCTCGCATGAAGCGACGTATGGCACGGCGAGCGCTGCGCTTGGGCAGTTGGAGGGAACAACCGCCCGTCTTCAGCGTCATCACTGAAAGCACCGGGCGTTTATCCGCCGCGTCAGCAAACTCAAACAGTCACCCAGCCCGCATCAAAAGGACGGCCACCATGTTCGATAAGCCCCGCTACATCGTCAGCTTCATCCTCGACAACCAGCCGCAGAGCCGCACCCTGGAAAAGGACCTGGACGGCCTCGATCCGCAGCAGGCGGAAGCCGTGCTCAGGCAGACATTCCCCGAACTCAAGGACGCCCGCCTGAGTGACGTGCAGGTGCAAAAAAGGACCAAGCCTGACGAGGGCGACAATGTCCCGGGACACTACCAGCAGCCGTAAGCCAACGCGTGTCAAAGCACATTCAAGGAGAGGACCATGTCCGCTACGCAGAATTTGACATGGTGGAAAAACGTCGCGATTTATCAGGTCTATCCGCGCTCGTTTGCCGACGGCAACGGTGACGGCATCGGCGATCTGCCGGGGCTGATCGCGCGGCTCGATTACCTCAAGGCGCTGGGGGTTGGCGCGTTGTGGTTGTCGCCGGTGTATCCGTCGCCGATGTGCGACGCCGGTTACGACATATGCGATTACACCGACATCGACCCGCTGTTTGGGCGCTTGGCCGATCTCGATCAGCTGATTGCCGAGGCGCACAAGCGTGGCCTCAAACTGCTGATGGATTTTGTGCCCAATCACACCTCGGACCAGCATCCGTGGTTCATCGAATCGCGCGCCAGCCGCGACAACCCCAAGCGCGACTGGTACCTCTGGCGCGACCAGCCGAACAACTGGCGCGCGTCGATCGATGGCGGCAGCGCCTGGACCTGGGATGAAGGCAGTCAGCAATACTATCTGCACTTCTTCCTGCCGCAGCAGCCCGACCTCAACTGGCATAACCCGCAAGTCGTCGAGGCCATGCACAACGTACTGAAGTTCTGGCTGGACCGTGGCGTCGATGGCTTTCGCATCGATGTGGTGCATTGTGTCGGCAAGGACCCGACCTTCGCCGATGACCCGCGCTGCATGGCCGGCGAGACCATGGTGCAGATCAACGATCAGCCCTACAGCCATGAAGTCCTGCGTGGCTTGCGTCGGTTGGTGGACCATTACCCCGGCGACCGCGTGTTGATCGGTGAAGTGAATATCCGCTCGACCGCACGGGTGGCGGCGTATTACGGCGCCAGTGATGAATTGCACATGTCGTTCAACTTCCCGCCACTGGATGCGCCGTGGGACCCGGTGGTGTTTCGCCTGTGCATCCGTGAAGTCGAACGTTGCCTGGGCGAGCAATCGGCGTGGCCGACCTGGGCCTTGTCCAACCACGACAACAGCCGCATCCGCAGCCGTTACGGCGGCTCGCTGGCGCGCACCAACGCAGCGGCGGTGATGCTATTGAGTCTGCGCGGTACGCCGTTCATCTTTCAGGGCGACGAACTGGCGCTGGAGGACACCCAGGTCAACGCGCAAACCCGCGTCGACCCCGGTGGACGCGACGGCAGCCGGGCGCCGCTACCGTGGCTGGCGCAGGCGCCGCACGGCTGGTCGGGTAAAGCGCCATGGCTGCCCTTCCCGCCAGAAGCCGAAGCGCTGGCGGTGGAGACTCAGGAGGCGGCCAGCGACTCCACGCTCAATCTGTACCGGCGTCTGCTGCATTGCCGCCGCGAGAGCGCAGCCTTGCGCCTCGGCGACTGGCAAGAGTTGCCCTCGCACCCACAACTATTGGCTTATCGGCGCCATTGCGAGGATGACGAGCGGATTGTCTGCGTCAACTTCGACGAGGCCGAGCATGCCTTTGTGTTGACCGGCGAGTGGGTCGTCGAAGTGGCCAGTGATCGCCACGGCGAGGACCAGCCGTTCGCCGGCCTCGTCGCCGCGCAGCAAGCGCTGATTCTGCGTCGAAAAGGAACTGCCCATGAGCGCTGAATGGCCGCATACCACGGTGATTTATCAAGTTGACCCGTCGCAGTTTTTCGACGGCAATGACGATGGCTGCGGTGACCTGGCCGGCATTGTTGAACGTCTCGATCACCTGTGCTCGTTAGGCGTCGGCGCGCTGTGGTTGCTGCCGATTTTCGGCTCGCCGTTTCGCGATTGCGGCTATGACGTCAGCGATCATCAGGCCGTAGAACCGCGCTTCGGCAGCGAAGCGGATTTTCGCCGGCTGATCGACGCGGCCAACCAGCGCGGCATACGGGTGATCATGGAACTGGTGCTGCAACACACCAGCGACCAACACCCGTGGTTTCAGCAGGCGCGGCGGGATCGCCACAGCCGCTATCGCGACTATTACATCTGGTCGGACCAACCGGTGGACGATGGCAACCAGCCGATCTTTCCCGGCGTGGAGGACAGCATCTGGCACTGGGACGAACAGGCCGGGCAGTTCTACCGGCATCTGTTTTACCGGCACGAGCCGGACCTGAATTTGCAGAACCCGGCAGTGATTGCCGAAATCGAACAGATCATCAGCCACTGGCTGCGCCTGGGCGTTGCCGGGTTTCGTCTGGACGCCGCGTCCCACGCGGTGGAACAGGCCGGTGGCGGCGAGGAAGAACGCGGTGTGTGGCTGCTCGAACAGTTGGCGGCGCATGCACGGTCGATCAACCCGGAATGCCTGCTGATGGGTGAAGTCGATGTCGAGCCGCAGCGCTTTCAGCACTATTTCGGCAGTGGCAATCGCCTGCAACTGGCGCTGGATTTCTGGATGAACAATCACTTGTTTTTAGCCTTGGCCCGCGAGCGCGCCGAACCGCTGCTGCGCGCGCTGCGTCAGCGCCCGCAAGCCCCGGACGGCGCCGGTTATGCGGTGTGGCTGCGCAACCATGACGAGCTGGATCTGGAACGCCTGAGCCCGGCCGAGCGCGAGGAAGTCATGCAGGTGTTTGCCCCGCAAGAGGACATGCGTGTCTATGGCCGTGGCATCCGTCGACGCTTGGCACCTATGCTCAATGGCGACGTGCGACATCAGGCTTTGGCGCAGGCGCTGCTGGCGTCATTGCCGGGCACGCCAATCATTCGTTTTGGCGAGGAAATCGGCATGGGCGATGACCTGCGCCGGCGCGAACGCCTTGCCGTACGCACGCCGATGCAATGGAGCGCTGAGATCAACGGTGGCTTTTCCCGGGCGGATCAAGCGAAGCTGCCGGCGCCGCTGATCAACGACGGACCGTTCAGCTATCAGCGGGTGAACGTTGCGGCGCAGCAAGACGATCCCGAGTCTTTGCTCGCGCGCTGTCAGGCGATCTTTCAGCTGCGGGCGCAGCTCGGCGAAATCGGCTGGGGCGCCTCTGAGCCCCTTGCGCAGGCGCACCCGGCGGTGTTTGCCATGCGCCATGTCGGCGCAGCGACCACCGTTGTGCTGGCTAACCTCAGTCGGCAAGCGGTCACGCTCGATCGCGCGTTGAACAAAGAATTGGAAGGTTTCGAGCAGGTCCTCGCGGACGGCATCTATCCCTCGCCCGTCAGCGCAACCGAGGCGCTGACACTGAACGGCTTCGGCTACCGCTGGTTTCGCCGCAGCGTTTCAAAACCATAACAACACCAGCGCGCCGACCACTGCCAGCGCCGCTGCCAATGCCGACACCTGGGTCGAGGTCAGCGCCAGCGCGCTGTCGCGAGATCGCCCGACAAAGCGTCCGCGCGCGCGGTGCAGGTCGCCACTCAGCGGTTGATGGAGGTTGTCGCCGTGCTCGCCGCTATCCTCCTCCTGGCTCATCTGCCCCGAATAGCATTGGCGCGCGAGCAGGCGGTCGAGCAGCCCCGGAATCAGGCAACTGCCGACAATCGCCTTGATGCTCGCCATGCCCAGCCACAACTCGCGCGGCGGGCGCTGGATGACGCTGAAGATCGCCCGCGCGGCGACGTCCGGGTCGTGAATCGGCGGCACCGGTTGCGGGCGTTTTTCCAGTTTGTTGCGCGCCCAATCAAACTGCGGCGTGTTGATCGCTGGCAACTGCACCATGCACACGCGAATGCGGCTGCGCTCGTGCAGCAGTTCGCAACGCAACGCATCGGTGAAACCGCGCACGGCGAACTTGGCCGCGCAATAGGCCGACTGCAGCGGAATTGCCCGATAGGCCAGCGCCGAGCCGACCTGAATAATCAAGCCTTTGTCGCGCGGCCGCATCAAGCGCAACGCCGCCAACGTGCCGTGGACAGTGCCGAGATAAGTCACTTCGGTGACACGACGGATTTCCTCTGCAGTAAGCTTCTCGATCGGTGAAAACACCGTGACCATGGCTGAATTGACCCAGATCTGCAGCGGCCCCAGTTCCGCTTCCAGCGCAATGGCCGCCGCTTCCAGCGCTTGCGCATCAGCGACATCGACGCTGATCGCCTTCACTGCCTGACCGTATTGCGCCAGCTCTTCACGCGTCGACTCCAGCCCGGCCTCATCGCGTGCGAGCAAGCCGATGCGGTAACCGGCGGCGGCGAAACGATGGGCCGTCGCGCGCCCCACGCCAGCGCTGGCGCCGCAGATCACCACCAGCCCCTTGCTTTGCTGATCCATGCTTGCTCCTCCCGGCAGACTAGAACTTCGGCACATCGCCGGTGGCTTCGGCCAGCGTTGCCAGGGCCTCTTCCATACTGGCGATGTTGTCTTGCAGTTTTTCGAACACCAGATCGAACGCGCCGTCGACGTCCATCGTCTGCTGCCCACGCAGCGTGGCGCTGCCCTCCTCGATTTCGCGCAACGTATTTACGCTCTCGCGCAGGCTGAGTAATTGCTCGAAGATGCTTGCGACCTGGGCCTTGCTGTCAGCGCTCATGATTGCCATCCGGACCTCGTCATCATTCAACCGAACGCAAGTTCGTCAGTAGGCTGCGCAACGTGTCCTTGTGGCTTTCCAGACCTTCGCTGGTCATTTCGTATTCCTTCAATGCGCTGGTACGGCCGTGGTCCTTGCTGCTCTGAATCAGCCGCCCCAACAGCAACTGCTTCTCGTGCAAGGCGCGAATCGCCACCCACAGTGCTTCTTCGACGGTTTCATTCTGCGCCTCGAACAAGGCGCGACTGGTGTAGGCGTGGCCGGTGTGGCAGCGATAACGCGGCGGCGTCTCGCCGACTTGCCACAGCGCGCCGCCACATTCCGGGCAGGACATTCCGGCGACCTTGCCGACCGCATCCAGCGCATAGGCGCCGCCGCGACTGAGGTTTTCGGTGAGGTCGTTCTCCGTTGCGAAAGGCTCGATGCGTGGCGGCAGCTCAGACGAATGAGCGCCGTCAGCCCGTTGCCGGACCGCCTGGACCAACGCCGTGCCCAGCGTGTTCAGCGGCAGGCACACATCCACTTGCACATGCCGCAGCGCATTACGCGGCATCGACGGCGCTTCGGCGGTGTCCGGGTCCTGCACGAATACCTGACCACCATAAGCTTTGATCGCTTGCAGCCCGACCACGCCGTCATCCAGCTCGCCGGTCAGCAGCACGCCAATGGCTCTGTCACCGTAACTGGTCGCCGCCGAGCGAAACATCGGGTCGATGGCCGGGCGCGCATGGTTTTCCTTGGCGCTGCGCACCAGTTGCAGCGTGTCGCGCTTGATCAGCAAGTGCTTGTCCGGCGGTGCGATGTACACGCAGCCATTGGCTGGCCTGGCGCCGCTTGCGGCGAAACCAATATCGAGCGACAAGGTGTGCGTCAGCAGGCTCGGCAGCAGGCTCGGCTGATCGCCGATGTGCATGGTGATGAACACCGCCGCTGGCAAATCCCGTGGAAACTGCTCCAGCAGCACGCGCAATGCGGCCAGTCCACCGCTGGAAACGCCAATGACGATGATCTGTTCGACCGGCTTGTGTTGATTCATGGTTTACGTCCTTACTGCCGGATCGAAAGCGCCGATTTGCCCTCTGACCGCGCTGGCAGGCTGTTGCGGCGCACTGCGCGCCTGATAAAAAATGATCGTTGTGTCTGTTGTGATCGGTCGAAACGAACGAAGGTTCGAAGAAATCTTCACGCGCCGGCCGAGGCGCTTGCGATTGAATTTTTAACGCCCATGCCTTCCTAAACGTTGAGTGGCCCGCAACGGGGCGCACGTCAAAGAGGACTGAAAGCGATGCCAAAAACCCGCGAACAGGCCGCCGATGGCGAGACCACGGCCAACACCGAAGCACTGCTCAAGCGCCTGCTGATGGCGCGCGGTCCCGGTGGTCAGGAAGACGAGGTGCGGAGCATTTGTCAGGAGCATTTGCAGCGCCATTGCGATGAGACCTGGACCGACCCGGCGGGCAATGTCATCGGCTTGATCAAGGGCCGGGATACCGCTGCCGGTGCTGTACGCGTCATGGGCCACATGGATGAAATCGCCATGGTGGTCAAACGCGTCGAACCGGACGGCACCCTGCGCGTGGTGGCGCTGGGCGGTGCCAACCCGGTGAACTTCGGCGTCTGCCCGGTGGATATTCTCGGCGACGAGCAGGTGCTGCCCGGCGTGCTGTCGTTCGGCTCGATGCACGCGACCACCGGCTCGCCGCAAGGCCAGGACGTACTCAGCGGCGCCGTGCAATGGAAAGACGTGCACGTCATCACCCGCCAGGATCCGCAGGCCTTGCAACGCCTGGGCGTGCGTCCCGGCACGCGGGTGGTGCTCAGTCAGCACTGGCGCACGCCGTTTAGCGTCAACGATGCGATTGCCGCGCACTTTCTCGATGACCGCGCGCCAGTCGTGGCCATGTTGCAAGCCGTCGAGCAATTGAGCCAGTGGCGCGGCGAGTTGCCCTGTGACACTTACTTCGTCTTCACCACCCTCGAAGAAGAAAGCAACGCCGGCGCGATGTACGCCGCCGCGCATTTGCCCGGGGAGACGACCATTGCCGTCGAGGTCGGTCCGGTGATGAGCGAATACGCGACCCAGTTGAAGGTCGATCCGATCGTCAATACCGGCGACCAGAAGGGTTATTACTCAAGACATGTGGTGACCGCGCTGGCCACTGCCGCCAAGGATTGCGGCTTTGATCCGCAGTTTGCCTTGCTAGTGGATTTCGCTTCCGATGCCAGTGCGGTGATGAGTTCAGGCATCAGCGCCCACGCGGGATGCCTGGCGATACCGACCGAAAACACGCATGGCTACGAGCTGGTGGTGGATGGCGCAATCGAAGCGTGCGCCGCCACGCTGGTGCAATACCTGAAAAACCTGGCGAGCGACGACGCGGGGTGAACCGGCGAGTCTGTGTGAGGCGCCGGTTCGGCGATTCACCTGAACCGCAGGGTGCGCTGCGACGTGAGTACATGCTCCAACTGCGGTTCGACAATCGCGCGGTGCACGGCCAGCACCCGCGCCTGCTCCCATTCAAGGTCGGGACTTAACCATGCCAGCGCATCCTGCGCGGCGAACGCCAGCAACCGCTGGCGTTTCATCTCGACATCTTCATGAGTCACCAATGCCAGCCCTTCACACCCGTTCGCGGCGCCGCCCTGTGCAAGCGCCGCGAGAAACATGGGGGCTGGCTGGCGCGACGTGGTGTAGGCCAGATTGCGTGAATGCACGGTCATGCCCGTATCCAGAGGCTCGTACCAGCCCTCGACGGCGACGAGCATGCGCCCGTCCCGCTTGACCCGGTTGAAGACTTTCGAACGCATCACCAGGTGCAGCGGCAAATGCGTCAGCGGCGCCAACGTGCCGCTCGACCAGAACGGTGACCAGCCCCAGCGCACCGGCAGACATTCCAGCGTGGTGCCGCGATGACGAATGCCGGTGAGTTGCATGCCGGGTTTGATCAGTTCGCCTTTCGCGCTCGTCCCGTTGTCGCTCGCGTCGGTGCTTTTTACCGAAACGCCCAACACTTCAATTCGTGAAATCTCCCCTTCGAGAAAGCACGACGCCAGTTTCTGCGGGGCGGCGTGCTGAACAATGTACTCACACATGCTGAAACTCCTGACAATCGCTCCGATTGCGCAAGCAGGGCCACGCGGTCATATCGCCATGTCCTCATCCCAGGTCACGGGTTTCGAGGCCCGCCATTGCACGTCGGTTACGCCGAACCGCTCCGCCATCGGTTTGGAAAAACGCTTCAAGGGAGGCCTTCCGGGCTTGGGGATCGGGGTCAACCCCGCGTCACAACTGGCCCACTGCCAGGCTTCCGCGTTATTCATCAGTTTTGTCCTGATAATGAACGACTTGGGCTTGCCGTGGAGTCGGTAGTTGATCACATACAATTCTGCTTGGCTCATGAGGCTCTCCTGTTGTTACTAAACAGGGATGTTTCACGCGCCGAGAAATTCATAGAATTTTTGCGGATTGCGATATACGTTTCGCGGCTTAAATAAATAGCTATACAGCCAAAGCAAAGCTGTACAAGCCAACCGTATTATTTTTTTAACAGCATGCGAACGACAACTAACTCTGAAGATTAGCTGGAGCTTCCTGAGATAACGTGCGTACACAAACGCGACACCACGCACGCGCCGTCGAATTAACTTGCCCATTTCAATTTGAGCCCCGCCTGAAGCGGATAACACTGGATTAATGGTACGTCAGTGCAATAACAACTTCGACAAACGAAGCGTTTTTCAGCCGTTTTGCTGTACAAAAATAACCACGCCTGTGCCAAGGTTGAATGGACCTATCGGGTCGGAACAGGAGTGACGGTGATGGATAACGACGACCAGCAGCAGACTTGTACAAGATGCAACAGGCCGTACAAAGCCGCATCACAAACGGAACGCTACAAGGCAAGCGTCGGCCATGCCGGGCTTTGCAAGCGCTGCATCAAGGATCAGCAAGAACAAGCCATCGATGAAGGCCTGGCGCTTTGCGCGGCGAAAATGATGTTGATTGACCAGCAGTTCAAGCATCCGCCGAAGCGGTGATTCATTCCTGGCCACAGCCTCTGTCTGTTAAGCGCATTTAACTTGCATCGACTTTTAGCGAAACGCTATACAGCTCAGAAAAGTGGCGAATTGATATTAATTTTCCGGCCAGACGAATACCGATTTGAAAGTGATGACCGTTAATCGGAAGTCCCTGAAGAAAAACCGAAACATCTTCAGCCCTGGAAATCTCAATAGCAGACCTGCCAAAGCGGGTCGCTCACGAGTACCCTCCTGATTGCCCGTACGATGTACGGGCTTTTTTCTCTTTAAACGTTACGTTTTTTATCTGAAGTTTGAGCTCGTCCTATTCCGACGATTATTAACATTCGCTCCGTGATAACGCCGTGGCTCGTTGTTCGGCATATAAACGGCAGGCATCGCCAAACGCCCGGAAGATCTTCAGATAATCCGGATGCGACAGCACCTGCCACTCAGGATGCCACTGCACGCCCAAAGCAAATCCCTTGCTGCCCTCAACCGACAGCGCCTCGATCAAGCCATCCTCCGCCACCGCCTCAACACGCAAGCCCTCAGCCACCCGCGCAATGCCCTGAGCGTGCACCGAATTGACTTTGATCACCCCCTCAAGCCCAAGCCCCGCCAGAACGCCACCCGGTTGCACCGTCACGTCGTGGGTCTTGGCGTACTGCTCTTCGATAGATTCATCACTGGGCGGCTCGTGCTCCGGGCCAGGCTCATCGAGTTGCTGATGCAACGTTCCCCCGAAGGCCACATTGAGCTCCTGCAACCCACGACACAAACCGAGCACCGGCAACCCCGCTGCAATCGCCACCCGCAACAACGGCAGCGTCAGATGATCACGCGCCGGATCATGCTCAGTCCCCGGCGGACTCGGCGGCCCGCCATAATGAAACGGCTCGATATTCGACGGCGCACCGGTGAACAGCAAACCATCGATACTGGCGACAATCTGCTCCGGATCAAGCAGATCAGGAAACATCGGCAAAATCAGCGGCAACCCACCGGCCGCACTGGCCACCGCCCGCGAATTCTTGTCGTCATTCATCTGCACCGCATGCGGACCGATCTTCCAGCAACTGGCCGTGACCGCAATGACAGGTAATCGAGACATACACTCCCCCCGGAATTGGTTGTTGGCGTTTCGCCTGGAATTTTTGAGCTCGGGGTTGGGGTGGGCGTTCAGTTGGTTTTATGGGCGCGGTCAATCTGGGTTGCCTGCCTGAAAATCAAAAGATCAAGGTCAAGACCAAAAGCCCCTCACCCTAGCCCTCTCCCGGAGGGAGAGGGAACTGACCGCGGTGGATGCGAGGGCTGCGCCGACTCCAAATACCGAGTCGTACACACAATTTGAAAAGCCCAAAGATCGGCTCCCTCTCCAGGGGGAGAGGGCTGGGGTGAGGGACGAATCCACCGCGAATCTCAAGTCGTGCGCCGCTTCTCACCACTCAATAGGCCGAGTGTCAGCTCGCCTGCTTTTGATCTTGATCCACCGGCGACGTCGGAAGGCTGAGCGCAGGGATTGATCCGGGCGTGGGAGCGCAGCGACCGTCTGGCGCAGCCAGACACAGCGGAAGGAGGTGCAGCGAAGCAAACCGTAGCCGCTGCGCCCGGATCGATCCCGGAGCGAAGGGACCCGAGCCTGCGAGGGCCGAACGCAGGAGCAAAGCCTTTTGGTTCCTTTTTGGCGTCTGAAAAAGGGACTCGCCGTAAGGGCGAAACCGCCAGCCGCAGCCCCCGAAGCAACGGATATGCCCTCAAAAATACCTTTCATCCCCACACCGACAAACCCAGTGGAACCGCAAACGCCGGCATTTCTTCTATCGCAAACACACCGATGGAGAACCGCAACATGACCGACCATCCACTAATAGCCACCCACACAAAAAACGACACCGGCCAGAGCGGCGCAATGAGCAGCGCCGAACGCGCCCTGTCCCTCACCGCCGGCGGCGCCCTGCTCTTGCACGGCTGGCGCACCGGCGGCCTGACCGGCGCACTGGAAATCGTCGCCGGCGCATACGGCGTGTGGCGCGGCGCCGCCGGCCACTGCCGTTTGAAACAGGCCCTCACCCCTACCCCGTTCGAACAACAATTCAGCCGCGAACACCACTGGCCGATCAGCGAAGCGATCACCCGCAGCGTAACGATCAACCGCCCGCTGGAAGAAGTCCGCGACTTCATCGCCCGCGTCGAAAACATCGGGCCGCTGCTGCGCTGGGTCGACAGCGTCGAACAACTCAGCCCCGACACCACCTGCTGGACCCTCCGCGCCCCAGCCGGGCGCAAGCTGCAAACCACGCTGATTCGCCAGCCCGCCGAAGACCCGAACACCCTGCACTGGCAGACCCCGGATCAATCCAGTTGGCAACACGATATTTCCCTGTCCTTGACCTCCGCCCCCGCCAACCGCGGCACCCAGGTCAAAGCGGTAGTTGTGTGCAAACCGGCGATGGGCAAACTCGGTTACGCCTTCGCCCGCGCAATCAGCCTGTTCAGCGACAAGGCGTTGCTCAACGGCCTGCAAGCCGTGAAGCAGCAAATGGAAACCGGCGAAGTCAGCAACAACCGCATGCGCCCCGAAGGCGACGATGATTTCTTTTATGTCCACGGCGACAGCGGCCATGCCGCGGCCAGCCAGCCACCGGTGAAAACCGGTGTGGCGATTGAAGGGGGGATTCACTGATGCGCGCACTCACCTGGCAAGCACCCAACCATCTGCAAGTCGACAACGTCCCCGATCCGTCGATCCTCAACCCGCGCGACGCGATCATCCGCGTCACAATGTCCTCGGTCTGCGGCTCCGATCTGCACCTGCTCGGCGGTTACGTCCCAGCGATGAAACCGGGCGATATCATCGGCCATGAGTTCATGGGCGAGATCGTTGAGGTCGGCCCCGGCGTCAATGGTCTGCGCAAGGGCGACAAGGTCATCACCATTTCGATCATCGGCTGCGGCAATTGCGAGCCGTGTCAGCGCAGCGATTTTTCCTGCTGCGACAACTCCAATCCCAACCCGTCGATGACCGACCTCGCCTACGGCCAACCGTGCTGCGGGATCATCGGCTACAGCCACGCGTTCGGCGGCTACCCCGGCAGCCACGCCACCTACGTGCGCGTGCCCTACGCCGACGTCAACCTGTTCAAGGTGCCCGAAGGCGTGCGCGACGAGCAGGCGTTGTTCGTCTCCGATGCCGCGCCCACCGGTTACTTCGCCGCAGACAACGCCGACATACAGCCGGGCGAAACCGTGGCGGTCTGGGGCTGTGGCGGCGTCGGGCTCATGGCGATCTGCAGTGCTTATCTGCTCGGCGCCGAACGGGTCATTGCGATCGATCGTTACCCCGAGCGACTGCGCCTGGCCGAAGAACGCTGCAACGCCATTCCGATCAATTACGAGCAGACCAACGTTCACGAAGCGCTGCTGGAACTGACCGGCGGACGCGGGCCGGACCGCTGCATCGACTGCGTCGGCATGGAAGCCCACGGCACGGAAATCGACTACGCCTACGACAAGACCAAACAGATGCTGCGCCTGCACACCGAACGCGGCACCGTGCTGCGTCAGGCCATTCGCGCCTGTCGCAAGGGCGGCACGGTGTCGGTGGTCGGGGTGTATGGCGGCTTGCTGGACAAATTCCCGATGGGCGCGATCGTCAACAAGGCACTGACGGTGCGCTCCGGGCAACAACCGGGGCAACGCTACGCACCGACGTTATTCGAGCACATCCAGAAAGGCGAACTCGACCCGTCATGGCTGCTGACGCATCCGATGAGCCTGGAGGACGGCGCCGAAGGTTATCGAATGTTCAAGGAGAAAACCGATCAGTGCATCCGCGCCGTGTTCAAGCCGTGAAGCTTGCAACGCCGCTGACGCCGGTTGCCGGCGTCAGCGGCGCTGTCATTCATTCTCATGGCCGTGCGCGTCGGCACAGGACAATCGCCCCGACTCGCCGCCGGCGATGCGTTCTGCCTGATCGATACCGCGCTTGAGCGCGTCCTCGACTTCCCATTCGATACCGGGCAGTTTTCTGATTCGCTCGTAGGCGCATTCGCCGGTCGCCGTGTAGACGCTGATGAACATTTCCACGTCGCCGTCATCCGCCTCGCGTGCCCGTACCTCGATGTGACAGCCGTTTTCAACTTCTTCCGTATGGCACTTTTCCGCCCTCTGCGTGGCCTTCCATTTGTTGTAGGTTTCGCCGCGTTTGAACATGTCGTACTCCTGATCTGAAACCGCTCATTGCAAATGACCCAAGCTGTCGCTGGATGATTCCCAATTTGCCAAAGGTCATTTCCAGCATAGTCCGCCAGTTCCTCTCCGCCGTTTCGCTAGTTCAACCGTTCGTCAGGTTCAGTAACATTTTGTCAAACCAATGCCCAAGGGCTTATTCAAAAAATCGTGGCTCACATGAACCACCGCAAACAACCGCCTGCACATTTAACCAGGCAACTTCGCTGCGCGTTTAAACAAGCACAGCGGTATTACCTCAACCGATTGTTTACATCAGGTGCGTCGCAGTTCCGCCACAGGACGAGGGTCGGCGTTTATACAGGAGCATGTATGAAGCGAATCATTGGGTATGGCCTGACCTATCTCGCTACCAGCGTTCTTCTCGCCGGTTGCAACTTGATCGTGTTCAACCCCAAGGGCCAGGTGGCCAAGGATGAACGCGACCTGATCATTCTCGCGACCGGCCTGATGCTGTTGGTGGTCATTCCGGTCATCGTCATGATGTTTCTGTTTGCTTGGCGCTATCGAGCCACCAATAAAAAAGCCCGGTACTCGCCGCGCTGGGCCAGCTCGCACAAGATCGAAGCCGTGGTCTGGGGCGTGCCGTTCCTGATCATCTGCGTGCTCGGCTGGGTCACCTGGGAAACCACGCACGCGCTGGACCCTTATCGACCACTCGACTCCGATGTCCCGCCGGTGAACGTGCAGGTCGTCGCGACGGACTGGAAATGGCTGTTCATCTATCCCGATCTGGGGATCGCCTCGGTGAACGAACTTGCCGTTCCAGTGAATACGCCGGTCAACTTCACCATCACTTCCGACGCCGCGATGACTTCCTTCTTTATTCCCGCCCTCGGCGGGCAGATATATGCCATGGCGGGCATGCAAACCAAGTTGCATTTGATCGCCAATGAAGCCGGCCAATATCGCGGCATTGCCGCCAACTATAACGGCCGCGGCTTCTCCGACATGCACTTCAGCACCCTGGCGTTGAATGGCGCTGACTATGACGCGTGGTTGAACAAGGTCAGGAACACGCCTCAGCAACTTGATCAGAACAGTTATGCCGAACTGGCGAAGCCTACGGTTGCGCACCCGATTACTTATTACTCGAAAGTTCAGGAGCGACTGTTCCTGGATATCGTCGACAAGTACGAAGGCATGAACAAGGCACCACGCCCAAAGGGTAGCCAGGTGCAACGCAACAGCGACGACAAGCGCGTCGATCAACAACCGAGTCTGCTGGCCGAGGAGCGTTAACAATGTTCGGGAAACTTTCATGGGACGCGGTTCCATTGCACGAGCCGATCGTCATGTACACCCTGGCCATCGTTGGCCTGATGGGCTTTGCCCTGGTCGGCACCGTCACCTGGAAGCGCAAGTGGGGTTACCTCTGGCGCGAGTGGTTCACCTCGGTCGATCACAAGAAAATCGGCTGCATGTACATCATCGTTGCCCTGGTCATGCTGCTGCGCGGCTTTTCCGACGCGATCATGATGCGCACCCAGCAGGCCATGGCCTCGAGTGGCGGACCGGGTTATCTACCGCCCGAACATTACGACCAGATCTTCACCGCCCACGGCGTGATCATGATTTTCTTCATGGCCATGCCGTTCGTGGTCGGCCTGATGAACATCGTCGTGCCGTTGCAGATCGGCGCGCGCGATGTGGCGTATCCGTTTCTCAATGCGCTGAGTTTCTGGCTGTTCGTGGTCGGTGCGGCGCTGGTCAATATCTCGCTGGGGGTCGGTGAATTCGCCCGCACCGGCTGGGTCGCCTACCCGCCCCTGTCCGAACTCGGCTACAGCCCCGGGGTGGGGGTCGATTACTACATCTGGTCATTACAGATATCCGGGATAGGCACGTTACTCACCGGGGTCAATTTCTTCGTGACCATTCTGAAGATGCGCACCGAAGGCATGACCCTGTTCAAGATGCCGGTGTTCACCTGGAACGCCCTGTGCACCTCGGTGCTGATCCTTGCAGCGTTCCCGATCCTCACCGCGACCCTGTTGATGCTCACCCTCGACCGCTATCTGGGCATGCACTTCTTCACCAACGAGGCCGGCGGCAACCCGATGATGTACGTCAACCTGATCTGGGCGTGGGGTCACCCGGAGGTGTACATCCTGATTCTGCCAGCCTTCGGGATCTTTTCCGAAATTGCCGCGACCTTCAGCAGCAAGCGCCTGTTCGGTTACGTGTCGCTGGTGTGGGCGACGATCGCGATCACCATCCTGTCGTTCATCGTCTGGCTCCACCACTTTTTCACCATGGGCGCCGGGGCCAACGTCAACGCGTTCTTCGGCATCATGACGATGATTATTGCGGTGCCGACCGGGGTGAAAATCTTCACCTGGCTGTTCACCATGTATCGCGGGCGGGTGCGCTTCGAAACACCGATGCTGTGGACGCTGGGCTTTATCGTCACGTTCAGCATCGGCGGCATGACCGGCGTGCTGCTGGCCGTGCCTGGCGCGGACTTCCTGTTGCACAACAGCCTGTTCCTGATCGCGCACTTCCATAACGTGATCATCGGCGGCGCGGTGTTCGGCTACATGGCCGGGCTGACCTACTGGTTCCCGAAAGCCTTCGGCTTCCGCCTCAACGACCGGCTCGGGCGTATCGCTTTCTGGTGCTGGCTGACCGGGTTCTACTTCGCCTTCATGCCGTCCTACGTGCTCGGTTTCATGGGCATGACCCGGCGCCTCAACCACTTCGACAACCCGGCCTGGCAACCGTGGCTGCTGCTGGAACTGGTCGGCGTCGGCATCATCCTCTGTGGCGTGTCCGCGCAGGCGCTGCAGCTGTACGTGAGCATCCGCAACCGCGCCAAATACCGCGACCTGACCGGCGACCCCTGGGATGGCCGCACGCTGGAATGGGCCACGGCTTCGCCGCCGCCGTTCTACAACTTTGCCGAGCAGCCGAAAGTCAACGATCTGGACGCTTACTGGGGCATGAAAGAGCGCGGCGTCAGCACCCTGAGCCACACCGACTACCGCGCCATCCACATGCCACGCAACACCTCGGCCGGTCTGGTGATCAGCATTTTCGCGCTGATCTGCAGCTTCGCCTTGGTCTGGCATATCTGGTGGCTGGCGATCTTCGGCCTGGTGGCTTCGGTGGTTGCCATGGTGGTGCGCAGTTATGACGAAGACATCGACTATTTCGTCCCTGCGCAGGAAGTCGCGCGGATCGAGAAAGCGCGTCTCAAAGACCTGGCGGAGGCTTGATCATGTCCAATATCGTTCTGGAAAAAGACATTGCTCACAGCCACGAGCAGGGCCACGAAGACGCCGGATCCATGCGGGTGTTCGGTTTCTGGATCTACCTGATGACCGACTGCATCCTCTTCGCGACGCTGTTCGCCGGCTACGCCGTGCTGCGTGACAGCGTCGCCGGGGGGCCGTCGACTGTCGATATTTTCGAGCTGCCTTACGTCCTCGCCGAAACCGCGCTGCTGCTGCTCAGCAGCATCACTTATGGCTACGCCATGCTGGCGATGAACCGCAACGACAAAGCGCATGTGCTGCGCTGGCTGGCGGTGACGTTCATGCTGGGCTGCGGCTTCATCGCGATGGAAATCAACGAATTCCATCACCTCATCGCAGAAGGCTACGGCCCGGATCGCAGCGGTTTCCTCACCGCGTTTTTCACCCTGGTCGGCACCCACGGCGCGCACGTGCTCAGCGGCCTGGTGTGGATGGCGATTCTGATGGCGCAGGTCAGCAGTCGTGGCCTGACCAACACCAACACCACGCGCCTGAGTTGCCTGAGCCTGTTCTGGCACTTCCTCGATGTGGTGTGGATTTGCGTGTTTACCGTGGTTTATCTGTTGGGGGTGGTGTGACATGTATAACCAAAGTCAGGTTCACAGCAGTGCCGGGACCAGCCACGGCAGCAGCCGTTCGTACATGGTCGGCTTCATTATTTCGGTGGTGCTCACCGTAATTCCGTTCGGTCTGGTGATGTTTCCAACCTTGCCGCGCAACATCACCGCGTGGGTGGTGGTGGCGCTCGGCGTGGTGCAGGTTTTCGCCCACCTCAAATACTTCCTCCATCTGGACACGGCCTCGGAACAGCGCTGGAACCTGATTGCGCTGATCTTTTCCGCCGTCATCATTCTTCTGCTGGTTGGGCTTTCGCTATGGATCATGGACAGCATTCACCACAACATGCTGGCGCACTGAGGCAATGGAGGGTACCGCTCAACGTCGGCATTGAACTGACCAAACCGGGGATCATCTTCGGCAATCTGGCGTCGGTGCTCGGTGGTTACCTGCTCGCGGCGGCCGGCCGGCCTTTGTCGCTCGCGCATCTGGCGGCCACCGTGTTCGGTACCGCGTTGATCATTGCTTGCGGTTGCGTGATCAATAACTGCGTCGATCGCGATATCGACCGGCGCATGGTCCGCACCTGTCATCGGGCGCTGGCGATCCGGGCGGTGTCGGTGCCGGCAGCACTGACTTACGCGGGTGTACTGGGATTGCTCGGTTTTGCTTTGCTCTGGCGCGGCACCACGCCGCTGGCCTGCGCACTGGCGGCGATCGGCTTGTTCATTTATGCAGGCGTTTATACCTGTCTGATGAAGCGCAGCTCGCACTGGGGCACGCTGGTCGGCAGCCTGTCCGGCGCCATGCCACCGGTGATCGGCTATGGCGCGGTGACCGGCAATTTCGACGCCACTGCGCTGCTGCTGGTCATCGTATTTTGCTGCTGGCAAATGCCGCATTCCCATGCGATTACCGTCATGCGCCACGAAGATTTCCGCGCTGCCGGCCTGCCAACCCTGACGCTGAGTCAGGCGCGGCGCGAGATCGTTTTGTACATGCTGGCGTTCCTCATCAGCGCGGCTGTGCTGGGCTGGGTGGCGAATCTCAACGTGTCGTATCCGCTGGTCATTATCGGTCTGGGTGGCTACTGGTTTTATGTCGCTCTGCGACGAATCAGCCGGCGCACATCGAAAGCCTGGGCACGACGGCTTTTTGTGGTGTCGATCCTGCTGATTCTGGCGCTGAATCTGTCGTTGGCGCTGAACGCGGTGCTGCCATCGTTCAACGTTTAGCCAGATTTTCTCGACCGCTCATCGGCCCTGAGGAAATCCGTTCAAACCCTGCCGCGCTGCCGGTTATCAGATTTTATGAACGCAACAACCATCAGCAACCGGGAGGACACCATGGCTAACGACACCTCAACATCGCAGTGTGCCTGCTCTGGATGCACCTGCAGCTGCAGTGCTGACAACGCCGTTGAACGCGACGGCAAACGCTATTGCAGCCAGGCTTGCGCCGATCTTCACCCCAATGGCCAGCCCTGCCCGTCGAGCAGTTGCCACTGCGAGCAGAATCAGGGGCACAGTGAGCGCAACGTCAGTGATTCAAAACTGGACGAAGCGGTGGAAGAAACCTTCCCCGCCAGCGACCCGATTTCACCGTAACGCGCACACCCTGATTTTTACCCCGCTGGAGAGATTGATATGGACGAGGAAACCATCCGCAAAACCGCCTATCGCCTTTGGGAAGAGCAAGGCCGGCCGCACGGGCAGGATTTCGATCACTGGTTCCAGGCCCGCGCCGAACTCGATGCGTTCGACTCCGACGGCTTGCCCGGCTCGGTCGCCAGCAGCGTAGCGCCACCGGCACCTCGAAAAAAAAGCAAAGACGCGCCCGCCACCACGGCGAGCAAAACCCGCAAGAAAACCCCAGCCGCAGCGAAATGACCCTCACGATGCCGTCGCCAATCATGCTCGGGCGCTGAAACAATGCAGCGCAGCGCTAACCTGGTGGCGGCAGCTTTCGCCCTCACCGCGTTGTCCTATGGCCTGGCACGGTTTGCCTACGGCCTGCTGCTGCCGCAGATCCGTCAGGAGCTGGCGCTCAGCGTCTCGGCGGCCGGATGGATCGGCGGCAGCGCCTTCGCGGCCTATTGCGTGGGCATCGTGGCGACATTCATCAGTAACGGCAAACTCAGCCCAAGGGCGCTCACGGTGCTTGCCGGTGCGGCCGCTGCGCTCGGCATGGGCTTGATCGTCTTCGCCCAATCGGGCCTGGCGCTGGGCTGTGGCGTGGCCCTCGCTGGGTTGAGTACCGGCCTGACTTCACCACCGCTGGCCAGCGCGGTGGCGGCCCGCATTGCCGAGGCGCAGCGCGTGCGGGCCAACGGCTTCATCAATGCCGGCACCGCCGCCGGCATCGTTTTTTCCGGTTTGGCCGTGGTTGTCGCCGCAGGGCAGTGGCGGCAGTTGTATGCACTGTTCGCCATGATGGGGGTCGGCATTACGCTGTGGCTTTGGTTTGCCGTACCGCGCCAAGTCGAGGACACCACCGCCGGCGACTTCTCATTGACCCTGCTGCGCCGCCCCGGTGTGTTGCCGCTGTGTTGCAGCGCCTTTCTGATGGGGCTGGCGAGCACCGCCATCTGGACGTTCGGCGCCGACATTCTGCGCGCTGAAGCCGGTTTCTCCGATCGGTCGATTGCCTGGGCGTGGATATTGCTCGGCGCGGCGGGCATCAGTGGCTGCACCACCGGCGTGCTGACCGATCGTTTTGGTGTTGCGCGCATGCACCGATTGGCCCTCGCCGGAATCGCGGCCGGCACGCTGGGCTTGGCAGCGGCGTCGGTTTCAGCGGTTTATGGACTCGCGGCGATGTGTCTGTTTGGCGCGGCTTATATCGTCTCGTCCGGTGTGTATCTGATTCAGGGGATCAACCTGTTTCCGGATCGTCCCGATCTGGGGCTGGGCATTCCCTTTTTGGTCCTGGCGCTGGGACAAACCGCCGGCACGCCGCTGTTTGGCGCGGTGCTGGAGAATGCCGGGGCGATCGTCGCCCTGTGCACGTTTGCCCTGGCTGCCGGCGTGGCGATGCTGCCGAAAGCGAGCGCCGCCGGGCATCCAGTCAAGCCGCCGGTTGGAGAATCTCCAGCAGAAAATCGATGAACACGTTGATCCGGCTCGAACCGCGGTGGTTGGGCAGGTACAGCGCGTTGATGCAGCTGCTGGCAGTGCCGGGATTGACCTGATATTGCTCGAGCACGCGCACCAGGCGCCCGGCGGCAACATCGTCGCGTACCAGCCAGTCGGCCAGCAGCGTCACCCCGCCGCCATCGATCGCGGCTTCGCGAAGGATGTCGGCATTGTTGCTTTGCAGGCGCCCATGCACGTTGAGCTGGATGGTTTCGTCGTCGCCCTGAAAGGTCCAGTGCTGGTGCGTGCCGGCGTAATCGAAGCGCAGGCATTGATGGTCGAGCAGGTCGCGCGGATGGCACAGCTCGGCACTGTGCGCCAGATACTCGGGGCTGGCGACGACCCAGCGCTGGAACTGCCCGACGCGCTTGCTGACGATGTCCTCGCTGACGACCGAGGAGCCGAGGCGCACCGACACGTCGATCTGTTCGCTGAGCAGATCGCTGACCTGATCACTCAGCGACAGGCTGATTTCCAGGCCCGGATGGCGCGCCAGCAAGCGGCTCAGATGCGGCGCGATGAGGCGCCGGCCGAACTCTACCGGCACGCTGATGCGCAGCCGCCCTTGCGCCTCGCTGCCACGGTCGGCAACCACCGCGTCGGCTTCGTCGATCGCGTCGAGAATCGCCACGGCCTTGTCGAAGTAAGTCTGCCCGGCCACCGTCACGCTGGTGTTGCGCGTAGTGCGATTGAGCAGGCTCGCGCCCAGTTCATGTTCCAGACCCGCCACCTGCCGGGTCACCGAAGACGTCGAGATCCCGAGTTTGCGCGCCGCCGAGGAATAGCCCCCGCAGCGCACGGTTTCGACAAACATCTTCAAGGCCAGCAACTTGTCCATCAGCGGGGTCCGGTCGGAAAGCAACGGCGCTGATTGTGCATCACCGTGCGCTTGCCGTCTTGTATTGCCGTGCTTGGCTGCAGAGGCCGCGTACTCACTCATCGGCTTTGTGGCTCAGGAACAACCCCAGCGCCAGGGCCGGCAACAGCGCTACCGCAACCGCCGAAAGGTTCCAGCCGAAGTGCTCATAGAGCGGGCTGGCGACCAGCGAACCGAGGGCGCCGCCAACGAAAATGCTGGTCATGTACACCGCATTGAGGCGCGCGCGGCTGTGCGGGTCGATCGCGTAAACCTCACGCTGGCCAAGCACCAGGTTCAATTGCACGGCAAAATCCAGCAGCACCGCACACACCACCAGCCACCAGTAACCGCTGCCCGGCAGCGCCGCGATCAGCAGCGAAACCGGGGCCAACAGCAACGCCACCAGCGTGCCGCGCCGTGCATGCCCGGCATCGGCGAGGCGCCCGGCTATCGGTGCAGCAATCGCCCCGACCGCGCCAACCAATGCGAAGATTGCCACTTGCGCCTGACTGAAGCCGTGATGGCGCATCAGTTCAATCGGCGCCAGGGTCCAGAACAGGCTGAAACTGGCAAACAGCAGCCCTTGATACAGCGAACGCTGACGCAACAGCGCATGCTGGCGCGCCAAGGCAAATACCGAACCGATCAACGCCGTGTACGTGGCTTTATGGCTCGGCACACGGCGTGGCAGCGCAACGGCGGTGATCAGCGCAATGACCGCCATCAACCCGGCAGCGCTGAAAAACACCCCGCGCCAGCCGAACACTTCGACCAACAGGCTCGACAGTGGCCGCGACAACAGAATCCCCAGCAGCAGACCACTCATGATGTTGCCAACCACCCTTCCGCGCGTGGCTTCAGGCGCCAGATGCGCGGCCAGCGGCACGAGGATCTGCACCGCCACCGACGTCAGGCCGATCAGCAGGGAAAACACCAGGAACAACGACGGCGAATGGGTCAGCCCCGCGCACAACAGCGTGACACTCGCGGCGAGCGTGAAACCGACCACCAGACGGCGGTTTTCCATCAGGTCGGCCAGCGGCACCAGCAACAGCAGGCCCAAGGCATAACCGAACTGGGTCAGCGAGACGATCAGGCTGGCATTCGCGCTGGAAAGGCCGATCTGCGGCGCGATCAACTCGACGATGGGCTGCGCGTAATAAAGGTTGGCCACGACCGCGCCGCAGCAGAATGCGAGGAACGCGATCATCAGGCCGGAGAGTGAAGCGGGTTGCTCGGCCTTGGCCGTAGCGGCGGGATTGCCAGTGAGCATGGTGACACCTCATTGCGTCTGGAAAAGGTGAGCCAAGGCTACGGCCAGCACCGGGCCGCGAGAATCACTGCGCCGGGCAACGCAGTGATGCGTGTGGCGCAACGGCCCACGGCGTTGCTTGTGACGCAACGCGCTGTTGCGCCAAGCGCGGATTCTGCGCCGCGCGAGTGTTCTCTAGGCTTTGTCCGAGGCGCAAACGTCGGCGCCCTTCCCCGGTCGCCACAAGGAGCTTCGCATGACTCGCCATTCCCTCCCCCCGCTGTTGTGCCCTGTGCCGGGGCCACGCAAATGAACCTGCCTTGGCTGAAATCCCGCACCTTCTGGATTGCCGTTGCGCTGCTGGCTGCGGTGGCTCTGATTGCGGCCGTGCTGTTGATGTGGCGCCCGGCGATAGCGCCGATCGAGCGCCCTCCGATATTCGATACGGCGCAGATCCACCGCGGTGCGCGGGTCGTTGAAGCCGGCGATTGCGCGGTCTGCCATACCCGCCCCGGCGGTGAATATCTGGCCGGTGGACTGCCACTGGTGACGCCGTTCGGCACCTTGTACAGCACCAACATCACCCCGGACGCGCAGACCGGCATTGGCCAATGGTCGCTGCCGGCCTTCGAACGGGCGATGCGCCAGGGCATAGCGCGTGACGGGCATTTTCTCTACCCGGCGTTTCCCTACGTGCACTACCGGCGCATGAGCGCCGAGGACATCGCCGATGCCTATGCGTACCTGATGAGCGGCCCCGCTGTGCAGGCGCCGGCGCGGCAGAACCAGATGAATTTCCCGATGAACATTCGTCCGTTGGTGTCGTTCTGGAACCTGCTGTTTCTCCACGGCGAACCGCTGACGCCACTGGCCGAACGCAGCGCGGCGTGGAACCGCGGACGTTATCTGGTCGACGGACCGGGACATTGCGCCGGCTGTCATTCGCCGCTGAACCTGATCGGCGCGGAAAAATCCTCCGAGTACCTGCACGGCGGCAGCGTCGACGGCTGGGACGCCCCGGCGCTGGTCGGTCTGGGGCAACGGGCGAATCCGTGGAACCGCGAGCAGTTGGTTGATTATTTGCGTGCCGACGTGGTCGCCGGGCACGGTACTCCGGCTGGCCCGATGCGCCCGGTCAGCCTGAGTCTGGCGCGTCTGCCGGCCAGCGAAGCCGATGCGATTGCCGAGTATCTGCTGAGCCTGGAGCAGCCGCCGACGGTTACCGAAACCACGGCGCCAACGCCGGTCGACCCCGCCTCCACTGCCCAAGGCGCGCTGCTGTTTACCAGTGCCTGCGCCGGCTGCCATGGTCGCGCCGCGCCGATGCGCGAGATCGACGGGCGCCCGCCGCTGGACAGCACCTCGGCGCTGCACGCGGCCAGCTCGCGCAATTTCCTCAAGACCGTACTCGAAGGGCTGCCGGCAGCGCCCGGTGCACCCGGACCGCAAATGCCGGGGTTCGCCGGCAGCCTCGACAACCGCCAACTCGCCGCACTGGCTGCGTATCTGCGCCAGCAGGCGCGCCCCGACCAGCCCTGGGCAGACCTCTCTTCCACTATTGAAGCGTTACGTCAGGAGGCCAAATGAGCCAGATCACCCTCAACGTCAACGGCGCCGCCAAGGCATTGGAGCTGGAACCGGACATGCCGCTGCTGTATGCGCTGCGCAATCATCTGAACCTCAATGGCGCCAAGTACGGCTGTGGGCTCGGTCAGTGCGGTGCCTGCACGGTGATCGTCGATGACCAACCAGTGTTTGCCTGCCTGACGCCCTGCGCGGGCCTGCAAGGCAAGCAGATCCGCACCGTGGAAAGCCTCGGCAGCGCAGAAAAACCCGGCCCGTTGCAAGCGGCCTTCATCGAAAAACAAGCGGCGCAATGCGGCTACTGCATCGCCGGCATGCTGATGCGTGCGCAAGCGTTGCTCGAACGCAACCCCCACCCGGACGAAGAAACCATCCGCGAGCACATGGCCGGCAATCTGTGCCGCTGTGGCACGCACCTGCGCATCATCGAGGCGATCAGTCTGGTCGCCGGGCAACACGGGAGCCGGCCATGAGCGAATACACCGGTCTGAATCCCAGCCGCCGGGCATTCTTGCGCGGCGGCGCGTTGCTGATGGCTTTCACCCTGGTGCCGATGGCGCGGCGGGCGCTGGCCGACACTGAAGTCGACACACTCGGCACCGTGGTACTGGCGCCGGATCTGCCGGGCAGCCTGCGCACCAATCCGTACCTCGACGCGTGGATTCGCATCGGCGCCGACGGCATCACCGTGTACACCGGCAAGGTCGAGTTGGGCACCGGGGTGAAAACCGCGTTGCTGCAAATCGCCGCCGAGCGCCTGCAAGTGCCGGCCAGTGCGATCAACCTGCTCACCGCCGACACCGCGCTGACGCCCAACGAAGGCTACACCGCCGGCAGTCACAGCATCTTCGACAGTGGCACCGCGCTGTTCAATGCCGCCGCGCAAGTGCGCGAGATGCTGGTGGACTCCGCCGCACGCCGCTGGCAGGTCGACCCGGCGCAGCTGACTACCGCTGATGCAATGATCGAAGGACCGGCCGGGCAACGCATGAGTTACGCCGAGGCGGTCAGCAACGTTGATGTGCACCAATACGCCAAGGCGCAATCGCCGAGCCTGCCAGCGGCGGATTTCAAGCTGATCGGGCATTCGCTGCCGCGTCTGGACATCCCGGCAAAAGTCAGCGGCGGCGCCGCGTTCGTCCAGGACATGCGCTTGCCCGGCATGCTCCACGCGCGGGTGATTCGCCCGCCGCGTCCGGGTTGCACGCTGGAGGCGTTCGATGCGCCGGCCATTGAGGCACTGGCCGGGGTGGTCAAGGTGATCCGTGACGGCAATTATCTCGCCGTGCTTGCCCGTGACGAATGGCAAGCGATCAAGGCCATGCGCAGCGCCAGCGAGGTCGCGCGCTGGCGGGGTGGCGACGCAATTCCCGAGGCCGAAAATATCCATGCCTTGCTCAAGCGCCTGCCTTCGCGGCGCTATCCGATCAGCAACAATGGTGACGTGAATACCGCCGTTGAAACGCGTTTCAAGGCGCGGGTGACCAAGCAGTATCTGATGCACGGCTCGATCGGTCCGTCCTGCGCCGTGGCCTGGTTCAAGGACGGCGTGCTGACCGTTTGGACCCATACCCAAGGCGTCTTTCCGCTGCGCGCCGGCATCGCCGAAATGCTGCGTCTGCCGCCGGAGCGGGTGCGCTGCATCCACACCGAGGGCTCGGGCTGTTACGGCCACAACGGTGCCGACGATGCCGCCGCCGACGCCGCGTTGATCGCCATGCGCGTACCCGGCACGCCGGTGCGTGTGCAGTGGATGCGTGAGCAGGAAAATCTCTGGGAACCCTACAGCTCGGCGATGGTGGCCGAGGTCGACGTCGGCCTGTCCAACAGTCGCCTGCAGGACTGGAACTACGAACTGTGGACCACGCCGCACAATGAGCGCATCGTCAATGCCGGGCGCTTGTTGCCGGCGCGCCTGTTGGCGCAGCCATTCACCTCGGCGCCCTCGGTGCCGATCGCCCAGCCCGAAGGCGACGGCGACCGCAACGCCGTGCCGCTGTATGACCTCGGCGCGACGCGGATCAACATGAATTTCGTCACCACCATGCCGTTTCGTACTTCGGCAATGCGCTCGCTCGGCGCGCACATCAATATCTTCGCCATCGAAGCGAGCATTGATGAGCTGGCGAACAAGGCCGGCCTTGATCCGGTGGCGCTGCGCCTGGCGCATCTGACCGACCCGCGCGCGCGTGCGGTGATCGAGCGCGTCCGCGATGCCATCGACTGGCGGAGAAAAAGTTCCGAGCCCGGCGCCGGCATCGGTTTTGCCTTCGCCCGCTACAAAAACATCATGGGTTATTGCGCCCTCGCCGTGCGCCTGCGCGTGCATCCGCAAACCGGCGAGGTGCGCATCGAGCATGTGGTGACGGCGGTGGATGTCGGCCAGATCGTCAGCCCCGACGGCCTGCGCAATCAGGTCGAGGGCGGCATCGTGCAGTCGGCGAGCTGGACGCTGTACGAAAAAGTCGCCTATGACGCCGGCGGCATTCGCAGTTACGACTGGAGCGGCTACCCGATCCTGCGCTTCACGCAACTGCCGAAGAAGGTCGATGTGCATCTGCTCGACCAGCCTGGCGAACCCTTCCTCGGCGCCGCCGAAATCGTCCAGGGGCCGATGGCCGCTGCCCTCGGCAATGCCATCGCCAATGCCACCGGCCGGCGCTGGCTGAACCTGCCACTGAGCCGTTCCGCCCAACCCTCCTGAGCCTGCCCGCGTTCATCGCTGATGGACGCGGGCGCCGTTGCGCCGAGCGCAAAACAGCGTAGCGCCGCCCACCGATTATCACCCCCGCCCGGCCCGGTTAACGTAGCTCTACCGCGTGCGCAGCCCGGCTGTCGCGCTTGAATCCTTTCGCCACATCTCTGGAGTTGCCCATGACCCGCCGCCTGTTCCAACCCGTCACCCTCGGCCCTTACACCCTCGCCCATCGCGTCGCCATGGCGCCGCTGACGCGCTCGCGCGCCGGCCAGCCGGGCGATGTGCCGAGCGCGATGAACGCCGAGTACTACCGCCAACGCGCCAGCGCTGCGCTGATCATCACCGAAGCCACGCAGATCTCTCGCCAGGGCCAGGGTTACGCATGGACGCCGGGTATTTACAGCGATGAGCAGGTCGAGGCCTGGCGTGCAGTCAGCGGCGCGGTGCATGGCGCTGGCGGGCTGATCTTCATGCAGCTGTGGCATGTCGGCCGTGTCTCGCACCCCAGCTTTCAACCGGACGCCGGCCTGCCCGTCGCACCGAGCGCACTACCGGTGCCCGGCAAGACTTTCATCGTTGACGAAAACGGCAATGGCGTCTGGGGGGATGTGCCGGTACCGCGCGCCCTCGAAACCGCAGAAATCGCCGCCATCGTCGAGGACTATCGCCTCGCCGCGCGCAATGCCATTCGTGCCGGGATGGACGGTGTCGAGATCCACGCGGGCAACGGCTACCTGCTCGATCAGTTCCTCAACAGCAACAGCAACCAGCGCGACGACGCCTACGGCGGCAGCGTCGAGAATCGCGCACGTCTGTTGCTCGAAGTGGTCGCGGCCGTGGCCGACGAAGTGGGGGCCGAACGCGTCGGCGTACGCCTGACGCCAATGGGGCGTTTCATGGGCATGGGCGATGACACCCCAGAAGACACGTTTGGCTATCTGGTCGACGCGCTCAATCGCTGGAATCTGGCGTATCTGCACCTGGTCGAGCCGGCGATGGTCGGCACGGTCAAGGACGAACATTTCGACCCGCGCTGGGACGCGATCATTGCCCAACTGCGCGCAATCTGGAAAGGCGTGCTGATCCTCGCAGGCGGCTATGACGCCGAGTCCGCCGAGCAGGCACTGCGCTCGGGACGCGCCGACATCATTGCGTTCGGTCGGCCATTTCTGGCCAACCCGGACCTGCCGCGGCGGATCCGCGATCACCTGTCGCTGAACACCCCGGATCCGAGCAGTTTCTTCGGTGGCGATCAGCGCGGTTACATCGATTATCCGTTTCATGCCTGAGCGGGTAGTGCGGCGCAGCTTCAGAACTTTTCAGGTTTGCTTAAGGACTTTAAATGTCGGCGGCGCCCAGACTTTGCCTAACGATCAGGAGAGCCGCCATGACCCCGCAATCGCTGAATTCAGACCATCCCTGCACTCAGGCGCGCCCATTGGGCGCGCTTTCCGGCTGGCAGGAGCGCCGCGCCAAGGCGTTCATTCTCGGCGACTTGAGCCGCAGCTTGCGGGTCAGTGAGATTGCCGAGCATTGCAATCTGTCGCGCAGTCATTTTTCCCGGGCGTTCAAACTGGTCACGGGCTGCTCGCCGCAGGAGTGGATGTTGCGGGTGAAGATCGACAAGGCGAAGGGGTTGTTGCTGACGTCAATGCCGATTACCGAGATCGTCTATGAGTGTGGGTTTTCGGATCATTCGCACTTTACCCGTACGTTCGGGCGCTTGGTGGGGATGCCGCCGAAGGCCTGGCGTCAGGCGATGAGGCTGGATGTTGCGCGTGTTGCGGTGGTGGGCGAGCGGGTGGCGGTTTGGGAAGGTGCGGCGGGTTTTGGGGTTGCGGTGCGGGGGGTGGAATTGCGTACTTGATTCTGGTTTGTTTGCTCCCTCTTTGGGCCGCTTTGTTGCGGTCTTTTTTTTGGGCCGTGGCGGCCTTTGGGCCGACCAGGCTTTGGGGGTTTTGGGTGAATATCCGTTGTTTCGGGTGTTGCTGATGGCGGTTTCGCCCTTACGGCGAGGCACTTTTTCCAGACGCCGAAAAAGTACCCAAAAAGGCTTGCTCCTGCGTTCGGCCCTCGCAGGCTCGGGTTCCTTCGCTCCGGGATCGATCCGGGCGCAGCGGCTACGGTTTGCTGCGCTGCACCTCCTTCCGCTGTGTCTGGCTGCGCCAGACGGTCGCTGCGCTCCCACGCCCGGATCAATCCCTGCGCTCAGCCTTCCGATGTCGCCGGTGACGCAAGATCAAGAGCACGCGAGCTAACGCTCATTGTTGAGTGGTTAGAAGCGGGTGGTTGGCTGGGGATTGGTGGTGTGGCTGCCCCTCACCCCAGCCCTCTCCCGAGGGAGAGGGAGCCGATTTTGGTTGGTTTCGAGACATGTATTCGGCTCGGTATTCCACGTCGGCGTATCTCTCACATTCACCTCGGTCAGTCCCCTCTCCCTCCGGGAGAGGGCTAGGGTGAGGGGCTTTTGATCTTCAAAATCCGCATTCGACTCGATATCGCACGTCGGCGTAGCTCTCGCATCCACCGCGGTCAGTCCCCTCTCCCTCCGGGAGAGGGTTAGGGTGAGGGGCTTTTGATCTTCGTCGCGGGTTTCAACTGCCGCCCGGCAGCCCAAGCGGCAACGTAAACCCGATCCGTGCCCCCTCTTCGCTGTCTTCCACTTGCAGTGTGCCGCCGTGGGCGTGGATGACGGTTCGGCAGATGGCGAGGCCCATGCCCATGCCGCTGCCTTTGGTGGTGTAGAACGCGTCGAAGATGTGTTCGCGCTGGGCTTCGGCGATACCGGGGCCGTTGTCCTGGAGGGTGATGTGGATGTGCTGATCGCGGCGTGTCGATTCGAGGGTCAGTTGGCCGGGGCGGTCGTGGCTGGCGATGGCTTCGAGGGCGTTGGTGATCAGGTTGTAGATGACTTGCTGGATCTGCACCCGGTCGACGGCGACGTTGCAGCCGGCGTTGAGGCGGGTTTGCAGGTTGGCGTTGCGGTTGTGCAGGTCAGTAGCGGTCAGGTGGATGACTTCGCTGATCAGTTCATCGATCGCGACGGGCAGGCGTTTGAGTGGGGCCTGTTTGGCCAGGGCGCGCAGGGCCTGGACGATGTCGCTGGCGCGGGCGCTGTCGGCGCGGATGTCTTCCAGGCCTTGAATGGCTTCGTTCAGGTCTGGCGTGGCGCGTTTGAGCCAGCGCAGGCTGGCCGAGGCGTTGGAGGTGATGCCGAGCAGCGGCTGGCTGATTTCGTGGGCGATCGAGGCGGACAGTTCGCCCATCATTTTCAGGTGCGAGTTGCGCGCCAGTTCGGCGCGGGAGCTGCGCAAGTCGGCTTCCATTTGTGCGCGCAGGCGGTTGTCTTCGACCAGTTGCGCGTAGAGCCGGGCGGTCTGCAGCGACACCGCGGCTTGGGAGGCGAGGATCTCCAGCATGGTCAGGCGTTCGGCGTTGAACAGTTTCGGCACCAGGCTGTTTTCCAGATACACCAGCCCGATCAGCGCGCCCTGTTTGAGCAACGGCAGGCACATCATCGAGCGTGTCTGCCGTGGTTGCAGGTCGCTGCTGTAGGCCTCGGGACATTGGATGCTGGCGTCGTCGAGCACCAGTGGCGTGCGCGTGCGCATGGTCGCGTTGAGTACCGAGACCGGGGCTATGTGTTCGAGGGGCTGGTCGTTGGCCTGGGTCACACGCACGTTGCCAGACTCGATAAACGCCGCCGCGGCCGGTTGCAGTGCGCCGTCGGTCACCAGCATCAGCACACCCTGATCGGCACCGGCATGGATCATCAGGTGGTTCATCAGGGTTTCAACCAAGCGGTCGAGCAGCACTTCCTGCGACACCGCGCGGGCGGCCTCGATGCCCACTTGCAGATCGAGGCGTGCGCGGGTGACCGGGGTGACCGTTTCCAATGAATGTTCAGTGACCAGAAAAGGATGCAACGCCTGCAACTGCTGCGCCTTGGCTTGCGCGCCCCACAACGCATAACAATCGCGGGCCACGCGCAGGTGGTGATGGGCACCGGACACCAGACCGCTGTTCAGGCAGATCTGCGCCAGTTGCTCGTGGGCCAGCGCCTGTTCGTGAATGAATCCGGCAGCTGCGGCGGCGATCTGCGACTGGTCGAAGCAGCGGATGGCAACCAGGCCTTCGCCGCGCACGCGGGCAATCGCGCCTTCGATCAGCAGTAACTTGTTGGCGAAGGTCGACGGGTTGAGTTCGACCCAGCGCAGGAATCGCTGACGGTGCTGTTCCAGCGTGTGCAGTTTTTCGATGACCTCGCCCGGCGCCTCGTCACTGGCCAGCGCCAGACTGTAAAACAGGTAGTAATCGGCCAGGTTGATATGCGCCGGCAGCGACCAGGCCAAGGCGCCCGCCTCTTCGAAGCGCCGCAAGGCATACGCGATGTCGCCAAAATAAAACGCGGTCATGCCCGAATACAGCCAGCGCCAGAACAGCGTCGGCTGTGACACGCGCTCGCGGTCCAACGGGCCGAAGCAATCATGTTCAAGCCGCGCAAGATCAGCAACGGCACGCGGCGCCGGGCCGTTGCGCAACTCCGTGGCGAATGTCTGCTGCGCCAGCAAAATACGTTCGATATCGATGTAATGAAACTGGCGGACCCAGGCCAGACCGTGCTCCAGTTCGCTCAGCACACTGGGCAGCGGCTCGCCCATGAACAGCAGATCAGAGGCGATGTGGTTGCAGGCGTAACACGACATGCCGAGGTCACCGCCCGCCTGCCCGCATTCGAACGCGGCGAAAGCTTTTTGCCGGGCGTACGCCAGTGGCCGCGTCCATGGACTGACCTGATCGAGCGCCACCAGCGTGCCCGTGCGCCCGGCTTCATAGCCATGCAGATCGGTGAGCTGCAGCGCCAGCTCGGCATAGGCCTGACCATCGACGTACTCGCCGTAGCGATCGGCGATCATCACCCCGAACCAGGCGAATCCGTAGCCACTGCTCGGCGTAGTGCCATGCAGCAGCGTGAGCTCGACCATTTTCGCCAAGTGCACAAAGGAGATGTCGTCCTTGACGAAGAACGAAGCAATCAGCGTGCTGAGCAGTTCCATGGCTGCTTCGATACGCGGATCATCCGTCGGCGGCAGTGCGGCCAGGTCGGCGATCCGACGCGTACCGCGCAACTCGCGAACGCGCTCGAAGGCCTCGGTCATCTGCGCCCGTGACGGCTTGCGTTGCAGCGAGATGTCCAGCAGTGCCAAGCCGCTCAGCGCTTCACTGATCGCGCCCTGATAATCGGAATGCAGGGTGCGCAAACTGGCGCGTAACCGATAGGTCTTCGCCTGGTCCAGCGGCGTGGCGGCGTGGTGCAGGCAATCGTCGAGACGTTGCTGGGCGCTCGGCAGGTCCGCCAACAGCATCACGCACTCGGCGGCCAGCCAACGGCTGGCGAAGGCCTGCGGGTACAGCTGCGTCCAGCCATTGGCACCGAGCAGGCGCTCGGCAATCAGCAGATAATCCAGGGCTTGATCGACAGCGGCAGTGTCGCGCGCGCGCTCGGCGGCCAGGACCAGCACTTTGATGAAATCGGCGCGGCGATGGCTTTCAGATATGTCGGTGTCGATACGTTGAATCTGGCTGGCGATTTCGAAGACGTGTTGATCGACCTCCTCGCTCCACTCATCGAGCATCACCGCTGCGATGCGTGCGTGCTCGGCGGCACGACCGATCGACGCGGGCAGTTGCGCCGCGGCCTCGAGCACGCGGTCGTGCGGGAACAGCAGTTGGTGGTTTTCGCGCAGCAGAAATCCGCCGTTGACCAGAAACTCGACGTCGCGGGCCAGTTGCGGCGGATCGTCCGGCAGCAAACGCTGCAACAGCGCTTCGTCACAGCGACCACCGACATAGCCGGCACAGCGCAACACCTCTCGCGCCGACGCGGGCATGCGCTGCAAGCGCTGCACCATCAGATCGGCGACGTTATCGGCGTAGCGATAGCCGGCCAGCGCGCCGGGCGCCCACGTCCAGCGATGCTGCATGGCATCGAAATGCAGCAGCCGCTCATCCATCAACGCCCGCGACACCTGACTGACAAACAACGGATTGCCGGCAGTCTTGAAATGCACGACTTCGGCCAGCGCTTCTATGTTGTCGACCTCCGCGTCCAGCTCGGCCGCAATCAATTGCGCGACCGCTTGCACCGACATCGGCCCCACCTCGATACGCGACACCGGCAACGCCGACTCACGGCACAACTCGTCGAGCAATCCGCCCTCACCGCCCAGCACGGCAGTTTCATCGTCACGATAGGCCAGAATCAGCAGCAGATGCCGCGGCGGGCGCGCAATGAAGGCCTTCAGAAAGGCTTGGGTCGAGTCGTCGGCCCATTGCACATCGTCGATAAACAGCACCAGCGGCCGCCCCGGCTGGGCGAACACCTGCAGCACATCGAGCAGAGTGCGACTGGCGCGATCGAGTGCATGACGGGCTGGCATGTTGGGCAGCTCTGCGGTGACGCCGATGAGCAATTCGGCCTCGGGCACCAGCTCCACCAGCAGGCGGCCACGCCCTTTGAGCACTTCGGTCAACTGCGCGCTGAGCGCCTGCATTTCCAGCGCCGGTTTGCCCAGCAACTGCGTGACCAGCGAGCGGAACACCTGCACCAGCGGCGCAAAAGGAATGTCGTTGTGCAACAGGTTGAGCTTGCCGCTGGCCCAGTAACCCGGCGCCTGCCCACGGATACTCTGATGAATCAGCGTCGACTTGCCCGCCCCCGGCGCGCCAGCGACCAGCAAAACCCGGGCGATGCCGTCGCTGCGCACGCGCTGAATCTGTTCGAGCAATTGCGCACGCTCCGCCTCGCGACCGAACAGCAGCTCGCCACGGGTGGTTTTCGTCAGCGCATCGAAGGCGCCCAGGCGAAACGCGTCGATCCGCCCATGCTCACGCCACTGGCGCAGGCACCAGGCCAGATCCGCCGCCAGCGACTCAAGGCTCTGATAGCGTGCGTCCGGTTCTTTTGCCAAGCCTTTGAGCAAGACCTGACAAAGCCCTTGCGGCAAATCTTTTACATACACGTCAGGCGATGGCGGCTGGACGGCGGCGTGCACATGCCGCCACTGCGCCGGGTCGCGGGCCGTCAGCGGCGTGCGACCGGTGAGCACTTGATAGAGGATGGCCGACAAGGCGTACACGTCGCTGCGTTCATCGTTCGCCGCGACGTCGTGCTGCACCTGCTCCGGCGCCAGATAAGGCCAGTGTTCGATAACCGGCAGTTCGCTGTTCGACAGATCGGGCGCGGCGGTGTGCACGCCCATCAACCTGACCGAGTCGTCGGCACCGACCATCAGGTGCCATGGCAGCAGACCGACGCGGCGAACGCCAGCCTGGCCAGTCAGCGCCAGTGCGTTGGCCGCCGCCACGGCAATGTGCAGAAACCGAGCCAGCGCCAGGCCGGCGTCGCTGATCAACTCCGCCAGCGACTCACCCCACGCGGGATACACCAACAGCGGGCCGGCGGCCGAGCGGATCTGTGCAACCGGGGCAACCACCCACTCGGCAGGCAGGTGCAGATGGAAATCGCGCTCCAGGCGCTTGCACACAGTCGGGCGCTGAATCGGTGCGCGCACGGCAAACCAGCGCTTGAGCGTGCGGCCATCTTCGAGGCTGTACCAGGTCAGTTCGTTATCGCGGCGCCACAGGCTGAACCGGCAACTGTCCAGCCACGCTTCGTCATGCAGCAGGGCTGGGGACGGACAGGACACGGGGCTGGCAGAAGGCGTGCCGGGCATTGGAATCACCGCTGGAGACTGGTTTTCAGGGCCGATCCGCGAGTATACGCAACGGTTCTGGTCAAGGGGCCAGTCGTCGCGCGGCTGTCCGCCTGCAGCCCCAGAATGGCCGTCCAGAGCCTGCCGTTGCGGATAAACAGGCTGGAAACCGCGGCTGTTATCCCTCGGGATAATTGCTTTATGCCGGGCGCTCACCTAGCGTACCGGTCTCATGAACCGGCGCCCCGCCATTCATTTTCACCGCAGCGCAGAGGCAAGCATGATCCGACTCGGCCAGGCCACGATTTCACTGGAGCGGCGCGAAGCCTTTCTCGATGGCCGGCCGTTGCGTGTCGGCGGCCGCGCGTTCGAAGTGCTCTCGGTATTGATGCAGGCCGACGGCCGGATTGTCAGCAAGGACGAGCTGATCAATCAGGTCTGGCCCGATATCGTCGTCGAGGAAAACAACCTGCAGGTGCAGATTTCCGCGCTGCGCAAGCTGCTCGGGGCCAAAGAAATCATTCAGACGGTCGCCCGTCGAGGTTACCGATTATTGAAAGACCGCGAACCCAAACCGCCCGCCTTCACTGCCATGGCCGCGCCTGTGCCGAGGGCGCCACAACAGCCGCCGGTCGAGGCGCAATCGGTGCCGGTATTGATCGTCGATGACGAGGCGCGGGTACGCACGGCCCTGAGCCGATTGCTGCGGGCCGAAGGCATCGAACACCGCCTGTTCGCCAGCGCCGAAGAACTGCTCGACGCGCCTCTGGAAAACGGGCCGGCGTGCCTGCTGCTCGATGTCAGCCTGCCTGACGCAAGCGGATTGCAACTGCAGGCGACGCTCACCGAGCGCGGCCACCCGTGGCCAGTGATCTTCATGACCGGCCACGGCACCATTCCGATGTCGGTGCAGGCGATGAAAGCCGGGGCGGTGGAGTTTCTGACCAAACCGTTCAATGACGATGAACTGCTCGATACTCTGCGCACCACCCGCGAACGTGCGGCGACTGCGTACGAGCAATGGCAGCGCGTGCAACAAGCCTTGCAACTGGCCGCGCTGCTGACCCCGCGCGAGCGTGAAGTATTGCCGCTGATTGTCGCCGGTCTTGCCAACAAGCAGATTGCCAACCAGCTGGGCACCAGCGAAGTCACGGCCAAGGTCCATCGCAAACACATCATGGCGAAAATGCAGACGCGCTCGCTGGTCAACCTCGTCGAACTCTACGGGCTGATCAGCAGCGCGCGGCCACCCGGCCCATCGAGCCTGTCGTGAACAGTGTGACTGACCGTCCCGCGGCGGCCGATAACAGTCACGCGACCATTGTCTGCATCGTCGATGACGACGCCTCGGTGCGCAAAAGCCTGCGCAATCTGCTGCGTTCGGTGGGTTACCACGCGCAGGTCTATGACAGCGGCGAAGCCTTTCTCGCCGAACAGCCTTTCGACGAAATCGCCTGTCTTCTCCTGGATTTGCGCATGCCCGGCTTGTCCGGCATCGACGTCATGCGCGAACTGCAACGCCGCTCCCAGCGCTTCCCGGTGATCTGCATGTCGGCCCATTGGGATGAGGCGACTCTGGCCGAATCCGGCCACTATCAGGCGGTACACTGCCTGAGCAAACCGTTCGAAGAAGACGCTTTGTTGCAGGCGATCGAGTCGGTGGTGCATCGCCAGCACTGAGTATCAGAGGATTTTTTGCCTCCGGCGCCCCGCGCAGCAGCGTCGGCAGGAGCAATAAATTGGCACTGCGGCTCTGTGTCAGGGTCAGTTCAGGTGACCTGGTATTGACCGGCAACCCCTCAAGGCTGCCGTTAAATGGCAGAATCCCCCGACCTTGATCCTTTTCGGAGAGCGCAATGCTTCGCGTGTTTGAACGAAGACTCGACCCCTTCCCGCCTGACGAACTGCCACCACCGCCGGTGGGCCTGACGCGTTTTCTGTGGGCCTGCACCCGCGGTGCGCGCGGTTACATCCTCGCGCTGGCCCTGCTTAGTGCCGGCGTGTCGATCTACGAAGCGTGGCTGTTTTCCTTCCTCGGTCAGGTCGTCGACCTGCTCTCGACCTGGCAGACCGGTGGCGGCGTCAGTGCCGAGGAAAGCCGCGTGCTGTGGGGCATCGGCATCGTCCTGCTGGTGAGCATCGTGCTGGTCGCGTTGCGCACGATGGTTCAGCACCAGATCCTGGCGATCAACCTGCCGCTGCGCCTGCGGTGGGATTTTCACCGCTTGATGCTGCGGCAAAGCCTGTCGTTCTTCTCCGATGAATTCTCCGGACGGGTCACCACCAAGGTCATGCAAACCGCGCTGGCGGTGCGTGAAGTGCTGTTCACCCTGATCGAAATCGCCCCCGGCATCGGCGTGTATTTCATCGCCATTATCGCCCTCGCTGGCGGCTTCGCCCTGAAGCTGATGCTACCGTTCATTGCCTGGGTCGCGCTGTTCGCACTGGCGATGGTGTACTTCGTGCCACGCCTGGGCAAAGTCGGCCAGGAACAGGCCGATGCGCGCTCATCGATGACCGGGCGCATCGCCGACGCGTACACCAACATCACCACGGTGAAACTGTTTTCGCACTCCAAGCGCGAAGCGCACTTCGCCCGCGCGGCAATGGAAGATTTCAAGCTCACCGGGTTTCGCCAGATGCGTCTCGTCAGCCAGTTTGAAATCGTTAATCAGGCACTGGTAGTCGCGCTGATCATCGGCGCCGGCGGCTACGCCCTGTGGCTCTGGCACCAGGGCCAGGTCGGCGCCGGCGCGGTCGCGGCGATCACCGCCATGGCCCTGCGCATCAACGGCATGTCGCACTGGATCATGTGGCAGATGACCTCGCTGTTCGAAAACATCGGCACCGTGCAGGACGGCATGGCCACCCTCACCCGTGGCCCGAAAGTCCAGGACGCAGCGAACGCCAGCGTGCTGGTACCCGCCGGCGGCGCGGTGACGTTCGATAACGTCAGCTTCAACTACAACGGCGAACGCCAGGTCCTCGACGGCTTGAGCCTGCACATCCGTGCCGGCGAAAAAATCGGCCTGGTCGGCCGCTCAGGCGCCGGCAAATCGACGCTGATCAACCTGCTGCTGCGCTTCTACGACGTCGACAGCGGGCAGATCCGCATCGACGGCCAGAACATCGCCGACGTGACCCAGGACAGCCTGCGCAGCGCCATCGGCATGGTCACTCAGGACACCTCGCTGCTGCACCGCTCGATCCGCGACAACATCGCCTACGGCCGCCCCGACGCCAGCGACGCAGACATCCACCGCGCCGCCGCCAACGCCCAGGCCGACGGCTTCATCAACCAACTGAGCGACCGCCAGGGCCACAGCGGCTACGACACCCTGGTCGGCGAGCGCGGCATCAAACTCTCCGGCGGCCAGCGCCAACGCATCGCCATCGCCCGAGTCATGCTGAAAAACGCCCCGATCCTGCTGCTCGACGAAGCCACCAGCGCCCTCGATTCCGAAGTCGAAGTGGCCATCCAGGAAAGCCTCGACGAAATGATGCAAGGCAAAACCGTCATCGCCATCGCCCACCGCCTCTCGACCATCGCCGCCATGGACCGCCTCATCGTCATGGACGAAGGCCGGATCATTGAACAAGGCACCCATGCCGAATTGCTGGCCCGGAACGGGATTTATGCGCGGTTGTGGCAGCATCAGAGCGGCGGATTTCTGGGGGAAGATCAGGGGTTTGCCGCGACGGTGGATCAGGCTTGATCCGGCGATTTTAAAAGCAAAGTCAAAAGCCCCTCACCCTAGCCCTCTCCCGGAGGGAGAGGGGACTGACCGAGTTGGATACAAGAGGTACGGCAACGTGAAATACCGAGTTGAATGCAAATTTCAACTCCAACCAAAATCGGCTCCCTCTCCCTCGGGAGAGGGCTGGGCGGGCGGCGTTCCGATGAGGGGAAAATCCACCACAAATCCCAAGCCAACCACCCGCTTTTAACCACTCAACAATGAGCGTTAGCTCGCGTGCCCTTGATCTTGATCTTGCCTAACCGGCCCCATCGGAAGGCTGAGCGCAGGGATCGATCCGGGCGTGGGAGCGCAGCGACCGTACGACGAAGTCGTACACAGCGGAAGGAGGTGCAGCGCAGCAAACCGTAGCCGCTGCGCCCGGATCGGTCCCGGAGCGAAGGGACCCGAGCTTGCGAGGGCCGAACGCAGGGGCCAAGCCTTTTGGTTACTTTTTGGCGTTTGAAAAAGTGACCCGCTGTAAGAGCGGAACCGCCAGAAACACCACCCGCAGCAACGGATATTCACCCAAAACCCGACGTCACCGCCCCCCCCAAAAAATCAGCAAAACCAACCGTACGTCGTCCCCACGGAACACCCCACCAAACCCCCTCCTCTACCCAACAAAGGGCCGAGGAAAACCACCATGTACAACGAAACCAAAATGCTCGCCTACAGCCAATGGCACAACCTGCTGACCAACACCAGCACCTTCAGCGCCCCCGAAGACCGCTACGACGAACTGCTCCGACTCGCCGACGACTATCGCAGCCGCGGCATCATCAACGCCCCGGAACGCAACACTCTGATCGAAATCGCCACCGCGGCCTACACCCGCTCAGTGACCGCCGTCACACCCGAATCAAACCATTCAGGAATCCACCCATGACCGATGAAAAACCCACCCAGGGCTCCAACACGCCAGGCACCGAAGCCGACGGCCTGACCGACGATCAACGCGTACGCCGCGAAAACACCGACCACCAACAAGGCTCACGCGTAACCCCCGGCCCTGCGGATAAAGAACGTGACCCGGAGGTGGGCCAGACATGAACAAGCTCGCAGTAAAAGCCCTCGCCACGCTGGTCCTGAGCCTGCAGACCATCGCCCTGTGCTACGCCGTCACACTCAACGCCTTCGTCGAAGAGGCGGCGCAACAGAGCCTGTTCCAGAACAACGCCTCTCGGATAGCCATGGAAAACAGCGCACTGCCTGAAGTCAGGGACTTCGCCAAAAGCATGATCGCTGACCACGACCGCTTCTATCCGAAACTGCAGCAGCTCGGGCAAACCTTGAAGATGGACGTGCCAGCCGAACCTTCGACAGCCGGAAAAGCCAGGCAACTGCGCCTCGAATCGCGCGATGAATCCTTCGACCGCACCTACATCGACAGCCAGGCCGAGACGCTCGAACAGAAGGTCATGCTGTTCAAGAAAGAGGCGATGTCTTCGGAAAATCCGCAGCTCAAGGCCTTCGCTCAATCGGCGCTGCCAGGCATCAAAAAGCAGGCGCAGACGGCGAAGGCTCTGCAGGAAAAGCTCAAGCCTTCGGCCGGGAAACTGATTGCGCCGACCAGGCCTTGAGCGGCGGCGCTGTCAGTCGATGGGGCCAACGTTGATGGTCATGTCGTCGCCCAGCCCCTGGACTTTGGCGAGGACATCGACTGGGGTCTCATCGGAAAAGTGCACGACGTAGCCCATGCCGCTGCCGTCTTCCTCGATAGCGCTGACCCAGAGCTCGACCTCGTCGGCGTCCAGCCCCAAGGCCTGGCCGAGCTGGCGGTTGCGGTGGTCTGAATCGGTTTCGTCCATTGGGTAACTGGTCATTGGGTTCTCCGGTTTTTTGGGGGGCTTATGGCGATGGACGTTGTGGTTGGGTTAGCGTTCGATTTTTTTGGTCGGGTTGTTTGTTTATGGCGGCGGGTTTTGGCGTAAGGCCTCGGTTGGGTGGTGTGGCTTGCCCTCACCCCAGCCCTCTCCCCCAGGAGAGGGGGCCGATTTGTGGGCAGTTTCGAACTGGAGTTCGACTCGATATCGCAACGTGGCAAACCTCGTCCATTCAACTCGGTCAGTCCCCTCTCCCTCCGGGAGAGGGTTAGGGTGAGGGGCTCTTGATCTTGGCGTTAGAGCAACAGCGCATTCCGCCGCTGGCCACCACGTCGAGAGCGGAACTCCCGAACGCAAGCGCCGGTCGATGACGACGACCCATGGCCATTCCGTCATTTGCGTTTCAACTGATGATTGCGAGAGAACACTATCGTGGACTTGTTGTTTCTGGGCACCTCTGCCGGCGTGCCGACCCGTGAGCGTAATGTCAGCGCCACGGCATTGATCGAGGCGTCGGGCCGAGGCTGGTATCTGATCGATTGTGGCGAGGGCACGCAGCATCAGGTGTTGCGCACGCCATTGTCGCTGAGCGAACTGCGGGGCATTTTCATCACCCACGTGCACGCTGACCATTGCCTTGGCTTGCCCGGGTTGCTGGCGAGCACCGGGATGTCCGGACGTACGCGGCCGCTGGATATCATCCTGCCCGCAGCCCTGCATCCGTGGCTGACCTTGAGTCTCGCGGTGACGCAATCGCACCTGCCGTTCGAAATCCATCTGCACGCCGTCGAGTCGCTGGATCACTGGCGCAACGGCAACGTTGAGGTCAGCACGGTCGAGCTGTCGCACCGCGTGCCGTGTCACGGTTATGTCTTCACCGAAGCCGATCCGGCGCCGCGTCTGGATGTGCAACGCCTCGACGCTGAAGGCATCGAACGCGGTCCGCTGTGGGGTGAACTTGCCCATGGCCAGGATGTGTTGCGCGACGGGCGCTGGCTGCGCGCGCAGGACTATTTGCTTCGGGCGCGCCCGCCGCAACGCATCATTGTCTGTGGCGACAACGACCGCCCGGAGCTGCTGGCGGAGGTTGCCGCTTCAGCCGATGTTCTGGTGCATGAGGCGACGTTCATCCAGGCGGCCATCGATAAAACCCGCGCCAGCTACGGCCATAGCAGCGCCGCAGCGGTTGCCGGTTTTGCCGAAGCGGTGGGCGTGCGCAATCTGGTACTGACGCACTTCAGCGCACGCTACCAGGCCAACCCGGCGCAACATCCGTCAATCGAAGACGTACGCAGTGAAGCGGCCGCGCTCTATGGCGGGCAATTGATTCTGGCGCGCGACCTGCAGCGCTATCACTTCGATCAGCAGGGCCATTTGCAGCCGGTGATCCGAAATCCTGTGCCCCGCTCGCGCGATCAATGAAAAACAAAAACGTCCGCTCGCCTGGCGAACGGACGTTGCAGTTCCACGGTCGGGTTACTTCTTGGCTTCCTTGTCTGGATCAGCCGAGCGCGCAAGAAACGCCTCGGTCAGTTGCGGTAAATGCTTGAGCAGCCAGTCGGCCATAGCCACCTCTTGCGGCAGAATCGACTCACAGGCCTTTTTCGTCTGCGTATCGCCAGCCGCTTCGGCGGCTGCAATCAGCACGGTGTAGCTGGCGATTTCCATGTTCTCGAACACGTAACCGGCCATCGCGCCCTTGATCACCTCATCGCTCATCAACGAGCCACCCACGGCCTGACCGAAGGCCATCAACTTGCCGCCCAGATCCTTGATCGTCGACGAATCGCCACCCAAACGTTGCAGGCATTCATCAATGAGTTTCTGCTGACCAAGAGTTTCTTCAATGTGCTGGTCGATCCGCGCTTTCAGTTGCGGGTAGTGCTCCAGACGCTTGGATTGCGCCTTGAGCATTTGTTCGGCCTGTTGCTCCATGGCATGGGCATCGCGCAGCCAGTCGAGCAGATTTTCCTGTGGAGTGGCCATGGTGGAATCCTCTTCAGATGGTTTCACAGTGGTCCCGCTCAAGCGCGCCACACTGTTGCGTGGCGCGCTTGAGCGGGGTTCGGCGGGCAGTGTCGCGCGGTCATACCGACGGCGGAACCTGCGTACCGGCGCCCAGATCCGCACCGGTCACCGGTTCGCTGTTGGGATCGGACATGGTCCGGGTTTTCATGTTCTCCAGCAGTGCTTCGTCGGCGCTGTCCAGCTTGACGGTCGCCAGACCATCGCCGCCATCCACCGCCGGTGTTGGGCTTTCGACAAACTCCCAATCGTCACCCTGATTCCAGGGCCCGCGCATGCTCTCGGTGCCGTGGGACATGTTGAAGTAGACGTTGGTGAACTCCGGCATGCCGGGTTTCTTGCCTTGCGGGAAGTTCGGCTGAATCGCATGCAGGGCTTTTTCGAAGGACAACTGGTGCGCGATCTCCCGAGTCATCAAGAAGCCCAGCGCTTCCTTCACACCGGGATCGTCCGTCACGTTCATCAACCGCTCATAGACAATCTTCGCCCGCGCCTCGGCCGCGATGTTCGAACGCATATCCGCCGTCGGCTCACCAATGGTGTCAACGTACGCCGCGGACCATGGGACACCCGCCGAATTAGTCAACGGCGCCCCCCCGCCATACAACAGGCTGGTGATGTGCGAATCGTTACCGGCACCGTTCAACGAACGATACAACTCACCCTCCTCCTCCACACCTTCGGCAATCTTGCCCTTGGCGCCCTTGTTGAGCATGACGATGATCGAACCGATCACCTCCAGATGGCTCAACTCCTCGGTAGCAATGTCCAGCAGCAAATCCTTGCGCCCCGGATCTTCCTCAGCCAACGCTTGAGTGAAATAGCGCGTAGCCGCCGCCAACTCCCCCTGCGCCCCCCCGAACTGTTCCAGCAAAAGATTCGCAAGGCCAGGATTGGGTTGCGCAACACGAACGGTGTATTGAAGTCGCTTGTTATGTAGAAACATGACAAATCTCCTCAGTCTGAATGAGTGTGGCGGTCTCAACGGTTAAGTCACTGCCCACTCCTTTGTGAAGCATTGGCTGCGGAGAAAATTTCAAAAAATATTCGGGTTCAGGACAAATGGTTACGTGGCTGGAACAAGCGAAACGGGAAGCGCGGGCTCGCTTGTTTGCGCGATTTGATTCATTGAAAGCAGCGGTTTAATGAGCGTACTCAAACAAAAGAAACAGCAAAATCAAGAGCCCCTCACCCTAGCCCTCTCCCGGAGGGAGAGGGAACAACCGTGGTGAATGCGCGAGCTGCGCCAACCTGAAATAACGCGTCGAACACAAACTTCAAAGCCAACCCAAATCGGCTCCCTCTCCCTCGGGAGAGGGCTGGGGTGAGGGGCAGCCACACCACAAATCCAAAGCCAAACGCCCCGTTTCTAACCACTCCTTACAATGAGCGCAGCTCGAGTGCCCTTGATCTCGCCTAACCGGCCCCATCGGCAGGCTGAGTGGAGGGATCGATCCGGGCGTGGGAGCGTAGCGACCGTCTGGCGCAGCCAGACACAGCGGACGTAGGTGCAGCGCAGCAAACCGTAGCCGCTGCGCCCGGATCGGTCCCGGAGCGAAGGAACCCGAGCCTGCGAGGGCCGAACGCAGGGGCCCAGCGTTTTGGTTACTTTTGGGCGTCTGCAAAAGTGACCCGCTGTAAGAGCGGAACCGCCAGCCGCCACCCCCAAAAAAACGGATATACACCCAAAAACCCCCAAGAGCCTGGTCGGCCCGGAGGCCGCCAAGGCACCACCCCGTCACTTCCCTTGAACCACCACGAACCCAAAGCGCTCACAAAGAAAACCACCCGCGAGCCAGCCCCCCATGAACGCCTACAAAAACCTGCTGACAGCCGAACAACAAACCCGCCTGCAAGCCCTCGATACCTGGCATCGAACACTGCAGGACCGCACCCTGCGCATGGACTGCCCCGATCGCTACCATGAAGAACTCCTGCGCCAATGCGACGAAATGGACCGCCTCGGCATCATCACCTGGCAAGAATGGCAAGAACTGCGCCGCGAAGCCGACCAGGCCTACGTGCAGGCCATCGCCGGCCACGACTACCACTGACCCTGTAATGCCCAGCGAGCCCAGCCATGACCAAACCGCGCTTTGGAATCGAAGAAGAATATTTCGTCACCGACCTGCACACCCGCCGAATGGCCGGCGCCCCTTCGCCCGAAGCTCGCGAGGCCTGCAAGAAAGCCATCGGCGCCTCGTTCGCCACCGAGATGTTCCAGGGCCAGTTCGAAATCGCTTCACCGGTATTCACTGACTTCGTCGAAGCCAGCGATTATCTGACCGGCGCACGGCAGACCCTGAACAAAACCCTCGAACCTTTCGGCCTCGGCCTGCTCTGCGCCGGCAGCCATCCGCTGGCCGACTGGCGCGAACAGATCCCCACCGATGAACCGCATTTTCACGATCTGTTCGATACCTACGGCCACGTCGCCCGGCGCAGCGTGCTGTCGGGCCTGCATGTGCATGTAGAAGTGCCTGAGCATCTGGACCGCATCAGGGTGATGAACGAAGTGTTGCCGTGGACGCCGCTGTTACTGGCCCTGAGTTGCTCATCACCGCTGTGGGACGGGGCCGACAGCGGCTACAAAAGTTATCGCCAGGCCGCGTGCGACGAGTGGCCGCGCATGGGCGTGCCGCCGCTGTTTGCCGATCAACAGGCGTATGACGAGCACATCGGTTTTCTGACCCGCGCCGGCGTAATCAGCCAGCCCAACCAATGCTGGTGGGGCATTCGCCCGGCCGTGCGCTACCCGACACTGGAACTGCGCATGACCGACGCCTGCCCTCGTGTGGAAGACGCGTTGACCCTCGCCGCGTTTTTTCGCGTACTGGTCACGCATGCGTGCCGGCAGCCGCAACCAGGCGCGACCTATGACGCGTCAGCACGCTGGATACTTGAGGAAAATCGCTGGCGCGCCAAGCGCTGGGGGCTCGACGGCAAGTTCATCGTCGCAGGCCAGGGCAGCCCTTGTTCGATCAGCCAATGGTTAGCGCTGGCAAAAGCGCGCTTCGCCGAAACCGCCGATGACTTGCGCATCCCGGCCTTGTTCGAACGCGCCAACAGGATCATCAATGGCGGCACCAGCGCCGACCGACAACTGGCGGTATTCAACCAGGCCCTGCAGCAACAGCCCGGTCCGCGTTCGGCGCTGTCGCAAGTGGTCGATCATCTGCTGGAGGAAACCTCGCGCAGCTGATCGACCTTCAACAGTTCGCCTCAGTCCCCCTTGCCGGTGCGCGTTCCACCATGGCTGTGTTGCCCGCCCGTGCGCGCCTTTTCCGCTCGGTCGAGTTTGACGTCGACCGCAGTGTCGCCCTTCTTCCCGGCCTCCTTGATTTTCTGTGGATCGTCGGCGAATGAATGTCCGCTTTGATGTTTGCTGGTCATGACACTGTCCTCGCAATGAAGTCTCGGTTGTCAGTTTCGTATACCGCCCTTGCACCCTATCAACCGAACTTTGCGCTCGCCACCGATGCACTCGGCATACTGACGAAAGGTAATTAAACGAAACGAAGCGAAGCTTTAACAGGCCTGCAAACAATCACTTTAATATCAGCAAACTTATACGAAGCGGCGTCTAAAACCCCACCCTGTATAAGTTTCTTCAAGCACTACCGTTCATCGGGCACCGAAAAAAATCTTCAAACGAATTTCCCCGGCGCGTTATCCGAGTAAGTGTCCGCTGCAATAAACGGGCAACTTAAAAAATCCTTCATTGATATTGGAGAGCTATCATGACTACAGGTAATAAAAACCCGGGCAACTTCGCCAACGATCGCGAGAAGGCATCCGAGGCGGGTAAAAAAGGCGGCCAGGCTTCCGGCGGCAACTTCGCCAATGACCGCGAAAAAGCTTCCGAAGCAGGCCGTAAAGGCGGCCAGAACAGCCACGGTGGCGGCCGTAAGTCGTCTTGACCGGTGGCATAAGGGCAGCCTCGCTGCCCTTCGAAATCAAACAGCTGGAACGCTCATCAGCGTAAAGTCAGTTATATACGGCTGACGAGCGTTCCAGTTGATTGACAGTCGAACCCAAGCCAACCGGCAAGTAACGAGCATTGCAACAACCAACATCAGGCAGTATCCACGGCATTTGTCCGAACAACTTCAGGGCGCAACTAAGCGCAGCCTGAATTCGAATCAATGCTTATATATGCAAGAGGTGTTTTGAAATGGCTCAAGATAAACAAGGCAGCATGTCCGTCAACGAAGCAGGTAAAAAAGGTGGGGAAGCAACATCGGCTTCGCATGATAAAGAGTTCTACCAGGAAATTGGCAGCAAAGGCGGCCAAAACAGTGGGGGCAACTTCAAGAATGATCCGGAGCGTGCAGCCGAGGCCGGTAGCAAAGGTGGCCAGAACAGCGGCGGCAACTTCAAGAACGACCCGCAGCGCGCGTCAGAGGCCGGCAGCAAAGGCGGTCAGAACAGCGGTGGCAACTTTGCCAACGACCGCGAAAAAGCCTCCGAAGCCGGGCGCAAAGGTGGCGAAAACAGTCATGGTGGTGGGCGCAACAGCTAATGCGCCATTTGCAGGGGAGCATCGCTCCCCTGCCGTTTATTCAACGCAAGACAACTTCCTCGCAATCCCCGCCGCTTTCTTCATTGCCGCACCTTGGAATTGGCCAACTCGCCCTCATAACCATGGCAATCCCCAACGTTGTCAGAGGAACCCTTGCCATGACCAATCAAACCGAAACCGCGATTCTTGCCGGCGGCTGCTTCTGGGGCATGCAGGACCTGCTGCGCCGTTACCCGGGCGTACTGAACACCCGCGTCGGTTACACCGGCGGCGACGTGCCGAACGCGACCTATCGCAATCACGGCAACCACGCCGAAGCCATCGAGATCACCTTCGATCCCGCAGTGATCAGCTACCGCCAGATTCTCGAATTCTTCTTCCAGATCCACGACCCGAGCACACCCAACCGTCAGGGCAACGACCTGGGCCCGAGCTATCGTTCGGCGATCTATTACCTCAACGACGAACAACGCGCCGTGGCTGAAGACACTGCTGCCGATGTCGACGCCTCAGGATTGTGGCCAGGCCGAGTGGTGACTGAAATCGAACCGGCGGGACCTTTCTGGGAAGCGGAGCCCGAGCATCAGGATTATCTGGAACGGATTCCGAATGGCTACACCTGCCACTTCATTCGGCCGAACTGGAAACTGCCCAAGCGCGGCTGATCAGTTGGCGTCGCGGCAGTAGCGCGACGCGATAGATCCATTATTTGCAGGGATGTCGTGAATGCCGAAAAAACCACCAACGCCTGAAGAGCCGGCCAGCGCCGCCGACATCGAGCGTTCGATCCTGGCGCTGAACCGGCTGGCCGAGCGTCTCTGGGGCGAGGATCGTGTCGCCGAGGCCAAGGCTCTGCTTGATGCGCTTGATGCGTTGAACCGTGCGCTCGATCGCATCCGCATCGGCGAAAGTCGCCGGGCGGCGACTCTGCATTGAGGCAACGGCTTACGGCTTGAGAATCAGCACCGGCTCGCCCTTCTTCAGGATGTAGGTCGCCAGCTCCGAGGCCTTGTCGCTGCCGACGTTTTTCGCCACATGCGCCACGCCTTCCGGAATGAACAGCGACTCTCCCGCCTTCAGCGTCACCGGCGCCCTGCCCTCCAGTTGATATTCGAACGTGCCGCTGATCACGTAAGCGACTTCAACGCCCGGATGTGCATGGCGCGGCGAGGTCACGCCCGGCTCGAAATCGACGCGTGCCTGCACCACTTCGCGGTCGGCGGCACCAAGATCCTGCTTGACCAGATCGGTGCGGCTCAAGCCTTGCTGCCAGCTCTTGGCCGGGGCGTCTGCCGCGTGGGCGATGCCGATCATCGAAGCAAAAATGGCGCTGGCGAGTAACAGTGAACGTTTCATATGTAGCCCTCTCAATCAGTGATGTGGTGAGGGCTACTGTGCGGGTTGCATGTAGGGTGGATGTGTCGTGAACCCTGAGTTTGTTGTTCAGCTGTGTACCGCGGGTGATCTGATACACGCTCATACAAACTGCCTCGTCACTGTGTCGACCGAGCAGACAGGCCTTGTTGACGAGGAAGCTGTAAACTGCCGCGATCTTCACTCGCTCAGACAAGGGATTTCCATGGCCAACCAAGACATCACATTCACCCCCGATCCGGACGCCGACTCGATTTCTTCCGACGTAGCGACGTTCGGCGGGATCATGGTTTCCACCCAGATCCCGACCCGCGCCGACGGCAGCCTGGAGCTGGGCGATATCACCACCCAGAGCGAATGCACCCTGCAAGCGCTGAAAGTCGCGCTGGAACGTGCCGGCAGTTCGATGGATCGGGTCATGCACCTGACCATCTACCTCACCGACATGGCCGATCGTGCGGCATTCAACGAGGTGTACCAGCGCTTCTTCGCCAAGCCGTGGCCGGTACGTGCGGCGGTGGGCGTGGCGGCGCTGGCGGTTGAAGGGATGCGCGTGGAAGTCACGGCGATGGCGGCCAAGGCCTGACCTGATTCCTGTAACACCCCACAACCCTGTGGGAGCCAGCAGGCTGCCTCTACATCTGATCATTCCCACGCTCCGCGTGGGAATGATCGCAACGCCTGCGGCGCGTTCGCCGACTCCGAGCTGACCTCAGTCTGATCGTTCCCACGCTCTGCGTGGGAATGCAGCCCGGGACGCTCCGCGTCCCTTTCAAAGCCGAACGCGGAGCGTCAGTTGAGGCATTCCTTTGCTGCGCGTGGGAACGATCGCAATTCCTGCGTCGCGTTCGCCGATTCCGCGCTGACATCAGGCCCCTTGTGGGAGCCAGCCTGCTGGCGATAGCGGTCCTGCATTCAACATAGGTGGTGGCTGGACCGGCGCTTTCGCGAGCAGGCTCACTCCTACGGGGTTTGGGTGATCCTTAAGATCTGTGCCATCGGGCAGCACAGGCGTGCCGGCCGCGCGTTTCGCGGGTAGAATGCGCGCCTAACCGTGACAGCCTGACTAAAAAAACTATGTCCTTGCCCAAGCATCATCTGGAATTGCTCAGCCCTGCCCGCGACGTGGCTATCGCCCGTGAGGCGATCCTGCACGGCGCTGATGCCGTGTACATCGGCGGCCCGAGCTTCGGCGCGCGCCACAACGCCTGCAACGAAGTCAGCGAAATCGCCGAGCTGGTGGAATTCGCCCGGCGCTACCATGCACGCATTTTCACCACCATCAACACCATCCTGCATGACAACGAACTGGAGCCGGCGCGCAAGCTGATCCATCAGTTGTACGACGCCGGCGTCGACGCGCTGATCGTTCAGGACCTGGGCGTGATGGAGCTGGACATTCCACCGATCGAACTGCACGCCTCGACCCAGACCGACATCCGCACCCTGGAGCGGGCGAAGTTTCTCGATCAGGCCGGGTTCTCGCAACTGGTGCTGGCGCGCGAGCTGAACCTGCAGGAAATCCGCGCCATCGCCGATGAAACCGACGCTGCCATCGAGTTCTTCATCCACGGCGCGTTGTGCGTGGCCTTCTCCGGCCAGTGCAACATTTCCCACGCGCAGACCGGGCGCAGTGCCAACCGTGGCGACTGCTCGCAGGCCTGCCGTCTGCCGTACACCCTCAAAGATGAAAAGGGTGGCGTGATCGCCTACGAAAAACACCTGCTGTCGATGAAAGACAACAACCAGAGCGCCAACATCCGCGCGCTGGTCGAAGCCGGTGTGCGCTCGTTCAAGATCGAAGGCCGCTACAAGGACATGGGCTATGTGAAGAACATCACCGCCTATTACCGCCAGCGCCTCGACGACGTACTGGAAGACCGCCCGGACCTGGCCCGCGCGTCCAGCGGCCGCACCGCGCACTTCTTCCTGCCCGATCCGGAAAAAACCTTCCATCGTGGCAGCACCGACTATTTCGTCACCGATCGCAAGATCGACATCGGCGCCTTCGACTCGCCAACCTTCACCGGTCTGCCGGTCGGTACGGTCGAAAAAGTCGGCAAGCGCGACATGCAGGTGGTCACTCATGAGCCGCTGTCCAACGGTGACGGCCTCAACGTACTGGTCAAACGCGAAGTGGTCGGTTTCCGCGCCAACATCGCCGAAGCCAAGGGCGAGTTCGAAGAAGACGGCGAAAAGCGCTACCGCTACCGCGTCGAGCCGAACGAAATGCCCGAAGGCCTGTTCAAGCTGCGCCCGAACCACCCGCTGAACCGCAACCTTGACCACAACTGGCAACAGGCGCTGCAAAAGACCTCTTCGGAACGTCGCGTGGCCCTGAGCTGGCTGGCGCGTCTGCGTGAAGAGCAGCTGGAAATCACCGCCACCAGCGAAGAAGGCATCAGCGCCAGCGTCACCCTGCCCGGTCCGTTCGGCGTGGCCAACAAGCCTGAGCAAGCCCTGGAACAGTTGCGCGATCTGCTCGGCCAGCTCGGTACCACCCAGTACCATGCCACCGACGTCAAGCTTGATGCGCCGCAGGCGTTCTTCATCCCCAACTCGCAGCTCAAAGCGCTGCGCCGGGAAGTGATCGAAGCCCTGACCGCCGCCCGCGTCGCTGCGCACCCGCGTGGCAGCCGCAAGGCCGAAACCAGCCCGCCGCCGGTGTACCCGGATTCGCACCTGACCTTCCTCGCCAACGTCTACAACCAGAAGGCGCGCGACTTCTACCACCGTCACGGCGTCAAGCTGATCGACGCGGCGTACGAAGCCCACGAAGAGCCGGGCGAAGTGCCGGTGATGATCACCAAACACTGCCTGCGCTTCTCCTTCAACCTGTGCCCGAAACAGGCCAAAGGCGTGACCGGCGTGCGCACCAAAGTCGCGCCGATGCAGTTGATCCACGGCGATGAAGTGCTGACGCTGAAGTTCGACTGCAAACCGTGCGAGATGCACATCATCGGCAAGATGAAGGGCCACATCCTCAACCTGCCGCAACCGGGCAGCGTGGTCGGCCACATCAGCCCTGAAGACCTGCTGAAAACCATCCCGCGCGCACCGCACTGAGTGCCTAGGCCCGCGCGGTGCTTCGGCGCTGCGCAGGCCGGCCTTGCTGTGCTTGCCAAATCGCAGGCATAAAAAAACGCCAACTTCTCGCGAAGTTGGCGTTTTTTCGAATATGGCAGGGGCGGCTGGATTCGAACCAACGCATGGCAGGATCAAAACCTGCTGCCTTACCGCTTGGCGACGCCCCTACTGCTCTTTCCAGCGGCCCGTTGGGTTCGCTGTGAGAACGGGGCGCAATTTACCAACATTGTTTGGCTTTGGGAAGCCCGGCGTGAAATATTTTTTGTTTTAAAACAGCGACTTAATTTTTTGATCGGTAAACAGCCCGGCGCCGGGCACGTTCAGCCTCTGTGTATCACACTGTATACGTGTCCAACGACGATACATCGCCTTGCAACAAGGCCCCGTTCCGACACAGCCCAGATACGTCCATCCGTTCAAATGCACTCACGGTTTCAAGGACTCACCCAGCGCCTTGACCCCACCCTGCACAGGAGACGTTCCCATGAAAAAGGCACTGCACCTCGGTAAAACCGCATTTGGCTTGTCGATCCTGGCGCTGTCGCTGCTCGGCACCGTTGCCAGCGTTCAGGCACAAACTGCCGAACCGGCTGCGGTCAGCTATTCCGCGCCCTCGCCCTTCGGCCCGCTGAAACATGTGAAGGCCGGCGTGCTCGACGTCGCCTATGCGGAAACCGGCCCGGCCAACGGCCCGGTGGTGATCCTGTTGCACGGCTGGCCTTACGACATTCACAGCTACGACGAAGTCGCGCCGCTGCTGGCCGCCAAGGGTTACCGGGTGCTGATGCCCTATGCACGCGGTTACGGCGACACCCGGTTCCTGTCCAAAGACACCCTGCGCAACGGCCAACCGGCGGCGCTGGCCAGTGACGTCATCGATTTCATGGACGCGCTGAAGATCAAGCAAGCGGTACTGGGCGGTTACGACTGGGGCGCACGTTCGGCGGACATTGTCGCGGCGCTGTGGCCGGAACGCGTCAAGGCGCTGGTGGCGGTCAGCGGTTACCTGATCGGCAATCAGGCCGCCGGGCAAAACCCTTTGCCGCCGAAAGCCGAACTGCAGTGGTGGTACCAGTTCTACTTTGCTACGGAGCGTGGTCGCGCCGGGTATGCGAAAAACACCCATGACTTCGCCAAGCTGATCTGGCAAACCGCCTCGCCACAATGGAAATTCGACGACGCGACCTTCGATCGCAGCGCCAAGGCCTTGCAGAATCCCGATCACGTCGAGATCACCGTGTTCAACTACCGCTGGCGCCTGGGCCTGGTGCAGGGCGAAGCGCAATACGCGGCGCTGGAGCAGAAACTCGCCACCGCGCCGTCGATCAGCGTGCCGACCATCACCCTGGAAGGCGACGCCAACGGCGCACCGCACCCGGCACCGGAGGATTACGCCAAGCGCTTCACCGGTAAATACCAGTTCCGCTTGATCAGTGGCGGCATCGGGCACAACTTGCCGCAGGAAGATCCGAAGGCGTTTGCGCAGGCTGTCATCGATGCCGATCATCTGTAGAAATAAAAAAGCAGTCAGCCGCAAAGGCTGACTGCTTGATTGGTTAAATGGTGCGATCGAGGCTCGAGAGATTGCAGATTCTTCGCCTGAACTAACGTCGTCGCGAGCAGGCTCACTCCTACATTTGAAATGCGCTCCCCTGTAGGAGTGAGCCTGCTCGCGATGACGCCTGTCCAGACACCCTCAAGCCCGACTAACGGGCGCGATCAATCGGTTGGCACAACAAGATCCAACGCCTTGTTCACTGCAAGCTCTCCCAACATCACCACCTGGGCAATGCCCAGCAAGGTCTGGCGGTTCGAGCCCTCCAATTCCCCCGCAAAATTGCCCAGCATGACCGTGGCGGACGCCAGGGAACCGCTGGCATTGGTCAGCAACGTCTCGGCGTCCGATTGCGGGTTGACCATGAACAGCGGGCTGGGCGTATAAGGCGTGGCCATGATCGCGGCGGGCAACAGGTAATGGTCAAGCGCACGCTCCGCCGCTTCGTGGAGCTTTCGCGAGTGGGGGGATGCATACGGCGAGGCCGGGTCAGTGAGCGGTGCTTCGGGTGGCTTGGGCATCAGCTGCAACTCCAGACAGGAACCCGTTGAGGCTCGTTGACAGATGATCGTCACTGCGACGGGTTCGGCAAGCGCTGATTATCCAGCACGCGGTTTACCGTCAGCTCGCTGAGCATGATCACCTGTCGCAGGATGAGCATTTTTTTGCGCTGGGAACTGTCAATCGAATCAGCGAGTTCCCCGGCCATGTCACTGGCCGAAGACAAGGTTTCAGTCGCCTCGACGAGCAGCGTTTCGTTATCCACGGTGGGGTCAATGAGGTAGATCTTGCCGGTATTGCGCGTGGGTATCGAAAGCTTGTGCGCCCCGGGACTGAGGTAGAAGTTGATGGCGCGATCGGCGGCGTCTTTGATGTTCTGAGGTTCGAGCGCGGCGTCGTAGGGGATTGGATCGGTGTCTGGCGGGTTGGGCGTAACTTTGAACATGGCTAATTCCAAATCAGGGCTGCGACCGATCTCTACTAAAAGAAGGGTGGCAGCTGTGCGCAGGTTAGTAGACCGGTGGAATTAGCAAAACCGGCGCGCCCGAGAGCGCCCTGCGCACAACCGCCATCAAGTGCAGGTATGGACCTACCTGACTGATGGGCTTATGCGCCGCTAATACCAAACGGGCTACTAAACCCGACCACTGATGGGCAGTGGCAGGTCAACAATAGAGTCCGGGGCTAAAGCGCACAAGCCGGCGGATTCTGGCGTACGCGTAGGCAACGACGCAAGGAGTTGTAGCCGTAATGGCGTTACAACAGGTGTAACTTAAACGGGCGTACGCAGGGATGTTTAAGCACGGCAAAACCCCTGAATTGCTCACGATTGGCTGGAGTGACGGTGCGTCGACCTTTACCGCCTCAACTTACCGTTCCGTCTGTCGCAGGTTTTGAACCAGATCGGGCCGATGGCGTCTGAGTACATGCGGTATTACCCGCCCCTTACGGACACTATCATGCTGTTAAAAAACAAGAGTCTCGTTGCTGTCATGTCCTGCGCCATGATGCTCGCAGCCGCCCCGCTCCTCCCTGCTGATCTGTCGATCATGAACGCTGCCTACGCGAAGGGTGGTGGTGGTGGCGGCGGCGGCGGCGGCGGCGGCGGAAATGGTGGTGGCAACGGCGGTGGCCACGGCGGCGGTATCGGCGGTGGTCGCAGTGGCTCGGACCATGGCGGCGCCAATAGCAATGGCCGCGGCAATGGACTCAGCAGTGATCATGCCGGCAAGGCTGTTCGCGATCGCGGCGAAAGCGGTAACCACTATGGCAGCGATCGCAATGGTGATAGCGGGCATGGCTCAACCACTTCAGGCATCGCCAACTCCAGAGATACCCGCGGCGTGACCAAAGCCACTGCCATCTCGGCCTCGACGCCTGGGGATCACAATGCAAAGGGCTTGAGCAACGGTGCAACGCCGAATGCGAAGAAATCGCGCTGATCGGTTAGAAATCCAGCATGGATAAATAAGGGCGCCTGATGAGGCGCCCTTTTTTGCGTTTGGTTTTCGCGTTGAAGGCGTTATTGGATGTCTTCGCTGGGGTAGCTGTTGCCAGGCGCTTTGCGGAGTATCAGTGAGAGCGCCCTCACCCTAGCCCTCTCCCAGAGGGAGAGGGGACTGATCGGGGTGTTTGGGAGAGATACGCCGACTTGGAATACCAAGGTGAACTCAGGTTGGTGGAGGCTTGGGTTATTTGACCAAGCGCTTCTCTTTGGAAGGCCGATACCCGAAATAGGCGCTGTAGCACTTGCTGAAATGACTCGGTGAGACGAACCCGCAGGCCACCAGCACTTCCACTTGTGAAAGCTCGGTGTGTTGCAGCAGGCGGCGGGCTTCGGTGATGCGCAGTTCCAGGTAGTAGCGCTGCGGCGTGGTGCCCAGTTGCTCCTTGAACAGGCGCTCCAGCTGCCGGCGAGAACGTCCGGCGTACACCGCCAGTTGCTCCAGCTCCAGCGGCTCTTCCAGGTTGGCGTCCATCAGCTTGACCACTTCACGCAACGGCGCGCTGACGCAGAGGTTTTCGTCCGGTTTGATCCGCCGGTAGCGTGACTCTTCGAAAGCCAGGATGTCCTCGACACCTTCGACCAGTGCCTTGCCGTGCAGGCTCTTGATCCAGTCCAGCGCCATGTGGAAAGCCCCCGACGGGCTCGACGCGGTGAGGCGGTCGCGGTCGATCACATAAGGCTCGCTGCTGACGTGAGTAGCCTTGGCGATTTCGGTCAGCGCCGGGCGATGTTCCGGGTGGATAGCGCAGCGATAGCCGTCGAGCAGTCCGGCGCGACCGAGGAACCACGAACCGTTCCACAACCCGGCCAGACTGATGCCCCGCTCCGCCGCCAGTTTGAGTAAATGCACGAACCCATCGCTAGCCCGCAGCTCGGTGCGATAACCACCGCACACCACCAGCAGATCCAGCTCCTCGAGCGCGGCTGCGTCGAAGCGCGCATCAGGGCGAATGACCAGCCCCAGGTCGCTGATGACTTCGCCCTCGCCCAGCCCGAAGGTGCGCGAAGAAAACAGTCCGGGGCGCAACAGATTGGTGGTCACCACGGCGTCCAGCGTTTGCGTGAAGGCCGGCAGTGAGAAGTGTTCGAGCAGCAGAAAACCGGTGCGCGTCAGCGGCGCGCTATCGCTGTGTTCATTCAGATAGCGGAGGTTTTTGCCCTTCATGCCTCCGCTGAATTGGCGTCGTTCGGTCAAGTTGCAATCCATCGGTCATGTTGTTGTGCGCCGATAGTTGGCCGGAACCGGTGAAGAGTCAATCGGGCTGTTCACGTAGACGTATTGCCGACAACCTCGACCACCCAATCAATGAACACACGCAGTTTCAGACTGACATGCCGGTTAGGCGGATACGCCAGGTAAAGCGGCATCGGCTCAAGCTGCCAATCCCCGAACAGCGGCACCAGTTCGCCCCGCGCTTCGTGGGCAGCGGACATGTATTTGGGCAACCACAACACGCCCATCCCGGCCAAGCCCGCGGCGAGATAGGCGTTGCCATCGTCGACCGCCAGAACATGGCGTCCTCTGATTTGCAGATGTTCCTGAGCGTTGTGCAAGGCATACGGCACCGGTTTACCGGTGCGTGCCCAGAGAAACCCGACCACGCGATGATGCGAATCTTCCAGTTCTCGAGGATGCACTGGCGTGCCTTCACGGGCCAGATAGGCCGGTGCGGCAAATACACCCAGCTGCAAGTCGGCCAACTTGCGTGCCATCAACGACAGGTCCAGCAGTTCGCCCCCGCGCACCACGCAATCGACGTTCTCATCGATGATGTCAACGATGCGGTCGCTGACCCCCATATCGATCTGAATGTCCGGATACCGCGCATGGAACTCCGGCAGTGCCGGCACCAGAATATGCCGCGCAAACGGGCTCGGCACATCGATACGCAATCGCCCTGACGGCACCGCCGCCACGCCCGGCAGGCTGGTTTCGGCATCATCGAGGTCGGCCAAGAGCTTGACCACTCGCTGGTAATAAGCCGCGCCATCAGCGGTGACGTTGACCTTGCGCGTGGTGCGGTTGAGCAGTTTGACCCGCAAACGTGCCTCCAGCTGTTGTACCAACTGGGTCACGGTGGTTTTGCTCATGTGCAGGGTTTCTGCCGCTTTGGTGAAGCTCCCCGCCTCGACCACCCGGGCGAAGGCCTGCATTGCGTCAAAACGGTCCAAGGTGCACGCCTCGATTGTTTGGGATTTGCAAACAGTGAACGCCAAGCTTGCGCGTTTATCGGCTCGCTGCAAATACCTAAAGTGGCGTCATCAACTCACTGATGGAGACACCCCCATGACTCAGCGCGACGTTGTTTTCCCACCGACCCGCCGCACGCTTTACGAGCGCCACCGCTATTCGCCGGCGATTCGCTCGAACGGTTTCCTGTTTGTGTCCGGGCAAGTCGGCAGCACCGAGGACGGCACGCCCGAGCCGGACCTGAAGAATCAGGTGCGTCAGGCGTTCCATAACCTCAACGCGATCCTGGATGAGGCCGGTGCCAGCTTCGAGAATGTCGTCGACGTGACGATTTTCATCGTTGATCCACAGTCGAAATTCGAAACGATCTGGAACGTCGTGCTGACCGAATTCTGGGGTGATGCACCGCACCCAACGGTGACTGCCGTGGGCGTGACCTGGCTGTACGGGTTCGATTTCGAGATCAAGGTGATCGCCCGGTTGCCGGAAACTGCCTGATCGTCAGGTCGATTTGCCGCAGGGGCCGCTAGTCTTCAGACTGTCGGCCCCTGCTCCTTTCTGACCATCGCCATGCCTGAAGTCTTGCTCAAACCTGCCCTGCCGGGCATCGCCCTGCGCCGCTGGCGCCGGCTGCATCGGATCAAGCAGGACCATGCTGCGCAACTGTTCAATGTTACACAGTCGACGATCTCGCGTTGGGAAAGCGGCGTTCTGGCGATCGATCCGGCGGCGCATCTGCAGCTGGAGCAACTGCTGGCCGCGCGCCTCGACACGGCTGCCGATCAAGCCCTTGCCCGGCTGGTCTGCGACAGCGCGCGGCCAGTGCATCTGGTCTGCGACCTGACGCACCGTTTGCTCGCCTGCTCCCCTGCGCGTGCCGCGCAGTTCGCCCGTCCGCTCAGCGAATTGCTCGGTCAGTCGCTCTGGCGTTTTGTCACGCCTGAAATTGCCCGCCATGAACAAGCACTCGATGCCTTGGGCTGGCGGGAGGTCCAGGCACCGCCGGCGCTGGAGTTCGCCACCGGCAGCAACGATTCCGAGCTGGTGCCGATTCGCCAGAGCCTGTGTCGCTGGACGCGCATCGCCTTGTCCGACGGCACTGCGGCACGGCTGGTCGAGACGCTCTGAACGCATATTTTATGCGTGGACGCTACAGTCCTCCGGCTCTAGGCTTGCCTTTCGGTCACCCAAGGGCAGGTTTATGGATCTGGAAAAAATCAGCGGACGCCTCGAATTTCTCCGCGAGGCTGAAAGGCTCAAGGACGTGCTCAGAAGCGCACACACCTCCAGCGGCCGCCCTGAAAGCACCGCCGAACACAGCTGGCGTCTGTGCCTGATGGCGATGGTCTTCGCTGACGAACTGCCCGGGCTTGATCTGCTGAAAGTGCTGAAGATGTGCATCGTTCATGACTTGGGCGAAGCGCTTAATGGCGACATTCCGGCTGTCGATCAGGCGGCACTCCCGGACAAGGGCGCGCAGGAGCGAAACGATCTGCTCCTGCTGATGCACTCACTCGACGAGCCGCTGAGAAACGAGATCCTGGCGCTGTGGGATGACTACGAAAACGCTGCATCCGCCGAGGCAAAAGCGGTCAAGGCGCTGGATAAGCTGGAAACCTTGCTGCAACACACTCAGGGGCTCAATCCTGCGGATTTCGATTACCGCTTCAATCTCACCTACGGCCAGAAACGCACCAGCACTGCACCGGTTTTCGCCGCGTTGCGCACGCTTATCGACCGCGACACCGAAGGCAGAATCAGCGAGCGCATGCCGCGCCGCGACGAAGACTAAATATCCGGACATAGCCGACCAGTTGCCAAGGCCAGCCGCGTCTGGTTGCATAGCCATCCTCAATCACAGGCTCACCTGAGGCATCCGATCGTTCCCACGCTCTGCGTGGGAATGCAGCCCGTGACGCTCCGCGTCACTGGACGCAGAGCGTCCCTTTAGGCATTCCCACGCGGAGCATGGGAACGATCACAAAAAAAGGCCCCGGAGCTTTCACTCCGGGGCCGAGCGCCTGACCAAGGCGCTGGCCTTTGTGCGTGTGAATACGTATAACCTCGCCGACTCGTCTACCCTGAGTGTGCGCCACACGCCGCGACTTCAGCCTTTTGGACGCTTACGAAACGGAGAATTTCATGCTCAAACGAACCCTGGCACTGACCGCGGGCCTGGCCCTGTCTGTTTCTGCGCTGCTGGCGCAGGCCGCTGATGTATTGCGCGTCAGCGCCATTCCCGACGAAGCGCCGACCGAACTGCTGCGCAAGTTCGAACCGCTGGGCGCTTACCTGGAACAGCAACTGGGCATGAAAGTACAGTTCGTGCCGGTAGCCGACTATCCGGCCGTGGTTGAAGCCTTGGCTACCGATCGCCTCGACATGGCCTGGCTGGGCGGTTTCACCTTTGTTCAGGCACGTCTGAAGACCGACGCGACCACGCCGGTGATTCCGCTGGTACAGCGTGAGCAGGATGCGCAGTTCACCAGTAAATTCATCACCGCCGACCCGAACGTCAAAAGCCTCGCTGACCTCAAGGGCAAGACCTTCGCCTTCGGTTCGGTGTCGTCGACCTCCGGCAGCCTGATGCCGCGTTATTTCATGCTGAAAAACGACGGCATCAAGCCTGAAGCGTATTTCAGCCGTGTCGCCTATTCCGGCGCCCACGACGCCACCGTCGCCTGGGTGCAAGCCGGCAAGGTCGACGCCGGTGTGCTGAACGCCAGCGTCTGGCAGAAACTGGTGGATGCCGGCAAGGTCGACACCAACAAGGTCAAGGTCTTCGCCACCACGCCGACTTACTTCGATTACAACTGGACCGTGCGCGGCACCCTTGATCCGGCCCTCGCGGCGAAAATCAAGAAAGCCTTCCTTGATCTCGACCCGGCCAATCCTGAGCAAAAGAAAATCCTCGATCTGCAGGCTGCCAGCCGCTTTATCGATACAAAGCCTGAAAACTACAAGGGCATCGAGGAAGCCGCCCGCGCCGCCGAATTGTTGAAATGACCCTACGCCTCAACCAGGGCAGCCTGCGCCATGCCAATGGCGTCGATGCCCTTCGTTCTATCGATGTACAGATTGCCGCGGGCGAACAGGTCGCGATCATCGGCCCGTCCGGCGCCGGTAAATCGAGCCTGCTCAACCTGCTGGCCACCGCACTGCGGCCCAGCAGCGGCGACATCGAAGTGCTCGGCGAGCGCGCCTGGCACTTGTCCGCCCGCCAACGCCAACGCCTGCGTGCGCGGATCGGCCTGGTGCATCAGGCGCCGCCCCTGCCGCCGCGTCAGCGAGTAGTCACGGCGGTACTGGCCGGCAGGCTCGGCCAATGGAGTCTGGGCAAAAGCCTGTTGAATCTGTTGCATCCGCTGGATGTGGCGGGTGCGCGCGCGGCATTGGCGCGGCTGGATCTGGGCGACAAGCTGTTCGCGCATTGCCAGCAATTGTCCGGCGGCCAGTTGCAGCGCGTCGGCATCGCCCGCGTGCTGTATCAGGCGCCAGAGGTGCTGCTGGCCGACGAGCCGGTGTCGGCGATGGACCCGGTAATGGCCGGGCATACCTTGTCGGTGCTGTCGCGGCATGCCCGCGAGCATAACGTTACGCTGGTGGCGAGCCTGCACGCAGTGGACCTGGCGCTGTCGCACTTCCCGCGAATCATCGGTCTGCGTGACGGACAGATCCTGTTCGACAGCCCTTCGGCGCACGTCAGTCAGGAAATGCTCGACGCGCTGTACGCCAACGAAAAACTGCAATCGCCGACTGCGGCGGTGGCGCCGCTGACGGTGCAGATTCCGCGATGCTGAAGACCGATTCACGCGACCCGGCGGCCTGGCCGCGATTGCTGCTGACGCTGTTGGCGCTTGCCGTGCTGTGGCCGGGCATTCATTTGAGCGAGCTGAATCTCGGCGTGTTGCTGCCCGACAGCCAGAACGAGATGGGCCGCTTCGTCGCGCAGTTCTGGCCACCGGCACATGACGCCGCGTTTATGCAGATTCTACTGACCGCGACCCTGCAAACCTTGGCAATCGCCACGGCCGGCATGGCCCTGGCGTTGCTGCTGGCGGTGCCGGCCAGCCTGATCGCCAGCCGCGCGCTGTCGCTGTCGGCGGCATCACGGGGCGGCGTGCCGAGCCGCTTTGGCCGATTACTGCGCTGGCCGGTGCGCGGCTTGCTGATTTTTCTGCGCAGCGTGCCGGAAATCGTCTGGGCGCTGCTGTTCGTGCGTGCGGTCGGCCTCGGCCCGGCGGCGGGCGTGTTGGCGATTGCCATCACTTACAGCGGCATGCTCGGCAAGGTCTACGCGGAGATTTTCGAGTCCACCGACCAGCGCCCGGCACACGCTTTAATGCAGGCCGGCAGTGGTCGGCTGGCGGCGTTTGCCTACGGCACGCTGCCCAATGTCGCGGCGGAACTGCTGTCCTACAGCGTCTACCGCTGGGAATGTGCAATCCGCGCTTCGGTGGTGATGGGCTTTGTCGGTGCCGGGGGCCTGGGTCAGCAAATCGACTTGTCGATCCGCATGTTCGCCGGTGGCGAAGTGGCGAGCATGCTGCTGATGTTTCTGCTGCTGGTGCTGCTGGCCGATCAGTTCAGCCGCCTGCTGCGCTGGAGGCTGGCATGAATCGCCTGATCAACCTGCTGCTGATCACCGCGATCGGCATCGCGGTCATTGCTTCGTTCAGCTATCTGGGGCTGAACCTCGGCGAACTGGGCAGCGCTGCCAGTCTCAAGCAGATGGGCGCTTATGTGCAGCGCTTTCTCAGCCCGGACCTGAGCGCGGATTATCTCAAGGCGATCCTCCACGGTTCGCTGGAAACCCTGGCCATGTCGGCGCTCGGCACGTTGCTCGCCGCCGTGTTCGGCATCGTCCTGGCCCTGCCCGCCGCCGGGCGTTTCGGCTGGCCGCTGCAAAGCCTTTCGCGTCTGCTGCTCAATGGTTTGCGGGCGATTCCGGAACTGGTCTGGGCGGCGCTGATGGTGTTGGCGGCGGGCCTCGGGCCCAACGCAGGCACCCTCGCCCTCGCCTTGCACACCACCGGCGTGCTCGGTCGGCTGTTCGCCGAAGCGCTGGAAAACACCCCGCCGCAACCGGCCGAGGCCATCCGCTTGCAGGGCGGCAATCCGCTGCTCGCGTTCTGCTACGGCACCTTGCCGAACCTTGCGCCGCAACTGCTCGCCTACATGCTGTATCGCTGGGAAAACAACATCCGCATGGCCAGCGTGCTGGGGTTTGTCGGCGCCGGCGGGCTGGGGCAGATGCTCTACGTCAGCCTCAGTCTGTTTCAGGAAGCCCAGGCCAGTACGGTGATTCTGGCGATGCTGGTGCTGGTGTTTCTGGTCGACTGGTTGAGTGCCTGGAGCCGCCAGCGTTGGGTCAAGGCCTAGGTTGACCGGCAGCTCAGTGGATATCTGGCAAAAGCTGATTATGCTTGAGGAAACCTCGCCGCACGGCGAGGCGGTCAGACTGTGCACGCGACACGCGACAGCAAGGGCGATATTTGCCAAAAGGCCAGAGTGAACAAGCAGTAACGGGGGACTCCGGCCTACAACAATAAGCACAACGGAGAACACCCATGGCCTCAATCGACACAGCATCCACCGGCAGTCCACCGCGCAGCGGCGGCATCACCAAGGAAGAGCGCAAGGTTATCTTCGCATCCTCGTTGGGCACGGTTTTCGAGTGGTACGACTTTTACCTCTACGGCTCACTGGCGGCGATCATCGCCAAGCACTTCTTTGCCGGCGTCAACGAAACCACCGCATTCATCTTTGCCCTGCTCGCCTTTGCGGCGGGCTTTGCGGTGCGGCCGTTCGGCGCGATCGTGTTCGGCCGGCTCGGCGACATGATCGGGCGCAAACACACCTTTCTGATCACCATCGTGATCATGGGCGTGTCCACCGCCATCGTCGGCTTGCTGCCCAGTTACGCAACCATTGGCGTCGCTGCCCCGATCATCCTGATCATCCTGCGTTTGCTGCAGGGGCTGGCGCTGGGTGGCGAGTACGGCGGCGCCGCGACTTACGTAGCCGAGCACGCGCCACGCAACCGGCGCGGCTTTTTCACCTCGTGGATTCAAACCACCGCCACGCTCGGGCTGTTTCTGTCGTTGCTGGTGATCCTGGCCTGTCGCACCGCGCTGGGCACTGAAGCGTTCGAAGCATGGGGCTGGCGGATTCCGTTTCTGCTGTCGATCCTGCTGCTGATCGTCTCGGTGTACATCCGCCTGCAACTGAGCGAGTCGCCGGTGTTTCAGAAAATGAAGGCTGAAGGCAAGGCGTCGAAAGCGCCGCTGACCGAATCCTTCGCCCGGTGGGACAACCTCAAAGTGGTGATCATGTCGCTGCTCGGCGGCACGGCCGGACAAGCGGTGGTCTGGTACACCGGGCAGTTCTACGCGTTGTTCTTCCTGTTGCAGACGCTGAAGATCGATGCACAGACCGCCAACCTGCTGATCGCCGGTTCGTTGATCATCGGCACGCCGTTCTTTGTGATTTTCGGCAGCCTCTCCGATCGCATCGGGCGCAAGCCGATCATCATGGTCGGTTGCATTCTGGCGGCGCTGACTTACTTTCCGATCTTTAACGCGCTGACCCAGTACGGCAATCCCGATGTGTTCGTTGCGCAGGATAAAAACCCGGTCAAGGTGATCGCCAATCCCGACCAGTGCTCGTTCCAGTTCGACCCGGTGGGCAAGGCCCGCTTCACCAGTTCCTGCGACCTGGCGAAGACCTTGCTGGCCAAACGCGCGATCCCTTATGAAAACGTCGACGCCGAACCGGGCACCGTGGCGCAAGTGCGCATCGGCGACAAAGTCATCGAAAGCTTCGAAGGCAGCGCCCTGCCCGCCGCCGACTTCAAGGCGCGCAACGACGCCTTCACCGCCAACCTCGCCGCCGCCCTGAAGGAAGCCGGTTACCCGGAAAAAGCCGACCCGGCGAAGATCAACTACCCGATGGTGTTGCTGTTGCTGACCATCCTGGTGATCTACGTGACCATGGTTTACGGGCCGATTGCGGCGTGGCTGGTCGAACTGTTCCCGACGCGCATCCGCTACACCTCGATGTCGCTGCCCTATCACATCGGCAACGGCTGGTTCGGCGGCTTCCTGCCGACAGTGGCCTTCGCCATGGTCGCGGCCACCGGGGATATCTATTACGGCCTGTGGTACCCGATCGTCATCGCCGTGATGACCGCGGTGCTCGGCACGTTCTTCCTCCCGGAAACCAAGGACCGCGACATTCTCAAGGACTGATCGGCGACACGGCGCCCGCTTGCAACGAGCGGGCCCCTTCGCTGTCAACCGGCTGAAAAAGATCGAACCCGCCGCTTTGTGATGCCTCCAATGGTTACACCAATGGAGGTCATCACTATGAACAGCAACCACAACGACAAAACCCCGAACGGCCCACCTACCGACACTTCCGGTAAACCGGTGAATGTGGTCGAGCGGGCGCTTGAGGATCGCGATGAACATACCGAGGGCGTGGACAAGGTCATCACCCCGTCGTCGACCCGGGTGAAGGAGCAGGATGCCGAGGAATTGCAGCGCAAGGTGGATGAGATCGAGCGCAAGGTGGCGGATGGCAACTGAGGGGGTTTGCTCAGTGTGAATTGGAATGTGTTCGGCGCTGGATGTTCTTCGTGTTCGAGACCGTCGGCCCTCACCCTAGCCCTCTCCCGGAGGGAGAGGGAACTGATTGGGGAATATTGGAGAGCTGCGCCGATCTGAACGATTTGCTTTGAATCCATAATCGACTCGGTTTTTCAGGTCGACGTATTGCAAAAGACACTGCGGTCAGTCCCCTCTCCCCTTGGGAGAGGGCTAGGGTGAGGGCTGTTGCAGGCTCAACGCATTTCCCAGAGCAGCCCCACCCGCCGTGTTATCAAAAAAGCACCAGGTCGCCACGCCTTGCGCCGCCTCGGCGAGCAACCTGCGCTGAATCATCTGAAGGAAATCCGCCGAATAATCGCTGAAATAAATCCGCGGCGATCCATGCAAGCGCCAATAGCGCACCCCCGCCCAGCCTCGCGGTTCGCTGTCCGTGCTGATGCGCGAAGGATCCACCGCTGCCTGAGCGATTCGATAGCTGACCAACATCGGCTCAGCCGCCACCCAGGTTTCATGACGCGGCTCCAGCACCACAGCGCCGTCAAAGCGCTCACGTAACGCACGAAAAAACCGGTCTACCACAACCGCCTCAAACGCCAACGACGGCGGCAACTGCACCAGCAGACACCCCAATCGATCCCCCAACCCACCGCACTGCGCAAGGAACTCATCAAGCAGCACCTCACAATCGAGCAAACGCCGCTCATGGGTAATCTGTTTGGGGATTTTCACCGAAAAGCGAAAACCGTCCGCCACCGAATCAGCCCAGCGCTCATAGGTCTGGCGTCGATGCGGACGGTAGAACGAGCTGTTGATCTCCACCGCATTGAGCCGCGCCGCGTAGCGCTGCAAATGCGTGCCGACCGAAGGAAATTGCGGCCAGTACTCACGACCCAGGTTCCAGCCGGCACAGCCGATCAACAGCTTCGCTTGACGTTCCTCGCTGCTCATTTCTTGCCTGGCAATACCGCACCGAGGACTTGCTTGGCGGTTTGCACGATCACCCCGGCCTCGTCCGGGTCGCCTTTGAGCAGCGTGGTGGCGAACTTTTTCGCCTGCTCCAGCTTGATGTGCGGCGGCAGCGGCGGCACGTTCGGGTCGGTCTTGAATTCGATCAGCACCGGCACATCCGAGGCCAGCGCCTGCTCCCACGCGGCGGCAACATCTTCTTCGCGCTCGACATAAATGCCCTTGAGACCAATCGAAATGGCGAACAGGTGATACGGCACGTCGGGAATGCTTTGCGAGGCTTCGAACTTCGGATCGCCCTCCATCACCCGCTGCTCCCAGGTCACCTGATTGAGGTCTTCGTTGTTGAACACCGCGCAGATCCATTTCGGGCTCGCCCACTGCCGCCAGTATTTAGCGACGGTGATCAGCTCGGCCATGTTGTTCATCTGCATCGCGCCATCGCCAACCAGCGCGATGACCGAACGCTCGGGGTAAGCGAACTTGGCAGCAATTGCGTAGGGCACAGCGGCGCCCATCGACGCGAGGCCACCGGACAGCGAGCATTTCATGCCGCGGCGGGTTTTCAGGTCGCGTGCGTACCAGTTGGCGCACGAACCGGAATCGCTGGTGATGATCGCCTGCTCCGGCAAGCGTGGTGAAAGCTCATAGACCACGCGTTGCGGGTTGATCGGATTGGCTTTGGCCATGGCGCGTTTCTCCAGGGTCTTCTCCCAGGTACCGCGCCAGCCTTCGATTTTCTTGCGCCATTTGCCCGCGTCTTTTTTCTCCAGCAGCGGCAACAGCGCGGCGAGGGTTTCCGCTGCGTCGCCGACCAGGTTGACCTCCATCGGGTAGCGCAGGCTGAGCATGTCGGGTTGCAGATCGATCTGCACGCCACGGGCCTGGCCTTCTTTGGGCAGAAATTCCGAATAGGGGAAGCCCGAGCCAATCATCAGCAACGTGTCGCATTCGCTCATCAGCTTGTAGCTCGGCTCGGTGCCGAGCAGGCCGATGCTGCCGGTGACCCACGGCAACTCGTCGGGCAACACGGCTTTGCCAAGCAACGCCTTGGCCACCCCGGCGCCGAGTTTTTCCGCCACGGCAATCACCTCATCGGTCGCCTGCAAAGCCCCGGCACCGACCAGAATGGCAACTTTCTCGCCTGCATTCAGCACGTCGGCAGCGCGCTGCAGATCCGCCTCGTAAGGCAGCACTTTCGGTTTGCTGTAGCCGACGCCTGAATGCGCCGTGCCGTGGGCTCTGGGCGGTGCTTCGTAAGGCAGATCCTGCAAATCATTGGGCAGGATGATCGCCGTCACCCGCCGCTCCCCGACAGCCGTACGCACCGCGCGATCAAGCAGATGGCGCACCTGCGCCGGTGCCGAGGCCTGTTGCACGAACGCGCCGGCGACGTCCTTGAACATCGACACCAGATCAAGCTCCTGCTGATAGTGACTGCCCAGCGCCGTGCGCGCCTGCTGGCCGACGATGGCCAGCACCGGCATGTGGTCCATGCGCGCATCGTACAGACCGGTGATCAGGTGCGAAGCGCCGGGGCCGGACGTGGCGATGCACACGCCCAGCTCACCGGTGAATTTGGCATGGGCCGAAGCCATGAACGCGGCCATTTCCTCATGCCGCGCCTGAACGAATTCGATCTTGCCCTGCGCCCGGCTCAGTGCGCCGAACACGCCGTTGATGCCGTCGCCCGGGTAGCCAAAAATGCGCGTCACGCCCCATTCACTGAGCCGCTCGACCAGAAAATCTCCCACTGTCATCGTCATCTTGATCCTCGCCTTTCACCGTTTACAGGGTGCATTTGCGACGCGGCACGCGCCGGCAGGTGTATGGGTCTGGACCATCGGCCGGACGGCGAAGTTTCGATGAATTTACGTTGGTGAGCGCTTTGCCAGCGACATGCCATGACGCGTCGAAAAGCCTTTGGTCAGCCACTCGACGAGTTTTTCTGAGGCGTTTGCCCTCGCCCGCGGTCGACTGCACAACGACCGCCGGAGGACGAATGATGACTGACGTAATGAGTTTTTTGCTGGAGCGTAACGACTGGGTACCGAACAATCCGCAATTGCCGGTGCTGGTGTATTCCAGCGCAATTGCCCTCGAAGGCGACGACCCGGCCGCGCTGTTCGAACAGACCTTTCGCGCCAATGGCTGGCCGCCGCAGTTTCGCTACCACGTTTACGATTTCCACCATTACCACACCCAGGGCCACGAAGTGCTGGGCGTCGCCCAGGGGCATGCGCGGTTGATGCTCGGCGGTCCCGGTGGGCGCGAGGTGCAAGTCAGTGCCGGTGATGTCTTGCTGCTGCCGGTCGGCACCGGCCATTGCAGCCTGGAATCCAGCCCCGACTTTCTCGTGGTCGGCGCGTATCCACCGGGGCAGCAAGGCGATATCTGCACGGATGCGCCGAGTCCCGCGCAACTGCAAGCGATGGATGAACTTGACTATCCGCGCAGCGATCCGGTCTCGGGCGCGCATGGCCCGCTGTCAGCGCATTGGCGCAAGTAGCGCAGCGATGCCGCTCGGCCGCTCCGTGTCAGGATCATCCACCAGCAACTAACGCTGGCATGCGCCGGAAATTTTCCTTACGGTGATGACCTACTTTCAGCCTGCCCACGATGAGGTCCGATTCATGAGCAATGCGCCTTACGTTCCGCCCAAAGTCTGGAAACACGAAGCCCCGTCCGGCGGCCACTTCGCCAGTATCAACCGCCCGATCGCCGGGCCGACTCACGACAAGACCCTGCCGGTCGGCAAGCATCCCTTGCAGCTATATTCGCTGGCCACGCCCAACGGCGTGAAAGTGACCATCCTGCTTGAGGAACTGCTGGCGCTGGGGCATGCCGGCGCCGAGTACGACGCTTGGCTGATCCGCATCGGCGAAGGCGATCAGTTCTCCAGCGGATTTGTCGAGGTCAACCCGAATTCGAAGATTCCAGCGCTGCTGGACCGTAGCGTCGAACCGCCGATCCGCGTGTTCGAATCTGGCTCGATCCTGTTGTACCTGGCAGAAAAATTCGGCGCATTCCTGCCCAAAGACCCGGCCGGGCGCACCGAAACGCTCAACTGGCTGTTCTGGCAGATGGGCTCGGCGCCTTATCTGGGCGGTGGCTTCGGGCATTTCTACGCGTATGCACCGGAAAAGCTGGAATACCCGATCAACCGCTTCACCATGGAAGCCAAACGGCAACTGGACGTGCTCAACCAGCGTCTTGCCGAAAACGCCTACTTGGCCGGCGATGAGTACAGCATCGCCGACATCGCGGTGTGGCCGTGGTATGGGCAACTGGTGCGCAACAACGTCTACTCCGCCGCCGAATTCCTCGCCGCGCACGAATACACCCACGTGCAGCGCTGGGCCGAAGACATCGCCCAACGCCCGGCGGTGATGCGTGGGCAGCGGGTCAACCGCACCTGGGGCGATGAAGCCAGCCAAGTGCCGGAACGCCACAGTGCAGATGATTTGAACTGAAATCGCCCCGGGCAGCTCCCACAGGTGGACCGAGTACATCAAAAGCCCCTCATCGGAACGCCGCCCGCCTACCCCTCTCCCAGAGGGAGAAGGAACTGACCGTGGTGGATGCGAAAGCTACGCCGACCTGAAATACCGAGTCGTACTCAGATTCTGAAAAGCCCATAGATCGGCTCCCTCTCCCTCGGGAGAGGGCTGGGCGGGCGGCGTTCCGATGAGGGGCGAATCCACCACCAATCCCAAGCCAACCACCTGCCTCTAACCACTCAACAATGAGCGTTAGCTCGCGTGCTTTTGATCTTGCTTTTGACTCACCGGCGACGTCGGAAGGCTGAGCGCAGGGATTGATCCGGGCGTGGGAGCACCCTGTTTTCGCTACCGGCTATTAGTCATCAACCGCAATCCACGATAGTCTCCCAGCAAATTCCTCAAGAAGCACCGCACCATGACCAACCCGGCATTTGCCCCCGACATCGAAGCCATCAACCGCATTGACGCGGTGCCGGTGATCCTGAGCATGGTCAAACACCTCACCGGCATGCGCTTTGCCGCAGTGGCCCGGGTGACCGAACGTAACTGGGTGGCCTGCGCTGTAGACGATTCAATCGACTTCGGCCTGCTGCCGGGCGGTGAACTGATACTCGAATCGACCATTTGCCATGAAATCCGCCAGCACCAGCAACCGGTGATCTTCGGCCACGCCAGTGCGCACCCGATTTTCTCCGTGCACCACACGCCGAAGACCTACGGGCTGGAAAGCTATATTTCCATCCCGATCATCCAGGCCAACGGCGACTTTTTCGGCACCCTTTGTGCGATCGACTCGGTACCGGCGAACCTCGACGAACCGGCGATCGCCAAGACCCTCACCCTCTTCGCTCAATTGATTGCCATGAGCCTGGACACCCAAAGCCGTCTGGAAGCGACCACCGTCGAACTGAGCAACGCCAACGAACTCGGGCGCCTGCGCGAGCAATTCATCGCCGTGCTGGGCCACGACCTGCGCACCCCGCTGAGCGCCGTGCGCATGAGCGCCGACCTGCTGCACAGCAAAACCGAGGACAAGCGCTCGCTGAACCTGATCGCGGCGATTCGCAACAGCTCGGTGCGCATGGGTGTGCTGATCGAAAACATCCTCGACTTCGCCCGCGGTCGCCTCGGCAGCGGCATTCCCGTGCAGCGCAAGTTCGTAAACGACCTGGAGCAGGTCCTGCAACTGAGCATTGCCGAAGCGCAGGCGGCCTATCCGCAGGCAACCTTCGTTCATGATCTGAATGTACCGACGGGGGTCTACTGCGACGCGCTGCGCATCAGTCAATTGCTCTCCAACCTGCTGAGCAACGCCGCCACCCATGGCTCGAACAGCGTACCGATTGTGCTCAAAGCCTGCGCCGAACACGACGAGATCGTCATCACCCTGACCAACCACGGCACCCCGATCCCGGCGCAACTGCTGCCGCGGCTGTTCGAACCGTTCACCCGCGCCGAAGCCGAGCAGAGCCGCGAAGGTCTGGGCCTGGGCCTGTACATCGCCGCACAGATAGCCAAAGCGCACAACGGCACATTGCACGTGACGTCAGACGCCCAGGCGGGAACCTGCTTCACCGCAAGATTCCCGGCCCGGCTCCATCCCTCACCCTAGCCCTCTCCGCGAGGGAGAGGGAACAACCGTGGTGGATGGACGAGATACACCGACGTGAAATACCGGGTCGAATGCAGACTTGAAAGCAAAATCAAAAGCCCCTCACCCTAACCCTCTCCCGGAGGGAGAGGGGACTGACCGAGGTGGATGCGAGAGCTAAACCGACCTGCGATACCGAGTCGTACGCAAATTTCAAATCCAGCCAAAATCGGCTCCCTCTCCAGGGCGAGAGGGCTGGGGTGACGGGCAGCCACACCACAAATCCCAAGCCAACCCCCCGCTTCTAACCACTCATTACAATGAGCGAAGCTCGAGTGCCCTTGATCTTGATCTTGCCTAACCAGCGACATCGGAAGGCTGAGTGGAGGGATCGATCCGGGCGTGGGAGCGCAGCGACCGTCTGGCGCAGCCAGACACAGCGGACGTAGGTGCAGCGCAGCAAACCGTAGCCGCTGCGCCCGGATCGATCCCGGAGCGAAGGAACCCGAGCCTGCGAGGGCCGAACGCAGGAGCAAAGCCTTTTTGGGTACTTTTTCGGCGTCTGGAAAAAGTGCCTCGCCGTAAGGGCGAAACCGCCAGCCGCAACCCCCGAAGCAACGGATATACACCCAAAACAACCCGAGCATGGTCGGCCCGAAGGCCGCCAAGACACAAAAAAAAACCCCACAACCAAAAAGGCGTGGGGCAAAGGAATTGGTTGGTTGCGGCCAACCAAAGGAGCTCAGCCAAATCAAAAAATCAGATGCAATCCTGCGCCGCCCGCTCAAAACTCGACGGCAGCAAATTCGACGCCAGCAAATGCCGCTCATAAATGAACACCTTGCCGCCATTCCCCGCCTTGTAAGCCTCAAGCACGTTGTCCGCGGAAATCTTGCTCGGCACCACAATCCGATAACTGCGCTGGGTCTGCGAAACCATCGGGTTCAGCGCACTGCCCTGCAACTTCGGCACCACACACTCGGCGTACTGCGCCGGAGTCTTGCTGGTCTGTAAAGTCAGGCTCGGGTTATTCGGCGCCGAAGCACAGCCTGCGAGCAACGAGGAAGCGACAGCCATGGCAGGAATGAATAAAAGACGCATCGGGGTAATCCTGAAAATAAAAGTCCGGTTCAACCAGCAACGGTCCAGCCTCACGGAGCCGCCGTCGCCATTCATGTTTTGATAAATCAGCTCGACGCCACCAGCGCCTTGAGCGATACATCGAATTGCTTCAAGGCGTCGAATTGCAGGTCGCGCTGTTTATCGATCTGCGCGGCAATTGCCGGGGCTGCCTGGTCATGCACCCAGACCGAAGGCAGCTGTTTTTCCACCGCACCTTCAGCCTTGCCGATGTACTGCAGATCAGCGTCGTAGAAGCGTGCGGTAAACCGCGCTTCGACCAGGCTGTTACGCTGGGTCAACAAACGGTTGAAGGTGTCGAGCTTGACCACCACGTCCGGATGCGCCTGCACCAGCGCATCGAGACTGTCGTAGACCGTCACCGAGAGAAACTGCTGTTGCAGCGAACTCACCAGCCAGTCGACGGCCAGCTCCGGATCGGAACTGCCGACAAAGGCCTCACGAATCCGCGAATCCAGCGCATCTTTCGCGCCGTTGGCCGCCATGTCGTGGTAACGCTCGAGGTATTGCAGGTTGTCCAGCGTGTTGGCGCTGAGCAACACACCGACCGTTTGCGAAGGCTGCAAGGTCGCGCTGCTGCCACCCAGGCTCTGGAAGTGGCACGCCCCGGCGTCGGCTGCGTAGGTCGGTGCGGTAAACATCGCGCCAGCGGTCAGCAGGGCGAGCAAAGCCAGTCGGGGCAGAATGTTCATCGCGCAATTTCCTTGAGCGGCGTGGTCGATGGAGGCGATTTTCCGCCGATTGCCGTCAAAGCAGAACTTGCGTTTCTTGATGGTCACTATTACTTCTAGCAATAGTTGCGTGCGCGCAGACTGCGAGACACTCCAATACAACGACAAAGACCCGTGAGGTTTGCCTTGAGAACGTTTGACCTGATCCGTGACGCCGTTTTGGCCGAATACCGCGACCGCGTGGCCGAGTATCTGGTGCAGTACGAGAGTGTGTTGCTGGACAAAAACCGTCGTGATCCAGAACTGATCAAAGACACCGCCAACCAATTGCGCGGTTACCTGCGCGGGCTCAACACCACGCGCGTGTTGGGTATGGCGTATTGGGAAGAGCTGGACCGCCGCGTGGTCGACACCTGGCTCGCGCCCGCGCCATGACCGTCTAGACTTGCCGGGCGTTGTCCCGTCAGTCGAACCGGAGGTGCGTCATGAGCAACAGTGAACCCACAACTTTCAATGGCTGGGCTGCGACCGCCGCCGGCGCCCCGCTCGAGCCTTACAGCTATGATCCCGGCCCCCTCGGCGAAGAAGAGGTCGAAGTGGCGGTGGAATATTGCGGCGTCTGTCACTCCGACCAGTCGCTGATCGATAACGATTGGGGCATCAGCCGTTACCCGTTCGTGCCCGGCCATGAAGCCGTCGGCAAAATCGTGCGCATGGGAGCGCAAGTACGCGGCCTGCAGCTCGGTCAGCGTGTCGGTATCGGCTGGTACAAAGGCAGCTGCATGCATTGCTCATCGTGCATGTCCGGCTCGCAGCAACTGTGCGGCAGCGCGCAACCGACCATCATCGGCAGCAACGGCGGCTTCGCCGATCGCCTGCGTGCGCACTGGGCCTGGGCGGTTGCAGTCCCGGACAGCCTTGATCCGGCGTTGGTCGGGCCACTGTTCTGCGCCGGTTCCACGGTGTTCAACCCGTTGCTGCAGTTCGGCGTGAAACCGACCGACCGGGTTGGCGTGGTCGGCATTGGCGGGCTGGGGCATCTGGCGCTGCGCTTTCTCAACGCGTGGGGCTGCGAAGTCACCGCATTCACCTCGTCGTTGAACAAGCAGGACGAGGCCAAGCGGCTCGGCGCGCACAAGGTGGTTGCCTCGACCGACAGCAACGCGTTGAAGGCGATTGCCGGCAGCCTGGACTTTCTGCTGATCAGCGCCAACGCCGACCTCGACTGGCCGACGATGCTGGCGACGCTACGCGCCAATGGCCGCCTGCATTTCGTCGGCATCGTACCCAGCGCGATTCCGGTGCATGTGTTCGATCTGATCCCGCAGCAGAAGTCCCTGTCCGCCTCCCCGGTCGGTTCGCCGGGCACCATGGCGACCATGCTCGAGTTTTGCGCGCGGCACCAGATTCTGCCGCAGGTCGAGATGTTCCCGATGAGCAAGGTCAACGAGGCTGTCGATCACCTGCGCAGTGGCAAGGCGCGCTACCGCGTGGTACTCGACGCCAGCCAATAAGCCAAGGCGCGGCGGTGCAGGCCGACCGCGCCCTCTGCGAAAAATCCGCCCGAACGCTTACAATTGCCGGCCCAACCGCCCAACCAGACAGGCCCGCCCGGAAATGCTGCTCGACCCGCCAACGATGCTCACCATCACCATCGCGCTTGCAGCCGCTGCCGCGCTGTACCTGGCGATCGAATGGCGCAGCATTCGTGAATCCTCGCTACTGTTCTGGAGCGCCGGTTTCGCCACGATCAGCGTCGGCTCAACGCTCGCCCTGATGCGCAGCAGCGGCTTCCTGTGGCTAGGCATCTGGTTCGCCAACGGCTTGCTGGTAACCGCGCACTTCTTTTTCCTGCTGGGCGTTGCGCGTTTTACCCAGACACGGCTGTCGCCGGCCTGGTACCTGATTTTCCTGACCTGGCTGGTGATGCTGCTGTTGCCGGACGGGCCGTTGTGGTCGAAAGCCATGCTGGTCGCCAATTCGCTACTGGTGGCGATCCCGACGCTCAAGGCCAGTTCGCTGTTGCGCCCGCACGGCAAGTCGCTGAGTGTCGGCGCGGTGCAATTGCGGTTTGTGCTGCTCGGCCATGGCCTGTTCTACGTGGCCAAAGCGTTGACCGTGGTGATTCCTGGCACGTTGATCGACTTGGCAGCGTTTCGCGGCGAGATCATTCAGATTTCTCTGGTCGAAGGCGCAATGGCGATCATGTTGATTGCGCTGTCGATGACCGGTACTGAGCGTTACCGCCGCGAAAAGCAGATCGCCCGCCTCGCCGAGCGCGACCCGCTGACCGCCCTGTACAACCGCCGCGCCCTGGAAAAACGTGCGCCGCGCCTGCTGCAACAGGTTTCGCCGCAACAGCCCGGCGCCCTGCTGTTGATCGACATCGACAATTTCAAACTGGTCAACGACCAGTACGGCCACACCGCCGGCGACCGTTTGCTGATCGCCTTGAGCGAAATGATCCTCGCGGTCCTGCCGCGCAATGCATTAACGGCGCGACTCGGCGGTGACGAGTTCGTCATTCTGCTGAACAACGCCGCCAGTGAACGCATCGTCGAACTGGGCAACACCCTGCGCGATCAGTTTCAGACCATGGCGTCACAGGCCTTTGCCACGCCGGCCGCCGTCACCCTGAGCATCGGCGCTACCGCGTTCGACACGGCGCCGGCCAGTCTCGCCGCGCTGATCGAACAAGGCGACCTCGCCCTCTACGAATCCAAACGCGGCGGACGCAATCGCCTGCGTCTGACCGGGCTCACCACTCCAGGATAAAAAAACCATGTCCAGCCTCGACACGCCCCTGCAAGACCTCGCCGCGCCCGAAGGCGTCTGCTATGGCTGCGGCGGCCGCAACCCGCACGGCCTGCACGTGAAAAGCCGCTGGCACGACGACGGCATCCACGTCATCGCCGAGCATTTGCCGGACGGCCAATATTGCGGCTGGCCAGACCTGGTCTATGGCGGCCTGATCGCCATGCTGGTCGACTGCCACTCCAACTGGACGGCGATGGCCTACCACTACCGCGCAGAGAACCGCGAAGCCGGCAGCCTGCCACGCATCGACTGTGTCACCGGCATTCTGGGCATCAAATTCATCAAACCGACACCGATGGGCGTGCCGCTGATCTTGCGGGCCAGGGTTGACGGTGATGTCGGGCGCAAGACGCGGGTGATTTGCGAGGTGTATGCAGGGCAAGTGCTGACGGCGGTGGGCGACTCGGTGTTTGTGCGGGTCGATACCGGGCAGTTGGCAGACGCGGCGCATGGGCGCTGAGCGCAGTCTATAGCCAAGCGTCACCCGTTGGCGGGCTGAGCTCCACAGCATGCAGCGTAAGTCGGCTCGCCAACGACACGCTCGTCAGTTGCTGGACCTGTCGAACTTGTCCGGATCTTCATCCTCGGGCAGGTCTTCCACAGGCTTTTGCGGATTCGCGGTGGTATGCGCAGGGCTGTTCGGTTCGGGGCGGGTAGGGATCGGATCGAATCCGCCCTGCTCTTCACTGGGGAATTTGGGGTCGTTCATAAGGCACCTCGCCAAGAGTCAGTTTTGGGGGGACTCTGAATATTCGAGGTGCCATTGGCAATGGTCGTTCCGGTCAGTCAGTGACCGCCGGTCGGCCGCTTATTGGCCCGTCAGCGGTTGCCCGGCCAGTTGGGCGACGATCTGCTCCTTGACGATCACACGCTTCTCTTTGAGCTTTTTCAGCTCGTCGTCAGTGGGGGCGTCTGACTGGGCGTTCTCGGCCTCGACCACTGCCTTGTCGACATCGAAGTATTTATTCACCAACGAATCAAGCTTTGGATCCTCGGAGCGTTTTTGCTCGATCTCTTCCTTCTTGCAACCCAGGTCCTGATACAGATCATGTGAAACCGGCATGAAACACCTCCATCAATTGATCGACAATCAACGCGACCGATGCGCTGACTCGTTATCAGCATGGCCTCACCCGCAGGCGTCTGTCGACACTCTGTCAGACCAGCGGTTGCCGTTCGTCGCCCTGTCGTAAATGCGATAAAACCTTTGCCGTCTGCGCTCGTTCCATTGGATAACGCTCACAAAAACCTGCGTGGAGATACCCAATGGACGGATTCAACCTGCGTCATCTCGCTCTGGCTGTTGCCCTGTCTGCCGGCATGGGCAGCGCCTTTGCCGCGACCGACAATGACTTTGTCGATAACGCCGCCGCCGGTGGCATCGCTGAAATCGAAACCAGTCGCCTGGCCCTGGAAAAAAGCCAGTCCGCCGACATCAAAGCCTTTGCCAACCAGATGATCACTGATCACAGCAAGGCCAACGATGAGCTGGCGAAGATTGCCAAAGCCAACGACATCGAAGTTCCGGACACCACCACCCTGACCAAACAGGCCAAGGCAAAGATTCTCGACATGCGCGATGAATCCTTCGATGCGGCCTATGCCAATAACCAGGTCATGGCGCATCAGGAAACCATCGAGCTGTTCAAGAAACAGGCGAACACCGTGACCGATGACAAGACCAAGGGTGCGACTGAACTCAAAGCCTTTGCACAGAAAATGCTCCCGGCGCTGGAAAAACACCTGGCCCATGCCAAAGAGCTGCAAGCCAAGCACCCGAGCAAATAAACGCCCGGGCGAGAAAAAGCCGCATCCATGGATGCGGCTTTTTTATATGCGTTGCGCTAATCAACCACCATCAGTATCGATATCGGCATCGGTGCTTTCGCCTGGCGCAGGTCGGTCCGGATCGGGCTTGAAGCCGGGGCTGAAGTCGTTGCTGTTATCGTCGTGATGCTGCTTCTGATCGACGTCACTGCGCGCACTGTCCGCCTTACCTTCTTCACTGGGTGCGGGCGTGGTTTGCCCCGGTGTTTGCGGGTCGATCGCGGGGTCGTTGCGGTTGATCGAATCAGGCGATTGATGTTGCTGTTGCGACGCTTGATCGTTCATGGGCACCTCATTCATAGTCCAGCATTGTTGTTCCAGCACGACTGGAAAAAACGTCGGCTTGTAACGTTCGAAGCCGCACGCTATGGATTCGTTCAATACATCGCAGCCTGATGCCAAGCGACTACAGTCAACGTGACGCGTTGTGTCAGCTGCAGAGGTGTGGGCTGGGCTGCCGCTATCGCTGGCAAGCCAGCTCCCACACAGTTTTGCAGTGGTGCAGGAATAGCCGACACACCCCTTTCCCTGTGGGAGCGAGCCTGCTCGCGAAGCGTTGTGTCAGCTGCGGATGAGTTGGCTGGACGGACGCCTTCGCGAGCAGGCTCGCTCCTACAGGGATTGCCGGCGTGCACCAATTTTCGGCAACACCAAGGATGACTGTGGGAGCTGGCTTGCCAGCGATGGCGCCAGTCCAGACGCCGCCGTCATCGGTTCAGGGCACGCGCGAGAAACGCCGCCGTCTTGCTTTTCTTGCTGGCGGCAACTTTTTGCGGTGTGCCGGCGGCGACGATTCTGCCGCCCTGATCCCCCGCACCCGGGCCGATGTCGATCACCCAGTCACTCTGCGCGACCACGCGCATTTCATGCTCGACCACAATCACCGTGTGCCCCGCCGTCACCAGCGTATCCAGTTGCTCCAGCAGCCGATCGACATCGCGCGGGTGCAATCCGGTGGTTGGTTCGTCGAGCACATACAAGGTCGCGCCGCGCTGGCTGCGCTGCAATTCAGTGGCGAGTTTGATGCGCTGCGCCTCACCGCCGGACAACTCGGTGGCCGGCTGCCCGAGGCGCAGGTAACCGAGGCCAATGTCGCGCAGCACTTCCAGGGAGCGGCGAATCGCCGGTTGCTCGGCAAACACCGTCACCGCTTCATCGACGGTCAGCTGCAGCACTTGGGCGATGCTCAAGCCTTGCCAGAGAACCGCCAGCGTCTGCGGGTTGTAGCGCGCGCCATGACAGGTCGGGCACGGCGCATAAACGCTGGGCATGAACAGCAATTCGACACTGACAAACCCCTCGCCTTCGCAAGTGGCGCAGCGGCCCTTGGCGACGTTGAAGGAAAACTGCCCGGCGTCGTAACCCTCGGCGCGCGCTGCATCGGTCGCGGCAAACAGTTTGCGCACATTGTCGAACAGCCCGGTATACGTCGCCAGATTGGAGCGTGGCGTGCGGCCGATAGGCTTCTGATCGACTTGCACCAGACGCTTGATCGATTCCAGCCCCGTCGTGACCTGGCCGCCGCTGACCTGCGGCGCATCGTCTTCAAGGCTGAGTTCTTCCGGCTCGGCCTCTACCGTCGGCCGGCCCAGTTGCGCGCCGACCAGTTCGAGCAAGGCCTGGCTGACCAGACTCGATTTGCCGGAGCCGGACACGCCGGTCACCGAAGTGAAGCAGCCCAAGGGAAATTCGGCACTGAGGTTGTTCAGGTTATTGCGGGTGATGCCCTCGAGCTTCAGCCACGCCGAGGGCTTACGTGCCGCCCGTGGCGGACGCTGCGCTTCGCCGAACAGATAGGGCCGGGTCTGCGACGACTCGACCTCGGCCAGACCGGCTGGCGGTCCGCTGTATAACACCTGCCCCCCCTTCTCGCCCGCCGCCGGCCCGACATCGATCAGCCAGTCGGCGCGGCGCATGGTCTCCACATCATGCTCGACCACGAACAGCGTGTTGCCGTCCGCCTTCAATCGTTGAAGCGCTTCGAACAACGCCTCGCCATCGGCTGGATGCAAACCGGCAGAGGGCTCGTCGAGTACGTAAATCACGCCGAACAACTGCGAGCCCAACTGCGTCGCCAGGCGCAAGCGCTGCAACTCGCCGGATGACAGCGTCGGCGTGCTGCGCTCGAGCGCCAGATAACCCAGGCCCAGATCGGTCAGGGTGCTGACCCGTTCGAGCAAATCCTCGGCGATGCGCTGTGCGGCAATCCGTTTCTCCAGCGACAGGTTCGGCGTGTGCCGCACATCCGGCGCGCTGGCATGACCACTGCCCCCGTGGGCCACGCGCTGCTGGCGGGCCTCGCGGGTTTGCGCATGGCTGAGGGTGGCGCTGCTTTCTTCAGCCTGTTCGAGATAATCCGCCGCCGCGACCGGGCGCAACACCTCTGCCAGTTGCAGCAACGGCATTTGCGACAGCGCACCGATGTCATGCCCGGCAAACGTCACCGACAACGCCTCGCGCTTCAGGCGTTTGCCTTCACACAACGGGCACGGGCTGCCGAGCATGAACTGCGAAACGCGCTTTTTCATCAGCGCACTTTGCGAGTGGGTAAAGGTGTGCAGGATGTAGCGACGGGCGCCGGTGAAGGTGCCTTGATAACTCGGTTCCATCTTGCGCTTGAGGGCGACGCGGGTTTCTTCCGGCGTCAGCCCGGCGTACACCGGCACCGTCGGGGTTTCTTCGGTGAAGAGAATCCAGTCGCGCTGCTTTTTCGGCAGTTTCTTCCATGGAATGTCGACATCGATACCCATCGTTACGAGGATATCGCGCAGGTTCTGTCCCTGCCACGCCAGCGGCCACGACGCCACCGCGCGCTGGCGGATGGTCAGGTTCGGGTCCGGCACCATCAGCGCCTCGGTGACTTCGTAGACGCGACCGAGTCCGTGACATTCCGGGCAGGCGCCCTGCGGGGTATTCGGCGAAAAGTCCTCGGCGTACAACATCGGTTGCCCCGGCGGATAACTGCCGGCGCGCGAATAGAGCATGCGGATAAGGCTGGACAACGTGGTCACGCTGCCCACCGATGAACGCGTACTCGGCGTACCGCGCTGTTGCTGCAGCGCCACGGCAGGCGGCAGGCCTTCGATGGAATCGACATCCGGCACGCCGACCTGATCGATCAGACGCCGCGCATAAGGCGCCACAGACTCGAAATAGCGCCGCTGCGCCTCGGCGTACAGCGTCGAAAACGCTAGCGATGACTTGCCCGAACCGGACACCCCGGTGAACACCACCAAGGCGTCGCGAGGAATATCGACGTCAACATTTTTCAGGTTGTGTTCGCGGGCGCCGCGAACCCGGACCATGCCGGCGGGCGCTTTCGAGCTGCGTTTGGAAGTCATCGGCCTGCCTTGCTGAAGGAGTGTGCAACGCTCAACTGCTGAGGACCGCGCGGATCGTCTGCAGCAGGGCCTGCGGACTGTACGGCTTGCCGAGCAGATGGGTGTCGGGGCTGAGCTGGTGATTGCGCGAAATGATGTCGCGGGTGTGCCCGGACGTGAACAGTACCGCCAGCGGCGGCGTCTGCACCTTGGCCCAGGCGAACAGATCGGAACTCTTGATCAGCCCGGGCATGACCACGTCGGTAAAAATCAGATCGACGTCGGTGCCTTCGAGCAATATCTGCATCGCCACATCGCCATTGCCGGCCGTGACCACGCGATAACCTTCCTCGCGCAACAACTCGACCACCGAGGTGCGCACGGCATCGTTGTCCTCGACCACCAGAATCGTCTCGTTGCCGCCGCTCTGCTGGCGTTGCAGATTGGGCGATTCGTCGAGGATCGGGCGCAGACTGCGCGGGAAATACAACTGCACCCGCGTACCCTCGCCGATCCGGCTGTCGATCTCGACGTGGCCGCCGCTCTGCTTGACGAAGCCAAAGACCATGCTCAGGCCCAAACCAGTGCCCTGGCCATCGGCCTTGGTGGTGAAAAACGGCTCGAACACTTGCTCGAGAATATCCGGCGGGATACCGGCGCCGCTGTCACTGACCGCGACCCGCACGAAGTCACCGGGGCTGATGCCTTTACCGGCACAAAACGCGCTGTCGAGCTGGACGTTGGAGGCACTGAGGCCGATCACGCCCTCGCCTTTCATGGCATCGCGGGCATTGATCGCCAGGTTGAGAATGGCGTTTTCCAACTGATTGCGGTCGACGTAGACATGCCACGGTGCCGGCGGCAGCTGCACATCGATCTGGATGGTTTCGCCCAGCGCGCGCTGAAGTAATTCACCGACGCCTTCGAAGATCTGCTGCGGGTTGCATACTGCCGGTGACAGCGGCTGGCGCCGTGCAAACGCCAGCAGTTGCGAAGACAGCTTGGCGCCGCGCTCGACCGCTGCCAGCGAAGCACCGACCCGGCGCTGCACATTGGCGTTGTCCGGCTCATGCCGTGCGAGCAGATGCAGATTGCCGGCGATCACTTGCAGCAGATTATTGAAATCGTGTGCGACGCCGCCGGTCAATCCACCGATCGATTCAAGTTTCTGCGACTGGCGCAACTGCTCTTCAGCCGCGAGCCGCGCCTCAACCTCTTCGGCTACGCGTTGCTCGAGGTTGCGAGTGAATTTGAGCAAGGATTCTTCGGCGTTCTTGCGCTCATGAATATCGATCAACACGCCGGGGAAGCGCAGCGGCGCGCCGTCGTCGTCGAATTCACAAGCGCCGCTGGCCAACACCCAGAGGTAACTGCCATCGCTGCGCAACACCCGATATTCGGCGTTATACGGCTCACCGGTTTGCACCGAATGGGCGACGCGTTCCTGCACCCAAGCGAGGTCATCGGGATGAATGCGCGAGTCGGCAATGTCCTGGGCCAGGTTGCTCAAGTCCTGGTCGGGCGGATAGGAAAAGGTCCGGGCGAAGCGCTCATCGGCCGAGAGTCGGTTGTTTTTGATGTCCCAGACAAACGAGCCGAGCAACGCCCCGGCATTCAGCGCCAGGCGCACCCGTTCGTTATCGGCGCGGTAGGCGTTTTCCGCTTCCTGACGCAGGCGTTCGGAGATCACCAGTTCGGTGGTTTCCACCACCATCGCCATCACACCGGCCGGCGCCCCCTCATCATTGGCCACCGGGCTGTAATAGAGATCGAGCCAGACGTCCTCCGGAACGCGATCGCGTAACAGCACTAAAAGTTTGTTGCGATAGGACAGCGTGCCGCCCGCCAGGCAGGTGTCGACCACATTGCGATTGAATTCGGCGACTTCCGGCCAGCCCAGCTCGACGGGCGCGCCGAGCAGATAAGGGTGACGACCGCCAGCGAACTGCGAATAGGCGTCGTTGTAGATCATGTAACCGGCACGGCCCCAGAGCATCACCATTGGCAGTGGCGAGGCCAGCATCAGTTGTACCGCGCTGCACAGGCTGGCCGGCCAACTGTGCAACGGGCCCAGCTCGGTGTGGCTCCAGTCGAACGCGCGGATGCGCTCGGCCATTTCGCCTTTCCAGCCGTCACAACCGTAGCTATCGGATAAAAACTGCATCGATTGACTCGGTGTCCTGTGGTGAATGCCCGATCTGTCGCGACGCCGGAACGACGCGACGCTCGTGTGTTTCGAGCGTCTTCGGTCGTATTGGTTTCATCAGAGATTAGCCGATTTGTTGGCGTGCAGCCGACTAGACGCCGATCAAGTGCTTGAGCGGGTGGTAGCCGGTTTTCATTTTCGCGGCGACGTCGAGAATGGCTTTCTCGATACCGTTCAGATGGGTGCAGGTCAGTTCGATGGCAGCGCTCTGGTTGCCGGCCTCGATGTGCTCGATCAGACGCAAATGTTCGTCGTCGCGGCAGACTTCGTGGCTGTCATCATCCAGTGCCGCGGCATACAGCGAGGCGCGGGAAATCAGCTTCTGGAACCAGTCGAGCAACACCGGGTTGTTCAGGCTGCGCGCCAGTTTGAGATGGAATTCACCCAGCAGGTAAATCAGCCGTTCGTGATCGCCCGCCGCGTGGGCTTCGTCTTCGAGCAGCAGGTGCGCGCGCAGGTCCTGCATCGCCGCCGGGTCTTTGCGCCGGCACAGTTCGGTGACGATGCCGATCTCGATCAGACGGCGGGTTTCGAACAGCGAACGCAGCTCTTCGTTGCTCGGTAATGACACCGACGCGCCCTTGTTGGGCTCGGTGGTGACCAGCCCTTCGGCTTCCAGTTGCTTGAGCGCCGCGCGCACCGAGGTGCGGCTGACATTGAACAGCTCGGCCAGCGAGGCCTCGCCCAGTTTCATCCCCGGACGCAGCGAACGCTTGCTGATCGCCTGGTAAACCCCTTGATAGACGCGGTCGACCGTGGTCTCCGGTTTCTTGTCGGTCATACGAACACTCCTTTGGCGTCGGTTGGCCCGAGGCGCAGAATATCGACTTTGGCGTCAGGATACAGGGGTTTCGGTGGGGAGATGGCGCTGGGGGCTGGGGCTGACCACTTGATCGTTCCCACGCTCTGCGTGGGAATGCCGCCATGGACGCTCTGCGTCCACTGTGACGCGGAGCGTCACGGGATGCATTCCCACGCAGAGCGTAGGAACGATCACTGGTAGTGGCTTAGTCGGTGCCGTATTTCGGCGAACGCGGGCCGTACAGCAGGCCTGCCGGGTGGCCGGCGGAGAGCAGGCGATTGCTCGCCACACCGGCAATCGGGTAGCCGGCGTCGGTGGAGCTGTTGATGATCTGCTTCACGGCGGCAGTGATCAGCATGCCGATCAGGCCGCCGCCACCGTTGTTGCCACCCTCTTCGCTCGATGCGCGCGCCGTACCGGTCCACAGCGTCGTGCCGCTTTTCAGGTCGACCAGTTTCGCCGTCGCGGTCACTGCGGTTTCGCTGCTGATCACCATGTAGCGAGTGCCGTATTCGGTCACAGTGATGTACAGCGCAGCATCCGCACCGAAGATTTCCTTCAGTTTGTTCGGCGGTGCCTGATGAATGTCATCGGGCGTGGTCATGCCGTTCTGGCGGAAGGTCTCATCGACCAGGGTGATCGGCAGGACGTAGTAACCGGCCTCGGCCAGCGGGAACGTCACTTGCGACAACAAGCTGTAGGAAGCTTTCACGTCCGGCGAAGTATTGAGCGGCGGCAGGACCAGAATGGTCTTCGGGCGTGCCTGTTTATACGCCGAGTAATCCACGGTTTTCGGCGCGACGCAGCCACCCAGTACGGTCAGCGCCAGACCGGCGATCAGCCATTTGCAGGTACGCAAGATCATTGGCTGACTCCGGCCTTGGCGTTTTTAAGCAAAAAGTCCATGTACGTGCCGGACTCGGGAAACAGCGTTTTTTCGGTATTGAACTGCTGCACCATCTGATCGTCCTTGCCCATGCTCAGATAGAGCAGGCCCAGGTGCGCGTGGTAGCCCGGCGGTACGGCTTTGCCGGTCGAGCGGATTTTCTGCAGATCACGTTCCAGCGCTTCGGCCTGGGCTTCTTTCGGCTCTTCGCCTTTGAAGTACTCGTAGACCTGCGGCTCGTAGCCTTCCCACTGGTACAGGGTTTTCGGCCCGGCACAACCGGCCAGCAGCGTAGTGGCAGCCAGGGTCAGCGCCAGCAGCGGGCGCGACAGATTCAGCTTCATGGATGTTGCTCCTTGCAATGGGCGTCGATCAGTTGCCCGGTTTCCAGGCACCGGCGTTCATGCCATCGACCAGGCGATTGATCGCCTCGCGCATGGCCAGATCCAGGACTTTGCCGTTGAGGGTGGAGTCGTAGGCAGCGGTGCCACCGAAGCCGATGATTTCGCGGTTGGACAAGGCGTACTCGCCGGCGCCCTGGGTCGAATAGACCACTTCCGAGGTGCTGATATTGACGATGTTCAGGTTGACCTTGGCGTAGGCGACCTGGGTCTTGCCGCGACCGAGAATGCCGAACAACTGGTGGTCGCCGGTTTCCTTGCGGCCGAACTCGGTGACGTCACCGGTGACCACGTAATCAGCGCCTTTCAAACGCTGAGCCTGGCCTTTGATGGTGGCTTCCTGCTGGATTTCGCCCATGTTGTCGCGGTCCAGCACGCTGAAGCGGTTGGTCTGCTGCAAGTGAGTGATGAGGATGGTCTTGGCCTGGCCGCCGAGACGGTCGACGCCGTCGGAGAAGATGCCGCGCATGTAGCTGGAGCGGTTGTCGAATTTGCCCACCGCCATTGGCACGCGAACACCGGTCCAGACCTGAGTGGCGCTTTCGACCTTGGCCACCGGAAGCGCGCGGGAGCTTTCCGTGGCGCAGCCGGACAGCGTGGTGGCCAGCGTGCCGAGCACGGCAATCGCCACGCCAGAGACCAACATCCGGGAGATCATTCTCACTGAGTATTTCCTTCTTGAAAAACGGGGTGTCCCGGCACGGCAAAGCGCTGGGCAGCAGAAAAGGGCCGGCATTATGACAAAGTGCCATCATTGATGACAGGTTTTTTTGACGTCAAGAAACAAGCTGGGACTTCAGGCGCAATTGACCCCCTGTGGGAGCGAGCCTGCTCGCGAAAGCGGTGTATCAGGCGAAGGCCGGGTTGAATGAAAGACCGCTTTCGCGAGCAGGCTCGCTCCCACAGGGGTCGGGGTTGGGTTCAGGCGCGGGGAATCAGTGAAAATCCCGGCTCTGCACGCGAATGCCGTTGAGCAGCGGGCTCAGGTCACTCAGGCGTCCAGCGATCAAGTGCCGCACTTCGCCCTCGCGTTCCCAGCGGCCATCGACCCTGAGCAATTGCGAACCAACCAGAACTTGCCGTTGACGCTCGGCCAGATCGCGCCAGACCACCACATTGACGTTGCCGAATTCATCTTCCAATGTCACGAACGTCACCCCACTGGCAGTACCGGGACGCTGGCGCCCGGTCACCAGCCCGGCCATGCTCACTGGCCGGCCATGTTCGACATCGAGCAGTTCCCGCGAGCTGCGACAGCGCAGCGCGCGCAATTCGCCGCGCAGCAGTGCCAGCGGATGCGGGCCCAAGGTGGTGCCGACGGTAGCGTAGTCAGCATGCAGATCCTCGCCGACGCTGGGTTTGGGCAAGAGCACTTCCGGCTCTTCCTGACTGGGCAATCCGGCAAATAGCCCCAATTGCTTCTGCACGCCCGCCACTTCCCAGCGCGCGCGATGCCGATGCCCGGCCAGGCCCCGCAAGGCCCCGGCATCGGCGAGCAAGGCTTGCGCGCGGCTGTCGAGCGCCGCACGGTCGCCCAGATCGGCAACATCGGCGAACGCTCCACGCGCCCGCGCCGCTTCGATGCGCCGGGCGTCGTCCTCGCGAAAGCCCTTGATCATGCGCAAGCCCATGCGAATCGCCGGTTGGGGCCCGGTGGTGGTTTCCAGACTGCAATCCCAATCGCTGGCTCGTACGTCGACCGGGCGAATCTGCAATTGATGCCGGCGCGCATCCTGCAGAATCTGGTCCGGGCTGTAGAAGCCCATCGGCCAGCTATTGATCAGCGCGCAGGCAAACGCCGCTGGTTCGTGACACTTTAGCCAGCAACTGGCATACGTCAGCAAAGCGAAACTGGCGGCATGGGATTCAGGAAAACCGTAGCTGCCGAAACCTTTGATCTGCTCAAAGATCTGCGCGGCGAATTCAGCTGTATAGCCGTTCTTTTTCATGCCGGCGGCCAGGCGTTCCTTGTGCGGTTCGAGGCCACCGTGACGTTTCCACGCGGCCATGGAGCGGCGCAACTGGTCGGCTTCGCCGGGGCTGTAGTCAGCGGCCACAATGGCGATCTGCATCACCTGTTCCTGAAACAGCGGCACGCCAAGGGTGCGTTCAAGCACCACTTTCAACTCCGGCGACGGATAACTTTCCGCTTCTTCTTTATTACGCCGGCGCAGGTACGGATGCACCATCCCGCCCTGAATCGGGCCTGGCCGGACAATCGCCACCTGGATCACCAGGTCGTAGAATTTTTGCGGACGCAGGCGCGGCAGCATCGACATCTGCGCCCGCGATTCGATCTGGAACACGCCGATGGTGTCGGCGCGGCTGATCATCGCGTAGGTCGGTTTGTCTTCGGCTGGAATCGTCGCCAGGCTCAAATCGCGCTGGCGATGACGGCGCAGCAGATCGAAACAGCGGCGGATCGCGCTGAGCATGCCGAGCGCCAGGATATCCACCTTGAGCAGGCCGACCGCGTCGAGGTCGTCCTTGTCCCACTGAATGATCGTGCGCTCGGCCATGGCCGCGTTTTCGACCGGTACCAGGGTGTCCAGCGGTTGCTCGGAAATCACGAAGCCGCCGGGGTGTTGCGACAGGTGCCGGGGGAAGCCGATCAATTGCCCGGTCAGGCTCAAGACCCGGCGCAGCAGCGGGCTCTCGGGGTCGAAACCGTTTTCGCGCAAACGCTCCAGCGGCGGGGTTTCGTCGCTCCAGTGGCCGCAGCAATCGGCCAGTGCATTGATCTGGTCCGGCGGCAATCCCAGGGCCTTGGCCACATCCCGCACGGCACCGGCAGCGTGGTAGCTGCTGACCACTGCGGTCAACGCTGCGCGACCGCGGCCATATCGACGGAAGACATATTGCAGGACTTCTTCGCGGCGTTCGTGCTCGAAATCGACGTCGATGTCCGGCGGCTCGTTGCGCTCTTTCGACATGAAGCGTTCGAACAGCAACGTGGTGCGTTCCGGGTCGATTTCGGTGATGCCCAAGGCAAAACATACCGCCGAGTTGGCTGCAGAACCACGACCCTGACAGAGGATGTGCTGCTCGCGGGCGAACCGCACCACGTCGTGTACGGTGAGGAAATAGCTTTCGTAGCCGAGCTCGGCAATCAGTTGCAGCTCCTTGTTGATCTGCCGTAGCACCTTGAAGGGTGCGCCTTTCTTCCAGCGCCAGGCGATGCCCTCCTTGGTCAATTGGCGCAACCAGGAAGTGGCGCTGTGGCCCTCGGGCACCAGTTCTTTCGGATATTGATAACGCAATTCGCTCAGATCGAAGGTGCAACGCCGAGCGAGGGCGACCGTTTCGTCGAGCAAGGCCTGCGGATACAGCTCCCGCAGCACCTCGACACTGCGCAAATGCCGCTCGCCATTGGGGTGCAAGCGCAAGCCCGCTTCGGCCACCGGCAGGTGATGGCGGATCGCAGTCATGGTGTCCTGCAGGGCGCGGCGGCCACGGGCGTGCATGTGCACGTCGCCACTGGCCACGGCGCGAATCTGCAATTGGGCAGCCATACTCAGCAACGCCGCCAATCGCTGGTGATCATCCTGACCGCGATGCAACTGCACGGCCAGCCACAGCCTGTCGCCGAAGGTCTGTTTAAGCCAGTCGCCCTCTCGCTGTTCATCGATCGAGTCCGGCACCCACAACACCAGCAGCCCCGACAGTGGCTCGTCGAAGTCCTCGCGCAAAACTTGATACTGGCCTTTTTGCGTACGCCGCCGCGCCCGGGTGATCAAGCCGCACAGCGTCTGATAACCGGCCAGTTTCTCCACCAGCAGCACCAGCTTCGGGCCGTTTTCAATGCGTATTTCGCTGCCGATGATCAGTGGCAGCTCAACCGACTTTGCCGCTTGCCAGGCGCGCACAATCCCGGCGAGGGTGCATTCATCGGTGATCGCCAGGGCCTGATACCCGTGCTTTTTTGCCCGCTGAAACAACTCGAGCGCACTGGACGCACCGCGCTGGAAACTGAAATTCGACAGGCAGTGCAGTTCGGCATAACCACGGCTCATGCAAACCAGCCCTGCAGCCACAACGGACCGCCCTCACCCACCGCACGATAGGCCCAGCCCTGTTGGCCGGCGCGGTTCTGGATCAGGTAATAATCGCGGCGCACGTCATCGCCGTCCCACCAGCCGGACTCAATGCGTTCCGGGCCCATGAGAATCCGCGCCGAACCTTCCGGCACGCTTTGCGGCTCAGTGAGTAGCCAGCCCGGCCGCTGCACGCTCGGCAGGCCTGCGCAAGGCTGCTTGTCGACGCCGAACTGCCAGGCGCACTCGGGGCGATGATCGGCCTGAAAACGCAACCCCTGCACCGCATCGTCGCCCAGCCGTGCGCGCAAGCGTTCGCGCAGTTGCTCCCATGGCAAGGTTTGTTGCGGGCGGTCGTCGAACAACTCCTGAAACTGCGGCACGAAACTCGGCAGATCTTCGGCGCGCAGGCGAAAGCCGCGCACCGGCGCCGCGACTTGCACCTGTTCCAGCCGGCCGCGCGCCAGTTCGAAGAGCATCGCCGGATCACGCTCGGCGCTGAGCAGGCCAACCTTGATCAGCGTGTCCGGCAAACCAGCGTGCTCCAGATGCAGATCGAATCGCTGCACGCCGCTGTCGCGCCCACAAAGAAATGCCGACAGATCGCCGGTCAGACGCCGCAACGGGAACAGCAGCGCCTGATGCGACTGCACATCGAAGTTGAGTTCGATACGCACATCGAAACGATCGGGGGGCAAGTAGAATTGCAGTGCCAGTGGCCGCGCGCCGAACAGGGTGTCGAGGTGTTTGAGCATCGACGCTTCGAAGCGCCGCGCCAGGGTCTGACGCGGCAGGCTCTGCACTTGATTGAGGTGGCGCAGCCCCATCCGTGAAAGTGCCGTGGCCACGCTCGGTTCGAGGCCAACACGGTCGACAGGCAATTGCCCGAGATGATGTTGCAAGGCCTCGCCGTCCGGCACCACCAGCCCATCGTAGGCATTGGCCAGTATCCTGGCCGCCACCGGATTGGGTGCGGCAACGATGCGATGGCGAAAGCCCAGATCAGTCAGCTCCTGACGTAACCGCGCTTCCAATTGCGCCCAGGTGCCGAACAGCCCCAGGCTCGATTCGATTTCAAATACCACGGTACGCGGGTAATGCACGCTGACCTGCGCACTGAAACGATACGCCCACGCCGCGAGAAACTGCTGCCAGCGCTCGACTTCGGCGGCCTGGTAATCAACGGTGGCAAACCCTTTGCTCATGGCCTGCGCCGCGGTCATCGATTGCCCCGCACGCAAACCCAGTTTGCGCGCCGCCGGGTTGACCGCTTGCAATACCCGGCGCTGGGCCGGCCCGTTGAGCAGCACCAACGGCTCATCGGCATCGGGGCGCTGACGCAGCACAGCGTCCAAAGCCAATTGCGGGAACAGAATGCACACCCAACGCATGACGGTCTCAGTGCCCCACGGCAAAAGCAATCGGTGCCGTACGCGCCAAACCACCTCGGCATTTGAGGATGCGCAATTGCGCTGGTCTGGCGTCGATGGCAATCCGTAGCGCCGCCGGCGACGGGTTGACCGCTTCGCTCAACGGTCGCCAGGCAAAGGCCAGGGTCTGGCCTGACTCGGCGGCCACCTGCAGACGTCGCAAGGCGCGATCATCCGCCTTGTGCGGCCAGCACAGCACCGCGCCACAACTGCCCGAACGCAGGCATTGTTCCGCCGCCCACAAGGCATCACGTTCGCTGGCCTGAATCACCGACAACTGGCGCAGGTCGACCCCGGCGCTGGCCCACGCCTGTGGATACGGCACGAAGGGTGGCGCGACCAGCACGATGCGCTCCCCCGCCGCCGCCAGCCGCGCCAGCGTCGGCCAGACCAGTTGCAGCTCACCGACGCCGGGGCCGGCCAGCAGAATTTCGCTCAACGCTCCTTCCGGCCAGCCACCGCTGGGCAGTGCTGCGTCGAGTGCGGCATGCCCGGTCGGCTGTGGACTGGCCGCCGGCGGCGCAGGCCGGCCCTTCCAGACCTGGCCGCCATTGAACAGCGTATCCAGCGCAACGACGGCGCCCATCAGCCTTGCCTCACCAGACCGCAGAACACCCCTTCGATGGCCAGATCCTGATCGTCACGCACGACAATCGGCTGATACGCCGGATTGCGCGGCAACAGCCGCACCTCGGTGCCCAGCCGCTCGAAGCGTTTGATGGTCACTTCACCGTCGAGCCGCGCCACCACGATCTGCCCATTCAGCGCCTCGGGATTGCGCCGCACGCCGACCAGATCGCCGTCAAGAATGCCATCCTCGATCATCGAATCGCCCTGCACCCGCAGCAGGTAATCGGGGCTGCGCGAGAACAGCCCAGGGTCGAGCATCAAGCGCCCATGCACCTCGGCATCAGCGCCAATCGGCGCACCGGCGGCCACCCGGCCAAGCACAGGAACATCGAGCAGTTCCGGCCGCGGCGGCTGCCCGAGCAAACGGATACCCCGGGCCTGATGCGGGTTGACCTCGATAAACCCGGCGTCAGTGAGCGCCAGCACATGCTTGCGCGCCACGCTGCGGGAGGCAAAACCAAAAGCCTCGCTGATTTCAGCGAGGCTTGGAGATTGACCGTGCTCGGCGATACGTTCGCGGATGAAGGTCAGGATGGCGGTACGGCGGGGAGTCAGATTGGTCATGGAGTACATTTGTACTCTTGTGGGAATTTCCTGACAAGCACCGCCAGTCAGGTGGGAGTAATCCAACCTGTGCAGCAAAAATCGCAGCCGTGACGCGGAGCGTGGAAACGTTCAATAAAGCCAGATCAAGATCAAGATCAAAAGCCCCTCACCCTAGCCCTCTCCCGGAGGGAGAGGGAACTGACCGAGGTGAATGCGAGAGTTACGCCAATACGCGATACCGAGTCGAAGGCATATATCAAAACCAACCAAAATCGGCTCCCTCTCCCTCGGGAGAGGGCTGGGGTGAGGGGCAGCCACACCACCAATCCCCAGCCAACCACCCGCTTCTAACCACTCAACAATGAGCGTTAGCTCGCGTGCTCTTGATCTTGCGTCACCGGCGACATCGGAAGGCTGAGCGCAGGGATTGATCCGGGCGTGGGAGCGCAGCGACCGTCTGGCGCAGCCAGACACAGCGGAAGGAGGTGCAGCGCAGCAAACCGTAGCCGCTGCGCCCGGATCGATCCCGGAGCGAAGGAACCCGAGCCTGCGAGGGCCGAACGCAGGAGCAAGCCTTTTTGGGTACTTTTTCGGCGTCTGGAAAAAGTGCCTCGCCGTAAGGGCGAAACCGCCAGCCGCAGCACCCGCAGCAACGGATATGTACCCAATCACGCTCCCCTTCCATCACGAAATCAGCCGTTCCGGTCACCCACCCGAATATCCGTCACCCCCACCCGCTCAGCCTGCTCCATCACCTCCTCCGGCGTCGAATCCGCCGAAGGCATCAGCAGACTGTTCTCCGCATCCCCCAGATGCAACTGCAACAAATGCATGGCCGCCTCATGCTCAGCCAGCTGCGCCTGCTTCAGCTCAAGCTCGTAACTGCGTGGCTCACCATTGAAGCGATAGTGCAAAACAAAAACAGCCATCGTCTGGTCCTCGAAGAAAGTCAAAACAACTGCCTACCCTGACCGACCGGTCAGCTTATTGGTTCAACCGCATCGCTGGCCGGGCAAACTTTTCGCGGCGCCGGGCGTCCCTTGCATACACTTCCCGAAAAGCTGATCACAGCTAAGGACTGGCAATGACCTTCTTCATCTTCCTTCTGGCCTGCGCAGCAGCCGCCACCACCGGTGTAATGTTCAAACCGGGCGCGTGGTACGAAGGCCTGAACAAACCCGGCTTCACCCCACCCAACTGGGCGTTTCCGGTAGCCTGGACGATCATTTATCTGTTGCTGGCCTGGGCCGGTTACCGCTTGAGCCTGATCCCCGGCAGCCAGACCGTGCTGGCCCTGTGGGCCGCGCAAATCGCCCTGAATACGTTGTGGACACCGGTGTTCTTCGGCGCGCATCAGGTATTGGCGGCGATGGTCATCCTTACGCTGCTGTGGCTGGTCGTCGCGGCGATGGTAGTGCTGGCGTTGCAACTGGACCTGATCACCGGGCTGATCCTGTTCCCGTACCTGGCGTGGCTGTGTGTCGCGGCGGCATTGAACTTCTCCATCCTGCTGAAGAACCGCACATGACGGCCCCTGCGCCTTGGCCGCAAGGTGAGCGCGAACTGGCGCAAGTGCGCGCGTTCAACCGCAAGCTCGCCTGGCTGCCGCGCTTCAAGATTCGCAACCGCCTGACGCCGCGCCTGATTCAGGCGCTGCTGCGCGTCAGTCAGGTGGTTGGGGCGAAAAAACTGCGCGAGCATGGCCTGACGGCCGAGCGAAAAATCGTCGATACAGTGCCGGTGCGGATCATCCGCCCCAAAGGCCCGCCGCGCGGTGTGGTGCTGGATTTCCATGGCGGCGGCTGGGTGATCGGCAACGCGCAGATGAACGACAACTTCAACATCGCCATCGTCAATGAGTGCGAGGTGGCGGTGGTCTCGGTCGATTACCGCCTGGCCGTTTCAACCCCGGTCGAAGATCTGCTGGACGATTGCCTGCGCGCCGCGCGCGGGGTGCTGAATGACGCCGAGTTCGCCGGATTGCCCGTGGTGGTGGTCGGCGAATCGGCCGGCGCCCATCTGGCCGTTGCGACGTTATTGGCGCTGAAAACCCGGCCCGAATTGCTGCAACGCATCCACGGTGCGCTGTTGTATTACGGCGTCTACGACCTGACCGGCACACCCAGCGTACGCAACGCGCCGGCCGATACACTGGTGCTGGACGGCCCCGGCATGGTCGACGCGTTGCGCTTGCTGACCCCCGACCTGAGCGATACGCAACGCCGCCAGCCACCGCTGTCGCCGCTGTATGGCGACTTCACCGGCCTGCCCCCGACGCTGCTGTTTGCCGGCGAACTCGATCCGCTGCTTGACGATACGCTGCTGATCGCCGAGCGCTGGCAACCCTCGGCGCCGGTTGAGCTGCATGTATTGCCGGCGTCGCCCCACGGGTTCATTCATTTTCCGACGGCGATTGCTCAGGGCGTGCTGGCTTACAGTCGGCAGTGGATTTCGACGCATGTCGAGGGCGCTAAGGCGTGATGACGAGGTTTCAGTGAAGGATGGGTACTCGGACATCGCATGTACCCTCTTGAAACAGCCTGCAATACCCGTTTTCCTCAATTTGCCGGTGTTCGCCCGCCAACCGCTGATTTTCTGCCTAGACTTGCTGTTGTTCCGGCACCCGATTGCGCTCAACGCATCGAGCCATCCGATAACAACAACAAGAGGAAGTCCGTAGATGCTCAGATCCCTGTATACCGCGCTGGCCTGCGCGTTGGCGTTAGGCACAATGAGCCCGGCCATGGCGGCCGACCCGGTCATCATCAAGTTCTCCCACGTCGTCGCCGACCAGACGCCCAAAGGCCAGGGCGCCTTGCTGTTCAAGAAATTAGTGGAGGAACGCCTGCCGGGCAAGGTCAAGGTCGAGGTCTATCCCAACTCCTCGCTGTTTGGCGACGGCAAGGAAATGGAAGCGCTGTTGCTGGGCGATGTGCAGATGATTGCGCCGTCGCTGGCCAAGTTCGAGCAATACACCAAAAGCCTGCAGCTGTTCGACCTGCCGTTCCTGTTCAACGACATCAACGCCGTCGACCGCTTCCAGTTGAGCCCGGAGGGTCAGGGGCTGCTCAAGTCGATGGAAAGCAAGAACATCACCGGCCTGGCCTATTGGCACAACGGGATGAAGCAACTGTCGGCCAACAAGGCGCTGCGGGTGCCGGCCGATGCCCGTGGCCTGAAGTTCCGCGTGCAGGCTTCTGCCGTGCTTGAGGAACAGTTCAAGGCCGTGCGCGCCAACCCGCGCAAAATGAGCTTCGCCGAGGTGTACCAGGGCTTGCAGACCGGCGTGGTCAACGGTGCGGAAAACCCCTACTCGAACATCTACAGCCAGAAAATGCATGAGGTGCAGAAATTCATCACCGAATCCAACCACGGTGTGCTGGATTACATGCTGATCACCAACACGAAATTCTGGAACGGCTTGCCACCTGACGTACGCAGCGAACTCGACAAGATCGTCGTCGAAGTCACCGCCCATGTGAACAAAGAGGCCCAGCAACTCAACGAGAGCGACAAACAGCGCATCGTCGCGGCTAAAACCACGGAAATCATTACCCTCACGCCTGAAGAACGCGAGCAGTGGCGCGAAGCGATGAAACCGGTGTGGAAGAAGTTCGAAGCCGACATCGGCCCTGAGCTGATCTCCGCCGCCGAAGCCGTCAACAAGGCTCAGTAATCGCATGGCAGGTGCTGCCGGGGTGGCGCCTGCCAGTCTTGACTCGACGTGAGATGCCCGCCATGAAAGCGCTTCGGCGAATCTGGGAACACTTCGAGGAAGGCTTTATCGTCTTCCTCCTGGCTGCGATGACGCTGGTCACGTTCGTTTACGTGATCCTCAACAATTTCTACAGCCTGTTTTACTGGCTCGCCGATCACTGGCCGGCGGCAAGCTCGCCGCTGTTCGCCATCGGCGACGGGATCATGGGCATGGCTCAGGCGATGACCTGGAGCACCGCGCTGACCAAGGCCCTGTTTGGCTGGCTGATCTTTTTCGGCCTGGCCTATGGCGTGCGCACGGCCGGGCACATCGGCGTTGATGCGCTGGTCAAACTGGCCCGCCGCTCGGTGCAGAAATACATCGGCATCCTCGCTTGCCTGTGCTGTCTGGGCTATGCCGGGGTGCTGTGCATTGCCAGCCTGGAATGGATCGCCACCTTGATGAACGCCGGCATCGGTGCCGAAGACCTCGGCCACTTCGGCATCATGCAATGGCATATCGGGCTGATCGTGCCCTTGGGTTTCGCGCTGATTTTCATCCGTTTTGCCGAAATCCTCGTGCGCATACTGCGCAACCGCCAGACCGGACTGGGCCTGGCCGATGAAGCCGCCGACGCGCTGAAACTCGCCGAGCACGAGGATGACAAGTCATGACCATCGCCTTCCTGTTCGTCGCCCTTTTCGCTTTGATGTTCATTGGCGTGCCCATCGCCATTTCCCTCGGTCTGGCAGGCTCTCTGACGATCATTTTCTTCAGTCCCGATTCCGTGCGTTCGCTGGCGATCAAGCTGTTCGAGACCTCGGAGCATTACACCCTGCTGGCGATTCCGTTTTTCCTCCTCGCCGGGGCATTCATGACCACCGGCGGGGTTGCCCGTCGCCTGATCGACTTTGCCAATGCCTGTGTCGGGCACATTCGTGGCGGCCTGGCCATCGCGGCGGTGCTGGCGTGCATGCTGTTTGCCGCCCTCTCCGGCTCCAGCCCGGCGACCGTGGCAGCGGTGGGTTCGATCGCCATCGCCGGTATGGTCCGTTCCGGGTATCCGCAGGCCTTCGGCGCAGGGATCATCTGCAACGCCGGGACCCTCGGTATTCTGATTCCGCCGTCGATCGTGATGGTGGTGTATGCCGCCGCCACCGAAACCTCGGTCGGCAAGCTGTTCATGGCCGGGGTGATACCGGGCCTGCTGCTGGGCACGGCGTTGATGGTGGCGATCTACATTGTCGCGGTGAAAAAGAACCTGCCCGCCCTGCCCCGCGCGACACTGCGCGAATTTCTCGCCACGGCACGCCAGGCCATCTGGGGCCTGTTGCTGATGGTGATCATCCTTGGCGGGATCTATTCGGGAATGTTCACGCCCACCGAAGCGGCGGCCGTGGCAGCGGTCTACTCGGCGTTCATTGCGCTGTTCGTCTACAAGGACCTGACGTTTCGCGAGACGCCCAAAGTGCTGCTCGAGTCGGCCAAGCTGAGCATCATGCTGATGTTCATCATCGCCAACGCCATGCTCTTCGCCCATGTGCTGACCACTGAACAACTGCCGCAGCAGATCACCGCGTGGGTGATCGAAGCCGGCCTGACCCCGGTCACGTTCCTCCTGGTGGTGAACATCGTGTTGCTGATTGCCGGCGCGTTCATGGAGCCGTCAGCGATCATCCTGATTCTGGCGCCGATTCTGTTCCCCATCGCGATGAAGCTGGGCATCGACCCGATTCACCTGGGGATCATCATGGTGGTCAACCTGGAGATCGGCCTGATCACGCCACCGGTGGGCCTGAACCTGTTTGTCACTTCGGCGGTGACCGGCATGTCCCTGCCCGCGACCATCCGGGCGGCGATGCCCTGGCTGATGATTCTGCTGCTGTTCCTCGTGCTGATTACCTATGTGCCGTGGATTTCGCTGGTACTGCCGACCTGGCTGGGGATGAGCTGATGCCCGCACCCGTGCCGTGCAGCGCTAACACACTCTGCTGACAACCATAACAAGACGGAGAGATTGCCCATGCGAGTCAAAACACGCTTTGCCCTGTTGGCCGCCGCCACCCTGGCATTGAGCAGCGCGGCACAGGCCGCGCCGGTGTTCATCAATATCCTGACCGGAGGCACCAGCGGGGTGTATTACCCGATCGGTGTGGGCTTGTCGCAGATCTACAGCGACGGTATTGCCGGTTCGAAAACCTCAGTCCAAGCCACCAAAGCCTCGGTGGAAAATCTCAATCTGTTACAGGCCGGTCGTGGCGAGTTGGCGCTGGCCTTGGGCGATTCGGTGGCGGACGCGAAAAACGGCGTAGAAGACGCCGGTTTCAAAGCGCCCCTGACCAAACTGCGTGCCCTCGGCGGCGCCTACCCCAATTACATTCAGATCGTCGCCAGCCAGGAATCGGGGATCAAGTCCCTCGCCGACCTCAAAGGCAAGACCATCTCGGTCGGCGCACCGAAGTCCGGGACCGAACTCAACGCCCGGGCCATTTTCAAAGCCGCCGGCCTGACCTACGAGGACATGGGCAAGGTGCAATACCTGCCCTTCGCCGAATCGGTGGAGCTGATCAAGAACCGCCAACTGGACGCCACACTGCAATCCTCCGGACTGGGCATGGCGGCGATTCGCGACTTGTCTTCGGTGATGCCACTGAACTACATCGCCATTCCGCCTGAGGTGGTGAGCAAAATCGGCAACCCGGCGTATCAGAGCGCGATGATTCCGGCCAACACCTATGACGGTCAGGCCGCAGCCGTACCGACCGTAGCGATCACCAATATTCTGGTGACCCGCGCCGACCTGCCCGAAGACGTCGTCTACCAGATGACCCGACTGCTGTTCGAGAACCTCACGCGGCTGGGCAATTCGCATTCGGCTGCCAAGGACATCAAACTGGAAACAGCGGCGAAAAACCTGCCGATCGACCTGCATCCCGGCGCCGCACGTTACTACCAGGAAAAAGGCGCGTTGTAATCGCCCCATGGCGCAGTGGCGACCCGAGCGTCGCCACTGCGCCCGTGATTCCTTCCAGCGTAGTCATGAGGCAGGCCGCCAATGAGCGATGAGCATCACGGCATTTCCGCGAACCCGCGGGACTGGCCAAAAGCGCTGTTTTACGTAGCGCTGCTGTTTTCGGTATTCCAGATCATCACCGCAGCCTTTGCCCCGATCTCCAGTCAGGTGCTGCGCGCGGTGCACGTCGGCTTCCTGTTGTGGGTGGTCTTTCTTAGCTACCCGGCTTACGGCCAGAGCCGCCCCTGGCAACCACTGGCCTGGCTGCTCAGCCTGGCAGGCATCGGCGCCGCGCTGTATCAGTGGGTGTTCGAAGCGGATCTGATCCAGCGTTCCGGCGACCTGACGTCGACCGACATGCTCGTTGGCGTGGTGCTGATTGCGCTGGTCTTCGAAGCGGCGCGGCGGGTGATGGGCATTGCGCTGCCGATCATCTGCGGCTTGTTCCTCGCCTACGGACTGTTCGGTGAATACCTGCCCGGCGAACTGGCCCACCGTGGCTATGGCGTTGACCAGATCATCAATCAGTTGTCCTTTGGCACCGAAGGTCTGTACGGCACGCCGACCTACGTTTCAGCCACCTACATCTTCCTGTTCATCCTGTTTGGCGCGTTCCTCGAACAGGCCGGGATGATCAAGCTGTTCACCGATTTCGCCATGGGCCTGTTCGGTCACAAGCTCGGTGGGCCGGCCAAGGTCGCCGTGGCTTCGTCAGCGTTGATGGGGACCATCACCGGCTCGGGCATCGCCAACGTGGTGACCACCGGGCAATTCACCATTCCACTGATGAAACGCTTCGGCTACCGGGCGGCTTTTGCCGGCGGCGTCGAGGCCACTTCGAGCATGGGCAGCCAGATCATGCCGCCGGTGATGGGTGCAGTGGCGTTCATCATGGCGGAAACCATCAATGTGCCGTTCGTGGAAATCGCCAAGGCCGCGTTGATCCCGGCCATTCTGTATTTCGGTTCGGTGTTCTGGATGGTCCATCTGGAAGCCAAACGCTCCAACCTGCAGGGCTTGCCCAAAGACCAATGCCCCAGCGCATTCGGCGCGGTCAAGGAGCGCTGGTATCTGCTGATCCCGCTGCTGGTGCTGGTTTACCTGTTGTTTTCCGGGCGCACGCCGCTGTTTTCCGGGATGGTCGGCCTGGCCTTGACGGCGATTGTGATTCTCGGTTCGGCGATCATTTTCCGGGTGCACAGCTTCGGTCTGCGCTGTGCGTTCTGGATTGCCCTGGGTGTGCTGTGCACAGGCTTTTTCCAGCTGGGGATCGCGGTGATTTTCGCCGTCGTTGCGGTGCTGGTGCTGGTTTGCGCATTCATCAAGGGCGGTCGCGAGACCCTGCTGATCTGCCTGCACGCCTTGGTCGAAGGTGCACGCCATGCGGTGCCGGTGGGCATTGCCTGTGCGCTGGTGGGGGTGATCATCGGCATCGTTTCGCTCACTGGCGTGGCGTCGACGTTTGCTGGCTACATTCTGGCCATCGGCCGCGACAACCTGCTGCTATCGCTGATCCTGACGATGATCACCTGCCTGGTACTGGGCATGGGCATTCCGACCATTCCCAACTACATCATCACCAGTTCAATTGCCGCGCCGGCGCTGCTGGAGCTGGGCGTGCCGCTGATTGTGTCGCACATGTTCGTGTTCTATTTCGGCATCCTCGCTGACCTCACGCCACCCGTCGCCCTCGCCTGCTTTGCCGCTGCGCCGATCGCCAAGGAAAGCGGCTTCAAGATCAGCCTGTGGGCGGTGCGCATCGCGCTGGCCGGTTTCATCATTCCGTTCATGGCGGTGTACAACCCGGCGTTGATGCTGCAAGGCGACAATCTGTGGATGAGCGCTTACATGCTGCTGAAAACCGTTCTGGCGGTCGGCCTGTGGGGCGTCGCGTCCACCGGTTTTCTGCAACGCAAAATGGCAGTCTGGGAGCGCTTGCTCAGTCTTGCCGCAGGGGCACTGCTGATCGTCGCGCTGCCGCTGACCGATGAACTCGGCTTCGCCCTCGGCATTCTGGTTTTGTTTCAGCACGTCTGGCGCTCACGCCGCGCCGGGCTGGCACCGGCATGATTGGTTTGTGTCTGGGGCTGGCCGGCAGCCTCTGGGCACAACTGCCGGTCAGCCACTTCACCCTGGCGTGGAACCACAGCATCGAGAAGATTCGCTGGGAAGAAGATTACCGCGTCATCGCTGAAGGTCTGGTGCTGCACGAAGCACGAGTACGCGGCAATGGCGCCGGCATGGACATCCCCGATGACGCGCGACTGGACAACGGCAGCTGGCACTTCCAGCGCCGCGTGCCGCCCCAACAACCGCTGAAACTGGGGCGTACACCCGAGGCGGGCGATTATCAGTTGTGCATCGAGGGCGACTGTCAGTCGATGAGCCGCTGGGTCGGCGCGCCGACAAGCGCGCAACCGTTCGTTGAGCTATGGAGCTGCGAGATCGCTGGATAATCGTCATTCAGCGCCCGCTCCTCTTTTGCATGGAACCCTGCCTTCACCGCCGTTCTCTATCGCAGAACCAACGGAGGAGGAATTCCCTATGATCGCCCCTGAAACCGGTATGAAGCCGGGTGAGCGCTATCGCATTGACAGCGTCGAGCGCGCGCCGCAGTTTCCTGGCTTTTTCCTTGACGGCAAGTATTACCTGGGCCCCGAACTGCAGACCGCGGTCGGTTGGCTCGAAGGCCAGACGTTTGTCTACGACATGCTCGATCCCAACGGCGAGCCGATCTACCCGGACCGGGTCGTCGGCCGGATCGAAGCGCTGACGCTGGTGATGGCCGACGGCTTGCGCCTGGCCGTCGAGCGGGTGCCCTACGAAGCGGAAACCGTGCAGCCGGCCGCGGCGCCTGAAACCCTCGCACCGAAACGCGCAATGCCCAGCCCGCGCCTGGCGGGCAAACTGGTGGTCATCACCGGCGCCTCCAGCGGCATCGGCCGGGCGACCGCGCATGCGTTTGCCGACGAGCATGCGCGGTTGGTGCTGGCTGCGCGTGACGGCGAGGCGCTGGCCGAGGTGGTCGACGAATGCGCGGCGCGGGGTGCACAAGCGTTGGCGGTGCGCACCGATGTCACTTCCAATGAGCAAATGCTGCAACTGGCCGAGCAGGCAGCGGAATTCGGCAATGGCCGCATCGACGTCTGGATCAACAATGCCGGTGTTGGCGCAGTGGGCGATTTCGAGCAGACGCCGCTGAAGGTGCATGAACAGGTTCTACAGACCGACCTGCTCGGTTATCTGCGCGGCGCGTATGTGGTGTGGCCATATTTCAAACAGCAACAACAGGGGATTCTGATCAACACGCTGTCGCTCGGCAGTTGGGTGGCGCAGCCGTATGCGGCGGCGTATTCGGCGAGCAAATATGGCTTGATCGGTCTCACCGAAGCCCTGCGCGGCGAACTGGTCGGCCAGCCGAATATTCACGTATGCAACATCTATCCGGCGGTCATCGATACACCGGGTTTTCGCGACGGTGCCAACTACACCGGCCATGCGCTGAAGCCGCCACCGCCGATTTACGATCCGCAGCGAGTGGCGAGCGCGATGGTCGATTGCGCGCTCAAGCCAAAAGCGCAGATGACTGTAGGCAGTGCGGCAACCCTCGCTCGCGTGGCGCATTTTCTCCTGCCGGGCTTTTCGCAATTGTCGGGCTGGCTGACCCGCCGAGGCATCCAGCGCAGCCCCGCCATGAAAACCTCGTCGGGTAATCTGTTCTCGCCGCCCAGTGGCGAGCGGCGCGTGGACGGCGGCTGGCGCCAGCCGACAAGACCGTCACCGCTGCTGGTGGCTGGCGCCGCGATGCTGGTCGGTGGCTGCCTGCTGGCGATCAATCGATCACGCGGGCGCCACCGCTAGCCAGCGTCCGGCGAGCGGTGGCGCGATGAAGCGTCACTGCTCGCGGGTCACCGTCAGCGCCACCACGGCGATGCGCTCGGCCAGAGCATATTCAGGCTTGACCAGTTCCTCGCCGAACACGTCCGGGTCCAGTTCTTCATAAGTCCACGCATACCTGCCGCCGGCCACCAGCGGTTTGATCGCTTCGAGGAACGGATCCTGCCCGGCCTGAATCGCCACCCCGGTGTAGACCAGCAACGTCCCGCCGAGCGCCAGACGCGGCAGCGCTTCACGCACGATACGCACCGACAGCCCCTCGCCCAACGCCCCGCCACCGTGGCGATAGGCGCGCTGATGCTGGTCGTTCATGTACGGCGGGTTGGCGATGATCAGGTCAAACTCGCCTTCGACGCTGGCCAGCAGATCGCTGTGGTAGGCCGATACGTTGTCAGCCCCGGCCAGCTCTGCGTTGACCGCGGTCATGCGCAACGCCTGCGGGTTGATGTCGACCGCCAGCACCTCGGCCTCTCGGCGTGCCCGGGCGATGATCACCGCCCCTGCCCCGCTACCGCAGCCAATGTCCACCGCACGTTTGATCGGGGCGAAGCGGTGCTGCAATTGCGCTTCGATGACGCGGGCGAACCGATAGGTATCGGGGCCGAAAAACACCGCGTCGTTGGCGGTGGTGGGAAACGCTGAGTGCACGAACAAGCGGTCATTGAGCGTCGACCAGCGCACATGGCTGCGCCACAGCGAACCCTGCTGCTCGATGATCCCCGCCTGTTCCAGATGCCCCAACTCATCGGCGGAAAACAGCTCACCGGCAAACGGCATCGACCAGCCGAACACGTCACGAAAATCCTTGGCCAACGGGCTGGCAAAACGCTGATAAACCCGTTCGTGGGTCAGCGGCGTTGGGGTGATGAAACGATAACCGCTGTCCTGCAAGCGTTTACCCAATTCGAAAAGCGTTCGATCCGAAGTTTCCTGTAGCGACATGCAGCCTCCTGTGGTCAACGCAAACGGTCGCGCAATTGAATGAAGCGTCGGGTCGCAAACAGCCCGGCCGGACGCCAGTGCCGCTGCGGTTGCAGCCAGGGTTGCAGCTTGCGCATCTGTTCGACAGGCGGCAGATTTTCCAGGCTTTTCTCCAGCGTGCGCTGCTCGGCATCAGCGATCTCGAGTTGCTCATCCGCTGCCGCGCCCCTGCTTGCGACGTAGGGCCGGTGCGCGTTGTCCGGGCAGTCACCGGTGATCCAGTCGCTGAGCAATTGTTTTTCGTAACCGTTGAACACCCCGAACATCACCGCTTCGCTGCCCTCGATCAGGCGCCAGAAACGGCTTTGCTCAACCGGCTGGCCACGTTTGATCCAGCTCTTGCGCTCCAGCGCCGCGAGGAAATCGGCCATCTGCCCCGGCGCCGCCAGCCACTGATTGATGGTGCGGTCTTCGATCCGGCAATAGTCGGAATGCATGTGCTGGCCGAAGAACGCTTTGCGTTCAAGCATCGACACCACGGCCCGCTGCAGATCGAACTCCTGAATGACCGCCGTCGAGCCTTTGCCCAGATCGTTGAGGCGATAGCCGACGGTCATGCGCCGGTAAAAATCCTCGCGCTCCGGGCCTGCCGGGATCAGCCGCAACAGCGCTTGCACAGCCTTGCGCGCATGGCCGGTGCTGGCGTTATCGATGGTCACGTGCAGACGGAAATATTGCGGGTCGATGCCCAGTTCGGCCAATTCGTACGAGCTGATCAACAGGTGCAGAGGTGGCTGCTCGTAGCCCAGGTTGTAACCGATGACTTCCGGCAGAAACTCATCGCCGAAACGCCCCAGCGCCAGTTGCAAGGCGCCTTGCAGAAAGTACTCGTCGGCCAGACGTTGCAGGTCGGCGCAATCGTGCTCGGCCAGCAACTTGCGGTAGATCACCACATGGTTCTGGCGTGGCACGCCGTCGCCCAACTCCTCGAGATAGGTATCGAGCAGGTAGTCGAAACGCTGGTCCTGCCAGTGCGTAGGAATGCCCGCTAGCCAGGCGCCGTCGACTTCCTTGGTCGGCGCCACATGCTGGAGAAAATACAGCGCGTGGGACTTGTTGCGGAAATAGCGCCGGTCCGCACCCTGCTGGCGCGCCGACAGGTATTCGGCGTATTGCGCCGCGACATCGGCACAGTGCGCCTCCGACCATTGCGCCAAAGCCTCAGGCTGTGACGGCAGATCCAGCGGCAGCTCGGCGGCCAGTTTCAGTTGTTGGCGAAGCAGATCGTAGGCAGTCCGGTCAACCGCAGAATCTTCTGCCAACAGCCGATCATAAAGATCGTGATAAGAGACCGGATGCGACACGGCCCTGTGTGAAGACTTCTTGATCGGGATGTCGATCAGCGTCATGGCAGCTCCCCTCATCAAATGCATGCTCATAAACGAGAGAGTCGCCGCCGGTTAAAATAATTCCTTTTTTCAGCGCAGCGACGGAGCCAACGGTGCATCCCCGATTGGCGATGTCATCACCCCAGGAAAAAACGCCCGGACAGCACTGGCCGCCCAGGCTAAATCCTGATCTGTTCGGCGAATCGCGTAAGCAAAAGCGCGATTACTTTTTCTCTTCGGCCGACTCGCCTTGCTGTATCTGCAACGAAGCCTTGCTCTTGTCGCCTTCCTTGTTGGGCGCATCGTTCGAGCCTTCGAAGCAGCCTTGCAGCAGCAACATCGAGCAGAAACCGAGGCATACGCAGAGGGTTTTCATGGGTGTCTCCTGACGGGGTTGGGGAACATTCGGCGTTGATTACGCGGTCGCCGGTTTAGCAGTGGTAGCGCCATCGGCACCGGGCTCCAGCTTGACCTTGATCCAGCCGTGCTGATGTTTGTCGAACGCTTTGAACGCCGATATCGCATCGGTCAGCGGTTCGTCCTGGGTGATGACTTTTGCCGGATCAACGCGGCCGGCCAAGGTCATTTCGATCAGCTTGGGGATGTACTTGCGGTGGTGGCAGTTGCCCATGTTCAGGCGCAGGTTCTTGTTCATCGCCGCGCCGATCGGGAAGCTGTCGAACCCGGCCGGGTACACGCCGATGATCGACACGGTGCCGGCCTTGGCCACCGCCTGCACCGCCCATTGCAGGGCTTGCGAGGGCTCATCGCCCGGCTGCCATTGCGCCGGTTCGTGGGCGCCGTGGTGCGCATGGTTGGCGTCAATGCCGACCGCATCGATGGCGCGATCGACGCCGATGTCGCCGGTCAGGCGGGCGATGGTTTCGAGCGGGTCTTCCTGTTCGAAATTGATGCACTCGGCACCCAACGCCTGCGCGCGTGCCAGCCGATCTTCGAGGCCATCGATGGCGAACACACGGCCTGCGCCCATCAGTTTGGCACTGACGATCGCAAACAGCCCGACCGGGCCGCACCCGAACACGGCGACGGTATCGCCGTCCTTGATCTCAGCCATTTCCGCGCCAAACCACGCAGTGGGCCAGATGTCCGACATGGCGATGGCCTGGTCGTCGCTGATTGCATCGGGGAGTTTGATCAGGCCGATGTTGGCGAACGGGATACGCGCCTTTTCCGCTTGCAGACCGTGGAACGGGCCGGTGGTTTTCGGCCCGCCGAAGAACGAGGTGCCGGCGGTTTTGCCGTTGGGGTTGGCGACGTCGCACTGGGCGAAATAACCGGCGCGGCAGTAGGCGCAATTGCCGCAGGCAATGGTCGACGGGATCAGTACGCGATCGCCGACCTTGAGGTTGCGCACGTCACTGCCCAGCGCTTCGACGATGCCCACGCCTTCGTGGCCGAGGATGGTCCCGGGTTGCATGTCCGGGGCGCTGCCGCGGATGAAATGCAGGTCGGTGCCGCAGATGGCTGAGGCGGTCAGTTTGACGATGGCGTCGGTCGGGGCCTGGATTGTCGGGTCCGGGACGTCGTCCAGGCGTATGTCACCGATGCCGTGAAAGACGATGGCTTTCATTGTCTTCTCCCGTTGGGTGGTGGGTTTATGGGTTGAGGTGCGGTTGGGCGGCAAGGTTTCATCGGGGTTTTGGGTGGGCTGATTAGTGGTCGGATTTTTTGGCGACATGACGATGGATGCCCGGCGGGAGTCTGGCGGTGAATTCGCCCCTCACCCCAGCCCTCTCCCCCTGGAGAGGGAGCCGATTTGAGTTGGCTTCTGAGTTTGCGTACGACCTGGTATCGCAGACTGGCGTATTTCGCCCAGTCACCACGGTCAGTCCCCTCTCCCTCCGGGAGAGGGCTAGGGTGAGGGGCTCTTGATCTACAGTTACCGACCACCGGTAAATTCGTTGGAATTTTTTTCACACCCGCCAACTCCTTTGGCTATGAGCCTAAGGAGGAACTCATGAGTCGTACGGATATTTTCACCATTGAATACTTGCTTCACGGTCAGCCCCGGTCATTTGTCATCCGCGCTAAAAACATGAGCAACGCGGATGCGTGGCACTGGGCGAGTTGTGATGCGGGTATTGCGCCGATCCCGAAACCGGGAAAACCGCCGCTGAAGGCCATTTCGAAACCGCAGGCAGAACGGTTTGGCATCACCGAGGTGAAATGGCGCGAGACCACCGCTTTGGTGTGGACGGAGGCTTCATCATGACTTCAACGACGTCATCGGCTGGCTTTTCACGTGAGGATGAGGACGACGAACCGGCGCGGATAAACGCTTTGTTTTATGAAGCGGACCGCCTTGAGGAAATCGCCTACCGACTGTTCGACGAGAGCAGTCGCAACGCGGCGATGTGGGAGCATTTCAATCAGGCCAAGGCTGTGGCGGACGCCAAGCGCACCGAGGCGTATCAGGCCTTCATGCAGCTGCGCAGACGCTCGCGAGGCTGACCGTTTTAAGGCGTTGAAACAACAACACCCGTCATTCGACGGGTGTTGCACAGGCGCCGATCAGCCCTTGCTGTGTTCCGGCGATGACGGCCCTTCCTTGACGCCGCGCGGGCCGGCGATGCCCCAGACGATCAGGCCCAACACCGGAAACACGATCAAGCCAATGGCCCATGCGGCTTTGGTGCCGACGCTTTTCTCGCTGCGAAACACACTGACAATCGCCCACAGGTCGACCAGCAGAATGATCACCGCGACCGCTATCGAAAAGTAACTCGTTGCCTCGTTCATGGCGCACTCCTCCAATGACTGGTATGCATTGGGTTGTGCGATCAGATCAGCGTTCAAAAAATCCGCCGCCGGCCTGATCGCCGTGCACTGTTATTGGCAAATCGCGTTCATGACCCGGTAACCGTCAACCAGCGGCGCCTTGCTGACGTCCAGTTCGATACGGCAACCCTGCCCCGCTTTCTCGCCCCATTTCATGCTGTAGACCTTGCCCTCACCCACCGACAACAACACCTGACCAGCCTGGCCGACCACGCCGGCGCTGGCGCCTTTGTCGTCGGTGACGGTGGTGCCGAAAGGCGGCAGCTTGCCGTTCTGCAGGCGTACGTTCAGCAAGACTTTTTCCGAGCGGCTGGCGGCGAAGCTGGCCTTGACCACGGCACCGCGGCGCGGCACGACGTTGGTCACGCCTTCGGCGATATCGACGTCGTTGTCCAGTTCACTGGTGTCCAGCGAAACGCGGTTTTTGCGGTACGGCGTGACGTACGGCACCAGCGCGTAACCCTTGGCGTTGGTCTTGGTTCCCGGGGCGTTGAGGATGCCGACGTCCTTGGTGTCCTTGACCTCGACCAGCGCCACGGTTTCGCCCAGGGTCTGACCGAATTCCACGCCGTCGCTGTGGCCGAGCACCGAGCCTGCGGCGCTGACCGAGGTCTGGCGGTAACCGCTGCCGACGCTGACGCCTGCGCCAAGCTGGGCGAACGGTGCGCGGTAGCCGACCAGGGCCGAGCCGTTGTTGCCGGCATTGTCGGAGCGGTTGGCGTTGACGTTGTAGTTGAGGTTGCCGTCGCGACCGCTCAGGCCGGCGCGCTGATCGAGGCTGCCGTCGTTGTTGCGGGTTACGGTGTAGGTGCCGGTGCTGCGGGTCTGGCCGATCGGCATCGACACGGTGAACACCACCTGATTGTTCTGGCCGAAATTGTCGGTCAGGGTCTTGCTGGCGTAGACGCCGTAGGTCACGCCCCTGTGCTGGGTGTTGAAGCCCAGCTGCATCTGTTTGTCTTCACGCGACGTGCCCCAGTAGTTCTGCTTGCTCACGTTCAGATAGAACGAGCCGTAGCTGTCGAGCGCCTGATTGACGCTGGCCTCGACCTTGCTGCGCTTGGAGAAATTGTTGAAGTCATTCGGCTCTTGCAGGGCCACGGCTTCATCGAAGTCGCGATAGCCTTCGGTGGAATAGCGATAGCCGGCGAAGCGCACCGAAGTGCCGGTTTCGAACGCTTTGCCGTACTGCACGCCAAAACTCTGGCCCTTTTCCTTGCCGGCCTTGCTTGCGACGGTCGTCGTGCCTTGCGGTACGTCGGTCTGCGCCTGGGTCACGTCAAACGACACCGCGCCGAGGCTGCCCAGGCTTTTGCCGACGCCGATCACGCCAGCACGATAGAAATCAGCACCGAGCAAACCGCCGTACAACGTCAGGTCGAACGGCAAACCATAGGCCAGCGATGCCTGGGCAAACGCCGGGCGCTGGCCGCCATCGACGGCGTTGTATTCACCGGCGGTGACGCTGTAGCGCCAGGTCTTCTCGCGCAGCATGTTCGCCAGTGTGGCGTACGGCTGGGTGAAGCGACGCTCGCGGCCGTCAGCTTCAGTGATGATCACTTCCAGGTCGCCACTGCCCGACGCGGCGTTGAGGTCGTCGATTTCAAAGGCGCCCGGTGCCACGTAAGTGGTGTACAGCGAGTAGCCGTTCTGGCGCACTTCGACTTTCGCCTGGGTCTCGGCGATGCCACGAATGATCGGCGCGTAACCCTGCATCGAGTCCGGCAGCATGCCCATGTCGGAGGCAATCTGCGCACCGCGAAACGGAATGCTGTCGAACACATCGCCCGGCGTGAAGCTTTCGCCCAGGGTCAGGGTGCCCTTGATCGCGGTCAGGTCGCGCTGTGCGTAGGTGTTGCTGCGCTGCCAGTCCTGCTGCCCGTCTTCGTCCTGACGGAACGAGGAGCTGGAGCGAAAGCGCCAGTCGCCGAGGTTGAAACCACCGTTGGCGTAGAGGTTGTACTGCGTGCCGTTGCCACGCGCATCGCTCTGGGTGTTGGCGGCGGAAAACTGATAGTTGAGCATCGCCGCGTTGATCCCACGATCCCATTCCTGGGGCGCCACGTAACCGGCGGCATCACGACGCAAGGCGATCTGCGGCACGCTGATGTCCAGCGCCAGACGGCCGGCATCGAAGCTCACCGAGGCGCCTTCGATCAGCTCGGCGAGGTTGATGCACGCCGGGAAGGTTTCGCCCGGGGTCAGAAACGCATCGACCTTGACCCCCATCTCCTTGAGAAACGCCTCGGACAGGCAGACGCGCACTTCGCCGTCCTTTTCGTCCTTGGCGAAGGTCATGTCGCGGCGATCGAAAAAGCTCTGGTTGAGGCGGATCACCACCGGATAGGTGCCGGGGCCGATCGAGCCGCTGTTGGCGATCGCGTCCAGATCGAGATTGGGCCCGGCGCTGGCGCCGCCAAATGACTGCATGAAACTGGCGTCAAACTTCGCTGGTTCAGCAGCGCTTGCCACACTGCTCATCAGGGCCGCGATGATCGCAACGGACAAGCGCAATGGGGTGAAAGGCACGGTGACGCAGTGAAGGTTCGAGGCATCGGTTCGCATGACAAATACTCAATACGCTGCCGCCACGCTGCGCAGGCAGCGCGTGGACTCGTTCGCAAGGAAAGGGATGAAGACGTTAAGGCGCGCTGCTTGCGGCGACTTTTTTCGGCGCGGTGTAGCCGCCGTAGTCGTTGATGGCGGAGAACTCCACCTCAGCGGAACTGGCTTTAAAGCCCGGCAGCGGATAACGCTGACTGCTCATCGGCGCGACCATTTTCGGCTCGTCGACTTCGAGGCTCTGGCCACCCGCGGCGACTTTCACGCCGATGAATGAAACGTGAAACACCGACGGGTTGTTGACCACCAGCACGGTCTTGCCCTGCTCTTGCGCCAGGCTCCAGCGCAGTTGATCCGGGGCTTCCATGGCGCTGCCCTTGAGGCCGGCCGGGCGATAGAACAGCTTGATCCGCGTGCGCATGGCGATCTTCAGGGTGTTGGCGTCCGCCTTGCCGGCCAGGGGGATTTCCTGGGCGTTGAAGTAGAAAACCGATTCGCGGTCCTGCGGCAGATCGCCGGGGACTTTCTGGATGCGCACCATCTGCTCTTTGCGTGGGTCCAGGCGAAACAGTGGCGGCGTCGCGACAAACGGCGTGGCGGTGTTGCTGTCGTCGGCCTCGGTGTTGACCCAGGCCTGCACGGCGTAGGCCTCAGGCGTGGTGTTGCTGACCGTGATCGAAGCATCACGCTTGCTGCCGTCGTACACGATTCGCGTGCCGCCGAGCATCACCCCGGCCTGGCTGAAGCTGCTGAGCAAGGTGCTGCCGAGCAACATCGCGGCGATCGCGGTGGTCTTGAAGGGGGTGGTAAACATCGTCATTGCATTTTCCTCAAGTCAGCACGGCATCAGTGCCGTGGCGAGGGGAAGGACAGCCGGAACCCTAAGGCCCCGGCCGTTGACCGGACTTATTGGTAGTCGACGGTAAACGCAGCCTTGGCATTGGCCGGACCGGACGTCGCCGCACCGGTGGCGATGTAGTTGGCGGTGAAGCGCAGCGGCTGGGTCAGGTCCAGGTATGGCGAAGAATCGAGGCCGATCTGCACGTCTTTGCCGGTGGCGTCCTTGATCTGCACCGCGACGTTGGTAGCGACGCCAGCTTCCGGCAGCAGGCCGATCCACTGACCGCTGGAACCGGCGTTGCCGCTCAGCGAAAGGAACTTGACCACGGCTTTCTTACCGGTGACGTTGCAGCCTGGTGCAGTGGTGTCGATGGTCAGGGTGAACGCACCGCCACCGGCGATCTGACCGGCCGAGGCCAGCGAGGTAGCCGGCACGCTGCCGAGGGTGACATCACCGGCACCGGCCGAACCGTTCAGGTCGGAAACAACCACCGGGCAGGTGTTATCGGTCACGCTGCCGACGAAGTTGATTTCACCGTCAGCCGCCAGAGCAGCCTGCGAAGCAGCAGCCATGACCAGCGCCAGAGACAAACCTTTGAGAGCAAAATTTTTCATGATCACATCCAGAATGATGATGGTATGTCCTTCGCCTCAAGCAGGCTTCGGGACGGATAAACGACGCGCTCTCGACTGTTTATGTGTAAGTCACAACGCGTTTCGTCTGGGTCCATTATCGAGATCGGACAGGGTTGGCTATGTAGGCAAATTCCGTGCGTTTGTAGGACTTTTCCTACTGAAGAGGTAATGACAGGCAGCCATTTCCGACCTTCGGCAAGTGGGCTGCCATAGGTGTTTTATGAGGGGTTGGGAAAGTGTGTGCGAGTACATCAGTGAGAGGCGGCGAGCCGAAAGGCCGCCATCGCTGGCAAGCCAGCTCCCACAGGGCCGAGTTTCAACTCGACTGCTTTGGATCACCGGTGACATAGACGGCTGAGGCTTGGAATCAGCCTGAAAATCAAAAGCCCCTCACCCTAGCCCTCTTCCGGAGGGAGAGGGGACTGACCGTGGTGAATTGGAGTGATACGCCGACGTGAAATACCGAGTCGAATGCAGATTTTGAACGGCCCACAAATCGGCTCCCTCTCCAGGGGGAGAGGGCTGGGGTGAGGGGCGAATCCACCGCAAATCCAAAGCCATGCGAGGCTTCTAACCACTCAACAATGAGCGCCAGCTCGCGTGCTCTTGATCTTGATCTTGCCTAACCAGCGACATCGGAAGGCTGAGCGCAGGGATTGATCCAGGCGTGGGAGCGCAGCGACCGTACGACGAAGTCGTACACAGCGGAAGGAGGTGCAGCGAAGCAAACCGTAACCGCTGCGCCCGGATCAATCCCGGAGCGAAGGGACCCGAGCCTGCGAGGGCCGGACGCAGGAGCAAGCCTTTTTGGGTACTTTTTCGGCGTCTGGAAAAAGTGCCTCGCCGTAAGGGCGAAACCCTAAGCCGCCGTTACCGCAGCAATGGATATGTATCCGGTCTGTCAACGATAAGTCACCGTAAAACTGGCATAACCATTGGCCGTCCCCGGTTGCGGCGTCGGCCCCTCACCCGTCTGAATATAACGAGCCTTCAGCGGCACAGAGGTCACCCCATTGACGACACGAGTAAGGCGCACCGGCTGCCCGAGATTCATCGGCGTACCGTTATCCTGCAGAACCTGAATCGCCACACCCTGCGCCGTCGAATCGCTCGACAAACTCAACACCCCGTTGGCCGCGTCGATGACGGTCGAAGTCTTGTTGCCATCGATCTGGATATTGGCGTAGTTACCGGAAAAATATCCGTTGGTGTTCCCAGGGTAGTTACTGCCAGCAATGCACGAGTTCAGCGTAATCGCGAACGACTGCGCCTGGGTCGTGGAATTCTTGCCGTTGAACACACGTTTCTCCCAGTTACCCATCGGCACGTTGATCTGGTTGCCCGGCGAGGCAGGCATGGAACAGCCGGCCAGGGTCACGGTGGCGGTAAACGTCAAATCGAACATCGGCCCCATGTTAGAGGTGCCGGTGGCGACAAGCTGATTGATGGTATGGGTGCCAGGGGCGATTTCGCCGGTCTTGATCAGCGCGTATCGCATCATCGCCTGGTTCATGGTTGCCGTGCTGGCAGCTGTGCGACTCATGTTGAATGGAATGAAACGACTCGGGTTCCCCGGCGGTGGATTCCAGGCTGCGGCGAAACCGGTCATGTAAATGGCCAGGCCAATGCCGGGAACGTTGGTCTGCAACAAGGCATTGGCCGGGACCCTAAAAACGTCTACCGGAATGTTGGTTGCCACCGGACCGATCAACGTGGTGTTGTAAATCGCCGAGCCGTAACACTCCAGCGTGTCACCGAAATTGAGCTGGCGCATGGTGCTGTTGGTGTTCAACGTCGTGCCGATCGGCACGTCACGCGGCGCAAACACCGTGCCGCCGGTCAGCGTCAACTGCTTCACGGAATTGTTACCCGAGGCCCACGTGCACTCCGCCATTGCGGGTGCTGCCACCAACATCAACGCCGCGGCGCCAACACCGCCCAGCATCTGTAAACCGATCTTCATTGGACTTGCCCTGCTGAGAAGAAAACGGCCGCTGAATGCAGGCTGACTGCACCCGGACGTTGTTGGCGTTTGCCAACGATGGGCGTGATTATGGGTAGCAGAAAGCGCTCATCGAAGAGCCGGCTTCCCGTTGAGTTGTAGGAATTTTCTCAGGGATCGCAGCGTATTCGCCTGCCCTTCCCTAGCGTCCAGTAGGCCCTCGGCCAAGTGTCAGCTCGCTTGCTGTTGATCTTGATCACCGGCGCGTTGGAGGATTGGAGGCTGAAAATCAAAAGCCCCTCACCCTAGCCCTCTCCCCGAGGGAGAGGGGACTGACCGTGGTGAATGTGGGAGATACGCAGACCCGGGATATCGAGTCGAATTCAGGTTTTGAACGGCCCACAAATCGGCTCCCTCTCCAGGGGGAGAGGGCTGGGGTGAGGGGCGAATCCACCGAAAATCTCAAGCCATGCGGCGCTTCTAACCACTCAACAATGAGCGTTAGCTCGCGTGCCCTTGATCTTGATCTTGCCTAACCAGCGACATCGGAAGGCTGAGCGCAGGGACCCGAGCTTGCGAGGGCCGGACGCAGGAGCAGGCCTTTTTGGGTACTTTTTCGGCGTCTGGAAAAAGTGCCTCGCCGTAAGGGCGAAACCCTAAGCCGCCGTTACCGCAGCAATGGATATGTACCCGGTCTGTTCAATACAGGATCAACGATAAGTCACCGTAAAACTGGCATAACCATTAGCCGTCCCCGGTTGCGGCGTCGGCCCCTCACCCGTCTGAATGTAGCGGGCCTTCAACGGCACCGAAGTCACCCCATTGACGACACGAGTAAGGCGCACCGGCAGCCCGAGATTCATCGGCGTACCGTTATCGCGCAAAATCTGAATCGCCACACCCTGCGCCGTCGAATCGCTCGACAGACTCAACACCCCGTTGGCCGCGTCGATGATCGTCGAGGTCTTGTTGCCATCGATCTGGATGTTGGCATAGTTGCCGTTGAAATAACCGTTGGTGTTCGACGGGTAGTTGCTACCGGCAATGCACGAGTTGAGCGTGATCGCGAACGACTGCGCCTGGGTCGTGGAATTCTTGCCATTGAACACACGCTTTTCCCAGGTCCCCATTGGTACGTCGATCTGATTGCCGGGGGCAGCCGGCATCGAACAGCCAGCCACGGTCACGGTGGCGGTAAAGTTCAGATCGAAAATGTGCCCACGATCTGTGGTGCCGGTCGCGGCCAGTTGATTGATGGTGTGCGTGCCGGGCGGAATGTCACCGGTCTTGATCAACGCATAACGCACCAATACCGACGCCATGCCGCTGACCGCTGTGGGGATATTGAGCGTCAGTGTAAACGGCACGAACCGCGCCGGATTGCCCACCGGCATTTGCCATTGCGAGGCAAACCCGGTCATGTACATCGCCAGGCCCACCCCCGGCACGTTGGTCTGCAATATCGAGCCGGCCGGCACGTTGATGGTATCGACCGGAATGTTGGTGACGACCGGGCCGACCAGCGCGGTGCTGTAAGTCGCTCGCAAGCCACAGACCAGCCGATCGCCAAACGGCAGATCGCGGATGCCTCCCGTCGTATTCAAAGTCGTGCCGACCGGGACGTCACGCGGGGCAAACACCGTTCCGGCATTGAGGGTCAGTTGCTTGGGCGTCCAGTCGCTGGAGTTCCAGGTACAGGCGGCCATCGCCGGTGCGGTCGCCGTTACCAGTAAAGATGCGCCGAGCCAGCCCAGCAGTCGTGATCCGATGTTCATGCGTGCATGCCCTCGTAGATGAAACGATGGGCGTTCGCTGCCCAGCGTTTCCGAACGTGGAGATTTGACTGGCAGCGTTGCCAGCAGAGGGCGGATTATCGGCAAACGAAGGGAGTAAGCCTGTAGCTTGCGTCCCACCGACTTGTAGGAAATTTCCTAGCGACCAGCGTTCTGAATACCGGCCTTTCTCAGCTGAATGAAACTTCCCTCTTCGCAAGATGATCTCCTGAACATCACAAAACCGGGAGAACAACCATGAAATGCTACCTGTGCGGACTCGAAGCCCAGAAGACCGACGAGGCCCATGGGGGCCAACTCGTCGACTGTGCCGACTGCGGCATTTACCGGGTTTCAGGCTTGGTACTAAAAGAGTTGGGCGCTAAAGGATTCAACTTCGCCAAGATGCGCGATGACTTGCATCGGCAGCGCCAGTTCAACGCCACGCTGGTCGCCGAGATCAATACCGAGACCGCGATCTGGGCGTAAAAAAGCCCGGTTTCCCGGGCTTGCCGTCAGCCATGCTTGACCAGATTCAGCGCCGGTAGCGGGCCGCCGGGGAACTGTGCCAACAGGCCCTGTTGAACACCGCCCAGATCGATGCCGTAAAAGCCAAGGTCGGCGATCAGCGCCGCAACGCGCTCTTTGCTGGCAGCGTGTTCACCGGAGTAAAACAGCACCCGTTTGCCACCCTCGGCAGCGGGGTCGCTCAGTAAAGCCGCCAACAGATGATTGAAGGCCTTGACCACGTGCGCGCCGGGCAGCAGCTGCGCAATCACTTGCGAGGACGGTACGCCGTGCAGATCGACCGGCTGAAACAGCGGCGCTTCGATCGGGTTGTTGGTGTCGATCACGATGCGCCCGTCCCACGGCCCCAGGTCGCGAACCGCCTCGGGGATTTTCGACCAGTTCACCGCAAGGAAAACCATATCCGCCCGGCTGGCTTCCTGCGCCGTCACCGGTCGCGCCAGCGGCCCCAACTCGTTGGCCAGGTCGGTAAGGCTCTGCGGGCCGCGGCTGTTGGCGATGCTGACCGGCAGACCGGCGTTGACGAGCAATCGTGCGATGGCCGAGCCGATGGCGCCGGTGCCAATAATGCTGATCGTGTTCATGTTCGAGCCTCGTATTCATGTGTGAAGTTGATGTGGCTATGAGACGCTTTTTGATCTTCCACAAGTAGTAGGAGCTGACTAGAATCACTTTCAATCAATGCTTGAAGGTGTGGGTATGGAAACGCTGGGCAATCTGCTGTCGTTCGTTCGCAGCGCCGAGTCGGGCAGCTTTTCCGCCGCTGCCCGACGCCTGGGCCTGAGCCCTGCCGCAGTCAGCCGCAACGTCGCGCAGCTGGAAAGCAATCTGGGGGTTCGCCTGTTTCAGCGCAGCACCCGCAAACTCACCCTCACGGAAGCGGGCGAGCGTTTTCTGGCGAATGTCGGTTCAGGGCTGGACAGCGTGCAAGCCGCGATTGCCGATGTCGCCGGCAATGCCGGAGCGCCTTCCGGCATTTTGCGTCTGAGCGCGGCGCCGGGGTTCGCCAAAGATTTTCTGCTGCCGCTGATGCCCGATTTTCTCCAGCAATATCCCGCGGTGATCCCCGAATGGCAGGTCGACAACCGTCAGGTCGATCTCATCGCCGAAGGTTTCGATGCGGCCATCGGTGGTGGCATCGAGCTGGCCCAGGGTGTGGTCGCCAGAGCCATCGCTCCGGCCCATTTGATGCTCGTGGCGTCGCGCCAATATCTGGCCGATCACGGGCGTATCGAGCGTCTGGAGCAACTAGCGACGCTTGATCACCTGGCCATGCGCTCGGTGCAGACCGGCAAGGTTCGCAGCTGGATGCTGCAGAGTTCCGACGGGCAACGCGCGCCGCTGGAGATCACCCCACGCCTGCTGGTCAATGATCCGCAGGCGTTGTGTCAGTGCACGCGTCTGGGCCTGGGCGTCGCGCTGCTGGCGGTGCCGGATGTGTTGCCGTACCTGCAGGACGGCACGCTGGAACGGGTTTTGCCGGACTGGCATGTCGACGCCGGGCAGATCTACCTGTACTTCTCCAGTCAGAAATTACTGCCGGCCAAGACCCGGGCATTCGTCGATTTTCTGGTCAAACGCGCCCGCGCAGATCGCTGGCAAACCCGACTGGATGCCCGGTCATCGTCCGCACACGCCAGTGCTCACATCCGGTAATGCTCCAGCAGAAAGTCGACGAACAAACGCACCCGCGCCGGCATCGCCGGACCGCCGACGAACACCGCATGGATCGGCTCGTCATCGCCCGGATTCCAGCTTTCCAAGAGTGAAATCAACTCGCCACGCTGCAGATCCTCTTTCACGCTGAACTCGCCGATCCGCGCGATGCCGGCGCCGCCCCGCGCGAGTTGCGCCAGCGCTTCACCGCTGTTGCATTCGATGCTGCCGCTGACCTTCAAGGAAAACACCTGACCGTCGCGAATGAACGGCCAGTTGGGTTCGGCGCGGCGAAAGTTGAAGCGCAGGCAGTTGTGCTGCAGCAAGTCTTCTGGTTCCTGCGGGGTGCCGTGGCGCTCAAGATACTCGGGCGAAGCCACCACCACCTGACCGGTGAGGCCGAGTCTGCGCGCGGTCAACGGGCTGTCCGGCAAATGCCCGAAGCGCACGGCGACGTCGGCCTGGCCACCGAGAATGTCGACGACCTCATCGCCCAGGGTGAGGTCGACCACGATGTTCGGGTACCGCGCGCTGAAGGCGGCAACCAACGGCACGATCGCCAGCCGCCCATGAACGAGGGCGGCGCTGACCCGCAAGCGGCCTCGCGGCACGCCTTGATCGGCGATGGCCTCTTCGACCTCGGCCATGTCGGCCAGAATGCGCCGCGCGCCACGCAAAAACGCTTCGCCTTCGGCGGTAAACGTGAGCGCCCGAGTGGTGCGCAACAGCAGGCGCGTGCCCAGACGCTGCTCGGTGCGCGCGATGATCCGGCTCACCGCCGAAGGGGTCAGCCCCAAAGCGCGTGCGGCAGCCGACAAGCTGCCCTCGCGCGCCACTGTGACGAACACGTCCATTTCACCTGATCGACCACCGACGTCCATTTGTGATTCCTGCGCAAAGGTGATTGCCAAAAACGCGGTCTACCGCCGTAAACGCACGCATCGTAGCATTGGCGGCATAGATGAGGAGACTTTCCATGCGTATCAATCCACCCCTTGTTGCACTCGCCATTGGTGCCTTTGGCATCGGCGTTACCGAGTTCGCGCCCATGGGCATGTTGCCGGGTATTGCTGCCGATCTCGGCGTTTCCATTCCGGCCGCCGGGCTGTTGGTCAGTGCTTATGCGCTGGGCGTGCTACTCGGCGCACCACTGATGACCCTGACCACCGGCAGGATTCCAAGGCGTTATTTGCTGATCGGGCTCATGGCGATTTTCACTCTCGGTAATCTGATGTCGGCGCTGGCCACCGACTACTACAGCTTGATGGTCGCGCGGGTGGTGACGTCACTCAATCACGGTGCGTTCTTCGGTGTCGGCTCTGTCGTCGCCGCCAGCGTGGTCGCTCCTCAGAAACGCGCGGGCGCCGTGGCGGCGATGTTCATGGGCCTGACCCTGGCGACCATCGGCGGCGTGCCGCTGGCCGCGTGGTTTGGCGAAATGTTCGGCTGGCGCACGGCGTTCTGGGGCATCACCGGCCTCGGCGTGATCACCATGGCCGCGCTGTGGTTCGCCCTGCCCAACCTGCCGGCACCGAAAGGCGCCGGAGCACTGGCGGAAATTCGCGTGCTCGGCCGTGGCCCGGTCCTCGGCGCGCTGGCCCTGACCGTGGTCGGCTCGAGCGCCATGTTCACCGTGTTCACCTACATCGCGCCGATCCTCAGCAGCGAAACCCACGCCTCCACCGCTTACATCACCGCGATGCTGGTGCTGTTCGGTGTCGGGCTGACGCTGGGCAACATGTGGGGCGGCAAGGCTGCCGACCGCTCGATTGATCGCACCCTGATCGTTTCGCTGAGTGCGCTGATTGTGGTCCTGCTGGCGTTCACCATCCTGATGCGCTGGCCGCTGCCGGCCGCCGTCGCCATCCTGATCTGGGGCATCGCCAGCTTCGCCCTGGTGCCACCGCTGCAAATGCGCGTAATGGAAGCCGCCAAAGACGCACCCAACCTCGCCTCGGCGGTCAACATCGGCGCGTTCAACTTCGGCAACGCGATCGGCGCAGCGCTGGGCGGCGCGGTGATTAATGCCGGGCTGGGTTATCCGGCGATTTCCCTGGCCGGCGCGGCGATGGCGGGGCTGGGGTTGTTGATGGTGTTGGGGTTTGTCTGGCGCTCCAGAGCGGCTGCGGCTGCAGTAGCGTAAGAAAGCAGCAGGCTGGCTACCGCACGGGATCCGTCATCGACACGAATTCCCTGTCGGAGCCAGCCTGCTGGCGATGGCCGGCTTGACCGGCGCTTGCCGCCGCATGCAAAAAACGGCGACGCTAACTTATTCTCGCTTCAGCTCCAGCAACTCCCCGCCCTCTTCGCCCAGACGCCGCAGATACCCAGCGGCATCCAGCAACTGATAAGGAAAGTACAGACCTGGCGCAGTGGGCGCTGAACCGTCGAGCCCGATCAGCCGCTCCAGCAGCATGGCGACGCTCAGTCCCGTCAGCGCTGCGGCGCCGGCCGGGTGAACGAGGGCATGACGGGTATGCAACGCTTGCCCGTTGCGCCCTTCCCCGGCCATTTCGATGAGAATTTCCGTCGACATTGGCTTGCCCGCGCGCCGGGAGGAGCTGACGCCGCTGGCGAGGTTGAACTGAACACTGGGTGCGTCGGTAGCGGCTGCCAGACCTGCGACGTCAATCGACGAAAAGCCGCTGGCCTGCATCGGCGTACCGTCCAGCGCGCGGAAGCTGACGTTCGCCTCCTCGTCCTCACGCCATACATACGCACCCTCGCGGCGGGTCAGTGCAGCGGGGAGCATGCGGTTCAGGTGTTCGAAGTCAGTTGCCACGGTTGGCCCGCCACCGTCCTGCTCGTCGACCAAGGCATCGATGCGAATATCGCGCACCCGCGCAAAGGCTTTGGCAAGGTGCAGCGTCGCAACCGTTGTGGCACCGACCATCCATTCATAACCGAGCACGATCGGCGCCGCATCCGGGGCATGGATATAGCGAGCGATTTGCGGCGCCATTTCGAATACGCCAGAGGAAATGCTCAGGTGCGGCACTTTGCGCGTCTGCGCGAAACGCAGCCCGGCCAGCGAGTGATCCATATAGAAAACCGCCACGGCGCTGACCGGGCGATCGCCCAATCCGAGATCATCCGCGGCCGCGTCAATGACCACACCTTCAGCCCCGCCCATTTCTTCAGCAGCTTGCTGAACCTTGGCCAGATCACGACCGCCGATCAGCAATGGCACGTCGGGATGGGCCGCGCGCAAGGCTTTGGCGGAACGATGGCCGATGGCGCCGGAACCGCCCATGAACAGAATTGGATGCAATGACATCTGGAATCCCTCCTCGTTTTTGTCGGGTTGCAGCTTAGGTTGGTGCGCGCCCGAAGGCGGCGGTTCCACCTCGTTGGGTTTGTCAGGGGCCGGACCGACGAAGTGTTGTTTGAGCAGACGTTTTTGGTCGATTGTTGCCACGTGGAATGATTGGCTATCGACCTTGCAGGCAATGATGGCAATATGCGCCTTCACGCAAAAGGGAGTATTCGGCGCGGATGCCGAATGTCATGCACATAGGGATATGGAAGATGGCTTCGATTCACGTTAATGGTCAGGACAAGACCGCATCGATCAGCGACTGGGCGATTCGCTGGAGCGACCAGTCTCAGGCGCTGGAACTGACTTGTCGTTCCCCCTCAAAGGAAAAATCCAGCCACCCGCTCAGCGATTGCCAGGTTTCTCCCACTCGGGAGTTGACCAATGTGATGCTGCACAAGGCCGGTAGCCGGATTCTCAAGCCCATCGCCAAAGCCACGATTTATGGCGAGCGATACGCCGTCGTGCACTACCAGGGCGGCAAAAAGCCTTATGTCTTCAAAATGGACGGCATCAGCTTTGCCGCCCCTGCATCAATGAAGGACTCGCTGGTATTTCGCTACTTCACCACCGTGGCGAATGCCCGACAGGATCAGGCGCAATCGAAGACCGATCGTGAGATTGCGGGCAATGTGCTGCGCCAGCTCGAATCACTGCCGTCCATCGCTGGCACTGCCTTGCAAGCCTATTGTTCGGGGCGCGTCGGCACGCTGGCACCGGGTCAGGGGCTCATCTATCCGTTCGGGCTTAACGAGAGCCAACTTCAGGCGGTCGAGCACGCGTTCAGCGCGCAAATCAGCGTGATCGAGGGCCCGCCGGGGACCGGCAAGACCCAGACGATCCTCAATATTCTGGCCAATATCGTGTTACGTGGACAGACCGTAGCCGTGCTGTCCAACAACAATGCTGCCGTGGAAAACGTCTACGAAAAGCTGGAAAAACACGGCCTGGGCCACCTCGTCGCCAAGCTTGGCAACCAAGACAAACGCAAGGCTTTTTTCACCGATCTGCCTGCGTGGCCATCAAGCGCGCCCGAACCGGCACCGTCCCTGGATGAGATTCAGACGTTGCTGACTCGCTTGAAGCAGCATCTGCACGATCACAACAGGGCGGCACAACTGCAGATCGAGCTGGATGAACTGCTTATCGAGCGCCGTTACCTGCAGCAGTGGCAGGCAGAAAGCGATGTGAAGGTCACAGGCTCGCTCGACAAGTACGGCCTGACACCGCGCAAGACTGCCGACCTCATGGCCTACCTGGCTTACCTCGGCGAGCAGCGCATTCACTTCAAGGATCGCATCGAGCTGCTGTTCAAATTCAGAATCCTGCGCACCAGGCCATTCGCCGAGGGCGAGACGCGCATGGCCGTTTTCCACGCATTGCAGATGCACTATTACGACCAATCCTTGCGGGACAAGGAAGCGCAGTTGCGGGCGTGCCGTGAATCGTTGGCACGGGCGAATTTCACCACTCTGCTGAACGAATTGACTACAGCGTCCATGCATCATTTGAAGCAACATCTGCAACGTCAGGAACCGCCGTCTGACAGCTTCGATGTCAAAACCTACTGCAAGCATTTCGATGCCTTCGTGCAGCGCTTCCCTATCCTTGGCAGCGGGACGCACTCCATCGTCAACTCAATCGCGCCGGGAGCGGTGCTCGACTACGTGATCATCGACGAAGCCTCGTTGCAGGACATCGTCCCGGGCATCCTGCCACTGGGCTGCGCGAAGAACCTGATAGTCGTCGGAGACAACCGCCAGTTGCCGCATATTCCGGTGGTACTGGGGCTTGAAGCGCCCGCTGCGGGCTACGATTGCGAGCGATACAGCCTGCTGGAATCGTGCATTGCGGTGTTCCAGGACGCGCTACCCCGAACGTTGCTGAAAGAACATTACCGCTGCCATCCGAGAATCATCCAGTTCTGCAACCAGCAGTTCTACGACAATGCGCTGGTGCCGATGACCGCAGACAAGGGCGAAGCGCCCCTGCGTCTGGTGGTGACAGCCAAGGGCAACCACGCCAGGCAGAACACCAACCTGCGCGAACTCGACTCGTTGCTGAAGGTGCTTGAGGACCAGGAGCACGCGGTGGGAATAGATGGCGAAGGTCGCGGTTACATCGCCCCGTTCCGCGCGCAAGTCAACCTGTCCGACACGCACTTGCCGACGGACTTCGTCAAGGACACCGTGCACAAGTTTCAGGGCCGCGAATGCGACGAGATCGTCTTCTCCACTGTGCTGGACAAAAAACGCTACAACCAGGCGCGAAGACGCCTGGATTTCGTCGACGACCCACGCATGATCAATGTGGCCGTTTCACGGGCTAAAAATCGCTTCACGCTGGTGACTGGCGATGAGGTATTCACTGACAACAATGGCCACATTGCCGCGCTGATCCGTTACATCAGTTACTACGCGCAGGACGAGCACATCGTCCGCGCCCCGGTGGTGTCGGCATTCGACTTGCTGTACCGCGAATATGACCAGTCGCTGGCACGCCTGAACGCCCGCTTGCGCCCGGAGGATTCACGCTATAAGTCCGAACAGATCGCCACACAGCTACTGCGCGAAGCGCTGTCAGCCCCGGCGTGTCGGGCATTGAAGTACCACACGCAAATCCGCCTGGAGAAACTTGCATCGCCGGTCGGCCTCGACTGGACGCAAGCCCAGCGCGCGTTCATGAGGCGCGCCAGTTGCGATCTGGTGATTTATTTCAAAGTGGGCAAGCAACCGGTAGGCGTGATCGAGGTCGACGGTGGCTTCCATGATCACCCCGTGCAGGCAGCTCGGGACGCCATGAAAAACGAGATCCTGGCCAAAAGTGGCATTCCTGTTCTGCGGCTGCGGACGGTTGAGAGTGACATTGCGCGCAAGGTTGCCGATTTTGTCGGGCAGTGGGCGAGTCCTGCGAATGGCGCGTGAGCACTTGAGCACATGCGCGTGTGTGCACTGCCACCTCGAAGTCTTGTCTTTTTGCGTCATAATCGCGTGGCAAAACGAGACTTCTGGAATGGAAATCAGATGATTCGAATTCAACCCCCCCCCGCCGCTCGCGTAAGGGGCAACTTGTACGATGTCCTACCAGAAGGTATTAATGCATCTCCCGAAAAACAATAAATCCACGGAGATCGCTACATGGACTCATCCCTGTCCGCCCTGCCTGACAGCCTTGACCCAGCGCAAGGCAACACCCGCCGCAGCTTCCTGAAAAAGTCCCTGGCGGTTTCCGCCACGCTCGCCGCCGTCGGCAGTGGCGCCCTGAGCCGACTCGCCGATGCCGCCGAACCGTTGAGTCAACGCTACCCCGACCCATTGATTCACATCCTCGACGACAGCTTCATGGAGCTGCGGATTTTCAACGCCAGCGTCGAAAAACTCGCCACCGGTATGCGCTGGGCCGAAGGGCCGGTGTGGGTCGGTGATGGCCGCTATTTGCTGGTCAGCGACATCCCCAACAACCGCATCATGCGCTGGGACGAAATCACCGACACCTTCAGCGTGTACCGCGACCACTCGAACTTCTCCAACGGCATGTGCCGCGATCGCCAGGGCCGGCTGATCGTCTGCGAAGGCTCGACCACCACCAGCGAAGGCCGGCGCATCACCCGCACCGAAGCCAATGGCACGATCACCGTGCTGGCCGACCGCTTCGACGGCAAGCCCTTCAACTCGCCCAACGACGTCGTCTGCAAACGTGACGGATCGATCTGGTTCACCGACCCGCCCTTCCAGACCGGCAACAACTACGAAGGCCACAAAATCACCCCGACCCAGCCGCACGCCGTGTACCGCATCGACGGCGAGAGCAAAAAAGTCACCCGGGTGATCGACGACCTCAGCGGCCCCAACGGCCTGTGCTTTTCCCCCGATGAAAAAACCCTCTACGTCGTCGAAGGCCGCGCCAAACCCAATCGCCTGATCTGGGCGATTGCCGTGAAAGACGACGGCACCTTGGGCGAACGCCGCAAACACATCGAAGGCCTGGACTTCGCCGCCATCGACGGCATCAAGTGCGACGAAGCCGGCAACCTGTGGTGCGGCTGGGGCGGCAACGGCGACCCGAAAGCCGACCTGGAAAAACTCGACGGCGTGCGCGTTTTCAATCCGCAGGGCAAGGCTATCGGGCACATTTCGCTGCCGGAACGCTGCCCGAACCTGTGCTTCGGCGGGCGCGAAGGCAATCGGTTGTTCATGGCCAGCAGTCACTCGATTTATTCGCTGTTTGTGAATACTCGCGGGGCTACGTTTGGCTTGTAGAAACGCGGCGTTTAGATAATTTGCGCTGCTGTTTAAGCGACACGCCGCGTTACTGGCGCGAGGCTACAACGTCTTGCGCCATTGCCTACGACTCCGCCAGAATCCGCCGGCTTGTGCGCTTTTGGGGCGGGTTCTATTGTGGTCCGGTCGCTGACGAATCAGCGATCGGATTTGACCGTCCGCCCAATATCAAGGCGCGCCAGCGTTCTGCACCTGTTCAAGCATTGTCTGCATCATCTCGCGGTGGCTGTGCGTGGGACACCTTCGGGTGTGCCGGATTCCTTGATGTCCGGTCGGTCAACCCGCGTACAGCTGCCACCCTGTTTGCTTGACCGCGAACGGTGGCAGCTCCAGTCATCAAGGAGCTTCACCATGATCAAACCAACCCCCAATCCACCCGAATCCAACCCCGCATCCCCCTACGAATCCACCCACTCCAAAAAACTCCACGAAGCTGCCGACCGTGCACTCGACCATTACCTCTGTCAGCCCGGTTCCACGCTGCCACCGCGTAAACACCGTGGGATGTACGCGGTAACTGCGGACAACAAAAACGAAGAGCTGCTGATCGATGCCAGTGAAACACTCGCTTCGGCCCAGACCCTCGCGCAGAACGTCGCCAGTCTGTTGCCGGCGTCGCAGCGGCGGGCGTTGTTGGGGATTTCGCAGTTGATCATGCTCGAGGCGAACGGATATACCTGATCAATAACGGGACGGATCTTGTGCTGGTTGAGAAACGCGTTCATCCGGTCAAAGGATGAACGCGGCGCCACGGCGATTCCGCGAATGGTCGTCTGGCGGAAAATCAGTGGCATCAGATTGAGTTCAACGGTTTGCCCTGTCAAAAAACCGATCCGCGCACTTTTACGGCTTGCAGGTTTTGTCGCTACTCGACGTTGCGATTACGGCCAAACCGCCAGGCAACGGCGAACCGAAGCAGTAATCGGGTTCGTTCGGCCCTGGCTCGCCATCCAGCCAACGCGAGTAAAGATGCGAGTTGACGCGATCACCGACCTTGAAGCGCGTGACGTTGTCACCAATGGCTACCACCGTGCCGGCTGCATCGCTCACGGGAATCAGTGGAATCCTAGCGATTTTTGAAACGGGTCCATCGAGCAAACGCACCGCGTCGTCGACAGTGCTACCCGTGTGTCTCGGATGTATGGCTCTTTGCAAGTATTTTGGATGTGATGACCTCTGCCAGCGGGATTACCGCTCGTCGGCTCATAATTGCGAGCAAACGAAACACTCGTTGATGCGGTTTTCGATTCGCTTGAATGTTTTACAAATCCAAAACCATCGCACAAGAAAACCTCAACTTATTGATCTTTAAGAGATTTTATAAATCTTTTCAGCACCCCATCCCGAGCCTTTACACCTGTTCAAAGGCTGATCTTGTCGTTACTCACTATAAAATTTGTTTCATTTAACTTCTGTAACAGGCCGAGTTTTTTATTGGCCAATTGCGCATTCCTACTACCTTCAAATGGGCAAGCTCGAGGAGTTGGTGTCGTACATGGATGACTTCGATTTCTGGTTCAACATCGTCACGCCGTAACGACCGAGTCAGTTGATGTCGGTCTGCGGTAACGATTCAAAACGCTGCCGCAGACCCGCGTCACCCGTATTTCGATAATGGAGCGTTCTCATGCGATTCAAGGCACTCGCTTTACCGTTGTGTGCGCTGTCTCTGGCCCTTTCCGGCTGTGCCAGCAAGTACGTGGACCCCGAGCAGTACTCCGGATTTCTTGGTGACTACAGCGTCCTGAAAGAGGAGAAATCTCCTTCGGGTGCAGCCGTCATGCGCTGGATTGATCCGAAAGTCGATGTCAGCCAATTCACCAGCGTATACGTCGAACCCAGTCAGCTCTTTCCCAAGCCGCAGCCTACCGCGAAGATTCCACAAAAGACCCTGAATGGCATCACCCAGTATTACGATCAAACGTTGAAAAATGCGTTTTCCAGTGCGCTTCCGCTCGCCAGCGGCCCAGGGCCGGGCGTGCTGGTGGTCCGTCCGGCGATCACCGCGGCCAGTGCCAAGACCAAGGGGCTGCGTCCGTATGAAGTGATTCCGATTGCTTTGGTGGCCGCGGGCGTCAGCGCCGCCACCGGCATTCGTGATCAGGACACCAGCCTGGCGACCGAAGCCGCGTTTCTCGATGGAAGTGACAACCGACTGGTCGCCGAAGTAGTGCGCAAGGGCGCCGGCGCTGACCTCGACAACTCCGCGCAGGTGCTGCAGGCCAATGACTTCAAAGCGGTGCTCGATGTCTGGGCGCGAGACATGGTCAAGTCTTATGAACAGTTGAAAAAATAGCGCTGATCACGGCCACCTGACCTTCGCTCGCCGAGACGGGTGGCCGTTCTAACGAAAGGCGTTTGGGTCAAGGTTTCGCAGAGGACGCGTCATGCACACAAGCCGCTACGCTCGCCGGTTTCATGGTTCTTGCCTGGCATTCAGCCTGGGCTTGTTCAGCGGCCATACCTGGGCCGGGGGCATTCTGATTTACGAGGCTGGCCAGGAAGGTAACGGTCTTGCCAATGCGGGGGCGGCGGCATTGGCCACCGATCCCAGCGTGCTCATGAGCAACCCCGCCGGCCTCACGGAGCTGAGTGGCACGCAGATCAGCGCCAATGGGCAGCTGATCCTCGGTGACATGCGGTTCTCCCGGGACAGCAACAACCAGTTCGATGGCAACGAGGGCGGCAACGCCTTGCAGTACTTGCCGGGCGCCAGTTTCTTCGTCAGCCACCAGATCGATGATCGCTCGGCCATCGGCTTTGGCATGTACGGCAACTTCGGCCTGGCGCTGGATTACGATGACGATTGGGCCGGCCGCTACTTCAACCAGGAAGCGGCGATCATTGGCGTGTCGTTCCAGCCGACATTGGCGCACAAGTTCACCGATGATCTGTCCGTTGGCATCGGTCCGCGCATCATGTACGCCTATTACCGCAACGAAACGGCGATCAACAATAACCTGCTCGGACTGCGCGACAGTCCAGATGGTCAGCTTGAATACAAGGACACCGACGTCGGTGCCGGCATCAATCTTGGCCTGCTCTATCGCTTGAGCGAACGCACGCAGATTGGCCTGGCCTACACCAGCAAGATCGATCTGGAATTCAAGGACAGCCCGAGCGTGCGCAAAGTCGATAATCCGATCATCAATGCCGCACTGCGGCGTCTGGATGTCGACTCACTGGAACTGGACATGTCGGTGCCGCAAACCGTGCTGCTCAGTGTCGCCCACGACCTTGATCCACAATGGAAACTTCTCGCCAGCCTCGGCTGGCAGGACTGGAGTGAGTTCGGCGAAATCGGCGTGGAGGTCGACGCCAGTGCCACCGACGTCAGTCGAACCGCCAACCGCCAGTACAAGGACACTTGGCACGCCTCGATCGGTAGTCAATATCAGGCCACGCCGCGCCTGCGCTGGAGCGTGGGTCTGGGCTATGACAGTTCGGCCGTGGATGACAAGGACCGGACCGTCGATAACCCGATGGGCGAAGCTTGGCGGGTGGCGACCGGGATCAATTACCAGATCGACGAAGGGCTGGACTTACACGCGGCTTACACACTTGTGTGGCTGGGCGACATGGACGTGGATCAGACCAAGTCGCGTTCGGGCACAACCTTATCGGGCACCTACAAAAACGCCGCGTTGCACATCATCGGTGGTGGCGCGACGTGGCGGTTCTGAGAGCGATTGAAAAATTACGCCTTGAGTGCTGGAACACTTCTTGTGTTGGCAAACCGGATGTCTGATTTGTAAAGGAGCGCCGTAATGAACGCGATGATGAGCAAGGTCAAACATGAATTCATGAAGGTGCTTCCGCCTACCGTCTTCTTCTTCGTTATCTTGCATATAGTCGCGTTGATCCGTTCGCTCATGATCAAGGGCTCGGGGGTCGATCTTCCGGTTTCAGCCTCGGTGCTGATCGCATCCCTCATACTTGGGAAATCGGTACTGGTCGCGGATATGCTGCCGTTCATCAACCGCTTCCCCAATAAACCGCTGATCTGGAACGTCATCTGGAAGACGCTCATGTATGCATGGGTGGCGCTGATCGTCCACTATCTGGAACGGCTTTACGACTTCTGGAAAGAAGCGCCGAACCTCATGGAAGCGAACTCCCTGCTCTGGGCCTCGATGAACTGGCCGCGTTTTTGGGCGGTGCAGATATTGCTCATCACGCTGATATTCATGTATTGCGTCATCGCCGAGTTGGCTCGCGTCATCGGAAAGGATCGGCTAAAGGTGATGTTCGTGGGGCCGCTTGCGCCGATACAGCGCTAAATCTCGAACGGCTTACGGCGCATCACTGCTCGACTCCATTAGCGATGGGTGGACGATTGGGGAAGTTACAAGTCGAGCTCGAACGAAGAAATCGGGCCAACTGTCAGGTGACGAATAGTTATCAGCCTTGCGAGCGCTTTATTGCATCGGCGAGCTGCGCGGCATCACTGCGTAATTTATCGAATCTTTGGTTCAACTCAACGTGGCCGGGCTTCCAGGAAAACACGCCATCGTCATAACTCTGTCCGAGAACGAGATCATTGAATGAACCCATTCCTCCATAGGCCGATAACAAGTAGGTAATCCCGGAATAATCAGAGTCGAGCAGACGTGCCTGTGCCTTTCGCATCCACAGACTCCAATGGGTATCTCCATCGTTTTCAAGCAGAGTTGCGAGCTGCTCAAGAATGCCGATCAGTTCCTCGGTTTGCGGTCCCATTCTATTTATCAACTCCGTCCAATAAGTTTATGGATTATCGACGAGCCCCGGATCCAGCCGCCGGAACGCTCTGACGCACATAATAATTATCGAATTCACTGCTTTCGACGAACTGGAAGCCATGGCGGATATAAAAGCGATTCGAAGCGCTTTCTTTGAGAGCTCCAACTTTGATGGGGAGCGCAGCCGCATCCGCCACTTTGAAAATCTGAGTGAGAACGACAGAGCCTATACCCGATCCTTGCGCCTACCCCCTCAAAACCAACGCCCCATCCACATACCGCCCACACAAAAAGTCCACAAACGCCCTCACCTTCGGCGCCGCCAATCGCCTCGACGTGTGCAGCACCCACAACTCTGGCTCTACCCCCGTTACCACGCCCCACTGCACCAACTCCCCCCGCGCCAGTTGCGCCCCGGCAATCGACTGCGGAATCAGCGCTACGCCCGCGCCGGCAATGGCCGCATCGCGAACCATCAATAACGAGGACAAGCGCATCTTCACAACCGGCTCCAACTCGAGCACGCCATCATCGAGGCGCCAGTGTGTTGGTTGGAAAGTCGTCGTGACAACGGCTGGCACGGGGCTGATGGTGCCCGGCAACGGTTTCGCCAGATCGGGCGCGGCGACTACCACCAGACGGTCTTTGACGAAGCAACGGCCGACCAGGCTGCCGTCGGGTTTGGGGTTGACGCGGATGGCGATGTCGAAGCGTTCTTCGATGAGATCGACCTGGCGATCGTCTGCGATGACTTCGATTTCGACTTCAGGATAGAGCGCGCAGAACTCGGCGCTGAGGCGGCCCATCGCCAGTTGCGAGAACAGCACGGGGGCGGCGATGCGCAGGCGTCCGCGCGGTGCCGCGACACCCTCGCGGACGGCGGAAAGGGCTTCGCTCAGCTCGCTCAACGGGCCTTCGGCGCGACCCATCAGCAGTGCGCCGGCCTCGGTAAGTTTGAGGCCGCGGGCGCTGCGTTCGATGAGTCTGACGCCGAGCTGTTCCTCAAGGTCGGCGATGCGTCGTGACAGGGTCGCCTTGGACGTGCCGCTCGCCCGGCTCGCCTTGCCGAGCCCTTCATTGGTGGCGATAAGCATGAAATCGATCAGAGCGTTGAGGTTCATGGTGTTCCACTTTTGAAACGAAGTGTCCGCATATTGGTATCTGCGCTTTATCGGCGCAACACCTTATCTTCTGCTCATCGACAGATTCTTAACGCAGGAGATTGAACATGAGCATTCTGGTTATCGGTGCCACGGGCACCATTGGTTCATTGGTTACCGCGGGCCTTATTGAAGCGGGCGCCGAGGTCCACGCCCTGGTGCGCCAGGCGGGCAAGCGCGAGTTCCCGGCGGGCGTGACGGAAGTGGTCGCCGACCTCACCGACGTGCCGTCGATGCGCGCAGCATTGGCACCGGTGCGTACCCTGTTTCTGCTGAATGCGGTGACGCCCGATGAGGTCACGCAAGCGCTGATCACGCTGAACCTCGCTCGGGAAGCGGGGATCGAACGCATCGTTTATCTCTCGGTGATTCATGCCGACCGCTTCACCAATGTGCCGCACTTCACCGGCAAATGGGCCGTTGAACGGATGATCGAAAGCCTTGACCTGCCGGCGACGATCCTGCGCCCGGCCTACTTCATGCAGAACGATCTGATGGTGCAGCAGACCATCGAGAACTACGCCCTCTACCCGATGCCCATCGGTTCGGCGGGCGTCGCGATGATCGACGCCCGGGACATCGCCGACGTCGCTGTCGCCGAGTTGCTGCGCCGCGATCAGGCACCCGCGGCGCTGGAGCGTATTGCGCTGGAATTGGTCGGGCCACGCCCGCTCACCGGCGAATCGGTAGCGCAGGTGTGGAGTTCGGCACTGGGTCGCCAGATCACTTACGGCGGCGACGATGTGGCCGCGTTCGAGGCGCAACTCGCTACCTACGGCCCCGCGTGGCTGGCGTATGACATGCGCTTGATGATGACGGGGATTCAGGCATTCGGCATGCGGGCGAGCGAAGGCGCTGAACGCCGACTGGAGTCGATCATCGGCCGCCCGTTGCGCACGTATGAAGATTTCGTGCGGGAGACGGTTGCCGGGGCTTAACCATTAACGACGGGGCAGGTTCGGCACCAGCCTTGCCCCGACGTGAAGCGTCTGTTCACTCGGTGACGAGAGCGATCAACCCCGCCTCGACATAACTGCCGACCAACTCATCAAACAACCCAATATCCCCCCGACTGCGCGCAATCAATTGCGCACCGGCCACCGCCGCGTAAATCGCCCGGGCACGCGCCTTACAGCGTTCTTCATCCGCCGAACCAGCGCTGACCAACACCTCGGTCAGCCACTCGATATTCGCCTCGGCAAATCGCTTGACCTGCGCTTTGACTTCGTCCGGCAGGTCCTGATATTCGGCGGCCATGAAGCTCGCCAGGCATAACCTGTTGCCGCTTTCCAGCGAGGTGCGAAAGATTGATGGATACAGCGTCAGGCAGCGCTGCGCATCGGGATTGGCCTGGCGAATGCCTTCGAGCACTTGCGCCGCGTCCTGCCAATAGCGCTCGGCGACGGCTGCGCCCAGATCGGCCTTGCTCGGGAAGTGGTAGTAGATGCTGGCGTTCTTGATGCCCACCACTTCGCCGATGCTGCGGAAATTGATGCCGCTGTAGCCATGCAGCTGTGCGGCGGTTTTAGCCGCCTCAAGTATCGCTTCGCGCGCGTTCACACTCACTTCTAATGTCCTCAATGCGTTCGATCATGGCGTGGAGTGTACGCTCAGAACGATTACCTGCCAATTGGAAGGTAGGGCTTGACACCCAGCAAAACTGGCCGCAATCTACAACCTACCAAATGACAGGCAGGTAACCCGAAATGACTTATTCCAGTGCTGTGATCGACCCTTCTTCGCTACCGATGATGAAAATTCACGACTGGTACAACGGCCCCTACCCGGCCCGTGTGCGCATTGCGCTGGCAGAAAAATCGCTGCTGTCGCGCATCGAGTTCGTGTCGGTCAACCTGTGGACCGGCGAGCACAAGCAAGCTGAATTCCTGCGCCTCAACTACTCCGGCACGCTGCCGTTGCTGGAGTTGCAGGATGGCACGCTGATCGCCGAGTGCACGGCGATCACTCAGTACCTCGACAGCCTCGATGACAACCCGACGCTCACCGGTCGCACGCCGGTGGAAAAAGGCCTGATCCACATGATGACCAAACGCGCCGAGATCGAATTTCTCGATGCGGTCAGCGTGTACTTCCACCACGCAACACCGGGCCTCGGCCCAGAGGTCGAGCTGTATCAGAACGCCGAGTGGGGCCTGCGCATGCGCGACAAGGCCGTGCGCGGCATGCACTACTTCGATAACGTTCTGCGCGATCAGCCTTATGTCGCCGGCGAGGATTTTTCCATGGCCGACATTGCCGTGCTGGGCGGGATGATTTTCGCGGCGCTGGTTGAACTGCCGGTGCCCGACGAATGTGTGGCGTTGAAGGCCTGGCATGCGCGGGTGCAGGAACGGCCAAGCGTGCAGCAATGGCGGGCAATGGTTGTGCAGGGGGATGCGCAACGCTGACAAACCGGGAGTTGCCGCCCCGGTATCGGGGCGGCATCGATCAATCCTCGGCTTGCAAAGTGACGCTGAACTTCCCGTCCATTGCCGCAAGCTGCTCAAGCCCTGAGACAAAGCGGCCCAAGTGCACCAGCTCGCTGGAACTCTGGAATTCGCGGTAGTACACCACCAGATTGCCCCATGGCGCATACAGCGCAAAATCGCCGACGGCGGGTTTCAATCCGAACGGCGCGGCGCTCGTCCTAAGCTTGCGCGGAGGATAGGCAATCTTCTCGACCCGGTTGTAATCGCTGAACTGCAACGTCATCGGCAACATCGACATCAGGTCGCGCGTAACCGTGTTGTCGTTCAATTCCACCACGGCCTCACCCCCGGCAAATCCGAGCTTGAGTCTAGGCAATGCATGAGGCATGGAAGACTCCTTTGTGCTTGCAACGGATTGCTCCGCAGGCGGGTCAAGCGCTGCGCCTTGCGCCATGAGCGAGAGAGTCAGCGCAGCACAGGCCAGCATGGCCGCAAGATTACGCCACCCGGTGGTCCGGGCCCTGCGTTCAATCATGTCGAAATTCCTCCCACTGATCGCTCTGCACTTTTTGCCCGTTACGCCGTAACAGTTCGACACATTCTCACGACCCATTGCCCTCCTCTCTAGCGCAATCCTCTTGAATGCTTGCCTGATCCTCTGGACTTGCTCCGCCGTGGATACCCAACGCACGCGCGAGGCCATAGAGTCCGATCAACAAGCGCAACCGCGCCAGGACGCACGCGAGGCGGATTTCACAGCGCGCCAGCCTCAGCGAAAAACACGCTCACGCGGCGCTGCGCCCGATGCTTATAAAAACTGCACGTCAACCGATGATCAGGCGGGTGAACCCATGGAACTACGAATCAACCAAAAGACCGTTCAGGTCGATGCCGACGCCGACACGCCCTTGCTCTGGGTGCTGCGCGATGACCTCGGCATGACCGGCACCAAGTATGGCTGCGGCCTGGCCCAGTGCGGCGCCTGCTCGGTGCTGGTCGACGGCAATGTGGTGCGCTCGTGCGTCACGCCGGTGGCCGGTGTGGTTGGCCGCGACATCACCACCATTGAGGCCATCGAGTCCGATGAGGTAGGCAAGCGTGTGGTCGCGACCTGGGTCGAGCTGCAAGTGGCGCAGTGCGGTTATTGCCAGTCCGGCCAGGTCATGGCCGCGACCGCGCTGCTCAAGCACAACCCCGCGCCGAGCGATGCGCAGATCGAAGCGGCGATGGTCAATCTGTGTCGCTGCGGCACTTACAACGCCATTCATGCCGCGGTGCATGAACTGGCTGGCAAGAGGGACGCCTGATGAAAGTTTCCAGCGAAACCACTGCACAATCCTCGTTGCCTGACCTGACGACGCCGATCAACCTTTCCCGCCGCCGCTTTCTCACCGGCACCGCCGTCGGTGCGCTGGTGCTGGGCTTCGGTCTGCCACTCGGCGCGCCCCGGGCGTTTGCTGCTGCAGCGGCTGCCACGACCAGCGAACGCGGTACGCAGGTGCCGGCATTTCTGGAAATTCGCCCGGACAACCGCGTGCGCCTGATGTGCCCGTTCATGGAAGGTGGCCAAGGCACCTTCACGGCGATGGCGCAGATTGTCGGCGAAGAACTGGACGCCGATCCGGCGACGTTCCTGGTCGAAGCCGCGCCGCCCGGCGAAGCGTATGTGGTGATGGACAATGGCATGCGCATCACCGGTGGCAGCATGTCGGTGCGCATGAGCTATCCGGTGATGCGCCGGCTCGGCGCCCTCGCCCGCGCCATGCTCTTGCAAGCGGGCGCCGAACGGCTCGGCGTGTCGGTGAGCGAACTGAGCACCGAACCGGGCAAAGTGCTGCACGCCGCATCCGGCCGCTCGCTGACTTACGGTGAGTTGGCCGAACGCGCCATGGACCTGCCAGTGCCCGATCCGGTCAGCGTCAAGCTGCGCGATCCAAGCCAGTTCCGCTGGATCGGCAAGCCGGTCAAGCGCATCGACGCTTACGACAAGTCCACCGGCAAGGCGCTCTACTGCATCGATCTGAAGGTCGACGACATGCTCCACGCCGCCGTTCAGCACGCGCCGCGTCTGGGCATGACCGTGGGCAGTCTGCGCAACGAAGAGCAGGTCAAGGCGATGAAAGGGGTGCATTCGGTACACCGCCTGCCCGGCGCCGTGGCGGTGCTCGCCGAGCGTTGGTGGCACGCCAAACGCGCGGTCGAGGCGATCCAGGTCGACTGGCAGGAACCGGGTGCCGACAGCCCGGTCCGCGTCATGCCGGCGGACTTTTCCAGCGATGCGTATTTCAAGCGTCTGGCGGCGGAAAAAGGCCCGGCCCGTGACGATGAAAACGAGGGTGACGTGGCCGCGAGTCTGGCCAACGCGAAAACCCGCATCGATGCGACGTATCACAACCAGTACCTCAATCACGCGCAACTCGAACCGCCGTCGGCGCTGGCGCGTTTCAATGCCGATGGCTCGCTGGAAGTCTGGTTGCCGAATCAGGCACCTGACTTGTATCGCGCCGACATCGCCAAACGCACCGGTCTCGAACCTGGAAAAATCACCTTGCACTCGCCGCTGTTGGGTGGGTTCTTCGGTCGGCATTTTCTCTACGACTCGGCCAGTCCGTACCCGCAGGCCATCGCGCTGGCGAAGGCGGTCGGACGGCCGGTCAAACTGATCTGGAGCCGCGAAGAGGAATTCCTGCGTGACGTGCTGCGTCCGGTGGCGGCGGTCAACTTCCGCGGTGCGTTGGATAACGACGGCTGGCCGTTGGCAATCGAAGCCGTTAGCGCCACCGAAGGCCCCACCGAAGCCATCGCCGGCAAGCAAGGCGAAAAGCTTGATCCGACGGCGCTGGAAGGCTTGTCCGGCAAGTCCTATGCGATCGCCAACAAGCGCATCGCGCAGATCTACGTCAAAGGCCCGGCCATGCTCGGTTACTGGCGTTCGGTGGGCAATTCGCTCAATGACTTTTTCTATGAATCGTTCCTCGACGAACTGGCTGACAAGGGCGGCAAGGACCCATTCGATCTGCGCCTGCATCTGCTGCGTGACAATGCTCGGCTGACCACCCTGTTGCAAGCGGTGGCCGAGTTGTCGGGCGGCTGGAAACGCGGACCGTTTACTGCCGAGGATGGCAGCCGGCGTGCGCGCGGTGTGGCGATGGCATCGCCTTTCGGCACCGAGACGGCCGTGATTGCCGAAGTGTCGATCGAAAATGGCCAGGTCAAGGTGCACGACATCTGGCAGGCGATCGACCCCGGCAGCATCGTCAATCCGGCGATTGTCGAGGCGCAGGTCAATGGCGCCGTGGCGCTGGGACTGTCGCAGACGCTGGTCGAAGAAGCCGTGTGGCTCGATGGCAAACCGCGCGCGCGCAATTACGACCTGTACCCGATCCTGGCGCCTGCGCGCATGGCCAGGGTCCATGTGCGTGTGGTCGAGAGCGGGGAAAAAATGGGCGGCATCGGTGAACCGCCACTGCCGGCCGTCGCGCCCGCCGTGGCCAACGCGGTGGCCGCACTGACCGGGCAGCGAATTCGCAGCCTGCCCATGAGCCGCCACACTTTCGCCTGATCAGCGCCGGAGCGTTTATGAACAACAGCCGATTCGCAAGAACCGCTGGCTGGCTGGCCGTGCCGTGTCTGATCGCGGCAGGTCTGCTGGCCTGGTATGTCACCCGTGAGCCCGTCTCGCCCCTGGAAAAGCCACCGTTCAGCGTCGCCGATATCGACCCGGCGCTGGTCACTCGCGGCGAATACGTCGCCCGACTCAGCGACTGCGTGGCCTGCCACAGCGTACCAGGCGGTGCGCCGTTCGCCGGTGGCCTGGAAATGGCCACACCGCTGGGGGTAATCCATGCGACCAATATCACCCCGGACGCAGATACCGGGATTGGCCGCTACAGCCTCGCCGATTTTGACCGCGCCGTACGCCATGGCGTAGCGCCGGGTGGTCGGCGTCTGTACCCGGCGATGCCGTATCCCTCGTATGCCAAGCTCAGTGATGATGACGTGCGTGCGCTGTATGGGTTTTTCATGAAAGGCGTGGCGCCGGTCAAGCAAGCCAACCAGCCGAGTTCGATTCCCTGGCCGCTGAACCTGCGCTGGCCGATTGCAATGTGGAACGGCGTGTTTGTCGACGCCGAACCTTACGCCAGCAAACCCTCGCAGGATGCACAGTGGAACCGTGGCGCCTATCTGGTCCAGGGCGCCGGGCATTGCGGCAGCTGCCACACGCCACGCGGCTTGGCGTTCAACGAGAAAGCGCTCGATGAATCCGGCCAACCGTACCTCGCCGGCGCATTGCTCGATGGCTGGTACGCGCCAAGTTTGCGCGACGATCACAACACCGGACTCGGGCGCTGGAACGAGGCGGAAATCGTCCAGTTCCTCAAGACCGGGCGCAACCGCCATGCGGTGGTTTACGGCTCGATGACCGAAGCGTTCAACAACTCCACGCAGTTCATGAGCGACGAAGATCTGAGCGCCATCGCCCATTACCTGAAATCGCTGCCCGGCGACCCGCAACGTGATGGTCCGCCCTGGCAATATCAAAAGGCCTCTGCCGCGCCAAGCCTGGACAGCCCCGGCGCGCACACTTACGTCACCCGCTGCGCGTCATGCCACGGTGTCGACGGCAAAGGCCAGGCCGAATGGATGCCGCCGCTGGCGGGTGCCACTTCGGCGCTGGCGAAGGAACAGGCATCAGCGATCAACATCACCCTCAACGGCTCGCAGCGTGTCGTCGCGGCCGGCGTTCCGGACGCCTATCGCATGCCAGCCTTCCGCGAACAACTGTCGGATCAGCAGATCGCTGAGGTGCTGACGTACATGCGCAGTACCTGGGGCAATCAGGCCAGCGCGGTCGATGCCGCGGCGGTCGGCAAACTGCGCGAACACACGGATCCGGCGAGCAGCAGTCCGATTATTTTGCAGATGCGTTAGTCCCCACATTCACAGTTGCCGGTCCTGCGCAGGGGCCGGCAATCTGCGAACGACAAAAACCTCGCAATCCCTTCAAGCTTGCCCTTCTTTACTGCGACCGCTCGCCTTCAAACCTTGCATAAAAGTTTTCACCTCATGGTTTTTCATTGCGCGAGCAACTCGCGTAGGCTGCTGACCTTGTCTCACTTATTCGCTGTCGCAAGGACGCCCGGAATTTCCCATGAGCACAACACAAGACTGGCTGGCCCGGTTGACGCGCAAGCAAGGACAGCCCGACACCTATGAAGACTACCGACGCAATGAGGCGCTGGAGAAGCTGGCTCGCATCGGCAACACCGGTACTTGGGCAGAGGCAAGTCGTGACTACAACGGCTTTGTCCGCGAAGTCGCTGTGCGCGAGCTGTCCCGTCAACCGTCCCCCGAAGCACTGGCGGTATTGATCGAGCGCCTGAACGATTGGGTGCCGCAGGTTCGCGATCTGGCGTCGGAGGGTTTGAAAGCCTATTTGTCCCCGGCCCACGTCCAAACCTGGTTGTCGGCGCTCGGCCCATTGATGGCTTTGCAGGCGCAGCGCCGGATTGACCATGGCCCGACGCTGACAGCCATACGTGCGCTGTTGCAATCGGCGGACTGTCGCGATGAGGTGTTTGCAGACTTTCTCAGGCAACAGGGCAAGGCCGCACGCTACCTGTTGGCTCTGCTGCTGGAAGATACCCAGGCCACCCAAACCTTGTTACGCGGCGCGCTGGTTCATCGCGATTCAAGCGTGCAGTTGATGGCGGTGATCGCAAGCCAAACGATACCCGCGGCACAAAGCCTGCCGTTGTTGCTTGAAGCCCTGCCAGGATCCGGCGCAAAAGTCCGCGCACGCATGCTTTATGCGTTGCTGCCGCTACTCCCCGATCCCACACCAGTACTGCGTGAGGCCTTGCTGGATGCTTCGCCCGCCGTTCGCAACCTGGCGCTCTGGGCGGCGCCACGTCACGGCATCGATGCGCATGCCGTTCTTGATGAACGTCTGCATCAACAGATGCCTGCGTCCAGACAACCTTGGCTGGGTGTGATCGGTCTTGCCACTGAGCTGGCTGCACAACTGCCCGAACATTGGCGCACTGCGGCGTTGTGCTGCGCCTGCGTCAGCGTGCGACAGGGCGCGGTAAAAATGCTCGGCACCGAGCAGTCGCCGGAATTGTTCGCGGCACTCGATGATCCGTCGGAAAAGGTATTTGCGGTCGCCATTGCGCAATTGAACGAAGCGCCGTGGCCGTCAATCATCAACGACTTGACGGCGAAACTGGATCGAGACTGGCACGAGCTGACTTCCACGCGACGGCTGGCGATTTTCCGGCTGTGCCCATCGTGGCAGCAACTCAAATATTTGTTGGGGCGTCTGCAAACCGGGCGTGCCGGGCAAGCTTACTGGCTCGAACAGATCAACCGTTGGTGTGATGCGCGAGGCTCGGTTCTCGACCATGTAACACCGAGAGCGGAACGCGACATGGTGCGTAGAACCCTAGGTGAATTGGCGACAACTGGGCGTCTGCGTTCGGGCCTGCATTTGTTATGACGCGCGGGCGAACGCACAGGGAGCCATATCACCTGTGCGCTTCGCCTCCGTCCGATCAATGCGGACTGGCCACCGGCCGCACGACAATCTCACTGACATCGACATCGTCAGGCTGGTCAATCGCGTAAACCAACGCTCGCGCAATCGCATCGGCCTCCAGCGCTACGCTGCGGAACGCGCGCATTTCCTCACGCGCCACCTCATCGGAAATCGAATCCGCCAGTTCGGACTCGACCACACCCGGGCAAACCACAGTCACGCGGATCTTGTCCGTTTCCTGGCGCAGGCCATCGGAGATGGCTCTGACTGCGAATTTGGTCGCGCAATACACGGCGGCGGTCGGTGACACCGCGAGGCCGCCAATCGAAGAAATGTTGATGACCTGGCCGAAGCCCTGCGCTTCCATCCCCGGCAACACCGCGGCGATACCGTGCAGCACGCCACGCACGTTGACGTCGAGCATCTGGTTCCATTCATCGACCTTCAGCGCAGCCAGGGGCGACAGCGGCATGACCCCGGCGTTGTTGATGATCACGTCGACCTTGCCGTGCTGCGCCTTGGCGAATTCAACGAAGGCCTGCATCGAGCTCATGTCGGTCACGTCGAGTGCGCGAGCGCTGGCGGAGCCGCCTTCGCTGCTGATCTCGCCGACCAGTTTTTCCAGGCGTTCGGTGCGGCGGGCACCGAGTACTACGTGGGCGCCTTTGGCTGCGATCAGTCGCGCGGCGGCCTCGCCGATACCGCTGCTGGCGCCGGTGATCAATACGACTTTGTTTTGAATGTTCGACATATCCGTTTCTCCTGCTCAGAGCATGGGAAGTCAGCCGGGCCGCGGGGTGCGGGTGTTGGCTGGGTACGTCGAAAAGGTTAAGCGCGCAGGCCCGGTGAGCGCGTGCCGAAAGCTGCGTGAGGTTTGCCTATTCGTGTCTGAGTGCGCGGTGATGATTTACCGACGCCACCTCTTCAAGTACCGCGAAATTCGCTGGGCGTGACCCCCACTTCACGACGAAACACCTGCGAAAAGTGACTGGCACTGGAATAGCCGACCTCCAGACCGATGTCGATCACGCTGCGCTGCGACTCGAGCAACAGTTGCCGCGCGCGGGCCATGCGCAAACGGATGAAATATTGCGAAGGCGCCAGACCGGTGGCGCGTTTGAACAGGCGGCTGAAGTGGTATTCGCTGAGCTCGGCGAGCGCCGCCAATGTTGCCAGGCTGAATTCTTCATCCATCTGCGCGGTCATCGCCTCGGTGACTTTGCGCAGTTTGTAGGCTTGCAGCGCATTGACCCGACGCCCCGCCTGGGTCTCGGCCGGATAGGTGCGCAGCAGGTGCACGGCGAGCGCCTGGGACAGCGACTGGGCGAACAGTGCGCTGGGCGTGCGTTGCTCGATCAGTTCGCTGCGCAATTGCTGCAGGACAAACGCGACGTGCGAATCCCGTGCTCCTGAAACATCGCGCAAGCGCAGCGGCGCGCTGGCTTGCCCGGACAGCTCGCGCGAGGCACGTTCGATCAGTGGCAAGCCCAGATAAAGGTGCATGACTTCGAAGGTTTCGCCATCGCGGGTCTGCCAGCGCATTTCGTAAGGCTCCTCCGATTGAGTCAGAAAAAAGTCCCCCGCGCTGACCTCAGTCGCTTCCCATTCACCACCCGGCGCCCGTTCCTCCACCCTCGCCGCGCCTGCCAGAACCAACACCAGCAACGGCTCCACCACCGCTGGCACCGTAATCGGTTCATTGATACTGCGATGGCTGAACAGCTGAATCACGACATCGTCAATTTGCGGCCGCGAAGTCAGCGCGAGGGGTTCGCCCGGCAGGTAATCAGCCATGGACTCGCCTGTTATGCGCATCTGAGTAGTATTCGCCATGAAACGGCCCTTTCATTTCCGTGGTTGCGAAACCTGACAATAGCCCAGCCGTGAGCATATTGGGCGCAAAACTCCGACAGCCGCGGCAAGCCCGCGAAAGTCGCCACCCGCGTATTGCGAGACAGTTGAACCGTCGCCGACACCAGCGCCAAACGTTGCTGGCAAGGCAGTCCTGACTGGATCAACGTGGAGAAAGATCATGAGCGAGATCGACAACAGCACACCAAACGAAGTGATGGGCAAAGTGGCCCTGGTCACCGGCGCAGCCAGTGGCATCGGCAAGGCGATCGCCTTGTTGCTGCACGCCCGCGGCGCCAAAGTCATCGCCGAAGACCTCAACCCCGCCGTGCAGGAACTGGCCCGCCCCGGCCTGGTGCCATTGGTGGCGGACATCACCGAAGACGGCGCCGCAGAACGTGCGGTAGCCCTGGCCGTTGAGCAGTTCGGCCGCCTGGATATTCTGGTCAACAACGCCGGGATCATTATCAACAAACTGGTGATCGACATGACCCGCGAGGACTGGGAGCGCATTCAGGCGGTCAACGCCACCGCCGCTTTCCTGCACAGTCGCGAAGCGGTCAAAGCGATGATGCCGAACAAGTCCGGTGCGATCGTCAACATCGCCTCCTATGCGTCGTATTTCGCCTTCCCGACCATTGCCGCCTACACGGCCTCGAAAGGCGCACTGGCACAACTGACCCGCACCCTGGCCCTGGAAGTAATCGGTCATGGCATTCGCGTCAATGCCGTCGGCGTCGGTGATGTGGTGACCAACATTCTCAACGACGTGGTCGACGATGGCCCCGCTTTCCTGGCGCAACACGGTGAAAACGCGCCCATCGGCCGCGCTGCGCAGCCGGAGGAAATCGCTGAAGTGGTCGCGTTCATCGCCTCGGACCGTGCCAGTTTCATGGTCGGCGCGGTGGTCATGGCCGATGGCGGCATGACCGTCACTGCTGGCTGAACCAGCGCCAGGCGCAGGCAAAGCAGGATCAGGCAGATCTGCGGCAGTATCGGCCTAACGCCGCGCCCTCCCCGCTACGTAACCTGAACATCAGCAACGGACGCACCGACAGGCCACGGACGGCCACAGGCGAAATGAGGAGAAATTCTTATGAAACGCGCTAAACACATCACTGAAGAAAACCGCTATGTCGGTATGTGGGTGACGGCCGATGGCTTCATCCGTCATCAGCTTCTGGGCACTGGTCGCTATGACGAAGCCCGTGGTAAAAAAAGCAGTGCCTATCAGGGCCGCTATGTGTTGTCGGGCGACTATATCCAGTATTGGGACGACACCGGGTTCACCGCTGACGGGCATTTTCGTGACGATGCGCTCTATCACGCCGGCATGATTCTCTACCGGCAATGAGCGAACGGATGAAGCCGGGACCTGACCGTCTGCCTGAACATTTCCGGGCAGACGTTCCTCAATCTTTACGAGTGTTTGACATGCAACCGAGCGATGCTTCCCTTTTGCAAAACACCGCGCTCTATCGCACTGAACTGATCCGTGCGCTGACCCAGCGCTTTGCCGAGCCGGGGATCTACGAGACCGCTATCGCGCCACTGCACGTGATTCGCATGGACCAGCCCACCGAGCTGATCCACACCGTGCACAAACCGGCGCTGTGCCTGATTTTGCAGGGGCGAAAGGAAGTCGGCCTCGGCGAGGATTGCTACCGGTACGACCCGCTGAATTACCTGGTGGTCTCGGTCACATTGCCGGTGTCCGGTCGTGTCTTGCAGGCGAGCCCGGAGGCGCCTTATCTGTGTATCCGCCTGGATTTCGAAGCCACCGATCTTGCGCAGGTGATCGCCGATGCGCCGCCGACGGGCGTGCCGGACGAGCCCGAGCGCGGGATGTTTCTGGAAACCATCGACGTGCCGCTGCTGGAAACCATGCTGCGTCTGGTGCGCCTGCTGGAAACTCCACGGGACATCGGCATGCTCGCACCGCTGGCCTTGCGCGAGATGTACTACCGCCTGCTGCGCGGCGTCCACGGGCGTCGCCTGTATGAACTGGCCATGGGTGATTCGCAAGCGCGCCGCGTGTCGCGGGCGATCGACTGGCTGAACAGCCATTACACCCAGCCGCTGCGCATCGAGGAACTGGCGCGCATCGCCAACCTCGGCAGCTCAACCTTGCATCACCGCTTCAAGGCCATGACGGCGATGAGCCCGCTGCAATACCAGAAGCAACTGCGCCTGCAGGAGGCCCGCCGGCTGATGCTCGGTGAGGGGCTGGACGTGGCGAGCGCCTGTTATCGCGTCGGCTATGAAAGCCCCTCGCAATTCAGCCGTGAGTACAGCCGCCAGTTCGGCTCGCCGCCCTCGAAAGATATCAGCAGTGCGCGGAGCCTGGCGTGAGCGACTAGCAGCTCGCTTTATTCGCCCAGTGCGAGCTTCGCGGCGCGAGGTTTACGCGTAAGCATTATGCGGAATATCACAAAACCGGCGATGGCAAACGCGGCATTCAGCGCGACCATCGCGAAGGCGGTGTCGTCCTGCAGGCAACTGAGCAGCAAGCCGGCAACAGTCGCACCGGCCATTTGCGCAAAGCCGATGAAACCTGCCGCCAGCCCTGCCCGGGTCGGATTGGGAATCACCGCGCCAGCAACCGAACCGGGCAGCACCATGCCCGCTCCCAGCGTCAGCAATACCTGTGGCAGCATCAAACCGGTGACCGATGGGCCAGCGAATTGGTGAATGATGAACGAAAGACTGGCGCCTACCGCAACCAGGCCGGTGCCTAGGGCAACGATCTTTTCCGGACCAGACTTGATGATGGTGCGGTTGGTGTACACCGCACCGGCAATCAAACCGGAAACGATGCTGCCAAACAGCAGACCGTATTGCGTCGGGCTCAAGCCAAGCTGGCCCACGAACACCCGCGATGAGCCGGCGATGAAGCTGAACATCGCGCCGTAAGTGCAGGCGATGGCAACCGAAAAACTGCGCACAGACGAGCCCTTGAGCAGCGCCGCATAATTGCCCATCAGTGTTTTCAAGCGCCCGGCCTGCGGGTCACGCTGCAGATGGGTTTCCTTGAAAAACAGCGAGGCGATCAGCGCCAGTGCGCCGAACAATACCGTCGCCATGACCACCGCGCGCCAGCCGCCGGCGTGAGTGGCGATCAACCCGCCGATTACAGGTGAGAGCATGATGGTACTGAGCATGCCGATCACCGTGATGGCCATGATCGGTCCGGCGCGCTCTTTCCACACATCGCGCACAATGCTGCGCGCCACCACCAGCGCCGCGCAGGCGCCCAACCCCTGCAGAGCACGGCCGACGATGAATTCGTCCATGCTCTGCGCATACGCCATCCACAGCGAAGCCAGCACGTAAGTCGCAACGCCAGCGAGCAATAGCGGGCGCCGGCCGAGGCGATCCGAAAGCGGGCCGAAGAACAACTGACCCAGACCAAAAGCGGCGACAAACATCGACAACGCTGCCAGCGAGGCACCCGGCGCCGCGCCAAGGCCTGACTCGAGTTCGCGCAGGCTGGGAATCAGCAACTGCGTGGAAATTTCCCCGAGGCCGCAAAGCCCGATCAGGAGTGCGAGCAATACGCTGGAACGAGTGGATGTGTGCATGGCTGTATCCGAAGTGGATGGGGAGAACAATGCCCCGATCCATTTGGGGTCCCGGTTGTATCAAATACCCTCGCGCGCAATCCAGGACAGCAGCCAACGACTGCACCGAGGGCGCAGCATTATGGTCATAATAATTTTCGCCTGTAAATATGACGGCCGTAATTTCAGTAACCGTGCAGCGTAGACTCGCGTTCAGCTCACAGGCACAGCAAACACCGCACTGGCGCGCGCCACCGTGCGCTCACCGACATGCAGGCTGACAGCGGCGAACGCCAGTTGCCGACCTCTTTTCGAATGCTCGAGGCGCACCTCCAGCCATTCATTGATCTGCGCGGCACCGAGATAATCCAGAGTCATGCTCGCGGTAATCAACGGCTGCGGAGGGTCGCTGGAAAACGCCATGGCGTACCCCATCCCGACATCGGCCAACGTCGCCAACACACCGCCATGCAACGTGCCACGGCCGTTGGCGTGCCTGGCGTCGGTCAACAATCCGAGTTCCAGTTGCAGACCACTGCCGCGTGCGTAGATCGGGCCCAGCAGATCGAGTAATGGACTGCTGCGGCTGAACAGCGTGAAACCTTCGGGGATTACAGTGGCGTTCATGTTTGCTCCGAGTGCCGTCATTCACCGGCGATGTAGACCTGCCTACACTGCTCCTACTCGGTTCTATGTGTGATTGCCTGATCGGGCCACAACAATCTGTATGTGGAATGTGCAGGCATAAACTGCGAGCCAGAAATGAGAGGCACTGACAGATAAAGCGCGACGGCTATAATCGCAACACATCAGCCCCCCGTTCGAACTCACCCTATGCCAAGCCCAAGCACCCGCCCTACCCCCGCGCCATTCCTCAAACCCGGCGAAACCGTGGTTCTGTTCGACGGTGTCTGCAAGCTCTGCAACGGCTGGGCGCGTTTCCTGATTCGCCATGATCACCAGCGCCGCGTGCGCCTGGCCGCCGTGCAATCCCCAGAAGGCCAGGCACTGCTGGCGTGGGCCGGGTTGCCGGTGGATCAGTTCGACACCATGGCGGTAATTCGCGATCGACATTATTGGGAACGTTCGGATGCGTTCCTTGAAGTGATCCGCCAATTGCCAGCCCCTTGGCAGCCGCTGCGCCTGCTGCGCGTCTTGCCCCGACGCCTGCGAGACCGGGCGTATGACCGCATCGCGCTGAACCGCTATCGGCTGTTCGGCCAGTACGACACCTGCCTGCTGCCCAATGCGGACCATGAGTTGCGTTTTCTGAAGATGTCCCCGCTGCCATTCACCGACAAATAGCAGTCACAGGCATCGAAACTCTTCCTTCAAAAGATCGGCAAACCTGTCTTTTGCACGATGCAAGTCAACGTTCTTGTTCGATATAAAATAATTAGTGACGGGCAGCAAATCATCAAAAGTAAAAGCGCTTATGCTGCCGATCCTTTTGAACTGCTCAAAAATACCTCTAGGGACTAACGACACACCGGCACCAGAACTGACGCAGCCGAGAATGGTGCCATAACTGGCTATACTGGTTACGGCACTTTCTACGCCATGCTTTTTCAGCCAACCAAGCAGTGCACCTCGATAAGGGCAACCTTCAGGCCACATGAATATATCGACCGCAGCCAAATCCTGCGGTTTGTTTATCCGCCCGGCAGCCGGAGAGGCAATCAGCACCAACTCTTCCTCGTATATTTCAATAACATGCAGATCCGGGTGATCGGGCCTTACCGCAACGATAGCGCCATCCAGTTCATGCTTGACTACATCGTTTGATAACTGCGACCAGTCTGCTGTGCGAAATTGCATTTGCACGGCTGGATAAAGTTGATGAAATTTCGATAACAGCCTCGGCAATCTACCCGTGGCGGAAGACTCTATAGCGCCGATTTTCAATACCCCTGAAGGCGCAGCTGATGGGTCCAGGACTCGTTGTGATTCCGCGCACAACGACAGGATCTTGTTAACGTAACCGAGAAACAAACTCCCGGATGGGCTGATAACCAGCCCCCTGCCTTGCCTGATGAACAACGAAACCCCTAGCTCCCGCTCCAGTGCCTTGATCCGGTTGGTGATGTTGGAAGGGACACAGTGCAACAACTCAGCAGCGCGCACGATGCTTCCTTGATCAGCCACTGTCTTGAACATCGTCAGCTGAGACAACTCCATGTCATTACTCATCAAAAGTGAATGATACGCACACTATAAGTCACTTGTTGCAAGCTCTCAAACACGTTATTCATTGCCTCAATTACATGGACAAGCGCACGTTGGCCCATTGCGGACAACAAGGAATCGCCCGTAAGGAGCGTCGGCTATTGAAACTGAAAACAGTTATTCCTTATGTCCATTGAGCAAGCTCTGATCGCGCTGGGCTTTTTTGCTTTTTGCGGGGGCTTGATTGATGCTGCGGTGGGTGGCGGTGGGCTCGTTCAGTTGCCGGCACTGTTACATGCGCTGCCCCAGCAAAGTCTGGCCACGGTTTTCGGCACTAATAAACTGGCTGTTCTGGCAGGAAACTTATCTTCCATATTCAGCTATGTGAAACGCATAAAAATCCTTTGGCGCTTGATGCTGCCGACCATGTGTTCGGCTTTTATATTTGCCTTTATTGGCGCCTTCTCCCTTTCAATCGTGCCGAAAAGACTCATGGAGTTTGTTGTCTTTTTTATCCTCATAGCCATGGCCATTTATACGTTCAGCGAAAAAAAGTTAGGGCTGACGAGTTCAAATATTGAATGTGGTCCGAGGGAAATCGCATTAGGCGTTTTCTTTGGCGGCCTTATTGGTTTTTACGACGGCGTCTTTGGCCCTGGTAGCGGTAGCCTGCTTCTTTTCGTATTCGTTAAAGTGTTTGGATTCGATTTTCTCAACGCCTCGGCCTCGGCAAAACTGGTCAACCTGGGGACATTCGGCGCAGCACTGTTATTTTTTGTTCCGTCCGGCAATGTGTTGTGGACCGTCGGCGCTGTCGTCGCCCTGTGCAACATGTTGGGTTCAGTGACCGGAGTGGTCCTTGCCCTACGCTACGGAAGCGGGTTCATTCGGGTGTTTTTTTTGATTCTGCTGGTTTTTTTGATCGGCAGAATGGGCTTGTCACTATTCTCTTAGGAACCGACGCTGGCGTTTGCCAGCCCCGTATCACCAACGGCGTTTTCGAAAACATGGATTCAACCGCTACAGCCAATAACCCAGCAACTGACCCGGCGTCATCTTCGTCACCATCATCAGCACGATGACAAACATCCCGGCGAATCCCAGCACGCCCATCCAGAACCACGCGCGGTACACGTTCGCATAGCGCACATCGAGGACGGCGCCCGCCTCACTGGCCTGCACGGCCATCTGCCAGAGTCGTTTCTGCAGCAGCAGAACCGGCAGCCACAACGCGCCGACGCAGACGAAGATGATCAGCGACGTCAGTATCCAGTCGGTGCTGATGGGCAACCCGGAAAGACGCAGCAGCCCATAGCCAGTGATGATCTGCACAAAGCCTGCCGGCGTGGTGATCCAGGTGTCGAAGCGCACCACCATGCGCGCGACGTGGGCGATGACGTGCGGGTTGGCCGTGCGGCTGGCGGCGATCAGATAGAGGTAGGAACCCATACCGAACCCGAAGAGGAAAATCGCTGCGATCACATGCAGGTATTTCAGGCATAGATACAGCATCAGCGCTGCCCGTCCGAGAACTGCACCGACAGGCTCAGGTTATGCGGATCGTTGATCGCAGTCAGGTATTCGTCAACGCTGATTTCGCCCACGCAAGGGCGTGCGCCCGCGGACGGTACGTAGCCTTGGGCCATTTTGCTCGCCAGTGCGACAGCAGCGCAGCTGGGGATTTCCGGGCCTTTGTCGTTAAGCGCGGTGAGCTGCGCGGTCATCGTCAACGGTCGGCCATCAAGACCCAACCCCTGCACATCGATGTACATCGCACTTTTGCCGTCGCCGAATCGCTCGAAACGCGTGCCCAGACGATGCAGCCGCGCGGCCCATAGCGCATGGTCGTGCACCAGGCCGAGTTTCAATGCCTGCGCCAGCAAGCCATTGGCGAGGCCGCCGAGCTTGAGCCCGGCACCGGCCTTGAAACACAAGGTCTGCGCGCCGTAGCGAGCGGCGAAGATGTCCATGTCCGGGACGTCGACATTGGCCAGCAGGCGTGTACCCAATTGCGGCATCTTGCGCAAGGTCAGATCGAGCCAGCCGGAGACTTCATGGACCTTGCCGTCCTTCAGTTGCCTGATCGGTTTGCCGGCGTAGGCCAGCACGCCTTCGATGGTCGACAGCCCCGGCATTTTCGCCGACGAGGAAATCCCGTGCTCGATCGAGTCGATCCGCGAAAAGCGCTGGCGCTGCTCGTCGATGATCGCTGACGACAGCGTCGGCACCGAGCTGCAGCCGCTGAGGATCGCCACGCCCGCCTGTTTCGCCCGTGCATCGAGCACGCCGATGCCATTGACGAAGGTGCGGCAGTCAGCAAGATCGCAATAATTCACGCCGGCCGCGATGCAGCTTTCCGCCACCGCGTAGGACTGCCCCTGAAACGGCCCGCCGGTGTGCACCACCAACTGGATATTCAGCGCGCGCAATGCGTCGCTGAACGCCGTACCCATCGCATCACCGCACCAGCCCTCGCAGACCGCGCCGGACTGCGCCTGCAATTGGTCGACCTTGTCCTGCAACTTGCGCGGATCACGTCCCGACAGCACCAGACCGATAAACGGCATCGAGATCAGATGCTGGCAAACGATACTGCCAAAATTTCCGTAACCACCGACCACCATCACCCTGAACGGCATGCAATTCTTCCCTAATTTCCACAGGCATGCAGGATATAGCGCTGAAGGTCGGCCGACCATGGGTGAAGCCGTTACAAAAAACTTTGGCAGCTAGCGTGTAATCGGTTAAGTGCAAACATCGCAAAACGTGAAATTAAATGAACCCAACGAACCCCACACCACCTAACGCATAGACCATCAGGAGGTAGCCTATGCAAATCGAAACCGTGTGGATCGTACTGGCGGCAGTGCTGGTACTCATCGAGCTGTGGGCCATCAATCGGGTGCGCAAGAGCGAGGGCAAATCGAGCAACAAAGGCGTGTGGATCGTGCTGATCGTGTTTGTGCCGCTGTTCGGCCTGATTGCCTGGGCGCTGGCCGGGCCTAAACATATTCGTCACGACACGGCGTCAAATCCAGGTCGCTGATATTCGCGATGCTGGCCGCAAGCCTTTGGGTCCGCGGCCAGCGCTTTCAAGAATCCTGACGGATCACCGATATTTTGCCGTTGCGCTCGATGATCGCGAACTTGATCTGATCGATCGTTTCAATACCCTGGCTCGACCGCGCCGCTTCCATCACATCCGCTTCCACCAGCCGTGCATGACGCAGTCGGCGGTGCAGCAGCTTGCCATTCTCGACGATGATTGTCGGTTCGCCGTCGATCAGGCGTGACACCCAGCCCGACCGCTGTTTGAGCAACGAAAAACCGACGTCGATCGCGATCAACGAGACGATCACCAGCAACGAATTGGTCAGCGAAAAATCGTCGCCCAGCAGCGCTTGCTGGGTGGCTTCACCAATGATCATCAGCAGGACGAAATCGAACGTGGTCAGCTCGGCCAGGGAACGGCGTCCGGCAATTTTGAACAGCACCATCAGGGCCAGATACATCGCGACTGCGCGCAACACGGAATCCATGACGTCACCTACGGAAAGATGAATTGAACCAGCTCAACGCCAGTTGAACCGGGCGATTCGATGCGGCTGCGAAACAGCCCGAGGCCGTCGCCGCGCAGAGTCAGGTACAGGGTTGCCTGGCCCTGCCCGTCCGCCTGCAACCACAGGCGCATGCCCTGCGCCGAATTACGCGAGCGCAGCGGTTGCGGCTGCAGGGTTTCGACGCTGAAGCCCTCCAGCAGCTCGCCACCGATATCCAGTTCCAGCGTCGCATCTGGCTTGCCGCTCAGGTTGATTTTCATCGCGTTGGTCGAGCCATTGCGGTGAAACATTTCATACTCTGCGTGCAGGTGGCCGTCGTCACTGCTGACTTCCCGCGTGCTGATGACCCCGCGCGAAAACAACCCCAGCAGCCCGAGCACCACCAGCAACACCAGCACGTACCAGCCGCATCTTTCGAAACGCCAGACCTTCGCTTGATAAGCCATGTCTTCACGCACCGGGTAATCCCTGCTTTGCAGGTCCGGATGATCGCGGTCGGTTTTCATGGGTTCAGCCTCGCTCGCCACGCAGGGCTCGCTGATGGAAGTGCGGTAGCTGCTGCAAGGCGAATTCCGAGGCGGTTTGCTGCACCTCAACACGCGAACCGGGGAACCATTGCTGGCGCGTGAACACGGCGTGTTGACCGTCCAGTTGGAAGGCCCAGGCAAAGCACACGGTGCCGGCGGCAATGCCGTCGACGTCGTCAGGACCAAGAATGCCGGTGGTCGCAACGGCGACGTTGGCGGTGCTGTCGCGCAACGCGCCGACCGCCATTTCAGCGGCGACTTCAACGCTGGTCAGGTTGAAGGTTTCGATGGTGTCCGGGCTGACATGCAGCAGCCGTTGCTTGGCTTGCGGTGAATACACCACATAACCGCTCTCGATCAGTTGGCCGCTGCCCGGCACCTCGGACAGCAGCATGACAATGTTACCGGCGGTGCACGATTCCGCCGTGGTGATGGTCAGCGAATGGTCGCGCAGATAGTCGACCGTTTCCTTGGCGATGGACATGACGTTCACTCTTGGAGTTATTGCCGGTTGACCGCATGCCGCGGTGATCATTCCCACGTTCGGCGAGCCCGGCGCCTGCCGGGCTCGCCGGTCCACCTCAAGTGGCGGGCACCAACGGCGGCGTCTCCGTGGTTTCCGTCAGCGGCACGTCGCTGCTGCCGGGCGTGAGGATCACCTTGCGGCAGTTTTCCTGTTTCTTGTCGAAGAGCTTGTAGCCCTCGGCTGCCTGCTCCAGCGATAGCCGGTGAGTGATGATCGCGTCGGGTTGCAGCGCGCCGGTTTCGATATGCCCGAGCAGCTCCGGCAGGTAGCGCTGGACATGGGTCTGACCCATCTTGAACGTCAGGCCCTTGTCGAACGCATCGCCGAACAGAAAGCCATGGATGAACCCGGCATACACACCGGGCACGCTGACCACCCCGCCCCGCCGTACGGCGGCGATGCACTGGCGCAAGGCCTTGCCGCTGCTGCCTTCGAGCTTGAGCGTGGCCAGTACCGTTTCGGTGGTACTGCCCTTGGCTTCGAACCCCACCGCATCGATCACCCCGTCGACGCCGCGATGGCCGGCCGTCTGCCGAATGATGGTGTCGGCCGGATCGTCGTCCTCATCGAAGTTGATCGGAATCACCCCATAGGTGCGCTGCGCGTATTCCAGTCGATACGGGTGATGATCGACCATGAAGATCTGCTCGGCACCGAGCATTTTCGCGCAGGCCGCACTGAGCAGGCCGACCGGGCCGGCGCCGTAGATGGCGACAGTTGAGCCTTGGCCGATCTGCGCGTTGTTCACTGCTTGCCAAGCGGTCGGGAGGATGTCCGAGAGGAACAACACCTTTTCGTCCGCCAGGGTGCCCGGCACCTTGAACGGCCCGGTGTTGGCCTTGGGCACACGCACCAGCTCGGCCTGCCCGCCGGGAATGCCGCCGTACAAGCGGCTGAAGCCGAACAACGCCGCCGGCGGCGTGATGGACTTTTTGTTGAGGATGGCGCCGCGACCGGGGTTGGTGGTTTCACACGCGGCATAGAGTTCCATCTGGCAGAAGAAGCAGCCACCGCAGGCGATCACGAACGGAATCACCACGCGATCACCGCGTTGCACCGCGGTCACCTCCGGCCCGGTTTCTTCGACGATGCCCATGAATTCGTGGCCGAAGATATCGCCGTGTTCGACGGTGGGAATCTTGCCCCGATACAAGTGCAGGTCCGAGCCGCAAATAGCGGTCGCGGTAACGCGCAGGATGATGTCGTCGGCGGCTTCGAGCTTCGGGTCCGGCACGGTCTCGACTCTCACATCGTGAGCGCCGTGGTAGGTCATTGCGCGCATGGCAAGGTCCTCTTCCTGATCAATGAAAGGGTCTGGGTCTCTTCATTTCGGAAGCGCAGCGTTCTGTATGAGTTCAGTGAAATTTTGCCCCGGCGGATCAATGGCTGCGGTGGCAGCAGGCTCGGCTTTTTTCAGATTGGTAATCTGCAAGGCGTGCACGATGCGCTTCATGCAGAGTGCACGAAGCGGTTTTATCGCGGCTCCGGCAAAGCCTTGATCCAGCGCGGTTTGGCCGATCAATACAAGTTGGCACAGCTCATGCGTTGTAGACAGGGAATACACCGCACGGCCCATAGAGGCCTGTGTTCATACCGTGATAGCAGAGGCCAAAATAATGAACGCCATCGACCTACTCAAAGCCGATCATGAAAAAGTCAAAGACATCCTTAGCCAACTGAGCGAGTCGACTGAACGGGCGTTGAAAAAACGCGCCGAGCTGTTGGCCAAGCTGGAGATGGAAGTCTCGATTCACACGCGCCTCGAAGAGGAAATCCTTTATCCCGCGTTCAAGGAAGCCGGGAGCAAGGAAGAGGACGTGATGTATTACGAAGCCAAGGAAGAACACCGCACCGTGGATTCGCTGGTGCTGCCGGATCTGAAAGAGACCGACCCGGGCACGCCTGAGTTTGCTGGCCGGGTGAAGGTGGTCAAGGAATTGCTTGAGCACCATATCGAAGAAGAGGAATCGGAGATGTTTCCCAAGGCCAAGCAGTTGTTGGGCAAGGCGAAGCTCGATGAGCTGGGCGCGCAGATGGAGGCCATGAAGGCCAGTTACAAGAAGGAAATGGCTGCTTAAGAATTACGCGTGGTTTGGCCCGGCTTTGGCCGGGCTTTTTTTTGGCGGGTGCTTGTGCAGTTGATGGCGATGGCGGATGCGGTCGGCTTTGGTTCGGCGGTGTGTTTTCCCCTCACCCCAGCCCTCTCCCGAGAGAGAGGGAGCCGATCTCGGTTGGTTTCAGGACTGGCATTCAACTCGGTATTCCGTGTCGACATCTCAGGGCTAAACAACGCGGTCAGTCCCCTCTCCCTCCGGGAGAGGGCTAGGGTGAGGGGCTTTTGACGTCTTTTCGCTTGTAGCGCGCCCCGACAACCCCTTATAACGACTGCTTTCATTTCAAGAACAAGAGACGTCAACCATGAGCAACGCCTGGAACGAAGGCTATTTCACCGACGAAGGCTACACCTACAGCTACAGCCGGGAGATCAACCCGGTGTTCCAGCGCTACTGCCTGTTGTTGCGCGGCTTCGCCAGTCTGGACAGTACCGACGGCTACCACTGCGAACTCGGCTTCGGTCAGGGCGTGTCGATCAATATCCACGCCACCGCCAATCCGGGTACGTTCGTCGGTACGGATTTTCATCCAGGCCAGGCGGCTTATGCCGTGGAACTGGCCGCCGCAGCCAATAACGGGGCGCGCCTGTATGACGACAGCTTCGAACAGTTGCTGGCGCGCTCTGACCTGCCGCAATTCGATAGCATCAGCCTGCACGGTATCTGGACCTGGGTCAGCCGCGACAACCAGAAGCTGATCGTCGAATTCACCCGTCGCCACCTCAAACCCGGCGGCCATTTGTACGTCAGCTACAACAGTTTTCCGGGGTGGTCGCCGTCGGCGCCGTTGCGCCAGTTGTTCAGTCTGCATGATCGGTTTGCCAATACCACAACGCGCCCGGATCAGCGCATCGACGCCGCGTTGCAGTTTTCCGAGGCGTTGCTGGCGGCCAATCCAAAATACGCTGCGGCCGCGCCGAGTCTGGGTGCGCGACTGCAGAGCATCAAGGGCCAGGATCGTCAGTACGTCGCCCATGAATATTTCAATCGCGACTGGAATTGCATGTATTTCGCCGACATGGTCGATGCCCTCGCACCCGCCAAGCTCGACTACGCGACGACAGCAGTGCCACTGGATTCGGTCGACCCGCTGAACCTGAGCGCGGAGGCGATGGATTTCCTTGAAACCATTGAGCACCCGGTCATGCGCGAGCAGGCGCGCGACTACTTCGTCAATCAGCATTTCCGCCGCGATCTGTACGTGCGCGGCGCCAACCGTCTGTCTGCGCCCGAGCGCCGCGCGCAGATGCTGCATACGCGCTTCGTGCTGCTGCAACCGGCAACGAGCGTACCCACCGCCGTCACCGGTCCGGCCGGCGAAGCCTCATTGCAAGTCGAGATCTACGGCCCGGTGCTGGACGCACTGGCGGACCAGGCGTATGCGGCGAAATCGATGCGCCACTTGCTCGCGGCGGCAGCGCCGCTGACCTTCGACGATCTCGAACAAGCGCTTGCCGTACTGGTCGGCATGGGTGTCGTGGCGCCGTGCCAGAGCGAGGCGGCCGAGTTGCAAGTGCAAGACCGCTGCGCGGCGCTCAATCTGCAATTGTGCAAACGCTCCCTGTTCACCGCCAGGGTTCAGGTGCTGTCCAGCCCGGTCACCGGCGGTGGCGTGACGGTCAGCCGCTTCCAGCAACTGTTCCTGATTTCCATCAAACAAGGCAGAAAGCACCCGGCCGAATGGGCGCAACTGGCGTGGAGTGTGCTCAGCGAACAAAGCGAAGTGCTGGTCAAGGGCGACCAGCCGTTGCTCACTGCTGAAGAAAACCTGGCTGAATTGACCGAACAGGCGCAGGCGTTCGCCGACCAATCGCTGGTGGTACTCAAGGCGTTGAAAATCGCTTGATGGACAGAACGCGCGGAAGCAGTAGCAGGTTAAACCTGCCGCTGCCAACGCGCGGTTTTATTGGCTGCGCTGCTTAATCGAAAGCGCCATTGACGATTTCGTAAATCAAACCGGTCGCTAGCGCGACAAGAATCAGATCCGTCCCCACCTGCTGCCATTCGTAGCCGTCGTAATGCGGCAAGTGGCCCACCAGGCGCCCGTCGAGCTTTTTTGCGATACCGGGTGGAAGCGGCTTGCCCCGCGCAAGGTTCTTCTGAATCCCCGGCGGCAGCGCCGGCCCGGGACTCCAGTAATCGCGATAACCGCCCACGATCCCGAGAATGTTGCCGCGATCAATACTCGGATTGCCCCCGTAGCCTTGATTGCCTTGCCCTCCCTGCTTGCCTTGCCCACCCTGATTGCCCTGGCCTTTCTGTTTACCGTGATCCTGCATGTTCTGCGGATTGCCTTTGCCGTTGCCCTGGCCTTTACCGTTTCCGGGGTCGGCTGAAGCCACCGCAGAAGCGAAAACCAGTGCAAGGGAAGACGCCGTGGCAATCCATTTACGTGAGCTGATCATGGGTACTCCTTCATGGCGGGATGCATCAATGTCATCTGAGCATTGAGCTTCAGCTTAGTTTATTTCGCCGCGCTGACCATCGGTAAACCAGGCGGCTACGCTACAGACTGTGCGAGGCTTCACTGGTCCTTCAACAAATTGGCATTGCCTTGGCCCGGCGCTTGGGTCAGGATTCGCGCCTTTTCGACCGCCAACCGCGCATCTGTCCAACGCGATGCCCAGTCGACACCCAACTTGACCGCCGAGTAAGCCCCATGAATCGCCAAAAGAAACTCAAGCAACTGTTCAAGGAAAAGGCCAGGAAGGCCAGTGCCAAACTGGCGCCGAAAAAACCCAAGTACATCAGCAAGGCTGATCGTTTGAAACTGGCCGCTGAAGGCGCTGAGCCGGTGGAGAGCGGCGAGAGCGGTGCTTGACGCTCAGGACGCGTTACACGTCAGCCAGGCCCCCCAGAACAGGCTGCTGAAAAACCGTGTCGCCGCGCCAAACCCGGCCTCGCCCAGCAATGCCTGGACGGCGGCTTCGGAATGCGGCGGATCAGCTCCTTGCAGGATCTTGCCCAGTTTGGCCTGCACCTCATCAGCACTGGCGCCCTGCTGCCGCCAGCGTTGCGCCCAGGCCTGGAGCAATAACGGCTGGCTGGCGTAAGCGTAGTGATTGCCGGCGACGATCAGCGGCGCGCCTGGCTTCAGCCGGATCTGGATCGCGCGCAGAATGTCGCGCTTGGGTTGGTCACCGTTGAGATGATGAAGCACGCCGATCAGGGTTGCCGCGTCGAACAAGATATCGGCAGGCAGATCTTCAACATGGCCCAGGTGTACTTGCGTTCTATCCAGCAAATCATGGGCCTGCAACTGCTGCACCGCGGTATCGAGCATCGGTTCGGACGGATCAACCGCAATAAAACGCCACTCCGGCTCCAGCGCCGCCATCGCAATGATTTCCTGCGCCGTCCCGCCAGCGCCCACCACCAGCACAGTCGCCGCACGGTCCGTGCCAAGGCTGGCCGCGAGCATGCAGGCCGAGAGGTCATGGCAGGCATCGTACCCGGCCAGGGCAATGCGCGATTGTCTTGCGTATTCATTGGCACGAGAGGTGTCGAATTTTCCGGCGGGGCTGGTCGAGGGGTGGCTCATGGCAATGCTCCTTGGTTTGGAGCAACGGTACGCCGGCGTTTCGGATAAGAAAAATTCATTGTGTTCATGCCCTGCATTCCTCTCGGGAATGCAGGGATGTGGATTTTTCGTTATTCGACCCTGCTCGATCAAGCGCCTGAATGGGTGTGGTAGATCTTGCTGACAATCGTCCACTGCCCTTCCACTTTCAGCAGATTGAAAAAGTCGGTGAAACGGAAACCCGAGACGTTGTCGGTATCGACGCGCGCGCTGGCGGCAGTACCGACGATATCGATCCGCACGATCGCCGCCTGAGCTTCGGGCGATGGGCGAAAGGACGTGTCGATCACGTCGTAGAGATTCTGGATCGCGCCGCCGACCAGGCGCTCGCCGTCGACGCCAAACATCGTTGCTTGCGGATTAAATGCCGGTTTCATCAGCGTGCTGTCAGCCTTCGCGCCGCCTTCGTTGTACTGGTTGAGGACGGCGACGATCGCGTTGTATTCCTGCACGTAAGTTGGAGTTGTCATGGTGGGGTTCCTGTTTTGAGTGAAAAGCTGCCGCAAGCCAACGTTGGCGCGGCAACGGCTGGTGATCAGGCGCTGGCGGTGGGCCAGTCGATGTAACCTTTGGCGCCGCCGCCGTAATAGCTTTCACGGGGCGCGATGGTCAGTTGGGTACCGCGACGCAGGCGCTCGACCAGGTCGGGGTTGGCGATGAACGAGCGGCCGAACGCCACCGCATCAATGCGGCCTTGCGCGCGTCGTTCGAGAGCCATTGGCAGGTCGTAGTTGTTGTTACCAATGAACGGGCCGTCGAATTGCGCACTCAGCGCATCCAGATCAACGCCTTCCGGCACGCTGCGCGACGTGGCTGTCGCCCCTTCGACGAAATGCAGGTAGGCCAGCTTCAACGGATTGAGCTGCTGGATGAGATAGCCGTAAGTCGCCATGACATGGCTGTCGGGCGGCGTGTTACCGGCATCAGGGGTAACCGGCGACAGGCGGATGCCGACGCGGTCGCTGCCCCAGACATCAATCACCGCGCGGGTGACTTCCAGGGTCAGGCGCGTACGGTTTTCGATGCTGCCGCCGTACTGATCGCTGCGCTGATTGGTCGAATCTCGCAGAAACTGGTCGAGCAGATAGCTGTTGGCCGAATGCACTTCCACGCCATCGAAACCGGCCTGTTTGGCGTTCTGCGCGGCACGTTGGTATTGCTCGATGATCCCGGCAATCTCCGCTGTTTCAAGTGCGCGCGGCATCGACACGTCGACGAAGCCTTTTTCGGTGTAGGTGCTGCCCTCAGCCTTGATCGCCGAAGGTGCCACAGGTGCCTGGCCGTCCGGCTGCAACTCGATACTGGAAAACCGCCCGACGTGCCACAACTGGCAGACGATCTTGCCGCCGGCGGCGTGCACCGCATCGGTGACCTTTCTCCAGCCAACTACCTGCTCCTGGTTCCAGATACCTGGTGTCATTGCATAACCGCGGCCCTGCGCAGAAATATTCGTCGCCTCGGCAATGATCAGTCCGGCCGTGGCGCGCTGGGCGTAATAGGTCGCGTGCAGGTCGTTGGGCACGCCGTCGTCGGCCATTCGGCTGCGCGTCAGTGGGGCCATGACGATGCGATTGGCCAAGTGCAGCGCGCCCAGGGTTACGGGTGAAAAAAGGTCGGTGTCAGCGGCGTGATCAATCATTTGACCTCCAAAACATTAGACTGGTCGTCTAGCAACCAGTGTTAAAAAAACGCCCCTGAGCCAGCGGGCGGTTGCTTGTTTCAAGTTTTCGTTGAGTGGACTTTCAATGGCAGGGCAGCGGCGATTCGTGTTCGATACTTGCCTCGACGGCACCCGGTTGCAGCGCGATTTTTTCCCACTTGGCAATCACCAGCGGCGCGATAGCATTTCCCAGTACGTTCAGCGTCGTGGTACCGCTGTCGATGATCCGGAAAATCCCCGCGATCAGCGCCACGCCTTCCAATGGGAGGCCGGCCGACGCCAGCGTCGCGGAAAGAATGATGATGGCGAACCCCGGTACGCCCGCCGCGCCCTTGGACGTCAGCACCATCGTCACCACCAGCAATATCTGCTGCGACAGCGACAGGTCGATGGCATACAACTGCGCGACAAAAATCGTCGCGACGCCGAGAAAAATCGATGCACCATCGAGGTTGAACGCATAGCCCACCGGCACCACGAAACTGACGATCCGCCGCGGTACACCGTACTGCTCAAGTCGGCTCATCAACTGCGGCATGACCGCCGCCGACGCGGCACTGGAAAACGCCAGGATCAGTTCGTTGCGGAAGTAGCCGATCAGCTTGAAAATGTTTTCGCCGATCAGGTAGCAGATCCCGCCGAGTATCACCAAGGCAAAGACAATCAGCGCCAGATAGACCACGCCGATCAACTTGAGCAAAGGCAACAGTGAGGCAAAACCAAACGTCGCGACCGTCGCGCCGATCATGCCGAACACACCAATGGGCGCGTAGGCCATGACCATGGAAACCACCTTGAACATCGCATCGGAAATGCTCTGCACCAAAGCGATGGCGGGTGCACTCTTGTATTTGGGCAGCGCATTCAACGCCAGGCCGAACAACACCGCGAAGAACAACACCGAGAGCAACTTCGCCTCCGACATGGCCACCAGCACGTTGTCCGGGACGATGTTCTGCAGGATCACCAGAGCACCTTTGGACGGCTCCAGTTTGATCGCCGCGGCGTTGTGCGAAATGCCGGAAATATCGGTGCCTGCACCCGGTTCGAACAGGTTGGCGAAACACAGTCCGATGACGATCGCCAGCGCGGTGATCGCGAAGAAATAGCCCAGCGATTTGACGCCCATGCGACCGAACGATTTGTTATCGCCACCGCCGGCAATCCCCAGAATCATGCAACAGAACACAATCGGCACCACCACCATCTTCATCATCTTGATGAAGATGTCGCCGAGCGGTTTGAGGATCTCCGCGCTGACCCAGGTTTGATACTGCGGATGGGTATTGAAATACCAACCGACGAGCACGCCAAGCAACAGCCCGGCAACGATTTGCCACACCAGGGGAATACGTTTCATGTCTAGCCTTCTTGTTGGAATGAACGCTCTGCGCGAAGGGCAGTTGCTAGAGTCATGAGCATCCAGCTCACTTTGAGAAATGGCACAACGCTGTTGTGCCATGGCGGTTGTTACTTGGCGAAGAGCTGGCTCATGTCCTTGAACGCCTTGAATTCCAGCGCGTTGCCGCAAGGATCGAAGAGAAACATGGTGGCTTGTTCACCGACCTGGCCCTGAAAGCGGATGTACGGTTCGATCACGAACTGCGTGCCAAACGACTTCAGACGTTCTGCCAGTGCCTCCCATTGTTGCCAGCCGAGAATGATGCCGAAGTGCGGCACCGGCACGTCATGGCCGTCAACCGGGTTGCTGTGTACGCTCTCCTGAGAGGCGGTTTTCGGATGTTCGTGAATCACCAGTTGATGGCCGTAGAAGTTGAAGTCGACCCATTGAGTGCTCGAGCGTCCTTCTTCAAGGCCAAAGACTTCACCGTAAAAAGTGCGCGCCGCAGCCAGGTCATAAACAGGGATAGCGAGGTGAAAAGGCGAGAGATTCATCAGGACTCCAATATCGTTCTTGTTGGTGGGCGAACAGGTCTTACCGATATCGGCGCTTTCGGTGCAGCCGACGTCGGGATGAAAAACATCCTAGGACGAAAAACCCAACATAAAAATCAATATATATTTCTCAGATTCACAACTAATATTTGTGAATGATCAAAGAACTGAAAACACTCATTGCCGTTGCCCGTGAAGGCACTTTCGCCGCCGCCGGGAATCGCATCGGCCTTACCCAGGCCGCCGTCAGCGCGCAGATGCAGCGTCTTGAAGCCGAGCTCGGTTTCGAGATCTTCGACCGAAAGGGCCGCTCGGCACACCTGAACAAGATGGGCCAGCAGATCCTGCTGCAAGCGCAGGACTTGCTCAGGCTCTACGACAACCTGGGTTCGACGGCCGTGGGTCTGCCGCCCAGCGTGCTGGTCAACATCGGCGCGATTGCTTCGGTGCAGCGTTCCTATCTGCCGGATGCGCTGGCGCGTTTTCACCAACGATGCCCGTATTGCCGAACCCGGGTGATTCCGGGCCTGTCGATGGAACTGGTCAATCTGGTGGACACCGGCGAGATCGACATGGCCGTGGTCATTCGCCCGCCCTTCTCGCTGCAGAGCGATTTGCGCTGGACCACCCTGGCCCTTGAGCCGTATCGGCTGATCGTGCCCCGCGACGTTGCGGGCGATGACTGGACGCAATTGCTGAACAGCCAGCCGTTCATCCGCTATGACCGCTCCTCTTTTGGCGGCAGACAGGTCGACCGGTTTTTGCGCCAGATGCATTTCAACCTGCGCGAAGTCTGCGAGCTGGACGAGCTGGAGGCGATCATAAAACTGGTCGAAAACGGCGTCGGCGTGGCGCTGGTGCCGCAGACCTCGCCCGACTTTGAATGGCCCGCCGGCGTCCGCGCTTTCGATTTAGGGCCGCACACTTTTCACCGCGATATCGGCCTCGTCCACCGAGCGCGCGAGACCTTCACCGAGCCAGTGCGTGTCCTCGCCGAGTTGATCAGCACTCAGCTCAAACCCGATAACGCGCAGGGTTGATCAGCAGCATCATTAACTGCATCAATAACAACCATTAATTCAATGAAGTTCTCTTATAAACACCGCGGCGTAAGATCGGCTCCAGACCCAACCACTACCCAATGGAGCACACCATCATGAGCCGCCAAGCCCTTCTCAGCATCGCTTTCTCGCTCTTCGCACTGAACGCTTTCGCCGCTGCCCCTGCGCAGCCGCTGGTTGCTGAAGGTGGTTCCGACCGTTTGCTGGAACAACGCACCGCTGCCGCGACGCAAACCGATCCCCTGTTCAGCGATGCCGTCGCCGCCACTGAAACCGACCCGCTGTTCAGCGACGCTGTAGCCGAAGGCGGTTCTGACCGTCTGATCGAACGCCGCGCCGTCTGAATGCCGCGTTTCACTGCGGTCACTGAAGAAAAGCCCGACCTCGCCGTCGGGCTTTTTGCGTCCTGGCTTACTGAATACTGAGCGCAACCGCCTGCGCTCAACTAACCTTGAGTGACCTCATGCGCGAGCAAGCAAACCATGTCCCTCGCTATGCGATTTCTGCTCGCCCCGACGGCTTCGTTACTGCTCGCGATGAGCGCCGACGCGCAAACCGGGGTCGACCCGCAGCAGCCACCCGCCCTGCTCCCGCTGGCTTCCGAAGCCGCGCCGATGCTGATTGCCTATCCGCCGCTGGCCGAGCCACTGGCCCGTGGGGTGGTGATCATTCAGTACCGCACCGAACACACGCGGATCATGCCGGTGTTCGGCAAAGCGGCGGTGCCGGTGTCGCCGCGCCTGGGGCATCTGCACGTCACCGTGGATGACTGGCAAGGCACCTGGGCCCACACCAGTGAAGACCCGATCATTCTGGTCGGCCTGACGCCGGGATCGCACAAAGTATTGCTGGAAATCGCCGATCCGACGCACACCGTGCTGACCAGCACGACGGTGAATTTCGTCGTGCCCGCCAAACAGCCCTGAGCGACGTCTACGGCCGGCGCGCAAACTTTTTCTCCGCGCTCGGGTTGATCACCTACCCTCATAGACTGTCCGGTCGATGCGAGCCGTCCCGCCATGCGCGACACCTTGAAATGGATGTTGTTGGTCACCCTCACCCTGCTCGGTAGCAGCAGCCTTGCGCTGTGGGCAGAAGATTTGCCAGCGCCGGCGCCGAGTGCCACGGCGCCGTTGCCAGTGATCGCGCAAAGTGATCTGCAAGCTCTGCAGCAACGCCTCGACGGGCTCAAGCAGCAGATCTCTGCGGCGAACAACTACAACCAGCTCGAAGGTCCGCAGGATCGGGTGCAGGCGTTCATTCTGGATATCGATCGATTGTCGGCTGCGCTGTTGCCGCAGCAGGCGCAACTGGCGGTGCAACTGAGCGTGCTCGGCGCCGCGCCGGATACCGACGTCGCCGCCGAACAAGCCGACATCATTGCCCAGCGAGCGACGCTGACGACGCAGAAAGCCAGGCTCGACAGCACCCTGAAAAGCCTCGCCGCGCTGAAGCAGAACGCCGCGGACCTGATCACCCAGATTGCCGGCATCCGCCGTTCGCTACTGGAAAGCGAACTGACGCTGGGTACTCACAGCGTGCTGAATCCAGGCTTTTGGTCGCCGCTGCTCAATCCCGGTGCGGATGATCGTCAGCGTTGGCATTTTTTCGTCGATCAAGTGCGTATTTCCTGGAACAGCGTGTGGGTGCCCGGCGAGCGCTTTTACACCAGCATGCTGGTGGTGTTGGCGTTCATTGTCTGGACGTTGGGACGCCGGCTCGCCGAACGCGGCCTGACCTGGCTGTGCATTCATCGCGTCCCCGAGGGCCGGCTGCGGCGCAGCGCACTGGCCTTCGCCTCGGCGCTGGCGACCATCGCCACCACCGCCATCGCCCTGCAAATTCTGTTTTATGCCTGCACCCGGCATCAGCCGTTGTCGCCAGTGCTGCAAACCTTCTCCGAAGAGTTTGAAAAGGTTGTGTATGCCTGCGTGCTGATTACCGGTCTGAGCCGTGCGCTACTGTCGACCGAACACCCTTCATGGCGCCTGCCAGCAATTGCCGATCCGGTGGCGCAGGCGCTCAAGCCCTACCCGCGGGTTCTGTCCTGCACATTGCTGGTGCTGGTCACGCTGGTGCAGGTCAGCAACGCCACCGGCATGAGCAGCCAGATCGTGATCACCGGGCGCGGGATCATTGCCATGGTGGTGCTGGCGATCGTGCTGACCTTGCTGGTGCGCGTCGGCAAGGTGCGCAAGGCGCTGGTTGCAGCCAATGACGCGGCGACGGCCAACAGCACGTTCGCCGGGATCATCTACACGGTCGCCAGCGTTTCGATGGTGGTCTCGGCGCTGGCCTTGCTCGCGGGTTACGTGTCGCTGGCGCGGTTCATCAGTTATCAGCTGGTCTGGGCCTTCATTGTCTTGTCCGGTTTCTACCTGCTGATTCAACTGGTCAAGGACGTGTGCGAGCATGTGTTTTCCGCCAGGCATGCCAGCGGCAAGGCGCTCAAGCAGTTACTCGGCATCGGCGATCGGCGCCTCGATCAGATATCGACCCTGCTGTCGGGCTTCAGCCGTGCCGCGCTGATGCTACTGGCAGTGATCAGCCTGTTCGTCGGCGGCATCGGCACCACGCTCGGGCAGTTGCTGAGCAACATCATGGTGATCCTCGGCGGCGCCGGGTTGCGCAAGTTGAACATCGTCCCCGCGCACCTGCTCAATGCCGTACTGGCCTTGATCATCGGGATCTGGCTGATTCGCACGCTCAGCCGCTGGCTGGACCACGAGTTCCTGCCCAAGACCGAAATGGACCCCGGCATGTGCGCGTCGCTGAGCACGCTGTTTTCCAACATCGGTTATGCGCTGGTGATTCTGCTGACCCTGTCGTCGCTGGGCGTGCAGTGGACCAATCTGGCGTGGATCGTCAGCGCCTTGTCGGTGGGCATCGGTTTCGGTTTGCAGGAGATCGTGAAGAACTTCGTTTCCGGGCTGATTCTGCTGACGGAGCGGCCGGTGAAGGTCGGCGACCTGATCAGCATCAGCGGCGTCGAAGGCGACATCCGCCGGATCAACGTGCGCGCCACGGAAATCCAGCTCAGCGACCGCTCGATCGTGATCGTGCCCAACTCGCAATTGATCTCGCAGAACCTGCGCAACGTCACCTTGGGCGGCAGCGCGCAAGGCGTGGCGTCGCTGGAGTTGATGTTCCCGCTGGACATCGACCCTGAGCAAGTCAAAGAGCTGCTACTGGAGGCCTACCGCGAGAACGAAACCCTGCTGGATAAACCGGCGCCGTTCGTGCGCTTCAGCAAGCTGTCGCCGGACGGGATTACCCTGACGGTGACCGGGTATGTGGCCAGCCCAAGGATTGTCGGGGTAACCAAAAGTGATTTGCTGTTCGAAATCTTGAAGCGACTGGGTGCGGCGGGCATTGCGCTGGCGAAACCGCCAGCGACCAGTTAGCCGCTGCTCACCCCGGCTCTGCGCAGGACGCGGAGCCAGCGTGAGGGTTACGCACGCGCGATCATTCAGCCGTCTGCAACGCCCGCGGTCGCTGACTGCGTTGTTCAGCGCTGACGTCCGGCGCCTGCTGCAGCTGGAAATCAAAGGTCAGCTCGGCATAACGCCCCGATGCTGCGTCTTCATGGAACACCACCTCGCCCACCAGGCCTTCACGGGTCGCATAGGCGAAGTCATCCCATAAATATTTGTCCCCGGACAGGTTGATCTGCGTGGTCAGGTGCCGATGCCCCGGCGCGCTGATGAAAAAGTGCACATGGGCTGGACGCTGGCCGTGACGGCCGAGCTGGTTCAGGCATTCCTGAGTCGGTCCTTGCGGATCGCAACCGTAACCGGACGGCACGATACTGCGCGCGCGGTAGCGGCCCTGGCTGTCGGTGATGATGCGCCGGCGCAGGTTGTAGTCGGACTGGCTCGGGTCGAAAAACGAATAAGTGCCTTTGGTGTTGGCGTGCCACAGGTCAACCGTGGCGCCAGCGAGTGGCTGGCCGTGGGGATCGAACACCTGACCCTGCAACAGCATCACCGTGGCGACGCCCTCCTCGCTGCCATCGTCCATGCGGCATTCGCCTTCGCACAACGGCGCGCCGGCCACATACAGCGGACCTTCGATGGTGCGGGGCGTACCGCCGGTCAAACCGGCCCGGGTATCCCTGGCGTCCTGCAGCAGGTCGAGAAAATGTTCCAGGCCGAGACCGGCGACCAGCAGTCCGGCCTCCGAACGCCCACCGAGACGATTGAGGTAGTCGACGGCCTTCCAGAATTCGTTATCGCTGATGGCGAGGTCTTCGATGATTTTCGCGCTGTCCTGGAGAATGCGCAGGACGATGCTTTTCAGGCGCGAATCCCCCTCGTCGCTGGCAAAACCGGCAGCTTCCCTGAAGAACGCTTGCAGCTCGGCGGTGTGGGCAATTTTCACGGTCATGGTGGGTTACCTCATCTTGTTGTTTGGCGCAGTTCTATCAGTCATCCCGCTTTTCCTGTGGGAGCGAGCCTGCTCGCGAATGCGGTGGATCAGTCGATATTGATGCTGGATGACCGATCGCTTTCGCGAGCAGGCTCGCTCCCACAATGGAAATGTGGCGAGCTCAGAACTAGCGATCGTCGCTGTGGACCGACGACGGATGCCGGCACAGGCCATCGATCTCGATATCCATGTAGGGAAACAGCGGCAGGCGCATCAGCGTGTCGTGCAGGGCCTCGACGCTGGGCACGTCGAATACGCTGTAGTTGGCGTAATGCCCGGCGATGCGCCACAGGTGTCGCCACAGGCCGTCGCGTTGCAGCCGTTGGGCCAGTTCCTTCTCGTCGGACTTGAGGCGGGTGGCCAGGGCCGGGTCCATGTCGCGGGGCAAGTTCACGGTCATTTTTACGTGGAACAGCATGCTGAAACTCCTGATCAGTGGCGGCGAAAATGCGCCAGACGCTCTTCATCCAGCGTCAGGCCAAGGCCTGGCGTGCGCGGGATGTGCAGGTGAAAGTCGCGGTACTGCGGCGCTCCGCTGACGATGTCTTCGGTCAGCAGCAACGGCCCGAACAGTTCGGTGTCCCAGGTCAATTGCCGGAGCGTGAGGAAAGCGTGCGCTGAGGCCAGCGTGCCGATCGAGCCCTCGAGCATGGTGCCGCCATACAGCGCGATGCCGGCGGCTTCGGCGATCTGCGCGGTTCTGAGCACGGCGCGCGGGCCGCCGTTCTTGGCGATTTTCAGGGCAAAAACACTGGCAGCCCCTTCGGCGGCGAGGCTGAACGCATCCTCGACGCTTTCGATCGACTCATCGGCCATGATCGGTACCGGGCTGCGCTGGTTGAGGCGAATCTGCCCGGAGCGGTTAACGCGCGAAACAGGCTGTTCGATCAGGTCGATACCATTGTCACCGAGTACCTGACAGCCACGAATCGCTTGGGATTCATCCCAGTACTGATTAACGTCGACGCGCACACTGGCGCGCTCGCCCAAGGCTTTCTTGATCGCAACGACGTGTTTGAGATCCTGCTCCAGCGGGTTGGCACCGATCTTCAGTTTGAAGATGCGGTGGCGCCGCGCTTCGAGCATCTGCTCGGCTTCGGCAATGTCGCGGGCGGTGTCGCCACTTGCCAGCGTCCAGGCCACTTCGAGGCTGTCACGCACGCGCCCGCCGAGCAGTTCGCTGACCGGCAGACCGAGGTGCTTGCCCTGGGCATCGAGCAGTGCGCTTTCGATACCGGACTTGGCGAACGTGTTGCCCTTGGCGAGCTTGTCCAGTCGCTGCATCGCCGCATTGATATTGCTCGCGTCCATGCCCACCAGCGCCGGCGCCAGATGTGCGTCGATGTTGGCCTTGATGCTTTCCGGGCTTTCGTAGCCATAGGCGAGGCCGCCGATCGTGGTGGCCTCGCCGAGGCCTTCGATGCCGTCGCTGCAACGCAGGCGCAGGATCACCAGAGTCTGTTTCTGCAGGGTGTGCATCGCCAGTTTGTGCGGGCGAATGGTTGGCAGATCGACGATGATCGTCTGCAGGCTTTCAATCAGGATTCGCTGCATGTTCGGATTCCTTGCAAGAGTGCTCAACCGAGGTCGCCGCCACCGACCGGCAGGGTCACGCCGGTGATGTATGAGGCTTCGTCGGAGGCGAGAAAGACGATCGCGCCGACCTGTTCGTCGAGCGTGCCATAACGTTTCATCAGGCTGCTGTCGAGGGTCTGCGCGACGATTTCCTGGTACCAGGCCTGCTCCTGCGCCGACTGTTCGACGCTGTTGCGCGGGATGCGCCGGGGCGGTGCTTCGGTACCGCCCGGTGCGGTGGCGTTGACGCGAATGCCGCGCTCGGCATTTTCGAACGCGAGGCACGCGGTGAGGGCGTTGATGCCGCCCTTGGCCGCGCCATACGGCACGCGATTGACGCTGCGGGTGGCAATCGATGAGACGTTGACGATCGCGCCGCGTCCTTGCTTGAGCATGTACGGCAGCGCGGCGTGGCAGCACCACAGCGTCGGGAACAGCGAGCGACGTACTTCGGCTTCGATCTGTTGGACTTCGTAGTGCTCGAACGGCTTGGCCCAGATAGTGCCGCCGACGTTGTTGATCAGCACGTCGAGACGGCCGAACGTCTTGACCGCTTCAGCCATGACCCGAGCGCAATCGGCGTATTGCTCAAGGTCTGCGGTGAGCGCGAGTACGCCCTCGCCTTGCAGCTCGAACACCAGTTCGGAGCGATCCACCGCGACCACTTGCGCACCTTCGCGTAACAGCCGTTCGCACACACGCCGACCGATACCCTGCGCCGCGCCGGTGACCAGCGCGACCTTGTTGAAAAATCTGTTCATGACAACTCCAGAGCAGCGCGTCAGGCCACCGCAGCGGCAAACTTTTCGTAGTAGAAATTCGCTGGCGTGATGCCCTGTTCACGAATGTATTGGCTGACCGCTTCGACCATCGGCGGCGGGCCGCACAGGTACACGTCGACATTGCCGTCATTGAGGTGGCGCGGCTCGATATGCTGGGTGACGTAGCCCTTGAGCGGATGCGCGCTCTGCGGGTTGGCGACGCAGGCGCTGTAGCTGAAATGGGCGATGCGCGCGGCGAAGGCTTCGAGCCGATCGAGTTCGACCAGATCCAGATCATTGGTGACGCCGTAAATCAGATGCAGTGGATGCGCACTGCCCTGCTCGGCAATTTTTTCCAGCATGGCGGTGAACGGCGCCAGACCGGTGCCGCCGGCGAGCAACAGCAGGGGCCGCTGGATTTCACGCAGGTAAAAACTGCCCAGCGGACCCGCAAGCCTCAGGTTGTCGCCGGCCTTCGCCAGCCCGGTGAGGAAACTGCTCATCAGGCCGCCCGGCACGTTGCGAATGAGGAAACTGACCTCGCCGTCCTTCTGCAGTGAGCTGAACGAATAGGCGCGCGACTGCTCGCTGCCGGGCACTTGCAGATTGACGTACTGCCCTGGCAGAAATGCCAGTTTGTTCAGTGCCTCGCCTTTGACCGACAAGGCGATGGTGCTCTCGGACAACTGCCGGACCGCGCTGATCGAGGCCTGGAAACTGGCCTGTTCGGTCTTGCACACCTGGGAGCCGACCGGCACGCGGACGACGCAATCGCTCGCGGCGCGCATCTGACACGTCAGCACATAACCCTGGGCCAGTTCGTCGTCACTCAAGGCGTCTTCAATGAAGTTGTCGCCCATGTCGTAACGCCCGGCCTCGGCGAAACACTTGCAGGTGCCGCAGGCGCCGTCGCGGCAATCCAGCGGGATGTTGATGCCTTGGCGATAGGCAGCATCGGCCACGGTTTCATGGCTGCCGGCCTCGATGAAACGGGTGACGCCGTCTTCAAAATTAAGCGCAATCTGGAAATTCATGGTGCACCTCGTCGTGTCGACTAGATGTGGTAAATGTCGATGACCTGACGGACGTAATCGTTTTTCAGCACGACTTTCTTGGCCCTGATCAGCGGCTGTTCGCCGCGCAGGTCGAGGGTGTAGAAACTGCTGCCGAAATAGCTGTCGGTGACCTGATAGCGAAAGCTCAGGGTGTGCCAGTTGAAGCGCACCTGGCATTGGTCGGCGCTGTGCTTGAGGATCTCGATGTTGCTCAGGTTGTGCGAGGTGCGGGTGTCCGGCAGGGTCGCGCTGGAGCGCTCGGTCTTGATCCGGAACACGCGGTCTTCGAGGCCGCCGCGGTTGCCGTACCAGATCAGCGAGATCTCGCTTTGCGGGTCCTCGGTCAAGCTGTCGTTGTCGTCCCAGGCAGGCATCCAGAAGCTCGCGTCGGCGGCGTACAGCTCAAGCCATTGATCCCACTGGCCGTCATCCAGAAAGCGCGCTTCGCGGTAGAGAAAATCGCGTACGGTGTGGTAAAGACTGCTCATCACACAGCCTCCACGGGAATTCGCTGTGGCTCGGCGGCGGCTGCCTTGAGCAGCGTTTCCTGCCAGTACTTGTGTTGCAGCACGAACAGGCCTTCGTCTTCGGTGCGCATGCCGGAGAGCAACGGTTTGAGGTCGATTTCCTTGGCGGCGGCGTCGGCGCCTTCGACCCAGTGCATCGCGCCCCGGGACATGTCGTTCCAGCCGCGCCCGGCGCCATAACCGGTCTGGCATGAGCGGAATTCTTCAAGGTCATCCGGCGTGGCCATGCCGCTGACGTTGAAGAAATCTTCGTACTGGCGAATGCGTTTGGCCCGCGCTTCGGCGCTCTCGCCTTTAGGGGCGATGCAATAGATGGTGATTTCGGTCTTGTCGACCGAGATCGGCCGGGCGATGCGGATCTGGGAGCTGAACTGATCCATCAGGTACACGTTGGGGTACAGGCACAGGTTGCGCGAGTTTTCGATCATCCAGTCGGCGCGAGCCTGGCCGAAATCCCGCGCGAGTTCGTCGCGGCGTTCATAAGCCGGACGGTCTTCGGGATTGGCCCAACGTGTCCAGAGCAGCAGGTGGCCGTGATCGAAGGCGTAGAAGCCACCGCCCTTCTTCGCCCAATTGCCCGCGCTCATGGTCTTGATCGCCTCCCCGGCTTCACGCTGCTGGCGCTGACTCTGGGTGGCGGCGTAGTTCCAGTGCACGGAGCTGACGTGATATCCGTCGGCACCGTTTTCGGCGGTGAGTTTCCAGTTGCCTTCGTAGATGTAGGAGCTGGAGCCGCGCAGCACTTCCAGGCCTTGCGGCGACTGGTCGACGATCATGTCGATGATCTTTGCCGACTCGCCCAGATGCTCGGCAAGGGTCTTCACCTCGGCATTCAGGCTGCCGAACAGAAAGCCACGATAGGACTCGAATCGCGCGACCCGGGTCAGGTCATGGGAGCCTTCGCAATTGAAGCTCTGCGGATAGCCGGCCTCGCTCGGGTCTTTGACCTTGAGCAGCTTGCCGCTGTTGTTGAAGGTCCAGCCGTGGAACGGGCAGGTATAGCTGGAACGGTTGCCGGACTTGTGCCGGCACAACATCGCACCGCGATGGCTGCAGGCATTGAGAAAAGCATTGAGCACACCGTCCTTGTTGCGCGCGATGAAAATCGGCTGGCGCCCCATGGTGGTGGTCAGGTAGTCGTTGTTGTTGGGGATCTGGCTTTCGTGGGCGAGGTAGATCCAGTTGCCTTCGAAGACGTGCGCCATTTCCAGTTCGAACAGGCGCGGGTCGGTGAACATCTCCCGCTTGCAGCGGTAGACACCTTTGTCTTTGTCTTCTTCAAGCATGGCATTGAGGTAATCGAATCCCAGGGACATGGCCGCGGCCTCCATTGTTATTGTTCAGGCCAGGTCAGATTAGGGAGGCGATGCGCGGGGTAATAGCCGAATCCTGCACAGCGCTATCCGTTTTGTGCAGGACCGCGCGGCAGATGATTCGAAGTATTGCGAGGAGGTTTCAGCGACGGCGTTTGAAGGTTTGCGACGGCAGTTCGCCGAACTGTTGACGATAGCTTTCGGCGAAGCGCCCCAGGTGCAGGAAGCCGTAATCCAGCGCCAGTTCGGTGAGGTTGCGCACCGGGCAGCTCGGGTCGCTGAGGCAGGCGTGAATGCGCGCAAGCTTGCGCTGGCGGATGTATTGCATCGGCGTCACGCCGAGTTGGCGCTCGAACAGACTGTAAAGCGATCGCGGGCTCATGCTCGCCTGGGCGGCGAGATGTTCGGCGGGCAAATCCAGTTTCAGATTGCGTTCAATGTAATCGACGATGCGCTCGAAACTGACGCTCGGTGCACTCAGGCATTCACGGCTGACGTTGGTGTTCATCAGCGAGATCAGCTTGCTGCCGACGATCTGCGCGTAATGCTCCTGGACCCGCAGCAACGGATCGCTGGCCTCGGCCTCCTGACAGAGCATGGCCAGCAGGCTGGTGAAGCCTTCCAGTTCATCGAGCCGATAATGATTGCGCAAAAACCGGATCCCGCCCGACGGCCGCAGCCAGCGCTGCGCGTCGCACACCGATTCGAGCACGCTGACCGGCACCTTGAGAATGAACTTCTCGCAGTCGTGCGAATAGGTAAGGTCAACCGGGTCGTCGGGGTTGATCAACAGCAACTCGCCCGGCACCAGATGCTGCTCGCGCTGGTGAGCGCGCCACAGGCAATTGCCTTGCAGCAGCACTTGCAGGTGATAAACGGTCTCGAGCGCCAGCGAGGTCACGCGCACGCTGCCGCCATAGCTGATGCGCGCCAGATCGAGATCGGCGAGTTTGCGATGGTTGAGGCTGGCTTGCGGATGAGCGGTTCTGGACAGGCCGATCAGATGCTGGCCGACATGCTGATTGACGTAGTCGGAGACGGCATAAGGGTCAGCGTGACGGAACACGCTACTGCGATCACTCAGCAGATGGCTGTCCATGGGGCGGTGCTCGTGCTTGTCGTTATTGTGCTTCACGGCCTGAGGCATTATTCGCCACAGTACGCTGGCGATGCGAAACCGGCAATTGGACCAAGGTCGGGCGGACCGTTAATCGAACACTATTTGATCTTGCAGATCAGCCTTTACGCGTGACCACCCGACGATGGCAGTCGGCGGGTGTCAGCACCTTGCCCGACGTAGAGCGCACAGCAATGGTCTCCACCGGTTGGTCTGAATCGTTGTCGAGCAGCACCGAATGGCTCTCGCCTTCGCTGAACAGAAAGCGCTCGCCCCACTGCCGCAGGCTGACCACGATCGGAAACACTGCGCGGCCCATGTCGGTCAGGACATATTCCTTGTAGGCGCTGCCATCGGCGGCTGGCTGCATCTGCAGCACGCCCAGTTCGACGAGCATTTTCAGTTTCACCGTAAGGATGTTTTTCGCCAGCCCCAGGCGTTTCTGGAATTCGCTGAAGCGGCGCACGTCGTCGAACGCGTCGCGGATGATCATCAGCACCCAGCGATCACCAATGGCCTCCAGTGTCCGGGCGACCGGGCATTCGCTTTGTGCCAATAACGTCTGTCTGGCCATGAATCTCCAAGGGAAAGCAACAAGCTGAAAAAGGTTCTGACGGCAGACGAAAACGCTCTGCACAAGGTGGTTGCATTTAACAACCGACATCGCTAAAAATCAACGCATCGGTTTTCTTTTGAAACCAAATCCCCAAGGAAGGACTGATGCCTTACGAAGCCCATGCCCCGGTAAAAATTGGCGTCGAAGCTGAAAAACTGGCCGCTGCGCGTTCGCAGACCTCGCCGTCGGGTGGCGCAACGACCCTCAGCCGCTATCAAACCCTGCTTTTCGCAATCACCTGTGCCATGGCCGTGGCCAACGTGTATTTCGCCCAGCCATTGCTGGAGTCGATGGCGTCGAGCCTGGCCGTTGCGCCGGGCACGATCGGCAGCGTTGTCACCGCGACTCAGGCGGGCTATGCCGTCGGCTTGTTGTTAATCGTGCCGCTGGGTGACCTGCTCAATCGCAAAAAACTCATCGTTACGCAAATGCTGATATCGGCCCTGGCCTTGTGCGCGGTGGGACTTGCCGGCAACTGGGGCATGCTGCTCGGTGCCATGGTGCTGGTGGGCCTGATGGCGGTGGTGGTGCAGGTGGTCGTGGCTTACGCGGCCGCGCTGGCCAGCCCGCAACAGCGCGGCGAAGTGGTCGGCACGGTGACGAGTGGCGTGGTGCTGGGCATTCTGCTGGCGCGCTTCGTTTCGGGTGTGGTCGCCGATCTGGCCGGTTGGCGCGGCGTGTATTTTGTCTCGGCAACGCTGATGATCGGCATGGCGCTGGTGTTGTGGCGCACCCTGCCCGCCTCCGCAGCCTCGCCGGCCAAAGGCAGTTACGGGCAGTTGCTGCGGTCGATGTTCCAGCTGTACCTGACCGAGCGCACGCTGCGGGTCAGAGGCACCTTCGCCCTGCTGATCTTTGCCGCCTTCAGCGTGCTGTGGACGTCGATGGTACTGCCATTGAGCGCGCCGCCGCTGTCGCTGACGCACACGCAGATCGGCCTGTTCGGACTCGCCGGTGTGGCCGGTGCACTGGCAGCGGCGCGGGCGGGCCGAATGGCGGACCAGGGACGCGGCAATCGCACCACCGGCGTCGCTCTGGCGTTGTTGACCCTGTCATGGCTGCCCACGGCATTTGTCGAAAGCTCATTGCTGGCGATGGTCGTCGGTGTGGTGCTGCTCGACTTCGCCGTACAAGCGGTGCATGTCACCAACCAAAGCCTGATTTTCGCGGCTCGCCCGGATGCGCAAAGCCGTCTGGTCGGCGCCTACATGTGCTTCTACTCGGTCGGCAGTGGCCTCGGTGCGATTGCCGCCACTTACACGTATGCGCACTTTGGATGGGTTGGCGTCTGCCTGTTGGGGGCGGCGATCAGCGCCGCGGCGTTGGTGTACTGGCTAGTGCTGATGGTCGTCCGCGATTGACACGCGTTGTTCCTCAATCAACAGCGTCTTGAAAGGCTGCGCGGCCCTTTTGTGCACAAATCTTCTAAACGCCCGCGCCCATTGCGCGGTATTTTATCCGGCCGCATGTTGCCCAATCGAACCCTGGAGGCCTCGTGGAAAAACGCAACTGGATCGAGCTGTCCCAGGATGTCGAAACTGGCATCGAGTCGATTCGCGCGCACTTTGAAGGGCATGCCTACGACCCGCACTGGCACGACAGTTTTCTGGTCGGCGTCACCGAGCAAGGCGTGCAGCAATTCAATTGCCGGCGAATGCGCCATCGCAGTACGCCTGGCCAGGTGTTTTTGCTGGAACCGGGGGAAATTCATGACGGGCATGCGCCGACCGAGGACGGTTTCACCTATTCGATGCTGTACCTCGACCCGCACTGGCTCGAGCGCGAAGTGCATGCCCTTTATGAAGACGCACCGTCGAACAGTCAGCCGGGATTCGCCGATACGCTGAGCCATGACCCGCGCTTGGCCACTGCGATTGTTCAGGCCTTTCATGCCCTGCACGACGGCGATTTGCGCATCGTCCGCCAGACCGCCATCGACGGGCTGCTCGGCTCGCTGACCCGCCACCTCGACTGGCGCAAGCGTCAGCCGATTGATCCGCGCCTGCCGCTGGTGGCGCAGGTCGCGCGGGATTATCTGCACGCGCATGCCTATGAAGACATCGGCCTGGATGATCTGGCGAAGATTTGCGGGGTCGACCGGTTTCGCCTGAGCCGCGCGTTCAAGGCTGCTTTCGGCCTGGCCCCGCATGCCTATCTGATCCAGTTGCGCCTGGCCAAGGCGCGGCAGTTGCTGGCGCGCGGCGAGACGCCGGCCGAGGTCGCCTGTGTGCTGGGGTTTGCCGATCAGAGTCATCTGGGCCGCTGGTTCCGCCGCGCCTACCAATTGACCCCGGCGGACTACCGCAAGCGCTGCTCAAACCTTCCAGACTGAGGCGCGCCGACTGGCGATCATGCAGGCCTGTTTTGCATTTTCAGGACCCGCACATCATGGCTTCAATACTGCCCTTTCTGCTGTTCGCTTTCGTGGCATCGATCACGCCCGGCCCGACCAATATTCTGGTGCTCAGCCACAGTTCTCGGCAGGGCCTGCTCGCCACCCTGCCGATCATCTTCGGTGCCTGCACCGCAGCCGCCCTGATTGTGCTGGTGGTAGGCCTGGGCGCCGGCGAAACGCTGTTGCGTTATCCGCTGGTGCAGCACGCCATGGCCTGGGGCGGCGTGCTCTGGCTGAGCTGGCTGGCTTGGCAGATTTTCCGCAGCCCGCCGCCGTCGCTGGACCCCGCTCAGCAACAAGATTCAGGCATCAGCGTCTACGGCGCGGCGCTGCTGCAACTGGTCAACCCTAAAGTGTGGATGATGGCCGTGGCGGTGGTCAGCGTGTTCGTCGGTGGGGGTGACAAGACCTTGCGCCTGCTGATGCTGTCGCTGGCCTTTCTGCTGGTGTCGCTGCCGTGCATGACCTTCTGGGCGCTGCTTGGGGTGGGCAGCGCGCGGTTGTTCGGCTCGGCGCAGGCGTACAAGCGCATGAATGCGCTGCTGGCGCTTTTGCTGCTGATTTCGGCATGGCTGGCGGTGTTGCTGTGAGGTCGGGTGATCGTTCCCACGCTCTGCGTGGCAATTACTCCGCGCGTTTGATGATCGTTCCCACGCTCTGCGTGGGAATGACTCCGGGGACGCTCCGCGTCCAGTGACGCAGAGCGTCACGGGCTGCATTCCCACGCGGGAGCGTGGGAACGATCAGTCAGGTCGGGCACACAATGCTAATTGCCTGTCGCCTGCCGATACTCGCGCGGGGTGAACCCGGTCGAGGCCTTGAACTGGCGGGTGAAGGCGCTGTGGTCGGTGTAGCCGCATTGCAGCGCCACCTCGGTGATCGGCAGGTCGCTGTGGAGCAAACGGTGTGCATGTTCCAGGCGTACTTTCTGGATCATTTGCCGGGGCGTCAGATGGAATACGCGTTTGCAATAGCGTTCCAGTTGCGCGACTGAAATGCCGGCGATTCGGGTCAGCTCACTGAGAGTGACCCGACGATTGAAATGCGCGCGGATGTGTTCGTCGACCGCCGCCAATCGCTCGAACGCCGGGTGGGTTTCGCTCGCCGATTGCAGGTCCACGGAAATCCCGACCAGGCCGATGATCTCTGCGTCACGGTTGTACAGCGGCTGTTTGTGCGTCAGGCACCAGCCGGGTTCGCGACTGCCGTACAGATGCAGTTCGAGCTGATCTTCCAGCACCCACCCTTGCTCCAGCACTTTGCGATCCTGCTCGGTATAGCCCGGCCCCAGTTGCGCCGGAAACACCTGCGCGCTGGTCTTGCCGAGCAACGGGCGCAAATCCTTCAAGCCGCAGCGCTGCACCAGCGTGCGGTTGGCGAGGACATATCGCGCTTGCAGATCCTTGATGAAAATCGCCGCGTTGGGGATCACGTCGAGCATCGGTAGCAGCAGCGCGGCGCTCGCCACCAGTTCTTCGAGGGTCTGCGGGCGCTGGCCGTTGCCGCCCTGGGCGAGGATCGAAAGCGCGCTGTGCATCAAAGAGAGTCCTCGGTTCGGGGATCGGCCAGGCACCCGATCTGCGGCGATCGCGTGCAGATTGCAACATCATCCGAAGCCTGTCGAGCATGGCGTTCCAGCAGCGCCATTGTGCTGAATTCGTCATCGCTGCCGCGTTAAAACATCAATCGCTGCTGCGTCGATGAGAGCAGAGTCAGGCCGGAAAGCGAAGTCGCTGCCTCCAGCGCCAGCGTGAGTCCTCGGCGCCTACTGAAATCACTTACGGGAAATGCCCATGAAACGATTGCACGTGATCGACTCGCACACTGGCGGCGAACCCACCCGGCTGGTGATGGATGGCTTCCCCGCCCTGCCCGGCGCGACCATCGCCGAACAACGCGATGCCCTGCGCAGCCAGCATGATCAGTGGCGCCGCGCCTGTCTGCTGGAACCGCGCGGCAACGACGTACTGGTCGGCGCGCTGTATTGCCCGCCAGTTTCGACGGATGCCACCTGCGGGGTGATCTTCTTCAACAACGCCGGTTATCTGGGCATGTGCGGTCACGGCACCATTGGCCTGATCAACTCGTTGCAATACCTGGGCAAGATCCAGCCCGGAGAACATAAGATCGACACCCCGGTAGGCCCGGTTAGCGCCACCCTGCACGAGGATGGCAGCGTGACCCTCGGCAACGTGCCCGCCTATCGCTACCGCAAGCAGGTGGCGGTGGACGTGCCGGGTTTCGGCCAGGTACGCGGCGACATCGCTTACGGCGGCAACTGGTTTTTCCTGGTCTCCGAGCACGGCCAGACGTTGACCATGGACAACGTCGAACACCTCACCGCGTATACCTGGGCCATGCTCAAGGCCCTTGAAGATCAGGGCATTTACGGTGAGGACGGCGCGGTCATCGATCACATCGAACTGTTCGCCGATGACGCCAATGCCGACAGCCGCAACTTCGTCATGTGCCCCGGCAAAGCCTACGACCGCTCGCCGTGCGGCACCGGCACCAGCGCCAAACTTGCCTGCCTCGCTGCCGACGATAAATTGCAGCCCGGCGCACTCTGGGTGCAGGCAAGCATCACCGGCAGCCAGTTCGAAGGCCGTTTCGAATGGGCAGGCGAGCGCATTCGCCCGTTCATCACCGGCCGCGCCTACATGACCGCCGACAGCACGCTGCTGATCGACGAACAGGATCCGTTCGCGTGGGGCATCTGAGCTGCCACGCGGGTTTTTCCTCTCACTTTGAATGCTGTGCCAAGGAGTCAACATAATGAGCGACAACATCTTCACCGGTTGCATGCCGGCCCTGATGACCCCGTGCACCGCCCAGCGCACCCCGGACTTCGACGCGCTGGTGGCCAAGGGTCGCGAACTGGTCGATATCGGCATGAGCGCGGTGGTTTATTGCGGTTCGATGGGCGACTGGCCGTTGCTCACCGAAGCCCAGCGTCAGGAAGGCGTGGCGCGACTGGTCGCGGCCGGCGTGCCGACGATTGTCGGCACCGGCGCGGTGAATTCCCGTGAGGCGATATCCCATGCCGCACATGCCGCCAGAGTCGGCGCACAAGGCTTGATGGTGATTCCGCGAGTGCTGTCCCGTGGCGCTTCTGCGGCCGCGCAAAAGGCGCATTTCTCGGCAATTCTGCAAGCCGCGCCGAACCTGCCGGCGGTGATTTACAACAGCCCCTACTACGGCTTCGCTACCCGCGCCGAGCTGTTCTTCCAACTGCGTCGAGAGCACCCGAACCTGATCGGCTTCAAGGAATTCGGCGGCGGCGCCGACCTGCGTTACGCCGCCGAAAACATTACCTCCAGGGACGATGACGTGACCCTGATGGTCGGCGTCGATACCCAGGTGGTGCACGGTTTCGTCAACTGCAACGCTACTGGCGCCATCACCGGCATCGGCAACGCCCTGCCGCGTGAAGTGCTGCAACTGGTGGCGCTGAGCAAGCAAGCGGCCAACGGCGACGCCAAGGCACGGCGACAGGCGCGGGAGCTGGAGTCGGCGCTGGCGGTGCTGTCGTCGTTCGACGAGGGCTGTGATCTGGTGCTGTATTACAAGCATTTGATGGTGCTCAACGGCGACAAGGAATACACCCTGCACTTCAACGAAACCGACGCCTTGAGCGACTCGCAACGGCGTTACGCCGAACAGCAATATGCGCTGTTCCGTCACTGGTACGAAAACTGGTCGGCGCAGCCGGACTTCGCCTGACCTGCGCCATTGCACCTGCCGCGCAGCCTTTGGGCGGGCGGCAGTTCCACCTCTTTTTCAGGAACACACCATGGCAAATAACCCCGCGCACGACATCGTCGTGGTCGGCGCCGGCATTATCGGCGTTGCCTGCGCGCTGCGTCTGGCCCGCCAGGGTTTGCGCGTAGGGGTCATCGATCAGCAGCCCCCCGGCCATGGCGCTTCGTTCGGCAATGCCGGGCATCTGGCGACCGAGCAGGTTTTCCCGATCGCCGACGTGTCGATCCTCAAACGCCTGCCGGGCATGCTGCTCGACCCGATGGGGCCGCTGCGCCTGGACTGGCGCTACCTGCCGCGCGCGCTGCCATGGTTCACCCGGTTGTTGCTGAATCTGCGTGCGCAGCCGTTCGAGAATACGGTCGCCGGTTTGCGCGCATTGAACGAAAGCAGCCTCGGGGCGTGGCACCGTTTGCTCGGCGATATCCAGCGCAGCGATTTGCTCAAAGTAGACGGTTCGTTGCTGGTGTATGAGCGCGGCGAATCGCGTCAGGCAATCGAGGCGTTGCAACAACGCTTGCATCAGCAGCAAGTGCCGGTGGACTTCTGGCAGGCCGACGCCATTCGCGACACCGCGCCGCAGCTGAGCGAACGGATTCAGGGCGGTTTGTTCTTCCCGCGCACCGGGCATTTCATCGATCCCTACCGCGTAGTAACTGCGCTGGTTGAAGCGGCCAAAAATGCCGGCGTGAGCTTTTTGCAGCAGCGCGTTGTGGGCGGTCAGGTGCAGGACGACGGCGTTAGCCTGCACACCGACGACGGGCCAATCAGCGCCCGCCGCGTGCTGATCGCCTCCGGCGCACACTCGGCGCCACTCACCGCCGCCCTCACCGGCAAACGAGTCCCACTGGACACCGAGCGTGGTTATCACCTGATGCTGCCCCACGAAACCGGGCGACTGCCCTTCCCCGTCACCTCGCTGGAACGCAAGTTCATCATGACACCGATGACCGAAGGCCTGCGCCTGGCCGGCACGGTGGAATTCGCCGGCCTGCACAAGCCGGCCAATATGCAACGCGCCTGGCAATTGCACCGTTTGAGTCAGGGCCTGTTTCACGAGGATCTGAACGCCAAAGCGGCAACGCCGTGGATGGGTTTTCGCCCGTCACTGCCAGACTCGCTGCCAGTGATCGATCAGGTCTGCGAGGGCAAAGTGTTGCTCGCGTTCGGTCATCAGCACCTGGGCCTGACCCAGGCGGCAGTCACCGCCGAAATGCTGGTGCAGATGGCCTGCCCGGCTTCAAATCCAGTGCCTGATTTACCGAGTCGCGATCGTTATCGGCTGGCGCGTTTCTAATCAAGCGCATCAGTTCAGGCGTTTGAGCGCCTCGCCGTGATGCATGGCCAGATGACCGGTCTTGTCGCTCTTGACCTCATACTGCGGCGAGTCTTTTGAGGCTGGCCGATGGCGACCCATGAACTCGGTATCGCGGGTGTGCACCTTGACCACCGTGCCGTGAATCTCCCCGGCCTCGGAGTTCCAGCGCACGGCATCGCCGACCTTGAATGAAGCGCTCATGTCGATTTCCTTGTGTCGGGTTGTTGTGCTGTTGATCAGCCTGCGTCGGAAAAAATTCAACAAAGCGTGCTTCAACGGCTCAGCCGACCACCGGCACACGGAAAAATCGAACGGCATGATTTCCCTGCACCTCCAACCTGTACGGCGATAAAACAGCGCACAACGAGAGGTGTGAGATGAACAACGACCCGAACCTGCAAGGCGGAACCGTTCAGGACGATCCGCTTCCGACCACCCCGGATCCGTTGAGCCCGGGCCGCACCGAAGTCGACCCGATGAAGGATCGCGGCATCGATGAATTGCCCGACAACGAAGGCGAAATCCCGCTGGACGATGACAGCACCGGTCTCGACCCGGAACGGGTGCGCAGGGAAACCGACAATGCGGAGATGGATGATCAACCGAACCCGCGATAAACCGGCGTGGCAGCGCTGTGGTTATGCAGCGCTGCCACGAAGCGAGCGATTCTGACGACTAGTCGTAAAACGCCTCAACCGCCACCCGGCTACCGACAAAAAAACTGTCCGCCACCAGGCGCAGCGGCTGCACGTCCAGATCACTGGCCTTGGCGCCGATCAACTGCTGGAAGTGTCGATACACCGCGGCGTATTCGCCCTCTTCCGACACCGTCTGGCGCACGCCGTCGATGCTCAGCAACGCGCCGCCGTTGTCGAGGCGCAGCACGCCCTCGGCGCAGCGCACTTCGATGCTCCACAGTTCGTCATGGCCATGGTCGAAGTCGAATTCGGCGCGGACGTCGAGGTGGCGTGCGTCGGACATTTTGATCGAGGCGGCAATCGGCGACTGGCAGTTGGTTGGCACGCGCAACTCGGCGGCTTCGACAAACAGCGGCAGCGCCAGCAGGTGGGTGACGATCGACAAGGCGTTGATGCCCGGATCGAATACGCCGAGGCCGCCGGGTTGCCAGATCCACGTCTGGCCGGGGTGCCATTTGCGCACGTCTTCTTTCCAGTCGATTTGCACGCTTTGCAGGGTGCGCGAGGCGAGCCAGTCGCGGGCGGCTTCGATGCCAGGGGCGTAGCGCGAATGCCAGGCGAACAACGCGCTGACGCCTTGCGCCTGCGCCTGATCGACCAGCGCCAAAGCCTCGCCCAAGGTGGCGCAGGGCGGCTTTTCGACTAGCACGTGTTTGCCCGCCGCCAAGGCTTCCTGAACCAGCGCAAAGCGACCTTGCGGCGGCGTGCAGAAGGCGATCGCATCCACCGCCGGGCCGTTGGCCAGCAGCTCGGTCAACGATTGGAAGTTTTCGACGCCGGCACAGGGTTTGCCTTGGGTGGCGACCGCTACCAGCTGGAATCCGGGATTGGCGTTGATTGCCGGTACGTGTTGATCTTGGGCGATTTTGCCGTAGCCCACCAGACCGAGACGGATTGGTTGCATCAATGACTCCGCTTTTGTTTTGTTTTAGTCAGCTGACGCGTTTCAGTCAGCGCCTCGGCAGATTACCTGCAAATCGCTTGAGCGTCTGTCGGCGCAACGTCACAAGCTCACAAGCCCACTGGCGCCTCGCAGGATCAGGCAAGCATCGCACAGGATTGCACCATGACCGGACGCCAGCGCTGCGCAAGAATAACTTCACGATAAACCAACGGAGGATGTTCCCATGCTTGTCCACGCTTACGGTGCCCACGCCGGCGACAAACCCCTTGAGCCGTTGCAGATCAAGCGCCGCGCGCCGGCTGCCCACGACGTACAGATCGACATCGCCTTCTGCGGCATCTGCCACTCCGACCTGCATCAGGTGCGCGCCGAATGGGCCGGCACGCAATTCCCTTGCGTACCGGGCCATGAAATTGTCGGCCGGGTTGCGGCGGTGGGTGCGCATGTTGCGGACTTCAAGGTCGGCGATCTGGTCGGCGTCGGCTGCATCGTCGACAGCTGCAAACACTGCGACGACTGTGAAAGCGGTCTGGAAAACTACTGCGACGGCATGATCGGCACCTATAACTTCCCGACCCCGGACGAACCCGGCTGGACCCTCGGCGGCTATTCGCAAAACATCGTCGTGCACGAGCGCTATGTCCTGCGTATTCGTCACCCCGAAGCGCAACTGGCGGCCGTCGCGCCACTGCTGTGCGCGGGCATCACCACCTACTCGCCGCTGCGCCACTGGAACGCCGGCCCGGGCAAGAAAGTCGGAGTGGTCGGCATCGGCGGGCTGGGGCACATGGGTATCAAACTGGCGCACGCGATGGGCGCGCATGTCGTCGCCTTCACCACTTCCGAATCCAAGCGCGAAGCGGCCAAAGCCCTCGGCGCCGATGAAGTGGTGGTGTCGCGCAACGCCGAAGAAATGGCTGCGCATGCCAAGAGCTTCGATTTGATCCTCAACACCGTCGCCGCGCCGCATGATCTCGATGCGTTTCTGGTTCTGCTCAAGCGTGACGGCGCCCTGACGCTGGTCGGCGCGCCCGCCTCGCCGCACCCCTCGCCCAATGTGTTCAATATGATCACCAAGCGCCGCACCATCGCCGGTTCGATGATCGGCGGGATTGCCGAGACTCAGGAAATGCTCGATTTCTGTGCCGAGCGCGGCATCGTTTCGGACATCGAACTGATCGGTGCCGAACAGATCAACGACGCCTACGAACGCATGCTCAAGGGCGACGTGAAGTATCGCTTCGTGATCGACAACGCAACCCTGGCCGGCTAACCCCGCGCGCCCATCTCCAGCCTGGCGCTGGCGATGGGCGCAACGATTCTGTCGGCGCGATTTGACAGCTCAAGCGCGGCTCGCCAGAGTCGCACCCCTTTGCCTGCCGTCGAGCCGCAGGTTCGTGTTGAAAGGGGTGGCCGTTGAACGAACAGACATTGTCCCTGCGCCTTGAGCGTGTGGCTGCACACGTGCCGGTCGGGGCACGGCTGGCCGATATCGGCTCGGATCACGCTTATCTGCCGGTCGCCTTGCTGCGCCGGGGGCTGATCAGCGCAGCGGTGGCGGGCGAAGTCGCGTTGACACCGTTCCACGCGGCGCAACGTACGGTGCGTGAAAACGACCTGCAGGCACACATCAGCGTGCGTCGCGCCAACGGACTGGCGGCAATCAGCGCTGACGACGGCATCACCGCTCTCAGCGTCTGCGGCATGGGCGGCGAAACCATCCGCGACATCCTTGAAGCCGGCAAGGCCCACCTCAGCGGCAACGAACGCCTGATCCTGCAACCCAACGGCGGCGAACAACCCTTGCGCCAATGGCTGATGGACCACGGCTATCGCATCCTCAGCGAAGAAGTGCTGCACGAAAACCGTTTCGACTACGAAATCATCGTGGCCGAGCGCGACGGCCCGGTGAGCTATACCGCTCAGCAACTGTACTTCGGCCCGCTGCAGATGCAGACGCGCAGCCCGGCGTTCATCCGCAAATGGCAGCACCGGCTGCGCCTCAAGCACAAAACCCTGACCCGCCTCGCCCAGGCGCGGCAGACCGTACCGCAGGAAAAGCTTGAAGCCCTCGCGCAACAGACGCGCTGGATCGAGGAATTGCTCGCCTGAAATCCTTCCCCCTCGAACCGTGATCAGCACGCTTTGATTAGATACACCGCATCACAAATGATGTACCGCAAGCCCCATTTATCAATTCAACCCCGCCCCCTAAAGTTCACTCCAACAGCGGCCCTTCACTCCGACGGGCCAGCGACTGGAGATAGCTCACATGCCTTTCATCAGCGTTCGTATCACCCGCGACGGCGTCACCCGCGAGCAGAAAGCCCAGGTCATCCAGGAAATCACCGAGACCATGACCCGCGTGCTTCACAAGGACCCGCACCTGACCCACATCGTGATCGAAGAAGTCGACACCGATAACTGGGGCTACGCCGGCATCAGCACCACCGAGTACCGCAAGCAACTGGCGGATTCGCAGTCATGAGCCGCACGGTAAAAATCGACTTCGTCTCGGATGTTGTCTGCCCCTGGTGCGCCCTCGGCGCCACCGCGCTGGAACAGGCGATCAGCAATCTGGCCGGTGAAGTCCAGGTGCAGCTGACCTACAAACCGTTCGAGCTGAACCCGGACATGCCCGCCGAAGGCGAGCACGCCATCGCCCACATGATGCGCAAATACGGGCGCAGCGCCGAACAAGTGGCAGATCGCAACGCGATGATCATCGAGCGCGGCGCGCAGATCGGTTTTCACTTCGACCTGGAAAAACGCAGCCACTTTCACAACACCTTCGATGCCCATCGCCTGCTGTTCTGGGCCGCAACACAGGGGCTGCAACGCCAACTGAAGCAAGCGCTGCTCAAGGCTTATTTCAGCGACGGCCAGAACCCCAATGACCACGCCACGCTGGTCACTCTGGCCGGCGCCGTCGGCCTCGACAGCCAGCAAGCGCAGGCTGTGCTGGCGAACGGAGAATTCGCCACGGAGGTGCGTGAACTCGAACGGTTTTACCAGCAGCGCGGCATCGACTCGGTTCCGGCCATGGTCATCGACGACCAACAGCTGATCGCCGGTTCGCAGTCCGTCGCTTATTACGAGCAAGCGTTACGCCAGGCCGCGCAGGTTCCGGCGCACGCCTGAGATTTTTTGCCAGTCGTTATTCAACCCATTCAGATTGCATAGAGGAAACATCATGAACACGTCCAACAAAGTTGTAGTGATCACCGGCGCCTCGCAGGGCATTGGCGCAGGTCTGGTCAAAAGTTTCCGCGAGCGCGGATACAAAGTGGTCGCGACCTCGCGTTCGATCCAGCCTTCGACAGACCCGGACATTCTCGCCGTCGCCGGTGACATCGCCGACCCGCAAACCGCCGAGCGGGTAATCCGCGAAGGCGTCGCCCGCTTCGGCCGGATCGACACGCTGGTCAACAACGCCGGGATCTTCGTCGCCAAACCGTTCACCGAATACAGCCACGCCGACTACGCCCAGGTCGTGGCGACCAACATGAGCGGCTTCTTCTACATCTCGCAGCTGGCGGTTGCCGAAATGGAGAAAAATGCCAGCGGTCACATCGTCAGTGTCACCACCAGCCTGGTCGATCATGCGATTGACGGCGTGCCGTCGGTCCTCGCTTCGCTGACCAAGGGTGGCATCAACGCGGCGACCAAATCCCTGGCCATCGAGTACGCCAAACGCGGCATTCGGGTCAACGCGGTGTCGCCTGGCATCATCAAAACGCCGATGCACGGCGAAGAGACCCACGCCGCACTCGGCAGCCTGCACCCGATGGGCCACATGGGCGAGATCGATGACATCGTCCAGGCGATCCTGTACCTCGACACGGCGAACTTCGTCACCGGCGAAATCCTCCACGTCGACGGCGGCCAAAGCGCTGGCCACTGATCGCGCCCCGCTGCGCCGCCGGTGTGTACCGGCGGTGCCGCTTCGTGAGATAACACCGAGGGTCACATGTCAGGCAAACCTCGGTGTCCCCACATGAAGCGCCATTTTGATGACCTGCAACTGGGCAGTATCGAACTGTTCTGCCTCGCCGCCGAGGCCGGCAGTTTCACCGCTGCTGCGCAACTGGCCGGGGTCACCCCCGCCGCTGTCAGCCGGTCGATTCTGCGTCTGGAACAACGCCTGGGCTCACGCCTGTTTGCCCGCACCACACGGAGCATTCGCCTGACCGAGGCCGGGCGAAACTTCTTCCTTCAGTGCAGCCAGGCCCTGACCCAACTGGTCGAGGCGCAGCAGGAAGTGATGGGCGCGCAGACCACACCGTCGGGCTTGTTGCGCATCAGTCTGCCGACCACCTACGGTCATCACCGCATCCTGCCGCTGCTGCCGAAATTCCGCGCGCTGTATCCGCAGGTCAGCGTCGATATCCACTTGGGCAACCGCAACATCGACTTCGTCGGCGAAGGCTACGACCTCGCTATCCGCGTCCGCGCCCAGCCCGATTCGAGCATGATCGCGCGCCTGCTCGAAGACGCGAAACTGGTGGTGGTGGCCTCCCCTGACTACCTGCAGAAGGCCGGCACACCGCAAACACTTGAAGACCTGGTGCAACACGACTGCATTCAGTTCGAGCTGCCAAGCAGCGGTCGGCGCATCTCCTGGCTGTTCCAGGAAAACGGTGAGGACCGCGAAGTCATGTCCGATGGCGGCTATTCTTGTTCCGACGACGTACTCGGCGGCGTGACCCTGGCCAAGCACGGCGCCGGGGTGTTTCAGACGTATAAATTCATCGTCGAAAAAGAGCTGGCCGACGGCAGCCTGATCGAGGTGTTGCAGCCTTACGCCGGACGCTCACGGCCTTACACCCTGCTCTACCCGCACGGCCGTTATGTGCCGCAGCGGGTGCGCGCGTTTGTGGATTTTCTGTTGCAGTATCGCCAAGAGTGGGCGAGCGACTAGGCCGGCGAATTGAATGGATTCAGCTTGCAGATCAGGCCGCCCCCGGTCCGATCAACATGCTTTCAATCTCGGCGCCCGGCATCATTTGTTGCAGGCCTTCGATGAGTTTGTCGCCGGCTTCGGTCAGTGCTTCCAGCGGCATCTCGGGCAGGCTTTCGAGGATGAACCACATCTGCTGCGCGTGGGCGTCGAGGCGGGTTCTGACGCCCTGGCGCCAGTTCCAGCGGCGGCAGGTCACGCCTAGGTCGTCGCGCCAGACCACTTCGCCGGCGTCGGGAAATTCATGGGCCGGGGCGCCCTCCTTCATGGTGTCGAACGGCTCGCTGCCGTCGGCCACCACCAGACGCGGCGCGCCGACGTAGGCCTGGGCGTTTTCGCCGCCGACCGGGATCGCGTAGGCCAGGCTGATGGCGTTGTACAGATCAACCACCGGATCGATGCTCGGCAGGCTGCCGTCGCGCAGCACGCGTTTGCGCAGGGCTTCGGCCGAGCACGGCGTACGTTGCGGCTTGGCGCCGAAACGGCGGAACACCTCGGCCCACGCCTGCAAATGCGCCGCCGCCCAGTGCGGACCGCCCGCCGTCACCGTCTGACAGGCGTTGGCCAGCGCTTCGCCGGCAATCAGCGGGCGGGTAATCGGCGCCGCTTGCACGACAATACTCAACGCTCTGAAGCCCGGCGCCAGTTGCGCAACAGCCGGATCGATTGACGGCACGACAGACAGCATCCCAGAATCCCCTTAAATCTGAATTTCAACCGATGCTAGCGACCAATGACCAAAAAAGTCAATATATCGACCGAGGCCGGCGCCGACGTGCAGAGCGTGAGCGAAGCGGTAGCACGCACCCTCAAGCATGCCCGCAAACAACAGAACATGACCCTCGACGAACTGTCGCGCCGCGCCGGCGTAAGCAAGGGCATGGTAGTCGAAATCGAGAAATGCGCGGCCAACCCGAGCATCGCCATTCTGTGCAAGATCGCCGCCGCGCTGGGGCTTTCCGTGGCGGACTTCGTCAATGTCGCCGACACGCCCGCGGCGCACCTGATCGACAGTCAGGACATTCCCACGCTCTGGCACGGTGAGCTGGGCGGCTCGGCACGCTTGCTGGCCGGCACCAGCGGGCCGAACATGCTTGAATTGTGGCGCTGGGAAGTTTTTCCGGGTGAAAGCTACAGCTCCCCCGGCCACCCGCAAGGCACCACCGAACTGTTTCACGTCGAGAAAGGCACGCTGCGGCTCAAGGTTGGCGAGACTGAACTGATCATCGGCCCGGGCTGCTCGGCGGTGGCCAGGACCGATGTGCCGCATGAATATGCCAATCAGGGGAAATCGAAGCTGGTGTTTACGATGTCGGTGACGGAGATTCATCAGGCGGTTCGACTGTGAGTCATCTATCTGACGCTGATCGTTCCCATGCTCCTGCGTGGGAATGCCTCTTGTGACGCTCTGCGTCACGCTTTGGACGCGGAGCGTTCGGGGCTGCATTCCCACGCGGAGCGTGGGAACGATCATCAATCTGTTATTGCGGCTTGGGATGTTCATGCGAAACCGAGTTCGTCGCGTCGACATCCGCCATGTCTTCATCAACCGGCGCTTCGTCATCGGCCGGCAACGGCACCTCGGGATTTTTGCGCGGGGAGTCGTGCCCGGCCTCGTTGTCCGCCGTGCGTGTTGCGCCTTGCTGCGACTGGTTGCCCGGTGCGTTTTCGTCAATGTCCATGTCTGCTCTCCGTTAAAATTCACAGTGGGTAAAACTGAGAAAAGCCTCGGCCGGGCAAGTGCCCGATGCTGGACGAACGGTGCGTTGCCCGGCCGGTAGCCGTTCGCTCAGTTTGATGGAACCGCTGTTTGCTGCGGATTTTCCAACGCACAACCCACCACGGAGAATCCGCGCATGGACACTCTGGTCTCGATCCTCAAGGAATACGCCGAACCGCTGCCGGACGTTGGCAGCGACGCCTTTGCCGACCTGTTCGACCGCTACGCCGATGCCCAGGTGGTGCTGATCGGTGAAGCCAGCCACGGCACTCACGAATTCTACGAGGCACGCGCGGCGATCACCCGGCATCTGATTGCCCATCATGGTTTCACCATTGTCGCGGTCGAGGCTGACTGGCCGGACGCCGATCAGATTGATCGCTGCGTGCGCGGCCGGAGCAAAGGGGCGTGGCACGATGCGGCGTTTGCGCGCTTCCCGACGTGGATGTGGCGCAACACCGACGTGCAGGCGTTTACCCGCTGGTTGCAGCAATACAACCAGGCGCAGCCAGCCGAGCAGCGCGTGGAATTTCGCGGACTCGACGTGTACAGCCTGCGCAGTTCGATTCGCGAGGTGCTGGGCTATCTGCAAGACACCGACCCGGCCATGGCCCGTGAAGCACAGCAGCGCTACGCCTGCCTGAATCCCTGGCACGATGACCCGGCGCTCTACGGACATTTCACTGAAGTCGGCGGCATGGCCACTTGCGAACGCGCCGTACTCGAGCAACTTCAGGCCCTGTTGAGCGAACGTCTGAGCCTGATGGAAAACGACGGCGAAGCGCTGTTCAACGCCACCCAGAACGCCCGCGTCGTGCGCGCTGCCGAACAATATTATCGAGCGATGTATCGCGGCAGCCGCGAGTCGTGGAACCTGCGTGACCGGCACATGTTCGAGACCCTGCAGGCGTTGCGCTCGCGCCAGGCGCGCGAGGCGAAGGTGATCGTCTGGGCGCACAATTCGCACATCGGCGATGCCCGCGCCACGCAAATGGGCGACAGCGGCCAACTGACCCTTGGCCAGCTGTGCCGGGAAGCTTTCGACGCAGCTGCAGTGCTTATCGGCATGGGCACCGATCAGGGCAGCGTGGCAGCTGCCGACGACTGGGACGCGCCGATGCAGATCAAAACCGTCCTTCCGGCGCTGCCGCGCAGTTGGGAGCGCGCCTGTGTCGAGGCCGGTTGCCCGATGGCGTTATTTGACTGGCGCGCGGCGGATCGCGCCGAGTTGCGCGAAGCCCTCACGCGGCGCCTGCTGGAACGCGCGATCGGGGTGATCTACCGGCCACAGACCGAACGGCAAAGCCACTACTTCGACGCCACCCTCAGCGAGCAATTCGATGCGTATTTATGGTTCGCGCAGACCACGGCGATTACACCACTGTCGAGCCCGGACTCATCGAGTCATGAAGAGGACACGTTTCCGTTCGGGGTGTGAACGGTATCGGTAGATACAATGTAAAAAGCGAGTGGCGAGTGGCTTGCCAGAGAGTCGTTTGTACGACTTTTTACCAATTTTGTCCTATCCCTGGGCAAATGCCGAAAGCTCTCGCCGCAACCTCCGTTGCGTCCTACAGCCAGCCTGAATGGATAGTTCTATGGTGAAGGCCTTGTTCAAATACAGGGGTGAACTGATGATCATCGTTGCGCTGGCCGAAGCTAAAAACAATCTATCGAAACTCGTCGATGCTGCCGCTGCCGGACAAGTCATCACGATTGCCAAGCATGGCCGGGCGATGGCTCGCCTTGTACCAGCAGGAAAACCGAGCGCACAGCGTATCGGCGCCATGAAGGGGAAACTGGTATTACCTGAGGATTTCGACTCACCATTGCCCGATGGCATGCTGGGCTGTGAAGGATCTTGAGTTGAAGCATGAAACGAGAGGTTTATGTGATGGGGTCGAGTGGTGGAAAGTGTTGCGAGTGAGGTTCGCCAATTGGCTAAAAAACATCGAGTAACCGCAGAGCGTGACGGCCTAAGCCGCATGGCAGTCACCATCACGCAGCTGGCAGGTGATACCGTCGAACTCGACAGCATTGAGCAGTTGCTCGTCAATCTTAAACGCAGAGGTGTTCTCAACAAAGCGCAAATCATGGCGATGCAGGGACGTTATCTGAAGGAAAAAAGGCGTTTCAAAAAGCAGCTCAGCGCATGACATTCGATCCGTTGGCGATTTCGAGACTGATGGCATCTTCAAAACTCGCTCAAACTCAAAAAAGCCCGCTTTCAAAGCGGGCTTTGTTGTGCAGCGATACCGATTACTTCTGCTGCGCGGTCAGCGCCGAGTAGCTATTCATCAGGTTGCGGTAGTTAGGGATACGCTGCGACAGCAGGTTGCCCAGGCCTTCGATGTCGTTGCGCCAGTCGCGGTGTAGCTCACAGGCCACCGAGAACCAGTTCATCATTTGTGCGCCAGCCTGGGTCATGCGGCTCCATGCAGCTTGTTGCACGGTGGTGTTGAAGGTGCCCGAAGCGTCGGTGACCACGAACACATCAAAACCTTCCGCCAGCGCCGACAAGGTCGGGAACGCTACGCAAACATCGGTGACCACGCCGGCAATGATGATCTGCTTGCGGCCGGTGGCCTTGATTGCTTTGACGAAGTCTTCGTTGTCCCAGGCGTTGATCTGGCCTGGGCGAGCGATGTACGGCGCTTCCGGGAACATCTCTTTCAGTTCCGGGACCAGCGGGCCGTTCGGGCCTTGTTCGAAACTGGTGGTGAGGATGGTCGGCAGGTCGAAGAACTTGGCCAGGTCAGCCAGGGCCAGCACGTTGTTCTTGAACTCGTTGGGCGAGAAGTCCTGCACCAGGGAAATCAGACCGGTCTGGTGGTCAACCAGCAGCACGATGGCGTCGTCTTTGTTCAGGCGGTTGTAAGTTGGAGTAGTCATGGTGTCAGTCCCTTTTCAAGTTTGAAGTTTGTTGTTGCGTTCAAGTTGGGTACAGATTACTGACCCAGCGAAAAGGGATAAATCGGCTGAAACGCGTTTCATTGTCCACTCAGAGTGGACAATATTTATTCATCCTCATCCTCCGAAGCCAGCGGCAACGACGCCAGCATCTGCGCGTGACACACCGCAAGCATTTCATCGGCCAGCGCCGAATCATCCGGGCACGCCCGAGACAGCATGACCGCGCCCACCGCTTGCGCCAGCAGTCCGATCATCTTCAAACGCGCCGCGTCCGGCGCTGCTGCGGCGTCAGTCGGGTACTTGGCGCCCAGCGTCTGCAAGGTGCGCTCGATACCGTCGGCGAACGTGGCTTTCAACTCATCAGGCTGGCGGGCGGCGTCACCGCAAAGCGCGGCCATGGTGCAGCCGTCACCGCGCCCGTCGCGGTGCTCACGCGACACGTAAAGGTCGATGAAGCCTTTGACGTCGAGAGTTTCGGCGACGGCCAGTGACCGCCCCAGGCTGTTCGCCGAGGCTTCGGCCATCAAATCGGCCTTCGAACCGAAGTGCTTGTAGAAGCCGCCGTGGGTGAAACCGGCCGCCGCCATCAGATCAGCCACACCGACGCCGTCAAACCCTCGCTCACGAAACAGCTCGGACGCCGTCTCGACGATGTGTTCACGGTTGGCCTGTGCCTGGGCTTTGCTGACTCGCATAAGCGGTACCTCTTTACGCTAAAAATCATACGCTGATGATACATAGATGTTGGCCATAATCAAAACCGTTGACAGTTTAGATTTAGATCATCATCCTAAATCCACTTGCTGCCATCCGGCATTTACCCCAAACGATGCATTCGCAAAGAGATAAATCCATGACCACTCGCCCTGCTGTCCTGATCACTGGCGCTTCCACCGGTATCGGCGCGGTCTACGCCGAACGTTTCGCCCAACGCGGGCATGATCTGGTGCTGGTCGCTCGCGATGCTGCACGCCTCGACACACTGGCGGCCAAACTGCGCAGCGAGCACAGCGTTGCCGTCGATGTGATCCCGGCCGACCTGACCCGGCTCAGCGATCTTTCCACCGTCGAAGCGCGCCTGCGTGATGACGCGCGCATTGGCATCCTCGTCAACAATGCCGGTGCCGCGCAGTCCGGCAGCTTTATCGAGCAGAGCACCGACAGCGTGGCCAATCTGGTCGCCCTCAACACCACCGCTCTGGTACGCCTTGCCAGCGCGATTGCGCCGCGTCTGGCCAAGGCCGGTGACGGTGCGATCATCAATATCGGTTCGGTGGTCGGACTGGCGCCAGAGTTCGGCATGTCGGTATACGGCGCGACCAAGGCGTTTGTGCTGTTCCTCTCGCAGGGCCTGAGCCTGGAACTGACGCCGCTGGGCGTGTACGTGCAAGCCGTGCTGCCCGCCGCAACCCGCACGGAAATCTGGGACCGCGCCGGCATCGACATCAACACCCTGAGCGAAATCATGGAAGTCAGCGATCTGGTCGACGCCGCCCTGGTCGGTTTCGATCGCCGCGAGCCGGTGACCATTCCACCGCTGCACGAAGGCCAGCGCTGGGATGACCTGCAAACCGCGCGTCAGGGTTTGCTCGGGCAGATTCGCCAATCCGCGGTTGCACAGCGTTACCTGCCATGAAAGCTTTTCTCATCGACCGCTACGGCCAACACAACGGGCACATCAGCGACGTCGCCGAGCCCGCGCCTGGGCCTGACGACGTGCTGATCGAAGTGCACGCGGCGAGCGTCAATCTCCTCGATTCGAAGATCCGCCGCGGTGAATTCAAGTTGGTTTTGCCGTACGCAATGCCGTTGATACTCGGCAACGATGTCGCCGGTGTGGTGATCTCGACCGGCGCCGCGGTCACGGCTTTCAAGCCGGGTGACGAGGTCTATGCGCGGGTGCCCGAACAGCGCATTGGCACCTTTGCCGAGCGAATCGCCGTGGATCAGCACGCAGTCGCGCACAAGCCTGCCAACCTCAACATGGAACAAGCCGCGGCGATTCCGTTGGTGACGCTGACTGCGTGGCAAGCACTGGTCGACATTGCACAGTTACGCGCCGGGCAGAAAGTGCTGATCCATGCCGGTTCCGGCGGCGTCGGCACGGTCGCGATTCAACTGGCCAAGCACCTCGGCGCGTTTGTCGCGACCACCACCAGCACGGCGAATGTCGAGTGGGTCAAGGCACTCGGCGCGGACGTGGTGATCGACTACAAACACCAGCGTTTCGAGGACGAGCTGCGCGGTTACGATGTGGTGCTCAACAGCCTCGGTGCCGATGTGCTGGAGAACTCACTGAAAGTGCTCAAGCCCGGCGGCCGGCTGATTTCCATCTCCGGCCCGCCCACCGCCGAGTTCGCCAAGGCGCAAGGTCTGGCCTGGCCGCTGCGGCAAGTCATGCGCTTGTTGAGCCTGAAGATCCGCCGCAAGGCACGCCGGCACAAGGTCAGTTACCGCTTTCTGTTCATGCGGGCCAACGGCGCACAGCTGCGCGACATCAGCGCGTTGATCGAGGCCGGCAAGCTGGCGCCGGTGCTGGATCGCAGCTTTGCGTTTGAGTCGACGGCTGAGGCGCTGGCTTATGTCGAACAGGGCCGCGCCAAGGGCAAAGTCGTTGTGCGGATGAAATAGCCACATGCCTGTCGATGACGTTGCGGGCAACGCCGAAGATTCGCCTGCCAACACACAACAGTTCGGCACAACTGAACCCGAGGAGGAGCAAACGCCCGCGACCGAGCCGCCAGCCACCCTGCTCGACCCGGCCGCCATCGTCTGGCGGCCCTTGTTGCTTGAGCCCTGACACGCTGCCCGTCAGGTATTCAACGGCGTTTGCGGCGTATCCGGGTTGAGCTGGCGGCGGCGGAACTGCCCCGGCGGCTGACCGTGAATCTGGCGGAAGCGCCGGGAGAAATACGCCTCGTCGGCAAACCCGCACAAGCGCGCCACCTCGCCCACGGAGCGGGTGCTGTTGAGGAGGAAATTACGCGCTGCGTGCATCCGCCGTTCGAGCACCAGTTCGGTGAAGGTCTTGCCGATTTCCTTGCGCAGCCAGTGGGTCAGATAGGTCGGGGACAGGTAGGTCGCCGCCGCCACTTTGATCAGGTTGAGGTCGGGGTCGGCGATGTTCTTGCGCAGGTATTCGAACATGCGGCTCAGCGCATCGCGTCGGCTGACCTCGGCGGCGTTTTCTTCGGCCAGACGCTTGAGCGGCTCGGCGTACAGAAAACACACGCTGCCGATCAACTGCAGCAACAAGCCCTTGAGCATCTCCCGCGTGCCGAACTGGCGATTTTCGTCGAGGCGGCGCATCTGCTCGATCAAAGCACAGACCCCGGCGAAATCCGCGTCCGCGAGAATGAAATCCAGATGTTCCTGAAAGCGGAACGGTGACAGCTCCGGCGCCAGCAGGATCGACACCTCTTCGAGGTCCATCGGGTCGCACTGCAAATGCGGCAACAGGAACGTCTGGGAAAAATTGATGACGATGAAATTGCTCTCCGCCGGGTGCGGAATCACATGCACACGGTGCGGCAGGATGAACGCCAGGGTGTTGCGCGGGAACGGTCGTTCGACGTTGCCGATGTGCTGCACGGTGTCGCCGCCGAGGTTGATCTGGATCTGAAAGTATTCGTGGCGATGCGGCGCAGTTTCGGCGCGGCGGCCCTTTTTGTCGCGAATGTAGAAGTCGGTCAATTCGCTGCGTTGCTGCATGACGTAGGTGGGAATCCGGTGCGGTGACGACATCGGCGGAGGGTCCTCGGCAGGTACGTGGGGCGCGAATCATCTTGCAGGCAAGCCAGCGGCGCAGCAAGCAGTCATACGACGACCTGAGCACCAGCAATTTTTTCCGCGCCGGAGTGGCGATTCGCCTGTCCAAAAAACCTGAAGCCATAACAAAACGTATTTATGTTTAATTTCAACATGTTGAGTTGCATATCCGGTTGATTGTGGAACGTCGCACGCAGTTTTTTTTCTTGGACAGGTTTAACCAGCCCCCGCGTCATAAGAAAAAACGTTCTAACCCCTGGCTTGATCTGACGATGTTGTACGACCACTGTAATAACCAACGCAGCCCAGCCTCCTCCAAAAACAATCAAAGGTGTGCACGTCATGAACCAGCCATTACCCCTCGCCGCCCCTCCCGATCCCGCCGAACCGGCCTGCCGTGAGACGTACCTGAACGTCTGACGCCAGGCCTTCGTGCCGTCGCTTTTCAGTGCCGATCTGTCTGCCCCCACGCGTGTGGGCAAGGCCTTCGGCTGCGCGAAACCCCTCGACCCTTCTAACAATAACGAGGTCTGACCATGTCCAATTCCCATGCTTCTCAAGCCACTGTGCCGCCGGTGATTGCCGGCGCACGCGACGCGGTGGTGCCGCAACGCCTGCCCTCGCGGCGGCGCTGGTTCATGCTGTCGCTGTTGCTGATCGCGACCATCATCAACTACATCGACCGGGTCAATATCTCGATCGCCGCACCGTTCATGGCCAAGGACCTGGGGCTGGACAAGATCGAGATGGGCCTGATCTTTTCCGCGTTCGCCTGGACCTATGCGTTGGCGCTGGTGCCGGCCGGGTTCATCGCCGACCGCTTTGGTTCGCGCTTCACTTATGGGGTGTCGCTGATCAGTTGGTCGACGGTCACCGTGTGCCAGGGCTTCGCCACCGGTTTCGCGTCGCTGTTCGGTTTGCGTCTGGCGGTCGGTGCCATGGAAGCGCCGGCGTTTCCGGCCAACAGCCGCGCGGTGACGGTGTGGTTTCCGGCGCGCGAACGCGGTCTGGCGAGCAGCATTTACGTCTGCGGCCAGTACCTCGGCACGGCGCTGTTCACCGGCGCGCTGCTGTGGCTGGCCACCACCTTCGACTGGCGCCACGTGTTCTACAGCACCGGCGCACTGGGGATCATTTTCGGTGTGCTGTGGCTGTACCTGTATCGCGATCCGCTCAATTGCAAAAAGGTCAGCAAGGCCGAATTGCAGTACATCGAAGCGGGCGGCGGCCTGGTCAAAAGCAGTCAGGAACGCACCCGTTTCAACTGGCGGCAGATTGCCGAGCTGTTCAGCTACCGTCAGGTCTGGGCGATCTGCATCGGCAAGTTCGCCAGTACTTCGGCGCTGTATTTCTTCCTGACCTGGTTCCCCACCTACCTGATCGAAGAACGCCAACTGACGATGATCAAGGCCGGGATTTTCGCTGTGTTGCCCTTCGTCGGCGCCACCGTGGGCATTCTGCTCGCCGGGATCGTCTCCGACGGATTGATCCGCCGGGGCTACACGATGTCGTTCGCCCGCAAGTTGCCGCTGGTGGTCGGGTCGATGCTGGGCATGTCGATCGTGCTGGTGAATTTCACCGACTCGAACACGATCTGCATCGCCGTGCTGACCATCGCCTTTTTCGCTCAAGGCATCGCCTCGTCTTCGTGGGCGGCGGTCTCGGAAGTCGCGCCCAAGGAACTGATCGGCCTCACCGGCGGCATCACCAGCCTGGCGGCGAACATCGGCGGCATCGTCACGCCGATCGTGATTGGCGCCATCGTCCATGCCACCGGCTCGTTCGCCTGGGCGTTCTGGTTCATCGGCGGCGTGGCGCTGATTGGCACCCTCTCCTATTCGCTGTTGCTCGGCCGTTTGTATCGCATCGAATTGAAGCCGCGCTGAGCGCAACAGCACCGTTTTCTCCAAGCCGAAGCGGCATTCGTCCAACTACACCGACGCGCGCCGCCGTAGGCTGATCTCACACACAGGACCTCACAGGATGAACATGACTGAATACGTTTTCACTCCGGATCTGCCCGCGACCTTGCCGGTGGTGGGCAGCACGCAACGCTTTCCTGTCGGTCGGGTGTTTTGTGTCGGCCGCAACTACCCGTGGCCGGACAGCCAGGGCCAGTCGCGCCAGCCGCCGGTATTTTTCATGAAGCCGGCAAGCAACGTCATCGATGCCGTCGGTGAAGTGGCCTACCCGCCGCTGACCGAAGAGTTCGTCCATGAAATCGAACTGGTGGTGGCGATTGGCGAAGGCGGCGCGAACATCCCCGAAGACCAGGCGCTGGCCTATGTCTGGGGCTACGCCGCCGGACTCGACCTGACCCGCCGCGACGTGCAACTGGCGGCCAAGAGCAAGGGCCTGCCGTGGGAAGGCGCCAAGGTTTTTGATGGAGCCGCGCCGATGACCGCGATTGTGCCGGTCAGCCGCGGCGGCCATCCCGAGGGCGAGTTGTGGCTCAACGTCAACGGCGAGGAACGCCAGCGTGACAGCCTCGATAACCAGATCTGGTCGGTCAGCGAAGTGATCAGCCGCATCTCTCGTTCGGTGGCGTTGCGCGCCGGCGATCTGATCATGACCGGCAGCCCGGCCGGCGTCGACGCGCTGCAGCCCGGCGACCTGATCAGCGCTGGCATCGACGGCATCGGTCAACTGGAAATGCGCGTCGGCGCTCGCCCTCAACCATTTGCATAAGGAGCACCCGAGCATGTCCACTTCATCACCGTTAAAAGTCGCGCTGGTCACCGGTGCGGGCAGCGGCATCGGTCGCGCCGTAGCGCTGGGCCTGATGGCCGACGGGTTCACCGTGGTCGCCGCCGGACGCCGTGCAGAACCTTTGCAAGCGCTGGTTGAACTGGCGGCAAGCGAAGGCCACCAAGCGCTGGCAGTGCCTACCGATGTGCGTGACCCGGCCAGTGTCGACGCGTTGTTTGCGAGCATTGCCGAGGTCTACGGACGCCTCGACGTGGTGTTCAACAATGCCGGGGTCAATGCTCCTGCCGTGCCGCTGGACGAGCTGACCTTCGAGCAATGGCGCAACGTGATCGACACCAATCTCAACGGGGTTTTCCTCTGTGCCCGCGGCGCCTTCGGCCTGATGCGCCGCCAGCTGCCACAGGGCGGACGCATCATCAATAACGGTTCGATTTCCGCGCACACGCCGCGCCCGTTCAGCAGCGCCTACACCGCCAGCAAACACGCGGTGCTGGGCCTGAGCAAATCGCTGGCGCTGGACGGTCGCGAATTCAACATCGCCTGCAGCCAGATCGACATCGGCAATGCCTTGACCGAGATGTCCGAGCGCATGACCCGCGGCGTACGCCAGGCCAACGGCAGCATCGCCGTCGAGCCGATGGTCGACGTCAAACACGTCGCCGAAGCCGTGCGCTACATCGCTGGCCTGCCGCTGTCGGCCAACGTTCTGAACATGACCGTCATGGCCACTGCCATGCCGTTTGCCGGCCGCGGTTGAGCCGGCCTTTTTATTCGGTAAGTGAGGTTTACATGAAGCCCGAAGTCTTGCAGTTGAGCCCGATCCTGATTCCTGAAATCAACGCCCGTCTCGATGAACTGTTCACCGTCCGACGCTATTTCCAGCAGGCCGACAAAGCCGCTTATCTGCGTGAGCACGGCGCCAACATTCGCGGGGTGATCACCGGTGGGCACACCGGCATCAGCCAGGCCTTGATGGCGCAACTGCCGCAACTGGAAGTGGTGGCGGTCAATGGTGTTGGCACCGACGCGGTCGACCTGGCGTACGCCCGTGATCGAGGCATTCGCGTAACGGCCACCATTGGCGCGCTGACCGAAGACGTCGCCGACCTCGCCATCGGGTTGCTGATCGCGGTGTGTCGCGGGTTGTGCACCAGCGATCGCTACGTGCGCTCGGGTGAATGGCCGCACAGCCCGACGCCGCTGGCGCCGCTGCCATTGGCACGACAGGTGTCGGGCATGCGCATCGGCATCGTCGGCATGGGCCGGGTCGGTCGCGCCGTGGCCAGTCGCGCCGCCGCGTTTGGCTGCCCGATCAGTTACACCGATCTGCAGCCGATGAGCGATGTCAGCCACACCTTCGTCGCCGATCTCAAGCAACTGGCCCGCGACAGCGACGCGCTGATACTCGCCGCCGCGGCCGACAAGGCTGAAGCGATTATTAACGCCGAAGTCCTGCAAGCCTTGGGCAAGGGCGGTTATCTGATCAACGTGGCGCGCGGAAAACTGGTCAACGAAGCGGACCTGTTGGCGGCGTTGACGGCCGGCGAAATCGCGGGGGCCGGGCTGGATGTGTTTGTCGATGAACCGAATGTGCCAGAAGCCTTGTTCAACAACGAACAGGTGGTGCTGCAACCGCACCGCGCCAGTGCCACTCTGCAGACGCGTACGCGCATGGGCGAAATGGTGGTTGCCAGCCTGCTCGACAGCTTTGCCGGCAAGGTGCCGCAAGGGTGTGTCACCGGGTAAGCGCCGGGGCTGAAAAGGCAGCCCTGCACCAGCCCGAGTTCCCCAAACTGATCGTTCCCACGCTCTGCGTGGGAATGCCTCTTGTGACGCTCTGCGTCACGCTTCTGGACGCAGAGCGTCCGGGGCTGCATTCCCACGCAGAGCGTGGGAACGATCAGGTTGCTCCGCGTGGGAACGATCAGGTTGCTCCGCGTGGGGACGAGCAGGATCGACTCGGTCGGCCCCTCTCCCTCGTGAGAGGGCTGGGGTGAGGGGCTGCGGTTCACGCAGATCGCAAACGCCTCACAAGGTATACGAAATCCCCACCTGCACCGTCCGCGGTGCGCCCGGATAGGCGTAGACGTTGCCGAACGCCCCTTCCTCATAATCACGATCAAACAGATTCTTCAGATCAAGGTTGAGCCGCACCTTGTCGTTGACCTTATAAAAGCCCAGCAAATCGACCACCGTGTAGCTGCCCATCGAAAACGCGGTATTGGCGGTTTGCCCGGCGCGTTCGTCGACATACTTGAGCCCGGTGCCGAGGCCGAGGCCTTTGAGAGCGCCGTCCTGGAATTCGTAGACGTTGAGCAGGCTGAAGCTGTTTTGCGGGATGTTCAGCAGGCGGGTGCCGGAGCGGATCGTGTTGTCCTTGGTCACTTCAGCATCGACATAGGCGTAGCCGCCGATGACCCGCCACTCCGGGGTCAGGTTGCCCGCGACGTTCAGGTCGAAGCCACGGCTGCGCACCTCACCTGCGGCAACGCTGAAGGTCGAGTCGATCGGGTCGGTGGTCAGCACGTTGCGTTTTTCGATCTGGTAGATCGCCGCATCGACGCTTAGCTGATGGTCCAGCGCTTCCCACTTGAGGCCCATTTCATAGGACTTGCCTTTCTCCGGGGCAAAGCCGCCACCGGTGCGGCTGGCGCCGGTGTTGGGTTTGAACGAGCGCGCGGTGTTGGCGTAGACAGCGAGAGTTTCGGTCAGATCGTAGGTCACGCCCAGACGCGGGGTCACCGCGTTATCCGCCGCCTGCCAGCTCTTGCCGCCCGGAACGTAGGTTTCATAGTCGTGTTCGAAACGCTCGAAGCGCGCACCGGCCAGCACTTTCAGGCGCTCGGTCAACGCCACCTGATCCTGCACGAAGGCCGCGTAGGTCTTGAGGTTTTCCTTGTCGTGGGTCGGCGTGCGGGTCAGGGCCGGGCGCGGCTGGCCGTAGACCGGATCGAAGATGTCGATCGGGTAGGCACCGACCGCACCGCTGGAGCGCTGGATGATCGACTTGTAGTCGTAGTCTTCGTATTCGATGCCGGTGAGCAAGGTGTGCTGCAGACCGCCGGTGCTGAAGTGCCCGGTCAGATTCAGCTGGGTGTCCTTGTCGGTCCATTCCAGCTTGCGGTAGTTGAAGTTGCGGCCCAGGGTGCGACCGTCTGCGGCGATGCCGTTGGCCTCGATCGCGTTGCCTTTAAGCGAGCCGTCAAGCCACTGGAAACCGCCGCCGAGGGTCCAGTCGTCGTTGAGCAGGTGCTCGAAGCGCAACTGGGCCATGTTGTTGTCGTTGTGCAGCTTGCCGACGTCCTTCTCACCGAAGAAGGTGTCGCGCGAGGCGGTGCCGATCTGCTTTGGATAGCGCGTCACGCCACGGTCGAGCGGCGCGTTGTTGCGCATGAAATCGCCTTCGAAAATCACCTTGGTCGCATCGGTCGCCTGCCAGCTCAGCACCGGCGTGATGCCGTAGCGTTCGGTCTCGACGTGGTCGCGAAAGGTATCGCCGCCCTCGCCCACCACGTTGAGGCGATAGGCCAGGCGGCCCTGTTCATCGAGCGGCCCGGAAGCGTCGAGGGTGCCGCGCTTCATGCCTTGGTCGTTGAGCTGGCTGCCCAAAGTGACGGTGCGTTCGGCCAGCGGCTGCTTGGACACGACATTGAAGGTGCCGCCGGGATCGCCGCGACCGTAGAGCGTGGTGGCCGGGCCGCGCAGCACTTCCAGACGCTCGATGGTGTTGGCGTCGGGCATGTTCGGGTAGCCGCGATTGATCGGAAAACCGTTGCGATAGAACTCGCCGGTGGTGAAGCCACGCACGGTGAACGTAGTCAGGCCTTGCCCGCCAAAGTTGTTCGCGCGGCCGACACCGCCGGCGTAATCCAAGGCGTCCTGCAGGCGAGTCGCGCCGATGTCCTCGACCGCATCTTTAGTCACGACACTGATCGATTGCGCGGTTTCATGAATCGCCGTGTCGGTGCGCGTGGCACTGGCCGAGCGCGTCGCGCGATAGCCCTGCACCGGGCCGTCGGCCCGTTCGTAATCTGCCGTGCCGACCACATCGGTGGCGTCCAGCTCAAGCACTGAGGAGGTGGAATCGGCCTGTTCGGCCCACGCAGAAGAAGACAACGCCTGCAGCACGCAAATGGAAAGCAGAGTACGACGCATGAAAAGGAAACCTTTACGAATAGGCCAGAACGGATGGCAGAACTGCCAGCGAAACGGCGCGCATGGTATACCAGTGCAATGCGTAATTGAAACGTATTCTTATTTGTCATATTGCAATCGCGGGCCCATCGAACCCGAAGACGATGGGCATTTGCATCATCAGGGTCAGCCTGCAGTGCGCTGGCTGAAAACCTCCTTGAACACTGGCACAGCGGAAAACGCGTTGGGCCAGCCGGCGTAGAACGCCAGTTGGGTGATCATTTCCGCCGCCTCGGTCTGGCTCAGACCGTTGTCCATCGCGCGATTGAGGTGATAACCGACCTGGCCCACCTGCCCGTTCGCCACCAGCGAACTGACGGTGATCAGGCTGCGATCTCGCGGCGCCAGGCCCGGGCGCAACCACAGATCGCGAAACAGCGCCCTGGTGGTGAATTCGACCAGTCCCGGCGCAGCAGAGCCAACTGCCGCGTTTACCCGCTCGACGCGATCCGCCTCGCGCGCCTCATCGAGCGGCAGCAGCGGCGGCGACACCGGCGCCAGTTGCTCCGGGCCGATGTGGCGCGCGGCGAATATCTGCTGAGCGATCGGCAGCGCCGCCGTCGCGTTGCCCCAACCGGAATAAAACGCCAGATGATTGAGGGCTTCCGACAATTCCAGGGGCGTCACGCCGTGGTCCAGCGCCAGATTGAACTGAATTGGCATCTCGGCGGTTTGCCCGCGTGCGATCAGCACGGCCACCGTGACCAGACTGCGATCGCGTGGCGACAGACCCGGGCGTTGCCACAGGTCGCCAAGCAGCATTGATTCGGTGTTGTGCGCCAGCGCCGGCGAAACCGCGGCGGCACTGGCGAGCGTTGTTACAGGAGGATGGTTCATCAAGGGCGTTCCTTTTTCAGCGGAGGCACAGGCAGACAGCACCAGTGCCAGGGCCGTCAGCAGGAGACTGCCGGGCTGGAACGCGTTTTGAATCGACGGTACGGGCATGGCCACACTCCTGCTGACGGAATCATCAGCGGCCACGTTAAGGCGCTTATGCCCCAGCGACTAGCCAGCCTGCGTCTCATGGAGTCATGAGTGTGATTCATCAATCGGAGGTCGCGCAGCGCTTTTGGCGGTCAGTGGCCCAGCAGCCGCGTGGTCATCGCCATCGCGGTGTGCAGCGACTGCCCGGTGCGCTGCAACTTGTTCAACAGGCTGGCGCCCAGCCACAGCTGGTACAGGGTTTCTGCCAGGTGCCGGGCGTCACCCTTGGGCAGGCTGCCGTCCGCCTGGCCCTGTTCGAGGCATTCGGTGATGCGCGCTACCACCCGCTCGGCGCCATCGCGCAAGGTCAGGCGCATCGACTCGGAGAGGTCGGCGACCTCGGCGCTGAGTTTCACCACCAGGCACTCATCGCCATGGCCTTCGAGGGTGCAGCGGTTCTGCCAGCCCTGCCAGTAGTCCATCAGCCGCTCATAGGCGTTAAGCCCCGGCAGCGTCAGGCGTCGCTCCATGTCGGCGAGGTAGCCGACGAAGTAATCCTCAAGCAGCGCCTGGCCATAAAGTTCTTTGGATTTGAAGTAGTGATAGAACGAGCCCTTGGGCACACCGGCGGTCTGCAGGATCTCGTTAAGGCCAACGCTGGTGAAGCCCTTCTCGGCCATCATCCGGTGGCCGGTGTCGAGCAAATGTTGGCGGGTGTCGTCGTAGGTCGGTTTCATGGGGCGCGAATTAGCTGGCAATAGACCAGTCGTATGCTGAGAAGGAAGGCGAGTTTGCCATACCTGAACCTAAAAAAACCAAAGATAAAAAATTACTAGACGACTGGTCTAATTGAGATCTATGCTGCGCCCCGACAAACGATTTCTGCCGGGTGCCAGCGATGGGCGAATCCCTCTCCCACGAAACACCTGACTCACACAAAGGTGCGTTTATGAAAATCCTGATGGTGATGACCTCTCACGATCAACTCGGCAACACCGGCAAGAAAACCGGTTTCTGGCTGGAAGAATTCGCCGCCCCCTACTACGCCTTCAAGGACGCCGGCGTTGACGTCACGCTGGTCTCGCCGGCCGGTGGTCAGCCACCGCTCGACCCGAAAAGCGACGAGCCCGACGCGCAGACCGCTGAAACCGATCGCTTCCGCCAAGACCCGGCCGCGCAGCAGGCACTGGCAAACACCGGACGTCTGGCCGAGGTCAGCGCAGAAGATTTCGATGCGGTGTTCTACCCGGGAGGCCACGGCCCGCTGTGGGATCTGGCCGAGGACAAACACTCGATTGCCCTGATCGAAGCCTTCGACCGCGCCAACAAGCCGCACGGTTTTGTCTGCCACGCACCGGGCGTGCTGCTGCACGTGGTACGGGCGGACGGCCAGCCAATCGTCAAGGGCCGCAACGTCACCGGTTTTACCAACGCTGAAGAAGCAGCGGTCGGCCTCACCGACGTGGTGCCGTTCTTGATCGAAGACGAGTTCCAGCGTCTGGGCGGTCAATACTCGAAAGTCGCTGACTGGCAGGTACACGTGGTCGCCGACGGGCAACTGGTCACCGGCCAGAACCCGGCCAGCTCCGCCGCCGTCGCCGAGAAACTGCTGAAACTGCTCGGCTAGGTTCACGCCCAACCCCGAAGAACGCCGTGCGCGGTTTGCCCGGCGTTTTTTTTCATTCGACCAATAGTCGACTGGTCTAATTAAATCCAAGGTCATCCCATGAAGCACAACCCGTTTTTTACCCCCGTCACGCTTGGCCGCCACACCCTGAAAAACCGCATCGTCCTGCCGCCCCTGACCCGCCAGCGCAGTACGCAACCGGGCAATGTCGCCAACGCGCTGATGGCCGAGTATTACCAGCAACGTGCCGGCGCCGGCCTGCTGATCACCGAGGGCACGCAGATCGAACCGCGTGGCCAGGGTTACGCGTGGACACCGGGCATTCATACCCCGGAGCAAATCGCCGGTTGGCGTGAAGTCACCGAGGCGGTGCATGCCGCAGGCGGGGTTATTTTCGCCCAGTTGTGGCACGTTGGCCGGGTTTCGCACAACGCGTTGCAACCCGGCGGCGCGGCGCCTGTGTCGGCTTCGGCGGTGGCGACCGATCGGGTCAGCGTGTTCATCGAAACCGCGCCCGGTGCCGGTGAACTGGTCAGCCCTTCGGCGCCGCGTGCTCTCAGCACATTGGAAGTCGAAGAACTGGTGCAGCTGTATATCCAGGCCGCACGCAATGCGATGGACGCCGGTTTCGACGGCATCGAGTTGCACTGCGCCAATGGTTATCTGGTCAATCAGTTCATCTCGGCGCACAGCAATCTGCGCGACGATCAATACGGTGGCTCGCTGACCAATCGCCTGCGTTTTCTGCGTGACGTAGTTGCCGGCGTCGCCGAATGCATTGGCAAGGACAAAGTCGGCGTGCGCTTTGCGCCACTGTTCACCACCACCGATGAAGCGCGCACGTATCTGGGCCTGGTCGAGGACGATCCGCACACCACCTATATCGAAGCGATCAAGATCCTCGAGGACGTCGGCATCGCCTATCTGTCCATCGCCGAAGCCGACTGGGACAACGCCCCCGAAATGCCACTGACATTCCGTCAGGCCGTGCGCGACACCTTCAGTGGCGCGATCATTTATGCCGGGCGCTACACCGCCGAATCCGGCGCGCGCTTGCTGGAGTCGGGCCTGGCGGATCTGATCGCATTCGGCCGTCCATTCATGGCCAACCCCGACCTGCCGGCGCGCATCGCCAACGGCTGGCCACTGAATGCGTTGAACCCGGCGACCGTCTATGGCGGTGGGGCTGAAGGCTATACCGACTACCCGGCCTACACCGGCTGACCGGGTTTGCGCGCACGATTCAGGAAGTGCCAGGTTTTCGTTAAGTAGCGCGCAAATATCTATACACAAACTACAATATGTATAAGTATTTGCAGCCAAACCACGAATCCTTGGCCGAGCACCCGTTGCTGCTCCTCACCTGAACCCGTGCACATGAACACCACCCATCGGCTCTGTCTGGTGCTGGGCGACCAGTTGTCGTTCGACCTCGCGTGCCTCGCCGATCTCGACCGCGCGCACGACGCTGTGCTGCTGGTCGAGGTCATGGAAGAGGCCACCCATGTCGCCCACCATCCGCAAAAGATCGCACTGATCTTCAGCGCCATGCGCCACTTCGCCAAGGCCCTGCAAGACCAGGGCATCCGCGTGCACTACGTCACTCTCGACGACCCTCACAACAGCGGCTCGGTGCCCGGCGAACTCAAGCGCTGGCAGGCGCTGTTGCAAGCGCGCGAAGTGCACCTGACCGAATGCGGCGACTGGCGCCTGGAACAATCGCTGAAGGATTGCGGACTGCCGCTGCACTGGCATGCCGACCGGCGCTTTCTCTGTTCGCGTGATGAGTTTCGCGCCTGGGCCGCCGGAAAAAAACAGCTGCGCATGGAATATTTTTACCGCGACATGCGCCGCAAAAGCCGCCTGCTGCTCAACGGTGACGGCACCCCGGTCGGCGGCGCCTGGAACTTCGACAGCGACAACCGCAAAGCCCTGCCCAAAAGCGCCAAGCCACCCTACCCCGCGCGATTTGCCTGCGATGCGATCACTCGCGACGTGCTGGCGCTGGTCGCCGAGCGCTTCGCCAGTCACTACGGCAGCCTCGAAGATTTCAATTACCCAGTGACTCACGCCGACGCGCAGGCACTCTGGGCTTATTTTCTTGACTATGGCCTGGCCGGTTTCGGTGACTATCAGGACGCGATGGCCAGCGACGAACCATTCCTGTTCCACGCACGGATCAGCGCTGCGTTGAATATCGGTCTGCTTGATCTGCGCCAGCTGTGCAGCGATGTCGAGGCGGCGTACTGGTCCGGCGCGATTGCCCTGAATGCCGCCGAAGGCTTCATCCGCCAATTGATCGGCTGGCGCGAATACGTGCGTGGCGTGTACTGGCTGAAAATGCCCGAGTACGCCGACGGCAATGTCTTCGCCAATCAACGCGCGTTGCCGGAGTTCTACTGGACCGGCGCCACGCAAATGAACTGCATGCGCCAGGCCATCGGCCAGAGCCTCATGCACGCCTACGCCCACCATATTCAGCGGCTGATGGTGACCGGCAATTTCGCCCTGCTTGCCGGCATCGCGCCGAGCCAGATCTGTGAGTGGTATCTGGCGATCTACATGGACGCGTTCGACTGGGTCGAATTGCCCAACACCCTCGGCATGGTCATGCACGCCGACGGCGGCTATCTCGGTTCCAAGCCGTACTGCGCCAGCGGCCAGTACATCAACCGGATGTCCGACTACTGCCGCGACTGCGCCTATTCGGTTCGCGAAACCACGGCCGACAACGCCTGCCCCTTCAACGCCCTGTACTGGCATTTCCTCATGCGCCACGGCGATCGGCTGCGCGGCAATCAGCGAATGAGCATGATGTACAAGAACCTCGACCGCATGCCGCTGGCCAAACAGCAGGCGCTGTGGCAACGCGGACAGAGCCTGCTGGAACGGCTGGATAACGGCGAAGCGTTATAACTGCGCGGGCGTGCAACTTAAACGTGGCGCGCCGGGTCAATGCTGACACAGTGTCCAGCTCATGAATGTTCGTTGCGGCGTGCCGTTCGAAAACAGAGCCGACCATCAATAAGGCATGAGGAGTGGATGTCCTGAAACAGCTTACTCGCGAGCAGCTCGAGTCCGAGGTCACGCGCCTGCGCCTGGCCGTCGAGGCCACCTGCGACGCCGTCTGGGACTGGGATCTGAAGACCGACCGGATCGTCTGGAACGACTCCCTGCAACAGGCCTACGGCTATGTCGCCGAGGCCATTGAGCCGACCTGCGACTGGCGCTTTGCGCAGATCCACACTCAGGACCGTGGCCGGGTAACCCACTCGATTCGCTCGGCGATCGACGGCAAGGGCACCACCTGGAGCGCCGAATACCGCTTTCGCTGCCACGACGGTTCCTACGCTGAAGTCCTCGATCGCGGTCACCTGATCCGCGATGCCGCCGGCCAGCCGGAGCGAATGATCGGCGCGATGCTCGACCTGACCCGCTCGCGCAGCGCGGAAAATGCATTGCGCCTGAGCGAAGAACGCTTCAGCACAATCCTTGAAACCATCGAAGCGGCGTTTGCCATCGTCAAGGTCAAGTTTGATGCCGACGACCAGCCGATCGATTATTTCTTCGTCGAAGCCAACCCGGCATTCGAGCGTCAGGCCGGGGTCAACCTGCGCGGCAAATGGGTCACCGAGTTTGCGCCGAATCTGGAACGGTTCTGGTTCGAGACCTACGGCCATGTGGCGAAAACCGGCGAGCCGGCGAATTTTGAAAACTATGCCAATACCTTCGAACGCTGGTTCGACGTGCGCGCCGTGCGCGTTGGCGAGCCGGCTGATCGGCAGATCGCGATTCTGTTCAATGACGTCACCGAACGCCGCAATGCCCAGGAACGCCTGCGCGTGAGCGAGGCCGTGGCCCGCGAGAACATCGAGCGAGTGCAACTGGCCCTCGCCGCTGGCGCGATCATCGGCACCTGGCATTGGCACCTGCCCTCCGATGGTTTTTCCGTCGATGACGCCTTCGCCCGGGTGTTCAACCTTGACCCGGCGCTGGGCCGCGATGGCCTGAGCCTTGAGCAGATAGTCATCAGCGTCCACCCCGACGACCGCGACGGACTGATCGCCGCGATCAACGAAGTGATCGCCCGTGGCGGTGCCTATTCGCATCAGTACCGCGTGTGCGGCGCCGACGGCAAATACACCTGGATCGAAGCCAATGGCCGCGTCGAATGCGCCGAGGACGGCACGCCACTGCGTTTTCCCGGGGTACTCATCGATGTCGAAGAGCGGCGCAATGTCGAGGCCGAGCGCGACCGCGCCACCGCCGCCCTGCGCGCATTGAATGACACGCTGGAACAACGGGTTTCGGCACGCACCGCCGAACTGATGCAGGCCGAAGAAAAGCTGCGCCAATCGCAGAAAATGGAAGCGGTCGGGCAGCTCACCGGCGGCCTCGCCCATGACTTCAATAACCTGCTCGCGGGGATTTGCGCCTCGCTTGAGCTGGTCGACAAACGCATCAGTCAGGGGCGTCTGCACGACGTCGGCAAGTACATGGAAATCGCCCAGGACGCGGCCAAGCGTGCCACCGCCCTGACCCATCGTCTGCTGGCATTCTCCAGGCGCCAGACCCTCGATCCGCGGCCCACTGAAGTCAACGCGCTGATCGCCGGCATGAGCGAATTGATCCAGCGCACCGTCGGCCCGAGCATTCGCCTGAAAACCGTGATCGCTGCCGATCTGTGGCCGGCGCTGGTCGATGCCAGCCAACTGGAAAACGCCCTGCTCAACCTGTGCATCAACGCCCGCGATGCGATGCCCGATGGCGGGCGCATCACCGTCGAAACCGCCAATCGTTCGCTGGATGCAGAAGCCGCGCGGGCGCTGGACATGCCCGCCGGTCAGTACCTGTGCCTGTGTGTGACCGACACTGGGACCGGGATGAGCGCCGAAGTCATGGCCAAGGCCTTCGATCCGTTTTTCACCACCAAACCTCTGGGCCAGGGTACCGGACTCGGGCTGTCGATGATTTACGGTTTTACCAAGCAATCCGGCGGCCAGGTGCGGGTGCAGTCGCAGGTCGGTCAAGGCACCGAAATGTGCATTTACCTGCCGCGTTATCGCGGCGCGGCGCAGCACAATCATGACGACGCGCAGAGCACCAGCACGCCGTTTGCCAAGGCCAGCGAGACCATTCTGATCGTTGACGACGAACCCTCGGTGCGCCTGCTGCTCAAGGACATTCTCAACGACCTCGGCTACAGCCTGCTCGAAGCGGCGGACAGCCTCGAAGGGCTTGAAGTGCTGCGTTCCGACGCGAAGATCGATCTGCTGATCACCGACGTCGGCCTGCCGGGCGGCATGAACGGTCGGCAGATGGCCGATGCCGGGCGGCAAATCCGCCCGCAGCTGAAAACCTTGTTCATCACTGGCTACGCGGAAAACTCGGTGATCGGCAATGGCCAGCTCGGGCCGGGCATGCAGGTACTGACCAAACCCTTTGCGGTCGACACCCTGGTGTCACGGGTCAGCGGGCTGATGGCCGCGCCCTTCGAATGAGTGTTCACCGCGGTACGCAACGAAGCCGTTGCGCCCGGCGGCCTTGGCTTGATACAGCGCCTGATCGGCGGATTCGATCAGACTTTGCACGGCATCCAGTTGCGCCCCCTGCCCCGCGGCAACGCCGATGCTCACGCTGACCCGGGCCAGTGGACTCGAGGGATGCGGCAGATTTTCCTGCCTGAGGCGATCAACGAGCAGTTGCGCCACCACCGCCGCGCCCTCCGCGTCGGTGTCGGGCATGATCACCGCGAACTCTTCGCCACCGTATCGCGCGACCAGATCCGACGGGCGCCGCACCGAGTCTTCCAGCAGTTTGCCGACCACCCGCAGGCACGCGTCGCCGGCGACATGCCCGAGCGCATCGTTATACAACTTGAAGTAATCCAGATCGATCATCAGCAAGGCCAGTGAGCCGCCGTCGCGCTGGGCCCGGCGCGCTTCGGTGGCGAGGGTCTGGTCGAAGCAGCGACGATTGGCCAGCGCGGTCAGCGCATCCTTCATCGCCAGCAATTCCAGTTGCCGATTGGAGCCGAGCAACTGCTGCTGGGCGATCCGCAACTCCTCTTCGACTTGGGTACGCCGACGAATATCGCGATAGAGAAACCAGCCGATGATACCGGTCAGCCCCAACAGGCTGGCGACCACCACCGCAGACAGCAAGGCCTCGGTGCGCCACGCCGCGAGGGCTTCGTGCTTGCCGAGGGCGACGGTGGTGATCAGTGGCAGTTTCTGGCTTTTGCGAAACGCATAGAGGCGTTCGACGCCGTCCAGGCTGGAGGTAAACGACGCGGTGCCAACCGAGCGTTCCAGCAGGTATTTGGCGTAGATCGGCGATTTGGAAAAGTTGCGCCCCATGTCCTGCTCGCGGAACGGGTAGCGCACCAGCAGCGTGCCGTCGGTGTACGACAGGCCGATCGCGCCCTCCTGACCGACGTCGAGTTTGCCGAACAGGCGCAGAAAGTTCTGCACGCCCAGCGTCACCGCAACCACCCCGGCGAACTCGCCCTGATCATCATTGAAGCGGCGGCTGACGGTGATCACCCACTCGTCATTGCTGCGGCTGCGGATCGGCGGACCGATGAAGGTCTCGCGGCTCGGATCGTCGCGGTGATGAATGAAATAGGCGCGGTCGCTGCTGTCGGCGCCTTGGGGAATCGGCCGGTTCGATGACATCAGCCAATGGCCGTGGCGGTCGTAAATGGTGATGCCGCTCAGTTGCGGCATCAGCGGTTGCTGATGGTTGATCAACGTGCGCAAGCGCTCGATCTGCGCCGGGCCACTGCCTTCGGTTTCCAGGCGCTCGACCAGGCCGAGCAACAACAGCGAACTCTGGCGGACGATGCCTTCGGAATAGGTCGCCAGTGCTTGCGTCAGGTTCAGGCTGTTAACGTCAATTTCTTCCAGCGCACGCTCGCGTGAAGCGAGCACTTTCCAGATGGTCAGGGACGCCAGGGAACAGCCGATCACCAGTAACAGGAGGATGACGAGGTGGGTATCACGCTTCACGAAAGTACCTTATGGAAAGTCCGGTTTCCCGTTCCTGCCGTCAGCGGATCGAGGCCCTGACAGCGACCGTATGTCCTCGGCTGGGGCAAGGATACAAGCAGTCCGTGTGGCGTGCAGCATCATCCTGCGCAATATTTCAGGCGGTGAGTTTGGGTGCATATCCGTTGCTTCGGGTGCTGCGGCTGGCGGTTTCGCCCTTACGGCGAGGCACTTTTTCCAGACGCCGAAAAAGTACCCAAAAAGGCTTGCTCCTACGTACGGCCCTAGCAAGCTCGGGTTCCTTCGCTGCGGGATCGCTCCACTCAGCCTTCCGATGTCGCTGGTTAGGCAAGATCAAGATCAAGGGCACGCGAGCTAACGCTCATTGTTGAGTGGTTAGAAGCGCTGCATGGCTTGAGATATTCGGTGGATTCGCCCCTCACCCCAGCCCTCTCCCCCTGGAGAGGGAGCCGATTTGTGTTGGCTTTGAAGGTCGCGTACGACTCGGTATTTCAGGTCGACGTGGCTTTCGCATCCCGCACGGTTGATCTGGTCAAACGATACTGGACACGGTTATAGGGTTTAGGTCATTTCTCATGCTGCCAACGCTTCCATGGCTACCGGAGTTCGATAGCCGTTGTAACTGTGTAGCCTGATCCGATTGTAATAATGGGTCAGGTAGCGCAACACATCGGTACTGGCCTCGTCTTCGTTTCGGTAGCCAGCTTTGGGTATCCATTCAGATTTCAAGCTGCCAAAGAAACGTTCCATCGGGGCGTTATCCCAGCAGTTTCCTCGCCGACTCATGCTTTGTTTTATGCGCATCTGCGATAGCGTTTCACGGAACATTTTGCTGCTGTAATGGCAACCCTGATCCGAATGGAACATCAAGTTTTCAGGACGCCCTCGCGACTCGAAAGCCATCGTCAACGCTTTACAGGTCAAAGCCGAATCAGGACTTCTGGACATCGCCCAACCAACGATGCGTCGGGCATGCAGATCAAGTACCGCAGCCAGATAAACCCAGTAAGTACCGGCCCAAATGTAAGTCACATCGCCACACCACACTTGATTGGGTGCTTCAACGTTGAATTTGCGCTCCAAATGATTGGGGGCGTATTGCGCCTCCGCACCGCTGGGTTTGTAACGATGACTGCGTCGTTGCTGGCTCTTCAACCCGAGCTCGCGCATCAGGCTACGAGCCATGTAACGACCTACCGACTCCTTTTCGTTACACAGCGCCTTTGCCAGGCTGCGCGCGCCCATTGATCCACGACTTTGCTCATGTAATTCAGCAGCCTTGATCTTGAGGCGATCGCGCTCGACGTCCACTTTCGTCCGCTGTTTCAGACGCTCGTAATAACTGCTGCGGTTGATACCAAATACGCCACACAACTCGGATCTTGGATATTGCTCGCTTAACTCCTCGATCAGCCTTACCGATCGAGGGAATCCGACATCAAGAGAGCTGTAGCCTTTTTTAAAATTTCCTTCTCGCGCTCAATCCGTCGAATTTTTGCTTCCAGTTCCTGGATGCGTTGTTGGTCAGAAGTCATGGCCTTGGACTTCTCAGGTGTCTTGCCGCTGCGCTCCGCACGCAGTTGCTCAACCCAGCGGCGCAGAGCTGTAGGGCCCACACCCATTGCCTCGCAGGCTTCACTCACCGAATAGTCTTTATCCAAAACCAGGCAAGCCGCATCCCGTTTAAAATCTGTCGAAAAATATCGTCTGGTCAAATCACACCTCGTCGCTGGGCGTAGATTACCGCCCTTTAGGGGTGTCCAGAATCATTAAGCCAGATCAGGTCAGTCCCCTCTCCCTCCGGGAGAGGGTTAGGGTGAGGGGCTTTTGATTTTCGCGGTTTGATGCTCATCCCCCGACCGTCGCTGCCCGCGCAATGCGACGATGTCGCGCTTGGGCGCGGCGCCGAACAGTCGGCTGTATTCGCGGCTGAACTGCGATGGGCTTTCGTAGCCGACCTTGAAGGCCGCGCTGGAGGCGTCCTGCTGTTCGTTGAGCATCAGTCGCCGCGCTTCGGTCAGGCGTAGCCACTTCTGATATTGCAGCGGGCTCATCGTCGTCAGTTGGCGGAAATGATGGTGGAAGGTCGGCGCGCTCATTTGCACCCGCGCGGCCAGTTCCTCGACCCGCAACGGCGAGGTGTAGTTGATTTTCAGCCAGTCGATGGCTTTGGCGATGCGGTAGCCCTGGCCGTCGACCGCGGTGATCTTGCGCAACCGCGCGGCCTGATCACTTTGCAACAGGCGGAAGTGGATTTCGCGCTGGATCAACGGCGCCAGCACCGCGATTGCATCCGGCTCATCGAGCAGAGCGAGCAAGCGCTGGAACGCCAGCAGCATCGGCTGGGTGACCGAGCCGATGCCGACGCCTTTGCGCTCGGCAACGTCGCGGTACGGCGGTGGATCACTTTGCGCGGCCAGCTCGGCGAGCATCTGCACATCGAGCTTGAACGACAGGCCCAGACAAGGCTGCTCGGGGCTGGCCTGCAACACTTCGGAATTGGCTGGCAGGTCCAGTGAGGTCAGCAGGAAGCGCGAGGTGTCGTACAGGAAACCTTCGCCGCCGACCCACAGTTTTTTCTCGCCCTGCGCTACCAGAATCACGCTGGGTTCGACCATGCACACCAGCGGTGACGAGGGTTGTTCGCGGCGAAAAAAGCCGAGACCGGCAATCGCGGTGGGGAAATCGCCCGGCACCTTGGCATGGGCGCCGATGGTCTGCGCCAGCTCGGCTTGCAGCGATAAATAGGGGGGAAGTGTCATGGTCATAGGGTTCCGTTACCTCTGCGCTGAACTGTAGCGTGCCGGCGCGCAAGCGTCCCGCGCAAATGCCACGACTCAGCGGATCAGGCAAGAAATCCAGCGAATCGCGCTACAGCCGTGCGCGCTTGACCGGGACAATGGGCGTTTCGCGCAACACAGGATTTCGACAATGACCGTGACCACATCCACCTCGCCGCAACCCTCCGCCTCATGGGGCGCGGTTTTCGCCATGTCGCTCGCGGCCTTCGTGCTGGTGGCCTCGGAGTTCATGCCGGTCAGCCTGCTGACGCCAATCGCCAGCGACCTGCATATCAGCGAAGGCCAGGCCGGTCAGGGCATTTCCGTGTCCGGGCTGTTTGCCCTGCTCACCAGTCTGCTGATTCCGTTGCTGGCGGCGCGAGTCGATCGCAAGCCGCTGCTGCTGTCGCTGACCGGGTTGATGATCGTCTCCGGGACTGTGGTCGCGTTCGCACCGAACTACACGGTGTTCATGCTCGGCCGCGCGCTGATCGGCGTGGCGATTGGTGGCTTCTGGTCGCTGTCGGCGGCGACAGCGATGCGGCTGGTGCCGGATGAACAGGTCACGCGGGCGATGGCGATCGTCAACGGCGGCAATGCGCTGGCGACGGTGATTGCCGCGCCGCTGGGCAGTTTTCTCGGCGCATTGATCGGCTGGCGCGGGGCGTTTTTCTGCGTGGTACCGGTCGCGCTGCTGGCCGGGGCCTGGCTGATGTTCAGTCTGCCGTCGATGAAAGCCGCTGGTGGCGCCGCTTCCGGCAATGTCTTGCGCTTGCTCAAACGCCCGCCGGTGGCGTTGGGCATGCTCGCGGTCAGTGTGTTTTTCATGGGCCAGTTCATGCTGTTTACCTATCTGCGGCCGTTCCTTGAAACGGTCACTCAGGTGAACGTCTCGGTGCTCTCGCTGATGTTGCTCGGCCTCGGCGCGGCCGGGCTGGCCGGGACTTTCCTGATCGAAGGGTTTGTGAAAAAAAGCCTGCATCGCACGCTGATCGTCATTCCGCTGCTGATGGCGGTGATCGCCATGGCGCTGATTGCCTTCGGTAGTTCTCCGGTCATTACTGCGGTGCTGCTCGGGTTGTGGGGTCTGGTGGCGACGGCGGCGCCGGTGGGCTGGTGGACGTGGCTGGCGCGAACCCTGCCGGATGCCGCCGAAGCGGGCGGCGGTCTGATGGTCGCGGTGGTGCAGTTCGCAATCGCCTCGGGGGCGATTGTCGGCGGCGTGTTGTTCGACATGAGCGGCTATCGCGCGACCTTCGAATCCAGCGCCGCGCTGCTCGTCGTCGCGGCGGTGCTGGCGTTGCTCGCCGCGCGTTCGGCTTCGCGGGTGCCGCAGCCATCGATGAGCCTGACCTGACTCGTCGTCCCGAATCCTCGAACGAAAAAAAGCCCGCTTTCAAAGCGGGCTTTTTGTTCTGTATCGATACCGATTACTTCTGCTGCGCGGTCAACGCCGAGTAGCTATTCATCAGGTTGCGGTAGTTAGGGATACGCTGCGACAGCAGGTTGCCCAGGCCTTCGATGTCGTTGCGCCAGTCGCGGTGCAGCTCACAGGCCACCGAGAACCAGTTCATCAGTTGTGCGCCAGCCTGGGTCATGCGGCTCCATGCGGCTTGTTGCACGGTGGTGTTGAAGGTGCCCGAAGCATCGGTGACCACGAACACATCAAAACCTTCCGCCAGTGCCGACAAGGTCGGGAACGCTACGCAAACATCAGTGACCACGCCGGCAATGATGATCTGTTTGCGGCCGGTCGCCTTGATCGCCTTGACGAAGTCTTCGTTGTCCCAGGCGTTGATCTGGCCTGGGCGGGCGATGTACGGCGCGTCCGGGAACATTTCTTTCAGTTCCGGGACCAGCGGGCCGTTCGGGCCTTGTTCGAAACTGGTGGTGAGGATGGTCGGCAGGTCGAAGAACTTGGCCAGGTCGGCCAGGGCCAGCACGTTGTTCTTGAACTCGTTCGGCGAGAAGTCCTGCACCAGGGAAATCAGACCGGTCTGGTGGTCAACCAGCAGCACGATAGCGTCGTCTTTGTTCAGGCGGTTGTAAGTTGGAGTAGTCATGGTGTCAGTCCCTTTTCAAGTTTGAAGTTTGTTGTTGCGTTCAAGTTGGGTACAGATTACTGACCCATCGAAAAGGGATAAATCGGCTGAAACGCGTTTCACCGTCCACCCAAACGAGACAATCCAAACCCGCTGATCAGCGCCATTAGTCCACGCACTGTCAAGTTCATGGAACACATTGATGCGCCCCGGCATCACTCGTCTTGCAACTTACCCACTTCATCTGTCCGAGATTGTGGAGGTATTTATGCCTGTCGATATCAGCCGTTTGCGCATCACCACCCCCGTCGCCACTTCGCCCACCAACCCGGTCGCACTGGAGTTGATGGGCGATGAGGCCTTGCTTCGATTGCCGGAGGTCATCAGCCGCCAACCTGATGGCAGCATCCGTTTCAGCGCGCCAACCCTGGGCGCTTCAAGCAAAAGCACCCACCGCACGCGCTGCGAATGGAAAGAGCCGGTCTACTGGACGCTGGAAAGCGCGGCGCTACACGTCAATCGCCAACGCATGACGCTCACGCAAGTGAACTCCGCGCAAAAAGTGGTGATTGCGCAAATGCACGTCAAGGACGACGACGGCCCGGTGATCAAGGTGTTCTGGAACAAGAACCGCATCACCTGGGGTTTTCGCCAGAGCTTCAATCAGCCCGACCCGGTCAATAGCACCATCGCCAGCAACATTGGCCTCAACGTGCCCTTCACGGTCGAGATCAACGTCAGCGCAGCGGGGCTGGTCAACGTGCTGGCGATCTGCAATGGCGTGACCACTTCGGCGCCGCCGCAGCAAATGGACAGCAGTTGGGCCAGCCAGCGCTTCAACTTCCATGGCGGCGTCTATAACCAGATCGATTACAGCGCCACTACGGCGGCCACCGATGGCTCGGTGTGTCTGATCCACGACTTGCTGCTGAGCCATTAAGCGTTCGACCGCTTATCGGGCAACTGTAAAACAATCAAAACGATTCACACTTTGGCGTTATCGGAATTAATGTCCGTTGCGTTAACGGACAGAAAGTTAACCCTCACTGTTGTCGGAGAACCATCATGACTACCGGTAATAAGAATCAGGGCAATAACAAGACCTCCACCAGCGATAAAAAAGGCTCGTCGGGCGGCGGCAATGGCGGCAACTTCGCCAACGATCGCGAAAAAGCCTCGGAAGCCGGCCGTAAAGGCGGGCAACAGAGCCATGGCGGCGGACGCAAGTCTTAAACGCCAGATCGGGGGCAGCATTGCTGCCCCTTTTTAACTCGAGGTCTGCCATGAAAGCGCCCATCGAAAGCCACCACTGCGCCATGCAAATGGAAAAGGCTGAAGAACCTGCCCATGAAATGGAGCTAAGCTCTCCTCCAGGCCTGACAGTGGCAGAGGATCAGCCTCAACAGCCAGTCAGTGCGCCAGAGCCGCCACGCCCTGTTCCCGCCGTGGCGTCACGCAGTTGCTACGAGCGCCTGCAAGGCGCCGCTCAGGCCGAGCGCCAATGCGCAGCCACGCATACCCGGCCGGTTTGCGAGCGCGGTCATTAAGCACGTTCGCTAAAAACAGCAGCCGGTTATCGCGCATCGTCAAAACGCCATTCAACAGCGAGGTGACTCATGCCCGTTCACGTCATCAATTTCACGGGGCCGATCAACGCGTCCACCTGCGGCCAATTGATCGACAAAGCCTCCATAGCCGTACAGCAAAAAGCCTCGAAGCTGATCGTCAACATCGCCACGATGGGTGGCGAATGCAGTTACGGTTTCACCATGTACAACTTTCTGTTGTCCCTGCCGATTCCGGTCCACACGCATAACCTGGGCACGGTCGAGTCGATGGGCAATATCGTCTTTCTCGCTGGCGAGCGCCGCTCGGCGTGTACCCACAGCAAGTTTCTCTTCCATCCGTTTCACTGGCATTTACAGGGCGCGGTCGACCATTCGCGCATGTCGGAATACGCCATGAGCCTGGATTACGATTTGTACCTGTACGCACGCATCGTCGCCGAGCGTACGGAGGGTGCGCAGGAAACACTGGAGACCGAGAAATACCTGACCGCGGCTCCGCGGATCATCGACCCGTCACAAGCCCTGCGGTGCGGCTTGATCGATGCGATCGAGGCGCCGGTGATCACGGCTGAATCGGTGAACTCGATCATTCACGGTTGATGGCGCTGAGGGTCGTTCGAGAGTCGGCGGGTCATCTTTTCTTACACCTTTTATGGCGCTATCCCACACCACCCGGCGATCCGTGGCCGGCGTCTGCCTGCAGTTTGGTATCATGCGCCGCTTTTACGGTTAACCCCCCGCCAGTCCTCTCGACTGACGGGCTGCAAAAGGCGGTATTAGATGACGGCTTTGTTGACTCGCCGCAAGGTACTTGCGGGAATGGGCGTGCTCGGGCTGGGCCTGCTCGCCGGCTGCGACACCCGCGGCCAACTGTCGTACAAGTACGGCAAGGATCTGAGTAACAAGATCATGGGGCGCACCTTCAAACTGAAGAACACCGACGGCGAAACCATGACGCTGTCGAGCTTTCGCGGCATGATGCCGATGGTGTTTTTCGGGTTCACCCAGTGCCCGGCCGTGTGCCCGACCACCCTCGCCCGTGCGGCGAAGATCAAGAAGCTGATGGGCGCCGACGGCGATCGCTTGCAGGTGATCTTCATCACCCTCGATCCCGAGCGCGACACCCCGCAAATCCTCGACGCCTACATGAAAGCCTTCGACCCGACCTTCGTCGCGCTGTACGGCACGCTAGAAGAAACCCAGGCCACGGCCAAGGAATTCGACGTGTTCTACGAGAAGGTTCCGGCCGGCGACACCTACACCATCTCGCACACCGCGACCAGTTACGTCTACGACTCCAACGGCGGCTTGCGCCTGGGGCTGTCCACATCACTTTCGGCAGAACAATGCACGGAAGATTTGCTCACTGTTATGGAGGTCTGCTGATGCGTCCTGTCTTGAACCACATCAAACGCGCTGTACTGGGTCTGTCGTTGCTGGGCCTGGCTTTTCAGGCAGCGGCGCAAACCACGGTCGACGACGCCTGGGTCCGCGCCACCGTGCCGACCCAGACCGCCAGCGGCGCGTTCATGACCCTCACCGCTGACAGCGACAGCAAGTTGCTCAGCGTCGCTTCGCCGGTCGCCAAAGACGTGCAGATCCACGAAATGACCATGAAGAATGACGTCATGAGCATGGGCCCGGTGAAGTCGGTCGACCTGCCGGCGGGCAAAGCGGTGGCGTTTGATCCCAATGGTTATCACGTAATGCTGATGGGGCTGACCGGGCAGCTCAAGGAAGGCGACAGCGTGCCGCTGACCCTGACCGTGGAAAACGCCAAGGGCAAGAAAGAAACCCTCGAAGTGAAGGCGCCGGTGCGTGCGCTGACCAATATGCAAGGGCATGATCACAGCAAGATGCATTGATTGCTGGGGGGGCTGCAGAAGCTTTGGTTTCGTGGTGGAGCTACCCCTCATCGGAACGCCGCCCGCCCAGCCCTCTCCCCCTGGAGAGGGAGCCGATTTGTGGGCCGTTCAAAACTTTCGTTCGACTTGGTATCGCAGGTTGGCGTATCTCTCGCATTCACCTCGGTCAGTCCCCTCTCCCTCCGGGAGAGGGTTAGGCGGGCGGCGTTCCGATGAGGGGCTTTTGATCATGGCGCGGAACATCAGCTCCCCGCCCCACCATGCGCCTCTTCAAAAAAATAATCCTTCCAGCTCCCCGCCTTGTTTTTCAGCACGCCCAACTCCTGCAATTTCTCGGCATAGATAAACGTACGTTGCGGTACCACCGTGAAGTCGATCTCCGGATCGTTGACGATCTGCTCCACCAGCGCCAACGGCAATTTCGACTGTTCGACCCGAATATAGGCCTTGGCCGCTGCCGGTTTGTCAGCCTTGATGATTTTCTCGGCCTCGGCCAAGGCGTCGTAGAACGCCTTGTAGGTCTTGGGGTTTTCGTCGTGGAATTTTTCCGTGGTGTACAGCACGTTGAACGTCGCCTGGCCGCCGAGTACGTCGTAGGAACTCAGGACTTTGTGCACGTTGGGGTTTTGCAACGCCTGATACTGGAACGGCGGGCTGGAGAAATGCGAGTTGATTTCCGAGCCGCCGGCAATCAGCGCGGCGGTCGCATCGGGGTGCGGCAGGCTGACGGAAATGTCGTCGAATTTCTTGTACTGGGCATCACCGAACAGCCTGGCGGTTTCGATCTGCAGGGTGCGTGACTGGAAGCCCACCCCGGCAGCAGGCACGGCGATGCGGTCTTTGTCGCTGAAGTCCTTGAGGGTTTTGATGTTCGGATTGTTGGTCAACAGGTAGTTGGGCATCGAGCCGAGTGCGGCGATGGCCTTGACGTTCTGTTTGCCTTTGGTGCGATCCCACACGGTGAGCATCGGCGGCACGCCGGCCGAGACCACGTCGAGCGAACCGGTCAGCAACGCTTCGTTCATCGCGGTGGCGCCGGATATGCTGTTCCAGTCGACCTCAATGTTCAGGCCCTGGGCTTTGCCGTGTTTTTCGATCAATTGCTGGTCGCGGACCACGTCGAGAATCAGGTAACCGATGCCGAACTGCTGGGCGATGCTGATCTTGCCTTCAGCCTGAGCGACGGAACTGAACAATGCGCTGCCCGCCAAGGCGGCGGCCAACAGGGTCAATGCGGAACGTTTCAACGGTGTGGCCATGACAACCTCGCAGCAGGGGGTGGTTTGCTGAAAGGCCTGACTTTATCGCTATAAAAAATTGAAATTAAATACCTTTATTGCATATCGATAGCACCAGACGCTGAGCGTATGCCGCGAGACGCTCCAGCGATGATCGTTCACAGCCTGACACAATAAATCCCCGGCAGAATCCGCATCCGCAAACAGGCAGTTCGCCGCGCTTTACCAGCAGCCATAGGGTTTCCAGACGTTTTTCTATCCGTTCCAACGCTTGTGTTTGCGCATCACCCGCGCGTTTTAAAAGGCAATCAGATGGCCGGGCCTTGTTATCATCGCCCACACTTTTATGACGATTTGATGGCTGGAAGGTCTTTTTGTGAGCGTTCTTTTCAACCCCTTGCGGCAGCCGCATGCCCGCCTGTTTTCTCTGACATTGCTGGTATTGATCGTACCGATGAGCCTGCGCGCGGCGTTGGGCTGGTCGAGCCCGCTGGGTTATCTGTCGGACCTGGCGGTGGGCAGCCTGTTGCTGGTGTTGCTGCATCGCCGCGCGTGGTGGCTGGCCCTGCCGGTGCTGCTGTTGTGGGGCTTGCTGGCGGTGGCGACGGCGGAATTGGTCAGCGCGGTCGGTCGATTGCCGACACCTTCTGATATCCATTACCTGATCGATCCGCAGTTCGTGGAAAACTCCAGCGGCGGCGGCCTGGCGCATCCCGCGTTGGGCGTGACCCTGCTGCTGGCATTGGTCGTGTGGCTGCTGAGCCGCTTCGCCGGCCGCCATCGGCCGCTCACGCCCCTGCCCCGTGCAGCCTGGGGCGCGCCGCTGGTGTTGTTCGCCGCGCATTGGGGCGCGCAGAACCTGTGGCCGAACGAAGCCGACCCGTGGCGCCTGTACAACTTGCCGCATCACCTGCTCGCCAGCGAAGTGGCCGACCTGCAGATTCGTACCGAGGAATGGCTGGACGGCGACGTCGAAGAACCCGCACCGGCCATGGCCGGGCTGACCGACGTCGACCTCAACGGGGAAAAACTGCTCGCTGAACCGGGACAAGCGCGCAACGTGCTGATCATCGCACTGGAGGGCATTCCCGGCGCGTATATCCGCGCCAACCGCGAGGCCATCGGCAGTCATTATCAGGAAGACCTGATGCCCAACCTCAGCCGCTGGGCCGAGCGCGGCATGAACACCCCGGATTACGTGCTGCACACGCACCAGACCATTCGCGGTCTGTACGCCATGCTCTGCGGCGACTACGACAAACTCGACAACGGCACGCCCAAAGGCGTGGAAATGCTCACCCTCACTGAGCGCAATCAGGCCTGCCTGCCGGCGCAACTGCGTGACCACGGTTTCAGCACGCATTACCTGCAAGGCGCCGGGCTGCGTTTCATGGCCAAAGACAAGATCATGCCGCACATCGGTTTCGATGCCACCCACGGCCTGGAATGGTTCAGCAACAACAACTACCTGGAATTCCCGTGGGGCAAGGATGACAAGGCGTTTTTCGAAGGTGCGCTGAATTACGTCGGCCAACTGAAGAAAAACAAACAGCCGTGGATGCTCACCCTGCTCACCGTCGGCACTCATCAGCCCTACTCCGCACCAGACGACTATCTGCAGCGCTATGAAACGCCGAAGCAGGCCGCCGTCGGTTATCTCGACGATGCGCTGGATCAGTTTCTCAATGGCCTGGAACGCAAAGGCGTGCTCAACGACACACTGGTGGTGATCACCTCCGATGAGTCCCACGGCATCGACGGCGTGCGTCTGGCCTCGTCGTGGGGGTTCAACCTGACCCTGGCACCGGAGCAGGCGCAACTGCCGCGCCTGAACAAAGGCGTCTATGGTCACGTCGATCTGAGCACGTCGATCCTCGACTACTTCGACTTGCCAGTGCCTTCTGCGCTGAGCGGTCGCTCGCTGTTCCGTGACTATGACTCCGGCCGCGAAATCATGTCATTCACCAATGGCAAGCTGCGCTATCACGATGGCCGCGGCATCTTCTCCGAATGCGACATGCCGCGCCGCTGCCGCTATTACGAAAGTGCCGGTTTCATCGCCGACAGCGCCGTTTACAAGGGTCGCTACAGCGGCCATCCGGCCCGGCAGATCGCCGCCCGCGCCCATGCGCTGGACCTGTCGCTGCTGCGCACGTCGCTCAATCATCGTTATCAGTTCGGCAGCAACAACATCATCCCGCTGCAAGCGCAGATCAAGGATGACTGGGCCGACAACCTGATCGGTGCGCAATACTTGGAAATGCCCAAGGGCTCGCACACCCGCGTACGCCTGACCGTGCGCGCGGTCGACCCGCAGCAAGCGGCGTACATTCAGCTCAAGGCCAAGGAGTTCGAGCAGGACGTGCAGCTGGGCTTACCTGCGGAAATGGTCGCAACGGCGGATCAGCCGCTGGAAATGGACTTCAGTTTTGAAAACCCGCAACAGCGCAAAGCGTTTTCATTTCATTTGCTCGGTTATGGGCAAGGCGCGGTGGAAGTCAGTGACTTCAGCGTGATCACTGAACTGCCGGGGCAGGACGATATTCTTGACGATGTGCCGGATGACGACACGGCGCAGTCGAGCTGATTCACCGCAGCAAAGCCTGCGCAACCCTGAGAGAGTTTGCCTATCGGCGCGCAATAGTTGCGCTATTAGCTGGTTTGCCAACTCGGGTCTAGCCTTACAAGTCCGAAGTCGGCACCAGCCGGCCGCAGCAGACCTGATAGGGACTCGAACATGGCAAGCGAATCGAAATGCCCGTTCAACCACGCCGCCGGTGGCGGCACGACCAACCGTGACTGGTGGCCGAATCAACTGAACCTGAAAATCCTCAGTCAGCACTCGCCCAAGTCCGATCCGCTGGGCCAGGACTTCGACTATGCCAAGGCGTTCAAAAGCCTGGATTTTCAGGCGCTGAAGCAAGATATCAACGCCTTGATGACTGATTCTCAGGACTGGTGGCCAGCGGACTTCGGTCACTATGGCCCGCTCTTCGTGCGCATGGCCTGGCACAGCGCCGGTACTTATCGCACCGCCGATGGTCGCGGGGGTGCCGGTTCCGGTCAGCAACGGTTCGCCCCGCTGAACAGTTGGCCGGACAACGTCAGCCTCGACAAGGCGCGCCGCCTGCTCTGGCCGATCAAGCAGAAATACGGCCGCAATATTTCCTGGGCCGACCTGATCGTGCTCACCGGCAACGTCGCGCTGGAGTCCATGGGCTTCAAGACCTTCGGTTTTTCCGGCGGCCGCGCCGATGTCTGGGAACCGGATGAAGACGTGTACTGGGGCTCGGAAACCGAATGGCTGGGCGGCGACAATCGTTACGGCAAAAGCAACGGCCCGGTGCAGGAGCCCGGTGACGGAACGCTGGTGGCCGAACCGGATCTGCACGGCAAGGAAGAAAGCCGCACTGATCAGGGCGAACGCAATCTGGAAAATCCGCTCGCTGCCGTACAGATGGGCCTGATCTATGTGAACCCGGAAGGTCCCGAGGGCAACCCGGACCCGGTCGCCTCGGCCAAGGACATTCGCGAGACCTTCGGCCGCATGGCCATGAACGATGAAGAAACCGTGGCGCTGATTGCCGGCGGCCATGCGTTTGGCAAAACCCACGGTGCCGGCCCGGCTGACAACGTCGGCCCTGAACCGGAAGCGGCCGGCCTTGAGCTGCAAGGCCTGGGCTGGAAAAACGCCTTCGGCACCGGCAAAGGTGCAGACACCATTACCAGCGGCCTGGAAGTGACCTGGACCACCACGCCAACCCGCTGGAGCAACAATTACCTGGAAAACCTGTTCGGCTTCGAGTGGGAACTGACCAAAAGCCCGGCCGGTGCGCATCAATGGAAACCGAAAAACGGCGCCGGTGCAGGCACCGTTCCCCACGCCCATGACCCGAGCAAAAAGCTCTCGCCGACTATGCTCACCTCTGACCTGGCGCTACGGTTCGACCCGGCTTACGAGCAGATCTCGCGACGCTTCCTGGCTAATCCTGATCAACTCGCCGACGCGTTCGCCCGCGCCTGGTACAAGCTGATCCATCGCGACATGGGTCCGCTCTCTCGCTACCTCGGCCCGGAACTGCCGCAAGAGGAATCGCTCTGGCAAGACCCGCTGCCGGACGTGACGCACGCGCTGATTGATGACAGCGACGCCACGGCGCTGAAAAACAAGGTGCTGGCTTCGGGACTGTCGGTGTCACAACTGGTCTCGACAGCGTGGGCGGCAGCGTCGACCTTTCGCGGCTCGGACAAGCGCGGCGGCGCCAACGGTGGGCGCTTGCGCCTGGCCCCGCAGAAGTTCTGGCAGGTCAACCAGCCCGAGCAATTGGACAAGGTGCTGAGCACGCTGGAAGGCATCCAGAACGAGTTCAACGGTTCTGCTGCCAATGGCAAGAAGATCTCGCTGGCAGACCTGATCGTCCTGGCCGGCAATGCGGGGGTGGAAAAAGCCGCGCAGAACGCCGGGCATTCGGTGTCGGTGCCATTCTCACCGGGCCGCGTCGATGCTTCGCAGGAGCAGACCGATGTCGAATCGTTCGGCTTCCTCGAACCGATCGCCGATGGCTTCCGCAATTACAGCAAAGGCAAATACACGGTCGCGGCGGAAACTCTGCTGATCGACAAGGCGCAATTGCTGACTCTCACGGCACCGGAAATGACCGTGCTGTTGGGTGGTCTACGGGTGTTGAACACCAATGTCGGGCAGACGCGGCATGGTGTGTTCACCGATAAAACCGATACGCTGAGCAATGACTTCTTCACCCACCTGCTGGACATGGGCGTGGAATGGACGCCGACGTCACGGGATGCCGATGAGTTCGAGGGCCGTGACCGCAAGACCGGGGCGGCGAAATGGACGGCGACGCGGGTAGATCTGGTGTTCGGCTCCAATGCGCAATTGCGCGCATTGGCCGAGGTGTATGCCAGTTCTGACGCGAAGACGCAGTTCGTCAACGATTTCGTCAAGGCATGGACGAAGGTGATGAATCTGGATCGGTTTGATCTGCGCCAATAGCGGTTCGTTGTGCCAATGAAAATGCCGCTCGTTGAGCGGCATTCATCGTTCCCACCCAGAGCATTTTGATCGTGCCCACGCGGAGCATCCTGATCGTTCCCACGCTCCGCGTGGGAATGCAGCAAGGGACGCTCTGCGTCCAAGATTCGACGCAGAACGTCGAGAGCGGCATTCCCCCGCAGAGCATGGAAATGATCATTTAAACGCGCCTACATTTTGAACGGTGTTACGCCAGGCTCTTGCTCACCACTTCATACACATCACTGGACAGCGACCCCGACGCCAGAATCCGCTCCAGCTCGGCCTTCATCAGCGCCTGACGCGCGGCATCGTATTTGCGCCAGCGGGTCAGCGGCGCCAGTTGGCGCGAGGCGATCTGCGGGTTGAAGCCGTTCAACTCGATCACCAGATCGGCGAGAAAGCGATAGCCGGAACCGTCCGCCGCGTGGAAGTTGATCAGGTTCTGCCCGGCGAACGCACCGATCAGCGCGCGGACCTTGTTCGGGTTCTTGATGTTGAACGCCGGGTGCTGCATCAACGCCTTCACCCGCTCCAGACCGCCCGGCAAGGTGCTGCCGGCCTGTACGCTGAACCACTGGTCCATGACCAGCGGATTGTCCTTGAAGTGCTCGGCGAAACTGGCCAGGGCCAGCGCCTTCTGCTCTTCGAACGGCGAGTTGACCAGCACGGCCAGCGCAGTCAGGCGCTCGGTCATGTTGTCGGCGTTCTCGAACTGCTCCAGCGCCGCCGCCAGTACTTCCGGCTTGCCGCTGAGCATCAGGTACGACAGCGCGATGTTCTGCAAGGCGCGACGGGCGAAATGCTCGGCTTCGGCCACGTACGGCGTTTGCTTCGACAGATCGCGGTTGGCCTGATAACGCAGCCACAGCGCTTCGAACAAACCTTCGGCCAGTTGCTTGCGGGCGAACTCGCGGGCGTTGTGGATCGCCTCGACGTCGGCCACTTCGCTGATTTCGGTGAGGTACGCCTCGCCCGGCAGCGAGAGCATCTCGGCGACCATCGCCTGATCCAGCGACTCGTCGGACAGCACCGTGCGCAGCGCCGAGGTCAGGCGCGGGTCGAGGACCATGGCCTCGCCCTTCTGCTGCTGGCCGATCAGCTCCTGCAACACCTGCACCGCCAGTTGCTGGCCGGCATCCCAGCGGTTGAAACCGTCGCTGTCGTGCTGCATGAGGAACATCAGTTGATCGCGGTCGTACGGGAAGCTCAGTTTCACCGGCGCCGAGAAGCCGCGCAGCAGCGATGGCAGCGGTTGTTCGGCGATGTCGACGAAGGTGAAAGTCTGCTCGGCCTCGGTCACCGAGATCACCCGTGTGCTGCCTTGCGCCGAGGCTTCACCGGCCAGCCGCAGCGCCAGTTCGTTGCCCTGGCGATCGAGCAGACCGAGTTCGACCGGGATCACGAACGGCAGTTTTTCAACTTTATCCGGCGTTTCCGGGCAGCTCTGGCGGAAGGTCAGGCTGTAGGTTTTCGCCGCCGCATCGTAGGACTCGCTGACCGCCAGACGCGGCGTGCCGGCCTGGCTGTACCAGCGCTTGAACTGCGTCAGGTCGACACCGTTGGCATCTTCCATGGCCTTGACGAAGTCATCGCAGGTCACGGCTTGCCCGTCGTGACGCTCGAAATACAGATCGCTGCCCTTGCGGAAGCCTTCAGCGCCCAGCAGGGTGTGGAGCATGCCGACCACTTCCGAGCCCTTTTCATACACGGTCAGGGTGTAGAAGTTGGAAATCTCGATGAAGCTGTCCGGGCGCACGGCGTGGGCCATCGGGCCGGCATCTTCGGCGAACTGGTGGGTGCGCAGGTAGGCCACGTCCTGAATGCGCTTGACCGTGGCCGAGTTCATGTCCGAGGAGAAACCGGCGTCACGGAACACCGTAAAGCCTTCCTTGAGCGACAGCTGGAACCAGTCGCGGCAGGTCACGCGGTTGCCCGACCAGTTGTGGAAGTATTCGTGGGCGACAATCGCCTCGACCCGCTGGTGCGCGGCGTCGGTTGCGGTTTCGGCGCGGGCCAGCACGGCACTGGAGTTGAAGATGTTGAGGCCCTTGTTTTCCATCGCGCCCATGTTGAAGTCATTGACCGCGACGATCATGAAGATGTCCAGATCGTACTCGCGACCGTAGACCTCTTCGTCCCAGCGCATCGACTTCTTCAGGCTGTTCATCGCGTGCTGGCACTTGTCGATGTTTTCCGGCTCGACATAGATGCGCAGCGCGACGTTGCGCTGGCTCATGGTGGTGAACGTGTCTTCGACACACCACAAATCACCGGCCACCAGCGCGAACAGGTAGGCCGGTTTCTTGAACGGGTCTTCCCAGGTCGCCCAGTGCCGGCCGTCTTCGCCCGGGCCCGAGGCGATCGGGTTGCCGTTGGAGAGCAACACCGGGTAGCTGTGCTGTTCGGCGACCACGGTGGTGGTGAACTTGCTCATCACGTCCGGGCGGTCGAGGTAATAGGTGATCTTGCGGAAACCTTCGGCCTCGCACTGGGTGCAGAACATCGTGCCGGACTTGTACAGGCCTTCCAGCGCAGTGTTGGTTTCCGGATGAATCCTGACGCTGGTGTCGACCGTGAAGGTTTCGCTGGTCGGCTGCAGAGTCAGGTGGCTGTCGGAGACTTGATAGTCCGCGGCGCTCAGTTCCTGGTCGGCCAGGGTCACCGAGAGCAGTTCAAGCTGCTGGCCGTCCAGCACCAGCGGCGGCAGGCCCGGGCCACGCTCGGGATTACGGCGCATCACCAGTTGCGCGTGGACCAGACTGTGGTCCTCGAACAACTCGAAGGTCAGGTGCGTTTCGTCGATCAGGTATTCGGGCGCCTGATAGTCCTTGAGGTAAATCATCTTCGGTTGTTCGGTGCGCATGCTGGAATCCTTATTGATGCACGGCGAGCTGGTAAGCCGTGTATTTACGAATGTTGATCACGCCGGTGTCGAAGATCAGGTACTGACCCTTGATTCCCAGCAGCGTGCCTTCGGCAATCGGGTTCTTGTCCAGGTTGAAGCTGACGATCTTCGCCGGGTATTGCTCGACCGGATAGCGGATTTCCAGCGGTTCGACATCGGCAATCGTCTGAATCGCCTGTAGGCCGAATCGCTGCTGTAAACCCTGCAAGCCCTCGGCGCAGCTTTCGAACAACTGATCGCGCACCTGCGCCAGATCCACCGCCGCCGCCTCGCCCTTGAGCAGCGCGCGCCAGTTCGTCTTGTCCGCCACCTGGCTGCGGAACAGGTCTTCAACGAATCCCGACTGCTGGCGTGTCGACACGCGCATGATCGGCAACGCCTGACTGGCGCCCTGATCGAGCCAGCGGGTCGGCAGCTGCGTAGCACGGGTGATGCCCACCTTGATGCCCGAGGAATTGGCCAGATACACCACATGGTCGGTCATGCAGAACTGCTCGCCCCACGCCGGGTCGCGGCAGGTGCCCGCGTCAAAGTGGCAGCGCTCCGGGCTCATGATGCACAGGTCGCATTGCGCCAGTTTGGTCATGCACGGGTAGCAATAACCCTGACTGAAACTGGTCTTGGTCTTGCGCCCGCAATGGGTGCAGTGAATCGCCCCAAGATATTCCAGACGCACCGTGCTGCCGATCAACGGGTTGACCGGCACCTCGACGTCGTCCAGACGAAACGCGTATTGCACGTTCGGCCCGTCCAGGCGCGCCGACATTTTGCTGATTGCACCGCGGCCAATCTCGATCAATGGATGGCATCCGACTTGAACAGGATGTTCGGCACTTCGATCGATTTCGATGCACATTCCTGCGGGCCCATGTAACCGGTGCGCTGGTCTTCAGGCAGGTTCTGGATTTCCCACGCGATCATCGCCTGCAGCGACAGCTCGCGCTGTTCGGCGGTGAGTTTGTTGCCGTCGGACCATTTACCGATTTCCACGGCCAGTTTCAGGCTCTCGTAGATGTCCGGGGTGATGTTGCTGATCATGTCGTTAAAAGAGGACATCAGGGGTCTCCGTGCTCTTCAATTCGCTAAAAATTCAGACGGCCAGTTTACGGCGGTTATACAAACCGCCCAACAAACCGGTAAAGCATCCGATGAGTAACCCGCTCAGGTGTGCGGCATTGGCGATCTGGCCGAAACCGATCAGCGAGATCAGCCCGGACATGCACACCAGCAGCCATACCAGCATCATCACCAGCACGCCGCGCGGCAGGCGATAGGCCGGATTCGGCGCCAGCAACTGGAAAATCCAGCAGTGCCCAAGCAAACCGTAAAGCACGCCGGACAGGCCGCCGAACAAGGTCGGGCCGCTCCAGACGAACTGCGCGTAGTTGGACACCAGACTGAACAGCAGCGTCAGGCCGATCAGGTTGATGCTGCCCTGACGCGATTCGATGCGCCGGCCGAGCTCCCAATACCACATGCCGTTCATGGCCAGGTGCAGGATGCCGAAATGGATCAGCATCGGCGTGATCAGTCGCCACCACTGCCCTGCCGCCAGACTGTCGGCCAACGGCGTGAAATGGATGTACTCGCCGATCACCCGAAAATCGAGAAAGGTCAGCCAGCGCAACGTTTCGAGGTTTTCGCCAAGGAAGGTCAGACCGCCGACAATCAGGCTCAACAGCAGGATCAGCCCGGTGGCCTTGGCGTGTTTCAATTGTTCGGCGAAGCTTGGGCGCTTGAAGGTCTGGCCCACTGGAATGTCCAGTTGCTGGTCGGGGTCGCCGGCCGGGAAGCGCTCGTACAGCGAGCGCACGTCGTCGCTGATTTCCTCGGGCGCCCACAGCACCTGCTCGCCCGCCTCTTCGCTGACCCGATGCGGCACCTGCATGCGTTGCAGCAGTTTGACGAAACCGCTCAGGTCCACCGCCAACGGCAGGCGCAATACCGCTACCGCACTCATTGCAGCACCTCCGGCCGCTCGACATCGACCCAGACGAATTTTTGCGGATCGAGGTGTGTTTCCTGATCCAGACGATAGGCGACGAGCTTGCCGTAAAGCACAGCGCTGTAATCCAGGCACGCGAGGTTCGGGCGGATCGGCGCCGGTTTGCCGCTGCGCCAGTAATGCCCGACGAACAGCAAGGGCTCGTCGACGCCGTAGCGCAGCAGGGAATTCTTTTCCGTAGAACTCAGCGGCGTCTGCGCCACCGGCTCCGGCAAGGCGTCGGGCTGGAACACGATGTCGCCGTAGGTTTTCGGGTCGTCTTCCCAGAACTTGGTGCGGAAGAACGACCGCACCAGACCGTCGCCGCTGGTCATGGTCAGGCCGCCCGGCAGACGCATGTCGGTGCCGCGCAGCAAGCGGTCGAACACCGTGCAGGCGAAGCTGCCGGGCACGGCCGAGGCCTGCAGGAAGTGCTCATCAATGCAGCCATCGGCAAACAGGCCGCGCAACGGCTCGATCAGGCCGGCATCCCAGCAGGCGTGAACCACGCGAAAGCGCCCGGCATCGACGAACAGCGGCAGCTCGTAGAACCACTGCTGGAAATCATGCCAGTCGCCCGGATGGTCTTCGAATTGCGTCAGAGTCTCATGCAGCAGGCGTGCGTGGCGCTTGGTGTGTTCACGCACGAACTGCTTACCGCTGCCCGGTGGCGCCGGGGTGCTCCAGCCGAGCGCATTGAATTCGTGGTTGCCCATGATGCACAAGGCCTGCCCGGCTTCGACCATGCCATGCACGATGTGCAGCGCTTCGCGAATCCGCGGGCCACGGTCGATGATGTCGCCGACGAACACGGCCATGCGCGACGGATGCCGCCAGACCCCGCCCTGCTTGTGGTAACCGAGACGGTCAAGCAAGTGTTCGAGGGTCAAGGCGCATCCGTGCACGTCACCGATCAGGTCGTAACTGCGCGCGGGATCGAGCATCAGTCGCCTCCACCGCCCAGCTTGCTGCCCCAGCCGAGCTTGGTGCGGCAGACTTCGTAGTAGTTGTGATCGAGCGGATGGATCAGCCGCAGTTTCTGCGCTTTCTTGCTGACAGTGATGGTGTCGCCCGGCGCACAGGTGAAATGGTTCTGGCCGTCGCAGGAGACTTGCGGGTAGATCTGCATATCTTTGGACACGACGATTTTCAGCTCACTGTTGCCATCGACCACGATTGGTCGTCCCGACAAGGTATGGGGGTACATCGGCACAATCACAATAGCGTCGAGCTTGGGATGCATGATCGGCCCGCCGGCGGACAAGGCGTAAGCGGTGGAGCCGGTCGGCGTGGCGACGATCAGGCCGTCGGCCTTCTGGCTGCAGACGAACTGGCCGTCGATGTACAGCTCGAATTCGATCATCCGCGTCGATTTGCCCGGGTGCAGCACCACGTCGTTGAGCGCATCGCCTTGGCCGATGGCCTCGGCGTGGCGACGCACTTCGGCTTGCAACAGGAAGCGGTTTTCCACCAGATAATGGCCGTCGAGGACTTCGGCGACCTTGATTTCCAGCTCGTCCGGGCGAATATCGGTGAGGAAACCGAGGCTGCCGCGGTTAATGCCCAACACCGGAATATTGTGCTTGGCCAGCGCCCGCGCGGCGCCGAGCAGGCTGCCGTCGCCGCCGACAACGATGACCATGTCACAGACTTCGCCGAGCATCTTGCGCGACGACGTTTGCAGGCCATGGCCGGGCAGGACTTCGGCGATGGTGTCTTCGAGGATCACATGCAGGTGCCGATCGAGCAGAAAGCGTTTCAGTCGGCGGACGGTATCCAGCACCTGGGAACTGCCCAGGCGACCGATGATGCCGATATTACGAAATTGCTCCATGGGACCTCTGCGGACAATCGAAAACGCGAAAACCCGATTATGGGCGAAAGCCCGCGATAGACAAAATCCTTTCAGCCTCAAGGGCGCTCATGATTCAGGCTATGCTCGCAAGATGATCCTGTTTCCCGATTTGCTCCAGTTACCTCACCAGTTGCGCCATCCTGAAGTGCGGGATCTGGCGTGGGTGATCCTCGCCCCGCCGATGCTCGCCGTCACGCCGTGGCCGCAGCGCCATCCGCTGACAGGCAGCGACTGGGTGCGGGACCCGCAGCGCCTCGAAGACTGGCTGCGTCAGCTCGACCGTGACAGTTACGGCTTGCTGCAGTGGCTGGCGCAGGCACGCACGCGGCGGCTGGGCCTGTATTACGAGCGGTTGTGGCAGTTTGCGGTGGAGCATGCGCCGGGCATCGACTTGATCGCCGCCAACCTGCCGATCCGCCGCGAAGGCCATACCCTTGGCGAGCTGGACATGCTGCTGCGTGACCGCGATGGCGTGCATCATCTGGAACTGGCGATCAAGCTTTACCTCGGCCCGCAGACTGGTAACGGCAGCGATCCGGCGCAGTGGCTGGGCCCCGGTTGCCATGATCGGCTGGACCGCAAACTGGCGCATCTGGCCGAGCATCAATTGCCGATCTCGGCGCGCGCGGAAAGCCGCGAAGTGCTGGCGGCGCTGGATATCGAAACCTTCGACGCCCATCTATGGCTGGGCGGCTACCTGCTCTATCCGTGGCCCGGCCAGGCCGAGTCGCCGCACGGCGCGCATCCGCAGCATTTGCGCGGCAGCTGGTTGCATCAGAAGGATTGGCCGGCGTTCGTCGAGCAGCGCCCGCCGGGCCGCTGGCAACCCCTGCCCCGCCATGCCTGGCTCGCGCCGGCGCATTACCCGGCGGATCAGGTCTGGAGTGACGAGGCTTTGCGCCTGTGGCTGTTGGAACTGCCGCCATTGGCGCCGGCGCAGTTGATGGTGCGCCTGAGTGAAAACGCCCAAGGCGAATGGGAAGAGGCGGAGCGGTTGTTTCTGGTGTCGGATCTTTGGCCGAATGTGCCGGGGCAAGCCTGAGATTTGTGGTGCCTGAACTGGCCCCTTCGCTGGCAAGCCAGCTCCCACAGGATTTGTAATCACCGCGAAACCTGTGGGAGCTGGCTTGCCAGCGATTGGGGGCGACTCGGTCTACAGCGAAAGCCGCACCGCCAAAGCCGCCAACGTCACCAGCAACACCGGCACCGTCAACACGATCCCGACCCGGAAGTAATAACCCCACCCAATGTGAATGCCCTTACGCGCCAGTACATGCAGCCACAACAGCGTCGCCAGGCTGCCGATCGGGGTGATCTTCGGTCCCAGGTCGCTGCCGATCACGTTGGCGTAGATCATCGCTTCCTTGATCACGCCGCTGGCCTGACTGGCGTCGATCGACAACAAGCCGATCAACACCGTCGGCAGGTTATTCATGATCGACGACAGCAGCGCCGTCAGCACGCCGGTACCGAGCGCTGCGCCCCAAACGCCATGGCCGGCGAAAGCATCCAGCCAGCCGGCCAGATAACCGGTCAGCCCGGCGTTGCGCAGGCCGTACACCACCAGATACATGCCCAGCGAGAAAATCACGATCTGCCACGGCGCTTCCTTCATCACCTTGCGCGTGGAAATCTTGTGCCCGCGCGCAGCAATGCCGAGCAACAGCGCGGCGCACACCGCCGAAATCGCGCTGATCGGAATCCCCAGCGGCTCCAGGGCAAAGCAGCCGATCAGCAGAATCGCCAATACTGCCCAGCCTGCGTAAAACGTGGCTTTATCGTGGATAGCGGTCGCCGGGTCTTCGAGCTGCGCCGGATCGTACGCGGCCGGGATGTCACGGCGGAAAAACCACAGCAGCATGCCCAGCGTCGCCGCCACGCTGACGAAGTTGACGGGCACCATCACCGCCGCGTAGCGGTTGAAGCTGATTTGAAAGAAGTCCGCCGAGACAATGTTGACCAGATTCGACACCACCAGCGGCAGGCTCGCGGTGTCGGCGATAAACCCTGCGCCCATGACGAAGGCCAGGGTCGCCGCCGGGGAAAAGCGCAGCGCCAGCAGCATCGAAATCACAATGGGCGTAAGGATCAGCGCCGCGCCGTCATTGGCGAACAACGCCGAAACCAGCGCGCCGAGCAGCACCATAAAGGCAAACAACTTGCGCCCGCTGCCTCGCCCCCAGCGCGCCACATGCAGCGCGGCCCAGGCGAAAAACCCGGCTTCATCGAGTAGCAGACTGATAATAATCAACGCCACGAAGGTGCCGGTGGCGTTCCAGATGATTTGCCAGACCAGCGGAATGTCGCTCAGGTGGACCACACCGAAAATCAACGCCAGCACAGCCCCGAGGGTCGCACTCCAGCCGACGCCGAGGCCTTTGGGTTGCCAGATCACGAGGGTAATGGTCAGGAGGAAAATCAGTGACGCAGCGAGCATTCGCAGAAGCCTTAATGGAAAGTCAGACAGATAAAAACTGTAGGAGTGAGCCTGCTCGCGATAGCGGTCTGTCAGTTAACAATAATGCTGACTGATACACCGCTATCGCGAGCAGGCTCACTCCTACGAGGGACCGCGTGCGGATTTATTTCTTGTGTTGCTCTACGAACTGCCCGTAAGCGTCGATGAATTTCTGCAGGAACGGCTTGACCGTTTCACTCAGCTTGCCCGCCTCGTCAAACGCGTTACCCGCGCCGCCCAGGTAGGCTTCCGGCTGTTGCAGGCAATGGATATCGAGAAACACGAAGGTCTGGCGCAGATGCTGATTGGCACCGAAACCGCCGATCGCGCCCGGCGAAACACTCATGACCGCACCCGGCTTGCCGCTCCAGCAGCTCTTGCCATACGGCCGCGAACCGACGTCGATGGCGTTCTTCATCGGTGCCGGGATCGAACGGTTGTATTCAGGCGTGACAAACAGCACCGCGTCGGATGACGCCACTTTCTGACGGAAAGTGCTGTAGGCTGCGGGCGGTGAATCGCCATCAATGTCTTCGTTGTAGAGAGGCAGATCGCCGATTTCGACAATTTCCAGTTTCAGGTTCGCCGGAGCCAGCTCAGCCAGTGCCAGGGCGATCTTGCGATTGATCGAAGCTTTGCGCAGGCTACCGACCACTACGGCGACGTTGTAGACATTGCTCATGGAAGACTCTCGATGGTCTGTGGGAAGAGTCGCTAGTTATAGATGATCTGTTGGCGATTTCACCAGCGATCATTGGTTTTTCCTGTGCGAGGAATATTTTTTTGCTGCAGGAAAACTTACCGAGCTTGATGACGGTCTACCAAGCCGCAAATCAAGCGTTTTATCTCCAGAGGTTTTAAGCAGATGGCAGCAGTACTCGTCGGTCAGTTTCATGCAAGAGATGCGGAAGGCCGCGTTTATTCCGTGCATGAATTCCAGGAATCGAACCCGTCTGCAGACGGCTTCACCGGCTCGGAGCCCGTCACCACCTACAAACTGGCCATTGGTGATCGCATCAACAAGGTCAGCGACAACGAATACCTGCTGGTGCAATCGGGTATTACGCTGATTCGCGAACCTGAGCCGATTGCCGCCCAATAAGCCGGCGTGATGAGCAGCAGTCATGTGCGCAGAGTTGGGGTAGGATTCAGCACCGCCCTCACCTGCTGAACATGGACTTCACGCATGCGTTTACGCCACATCGAAGTGATTCAGGCGCTCTTGCAGACCGGTCACCTGGGCACCGCCGCCGAATGGTTGCAGTTGCCGGTGACCGAGGTCGAAGAGCGTTTGCGCGAAGCCGAAAGTCAGCTGGGGTTCATGCTCTTCGCCAGTGTTCGCGGGCGCCTGCAACCGACCGCCGAAGCACGGGCGTTGCAGGTCGAAATCGCCCACGTCTATGCCGCGCTGGAACCGGTGCAACGCCTGGCCGGCAGCCTCAAGCAATACCTCGCCCCACCCTTGCGCATCATCGGCACACCGCCGCTGGCGCAACAGTTATTGCCACAAAGCCTCGCAGCCCTGCGTCGGCGCCTGCCAGACGCACCCTGCAGCCTGCTCAGCGCCTCCACTCGCGATATCGTTCGTAGCCTGTTGCTGCGTGAAAGCGATCTCGGCCTGAGCCTCCACGACCCGGAACATGCCGATATCGATTGCCGACCACTGGCGCAGGGCAAATTGCAGTTGCTTGCGCCGCACGGCTGGCTGCAACCGAAGCAGAAATACATTTCTCTACAGGATCTGGCCGGTCAGGCGATGGTCGGCCTCGAAGGGCAGGACCCGCTGAGCCCGGCACTGGAAAACAAGTTACAGGCCTTGCGCCCCGCGCCAAGCATCCAGACCCGTGTGCAAACTCAGCAGATGATGCGCTGCATGGTCGAGGCCGGTGAAGGTCTGGCCATCGTCGACCCGTTCACCGCACTGGGCGCCCGCGCAGGTGGGCTGGATGTTTGCCCGTTGTCACCGGCGGTGCCGATCAGTCTGTATGCGCTGACCTTTAAACACGCCGCGCCGTCCTCGGCGATTCAGACACTGCTGACGATCGTCACGGAACAAGCCGAGGCGATGTTGTCGAGCTGAGCGGGTTTTCCAGCGGATTATCGAACAATCGATACCAGAACAACGCCACTTCAGCGGTGTTCGGGTCGATACCGCGATAGCGCAACTGATCGATACCGCCAATCACATAACCGCAACGCTCATACAGGCGACAGGCGCCGAGGTTGTTGTTCTGGGTTTCGAGCATGATTCCCGGCAGTTTTTTCTTGCGGCTCCAGAACTGCGCCACGTCGAGTAACGCCTTGGCCACGCCATGACGCCGGGCCGGTGCATGCACCGCCAGTTCGTCGATGTGGGCAAAACCGTTCCAGTTGGTGCTGATCACCAGATGGCCGACCGGCTCGTCATCCAGATGAGCCATGAAAATCGCGCTGTCAGGCGCGTTGTGAAAAGCGCTGAACTCCTCAGGATCGATGCCGTAGCACTTGCGGTACGGCACGATCGGCGTCACCTGCCATTGCTCGACAGGCTTGCCGATCACCGCAGCGCCATACGCCGCGACTTCAAAACTGAAATCGCTACCCCAGATATACGGCGCAAAGCCGTCGTCGGCGACACGCACCGACAGCCCTGGGTATTTCGGATTCATGACCGGACGCATACTGGGAAAAGTCCTCATTCCTTGATTTTCATCTGCCAATGCACTCAGGGTAGAGGGTTACAGCGGATGTGGCGACGGTGGCCACTTGTCAGTACTGACAGCACCTTACGCCTGTGCGTCGGCTTCAGCGATCTGCGTCCACAACGCCGGAGCGCCGGCCGACTTGGCGATGATTTCCAGTCGTGCCAGGTGCGCCGCCAGTTCTTCCTCGGTCGCGCGGATAATGCGCGCAGGTTGACGATCGGCTGGCAGGCGGCGGATTTCGGTCGCCGAGTTGTCGGCGCCCTCGCCAGTGCCATTGCCGTCGGAGGCATTGCCGGCCAGCGACAGACTGGTCTGGCCACCGGTCATGGTCAGGTAGACGTCGGCGAGAATTTCCGAGTCGAGCAATGCGCCGTGCAGTTCACGGCCGGAGTTGTCGACACCGTAACGCTTGCACAATGCATCGAGGCTGTTGCGCTGTCCCGGGTGACGTTCCCGGGCCATCATCAGGGTGTCGAGGATCGTGCAGTGCTGGGTGATGTCGGCGCGATCGTGCTGGCCCATCAGGGCGAATTCGTTGTTGATGAAACCAACGTCGAACGCCGCGTTATGGATGATCAGCTGTGCGCCTTTGATGAACTCGAAGAACTCGTCAGCGACTTCAGCAAAACGCGGCTTGCCGACCAGAAATTCGTTGGTGATGCCATGGACGCCGATGGCGCCTTCATCACTTTCACGATCCGGTTGCAGGTAAACGTGAAAGTGCCGGCCCGTCAGGCGCCGACCAATCAGTTCGACACAGCCGATTTCGATGATCCGGTGACCATCGGTCACCGGCATGCCGGTGGTTTCGGTATCGAGTACAACGGATCTGGTGGCCATCAGTGTTCAGCTCTCAACGGGTCAATCGTGCAAAGGCGCGGATGTTAGCACGCCCGGCGGGGTGTTTCAGGTGGACCGTGTCGCACCCTTCGCGAGCAGGCTCGCTCCCACATTGGAATGCATTCCAATTCAGTGAAGTGGCATCAGATCTGAAATGCATTTCCCTGTGGGAGCGAGCCTGCTCGCGAAGGCCGCGCCACGGTGTAGCGACAAATTCAGTTCTGCTTGTAACCGCGAACCTCATCCACGCCGCGGTTGGCCAGTTGGTCGGCCCGCTCGTTACCGTGGTGGCCGATATGCCCGCGCACCCATTTCCATTTCACGGTGTGACGGTTGACCTGCTCGTCCAGCTCTTTCCACAGGTCGGCGTTCTTCACCGGCTCCTTGGCCGCGGTTTTCCAGCCGCGCTTTTTCCAGTTGGCCATCCACTCGTTGATGCCCTTCATCACGTACTGCGAGTCGGTCACCAGCAGCACCTCGCACGGGCGCTTGAGCGCTTCGAGGCCACGGATCGCACCGAGCAGTTCCATGCGGTTGTTGGTGGTGTTGGCTTCGCCGCCCCACAGCTCTTTTTCGACGCCTTTGCACACCAGCAACGCGCCCCAGCCGCCCGGGCCGGGATTGCCTTTGCAGGCACCGTCAGTGAACAGTTCTACGGTGTCGACGCTTTCCACGCTTTCGCTCATGCCAGTCTTTCCAGAAAAATGCTGTCTTGCCGATTGCGGATCGACAATGACCGCGGCCGGGAAAACCCGACCACGAATACAAGAAGGTTTACGGTTCGATGCGGCGGCGATTGACCTTGGCCATCGGCAGCGGAATCAGCTTGCCCACCGGCTCGCGACGTTCCTGACGCAATGGCCGCAGGCCAACCACGATCTTGCGCGCGACCAGTAGATAGAAGCCGCCGCCAGACAATTGCCAGTCGCCGGCCTTGCGTTCCCAGCCGGCCAGACGGGCCTGCCACTTGGGTGACGCGAGCGGCGGACGATAGCACCCGAAGCGGCGTTTCTCCAGCGCAAACCCGAGCAGGTTGAGCCAGTCGCCGAGCCGCGACGGCGAGATGCAGCGCGCCTGGCGCAAGGCATCGTGGGCGAAGACATGACGCAGCCCCCAGGTGCTCCACGGATTGATGCCGATGATCAGCAGGTGTCCGCCGGGCCGCACGGCGCTCGCCGCTTCGCGCAGCAAACCGTGGGGCGACAGGCAGAAATCCAGACCGTGCTGCATCACCACGACGTCGGCGGCGTGTTCGCTCAACGGCCAGGCCTGCTCTTCGCAGACAATCTCGACGCCGGGCAGCGGCGCGCCAAGGCGCACGTTGCGCTGCACTTGCGGCGCGGCCGGCGGGGTCTCGGCCGATGGCCCGTAATGCACCAGATAACCGCCGAAGAACCGCCCCAGTTCGTCTTCGAGCATGCGCCGCTCTTCATCGAGCAACAATTGCCCAAGCGGGCCGGACAGCCATTCACGGGCTGCGCCGATCAGGGCCAGCCAGTCAGGATCAGCCTGTGCGAACGCTTTATCACTCATCGCATTCTCCAAAGCGCCAGGAACTACTAAGATGCGCCAATGTTTTCCGCTTGGCGATTCCGACGATGATACAGATCAGTGCCCTGCCCGCGTTCACCGACAACTACATCTGGTTGTTACAGGATCACCGCTCCCAACGTTGCGCGGTGGTCGATCCGGGCGATGCCGTCCCCGTGCAGGCCTGGCTTGACGGCCATCCGGGCTGGGTGCTGAGCGATATCCTGATCACCCATCATCATCACGATCACGTCGGCGGCGTCGAGCGCCTCAAAGCGGCGACCGGCGCAAAAGTCTACGGTCCGGCCAGCGAAAGCATTCCGGGGCGCGACGTGGCACTCAAGGACAACGACAGCGTCAGCGTGCTTGGCTGGGACTTCGCTGTCTATGCGGTGCCCGGTCATACGTTGGGACACATTGCCTACTACCACCACGGTCTGCTGTTCTGCGGCGACACCATGTTCGCCGCCGGTTGCGGGCGCCTGTTCGAAGGCACGCCGGAGCAAATGCACCAGTCGCTCAGCCGTCTCGCTGCCTTGCCTGAAGATACGCTGGTTTACTGCACCCATGAATACACCCTGAGCAACCTCAAGTTTGCCGCCGCCGTTGAACCGGGCAATGCGGACATTGCCGCCCGTCTGGAAAAAGTCATCCAGCAACGGCAAAACGGCGTCATGACCCTGCCCTCGACGCTGGCCCTGGAAAAGCTCACCAACCCGTTTCTGCGCACTTCTGAAACATTGGTTACACAAAAAGTGGACGAACGGGAAGGCGCTCAAAACCGGGCGCCGAGTGAGGTATTTGCGGCTTTGCGGGCCTGGAAAGATACGTTCTAAGTCACCCGCTCTTTGGTACAAATATTCTGAATGGTTGACCGCGGGGGGTGCGCTTTCTAGAATCGCCCGACATTTTTGCCCGGAACTTACTTCCAGCCAATGTCGTCATCCATACGTAAGTCCGTCAATTCAGACGCATTGACCCGCCTGGCGCAAGCCATTGCGGTGGCTGTGTCCGCCACGCTGGCGGGCTGTTCCAGCCATGCTCCGCAGACTGAAGCGACCCATACGCCGAACATTGCTGCGCGAGCCAAGCAGAAGCCGATCTGGCTGACCGAAAAGCCCAGCCCGCAGGTGCCTCAGGACATCTGGGAGCGCATGCGCGCAGGCTTCCAGTTGCAGGAAGGCCTGGGGGTCAACCCGCGCATCGAGCAACAGCGCCTGTGGTTCGCCAGCAATCCTTCTTTCCTTGAGAACGCCGGCGAACGCGGCAGCCTCTATATTCACTACATCGTCGAACGCCTCGAAGAGCGCAACATGCCGCTGGAACTGGCCCTGCTGCCAGTGATCGAGAGCGCCTACAACCCGATGGCCTATTCCCGGGCCGACGCTTCGGGCCTGTGGCAGTTCATCCCGTCCACCGGGCGTTACTTCAACCTGCGTCAAACCCGTTTCTACGATGGCCGTCGCGACATCACCGCTTCGACCACTGCCGCAATGGATTACCTGACCCGCCTGCATGACATGTTCAACGGCGACTGGCTGCTGGCCCTGGCGGCTTATAACGCCGGCGAAGGCACGGTCAGCCGCGCCATCGAGCGTAACGAGAAGCTCGGCCTGCCGACCGACTACTGGAACCTGTCGTCGTTGCCGGCGGAAACCCAGGCCTACGTGCCGAAACTGCTGGCGCTGTCGCAAGTGGTACTGGCGCCGGAAGCCTATGGCGTCAACCTCAATCCGATCGCCAACGAACCGTATTTCCAGGTTGTCGAAATCAACCAGCGCATGGACCTGTCCAAGGTCGCCGCGGTGGCCAACATCGACGAGGACGAGCTGTTCCAGCTCAACCCGGCCTTTAAACAGCGCACTACCATCGACGGCCCGCAGCATCTGCTGGTACCGACTTCCAAGGCACAATTGCTGACGGCCAGTCTGCAAACCATGCGCCCGGACGAGCTGATCAGCCCGCGCTCGCTGAAACCGGTGTTCGAAGGCGCCGATCCGTCGGAAGTCGCGCAGCTCAAGCGCGCATACCGGGTCAAGCGTGGTGACAATCTTGGTTCCATTGCCAAGGCCAACAAGGTCGAGGTGAAGGACCTGCAGCGCTGGAACAAGCTGACCGGCAAGAATCTCAAGGTCGGTCAGACGCTGGTGATGCAGGACACCAGCAAGCGCGCGCCTGCTCGCAAGTCTGGCCGGGTCAACACGGTAGTGGCGGCCAACAGCAAGTCGAAAAGCAAAGACGACAATCAGCAGCAGACCCAGTACAAGGTCAAGCGTGGCGACACCCTGTATGTGGTGGCCAAGCGTTTCAACGTGCAGATGCAGCATCTCAAACGCTGGAATCCGGGTGCCGGCAAGGCCTTGAAGCCCGGGCAGATGCTCACGGTTTATCAGCCGCATTGATTGCAAGAGCCCCTGAGTGTTCGGGGGCTTTTTTTTGCATCGGATTTTTGTGGCGCAGGAAAGATCCCTCCCCCTCACCCCAACCCTCTCCCCCAGGGGGGCGAGGGGAAAGGGAGCCGATCTCAATGCTTTTCAGATCCTGAGTTCAACTCGACATTTCAAGTCGATGCACATCAAACAAACACCACCGTCAGTCCCCTCTCCCTCCGGGAGAGGGTTAGGGTGAGGGGCTTTTGACTTTCGGGCACCCAGCCACTCCAAAAAGGCCAAGGTGAGGGCGCTTCGCCCCGGCGATTAACCCCGCATTAACCCATGATCTTTTTCCTGTCCAGACAAGCTGTTACTGTACGGCCCACAAAGCCCAAGCCGCTGGATCGGATCTGACTTGAAGCGTGCCCTCCCCCTGCTCCTGATCAGCCTGGCCTTGAGCTCAACCGCAAGCGCGACGATTACCGAAAGTCACGGTTATGCGCAGTTCGGCACGCTCAAGTACCCGGCCAGATTTACCCATTTCGATTGGGTCAACCCGCAAGCGCCCAAGGGCGGTACGTTGCGGGTGATGGCGTTCGGCACGTTCGATACGGTCAATCCGTACACCTTCAAAGGCACCAGCCCTGTCACGACCGCAAATTTCCTCCAGTACGGCATCAATGAGCTGAACGAGCCGTTGATGGTCGGCACCGGGCAGTATTCGCCGTCCGGTGACGAGCCGGCGTCGAGTTATGGTTTGATCGCGCAATCGGTGGAATACAGCGAAGATCGCAGCTGGGTGGTGTTTAATCTGCGGCCCGAAGCGCGGTTTCACGATGGCGCGCCGATCACCGCGTATGACGTGGCGTTCTCCTATCGCCTGTTATTGAAGGAAGGCCATCCGCTGTACCGCACAGCCCTGCAAGAGGTGCTGCGCGTCGACATTCTGAACAAGCAGCGCATCCGTTTCGTGCTCAAGCGCTCGGGCAATCCGCTGTTGATCCTGCGCCTCGGCGAGTTGCCAGTGCTGCCGCAGCATTACTGGAAGGACCGCGACTTCAAGGCCACCACGTTCGAACCGCCGCTGGGTAGCGGCCCGTACCGCATCACCGCGGTGACGCCGGGGCGGCAGCTGATTTTCGAGCGGGTCAAGGATTACTGGGGCAAGGACCTGGCGGTCAATCGCGGCAAGTACAACTTCGATCGCATGGAAGTCGAGTTCTACCGCGACAGTGATGTGGCGTTCGAAGCGTTCAAGGCCGGTGAATTCGACATCTACATCGAGCATCAGGCGAAGAACTGGGTCAACGGCTACACCTTTCCGGCCATACGCCGGGGCGAGGTGATCAAGGCGCAGATCCCGCACCAGATCCCGACCCAGACTCAGGGCCTGTTCATGAACACCCGCCGCGCGACGTTTGCCGATGTGAAGACCCGTGAAGCGCTGGGCCTGATGTTCGACTTCGAGTGGACCAATCGCACGCTGTTCAGCGACGCCTATCAGCGCACCAACAGTTATTATCCCAACAGCGAATTCAGCGCCAGCGGCCTGCCGGTCGGGCATGAATGGCTGATGCTCAAGCCGTACAAGGACCAGTTGCCGGCGAGGCTGTTTACCGAGCCGTTCACCCTGCCGACCACCAATGGTCGCGGCATTCCGCGTGAAACCATGCGTAAAGCCCTGGCGTTACTCGCCGAGGCTGGCTGGAAACTGCATGGCCAGCGTCTGCAGAACGCCGCCGGCCAGCCGCTGCGCTTCGAGCTGCTACTGGTCAATCCGAATCTGGAGCGTCTTTACCAGCCGTACATCGTCAATCTCAACAGCATCGGCATCGACGCACGCCTGCGCACCGTTGATCGGGCTCAGTACAAACAGCGCCTCGATCAATTCGATTTCGACATGATCTCGATGACGCTGGGTCAGACTCTCAGCCCGGGCCTGGAGCAGTGGCAGTATTTCCACTCCAGCCAGGTGAACGTCAAGGGCAGCAAGAATTACGCGGGCATCGCCAATCCAGTGGTCGATCACCTGCTCGAACAATTGCTCGCCGCGCGCACTCGCGACGAGCAGGTCGCCGCCGGCAAGGCGCTCGACCGCGTGCTGCTGTGGCAGCACTACAGCATTCCCAACTGGTACCTCAATTATCACCGTCTGGCCTACCGCAACCGGTTGGCCTTTGTCACTACGCCGCCCTATACCCTGGGCCTGAGCGCGTGGTGGCTGAAGTCCTCGGAGAAAGATCGATGAACGCTGTTCGCGCCCTGCTCGTGCAGGCCAGCGGCTTGCTGTTCGCCGGGCTGGCCTTTGCTGCCCCGCAACACGCCGTGACCCTGTACAACGAGCCGCCGAAATACCCGGCCGATTTCAAGCATTTCGATTACGTAAACCCCGATGCACCCAAGGGCGGCGTGTTCCGCCAGGCCGGCTTTGGCGGCTTCGACAGCCTCAACCCGTTCATCAGCAAAGGTGTGCCCGCCGATGACATCGGACAGATCTACGACACCCTGACCAAACACAGCCTCGACGAGCCATTCACCGAATACGGACTGATCGCCGGCAAGATCGAAAAAGCCCCTGACAACAGCTGGGTGCGTTTCTACCTGCGCCCCGAAGCGCGTTTCCATGATGGTCACCCGGTGCGTGCCGAAGATGTGGTGTTCAGCTTCAACACCCTGACCAAGGAAGGCTCGCCGATGTTTCGCGGCTATTACAGCGATGTCGCCGAAGTGGTCGCCGAAGACCCGCTGAAAGTGCTGTTCAAGTTCAAGCACAGCAACAACCGCGAACTGCCATTGATCCTCGGCCAGTTACCGGTGCTGCCGAAACACTGGTGGGCCGAGCGCGACTTCAACAAGGGCAATCTGGAGATTCCGCTGGGCAGCGGCCCGTACAAGGTCACCGAGGTCAAGGCCGGTCGCTCGGTGCGTTACGAGCGGGTCAAGGATTACTGGGGCAAGGACCTGCCGGTCAATCGCGGTTTCTACAACTTCGACACGATGACCACCGATTACTATCGCGACAACACCGTTGCTCTCGAAGCCTTGAAGGCCGGGCAGTTCGATTACTGGCTGGAAATGACCGCGAAGAACTGGGCCAATGCCTATAACGTTCCGGCGGTCACCGAGGGCCGTCTGATCAAGGAACTGATCGCCAACAGCAACCCGACCGGCATGCAGGGTTTTGTCTTCAACCTGCGCCGCCCGATGTTTCAGGATGTGCGCGTGCGTCAGGCGCTCGGCCTGCTGTTCGATTTCGAATGGACCAACAAGCAATTGTTCAACGGCGCCTACGTGCGCACCCGCAGTTATTTCGAAAACTCGGAAATGGCCGCCACCGGCCTGCCCGACGCCGAGCAACGGGCGATTCTCGAACCGTTCCGCAACAAGCTGCCGGCGCAGGTGTTCAGCGAGGCCTATGAAAACCCCAGGACCGACGCCAGCGGCATGATCCGCAGCCAGCAACGCGAGGCTTATCAACTGCTGCAGGAGGCCGGCTGGAAAATCGTCGACGACAAAATGGTCGATGCCACGGGCAAACCGGTGGTGATCGAATTCCTGCTCGCGCAGACCGAATTCGAACGCGTGCTGCTGCCGTTCAAGCGCAACCTCAGCGACCTGGGCATCGACCTGGTGATCCGCCGCGTCGACGTCTCGCAGTACATCAACCGCGTGCGTTCGCGGGACTTCGACATGATGGTCGGCAGCTTCCCGCAATCCAACTCGCCGGGCAACGAACAGCGCGAATACTGGATGAGCGCCGCCGCCGACAAACCGAGCAGCCGCAACAGCATGGGCCTGAAGGATCCGATCGTCGATCAACTGGTGGAAAGCCTGATCAACGCCGATTCGCGCAACAGCCTGGTGGCCCACGCACGGGCCCTCGACCGCGTGCTGCAATGGGGCTATTACGTAGTGCCCAACTGGCACATCAAGAGCTGGCGTGTGGCGTACTGGAACCACATCGGCCACCCGAAAACCTCGCCCAAGTACGACATCGGCATCAATACCTGGTGGGTCAAGCCTGACGCCAAACCTGCGGTAGAAGTCCAAACCCAACTGCAAGCCGACCCTGCGGGCACGGAGTAATCAGATGCTGGCGTATATCTTTCGGCGACTGTTGCTGATCATCCCGACCCTGTTCGGCATTCTGCTGATCAACTTCGTGATCATTCAGGCCGCGCCCGGCGGGCCGGTGGAACAGATGATCGCCAAGCTCGAAGGCTTCGAAGGTGCCACCAGCCGGATTGCCGGCGGCGGTGCCGAGGTGGCAGTGGCCGGCTCGTCGTATCGCGGCGCGCAGGGCCTCGATCCGGCGCTGATCAAGGAAATCGAGCACATGTACGGGTTCGACAAATCGGCCCCGGAACGCCTGTGGATCATGGTCAAGAACTACGCCCGGCTGGATTTCGGCGACAGCTTCTTCCGCGACGCCAAGGTCATCGACCTGATCAAGGAAAAGATGCCGGTGTCGATCTCGCTGGGGCTGTGGAGCACGCTGATCATGTACCTGGTGTCGATCCCGCTGGGGATCGCCAAGGCCACGCGGCACGGCAGCCATTTTGACGTGTGGACCAGTTCGGCAATCATCGTTGGCTATGCGATCCCGGCGTTCCTGTTTGCGATCCTGCTGATCGTGGTGTTCGCCGGCGGCAGTTATCTGGACTGGTTCCCGTTGCGCGGGCTGACCTCGAACAACTTCGATGAATTGAGTCTGGGCGGCAAGATCCTTGATTACTTCTGGCACCTGGCGCTCCCGGTCACGGCGCTGGTGATCGGCAACTTCGCGACCATGACCCTGCTGACCAAAAACAGCTTCCTCGACGAGATCAACAAACAGTACGTGGTCACCGCCAAGGCCAAAGGCCTGACGCGCAATCGTGTGTTGTACGGGCACGTGTTCCGCAACGCGATGCTGCTGGTGATTGCCGGATTCCCGTCGGCGTTCATCGGGATTTTCTTCACCGGCTCGTTGCTGGTGGAAGTGATCTTTTCCCTCGACGGCCTGGGCCTGATGAGTTTCGAAGCAGCGATCAACCGCGATTACCCGGTGGTGTTCGGCACGCTGTTCATCTTCACCCTGCTCGGGCTGGTGGTGAAACTGATCGGCGACCTTACTTACACCTTCGTCGATCCGCGCATCGACTTCGAAAGCCGGGAGCATTGAGATGAACCTGTCCCCTCTCAACCGCCGCCGCTTCGAACTGTTCAAGGCCAACAAGCGTGGCTGGTGGTCGCTGTGGCTGTTTCTGATCCTGTTCGGGCTGAGCCTGGGTGCCGAGCTGATCGCCAATGACAAGCCGCTGGTGGTGCATTACGACAACCACTGGTATTTCCCGGCAATCAAGCGCTACCCGGAGACCACCTTCGGCGGCGAATTCCCGCTGGAAGCCAACTACAAGAGCCCGTACATCCGCGAACTGCTCAAGGCCAAGGATGCCTGGGTGTTGTGGGCGCCGATCCCCTACAGCTACCAGAGCATCAATTACGACCTGAAAGTCCCGGCCCCGGCGCCGCCCTCGGCGGACAATCTGCTGGGCACCGACGACCAGGGTCGCGATGTGCTGGCGCGGGTGATCTACGGCTTCCGCATTTCTGTGTTGTTTGCGCTGACCTTGACCGTGCTGAGTTCGATCATCGGCGTGATTGCCGGTGCCCTTCAGGGGTTTTATGGCGGCTGGGTCGATCTGGCCGGGCAGCGTTTTCTGGAGATCTGGTCGGGATTGCCAGTGCTGTATCTGCTGATCATCCTCGCCAGTTTCGTCCAGCCGAATTTCTGGTGGCTGCTGGGGATCATGCTGCTGTTTTCATGGATGAGCCTGGTCGACGTGGTGCGCGCGGAGTTTCTGCGCGGGCGCAACCTTGAATACGTACGCGCCGCCAGAGCGCTGGGCATGCAGAACGGCGCAATCATGTTCCGTCACATTCTGCCCAACGCCATGGTTTCGACCATGACCTTCATGCCGTTCATCCTCACCGGCGCCATCGGCACCCTCACCGCGCTGGACTTTCTCGGCTTCGGCTTGCCGGCCGGCAGTCCGTCGCTGGGTGAACTGGTCGCGCAGGGCAAATCCAACCTGCAGGCACCGTGGCTGGGCATGAGCGCGTTTGCCGTGCTGGCGCTGATGTTGAGCCTGCTGGTGTTTATCGGCGAGTCCGCTCGCGATGCTTTCGACCCGAGGAAGTGAAATGAATCAGGACAATCTGATTGAAGTGCGCGACCTCGCCGTCGAGTTCGGTTTTGGCGAGCGCATCCACCGCGTGGTCGAGGGCGTGAGTTTCGACATAAAGCGCGGCGAAACCCTGGCGCTGGTCGGTGAGTCGGGCTCAGGCAAATCGGTCACGGCGCATTCGATCCTGCGCCTGCTGCCCTACCCGATGGCTCGCCATCCGGCCGGCAGCATCAATTACGCTGGGCAAAACCTGCTGGGCCTGAGCGAAAAGACCATCCGTCACATTCGCGGCAATCGCATCGCGATGATCTTTCAGGAGCCGATGACGTCGCTCAATCCGCTGCACTCGATCGAGAAGCAGATCAACGAAGTGCTCGGCATCCACAAGGGCCTGTCCGGTAAGGTCGCGACCAAGCGCACCCTGGAACTGCTGGAGATGGTCGGCATTCCCGAGCCGCACAAACGCCTCAAGGCCCTGCCCCACGAACTCTCCGGCGGCCAGCGCCAGCGCGTGATGATCGCCATGGCCCTGGCCAACGAACCGGAACTGCTGATTGCCGACGAGCCGACCACCGCACTGGACGTGACCGTTCAGCTGAAAATCCTCGATTTGCTCAAGGAACTTCAGGCGCGATTGGGCATGTCGCTGTTACTGATCAGTCACGATTTGAACCTGGTGCGAAGAATTGCGCATCGCGTATGTGTCATGCAGCGCGGTTGCATCGTCGAACAGGCATCGTGCGCAGAGCTGTTCCGTTCGCCGCAGCATCCGTACACTCGGGAATTGCTCGGCGCGGAGCCCAGCGGCGGCCCGGCGAGCAATAAAGTCGGCGCGCCGCTGCTCGAAGTCGCGGACCTGAAAGTCTGGTTCCCGATCAAGAAAGGCCTGCTCAAGCGCACGGTGGATCACGTCAAGGCAGTGGACGGCATCAATTTCAGCCTGCCTCAGGGTCAGACTCTGGGGATCGTGGGGGAAAGCGGTTCCGGCAAATCGACGCTCGGTCTGGCGATTTTGCGCTTGATTGGCAGCCAGGGCGGCATCCGTTTTGAAGGCAAGCAGCTAGACTGCCTGACGCAGAACGAGGTTCGCCCGTTGCGGCGCGAGATGCAGGTAGTGTTTCAGGACCCGTTTGGCAGCCTGAGCCCGCGCATGTGCGTCAATGACATCGTCGGCGAAGGCCTGCGGATACACAAGATGGGCACCGCGGCCGAACAGGAAGCGGCAATCATTGCGGCATTGAAGGAGGTAGGTCTGGATCCGGAAACCCGGCACCGCTACCCCCACGAATTTTCCGGTGGGCAACGGCAGCGAATCGCCATTGCCCGGGCTTTGGTGCTGAAACCGGCGCTGATCCTGCTGGACGAGCCGACTTCGGCGCTCGACCGGACGGTGCAGCGGCAAGTGGTGGAGCTGTTGCGTTCACTGCAAGCCAAGTACAACCTGACGTATTTGTTCATCAGCCATGACCTGGCTGTCGTCAAAGCGCTGAGCCACCAGCTGATGGTGGTCAAGCATGGCCAAGTGGTCGAACAGGGAGACGCGCAAAGTATCTTTGCCGCCCCCCAACATCCGTATACACAGCAGTTGCTGGAAGCCGCTTTTCTGGCACCAGCCACTGCGCAATAACCTGAAAGAGGAGCAACACATGGGTTTTCTCGCCGGTAAGCGCGTACTGATCGTCGGTGTCGCCAGCAAGCTGTCCATCGCATCCGGCATCGCTGCCGCCATGCATCGCGAGGGCGCTGAGCTTGCCTTCACTTATCAGAACGACAAACTCAAGGGTCGCGTCGAAGAATTCGCACAAGGCTGGGGCTCGAGCCCTGAGCTGTGCTTCCCGTGCGACGTGGCCAGCGATGAAGAAATCGCCAAGGTCTTCGAACAACTGAGCAAGAAGTGGGACGGCCTGGACTGCATCGTTCACTCCGTCGGCTTCGCCCCGGGCGACCAACTGGACGGCGACTTCACCGAAGCCACCACCCGTGAAGGTTTCCGCATTGCTCACGACATCAGCGCCTACAGCTTCGTGGCCCTGGCCAAAGCCGGCCGCGAAATGATGAAAGGCCGCAATGGCAGCCTGCTGACCCTGTCGTACCTGGGCGCCGAGCGCACCATGCCGAACTACAACGTCATGGGCATGGCCAAGGCTTCGCTGGAAGCTGGCGTGCGTTACCTGGCAGGTTCCCTGGGCCCGGACGGCACCCGCGTCAACTGCGTATCGGCCGGCCCGATCCGCACCCTGGCCGCCTCGGGCATCAAGAACTTCCGCAAGATGCTGGCCGCCAACGAAGCGCAAACCCCACTGCGCCGCAACGTCACCATCGAAGAAGTCGGCAACGCCGGCGCCTTCCTGTGCTCCGACCTGGCGTCGGGCATCAGCGGTGAAATCATGTACGTGGACGGCGGCTTCAACACCACCGCCATGGGCAACATCGAAGAGTAATCTTCGCTGGCATAAAAAAACCCGTCGAATGACGGGTTTTTTTATGCCTTGGCGAAAGTCCCACCCATACACATGTACCACCTGCCCCGCCTGCCATCGCTCGACAATCGCGCCTTGATGCCTGTCAGCCGCCATGGAGAGCGCAAATGAACGACACCGTGCAAGCCGCGTCACCGCAACAGACCTTTCTTCAAAATCTGATCGATGAGTTGACGGCCGTCCCTGTCGTCAAGCCCGGGGAACCGCAACGCACACTGGAAATCCCTCGCGCTTGCCTGCTGCGCGAATGGATGGAGCTGTACTGGGCCGCCCTGGAGCAGCCCGAATTTCTTGACTGGGCCAGTCGCTTCCACATTGATCTGGATACGCTGCGGATCAAAGGCGCGACGCTGGAGGCGCAAACCCAGGCGAACGGCGCCGCTAAGCTGCGCACGTTCACGCTGGACGATGATTCGGGCTGGTGGCAGATCGCACCGCTGCTGGTGTGGATCGCCCAGCGCATCGATCCGGGCGAATGGGGCCTGCCGTATATCGGCGGCAAATCGGCCAATCCACTGTACCGCTTTCCACGTCAGGTCGTGCTGGCGTTTTACGGTTATCCCGAGCCGCAAAACCTCGCCCAGGCGAAAGTGATGGTCGCTGAACTGAAAGCCGGCGGCTTCGCGGCGATTGACGAAAATGGCCACACCACGTCGGCCGTGGTCAAAGAGCGCGCTGCGCAACTGGAGGATTTCCAGGCCATTGCCTGCACCCTCGAAACAGTCTTGCAGACCCTCGAGCCGTTTGAACAACGCGGCCTCGAGGACACACCCGTGTCACTGACTTCCTCGTCGGTTTCAGCCAGTCGTGGCGGTCCGCGTTTCAAGCTTGGCCCGCTGCTGGAACGCTACGCCTTGCCCATCCCGGAGGATGCCGAACAAGCCAAAGCGCTGGCGCAACGCCTGCGCGACCATCGCTGGCCGGCGTTGCCGTATGTCAGCGATTACGTGCAGACCGGCAACTCGATCATTAGCTACCGGCATGGCTTTGCCGATATCGAAGACGGGCGTTATATCCTGCGCCGACTGCAGGCGCTGAGCTGGAACAAGTCGCCTGCGGCGAAAATCGACCTGGAAGAGTTCAGCGTGCCCGATCCCGACTCAGCGCTGACGGGATGGATGGAGTTGGGCCAAAGTGGTCTGAAGATATTGGGTTCGCATCCGGCTTTTCAGGCCATTTTGTCGAAACACAAGCTACCTGCCGATAGCGCACTGCTGGTAACTGAGTCCGGTCATGTCGGCACGGCCAGCGAACAGGGCTGGATCACTCTCACTGCAGAGGTGGAAAAACACGCCGACCTGAAAGTCTATCGCGATCGCCTCAAGGCCAAGGCACGCAAGGCCGGCGGTGCCTTTCGCACCAGCGGCAAGGTGACGCTGGGGCAAATGCTGCGCTTTTATGAACTGCCTTTGCCGAAGACCGTCGAGCAGGCCCTCACGTTTGTCAAATGGGACAAGATCAACCTGCACATGCGTCCCGGCTACATGAATCACTGGTATCTGCTCGGTCGCCCCGGCACACAGACCGAGCGCTTCACCACTGAGCAGCGCCAGCAGATCATCGACACGACTCAGGCGTTCCTGCCAAAGGACGCAGCGCCACTGATTGATTACCTCAGCGAAGGCGTCGATACCGATCTGCCTGCAACGAGCCTGAACACCAACGCCGATTACCTGATCAGCCGCATCCTGATCAGCGAACGGGCGCGCTTGCTGGGCAATCAATTACTGAAAAAGCTCGCCCCCGCGGCTCAACCCAAGGATCTGCTGGCCACCAATCGCGACCGTTTGTTGCTTGCTGCGCTGATCCTCAGTCTCGACCCGACGGCGGGCGAGCAATCGGACCGGATCATCGGGCAGGCACTCAATGACGGCTTCTACTGGGGCGAACCGTACACTGAGGTCCGGCGTTTCATCGATCAACAGTTCGATCTGGCGCAGGTGAAGAACAAATCCCTGGCGACGCATCTGCTCCTGTCCGGCAACGCTGCGGAGTTTTTGATCCGTGATATCCCGGTCTCACTGCATTACATGAGTGATTTGCGCTGGGTCCGGCTCAAGCAGATCGTGCTGTACATCGAAGACCGCAGGCCGGGTGTGACGCGCCTGATGACTTACGCGCAATTGACGAATCTGACCCATGGACCCGTCCCGGCGGATTACTACCAATTCCTGCGCAGTGATACCTGCGCGTCTGTCGTTCTGGACTGGGCCATCGCTCGGGGTGTGGTTCAGCGTGATCAGGAAAATCCGCTCAATCAACCCGCCACGCTCAAACGTGCCGGGCGCCTTTTTCGCGACCATCAGCGCATGATGCGTGCGTTCTACCACCGGGCGTTCCTGGCAAAATGTCCTGTACCGATAACGGTGGCGCTGAACGATCTGCGCAAGGTCTTCAGCGATAACCCGCATCTGGCCGAACCTGCGCTGTCCAGCCCGGCCTCCACGGCGAACCTTTATTCATTGAGCGAACTGCATGTGGCGGGCAAGTTGTCCGGCGATCTGCAGGGCTGGAAATCGAGCACCGAGCAGCTTCAGCTGAGCTCATTGAAAGCCTCGTTTGCCCGGCTCAACACGGTATCGCGCTCGTTCCGCTCCGCACTGAGCGCACGCCTGCAGCAGATGAAGGACGCCCATATCGCCTTCATCAAAGATGCATTTTGCCGATTACCGCTGGCGCAACGACAGGACATCGAAGACAACACCCTGCAATTGTTTGCCTTGCAGTTGCCCACCCCGACAGGTCCCGCCGAGGCTGCAAACACCAACGCCGAGGCGGCGCCGTTTGCCATCATCGCGCTGCTGCGCGGTTCGACGCCCAGGGTGTACGAGATTTTTACCCGCAGGTCGGCGGTTGTATTGCGTCGCGATATTGATGTCGCGCTGCTCAAGCCCTCTGCGGCGAACAACAAGGCCAAATCGCTGCCCTTCGACGCCGAGGCGTATCGCCACGGGACTCTGCCCATCGCCAACGCCACATGCGATGCGCTGATCACCAGCCTCGACATCGAAGGCGCGCCGCTGGCGGCACAAGCGTACAGCGACGTTCCCGATACGTTTTCTTCCAACAAGATCAACGCCATCGCCCGTACGGCTGTGCGGCACCTGTTTGAGGCTTATGAAAGCAAAGCGCTGCAAGAAGCGCTGACCGCCCCTGCGCTCGAGGAAATACAAGCCAATCAGGAGAAATGGCTGAAGTTTTACGCGACGCTGAGCCCGCCGAAAACTTGAAGCCTGTTGGTTGGAGAACGCGGTGGGTCAGTTAATGAAGTAGTGACCGGACGGACGCCATCGCGAGCAGGCTCGCTCCCACAGGGTATAGCGGTGGGAACGGTGTTGTGTACACCCGATCACCACTGTGAGAGCCAGCCTGCTGGCGACGGGGTTTTGCTCAGCAGCGCTTCAAGGCTTGCTTGTGTGCGTACATCGCGCCGTCCGCGTCGGCGAGCAGGCGGTCGACGCTGTCGTGGCGTTTGGGGTCGTATTCGATCTGGCCGACGCTGAACCGAATGGCGTAACCGCGGTGCAGCTTGGCGTTGCGTTCTTCGAGGATTTCTTTCATGCGCGCCATGATCGCCGTGGTTTCGACGTGGCTGGAGCCGGTCAGCAGCGCGACGAATTCATCGCCGCCCAGGCGCCCGACCACGTCGCTTTCGCGAAAGGCAATACGCAGCACGTCGGCAAAGGTTTTCAGCGCACCGTCGCCCTCGGCATGTCCGTAGAGGTCGTTGATCTGCTTGAAGTCGTTGAGGTCGAAAAACAGCAAGGTTGCCGGCCGGTTCAGCCGCGAACAGGCATCGAGTGCATGCTGGGCCAACTGCTTGAAGCCGCGCCGGTTGGACAGCAACGTCAGCTCGTCCATGCTCGCCATCTGCACCGCGGTGAGTTCCTGCTCGGCCATTTCCGCCAGATCGCGCAGCAGTGCGCGCTCTTCATCGTCGAGTTCACGGGGCTTGGTGTCGATCAGGCACAGCGTGCCCATTTTGTTGCCGTGGGGAACGGTCAGCGGGTATCCGGCATAGAAGCGAATGTTCGGCGCGCCGCTCACCAGCGGGTTGTCATGAAAGCGCACGTCTTCACGGGCGTCCGGCACCAGCAGCAACTCGTTCTGCAAGATCGCGTGCCCACAGAACGAGACGTCTCGCGGCGTTTCGGTGGCGTCGAGGCCGACGCAGGATTTGAACCACTGGCGGTCCTTGTCCACCAGCGTGACCAACGCAATCGGCACGTTGAACAAGCGCTTGGCCAGCCGCGTCAGGCGATCGAAGCGTTCTTCGGGGGCCGAATCGAGTAGATTGAGATTTTGCAGCGCTTGCATTCGCGCCGCTTCATTCTCGGGTTTTCCGGGCACCAGCATCACACACTCCACAGGCTGTAATGCTCTTGAGCTTAGCCCTGAATTGAGAAGAGCTCACATCATAATTCCGCCACCGGGCAAGGCCCACCCGCATCGGCCCACAGTTTGAACTGCTCGACAAAAATATCGTGGGGGACCGGCACCGGCGCGCGCCCGGCGCCCGGGTTCCAGCCCCAGAGCACCAGTTTGTCTTCGCTGACGTGCTTGATCAGCGCGGCAAAATCGCGATCGCCGTTGCTCGCACGGTCCTTGATCATGGCGCACAGCTTGTCCGCAGGCAGGCCGATCCAGGCCATCTTGTGCGCCGCCGGTGGCAGGCTCCAGTGCGGTGCACCGGGTGGCGCATGCGGGCCATAACTGGCCGGCGGGTTGTTTTCGGCGTGGCAGGTGGCGCAGGGCAAACCGGCAGCGCCCTTGCCGTCCATGCCGCGCACCACGTTCATCGCGTGGGGAATGCCGGCGTCGAACTGCAAGGGCGCATCACCGGGGATGTGGCAATTCTGGCAACGCGGGCTCTGAAAGACCTTTTGCACCGTGCCGAAAGCCTGCAGCGCTGGCTGATCATCAGCGAACAGATCCGAGGCGTAACCGCCCAACCCCAACAGCACCACGGTGCCCAACAGCAGATGTCGTTTCATTTCACACTCCCGACAGTTGCAGCGGCAATTCACGCAGTCGCTGCCCGGTCAAAGCGAACACCGCGTTGGCCACCGCCGGCGCGGTCGGCGGCACCCCGGGCTCGCCGATGCCACCGGGTTTTTCGCTGCTGGGCACGATATGCACCTCCACGACCGGCATTTCGTTGAGCCGCAAGACCTGATAATCGTGATAGTTGGACTGCACCACCCCGCCATTTTTGAGCGTCAGCTTGCTATGCAGCGCCATGCCCAGGCCGAAGGTGATGCACGACTCCATCTGCGCGACGATGCTCTGCGGGTTCACCGCAATGCCGCAATCCACCGCGCAGACCACGCGATGTACGCGAATCGCCAGATTGTCCTGGGACACCTCAGCGACTTGCGCCACGTAACTACCGAATGATTCGTGCACCGCCACGCCGAGGGCGTGCCCGTCGGGCAGCGGCGCTTTCCAGTTGGCCTTTTCCACCGCCAGATTCAACACACCGAGGTGGCGCGGGTGATTTTTCAGCAGGGTACGCCGGTATTCCACCGGGTCCTGGCCAGCCGCCGTGGCGAGTTCATCAACCAGCGACTCCATGACAAAACCACTGTGCGTGTGCCCCACCGAGCGCAGCCACAACACATTGATGCCGGTCTGCGGCGAATGCAGATCGACTTGATGATGGGCCAGATCCTTGATGTAGGGGCTGTCGGCGACGCCCTCGACCGAAGTCGCGTCGATGCCGTCCTTGACCATGGTTTTTTCCAGCAGCGTACCGGCCATGATCGACTGCCCCACCAGCACATGCTCCCAGCTTGACGGCAGGCCATCCGCGCCCAGACCGATCCGCGCCTGATGCAGGAACATCGATCGATAGTAGCCGCCGCGAATGTCATCCTCACGGGCCCACACGGTTTTTACCGGCATCCCCGCCGCCTTCGCCACCTGCACCGCTTCGGCGACGAAGTCCGAGGTCGGGTTGGCCCGGCGCCCGAAACCGCCACCCAGAAACTCGGTGTGAATCTCGACCTGCTCCGGTTTCAGCCCGGTGATCTTGCCAGCGACCATCTGGTCGAGGGTCTGAAACTGCGTGCCGGTCCAGATTTCGCATTTGCCGGCGCTGATCTTCACCGTGCAATTGAGCGGTTCCATCGGCGCATGAGCGAGGTACGGCACGCTGTACTCAACCTCGATTTTCTTCGCCGCTTTGCCGAAGCTGCCTTGTGCATCGCCCGCTTTGCCGGCCGAAGTGCCCGGCGTCGCCGCCAGTTTGCGGAAGCTGTCGAGCAGCGATTCACTGCTCATGTCGGCGTGCGGCCCCAGGTCCCAATTGACCTTCAGCGCATCGCGGCCGAGCTTTGCCGCCCAGTAATGATCAGCGATCACCGCGACGCCGCTGGGCACCTGCAGCACTTTGTGCACGCCGGGGATGGCCAGCGCTGCGGCGCCCTCAAAGGATTTGACCGTGGCGCCGAATGCCGGCGCGCGGGCAACCATCGCGGTCATCAGGCCTTCGAACTGCACGTCCATGCCGAATTTGGCGCGGCCGGTGATTTTTTCGGGGGTGTCGAGACGCCTCGTCGGTTTGCCGATGATCTTCCAGTCCCTGGCCTGCTTGAGCGTGATCGTCTGCGGGTCCGGCACCGGCAGTTGCCCGGCAGCATCGGCCAGCTCGCCATAGGTCGCGCGTTGATCGCCAGCGATCACCACGCCCGATTCGGTACGGATGGCTGAAGGCGCCACATCGAAGCGTTTCGCCGCCGCTTGCACCAACATCTGCCGCGCCGTCGCGCCGGCCAGTCGATAACGGTCGAACTCCATCCACGTCGTGGTCGAGCCACCGGTGATCTGCATGCCGCCAAACGCCGGCATGCCGTAATCGGCCGCCGATGCCGGTGAATGCTCGACGCGGATCTTCGACCAGTCGGCGTCCAGCTCTTCGGCAATCAACATGGTCAGGCCCGTCCAGATGCCCTGGCCCATTTCCGAATGGCCGAGCAGCACGGTGACGCTGTTGTCCGCAGCGATGCGCAAAAACGCATTGGGCGCGAAGACCTTGCCTGCGTTCTCCGCCGCCCGCGCGAACCGGTGCCCACCGGGCACGACGAACGCCACCACCAGACCGCCAGCCACGATGGCGCTGCCCTTGAGAAAACCGCGACGCGAAACAGGACTGTTCATCCGTCAACTCCCCAGGCAATCAGCCGATTTGCGATGCGCGCTTTACCGCTGCCCGGATGCGTGGATAGGTGCCGCAGCGGCAGATGTTGCCGGAGAGGGCCTGATCGATATCGCTGTCGGTGGGTTGGGGAATTTTTGCCAGCAGCGCCGCCGCCGACATGATCTGCCCGGACTGGCAATAGCCACACTGCACCACGTCGAGCTCGGCCCAGGCTTGTTGCACCGGGTGCGAACCGTCCGCCGAGAGGCCTTCGATAGTGAGGATTTTCTGCCCGTGGGCCACCGCAGTCGCAGGTGTGATGCAGGCACGTAACGGCGCGCCGTCGACGTGCACGGTGCACGCCCCGCACTGGGCCATGCCGCAGCCGAATTTGGTACCGGTCAGGTGCGCAACATCGCGCAGAACCCAGAGCAGCGGCATGTCCGCAGGGACATCGAGCTCCTGGTCCTTGCCATTGATATTCAAGGTCAGCATCGAAGAATTTCCTCAGGTTCACAGTATGCCGAAAGCGCGTCACCGTGACCTTCAATCGCCACGAGCGCCTCGGCTTATCCCTTTCAGCAAAGCCTAATTTGCGCTCGAAGCCAGACGTTGCGACCACCGGTCATGCACAGATCGACAGCGCTCCTACAGTTGATAACGGCTCGCACCTTGCTTGCACATCACGTGTATCAGCCAAATCGGTCCGCGCGTATTGCGCAGGTTTCCCTCCACATCGGTCAGGAGTCGCGAACATGGGATTTGTCACCACCACAGACGGCGTTGAAATCTTCTACAAGGACTGGGGCCCGCGCGACGCGCCGGTGATCCACTTCCACCACGGCTGGCCGCTCAGTTCCGACGATTGGGACGCACAAATGCTGTTCTTCCTCGGTCAGGGCTTCCGCGTTATCGCCCATGATCGGCGCGGGCATGGCCGTTCGGCTCAGGTCTGGGACGGTCACGACATGGACCATTACGCCGACGATGCGCTGGCGGTGGTCAAGCATCTGGGCACGAAGAATGTCGTGCATGTCGGCCACTCCACGGGCGGCGGCGAGGTCATCCACTACATCGCCCGCCACGGCCAGGACAATGTCGCCAAAGCGGTGCTGATCGCTGCGGTGCCACCGCTGATGGTGCAGACCCCTAGCAATCCCGGCGGCTTGCCGAAGTCGGTGTTCGACGGCTTTCAGGCGCAGGTGGCGGCCAATCGCGCGCAGTTTTATCGGGACGTGCCGAGCGGGCCTTTCTATGGATACAACCGCCCGGGCGCCGACGCGGCGGAAGGCGTCATCGCTAACTGGTGGCGTCAGGGCATGATGGGCTCGGCCAAAGCGCATTACGACGGCATCGTCGCGTTCTCGCAGACCGACTTCACCGAAGACCTGAGAAAAGTCAGCGTGCCGGTGCTGGTGATGCATGGCGAGGACGATCAGATTGTGCCGTATGCCAATTCGGGCCCGCTGTCGGCGAAGCTGCTGCCCAATGGCACGCTGAAGTCGTATCCCGGTTTCCCGCACGGCATGCCGACGACCGAAGCGGAGACGATCAACGCTGATTTGCTGGCGTTTATTCGCGGTTGATCGATCCGCAGCGAGGCTGGGCTCTGGCTAATCTTCCGAGCGGCCTGGGCCCTCACGATCACGCGGGTAATGGTGCGCCAGCGGGAGCGCCGGCAGCCAGGACTCGCGGCGCAGGGTCCAGCTTTCATAGGTCGGTTGCAGTTGATCGGGGGCATCGAGGGCGCCGAGGTTGACTTCAATTTCGTCGTCACTGCGGTTGAACACTGAGGATCCGCAACGCGGGCAGAAATGTCGCCCGGCGTAATCGCGGGTTTCGCCGCTTGTGGTGACAGCGCTGGCGGGGAAGATGGCTGAGGCGTGAAACAGCGCGCCGTGGAATTTGCGGCAGTCGAGGCAGTGGCAGAGGCCGACGCGGTAGGGTTGGCCTGAGGCTACGAGGCGGACATTGCCGCAGAGGCAGCCGCCGGTGAAGGTTGGCATCGGGTAATTCCTTTTTGGTTGGTCTCTTGAGGGCCGGTTTCGTCAGGGACAGCCCTCACCCTAGCCCTCTCCCAGAGGGAGAGAGGACTGATTGGGGGATATTGAGGACATGCGCCGACCTGAATGTGCGGCTGGGAATCCGGAATCCGCTCGATCTTTTGCATGCGGTTGAATCCACAGCCGACTCGATTTTTTACGCTGTCGAATTCACAATCGACTCGCTCACTCAGGTCGATAAATCCCGCAAGACACCTCGGTCGGCCCCCTCTCCCTTTAAGAGAGGGCTGGGGTGAGGGGAAACTGACACACCCCAATCGTTCGATCGCCGAATTTCCGTCCACACGTCGATAATCGGAAATAAGAAAAGGAGGCCATAGCAAGGCCTCCCTTACCCACCATCATCAAGACGTCCCCAATCCCTTGGACAGGTCCGCCGATTCATCAGACGCCGTCGCTTGCGCAGGCTGAGCACCCTGCCCCGCCGCCTGCTCGGTGGTCTTCGTCACCGTATCGCGGACTGTCTCATAGCCCTCCCGGGCCTGTTTTTTCACCTTGTCGACCATGCCCGCGCTGGTCCGGCCCAGATAGCGCTGCTCAGTGGCGGTCTTCGGCAACGCGGCACCGAGCATGGCGCCAATCGCGATACCCGCAGCAGCAACCATCAGCGGCTGTTCCTTGAGCAACTGGCTGAATTGCTGCCCCATGGCCTGGCCGCTCTGGCTCAATCGGTCGCTGGCATCGTGCATGGAGTGGCGCAAATTCTCCTTGGCGGCACCGACGTTTTCGCCCATGTGGGCAGCCTTGTCCTTGAGCGATTGATAGCCGTGCTTCAACGAATCGCTGGTCTGATGCATATGCTCGCGCGCGCTGCCGAGGCTATCGGCCAGGCCATCGGCCCACTCGCCAGCGCGGTCCTGATCCGGGCCGCTGCGATAGGTTGGCTGCGGCACTGGCGGACGGTTCTGGCCCATCATCAGCCAGAGCAGGCCGACCGAGGTCAGCACCGCTGGCACCGGGTTGTTGCGCACGCTGGTGCCCAGGTTGGTGACGAACTGCGAGCCGTTGTTCTGCAGCATGCCCCACGCCTGATCGATCATCTGCCCGGGGGTGAACTTGCTTTCCAGCTGGTCGACGATATTGCCGATGCTGGCGCGTTGCGCGTCGATTTCGCGCTCGATCTGCTCAGGGCTTTTTTGCGATTCGATATCCAATTCAGTCTTCATGAGGCTTTCCTCCGCAGCGCTTCCTGGTCTTTGTTCAAGGCGTCCAGCGTCCGGTCAGGCTTGAAGTGGGACGGTTCGAACTGTTTTTTGCCCGACTGCAGCATGACAAAACCGATGATCATCACCACCACGCCGACGATCAGCGCCGCCAGCCATGGCGCCATGAACAGACTCAAGCCGTACACCGCCGACATCAGCAAAATGATCAGCCCCGCCAGCAACACGATCGCCCCGCCGGCCACTGCCGCAATCCCGGCTTTGAGCGTATTGAGGCTGGACTGAAATTCGGCCTTGGCCAGCGCCAGTTCCTTGGTGAACAGCGCCGGCACTTCGCGCGATAACTGCCGCAGCAGCCCGGTCACCGAAGCGTCGTCGTGGTTCGCGGTGGGTCGGGCGCCCTGCAGATCTGCATCGTCTCGGTTCATGACAGGTCTCCTTTGGTTGGCGAGGTAGGAATCGAGGTTCCGGCAAAATCAGTCGGGTGATCGTGCTCATCGGCCGACGTCGGGGTGATGCCGGTCGCCAGGCCTGGACTGGGATCAGTGCGGGTTGCAGTGGAAGTTTCATAGGGCCGCTGCGCGCCAAAACCGCCGGCCGGTGGCGTCGAGCTCCCAGAAGCGGGCTGATGATCGGCAGTGACTTCGGCTGCCGCCGAGGTGCCCGCTTTGAGGAACCGCGACAGGCCAAAACCGATTGCCACGCTGCCGGCAATGAACAACGCCGGATTGCTGCGCGCCAGTTCGGCGGCATCGTGCAACAGCTGTTCGGCGCTCTTGCCACGCAGATTCTTTGCCAGTCCGCCCATCGACTCGGCCATGTCGGAGAGGTAGTCGGACATGCCCAGCGTGTCCTTGTCCTCCAGCTCCGAGACGAAGCTTTTCGCGCCTTGCGCCAGCGCTTCGATCTGCTCGGCGGCGCTGTCGCGATACTGACCGAACTGCGCATCGGCTTGCTGCCGCGCACCGCCGAGCGTTTCGCTGACGTCGTCTTTCAACCGTTCGAAGGCTTGCCCGGCCTGGTCCTTTGAAGGTTCGTCTGCAGTGGTTCCTGCCCTGTTATCTGAAGTGTTCATGTGGTCCCTCGCCTTCTGAGTGAAAACGTTATGTGGGGCGACCTGACAACATTGCCCTGAGTCCCCTCATAGGAAGTGACGGAAGAGTCTGGCGTGGAGTTCAACCGTTTTGATGAGCGCACCCTTTACCGATTTGCAGGTGCCGTTGGGCTAGAAAAAGCCAGTCCTGTCGAACTTGGACGAGCCTTTGGCGTCCGCAGCCCCTACACTGGCGCACTGGCCTGCCGGGATAACCACCATGAAACACGCTGCCGCCAAAAACCCAGAAAAAGCCCCGCGCTTCTGGCGCGACGATGCCCTGCCCTTCATCGAGGCGCGGGCCATCGCCGATGGCCGTGAGGTCTGTTATGCACGGCATTCCCACGCGCACTTTTCCATCGGCGCGATCACCGCCGGGCGCAGCACCTATGTGCACGAGCAATCAGAGTTCGAGGTGGCCGCCGGCACGGTGGTGCTGATGAACCCTGGCGATGTGCACGCGTGCAACCCGATCGATGATCAGCCGTGGTCGTACGTGATGCTGTACGCAGAGACGCCGTGGCTGAGCGATCTGCAGCAGCAGTTGGGGTTCGGTGCGCAGGGTTTTTGTCGCTTTGCGGTGACTCATCTCGATGACTCGGCGCTGTTTCACGATTTGTGTGAGCTGTACGAAATCCTTGTCGACGACCGGCACGACCTGCTGCGCAAACACAGTGCAGCGGTGGAGTTTTTCAGCGATCTGCACTTGCGTCTGAACCCCGCCAGCGCGCCGTTGCGCGAGCCGAACGACAAGCTCGAACGCGCCGCTGGTTTCATTCGCGAGCATTGCACCGATGCGCTGAGCCTCGACGACATTTGCACGGCGGCGCAGCTATCGCCGTCGTACCTGATCCGCGCGTTCAAACAACATTACGGCATGACCCCCCATGCGTTCTTGATCAACCAGCGCATCCAGTTCGCCCGCGAACGCTTGCGCAGCGGCCAGTTGATTGCCGACGTCGCGCTGGCGGCCGGGTTTGCCGATCAGGCGCATTTTCAACGCGCCTTCAAACAGCATCTGGCAGCGACACCGGGGCAGTATCGCGGTTGACGACTCTCGAAATCGGTCGTTGACATATCGGTAAAATCCGATATCTTCGCGACATGGACCTACTCGACATCTTCAAAGCACTCTCCAACCGTACTCGCCTCGAGATTCTCAAAGGCTTGAAAGACCCGGCCAACAGCTTTCCTCCTCAGGATGAAGGCGACGTGCACACGGTGGGTGTTTGCGTCAGCAGTATTCAGGAAGGCGTCGGGCTGTCGCAGTCGACGGTGTCCGATTATCTGGCGACGCTGCAACGGGCAGGTCTGGTCGAAGTCAGACGCATCGGCCAATGGACGTACTACAAGCGCAATGAAGCGGCGATCCGTGAGCTGGCCGAGATCATCGGCAGCGAGCTGTAATTTTTTGCCCCATGATATCGAGATTTCCCGATATCCCTTTTTACCGAAACGAGGAAATGCAATGAAAGCGATGATGCTTGAATCATTTGGCGGCCCGGAATCGTTCGAACTGCGCGACGTTCCCAAGCCCGTCCCCAACGCTGGCGAAGTACTGGTGCGAGTCCACGCCACCTCCATCAACCCTCTGGATTATCAGGTTCGGCGCGGCGACTATCCCGACCTTGTGCCGCTTCCGGCCATCAGCGGTCACGACGTCTCCGGCGTGGTCGAAGCAGTCGGGCCGGGCGTTACGGCTTTCGCGCCGGGCGACGAGGTCTGGTACACCCCGCAGATTTTCGCCGGGCCTGGCAGTTACGCCGAGTACCACGTTGCCGCACAAACTATCGTGGCCAGGAAGCCGAAAACGCTGAGCCATCTCGAAGCGGCCAGTCTCAGCCTGGTCGGGGGCACGGCGTGGGAAGCGCTGGTGGTCCGGGCGGCGCTCAGGGTCGGTGAAAGCGTGCTGATTCATGGCGGTGCCGGCGGCGTCGGGCATGTTGCGATCCAACTGGCCAAAGCCATGGGCGCGAAAGTTTTCACCACCGTACGCGAAGCCAACTTCGAGTTCGCGCGGCGCATGGGGGCCGATGTGCTGATCGATTACGAGAAGGAGGACTACATCGAAGCCATCCTGCGCGAAACCGGCGGGCATGGCGTCGATGTGGTGTTCGACACCATCGGCGGCGACACCCTGGCACGCAGCCCCGACGCGCTCGCGCAACTGGGCCGGGTGGTAACGATCGTCGATATCGCCCAGCCACAGAACGTGATCCAGGCCTGGGGCAAAAATGCCAGTTTCCACTTCGTGTTCACCCGCCAGAACCGCGGCAAGCTCGATGAATTGAGCGCACTGGTCGAACGCGGTCAATTGCGCCCGCATGTCGGCGCGGTCTATTCGCTGGCTGACCTGGGACTCGCCCACGCGCGGCTGGAAAGCCGCAACAACGGGATGCTGGGCAAGATCGCGATTGCCGTCGAGCCATCCGTACTCGCCGATGCGCCCTCCACCCCACAGCACTCACTTTAAGGGGAACGTCATGGTTTACGAGATCGCTGTGCTACCGGTTCAGAAGCAACACGTCGAGCACTTCCGACAGGCCTTCGCCGAGGTCGCGCCCCTGCTCCGCCGCGCCAGGGGTTATGGTGGGCACATGCTCGCGCAAGGAATTGAAACGCCCGAGCGCTTCAATCTGATCGTGCGCTGGCAGTCGCTCGAGGATCACACGCCGGGCTTTGAAGCCAGTGAGGATCATCGATTGTTCATGCTGGGGCTGGAGCAATATTTTTCCGAAGAGCCGACGGTGTATCACATGGAAGGCGCGGCGTTTGAGTTGCCGTTCATGTGAGATTGAACACCAATCCCTGTAGGAGCGAGCCTGCTCGCGATGGCGGTCTTTCAGTCGCAAGCATAATTGACTGGAAGTACGCTTTCGCGAGCAGGCTCGCTCCTACAATGGGGTTACGGTAGCAGCAGGTAGATTGCGCTCAATGCCAACAACCCGGCCATGGTCCGATTGAACCAGCGCATCCCCTTGGCGTTGTTCAGATACCCGCGCAAAAACGTCCCCGCATACGCCCAGCAGCCGACCGACAGATAACAGACCACCAGATACACCGCCGCAAACTGCCAGACCAACCGCGCCTCGCCATCGGCAACAAACGCACCCATGCCCGCCACACAGGCCAGCCAGGCTTTGGGGTTGAGCCATTGCATGGCCGCCCCGTAGAGCATCGACGGCGCCCGCCCTGTATCGGCGGCGTTGAGCCGTCCGTCATCGCTGGCCAGTTTCCAGGCCATGAACAGCAAAAACCCAACACCGGCCCATTGCACCACGCGGGTCATGAACGGCCAGCGCTGCAAAACCTCATGCAAACCCAGCCCCATCAACACCAGCAACAACACAAACCCCAACGTCGCCCCGGCGACATGCCGCTGACTGGCACGAAACCCATACTGCGCCCCCGAACTCAACGCCACGATATTCACCGGCCCCGGCGTGATGGAAGCGGCCAGCGCAAACGCCGCCATCGAAACAATCAGACTCATCGCACACCTGCTTCAAAACGAGGAACAAGGGGCTCACCTTAGTTAGCGCCGATCGGCGGGTATTGAAGAAAATTACCTTTTTTGGCTGCAAATCTGTCATCAGGTGTTCGCTACATTCCGCGCCGGGCACGAACATTGTGGGAGCGAGCCTGCTCGCGAAAGCGGTGGGTCAGGCAATAAATGAATTGCTGTGAAAACGCCTTCGCGAGCAGGCTCGCTCCCACATTTTCGATTTGCGTGAATTCGGCAGAGATGGATTGGCTGTTAGTCCGTCATCGCCTGCAGGCAAGCTCCCACAGGGGCCGAGCGCAACCATGAGGCCGAGTGTCAGCTCGCCTGCTTTTGATCTTGATGGCGACGCTGAAGATCAAAAGCCCCTCACCCTAGCCCTCTCCCGGAGGGAGAGGGAACTGACCGGGGTGGATGTGAGAGATACGCCAACATGGGGTACCGAGTTGAACACAGGTTTTGAACAGCCCACAAATCGGCTCCCTCTCCCTCGGGAGAGGGCTGGGGTGAGGGGCAGCCACACCACAAATCCCAAGCCAACCCCCCGCTTCTAACCACTCAACAATGAGCGTTAGCTCGCGTGCTCTTGATCTTGATCTTGATCTTGCCTAACCGGCGACATCGGAAGGCTGAGTGGAGGGATTGATCCGGGCGTGGGAGCGCAGCGACCGTACGACGAAGTCGTACACAGCGGAAGGAGGTGCAGCGAAGCAAACCGTAGCCGCTGCGCCCGGATCGATCCCGGAGCGAAGGAACCCGAGCCTGCGAGGGCCGAACGCAGGAGCAAGCCTTTTTGGGTACTTTTTCGGCGTCTGGAAAAAGTGCCTCGCCGTAAGGGCGAAACCGCCAGCCGCCGTTACCGCAGCAACGGATATGCACCCAATACCCAAACCCCAAACCCCAAAGATCAAACCCCAAAGATCAAGCCACCCGCGGCACCGTAAACCGAAACTCACTCCCCCGCCCCGGCTCACTCTCGGCAACGATCCGCCCACCATGGGCCTCAACGATCCCCTGAGTGATATACAACCCCAGCCCCGTCCCCGTCGGATTGCCCTCTTTCACCGTCCAGTACCGATCAAACACATGCGGCAAATGCTCCTTCGGAATCCCCTCACCGCTATCACGCACCGTAAAGACAATCTCGTCGCCCACCGTCGTCGCATGCACACCCACAGTCCCCAGCCGCGGCGTGAACTTGATCGCATTGCCGACCAGATTCGACAACACCTGAAACAACCGCTCGGGGTCGGCATGAATCCGCAGATCCGGATCAGCCTCAAAGGAAATGCTGATGTCCTTGTCCTGCGCCAACGGCGTCAGTAGCGACTGCGCCTCTTCGAAGATATGCACGACTTCCAGCGGCTGCGGGCTGATGGTGTAGCGCCCGGCATCGATTTTCGAGGTGTCGAGCAAATCTTCCAGCAGCGTATTCATCCGCGCCGTGGCCTGCTGCATGGTGTCGATCGCCGTGGAGATGCGCCGCGACGTATGCGCGCCGTCCGAGCTGAAGGCTTTCTGCATCATCCCGCAGAGCATCGAGATCACCGTCATCGGGTTGCGCAGGTCGTGGGACACCACCGCTACCAGTTCCTCACGGGCGCGCACCGCTTCCTGTTCGCGGCGCACTTGCCGTGCGAGGTCGTTTTCCAGTGCGGAGCGGCGCAGATCGTTGGCGGCGAACAGGTCGCCGTGGCTCCACTTCACCGAAATCCCGGCCATCTCGACTTTCCAGATCTCGAACGAGGTGCGCGGACGCAAGCGCAGGCCGGCATCGGAGTTTTCCAGGTCCAGCGGTTTGCGCGGGTCACCGCTCCAACTGATGTTTTCCTTGGCCTCCGGGCGGAACCACAGCACGCCGTTCTCTACCGGTTTGGGCAGGCTCAGCGCCAGCACCCCGCTGGCCACCTGCTGATACTGCGCAGCAGGTGGGTAGACGCTGGACAGATGATGGCTGGCGAACACCGGCTCGCCGCGTTCCTGCAGCCATTTGTGCAGCGCGCGAATGTCTTCCGGTTCCGGGCAGTTACCGTAACGGTGCAACTGCTTGTCTTCGATGATCGCGATGCCGCCGGCGCCGGTCAGCGCCATCAATCTTTCAGGCTGTTGCGCCAGGCCATCGAAAACGTTTTGCGGCGAATCGATCATCGCCTGATTGAGCTGTGCCAGTGCTTCGAGCTTTTCGTCGCGCTGGCGGCTCAGTTCCAGCGCTTCCATCGCGCTGATCTGCAGCGACAGCACCTGGCCGATGGTCTGGCAGGCCATGCGCAATTCGTGAGGCACGTGCAGTGGCTGGCGATTGCCGCAGCTGATCAGGCCCCAGAGTCGGTCACCCTTGAGCAAGGAAATGCTCATCGACGACAACACGCCCATATTCTTCATGTACTGGCAATGAATCGGCGAGACGCTGCGCAGCGTGGCGAAACTCAGGTCCAGCGGTTGCTGGGTGTCCGGGCGCAGCTTTGGCACCAGCGGCACCGGCTGGTAATCGGCATTGGGGATGATCCGCAGCCAATTGGTGCGGTACAGCTCGCGGGCCTGCTCGGGAATGTCCGAGGCCGGGAAAAACAGGCCGTTGAACACTTCCATCGATGGATCGGAGGCCTCGGCGATGACCTGACCGTGGCCCTCCTCCTCGAACCGGTAGATCAGCACCCGGTCGTAACCGGTCATCGCCTGGATTTCCTTGACGCTGATGTCGTACAGCGCCTGCAACGACGTGGCCGCTTGCAGGCGTTGCAGCATGCGCCCCAGATGGGTTTTGACCCCGGCGACGTTGCGCGGCTGGAAGTTCTCGACGTGGATTTCCAGCTCCAGAATCAGCACGCCTTGGTGGCGGTGCAGCAAACCCTCGAACGCGGTGCCGTTGAGGCGAAAGTACAACGGAGGCGCATCGGCCTGCACATCGCGTTGCAGCGCCTCAAGCACCTGTGCGCTGTGCTCGAGACCAATCAGCTCGTGCAGCGGCTGGCCGATCAATGGCTCTGGCGCGCGGCCGAGCAAGGTTTCGACGTTGGCGCTGACCTGAATGATCTGCAGCGCGGGCTCGCTCAGGGTCAGCAGCAGGCCGTGGGGCTGAATCGCCCCGGGAAACCGGATCGGCTCGTCGGCACAGTTGGCCAGGAGTTCTTCAAAGGCTTGTTTGTCTTGCGGGGTCATGCCAGCACCTCCCGGCGCTCGAGCCACTGCTCGAAACAGCTGAATGTAGTTTGCGCAGCGCGGACGACGGCTGCACGTTCGGCAGCGTCCATGGGCCGGCTGCCGAGGTATTCGATGAAATCGCGCCAGCGGCGCCCGGTGGCCGCGCCGTAGACATCGAGAAAGGCCGCGCCGTTATCGGCTTCCAGGCCCAACCGGGCAGCGATTTCGCGGCGCAGAATCTGCCCGCCGAGGGTCGCGCCTTCCAGTACATACAACACGCCGAGGCAGGCGGCGCTGGAATCGATGCGCGGCAATTCAGCGCATAGCGGCAGATTTGCCAGCGAATCATCCGTGGCGCTTAGCGCTTGCAGGTCGGCGCGCAGGGTTGCGGTCTTGAGGCGTGGCGTCAGATCGAAGTCGTCCGGAATAGCGTTGCTGGCTTGCAGGGCCTGTTCCACCGGCAGATAAAAGCCGTAATAGGCCTGCATCAGGCGCTCGAAAGCCGGGGTATCAAGGGTGTCGGAGAAAAAAGGAAGGCGTTTTTCCAGTGCGATGTGCAGTTCGGCAGTGCCGGCCCGCAAATCCTGCAGCACCGGTGGCACATAAACCTCACGGGCCTTTGCTTGCATGTAGATCGCTCTTGGTGGGGCCGCCTGGGGCCATTCGGGGTCGGCGTAACGTGCGACGAATTTATCACGGCGCGCGCCAAAACTGCCTGCCGGGCCAGTTTTTTCTGCCGCCCGGTTACCCTCTGACGGGTTCAGAGTGGCGCCGAACGGGAAAAGTTCGCCCGGCGCCACAGGTTCCATCGATCCCACCGATCACGGTGCGATAGCGCAATCGCTGCCCAAATCGCTTGCACCGCATCAAATCGGCATTGTCGCCGCTCAATCGGCGCTGTCGTTGGTTTGCAGGCTGGGGTCGCCGTTGGCCGGAATGCTGCTGTCGACACTTTGCGTGTCCTTGCTGGCCTTCTCTGCCCCCGGATAGCCGGGTAAACCGCGGGTGTCGGCGGGCGTCATCACCTCGTCGGTGTCACGCGCATGGTCCCAGTCAGTCGTCGCATTCGGATCCTCATCGCGCCCGGCGGTGCCGAGCACGAAGCCATCGTCGTTCGGGTTGAGGGTTTCTTCGAGCGGCTTGTCGGTGCTGGATGGGTGGTTCATGGCTGCCTCCAGAAAAGTCGTGAGCGGACTTGTTTCGAATGCCCAAGGCTGCTGGAGTGCGATGGAAAAGACCAACGGTGCCTGCTCTCGACGACCTGCGCTGAATCAGGCTTCGCTCGGCCCCTTGAGCTCAACCTGATTGCCGTCCGGGTCAAAGCAATACAGCGACAGGCCGTAACCCTCGGCGCCGAAGCGTCGGGCGGCTTTCTCCACGATCAGGCCGCAGGCTTGCAAGTGAACGGTCAGTGCCGTTTCGTCGAACGGTTCGATGCGCAGGCAGAAATGATCGACGTTGCGCCGCTCCGCCCCTGCTGCGCCGCCGCCCTTGCGGCCCAGTTCGCCTTGCAGGTCGACCAGATCGATCATCGAGCTGCCGGCGCGCAGGTGCACCAGGCCCAGCGGTGGGTTATGACGGACCACTTCGGCGCCGAATACCCGGGCGTAGAAGTCGATGCTGCGTTGCAGATCGGCGACGCGCAGCACAATGTGATCGATGCGCTGGATGGTGAACGGTGGCATGGCGTTGATTCCTCACAAGCGGCGATGGGGTCATTGTGGTGCAGATCGAAAAAAATTCACTGTCGATTTTTCGGTGGAGTCATCGACAAAGCGGTTTTACTCTCAGCCCATGAACATACAAACCACTGCCCTGCCGCCCCACGCCGAAATGGTTCGCGCCATGCTTGAACGCGACACTGCCTACGAAGGCGTGTTCTTCACGGCGGTGAAAACCACCGGCATCTTCTGCCGCCCCAGTTGCACGGCGCGCAAACCGAAACCGGAGAACGTCGAGTTTTTCGCCCATGCCGACGATTGCCTGTCGGCCGGCTATCGCGCCTGCCTGCGTTGCAAACCGCTGGACGCAGCCGCCATCGCCCCGGACTGGGTGCAGCGCCTGCTCAGTGCTGTGGATGCCGACCCCGAGGTGCGCTGGAGCGATGCGCAATTGCTCGCCGAAGGCATCGAACCGCTGAAACTGCGCCGCTGGTTCAAGCAGCACTTCGGTATGACCTTCCATGCCTGGCTGCGCACACGCCGGTTGGGCATGGCGCTGGGCGGGATCAAGCAAGGCACGTCGATCGACCATGCCGCGTTCGATTCCGGCTATGAATCGCTTAGCGGTTTTCGTGATGCCTTTCAGAAGTCCTTCAACATCACGCCGGGCCGCGTCGCCCAGAGCGAGCCGCTGCTGTTCGCCCGCCTGACCACGCCGCTGGGGCCGATGATCGCCATGGCCGAACGCCGTGGGCTGGTGCTGCTGGAATTTCTCGACCGGCCGGCGCTGACCCGCGAAGTCGAGCAATTGCAGGCGCGCTACGGTTACGCCGTCGCGCCGGGACACAACGCGCATTTGCAGCAGATCGAAACGCAACTGGCGGAGTATTTTGCCGGCAACCTGAACGCGTTCAGCGTCGCCCTGCACATGCCCGGCAGCGCATTCGATCGCCAGGTCTGGGCGGCGCTGCTGCAAATCCCCTACGGCCACACCAGCACTTATGGCGCCATCGCCGCCGGACTGGGCAAACCCGGCGCCAGCCGCGCCGTCGGTCTGGCCAACGGGCATAATCGCCTGTCGATCGTGGTGCCGTGTCACCGGGTAATCGGCGCGGATGGCGCGTTGACCGGCTATGGTGGCGGACAGCCGCGCAAGGCGTTTCTGTTGCGCCTGGAAAACGCCGCCACGCAGCTCACGCAACAACTCGCGTTCTGACTTGAAGAAATTAATCAAAAAGGGATTTCGATGAGCATGCTCGACACACAATTTCATCAGATGCACCAACAAGGCCTGTTGATCCTGACCAACGTTGCCGACGCCACCGGCGCGCGACTGGTCGAGCATCTGGGCGGCAAAGCCGTGGCCACCAGCAGCGCCGCCGTGGCCTGGGCCCATGGTTATCCGGACGGCAATGCGCTGCCCCTCGAACGCTTGGTGGCGACGGTGGAGTCCATTGCCCGGGTGATCAGCGTGCCATTGAGTGTCGACGTCGAGGCCGGCTATTCCGATGACCTCGGGCGCGTGGCCGAAGTCCTGGATGCAGTGATCGGCGCGGGTGCCGTGGGCATCAATATCGAGGATGGCGCCGGAGCGCCGCAGTTGCTCGCGCGCAAGATCGAACTGGCGCGCCAGATCGCCGCCCGGCGCGACGTGAAACTGTTCATCAATGCGCGGACCGATGTTTACCTGAAAAGTCTGGTCCCGGCCGAAGCGCGTATCGCCGAAACCTTGCGTCGCGCAGCGCTGTATCAAGCCGCCGGTGCTGATGGCTTGTTTGCCGCCGGGGTCAGTGCCGCCGATGAAATCGAGGCGATCTGCCAAGGCACCGTACTGCCGGTCAACGTCCTGGGCGTCGCCGGCCTGCCTTCGCCCCTCGAACTGCAAGCGTTGGGCGTGCGGCGCTTGAGCGCTGGCTCGGGTATCGCCGAGTTTCTATACGGCGCGATGGGCGGGCTGGTGAAGAGCTTTCTCGCCCATGGCCAGCTCGATACGCAGGCGCTCAAGGCGTTCACCTATAGCGAAGTCAACGGCCTGCTGAAATAACGTGGCGGACACTTACCAAGCGGCGAGCGATTTTCTCGCCGCACTCGACGCCGACTGGCAGCGCCATATCGCCGCTATTGGCCCGTGCCTGCATCGCCCGCATCCGGCGCGTGATCCGTATGAATCGCTGGTGCGGGCGATCGCTTATCAGCAACTGCACGCCAAGGCTGGCGACGCGATTCTTGGGCGCTTGCTGGGCTTGTTCGCCGGGCAGACGTTTCCGCGGCCGGAGCAGCTTCTCGCCACCGACGTCGAGCGCCTGCGCGGCTGCGGGTTTTCCGCGAGCAAGATTGCGACGATTCAGGGCATTGCCCAGGCGACGCTGGATGGCGTGGTGCCGGATTACGCCACGGCGCTGGCGATGGACGATGAAGCGCTGATCGAGCGACTGGTCAGCCTGCGCGGGGTCGGGCGCTGGACGGTGGAGATGTTGTTGATCTACAGCCTGGAGCGCATGGACATTCTGCCGGTCGATGATTTCGGGGTGCGTGAGGGTTATCGGCGGTTGAAGGGGCTGGAGGTGCAGCCGACGCGCAAGCAGATGATCGAAATCGGGTTGGCGTGGCGGCCTTATCGGACGGTGGCGGCGTGGTATTTGTGGCGGGTGCCGAAATTGTTGCCCTCACCCTAGCCCTCTCCCGGAGGGAGAGGGGACTGATTGGGGGATATTGGCGAAGTTTGCCAATCTGAACGAATAGCGCTGAATCCGTAATCATGCGTGTTCACTGCGTGTACCCCAGTGTATCCAGCCCCCGCCCAGACACACCCAATCAACAAGTCCCCACCCCAACGACACACCCCCGATACACCCCACACTTCAAATGCACCGGTCGATTTCACTTGAAGAACCACCGGAGCCCCTCATGAGCAAAACCCTTTCCAACACCATTCAGCACCTGCACCTGAACCTCGATCGCGCCGGCGCGTGGCTGGCGCCGTTGACCTTGCGCCTGTTCATCGCCTGGGAATTCTTCGAATCCGGGCTGGAGAAATTCAACGGGCAGAACTGGTTCGAAGACATTCAAGAGCGCTTCCCCTTCCCCTTCGACCGACTGCCGGCGACGCTGAACTGGGAGCTGTCGATGTGGGCCGAGCTGATCTGCGCCGTGGCGATCCTGGTCGGTTTCGGCACGCGCTTTTCGGCGCTGGTATTGATGGTCGTGACGGTGGTTGCCACGGCCGCTGTGCATTGGCCCGCCGACTGGTCGTCGCTCAGCGAACTGGCGCAGGGGTATGCGATCACCAATAAAGGCTTCGGCAACTTCAAGCTGCCGGCGATCTACCTGGCCGCATTGGCGCCGCTGCTGTTCGCCGGGGCCGGCAAGTTGAGTGTCGATGCCTGGCTGGCGCGCTTGTTGTACAAGCGCAACCAGCGCTGAGCTTCAATGCGCGCGGTCGAGCCCGGCCAGTAACGCGCTGTCGCGGCTGTAAATGTCCGGCGCGTAACGGACCTGGCCGTTGCCGTCGACCTGGGCGGTCCAGTAAGTCATCAGGATCGGCACCGGCGCCGACAAGCGAAATTCGTGAGTGGTGCCGGTTGCCAGCAGCGTTTCGGTGCGGGCCTTCTCCGCCGGGGTGAGCAGCAGGTCGCGCAGTTGCATCGGATGTTCAACGCGTACGCAACCGGAGCTGAACGCGCGCGGGCCTTTGTCGAACAGCGCCTTGCTCGGCGTGTCGTGCAGGTACACCGAAAACGGGTTAGGGAAACGGATGACCATTTGCCCCAACGGATTGCGCGGTCCGGCGTCCTGGCGCAGAAGGATGTTGCCGGGGTTGTCCCAGTCGATGTCCGCTGCCGCCAAAGGCAGACCGTTGGCGTCGAGCACTTGCAGGTTGTGGCGGCTGAGGAAGGTCTGGTCCTTGCGGATTTCCGGCAGTTTGTCTTCCTTCCAGATGGTCGGCGGCACGGTCCAGGTCGGGTTCAGGGTCAAGCGGGTCACCCGCGATTTCAGCAGCGGCGTCTGGCGATCGGCGCGGCCGACCTGAGTGCGCGTCTGCCAGACGGGCGCGCCGCCCTGATACAGCGTCAGTTCGGCGGCGGCGACGTTGATCAGCAGCGCATTGGGCTCCATGTCCTGAGACATCCAGCGGAAGCGCTCGAGATTGACCCGCAACTGTTCGCGTCGCGTCAATGGGCTGATGTTCAGTTCGGCAATCGTCCCCGGCCCGACCACGCCATCGGCCTGTAACGAATGGCTGGCCTGAAAACTCTTCACCGCATCGACCAGTGCGCCTTCATAAGCATCACCGGACATACCGACGGCGTGGCTCAGATACCCTTCGCTGTAGAGCCGCTGAGCCAGCTCCGGTACGCGCTTGTCTTCCATCGTCGGGCGCAACAGCGGCCCGCTGCCGACCGGTTGCCATTGTGGCAAGGCCTGCGAGCGTTGCGCGGCATAGAGTTGCCGCAGATCCTGATATTGCGCCAGACGCGGCCGTGCCAGATCGAACGCTGCGGGGATGTCGTGCAGACCGGGAACGGCGATTGCCAATAATTCCGCCTGACGGTCACGCGGGGTGTCGTCGGCATGCCACAGCGGTTCGAAGTGCGATTGCAGCAGGCGGCCGAAATGCAGATCCTGCAGCGCTTGCAGGTAATAGCGGCTGATCTCGATATCGGCACATAACTCGCCGTCTTGCGGTGCTGTAGCTGCAACCGGGTAGCGCGCCGGGTTGAGGCCATCGTCGGCCAACAAGCGCAGCTGTGCCTGCAACGCCGGCAAACGTGCGGATTCGCTGGCCCACACCGGCAGCCAGTCCTGCTGTTGGTAGAAGGCTTGCAACTGGCTCAGCGCCACGTCATCCAGTCGCGTGGCGATCGCCGGGCAGGACTGGCGCAGATTGAGCAACACCGCGTGCAGCGGGCTTTGCGGTTCGACCGGCATTTCGGCCGCTGGCGTCGGCAGAGTCTGCAACGGCGGCAGCCCGTCCTCGGCACAAGCGACAAACGGCGCAGCGAGCAAACAAATGCTCAAGTAGCATGCGTACTTTTTGAACAACTGCTTTACTCCAATCCATGGCCGTCTCGATGACGGTCAACCTTACATCAGGTGCGCTGAACAGTCAGGCTTGATCATCGAGCCTGCAGGTATCGACTGGACGTCAGGAACCAAAGTGCCCGATAAGTAGCAAGTGAGGACACTTCATCAATGTTGACGTTTCTGCGCCGACTTTTGCTGAGCACTGCGACCCTTGTCGCCGTGACCAGCCCCGCTTTCGCCGCCGGCAAGCCATCGCCGGTTCTGTTTACCAGCCTCGCGCACGCCGCGCCAGAACTCAATCCCCAAGCGCTGAAAGGCGCGCTGAGCGCCATGCAGTGTGCGGTCAGCAACGGCGCGAAACCCTCGCGGCATCTGGCGATCATCGACTACTCGCAGCCGTCGACCGAGCGCCGGTTGTGGATCTTCGACCTGAGCAAAAAGAAACTGGTGCTGCGCGATCTGGTCGCCCATGGCTCCAACTCCGGGGAAAACTTCGCCACGCAGTTCTCCAATCGCGAAGGCAGTTTCCAGTCCAGCCTCGGCCTGTTCCGCACCCAGGAAAGTTACAGCGGCACCCACGGTTACTCGTTGCGCATGGACGGCCTGGAGCCGGGCTTCAATGACATGGCACGCGACCGGGCGATCGTCATTCACGCCGCCGATTACGTGAATCCGCTGTGGAGCAAGCGTCAGGGCCGCATCGGCCGCAGCCAGGGCTGCCCGGCCGTGCGCCCGCAGATTGCCAGACAGGTGATCGATCGCCTGAAGAACGGCCAGTTCATGTTCTCCTGGTACCCCGATCAGCGCTGGCTGAAATCCTCGCCATACCTCAACTGCCAGCCGCAGCAGATCGCGAGTGTTCTCAGTACCCACGCGAGCTGAAAAAACACCTTCAGCACCAATCCCTGTGGGAGCGAGCCTGCTCGCGAATGCGTAGTGTCAGTCACTAGATATAGTGGCTGTGCCGACGTCTTCGCGAGCAGGCTCGCTCCCACGGGGATCCGTATCTAGTCAGACAGACTGTCTTCTAACTCCCCGTTTCATTACAACTTTGTCATTCAGTTGTCGGTTTGCCGTGCGGATCGCTCGGTAGCCTGAAGTTGTTCCGGCGCCACTGCCGATCCACTTCACCCACTGAGTGACTGACCATGAAAACCCTCCTGATCGCTTTCACCGCCCTCCTCGCCACCGGCAGCGTGTTTGCCGCCAACATGCCCGACAGCGGCGTGATCCATGACAAAACCGGTTTCTACGTACACCTGGATATCGACAAAGTGCTGTCCAGCACCGATATTTCACAGGCGTGCGGGGTGATCCCGGCGCGCTTGAACTACCTCGACCATCAGGGCCGCGAACATGTGCTGGACTATCAGGTTCAAGGCAGCGGCTGCACCAACGACCATTGAGACTGACCGATGAATATTCTGGTTGTCGAAGACGAACCCAAGGCTGGCAATTACCTGCTCAACGGTTTGCAGGAATTGGGTTACAGCGTCAGCCTGGCCCGCGACGGAGCCGATGGCCTGCACCTGGCGCTGGAGTACAGCTTCGACGTGATCGTGCTGGACGTGATGATGCCGAAAATGGATGGCTGGGAAGTGCTGCGCCGGCTGCGCAAGGAAGCCGACACGCCGGTGTTGTTCCTCACCGCCCGCGATGACATCGCCGACCGCGTCAAAGGCCTGGAACTCGGCGCCGACGATTACCTGATCAAGCCGTTTTCCTTCGCCGAACTGGTGGCGCGACTGCGCACCCTGACCCGGCGCGGGCCGATTCATGAAGACGAGCAGTTGCAAGTCGCCGACCTGCAGATCGACGTGCTCAAACGCCGCGTGACCCGTGCCGGTGTGCGCATCACCCTGACCAACAAGGAGTTCGCCCTGCTGCAATTGTTCGCCAGCCACACCGGGCAAGTGCTCGCGCGTTCGCTGATTGCTTCGCGGGTCTGGGACATGAATTTCGACAGCGACACCAACGTCGTCGACGTCGCCGTGCGGCGCTTGCGGGCGAAAATCGATGACCCGTTCCAGCTCAAGCTGATTCACAGCGTGCGCGGGATCGGCTATCGCTTCGACACGCAACCATGAGCCGTCCTCGCGCGTATTCGCTGACCCTGCGCCTGGCGCTGTTGTTCGCCCTGCTCGCCTTCGCTTCGCTGGCCGGCCTCGGCGCCGCGCTGTACAACGAGCTGGAGCAGCAACTGATTCGCCGCGATGACACGGCGCTGGTCAGTCGCGTCGATCAATTGCGCAGTTTCCTCAACGACAGCAACACCCTGGAATTGATCAAGCACAAACCGGCGCTGTTCCAGAACATGCTCGGCAATCGCGAAGCGTTGTTGACCATCGGCGCGCCCGGCGAGCCGCCGCTGCTGGTGGTCAATCCGGGCAATCTCACCGCACCGGATTTGCCCGCCGTGCCGATCGACCACCCAATGACCCTGCGCGATGTGCAGCATCTGCCGAGCGTCAACGGCGTGCCGTTTTCGGCGGTGGCGGCGACCATTGATTCCGGCGATCTGGGCAATCTGCAAGTCACCACCGGGCGCCTGATGAGCGAGCGTACAGCGATGCTCGAAAGTTACCGTTTGAGCGTTTACGGCCTGGCCTCGCTGGCGGCGTTGCTGCTGGCACTGGTCGGTTGCCTGCTGGTGTATCGCGGCCTGCTGCCGGTGCGGCGCCTGGCCCGGCATGCTCACGGTATCGGCGTCGGCAACCTCAACGAACGCCTTGACGGCCACGGCGCGCCGCGCGAAATGCTGCCGATGATCGAAGCCTTCAATGCGATGCTCGACCGGCTCGCTAAAGGCTTTGCGCAATTGAGCCAGGTGTCCACCGACATGGCTCACGAGTTGCGCACGCCGATCAACAATCTGCTCGGTGAAACCCAGGTCGCCCTGCACCAGAACCGCAGTGTCGAGGCCTATCAGCAATTGCTCGCCTCCAATGTCGAAGAGCTGGAACGCCTGACGCGGATGCTCGACAACATGCTGTTTCTGGCCCGCACCGACCCGGCCAGTGCCTTGAGCCAACGCCAGGAGCTGGACGCGGCAGAGGAAATGCAGCGCATCGCCGATTACTTCGAGGGGCTGGCGGCGGATGTCGGCATGACCATCGAGGCCCGCGGCGACGGCGTGATCTGGGCCGAACCGATGCTGTTGCGCCGCGCCCTGGCCAACCTCTGCGCGAACGCGATCAAGTACGGCGCGGCGGATTCGACGCTGCAGGTCGAGGCAAGTGCCGAGGCGGATGGCAGTTATCTGCGCGTGCGCAACCACGGTGCGACCATTGCACCGGAGCATCTGGCACGACTGTTCGAGCGATTCTATCGGGTAGACCAGTCACGCGAACGTTCGGCGCAATCCAACGGCTTGGGCCTGTCGATTGTCGCGACGATCATGCAGCTGCATCAGGGGCGGTACAGCGTCAGCAGCGAGAATGGGGTGACCTGTTTCGAGCTGTTTTTTCCGGCTCGCCAACCGTTGGACTGACAGCCAACACAAATCCCCTGTAGGAGTGAGCCTGCTCGCGATAGCGGTGTGTCAGTAGACGAATACGTGACTGACACACCGCTATCGCGAGCAGGCTCACTCCTACAGGGGACCTCCATAAGACCGGAGGGTGGCGGTGGGCCTATCGCGCATCCCCTCCCGCCGGCCTATAAAACTGAAACTTGCCGATCGCGGCCGTGCGGCGGTACTCATTGGCCCAGTTCGGATGCACCCTGCGATCATGGAAATACATCGCGCCGTGGGTGCGGTCCTTGAGCTGGCGGTTCAGCGCCTTGCCGGCGATTTCCTTGGCCAGCGCATATTCGGCGTCTTCCTTGACCTGATCGGGTTTGCCGTCGCACCACCAGGAAAACTGGCAGCTTTTGCTTTCCGAGCCCTGTTTGACCACCGCGCACACCGTATCGGGAAAGCCCTCGTGGCCGAGACGGTTCATCACCACGCTGGCCACGGCCTCCATTTCCGGGGTGTCCTTGCCCTTGGCTTCCCAATAGATGCTGCGCGCCAGGCAGGTCAGCGGATCGTCCAGCGGCGCCGCGCCGGCCGGGTCAACCGCTTGTGCCTCGGTCGGGGTGATCGCTTCGGATTTTGGCGCCGGGGCGCTACTGACCTTGTCCGCCGCTTTCTCCTCCAGCACCTGCGCTTTCTCTTCGGCCCTGGCCTCGACTGGCGCCTGTCCGGTGGCCCATGCCGCGCCTGCCCAAAGAGTGAATACCAGACAACCCGCCAAGCCTTGCAATCCCATGTCAGTCCTTCCGGCAGCGCCCGTTCCGGGCTGGATGTTTCGTCGGTGAGACGCCCGGTTTTCGGGGTCTGCGCAGAGTGTAGCCGGCAAAATCGGCAGAAACATCCCGGATAAAAAAACCGCCGGATGCGGAAAAAAGACATTGCACCCACCGGGGGCCTTTCGCGCATCATGGGCGCATTCAGCATCAGGGAGATTTCCATGCGCTTCATGCCATCCGTTTTGCGTCTTGCCGGGTTATCGCTGGGCATTGTCTTCGCCGCCTCGGCAGTCGCTGCCGATGAGTTGCAATTGATCGAGTCGATCAACAGCTACCGCAGCCAGCCGCAGCGTTGCGAGAAGCAGGCCTCCAATGAACTGCCGCCGCTCTCCGCCGACCCTCGCCTGCGCCTGCCGGCCAGCGGCGCGGTTGATTTGCAGCAAGCCATGGCCAGTGCCCGCTACCCGATGGTCAACGTCCAGGCGATCACCCTTAACGGCCCGCGCGACGCGGCGTCGGCGATGCAAGCGATCAAGGAGAGTTTCTGTCAGGTGGTGCTCGATCCGCAGTTCGTCGATATCGGCGTGAACCGCGTCGATCGCGACTGGCGCATCGTCCTGGCGCGGCCGCTGCTCTCGGCGAAGCTCGGCGACGCGCAAAGCGAAGGGCAGAAACTGCTCACCCAACTCAACGCCGCCCGCAGCCAGCCGCGCCAATGCGGCGGCCAGGCCTTCGCCGCTGCCGCACCGCTGGCGTGGAACGCGACGCTGGGCACGGTGGCCCAGGATCACAGCCGCGACATGGCCAACAACAATTACCTCGATCACAAGGACCGCGATGGCCGTACGCCGGGCGACCGCGCCGAACTCGCCGGTTACAGCGGGCAACTGGTCGGCGAAAACATTGCTGCCGGGCAAGACACCGTCGGCAAAGTCGTCGACGGCTGGCTCGCCAGCCCCGGCCACTGCGCCAACCTGATGAACCCGCAGTACAAGGAACTTGGTGCGGCGTACGCGACCGATCCGAAAAGCAGTGCGGGCATCTATTGGACGGCGATGTTCGGTGCGCAATGACGGCATCATCGACCGCATCAATCAGCCGGTCAGCCAGAGTGATTGGACGGTAATCCGTGCGGACCTTACCCTGCGCAACTGCGCCATTTGGCCGCACCTGACATCCCCGAGGCGAATCCATGACAGAGCGTGAATTGATCGATGGTCACAACCGCCGCGTGGATTATCTGCGCCTGTCGGTGACTGATCGCTGCGACTTCCGCTGCGTCTATTGCATGGCCGAAGACATGCAGTTCCTGCCGCGCCAGCAGATCCTCACGCTCGAAGAGTTGTTTCAGGTCGCGCAAAGCTTCGTCGCCCTCGGCACGCGCAAGATCCGCCTCACCGGTGGCGAGCCGCTGATCCGCCCCGGCGTGGTCAAGCTCTGCGAGCAGATCGCCGCCCTGCCCGGCCTGCGCGAACTGTGCCTGACCACCAACGGCTCGCAACTGGGCAAACTCGCCGCGCCGCTGTTCGACGCCGGGGTCAAGCGCCTGAACATCAGCCTCGACAGCCTCGACCCGCAGCGCTTCAAGGAACTGACCCGCACCGGTGATCTGACCCAGGTGATCGACGGCATCGACGCTGCTCGCAAGGCCGGTTTTACCCGCACCAAACTCAATTGCGTGGTGATGCAGGGGCGCAACGATCACGAGATCAACGATCTGGTGAGCTTCGCCATCGATCGGCAGCTCGACATTTCCTTCATCGAAGAAATGCCGCTGGGCACCATCAGCGAACACAGCCGCGCCGAGTCGTTTTTCTCCAGCGCCCAGGTGCGTGAGAAGATCGCCGAGCGCTACACCTTGATCGACTCCGCCGAATCGACCCAAGGCCCGTCGCGCTACTGGCGCCTGGCCGAAGCCCCGGAGATTCGCCTGGGCTTCATCTCCCCGCACAGCCACAACTTCTGCGCCACCTGCAACCGCGTGCGGCTGACTGTCGAAGGCCGACTGTTGTTGTGTTTGGGTAACGAGCATTCGATGGACCTGAAAGCGGTGCTACGCGCGCACCCGGGGCAACCGCAACGCCTGGAAAAAGCCATCATCGAGGCGATGAAACTGAAACCGTATCGGCACAATTTCGAAGTCAACGACGATGTGCAGGTGGTGCGGTTCATGAACATGACCGGGGGCTAGATCGAGGCAGCCCCTCACCCTAGCCCTCTCCCGAGGGAGAGGGAACCGATTGGGGGATGCTTGCGAGCTCTGCCGACGTGATGGTGCTGTAGTGAATCCATAAGCGACACGTTTCGGCACTGGCCCGGGATGCTTGTTCTCATAATCGACGCGGTCATTCAGGTCGATGCATAACGCCAGACACCTCGGTCGGCTCCCTCTCCCTCGGGAGAGGGCTGGGGTGAGGGGCTGCGATCTGACCACCACAGATAAACCAAAACCTGCTTATATACCCGCTCCGCCAGGACTAATCCCAGGAGCGCCGTCATTGAATCAAGAACAAAAAAATCTTCCGCGCCCCGCCCCCATCACCCTGCAACACGCCTGGCGCTTCTGGCTCAAGCTCGGCTGCATCGGCTTCGGTGGTCCGGCCGGGCAGATCGCGATCATGCATCAGGAGCTGGTCGAGCGACGCCGCTGGATTTCGGAGAAGCGTTTCCTCCACGCACTCAATTACTGCATGTTGCTGCCCGGCCCCGAGGCGCAGCAACTGGCGACCTATATCGGCTGGCTGCTGCATCGTTCGTGGGGCGGAGTGGTTGCCGGTGTGCTGTTTGTGCTGCCGTCGCTGTTCATCCTGATTGCACTGTCGTGGGTTTACATCGCCTTCGGCGACATGCCCGCCGTGGCTGGTGTGTTTTACGGAATCAAACCAGCGGTGACGGCAATCGTCCTGCATGCGGCCCATCGCATCGGCTCGCGTGCGCTGAAGAACGCCTGGCTGTGGGCAATCGCCGGAGCGTCGTTCGTAGCGATTTTCGCGTTCAATGCGCCGTTCCCGCTGATCGTGCTCGGCGCGGCGCTGATCGGCTATCTCGGCGGGCGCTTCGCCCCGCAGCGTTTCAACGCTGCCAGCCCGCGCAACAGCGCCCAATCCTTCGGCCCGGCGCTGATCGATGACGACACGCCAACACCGGAACACGCGCGTTTCAAACCGGCGAAGCTGTGGAAACTGGCGCTGATCGGCGCGGCGCTGTGGTGCTTGCCGATGGCGCTGCTGACGGCATGGTTCGGCTGGAACGGCACCTTCACGCAGATGGGCTGGTTCTTTACCAAAGCCGCGCTGCTGACCTTCGGCGGCGCGTACGCGGTGCTGCCGTACGTTTATCAGGGTGCGGTCGGCCACTACGGCTGGCTGACCCCGACGCAGATGATCGACGGCCTCGCCCTCGGTGAAACCACGCCCGGGCCGCTGATCATGGTGGTGGCGTTTGTCGGTTTCGTCGGCGCGTACGTGCAACCGACGTTCGGCCCCGAGCATGCTTTTGCCGCCGGCGCCCTGGCGGCGACATTGGTGACGTGGTTCACCTTCCTGCCCTCGTTCCTGTTCATCCTCGCCGGCGGGCCCCTGGTGGAATCGACGCACAACGAACTGAAGTTCACCGCACCGCTGACCGCCATCACCGCCGCCGTGGTCGGGGTGATCGTCAATCTGGCGTGCTTCTTTGCCTACCACGTGTTCTGGCCGAACGGTTTTGCCGGCGCCGTCGATGTATTTTCTATCGTCCTGGCGATTGCCGCAGCCGTGGCCCTGTTCGTGTTCAAGCGTGGGGTGATCAGCGTGCTGATCGTTTGCGCCCTCGCCGGGCTGGGCTTTCACTTGTTGCGCTGAAGCGCAGCCCGATAATCTCCCGTTTACATGCCCGCGGATTCCCCCTTACTATCCGGGCACACCGGTCGGCGGGCCAGCCCCGCCACCGACGTTTTCCGCCAACGGAAACACGCGTTATGAGTACGTCACCTCAACAACCACATTTGTTGTCCGTCTCACCCTCGCGCGCCCTCGTCAGGAGCGGCGTATGAACCGTATTGTCAATCTGCCCATGGCCCTGCGCCGCTCCAAGCTGCGTCACTCCGCACGCCCGCCGGATATCGCCCTGCCCGTCTGATGCGCCGGTTAAAAACCCGCGACAGTCTTCTACTTCCTGATATCTCTGCCTGGACACCCACGCCTTTTGCCGCGTCGTGTCCGGCCCGATTCTGCGCGCCTGTGCGGCGCCCCCGTGAGTGATTGCCATGAAATTCGCAGCCCTTGAAGACGCACGTCTGTTCCTTGCGCAAAACCCCGATATCGACATGATCGAGCTGTTCATCCTCGACGCCAACGGCGTGCCGCGCGGCAAGCTGTTGCACCGCGAAGAACTGCTCGCCGTATACGAAAGCGGCCGGCCATTGCCGAGCACCATCCTCGGCCTGACCGTACAGGGTGAAGACGTGGAAAACTCCGGTCTGGTCTGGGACGTCGGCGACATCGACTGCCGCGCTTATCCTTTGGAGGGCAGCCTGGTGCGCCTGCCGTGGCGGCAGATTCCGACCGCTGCGGTGCAAGTGAGCATGCACCCGACTGAGGGTCTGCCAGCGAGCATTGCCGACCCGCGACACTTGCTGATCAAAGTCATCGACGGCCTCAAAGCCGAGGGTTTGCACCCGATCATGGCTTGCGAGCTGGAGTTCTATCTGCTCGACGCCAAACGCGATCACAACGGCCGACCGCAACCGGCGCTGGACGCTGACGGTGGCCGACCGCGACACACTCAGGTCTACGGTTTGCGCGAACTCGAACAGATCGAACCGTTCCTCGCCGACCTCTACAGCGCCTGCAAACTGCACGGCATTCCGGCGCGCACGGCGATCTCCGAATACGCGCCGGGCCAGGTGGAAATCACCCTCGAACACGGTGATGCACTGGCGGCGATGGATCAGGCGGTGCGCTACAAACGGCTGGTCAAAGCCGTCGCGCACAAGCACGGCATGCAAGCGACGTTCATGGCCAAGCCGTTCGATGATCTGGCCGGCACCGGCATGCACATGCACGTCAGCCTCGCCGATGAAGAAGGCCGCAACCTGTTCGCCTCGGAAGATCCAGCCGGCACGCCGCTGCTGCGCACGGCGATTGGCGGCATGCTCGCCTCGTTGCTCGATTCGCTGTTGCTGTTCTGCCCGAACGCCAATTCCTATCGGCGTTTCCAGGCCAACAGCTATGCGCCGCTGGCGCCGACCTGGGGCGTCGACAACCGCACCGTCAGCCTGCGCGTGCCCGGCGGCCCGGCGCACACCCGGCACATCGAACACCGCATCTGCGGCGCCGACGCCAACCCGTATCTGGCGGCGGCGGCAATTCTTGCCGGGATTCATCGCGGCATTCGTGAAGACCTCGATCCGGGTGCGCCGGTCGAGGGCAATGGCTACGCGCAGGCCAAGGAGTTGTTGCCGACCGACTGGCTGACTTCGTTACAGGCGCTGGAGAATTCGGTGTGGGCGCGCGATGCCCTGGGGCAGGAGTTTCTGGGTGTGTATCTGGCGGTGAAACGTGCCGAGTACCGGCAGTTCATGGCCGAGGTGGGTGAGCAGGACTGGCGCTGGTACCTCACCGAGGCGTGAAGCCCCACCACTCAACCCTGTGGGAGCTGGCTTGCCAGCGATGGGGCCGGCACATCTGGCATAAGCGTTGACTGACAATCCGCCATCGCTGGCAAGCCAGCTCCCACAGGGGATTGCACTCCGACTCCCGAATTTGTGTGGACACTGACATGACTCAACGCTGCAATTCCTACTACACCGCCACCCTCAATCGCGACACCGATTACCCGACCCTGCAAGGCCGACACTCGGTGGACGTGGTGATCATCGGCGGCGGTTTCACTGGCGTCGCCACCGCTGTCGAACTCGCGGAAAAAGGCCTGAAAGTCGCCATCGTCGAAAGCCACAAGATCGGCTGGGGCGCCACCGGGCGCAACGGCGGTCAGGTCACCGGCAGCCTGTCCGGCGATGGTGCGATGCGCAAACAGATGCGCGCAAAACTCGGTGATGACGTCGATGATTTCATCTGGCACCTGCGCTGGCGCGGCCACGAAATCATCCAACAGCGCGTCGAAAAATACGCCATTGAGTGCGACCTCAAACACGGCCATTTGCACGCGGCGTACAAGCCCAGCCACATGACCGGCCTGCGCAGCGACTATGAAGAAGCCGTGCGTCGCGGGCTGGGCGATGAGGTCAGCCTGCTCGACCGCAATCAGGTCCGCGATCTGCTGCAAAGCGACCTTTATCACGGCGCCATCAAGAACACCCGCAACATGCACCTGCACCCGCTCAACCTGTGCATCGGCGAAGCGCGGGCGGCGGAAAGTCTTGGTGCGCTGATCTTCGAGAACAGCGAAGTGCTGGAGATCATTCACGGTGACAGGCCCGGCGTGCGCACCGCTCACGGGCAGATCGACGCCAATCAGGTGATGCTCGCCGGCGACGTTTATCACAAGCTCGAACCGGGCCAGCTCAAGGGCAAGATTTTCCCGGCCATGGGCGGCATCGTCACCACCGCACCGCTGGGCGAACTGGCGCGGCAGCTCAACCCGCAGGACCTCGCCGTGTATGACTGCCGTTTTGTCCTCGATTACTACCGCCTGACCGCCGACGGCCGCTTGCTGTTCGGTGGTGGCGCCAACTACAGCGGCAAGGATTCACGGGACATTGCCGCGGAATTGCGCCCGTGCATCGAGCAGACGTTCCCGGCGCTCAAAGGCGTGCAGATCGACTATCAGTGGAGCTGCGCGATGGGCATCGTCATCAACCGCATTCCGCAACTGGGCAAGCTTTCGGACAACGTCTGGTATTGCCAGGGCTATTCCGGCCACGGCATCGCCACCACCCACATCATGGGCGAGATCATGAGCAAGGCGATCACCGGGCAGCTGGACCAGTTCGACACCTTCGCCGCCTGCCAGCACATCCGCGTGCCGATGGGCGATTTGCTCGGCAACCCGTTGCTGGCGGCGGGGATGTGGTATTACCAGATGCTTGAGAAGTTGCGCTGAAAGATGTGTTGATCATGCTGACCCCATCGCTGGCAAGCCAGCTCCCACAGTGATCGTGGCGTATCAAGTTTATGTACACCATGAAAACCTGTGGGAGCTGGCTTGCCAGCGATAGGGCCATCAGCCACACCCGATAAACTCAATCGGAAAGCTGCTGAACTACAATCCCCAATCGCCGATAATCCTCGACACTCCCCGACGCCACATGCCGCTCGGTGATCAACATGTGCAACCGCGTACACGGTGCCACCACAAACGGTTCCACCGCGCCAAGCTTGTCCGCCGAGGTCACCGCAATCACCCTCGCGGCGCCATCGAGCATCGCTTGCTTGACCGGCACCTCGTCGAAATGCAGCGAGGTAATCCCCACTTCCGGATGAATCGCGCACACACCGGTAATCGCCAGATCGGCCTTGATCCCGCCCAACAGACGCAGCGCCTCATGCCCACCCGCCGCCATCGTCCGCGGGTTCAACTGCCCGCCGGCAAGAATCACTTTCACCCCTTCAAATTCGGACAAGGCGATCGCCGTCATCGGCGAAGCGGTGACCGCTGTAATGCTGATGTCGGCCCGCAGCGAGCGCGCCACCTGCAACGTGGTCGAGCCGGAGTCGAACAGCACAATCTGCCCATCCTCGATCTGCCGCGCCGCCAGTTGCGCCAGGCGGATTTTGACCTCATCGGTCTCATCGAGCCGGGTGAAGTAATCCTTGCCCGAGTCCTTCGGCCGCGGCAACGCCCCGCCGTGCACGCGCTGCACCAGGCCGGCATTGTCCAGTTCGGCGAGGTCGCGGCGGATGGTGTCTTCGGATACCGCAAAATGCTGGCTCAGCTCGGACGCCATGACTTTACCGTCGCGTTCAAGCAGCAGGAGGATTTTCTGTCGGCGCAGCGAGGGCAATTCGGCGATGGAGTGATCGTGCATGGTTGTGCCTGTTTGTGCTTGTAGTTGCAGGTTTGTTGAAGGCTAGCGAAAGCTTCGGGCAAATACAAACGCAGCGGCCATCAATTGTTTCGATCATCGGAATCAACAAGGCGAATTTTTTCTTTGCCGTGCGCCTGTTCACAATGGCCCCACTCTCAAACGGCTCAGGATGAACACCCCATGAATCTCAATTTCGCCTTCGCGTGCATGATCGTCGTGTCGTTTGCAGTGGCACTGGTCCACGCCTGATCACGGTTCAGACTGACTTCAGCAGATGCTCGCGCAGCCACTTGTGCGCCGGATCGCGGTGCGAGCGTTCGCCCCAGAACATCGCCATTTCATAGCCCGGCACTGCCAGCGGCGCGTCGACCACCTGCAACGCCGGATTGCCGCGCACCAGCCGTGACGGCAGCATCGCCACCAGGTCGGTGCTGACCAACACCGACATCGCCATCAGAAAATGCGGCACCGATAACACCACGTTGCGCCTCAGGCCGACATCGGCCAACGCCCGGTCGGTCACCCCGAAAAAGCCCCCACCCTCCCTCGATACCAATACGTGTTCCAGCGCGCAGAACCGTTCACGCGTGGGCGCCGATTGCAGGTGCGGATGGCCGATGCGCCCGGCGAGCACGTAGCGCTCCTGAAACAGCGGTCGTCGATGCAGTTCCGGCGGCGCGTCCTCGCTGATGTGCAGCGCCAGATCGAACACGCCCTGCTCGGCCTCTTTCACCAGTTGTTGCGGGTGCAGGTCGATCACCGCCAGCCGCGTGCCCGGTGCCTGTTCGCGCAAGCCGCTCAACGCTGGCAGCACCACGGTCGATTCGCCGTAATCGGTCGCGGCGATTTTCCAGCTGTGCGTCGCCTGCGCCGGGTCGAACGCACTGGCCGGCGCCACCGCCCGCTCCAACGCCTCCAGCGCTTCACGCAACGGCTCGCGCAACTCGTCGGCCCGCGCGGTCGGGCGCATGCCTCGCGGGCCGGGCAGTAACAACGGGTCACCGAAAATGTCGCGCAACTTGGCCAGGTGCACGCTCACCGACGGCTGTGACAGGGCCAGCCGCTGCGCCGCGCGGGTGACGTTGTGCTCGGCCAGCAGCACATCCAGGGTCAGCAACAGATTGATATCCAGCCGTCTCAAATTATTCATGGCTATACCAGACATATCAGACATTCATTTCCAATATACCGGGCAAGCGCCGATCCTGCAGCCATCAACCAACGGAGCTTCTCACCATGAATGTATTACTGGTTTACGCCCACCCCGAATCGACGTCCCTCAACGGCTCGCTCAAGGACTTCACCGTCCAGCGCCTGCAAGCCGCCGGCCACAGCGTGCAAGTTTCCGACCTCTACGCGATGAACTGGAAACCCACCCTCGACGCCGGAGACGCACCGCAGCGCGACCCGTCGCAACCGTTTCACGCTTCTCTCGATTCAAAACGCGCCTACGCCGACGGCACCCAGTCTGCCGACATCGCCCGCGAACAGGAAAAACTGCAATGGGCCGACGCGCTGATCCTGCAGTTCCCGCTGTGGTGGTTCACCATGCCGGCGATCCTCAAAGGCTGGGTCGACCGTGTCTACGCCTACGGCTTTGCCTACGGCGTCGGCGAACATTCCGACAGCCGCTGGGGCGAGCGTTACGGCGAAGGCAAAATGAAAGGCAAACGCGCAATGCTGATGGTCACCACCGGCGGCTGGGAATCCCACTACAGCCCGCGCGGGATCAACGGGCCGATGGATGATCTGCTGTTTCCGATCCAGCACGGGATCTTGTACTACCCCGGTTTTGAGGTGGTACCGCCATTTGTGGTGTATCGGACTAGTCGGATGGATGAAGCGCGGTATGCCGAGACCACCGAGGAACTGGGGCGGCGGCTGGATGAGTTGTGGAGTGCAAGGCCGATCGGGTTTCGGCAGCAGAATGGCGGGGAGTATGAGATTCCGGCGCTGACGTTGAAGGAAGATATTGCTCCGGATAGCGAAGGCTTCGCCGCACACATCCGCTAGCGCCGCATTGCCCTCACCCCAGCCCTCTCCCGGAGGGAGAGGGAGCCGACCGCGTTGAACGTTCGAATTACACCGACCTGTGATATCGAGCCGAGCTCCAATTTCAAACAGCACCGAGATCGGCTCCGTTCCCCCTCGCCCCCTTGGGGAAGAGGGCTGCGGTGAGGGGATGGATTTAACTGACACGCCGTATCTGATTGGCATCAGCTCGAGTCAGGCTTCCTCCCTCACCCGCCGCACCTGCACCCACAACGCCGGCGCAAAGTGCAGCAACACCATCCGGCTCAAATGATGCGTCAGGATAAACACCACATTCAGCCCGCCACCAAACGCAACAATCGCAATCGTCTCGATCGCACCGGGCATGTAAGCGAGCCATAACGACAGCGGATCGTTGCCCAGCCACCGCGCCGCGACTTCGGCGAACATCGCCGCGACCACAATCATCACGCCAACCGAGACCAGCGCTGTGCGCCCATGCCGGGCCAGTTCGGCGAAGCCGAGACCCTGGAACCGTGAGCCGATGCGTACGCCAAGAATCAGCGCAGCCAGATTCAGGCTCCAGTCCGGCATATGAAAACCGTGCAGCCATCCTGATTTTACAAACACCGCCGTGATGATGATCGCCGTAAGCATGAACGGTGCCGGGACGCCGATCATCAGCAGCAGGCGGCCGAGCAGTACGCTCAGCGCAATCACAGCACACGCGGTCAGCGCCATGCCGGTCGTCAACGGATCGCCATCGGCAACCGCAATGGCGGCCTGACCGGGAATCAGCAAACTCACCAATACAGTGATCAGCAGCAAGCGCATCAGGTGGACGATGATGACCTTGCTCGAGGCCTTTTCCGACTCGAGCAGATCGAACACCGCTGCCAGTGCACCGGGGTAAACCGCCAGCAGCGCATCGGTGCGATTCCAGCCGGCACCGCGCGTCAGCCACCATCCGGCCAATGCAATCTGAACGGTCAGGCAAATCAGCAGTACACCGAGGCTGGGCAATAGAGCGGAGGCCGTCGCGCTGTCCCAGGCTTCGAACATCAGCCCGGTGGCGATACCCAACGTGACCTGGATGTAGCCCAGTCCATAAGGCGTCGCCGGGGCGATGCCGGTTTTACTGGCGAACACTGCGGTGACGATAATCGAACCCAGCAGCAAGCCATGGGGCACGCCTTCGAACTGCAACAACGCGCCGAAACCGGCAGCGATCAACAAACACACAATAGATTTCATAGTCGCCTTCCTGGCTATTCAACTGACACACCACCCTCCCCTGTGGGAGCGAGCCTGCTCGCGAAAGCGGTGTGCCAGTCACTGATGAATAATCGGTCTGGCGCCTTCGCGAGCAGGCTCGCTCCCACAGGGGATATCGAATCCTTCACATACGCAACCGCGCAATCGCCCGCCGATACTTCTCGATCCGCTCCAGATCCTCCCAACCCGGTGAGGCGATCCGCGAGATATCGCTGTTTTCCTCCAGATCGGCCAGTTTCACCGCTCGACCGATCGGGTTCTGCGCGGCGCGGTCGACGAAATCCTCGTAGGACTCGCCAGGCACTTTGGTCACCGATGCAATCGCCGTCAGCACTTCTTCGCTGAAGCCTTCCTTGCGCAAATCATCCAGGCTGACGCCGCAGTCCTCGACCACATCGTGCAGCACGGCGACGATGCGTTCCTCCAGCGTGGTCATGCGCAACATGACTTTCAGTGGATGCAGAATGTACGGCGCGCCGCCCTTGTCGACTTGCCCGGCGTGGGCCGTGGCGGCGATGGCGATAGCGCGTTCGAGGGTTTGGGTCATAAGAATCTCCGAAGGTCAGATGCCGTAGCGGCCGCCGACGTGGATATTGCGTTTGAGCCAGTTGCAGAAGGCTTTCCAGCGCCCGACTGGCCGAGCGGGTGCTGCGTGACGCTGAAGAATCAATGCCACCAGCGTCGCTTGATCGGCGTTCGGGTTAGCATCGATCAACTCGGCCACCCAGGCGCAATCGGCTTTGCTCAAGTGGTCGCGCCAGTCGCCGCACCACGCGTCAAGTTCATTCCGCGCGAGAAATCGCGCCCCGCCATGCTCCATGTGCCCGCCGCCCATCGACTGCTCGAAGCAGAACGGCGTCTCGGGTTTTGCGGGGTCGATGTGAAAAAGATAGATATCGTGAAACGGATGCTGCGAAGCGGGGGCGATGTTGCGGCGGCCGATTTCGATCATGGCGACGGTCCAATCCTTGGGCGCTGAATGTTTCTGATTGTTGCGCAGTGTACGCGAAGATCACCCGTCGCGAAGCCGATGGAACCCTGCACGTCATCGCTACCTCGAAAGCAGACAAGCGCCCAATCACCGATCAGACGCGGCGCCATTGGAGAGGAACTGCCGATGAAAACCCGACTGCTGTTGCTGATCGCCACATTTGCCATCATCCCCACCTGCGTCATGGCCGAAGGCTGCGACGTGCAGACCCGCTCTTCGAGCGCCGCAGTGCCCGCCGTGGAAACCCACAGCTGTTATGAATACGAAGGCGTGCCGGTGGATTCGATCAACTGGTCATGCAGCAACGAGAGCAAAGACACCCTCAACGCCACCAAGAAAAAAGTCCAGCGCTGCGAGGACCACTACCAGGCCACCTGCACCGCCCGCCTCACCCAGGAATCCCTGGCCAACCCGCATTCCACCAGCAAAGACAAAAGCGCCGAACCGCTCAATCTGCCGGACAACGCGCAAGTCACCACCTATTACTACGGCGGTGAACATCTGGAACAGGCGAAGATCGACTGTGAAAACAGCGGGGGCAACTGGAAGGCGAAATAGCGTTCAGTCATCCAGGATCTGCTCACAAAAAAGCCCGGCTACATGCCGGGCTTGCTGCATTCGAAACACGCTTAACCTTCGCCGGCACCGCTGCTGGTGCCGCTGTCGTTGGATTGCTTCGACCCACTGGGCTTGCCACCCGAGGGTGTCGAGCCGTCGTTGTTGGTGGTATTGCCCTGCGTACCTTTCGGCACGGTAGCGCCGTTGGAATGGATGTCTTCCGGCGCGCTCGGGTTGGCCTGGCTGTTGCCGTCGTTGGCGGTCGGCGCCGGGGTTTCGTTGGCGGCGGTTGCGTAGAGGGAGGTGGCGGATAACAGAGTGGCGAGGGTCAGTGCTGCGAAGTTGACTGGGCGCATGTTGGCTGTTTCCTTTGCGGGGGTGAGTTACGCATTGGAAGCAGGCGGGGGGTGAAAATGCGGTGCGGCTGACGAATGGCAGCAAAAAAACGGCCTGAGTCAATCGAAACGGGCCGTTCAGTCAGCGATCGGGATCAAAAATTCGCCGGCGTATTCGCACTGATGATCTCAGCCTCATCCGCACCGATATTGCGGAACTTGTGCGGCAACGTGGTCGGAAAGTAATAGCCGTCCCCCGCGCTCAGCACACTCACCTGCCCGTCCACCGTCAATTCTACGGTGCCACGGGTGACGAGCCCGCACTCCTCGCCTTCAGCGTGCACAATCGGCTCGTCGCCGGAACTGGCGCCCGGGGCGTATTGTTCGCGCAGCAGGCGCATCTGGCGGCTGGGGACGGAGGCGCCGATCAGCAGCAGGCGCAGGCCGTGGCGGCCGAGGTCGGGTTGTTCGTTGGCGCGGAACACGTATTGATGTTCGCGCGGCGGCTGGTCGAAGGTGAAGAAGTCGGCGAGGGACATCGGTATGCCTTCGAGCAGCTTTTTCAGCGAGCTGACGGAAGGACTGACACGATTCTGTTCGATCAGCGAGATGGTGGCATTGGTCACGCCGCTACGCCGGGCCAGCTCGCGCTGGGAGAGTTTGTAGCTTTCGCGTACTAGTTTGAGTCGAGAACCCGTATCCATGACAGCCTTATGTGAGAACGACTTAAGGGCAATGGGGGTGGGTGGCGGGTGACGCGCAAGTCGCGCGGATCACGTTGCTCCCGTGTCCCGGAACCGTGAAAGGCGGCTATTAAATCACGTTTGGTGGTGTTGCTCAGCAGGTTCGATGGATGGTTGGGCAAAAGTCGTTTTTGCCTTGGCAATCCGGTCACTGTGGGAGCGAGCCTGCTCGCGAAAGCGGAGTGTCTGGCGACATCGATGTCGCCTGATAAGGCTTCTTCGCGAGCAGGCTCGCTCCCACAGTTGGATCTCTTTTGTGTCAGTTAGCTTGGTAGCCGCTGTCAGGCCGCTATCGCTGGCAAGCCAGCTCCCACAGGGAACATCAGTGCTTTGCGTAATTGAAAAACCGGCGGGGTTTGGGGCCACCGCCGGGGAGGTAACTTAGACGCCGAAGCGGTCGCGCAGCGAGTAGTAGACGGCGCCGAGGGCGGTCAACGGTGCGGAGAAGGTGCGGCCGCCGAGCATCGGCATGTGCGGCAGCGAGGCGAAGGCGTCGAAGCGTTCGGCGTCGCCGCGGATCATTTCCGAGATCAGTTTGCCCGCCAGGTGCGAGCAGGTGACGCCGTGGCCGCTGTAGCCTTGCATGTAATAGGCGTTTTTCTCGATGCGGCCGAATTGCGGCATGCGCGACATGGTCAGCAGGAAATTGCCGGTCCAGCGGTAGTCGATCTTCACGTCCTTGAGCTGCGGGAAAGTCTTGAGGATCTTCGGGCGGATCAGTTGTTCTATGTCGTCCGGCTCGCGCGCGCCGTAGACCACGCCGCCGCCGTAAAGCAGACGGTTGTCGGCGGTGAGACGGTAGTAATCGAGCAGGTAATTGCAGTCTTCGACGCAGTAGTTATTGGTGATCAAGCTGCGCGCCTGCTGCTCGGTCAACGGTTCGGTGACGACGATCTGCGAGCCGCACGGCATGCTTTTCGCGGTCACGCGGTTGTCGAGGCCTTGTGGCAGGTAGGCGTTGCCGGCGATCAGCAGGTACTTGGCGCGGACCTGGCCTTTGGCGGTGCGCACGATGTTTGGCTCGCCGTACTTGATTTCCACCGCAGCCGATTGCTCGTAGATCTTGCCGCCCAAGCGCACGATCGCTGCCGCTTCACCGAGCGCCAGGTTCAGCGGGTGAATGTGCCCGCCCTGCATGTCCAGCAGTCCGCCGACATAGGCGTCGGAGCCAACTTCACGACGAATCTCAGCCACGTCAAGCATCTTCAGATTGCGGTTGCCGTAACGTTCCCAGCCACGCTTCTGCTCAGCCAGACCGTTGAGTTGTTTCTTGTTCATCGCTGCGAAAATACCGCCCGGGCGGTAGTCGCATTGGATGTCGTAATCCTTGATGCGCGAACGGATGATATCCGCGCCTTCAAAGATCATGCTGCCGAGGATTTCCGCAGTCTTGTCACCGTAGCGCGCTTCGATCACATCGACGTCGCGGCTGTAGGAGTTGACCAGTTGCCCGCCGTTGCGGCCGCTGGCGCCGTAGCCGACTTTCGCCGCTTCGAGCACGGTCACTTTGTAGCCCGCTTCAGTCAGGAACAGTGCCGAGGACAGGCCGGTATAACCGGCGCCGATGATGCAGACGTCGCACTCGACCGACTCTTCGAGGGTCGGGAAGTCGATGACTTCGTTGCGGGTGGCGGCGTAGTAGCTGTTGACGTGTTGCTGTTTCATAAATTTCTCCGATGGCCGCCAGACGCTGGCGACCGCCGCTGTAAAAGAATTAGAGCTTGATCCAGGTTGCTTTCAGCTCGGTGTACTTGTCGAACGCGTGCAGCGATTTGTCGCGACCGTTGCCCGATTGCTTGAAGCCACCGAACGGTGCAGTCATGTCGCCGCCGTCGTACTGGTTGACCCAGACGCTGCCGGCACGCAAGCCGCGGGCGAAGGTGTGCGCCTTGCTGAGGTTGCTGGTCCAGACCCCGGCGGCGAGGCCGAAGATGCTGTCGTTGGCGATCTGCAGCGCTTCTTCGGCGCTGTCGAAGGTGATCAGCGACAGCACCGGGCCGAAGATTTCTTCCTGGGCGATGGTCATCGCGTTGGTCACGCCGTCGAAGATCGCCGGTTGCACATAGAGGCCGCCGGTTTCTTCGAGGGTGCGCTGGCCGCCGGCGATCAGCTCGGCGCCCTGCTCGCGACCGATGCTGATGTAGCGCAGCACGTTGTCGAGTTGACGCTGATCGACCACGGCGCCAACGGTGGTCGCCGGATCGAGGGCATGCCCCGGTTTCCACGCTTGCAACGCTTCCACCAGCAGCGGGATGAACTGCTCGCGGATCGAACGCTCGACCAGCAGGCGCGAACCGGCCGTGCACACTTCGCCTTGGTTGAAGGCGATGGCGCTGGCCGCCGCTTCGGCTGCCGCGCGCAAGTCCGGGGCGTCGGCAAACACCACGTTCGGGCTCTTGCCGCCGGCTTCGAGCCAGACGCGTTTCATGTTGCTTTGCCCGGCGTAAATCATCAGCTGCTTGGCGATCGCCGTGGAGCCGGTGAAGGCCAGCACGTCGACGTCCATGTGCAGCGCCAGCGCCTTGCCGACGGTGTGGCCAAAGCCTGGCAGCACGTTGAACACGCCTTTCGGAATGCCGGCATCCAGCGCCAACTGCGCAATACGAATCGCCGTCAGCGGCGATTTTTCCGACGGCTTGAGAATGAACGAGTTGCCCGCCGCCAGCGCCGGGGCGAACTTCCAACTGGCCATGATCAGCGGGAAATTCCACGGCACGATGGCCGCGACCACACCGGAAGGCTCGCGGGTGACCAGGCCGAGCTGGTCGTGCGGGGTGGCGGCGACTTCGTCGTAGATCTTGTCGATCGCTTCGGCGCTCCAGCGGATCGCGTTGGCGGCTGCCGGGATGTCGATGCTCATCGAGTCGCTGATCGGCTTGCCCATGTCGAGGGTTTCCAGCAGCGCCAATTCTTCCTGGTGTTGCAGGATCAGATCGGCGAAGCGGATCAGGACGCGCTTGCGCTCGGCCGGGGCTTTTTTCGCCCAGGCGCCGGAATTGAAAGACTGGCGCGCGGCCTCGACGGCGAGGTTGGCGTCGGCTTCATCGGTGCTGGCGACCGCGGCGAGAAAACGCCCGTCGACCGGGCTCAGGCATTCGAAGGTTTCGCCGCTGATCGCCGGGCGGTATTCACCGTTGATGAAGGCGCGGGCTTCGAGGGTCAGGGACTGGAAGCGTTGTTCCCAGTCGTTGCGGGTTTTGGTCATTGTTTTGGCTCGACGAGGGGGGATTGGGATGGTCTGGTTTTGTGTCTGGCTTGAGAGGGCTGCCCTCACCCTAGCCCTCTCCCGGGGGGAGAGGGGACCGATTGGGGGATGCTCAAAATCTGCGCCGACCTGAAAAATCTTTGCCGAATCCATAATCGACTGGATCGTCGGATTGAATCGTGCCGAATATGGATTCGGCAAAATCGTTCAGGTTGACGGATGGTCCAAGCATCCCCCGATCAGTCCCCTCTCCCCTTGGGAGAGGGTTAGGGTGAGGGGCTTTTGATCTTCAGACCGTATGCAAATACCAGTTGTACTCAAGATCAGAAATCGAGTTCTCGAACTCCGCCAGTTCGCTTTCCTTGCACGCGACAAACACATCGATGTACATCGGGTCGATATAGCGCGCCATGACCTCGCTGTCGTCCAGCTCACGCAGGGCATCACGCAAGTTGTTCGGCAGGCTCTGTTCGTTCTGCTCGTAGCTGTTGCCTTCAACCGGGGCGCCCGGTTCGATCTGGTTGGTCAGACCGTGGTGAATACCGGCCAGCACCGAGGCCATCAGCAGGTACGGGTTGGCATCGGCGCCGGCGACGCGGTGCTCGATGCGCACGGCGTCGGCTGAACCGGTCGGCACACGCACGGCGACGGTGCGGTTGTCGATGCCCCAGCTCGGCGAGTTCGGCACATAGAACTGCGCGCCGAAGCGGCGGTAGGAGTTGACGTTCGGGCAAAGGAAAGCCATTTGCGCCGGCAGGGTCTCCAGCACACCGCCGATCGCGTGACGCAGCGCGGCGTTCTGCTCGGGATCCTCGCTGGCGAAGATGTTGTTGCCTTCTTTATCCAGAATCGAAATGTGCACATGCAGACCATTACCCGCCTGGCCCGGATACGGCTTGGCCATGAAGGTGGTGTCCATCTCATGGTCGTAGGCGATGTTCTTCACCAGACGCTTGAGCAGCACCGCGTAATCGCAGGCCTTGATCGGGTCGGAGACGTGATGCAGGTTGACTTCGAATTGCGCCGGGGCGCTTTCCTTGACGATGGCGTCAGCCGGGATGCCCTGCTCTTTCGCGCCTTCGAGGATGTCTTGCAGGCAATCGACGTATTCGTCGAGATCGTCGATCAGGTAGACCTGGGTCGACACCGGGCGCTTGCCGGAAACCGGCGAACGTGGCGACTGCGGACGGCCGTTCACGTTGTCCTGGTCGATCAGATAGAACTCCAGTTCAAACGCCGCGCAAATGGTCAGGCCCATGTCGTCGAACTTGCGCACGACATTGGCCAGCACCTCACGCGGGTCGGCGAAGAACGGCTGGCCTTCGATCTCGTGCATGGTCATCAGCAGTTGTGCGGTCGGGCGCTTTTGCCACGGCTCGATGCTCAAGGTACCGGGAATCGGGTAGCAGATGCGGTCAGCGTCGCCGATGTCCAGACCCAGCCCGGTGCTTTCCACCGTGGAGCCGTTGATGTCCAGCGCGAAAAGCGAGGCCGGCAGGTTGATGCCTTTTTCGTACACCTTATGAAGACTGGTGCGTTCGATGCGCTTACCGCGCACCACACCGTTCATATCCGCAATCAGAAGGTCGACGTACAAAACCTCAGGATATTTCTTAAGGAATGCGTTGGCTTCGTTGAGTTGAACGGTACGCAGAGGGACCGACATGATGCACCTATTTAGCTGTTAATTATTATGCTCACTACCCTGTCACGCAGCCAGTCAATCCGAAAGACAAAGTGAAGTCAATAGCGAACACCGCGCCCCTCAGCCTTTATTTTTAGGGCTTTTTTTAACACTCTCGTGGCGAATCAGGCCCCAGAGCGGCGCAAACGTTACCGATTGGATGAACGGCGTTTAGAATTTTTTACATGACAGTTGTTAATTAAAATCAACGAGGCTAAGCTCCGGAAAAGCTCGTTCAAGTGTCAGACTTCGAGGTGAATAAAAATGGCATTCAAGCCATTGATCGGCGTTACTGCGTGCGTCAAACAGATTGGCCTGCACCCCTATCACATCAGCGGCGACAAATATGTTCGCGCTGTCAGCGTTGGCGCTGAAGGGTTGCCGGTGGTCATTCCTTCCCTTGGCAGCCTGACCGAAATCGACGACCTGCTCGGTCAGCTCGACGGTCTGCTGCTGACCGGCTCGCCCTCGAACGTGGAACCCTTCCACTATCAAGGCCCGGCCAGCGCCCCCGGTACGGATCACGATCCGGCGCGGGACGCCACCACCCTTCCTCTATTACGTGCAGCCATCGCTGCGGGCGTTCCGGTGCTGGGCATCTGCCGTGGCTTCCAGGAAATGAACGTGGCGTTCGGCGGCAGCCTGCATCAGAAGGTGCATGAGCTGCCGGGCATGCTCGACCACCGCGAAGCCGACAGCCCCGATGTGGCCGTGCAATACGCACCGGCCCACGCGGTGACCGTGCTCGCGGGCGGCGTGTTTGAAGCGCTCGAGCTGCCGAATGAGTTTCAGGTCAACTCGATTCACAGCCAGGGCATCGATCGCCTTGCGCCCGGCCTGCGCGCCGAAGCCGTGGCGCCGGATGGCTTGATCGAGGCGATCTCGGTCGAGCACAGCCCGACCTTCGCCCTCGGCGTGCAGTGGCACCCGGAATGGCAAGTGCTGGACAACCCGAACTACCTGAAGATTTTCCAGGCGTTCGGCGCGGCCTGCCGACAACGGGCGGCGCGACGCAACCAGCGCTGACACCCCCCAGATACACCTAACGATTTACTGCCCCCATGGCGGTCGGGAGCGCTTGCGCGCATCCGGCAGCCGTGTACAGCAACACCCCGTGATAACAACAAGTACGACCCAGGCAGCCAGGACGGCGGCGCCGAACAAGCCGGATCGGTTTGAGCAATACCCGTCAGATCAACGCGAAACCCTGTGGGAGCTGGCTTGCCAGCGATGAGGCCGTCACCTGCAACATCTGTGGTGACTGACCCACCGCCATCGCTGGCAAGCCAGCTCCCACAGGGAAGGTGATTCGACAAGTGATGCTCATGCAGCTCCGCAATCCACTTAAGCCCGGCCACATTGGCCAGGCAAACGAAACCTGTTGGGAGTTTCACATGGCAAACGCCTCCAGCACTTACAGGAAGGCACTTGAAGGTCATCAGCAACCGAAAAAGGTGTTGGTGAAAGTCGATCGTGTCACCAAGAAGTTCGATGAAACCGTGGCCGTGGACGATGTGTCCCTGGAGATCCATCAGGGCGAAATCTTCGCGCTGCTGGGGGGCTCGGGTTCGGGCAAATCGACCCTGTTGCGCATGCTCGCCGGTTTCGAGCGCCCGACTGAAGGGCGAATTCTGCTCGATGGCGTGGACATCACCGACATGCCGCCGTACGAGCGGCCGATCAACATGATGTTCCAGTCCTACGCGCTGTTCCCGCACATGACCGTCGCGCAGAACATCGCCTTCGGCCTCAAGCAGGACCGTTTGCCCGCCAGCGAAATCGATGCCCGCGTCGAAGAAATGCTGCGCCTTGTACACATGACCCAATACGCCAAGCGCCGCCCGCACCAGTTGTCCGGCGGCCAGCGCCAACGCGTCGCCCTCGCCCGCTCGCTGGCCAAGCGCCCGAAGCTGTTGCTGCTCGACGAGCCGATGGGTGCGCTGGATAAAAAGCTGCGCTCGCAGATGCAACTGGAGCTGGTCGAGATCATCGAACGCGTCGGCGTGACCTGCGTGATGGTGACTCACGATCAGGAAGAAGCCATGACCATGGCCGAGCGCATCGCGATCATGCACCTGGGCTGGATCGCCCAGATCGGCAGCCCGGTCGACATTTATGAAGCGCCGGTCAGCCGCATGGTCTGTGAATTCATCGGCAACGTGAACGCCTTCGACGGCACCCTGGTGGAAGACCTCGAAGGCCACGCGATCATTCACAGCCCGGATCTGCAGCAGAAGATCTACGTCGGTCACGGCGTCAGCACGTCGGTGCAGGACAAGTCGATCACCTACGCGATTCGCCCGGAAAAAATGCTCGTCAGCAGCACGCAACCGGAGGGCCGCTACAACTGGTCCGAAGGCAAGGTGCATGACATCGCCTACCTCGGCGGCCACTCGGTGTTCTACGTCGAATTGCCGGGGGGCAAGATCGTCCAGTCGTTCATGGCCAACGCCGAACGCCGTGGCGCACGGCCGACCTGGGACGACAAGGTCTACGTCTGGTGGGAAGACGACAGCGGCGTGGTGCTGCGCTCATGAGAACCTTCAATCAGCAATTCCTGCGCCTGGTGCCCAGCGGGCGAAAACTGGTGATCGGCATTCCGTTCATCTGGCTGTTCCTGTTCTTCATGCTGCCGTTTTTTCTGGTGATGAAGATCAGCTTCTCGGAAGCGGCGCTGGCGATCCCGCCGTACTCGGAGATCTACACCTACGCCGAACAGAAATTCCAGCTGCTGCTGAACATCGGCAACTACACCCTGCTCGGCGAAGACGATCTGTACCTGTCAGCCTACCTCGGCTCGCTGAAGGTCGCCGCGCTGAGTACCGTGATGTGTCTGCTGATCGGTTTCCCGATGGCTTACGCGATCACCAAGACCGGCAAGGAAACGCAAAACGTCCTGCTGCTGCTGATCATGATGCCGACCTGGACGGCGATCCTGATCCGCGTGTACGCGTGGATGGGCATTCTCAGCAACAACGGTTTGCTCAACGCGTTTCTGATGTGGACCGGGCTGACCGATCACCCGATCGAGATCCTCAACACCAACACCGCGGTGTATATCGGTGTGGTGTACGCGTATCTGCCGTTCATGGTGCTGCCGCTGTACGCCAACCTGGTAAAGCACGACAACAGCCTGCTGGAAGCTGCGCAGGATCTGGGTTCGAGCAACTTCAACAACTTCTGGAAAATCACCGTGCCGCTGGCCAAGAACGGGATCATCGCAGGCTGCATGCTGGTGTTCATTCCGGTGGTCGGTGAGTTCGTGATTCCGGAACTGCTGGGCGGCCCGGAGACGCTGATGATCGGCCGCGTGCTGTGGCAAGAGTTCTTCAATAACCGCGACTGGCCGGTGGCGTCTGCGCTGGCGGTGGTAATGCTGTTGATCCTGATTGTGCCGATTCTGCTGTTCAACCGCAGCCAGGCCAAAGAGATGGAGGCACGGGGATGAAACGCTTCAATTTTTCGAAGTTCATGCTGATCTTTGGCCTGATGTTCATTTATCTGCCGATGCTGATTCTGGTGATCTACTCGTTCAACGCCTCGAAACTGGTGACGGTGTGGGGTGGCTGGTCGGTGAAGTGGTACGTCGGCCTGCTCGACAACACGCAATTGATGGGCTCGGTGCTGCGCTCGCTGGAAATCGCCTGCTACACCGCGATTGCTGCGGTCGCACTGGGCACCCTCGCCGCTTTCGTTCTGACGCGAGTCACGCGCTTCAAGGGCCGCACGTTGTTTGGTGGTCTGGTCACCGCGCCGTTGGTGATGCCGGAAGTGATCACCGGTCTGTCGCTGTTGCTGCTGTTCGTGGCGATGGCGCAACTGATCGGCTGGCCGCAGGAGCGTGGCATCGTCACGATCTGGATCGCCCACACCACGTTTTGTGCCGCCTATGTGGCGGTGGTAGTCTCCGCGCGCCTTCGCGAGCTGGACCTGTCGATCGAAGAAGCGGCGATGGATTTGGGTGCGAAACCGTTCAAAGTGTTTTTCCTGATCACCATCCCGATGATCGCGCCGTCGCTGGCGGCGGGCGGGATGATGTCGTTCGCCTTGTCGCTGGATGACCTGGTACTGGCGAGCTTCGTGTCCGGGCCTGGCTCCACGACGCTGCCGATGGAAGTGTTCTCGGCGGTGCGTCTCGGTGTGAAGCCTGAGATCAACGCCGTGGCCAGCCTGATTCTACTGGCGGTGTCGCTGGTGACCTTCCTTGTCTGGTACTTCGGTCGCAAGGCAGAAGCCAACCGCAAGCGGGCGATTCAGGAAGCGATGGATCAGACCGCCAACGAAGCATGGCAGCCGCAACGTGCGGCGACTGCCTGATCCGCATCACTCGCGAGTTTGCGCAAATGTTGTCCGGCCCCTCGGTCAGTCCCCTCTCCGCCGGGAGAGGGTCAGGGTGAGGGGCCTTTGCTTGAAGTGAATAAAAAGAAGGGAGTTGTACCGATGAAAATGTTTGGCAGGACTCTGCTGACACTGTCCTTGATGGGCGCAATGGTCATGGGCGCCCAGGCCAACGATAAGGTGCTGCGGGTTTACAACTGGTCCGATTACATCGCCCCGGACACCGTGAAGAAGTTCGAAGACGAAACCGGTATCCGTGTGACCTACGACGTCTTCGACAGCAACGAAACCCTTGAGGCACGTTTGCTGGCGGGCAAATCCGGTTACGACCTGGTGGTGCCGTCGAACAGTTTTCTGGCCAAGCAGATCAAGGCCGGCGTCTATCAACCGCTGGATAAAACCAAGCTGCCGAACTGGAAGAACCTCAACCCGGTGCTGCTGAAAAACGCCTCCGCCAGCGATCCGGACAACGCCCACGCGTTTCCGTACATGTGGGGCTCGATCGGCATCGGTTTCAACCCGGCCAAGGTCAAGGAAGTGCTCGGTGCCGACGCGCCGACCAACTCGTGGGACTTGCTGTTCAAACCCGAGAACGCGGAAAAGCTCAAGGCTTGCGGCATCAGTTTCCTCGATTCGCCGACCGAGATGATCCCGGCTGCCCTGCACTATCTGGGCTACCCGGTGAACGACAGGGACACCGCGCACATCAAGGAAGCCGAGGCGCTGTTCATGAAAATCCGCCCGAACGTGGCGTATTTCCATTCCTCGAAATACATCTCCGACCTGGCCAACGGCAACATCTGCGTGGCGGTCGGTTACTCCGGTGACGTCCTCCAGGCCAAGGCCCGCGCGGTGGAATCAGGTAACAACGTGGTGATCGACTACAGCATCCCCAAGGAAGGTGCCGGCAGCTTCTACGACATGGTCGCCATCCCGCGTGATGCGGCGAACGTCGAGAATGCTTACCGGTTCATGGACTTCTTGATGCGCCCGGAGATCATCGCCGAAATCACCAACAGCAACGGCTACAGCAATGCCAACGCCGCCGCAACGCCACTGGTGGACGAAGCGATCCGCAACGACCCCGGCTCCTACCCGTCGCAAGCGGTGATGGCCACGCTGTACGCGGTGCCGGATCAACCGATCGCCACCCAGCGGATCATGACGCGCGGCTGGACCCGAGTAAAACTCGGTAGATAACCACGCCAGTCAACACTGATAAACCCTGTGGGAGCTGGCTTGCCAGCGATGGCGGTGGGTCAGACAACGATGACGCTAGATGTGCTGGCCCTATCGCTGGCAAGCCAGCTCCCACAGGTTTTGCGATCGAATTCGGTAATTGATCGTTCCCACGCACAGCAAAGGAATGCAGCCCGGGACGCTCCGCGTCCCATTCCACGGCGCACGCAAAGTGTCCATTGAGGCATTCCCCCGCACAGGGTGGGAACGATTTGCGCAACCCTTTCCGTTCACGCAGCGCCTTACCACCGCTGCCCCTGCTCTGAACGGCCTCACCTGGCTTCCTCGGTTCAGGTGAATTTCAGGCGCCCTCGGGCGCCTTTTTTTGTGCCATCAGATCAGCGGCCAGTCCTGAATAATCCGATAGCGGCCCTTGTGCGATTCGAACAGGGCGAAGCGTTCGGCGCGCAGGAAGAATTCCGGCGGTGTGCCGGCCTCAGGCTCAGGTGCGCGAAATTCCCGCGCCAGGGTCAGGTGCGGGCGAAATTCGCGCGGTGTCTCTTCAAAGCCGAACGGCAACATGGCTTGTTCCAGTGCGTAGACCAGACGCAACAATGCCGGCGGCGCTTGTTCCGGCGCCAGCGATAAGACCCCGGCACGGTGCCACACCTGCAGGCGATCCAGAGCAATCCTTAACGCAGCGCCCGGCGTGCGCACCTGGGCCGCGGCTTCGCAGACAGGCTGAATCTGCGCCAACGGCACGGCGCCGAGGAACAGCAGGGTCAGATGAAAATTATCCGCCGGCACCGGTTTGCCGGTGCGCAGGCGCAATTCACTGCGCCATTGCGCGATTGCCTTGCGCTGCGCCGGCGGGCAGTCCAAGGCGAAAAACAGCCGCTTGAACGGCTCATCCCTGCGCACTTCATCGATCATGGTCCCTGCCCCCTTGGCTCACTGTCAGCGGTCGATTTTACACAGCCTGTTCTGACGACCGGTGACAGGCGGCTATAGTTCAAGGATCGCTATCAACCGGAGGCAGCCATGCGCGAGATCCTCAGCAAAGAACCGTGGTGGGCCCGGCCACCGCAACCCGGGCAAGATGAAAGCCAGCTGGAATGGGGCTGGCTGGTGATTTACTCCGACGGTGAGGCACGCTTTGAATTCGTCCGCGAACGCCCGACCGATGAACAGATCCGCCAGCGCAAAGGCTGCCGCATCGCCCCGTCACCCGAGTGAACACAGCCAGTCAACACTAACCCTGTGGGAGCGAGCCTGCTCGCGAATGCGGTGGGTCAATCAACAAGGATTTTTCTGATCGGGCGCCTTCGCGAGCAGGCTCGCTCCCACAATGGTCCTGCAGGCACTCAGGATTCGCGGAGGTTCTTGAAGCCGCCAAAAATCATCCGCTGGCCATCGAAACCCATCGGGTTGACGTCCGGCTGCATGCGCGGGTCTTTCATCATTTTCGCCATGCCGGCGTCGCGAGTAGCCTTGTCCGGCCAGATCAGCCAGCCGGACGATACGGTCTCGCCGTCCTTGAGTTTGACCGCCATGGGGAACGAGGTGAGCTTGCCTTCGGGGACGTCATCGCCCCAACACTGCATCACCTCCGTGGCGCCGTATTCCTTGAACAGCCGCGCGGCGATTTCACAATGTTTTTTGTACTGCTCGTGATTGGCGTTCGGCACCGGCGCCACGAAAATATCGATGTAAGCCATGATCATTCTCCTTGCAGATTGGGTTCGAGCTGCTGACTGGTCGCTTGCGGCGGTTGCCATTCGACACGATTCACGCCCAGCCCGACCGGCGGTTCATCAACGCCACCCAGATGGCCCTCGACCTGCCCGGCCATGTGCAGCGTGCCGGCCATCACCCCGGTGGTCGGGTTTTGCACCAGCGTCAGCCAGGCCCTGTCGAAGGTCCCGCCCAGACTGCTGCGGATCAGCGCTTCGCTGTCGGGACGGTCATTGGCCTGGATGATCGCGCGAATTCCCGCCACGCCCACCGAGATCAATCCACCCGCGAGTTTCCCGGCCGCCGCGGCAACCGCACTGGCAGCTCCGCGCGGTGCCATTTCCGCCTCCATGCGCTGACTCGCGCGTTTGGCCACCGGCGCCATCGCCGCCTCGGTCGAGGCGATGCCTTTGGCGCCGCCGTCGGTGTGGATCTTGTCGATCAGCGCGGCATACGCCGGCAAAGTATTCAGCGGCTCAGTGCTGATGACCTGAAACAACGAGGCATCGCGCGCCGGCGGTGGGCCGAGGGCGATGGCCGGGACTTTCTGCAGGCGCCCGTTGAGCTGCGCGACCGGCACCCCGTGGCGCTGGGCGATCAACGGCATCTGCTGCGCCATCAGTTGCGCATAGAACGCGGTGGCCTGGGCGAGAATCGCGTCCGGATCAATCTCCACCGCCACCGGCGCCAGCACCCTTTCCTGATATTGCTCAAGCAGATACGCCGCCAGGCGCCTGGCCGAGGCGTCCTGCTCGCCGCCGGCATTGATCGTGTACCAGCTGACTTTCATCGACAGCCATTCCTGGGTCCAGTAGCTGCTGAACCACGGGATGAAATTTTCTTCAGTTTGCTGATAGACCCGAGTGCGCCAATGTTCCATCGAGCCACGGGCGAACAGCTTGACCTGCGCGGTGGCCTGCTGCGACGCGCTGACGATTTCCCGGTCGATCTGCTGCCAGGTGGCCGGTGACACCACGACGGCGCGCGGCGCGATCACCGGCGCCCGCGCCGAAGTGGCGCAGCCGGTAAGGACAAGCAGTGCGGCGATCAGCAGCGCACGCGGGTTCACGGTGCTGGCTTCCTTGGATGAACGGGGGCGGATTTGAGTATAGGTGGGTCAGTCAAAGGTGAGTTGGATGTTCCGGCGCTTTCGCGAGCAGGCTCGCTCCCACAAGGGTGAAATGCATTTCAAATGTGGGAGCGAGCCTGCTCGCGAAGAGGCCATCAGCAACACCTGCGCCCCCAACCATCAGCGCCATCGATATTCACCATCGCCACGATTGCCTTCCGCCAACCGCCCATGAAAGGCACGATCAAGCCATCCGAAACACAACGAGGAGTTCACAACATGATTCACACCCAAGTCACCCTCTGCGTGAGTTTCCCAGTGTTCGGCAGCAACTATTACGCTCAGCACGTCGTGTCGCACAAGGCCCGCGCGCTGGTGTTCAACGAAGCCTTCGAAGACCTGCTGATGCCCGCTGCCAGCAATCACTTCAGCAATGAAGTGGTCGGCTTCAACGATCAATTCCGTTTTCTGAGCGACATTCTCGCCACCCATTTGCTGGACATCGAGGCCGCCGTGCCTGCGCGATCCAGCGTCCGGGCGAGCGCTCGTTTTTCTTGAGTTCGAAGGCTAAACAAAAAGGGCGTCCCATTGCGGGACGCCCTTTTGCGTTCAATCAATCATCATCCCGATCACGGTAATAGCGACGCCCGTCGCGACGGTCGTCATCGCGGTCATCCCAGCGCCGGTCGTGGTCGTAATAGCGACCGTGATCGCGGTCGTAGTGCCGGCCATGGCGGTGGTCATCATCAAAATCCGCGACACAGCCACCGAGCAGAATGGCGGCGGTCACAGTCAGCAGGATCGTTGTCGCTTGCTTCATTCAGAACTTCCCTAAAACCAAGGTCTTGACGACGGAATCGGCCACGCTGCCCACGCTTTCGGCACGCGGTGCGCGCAGCCGCAGATACGACCGGGCAAAATGCGGTTGATTCAGTGGCCAGCATCGACCGTTGGTCGCCTCGTTCGTCATCGCCGAACAGCGGCGAAACGCCACCTATACTGCTTGCAACCAACCCCCACGCAATGGATCTGCGCCCTCAATAACAACAAGCAGAGGTGGACCATGGTCTGGCAGCAAGTGTATGACCCGTTTGGCAATCCAGTGATTTCCACACTGATGGCCGCCGTGCCGGTGGTGGTGATGCTCGCCGCGCTGGCATTTTTCCACGTCAAGGCGCATCTGGCCGCGCTGTTGGCGCTGGCCTCGGCCTTGCTGATTTCGATTTTCGCCTTCGACATGCCGGCGGGCATGGCCGGCTCGGCGGCGTTGTTTGGCGCGGCGAATGGCCTGCTGCCGATCGGCTGGATCGTGCTCAACATCATCTTTCTGCATCGCCTGACCACCGAAAACGGCTCGTTCAAAGTGCTGCAGGATTCCCTCGCACGCATCACCGACGACCGCCGTTTGCAGTTGCTGCTGATCGCCTTTTGCTTCGGTGCCTTTTTCGAAGGCGCGGCCGGTTTCGGCACACCGGTGGCCGTGACCGGGGCGATTCTGATCGGCCTGGGGTTTTCGCCGCTGGCGGCGTCGGGGCTGGCGCTGATCGCCAACACCGCGCCGGTGGCGTTCGGCGCGCTGGGCACGCCGATCATCACCTTGGCGAAAGTCACCGGGCTGGATGAAATGGAGCTGTCGATGATGGTCGGTCGGCAGCTGCCATTCTTCTCGGTGCTGGTACCGTTCTGGCTGATCTGGGCTTTCGCCGGCTGGCGCAAGATGCTTGAGGTGTGGCCGGCGATTCTGGTGGCTGGCGTCAGCTTCGCTATCCCACAGTTTCTGGTATCGAACTTCCACGGGCCGATGCTGGTGGACGTCATCGCTGCGCTGATTTCCATGGCCTGCCTGACGCTTTTTCTGAAGGTGTGGAAACCGGCGACCATTCACACCTCGGCGGCACTCTCGGGGCGCGTCGACAACTCCAAAGTCGATGAAGAAAAAGTCACCGCCAGCGCCGCGTTCAGCGATCAGGCGCGGCCGGCGGTGATGCGTGCGTGGATGCCGTGGATCATCCTCACGGTGTTCGTGTTTGCCTGGGGCACCCAGGGTTTCAAAAACATGTTCGACACCCGCCCGGCGATTGATCCGGTGACGCAGTCGGCCAGGCTCGATGCGCAAGGCAAACCGCTGCGCGAGGCCAACCCGATTTTCGCCCCGGCCGTAACCTTCACCAGCTTGCACTTGCAGATCGAAAAAGTGCCGCCCGTGGTGGCTGCGCCGAAAGCCGAAGAGGCGGTGTACAAATTCACCTGGCTCACCGCGACCGGCAGCGGGATTCTGCTGGCGGCGATTGTCGGCGGGCTGTTGATGGGCTATTCGATCCCGCAGTTGGTCAGGCAATACCTGCGCACGCTGTGGGTGGTGCGGTTTTCGTTGATCACCATTGCGGCGATGCTGGCGCTGGGGTTCCTCACGCGGTATTCGGGGCTCGACGCGACCATGGGCCTGGCGTTTGCGGCGACGGGGATTTTCTATCCGATGTTCGGCACCCTGCTCGGCTGGCTCGGCGTAGCGCTGACCGGTTCGGACACGGCGTCGAACGTGCTGTTCGGCGGCTTGCAACGGGTCACCTCGGAACAGCTTGGCATCAGCCCGGTGCTGATGGCGGCGGCGAACAGCTCCGGTGGGGTGATGGGCAAAATGGTCGACGCGCAATCGATCGTGGTCGCCTCCACCGCCACCCGCTGGTACGGGCATGAGGGCGAGATTCTGCGCTACGTGTTCTTCCACTCGATCGTACTGGCGATCCTGGTCGGCGGGCTGGTGACGTTGCAGGCGTATGTGGCGCCGTTTACCTCGATGGTGGTGGGCGCACATTAACCCGCCACATCATTTTTTCCCTGTGGGAGCGAGCCTGCTCGCGATAGCGTCCGGTCAGCCAATGAAGATATTGGCTTTGCCGGCCCCTTCGCGAGCAGGCTCGCTCCCACAGGGATTTGCGTTGGCCAGTTGATTGATGAACGGCGCGCATAACGCTTAGCGCGAAATCCGACAAAACCTTTTCCCCTCCCCTGCGGTCACTCCTTTTACGAGACTGGCATGCATGCCGGCGCGCCCGACAGGGCCATCTGTGATCCCTGCCGCCTGATGAGAGACAAGGAATCGAACCATGACGATTTCCCGACGCAGCTTTTTGATCCTCGGCGCTGTGACTGCAACCGCGTATGCGATGCCTCCGTTTATCAGCCTCAAGGCCTATGCGGCCAATCTGGAGCAACCCGCCATGAGCAAAGTGAGCCTCAACGTCAACGGCCAACCGCGCGAGTTGAACGTCGACAACCGCACCACCCTGCTCGACGCGCTGCGCGAGCACCTGCACCTGACCGGCAGCAAGAAAGGCTGCGACCACGGCCAGTGCGGCGCCTGCACGGTGATCGTCGATGGTCGGCGAATCAATTCCTGCCTGAGCCTGGCGGTGATGCACGAAGGCAGCGAGGTCACCACCATCGAAGGCCTCGGCATGCCCGACACGCTGCACCCGATGCAAGCGGCGTTCATCAAACATGACGGTTATCAGTGCGGCTACTGCACGCCGGGGCAGATCTGCTCAGCGGTGGCGGTGCTCAAGGAAATCCGCGACGGCATTCCCAGCCACGTCAGCCCGAGCCTGACCGAACCGCCGCAGCTGATCGCCGCAGAATTGCAGGAACGCATGAGCGGCAACATCTGCCGTTGCGGCGCCTACTCCAACATCATCGAAGCCATCACTGAAGTCGCGGAGGAATCGGCATGAGAGCGTTCAATTACAGCCGCGCCGACTCGCCCGCCGCAGCCGCCGCACAAGCCGCTCAGGTCGAAGGCGCACGGTTCATTGCCGGCGGCACCAACCTGCTGGATCTGATGAAGCTCGACATCGAAACACCGCCGCATCTGATCGATATCAATCATTTGGGCCTGGATCAGATCGAAGCCACGCCCGAGGGCGGTTTGCGCATCGGCGCGCTGGTGCGCAACACCGATCTGGCCGCCGATGCGCGCGTGCGCAAGGATTACGCCCTGCTGTCCCGCGCCCTGCTCGCCGGGGCTTCGGGGCAACTGCGCAACATGGCCACCACCGCCGGCAACCTGTTGCAACGCACCCGCTGCCCGTACTTCTACGACACCCATCAGGCCTGCAACAAACGCAACCCCGGCAGCGGCTGCGCAGCCCTCGGCGGAGTCACGCGGCAGCTGGGCATCATCGGTGTCAGCAAGGCGTGCATTGCCACCCATCCAAGTGACATGGCCATCGCGATGCGCGCCCTCGATGCGCAGATCGAGACGGTGAAACCCGACGGCAGCACACGCAGCATCGCCATGGCCGATTTCCATCAGTTGCCTGGTGACACGCCGCACATTGAAACCAGCCTCACGCCCGGCGAGTTCATCACCGCCGTAACCCTGCCGCCGCCGGTGGGCGGCACGCACATCTACCACAAGGTGCGTGATCGCTCGTCCTATGCGTTTGCGCTGGTCTCGGTCGGCTTGATCTTGCAGAAGGACGGCAGCGGCCGCGTGGCGGTCGGTGGCATCGCGCCGAAACCGTGGCGCGTCGAAGCCGCCGAAGCGCTCCTGCCGCAAGGCGCCAAAGCCGTCAGCCAGCGCCTGCTCGAAGGCGCGACACCGACCGACGACAACCAATTCAAACTGACCCTGGTCGAGCGCACGCTCGGCGCGGTGTTGGCGCAAGCGAGGGAAACGGCATGAAATTCGACACGCCCGCCACCACTAACCCGATCGACCAGTTGAAAGTGGTCGGCCAACCCACCCCACGCGTCGAAGGCCGGTTGAAAACCTGCGGTCAGGCCACCTACGCCTACGAGCAACATGAAGCGGCAGCCAATCAGGCGTACGGTTTCATGGTCGATGCCGGCATTGCCAAGGGCCGGATCAAAGCCATCCACCTCGACGAGGCAAAAGCCGCGCCCGGTGTGCTGGCGATCGTCACCGGCGCCAATGCCGGCAAGCTCGACAAGGGCCAATACAACGCCGCGCACCTGCTCGCCCATCCCGAGGTGCAGCATTATCAGCAAGCGGTTGCGCTGGTGGTGGCCGAGACCTTCGAACAGGCGCGCGCGGCGGCGCAGCTGGTCAAGGTCGATTACGAAACCAGCGAGGGCAAGTTCGATCTGGCCAGCGTGCGCGATTTGGGCGTCGAGCCGAAAGACGAATTGCCCGACGTCAATCACGGCGATTTCGACAAGGCGTTTGCCGCGGCGCCGGTGCAGTTTGACCGCACCTACACCACGCCGGACCAGTCCCACGCGATGATGGAACCGCACTCGACTCTGGCGGCATGGGACGACGATCAACTGACCTTGTGGACCTCCAATCAGATGGTCGCCTGGAGCGTCGGCGATGTAGCGAAGACCCTCGGCTTGCCGAAGGAAAAAGTGCGCATCGTTTCGCCTTACATTGGTGGCGGTTTCGGCGGCAAACTGTTCGTACGCGCTGACGCGATTCTCGCCGCCCTCGGCGCGCGCATGGCTGGCCGCCCGGTAAAAGTCGCCCTCGCCCGCCCACAAATGGCCAACAACACCACCCATCGCCCGGCGACGATTCAGCGCATCCGCATGGGTGCAACGGCAGACGGCAAACTCACTGCCATCGCTCACGAAGGCTGGTCGGGCAACCTCGCCGACGGCAAGGTCGAACTCGCCGCGCAGCCGAGCCAATTACTCTATGCCGCAGACAACCGCCGCGTCAGCATGCGCCTCGCGCCACTGGACCTGCCCGAGGGCAACGCGATGCGCGCACCGGGTGAAGCGCCGGGGCTGATGGTGCTGGAAATCGCCATGGATGAGATGGCCGAGCAGCTGAACATGGACCCGATCCAGTTCCGCATTCTCAACGACACCCAGGTCGACCCGGTCAAAACCGAGCGGCCGTTTTCCCAACGTCAACTGGTCAAGTGCCTGGAGCTTGGGGCGCAGAAATTCGGCTGGGATCAGCGCCACGCCAAACCTGGCACGCGCCGCGAAGGCCGCTGGCTGATCGGCATGGGCGTGGCGGCGGCGTTTCGCAACAACCTGCTGGTCAAGTCTGGTGCGCGGGTGCGGCTGGAACGCGACGGCAAGGTCACGGTAGAAACCGACATGACCGACATCGGCACCGGTAGCTACACGATCATCGCGCAGACTGCCGCCGAAATGATGGGTGTCAGCCTTGATGATGTGACGGTGCATCTGGGTGACTCGAACTTCCCGGTATCGGCAGGCTCGGGCGGTCAGTTCGGCGGCAACTGCTCGACCGCCGGCGTATATGCCGCGTGCGTGAAACTGCGTGAGGCGGTGGCCGGCAAACTCGGTATGGCGGCAGACCAGGCCGAATTCGTCGACGGCCAGGTGCGCGCTGGCGGTAAAACCCTGCCGTTGCGCAATGCCGCAGAAGGCGGCGCCCTGGTTGGCGAGGACAGCATCGAATTCGGCGATCTGGCCGAGAAGTATCAGCAGTCGACTTTCGGCGCGCATTTCGTCGAAGTCGCCGTCGATGCCGCCACCGGCGAAGTGCGCGTGCGGCGCATGCTTGCGGTGTGCGCGGCGGGTCGGATTCTCAACCCGACCTCGGCGCGCAGCCAGGTGATCGGTGCGATGACCATGGGCGTCGGTGCGGCGTTGATGGAAGAACTGGCGGTGGATACCCGACTGGGCTTTTTCGTCAACCATGACCTGGCCGGATACGAAGTGCCGGTGCATGCCGACATTCCCCATCAGGAGGTGATTTTCCTCGATGAGACCGACCCGATTTCCTCGCCGATGAAGGCCAAGGGTGTCGGTGAATTGGGGATTTGCGGCGTGAGTGCGGCGGTGGCCAATGCGATCTATAACGCCACTGGCGCGCGGGTGCGGGAGTATCCGATAACTCTGGACAAGGTGCTTTCTTCGTTGCCGGAGATGATCTGAGGCCCTGAAAAAGCCCCTCACCCTAGCCCTCTCCCAAAGGGAGAGGGAACTGATTGGGGGATGTTCGAGGAGGCGCCGACCTGGACGTGCTGTGGTGAATCCATAATCGACTCGTTTTCCCAGGTCAACGTATAACGCAAGACACCTCGGTCGGCTCCCTCTCCCTCCGGGAGAGGGCTGGGGTGAGGGTCAGGGGTTTACTCGGTCTGCGGGTATTGCTCAGCCCCCACTTGCTCCATCCACTCCACCACTTCCCCATCCAGCACCTCGGCAATCGCAATATGCGTCATCGCCGTGGTCGGTGCAGCGCCGTGCCAATGCTTGGCCCCCGGTGCGATCCAGACGGTATCGCCCGGGCCGATCCGCCGAACCGGCTGCCCCCATTCCTGCACCAGCCCCGCGCCCGCCGTGACGATCAACGTCTGCCCTAACGGATGCGTATGCCATGCAGTGCGCGCGCCCGGTTCAAAGGTCACCGTCGCGCCGCTGACCCGCGCCTGCCCGGTGCCCTTGAACGGCGCATCCACTCGCACGGTGCCGGTAAACCAGTCCGCCGGGCCTTGGGCCGAGGGCTGCGAGCCATTCGGGGTTACGCTGACGCGTGGGGGTTCATTGGCCTGTACCTCGCCCGCCAACAGGGAAAGGGTCAACGCCGAAGCGGCAATCGGGTTCATGGCGATTCCTCCTGATAGTCAATGCCACCACTGTACCCAGCCCTACTCTGCGAATAATCGCCTAGAATGCGAAAAAACTTATGCGGATGACTCATCAATGCTTCGAGAAAACGCCACCGACCTGCTCGCCTTTCTCGCCGTGGCCCGCGAGCGCAGTTTCACTAAAGCGGCAGCGAAGCTCGGCGTTTCGCAGTCGGCGCTGAGCCACACCATTCGCGGCCTCGAAGCACGCCTGGGCTTGCGCCTGTTGACTCGCACCACCCGCAGCGTTTCGCCCACCGAGGCCGGCGAGCACCTGTTGCGAACCATCGGCCCGCGCTTTGAAGAAATCGAAGTGGAACTGGCAGCCCTGAGCACCCTGCGCGACACCCCGGCCGGCAAGATTCGTCTCAGCGCCACCGACCATTCGCTGGACTGGATCCTGCGCCCGGTGCTGCAGGATTTCCTCTTGCGCTACCCGGACATCGCCGTTGAAGTGTGCTGCGATTACGGCTTCGTCGACATCGCCGGCCAAGGCTTCGACGCCGGCGTGCGTCTGGGCGAGGACGTCGCGCAAGGCATGATCGCCACCCGCATCGGCCCGGACATGCGCATGGCCGTGGTCGGCTCCCCTGCCTATTTCGCCCACCGCAGCGCGCCGCAAACCCCACGCGACCTGACCGACCACGCCTGCAACAACCTGCGCCTGCCAACCAACGGCGGGTTGTATGCCTGGGAATTCGAAAAGGACGGCGAAAGCCTGAAAGTGCGGGTATCCGGGCAGATCACCTTGAATGGCGTCTACCCATTACTGAATGCCGCACTCGACGGCTTCGGCCTGAGCTACATACCGGAAAACGTCGCCGCACCGTACCTGGCCGACGGTCATTTGCAGCGGGTCCTGACCGATTGGTGCCCGAGCTTCGCCGGTTATCACCTGTACTACCCGAGCCGTCGCCAGGCAGCGCCGGCGTTTGCGTTGTTGCTGGAGGCGCTGCGCTATCGCGGTTGAGCGCCTCGTTTTTATAACAACCAGCAGTCCGCCAGTGAATCCTGGCCGACCTGATGGCTTGCGCCTCGGACGCAGCAAGCACCGTCGCTTGCTGCCCACTCTCCTGTCCGAGACAGATGTACTGCGTCATCTCTGCCGAAGCGTTCAGGGACATTGCCAACAGACAGCCCACTAGACTGCCGGTCAACGTCTGGCGGACGCTGTTCATGGCAGCCCTTCCTTGTCAGAACCGAAGGCCACCATGATTGATCACAGCGACAGCCCTTTCCACTGTCAGACCTGACAGTCCTTTAGACGCTTTGGCAATAACCCGCCGCTGCGGCTACCCCAACATCGCTATCAATTGATGCCGCTGCGCATCGGTCAGCATCGGCCCGAACCCAGCCCTTGCGTTATCCGCCATGTAGCGCGGATTGCTGGTTCCCGGAATCACGCATGTCACCGCCGAATGCGAGAGCAGAAACTTCAACGCCAGTTGCGGCCAACTGTTGACTTGCACATCGGAAACCCAGCCCGGCAGCGGCTTGCCCTTGAGCCGCGCGAGCAAGCCACCGCCACCGAAGGGCCGATTGCAGATCACCGCGACCCCGCGTTCGCGGCACAGCGGCAGGATACGTTTCTCGACGCCGCGATCATCGAGGGCGTAGTTGATTTGCAGAAAATCCACAGATTCAGTCTTCAGCACCGCTTCAACTTCATCGTAGGCCGACGGCGTGTAGTGGGTGATGCCGATGTAGCGGATGCGCCCCTGCTCCTTCCATTCACGCAACGTTGGCAAGTGGGTCTGCCAGTCGAGCAGGTTGTGGATCTGCATCAGGTCGATACGTTCGGTTTGCAGCAGGCTGAATGACTGCTCCATTTGCGCGATGCCTTCCTCGCGTCCGCGCGTCCAGACTTTGGTGGCCAGAAATGCCGGCGAACGTGGCTGATGGATCGACAGCAGTTCACCGGTGGTCTGTTCGGCGCGGCCGTACATTGGCGAACTGTCGATGAGGGTGCCGCCCTTTTCGAACAATCGATCGAGTACCGCCGGCAACTGCCGATAAACCGCATCACCGGGAGCCACGTCGAAACCGCGATAGGTGCCCAGGCCGACGATCGGCATCGCCTCGGAGCTGGAGGGGATGGCGCGGGTCTGCATGGTCTGGCCTCCGGTCGTCGCGGACGTCGTGCGGCTGGCCAAGGCCCGATCAAGGCTCAAGACCGCCGAAACCCCGGCCGCCAGCGTGAGCAGGCGGCGGCGGGAATAACCCTCAGTGTGGCTCATGCTGGCTCCCCTGCTGCATGGATCGGTTGCCGGTTATGTGGCGAGCGGCCGAGTGTTGCAGTGAACTACACTGCGAGGCCCACCTTCACCCACGGTTAAAAATAGCCGAATGTCCCGAACCTTGATATCACTCGTCGCATTGCTCGTCGCTGTGTACCTGGTGCTGTGTGCGGCGCTGTTCGTGTTTCAGCGTTCGCTGATTTACTTCCCGCAGCCCAATGCTGTTGCCAGCCCTGACTCGCTGATGACCTTGTCGATGCCCGACGCCAAGGTTTCGGTACTGACCCGCGCTCGTACCGGCCAGCGGGCGCTGCTGTACTTTGGCGGCAATGCCGAGGACGTCTCGCGCAATCTGCCGGAGTTTGCCGAGGCTTTTCCTGACTACGCGCTGTACCTGCTCAATTACCGCGGTTTCGGTGACAGCGACGGCTCGCCGTCCGAAGCGGCAATTGCCGAGGATGCGCTGGCGCTGTTCGATCAGGTTTACGCCAGTCATCCGCAGATCGTCGTGATCGGGCGCAGTCTCGGCTCGGGTGTCGCCGTGCGCCTGGCCAGCCAGCGACCGGTGCAGCGGCTGATTCTGGTGACGCCTTACAACAGCCTCGGAGAAATCGCCGCACGCCAATACCCGTGGGTGCCGGTGAAGTGGCTACTCAAGGATCGCTTCGAGTCGGGCAAATATGCCGCGCATATCCGCGTGCCGACGTTGCTGCTGGCGGCCAGTGATGATGAGGTGATTCCGCGTGCCAGCACCCAGCGCCTGCTCGAAAATTTCCCTGCGGGCGTGGCGGCGCTTCGGGTGGTGCCGGAGTCGGGGCATAACTCGATTTCCGCGCGGGAGGAGTATTTGCAGTGGATGCAGGAAGTGTTGAATCAGTGATTGTCGAGTCGTTCTCAAGGGCCCTTTCGCGAGCAGGCTCACTCCTACAGGGGAATGCATTTCAAATGTAGGAGTGAGCCTGCTCGCGATGGCGTCATCCAGCGCAACATTGCATCTTGTCTGATCACGCCCTTTGTCGCCCCGCTCCAAAACCGCCACCCATCGCTTGAACCAAGTCGCGAATCGCCAGTCCTACCCGCGCCGCATTCCGCGGTTCACTCGATTTTTTGCGCTGTCCCCCTTTAGAGCCGCCCGCCCCATGCGCCACGCCGTTCGTTCGTCTCGCTTCGTTTCGCTGTGCCTGCTGATCCTTTCTGCGCTATTTGTCGAAACCGCCCAGGCCGGCGCGGAGCGGCAACTGGTGGCCGCGATCAATGACTATCGCGCCCATCCACAACGCTGCGAGCGGCGCCCGGCGCAACGTCTGGCACCGTTGCGGCTGAACGCGAACCTGGCCCTGCCGCTCGGTTATGACTATGGCGGCGGCCTGCGCGAGGCGCTGAAGTCCTCGGGCTACGCGGCCTCGGCGGTGCGTAGTATCCGCGTGGTCGGTGCCGAGGACGCCGAAGAAGCCTTCGACCAGTTGCTCGACGAACACTGCGCCGCGCTGCTTGATGCGACCTATGCCGACATCGGCGTCAGCCGCTCGCGCAATCAATGGCAAGTGGTGCTGGCGCGACCGGTGCTCGACAACCGCGTCGGTGACAACCGCAGCGTCGGCAAGGCATTGCTCGCTGAAGTCAACGCCGCCCGCGCCCGCCCACGGATGTGCGGCCGCCAACGCTTCGCCGCCGCACGGCTCCTGAGCTGGAACGCGGCATTGGGCGCCGCCGCGCAGGGCCATAGCAAAGCCATGGCCTACGGCAACTACTTCGCCCACCGCGACCCGGACGGCGAACAGCCAGCCGACCGCGCCCGCGCCGCCGGTTACCGTGGTCGGCAAATCGGCGAAAACATCGCCGCCGGCCAAAGCTCACCGGGCAAGGCCATGGCCGGATGGCTGGCCAGCCCCGGGCATTGCGCCAACCTGATGAACCCGATGTTCACCCAGGTCGGCGCCGGCTTTGCCAGTGAAGCGCGCAGCGCCGAAGGGGTGTACTGGACGATGATGTTTGGTGCGCCTTGAGGGGTGCGGTTGAGGTTTTGCGCTGAACTGACTGGCCTCATCGCGAGCAGGCTCACTCCTACAGGATTTGTGGGGGGCCACCTGACTCAGGCACGCCGAAGATCCCTGTGGGAGCCAGCCTGCTGGCGATGGCGTCAGGTCAGTCAATCACGTCTAGCCTGACGCACCGCTATCGCGAGCAGGCTCGCTCCTACAGGGGTTAGTGTATGCCATCGAATCTTGTCAGGCCGCGCGCTGTCCGGCGGCAACCATTGCCGAAGCCGCCAGCATTGCCCGCAACAACACCGCACACCCCGCCGCCAGATCGTCCGGGGCGGCGTTTTCGATTTCGTTGTGGCTGATGCCGCCTTCGCACGGGACGAAGATCATTCCGGCCGGGCCGAGTTCGGCGAGGAAAATCGCGTCGTGGCCGGCGCCGCTGACGATGTCCATGTGTGACAGGCCCAGCCCTTGTGCCGCGCCACGCACTGCTTCCACGCAGCCTTTTTCGAAGTACAGCGGCGGGAAGTCGGCGGTCGGTGTCAGTTCATAAGTGAGGCCGTGGGCCTGGCAAGTGGCTTCGATGACTTGCTTCACCTCAGCAATCATCGAATCCAGACGCGCCGGTTGCAGATGACGGAAATCCAGGGTCATGCGCACTTCGCCGGGAATCACGTTGCGCGAGCCGGGATAGGCTTGCAGGCAGCCGACCGTGCCACAGGCGTGCGGCTGGTGGCCGAGGGCGGCGCGGTTGACGGCGCCGACGATCACTGCGGCGCCGACCAGTGCGTCCTTGCGCAGGTGCATCGGCGTCGGGCCGGCGTGGGCTTCGACGCCGCGCAATTTGAGGTCGAACCACTTCTGCCCCAGCGCGCCGAGGACCACGCCGATGGTTTTCTTTTCATCTTCAAGAATCGGGCCTTGCTCGATGTGCGCTTCGAAATAGGCGCCGACCGGGTGTCCGCTGACTTTGCGCGAACCGGCGTAGCCGATGGCGTTGAGCGCTTCGCCGACCGTGACCCCGTCGGCGTCGACTTTGGCCAGGGTTTCGGCGAGGGTGAATTTTTCCGCGAAGACGCCCGAGCCCATCATGCACGGGGCGAAGCGCGAGCCTTCTTCGTTGGTCCAGACCACCACTTCCAGCGGCGCTTCGGTTTCCACGTTGAGGTCGTTCAAGGTGCGCAGGACTTCGACGCCGGCGAGCACGCCGAAGCAGCCGTCGAACTTGCCGCCGGTGGGTTGCGTGTCGATGTGGCTGCCGGTCATCACCGGTGGCAGCTCGGGATTACGGCCCGGACGGCGGGCGAAAATGTTGCCGACGGCATCCACCGTGACGCTGCATCCGGCCTCCTTGCACCATTGCACGAACAGGTCACGGGCCTGGCGGTCGAGGTCAGTCAGGGCCAGGCGACAGACGCCGCCCTTGACCGTGGCGCCGAGTTTGGCCAGTTCCATGAGCGAGGCCCACAGGCGATCGCGGTTGATGTGCTGATGGGTCGATTGCAGAACGTCGACGGCTGCGTTCATGGGGATCTCCTCAGTGTTGATACCGATAGGGACGCAGAGCGTCCCGGGCTGCATTCCCACGCAGAGCGTGGGAACGATCAAGGGTACTGCTGTGGTGTCTGTCATGCCGCCATCGCTGGCAAGCCAGCTCCCACAGGTTCTGGGTTGAAGACACAATGTGTGTACGACTCAATCCTTGTGGGAGCTGGCTTGCCAGCGATGGGGCCCTCACTTACACCGCTGATTTAACGACCGATGGCTGTGCGCGCATCACGCACAACCCGTAATAGATCAAACCGCCCAGCGCCGAGCCGGTGAACCAGCCGTAGCTGTAGAACCAGCTGAATGCATCGCTGCCCAGCGACAGCAAGGTCAGCAGCACCGGCACGCCGAAGGCGATGAACCCGGCGCCGTTCCAGGCCGGATACACGTCGTCGCGGTACAGGCCGGCCAGGTCCAGTTGCTGTTTCTTGATCAGGAAATAGTCCACCACCATGATCCCGGCAATCGGCCCGAGCAGGCTCGAATAGCCCAGCAGCCAGTTGGAATACACGCTTTCCAGGCTGACATCGGAAACGATCAGACCGAGTTTTTTCAGCAGCTCATGGGCCATCAGCGCCAACCCCACCAGGCCGGTCAGCAACACCGCTTTGGTGCGGTTGATCACCTTTGGCGCGATGTTCTGAAAGTCATTGGTGGGCGAGACGATGTTGGCGGCGGTGTTGGTCGACAGCGTGGCGATGATGATCAGCGCCATCGCCACCGCCACCCACACCGGGCTCTGAATGTGGCCGATCAGCGTGACCGGATCCGACACGGTCACGCCGACCAGTTTCACCGACGCCGCGGTCATCACCACGCCGAGCGCGGCGAAGAGGAACATGGTCAATGGCAGGCCGATGATCTGCCCAAGGATCTGGTCCTTTTGGCTTTTGGCGTAGCGGCTGAAGTCAGGAATGTTCAGCGACAGCGTGGCCCAGAAACCGACCATCGCCGTCAGCCCGGCGGCGAAGTAACCGACCACGCTGGCACCCTCCGGACGCTTGGCCGGGATCGCCATCAGCTCGCTCATCGATACATTGGGCATCGCCCACACCAGCAGGCCGATGCCGACCGCCACCAGCAGCGGCGCGGACAGGGTTTCCAGCCACTTGATCGACTCGGCGCCGCGAATCACCACCCACAGGTTCAGCGCCCAGAACACCATGAAACCGATCACCTCACCGGTGCCGCCCAAGGATTTCCAACCCTCGAACACCGAGCCCAGAAACAGGTGGATCGCCAGCCCGCCGAACATCGTCTGAATGCCGAACCAGCCACACGCGACCAGCGCGCGAATCAGACACGGTACATTGGAGCCGAGAATGCCGAACGACGAGCGCAGCAGCACCGGAAACGGGATGCCGTACTTGGTCCCGGGGAATGCGTTCAGCGTCAGGGGAATCAGCACGATGATGTTGGCGAACAAAATCGCCAGCAGCGCTTCACCGACCGTCAGGCCGAAATAGGCGGTGAGTACGCCGCCCAGCGTATAGGTCGGCACGCAGATCGACATGCCGACCCACAGCGCGGTGATGTGCCATTTGTTCCAGCTGCGTTCGTGCACCTTGGTCGGTGCCATGTCGTGGTTATAACGGGGACTGTCGAGGACGTCGCTGCCGGCTTCGAGCTCGAACAAGCCGTCGCGCTCGCTCACTTGCGATCTGATCTGTTGCATGGCCGCTCCACTGTTCTTCTGATTATTTTTGCTCATCAGGCGGCTGGCACACGCAGGTGCGAGCCGGACGATGGCCGGAGGAACTGACAACTTTCATGCACCGGCCATGGTGTCAGCGGCGGCATCAATAAACGTGCCGGGTGTCCCGCATAGCGACAGGGCCGAGCTTTAAACGCTTTGCAACTTTCTGATATTCATCAGTTTTAATTATTTATCCAGTCGGCCCGCGGAAACTTGTCTGAACGCTCAGGCTAAACGTCGGGCAAGTTGTCCGAACTGTCAGGACTCAATCTGGTGCACTGTGATTTTTTTCCTTGTGAGCGAACCGCTGCAGCTCAACTTCAAGCGGCTGATTTCACATAGGAAATCTTGCTCATATTTCCATCCTGTCAAGTGCGTCAAAATGGTGAACGGGCTCACCATTTTGGTGAATTATGTTTTTTATCGTTATTTTTCAGACACTTAAAACGATTCTAAGCTTATAAAAAATATTCTTGCTCAATTATAAAATCGCGACTAGTTTCTATTCCTGACAGCCATGACAGGAATAAACCCTGCTGTGCTGAAGACCTATAAAACATTTAGAACCGACACCAGTCGGTCATGCCTGCGAGGAACTCGGAATGTCTCTGTTGATCCGTGGCGCCACCGTTGTTACCCATGATGAAAGTTATCGCGCCGACGTCTATTGCGCTGACGGCGTGATCAAAGCCATCGGTGCAAACCTGGATATTCCGGCCGGCGCTGAAGTGCTCGACGGCAGCGGCCAATACCTGATGCCCGGCGGCATCGATCCGCACACGCACATGCAACTGCCGTTCATGGGCACCGTGGCCAGCGAGGATTTCTACAGCGGCACGGCGGCAGGTCTGGCCGGCGGCACCACGTCGATCATCGACTTCGTGATTCCCAACCCGCAGCAGTCATTGATGGAAGCGTTTCATCAGTGGCGCGGCTGGGCGGAGAAGTCCGCCTCCGATTACGGCTTCCATGTGGCGATCACCTGGTGGAGCGAGCAGGTCCGCGAGGAAATGGCCGAGCTGGTCAGCCACCACGGCATCAACAGCTTCAAGCATTTCATGGCCTACAAGAACGCGATCATGGCCGCCGACGACACGCTGGTGGCGAGCTTCGAGCGCTGCCTGGAACTCGGCGCGGTGCCGACCGTGCATGCGGAAAACGGCGAGCTGGTCTATCACCTGCAACGCAAGCTGATGGCCCAGGGCATCACCGGGCCGGAAGCGCATCCGTTGTCGCGGCCGTCGCAAGTCGAAGGCGAAGCGGCGAGCCGGGCGATTCGTATCGCAGAAACCATCGGTACGCCGCTGTACCTGGTGCACGTCTCGACCAAGGAAGCCCTCGACGAAATCACCTATGCGCGCAGCAAGGGCCAGCCGGTTTACGGTGAAGTGCTGGCCGGGCATCTGCTGCTTGATGACAGCGTCTATCAACACCCCGACTGGCAGACCGCCGCCGGTTACGTGATGAGCCCGCCGTTCCGCCCGCGCGGGCATCAAGAGGCGCTGTGGCATGGCTTGCAGGCCGGCAACCTGCACACCACCGCCACCGACCACTGCTGTTTCTGCGCCGAGCAGAAAGCCGCCGGGCGCGACGACTTCAGCAAGATCCCTAACGGCACGGCCGGCATCGAAGACCGCATGGCGGTCCTGTGGGATGAAGGCGTCAACAGTGGACGTTTGTCGATGCAGGATTTCGTCGCCCTCACCTCCACCAACACCGCGAAGATCTTCAATCTCTATCCGCGCAAAGGCGCGATCCGCGTCGGCGCCGATGCCGATCTGGTGCTGTGGGACCCGCACGGTACGCGGACGATTTCCGCCAAGACCCACCATCAACAAGTGGACTTCAACATCTTCGAAGGCAAGACCGTGCGCGGCGTTCCCAGCCACACGGTCAGCCAGGGCCGGCTGGTCTGGGCCGACGGCGACCTGCGCGCCGAACGCGGCGCCGGGCGCTATATCGAACGGCCGGCGTATCCGGCGGTGTTTGATTTGTTGAGCAAGCGGGCAGAGATGCACAAGCCGACAGCTGTGAAACGCTGAAGGCGGCCTTCGGCCTATCGCTGGCAAGCCAGCTCCCACAAGGTTTTGTGAACGCCATAGATCCCTGTGGGAGCTGGCTTGCCAGCGATGAGGCCATCACAAGCACCACAAAACCCACTGCCCGACAGAGGCAGAGAACCTCAAATAACCGTGAGGCAAAAAACCGTGATCGACTCCCTGAACCACCTTCCCCACCCGCACGAAAGCGCGGCCGCCCTCGCCGGGCATTTCACCGATCTGGCGCCGCCGCTCAATGCCCGGCAGGCGCATCTGGAAGCTTCGCGCTGCCTGTATTGCTACGACGCGCCGTGCGTCAACGCGTGCCCGAGCGAGATCGACATTCCCTCGTTCATTCGCAATATCCATCAGGACAACGTGCCCGGCGCGGCGCAGAAAATCCTTTCGGCGAACATTCTTGGCGGCAGTTGCGCGCGGGTCTGTCCGACCGAGATTCTTTGCCAGCAAGCCTGCGTGCGCAACAACGCTCAGGAATGCGCGCCAGTGCTGATCGGCCTGCTGCAACGCTACGCCGTCGACAACGCACACTTCACCGAACACCCGTTCCAGCGCGCCGCCGCCACTGGCAAACGCATCGCCGTAGTCGGTGCCGGGCCGGCCGGTCTGTCCTGTGCGCATCGCAGCGCCATGCACGGCCATGACGTGGTGATTTTCGAAGCGCGGGACAAGGCTGGCGGCCTCAACGAATACGGCATCGCCAAATACAAACTGGTCGACGATTACGCGCAGAAGGAACTGGATTTCCTCCTGCAGATTGGCGGCATCGAAATTCGTCACGGGCAGAAACTCGGCGACAACCTGACCCTCAGCGAACTGCATCAACAGTTCGACGCGGTGTTCCTCGGTCTCGGTCTCAACGCCAGCAAGCAGCTCGGCCTGGCCCACGAAGATGCGCCCGGCCTGCTCGCCGCCACCGACTACATCCGCGAACTGCGCCAGGCCGATGACCTCACGCAACTGCCGCTGGCCGAGCGCTGCATCGTCCTCGGCGCCGGCAATACGGCGATCGACATGGCCGTGCAAATGGCCCGCCTTGGTGCCCGCGACGTCAACCTGGTGTATCGCCGAGGCGCCGCGGACATGGGTGCGACCCTGCACGAACAGGACATCGCCAAGGCTAATCAGGTGCGTTTGCTGACTTGGGCGCAACCAGAAGAAGTGCTGCTCGACGCTCAGGGCCATGTGCGCGGCATGCGTTTCGCCCGCACCGATCTGGTCGACGGACGCCTGCAAATCACCGGCGAAACCTTCGAGCTGGCCGCCGACGCGATCTTCAAAGCCATCGGCCAGAGCTTCGACGGCGGCGCCCTCGCCGACCCGCTGGCGCGTGAACTCAAGCGTCAGGGCGAGCGCATTCAAGTGGATGAAAACCTGCGCACCAGCATTGCCGGCGTGTATGCCGGCGGTGACTGCACCAGCCTCGATCAGGACCTCACCGTGCAAGCCGTGCAGCACGGCAAACTCGCCGCCGAGGCGATCAACATGCAATTGATGCTCAACGTGGAGGCTGCGTAAATGGCCGATCTCTCGATAGTCTTCGCCGGCATCAAAGCCCCGAATCCGTTCTGGCTGGCCTCCGCGCCGCCCACCGACAAGGCCTACAACGTGGTCCGCGCCTTCGAGGCCGGCTGGGGTGGCGTGGTCTGGAAAACCCTTGGCGAAGACCCCGCAGCGGTCAACGTTTCCTCACGTTATTCGGCGCATTACGGCAATAACCGGGAAGTGCTGGGCATCAACAACATCGAGCTGATCACCGACCGCTCGCTGGAAATCAACCTGCGCGAAATCACCCAGGTGAAAAAGGACTGGCCCGACCGTGCGCTGATCGTCTCGCTGATGGTGCCGTGCGTGGAAGAATCGTGGAAACACATCCTGCCGCTGGTCGAGGCAACCGGCGCTGACGGCATCGAGCTGAACTTCGGCTGCCCCCATGGCATGCCCGAGCGCGGCATGGGCGCGGCGGTCGGTCAGGTGCCGGAGTACGTCGAGCAGGTGACGCGCTGGTGCAAGACCTATTGTTCGCTGCCGGTGATCGTCAAACTGACGCCGAACATCACCGACATCCGCGTCGCCGCTCGCGCCGCACATCGCGGTGGCGCCGATGCGGTGTCGCTCATCAACACGATCAACTCGATCACCAGCGTCGATCTGGAGCACATGGTCGCCCTGCCCACCGTCGGCAGCAAAAGCACCCACGGCGGCTATTGCGGCTCGGCGGTCAAACCGATCGCACTGAACATGGTCGCCGAAATCGCCCGCGATCCGCAGACTCAAGGCTTGCCGATCTGCGGGATCGGCGGCATCGGCAGCTGGCGCGATGCGGCGGAATTCATCGCACTGGGCAGCGGCGCGGTGCAGGTGTGCACGGCGGCGATGCTCCACGGTTTCCGCATTGTCGAGGAGATGAAGGACGGCTTGTCGCGCTGGATGGACAGTCAGGGTTACGCCAACATCAGTGAGTTTTCCGGGCGCGCGGTGGGCAATACCACCGACTGGAAATACCTCGATATCAACTACCAGGTGATTGCGAAGATTGATCAGGCGGCGTGCATTGGTTGCGGGCGCTGTCACATCGCTTGCGAAGACACCTCACACCAGGCGATCGGCAGTTTGAAACAGGCGGACGGCACGCATAAATACGAGGTGATCGACGACGAATGTGTGGGCTGCAACCTGTGCCAGATCACCTGCCCGGTGGCGGACTGCATCGAGATGGTGCCGATGGAAACGGGCAAGCCGTTTCTCGACTGGAATCATGATCCGCGCAATCCGTATCACGTAAGTGCCTGAACCACCGCCACTGATCGTTCCCACGCTCTGCGTGGGAATGCCTCTAGGGACGCTCCGCGTTCCAATGGGACGCAGAGCGTCCCGGGCTGCATTCCCACGCAGAGCGTGGGAACGATCATGTAGGAGCTGCCGCAGGCTGCGATCTTTTGACTTAGGGCTCCAACCCGATCCCGCGCAAGATCACACTCGTCACCGTCTGCACCGCCCGCTCGAACTGCATGTCCGACAACGGCTGATGCTCGTTCAGGATATTCACCTGATGATCGAAGTCGGCATAGTGCTGGGTCGAGGCCCAGATCATGTACAGCAGGCTCGACGGCTCCACCGGCAGAATCCGCTTGTCCTCGACCCACTGGCGAATCTTCGCTTCCTTCATTTTCGCCCAGTCATACAGGCTGGCATCCAGCGCCTCGCCCAGCGTCGGCGCGCCATGGATGATTTCGTTGGCCCAGACTTTCGAGCCGTACGGGCGGCTGCGCGAGTGGTTCATTTTGGCGCGGATGTAACTGCTGAGCACAACGCGCGGATCGTCGAACATCTCGAAGCACAGCGCGTCCTGCTTCCACACTTCGAGCAGGTCGAACAGCACCGCGCTGTACAGCTCGCTCTTGGTTGAAAAGTAGTAATGCAGATTGGAGCGTGGCAGTTGCACCTCGGCGGCGATATCAGCCATGGCGGTGCTGCCGAAGCCTTTTTCGGCGAAGACTTTTTCCGCCGCCAGCAGAATTTTTTCGACGTTGCTGCGGCGAATTTCGATCTTGTGATTGCCCATGTGGGCTCCCTGACGACAGCGTTGACCAAGACTAGCATTCGCTTGCAACGGATGGAAAACCCAGGCTCCCACAGGCTCAATGCGGTTGTGTGTCACCCGCCGCGGTGTCGATGCTGACCACCACCGACATCCCCGGCCGCAACCGCTCCTCTTCCTGCTGATCCGGATCGATGGTGATCCGCACCGGCACGCGCTGGGCGATCTTGACGAAGTTGCCGGTGGCGTTGTCGGCCTGCAGCAAGGCGAATTCAGAACCGGTGCCCGGGGAAATATGCTGCACGTGCCCGGTGAATTTGCGGTGGTTCAAGGCATCGACAGTGAAGCGCACCGGTTGCCCGACGCGGACGTTGTCCATCTGGGTTTCCTTCATGTTGGCAATCACCCATTTCTGATCCGGCACCAGCGCCATCAACTGTGCCCCGGAGTTGACGTAAGCGCCGAGGCGCACGCCGATCTGCCCGAGCTGGCCGTCGCGCGGGGCGACAATACGCGTGTTCGACAGATCGATCCGCGCCAGTTTTACCGCCGCTTCGGCGCTGGCCACGGCGGCTTCCTGCGAGCCACGATTGACGATCACGGTTTGCAGGTCCTGGCGGGCGATTTCCAGATTCGCTTTGGCTTGCGCCACGGCGGCGGTGCTTTGCGCATTGGCGGCGAGGGTCACGTCGAATTCGCGCCTGGACACCGAGCCGTCGCTGACCAGATCCTTGTTGCGGCGCAGATCCGCCTCGCTCTTGCGCAACTGCGCTTCACTGTCGGCCAGCACCGCCTGACGCAGCTTGATCGTCGCTTCGGCGCTGTTGCGTTGCTGCACCACGTTGGCCAGCGCCGCGCGCTGCACCGCCAGTTGCGCCAGCGCCTGATCGAGGCGCTGCTGGTAGATCCGGTCATCCAGACGCACCAGCAGATCGCCGGCCTTTACGTACTGGAAATCCTGCACTGGTACTTCAAACACATAGCCGCTGAGCTGCGGCCCGATGATCGTCACCTGCCCGCGAATCAACGCGTTCTCAGTGGTTTCGACGGCGCTGCTGAACGGCGGCAATTGCCAGGCGTACAGCACGATCAGTACGCCGACGATAGCAATCGCGGCAAAGCCCAGCGACGAGATGATGCGTACGCGCAACGAGCGTGGCGCGGTGTTTGGCGATGACGGCGGCGTCTGCCCTTCAGGCGTGGCGGCAATGGCGTTGGTGGTTGTGGTGGTCGGTTCGGTCATGAAGAAGTGGCACCGCTTGATGGTACGGAAGGCATCGGCTCAATGGCTTTGGTGGTGCTCATCAGCCACAACGCGCGAATCGAAAGCCAGATCATGGTCAGTACGGCAATGACCGCGATCAGCATGAAGACATCGTTATAGGCCAGCACGTTCGCTTCGCGGGTCGCCGCATTGGCGAGGCTGCGGATGCCGACCAGGTTGCGCAGGCCGGGGTCGGCGAAAAATCCGCCGTAGGCTGCCCCGCCACTTTGCACGCGCGCCGCCACCAGCGGATCGGACATCACCAGTTGCTCGACGATGTGGCTGGAATGGTATTTCTCGCGCACGATCTGAAAGGTCCCGAGCAGTGCCGCGCCGAGCAGCCCGCCGAGGTTGTTGCAGATCCCGAACAGCACGGAAAAGCTCACCAGATTGCGCGGATTGGTCAGCACGTTGCGCGTGCCGAAGACCATGGTCGGGCCGAGAAAAAACGTACTGCCGAACGCCAGCAAAAACTGGCTGAAATACATGTTTTGCGGGCGCGTGATGTTGCTGGAAAAACTGTCCATCACCGACCCCGTGGCCATCAGCGCCAGGGAGATGATCAGCGGCATCAGCAAGTGTTTCGGGTCGATGGTCAATGCGCTGGTCGCCAGCCCGGCAATACTGCCGATCAGCATCACCACGTACAGGCTGTGCAACTGCTCATAGCCCATGTTGAGGTTCTGCAGGAAACCCACCGCGCCGGTGGATTGCTCCGAAGTGACCATGCGAATCAGGGTCACCGCCAGCGCCAGGCGGATCATCGTTCCGCTGCCCAGCCAGCGCGTCATCAGCAGCGGGTTGCTACGGTTGTGCTCAATGGCCAGACCCATGATGATCAGCGCGATCGACGCCGCCAGGGCGACGCCGATCCAGTCGGCTTCCAGCCACCAGTCGATACGCCCCAGTGACAGCACCGCACAGAGCAGGCCGACGCCGGTGGCGAGAATGGCGAAGGTCAGGAAGTCGAGTTTTTCAAAGGTCTTGAAGCGGTCACCCGGCGGCAACTTGAGCAGCAATACGCAGCCCAGCGACAGCAGCGCCATACCCAATTCAAACAGGTACAGGCCGCGCCATTCGGCAATCTGCAACAGGTCTTCGGAGAACAGCCGCGCCAGGGGCAGCGCCAGTTGCGAGGTGCCGAGGCCAAGCACCAGTGCCTTCAGCCGCCACTTCGCCGGGAACGCCTGAACCATGTAATACAGGCCCAGCGAACTCAGCGCCGCGCCGACCATGCCGTGCGCCGCTCGCACGGCGATGGCCGAATTCAGATCGTTGACGAACAGATGCCCAAAGGTCACCAGCGCATACAGCACCAGAAACACCTCGGTGAATGCGCGCAAGCCGAACTGCTGACGAAACTTCACCAGCAGCAGGTTCATCGACACGTTGGTCATCACGAAGGCTGCCGGCAACCAGGCCATTTCTGCAGTGGTCGCGCCCAGCGAGCCTTGCAGATAAATCAGGTTGGCGACCACCAGCGAGTTACCCAAACCGCCGGTCACCGCCACCAGCACACCGACCAGCGCATAGGCCAGGCGCTTGCGGTTGGAGTGCAACGGCGTCGAAGGCGAACCGGGCAGGCTGGGCTTCTCGTGCGGCTGCCATTGGCGCGGAGCGTATTTATCCATCGAAAGGCCTTGTGCGGAGGATGGGCCAAGTTTGCCGCAATTCGCCCGGCAAAACACTTTCCCCCCCTGTGGGAGCGAGCCTGCTCGCGAAAGCGGTGTATCAGTCGACAACCATGTCGAACGAAAGTCTGCATTCGCGAGCAGGCTCGCTCCCACAAGGTTCTGCGTCGGGACAGGGAGTCATCGTATAACTTGCTGTTGACAATCCCCGAAAATATGGGAAATATCCGCATCGATGTTGTACGACGACGTATGACAAATAATAAAAACAACAAGCGAATCTGGGAGCGTCACAGTGAGCACACTCGCCCGCAATTCCGTCCGCCCTTCACCTGTTTCCAATTTCAAACCGCGTTCGACCCTGAGCCTGATCGGCTGTAGCAGTCTGGTCCTCGCCCTGCCGATGAGCGCCCAGGCCGAAGGTTTCCTCGAGGACAGCAAAGCCACGCTGAACCTGCGCAACGCCTACTTCAACCGCAACTTCGTCAACCCGGCCAACCCGCAGGGCAAGGCTGAAGAGTGGACGCAGAGCTTCATCCTCGATGCCAAATCCGGTTTCACCCAGGGCACCGTCGGCTTCGGCCTCGATGTGCTCGGGTTGTACTCGCAAAAGCTCGATGGCGGCAAAGGCACCGGCGGCACGCAACTGCTGCCGATCCACGATGACGGCCGCCCGGCGGACAACTTCGGTCGCCTCGGTGTCGCGCTCAAGGCCAAGGTGTCGAAGACCGAATTGAAAGTCGGCGAATGGATGCCAGTGTTGCCGATCCTGCGCTCCGACGACGGACGTTCGCTGCCGCAAACCTTCCGCGGTGGCCAGATCACCTCCACCGAAATCAACGGTCTGACCGTCTACGGCGGCCAGTTCCGTGGCAACAGCCCGCGCAACGATGCGAGCATGGAAGACATGTCGATGAACGGCCGCGGCGCGTTCACTTCGGACCGCTTCAATTTCGGCGGCGGCGAGTACACGTTCAACGACAAGCGCACCATGGTCGGCGTGTGGTACGCCGAGCTGACCGATATCTATCAGCAGCAATATTTCAACCTCAGCCACAGCCAGCCGCTCGGCGACTGGACCTTGGGCGCCAACCTCGGTTTCTTCACCGGCAAGGAAGACGGCAGCGCTCAGGCCGGCGACCTCGACAACAAGACCGCGTTTGCCATGCTCTCGGCCAAATACGGCGGCAACACCTTCTACGTCGGCCTGCAGAAACTCACCGGGGACGATGCCTGGATGCGGGTCAACGGCACCAGCGGCGGGACCCTGGCCAACGACAGTTACAACGCCAGTTATGACAACGCCAAGGAACGCTCCTGGCAGCTGCGTCACGACTATAACTTCGTTGCCCTTGGCATTCCTGGTCTGACGTTGATGAACCGCTACATCAGCGGCGATAACGTGCACACCGCCAGCACCAACGACGGCAAGGAATGGGGCCGCGAATCGGAACTGGCCTACACCGTGCAGAGTGGCCCGCTGAAAAGCCTCAACGTGAAATGGCGCAACGCGACCATCCGCCGCGACTTCAGCACCAACGAGTTCGACGAGAACCGGATTTTCATCAGCTATCCGATTTCGTTGTTGTAACGGTTGGTGGTTTGCGCTGTGGGAGCGAGCTTGCTCGCGAAAGCTTGAAGTAAGCGGGAGCCTTTTTTATTGCTCGAGCGGGCCCCATCGCTGGCAAGCCAGCTCCCACAGGGTTTTGTGGCGGAAAGAAGGATTGGAGCCGACTCCAATTATTGTGGGAGCTGGCTTGCCAGCGATGGCGGCGGCAGATTCGACAGTTATGAACTCTGACACACCGCCTTCGCGAGCAGGCTCGCTCCCACAAGGGGATTGCATTGCAAGGCGGGTATCAGGGGTTCAGAAAAATGATTCGGCCCTTCCGTCATCTACACCGAAAGTCGCGTTGACAAGTTCCCGGAACCCTACCGATACTTCAGCGCAGTCATACGACAACCTACAACAAACCTAATAACAATGTGTTCAGGGATTGCCATGACGTCTACCTCTACTCCGCGCGCTCCATTCAATCGCCTGCTGCTGACCGGCGCTGCCGGTGGCCTGGGCAAAGTCCTGCGCGAACGCCTGCGTCCTTACGCCAATGTGCTGCGTTTGTCCGATATCGCCGCCCTCGCCCCGGCCGTCGATGATCACGAAGAAGTCGTACTCTGCGATCTGGCCGACAAACAGGCCGTGCATCAACTGGTCGATGGGGTCGACGCGATCCTGCATTTCGGCGGTGTCTCGGTCGAGCGCCCGTTCGAAGAAATCCTCGGCGCCAACATCAGCGGCGTGTTTCATATCTACGAAGCCGCACGCAAGCATGGTGTGAAGCGGGTGATCTTTGCCAGCTCCAACCACGTCATCGGCTTCTACAAGCAGGACGAAAAACTCGACGCCAGTTCCCCGCGCCGCCCTGACGGTTACTACGGTCTGTCCAAGTCCTACGGCGAAGACATGGCCAGTTTCTATTTCGATCGCTACGGCATCGAAACCGTCAGCATCCGCATCGGCTCCTCGTTCCCGGAACCGCAGAACCGCCGGATGATGCACACCTGGCTGAGCTTCGACGACCTCACGCAACTGCTCGAGCGTTCGCTGTACACACCGAACGTCGGTCACACCGTGGTTTACGGCATGTCCGACAACAAAGACGTGTGGTGGGACAACCGCTACGCCAGCCACCTCGGTTATGAAGCCAGGGACAGCTCGGAAGTGTTCCGCGACAAGGTCGAAGCACAACCGATGCCGGCGGCTGACGACCCGGCGCGAATCTACCAGGGCGGCGCCTTTGTGGCGGCCGGCCCGTTCGGCGACTGATCCCCGCGACCACGACACGAGGTAATCAGTATGCAAGCCGAATTGATCGTCGATGCGCGCAACGCTGTGGGCGAAAGCCCGGTCTGGGTCGCCGAAGAAAACGCCCTGTACTGGGTGGACATTCCCAACGGCGGGCTGCAACGCTGGAGCGCCGCCAGCGGGCACGTGACGTCGTGGAAAGCGCCAGAAATGCTCGCCTGCATCAGCCGCCACCGCAGTGGCGGCTGGGTGGCCGGCATGGAAAGCGGTTTCTTTCGCCTGCATCCGCACAGCGACGGCAGCCTCGACAGCGAATTGCTCGCCAGCGTCGAACACAGCCGCGCCGACATGCGCCTCAACGATGGTCGCTGCGACCGTCAAGGGCGTTTCTGGGCCGGCAGCATGGTGCTGAACATGGGCCTCAATGCGCCTGAAGGCCGGCTCTATCGCTACGGCGCCGGGCAGTCTGGCGTGATCGAAGCGCAACTCGACGGTTTCATCGTGCCCAACGGCCTCGGCTTCAGCCCGGACGGCAAGACCATGTACCTGTCGGACTCGCATCCCGACGTGCAACTGATCTGGGCGTTCGACTACGACACCGAGACCGGCACGCCGTCGAACCGCCGGGTGTTTGTCGACATGAACCACTTCCCCGGCCGCCCCGATGGCGCCGCTGTGGATGCCGAAGGTTGCTACTGGATCTGCGCCAACGATGCCGGCCTGATTCACCGCTTCGCCCCGGACGGTCGTCTGGATTTTTCACTGGAAGTGCCGGTGAAGAAACCGACCATGTGTGCCTTCGGCGGCAGCGACATGAGCACCCTGTTTGTCGCTTCGATTCGCCCCGGCGACGACCACGATCCGCAATCCCTGGCCGGTGGCGTGTTCGCCCTGAAGCCCGGCGTCAAAGGACTCGCCGAACCACAGTTCAACGATTTGCTTTAAACCCTCTGCTGCACCGCTGCGCCTTGAACACAAAAATAACAAGACTGGAGACTCACCCCCATGAACTTCAAACGCACCTTGCTCGCCGCTGCACTCCCGCTGATCTTCACCTTTGCCGGTACCGCTCAGGCGGAGATGAAACTGAAATTCGCCGACATTCACCCCGCCGGTTACCCCACCGTGGTGGCGGAAAAATCCATGGGCGATACCCTGACCAAGGAAACCAACGGCGAGCTGACTTTCCAGTACTTCCCGGGCGGTGTGCTGGGTTCGGAAAAGGAAGTCATCGAGCAGATGCAGGTCGGCGCGGTCCAGCTGTCGCGGGTCAGCCTGGGTATTGTTGGCCCAGTGGTGCCGGACGTGAACGTGTTCAACATGCCGTTCATTTTCCGCGATCAACAGCACATGCGTAACGTCATTGACGGGCCGGTGGGCGACGAGATCCTCGACAAGATCACCAACTCCGAATTCGGCCTGGTGGCCCTGGCCTGGATGGACGGCGGCACGCGCAACATCTACACCAAGAAACCGGTGCGCAAGCTCGAAGACCTCAAAGGCATGAAAATCCGCGTGCAAGGCAACCCGATGTTCATCGACATGATGAACGCCATGGGCGGCAACGGCATCGCCATGGACACCGGCGAGATCTTCAGCGCCCTGCAGACCGGGGTGATCGACGGCGCGGAAAACAACCCGCCGACCCTGCTCGAACACAACCACTTCCAGAACGCCAAGTTCTACAGCCTGACCGGTCACCTGATCCTGCCAGAGCCGATCGTGATGTCGAAAATGACCTGGGAAAAACTCACCCCGGATCAGCAGACCCTGGTCAAGAAAGCCGCCAAGGCTGCCCAGGCTGAAGAGCGCGTGCTGTGGGACAAGAAGTCCGCTGCTAGCGAAGAAAAACTCAAGGCCGCCGGCGTCGAGTTCATCACCGTCGACAAGAAACCCTTCTACGACGCCACCGCTCCGGTACGCGAGAAGTACGGCGCGAAATACGCTGACCTGATCAAGAAAATCGAAGCCGTTCAGTAACGCCCTCGCTCCGTACTCATGAAAAAAAGGCCCGGCGCGCCTGCTGTTCGAGGCGCGCCCGGTTACGGTGGAACCCGATGAAGAATCTGCTGCTGCGTATCAACGACAAGATCTACATGACGTGCATCTGGGTCGCCGGCCTGTCTGTCCTGGCAATCTCCCTGATGATCCCCTGGGGCGTATTCGCCCGCTACGTGCTCGGCACCGGCTCCAGTTGGCCGGAGCCCACGGCGATCCTTTTGATGATGGTGTTCACCTTCATCGGCGCCGCCGCCAGTTACCGCGCCGGTGCGCACATGGCCGTGGCCATGCTCACCGACCGCATGCCGCCGCAGCTGAAATCCGCCGCGGCGATTTTCTCCCAACTGCTGATGGCCGCGATCTGCATCTTCATGACCATTTGGGGCGCCAAGCTGTGCATGTCGACCTGGAACCAGTTCATGGCCGCCCTGCCTGATCTGCGGGTTGGCGTGACCTACCTGCCGATTCCCGTGGGCGGCTTGCTGACGCTGATTTTCGTGCTGGAAAAACTCTTGCTCGGTGACCAGAGCAAACGTCGGGTCGTGCAGTTCGACCTGGTTGAAGAAAGTGAAGGTACCGCTTAATGGACGCTCTGATTCTGCTGGGCAGTTTTATCGTATTGATCCTGATCGGCATGCCGGTCGCCTACGCGCTGGGCGCTGCGGCGCTGATCGGTGCGTGGTGGATCGACATTCCGTTCCAGGCGGTGATGATTCAGGTCGCCTCGGGGGTGAACAAGTTCTCCCTGCTTGCGATTCCGTTCTTCGTCCTGGCCGGGGCGATCATGGCCGAGGGCGGCATGTCGCGGCGCCTGGTGGCGTGTGCCGGCGTACTGGTGGGTTTCGTGCGCGGCGGCCTGTCACTGGTCAACATCGTCGCTTCGACGTTCTTCGGCGCGATCTCCGGCTCCTCGGTAGCGGATACCGCTTCGGTGGGTTCGGTGTTGATTCCGGAAATGGAACGCAAGGGCTATCCGCGGGACTTCTCCACTGCCGTGACCGTCAGCGGCTCGGTGCAAGCCCTGCTCACCCCGCCAAGCCATAACTCGGTGCTCTACTCGCTGGCTGCCGGCGGTACCGTGTCGATTGCCTCGCTGTTCATGGCCGGCATCGTCCCGGGCCTGATGATGAGCGCCTGCCTGATGGTGCTGTGCCTGATCTTCGCGAAAAAGCGCAACTACCCCAAGGGTGAAGTGATCCCGATGCGCCAGGCGTTGAAAATCGTCGGCGAAGCGCTGTGGGGCATGATGGCCATGGTGATCATTCTCGGCGGTATCCTCTCGGGTATTTTCACCGCCACCGAATCGGCGGCCATCGCTGTGCTGTGGTCGTTCTTCGTGACCATGTTCATCTACCGCGACTACAAGTGGAGCGAACTGCCGAAACTGATGCACCGCACCGTGCGGACGATTTCCATCGTAATGATCCTGATCGGTTTCGCCGCCAGCTTCGGCTACATCATGACCCTGATGCAGATCCCGGCGAAGATCACCACGATGTTCCTGACCCTGTCGGACAACCGTTACGTGATCCTGATGTGCATCAACGTCATGCTGCTGTTGCTCGGCACGGTGATGGACATGGCGCCGTTGATCCTGATCCTTACGCCGATCCTGATGCCGGTGATTCTCGGGATCGGGGTCGACCCGGTGCAGTTCGGCATGATCATGCTGGTCAACCTGGGGATCGGATTGATAACACCGCCGGTGGGAGCCGTGCTGTTCGTCGGTTCGGCGATAGGCAAAGTCAGCATCGAAAGCACCGTGAAAGCGCTGCTGCCGTTCTACGGCGTGCTGTTCCTGGTACTGCTGCTGGTGACCTACGTGCCGGCCATTTCCCTGTGGCTGCCGCATCTGGTGTTGTAAACCGCTGAACCCTCGCAGCCCGGGCCGGGCTGCGAGGGTTTCTCCTCAGGCCCGTAGCAACATGTACCCCGCCACCACCACGCAGACACTTGCAAACCCGAGCTGCAAGGCCCGCGCCGGCACCCGCGCACAGAGTTTGCGGCCGATGATCATGCCGACCACGCTGGCGATAATGAACGCCGCGCCCTGGCTGTCGATCCGCACGCCGGCGTGAAACGCGCCGATCACACCCATCGCAGAAATCAGACTGATCACCATCAACGAGGTGGCGACAATGCCGCGCATCTGCACATCGGTGAGTTGCTTGAACGCCGGCACGATCAGAAAACCGCCACCGACCCCGAGCAAACCCGAAACCACCCCCGTAACCGCGCCCAACGCCGCCAGGGTCGCGGTGCATTTGGCGGTCCAGTCGAAGCGCCCGGTCTGCTCGTTGAGCATGCAGTTTTTCTGGCCCCAGCTGGCGTGACCGTGATCGCTCGGCCCCGCTTGCTGGCGCTCTTTTCTGAACATGCGCCAGGCGACCATGACCATCAGCAGGCTGAACAGGATCATCAGCACCTTTTCCGGCAACTGATGCGCGAAATAGATCCCCAATGGCGAAAACACCGCCCCTAATGCTGCGATCAGCAGCGCCGCGCGATACCGCACCAGGCCGTGGCGCAAGCCATCGATAGCGCCGACTGCCGCCGCGCTGCCCACCGCAAACAACGCCACCGGCGCCGCTTGCGTCATGCTCCAGCCGAGGCCAAGCACCAGCGCTGGCACCGCAAGAATACCGCCGCCAGCGCCGGTCAAACCCAGCACCAGGCCCATCACCACGCCAAACACACTTGCCAGCCACATAAGGTTTTCTCAGTCGACTCTGGACAGGCGGGTCAGCCATTCGCGGCCCTTGAGCATGCCGTTCCAGTAGAACCACGGCAGCAGCGTTGCCTTGAGCCACCACGCCGAGCGGCGCGCAACGGTCGGGTCGAGGGCAAAGGTCGGCAGCAGTTTTGCGCCATAGCCAAACTCGGCCAGAATCACCTTGCCCTTCTCCACCGTCAGCGGGCAGGAACCGTAGCCGTCGTACTTCAGCGGCAGCGCTTGTTGCTGACGCGAGGCCAACAGATTTTTTGCGACCACCACGACTTGCTTGCGCACCGCCGCAGCGGTTTTCGCGTTGCTGGTGCCGCAGACATCACCCAAGGCAAACACCTCGGGAAAGCGTGGATGTTGCAGGCTGTGCGGATCGACTTCGCACCAGCCAGCGGCGTCGGCCAGCGCACTGTGCGCGATGAAATCCGGCGAAACCTGCGGCGGCACGACATGCAGCAAGTCGAAGGTTTTCGCCACGCGGCTGACGTTGCCCTCGGCATCCTTGACCTCGAACCACGCGGTTTGCGCCGGGCCGTCGACTTTCACCAGATTGGAGTTGAAGGCCAGTTGTGCGTTGTATTTTTCGATGTATTTCATCAACGGCGGCACGAACGTCGCCACACCGAACAGCGCGGCTCCGGCCAGATTGAATTCGACCTCGATGTTGTTCAGCACTGCGTTTTTACGCCAGTGATCGCAAGACAGGTACAAGGCTTTTTGTGGCGCGCCCGCGCACTTGATCGGCATCGCCGGTTGGGTGAACAGCGCCCGGCCATCGCGCAGTTTCTGCACCTGATCCCAGGTGTATTGCGCGTGCTGATAGCTGTAGTTGGAGGTCACGCCGTACTGGCCGAGACTGTCCTGCAGGCCTTCGATCTTTTCCCAGGCCAGGCGCAGGCCGGGGCAGACGATCAGGTTCTGATAGCTGACGGTGCGTTGATCGTTAAGGGTGAGTTGGCGTTGCTCGGGATTGATCGCGGTGACCGCCGCTTGCACCCACTGCGCTTGCCGGGGCATGACGTTGCTCATCGGGCGGACGCTGTCCTTGACGTCGAAAGCGCCGCCGCCGACCAGCGTCCACGCGGGCTGGTAATAGTGATGGCTGCTCGGTTCGATCACGATGATGTTCAGCGCCGGATCGCGCTTGAGCAGGCTGGCGACCAGCGCAATCCCGGCCGAACCGCCACCGATGACCACGATATCGGCACTGATGGATGGGCCCCAGTGTTGATCGTTCATTGCTTGTTCCTTTTGCTGCACGCAAGGATTTGTTCGGGTCAAACCAAAGAACCTGTGGGAGCTGGCTTGCCAGCGATAGCGGTGTGTCAGTCACATAAATGTTGGCTGATAAGCCCTCATCGCTGGCAAGCCAGCTCCCACAGGGTAAGTAGTGTTCTCGCTGGCATTTATTGATGGCCCAGAGTTTTGAGCACCGCCCCGCAATAAAGCCCGGACAGGGTCTTCATCACCTGGATCACTTCGTGACTGGCGAGGCCGTAAAAGATGTACTTGCCTTCTCGGCGGGTCGCGACGAGCCCTTCGTCACGCAGGATGCCCAGTTGCTGGGACAGCGTCGGCTGGCGTACGCCGGTCATGGTTTCGAGTTCGCCGACGTTGCGTTCGCCCTGGGTCAGTTGACAGAGGATCAACAGACGATCCTCATTGGCCAGTGCCTTGAGCAGCGCGCAGGCCTTGGAGGCCGAGGCGCGCAGTTGGGCGACTTCACATTCGGTCAGACTGGATTGCATTTGCACGAGGCCTTGAAGGTCACTTAAGCTGCGAACATTATGTTTTTAGATAAAGTGTTGCAACCCATTTTCCTTGTTCAGGTTGGTGTCCATGCCCGCGCAGATTGAAGCTTTCCTCGACCCCGCCTCTTCGACCTGTAGCTACGTGGTCTTCGAAGTCGACGGCGGCCAATGCGCTATCGTCGACCCGGTACTCGATTACGACGGTGCCGCCGGGCGCACCGGCACCGTGCAGGCGGACAGGATCATTGCGTTTGTCGAGGCGCATCGATTGCAAGTGCAATGGCTGCTGGAAACCCATGCCCACGCCGATCACCTCTCCGCTGCGCCGTATCTGCGGCAGAAGCTGGGTGGGAAAATCGCCATCGGTGCCTCGATCAGCCAGGTGCAGAACGTGTTCAAGACGCTGTTCAATCTGGAGCCGGAATTCTGCGTGGATGGCTCGCAGTTCGACCATCTGTTCGCGCCGAACGAGTCATTCCACATCGGCAATCTCAAAGCCACCGCCCTGCATGTGCCCGGCCACACCCCGGCCGACATGGCCTATCTGATCGACGGCGAGCAGATTCTGGTCGGCGACACGCTGTTCATGCCCGATGTCGGCACGGCGCGCTGTGACTTCCCCGGCGGCAACGCCCATCAGCTGTTCGCTTCGATTCAGAAACTGCTGGCCTTCCCCGCCAGCGTAAAACTCTATGTTTGCCACGACTACCCGCCAGAAGGCCGCCAATCACATTGCCAGACTACGGTCGGCGAGCAGCGTAAAAGCAATATCCATGTGCATGACGGCATCGACGAAGCGACGTTTGTCGAAATGCGCACCCGGCGCGATGCCGGCCTGGGTATGCCGACGCTGTTGTTGCCGGCCATTCAGGTGAACGTGCGCGCGGGGAATCTGCCGGCGGCGGAAGACAATGGCGTGGTGTACCTGAAGATTCCGCTCAACAAGCTTTGATCCTGGTCAGGCACCGAAGTTGATCGTTCCCACGCTCCGCGTGGGAATGCCGCCAGGGACGCTCCGCGTTCCGCCTCAGGAAGTGACGCAGAGCGTCACGGGATGCATTCCCACGCGGAGCGTGGGAACGATCGGCCTCAGCAGGTCGGGTCGTAGGGATCAGGCCAGATCAGATCACGTTATGCGCCCAGGGTCAGGCCGTTGGCGGGCAATGGCAACGCGGTTTTATAGCGCACCTGCTTCAGGGCGAAACTCGAGCGAATGTTCGCCACCCCCGGCACTTTGGTCAGAAAATCCATCATGAAGCGCTCCAGCGACTGGATCGTCGGCACCAGCACCCGGATCAGATAGTCCGGGTCGCCGGCCATCAGGTAGCACTCCATCACTTCCGGACGATCGGAGATGGCTTCCTCGAAATGCTGCAGCGCTTCTTCGACCTGTTTTTCCAGGCTGACGTGGATGAACACGTTCACATGCAGCCCCAGCAGGTCGGCATCCAGCAGCGTCACCTGCTCGCGGATCAGCCCCAGTTCTTCCATGGCCTTGACCCGGTTGAAGCATGGCGTCGGCGACAGATTCACCGAGCGGGCGAGGTCGGCGTTGGTGATCCGCGCATTCTCCTGAAGGCTGTTGAGAATGCCGATGTCGGTACGGTCCAGTTTGCGCATGAGACAAAACCACCTGCTTTTTATGTTTATGCAGAATTTCTATCTGCAAATCACCTTCAGCGCAACGAAACACAGATAAATATTCTTCTTGGCCGCGCCTATGATTGTTGTAGGACAAGATTTCTTCTACCGAGGAATGACTGCCAGCTCACTACAAGAAATTCACAAGATCGAGCGTAGAAGCCATGACCCAAGCGTATGAACCGCTGCGTCTGCACGTCCCTGAACCCTCGGGCCGTCCAGGCTGCAAAACCGATTTCTCCTACCTGCATCTGACCGATGCCGGCACGGTGCGCAAACCTCCCATTGATGTAGAACCCGCCGACACCGCTGACCTGGCGCGTGGCCTGATCCGTGTGCTCGACGATCAGGGCAACGCCCTCGGTCCGTGGGCCGAAAACGTGCCGGTCGAAATCCTGCGCAAAGGCATGCGCGCGATGCTCAAGACGCGCATTTACGACAACCGCATGGTCGTCGCCCAGCGGCAGAAAAAAATGTCGTTCTACATGCAGAGCCTTGGCGAAGAAGCCATCGGCAGCGCCCAGGCGTTGGCGCTGAACATCGATGACATGTGCTTCCCGACCTATCGCCAGCAAAGCATTCTGATGGCCCGCGATGTGCCGTTGGTCGATCTGATCTGCCAACTGTTGTCCAACGAGCGCGATCCGCTCAAGGGCCGTCAGTTGCCGATCATGTACTCGGTCAAGGATGCTGGTTTCTTCACGATCTCCGGCAACCTCGCCACCCAGTTCATTCAAGGCGTGGGCTGGGGCATGGCCTCGGCGATCAAGGGCGATACGAAAATCGCCTCGGCGTGGATCGGCGACGGCGCCACCGCCGAATCGGACTTCCATACCGCCCTCACCTTCGCCCACGTTTATCGTGCGCCAGTGATTCTCAACGTGGTCAACAACCAGTGGGCGATTTCGACCTTTCAGGCAATCGCCGGTGGTGAAGCGACGACCTTCGCCGGACGCGGCGTCGGTTGCGGCATCGCCTCGCTGCGGGTCGATGGCAACGACTTCTACGCGGTCTACGCCGCCTCCGCCTGGGCCGCCGAACGCGCCCGGCGCAACCTCGGCCCGACCATGATCGAATGGGTCACCTACCGCGCCGGCCCGCATTCGACGTCGGACGATCCATCCAAATACCGCCCGGCCGATGACTGGAGCCACTTCCCGCTCGGCGATCCGATTGCGCGCCTGAAGCAACATCTGATCAAGGTCGGTCACTGGTCGGACGAAGAACACGCCGCCGTCAGCGCCGAACTCGAAGCCGAAGTGATTGCTGCGCAGAAACAGGCCGAACAGTACGGCACCCTCGCCGGCGGCCAGATCCCAAGCGCCGCTACCATGTTCGAAGACGTCTACAAAGAGATGCCGGAGCACTTGAAGCGCCAGCGTCAGCAGTTGGGGATCTGAGATGAACGATCACAACAATAATATTCAGCTGGAAACTGCCATGACCACGACCACCATGACCATGATCCAGGCCCTGCGCTCGGCCATGGATGTGATGCTTGAACGTGATGACAACGTGGTCGTGTTCGGTCAGGACGTCGGCTACTTCGGCGGCGTGTTCCGCTGCACCGAAGGCCTGCAGACCAAGTACGGCACCTCGCGAGTGTTCGACGCACCAATCTCGGAAAGCGGCATTGTCGGCGTGGCCGTAGGCATGGGTGCTTACGGTCTGCGTCCGGTCGCTGAAATCCAGTTCGCCGACTACGTCTATCCGGCTTCCGATCAGATCATTTCCGAAGCGGCGCGCCTGCGTTATCGATCGGCCGGCGAGTTCACCGCGCCGATGACCCTGCGCATGCCCTGCGGCGGCGGCATTTATGGCGGCCAGACCCACAGCCAGAGCATCGAAGCGATGTTCACTCAGGTCTGCGGTCTGCGCACGGTGATGCCGTCCAATCCGTATGACGCCAAAGGCCTGCTGATCGCCTCCATCGAAAACGATGACCCGGTGATCTTTCTTGAGCCAAAACGCCTGTACAACGGCCCGTTCGATGGCCACCACGACCGCCCGGTAACCCCTTGGTCGAAACACCCGCAGGCCCAGGTGCCGGACGGTTATTACACCGTGCCGCTGGACGTCGCCGCGATCACCCGTCCGGGCAAGGACGTGACCGTACTGACCTACGGCACCACCGTCTACGTGTCACAAGTGGCGGCCGAAGAATCCGGCGTCGATGCCGAAGTCATCGACCTGCGCAGCCTGTGGCCACTGGACCTGGACACCATCGTCAAATCGGTGAAGAAAACCGGCCGCTGCGTGGTGGTTCACGAAGCCACCCGCACCTGCGGTTTCGGCGCCGAACTGGTGTCGCTGGTGCAAGAGCATTGCTTCCATCACCTGGAAGCGCCGATCGAACGCGTCACCGGTTGGGACACCCCCTACCCGCACGCGCAGGAGTGGGCGTATTTCCCAGGGCCGTCCCGAGTGGGCGCGGCGTTGAAACGGGTCATGGAGGTCTGAATGGGCACGCACGTTATCAAGATGCCGGACATTGGCGAAGGCATCGCAGAAGTGGAACTGTCGCAATGGCACGTCAAGGTCGGCGATCTGGTGGTTGAAGATCAGGTACTGGCGGACGTGATGACCGACAAGGCGATGGTCGATATTCCGTCGCCAGTGCATGGCAAGGTGATTGCGCTCGGTGGTCAGCCGGGTGAAGTGATGGCGGTCGGCAGTGTGCTGATCAGTATCGAAGTGGAAGGCGCTGGCAACTTCAAGGAATCGGCTGCGCCGGCTCCTGTAAAAGAAACACCTAAGGCACCGAAAGTTGAACCCGTGGCGGAAAGCAAACCTGCTGCTGCCCCGCGTCCTGCTGCGGTTTGCCAAGGCCCGATGGTGGCTCGCGAAGCAGACGAGCGCCCTCTCGCCTCGCCGGCCGTGCGCAAACATGCGCTGGATCTGGGTATTCAACTGCGTCTGGTGCGCGGCAGCGGCCCGGCCGGTCGCGTGCTGCACGAAGACCTTGAAGCCTATCTCGCGCAAGGCCAGTCGAACGCGTCGGCACCCGCTGCCGCTGCTTATGCCCAGCGCAACGACGAAGAACAGATTCAAGTGATCGGCATGCGTCGCAAGATCGCCCAGCGCATGCAGGACGCCACGCAGCGTGCCGCGCATTTCAGTTATGTCGAGGAAATCGACGTCACCGCCATCGAAGAACTGCGCGCGCACCTCAACGAAAAGCACGGTGCCAGCCGCGGCAAGTTGACCCTGCTGCCGTTCCTGGTGCGTGCGCTGGTCGTGGCCTTGCGCGACTTTCCGCAGATGAACGCCCGTTACGACGACGAAGCGCAAGTCATCACCCGCCTCGGCGCGGTGCATGTCGGCGTCGCCACGCAAAGCGATGTTGGCCTGATGGTGCCAGTGGTGCGTCATGCCGAGGCGCGCAGCCTGTGGGACAGCGCTGCGGAAATCTCGCGCCTGGCCAACGCCGCGCGCAATGGCAAGGCCAGTCGCGACGAGTTGTCCGGTTCGACCATCACCCTGACCAGCCTCGGTGCGCTGGGCGGCATCGTCAGTACGCCGGTGCTGAACCTGCCGGAAGTGGCGATCGTCGGCGTGAACAAAATCGTTGAACGGCCGATGGTCGTCAAAGGTCAGGTGGTCATTCGCAAGATGATGAACCTCTCCAGCTCGTTCGATCACCGTGTGGTCGACGGCATGGACGCGGCGCTCTTCATCCAGGCCATTCGCGGCCTGATCGAACAACCTGCCACTTTGTTTGTGGAGTAAGGCGCCCATGCAATCTTTGAACACCACGCTGCTGATCATCGGCGGCGGCCCCGGCGGTTACGTCACGGCGATTCGCGCCGGGCAACTGGGCATTCCAACGATTCTGGTCGAAGGCCAGGCGCTGGGCGGCACCTGCCTGAACATCGGCTGCATTCCGTCGAAGGCGCTGATTCACGTCGCCGAACAGTTTCACCAGACGCAACATCACAGCCAGCATTCGGCGCTGGGCATCAGCGTTTCCGCGCCGACCCTCGACATCAGCAAGAGCGTCGAGTGGAAGGACGGCATCGTTGATCGCCTGACCACCGGCGTTGCCGCGCTGCTGAAGAAGCACAAGGTGCAGGTCGTCAATGGCTGGGCGAAAATCATCGACGGCAAAACCGTTGAGGCGGGCGATACGCGCATCCACTGCGAACATCTGGTGCTGGCTACCGGGTCGACCAGCGTCAACCTGCCGATCCTGCCGATTGGCGGGCCGATCATCTCCTCCACCGAAGCGCTGACACCGAAGTCGGTGCCCAAACGCTTTATCGTGGTCGGCGGCGGTTATATCGGTCTGGAACTGGGCATTGCCTATCGCAAGCTCGGCGCCGAGGTCAGCGTGGTCGAGGCGCAGGATCGCATCTTGCCGGCTTACGATGCGGGGCTGACGCAACCCGTGCATGACGCGTTGAAGCAACTGGGCGTTAAGTTGTATTTGAAGCACAGCGTGCTGGGTTTCGATGGCACTTTGCAGGTGCGCGACCCTGAGGGCGAAACCCTGAATCTGGAAACCGATCAGGTGCTGGTCGCCGTCGGCCGCAAACCGAACACCCAGGGCTTCAACCTCGAAGCGCTGAATCTGGACATGAACGGTTCGGCGATCAAGATCGACAGCCGCTGCCAGACCAGCATGCGCAACGTCTACGCCATTGGCGACCTCAGCGGCGAACCGATGCTGGCGCACCGCGCGATGGCGCAGGGCGAAATGGTTGCCGAACTGATCAGCGGCAAGACCCGCGAATTCAACCCGACCGCCATCGCTGCCGTGTGCTTCACCGACCCGGAACTGGTGGTGGTCGGCAAGACGCCCGATGAAGCCAAGGCTGCGGGGCTCGACTGCATCGTTTCCAGCTTCCCGTTCGCCGCCAACGGCCGGGCGATGACCCTGGAATCGAAGAGCGGTTTTGTCCGCGTGGTCGCGCGTCGCGACAATCATCTGATTGTCGGCTGGCAAGCGGTGGGCGTCGGCGTGTCAGAGTTGTCGACGGCGTTCGCGCAAAGCCTGGAAATGGGCGCGCGCCTGGAAGACATCGGCGGCACCATCCACGCCCACCCGACGCTGGGTGAAGCGGTGCAGGAAGCGGCGTTGCGTGCTCTTGGGCATGCGCTGCATCTGTAGACAGTGGCGGCCCCTTCGCGAGCAGGCTCGCTCCCACATTTGAATTGCGTTCACCTGTGGGAGCGAGCCTGCTCGCGAATTCTTGAGTGCGACGGGATTTATCTGCCTGTGATCCGATAGTCCGGGCTGCGAAACCGCTCAAGAATGAAGTATTGTTGTGCCCATCCAAAAAACGTCAGAAGCCTTGAACCGTTTCGGCGGTTGTTCAGTGATAGAGGGTGTCATGGGTAACGAGAGCATCAATTGGGACAAGCTGGGTTTTGATTACATCAAGACCGACAAACGCTATCTGTCGTACTTTCGCGATGGCGAGTGGGACAAAGGCACCCTGACCGAAGACAACGTGCTGCACATCAGCGAAGGCTCGACGGCGCTTCACTATGGCCAGCAATGCTTCGAAGGCATGAAGGCCTATCGTTGCAAGGACGGTTCGATCAACCTGTTCCGCCCGGACCAGAACGCCCTGCGCATGCAGCGCAGCTGCGCTCGGTTGCTGATGCCGACTGTGGACACCGAGCAGTTCATCGAAGCCTGTAAAGCCGTGGTTCGCGCCAACGAGCGTTTCATCCCGCCGTACGGCACCGGCGGCGCGCTGTACCTGCGTCCGTTCGTGATCGGCGTCGGTGACAATATCGGCGTGCGTACCGCGCCCGAGTTCATCTTCTCGATCTTCTGCATTCCGGTCGGCGCCTACTTCAAGGGCGGCCTGACCCCGCACAACTTCCAGATCTCCAGCTACGACCGCGCCGCCCCACAAGGCACTGGCGCCGCCAAGGTCGGTGGCAACTACGCCGCCAGCCTGATGCCAGGCTCGAAAGCCAAGAAAGCCAACTTCGCCGACGCGATCTATCTCGACCCGATGACCCACACCAAGATCGAAGAAGTCGGCTCGGCCAACTTCTTCGGGATCACCCACGACAACAAGTTCGTCACCCCGAACTCGCCATCGGTGCTGCCAGGCATCACCCGCCTGTCGCTGATCGAACTGGCAAAATCGCGTCTGGGCCTGGAAGTGGTTGAAGGCGACGTGCTGATCGACAAACTGGCGGACTTCAAGGAAGCCGGCGCTTGCGGCACCGCTGCCGTGATCACCCCGATCGGCGGCATCAGCTACAACGACCATCTGCATGTGTTCCACAGCGAAACCGAAGTTGGCCCGGTGACGCAGCAGCTCTACAAAGAGCTGACCGGCGTGCAGACCGGCGACATCGAAGCGCCAGCGGGCTGGATCGTCAAGGTTTGATTTGACGGTTCTGGCTAAAGAAAAGCCCTCCACCAAGTGATTGGTGGAGGGCTTTTTTGATTGTGACAGGCCTTGATATTGGTGGTGTGCTGGCGATCCTTTCCCCCTCACCCCAGCCCTCTCCCCCAGGGGGGCGAGGGGGGAAAGGGAGCAGATCGTTGGGCTTTTCAAAACCTGAGTTCGACTCGAGTTCTCAGGTCGATGTAGTACGGGCGGGCTCCTCGGTCGGCTCCCTCTCCCTCCGGGAGAGGGCTGGGGTGAGGGTAGGCTTTTCGCTCTTCAAGGCAATCCGCTTACCCGACCGCGCCGCAATCCCGCTTGCCTGCCCATCCCCCTGCTTGCCCATCCGCGCCTGCGTAATCAACCCGGGAATCAATTCCCCCTCCGGCAGGTTCTTCCAGAACCGCACCGGCAAATGCCCTTGCATGACCTTGGGGTTCAACCGCGCCGGGTTGAAGATGTGGCTGTAATAGGTCAGCCACAGATCACCATGGGGATCGTCAACGTTCTGCGCCAGTTGCTGCCATTCCACCGGGCATTGGCGCTGATGGATCAGTTGCTCGCCATCGTAATAAACCCCGTCCCGGGGCGTGGCGATCAGCCAGCGATGGCGGCCCATGCGTCCGATAAAATGCGCGCTGGCGCTGTGCAGGATGTCGTGCGCCGGTTCATGCCACGCGACGTATTCGGGCCCGGCGCTGTCTTTCGGTCGTTCGATGAAGCGCACGAACGCATGCAGATGATGAGCTTCACGATTCACCTGTTTGATCCGCCGCTGCAACTCGCTGCCGAGTTTGTCGCCGGCCATCATCGCGGTACGGTCGCCGTGGCTGACGCGCCACAACACTTCGTACAGCAAACTCCAGCGCTGATCACCGCGATAGCGCGAGGCCTGTTCCAGGGTGTCGAGCAACGTTCGCGGAATGCGCGCCTGAAACGGCCCCTGCCCTTCAGGCACCGGGTCGTCATTGGCGAACAGATCGCCGACGCCCTGCGTGGCCCAACTGACCAGACTCGGGTCGATTTCGTGGCTGAGCAGCCAGCGCGCCTGCTGGCGCCAGGTATCGAACAGGTCGTCGCAATCGAGATTGATCATCCCCACAACCCCATCTGCTGCGGCATCGGCCGGTCGCGCAATTGCTGATAGAGCATGTGGCTGGTGACTTCGGCCTGCTGCGGATGGTAATCGCTGGTGATGATGAACGGCTTGGCCTTGGCCAGTACGCAACGCATGCGCGCGACGTCTTCGTAGCGGATGCGTCGCTGTCGGCGCAACTCGACCAAACGTTCAGTGGTGCGCAGACCGATGCCGGGAATGCGTGCGATCAACGAGGCCTCGGCACGATTCAGATCCAGCGGAAACACTTCACGATTCTGCAACGCCCAGGCCAGTTTCGGGTCGATGTCGAGCGCCAGATTGCCCGGTCCCTTGAGCAATTCGTCAGCGCTGTAGCCATAACTGCGCAAGAGGAAATCGGCCTGATACAAACGGTGCTCGCGCATCAGCGGCGGCGCGGCCAGTGGCACGCTTTTCGGGCTGTCGGGGATCGGGCTGAACGCCGAGTAATAAACCCGGCGCAGACGGAAGTTGCCGTACAGGGATTGAGCGCTATGCAGGATGGTGCTGTCGTCGGTGTCATCGGCGCCGACAATCAATTGCGTGCTCTGCCCGGCCGGGGCGAACTTCGGCGCGCGCGGCTCGTTAAGCACGGTCTGCACGCCGGTGTAGATGGTGTTCATCGCTTGCTTGATCGAGCCAATGTCCTTCTCCGGCGCCAGGGTTTGCAGGCTGGCATCGGTGGGCAGTTCGATGTTGACGCTCAGGCGATCGGCGTAACGCCCGGCCTCCTCGATCAGCGCCGGATCGGCCTCGGGGATGGTCTTGAGATGGATGTAGCCGCGAAACTCATGCTCCTCGCGCAACAGCTTCGCCACCCGCACCAGTTGCTCCATGGTGTAGTCCGCCGAGCGAATGATGCCGGAGCTGAGAAACAGCCCGCTGACACAGTTGCGCCGGTAGAAATCCATGGTCAGCGCCACGACTTCCTCGGGGGTGAAACGCGCGCGCGGCACATCGCTGGAACGGCGATTGACGCAGTATTGGCAATCGTAAAGACAGAAATTGGTCAGCAGGATTTTCAGCAGCGACACGCAACGCCCGTCCGGCGTGTAGCTGTGGCAAATGCCCATGCCATCAGTCGAGCCCAACCCGCTCTTGCCCTCGGAGCTGCGCTTGGGCGCGCCACTGCTCGCACAGGACGCGTCGTACTTGGCGGCGTCGGCGAGAATGCTCAGCTTGTCGATGATTTGCATGGGCGCGGGCTCTTTACTGTGTGCATATACAGTATAGGCTCGACCGCTTTGACACAAGGTGACGGATAACCCCCTCGTCGGAAGGTGTGTTGTCTGAACTGGCCCCTTCGCGAGCAGGCTCGCTCCCACACTTGAAATGCGCTCCACCTGTGGGAGCGAGCCTGCTCGCGAAGAGGCCGGCACTGTCTCAGCCAGTCAAAAGATCAGATCACCCACTGCGAAATCAGCCAGCCATTCGCCCCGCTGATCACCACAAACAACCCCCACGCCAACACCCGCGTCGGCCAGCGATTCACAAACGGGCCCATGAGTTGCTTGTCATTGGTCATGCGAATCAGCGGATAAAGAGCAAACGGCAGTTGCAGACTCAACACCACCTGACTCAGCACCAGCAACTTGCCGATGGCGTTGTCGCCCATCAGCCACACGCCGATGAACGCCGGGATCAACGCCAGCCCGCGGGTGATCAACCGCCGCTGCCAGCACGGGATGCGCAGGTTCAGATAACCTTCCATGATCACCTGCCCGGCGATGGTGCCGGTGAAGGTTGAACTCTGCCCCGAGGCGAGCAACGCGACGCCGAACAACACGCTGGCCAGCGCGCCGCCCACCAGCGGATCGAGCAAGTGATAGGCGTCCTGAATGTCCACCACCTCGGTATGCCCGGACTGGTGAAACGCGGCAGCGGCGAGGATCAGGATCGCCGCGTTGACCAGCAGCGCCAGCGCCAGTGAACCGATGGTGTCGATGCGCGCCAGTTTTACCGCATCCTGCTTGCTCGCCAGGTCCTTGCCGATCATCCGCGTCTGCACGATCGAGGTGTGCAGATACAGGTTATGCGGCATCACCGTGGCGCCGAGAATACCGATGGCCAGGTACAGCGGTGCGGCATCGCTGATCGCCGCCAGTGAGGGTTTGAAGCCTTGGGCGACGTCCGGCCAGTAGGGTTTGATCAACAGCAATTCGACGAAAAAACACACACCGATGGTCGCCACCAGCACCAGCATGATTGCTTCCAGCCGCCGGAAGCCGCGATTCTGCAGGGCCAGCACCAATAGCGTGTCGAACGCCGTCAGGGCGATGCCGAAGGTCAGTGAACAACCGAGCAGCAAGTGAAACGCCAGGGCGCAACCGAGCACTTCGGCAAGGTCGGTGGCGATGATCGAGATTTCCGCCAACACCCACTGCAAGCGCGCGGTCGGGGTGCTGTAGCGCTCGCGCGACAGCTGTGCCAGATCGCGTCCGGTGGCAATGCCCAGCCGCGAACACAGGCACTGCACGACCATCCCCGCGAGGCTCGCCAGCAGCACCACGAACAACAGGCTGTAGCCAAACCGCGAACCGGCCTCGATCGCCGTCGCCCAGTTGCCGGGGTCCATGTAGCCGATCGACACCAGCAAACCGGGCCCGGCAAAACGCAGTACACGTTTGAAGAACGAGGCAGAAGGGTCGACCGCAACACTGCCGGCCACTTCCGGCGGGCAAAACGGCGCGGTGGCGAGTTTGGGCAAGCTGAATTTCACGCACACATCCAGAAACAAGTCGAAAGGACGCAGCTTAGACGGTTCGCCCGGTGCGGTGGAAGGTCAAGGTTGGCGGGTGCCCAACAATTGCTCGCGCAGATCGGGATTGCGCGTACGCGGGTCGAGCCAGATATCGAAAAACGCCCGGGCGAATTGCGGATCGTCGATCTCGTGCTGCAAGCGCTGGCCGACAAAAAACCGCGCGCCCTGCCCCGGCAGATACACCCCGGTGATCCGTGTGCCGGCCTGCACGTCGACGAATGATTGCTCCATCTGTGCCTGCCAACCGGCCAATTGCGCCGGACTCACCTGATTACCGGAAAGGCGTTTGATCTCGTCGACGCTAGCCTGCACCAGGTCGTCGCGGGAAATCTTGCGGCGGTAAATCAGCTCCAGCGCAAACGGCTGATCGTTCGCCAGCGGGCGCGCGGCACTCCACAGCCGTGCATCGTAAACGTCGAAACCGAACACGCTGAATTCGCCGCTGCCGATGATCTGCGCCCCCGGCACCGCGTCCTGCCAATTGGCCCAGGTCGGCGTCAGCAACAGCGCCCACAGGCCGATGCCGCAACAGCCGCGAAGCATTTTTGAAGTTCTGTTCATCGCGCATCGCTTCCGGCCGACCTTGATAGTCAGAGCATAGCCGTTATTGCTTTCGAGTTTTTGTATACAAAGATTGCAAACATAGGCAGCAATCGCTTTTCCACGGTGCTAACGTGGCCTCCCTGCATCCCGATGGAGACACCTGCGTGCTGATCCTTAAACTGCTGCTGATTCCGGCCTTCCTCTTGCTCATCTCGCTGGCGGGCAAACGCTGGGGGCCGAGCGTGGCCGGATGGCTGTCGGGGTTGCCGGTGGTGGTAGGGCCGATTCTGTTTTTCCTCGCCATCGAACAGGGGCCGGAGTTTGCCGCGCAATCGGCGGTCGCAGCCCTATCGGCGATGTTTGCGATGATTGCTTTCTGCATCACTTACGCGCAGGTGGCGCAACGGGCGAACTGGCCGTGGGCACTCGCGGCCTCGCTGGCCGTCTGGACGGTACTGGCGCTGCTGCTGTCGCTGGTGCCGCCGTCGCTGCCGTTTTCGTTGGCGGTGGCGGCGATTGCGCTGCTGGCCTCGCCGTATCTGTTTCCGCTGGTGCAGCCCGTGCTGAACGCTCCTGCGCCAAAGTCCGATCGACTGATCTGGCGCATGCTCGCCGGTGCCGCGCTGACGTTGGCGGTGACGATGCTGGCCAGCACCGTCGGCGAGCGCTGGAGCGGTTTGCTCGCGGTGTTCCCGGTGCTCGGCAGCGTGATGGCGGTGTTCTCGCAGCAGACCCGCGGCCCGGCCTTCACCGCCGCGCTGTTGCGGGCGACGGCGACCGGCATGTATTCATTCTCGGCGTTCTGCCTGGTGTCGGCGCTGACCTTGCCGAGCCTCGGCCTGAACGGTTTCATCGTCGGTGTCGCGGTGTCGGTGGCCATGCTCGGGGTGACCAGAAAACTGCTGGCCCGGCCAGTGACCAGTGCGCCGGCGCAGTAACCGCTCGGGCGAATCGTGCTGGAACGTGCGCCCCGCTCCGTGGGATCATCGCCCGCCTCGCGCGACCATCCCACGGAGATTCACATGTCATTGTTGAGCAAAAAAGCTGCCGTCCTGCTGCTGTCGGCGGTTGCCGCTCTCGGCGCGATCAACGCGCAAGCGGCCAAGGAAAAATCCACCAGCGAAAAAGTCTCGCTGCTCGATGGCAAGTTCAGCTTCGTCCTGCCCAAAGGTTTCGTCGCCGACCCGCTGCCGCCAAGCCCGAGCGGCGCCAAGGGCACGATGTACACCAACCAGGCGACGAAAACCGTGGTCATCGCCGCTGAAAACCAGATTCCGCAAGGGCAGAACGTCAAGGACAACGACGGACCGTTCCTCGACGGTGCGGTGTCCAGCTTCATTGAAGACCAGCGCAAAGCCCTGCCGGATTTCAACAAGCTCAGCGAAAAAAGCCTGACCCGCAAAGGCAGCGGCCTCGGCTTGCGCCAGGTCGACAGCACCGCCACTCAGGGCGGCGGCCAGACCCTCAACACCACGTTGATGGCCGGCTCCGGGACGAAAATGGCGCTGGTGCAGGTGATCTCCCGCGCCAGCGACAAGAAAGGTCACGACGCGCTGATCAAGACCCTGCTCAAGGATTGAGCTGCTGTAGCCAGCCGCTCAGGTCGCGCAATTCGGCGGCCGTGATGCTGTGGCCGATGCCGGGGTAAGCGTGAAACTGCGGCTTGTACCCGAGTTTGTGCAGTTGCGCGTTGGCTTCGGTGCCGAGGCGGTAAGGCACCGGATCATCGGCGGTGCCGTGGCCGATGAAGATGTGCAGCGGCAGCGGCGCCTGCCCGGCTTGCAACTGGCTTTTCAGCACCGGCAGCAAGCGTCCGCTCAACGCGGCAAACCCGCCGATGACCAGCGGCGGCCGCAGCCCCACCTCGTAACTCATCATCGCGCCCTGGCTGAAACCGATCAGGTACACCTTGTCCGGGGTCGTGTGATATTTGCCCGTGGCTTGAGTAATGAAATCGCGCAGTTTCTGGCCGCTGACTTTCAGATCATCGGTCTCGCCGTTGTAGGCTCCTTCGCCCTTTTTGCGAAACCACTGGTAACGTCCTTCACCGAGCTCCATCGGCGCCCGCACCGACAGGTAGTTGTACTGCGCCGGAAGCTGAAATTTCATCCCGATCAGATCGGCTTCGTTACTGCCGTAACCGTGCAGGAAAATCACCAGCGGCCGCGGCTCGGCATCGGGGTGGACCTGTTCGAGGTATTTGAGCGGCAGATCGGATTGCAAGGTGGTTTGCGCGTGTACCGCGGTGGACGCCAACAGGGTCAGCAGAGCGAATATCTTTAACATGCAGCGTTCCTTCACAGAGTGTCGGGTTCGGGGGGAGCCTAACATTCTGAAAGATAGCGGTGTTGCCGCTCACGCCATCGCTGGCAAGCCAGCTCCCACAGAGAGCGGGGGAGATTGCAAAAAAATTGTTCACCGCAAAACCTGTGGGAGCTGGCTTGCCAGCGATGAGGCCATCCGCCTCAACGAAAATCGATCAGTCGTTGGTCAGCTTGCCAGTGCGAAACGGCACCCGCCCCGCCACTTTCGCCTGCCAGATCCCAGGCTCCGTATAACGCCCGCGATCCAGCGCAAACAACACGCCGCTGGTGCCGGCGCGCACGGTGCTGACGCGGTCCTGCAACGGGTCGACCACTTCGAACAAGGCATCGCCCTTCTCCACCCATTCGCCGGCATTGCGCAGAAAACTCACCACACCATGGTGCGGCGCGAACAGGTATTCGGTGCCTTCGAACGGCAGGCCTTCGCAGCATTCGCTCGGCGCTGCAGGCCATTCGCCGCTGATGAAACCCTGCTCGGCGAGAAAGCCCAGAATCGCCTCGCAATTGGCCTGCGCCTGATCCACCCGCGTGTCGCCCATGCTGCCCAGCTCCAGCGTGGTCGCCAGATTCGCCGCTGGAATCGCCGCCCGCGGAAACGCCCGCGCCAGGCGCAACCACGGCGTCGAGCAGGATTCATCGAACGAGCTGCCACCGGAATCTTCACACAACAACGCCACACCAGCCTGCAAGCGCGCCGCCAGCGATTGCCATTGCGGCCAGTGTTGCGGCAGCGCATAGAGATGAATCGCCGCGTCGAAATCGCAATGCAGATCGAGGGTGATATCGGCGTCGCAGGCATGGCGCAGCAACAGCCGATGCAGCGCTTCCAGTTGCGAAGCCGGCGCCGGCAGCGCCTCGAATACCTGGCTCATGGCCTGACGGATCAGCGCGACGTTAGCCTCGGCGTCCACGCCCAACTGCTCGCCGACCAGCGCTGCAACCGGCGCGCTGAGTTCGACGAACGCGCGGTTGAAATTCTTGCCGCTGCCCAGTTCGAAACGGCCCATGTGCGCGCCTTGCACGTGCTGATCGAGGCCGATCGGGTTGGCCACCGGCACCAGTTCGATCACGCCTTGCAAACGGCCTTGTTGTTCAAGTTGGTTAAGACGTTGCTTGAGTTCCCACGCCGTGCGCATGCCCGGCAATTCATCGGCGTGCAGGCTGGCCTGGATGTACACCTTGCGAGTGCCTGCGCCATAGCGAAACACGCTCAGAGAACGCTCACTGCCCAAGTGGCTCCAAGGCAGGATGTGGTCGATGCGTTGCATGGGGAAACTCCTGAATAGCGAGGTTACGCAAATCCCTTGTGGGAGCGAGCCTGCTCGCGAATGCGTTGGGTCAGACAATCGATATGTCGAATGTTAAACCGCTTTCGCGAGCAGGCTCGCTCCCACAGGGGATTTCGATCAATTAAAAAATGCATAAAAAAAGTGGCCACCGCGCAAGCGGGGCCACTTTTTTTCTAACGCGTATTAATGGCCGTACACGTCAAAGTCGAAGTACTTGTCCTGGACTTTTTTGTATTCGCCGTTAGCGCGGATTTCGGTGATGGCTTTGTTGAACTGCTCGGCCAGCGCGGTATCGCCCTTGCGCACTGCAATGCCGGCGCCGCCGCCGAAATACTTGGCGTCTTCGTAGGTCGGGCCGACGAATTCGAAGCCTTTGCCAGCGTCGGTTTTCAGGAAACCGTCGCTGAGGTTGACCGAGTCGGCCAGCATCGCGTCGATACGACCGGACACCATGTCGAGGTTGGCTTCCTGTTGCGAGCCGTAGCGCACCAGTTCGATCCCGGCCGGGACCAGCACTTCGGTGGCGTAGCGGTCGTGGGTACTGGCACGCAGCACGCCGACTTTCTTGCCCTTGAGTTCGGTGAGCGGGTCTTTCACGCCCGAACCTGCCTTCATCACGAAGCGCGCCGGGGTGTGGTAGTACTTGATGGTGAAATCGACGTTCTTCTTGCGATCATCGGTGATGGTCATCGACGACAGGATCGCGTCGATCTTCTTCACTTTCAGCGCCGGGATCAGGCCGTCGAATTCCTGCTCGACCCAGGTGCATTTGACCTGCATCTGCGCGCACAGGGCATCGCCGATGTCCACGTCGAAACCGGTGAGTTTGCCGTCAGGGGTTTTCATCGAGAATGGCGGGTAACCGGCTTCGATACCGATGCGGATCGGCTTGGCGTCGGCGGCCACGGCGGTCAGGGACAACATCGACAGTGCCAGGGCACCGAACATCACTAGCTTCTTCATTTATAACTCCTGTGTGCGGAGGCTTTTATTGGCAGCTTCGAGTCAGCGTTCGGTCCGGCCTGGAACGGCAAAAACCGACGTGGCCGGCAGTCTATGGCGGCGCGCACAGGGCAAATTGTGTTTAAGCGACAAATACTTATGTAAGTTCGGCGCAGCGCTTGACCGGGGTCAAAGGCTGCGCCGTCGTGGTGCAAAGGCTGTAGGACAAGCGTCGTTTTGGCCCGGATTTTTCTATTAACGGGTCAGCATTCGCAGGCCATCGGTGCCTTGGCGGGTTGCGCAACACTCAGTTTGAAGCCCTCATCGAGCCAACCGGTGACACCACCGATCATCTCCTTGACCGGGTAGCCGAGCGCCGCCAGTTTCACCGCAGCCTTGTTCGCACCGTTGCAATGCGGGCCGGCGCAATAGACCACAAACAGCGTGCTTTTCGGATAGCTCGCCAGCTCGGTCGCGGTGAGCAAGCGCGTCGGGATATTGATCGCGCCCGGCACATGCCCGCGTTCGAACGCCAGCGGCCCGCGCACGTCGACCAGGACAAAGTCGACGTCGCCGGCCTCGTAGCTGCTGAAGACGTCGGAACAATCGGTTTCGAAGGTCAGACGATTGCTGAAGTGCATCAGGGCAATCGCCGAGGGGGCAGCAGGAATGTCGCGAACCAGGCTGGTCATGGGTGTGGCTCCTTGCTTCTGTTCAGGTGTGAACAGACTTTATCGCCGGCTCGCTTGCCGCTACAGTGGCGGACAAGACACCTACCGGGAATTTTCCGCCAAATGCCCACATCCTCCAATCTGGTCGCGATTCTGGCCTACGACGGCCTCTGCACATTCGAGTTCGGCATCGCCGTGGAGATCTTCGGCCTCGCCCGGCCGGAGTTCGACTTCCCGTGGTATGCACACGCGATTGCCGCGGTCGATCAGGGGCCAATGCGCGCCACGGGCGGCATTCAGGTGCTGGCCGACGGCGGTCTGGAAATATTGACCGAGGCACGCACCATCATCATTCCCGGCTGGCGCGACCGTAACGCGGCGGTACCCGAAGCACTGCTCGACGCCCTGCGCCAGGCCCACGCCCGCGGCGCGCGATTGTTGTCGATCTGCTCCGGCGTCTTCGTGCTGGCAGCTACTGGTTTGCTCGACGGCCACCGCGCCACCACGCACTGGCGCTACACCGACGAACTGGCACAACGCTTCCCGGCCATCGCAGTCGACCCGGACGTGCTCTATGTCGACGCCGGCCAACTGATCACCTCAGCCGGCAGCGCCGCCGGCATCGACGCCTGCCTGCACCTGGTCGCCCGCGACTTCGGCACGCAAGTCGCCAACAGCGTCGCGCGGCGACTGGTAATGTCGCCACAACGCACCGGCGGCCAGGCGCAATTCATCCCGACTCCGGTCAGCGCCACGCCGCGCAACGACCTGTCACGAGTCATGCAGTGGGCTCGCGAGCGCCTGCATCAACCGCTGGAAGTGCGCGACCTGGCCAGCGAAGCGGCGATGAGCGAACGTACGTTTTTGCGGCGCTTCACCGAGGCCAGCGGGCAGTCGCCCAAGGCATGGTTGCAGCACGAGCGACTGGCCCGGGCGCGGGAGTTGCTGGAGAGCACGGATCAGCAGACCGAGCAGATTGCCGAACGCTGCGGGTATCGCTCGGTGGAGAGCTTTCGGGTGGCGTTTCGTGGGGTGGTGGGGGTACCGCCCTCGGTTTATCGGGAGCGGTTTGGGCGCGGGGTCGACGCCTGAACTGATCTCGATGAGCCATTCACCAGCAGGCTCACTCCTGCCGTGAAACTGCGGCGTACTCAATTGTGGTGGCTAAGGCCGGAAATCCGCCAGGATAAACGGCGTACGGCTGCGCAAATAAACGTCGACATCCTCCAGCGAGTGCAACGCCTCGCTGGAGGATTCCGCGCTCCCCTCATCGTCCTGACGAACGACCGTGACGAAGAAGATTTCTTCCTCGCGGACCAGCGTTGCAGTGCGTTTGACTGGCCTGCCCGCCTCCTGCGCAAAAGAAACCGCTCGTAAAGTCTGGGTCTGCAGCGTCTCGACCACCTTTGTTTTGAGCGCTTTGCGCTTGGCGATCAATTCTCTGGAGACCAGCCAGCTGCCCAATGTCGCGGCAGCGGACACCAACAACATGTAGTTATAGGTGGCGCCCCTGCGCGTCGCATGTTTTTCGACCAGCCAGTCGGCAACCTGTGAAACCACCTGCCACGCATCCATTGCATCGATTCCTCAGCAAAACAAACCTATCCGGTTTCAATCCTCCCGCGTCAAAACCTCCAGCAACTCGATTTCGAACAGCAGATTCGAATTCGGCGGAATCTTGCCCATCGTCCGCTCGCCATATCCCAGATGCGCGGGCACCCGCAATTTGCGTTTGCCGCCCACCTGCATGCCCATCAGGCCCTGATCCCAGCCTTTGATCACACGACCCGTGCCGATCACGCACTGAAAAGGTTTGCCGCGGCTCCAGGAAGAATCGAATTCGCTGCCGTCTTCCAGCCAGCCGGTGTAGTGGGTGGTAATCAGCGCACCTTTGACGGCGGCTTTGCCGTCGCCCGGTTGCAGGTCGATGATTTGCAGTTCGTCTGACATGTGGTTGACTCAATCAGGATGGCCCGGTTGGGCGCGGGCGGGTTTTTTCGCAGAATTACGCGCCGATGGCAATCGATGGAACCGAAATTCACGCCGCGGCTCACATGGATATCGACATCGTATGACGACAAGGAAGCTTTGATGACCGACTCTCGTTTGCTGCGCAGTTTTATCCCGCCTTACATTCTCAACCGGATCATTGCCCATGGTTCGGAACCGCAACGCAACGCCGCGATGCAGACGCTCAACCACGTACGCAGCCTGCTGCCCAACCCCGGCCGCCCTTCGCAGCCGCCGGCGCGGGCGGTGTTGCCGCAGACGACCAAACCGGGTCTGGCCCGGCGCAGCGTGCATGATGCGCAGAACAAAATGCTCCTGCCGGGCATGCCGGTACGCCTCGAAGGCCAGCCGCCGTCGGGAGATCCGGCGGTCGACGAAGCCTACGACGCATTGGGCGCCAGCTATGATTTCTTCTGGAAAGTGCTCGGGCGCGACTCGATCGACAACCAGGGTTTTGCGCTGATTGGCAGCGTGCATTACGGCCAGGGTTACGAAAACGCATTCTGGAACGGCGCGCAGATGGTCTTCGGTGATGGCGACGGCGAAATCTTCCAGCGCTTCACACGCTCGCTCGACGTGATCGCCCATGAACTGGCGCACGGTGTAACCGAGAGCGAGGCTGGTCTGATTTACGCCAATCAATCAGGCGCACTCAACGAATCGCTGTCGGACGTGTTCGGCGTGCTCACCAAGCAATACACCCTCGGCCACACGGTCGAGCAGGCCGACTGGTTGATCGGCGCCGATCTGCTGATGCCGAAAATCCAGGGCAAGGGCTTGCGGTCAATGTCGCACCCCGGCACCGCGTACGACGACCCCTTGCTGGGCAAGGACCCGCAACCGGAGCACATGCGCAAATTCGTCATCACCAGCGAGGACAATGGCGGCGTACACATCAACTCCGGCATCCCCAACCGCGCGTTCTATCTGACGGCTCGGGCACTGGGCGGCTTCGCCTGGGAGAAGGCCGGACGGATCTGGTACGACACGCTGTGCGATGATCGCTTGAGCCAGGACGCCACATTCGACGCGTTCGCAAAACTGACGATCGACCACGCCGGCCAGCGCTTCGGCACCAAGGAAGTTGAAGCGGTACAGCACGCCTGGGCGCAGGTCGGCGTTGAGTAAGCTGAGGAGACTGTATGAAAACGCTACCCGATTTAGGTGACGATTCCGTTTTGCGTGTATCCCGCCAGGGTGGCGTTGCCGCGATTCACAGCCTGAGCCGCCCGCGTGAAATTGAATTCGCGCAATGCGACATCAGCCAACGCTCACGCATCTGCTCAGTCCTCGAAGGCTGCCTGCCGCTGGACAGCAGCGACTCCGGGAGCGGGGACCAGCGCTTCTATCAGATTGAAGTGCGTTACAAATCGGGGGAAATGTTGCTGAAGGTGCCTGAGGACCGGGCGCCGGGTGAACTGGTACATCTGTGGGACAAGGGAGAGGTTTTGTAACGCTCTCCCGGTATTCGGTGTTTAACGCTCGACCGGCTGCATCTCGACAATCGTGCCGTTGGTGATCATCACCATCACGTACTTATCGTTGATCTGCACCCACTGCGCCTGCTCGATTGGCGCCTTCAGACCTTTGGCCTTCCAGTTCTGCAGGGCCTTGTCCTTGCGTTGATACATCTCCGGCGCACGGTCGTTGACCTTCAACTGACGATCGCTGGTTGGCGATTGAACGGAAGGATCGCTTGAGGTTTGCGCCGCTTGAACAAGGGGGGGGATCCCGGCAACGCCGGCAACCAGAGCCAGACTGGCGATAAGGGTCTTGCTGTTCATCGGTGAACCTCCTGAATTGGGTAGTACCTGAACTCCGACTGCGTGGGGCGCGAATCATTCCTTTTTTTGCCCGGGGGTGGCTGTCGACGGGTTTGTGGAAAACAAAAGCAAGATCAAGAGCCCCTCACCCTAGCCCTCTCCCGGAGGGAGAGGGAACTGATCGTGGTGGATGCGAGAGTTGCGCCGACGCGCAATACCGAGTCGAACGCAAACTTCAAAGCCAACACAAATCAGCTCCCTCTCCAGGGGGAGAGGGCTGGGGTGAGGGGCAAATCCACCGAATATCTCAAGCCATGCGCCGCTTCTAACCACTCAACAATGAGCGTTAGCTCGAGTGCTCTTGATCTTGATCTTGCCTAACCGGCGACATCGGCAGGCTGAGCGCAGGGATTGATCCGGGCGTGGGAGCGCAGCGACCGTCTGGCGCAGCCAGACACAGCGGAAGTAGGTGCAGCGAAGCAAACCGTAGCCGCTGCGCCCGGATCAATCCCGGAGCGAAGGGACCCGAGCTTGCGAGGGCCGAACGTAGGAGCAAGCCTTTTGGGTTACCTTTTTGGCGTTTGAAAAAGGTGACCCGCCGTAAGGGCGGAACCCTAAGCCGCCGTTACCGCAGCAATGGATATGTACTCGATTGATCCGCCCTGAACATCAATCCATGCCAACAATGCAATTAACAGATTGTTACATCTGCGCCACCATCCACCTCAATAAAAACCGTGCGCCGCCCTCCCGTAGCGCACGTCATAAAAGCGGTGGAGTCCTTTACCATGACAACCTCAATCCCACACGGCGGCTCGCGCGCCGGTGCCATTTTCCGGGTCACCTCGGGCAACTTCCTCGAACAGTTCGACTTCTTCCTGTTCGGTTTCTACGCCACACAGATCGCCGCGGTGTTCTTCCCGGCAAGCAGTGAATTCGCCTCCCTGATGATGACCTTCGCCGTATTCGGCGCAGGCTTCCTCATGCGCCCGCTCGGGGCCATCGTGCTCGGTGCTTACATCGACGATGTCGGCCGGCGCAAAGGCCTGATCGTCACCCTGTCGATCATGGCCAGCGGCACGATATTGATCGTGCTGGTGCCCGGATACGAAACCATCGGCCTGTTCGCCCCGGCGCTGGTGCTGATCGGGCGCCTGCTGCAAGGCTTTTCGGCCGGCGCCGAACTGGGCGGAGTGTCGGTGTACCTGTCGGAAATCGCCACGCCCGGTCGCAAGGGTTTCTTCACCGCATGGCAATCGGCGAGCCAGCAAGTGGCGATCATCGTCGCTGCCGCACTCGGCTATGGCCTGAACCAGTGGATGGCGCCGCAGGCGATCGCCGACTGGGGCTGGCGGATTCCGTTTTTCGTCGGTTGCATGATCGTCCCGTTCATCTTTTTCCTGCGCCGCAACCTGGCCGAAACCGAAGAGTTCGCTGCGCGCAAGCACCGTCCAAGCATGGCCGAAGTGTTCCGCACCCTCGGCCAGAACTGGGGTGTGGTGCTGGGCGGCATGTTGATGGTCGCGCTGACCACCACAGCGTTCTACCTGATCACCGTATACGCGCCGACCTTCGGTAAAACCGTGCTGCACCTGAGCACTTCCGATGCGCTGCTGGTGACACTGCTGGTCGGCGTTTCGAACTTCTTCTGGCTGCCGATTGGCGGCGCGCTGTCCGATCGCATCGGCCGTCGCCCGGTACTGATCGCCATGGCGTTGCTGGCGCTGGCCACAACCTATCCGGCGCTGTCGTTGCTGGTGCAATCGCCGAGCTTCAGCCACATGTTGCTGTCGCTGTTGTGGCTGTCGTTCATCTATGGCCTGTACAACGGCGCGATGATTCCGGCCCTCACCGAGATCATGCCGGTGGAAGTGCGCGTCGCCGGTTTCTCGTTAGCCTACAGCCTGGCCACGGCGATTTTCGGTGGGTTCACCCCGGCGATGTCGACCTTCCTGATCCAGTACACCAGCGACAAAGCCGCGCCGGGTTACTGGATGAGCATCGGTGCGCTGTGTGCCTTGTGCGCCACCCTTTATCTGTACCGCCGTGCCGGTGGTCGTCTGCAACCTGTCGCGGCCTGAGGAAAACCTGCCATGAAAAAACTCTTTACCGTCACCGCCCTCCTCGCCGGTCTGGCGTTCAACCTGAGCGCCCACGCCGCAGAACTCAGCGTGATGACTTCCGGTGGTTTCACCGCCGCCTACAAAATCCTCGGGCCGAAATTCGCCGCTGCCAGCGGTAACACGCTGACCACCAGCCTCGGCCCGTCGATGGGCAAGGCGCCGGAAGCGATCCCCAATCGTCTGGCGCGCGGCGAGCATGCCGACGTGGTCATCATGGTCGGCTACGCCCTCGACGAGTTGATCAAACAAGGCAAGGTCGACCCGGCTTCGCGGGTCGAACTGGCGGATTCGCGGATCGGCATGGTGGTGCGCGAAGGCGCGGCGAAACCGGACATCAGCAGCGTCGACGGCTTGAAGAAAACCCTGCTCGGCGCGCAATCCGTGGCGTACTCCGACAGCGCCAGCGGCGTGTACATCGAGCAGCAGCTGTTCAAGAAACTCGGCATCGAAGATCAATTGAAGCCAAAGGCCAAGATGATCGCCAAGATCCCGGTGGGCTCGGTGGTCGCCAGCGGTGACTATCAACTGGGCTTCCAGCAGGTCAGCGAATTGCTGCCGGTGCCAGGGGTGAGCTTCGTCGCGAAGATTCCGGAATCGGTGCAGTCGGTGACCCGTTTCGCTGCCGGCATTCCGGTCAAGGCCGAGCATCCAGAAGAAGCCAAAGCCCTGCTCGCCTACCTCGCCGCGCCTGCTGCCCAGGCTGACGTCAAGGCCACCGGGCTGGATTCGGTCAAGCGCTGATCGTTGGCGGCTGGACCTTCATTTCCACCACCAGCCGCTCCAGTTCCAGTGCCGCCGGGGTCAGCGTACGACCCCGGCGCTTGAGGATGCCGACACTGCGCATCACTTGCGGAGCGGTCAGCGGCACCCGCGTCAGGATCGGATGATCCGGCCCGGGCAACGCCATCAATGGCACCGCCGCCACGCCCAACCCCGCCTCGACCAAGCCGATCATCGTCGTCACATGCCGCGTCTCGCAGATGCTCTGACGCTGCGGCACCACCCCGCCCAACGCCTGGTCCAGCAGAAAACGATTGCCGGAGGTCTTGTCCAGGCCGATGTAATCCTGCTGATAGAACTCGTCCCACGTCACGCTGCTGCGCTGCGCCAACGGATGATCACGGCGGCAGGCGACCACGTAGCACTCCTGCACAAGCGGTTCGAAGTCGACTTTGGCATCCTGCGTGCCGAGAAAACTCAAACCGAAATCCGCCTCGCCATTGACCACTGCACTCAACACATCGTGCGCGCTGGAGTCGAGGACCTTAACCTTGATCCGCGGGAACTGCTGGTGATAACGCGCGATGACCCGCGGCATGAAGTAGTACGCCGCCGACGGCACACAAGCGACGGTGACATGGCCCAGCCGCGTCGAGGCCACTTCGCTGATACCCAGCAATGCGACGTCGAGATCATCCAGCAAACGTTCGACACTGGGCATGAAACCGCGCCCGGCCTGGGTCAGGCTGACCTTGCGCGTGGTGCGCTCGAAGAGTTTGACGCCGAGCGCGTCTTCGAGCTTTTCGATGCGTCGGCTCAGCGCCGGTTGCGACAGGCGTACGGTATCGGCGGCCTTGCGAAAGCTGCCCTGCTCGACCACCGCGCGAAAGGCTTGCAGGTCGTTGAGGTCGAAGTTGATGGCCATGGCGGTTCCGGAAATTGATGCGCAGGGGTTATAAATGTAACCATTTGATGCAAAACATTACAGCCACGACGCAAATCCCCTGTAGGAGTGAGCCTGCTCGCGATAGCGGTGAATCAGTCACCGATGACGTCGAATGACCCACCGCTATCGCGAGCAGGCTCACTCCTACAAGGGATCTTGGGTGGATGCAAAGCCGCTGCAACCCTTATCCTTGTCGCCCCCGCCGTACCGTTGTCAGGAGTAAAACCCATGCCCCATGAAGGCAATCTGTTGCAAGCCGCTGTCGTGTTTCTGTTCGCGGCGGTGCTCACCGTGCCTTTGGCCAAACGTCTGCAACTGGGCGCGGTGCTCGGTTATCTGTTCGCCGGGGTGATCATCGGCCCGTCGGTGCTCGGCCTGATCGGCAACCCACAGAGCGTGGCGCATATTTCCGAACTGGGCGTGGTGTTGCTGCTATTCATCATTGGCCTTGAGCTGTCGCCGCGACGCTTGTGGGTGATGCGCAAATCGGTATTTGGCGTCGGCCTGGCGCAGGTGTTGCTGACCGCGTCGGTGATCGGCGTGCTGGCGTTATCGGTGTTTGGCCAACCGCTGAACAGCGCGATTGTGCTGGGTCTGGGCCTGGCACTTTCCTCGACCGCGTTCGGCCTGCAGAGTCTGGCCGAGCGCAAGGAACTGACCAGCCCTCACGGGCGGCTGGCGTTTGCGATTCTGTTGTTTCAAGACATCGCCGCGATCCCCTTGATTGCCCTGGTGCCGATGCTCGCCGGCGTCGATCACCACACCAGTACCGCCGACGATATCCGTCACAGTCTGCAGGTGCTCGGCGGCATCGCCGTGGTGGTGATCGGCGGACGCTATCTGTTGCGTCCGGTGTTTCGCGTGGTGGCGAAGACCGGTTTGCCGGAGGTGTCCACCGCCACCGCATTGCTGGTGGTCATCGGCACCGCGTGGCTGATGGATCTGGTCGGTGTGTCGATGGCGCTGGGGGCGTTTCTTGCCGGCCTGCTGCTGGCGGACTCGGAATATCGGCATGAGCTGGAAGCGCAGATCGAACCGTTCAAAGGCCTGCTGCTTGGGCTGTTTTTCATCAGCGTCGGCATGGGCGCGAATCTGAGTCTGCTGCTCAGTGCGCCGATCACCGTGCTGGGGCTGACGCTGCTGCTGATCGGCCTGAAGTTGCCGCTACTGTTTGTGGTCGGGCGTCTGGCGGGCGGCCTGAACAAGATCAGTGCGATTCGCCTCGGCATCGTATTGGCGGCCGGCGGTGAGTTCGCTTTCGTGGTGTTCAAGATCGGTCGCGATCAGGGCCTGTTCGAGCCGCGCCTGTATGACTTGCTGGTGCTGACCATCACCCTGTCGATGGCGGTGACGCCGTTGCTGCTGTTGCTTTGCGCGCGGCTGGTCAGCCCGAAAGTGCAGCCAGTGGAAGTGCCAGAGAAATTTCGCGAGATCGATACCGAAGCACCGCGCGTGGTGATTGCCGGCATGGGCCGGATGGGCCAGATCGTCGCGCGGATTCTGCGCGCGCAAAATATCAATTTCGTCGCGCTGGACACGTCGGTGGAAACCATCGAACTGTCGCGCAGTTTCGGCGGTGTACCGGTGTTCTATGGCGACCCGATGCGCCCGGAAATCCTTCATGCGGCGAAGGTTGGTGAAGCGGAATATTTCGTCATTGCCACCGACGATCCGGACACCAACATCAAGACCGCCGAGGTGGTGCGCAAGCTCTATCCGCACATGAAAATCATCGCCCGCGCCCGTAACCGTCAGCACGTGCACCGCTTGATCGATCTCGGCGCCGAGGCGATTCGGGAAACCTATTATTCGAGCCTGGAAATGAGCCGACGCACGCTGGTCGGGCTCGGTCTGACCCAGGAACAGGCCGATGCACGAATCAAGCGCTTCAAGCATCACGACGAACAGGTGCTGGAGGCGCAGCACGCGGTCTACGACGACGAGGCCAAAGTCCTGCAGACCGCTCAGGAAGCCCGAGCAGAGTTGGCCAAACTGTTCGAGTCGGATCAGCTGGAAGAAGAAGCCCGAAAATCCTGAAAATGTGGCGCAGCTCACGCCGCCATCGCGGGCAAGCCCGCTCCCACAGTGGTCGAGTCGAACCGACATTTCGTGTACGCCATCTAACGCTGTGGGAGCGGGCTTGCCCGCGAAGAGGCCGCCACCGTCAACACTAATATCCTGATTGTTCCCACGCTCCGCGTGGTAACACAGCCCGGGACGCTCCGCGTTCCATTCGCGAGCTGGAACGCGGAGCGTCCCTTGAGGCATTCCCACGCAGAGCGTGGGAACGATCATGTCGCTCAGGTCAGGCCAGTTCGGCCGTGCGTTGCTCCTTGACCGGCGCCACCGAAAACCGGTCCGCCAGGAACGGGGCGATATCCAGTGGCAACGGCTCGTCATTCACCAATTTGTCGAGCAATACGCCGGTAATCGCCGAAGTCAGGATGCCCGTGCGAAAGTGCCCGCACGCATTCAGGTAACCCTCCACCCCTCGCATCGGCCCGAGGATCGGCAGTTCGTCCGGCGAACCCGGACGCAGCCCGGCCCAGGTGCGCTTCAGATTCACATCAGCCAGTTCCGGCAGACAACGCACCGCGCCCTGCACCAGCCCGGCGATTTCCGGGTAGGTGGTGGTAACGTCGAAGCCCTTGTCTTCGGTGGTGCTGCCAATAAGGATTTCGCCGTTGTCCTTTTGTGCCACGTAACAGTCGCTGGTGGTCAGGCAGCCGTTGAGGATCTTCGGCATGCGTTCGGTCAGCAGAATCTGGCCCTTGACCGGTTTCACCGGAATGCGAACCCCGGTGGCCCACTCGCTCAGATCCGCCGCCCAGGCGCCCGCGGCGTTGATCAGCGTCTTGCAGTGGAACACGCCCTCCTCGCTCGTTTGCACCCCGGTCACCCGCGTGCCGTGATGCAGCACCCCGGTGACGTTGGTGTTGACGAAAATGTCCACGCCGTTCTGCCGCGCACCTTCCAGGTAGGCATCGGCGAGGCGGAACGGGCTGACCTGATGATCGCAGAGAAACTCCAGTGCGCCGCGTGCCTCGTGGCTGACGCTTGGCTCGGCTTCGCGCAACGCCGCTTGATCGAGCCAGCGCACCTGATCGGCCAGATGCGGAATGCAACCGACGATGTGCTCGGCGTAGAGCCGGTCTTCGTCGTCATAAATGACAAATTTCAGCCCGGTCCGCTCGAACTTGAAATCCATTCCGTGATTTTCTTTCAGCTCGCGGTGCAACGCCGGGTACAGCGCGTTGGACTGCAAGGCGAAATCGAAAAACGATTCCGGCAGGATGTGCGGCGTGCTCGCATCCACCGCCACTGCCGCGCCCTGGGTTTCGCGCTTGCGATTGGCCGACATCATGCGAAAGAAAATCACCCCGCAGCCCAGCCCGACTGATTCGCCGATCGCCCACAAACCACCGGCCGACGCACGGGTGGCGTTGCCGGGGCGCTTGGCATCGATCAGCGCAATCTTCAGGTTTTTGCGTTTGGACAATTGATAGGCGCAGGACGCCCCGATCACGCCACCCCCGGCAATGACCACGTCGTAGAACTTACTCATGGGCAGCGGCCTCCGTGCCGACGGACTGGAACGCGGAAAAAGGAATCGGATCAATCGGGAAGCGCGGACGCAGCCAGCCGACGTCCTTGCGACCGGTGGCCTGGCGCAGACGATCACTGCAATAGCCGACGCACATGCGCCCCTGGCAATCGCCCATGCTCACACGAGTGCGCATCTTCAGGCTGGCGATGTCTTGCACGCCTTGCTCCAGCGCTCGATCAATGTCGGCGCGGGTGGCGTTTTCACAACGGCAGATGACCGTGTCGGCCGCCGGCAACGCGGTCTGGCCAACGCCGCGCTCGGTGTAGCGATCCACCGCCGCACGAAAACGCACGATGGCTTTGAGTTTGCTCAAGTAGCGGTCGCGGCGCACCCGCGCCAGTTCTTCTTCGAGCACGCCGCGTTGCAGCAGGATCGACGTCGCCGCAATCTTGCCAGCGAGCATCGCCGCTTCACCGCCACGAATTCCGCCCATGTCGCCGGCCAGATGCACGTGCGGCTCGTTGCTTTGTTGCCAGATATTGGCATTGGCGCGCAGGTAACCGTCGTCACTGAAGCCGTGATCGAGGCCCATCTGCTGGCTCAACTGCGTGCGCGGGATAAAGCCGTAACCGACTGCCAGGGTCTGCGCTTCGAAGCGCTCGACGCGGCTGAGGTCCGGTTCCCAGGTCGCCGAATACGGCGCGACGCTGACACTTTTCAGCTCGCCCTCGCCATGCGCTTCGACCACGCCCCAGCCGTATTGCAGGGGGATGCCGTGCAGTTTCAGGTACGCAAGCATGCTCAAGCCATCGAGGAACAGCTGCGGCTTGTTCAACAACGCCAGACTTTCCCGGGCGATCTTGCCAAATGCACAGGCCTCATACACGCCCGCGACACGGACGCCGGACGCATGCAGTTGCGTCGCTACCAGCGGCAACAGCGGCCCGGTGCCGGCAATGATCACCGGCCCTCGTGGCTTGACCACGCCACTTTTGATCTGCAACTGCAGGCCGCCCAGCATGATCACGCCAGGCAACGTCCAGCCGGGAAACGGCACGCTGCGCTCGTGACAACCGGCGGATAACAGCAACTGTGCGTATTCGATTTCATGCAGTTGCTCGTTGTCGTCGAGCACCACCAGCGCGCGGGTGCCTTCAGCGCCGACCACGCGGTGGTTGAGGCGCACGTCAATCAGCCCGGCCTGCTGCTGAAATTCGCCGTGCAGCTTGCCCAGCGCCTCGGCGTAACGCGGGCCGAGATAGTCCAGCTGCACGCCGTCACGCAGCGGCCCGCGATAGACCACGCCGCCGAGGCGCGACGCTTCTTCGAGCAAGGTGCAGCGCACGCCGTGACGGGCCAGTTCGATGGCGGCGGCCATCCCGGCGGGGCCACCGCCGACAATCACCGGTTGCAGGCTCATACGACCTCCTGCGCAGTGATGCGATTGACCTGGGTTTGAATCTGCATGCCGTCGCGCACCACGGTCTGACAGGCGCGGCGTTTATGCCGACCGTTGATCCGCACCAGACAGCACTGGCACACACCCATGCCGCAGTAGGCGCCGCTGATCTGGTTGTGATCGTTGCGCGCGATCTGGCGCAGGCCGAGGGATTGAATAACGCTGAGAACGGTTTCGCCGATGGCGGCCGTGACAGGCTGGCCGTTGATGTGCACGATCATGTCCGCCTGCACCAACGGCTGGATATCGAAGGATCTTTCTAGGCAGTTCATTGCAATGTTCGTCCGTGAAGGTTCGGTTGAGGTGGTGTCAGCTCCTTGCTGCACTACACCGTGTCGACGCGTTTATTGTTGCTGTGTTGGGCCGTCGACGCGGGTACTCCGTCAGCGCAACAAGGTGCGCGTGAAGCACTGTAGTTCATACCTCAGCAAAGGCCTGGATCATTTACGTTAAGCGATATCACCAGAGGAAATATTGATCCAGGCCAGTAAAAACGGTGGGATTGTCCAGCGATCAGTTGGAGAAAACGAACTGCCCTTTGATCTTCTTCGCACCAATAAAGCCCAGGTCCGGAAACAACAGGGATTTGATCCAGGCGGCGTAGAACACAATGGCCAGCGTGATGCCGACGGCGATCACAGTCGACAACGGATCTTCCTCATAGCCTTTGAACATGCGCGACACCTGACTGATGGTGAGGAGAACGTAAACGGTGTAAGCGGCTGCAACGTTCTTGTAGAAACCCCACGCAAACAACAACGGGATGCCACCGGCGATCAGCAACATGATGAGTGCCAGAACCGGGGTTGCGTCATAGAACAGAAAGAAACCGAAGACTGCGCCGATCAATGCCTGGATGCAGGTCAACACAACCAGCAAGGTGACTTTAAGTGAATGTTTTTCTCTGAGGACCGGATCCGCACGCCCCCCGATCCAGGCTGCTAACACGCGATCTTTGACCGCTCCACCCGACAACGCTTTGAACGTTTCGGTTTTCGAGCGCCCGGCTTCGAGCATTTCCACCAACTGGCGTTTGATTTCCTTCTTGTTCAACGTGTTCATCCTTAAAGAGATAAAGCGGCCAATCCACTTCCGGCGGCGATTCTCGCCGTTGGCCCCGCAGAAAGCAAAGAGCCGCTTCCAATTCAATGTGAAAGCGGCTGCAATCTGATTGCTTTAACCCAGAAGACGTGTGGCCCACCCACCGACTACCACCCATTCCCATGTATCAAGCAAGTAATAGCCACAGGCAACGATTCGCCCGTCGTCCAGCACGTTCATATCCTTGTAATAACAAAACATCGTTTCATCATCAAAAACGTAGAAACCTTTTCCGTTAAACGCCGGATCCAATGAGCCGTCAGCACGATAGCGGGCTGCAATATACGTATCCCCACCGTTGATATATCGAATGCTGCCATTACCGGCTACGACGATTACCCCATCCTTCTGCGATACGCATTTTTTCCAGTGAACGCCAGCCTCTTGCAGGGGCGCAAACAAAGGTTGGCCTCCATTGAATACAAGGTTGTAACTACCATTGGAATTAAGCACAACAATGGCGCCTTGTAATGTGCCCATTGGAGCACCTGCACCTACGACTACAATTCTCCCATCGCCTTCTCTCACCGCTATGTCGTTGAACTCGACCCAGCGGTGCTTTAGCGTGAAAGCCCGGCCATCATTGAAGGAATTATCGATATGGCCGGAACTATCAAAACGAATCAGGTAACCACCCTGTAGCCCCGGGGTATCGTCAGTATATTTTCCACAGACCAATACCTTGCCATCTGGCTGAGTAGCGACTCCCAAGGCCGTATTGGATGTATTGTCAAAGTCAACCAGCGCAAACCCATGATCATTGAACGTCTTGTCTTTCGACCCGTCCGGGTTGAGCCGAAGAATGATGCCGTTCGAGTTCACGAATTCGTCGAAGACATTGGAAACCACGATTATCTTGCCATCCGCTTGTTCTGTGACTGAACTGCCCGATCCCGCAGTTGCCCGCGAAGACCGTACTCTCTTCCAATGTCGCGGACCTGAACTGACATTGCCGGGCGGAATCAGCTCAGGCTTATCCATTTCATCGAAACGAAGGTAACAAACACCTTCTTCACCGAAGGACGGATCTTGCTGTCCATCAGGGAGACAACGCACGAGCGCTATTCCCTCTACAGAGCCTGCTTGTTGATAGGTACCCCGCAACAGCCACGCGCCATCTTGCAAGAGACTGAGCCCGACAACATGCGCCATGATTGCGTTTTCCAAAGCAATTACTACAAACCCCTTTCCCCCGCCGAATCCAGTGTCCAGTGTTCCGTCTTCGTGAAACCGGGCAACCGTGGCCGACCCGAATAAATCAAACGGGTAAAATCCAACCAGAGTCTTTTTGTCAGGCAATGCCAATACGGCTGCTGATTCGATATCAGGCAATCCGTCTAACGGAAACTTTAGCTTCCCCGCATCGGCGAAGGCCGGATCAAGAGTACCTGCGTTTTCAGGTTTCAATCGCGTGTTCATGTCAGTCACTCGAGGCAAACTTGAATAAACGTCTTGTCTATTCCCGCTCCGATTCCAGCACTTTCATCACGCGGCGCCACCTGTCAGAAATACTAGTTCCACTTGCCGTTCAGGCCAAATACATGACCCTATAAGCCAGAAATGAAAAAGCCGCTTTCACCCGAAGATGAAAGCGGCAGAGGCATCCTGCCTCAGAGGGATCAGTGCACGAACAGGGCGATCAGGATGATGATCGGGATAGGCACGCCGAGGAAGAACAGCAGTAATGAGCGCATGGTTTTGCTCCTTGTTTAACGGACTGGAGTGGTCGTGGTGTAGGTGTCGACTTCGACGTATTCCACCGCGTCGCGACGACGACCGCCGAAAGTAGCGGCGAGGCTGGCGAAGAACGCACCGGCCAGCAGCGCGACGAACATCCACAGCGAGGTGTAGGCAGCGACTTTGGCGGCGGTGTCGGCGGCTTGCTGAGCTTTCAGTTTGGCGTCGGCGATGGCTTTCTGCGTGCTGGCGTAGATCTCGTCGACACGACGTTCAGCATCGGCCTGACTCAGGTTGGTTCGCTGGGCGACCAGTTGGGCCAGGTAGGTACGGTCTTCGGCACTGAGCTGACCGTTGGCCAGGCTCTGGGCGAAGATGCGGGTCACGGTGCCGCGTGCGGCGTCATCGCTGACAGCAACAGGACGGTCGTCGCGAAACAGGCTGTCGACGAAATAGCCGTACTGATCGCTGTCAGTGTTGGCAGCCGCCGAACCGGCCGCCTGACTCATCGCACCGGCAGCACCGCCGACAACATTGGCACCGGCCTGCACACCGCCGCTGACGACGCTGCTGACCGAGCCGACCACCAGCATCGCGGTGACCAGTGTGGCCACGCACCAAGCGAGGAAACCGTGCGCGGTGTCGCGGAAATACACCTCGTCACCGTGCATGTTCGCCCACTTCACCCGCAGGCGACCGGCAATATAGCCACCCATGCCAGAGGCGATGATTTGCGTCACTGCCAGCCAGACAATCGTCGAAATACCCAGGCCCTTGGCGCTGACGCCTTCTCCGGCCCAGGGCGAAACAGCGGAGAAACCCAGACCGAAGCCGAGCAACACCAGAATCATCGACAACGCCGCAGCCGCCGCAGCGCCCGCGAAAATCGCGCCCCAGGACACACCCGAAACGCTGCTTGACTCTTCAACGGCAGAATAAAATCCATCAGAAGATCTGTTCATTGTTGTTCTGCTCCACGCATGAAAAATGATGTTACAAGTACTCAACGGAGCAATTGCAGCGACCGTGCCAGTCGTCAGAACAAAATAAATTCATGATTTTCAATCATTTAGAAAAGATGAACTTCCTCAGACCATGCAATTTGCAACAACTGCGGGTTATCAGCGGGTTTTCTGCATTGGCTGGCGCGCTGAAATCTGCATTTGTGACAGCCTGAAGATGAAAGTTAATTTAAAGCGTCAGCGGAATTTCTTGGCAAAATGCTGCCATTCCGTTTGAACCGATCAGCAGGCCTGCCTATGACTCGTATCTTGACCATCGAAGACGACGCCGTGACCGCTCGGGAAATCGTCGCCGAACTCAGCAGCCACGGGCTCGATGTCGACTGGGTCGACAATGGCCGCGAAGGCCTCGACCGCGCCGTGAGCGGCAATTACGACCTGATCACCCTTGACCGCATGCTGCCCGAGCTGGATGGCCTGGCCATTGTCACCACTCTGCGCACCATGGGCGTGGCGACGCCGATTCTGATGATCAGCGCCCTTTCCGACGTCGACGAGCGCGTGCGTGGCTTGCGCGCTGGCGGTGACGATTACCTGACCAAGCCGTTCGCCACCGACGAAATGGCCGCGCGGGTCGAAGTGCTGTTGCGCCGCCAGACCAGCGTCGCCACGCAAGCGACGACGCTGCAGGTCGCTGACCTCGAACTCGACTTGATCAGCCACGAAGCGCGCCGTGCCGACCAGGTGCTGACGCTGCTGCCGACCGAGTACAAACTGCTCGAATTTCTCATGCGCAACAGTGGCCAGATCCTTTCGCGGATGATGATTTTCGAAGAGGTCTGGGGTTATCACTTCGACCCGGGCACCAACCTGATCGACGTGCACATCGGCCGCCTGCGCAAGAAGATCGACGCCGCCGGCAACGTTCCGCTGATCCGCACGGTACGGGGCTCCGGCTATGTCATTGCCGAACCCGTCTGACGGCTGGCGCTCTTCCAGCAGTCGTTTGCTGGCGCTGTACAGCTCGCTGTTCGTGGCCTGGAGCGCGATCCTCATGGGGGTCATGTATTACGAGGTATCGGGCTACCTCGACAACCTCGCCAAGCATTCGCTGATGCAACGCCAGCACCTGTTTTCGCACTTTCGTGGCGAGCAACTGGAAGACGCCCTCGCCGCCAGCATGACTTTCGATATTCGTGGCATCGACGCCTACGGCCTGTTCAGTGCCGACGGCGTTTACCTCGGCGGTGCGCTGCAACAGATTCCCGAAGGCTTGCCGCTGGACGGCAAGATCCACATGCTCGCCGACTGCGCCGATTCCGACGATCCGACCCTGCCGAGCGACAGCTGCGATGCCGTGGCCACGCAAACCCGCGACGGCCGCTGGCTGGTTTTGTTGCGCGACAACGGCTCGCTGTTCGCGGTGACGCGGATCATTTTGCATGCGTTGTTCTGGGGCGTGTCGCTGACCATTTTGCCGGGTGTCGCCGGATGGCATCTGCTGCGGCGCCGGCCGCTACGACGGATTCGGGCGATTCAGGACAGCGCCCAGGCGATCGTTGCCGGTGATCTGACCCATCGTTTGCCGCTGTCCAACCGCCGCGATGAGCTGGACATGCTCGCCGCCATCGTCAACGCGATGCTGGAGCGCATCGAGCGGCTGATGAACGAAGTCAAAGGCGTCTGCGACAACATCGCCCACGACCTGCGCACGCCACTGACGCGCCTGCGCGCGCAGTTGTATCGCATGCAGCAACAGGCCGGCGAAGGCTCGCAGGAAGCGGCGCAACTGGATCTGGTGCTGGCCGAAGCGGATACGCTGATGGCGCGGTTTCGCGGCTTGCTGCGGATTTCCGAGCTGGAAGATCGTCAGCGTCGCTCGGGTTTCGTGCAGCTCGACCCGGTGCAACTGCTCGAAGAACTGCATGAGTTTTACTTGCCACTCGCCGAAGAAGGCGAGCTGCGTTTCGAGCTGAACATGCCGGAAACCCTGCCGCCGCTCAATGGCGATCGGGCGTTGCTGTTCGAGGCACTGGCGAATCTGTTGAGCAATTCGATCAAGTTCACCCCGCCCGGCGGCACGGTCTTGTTGCGCGGGGTCAATGTCGGTGGGCAGACGCAGATCGAAGTGCACGACTCGGGGCCGGGAATTCCCGAGGCGGAGCGTGAGGCAGTATTCCAGCGTTTCTACCGCGCCGACGGCGGGCAACCGAAGAGCGGTTTTGGCCTTGGGTTATCGATCGTCGCGGCGATTGTCAGCCTGCACGGCTTCAGCCTGCAGGTGAGCAATAGCGATCTGGGCGGGGCGAAACTGCTGCTCGATTGCCAGCAAAGCCTGATCGGCAGTTCCTGATCAGCGCTTGAAATGCAGCACCTGCGATGATCGTTCCCACGCTCTGCGTGGGAATGCAGCCCGGGACGCTCCGCGTCCCTGTTCGAGAGGCGGAACGCGGAGCGTCCCTTGAGGCATTCCCACGCAGAGCGTGGGAACGATCGGTCCGGGGTGACCTAGACCGGGGAGAGGGGCCTTTCAGTTTTCCAACAACCGCAGTAACCCCTGACCATCAACCTCAACCCTGATCGCGTCATAACTGGCAATCGTCGCGTGCGTGGTCTCCAGCGGATGCTGATGAGTCGTGGTAATGATCATCAACGGCGCACCCGCCGCTTCCGCCGCTTGAATGCCCACCGTCGCGTCTTCGAATATCAGGCAATCGCGCGGTTCAACCCCGAGGCGTTGCGCCGCCAGGCGATACCCCGCCGGATCAGGCTTGCCGGCCTTGACGTCTTGCGCCGTGATCAACACTGCAGGCGCGGCAATCCCGGCGGCCGCCATGCGCCGCAACGCCAGATCCCGCGGTGCCGAGGTGACCATGGCCCAGCGCTCGGCCGGCAGGCTATTGAGAAACGCCGCGGCGCCGGGAATCTCGACAATGCCTTCGACGTCGTCGATTTCCGCAGCGGTAATGAACGCCGCTTGGGCTTCGGCGTCCACCCCCGGCAGGTTCAGACGCGTGATGGTGTCGATAGCACGTGCACCGTGGATGGTCGGCAGAAACGCCTCGACATCGACGCCATGGCGTACCGCCCAGGCCGACCAGATACGCTCCGCAGCGGCGATCGAATTGAGCACGGTGCCGTCCATGTCGAACAGGAAGGCACCGAACGCGCGGTCGAAAACAGAAATTTCAGCAGACAAAAGGGCAAATCCTCTGACAAGGGCGGGCAAATTCGCCCGCCAATGTAGCACCCGTCAGTGCAATTGCGGGGCCTTGGACTTGAATGCCTCTTCCACGCAATCGAGCAACTGACCGATCGCCCAAGGCTTTTTGATGAACGCCACCGAATGCTTGACCCCCGAGGTTTCCGGGGTCTCGTAACCGGACATGACCATCACCGGTTTTTCCGGCCAGCGATCACCGAACAGATTGGCCAGATCGGCGCCATTGAGTGTGCCGGGCATGGTGATGTCGGTCAGCAACAGCGCAACGTCCGCCGCGTGTTTTTCCAGATACAGTGACGCTGCGTCAGCGCTGGTTTGCGGTTCGACCTTGAACCCTTCCTCCTGAAGAATTTCGCAAAGAAACTCCAGAATCAACGGATCGTCCTCGACTACCAGAATCAACCCGCCAGGAAGGTGCGCGCTCGACGTAGGTGTAGGGCACATGAACAGCACTCCCCCGAATTACATTTTTCGATTAGCGGTTTGGATCCGCTGCTTATCTGGTATGAGCCACGCGCTCTGCAGAAATTCACTTTTGATACAGGACTTTTCGACAACGAGGTTTGCAGCGGTATGGATCGGGATTCGCAACGCAGCAATTGTGGTTAAAATGCCGGCCCCTTCTGCTTGCCGGTCCTGACCGATGAACCCTGACGCTCTCGCCACCCTCCGCGCCCATTTGCTGCCGGCGCTCGCCGCCGCCCCCAGCGAAACCCGTCGCCTGTTTCACGGTCGCGGGCGCTGCTGGCCGGGGCTGGAGCAGTTGACGGTGGACTGGCTGCAGGGCGTGGTGCTGGTGTCGCTGTTCAAAGAACCGGCGCCTGAGCAACTGGCAGATCTGAAACGCTTGCTGCTCGACATCACTGCCAGCGAAGAATGGCGGCAGTGCGGTGCGCATACTTTGTTGATCCAGCATCGCTACTTGCCACAAAGCACCGCCGAATGGCTGCTCGGCGACGAGATCGAGGAGAGGACCATCGTCGAGGGCGGCTTGCAGTACCGTGTCGATCTGGGGCGCAAGCAGAACGCCGGGCTGTTTCTCGACATGCGTTACGGGCGCGACTGGGTGCGTGAACAGGCCAGCGGCAAACGCATTCTCAACCTGTTTGCCTACACCTGCGGTTTCTCGGTCGCGGCCATTGCTGGCGGCGCCAGCCATGTGGTCAACCTCGACATGTCCCGCGCGGCGCTGAGCCGCGGTCGCGACAATCATCGCCTGAACGGCCACGACCTGAGCAAAGTCAGTTTCCTCGGCCACGATCTGTTCAAGTCCTGGGGCAAGGTGATCAACAGCGGCCCGTACGATCTGGTGATCATCGACCCGCCGTCGTTCCAGAAAGGCAGCTTTCTGCTGACCAAGGATTACCAGCGCGTACTGCGGCGCCTGCCGGAATTGCTCACGGCGCAGGGCAGCGTACTGGCGTGCATGAACGACCCGGCGTTCGGCTCGGACTTTCTGATCGATGGTGTGACGCGGGAAGCGCCGGGGTTGCGTTTTGAGCAGCGGCTGGATAATCCGCCTGAGTTTCCGGACATCGATCCGGAGAGCGGCTTGAAGGCGCTGGTTTTCCAGCGCAACGCCTGACTTGACGAAAACTTTCTGAACAACACCCATCTCGCTCCCACAGGGTTAGCGTTCTGCTTGAGAAACATGGCGGGCCAGCGCAAACAACTTGGGCTGCCCATTGACTGCCATCCCCCTGCGCAAAATCAGTCTGGCAACGCCGAGTCGGCGCGAATCGAGCGCCATGCGGCTTGCGCCAGTACTTCGCGATATTTCATCGGGCTGCCTTTCACTCGCCCCGCCAGCCACGCCCGGCAGTAGCTATCGGCCTGGCCGATGATCAGTGATGGCAACAATTCGAACGGCAACTCGCGCAGTTCGCTAATGCGCCCGGACTCGCCGAGCCATTCGCGCAGGCGCCGATTGCGCGCCTTGTTGCGTTCCGCCAACTCGTCCTTGAACGGTCCCTTGGTCACGGCAAACCGCGCGTGATACTGAAAGCGCGCCCATTGCGGCTGGCGCTCGACCCAGTCGAGGTAGCTGAACACCAGCGCCTGCACGCCTTGTTCGGTGGTTTGTGCGGCATCCAGATATTCATCACGAAGCCGCGTCTGATCCTCCAGCGCCGTAAAAAACAGCGCCGCGACCAAGCCTTCCTTGTTGCCGAAATGGTGATAGATCGCGCCGACGCTGGTATCGCACTCGGCGCGAATCATCTCGATGGTGGTGGCCTCGATGCCCTGTTCATTGAACAGGTCCAGTGCTTTGCGAAAGATATCGCGCTTGAGCTCGGCGCGCCGGCCGGGGTAACTGCGTTCAAGTAGATCTGCGGTGTCCATGCTGCTCACAGCCTGAAAAATGAAAAAGTCGAAGACACGCTCGTGCCCAATAAAAAAGCCTGCACAGGTTGACAGATTTGGCGCAGACAGAATACCGTTCCGTTACAGAATATTATTCTGTAACGGAACATAGTTCTGCAAATTACTTAGCGCGAGGCGTTTTCCATGAGTCAGTCTCTCAGCATGTTCAACAGCGTCGGCTCCGACGCTTTCAGCAAAATGGCCTGCCAGTTCGCCCCCTACTTCAGCACGATCAACCCGTTGATCACCGAACTGCGCCCGAATGCAGCCACCGTGCAAGTGCCGTTTCGCAAGGAAATCACCAACCACCTCGGCACGGTCCATGCGATTGCCATGTGCAACGCGGCAGAACTCGCCGGCGGCATGATGACCGACGTTTCGATCCCCGACGGCGCACGCTGGATTCCCAAAGGCATGAGCGTGGAATACCTGGCCAAGGCCAAAACCGACGTGACGGCGGTGGCCAGCGCGGAAGGCGTGGATTGGCAAAGCGCGGGCGACAAGGTGGTGACCGTCGATATTCACGATACCGAGGGCAAAAAGGTCTTCACGGCGCGGATTATCATGAATGTGAAGCTTGGCTGAATGGACGGGTGTTGCGTGAGCCTGACCTCACCCCAGCCCCTCACCCGGCGGTAAGGGCGCCGATCCCGGTTGCCTGCCGACCTGATCGTTCCCACGCTCCGCGTGGGAATGCAGCCCCGGACGCTCCGCGTCCATGACGCAAAGCGTGATGAGAAAACTCCGGTCAACTCAGTGCAGCGTCAGCCGCTGCCGGACAAACTCCTCGGTATGCCGGGTCGTCTGATCCAGATGCCGGTCGCGCTGTTTCTCGGCGTCGAGCATCGCGCGCTTGCCGTTTTTCTGCAGCAGATAGGTATGAATCTGCTGCACCTCGAGTGAGCGATAGATCGGGGTGGTATCGATGAAACCGCGCAAGCCGTTGCTGCGATAGTGCCGGGTACTCATCAGCACCTGGGTTTCGCGCGAGCCGATCACCTCAAAGCCCAGCGCCTCGAAATACGCGACCTTGCCAACGCTACACGTCAGTTCGGCATGCGGGTATCGCCCGACCATCTCGCCGAGCATCGCCCGTGCCACACCCTGGCGCCGATGCCCTTCGCGCACCGCCATGTAGGCGACGCTGCACGCTTCCCAGTCGCCCTGCACCGGCAGGTACAGAACAAAGCCGATGACCTGCTCCGGGTCGTCCTCAGCGGTCGCGACCAGCAATTCCACTTCGGTGCCCTTCTCGCCGTTCAACGCTTCCAGATACAGATGCACCTCATAACCCACCGCGTACTGATAGACGTTGTACAGCAGGTTGCTCGGCCCCAAGCCGACGGCGCTGATGTCGGTCAGATAGTCGACGACCATTTGCAGGATCTGGCTGTTGACGCTTTCAGGGCATGGGGTTTTGTAGTGGGTGATGCGTGGCATGACAGGCAAACTCCGGCGGAAAACCGCGACATCATACCTTGTGGATCAACAGAGTCTGCCGATGTCAGCTCAGCGTCACTGCTGCGGCGCCACGACCTTGAACTTGATCGCGATCTCTCTGGACACCAGCGAGTCCGCCCACTCCCCCGCGCCGAGGCCGAACTCGTCGCGCTTGAGGATCATCTCGCCGTCGAACACACCGATGCCTCTGCCCGGTTTCAGCTCCACCGGCACCTGCACAGCGCGAGTCATGCCTTTGAGGGTGAGCTGACCGTCGACCAGATAGCGATGCTCGGCCACTTCGGTGAAGCGCGTCGACTGAAACACCGCTACAGGAAATTGTGCAGTATCGAACCACGCCGGTTTCAACAGTTCGGTGTTGGCGTCTTCACTGCCGGCATCGATGCTGCTGAGGTCGATGTGCAAAGTGGTCCGGGCGCTGTCGAGGTGGGTGCTATCGAAATCCAGCACCGCCTCGAACTTGCCGAACGTGCCATACATCGGCGCGCCCATCTGTTTGTAAGTAAAGCTGATCTGGCTGGCGGTGGTGTTGACCCGGTTGTACTCGACGGCCTGCGCCGCAGCCGAGACGCACAGGGAAAACGCGGCAGCCAGCAGCAATCGGATCAACATGACTTTCTCCAGGCTGGGCTCGCTATCGGGACACCCCGGTTGACTTAAGCAAACAACTGACCATTACGCCAACGCTAACCGGGCTAAACCAACCGCTCGATCTTCTGATGCCGCCAGACCAGTTTGTAATACAGCGTCTGCAGCACCAGCATGCCCAGATACGCGACCGGAAATGCCATCCACACACCTTGCAAACCGAACTGCCCGTCGAGCCAATACGCTGCCGGCAGTTGCACGCCGACCACGCAGATGATCGCAATGGCCACCGGCACCAGCACCGTACCGCTGGCGCGCATGATGCCGCCGATGATCGCCTGGAAGCCGAACACCAGCAGGCTCCATAACATGATGTGCAACAGGTGCTCAGCCATCGCCCGGGTCGAGTCATCGGTGAGGAACAGCCCGAGCAACCAGTGCGATAGCAGGTAACCGAGAACGATCAAACCACCGGTCAGGCACACGTTGATCAAAAGGCCCGTACGCAGGATCGGGCCCATGCGTTCCAGCCGCCCGGCACCGATGGCCTGTGCACCAAGAATCGATGCGGTGATCGCAATCGACAGCGCCGGAAACTGCACGTAGTTGACGATCTGCGTCACTGCGCCGTAAGCCGCGGTTGCTTGCGAACCGTGCTGGTTGACCAGTGCCAGAATCACCAGCTCCGACAGCGACAGCACAATCATTTGCACGCCGGTCGGCAGGCCGATGCGCAGCACTTTGCCGAGAATCGCACCGTCGAGTCGCAGTGCGGCAAAAAATTCCCGGTCCGGCGCCAGTGGATGCCCCTTGCGAATCAAGCGCCACGCCAGCCACGCCATCGCCGACAGGTTACCGGCCAGTCCGGCATAGGCCGCGCTCTGAATACCCAGTTGCGGCAAGCCGAACCAGCCACGAATAAGCGCCGGCGTCAGCGCCAGCCCGACGCAGGTCGAGACCATCAGTGCCAGCAGCGGTGACAGCGTATCGCTGACCCCGCGCAGCAATTGCGTGAACAGCACGAATACCAATAGCGACGGCAGAATCCACAGCATCACATGGGCGTACGCCACTGCATCGTCCAGCACATCCGCCGGCGTTCCCAGCCCGGTCAGCGCCTGTCGCGCAAATACACTGCCGAGCACCGCCGCCAGCAACCCGATCAACACCCCCAACAGCAGCGTCGCGCCGGCGATCGCCTTGACCATGTGCGTTTCGCGCGCGCCCCAGGCCTGGCCGATCAGCACACCCGCCCCCGCACCGAGGCCGATCACCAGTGCGATAAAAAAGAACACGACAGGAAACATCCCCGACACCGCCGCCAGCGCCTGGGTGCCGAGCATCTGGCCGATGTAGATGCTGTTGACCGTGCCCGACATGGATTGCAGAAAGTTCGACAGCACCATTGGCGCAAGGAACAGCAGATAGGTTTGCCAGAGCGGGCGGTGGTCGGCGACTTGCATTGAGGGGTGGTCCATCTCTACGGCGGGAGGGTTGATGGAGGATAGCTTCGATGACATGCGGGCGGTGTGCAATTAACATTTCCGTTCGCTGTTTATCAGCGATCCAAACATTGTCTAAACAATCGCTGACGGCAGTAGGTAGGGTGTCACGGGCTGTGGTAAATAAAACGCACGCCAATTTCTCTGCTTGAGGTTCTGTACATGCCGCACCTTGCCAATCTGCTGACCGGGACCTTTCTCGCCCTCCTCGTCACCGGCGCTCAAGCCGCCACGCCCGCCGAAACCCTGAAGCCGTTGGTGCAGACACTGAACGAACGCCTGAACATCGGCGACCTCGTGGCGCTGACCAAATGGGACAGCGGCAAGCCAATCCAGGACAGCCCGCGAGAAGCGCAAGTCATCGCCAATGCGCGAACGCTGGCCACAGAACACCAACTCGATCCGGAAGATGTCGCGCAATTGCTCGCTGCGCAAATGGAGGCGAACAAGCTGGTGCAGTACGGTCTGCTGGCCCGGTGGCAAGCCGCCGGAGCCGCGCCGGACACGCCGCGTCCTGATCTGGGCAAGCAGATCCGCCCACACCTGGATCAATTGCAAACGCGGCTGCTGCAGCAATACGCCGACTTCGCGCCGTACCGCCATGATGCCGATTGCCCGAAGTGGCTGGTCAACGCGCGCAATGGCCTGACCGAGGATGCACTGCATGAGCTGGCGCTGACCCGTGCGACCGGTGAACTGTGCATTCGGCCGGTAGCGCCGTAAGCAACAGCGTACGCACCTCTTCCAGAATCACAGGCAAGCCAACCTGAAACGGCCGCGGGGTATCCACACTTGACTGGCCCCCGCCGCCCATTGCGCATACCATTCGCCGACAAAATCAGAACAGACCCCGCCTGCCATGCTCAAAGCCAGTCTGCGTAGCCACCTCACCCTCTGGTTCGCCGGACTGTCCTTGCTGACGCTGTTGAGCGTGGGCTTCTATGTCGGCCACATCGCCACCGAGCAGATGAAGCAGGCCAGCGGCAATGCGCTGCTCAATACCGCGCGCGCAGCGGCGTCCTTGTTGGGCGAGCAACTGCGCGAACGCCAGCTCGAGGTTTATCTGCTCAGCCGTGCGCCGCATCTGGAACGTGGCGATCTCGACAATCCAGCGATTCTGAAATCGATGCAATTGCGCACCGAGGCCCGCGCCGAGTATGCGTGGATGGGCGTTACCGATGCCGAGGGCAAGGTGCGTCAAGCGGTGGGCGGTTTGCTGGTCGGCCAGTCGGTGCAGCAACGGCCGTGGTTCCGCGCCGGGCTGGATGGCGAGTACACCGGCGACCCACACGAGGCCGTGCTGCTGGCGAAAATGTTGCCCGGCCTGCCCAACGGCGAACCGCTGCGTTTCATCGATTTTGCCGCGCCGATTCATAACGCCGAAGGCCGGGTGATTGGCGTGCTGGGCGCGCATGCGCACTGGCGCTGGGTGACGCGCATGGTCGAGTCGGCGGCATTCGCGCATAAACATTCTGCGCCGGACATCGAAGCGTTGATCATCGATCACGATGGCAAGGTTCTGTATCCGGAAGCACTGGCGGGCCAGCAGGTGGCGACGGCTGACGAAGAGCTGCAAGGCTGGACGGCGAGCAATGGTTTTCTGACCAGTACGGTCAGCGTGCCGACGCCCTCCAGCACCGCGCTGACCTGGTCGATTGCCGTGCGCCAGCCACTGGAAACCGCACTGCAACCGGCACGCCTGCTGTTCTACAAACTGCTGATTCTCGGCGTGTTCGCGGCGCTGATTTTCGGCCTGGTGGCCTACTATCTGGCGCTGTATCTGAGCCGGCCGATCGAACAGCTCGCGCAGTCGGCCCGGCAGGTGCAGAACAAACAGGCCGGCGTGCAATTTGCCCTGCAACACCCGGTGCAGGAAATCGCCCAGCTCGGCCAGTCGATCGAGGCCATGACCCAGTCTTTGCTCGCCAAGGAACGTGAGTTGCAACACGCAAATGCGTCGCTGGAAGCCACCGTCGCGCAACGCACCGCAGCGCTGACCAAGGCCAATGCCGAACTGCTCAATCTGGCGACTCACGACGCCTTGACCGGCGTTTATAACCGCCGTCGCTTCGACGAAAAACTCACCGAGTACACGCTGCTGTTTCGCCGCACCGGCCGGCCATTCTCGCTGTTGCTGATCGACGCCGACCACTTCAAACGCATCAACGACACCCACGGTCACGCAGTGGGCGATGCCGTTCTGCAACAATTGGCGCAACTGATTCAGGCCAGCGTGCGCAGCACCGACTTCGTCGCGCGTTACGGCGGCGAAGAGTTCGCCGTACTGCTGCCGGAAATCGCCACACCCGACACACCGGACGTGGTCGCCGAAAAGATCCGCGCGGCCATCGCCAGCGCGGATTTCCCCGGCATCGAACAGGTCACGGTGAGCATCGGTATCGGTCTGGCTGACCCGGCCGACAACAGCCATGCCGCGCTGCTCAAACGTGCTGACCAGCAGCTTTATCAAGCCAAGGCAAACGGTCGAAATCGGGTGGCGTGATCAGGCGATGTTCAGATATCGCTTCGGCGTCGCAGTTGGAAATCGCCGCAGGATTTACTGAGAAAACGTCTGCAGATACGCCAGCAGATTATCCAGCTTCTCCTCGTCGCTCAGCCCCCAGAAAATCATCCGTGTGCCGGGCACCACGCCTTTAGGGTCTTTCAGGTAGGCAATCAGCGTTTGGCGATCCCAGGTCAGCCCGGAGTTTTTCATCGCGTCGGAATACACATAGTTCGCTGAAGTCCCCGCCGCCCGGCCAATGATGCCATTGAGTTGCGGGCCGAATCCGGGGCGCGCGGATTCGCCGACCTGGTGGCAGCCGCCGCACAGGCGCGGGAAGATTTTTGCGCCGGCTTCGGGGTCGCCTGCGGCCTGCGTGAGAGGACTGAGCAGGCCGGTGCCGAGCAGCAGCGAGAGGGTCAATGCAGCAGAGTTTTTCATCACGGATTCCGGTTCGATTGCAACGGGCGGCGCAAGGTTAGCATCTTGTCTTCATAGATAAGCACCGAGGATCTGGCGGATTTTCTTCAGCGCCTGGCGTAGCACATCGATGTCGACCGAGCCCAATGCCAGACGAATCGCGTGCGGCACATGGCTTGCCACGGCGAACGGTTCGGCGCTAGTGACCGAAATCTGCTCACGCATCAATTCGACGACGATTTGGTCCGCACGGACATCCTCCGGCAGCGGTAACCAGAGGAAATACGAGGCCGGATGGCCAATACAATGCAGGCCTTTGAGCACCTCGGCGGCCAACGCTTGTCGCGTCTTGGCGTCGTTGCGTTTCTGCTCTTCAAGCAGCGTCACGGTGCCGTCGTCGAGCCAGCCGCAGGCGATGGCGGTCATGACGCCGGGGGTGTTCCAGGTCGTGGCCCGGATCACCCGTTCCAGCGCTGGCACCTGCTCGATGGGTGCGGCGATGAAGCCCACGCGCAGGCCCGTGGCGATATTTTTCGACAGGCCCGAGACGTACACCGTGCGTTCCGGCGCCAGATCGATCAATGCGCGCGGCGGGTTGTCCACCAGAAACGCGTAGGCCGCATCCTCGATCAATGTCAGATCGTGCCGCCGGGCAATCGCCACCAATTGCTCGCGCTGCACCAATGGCGTCACCCAGCCCAGCGGATTGTGCAGCGTCGGCATGCAGTACACGGCACGCACTGCGCGATGGCGGCAGAGTTTTGCCAGGGCGTCGAGGTCCGGGCCCTGGGCGCCGGACGGGATCGCGACAATTTCCAGATGCAGTGCTTCGGCCAGGACCTTGAAGCCGGAATAGGTCAACGCGTCAGCGGCGATCACATCGCCGGGCTTGAGCAGCGCCATCAACGTCACCGCCAGCCCCTGCTGGGCGCCGTTGACGATCAGCACTTGCTCGGCCGAAACCTCAACACCGCGGCTCAGCAAATGCCGGGCGACTGATGCGCGCTCGTGGCCTCGACCGGCGTGGGGTTGATAGCGCAGCAGCGCTTCGAGGTCGCCCGACAAGGCCAATTGGCGCAGCGCTGTGCGCAATAGCTCGGCCTGCCCAGGCAATGACGGGTAGTTGAAATTGAGGTCGATCATGCCGACCGCCACGTCTTTCTGATCGATGCCCTGCCCCGGCGCCAGCAACGTTTCACGGACAAAGGTGCCGCGCCCGGTTTCACCGCTGACCAGGCCCATGGCCTCAAGCTCGGCGTAAACGCGCGAGGCGGTGACCAGCGCCAGCCCTTCCTGCGTCGCCAATTGCCGATGGGTCGGCAAGCGTGTGCCCGGTGCCAGACGCCCCGAACGAATGTCCGCAGCATAAGCGTCGACCAAGGTTTTATAACGGGAGCGTGGCATGTCGAAGTGTATCCATGACAATTTTTTGATTGTGCTGATTCTCGGCCCTAGCATCGGCGCAACGCCACTCACTTGTCGAGCGTGACTTCGTATGGAACAGACCTCGCACCTGCCCGCCCCGGCAATGGAAAAAACCAGTGGCTGGATCAACGGTTTCATCGGCGTGCTGATTTTCAGCGGCTCGCTGCCCGCCACACGCCTGGCGGTGCTGGAGTTCGATCCGGTGTTTCTGACGGTGCTGCGCGCTGCTACCGCCGGGGTGCTGGCCGTGGTTCTGCTGGGGTTGTTCCGCCAACCACGGCCGGCGCGCAATCAATGGCTGTCGCTGCTGATTGTCGCGCTCGGCGTGGTGCTGGGTTTTCCACTGCTGACCGCGTTGGCACTGCAACACGTAACGTCGGCGCATTCGATTGTGTTTGTAGGATTGCTGCCACTGGCCACGGCGATTTTCGGCGTGCTGCGCGGCGGTGAGCGGCCACGTCCAGTGTTCTGGCTGTTTTCGATTATTGGCAGTGCGCTGGTGGTCGGTTTCGCCCTGTCGCAAGGTTTGACCGCCTCGCCCATTGGCGACCTGTTGATGCTCGCAGCGATTCTAGCGTGCGGCCTCGGTTACGCCGAAGGCGCGAAGCTGTCACGTAGCCTGGGTGGCTGGCAGGTGATTTGCTGGGCGCTGGTGCTGTCGTTGCCGCTGATGACGATAACCAGTGTGTGGCTGGCGCCCGCCTCGTTCGCCACGATCAGTCTGCCTGCGTGGCTGAGCCTGGGCTACGTGTCGCTGTTCAGCATGCTGATCGGTTTCGTGTTCTGGTATCGCGGCCTGGCTCAGGGCGGGATCGCAGCGGTCGGCCAGTTGCAATTGCTGCAGCCGTTTTTCGGCCTGGCGCTGGCGGCGACCTTGCTGCACGAACAGGTCAGCCTCGGCATGCTGGCAGTGACGTTAGGGGTGATTCTCTGTGTCGCCGGGGCGAAAAAATTTGCGCGATGATTATTCCAAAGCGGCCTTCCATTCGCGCGGACTGAGCCCGGTCTTGCGACGAAACGCCCGGGCCAGTGCCGACGGGCTTTCATAACCGACCTCCTCGGCGATCAGCGCAATCGGCCGCCCCTCGCGCAGGCGTTTCTGCGCCAGACTGACCCGCCAGCTCAGCAGATAATCGGCCGGCGTCTGCCCAACCACCCGACGAAACTGCTCGGCAAAACCGGCACGGGACAGGTTGGCGACTGAGGCCAGCTCGGCCACGCTCCAGGGTTTTTGTGGTTGTTCATGCATCAGGTTCAAGGCCCGGGACAAGCGCGGATCGGCGAGCCCGGCAATCATTCCGGGCTGTTGCTCGCGGCTGCTGATCAAGTGCCGTAACAGCAAAATCACCAACAATTCGAACAGCCGATCCATCACCGCCACACGGCCGCAATGGCCTTCGAAGGCTTCCTTGAACAACCATTCGAGAGTGCTGCCCAGTTCGGGAATGTCGGTCAGCTTCAGCACCAGATAATCCGGTAGCGCCGCCGCAAGCGCATTGCCGGAGCCGCCGTCGAAGGTCAGCGAGGCACAGACCAGCCGGGTGTCCATGGCTTCGTCGGCAAACATTCGATGAGTGAAGGGCCGGGGGAAAAAGATCAGCGACGGTTCAGTCAGCCGCATCTCACGCTCACGGCCCGGCTGCAACAGCAGCTCGCCCGCCTGCAATAGATGAACATGGCCGACCGGTTCGTCCTCATGCACGCTGACACCACAAAACGCGCCGCTGTGGAAGGTCCCGGCATTCACGCCGAAATGGCTGAGCAAGGTTGACAGGCGATCCATGGACGACTCCGGCTTTGTTGGCTGCTTGGGGTGTTGCAATGCTGGTTCTAAGTCGACACTTTCGCGAGCAGGCTCGCTCCCACCTTGAAATGCATGCTTCCTGCGGGAGCGAGCCTGCTCGCGAAGGCGGCCGCCCAGTCGATGAATCTTCCGAGCGCTGATCTAGACGATCTGCAGCATATCCTCGACGATTTGCCGCCAAGGCACCAGTCTCTCTCAATAACATGGCCTCCATCCCCGGCGCACTTCGCACCGGTACTTCGGAGAATCACCATGAGCCGCATCAACGCTATCAGCCTCGACACCGCCACCGACGCCACCCGCCCAGTGCTGGAAGGCGTGAAAAAGAAAATCGGCTTTCTGCCGAATCTGTTTTCCACATTGGCCAAGGCGCCGGTCGCCCTCGACACTTATGTGCAGGCTTCGGCGATCCTCGGCAAGACCTCGCTGAGCGCCCAGCAAAAAGAAGCGGTGTACCTCGCCACTTCGCAAGTCAACGGTTGCGACTACTGCCTGGCAGCGCACACCCTGTTCGCCGGCAAGGCCGGACTGTCGGCCGAAGACATCGTCGCCGCCCGTCACGGCGAACTCAACGCTTACGCCGCCCTCGCCCGCCAATTGGTCGAAACCCGCGGCCACTTGAACGATGAACAGATTGCTGCCGCCCGCGCCGCCGGTATCGACGACGTGAAAATCATTGAAGTGATCGCATTGGTAGCGGTGCAGACGTTGACCAACTATCTGAACAACACCGCGCTGACGGACATCGACTTCCCCGCCATCGACGCGTGATAAAAAGTCAGCAACAACGCCGTGGCGAGGGAGCGATACCCTCGCCACAAATCGTTTCGTGCGCTGCATCGTGGCATGATGCGCACAGGTCCGGATCCACCGCTGGCCAACACCACGCCGGTGCTCTGAAACCAAACACCGGCACGAGGGTCTTCTTCACATGCTGACGTCAGGATAGACAAGATCCCCATGAAAGACTGGTTGCAGGACAACGGCGCAATGGCCGAGCAGATTCGACGTCACGATTGGGCGAACAGCCCGCTCGGTCCGTTGGAGCGCTGGCCCGATGTGCTCAAGACCACTGTCTCGCTCTGCCTCGCCTCGCACTTCCCCCAAGCGATCATTTGGGGACCGGAACTGATCACTTTGTACAACGACGCGTTTGTGCCGATTCTCGGCGACAAGCCCGACGCATTGGGTCGCCCCTTCAGCGATATCTGGAAAGAAGCCTGGAGCGAGATCAGCCCCATTGCCGATGCGGCCTACGCCGGACGCGCCACCTATATCGAAAACTTCGCGCTGATGATCGAGCGTGGCCGCGGCCCCGAGCAGGCCTATTTCACCTTCTGTTACAGCCCGATTCGCGACTCTCTTGGCAATGTCGTCGGAATGATCGACACCGTCACCGAAACCACGCAGACCGTCCACCTCAATCAGCGCCTGGTGGTCCTCGATGCGATCGGCAAGGCGGTGACCAACGCCACTGACGCCCAGGACATTCTGGCGACGAGCACGCGGCTGATGGTCGAGCAGTTGCAACTGTCCAATTGCGCCTACGCCGACATGGATGCCGACGAAGACGGCTTCACCATTCGCGGCGACTACGCGGCGCCGGGCTCGCCGAGCATCGTCGGCCATTATCAGTTGCGCGATTTCGGCAAAAAAGCCGTGACCCTGCTGCGTGCCGGCAAGCCGCTGATCATCCATGACAATCGCAGCGAACTGCCGCCGGAAGAATCGGCGACGTTCCAGGCCATCGGCATCACGGCGACCATCTGCATGCCGCTGATCAAGCAAGGTCGCTTGACCGCATTGATGGCCATTCACGACAAGGCGCCGCGAGTCTGGTCGGACTTCGAGCAAGCGCTGCTGAGCGAAGTGACCGAACGTTGCTGGGCGCACATTGAGCGGGTCCGCGCCGACGCCAGCGTGCGCGAAGGCCTGAACGCGCTGGCCGAACTCAACGCCACGCTGGAACAGCGGGTCGAAGAGCGCAGCCTGCGCCTGGCCCATGCCGAATCAGCGTTGCGCCAGTCGCAAAAACTCGAAGCCATCGGCCAGCTCACCGGCGGCGTCGCGCATGACTTCAACAATCTGCTGACGATCATTCGCTCGTCGGTGGATTTTCTGCGCCAGCCCAATCTTTCCGAAGAGCGCCGCCAGCGTTATATGCGTGCGGTGTCGGATACAGTTGAACGCGCTTCCAAGCTGACCAGCCAGTTGCTCGCCTTTGCCCGTCGCCAGCCGCTCAATCCGCAGGTGGTCGATGCCGGCGAGCGTCTGGAAAACATCGGCGAAATGCTCGAATCGGTCACCGGTGCGCAAATCCATGTGTGCGTTGAACGGCCCGATCATCCCTGCTATATCCGCGTCGACCTGAGTCAGTTCGAGACGGCGCTGATCAACATTGCACTCAACGCCCGTGATGCCATGAACGGTCAGGGGCTGCTGAAGCTGCGCCTGGAATGCAACAAGGCACTGCCAGCGATTCGCGGCCACGCCAGCTCCGGCGGGCAGTTTGTGTCGATTGCTCTGGCGGACAGTGGCCCTGGCATTGATGCGAAGACCCTTGAACATATCTTTGAACCGTTCTTCACCACCAAAGATGTCGGCAAAGGCACCGGGCTGGGCTTGTCGCAAGTGTTCGGCTTTGCCAAGCAATCGGGCGGCAACGTCGACGTGTCCAGCGTGCTCGGTGAAGGTTCGGAGTTCACCCTGTACCTGCCACAGGTGCCTGCCAGCGAAGTGGAATGCAACGATGCGGCGGACGATGACGACGCAGAGCCACTGCACGAAATGCGTCGGGTGCTGGTGGTCGAGGACAATCTTGAGGTGGGCCGCTTTGCCAATCAGATTCTGCAGGACCTGGGCTACGAGACGGTCTGGGCGACCAACGCCGAGGAAGCGCTGCAACTGGCCGGTGCCGACGCCATGGGCTTCGATGCGGTGTTTTCCGACGTGGTGATGCCGGGCATCACCGGCGTCGCACTCGCCAAGGAGCTGCGCCGACGCCGCCCGGATCTGCCGGTGATTCTGACGTCCGGCTACAGCGAAGAGCTGGCGCGCAGCGGTTACGAGGGGTTCGAGTTCATCGCCAAGCCCTACTCCGCCGATCAGGTCTCGCGCATTCTCGGCAAGACCTGGCTCAAGGACACGAACTGTGAAGGTTCAGTCGTGATCGACGCCGGCACGCTTGAGTAACTTCTTGCAGCGCTCCGACAGATGAAACACCTGCAAATGCTTGCCGGCCTTGGCGTAGCGTTCGCGCAGGGTTTTCAACGCGGCGATTGCTGAATAATCGACGAAGCTCAGATGCCGGCAATCCAGCGTCACGCGGGCCGGGTCATTGGCCGGGTCGAACTGGTTCAGGAACGGCGTGGTCGAGGCGAAGAACAACGTGCCGTGCAAGCGATAGAGCTTGCTGCCGTCGGCTTCCAGATGCTCGTCGGCGTACAGTTCGCGCGCCTGCTGCCAGGCGAAGTTGAGCGCAGCAATAACGATGCCGCAAAGCACGGCAGTGGCCAGATCGGTGAACACGGTGATGGTGGTCACAGCGATGATCACCAGCACATCGTTGAACGGCACTTTGTTGATTACTCGCAACGATGCCCAGGCAAAGGTCTGCTGCGACACCACGAACATCACGCCGACCAGCGCCGCCAGCGGAATCCGCTCGATCAGCGGCGACAGGAACAGAATGAACAACAGAATCAGCACGCCCGCGACCACCCCGGACAACCGTCCGCGCCCGCCGGAACTGAGGTTGATCACCGTCTGGCCGATCATCGCGCAACCGCCCATGCCGCCGAATGCACCCGAGACCATGTTCGCCGCGCCGAGCGCCACGCACTCGCGATCCGGGTAGCCGCGGGTTTCGGTGATTTCGTCAGTGAGGTTGAGGGTCAGCAGGGTTTCCAGCAGGCCAACCAGCGCCATCAGGATTGCGTAAGGCGCGATGATGCGCAGGGTTTCGAGATTCCACGGGATGTCCGGCAGCGCGAAAGTCGGCAAGCCACCGGCAATATGCGCCATGTCGCCGAGGGTGCGGGTCGGCAAACCGAACACATAGACCAGCAGACCGACACCAAGGATCGCCACCAGCGCCGGCGGCACCGCACGGGTCAGGCGCGGCAGGACGTAGACGATGGCCATGGTCAGCAGCACCAGACCGGTCATCAGATACAACGGCGTGCCGCTGAGCCAGTCTTCACCGCTCTTGAAATGCTCCAGCTGCGCCAGGGCAATGATGATCGCCAGGCCGTTGACGAACCCCAGCATCACCGGGTGCGGCACCATGCGCACCAGTTTGCCCAGGCGCAGCAGCCCGAACGCCATCATGATCAGACCGCCGAGCAGCACCGTCGCCAGCAGATACTGCACGCCATGCTGCACCACCAGCGCCACGATCACCACGGCCATCGAGCCTGCGGCGCCGGACACCATGCCCGGCCGCCCACCGAACAACGCCGTCAGCGTACAAATGATGAACGCGCCATACAGGCCCATCAGCGGATTGAGGTGCGCCACCAGCGCGAATGCAATGCATTCGGGCAACAGGGCAAACGAGGTAGTGAGTCCGGCCAGGACATCGGCGCGCAGACGAATCGGTTTCATGGCTTACCTGACTGAGCGGCCGACGCGGCGACCGCAGGTGTTCGGAAAAAGAGGGGGGCGAATGTTACGGAATTGTTCCGTGTCGGGCCAGTGATCGCTGACAGGTGTCGACCCGGACCTTATGCTGGGGCTTCCTTTTTTCAATCGAGTTCAACATGTCGTCATCTTTGACCGCCCGCGAAGTTTGTCAGCGTCTTCGCGAAGCGGCGCTGGGCGTATTGACGCTCAAGGTCTGCGAAGGGCCTGACGCGATGGGGCTGATGAGCGTTGATATCGACGGCTGGCGCCTGCTGCTGGATTTTGCCGATCAACGATTGCATCACTGTGAATACGCCTGCAGTCCTGAAGGTAATGAGGGCGCGCTCGAGACGTGGCAGCGTTATGGCATGGATCCGGTAAGCCTGCTCAGTACCTGGGAACTGGCACAGGTTGAGTGTTTGTTGCAGAACAAATGAACAAGATTGCCCAATGATGGCACAGTGCCCATAATTCGCCCCCCCTTTAGATACATACGCAAGGAATTGCCGTGAAGAAGTCTCTGTTGCTGCTCCCGATGCTGGCGCTGTTGCTGCAAGGGTGTGGCATGACCATGACCCGCTACGAGCCGAGCTACGAAAACGTGCAGAAGCTCAAGCAAACCCCACCATTGAATGCGATCAGCAACCCGCAAGTCAGCGCCGAATCCGGTGAAGGTTCGCTGGTGGTTCGCGCCAATCCGGTTCGCTCCCCATCCGGCAGCATCCCGGCGCATATCCAGGACGCAATCACTGAAGAACTGCGCAAGGCCGGCTTGCTCGACCCTCAGGCTCAGCGTCACTTGAACGTTCTGGTGGTGAAAAATGAACTGTCCGCCGGCATGGGCACGGGCGATGGCAAGCTGGCTGCCCGCTTCACCCTGCTCAAAGGCAATGACGTGGTGTACGACGCAACCAAGACCGTCAGCAGCCAATGGAGCAGCAGCTTCTTCGGTTTCATTGCGATTCCGAACGCAGTCAATGCTTACAACCCGATGTTGCGTGACCTGCTGAAAGATTTGTACAGCGATCCACAATTCATTCAGGCGTTGAAATAACCGTTGAAAAAAGAGCCGCAATTGCGGCTCTTTTTTTTGGCGTTACGCTCGTGGGATTCGGGTTTCGAGTGCCGAATACTTGAGATTTTTGTTATCTACCATTTGCTTCAGCAACGCGTTGACCTGACGGGTGAACGTGTCATTCACCGCCTCAGCCGGAGTGTTGCCCATCAACGGAATGAACCAGATGCCGATCCACGTGCCGACCGCATCGTGGTTGCTGGCGGTGGTCAGGGGCTGACCCGTTCCATCCTGTGCTTCAAGGCTCATGGTGTACTGATCGGTGCCGTACGCCGGAATCACGCCCAGACTGAGACCACCGATGAAGGCCAGCACCATCGAACCGGCATTCGGCGGATGGTTGTACATCTTCAGACGCAGGCTGTAATCGCCTGGCTGTTTCTGAAATTCGTCCAGAGTGACGCGACCGAACAGGCCGGAGTCAGTGAGGATTTTCTGCAACTGCGGTTTAAGTTGCTCACGCGCTTGTGGCACTTCCACGGCGGAGGCACTTTTCGGCTCGCCCTGATAGAAGTCGAAATCCACGTAGACGTTTGGCTTGTTGGCGTAGCTGGCCATCGACGGCATGGTCACCGGTGCCACTTCGTCTTTAGTGAAACTGGCACAACCGCCCAGCGCAAGTACCAGCCCCAGCGCGAGTATTTTCCCGAATTGCATGATATCCGTCCCTATGTGTACACAAACAAATGATGGCATTACGCCTCCAGCGTGAAGGCCGGGCGGATTCTAGAGAGTGCTGTGGCTGCGGGAAAGCCTGAAAGCAGAAATTTGACGAAAAATATTTGGCGCATTGCAGATGGGATGCCCGTCAGGGCATGAAATCCACGGGCAATTGCAGATGATCTTTCATGCGGTCGTACCAGGCTTGCAGCGCGTCGGGCAGATGGGTCTTCCAATGCGTGACGTTGGTGTAATAACGCAGCCGTGATTGACCGTTATCGTTGGTCACCAATAAAACCCAGTAGCGCGCATCGGGTGCCCTCATCACGACGCCGGTAGCCCCAAGGCCGCGCATCGACATCTCTGTCACCTCATTGCCCGGGATATCCTTTGAGGCGTCAGCGCTCATCAAGCTGCCAGACTTTTCGACGAGCCTTTGATAATCCTCGCCAAGCAGCGAACGCAGCGCCTGATCCTCCATTAGCGTGCGCGCCAGACCCAGGCTGAGCAGGTCATAATCGAGCGTCAGAGGCTGCTGCGCAGCAACGAAGCGCCCGGTGTAAAACACCCCCAATCCGGCACTGCAATATCCGCCCGCTGCGGGTTGAGAAATGTCCAGCACACCGTTCACCGGCGTGAAAACCAGGATGCACTCGTCTTGGGCGAAAACGGCCTTGCCGTCCTTGAACTCGGCAATGCCGGTCAGATCCCCGGAATTGCCACCCTCCGCTGCCGTGATGTCGAAACTGATGTGTGTGGCGTCATCGCGCTGCGTGACGACGGTTGCCGAAGTCGAAGCACTTGGCGGGATCAATTGCCAGGTGGCGTGCCAACTGAAGGGCTGACCGGCGTGCTCCAATTCGGCCAGACGCATCAAGTACGCACGACGCAGACAGGCCGTCGAATCGCCACAGGCGTTGCGGCTCTTCAGCCACTGGCGCTGATCGGCCTTGAGCATTTTGGCGTTGGCGACCTTGGCCAGCGTGGAGCGCCAAAGCGTCGCCAGCTTGTCATCGAGCGCCGAAATTTGTGCGTCGCTACAAACGGCTTTTTCGGTTTTGCTGACAGCACTGGCGCAATCGAAACTGCTGGCGTGGATGGCGCCGGTAAACACAAGGCAAGTCAGGGCAACCATGTGACGCAGGTTGGAAATGAACATCGGCAGATTCCATTCTTCGGATGGCGCACAGTATGCCAGCGCTGGAGCTGGAAATCTGTGGCTGGGCCTGCTCGAAAGCGCCGGAGCCGCTATTGATGATTTGGCTGGACTGACGCCTCCCGAAGGTTTTGCGATGGGCTCGAGTTTGGAGTCAACGCAGGCCCCTTGTGGGAGCCAGCCTGCTGGCGATGGCGGTGGGTCAGGTGCTGATGCTTTGGCTGGGCTGATGCTTTCGCGAGCAGGCTCGCTTGTATGGTAGGACTTGAAGGGAGGAGGAGGGACAAGGCTCGATTCTGACTGTTAGCGCAGTACAGACCGTGGGAGATTTTCACCCTCCTCCTTTCACCCAAGCGCCGATAAAGAATGCATCTGGCCTAGACCGACGATAGGAACAAGCCTGCGCCTCTGGGTGAACCCTTCAAGTGTTCAAACCTTAGCCCGGAGGATTTCTCATGGCAATGCCCGTCGCTACTACCCAGTCGATTGTCGGGGTTGATGTCGCCAAGGACGAACTGGTGATTTATCACGTCGAATCGGATCGGCTCGAGACAATCTCCAATACCAAAACGGCGATCAAGAAATGGCTCAAAACCGTTGCCAAACCAGTAGCAATCGCCATCGAAGCCACCAATATTTATCACCAGGAGTTTGCCGAGCTCGCGCACGCGGATGGCTGCAGGATCTATATGGTTGGCGGTTATGAACTCAGTCATTACCGCAAAGGCGTGAACGTTCGCGCTAAAACTGATGCGCTGGATGCTCGATTATTGGCCCGGTATCTGACAAACGAAGGGGACCATTTGCGCCCCTGGACGCCGCCGTCCCCCCTGTATTGCCGGCTCATCAGTCTGTTCCGGCGCCGTGCGGCTCTGGTTCAGGCTCGTGTCAGCCTCAAGCAGAGCTGGGAGAATGAGCCGCTGCTCAAAACCGCTTTCAAGAATCAGATAAGCGCCATGCAAAGGCTGGAAACCTTGCTTGAAAAAATGATCCTGACGCAGATAGAGGAAGCCGGTTTGGGCGCGCAGCTCAAGCGCTGCATGAAGGTCGAAGGCATCGGTACGTTGACTGGCGCCCGCTTGCTCGCATCCTTTCAGCGTGGGGACTTCAGAAATGCGGACGCTTTCATCGCCTTTCTAGGCATGGATCTGCGCATAGCGGACTCAGGCAAAAAGAAAGGCCGCCGCTGCCTGACCAAACGAGGCGACCCTGAGGCACGTCGGTTGCTGCACAACGCTGCAATGGCGGCGAGCCGGACCTCGGCGTGGAAAGGGTTTTATGAGGCTATGAGAGGGCGCGGACTGAGCACTACCCAAGCACTGGTCGCACTAGCCCGCAAGCTTGCACGGGTGGTATTTGCTCTGCTGAAAACCAGAGCGAATACTCACCCAAAGGCGTTTAGGGGCTAGGCATGAACCATAGAATCTCCCACAGTTTTTTGCAGTGCATGCAAAATCCTGGGTAAATCACGAGTCCACTGTGGGAGCGAGCCTGCTCGCGAAAGCGGTGTGTCAGTTGCTGATGATTTGGCTGGACTGACGCCATCGCGAGCAGGCTCGCTCCTACAGTTGTCGGGTGTTATTTGAACTGGATGGTCGCCGCGGGCTTGACGTCGGTCCGCGCCACGGAGCTGGTCAAGGCGGCAAAGTCCCTGTTGTGTTCGGCAATGATGTCTTCGGCGCTCATCGTGCCGTTGTCGACGGTCGAATGCGCGTCTTGCGCGACGACTACGTCATAGCCCAGTTCATGGGCGCGGCGCACCGTGGCGTTGACGCAGTAGTCGGTCTGCAGGCCGCAGATCACCAGACGTTCGAAGTCTTCGCTGGGTAGCAGCTTGCCCAGGTCGGTCTGGTAAAAGGAGTCGCCAGTGGTTTTATGCACACGCAGATCTTTGGCGGATGTCAGCAAGCCTTCGGCGAGCTGCCAACCGTCAGCATCGCGAACGAACGGCTCGTCCTTTTCTTCATGTTGAATCAGCACCACCGGAACGCCGGCCTCGCGAGCGCGGCGGCTCAGGTCATTGATCGTAGAGATCACGCGGTCGATTGCAAAACACTGATATTCACCAGCACACAGAGCCTGCTGGACATCGATGATCAGTAATGCGGTGGTCATGGCGAGCCTTCCTTGATCAGTCCTTGAAAATCGGGCGGACCTGAGCCCGCCCCTTTTTACCCCGCTCAGTAGCCCAATGACAACCCGGTATTGCGCCGTGGATCGTTGGCACCGTAGAAGCGGTTCTTGCCGACCGGTTTGCCACCGAGTGATGGCGCGCCGACCAGAATCGCGGCGATATGGTTAGGGTCCTGCGGGCCGGCAAATTTGTGGCCCCAGCTCTCAAGCAACTTTTTCGTGTCGGGACTGGCAGCGAAGTCTTCCAGGTTGGTTTCTTCCGGCATCCACTGCTGGTGGAAGCGCGGCGCGTCGACGGCTTCCTGCAGGCCCATGCCGTAATCGATGACGTTGAGCATGGTCAGCAGCGTTGCGGTAATGATCCGGCTGCCGCCCGGCGTGCCGACCACCATCACCACCTTGCCATCCTTGGTGACGATAGTCGGACTCATCGACGACAACGGCGCCTTGCCCGGTGCGATGGCGTTGGCTTCGCCCTGCACCAGGCCGTACATGTTCGGCACGCCGACCTTGGAGGTAAAGTCGTCCATTTCGTCGTTGAGCATCACCCCGGTCTTGCTCGCCATCACGCCCGCGCCGAACCAGTCGTTGAGGGTGTAGGTGACCGACACCGCATTGCCCCACTTGTCGACAATCGAGTAATGCGTGGTGTTGCTGCCCTCATGTGGCGCTACGCCGGGTTTCAGCTCAGCCGATACACCGGCCTTCTGCGGCTGGATCGCATCGCGCAATTTGGTCGCGTAGTTCTTGTCCAGCAGGTGTTCGATCGGGTTTTTGACGAAATCCGGATCGCCGAGATAGCTGTTGCGGTCCACATAAGCGTGGCGCATCGCTTCGATCTGGTAATGCATGCCCTGGGCGGAATGGAAGCCCAGATCCTTCATCGGATAGCCTTCGAGAATGTTCATGATCTGGCAAATCACCACGCCACCGGAGCTTGGCGGCGGTGCCGAGACCACGTGGTAACCGCGGTAATCGCATTCCACTGGAGCCAGTTCGCGGGTCTTGTACTTGTCGAGGTCGGCCTGAGTGATGATGCCTTTGTTGGCCTGGCTGGAGGTCACGATCGCATCCGCGACCCAGCCTTTGTAGAAGCCGTCGACGCCTTTTTCGGAAATGCTGCGCAAGGTCTTGCCAAGGTCCTTCTGCACCAGTTTTTGCCCGACCTGCATCGGTTCGCCGTTGTGCAGGAAAATCGAACCGGAATCGCGCATGTCCTTTTTGAATACGTCGGTGGCGTACTCCAGCAACTCGACATCGCCCTGCTCCAGCGCAAATCCGTCTTCGGCCAGTTTGATTGCCGGCGCGATCATTTCCTTGCGCGATTTGGTCCCGTATTTGCTCAGTGCCAGTTCCATGCCGGACACGGTCCCCGGCACGCCAACCGCCAGATGACCGCGGGTACTCAACTCAGGAATGACGTTGCCGTCCTTGTCGAGGTACATGTTCGCCGTTGCCGCCAGCGGCGCTTTTTCGCGGAAATCGAGAAAGGTTTTGCGTCCGTCCGCCAACTGAATGGTCATGAAACCGCCGCCGCCGAGGTTGCCTGCCGCGGGATACACCACCGCCAGCGCATAGCCCACCGCGACCGCCGCATCGACAGCATTGCCGCCGCTTTTAAGCACATCGACGCCGACATGCGTGGCCAGATGTTGTGCGGTGACTACCATGCCGTTTTCGGCAGCGACCGGCGCCACCGATGCGGCGTGAGCCATCAGACAGCTGAGTGCCAGGGACGTCGCAATCAGCGACCTGGTCAAAGGTTCGTACTTCATGAGTCGATCTCTTTTTTGTTTTAGGGGACGGCGCAAAACCCTGTGCAGCGTTTCAAGCGCAATCAGCAGTATGGTCGGCTTTAAGTATTGCGCCTCCCTGTGTCGCCGGTATGCTGGACGCGGTTCACACTTTCCAGCGGGGTTGCAACGATGCCTTACACATTCATCACCCTGCCCTCGCCGGTCGGCGAGCTGAAGCTCGTCGCGAACGGATCGCGACTGGCGGCCATTCTCTGGGAAAACGACAAACCGAACCGGGTACGCCTCGGGCCGATGAGCGAAGCGCCGGACAATCCGCTCCTGCAAAACGCTGCGCGGCAACTGGAAGAATATTTCTCCGGGAGCCGCATTCACTTCGATCTGGAACTCGACTTCACTGGCACGACTTTTCAGAAACAAGTCTGGGCTGCGCTACTGACCATTCCATTCGGCGAAACCCGCACCTACCGCCAGATCGCCGAGCAGATCGGCAACCCCACTGCCGTGCGGGCCGTGGGCGCGGCGAACGGGCGCAATCCGATCTCCATCATCGCGCCGTGTCACCGAGTGATCGGCGCGTCGGGAAAACTCACCGGGTTCGCCGGCGGGCTTGAAGCAAAAGAGCGACTGCTGACCCTCGAAGGTGGCCAATGGTCGCCCATTGGCAAAACCGGCGAGCTGTTCTGACTCAAGCACCAAACAGATTATTCATCGCCGCGTACTGCAACAGCATGATGGTCTTGGCATCGCAGATCTCACCGCGCTGAAACGCCGCCAGCGCCTCGTCGAACGCCCATTCCAGCACCTCCAGCTCCTCGGTTTCCTCCTCCAGCCCGCCACCGTCGCTGACCTTTGAGGCCGCGTCGTATTCGGCGATGAAAAAGTGCAGCTTTTCCGTCACCGAACCCGGGCTCATGTAAGCCTCGAACACCTTCTTCACATCGTGCACGCGATAACCGGTTTCCTCCTCGGCTTCATCGCGAATACGTTGCTCCGGCGCGGCACCTTCAAGCAGCCCGGCCGCCACTTCGATCAGCAAACCGTCATGCCCGTTGACGAACACCGGCAAGCGGAACTGCCGGGTCAGCACCACCGTGCGTTTGTCGCGATTGAACAACAGAATTGCCGCGCCATTACCACGATCGTAGACCTCACGGGTCTGACGCTGCCATTGGCCATTGTTGCGGTGATAGTCAAAGGTGATCTTTTTCAGCAGGTACCAGTCGTGGGACAACACCTGAGTGTCGATGATATTGACCCGCTCGGCTGTGTTGGACATGACGCCTGATCCTTTAGTCATTGTTGGCCTCCGGGCCTGCAAATGCCCGGTTATTTAAAAAAAAAAAACCCAACCATATATCGCCCTACAAAGCATGTCGAACCGTCCTACGGACACTGCCTATTTCCTCGCCTTCCTCGCTGATCTGCAGCCCAACAGCGAAAACTTCTCGAGTATCTGAGCGACCTCGAGCTGGAGGCGCTGCCTGCTCTGTTTTCCAATGACGCATAGCCCTTTGAACAAAAGCCCGGCAGCGCTACCGGGCTCGTTCATGTACCGTTAAATAGCCATGAAGTCTCCACTGATAAAGTCGTCATGGAGCACTGCTTGATCCTTTCAAGCAATTATTCTCGAGGCCATCACCCCCTCATTTAAAATCAACATCAAACGCCTGATAAAACGCATTACCAGTATTGGCAACGATCCACATCAGCACGATGACGTGACGACCCTTTTTGCTTGTCGGCAGTACCACCTCGTGGTCGACCTTGGCCTTCAATTCGCCCGCATGGCTGTAATACGGCACTTGCGGGTAGAAATCCTCAAAAAACGGTTGAGCTTCGAGTTGCGCCCGGGTGATACGTTGCTGCGGATCCCAGCCATCCCGGGTAATCAACCAGCGATAACCACGGGTGGTGTGCGGCGCGGTGTATTCCCATTTGACCTGCAGGGTTTGACCGGCGGTGACATTGAGCAGCGGCCACGCAAACGGACGACCGAGCTTTTTGCTCATCTCGGCATCGGTGAAGTTCACACAGTCGCGTGCATCGTCCTTCCCGCCGCTGAGGATGTAACCGTCGGCAGGTGGCGCAACGCTGGCCGAGTCGGTTTCATACGGTGGCGGAAACGGCCCTGCCACCAGCGCCGGAAAGTTCTTGCCACCCTCCATCTCGTTGACCTGCCAGCCACCCAGCAAGCCGAGATCGATGGCCACCCCACCGCGACTGGCTGGAGACGTCACGCGACCGTGTTTCAATTGGTTTTCTGGTATTGCCTGATTCATGATTTTCACTCCATTGATTGATGACTCTCCTTCCCGAGGAGAGGACTTCAAGCTAACGGAGGTGAATTTTTTGTCCATTGGCGAATTTGTCGCGGTCAGCGAATTGCTGCCAACCAAACGCCGTAAATACTGGATAGATATACAGTCACAGACGTCAACGCCCACGCGCGATAACGGCAAAGGATTACATGCCAACACTACAAGGGCTGCCATCCGGTATTCAGGTGAGCTGCGCCTGAAACTCCTTCTCATACTCCCCAGCCAATTGCTCTTTCTGCTTCTCATCAAGCAGTTTCCCGGCCATCTGAAAGAACTTATGTTCCTCCTCCTCAAGATGATGATGAACCTTGTCCGACAGCTTCTTCGCCGTCGCCAGCCACGCCGGGCTGGACATCTCGGTCTCGTCGAGTTCTTCCATCATTTCGTCCATTTCATGGTGCTCGGCGATGGCGTGACGGCTCAGGTCGACGCCTTCATCCATTGCCATCAACGGAATATAGAAGTGACGCTCTTCTGCGGTTTCGTGGGCTTGCAATTCTGCTTTGAGCTGTTTGTAGGCCTCGACCCGCTCCGGACTGTCGCCGCTGGTTTCGATCAGGGCTTTGGCGTAAGTGCGCTGGCGTTCGTGGCTTTCGCGCAGGGCTTGAAAAATATTCACGAAATGTCCTCGTTAATCGCGCTCAGGGGAAGGCGCGATAGAGCCTAGACCGCATCGCGTGATTGACGGTTCCGCTTGTTTGATCGACGTGCTTGGAAGTGCTTGCCCGGACGCGTTAGGCTGAGCGTTCAATACACAAGGAAGTCATCCATGAATGTGCGAATCGAGCTGACGCAGAGCCCTACCGAGGAACAACGCCAGGCCATTCTCCAACCATTGATTGAATACAACGATGCGAGGGCCGGCATATCGAAAACGGAGCCGTTCGCCTTGATGGTCAAAGATGAACGTGGCGCAATACTGGGCGGTTTGTACGGGCGAGTGACGTTGCGCTGGATGTTCATCGATTTGCTGTCTGTGCCGGAGCAGGTTCGCGGACAGGGAATTGGCTCGAAATTAATGGCCCAGGCACAAGCATTAGCCACAGAAAAGAATTGCCTGGGCATCTGGCTCGATACTTTCGACTTTCAGGCGCCGGGGTTTTACCAGAAGATGGGTTTCAGCCAATTCGGTGAGATCGTTGATTATCCACCGGGACACAAACGACACTTCTTCCAGAAGCGGCTGATCGATTGAACGTGCCGCCCCCATTCGCGAGCAGGCTCGCTCCCACCTTTGATTTGTGATCGACACAGAACAAAGTTGGCGTGAGCCATGGCAGCCCAGGGCTCAACGCTATTGCTTACAGACAGGTCGCCAACGCCGCCAACCGGCGCTTGGCAACAAAATCGTCTTGCTGCGCGTAGTAATTCAGTGTCGTCCCCGAAGCGTCAGTGATCACGTCGACAAACGACTCGGCCGAACGCGTATACACCGTCGTGCCGCCGGAATTGCGCGGTTCCATGTAGGCCGCCGCGTCCACACCAAATACCGCTTCGTCCTGCCAGCCGAACTGCACGCACTGCGCGACAACTTTTTCAGCCTTGTCCGAGGACAGCACCTTATAAGGGGTTTTGGTCCGCGCATCGTTCATTACCGAACCCGCGCAACCGGCAAGCATCGTGGCCGCCAGCGCTACCATCAGAATTCGCATCGCATTCGCTCATTGGCAAAAAAGCGGACTGTAGCACCGCAATCGCCGAAATCGTTCTGCTTTACTGCATTTATAGCGCGACAGGCGCAGGCCGCTGCGGCACCCTAAGGTCATCAGCCTCACAAGGAAAACTAATGGCGCCTACCGATCAGCGACATGAGCATGCTCTGAAATTGTTTCTCGACGCACGTCCCGAACTGCGCGAAACCCTCGACCACCTCAACCCGTTGCTGGCGCAGGCCAAGGGTGAAACCCAGGCGCAGTATCGCGAAGAGCGGCTGCACGAAGCGTTCGAAGCCGAGGCGGAAAGTCAGGGGTTGTTTGCCTGGGAACTGACGTTGCAACTGACCGCTGATACGCCTGAGGAGTACCAGGCGCAGCGTCTGGAGGTGCACCGTGAAGTCGCGGAAATGGCCGGGATGGACTGGCTGGAATATTGCGATCTGTATGGCATCACGCCCTGAGGACCACACTCCGCGATCCTCCTGTGGGAGCGAGCCTGCTCGCGAAGGCGGTATGTCAGCCGACTGATACCGCATGAGCCGACGCTTTCGCGAGCAAGCTCGCTCCCACAGGAATTGTTGATGCCCATCAATTCCTGACCGAGTGCAACTTGGGTTTCGCGGCAGCCTGCATAAAGCTTTATCATGGCCGCAGTTTTGCTGATCGAGTCCGTCATGAAGTTCGCCATTGCGCTGTTTTCCGCCGCCCATGCGCCCTCCTCGCGCCGCGCCCTGCTGTTTGCCCAGGCAGCGCTGGCCGGCGGGCATGAGATTGTCCGGCTGTTTTTCTATCAGGACGGCGTCTATAACGCCTCCGGCGCGCTGGTCACGCCGCAGGACGAACTGGACCTGCCCAAGCAATGGCGCACATTCATCGACGAGCAGAAACTCGACGGCGTGGTGTGCATCGCCGCCGCGCTGCGCCGTGGTGCGTTGAACGCTGAGGAGGCCAAGCGCTACCAGCGTGACGCGGTTTCCATCAGCGCACCGTGGGAATTGTCCGGCCTCGGTCAGTTGCATGATGCGGTGCAGGATGCCGATCGCCTGATTTGCTTCGGAGGTGCGTGACATGGCCAAATCACTGTTGATCGTCAGCCGCCAGTCACCCTGGTCTGGCCCCGGCGCTCGCGAAGCGTTGGACATCGTGCTCGCCGGTGGCGCGTTCGATCTGCCGATCGGTTTGCTGTTTCTCGATGATGGCGTGCTGCAACTGGCGGCTGGGCAGAACGCCAAAGCGCTGCAGCAGAAAGACCTCAGTGCCAATCTGCAAGCGCTGCCGATGTTCGGTGTCGAGGAGCTGTTTTATTGCCTGGATAGCGCCAACGCGCGCGGGCTCGAAAAACCCTCGCTGGACGAAGCGCAGCCGCTCTCTGCCGAACACATCACCGCCCTTATTGACCGCTACGATCAGGTGATCACTCTCTGATGTCGACTTTGCATGTGTTGTCTCACTCCCCGTTCGGCGATGATCGCCTGAACAGTTGCCTGCGCTTGCTCGGCAGTGCTGATGCGCTGTTGTTGTGTGGCGATGCGGTGTACGCCCTGCAACCGGGTGGTGCACCGTTTTCCGCCCTGCAAGACAAAAAAATCAGCCTGTTCGTGTTGCTTGAAGATGTACAGGCGCGTGCGATCGAGATTCCGGACTGGGCCACAGTCATCGACTACCCGGCCTTCGTCGAGCTGTCGATCGACCATGACAAGGTCAACAGCTGGTTATGAATGCACTGACCGTCGGCGCCCGCGCCATCGAACTGGACAAGGACGGTTTTCTTGTCGATCTGAGCGACTGGTCGGCCGACGTCGCCAGCGCCCTGGCCGCCGCAGAAGATATCGAGTTGACTGGCGAACACTGGGAAATCCTCGAACTGCTGCGCAGCTTCTATGCCGAATTCCAGCTGTCCCCGGCCACGCGCCCGCTGATCAAGTACACCGCGTTGAAACTCGGTCCGGACAAAGGCAACAGCCTGCACCTCAACCGACTGTTCAAAGGCACCCCTGCCAAACTCGCCGCAAAACTGGCGGGCCTGCCCAAACCGACGAATTGCCTATGACCGACTTCCCAGCACTGACCCTCGAAACGCCCGCCGAGCATCCGTTTGCGCAGTTCGTGCGCATTCTCGGCAAAGGCAAGCGCGGCGCGCGTGATCTGACGCGCGAGGAGGCCCGTGAAGCCATGGGCATGGTCCTCGATGACACGGTCGAAGACACCCAGCTCGGCGCCTTCCTGATGTTGCTGCGGCACAAGGAAGAAAGCGCCGAGGAAATGGCCGGTTTCACCGAAGCCCTGCGCGAACGCTTGCAAGCGCCAGCCCTGAACGTTGACCTCGACTGGCCGACCTATGCCGGGAAAAAACGTCACTTGCCGTGGTATCTGCTGGCCGCCAAGTGCCTGGCGCAGAACGGCGTGCGCATCTTCATGCATGGCGGCGGCGCGCACACCGCCGGGCGTCTGTACAGCGAACAGCTGTTGGGCGAACTGAGTATCCCGTTGTGCCGCACCTGGCCGCAGGTCGGCGAGGCGCTGGATAACGGCGGGCTGGCGTTCATGCCGCTGGTGGACTGGGCGCCTCAGTTGCAAAAGATGATCGACCTGCGCAATACGCTGGGCCTGCGTTCGCCGATTCATTCACTGGCACGGATTCTCAACCCGCTGGGCGCGCGATGCGGCCTGCAAAGCATTTTCCATCCCGGCTATCAGGCAGTGCATCGCGATGCCAGCGGCTTGCTCGGCGATACGGCGATCGTGGTCAAGGGCGATGGCGGCGAAATCGAGATCAACCCGGACGCCACCAGCCACCTCTACGGCACCACGGGCGGGCAGAGCTGGGACGAGGAATGGCCGCAGCTGTCGGCGCAACGCCATGTCAAACCGGCGACGCTGGATATCGAGCAGCTGAAAGCGGTATGGCGTGGCGACGTGGTCGACAGTTATCCGCAAATGGCATTGATCGCGACCATGGCACTGGCCCTGCGCGGCCTCGGTGACAGCCGTGAGCAAGCCTTCGCCACGGCCGAGCAATACTGGGCCGTGCGAGACAAATCGATTTAACCGATCATTCACGCCCGATCTTTGCGCTTTTTGTTCGAACTCATCGGAATAGACTCGGCTCCAATGAATATTGGTTTACGGAGTCTGGATCATGGGTTTACTCGTCGATGGCCACTGGCAGGACAAGTGGTACGAAAGCAGCAAGGACGGCGCGTTTCAGCGCGAACAGGCTCAACGCCGCAACTGGGTCACCGCCGACGGCCAGCCCGGTCCCAGCGGTGAAGGCGGCTTTGCTGCCGAAGCCGGGCGCTATCACCTGTATGTTTCGCTCGCCTGCCCGTGGGCACATCGCACCCTGATCCTGCGCAAGCTCAAGGGCTTGGAGAGTCTGATCGACGTCTCGGTGGTCAGTTGGCTGATGCTGGAAAACGGCTGGACCTTCGACAAAGCCCTCGGCTCGACCGGCGACAAGCTCGACGGCTTCGATTACATGCACCAGCGCTACACCGCCGACACGCCTGATTACACAGGGCGCGTCACGGTTCCCGTGCTGTGGGACAAAAAGCTCAAACGCATCGTCAGCAACGAATCCGCAGAAATCATTCGCATGTTCAACAGCGCTTTCGACGCGCTGACCGGCAACGATCTCGACTTCTACCCGGCGCCGTTACGCAGCGAAATCGATGCGCTGAACGAGCGCATCTATCCGGCAGTGAACAACGGCGTGTATCGCGCCGGTTTCGCCACGTCGCAGCAGGCTTATGAGCAAGCATTCGATGAGGTGTTCGCCGAACTTGATCATCTGGAACAACTGTTGGGCGCCAATCGTTATCTGGCGGGCGAGTACCTGACCGAAGCCGATGTGCGTCTGTTCACCACAATGATCCGCTTTGACGCGGTGTATCACGGCCACTTCAAGTGCAACCTGCGGCGGATTGCCGATTACCCGAATCTGTCGAACTGGTTGCGTGAGATGTATCAGCTAGAGGGTGTTGCCGAGACGGTGAATTTTCAGCACATCAAGCATCACTACTACGGCAGTCACAAGACGATCAACCCGACGGGCGTTGTGCCGAAGGGGCCGGAGCAGGACTTTACTGTGGCCCATGACAGGGCGCGGTTGGCGAGCAAAGGGGTTTGGCGCCGGGGTTGAAATCGAGCAGCTCTTGAAGGCGCCATCGCTGGCAAGCCAGCTCCCACAAGGTCTTGTGTAATGCTGAAGATTGCAGCTTTGACACAATACCTGTGGGAGCTGGCTTGCCAGCGATTGGGGCGACGCGGTGTTTAGACCTGCGCCTGAGCCCCTTCAAACCACGCCAGTTTCTCGCGCAGTTGCACCACTTCACCGACGATCACCAGGGTCGGAGCATGCACTTCATGCTCCGCCACCAGCCGCGGCAGATCGGCCAACGTGCCAGTGAAGACCCGCTGATTGACCGTGGTGCCCTGCTGAATCAATGCCGCCGGGGTGTCCGCCGAACGACCGTGCTTGATCAACTGCTCGCAGATGATCGGCAGCCCCACCAGGCCCATGTAGAACACCAGCGTCTGCGCCGGCGCGACCAGGTCGGACCATGGCAGATCGGTGGAACCGTCCTTCAAGTGGCCGGTGACAAAGCGTACCGACTGCGCGTGGTCGCGATGGGTCAATGGTATCCCGGCATACGCCGCGCAACCGCTGGCGGCGGTGATTCCTGGTACCACCTGGAACGGAATGCCGTGGGCCGCGAGTTCTTCGATCTCTTCGCCGCCACGCCCGAAAATGAACGGGTCGCCGCCCTTCAGCCGGACGACACGTTTGCCAGCCTTGGCCAGATCGACCAGTTGCTGATTGATCTGCTCCTGCGGCACTGCATGCTCGGAACGGCGCTTACCGACGTACACCCGCTCGGCATCGCGACGGCACAGTTCGAGGATTGCCGGCGCAACCAGGCGGTCGTAAAGCACCACATCAGCCTGCTGCATCAGCCGCAAGGCCTTGAACGTCAGCAGATCCGGATCGCCCGGCCCGGCACCCACCAGATAGACCTCACCCGTGGTGACCATCGCTTCGCCGTCGATCTTGGCTTGCAGCAGGCGCTCGGCTTCGGCGCCCTGCCCGGCCAGTTGCCGATCGGCAATCGGCCCCTGAAACACGTCTTCCCAAAAACCGCGACGCTGCTGCACATCCGGAAACAGGTTTTTCACCTGATTGCGAAACCGCGCAGCGAGCCCGGCCAGATGGCCATAGGTCGATGGAATCCAGGTTTCAATCTTGGCGCGAATCAGGCGCGCCAGCACCGGCGCGTCGCCGCCGCTGGACACGGCAATGATCAGCGGCGAGCGATCGACGATCGCCGGGAAGATCACAGTGCACAGGGCCGGCGCGTCGACCACATTGACCGGTACGCAACGTCGATGCGCATCCGTCGAGACTTGCGCATTGAGCGTCTCGTCGTCGGTGGCGGCAATGATCAGCCCGCAGCCGTCGAGATCCGTCTCAACATAGCCACGCAGCACACATTCGCCGCCACTGGCAGCGACGAGTTCGGCCAGTTGCGGTTCGATTTCAGGTGCGACCACCCGCAGCAGCGCACCGGCATCGGCCAGCAGGCGGGATTTGCGCAAGGCAATTTCCCCTCCACCGACCACCAACACACGACTGCCGCGCAGGTTGTGAAACAGCGGCAGATATTTCATTTAACCGATGACCTCAAGGCCACCCATGTACGGCTTGAGTACGTCCGGCACGCGGATCGAACCGTCAGCCTGCTGGTAGTTTTCCAGCACCGCAACCAGCGTACGACCGACTGCCAGACCGGAACCGTTCAGGGTGTGCACCAGTTCCGGCTTGCCGGTTTCCGGGTTGCGGAAGCGCGCTTGCATGCGGCGGGCCTGGAAATCACCGCAGTTGGAGCACGAGGAAATTTCGCGGTATTTGTCCTGGCTCGGGATCCACACTTCCAGATCGTAGGTCTTGACCGCGCTGAAACCCATGTCGCCGGTGCACAGTGCCAGGGTGCGGTATGGCAGACCCAGCAGTTGCAGGACTTTTTCGGCGTTGGCGGTCAGGCCTTCCAGCGCTTCCATCGACTGCGACGGCTCAACGATCTGGACCATTTCGACTTTGTCGAACTGGTGTTGACGGATCATGCCACGGGTATCGCGACCTGACGCGCCGGCTTCGCTACGGAAGCACGGAGTGTGGGCAACGAATTTGATCGGCAGCAGCTTCGAGTCGACGATTTCACCGGCAACGATGTTGGTCAGCGACACTTCGGCGGTCGGGATCAGGTACAGATCGGCTTCGCCTTCGCGAGCGATCTTGAACAGGTCTTCCTCGAACTTCGGCAATTGACCGGTGCCTTGCAGTGCCGGCGCCTGAACCAGATAAGGCGTGTAGGCCTCTTCATAGCCGTGCTCGTTGACGTGCAGGTTGATCATGAACTGCGCCAGCGCGCGGTGCAGACGAGCAATCGGGCCACGCAACAAGGCGAAACGTGCGCCGGACAACTTGGCCGCGGTTTCGAAATCCAGCCAGCCGAACTTCTCGCCCAGGGCAACGTGGTCTTTCACTTCGAAATCAAACTGCGTCGGCGTACCCCAGCGGCGCACTTCGACGTTGTCGTCTTCGTCCTTGCCGACCGGCACGGATTCGTGTGGCAGGTTGGGAATGCCCAGCAGGATCGAGTCCAGTTCGGTCTGGATCGCGTCCAGCTCGACTTTACCGGCGCTCAACTCGCCCGCCATACGCTCGACGTCCGCCATCAGCGGCGCGATGTCTTCGCCGCGCTGCTTGGCCTGACCGATGGATTTGGAGCGCGCGTTACGTTCAGCCTGCAGTGCTTCGGTGCGGGTCTGGACGGTCTTGCGCTGTTCTTCCAGCGCTTCGATGCGCGCGGTGTCCAGGGCAAAGCCACGGGAAGCCAGGCGGTCCGCTACGTCCTGAAGGTTGCTACGTAACAGTTTGGAATCGAGCATGTCGGTTTCTCGTTATCAAAGTTTGGTCAGGGACAGGCCAGCCCACGTCGCGAGCAGCCCGCCGAATACGCTGAGCGCCGCATAGCCCAGGGCCAGCGGCACCTGCCCGCTTTCCAGCAGGCGCACCGTATCCAGTGAAAAAGATGAAAAAGTCGTCAGCCCCCCGAGGAAGCCGACCATCAACCCGGCACGCACCTCGATGGGCACCTCCGGGCGTATCAAAAACAGGCCGTACAACACGCCAATCAGCAGACAGCCCACGATATTAACGGCCAGCGTCGCGGTATAGAAGTGCCGCGGCCAATTGGCGCTGATCCAGTTGCCGGTGGCGAAGCGCAGCAAGGTACCGGCCATCCCGCCGACAGACACCGCAACAATTAATGGAACCACTATTTTCTCCGCTGCCGAGGGCTCAGACGATCGAGTTGAGCGAGGTGATTGAGCTTCTCGCCGATCTTCAATTCCAGACCGCGCGGCACTGGCTGATAGAACGGAATCGGTTCAAGTTCTTCCGGGAAATAGTCTTCACCGGCCGCGTACGCATCCGGCTCGTCGTGGGCATAGCGGTATTCGTCGCCATAGCCGAGTTGCTTCATCAGTTTGGTCGGCGCATTGCGCAGGTGCAGCGGGACTTCCAGCGAGCCGTTTTCGGCCGCCGCGCGCAAAGCGGTCTTGAAGCCCATGTAAACCGCGTTGCTTTTCGGCGCACAGGCCAGATAAGTGATGGCCTGCGCCACCGCCAGTTCGCCTTCCGGACTGCCGAGACGCTCCTGCACTTCCCACGCTGCCAGGCACAGGCTCAGCGCGCGCGGGTCGGCGTTGCCGATGTCTTCGCTGGCCATGCGCACTACGCGCCGGGCCAGGTACAGCGGATCGCAACCGCCATCGATCATCCGCGCGAACCAGTACAGCGCGCCGTCAGGATTGGAACCGCGCACTGACTTGTGCAGCGCGGAGATCTGGTCGTAGAACGCTTCACCACCCTTGTCGAACCGGCGACGGGTATCGCCGAGCAGGCTTTGCAGCAAATCAGTGCCTATCTCACTGTTGTCTTCGGCCAGGTCCGAGGCGTTTTCCAGCAGGTTGAGCAGGCGCCGGCCATCGCCATCGGCGGCAGACAGCAGCATCTGGAAACCTTCATCGCTGAGCGTCAGGTTGCGCTTGCCCAGGCCGCGCTCTTCGCTCAGTGCGCGGCCGACCAGTTTGCGCAGCGCCGCTTCGTCGAGGCTTTTCAGCACGTAGACGCGAGCGCGGGACAACAAGGCGTTGTTGAGTTCGAACGAGGGGTTTTCCGTGGTCGCGCCAATAAATATCAGCGTGCCGTCTTCGACGTAAGGCAGGAAGGCGTCCTGTTGGGACTTGTTGAAGCGGTGGACTTCATCGACGAACAGAATCGTGCGTTTGCCGTACTGGCCGGCCTGCTGCTTGGCGATTTCGACGGCCTGACGGATCTCTTTGACCCCGGCGAGCACCGCCGAGACCGTTTCGAAGTGCGCATCGGAGACTTCTGCAAGCAATCGCGCCAGAGTGGTCTTGCCCACGCCTGGCGGTCCCCAGAAGATCATCGAATGCAGGGCACCCTGCTCCAGCGCTTCACGCAGCGGCTTGCCACGCGCGAGCACGTGTTCCTGACCGACGTACTCGTCCAGATTGGTCGCACGCAAACGCGCGGCCAGTGGCTGGGCAATCGGTGCACTGCGAAACAGATCCATCACGTAGCGTTGAAACCTCTATTTGATCTTGAGACCGATCATTGCCCCTGTGGGAGCGAGCCTGCTCGCGAATGCGGTGCATCAGTCAACATCAATGTTGAATGAACCACCTGATTCGCGAGCAGGCTCGCTCCCACAGAGGCTCTGAGTTTTATTCCTGGATGACGTCGGCACCCTTGGGAATGTCGAACTTGAACTTGGAGGCCGGCACCGCTTCGTTAGCCTTGACCCCGGTAAACAGGATATTGGTGCGCTGGCCGACACTGTCGATCAGTTGCATGTCGTTGAGCAGACCGTTGCGGAACGACAGACGCAGGTTGTCGAACAGGGTGTCTTTGGTTTTTGGCTTGAGGGTGAAGTCGATCACGCCGCCCGCCTCTTTCGCGCTGATATCAAAGCTCTGGCTGATCTTCGACACGTCACCGGACAGCAGCAGCGCCGGGGTCTGCGTCAGGCGCTCGTCGAGCTTCTTGATCGTTGCCTGTTCCAGATCCGGGTCCCACAGGGTGACTTTCTTGCCATCGGAGACCATGGTCTGCTCAGCCGGGGCATCGGTGTGCCAGTAGAACAGGCCCGGACGCTGCAGGGTCATGTTGCCGGTGGTTTCCTGCAACTGGGTGCCGCTGCCGTCGAGGGTCAGCTGCGAGAAGTTCGCGCTCAGGGTCTTGGATGTTTCCAGCAATTGGGTCAGACGCGCCACGTCCTTTTCATCGGCCTGGGCCGTGAAGGTGGTCAGCGCCAGTACTGGCAACAGCATGCGGATAAGACGCATGGGAGTCCTCTTGAATACTCGTTGGGAGAGGACGGCGCGTCATTGCGCCATCCTTTGTGCAAAAAGGTGTTCGAATCAGTCGCGCACCGGGCCCGGGGCCAGAACCTCGCGGGAACCGTTGGTGTTCATCGAGGTGACGACGCCGGCCATTTCCATGGCTTCGATCATTCGGGCAGCGCGGTTGTAGCCAATCTTCAGCTTGCGCTGTACTGCGGAAATCGAAGCCCGGCGGCTTTCGAGGACGAACTGTACGGCTTCGTCATACAGCGCATCGGCTTCCGGATCATCGCCGTCGCCGCCACCGCTGCCGCCTTCAAAACCGCTGCCCGCCTCTTCGACACCGTTAAGAATGTCGTCGTTGTATTCTGGTGCGCCGCGCAGTTTCCACGCCTCGACCACACGGTGAACTTCATCGTCGGACACGAACGCGCCGTGAACCCGAATCGGCAGACTGGTGCCCGGCGGCATGTAAAGCATGTCACCGTGGCCAAGCAGTTGTTCGGCGCCACCCTGGTCGATAATGGTCCGCGAGTCGATCTTGCTCGACACCTGGAACGCCATACGGGTCGGAATGTTGGCCTTGATCAGACCGGTGATCACGTCTACCGACGGACGCTGGGTCGCGAGGATCAAGTGAATGCCCGCGGCACGGGCCTTCTGTGCGATACGGGCGATCAGTTCTTCAACTTTCTTGCCGACGATCATCATCATGTCGGCGAATTCATCGACCACTACGACGATGGTCGGCAGTTTTTGCAGCAGCGGCGCTTCGTCGTGGATGCTCTCGCGCTTGTACAGCGGATCGCTCAACGGCTCGCCAGCGTCCTGCGCTTCCTTGACCTTGGCATTGAAGCCGGACAGGTTACGCACGCCCATCTTGGCCATCAGCTTGTAACGACGCTCCATCTCGGCAACGCTCCAGCGCAGGGCGTTGGCGGCGTCTTTCATGTCGGTCACAACCGGGCACAACAGGTGGGGGATGCCTTCATAGATCGACAGTTCAAGCATCTTCGGGTCGATCATGATCAGTTTGGCGTCTTCCGGGCCGGATTTGAACAGGATCGACAGGATCATCGCGTTCACACCAACCGACTTACCGGAGCCGGTGGTACCGGCGACCAGCAGGTGCGGCATCTTCGCCAGGTCGGTGATGACCGGCTTGCCGCCAATATCGTGACCGAGGGCCAGGGTAACAGGCGATTTGAAGTTGTCGTATTCAGGCGTCGACAGCACTTCGGAGAAACGCACGATCTGCCGGTCTTCGTTGGGAATCTCGATACCGACCGTGGTCTTGCCCGGAATCACCTCGACCACCCGCACGCTGGTCACCGCCAGCGAACGCGCAAGGTCCTTGGCCAGGTTGGCGATACGGCTGACCTTGACCCCGGCTGCAGGCTGAATCTCGTAACGGGTAATCACCGGGCCGGGATGGATCGAATCCACCGCCACTTCGACACCGAACTCCTTGAGTTTGATTTCCAGCAGATGCCCGACCGCAGCCAGGGATTCCGGCGAGTAATTGAGTTGTTTCTTTTCCGCAGGATCGAGGATCGAGATCGGCGGCAATGTGCCTTCCACGGCGCTGTCGACGAACAACGGCACCTGCTTCTCTTTCTGCACGCGCTTGCTTGGCTCGGGCGCTTTGGCCGGCGCCGGGGCGATCACTGGCGGCACCTGCTTCTCGCGATCGGACATGTGCTTGCTCAGGGCTTGCTCGCGTTCGATCAGGCGTTCTTTGACTTTGGCCTGCTCGCGCTTATCGGTGACCGTTGGCGCGACCACATCATGCACACGATCATCGACCTCTCGCAGTTGCGCGACCAGTTGCTTGCGTTCGGTGCGCGCCGCCCACCAGCGATTGAGCGCACCCTGAAACAGTTCGAACAGGTCGAGGGTGATCTTGCCGGTGATGTCCATCACCTTGAACCACGACAGATCGGTAAACACCGTCAGACCGAACAGGAACAGCGCGATGAACAGCAACGTGCTGCCCTGAATGTTCAATGCATTCTTCGCCAGGTTGCCCAGGCTTTCGCCCAGTGCACCACCAGCGCCCGCCGGCAGGCCAGACGCGGCATGAAAATGCAGATGCGCCAGCGCCGCGCCGGACAGCACCAGAAACACCAGCCCGATCAGGCGCCAGGAGAACAGCCAGCCACTCCACTGCCACGGCTCATGGCGCTGACGGAAGATCTGATACGCCTTGATCGCCAGCAACAGCGGGAAGATGTAGGCGAAGTAACCGAGCACCATGAACAGGATGTCGGCGCTGTAGGAGCCCGCCGGGCCGCCGAAATTCTGCACGTCATCGATCTTGCTGTTGTGGCTCCAGCCCGGATCGTCCTTGCCATAGGTCAGCAAAGCCATCATCAGGAACAGGCACAAGGCACCGATGGCGATCAATGCACCTTCCTTGAGCCGGTAGTGCAATTGTTGGCGCCAGAGCGGAACGACTGTTTTGGGTGCTTCGGTGGATTTCTTCAAAACGCTTCTTTTCCTGCGCACAAGGCGCGTCCATCTATTGAATGACGATAAAAAACTGCCCAATCCAGGCAGGTAAAAAATCAAACGAGCGCAAACGGAACTACTTTTAACATTACGCCGCGCTTTTTATAAACACAGCACATGGCCGACATTGTCCGATAACCCGCCATTGTACGGGTTTGTGCGTTCGATGCCATGCTTCAAACTCCGTGATTGAGCATAGCCAGGCACACAGAAGCTGCGACGCAATTTGAGCATGCATTTACCTTTTGTGACAAAGGCTTATGACGGCTAGTTGATGAACGTAGCGAAGCAGCCGATATCTGCCCGGCGGCGACGCTTGCCGCGCACTGCCACGGCGTCGTTTACGACCGCGGCCGACACACCAAGTTGCAGCTCAATACTGACTACGTCGAACATCTGTGCAGGACATCGGCGCCGTTTCGCGGCAAACTCTTTCGCGGTGGCCTGCGCGCCCCGCCCTCCCCTTCTGCAAGCCTGGATGCCATGCTGACTTGGTTACAACGTAATTCGATGATCTTCCCGCCACTGGAAAAGGCCATGCGCGAGCCCAACGGATTGCTCGCCGCCGGTGGCGATCTGTCTGCCGATCGTCTGATCCAGGCTTATCGTCATGGCTGCTTTCCATGGTTTTCCGAAGGCCAGCCGATTCTCTGGTGGTCGCCGGATCCACGCACCGTATTGTTTCCCGACGAACTGCACGTTTCGCGCAGCCTCGGCAAACTGCTGCGCAAGGAACGCTATCAAGTGACCTTCGATCAGGATTTCGAAGCCGTGATTCGCGCCTGCGCCGCCCCCAGGGATTACGCCGACGGCACCTGGATCACCGAGGCCATGCAGGACGCCTACATCGAACTGCATCGTCGCGGCTTTGCCCATTCGGTGGAAGTGCGCGATCAGGGCGAACTGGTCGGCGGCCTGTACGGCCTGGCGATGGGGCAGCTGTTTTTCGGTGAATCCATGTTCAGCCGCGCCGACAATGCCTCCAAATATGGCTTCGCCACACTGGTGCGCCACCTCAGAGAAGCGGGTTTTGTGCTGATCGATTGCCAGATGCCGACCGATCATCTGCACAGCCTCGGTGCACGAGCGATTCCCCGCGAGCAATTTGCCGACTATCTGGCACGCCATCTGGATCAACCCAATCAGGCAAGCTGGGTTTGCTGAGCGACTTTTGCGCAGGTGGCTTACACTTAATCCACCAGCTTATTCCGAGGGTTGATTCATGACCGAGTTGGCGCGCCTGAAGTTCTATGCCACTCAGCCCCACTCTTGCAGTTATCTGCCCGAGGAGCAGGCCACGACCCTGTTTCTCGATCCGAGCCAGCCCATGGATGTGCATGTCTACGCAGACCTGTCGGAAATGGGCTTTCGTCGCAGCGGCGATCATCTGTACCGCCCACATTGCCAGAATTGCAATGCGTGCGTACCTGCGCGCATCCCGGTGGCGCAGTTCCTGCCCAACCGCCAGCAAAAACGCATTTTCAAACGCAACGCCGATTTGCAGGTGCGTCCGGCCAAACCGCAATTCAGCGAAGAATATTTCGACCTCTACCAGCGCTACATCGAACAACGCCACGCCGACGGCGACATGTACCCGCCGAGCCGCGATCAGTTTTCGACCTTTCTGGTCCGCGACCTGCCCTTCTCGCGCTTCTACGAGTTCCGACTCGACGGACGGTTGCTGGCGGTAGCAGTGACCGATTTGCTGCCTAACGGCCTCTCGGCGGTCTACACCTTTTACGAACCGGCCGAAGAACGCCGCAGCCTGGGACGTTTCGCGATCCTCTGGCAAATCGCCGAGAGCCAGCGCCTGGGGCTTGAGGCGGTCTACCTCGGCTATTGGATCAAGAACTGCAAAAAGATGAACTACAAAACCCAATATCGCCCGATCGAACTGCTGATCAACCAGCGCTGGGTCATCCTCAACTAAAGCAAAAGCTCAAACCCCTTGGCGTAAACCCCATTTTTCGGGCACAATGCACGCCGCTTTTGCCTGGCGCAGTTGCACCGGGCCATTCACTGGATACCGAGGGCTTTACTGCATGTCGAAAGAAGACAGCTTCGAAATGGAAGGCACTGTCGTCGACACCCTGCCCAACACCATGTTTCGTGTGGAGTTGGAAAATGGGCACGTCGTAACCGCGCATATTTCCGGCAAGATGCGCAAGAACTACATTCGTATTCTTACCGGTGACAAAGTGCGCGTCGAACTGACGCCCTATGACTTGAGCAAAGGGCGCATCACCTACCGCGCTCGCTAATCAAGTCAATACAAAACGCCCGGCTTTTAGCCGGGCGTTTTTGTGTCTGGGGTTTGGGTTTGGGTGCAGATCCGTTTGCTGCGGCTGCGCTTGAATTGCTCGAAGATCAAAAGCAACGTCAAAACCCCCTCACCCTAGCCCTCTCCCGGAGGGAGAGGGCACTGACCGAGGTGGCTGGAAGAGTTACGCAGACATGAAATACCGAGTCGTACGCAAAATTTGAAAAGCACAACGATCGGCTCCCTCTCCCTCGGGAGAGGGCTGGGGTGAGGGGCAGCCACACCACAAATCAAAATCCATGCGACGCTTCTCACCACTCAATAGGCCGAGTGTCAGCTCGCCTGCTTTTGATCTTGATCCACCGGCGACATCGGAAGGCTGAGTGGAGGGATTGATCCGGGTGTGGGAGCGCAGCGACCGTCTGGCGCAGCCAGACACAGCGGAAGGAGGTGCAGCGAAGCAAACCGTAGCCGCTGCGCCCGGATCGATCCCGCAGCGAAGGAACCCGAGCCTGCGAGGGCCGTACGTAGGAGCAAGCGTTTTTTGCTTACTTTTTTTGGCGCTTGTAAAAAAGTAAGTCGCCGTCAGGCGAAACCGCCAGAAGCAACACCCGCAGCAACGGATATACCCCCAATCCCGAGACAAAAGAAAGGCGCCCGAAGGCGCCCTCTTAAACCACAGCCGTCAGGCCATTTCCGCCGTAGTCTCGAAGTCAAACGTCAACTCACCATCCTTGATGTCGATGTGCACCACACCGCCATGCTCGGCCAGTTCGCCAAACAGAATCTCTTCCGCCAGCGGACGCTTGATCTTGTCCTGGATCAGACGCGCCATTGGACGTGCGCCCATTGCCGAGTCGTAACCCCCCGCCGCCAGCCAACTGCGCGCCGCATCGGTCACCTCAAGCAACACGCGCTTGTCTTCCAGCTGCGCCTGAAGCTCGGTAAGGAACTTGTCCACCACGCTCTTGATGACCTCATGACTGAGGCGACCAAACTGGATAATGGTGTCCAGACGGTTGCGGAATTCCGGCGTAAAACTCTTCTTGATCACTTCCATCGCATCGGACGAGTGGTCCTGATGGGTGAAACCGATCGAAGCGCGCGCCGCCGTTTCGGCACCGGCGTTGGTGGTCATGATCACGATTACGTTGCGGAAGTCCGCCTTGCGCCCGTTGTTGTCGGTCAGCGTGCCGTGGTCCATGACCTGCAACAGCAGGTTGAAGACTTCCGGGTGCGCTTTCTCGATTTCATCGAGCAGCAGTACGCAATGCGGCTGTTTGGTGATCGCTTCGGTCAACAGACCGCCCTGATCAAAGCCGACATAGCCTGGAGGCGCACCGATCAGACGCGAGACGGTGTGACGCTCCATGTACTCGGACATGTCGAAACGAACCAGCTCAATCCCCAAGGCCTTGGCCAACTGCCGCGCGGCCTCGGTTTTACCAACACCGGTCGGCCCTGCAAACAGGAACGAACCGACCGGCTTGTCCGGCGACTTGAGCCCGGCGCGTGACAATTTGATTGCAGTCGACAGCGAATCGATCGCTGCGTCCTGACCGAACACCGTCAGCTTCAGGTCACGCTCCAGATTACGCAGCAGCTCCTTGTCGGAACTGGTGACGTGCTTCGGTGGAATCCGCGCGATTTTCGCCACGATATCTTCGACCTGCGGCACTTCGATACGCTTGACGCGCATCTCGACCGGTTGCAGACGCTGATAGGCGCCCGCCTCGTCGATCACATCGATGGCCTTGTCCGGCATGTGCCGGTCATTGATGTAGCGCGAAGCCAGTTCGGCAGCGGCACGCAACGACTCATCGCTGTACTCGATGTTGTGGTGCTGCTCGAAACGCCCTTTCAGACCACGCAGGATACCGATGGTGTCTTCCACCGACGGCTCGACGACATCGACCTTCTGGAAGCGACGCGCCAGGGCACGATCCTTCTCGAAGATGCCGCGGAACTCCTGGAACGTGGTCGAACCGATGCAGCGAATGTCGCCAGACGACAGCAGCGGCTTGAGCAGGTTAGAGGCATCCATAACGCCCCCGGACGCAGCGCCGGCACCAATAATGGTGTGGATCTCGTCGATGAACAGGATCGCCTGCGGACGCTTTTTCAGTTCATTGAGCAGCGCCTTGAAACGCTTCTCGAAATCACCGCGGTACTTGGTGCCTGCCAGCAGAGCGCCAAGGTCCAGCGAGTAGACGACGCTGTTGGCCAGCAGGTCCGGCACCTGATTGTCGACAATGCGCTTGGCCAGACCTTCCGCAATCGCGGTTTTACCCACGCCTGCCTCGCCGACCAGCAGCGGATTGTTTTTGCGCCGCCGCGCGAGAATCTGCGCAACACGCTCGACTTCCGATTCGCGGCCGACCAGCGGATCGATACGACCCTGGCGCGCGAGCTCGTTGAGGTTGCTGGCATAAGCATCCAGAGGATTGCCTGAAGAAGAAGACTCACCGCCCTCGTCGTCCTGCATATCTTGTTCACCTTCAGAGTGATCGCCATGCCCCGGCACTTTGGAGATGCCGTGGGCGATGTAGTTGACGACATCAATGCGCGCAACGCTCTGCTGTTTCAGCAGGAATACGGCCTGACTCTCTTGCTCACTGAAGATGGCGACCAGCACGTTGGCGCCAGTCACTTCGCGTTTGCCCGAGCTCTGTACGTGGAAAACAGCACGTTGCAGGACACGCTGGAAGCCCAGGGTTGGCTGGGTTTCGCGATCTTCGTCATGGACGGGGATCAACGGCGTGGTGGAGTCGATGAACTCCTGCAGGTCGTGCTTGAGTTTGTCGAGGTTCGCGCCGCAGGCACGCAAAACGGTGGCGGCAGCCTCATTGTCCAATAGGGCCAACAGGAGATGTTCGACGGTCATGAACTCATGACGCTTCGAACGAGCCTCCTTGAAGGCTAGATTGAGGGTGACTTCGAGCTCGCGGTTTAACATAGCTTCACCTCATACCCAAGTGGTCGGCGATTAACCGTCCTTCTCGATTTCACAGAGTAGCGGATGCTGGCTTTCCCTGGCGTACTGGTTGACCTGCATGGCCTTTGTCTCGGCGATGTCGCGGGTAAACACTCCACATACTGCCCGCCCTTCTGTATGGACGGCCAGCATGACCTTGGTCGCCAGCTCGCGATTCAGGTTAAAAAACACCTCGAGCACTTCGACGACGAAATCCATCGGTGTGTAGTCATCATTGAACAAAACCACCTTGTACATTGGCGGCGCCTGTAATGCAGGCTTTGCTTCCTGAACAGCAACGCCTGCCGAATCGTCGTCGTGCTCCTGTGGAAGATCCTTTTGGAGAAGCGGGCGATCCTGATTGAATGTTAGTCGAATCTGGCTGATTGCATGCATGGAAAGAAAGGTTCGTCAGTTGTGCAAATACAGTGGTGGGGGCGGTTGCCTGCGTTTTCAACTCCGACTGCCCGGTCACCTTGACTATCGGGAAAACGGTGTTACAACCAATAGAGCCCACAGTGGGTAAAAAAGATCCGCGGAGTCAATTCTTTTATCGAATTCGATTGCGGATGAACGGGATGATACTCCAGCGATGGAGACTGTTGCAGAGGGATTTGAGCATGGTTGTCGGCAAGGTGAAATGGTTCAACAATGCCAAGGGATTCGGTTTCATCAACACCGACGCTCGTGCAGGCCGCGATGAAGATGGTAAAGACATCGATTTCTTCGTGCACTACTCCGCGATTGACATGGATGGCTACAAAACCCTCAAGGCCGGACAGGCCGTGGTTTTCACGATTGTTCAAGGCCCCAAAGGGCTGCATGCCGTAGGCATCAAACCTGTGATCGAGAAACCAGCCAGTGCCGCCGAAGGCGCTGCAATGGGCGCTGCTGCTGCGGCGGCGGCTGCCAAAGCGATGAGCTGACCGACTCTCTGTAATACTCTCGATAATAAAAAACCGCCTGACCCTTGGATGAGTCAGGCGGTTTTTGTGTATCCGCGTTTTACATATGCGAAATCAACGCATCCCCAAAGCCCGAAGACGAAACCAGCTTGGCCCCCTCCATCAAGCGCTCAAAGTCATACGTCACAGTCTTCGCCCCGATCGCACCGTTGGTGCCCTTGATGATCAGATCGGCCGCTTCGGTCCAGCCCATGTGTCGCAGCATCATCTCTGCCGAAAGAATCAGCGAGCCCGGGTTGACCTGATCCTTGCCGGCGTACTTCGGCGCGGTACCGTGGGTCGCCTCGAACATTGCCACGGTGTCGGACAGGTTGGCGCCCGGCGCAATACCGATACCGCCCACTTCTGCCGCCAGGGCGTCGGACAAGTAGTCGCCGTTGAGGTTAAGGGTCGCGATCACATCGTATTCGGCCGGACGCAGCAGGATCTGCTGAAGCATGGCGTCGGCAATGGCGTCCTTGACCACCACGTTCTTGCCGGTTTTCGGGTTCTTGAACTGCATCCACGGACCGCCGTCGAGCAGGGTCGCGCCGAATTCTTCCGCCGCCACCTCGTAGGCCCATTCCTTGAAGGCACCTTCGGTGAACTTCATGATGTTGCCTTTGTGCACGATGGTCAGCGAATCGCGATCGTTATCGACCACATACTGCAGAGCCTTGCGCGCCAGACGCTTGGTGCCTTCACGAGAAACCGGCTTGACGCCGATGCCGCAGTTTTCGTCGAAACGGATCTTGGTGACGCCCATTTCTTCTTTAAGGAATTTGATCACCTTGGTGGCTTCCGGCGAACCGGCCTTCCACTCGATGCCTGCGTAGATGTCTTCGGAGTTCTCGCGGAAGATGGTCATGTCGACGTCGCCAGGCTTTTTCACCGGGCTAGGCACGCCTTCGAACCAGCGCACCGGGCGCAGGCAGACGTAGAGGTCGAGTTGCTGACGCAGGGCCACGTTCAGCGAGCGGATGCCGCCACCGACCGGGGTGGTCAGCGGGCCCTTGATGGAAACGACATAATCCTTGACCGCGTCGAGGGTTTCCTGCGGCAGCCAGGTGTCCTGATCATAAACCTGGGTGGCTTTTTCCCCGGCGTAGACTTCCATCCAGGAAATCTTGCGCTTGCCGCCGTAGGCCTTTTCAACAGCAGCATCGACAACCTTGATCATCACCGGACTGATGTCGACACCAATGCCGTCACCTTCGATGAAGGGGATGACCGGGTTATCAGGAACATTGAGAGAATGGTCTGCATTGACGGTGATTTTGTCGCCGACGGCTGGAACCTGAATCTTCTTGTAACCCATGCTGAACTCCATTGTTTGGATTGAACACCTGGCTTGCTTCGAGCGTAACCCAGTTGAATCAACACGCAAACCCTATGTTCCGCCGCCGCGCACATCTCGTTTCGTACAAGCCTGAAAGCAAAGGGAAAAGCGCCAAACTCCAGCATTCGTAACTACTCTTTGCCCAACCCTGCCCTGCGACCTTTAGACCAATGGACGAGAATCGTTGCATATGAACCATCGGCAGATTGCCAGCTACCTATGTATAATGCCGCCCGCTGACCACAGGGTCACGACGGCTGGCCTCTCTAGCACGAGACTTTCCGCCTGATTGGTCGGGTTGTTACCGCAGCCTGACTGCTTGACGCTCTACTGATGCACCCAACATCACCGCGAAGAATCTCGACATTCGGTTCATGGATGACTTTGAACGAACGCGCTTACCCGGCGCCCCTCGAGTTTCTGCGCACGCTTTAGCAAAGAAGAGAGAGTTAATCCGAATATGCCCACCCGCTCGAAGATCATCTATACCTTCACCGACGAAGCTCCTGCCCTCGCCACCTATTCCCTGCTGCCGATCATCGAGGCTTACACCGCCTCGGCCGATATCGCCGTGGAAACCCGCGATATCTCTCTTGCAGCGCGCATTCTGGCAAGCTTCCCCGAGCAACTGGGCGACAAAGCCGTAGCCGACCACCTTGCCGAACTGGGCGAACTGGCCGTTACGCCTGAAGCCAACATCATCAAGCTGCCGAACATCAGCGCTTCGGTGCCGCAACTGCAAGCCGCGATCAAAGAGCTGCAGGCGCAGGGCTACAACCTGCCGGACTACCCGGAAACCGTGACCAGCGACGCCGACAAAGAAGCCAAGGCGCGTTACGACAAGGTCAAGGGCAGCGCCGTGAACCCGGTGCTGCGTGAAGGCAACTCCGACCGCCGCGCTCCGCTGTCGGTGAAGAACTACGCACGCAAGCACCCGCACAAAATGGGCGCCTGGGCCAAAGACTCCAAGTCCCACGTCGCTCACATGAGCACCGGCGATTTCTACGGCAGCGAAAAAGCCGCCCTGATCGACGCCGCTGACGTCGTGAAGATCGAACTGATAGCCAAGGACGGTACTGCAACCGTTCTGAAAGAAAAAACCACCGTTCAGGCCGGCGAGATCCTCGACTGCGCCGTGATGAGCAAAAACGCCCTGCGCGCGTTCATCGCTGCTGAAATCGAAAGCGCCAAGGCTCAGGGCGTGCTGCTCTCGGTGCACCTGAAAGCGACCATGATGAAGGTCTCCGACCCGATCATGTTCGGCCAGATCGTTGCCGAGTACTACAAAGACGCACTGACCAAGCATGCTGACGTACTGGCCGAAATCGGCTTCAACCTGAACAACGGCATCGGCGACCTGTACGCGCGCATCAAAGCGCTGCCGGCCGAGCAGCAAGCGCAGATCGAAGCGGACATGGCTGCGGTCTACGCCGTGCGTCCAGCGCTGGCGATGGTCAACTCCGACAAGGGCATCACCAACCTGCACGTGCCGAGCGACGTCATCGTTGACGCCTCGATGCCTGCCATGATCCGTGACTCCGGCAAGATGTGGGGCACCGACGGTCAACTGCACGACACCAAGGCAGTGATCCCGGATCGTTGCTACGCGACCATCTATCAGGCCGTGATCGAAGACTGCAAAGCCAATGGCGCGTTCGATCCGACCACCATGGGCAGCGTGCCGAACGTCGGCCTGATGGCGAAGAAAGCCGAAGAGTACGGCTCGCACGACAAGACCTTCCAGATCAAGGCTGACGGCGTGGTTCGCGTGACCGACAGCAAAGGCACCGTGCTGATGGAGCAGGCTGTTGAAGCCGGCGACATCTTCCGCATGTGCCAGACCAAAGATGCGCCGATCCAGGACTGGGTGAAACTGGCCGTCAACCGCGCTCGCGCCAGCAGCACGCCGGCGATCTTCTGGCTCGACCCGATGCGCGCTCACGACGGCGTGGTGATCGAGAAGGTTCAGGCGTACCTGAAGGATCACGACACCGCCGGTCTGGACATCCAGATCATGGCGCCGGTCGATGCCATGAAGTACACCCTGCAGCGCACCCGCGAAGGCAAGGACACCATTTCGGTGACCGGCAACGTACTGCGCGACTACCTGACCGACCTGTTCCCGATCATGGAGCTGGGCACCAGCGCCAAGATGCTGTCGATCGTGCCGCTGATGAACGGCGGTGGCCTGTTCGAAACCGGCGCTGGCGGTTCGGCACCCAAGCACGTGCAGCAACTGGTTGAAGAAAACTTCCTGCGCTGGGACTCGCTGGGTGAGTTCCTCGCCCTCGCCGCTTCCCTCGAGCATCTGGGTGTGAACTACAACAACCCGAAAGCACTGGTGCTGTCGAAAACCCTGGACCAGGCCACCGGCCAGTTCCTCGACAACAACAAGTCGCCATCGCGCAAAGTCGGCAACATCGACAACCGCGGCAGCCACTTCTATCTGGCGATGTACTGGGCTCAGGCTCTGGCTGCCCAGACCGAAGACGCTGCACTCCAATCGCAGTTCGCGACCCTGGCCAAAACCCTGACCGAGAACGAGGCGACCATCGTTGCCGAGCTCAACGCCGTTCAGGGCAAGCCAGTCGACATCGGCGGTTACTACCACGCCGACGCCGAGCTGATCAGCCAGGCCATGCGCCCGAGCGCAACCTTCAACGCGGCGATTGCTGCGCTGGTTTAAGGTTGTAGTGCGGTAAACGAACCCCGGCCCTGTGCCGGGGTTTGTGTTTCCGGGTTTTATGATCACCACAAAACCCTGTGGGAGCTGGCTTGCCAGCGATAGCGGTGGATCAGTCACCTTCAATGCTGAATGATAGGCCGCCATCGCTGGCAAGCCAGCTCCCACAGGGATCGGGTTCCAATATTCAAAAACGAGGACGACACCGTATGGAATGGCTCCCCCACATCACCGTCGCGACCATCGTCGAGGACAATGGTCGCTTCCTGATGGTCGAAGAGCACAAGGCCGGGCGCAACGTGCTCAACCAGCCCGCCGGGCATCTCGACCCGGATGAAACGCTGATCGAAGCCGCCGTGCGCGAAACCCTCGAAGAAACCGGCTGGGATGTCGAGCCCACCGGTGTCATCGGTATTTACCTGTACACCGCGCCGAGCAACGGCGTGACTTACCAGCGTGTGTGCTTCAGCGCCAAAGCCGTCAAACACCACCCGGACTATCAGCTCGACGACGGCATCCTCGGCGCCAAGTGGCTGAGCCGCGACGAGTTATTGGCCCAGCGGGACAACTGGCGCAGCGAGTTGATCATGCGCTGCATCGACGATTATCTGGCCGGTCATCACTTCAGCCTCGAACTGATCCGCCCTTCCCTTTAGCCTTGCGGCCGCGAGCCTGCTAGAATCGCGCCCTTTTCCAAGACACTCATTGAATCCCTATGCGTGATCCAGCCCCTTCTGACACATCCAAGAAGCGCGTCATTGTCGGCATGTCCGGCGGCGTGGACTCTTCCGTTTCCGCTCTCCTGCTGATCGAACAGGGGTATGAAGTGGAAGGCCTGTTCATGAAGAACTGGGAAGAAGACGACGGAACGGAATACTGCACCGCCATGGACGACCTGGCGGATGCTCAGGCTGTCTGCGACAAGATCGGTATCAAACTGCACACCGCCAACTTCGCCGCTGAGTACTGGGACAACGTGTTCGAGCACTTCCTGGCCGAATACAAGGCCGGGCGTACACCGAACCCGGACATCCTGTGCAACCGCGAAATCAAGTTCAAGGCGTTCCTCGACTACGCGATGATGCTCGGCGCCGACCTGATCGCCACCGGCCACTACGTGCGCCGCCGTGACATCAATGGCCGCACCGAACTGCTCAAGGGCCTCGATCCGAACAAGGATCAGAGCTACTTCCTGCACGCGGTGGGCGGTGAACAGATCGCCAAGACCCTGTTCCCGGTCGGTGAACTGGAAAAGCCTGAAGTGCGCGCGATTGCCGAGAAATACGAACTGGCGACCGCCAAGAAGAAGGATTCCACCGGGATCTGCTTCATCGGCGAGCGGCGTTTCAGCGACTTCCTCAAGCAATACCTGCCGGCGCAACCGGGCGAGATCAAAACCACCGAAGGCGAAGTCATCGGCCGTCACCACGGCTTGATGTACCACACCATCGGTCAGCGCCAGGGCCTAGGCATCGGCGGCTTGAAAGACGCCGGCGATGAACCGTGGTACGTGCTGCGCAAGGACCTGGACGTCAACGAACTGATCGTCGGCCAGGGCAACAACCATCCGTGGCTGTTCTCCGGCGCCCTGCTTGCTTCGGAGATCTATTGGGTCAACCCGATCGACCTGAGCCAGCCGCTGCGCCTGACCGCCAAAGTGCGTTATCGCCAGAGCGATCAGGCCTGCACCCTGGAGAAAACCGCCAGCGGCTATCGCGCCGTGTTCGACGAGCCGCAACGCGCGGTGACGCCGGGCCAATCGGTGGTGTTCTATGACGGTGAAATCTGCCTCGGCGGTGGCGTGATCGAAGTCGCCGAACCGTGGAGCGGCCAGGCATGAGCCCGACTCAGGAGCAACTGACGGCGCTGGGCGGTGTGTTTCTCGCTGCCGTGCTGGTTGATCGCATTGCCAAGACCGGCCAGACCAACGAGGCTGGCCTGAGCTGCATGCTCGGCAGCCTGCTGGTGCGCGACCCGAAAGACACGCTGGACGTGTACGGCGGCGATGACATCAATCTGCGTGAAGGCTATCGCGCGCTGATTGGCGCTTTGGAGCGCGACCCGAGCACCTTGCAGCGCGAGCCGCTGCGTTATGCGCTGTCGATGCTCGGCCTGGAACGCCAACTGGCCAAGCGCGACGACATGCTCGACACCATCAGCAAGCGTTTGCCGCAGATCCAGTCGCAGGTTGAGCACTTCGGTCCGGCCCACGAAAACGTGGTCGCTGCGTGCGGCGCGCTGTATCAGGACACCCTGAGCACCTTGCGTCAACGCATTCAGGTGCACGGCGACATGCGCAACCTGCAACAACCGAGCAACGCCTCGAAGATTCGTGCCTTGCTGTTGGCGGGGATCCGTTCGGCGCGTCTGTGGCGCCAGCTTGGCGGTCATCGCTGGCAATTAGTGATCAGCCGTCGCAAGTTGCTTAAAGAGCTGTATCCGCTGATGCGCAGCGAGTAAACGCCGCGTAATACCAGTTTTGTAGTCTGTAACGCGTAATACGCCGGTCAGTTGGCGACGGACCGGCGGATTTTTTCATGTATGATACGCGCCCCATTTCGTTGCCCGACTGTCCGAGAACACCCCATGCAGCTCTCTTCGCTCACTGCGGTTTCCCCTGTTGACGGCCGCTACGCCGGCAAAACCCAGGCCCTGCGCCCGATTTTCAGCGAGTACGGCCTGATCCGTGCCCGCGTTCTGGTTGAAGTGCGCTGGCTCCAGCGCCTGGCCGCCCACGCCGGTATCCCTGAAGTGCCGGCCTTCTCCGCCGAGGCCAACGCCGTTCTCAATGAACTGGCTGAAAACTTCTCGCTGGAGCACGCCGAGCGCGTCAAAGAGATCGAGCGCACCACCAACCACGACGTCAAGGCGATCGAATACCTGCTCAAGGAGCAGGCGGCCAAGCTGCCGGAGCTGGCCAAGGTCAGCGAGTTCATCCACTTTGCCTGCACCAGCGAAGACATCAACAACCTGTCCCACGCACTGATGCTGCGTGAAGGCCGTGACGACGTGATGCTGCCGCTGATGCGCCAGACCGCCAACGCCATCCGCGAACTGGCCATCCGTTTCGCTGACGTGCCGATGCTGTCGCGCACCCACGGTCAACCAGCCTCGCCGACCACCTTGGGCAAAGAACTGGCCAACGTGGTTTACCGTCTCGAGCGCCAGATCGCGCAAGTCGCTGCCGTACCGCTGCTGGGCAAGATCAACGGCGCTGTCGGCAACTACAACGCGCACCTGTCGGCCTACCCGCAGATCGACTGGGAAGCCAACGCCCGCGCTTTCATCGAAGACGAGCTGGGCCTGGGCTTCAACCCCTACACCACGCAGATCGAACCGCACGACTACATCGCCGAGCTGTTCGACGCGATCGCGCGCTTCAACACCATCCTGATCGACTTCGACCGTGACATCTGGGGCTACATTTCCCTGGGTTATTTCAAGCAGCGCACCATCGCTGGCGAAATCGGTTCGTCGACCATGCCGCACAAGGTCAACCCGATCGACTTCGAAAACTCCGAAGGCAACCTGGGTATCGCCAATGCGCTGTTCCAGCACCTGGCGAGCAAACTGCCGATCTCCCGCTGGCAGCGCGACCTGACCGACTCCACCGTCCTGCGCAACCTCGGTGTCGGCTTCGCCCACAGCGTGATCGCCTACGAAGCCAGCCTCAAAGGCATCAGCAAACTCGAACTCAACGAGCAGAAGATTGCCGCTGACCTTGACGCCTGCTGGGAAGTGTTGGCCGAGCCAATCCAGACCGTGATGCGCCGCTACAACATCGAAAATCCGTACGAAAAGCTGAAAGAACTGACCCGCGGCAAGGGCATCAGCCCTGAAGCACTGCAGACTTTCATCGATGGCCTGGACATGCCAGCCGAAGCGAAAGCCGAGCTCAAGCAACTGACCCCGGCCAACTACATCGGCAATGCTGTGGCACAAGCCAAACGCATCTGATCGACCGTTTGCCCCGTTCAAGACGCCCGGCCGCGCCGGGCGTTTTTATTCCCGTCTGAAAAGTGCTTTTTTTCAATAGGTTACATATGAATTCCGACATTCCTCTTCAACTTCTGGGCGGCCTCACGGCACGCGAATTCCTGCGCGACTACTGGCAGAAAAAGCCGCTGCTGATCCGTCAGGCCATTCCTGACTTCGAAAGCCCGATCGACGCCGACGAACTGGCCGGCCTCGCCCTGGAAGAAGAAGTCGAATCGCGCCTGGTCATCGAGCACGGCGAGCGCCCATGGGAACTGCGTCGCGGCCCGTTCGCTGAAGACGAGTTCAGCAAACTGCCGGAAAAAGAATGGACTTTGCTGGTCCAGGCAGTTGATCAGTTCGTGCCGGAAGTCAGCGAGCTGCTGGAAAACTTCCGCTTTCTGCCGAGCTGGCGCGTCGACGACGTGATGATCAGCTTCGCCGCTCCCGGTGGCAGCGTTGGCCCGCACTTCGATAACTACGACGTCTTCCTGCTGCAAGGTCACGGCAAGCGCAACTGGAAAATCGGCCAGATGTGCGATTCCGAGAGCCCGCTGCTGCAACATGCCGACCTGCGCATCCTCGCCGAATTCGAGCAGACCGAAGAATGGGTCCTGGAACCGGGCGACATGCTTTACCTGCCGCCGCGTCTGGCGCACTGCGGCGTTGCGGTCGACAACTGCATGACCTACTCGGTCGGTTTCCGCGCGCCGAGCGCCGCTGAAGTGCTGACCCACTTCACCGACTTCCTCAGCCAGTTCCTGACTGACGAAGAGCGTTACACCGACGCCGACGCCAAGCCAGCCGCCGACCCGCACCAAATTCAACACGATGCGCTGGACCGCCTGAAAAGCCTGCTCGCCGAGCACATGAGCGACGAGCGCCTGCTGCTGACGTGGTTCGGCCAGTACATGACCGAGCCGCGCTACCCGGAACTGGTGGTCGGCCCGGAAGACGTCGAAGAGGAAGATTTCCTCGCCGCCCTGCAGGACGGCGCCGTGCTGATTCGCAACCCGAGCGCGCGCCTGGCCTGGTCGGAAGTCGATGACGACCTGCTGCTGTTCGCCAGCGGCCAGAGCCGTTATCTGCCGGGCAAGCTGCGCGAACTGCTGAAGCTGATCTGCGCCGCTGACGCCTTGCACGCCGATAACGTCGGTGACTGGCTGAACGACGAGGACGGTCGCAGCCTGCTTTGCGAACTGGTCAAGCAAGGTAGCCTGGGGTTCGCCGATGAATAAAATTCGCGTTCGTGTCGCAGACTGGCAAAAGGACAACGCCGAGATCCGGCGCATTCGTGAAACGGTGTTCATCGCCGAACAATCGGTGCCACCCGAGCTTGAGTGGGACGCGGACGACGCGACCGCCGTGCATTTTCTGGCGTTTGAAGGCGACTTCCCGATCGGCACCGCGCGCTTGCTGGCCGATGGGCACATCGGCCGGGTTTCGGTGCTCAGAGACTGGCGCGGGATGAAGGTCGGCGACGCATTGATGCAAGCGGTCATCGCCGAAGCCGAAGCGCGCGGCCTGAAGCAGCAAATGCTCAGTGCGCAGGTGCAAGCCACGGCGTTCTACGAGCGCCTGGGCTTCAGCCTGGTCAGCGAGGAATTCCTCGAAGCCGGGATTCCGCATGTCGACATGGTTCGGCATTCGGCTTAAGACCGCGTCGCGGCCTTCGCGAGCAGGCTCGCTCCCACAAGGGATAATCAGTGAACACAAGTTTGGTGTCCGGCCGAGATCCAATGTGGGAGCGAGCCTGCTCGCGAAGGGGCCCTTGAGAACACCACTAAACGCCCCGCCATCTCACGATGCCGGGGCGTTTTGCTGTCTACGATTCAACTTGCCCCACCCCGGGCCGACAAACTGGCAATATCAAGCCTTTCGAACGCGGAGATAACGGACATGTCCCTACGCACCCTGCTCACCACCCTGCTGCTCGGCTGCAGCTTTTCGGTGCTGGCAGCCACAGAAATCGTGCCGCTCAATTACCGCACCAGCGCCGACATGCTGCCGATGGCACAGGACTTTCTCGGCAAGGACGGGCAAGTCAGCGCCTATGGCAATCAACTGATCATCAAGGCTGAACCGGACAAGATTCAGGAGCTCAAGGCACTGATCGGCCAGCTCGACACTGCGCCCAAGCGCTTGCTGATCACCGTCGACACCAATGAAAACAATGGGCGTGGCGACGAAGGTTATTCAGTCAACGGCGCCCAGCCGAACCAGACTCGCATCATCAGCCGCAGCACGACCAGCCGCGAAGGCGGCGTGCAGCAAGTGCAGGCCACCGACGGCATGCCGGCGTTGATCCAGGTCGGGCAAAGCGTGCCGATCACCAACGTTCAGAGCGATTCCTACGGCGGTTACAACAGCCAGACGCAGTACCGCAACGTCACCCAGGGTTTCTACGTAACCGCCAGCGTCACCGGTGACATCGTCCATCTGGCGATCAGTACCAATCGTGACCGCATGAGCCAGGAACGTCCCGATGTAGTGAACGTGCAAAGCACCGACACAACCGTCAGCGGACGCCTCGGTGAGTGGATCACCCTGGCCGGCGTCAATCGCCAGACTCAGGCCGATAAACAGGGCCTGACCCGCAGCTACTCGACTCAAGGCCGGGATGACATGACCCTGCGGGTGAAAGTCGACGCACTGGACTAAAGCACCGAAAACTGACTGATTAGTCGTATTAGACGAAAGATGTAGTGCTTGAAAAAAAGCACTACAAAACGTTTGACGCGAAAAAAAAGCGCGGGCATGATGGCCTCGCTCCCGCTAATCAGAGGCCCTGGCAAGGGCCTTCGAAGCGCTGCCCGCACCTACCCAGCGAGCCGTTTCGTGTCTGTACCGCCCACAAGGTGTGTTTGACGAGGTTGCCGACTGGAACGAAGTTGTCCCGAGGGACGGAAGCGTATTTAGGTAACCCGGCTTCACGCTGCAGACCGCATAAAGGCCCACGACGCCGGAATGCGCCCGCACCGCGCCACTACCTGCTCACTTCCCCTCGAGCCCATCGTTCATCCCGTCGCCTACCCCGCCGAATCCGACTTGACCACCTAAGCTTCTGGTCAGCGAGCGCAGGAATTTTCCACCGCAGAACAACTTTTCAATAAAGACGCGACGAGGTTTATCTCCATGGCACTGACACGCGAACAGCAAATTGCAGCCCTCGAAAAAGACTGGGCTGAGAACCCGCGCTGGAAAGGCGTTACACGCACTTACTCCGCTGCTGACGTGGTCCGTCTGCGTGGCTCGGTCCAGCCTGAGCACACCTTTGCGAAGATGGGCGCCGAGAAGCTGTGGAACCTGGTCACCCAGGGTGCCAAGCCGTCCTTCCGTCCTGAGAAAGATTTCGTCAACTGCATGGGCGCCCTGACCGGTGGCCAGGCTGTTCAGCAGGTAAAAGCCGGCATCCAGGCAATCTACCTGTCGGGCTGGCAAGTGGCCGCGGACAACAACTCCGCAGAATCGATGTACCCGGACCAGTCGCTGTACCCGGTGGACTCGGTGCCGACCGTGGTCAAGCGCATCAACAACTCGTTCCGTCGTGCCGACCAGATCCAGTGGAAAGCCGGCAAGAACCCGGGCGACGAAGGCTACATCGACTACTTCGCGCCGATCGTGGCGGATGCTGAAGCCGGTTTCGGCGGCGTTCTGAACGCTTACGAGCTGATGAAGAGCATGATCGAAGCAGGCGCCGCCGGCGTTCACTTCGAAGACCAGCTGGCCTCGGTTAAAAAATGCGGCCACATGGGCGGCAAGGTACTGGTACCAACGCAGGAAGCTGTACAGAAGTTGACCGCTGCGCGTCTGGCGGCTGACGTTGCCGGCACGCCGACCATCATTCTGGCGCGTACCGATGCCAACGCCGCGGACCTGCTGACTTCCGACTGCGACCCGTACGACCAGCCATTCGTGACTGGCGAGCGCACCCAGGAAGGTTTCTACAAGGTTCGCGCCGGTCTGGACCAGGCAATCGCCCGTGGCCTGGCTTATGCGCCGTACGCCGACCTGATCTGGTGCGAAACCGCCAAGCCGGATCTGGAAGAAGCCCGTCGCTTCGCTGAAGCGATCAAAAAGGAATACCCCGACCAACTGCTGTCGTACAACTGCTCGCCTTCCTTCAACTGGAAGAAAAACCTGGACGACGCGACCATTGCCAAGTTCCAGCGCGAACTGTCCGCCATGGGCTACAAGCACCAGTTCATCACCCTGGCCGGCATTCACAACATGTGGCACAGCATGTTCAACCTGGCGCACGACTACGCCCGCAACGACATGACTGCCTACGTGAAACTGCAAGAGCAGGAATTCGCTGACGCCGCCAAGGGTTACACCTTCGTGGCTCACCAGCAGGAAGTGGGCACCGGCTACTTCGACGACATGACCACCGTGATCCAGGGTGGCTCGTCGTCGGTCACCGCGCTGACCGGTTCGACTGAAGAAGAACAGTTCCACTGATAGCGCTTCGCTGAGCAAACGGCCTTTGCGGATCGGATAAAAAGCTAACCGCAGAGCCGCAAGACTGACGCCCCGACTGGTTCGGGGCGTTTTTTTGCCTGCAGCTATCGCCAAATCACCTCAACCCTCCTGTAGGAGCGAGCCTGCTCGCGAAGGCTTAATGCCAGCTTGCATATAAGGTGACTGACCCGACGCCTTCGCGAGCAGGCTCGCTCCCACAGGGTTCGTCTTCGAGCCGCGAGTCAAAACATTGATCTGACGCGCCACAAGCGTCAGAAATTTCCGCTACAACGGTAGGCTTTGCTACTTGCAGTAACGCGCAAGTAAGACAACTTCCCAGCCCCTCACCCGATAAACAGTTACAAATCCCACTCAAACGATATCAATTATCATTTAGCCGCAACTATGATCATTACAGCGCAAGCAAAACATTATTCGTGGAAAACCGCCTGATGCCCGGAAAGCCTGGGCCGAAAGGGTTTCGAAGGCCGCTATGTCCTTATTCCAATAAATAATTTCGCTACGGGAATTTTACTTGCCGGGTGTTTAGCCATAAAATCAGCCCGATTGATTGCTGCGACATATCGTCACTGCCTTATTTCTTTATCAAGCTCAGAGACCTTTGCTCTCTGTTAAGGATTACCAGCATGCCCGAAGCGACAGGACTCATGGCCCACAACTGGGGCTTTGCCATTTTCCTTCTGGGTGTCGTCGGCCTCTGCGCCTTCATGCTTGGCGTCTCCAGCCTCCTCGGGTCAAAAGCCTGGGGTCGCAGCAAAAACGAACCGTTCGAGTCGGGCATGCTACCTACCGGTGGCGCCCGCTTGCGGCTCTCAGCCAAATTCTATCTGGTCGCGATGCTCTTCGTGATCTTCGATATCGAAGCCCTCTTTCTCTTTGCATGGTCTGTGTCCGTCCGCGAAAGCGGCTGGACCGGATTCGTCGAAGCTCTCGTTTTCATAGCAATTCTGTTGGCAGGTCTTGTCTACCTGTTCCGAGTGGGTGCCCTTGACTGGGCTCCGGAAGCTCGTCGCAAGCGGCAGGCGAAGCTGAAACAATGAGGCTTTGGCAATGCAATACAATCTCACCAGGATCGACCCCGATGCTCCTAACGAGCAGTATCCGATTGGCCAGCGGGAAACCGTTGCCGATCCGTTAGAAGATCAAGTCCACAAAAACATTTTCATGGGCAAGCTGGAAGACGTGCTGAGTGGCGCGGTCAACTGGGGGCGTAAAAACTCCCTGTGGCCGTACAACTTCGGCCTGTCGTGCTGCTATGTGGAAATGACCACCGCCTTTACGGCGCCCCACGACATCGCGCGCTTTGGCGCCGAAGTGATCCGGGCCTCGCCGCGCCAGGCCGACTTCATGGTTATCGCCGGTACTTGCTTCATCAAGATGGCGCCGATCATTCAGCGTCTCTACGAGCAGATGCTCGAACCCAAGTGGGTGATATCCATGGGTTCGTGCGCCAACTCCGGTGGCATGTACGACATCTACTCCGTGGTTCAAGGTGTGGACAAGTTCCTGCCCGTGGACGTCTACGTACCTGGCTGCCCGCCCCGTCCGGAAGCGTTTCTGCAAGGCTTGATGCTGTTGCAGGAATCGATTGGACAGGAGCGTCGTCCGCTTTCCTGGGTCGTTGGTGATCAAGGCGTCTATCGCGCCGACATGCCTTCGCAAAAGGAACAGCGCCGCGAACAGCGAATCGCAGTCACCAACCTGCGCAGCCCTGACGAAGTCTGATCCAGATCTGTTCTTAGTAACGAGAAGCTGGCTTCATTCTTTACGTTGACCGAAAGCGAAAAAATAACCATGACTACAGGCAGTGCTCTGTACATCCCGCCTTACAAGGCAGACGACCAGGATGTGGTCGTCGAATTGAACAACCGCTTTGGCGCCGAGGCGTTCACCGCTCAGGCAACCCGCACCGGCATGCCGGTGCTGTGGGTGGCCCGCGCCAAACTGGTTGAAGTCCTGACTTTCCTGCGCAACCTGCCCAAGCCGTACGTCATGCTCTATGACCTGCACGGCGTGGACGAGCGTCTGCGCACCAAGCGTCAAGGGCTGCCGACCGGCGCCGATTTCACCGTGTTCTATCACCTCATGTCGCTTGAACGTAACAGTGACGTGATGATCAAGGTCGCCTTGTCCGAAGGCGACCTCAGCATGCCTTCCGTCACCAGCATCTGGCCAAACGCCAACTGGTACGAACGTGAAGTCTGGGACATGTTCGGCATCGACTTCAAAGGCCACCCGCACCTGTCGCGCATCATGATGCCGCCGACCTGGGAAGGTCACCCGCTGCGCAAGGACTTCCCGGCGCGCGCCACCGAATTCGATCCGTTCAGCCTCAACCTCGCCAAGCAGCAGCTTGAAGAGGAAGCCGCGCGTTTCCGCCCTGAAGACTGGGGCATGAAGCGTTCCGGTGCCAACGAGGACTACATGTTCCTCAACCTCGGCCCGAACCACCCTTCGGCGCACGGTGCGTTCCGCATCATCCTGCAGCTGGACGGTGAAGAGATCGTCGATTGCGTCCCGGACATCGGTTACCACCACCGTGGCGCCGAGAAGATGGGCGAGCGTCAGTCCTGGCACAGCTACATTCCGTACACCGACCGCATCGACTACCTCGGCGGCGTGATGAACAACCTGCCGTACGTGCTCTCGGTCGAGAAGCTGGCCGGCATCAAGGTGCCGCAGAAGGTCGACGTCATCCGCATCATGATGGCCGAGTTCTTCCGGATCACCAGCCACCTGCTGTTCCTGGGTACCTACATCCAGGACGTTGGCGCGATGACCCCGGTGTTCTTCACCTTCACCGACCGCCAGAAGGCGTACACGGTGATCGAAGCGATCACCGGTTTCCGTCTGCACCCGGCCTGGTACCGCATCGGTGGTGTTGCCCACGATCTGCCGCGCGGCTGGGAAAAACTGGTCAAGGATTTCGTCGAGTGGATGCCCAAGCGTCTGGACGAATACACCAAGGCCGCCCTGCAGAACAGCATTCTCAAGGGTCGTACCGTCGGCGTCGCTGCCTACAACACCAAAGAGGCCCTGGAATGGGGCGTCACCGGTGCCGGCCTGCGTTCGACCGGTTGCGATTTCGACCTGCGTAAAGCGCGTCCGTACTCGGGCTACGAAAACTTCGAATTCGAAGTGCCGCTGGCCGTCAACGGCGATGCCTATGACCGCTGCATGGTCCGCGTCGAAGAGATGCGCCAGAGCATCAAGATCATCGACCAGTGCATGCGCAACATGCCGGAAGGCCCGTACAAGGCGGATCACCCGCTGACCACGCCGCCGCCCAAAGAGCGCACGCTGCAGCACATCGAAACCCTGATCACGCACTTCCTGCAGGTTTCGTGGGGCCCGGTCATGCCGGCCAACGAATCCTTCCAGATGATCGAAGCGACCAAGGGTATCAACAGTTATTACCTGACGAGCGACGGCGGCACCATGAGCTACCGTACCCGGATCCGCACTCCGAGCTTCCCGCACCTGCAGCAGATCCCTTCGGTGATCAAAGGCAGCATGGTCGCGGACTTGATTGCGTACCTGGGTAGTATCGACTTCGTTATGGCCGACGTGGACCGCTAAGCATGAACAGCACGCTTATCCAGACAGACCGTTTCACCTTGAGTGAGACCGAGCGCTCGGCCATCGAGCACGAGCTGCATCACTACGAAGACCCGCGCGCGGCGTCGATCGAAGCCCTGAAGATCGTTCAGAAGGAACGCGGCTGGGTGCCGGATGGCGCTCTCTACGCGATCGGCGAGATCCTCGGCATCCCGGCCAGCGACGTTGAAGGCGTAGCGACGTTCTATAGCCAGATCTTCCGTCAACCGGTCGGCCGCCACATCATTCGCGTCTGCGACAGCATGGTCTGCTACATCGGCGGCCACGAGTCGGTTGTCAGCGAAATCCAGAACAATCTGGGCATCGGCCTGGGTCAGACCACCGCCGACGGTCGTTTCACCCTGCTGCCTGTCTGCTGCCTCGGCAACTGCGACAAGGCACCGGCGCTGATGATCGACGACGACACCTTTGGCGACGTCCAGCCTGCTGGCGTGGCCAAACTGCTCGAGGGCTACGTATGACCCTGACATCTTTTGGTCCTGCCAACCGCATTCAGCGTTCGGCCGAGACTCACCCGCTGACCTGGCGTCTGCGCGATGACGGCGAAGCCGTATGGCTCGACGAGTACCAGGCCAAGAACGGTTACGCCGCTGCGCGCAAAGCCTTCGCCGACATGGATCAGGACGCCATCGTCCAGACCGTGAAAGACGCCGGCCTCAAGGGTCGCGGCGGTGCAGGCTTCCCCACTGGCGTGAAGTGGGGCCTGATGCCCAAGGACGAATCCATCAACATCCGCTACCTGCTGTGCAACGCGGATGAAATGGAACCGAACACCTGGAAAGACCGCATGCTGATGGAGCAACTGCCCCATCTGCTGATCGAAGGCATGCTGATCAGTGCTCGCGCACTGAAAACCTACCGTGGCTATATCTTCCTGCGCGGCGAATACACCACCGCCGCCAAGCACCTCAACCGTGCCGTGGAAGAAGCCAAGGCTGCGGGCCTGCTGGGCAAGAACATTCTGGGCAGCGGTTTCGATTTCGAGCTGTTCGTCCACACTGGCGCCGGGCGTTACATCTGCGGTGAAGAAACCGCACTGATCAACTCCCTCGAAGGCCGCCGCGCCAACCCGCGCTCCAAGCCGCCCTTCCCTGCCGCCGTTGGCGTTTGGGGCAAGCCGACCTGCGTGAACAACGTCGAAACCCTGTGCAACGTGCCGGCGATCATTGCCGACGGCGTTGACTGGTACAAGTCGCTGGCCCGCGAAGGCTCTGAAGACATGGGCACCAAGCTCATGGGCTTCTCCGGCAAGGTCAAGAACCCTGGCCTGTGGGAACTGCCGTTCGGCGTCACCGGCCGCGAACTGTTCGAAGACTATGCCGGCGGCATGCGCGACGGCTTCAAGCTCAAGGCCTGGCAGCCAGGGGGTGCCGGTACCGGTTTCCTCTTGCCGGAACACCTCGACGCACAAATGTACGCCGGTGGCATTGCCAAGGTCGGCACCCGTATGGGTACTGGTCTGGCCATGGCCGTGGACGACAGCGTCAACATGGTCTCGCTGCTGCGCAACATGGAGCAGTTCTTCGCCCGCGAATCCTGCGGTTTCTGCACCCCGTGCCGCGATGGCCTGCCATGGAGCGTCAAGCTGCTGATGGCCATCGAAGAAGGCCGCGGTCAGCCCGGCGACATCGAGACCCTGCTGGGTCTGGTCGGTTTCCTCGGCCCAGGCAAGACCTTCTGTGCTCACGCACCGGGTGCCGTGGAGCCGTTGGGCAGTGCCATCAAATACTTCCGTCCAGAGTTCGAAGCCGGTATCGCGCCTGTCAGCGCCGCCGTCCCGCCTCTGGCAAGGCCGATCGTAGTCGGCGCGTAAACGCTTAAAAAGGCGAAGGTTCCGTGCCCTTCGCCTTTCGTCCGATGACGCCTTTCGGGGCTGACTGGATTCGGACGCATAACAAGATTCCATTAGCCACGCCCGCTGACACCGGGCCAACGAAGACCTTTGAACCATGGCCACTATCCACGTAGACGGCAAAGCGCTCGAAGTCGACGGGGCAGACAACCTGTTACAGGCATGTCTGTCGCTGGGCCTCGACATTCCCTATTTCTGCTGGCACCCCGCGCTTGGTAGCGTCGGGGCCTGCCGCCAATGCGCGGTCAAGCAGTACACCGACGAGAACGACACCCGTGGTCGCATCGTCATGTCCTGCATGACGCCTGCCACCGACAACACCTGGATCTCCATCGACGATGAAGAATCCAAGGCGTTCCGCGCCAGTGTTGTCGAATGGCTGATGACCAACCACCCGCACGACTGCCCGGTGTGCGAGGAAGGTGGTCACTGCCACCTGCAAGACATGACCGTGATGACCGGCCACAACGAGCGCCGTTATCGCTTCAGCAAACGCACCCACCAGAACCAGCAACTGGGCCCGTTCATTTCCCACGAAATGAACCGCTGCATCGCTTGCTACCGCTGCGTGCGTTTCTACAAGGACTACGCAGGCGGCACCGACCTCGGTGTATTCGGCGCCCACGACAACGTGTACTTCGGTCGCGTTGAAGACGGCACCCTCGAAAGCGAGTTCTCCGGCAACCTCACCGAGGTCTGCCCGACCGGTGTGTTCACCGACAAGACCCACTCCGAGCGCTACAACCGTAAATGGGACATGCAGTTTGCCCCAAGCATCTGCCATGGCTGCTCGAGCGGCTGCAACATCTCGCCGGGCGAGCGTTACGGTGAACTGCGTCGCATCGAAAACCGTTTCAACGGTTCGGTGAACCAGTACTTCCTCTGCGACCGTGGCCGTTTCGGCTACGGCTATGTAAACCGCACCGATCGCCCGCGTCAGCCGCTGCTGGCCGACGGCACCAAGCTGAGCCTCGACGACGCGCTGGATAAAGCGGCCGACCTGCTGCGCGGCCGCAACATCGTCGGTATCGGTTCGCCGCGTGCCAGCCTCGAAAGCAACTACGCGTTGCGCGAACTGGTCGGCGCCGAGCACTTCTATTCGGGTATCGAAGCTTCCGAACTGGAGCGCATCCGTCTGGTTCTGCAGGTGCTCAAAGACAGCCCGCTGCCTGTGCCGAACATGCGCGACATCGAAGACCACGATGCGATCTTCGTCCTCGGCGAAGACCTGACCCAGACTGCCGCGCGTATGGCGCTGGCCCTGCGTCAGTCGGTCAAGGGCAAGGCTGAAGACATGGCCGAAGCCATGCGCGTCCAGCCTTGGCTCGACGCGGCAGTGAAGAACATCGGTCAGCACGCGCTGAACCCGCTGTTCATCGCCAGCCTCGCCGAAACCAAGCTCGACGACGTCGCTGAAGAATGTGTACACGCTGCTCCAGACGATCTGGCACGCATCGGTTTCGCCGTTGCTCACGCTTTGGATGCCAGCGCTCCGGCCGTTGAAGGTCTGGACGCTGAAGCGCTGGAACTGGCGCAGCGCATCGCCGACGCCCTGCTCGCGGCCAAGCGCCCACTGATCATCGCTGGCACTTCGCTCGGTTCGAAAGCCCTGATCGAAGCCGCGGCGAACATCGCCAAAGCCTTGAAGCTGCGTGAGAAGAACGGTTCGATCAGCCTGATCGTGCCGGAAGCCAACAGCCTCGGCCTGGCCATGCTCGGTGGCGAATCAGTCGATGCCGCGCTGCAAGCGGTCATCGATGGCAAGGCCGATGCGATCGTCGTGCTGGAAAACGATCTGTACACCCGCACCGCCAAAGCCAAGGTCGACGCTGCACTGAACGCTGCGAAAGTGGTGATCGTTGCCGACCATCAAAAAACCGCCACGACCGACCGCGCGCAACTGGTTCTGCCAGCGGCAAGCTTCGCCGAAGGCGACGGTACGCTGGTCAGCCAGGAAGGCCGCGCCCAGCGCTTCTTCCAGGTTTTCGATCCGCAATACCTGGACGCGAGCATCCTCGTTCACGAAGGCTGGCGCTGGCTGCACGCCCTGCGTGCGACCCTGCTGAACCAGCCGATCGATTGGACACAACTCGACCACGTCACTGCTGCCGTGGCTTCGAGCACCGAACAGCTGGCGCGTATCGTCGATGCAGCCCCTTCTGCGGCGTTCCGCATCAAGGGTCTGAAACTGGCGCGTGAGCCGCTGCGTTATTCCGGTCGCACCGCGATGCGCGCCGACATCAGCGTTCACGAACCGCGTATGCCGCAAGACCACGACACCGCGTTTGCCTTCTCCATGGAAGGTTACTCGGGCTCTGCCGAACCGCGTCAGCAGGTGCCGTTTGCCTGGTCGCCGGGCTGGAACTCGCCACAAGCGTGGAACAAGTTCCAGGACGAAGTCGGTGGTCACCTGCGTGCTGGCGATCCGGGCACCCGCCTGATCGAAAGCACTGGCGACTCGCTGAACTGGTTCGCCGCTGCGCCGCGTGCATTCAACCCGGCGCCGGGTACCTGGCAAGCCGTGCCGTTCTTCCACCTGTTCGGCAGCGAAGAAAACTCTTCGAAAGCCGCCCCGGTACAAGAGCGCATTCCGGCCCCTTACGTGGCACTGGCGAAATCCGAAGCGGATCGTCTGGGCGTCAACGACGGTGCCCTGCTGAGCCTGAACGTGGCCGGCCAGACCCTGCGTCTGCCGCTGCGCATCAATGAAGAACTGGGCGCCGGTCTGGTGGCATTGCCTGCGGGCATCGCCGGCATTCCACCGGCATTCGCCGGTGTGTCCGTCGACGGTCTGCAGGAGGCAGCGCAATGACCTGGTTCACCCCTGAAGTGATCGATGTGATCCTGACGGTCATCAAAGCCATCGTGATCCTGCTGGCCGTGGTGGTCGCAGGCGCCTTGCTCAGCTTTGTCGAACGTCGCCTGCTGGGCTGGTGGCAGGACCGTTACGGTCCGAACCGCGTAGGCCCGTTCGGCATGTTCCAGATCGCCGCCGACATGCTCAAGATGTTCTTCAAGGAAGACTGGACCCCGCCGTTTGCCGACAAGGTGATCTTCACCCTGGCACCGGTGGTCGCCATGTCGGCCCTGCTGATCGCCTTCGCGATCATCCCGATCACCCCGACCTGGGGCGTGGCGGATCTGAACATCGGCCTGCTGTTCTTCTTCGCCATGGCCGGTCTGTCGGTCTACGCGGTGCTGTTCGCCGGCTGGTCGAGCAACAACAAGTTCGCCCTGCTCGGCAGCTTGCGTGCCTCGGCGCAGACCGTGTCCTACGAAGTGTTCATGGGCCTTGCGCTGATGGGCATCGTGGTCCAGGTCGGCTCGTTCAACATGCGCGACATCGTCGAGTACCAAGCGCAGAACCTGTGGTTCATCATTCCGCAGTTCTTCGGCTTCTGTACCTTCTTCATCGCTGGCGTCGCCGTGACTCACCGTCACCCGTTCGACCAGCCGGAAGCGGAACAGGAACTGGCCGACGGTTACCACATTGAATACGCCGGTATGAAATGGGGCATGTTCTTCGTCGGTGAATACATCGGCATCATCCTGATCTCGGCGCTGCTGGTCACCCTGTTCTTCGGTGGCTGGCACGGTCCGTTCGGCATCCTGCCGCAACTGTCCTTCGTCTGGTTCGCACTGAAGACCGCGTTCTTCATCATGCTGTTCATCCTGCTGCGCGCTTCCATCCCGCGTCCGCGTTATGACCAGGTGATGGATTTCAGCTGGAAATTCTGCCTGCCACTGACCCTGATCAATTTGCTGGTGACCGCTGCGGTTGTGTTGTTGAACACGCCTGCGGTTGCGGTTCAGTGAGGATTTGACCCATGTTCAAATATATTGGCGACATCGTTAAGGGTACCGGTACCCAGTTGCGCAGCCTGGTCATGGTCTTCGGCCATGGCTTTCGCAAGCGTGACACCCTGCAATATCCGGAAGAACAGGTCTACCTGCCGCCGCGTTACCGTGGCCGCATCGTCCTGACCCGCGACCCCGATGGCGAAGAACGCTGCGTAGCTTGCAACCTTTGCGCCGTGGCGTGCCCGGTGGGTTGCATCTCGCTGCAGAAAGCTGAAACCGAAGACGGTCGCTGGTACCCGGACTTCTTCCGTATCAACTTCTCGCGCTGCATTTTCTGCGGTCTCTGCGAGGAAGCCTGCCCGACCACCGCAATCCAGCTGACTCCGGATTTCGAGATGGCCGAGTTCAAACGTCAGGATCTGGTGTACGAGAAAGAAGATCTGCTGATCTCCGGCCCCGGCAAAAACCCTGATTACAACTTCTATCGTGTTGCAGGTATGGCAATCGCTGGCAAGCCGAAAGGCGCTGCGCAGAACGAAGCCGAACCGATCAACGTGAAGAGCTTGCTGCCTTAAGGAAGAACGATGGAATTCGCTTTCTATTTCGCATCGGGTATCGCGGTGGTGTCCACGCTTCGTGTGGTCACCAACACCAACCCTGTGCACGCCCTGCTCTACCTGATCATCTCGTTGATCGCCGTGGCCATGACCTTCTTCGCCCTCGGCGCCCCGTTCGCCGGTGTGCTGGAAGTGATCGCCTACGCCGGCGCCATCATGGTGCTGTTCGTGTTCGTGGTGATGATGTTGAACCTGGGCCCGGCCTCGGTTCAGCAGGAACGCACCTGGCTCAAGCCCGGCATCTGGGCAGGACCGGTGATTCTCGCCGGGCTGCTGCTGGCCGAACTGCTGTATGTGCTGTTCGCTCATCAGAGCGGTCAGGCCATCGGCCACACCACCGTAGACGCCAAGGCCGTGGGCATCAGCCTGTTCGGCCCGTATCTGCTGGTGGTCGAACTCGCCTCGATGCTGCTGCTCGCCGCAGCCGTCACGGCGTTCCATTTGGGCCGTAACGAGGCGAAGGAGTAAGACATGCCTGCTATCCCTCTCGAGCATGGACTGGCGGTTGCCGGCATCCTGTTCTGCCTTGGTCTGGTCGGCCTGATGGTCCGCCGCAACATTTTGTTCGTGTTGATGAGTCTGGAAGTGATGATGAACGCCTCTGCCCTGGCCTTCATCGTTGCGGGCGCCCGCTGGGCGCAGCCGGATGGACAGATCATGTTCATCCTGGTGATCAGCCTGGCAGCCGCCGAAGCCAGTATTGGCCTGGCGATCCTGCTGCAACTGTATCGCCGCTTCCACACGCTCGATATCGACGCTGCCAGTGAGATGCGCGGATGAACCTGATCTTTCTGACTTTCGTATTTCCTCTCATCGGTTTCCTGCTGCTGTCGTTCTCCCGTGGACGCTGGTCGGAAAACCTCTCGGCGCTGGTCGGCGTGGGCTCCATTGGCCTGTCGGCGATTGTCGCCGCTTACGTCATCTGGCAATTCAACGTCGCGCCTCCCGAAGGCGGTCACTACACCCTGGTGCTGTGGCAGTGGATGGCAGTGGAAGGCTTCAAGCCTGACTTCGCCCTCTACATCGACGGCCTGTCGATCACCATGCTCGGCGTGGTGGTGGGCGTCGGTTTCCTGATCCACCTGTTCGCGTCCTGGTACATGCGCGGCGAAGCGGGCTACTCGCGCTTCTTCTCGTACACCAACCTGTTTATCGCCAGCATGCTGTTCCTCGTGCTCGGCGATAACCTGTTGTTCCTGTACTTCGGCTGGGAAGGCGTGGGCCTGTGCTCGTACCTGCTGATCGGTTTCTACTACAGCAACCGCAACAACGGTAACGCGGCACTCAAGGCTTTCATCGTGACCCGGATCGGTGACGTGTTCATGGCCATCGGCCTGTTCATCCTGTTCCAGCAAGTGGGCACGTTGAACATCCAGGAGCTGCTGGTGCTGGCACCGCAGAAATTCCAGGTCGGCGACTTCTGGATTACCCTGGCCACCCTGATGCTGTTGGGTGGTGCGGTCGGTAAATCGGCGCAACTGCCGCTGCAAACCTGGCTCGCCGACGCAATGGCCGGCCCTACCCCGGTGTCGGCACTGATCCACGCCGCGACCATGGTAACCGCCGGTGTCTACCTGATTGCCCGGACCCACGGTCTGTTCACCCTGGCGCCGGACATCCTGCACCTGGTCGGCATCGTTGGTGGCGTGACGCTGGTACTGGCCGGTTTCGCCGCGCTGGTGCAAACCGACATCAAACGTATCCTCGCCTACTCGACCATGAGCCAGATCGGCTACATGTTCCTGGCGCTGGGTGTTGGCGCATGGGATGGCGCGATTTTCCACCTGATGACCCACGCCTTCTTCAAGGCGCTGTTGTTCCTTGCTTCCGGTGCGGTGATCGTTGCCTGCCACCACGAGCAGAACATCTTCAAGATGGGCGGTCTGTGGAAGAAACTGCCACTGGCCTACGCCAGCTTCATCGTCGGTGGTGCTGCACTGGCCGCTCTGCCACTGGTCACCGCAGGCTTCTACTCCAAGGACGAAATCCTTTGGGAAGCATTCGCCAGCGGCAACCACGGCCTGCTGTATGCCGGTCTGGTCGGTGCGTTCATGACCTCGCTGTACACCTTCCGCCTGATCTTCATCACGTTCCACGGTGAAGCCAAGACCGAAGCCCACGCCGGCCACGGCGTCGCACACTGGCTGCCCCTGTCGGTGCTGATCGTGCTGTCGACCTTCGTCGGCGCGATGATCGTGCCGCCGCTGCACGGCGTGCTGCCGGAAAGCGTCGGGCATGCCGGTGGCGAAGCCAAGCACAGTCTGGAAATCGCCTCGGGTGCCATCGCCCTGGCCGGTATCCTGCTGGCGGCCCTGCTGTTCCTTGGCAAGCGTCGTTTCGTCACGGCGATCGCCAACAGCGGCATCGGCCGTTTCCTTTCGGCCTGGTGGTTCGCTGCCTGGGGCTTCGACTGGATCTACGACAAACTGTTCGTCAAGCCGTACCTTGCGATCAGCCATGTACTGCGCAAAGACCCGCTCGACCAGACCATCGGTCTGATCCCGCGTATGGCCAAGGGTGGTCACACTGCCCTGAGCCGTACCGAGACCGGTCAACTGCGTTGGTATGCCGCCTCGATGGCTGCTGGTGCCGTGCTGGTAATCGGCGCCATCGTGCTGGTAGCGGTCTGATATGAACCTTGCGAATTTGCGAAAGGAAACGAGCCCGTCATGATTCTGCCTTGGCTAATCCTGATCCCCTTCATCGGCGGCCTGCTGTGCTGGATGGGTGAGCGCTTCGGCGCTACCCTCCCGCGCTGGATTGCGCTGTTGACCATGACCCTGGAACTCGCCCTCGGCCTCTGGCTGTGGGCCCACGGTGACTATTCATTTGCACCGGCGCCAGGCGCCGATCCGACCTGGGCGCTTGAGTTCAAGCATGTCTGGATCCAGCGTTTCGGCATCAACGTGCACCTGGCCCTCGACGGCCTGTCGCTGTTGATGATCCTGCTGACCGGTCTGCTGGGTATCCTCTCGGTACTCTGCTCGTGGAAAGAGATTCAACGTCACGTTGGCTTCTTCCACCTGAACCTGATGTGGATCCTGGGCGGTGTGGTCGGCGTGTTCCTCGCCCTCGACCTGTTCATGTTCTTCTTCTTCTGGGAAATGATGCTGGTGCCGATGTACTTCCTCATCGCGCTCTGGGGTCACAGTTCTTCGGACGGCAAGAAAACCCGGATCTACGCAGCGACCAAATTCTTCATCTTCACGCAGGCTTCCGGCCTGATCATGCTGGTGGCGATCCTCGGTCTGGTGCTGGTCAACTTCAACAACACTGGCGTGATCACGTTCAACTACGCCGACCTGTTGAAAACCAAGATGTCGATGACCACCGAGTACATTCTGATGCTCGGCTTCTTCATCGCCTTCGCGGTCAAGCTGCCCGTGGTGCCGTTCCACTCGTGGTTGCCTGATGCTCACGCCCAGGCACCGACTGCCGGTTCCGTCGACCTCGCCGGTATTCTGCTGAAAACTGCGGCCTACGGCCTGCTGCGTTTCGCCCTGCCGCTGTTCCCGAATGCCTCGGCCGAGTTTGCGCCGATCGCCATGACCCTCGGTCTGATCGGGATTTTCTACGGCGCGTTCCTGGCCTTCGCACAAACCGACATCAAGCGTCTGATTGCCTTCTCTTCCGTTTCCCACATGGGTTTCGTGTTGATCGGCATCTACTCCGGCAGCCAACTGGCGCTGCAAGGCGCAGTGATCCAGATGTTGGCGCACGGTCTGTCGGCCGCGGCACTGTTTATCCTCAGCGGTCAGTTGTACGAGCGTCTGCACACTCGTGACATGCGTGAGATGGGCGGCCTGTGGTCGCGCATCGCGTACCTGCCGGCGATCAGCCTGTTCTTCGCGGCGGCGTCGCTGGGTCTGCCGGGTACCGGTAACTTTGTCGGCGAATTCCTGATCCTGATCGGCTCCTTCGCCAGCGCTCCATGGGTCACGGCGATCGCCACCTCCGGTCTGGTGTTCGGCTCGGTGTACTCGCTGATCATGATTCACCGTGCCTACTTCGGTCCGTCGAAATCCGACGCGGTGTTGCACGGGATGGACGCGCGCGAACTGATCATGGTGCTTGGCCTTGCGGTGCTGCTGGTTTACCTCGGCGTCTACCCGCAACCGTTCCTCGACACCTCTGCCGCCACGATGCATGGCGTGCAGCAGTGGCTCGGCACCGCCTTCACTCAACTCGCTTCGGCCCGGTAAGAGCGCTATGGAATTCACGATTCAACACTTTATTGCGCTTGCGCCACTGTTGATCACCAGCCTCACCATTATCGTGGTGATGCTGGCAATCGCCTGGCGCCGCAACCACTCGCAGACCTTCCTGATCTCGGTCGCTGGTCTGAATCTGGCTCTGCTGTCGATTTTGCCGGCGCTGAAAGTCGCGCCGCTGGCCGTGACGCCGTTGCTGCAGATCGACACCTTCGCTTGCCTGTACATGGCGCTGATCCTGGTCGCCACCCTCGCCTGCGTCACTCTTGCCCATGCTTATCTGGGTGATGGCGGCTCAGGCTACCCGGGCAACCGCGAAGAACTGTACCTGCTGATCCTGATGGCCGCCGCCGGTGGTCTGGTGTTGGTCAGCGCGCAGCACCTGGCCGGTTTGTTCATCGGTCTGGAACTGCTCTCGGTACCGGTTTACGGTCTGGTGGCTTACGCGTTCTTCAACAAGCGTTCGCTGGAAGCCGGCATCAAGTACATGGTGCTGTCGGCGGCCGGTTCCGCGTTCCTGCTGTTCGGTATGGCGCTGCTGTACGCAGACGCCGGTTCGCTGAGCTTCGTGGGTATCGGTCAGGCGCTGGCTGCAACTGGCTTGCCGAGTTCGCTGGCGCAACTGGGCCTGGGCATGATGCTGATCGGTCTGGCGTTCAAGCTGTCGCTGGTACCGTTCCACCTGTGGACGCCGGACGTTTACGAAGGTGCGCCGGCCCCGGTGGCGGCGTTTCTCGCCACCGCGTCGAAGGTGGCGGTGTTTGCGGTGATGGTGCGTCTGTTCCAGATCTCCCCTGCCGCCAGCAGCGGTGTGCTGAGCGACGTGCTCAGCGTCATCGCCGTCGCGTCGATCCTGTTCGGTAACCTGCTGGCCCTGACCCAGAGCAACCTCAAGCGTCTGCTCGGTTACTCGTCCATCGCGCACTTCGGCTACCTGCTGATCGCGCTGGTGGCGAGCAAGGGGCTGGCGGTGGAAGCCATTGGCGTGTACCTGGTCACCTACGTGATCACCAGCCTCGGCGCCTTCGGCGTGATCACCCTGATGTCGTCGCCGTACAACGGCCGTGACGCGGATGCCCTGTACGAATACCGCGGCCTGTTCTGGCGCCGTCCGTACCTGACCGCCGTGCTGACCGTGATGATGCTGTCGCTGGCCGGCATCCCGCTGACCGCGGGCTTCATCGGCAAGTTCTACATCATCGCCAGCGGTGTCGAATCGCACCAATGGTGGCTGGTCGGTGCGCTGGTCTTGGGCAGCGCCATCGGCGTGTTCTACTACTTGCGCGTGATGGTCACCCTGTACCTGATCGAGCCAAACCTGCGTCGCCACGACGCCCAACTGCACTGGGAGCAAAAGGCAGGCGGCGTGATGCTGCTGGCCATCGCCCTGGTCGCGTTCTTCCTCGGTGTGTACCCGCAGCCATTGCTGGTGCTGGTACAGCAGGCGGGACTGGCGGGCTGATTGCTCTGTTAGAACTGGAAACAAAAAACGGCACCTTCGGGTGCCGTTTTTTTTGCGCGGTTTTTTTCGCAGCAAACAGTACGTGGCGAGCGCCGCATCCGGTCCGGCTTACGGAGTCGAGGTCTTTTTCCGACACGCCAGTCGCGACGTCTCCCCTCCCCTCTATCTCCTCTTCTCACTCCACATGTAGAAGCTTCCTACAGGTGTTTTTGCGAGCGGAGTCTAGCGTTGAATAAGCAGCGAAAAGGATGGCTCGGAGGCCTTGACCGATTCGCTTTTTGAAGTCAACACTATACGTAGACAGCGTACAGAACATGGATGCTCTTTTTATCGAACTTCCTGCGTTTCAGAAGCATCGCGACGATTACCTCGACGAAGACCTGTTTCTCAGCTTCCAGCTGGAATTGCTGAAAAACCCCGAAGCAGGCGATCTCATCGAAGAAACCGGAGGGCTACGAAAAATCCGCTTCTGCGATCAACGAAGAGGCAAAGGCAAGCGCAGCGGATTACGCGTCATTTATTACTGGTGGTCAGGCTTCGATCAGTTCTGGCTGTTCACCGTTTACAGCAAAAGCGATCAAGACGACCTGACGCCCGCGCAGAGAAAACTGTTCAGGCAAACGCTGGATCGAGAACTCAACACGAGAACCCCACTATGAAACGTGACATTTTTTCCGAACTGATGGATGGTCTCGACGCCCTGGCCGATGAGCGCCAAGGCAAGATCACATTGCGCACCCACAAGGTTCAGTTACCCAAACTGGTGCCGATCACGGCCGAAGAAGTGGTCGCCATCCGTCAACAGCTCAACCTGTCCCGATCGGTGTTTGCGATGTACCTGCGCACCAACACCCGCACGCTCGAAAACTGGGAACAGGGCCGAGCGACGCCCAATGCCCAGGCGACAACATTGATTCGTCTGGTTGAGCGCTTTCCACAGACGATCGAACAGCTCGCGGCACTGAGCTGATAGTCAGAATCGCTGACCTGAAAAATCAGGAGCCGGTCTGTTGGCGACTCGGTAAATCAACCAGAAAAGAAAACGGCACCTTCCGGTGCCGTTCGCTTCTCACATCTCCAACATCACTTACGCGCATCCGCCCACGATTTCAGCAGCTCGCTGTAGCTTACCGTCTCGCCCTTCGGCTTCTCGTTGGCCAGTTTCGGTTTCGGTGCGCCCGGCTGGTCAAACCAGTATTGCGCGTCGCGTTCCGGGTTCATTTTCGGTGCGCACACGGCCTGGGCCTTGGAGCGTTCGAGGCGTTCCATGATGCGGTCCTGATCCTTGGCCAGGCCATCGAGCGCTTGTTGCGGGGTCTTCTCGCCGCTGGCCGCTTCGGCGATGTGGCTCCACCACAGTTGCGCCAGACGCGGATAGTCCGGCACGTTGGTCCCGGTCGGGGTCCATTGCACGCGGGCCGGGCTGCGATAGAACTCGACCAGACCGCCGAGTTTCGGCGCCATATCGGTCATCGCCTGCGAGTTGATGTCCGACTCGCGAATCGGCGTCAGGCCGACGATGGTTTTCTTCAGCGACACGGTTTTCGAGGTGACGAACTGCGCGTACAACCACGCCGCCAGTTTCTGCTTCTCAGGCGTGGACTTCATGAACGTCCACGAGCCCACGTCCTGATAACCGAGCTTCATGCCCTCTTCCCAATAAGGCCCGCGCGGCGACGGCGCCATGCGCCATTTCGGCGTGCCGTCGGCATTGACCACCGGCAGGCCCGGTTTGGTCATGTCGGCGGTGAAGGCGGTGTACCAGAAAATCTGCTGGGCAATGTTGCCCTGCGACGGCACCGGGCCGGACTCGGAGAAGGTCATGCCGGCCGCTTCCGGTGGTGCGTATTTCTTCAGCCAGTCGACGTATTTGGTGGTGGCAAACACCGCTGCCGGGCCGTTGGTGTCGCCGCCGCGGGTCACGCTGGAGCCGACCGGGTGGCAGTCCTCGACGCGGATGCCCCACTCGTCCACCGGCAGACCGTTGGGGATGCCCTTGTCGCCGCCGCCGGCCATGGAGAACCAGGCATCGGTGAAGCGCCAGCCCAGCGACGGGTCTTTCTTGCCGTAGTCCATGTGCCCGTAAACGCGTTTGCCGTCGATTTCCTTGACGTCTTCGCTGAAGAATTTGGCGATGTCTTCATAGGCCGACCAGTTGACCGGCACGCCCAATTCGTAGCCGTACTTTTCCTTGAACCTGGCTTTCAGGTCGGCGCGTTCAAACCAGTCGGCACGGAACCAGTACAGGTTGGCGAACTGCTGGTCGGGCAGTTGATAGATCTTGCCGTCCGGTGCGGTGGTGAACGAGATGCCGATGAAGTCTTTGATGTCGAGGGTCGGCGAGGTGAAGTTCTTGCCTTCGTTGGCCATCAGGTCGGTGATCGATTCGGTCTTGCCGTAGCGAAAGTGCGTACCGATCAGGTCGGAGTCGTTGACCCAGCCGTCATAGATGTTCTTGTCCGACTGCATCACCGTCTGCATTTTCTCGACCACGTCGCCTTCCTGCAGCAGGTCGTGGGTGAGCTTGATCCCGGTGATTTCGCTGAAGGCCTTGGCCAGCACTTTCGATTCATATTCGTGGGTGGTCAGGGTCTCGGAAACGACCTTGATGTCCATGCCGCGAAACGGCTCGGCGGCCTTGATGAACCACTTCAATTCTTCCAGCTGCTGTTCGGCCGTCAGGGTCGAGGGCTTGAACTCGCTGCCGATCCATTTTTTCGCGGCATCTTCATAGGCGTCGGCCCAGGCAGATGCGCTCAAACCGCTGAGTGCCAGCATGGCTGCCAATGAAATGCTATGTCGCAGCTTATTGTTTTTATCGAACATAGAGACCTCCTGTTTAAGTTGTGGAGCCGCGTTGCCGAACGATTCGGTTAGCCCCAACGCATCACAGCCAACAGCCACACCAGGGACAGCGCGGACGCGACCCAGATGCTCCAGTCGGTGACGCCGATTACCAGCAAGTGCAGGTAGGCGCTGCCGAGAAGACCGATAAACAAGCGATCGCCACGGGTCGTGGCAATCGGCAGAAACCCTCGCCGCAAGATGCTCGGCGAGCGCAATTCCCAGGTGGTCATGCCCACCAGAATCAGACCGATGCCGATGAAGAACGCGGCGGTCGGTGTCGTCCAGCTCATCCATTCCATCATCAGCTCCTCAGACTCGACCGAGGGCAAAGCCCTTGGCCACATGGTTGCGCACAAACCAGATCACCAGCATGCCCGGCAGGATGGTCAACACCCCCGCTGCCGCCAGCACGCCCCAGTCGATCCCCGACGCCGACACAGTGCGGGTCATCACTGCCGCGATCGGCTTGGCGTTGACCGAGGTCAGCGTGCGCGCCAGCAACAGTTCGACCCAGGAAAACATGAAGCAGAAAAACGCCGTGACACCGATGCCGGAGCCGATCAACGGAATGAAAATCTTCACGAAGAACTTGGGGAAACTGTAGCCGTCGATGTAGGCGGTTTCGTCGATCTCCTTCGGCACGCCGGACATGAAACCTTCGAGAATCCACACCGCCAATGGCACGTTGAACAGGCAGTGCGCCAGCGCCACGGCGATGTGCGTGTCGAACAGGCCGATCGACGAATACAACTGAAAGAACGGCAGCAAAAACACCGCCGGCGGCGCCATGCGGTTGGTCAGCAGCCAGAAGAACAGGTGCTTGTCGCCGAGGAAACGATAGCGTGAAAACGCGTAGGCCGCCGGCAACGCCACGCTCAACGAGATCACCGTGTTGAGGCTGACGTAATACAGCGAGTTGAGATAACCGGTGTACCAGCTCGGATCGGTGAAGATCACCTTGTAGTTCGCCAGCGTGAAGGCCTGTGGGAAAAGCGTCAGGCCGCCGAGGATTTCGGTGTTGCTCTTGAACGACATGTTCAGCAGCCAATAGATCGGCACCAGCAGGAACAGGATGTACACCAGCAACGGAACCAGCTTTCTTTTGCTCATGGCCGGGCCTCAGCGGTTGGCGTCGGAGTGCGTCATGGCGGTATAGAACAGCCAGGACACCAACAGGATGATCAGGAAGTACACCAGCGAAAACGCCGCTGCCGGACCGAGGTCGAATTGCCCTACGGCCATCTGCGTCAACGTCTGACTGAGGAAGGTCGTGGCGTTGCCCGGCCCGCCGCCGGTGAGCACGAACGGCTCGGTGTAGATCATGAAGCTGTCCATGAAGCGCAGCATCACCGCGATCAGCAGCACGCTTTTCAGCTTGGGCAGTTGAATGTGACGGAACACCGCCCAGGCCGATGCGCGATCGATCCGCGCGGCCTGGTAATACACGTCGGGAATCGCGCGCAAACCGGAGAAACACAGCAGCGCCACCAGCGAGGTCCAGTGCCACACGTCCATCACCAGCACCGTGACCCAGGCGTCCATGGTATTGGCCGCGTAGTTGTAGCTGATGCCCATGGCGTTGAGGCTGGAACCGAGCAGACCGATGTCGGCGCGGCCGAAGATCTGCCAGATGGTGCCGACCACGTTCCACGGAATCAGCAGCGGAATCGCTAGAATGATCAACACCACCGACGACCAGCGGCCCTTGGTCGGCATGGTCAGCGCGACAGCGATGCCCAGCGGGATTTCGATCAGCAGCACGCAAGCCGAATAGATGAACTGGCGCAGCAGCGAGTCGTGCAGACGCGGGTCGAGCAGCACCTGCTTGTACCAGTCGGCGCCGACGAAGTAGCGGCTGGACTGGTCGAAGATGTCCTGCACCGAATAGTTGACCACGGTCATCATCGGGATCACCGCACTGAACGCCACCAGCAGGAACACCGGCAACACCAGCCACCAGGCCTTGTTGTTCTGCACCTTGTTCATGGCTGCACCTCTTCGTCGCTGACTTCCAGCAGAAACTCATCGGCATAGACCATCAGCCACTGCGCCGGAAAACTGATGTACGCGGTGCCCTGCGGTACCGGTTTGTCCTCGGCCAGACGAACCTTCAACGGCGCGCCGTCGAGGTTGAGGGTCATGATCTTGTAGGTGCCGAGGTCTTCGACGTGGACGACGTTGGCCTGCATCGCGTCATCGAACGGCTCGTCCCAGACGTGAATGAACTCAGGGCGGATACCGACCTTGAGATTTTTCCACTGGCCGTGCTCGATATGGCGCTGCAAGGCTTCGGACAACGGCAGGTGCGTCGAAGCGAAACCGACGCCGCCGGGCTGCGGCTGCACCTCGATCAGGTTCATCCCCGGGCTGCCGATGAAATAGCCGACAAAGGTGTGGCTCGGCCGCTCGAACAATTCCCGTGGCGTGCCGAACTGGACGATCTGACCGCCGTACATCACCGCGATCTTGTCGGCGAAGGTCGAAGCTTCCAACTGATCGTGGGTGACGTAGACCATGGTGATGTTGAACTGCTCGTGGATCTGCTTGAGCTTGCGCCGCAGTTTCCACTTCAGGTGCGGGTCGATCACCGTTAGCGGCTCGTCGAACAGGATCGCCGAGACGTCATCGCGCACCAACCCACGGCCCATGGAGACTTTCTGTTTTTCGTCGGCGGTGAGGTTGCGTGCTTTCTTGCTCAGCAGATTCTGCAGGTCGAGGACTTCGGCAATTTCCTGCACCTTGCTGTGCACTTTCGCCTCGGCCATGCCCTGATTGCGCAGGGGAAAAGCGAGGTTGTCGAACACTGTCATGGTGTCGTAGACCACCGGAAACTGGAACACCTGGGCGATGTTGCGCTTCTCCGGCGTCAGCTCGTTGACCGCTTTGCCATCGAACAGCACATGGCCCTGGGACGGGCTGAGCAGGCCGGAAATGATGTTGAGCAAGGTCGACTTGCCGCACCCGGACGGGCCAAGCAAGGCATAGGCACCACCCTGCTCCCAGATGTGATCCATCTCGCGGATCGCGTAGTCCTCAGCGCCGCTCGGGGTTTTGCTGTAGCTGTGGGCGAGGTGTTGCAAACGGATTTCGGCCATCAGGCAACCCTCGCGACACGCCGGCCCGGTGCTTGCACCAGACGGCCCTGCGCATCGAAAACGAACAGTTTGTGGGTCGGGATGTAGATGCGGATCGGCGCATCGACGTCGTATTCGTGAACGCCCGGCAGATGCAGCACCAACAGGAAGTGCTCGTTGCGCACATGCAGGAAGGTTTCCGAGCCGCTGATCTCGGCGACTTCGACGGTCACTGCCAGTTCCAGATCATCGTCGTTGCTCGGCACCAGCGAGATATGGCTGGGTCGCACGCCGAAGCGGTATTCGCCCTCGCCCACCGGACGCAGGTCGACGTTCAACGGGAAGTGGACGAAATTGGCGAAGCTGACTTCGTTGCCGGCAATGCGCCCCGGCATCAGGTTGATCGGCGGTTCGGAGAACAATTCGGCGGCCAGCACGGTTTGCGGCTGGTGATACACCGAGGTCGACGGGCCGCTCTGGATCACCCGGCCTTCATGCAAGATCGTCGTGGTGCCGCCCAGTGCCAATGCTTCGTTGGGTTCGGTGGTGGCGTAAATGGCGATGGTGTGGCGCGCCTTGAACAGTTCGCGCATTTCCTGACGCAGCTCTTCGCGCAGTTTGTAATCGAGGTTGACCAGCGGCTCGTCGAACAGGATCAGTTCGGCATCCTTGACCAAGGCGCGGGCCATGGCCGTGCGCTGTTGCTGACCGCCGGACAACTCCAGCGGATAGCGTTGCAGAAACTTCTCGATGCGCAGCATCTTCGCGGTTTCCAGCACTTTGCTGTGGATGATGTCTTTCGCCACACCGGCCTGGCGCAACGGCGAGGCGATGTTCTCGAACACGGTCATGGTCGGGTAATTGATGAACTGCTGATAGACCATCGACACGTTGCGCAGACGCACCGGGCGCTGGGTGACGTCGACGCCGTTCATCAGGATGCGCCCGCTGTCGGGCTTGTCCAGCCCGGCCATCAAGCGCATCAGGCTGGTCTTGCCGGACAGCGTGCGGCCGAGCAGAACGTTGAAGGAACCGGGTTCGAATTTCAGGCACGCATCGTCGATCCAGATCTGGCCCTCGACGGTACGGCTGACGTGCTCCAGGGTGAGTGACATGGCTCGGCCTTTTTTATTTTTGGAGTCAAGCGACCGGAGCAACAGAGCGACATTCGTGCCAGAAATGACAAGTGCTTGATTTTCCTCGAGAACCCATGTTTACGCGGGCAAGCGCCGTTCACAGCTGAACACTTTTGAACAGTCGGGTGATTGACAATGAACAATAGTGAACAACACTCTATGAACGCTTTTTGCCCGATCCTGGATGCAACAGAGATCCCTGTGGGAGCGAGCCTGCTCGCGAAAGCGGTGTGTCAGACGATGCAATTTTGGCAGACAGACCGCATTCGCGAGCAGGCTCGCTCCCACAGGTAATCTGTGTGACTCTCAAAAGATCGGGCTCATAACAATAATAAAATCGCTGCACTCAGAGGCTCGCCCCCATGGCCGCACCTGCTTCGCCGCTGTCCCACGATGCGATCGTCCAGACGTCCTGGCAACGTTGTCGCGCGTTCGGTCTCGACCACCAGAGCACCCCGGCCTTCGATCAACTGCCCGCCGCCGGCATTGCACAACTGCTCGACCGCCATCATTCACTGGTGCAGACCACGCATCAGGAAGTCCTGCCTTATTACGAAAACATCCTCAGCAACTCGAACTGCCTGATCATGCTCGCCGACAATCAGGGCCAGGTACTGACTTCGTGGGGCACCCAGCGTTTTATCGAACCGAACCTGGCGCGCGGCTTTCAGGCCGGGGCGAGCTGGATGGAGCGCTGCAGCGGCACCAATGCGATCGGCACCGCGCTGGCCTGTGAGCAGGCGGTGCACATCGAACACGATGAACACTTTCTCAAGGCCAACCGCTTCATGACCGGTTCCGCCGCGCCGATTTTCGACGCCGAACGCAAGGTCATCGCCGTGCTCGATGTGTCCAGCGACAGCTACCTGCCGCCCTCGCACACCCTGGGCATGGTCAAGATGATGAGCCAGACCGTGGAGAACCGGCTGATTCTCAACCTGTTCCATGGCCAGCACTTCCAACTGACCTTCAACACCGGGTTGAACAACCTCGACAGCCAGTGGGCCGGATTGCTGATCTTCGATGAGAGCGGTCAGGTGCTGTCGGCCAATCGCCGCGCGGACAATCTGCTCGGTGTGCGCTTGTCGCGGGTCAGTGTTGAAAGCCTGTTCAAGGTCTCGCTGCTGGAGCTGATCAATCAGCCGGACGGTTTGCCATTCGCCTTGCAGACTTCCGGGCGTAACCGTTTTCAGTGTCTGTTGAAACGGCCGAAACAGGCGCCCGTGCAGGCCCGAGTATTTGTAGCCGAGGACAAGCCAGCGTCGCCAAGCGCGATCAGCCTCAACAGCCTGCATTTCGGCGACAGCCGCGTGGAAAAAGCCGTGCGTCAGGCTGAGCGTTTGCTGGAAAAAGACATCCCGCTGCTGATCCACGGTGAGACCGGCGTCGGCAAAGAGGTGTTCGTCAAAGCCCTGCATCAAGCCAGCTCGCGGAACAAACAGGCTTTCATCGCAGTGAATTGCGCGGCGATCCCCGCCGAACTGGTCGAGTCCGAGCTGTTTGGTTACGAGAAAGGCGCGTTCACCGGCGCCAACCAGAAAGGCAGCATCGGCCTGATTCGCAAGGCCGACAAGGGCACGCTGTTTCTCGATGAGATTGGCGATATGCCGCTGCCAACCCAGGCGCGCTTGTTGCGGGTGTTGCAGGAGCGTTGCGTGCAGCCGGTGGGCAGTAGTGAGTTGTTCCCGGTGGATCTGCGGATCATCTCGGCGACCAACCGCTCGCTGCGCGAACAGGTGCAGTTGGGGCGGTTTCGCGAGGATCTGTATTACCGCATTGGCGGGCTGACCCTGGAATTGCCGCCGCTGCGTGAGCGCAGTGATAAACAGGCGTTGTTCAAGCGGCTGTGGGAGCAGCATCGTGAGCCGACGCAGTGGGCGGGTTTGAGCTCAGAGGTGCTGGAGTTGTTTGAGAAGCATCCGTGGCCGGGGAATTTGCGTCAGGTCAGCAGCGTGATGCAGGTGGCGCTGGCCATGGCCGAGGAGCAACCGGTACGACCGGAGCACTTGCCGGATGATTTTTTTGTCGATCTGGAGATGGAGCCGGTGGAGACCTGCGCCCCGTTAGGGATTGATCTGAACGATGTCGAGGCGTTGAACCGGGAGTTGAAGGCTTCCGGGGGGAATATTTCGCATCTGGCGCGGCGGTTGGGGGTTAGCCGGAATACGCTTTACAAGCGGTTGCGGCAAGTTGAATGACACGTTGTCTGGACGGGCCTCTTCGCGAGCAGGCTCGCTCCCACAGGGGATTTGTGTCGTGCATTGAAAGTCGATCGTTCCCACGCTCTGCGTGGGAATGCAGCCCGGGACGCTCTGCGTCCCTGCAGAGCCGAACGCGGAGCGTCCGTTGAGGCATTCCCACGCAGAGCGTGGGAACGATCAAGCAACATCGCAGGCGCCTACTCAGTCAGCCAGACGCCAGGTAGTCCCACCCTTGCCATCTTCGAGCACCACGCCCATCGCCGTGAGCTGATCACGAATGCGGTCCGACTCGGCCCAGTCCTTCGCAGCCCGAGCCGCCAGACGCGCGGCAATCAGCGCATCGACTTCAGCCGCATCGACACGCCCTTCGGCGCCCGCCTGCAGGAAGTCATCCGCTTCGAGCTGCAACACGCCCAGCACGCTGGCCAGTTCTTTCAAACGCGCCGCCAGCCCCGCCGCTGCATCGAGATCGCTCTCGCGCAGGCGGTTGATCTCGCGCACCATCTCGAACAGCACGGCGCACGCTTCAGGGGTGCCGAAGTCGTCGTTCATCACCGCAGTGAAACGCTCAACGAACGCTTCGCCGCCGGCCGGCGCCACGTTCGGCAGGCCTTTCAACGCGTGGTAGAAACGCTCCAGTGCGCCCTTGGCGTCCTTGAGGTTGTCTTCCGAGTAGTTGATCGCGCTGCGATAGTGGCTCGACACCAGCAGGTAACGCACGACTTCCGGGTGGTACTTTTCCAGCACGTCGCGGATGGTGAAGAAGTTGTTCAACGACTTGGACATCTTCTCGCCGTTGATGCGGATCATCCCGCAATGCATCCACGCGTTGGCGTAGGTCTTGCCGGTGGCCGCTTCGCTCTGGGCGATTTCGTTTTCGTGGTGCGGGAACTCAAGATCGCTGCCGCCGCCATGAATATCGAAAGTCTCCCCCAGGCAGCAGGTCGACATCACCGAGCACTCGATGTGCCAGCCCGGACGCCCGGCGCCCCACGGCGATTCCCAGCTCGGCTCACCCGGCTTGGCGGCTTTCCACAGGACGAAGTCGAGCGGGTCCTGTTTCGACTCGTCGACTTCGATGCGTGCGCCGATACGCAGGTCTTCGATTTTCTTGCGCGACAGCTTGCCGTAGCCCATGAATTTGGCGACGCGGTAGTACACGTCGCCGTTGCCCGGGGCGTAGGCGTAACCCTTGTCGATCAGCGCCTGGATCATCGCGTGCATCCCAGCGATGTGATCGGTGGCGCGCGGCTCCATGTCCGGCTTCTGGATGTTCAGGCGCGCTTCGTCTTCGTGCATCGCGGCGATCATGCGTTCGGTCAACGCTTCGAACGATTCACCGTTCTCGCGCGCACGATTGATGATCTTGTCGTCGATGTCGGTGATGTTGCGCACGTAGGTCAGGTCGTAGCCGCTGAAGCGCAGCCAGCGCGTCACCAGGTCGAACGCGACCATGCTGCGGCCGTGGCCGAGGTGGCAGTAGTCGTACACGGTCATCCCGCAGACATACATGCGCACCTTGTTGCCATCCAGCGGCTTGAAGACTTCTTTGCTCTTGGTGAGCGTGTTGTAGATCGTCAGCACGTTAATTTCCTTGACGCTGTCTCACTGGCCCCACGAATCACGCAGGGTCACGGTACGGTTGAATACCGGCTGACCGGGTTTCGAGTCCTTCAGATCCGCGACGAAGTAGCCTTCGCGTTCGAACTGGAAACGGTCTTCCGGCTGTGCATTGCCGAGCGATGGCTCGGCACGACAACCGGTCAGCACTTGCAGTGAGTCAGGGTTGATGTTGTCGAGAAAACTCGCGCTGTCTTCGGCTTTTTCCGGGTTCGGCGAGCGGAACAGGCGATCGTACAGACGCACTTCGCACTCGACGCTGGCGGCGGCCGGCACCCAGTGGATCACGCCTTTGACCTTGCGCCCTTCCGGGTTCTTGCCCAGCGTTTCCGGGTCGTACGAGCAACGCAGTTCGACGATGTTGCCATCGGCGTCCTTGATCGCTTCGTCGGCACGGATCACGTAGCTGCCGCGCAGACGCACTTCACCGGCCGGCTCCAGGCGCTTGTAGCCCTTCGGCGGCTCTTCCATGAAGTCGTCACGGTCGATGTAGATTTCCCGGGCGAACGGCAAGGCGCGCACGCCCATGTCTTCTTTCGGGTGGCGTGGCAGTTCGAGGTTTTCGACCTGGCCTTCCGGGTAGTTGGTGATGACCACTTTCAGCGGACGCAGCACGCACATGGCGCGCGGTGCGCTCTGGTCGAGGTCGTCGCGGATGCTGAATTCGAGCATGCCGAAGTCGACCACGCCGTCGGAACGGTTGGTGCCGATCATTTCGCAGAAGTTGCGGATCGATTTCGGCGTGTAGCCACGACGGCGGAAGCCCGACAGCGTGGACATGCGCGGATCGTCCCAGCCATTGACGTGCTTTTCATCGACCAGTTGCTTGAGCTTGCGCTTGCTGGTGATCGTGTAGTTCAGGTTCAGGCGGCTGAACTCGTACTGACGCGGCTGCGCCGGCACCGGCAGGTGCTCGAGGAACCACTCGTACAGCGGACGATGGCTTTCGAATTCCAGGGTGCAGATCGAGTGGGTGATGCCTTCGATGGCGTCCGACTGCCCGTGGGTGAAGTCATAGTTCGGGTAGATGCACCACTTGTCGCCGGTCTGGTGGTGATGGGCGTGGCGGATGCGGTACATGATCGGGTCGCGCAGGTTCATGTTCGGCGAGGCCATGTCGATCTTCGCCCGCAGCACGCGCGCGCCGTCGGGGAACTCACCGGCCTTCATGCGCGCGAACAGGTCGAGGTTTTCCTCTACCGAACGATCGCGGAACGGGCTGTTCTTGCCCGGCTCGGTCAGGCTGCCACGGTATTCCTTGGCCTGCTCAGGGGTCAGGTCGTCGACGTAGGCCTTGCCGGCCTTGATCAGCTCGACCGCCCAGTCGTGCAACTGGTCGAAATACTGCGACGCATAGCGCACTTCACCGGACCACTCGAAGCCCAGCCATTTGACGTCGGATTCGATCGCGTCGATGTATTCCTGGTCTTCCTTGGCCGGGTTGGTGTCGTCGAAACGCAGGTGCGTGACGCCACCGAACTCCTGGGCCAGGCCGAAGTTCACGCAAATCGACTTGGCGTGGCCGATGTGCAGGTAGCCGTTGGGCTCAGGCGGAAAACGCGTGACGATCTGGGTGTGCTTGCCCGAGTCCAGGTCTGCCTGGATGATCGGCCGCAGGAAATTGACCGGCACGGCAGGGCCGGACTTGGCATTCGAGGTAGGGTCGACAGTGGGCTTGCTCATAGGATCCTTGACTTACATGTGCGCGGCCGCAGAGGGGGCCAGACAAAACAAAGCCGCTATCATAGCCGATGCTGTCAAGGGGCTGACAGAGCAGGCTCCATAAAGCGGCGCATTTAATCGCGGGGAAATGAAAAACCGCCTCGAAATTCGCGCCTGTCACGCTAAACTGCGCACCTTGGCCGAAGCAGGCTGAACCGGTTGCGGGGCTGAAGGTCCCAAAACCACGAATTCCTCAGAAGAGTAGCGATCATGACTCAAGTCAAACTGACCACCAACCATGGCGACATCGTCATCGAACTGAACGCTGACAAGGCGCCGATCACCGTCGCCAACTTCATCGAATACGTTAACGCCGGTCACTACACCAACACCGTGTTCCACCGCGTCATCGGTAACTTCATGATCCAGGGCGGCGGTTTCGAGCCAGGCATGAAAGAGAAGAAAGACAAGCGTCCAAGCATCCAGAACGAAGCCGACAACGGTCTCTCCAACGACAAGTACACCGTCGCCATGGCCCGCACCATGGAGCCGCATTCGGCTTCGGCGCAGTTCTTCATCAACGTTGCCGACAACACCTTCCTCAACCACAGCGGCAAGAACGTGCAGGGCTGGGGCTACGCGGTATTCGGTAAAGTCACCGCCGGCACCGACGTTGTCGACAAGATCAAAGGCGTGTCGACCACTTCCAAGGCCGGCCACCAGGACGTGCCAGCAGACGACGTGATCATCGAGAAAGCCGAGATCATCGCCGCGTGATATTGCTGATTTCAGATTTGCATCTGGAAGAGGAACGCCCGGACATTACCCGGGCGTTTCTGGATTTGCTCGCCGGACGCGCCCGCTCGGCGAGTGCCCTGTACATCCTTGGCGACTTTTTCGAGGCGTGGATCGGCGACGACGCCATGACGCCCTTCCAGCGCTCCATCTGCCAGGCCCTGCGCGACTTGAGCGACAGCGGCACGGCCATTTTCCTCATGCACGGCAATCGCGACTTCATGCTCGGCAAGGCCTTTTGCAAACAGGCCGGCTGCACGCTGTTGAAGGACCCGAGTGTCGTGCAGTTCTACGGCGAGCCAGTGCTGTTGATGCACGGCGACAGCCTGTGTACCCGCGACGTCGGCTACATGAAGCTGCGCCGCTACCTGCGCAACCCGGTTACCTTGTTCATCCTGCGCAACCTGCCGTTGCGCACGCGCCATAAACTGGCGCGCAAGCTGCGCAATGAAAGCCGGGCGCAGACGCGGATGAAGGCCAATGACATTGTCGATGTCACGCCCGAGGAGATTCCGCGAATCATGCAAGACTTCGGCGTGAAAACCCTGATCCACGGCCACACCCATCGCCCGGCGATTCACAAACTGCAGCTGGGCGAGCAAGCGGCCAAGCGCATTGTGCTGGGGGACTGGGATCGTCAGGGTTGGGCGTTGCAGGTGGATGAGAGCGGGTATGCGCTGGCCCCGTTCGACTTCGCCCCGCCACCAGCCCTGCCCGCCCCCACCGAATGATCGTCCCCTGCGCATGATCGTTCCCACGCTCTGCGTGGGAATGCCTCTACGGACGCTCCGCGTTCGGCTCTGGATGGGACGCAGAGTGTCCCGGGCTGCATTCCCACGCTGAGCATGGGAACGATTTTCGGGGAGATCAGTGACCGCTGGCAGCAGGCCCTGCCTTGGCAGCAAACGGCGGCTTCGCCAGCCACACAATCAATATCAACCCCATAAACCCCCACCCCAACAGCGTGAAGTAATCCACGGTCGACAACATATACGCCTGACTGGACAGGATCTGATCCACCTGCGCATACGCCGGCTGACTCGCCCCGCCCAGCGCATGCAAGGTCTCGCGCGTGGCCGGTTCGAAGGTGCTGATGCTCTCGCTCATATAGGCATGATGCTGATTCGCCCGGCGAATCCAGATCCACGTGGTCAGCGACGCCGCAAAGCTGCCGCCCAAGGTCCGCAGGAATGTCGCCAGGCCGGCCCCGTCGGCAATCTGGCTCGGCGGCAGATCCGACATCAGAATGCTCAGCGTCGGCATGAAGAACAGCGCCACGCCAATGCCCATGAACAATTGCACCAGAGCGATGTGCTGGAAGTCGACTTCGTTGGTGAACTCGGCGCGCATGAAGCAGCTCAGGCCGATCGCCAGAAACGCCAGCCCGGCGAGCAGGCGCAGGTCGAATTTGTGCGCGTACTTGCCGACAAATGGCGACAGCAGCACCGGCAGAATACCGATCGGCGCCACGGCCAGACCGGCCCAGGTCGCGGTGTAGCCCATCTGCGTCTGCAGCCATTGCGGCAGGATCAGGTTGATGCCGAAGAAGCCGGCGTAACCCAAGACCAACACCAGCGTGCCGATGCGGAAGTTGCGGTAGGCGAACAAGCGCAGATTGACCACCGGATGCTGGTCAGTCATTTCCCAGATCACGAACACCGCCAGCGCGACCACGGAAATTGCCGCGCCGATAATGATGAAGTTCGACTCGAACCAGTCCAGATCATTGCCCTTGTCGAGGATCACCTGCAGCGCGCCGACACCGATGATCAGCGAGATCAGCCCGACGTAGTCCATCGGCTGGCGGCTGGTCACCACCGGCCGCTTGGCCAGTTGCGAACGCACCACCATCACCGCAAAAATCCCGATCGGCACGTTGATGAAGAAGATCCACGGCCAGCTATAACTGTCGGTGATCCAGCCGCCGAGAATCGGCCCGGCAATCGGCGCGACCACCGTGACCATCGCCAGCAAGGCCAGCGCCATCCCGCGTTTCGCCGGCGGATACACCGCGATCAACAGCGTCTGCGTCATCGGGTACAGCGGCCCGGCGACCAGCCCTTGCAGGACCCGGAAACCGATCAGCTCGGGCATCGATGTAGAAATACCGCAGAGAAACGATGCCAGCACAAACAGCATCGTCGCCCACAGAAACAGTTTCACCTCGCCGAAGCGGCGGCTGAGCCAGCCGGTCAGCGGCAGCGCGATCGCGTTGCTCACGGCGAACGAAGTGATCACCCAGGTGCCCTGCTCCGAACTCACCCCCAGGTTGCCGGAAATCGTCGGCAGCGCCACGTTGGCGATGGTGGTGTCGAGCACCTGCATGAACGTCGCCAGCGACAGGCCAATGGTGCTGAGCAACAGGCTGGGCGGCGTGAAAGAAGCGTTATTGCTCATGGTGGATCCTATGAAACCTGAGAGGCGCTGCGCCATGGCAGGCACAGCTGCCCCTGTGGGAGCGAGCCTGCTCGCGAAGGCGGTGGATCAGCCGACATTTATGTTGAATGTCAGTCAGCATTCGCGAGCAGGCTCGCTCCCACAGGGTTTGGGGTCAGCATTCAGCGCTGTGCGGTTTTGCTCGTCGCGGCGCTGTTGTCGTGGATCAGCTGGGCAATCATCGCGTCGGCCTCGGCCAGTTGGCGGTCATACACATTGGTGCTGAACGAGGCTTTTTGCGGTGGCTGTTGCGCCAGCACCGGGCCACTCTGGTCGTGCAGGTTGACTTCGACATTGGTCGACAGACCGACGCGCAGCGGATGTTTGGCCAGCTCTTCGGCATTGATGTGAATCCGCACCGGCACGCGCTGGACGATCTTGATCCAGTTACCGGTGGCGTTCTGCGCTGGCAGCAAGGCAAACGCGCTGCCGGTGCCGGCGCCGAGGCTGTCGACGGTGCCGCTGTACTTGACGTCGCTGCCGTACAGGTCGGCTTCGATGTCCACTGGCTGACCGATGCGCATGTCACGCAGTTGGGTTTCCTTGAAGTTGGCGTCGATCCACAGTTGATTCAGCGGGATCACCGCCATCAGCGCGGTGCCCGGCTGTACACGCTGACCGAGCTGCACGGTACGCTTGGCGACGTAACCGGTCACCGGGGCAATCAAGGTGCTGCGCGCATTGGTCAGGTAGGCCTGACGCAAATCGGCCGCCGCCGACATCACGTCCGGATGCGAGGACACCACGGTGTCATCGACCAGCGCACTGGTGGTTTTCAGTTGCTGTTTGGCGTTAGCCAAAGCGTTCTGCGCCGAGGTCAGATCGTCGCGAGCGTGAGACAGTTCTTCCTGGGAAATCGCCCCGCCCTGCGCCAGATTCTTGCGGCGGTTGTAGTTGTCCTGCGCTTTCTGCACTTCGGCCTGTTGCGCGTTGACCTGGGCTTTCATGCCGTCGACGTTGCTGTACAAGCCGCGCACCTGACGCACGGTGCGCGCCAGTTTGGCCTTGGCACTTTGCAGGCCGACTTCGGCGTCGTTGGGGTCGAAGTTGACCAGCACCTGGCCTTCCTGGACCAGATCACCGTCGTCAGCGCCAATGCTGACCACGGTGCCGGTCACCAGCGGGGTGATTTCCACGACGTTGCCGTTGACGTAGGCGTCGTCGGTGCTTTCGCTCCAGCGGCCGATGAATTCGTGATACGCCCAGACGCCAGCAATGGCGAGCAGGACGACCACGGCCAGGGTCAGCAGCATCACCTTGCGTTTGCGCGGGTTGCCGGTGTCCGGGGTGTTGTCTTGAGCTTGAGTGTTTTCGGCAGTGGCCATGACAAATACCTTGAATTAGTTATGCGACGGGGCTGGGCTGGCGTTGGCTGCGGTCAGGGTTTCACCCTGGAAGCCACCGCCCAGCGCTTGCATCAGTTGAATCGACAGGTCGATCTGCTCGGCATTGAGCGTCGCCAGCTGACGCTGGGCCTGGAGCAATTGCTGCTCGATGCTGAGCACGTCCAGGTAGTTGCCGATGCCGGAACCGTAACGCTGGACTGCGGTGTTGTAAGAATCCTGAGCAATGTCGGTGGCGTGCTGTTGCGCACCGATCTGCCGGCCGATATCACGCAACTGGTTGATCGTGTCACCGACATCGCCAAGGGCTTTCACCAGGCTTTTGTTGTACTGCGCCACCGCGAGGTCGTAATCGGCGTCGCGGGCATCGAGATTGGCGCGCAGGCGCCCGCCGTCGAAAATCGGCAGCGACACGGTTGGCGCGATGTTGAAGAAACGACTGGCCGAGCCGAACATCGCGTCGCCCAACAGCGATTCGGCGCCCGCCGACGCGCTCAGGTTGAGATTGGGATAGAAGCGCGTCTTTGCCGCGTCGATGTCCTTGCTCGCCGCCTCGACACGCCAGCGCGCCGCGACCAGATCCGGGCGCCGGCCGAGCAGTTCGGCAGGCAACACCGACGGCACCGCCACGGCGCTGGCTTGCAGAACTTTTGGCCGGGCGATTTCGTTGCCGCGATCCGGGCCTTTGCCGAGCAATACCGCCAGCGCGACTTTGGCGCTGTGCAGGCGTTTTTCCGCGTCGATCAGGCTGGCTTGAGAACTGGCTTCCAGACTTTGCGTTTGCTGGAATTGATACTGGCTGTCGATCCCCGAACTCAGGCGGCGCTGGCTCAGGTCGAGCATCTGCCGGGTGCGCTTGAGGTCTTCGTTGGCCAGGTCATAAACGATATGTGCCTGGCCGAGATCGCTGTAGGCGCGGGCGACGTCAGCGGCCAGCGTCAGTTGCGCAGCCTGACGATCGACTTCGGCGGCGCGCGCCTCACCGAGCGCGGCTTCCCACGCATCGCGCTGGCCGCCCCACAGGTCGAAGTTGTAATTGAAGCCGGCGCTGACATTGCGCACCGTCGAATAGGCGCCGCCCTGCCCCAGCGGATCCTGATCACGGGCCAGCCGCGAACGGCTGATGCCGGCGCTGGCGTCGAGGGTCGGATAACGCTCGGCATCGGCAGCATACGCCGCAGCGCTGGCCTGATGGGCGCGGGCGGCGGCGATCTGCATGTCCGGGCTGTCGTGCAGCGCTTCGCGGATCAGGCCGTCGAGCTGCGGATCGCCGAGGCTGGTCCACCAATCGCTCTTCGGCCACGCCGCTGGCGACAGGCTGACGCCATCCAGAGACTGCGCTGTCTTGAGGTTCGCGGCGTCGAGGCGCTGACCTTCGGTATCGAGGCCGCTGTAATTGGCGCAACCGGCGAGGATCATCGCCGACAGCAGCAGGGTCAGGCTGCTGCGCAAGGTTTTACCGCTCATTGTGGTCACCTAAGCGCTGGAGGGTGATCGGGTCACCGGCCGCCAGCAGGATTTTCTTCAGGAGGTATTCGAGGGTTTTCAGCTCTTCGCGGGAGATGGCACCGGCCAGTTCATTCATCGCATCGGCACCGATCTGCGGCAGGCGATCGGTCAGTTGCTGGCCCTGTCCGGTCAGTTTCAGCTGCACCTGCCGGCGATCGTCTTCGCTGCGTTGGCGAAGCAGAAAACCTTTCTGCTCCAGACGATCGAGCATGCGCGTCATCGACCCGCTGTCCAGCGACAGATGCCGGCACAGCTCGGCCGGGGTGTCGACGCCGAACTGGGCCATGATGATCAGCACCTTGAACTGCGCGGCAGTGATGCCGTGGGGTTCCATGTGCGTATCGATGATCCGGTCCTTGAGCAGCGCGGCACGGCCGAGCAACAGGCCGAGATGGCAATGTTTGAATTCGTCGGGAGTGAAATGCTTCATGGGCGCACCTGATAACTGCCTAGGCAGTGAATGTATGTCGAGATGTTACTGCTTAGGCAGCGAATGTCAACGCAATAGTTAGGGGGCTTGGTAATTAGTTACTGACCGACCACACGGGATCGTTCCCACGCTCCGCGTGGGAATGCAGCTTGGGACGCTCTGCGTCCCTATCAGGAGCTGGGACGCAGAGCGCCCCTTGAGGCATTCCCACGCAGAGCGTGGGAACGATCATTAACGCAAGCGCGGTCTAGAAATCGCGCTTGTAGAAAATATCCAGCGAACTGGCGACGCCGCTCGCCGCTTCGACATACACCTTCTTGCTCAGCTTGTAGCGCAGGGCAATCGTGCTGGCCGGTTCGAAGACGCCGACGCCGTAGCGCAGGCTGAGTTTTTCGGAGATGTTGCCGCTGGCGACGACGCTGGTGTCGTTGCCGCTGCCCTGGGTGTCGAGCTGGAAATCCTGAATGCCCAAGTCCTTGGCCAGCCCGCTGGTGACCCCGGCGCTGCCCATCAAACCCAAGCCCAGCGCGGCTTGCGCAAGCATGTTGTTGTCTTCGCCATTGGTGCTCAGCGGACGCCCCAGGACCAGATAAGACAGCGCCTGCTCCTGACTCATGGCCGGTTCGGAGAAGATCTGCGTGGTCGGCTGTTCGGCGCTGCCGCTCAGACGAATACCGGCGATCACGTCGTCGGTCTGGCGGATCGCTTCGATGTCCAGATACGGCTGGTCGATGGGCCCGGCGAACAACAGCCGCGCGCGGCGCACTGTCAGGCGCTGGCCGTAGGCGCGGTAGCGGCCGTCGTTGAGCCACAGCTCGCCGCGGGTGTCCATGTTGTCGCCGATGTGCACCTGCCCCTGCAGATTGGCGGTCAGGCCGAAGCCGGCGAAGCTCAGCTTGTTCTGGCCGACGATCACGTCGATGTCCATTTTCATCGCGAGCGGCGCTTTGCCCTCTTCGGTCTGCGCGCCGACGATAATCGTGTCGTCCGAGACTTTCACGGTAGATGGCGGCAGTTCGCGCACGGTGATTTCACCGTTGGGCACCAGCACCTTGCCGGCAATTTTCAGCTCGTCGCCGGCCATGGAAATCTTCAGATCCGGCGCCACTTCAAGCTTGGCGTACGGCTCGACAGTGACTGGCAACTGTGTGCCTTTCAACGCCAGGTCGACCACCAGCGCCTGGCCCCAGGCGACGTTGCCGTTGAGACTGCCGCGACCGTTTTTGCCGCTGTTCCAGCCGCCATCAAGGCGCACCGATTCGCCGGCAATTGCTGCAGTGAGTTGCAGGTTCTGCAGCTCCATTGGCAATTCGGCGCCGGACACTTCGCCGTCGCTCAGTTGTACCGTGCCGTTGACCAGCGGCGCCAGCAGGCCGCCGGAAATCGTGCCGCTGCCGTTGAGACGCCCGGTGAGTTTTTCCACCATCGGCACAAACGGCCGCGCGACCGACAGGTCGAGGCCGGAGAGGCGGAACGAGCCGCTTAACGGTTTGTTTTTCGGCAGCGGATTGAGCTGCGCCTGCACCAGCAGTTCGCCGAGTTTGCCGCCAACGAAGTTCAGTTCGGTGTCGACGCGTTTCGGCGTCAGTTTGCTGGTGAGCCTGAGCGTCTGGTAGGGAAAGTCCAGCCATTGCTGCTTGTCGCGCATGCGCAAGGTGCCGCCGCTGGCGTCGATGCTGACCACACCGTTGGGGCCGCTGGCCGGCAGGTCGAGCTGCAGATCGGCATTGAGCCGGCCCTGCCAGGCGAAGTCTTTCGGCAGCCACTGCGCCAGACTTTCCAGCGGAAACTGCTTGAGGTGATAGCGCAGTTTCGGCTCGGGCATCAGCCGTTGATCTTCGCCGCACAGGCTGGCGCTGCCGGAGGTCCAGCAGTGCGCGCCGAAGTTGATCTTGCCGTCGGCGAGGCGCTCCAGTTTCGCCGGATTCTGCAACTTCCAGTCCTGCCCGCCGGCCTGAATGTCGCCGCTGGCCAGGCGCCCGCGCCAGTTGCCCTGATCCAGATGGCCGTCCAGCCCCAGCGCCAGTTTCAGCTTGGGTCCGAGCAGATCGAGGTTGAGCTTCTGGCTTTTGATATCCCCTTGGACGCTGGCGGTCAGTGTCCCCAGCGAGGTGTCGCCGACCTGAATGCCGCTGCCCTTCAGATCGATTTTCGCCCGTTGCGCACTGTCGAGATTGGCGTCGAGGTTGAGGCTTTGCAGGCGATTGTCCTGGAACACCAGTTGCGAGCCCTGCAAATCGAGTTTGCCCTGTGGCGCCTTCAACGTGCCGGCGACGCTGACCTGCCCGTTGACCTGCCCGCGCAATTGCGGCCAGAGCTGGGCCAGACGCGGCAACTTGATGTCGATCTGCCCGGTGAGCTTCTGTTGCAGGCTGCCCTTGCCGCTGATGCTGTTGTCGCCGAGGCGGATTTGCAGGGCGTTGAGGTTCCACTGCTCGCCAGCACCGTCAGCCTTGGCTTGCAAGACCGCCGGTTGCCCGCGCAGTTTGCCTTTGAGGTCCAGGTCAGCGTTGAGGCTCAGGCGCTCGTTTTTCATTTCGCCAGAGCTTTTCAGCGGCCCGGCCAATGTGCCCGGCAGTTCGGCGACCCAGTACGCCGGATTCAGTGCCGACAGTTGCAGCGCGGTGTCCCAGGCGATGCCGTCGGCGAACTTGACCTTGACGTGGCCTTCGGCCTTGCCCTGCCCGGCCTCCATCACCAGTTGCGGCAAGGCGATCTGTTCGAGGCTGCCGCTGAACGGACTGCTCAGGGTAAACGCGCCCGCCGGACCGTCCAGTGCGGCGGCGAAGTTGCCGAGGTACTGACCGTCGGTGTAGGAAACTTCACCCGTGAAGGTACGCAAAGCGACTTGTGGCTCGTCGATTTCGTTGTAGAGCCGATGCCAGGGAAAGTCCTGCCAGTTGATGTTGGCTTGCGCGCTGAGGCCTTTGCTCCAGTCGACGTTACCGTTGAGTTTGAGGCTTTGTTTGTCGTTGGCCGTCAGATCAAGGCCGGCGATTTGCGCACCGTTGGCGTCGACTTTGCCCTTGAGCAGCAGCGCCACCGGGGCTGTGTCGGCCGGCAGTGTGGCGGTGCCGTTGAGCTGATAACCGTTTTTCAGGTCGCCTTCGCCAGTCAGCACTAACTGGTTGAGTTGCAGGGTGTCCGGCAGCTCGGCGCTCGGTTTGAACGCTTCGCTGGTGATACGCACCTTGGCCGGCAGGTTTTCCACCAGTGGCTGCAACTCGCCGGTCAATTGGCCGTCGAGGTAGCCACGACTGTCGGCGTGCAGGTTGAGCGTCTTGAGCAGATCGCCCTCGGCTTTCAGGGCCAAAGTCCATGGTTCAGTGCCCGGCGCAGGTAACGTCAAATCACCTTGGATAGTCAACGACCAGTTGCCGGTCGGTTGCAGCAGGCCGGACAGATTCAGGCTGAGTTCGTCGCGTTGCAATTTCACGCGGTCGATCTGCAGACCCTGGGCGCTCCAGTGCGCGGCCAGTTGCAAACCTTTGAGCTGCTCGCTGCCGTTGAACAGCAGGCTGCCGACCTGCACATCGCCCAGCTCGATGGCCAGCGGCAATTGCAGATCCGGCAGTTTGATCGGGCCGCTCTCGGTGGTTTCTGCACCCGGCGGGAATTGCAGCACCACCTGCTCGGCCTTGAGCTGATCGATACACAGGGTCATGCGCGTCAGGCACAGCGGCGACCAGGCGAAGATCGCCTTGTTCAGTTCGACACGGCTGGTGTCCTGCTGCCACAGAAGATGATCGGCGCTCCACTGGCCGCCGAGGCGACCCTGAAAATTCTCCACGCTCAAGCCCGGAACAAGGCTCAGCGCCCAGCGGCTGCCGGCCTGAGTGCCGAGCACGGCGCTGATCGTCAATACCATCAACAGCAACAACGCCAGCAGCGTCACAGCCGTTATTTTCAAACCACGCTTCACAGCTCAGGCCCCATGGAAAAGTGCAGCCGGATGCCGCCGTCGTCGTCCAGCGCATGGGCGAGATCGAGGCGGATCGGCCCGACCGGCGAAACCCAGCGCACACCGATACCGACCCCGGTCTTGAGATTCGGCAGTTCGAGTTTGTTGAAAGAGTTGCCTTGGTCGACGAAGGTCGCCACGCGCCATTTCTCGGCGACCGAATACTGATATTCAACGCTGCCGGCGACCATGTAGCGCCCGCCAATGCGATCGCCATCGGAGTTTTTCGGCGACAGGCTCTGATAGTCGTACCCGCGCACGCTCTGATCGCCACCGGCGAAAAAGCGCAGCGACGGCGGAATCGAGTTGTAGCCGTTGGTGGCGCTGCCGCCGACCTGCACCCGACCGAGCAAACGGTGTTTGTCGAATACCGTGGTCAGGCCTTTGACCAGCGCCGTGCCATATAACAGGTTGTTGTCGGAACCGAGGCCTTCCTTCGCCACCTTGCTTTCGAAGCTCAGGCGATAACCGTTGTGCGGGTCGATACGGTTGTCGCTTTTCAGGTAGGAATAACTGATGCCGGGCATCAGCAAGGTGCTCAGGCCGGAGTCGTCGCCGAGTTCGTATTCCTCGCGCTGCCATTTCAGCGAGATCACCCGCTGCCAGCCGCTGGGCAACTTGCTGTGCCATTCCGGGCCGAAGGTCAGCAGTTTGCTGCGCGTGTCGGAACCCTCAATGTCTTCGAATTGATAACCGCCGGCCCAACGCAGTTTGTCGGTCAGCGGCGGGTCGAGCGGAATGTCGTAGAACAGCCCGACGTTTTGCCGTGGCGCGGAAAGCTCGGCTTCCCAGCCATAGCTGTCGCCTTGCGGATTGACCCAGTGGCGCGTCCAGTTGGCTTTGATGCGTGGGCCGACGTCGGTCGAATAACCCAGACCCAGGCCCATGGTGCGCGGTTTGCGCGTGTCGAGTTTGACGTCGACCGGGATCACCTGATCTTTGGCCGCCGTCGGTGCCGCATCGACGCGCACGCCTTCAAAATAGCCGCTCGATTGCAGGTCGCGGTTGAGCTCGGCGATCAGCTCGGAGTCGTAAGGCTCGCCGGCCTGGAACGGCACCATGCGTTGCAGCAGGTCTTCGTCAAACGGCGTGTCGCCCTCGAATTTCACTTTACCCAGCGCATAACGCGGGCCGCTGTCGTAGATCAGCTCGACATCGGCGACGCCGGCGCGCGGATCGACCAAGAGCTTTTGACTGGTGAAATGGCCACTGAAGAATCCGAAGCGCGAGGCCTGATTCTGAATCACCCGTTTGGCATCTTCGTAATGGCCGTGATTGAGCACTGCGCCGGACTTGAGCAGATCGCTTTTCGGCACCCGAAAGGATTTCAACGAGGCCGCCGGCCCATCGACCCGCACGGTGACGTTGCGCAGGCGGATCGGCTCGCCCGGATCGATGTTGAGCACCAGACGTGGTTTTTCCCCGCCCTTGACGTCGCTGTCGATCTGCGGCTGGTAATAGCCCAACGCCTGGGCGGCCTTGCGCGCCTGCTCTTCGGCACCGCGACTGAAGCGCTGCAAGGCTTCTTCGTCACGATCGCCGAGGCTGCCGATATAGCCTTCTATATTGGCCTTGAGTTCATCGTTGGACGGTTTGATCCGTACATCCAATTCACTTTGCGCCAGCGCCGCGCAGCTGGATAACAGCATCAGCACGCCACTGGTAAATCTTCCTGGAAACTTCATAGGCGCGGATGCTATCAGGGCTGGGGAGCGTGATAGAACAGGAAATTTCCCAAGAAGTTCGATTATTACGCTGTTGCTGTTTGTAACACCTGCGGATTGGCGTGGAAAAACACATGCTCACGGACCGGCCCGACGGCAACCTCGCCGATCTCCTGATAACCCTGCCTTTTATAGAATTCCAGGTAACGCGGGTTGCCGGTGTCGAGAACCACGCCTTGTGAGGTCTCGTCCACCGCGCACCAGTTGTGTACGGCGGTGAGCAGTTGTTCGCCGTAGTGCTTGCCCTGGAATTGTGGATGCACGCCGAGCAACGGCAGCATGTGCACCGAGTCACCGGGCACGCACGCGGCGACGGCATCGTGATATTCCAGATAGCGCCGGGTGCAGCGAAACCCGGTGCTGAGCACCATGCGCAGGCGCCACGCCCAGCTTTCCGTCACGCCCAGGCGCCTTTGCGGCGGCGCGATCAGGGCGATGCCGATCAGCCGATCGTTGACCAGCAGCCCGATCGCCGGCAGGTCCTGGAGGAAATGCTGCTTGACCAGCTCGCGCACCGTGGCGCGCACGCGCTGCTCATAGCCGTGACGTTCGGCTTCGAACAGGTAGCCGAAGGTCGGCTCGTGACGGTAGGCCTGATACAGCAACGAGCGCGCTTCACGAGAATAACCGCGGTCGAGCATGTGGATGTCGGCGATGACGGTCTGGGTGTCAGGCATGGTGGTGATTCTCCCCGGGACGCGCTCGAAGGATGGCGCGCTTGTTGGTACGAACCTTGGGCGGATGTGGTGGTTCCCCTGACAGGTTAGACCAGCCTCGGATCTTCATCGACTGGGCGGGCCTCATCGCTGGCAAGCCAGCTCCCAGAGTGTCTGCGTCGTTCACAACATTCCCACACAACACAGAAACCTGTGGGAGACCAGCCTCGGATCTTCATCGACTGGGCGGGCCTCATCGCTGGCAAGCCAGCTTTCACAGTGTCTGCGTCGTTCACAACATTCCCACACAACACAGAAACCTGTGGGAGCTGGCTTGCCAGCGATGGGGCAGGGACAGGCGCTACAAATCCCACAGGCCAAAATGATTTCTCCCACACTGGCCCCCATGCCCCATGTCAGCTAGCATCGCCCTTTTGCCAGGACTGCCGACCATGAAGATTGTTTCCTTCAACATCAACGGACTGCGGGCGCGTCCGCATCAGCTGGCGGCGCTGATCGAAAAACATCAACCGGACGTCATCGGTCTGCAGGAAACCAAGGTCCACGACGACCAGTTCCCGCTGGAAGAAGTGCGCGCCCTCGGCTACCACGTGTACTTCCACGGGCAGAAAGGCCATTACGGTGTCGCCCTGCTCTCGCGCAACGAGCCGATCGCTATTCACAAAGGTTTCGCCACCGACGAAGAAGACGCCCAGCGGCGCTTTATCTGGGGCACCTTCGCCGATGCCAATGGCGTACCGGTGACGATCATGAACGGCTATTTCCCCCAAGGTGAAAGCCGCGATCACCCGACCAAATTCCCCGCCAAGCAGCGTTTCTACAGCGATCTGCAAGCGTTGCTGGAAAGCCAGTTTCACAACGAACAACCGCTGGTGGTGATGGGCGATGTGAACATTTCCCCGGAAGACTGCGACATCGGCATCGGCCCGGACAACATGAAGCGCTGGCTGAAAACCGGTAAATGCAGCTTCCTGCCGGAAGAACGCGAGTGGATGGCACGCCTGAAGAACTGGGGCCTGACCGACAGCTACCGGCACCTGAACCCGGACGTGACCGACATGTTCAGCTGGTTCGACTACCGCAGCCGTGGTTTTGAGGATGAACCCAAGCGTGGCCTGCGCATCGACGTGATTCTCGCTTCCCATGGTTTGCTGCCACGGGTGAAGGATGCCGGCGTGGACTACGAACTGCGCGGCATGGAAAAGCCCTCGGACCACGCGCCGATCTGGCTCGAGCTGGCCTGATCCCAGCTTCGCTGTAGTCCCTTTGTGGGAGCGAGCCTGCTCGCGAATGCGGTGTATCAGAAACATGTCTGGTACTGACACTCCGCCTTCGCGAGCAGGCTCGCTCCCACATTTGGCATTCACCGGCGTTAAATCGCTGTCATCTTTCGGTCATGCGCCTGACTTAATCTCCCCGGCAATCCCCCAAGCCTCGATTCGGTGCCGGCATGTCCCTGCGTGTGTTTTGCGTTTTTCTATCCAGCGCCTGGCTGTCGGTCTGCGCCGCTGCCCTGCCGTTGCCGGAAAGCGGCCCGGCCCTGCGCATTCAGGGCTCCAATACCATCGGCGCCGAACTCGGCCCGGCCTTGGTGGAAGGTCTGTTGCAGGAACAAGGCCTGTTGAAAATCCACCGCGAAACCCCGGACGCTGCCAACGAACTACGCATCGTCGGCCAGACCGCCGAAGGTCAGCGCGTGGTGATCGAAGTGGCTGCGCACGGCTCCAGTACCGGTTTCATCGCCCTGAAAAATGCCAGCGCCGACCTCGCCGCCGCTTCCCGCGAGATCAAGGACAGCGAGTTGCAGGCCCTGCAAGCATTGGGCGATCTGAAAAGCCCGGGCGCTGAGCAGGTGATCGCCATCGATGGCCTGGCAATCATCGTTCATCCCGACAATCCCTTGCAGCAACTGGACACCGAGCAACTGGCGCGGATTTTTGCCGGCGAAGTGAAAACCTGGGAAGCGCTCGGCGGGCGTGGCGGTGCGATTCATTTATATGCGCGCGATGATCAGTCCGGCACTTACGACACGTTTAAGGAACTTGTCCTCAGCCATCGTGGGAAAAGTCTGAACAGTGCGGCGAAACGTTTCGAATCCAGCGAGCAATTGTCCGATGCGGTCAGCAGCGATCCACAGGCTATCGGTTTTATCGGCCTGCCTTATGTGCGTCAGGCCAAAGCCGTGGCGATCAGCGACGGTGCGTCGCTGCCAATGCCGCCCCTCGGCAGTCTGATTGCCACCGAGGATTATCCATTGTCGCGGCGATTGTTTTTCTATCTGCCGCCGCAGGGCCAGAATCCCTGGGCAAAAGCGTTGGTGACGTTTGCGCAAAGTCGTCAGGGCCAGCAGATTGTCGCGGCCAATGGTTTTGTCAGCCAGACCGTGCATGCCATGAGCGTGGCGCCGAATGCGCTGATGCCCGAGGGTTATCAAGCGCTGAGCCGACACGCGCAGCGTCTGACGGTGAATTTTCGTTTCGAGGAAGGCAGTGCGAGCCTGGACAACAAGGCGCGCCAGGATCTGGCGCGGGTGCTCGACTATATAAAGCGCCATGACAAGAGCGAGCGTGCGGTGACATTGGTCGGTTTTGGCGATGCCAAGGATGACCCGGCACGTGCGGACCTGTTGTCAAAGCTGCGGGCGATGGCGGTGCGCCGCGAACTGGTCAAGAACGGTGTGGTGCTGCGCGAAGTTCGCGGCTTTGGTGCGTTGATGCCGGTGGCGGCGAACAATGCGGATGAGGGGCGGATCCGGAATCGGCGGGTTGAGGTTTGGGTGTACTGACCAGCCCTGATCTAGGGAACCTGCTTACGCCATCGCGGGCAAGCCCGCTCCCACAGGTTTCGCTGGTGAACACGAGACTTATGTCCACTGCAGATCCCTGTGGGAGCGGGCTTGCCCGCGATGAACGATAACGCGGTGTTACTGACCGCTACGCAGCATTTCCTTCGGCACATACTTGCCGATTTCGAACTTGCCGATCGCCGCGCGGTGCACTTCGTCCGGGCCGTCGGCCAGGCGCAGGGTGCGTTGCATGGCGTACATGTAGGCCAGCGGGAAATCGTTCGAGACGCCGGCACCGCCATGCATCTGGATCGCCCGATCAATCACCCGCAAGGCGACGTTCGGCGCGACCACCTTGATCTGCGCGATCTCGCTTTTGGCAATCTTGTTGCCGACGGTGTCCATCATGTACGCCGCTTTAAGCGTCAGCAGGCGTGCCATGTCGATCTCCATCCGCGAGTCGGCGATCTTGTCGATATTGCCGCCCAGGCGCGCCAGCGGTTTGCCGAACGCGGTACGGCTGACCGAGCGTTTGCACATCAATTCCAGCGCACGCTCAGCCATGCCGATCGAACGCATGCAGTGGTGAATCCGTCCCGGGCCGAGGCGCCCCTGAGCGATTTCGAAACCGCGGCCCTCACCCAGCAGAACGTTTTCATACGGCACGCGCACGTTGTCGAACAGCACTTCGGCGTGGCCGTGCGGTGCGTCGTCGTAACCGAACACCGGCAGCGGACGGACGATCTTCACCCCGGGGGTGTCGACCGGCACGAGGATCATCGAGTGCTGGGCGTGGCGCGGTGCGTCGGGATTGCTCAGGCCCATGAAAATCAGGATTTTGCAGCGCGGATCGCAAGCACCGGAGGTCCACCATTTCTTGCCATTGATCACCCACTCGTCGCCATCGCGCACCGCACGGGCGGCCATGTTGGTCGCGTCAGAGGAGGCAACGTCCGGCTCGGTCATGGCAAACGCCGAGCGGATTTCGCCGCGCAGCAGCGGTTCGAGCCAGCGCTGTTTCTGCTCTTCGTTGGCGTATCGCACCAGCACTTCCATGTTGCCGGTGTCCGGCGCCGAGCAGTTGAACGGCTCCGGCCCGAGCAACGAACGGCCCATGATTTCCGCCAGCGGCGCGTACTCAAGGTTGGTCAGGCCGGCGCCCAGTTCCGATTCCGGCAGAAACAGATTCCACAAGCCTTCGGCTTTGGCCTTGGCCTTGAGCTCGTCCATGATTGCCGTCGGCTGCCAGCGATCGCCCTCGGCAACCTGGCGCTCGAACACCGCTTCGGCCGGATAAACGTAAGTGTCCATGAACGCGGTCACGCGCTCACGCAGTTGTTGAACCTTGGGCGAATAAGCGAAATCCATGGGCAGCACCTTCTCTTATAGAGGTTGTTCAGGTCATGCAATCGATGCTAGAACAGCGCTGATAATTTACCTAGCCTATTCTCGGCGTGTATAAACATTCATCACCGATATATGATCGGCTGATGGCCAGCCCTGAATATCGCCCCTGAATAACAAGAGAAGCCGCCTTATGAATCTGAGCAAGGTCGACCTCAACCTTTTCATCGTCTTTGACGCGATCTACACCGAAGCCAACCTGACCCGCGCCGGGCAGATTGTCGGCATCACCCAGCCGGCGGTGTCCAACGCGTTAGCACGGTTGCGCGAAACCTTCAACGATCCGTTGTTCGTGCGCACAGCCCAGGGCATGGTGCCGACGCCGATGGCGCAGAACATCATCGGGCCGGTGCGCAACGCCCTGTCGCTGCTGCGCGTATCGGTGCAGGAAAGCCGCATTTTCAACCCGGCACAAGCGGTCAAGACCTACCGCATCAGCATGACCGACCTCACGGAAGCAATCATTCTGCCACCATTGTTTCAGCGCTTACGCCGACTGGCGCCGACGGTGATCATTGAGAGTTTTCTGTCCAAACGCCGGGAAACCACCAAGGAACTGGCCGCAGGGCGCCTGGATTTCGCCGTCGACGCACCGCTCAACACCGACCCGCAGGTGCGCCACGTCAAGTTGATGGACGACCGTTACGTCTGCGCGATGCGCAAGGGCCACCCGATGGCAGGCAAGGAAAAACTGTCGCTGGATGATTACCTGTCGCTGACCCACATTCACATTTCCAGCCGTCGCAGCGGGCTGGGTTATGTCGATCTGGCGCTGGGCAAAATGGGTATTCAACGCAAGATTGCCCTGCGCTCGCAGCACTATCTGATGGCCTCGCAAGTGATGCAGCAGACCGACATGGTCATGACCGTGCCGGAACGCTTTGCCCGCCGCCATGACCTGCAATCGTTCAATTTGCCGGTGAATGATGTGCCGTCGGTAGAAACGCACCTTTATTGGCATGAGAGCACCGATCAGGACCCGGCGAATCGCTGGATGCGCGAGCAGATGATCGAGTTGTGCCAGCAGGTCACGGCGCAGGAGAAGAAGCTGGATAAGGTGTAGGGCTTATTACCGCGTTAGCGTTCTTCGCGAGCAGGCTCGCTCCCACGGGGATCTATGGCGTACACAAAACCAATGTGGGAGCGAGCCTGCTCGCGAAGGGGCCATCAACACAACACAAAATCATCCCGCTTGACGTAAACGTCAACACGCCATTAGCTTAGCGCCATGCCCCTTCTCCGAGCGCTTTCATGAGCAGCCAGACCTACAGCATTTCCGACCTCGCCCGCGAGCTGGACATCACCACGCGGGCCATTCGTTTTTATGAAGAACAAGGCCTGCTGCGCCCCGAACGTCGCGGCCAGGAACGCATCTACTCGCCGCGCGACAAGGTCAGCCTGAAGCTGATCCTGCGCGGCAAGCGCATCGGTTTTTCCCTCGCCGAATGCCGCGAGCTGATCGAGCTGTACGACCCGTCCAGCGGTAACACCAGACAGCTCAACAGCATGCTGGCGAAAATCGCCGAACGCCGTGAACAGCTCGAACAGCAACTGCTGGATATCGAACAGATGAAACTCGAACTCGATACCGCCGAAGAGCGCTGCGTGCAGGCGCTGGAGCAGACGCTCAAGAGCCAGCAGATAGCCCAGTAACCAGACACTACAACTTTCCCTGTGGGAGCGGGCTTGCCCGCGATGGCGTCGGGTCAGTCAACATCATTGCAGGATGTTCCGGCCTCATCGCGGGCAAGCCCGCTCCCACAGGGATCACCACGAATCCACGAAGCAGGTCCCGTCCATGTCCCTCCCCTCCCAAGTACGCCTGATCGAAGTCGGCCCGCGCGATGGCCTGCAGAACGAGGCCCAGCCGATCAGCGTCGCCGACAAGGTGCAGTTGGTTGATGCCTTGAGCGCCGCCGGCGTTGGCTATATCGAAGTCGGCAGTTTCGTCTCACCCAAATGGGTGCCGCAGATGGCCGGCTCCGCCGAGGTGTTCGCGCAGATTCAGCGCAAGCCCGGCGTGACCTACGGTGCACTGGCGCCGAATCTGCGCGGTTTTGAAGATGCGCTCGCGGCCGGGGTCAAGGAAGTCGCGGTGTTTGCCGCCGCGTCCGAAGCGTTCTCACAGCGCAACATCAACTGCTCGATCAGCGAAAGCCTGGCGCGGTTTGCGCCGATCATGCAAGCGGCGCAGCAGCACGGCATTACCGTGCGCGGTTACGTCTCCTGCGTGCTTGGCTGCCCCTACGAAGGCGAGGTCGCGCCGGAGCAAGTGGCGATGGTCGCGCGCGAGTTGTACGCGATGGGCTGCTACGAGGTGTCGCTGGGCGACACCATCGGTACCGGCACTGCGGGCGCGACTCGCCGCCTGTTCGAGGTGGTGTCGGCGCAGGTCCCACGAGAAAAACTCGCCGGGCATTTCCACGACACTTACGGCCAGGCCATGGCCAATATCTACGCCAGCCTGCTCGAAGGCATCGCCGTGTTTGATAGCTCCATCGCCGGCCTCGGCGGTTGCCCGTACGCCAAAGGCGCGAGCGGTAACGTTGCCAGTGAAGACGTGGTGTACCTGCTCAACGGCCTCGGCATCGAGACCGGCATCGACCTGGACGCCTTGATTGCCGCGGGCCAGCAGATCAGCACGGTGCTCGGCCGCCCGAGTGGTTCGCGCGTGGCCAAGGCGCGCAGCGCACAGTGAGGTGTTACCGCTGAGTTCCTGGTGTGGGTAAAAGCGAGTAACACGGAAACAAATTGTCTGGCTTTGCTCTGGCTGAAAAAACCTGAAAATTTCAAATCATTGATTTTAAAGGCTTTTAAAAAGTTGGCACGACACCTGCTATCTCTATCGCATAACAAGAATAAAAAGCCGCAAACCAATAAAAACAAGACGAAACGACTCTGACATAACAAAAACAACACGGCAGAGACGCAGCTAACAGATTTTTTTGGAGAAGGTGTGCTTTTCAGGGTGCTCTCAGGAGTGACCCGCAACCGGGCAGAGAACAATAAAACTACCTTCAGGTAGCTCCCGAATCGGTTGGATCGTTAAACGAGAAAGCAGATCAGCGCTCAAAAAAATACGTTTGCTCTTGACCCCGGATGGGGGTCGCCAAAAACAGCGGTAAAGGGCCACGGTTGCCAAAAACAACAACAGACCGACCCTCAATAATAAAAAAGAGCACGCAACGACAAATTAAAGGGGAGCTTCGGCTCCCCTTTGTGCTTTCTGTGATTCCTGAAAACCATACATAACCCTGTGGGAGCTGGCTTGCCAGCGATTGCGGTAGATCATCGAACATAGATTCTGCCTGACCTGACGCCATCGCTGGCAAGCCAGCTCCGACAGGGTTGTGGTTACCGCTCGATTGTTTTCATTTCCTCAATGCTGATCTCGCGCATCCTGAACTTCTGAATCTTGCCCGTCACCGTCATCGGAAACTCCTCAACGAATTTGAAGTGCCGTGGCGTCTTGAAATGCGCGATGCGTTCCTTGCACCAGGTTTGCAACTCTAGCTCGGACGCGCTGTGGCCGGGGTGGAACCTGATCCACGCGACGATTTCCTCGCCGTAGCGCGAGCACGGGATGCCGATCACTTGCACGTCGGCCACCGCCGGGTGGGTGAAGAAGAACTCCTCCAGCTCACGCGGATAAATGTTCTCGCCGCCACGAATGATCATGTCCTTGTTGCGCCCGGCGATGTTGACGTAGCCGGCCTCATCCATGCTCGCCAGATCGCCGGTGTGCATCCAGCCCGCCTCGTCGATGGCTTCAGCGGTGGCCTGGGGGTTGTTCCAATAGCCGAGCATCACGCTGTAACCGCGAGTGCAGAGTTCGCCGATGGTGCCGCGCGGTACAAGGTTGCCGGCCTCGTCGATGATCTTGCTTTCCAGTTGCGGCTGGGTGCGGCCGACGGTGGTCACGCGCAATTCCAGCTCGTCGTTCGGCCCGGTCTGCAGCGACACCGGGCTGGTTTCGGTCATGCCATAGGCGATCTGCACTTCGCTCATGTGCATCTCGCTGATGACCCGGCGCATCACTTCGATCGGACACGTCGCGCCGGCCATGATCCCGGTGCGCAGGCTCGACAGATCGAATTCGCGGCGTTGCGGCTGATCGAGCATGGCGATGAACATGGTCGGTACGCCGTAGAGGCCGGTGGCGTGTTCTTCGGCGACGGTTTGCAGGGTCAGCAGCGGATCGAATGCATCATTTGGGTAAATCATCGTGCTGCCGTGGGTGATGCAGCCGAGGTTGCCCATGACCATGCCGAAACAGTGATACAGCGGCACCGGGATCACCAGGCGATCGCGCGGGGTCAGGCCGATGCTTTCGCCGACCATGTAACCATTGTTGAGAATGTTGTAGTGACTGAGGGTCGCGCCCTTGGGGAAACCGGTGGTGCCGGAGGTGTACTGGATGTTCACCGGTTGATCGAAGTGCAGGCTGTCACTGCGCTCGCGCAGTTGCGCAGGCGAAACACTCGCCGCCAGTTCAGCCAGTTGCGACCACGGCAGAAAACCTGCCGGCGGCTGCGCATCGAGGCTGATCAGCCCGCGCAGATCCGGCAGGCGCTCGCTGTGCAGTTGGCCGGTGGTGTGCCCGGTCAGTTCCGGCAGCAGCCCTTGCAGCATGCCGTGGTAGTCGGACGATTTGAACGCCCCGGCGCAGACCAGCCACTGGCAGCCCGATTGCTTGAGCACGTATTCAAGTTCGGCGCTGCGATAGGCCGGGTTGATGTTGACCAGGATCACGCCGATTTTCGCCGTGGCGACCTGGGTGATGCACCACTGCGCGCAGTTCGGCGCCCAGATACCCAGGCGGTCACCGGCCTGTAAACCCAATGCGAGCAGCGCCCGGGCATGCACATCCACTGCTTCGGCCAGTTGCCGCCAGGAATAACGCAACTGCTGATGGCGCACCACCAGCGCTTCACCGTCCGGGTATTGCTCGACGGTTGCGTCGAACTGCTGACCGATGGTCAGCGCGAGCAAGGCCTTGTCCTGCGAACCACGGGTGTAGCTGCGCTGCGGTGCGGCACTGGGTTGATCCATGATGACCCCTGTTGTCTTTATTAGTGGGTGTGTCGAAGTTCCCCTGTAGGAGTGAGCCTGCTCGCGATGGCGATTTATCAGTCGACGACGAGGGTGACTGATCTGACGCCATCGCGAGCAGGCTCACTCCTACAAACAAGCATTCGGCTTTCGATCGTGAATGGCCCTACTCTCGCCCAAGTTGACGTTAACGTAAAGTGTGATTGACAGTCATTCATCGCAGGCTTACGTTAACGTAAAGGTGATAACTGACCGACCGTTGTCACCGCCACTACAAAAAAGCCAAAAGGTGCCGCATGAGCTATCCATCCCTGAACTTCGCCCTCGGTGAAACCATCGACATGCTGCGCGATCAGGTTCAGTCCTTCGTCGCCGATCAGATCGCCCCGCGTGCGGCGCAAATCGACAGCGACAACCTGTTCCCCGCCGACCTGTGGCGCAAATTCGGTGACATGGGCCTGCTCGGTGTCACCGTCCCGGAAGAATATGGCGGCGCTGGCCTGGGTTATCTGGCGCACGTGGTGGCGATGGAAGAAATCAGCCGCGGCTCGGCTTCGGTGGCGTTGTCCTACGGCGCGCATTCCAACCTCTGCGTCAACCAGATCAACCGCAACGGCAACCACGAGCAGAAAAGCAAATACCTGCCGCAACTGATCAGCGGCGAACACGTCGGTGCGCTGGCGATGAGCGAGCCGAACGCCGGTTCCGACGTGGTCTCGATGAAACTGCGCGCCGACAAGCGCGGTGATTGTTTCGTGCTCAACGGCAGCAAGACCTGGATCACCAACGGCCCTGACGCCAACACCTACGTGATCTACGCCAAGACCGATCTGGAAAAAGGCCCGCACGGCATCACCGCTTTCATCGTCGAGCGCGACTGGAAAGGCTTCAGCCGCAGCAACAAGTTCGACAAGCTGGGCATGCGCGGCTCCAACACCTGCGAGCTGTTTTTCGATGACGTCGAAGTGCCGGAAGAGAACATCCTCGGCGTGCTCAACGGCGGGGTAAAAGTGTTGATGAGCGGCCTCGATTACGAGCGCGTGGTGCTCTCCGGCGGGCCAACCGGGATCATGCAGTCGTGCATGGACCTGATCGTCCCGTACATCCATGACCGCAAGCAGTTCGGCCAGAGCATCGGCGAATTCCAGCTGATCCAGGGCAAAGTCGCCGACATGTACACCCAGCTCAACGCCAGCCGCGCCTACCTCTATGCGGTGGCGCAAGCTTGCGAGCGCGGCGAAACCACGCGCAAGGACGCCGCCGGGGTGATCCTCTACACCGCCGAACGCGCCACACAAATGGCCCTCGACGCGATCCAGATTCTCGGCGGCAACGGCTACATCAACGAATTCCCGGCGGGCCGTCTGCTACGCGACGCCAAGTTGTACGAAATCGGCGCTGGAACCAGCGAGATCCGCCGCATGCTGATCGGCCGCGAACTGTTCAACGAAACGAAATGAATTTCGTCAGCTGCAAGCCGCAAGTTCCCAGCTGCAAGAGGCCGCGCCCTTGCCCCAACTTACAGCTTGCCGCTTGTAGCTAGAAGCTGCTTACGGAGTAAGCCCCCCCATGATTTTGCACACTCAGCTCAATCCGCGTTCAGCCGAGTTCGCCGCCAACAGCGAGGCGATGCTCAAACAGGTCGACGCCCTGCACACGTTGCTCGCGCAAATCGCGCAGGGCGGCGGCACCAAAGCTCAGGAACGACACACGTCGCGGGGTAAATTGCTGCCGCGTGAGCGCATCAACCGCTTGCTCGATCCGGGCTCGCCGTTTCTGGAAATCAGCCAATTGGCCGCCCACGCGGTGTATGGCGAGGACGTGCCGGCGGCGGGCGTGATTGCCGGGATCGGCCGGGTCGAAGGCGTCGAGTGCATGATCGTCGCCAACGATGCCACGGTGAAAGGTGGTTCGTACTACCCGCTGACGGTGAAGAAACATCTGCGTGCGCAAACCATCGCCCAGCAGAATCGCCTGCCGTGCATCTACCTGGTGGACTCGGGCGGCGCCAACCTGCCACGTCAGGATGAAGTGTTTCCTGACCGCGAGCATTTCGGGCGGATTTTCTTCAATCAGGCCAACATGAGCGCGATGGGCATCCCGCAGATTGCCGTAGTCATGGGCTCGTGCACCGCTGGCGGTGCGTACGTGCCGGCGATGGCCGATGAAGCGATCATGGTGCGCAACCAGGCGACGATTTTCCTTGCCGGCCCGCCGCTGGTGAAAGCCGCCACCGGTGAAGTGGTCAGCGCCGAAGATCTCGGCGGCGCCGATGTGCATTGCAAGACCTCCGGCGTGGCTGACCATTATGCCGAGAGCGACGAACACGCCCTCGCCCTCGCCCGCCGCAGCGTCGCCAACCTCAACTGGCGCAAGCTCGGCGAACTGCAGCAGCGCACGCCGACTGCGCCGTTGTACCCCAGCGACGAGTTGTACGGCGTGGTCTCGGCCGACGCCAAGCAGCCGTTCGATGTGCGCGAAGTGATTGCGCGGCTGGTCGACGGTTCGGTGTTCGATGAATTCAAGGCACTGTTTGGCACCACGCTGGTTTGCGGTTTCGCCCATCTGCACGGTTACCCGATTGCGATCCTGGCGAACAACGGCATCCTCTTCGCCGAAGCCGCGCAGAAAGGCGCGCACTTCATCGAACTGGCCTGCCAGCGCGGCATTCCATTGCTGTTTCTGCAAAACATCACCGGTTTCATGGTCGGGCAGAAATACGAGGCCGGCGGCATCGCCAAGCACGGCGCTAAACTGGTGACCGCAGTGGCCTGCGCCAAGGTGCCGAAGTTCACGGTAATCATTGGCGGCAGCTTCGGCGCCGGTAACTACGGCATGTGTGGACGAGCGTACGACCCGCGTTTCCTGTGGATGTGGCCGAACGCGCGCATTGGCGTGATGGGTGCTGAACAGGCGGCCGGTGTGCTGGTGCAGGTCAAGCGCGAGCAGGCTGAACGCAGCGGCCAGGCGTTCACTGCCGAACAGGAAAGCGAGATCAAGCAGCCGATTCTCGACCAGTACGAAGAACAGGGTCATCCCTACTATTCCAGCGCACGACTGTGGGACGACGGCGTCATCGACCCGGCGCAGACCCGCAATGTACTGGCCCTGGCCCTTTCCGCGTCGCTGAACGCGCCAATCGAACCGAGCCGCTTCGGCGTGTTCCGGATGTGATGCTTTTTGTGGGAGCGAGCCTGCTCGCGAATGCGCTCAGTCAGGGAGCGGATACGTCGACTGATACAGCGCTTTCGCGAGCAGGCTCGCTCCCACAAGAAACCGTGGAGACGGATGAACATGAGCGACTTCAATACCCTCGAATTGCAAAGCGACCCGCGCGGTTTCGCCACGCTGTGGCTCGACCGCGCCGAGAAAAACAACGCCTTCAACGCCGAGATGATCCGCGAGCTGATCCTCGCCCTCGACAAGGTCGCCAGCGACGCCAGTTTGCGTTTTCTGCTGGTGCGCGGACGCGGCAAGCACTTCAGCGCCGGCGCCGATCTGGCGTGGATGCAGCAATCGGCCGAACTCGATTACCACACCAACCTCGACGACGCTCGCGAGCTGGCCGAGCTGATGTACAACCTCGCCAAGCTGAAGATTCCTACACTGGCGGTGGTGCAAGGTGCCGCATTCGGTGGCGCGCTGGGGCTGATCAGTTGCTGTGACATGGCGATCGGTGCCGATGATGCGCAGTTCTGTCTATCGGAAGTGCGCATCGGTCTGGCACCTGCGGTGATCAGTCCGTTCGTGGTGCAGGCGATTGGCGAACGTGCGGCGCGGCGCTATGCGCTGACGGCCGAACGCTTCGGCGGGCAGCGGGCGCGGGAGATCGGTTTGTTGTCCGAGAGCTATCCGCCAGCCGAACTCGAGCAACAAGTAGAACAGTGGATCAACAATCTGCTGCTTAACAGTCCGGCGGCCATGCGCGCCAGCAAAGACTTGCTGCGCGAAGTCGGCCATGGCGCGCTGACCCCGGCGCTGCGCCGCTACACCGAAAACGCCATCGCCCGCATTCGCGTCAGTCCTGAAGGCCAGGAAGGCTTGCGTGCGTTCCTGCAAAAACGTCCACCGAGCTGGCAAGCCGCAACCACCACCAAGGAGCCGCGTTGATGAGCGCAACCGTTCTCACCACCCTGCTGGTGGCCAACCGTGGCGAAATCGCCTGCCGCGTCATGCGCACCGCCAAAGCCTTGGGCCTGACCACCGTCGCGGTGCACAGCGCCACTGATCGCGAAGCGCGGCACAGCCGTGAAGCGGACATCCGCGTCGATCTGGGTGGCAGCAAAGCGGCCGACAGTTATTTGCAGATCGACAAGTTGATCGCGGCCGCCAAGGCCAGCGGCGCGCAGGCGATTCATCCGGGTTACGGATTTCTTTCGGAGAATGCCGGTTTCGCCCGCGCCATCGAAGCGGCCGGGCTGATGTTCCTCGGCCCGCCCGCCTCGGCCATCGACGCCATGGGTAGCAAGTCCGCCGCCAAGGCGCTGATGGAAACGGCCGGCGTGCCACTGGTGCCGGGTTACCACGGCGAAGCGCAGGATCTCGACACCTTTCGCGCGGCTTGCGAGCGCATCGGTTATCCGGTGCTGCTCAAAGCCACGGCGGGCGGTGGCGGCAAAGGCATGAAAGTGGTCGAGGACGTCAGTCAACTCGCCGAAGCGCTGGCCTCCGCGCAGCGTGAGGCGCAGTCATCGTTCGGCGACTCGCGCATGCTGGTGGAGAAATACCTGCTCAAGCCGCGACATGTGGAAATCCAGATCTTTGCCGATCAGCACGGCCATTGCCTGTACCTCAATGAGCGCGATTGCTCGATTCAACGACGTCACCAGAAAGTCGTCGAGGAAGCCCCGGCGCCGGGTCTGTCCGCGGAGCTGCGGCGGGCAATGGGCGAAGCGGCCGTGCGCTCGGCGCAGGCGATCGGTTATGTCGGCGCGGGCACCGTGGAGTTTTTGCTGGATGCGCGCGGCGAATTTTTCTTCATGGAGATGAACACGCGGTTGCAGGTCGAGCATCCTGTGACCGAAGCCATCACCGGTCTGGATCTGGTGGCCTGGCAGATTCGCGTCGCCCGTGGCGAGGCGCTGCCGATCACTCAAGAACAGGTGCCGCTCAACGGTCATGCGATTGAAGTTCGCCTGTACGCAGAAGATCCGGCGAATGACTTTCTGCCCGCGACCGGCCGTTTGGCGTTGTATCGCGAATCCGCTGACGGACCGGGGCGCCGCGTTGACAGCGGGGTCGAGGAAGGCGATGAAATTTCGCCGTTCTATGACCCGATGCTTGGCAAGCTGATCGCCTGGGGCGAGGACCGCGAACAGGCCAGATTGCGCTTGTTGAGCATGCTCGACGAATTCGCCATTGGCGGTTTGAAGACCAATATCAACTTTTTGCGGCGGATCATTGCGCATCCGGCGTTTGCTGCGGCTGAACTGGATACCGGGTTCATTCCGCGCTACCAGGAGCAACTGCTGCCCGCGCCGCAACCATTGAGCGATGCGTTCTGGAACGCGGCCGCGCACGCGGTGGCGCAGAGTCTGCCGCAATTTTCGCGCAAGGATGACCCGGCTTCGCCTTGGTCAATCAACAGCGGTTTGCGCGCAGGCTTGCCACCGGAAATGACCCTGCATCTGAGTTGCGAAGGTCAGGATAAAGCGCTGACGCTGAATGACATCGGCAATGCCAGACTAAGCGGCGAAGCGCTCAGCGTCGAAGACGCAGGCGTGCGCCGTAGTTTGCGCACCATTCGCCAGGGCGGTGAGCTGTACCTGCAGTGGGACGGCGAGTTGCGACGTGTCGAAACGTACGACCCGATCAGTGCCGTTGACGCCAGTCACAGCCATCAGGGCGGTCTGACTGCGCCGATGAACGGCAGCATCGTCCGCGTGCTGGTCGAGGCCGGGCAAGCGGTTGAAGCCGGTGCGCAACTGGTCGTGCTCGAAGCGATGAAAATGGAGCACAGCATTCGCGCGCCGCATGCCGGTGTAGTCAAAGCGCTGTATTGCCAGGAAGGCGAAATGGTCGGCGAAGGCAGCGCTCTGGTGGAACTGGAAGCCGTATAAATAAAAGATCGATCCTACGCCGAGCGTGGATCGATCTGACTAGTAACGGGCCGTGGCTTGCACCACGACACCGATGATTCGACATTCGTCGGTCAACACGGCTTTCGGCCAGGTTGGGTTGAGTGGTACCAGGTAACGCTGGCCGCCCTGCTCATCAAGTTTGCGGAAAATCGCCTCAGGGCTGTCGGGCCACTGGGCAATCACCAGTTTGCCCGGCACCGCTTCAACCGCCGGGTCGACCAGAATCAGCATGCCTTCGGCGATGCTCTGGCCGGTCGGCGCGGTCATCGAGTCCCCCGCTACCGTCAACCAGAACGCCGCGCCACGCGCGTGGTAATCGGTGAGTTCGAAACGCTGTTTAGCGGTCGCCCGGTTGTAGGACGCCGGGTCACTTTCGCGTACCTCACACGTCATCTGCCAATCGCTGACCGGGTAACGGAAGTACGGGTTGTACTTCTGTGCCAGCGGCATCTCGTCCTCCAGCGTGACTTGCGGCTCGCGAATCACCAGCACAACTTCGAGGAAATCCAGACCCAACGCCTGCAGCACGCGGTTCATTTCGGTAATACCGGGTTCGCGACGCTTGTTCAGCCAATGACCGATCCCGCCCTGGGACATGCCGACGCGCTCTCCGAGCTCTGTTTGAGTGATTTTGAGTTCACTCATTTTGGCCTTGACCAACTCAATCCATTTATCCATGTGCAGCACCTTACTGTCGATGCCTTCGGCCGGCAAAACACAAATTGTAGTATTTAAATTCCAGTCACAACTACGCTACGTACTATGCTGAGAGGACGGATTCTCAATTGAACAAGGAGTGCCCTCTCATGACGAATATCAGCAGCAAAGACTTGCCCGATCTGCAAATGGACACCACGTTCACCTCGCCTCAAGGCAACGCGGCCGCCCAGCGGGCGCTGGATTATTACTTGAAACCGGCTGTGTCAGAACCCGAGGTGGATGAGCGTTTCTTCGACGTCAAACGTCACCTCAGCGGCGAAGAAGCCCTGGTGCATGCTTCAGATCTGTTGCGCTGTGCGGCGGCGACAGCGTTCAAGGCAGCGGAGACCCTGCAGGGCGCGAGCCGCGATCTGGCGTTTTCCGTGGTGCATATGGTGGATATGGCGCGGGCGATGGTTGACCATTCACTCGATGGCGAAGAAGCCTGAGCAAAGCAGACAGCGGAAGACCGGAAAGAATTTTCCAATCGGGCAGATAAAAACATTTGACTTGCAAATGATAATGATTATTATTGCAGGCAGCTGGTCGCGAGATCAGTCGATGGACCAGAGACCTTAGGTCGGTCTTCTGGACTATCTCCTCATCAGGCTAATCACGGTTTTTGACCCGGCTTTTTGCCGGGTCTTTTTTTGCCCGTTTTTCGGGCTTATGGCTTCAGGCTAATGAAGTCTTTGGGTGTTGCGTATTCGATGGCGCGGATAATATCAAAAGAATATCGGATGACAAGCCAGGCCCGGCCACATTGGGGCAAACTTTGCCAATTAGCACTTGAGAATCACTCGCACACTCTCTAAGCTGCTTGCGCGTCACGGAGGACGCCCCCCGCTGCAACCCCCGCAATACCCCTCGGTTTCAACCCTGCCTGCGTGTAAAGTGACGGCCATAAAAATCGTATTCAGGAATCGATCATGTCCGTGGCCAAATCCTCGTTCGACATCAGCGCCAATTTCGACAGCGGCAATATTGAAGTCATCGACCTCAGCAATCCGCTCAGCCCGGTTCTGGCGATTCGCCCGGACACCCGCAGCGCACATTTTCAATGGTTTCACTTCAAGGCCAGCGGTCTGCATGTCGGCCAGGAACACTGGTTCCGGCTGATCAACGCCAGCCAGTCTTCGTATAACAAAGCCTGGACCGGCTATCAGGCCGTGGCGTCTTACGATCACGTCAACTGGTTCCGTATCCCGACCATTTTCGAAGGCGATTCCCTGCGTTTCTGCCTCGAAGCCACCCAGACCCACGCCTGGTTCGCCTATTTCGAACCGTACAGCCGCGGCCGCCACGACTGGCTGATCGAGCAGGCGCTGAGCAAGGCCGGCACGCAATTGCTGGCGACCGGCAAAAGTGTCGAAGGTCGTGACATCCAGTTGCTGCGCAAAGGCAGCGGCGCCGAGGGCCAGCGCAAAGTCTGGATCATCGCCCAGCAACACCCGGGCGAGCACATGGCCGAATGGTTCATGGAGGGCGTGATCGAGCGTCTGGAAAGACACGACGATCCGGTGCTGAACAAACTGCTGGCCAGCGCCGACCTGTATCTGGTGCCGAACATGAACCCGGACGGTGCCTTCCACGGTCATCTGCGCACCAACGCCATGGGCCAGGACTTGAATCGCGCCTGGCAGAACGCCAGTCAGGAAATCAGCCCCGAAGTACTTTTCGTACAGCAGCAAATGGAAAAGTATGGCGTCGACTTGTTCATCGACGTACACGGCGACGAGGAAATCCCCCACGTATTCACCGCCGGTTGCGAAGGCAATCCGGGCTTCACACCGCGCATTGAAAAGCTCGAGGAGCACTTCCGCTCGCACCTCAAGCACACCACCAGGGACTTCCAGACCCTGTACGGCTACACCCGCGACGAACCGGGCCAGGCCAACATGACCCTGGCCTGCAACAGCGTCGGGCAGAAATACGACTGCCTGTCACTGACGCTGGAAATGCCGTTCAAGGATCACGATGACCACCCCGACCAAATCACCGGCTGGTCGGGCAAGCGCTCGAAACAATTGGGCAAGGATGTGCTGACGACCATCGCCGACATGGTCGACAGCCTGCGCTGATCCCCTTCCCTCTCTGACTCGCGAGTGGCGCATCGACTCGATGCGCCACTCGGGCGATCAACTGCGATCGCGACCGCGCAACATGCTGTCGAGCACCTCGTCGCGACGTATCCAGCCGTGAAACAGCGCCGCGGCCAGATGCACCAGCACCGTCAGAAACAGCAGATAAGCCAGATAGCCGTGCGCCTTGCGCAGCAGCGCGAACAACTGCGCATCAGCAGGCACGATCGAAGGCAATTGCAACGCGGTACCGAGCATCACCGGCTCGCCCGAGGCGCTGATCATCGCCCAGCCGAGCAACGGCAACACCAGCATCAATCCATACAGCAACCAATGCGAAGCCTTGGCCGCCAGTGCTTGCCAGTCCGGCAGATCCGCCGGCAAGGGCGGCTGACGCGTACTCCAGCGCACCAGCAGACGCACGATCACCAGCGCCAGAATGGCAATGCCCAGCGGCTTGTGCAGATGGATCAGCCATTCATGCCGTTCGGATACCGAGGTGACCATGCCGGCGCCAATAAACAGCATGGCGATGATCATCACGGCCATCAGCCAGTGCAGCAGCCGCGCCAGCAAAACGAAATGGGTCGGTTGAGCGCTCATGGGCGAGCCTCCTGTTTGGCGGCGGGCAACTGGCTGACTTCGCTGGTGCGGCGCAGGTAGGAATCGGCATAGCCGGCGGATCGGGCAGCGAGCAGCGGGTCGTCGGAACCCTGAATACCGGCCGGCAGCACCAGCGGATCGTAGTTGATGTCACGGCATTCGCCGCTCAGTTGCGGCTGGGTTTTCTCCAGCACCAGCGTGCCGGCGTTCAACACTTTGCGCTCGGCGGGCCAGTTCTTGCTGGCGTCGTTGACCGGATCCTCAGGATTGGCCAGGGTGATGTTCAACTGAAAACGCAGTGGACCGGATGCCAGGCGTTGCACCAGATCCTTTTCCAGAAAATCGCCGCCCTCGGGCGCAGTGGCACCGGCGGCATCGCGCGCAACCGGGGCCATGCTCCAGCGCACCGCCTGCTTGTTGCCGTTGCCGTCGACCAGGTAAAACGCGTTGACGCTGTTATAGGTTTCGGTGGCGTAACTGGCCGACGGTTTGGCCGTCTTGATCCAGGTCAGAAAGGGTACGGCTTCCGGGTGCGCGGCGAAGAACGCCGGGACCTTCGTCGGGTCCGGTTTACCAGTGGCCGGGTCCGGCGACTGTGCCTGCTGCAACTGATAGAACGCCTCCGGCGTGCCGACCGGAAACACCGGCATGCTGTTCATGCCGGTGCGCCATTGTTGGCCATTGGCCTGGGTGAAGCGCAGCGCCAGACTGCGGATCGGCACGCTGCTGTCCGGCGCGTATGGGTTGCCCGACGGCAGTGCGAAACGTCCGACCACCGGGGTTTGCGCCTCGTTGAACACCTGCGCAGTGGAAAACGCACGCGCCTCGCCGCTGCTCTCGAAGTGGCCGATCACGCACACGCCTTTGCCGTGGTTACGGCGAAAGCCGGGATGCACGCCGTTGTTTTTTTCCAATACATCGACCAGCGCTTTTGGCGTCAGGCGTTGTGGGTCGAGGTTGCCATGCACATAGGCAAACGCCCCGGCGACCGCGGCCACGACCACGGCGATGCCGCCCAGGCGCAACATCAGGCTTGCCGTAGACAAGGGTGGGCGCCGCGGTCCGCCGGGCGGTGTATCGGATGAAGAGCGAACAACCATGTAAGGCTCCAGGGCCAGTGGCCGCAATCAGGAAGAGTCAGCAAGACGCACCCCGTCGGGTTTTATTCCACGCCTCGGTATTTATTTTTCCGAACGTGGAATAACCTCCGGCGACGGACGTCTTCCTAGTCCACAGCGTAGTGAATGGCAGCACGTGATGAGCGAATTCGACGAACAATTGCGAGAGATCATTCCCAGATTGCGCCGCTTCGCCGTGTCACTGACACGCAACAGCAGCAGCGCCGACGATCTGGTCCAGGCCAGCCTGGAACGGGCATTGTCGAGTTGGGGCGAAAAACGCGCCGACGGCGACCTGCGCGCGTGGCTGTTTGCAATTCTGTACCGGCAGTTTCTCGACGCGCATCGCCGCTCTCGACGCTATGCGCGGATGCTCGAATTTTTTACCGGTCGCGATGACGCCGAACCGTCGGTGGAACGCACGGTGATCGCCCAGTCGACCCTGCAGGCCTTCGACCGCCTGCCTACCGAACAACGCGCGCTGCTGCTGATGGTCTCGGTCGAAGGCCTGTCCTATAAAGAGGTCGCCGAGATTCTTGGCACCCCGCTCGGCACCGTGATGTCGCGTTTGTCCCGCGCCCGCCAGGCCCTGCGCCAATTGAGCGACGGCGAAATCAGCAGTCCTTCTTTGCGGATACTCAAATGATCAGCCTGCCTCCCAATGAGCGTGACCTGCACGCCTACGTCGACCATCAACTCAGCGACGCCGACCGGCGTGTACTGGAAACCTGGCTGGCCAGCCACCCGGACGAAGCGGAACAGGTCCGCGCCTGGCAACACGATGCCCAGCAACTGCGCGCAGCCCTCAGCGGTGCGTTGCAGCAACCGGCCAATCCGGCCCTTGATCCGGCGCTGATTCGCCAGCGCCGCCAGCGTCAGTCACGGCGCCATCTGGCCAGTGCAGCGCTGCTGCTGATCGCCGTCAGCATCGGTGGCTTCAGCGGCTGGCAGGCGCGGGAGATGACCCTCGTGCGCGGCTCGGTATTACCGATGACCGACGCTTTGCAGGCCTATCGCCTGATCGCCCAGCAAGGCCTGCTTCCGGCCGATTATCAGGTCGACAATGACGGTGACATGCAGCGCTGGCTCGACCGTTATTTCAATCAGGCCAGCCGCTTGCCGGATCTTGCGGCGGCCGGGTTCGAACCGGTCAGCGGACGCCTGCTCAGCACCGATGAAGGGCCGGCGGCGATGGTCATGTATGAAGATCGCAGCGGTCACAAGGTGAGTTTCTACGTGCGCCCGCCGGGGCCGAAAAACACCTTTCTGCCACGCGGGCGGCGCAGTGACGGCGATCTGCAGGCCGAGTACTGGTCGGGTGGCGGCTACAACTATGCGATGGTCAGCCCGACGGATTCGCCGGCAGCGCCTTTGCTCAAACAATCGCAGCCCTTCTGAACGGAACATCGAGCGCGGTGGCCGATCGACTCGGCCTCTGGTTACACTGAGCCGCCGCGCTTCCGGGCGCCGGTTCAACGAACACGGAGACACCGCGATTGCCTGCCCCACCGTCGAAACGATCAAAACTGCTGGCGCGCTGGCCGGCATTGCGCCGCTGGCTCGGCAAGGGCGTTCCGGCCAGTGCCGGGCATGATGCCAACGCCCGATTGATCCGCGATCATTTTCGACACAAGGCCCACGAACAAGGCTATACCCTCAGTCACAGCCAGCAGCGCGTCATCGATTGCATGGCGCAGCAGGCCAGCCTGTTGCTCGGCGCCGGCGCGCGTCAACCGCCGAGCCTGTATCTGTTCGGCGCGGTCGGACGCGGCAAGAGCTGGCTGCTCGACGGTTTCTTTCAGGCGCTGCCGATCACTCAGAAACGCCGCCTGCATTTCCATCAGTTCTTTGCACAATTGCACGACGGCATGTTCCGCCATCGTGGGCAGGACGATGCGCTGGAGCTAACCCTCGATGAACTGCTGGAAGATTGTCGGGTGCTATGTTTCGACGAGTTCCATGTGCATGACATTGGTGATGCGATGCTCATCACCCGGCTGTTCAAGGCACTGTTCAAGCGGCAGATGCTGCTGTTGCTGACGTCCAATTACCCGCCCGAAGGCCTGCTGCCCAATCCGCTGTATCACGCGCGTTTCAAACCGGTGATCGAACTGATCCACGCGCGTATGCAGGTCATGGAAGTCGGCGGGCCGCATGACTACCGCAGCCAGCAGCGCCTGGTTGAGCATCAAGTCTTTACCCAAGGCCATTACGTGTGGCCAGGCACGCCCGCGCAACGCGCCGCCCTCGATCTACCGCCAACGGCGGCACCTGCCGTTGCGCTAAGCGTCGGCACCCGACAGTTACAGGCGCGATTCTGCGCGAATCGGCGCATCGTCTTTACCTTCAACGACTTGTGCGAACAGCCGACCGCCGTCATGGATTATCTGGAGCTGTGTCGACGTTTCGATCATTGGGTCATCGAGGATTTGCCCGAGCTGGGCGAATGTCCGATCGCCACGCAGCAGCGCTTCATCAACCTGATCGACGTGCTTTACGACCAGGACAAGCACCTGACGCTGATCGGGCGACTACCACTGCGCGACAGCCTGGAAGGTCATGCCATCGATCTGGCCCGCACCCGCAGCCGCCTGGGGCAGCTGCAAACAATGCACGACCCGCACTGACACACAGGGTTTCGTGGTGCTGAACCGCTTTGCCGTTATCATGTTGCCCTGCGCCGCTCTTCTATCAAAAGCGAACACCTACCATGCACACCCTTGCTCAATTGCGCGCCGGCGAACTGTCGGGCATTACTCGTCTGGATCTGTCGTGTGGTCTGACCGAGTTTCCGCGCGAGATTTTCGATCTGGCCGAGACCCTGGAAATCCTCAACCTCAGCGGCAACGCCTTGAGCCGTCTGCCGGATGATTTGCATCGCCTGACGCGCCTGCGCGTGCTGTTCTGCTCCGACAACCGGTTCACCGAACTGCCTGCCTGTCTCGGCCAATGCGCAGCGCTGACCATGATCGGTTTCAAGGCTAATCGCATCGCCAGCGTACCGGCCGCCGCCCTGCCGCCGCTGCTGCGCTGGCTGATTCTCACCGACAACTGCCTCGAACGTCTGCCGAACGAACTCGGTGAGCGCCCTGCCCTGCAGAAGCTCATGCTCGCCGGCAACCGCTTGCAAGCGCTGCCGTCATCGCTGAGCCAATGCCATCGGCTGGAGCTGATCCGCATCGCCGCCAATCGTCTGACCGAGCTGCCGCAGTGGCTGCTGACCCTGCCGAGCCTGGCGTGGCTGGCCTACGCCGGCAATCCGCTGGAAACCGAGGCGGACGCTGCCGCGCTAGAGGCGACGCCGAAAATCGACTGGTCGGCGCTGCATCTGCGACAGCAACTGGGTGAAGGCGCATCAGGGGTGATCTCGCGTGCGGACTGGCAACATGACGACGGTTCGCTGATCCCGGTAGCGGTGAAACTGTACAAGGGCGAGATGACCAGCGACGGCTCGCCGTTGCACGAAATGAATGCCTGCATCACCGCCGGCCAGCATCCCAATCTGATCCGCATCGAGGGCCGCATCAATGGCCACCCTGATGGCCAGCAAGGCCTGGTAATGCAGTTGATCGATAAGTCGTTTGCCAACCTCGCCGACCTGCCAAGCCTTGATTCCTGCTCGCGCGATGTCTACGCCGCCGATCGCCGCTTCAGCGCCGAGGTTGCGCTGAACATCGCCAAAGGCATCGCCTCGGCAGCGCAGCATCTGCATCGTCATGGCATTACTCATGGCGATCTGTATGGGCACAACATTCTGTTGAATCAGCGCGGCGACTGCCTGCTCGGGGATTTTGGGGCGGCGTCATTCCATGCCGTCGACGACAACCCGCAGACGCGCGCGCTGCAACGCATCGAGGTGCGTGCCTTCGGGATATTGCTCGGGGAATTGCTGGCGCGCATCGATAGCGGGCTGAGCGATCGGCAGCGGCTGGCGCTTGAGGTGCTGCAGGAGCGATGCTGTCAGGCGGATGTGCTGGTGCGACCGGGGTTCGGCGAGATCATAGAAGTGTTGGGGACATTGTGACCGCTGCGCGGTCAATCGCGAGCAGGCTCACTCCTACAGGGGATTTGTGTGGTGCGCAAATCCAGTGTGGGAGCTAGCCCTGCTAGCGATGGGGCCATCACTGACGAGGCCGATCAGCCCGCCAGACCGACGAACATATCCTGCACGTCGTCATGGTTGTCGAGGCCTTCGAGGAATGCTTCAACCTCGGCCATCTGCTCGTCACTCAGACCGCTGACCGGGTTTTTCGGCTGGTAGCCGAGCTTGGCCGACAGTACGGTGAAGCCTTGCTCCGGCAGGGCTTTCTGCACGGCATCCAGATCGGTCGGATCGGTCAGGAACAACGTCGCGCCGTCTTCACCCGGCTCGAAATCCTGCGCACCGGCCTCGATCGCGGCCATTTCCGGATCGGCGTCCGGGCTCTCCGGCGCCGCTTCGATCATGCCGACATGGTTGAACATCCACGCCACCGAACCGGAAGCACCCAACTGGCCCTTGCGGAAGGCCACACGGATTTCGGCGACGGTGCGGTTGATGTTGTCAGTCACGCACTCGACGATCAGCGGCACCTGGTGCGGGGCGAAACCTTCGTAGGTCACGCGATGGTATTGCACGGTCTCACCCAGCAGACCTGCGCCTTTCTTGATCGCGCGGTCGAGGGTTTCTTTTGGCATCGAGGCTTTCTTGGCCTGTTCGACCACCAGACGCAAATGTGCGTTGGTGGCGGTATCGGCACCGTTGCGGGCAGCGATGGTGATTTCCTTCACCAGTTTGCCGAAGATCTTGCCCTTGGCGTTGGCAGCCGCTTCTTTGTGTTTAACCTTCCACTGTGCGCCCATTACTCACTCTCTTTGATCTGTGGCGCCGAGACATCTATTGGCCGACGCGTGGCGGCAAGTTTATACGGCCTAAACTCGGCAATCGACCAAAAAAACGCGATGCCGAATCGACAACTTCACCAGACCTTGTAGGGGGATTCTGAAAAACGTCTTTGACATGACCATTCCGCGCTGCGGTTTCGTACCCTCTGACTCCCGTATTGCCTGACAGAGCCTGTGCCAATGCTCAATGACAAGGAAAGTCCCTTCACCCTGACCCTGACCGAGAGCGGGCTGAGCCTGCCAGTGCTCGGTTTCGACGGCGAGGAAGCGCTCAACCAGCCTTATCGTTTCGATATTGAACTGATCGGCCTCGCCCCCGCCGTGACGCCGGGCATGTTTCTACAGCAACCGGCCTTTCTGCGCCTGGACGAGCGGCACGGGATTCACGGCGTTATCGACCATGCCAGTTGCGAACATCGCGGTACGCACCGGATCGGTTATCGATTGAGTCTGGTGCCGCGCCTGCAACGGCTGGCACATCCGCCTAAACGGCGGGTGTTCGTGCAGCTCAGCGTGCCGCAGATTGTCCATCAACTACTTGTTGAAAACGCCCTGGCCGCTGAGGATTACCGGATCGACATGACGGTCGGCCATTACCCGCTCCGGCCATTTTGCATCCAGTACGAAGAAAGCGATCTGGCGCTGCTCGATCGGCTCTGCGAAGAGGAAGGCATTCACTACCACTTCGAACACCGCGCCAACGGCCACCTTGTGGTGTTCGCCGATGACAGCCTGAGTCTGCCGCAAACGCCGATCATGGTGCCGTTCAAAGTGAGCGAAGAAACGCCGTCGCCCTGCATCAGCGCGCTGTACCAGCATCATCACGCTGCGCCCATTGCCACGCTGCCGGCGGTGCGCGATCGAGGCCAGCCGGCCGGCAGCGACGTGGCGGCGAATCAGCGAATGGCCCATTTACCACCACCGACGGCTGCACTTGACCAGCGCCACCACGAACAGCGCAGCCGTCGGCATCTGCAACGCCAGCGCTGCCAGCACCGCACGATCAACGGCCGCAGCGACCGCAGCGGTTTGCTCAGTGGCGATCTGTTGCAGGTCTCGGCGCATCCGATCAGCCATTTCAACGAACAATGGCGGATCACGGCGATCCGTCATCGCGGGCAGCATCCATCGATTCTCGACCCGACCCCCAACGTGCATCGCTATCACAACGACTTTTGCGCGCAGCCGTGGTCGAGCGATTTTCGCCCGGCGCTCAAACAACCGCGGCCGAGCATAGCCGGTTTTCATCTGGCGCAATTGCTGGGCACCCACGGGCAACCGGCGCGGCTGGACGAACAGGGCCGCGTCGCGGTCAGGCTCTGGCCGTCGGCGCAGGCACCGGTGACGGATAGCGACACGGTGTGGCTGCCCGTGGCCATGACGCGCACCCAGCGTCGCCTCACGGCGGATGATCTGCCCTGTGCCGGCAGTGAAGTGTGGGTGAGTTTTCTTGACGGCGATCCGGATCGACCGATCCTGTGCCTGGGCAATTCACCCGACCCGGCACCGCGCCCGCCACCGCCTGTGCGCGATAACGGCTTGTTGCTCGACTGGCTGCTCAATCGCGCCGAGCCGTGAGCCGTGCACTGTCAGCTGGCGCTGTTGATCTGGACGGGCTGAGACTTGTGTAGTCGGCACTGGCCCTATCGCCAGCAGGCTAGCTCCCACAGGGATCTTGCGTCGTTCCAAAACCTCGTGGGAGCCAGCCTGCTGGCAATTGCAGGCACCGCGGTCTCTCAGGCCGGCGCCAGATCGAAAAACGCCTGAATCAAGCGCAACTCCCGCCGCCGCTCCATGCAGCCGATCATGTGCCTGTTCACCAGTCCTGCCCCGGCAAGCGCAATCGCCACCACCCGTGGGTCGTGGCTGACCTCCACCGAAGACACCACGCCCACGCCCAGGTCGGCGGCGACGGCTTCGGTCACCGCTTCGCGACTGTCGAGTTCCAGTAGCACGCGCGGCTGAATCGACGCCTGCGCGCAGGCCTGATCGAAGGTGCGCCGGGTAATCGAGCTCGGCTCACGCAACACCATGATCACCTGATCGAGTTCTTCGAGCGGCACTTCCCCGGCGCGCCGTGCCCACGGATGCCCGGCCGGCACCAGCGCGCAAATCCGCGATTCGCTCAGGCCTTGCAAATGCAGACCTTTGCGCGGCTCGACCTCGGTCAGCACTGCCACATCCGCATGCTCAGACAATAACGCCGCCAAGGTTTCCTGCGCGTTGCCCAGGCGCAGATTCACGGTAATGCCGGGATATCGCGCACGCAGGCTGGCGAGCATCGGCATGACCATGTGCGGGCCATCCGCTGCCACTTCCAGGCGCCCGGTCAGCAATTGCCGGTTGGCTTCGAGCATCGTCTGCGCCTCTTCGGCCAGACCGAACATCGCGCGGGTAATCGCGGCGAGTCGGGTGCCCTCCTCGGTCAGCTCCACCCGTCGCGCGGTGCGCCGCAACAGGGTGATCTGGTAGTGCTCCTCCAGCGCCTTGATGTGCCCGGTGACCGCTGGCTGGCTGATGAACAAGCGCGCAGCGGCGCGGGTGAAGCTGCCTTCGCGGGCAACGGCGTCGAAGGCGCGCAGCTGGAACAGGTTCATGAATAACCCTCACTGATGGCTGGCATAACAACAAACAATTTGATTGATGCAACGGCGAATTGCAACGTATGCCCCGTAGCTTCATCTCCCAGCGCAACCCGAGGACACCCGCATGAGTATCGCCGAACCCATCCTGCTCACTCCCGGCCCGTTGACCACTTCGGCCCGCACTCGCCAGGCGATGCTGGTCGACTGGGGCTCCTGGGATGACCGCTTCAATCAACTGACTGCCAGTCTGTGCGAGCAATTACTGACGATCCTCAACGGCGCCGCGACGCATCATTGCGTGCCGTTGCAGGGCAGCGGCACGTTTGCCGTCGAAGCGGCCATCGGCACGCTGGTGCCGCGTGATGGCAAGGTCCTGGTGTTGATCAACGGCGCCTATGGCAAGCGTCTGGCGAAAATCTGTGAAGTGCTCGGCCGCTCGTTCAGCACCTTCGAAACCGCTGAAGACGAACCGACCACCGCCGCCGACGTCGACCGTCTGCTGCGCGCCGACAGCTCGATCACCCACGTCGCGCTGATTCATTGCGAAACCAGCACCGGCATTCTCAACCCCTTGGCAGAGATCGCTGCAGTGGTTGCGCAGCACGGCAAACGCCTGATCATCGACGCCATGAGCTCCTTCGGCGCCCTGCCGGTGGATGCTCAAAAGGTGCCGTTCGATGCGCTGATTGCGGCGTCCGGCAAATGCCTGGAAGGCGTGCCGGGGATGGGGTTTGTTTTCGCACGCAAAGAGTCGCTGGCCGCTGCCGCTGGCAATTCGCATTCATTGGCGATGGACCTGTTCGACCAGCACACCTACATGCAAAAGACCGGGCAATGGCGCTTCACCCCGCCGACCCACGTGGTCGCGGCGCTGCACGAAGCCTTGCAGCAATACAGCGAAGAAGGCGGCCTGCCGGCGCGGCACGCACGTTATGCGGCCAACTGCCAGGCACTGATGGAAGAGATGGGCAAACTCGGCCTGCGCAGTTTCCTGCCGGCAGCCATTCAGGCACCGATCATCGCCACGTTCCATGCACCGAAGGACCCGCGTTATCAATTCAAGGAGTTCTACGAGCGGGTCAAGGCCAAGGGTTACATCCTCTATCCGGGCAAATTGACCCAGGTGGAAACCTTCCGTGTCGGCTGCATCGGCCACGTCACCCCCGAGCAAATGCGCGAAGCCGTCGCGGCCGTCGGTGAGGTACTGCGCGAAATGGAAGTGCTCGATATCTGAACCACACACAAATCCCATGTGGGAGCGAGCCTGCTCGCGAAAGGGCCCTGACATTCGCCATTGACGTCGACTGAACCGACGCTTTCGCGAGCAGGCTCGCTCCCACATTTCGACTTCATTGCCACCACAGGATTTTGACCAACATGAACTACACCACCCCCACCAAACTGCAAGCCGCCATCCTCGACTGGGCCGGCACCGTGGTCGATTTCGGCTCGTTCGCGCCGACGCAGATTTTCGTCGAGGCGTTCGCCGAGTTCGACGTGCAAGTGTCCATCGAAGAAGCCCGGGGCCCGATGGGCATGGGCAAGTGGGACCACATCCGCACCCTGTGCGATCAACCGCAGGTCGCCGAGCGTTATCGCAAGGCATTCGGCCGCACGCCGACCGATGATGACGTGACCGCGATCTATAACCGCTTCATGCCGCTGCAGATCGAAAAAATCGCCGAGCACTCGGCGCTGATTCCCGGCGCCCTGGAGACCATCGCCAACCTGCGCGAGCAAGGGATCAAGATTGGTTCCTGCTCGGGCTATCCGAAACAGGTGATGGACAAGGTGGTCGAACTGGCCGCGCGCAATGGTTATGTGGCCGACCATGTGGTCGCCACCGATGAAGTGCCGAACGGCCGCCCATGGCCGGCGCAGGCCTTGGCCAACGTCATTGCGCTGGGCATCGATGACGTGGCGGCCTGCGTGAAGATCGACGACACCGTACCGGGCATTCTCGAAGGCCGCCGCGCCGGGATGTGGACCGTCGCGCTGATCTGCTCGGGCAATGCGCTGGGTCTGGATTACGACGGTTTCCGCGCTTTGGGCAGCGACGAACTGGCCAGCGAGCGCAAGCGCATTCACGCGTTGTTCGCCGGTTCGCGCCCGCATTACATGATCGACACCATCAGCGACCTGCCCGAGGTGATCGCTGACATCAACCAGCGGCTGGCCAGGGGTGAAATGCCGCAATCGAGTTGATTCCCTCGGTTGTTGCAGAAAAAAGCGCCACTGTCATCGCGACATTGGCGTTTTTTTATGCCCCGGACTGACGCAACGCAGGGAAAGTCCAGTCAGCCTCGGGCAATTGCGCCAAAGCGGATTACAGTTAACCCATGCCGTCATTGAGAACGGCCGTTGCGACCCTGATCCGTGAGGTAATCCCGAATGCCGTGGACAAGTTCCGAATCGCGCTACAGCACCGTCTCGGTTCTCCTGCACTGGCTGATGCTGGTGCTGTTGGTGCTGGTTTACGCCAGCATGGAGTTTCGCGGCCTGTTCCCCAAGGGCAGCGGCGGCCGCACGCTGATCCGTGAAATGCATTACCTGCTCGGGCTGACCGTGTTCGTGCTGGTGTGGTTTCGCCTGCTCGCACGCAGCCTCGGTCCGGCGCCGAAAATCTTTCCGGCCTCCCCGGCCTGGCAAACGCTGCTGGCGCGGCTGATGCACTGGGCGTTGTACCTGTTCATGCTCAGCATGCCGATCCTCGGCTGGCTGATCACCAGCGCCGAGGGCCATCAAGTGATGTTTTACGGCTTCGATCTGCCGCTGCTGGTCGGCGAAGACAAGGCGTTCGCCAAACAGGTCGAAGGCTGGCATGTGCTGATCGCGACCATCGGTTACTGGCTGATCGGCCTGCATGCGCTGGCGGGCATTTATCACCATTACGTGGTGCGCGATAACACGTTGCTGCGGATGATGCCCAAGCGCGGCTGAGGGTCAGCGGCCGGCGAGCATGGCGCGCCGGCCCTGCAAGCCACCGCTGTGCACGAACAGCAGACGCGTGCCCGACGCAAAACGGCCGGCCTCGACCTGCTGCTTGAGCGCCAGCAAGGCTTTGCCGGTGTACAGCGGCTCCAGCGGCACACCGCAGGCCTGCTCGGTCTGTTCGATGAACCTCAGCAAGGCCGGATCGACCCTGGCAAAACCGCCCCGGCTGGCATCGATCAAGGTGTAATCGGCGCTACCCTGCCCGGCCTGTTGCAGAATCGATTCGACCTGCGCTGCGACGCCATGATCTTCCGGCACCGCTAACGCGCCATAAACGTGTCGCACGCCGGCCTCGGCAAGCACCAGCCCGGCCAGCGTCGTGCCGGTGCCGCAGGCCAGCCACCAGGCGTGATAATCGCTCCAGCCCAGCGCCGCCAACTGCGCTTGCGCCTGCGTCCGAATCGCCGCACAGCCGCGTGCGCCAGCCAATCCACCGCCGCCCTCCGGCACCGCATACATCTGCGGACATTGCGCCTGCCAGGGTTGCCAGAATCCCGGCTCGTTACGGGCGCGATAGCCGCCGTAACCCAACCAGTGCAGTTGCATGCCGAACGCCTGCAAATCGTCCACTGTCGGCGTTTGCTGCGCATGTCCGCGCAGCAGGCCGACCGTGGCGAACCCCAAGCGTTTGCCCGCCGCTGCCAGCGCATGCAGGTGATTGGAATGCGCACCGCCGAGGCTGATGATGCCGTCGGCGCCGGCACGCTCGGCTGCTTTGAGGTGTTCGGTGAGTTTGAACCACTTGTTGCCGCTGATCAGCGGGTCGATCTGGTCCAGGCGCAGGATCGCCACTTCGATGCCGGCAGCGCTGAGCCAGTCCAGGCAGAGATGTTCGAGAGGGGCTTGGGGTAGCCAATTGGCGGGGGGCAAAAACATGAATGCCGGCTCTGTTGCAAAGAGCCGGCATCTTAACAGCCAGGCGTTAAAAATCTGCCAGCGTACGCCAGTCCCTGTGGGAGCGAGCCTGCTCGCGAAGGCGTCGTGTCAGTCGACAGTTGTATTGGCTGACACTCCGCTTTCGCGAGCAGGCTCGCTCCCACAGGTCCGGCGTTGAGGTTAAAGCTCAGCCGCCAGACGCGACCCCTGGTTGATCGCGCGCTTGGCATCCAGCTCTGCCGCCACATCGGCGCCACCGATCAAGTGCACGTTCTGCCCAGCCTCGACCAAGCCATCGTGCAACTCACGCAACGGATCCTGCCCCGCGCAAATCACGATGTTGTCCACCGCCAGCACTTGCGGCGCACCGGTTTCGCCGATGCGAATGTGCAGGCCGTCGTCATCGATACCGAGGTATTCGACGCTGTTGAGCATCTGCACCTGCTTGTTCTTCAGACCGGTACGGTGAATCCAGCCGGTGGTTTTGCCGAGGCCATCGCCGACCTTGGTTTTCTTGCGCTGCAGCAGGAACACTTCACGCGCCGGTGCATGCGGCGCGGCTTTGATCCCGGCGACACCACCGCGGGCCTCCAGCTGCGTATCGATGCCCCATTCCTTCCAGAATGCCGCACGATCCTGACTGGTCGCCACGCCTTGATGGACAAGGAATTCCGAAACGTCGAAACCGATACCGCCAGCGCCGATGACCGCCACGCGTTTGCCCACTGGTTTACGCTCGAGAATCACGTCCAGGTAGCTCAGCACCTTGGCATGCTCGACACCCGGAATCGCCGGCACACGCGGGGCGATGCCGGTGGCGAGGATGATCTCGTCGTAGCCGCCCTCGACCAGTTTCGCCACATCGACGCGGGTGTTCAGGCACACCTCGACATGAGTGGTCTGCAACTTGCGCTTGAAGTAACGCAGGGTTTCGAAAAACTCTTCCTTGCCCGGCACGCGCTTGGCGATATTGAACTGGCCACCGATTTCGCTGGCCGAATCGAACAGCGTCACCTGATGGCCACGCTCGGCAGCCACGGTCGCAGCGGACAAACCGGCAGGGCCGGCACCGACCACGGCGATTTTCTTGATCTGTTGCACCGGCAGGTAGTTGAGTTCGGTTTCATGGCAGGCGCGCGGGTTGACCAGGCAACTGGTGAGCTTGCCGCCAAAGGTGTGGTCGAGGCACGCCTGGTTGCAGCCGATGCAGGTGTTGATTTCGTCGGCGCGGCCTTCAGCGGCTTTATTGACGAAATCCGGATCGGCAAGGAACGGCCGCGCCATCGAGACCATATCGGCATCGCCTTCGGCGAGAATCTGCTCGGCGATTTCCGGGGTGTTGATGCGGTTGGTGGTGATCAGCGGAATGCTCACCGAGCCGCGCAACTTGGCCGTGACTTTACTGAACGCGGCGCGCGGCACTTTGGTGGCGATGGTCGGAATCCGCGCTTCGTGCCAGCCGATCCCGGTGTTGATAATGGTGGCGCCGGCCTGCTCGATGGCCTTGGCCAACGTGACGATTTCGTCCCAGGTGCTGCCGCCCTCGACCAGATCAAGCATCGACAGTCGGAAAATAATGATGAAGTTCGGGCCAACCGCTTCGCGCACCCGGCGCACGATTTCCACCGGCAGGCGCATGCGATTTTCGTAACTGCCGCCCCAACGGTCGGTGCGGTGGTTGGTGTGCGCGGCGAGGAACTGGTTAATGAAATAACCTTCCGAACCCATGATCTCGACGCCGTCGTACTCGGCAGTCTGCGCCAGCACCGAACAGGTGACGAAATCGCTGATCTGCTTCTCGATGCCTTCCTCGTCCAGCTCCTTGGGCTTGAACGGGTTGATCGGCGCCTGGATCGCACTCGGCGCGACCTGTTTCGGGCTGTAGGCATAACGGCCGGCGTGGAGAATCTGCATGCAGATCTTGCCGCCCGCCTCGTGTACCGCGCGGGTGACGATACGGTGCTTGAGCGCTTCCTCTTCGGTGGTCAGCTTGGCCGCGCCGGAGTACACGCCGCCCTCGTCGTTCGGGCCGATACCGCCGGTGACCATCAGGCCGACACCGCCACGCGCACGCTCGGCGAAGTACGCCGCCATGCGTTCGAACCCGCCCGGCTTTTCTTCCAGACCGGTGTGCATCGAGCCCATCAGGGTGCGGTTGCGTAGCGTGGTGAATCCCAGGTCCAGCGGGGCCAACAGGTGCGGGTAATGAGCGGCGGTCATCGGTAACTCCACAACGAGCGATCACGGAAAAGTTGCGGGCGCTCTGCGGCTCCCGTCAGTCATGCTCGACAGACTAAGAGCCGCCTCGCTGCGGCTCAATGACCGTAACTGACAACTTATTGATCCAAATGCGCAGCGCCCCTTGGCAATCGCCGCCATGCGCCCTACCCTAGTCGCCATACCCTGCACCCGGTCGTTGTTGGTTTTCATGCGCAAACTTTTGTACCTGACGTTTTCCATGGCCCTTGTGGCTGCCCTCACCACCTACGCAATGTGGGCGGCGGACCGGCCGGTCGGGCATTACCTGTCGGACCTGCGCATCAAACTGGCGGTCGACCAAGGCACACCCGCCGACCGAGGCAATCTGCTGGGCATCCAGCCCGAACTGTTTCCCACCGACTATCAAAGCCCCGAGCGCCTGCACCGCAAGCTCGCGGCCTATTTGCAGCAGGCGCAGGATCAAGGCTTGTTGAACGAAAAAACCGTGGTGGTGTTGCCGGAAAACATCGGCACCTGGCTGCTGCTCAGCGGCGAAAAAGACGAGCTGTATCAAGCCCCGACCGTTGACGAGGCGATGAACTGGCTAGCGGCGAGCAATCCGTTGTTGTTCGCTCGCGCCTGGCTGCGCGCCAGCGGCAACGATCGTCTCAACGACGCCCATCTGCGCATGAAAGCCAAATCCATGGCCAAGCAATATCAGGCGCTGTTTGGCGGTCTGGCCAAGGAATTTCGTGTGACCCTGGTGGCCGGTTCGATCGTGTTGCCGGAGCCGGAAATTCGCGATGGCCGACTGAAACCGGGCAGCGGCTCGCTCTACAACAGCAGCGTGGTGTTCGGCCGCGACGGCGTGCCACTCGGCCAGCCGCAGCGGCAGATGCACCCGGTGTTCGCTCAACGTGACGTGATCCAGGCCGAGGACAAAGAGCGCATCAACGTGGTCGACACCCCCGCCGGACGTCTCGGCGTATTGATCGGCAGCGACAGTTGGTACCCGCAAAACTACCGCACGCTCGACGAGCAAAACGCACAATTGGTCGCCGTGCCGGCGCAGTTGTTCGGCCAGGACGCATGGAACCAGCCGTGGCGCGGTTATAAAGGTTCGAATACGCCCGGTTCGGTGAGCCTCAAGCCCGGCGAAGTTACTGAAGGACAGGCCTGGCACCGACTGACCCTGACTGCCCAGCCACCGAGCAGTCGGGCGATTGCCGGCGTCAGCGTGTTTATGCGCGGGCAGTTCTGGGACAAGGCCAGCTCCGGCCAGAGTTTTCTCAGCAGCAACGGTCGGCATTTTGCCGATGGCGACGCCCGTGGCGCGCGTCTGCTGAACATCTGGTTGTAAGCCATGAAGCCACTGCCGATGCGTCTTGGGGATCTGTCGGTGGGTTTCGTGCATAGCCTCGCCGACGCCGTGCGCAGTCATGGCATCGACCCACAGCCGCTGCTGGAACAATACGGCCTCGACGCGGCGCGACTGGCCGAAGCGGGTGCGCGCTTGTCGATCCCTCGCTACATGCGCCTGGGCCACGCAGCAATTCAATTGACCGGGGATGCAGCGCTGGGTTTGCGCATGGGCCAGCTCAGCCGTCTGAGCCAGGCCGGACTTGCCGGCGTCACCGCCGCGCAAGCACCGACCGTGCGCGAAGCCGCGCGCTGCCTGATCCGTTTCGAAGCCCTGTACGGTTCGAACTATCGCGGCCAATCGAGCTTTCACGAAGATGCCCATGGCGCGTGGCTGCGCTTCTATTCGATCAGCCCGTACAACGCTTACAACCGCTTTGTCGTCGATTCGATCGTGGCTGGCTGGCTCAATCAACTGTCGACCGTCGGCCGCCAGCCGCTGCGGGCCGAGCGCATCGAGATCGAATTTTCCGAGCCCGATTATCGCCAGGCCTATAGCTCGCTGGGCGATTGCCCGATCCAGTTCGGCGCCGAGGGCAACCAATTGCGCCTGAATCTGGACAGCCTCGCGCAGCGCAACCCCGAGCATTGCCCGAGTACCTGGCGGCACCTGCTGCAACTGTGCGAGCGAGAACTTGAGCAACTGACGCGAACCCGCAGCCTGCGCGAACGTATCATTCAATTGCTCGGGCCGTTGCTCAATGGTGGGCGCGAACCGGATCTTGAAGAGGTCGCGGCACGCCTGAAACTGCCGACCTGGACCCTGCGGCGCAAACTGGCCGAGGAAGGCACGCAATTTCGCGCCATTCTCAACGACACGCGCCGGGACCTGGCAATGACCTACATCCGCGATACCGAACTGGCGTTCGGCGAAATCGCCTATCTGCTCGGTTTTGCTTCAGCCGAAGCATTTCAACGAGCGTTCAAACGCTGGAGCGGCCAGACGCCGGGCGAGTTTCGTCGCAGTCATCGCATACGGGCTTGAAGCAGCTGCAAGCTGCAAGCTCAGAGCTCGGTTGCGTCGTCTGCGGGTTCTGGTTGGTCCAGTTCGTAAGCCTGGTATTCGAGCAGTTCTTCCTGATACTCATCCATCGTATAAATCTCCCAACTGCTCGTCATGAAAAATGGCTTGATCAATCGACCTGTGCCCCGAGCATAAAGTGCCCGTGTGAAGGAAAAGTGAAACGCAGCCTTCATGAATAAAACGTAGCAGGTGGTTGGGGATTTATCGCGGGGGGATTGTCAGGGGAATGTAACCAATCTTTAAGCTGCCCCGGATACCACTGTGGGAGCGAGCCTGCTCGCGAAGGCGGTGCGTCAGCAACAGCGTCGTCGACTGACACACCCTCATCGCGAGCAGGCTCGCTCCCACAGGGTTTTGTTGAAGTGAATTATTGCCCGGATGCAGGCATCGCCGGAATCGGCTCGGACGGCGGCGGAATGTCCGGGTTCGCTGGCGGCGTGATGGTTTCGCTGGCCGGCGCGGGCTCTTCAACGGGTGCTGGCGCAGGGGTGATCGGCGTCGACTCCGCAGGCGGCACCACCGGCCGGGAATCGACTGGCGCGGTTTCCGCCGGAGCCGGGGCTGGCTCTGCAGCAGGCGCAGGCGTTGCAGCAGGTTCCGCTGCCGGAGTCGGTACCAACGGCGCAGGTGCCGGTGCAGGCGTCGCTTTCGCCTCAGGCACACCGAGGTCTGCCTTGGGCTTCTCCTCGATATGCGCAGCCTTCTTCGCATCCGCCGGCAGGAACTGCTCGACCAAGGTAAAGAAACGCTCATAGAACTTCTGCGCAGTGACCGTCTCACTGGCAACCTTGACCATCGAATCGTCAGACGAGCCGATCGGCATCGACACCGAGCCCAACACACCCACACCGAGACTGGCCGAGTTGTTGGTCTTCTTCAGCGCATAACGATCCTGCAAGGCATTGGCAAACATCGTCGCATGGTGCCCGGCACTGCCATCGTCGGCGCACACCACGTTGAAGCTGATCTCCATGTGGGTATCGCCGGTCTGCTGGAAACTCTTGTGCCCGCTGACCAGTTTCGGATCGCTGCTGGTGATGATGTAGCCCTGACTGAGCAACGCCCGCCGCGCCGCTTCGCAACTGGCCGCATCCGTCACCGGATAATTGCGCGAAAACGTACCGGAGTCGTCGAAGTTTTCGTGCTCATACATCGGCTTGTCTTTCGAACAACCGGCAACGGCCGCCAACAACAGCGCCAACCCGGCTACACGCAAGGGAATGGAAATCAACATTGAACATCCTGAGAGAAAACAGTCCGGGGCGTATTGTGCAACAGATCGCAACCCCGCGGCGCATGGAATAGTGTCTTGAAACGGTTACAACTCTATGGCACCTGCGTAGCGGGGAAAAGTCGCGGCACCAAATGATCGATGAACACGCGCAATTTTGCCGTGGCGTGACGATTCGATGGCCATAGGACCCAAAACTCACCGGTGTGTTCCAGGTGCGCATCGAGTACCCGATGCAAGCGTCCTTGCGCCTCGGCCTCGCGCGTCATGAAATCAGGCAGGCAGGCGATACCCATGCCGGCCAGCGCCGCATGGCTCACCGCTTCGATCGATGTACTGACCAGGCGGGCGGGCAACGTCGGCTCCACGGTCCCCTCTTCGCGGATCAATGGCCAGGCTTCCAGTTTTCCAGTGGCGTGGAAGGTGTGCCGCAGGCACGCGTGAGCGGCAAGATCAGCCGGCGTCTGCGGTACGCCACGCTGCTGCAGATACGCCGGACTGGCCACCAATACCATGTGAAAAGTACCCAATCGTCGCGCCATCAGACGCGAGTCGCGGGGCTTGCCCGTGCGGATCACAGCATCAAAACCTTCTTCCACCACATCGACCATACGATCGGTCAGATCCAGGTCCAGCTCAATTTGCGGGTACATCGCCATGAACTCAGCCATGACCGGCATCACCAGCCCATGCACCTGCGGCAGGCTGATGCGCAACCTGCCGTGGGGTTTGGCGGAGGCGTCGCACAGTTCGAATTCCGCCGCTTCGACTTCCGCGAGGATCTTTCGGCACCGCTCAAGAAACATCGCGCCTTCGCTGGTCAGCGTGACACTACGCGTGGTGCGCTGAAACAGCCGCACGCCCAGTCGGGCTTCCAGCCGCGCGATGCTTTTGCCCACCGCCGACGATGAAACACCTTGTAGCCTGCCAGCCTCGGTGAAGCTACGCGTCTCGGCGACTTGAACAAACACCGCAATACTGCCAAGGCTATCCATACCACTCCCCCATTGCTGACATCCTTGTCCGATATGTTCGGAACCTTAACCCGTTTTTCATCACCGTGCAGCGCCCTACTCTGCGTTTCTCGTCAAATTCGCACATGGAAGCCGCTCATGAACGATGCTCAACCCGCTTGCCCCGCTTTCGATCAACCCGAACGCTTACCCCTCGCCGCGCTGCTGGCACTGGCCACCGCCGGATTCATCACGATAATGACCGAAGCCATGCCGGCCGGTCTGTTGCCACAGATGAGCAGCGGCCTGAATGTCTCGCAGGCACTGATCGGGCAATTGATCACCGTATACGCGTTCGGCTCGATCCTGGCGGCGATTCCCCTGACGATCGCCACCCGAGGCTGGCGCCGAAAACCACTGCTGCTGTCCGCCGTCGCTGGTTTCGCGATCGCCAACAGCATCACCGCCGTGTCGGAGCTGTACTGGCTGAGCCTGATCGCACGCTTTATTGCCGGAGTGTTCGCCGGTCTGCTCTGGGCGCTACTGGCGGGTTACGCGAGCCGAATGGTCGCCCCGCACCTGCAAGGCCGTGCCATTACCGTAGCAATGCTCGGTGCACCTCTGGCGCTGTCGCTGGGAATCCCCGCAGGCACTTTGCTCGGCACGTTGGTCGGCTGGCGCCTGAGCTTCGCGATCATGACCGGGCTGACCTTTTTGCTGGTGATATGGGTACGCTGGCTGGTACCGGACTTTGCCGGCGAACGCGCCGGACACCGCACCCCTTTGCGGCAGGTATTTACCTGGCCCGGCGTACGCCCGGTATTGTTTGTAACCCTTACCTACGTGGTCGCACACAATCTGCTGTACACCTACATCGCACCTTTTTTGCAACCCTCCGGACTTGATGCAACGGTCGACCGGGTGTTGCTGGTATTCGGCCTCGCTTCGGTGCTGGGCTTATGGATCGTCGGCGTCCTGATTGACCGCTGGCTACGCGAACTGGTGTTGATCAGCGCCGCGCTGTTCATGCTGTCCGCGCTCGCGCTGGGCCTGTGGCGCGACTCGCCGAGCGTGGTTTACACAGCCATCGCCGTCTGGGGACTGGCCTTCGGCGCAATGCCATCCCTGTTGCAAACCGCATCAGCGAAAACCGCGAGGAGCGCAGCCGATACCGCGCAATCGATGCTGGTGACGCTGTGGAATGTGGGAATTGCTGGCGGAGGCTTGATCGGAGGCCTATTGCTTGAAGACGTCGGCGCAGGAACATTTCCGTGGATTGTTGCAGGCTTGCTGGTTTTCACCCTGGGGGTGACGGTCAAGGCTCGCAGACATGGATTTCCACCTGCCGGATAGGTGACGCCTGGATTGCCGTGAAATGCTTGAGTCCGTCCGAAAATCAAAAGCCCCTCACCCTAGCCCTCTCCCTGAGGGAGAGGGAACTGACCGTGGTGATCGGAAGAACTACGTCAACATGAAAAACCGAGTCGAATGCAAGTTTCAAAACCAACCAAAATCGGCTCCCTCTCCCTCGGGAGAGGGCTGGGGTGAGGGGCAGCCACACCACAAACCTAAAGCCAACCACCTGCTTCTAACCACTCAACAATGAGCGCCAGCTCGAGTGCCCTTGATCTTGCGTCACCAGCGACATCGGAAGGCTGAGTGGAGGGATTGATCCGGGCGTGGGAGCGCAGCGACCGTCTGGCGCAGCCAGACACAGCGGAAGTAGGTGCAGCGAAGCAAACCGTAGCCGCTGCGCCCGGATCGATCCCGGAGCGAAGGGACCCGAGCCTGCGAGGGCCGTACGTAGGAGCAAGCGTTTTGGGTTACCTTTTTGGCGTTTGAAAAAGGTGACTCGCCGTAAGGGCGAAACCGCCATCAGCCGCACCCACACCAACGGATATACACCTAAAACAACCACAGCCTGGTCGGCCCACAGGCCGCCAAGGCGCAAAAAAAAGCCCCGACCTAAAAAAAGGCCGGGGCTCCCATGTCTCCAGTCAGCAATCAGAACCGCTCGATATCCGCCTGACTCTCCAACTGCTTGCGATACGCCGCGAAATCCTGCTGCCCCTCACGGGAAGCCAGGAACCGCCGGTACTGCGCCTTCTCTTCTTCCGTCGGCGCAGCCGCTTCGTTAACGCCATTCAAGCGCACGATCATCAGGCTACCGTCCGGCAGCGTCACGCTGCTGAACGTCGGCTTGTCCTTGGCGGCCGGCTTCGGCATGCGGAACAGCGCCTGCAACACCGCCGGATCAACCCCTTCCTGACCACGGGTAGCCGCTTCGGTGACTTTCCAGCTCTGCCCGTCAATTGCCTTGTCCAGAGGTGCCTTGCCATCGCGCAGATCAGCGATCAGCTTCTCGGCACGGGTCTTGGCGGCCGCACTGGCATGCTCTTTGGTCAACTGAGTGCGGATCGCCGCATTCACGCTTTCCAGCGGCAACTGCGCAGGCTTCAAGTGTTCCTTGGCGCGCAACACGACCACGGTTTCCGGGTCCAGCTCAATGGCGGTGCTGTTGGCACCTTCATCAATCACTTCAGGGCTGAATGCAGCGGTGACCACGGCACGGTTGGCCGCAACGCCTTCGCCACCCTCACGGCCGAACGGCTTGGAAGTGTGCACGGTCAGCTTCAGATCGGCCGCAGGTTGCGCCAGATCGGATGCTTCAAATGCCGAATCTTCCAGCTGCTTGGTTGCTTCAACGAAACGCTGCTCGACCTGCGCGGCTTTCAGCTCACGGGTCAGCTTGTCTTTGAGGCTGGCGAGGGTCGGCACTTCAGGCGCTTCGACGCCCAGCAGCTTGATCAGGTGATAACCGAAATCGGTGCGAACCGGCTCGGAGACCTGATCTTTGCCCAGCGAGTACAAGGCCTTTTCGAACGCTGGGTCGTAAACACCAGGACCTGCATAGCCGAGATCACCGCCATTGTTGGCCGAACCCGGATCCTGCGAAAACTCTTTGGCCAGCGCTTCGAACTTCTCGCCCTTGGCCAGACGCGCCTGGACTTCTTCGATTTTCGCCTTCGCCTGAGCCTCGGTGGTCTTGTCGTTCACTTCGATCAGAATATGCGCCGCACGACGCTGTTCCGACAGGTTGGCGATTTCTTTCTGATACGCGGCTTCGAGGTCTTCGTCCTTGACGGCGACCTGGTCGAAGAACGAAGCCTTCTTCAGCTCGACGTAATCGATGATCACCTGATCCGGAGTCATGAACTCTTTGGCGTGTTCATCGTAGTAAGCCTTGACCTCGTCGTCGGTGAGCTTCACGGCGGCCGGGTCAGCCTTGACGTTGAGCGTGGCGAAATCGCGGGTCTGTTTCTCCAGACGGGCGAATGCCAGCACTTCGGCGTCGGTGACGAAACCGCTGCCCGCGACACCGGCGCGCAGTTGGCCGATCAGCATTTCCTGCGCCAGCATCTGGCGGAACTGCATGCGGCTGTAACCCAGTTGACGGATCACCTGGTCGAAACGCTCGGAACTGAACTTGCCGTCCACCTGGAATTCAGGCGTTTGCAGGATCACTTGATCCAGCGCACCTTCGGAGAAAGCGAATTTGGCCTGCTCGGCACCTTGCAACAACAGCTTGCGATCGATCAGCCCCTTGAGGGCCGATTCGCGGAGCATTTTTTCATCGAGCAAGGAAGCATCGAAGTCCTTGCCCAACTGTTGCATCAGCTGACGGCGTTGCATGTCAACGGCCTGGCTCAGCTCGTTCTGGCTGATTTCTTCGCCATTGACCTTGGCCGCCTCATTTTTATGAGTCGTGGCCTGGAAAATGGCATCGAAACCGGTCAAAGCCATCAGTGCAACGATGACTCCGATAATGGTCTTGGCAATCCAGCCTTGTGAATTGTCCCTGATATTCTGCAGCATGCGTCCCCCAGAAACGGTTGAACTTCAATTTAGGCAACCGTGGAGCGTGGGTAGAATCCGGATAGAAGAAAGGCGCATCCGAGGATGCGCCTTCTCGTAACTGGCGGAGCGGACAGGGCTCGAACCCTCGATCCCGGCGTTACAGGCGACTTTTTCAGTGACCTGCTCTACCGCTCCGCTGCCAAGTCAGGCTTGACCCCGACCCGGATGGGTAAAAACCTGAAACTCAGTTAACAGCTTCTTTCAGTGCTTTACCGGCTTTGAAACCTGGCTTCTTGGCAGCCGGGATTTCCAGAGTCTTGCCGGTCTGTGGGTTACGACCGGTACGAGCCGGACGGTCCGTCACGGAGAAAGTACCGAAACCAACCAGAACAACGGAGTCGCCAGCCTTCAGAGCGCCAGTGACGGATTCGATTACAGCGTCCAGCGCACGGCCAGCAGCAGCTTTCGGGATATCAGCGGATGCAGCGATAGCATCAATCAGTTCCGACTTGTTCACTCTAAGTCCCCTTATATCTATTTTGAGATGATTCTAAGTTTTTTTGGTGAAAGCAAAAACGAGTGCTGAATGGCCTACAGACACTTAAGAGCCGCTTTATAACAAGGGCTCTAAAAAACTGTCAAGGAAGCCCCCCAGGCAAAAGCCTATTAATGCGTGCTAATTCTTTCCTTAGAGTCAGACTCACGTTTTTCGTCCTTGGCAACTATCTCCGGAGCCACATCCGGCAAGGGCTCCGGCGCGTATTGCAGCGCAATTTGCAGGACCTCGTCAATCCATTTAACCGGTTTAATCTGCAGATCCTGCTTGATATTGTCAGGAATCTCCTTCAGATCACGCACGTTCTCTTCAGGAATAATCACGATCTTGATTCCACCGCGGTGAGCCGCCAGCAGTTTTTCCTTCAGACCACCAATCGCCAGCACCTGACCACGCAAGGTGATTTCACCGGTCATGGCCACGTCGGCGCGCACCGGAATGCCGGTCAAGGCCGAAACCAGCGCCGTGCACATACCGACACCGGCGCTTGGGCCGTCCTTCGGCGTGGCGCCTTCAGGCATGTGAATGTGCGTGTCGCGCTTCTCGTGGAAGTCCAGCGGAATGCCCAGGCTTTTGGCGCGGCTGCGCACGACGGTTTGCGCGGCAGTGATCGATTCGACCATAACGTCGCCGAGTGAACCGGTCTTGATCAATTGACCTTTACCCGGAATTACCGCCGCTTCAATGGTCAGCAACTCACCACCGACCTGAGTCCAGGCCAGGCCAGTCACCTGCCCTACTTGATCCTGTTGCTCGGCCAGGCCGTAGCGGAACTTGCGCACGCCGAGGAAGTGCTCGAGCAGATCAGCTGTCACTTTCACCGAGAAGCGTTTTTCCATCGCGTGCTCTTTCACAGCCTTGCGGCAGACCTTGGCGATCTGACGCTCGAGGCCACGCACACCGGCTTCACGAGTGTAATAGCGAATGATGTCGCGGATCGCTTCGGCATCAAATTCCAGTTCACCCTTCTTCAGACCGTTGGCGGCGATCTGTTTTGGCGAAAGGTATTTGACGGCAATGTTGATCTTTTCGTCTTCGGTGTAGCCCGGCAAACGGATGACTTCCATCCGGTCCAGCAGCGCCGGCGGAATGTTCATCGAGTTCGAGGTGCACAGGAACATCACATCGGAAAGGTCGTAATCGACTTCCAGATAGTGGTCGTTGAAGTTGTGGTTCTGCTCTGGATCGAGCACTTCCAGCAACGCCGACGCCGGGTCGCCACGCATGTCGCTGCCCATCTTGTCGATTTCATCGAGCAGGAACAGCGGGTTGCGCACACCCACTTTTGTCATCTTTTGAATCAATCTTCCTGGCATCGAACCGATGTAGGTACGGCGATGACCTCGGATTTCCGCTTCATCACGCACGCCGCCGAGGGCCATGCGCACGAATTTACGATTGGTGGCATGCGCAATCGACTCTGCCAGCGAGGTCTTACCCACGCCCGGAGGACCGACCAGGCACAACACCGGCCCACGGATTTTCTTCACACGCTTCTGCACGGCGAGGTATTCAAGGATGCGCTCCTTGACCTCTTCCAGGCCGTAATGGTCGGCATCAAGGATGTCTTCAGCCCGCGCCAGGTCCAGACGCACCTTGCTTTGCGCCTTCCACGGCACCTGTACCAGCCAGTCGATGTACGAGCGCACCACGGTGGCTTCGGCGGACATCGGCGACATCTGCTTGAGCTTGTTCAGTTCGGCGGTGGCCTTGGCCAAGGCGTCCTTCGGCAGACCGGCTGCGTCGATACGCTTTTTCAGGTCTTCGATTTCGTTGTGGCCTTCGTCGCTGTCGCCGAGCTCCTTCTGAATGGCCTTCATCTGCTCGTTCAGGTAGTACTCGCGCTGACTGCGCTCCATCTGCTTCTTGACCCGGCCACGAATGCGTTTTTCGACCTGCAGCAGGTCGATCTCGGCATCCAGCAGCGCCAGAACGTGTTCAACACGCGCCGACAGGTCAACGATTTCGAGGATTTCCTGCTTCTGCTCGATTTTCAGCGCCATGTGCGCGGCCATGGTGTCGACCAGACGACCCGGCTCATCGATGCTGTTGAGTGACGACAGGACTTCAGCCGGGACCTTTTTGCCCAGCTGGACGTATTGTTCGAACTGCGACAGCAGCGTGCGCACGAAGACTTCGGACTCGCGTTCGGCGGCGTCGACTTCTTCGATCAGCGAGACTTCGGCACGGCAATGGCCGTCGACTTCACTGAAGCGCTCGACCGTACCGCGCTGCTCACCTTCGACCAGCACCTTGACGGTGCCGTCAGGCAGCTTGAGCAGTTGCAGAACCGTGGCAACGGTACCTACGCGATAGAGAGCATCTTCACCGGGATCGTCGTCAGCCGGGTTTCTCTGGGCCAGCAGCAGGATCTGCTTGTCGCCCGTCATCGCGGCCTCGAGGGCTTCGATGGATTTCTCGCGCCCCACGAACAGCGGGATAACCATGTGCGGATAAACCACGACATCACGCAATGGCAAGAGAGGCAATTCGATGGTTGTCTTCATGATTTCGCCTCTACGGCGGCCATAGGGCCGTAATCAGATGGAATTGAACTTGAAACCAAGATGGGGGCTGCCTTGAAAAAAAACAAGCGTAAAGCGGCTGTAAAAAACCAGATAAAAAAAAAAGAGGCCCGAGGGCCCCTTCTTTACTGCGACAGGGTGGACGCTTACGCGTCCGGCGCTGCCTTGGCGGTCGGCTCACTGTTCTCGTAGATATACAGTGGCTTGGACTTGCCTTCGATCACGCTTTCATCGATCACGACTTTGCTCACCTCGGACTGCGAGGGGATTTCATACATCGTGTCGAGCAGCACACCTTCGAGAATCGAGCGCAGGCCACGGGCACCGGTTTTACGTTCTAGGGCACGCTTGGCGACCGATTTCAGTGCGTCGGAACGGAATTCCAGATCCACACCTTCCATCTCGAACAGCTTGGCATACTGTTTGGTCAAAGCATTTTTCGGCTCGGTGAGAATCTGCATCAACGCAGCCTCATCGAGTTCGTCCAGCGTCGCGAGGACCGGCAGACGACCGACGAACTCCGGGATCAGACCGAACTTGACCAGATCGTCAGGCTCGACTTCACGCAGGGATTCACCGACTTTCTTGCCTTCTTCCTTGCTGCGCACTTCTGCGTTGAAACCGATGCCGCCCTTGGTGGAACGGTTTTGAATAACCTTTTCCAGACCGGAGAACGCACCACCGCAGATGAACAGGATGTTACGGGTGTCGACCTGCAGGAACTCCTGCTGCGGATGCTTGCGGCCACCTTGCGGCGGAACGGAAGCGACCGTGCCTTCGATCAACTTGAGCAAGGCCTGTTGCACGCCTTCACCGGAAACATCGCGGGTGATCGACGGGTTGTCGGACTTGCGCGAAATCTTGTCGATTTCATCGATGTAGACAATGCCCATCTGGGCCTTCTCCACGTCGTAATCGCACTTCTGCAGCAGCTTCTGAATGATGTTCTCGACATCTTCGCCCACATAACCCGCCTCGGTGAGGGTGGTTGCGTCAGCGATGGTGAACGGAACGTTCAGCAAGCGGGCCAGGGTTTCGGCCAGCAGGGTTTTACCGGAGCCTGTCGGGCCGATCAGCAGGATGTTGCTCTTGCCGAGTTCGACGTCGTCAGCCTTCTTGTCACGCTGGTTCAGACGCTTGTAGTGGTTGTACACCGCTACGGCCAGAACCTTTTTTGCACGCTCCTGACCAATGACGTACTGGTCAAGGATGCCGCTGATTTCTTTAGGCGAAGGCAATTTATGCGCGCTGCTTTCGGCCTGGGCTTCCTGCACCTCCTCGCGGATGATGTCATTGCACAGGTCGACGCACTCGTCGCAGATAAAGACCGAGGGGCCGGCAATCAATTTGCGCACTTCATGCTGGCTTTTGCCACAGAAGGAGCAATAGAGCAGCTTGCCGTTGTCCTCGCCGTTGCGGGTGTCAGTCATTCGTTCGATCCAAATCCGATAGGCTTGCAACACAAGATGAAGGCTATTGCGGGCTTTTTCAAGCCCGCTGCTGATCGGACGTGCCGACCAGGCCTTTATGTGTCGCTTATTTTAAGCTGGGCGCTGGTTGATCACTTCGTCGATCAGGCCATATTCCTTCGCCGCTTCTGCACTCATGAAATTGTCGCGATTGGTGTCGCGCTCGATTTCTTCCAGAGTACGGCCGCTGTGCTTGGCCATCAGCGTGTTCAGGCGCTCGCGGATGAAAAGGATTTCCTTGGCGTGGATTTCAATGTCCGACGCCTGGCCCTGGAAACCGCCCAGTGGCTGGTGAATCATCACGCGCGAGTTCGGCAGGCAGAAACGCTTGCCCGGGGCACCTGCGGTAAGCAGAAACGCGCCCATGCTGCATGCCTGACCGATGCACGTGGTCGATACGTTGGGTTTGATGAACTGCATGGTGTCGTAGATCGACATGCCCGCAGTCACCGAACCGCCCGGGGAGTTGATATACAGATGGATGTCCTTGTCCGGGTTTTCCGCTTCAAGGAACAGCAGTTGCGCACAAATCAGGTTGGCCATGTAGTCCTCTACAGGACCCACCAGAAAGATCACTCGCTCCTTGAGCAGGCGCGAGTAGATGTCATAGGCGCGTTCGCCACGAGCAGATTGCTCGACAACCATCGGGACCAGGCCGCCGGCGGCCTGGATATCAGAGTTCTGCTGAATATACGAATTACGGAACATGCTCTGCAGTCACTCCCAAATAGTTATGTCTTGAATACGCATAAGCCAGCGCGAAGGCTGGCTTATGTGTGTACTTCTAACGCAAAAACAATCAGTCGGCTGCTGGAGCTTCTACCGGTTTGACCGCTTCTTCGTAAGAGACCGATTTGTCGGTCACGCTAGCTTTCTGCAGAACAGTATCCACAACTTGTTCTTCCAGCACAACCGAACGCACTTCGTTCAGTTGCTGCTCGTTTTTGTAGTACCACGACACGACCTGCTCAGGCTCCTGGTAAGCCGAAGCCATTTCCTGAATCATCTCGCGAACGCGGGCTTCGTCAGGCTTGAGGTCGAACTGCTTGACCACTTCAGCAACGATCAGACCCAGCACGACGCGGCGCTTGGCTTGCTCTTCGAACAGCTCGGCCGGCAGTTGATCAGGCTTGATGTTGCCACCAAACTGCTGAACAGCCTGCACGCGCAGACGGTCAACTTCGTTGGACAGCAGCGCCTTTGGCACTTCGATCGGGTTGGTGGCCAGCAGACCGTCCATTACCTGATTTTTTACTTTGGATTTGATCGCCTGACGCAGCTCACGCTCCATGTTCTTGCGAACTTCGGTGCGGAAGCCGTCGATGCCGCTTTCCTTGATGCCGAACTGCGCGAAGAACTCTTCGTTCAACTCAGGCAGCTTAGGCTCGGACACGGTGTTCACGGTAACGGTGAACTCAGCGGTTTTGCCAGCCAGGTCGAGGTTCTGATAGTCCTCTGGGAAGGTCAGGTTCAGAACGCGTTCTTCACCGGCCTTGGCGCCGACCAGGCCTTCTTCGAAGCCTGGAATCATGCGGCCGGAGCCCAGTACCAGCTGAGTACCCTTGGCGGAACCGCCAGCGAACACTTCACCGTCAACCTTGCCAACGAAATCGATATTCAACTGGTCTTCGTTCTGCGCTGCGCGATCGGCCACTTCAAAACGGGTGTTCTGCTTGCGCAGGATGTCGAGCATCTTGTCCAGGTCAGCGTCGGACACGTCAGCGCTCAGGCGCTCAACAGTGATGCCTTCGAAACCGGCAACGGTGAACTCAGGGAACACTTCGAATACAGCAACGTATTCCAGGTCTTTGCCGGCTTCGAGCGATTTTGGCTCGATCGACGGCGAACCTGCCGGGTTCAGCTTCTGCTCAACCACAGCTTCGTAGAACGACGACTGGATCACGTCGCCTACCGCTTCCTGGCGAGCATCGGCACCGAAACGGCGCTTGATTTCGCTCATTGGCACTTTGCCTGGACGGAAGCCAGCAATCTTGGCCTTTTGGGCAGTCTGCTGCAGACGCTTGTTGACCTGAGTCTCGATGCGCTCAGCCGGCACGGTGACGCTCATGCGGCGCTCGAGAGCAGTAGTATTTTCAACAGAAACTTGCATGGATATTCCTCGTTGCACAGACGTTAGCCGGCCGTTTCCGACCCCAGAATCAAGGGCATGCATTCTAGTGGGTCAAACTCAAGAAGTCACCCTACGGAAAACGGGTAAAAAAACAGCAGGCAGTTTATTCGGAGCGATACATCAAAGCAGCGCGCTCCGCAGACGAATACAAACCATCACGCCAGGGCTCTGCAGCAACCGCTTCTATATATAGAAGAGACTGTCAGTCACTCCTGACGGCCGCACTTGCGAGCAAGTACGCCGGGCAGCGCGGCATCATCGAGCAACATGATTACGACGAAGCGCCCTGCCCTCGCACCTCGAAACCGGCCATGCCGGCTTTCGAAAGCGCTAAAACAAAAAAGGCGCCAGACTGTTAAATCTGGCGCCTTTCGAAATATGGGGTGGACGATGGGGATCGAACCCACGACAACGGGAGTCACAATCCCGTGCTCTACCAACTGAGCTACGCCCACCATATTGCGTAACAAAAAAGCCAAACAACTTCTTTGTTGAACCTCACCCGTCCGAAGACTCGAATGAAGCTTTGATTGGTGCGGATGAAGAGACTCGAACTCTTACGCCTCGCGGCGCTGGAACCTAAATCCAGTGTGTCTACCAATTCCACCACATCCGCGGATGAAGCTTTTAAAGCAAAGGCGCCAGACTGTTACATCTGGCGCCTTTCGAAATATGGGGTGGACGATGGGGATCGAACCCACGACAACGGGAGTCACAATCCCGTGCTCTACCAACTGAGCTACGCCCACCATATCGCGTTACTTGTGCCAATGCTGCCTAATGGCGCACCCGGCAGGACTCGAACCTGCGACCATCCGCTTAGAAGGCGGATGCTCTATCCAGCTGAGCTACGGGCGCCTTATTAATCTGTACTCTTAAAGGACTACAAACTAAGTGCTTTCCAGCGTCGCAGAACCTTGATTCCGCTTCACCTTCTTAACCAGTGCTAGGCTGTGCCCGACAAGTGCGACGAATAGTATAGAGGGCTCCGAAGGTCGTCAAATTCTTTTTGAAAAAAATTCATTTAATTAAAGGAGTTAGAGGAATTTGCTGACCAAGCGCCTTTGCCCTCACCGCTCGACATGCGAGAATGCGTTCTCTTTTTTTCCCCTCTCGATGGTTAATCACGCGCAATGACTGCACAACTAATCGACGGCAAATCGATCGCCGCCAGCCTGCGCCAGCAGATCGCCCAACGAGTTGCCGAGCGTCGCCAGCAAGGCCTGCGCACTCCCGGCCTCGCGGTGATCCTGGTCGGCAGCGATCCTGCCTCTCAGGTTTATGTCTCGCACAAGCGTAAAGACTGTGAAGAGGTTGGCTTCCTCTCGCAAGCCTACGACCTGCCCGCCGACACCACGCAAGACGCGCTGACCGATCTGATCGATCGCCTCAACGACGACCCGGCAATCGACGGCATCCTGTTGCAACTGCCATTGCCCGAGCATCTCGACGCGTCGAAACTGCTCGAGCGCATCCGCCCGGACAAAGACGTCGACGGTTTCCACCCGTACAACGTCGGTCGCCTGGCCCAGCGCATCCCGCTGCTGCGTCCGTGCACGCCCAAGGGCATCATGACCCTGCTGGAAAGCACCGGTGCCGATCTGTACGGGATGGACGCGGTGGTCGTTGGCGCGTCCAACATTGTTGGCCGCCCGATGGCGATGGAACTGCTGCTGGCCGGCTGCACCGTCACCGTCACTCACCGCTTCACCAAGGATCTGGCCGGCCACGTCGGCCGTGCCGATCTGGTGGTCGTGGCCGCCGGCAAGCCGGGCCTGGTCAAGGGCGAGTGGATCAAGCAAGGCGCGATCGTGATCGACGTCGGCATCAACCGTCAGGATGACGGCAAACTGGTTGGTGACGTTGTCTACGAAACCGCCCTGCCCCGCGCCGGCTGGATCACTCCGGTGCCCGGCGGCGTCGGCCCGATGACCCGTGCCTGCCTGCTGGAAAACACGCTTTATGCGGCAGAAACCCTGCACGCCTGAGTGACATTTTCAGCACTGAAAGAACCCGCCTTGTGCGGGTTTTTTATTGTTTGAGAAAAAACTGTAACCGTTCGCCGGAAACCCCTCTTTTTACAGGCCTTTTCACGAGATTTTCAGGTCGTTCAAACAACCATCGACAGATCTTCAGCCATACTCCTAGAATGCGACCCTTTGAAGAAATAACCCGTTACAAACTAACGGAATATCCAACCTTATGAGTTCGCCCGCGTGAAAATTCGTCTTTCGATCCTGAGCCTGTTTTTCGCATTCACAGGCACATTCATCACGCCAACGATCAACGCCGCGGAAACCACCGCTGCCCCGCGCGACGCCTCGACCCTGAAGATCGCCTCCGGCAGCGCCCTGCTCATGGATATGCAGACCAACAAAGTCATCTACTCCAGCAACCCTGACGTGATCGTGCCGATCGCCTCCGTCAGCAAATTGATGACCGGACTGGTGGTGGTAGAAGCGCGGCAGAACATGGACGAATGGATCAATGTCGACATCAGCAACACTCCGGAAATGAAGGGGGTGTTCTCCCGAGTCAAACTCAAGAGCGAACTGCCGCGGCGCGAGATGCTGCTGATTGCCCTGATGTCCTCGGAGAACCGCGCGGCGGCCAGCCTCGCCCACCATTATCCGGGTGGCTACGCCGCGTTCATCGCAGCAATGAACGCCAAGGCCAAGATGCTGGGCATGACCAGCACACACTTCGTTGAGCCAACGGGCCTTTCCGAGCGCAACGTTTCCACCGCACGCGACCTGAGCAAGTTGCTGGTTGCTGCACACAAATATCCGCTGCTGAGCGAATTGACCACCACCAAGGAAAAAACCGTCGCCTTCCGCAAACCCAATTACACCCTGGGTTTTCGCAACACTGATCACCTGGTCAACAAGGCAGACTGGGACATCATGATTACCAAGACCGGCTTCACCAATCCTGCCGGCCATTGTCTGGTATTGGTGACGAAGATGGCCAATCGTCCGGTGGCACTGGTGATTCTCGACGCATTCGGCAAATACACGCATTTTGCCGACGCCAGCCGCATTCGCAGCTGGGTGGAGACCGGTCGCAGCGCGGCAGTGCCGGCGGTGGCCCAGCAGTACAAGGCGCAGAAAAACCTCAAGTCGCGCCAGAGCGGCGTGGTCGAAGCCTCTAAATAAGCGTTTCGCACAGGAAAAGCCCCGAATCTTCGGGGCTTTTTTTCGTCTGCCGGATCAGTCGTTGGGCAGCGGCATCTTGTCGTCATCGGGGATGCCATCGCCCGCAGCTGGATCGCGTGACGGCTCGGGAGTCAGCACATTCGGCCGCGCCAACGGGTCACGCAGCGGGCTGTCCGGATCGAGCACCGGGTCGACGTCTGACTCGGGCGTGGTCGGCACGCTGTCCGGTTTCTGGTCATCGAAGCTTGAATCGGTACTCATACGCACCTCGCTCAGGGTTTCAGATCGCCCAACGGGTCGTAGGCTTTGCCGGGCTTGCGCTGCTCATCGTCGGGTTTTTCATCCAGCGGAGCCTTGGCGGGACCGACCGGGTCCACCTGGGGATCATCGAGATCGGGCGAATCCGGATCGAACCCCAGGTCATCGCCTGAAGAATGTTCGGAAGAATGTGGGCCTTTCGGGGATGAATCTGCCATGTGCGCCTCCTGGTGCGCCCGCAAAATCACGGGCTCTACGCATAGGAGGCGAGCCGGGCGCAGTCGTGCCCGGCAAGTGACGAACGGAGCCTAGTGCGCCGCGAGCGCCTTGCGCGCCTGTGCCGCTTCGTTTTCCTGACCGGCCTGGGCCAGCGCATCGGCCGCCTTCAGCCAGCGTTGCTGATCAACGGCTGCGGGGATCTGCGAAGGCTTCTGGATCAGAATGGCCCAGCCGCCGGACTTTTCCAGCGCCGACTCGAAGGCACTGAAACTCATCAGTTGCCGACGGTTCATCCCGGCGCGCAACAGCACGTTCTGCTTGTTGCGATCGTAGCCGGAGAGAATCGCATAGCGCGGCTCGGCCCAGAACGCCGAACCTTCGCTGAAGCGCACCATCACCGCATAACCGGCGGCCACCTGGGTCAACAGCGCTGGAAGATGACTGTCGAGCGGGTAGACCACCATGCCGTATTCACGGGCGAGATTTTCCATATTGCGCTGCAACTTGTCTTCAGCGCCCGGCAAGTGCAACGGCTTTTCCAGCAGACCCGGCGTGATCACGATGCCCTGCTGCGACAACAGACTGGCCAACACCTGCGGCCCGCTCTGATGGGCTTCGCCGCGGTAGAACGTGCCGCTCAGCTCGACCCGCTCCGGCAGACGCTTGACCTCTGGTGCAACCGTGCCTGCGCAACCGTTCAAAACTGCCGCACCGACGGCAATAAGCAGCGCCGCTCGCACTCGGGAAAATAGCTGGACCATCATCACTCTCTGTTCAGACGCCGGTCTTCGTGTTCCGGCAACGCTGCGATCATAGGGCCGCGACCGCCTGCGGTATAGCCTTTAACCGCAGACCAGGCAATTGCATAGAGCGAACTGATTGGTCGCCAGCGACCTTTGGTCAATAGCCTGAAACACCCCATTGGCTAGACTGTCAGTGAAACAGAGCGAATTGAAAAGTGTGCGCCCGCTGCAGGGCGAAGAGGAGGCACTGATGAGCCTGACCATGACCATCGTGATGTTGATTGCCGGCTGGCTGGCTGTGGCGACTGCCATGCTGTGGGGGGTGTTGCGGGTTTCGCGGCGGCATCATCATCCGGTGCAGACTACGCAGACCGAAAAAAAGCTTAAGAACGATATGCGTAATGCCGCTGCGCATTAAGATCAAAAGCCCCTCATCGGAACGCCGCCCGCCTAGCCCTCTCCTGGAGGGAGAGGGAACTGATTGGGTTGTTCTTGCAAGCTACGCCGCCCTGAGCTACCGAGCCGAACTCAGGATTTGAAAGCCCCCGAATCGGCTCCCTCTCCCTCCGGGACAGGGCTGGGGTGAGGGGCAGATTTCAGATAAAACACACAATATCAAAGCAAAAAAAACCGCCTGAGCCCAAAAGCCCAAGCGGTCTTGACGCTGCCAGCCATTACGCCTGCTGAGCAACCTTCTTCTGTTTAGCCCGGCGCGACATCATGTTCAACACTTCGATACCCGCCGAGAACGCCATCGCCGCGTACACATAACCTTTCGGTACGTGGGCGCCGAAGCCTTCGGCGATCAGGGTCATACCGATCATGATCAGGAAGCCCAGGGCCAGCATTACCACGGTCGGGTTGTCGTTGATGAACTTGGCCAGCGGGTCAGCTGCCAGCAACATCACCAGCACCGACACCACTACCGCGATGATCATGATCGGCAAGTGTTCGGTCATGCCGACAGCGGTAATGATGCTGTCGATCGAGAACACCATGTCGAGCATCAGGATCTGACCGATCGCTGCAGCGAAACCCAGGGTCACGGTCGAGGTCGCGGTCTTCGGATCCTCCGGGGCCGGGTCCATGCTGTGATGGATCTCGGTGGTGGCTTTCCACACCAGGAACAGACCACCGGCGATCAGGATCATGTCCTTCCAGGAGAACGCCTGGCCCAGGATTTCGATCACAGGCTCGGTCAACTGCACGATGAACGCGATGGTGCTCAACAGCGCCAGACGCAGGATCAACGCCATGCCGATACCGATGCGGCGAGCCTTCTGCCGATGTTGCTCGGGCAGCTTGTTGGTCAGGATCGAAATAAAGATCAGGTTATCGATGCCGAGCACGATTTCCATTACCACCAGTGTGGCCAAAGCAACCCAGGCGGTGGGGCTGGCGGCGAGTTCTAACAGATATTCCATGGGTCAGTCCTGACTCTGTGTAAGACGGGGTTAGATAGTCTTGGAAGAAGATTCGGCTTCTTCCGTTTGTTTTTCCGGTGTTTCTTTTTTCTGAATCAAGCCACCGGTGGCATCGCTGAGCGCTTGCTCGGCAGCCTTATGGGTGTCGTCGATCGCTTGCTTGGCGGTTTCAGCCGCTGCGCCCATCAATTGCTGAGCGCTTTTTTCGGCCTGATCGCAACCGGCCAGAAACAGTAAAGACGCAAACATCAGCGCAGGAAATGTGTATTTCATAATGATTCCTCGAATAAACCAGCGCGGCACGCAGAGCAGCCGTCGATGGCTGGGCATTCTAGGGAGGCGAACACTTCAGGAAAATTCGTATTTTTAGCGGCTATACTTCGGTTTTCACGAACTGAAGATCGCCATGCTCAATTACCGTCAACTGCATTATTTCTGGGTTGTTGCCAAGACCGGCAGCATCGTGCGCGCCTGCGAGCAACTGAACCTGACCCCGCAAACCATCAGCGGGCAGATTTCTCTGCTCGAACAGACCTACGGCATTGAGTTGTTTCGCCGCGTCGGCCGGCAACTGGAACTCACCGAATCCGGGCGTCAGGCCCTGCCCTACGCCGAACAGATGTTCCAGCTCGGCGGCGAACTCGAGTTGATGCTGCGCGCGCAGCCCAACGAACAGCAGATCCTGTTTCGCGTGGGGGTCGCCGACGTGGTGCCCAAATCCATCGTTTATCGTTTGATCGCGCCGACCATGGAATTGAGCGAACCGCTGCGCATCACCTGCCGGGAAGACAAACTCGAACGCTTGCTCGCGGATCTGGCGATTCAGCGTCTCGATCTGGTGATTTCCGACAGCCCGATGCCTTCGCACCTCGACATCAAGGGCTACAGCCAGAAACTCGGTGAATGCGGCATCAGTTTTTTCGCCACCGCCGAACTGGCGGCGACTTACGGTCAGGATTTCCCGCGCAGCCTGCACGGCGCACCGCTGCTGATTCCCGGCGCGGAAACCGTGGTGCGCAGCCGCTTGCAGCGCTGGTTTGCCGAACAGCAGATCCAGCCGCAAATCGTCGGCGAATTCGATGACAGTGCGTTGATGCAGGCGTTCGGCCAATCCGGCAGCGGGATTTTCATTGGTCCGAGCGTGATTGCCGATGAAGTGAAGCGCCAGTACGGCGTCGTGGTTATTGGCCAGACCGATGCGGTGACCGAGTCGTTCTATGCCATCTCGGTGGAGCGCAAGGTCAAGCACCCAGGCATCGTTGCGATTACCGAGGGTGCCCGACGCGAGCTGTTTACCACCTTATGAAGCGCAGGCTTCGCGCGGCTTCAAGGTCATCAGCACCATGGCGAGGAACACCGACAGCAGGATAAACCCGGCAGCGGCAAAGCCGAGGAAACCGAGGCCGGCGCTGTCGATGACCCGACCGCCGATCATCGCGCCCAGACCGATGCCCAGATTGGCCCCGGCGATGTTCAGCGAGGCCGCGAAAGCCGGCGCTTCTGGTGCGGCCTTCATCAGGCGCACATGGCTGACCAGGAACAACGCCGCCTGGGTCACGCCCCAGATGGCCATGGCCACGGCAAGGCCCAACGGTGAATGAATGTTCGGCACCAGCGAGACCATGCCAGCGATCATGAACGCGCAGAACAGCACCGAAGCGCCGAGCGGGTGCCGGTCCACCGCACGGCCGCCCAACGAGTTGCCGATCAGCCCGACCGCACCGAAGCCCATCAGGCACCAGCCGACCACGGTGCCGTTGAACCCGGCCAGCCGTTCAAGAATGTCCGCCAGATAGGTGTAAGCGGTGAACATGCCGCTGAACACCAGGATCGACAGCAGTACATGGCCGAGCATCAACGGGCTGCGCAGGATCTTGAACTGCGAACGGAAGCTGACTTGATGTTGATGCAGACTGGTTTTCGGCAGATACACGAATAGCAGCAAAGCCTTGGCAAACGCGACCACCGCGAGAATCGCGAAAGCCGTGCGCCAGCCGAAGGCGTCGGAAATCAACGTGCCGACCGGGATGCCGAACACCGTAGCGCAAACGATGCCGAAACCGATCTTGGCGATCGCGCGACCGGCGAAATCCGGGCCGACGATATCGACCGCCGTCTCGCTGGCCAGCGCCCAGAACACCGGCAACCCCAGCGCCGGAATCAATCGGGCAACGGCCATGACCCAGATATTCGGCGCCAACGCCGCGACGGTATTGGCCAGGCCGAACATGATCAGGATGCTGATGAACAACTTGCGCCGTTCGAAACGGGCGAAATACGCAGTCAGGAACGGGCCGAACATCGCCACGGTAAACGCGAACAGCGTCACCAGTAATCCGGCTTGGGGAATGGTGACTTCAAGATCGCGGGCAATCGCCGGCAACAGGCCGACGATAACGAATTCCGTGGTCAGCACCGTGAAACCGGCAGCGGACAACAGAAGAATAGGCAACAGCATGCGCAACTCCAGCAAAACGACGACACCAGCGTTGGCCTTGCGGCCCGCTGGCGAAATTTGAAAATGAGGATGGCGCAGCTTAACAGAGAGTGCCCCGAGCTGACTTGCACAAACCTGTCTGATTGGCCGATCAAACGGGTGGCAGATCGTCACATGCCTGAGGGATAAGGCCTACGCTGTGATAAAGTCCGCGCCCTGCAAAAACGTACAGCTTGTTCAGCGGCCGGTTTTTGGCGCTGATGTCGATTCGACACTCGGTTCGTGCCTGCCCACGCAACCTCGCACCCTATAAAAAACAGAGATGCCGTTCATGACCGCCTCATCCCCTTCTCTCCTGCAACGCTTGAAAAAACTCAGCCTGGTGACCCAGATCGTGATCGGCCTGATCGCCGGTATCGCCCTGGCGCTGCTTGCTCCGGAAGCTGCCAAGTCCACCGCGTTCATCGGCAAGGTGTTTGTCTCGGCGTTGAAAGCCGTGGCGCCGATTCTGGTGTTCGTCCTGGTGATGGCCTCGATCGCCAACCACAAGCATGGTCAGGAAACTCACATCCGGCCGATCCTGTTCCTGTACCTGCTGGGCACGTTCAGCGCAGCGGTGGTGGCCGTGGTTGCCAGCATGGCGTTCCCGTCCCATCTGGTGCTGTCGACTGAAAATGTCGCGGTCAGCGCACCGGGCGGGATCGGTGAAGTGCTGCAAAGCCTGCTGCTGAGCGTGGTCGATAACCCGGTCAACGCGCTGATGAACGCCAACTTCATCGGCATTCTGGCGTGGGCGATCGGCATGGGCATCGCGATCCGCCACGCCGGCGATACCACCCGCGAAGTGCTGGGCGACTTGTCCAACGGCGTCACCGTGATCGTGCGTGTAGTGATTCGCTTCGCGCCGCTGGGTATTTTCGGTCTGGTCGCGTCGACGCTGGCCACGTCCGGTTTCGGCGCGCTGCTCGGTTACGCGCACCTGCTCGCAGTGTTGCTCGGCTGCATGCTGTTCGTGGCGTTGGTGATGAACCCGCTGATCGTGTTCTGGAAGCTGCGCCGCAATCCTTATCCGCTGACCCTCCAATGCCTGCGCGAAAGCGGTATCACCGCGTTTTTCACCCGCAGTTCGGCGGCGAACATTCCGGTCAACCTGGAACTGAGCAAGCGCCTGGGCCTGCATGAAGACACCTACTCGGTGTCGATCCCGCTGGGCGCGACCATCAACATGGCCGGCGCGGCGATCACCATCACCGTACTGGCCCTGGCCGCGGTGCACACGTTGGGGATTGCCGTGGACATTCCGACGGCGATTTTGCTCAGCGTTGTTGCGGCGATCTGCGCGTGTGGCGCTTCGGGCGTGGCCGGTGGCTCGCTGCTGTTGATTCCGCTGGCATGCAGCCTGTTCGGCATCCCGAGCGAGATTGCCATGCAGGTGGTGGCGGTCGGTTTCATCATTGGCGTGCTGCAGGATTCGGCGGAGACTGCGCTGAATTCGTCGACTGACGTGCTGTTTACCGCAGCGGCTTGCCTGGGTGAAGAAGCGAAGGCCCAGCGTACCGCCTGATATTCACGGTACCCCGATCGTTCCCACGCTCCGCGAGGGAACGAGCAAATGAAAAGCCCGCCTCGGTGTGAACCTTGGCGGGCTTTTTTGTGGCTGACATCTTTTGCCCCCTCACCCCAACCCTCTCCCCCAAGGGGGCGAGGGGGAAAGGGAGCCGATCTGTGTGCTGTTCGAAATTAGAGTTCGACTCGATGGATCGGGCCGGCGTATCTCGAACAAACAACTCGGTCAGTCCCCTCTCCCTCCGGGAGAGGGCTAGGGTGAGGGTTGTTTTACGATTTAGAACGCGCCCATGTAATCGCGCTTGCCCACTTCCACACCGTTATGACGCAGTAATGCATACGTGGTGGTGACGTGGAAGAAGAATTGCGGCAGACCGTAAGTCAGCAGATACGACTGACCACTGAAGCGCTTCTCTTTTGGTGTGCCGGGACGGGTGACGATTTCGATGCCTTCCTTGCCATCGATCTGCTCTGGCTTGATCTCGCCGATAAAGGCCAGAACCTTGGCGATCAGGGCTTGCAACTCGGCGAAGGTGGTTTCGCTGTCGTCGTACTTCGGCAGTTCGACTTCAGCCAGACGCGCCGACACGCCTTTGGCAAAGTCGACAGCGATCTGCACCTGGCGGGTCAGCGGAAACATGTCCGGGTACAGACGCGCTTGCAGAAAGGCGTTCGGGTCGATGTTTTTCTCGCTGGCGTGGGCTTCAGCCTTTTTCAGCACATCGCTCAGGGCGTTGAGCATTTGTTGAAAAACCGGGACGGATGCGGCGTACAGGGAAATGGTCATGGCAGTCTCGTGTGATGGCTGGGTGGAACAAGGAGGCGATTATAGCCATGCTTGATGACCACACGGCTTGCCTTTTGTTGGGCAAGGATTAGGCTAGGCGCCTTCGACTGCAGAGGGAACGCGCGATGACCACCGAACCAGAATCCAGCTCCGAACAGCCACGGCTCAACGCCACGGAAATCCGCATCCTCGGCTCGCTGATCGAGAAACAGGCAACCAGCCCGGAAAGCTATCCGCTGACCCTCAATGCGCTGGTGCTGGCCTGCAACCAGAAAACCAGCCGCGAACCGGTGATGAACCTGACTCCGGGCCAGGTCGGACAGAGCCTGCGCGCCCTTGAAGGTCGCGGTTTCGCCAGGCTGGTGATGGGCAGTCGCGCCGATCGCTGGGAGCACAAGGTCGACAAGGCGCTGGAGCTGGTGCCGGCGCAGGTGATCTTGAGCGGGCTGATGTTTCTGCGCGGCCCGCAGACCGTCAACGAGCTGCTGACCCGCAGCGGCCGCATGCACGAGTTCGAAGACGCCGAACAGGTGGTGCATCAGCTCGAGCGCCTGATTGCGCGCGGTTTGGCGGTGCTGATCCCGCGTCAGGCCGGCCAGCGCGAAGACCGTTACACCCATGCGCTGGGCGATCCGGCGGACATCGAGGCGATCATCGCCGCGCGGCAGAATCCGGTGGAGCGCTCGGTGAGTGGCGTTTCGGTGGAGCGCATCGAAGAACTCGAAGCGCGGATCGCCGCACTGGAAGAACGCCTGGCGCGCCTCGAATAAACAGCACAGATCCCAGTGGGAGCGAGCCTGCTCGCGAAAGCGTAGTGTCAGACACCGAGATGCTGAATGACCCACCGCCTTCGCGAGCAGGCTCGCTCCCACAGGTTTTGCGTTGTATTCAGATGTCGGTGCTATTCACCGTCCCAGTAATCCACCCCATCGGCCTGCCGCGCCACAGCGACGAAACCTGACGGGTTGCCCTCGGCATCGACGCTGAAGTTATCCATCACCGCGTATTTGTTCGAATCCGGGTATTCGCAGATTTCGGGTTGCTGCTGCGTGCTGATCGCCAGGTAACGCAACTCGGCCGAACTGGTATTGATGATCTGGTGCGCCTGCTCCGGGCCGCCCGGTGGACAGGCGATGACGTCACCGCTGCGGATCGGAAAACGCTCGGCGCCCAGGCGCACCTCGCCCTCCCCGGCCACCACGTAGAACATTTCCTCATTGACCCGATGGCTGTGAAACGGACTGCCGCGCATGCCCGGCGGCAAGGCGTACAGGCGGTAGCCGAGTTTTTGCGCGCCCAATTGCTGGCCGATGCGGGCGAAACGCTGTTGATAGCGCCCGGCGGTTTCGCCTTGCGGGGCAAGCGCTTCGGGCAGGGGTTCGAGTTCGACCTCGTCGAGGTTGAGGATGGGTGGATGCATGGGCGGCCTCGGTAACTTTTATTGTTGGTCAGGCGGGTCTGGGCTTGCTGAAGGGATTATAGAGAGTGATTGATGACCGCAGCGTGGCCTTCGCGAGCAGGCTCGCTCCCACATTAAATCGCATTCCTTGCTGATGACTACGATCAACCTGTGGGAGCGAGCCCGCTCGCGAATAGTCCCGCCCAGTCGCTACAAAAATCAGCTGCGCGCAAACGCCACCGCCGCGGCAAACTGCGCTTCATTCGGGCGGACGCCGGTGTACAGCACAAACTGCTCCAGCGCCTGAATTGCGATGACTTCCAGGCCGGTGATGACTCGTTTGTCTTCCGCGCGAGCGCGCACGATCAACGGCGTTTCCGACGGGATCGCCACCACGTCGAACACGGTTTGCGCAGCCTGGATCATCTCAGGCTCAAACGCCAGTTGCCCCGCTTCCGGCCCGCCGTCCATTCCTACCGGGGTCACGTTGATCAACATCTGCGGGCGTTCCTCGCCCAACTCTGCCTGCCAGCGGTAACCCAGCGAGTCCGCCAGCGCACGCCCGGCGCGCTCGTTGCGGGCGACGATCAGGCCGTTCTTGTAGCCGCCGTCGCGCAAGGCACTGGCCACCGCTTTGGCCATGCCACCGCTGCCACGCAGGGCGAAGGTCGATTCCTTGGGCACCGCATGGCTCTGCAGCAACTGAACGACGGCGATGTAATCGGTGTTGTAGGCCTTGAGGTGGCCGTTGGTGTTGACGATGGTGTTGATCGACTGGATCGCTGCTGCCGAGGCATCCAGTTCGTCGACCAGCGCAATGCAGGCTTCCTTGAAGGGCATCGATACGCCGCAACCACGAATGCCCAGTGCGCGAATCCCGCTCACGGCGCCGGTCAGGTCTCGGCTGCTGAAGGCCTTGTAATAGAAATTCAGGCCCAGCTGTTCATACAAATGGTTATGGAAACGCAGACCGAAATTGCCGGGCCGCCCCGACAGGGACATGCACAGCTGGGTGTCTTTGTTCGGGTTCATCTGCATGAAACTTCTCCTTCAAACGCACTTTCGGATAGACGGGATTAGCCAGCCCTGCGGGTTCTGAACGATCATGGGCCGTGTTTTAGAGGGCTTTGGCGGCGATCGTTCAGCCCGGTAAAGAAACCGCTACAGACCTTACACAAAATTTACCCAGCGGCTGTGCTGATTTTGCCGATTTCACTGTCTCAGATGTATCCCCGCGACAATTGTGGGCCTGGTGCAGGCCCTGCCGCCGGGTCGAAGAACCGAGGATTTATCATGATTCGTAAACTTCCCATTATGGCTTTGTTGATCGGCGCGCTCGCGGTCACGGGTCAGGCAGAAGCGGGTGGTGGCCACGGCTGGCAAGGCCCTGCAGTGTTTGGCGCGATCGTCGGCTCGGCCATCATCGGCTCGGCACTGATCAATCAGGATCGCCCGGTGTATGTGCAGCAACCGGTGTATGTCCAGCCGCAGCCGGTTTATGTGCAGCAGCCGCCACCACCGGTTTATTACCAGCCGGCGCCGGTTTACGTGCAGCAACCGGTTTACGTGCAACCCGCTCCCGTTTATTACGGCCCGCCTCGCGGGTATTACGGTCGGCCGCATGGGTATTACGGCGGTCCGCGCTGGTAACAGGAACATGGAGCCCCGCTTTTTCAAGCGGGGCTTTTTTGTGGGAGTGTGCGATCGGCTTTGGATTTGCGGTGGATTCGCCCCTCACCCCAGCCCTCTCCCCAAGGAGAGGGAGCCGATCTTCGTTGGCTTCGAATTTTGCGTTCGGCTCGGCATCTCGCATCGGCGCGTCTTTCGCATCCCGTTCGGTCAGTCCCTCTCTTTCCAGGAGAGGGAGCCGATCTCGGTTGGCTTCTAAGCTTGCGTACGACTCGGTATTTCACCTCAGCGTACCTCTCACATCCACCGCGATCAGTCCCCTCTCCCTCTGGGAGAGGGTTAGGGTGAGGGGCTTTTGATCTTTAGCGGCGCAGAAGGCATATTCGACCATTCGTCGCCCAACGTCTGAAAAAATCGCGCCAAGGTCGCTGCGAGAACAGTTTATGCAGCTAAAGTCGGCATGATTGACTCGACCGTCATGGGGATTTCCACGAAACGGTCATGGTTTTGTCATGACGGAGCCGCAATCTGAATCCGTCCGCAAACAACAGGTTGATAACAACAAGGACGAGAACATGCCAACACAAAACCCGCACCGCATCGTCGGCCTGTGCACTTCGAGCAAGGTGTACAGCGCGCTGACCGAGCTCAAGCACCTGGAAGGTCACCGCTGCGCCAAGTTTCTTTCGCTGCTGGCGGAGAATCTGGTGCACAAAGGCTTGCTCAATGAGCGCGAAGTCATGCACATGCTTGATCAAGTGGTCGATTGAGGCAGTCCTCAACCGCATCAATGACCACTATCGAAAGCGTTGATTGTCCGTAGCTGCGGTGAATCTCTAAGGTAGCTCCATTGTTGAATGGAGGTACAGGTCATGGCTCAGGTTCAAATCATGTCGGTGGTCGGCAGCGCGGTTCCCGCTTCGCTCAGGGCGTCGGGGTTGCTTGCCTGCTGGTATCTGATGCGCGACGGCGAGGCGATCAGTGGTCCGCTCACCTCGTTACCCGCCGCACAAGCCTTGTCGCAGAAGATTGTCAGCGCGTCGTTCAATGCCTAAGGCAGTTGCACCTTGGGTTTGGTCTCGACGAACAGCGCCCAGCTCGACAGGAACAGCGCGGCGATCAACGGGCCGATGACGAAGCCGTTGAGGCCGAACACCGCGAGACCGCCCAGGGTCGAGATCAGGATCATGTAATCGGGCATTTTCGTGTCCTTGCCCACCAGGATTGGACGCAGGACGTTGTCGACCAGGCCGATCACGAAAACCCCGAACAAGCCCAGCACCACGCCTTGCCAGATCATGCCGCTGAGCAGGAAGTACACCGCCACCGGCGCCCAGACGATTCCCGCGCCGACCGCTGGCAGCAACGACAGAAACGCCATCAGCACGGCCCAGAGCAACGCGCTGGGAATGTCGAGAAACCAGAAAATCGCCCCGCCCAGCGCACCTTGCGTCACGGCCACCAGCACGTTGCCTTTGACGGTCGCACGCACCACCCGGTTGAATTTCAGTTGCAGGCGACGCTTGTGGTTTTCCTCCAGCGGCACGGCAGTGCGCATCTTGCGCGCCAGTTCGGGCCCGTCACGCAGGAAGAAAAACAGCAGGTACAGCATGATGAAAAAACTCACCACGAATTCAAAAGTGCCCTGGCCGAAACTGAACGCCTGAGTCGCCAGCACCTGACTGCCCTGCATGGCGGCCTTGACGATTTTCTCGCGCAGGCTGTCGAGTTCGCCCATGCCGAAACGGTCGAGCAGATGCTGAAAGTACGGCGGCAGGCTGTGCTTGAATTGGGCCAGATAGGCGGCAATGTCCAGCTCACCGCTTTCAATGTTCTTGTAAACCGTGGCCCCCTCCTGCACCAGCAAAACGCTGACGATGATCACCGGCAGAATCGCGATGACCAGGCACAGGCTCAACGTACACAGCGACGTCAGGTTGCGCGGCCAGCCGAATTTGATTTGCAGCCTGCGCTGCACCGGCGCAAACAGAATGCCGAGAATCACCGCCCAGAACACCGCGCCGTAGAACGGCAGCAGGATCCAGATGAAGGCCACTGTGACCAGCACCAGCAGCACTGTCAGGGATTTGAATTGAAGACTCTTTTCGTTCATGTCCGGTCCATGTCTGTCAGGCGTCACGCACGCCCCGAACCTTAGTCACCCGCGACGTGCGCGAGTGCCCTGTTTATTCGTTGAGCATAGATCCAGATCAATAAACCCTCGCTGCGCCTCGCTTACCCTGCCGCGCTTTTGCGACTGCCATCATGAACTCTACCCTCAGCGCCCCCGAACTGCTCGCCCCCGCCGGCACCTTGAAAAACATGCGTTACGCCTTCGCCTACGGCGCCGATGCGGTGTATGCCGGCCAGCCGCGTTGCAGCCTGCGCGTACGCAATAATGAATTCGATCATGCCAATCTGGCGCTGGGCATCCGCGAGGCGCAGGCGCAGGGCAAGCGCTTCTATGTGGTGGTCAACATCGCCCCGCACAATGCCAAGCTGAAGACCTTTCTCAAGGATCTGGCGCCGGTGATCGAGATGGCGCCGGATGCGCTGATCATGTCCGATCCGGGGCTGATCATGCTGGTGCGCCGGCATTTTGCGCAGATGCCGATTCACTTGTCGGTGCAGGCCAACACGGTGAACTGGGCGAGCGTCGAGTTCTGGCAGCAGCAAGGCGTCAGCCGGGTCATCTTGTCGCGGGAATTGTCGCTGGAAGAAATCGACGAAATCCGCGATCAGGTGCCCGGCATGGAGCTGGAAGTGTTCGTCCACGGCGCGCTGTGCATGGCCTACTCCGGACGCTGCCTGCTCTCCGGCTACCTGAACAAGCGCGACGCCAATCAGGGCACCTGCACCAATGCCTGTCGCTGGAAATACTCGGCGCAGCAGGCCACGGAAAACCAGCTCGGCGAGATCGTGCAGACCTTCCAGCCCGAGCCGACGCTGGGCCTCGGCGCGCCCACCGATCAGGTGTTTCTGTTGCAGGAAGCCAATCGCCCCGACGAATTGATGCCAGCCTTCGAAGATGAGCATGGCACCTACATCATGAACGCCAAGGACCTGCGCGCCGTGCAGCACGTCGAGCGTCTGACACGCATGGGCGTGCATTCGCTGAAAATCGAAGGTCGGACCAAATCGCATTTTTATTGCGCCCGCACCACTCAGGTTTACCGCCGCGCCATTGACGATGCAGTCGCCGGCCGGCCGTTCGACCGCAGCCTGATGAGCGACCTCGAATCACTGGCCCAGCGCGGTTACACCGAAGGTTTTCTGCGCCGGCATGTGCATGATGAATATCAGAACTATCAACACGGCAGCTCGGTTTCGGAACGTCAGCAGTTCGTCGGTGAATTGACCGGTGAACGGCGTGAACGGCTGGCCGAGGTCAAGGTGAAGAACCGTTTTGCCGTGGGCGATCATCTGGAACTGATGACGCCCAAGGGCAACTTTCATTTTGAACTGCACCAACTGCAGAACCTCAACGGCGAAGGCATCAATGTAGCGCCGGGAGATGGACACACGGTTTATCTGCCGATACCGGACGCGGTGGATCTGCGCTTCGGCTTGTTGATGCGCGATATCCATACGACCTGAGATCCCCGAGCAAACCCGATTCCCTGTGGGAGCGAGTCTGCTCGCGAAGCGGCCAGCCAATCCACCACCCAATCCGACGACTCAGCGCCGGTCATCCGACAACGGCGTCGGCTCCTCCGCCGGCGGCACATTTTCCTCAGCGGCGGGGTCTTTCCAGTCTTCCGGCCGGTCAGCATCGCTCAAGGGATCGCGCCCCGGGTCCATGCCCGGCGGCGCGTCGTGATCGCTCAGGGTCGGCTCGTCAGTGCCGGGAACGCGGTGGGTCTGGTCGGTGGGCGCAATGCCGCCCGGAAACAGCGAATCGTCAGCCATGGTGCACCTCACAAAAACAGCGCCGGAACGTCCGGGCGTATTGTTTGGAGGCCCTTAATATGGGCGGCGTGCTACGCAGCAGACCAGCGGCATTCAACCCTGCGCGGAAAAGCGATCACGGCTGTTGGTCAAGTGCAGCCACATCGCCGCCCGCGCCGCTTCCGGGTCCTGGCGCTTGATCGCGTTCAAAATCGCTTCATGCTCCAGATTGGCCAGTTGCCCGAGCTTGCTCAGATCCGCCGCGCCCCGTTCGGCCGCGTTGAGGCGGGTACGCGGAATCATCGCGCTGCCCAGGTGCTGCATGATCTCGCTGAAGCAGACATTGCCGGTGGCCTCGGCGATCAGCAGGTGGAAGCGCCGATCCGCCTCCACACAACTGTCGTTGTTGTCCAGCAGCCGCTGATAGTCATCCAGCGCCTGACGCATCTGCAGCAGTTGCGGCTCGCTGCGCCGTTGTGCCGCCAGTGCGGCCGCCTGGGTTTCCAGACCGAGGCGCAGTTCGAGCATGCTGCGCACGCCCAGCGCCGTGTCGACATTCAAACGCAAGCCCTGCTCCGGCGCGCGTTCGATGACGAACGTGCCGATGCCGTGGCGGGTTTCCACCAGCCCCGACGCCTGCAATTTGGAAATCGCCTCACGCACCACCGTGCGGCTGACGCCGTGCTCCTGAACGATGGAATTCTCCGACGGCAACTTGTCACCCGGCGTCATCTGGCCGAGCAGAATGCTCTGGGTAAGCTTTTCCACCAGATCGTGTGCGAGGTTGTGGGCACGTTTGCGGGCGGGGGCGTCGAAGTCTTCTTGCATGATCGGGTCCGGTGATCGGGGCTTGCCGATCGTAGCACCGCGCGTGGCGTTGGCGGGACTGATTTTGCCCCTCTAATGCTACCAACTTGTATGACAACAGCAAAAAAACATCCGGAATATTCATCAAGCCTTCCGTCACCCAGCCGCGCTTTGAAAAGCGCTAACAACGATGTACCCGCCGCGCAAAGACCAATAAATTCGGCTTAAACGGAGCAAAAAGCATAAAAACCACCTTACCAAGACGAAATTAATCACCCCACCCCACTTGTAGGACAAAAATTTTCAGTTGTATGATGTCTATCAACAACGCAGCACCCAGACCTACCCGCATAAAAATAATCAGTGGGAGAAAACCAAGTGAAAACCTCCGTCTCGGGGATGCACGAGGGTGTCGAGCCGACGCTCGCCTCGGCCATCTCGAAAGTCAAACGCCACGTCCTGCCGCTCTTCGTGATCATGTTCATCGTCAATTACATTGACCGGGTGAACATCGGTTTCGTCCGCACCCACATGGAACACGACCTCGGTATCGGTGCAGCCGCCTACGGCTTCGGCGCCGGGCTGTTCTTCATCGGTTACGCATTATTCGAAGTCCCTTCCAACATGCTCTTGCAGAAAGTCGGCGCGCGTATCTGGCTGACCCGCATCATGTTCACCTGGGGCCTGGTCGCCGCCGGCATGGCGTTCATCCAGAACGAAACCCACTTCTATATCCTGCGATTCCTGCTGGGTGTGGCAGAGGCCGGTTTCTTCCCCGGCGTAATCTATTACTTCACCCGCTGGCTGCCCGGCGCCGAGCGCGGCAAGGCGATTGCGATTTTCCTCAGTGGCTCGGCCGTGGCGTCGTTGATTTCCGGGCCGCTGTCCGGCCTGCTCTTGCAGATCAACGGTCTGGGCATGCACGGCTGGCAGTGGATGTACTTCATCGAAGGGATGTTCTCGGTGTGCCTGTGCGTGTTCGTCTGGTTCTGGCTCGACGCCAAGCCCCACGATGCGAAATGGCTGACCCGCGCCGAACAGGACGCCCTGGTCACGGCCATCGACGACGAACAAAAGGCCCGCGAAGCGGCGACCCCGATTCGACCGTCGCTGGGCAAATTGCTCAAGGACCGGCAGATCATTCTGTTCTGCCTGATCTACTTCTTCATTCAGTTGACCATCTACGCGGCGACGTTCTGGCTGCCGAGCATCATCAAGAAAATGGGGGAGCTGAGCGACGTGCAGGTCGGCCTGTTCAACTCGATTCCGTGGCTGCTGTCGATTGTCGGCATGTATGCGTTCGCCTCGCTTTCGGCGAAGTGGAAACACCAGCAGGCGTGGGTCGCCACGGCGCTGTTGATCGCTGCGGCAGGGATGTTCATGTCCACCACTGGCGGGCCGATTTTCGCGTTCGTGGCGATCTGCTTCGCGGCGCTGGGGTTCAAGTCGGCGTCGTCGCTGTTCTGGCCGATTCCGCAGGCTTATCTGGACGCCCGAATTGCGGCGGCAGTGATCGCGCTGATCAACTCGGTGGGCAACCTGGGTGGCTTCGTTGCACCGACCACCTTCGGCTTGCTCGAAGAACACACCGGCTCGATTCAGGGCGGCCTCTATGGTCTGGCCGCGACCTCGATCATCGCTGCGATCATCGTCTTCGCCGCCCGCACCACACCAAAACCTGTTGCTGAAAACGCCGTGGCCGACGCCACGCCGAAACACGCCTGAATTCGTCTGCAAAGGAAAACCACAATGAGCGTACACGACACCGCCAAAGCCCCGATCATCACCGACATGCAGGTCATTCCAGTGGCCGGTCACGACGGCATGCTGCTGAATCTGAGCGGCGCCCACGGGCCGTTTTTCACCCGCAACATCGTCATCCTCAAAGACAACGCCGGCCACACCGGCGTCGGTGAAGTGCCCGGTGGCGAGCGCATTCGCCAGACCCTGGAAGATGCGCGCAATCTGGTGGTCGGCAGCCCGATCGGCACCTATCAGAAGATCCTCAATCAGGTGCGCCAGACCTTCGCCGACCGCGATGCCGGCGGCCGTGGCCTGCAGACGTTCGATCTGCGCATCACCATCCACGCGGTCACCGGCCTCGAAGCCGCCCTGCTCGACCTGCTCGGTCAGCACCTCGACGTGCCAGTGGCAGCGTTGCTCGGCGAAGGTCAGCAGCGCGACGAAGTGAAGATGCTTGGCTATCTGTTTTACGTCGGCGATCAGCGCGAAACCGACCTCGCCTATCGCAGCGAACCGGAGGCCGACAACGACTGGTTCCGCGTCCGTCATGAGAAAGCCATGACCGCTGAAGCCGTGGTGCGTCTGGCCGAAGCGGCGCATGCCAGGTACGGTTTCAAGGACTTCAAGCTCAAGGGCGGCGTGCTCAGCGGCGATGCTGAAATCGAAGCGGTCACCGCCCTCGCCGAGCGTTTCCCCGATGCACGCATCACCCTTGATCCGAACGGTGCATGGTCGCTGAAAGAAGCGATCCGCCTGTGCCGCGATCAGCACCACGTTCTGGCCTACGCCGAAGACCCGTGCGGTGCGGAAAACGGTTATTCCGGGCGTGAAGTGATGGCTGAATTCCGTCGTGCCACCGGGCTGAAAACCGCGACCAACATGATCGCCACCGACTGGCGCGAAATGGGCCACGCGATTCAGTTGCAGTCAGTGGACATTCCGTTGGCCGATCCACATTTCTGGACCATGCAGGGTTCGGTGCGCGTCGCGCAGATGTGCCACGAATGGGGCCTGACCTGGGGCTCGCATTCCAACAACCACTTCGACATCTCGCTGGCGATGTTCACCCACGTCGCCGCTGCCGCACCGGGCGACATCACCGCGATCGACACCCACTGGATCTGGCAGGACGGCCAGCGCCTGACCAAGGCGCCGCTGCAAATCGTCGACGGCTGCGTGCAAGTGCCGCAAAAACCGGGGCTGGGTGTCGAGCTGGACATGGATCAGGTGGCCAAGGCCCACGAACTCTACAAAGGCATGGGCCTCGGCGCGCGGGATGACAGCGTGGCGATGCAGTTCCTGATTCCGGGGTGGAAGTTCGATAACAAGCGGCCGTGTCTGGTGCGTTGAACGGAAAACCTGCGTTGAACAAGATTTTTTGCTTTGACAGATGAACCTGTGGGAGCTGGCTTGCCAGCGATTGCGGTGGGCCTGCCAGCATCAATGTTGGCCATGCCGGCCCCTTCGCTGGCAAGCCAGCTCCCACAGGGAATGATGGGAGTCAGGCAGAAATGTGTAACAGCCAGTTTTTGAACGCCATCATCGCCGCCGACTCCGGCCGCGACTGCAACCGCGTCAACCAATAGCTGCCGGTGGTGATCTCGACCGCAAACGGCTGGCAAATCACCTCCGCCGCCAGTTGCCGAGCGAACATCAGTGGCGGCGCCAACGCCACGCCACCTCCCTGAATGGCAGCTTCCATCATCGCCAATGACGAATCGAACATGATGCTTTGCGGCGGCGCGGCGTGAGTTGCCAAGCCGGCTGCCTGAAACCACTGCGGCCACTCATCGGTGCGATAGGAACGCAGCAAGGTCTGCTGCAACAGGTCCGCTGGTTCATGCAGATGCCGAGCGATTTCCGGCACGCACAGTACCGACAGCGGCGCATCGAGCAAACGCGTCGCTTCGATGCCATGCCACGCCCCCGCTCCGAAGCGAATCGCGTAATCCAGCCCCTCCGCCGCGACATCCACGCGGTTGTTATTGGTCGACAGCCGTAAATCTATGAGCGGATGTTTCGCCCGGAAGTCCGTCAGCCTCGGCAACAGCCAACCCACAGCAAACGTCCCCACTGCGCCGACGGTCAACGTTTCGCGATACTGCCCGCCGGCTAGGCGTTCGAGGATCTGTGCGATGTGATCGAAGGACGTGTTCAGCACCGGCAGCAAGGTTTCACCTTCGCTGGTCAGCATCAGCCCGCGGGGCAAGCGTTTGAACAGGCTGACGCCAAGCTGCGCCTCAAGGCTTTTGACCTGATGGCTGACCGCCGCTTGCGTCACGCACAATTCCACGGCGGCGCGAGTGAAGCTCAAATGACGCGCCGAGGCTTCAAAGGCGCGCAGTGCGTTCAGCGGCAATTGCGGTCGAATCATGCCCCACCCCAAATTTTTCTAATGGCTCGTGCGAGTTTTCATCGTTTGTCGTCGACTGCCGAGCTGACTAGATTGGCGGCGCTGATCAGCGACCTCACGAGAAAATCGTCCGCAGTGTAGCGGGATAACAACATCAACACTCATGGAGAGTGGTTCATTCATGTCATCCATCACTTCAACTAAAGCCTTTTCCTGCGCAGCGTTCAGCCTGCTTTTCGGTTCCACGACCTGCCTCGCCGCCGTACCTGACGACGCGCAACTGCAAGCACTGGTCAACGCGACGGTGACACCGATCATGCAGCAGCAGAACATCGCCGGCCTGACCGTAGCGCTGACCGTCAATGGCAAGCCGCATTACTTTAACTACGGCGTCGCCGCGAAAGACACCGGGCAAAAAGTCAGCGAGAACACCCTGTTCGAAATCGGCTCGATCAGCAAAACCTTCACCGCCACCCTCGCAGGTTTCGCGCAGGCCACCGGCAAACTGGACCTGTCGAGCAAGGCCAGCCAGCTCTGGCCTGAACTGCACGGCAGCGCCTTCGACAACATCAGCGTGTTGCAACTGGGCACTTACAGCGCCGGCGGCTTGCCGCTGCAGTTCCCGGCCGATGCGGATTCGCCTGAGACCATGCTCGGCTACTTCCAGCAGTGGAAACCGACCTGGCCGGCCGGCAGCCACCGCCAGTATTCCAATCCGAGCCTCGGCCTGTTCGGCTACCTGGCGGCAAAAAGCCTCGGCCAGCCGTTCGACCAAGCCATGACGCAAACCCTGCTGCCGAAACTCGGTTTACAGCACACCTGGCTCAGCGTTCCCGCCGAACAAATGAGCCTGTACGCGCAAGGCTATGACAAGGACGACAAACCCGTGCGCGTCCGCCCCGGCGCCCTCGACCTGCAAGCCTACGCGGTGAAAACCAGTGCCGTGGACCTGCTGCGTTACGTGCAGGCCAATCTCAAACCTGAAACCCTGGCGTCCCCCCTGCCCCAAACCATTGCCAACACCCACACCGGTTACTACCGCGTCGGTGATATGACCCAGGGCCTGGGCTGGGAAATGTACCCCTACCCGATCAGCCTCGAACGCCTGCTCGCCGGCAACTCCACGGAAATGGCCATGCAGGCGCACAAGGTGCAATGGCTGAACCCACCGCAGCCACAACCCGAGAACGTACTGATCAACAAGACAGGTTCTACCGCAGGTTTTGGCGCGTACGTGGCGTTTGTACCGAGCAAAGACGTGGGTATTGCGATCATGGCGAACAAGAACTTTCCGATTGCAGAGCGGGTGAAGATTGCGCACAGGATTTTGAGTGCTGTGGCTGATTGAGCAGGAAAAAATGTGGGAGCGAGCCTCCTCGCGAATCCCGGTGAGTCAGCCACCGATAAGGTGACTGATGGACCGCAATCGCGAGCAGGCTCGCTCCCACAAGGGGTAGGGTTTATTCAGTTGAGTGTGTGATCAATCATCCGGCATTTCTGGCGGCTTGCTCGGTTTTGCCGGCTTGCTCGGCTTGGCGCCTTTCGCGCCTTTGGCAGGCTCCGGTTCGGCTGCAGCCGGGGCGGCTTGCGCGGCAGCGGCGGCTTCTTTTTCGGCCATGGGCATGGCGTCGATGGTTTCGAAAATTTTCGCCAGACTCAAAGCCTTGGCTTCGTCACCGGAGGCGGAGAGTTTGGTCTCGCCATCCTTGCCCACCAGAAACACCTTCGGATACGCCCCGGCGCCCAGCTTGAGCGAGCGCAGCAGCGCCATGGTGTCCTGTTGGCCCAGGTCTTTGCCGTCGAGTTGGCCAGACATGTTGAGGATGGTGTAGACCTTGATGTTGCGGTCGGTGACGCCTTTTTTGTTGGCCGGGTCCTCCAGCGACTTTTTCAGGCTGACCCACACCGGGTCGACGGTGCTTTGTGCGATGACGATCAGCGGTCGGGCGCGGCCGACATCGCCGGCCAGCGGCGAATCGCTGTCGGCGGCGAACAAGGGACCGGCCATCGCCAGCAAGAATGTCAGGGTCAGAGACCTGATGAGCATGCGCATCTCCTTTTGATATCCACGCTCTACTGATTGCGCATCGCGGCGATTGTTCCGGTGCAGTCGGGCAAATATGTTTCGCCTTTCCCGAAGCTTAGGACAGACACGACATTGCGCAACAAGAGCGGCATGATCACCGCACGGATTTGCTTACCTGCTGTGGGCGCATTAGGGTGGCTGTTTTCGCTGATGAAATGGAGTTCACACGCATGCACATCGATTACTTATGCGATCACCCCGAATTGATTGAAGAACTGGCGACGCTCAACTTCAACGAATGGGGCGAGTTTCGTCCGGGGCAAACCGTCGAGGACCGCATCGAACACATGCGCGAGTCGTGCGGCAAGGGCACCGTCCCCAGCGTTGTGGTGGCGCTTGAAGGCTCGCGACTGCTCGGCGGCGCACTGCTGATCGAAAGCGATCTGAAGCTACGCCCGGAACTGACGCCTTGGTTGGCAGGGGTTTACGTAAAGACTGAAGAGCGTGGACGCGGTATCGCCTCGCAACTGGTCAACCGGGTGGTTGAAGAAGCGACGGCGCTAGGCGTGCCACAATTGTATCTGTACACCGATACGTCGCAGTCGCTATACGCGCGACTGGGATGGGAGGAGGTTGAAGATCTGGTGTACGAAAACCTGCCGGTGACGGTAATGAAATTCGTCATACAGCACTGACTGTGCCGAGACGATTACGCCTCACTCCAGCGCTGAATCAAGCGCTGAGAGCAACTGCGCAGGATCGACCGCCTGGCTGCCGAGCTTGAGTGCACCGCTGACCAGTTCAACATTCAGCGTCACTGAAGCCCGGTCGCCGGGGTACTTGCGCAACAGCAGATCGATGCCATCGGCCGTCTCGTTAGCGGTTCCGATCAAATCCCACAGGCTGCCCGTCAGATCCAGCAACACTTGCTCGCGCTGCCGATCGACCATGCGCGGCGCGTACAGCCAATGGCTCATGCGCATCTCACGCGGCTCAACGGTGATGACGAGGCGACCCTCGCAATGGACGGTGGTTTCAGTCATCGCTTGATCAAAACGCCAACTTGTACCCGATCAGCACCAGCATCGTCGCCAGGCACGGGCGCAGGACTTCGTCGGAGATGCGTCCGGTCAGGTGGCTGCCGAGCCAGATGCCGGGCAGCGAGCCGACCAGCAGAAAGCCGAGGACGCCCCAGTCCATGTTGCCCATGCTCGCGTGGCCGAGGCCGGCGACCAGGGTCAGCGGGACGGCGTGGGCGATTTCGGTGCCGACCAGGCGGCGGGTCGGCAGCAACGGGTAGAGGATGAACAAGGCGACCGTGCCAAGGGCGCCGGCGCCGATCGAGGTCAGGGCGACCATGGTGCCGAGGATCAGGCCGGTGATCACTGTCATTACATTGAGGCGCGAACCGCTGGGGTTGTAGTTGCCGCCGGCGCGTTTGTGGGCGAAAGCGAGCAGGCGCTTTTTGAAGAAGATCGCCAGCGCGGTGGCGAACAGCACGAAGCCCAGCGCCTGTTTGATGATCGCGTTCATCGCCTCGGGCGCGGTGTGCAGGGTGCTGAGAAACCACAGGGTCATGGCCACTGCCGGCACGCTGCCGAGGGTCAGCCAGCCGGTGATGGCCCAGTCGATGTTCTTGTTTTTCCTGTGGACGAGGACGCCGCTGGATTTGGTAATGGCGGCGTACAGCAGGTCGGTGCCCACTGCGGTTGCCGGGTTGATGCCGAACCACAGCAGGATCGGCGTCATCAACGAACCACCGCCGACACCGGTCATGCCGACGATAAAACCCACCACCAGCCCGGCAATCACCAGGCCGAAATTTGCCAATTCCATTAAACCGTCCAGAAAAACGACAGGAAAAATCTGGCCCGCAGCATAGCGATTTTTCTTATAACCACATATATCGATGCGGTCTATCGTTATGCCATATCGAATCCACCGCCGATTTCCCTCTGTGGGAGCGAGCCTGCTCGCGAAGGCGTCGTATCAGTCGACAAATGAGTCGCCTGCCCCACCGTTTTCGCGAGCAGGCTCTCTCCCACAGGGTTGAGCGGCGTTTCCAAGATCAATGCACCCGCCGCCCCGCCTTGAAGCTGTGGGTTCTGTTGCACCACACCGTGGCCAGGGCGATCAGCGACAGGATCAGCAGCGCCCACGGAAACGACATCGCCCCGGCCCGGTCCAGCAACACGCCGCCAAACAGACCACCGCCGGCAATCGCGACGTTCCATGAGGTGGTGAGCATCGCCTGCACCACGTCGACGTGGTCGCCCGCCGAGTCCGCTGCCGAGGTCAGCAACAACGTCGCCGAACCGCCGAAAGACAGCCCCCACACCGCCATGCAGACATAAACAACCAGCGGGGATGGAGCGGTCAGTGCCAGCACCAAAGCGGTCAAGGCGAACAGCGCGAGACTGATCAGGGTCAGCTTGCGCAACCAGCGATCGACCAGCAGGCCGATGATCCAGATGCCCACCAGCGAACACAGGCCAAACACCAGCAGCACCAGATCGACCCGGTCCGCCAGACCGGCCTGAGCCAGGAACGGCGCGATGTAGGTATAGAGAATGTTGTGCCCAAGCATCCAGGTCAGCACTACGAATAGCACCGGCCGCACACCCGGCAAGCGCAGCGATTCGAGCAAGGGCAGGCGTTCATCGCTGGCCTGGCCCGGACGATCCGGCACGGCGATGACGATCCACGCCGCCAATACCAGCGCCAGCGCCGACATGATCCCGAACGAGGCGCGCCAGCCGATCAGGTTGCCCAGCCAGGTCCCGGCCGGCGTGCCCAGTGACAGCGCCACCGGGGTGCCGAGCATGGCAATCGCCAGCGCCCGCCCCTGCTGATGCACCGGCACGATGCCGCGCGCGTAGCCGGCCATGATTCCCCATGACAATCCTGCCGCCATCCCGGCAAGGAAACGCGACGCCAGGGTCAGGCCGTAATGGCTGGAAAACGTGGTAACGGTGTTGAACAGCAGAAAACCGCCGACCGTCATCAGCAACACCCGCCGCCGTGGCCAGCCGCGCGTGGCCACGGTGAGCGGAATCGCTGCGACGATCGAACCCAGCGCGTACAGCGTGACGAGTTGCCCGGCGAGCACTTCGCTGACGTTGAGGCCGGCGCCGATTTGCGGCAGCAGTCCGGCCGGCAGGGTTTCGGTGAGGATGGCGATGAAACCGGTCATGGCGAATGCCAGTAACGCGGCGATGGGCAGTTTGTCGGCGCGGACGCTGGGGTCGACGCGGCTGAAATCGGCGCTCGCGGGGTCGGTCATGACGGATGCAGCTCCATTTGGATCAATCGAGGCGAGCGATTGTATACAAATTTTATTGCCGCGCCGCCATCCCTGTGGGAGCTGGCTTGCCAGCGATGGCGGTGGATCAGGCACTAAACATATTGACTGACCCGGCCCCATCGCTGGCAAGCCAGCTCCCACAGGGTTTGATGTGTAGGCTCATCACCGCGCTCACTGCACCGGCAAAAAATTCAAAAACAGCAAACTCTGCGCGTAATTCAATCCGATCCTGCGATAGCGCTCATCAAGCATCTGCGTCAGCAGATCCAGACGCGCCACAATCTTGCTGAATTCGGTGGCGAAGCTCAGGTTGGTGCCCTCTTCCGAGATCTCATTGGAAAACAGCAGCGGCTGACCTTCCTTGTTCTGGCGCTGGGACAAAATCCACGTGGCTTTTTCGATATTGCGTGCAGCGTTGTGAACGAAGGTCGGGTTGATCGCGTCAGTCATGTAGAACTCGGTGCGATTGCCGTGCGCGGTGACCAGCATGCTGCCGATCGCATAGATGAACGCGCCGACGCGGTCGCCGAGAAATTCCGGGCTCATTGCGTAGCTCAGCGCGGCGAGGTCCTTGCGCCCGCCGAGCACCGGCAGCGGCTGTTGCTGCTCGACGGCCAGGCGCACTTGTTTCACCGCGGTATTGATGTTGAGAAAACCCGATTTGCGCAGCTCTTCAGGGTTGCGCAAGTACAGCTTGCCCATCAGGCGATAGAGGCTGTTGAGGTTGTCGCGCATGGCCAGCGTGGCCATGCGGTCGACGCTGGTCTGCAGAAATTCCTGCGGTTGACCCTCACGCATCTGGGTGATGAAGCCGTTGCCGTTCTGGTGGCTGCAACCGCTGAACAGCAGCGACGACAGGCAAGCCAACAGCAGGCAGGGCCGACGAAACAGAGAGACGATCAGGTTAAAAGCGCTCGGCATGAATTCTCGAACTGGCACATTCCGGTGCGACGGGAGTCACCGCATCCTGGCCATGGATAGAGCCGCCGATTGCGAAAAAGTGCAGTGCCCGGCGCGTGAACCGACCTTCGGCCAATCACACATCGTCAATTAGTCGGACTTTATATTTGCATTCACCATGATGTCGGCTATAAATCCTCTGTTAATTTTCCAATAGCATGACTAATTGCAGATTTCGAAAACAACAACAAAAAGGAAGGTCAACCATGCTTCAATCCCGTCACCTGCTTTCCGGCCTCGGACTGTCCCTGATGATCACTACCCTCTCTGCCAACGCGGCGGGCCTGACCGCCGAACACAAAGCCTTCGGCAAAACCAACGACGGCACCCCCGTCGAGCAATACATCCTGCGCAACAGCCACGGCATGCAAGCCACGGTCATCACGTACGGCGCGACCCTGCAATCGCTGAAAGTCGCCGACAAGCACGGCAAGTTCGACGACGTGGTGCTCGGTTTTGACGATGTGCAGGGCTACCAGAAAGGCACCGCGTATTTCGGCGCGACCATCGGCCGCTTCGGCAATCGCCTGGCCGACGGCGCTTTCGAACTGGACGGCAAGCGCTATCAAGTGCCGCAGAACGACAAGACCAACGCGCTGCATGGCGGCACCCAGGGTTTCGACAAGAGAGTCTGGAAAGCCGAGGAAACCAAGGACAAGGATTCGGTCGGCGTGACCCTGACCTATCTGTCGGCAGATGGTGAAATGGGTTTCCCCGGCAACCTCACCACCGAAGTGACCTACCGTCTGACCGATGCCAACGAGCTGCGCATCGATTACAAGGCGACCACCGATAAACCGACGGTGCTGAACCTGACCAACCACAGTTACTTCAACCTCGCCGGCGCCGGCAATGGCGACATTCTCAAACAGGTCGCTACGCTCAACGCCAGCCATTACACCCCGGTCACCGCCAAGCTGATTCCGACCGGCGAACTGGCGCCCGTTGCGGGCACGCCGATGGACTTCACCAAACCGACGCCCATCGGCACGCACATCAAGGCTGACCATCCGCAGCTGAAATTTGCCGAGCCGAAACAGGGTGGCTTCGACTTCAACTGGGCGCTGGACACCAAGGGTGATATCAGCAAAGTCGCCACTGAAGTCAGCGATCCGCAATCGGGCCGGCATCTGCAGCTGTTCACCAGCGAGCCGGGTGTGCAGTTCTACACCAGCAACTTCCTCGACGGCACGGTCAAGGGCAAGGGCGGCAAGGTGTATCCGCACTGGGGCGCGTTCACCCTCGAGACCCAGCACTACCCGGACTCGCCGAATCAACCGAACTTCCCGAGCACCCGCCTCGACCCGGGGCAGACTTATACCCAGAGCGTCGTGCTGAAGTTCTCCGCTAAATAACCCACTCCAGAGCATTCCCATGCTCGCGTGGGAATGCAGCCCGCGACACTCTGCGCGCCCTCACAAGCTGGAACGCGGAGCGTCCCTTGAGGCATTCCCACGCGGAGCGTGGGAACGATCAAAGCCCCCCTCACCGATCGTTCCCACGCTCCCGCGTGGGAATGCAGCCGGGGACGCTCTGCGTTCCTTCTCGAGCCGGAACGCAGAGCGTGGGAACGATCTGGACTATCCTGCTGCCCATTAAAGGAATCGACATATCCACAAAAGGAGGTTTGCATGCGTACCCTCGAGTTGGCCGGCGTGCAGGTGCCGGTGATTGGCCAGGGCACCTGGCGCATGGGTGAGGACCGCTCGGCGCACAAGCGTGAGGTGACGGCGTTGCGCAGCGGCATCGAACTGGGCATGACGCTGATCGACACCGCCGAAATGTACGCCGAGGGCGGTGCCGAAACGGTGGTTGGCGAGGCCATTACCGGCATCCGCGACCAGGTATTTCTGGTCAGCAAGGTCTACCCGCACAACGCCAGCCGCAAAGGCATCCCGCAAGCCTGCGAGCGCAGCCTGCGCCGGCTCGACACCGATTACATCGACCTCTATCTGTTGCATTGGCGCGGCCAGTATCCGCTGGAAGAAACCGTCGAGGCGTTCGAACGCCTGCGCGAGGACGGCAAGATCGGCCGGTGGGGCGTGTCGAATTTCGACGTCGACGACCTTGAAGAACTCTCCAGTTCGCAATGCGCGACCAATCAGGTGCTCTACAACCTCGAAGAGCGCGGTATCGAATTCGATCTGTTGCCGTGGTGCCAGCACCAGCGCATGCCGCTGATGGCCTACTGTCCGATCGGCCAGGGCGGTGCCATGCTCGCCGAGCCGGTGCTCAAAGACATTGCCGCTCGTCACGGGGTCACCCCGGCACAGGTTTCGCTGGCGTGGATTCTGCGTCAGGATGGCCTGATTGCGATTCCCAAGGCTGTGCGCCCGGAGCACGTGCAACTCAATGCCCAAGCCGCGCAGCTGCAACTGGAGGCCGGGGATCTGGCGGCGCTGGACCAGGTGTTCCAGGCGCCACAACGCAAGCAGCGGCTGGCCATGGTCTGAGCCGCTGCCGACTGGCGAGGGCTTCGCGATGAGAAGCACGGATCAGCACGACCCGTTCAACCTGCAACGTTTCATCCAGGCGCAAGACCCGGTGTTTGAGCGCGTCCAGCGTGAGCTTGGCGAGGGCCGCAAGCGCAGTCACTGGATGTGGTTCGTCTTTCCGCAGTTCGCCGGGCTGGGCGGCAGCGAGATGGCGCGACGCTTTGCCATCGGCTCGGCCGAAGAAGCGCGAGCGTATCTGGCGCACGACTTGCTCGGCGCACGATTGCACACCTGCACGCAATGGGTGCTCGCCGTGCCGGAGCGCTCGATCAACGAGATTTTCGGTCATCCCGATGATTTGAAATTCCACTCCTCGATGACCCTGTTCGCCCAGTTCGCCGGCGCGGACAGCGTGTTCGATCAGGCGCTGGAGCGGTATTTCCACGGCATTCTCGATGAGTGGACGCTGCAACTGCTCGACTCAAAACAGGCCCAGTTGCCCGCCGATCAGGGTTGAGAAATCGTCATCGACGAACGGCAGAATCGCATCCGCCACCGGTTGCAGTTGCCGGGTGATGTAGTGGTCGTAATCGATGGCGGCGCGGCGCACTTCCAGCGGCTCCGGGCCGGCCAGCGTGATCACGTAGCTGATCCAGCCGCCGTTCTGGTATTGCCGCGGGCGCCCGTGCTCGGCGTTGTAGTCATCGGCAAGGCGCGCCGCGCGTACATGCGGCGGCACGTTGCGTTCGTAATCGTCGAGGGTGCGGCGCAGGCGTTTGCGATAGATCAGGCGATCATCGAACTCACCGGCCAGCGTCTTGCGCACATAGTCGCGCACGTAATCTTGGTATGGCTTGCGCTGGAAAATCCGTTGATACAGCTCCTGCTGAAATTGCCGGGCCAGCAGCGACCAGTCGGTGCGCACGGTTTCCAGGCCCTTGTAGACCATTTCTTCGCTACCATCGGCGCGGGTGACAAGGCCGGCATAGCGTTTCTTGCTGCCCTCCTCCGCGCCGCGAATGGTCGGCATCAGAAAGCGTTTGTAGTGAATCTCGAATTGCAATTCCAGCGCACTTTCCAGCCCATATTCCTTGCGCACATGCTCACGCCACCAGTCGTTGACGTGCTGCACCAGCGCATGGCCGATCTGCGCTGCCTCCTCCTGGCCATGCGGGCGCCGCAGCCAGACGAAGGTCGAGTCGGTGTCGCCATAGATCACCGCGTGGCCCTGCGCTTCGATCAACTGGCGGGTGCGCAACATGATCTCGTGGCCGCGCAAGGTGATCGATGACGCCAGTCGCGTATCGAAAAAACGGCAACCGCTGGAGCCGAGCACGCCATAGAACGCGTTCATGATGATCTTCAGCGCTTGCGACAGTGGCGCGTTGTGCTCGCGCTTGGCGGTCTCGCGGCCCTCGGCCACCCGCGAGACAATCGACGGCAGGCAGTGCCGCGTGCGTGAGAAGCGTGCGCCGCGAAAGCCCGGCACCGAATCGGCGTCGTCCGGGTGCTGCAAGCCTTCGATCAGCCCGACCGGGTCGATCAGAAAGGTGCGAATGATCGACGGATACAGGCTCTTGTAATCGAGCACCAGCACCGATTCGTAGAGCCCCGGCTGCGAGTCCATGACAAAGCCGCCGGGGCTGGCCTGCGGCGGATTGGTGCCCAGATTTGGCGCAACGAAACCCTGGCGGTGCATCAGCGGCATATACAGATGAGTGAAGGCCGCCACCGAACCACCGCTGCGATCCGCCGGCAGGCCGGTGACGCTGGCGCGTTCGAGCAAAAAGGTCAGCAGCTCAGTCTTGGCGAAGATCCGCGTGACCAGTTCGCAGTCCTTGAGGTTGTATTTGGCCAGCGCCGGTTTGTCCTCGGCGAACATGCGGTTGATTTCGTCCATGCGCTGGTACGGGTTATCGATGGCCTTGCCTTCGCCGAGCAGGGTCTGCGCGACGTTTTCCAGACTGAACGACGGAAAGCTCCAGGTCGCCGAACGCAATGCTTCGATGCCGTCGATGATCAGCCGCCCGGCCGCTGAGGCGAAATAGTGATTGCGGCTGCCGTGCTCGCGCCATTGCATTTCTTCGCCGCCACGGCCGATTTTCAACGGCACACCGAGGCGTCGCGCATGCTGGTGCAGGATGCGCAAATCGAATTGCACGACGTTCCAGCCGATGATTGCGTCGGGGTCGTGCTGCGCGAACCACTCGTTGAGCTTTTTCAGAAGCAGCGTGCGCGAATCGCAATATTCGAGATCGAAGTCGACGATGCTCGCGTCACCGTTCGGCGCGCCGAGCATGTACACCTGGCGCTGACCGCAGCCTTCCAGCGCGATTGAGTACAGCTCGCCGGTTTCCGTGGTTTCGATGTCCAGCGACACCAGGCGCAGCGTCGGCCGGTATTTGGGATCGGGTTTGAGCTGAGCATTGAGCAATACGCCGTCAGCGTCGGCTGTACCGCTGAAAACGACCGGTGCGGTGATGAAGCGCTCCATCAGATAGCGCTCCGGCGGGCGCACATCGGCTTCGAACACATCGACGCCGGCGCGGCTCAGGGCGGTTTCCAGGCGCATCAACTGGCCGTGTTGCTGGCAATACAGACCCAGCACCGGACGATGCTCGAAATCCTGCAGGGCCAGCGGGCGCAGTTCGACGTTCTTTTCGTCGTGCAACAAGCGCTCGGCGGCTTCGCGCTGCTCGGCGGGAATGAACGCTACCGACGGCTGATGCGGCAAGCGCACACGGCGCGGCCCGGCGTCGGTCGCCAGCCAGAACTCGACTTCGGTGCCGGCTGGCGTATCGCGCCAGTGCCGGGTCAGGACGAAGCCCTGCGGTAAATCCACCACTGCAACCTCGGAATCTGGATAGACCGGCATTCTACCCGGCATTGCCGGAAATGACCTTGGCGATAAATCAGCGCTTGAACCGCAGAAAACCCGGCAAATGGCGTTTTTTGCACGCTATCTGCCGCTTTGCCACCTTGCCCTGCGCGGCTGCGTCTACGATGCTTGGTGAACAACGACAACACCTGAGTAACCGCCATGAAGACCGTCGCCCAACTGCTCAAGCTCAAAGATCAGAAAAATCAGGAAGTGCATCAGGTCAGCCCCAATGACATGGTGTTGCAAGCGCTGGTGAGGATGGCCGAGAAAAACGTCGGCGCCCTGCTGGTGGTAGAGAACGCCAAGGTGGTCGGCATCATCAGCGAGCGCGATTACGCGCGCAAACTGGTGCTGCACGGTCGCTCATCGGTCGGCACGCCGGTGCGCGACATCATGGTCAAGGATGTGATCACCGTGGACACCAAACAAACCGTCGACACCTGCCTGGGCATCATGTCCGACAAACGCCTGCGCCACTTGCCGGTGGTCGAGGACGGCCAGTTGATCGGCCTGCTGTCGATCGGCGACCTGGTCAAGGAAGCGATTGCCGAACAGGCCGAGCTGATCAAACAGCTGGAGCAGTACATCCGCGGGGAATAAGCCCCTCAACATTCACCCCAATCCCCTGTGGGAGCGAGCCTGCTCGCGAAAGCGGTCTGCCAGCCGACTTATTCGGCGCTGACCGGACGCTTTCGCGAGCAGGCTCGCTCCCACATTGGTTACCGATTGCGCTCAGGTTGGCCAGTGCCGCGCAAACACCGGCGCCAGCACCGGGTGGCGGTCGATGCGTTGCAGCCAGGCGTAGAACCCCGGTCGCGCATGGCGCAGATGCTCGCGGCTACCCTCCCAACGCGTCACCACCGCCGCCAGCACATCCAGCGCCCCCGGCGTCTCGTCGTCCAGGTACAGCTCGCCGGAGAACTGGTCGGCAAACAGCTCCCAACTGAAGTGCAAACGCCGGCGCGCGCCGTCGATCAGGTTCTGCCGTGCGCCTTCGTCGGGCGTGATCAACCAGCGCTCGGGGTAATCGATGATGCCGATGGCCGCATAACAATTGCTGACGATGTAGGCCAGGCCGCGAATCGCCTGGTCACGATCCGCCGCCTCGGCGGGCAGCAGGCCGGATTGGGGAAACGTCAGCCCCAGGTGGATCAGAATCGCCGCGCTCTCGGTCATCGCGCTGCCGTCGGGCAGTTGCAAGGTCGGAATCTGTTTCAGCGGATTGAGTTTGGCCAACGCCTCGGCGGCCTCCGCACTGGCTTCGTTATCAATGAAGCGATAAGCAATCTGGCATAACTCCAGTGCCGCCTCGATCGCCGCGGCGCCAGAATTCTTGTGCCCATAGAGCTGATACATAGCCAATCCCCCGAAAAAACCTTTGCCACAGCGTAGATGCCTGTGGCCCGGGTGTAGAAATAATCTGCCGGTGTAACGGTTCTGGCACGGTTTTCCCATGCACTGCCGACTTGCGAATTCATACCTCGCACAACAGCGCTGGCGGTGCCCATCCCGCACCAAGAGCAATCATCGAACGCTATCCGCGTTCTTGTAAGGTGCGATACCGAACCAAAAGTTCGCGTATCCGGGCTGGCAACAAGGAGTTCACCGCGTGAATCTTCAAACGTTCTGCCGTATCACTCGCCACTATTATCTGTGCGCTCCAGGCCCGGTTCATCCGAACAGCCGCCCTGCTTACTTTATTACCTGACTTCAACTGCACGTCGTGTTCGGCCATCTACTGGTTGGCCGAGAGCGCGGTGCTATTTACTTTTTAAATATGACGCAGCTGTACGAGGCGGTAATCGGCGCAACTACAGAATTGTCGAACAATAACTTCCAGCTAATTACCGCTGCACCAAAAGCGTTCCAGCCGAATAACCAGACCAGCACTAGTGCATCGGTTTCCGTTAAACAAAAACAAGGAAAACAGCCCGTGACCCGCTAGAACATTGACCCGCACCAAATCAGTCCGCCGCGCACCAGCACGTGCACCGGCCGGCAGCCGCGCAACCGCTCTGTTCCGCTATTTAGCGCAATAAAGCGACAAGCCCGACTCGCCTTTGAAAAAGCCCCGCCCGACGGGGTAACGGCTCACTGCGCGCCATCACAAACGCCTGGTCATGAGCAAACTTATATAAATGCGACATGCGTAACAGCAGCGAAATAAGCGCGCTACGTTTCAGCAACATCTGGCACAACGGTTGCAATATGTAACAGGCATGAGACACCCAGCTGTGTTTTGAGCAATAGAACAACAACCATGGAATGGCGAATGAACAATCGAAGTCGATGGCACTGAGCCAGTAAGTTTGCACAAGCCTTGTTAATTGGATAGTTCCACTATCGGCTTCTGCACACCTTGAAGAAAGTTGCATTCACCCACTCGAACATTCACCCGATGTTCGGACGGCGGCTTATTGCCCTTCATCTACCCGAGGGAGCTTTAATGAACGATGCGGTAAAGCACAAAACCCTGCCGGGGCCGTTGCGGGAAGCGCCGGTCCCGCCGCCAACGGGCAGGCCGGCCTTCACAGCCAATACCTCACGACCCGGCGGTCTGAATAAACAGCAGATGGTCTTGCTGGTGGCCGTGTCGGCGCTGATACACGGGGCTGCCTGGTGGTTTCTCCAGCAGTCCCGCACCGAGCCATTACCGACGCCGCCGCAGATTCCGGAAATGACCGTCGAGCTGACCAGCCCGACGCCACCGGCACCGCCGACTCCGGAACCGCCACCCCCGCCGCCTCCGCCACCACCGCCAGAGCCTGAACAACCGGTGGAAGACGAGGACGCGGTCAAGCCACCGCCCAAACCGGTGGAAAAGCCCAAGCCGATCGAAAAACCGAAACCGGTCGAAAAGCCCAAACCGGTGAAAAAGGTCGAGCCCGCGAAAGCGCCGCCGGCCCCGCCACAACCGGCCGCCCCTGCTGCACCGGCGACACCGAGCGCGCCGCCGGCACCGGCCGCCCCGCCCGCGCCAGTAAAAGAGTCGGCAGCGATTTCCGGCCTCGCCAGTCTGGGCAACCCACCGCCGGAATACCCGTCGCTGGCATTGCGACGCAACTGGGAAGGCAGCGTGGTGTTGCGCATTCAGGTGCTGGCCAACGGTCGCGCGGGCTCGGTGACGGTGACCAAATCCAGCGGCAAGCCGCAACTCGATGACGCCGCTGTCGCTGCGGTGAAGAACTGGAAGTTCATTCCGGCCAAGCGCGGTGACACGCCGATCGACGGCTTCGCTACCCAGACCATCGATTTCAAATTGCCGCAGTGACGGCACAACCGACTCATAACTGATCAACGCAAGCGAGGTGTAACCATGAACGATTTGTCTTCGATGATTGTCCCCGGTGTCCTCTGGGGGCTGGTGCTGTTTTCCGTGGTCAGTTGGGCGATCCTGCTGGTCAAGTCGGCGCAGTACCTGCGCCAGAAAGCGCAGAACAAACAGTTCACCAAAGCCTTCTGGAGCGCGCCGGACCTGCTCACCGCCGCCGAGCACGCCAGCCAGTATCCGGGTTCGCTGGCGCGCATCGCCAGCAGCGGTTTCGAGGCATTGCTGGTGGAGGAGTCGCCGCGCACCACGCAACAACTGGCGCACACCATCAACCGCTCCGATCGTCTGGAACGCAACCTGCGCCAGCAGATCCAGAAGGAACGCCGCTCGCTGGAAAACGGTCAGGCAATCCTCGCCAGCATCGGCAGCACCGCGCCGTTCATCGGCCTGTTCGGTACGGTGTGGGGCATCATGGAAGCGCTGAAAAGCATCGGCGAAACCGGTTCGGCCAGCCTCGAAGCGGTCGCCGGGCCGATCGGCCACGCGCTGATCGCCACCGGTGTGGGTATTGCCGTCGCGGTGCCGGCAGTGCTGATTTACAACTTCTTTCTACGGCGCCTGAAGCTCGCCTCGGCGGACATGGATGACTTCGCCCACGACTTCGACGCCCTCGCCTCGCGCAGCGCGTTTTCCATCAGCCGTCAGGCCATTGCCAGCAAAACCACCAGCGCCGTGCGGGAGGCCAGCTGATGTCTTTCTCGACTCAAGACAGCGATGAAGTGCTCAGCGAAATGAACGTCACGCCGCTGGTCGACGTGATGCTCGTGCTGCTGGTGGTGTTCATCGTCACCGCGCCGCTGATGACCAACGCGATCAAGGTCAACCTGCCGAAAACCGACGCCGTCGCCCCCGCCGAAAAGAAAGACCCGGTGGTGGTCAGCGTCGATCAGGACGGCAAGTTCTATCTGGCCAAGACCGAGCTGGCCCCCGAATCCCTGGAAGCCAGCCTCAAGGAAGTCAAGGCCAAGGACGCCGACGTCCGTGTGCAGTTGCAGGCCGACGCCGCCGTCAATTACGGCCAGGTGGCGAAAGCCATGGCCTCCATCGAGCGCTCGGGCATCAGCAAGATTTCGGTGATGACCACCCATTGAATGCGGTGCCGCGCGTGACTTGAACGTCGCACGCGGCACCGCTGAGCGAATCCCGTCGTAATCGGCCGACCGAAAAAACGCCACGCGTGTTCGGAGGGGATCGGCTTGCTTGAAGAAAGTGGTTTTCCGCACGCGGTATCACCGGTAGCGGAGCAATGAGCGGCTCACAAGGCCATTTCGATAACGTCTGATAAAAGTCGGAAACAACCATGCTGATGAACACTCCACGCTTCACGCTCAAACCCTTGGTGGCCTCGATCTCTCGCCATCGTTTCGTTCCGCTGTACCTGGTGGCCATGGGCATGGGCGCCGGCACCGTGCAAGCGGCCGAGGACGACAACGCCAGTGCCCCGGCAGCAGCCGCGGTGGTCGCGCCCACCACGCAACTGCAACGGGTGGAAGTGACCGGTTCGGCGATTCGCCGGGTCGATGCGGAAACCGCGGTGCCGATCACCATTCTCAAGGCCGATGAACTGCGCAAACAGGGCGTGACCACCACCGCCGAACTGGTCCAGCGCATCACCGGCAGCCAGTCGATCAACAACAGCGCAGGCTCCGTGGGTGCGGCGACTGGCGGTGCCTCGTTCGCCGACATGCGCGGCATCGGCGCGAACAAGACGCTGGTGCTGCTCAACGGCCGGCGCCTGGCCAACAACGCCTTGTCGGGCACCAACTCGGCGGGCGGCGCGGTGGATCTGAACATGATCCCGTTTGCCGCCATCGAGCGCGTGGAAGTGCTGCGCGACGGCGCCTCGGCGCTGTACGGCACCGATGCGATCGGCGGCGTGATCAACTTCATCACCAAAAAATCCCTCACCGACGGCGCGTTGACCCTCGGCGGCGAAACCCCGACCCACAGCGGCGGCGGTGCAACCAAAGACATGAGCGCCAGTTGGGGCTATGGCGATCTGGAAGAAGACCGCTTCAACGTGCTCGGCGTGTTCAACTACAACAAGCAGCAGAACCTCGACGCCAACGACCGCTCCTTCGCCACCGACTACGCCCCCGGCCGCGGCCTCGATCAGACCTCCGGCACCGCGTTCCCCGGCAACTACAGCCAGAACGGCAACGCGACCAACCCGTTGGCCGCCAGCAACTGCAACGGTCCCAACCTGATCGCCCGCGACGGTTTGTGCCGCTTCAGCACCCGTGAGTTCATCGATCTGGTGCCACAGACCGAGAAGACTTCGTTCTTCGGCAAGACCACCGGCAAGCTCGGCGACGATCACAACGTCAATCTGGAATATTTCTGGTCGCGCAACAACAACGCCGTCGCCGTCGGCCCGGCACCGTTGACCGGTCTGAGCCTCGACGGCTCGTCGCCCTACTACCCCGGCAACGGCATCACCCCGGCGCCGACCGAGTTCGCTCTCGACCCGACGCAACCGGTCGACGTCAACTGGCGTGAAACCGCCGCCGGCCCGCGCGAATCGAAAGACCAGAACACCAGCCAGCGCTTCTTGCTCAGCTTCGATGGCCTGGTCGGTGGTTGGGATTACAACGTCGGCGCCTCGTACAACCAGAACAAGATCGTTTCCAGCGTCACCAGCGGTTATGTCAGCGATCAGGCGATGATCGACGGTCTGGCCAGCGGTTTGCTCAACCCGTTCGGCCCGCAATCGGCGGCTGGTCAGCAGTACATCGATAACGCCGCGTACCACGGCGCCTATTCCACCGCGGTGGGTCGGGTGGCCGGTTTCGACGGGCGCATCAGCCGTGAGATCGGCGACTGGTTCGGCGCCGGCCCGTCCGGTCTGGCCTTGGGTGGCGAGTACCGCAAAGAGAAATTCCATCAGGACTTCGAACAGTTCGCCGGCGACATCCAGAGCCTCGGCATCGACCCCAACGGCAGTGTCGAGGGCGACCGCAGCGTCAAAGCCGCCTACGCCGAAATCAACGTACCGGTGCTCGACAGCCTCGAACTGTCCGCCGCCGTGCGCCACGACAAATACAGCGACTTCGGTAGCACCACCAACCCGAAATACTCGTTCCGATATCAGCCATTGAAAGAGCTGGTGGTGCGGGGCGCCTACAGTGAAGGCTTCCGGGCGCCGTCGCTGTACGAGCTGTATTCGCCGCGCAGCATCACCTTTACCCAGGGCTTCTACAACGACCCGGTGCTGTGTACCGGCGGCGTAGTGCAACCGGGCGGCAACGGTGGCCGCGATTGCGGTCAGCAGTTCCTCAACCAGATCGGCGGCAACGAAGACCTGGCCCCGGAAAAGGCGCGCAACGTGACCCTGGGCTTCGTCTATCAGCCGATCAGCAACCTCTCGGTGGGTCTGGATTTCTGGTGGATTCACATTTCCAACCAGATCCAGCCGTTTCCGGAATCCACCGTGTTCGATCAGGCCGGTTCCTATCAGGATCGCTTCGTGCGTAACGCCGACGGCACGCTCAATTACATCGTCACCGGCAACGCCAACCTCGGCATCGTCGAAACCAACGGCGTCGATGTGTCGCTCGACTATCGCTTCCCGAATACGCCGTACGGTCAGTTTGGCCTCGGCCTGCAAGGCACTTATGTCGACGAGTACGACTTCCAGAGCACCATCAAAGGCCCGTTCACCGACAAGGTCGGCGACTTTCAGGGTGACGGCGTGATCGCGCGCTGGAAGCACAACCTCACCGGCAGCTGGAGCCTGGGCGCGGCGCGGGCAGCGCTGACCAACCGCTTTACCACTGGTTACAACGACTACGACCGCGACACCCATTCGCGCGTGGCCTCGTATTCGGTGTGGGACCTGTCGGCCGGCTACACCTTCAACAAAGTGCTGGATGTCGATGCCGGGATGAAGAACGTCTTCGACCGCAACCCGCCGTTCTCCAACCAGGCCTACAACTTCCAGAGCGGCTATGACCCGCGCTACACCGACCCGCTGGGGCGCACCCTGTTTGCGCGCATGACATACCACTTCTAAAGAACGAGCACCGCAAAACCCTGTGGGAGCTGGCTTGCCAGCGATGGCGGATTGTCAGTGAAATGAATGTTGACTGACTCACCGCTATCGCTGGCAAGCCAGCTCCCACAAGGGTTCCGTGACCATTCAGGGATTTTGGGAGTGACTTCATGAGATTCATGCGCAACATCGCCGCCCTGCTGCTTGGCAGCGCGCTGCTGTGCTCCGGCCCCTCGGCGCTGGCCGCCGGCAGCCATGCGCTGACGGTGTACGGCGAGGCGCCGAAGTATCCGGCGAATTTCCAGCATTTCGATTTCGTCGATCCCAAGGCGCCCAAGGGCGGTTCGCTCAGCCGCGCGTCGATGGAGATCGGCCAGTACAACTACATCACCCCGTATGCCGATCAGGGCATTTCCGTGGTGCAGGTCAACGACTGGGTGTATGCGCCACTGGCGTTCCGCTCGCTCGATGAGCCCTACACCGTTTACGGTCTGGTCGCCGAGCAGCTCGAGCGCGATCCCGACGGGCTCTGGGTGCGTTTCACCCTCAACCCCAAGGCGCGGTTTGCCGACGGCACGCCGATCACCGCCGAAGATGTGCGCTACACCTTCAATCTGCTGATGACCAAGGGCAGCCTCAGTTATCGCCAGCAGTACGCCGATGTGCAGGACGTGCTGATCGAAGGCCCGCGGCAAGTGCGGTTCACCTTCAAGAACAACCTCAACCGCACGCTGGCGCTGGATCTGGCGACGATGCGCGTGGTGCCCGAACACTGGTGGAAAACCCGCGACTTTGCCAACGGCGGCGGTTTCGAGCCGCCGCTCGGCAGCGGCCCGTACCGGGTGAGCAAGGTCGACGCCGGGCGCAGCATCAGTTTCCAGCGCGACCCGGACTGGTGGGGCAAAGACCTGCCGGTCAGTCGCGGGATGTACAATTTCGACACGCTGACGGTGAATTTCTACGGTGACACCGACGTCGCCCGGCAGCTGTTGCAGGCCGGTGCCTTTGACTACAACCGCGAGTTTTCCTCGTCCGGTTACGTCGTCGGCTACGACAGCCCGGCCCTGCGCGACGGGCGTCTGCAGCAAGCAATCCTGGCCCCGGAAAAACCCACCGCCGCCCAAGGCTTCGTGTTCAACCTGCAAAACCCGATCTTCAAGGATCGCCGCGTGCGTCAGGCGATCAGCCTGCTGTGGGATTTCGAATGGACCAACAAGCAGATGATGCGGGGCTTCTACGTGCGCCAGAACAGCTTCTGGCCGAAGAGTGAAATGGCCGCCACGGCGCTGCCCGACGCCGAGGAATTGCAGATCCTCGAACCGCTGCGCGGCAAGGTCCCCGATGAGGTTTTCACCACGGTGTATCAAGCGCCGAAAACCGACGGCAGCGGCTACATCCGCGATAAGCAATTGCAAGCGCTGAAGCTGCTCGCCGAAGCCGGCTGGACGCCGCAACACAATCGCCTGGTCAACGCTGCCGGTGAGCCGCTGGAATTCACCTTTCTTGACGGTCAGGGCGGCTTCGATCGCATGCTGCTGCCGTTCAAACGCACCCTCGCGCAGATCGGCATCACCCTCAATCTGCGGCGCATCGATTCAGCGCAATACATCAACCGTCTCAACGCCCGCGACTACGACATGATCGTCTGCGCTTTCCCGCGCAGTGGCGACCCGATCGTCTCCCCGGGCCGCGAGTTGTACAGCCTGTATGGCTCGCAAAGTGCCACGCAGGTCGGCAGTTCGAACGCGATGGTGCTGGCCGATCCGGCAGTCGATCAACTGATCGACGGACTGGTCCAGGCCAACAGCCGCCAAACCATGGTGCATTACGCCCGCGCCCTCGACCGGGTGCTGCAATGGGGTTACTACATGATTCCCAACTACTACTCCAAAGGCACGCCGACGGTGTATCAGAACCGCTTTGGCATGCCGGCCGTGCAACCGGCATACGACGAAGGCCTCAACACCTGGTGGGAAGTCTCGGCCAAGCCGCTGACCACCCAGCAGATGCACGCTCAGCTCGCGGGAGGCCAGTGACATGTTGCGTTATCTGAGTCGTCGCTTGCTGCTGATCATCCCCACATTGCTGTGCATTCTGGTGGTCAATTTCCTCATCGTGCAGGCCGCGCCGGGTGGGCCGGTAGAGCAAGCCATTGCACGTCTGCAAGGCTTCGGCGGGCACAGCATGGGCGGTGGCGGCGAAGTCGCCGCGGTGGGTGGCGCGGGCCGCAGCAGCCGTGGTCTGGACCCGGCGCTGATCGAAGAGATCAAACACCATTACGGCTTCGACAAACCGCTACACGAACGCCTGTGGCTGATGCTGAAAAACTACGCGCAGCTGGATCTGGGCAGCAGTTTCTTTCGCGGCGCCAAGGTCACCGACCTGATCGTGCAGAAGCTGCCGGTGTCGCTGTCGCTGGGCTTGTGGGCGACGCTGATCACTTACCTGATTTCGATCCCGCTGGGCATTCGCAAGGCAATCAGAAACGGCAGCGCCTTCGATGTCTGGAGCAGCACGGCAATCATCATCGGCTATGCGATGCCGGCGTTTCTTTTTGCCATTCTGCTGATCGTGGTGTTCGCCGGTGGCAGCTACGTCAACTGGTTTCCAGTGCAGGGGTTGGTTTCGGACGACTTCGACCAACTGAGCACACTGGGCAAGCTCGGCGATTACCTCTGGCATCTGGTGTTGCCGGTCACCGCGCTGGTGATCGGCGGCTTCGCCACCCTGACCATTCTGACCAAGAACAGCTTTCTCAACGAGATCAGCCGCCAGTACGTGATCACCGCGCGGGCCAAGGGCCTGACCGAGCGCCGTGTGCTCTACGGCCACGTGTTTCGCAACGCCATGCTGCTGGTGGTGGCCGGGGTGCCGTCGGCGCTGATCGAGGTGTTCTTCGCCGGCTCGCTGCTGATCGAAACCATCTTCAACCTCGACGGCCTCGGGCGGATGAGCTACGAAGCGGCGGTGTCGCGCGACTACCCGGTGGTGTTCGGCGCGCTGTTTCTGTTCACCCTGTTCGGCCTGTTGATCAAGCTGATCGGCGACCTCTGCTACACCCTGCTTGATCCGCGCATCGATTTTTCGGCGAGGACTGCCTGATGTTCACACTGTCTCCTCTAGGCCGGCGCCGCGTCGCGCAATTCAAGGCCAATCGCCGTGGACGCTGGTCGCTGTGGCTGTTTGTCGGCCTGTGCCTGATTTGCCTCGGTGGCGAATTGATCGCCAACGACAAGCCACTGGTGATCCGCTACCACGATGCCTTTTACTTTCCGATTCTCAGTGATTATCAGGAAACCGATTTCGGTGGCGAACTGCCGTTTCAGCCGGATTACGCCAGCAATTACGTACACAAGCTGATCGAAGATCAGGGCGGCTGGATGCTGTTTCCGCCGATCCCGTTCAGCTACGACACGGTCAATTACGACCTTGCCGAACCTGCACCCAGTCCGCCCTCGGCGAGCAATTGGCTGGGCACTGACGATCAGGCCCGCGATGTGTTGGCGCGGGTGATTTTCGGCACGCGGATTTCGATTCTGTTTGCGCTGATTCTCACCGCCATCAGTGCGTTGATCGGCATCGTCGCCGGGGCGTTGCAGGGTTATTACGGCGGTTGGGTCGACCTGCTCGGGCAACGTGTATTGGAGATCTGGTCGGGGCTGCCGGTGCTGTACCTGCTGATCATTCTGTCCGGTTTCGTCTCGCCGAGTTTCTGGTGGTTGCTGGGGATCATGGCGCTGTTTTCCTGGCTGGCGCTGGTCGATGTGGTGCGCGCCGAGTTCCTTCGTGGGCGCAATCTGGAATACGTCAAAGCCGCGCGGGCACTGGGCCTGACCGATAACGAACTGATGCGTCGGCACATCCTGCCCAATGCGATGACCTCCACCCTCACCTACCTGCCGTTCATTCTCACCGGCGCCATCGCCACCCTGACCGCGCTGGATTTTCTTGGCTTCGGCATGCCGGCCGGCACCGCCTCGCTGGGCGAGTTGATCGGCCAGGCCAAGCGCAATCTGCAGGCGCCGTGGCTGGGGCTGACGGCGTTTTTCGCCTTGGCGTTGATTTTGTCCTTGTTGGTTTTTATTGGTGAGGCCTGCCGCGATGCGTTCGATCCCCGGAGCTGACATGACTGACAATCTGATTGAAATTCGCGACCTGCGCGTGGCGTTCGCCGGGCAGCCCGTGGTGCACGGGGTCAACCTCGATATCCGTCGCGGCGAGTGCCTGGCGCTGGTCGGTGAATCCGGCTCGGGCAAATCGGTGACGGCGCATTCGATCCTGCGCTTGCTGCCGGGCAACAACCTCAGCAGCAGCGGTTCGATCCGCTACAACGGCGTGGATTTGCTGCGCGCCAGCGAGCAGCAGATGCGCGGCTTGCGTGGCAATCGCATCGCAATGATCTTCCAGGAGCCAATGACCTCGCTCAACCCGCTGCACACGGTGCAACGGCAGATCAGTGAAGTGCTGGAAATTCACAAAGGCCTCAAGGGCCGCGCGGCCCGCGCACGCACGCTGGAGCTGTTGGAACTGGTCGGCATTCGCCAGCCGTTGCAGCGTTTGAAGGCCTATCCGCATCAGCTCTCCGGCGGTCAGCGGCAACGCGTGATGATCGCCATGGCGCTGGCCAATGAGCCGGAGTTGTTGATCGCCGATGAGCCGACCACGGCGCTCGACGTCACCGTGCAGCAGAAGATCCTCGAACTGTTGATCGAGTTGCAGCAACGCCTCGGCATGTCGTTGCTGCTGATCAGTCATGACCTCAATCTGGTGCGACGCATCGCGCAGCGCGTGTGCGTGATGCGTCAGGGCGAGATCGTTGAACAGGCCGATTGCGCAACGCTGTTCAACGCGCCGCAGCATCCTTACAGCCGGCTGCTGATCGAGGCCGAACCGAGCGGCGCACCGGTGCCGAGTCAGTACGAACATAACCTGCTTGAGGTCGATGATCTGAAGGTCTGGTTTCCTCTGCCCAAACCCTTGTTCAGCCGCCAGCAGGACTACATCAAAGCCGTGGACGGGGTCAGTTTCACTCTGCAACGCGGCAAGACCCTGGGGATTGTCGGCGAGTCGGGTTCGGGCAAGTCGACCCTGGGCCAGGCGATCCTGCGTCTGGTCGAATCCGAAGGCAACATCCGTTTCGGCAACAAGCAACTGAGCCTGCTCAACCAGCGCTTGATGCGGCCGTTGCGGCGGCAGATTCAGGTGGTGTTTCAGGACCCGTTCGGCAGCCTCAGCCCGCGCATGTCGGTGCAGCAGATCATTGCCGAGGGCTTGCTGACCCATGGCATCGGTACCGAAGCCGAGCGTGAAGCCGCGGTGATCCGCGTGCTCGAAGAGGTCGGCCTCGACCCGCACAGCCGTCATCGCTATCCCCATGAATTTTCCGGCGGCCAGCGCCAACGCATCTCCATCGCCCGCGCGCTGGTGCTGGAACCGGCGCTGATCCTGCTCGACGAACCGACCTCGGCGCTGGACCGCACCGTGCAAAAGCAGGTGGTGGAATTGTTGCGGCAATTGCAGATCCGGCATGGGCTGACCTACCTGTTCATCAGCCATGATCTGGCGGTGGTGCATGCGCTGGCGCATGACTTGATGGTGATCAAGGATGGCAAGGTGGTGGAGCAAGGATCGTCGCGGGAGATTTTCGCCGCACCGCAACATCCCTACACCCAGGAACTCCTCAACGCCTCGGGCTTGAAGCCCGCTAAAGATTCCTGTGGGAGCTGGCTTGCCAGCGATGGCGTCGTGTCAGCTGACATTGCCGCCTCTGACCCACCGCTATCGCTGGGAAGCCAGCTCCCACAAGTTACAAGGTGAGCAAAAAAAAAATGTCAGGCACTGCATCCAATCGCCTCCGCCACGGGTAGTCCCTGTAACAGCCCACTTTTGTGCTGTCAGCGCTCTACCCTTTTCGGAGAATCATCGGATGAACATCACCCAGCTGATTGGCTTCACCGGTTTGCTCGCCGTCACCTCGACGACTTTTGCCCAGAGCAGTTATCCCGACACCATCAAAGTGCCGGACGGCCACAAGATCGCCATGGAAACCACCGGCGTCGGCGAGATCACTTATGAATGCCGCGACAAGCCGAACATGGCCGGCCAGACCGAGTGGACCTTCGTCGGCCCGAAAGCCGTGCTCAATGACCGCAGCGGCAAGCAAGTCGGCACCTACTTCGGCCCGCCAGCGACCTGGCAGGCCAAGGACGGTTCGAAAGTCACTGGCACGCAACTGGCCGTGGCGCCTTCGAGCCCGGGCAACCTGCCTTATCAACTGGTGAAAGCCAACCCGGCTGAAGGCAAAGGCGCGATGAGCGGCGTGAGCTACATCCAGCGCGTCGCGCTCAAGGGCGGCGTAGCCCCGGCCAGCGCCTGCACGATGGCGAACAAGGGCAAGCAGGAAGTGGTGAAATATCAGGCTGATTATATCTTCTGGGCGGCGAGCTAATCTTCAAAAGCACTGAAGATCCACCTGTGGGAGCGAGCCTGCTCGCGAATGCGCCAGGTCAGACAGAAATGCTTCGACTGACACTCCGCCTTCGCGAGCAGGCTCGCTCCCACAAGTAACAAGGCGTCTGGATGTTTGGGGAATGTCAGCTAGATTGCACACCATGCCTTTAGCCGAAGCCGATTTCGATTACCAAGCCCGTCTCGCCGCCTGTGCCCGCGGCGAGCGTGCGGCCCTGCACGATCTGTACGTGCAGGAAGGTCCGCGCCTGCTCGGCGTGGCCAAGCGGCTGGTGCGCGACACGGCACTGGCGGAGGACATCGTTCATGAAGCATTCATCAAGATCTGGAACGGCGCGGCGGGGTTTGATCCGGCGCGCGGTTCGGCGCGTGGCTGGATGTTCAGCGTGACCCGCCATCTGGCGCTGAACCTGTTGCGCGATCACGGTCGCGAAACGCCGTTCAGTGCCGAGCACGAAATGGCGGTCGAAGATCACGGCTTGGATGCCGCCGCACATTCGGCGCGCATCCACCGTTGCCTGGAACAACTGGAGCCGCAGCGCCGCATCTGCATCGTGCATGCGTATGTCGATGGCTACAGCCACGCGCAGATTTCGGCGCGCCTCGGCACGCCGCTGGGCACCGTTAAAGCGTGGCTCAAGCGCAGCCTCAATGCGTTGCGGGAGTGCATGGGATGAGCGGCGAATCGGCGCAGGAACGTGATGAACTGGCCAGCGAATACGTGCTCGGCACGCTGTCGTTCGAACAGCGGATCGAGGTGCAGCGACGCTTGCCCAACGAGCCCGAGCTGCGCGCGGCGGTGGACGCCTGGGAGCGGCGCCTGCTGGAGCTGACCGATCTGGCCGAACCGCAGCAACCGTCGGCGCTGCTGTGGCCGCGCATCGAACGCAGCCTCAATCGCCTCTCGGAAAAAACACCTGCAACGTCGTGGTGGAATAGGCTGCCGCTGTGGCGCGGCTTGAGTGCGGCAGGCCTTGCTGCGACCTTGATATTGGGCACTATCCTATTGACCCAGACCACGCCGAAACCAAGCTATCTGGTGGTGCTGGTGGCGCCGCAGGACAAGGCGCCGGGCTGGGTGATTCAGGCCAGCAACTCGCGAGAAATCCAGTTGATTCCGCTCGGCGTGGTCGAGGTACCGGCAGACAAGGCCCTGGAGTTCTGGACCAAAGCGGACGGCTGGCAAGGGCCGGTCTCGCTGGGGCTGGTCAAACCGGGCGAGGCCTTGTCGGTGCCGCTGGATAAACTGCCGCCGCTGCAACCGAACCAGCTATTCGAGCTGACGCTGGAGGGCGCCAATGGCTCGCCGATCGGCAAACCGACCGGGCCGATTCAGGCAATCGGCCGCGCGGTGAAGGTGCTTTAAGGCTCTATCCTGCGGCTTGCGGCTACCATCATCGGCGTCGATGTTCACCATCACGGCAATGAAGTTCTCAGAAAAAATTCCGGGCGTAACATCTGCTCCATACCAACCAACAACACCCCGGAGCACACCATCATGAAACGCCAGACTCTTCTCAGCATCGCTTTCTCGGTTTTCGCAGTTAACGCTTTTGCCGCTACCCCGGCCCACACGCTGATCGCCGCCGACGGCTCGGATCGCCTGTACCAGAACGCTGTCGCCGCTGATGGCTCTGATCGTCTGCAAGGCAACACCGTTGCCGCTGATGGCTCGGATCGTCTGCAAGGCAACACCGTCGCCGCTGATGGTTCGGATCGTCTGCAAGGCAACACCGTCGCCGCTGATGGTTCGGATCGTCTGCAAGGCAACACCGTCGCCGCTGATGGCTCCGATCGTCTGCAAGGCAACACCGTCGCCGCTGATGGCTCTGATCGTCTGCAAGGCAACACCGTCGCCGCTGATGGCTCCGATCGTCTGCAAGGCAACACCGTCGCCGCTGATGGCTCCGATCGTCTGCAAGGCAACACCGTCGCCGCTGATGGTTCGGATCGTCTGCAAGGCAACACCGTCGCCGCTGATGGCTCTGATCGTCTGCAAGGCAACACTGTTGCAGAAGGCGGTGCTGATCGCTTGAACGAACTGCGCAACGCTTGAATGAATGGCGTCACGCGCAACACCGCAGAAAAACCCGGCTCCCTCAGCCGGGTTTTTTATGTCTGGCGGTTTTACCCGGCCTTGGCCATGCAGCGTTTGTAGCGCTCGTCCACACGCTTGGCGAACCACGCGGTGGTGAGTTTGCGAGTGATCTTCGGACTTTGCAGCACAATCCCCGGCAACACCGCCCGCGGCAATGGCTTGCCTTCAGCCTGCTCGGCCAGTTCAAAAACCCGCTTGTAGAGTTTGGTCTCTTCGAATTCCAGGGTTTTGCCCTTCTCCAGTTGATCGCGAATGCTCGGGTTGCGCATGCCCAGTGATTTGCCGAGGGTGCGCACCGCCAGTTCCGTGCCGCCGGGCATGATCGAGTCGTAGCGGATCAGGTCGCCATCGAGCGCCAGCGGGATGCCCGAAGCGCGGCTCACGGCATTCTGGAACGCGGCGTTGCGGCTGGCGTACCAACCGGCATTGAAATCGGCGAAGCGGTACAACGGCTCGCGGTAACTCACCGGATAACCGAGCAAATGGGCGATACCGAAGTACATGCCGCCGCGCCGACTGAACACTTCGCGGCGGATCGTGCCGTCCACCGGGTACGGGTAATCCTTGGCGTGCTGTTCGGCAAATTCGATGCTGACCTGCATCGGTCCGCCGGTGTGCACCGGGTTGAAGCCGCCGAACAAGGTGCGGCCCATCGGCACCATGCCAATGAAATCATCGAAAATCGCACTCAGCTCTTTCTCGCTGCGCGCCGCATTCAGGCGTTCGCTGTAGCTCTTGCCGTTGGGCGAACGCACTTGCAGAGCACCGCTGACCAGCAGGCTGGGGATGTGCACTTTGGCGGCGCGGCGGTCGATTTCGTCGCGGGCGATCTTGCCCAGGCCCGGGACTTTCGGGTCGGCCTGAAAGGTCGACTCCTGCTCGGCCACGGCCAGCACTGAACACAGGTTTTGCGTGGTCGGGCTGATGTCCTGTGCGGCGAAGGCGGCGTAAATGTCGGTGGCCCAGCCCTGGCGGTCGGGGATTTTCGCCGGCAGCAGCCGGACGATTTCGGCCTTTACCTCGGCGGGTGGGCGTGGCAGCGGTTCGCCGCCACGCTGGCTGGCGCAACCGGCCAGTGCCAGCAAAGCCGCGAGGGTGATCAGTAAGCGAGGGGTGTGCATGTTGCGGTATCCAGTCCGTTGAGGCGCCACCACCATACACAATCGCCGTCAAAACGTGGGCCGCGACCGGCGCGGACATACTGATTGCAAAACGTTACTGCGAAACCCTATCATTCGCGCCTGGAGTCGTATTAGCGCAAGGAGTTCCCGCGCCGCCCTTATTTTTTCCAACCGGCCGCGCGCCTCCAGGAATCGAACATGTCCACTCCAGCCCGACTCAGCGTGCCTTTTCGCCCGACGCTGCTCGCCCTGCTGTGCTCCCTGACCATCACTGCTTACGCCGCTGAAGGCGACAACAAAGCGCTGGTACTCGACGACGTCAACGTCAATGCCCAGGCTCCGGCACTAAATGCCCTGCCACCGGTTTACGCCGGTGGGCAAGTCGCCCGCGGCGGCCAGTTGGGCGTGCTGGGCAATCAGGACATGATGGACGTGCCGTTCAGCGCCGCGTCCTACACCGAGCAACTGATTCAGGATCAACAGGCGGAAAACGTCGCCGACGTGCTGCTCAACGATGCCTCGGTACGCCAGGCCTCGGGTTTCTCCAACCAGGCCCAGGTGTTCATGATCCGCGGTCTGCCCCTCAATGGCGACGACATTTCCTATAACGGCCTGTACGGCGTGTTGCCGCGGCAGATCATTTCCACCGACGCTCTGGAGCGCGTGGAAGTGTTCAAAGGCCCGAACGCCTTCATCAACGGCGTGACCCCGACCGGCTCCGGCATCGGCGGCGGCGTCAACCTGCAACCCAAGCGCGCCGGTGACGAACCGTTGCGCCGCTACACCACCGACATCAACAGTGAAGGCCGCATCGGTCACCACTTCGACATCGGCCAGCGCTTCGGCGCGGACAACCGTTTCGGCGCGCGAATCAACCTGTCCCAGCGCGAAGGCGACACCGGCATCGACCACGAAAACCAACGCTCGAAACTGTTCGCCATCGGCCTCGACTACCGCGGCGATGCGCTGCGCCTGTCCGGTGATTTCGCGTACCAGAAGGAACGCGTCAATGGTGGTCGCAGCTCGGTCAACCTCGGCACCGCCACGCACCTCCCGGACGCGCCATCGGCCGACACCAACTACGCGCCGAAGTGGGGCTTTACCGAGATCGAAGACACCTTCGGCATGCTCCGCGCCGAGTACGACCTCAACGACAACTGGACCGCGTACGCCGCCGGCGGCGCCAAACACACCCGCGAAGTCGGGCGCTACAACTCGACGACACTGGTGGGCAATAGCGGCGCGTCATTCACCACCGGCTCGTTCGTGCCCCATGACGAAGACAACACCAGTGTCATGGCCGGCCTCAACGGCAAATTCAACACCGGCCCGGTCAGCCACAAACTCAACTTCGGCCTGACCGGTATCTGGGCTGAACAGCGCAGCGCCTATGATTTCGACCTGACCCGCTACGCCAACAACATCGATCACCCGATCACCACACCAGCGCCGGTCGGCAACTTCGCCGGCGGCGACCTGAATGATCCGGGCATCGTCGGCAAGACCTTCAACCGCAGCGTGGCGCTGTCCGACACCCTCGGCTTCTTCGATGATCGCCTGCTGGTTACCGCCGGTCTGCGCCGTCAGCAACTGGTGGTGCAGGGTTACAGCTACGCCAGCTATGGCAGCGGCCCGCGTTCGTCGAGCTACGACGAATCGATCACCACGCCGGTGTATGGCGTGGTGTTCAAGCCGTGGGATCACGTGTCGTTCTACGCCAACCACATCGAAGGCCTCGCGCAGGGCCCGACCTCGCCGACCAGCTCCGGCGGCTTGCGGGTGACCAACGGCAACGAAGTCTACGCGCCGGCGCGCTCCAAGCAGACCGAAGTCGGGGTCAAGGTCGACATGGGCACCTACGGCGCGAGCCTGGGTGTCTATCGCATCGAGCAACCGAGCGATGGCTACTGCGAAATCACCAGCGCCAGTACCTGCACCTACGTGCGCGAAGGCGAGCAAGTCAACAAGGGCGTGGAAATGAATGTGTTCGGCGAGCCGATTCAGGGTCTGCGCCTGATCAGCGGCCTGACGCTGATGGACACCGAACTGAAAAACACCCTCAACGGCGCCAACGATGGCAATCACGCGATCGGCGTGCCGACCTTCCAGTTCAACGCCGGTGCCGACTGGGATGTGCCCGGCCTGCAAGGCGTCGCGCTGAACGCGCGGATGCTGCGCACTGGCGGTCAATACGCCGATGCGGCGAACAACCTCAGCCTGCCGACCTGGAACCGCTTCGACGCCGGCGCGCGGTATGCGTTCAAGGTGTCGGAGAAGGACGTGACGTTGCGCTTTGGTGTGGAGAACCTGGCGAACAAGCGCTACTGGGAATCGGCGCAGGGCGGCTACCTGACGCAGGGTGAACCGCGGGTGGCGAAGTTGTCCGGGACGATTGATTTCTGACCGCCGAAAGATCAAAAGCCCCTCACCCTAGCCCTCTCCCAGGGGGAGAGGGGACCGACCGCGTTGTTTGCGAAATTTTCGCCAACTTGCAATATCGAGCCGAACTCAGGATTTGAACGGCTCGCCAATCGGCTCCCTCTCCCCCGGGAGAGGGCTGGGCGGGCGGCGTTCCGATGAGGGGCCAGGCCTTCAGTCGCGCACCACATGTGCAGCCATGCACAACGGCCAGTTCCTGCTTCCGTCCAGCCGACCAGACTCGCCTCCCTCCCCCGCTGATCCATACTTGCTCCACAGCAAAAAGAGGACAGCGCCATGAACCGCAGCGACGTTCTGATCATCGGCGCCGGCCCCACCGGGCTGGTGCTGGCCCTGTGGCTGAGCAAACTTGGCGTGCGAGCGCGGATCATCGATAAAACTTCAGCCCCCGGCACCACTTCGCGGGCGCTGGCGGTGCAGGCGCGCACGCTGGAGCTGTATCGGCAACTGGACCTCAGCGAGACCATCGTGCGCAACGGCCATCGGGTCGCGGCGGCGAATTTCTGGGTCAACGGCAAACCACTCGCGCAGCTGCCGCTCAAGCGCATCGGCGAAGGCCTGACGCCGTACGCCTTCGTCGAAATTTTCCCGCAGGATGAACACGAACGGCTGTTGATCGAGCGCCTCGAAGACTATGGCATTGCGGTCGAACGCGACACCACGCTGGAAAGTTTTGCAGAAACTGGCGACGGCCTTACCGCACATCTGCGCCTGCCCAACGGCGAGCAGGAAATCTGTCAGGCCTGCTACCTCGCAGGCTGTGATGGCGCCCGCTCGGTGGTGCGCAAGAGCCTCGACAGCGGTTTCCCCGGTGGCACCTATCAGCAGATTTTCTATGTCGCGGACGTCAAGGCCAGCGGCCCGGCGATGAATGGCGAGCTGCACCTGGACCTCGACGAAGCGGACTTTCTCGCGGTATTTCCGATGGCCGGCGCAGGCCGTGCACGGTTGATCGGCACCGTGCGCGACGAGCGTGCGGATCGCGCCGAAAGCCTGCAGTTCAGCGACGTCAGTCGCCGCGCCATCGAGCATCTGAAGGTGCACATCGAAGACGTCCACTGGTTCTCGACCTACCGTGTGCATCACCGTGTCGCCGAGCACTTTCGCAGTGGCCGCACGTTTCTGCTCGGTGATGCCGCGCATGTGCACAGCCCGGCCGGTGGTCAGGGCATGAACACCGGGATCGGCGACGCAATCAATCTGGCCTGGAAGCTTGCCGCGGTGCTCAGCGGCGGCGCAGAGGTAAGCCTGCTCGACAGTTACGAAACCGAACGCATCGCCTTCGCCCGGCGCCTGGTATCGACCACCGACAAGGTCTTCAGCTTCGTCACCGCTGAGGGCCGTCTGGCGGATTTGCTGCGCATGCGTGTGGCGCCGTTTTTGATTCCGAAAATGGCCTCGTTCGAAGCCAGTCGCGAATTCCTTTTTCGTACCGTGTCGCAAGTCACCCTCAACTATCGCGGCATGCCGCTGAGTTCAGGCGCAGCCGGGCATGTCCACGGCGGTGATCGCTTGCCGTGGGCTCATGATGGTGAGGGGGATAACTACGAACCGCTACGCCAGCCGTGCTGGCAGGTGCATGTCTACGGCGACACCAGCGACGAAATGATCGCCTGGTGCACTGAACATCATTTGCCGCTGCATGTGTTCGACTGGCGCCCGGCGTTTGAAACGGCGGGACTGGCGCGCAACGGGTTTTACCTGCTGCGCCCGGATACGTACGTGGCGATTGCCGAGAACAGTGCCGATCCGAAGGTGATCGAACGGTACTTCCACGATCACGGGATCCGGCCGTTCTTCAACTGCACTTGACAAGGAACACCATGAATCCTGTGGGAGCTGGCTTGCCAGCGATAGCGGTAGATCAGTCAGCATGATTTTGTCTGTGCCGACGCCATCGCTGGCAAGCCAGCTCCCACAGGTTATGCGGTGTTGTTCAGATCCCGGCCAATGCCAGATCCATCGCGAAGTAGGTAAAGATCAGATCCGCACCCGCGCGCTTGATCGCGCCAAGGCTTTCGCGCACTACGCGATCTTCATCAATGGCTCCGGCCTGGGCGCCGAACTTGATCATCGCGTACTCGCCACTGACCTGATACGCCGCCAGCGGCAGATTCGACGCCTGACGGATGTCGCGGATGATGTCGAGGTAAGCGCCGGCCGGTTTGACCATCAACGCATCGGCGCCTTCCTGTTCGTCGAGCAGCGATTCGCGCAGGGCTTCACGGCGGTTCATCGGGTTCATCTGGTAGCTTTTGCGGTCGCCCTTCAGCGCGCTGCCACCGGCCTCACGGAATGGCCCGTACAGCGCCGAAGCGAATTTGGTCGAGTAGGCCATGATCGGAATCTGGGTGAACCCGGCCGCGTCCAGCGCCTGACGAATCGCCCGCACCTGGCCGTCCATCGCGGCCGATGGCGCGATCACGTCGGCACCGGCACGCGCCGCCGCCACGGCTTGTTTGCCGAGGTTGATCAGGGTCTGGTCGTTGTCGACTTCATGGTTGTGCATCACGCCGCAGTGGCCGTGATCGGTGTACTCGCAAAAGCACGTGTCGGACATGACGATCATTTCCGGCACGGCGTCCTTGGCGATGCGCGACATGCGCGAAACCAGGCCGTCTTCACGCCAGGTGTCGCTGCCGTTGCTGTCCAGATGATGCGAGACGCCGAAGGTCATCACCGACTTGATCCCGGCGCGCGCGTAACGCTCGATTTCGCTGGCCAGCTTGCGCTCGGGAATGCGCTGCACACCGGGCATGCTGGTGATCGGCACGAAGTCGTCAATCTCTTCTTCGACGAAGATCGGCAGGACCAGATCGTTCAGGCTGAACTCGGTTTCCTGGAACAGACTGCGCAGGCTCGCATTGCGGCGCAGACGGCGGGGACGTGCTTCGGGGAACTGACTGGACATGGGGCCTTTCCTGAAAACGGCGGGTGAGACGAAAGTCGTAGGGGGCGAAGCTTATGCCTTGCGGGTGTTGGGGTACAAACCTGGATCAATCAAGAGAGCGTTACCGGGTTCGCAACAATCTTCAGAACACACCTTCATTCCTTGTGGGAGCTGGCTTGCCAGCGATGGCGGCAAGTCAGTCACCCTTTATGTCGACTGTGCCGGCCCCATCGCTGGCAAGCCAGCTCCCACATGGGATATGTGTGCACCTCAAAGTTACGCAGGAATGGTGAGGCCGCGGACAACAGCAGGACGGGCGAGAAACCGCTCCAGCACCCGCGTGACATTGGGGAAGTTCTCAATCCCCACCAGATCACCCGCCTCGTAAAAACCGATCAGGTTGCGCACCCACGGGAACGTCGCGATATCGGCGATCGTGTAACGCTCGCCCATGATCCAGTCACGCCCTTCCAGGTGCGTATTCAAGACGTTGAGCAGGCGTTTGCTTTCATCGACGTAACGGTCGCGCGGACGCTTGTCTTCGTAATCCTTGCCGGCAAATTTGTTGAAGAAACCGAGCTGGCCGAACATCGGGCCGATCCCGCCCATCTGGAACATCAGCCACTGGATCGTCTCGTAACGCAGCGCGCCTTCCTGGGCCAGCAACTGGCCGCTTTTGTCGGCCAGATAAATCAGGATGGCGCCGGACTCGAACAGCGGCAGCGGCTGGTCGCCAGGGCCATGCGGATCGAGGATCGCCGGAATCTTGTTGTTCGGGTTCAGCGACAGAAACGCTGGCGAGGTCTGGTCGTTGGTGTCGAACCCGACGCGGTGCGGCTCGTACGGCAGGCCGATTTCTTCGAGCATGATCGAGACTTTCACGCCATTGGGCGTCGGCAGGGAATAGAGCTGAATCCAGTCAGGGTACTGCGCCGGCCATTTCTGGGTGATCGGGAACGCGGACAGATCGGTCATGGGAAGCATCCAGTCACAAATTAGAAGCCGATCATAAAACAGGCCCGCCGCAGCGCCTACACGAACCGTAACATCCTGTCGCTAACCTGCGCCCAAGCCCGCAAAGTCAGCCGTTAAAGTGCCGCGCGGCGGGCCGAATCGAACCAAACGGCCCAGGATGACTCTGAGCTATGCCTTTTTCGCAGAGGACGCTGTTCACGACATGGAAAACACCCCGGCGCCGGCAGCCAGTGGTGTAACGGTTTGTCAGCCCTAACTGAATTTGCTGAAGAACTCTTTATTTCATGACGAACCTTATGCGTTTCGCCAAACGATTCAAACACCGTGCATACGTGGCCCTGCCCTCGCTGCTGGCCGTGACTGCGCTGGCGCTGTCGCTGGAGTCCAGCGAGAGTCGCGCGCAGCCGGCGGACGGCACGCAGACTCTGGTGTTCCTGCGCCACGCCGAGAAACCCGAAGGCGGCCTGGGTCAATTGAACTGCCAGGGCCTGAACCGTGCCATCGACCTGTCGACGCTGTTGCCGGAAAAATTCGGCAAGGCCGACTACGTGTTCGCCGCCAATCCGACGCGCAATGTCGAGGAAGGCGAGCTGGACAATTCCTACAGCTACATTCGCCCGTTGATGACCATCAGCCCCGCCGCGATCAAGCTCGGGCTGCCGGTGAACATCGAGTTCTCGGCCAATGACACCAGTGACCTGGCCCGCGAACTGCTGGACGAGAAGTACCACAACTCGACGATCTACACCGCCTGGTCACACGGCTATCTGCCGGAGCTGATCAACAAGGTCGCGGGCAACGCGGTCGGCAAGAAACAGAACATCACCGAGGACTGGGCGGGCAATGATTTCGACTCGCTGTATGTGCTGACCCTGACCTGGCACAACGGCAAAGCGAGCCTGCAGAGCCACAGTTACAAGCAGGGGCTGGATCATGGCAAGGACACTTGCCCGACCTGAGTTTGGTATCGCCTGATCTTGCCCTATCGCTGGCAAGCCAGCTCCCACAGGGTATGAGGGTGTGCATGAATGACCTGTACACCCACAATACCTGTGGGAGCGGGCTTGCCCGCGATGGGGCCAGCAAAAGCGCAATCAGACCCTCTGATTTACCCGCCCACGCAAATACTCGATCACCGCCCCCCGCTCCCCGGCAAACTCGATCCGCCCGCCCTTCTTCTCGCGCTGGAACACATACATCGGGTCGTAATACTCGCGCAGCAAGCCTTCGATCCAGCCGCGATGCAAGTCCACCGCGCCGCTACGGGCCTGCTCGGCCAGTGCGTCTTCCATCATCAGAAACAGGCGTCGATGGCGCTCGCCACCCAGACGTTTCTGCACGTTGTTCAGGCTTTCGAGCAGGCGTTCGACGAACAGCGTGAAACCCTCCTCGCCGTGGACCGCTGAAAACTCCGCCGCCAGATCGGTGACGTAATCACGCAGGATCCGCTCGACGCGATCCTCGAAGCGGTCCTCCAGCCAGACCATCGGGTACTGCTGCATGCCTTGATACAGCGGCAGCGGCAAGGCGCAGCTGCCGACCACCCGGCTCTCGTCCTCAAGCACGAACTGCTCGATACCGGCATCGCGTTTTTTCAGGATGTCGATGGCCAGACGGTTTTCGAAATCGATGTTCGACGGCTGCCCGGTCGCGCGTTTGCCGAAGCTCGAACCGCGATGATTGGCGTGCCCTTCCAGGTCCAGGCCATTGCGCAGTTGCACCAGCACTTCGGTCTTGCCGGTGCCGGTCATGCCACCGAGCAAAACGAAATCGCACTGGGCGATGGCCTGTTCAAGGGTGTCGATGAGAAAACTGCGCATCGCCTTGTAGCCGCCACCGACGCGCGGATAGTCGATGCCGGCCTCGTCGCGCAGCCATTGCTGGGTGATCTGCGAGCGCAGGCCGCCACGAAAACAATAGAGATAACCATCAGGATGGGCCCGGGCAAAATCGGCCCAGGCCTGGATGCGCTCGGCCTTCACCGCGCCGGACACCAGCTGATGGCCCAGTTCGATCGCCGCCTGCTGGCCGTGCTGCTTGTAGCAGGTGCCGATCTTTTGCCGTTCGGCGTCGTTCATCAACGGCAGGTTGACCACGCCGGGGAACGCGCCCTTGTGAAACTCGACCGGCGCGCGGGCGTCCATCAGCGGCCGGTCGTTGAGGAAAATGTCGCGGTAGTCGGTGCAGTCGCGGAGCATCAAATCACCTCGACTGCGTTCGTCTGTCGCTCGACCAGCTCACCGATTGGCGCCAGGTTCAGGCCCAGTTCGGCGGCAACTGCGAGGAATTCGTCATTGCCCTCCGGCGTCACGGCGATCAGCAGACCGCCACTGGTTTGCGGGTCGCACAGCACGCGTTTGTGCAGCTCTTGCACGCGGCCGACCTGTTTTGCGTAACTGTCGAAATTGCGCAAGGTGCCGCCGGGCACGCAGCCCTGATCGAGGTAATACTCGACGCTGTCCAGACGCGGCACGCGGTCATAGGCGATGCGCGCGGTGAGCTGGCTGCCGTCCGCCATTTCCACCAGATGCCCGAGCAGGCCAAAACCGGTGACGTCGGTCATCGCGGTGACGCCGGCGAGTTTGCCGAAACGGCTGCCGGGCTTGTTCAGGGTGCACATCCAGTCACGGGCCACGCCGACGTCGGCAGCGCGCAGCTTGCCCTTTTTCTCGGCGGTGGTGAGGATGCCGATGCCCAACGGCTTGGTCAGGTACAACAGGCAACCGGCGGTGGCGGTGTCGTTGCGCTTCATGTGGCGCTTTTCCACCAGACCGGTTACCGCGAGGCCGAAAATCGGTTCGGGCGCATCGATCGAATGCCCGCCGGCCAGCGGAATGCCCGCCGCGTCGCAGACCGAGCGGCCACCGCGAATCACTTCCCGCGCCACTTCCGGCGCCAGCACGTTGACCGGCCAGCCGAGGATCGCGATCGCCATCAGCGGATCGCCGCCCATCGCATAGATATCGCTGATCGCGTTGGTCGCGGCGATGCGGCCGAAGTCGAACGGATCATCGACGATCGGCATGAAAAAATCCGTGGTCGACACCACACCGCGCTCGGCATCGATCTCGTACACCGCCGCGTCATCACGCGAGGCATTGCCGACCCACAGTTTGGGGTCGAGGTTCTGTGCGCCGCTGCCGGCCAGAATCACTTCCAGCACCTGCGGGGAAATCTTGCAGCCGCAACCGGCGCCGTGGCTGTATTGGGTCAGACGAATCGGCTCGCTCATGGGAGGGTCTCTGGCAATGAATGGGGCGGATTCTAGCAGAGCGCGGCGAGGATCATGGGCGCTGGCGTCTGCCAAACATCTCGGCGAACAGGCTCGCCGCTGCAAGGTTTAGCGCTGGAAGTAGCTTTCTGATCGATCCGTCATGAAATACCACGAAAGCTCCGACATTTCAGCGCCTTGCCAAATCTGGTACGTCTTGTGCAAACGTTTGCTTGTCGCTAATGCCTGCGTTTTCGTGACGTAACCTGATAGCCCACGGAACTGCGGGCCCTGATCCACAAAAAGGACTTTGCATGCACCTCGCCTCTTCTTATCGCGCACCGTTATTGCGCACTTGCGCTGTTTCCCTGCTACTGACCGGCGTTACCGGATTTCTCAGCCTCAGCGCTCTCGCGCAACCGGCGCCCGCCGAAGAATCCGCCCAGGGCGAGACCCTCAGCCCCGAGGCCAGCCCGCCGAAAAAAGGTGCGTACCTGTCGGACTGGTACAACCAGGACCTGACCCTGATCGGCAGCAAGGACATCAGCTTCGGCCCGCAACCGGCCGACGACATTTATCTGGAATACGAGTATTTCGGCCGTAAAGGCCCGTTCGAACTCTACGGTTATGTCGACGTGCCGAAGATCTTCAACATCGGCAACAGCCACGACAAAGGCGTGTGGGATCACGGTTCGCCGGTGTTCATGGAGCACGAGCCGCGCATCTCCATCGACTACCTCGCCGGCCGCAGCCTGGCCATCGGTCCGTTCAAGGAATGGTACGTGGCGTTCGACTGGATCTACGACCACGGCAGCCGCAAGGAAAACCGCGCCAACACGCTTTACAGCGGCTTCGGCACCGACATCGATACGCACTCGCGGGTCAATCTGTCGGCCAACCTGTACGGTCGCTATCAGTGGGAAAACTACGGTGCGAGCAATGAGTATTCGTGGGACGGCTACCGCGCGCAGCTCAAATATATTGTCCCGATCGACACGTTCAGCAACGGCGCGTCGCTGACCTACATCGGCTTCACCAACTTCGATTTTGGCTCCGATCTGCACAAGGACGACCCGGCGCGCACCGCCAACGCGACGGTGGCCACCAACGTCTTGCTCTACTCGTTCACCCATCTGCGCTTCACTCTGGTCGGCCGCTATTTCCACAACGGCGGCAACTGGGATGACGGCAGCGAGCTGAATTTCGGCGACGGCAATTTCCGTGCGCGTTCCAACGGCTGGGGTTACTACGCCGGCATCGGTTATCAGTTCTGACTCAAGGAGTTTTGCATGCAAGCCATAAAGCATTTGACCCTGGCCGGCGCGGCCCTGCTCGCTTCCACTGCATGGGCGAGCGAGGCACCGATTCAACCGAAAGTCGTGCTGATCACCATGTTCGCCCCCGAGGCGCAGCACTGGATCGACCGGCTCGAGCTGAAGCAGGAAATCCGCGTGCCGGGCCTTTCCGCCGAATACCCGAACATTCGTTGCAACGCCCAGCAGGTGTGTCTGCTCACCACCGGCATGGGCCAGACCAACGCCGCTGCCTCGACCCTGGCACTGGCCCTGTCGCCGAAATTCGACCTGCGCAAAAGTTACTTTCTGATCGCTGGGATTGCTGGCATCAGCCCAAAACACGGCACCATCGGCACCGCCGCATGGGCGCATTATCTGGTCGAATTCGGCACGCAGTGGGAGCTGGATTCGCGCGATGCCCCGGCGAGCTGGCCGACCGGGTACCTGGGCATCAACACCCAAGGCCCGAACGAAAAACCGCCGCTGGACTACAAGACCGAAGTCTTCGAACTCAACCCGACACTGCAAGCCAAGGCCTTTGCGCTGAGCCACAAGGTCGAGTTGAGCGAGAGCAAGGAATCGGCGGCGTGGCGGCAGAAATATCCGTCCGCCCCGGCCAACCAGCCACCGGTGGTGACGCGCTGCGATACGCTGGCCGGCAACACCTGGTTTTCCGGCACGCGCCTGAGCGAACGGGCCGAGGTCTGGACCAAGCTGCTGACCGACAACAAGGGCGAATACTGCACCACGCAGCAGGAAGACAACTCCACGTATGAAGCGCTGCTGCGCGCCAGCCGCGAAGGCCTGGTCGACGTGCAGCGCCTCGCCGTGGTCCGCGCCGGCTCCGATTTCGATCGCCCGCAACCCGGCGGCAGCGAAGTCGACAACCTGCTCAAATACGCCGATCAGGGTGGGTTTGTGCCGGCGCTGGAAAATCTGTATCGGGCCGGTAACCCGCTGGTGCAGGACATTCTGGAAAACTGGTCGGCGTGGGAAAAAGGCGTCCCCGCCTCTTAAGACCGACTCAGCCCCCCTGTGGGAGCGGGCTTGCCCGCGATTGCGTCAGCTCAGGCAACCTTTTTCTCGCCTGTTCCATCGCCATCGCTGGCAAGCCAGCTCCCACAGGTTTCAGGTTGTTAGAGAAATTCGAAGTGAGTCAGGGTATGAGGATGATCTTGTCCCCGCCGCCCTGATTTACTTCGGCATACCGAGCGAGCCCTTCAGCCAACGGCACCTCGACCAGCCCCTGCGGCAACGGCAACCGATCCTCATCGAAAAACCGCCCGAACTGCTCAAGCATCGCCGCGCACGCTTCGACGCCATACAACAACGAATTGATCCCCACCACCGAACCGCCCTTGCGATACAGCGCCAGTGCTGGCAGTTGCACGTGACCGTCCACTGGCGCGGCGATGATTGCGATGCGCCCGAAGGTCGCCAACGCGGCCACCGAGGCCGGCAACCAGAAACCGGTGGTGTCGAAAATCACATCGGCGCCGCCGCGATACACCGCGTTGACCTGCGCACCGAGGTCTTCGGGTTTTTCCAGCTGAATCGTCTGATAGCCCTGCGCCTGCAAGTCAGCCACTTGCTCGGGACGCCGCGCCGCAGCGAGCAACTGCGCGCCGCGCACTTTGGCCAGCGCCAACGCCGCTGTCGCCACCGCCCCGCCGCCAATCACCAGCAAACGCGTGTCGGCGTTCACCAGACTGCGCTCCAGCGCATCCCACGCGGTGGTGTACGGCACGCCGAGGCTGGCGGCCTGAGCGAAACTCAAGTGCGACGGTTTATGCGCGATACCGCCGGCCGGCAGTTTGACGAACTGCGCATGGGAGCCGTCGGCGAAAAAGCCCAGCTCACGACCGGTGCCCCAGACTTCCTGACCGATCAGCGCTTGCGGCCCTTCGACCACCACCCCGGCAAAGTCCCGCCCGGGAATCCGTGGCAGCGTGGTGTAAGGAAAACGCCCGAGGACGTTTTTCACATCGCTGGGGTTGAGGCCGGCCGCTCTGATCTGCACAAGCACTTCATCCGGGCCCGGCACGGGTGTCGGCACCTCGGTGTAACGCAGGGAAGACAGGTCGCCGGTTTTATCGAATTGCAGAGCTTTCATGGAGTGATCCACCCGAGAAAAAGAGAGATTCAGGACAACCAACCGGCGACGAGCTGCCGGCCCATCGGCCACAACTGTTCACCGGCGAGCATGCCGAGCAGGCCCACCAGCGCAATGGCCGGTGGGGCGGGAGAACGGAAATCGAGCGCGCCATAAAGCAGGCCGACGCCCAGGCCGATGGCCAGAGAAATGAGGTAGTTCATGAAAGGAACTCCGCCGCGATAAATGATGGGCCGAGTCTAGGGAAACGGGTGGAGCGGTATCGGCCAAGGACTTCTGAATTTCGGACAAAAACCCCAATTCACAAAGAACCTTGTGGGAGCTGGCTTGCCAGCGATAGCGGTGGGTCAGTCAACATATCCGTTGAATGCCGTGCCGCCATCGCTGGCAAGCCAGCTCCCACAGGGATCTCACAAATCAGACGTTTTTCCTACACAGCAAATTGCGAAGGCGCCACCCCCAGCTCACGCCGGAACATGTCACTGAAACTGCTCGGCGAGTAACCCAGCTCCCGCGCGATGACACTCACCGCCACGCCCTGAATCAACTCCGCCACCGCCGTCGCCAGTTGCACCTGCCGCCGCCATTCGGCGAAGCCCATGCCGAGACTGTCCTTGAACAGCCGCGCGAGGGTGCGCACGCTGGCCCCGGCGTTTTCCGCATGCTGCTCGAACGGCAGCGCCAGCGACGGCGCCGCCATCACCGCCTGACACACGTTCATCAGGCGCCGATCGGAATCATCCGGCAGCGGGACCTTCAGTGAAGAACGCCGTGCGCGTCTGAGCTCCAGCAAGGCCAGACCGACCAGCGCCTCGTAGTATTCCGGGTCGCCACTGTCACCCTGCGCCACCAGGCCGACAATCAGCTCACGCAGCAAACCGCCGACCTCGATCACCTGCACCGTCGTATCCAGCGTCGCCGCCAGTGCAGGGCGCAAATAAATATTACGCATCTGCAAATCCGACACCACGCGAATGGCGTGCGGCACACCCGGCGGCAACCACACCGCCCGCTGCGGCGGCACCACCAGCGCTTCGTGCGGCGTCTCGACCCACATCACCCCGCTCATCGCATACAGCAACTGCCCCCAGACATGCTCATGCGGCTCGATGAACAGCCCGCGCGGATAGGTGCGCGCCAGCGGTTGCACCGGCACATCGGGGTCACTCAGATCGGGGGGCGCAGCAAGGGCCATGGCGAGCATTCATCGGGGTTGGCGAAGGCGCCATGGTAACCAGCGCGCCCTACGCTCGCCAATCATCACTACCGTCGGACAATCCGACTGAATTTTCGCGACGCCCTGCGATCCGTTAATTACCACAGGGAGGAATACCGGCTTTATGAACAACGCAAAACTTTTTGTTATCGACTACACCCTTCACGGTACGCCCAAGTCGTTCATTATCCGCTCGGACAAAATGGACAATGCCGAAGCCTGGCACTGGGCGAGCTGCGACGCCGGCGTCGGCCGAATCCCGCGCTTTGGCCGTGAAAAGGTACAAAAGACCAGCAAACCGATGGCGGAAAAATTCGGCCTGGAAAACGTCACCTGGCGCCAGACCCATTAACCACCCAGTCGCTTGCGGACGACGGAGAAGCACTGATGGACATCCTTTACCACCCGGCGCGACTGGACTACGGCCTGACCACATTCTTCGGCCAGATCAGCAAAACCGTGGATTGTGAGGTTGGGCTCGAGACGGTTGCGAACGATCCTTACCGCTTCACCTTATGCGTCAAGGCGCCGGTGCCGGATGATCTGGACCAGGCGAAAATCGTCGTAGTGAAAGTGGGTGGGCGCACGCTTCAGGGCAGTGTTCGAGAGACGGAGCCTCTGCAGGATGGAGGGATGAAACTTCAGGTGGAGCCAGATTGATCAAAAGCCCCTCACCCTAGCCCTCTCCCGGAGGGAGAGGGAACTGACCGTGGTGATTGGAAGAGGTACGCCGACATGACATACCGAGTCGAACTCAAGTTCTGAAGCCCCCCACAAATCGGCTCCCTCTCCCTCGGGAGAGGGCTGGGGTGAGGGGAAAATCCACCACAAATCCAAAGCCATGCGGCGCTTCTAACCACTCAACAATGAGCGTTAGCTCGAGTGCTTTTGATCTTGATCCACCAGCGACATCGGAAGGCTGAGCGCAGGGATTGATCCGGGCGTGGGAGCGCAGCGACCGTCTGGCGCAGCCAGACACAGCGGACGTAGGTGCAGCGCAGCAAACCGTAGCCGCTGCGCCCGGATCGGTCCCGGAGCGAAGGAGCCCGAGCCTGCGAGGGCCGTACGTAGGAGCTAGCGTTTTTTGCTTACTTTTTTAGGCGCTTGTAAAAAAGTAAGTCGCCGTCAGGCGAAACCGCCAGCCGCGGCACCCGAAGCAACGGATATACACCCATCTCAGCAACCCAAAGAATCAATCCAGGCGCGAAGAACTCCGATACATAAACACCAGTGCCAACGCCAGACACCCCATCGCCAAAACCCGGCTCGACGAAAGCTCGATCGCCGGATTGCCCAACCAGCCGAAATTATCGATCAACATCCCCATTCCCAACTGCCCGACAATCACCGCCACCGTCGCCACCGCCGTGCCCACCACCGGCACCGCACCGACCATCACCATCATGTACACCACGCCGAACAGGGCCCCGGTCAACTGCCACTTCGGCACGTCGAGCAAACTCACCGCCTGCACCGGCTCAAAGAAGAAAATCAACAACCCGGTCACCACCGCGCCCACCGCAAAGGTCAGCAGACTGCTGCGCAACACGCCAACCGACTCACCCAAGCGCCCGTTGATCGCCGCTTGCACGCTCAACACCGCGCCGGCCAACACCACCACCGCCAATAAAATCACCAGCCCCATCACTCACCCCCGCGCAATCAGAATCAATGCCACCACGATCAGCCCCAAGGCCAGCCAACGCTCGCCATTGACCTTTTTGCGCGTCGCACCGAACCAGCCGAAATGGTCGATCAGCACGCTCTTGCCCACTTGCCCCGAGAGGATCGCGATCATGGTCATGGCAATGCCGATATGCGGCGTTGCCAGGGTCAGCACCACCACATAGATCGGCCCGAGAAACCCGCCGATCAACTGCCAGCGCGGCAGCTCGGTCAGCGCCGGGCCTTTTTGCGGGCCGGCGAACAGCAGCAGCAAACACAGGATCGCCGCCCCGACGCCGAAGATACTCAGCGTCGCCCACAAGTGCCCGACCTGCTCGCCCAACGGCCCGAGCAGTCCGGCCTCTACCGACAAGCCCATGCCGGCCAGAATCACCAGCGGCAGCAACAACAAGCGCAACCCCGACTTTTTCACAGGCGTGGCAATAGCCACTTCATCCAGCGTCTGCATAAAAACTTTCCACTCAAGAAACGATGGCGCGGATTATCGGCTGGCAGAGCTGTGCGATAAATGGGAGCATTCGGACAACACTTTTGCGCAACTCGCACAGCAGGACTTCCCATGCACGGGCTCAATGAACTGGGATTCAAGGCACTGCGGCTATTTGTTGCTGTGCTCGATCAGGGCAGCTTTTCTGAAGTCGCCCGCCGTGAAGGCGTGGCGCCCTCCTCGATCTCCCGGCAGATCCAGCTGATGGAGCAGGCGCTGAATCAGCAATTGCTCTATCGGCATACCCGCGCCGTTTCGCCGACCGAGGCCGGTCGCCTGCTCGGCCACCATGCGCGGCTGCTGCTGGCGCAACTGGAAGAAGCCGAGCAAGCGCTGCAGGAGCAGCAAAGCGAACCGACGGGCCTGGTGCGGATCAACGCTCCGGTGGTGTTCGGTCAGCGTCATCTGAGCCCTTGGCTGGGCACGTTGTGCGCGCGTTATCCGCAGTTGCAACTGGATATCCAGCAGACCGATCACTACGTCGACCCGTTGCAGGAAGGCGCCGACTTGCTGGTGCGCATCGGCCCGTTGCCCGATTCGAGCATGCAGGCGCGGATTCTCGCGCCGCACCGCTTTCAGGTCGCCGCCAGCCCGGCCTATCTTGCGCGCCACGGCACGCCGCAACATCCCGAGGATCTGGCCCGGCACCAATGCCTGGCCTACAAAGGCGCGACCGGCCAGCAGCGCTGGTTTTTCCGCCGCGATGGCGAGGACTGGACGCCGTACTCGGTCAAAGGCCCGATCACCAGCAACCACGCCGACACCCTCACCCAAGCCGCCGAACAGGGTCTGGGGCTGGTGATGTTTCCGTCATGGCTGATTGGTGAGGCAGTGCGAGAAGGAACGCTGGTACCGGTGTTGCGCGGGTATCAGGTGTCGAACAGCCTGGAGCCGCAGCAGATTGCGGTGTTGTGGCCGGGGAGTCGAAGGTTGTCGGTGAAGGTGCGGACGGTGATTGATTTCTTTATCGAATGCTTTGGTGAAGTGCCCTACTGGGATCGTCCTTGAAAGCTGAAAATCAAAAGCCCCTCACCCTAGCCCTCTCCCGCAGGGAGAGGGGACTGATTGGGGGATATTGCAGGTATGCACCGACCTGAACGCTCTGCTGTGAATCCATAATCGACTCGATTTCTCAGGTCGATATATGGCGCAAGACAACTCGGTCAGTCCCCTCTCCCTCTGGGAGAGGGGACTGATTGGGGGATGTTGCAGGTATGCACCGACCTGAAAGCTCTGCTGTGAATCCACAATCGACTCGATTTCTCAGGTCGATATATGGCGCAAGACAACTCCGGTCAGTTCCCTCTCCCTCTGGGAGAGGGCTAGGGTGAGGGGCTTTTCAAGCGTCAGATCCGGAACTGCCCAACCAGTTTGCCCAACCGTTGCCCCAACTCCGCCAGACTGCGCGAGGTCTGCGCGCCGAGCTGCGTTTCATCGGCAACGCTATCCACCGCCACCGCAATCTGGTGCACGCTGCGGTTGATCTCTTCTGCCACCGCCGTCTGCTCTTCGGCGGCGCTGGCGATCTGTGCGTTCATCGAGTTGATCGTCGCAATCAGCTCGGCCATGGCATCCAGCGACGCCCCGGCCTGGTTGGCCTGTTGCGAAGTGCCGTCACCCGCCTCACTGGAACGGCGCATGGCCTCCACGGCCTGCTGCGTGCCGGCCTGCAGACGATCGATCATGCCTTGAATTTCCTGGGTGCTGATCTGCGTGCGGCTGGCCAGCGCGCGGACCTCGTCGGCGACCACGGCGAAACCACGCCCGGCCTCACCCGCCCGCGCTGCTTCGATTGCCGCATTGAGGGCCAGCAGGTTGGTTTGCTCGGCGATCGAGCGAATCACCCCGAGCACACCGACAATCGAGGTCACGTCCTGCTGCAAGCTGTCGAGCGATACGCCACTGTTGCGAATGTCATCGACCAGCGCGTGGATCTGTTTGATGCTGCCGGCCACCACGCGTTTGGCACTCTGGCCTTCTGCATCGGTCTGCTGCGCGGCCACGGCGGCGTTCTGCGCGCTCTTGGCGACTTCCTGTGCGGCGGCGGACATTTCGTTGATGGCGGTGGCGACCTGATCGGTCTCGTGACGCTGACGCTCCATCGCCTGATCCGAGCGCTGCGCCTGATCCGACACCTGAGTCACCAGCCCGGTCAGTTGCGTGGTCATTTCGGTGATCTGCCGCACCAGGCCGTGAATCTTGTCGACGAAGCGGTTGAACGAGCCGGCCAGTTCGCCGAGTTCATCCTGGCTGGTGATGTTCAGGCGCCGGGTCAGATCGCCCTCGCCTGCCGCGATGTCATCGAGGTTGGCTTTCATCAGGGTCAGCGGCCGCAGGATGGTGTTGGCCAGCAGCATCCCCGCCGCGGCGATCACCAGCAGCACCAGCACCGCCACGCCGACAATGCTCAGCACCACGCCTTGCACGCGTTCCTGGACCTGGGCTTCGACCAGCGCCACTTGCGCTTCGATGCCGTCGAGGTTAACCGAGGTACCGACGGCCATGTCCCACTTGGCCAGGTATTCGGTGTAACCGAGTTTCGGCACCAATACTTTCGCATTGCCTGGCAGCGGCGAGCTGTATTGCAGGTAGTGCGTACCGTCCTTCGCCACTTTTACCAGGCCGAGGTTGACGTAGACGCCATTCGGGTCGCGGTTGTCCTTGAAGCTTTTGCCCACGCCGTCAGGGTCGTTGGCCTTGAACAGGCGCACGATCTCCGAATCGTAGGCGAAGAAGTAGCCGTCCTTGCCGTAGCGGATGCCCGACAGCAACTTGATCGCCTGCGCGCGCGCCTCGGTGTCGCCGGGCGCGGCAGCGTCATACAGCGGCTTGATCGTGGTCATCGCCACGGCGACGTAACTTTGCAGAGTGGCTTTGGCGTCGCCGAGCAGGCGCTCGCGGGTCTGTTCGACCTCCTTGCGCGCCTGTTCCTGCAGGATGAAGAGTGTGGTCAGACTGATGACCAGAGCAAAGAGCAATACCGGAAGAACGGCGAGGGACAGGACTTTAGCCTTGAGGCTCAGGCGCATTGTGGGGGCTCACTCTTTTGATTTTGTTGGCGTGGTTAAAGGCTTTAACGGCACGCCGGGGCAAAAGTTGAGTCAGCAGGCACTGCGTGTCCCTGTGGGAGCGGGCTTGCCCGCGATGGCGGTGTGTCTGAAAGACGAATAACGAATGTGTCGACGCCATCGCTGGCAAGCCAGCTCCCACAGGGTTCAGGGGTTTACAGGACCATCGCGGCCACCCAGCCGAAGGCCAGCAGCGGCAGGTTGTAGTGCAGGAAGGTCGGGACCACGGTGTCCCAGATGTGGTGATGCTGGCCGTCGATGTTCAGGCCGGAGGTCGGGCCGAGGGTCGAGTCCGAGGCCGGCGAACCGGCGTCGCCCAGCGCACCGGCGGTGCCGACGATGCACACGATGGCCATCGGGCTGAAGCCCAGTTGCACGCACAGCGGCACGAAAATCGCTGCCAGAATCGGCACGGTGGAGAACGACGAGCCGATGCCCATGGTCACCAGCAAGCCCACCAGCAGCATCAACAGCGCGCCAACGCCTTTGCTGTGGTTGATCCACGCTGCCGACGATTCAACCAGCGTCTGCACCTGCCCGGTAGCCTTCATCACTTCGGCGAAACCGGAGGCGGCGATCATGATGAAACCGATCATCGCCATCATTTTCATGCCTTCGGTGAACAGGTCATCGGTCTCGCGCCACTTGACGATGCCGGACACCGAGAAGATCAGAAAACCCACCAGCGCACCGATAATCATCGAATCCAGCAGCAGTTGCACCACGAACGCCGAGGCGATGGCCACACCGGCGATCAGCAGGCTCAATGGGTTGTAATGCACGGCGGTCTGCTCGACCTGCTCGATCTTCGCCAGATCGTAGACGCGCTTCTTGCGGTAACTGACGAACGCCATCGCCAAGCCGAAAACCATGCCCAGCGCCGGGATGCCCATGGCGTGGGTGATGTTGATACCGCTGATGTCGACGCCGCTGCGCGCAACGTTGGCCAGCAGGATTTCATTAAGGAAGATATTGCCGAAACCCACCGGCAGGAACATGTACGGGGTGATCAGGCCGAAGGTCATGACGCAGGCGATCAGGCGGCGGTCGAGTTGCAGCTTGGTCAGCACATAGAGCAGTGGCGGCACCAGCAGCGGAATGAATGCAATGTGGATTGGCAGTATGTTCTGCGAAGCAATCGCCACCACCCACAACAGGCCGATCAGCAGCCATTTGACGTTGCCACCGCCGCTCGAATGTTGCCGGTCAACCATCGCCAGCGCCCTGTCGGCCAGCGCGTGGGCCAGGCCAGACTTGGCAATCGCCACGGCGAAAGCGCCGAGCAACGCGTAGGACAACGCCACCGTCGCACCGCCGCCCAGGCCACTGTTGAACGCCTTGAGTGTGGCGTCCATGCCCAGGCCACCGGTCAGGCCGCCAACCAGCGCCCCGACGATCAGCGCGATCACCACATGCACGCGGGACAGGCTGAGAATCAGCATGACGCCGACTGCTGCTATGACTGCATTCATTTCACTACCTCGAAAAACACTGCGGTGGACAACCGACCGCCAGACAGGATGAGTCCGCCAGAACTGCTCGGCGGAGCCAAAAGGGTCTTGTTAAAAGGGCGCGCACTGTGCCGCAAGCAGCCGCAAGCTGCAAGTTCCGAGGCCACCCGTAACCACGCGCACCAATCGATTTGATCGTTCCCACGCGCAGCAAAGGAATGCATCAATGGACGCTCTGCGTCCGCTTTGGGACGCGGAGCGTCCCGGGCTGCATTCCTTTGCTGCGCGTGGGAACGATCAATCCTCGCGCCCACGCCTCGCTTTTCGCTTTTCGCTTGTCGCTTTTCGCTTGTCGCTTGTCGCTTGTCGCTTGCGGCTTGCCGCTTGCCGCTTGCCGCTTGCCGCTTGCCGCTCAAGAAAGCTGCTTTTCAGCCGTTAGAGTGCAAAGTCTCAGATATTTATCGAATAAGGATGTTTTCCATGTCGCTCAGACACCTTTCCATCCAGTGGAAAATCACCCTGCTCGCCGGCCTCTGTCTGGCCGGTATCGTGACCCTGCTCGTCGGTCTTTCGCTGTATCGCATGGAGCACAGTTCCGCGCTGGTCAAGGCGTCGAGCATGGAGATGCTCACCGAGTCGGCGCAGGCGCGCATCGAGTCGCAGGGTGAGGTGCAGGCGGCGGGGATTCGTCAGCAGTTCATGGATGCCTATCAATACGGCCACGGCTTTTCGCGGCAGGTGCTGTTTCTGCGCGAACAGGCCGAGAAGCGTTTTCTCGATGCCTTCGATCTGCGCGAAGACATGACCCGCCAGGTCAAATCCGCATTGCAGGCCAACCCGGATCTGCTCGGCCTGTCGCTGGTATTCGAAGCCAATGCGCTGGACGGCAAGGACGAACTGTTCGCCGGGCAAGATGAGCTGGGCAGCAACGACAAGGGCCGTTTTGCGCTGTACTGGTCGCAGCCGACCCCGGGCAAGGTCCACTCGATGGCCCTGCCGGAAAGCGACATGAGCGACACCCGCACCGGCCCCAGCGGTCAGGCGGCCAACGCCTGGTTCACCTGCCCGCGCAGCACCCTCAAGCCCTGCGTGATCGAACCGTACTTTTACGTGATCGACGGGCAGAAAGTGCTGATGACCAGCATCGTCTTCCCGTTGCTGCTCAACGGCAAGGTCATCGCCTCGCTGTCGGTCGACATCAACCTCAACAGCCTGCAAGCGATCAGCCAGACCGCAAGCAAAAAGCTCTACAACGGCCAGACCGCCGTGAGCATTGTCAGCCCTGCCGGCCTGCTCGCCGGTTACAGCGCCGATGCCGGCAAACTCAGCCAGCGTCTGGACGCCGTCGACACCAGCAGCGGCGCAGAGCTGCTGCGGCGTTTGGCGGCCAGCACGGGCGTGAGCAGCCTGCACAATGATGGGCAATTGAAAGTGCTGTCGCCGTTCCAGCCGATTCCGGGCGGGCCGGCGTGGGGCGTGCTGCTCGATGTGCCGGAAAAAGTTCTGGTCAGCCGCGCCGAAGCACTCAAGCAACAGCTGGACGCGAGCAACACCTCGGGCACGTTGATGGAGCTGAGCCTCGGCGGCCTCGCCGCTCTGCTCGGCCTGCTGCTGGTGTGGCTGATGGCGCGCAGCGTGACCCGACCGATCCTCGGCGTCGCGCACATGCTCGAAGACATCGCCAGTGGCGAAGGCGACCTGACCCGTCGCCTGGCCTATGACAAACAGGACGAACTTGGCCAACTGGCTGGCTGGTTCAACCGTTTTCTCGACAAGCTGCAACCGATCATCGCCGAAGTGAAACGCTCGGTGCAGGACGCGCGCAGCACCGCGGACCAGTCCTCGGCCATCGCCACCCAGACCAGCGCCGGCATGGAGCAGCAATACCGTCAGGTCGATCAGGTTGCGACCGCCTCCCACGAAATGAGCGCCACCGCGCAAGACGTCGCCCGTAGCGCCGCCCAGGCTGCCGAAGCCGCCAAAGATGCCGATCGCGCCACCCGCCAGGGCCTGACGGTGATCGACCGCACCACCGCCAGCATCGACACCCTCGCCGCCGACATGAGCGCGGCGATGCTGCAGGTTGAAGGGCTGGCGGCCAACAGCGAGAAAATCGGCGCAGTGCTGGAAACCATTCGCGCGATTGCCGAGCAGACCAACCTGCTGGCGCTCAATGCCGCGATCGAAGCGGCGCGGGCCGGTGAAGCCGGACGCGGTTTTGCCGTGGTCGCCGACGAAGTGCGCAACCTCGCCCGGCGTACCCAGGAATCGGTGGAGGAAACCCGTCAGGTCATTGAGCAATTGCAGAACGGCACGCAGGAGGTGGTCGGTTCGATGGGCAACAGCCATCGCCAGGCCCAGGGCAGTGTCGAGCAGGTCGGCCAGGCAGTGACCGCGCTGCGCCAGATCGGCGACGCGGTGACGGTGATCAGCGACATGAACCTGCAGATCGCCAGCGCCGCTGAAGAGCAGAGCGCGGTGGCCGAAGAGATCAACAACAATGTGGCGACGATTCGTGATGTGACCGAATCGCTGTCGGGGCAGGCGAATGAGTCGGCGCGGGTGAGCCAGTCGCTCAACAGCCTGGCGAATCAGCAGCAGCGGTTGATGGATCAGTTTCGCGTTTGATGTGAGGTCGCGGGGTGTCAGCGGGATGCCCCCTCACCCCAACCCTCTCCCCCAGGGGGGCGAGGGGGAAAGGGAGCCGACCGAATTCAATTCAAATCCTGCGTTCGACTCGCAATTCAAAACCTGCATTCGACTCGACATTTCAGGTCGGCATATCTCTCACAAACACTTCGGTCAGTCCCCTCTCCCTCCGGGAGGGCTTTTCAAGGTTCACCGCCGAGGCAATTCGATCACCACCTTCAACCCACCCCACTCACTCTCGCCCAACACCAGCAACCCGCCCCACGTTTCCACGATATCGCGCACGATGCCCAACCCCAGACCATGGCCGTCGGTCTGTTCATCCAGCCGCGTGCCACGGCTGAAGACTTCGGCGCGCTGTTGCTCGGGAATGCCCGGGCCGTCGTCCTCGACGCTCAGGGCAAAGCCGTCAGTACGTTCGATCACGCTCAAGCGCACTTCGGCGTCCGCCCACTTGCAGGCGTTATCGAGCAGGTTGCCCAACAGCTCAAGCAAATCCTCACGGTCCCAGGGCAGTTGCAGCCCGGCCGGGGCGACATAGCTGAGCGCCAGGTGTTCGCCGTGGATCATGTTCAGCGTCGCCAGCAGCCCCGGCAGTTCCGCATCGCAATCGAACAGCGCGCCGGGCAGCGCATCGCCGGACAAGCGTGCGCGATTCAATTCGCGATTGAGGCGCTGCTGCACTTGCTCCAGTTGCTCAATGAGGACCTTGCGCAGTTCCGGGTGCGCATCGAGTTTTTCGCTCGACGCCACGCTCAACAGCACCGCCAGCGGGGTTTTCAAAGCATGGCCGAGGTTGCCCAAGGCATTGCGCGAGCGCTTGAGGCTGTCTTCGGTATGGGCGAGCAAATGGTTGATCTGCGCCACCAGCGGCTCCAGTTCTACCGGCACCTGATCATCGAGCTGCGAACGCTGGCCCTGCTGCAATTGCGCGATCTGTTCACGCGCCCGTTCCAGCGGTTTCAAGGCGCGGCGTACGGTCAGGCGCTGCAACAGCAGAATCACCAGCAACGCCGTCAGGCCCGCCGCCAGACCGATCTGGCGCATGCGCTGGAAGCTCTCGCGCACCGGCGTGTAATCCTGCGCGACGCTGATCGAGATCGACTGACCGAGACGTCGATAATCCGAACGCAGTATCAGCAACTGTTGGCCGTCCGGGCCCAACTGCAGATTGCTGTGCAGGCCGGGATGGTCGAGCAGCGGCAGGTCCTGATCCCACAACGAGCGCGAACGCCAGTGGCTGTCGGCAAAGTCGATACGGAAGTAATGCCCGGAAAACGGCCGCTGATAGGCTGGCGACAGATGCCGCTCATCCAGCTGCAAACCTTGCGGGCCGCGCACCAGCGCCACCAGCAGACTCTCGCTGTCGTTGCGCAGACCTGCTTCGAGATAACGCTGCAACCCTGCTTCGAACAACCACAGACTGGTCTGCGCCAGCACCACGCCGACGATCACCATCACACTGATCAGACCCAGGCTCAAGCGGCGCTGGATCGACCTCACGAGGCTTGCCCGCCGAACAGGTAACCCTGGCCGCGACGGGTTTCGATCACGCTTTTGCCGAGCTTGCGCCGCAGATGATTGACGTGGACTTCGAGCACATTGGAATCGCGCTCGGTTTCACCGTCGTAAAGGTGTTCGGCGAGGTGGCTTTTGGAGAGGATCTGCTCCGGATGCAGCATGAAATAGCGCAGCAGGCGAAACTCGGCGGCGGTCAGTTGAATATCGGCGCCGTCACGCACCACGCACTGCCGCCCCTCGTCCAGGTGCAGACCGGCGGCCTTCAATGTCGGTTGATTGGCCTGGCCCTTGGAGCGGCGCAACAGTGACTGAATGCGCAGTTGCAGCTCTTCGGGGTGGAACGGCTTGGTCAGGTAATCGTCGGCGCCGGCCTTCAGGCCTTCGATGCGTTCGGCCCAGGAATCGCGTGCCGTCAGTATCAGCACCGGAATCGACAGCCCACCGGCGCGCCACTGCGCCAGCACTTCAAGCCCCGGCACGCCGGGCAGGCCGAGATCGAGGATGATCAGATCGTACGGCTCGCTGCTGCCCTGATACACCGCGTCGCGACCGTCGGCCAGCCAATCGACCGCGTAACCTTGCCGCTGCAGGCTGGCGAGCAACTCGTCGGCCAGCGGTACGTGGTCTTCCACCAAAAGCAAACGCATCGATCAATCTTCCTTGTCTTTGACTAACTCGCCGGTGTCGGCCTTCAAGTGCAGCTCGCGCGCCACGCCCTCGACCGTCAGCAACTCGACTTCGTAAATGTAGACGTCGTGTTTTTCTTCCAGCTCGACTTCCAGCAGTTTGGCGCCGGGGTAACGATCCATGGCCTGCTGCAACACTTGCTCCAGCGGCAGGATCACGCCCTTCTCGCGCAGGCTCAGGGCTTCGTCCTGATCGAGGTCGCGGGCCATGGCCGTGGAGCAAAACAACACCAGCACCAGGGCCGTACGGCGGGTGGTGCGAACATTAAGCTTCATTACGTATCCTGATGATGCTTGAGCACTTTGCCATCGACCGCGTCCAATTCCAGATCCCATTTCTCGCCCTGCGGATCGCGCAATTCGATCTGGTAAATGTACTTGCCATATTTTTCTTCCAGCTCGGTTTCGGTGATTTCCGAGCCCGGGTGTTTGGCCAGCGCGATGGCGTTGAGCTTCTCGAAGGAGACGATAGTACCAGCGTCACGCAAACGAAGCGCTTCGTCAGGCCCCAGATCACGCGCAAATGCGGTGCCGGCAGTGAGGCAGATGATCGAGGCAGTGATCAGGGCAGTCAGGGTGTTCACGGGTGTCTCCAATTCTTATGGATTGCTTACGACAGGCACCTTAACGGGAGCAACTTAACTGAAACTGAATGGCCATCATTGTGCCCCTTCAGACGGTGCAGAACCCTGTGGGAGCGAGCCTGCTCGCGAAAAGCGTTCTTTCAGCCAGCACATTTGGTACTGAAACACCGCTTCGCGAGCAGGCTCGCTCCCACATGATTTTGCGTCTGACACAAAACCCATGAACACCTTGCCCCTGTAGGAGTGAGCCTGCTCGCGATAGCGGTCTTTCAGTCAGCCCATTTGGCACTGACACACCGCTATCGCGAGCAGGCGAAGGCCTACAAGGGCTCTGCAACATGTGCTTATAATTCGCAGCTTGCTAACGATCGAGGCCGGTATGACCGCCATCCACATCAAATTCCCCGCCCTCACCCTCAAGGCCGGCCCGCGGGCCATGGCGCGCATTCGTGCCCGGGGTCTGAACGCTGCCGACGTCGGCACCCTGCCCGGCGCGGCCGGTGGGCCTAAGGCGTTGGGGATTCAGGGGCTGGATCTGGCGCTGTTCGGTGAATGGCTGCCGAGTACGCCGCGCGAGCGGTCGCTGATCGGCGCTTCGGTCGGTTCCTGGCGCTTCGCCAGTGCCTGTCTGCCCGACGCCGCCGAAGGCCTGCGCCGCCTCGGGCATCTGTACGCCGAGCAGAATTTCAACAAAGGCGTGACCATGGCCGAGATCAGTCAGAGCTCGCAGCGCATGCTCAACGACCTGCTCGACGGCCGCGACGCCAGCATCCTCGACAATGCGCATTACCGCTTGAACATCATGGTAGTGAAAAGCCAAGGCCGTCTGGCCGAGGATCATCGCGGGCGACTCGGTCTGGCGCTGGGTTCGGTGATTGCCGACAACCTGCGTGGCCGGGCGCGGCTGTCGCGGCACTTCGAACGGCTGATCATCCACGACCCGCGCCTGGCGCCGCCGCTGCATGCGCTGGACGACTTCCCATCGCGCTTCGTCGCGCTGAACGCCGGCAACCTGCGCCAGGCCTTGCTGGCGTCGGGTTCGATCCCGATGGTCATGGAAGGCGTGCGCGATCTGCCCGGCGCTGGCGCGGGGACGTTTCGCGACGGCGGCCTGCTCGACTATCACCTCGACCTGCCCTACAGCGGCGACGGCATCGTGCTCTATCCGCACTTCACCGACCGGGTGATTCCCGGCTGGTTCGACAAGACCCTGCCGTGGCGCCGCGCCTCGGTGCAGCGTTTGCAGGACGTGCTGTTGCTCGCACCGTCGAAGGAATATCTGGCCCGCCTGCCTTTCGGCAAACTGCCCGACCGAAACGACTTCAAACGCTTCATGGGCGATGCGCCGAGCCGGCAGAAGTACTGGCACACGGCGATGGACGAAAGCCGCCGCCTCGGTGACGAATTTCTCGAACTGACGGCCAACGGTCGCCTCGCCGAGCACTTGCTGACCCTTTAGTCAGCACAGCCACAGACAAGCTGATAAACTCGCCGCCTGCCCGAATCGCTGCGGCGAACGCCATCTGACAGAGTCAAAAAATACCGTGGAAATTTTCAAAGAGTTTACTTTCGAATCCGCCCACCGCCTGCCGCACGTCCCGGACGGCCACAAGTGCGGGCGTCTGCACGGTCACTCGTTCAAAGTGGCGCTGCACCTGAGCGGCGACCTCGACCCGCACACCGGCTGGATCCGCGATTTCTCCGAGATCAAGGCGATCTTCAAGCCGCTGTACGAGCGTCTCGATCACAACTACCTGAACGACATTCCCGGCCTGGAAAACCCGACCAGCGAAGTGCTGGCCAAATTCATCTGGAATGAAATGAAGCCGCTGCTGCCGGAACTGAGCGCGATCCGCATTCATGAAACCTGCACCAGTGGGTGCATTTATCGCGGCGAGTAATTTCAGGCGATTCGAATACCCCTCGTGGGAGCGAGCCTGCTCGCGAAAGCGGTGTGCCAGTCACTGTCCAGTTCAATGGACGACCGCATTCGCGAGCAGGCTCGCTCCCACAGGGGAACAGTGTTGATCCAAAAGAACAGCCGCAAAGGCTGTTTTTTTATGCCTGCGCCGCCCTACTGCAATTCCTCCTGTCAGCATCAAAAATCCCCTGAAACCGATCGTTCCCATGCTCTGCGTGGGAATGCCTCAACGGACGCTCCGCGTTCGGCTTTGGCATGGGACGCGGAGCGTCCCGGGCTGCATTCCCACGCAGAGCGTAGGAACGATCCTGCACGGTCATGCACCGTGGCTCCCACATCGCGCACGGGTGCGAACAGCTGCACCGTTTTTGCGCCTGTCTGCGCCGTGTCGTCTATACATACCCCACCGAATCGGTATTTGGCACGACCGCTGCAACCCTCCCGCGTCTTCTCCCTTCCAGCAAGGACTGCCTCATGACGCAGAACGCTCCCGGCAACGATTACCCCCTCAGCGAAGTCCCGATGCACGCGCGCAAAGGACTCGCCTCTACCGCGATGGTGTTACTGGGCTTCACGTTTTTTACCGCGACCATGTTCGCCGGCGGCAAGCTCGGCGTGGCGTTCACTTTCAGCGAGATGATCGCGGTGATCGTCGTCGGCAACCTGCTGCTCGGCCTGTACGCTGCGGGCCTGGGCTACATCGCCTTCAAGAGCGGGCTCAACTCGGTGCTGATGGGCCGTTTCTGTTTTGGTGAAGTGGGCAGCAAGCTCAGTGACCTGATTCTCGGATTCACCCAGATCGGCTGGTACGCCTGGGGCACGGCGACGGCGGCGGTGGTGATCGGCAAGTATTTCAATCTCAATGAAGCCACGGTGCTCGGCTTGATGGTGCTGTTCGGGCTGGGCTTCTGCGCCACGGCGTACATCGGTTATCGCGGGCTGGAAATTCTCTCGTACATCGCGGTGCCGGCGATGCTGTTGCTGCTGATGCTGTCGATGTGGGTCGCGACGGTAAAAGTCGGCGGTTTCGAAGGCTTGCTCAGCGTCGTGCCGACAGGCTCGCTGGACTGGTCGACAGCCATCACGCTGGTGTTCGGCACCTTCGTCAGTGGCGCGACGCAGGCGACCAACTGGACGCGTTTCTCGCGCTCGGCGCGAGTCGCAGTGCTGGCCAGCCTGATCGGTTTCTTTGTCGGCAACGGCCTGATGGTGCTGATCGGCGCCTACGGCGCGATCGTCTATCAGCAACCGGACGTGGTCGAGGTGTTGCTGTTGCAAGGTTTCGCCATGGCCGCGATGGCCATGCTGTTGCTGAACATCTGGAGCACTCAGGACAACACCATCTACAACTTCGCCGTCGCCGGTTGCAACCTGCTGCGCACCGGCCGGCGCAGAACCGTGACCCTGGGCGGCGCGGTGATCGGCACGGTGCTCGCCTTGCTGGGCATGTACGACATGCTGGTGCCGTATCTGATTTTGCTTGGCACGGTGATTCCGCCGATTGGCGGGGTGATCATGGCCGACTTCTTCTACCGCTGGCGCGGGCACTATCCACGCCTGGCCGACGCGCGGTTGCCAGCGTTCAACTGGCCGGGGCTCGGGGCTTACGGGGTGGGCACCATTGCCGCGTTCAGTTCGCCGTGGGTCGCGCCGCTGGTAGGGATTGCCGCTGCCGCGCTAACGTATGTCATCGTCACCGGTCTGCTCGGCGCCCGTCGCGTCAGCGCACCACTACAAGATCTATAAAAGGATTCGCCTGATGCACATCATCAACGCCCGCCTGCGCAACCAGGAAGGCCTGCACGAACTGCACCTGGAAAACGGTCTGATCCACAGCATCGCCCGCCAGACCGAAGCGCCGACGCTCGGCCCGGAAGACCTCGACGCCGGCGGCAATCTGGTGGTGCCACCCTTCGTCGAACCACACATTCACCTCGACGCCACCCTCACCGCCGGCGAGCCACGCTGGAACATGAGCGGCACACTGTTCGAAGGCATCGAGTGCTGGGGCGAGCGCAAGGTCACCATCACCGAAGAAGACACCAAGACCCGCGCCAAGAAGACCATTCAGGCGCTGGCCGCGCACGGCATTCAGCACGTGCGCACCCACGTTGACGTCACCGACCCGCAACTCACCGCACTCAAGGCCATGCTCGAAGTGCGCGAGGAAAGCCGGCATCTGATCGACCTGCAAATCGTCGCGTTTCCGCAGGAAGGCATCGAGTCATTCCGTAACGGTCGCGAGCTGATGGAAGAAGCGATCCGCATGGGCGCGGACGTGGTCGGCGGGATTCCGCATTTCGAGTACACCCGCGATCAGGGCGTCAGCTCGGTGAAGTTTCTGATGGACCTGGCCGAGCGCACCGGTTGCCTGGTCGACGTGCATTGCGACGAGACCGACGACCCGCATTCACGCTTCCTCGAAGTGCTCGCCGAAGAAGCGCGCAGCCGCGGCATGGGCGCCCGCGTCACCGCCAGCCACACCACGGCGATGGGCTCTTACGACAACGCCTACTGCGCCAAACTGTTTCGCCTGCTCGGCCATTCCGGGATCAGTTTTGTCTCCTGCCCGACCGAGAGCATTCACCTGCAAGGACGCTTCGATAACTTCCCGAAACGCCGTGGCGTCACCCGCGTCAACGAACTGCTCGAAGCCGGGATGAACGTGTGCTTCGGCCAGGATTCGATCGTCGACCCGTGGTATCCGCTGGGCAACGGCAACATCCTGCGCGTTCTCGAGGCCGGGCTGCACATCTGCCACATGCTCGGCTACCGCAACCTGCAAAGTGCGCTGGATCTGGTCACTGACAACAGCGCCAAAGCCATGCACCTGGGCGAGCGTTACGGGCTGGAACAAGGGCGCCCGGCGAATCTGCTGATCCTGTCGGCGGACAGTGATTACGAAGTGATTCGCAGCCAGGGCTTGCCGTTGTATTCGATTCGTGATGGCAAGGTGTTGATGAAGCGGCAGATGCCGGTGGTGGAGTTCAGTGGTGGTCTGAGCTGAGGCTTGTGCCGGATCTGATGGCCTCATCGCTGGCAAGCCAGGCTCCCACAGATTTTGTGCTGATCATCAATATTGAGTACGGCGTGAACCTGTGGGAGCCTGGCTTGCCAGCGATGGCGGCCTCGAATTCAGCCCATCAACCGCGCCGTCCCGAACAGTCGGACTCGCACCAATTCTTCGTCTGCTACCTCCAGCAAAACCGGCGCCGTGCCGCCGGGCATGACCACCTGCACTTGCCCCGCCACAACCCAACCCACCCGCCACGCCGCCGATGCCACCGCACTGGCGCTGGTGCCGGATGAGGCGGTCGGCCCTTCGCCCCGCTCGAACACCCGCGCGCGGATTTTCTGTGCTGACTCCAGCGCCGCCCACTGCAGATTGACGCCCGCCGGGCAGGGATCTCCGGCACCGACCGGCATGGCATAGGCGATTCGGGTCAAGCCTTCGTTCAATGCGGATTCATTCATTTGCTCATTGCTCGGTAATGCGCCGACATCGCCAAGCAACGTCACGCAATGCGGATTGCCGATGCGTACGAACTGGCTGTGCGTCCAGGCCGGAGCGAGCTGTGCCAGCGGCAGTATGCGGCTGACCGCTCGCCCGTTGAATTGCAACTCTTCGACCTGCTGCGCGCCGACGGCATCCGCGCCGAAACCGGGCTGACCAAGGTCGAGCCAGAAGCCCCGAACAGCATCGACCGCCGCCGGTTTCACCGAGGTTTCCATAACGTCGCCCTTATCGTGATGCACGCGCAACAGCGCGCCTGCCTCCGGCATCAAGCCTTGCTCGGTCAATGCCTCAGAGAAGATCGTCAGCCCGTTGCCACTGCGTTCGGCGAGGGTGCCGTCGGTGTTGACGATCAGCACGTCGAACGGCGGCGCGGCCTGGAACGGGCCGATCAGCAAGCCGTCGCTGCGGTGAGCCTTGCTGTTGACCGGGCGCTGGCCTGCGGGCCAGTCGCAGCAATAAGAGATCGCCGCGTCGCTCCATGCCTGATGCGAGGCGGCGCATTCGGAGGCGCTGGCGGGCAAGGCGATGCCTGCATCGCGCAAGGCTTCGGGTGAAACCACACCATAGATATTGCCTCGTGCGTCGTAGAACTCAGTCATGCCCGCCTCTCTGCGCTACCGAAAATCCCACTGTAAACCGCAATCCCTTGTGGGAGCGAGCCTGCTCGCTCCCACAGGGTAGGATGTTGTCTGTACTTCCTCGAATGACTGGCGATCGAACCTCGTCGCTGAATCACTGTCCTTCGGGGACGCGATGTTTTTACCAAGGATCGATATGACCAGCCTCAACCCCCAAGACACCTTCGTCCCCGGACGCCTGCAACAGATGTCCACGCGCGTGGCTTTTTTCATCGCCGGGCTCGGCATCGCGGCGTGGGCGCCGCTGGTGCCTTATGCCAAGGCCCGCGCCGGTCTCGATGAAGGCACGCTGGGCCTGTTGCTGTTGTGCCTGGGCGTCGGCTCGATTCTGGCGATGCCGCTGGCGGGTATTCTGGCGACGCGCTTCGGCTGCCGGCGCGTGGCCACCGGCGGTACGTTGCTGATCTGTGCGGCGCTGCCGTTGCTGGCGACGGTATCGTCGATACCGGCGCTGATCGCCACGCTGTTCATGTTCGGCGCGGGTCTGGGTACGGTGGATTCGACGGTGAACCTGCAAGCAGTGATTGTTGAGCGCGCCAGCGGCAAGAACATGATGTCGGGCTTTCACGGCTTGTTCAGTCTGGGCGGGATCGTCGGCGCGGCGGGCGTCAGCGCCCTGCTCGGCCTCGGTCTGTCGCCGCTGGCGGCCATGCTGGTGGTGGTCGCGTTGTTGATCGCCGCGCTGTGCAAATGCGTGCCGCACATGCTGCCCTACGGCAGCGAAAGCTCCGGCCCGGCCTTCGCCATTCCCCACGGCATCGTGCTGTTTATCGGCGGCATGTGCTTCATTGTCTTTCTCACCGAAGGCGCAGCGCTGGACTGGAGCGCAGTGTTCCTGGCGCAGGAACGCGGGATCGACACCGCGTACGCCGGACTGGGTTACGCAGCCTTCGCCTTGACCATGACCGCCGGCCGTTTGTTGGGCGATCGCATCGTCCGTCGTTTGGGCGCGACGCGGATCATTCTGTTCGGCGGGCTGACGGCAGCGGCCGGTCTGTTTCTGGCGACGTTCGCGCCGAGCTGGCAAGCCGCGCTGGTGGGTTATGCGCTGGTCGGTGCCGGTTGCTCGAACATCGTGCCGGTGCTGTACACCGCGGTTGGCAAGCAGACCGTGATGCCGGAAAGCATCGCGGTGCCGGCGATTACCACGCTGGGCTATGCCGGAATTCTTGCCGGGCCGGCAGTGATCGGTTTTGTCGCCCACGCCAGCAGCTTGAGTTTTGCCTTTGGCCTGATGGCGGTGCTGCTGGTCGCGGTGGCGATTGGCGGGAAAGTGCTGAAGGTTTGAAAGTCTGAAAAGCTTCGCGAGCAGGCTCGCTCCCACGGAATCTCAGTGAACCTGTGGGAGCGAGCCTGCTCGCGAAGAAGCCGACGCGGTCTGTCAGAACCCCACGCTGGCCTGTACAAAGAACGTCCTCGGCGCACCCACATACATCCCCGCATTGTTGTCGCTGGAGCGGGTGAAGTATTGCTTGTCGAAAACGTTCTTCACCCCGGCACCAAGCTTGAGGTTCGACAGTTGCGCGCCGAAGTCATAGCCGCCGCGCACGTTCCAGGTGACGTAGCCGGGAATGTTGCCGTACTGGCCGTCCGCCGAGCCTTCGGTGATGTAGTTGCCGTTGAAACTGCCGTCAGCGTTGACGCCAGTGCCCGGTGAGCGTTGTTGCGATTGGGCGAAGCCGTCGAGGTTGTACGTCCAGCGATCGACGTCGTAACGCAAACCGACCGTCGCCACCTGACGTGAGTAGAACGGCAGGTCACGGCCCTTGAAGCCGGGAATCTCGCCCTCGTACACCGCGCGGGTGTACGTCACACCGGCGTTGGCGGTCAGGCCGTCGAGGCGCGGATCGAGGGCGGCCATGTCGTAATGCACCGAGGCTTCGATGCCCTGGTGCGTGGTCGCGCCGAGGTTGGTCCAGCCGACGTCGTTACTGATGTATTGCAACTCGTCATCGAAGTCGATGTAGAACAGCGTCACCTCACCGCCCCAGACGTCGTCGTTGTAGCGCGTGCCGATCTCGTAGGTCTTGGCCTTTTCCGGATTCAGGCCACTGGCGGTCTGGTCACCCGAGCCGCCCTGGCCAAGCTGAAAGTACTGCAAGGCACCGAACGAGGTTTCGTAGTTGGCGAACAGTTTCCACGCATCGGACAGGTGATACATCACGCTCAACGCCGGCAGCGGTTCGTTGCTGTCGATGCTGCGGCGTTTTTCCTGCACCGGCCGGTTCGACGTGTCGAGCACCGGGCGGTCGTGCCATTCGGTGCTGATGTGTTCGAAGCGGATGCCGGGGGTGATCGTCCAGTTGCCGACATCGATCTTGTTGTCGACGTAGAACGCATTGGCCTCGGTGCCGCCGGTACGGTCCTGATAGACGTGACCGTCAGAGGTGCGGGTGACCACCGGTTGATTGTTCACCAGCGCCAGACGACTGGCTTCTTCGTGCATGCCTTCTTTGAGATAGCGATAACCGACGCTGACTTCCTGGGTGGTCGGGCCGACATCGAACACATGCGACACCCGCGGCTCGATGCCGAAGGTGTAATAGGTGCGCGGGTACGAGCTGAGGGTTTTCTGATCGCGCGCGGCAATCGTGCTGCCACGGTAACTGTCGGAATAGTAGGTGAGCACTTCGGCCTGGGTGCGCTCGTCGATCTGGCGGATCCACTTGAACGACACGTCCTTGCGTCGGCCGCTGAAGCTGTCGTAATCGCGGTCGGACTGGAACGGCTTATCGTCGTACTGCTTCTGGGTCAGGCCGCCGGGCATGTCGGCGCTGGCGTCGTAATAGTGAAAGTTGAGGCTGAAATCGTCCTGCTCGGTCGGCGCCCAGTGGGTCTTGAGGATCACGTCGTCGATGTCGTTGCCGTTGTTGCGCTCGCGGTAGCCGTGGCCGTTGACCCCGGAATACAGCAAGGCCATGCCGATGCCATTGTCGGCGGTGCCGCCAAGGAACGCCGTGTCGATGTGTTTCCAGCCGCCATGCTGCGAAGTCTCCAGCGTGGTGCCGATTTCACCGGTGGTTTTCTCCGGGATCGCGCGGGTGACGAAGTTGATCACCCCGCCGACGTTCTGTGGCCCGTAGCGCACCGAGCCGGCGCCGCGCACCACGTCGATGCTGTCGAGGTTGCCCGAGGAAATCGGCGCCATCGACAGTTGCGGCTGACCGTACGGCGCAAACGCCGCCGGCACGCCATCGATCAACACGGTGGAGCGCGGCGACAGGCGCGACGTGAGACCACGCACGCCGACGTTGAGGGAAATATCGCTGCCGCCGGTGCCGTTGGCGTCCTGCACCTGCACGCCCGGTACGCGCTTGAGCACATCACCGACAGTCATTGCGCCCTGCTCGACCATGGCTTCGCGGCGGATCACCGTGCGCGCGCCGGGATGGTTCTGCACCACGGCGGCGTTGGCGTCGCCGAGCCAGTCGCCGACCACTTTGATATCGGTCACGCCGAGTTCCAGCGGGCCATTGCTCGCAGCAGAGGTGGCGGCCGGCGACAGCGTCACCGAGCCCTCGCTGATCTGGTAATCCAGACCACTGCCCTGCAGCAACTGACGCAGCGCCTGCTCCGGAGAGAGATCACCGTCGACCGCCGGCGCCTGTTTGCCGGCCACTAGATCCGGGCTGAAAAACACTTGCAGCGAAGTCTGCTGACCCAGTTCACTCAAGGCCTGGCCCAGCGGCTGCGCGCGAATATGAATGGCTTCAGCGGCGAATGCCTGCGGCATGGCAGCGCTGACCGCCAGCGCGAGGGCCAGCGGTAACCAAGGAAATTTTTTGTTGTTGGCGGTGGTGTTTTTCACGTCGTACAGAGTCCTGTGGATCGCAAGAGTGTGCGGCTGTTAATGCAAACCAGTTGCAGTTGAACAGGAAGACGCTGAACTCGGAAAAAACCTGAATTTTATTTTGCGATTATTTCCTGACGACCATCGGCCAGGCTGCGCACGGCCACCGGCAGGATGTTCGGCAGGGCTTTGAGCAAGGCATCGGTGTTGTCGGCGTTGAACACACTGGTCAGGCGCAGATTCGCCACGGCCGGGTCGGTGACCGTCAACGGATGCTGGCGATAACGCGATGCTTCGGCCGCGACTTCGCTGAGGCTGGCGTTGTCGAACACCAGTTTGCCGTTGCGCCACGCGGTCAGTTGCGCCGGATTGACCGCGTAGGCGGGGGCGACTTTGCCGTGGGCATCAACATGCGTGCCGAGGCCAGCCGTCAGACTGATGAATTGATCGCTCGGCGCGTCCCGCCCCTGCACCTTGACCGTGCCCTGCTCCACCGCCACACGGGTTTGCGCAGGGTCGCGGCGCACATCGAAACGCGTGCCGGTCACCGTGACTTTGCCGCTCTCGGTTTGCACGACAAATGGCCGCGATGCATCGTGCTCGACGCTGAACATCGCCTCGCCTTCGCGCAGTTCAATCAAACGGCGGTCCTGTTCATAGCGCACCTGCACGCGGCTGCGGCTGTTCAGATCGATCAGCGAACCGTCGGGCAAGGCCACGTGTTTGCGCTCGCCCAATGCCGTGGCGAATTCGGCGCTGTAGCCGCCCGGATGATTCAGCCCACTGAACAGACCCAAGCCGAGCGCCACCGCCAGCACACTGGCGGCCACCGCGTAACGCAGCAACGGGCGGCGCGCGCGTCGGCCTGGCGGGGGTTCAGCCAAGGCTTTGAGACGTGGCGCCGGGAGCAAATCGGCCGCCGACCACAAGCCCTGCAGCAACTGGAATTCGTCACGGTGCTGCGCGTGCTCGCTCAGCCAGGCGTCGAAGCGCTGCCGTTCTTCGGCACTGACGCCCGGCTCCTGCAAACGCACGAACCAGCGCGCAGCATCATCGCGCACCGTACCCGGCCCGCACGCGCAATCACGGGTATCCGTCATGGAAGATCCTGTTGGGCTGGAGGAAAAATCGCCACCGCTCATGACTGCAAGCCATCGAGGCGATCGCGCAGATGCCGCAGGGTGCGGATCATATACTTTTCGACCATGTTCCTGGACAGCCCCAGGCGCTCGGCGATTTCTGCCTGGGTCAGGCCCTCGATCTTCTGCCAGACGAAAATCTTTCGGCAGTTGACCGGCAACTCGCTCAGCGCGCGCTCGATGGAATCGGCCAACTGGATCGCATGCATGTAATGCTCCGGGTCGCCGGACGACGACGCACTGTGCTCGATAGCCTGCGATTCCAGGGTGCCACGCCGGTCCTCACGCCGATAACCGTCAACCGCAATATTGCGCGCGGTCTGATGCAGATACGCCCGCGGCTGCTGCACCGCCGCCGAATCGGCCTCGAGCACGCGCACAAAGGTGTCGTGCGCCAGATCCTCGGCCTGCGCGCGATTGCGCAGACGCCGGGTCCAGGTGCCGATCAACTCTTCGTAATGCTCGAAAAAGCCGGGTCTGCGGGGACGCATGAGGTAGGAAACGGCGCAATGAGAAAAGGGCGTGAATAGTAATGCTTCGTATTAAGGCGAAGCAATGAATTCCTCGATCGGGGTTATCTGACCGCACACAACAATACCGCAAGCGCGCTACCGCTCTGCCCTGTCAGGCCGCACCGACTCCGGTTTCTGTCACCAAACCGGCTTCGTCGCTCTGCACCAGATCGATCAGCCAGGTGCGAAAGGCCTCGACCTTTTTCGAGCTGGCAATTTCCACAGGCGACACCAGATAAAAACCCAGATCAGACTTGAGCTTGAGATTGAACGGCGCCACCAGCTTGCCGGCTTTCAGATCGTCATCGACATAGGTCGAGCGGCCGATGCATACGCCCAGACCATCAATGGCTGCCTGAACCGCCATCATCGCGAGGTCAAATGTGAGCCGTGTTCCCTCGGCCAGCTTCTTCGGTTGTCCGGCGGCGCTCAGCCACATGTTCCAGTCGTTACTGGTCATGCCGCTGACCTGCAACAAGGTGTGGTTGGCCAGATCGATCGGGCTTTTCAACGCTTTTGGCCCGGTGATCAACTTTGGGCTGCACACCGGAAAGATTTCGTCCGACATCAGCCAGTCGGCCCGCAGCCCTTTCCAATCGCCGAAACCGTAGCGGATCGCGGCGTCTATTCCACCTTTGCGGAAGTCGACCAGGTCGGTCGAGGCCGTTACGCGCACATCGATATTGGGGAACGCGTCCTGAAACGAAGCCAGGCGCGGCAGCAACCATTTCGAGGCGAGAGAAACCAGTGTGCTGATGGTCAGCGCACTGTTGTTGGTCGACTCGCGCAACATCTCCGTGGAATAGCGCAACTCATGAAAAGCCGAGCGGATGCCGGGCAAGTACGCGTGGCCTTCGGTGGTCAGCGCCAGACCGTCCTTGAGCCGCAGAAACAGCCGAACCCCGAGCTCGTCTTCGAGGCGACGAATCTGATGGCTGATGGCCGTTTGTGTGACGTTCAGCTCTTCGGCAGCCTTGGTAAAACTCATATGGCGCGCAGCCGATTCAAACGCTTTCAACCCGTTGAGAGAAGGAATCCTGACGACCATAAGGCTTCGTAATGCTCATGAGATTTTGTCATAAGGTAGCACCCAAGAAGTCCTTTGCAAAATGTTTCAGCGGTCGTCAATTCTAGCGCCGTTCGCCAAGCCACACGGGCCTGCGGACACCCCCTCAAAGGATGAGATCGCCATGAATAAAACCGTTGAAACCCATAACGACCCAATCGGAAAAACGCCACAGCTCAAAGCGCGCAATGCCTCGAGAATGGCTGAAATCAGCCGCCCGCATTTCGATGCTGCGTATGCAAAGGGACTGATGGGCGTTTCCTGCCGCGTGCTGGACAACCGCCGCATCGAAATCGCCACCAGCGGCAAGGAAGTGATCGACTACACCCGCTGCGGCTACCTCAATCTGGACGCCCATCCGAAGGTTCTCGCAGCGGCCCGGGCCTCGATGGATGACGTCCCGTCTACGCACTTTTCGGTTGCGCGTACACGGCTGACCGCGGAGCCGTTGGTGCGTCTGGAGGCGACCCTCGCCAAACTGTTTGACGTCAATGGTGTGGTGGTCTTTCCGACCGTGGCTGCCGCCAACATGGGGGCCCTGCCCCTGCTGGCGGCCGGGCTGTTCACCGCTGGCGAAAAACCGCTGATCGCGTTCGATCGTTTTGCTCACGTGACGTTGCAGTACCACATCCCGGTCCTGCGCGAAGAGACCGAGGTGATCGTCATCGAGCACAACGACCTCGAGCATCTGGAGCGGTTGTGCAAAAGCGGGCGCAAGGTGGCTTACGTCGGCGATGGTGCCTACTCGATGGGCGGCGCCGCGCCGGTTCGGGAACTGCGCGCCCTGCAAGACAAGTACGGTCTGTTTGTGTATCTGGACGACGCCCACGGGATTTCCGTGGTGGGTCAGCAGGGCGAAGGTTTCGTCCGTTCGCAACTCGACGGTCTGGACGAAAACACCATCGTGGCGGCGTCGCTGGGCAAGGGTTACGGCGCAGCAGGTGGTCTGTTGATGCTCGGTACGCAACAAATCGAGAACTCGATCCGGCGCTATGCACCGACTTACGGTTTCTCCTGCGCGCCCAACATGGCGGCTGTGGGTGCTGCACTGGCGTCGGCGCAAATTCATGCAACACCGGAACTGCATAAACTGCAACGCGCGCTGCGCAACAACATGCAGCTGTTCGACAACCTGATCCCGACCGAAACCAGCGGCAGCGAATTGCCGATCCGCATCGTACGCATCGGTAACGAGGAACAGGCTATCGCCAAGGGCGAGTACCTGTTGCAGCAGGGCCACTACACGTCTGTCGTGTTCTTCCCCACCGTACCGCGCGGCCAGGCGGCCTTGCGCATGTCGATCACCTCGGCACACAACCCGGCCGACATCCTCGACCTGAGCCTGATGCTCAAAAGCAGCGATGCACAGCTGAGCCCCGGTGCAGACCAGGTCCAGCCTGCGCTGGCCGTTTGACCGACGTCGGACAGGGAGACTTCAACGTGAAGCGAACGGATCTGGCGGACACTTTCGTCACCGCAGTGACGGATTTCGATATCAACACAGCGTCCCTGAATGAGATTCGTGCCATTCAGGAACTCGTCTATGAGCGCAAAGTCGTGGCGCTGAAAAACCAGCGCTTGACCCGAGAGGGCTACCAGCAGTTCGCTGCGTGCTTTGGCGAACTGGAGCAGTTCAAGCTCAAGAACTACCACGACCCGGCGTACCCGAACATTCTGGTCATCAATAACCGCAACAGCGGCGGTGCAGTAGGCGCGCGCAAGTTGGGCAACATGTGGCACAGCGACTCCAGTTATCTGGCCGAACCACTGCCGCTGACGCTGCTGCATGCACAACAACTGCCTGAGGCGGGCGGCGACACGCTGTTCGTGGACATGCAATCGGTGTACGACGATTTACCCAAGGCTCTGTATGAGCAGGTCATTGATCGTCAGGCCGTACATGACGTGCGCTGGACGTACAAGGTCAGGGATGACGACGTCGGGGAATCGATTCAGGAAATTTTCACACGGCTTGAACAGAGCTTTCCCGCCAGCACCCATCCGACGGTTGCCGTGCATCCGCGCACCCGCCGTGAAAGCCTGTACATCAACCCGGGCTACACGTCGAGCATCAGCGGCTATTCGCAAGAACAGAGTCGGGCGTTGCTCGATGAGTTGTTCGCTTTCGCGCTGAATCCGCAGCGGGTCTTCAACTACCAGTGGGAGCCGCACGATTTGCTGATCTGGGATAACCGCTCGGTGTGGCATTGTGCGACCGAGCTGCCGCGCGATGCTCAGCGGGTGATGTTCCGCATCGGCGTCAATGACGGCGAGTTCTTTGCCCGGGATGTTTTACGGGAGCATGTTGCATGAGCCGCAAACGCGTATTGGTCGCCCATATTCTGGGCGACGAAGGCAAGCAGATGCTGCGCGAACGTGACGATATCGAAGTGGTGGAGTTCGCCAATACGATCGAGCAGGGTCAGTTCCGGGCCTTGCTCGAGAGCTTCGATGCCGTCCACGGCGTGATCCTCGGACTGACTCGCTTCGGCGCCGAGGAGCTGCGGCGAGCCCGGGGGCTACAGGTCGTTTCGCGGATTGGCGTCGGCTTCGACGCGGTGGACATTGCGGTGATGACGCAGGCGGCGATTCCAGTGATGGTATGCGCCAACGCCAACCACCGGGCAGTGGCCGAACATACGTTGGGGTTCATGCTGGCACTGGCCAAACGTACCGAGGCGCTCAGTCAACTGGTGCGCAGTGGCAACTGGCATCAGCGCTACGAACACCTGCCCGGCGAGCTGGAAGGCCGCGAAGCGCTGCTGATTGGTTGCGGCCGCATTGGCGCGCGTGTCGCCACCTTGCTGCTGGCACTGGGGATGCGCGTCAAGGTGTACGACCCTTATCTTGCCCCACAGCAACTGCCACACGGCGTGCAACCGGTTGCCGTACTGGAGAACGCCCTGGCGAGCGCCGACTACGTCAGCCTGCACTGTCCGAAGACCGCTGAAACGGTTGGCTTGCTGTCTGCCGAACGCCTGGCCTTGATGAAACCTCAGGCGTTCGTCATCAACACCGCCCGTGGCGGCATTGTCGACGAACAGGCGCTGTATCAGGCACTGCTGGAAAACCGTCTGGCCGGCGCCGCGCTGGATGTATTCCTGCCCGAGCCACCGACGCACGGCAGCGGTTTGCCGAGTCTCGCCAACGTCATCTGTTCGCCGCATCTGGCCGGGGTTTCACGCGAAGCGGTCAGGCGCATGGCGACGCTGGCGGCCGGCAACGTGCTCGACATTTTTGCCGCTGAGCCCAATCCGCAGAACGTCATCAACCCGCAGGTGTTCAAGCGTGCGTTTCACCTGTCTGACGCCGAGTCAGCCAGCACGATCCCATACCCAACCTGATTTGAGAGCAATGGAATGTACTTACGCTATCAGCTTTTCGATGACCAACGCGACGCCATGATCCTGATCGCACGGATCATGATTCTGATCCTCTACGGCTACTTCGGCTTCACCTACGTCACTGATCACGGCAGCTTCGTCAGCTACCTCAAATCGGTGAACGCACCGATACCCGAGTTCACGGCCATCGTTGCCACCATCGTGGAGTTCTTCGGTGGCCTGGCGCTGCTGTTCGGCTTCTGGACCCGGCCGATTGCCGCGATCTTCGTGGTGTACACCATCGGAACGGGAATCATCGGCCACGCCTTCTGGAACAGCACCAATCCGGCCGATCACCACACGCTGTTCGTGCATTTTTTCAAGAACGTGAGCATCGCCGGGGGATTCCTCTTTCTTTGCCTGCTGGGGCCTGGAAAGTACTCGATCGACAAACGTTGATCTGCCAACGACGGGCGCGGCCATACGCCCGTCGTTTTTCCCCTTCTGTCCCTGCGGAGACCCAGAATGAACACATTGATTGAACCGGTTGCCGACTTGCGCGACTGGCTGGCACGTGCCGAAAAAATCGGCGAATTGCAGACCGTCTCGCCTGCGGTCAACCCGATTGAAGAAATGAGCGCCATCACTTACCTGCTGGCACGCCAGGGCAACTCGCCCGCGGTGCTGTTCGATCAGCAAGACTCACCACTGGGGTTGCGCCACCTGTGGAACATCTTCGGTCCGAGCGTGGCGCGCACCGCGATCACCCTCGAAGAGGCACCTGGTACCCCGACCATGGCGCTGATACGGCGCACCAAAGACAAGCTCAGACACAGCATTGCCCCGCTGGAAATCAGCGCTGACGCCGCACCGATCTACCAGAACACGCTGACCGGCAATGACATTGACCTCACACGTCTGCCCATTCCCAAACATTGGCCCAGAGATGGCGGCGCCTACGCGGGTACGGCAGATGCTGTGTTCACCCGGGACCCGACATCGGGATACCTGAATGTCGGTACCTATCGGATGATGATTCAGGGGCCCCGCGAAGTCGGCTTGTCGCTGGCACCGGGCAAGGATGCGCTGCGGCACATTCATCAGGCATGGGCCAAGGGCGAAGCGCTGCCGGTCGCCGCCGCCTGGGGTGTCGACCCGTTGATGATGGTGGTGGGCTCGCAGTCCTTGCCACCGGGCGTCAGCGAATACGATTTCGCCGGTGGCATCAAGGGCAAGCCGATCGAAGTGGTGCGGGCCAGACATTCGGATCTGTTGATACCCGCCGCTGCGGAGATTGTCATCGAAGGCCTGATCCGTCCGGGCTCGACTCGCGAGGAAGGCCCCTTTGGCGAATTCACCGGTTACTACGGCTATAAGGACATTGACTGCCCGCTGATCGAAGTCACCGCCCTGCACTATCGCACCAGACCCATTCTCACCAACGCGTTGATGGCCGATTTTCCGTCGAACGAGCAAAGCGCGTTTTTCTCGACCATCCGTTCGGCCAAGATCTGGAGCGACCTGGACAAGCTCGGCATTCAAGGTATCCAGGGAGTGTATTGCCCGCCGGCCGCAGCGGGTGCGTTCGGCATGATCGTCATCAGTCTCGAACAGAAATACGCCGGGCACGCGGCACAGGCCCTGGCACTCGCCAGCCAGGTGCCCGGTGGCGCCTACATCAGCAAGTGGATCATTGCAGTCGATGAGGACGTCGACCCCACCGACATGAATCAGGTGCTGTGGGCAATGGCCACGCGCGCAACCCCAAGCGATGACATCGATATTTTGCGCAACACCCGTGGCTCGCCGCTGGACCCGGCGCAAAATCCACCGGAAAAACGTTTCTTCGGCTCCAAGGCGCTGATCAACGCCTGCAAGGATTACCGCAACATTCGCCATTTCCCGACTCGCACACTGTTGCGCCCCGCCGTCTATTCGCAGGTTAGTGCACGCTGGGCAGAACTGGGCCTGCCGGGCGAAGCCCCGCTGATCAGCGCATTCGATAACGCGGTGGATTGCCATGAGCAGTCCTGAGCGGCGCATCGTTGTTGGCATCAGCGGCGCCAGCGGCGTGATTTACGGAGTGCGTACGCTGATGCTGCTGCGCGAACTGGGCATTGCCACCCACCTGGTCATGACCCGGTCAGCGCAGGTCACCCTCGCCCACGAGCTCGATATGAAAGTGGCGGACGTCAAAGCGCTCGCCAGCGTCGTGCATGATCCGGCCGACATTGGCGCATCGATTTCCAGTGGCTCGTTCAAGACGCTGGGGATGGTCGTTACGCCGTGCTCGATCAAAAGCCTTTCGGAAATCTCCAGCGGCATCACCGGCAGCCTGCTCAGCCGCGCCGCCGACGTGACACTCAAGGAGCGCCGGCCGTTGATACTGATGGTGCGGGAAACGCCGTTGCACCTGGGCCATCTGCGCAGCATGACTCAGGTCTGTGAAATGGGCGGCATCGTCATGCCGCCGGTCCCGGCGTTTTATGCGCGACCGCAATCGATTCAGGAGATGGTCGACCATACCGTGGGGCGCATGCTCGATTTGCTGGGCCTGGAAACCGGGACGGTACGCCGCTGGAGTTGAACGTCGCACTGGCTGCCTCTTCGGCAACCGCGCCAGCGCGGTTGCCGAATCGCTCTTTAACAATCCGCAACAACGCAACATCGAAGCGTTTGCCCGCCGCTGGCCTTAGAGCAGCGGGCAAACGTGTTTCATCGATTCACTTACCGGCACGCTACGGCGCGCCGGTCAGCATTCACTGATCACATCGACTTCATCGGTGTAGAGCCGCATCACCGTCAACACCGCCGCCGCCAGAAATGACAGCGCAATGATCGACAGGGCGCCGGTCGAACTCCCCGATGCCTGCAGCGTGGCGCCGAGTACGGCGATGCCGGTCACCCCGCCACACTGGCGTGCAGCATTCAGTACACCGGAGCCCACACCGACCTTGCCACTGGGCACGCTGGCCAGACAAGCGCCGACGATCACCGGCAACGTCGCCCCGCCGAGGCCGATCAACACGCCACCGACTACCAGGCTGCCAGGATCGGTGCCGAACAAGGCGAGCAATGCCGCGCCGAGCGCGCCGCACAACATGCCAGCGGCGCCCACCGAGCGGGCCCCGCACACATTTGCCAGGCGCCCCGAAAGACTGGCCATCACCCCCGTCGCGATGGTCATCGGAATCATTGCAACGCCGATGTCCATCGGCGTCCGGCCCTGCCCCTGCAACACAAATGGCAAAACGAACAAGCTGCCGTAGTACGCCAGTGTTTGCAGAAACCCGGCACCAATCGCCGCAGAGAAGGTTCTGGATTCAAACAGATTCAGCGGCAACATCGGCTCGCGCTGCGCCCGTTGCGAATGGATAAATGCCATCGCCCCCGTCAGCGCCAGCAGCAACGTCGCGATGACCCAGGCATGTCCCCAGCCCCACACGGGGCCTTCGATCAACGCGAAAATCAGCGACACCAGCGCCACGGTCGACAGTGCCTGCCCCGCCCAGTCGATTGAACGGGGTTGAACGGCAATGTCACTGCCGCGTGAGGCGCAGCACAAAAGAGCGATCAGACAGAACGGCACGTTGAGATAAAAAATCGAGCGCCAGTCGACCCACTCCACCAACACCCCGCCCAGCAACGGCCCGCTCACCAGAGCGAGGGCCGAGATCCCGCCCCACAGAGCGACGGCCCGGGCTCGCGCCCTGGCCTCGGGATAGGCCTTGACCAGCAGCGCCATGGAGCTGGGCAGCATTAACGCCGCACCGATACCCTGGACGGCCCGCGCGGTAATCAGCCCAATGACGCCTTGGGCTGATCCGCAGGCGACCGATGCACCGGTAAACACTATCAAGGCAAACAAGAACACGCGTCTGGCGCCCAGACGATCGCTCAGCGCACCGGCCGACAACAGCAGGCTGGCAAACACCAGCGTGTAGGCACCGGCGATCCATTGCAGGCGATCCATTGTCGTTGCCAGATCGCGACCCATGCTGGGCAACGCGACATTCAGTGCAGTGACGTCCAGAGCGACCATGAACGAACTCAACGCCACGCCGAGCAAAACGGGCGCCGCCCAAACGGGCTTCGCCATGACTTCCATTGACAGGGTTTTGCTCACTTTCCAACACCTCACTGTGTATTCAAAAGCGATCCTGAGGCGATGCGCAGGCTTCGTAAAATTAAATATCGACTACCTGAACATAAGAGGAACTACTGAGATGATGAACCTGATGCATTGGCGACTACTGGTCGCAGTGGCCGACGCCGAAAACGTTTCGCGCGCCGCCGAGCGCTACGGCATTACCCAGTCCGGCGCCAGCCAGGCCCTGACGCAAATGGAGGAAGCGCTGGGAGTCAAAGTGTTCGTCCGGGATCGCCGTCAGACCACTGCAACAGCCATCGGCCAACAGATCATTGATCGAGCCCGTCGCATGCTCAGTGAATTCGAATCGATCCAGAACCTGGTGGACGCATCGCGCGGGTGCCATTTAGGACGCATCAAGCTCGCCAGTTTTCCTTCGGTGTTCGCCAGCCTCCTGCCGCCGCTGCTGCAAAGCTTCAGTCGACTGCACCCAGGCATCGAAATTGTCTCGCTCGAAGGCACTGATGAGGAAGTCGAACAATGGCTGGCCAACAGCAGCATCGATCTTGGCGTCGTGATGAACCCCTGCCCGTCCCGTGGTGCGCTGTTGCTGGGACGCGATTCGTGGGTGGCGGCGGTGCCTGCAACCCATGACCTGGCACGAAGATCGTCAGCCAGCACTGTGGCGCTTGAAGATCTGGTGCAAGAGCCGTTCATCCTGGCAACCGGTGGCTGCCACCTGAACGGTCAATCGCTCGTCGAGCGCGAGGGCCTCACGCTTGCAGACATCAAGATCACCGTGCGCGACTGGACCACTGCATTTGCGCTGATCAGCGAAGGCATGGGCATTTCCATCGTCCCGGCCTCCACACTGCCCGTGGACCGCCGAGGCATGCGGGTTTTTGAATTGAGCAAGCCCATTTACCGGGAGTTCGGGCTGGTGTGCTCGCCGACCGGCGAGCGCACGCCCTCCGCTCAGGCATTTCTCAATGAAATCCGCAAATCGACCTTGAGCAGTGAGATTCCGATGACGGTTCGCAGTACCGAAGCGAAAGTCGCCTGAGCCGACATAAGGGCTCCTAATGATGGGCGCATAAAATCGTAATTTTACCCCTCGGCATCATGACACCAATATGTCTGGAACAAGGTTCACAGCCGTTTCGCCGATGAAGCGGCCTTACGCTCGGGCACACACTGCCCACCTGGAAGGAGATACACATGAAACTCTACTTTGCGCCCATGACCTGCTCCCTGTCGCCACACATTGTCCTGCGGGAGCTGGGCCTGCCTTTCGAGCTGATCCGGGTCAACAACAAGACCAAAGCCACGGCAGACGGCCGTGATTTTCGCGACATCAACCCCAAGGGTTATGTCGCGGCACTGGCGCTGGACAACGGCGAGATTCTGACCGAAGGACCGGCCATCGTGCAGTACCTGGCCGATCAGGTACCGGGTAATTCACTGGCGCCGGCCAACGGCACCTGGGAGCGGACGCGTCTGCAGGAGTTGCTCAACTTCATCACATCGGAGATCCATGGTGGCAGCGCACCGCTGTTCAATGCCGACCTCCCGGAGCCGGTAAAGGAAATTTTCCGCCAGAAACTGTTCAAGCGTCTGGATTACCTGAACAAGAACCTGGTGCAAAAAGATTATCTGCTGAACACATTCGGCCTGGCCGACGCGTATCTGTTCACCGTCCTGAAATGGCTGCCGTTCTTCAACATCGATATCAAGAACTGGCCAGAACTGGCCTCGTTCATGGAGCGTATCGAAGCACGTCCAAGCGTGCAGGCGGCCATGGCTGCTGAAGAGGCCACTCAGCCGGTTTAATCATGGATGACTGAAGCTGGTCGATGCCGGCTTCTGCCCAACTTCAATCAGGATGAAGTCTCCCTATGCAAACAATCGAACGCGTCCCAAGCGGCCACGCAGGACGTAGCCGCTCCTGCGCCTACGCCGATATCGTTTACACCGTTGCCACCAGCTCGGACACCTCGCTGGACATAGCCGGCCAGACTCGCGAAGCCCTTGCGGCACTGAGCAGCAGCCTTGAAAGCCTGGGTTCGCATGCCTCACGCATGCTGTCCGCGCAAGTGCTGCTGGCGGACATGAACAGCAAACCCATTGTTGATAAAATCTGGGCACAGTGGATCGGCGACAACCCTCATCACTGGCCCCAGCGGGCCTGTTTCGGTGTCGACCTCGGCGGCAGGCTGCTGATCGAAATCATCGTCACAGCGGCGCGGGGAGCGGCTGATGACGCATAACGATCAATCTGACCTGGTCATTCGCACGTGTGAGGCGCAACGCAGCGCCGCCATGCTGGGCGGCCACCTGGACATCTTCAGTCATTTGTTCCATCCGGACCTGACCTACATTCACTCCAGCGGCGCTGTCGACACGCTCAAAAGCTACCTGGAAAAATGCCGTGCCCGCGAGTTCATCTATCACACCCTCGACCATCGAATCGACAAAGTGACCCGGGTCGGCGACCTCGCCATTGCCTTGGGGGAAATGACCACCACCGTCACCTCCGCAGGAGTGCGAAAACATCTGCACAATCGCACGCTTACCGCGTGGCAAAAGACCGATGAGCAATGGCAATTGCTGGTGTATCAGGCGACACCGCTCAAGCCGCCAGAGATTCTCGAAGCCCTGTGAGCCGACAAGTGGGCGCCCGCACCGGTCGTGTGAACGACAAGGCCCTGCATGCGTTGGCGTACAGGGCCTGTCTATTGGCAACAGCTCGATGACCGATCTCGTGTCTCGTATCGCTTTCTATAACCTTACGGGCGGATCGCCAACAGCCACGCAAGGGCGGCGCACATCAGCAGGGTTGCGCCAAGCGCCTGGAACCAGCCTGCCAGGATCAGGCCCAGGCCAATCAGCACGTAGTACATCAAGCCCAGTAGTGCTCCAGCCGTGCCTAACCGATCTGCATATTCAGTCAACGCAGAACCGAGAATGTTCGGGATCGCCATGCCGAACGCCAAGACCACCAGGAGCATCGGCAATACAAACGCGACATGGTTGTGCAGCAACCACACGCCCATGCCACCGAGTAACGCAGTGCCACTGGCGAGGCGGATCAGTTGCGACGGCTTGAACCCGTTGCTTAACAGAAATTTGTTTAACCACGCCCCCGACCCCGAACCCAACGCGAGCAGCACACCGCTGTAGCCAAACCAGGCCGGGTCTGCTCCCAGTCGCTCAAACATGAACGGCGCCAGGCTGTAATAACTGAACAGCGCGATGTTGAAAGACGCGATCAACAATGCAGAACGCCATATAGCAAAGTCGCGCAGCATGCGTGTGAGGGTTTCGAGCAGACCGACAGGAACGGGTGCTGCTGGACGGGTTTCCGCCAGTGCGCACCAACACCACAGCCACAGCAGCATTGCCAGCAACAGCAACGCGCCCAGTGCACCGCGATAACCGAACGCCTGAACCAGGCTGGCGCCGCTGAACAAGCCAATCGCCGGGCTGGCCGCCAGCGCGATGCCCATCAAGGAAAATACCTTGGCCAATTCGGCGCCGTTGAAGCGGTCGCGCAATACCGTTTGCGTGACCACCGAGCCCACCGCCGCGCCGAACGCCGCCAACATCTGTGCGAGCAGCAAAGCGCTGAAGCTGCTGACCCAAAGACCTGAGAATGTCGCCACGACATACATCGCCAGCCCAGCGAGCATCGTCGGCCGTCGACCGATACGGTCACACAGGCGCCCCCACACCACGACTCCGGCAGCAAAGGCGAGGAAATACACGGACATGAATTGCGACGCGGCGTGTGCGTCAACATTGAAGTTACGCCCGATGTCGCTCAACGCAGGGCTATACAAGCTTTGCGCGATCTGCGGGAAAGCCATCAGTGCGATCATTAGGAACAGCAAACTTCCAGGGTTCATTCTTAACGACTCCTCCAAAAACCGGGAGGAGTTTAAGCAGTGACCACTGGCGTATTATCCGAAGCTCGCCAATCTATCGTTGAAATCGGACATCTTATGGCTTGGCTCGATGCTCACGCACGTTTTGACCCGGACCGTTTCACAGCGCCGGCGATCGGTATCGCTTCGACACTGGGCGATCATGATTCAGGCTTGCATCGCCACCAACGCGGCCAATTGCTTTACACCCGAGAGGGCTGCACGCGAATCACCCTGGCGCAGCATTTATGCTTGTTGCCACCGTCGCGGGCAGCGTGGATTCCACCCGGTATCAGCCATCGGGCGGTGATGCAGCGAAGCGTTGATTACCGCTCCATCTACCTGATCCCGCGGCTGTGTCAGGCCCTGCCGCAGCAGGTCTGCATCATCGAAGTCAGCCCTTTGCTGCGCGCGGTACTGGAACCCATGGCAGTCGCGGCGTTCGACACCGACTGGCAGCAAGGTCGATTCGTCCATTTGCTCGGCCTGTGCCTGAGCGAAATCGCTGAAGCAGCACAGCAACCGATGTTGTTGCCGTTGCCCCAGGACAAACGCCTTGCTCCGCTATTGAAAATGCTCACGCAACTGCCGCCGGAACTCCAGGTTCTGGAACAACAGACAGGCGCGAGCAGTCGCACCATCGGACGGATTTTTCAACGCGAAACCGGCATGAGCTATCAGCAATGGCGCCAACAATGGCGACTGATGCGCGCCATGGAATTGCTCGTTTCCGGACGCAGCCTCGGCTACTGCGCAAGCGCACTGGGCTTTGCCAGCGACAGTGCATTCATTGCGTTCTTCAAGGGCATGACGGGGAATACACCGGGGCATTGGCTCAAATGAAAAAGCGGCCGATCAGTCAGCAATGTCGCAACTGATCAGCCACTTTTGGCAAAGCCTCAAGCCTGCGGCATTTTTCGAAAGCCCACCGCCAAACGGTTCCAGCTGTTGATGGTGCTGATCGCCACGGTCAGGTCGACCATTTCCTTGGGCGTGAACTGTGCGGCGACCACTTCGTAGTCTGCGTCCGGGGCATGAGTCAGGCTCAGTTGCGTCAGTGACTCGGTCCAGAGCAGCGCGGCGCGTTCGCGGTCGCTGAAAAACGGCGCTTCACGCCAGGCGGTGACCGCGAACAGGCGACGCGGGGTTTCGCCGCCCTTGATCGCGTCAGCGGTGTGCATGTCGATGCAGAAGGCGCAGCCGTTGATTTGCGAGGCGCGCAGTTTGACCAGTTCGATCAGGGTCTTTTCCAACGGCAGTCTGGACACTGCGGTTTCCAGCGCCATCATTGCTTTCAAGGCATCTGGGGAAGCGGTGTAGAAATCGGTACGAGGCTGCATGGTGACTCCGGGTCGCGAGTGAGTGAATGTGTGACCACGTTAGCCCCCGCAGTGGTTTACACAAATAGCCAATATCCGCGAAGTTCAGGAGGCCACTTGCCCGGCCGTTGACCACTCGTCAGCCGACTGGCACCAAGGCTTTCACGCGTCAGACCAATATCAGGTACATGCCTTTTTCAGGAGATGCACCATGATCACGCGCAAACTCACTTCCCTCTTGCTCGCCGGCCTGCTCGCCACCGCCTCGGCTGGCAGTTTCGCGGCGAATGACAGCACCGACGCTACCGGGACCAAATCCGGCGGCACAGGCAGCTCGACCATGCCTCCAGACAACACGCCGGGCTCGCCTTCGGCGGGCGACGGCTCCTCCGGTGGTTCCGTTGGCGGTTCGGGGACCAATTCGGGCACCGGTTCCATGGGCACCGGTGTCGGCACTGGCACCGGCACCAACGGTGGCGCCAGCGGTTCAGGCTCCGGCGCGGGCGGTGGCACCGGTTCGGCCGGCGGCGGCACTGGCGGTGCGGGTGGTGGCTCGGGCAGCTGAACGAACAAGAGCCACCCCAGGTAGGTAGGCAGGTAACCTTTCACTGTGGGAGCGAGCCTGCTCGCGAAAGCGGTCTATCAGTCGACATTTGCATGACTGACATTCTGCTTTCGCGAGCAGGCTCGCTCCCACAAGTTTTGCTTTAGGTCGAAGTCGACAGTCAGCGATCCGAGCGCATCAATTCGGCAAAGCCGCTGTCCAGCGACAACACTGCCGCGCGATTGCGGCCGGCATTTTTCGCCTGATACAACGCCGCGTCCGCGCGCTGGATGAAGGCTTCCGGGCTGTCATTGCCGCTCGGTATGAACGCATAACAACCCAGACTCACCGTCAGGTACCCGGTCGGCGAGCCGCTGTGAATGATGTGCTTGTCGATCACGCTACGACGAATCTGCCCGGCGATCGCCAGCGCACCGTTGATGTCGGTGTCCGGCAGCAACACCGCAAACTCTTCCCCGCCGTACCGCACCGCCAGATCGGACTTGCGCTGGCAACACGTCCTCAGCACCTGGGCGACCTGCGTCAGGCACTGATCACCAGCAACATGCCCGTAGGCATCGTTGTAGCGTTTGAAAAAATCGATATCGAGCATGATCAGGCTGACCGGACTGACCTGCCGCGCGCCACGGGCGAATTCGATTTCCAGCGAGCGCTCGAACAAACGCCGATTGGCCAGCCCGGTCAGGCTGTCGTGCGTGGCGATCTGCTCCAGCGCCCGTTGCGCCTTGCGCAGGTTTTTCTCGATGCGTTCGCCATCGCGCACTTGATGGATAAACACCCAGCCGAACAGGCCGATGCCGAGAATCACCAGCGCGACGATCACGCTCGACTGAAACGCGCGCTCATACCAACCCTGAAGAATCGTATCCCGCGAGGTCGCCGCCGATACCACTAATGGATAAGACGCCAACTGCCGATAGCCATAAAGCCTTTCGGTGCCGTCGACGTAAGAATCAAGCATCGCGGTGCCCGCCGTGGCATTGGGCAGCAGCGTTTGAAAAATCTGCCCACGCGCCACCGAGGTGCCAATCAGCGACTCATCGAATGGCCGCCGTGCAAGCAGCGTTCCGTCAGTCAGGGCGAGGAACATGATGCCGTTGTCGTCGAGGCTGAAGCTTTTGAAGAACTGATCGAAGTACGACATCTTGATGCCGGCCAGCAACACGCCCTCGAAATGGCCGGCATGATCATTGATGCGCTTGGAGATCGGGATGATCCATTCGCCATTTTCGCGGCTGCGAATCGCCGGCCCGATGTGCGCCAGCGTCGACACGTTCTGCTGGTGAAACTTGAAGTATTCTCGGTCGGCAACACCCTCGCCACGCGGCAGATTGGCAAACGAGGTGATCACCCACTGCCCGTCGCGATCGAACAGAAAGATGCCGTGCAACTGCGTCAGTTGCTGCGCACGCCGAGCGAAGATGCGCTGCAAACGCGGCTTTTGCGCAGCACCGTAACCATCATCCTCGATCCAGTCGACCAGGCTGGTCATCACCAGGTCGGCCGCCAGGAACGTATCCTCGGCCTGCTGCGCCATCGCCCGGGTCAGATTGCTCGAAGCCGCCTGCGCCACCGCCAGATCCTGACGCTGTGACTGCTGCAGTTGCAGGTACAACAGACCGGACAGGCACAGGCTTACCGCGACGATAAACAGCACGGCTGCTTTACGTAACGGCAAGCGTTTAAGCGCACCGGGGGCGTGTTGCTGATCGGGAATGGGGAAAGGCAAAAGCAAGTCCTGGGCAGATACGACGAGGGCGCCAGTGGAAAAACCCTTATGTTTTATGAGCGTAGCCCAGCGGCATGTCCCCGGCAAACGCAGCGCTCATGCCTGTTATATCGGCGTGTGTCAGGAATGGATGATCGCGTTTCGTCGATTTATTTTGCGGCTTGGGCGGGTGGATTTTGCGGCTGCAGGAAGTGAGCGATCGTGGGGAGTTCGCGCCTGAACTCCCCGTTTTTTTTTCAGCGGGGTTTGTTGATTTCCCGCAGCAGATCGGCGACGGGGATGTGCAGGGTGTTGGAGTAATAGGGTTTGTAACCGTAGGCGGTGACCACGACTTTGCAGGGGATTTGTTGTTTGTTGGACAGGAGGTGGTTGAGTTCTGCTACTGAGAGATTCCTTTCAGAACTGCGGTCACTGGAGGTTTCGACCATGAACGCGCGGGTCAGATAAGAAAACGTCCCCGTCTGCTGCGCATTTTCATCCGATCGTATCAAGCCAAAAGCGGAAAACTGCATGGCTTTACCCATTGTAAAATCGTGGTCATCGGCTAATGCACAACGCAGCATGCCTGAAACCATCCCGACACGTTCGCCGCGTCCAAAAAGATCGAGAACGTCGATATCCGATTGATATCTGATGTCGTATAAAAGCGTTTTTTCGCGTTTAACAGAAACAAAATCAATGTTGGCCGGGGGCTTTGTGTGGTCTTTCGCACAGCCGGAACCCAAGGCTATAGCAACAAAAAGGAAGACTTTATACACGGCTAGTCCTAACGAAATACGCGAGAGATGGCGGTGCCTTCCCCGCTACTGCTATCAAGGTCTATTTATTTGGTCCTTTTGGGGGCGCAAGCATGCGGGAAACTTGCAGGTGCTTAAAATCTTCAGGCAAAAAAACAGGCGCCTTCTCGGGCGCCTGTTTTTTATCACTGATACCGCTCGACTTAGCGCGACGGCGGCACCCGAATGTCGCCCGCCCGGCACTGGGTTTTCACGCCTTTGCCGCACGCCGCGAACTGTAGATCCTTGCCCATGCACACGCGTACTTCCGACAGTTCCGGGCCACTGCAGATCACTGCAACACCATCGGCCGGAATCCCCGGGTTGGCCTTGCGAAACAGCTGGGCAATTTCCTGCGCCTCGAAGTAATACGAGGTGCTGAACGGTTGCAGTTCTTCCGGGATTTTCACCGCCGCCACGGCTTTGTCTGCTTCATCCAGATACCCCATCGCGCCGAGGCCGCTGCACGTACCGTGCTTGGACCATTCGTGGTCGAGCAGTTTTTTCGTCGGAAACAGTGTCAGGCCTTTGCTGGTTTCCGACGCCGACAATTTCGTCAGCGGTGGACAAGATTGCGGCCAGCCACCCGCGGCATATTGCGGCCACAGCCCGTGCAGCACGAAGCCGTAACCCTTGCCGGAACACTGCACATCATCTTTATGGGTCAGGCAAAAGGTCGGCGACCACGACAGCGCCAGCAGGTAGTAGTCGAACACCCCTGCCACCGACGCCGTCTGAGCCTTGCTTGATTGCGATTGCCGCGCCGAACTCAGGCCGATGCTACCGGCCGTCAGTGCAATCACTGCGAAAATTGTAAACAGCTTTTTCATCTACCCACTCCTTGGGACGCCTGCGTTAATGGTTTCGCTCCGGACCCGACCGGGCCAGCGCTGATTTCGCCACGCTTGTGTTGCAAGCGCATGACGCAAGGCAAAGCCTGACGCCTTCACAGGGTCTACGATTAACAGGCAGACATCCAACCAAGGGATCCGACATGAGTAAAGCAGACGAACTCGCCGCCAAACTCAAGCACGTCCATGCTGACGACATTACTTGCGCTGAACTGGAAATCGATTGCTGGCCCGCTCAGGTGTATGACTTGTACCACCGCATCGAAGCCTGGTTACAGCCCGTCACCGAGGTCGGACTGAAGATCCGGCGCAATCCTACGCATGTTTGCGAAACTTCACCGGACGGCGAAGCCCATGACTACGCCATCGACCAACTGATCATCGAGGCCAATCACCACAGCCTGACGTTCGATCCGATTGCGCGGTTTACCGAAGATGGTTGCGGACGGGTGCAAATCAATGTGCCGGGGCGGGATCATTCGTTGCTGCGCACGGTTGATGAACATCACGAAAGTCATTGGTGGTTGCAGTCGGTCGAGACCGGGCAGGAGCCGGATGCGATTGCATTGACGGAGAACAATCTGTTGCAGGTGGTGCAGGAAGGGTTGGGGCTTTGATTCGCACCTTACGCCCCACCGGGACGCCCTGGTCAACATGGCTTGCGCGCTGAACCTGTCAAAACTGTAATCCGCGCCTCAGCCAACTGAAAGCTGGCGCTGGTTAGCCTTCCCGTCATGAGTCAAACGGGGATTTTCAGCGCATGCCTTCCAACACTTCACGCCGCACGTTCGTCAAAGGCCTTGCCGCCGGCAGTTTGCTGGGCGGTCTCGGTCTGTGGCGCACGCCGGTCTGGGCGCAGAGCGCTGCCGGGCCGGTCAACGAGCTGAGCGGCAGCGAATTCGAGCTGTTCATCGGCGAAACCGCGGTCAACTTCAGCGGCTCGCCACGCACAGCGCTGACCATCAACGGCAGCCTGCCCGGCCCACTGCTGCGCTGGCGCGAAGGTGACACCGTGACGCTGCGGGTGCGCAATCGGCTCAAGGAGAGTACGTCGATCCACTGGCACGGCATTCTGCTGCCGGCGAACATGGACGGCGTGCCGGGCCTGAGCTTTCACGGCATCGAGCCTGGAGGCGTCTACGTCTATCGGTTCAAGATCCGCCAACACGGCACCTATTGGTATCACAGCCATTCAGGGTTGCAGGAGCAGGCCGGCGTGTACGGGCCGTTGGTGATCGACGCCAGGGAACCGGAGCCGTTCCATTACGACCGTGACTACGTGGTGATGCTCAGCGACTGGACCGACGAAGACCCGGCCAGCCTGATGCATACCCTGAAAAAACAGTCCGACTACTACAACTTCCACAAACGCACCGTCGGCGACTTCATCAACGATGTCAGCGAAAAAGGCTGGGGCGCCACCTTGGCCGATCGCAAGATGTGGGCGCAAATGAACATGAACCCCACCGACATCGCCGACGTCAGCGGCGCCACCTACACCTTCCTGATGAATGGCCACGCGCCGGATTCCAACTGGACCGGCCTGTTTCGCCCCGGCGAAAAGCTGCGTCTGCGCCTGATCAACGGCTCGGCCATGAGCTATTTCGACGTACGTATTCCCGGCCTGAAAATGACGGTGGTCGCGGCGGACGGCCTGCACGTCAAACCGGTCAGCGTGGATGAACTGCGCATCGCAGTGGCCGAGACCTACGACGTTATCGTCGAGCCGGATGCCGAGGCCTACACCCTGTTCGCCCAGGCCATGGACCGCAGCGGTTACGCCCGCGGCACCCTGGCCACCCGCGCAGGACTGTCAGCCCCGGTGCCGACGCCGGACCCGCGACCGTTGGTAACGATGGACGACATGGGCATGGGCGGCATGGATCACGGTTCGATGGACATGAGCGACATGGCCGGTATGGATCACTCCGCCATGGGACCGATGCAGGCCCATCCCGACAGCGAAAAAAACAATCCGCTGGTGGACATGCAAGCCATGACCACCGCGCCAAAACTCGACGATCCGGGCCTCGGCCTGCGCAACAATGGCCGTCGCGTGCTGACCTACGCCGACCTGCGCAGCACCTTTGCAGACCCGGACGGTCGCGACCCGAGTCGCACGATCGAATTGCACCTGACCGGGCACATGGAAAAATTTGCCTGGTCGTTCAACGGCATCAAATTTTCCGATGCCGAGCCGCTGCGCCTGAAATACGGCGAGCGCATCCGCCTGGTGCTGGTCAACGACACGATGATGACCCACCCCATCCACCTGCACGGCATGTGGAGCGATCTGGAAGACGAAAACGGCGATTTCCAGGTGCGCAAACACACCATCGACATGCCGCCCGGCACGCGCCGCAGTTATCGCGTGACGGCCGACGCACTCGGCCGTTGGGCCTATCACTGCCATCTCCTCTATCACATGGAAATGGGCATGTTCCGCGAAGTGCGGGTGGAAGAATGAAGGGGCCGCTCATGACTCGATTCACAGTGTTGTCTTTACTGCTGATCGGCAGCCCGGCGATGGCTGCAGGCGACATGCCGGGTATGGATCACAGCCAGATGTCGGGCATGGATCACGGCGCGATGCAGAGCATGGACGACGGCATGATGCAAGCCGCCGCCCCCACCGAAAGTCGCACGCCGATCCCGCCACTGACCGATGCCGACCGCGCCGCCGTGTTCAGCAATGCTGGCGGCCATCAGGTGCACGACAGCGCGATCAACAGCTATTTCCTCGCCGACAAACTCGAGTGGCAGGACGCCGATGACGGCAGCGCCCTGGCCTGGGATCTGTCCGGCTGGGTCGGTGGCGATATTGATCGTCTGTGGTTGCGCTCCGAGGGCGAACGCAGCAACGGCCAGACCGAAGACGCCGAACTCCAGGCGCTGTGGGGCCACGCGATTTCGCCGTGGTGGGAGGTGGTCAGCGGCGTGCGGCAGGATTTCAAACCCGGCGCGCCGCAAACCTGGGCCGCGCTCGGTGTGCAGGGCATGGCGCTGTACAACTTCGAGGTCGAAGCCACGGCATTTCTTGGCGAGGGCGGCCAGAGCGCGCTGCGCCTGGAAGGCGATTACGACATCCTGCTGAGCAATCGGCTGATCCTGCAGCCCACCGCCGAAATCAACGTCTACGGTAAAAACGATGGGCAACGCGGTATCGGCTCGGGCCTCTCCAACACCGAAGCCGGCCTGCGTTTGCGCTATGAAATCCGCCGCGAATTCGCGCCCTATATCGGCGTGACGTGGAACCGCACCTACGGCAACACCGCCGACTACGCCCGCGCAGAAGACGAGGATCGCAGCGAAGCGCGCCTCGTGCTCGGCGTGCGGGTGTGGTTCTGAAAACACCTATAAAAACCATCCGGAGCTCTTGCATGCGCACTTTGACATTCAGCCTCGTATTCACCAGCGGATTGCTCCTCAGCAGTCTCGCCCAGGCGCACCCGAAACTGCTCTCGTCGACCCCGGCCGAAGGTGCCGAAGGCGGCGCCCCCGGGAAGATCGAATTGCACTTTTCCGAGACCCTGGTCACGCAGTTCTCCGGGGCCAAACTGGTGATGACCGAAATGCCCGGCATGGCCCACGCACCAATGCCGATGAAAGCCAAAGTCAGCGCCGGCAGCGACCCGAAATCCATGCTGATCACCCCGCTCGCGCCACTGCCCGCCGGTACTTATCAGGTGCAATGGCGGGCGGTGTCTTCCGACACGCACCCGATCACCGGCAACGTCACGTTCAAAGTGAAGTGAGCGATGGCTGAACTGATCAACATCGTCCTGCGGTTTGCGCTGTATGTGGATGTGCTGTTGCTGTTCGGGCTGGCGTTGTTCGCGTTGTACAGCGCTGATTCGGCGTTGCGGTTTCGGCCGATGTTGCGGGGAATGGCGCTGATTGCAGCGCTTTTATCGGTGGCAGGATTGCTACTGATGACCAGCACCATGAGCGGCGAAACCGCGATTGCCGCGCTGTGGCCACACCTGCAAATGATGTTGCGGGAAACCGACGTCGGGCTGGCCTGGGCAATTCGAATCGCCGCGCTGACAGTGCTGTTGATCAGGCCAGAAGCGTGGCTTGCATCGATTAGCGGCGGTGTAGCCCTCGCCTCCCTGGCCTGGAGCGGGCATGGGGCGATGGACGAGGGAGTGCTGCGGTTCTGGCATTTTTTCAGCGACATCCTGCACCTGCTGGCGGCGGGCGCGTGGCTCGGGGCGATGCTCGCGCTGCTGCTGATGGCGCGGGGACGGGTCGATGCGCCGCGTCTGCGCCTGCTGATTGCTGCGGTCAAACGCTTTGAATGGGTGGGCGCTGCGATAGTGCTGACGCTGACGATCACTGGCGTGATGAATTACCTGTTCATCGTCGGCCCCAAGCTGAATGACGTAGTGCTCAGCACCTACGGGGTGCTGCTGACGATCAAGGTTCTGCTGTTTGCGCTGATGTTGCTGCTGGCGGCGCTGAATCGCTTTCATCTCGGGCCCGCGCTGAAGCAAGCGCTGCGCGATGGAGACGCTACGCTCACGGTAAATGCATTGCGCCGCAGCGTCAGGTTGGAATTGGCACTTGCCCTGCTGATCGTGGCACTGGTGGCGTGGCTGGGCACATTGAGTCCGGAAGCGGGATGACACCCGCGAAAGGCACTCAGTACACTGAGCCACCTCCCCCCTGCAAAGTGCGACTTCAATGACAACACTAAAAAGCACGCTGACCTTCTGTGGCCTGTTGACCCTGACCGCCGCCGCTCACGCCGAGACCGCTGCAACCCACCTCGACAGCATCCAGCATCAAGGCGAACTGCGCGTCTGCACCACCGGCGACTACAAGCCCTACACCTTCAAACGCGCCGACGGCGAATTCGAAGGCATCGACATCAGCATGGCCCGCTCGCTGGCCGACAGCCTCGGCGTCAAAGTGCAGTGGGTGCAAACCACCTGGAAAACCCTGATGCCGGACATGCAGGCCGGCAAATGTGACATCGGCATGGGCGGCATCTCGGTCACCCTCGAGCGGCAGAAAAAAGCCTACTTCAGCAACACCCTCGACACCGATGGCAAAATCCCGCTGGTACGCTGCGACGACGTCAGCAAGTACCAGACCGTCGAGCAGATCAACCAGCCCAACGTGCGTCTGGTCGAACCCGCCGGCGGCACCAACGAAGCCTTCGTCCACGCCTTCCTGCCCAAAGCGGAATTGGCCCTGCACGACAACGTGACGATCTTCCAGCAACTGCTCGACAACAAGGCCGACGTGATGATCACCGACGCCTCCGAAGCGCTGTATCAGCAGAAACTCAAACCAGGATTGTGCGCGGTCAACCCGCATCAATACATGCAATATGGCGAGAAGGCTTACCTGCTGCCGCGCGATGACATCAGCTGGAAACTGTACGTCGATCAGTGGCTGCACCTGAGCAAAGTCACCGGCAAGTATCAGAAGACCTTGAGCGAGTGGATTGCCGTGCCTGATGCGCAATAAGGCTTAGTCGTCGTGCAGCATGCCGGAACTGTATTGGTTAAGACTGCTGCCGATGCTGTTGCCGCCGAACTTCAGGGTGTTGGCGTTAGGGCTCTGCGGTGATTGGCAGTCGCTGGAGAAACAACTGGTGGTGGTCAGGCCGCCCGCTCCCGAACATGCGTTCAGCACGGAAACAACGGCGGCAATCAACAGCAGTCTTGCGACCATGGCTCAAATTCCTCGGGGCGGAAAACAAAGATCTTGTCGCCATATCCTAGGCCCGCACCGTACGCGGCAAGATGAAACTTCTGTGGCTGACAGCAGGCGTTCAGGATCGCCTTTTCACTAGGCGAGAGTCTTTACGACAACAGGTTTCGATCCTGATTCGTCGAGCCTCTGCGGCAACGACATCGCGCCGCCGCAGAGAAGCATGGCCTAGGCCTTCACCTCGAGCTAATACCGACCATCGTAAGCAGGTTTACAGATAGGTGACCGTATAGTTGCCAAAGTACTGATATCTGTTTAAAAGTTCCGGATTTGGTTACTTCAGATCGGCAACCCTGAACGTGGCGGATGTTTTTCTGAGGCGCTCGGCCAAATGCTGAAACCTCCACTGCACCGTATAATCAAGACCATTCAATCCGACATAGCTTCTAAATAGAACAAAAATTGCCAAAGAATCTCTGGCAACTGTGTAAATTGGCGCATATACACCTCTCACACCTGCCGCGAATATATCCTTATGTTGATCGACACCATCTTTCAATACCACCACCTTTCGCTGCGGGGAATAATTAATTGAGAAGACCCCAGCCAAAAACTTTACCGACACAAGAAACTTATAACAATCGAATTCTTCGAGAGGTTTTGAGTACTGCTCAACAATTACCTTTGCATGCTTCTCCAGGCTCGCCATACGCACAACATCAAACTGACCATTCCAATGGACATTACTGAAAGACGCCTCAGGAAAAAGTTTCCCGTAAACCCCATGCGTTAACACCAACGTTTTACAGCCATTTCTGTAGTGACGTCGCGAACAATATCCTTCAATCAATTTTTCGAAACCTTCCCGGTGTTTCAAATAATTACCGAACCTATTATTAGAAAGTACCTCTCCAAACTGTTTAGACGCGAACGAAATTTGAAGCGCTGCCTCTACTGAACGATGAACTGCAGCCACCATTGCCACTAAAGGCAAAGATACGCCAGCGATCGCAATAGGAAACTTATAGACATCAAAGAAGGTTTGAACACAGGCAGCTTTGAAACACCATACTAATGGTTCTTCGGCCATGGCAATAAAAACGCCGAGAGTCATACCGGAAAGAATCGGAATTAGGAGCACCAACCAAAATAACTTGGTTTTCGCCAAATGTTTATGATTCAAATCCACTTAAAGCCTCCACTACTTACTGAAAAGACCAAACGAAACGCCAGCAATTTTGAGAAGCCAACGATATCGATGTACAACAGAAATCGATCAATCATTCCATCATCTAATGATCAACAAACCATTCAAAAATCTCATCACCCCGATGAGACTCAACGCGCTTAGCCGCTTAAGCAGGATTTATGACCAGGCACACCCTGGACGTCGTCCACGGGAACGTAAAAGTCGTGCATCAGGGCGCTGGAGTTCAACGCCCAAAAGGGGACGGATGTATTTACCGCAGACTCTTTTACTGCCGAGCACCCAGCACTAGTTAAATCCTTTTCTTTTATCCACGGTGAATGATTGAATCATTTAGCGCGACGACAACTCTCGAAATCCATGAAAGATCTACATCCTGCAGCGCCTGTTGTTCCCCGGAGGACGTAGTAAGCACGATTGTGTAGAGAGTCTTCTGCATAAAAAACCAGGCAAAACCTGCAAAAAACAATACAACGGACGCCGTATTGATACCTTTGTTGTATCCGATAATCGCCCCAACGATCATGAGGAGTACGGGCCAGGTCCGGTTAGGGTTGATTTGTGAGGTTTTCACTGCCGTAACTCCGCTCATCGCGAACGTCTTTCGCCCCGGAAGGATGAATCGGCTGTTGGTAACCTTTACTTCACGTTCGTCAAAAAAGACCTTTTCTTGCTGAGCGTCCATTGCTTCTCCTTTCACAGGCATGTGGTTTTGTAGGTCTAGACGATAGAGATTTAGCCATCAAATAGCCACCTCATGCTAGTCGGCTGACGTGGAAAAGCATTCTCAAACGCCACGGAGTGTCATGGAAGAGCATCTGCAAGCCCACCATCCTCAATCCTGATAAACTCCCCTACCTTCCAGCCTCACCCAATCCAGAACCGCCAATGTCCCCTATTCCCGCCGCACCCGCCCCACTCTCCCGCCGCTTCTCCGTCGCCCCCATGATGGATTGGACTGACCGCCATTGCCGTTTCTTCCTACGCCTCCTGTCGAAGAACGCCCTCCTTTACACCGAAATGGTCACTACTGGCGCTCTGCTCAACGGCGATCACGAACGCTTCCTGCGTCACAACGAAGCCGAGCACCCTCTCGCCTTGCAGTTGGGCGGTAGCGTTCCGTTGGATCTGGCCGCCTGCGCCCGCATGGCCCAGGAGCACGGTTACGACGAGGTGAACCTCAACGTCGGCTGCCCAAGCGATCGTGTGCAGAACAACATGATCGGCGCGTGCCTGATGGGTCATCCACAGTTGGTGGCGGATTGTGTAAAGGCGATGCGTGATGCGGTGTCGATTCCGGTGACGGTGAAGCATCGGATCGGCATCAACGGTCGGGACAGTTACGCCGAGCTGTGTGATTTTGTCGGTACGGTACGCGATGCCGGGTGTACCAGTTTTACCGTGCATGCGCGGATTGCGATTCTGGAGGGGTTGTCGCCGAAGGAGAATCGCGACATTCCGCCGTTGCGCTATGACGTGGCGGCGCAGTTGAAGGCGGATTTTCCGGAGCTGGAGATTGTGCTGAATGGCGGGATCAAGACGCTGGAGGCCTGTCATGAGCATTTGCAGACGTTCGACGGTGTGATGCTCGGGCGTGAGGCTTATCACAATCCGTATTTGCTGGCGCAGGTCGATCAGCAGTTGTTTGGCAGTGCGGCACCGGTGATCAGTCGGGCCGAGGCGTTGGCGCAGTTGCGTCCTTATATAGCCGAGCATTTGCTGGCCGGTGGGGCGATGCATCACATCACGCGGCATGTGTTGGGCCTGGGCACGGGGTTCCCGGGGGCGCGGAAATTTCGTCAGTTGTTGTCGGTGGATATTCACAAGGCCAAGGATCCGTTGGCGTTGCTGGATCAGGCGGCTGAGTTGCTTGAAGGGCGTTGATTGAAGTTTTGCGTGTGCGGGCAATGCATGAGCGTTGCCCGGTGTTTTGTTGTACGGACAGGATGTCTTTCGGTTATGCCCACGTTTAAACGTGCTCTATTCAATCGCTTCACCCTCCTCGTTTTGTGCTCGACGATTTCTACCAGCGTCTTCGCCGACTGCAATTTTGCGCGAGGATGTGGTGAAGGAAGCGGCAGCCCTTTTGAGTCGACGCAAATGTCCGGCTTTATGGTGTTCACGACGACGATGGTGTCGGTCGATGGAACCTCGGACGTATCCGGCCTTAAAAAACGAGTTTATTCGGCTAAGGAAATCGAAGCAGCGCGATACTTCCTCGCCAGCGACGGCATGCTGCAGGCCGCGTATTTCACCTCGGCCTTGCAGCGCTATCGCCAGGAGTCGTCGGATTCGACGTTAAACGATCTCGCCGTTGCGGCGTTGATCAGCGCTCAGTAATCAGGCTGCCGCAGCCGCGGTCCAGTTGACCCAGCCAAACCCCCACGTCGCCAGAATCAACAACCCAAAACCAATCCGATACCAGGCAAACGCCGCATAGCTGTGATTCGCAATAAACTTCAGCAAACCGCGCACGGCGATCATCGCGAAGATGAACGCCGTGACGAAGCCGAGGGCGAAGACTGGCAGGTCGTTGGGCTGGAACAGGTCGCGGTATTTGTAGCCGGAGTACACGGCGGCGCCGACCATGGTGGGCATGGCGAGGAAGAACGAGAATTCGGTGGCGGCTTTGCGCGACAGGCCGAATAACAGGCCGCCAATGATTGTTGAGCCGGAGCGTGAGGTGCCGGGGATCATCGCCAGGCATTGTACGAAACCTATTTTCAGCGCGTCGGACCAGCGCATGTCGTCGACGTGTTCGACGCTGATCACATGGCTGCGTTGTTCGGCCCACAGCATCACGATGCCACCGACGACCAGTGCCACGGCGACGGTGATCGGGTTGAACAGGTATTCATGGATGGCGTCGGCGAACAGCACACCCAGGACAACGGCCGGCAAAAACGCGATCAACAAGTTGAGGGTGAAGCGTTGTGCATTGCGTTCGGTTGGGAGGCCTTTGACGATGTCGAAGATTTTTGGTCGAAACTCCCAGACCACGGCGAGGATGGCGCCCAGTTGAATAATGATGTTGAACGCCATTGCGCGCTCACCGCCGAACTTCAGCAAGTCGGCGACGATGATCTGGTGGCCGGTGCTTGAAATCGGCAGGAACTCGGTCAGGCCTTCTACCGCGCCTAATATCAACACCTGGAAAAAAGTCCAGAAATCCATTAATCCTCCATCAGAGCGCTCTTTGAGAGCGACCGGTCAACTGCACTCAGGAATTGAGTATCGGAAATAAAGATTGGCACGCCATTACCCATTGCCTGACGCGGCGCCGGCAGAATATGTCTTATCAAAAGCCACACTCAAGTCATGTTAGTAATCGTCGGCCGACGAACTACTCAAGAATATATTTAGTGCTGGAGTGGAAAAAAGTTGGTGCGCACAATAAAGTGTGATCCAGCGCACAGTCTATCGGATGGCAATACAGTGGCAGATCGACATAAATAAAGCTGTCGCAATAGACTCAAAATAGTGGCACCATCGCATATCGCCATCATCTAAGCCGTAGTTCACTCTCTCGAGAAAATCAACTAAAAGCCTGAAAAGCTTACTTATTGTTAGAAATCTCGCGAGGCACGTCTAAAATCCGCGCAAATGTTACCAATTGTCAGTCACAGATGAGAACCGGTGCTTTAACATCCCGATGTCAGCACCTAATTCGAGTCAATGCACGATGCTCTCAGCGAACTTGGCGACTAGAAGCCCGCGCCCGACAAATGACGAACCCGGTGTTCTTACTCTGGGGCGTACCCGTGGCGTGGCCGAACATTTTAGAACGCTAATCGCCCAGCATGTCCGCAGCGATATGGCGCTTGAAGCCAGTGCCTACGCTAGTTCATATAACTTTAATGAACACGTGGGATCGTACCGGGCAATATTCCTGGTTATCGATAGCCCACAGGCTCTCGAGGACAATCTTGCACTGGTGGAAAATCTGCGCAGCGATAACTTCAAGCCCATTATTTGCGCGGTTATCACCGGACGCGGCGCCTTCAACAAGATCAAGTACTATCTGGCGGGTGCTGATATTTGTATCAAACTCAACACGCTTTCCGATGACGGTACAGAGTTACTGGCGGAGTTCTTTACCAGTGAAGAATGGCAGCGCAACATCAGTCTTACGCTTGATCCGACACGCATTTGCCTGATGGACAAGAGCAAGAAACTCGATATCTCGTTTGCCGAGATGAAGATTCTCGAAGCCTTTGCGCAAACCGGCAACCACATCCTGAGCCATGATGAAATCGCCGGCATCATGGGTCTCAATACCAATTTCTACGACCCTCGGGCGCTGGAAAAATCAATCAGTCGCTTGCGTGGAAAAATAAAGGACATGTATGGTACAAACGCGATTCAGAGCATTCGCGGTTACGGCTATCGCCTGCTGCGGGGTCTGATATCGACTGCCTGAGTCTCGGGCAGCCAATCCCTTTTGCAACGTACGAAGGATCGTCCAATGCAGCCATACAGCTCCTTTTCTGCTCCGCTTCTGTTTGAAATCAAGCAATTGAATGAGCGCGTCAACACGACCCATAACAATAAAACTCCATAACATAGCAGCAGTTCGAGTGGAATTTATCGAGGGCCAATCTTGGGCCCAGACCCTGCCTATCGATTACTTCCGAGGAAGCTATTGCTCGCCTGCCGATTTTCTTTTAGCCAATTTTGGTATGTATTCAGGAGAGAGACATGGAAACCAGTACAACCCTCCCAAGGAAATATTTTGTTGTCGTGACTCACAGTACAACGTCGCAACGTGAACTGGAGAGCATCCTGTCCAGCGAACGTTTCAACTCGTTTGGCACGTCGCAGGCACAAATGTTTGTTGAAGGTGTTGCTTCGCCCTCCTCCGCGCCAATGGTGATGGAGTTCACATATCCGCACATCAGTCGAAAAAATGTCGCGCGCAGTATCGAGCATGATACTCAGCGAATTCTGGCCACACTTGAATCGGAATGGCTGGCCGCGCAATCTGCAAATACGTTCCAGCACAACTCTGTCATTACCGGCGATATCAGCAACATGCCCCCTGCCGTTCAAAGCGATATGCCGGATAGCGCAACCTGGCATCTTGACCCGGATCAAGGCGCGCTGATCAAAGAAGACATAGAGATCAGTCTGACCGGGCTGGAAACAGCACTGGTGCGCAAACTGCTCAGCCATGCAGAGCGTGTTGTCAGTCGTGACGATTTGATTATCAGCATCGGCCGCGAACCGGAACAATACCGTGGCCTGGAAATGTGCCTGAGTCGCCTGCAAGACAAATTCAAAAGCGCCAGTAACGGTGAGCGTTTGTTTCGCGCGGTAAGAAATCGCGGTTATTGCCTTATCCAGGACATCGTCGCGTAAATAACGCCGACTTCCTCCCATAAAACAAACAGAACAAGTGCGATTACAAAAACAACAAGAGCACTCTGTTTGGCTTTATCCCCCTTGAGTTGTATTTCCCTGCCTCCAACAGTACCAAATACCCCACCGCACTTTCACCCCCTGCTCTGCGACCTTTTCTAACAGGCGACTATTTAATTATTAAAATAGTTGGCACTGTGCCATCTTGTTAGAACTCGTCAGACACCATTCCCGGCAATAACTTAGTCTATTGACTGACGACAGTTCGGCATATCGATGTTGTTACCTCAGGACACTCGCTACAACAAAAACAATAAGTCTGCATAACAACTCGGATTTCAACTGTTGAAACCTGAATGGACGTCTTTTGGGGATATTCGTATGGATCTTTCTCTCAGTATCAATCGAAACACGGGCCTCAAGGGACTGACCTTTTGGGGCCAATGGGCACTCGCTCAAGCGTTCGTGGTCACGCTGCTGTTTATCCTGGCCGAGCAGCACACCGGTACGGTCGCGTTCTATTACCGAATGTGCGCAACGCTGGCCGTGCTGGCCTCGGTTCCGGCCTACACGTTCACCGGTGTCTATCGCAAACGCGACAACTACCTGACCGGCCTGGGCCGGCTGTTCATGGGCTGGTCGATGACCATGGCGGCGCTGGCGTGCATTGCGTTCGTCTGCCAGGCCGATGAGCTGTTTTCGCGGCAGGTGATTCTGAGCTGGGCGGTGTATGGCTTCCTTGGCCAGGCGTTTCTTTACGCGCCGTTGCATGCGTTTTCCAAGTACTACCAACGCTCGCGTAAAAGCGAACACAAGACGTTGATCGTCGGCACCGGTGAACTGGCGCTGGGTCTGGCGAAGAAGCTCAGCCAGCTGGAAAACCTGCCGCTGGTGGGGCTGGTCAGCAACGGCGATGTGACCACGCTGGGCTCTGATGCCCCGCGCGTCGTCGGCGCACAGGAACAGCTGCTGGACCTGATCGCCGCCCATGACATTCGCCGTCTGTACATCACCCTGCCGCTGTGCGAAGCAGCGAAGATCGAGGCGATGTACGTCGATCTGCTGGGCGCCAACGTCGATGTGGTGTGGGTACCGGATCTGAACAGCCTGACGCTGCTCAATCACTCGGTGAAAGTCGTGGACGGTCTGCCGGCGATCTACCTGAACGAAAGCCCGCTGACCAGCCGCCCGACCGCCGCACTGAGCAAGAGTCTGGTGGAGAAGGCAGTGGCGTTTCTGGCGATCATCGCGCTGAGTCCGATCCTGCTAATCATTGCACTGGCGGTGAAGCTCAACTCCCCGGGCCCGGTGTTTTTCAAGCAGGACCGCCATGGCTGGAACGGCAAGGTGATCAAGGTCTGGAAATTCCGCTCGATGCGTGTTCACGATGACCGTGATGTGAAGCAGGCCAGCCGTAACGACTCGCGCATTACCGCTGTCGGCCGCTTTATCCGTCGCACCTCGCTGGATGAGTTGCCGCAGCTGTTCAACGTCCTGCAAGGGCACATGGCCCTGGTCGGCCCACGCCCGCATGCGGTCGCGCACAACAACTATTACTCGGGAAAAATCCTCGCCTACATGGCGCGCCACCGAATCAAACCGGGCATCACCGGCCTCGCCCAGATCAGCGGTTGCCGCGGTGAGACCGACACCATCGACAAGATGCAGAAGCGTGTGGAGATTGACCTGCAGTACATCAACAGCTGGTCGTTGTGGCTGGATCTGAAGATCCTGGTGAAGACACCGTTTACGTTGCTGTCGAAGGATATTTACTGAGGTTCAGGGTTGCACATGCAAGGGGACGAAAGTCCCCTTTTTTGTGGGCGGAATTTGGGGGTGGGTCGGGATTGTGGCCTGACGAATAACCCCTGTAGGAGCGAGCCTGCTCGCGATGGCGCTATGTCAGGCAACGAAGATATTGACTGGGCTGACGCCTTCGCGAGCAGGCTCGCTCCCACAGGGGTTCGGCGGATGAGTCGGGATTTGTGGTTTGGCAAATGACCAGTGTGGGAGCGAGCCTGCTCGCGAAAGCGGTGTGTCAGGCAACGGAGATGTTGCCTGATACGACGCTATCGCAAGCAGGCTCACTCCTACGGGGATCTTTGTTGTAGCGGGGATCAGCGTCTACTCGGTTATCTTTTCGAAATTGCGATAGAACATATCGCCTTCCCGGCTATCGGTCATCGAATGCAATTGATAGCTGCGATTGAGTCGCGCGCCGCCGTCTCGGGTCAGGGGGGCCCAGACCAGGTTGGCGCGGCGCATGGTCGACATGCTCATCATTTCGTCGAACGGGATCGACAGGTACAGGCCCTTGTCGAAGCTACCTTCGCCATATTCGGCGCTGCTGGCGGTGGTGATCGTCGCCCAGGCCCCCACCCGCACACCGTTGAAAAACTCCCGCGAGATATCCACCGTCGTACCCCAGTCCCCAGCCAGATAGCGACCGACACTGACCGCCGCCAGCGTGTCGAACGGCAGGTCGGTGTAACCGGTGATGTGCCCGGTCACCACCGAGTAATCGCGCAAGGCAAAACCCTGATCGAAATCGCGCTGACGCACCCAGTTCAGGTCCGCGCCCAGCGACCAGCGTTCGCCCGTCGGGCGGAACAACACCTCGGCGCCAACGCCGGCAAACATCGATTCCAGATAACCGCCGTAGACCATGCCATACAGATCTTTATCCAGTTGCTCGGCATGGCTGACCTGGAACAGCGGCATGGTCGTGTTGGACGTGGTCAGGTACTGACGCAGATCGGTTCGCACACGCGGCAATCCACTCGGCGCGTCGTAGCTGAATTTATCGAAGTTGTTCGCCAGGTTGGCGCTGAGCAAACCGCTCCACCAGGTATTGCGATTGAAGCGATATTCAGCGTCGGCATCGGCGCTGAATTGATAAAGCAAGCCATCCGGGCCGCCGACGTTCTGTTTGAAACCCAGGCCCACGCCATAGCTGAAATGCTGCGGCGCCTCGGTGTAGAGCGTGGTCTCGTTGTGCGGCATCGCCGGGTTGATTTCGGTGGTGCGGTGCAGCGACTCCAGCGGTTCCTCGTTGTTGATCACTTCGCGGAAGGTTTGGCGCGGCAGGCTGGTTTCTTCCAGCGGCAAGTCGTAGCGCTTGTTGACCACGGTGAACCAGTCGATGTCGTCGTTGACGCTGTTATCGAGAATCCGGCTCGCCCGCCCGACGGCTTTGGACGAATGGAAATACCGCTGTTGCTCGCCGTAGACGATCAGCTCGGAATCACGCTGGGCGATGCGCTCGACCTTGTAGCCGGCGTTCTGCTGCAAGCGCCTCGATACGTCGGCCCAATTGACCTGCTCCATCGTCGCGGTCGGGGCTTTCGCCGGCAGCGGTTCGGGAGTCGGGTCGTAGGTTTTCGCCGGGGCTTTGCGGCTGACGAAATTGGTGTGAAAGGTCACACCGAACATCGCCGTATTGCCACGCTCCCACGCCGCGCTGACGTCGATCGAGTCGGTGACCTTGAACACTGCGCCGAGGTTGATCGGCGAGTCCTGCTTGATCTCGTTGTCCTTCGGTTCGTTCTTGTAATCGTTGCCTTCGAATTCGAGTTTCAGACTGAGGCGATCCCACGGTGTCTGATAGCTCACGCCTCCGAACAACGAAGGTCGGCCACGGAAATACGAACCCGAGTTGACGTCACCGGTGCCCTCGAGCGCCGGCCGGGTATCGAAGCGACTGCTGACGTATCCCAACGGGTTATCGAAGTCGCCGCGATTGCCGATGTAGCCCCAGGCGATGCCGGCGCTGAAATCGAAATTGTCGTAGCGTTTGTTGGCGACGAAATATTCACTGGAGAACAAACCGGTACCACCGATATCTCGAAAGCCCAGCGCCACTTCCGGCGCCCAATGGCTTTCCTGCCAGAGCCGGACTTTGGCGTCGACCGCCTTGTCCTTATAGCTTTGGCTGCCGCTCAGGGCCTCCGAGCCGTACGGCCGGTTGGTGATCGCGGTGTAGCGAAACGAGCCTTCGAGCCAGTCCAGCGGTTGCAACGACACGCTGTAGCGGCTGTACGGATCGGTGCGGTTGGCGTTGACGCTCAACTCGCCCGCCGGGGCCATGCGCGCGGTCGGTGTCTGCCACAGGCCGGTGCCACCGAAGTCATTCTGAGTGATGCGCGGCTCGGCGTGAGCCAGACCGCAGGGCAATAACAACACAGCTGCAAAACGTAACTTCAACGAACCACCTCGGCCAGCTGCGTGGCAATGAATTCGGCCAACTGCTGATTCAGTTCAGGAAGAGGCGGATCTAGATCATCATTTTTCAGCGGCACCAGAATCTTGCTGCCGGCCACCGGGAATTGCCCGGACTCGCGATTCCAGTGAGCAATGCCCACGCGTCGCGACACGCCGTTGGGCTGGATCAACCACAGATAATCGGCTTCGGCATCGTCGAGAATCGAACAGCCTTGCAGGTACTCACGCGCCTCCTGCAACGGCTGATACGGCAAGTGGCACGGCGCGGCGACGGCGCCCAGCACTTGCACCTCATCGACCCGTTTGGGATAGACCAGACGATCGCCATCCTCGAGACGAATGTTGCGCGCGAACCCGGTTTCCACCGCGACCGGGTCGAGATCGGCGATCTGCCGACCGGTCACCGGCATCTGCCGCACGTCTTCAGCGATACGTTGCGCCAGCGCCACACGACTCGGTTTGTCGAACAGCACGGCCATGCGCTGCAGCACCTCGAGATCGAACAGCACACCGACCTTGAGCCGCGTTTGCTGTTCGATCAGCGACTGGCGCAGCAAGCCGCCGGCGAGCCAGTAACCTTCGGCGTTCGGCACGGCCTCGCTGATCACATCGAGCAAGCGCCCGCCGGGTGGCAGCGGGATCGGCCCGGGATTGGCGACATCGCCCGATACGGTGACGGCAGCCTGGCTGGCGCCGGTCATCAGGATCAGACCCGCGGACCACAATCTCAGGCGCTTCACGGCAGGTGCCTGCGAGCAGGTGTCAGCTGCACGACCTTGACGCGCAACTGCGTCGTCAGTTGCTGCTCGCTCTGCAGGATGAAACCGTCGCGCGGATCGACCCAATAATGATTGGTCGCGCGCAAGCCGATGGCCGGCGCGTCAATCTGCTCATCGACCCGCAGCACGGTGTAGTCCTTGTCGAGAATGTTCAGAGTGGTGTCCGAGCGGCGGCTGAAGCGGCTGTTGACGATCACTCCGACTTCCTGACCCTTGTACAGATCAATCCAGCGGCGCGTGGTGAAGCCGTCGGCGACGTGATGCAAGCCGCGCTTGAACGGCGAGTCATCGGCCAGGCGCGTGCCGTCCAGATCGCCTTCCAGGCCCAGGCCGATGCTGCGCACGGCAAGGCCATCGCGCAGCAGCAGGACTTGCTTGCCGGAGGCGACCCAGAACTGCAGGTCTTCGCGCTCGCGCATCAGCGCCAGCACGCCGGAGCCGGACGGCGTGGTCAGCTTCAGTTGCGGGTAATTGACCGCGGCCACTTCCGCAGCCGTCACGTCCACTTCGTCGGGGCCGACCACTGCGGCTTTGAGGTTGTTCAGCGACGCGCTCATCAGCGGATTACAGCCACTGAGCAACACCGCCGCGCACAGGCAGACGCCAACTTTCAACGTATTCACAGTCGGCGACCTTATTTGCTGTTGTTACTGTATTCGCTCCAGTTCTTCGCCGCGGAAGCCCCGGTGCCGACAATCGATGCCGACGGCACCAACTGGCTGATGAAGCGGTTCCAGCGCGTGACGTTGGCCGGGCCGACGTAGACCACGTCCTGCGGGCGCACCTGAAAGTGCGAGGCCAGCGCCATGGCGGTCGGCGATTCGGCTTCCAGCTGATAGATCTTCGCCGGCTCGACATCGAGGTTTTCCACGCCACGAATGACGTACACCGCGTTACCGTTGGAGCTGGTCTGGCTCAAGCCGCCGACCGAGCCGAGCACGTCGGAGAGGTTCATCGTCGCCGTCTTGAAGCTCAACGCGCGCGGCTGGTTGACCTCGCCCATCACGTAGATGCGCTTGTTGTCGTTGTACGGCAGATACAACTGGTCGCCGCCCTTGAGGAAGACGTTCTGCAACTCGGAATCCTGTTGATTGAGCGCGTCGAGATTGAGCGGATACGTGCGCCCGTTGCGCGTCAGCAACAGCCCGGACAGATCGGCGTTGTTGGTGTCGATACCGGCCGAGCCGAGGGCTTCGACCACACTCAGCGGGTTGGTGGAAATCGCTTGCGGGCCGGCCTTGGTGACCGCACCGGTGACCACGACTTTCTGGCTGGCAAAACGCAGCACCGCGACGTCAACCTGCGGCTCGGCGATGAACGCTGACAGGCGCTGCTCGATGTCCGCGCGCAGTTGCTGGATGGTGCGGCCGGCGGCCTGCACTTCCTTGATGAACGGGTAATACAGCGTGCCGTCGGAACGCACCAGACGGCCGTTGGCATCGATCTGTTGCTGCGCGCCGGACGGGGCCGTCAGCTCCGGGTGATCCCACACGGTGATGTACAGCACGTCGTTGTTGCCGATGCGGTACTCGGCGGGGGTCGCCAACAACTCCGCCGGCAGCGATTCGTGCTTTTGCGTCGCGCGGTTCATGGCGATCAGCTTCGGCGTGATCGGAATCAGCTCGACCCGGCTGCTTTCACTCGCGCCCTGGCGGGTGATGTCGCTGGTGCTGAGGTATTGACCGGGGGAAAACATGCAACCTTGCAGAGCGAGACTTGCCAACATTAAAAGATAAACACTACGAGTCATAATGGCACTACGCTATTCAAGGGCGAATCCAAAAACAAAGTCACCCGACTTGCGTCGGGCGACCCTGTACTGCACTAACAGAACTTCCTGTTAGTTATGCGTGCCGGTTGTACCGGTGGTACCCGTCGTACCGGTGGTACCGCCGTTGGCACTGCCACCGCTGTTGGACGCCGCTACAGCACTGGCAACCATTGCAGTACTGGCTGCGGGCGCTTGAGAAGCCGCCACACTGCCACCTACATTGGTTACCGCTGTCAACGGCGCTTCAGCGGCGGCAGCCCAGTTGCTCAACATCGTCAACAGGGCAACTGCCATCACTTTTTTCATATCAACTCCTTTCTAACATTCGACCTGTTAAAAAACCGGCCTGTGTTAGCGGTGGTAGAGTTCAAGTCCGCAAAAAGCGCGAACAAGATCCGTTGTTCTTTCACAGTCAAACGCAACTGATAAAAGTCGAACGGCAGGCTTATATCTACGGACTTGCAAAAGGCATTGCCAGTGTAATTTCCCGACGTTATCTAACAACCTGACTGAAAATAACATTGGACTAATTGGCCATCATCCTGAGTATCCATTGGGATGATTGGATTGCCAGCGCCAGGTGTCGGCGACCATGTCCTGCAAGTTGCGCGTGGCTTTCCAGCCAAGTTCTTTCGCCGCTTTCGAAGCATCGGCAAAACTCTCGGCAATATCACCGGCGCGACGCGGCATCATCCGGTACGGCACCGGGCGCCCACAGGCCTGTTCGAATGCCTGCAGCACTTGCAGCACGCTGTAGCCATCGCCGGTGCCGAGGTTCCAGGTGTGAATGCCCGTGCGCTCGCCGATCGACTGCAACGCTTTCAAATGCCCGTCCGCGAGATCGACCACATGGATGTAATCACGCACCCCGGTGCCGTCGACCGTTGGGTAATCGTTGCCGAAGATCGACAGTTCTTGCAGGCTGCCGACCGCGACCTGGCTGATATACGGCACCAGATTGTTGGGAATGCCGTTGGGGTCTTCGCCCATGTGGCCGCTGTGGTGCGCGCCGATCGGGTTGAAGTAGCGCAGCAAGGCAATGCTCCAGCGCGGCTCGGCACGGCTCAGGTCACGCAATACGTTCTCCACGATCAGCTTCGACTGGCCGTAGGGATTGGTCGGCGTGCCGGTCGGAAAGTCTTCGCTGATCGGCATCTGCTCAGGCTCGCCATACACCGTGGCCGAAGAGCTGAACACCAGCCGGAACACCCCCGCGGCTGCCATCGCCTGACACAGCGTAACGCTGCCGCCGACGTTGGTTTCGTAGTACTCCAGCGGCTTGCGCACGCTTTCGCCCACCGCTTTGAGCCCGGCGAAATGCAGCACCGCTTCGATCTGATGCTCACGGAAGATCCGGTCGAGCAACGCGCGGTCGCAGACATCGCCGCGAATCATCCAGGCACTCTTGCCGCATATCGCTTCCACGGCATGCAGTGCCGCATCGCTGCTGTTGCAAAGATTATCCAGAACCACAACTTCATAACCTGCTTCAAGCAATGCAAGTGTGGTATGCGAGCCGATATAGCCGGCGCCACCCGTTACCAGAATCTTCATAGCGCGGTCCGTCTTTTGGATAAGTGACAAGTAACGTGTCAAGCCTTGTTTATCGAACCTGTGTCACAGTCGACACAAACAAGGCGACAACAACCGAAAACAAATTCAGTTCAATGACTGGCAATAAATATTTTTGCAGGTCACACTGTATTGCCGTTACTTATTAGCACTCCCGGCGCACTCATCACTATCAACAGATACCGACTAAAAATAACTAACAAGGCACTTACCGACATCCTCTAACATTGTCGACTTTTAGCTGCCTGATCAATTGCAATGAATAACCTGACTCGGGTATTAAAGTAAGCCTTCAATACTTGTTGAAACTTGCCGCCTGCTCAGGTGCGCAACCGTCGCCTGTGTTCCATGACTGTCCAGGATACTTTTATGATTCGTAAATGTTTGTTCCCCGCTGCCGGTTATGGCACGCGTTTTCTGCCGGCTACCAAAGCCATGCCGAAAGAAATGCTGCCGATCGTCAACAAGCCGTTGATCGAATACGCCGTCGAGGAAGCGCGGGACGCCGGGCTGCAACACATGGCCATCGTCACCGGGCGCGGCAAGCGTGCGCTGGAAGACCATTTCGATATCAGCTACGAACTCGAACACCAGATTCGCGGCACCGAAAAAGAGAAATTTCTCGCCGGCACCCGCGAGCTGATCGACACCTGCACCTTCTCCTACACCCGTCAGGTGGAAATGAAAGGCCTCGGCCACGCGATCCTCAGCGGCCGCCCCTTGATTGGCGACGAGCCGTTCGCCGTGGTACTGGCCGATGACTTGTGCCTGAACCTGGAAGGCGACGGCGTGCTGTCGCAGATGATCCAGCTGTACAAGAAATTCCGTTGCTCGATCGTCGCCATCCAGGAAGTCCCGGCCGACCAGACTCACAAGTACGGGGTGATCGCCGGTGAGCTGATCTCCGAAGGCATCTACCGGGTCAACAACATGGTGGAAAAACCGGCACCGCAAGACGCGCCGTCGAACCTGGCGATCATCGGTCGCTACATCCTCACGCCGGATATTTTCGACCTGATCGCCGACACCCAACCGGGCAAGGGCGGCGAAATCCAGATCACCGACGCGCTGATGAAACAGGCGCAGAACGGTTGTGTGCTGGCCTACACATTCAAAGGCCTGCGCTTCGACTGTGGTGACGCCGAGGGTTACTTGCAGGCGACCAACTTCTGCTACGAAAACGTTTACCTCAAGGGCCGCTGAGACGGCTCCAGCATCGCGGATTCACTCATTATTTCAGGCAGGCAACCATGAACATTGCACACTATTCAGCAGAGATTGAACGTGAGGTGGACAACCTTGGAATGATGAGCTGGCTGTCGCGCCATCAGCCGTTGCCCAGCGCCAACGAAACCTGGCTGGGCACGATTTTGCTGGTGGAGCGGATCGGCGTGTTTCCGGCGTCCGGCGATATTCGCCGGCCCATGCGTGATCCCTATCCCCTGCTCGCGCATTTGAAAACGCTGTATGGCGAGCAGGCGCTGGAAATGGATGACCGCGATGGCCTGAAAGTGATCTTCAGTGACTGGCGCTTCCGGGTGCGGATCTGCTGCAACGACCCGGCGATCATCATCAACGTCGAAACCCGCTGTGATGCGCGGTTGATGCCGCAGAAGCTTGATGAGTTACTGGGTATTATCGATTCCTTCAAGCAGTACCCCTGACCCCTTGTGGGAGCGAGCCTGCTCGCGAAAGCGTCGGCAGATTCAGCACATACAGTGCCTGACACGGCGCCTTCGCGAGCAGGCTCGCTCCCACACTCAGTTCTTCGCAGCAGCGGTGCAGTCAGTCTTGCCCCCCATGATCCAGCCGTAGAAATAATCGGCAATCACCTTGCCGCCCGTGGCCGGCAGCGGATGAATCTTGTCCGGGCCGATCATCGCCGCGGCGTAGCGCTTGACGTCGGGGCCAAAGGCGCATTGCAGATTGGCAACCCCCAAGTGCTGCTCACGCGCCCACGGTTCGAGCACTTGCGCATACGCCGCCATCGGGTAAGCGCTGGAACGTGTGGTGTCCTGGCGCATGACCAGGTTGATGCTCGCCGCCGGTTGAATCTCACGAAGCATGCCGACCAGACCCTGCACGTTATGCAAATACTGCTCGGGCTTCACACCGAAGCCCTGGTCGTTGCCGCCCAGCATGATCAGATAAACGTCGGCGGGGATTTTCGCTACCGCCGCTTTCCACTGCGCCTGCCATTGTCGATCAGCGTGATAAAAATCCGCCGACGCCGCACCCGATGCCGCCAGTTTCGACACGCGAATGCCGGGCTGATCGTTGCGCATCCAAAGCCCGAACAAAGTCGGCGCGCCTTTCTGCACTTCGAGCCTGAACGACCAGTCTTTCGCCGTCGACAGGCCGGCAAGCGGCACTTCCTGCACGCCCCAACCGGCAAGTTTCAACGGTTGCCAGTCTTGCGCGGGTGACCAGCGATAACGCAACTCGCTCGGTTCGCCGTTGCCCAGATACAACAGCTTCGCCTGAGTGACCGCCGTATCGATGCGCGGCGTTGGCTTGGCATCCACCTGCAGCCACGCGCCGGCGCGGCCGGTGACAGTGCGGCTGTCGGGGCTGGCCTGGCCCAGCTCGGAGACTTTCCAGCCGCCACCAAAGTATTGATCGCTGCTGCGGGTGTATTTGAAATGCGTGCCGCCGAGCGCCGCACCATGGTTGAAACCGACATAACCCGGCCCGGCAAAACCGGTTTCACCGGCCACCCGTTGCACCAGTTTGTTCAGGTAGAAATCCTGCCCGGCGGTGTAGCTGTCACCGATCACCGAGACCGACAACACCTTGCCGGCCTTGCCCTCGCGCCACTGGGCAAAGCGCTCACGGGCGTCGCCGACCTGAATCACCGATGCAGAAACGGGTTGGGCATTATCAACTGCCACCATGCAAAATTTCCTTCAGTCTGGAATGGCCCCTTCGCGAGCAGGCTCGCTCCCACAGGGGTTCTGAGTCATCCACAACATGTATTCATTTCATGAAACCTGTGGGAGCTGGCTTGCCAGCGATGGCGGTGGGTCAGTTGATAAAATTCTTTCTGACAGGTCGCTATCGCTGGCAAGCCAGCTCCCACAGGGGCTCTGTATCGTGCACGAATCCAATGTGGGAGCGAGCCTGCTCGCGAAGCTTTTAGCTGCTCTGGGTTTGCACCACTGGAGCGATGACCGCCGCTGGTTTCTTCCTGGTCGCTTTCTCACCAAGGAACAACACCGAGGTGAAATTGAACCGGCTGAAAATCATCGCCAACACCACCGGCCCGAGCAAGCCGACACTCAAGCCACCCAACACCAGCAGACTTTCATCCTTCACGCCGAGGCGCCCCAGGACAAACCGCGAAGTCGCCGCGAACAGCACATGAAACAGAAAAATCGCATAGGAATAGCCACCGAGCCAGGTCAGCGCTTTCGAACGCATGTCGCTGGACAACAACGCGATGCACGATACACACCCCACCGCCAGCCCGATCAGGCTGCGACGATCAACGATCAATTCGCGATCGATTGCCGCGACGTACAGCAACGTCAACGAGATCAGCACAAACAGCAGCGGCCCGAGCATCTTGAAGCGCTGCTTGAGAACATCGACATTTTCCTGGCCGATCATCCCCGCAACAAAAAACGGCAGCAGATAAATCGCGCCATTGATGCCAAACGCATCGAGCGGCAACGGCGGCAGCAAAAACAACAGCGCAGCGAAGGCAAACAGGCCATACAGGCGCGTCGCCGAACGCAGCAGACCGCGCCACTCCAGCAGGCCGACGAAGATGAAAATGATGAACACCGCCTGGAGAAACCAGAAGTGGTTGATCGGCACCCAGAACGACAGCAACGCGTCGATCACGCCGACATCCTTGTTCACCCCCGGCCCCACCGCTTGCAGCACCGAGAACGGCACGCCGACGCAAAACAGCGGCACGATCAAACGGCGCACCTTGCCGCTGAAGAACGCAGCGAAGTCATTGCCACGGATTTTGTAGATCGAATAGATGTAGCCCGAGATGAAGGTGAACAGCGGCATGCGCACGTACACCATCGAGTCGGCGATAACCCGGAACGGCGAGCCGATATCGATCTTCAACCCGCCGCCCAGCGGCCCGATGACGTGGTACAGCACCAGCAGCAGGCATGCCAGGCCACGCAGGGTTTCGATCTCCAGGGACTTTTTCTTGCTCGACATACAGCACCTGCCTCAATTCAGAATTCGGGATTCAACCTGCACCGGCTTGTTCGCTCGCAGCATCAAGCCGAGGCCGACGAACAGCACCGGCACCACCATCGAAAAATGCCGGGCGAAGGAACCGAAGTCCGGCTCGAACAGGCCTTGCACCAGCAGGAACGCCAACGGGATCGCGATCAGTTCCTTGGGTTTGGTCTGGATCGGCGCGCCCTTGTAATCGGTCGAGGTGATGACTTTGAACAGCAGCAGCGCGGTCATGATCATCAGCGCAACGAAGATCACCTGACCCGGCCCGGACAGCAGAATCAGCTCCACCGGGAACGACAGCCGGAAGAAAATGATCATCGAGTCCAGCGCCTGCGAGACGAAATCACTGCCGCTGAGCCACGAGACGATCAACGACTTCGAGCCCTCCTCCCCCGCCGTGCGCAGTTCGTTGTTACTGGCGCGAATCGACGACACCGGAAAACCCAGGGCGATCTGGATCGACATGGCCACCGCGAGGTAAAACAAAAACAACATCAGGAAGAACGTCGTGCGCGACACGTACTTTTTCATCACGCAGACGCCGACCCACGACAGCGAAAACAGAATCCAGTACGGCCGGATCAGCACGCCGTAGATCACTGCCGACAAGAAAAAACCGCCGCGATATTTGCGTGTCAACGAGCTGAGCAGAATGCTCAATACCGCCACCGAGACGATGATTTCCTTGGTCAGGTTCTCGAGGAAAAACGAACGCACGATGCCCCACAGACACAAGGTGCCGAAGATCGTCAGCGGCATGCGCCGAAACACCACCACCGGAATCGCCGTGAGGAAAAAATTGCAGAACATGCCGTAGGCCCAGGCATTGGTCAGGTTGATCCCGGTGGGCCGCAGCAGGAACGCCGAGCACTCGTAGGACGAGCGATCGGGCGAGAACGGGTTCCAGAAATTGCAGTTGTCGGCGCGCGCGTAAGACGACCACAAAGTCATCGCATCCGGCCCCGGATCACGCGGGACCAACAGCGGCATCGCCACCGACAGAAACAGCCCGGTAAACAGGATCAAAAACGAAATCGAAGAATCGAGTCGCTTGCCGCGAAACTCGATGCACGGCAACTTCAAGCCCATGACAACGCAGCCTTCTTCGCCGCGGTGACACGGGTCAGCAGCGCGATCACTGCGAGTTGCACGACGACGGCGAAGACGTTGCCCCACGCCGCGCCATAAATCGAGTAGTGCTTGATCAACACGTAGCTGACCGGTACCGAAACCAACAGGCAGATCGCCGCGCTGGCCAGCGACACCCGGCTGTTTTTCGAGGCAATCAAACCGCCCCAGACGATGTCGCCGATGGCCCGCAGCGCGAAGGAAAAAATCAGCACACCAAGGATCGCGTTATCCGGGCGCGGCACGCTGGTGGCGACGTAATCGAGCAGCAGGTTGAAAAACACATAGATCGCGACGGCGACAACGGCGGACACCAGCAGCGAGCGCATCACCCACTTGTTCACGAACAATTGCTTGACCGTGAACGCCTGTTGATCGGCCTGAAAGCGCTTGGCCAACACCGGAATCCCGACCACCGCCACCACCGCATACGACAACGCTTGCAAGGTGTTCGCCGCCGACCAAGCGTACACGTATTTACCAAGGCTGGCGTAGGGCTCCAGATCGATGATCAGAAAGCGCTCGGCGTACTGACTCAGCGCGATCAACCCGGTGCCGAGGTAGAACGGCAGCCCGGCCTTCCATACGGTGGCGGTGTCCAGCACTGCCGCTTCCCGGCCCTGGTGGACCCGCGCCACGATCAGGTAACCAGCGACGATCACCAGCACGTTGGCAGCCACCCACAGCCACAACACGCTGGCGATGCCCGCGACCCAGCCGAGCATCATCCCGGCCACCGCCAACACCGCCCACAGACCGGTCTTGATGAAAAACAGCAAGGCCCCGGCGGTGGCTTTCTGGGCGGAAAACACGAAGGAGTTGATCTCGAACGACAGGTGCTCCGTGAGCAATACCAACGTCACGCAAAGGATCAGTGCAGCGCTCGCTTCGACCTGCTGGAACAACGAATAGATCAGCACCGTGACCACCGACAACAGCAGCCCTACTGCCAGATACAGCAGCAGGACTTTGTCGACCACTCGGCGCGAGCTGCCGCCCACACTGATCAAGCGATTGATCTCGGAACTGAAACCGACGCTGTAGAACTTCGACGCAATCAGCGACGCTGCCACCACCACGCCGTAAAACCCCAGCGCCTCGTAGCCCAGGTAATGGGTGATCGCGAGCACCAGCAGAAACTTCGCGCCCAATGCCCCGCCGCGAAGCAACAGGCGAAATATCATCGAACGACACCCTTGATGATCTCGTCCATGGCCACGGTTTTTGCCTCGATCTCGCGGCAGGTGTCGGTCAGGCGTTTGCCGAAATCCGCCAGGGCGTTCGGCGCGTAAACCGTGTTGATGATGGTGTCGACGTCGATGTCACCGCCGTTGATCACCCAGTCTTCGACGCCCATGTCCTGATAGGCGCCAAAACCTTTGCGCTCGTAGCTGATGTGGTACGCCGGCACGCCGGACAGCAGCGATTCGATGGCGCCGTGCAGACGCACCGAGATCACCAGGTCCGGTTGGTATTTGGCGATCGTGGCTTTCAGCGACAGCAGGTCTTCAGTGATGCCCAGTTCGCGATAGAACGCGCCGTCATCGTTGCCACGCACCGCGCTTTGTACGGCGCAGACCACTTTGCTTTTGTTCTTCAGGCGCTGCAGGAGCAATTTCAGATTGGCGACGTAAGCGACTTTCTTTTCCTTGCTCCACTCCGGCGGCTTGCGCAGCACCACACACACCGTGGCTGGTGACGCGGCGCAACGGGTGAACTTGGGCTGCTGGAGAATCTTGCTGGCCAGCGACTGCACAGCCAGATCCGGCGCGCGGTAGACGTTTTCGCAGGCGTCGAAAATCGCCGAGGAGCGATTGTCGCGGACGAACACCGCGTCAGCGCTGGCGTAGTGCTCGACGATTTTGCTGCTTTCGCCATGGAACGGGCCGATGCTCTGCGGCAGGTACACCGACGGCACCTTGCTGAGAATCGCGGTCTCCAGTTGTTTGGCGTGGCCGATCTTCAACTTGATGTGTTCGAAGGCGCTTTTCGAGCGCATGTAACCGCCACCGACGCCGACGATCAGGTCGGTCTTTTTCAACAGATCCGCGAGCCCAACGTAGGACTGGTTGAGAAACACCGCCTGCTTGACTCGGCCCAGGCCTTTGGCGGCCATCACCGGCGCGTCGAAGCGCGGGTGCGGCAGGTAGTTGAAGGAGTCCGGGTCGGAGGCGACAACACTGATCGCGGTGTCTTCGCCAAAGTTGCGCTGCACCAGCGCGATTGCCAGGTCGACGAGCAAACCGTCACCGGAGTTGGAGGCGCTGTAGCCATGCAAAATCGTTACGTTCATAGCGTGAGTTCTACTTAATAAGTGGGAGCGCGATACAGGTCGTAGGTCTGGCGAATCATCAACGCAGCGCTGAAACGCTCGCGGACGATGCTCCGGCCTTCGTTGCCGAGGTCGAGCAGGCGCGGTTTCTGGATGATCGTCAGCACATCGGCGAGTGCCTGGTGGTCGCCGCTGGGGAAGACGTAGCCGGACACTTCGTTGGTGACCAGTTCCGGCAGCGAGGTGCAATTGCTGGCAATCACCGGCAAGCCCATGGCCATGCCTTCCAGCGGCACCATGGCAAACCCTTCCCAGCGACTGGGCACGATCAGCGCATCGGCTTTTTGATACAACGCCTGCACTTCGCTTGGCGTTACCCATGGCAGGTATTCGACCGAGTCCATCGGCGGGCAATCCACCGAATCTTCGTTCACCGCACTGCCGACCACCGTCAGTTTGAGGTCCTTGCGCTGGACTTTGGCGAAGGCCTTGAGCAATACGTCGAAGCCTTTCTGATAATCGAGACGGCCGACGAACAGCAGATGAATCGGCTCGGTACCCGCGGCTTTCGGCGCGTCATCCTTGTGATGGATGCCGTTGTAGATCAGCTTCATGCGCTTGCGCTCGATGCCGAACCGCGCGGCTTTGTCGAGTTCGTACTGGCTGACGCAGATGATCACGTCGGTGACTTTTTGCAGCACCCGCTCGATCCACGCATAGACCTTTTGCTTGGTCGGCGAGCTTTCCATCAGGAACGAAAACGCGTGCGGGCAATAGACGATTTGCGGCTTGCGCCACGGTCGCAACAACACGCAGACACAGCGCCCGATCACCCCGGAAAACGTGCTGTGCAGATGCACCACATCGGGTTTTTCCTTGATCAGCACCTGGCTCAGCCGCCAGGCGAAACGCAACAGCGACGGCACGTTGCGGCCGCTGCGGGCGAAGGTGCGAATCTGCGGTGGCGCGATGCCGTGCAGTTCTTTTTCCTGATCCTCGGGGACCAGATACACCAGCTCGTAGTTCGCCGCGTCGCCTTCGGGAGAAGCCGAAATCGTGCGGATCACCGTCGCGACGCCACCTTTGATCGTCTCTGCCACGTGCAGTATTTTCTTCACAACTCACCCACTTCAAACAGGAAAGGACAATCGCCAGATTTCAGGATTTGTCGGACGCGTATTCGTAGTTGTAATAGCCGTAGCCACCGTTGCCGTAGTAGCTGGCGGCACGCTTCTCGACGCCGTTGAACACCGCCCCTTTGAGCTCGATGCCGTTCTGCGCGAAACGGCGGATGGTCAGTTCGATTTCCTTCGCCGGGTTCACCCCGAAGCGCGTGACGATCAGGCTGATCCCGGCTTCACGGCCGACAATCGCCGCGTCGGTGACCGCCAGCAGCGGCGGCGTATCGATGATCACCAGGTCGTAGCGCTCGCTCAGTTCCGCCAGCAGGTCGCGGAAATTGGCGTGCATCAACAGTTCGGAAGGATTCGGCGGGACCTGGCCGCGACTGATGAAATGCAGGTTGTCGACTTCGACGGTGTGGATCGCCTCATCAATGCTGCAACGCTTGACCAGCAGGTCGGACAAGCCGTTGCTGATCGGCGTGTTGAGGGTTTTGTGCAGATGGCCCTTGCGCATGTCGGCATCGATCAGCACCACGCGCTGGCCGCTCAAGGCCATGACCGCCGCGAGGTTGGACGAGACGAAGGTCTTGCCGACCTGCGGGCTTGGTCCGGAAATCATGATGCGGTTGTTGGTCGAATCGAGCCCGGCGAAGTGCAGGCAGGTACGCAGGCTGCGAATCGATTCGATCGACAGGTCAGTCGGATTGCGCAGCGCCAGCAGATACGCCGGTTTGTCGACGCCGTCGCGGGCGCGCCCTTTTCGGCCGTCTTCCTCCTCTTGCAGCGCGCTATAAGGAATCGACGCGTACACCGGCAAACCTAGTTGCTCGATGGCCTCCGGACCTTCCAGCCCGCGGCTGAGCGATTTGCGCAGCAGCACCAGCGCGACGCCGACGAAGGCGCCAAGGAACGTGGCGATCAGCACGATCAGCGGCTTCTTCGGCTTGACCGGGCTGGTGAGGTCGACATCGGCGGTATCGACCAGACGCACGTTACCCACCGCACCGGCGCGGACGATGTCCAGCTCCTGGGACTTATTGAGCAACTGCGTGTAGATCTGCGAGGCGACTTCGACGTCGCGGGTCAGGTTGAGCAGTTCCTGCTGGGTCGCCGGCAAGTCCTGGACTTTGCCTTCCAGCGACTTCTGTTGCTGGGTCAACTCGCCGATCTGGCTCATCAACGCGCGATAGGCCGGATGCTGTTTGGTGAACTTGCGATCGAGTTCCGCCTGCTGCATTTTCAGTTCGGAGATGCGCGTTTCCAGCGCCACCGACTGGCCCAGCACCGACTGGGTTTCCAGCGAGATATTCACGGTCTTGCCGTGGGTCTGATAGGCGTTCAGCGCATCGCTGGCCTTGGCCAGATCACGCTTGACCTGCGGCAACTGACTTTGCAGAAACGCGAGACTCTGCGCCGCTTCCGCCGAGGTCCGACGCACGTTCTGCTCGACGTACAGCGCGGCGATCTTGTTGAGGATCTTTACCGCCTCAGCCGCATCGGAACTGGCCAGCGCCAGACGGATGATCCCCGACTCCTTGCCCTGCTCGGAAATATCCAGCGCGTCCTGATAGCCCTGAATGGTGACAATCCGCGGATTGCGCACCACTTCGAAGTTCGTACCGGGGTTGGCCGACAATTGTGTGATCAGGCCTTCGACGTCGTCCTGGGCGAACGCTTCACCAGCGCGGCCTTCGACCAGCAGGTTGTCGTTGTCATCGAACAGCTGGAAGCGTTGTTGCTCGCCGGCAATCAGCGTGAGTTTCTTGCCGAGCAATTCCTTGGGCAGAGTGAGCCGGGCGAATTCCAGGCGCTCGCCACCCCAGGCGTAGCTGTTCAGGCCGAAGCGCGGCGCGGCGACGCTGGTCTCGGTTTCGCCGCGAAAACGCCGGGCAAGAAAACCGCCAATCATCGGGAAGGTTTTCGGCGTGACGTCGATGTCCAGACGCAGGTCGTCGACGGTTTTGCCGATCACCGCGCGGGATTTGATGATGCCGATTTCGGTCACCGACGGCGATTGCCCACCGAGCATGCTGTTGAGGTCGGAGAAACCGAGCATGTCGTTCTTTTTCGGCTCGACCTGCACCAGCGCGTTCGCCAGGTACACCGGCGTGGCCAATACCGCATAAGCCACGCCGGCGACCATGAAGGCGCCGGTCAATGCGCCGATCAACCACTTCTGATCGATCAGGCTGCCGAATATGCCGAGCAGATCAATACTGTCTTGATCATTGTCACGGGTGCCGATTACTGACGGTAACTGCATAAGTCTGTTCTTACCATTGACTGTTCTGAAGAATATGGGTCATTGCCCGAGGCGCTTTGCCCATGAACTAACTGCGTCTTCAATCAATGCGTGAGCATGAATAAAAGCGGCCTTGCCTTGACGATACGGATCCTGTATTTCGCGCTCGCTTTGCCACTTGCCAAGCAGAAACACTTTGCCCCTGGCATGCGAGGCAATCTTCAGTACTTGATTGACGTGCTGTTTTTCCATGACCAGGATCAGGTCCGAGTCATTGACGATATCTGCGGTCAGTTGCCGTGCCTTGAAACTCTCTGCGCTGTGCCCGTGCTCTTCGAGAACCTGCCGCGCAGACGCCTCGACGCCTTCGCCAACCCGTGCCGAGAGGCCTGCGGAGGCCACGGAGATGGCCGAGGAACCCAGCGCATTGCGCAACAACAGTTCTGCCGTCGGACTCCGGCAAATATTGCCCACGCAGACAACGAGGATCTTTTTGAACAAGGTTTTACTTTCCTGTGTAATGTCAAACGGCCAATATCCCGAGAGCATTCGATTGAACCCTCAAGATCTTTCTGCACTCGGAAATAGATTCGCCCTGTTAGTCCCGAAGTATTAAGTACCACAGCGTTTAAAAGCGCCCCAACCACAATTAGCGGACTAAAAATAACTGTGATTTTCGAGCGTTTGTTTTCTGACAAAAAATAACATTCGTGCACTAAGTGCCAGCACTCCGTTCGAAAACTCAGTAACACGATGATCAATTCGCAGTTGTCATTTCTCTTCGGGAGAGCAGACATGAAAACCACCCGTCTCCAACGCGCCGGCGCCTTGACCCTGATGCTGCTGGGCGCGACCACTCAGGCTCAGGCCAGCGAACTGTTTCCCAACCTGCCAACGAGGACCATTGGCGTTCAGGTAAAAATCCAGAGCTTCACCGCCGCTGATGCGGAGCAGATCAAAGCCGCCGGTTTCAGCTTCGTGCGCTTCGGCGTGTGGAGCGACAGCCTCAGCGCCAGGACTTATCAGCAACAAGTCAGCAACGCCTTCGCCGCCGCCAAGTCAGCCGGGCTGCCGGTGCTGCTGACCGTGCGTGCGATCAAGGCGCTGCCGGCCACCACGCCCGCCGAGCTGACGAGCGCCGGTGAAACCTTCGCCAAAGCCGTCAACGGCCTGCAGCAGTCGTACAGCAGCCAACTGGTGGCGATCGAGCTGTGGAACGAGCCGGACCTGGAAACCTATTGGCCGACGCGCAATTTCTCCACGACCTTTGTGCCGTTCATGAGCGGCGTGTGCAAAACCCTGCAGGCACAACCACAGCTGACCCCGGTGGTCGGTTTTGGCTTCGCCCGGCCACCGAGCGCCGGTTCGGCGTCAACCACGGCGCTGAGCCGCATCGTCAGTGACTACCCGCAGTGTCTGGACGCGGTGTCCTATCACCCTTACGGCATGACGGCGACGCAGATCAGCAATGCGCAGACGTTCATTCAACAGAATTTCAATCTGCCGGGGGTGATCAGTGAATGGGGAGTGTCGGCGCTCGCCTCGAACGGGGGTGTCGAGGGGCAGGCCAGCAAGATCAACGCATTCATCGCCGACGTTAAGCGGCTGAACATCCCGCTGACCTCCATTTATGAATGGCGAAACAGTGACACCGGCAGTAACGATCGCGAGAAGAACTTCGGCCTGCTGACCTCCGACGGTCAGCCGAAACCCGCGCGACTGTCGGTCGAAGCGCTGTTGAATGCCGAGTAAGCCTTGGGCGACCGATCTGTTCGCAGGTCGGTTGCTTTGAACCTGTGCGCGGTTTTGGCATCGTATTCATCGGTACCACGCCCCGCCATTCAAACAATCGTTTTCAGGTTGTTGCCGCAGGGGCCATCGAGACACGCAACCGCCCTTGAGTGGCTGTCAGCGCTCGGGTAATGTCACCAGACCCACAGGACAGAGCACGCCCATGACTTCCAAGCTGGAACAACTCAAACAATTCACCACCGTGGTTGCCGACACCGGCGACTTCGAAGCGATCGCCCGGGTCAAACCGGTCGACGCCACCACCAACCCTTCCCTGCTGCTCAAAGCGGCGGCCATTCCGGCCTACGCCGAGCTGCTCAACGCCTGCGTCAGCGATTGCAAGGGCGATGTCGGCCTGGCCAGCGACCGCTTCGGCGTTGCCGTAGGCCAGGAAATCCTCAAGGTCATTCCGGGCCGTATCTCCACCGAAGTGGATGCACGCCTGTCGTTCGACAAGGATGCCGTGCTCAAACGCGCCCATCGCCTGATCGAGCTGTACGACAAGGCCGGCATCGGCCGCGACCGCGTGCTGATCAAGATCGCCTCGACCTGGGAAGGCATTCGCGCCGCTGAAGTGCTGGAAAAAGAAGGCATTCAGACCAACCTGACCCTGCTGTTCTCCTTCGCCCAGGCCGCCGCCTGCGCCGACGCTGGCGTGTTCCTGATTTCGCCGTTCGTGGGCCGCATCTACGACTGGTACAAGAAAGCCAACGGCAACGACTACACCGGCGCCGATGATCCGGGCGTGCAGTCGGTCACCCGCATCTACAACTACTACAAGGCCAATGACTACAAGACCGTGGTCATGGGCGCGAGCTTCCGCAACCTCAGCCAGATCGAACAACTGGCCGGTTGCGACCGCCTGACCATCAGCCCGGACCTGATCGACAAGCTGGCCGCCGACACCGGCAAGCTGGAGCGCAAACTGGCACCAGGCAACGCCGGCGAAGCGCGTCTGAGCCTCAACGAAGCGCAGTTCCGCTGGTTGTCCAACGAAGACGCGATGGCCACCGAGAAACTGGCTGAGGGCATTCGCCAGTTTGCCCGCGACCAGGAAAAGCTCGAGGCGCTGTTGCAGGCCAAGCTGTGAACTGAGATGGCGTAATGCAAAAAGGGCGAACCTGTGAGGGTTCGCCCTTTTTTATGTCTGCCGGAAAATTTTCGTTGCTCTTGCGACCGCTTTCGCGAGCAGGCTCGCTCCCACATGTGGATTTGTGGTCGACGCTGATCCAGTGTGGGAGCGAGCCTGCTCGCGAAGAGGCCGGCCCAGACACCATCACTTCATCAGATCAATGCCGCTCGAGGGCATTCACCAGGTCATGAAACGCTTCCCGATTGGAATCGTTCAGGCCCATGAGGATCTTGTGCGCTTCGAGCACCTTGATCCGCACCACTTCTTCGGACTGGTCCTGATCCGGCAGATCGTCCAGGCACTCCGGGCATGGCACCGGGTGGTTGACGATGTTGAACACCTGCTCGAAACCCATCGACTGCAGCAGCCGGGTGATGTCTTCGTGGGTGGTGACGACGGTCGGCAACAGGCCGACCTTCTGCCGCGACAGGATCGACAGCTTGGCCAACAGGCCCAGCGTCGTGCTGTCGATGCTGCGGGTTTCGGTCAAATCGATCACGATCGCGCTGAAATTCAGCGCGGTGAAGATTTTCTCAATAGTCGCATCCAACGCCGAACACAGGGTCAGGCGAACTTCACCGACGAACTTCAGGACGAAGGTGCCGTCCTGCTCGGCGAACTGGATTCTACCGGTACTCATTAAAGATTCCTGCTCAACACCAACAGGGCGATATCATCCGGCATCTCCCCTAGCGTGGCCAATCCAAACACTTGCCGCAGACCATCCAGGCTGCCGCCCGCCGACTTCACCCGTTGGGGCAAAGCGGCTTCTTTTTCTTTGAGCGTCGGTTCTGGCAAAAGGTCCAGAATGCCATCCGACATCAGCGTCAGGCTGAACGTCGGCGGCAGCTCAAGCACGTGGTCTTCGTAGGTGGCTTCATTGAACAGCCCCACCGGCAGACCACGGCCTTCGAGATAACGAACACTGTCAGGCGTGTACAACACAGGCAACGGCAGATGGCCGCCGATGCTATAGGTCAACAAACCGGTCTCCTCGTCGATGACTCCACCGACCATTGTGACGTGTTTACCCAGCTTACAACTGATCAGCCCCCGGTTGATATGACCGAGCACTTCCGAAGGCTTGAATTCCGGCAAGGTGCCGTTGCGCTTGGATTCGAACAGCAAGCGCGTGGTCATGAACTTCAACAGCACGGTGACGAACGCCGAAGACGCGCCATGCCCGGAAACGTCCGCCAGATAAAACGCCACGCGGCGCTCGTCGACGCGGAAATAGTCGACGAAATCCCCCGACAGGTACAACGACGGGATGATCTGGTGGGCAAACTGAAACTCGTCAATGCTCCACGGGCTTTCCGGCAGCATGTTCATCTGCACCTGGCGGCCGGCGTTCTGGTCTTCCTGGAGCAGATTAAGGCTGGCCTCAAGCTCGCGGTTGGCCTTTTCCAGCTTCTCGCGGTAGCGCTGGTTTTCCAGCAGCAGGCGCGCACGATCCAGGGCTCGACGCACGGAATGCTCGAGCACCGCCAGATCTTCGAGAGGCTTGATCAGGTAATCCGCCGCGCCCAGGCGCAGGGCCTCGACCGCGTCGTTCATCACGCCGGCACCCGAGACGACGATCACCGGCGTTTGCGGTGAGCGCTCGGTAACCTGACGAATCAGTTCGAGACCGCCCATCTGCGGCATGCGCAGATCGCAGATGACCAGGTCGGGCGTTTCTTGCTCGAATACCTGAAGACCCTGTTGACCGTTGCCGGCCTGCAGGACGCTGAAACCACTGTCTTCCAGATAGGCCGCGAGACTCGCGCGCACTACCTCGTCATCATCGATAATCAGCAGCGTGGCACTGGTTTTTGGCATGTGGGCAAACGGCGCCAGAATTAGGTTGGCGTAGGTGGCGAGGCCTCGGGCCCTGCGCAGACTACTGGATTCGCTTTCTAGCCTCTCTGCTGCAGCGCTTTCAAGCATTTGCCTTGCACGCGGTTTTAAACAGAGGTGCCCTTCTAAGGCGCAGACGGTACTCCCATCCGCAGAGCGTTTCAAGCGTGCGCCGATGGTCGCTTGACGACTTTGTTTGTCAAAGCACCGAGAGTTATAAGAACGGCCGGAAGCGTAACCGGATGGAAGGTCGTCCTATCGGACCGAGCCTGCTTCACAGACAAAAAAGGCGACCCTGAGGTCGCCTTCCTGTTTACCGGCCGAAATCAGAAATCGTCTTCGACCTGACCATCCTTGACCTTGAACTCGCGGTTCTGCAGGTAGGCGTTGCGGATGAACGTGTACTTGTCGCCGCTGATCAGCTTCTCGCTCGACAGCAGGCTGGCGCGGGTGTCGACGATGTTCAGGCCGAAGATCGAGTTGCGGGTCGGCACGTGGTCGATGTAACGGTACATGCCGGTGTAGCTGTCGACATACTTGGAAGGCGCATCACGCAGCGTGCTCGGGCCCATCAGCGGCAGCATCACGTACGGACCGCTGCCCACGCCCCAGTAGCCGAGGGTCTGGCCGAAATCTTCGTCGCTGCGGTTCAGGCCCATCTTGGTGCCGACGTCGAAAAAGCCGAGCAGACCGAACGTGGTGTTGAAGATCAACCGCGCCGTATCGACGCCAGCCGCCGCCGGTTTGGCCTGCAGAATGTTGTTGGCCAGGTTGGTAACGTCGCCGACGTTGCGGAACATGTTGTGAATGCCGTCTTCAACGAACTGCGGCGTAACGAATTCATAACCCTGCGCCAATGGCTTGAGCGCGTAGGTATCAACGAAGTCGTTGAACTGGAAGATCGGACGGTTGACGCTTTCCCAAGGATCTTCTTCCGTGGCCGCCTGGCTGGCCAACGGCGCCAGCGACAGGCCGGCATAGACACAAAGCTGAGCGAGTGGATGGCTCAAGCGCATAGAAAAACTCCTTGGATTTGTATCGTCGCGGACGTCGCGGTCCGGGCATTAAGGCCGCTAGTATAAGCGTAAACGCCGGTTTGGACAGTCTGGTCGATGCAGCGGTCTGTAGGATCTTTCCGTACGGGTCGTTCACGTCGTTGTCATCCAATTGTCACCGACGCGCCCTAGCCTGAGCGTTATTTCAGGGACGTTGCCATGACTCACGCCGAAACCTTGCCCCTCGCCGCCTCGAGCCTGACTGCCGTACTGTTTGGCCTGAGCGGTTGCCTGGTGGATTTCGGCGCTCGCGCAGGGCAACGGACGGGCGCCCTGCCCGAGCACGCCGAGGCCACGCCGGGTGCGCTCGACAGTTTGCGCAGCTTGCAGCGCCAGCAGATTCCCTGTGCCTGGCTGGATGAGCTGCCAGCTGCTGTGACGCAGTCGTTATCCGCTACGCTGCCGTCCTGGATCAAACCGGCGCAATATTCGGCAACAACAATTCCATGGCCAGCACCCAACGCTTGCTGGCAGGCGCTGATGGCGTTGAACGTCGGCAGCCTTGATGGATGCGTACTGGTCAGCGGCGAACCGCGATTGCTGCAGTCAGGCCTCAATGCTGGGCTGTGGACCATCGGCCTCGCCTCCTGCGGTTCACTCTGCGGGCTGGCGCCTGTGGAATGGCAGGCCCTGGGCCAAAAAGAGCGCGAGCTGTTGCGTGGCAAGGCGACGATGCAACTGTTCGCACTGGGCGTGCATTCGGTAATCGATCATCTGGGCGAGCTCGACACCTGTCTGGCGGACATCAACCTGCGCCGCCTCAAAGGCGAAAAGCCCTGATCGGGATCATGCAGGTTTGGCGTGAGTGGATTAATCTAAAGGTCAGTCCCCGACCTTTGGCGCGCGGCTGCGGTCAATGCCAGTGCCTATTGATAAAAGGAAACCACCATGCCCGCCCGCGAATTGCAAGATCAACTCAACACCCTGCGCGAGCAACTGGATTCGAATCCGCCGCTCTCTGAAGAAGAACGCACACATCTGCATGAACTGATGGCGCAGATCGAATCGGAAATCCAGCTGGAAAATCAGCTTCAGGACAACAACCTGGTAGACGGCGTGAACCTGGCTGTGGAGCGCTTTGAAGTGGAACACCCGACCATCGCCGGCACCCTGCGCAACATCATGAACACCCTGGGCAGCATGGGCATCTGATCCCCCGCCGCACAAAAAAGCCCTGCCAGCGATGGCAGGGCTTTTTCATTCCCGGACCTGCAACACAGCCCCCTGTAGGAGTGAGCCTGCTCGCGATAGCGGTGTGTCAGTTAACATCATCGTCAGCTGACACACCGCTATCGCGAGCAGGCTCACTCCTACAGTTGATCTTTATTGACGCACGAGGCGGTGATTCGGCAGCTGTACGCTTTCGGTGCTGCGATACGGGTTGATATCCAGCCCACCGCGACGCACGTAACGTGCAAACACCGTCAGCTTTTCTGGTTTCAGAAGACGCTGCAGGTCGAGGAAAATCCGCTCGACACACTGTTCATGGAAGTCCGAATGCTGGCGGAAGCTGACGATGTACTCGAGCAGGCTGGCGTGATCCAGCGCCGAGCCGCGATATTCCACCACCACGCTGCCCCAGTCCGGCTGGCTGGTTACCGGGCAGTTGGACTTGAGCAGATGGCTGTGCACGCTTTCTTCGACGATGCGCGAATCGTCGCAGCGCAGCAGTTCCGGGCGCGGATGTTCGTAGTTGCTGACGCTGATATCCAGATCGTCGATGCACACACCCGGCAACGCCACAACGCCCTCCGCTTCAACCTCTTTGAGGCTGCGAACGCGCACGCCCACCGGTTTGCCGGCAGCGGCGGACAAGTCCTTGACCAGGGTTGCCTCGAGCGTGGCGATATCAGCGAACGACGTCTGGTTCAGCGAATTCAGATACAGCTTGAACGACTTCGATTCGATGATGTTCGGCGAATCGGCCGGGATGCTGAATTCGCCAATCGCCACCACCGGTTTGCCCGAGGGCAACAGCCACGACAGTTCGAAGCAGTTCCAGAAATCCACGCCTTTGTACGGCAGGGTTTCGGCGGTCAAACCCAGCTCGGCCCATTTCGCAGTGCGCGGGATCGGGAACAGCAGGGACGGCGTGTACGTGGCGATGTATTCGCTGGATTTGCCCAGCGGCGAATGTTCGGCTGCGGGATGCATGGCGGAAACCTGACTGAAGAATCAGCGGATTCTACCAGCCTTTGCCCGCGCCTTTGAGTGCTTACTGACTGACAGTCAATTTGCCGGCCATGCCGGCCTGGTAATGCCCGGGAATGTTGCAGGCAAATTCCAGACTCGTCGCCTTGTTGAAGGTCCAGGTCAATTCAGCGGTCTTGCCCGGCTCGACCAGCACGCTGTTGGGATCGTCGTGCTTCATGCCGTGGCCCATCGCCGCGTGATCCATGCCAGCCATGTCGTGGGACATTTCCTTGATGCCGGTAGGCGTAAGCATGCCGCTTTGCTGCATCTGCAACATTTCCTGCTGGTGTCTGGCATGCATCGCGGCGTCACCAAGGTTGAATTCGTGCAGCAACTGGCCCTTGTTCACCAGCACAAAACGAATCGTCTCACCGGCCTTGATCTGAATGGCTTTCGGATCGAACGACATATCACCCATGACCACCTCAACGCTGCGAGAAGCCTGGGCGGCCGACGCTGGTTGACCAAAGTCGTAGGTGTGCGCCGGCGCCGCCCACACAGGTGCGCTCAGCGCCAGCAAACCGGCGGCCAACATCAAGGATTTACGCAAAAACATGCTTATGCTCCAACAAGATAAGGTTCAGCCTGTGGGACACTCTAGCCGCCGTGCGCTGGCACTTACCTGACACGCAGATTACAACTTTGTCAGTTTGGCGCCTGCCGCGAGCGCCCAAGGTATAACGCTATCGTTTGAACACAGGAAAACACCGAGCCGCCCATGAAACTGTTGATCGTCGAAGACCAAGCGAAAACCGGCCAATACCTGCGCCAGGGCCTGACCGAGGCCGGGTTTAACACAGAGCTGGTGGCTGACGGCAACAGCGGACAGCAAATGGCGCTGAGCGGTGATTACGCCTTGCTGATTCTCGACGTGATGCTGCCGGGGCGCAGTGGCTGGCAGATTGTCCAGGCGGTGCGCAGTGCCGGGCTGGACACGCCGGTACTTTTTCTCACCGCCAAAGACGCGGTGGAGGACCGGGTTCACGGCCTTGAGCTCGGCGCCGATGATTATCTGGTCAAGCCCTTCGCCTTTTCTGAACTGCTCGCGCGAGTGCGCAGCCTGTTGCGCCGCGGCAGTGCTGCACCACAGGAAACCAGCCTGCAACTGGCCGATTTGCGCCTGGACCTTATCCGTCGCCGTGTCGAGCGCGGCGGCCAGCGCATCGACCTGACCGCCAAGGAATTCGCCCTGCTGGAAATGCTCCTGCGCCGCCAGGGCGAGGTGTTGCCCAAATCGCTGATCGCTTCGCAGGTCTGGGACATGAATTTCGACAGCGACACCAATGTCATCGAAGTGGCAATCCGCCGTTTGCGCCTGAAGGTCGATGACGACTTCCCCGACAAGCTGATCCACACCGTGCGCGGCATGGGCTACGTGCTCGAAGAGCGTGGCGCCTGATGTGCAGGCTGTCGTTGAGTACGCGTCTGGCTCTGTTGTTTGCTGCATGCACTGCGGTGGTATCGCTGTTCGCCGGCGTGCTGTTTGATCGCGCCAGCGAGGCGCATTTCATCGAACTCGACCAGCAGCAACTGGAGACCAGACTCATCGGCCTGCGCCGCGCCTTGCAGGATATTCAGCCCGCCCAACGCGACGCGCGCCTGGCAGATGAGCTGAGCCGCCAGGCCGATCTCTCGCTGCGTATCACCAGCGGCGACGGTCAGCACTGGTATGACAGCTCGGCACAGATACCAAAAAATCTGCCATTACAACCCGGCCTGTCGACAATCAGCACTGACGGCACCGATTACCGCGTCCTGCGCGCCCCGCTCTACCCGGACACAGCGGATTCACCGCAACTGACCCTGCTGCTGGACATCACCCACCACCAGCACTTTTTGCAACGCATGCAGCGCCTGATCTGGCTGACCATGGGTTTGTCTGCATTGGCCACTGCGCTGCTCGGCGCCTGGGCGGCGCGCAGCGGTTTGCGTCCGTTGCGGCGCATGAGCGCGGTGGCTCGGGGGATTTCCGCACAGTCGCTCAACGCCCGCCTGCCAGAAACGCAAATGCCACCCGAGCTTGCCGAACTGGCCCACAGCTTCAACGCCATGCTCGTACGCCTCGACGACTCGTTTCAGCGGCTCTCGGCGTTCTCGGCCGATATCGCCCATGAGCTGCGCACGCCGCTGTCGAACCTGCTGACCCACACCCAGGTGACCCTCACCCGCCCTCGCCCGCTGGAGGATTATCGCGAAGCGCTGCACAGCAACCTCGAAGAACTGCAATGGATGGCGCAACTGGTCAACGACATGCTGTACCTGGCCAAGGCCGATCACGGCTTGCTGGTGCCCAAACGTGAAGCACTGGAATTGGCGGATGAAAGCGATGCGCTGCTGGAGTTTTTTGCGCCGCTGGCGGAGGACGCCGGGATTGAATTGAGTCGAGACGGCCAAGCGCGAATCGACGGTGATCGCGGCATGTTGCGCCGGGCCTTGTCGAATCTGCTGGATAACGCGCTGCGGTTTACCCCGGCAGAAGGTTACGTGCGCTTGAGCATTGCCGATCAGGTGAACGCTGTCCGCGTTTGCGTCGAGAACAGTGGAGAAGGAATTTCAAAGGAGTTGCTGCCACGTTTGTTTGACCGTTTCTATCGGGCCGACCCGGCGCGGCAGGAGGGCAGCAGTGAACATGCGGGGTTGGGGTTGGCGATTACCCAATCGATCATTCGCGCCCATGGCGGGCAGATCCATTGCGAATCGGAAGCCGGGGTGACGCGATTCGTGATTGAGCTGCCCCGGACCTGAGGCCAGCAAGTCAGGCCCCTTCGCGAGCAGGCTCGCTCCCACAGTTGGAATGCGTTTTCCTGTGGGAGCGAGCCTGCTCGCGAAAGCGGTCTAAAAGGTTACGAATATCTCAACGCATGAGCCGGCTCGATCTTCGCCGCCCGCCACGCCGGGTATACCGTCGCCAGGAAGCTCAGAACAAAGCCCGCCGAGCAGATCAACAGCACATCACCGCCCTGCAATTCCGAAGGCAGGTTGCTGACGAAATACACGTCCGAACTGAAGATGTGCTGCCCGGTGACGCGCTCGACCCAGCCGACCATCTCGCTGACATTCAGCGCGGCGATCACGCCCAGAACGCCGCCAATAATGGTGCCAACAATCCCGATCACCGTGCCCTGGACCATGAAGACCGCCATGATCTGCCGTGGCGTGGCGCCGATGGTGCGCAGGATGGCGATGTCCGCGCCCTTGTCGTTCACCACCATGATCAGCGTGGCGATGATGTTGAACGCCGCCACCGCAACGATCATCAGCAACAGCAGGCCGATCATGGTCTTTTCCATTTTCATCGCGCTGAACAGGCTGCCCTGAGTGTGGGTCCAGTCGTCAGCCTTGAACTCGGCGCCCAGGCCAGCGGCGATGTCCGAGGAGACCTTCGGCGCGGCGTAGAGATCCTTGACCGCCAGGCGCACGCTTTGCACCTGATTCGGCTGCCAGTGCTGCATGGTCGCGGCATCGGCGACGTGAATCAGGCCCATCGAGCCATCCAGCTCGGCGCCGACCTTAAACACGCCGACCACGTTCAAGCGCTGCATGCGCGGGGTGATGCCGCCCGGCGCGGTGCTGACTTCCGGAACGATCAGGGTGATTTTATCGCCGACATTCAGACGGAAACGCCGCGCCGTGATTTCACCGATCACCACGCCGAACTCGCCAGGTTTCAACGCATCGAGACGACCCTGCACGATGTGCTGGGCGACGATCGAGACCTTGCCTTCCTGCGCCGGATCGACGCCGCTGATCTGGATCGGCTGCATCGAGCCCTTGTAGGACAGCATGCCTTCCATCTCAGTGAACGGCACGGCGGCGGTCACTTCCGGATTTTTCATCGCGGCGGCGGCCACCGGCTGCCAGTCGTCGATCGGCTTGACGCCGACGATGGTCGCGTGCGGCACCATGCCGAGGATGCGCGAGCTCATCTCGCGCTGAAAGCCGTTCATCACCGACAGCACCACGATCATCGCCAGCACGCCGAGGGCGAGGCCGATCATCGAGGTCATCGAAATGAACGAAACAAAGCGATTGCGGCGCTTGGCGCGGGTATAGCGCGTGCCGATAAAGATCGATAACGGTCTGAACATTCGCTGGGGCACCGTAAATAAATAAAAGACCCGGCGCCGTTACGGGCGCCGGGTTTCAGCCAGTCAGATGGGGGTCAGGCAACCTTCCTGCAATTGCAGGACGCGGTCCATCTGGCGGGCCAGATTCATGTCGTGAGTCACCACCAGAAACGCCGTGCGCATCGAAGTGCTCAGTTCGAGCATCAAATCCTGGATTCCTTCGGCGGTGTGCAGATCGAGGTTACCGGTCGGCTCATCGAGCATCACCAGGCCAGGATTGTTCACCAGCGCGCGGGCGATGGCTACACGCTGGCGCTCGCCGCCGGACAGCTCCGAAGGTTTGTGTTCGAGGCGATGGCCGAGGCCGACACGTTCCAGCAAGGCCGTGGCACGCTGACGCGCTTCGGGAATCGCCGTCTTGCCGATCAACAGCGGCATGCAGACGTTTTCCAGCGCGGTGAATTCCGGCAGCAAATGGTGGAACTGGTAAACGAAGCCGAGCGCACGGTTGCGCAGCAGGCCACGCTTCTTCTCGCTCAGCGCCGAGAGTTCTTCGCCGTCGAGCCAGACGCTGCCCTGGGTTGGCGTATCGAGGCCGCCGAGCAGGTTGAGCAAAGTACTTTTGCCCGAACCCGATTTGCCGACGATCGCCACCCGCTCGCCCGGATGCAACTCCAGTTGCAGGCCGGCCAGCACTTGTACCGACTCCGGGCCTTCTTCATAGGATTTGCCCAGGTTGCGGCAGCTCAGGATTGCTTGTTCACTCATGCCCGACTCACTCATAACGTAACGCCTCCGCCGGCTGGGTGCGCGCGGCACGCCAGGCGGGATACAGGGTGGCGAGGAAACTCAGGACCAACGCAGCGGCGCAGACCATGACCACGTCCTGGCTCTGCACCTGCGAAGGAAGATAATCGATGAAATACACGTCAGCATTAAGGAATTTGTGGCCGATCAGGCCTTCCAGTGCGGCAATGGCCGCGCTGACGTTGAGCGCGGCGAAAATCCCGACCACCGCGCCGATGGCCGTGCCGACCACGCCGATCACCGTGCCCTGCACCATGAACGTACGCATGATCGTGCCCGGCGTCGCGCCCAGTGTGCGCAGGATGGCGATGTCACCCTTCTTGTCGTTGACCACCATCACCAGCGTGGAAATGATGTTGAACGCGGCGACGGCAACGATCAGCAGCAACAGCAGGCCGATCATGGCTTTTTCCATGCGGATCGCCTGATACAGATTGCCGTGGGTGCGGGTCCAGTCGCGGGCGTAATAACGGTCTTCGCCGAGTTGCTGGGCAATGTTCCAGGCCTCGCGCGGGGCCTGGAACAGGTCGTCGAACTTCAGGCGCAGGCCCTGCACCTGATCGGCCTTCCAGCGATGCATCTTGGCCAGATCCTGCAGGTTGGTCACGCCCAGATAGCCGTCGAGTTCACCAGCGCCGACGTGGAAAATACCGACTACGGTGAAGCGCTTCATGCGCGGGAACATACCGGCCGGGGTCACACTGACTTCCGGCGCGACGAAGGTCACCTTGTCACCGATGCCCACGCCCAGCTTGGTCGCGGCCTTGTCGCCGATGACAATGCCGAAGCTGCCCGGCGTCAGGTCATCGAGTTTGCCCTGCTTCATGAAGTTGTCGATGATCGACACGTTGCGCTCTAGCGCCGGGTCGATGGCATTGAGCAGGACTTTGGAGACCTGACCGTTATTGGTCAGCAGGCCCTGCATCTGCGTGAACGGCGCGACTGCCGCCACCTGCCGATTCTGTTTCACCTTGGCGGCGAGGCTCTGCCAGTCGTTGATCGGCTCGCCGGTTTCCAGGGTGGCGTGGGGCACCATGCCCAGCACGCGGGTGCGCATTTCATGATCGAAGCCGTTCATCACCGACAGCACGACAATCATCACGACCACGCCAAGGGCGAGTCCGATCATCGAAGTCAGGGAAATGAAGGACACAAAATGATTGCGACGCTTTGCACGGGTATAACGCGTGCCGATAAATACGAAGAGAGGTCTGAACATGTCGGGGCTTGTTCGGAGGGAAAAGGAACGTCCTTGTGGCGGGGGTCGATAACCAGCTTTACACTCAGACCACCGCCGCTACCATGGGTTCGCCATGTCGACATTAGATGAAGAAGATCGCCGCGAATACTACCGTATCGAGGACATGATCGCACTGGAAATTCGGCCCCTGTCCGCTCCCGAAGCCGCAGGCCAGGAAGTGTTGCAGGATGCTTCCCCACTCTTCAACCTGCTCAGCGAACTGCACCTGAGCGAATTCGAGTCGCAGCACCTGTTGCGCCAGATCAGCGAGCGCGACCGCGCCATCGCTGCGTTCCTCAAATCACAGAACAAACGCATCGACCTGCTCAGCCAGGTGGTCGCCCTGACCGTGCTCGGCCACATCGGCGAGCCGCAACCGGTGATCATTTCCGAAGGCGGCATCGAGTTTCAGTACCCGACACCGGTCGCCACGGGCGCACACCTGTCGGTGAAACTGGTGCTGATGCCGCAGGCCCTGGGCCTGCTGCTGCGCGCCCGGGTGACGCACTGTGACCCCAAAGGCGATGGCTACGACGTCGGCACCGAGTTCGAACACTTGACCGACGCCCAGCGCCAGTTGCTCGCCCGCTATATCTTGCAAAAACAGGCCCAGGAACGACGCCTGGCCCGCGAACAGAACGAATCAGGCATATAACTTAAGGAAGCACCGTGACCCTTATCTACGGCCACCGCGGCGCCAAGGGCGAAGCACCGGAAAATACCCTGAGCAGTTTTCAGGCCTGTCTTGCACACGGCGTGCGCCGCTGCGAACTGGACCTGCACCTGTCCAAGGACGGCGAGTTGATGGTCATTCACGACCCGACACTCAAGCGCACCACTGACCGGCGCGGCAAGGTGGTCGAGCACACCGCTGCCGAGCTGGTCACCTATGACGCGCGCAAGGGCGGGCCGGGCTGGGTCAAACCGTGCCCGATTCCGACGCTGGAAGAGCTGTTCGAGAAGTGTGATTTCGAGCATTGGCAGCTGGAAGTCAAAAGCGCTTCGCGCACCCGCGCAGCAACCACCGTGCTGGCGATTCGCGAAATGGCTCAGCGCCATGGCTTGCTCGACAAGGTGACGATCACCTCAAGCTCACGGGAAGTGCTGAAAGCGGCGCTGGATCTGGTGCCGGATGTGTCGCGTGGCCTGGTGGCCGAATACGCTTGGCTCGACCCGTTGAAGGTCGCGGCGAGCTATGGCTGCGAAATTCTCGCGTTGAACTGGACGTTGTGTACGCCGGAACGCCTGCAGAAGGCGCAGCGTCAGGGCCTGCATGTGTCGGTGTGGACCGTCAACGAGCCTGCGCTGATGCGCAGACTCGCCGACTTCGGCGTTGACAGCCTGATTACAGACTTTCCCGGTTTGGCCACTGCCACCCTTGAGAATTGCTGAAATCGGTCTCCCCGGCCGGCTCAGGCCACCGGCCGGAGCCCGTCAAAAAAGCCGGTTGAGGCCGTCGTACGCCGCTACCCGATAGGCTTCGGCCATGGTCGGGTAGTTGAACGTGGTGTTGACGAAATACTTCAGCGTGTTCAGCTCGCCCGGCTGGTTCATGATCGCCTGACCGATGTGGACGATCTCCGAGGCCTGATAACCGAAGCAGTGCACGCCCAGCACTTCCAGGGTTTCGCGGTGGAAGAGGATCTTCAGCATGCCTTGCGGCTCGCCGGCGATCTGCGCCCGCGCCATGCTCTTGAAGAACGCCTTGCCGACTTCGTACGGCACCTTGGCCTGGGTCAGCTCCTGCTCGTTCTTGCCGATCGAGCTGATCTCCGGAATGGTGTAGATGCCGGTCGGCACGTCGTTGACGAAGCGCCAGCTGCCGTTGTCGACGATGCTGCCAGCGGCCGAGCGACCCTGGTCGTGGGCGGCACTGGCCAGGCTCGGCCAGCCGATCACGTCGCCGGCACCGTAGATGTTCTCCACGCAAGTGCGGTAGTTCTGGTCGACTTCGATCTGGCCACGGCTGTTGACCTTGACGCCGATGTTTTCCAGACCCAACTGATCGGTGTTGCCCGTACGGCCGTTGCACCAGAGCAAGGCGTCGGCCTTGATCTTCTTGCCGGACTTGAGGTGCAGGATCACGCCGTTGTCGACGCCTTCAACGCGGTCGTAGTCCTCGTTGTGGCGCACGGTGATGTTGTTGTTGCTGAAGTGGTAGCTCAACGCCTGGGAGATTTCCGAGTCGAGGAAGCTCAGCAATTGCCCGCGGTTGTCGACCAGCTCGACCAGCACGCCCAGACCGCTGAAGATCGAAGCGTATTCGCAGCCGATCACACCAGCGCCGTAAACGATCAGTTTGCGCGGAGTGTGGCCGAGGCTGAGGATGGTGTCGCTATCGTAGATACGCGGGTGATGGAAATCGATATCCGCCGGGCGATACGGACGCGAGCCGGTGGCGATGATGATGTGCTTGGCCACCAGTTTTTCTACCACGCCATTGCCGCAGACCACTTCGATGGTCTGCTCATCGGCGAAGCTGCCGGTGCCGAAGAACACGTCGACACGGTTACGGGCGTAGTAGCCGGTGCGCGAAGCGACTTGCTTGGAAATGACTTTTTCGGCGCTTTTCAACACATCCGGGAAGGAGAACCAGCGTGGCTCGCCGATCGCGCGGAACATCGGGTTGGTGTTGAACTGCATGATCTGCCGCACCGAGTGACGCAGTGCCTTGGACGGGATGGTGCCGAGGTGGGTGCAGTTGCCGCCGACCTGGCGACGGCTGTCGACCATCGCGACCTTGCGCCCCGCTTTGGCGGCGTTCATTGCCGCGCCTTCTCCCGCCGGGCCGGAACCCAGTACCACCACGTCGTAGTTGTAGACAGCCATGCGTACTCCTCAGAACAGGCCGCGGTGCCAGCAGCACCGGCGGCTAAATCACGCCGAACGGCGGCGCGAAGGAACAATTGGGGGCCAGTACAGAACCCGGACACAGTCTATAGAAGCGTCAACGCCGCGCACATTAACCCTTGGTCGCGTCGTAGGCTACTTTTGCCTGCACTACAACGCCAGCTTTCGTCTTGTCTTCAGTCAGTTTTTTCGCCGACGAGCTGAGCAAATGCCTGACTGCTGCGAGTGACGAAACCTGTATCGGCACGCAAGACAAAGAATGCAGCAATGTCATGCTTTTGGGCATAGTCCCGCGCCCTTTGCGGGCCGAGAATCAGCAACAGCGTCGATAGTCCATCGGCCATCAACGCTGAAGGATGAATCACCGTGACGGACGCCAGGTCGTGTAGGACGGGCGCCCCGCTGCGGGCATCAAAGGTGTGGGAATAGCGCCGGCCGTCTTGCAGAAAATAGTTACGGTAGTCGCCAGAGGTCGAGACCGCGTACCCGTCGATAGCAATGACGCGCTCAGCGACCTGCTGATCATCGCGGGGTGCTTCCAGCGCAATGCGCCAGGGCGAACCGTCGGCTTTTCTGCCTTGCGCCTTCAGCTCGCCCGTGGCTTCGGCCAGATAATTGTCAATGCCCAGCGCTTGCAGCCTGGCGGCGATGGTATCCACCGCATAACCGGCGGCGAGGCTGTTGAAGTCGACTTCGACGGCCGCGTCCTTGCACAACTGCTCGCCGTCGATGCGCAGATGTTGATGGCCGACTCGCTGCATCACCTCGGCGACCGCAGCGCTGGCGGGGATCTTTTCCTGCCGGCCTTGCGGACCGAAGCCCCACAGATTCAGCAATGGCTCGACGGTGAGGTCGTAGGAACCTTCGCTTTCAACCGCAAGCTTTTCGCCGATGCGGATCAATTCGAGTACCGACGCCGGCATGGCCTGACAACGGTTGGCCGGCAAAGCGTTGAAACGCTCAATGTCCGAATCAGCGCGGTAAGTCGACAAATGACGGTCGACTTCGCCGAGGATGCCTTCCACTTCGCGGCGAACCTGCGCGGGATCGGCAAGCCCGGCGTGGCGCACATATTTGACCGACCACGTGCTGCCCATGGTCGCGCCGCCGACCGCCTCCAGGGTGTCGCCATTGCCGCAACCGGCCAACACCGCCGCCAACATCACAAGCCCCGCCCAGCGTCCAGTTAACAAATCTTCATCTCTGCACAAAACCATGGCGGCCATTATGAACTACAGCGCCCGCGCGCTCCTGCCGGGCGGCACGCCTTTTTATAAAATTGAAACAGTGAGTAACCGACCATGTCCACCACCCCGGGCACCGGCAAAGCGATCTTTCGCGTTGTCAGCGGCAACTTCCTCGAGATGTTCGACTTCATGGTCTACGGCTTTTATGCCACGGCCATTGCCAAGACCTTCTTTCCCACCGACAGCGCCTTCGCGTCGTTGATGCTATCGCTGGCGACCTTCGGCGCCGGTTTCCTGATGCGCCCGCTCGGGGCCATTTTCCTCGGTGCCTATATCGATCGTCACGGTCGGCGCAAAGGCCTGATCATCACCCTGGCAATGATGGCCGCCGGTACGGTGCTGATCGCCTGCGTGCCGGGCTATGCGACGCTCGGCGTCGCCGCACCGCTGCTGGTGCTGTTCGGCCGTTTGCTGCAAGGCTTCTCGGCGGGCGTCGAGCTGGGCGGTGTTTCGGTGTATCTGGCGGAAATTTCCACGCCGGGGCGCAAAGGTTTCTTCGTCAGTTGGCAGTCCGCCAGCCAGCAAGCGGCGGTGGTCTTTGCCGGACTGCTCGGCGTCGGCCTCAACCATTGGCTGAGCCCCGAGCAGATGGGCGACTGGGGCTGGCGCGTGCCGTTCCTGATTGGCTGCATGATCGTGCCGGTGATCTTCGTCATTCGCCGTTCGCTGGAGGAAACCCCGGAATTCCAGGCCAGAAAACATCGCCCTACCCTGCGTGAAATTGTCCGCTCGATCGGGCAGAACTTTGGCATCGTCATCGCGGGTATGGCGCTGGTGGTGATGACCACGGTGTCGTTCTATCTGATCACCGCCTACACGCCGACCTTCGGCAAGGCCGAACTGCACCTGTCCGATCTCGATGCGTTGCTGGTGACGGTGTGCATCGGCTTGTCGAACTTCTTCTGGCTGCCGGTGATGGGTTCGGTGTCCGACCGGATCGGGCGCAAGCCGCTGCTGCTCGCGGCGACGATTCTGGCGATCCTCACCGCTTACCCGGCGCTGTCGTGGCTGGTGGCGAATCCGAGTTTCAGCCATTTGCTGATCGTCGAATTGTGGCTGTCGTTCCTGTACGGCTCGTACAACGGCGCGATGGTCGTGGCGCTGACCGAAATCATGCCGGTGGAAGTGCGCACCACCGGGTTCTCGCTGGCCTACAGCCTGGCGACTGCGACGTTCGGCGGTTTCACACCGGCGGCGTGTACTTATCTGATTCATGTGCTCGACAACAAGGCTGCCCCGGGGATCTGGCTCAGTGGCGCGGCGGTGTTGGGGTTGATTGCGACGCTGGTGTTGTTTCGTGGCAACAAGCATGAACTGCGTACGGCGCAAGCAGCCATTCCTGGCGGCGCACGATAGGACGCCATCGCACCATCGTGATCGTTCCCACGCTCTGCGTGGGAATGCCTCAAGGGACGCTCCGCGTTCCAATGGGACGCAGAGCGTCCCGGGCTGCGTTCCCACGCAGAGCGTGGGAACGATCACGCCACAAACAAAAACGCCCCGACACAAGTCGGGGCGTTTTCATTGACCGCTAAGGCTTAGCGCGGAAATGCAGGCGGATTTACATCAGCCATGTCTTCCATCACGCGAACCACCTGGCAGCTGTAGCCGAACTCGTTGTCGTACCAGACGTACAGTACAACGCGGTTGTCCTGAACGATGGTCGCTTCGGCGTCGACCACACCGGCGTGGCGCGAGCCAACGAAGTCGGTGGACACCACTTCCTGCGAATTGACGAAGTCGATCTGCTTGTGCAGCTCGGAGTGCAGCGCCATGTAGCGCAGGTACTCGTTCATTTCTTCACGGGTGGCGGCTTTCTCAAGGTTGAGGTTGAGAATGGCCATCGACACGTTTGGCGTCGGAACGCGGATCGCGTTACCGGTCAGCTTGCCGGCCAGCTCAGGCAGGGCCTTGGCAGCAGCGGTGGCAGCACCGGTCTCGGTGATCACCATGTTCAGCGCGGCGCTGCGGCCACGGCGATCGCCCTTGTGGAAGTTGTCGATCAGGTTCTGGTCGTTGGTGTACGAGTGAACGGTTTCGACGTGACCATTGATGATGCCGAACTTGTCATTCACCGCTTTGAGCACCGGCACGATGGCGTTGGTGGTGCAGGAAGCAGCGGAGACGATCTTGTCATCAGCGGTGATTTCACCGTGGTTGATGCCGTGCACGATGTTCTTCAGCTTGCCTTTGCCAGGCGCAGTCAGCACAACGCGGTCGATACCCGGGCACGCCAGGTGCTGACCGAGGCCATCGGCGTCACGCCATACACCGGTGTTGTCCACCAGCAGCGCGTCTTTGATGCCGTACTGGGTGTAATCCACCTCGGTCGGGTTCTTCGCGTAGATCACCTGGATCAGGTTACCGTTGGCGGTGATGGTGTTGTTTTCTTCGTCGATGGTAATGGTGCCGTTGAACGAACCGTGTACCGAATCGCGACGCAGCAGGCTGGCGCGTTTGGTCAGGTCGTTTTCGGCGCCTTTACGCACGACGATGGCGCGCAGACGCAGGCCGTCGCCACCACCGGTTTTTTCGATCAGGATGCGCGCCAGCAGGCGGCCGATACGACCGAAGCCGTACAGCACGACATCGGTACCTTTACGTGCGCAAGCGTTCTGCTGACCAACCACGTCAGCCATTTCTTCGCGAACGAACTGCTCGGCGCTGCGGCCATTGCCTTCGTTACGGAATTTGAACGCCAGCTTGCCCAGATCCACCGAAGCCGCGCCGAGCTTGAGCTCGCTCATGGCTTTGAGCAGCGGGAATGTTTCGTGGACGGAGAGTTCGCTGTCGTCGGAAGAACGGTGGCGAGCAAAGCGGTGGGCTTTGAGAATCGCGATGACAGACTGGTTGATCAGACTGCGGCCATAGATCGAGCTCACCACGTTGTTATTGCGGTAGAGCTGACCGATAAGCGGAATCATCGCTTCTGCGAGTGCTTCACGGTCGATCCATTCACCAAGACACTGGTCGGGCTTCTGAGTCACGGTAACCTTCCACATGTAGGGGCAGAAAAAAGGGGCTACATTATGCCGCCGACAACCTGCCGTAGCAATGCGCGCTGGTCGCGCAATCGGTAACAAATTTCCGTTCAAAAAAATTACGCCCCGCGCCAGCCCAGTAAATCCGCGGCCTGCAGCGCAGTCAATTTTTCGACGAGTGTTAGACGATGTCTGTAACCCTCCGTAACACCACCCGGTTTCGGCACTACATAACCCTCTAAAAACGGCTCGTTTTTATGGTTACCACTACATTTCGTCAAAACAGCGAAGATAGACGTAGTCTGCAACTGACAGCCGGCACCCGACGCCGCTACAATTACCGACTTTGTCGCAAAGCCTGGAGCTCAACCTTCCGTGCCTGTTCTGCGTCTACCGCTACTCCCTGCCGAGGCAGGCAAACAGCACTGGGGCAATCTGCCCGGTGCTGCCCTCAGTCTGGCGATTGCCGAGGCTGCCAGCGCTGCCAAGCGCTTCACCCTGCTACTGACCGCCGACAGCCAGAGTGCTGAACGACTGGAACAGGAGCTGAGTTTCTTCGCCCCGGATTTGCCCGTTCTGCATTTCCCCGACTGGGAAACCCTGCCCTACGACCTGTTCTCGCCGCACCAGGACATCATTTCCCAGCGCATCGCCAGCTTGTACAGGCTGCCGGAACTGGCGCATGGCGTGCTGGTGGTGCCGATCACCACGGCCCTGCATCGTCTGGCGCCGACCCGATTCCTGCTCGGCAGCAGTCTGGTGCTGGATATCGGCCAGAAGCTCGACGTCGAGCAGATGCGCGCGCGGCTCGAAGCCAGCGGCTATCGCTACGTCGACACGGTGTATGAGCACGGCGAATTCACCGTGCGTGGCGCACTGATCGATCTGTTCCCGATGGGCAGCAAACTGCCCTATCGCATCGATCTGTTCGACGACGAAATCGAAACCCTGCGCACCTTCGATCCGGAAACCCAGCGTTCGATCGACAAGGTCGATTCGGTCAAGCTGCTGCCGGCGCGGGAATTCCCGTTGCAGAAAGATGCGGTGACGCGCTTCAAGGCGCGTTTCCGTGAGCGCTTTGACGTCGACTTCCGTCGCTGCCCGATCTTTCAGGACCTGAGCAGCGGCATCACCCCGGCCGGGATCGAGTACTACCTGCCGTTGTTCTTTGACGAAACCTCGACGCTGTTCGATTACCTGCCACAGGACACCCAAGTGTTTTCGCTGCCGGGTATCGAGCAAGCGGCGGAGAATTTCTGGAACGACGTGCGCAACCGTTATGAAGAGCGCCGCGTCGACCCTTCGCGTCCTTTATTGCCGCCAGCCGAACTGTTCCTGCCGGTCGAAGACTGCTTCGCCCGCTTGAAGAACTGGCCACGCGTGGTGGCCAGTCAGCAGGACGTGGAAACCGGCGTCGGCCGCGAACGTTTCCCGGCGCACGCGCTGCCGGATCTGGCGATCGAAGCCAAAGCCACGCAACCGCTGGCCGCGCTCGCCGCATTTCTCGACGAGTTCCCCGGGCGCGTGCTGTTCACCGCCGAATCCGCGGGCCGTCGCGAAGTGTTGCTGGAGTTGCTCGAACGCCTGAAGCTGCGGCCGAAAACCGTCGACAGCTGGCCGGATTTCGTTGCAAGCAAGGATCGTCTGGCGATCACCATCGCGCCACTTGATGAAGGCATGGCGCTCGACGACCCGGCGCTGGCGCTGGTCGCGGAAAGTCCGCTGTTCGGTCAGCGCGTCATGCAGCGCCGCCGTCGCGAGAAACGCAGCGATGTCAGCAACGACGCGGTGATCAAGAACCTCACCGAACTGCGCGAAGGCGCGCCGGTGGTGCACATCGACCACGGCGTCGGCCGCTATCTGGGCCTGACCATCCTGGAAATCGACAATCAGGCTGCCGAATTCCTCACCCTGGAATACGCCGAGAACGCCAAGCTCTATGTGCCGGTGGCCAACCTGCACCTGATCGCGCGTTATACCGGCAGCGACGACTCGCTGGCGCCGCTGCATCGCCTCGGCTCGGAAACCTGGCAGAAAGCCAAGCGCAAAGCCGCCGAACAGGTGCGTGACGTCGCCGCCGAACTGCTCGACATCTATGCTCGTCGTGCCGCCCGTGAAGGCTATGCGTTCGCCGACCCGAAAGCCGATTACGCGACGTTCAGCGCCGGTTTCCCGTTCGAAGAAACCCCCGATCAGCAATCGACCATCGAAGCGGTGCGCGAAGACATGCTCGCGCCGAAACCGATGGACCGCCTGGTCTGCGGCGACGTCGGCTTCGGCAAGACCGAAGTGGCGATGCGCGCGGCGTTCATTGCCGTGCACGGCGGTCGGCAAGTGGCGATTCTGGTGCCGACCACCCTCCTCGCCCAGCAGCACTACAACAGCTTCCGCGACCGCTTCGCCGACTGGCCGGTGACCGTGGAAGTGATGAGCCGCTTCAAGTCGGCCAAGGAAGTGAATGCGGCCATCGCCGATCTGGCCGAAGGCAAGATCGACATCGTCATCGGCACGCACAAGCTGCTGTCCGACGATGTGAAGATCAAAAACCTCGGGCTGGTGATCATCGACGAAGAACACCGCTTCGGAGTGCGCCAGAAAGAACAGCTCAAGGCCCTGCGCAGCGAAGTCGACATTCTGACCCTGACCGCGACGCCGATTCCGCGCACGCTGAACATGGCGGTGTCGGGCATGCGCGACCTGTCGATCATCGCCACGCCGCCGGCGCGACGCCTGTCGGTGCGCACCTTCGTCATGGAGCAGAACAAGAGCACGGTCAAGGAAGCCCTGCTGCGTGAGCTGCTGCGTGGCGGTCAGGTGTACTACCTGCACAACGATGTGAAGACCATCGAGAAATGCGCCGCCGACCTCGCCGAACTGGTGCCGGAAGCCCGCATCGGCATCGGCCACGGGCAGATGCGCGAGCGCGAACTCGAACAGGTGATGAGCGATTTCTATCACAAGCGTTTCAACGTGCTGATCGCCTCGACCATCATCGAGACCGGCATCGACGTGCCGAGCGCCAACACCATCATCATCGAGCGCGCCGACAAGTTCGGTCTGGCGCAACTGCACCAGTTGCGGGGCCGAGTCGGCCGCAGTCACCACCAGGCGTATGCCTACCTGCTGACCCCGCCGCGCCAGCAAATCACTTCGGACGCGGAAAAGCGTCTGGAAGCGATCGCCAATACCCAGGATCTCGGCGCCGGTTTTGTGCTGGCGACCAACGACCTGGAAATCCGTGGCGCCGGCGAATTGCTCGGCGATGGCCAGAGCGGGCAGATTCAGGCCGTGGGTTTCACCCTGTACATGGAAATGCTCGAGCGCGCGGTGAAATCGATTCGCAAGGGCGAGCAGCCCAACCTCGATCAACCGCTTGGTGGCGGCCCGGAGGTCAATCTGCGCGTACCGGCGCTGATTCCGGAAGACTATCTGCCGGATGTGCACGCTCGTCTGATTCTGTATAAACGCATCGCCTCCGCCACCGATGAGGAAGGCCTGAAAGATCTGCAGGTCGAGATGATCGACCGTTTCGGCCTGCTGCCGGAGCCGACCAAGAATCTGGTGCGCATCACCGCACTGAAATTGCAGGCGGAAAAGCTCGGCATCAAGAAAGTCGACGGCGGCCCGCAAGGTGGCCGCATCGAGTTCGAGGCGCAGACGCCGGTCGACCCGATGACCCTGATCAAACTGATCCAGACGCAGCCCAAACGCTACAAATTCGAAGGCGCGACGATGTTCAAGTTCCAGGTGCCGATGGAACGCCCGGAAGAGCGCTTTAATACTGTAGAGGCGCTGTTTGAGCGCCTCCTCCCGAAAACTGTTTAAGGACGCCCAATGCGCCTGTTTCGCTCGCTGACTTTGCTGCTGACTTTGGTAGCCCCTGCGGCATTTGCCGATGACACCTATCAGGTCGAAATGATTCTGGTGCGCCAGAATGCCGTACCCGCCATCGTCAGCCGCGCCGCGCCGGAAGACTGGGCCGCCGGCGCACAACGTTTGAGCGATGACAGCCAACGCACGCCAGCGTTGAACGACGTGGTCAGCAAGCTCGGCGCCAGCGGCGATTACACCGTGCTGATGCACAAGGCCTGGCAGCAGACGCTGGGTGAAGCGCCGGCCAAGGTCGCGGTCAGCGATGGCAAGGAACAATTCGGGCAGTTCCCGATCGAGGGCACGCTGGAGATGAAACTCGGCCGCTTCACCGATGTGAGCGCTGATTTCTGGGTCAATCAGATCGATGCCAATGGCCTGGTCACGGCCAGTGAGCGCTTGAAACAGGACAGCCACACCAAGAACGGCCAACTCAACTATCTCGACAATGGCCACCTGGCCCTGCTGATCAAGATCACGTCCCTGACCGCGCCTGCACCCCGGCAAGCGCCTGAAGCCATTCCGGACTGATCGAAGTCCTTATGCCCCCGCCTCTGAGTAAACCGCTGGCGCCCTCGTGGGTCAGCCGGTTCAAGGAACAAAGCCTGGAGCGCGGTCGTCGCTACGCCCTGGAGAACCGCGTGCGCATCGCTCAGGTCGGCGATGCGACCATCACCGCCAGTTGCGAAGGCTCTGGCGGCAGCGTCTACCGTCAGACCATTCACTTGCGCGAGTCGGCCAAAGGTACCTTGTTGCTGGTCGACGCCGGTTGCACCTGCCCTGTTCGCAACAACTGCAAACATTGTGCGGCGGTGCTGCTGAAGGTGCAGGAAACCCTCGACTACCCCGCCGCCGCCAAAGACGCCGAGTTGCTGGAAAAGCTCCAGGCCGTGCTGGAAAACCGCGGCCCGAAGGCTCCGCCGCAGGTGCTGGTCGACAATGTGCAACCGTTGCCACGCCTGTGGCTGGCCAGCGTCGAGTTCAGCGCCTTTGAGCCACGCAACGGGCGGATGCAGCGCTATATCCAGCACCGCGCGGCGCTGTCGTTCAGCTATCTGGACGAGTACGTCAGCGGGCAGAAAAACAGCGACATCCTGATTCGCCAGGACACCCAGACGCTGCGGGTCAAACGCCACCCGGACGTCGAGCAGTCCTATCGCGAGCACTTGCGCATCCTCGGCTTTCGCATCGCCACAAGGCAGAGCAAAGCCCTGCCGGAAAGCGCCGGCGAACTGTATGAAATGGTCAACGACAGTGCCTGGCTGACCTTCACCCTCAACGACCTGCCGAAGTTGCGCAGTCAGGGCTGGGAGCTGCAGATCGATGAGGAATTCGGCTTCGATCTGACCGCCGTGGATGACTGGTACGCCACCGTCGAGCAGGCGCCGGAGCGCGACTGGTTCGATCTGGAACTGGGCATCATCGTCAACGGTGAGCGCCTGAGCCTGCTGCCGATCCTGCTCAACCTGATGCGCTCGCACGCGGAAATCCTCAACCCGGAACGTCTGGCCCGCCGTCGCGATGACGAGCTGATTCTGGTCAACATTCCACAACGCAACAGCGAGCACGGGCCGCTGCAAGTGGCGCTGCCGCTCGGCCGTTTGAAGCCCGTATTGATGACGTTGGGCGAGTTCTATTTGCAGGAGCCGGGCGAAACCACCCTGCGCCTGAGCAAGGCGGATGCCACGCGCCTCAATTCGCTGGAGGGCATTCCACTGCTGTGGGAAGGCGGCGAGCAGATCCGCACCTTCGCCCAGCGCTTGCGCGACATCCGCGACTTCAGTGCTGAAGCGCCAGAGGGTCTGAACGCAACCTTGCGCCCCTATCAGCTCGAAGGCTTGAGCTGGATGCAATCGCTGCGGCAACTGGAAGTCGGCGGTATTCTCGCGGATGACATGGGCCTGGGCAAAACCCTACAGACCCTGGCGCATATTCTCAGCGAGAAAAACGCCGGGCGCCTTGATCGGCCGTGCATGGTGGTGATGCCGACCAGCCTGATTCCCAACTGGCTCGACGAAGCCGCGCACTTCACCCCGCAATTGAAGGTGGTCGCGCTGTATGGTGCCAGTCGCAAGAAGCACTTTGATCACCTGGCGGATTTCGATTTGATCCTCACCACCTATGCGCTGCTGCCCAAGGACGTCGAACGTCTGGCGAAACAGCCGCTGCACATATTGGTGCTGGATGAGGCGCAATACATCAAGAACCCCAACAGCAAAGCCGCACAGGCCGCCCGCAACCTGAACGCACGCCAACGCCTGTGCCTGAGCGGCACGCCGCTGGAAAACCACCTCGGCGAACTGTGGTCACTGTTCCACTTTTTGCTGCCGGGCTGGCTCGGGGACGTGAAAAGCTTCAACGCCGATTACCGCGTGCCGATTGAAAAGCGCGGCAGTGAAGTCAGGCTTCAGCACCTCAACGGCCGGATCAAACCGTTTCTGCTGCGCCGCACCAAAGAGCAGGTGGCGACCGAGTTGCCGCCGAAAACCGAGATCATCCATTGGGTCGATCTCAACGAAGCGCAACGTGACGTCTACGAAACCATGCGCCTGGCCATGGACAAAAAAGTCCGCGACGAGATCACCCGTAAAGGTGTGGCGCGCAGCCAGATCATCATTCTTGAAGCGCTGCTCAAGCTGCGTCAGGTCTGCTGCGATCTGCGCCTGGTCAACGACGCCACCCTGCCCGCCCGTGGCAGCACCTCGGGCAAGCTCGACAGCCTGATGGAAATGCTCGAAGAGCTGTTTGAGGAAGGTCGGCGCATTCTGCTGTTCTCGCAGTTCACCTCGATGCTGGCGTTGATCGAAGACGAACTGAAAAAACGCAAGATCGCCTACGCACTACTGACCGGGCAGACCCGTGATCGGCGCACGCCAGTGAAGGAATTCCAGAGCGGAAAGCGTCAGATCTTTCTGATCAGTCTGAAGGCTGGCGGTGTGGGGCTGAACCTGACCGAGGCGGACACAGTGATTCACTACGACCCTTGGTGGAACCCCGCGACCGAGAATCAGGCGACAGACCGGGCGTACCGGATTGGCCAGGAAAAACCGGTCTTCGTGTACAAGATGATTGCCCGCGGCACGGTGGAAGAGAAAATTCAGCACCTGCAAAAGGAAAAATCCGACCTCGCCGCGGGCGTGCTGGACGGGCGCAAGGCCGGGGACTGGAAGTTGCAGAGCGATGATATCGAAGCGTTGTTTGCGCCGTTGCCGGACAAGCTTGAGAAGCGTTGAAATTCGCGTCGCTGGTTAGATAGCTATCGCTGGCAAGCCAGCGATGGGGCCATCTGATATTGCGCAATCACTCAGGGCTCAACCCTTGGACACAGGCAACGGCGCAAACAGCGCCTCGATATCACTCTGCTCCAATTTGAAACCACCCGTCGTTCCACCCTCCAGCACCGCCCCGGCCAGCGCCGCCTTCTCCTGCTGCAGCGCCTGGATTTTTTCTTCCACCGTGCCCCGGGCAATCAGCTTGTAGACGAACACGGGGTTGTTCTGCCCGATGCGATACGCCCGATCGGTGGCCTGATTTTCCACCGCCGGGTTCCACCACGGATCAAAGTGAATCACCGTGTCGGCGGCGGTCAAGTTCAAACCCGTGCCGCCGGCCTTGAGGCTGATCAGAAACAGCGGCACCTTGCCACCCTGAAAATCCTTCACCGGCGTGCGTCGATCGGTAGTGTCACCGGTCAGCAATGAATAGCCGATCCCGCGCTGCTGCAATTCCTGCTCGATCAATGCGAGCATCGAGGTGAACTGCGAGAACAGCAGAATTCGCCGCCCTTCGCCGAGCAACTCCTCAAGCATCTCCATCAGACTGATCAACTTGCCGCTGCCGGAACGCAGCGCCTTGGCCGTCAGCGGCGTATTGATCAGCCGCAGGTCGCAGCAGACCTGACGCAGCTTGAGCAAGGCATCGAGAATGATGATCTGGCTGCGCGCCACGCCACTGCGAGCGATTTCGTCGCGGACCTTTTTATCCATCGCCACGCGCACGGTTTCATAGACATCGCGCTGACCATCGCTGAGTTCGACCCAGTGGACGATTTCGGTTTTCGGCGGCAGCTCGGTGGCGACCTGATCTTTCTTGCGGCGCAGCAGGAACGGCTTGATCCGCGCGGTCAGGTGCTGCATGCGCCCGGCATTGCCGTGTTTTTCGATCGGCGTGCGGTAGTCGCGATTGAAGGTTTTGCTGTCGCCCAGCCAACCCGGCATCAGGAAGTGAAACTGCGACCACAGCTCGCCCAAATGATTTTCCAGCGGCGTGCCGCTCAGGCACAGGCGCTGACCGGCCTGCAAATCGCGGGCAGCCTGGGCGGCCTTGCTCACCGGGTTCTTGATGTTCTGCGCTTCATCGAGAATCAGCACGCTCCACGGCTGCGGCTGCAGCACTTCCAGATCCCGTGGCAACAACGCATAGGTGGTCAGCACCAGATCGTATTCGGTCAGGCTGGCGAAGTCTTTTTGCCGTGCTGATCCGTGTAGCGCCAGCACCTTCAATTGCGGGGTGAAGCGCTGCGCCTCGTCCAGCCAGTTGGGAATCAGGCTGGTGGGCATGACCGCCAACGCCGGACGATCAAGGCGCCCGGCCTGTTTTTCCGTCAGCAGATGCGCCAGGGTCTGCAGGGTTTTGCCCAGCCCCATATCATCGCCGAGAATGCCGCCCACCCCCAGTTCGCGCAGGGTCTGCATCCAGTTCAGGCCTTCGAGCTGATACGGACGTAACTGCGCGTTGAGGCCGGCAGGTGCAGCGACCGGCGTGTAAGTCGATTCGCGCAGGCGTTGGGCGAAACTGCGCAGGCGTTCGCCGCCCTGCCAGGTCAGCGGCACCCCGTCGAGCAGTGTCAGACGCGCCGCATCCGGAGTGCTCAAGCGCAAGCTTTCAACGCGATGGCCGCCCAGATACAACTCACTGAGCGTGGCCATCAGCGGTTTGACCCGGCCGTAAGGCAGTGCGACTTTGCCACCGTCGGCTGCACCAATGAGCCCGCCCTTCAACTCAACCAACAGCAGCTCATCGTCACCGCGCTCTGCCAGGGAAACAGGATCGAGCAGATGCGGCTGGCTACGCAGCAGATGCAGAAGAATCGGCAACAGGCTGTGGCGCTCGCCATTGACGACGATACCCAGCTGCAAATCGAACCACTGCCAACCGGTATCCTCTTCGATCTCGGCGTACCAGTCTTCGACCGGCTCCACGTTGAAATGGAAATTGCTGCTGACGTCAACCTCCCAGCCGGCATCGCGCAGGACCGGGACGCCCTGCTGGCTAAAGGTCAGCCACGCAGAATCATCGGGCAGCGTGAACATCTCACCCGGAAGATCGATGCTGCTTTTGCGCGAGGCTTTCTTGAAGCCGTGTTTTTGCAGTTGTTGACGCAAGGCTTTTTCGGCGGCCGGCTGGCGCTGAATCCGCTGGGTTTCGGCGCCCGACAGGATCACGACTTCCGGGTTGCGATCCTGCGCCGGATGGCCGTTATAGGTGAACAGCAAAGCGGCGCGGTGCTCTGGCTCGTATTGCCAGCGTGTGTAGCGTTGACCACTGACCAGCATCAGATAACCTAGCGGAGCCACATCCTCGACGATCCGTTCCGTCAGTTTGTGCGGCGGCGCCACTTTGGTCGCTGCGCTCATGCGATGGCTGAACTGCAACGCCTGGTGCGCCGGAATCTCAGGCGCCAATGCCAGGTGGCAGGCCAGCTTCTCATCGAGATCATTGAGCAACGGCCCGATCTGGCGTTGCTCACGATCCAGATAATAAAGCGGCTCCAGCGCGAGCACGGTTTCCACCGGCGCCTCAGCGCTTGTCCATTGCGGGCGATAACTGCCGTCAGCCTGCTCAGCCCAGGCAAATTGTGCACTGCGGCTGGCACCCGCCGTCAGCGGCTGCAAGGTTTGAAAATCGAGAAACAGCCGCGACGTGCGCAGGAGCATTTCCAGCAGTTCGGCTCCGCTGCTGCCCTCCAGCGGATAGCCGCTGTAATAGGCGTGATGGGAGTGCATCGCCACCAGCAACCGGGCAATGCGCAGATCCTGCTCGGTCAGGTAACCGGGCTGGCGCATCAGCAGGTCCGACAGCGAGTACAACGGTTTGACGTCGCGCAGCTCACCGCTCTTGAGCTGATAAACCTTGAAAATATCCAGCTGCCACTTGCCCGCAACCGGTGAAGCCTTCAGTTGATAAAACAGCCGCGTGCTCGCCGCTTGCGAAGTTTCCTCGGCAGGCTGGGCGGTCGCGGGGATGGTGGACAGCCAATGCTCGAGTGAGCGACCGAGCTCAACCGAAGCCTCCTGCCCGGACGCTTCGCTGACATTCATATCCAGACAATAAAGCACCGCTGCACAATGCTTGCAGTCGAAGCCGACCGGACATGAGCAATAGCAACGCAGGCCGCCCCCGCCTCGGTGCCGGGCTATGGAAAGGGTTTGCTCATAGGCCGTCTGATTGGACCCGACGCAGAATGCGGTGATTTGCCGGTCATTGACTTCGAGGATCTCGACGCGATCCTCAAGCGCATAAGCGCGAGCCTTGGCCAGCGCATTGCTAGTGAACGTGTCGGTCCACGGCAGCGAAAGGATTTCCTCGATAAGCGCGCTCATGAACAGTCCTTAGCCGGCCAATACCCGCGCCAACGTCGATTTGACCTTGCCCATGCCAGCGTGCAGTGCCTGCTCGATCTCGGCCATGGTGATGACTTCGGTCGTCTTGCCCGCCGCCGGGTTCACCACCAATGCCAGACAGGCATAATCCAGGTCCAGTTCTCGCGCCAGCGCGGCTTCCGGCATGCCGGTCATACCGACGATATCGCAGCCGTCACGCTCCAGGCGCACGATCTCGGCGACCGTTTCCAGACGCGGCCCTTGGGTGCAGGCATAAACGCCCTGGTCGCTGTACTCGCAGCCTTCGGCGGCCACAGCGGCGATCAAGCGCTGACGCAACGCTTCGCTGTAGGGAAAGCTGAAATCGATGTGGGTGACGTGTTCCAGGTCATCGGCGAAGAAGGTGTGCTCACGACCGCTGGTGTAGTCGACGATCTGGTGCGGCACACAGAAATGCCCGGTGCCCATCGCCGGATGAATCCCGCCCACCGCGTTGACCGCGATGATCGCTTCGGCACCGGCCTGCTTCAGGGCCCAGAGGTTGGCGCGGTAGTTGACCTTGTGCGGTGGAAAGCGATGCGGATGGCCGTGACGGGCGAGGAACAGCACTTCCTTGCCGGCATACTCGCCAATCTGCACCTCGGCCGAAGGTGCGCCATAAGGCGTGTCCACCGTCAGCGACTGGCGAATGCTCAAGCCTTCGAGCTGCGTCAGCCCGGTGCCACCAATGATTGCGTAAACGGTCATAGCGAAAATCCTTAATCGATCAGTTGAGCGTCTTTGAGCGCGCCGATGGCGGTCAGCCAACGCGGATCCTGACGATAATCGGTACTGGCGAAGGCCTGACCACGCATGCGCGCAATGCGCGCGGACGGTTTGACCTTCAGGCGCTGCGCGGCGCTGAGCGCGAGTTCGGCGGCGGCGCGGTCGTTGCACACAAGGCCCATGTCGCAACCGGCGGTGAGCGCGGCTTCGATGCGGCTGGCGGCATCGCCGACCACGTGAGCGCCGGCCATCGACAGGTCGTCGCTGAAAATCACCCCGTCAAACTGCAATTCGCCGCGCAGGATGTCCTGCAACCAGCGGCGAGAGAAACCGGCCGGCTGCGCATCGACTTGCGGGTAAATAACGTGAGCCGGCATTACTGCGGCCAACTGTTTGCTGAGCCTGGCGAAGGGCACCAGGTCGTTGGCGCGGATCTCTTCGAGGCTGCGCTCGTCGGTCGGGATGGCCACATGTGAATCTGCCTCGGCCCAGCCATGACCAGGGAAATGCTTGCCGGTGGCGGCCATGCCGGCGCTGTTCATGCCGCGAATGAATGCTCCGGCGAGCAAGGCGGCGCGCTCCGGATCGCCTTCGAACGAACGGGTACCGACCACGGCACTGCGCTGATAATCCAGATCGAGCACCGGGGCAAAGCTCAGGTCGAGACCGACCGCCAGCACTTCGGTGGCCATGATCCAGCCGCACTGCTCGGCCAGATATTCGGCGTTCGGGTTGTCGGCGATGGCGCGCATCGCTGGCAGACGCACGAAGCCCTGACGCAGACGCTGCACCCGACCGCCTTCCTGATCCACCGCCAGCAGCAGATCCGGGCGCACCGCGCGGATCGCCGCGCTGAGCTCGCGTACTTGCCGCGGATGCTCAATGTTTCGGGCAAAAATGATCAGGCCGCCCACTTCGGGCTGGCGCAACAATTGGCGATCTTCGGCCGTCAGCCAGGTACCGGCGACGTCCACCATCAACGAGCCTTGCAGGCCAGCAGTCATAGAAATTCCTTGGAGACAGAAAACCCGATCGACAGCCAGTTGCTGCCGTGAGCAGCGCTCGGCAGGTCAGTGACTTTTCTGTTGATCGGGTTCAGAACGAGAATCGGCATGGGCGGCTAGCTTAGCGGATCCCCGCTGCCGCGCCCACCCGTGTGCGGTCAAACCTTGGCGGCGACCGGTGTCGATTTGCTGCGCGGACGCAACTGCGCGGTGGCCATGGCTGCGTCGGTGACGCCGGTTTCCGCGCGCATGCCGGCGGCGAGGAATGGCACCATCAGGCGCATCACTTGCTCGATCGAAGTATTGACGCCGAAATCGGTCTCGGCAATCGCCCGCAGGGCCTTGATGCCGGACATGCTGAAAGCGGCAGCGCCGAGCATGAAGTGCACGCGCCAGAACAGCTCGATCGGTGGAATACGCGGTGCTGCTTCATTAACCAGCAACATGTAGCGACGAAATACCTTGCCGTACATGTCTTCGAGATACCGGCGCAAATGACCCTGACTCTGACTGAAGGCGAGGCCGAGCAAACGCATGAAGATCGACAGGTCGTTGCCGCTGCGGGGCTGAACCACCAGAGCTTGCTCGACGAGAATTTCCAGCAATTCTTCGAGGGTCGGCTTGTTTTCAGGCTTGGCCTGGCGACGCTCAAGCTCTTTGTCGAGGCTGATGCAGAACGGCCCGAGGAAGCGCGAGAACACCGCCTGAATCAGCGCTTTCTTCGAGCCGAAGTGATAGTTCACCGCTGCCAGGTTGACGCCGGCCTTGCTGGTAATCAAACGCAATGAGGTTTCCGCGAAACCTTTCTCCGCGAACAACTGTTCGGCAGCATCAAGAATGCGTTCAACGGTTTCCGACTGGGCCATGGCTACTCCGCCTGACAAACACTTGTTTGAAACATACGTTTCAGTCTATGCAATGTCAAGCCTGCCGGTTCGTTTTGGGAATGGTCGGTCAGCTATTTAACCACACAAGCCCGGCGGATTAAAAAGCGTGCCTGCTGACCGTCTGGCGGCGTGCCGAAAAACGGTCATTGCCAAGCTCGCTTCACTGTATATAATCCCAGTCACTGTATAAAAAGACAGAGCGATCAATATGCTAAAGCTGACGCCACGCCAAGCCGAGATTCTGGCCTTCATCAAACGTTGCCTCGAAGACAACGGCTATCCGCCAACCCGCGCGGAAATCGCTCAGGAGCTGGGCTTCAAATCGCCCAATGCCGCTGAAGAACACCTCAAGGCGCTCGCCCGCAAGGGCGCCATCGAGATGACCCCCGGCGCTTCTCGCGGGATTCGCATTCCAGGCTTCGAAGCCAAACCCGACGATTCCACTCTGCCAATCATTGGCCGGGTCGCCGCCGGCGCGCCGATCCTTGCCCAGCAGCACATCGAAGAATCCTGCAACATCAATCCGGCCTTTTTCCATCCTCGCGCCGACTACCTGCTACGCGTACACGGCATGAGCATGAAGGACATCGGCATTTTCGACGGTGACCTGCTGGCAGTCCATACCACGCGTGAAGCACGCAACGGTCAGGTCGTCGTGGCCCGTATCGGCGATGAAGTGACGGTCAAACGCTTCAAGCGTGAAGGCAGCAAGGTCTGGCTGATTGCCGAGAACCCGGAGTTCGCTCCCATCGAAGTCGACCTGAAGGATCAGGAACTGGTGATCGAAGGCTTGAGTGTCGGCGTCATTCGCCGCTAATAGGAGGCTTTATGCAGTTCCCACATACCCCTCAGCAAACACAACTGCCTTTGTTCGAAGCGTTTCTGGCGCAACCGTTGGCGCCGATCCTGAAAGACGTGGTCGAGCGCCCATGGACTGCCGAACATGAAGTATTCAGCGAGCTGTCACTGCGTGGTGCTGCCGGGAACTGCCTGAATCTTCTTGCCCCGATCCTTCGCGAACTCAGTGAGGATCAGGATGCGCGCTGGCTGACATTGATTGCACCGCCAGCCAGCCTGACGCAAACCTGGCTGCGGGACGCCGGACTGAACCGCGAACGCATTCTGCTATTGCAGCCGCGGGGCACGCAAAGCGCTCAGCAACTGGCGTGCGAAGCGTTGCGGCTGGGTCGCAGCCACACAGTGGTGACCTGGCTCAATCCGCTGAACGCCAGTTTGCGCCAGCAGTTGATCAGCGCCGCCCGGACAGGCGATGCGCAGAGTTTGAATATTCGATTGGGTTGATCGCTGTTACACGCGCTGTGTGAAGCGCAGGGCTTCTCCATGGATAGAGAAGCCGATCTGAAGCGGTAATGCCTGATGATGAAAACAGGCCAGGATCAATGAAGAACCCGCGGCCCTTCTTCCTTATCAAACTCGCCTTCGACCATGCGGCCGGCCATTTGCACGCCGACGCTCAGCATCGCCTTGGCGATTTCGACATGCTGACCCTGCAGGAACGCTTTGGCATCCTCGGAGAAATCCAGTGTCACCAAAGAACCTTCGTCCTCAGCCCTGCGCAGTTCGATTCGGCCGTCTGGTAACTCGACAATTTCTAGAAAGGACGTTGGCATAAAAGTCTGTTCTCCACGAAAGGCAGGCATTATATAGACATCATTCGGGCTTCGCTCAGGATCTTGACCAGTAGCATGTTTCAGATTGCCACCGCGTCAATCGCCCTCAGCATTCATTCAGGCCTTCGCGAAAACGAATGGCCAGGCCTTTCAGATTCTGCCGCCAGCTCTCCAGCTCCTCACGACTCAACTCCTCCGGCGCCTGCTCTTCATCCAGATTGATCATCTGAATCAATGGCTGCGTCACGTCGCCCTTCGGTTTGTGCGGCACTCGCGGTGGCAGAAACAACGCCGAATGCGCTGCCAGCAATTTTGCCAGCCAGGTTTCCGGATTACCCGCCAGTTCGACCATTTCCGCCAGTTCCGGAATGGCAATCGACTCTAGCACTTCACGGGTCAGCAACATTTCTGCGCGCGGCGCATTCGCCTGCGGCAGGCGATAGAATCCAGCGATCTCATGGCAAAGTCCCAATAAAGCACCGTAGAGGTGAAAGAGCGTTGATTCACGCCCGGCCTGTATCAGCGCCAGCGAATTCATTGCCCGTCCTTCCTCGACGCGAGCCAGGGCTTCCAGCGACAGGCCGGCGAAATAGATCTTCTGGTTGGTGCGGGTATAGAGTTCGTGAGCCATGACGGCAGCCTCCACGACGAAATAATTGCTTCACACAGGCCGGACAGTGTCATGGATCAGCCGATCCGACCGCAAGCACAAAACAAAAAGGCCGCATGAAAACCCGAGGGTTCACATGCGGCCTTTTCAGTGCCGGACTAACGCTTACTCAGCCTTGGCCTTCGCGCTGCGCTTGTCTTCCACCGCCCACTTGCCACCGTCGTAATACGCTTTCCAACCGGTCGGCTTGCCGTCGACTTCGGTCTGCACGTATTGCTCCTTGGTCTTGCGGCTGTAGCGGATCACCGCTGGCAGACCATCAGGATCCTTCTGCGGTGCTTCGCAGAGGAAATGATACTTCGGATCGATCTCGTCCTTGTGCGGCAGAATCTCGATCACCAGCGGAGCACGGGTCTCGCGGTTTTTCGGGAACTGACTGGCCGCCAGAAACAGACCGGATGCGCCGTCACGCAGGATGTAGGTATCGTTGACCTTTTCGCATTTCAGCTCAGGCATCTTCACCGGGTCCATTTTCGGTGGCGCCGCATCACCGCTTTTCAGCAGTTTGCGGGTGTTCTTGCAAGTCGGGTTGGTGCAACCGAAGAACTTGCCGAAACGGCCGGTCTTGAGTTGCATCTCGCTGCCACACTTGTCGCACTCCAGACTCGGACCTTCGTAGCCCTTGATCCGGTAGCTGCCCTCTTCGATTTCGTAGCCGGCGCAATCCGGGTTGTTACCGCAGATGTGCAGCTTGCGCTTCTCGTCGAGCAGGTAGGCATCCATCGCCGTGCTGCAAATCGGGCAGCGATGCTTGCCGCGCAGAACCAGCGACTCCGATTCACCCTCGTCGTCCGCAGCGATCTCGTCGCCTGGCACCAGATTGACGGTAGCCTTGCAACGCTCTTTCGGCGGCAGGCTGTAGCCTGAGCAACCGAGGAACACACCGGTCGACGCGGTACGGATCTGCATCGGACGGCCGCAGGTGGTGCACGGAATGTCGGTCATGACCGGCTGGTTGGCACGCATGCCGTTGTCCGGGTTTTCGGCTACTTCGAGTTTCTTTTTAAAGTCGCCGTAGAACTCGTCCAGCACGCTTTTCCAGTCGCGCTCGCCTTGAGCCACGTCATCGAGGTTCTCTTCCATGCCGGCGGTGAAGCCGTAGTCCATCAGGTTCGAGAAGCTCTCCGACAGACGCTCGGTGACGATGTCGCCCATCTTTTCCGAATAGAAACGACGGTTGTGCAGGGTCACGTAACCGCGATCCTGAATGGTCGAAATGATCGCCGCATAAGTCGAAGGACGACCGATACCGCGTTTTTCCATTTCCTTGACCAGGCTGGCTTCCGAGTAACGCGCCGGCGGCTTGGTGAAGTGTTGCGACGGATCGAGCTTGATCAGCTTCATCACGTCGCCCTGCGCCATGTCGGGCAGCACGTCATCATCGCCAGGCTTGGCAATTTGCGGCATGACGCGGGTGTAGCCGTCGAACTTGAGGATGCGGCCCTTGGCACGCAGCTCGAAGTCGCCAGCGCCGACGCTGACGGTGGTCGACAGGTATTGCGCCGGCAGCATCTGGCAAGCGAGGAACTGGCGCCAGATCAGCTCGTAGAGGCGTTCTGCATCTCGCTCCATGCCTGCCAGCTTGCTCGGAATGGTGTTGGCGTCAGACGGACGAATCGCTTCGTGCGCTTCCTGTGCGCCTTCCTTGCTGCTGTAGACATTCGGCGTTTCCGGCAAGTACTTCTTGCCGAACTCTTCTTCGATATAAGTACGCGCCATCGCCACGGCATCAGCCGAGAGATTGGTCGAGTCGGTACGCATGTAAGTGATGTAGCCGGCTTCGTACAGACGCTGGGCCATCATCATGGTTTTCTTCACGCCGAAGCCCAGGCGGTTGCTCGCCGCCTGTTGCAACGTCGACGTGATGAAGGGGGCCGACGGTTTGCTGCTGGTGGGTTTGTCTTCGCGCTTGACGATGCTGTAGCTGGACGCCTTGAGCTTCTCCAGCGCAGCCATGGCCTGGGCTTCGTTCAGCGGCTTGAAGGCTTCGCCCTTCTCGCGTGCCACTTCGAAGCGCACGGTCGAGCCCTTGGTGGTGCCGAGATCGGCATGCACTTCCCAGTACTCTTCCGGGTTGAACGCACGGATTTCCCGTTCGCGCTCGACTACCAGTTTCACCGCAACCGATTGCACACGGCCGGCGGACAGGCCACGGGCGATTTTTGCCCAGAGCAGTGGCGAGACCATGTAGCCGACGACGCGGTCAAGGAAGCGGCGCGCCTGCTGCGCGTTGACCCGATCAATGTCCAGCTCGCCCGGCTCGGAGAAAGCCTCCTGAATGGCCTTCTTGGTAATTTCGTTGAACACCACGCGCTTGTAGCGGCTGTCATCACCACCGATGGCTTCGCGCAGGTGCCAGGCAATGGCTTCCCCCTCGCGATCCAAGTCGGTTGCGAGATAGATGGTGTCAGCATCCTTGGCGAGCCGGCGCAGCTCTTCGATGACCTTCTCTTTACCCGGAAGGATCTCGTACTGGGCCTTCCAGCCATGATCGGGATCGACACCCATACGCGAGACGAGCTGCTTGCGCGCTTTCTCTTTCGGCGTGAGTACCGGAGCTTCACCCGCGGCAGCCTTGCCACGCTTGGCGGCTGGCTCTTTGCTGGCGCTAGCCGAACCGCTGGTGGGCAGGTCTCGGATATGGCCGATACTCGACTTCACCACGTATTGGTTACCCAGATACTTGTTGATGGTCTTGGCCTTAGCCGGGGATTCCACAATGACCAGCGATTTGCCCATGGATCAGAAAATTCCTGAATTCTAGAAGTGAAAGGCGGTTGGCGCCTGACGCGGCACCGCTATATATAGTTGATACAAGGTGAGGTCAAGCACAGGGTTGTCTGCGCCCTCGCCTCATGCCTTGTCAAAAACGCTCGGTTCGACCTGCACCAAAGCAAAGCGTGGCACCTGCTCGCCGTCAACCTCGACCGACTCGACAAACATGCTCAGCGGGCGCACCCAAAAGCCGTAATCGCCATACAGGGCTTGGTAAAAGACCACTTCTTCTTCGGTTTCAGAGTGCCGCGCAACACTGAACACACGGTACTGCGGACCTTTGTAATGTTGGTAGAGCCCAGGTTGTATCGGCATGCTTCGGCCCTCACTGAAATTTTTTCAAAATAAAATAAAAAACCCAAAAACAAAAACCGGGGCACTGGGCCCCGGCTTCCATCGACGAGACGCTTAAACGCGTTCGAAGACGGTGGAGATGCCTTGGCCGAGACCAATGCACATAGTGGCCACCCCGAAGGTGCCGCTATTCTGCTTCATCACGTTCAGCAAGGTGCCGGAAATACGTGCACCGGAGCAACCGAACGGGTGACCCAGGGCGATCGCGCCGCCGTGCAGGTTAACCTTCTCGTTCATCTTGTCGAGTACTTTCAGATCTTTCAGCACTGGCAGAGCCTGTGCAGCGAAAGCTTCGTTGAGCTCGAAGAAGTCGATATCGTTGATGCCAAGGCCCGCACGCTTCAGGGCTTTTTGTGTCGCCGGCACTGGACCATAGCCCATGATTGCCGGGTCCACACCCGCCACTGCCATCGAACGGATCACCGCCATTGGCTGGATCCCCAGGTCCTGGGCACGCTGCGCCGACATCACGATCATGCACGAAGCACCATCAGTGATCTGCGACGAAGTACCGGCAGTCACGGTGCCGCCCTTCGGATTGAATGCCGGCTTGAGCGCCGCCAGACTTTCCAGGGTGGTTTCCGGACGAATGGTTTCGTCGTAGTCGAACAGTTTCAGGAAACCGTTCTCGTCGTAGCCCTGCATCGGGATGATTTCGTCTTTGAACTTGCCTTCCACGGTTGCCTTGTGGGCCAACTGGTGGGAACGCACGCCGAAGGCGTCCTGCTGCTCGCGAGTGATGCCGTGCATTTTGCCGAGCATTTCAGCGGTCAGGCCCATCATGCCCGAGGCTTTCGCCGCGTACAGCGACATGTGCGGGTTCGGATCGACACCGTGCATCATGCTCACGTGGCCCATGTGCTCGACGCCACCGACCACGAACACGTCACCGTTACCGGTCATGATCGCTTGCGCAGCGGTGTGCAGCGCGCTCATCGACGAGCCACACAGACGGCTGACGGTCTGGCCAGCCGAGGTGTGCGGAATCTGGGTCATCAGCGACGCCATGCGCGCAATGTTCCAGCCCTGCTCCAGGGTCTGGTTGACGCAGCCCCAGATCACGTCCTCGACTTCAGCCGGATCGACCTTGGCGTTGCGTTCCAGCAGTTTGCTGATCAGGTGCGCCGACATGTCTTCGGCGCGGGTGTTGCGGTGCATGCCGCCCTTGGAGCGGCCCATCGGAGTACGACCGAAGTCGACAATCACGACGTCTCTAGGATTCAAGCTCATAAGTTCACTCTCACTCTAGTTGGGGGCGCTTAACCGAAGAAGCTCTGGCCGTTCTTGGCCATTTCGCGCAGCTTCGCGGTCGGGTGGTACAGCGCGCCCAAATCAGCGTACTGGTCAGCCAGGGCAACGAACTCGGCGACACCGATCGAATCGATGTAGCGCAGCGCACCGCCACGGAATGGAGGGAAACCGATACCGTAGACCAGACCCATGTCGGCTTCGGCGGCAGTTTCAACGATGCCGTCTTCCAGGCAACGCACGGTTTCCAGGCACAGCGGAATCATCATCCAGTTGATGATGTCTTCGTCAGTGACTTCGCGCTGCTCGTAAACGATCGGCTTGAGCACTTCGAGCACCGAAGGATCGGCAACTTTCTTCTGCTTGCCTTTCTTGTCGGCCTCGTAGGCGTAAAAGCCCTTGCCGTTCTTCTGGCCCAGGCGCTTGGCTTCGTACAGCACGTCGATGGCCGAGCGACGGTCATCCTTCATGCGATCCGGGAAACCTTCCGCCATCACGTCACGACCGTGGTGGCCGGTGTCGATGCCGACCACGTCCATCAGGTACGCCGGGCCCATTGGCCAGCCGAATTTTTCCATGACCTTGTCGATGCGCACGAAATCGACACCGGCGCTGACCAGCTTGGCGAAACCGCCGAAGTACGGGAACAGCACGCGATTGACCAGGAAGCCCGGGCAGTCATTGACGACGATCGGGGTCTTGCCCATTTTCTTGGCGTAGGCAACGGTGGTGGCAACCGCCAGCTCACTCGACTTCTCGCCACGGATCACTTCTACCAGCGGCATCATGTGCACCGGGTTGAAGAAGTGCATGCCGACGAAGTTTTCCGGACGCTTGAGGGCTTTCGCCAACAGGCTGATGGAAATGGTCGAGGTGTTGGACGCGAGGATGGTGTCCTCTTTGACTTGACCTTCAACTTCAGCCAATACGGCTTGCTTGACCTTCGGGTTCTCGACGACCGCTTCGACAACCAGATCGACGTGACCGAAGTCGCCGTAGGACAGGGTCGGACGAATGCCGTTGAGCACTTCCGCCATTTTCGCGGCAGTCATGCGACCTTTGTCAACGCGGCCAACCAGCAGCTTGGCGGCTTCGGCCAGGCCTTGCTCGATACCGTACTCGTTGATGTCCTTCATCAGGATCGGCGTGCCTTTGGACGCCGACTGATAGGCGATACCGCCACCCATGATGCCGGCGCCGAGTACAGCGGCCTGCTTCACGTCTTTGGCGATTTCGTCGTAGGCCTTGGCCTTTTTCTTCAGCTCCTGATCGTTCAGGAACAGGCCGATCAAGCTCTGTGCAGCCGAGGTCTTGGCCAGTTTGACGAAACCGGCGGCTTCGACTTCCAGCGCCTTGTCACGACCGAAGTTCGCGGCTTTCTGGATGGTCTTGATCGCTTCGACCGGCGCCGGGTAGTTCGGGCCGGCCTGACCGGCCACGAAACCTTTGGCCGTTTCGAAAGCCATCATCTGTTCAATGGCGTTCAACTTGAGTTTTTCAAGTTTCGGCTGACGCTTGGCCTTGTAATCGAACTCGCCGGAGATGGCGCGCTTGATCAGTTCAAGGGCCGCTTCGTGCAGCTTCTCAGGGGCAACCACGGCGTCGACGGCGCTGACTTTCAGGGCGTCTTCAGGGCGGTTTTCCTTGCCTGCGGCAATCCACTCGATCGCGTTGTCGACACCGATCAGGCGCGGCAGACGCACGGTCCCGCCGAAGCCTGGGTAGATGCCCAGTTTGACTTCCGGCAGGCCGATTTTGGCTTTGGTCGACATGACGCGATAGTCAGCCGCCAGGCACATTTCCAGACCACCGCCGAGGGCGATGCCGTTGATGGCCGCTACGGTTGGCACGTTGAGGTCTTCGAAATCGCTGAAGATCTTGTTGGCTTCGAGATTGCCAGCAACCAGCTCGGCATCCGGCAGCTTGAAGTTGTCGACAAATTCGGTGATGTCGGCGCCGACGATGAACACGTCCTTGCCGCTGCTGACGATCACGCCCTTGATCGAAGCATCTGCCTTGATGGTGTCTACGGCCTGACGCAGTTCGTTCAGGGTTAGACGGTTGAACTTGTTGACGGACTCACCCTTGAGGTCGAATTTCAATTCGACGATGCCACTTTCAAGAGCGTTAACCGTGATGGCTTTACCTTCGTAAATCATCAACTGATCTCCACGATATGGAAGCTGAACAGTACACGTCGGACGCAGGCGAATGGCTCGGCAGGACGCTTTTTCGTCAATGCTAACGCCAATCCACCCGGCACACCCGCCAACGCGATAGTCGGGATTCTGTAGGAGCAGTCTGTAAGACAAACGCTCAATTCATACGCCCGTTTGATTTGGGTACGTCACCTTCTCGGAATTCCCGGCAATTGTCAATCGCCCAAAATACCGGTTGAAATGCGACTTTGCGGTCATTTCTGTAGGACGAAGACCTGCAACACGCACTTGCATGTCCAGCCATTCATAGAATCAATAATTAGAAAAATCGCCCTAATCCGTCGCAGCCTTTGTTTAAAGGGCTACGCTGGTGGGACTACAGAGAAATACACAGCGCGCTTGAAACCGCTTTAGCCGAAAAAAAACATTTCCGGCCTGCCTGGCCACCCCGCCCGATGAATCATGTCGGGCTTTTTAATGCGCGTCTGCCGGCCTTTTCACACCGTTGCAGTGCGAAAAGTCCGCAGGTCATGCCAGCGCTTTCAGTGTTGCGTCAATATCCTGCAAAACCGCAGCGTCACCCTTCTCGCCCCAATACAGCGCAATCATCTGCTTGTCGGCGTCGACCTTGAAAACATTGCCCGGCAATTTTTCGAAATGATTGAGCACTGCACGGTCCTCGCAGATTTCCTGCCACTGGTTGACCCACACCCCAGGCGATTTCTGCCAGTACGTCCAGCAGGCCGACTGATTGCTTCTGCGCGGCCGATAATATTGTGCACACGGGTTCGGCGGCTGCTGCGTCAGCCAGTGCGGCCATTCCTGTGGTGCCAATTGCATGGCCAGACCCATGCGCCGCGCCTCCGCGCGCAATGCGATACGCCCGCTTTGCGCGCGCGATGGCCGCAGCCAGGCCAGCGGACTTAAAACCACCAGCAGGATTGACACCACCAACCAGACCGTCATATCTCTATTCCCCATTCTCGGTGAGCGCCATGTGTCACTTTGGAACCATTGCGCTCGAAACCAGCCATACTTACCACTATTGAAACCTCAGGAGAGCACCTCATGCCCTACCACCACATCCTGGTCGCCGTAGACCTGACCGAAGAGTGCGACCCTGTGATCCACCGCGCCCGTGAGCTTTCGGTCAGCAACGGCGCCAAACTATCGCTGGTACATATCGTCGAACCGATGGCCATGGCGTTCGGTGGCGACGTGCCGATGGATCTGTCACAACTGCAACAACAGCAGTTCGATCAATCCAAAGAACGCCTCGAGAATCTGAAATCGAAATATCCCGACCTCAAAGACGCCGACTGCCAACTGACCTTCGGCCAGCCACGTCAGGAAATCCATCACTTCGCCAAGGCTGAGCAATGCGATCTGATCGTGGTGGGCAGTCATGGCCGGCATGGTCTGGCGCTGCTGCTGGGCTCGACCGCCAACGACGTACTGCACGGCGCGCCGTGCGATGTGCTGGCGGTGCACCTTACGAAGCGCTGAAACACGGCTCACTCCTACAGAAGAGCTGCGCTTACATATGAAAAGCCCGGCGCTCATCACTGAGCGCCGGGCTTTTTCATTTCCGGATCAATCAGGCATCCAGCTCAGCCCAACGCTCCACCAGTGCATCCAGCTCGGCCTGCAACTGCTCCAGCGAAGCGATGACCTTGGCGGTTTCCGCCGGCGGACGCTGATAGAAACCGGCCTCAGCCATTTCTGCTTCGACCGCCGCGATCTGCTGTTCCTTGGCGTCGATGTCGCCCGGCAAGGCCTCCAGCTCGCGTTGCAGCTTGTAGCTGAGCTTCTTCTTCGCCGCTGGAGCCGCAGCGGCAGGCGCCGCCACCGGTGCCGGCTCAGCGGTGACCACCGCCGAATTCAGGTCAGCCTTGCCCGATTTGCTTTCGGTCACGCCCAGCAGACGTGGCGAGCCACCCTGGCGGATCCAGTCCTGATAGCCACCGACGTATTCACGCACCTTGCCTTCACCTTCGAAGACCAGGGTGCTGGTGACCACGTTGTCGAGGAATGCCCGGTCGTGGCTGACCATGAGGACCGTGCCGTTGAAGGTCAGCAGCACTTCTTCGAGCAGTTCGAGGGTTTCGACGTCGAGGTCGTTGGTCGGTTCGTCGAGCACCAGCAGGTTCGCCGGTTTGCTGAAAAGTTTGGCCAGCAACAACCGCGCACGCTCACCACCCGACAGCGCCTTGACCGGAGTGCGCGCACGCTGCGGGCTGAACAGGAAGTCACCGAGGTAGCTCAGGACATGCCGGCTCTGGCCGTCGATGTCGATGAAGTCGCGGCCTTCGGCGACGTTGTCGATCACGGTCTTTTCCAGATCCAGCTGATGGCGCAACTGATCGAAATAGGCCACATCGATGCGCGTACCCTCTTCAACCTTGCCGCTGGTCGGTTGCAGACCGCTGAGCATCAATTTCAGCAAAGTAGTCTTGCCGGTACCGTTGGCGCCAAGCAGACCGATACGGTCGCCACGCTGCAACACCATCGAGAAATCCTTGATCAGGAACGGCCCGCCCGGGTGAGCAAAACTCACATTCTCGAGCACCATCACCTGCTTGCCGGACTTGTCGGCGGTTTCCAGCTGAATGTTGGCTTTGCCGGTACGCTCGCGACGTTCGCTGCGCTCGACACGCAAGGCTTTAAGCGCACGTACGCGGCCTTCGTTACGGGTGCGACGGGCCTTGATGCCCTGACGGATCCACACTTCTTCCTGAGCCAGACGCTTGTCGAACAGCGCATTGGCGGTTTCTTCAGCCGCCAGTGCAGCTTCTTTGTGCACGAGGAAACTGGCGTAGTCGCCATTCCAGTCGATCAGGCCGCCGCGGTCCAGTTCGAGAATGCGCGTGGCGAGGTTTTGCAGGAAGGAACGGTCGTGCGTGATGAACAGCACGGCGCCCTGAAAATCCTTCAGTGCCTCTTCGAGCCAGGCAATCGCCCCGATATCGAGGTGGTTGGTCGGTTCGTCGAGCAGCAGCAGATCTGGCTCGGACACCAGCGCCTGGGCCAGCAGCACGCGACGACGCCAGCCGCCGGACAGTTCGGCGAGAGTCTTGTCGGCCGGCAGTTGCAGGCGGCTGAGGGTGCTGTCGACCAACGTCTGCAAGCGCCAGCCATCGCGGGCTTCGAGGTCGTGCTGAACATGCATCAGCTTGTCCAGATCGGCGTCGGTGACGATGTTCTGGCTCAGGTGATGATATTCGGCGAGCAATGCGCCGACGCCATCGAGGCCTTCGGCAACTACGTCGAAAACGGTCCGCTCGTCGGCCACCGGCAATTCTTGCGGCAATTCGCCGATTTTCAGACCGGGGGCACGCCACACCGAGCCGTCATCGGGCTTCTGGTCGCCCTTGACCAGTTTCATCATGCTGGACTTGCCAGTGCCGTTGCGGCCGATGATGCACACCCGCTCACCACGGGCGATCTGCCAGGACACCTTGTCCAACAACGGCATAGCGCCGAACGCAAGGGACACATCGCTGAATTTGAGCAGGGTCATGAGCTTCTCCAAAAACCGGGCGCGCATTCTACCTGAATCAGCGCTCGCGCAGGCCGGCAATTTGTCTGTGGAAGCACTCTGCACAACATTTGTTGCGAACTTGTGCTGTGAGCCCTGCAAAGCTTTCGCCGCTTGCTGGCAAAAGGCTAAGCTACAGGCAATTCAGTGCTGACCGAGGTCGGCACTTGTCATGATTTCTCTGCCCGGATGTCTCATGCGCAGTCGCCTTTTCAGTGTTTTGTCCTGTTTGTTGTTCACCGCCGCTGCCGCTCAATCCGCCCAGGCCGTGGACCTCTCCACCCAACGCCAGTATTACGATGAAGCCAAGCGCGCGCTGGCCAAGGGCGATACCGGCCCGTATTTCCGTTACAGCCAGGCGCTGGCCGATTATCCGCTGGAACCGTATCTGGCCTACGACGAGCTGACCGCGCGCCTGAAATCCGCGAGCAACGCCGAGATCGAAAAGTTTCTCGCCGAGCACGGCGATCTGCCCCAGGCCAACTGGATGAAACTGCGCTGGTTGCGTTGGCTCGCTGACCGCGGCGACTGGGCAACCTTCGTCAAGTATTACGACCCGAAGCTCAATTTCACCGAACTCGACTGCCTGAACGCGCAATACCAGATCAGCCACGACAAGAAGGCCGAGGGTTACGCCAACGCGGAAAAACTCTGGCTGACCGGCAAATCGCAACCGGCGGCATGTGACGCGCTGTTTGGCATCTGGGCGGCTGACGGCCAGCTCACCGAACAGAAACGCTGGGAGCGCACCAAACTCGCCGCGCAAGCGCGTAACTATCCGCTGGCGAACAGCCTGATCAACGGCTTGACCACCCTCGCCCCGCGCGGGCGTTTGCTGGGCGATGTCGCGCAAAAACCCGAGCTGCTCAATCAGCCGTCGCGCTTCACCCCGGCCGATGAGCCGATGTCAGACGTGGTCAGCCTCGGCCTGCGCCGCCTCGCCCGTCAGGACCCGGACAAGGCCATGGCCCTGCTCGACGGTTACGCCAGCAGCATGCACTTTTCCCGTGATGAAAAAGTCGCGATCGCCCGCGAAATCGGCCTGACTCTGGCCCGTCGTTTCGACAGCCGCGCCCTTGATGTGATGACCAAATACGATCCGGAGCTGCGCGACAACACCGTTTCCGAATGGCGCTTGCGCCTGCTGCTGCGTCTGGCCCGCTGGGATGACGCCTATGAACTGACCAAACGCCTGCCGCAGGATCTGGCCACCACCAACCGCTGGCGCTACTGGCAGGCGCGCAGCCTCGAACTGGCCCAGCCGCAGAATCCGCAAGCCCAGACGCTGTACAAGAACCTTGCGCGGGAGCGTGACTTCTATGGCTTCCTCGCCGCTGATCGCTCGCAATCGCCGTACTCGCTGAACAACAAGCCGCTGGTGCTCAGCCAAGCCTTGATCAACAAGGTGCGCAACACACCGGGCGTGCGTCGTGCGCTGGAATTCCACGCTCGCGGGCAAATCGTCGACGGTCGCCGCGAGTGGTATCACGTCAGCCGGCATTTCAACCGTGACGAAATGGTTGCCCAGGCCAAACTCGCCTATGACCTGAAATGGTATTTCCCGGCCATCCGTACCATCAGCCAGGCGCAGTACTGGGACGATCTCGATATTCGCTTCCCGATGGCCCACCGCGACACGCTGGTGCGTGAAGCCAAGGTGCGTGGCTTGCACTCGAGCTGGGTGTTCGCCATCACCCGTCAGGAAAGCGCTTTCATGGACGACGCCCGCTCCGGCGTCGGCGCCAGCGGCCTGATGCAATTGATGCCCGGCACGGCCAAGGAAACCGCGCGCAAGTTCAGTATCCCGCTGGCCTCGCCGCAGCAGGTGCTCGACCCGGACAAGAACATCCAGCTCGGCGCCGCCTACCTGAGCCAGGTACACAGCCAGTTCAACGGCAACCGCGTCCTCGCCTCTGCCGCCTACAACGCCGGCCCCGGCCGCGTGCGCCAGTGGCTGCGCGGCGCCGACCACCTGAGTTTCGACGTCTGGGTGGAAAGCATCCCGTTCGACGAAACCCGCCAGTACGTGCAGAACGTGCTGTCGTACTCGGTGATCTACGGCCAGAAGCTCAACTCGCCACAGCCGCTGGTGGATTGGCATGAGCGGTATTTCGACGATCAGTAAGAACAACGCTGACGCCGAGTCATGAAAAATGCCCGTATCGTGAGATACGGGCATTTTTCATGGTCGGTTACTAGGCCGGTTACTGGGTCGGTGCTTCACCGGTTGAAACAGACCGACCATCATTAAACTGCAACGCCGCCAACCGCGCATACAGCGCATTGCTGGCAATCAGTTCCTGATGCGTGCCTATCGCCACAAGCCTGCCCTGATCCATTACGGCAATCCGGTCGGCATTCTTGACCGTGGCCAGACGATGGGCGATCACCAGTGTGGTGCGGTTGTGCATCAGGCTGGGCAGGGCTTGCTGGATCAGGTGCTCGCTCTGCGCGTCGAGGGCGCTGGTGGCTTCGTCCAGCAGCAGGATCGGTGCGTCGACCAGCAAGGCGCGGGCGATGGCCAGACGCTGACGCTGGCCGCCAGAGAGGCCGAGGCCGCCATCGCCCAGGTGCGTCTGGTAGCCGTGAGGCATCTGTTCGATAAAGTCATGAGCATGGGCGATGCGGGCGGCTTCCTTGACCTGCTCCAGCGTCGCCGTCGGGCAGCCGTAGCGGATATTCTCCTCGACGCTGCCAAAAAACAGCGCCGGTGTTTGCGAGACGAGGGCAAAGCAACGGCGCAGATCCAGCGGATCAAGGCTTGTCAGCGGCACGCCATCGAGCAGGATCTGCCCCGCCAGCGGATCGTAGAATCGCAGTAACAAGTCATACACCGTGGACTTGCCCGCACCGGATGGGCCGACCAGGGCGAGGGTTTCGCCCGCTTTCACGGTCAGACTCAAGCCGTCGACCGCATAGCTTTCTGGACGCGATGGGTAGGAAAAGCGCACATCCTTGAGTTCCAGCTCACCGCTGACCCGCGCCGGCAAAGTCACCAGCCCGGTCGTCGGCGGCTGGATGATGTTCTCCGAGCGCAACAGCTCGGCGATGCGTTCAGCGGCACCTGCCGCGCGTTGCAGTTCGCCGATGACTTCGCTCAGCGTGCCGAATGCGCTGCCGACGATCAGGCTGTAGAAAACGAACGCTGCCAGTTCGCCTGCGGAAATTCGCCCGGCCATGACGTCCATGCCGCCCACCCACAACATCACTGCCACCGCGCCAAGCACCAGCACGATAACCAGCGTAATCAGCCACGCGCGCTGAAAAATCCGTTTGCGCGCAGTCTCGAACGCCTGCTCGACCGTCGAGGCAAAACGCTGTTCGTCCTGTATTTGATGGTTATAGGCCTGCACGGTTTTGATCTGTCCGAGGGTTTCTGAAACGTAGCTGCCGATATCAGCGATCCGGTCCTGGCTCAGGCGCGACAGATTGCGCACGCGGCGGCCAAACAGCAGAATCGGCGCGATCACCAACGGCAATGCGATCACCACGATGCTGGTCAGCTTGGGGTTGGTAATGAACAGCAGCACCACGCCGCCGATCACCATCAGCAAGTTGCGCAAAAACAGTGACAGCGAAGAGCCGATCACCGATTGCAACAGCGTGGTGTCGGCGGTCAGGCGCGACTGGATTTCCGAGCTGCGGTTGTTCTCGTAAAAGCCCGGATGCAAATACACAAGATGGTTGAACACCTGGCGGCGAATGTCGGCGACCACGCGCTCGCCAATCCACGACACCAGATAGAAACGCGCGAACGTGCCCACGGCCAGCCCCAGCACCAGCAGCATGAAAATCCCGATGGACTGGTTGAGCAGGTGCGGCGATCGGGTCATGAACCCTTGGTCCACCAGTAGTTTGATGCCCTGCCCCATCGACAAGGTGATGCCGGCGGTAACGATCAGGGCGAGCAGCGCGCCAAAGGCGTGCCAGCGATACGGCAGGAGAAAATGACTGGTCAGACGCAAAGCGCGTCGGTGCCGGGAAGTGAGCATCGAAATCATGTAATTCACATCTGCGCTGGGTGAATAGGGCCTGCCTGTTGACTCAAATGGGGTGGAACTCTGTAAATCACAATGAGTCAGGTTAAATATGCCCGTGATCTCAGGATGCTAGAAACGATTGGTCTAAGGTTGCGGTTGAGACGAGCGGCCATTTCTGTTTGAGTAAAGATGCCGCTCGCCGACCGACCACAGGGAGTTGTCACAGCCTGGTCACGCGGCGGTTTTAATCTAGGCACACAACCTGATGAGGAGACAGGCCATGTCCTTGCAACACAGCAGCGAAGACAAGATTGAAGTGATTCGCACCAAACCCGGCCAAGCTCTGGGTTGCTCGATTATCGATAAGGACGGGCGTGAAGTACCGATCACTGAAGACATGATCCAGGACGCGTGCCGCGAACTGGAAAAGCGATTGGTCAAGCCTGCCGAACAAGAGTGATATAGCCACCGTATTCCTGACCCGGCCCTGTTTGCCGGGTTTTTTATGGTTGCAATTCAGGAACGGGGTTGCGGCCTTCGCGAGCAGGCTCGCTCCCACATGGATATCTCATTCACTGAAGATCCCTTGTGGGAGCGAGCCTGCTCGCGAAAGCGTCGCCTCGGTTTTCTAGACTGCCACGGCCCCCAGCGCCGCGACGATTTGCGCCAATGCCGGCGCCGCCCCTTCAATCCGCACCTGCAAGCCTTCAATCTCGCGCCGCACCGGATATCGCTTGCGCAGCACATCAAACGCCGCACGCTGCTCAGCGACATTGCCTACCAGGCTGCGGCGAAAATCCGCATCGTCGCGACGCGGGTCGTACACGCCCCGACACAACATCGCCAGCGCCCAGGCCGGATCGCTGTCGGCGTGCAGCGTCACTTGCGACAACCACGGCGCCGGCAGCAGATCGCTGAGCTGAATGCTCGCCGGCTGGCCGATGAAAGTGCAATACGCCTGATAGATCTGCGCCGTACCGCGCTGCTTGCCATCGAGGCTGTAACCGGCGATGTGCGGGGTTGCCAGCACGCAGAGCTCAGCTAAAGCGACGTCGACCTCGGGTTCAGCCTCCCAGACATCGAGCACGGCTTGCAGGTCTTCACGATCCAGCAGCACCTGACGCAGCGCGGCGTTAGCCACCACCGGGCCGCGTGCGGCGTTGATCAACCATGCGCCGGGCTTGAGCTGGCGCAAACGCTGCTCATCCAGCAGATGCCAGGTTGCGTCTTCACCGCTACGGGTCAGCGGTGTGTGCAGGCTGATCACATCGCACTGCTCGATGATTTCATCGAGGCTAACGTAATCGCCGCCTCCGGCTGCCTGACGCGGCGGGTCGCAGACTTTTACAGCCCAGCCGAGGCCCTTGAGCACCTTGATCAAACGCCCACCGACCTCACCTGCACCGACAACGCCGTAGGTGCGCCGAGTCAGATCGACACCTTCGATTTCAGCCAAGGTCATCAGGCTGCCCAATACATAATCGACCACGCCACGGGCATTGCAGCCCGGCGCGCTCGACCAGGTAATGCCGGCCTGATTGAAGTAGTCCAGATCCAGATGATCGGTGCCGATCGTGCACGTGCCGACAAAGCGCACCTTGCTGCCCTCCAGCAGCGCTCGGTTGACCTGGGTCACCGAGCGCACGAGCAGTACGTCGGCCTGCTCGACCGTCGCACGGTCGATGGCACGGCCGGGTACTCGGCGGATCTCGCCGAACCCGGCAAAAAAGGCATCGAGCAGCGGGATATTTTCGTCGGCAACAATCAGCATGGCGGGCTCCTTGGGCGGATCGGCAGTTTAGGTGCAGATCGACCGCCGGGCCAGCAGACATTGTGCTTACAAATCCGCTACGAGGATTTTTCCTGACTGCAACGTCAGCGGCGTAGAATGCGGCGCCTTGCGCATCAACACCTGTGGACGTTTTGCCTGTGAATTCCGTTACTGATCAACCTGTCGCCGTTAGCCTTTCTCGCCCTGCGCGGATTCGCCTGGAGCTGAAAACCCTGCTCGCCCTGGCCTTGCCGATCATCATCGCGCAACTGGCGACGACCGCCATGGGCTTTGTCGATGCGGTGATGGCCGGGCGTGTCGGGCCGAAGGACCTGGCGGCAGTGGCGTTGGGCAATTCGATCTGGGTGCCGGTGTTTCTGCTGATGACCGGCACGCTGCTGGCGACCACGCCGAAAGTCGCCCAGCGCTTTGGCGCCGGTACGCACAGCGAGATCGGCCCGATTGTCCGTCAGGCTCTATGGCTGGCGCTGGTGGTCGGCCTGATCGCCACGGCGATGTTGCTTGCGGCCGAGCCCGTTCTGCACTTGATGAACGTCGATCCGGAACTGATCGGCCCGTGCATGCAATATCTGCACGGCATCGCCAGCGGGCTGCCAGCGGTGGCGTTCTACCATGTGCTGCGCTGCTTCAGTGATGGCCTGGGCCGCACACGGCCGGCGATGGTGCTGGGCCTGTGCGGTCTGGCGCTGAACATTCCGCTGAACTACATCTTCATCTATGGCCATTTCGGCGTGCCGGCCATGGGCGGCGTCGGCTGCGGTTGGGCCACGGCGATTGTGATGTGGGTGATGGCACTCGGTCTGGCCGGCTACGAGCGCTGGGCCCCGGCGTATCGTTCGAGCGAGCTGTTCAGCCGTTTCGACTGGCCGCAATGGGCGGTGATCAAGCGGCTGCTGGCAATCGGTCTGCCAATCGGTATTGCGGTGTTTGCCGAGTCGAGCATTTTTGCGGTGATCGCCCTGCTGATCGGCAGCCTCGGCGCCACAGTGGTCGCCGGGCATCAGATTGCCCTCAACGTCAGTTCGCTGGTGTTCATGATCCCCTACTCGCTGGGCATGGCCGTCACCGTGCGCGTCGGGCAGGCGCTGGGCCGTGAGGAGCCGCGTGAGGCGCGATTTGCTGCGGGTGTCGGCATGGCCACGGCACTGGCCTATGCGTGCCTGTCAGCGAGCATGATGCTGGTGCTGCGTGAGCCGATTGCGGCGATCTATACGGCTGATCCGACAGTGATCCACATCGCTGCGATGCTGATCGTGTATTCGGCGCTGTTCCAGTTTTCCGACGCGATCCAGGTCACCGCCGCCGGCGCCTTGCGCGGTTATCAGGACACGCGGGTGACGATGATTCTGACGCTCTTCGCTTACTGGGGGATTGGTTTGCCGGTGGGTTACGCCCTCGGCCTGACCGACTGGCTCGGCGAGCCACGCGGCCCGAGCGGTCTGTGGCAGGGTCTGATTGTCGGCTTGAGCTGTGCAGCGCTGATGCTGTCGATCCGCCTGACCCGCAGCGCGCGCAAGCGCATTCGCATCAGTCGCTCGGCTGGCTGAGCATTTTCTACCGCGACAAAAAATGTGGGAGCCAGTCTGCTGGCTCCCACACTTGTTTTGGCGTTGGCCTCGAACTCAGGCCTGCTTCTTGCGAATCCAGTACAGGTAAGTACCCGCCTCTTCGTGCTTGCCGACCAGTTCATGGTCGAGGAATACACAAAATTTGGGTATATCGCGCTGGGTCGACGGATCGGTGGCAATGACCTTGAGCAGGCCGCCAGGCGCCAAGTCACGGATGTGCTGGTGCAGCATCATCACCGGCTCAGGGCAATTGAGGCCGGTGGCATCGAGGGTACCGTCGACCGGGGTATCGATCATTTCACTCATGGTTCACTCCTGAAACTGGCCGGCATTGTCGCGCATTGCCGGGTGTTCGGTCACCTGCGGTGTTACGCCACACACTCCGGTGGGAACGAGCCTGCTCGCGAAAGCGCTGGGTCAGTCAGCCAATGATGTGTTGACTGACAGATTGCCTTCGCGAGCAGGCTCGCCCACAGGGTTTCGTGTTGTGTCAGCGCGATCTGGCTTTCTTTGTGTCATGACGGCGCAAATGGCAGGTCACTTCTTCGCGGTCGTGATACAGCTGTTTGCAGCCAATGTCGACTTTGATACCGCGCGCCTTGAAGCCATCGGCGATGCGTTCGAGCAAACGCTTCACTTCAGCATAACGCTGCTTCATCGGCAGCTTCAGGTTGACCACCGCCTCACGACAATGGCCCTCGCCGATCCACTCTTCGAGCATCGCCGCGTTACGCGCCGGCTTTTCGACGATGTCGCAAACCATCCAGTCCACCGGTTGCTTGGGCTTGAAGGTAAAGCCGTCAGCCATCAGGTGCTGAACCAGCCCCGTGTCCATCAGGCTCTCGGCCATCGGGCCGTTGTCGATGGCGGTTACCAGCATGCCGCGATTGACCAGTTGCCAGGTCCAGCCGCCGGGCGCAGCGCCGAGGTCGACGCCGGTCATGTCGCTGTGCAGACGGTCTTCCCATTGATCTCGTGGAATGAAATGGTGCCACGCTTCTTCCAGTTTCAGCGTCGAACGGCTCGGCGCCTCGCGGGGGAATTTCAGCCGGGGAATGCCCATCGGCCACATCGCCGAGTTACCAGCGTCGGCCATGCCGAGAAACACTTCGCGACCACTTTTGAAGGTCAGCAGCAGGCGCGGCTTGCTGGCGTCGTCCACCAGTTTGCCGGCGGCAGTCAGGGCTTTGCGCAGTGGGCCTTCGAACTTCTTGCAGAAGTTCGACAGTTCCTTGCCATCGTTGGTGTCGACCACTTCCAGCCACAGGCTGCCACAGACCGGGAATTCAGCCATGTGCGCGAGGATCACGCTGATGCGGTCGGTTTCCGGTAAATCGATGAAGAAACCGCGCGCCCATTGCCGCGGGAAAATCAGCTCGGCGAAACGCTGGCCGCGCATCAGGCGCTCGGCGCCGTCTTCTTCGGTGCAGACGAACTCGGCGTACGCCGTGGCCGCTTTGGCCTTGGCGTAACCGGCCACGTTCAGCTGGGCGGCGAGGTCGGAAATCTCCGAACAGACTTCGCCTTCGAAGCCTGGCCGGCAATGCATGAATAGGGTGTTCATTGTTACTCCTGGGCAAAGGACGAGGATTGGTCCTCTGCGCGCTGCTCAAGCCTTGCGTCACAGCAAAGCCTGTCACGAAAACCGGCGCATGATAGCCGATGTTGGAACCTTGGTTCTCGCCACAGAGTCCTGTTATTAGCCAGCTATTCAAAACAGGGCTAGGTTTAATGCTCTGTCCGTTTCCTCAGTCCGTAGCCGTGCGGACTCAAAGGAGTGCTCGTAATGCCGTCCCTCGATAGCCTGAAAACGCTCAAAACCCTACAAATCGACGACCAGACCTACCACTATTTCAGCCTGCCCGATGCCGCCAAGAGCCTCGGCGATCTCGACAAACTGCCGATGTCGCTGAAGGTGTTGCTGGAAAACCTGCTGCGCTGGGAAGACGAAAAAACTGTCACCAGCGCCGACCTCAAGGCCATCGCCGCGTGGCTCAAGGAGCGCCGCTCCGACCGCGAAATCCAGTACCGCCCGGCGCGCGTCCTGATGCAGGACTTCACCGGGGTACCCGCTGTGGTCGACCTCGCCGCCATGCGCGCGGCGATGGCCAAGGCCGGCGGCGATCCGCAGCGGATCAATCCGTTGTCGCCGGTGGATCTGGTGATCGACCACTCGGTGATGGTCGACAAATTCGCCTCGGCCAGTGCATTCGAGCAGAACGTCGACATCGAAATGCAGCGTAACGGCGAGCGTTATGCCTTTCTGCGCTGGGGTCAGAGCGCCTTCGACAATTTCAGCGTGGTACCGCCGGGCACCGGGATCTGCCACCAGGTCAACCTCGAATACCTCGGGCGCACGGTGTGGACCAAGGACGAGGATGGGCGCACCTATGCCTTCCCCGATACATTGGTCGGCACTGATTCGCACACCACCATGATCAACGGCCTCGGTGTACTCGGCTGGGGCGTTGGCGGGATCGAAGCGGAAGCAGCAATGCTCGGGCAACCGGTGTCGATGCTGATTCCGGAAGTGATCGGTTTCAAACTCACCGGCAAGCTCAAGGAAGGCATCACCGCCACTGACCTGGTACTGACGGTCACGCAGATGCTGCGCAAGAAAGGCGTGGTGGGCAAATTCGTTGAATTTTACGGTGATGGCCTCGCCGACCTGCCGCTGGCGGACCGCGCGACGATCGCCAACATGGCCCCGGAATATGGGGCGACGTGCGGGTTCTTCCCGGTCGACGAGGTCACACTGGACTACCTGCGCCTGTCCGGGCGGCCACCGGCCGTGGTCAAACTGGTCGAGGCGTACACCAAAGCGCAGGGCCTGTGGCGTCTGCCCGGTCAGGAGCCACTGTTCACTGACAGCCTGGCGCTGGACATGGGCAGCGTCGAAGCCAGTCTCGCCGGCCCGAAACGTCCGCAGGACCGCGTGTCGCTGCCCAATGTGGCGCAGGCGTTCAGTGATTTTCTCGATCTGCAGTTCAAACCCACCAGCAAGGAAGAAGGTCGCCTGGAAAGCGAGGGCGGGGGCGGCGTCGCAGTGGGCAACGCCGATCTGGTCGGTGAGGCGGATTACGAATATGAGGGCCATACCTATCGGCTGAAAAACGGCGCCGTGGTCATCGCCGCGATCACTTCGTGCACCAACACCTCCAACCCGAGTGTGATGATGGCTGCCGGGTTGCTGGCGAAAAAAGCCGTGGAGAAAGGCCTGACTCGCAAGCCGTGGGTGAAAAGTTCGCTGGCGCCGGGTTCGAAAGTGGTTACCGACTACTACAAGGCCGCCGGGCTGACGCAATACCTCGATCAGCTCGGGTTTTCCCTGGTCGGCTACGGCTGCACCACCTGCATCGGCAACTCCGGACCACTGCCTGAGCCGATCGAGAAAGCCATTCAGAAAGCCGACCTCACCGTGGCCTCGGTGCTGTCCGGCAACCGCAACTTCGAGGGCCGCGTGCATCCGCTGGTGAAAACCAACTGGCTGGCCTCACCGCCGCTGGTCGTCGCCTATGCACTGGCCGGCAGCGTGCGCAGCGACATCAGCAGCGAGCCGCTGGGGCAAGACCAACAAGGCAATCCGGTGTACCTGCGCGACATCTGGCCGAGCAGCCAGGAGATCGCCGACGCGGTGAATCAGGTCAACACCGCCATGTTTCACAAGGAATACGCCGAGGTGTTCGCCGGCGACGAGCAATGGCAAGCGATCGAAGTGCCGCAAGCGGCGACCTACGTGTGGCAGGACGATTCGACTTACATCCAACATCCGCCGTTCTTCGACGATATCTCCGGGCCGTTGCCGCAGATAGAGGACATCAAAGCTGCGCGCGTACTGGCACTGCTCGGCGATTCGGTGACCACCGACCACATCTCCCCTGCCGGCAACATCAAGGCTGACAGCCCTGCCGGGCGTTACCTGCGTGAGAAAGGCGTGGAGCCGCGTGACTTCAACTCCTACGGCTCCCGGCGCGGCAACCACGAAGTGATGATGCGCGGCACGTTCGCCAACATCCGTATCCGCAACGAAATGCTCGGCGGCGAGGAAGGTGGCAACACGATCTACATTCCCACCGGTGAGAAACTGGCGATCTACGACGCGGCTATGAAATATCAGGCTTCGGGAACACCGCTGGTGGTGGTTGCTGGCCAGGAATATGGCACCGGCTCCAGTCGCGACTGGGCGGCCAAAGGCACCAACCTGCTCGGCGTCAAAGCGGTAATTGCCGAAAGCTTCGAGCGGATCCACCGTTCGAATCTGGTGGGCATGGGCGTACTGCCATTGCAGTTCAAGCTGGACCAGAATCGCAAGAGCCTCAACCTGACCGGCAAGGAAACCTTTGAAATTCAGGGGCTGAGTGGTGTCGAGCTGACACCGCGGATGAATCTGCCGCTGGTGATCACTCGCGAAGATGGGCGTCAGGAGAAAATCGAGGTGTTGTGCCGCATCGATACCTTGAATGAGGTGGAGTACTTCAAGGCTGGCGGAATCCTGCATTACGTGTTGCGCCAGTTGATTGCTTCGTAATATCTGCTGAAACAGAAACACCGCCATCTGGCGGTGTTTCCGTTTGAGCCCGGCACTTTCCTGCAGGCGAAAAAAAACCCGCCGAAGCGGGTTTTTCCCAAGACCATTATCGACTCCCTGTCGGCAGCGATCCTTGCAATGGTCGATCGTCCTTGATCCTGAAACACTCCCTGTGTCTCAGTTGATGTGTGTAGATTACCCAGTGGATCCAATCAGCAATAGTCGCAAAAGCTACCAAAGCGTGTAAGACATTCGCCATAGAAGCCCTTCCGAAAACCCTTAGTCGCGTCAGGCACCACCGCTTTCACGGGCCTTGGCGCTTTCAGCAAGGAAATGCTCGAGTCTGCTCAGTTGCTCTTCCCAGCCGCGACTGTCCATGTAATAGGCCTCTTTCTGGCGAATATCGGGTATATGGGCAAATCCGGATTCAGAAACTTTCAACAGCGTGCCATCTTCGAAATCTTCCAGCTCGAATCTGACCAGCGTGGTCGGCTCCTGGGAGTAGTCGATTTTCGGATTGACCGCATACGGATGCCAGCGGAACGAAAAAAGCTGCTGCGGCTCGACCCGCTCGATCAGCACATTCCATAAAACGTGTTCATAACCCGGATAAGTGACCTGCCCCTGCGTCCATTCCCCGGCAATGAACCGGCGGCCCTCCAGCGCCACGCCAAACCACTGGCCAAACGCCTCGGCATCGACCAAGGCACGCCAGACATGCGAACGCGGCGCCTTGAGCGTGATCTTGCGTTCGAAACTATTGGGTACTGGCTTCATACGTCACCTCCTGTTCTGAACACTAGGCTTGTATGACCACATGTCCAATGTGAAGTTGTATCAAAGCGGTGCAAGTCATTCGTAAAAGGAAACATTCTGCTGCGTTTTTTTGCCGGTGACAGGATGGATGCCCAGCCCGTTTCGCAGCGAAGCTGGTACCTTTGCCAGCGACATGAATGAAAAAGGATTGCGTCATGCTGCCATCCCTTGCCGATCGTTATCGCGGCGCCCTGCTCGGTCTGGCGTGCGGCGACGCCGTCGGTACTACGGTTGAGTTCAAACCACGGGGGTCATTCCCACCGTTGACCGACATGGTCGGTGGTGGCCCCTTCCACCTTGAAGCCGGTCAGTGGACCGATGACACTTCGATGGCGTTGTGTCTGGCGGAAAGCCTGCTGATCAAAAATGGATTCGACCCGGTTGATCAGATGGGCCGCTATCTCAATTGGTGGCAGTGGGGTTATCTCAGCTCAACCGGTGAGTGTTTCGATATCGGCACGACCGTCAGCCAGGCGCTGGCAAAGTATCAGCAAACCGCCGACCCCTTTGCCGGCTCGACCGACCCATACAGCGCTGGTAACGGTTCGCTGATGCGCCTGGCTCCGGTGGTGCTGTTCTATTTTCCCGATGTCCAGCAGATCCAGACATTTGCTGCCGACAGTTCACGAACGACCCACGCCGCCCCGGAAGCCGTTGAGTGCTGCCAACTGTTGGCCGGCCTGATCACTAACGCACTTGCAGGCGCAAGCAAAGCAGAGCTGCGCCGGCTGTCATCCGCCAGCTTCTCGCAGCCCAAGGTCGCGGCCATTGCCCGTGGCAATTACCTCAGTTTGTCCGAGGCGGATATCAAAGGCAGCGGCTACAGCGTGCAGTCTCTGGAAGCGGCGCTGTGGTGCTTTCAGCGTACAGACAGCTTCGCAGCGGCGATACTGCAAGCGGCCAACCTGGGCGATGACGCCGATACCACTGCCGCGATCACCGGTCAGTTGGCCGGCGCCCATTACGGCGTACAGGGCATACCTGCGCATTGGCTCGCTACATTGCACGACGGTGCAGAGATTGGGGCTATAGCCGACCGTTTGCTCGCAGCTTGCCGATTGCAGCCGACTGAATAAACCCGGCGCAACCGCTACACTGCTTGCCACTTGACCTTCGCTACAGCGAGATTTGACCATGTTCCCACGTCTGCTTTTGATCCTGTCGCCGTTTCTTTTCTCCCCGCTCGTCGATGCCGCCGTTGACTGCGCGAATGCCAGCGATCAGGCGACGATGAATCAGTGCGCCGGGCAGGATTTCAAAGCGGCGGACAAGGAGCTGAACACGGTCTATCAGCAGATCACTGCGCGGTTAAAGAACAATCCTGATGGCAAAAAACTGCTGGTCAGTGCGCAGCGGGCGTGGATCGGGTTTCGCGATACCGAGTGCAAGTTCTCCGCATCGGGCGTTGCAGGAGGGAGCGTCTATCCTTTGATTTACAGCAACTGCATGACCAGCATGACGAACGCGCGGGTTGAAGCGCTGAAGCAATATCTGAAGTGCGAGGAAGGTGACATGAGCTGCCCGGTGCCGGGCGCCTGAACAGCTCTGAATCACAGATCCGCTCCCCAGTCGAAATGCTTGCACTGTGGGAGCGAGCCTGCTCGCGAAGCTGTCAGCCAGATACCGACCACTGAACGATCAAACGTGCGGATCCCCCGGTGCCTTGCTTGGCGCTGCGTACTGCGGCTTGAGATGACCGTCCTGATCGAGCAACCAGGCATCCATGATCTGCCGCACCACAGGCCCGGCGACACGACCACCGGCCTCGCCGTTTTCGATCATCACCGAAATGGCGATCTTCGGATGTTCGGCCGGGGCGAAACCGACAAACAAGGCGTTGTCGCGGTGACGCTCGAGGGTTTTCTCGCGGTTGTAGCGCTCACCCTGCTTGATCGCCACCACCTGCGCCGTACCGCTCTTGCCAGCGATGCGGTATTGCGCACCCGCCGCGGCCGCGCGGGCAATGCCCCGGGCATCGTGCATGACCATTTGCATGCCATGGTTGACCTGCTCCCAATCGCGCGGGTCCTTGAGCAGAATGTTCGGCATCGGATGCTCATCGACTGGCGCGACGCCGTCGACCGTCTTGGCCAGGTGCGGACGATTCCACACGCCTTTATTGGCGATCAATGCGGTGGCCTGAGCCAGTTGCAGCGGTGTGACCTGCATATAGCCCTGACCGATGCCGAGAATCACGGTTTCGCCCGGAAACCATGCCTGGCGCCGTGTGGCGCGTTTCCAGGCTTGCGATGGCATCAGGCCGGGCGACTCTTCAAACATGTCCAGCGAAACTTTCTCACCGAGGCCGAACATCGCCATGTAATCGTGCAGACGATCGATGCCGAGCTTGTGAGCCAGATCATAGAAGTAAGTATCGTTGGAGCGCATGATCGCGGCGTCCATGTCCACCCAGCCGTCGCCGCTGTGGTTCCAGTTGCGATACTTGTGATCGAAATCGGGAAGTTGGTAGTAACCGGGGTCGAAGACGCGGGTCTGCGGTGTCACGACGCCGGCGTCGAGTCCGGCAATCGCCACTTCTGGCTTGATCGTCGATCCCGGTGCGTAGAGCCCGCGCAGCACACGGTTGAACAGCGGCCGGTCAATCGAGTCGCGCAGTGCCGAGTATTCCTTGGAGCTGATGCCGGTGACGAACAGGTTCGGGTCGAAACTCGGATTACTGACCATGGCCAATACTTCGCCGGTCGACGGATCAAGCGCTACCACTGATCCACGACGATCACCCAGCGCGGCTTCAGCTGCTTCCTGCAGTTTGACGTCAAGGCTGAGCACGATGTTTTTGCCCGGCACCGGATCGGTGTGTTTAAGCACCCGAAGCACCCTGCCCTGTGCGTTGGTTTCTACTTCCTCGTAACCGACGTGGCCATGCAACTGCGCTTCGTAAAAACGCTCGATGCCGGTTTTACCGATGGACTGAGTGCCACGGTACTCGACCGAATCCAGCGTTTTGGATTCTTTTTCGTTGATCCGGCCGACATAGCCGATCGAGTGGGCAAAATGCGCCCCGAGCGGATAGTCGCGAACAAATTGCGGCTCGACATCAATGCCTGGCAGACGAAACTCGTTGACGGCCAATACGGCGATTTGCTCTTCGGTCAGCTCGTAAAACAGCGTCACCGGAGTAAAGGGGTGACGGGACTGTTTCATCGCTTTGTCGAAAACCGCGCGATCCTCTGCAGGCAAATGCAGGAGGTTGATGACCTCGTTCAGCTCTTGATTGACGTCGCTGGCGCGCTCGCGGGTGATCGTCAAGTTGAAGCTGGGACGGTTATCGGCAAGCACCACGCCGTTGCGGTCGTAAATCAGGCCGCGCGTAGGCGGGATCGGCAAGACGTGAACTCGGTTGTTTTCAGAGATGGTCGAGTGGTAGTCGAACTCCACTACTTGCAGGATGTACAGGCGCACGACGAGAGCGCAGCTGATTGCAAAGACGAACAAGGCGCAGGCAATCAAGCGTTTGTTGACCAGACGCGTCTCTTTTTCGTGGTCCTTGATCGGGATGGCTTCAGGCATTTCTACAGCAACTCTTAAACATGAATGAATGCCGATCCGTGGGCATGACAGCAGTCCGTAAAAAACGAGCTGCACCATACCAAAAACCGCCCTGGCACTTCAGGACGTTTTATTTAAAAACGAGCGGAGCAATTCATCGGCAAAGCTTTTCCGCAGGCAAAACAAAACCCCAACTGCTTTCGCAATTGGGGTTTCGGAATTTAATCTTGACGATGACCTACTCTCACATGGGGAAACCCCACACTACCATCGGCGATGCATCGTTTCACTGCTGAGTTCGGGATGGGATCAGGTGGTTCCAACGCTCTATGGTCGTCAAGAAATTCGGGTACTGACTCGTGACCAGATGGCCTCGCTTCAGCAAATTGGGTATGTGACAGCCAGGTGTTTGTGAACTTCGAACTTTCGGTTCGTTTCGTCTTCACACACCGCAATCTGGTGCCTTTTCAGGTCAGCAAATTGCTTGGGTGTTATATGGTCAAGCCTCACGGGCAATTAGTATTGGTTAGCTCAACGCCTCACAGCGCTTACACACCCAACCTATCAACGTCGTAGTCTTCGACGGCCCTTCAGGGAACTCAAGGTTCCAGTGAGATCTCATCTTGAGGCAAGTTTCCCGCTTAGATGCTTTCAGCGGTTATCTTTCCCGAACATAGCTACCCGGCAATGCCACTGGCGTGACAACCGGAACACCAGAGGTTCGTCCACTCCGGTCCTCTCGTACTAGGAGCAGCCCCTCTCAAATCTCAAACGTCCACGGCAGATAGGGACCGAACTGTCTCACGACGTTCTAAACCCAGCTCGCGTACCACTTTAAATGGCGAACAGCCATACCCTTGGGACCGGCTTCAGCCCCAGGATGTGATGAGCCGACATCGAGGTGCCAAACACCGCCGTCGATATGAACTCTTGGGCGGTATCAGCCTGTTATCCCCGGAGTACCTTTTATCCGTTGAGCGATGGCCCTTCCATACAGAACCACCGGATCACTAAGACCTACTTTCGTACCTGCTCGACGTGTCTGTCTCGCAGTCAAGCGCGCTTTTGCCTTTATACTCTACGACCGATTTCCGACCGGTCTGAGCGCACCTTCGTACTCCTCCGTTACTCTTTAGGAGGAGACCGCCCCAGTCAAACTACCCACCATACACTGTCCTCGATCCGGATAACGGACCTGAGTTAGAACCTCAAAGTTGCCAGGGTGGTATTTCAAGGATGGCTCCACGCGAACTTGTTTTTAAATGTTACGGCGACCACCGAGATCTACACAAGCAAATTCAAAGTCCAGTGCAAAGCTATAGTAAAGGTTCACGGGGTCTTTCCGTCTAGCCGCGGATACACTGCATCTTCACAGCGATTTCAATTTCACTGAGTCTCGGGTGGAGACAGCGCCGCCATCGTTACGCCATTCGTGCAGGTCGGAACTTACCCGACAAGGAATTTCGCTACCTTAGGACCGTTATAGTTACGGCCGCCGTTTACCGGGGCTTCGATCAAGAGCTTCGCGTTAGCTAACCCCATCAATTAACCTTCCGGCACCGGGCAGGCGTCACACCCTATACGTCCACTTTCGTGTTTGCAGAGTGCTGTGTTTTTAATAAACAGTCGCAGCGGCCTGGTATCTTCGACCGGCATGAGCTTACGGAGCAAGTCCTTCACCCTCACCGGCGCACCTTCTCCCGAAGTTACGGTGCCATTTTGCCTAGTTCCTTCACCCGAGTTCTCTCAAGCGCCTTGGTATTCTCTACCCAACCACCTGTGTCGGTTTGGGGTACGGTTCCTGGTTACCTGAAGCTTAGAAGCTTTTCTTGGAAGCATGGCATCAACCACTTCGTCACCCAAAGGGTAACTCGTCATCAGCTCTCGGCCTTAAGATCCCGGATTTACCTAAGATCTCAGCCTACCACCTTAAACTTGGACAACCAACGCCAAGCTGGCCTAGCCTTCTCCGTCCCTCCATCGCAATAACCAGAAGTACAGGAATATTAACCTGTTTTCCATCGACTACGCTTTTCAGCCTCGCCTTAGGGACCGACTAACCCTGCGTCGATTAACGTTGCGCAGGAAACCTTGGTCTTTCGGCGTGGGTGTTTTTCACACCCATTGTCGTTACTCATGTCAGCATTCGCACTTCTGATACCTCCAGCAAGCTTCTCAACTCACCTTCACAGGCTTACAGAACGCTCCTCTACCGCATCACCCGAAGGTGATACCCGTAGCTTCGGTGTATGGTTTGAGCCCCGTTACATCTTCCGCGCAGGCCGACTCGACTAGTGAGCTATTACGCTTTCTTTAAAGGGTGGCTGCTTCTAAGCCAACCTCCTAGCTGTCTAAGCCTTCCCACATCGTTTCCCACTTAACCATAACTTTGGGACCTTAGCTGACGGTCTGGGTTGTTTCCCTTTTCACGACGGACGTTAGCACCCGCCGTGTGTCTCCCATGCTCGGCACTTGTAGGTATTCGGAGTTTGCATCGGTTTGGTAAGTCGGGATGACCCCCTAGCCGAAACAGTGCTCTACCCCCTACAGTGATACATGAGGCGCTACCTAAATAGCTTTCGAGGAGAACCAGCTATCTCCGAGCTTGATTAGCCTTTCACTCCGATCCACAGGTCATCCGCTAACTTTTCAACGGTAGTCGGTTCGGTCCTCCAGTCAGTGTTACCTAACCTTCAACCTGCCCATGGATAGATCGCCCGGTTTCGGGTCTATTCCCAGCGACTAGACGCCCTATTAAGACTCGCTTTCGCTACGCCTCCCCTATTCGGTTAAGCTCGCCACTGAAAATAAGTCGCTGACCCATTATACAAAAGGTACGCAGTCACCCAACAAAGTGGGCTCCCACTGCTTGTACGCATACGGTTTCAGGATCTATTTCACTCCCCTCTCCGGGGTTCTTTTCGCCTTTCCCTCACGGTACTAGTTCACTATCGGTCAGTCAGTAGTATTTAGCCTTGGAGGATGGTCCCCCCATATTCAGACAAAGTTTCTCGTGCTCCGTCCTACTCGATTTCATGACTAAGAGATTTTCGCGTACAGGGCTATCACCCACTATGGCCGCACTTTCCAGAGCGTTCCGCTAATCTCAAAGCCACTTAAGGGCTAGTCCCCGTTCGCTCGCCACTACTAAGGGAATCTCGGTTGATTTCTTTTCCTCAGGGTACTTAGATGTTTCAGTTCCCCTGGTTCGCCTCTTGCACCTATGTATTCAGTACAAGATAACCATCTTATGATGGCTGGGTTCCCCCATTCAGACATCTCCGGATCAAAGTCTGTTTGCCGACTCCCCGAAGCTTTTCGCAGGCTACCACGTCTTTCATCGCCTCTGACTGCCAAGGCATCCACCGTATGCGCTTCTTCACTTGACCATATAACCCCAAGCAATCTGGTTATACTGTGAAGACGACATTCGCCGAAAATTCGAATTTCTCAACTAAGAGAACTCACAAATTTTACCTTAGCCTGATCCGTTACCAGTGAAAGTAACGTTCAGTCTATCTTTCTATCACATACCCAAATTTTTAAAGAACGATCTAATCAAAAGACTAGAAATCAATATTCTCTCGGAATATTCATTTCTAAGCTTTCAGAAGCAGTTTATATGGTGGAGCCAAGCGGGATCGAACCGCTGACCTCCTGCGTGCAAGGCAGGCGCTCTCCCAGCTGAGCTATGGCCCCATAACAAAATTGGTGGGTCTGGGCAGATTCGAACTGCCGACCTCACCCTTATCAGGGGTGCGCTCTAACCAACTGAGCTACAGACCCAATTTCGAGCGCGTAACTGTTAGCCTGGAGCTATCAGCTTGGAGCTTAAAGCTGCTTCTATCGTCTTCTTCAATGAATCAAGCAATTCGTGTGGGAGCTCATGCAGCAGCTGATGTCGTCGATTAAGGAGGTGATCCAGCCGCAGGTTCCCCTACGGCTACCTTGTTACGACTTCACCCCAGTCATGAATCACACCGTGGTAACCGTCCTCCCGAAGGTTAGACTAGCTACTTCTGGTGCAACCCACTCCCATGGTGTGACGGGCGGTGTGTACAAGGCCCGGGAACGTATTCACCGTGACATTCTGATTCACGATTACTAGCGATTCCGACTTCACGCAGTCGAGTTGCAGACTGCGATCCGGACTACGATCGGTTTTATGGGATTAGCTCCACCTCGCGGCTTGGCAACCCTTTGTACCGACCATTGTAGCACGTGTGTAGCCCAGGCCGTAAGGGCCATGATGACTTGACGTCATCCCCACCTTCCTCCGGTTTGTCACCGGCAGTCTCCTTAGAGTGCCCACCATAACGTGCTGGTAACTAAGGACAAGGGTTGCGCTCGTTACGGGACTTAACCCAACATCTCACGACACGAGCTGACGACAGCCATGCAGCACCTGTCTCAATGTTCCCGAAGGCACCAATCCATCTCTGGAAAGTTCATTGGATGTCAAGGCCTGGTAAGGTTCTTCGCGTTGCTTCGAATTAAACCACATGCTCCACCGCTTGTGCGGGCCCCCGTCAATTCATTTGAGTTTTAACCTTGCGGCCGTACTCCCCAGGCGGTCAACTTAATGCGTTAGCTGCGCCACTAAGAGCTCAAGGCTCCCAACGGCTAGTTGACATCGTTTACGGCGTGGACTACCAGGGTATCTAATCCTGTTTGCTCCCCACGCTTTCGCACCTCAGTGTCAGTATCAGTCCAGGTGGTCGCCTTCGCCACTGGTGTTCCTTCCTATATCTACGCATTTCACCGCTACACAGGAAATTCCACCACCCTCTACCATACTCTAGCTCGACAGTTTTGAATGCAGTTCCCAGGTTGAGCCCGGGGATTTCACATCCAACTTAACGAACCACCTACGCGCGCTTTACGCCCAGTAATTCCGATTAACGCTTGCACCCTCTGTATTACCGCGGCTGCTGGCACAGAGTTAGCCGGTGCTTATTCTGTCGGTAACGTCAAAATTGCAGAGTATTAATCTACAACCCTTCCTCCCAACTTAAAGTGCTTTACAATCCGAAGACCTTCTTCACACACGCGGCATGGCTGGATCAGGCTTTCGCCCATTGTCCAATATTCCCCACTGCTGCCTCCCGTAGGAGTCTGGACCGTGTCTCAGTTCCAGTGTGACTGATCATCCTCTCAGACCAGTTACGGATCGTCGCCTTGGTGAGCCATTACCTCACCAACTAGCTAATCCGACCTAGGCTCATCTGATAGCGCAAGGCCCGAAGGTCCCCTGCTTTCTCCCGTAGGACGTATGCGGTATTAGCGTTCCTTTCGAAACGTTGTCCCCCACTACCAGGCAGATTCCTAGGCATTACTCACCCGTCCGCCGCTGAATCCAGGAGCAAGCTCCTTTCATCCGCTCGACTTGCATGTGTTAGGCCTGCCGCCAGCGTTCAATCTGAGCCATGATCAAACTCTTCAGTTCAAACATCTTTGGGTTTTTAAGAAACCCTAAACTTGGCTCAGCAATCGTTGGTTACATCTTTGATTTCTCGCGGAGTAACTTGTGATGCTGATAATCTTGTTGACTATCAGTCTGACTCCACAAGCACCCACACGAATTGCTTGATTCAGTTGTTAAAGAGCGGTTGGTTAAGATCTTTCGTCTCAACCGAGGCGCGCATTCTACAGCAGCCTCATTTGCTGTCAAGTGATTATTTTCAGAAGCTTTCGAAGATTTCTTCAACAACTTCAACCACTTGCGCCTCCGATCTCTCGTCAGCGGGAGGCGAATTCTACAGCGTTACACGCTGCTGTCAACACCTCTTTTCAGCTTCCTTTCGAGCTTCGATGAACTGAAGCCGCCTGCTGCCGAAACCTACTTAACTCGTTGAATTTCAAGGAGTTTTCCGTTTCGACTGCGCCGGAAGTGGGGCGAATTATAGACATCTGAAATCTGCCGTCAACCGTTAATTATGCTTTTCTATCGAAACAGGTAAAAACCCCTTCTATATATAGACGTAGCCGCGAGCAATGCGCAGTATATTGCCCAATACTAAAAACAAGCTTATCCGCTCTCACCTTTTGGACGATGCCGCGCAATGAATGACCAACCAAGATCACTTGCATCCATGCTGTTTCCGGTTGGCCTGCTGTTGATAGCCATGGCCTCCATCCAGTCTGGCGCCTCTTTAGCGAAAAGCATGTTCCCCGTGGTTGGCGCTCAGGGCACCACCACGCTGCGCCTTATCTTCGCCAGCGTGATCATGCTGCTGATTCTGCGGCCCTGGCGGGCCAAACTGACTGGCAAATCGCTGCGTACCGTGATCGTCTACGGGATGGCGCTGGGCGGCATGAACTTCCTCTTCTATATGTCACTGCGTACGGTCCCGCTGGGCATCGCCGTTGCCCTCGAATTCACCGGCCCACTTGCGGTAGCTATCTATTCATCCCGCAGGGCAATCGACTTTCTTTGGATTGCCCTCGCCGCAGTTGGTTTGTTCCTGTTGATCCCTACCGGAGCCACCAGCGCCGGGATCGACCTGGTGGGCGCCGGCTATGCATTGGGCGCAGGCATCTGCTGGGCGCTGTACATTCTGTTCGGACAAAAGGCCGGCGCCGATAACGGCGTCACCACCGCCGCGCTAGGGGTGATGATCGCCGCGCTGTTCGTAGCGCCGATCGGCATCGTTCATGCTGGCGCTGCTCTGTTGACCCCCTCGTTGATCCCGATCGCCATCGGTGTGGCGATCCTGTCCACCGCCCTGCCCTACACCCTGGAAATGGTTGCACTCACCCGCATGCCGGCGCGTACGTTTGGCACGCTGATGAGCATCGAGCCGGCCTTCGGCGCGCTGTCCGGCCTCTTGTTTCTGCAGGAATTCCTCACGCTGTCACAATGGATGGCCATTCTGTGCATTATTCTGGCTTCCGTCGGCGCCACCATGACCATGGGCAGCGCCGCGAAACCGGCAATCGCGGCCGATTGAATGCGCGAGTGACGAAGGTCTGGCAATTGCGGCGCATTTAGGCCATGTTTAGCCCGGTAACCCAATGTCGGACATGGATTTTTTCACACAGGGATGGACAACGCTCAACGCGTAGCGAACACAGGCAGACCCGAGCGACAGACTCGTGGCCGCTATAAGGACGGTAATGAAACGAATTTTGCTACTGATCGCCATCCTGGCAATTGCGGGTTGTGCGGCGACTTCGGAAACTCAAGTCAAACGCGGAAAAAAAGGTCTGCATATCAACTGTTCGGGGCTCTCGTCCTCCTGGGACAAGTGCTACACCAGCGCCGCCAATGCCTGCTTGCCGAAAGGCTACAAGGTGATTGCCAAATCCGGTGACGCCGTCGAAGAGCCCGGCGATTATCCATTCGGTCTCAACCCTGCTGGCTACACCAGCCGCAGCATGATCGTTATCTGCAAATAGCTCAGCGTGGTTCGGCCATCTGACGGCCGATCTCGTCATGGCTGGACTTCAGCACCGCTTGCTGAATGTCCGGCGTGACCAGCATGCGCGCCACCACCAGTGCGCCGACGCATTGCGACAGAACCGACCATGCCAGGCTGTCGCTTTCCAATACCTGAGCCCAGCGCTCATGCAACCGACAGATCCACAATTGCGCTTGCTCGCGCACTTGTACATCCGAGCGGGCAATTTCCGCGCCCAGCGCCGGCAACGCGCAGCCAACTTCAGGCTGCTCGACGTGAGACATGCTCAGATAGTGTTTGAGGCAGCGCTGCAATCGTTCGCGATCCTGCTTACCCTCCCCGCCCAAGCGTTCAAGGCTATGGCTCAACTCGCGTTCGACAATCTCAGTAAACAGTTCATCTTTTGATGAGAAGTGGCTGTAAAACGCCGCCCCACTCAAGCCGATCGCCTTCATCAGCGCATCGACGCCGACCGTGGAAAACCCGGAGCGTTTTGCCGACAGCGCACTGCTCTGCAGTAACTTTTCTCGGGTTTCCAGCTTGTGACTGGCGGAATAGCGCATGGGATTACCCTCGAATCGACGACCTTGACGTTGCCGGGATCCTAGCATAACGTTCGTTCACTTAACGATCGCTTAATAAAGGGATTCACCCATGAATAACAAGAAGGTCGTAATGGTGGTTGGCGCTGGAGACTCAACGGGCGGAGCGATTGCCAAGCGGTTTGCCCGGGAGGGATTCGTCGCTTGCGTTACCCGGCGTAGCGCCGACAAACTGCAACCGCTGGTTGACGCGATTAACGCTGAAGGCGGCGAAGCCCACGGTTTCGCCTGCGACGCGCGTAAAGAAGATGACGTGATCGCGCTGATAGAAGACATCGAAACCCGCCTCGGTCCGATCGAAGCCTTCGTCTTCAATATTGGCGCCAACGTGCCCTGCAGCATTCTTGAAGAAACCGCGCGCAAATATTTCAAGATCTGGGAAATGGCCTGCTTCTCGGGCTTCCTCAATGCTCGCGAAGTGGCCAAACGCATGGTCACCCGTCAGCGCGGCACGATTCTGTTCACCGGTGCGACTGCAGGGTTGCGTGGCGCTGCTGGGTTCGCTGCGTTCGCCGGGGCCAAACACGGTATTCGCGCGTTGGCGCAAAGCATGGCGCGGGAGCTGGGACCAATGAACATCCATGTTGCCCACATTGTGGTCGATGGGGCTATCGACACTGACTTCATTCGCACCAGTTTTCCCGAGAAATACGCGACGAAAGATCAGGACGGCATTCTCGATCCCGAACACATTGCCGACAACTATTGGTTTCTGCACAGTCAGCCAAGGGACGCCTGGACCTTCGAACTGGATCTGCGCCCATGGAATGAACGCTGGTAAACCTTCGTCATAACAATAAGCAGAGAGACGCGATAATGAGCAAAACCGTGGAGTTCTATTTCGACCTCGGCAGCCCGGCCACCTACCTGGCTTATACCCAGTTACCGAAGATCTGCGCCGAAACCGGCAGTGAATTACGCTACATTCCGATGCTGCTTGGTGGCGTGTTCAAGGCGACCGGCAATGCGTCACCGGCGATGATTCCGGCGAAGGGTCGCTACATGTTTCAGGATCTGGACCGCTACGCGAAACGCTACGCAGTGCCGCTGAAATTCAATCCACACTTTCCGATCAATACGCTGATGCTTATGCGCGCGGTGACGGGCATTCAGCTACATCAACCCGAACGCTTTCAGGCGTTTATAGATTGTCTATTCAAAGCACTTTGGGTTGATGGACGCAGCTTGAATGAGCCAGAAACCGTAGCGGCCGTATTGAGCGAACACGGTTTCGACCCGCAGACAGTGATGGCGTTGGTCAACGACGAAACAGTCAAAGCAGCCCTCAAGGACAATACCGAAACCGCGGTTAAACGCGGTGTTTTCGGCGCACCGAGCATGTTTGTCGACAACCAGTTGTTCTTCGGACAGGATCGATTGGATTTTGTCGAAGCGGCGTTGCGCCAGCTCTAAAGCAAAGCAAACACTCGGGCGCTGGCAGCAGCGCCCGGGCGTCAATCGCTTAAATGGCTGCGGTCCGCGTGTTCAGCCATTCCAATGCAACGCCTTCCAGCAATGGGCTTAAACGTTCACGCACCTCGGCGTGATAAGCGTTGAACCATTGCTTCTCCTCTTCCGTCAGCAGAGCAGGCAACAAGCAACGCGTGTCGATCGGGCACAGCGTCAGGGTTTCGAACTCGAGGAAGTCACCGAACTCACTGCTGCCCGCCTCGCGGTTCATCGCCAGGTTTTCGATGCGTACCCCCCAACGCCCCGGGCGATAAGTGCCCGGCTCGATCGAAGTGATCATCCCCGGCTGCATGGCCGTTTGCGGCGTAGCTGCGGCCTGATAGGCAATGACTTGTGGACCTTCATGGACGTTGAGGAAATAACCAACACCATGGCCGGTACCATGACCGTAATCGACATTGTCCGCCCAGATCGGCGCACGCGCGATGGCGTCCAGCAGCGGTGAGAGAATGCCTTTCGGAAAGCGTGCCCGCGACAGGGCAATCACGCCTTTCAACACCCGTGTGCAATCGCGTTTCTGTTCTTCGGTCGGCGTGCCGACGGGCACCATCCGCGTGATATCGGTGGTGCCGCCCAGGTATTGCCCGCCGGAGTCGATCAGCAGCAAGCCATCGCCTTCAATGACCGCATGCTCCTCTTCGGTGGCGTGATAGTGGGGCATGGCGCCGTTGGCATTGAACGCGGCGATGGTGTTGAAACTCAGCGTGACGTAATCCGGACGCCGCTCGCGAGCGGCGGTGAGCTTCTCGTCGATGGTCAATTCGGTAATGCGTTCGCGTCCCCAGGCCGATTCCAGCCAGGCAAAAAACTCGCACAGCGCCGCACCGTCCTGCTCCATTGCCCGTCGAATGTGCTGCGCATCCGCTTCACTTTTCTGTGATTTGGCGAGTGTGGTCGGGTTCAAGCCTTCGACCAGTTTTACCTCGCTGTCGAGGTTGTCCAGCAGGCCGGTGGTCACTCGCGCCGGATCAACCAGCAGGCTTGCGCCCGTCGGAATGTCACGCAGCGCGGCCGCCACTTCGCTGTAGTCGCGCAGCGTCACGCCCTCCTGTTCCAGCACTGCGCGCAAATCCGCGTCGACTTTGCTCAGCGCGACGAACAGCGTCGCTTGCTGTTGATTGATCAAGGCAAACGAAACAAACACCGGGTTGAACGACACGTCGCCGCCACGCAGGTTGAACAGCCAGGCGATGTCATCAAGGGTGGCGATGAAATGCCAGTCCGCCCCACGCTCCTGCAAGGTTTCGCGCAGTCTGGCGAGTTTTTCGCCACGGCTGACCGTCGCCTGTGGTGGCAGATGCTGATAGATCGGGGCATTCGGCAGGCTCGGGCGGTCGCTCCAGACTTGCTGCAGCAGGTCGATATCCGTGCGCAGACGCGCGCCCCGCGCTTCGAGCTTGCTGCTCAAGGTACGCGCCGATGCCACGGCCATTACCGCACCGTCAACCGCGACCACACCACCTTGCGGTGTCTGCTCGGCCAGCCAGTCCAGCGGGCTCGGCTGCCCCGGTTGCAACTTGACCAGTTCGATGCCGCTGCCCTTGAGTTCCTTGGTTGCCTGTTCCCAGTAACGGCTGTCGGCCCAGACCCCGGCGAAATCAGCGGTGACGATCAGCGTGCCGACCGAACCATGGAAACCCGACAACCATTGCCGACCCTGCCAGTAGCCCGGCAGGTATTCCGACAGATGCGGGTCGGCGGACGGCACCAGCAACGCATGGATACCTTCGCGGCGCATCAGTTCGCGGGTCTGCGCCAGGCGCTGGGGCACCAATCCTTCGGTCGAGGTCTGGGTACTCATCATGTCTCCTGCTAATCACTTGTTCGTTATTGTTCGTAGCCGTTTATCCGGCTCGTTTAAAGTCCTGTCGCCCAGAATGCCGGGGCACTGGCGCAAGCGCTCTTGATCAGTTCAACGGCCTTGTCGACATCCTCGGCGGTGGTGAAACGACCAAGGCTCAAGCGAATCGTGCGGCCGGCCAGATGCGCGTCATGCCCCAACGCCAGCAGCACGTGAGACGGCGCATTACTTGCCGAATTGCAGGCCGACGTCGCGGAAAAGGCGATCGAGTGGCTCAACGCCGCGCTGTTGAATTCACCTTCGCTGAAGGTCAGGCTCAAAGTGTGCGGAATGCGCTGGGTGGTGCAACCGTTCAGGCGCACGCCCGGCAGGCTCAGCAGTTGATTGAGCAAGCGCTCGCGCAGCGCGACAATGGTTGTTTTCTCGGCATCGAAGGCTTCAGCGGCCAAGGCAAACGCGGCGCCCATTCCGGCAATCTGATGGGTCGCCAGTGTCCCGGAGCGCAGACCGCCTTCATGACCGCCGCCGTGAATCTGCGCCTGCAAACGCTGCTGCGCCCGCGGGCCGACGTACAACGCGCCGATGCCTTTGGGGCCGTAGAGCTTGTGTGCGGAAAACGACATCAGATCCACCGGCCATTGCCGCAGATCGATGGCGACTTTGCCGGCACCCTGCGCGGCATCCACATGAAACAAAGTGCCGCGGGCCCGCACGACTTCGCCAATCGCTTGAACATCATTGACGGTGCCCAATTCGTTGTTGACCAGCATCAGCGACACCAGAAAAGTGTCGTCGCGCAGCGCTTCGCTGACCGCTTGCGCGGTGATCAAACCATTGGCGTCGGGGACCAGATACGTCACGGCGACGCCGCTGTCCTGCAACTGGCGGGCGGTATCGAGGATGGCTTTGTGTTCGATCTGGCTGGTGATGATGTGACCGCCAGGCACACCGCGCGCCTGCGCCACGCCCTTGAGGGCAAGGTTGTTGGATTCGGTGGCGCCGGAGGTCCAGACAATCTGCCCGGCCTCGGCGCCGACCAGTCCGGCGACTTGCCGGCGCGCCTGCTCGACCGTGTGCCGGGCCTGCTGGCCGAAGGCATGGGAGCTGGAGGCCGGATTACCGAAATTGCCGTGAAACCCCAGACACTCGATCATCACCTGGATGACCCGCTCGTCCACCGGGGTGGTGGCGGCGTAATCGAAATACAACGGACGTGTGTTCATAAAAGACTCGCAGAGCGTGTTCCGGGATCAGGAGGCTCGTGTCTGCAAACGGCACAGCGCAGCCTTGTGAGCCGCGCGTCGGTTCGAGAGCGTCATCAATACCTGATCGGATGCCGTTAAAGAAGGACAACTTCATTTAAAAGTGCGTAGGAACGCTCCTGAAGCCGAGCTTAACAGGCATCCGGCCTGCGGTTGAAGCAATGCGTCAGCTAAAGCTTTCGAGAAGTAACGGGTACAGGGAAATCACCAGCAGCGCGGCCATGCCCCAGTTGAACACGCGCAACCAGCGCGGCTCCTTCAGCACATTGCGCAGCAACGTTCCGCAGGCGGCCCAGACACCGACGCTGGGCAGGTTGATGATGGCGAACACCGCAGCAATCACCACGACGTTGGTGAAATAGCCCTGCATCGGCGTATAGGTGCTGATCGCGCCAATGGCCATGATCCACGCTTTCGGGTTGACCCATTGAAACGCCGCAGCGCCAAGATAGCTGATCGGCCTGGCCTCGCCTTCGACACTGTCGCCGACCGGCCCCGAATGGGCGATTTTCCACGCTAGATACAACAGATACGCCGCGCCGACATAGCGCAGGATCGTGTAAAGGATCGGATAGTTCTGGAACACCGCGCCCAGACCAAAGCCCACCGCCACCACCAGAACGAAAAAGCCGCAGGTAATGCCGAGCATGTGCGGAATGGTGCGGTTGAAGCCGAAATTCACCCCCGATGCCAACAACATGGTGTTGTTCGGCCCCGGCGTTATCGAGGTGACAAGGGCAAACAGGGCAAAGCCCAACAACAGATCAAGCGAGAGGGTCATAGCGGGCAGTCCATCAAGGTCATTCAGATGTAGACCCTATCCCACTGCGCCCGCCCGGCCCACGGACAGTTGCGGAAAACTTGCAGCAGTACAGTTGCTTTTCAGCTTGGGCGACCGTGCAGCTGTACGGCACGCTCGGCGCTCATCTCGCCTTGCTGATCGAAACCGTAGGATTTCTGTGGCTGACCCAGCAGCGCGGCTTTTTTCGCGTGGTATTCGTCGAAGGACAGGCCGCTGCGGTTCAGCGCTTCGAGCGCCAGTTCGCGGGATTCTTCGGCGGTGTAAGGGCGCAATTCCGGGGCGACGTGGCCGGCACATCCGGCGAGTACGGAAACAGCGAGCAGCAGCGAAACAGTCAGTAAACGATTCATGGGAGCGTCCTGGCGAGCAGTGTTAGTCGATGTAGAAAGGCTACGCCGCGGCACGCTCGCGCAGAAATCAACGCTCTCAATAGTGGCTATCAGTAATTCGCCACGACCGGTGATGAATCGCCCAGTCAGCCTAACCGAGCAACCGGCAATGCAGCGCGTCGTCGCGGCTGCGGGCGATGCTGCTGAGCACCTGGAATGAATTGAAGGTGATGGTTTTGGCCCGATGACGGCGGATCAGTTGCCAGAAATCCTGCTCACCGGTCTCGAAACTGCGAAACGCCGCCTCCCCCGCCTCGCGGGTCTGCCATTGCAGAAACCCCAGCACGCGTCGGCCATCGTCGCTGGCTTGCACGCTGGCGCTGACGAACCCGGCATAACGCTGGGCCAGTCGTTCGGTTTGTAGCGCCAGCTCCGCCACCAGGGCTGGCTGCTGCACCGGTTCGATTTCGAATTCAATCAACTGCGTGAAGCTGCGGTTTTGCGCGGATGCTTGCATGGTGTCCCCACTTATCGTCAGGCGAATCTTGCGACTCGAAGGCCAGCAGGGTAAAACCTCCAGTTAAGTCAAGGTCAAGAGCTGTTTCGATGATCAGTAAAGAACAGGTGCGTAAACCGTTGACCGTCGGTGAAGTGGCGGCGCGCAGCGGTGTCGCGGTCACCGCGCTGCATTTTTACGAAACCAAAGGCTTGATCAAGAGCCAGCGCAACGCGGGCAATCAGCGCCGCTATGGGCGTGAGGTGCTGCGCCGGGTGGCGCTGATCAAAGTGGCGCAGCGTCTGGGCATTCCATTGGCGCAGATTGGCGACGCGCTGCAAATGCTCCCGGACGATCGCGCGCCCACGGCAGCCGACTGGAAGATTCTCTCCGAGCGCTGGCGCAAGGAGCTGGATGAGCGCATCGAACAATTGCTGTTACTGCGCGACCGCCTCGACGGTTGTATCGGTTGCGGTTGTTTGTCGATGGAAGCCTGCCCACTGCGCAACCATGGCGACGTGCTCGGCGAACAGGGCCCGGGGCCGCATTTCCCACAGGGTTGACGGCTCGTCGGGCCAGGCTCTGCACCGCGCCGAGCGTTCTATAGTGGTTTCTCCACCCATCCGGTGGGAGCCATTTCGTAGAACAAAAAGCAGGGAGAACGTCATGAGCGCCAAACCCATTCCCGAGGGGTATCACAGCATTACCCCCTACCTGGGTATTCACAAAGCGGCCGAGGCCATCGATTTTTATAAAAAAGCTTTCAACGCCACCGAGGTCATGCGCCTGGCCATGCCCGACGGCTCGATTGGGCACGCCGAGCTGCGCATTGGCGACAGCGCGATCATGCTCGGTTCGCCGTGTGATCAGGGGCCGTTGAGCAATCCGGATCATGCGGTTTCGGTCGGTTTACATCTGTACGTGGTCGATGTCGATCAATCGTTTCAACGCGCGCTGGATGCCGGGGCGACGGTGGTGTCGGAGGTCAAGGATCAGTTTTACGGCGATCGCAGCGGGACGCTGAAGGATCCCTATGGGCATCTGTGGTTTCTGGCTACGCGCAAGGAGGATTTGACTGAAGAGCAGATCAGGCAGCGGGCGATGGAGATGTTTCAGCAGAGTTAAATTATTGGGTGTCTGGGCTGGCCCCTTCGCGAGCAGGCTCACTCCTACAGTTGGGATGCATTTCAACTGTAGGAGTGAGCCTGCTCGCGATAGCGCCGGCAAAGGCAACTCAAAACTCCCTGAACACAGTTCATGAACCTGCTCACCACGCTTTAGCCCTTGCCACACACTCTGGACGATTTCAGGATGCATCCAACAAGAACCCTGAAAGAAGGATCAGCCCGATGTTTGCCGGATTTTGCAAAGACCAGCGTCACGTCAACGGCGTCGACATTGCTTACCGCATCGGTGGCAGCGGCCCGGGATTGTTGCTGTTGCATGGCCACCCGCAGACCCATGTGATCTGGCAAAAGATCGCCGAACCGTTGGCCGAGCATTTCACCGTGGTCGCCGCCGACTTGCGCGGGTACGGCGACAGCGGCCGTCCGCCTGCGGATGACGCGCACAGCAATTATTCGAAACGGCAAATGGCTCGCGACAATGTCGAGTTGATGCAGTCGCTGGGTTTTGCGCAGTTCTCGATCCTCGCTCACGATCGTGGCGCACGGGTCGCGCATCGTCTGGCGCTCGACCACGCCGAGGCCGTGCAACGCATGATGCTGGTGGACATCGCGCCGACTCTGTCGATGTATGCGCAAACCAACGAAGCCTTCGCCCGCGCGTATTGGCACTGGTTCTTCCTGATCCGCCCGGCGCCACTGCCGGAAACTCTGATCGAAGCCGATCCCGAAGGCTATCTGCGCAGTGTCATGGGCAGTCGCAGCGCCGGGTTCAAGCCGTTCACCGATGAGGCGTTTGGCGAATACCTGCGCTGCCTGCGACAACCGGGCAGTGCGCGCGGCCTCTGCGAGGATTACCGCGCCAGCGCCAGCATCGATCTGGAGCATGATCGCGCCGACATTGCCGCCGGGCATCGGCTGATTTTGCCTTTGCGTGTGCTCTGGGGCGCGGAAGGCACCGTCGGGCGTTGCTTCGATCCGCTCAAGGAATGGCAACAGGTAGCCGCCAATGTCAGCGGTAAAGCCTTGCCCGCCGGCCATTACATCGCCGAAGAAGTCCCCGAATTGCTGCTGGCCGAAGCGCTGGCGTTTCTGCGCTGAGCCGCGCCTGCACAGCACGGTGCTATGCTGGCGGCTCGTCCCGCCAGTGCCCGTTCTGACATGTCCCGGAATAACGACGCCTTGCCCCTGCCCGAAGACCTGCGTGTGTTGCTCACGGTGATTCGCAAGAACGGCTTCGCGGCCGCGGCGGATGAATTGGGGCTGTCGCCGGCCTATGTCAGCAAACGCATCCAGATTCTCGAAAGCACTCTCGGCACGCGTCTGCTGCACCGCACCAGCCGTCGCGTGTCCCTGACCGAGGACGGCGAGCGCGTGCAACGTTGGGCGCTGCGCATTCTCGATGACTTTCAGCAATTGCACGACGAATTGTCCGACGCCCACGCCAGTCCGCGTGGGCGTCTGCATATCTGCAGCAGCTTCGGCTTCGGCCGCAATCACGTGGCGCCAGCGGTGTCGCTCTTGGCGGAACGCTATTCGCAGCTGGAGATTCGTCTCGACCTGTTTGACCGGGTGGTGGATATCATCGACGAAGGCTTCGATCTGGAGATTCGGGTGGGCGATGACCTTCCCGGCCAGCACATCGGCCGCAGTCTGGTCAGTAATCGCCGCGTGCTGTGCGCCGCCCCCGCGTACCTGCAACGCCGCGGAACACCGCAGACCCTCGAAGACCTGCAAGACCATGACTGCCTGGTGATCAAGGAACGCGACAACGCTTTCGGCATCTGGAATCTGGAGGGCGACAATGGTGAAGAAACCGTGCGGGTCAGCGGACCGTTGTCCTCGAACAACGGCGAGATCGTCCTGCAATGGGCGCTGGACGGCCGCGGGATCCTGCTGCGCTCACTGTGGGACGTGAAACCGCTGCTGGAGCAAGGCCGCCTGGTGCAGGTGCTCGATGCTTACAGCCAGAGCGCCAACGTCTGGGCGTTGTACCCGACACGGCTGGCGCACTCGGGGAAATTGCGCGCGTGTGTAGAGTTCTTGCAAGAGCATTTCAAAAGCTTGTCGCTGTAGGTCGAATCAACACAACCCCGTGTAGGAGTGAGCCTGCTCGCGATAGCGGTGTGTCAGACACAGCAACGCTGACTGATCAACCGCTATCGCGAGCAGGCTCACTCCTACACGGGGATTAGTGGTGGGTCAGGAAAGCCACGGGTTGTTGGCCAGATGTTCGCGTTCGAACGCCTTGATCTGCTCGTGCCGCTGCAAGGTGCTGCCGATCGCATCCAGCCCCAGCAGCAACGCACTTTTACGCAGGGTGTCGATCTGAAAATCCAGCACCGAGTCATCGGCCAGGCGGATCTGCTGCGCCTCCAGGTCAATGCTGATCTGCGCCGTTTCCGGCTGCCCGACGAGCCGCCCTATCCGCTGCACCTGCGCCTCTTCCAGGGTGATCAACAACACGCCATTGCGCTGACAATTGTCATAGAAAATCCCGGCAAAACTGCTGCCGATCAGTGCGCGGATGCCCATTTGCTGCAACCCCCACACCGCATGTTCACGGCTGGAGCCGCAGCCAAAATTCGGCCCGACCACAAGAAAACTCGCGCCCTGCCACGCCGGTTGGTTGAGCACGAAATCGGGGTCGGGACGGCCGTCGCGCAGAAAGCGCAGATCGAAAAACAACCCGCGATCCAGGCCCTGGCGATCGATGCCCTTGAGAAATTGCTTGGGCATGATCACGTCGGTGTCGACATTGGCCGCCAGCAACGGCGCGGCCTGGCCGCTGACTTGCGTGAAGGCTTGCAGGCTCATGGGCGTTCTCCAAAATCGCGGACATCGGTGAGTCGGCCGCTGATCGCGGCGGCGGCGACCATCGCCGGGCTCATCAGGTGGGTGCGCGCGCCGGCGCCCTGGCGACCTTCGAAATTGCGGTTGGTGCTGGAGGCGCAGCGGTCGCCGGGCGCGAGCACATCGTCGTTCATTGCCAGGCACATCGAGCAACCGGACTGACGCCATTCAAAACCGGCGTCGATAAAGATCTGCGCCAGCCCCTCCGCCTCCGCCTGGGCGCGGACTTCACTGGAGCCGGGCACGATCATCGCCCGCACGTGCCCGGCGACTCGCCGGCCGTCGACGATTCGGGCGGCGTCACGCAAATCTTCGATGCGCGCATTGGTGCACGAGCCGATAAAGGCGTGGCTGATGGCGATCTCGCTGAGCGCCATGCCCGCTTCGAGGCCCATGTAGTTCAGGGCGCGACGCATGTCCTGACGCAGGATCGGATCGCTGATCGCTTGCGGGTCCGGTACGCGCGCGCCGATGGAGGCGGCCTGATCCGGGCTGGTGCCCCAGGTGACCATCGGCTCGAGGACGCTGGCATCGAGATGAATTTCGCGATCAAACACCGCGCCCGGATCACTGCGCAATTCGCGCCACGTCTCCACGCCCTGCTCCCACAACGCCCCCTTAGGTGCACGCGGCTTGCCCTTGAGGTAGGCGAACACCTTTTCATCCGGCGCCATGAACGCTCCGCGCGCGCCGGCCTCGACCGCCATGTTGCAGATAGTCATGCGCGCCTCAACGCTCAAGGCATCGATGGTCGAGCCGCAGAATTCGATCGCGTAACCGCTGGCCCCGGAAGCGCCGATCCGGCCAATGAGCGCCATGATTACGTCTTTGGAGGTCAGCCCCGGCGGCAGTGCGCCATCGATGGTCACGCGCAGGGTTTTCAGGCGTTTGTAGATCAAGGTCTGCGACGCCAACAGGTGTTCGATCTCGGAGGTGCCAATGCCAAAACCAAACGCACCGAGCGCGCCGTAGGTGGTGGTATGGCTGTCGCCAGCGGCAATCACCATGCCCGGCAGAATGAAGCCCTGCTCCGGGGCGATCACATGTTCGATGCCCTGGCGCTTGTCGAGGATGTCGAGCAATTCGATGCCGAAGTCCCGGCAGTTTTCCGCCAGATACGACACTTGCCGGGCGCCCCCGGCGTCGGGCATGGCGGCAATGCGCAGCGGTGCGGTCGGATTGACGTGATCGACCACTGCCAGCGCCGTGCCCGGCCGCCACACCTTGCGCCCGGCAGCGCGCAAACCACTGAAGGCCTGCGGGCTGGTGTATTCGTTGATCACCTGGCGATCGATATACAGCAGGACATGGCCCTGATCGTCGAGGTCGCACACCGTATGCGAATCGATGTGCTTGGCGTAGAGGGTTCTGGCGGTCATCACGGGGCGCTCATTGAGGAATCCGGTGATACCCATCATAGGGAGCACGCACGGGCCATCAATTGGCAGAGGGTGATGGCGTCGTTCATGAAGCGTGTTCGATCCCGGCACACCGAATCCCCCTTGTGGGAGCGAGCCTGCTCGCGAAAGCGGTGGGTCAGGCACAAATGCATTGTCTGATCCGGCGCCTTCGCGAGCAGGCTCGCTCCCACAAAGGATTTTTCATGCATCAGGCGAAACGCGAAACATTTTCTTTCATATCGTTTATCGGGATTTGCCGCGCTCATCCGTCTTATATAGATGCGGGCCGGCCGCGTAGGCAAAAGCCACGACCGGACCTTCCAGGGAAACAGCGCTGCGAAGCCCGTAGTCATGCCCCTTTCACCGGAAAACAAGACGCACAACCATGTCGAAGAAATCCCGTTCCAAACTGTGGTTCCTGGTGCATAGCTGGCTCGCCTTGCCGATCTGGTTCTTTGTCCTGATCGTCTGCGTCACCGGCACACTGGCGGTGGTCAGCCAGGAAATCGTCTGGCTGGCCAACCCGCAGATGCGCGCCAGCCAGCCGGCGGACGATGCGCCACGGCTCAGCTACGACCAGGTCCTCGCCGCGATCAAGCAAGCCGAACCGCAAACCGTGGTGCAGCGCATCAGTCGGCCCGACGAGTCGCATTTTGCCCTCGACGTCGATGTCAGCTACCCCGACGGGCGTTCGCAAACCGTTTACGTCAACCCCTATACCGGAGTCATTCAGGGCAGCGCGCCGGACTTCAACTTCAAGGCCTTCACCCGTGCGCTGCATGGCTGGTGGCTGGTGCCGTTCACCAATGGCTACAGCTGGGGCTGGTACCTGGTGTCGTTTCTCGGTTTGCCGCTGCTGGCTTCGCTGATCACCGGGCTGGTGGTCTATAAACGCTTCTGGAAAGGCTTCTTCAGCCCGACCCTGCGTATTCGCCACGGTGCGCGAATCTTCTGGGGCGACTTCCACCGCCTCAGCGGCATCTGGTCGATCTGGTTCATCGCGGTGATCTCGATCACCGGCATCTGGTTCCTGATCGAAGCGCTGCTGTTCGACAACCATATTTCCATTTCCAGCGAGCCGATCATTCCGGCAATGGCCCGCGAAGCGGTGCCGCTCTCTGCCGATGGCACACCGCCGCCGCGCATCAGCCTGGACCGCGCGATTGAAGTCGCGCAGCAGAAAATCCCCGGGCTGGAAGTCAGCTTCGTCAGCCTGCCGGGCAATGCCTACAGCCATATGAATCTCGGTGGCCGTGGCTGGTATCCGCTGATGTTCCAGTCCGCCACGCTGAACCCGTTCAACGGTGATCTGGCCGCTTCGCGACTGTTGTCCGATCGCACTGCGCTGGAGTTCGTCACCGAATCCATGCGCCCCCTGCACACCGGCGACTTCGGCGGTTTGTGGATCAAGCTGATCTGGTTCTTCTTCGGTCTGGTGCTGAGCATGATGGTGCTCAGCGGCCTGTTGATCTGGACCAAACGCACCGCACTGGCCACCGCCAACGCACTGAAGCGTGAATCGAAGAAAACCCGCGTGACGGCGCAACCGGCCATCGTTCGTGAACCTGCGGAGGTCAACCCGTGAGCAAGTCCATTGCGGCACCGCAACCTTCGCGCCTGGGCCGGCTCTGGCATAAATGGCGCTTCCACATCAACGTTCTGCTGTTGCTGATTCCGCTGGGTTTCATGCCCAAATACTTTGCCGACGCCGCGTTGTTTCGCGGCGATATCGGTCTGGGTGAGCGCGAAGTCGGCGAAATCGCCGTCGGCCCGTGGAGTCTGCGCCTGGCCGAATTGCGCAACGAAGCGCCACGCCTGGAAGGCCCGGCCGGCTACATGAAAGGTTTCAACGCTGCGCTCTGCGATGCCTGCATCGACCAGGTCAAGGCGACCTACCTGCGGATCGGCAAACCGCGCAGCCTGCGCGCAGCCGGCGCGCTGTTTTTCGGCACGCCGTACCGTATGGGCGCGCAATTGCCGGTGCCGGAAAAAACCAAAGCCGATGCCGAACTGTGGATCACCATGGAAGGCTGGGACGGCAGCATGCACCAGGCCTCTATTCCCCTGAGCCAGGCCTCGCCCGCCACCCTCGCCTGGCTGAACAAACAAGGAGCCCGACCATGACTCGTATTCAACGTGCTTCGCGCCTGCACTTCAGCGCCGCGGTGCTGGTACTGAGCGCCGCTTTCAGCAGCAGTGCGCTGGCGCATAACCCGATGTGCGAATGCAAAGCCATCGACGCCGAACAGATCAAATGCACGGGCGGTTTTTCCGACGGCAGCGGCGCCCCGGGGGTGACCCTCGATGTGGTCGGTTACGACGAAACGATCCTGGTGCCGGGCAAGCTCGGCGCCGACTCGACCCTGACCTTCAAAAAGCCCGGCGCCGAATTCTACGTACTGTTCGACGCCGGTCCCGGCCATGTGGTCGAAATCGATCAAGCGGATATCGAGGCCCCATGAGTACGCCAACCACGCAAGTCGTACGCCCGGCCGGCGCCGGCCATGAAACCCTGAATGTCTTGCTGCTGTGCCTGTTGATTCTGGCGGTCGCCGCTTCCGTGGTGGCCTGGCGTGGGGTGTCCCATGAGCCGGAGCCGGTGGCCAGCAATCAGCTGGACGCGCGCCGCGACCTCACCGCGTCCGAACAAGGCATCTATGCCGATCTGCGCGTGACCCTCGATGAAATCCGTCTGCTGCGTGAAGAACAGCAAGCGCTGCCGACGCCGCAACATCTGGCCGACGAAGGGTTTGCGCCGTTTGCCCGCGATGCCAGTTCGATCAGCCGTGGCGGGCATGCCTGGCAACTGCTCGGCGACACCGCCTACTTCGGTCACAGCCAGTCGAGCAGCGTCGCCGGTTCATTCCTGATGCGCCTGAGCAGCGATGACCAGGCGGCGCCAGACATCTGGCTCAACCGTGGCGCTGGGCTGCAAACGCCGGCCGAATTGTCCGACGCGGCCCTCGCCGCCGCTGGCTGGAAACAGATTGTCGCGCAATACGATGCCGGGGTAACCCGCGAACATCGCCATTGAAGCCTCGCCCATTTTCGAGAGAAGACTGCTTGCCCATGTCCATTTCATTACCTCGCCGTCCGTTGCTGCGCTCGTTTCTGCTCGGCCTCTGCGCCTGCCTGCTCAGCCCGCTGGTCAGTGCCGATCAGGCCAAGCGTCTGCGCATCGGCATCACTCTGCACCCGTATTACAGCTATGTGGCGAACATCGTCGGCGACAAGGCCGAAGTGGTGCCGCTGATTCCCGCCGGTTTCAACCCGCACGCCTACGAGCCGCGCGCCGAGGACATCAAGCGCATCAGCGGGCTGGACGTGATCGTGCTCAACGGCGTCGGCCATGACGACTTCGCCGACCGCATGATCGCCGCCAGCGAAACGCCGAACATCAAGACCATCGAAGCCAACGAAAACGTACCGCTGCTGGCGGCCACCGGGGTGGCCGCGCGCGGCGCCGGCAAAGTGGTCAATCCGCACACGTTCCTGTCGATCAGCGCATCGATTGCCCAGGTCAATAACATCGCCCGCGAACTGGGCAAACTCGACCCGGACAACGCCAAGACCTACACGCAGAACGCCCGCGCCTATGGCAAACGCCTGCGGCAGATGCGCGCCGACGCCCTGGCGAAACTGACCCAGGCGCCCAACGCCGAACTGCGCGTCGCCACGGTGCACGCGGCGTATGACTACCTGCTGCGCGAATTCGGCCTGGAAGTGACCGCAGTGGTCGAACCGGCCCACGGCATCGAGCCAAGCCCGAGTCAGCTGAAAAAGACCATCGACCAACTGCGCGAACTCGATGTGAAAGTGATCTTCTCGGAGATGGATTTCCCGTCCACTTACGTCGACACCATTCAGCGAGAGTCCGGGGTGAAGCTGTATCCGCTGTCACACATTTCCTACGGCGAATACACCGCCGACAAATACGAAAAGGAAATGACCGGCAACCTCAACACCGTGGTGCGGGCGATCCAGGAGTCTGGCGCATGACTTTCAGGGAAACGATCTCCAATCCACTTGAGTCCCCTGTGGGAGCGAGCCTGCTCGCGAAAGCGCCGGGCCAGCCGACATCTGTGGTGAATGACACGCCGCATTCGCGAGCAGGCTCGCTCCCACAAGGAGTACACGGGCCGACTCTGGATTTTGCGGAAGTCTCACTGACGCTGGGCCGCACAACCATTCTCGACAAGGTCACCTTTCAGGTGCAGCCCGGCAGCGTGCATGCGCTGGTCGGTCCGAACGGCGGCGGCAAGAGTTCGCTGATCAAGACCTTGCTCGGACAGATGCCCCATCAGGGTCAGCTCAGTCTGCAGTGGCCCGGCGCGCCCGGCACCATCGGTTACGTACCGCAGGCGCTCGAGTTCGATCGCGGTTTGCCAATGACGGTCGATGATTTCATGGCGGCGATGTGTCAGCGCCGGCCGGCGTTTCTCGGTTTGAGCAAGCGCTACGCCGCCGCCATCGGTGAGGCGCTGGAGCGCGTCGGCATGCAGGACAAGCGCAAGCGGCGCATGGGCGCACTGTCCGGTGGCGAACGCCAGCGCGTGCTGCTCGCGCAGGGGCTGATTCCGGCGCCGCAATTGCTGGTGCTGGATGAGCCGATGTCGGCCCTCGATGAGGCCGGGATCCAGGTGTTCGAACGCCTGCTCGGCGACTGGCGCGCGGCGGGAATCACGGTGCTGTGGATCGAGCACGATCTGGAAGCGGTTGGCCGCTTGGCTGATCGGGTTACCGGGCTCAACCGTCGCGTGTTGTTCGACGCCACGCCGCAACAGGCACTGACCCCGGAACGGCTGCTCAGTCTGTTTTCCACCCATCCGCGGAGTGCTGCCTGATGAGTTACGAAGCCTTTCGTTTGATGGTGCAGGGCTGGGCCTCGTCCGGTTACCTGCCGGAAGCGCTGGCCTACGGATTCGTGGTCAATGCGCTGCTCGCCGGCTTGCTGATCGGCCCGGTGCTCGGCGGACTTGGCACGCTGGTGGTGGTCAAGCGCTTCGCGTTTTTCTCCGAAGCCGTCGGCCACGCGGCGCTGACCGGTGTGGCCATCGGCATTCTGCTCGGTGAACCCTACACCGGCCCCTACGGCGCGCTGTTCGGCTACTGCCTGCTGTTCGGCATCCTGCTCAACTATTTGCGCAACCGCACCGGTCTGGCGCCGGACACGTTGATCGGCGTGTTCCTTTCGGTGTCGCTGGCATTGGGGGCGAGTTTGCTGTTGATACTCGCCGGCAAAATCAACGTGCACATTCTCGAGAACGTGCTGTTCGGTTCGGTACTGACGGTCAACGGCAACGACATTGCCGTGTTGGCGATTGTCGGCTCGCTGGTCATGGCCCTGGCCTTGCCGCTGTACAACCGCATCATGCTCGCCAGTTTCAACCCGCAACTGGCGGCGGTGCGCGGCGTCGCGGTGAAGACTCTCGACTATCTGTTCGTGATTCTGGTGACCCTGATCACCGTGGCGGCGGTGAAAGTCATCGGCGCGATTCTGGTCGGTGCCTTGCTGGTGATTCCGGCTGCCGCCGCGCGCTTGCTCAGCCAGTCGCTCAAGGGTTTTTTCTGGTGTTCGGTACTGATCGCCACGGTCAGCACGCTGTGCGGGATTCTCGCGCCGATCGTGTTCGATCTGCCGATTCCGTCCGGCGCCGCGATCATTCTGGTCGCCGGCATCGCCTTCGCCCTCGCCGCCATTGCCCGCGGCGTTGTCCCCAGTCTGAAAGGGAATCTTGGATAAATGATCTTTTCATTGCGCAAACTGACCTTGGCCTTGGCCCTTAGCGGCATGGTCATCAGCCCGTTGATGGCGGCCGACAGCGCCAAGCCGCTGCGTGTCCTGGCCTCGTTGCCGATTACCTATGGTCTGGGCGAGGTTCTGCTAACGGGCACCAATGTCAGCCTTGAACGCGCGGCACCGGCGAACCTTCCCGGCAGCCGGCAGAGCGCCTACTTCACCGGGCGTGGCGCGCCGGCGCTGAGCAAGCTGGCCAGCGATGCTGACGCGGTGATCGGGGTGCGCTCGCTGTGGCCGGATGATCAGCTGTATCCGATCGCCCGGCGCAGCAATATCCGCATCGTCGAAGTCGACGCGGCGCGCCCGGTCGATGGCGCCCTGCCCGGCATTGCTGTGCAGCCGGAGCTCAAAGTCGACGGCCTCAACAGTCAGCCTTGGCTGGCCAGCAACAACATGGGGCGCATGGCCGATGTGATGGCCGCCGATCTGGTGCGCCTGGCACCTGAGGCCAAAGCGAAAATCGAAGCGAATCTGGCGGCGCTGAAGCAGCGTTTGCTCAAGCTCAGCGCCGACAGCGAGGCGCGCCTGGCCCGTGCCGACAACCTCAGCGTGATGAGTTTGAGCGATCACTTCGGTTATCTGATCGGCAGCCTCAATCTGGAGCTGATCGGTCAGGATGCGCGGCCTGACGCCGAATGGACCGCTGAGGATCTGAAGAAACTCACGGCGACCCTCAAGGACAACGACGTCGCCGTGGTGCTGCATCATCGTCAGCCATCGGAAGCGCTGGCAGCAGCGATTGCCGAGTCGGGCAGCCGCTTGCTGGTATTGAGCACCGATGCGGTGGATCCGGTGGCGGAACTGGAAGGCAATGTTGATGCGCTGATCAAAGGATTGAGCGGAGCGTAACTTCTGTTGGACCGGGTTATCGTTCATCGCCAGCAGACTGGCGATGAGGCCCGCCCGGGCAACACAAATCCAAAGCATGAAAAAAACCGCTGCCCCTCAAAGGTTCAGCGGGTTTCTTTTGCCCCGGATTTACTGGGCAGCGGCTTGCGCATCCATCTTCTGGCGCAGGCTCAGCGGGCGCATATCGGTCCAGACTTCCTCGATGTAGGCCAGGCATTCCTTCTTCAGGCCGCTCTTGCCCACGGTGCGCCAGCCTTCCGGCACGGCTTTGTAATCCGGCCAGATCGAGTATTGCTCTTCGTGGTTGACCACGACTTGAAAGAGGATGTCCTCGCGGTCGAATACTGACGTCATGCTGCTTCTCCATCGCTGTAAGGGTGGGCCGCACGCGCGGTGCAGCCGGGTATGTAGAAAGAACGTTCGGCGCGGCGAAAAATTTACAGCGCCGTCGTCGCCGCAGCCAAAGCCCGACCGAAGATCTCGGCGACACGGTCGATCTCGGCGGCAGTGATCACCAATGGCGGCAAGAAACGCACTACCGCACCATGCCGCCCGCCCAGCTCGAGAATCAGCCCACGCTTGAGGCATTCGCGCTGCACCAACGGCGCCAGACAGGCAAATGCCGGCGGATGGCCAAGGGCATCCACTGCGCCGTTCGGGTCGACCAGTTCGACGCCAAGCATCAGGCCACGCCCGCGGATATCGCCCAGCTGCGGGAAGTCGCGTTGCAGGATGTGCAGGTGCTCGCTCAGCCGTGCGCCCATCGCGGCGGCGTGCTCGCAGACTTTGTGTTCGAGCAGATAGCGCATCACCGCCGAACCGGCTGCCATCGCCATCTGATTGCCGCGAAAGGTGCCGGCGTGAGCGCCCGGCTGCCAGGTGTCGAGCCAGTCGCGATAGACCACCACCGCCAGCGGCAGGCTGCCGCCAATGGCTTTGGACAGCACCACCACATCCGGAATGATGCCGGCGTGTTCGAAGGCAAACATTTTGCCGGTGCGGGCGAAACCACTCTGGATCTCGTCAACGATCAACGCCACCCCAGCCTGCTCGGTGATCCGCCGCAGCCCGCGCAGCCATTCGACATCCGCCGGAATCACCCCGCCCTCGCCCTGCACCGCTTCAACGATGACTGCGGCGGGCAGTTGCACGCCGGCTTCGGGGTCGTTGAGCAGGTTTTCCAGATAACTCAGGTTGGCTTTGACTCCCGCCGCACCGCCGAGGCCGAACGGACAACGGTAGTCATACGGGAATGGCATGAACTGCACGCCGGTACTGAGCAAGGCGCCCAGCGGTTTCTTCGGGCCCAGGCTGCCCATCAGGCTCAGCGCGCCCTGGCTCATGCCGTGATAACCGCCGGAAAATGACAGCACCGTGCTGCGTCCCGTGGCTGTGCGCACCAGTTTCAGCGCGGCTTCCACCGCGTCGGTGCCGGTCGGGCCGCAGAACTGGATTTTCGCTTCGGCCGCGAGGGCGGGCGGCAGCAGACCGAACAGGTCCTGCACGAATTGATCCTTGACTGGCGTGGTCAGGTCGAGGGTGTGCAGTGGCAATTCATCAGCCAGCACCTGCTGGATCGCCTCGATCACTACCGGATGATTGTGCCCCAGCGCCAGCGTACCGGCGCCGGCCAGACAGTCGATGAAGCGGCGCCCCTCGACGTCTTCGACATACAGGCCCTTGGCGCGCTTGAGCGCCAGCGGAATGCGCCGTGGATAACTGCGCGCATTCGACTCCTGTTGCGCCTGGCGCGCGAGCAGTGGCGATTCGTCGAACTGGTACAACGTTTCGGCAGGCGCCGGGGCAACCCGCGCCGACGACTCTTCGATAAGGCTGGTGGCGACTGACATTTCTCGACCCCTTGATTGGCAATGCATAGCGACCCGAAACAGCACACCGGACAGGTGCGCATTCCGGTCACGGGGCGCACTGGCAGGTTTTCCTGTTCTGGAAACGCTTAAGGGCGTCGGGGATTTAGCCCTTGTTCAAGTCGCCAGACCGACGACACCAACGGTTTGCACATCGGCTGCACCTGCAAGCCGTGGCATTCGCGAGGTGCGGTGGCCACGCGATAGCCCAGATGACGATAGAACGCCTGACCTGTGCGCGTACTGTTGAGCTGGGCATGAAACACACCGTGAACTCGTAGCCAGCCTTCCAGATCCATCATCAACGCCCGTCCGACACCACGGCGAAAGGACTCCGGCTGAACGTGACACAGCACAATCTCGCCGCCACTGCCCGCCATGCCGACGCCAACCGGCTTGTCGCACAGCAATGCAATGCACAGGTAAAACTGCGGGTCGGCGAGTCGGGCACTGATGAAGTCGGTGGATTGCAGGCCGACCCAGCGGCTGACCAGTGACGCGTCGTTGCGGTGATCGAGCGCACAGCCATAGCGGATCGAACGTTCGATGATGCGGCTGATAATGCCGGCGTCGGCCAGTCTGGCCGGGCTGATGCAGATGGGCGCTTCCATGGCGCGGTTCCCTCAATCCATTGAGTCAAAGCTGCGATGACCTTACGCCCAGCCCGAGCGGATAGCGAACGCCGAGAAGTTACATTTGATGTGTCCCTGTGGGAGCGAGCCTGCTCGCGAAGACGGCACAACAGACAGCATCGATGTGGCTGTAAAACCGCTTTCGCGAGCAGGCTCGCGCCTACAGGGGATTTGTGCAGGGTTCAGACGCGTTGCAACGGCATGGTCAGTTCAACACGCAACCCATCCGCGCGGCTGTCGAAATGCAGCGCACAATCGCAGCGCTGGACAATCGCCTGCACGATCGCCAGACCGAGGCCGCATCCGGTGCTCTGGACGTTGCGCCAGAAGCGTTGGGTCAGGTGTTGCAGATCATCCGGGGCAATACCCGGACCATGGTCGCGCACGACAAATCGCACACGGTTGCCGAGGGTCATCAGGCTCAGCTCGACCCTGCAGTCCTCAGCGGTATGGCGCAGAGCGTTGTCGAGCAGATTACGCAGCGCGGCAATTGCCAGCACGGCGGGCATCGACAGCGGTGCTGTCGACAGATCCTGCGGCAGTTGCAGCTCAATACGCGCGCGCTCACCGCCGGTGGCGTCCTGAATCGCCAGACGTGCGACTTGTTCGGCGCTGCACTGCGAGCCATCGTCGAACGACAGGCTGCCCTCGACCCGCGCCAGCAACAACAATTGCTCAAGGGTGCGATGCAGACGATCGGCGCCCTCCTCGGCCCGCGCCAATGACTGATCGCGGGCGTTGCCGTCGGTCATCCGCGCCACTTGCAGGTGGGTCTTGATCGCGGTCAACGGGCTGCGCAGTTCATGGGCGGCGTCGCCGGTCAGGCGTCTTTCACGTTCAATGGTCTTGCCGATGCGCTGGAACAACTGGTTCTGGGTTTCCAGCAACGGTTTCAATTCGCTGGGAAACGTCTGGATCTGCAACGGCTCCAGCGAATCGGCGTTGCGCCGCATCAGCGCTTCACGCAGACGATTGAGCGGCGCCAGGCCCTGGCCGATACCCAGCCACAACAGGCACAGACAACCGAGCAGCGCCACGCCCACCGGCACCGACGCCGCCAGCAGGATCGACATGTTCAGCGCCTCGCGCTCGATCTGCCGATCTGCTGTGGTAATCCGCACATCGCCTCGTGCCAGGGTAAAGCTGCGCCACGGCGCGCCGTCGATCATCTGATCGTGAAAGCCCATTTTCTCGGCTTCCAGCGCCTGTTCGGGATTGTTATGACTGCGGGCGAGAATTTCCCCGCGCAGGGAACTGACCTGACAGGCCATGCCGCCGGGGATATTCAGCTGCTCGGCGCTGAAATGCGTGCCCTCGCCTTTGCTCGGCAGCGTCGGCAATTGCTCGAGCAGGCCGGCGACCATGCGCGCCGAAGCGACCAGACGCTGGTCGAGGGAAAACATCATCTGATTGCGCAGATCACTGAGCATCCACGCCGCCGCCAGCGCCCAGATCAACGCAAACGCAGCGCCCAGGGTCAGGCTCAGGCGCAATCGCAGACTCATCACTTGCCTTGCTCTCCACCGTCGGCCGGGCCGAGGCGATAGCCCAGACCGCGCACGGTTTCGACGATGCCCTTGCCCAGTTTGCTGCGCAAATGGTGGATGTGCACGTTCAGCGCGTTGCTTTCCAGCTCATCATTGAAACCGTAAACGCTGTCCTTCAATTGCTCGGTGGAGAGCACCCGCCCACGATTGTGCAACAAGGCCTGTAACAGTGACTGCTCGCGCCGCGACAAGTCGACCGGCTGCCCGGCCAGGGTGGTTTCACGGCTGCTTGGGTCGTAGGTCAGCGCACCGTGTTCGATGAGATTGACGCTGCGCCCGGCAACCCGACGCAACAGGGTTTGCAAGCGTGCGAACAACTCACGCAGATCAAAGGGTTTGAGCAGGTAATCGTCGGCCCCGGCCTGCAGGCCGTCGACGCGGTCGGTCACCGAATCGCGCGCGGTCAGAATCAGCACCGGAATCTCCAGCCCGCCCTGACGCAATTGCTGGAGCAACTTGAGGCCATCTTCGTCGGGCAGGCCGAGGTCGAGCACCATTACGTCGAACTCGGCGACCTTGAGCATCGCCCGCGCTTTCGATGCGGTGTTGACGTGCTCGACCGTCAAACCCTGAGCCGTGAGGCCGGCAACGATGCCGCTGGCAATCAGCTCATCGTCTTCGCATACCAGTACGTGCATGGGCGCTCCGAAAATAAAAAGGCGAGTGAAGCAGGCGAGGATTAAGCGGCAATTATGGCCGTCAGCAGCATTGACGGGAAGCCGAACCTGGGGAAAGGCAAATCGGGCCGGAAACTTTCTTAAATATGTACACCGATACGGAAACACTTTGCGCCTGTTTCGCCAAACAGCGCTGTTTTAGCCTTGCGTTGAAGTTACAACCCACTGTTAAAAGGACTTATTACACATGCCTCAACTAAAAAACTTCGTCGCCATCGACTGGCGCGCCGGCCCGGATCGCATTTATTTCTTTTTCAAAGACAGCGAAACCTATTCTCGCTTCGATCTGGGAAACAACAAGGTCCCCGATAATTACCCCACCTCTGCGGCTGGTAACTGGGATAAATTCGACCCGTTCATCAAAGACCTGCGCTTCGGTTTTACCACCACGTCAATCGGCTTCAACGCCCCGGGCGACGAAGACATCGCCTGGTTATTCCATTATCAGGGCTCGACGCCCATGGTCTGCAAATACGATCAGGATAACGATGCGGTTGCCAGTTTTCAGAAAGTCGCCGATTCGATCTGGAAACCGATACTGCCGTACTTCGATCAGATCATTGCCGGCACCTGGTTCCAACTGACCGGGCAAGCGTTTCTGTTTCGCTTCATTCTCAATGACGGACATTATCTGTCGTTCAATTACAGAGCAAAAACCCTGACGCGCAAGCCGTTCGGCGAGTATCAACTCGGCGTGTTGAAACCCTACAAAGACCGAATCATCACCGCTGCGCAAAACGACCGGACGTTTGCGGACAGCTACTGGTACATCTTTCTGACCAATAACCAGTATCTGGTCTACAACCTTCAGACCGATCGACTGGTGTCCGGCCCGCACACGATCAACGACGGCAACTGGCCCGGACTGCTGCGCGGTTGATTGGCCGAGCAAGAGAGAGCCTTGTACGATACGGGTTAATTATCGGTTAATCGCCGCCGCCCATTCTGCGCTCACTTGCACAGGGACAAGGCTCCTCCATGCGTCATTTTTTTCTGTTGTTCGCTCTCTTGATCTCGGGCCTGGCCCAGGCAGGAAACAATCCATTCGATACCAAACCCGAGTTTCTGCCGGTCGACAAAGCCTTTGTGCTGACTTCGGAACGGCTTGAGTCCGGCGAAACCCAGCTGTTCTGGCAAATCAGCGACGGCTATTACCTGTATCAGAAACGGTTGAAGTTCGATGGTCTCACCGCCGATCAGCAGCCGAAGCTGCCTGAAGGCGAATCGCACAGCGACGAGTTCTTCGGCGAGCAACCGGTCTACCGTCAGGGTCTGGAAGTGAAAATTCCGGCATCCGCCAGCGGCCAGATCAAGGTCAGCTATCAAGGCTGCGCCGATGCCGGCCTGTGTTATCCACCGCAAAACCGGGTCATTGATCTGGGCGGCAAGGCGGCCGTTGCGCCGGGCGCGCAAGCACCGGATCAGGCCTTGGCCAGCAGCCTGCAACAAGGGGCGTTGGGCTGGAGTTTATTGGTGTTCTTCGGCCTCGGTCTGCTGCTGGCCTTCACGCCGTGCACATTGCCAATGTTGCCGATTCTGGCTGGCATGGTGGTCGGCAGCGGCGCCACGCCGCGTCGAGGCTTTGCTCTGGCCGGCAGTTATGTGATTTGCATGGCGCTGGTCTATGCCGCAATGGGTGTGATTGCCGCGCTGCTCGGTGCGAACCTGCAGGCGTGGTTGCAGAACCCTTGGTTGCTCGGCACGTTTGCGGCGATTTTCGTGATATTGGCCCTGCCGATGTTCGGCTTTTTCGAACTGCAACTGCCGGTGGCCCTGCGTGATCGCCTCGAACACGCCTCGCGCAGTCGCAGCGGTGGCAGCCTGATCGGCGCCGGGGTCCTTGGTGCGTTGTCCGGTCTGCTGGTCGGCCCATGCATGACCGCACCGCTGGCCGGCGCCCTGCTGTATATCGCGCAGACCGGCAATGCCTTGCACGGCGGCTTGATTCTGTTCTCGCTGGGCATCGGTATCGGTGTGCCTTTGTTGTTGCTGGTGACCGTGGGCAACCGTTTCCTGCCCAAACCCGGCGCGTGGATGAACCTGCTCAAAGGCGTGTTCGGCTTCCTTTTTCTGGCCACCGCGTTGCTGATGCTGCGCCCGGTCCTCAACGCCTCGTTGTGGCTGGGCCTGTGCGGTGCATTGCTGTTGATCGCCGCGTTCTGCGCCTGGAAACAGTCCGAAGGTTTCGGCCGCGTCGCGCAGGTGTTTGGTGCCACTTCGCTGCTGCTCGGGTTGTGGGGCAGCCTGCTGGTGATTGGCGCGGCCGGCGGCAGCGACGACCCGTATCAACCGTTGCAGGTCTACAGCGCTGGCCGTGCCGGTTCAGTAGCGCCAGCCGGGCATGAGGCGTTCACCACGATAAAGGACCCGGCGGCGCTGCAACGTGAACTCGACGCGGCCAAAGCGCAGGGCCAGTGGGTGTTGCTCGACTACTACGCCGACTGGTGCGTGTCGTGCAAGGTCATGGAGAAGCAGGTGTTCGGCAAGGCCAATGTCATGCAGGCGTTGGATGACGTGCGCCTGCTGCGCCTGGATGTCACCGCTGACAATGCCGCCAGCCGTGAATTGCTCAGCCGTTACAAAGTGCCGGGGCCACCGAGTTTCGTCTGGATCGGCAGCGACGGTGAAGAACGTCGCAGCCAGCGGATTACCGGCGAAGTCGATGCCGACACCTTCCTGCAACGCTGGAACGCCACCCGAGACGCCAATTAATGCTGACCTTCACCCTCGGCACCTTTGCCATCGCGCTCAACCATTTGCTGCTGATCAGTGCCCTGGCGCTGGCGACTTTTGTCGGCTGGCGAGTGGCCAAGCGCGGTGGCGATAATCCCGAGTCGGCATTGTTCAGCCTGTTTCTGCTGGGCATGCTCGCCGCACGGGTGGCCTTTGTCGCGGTGTACTGGTCGCACTATCGCGCTGACCCGTGGCAGATCATCGACCTGCGTGACGGCGGTTTTCTCGCCTGGCCGGGGGTGATCGTGCTGTTGCTGGCGGCGCTGTATCGCGGCTGGCGCCGTCCCGGACTGCGGCGTCCGCTGGGTTTCGGCGTGGCCAGTGGTGTGGCGTTCTGGCTGCTGGCCACGCTGTCGCTGAATATCTACGAACAAGGCACTCGTCTGCCGGACATCACCCTGCGCAACGCGGCCGGGGAAACCATCCAGCTCAGCGATTATCAGGGCGGGCCGCTGGTGATCAATCTCTGGGCGACCTGGTGCCCACCGTGCAGGCGCGAGATGCCGGTGCTGGAAAACGCCCAGCAACAACGCCCGGACCTGACCTTCCTGTTCGTCAACCAGGCCGAAAGCATGCAAAGCGTGGCGACCTTCCTCGAAACCCAGGGCCTGAGCCTGAGCAACGTACTGTTCGACCGCAGCGGTCGCCTCGGCCAGGCCGTGGGTTCGATGGCATTGCCGACTACGCTGTTCTATAGCCCCGACGGTCACCTGCTAAGCAGCCACCTCGGTGAGTTGTCGAACGCCAGCCTGGCCCGTGCCCTGGAAAATTTCGACACACCGATCGCCCATTCGAACCCGGCCACCGCACCGGCCACCTCTGCAAGGAAACTGCCATGCCCCGCCTCCGCCACCTGCTGACGCTGACCCTGAGCGGCGCCCTGCTGCACTTGCCGTCGGTGCAGGCTGCTGAAGAACTACCCGCCGCGATCAAGCAAATCGAAGCCAAGGGCGCGAAGATCGTCGGCCAGTTCGATGCCCCCGACGGCCTGCGCGGTTATGCGGCGCAATACCAGAATCGCGGCATGGCGCTGTACCTGACGCCGGATGGCAAGCACGTGCTGCTGGGTAATCTGTACGACGCCGACGGCAAGGACCTGAGCAGCGAACCCCTGCAGAAACTGGTCTACGCGCCGATGGCCAAGGAAGTCTGGGCCAGGTTCGAGGCCAGCAACTGGATTCAGGACGGCAACAAGGAGGCACCGCGCACGGTGTACTTGTTCAGCGATCCGAACTGCCCGTACTGCAACATGTTTTGGGAGCAGGCGCGGCCGTGGGTGAAAGCCGGCAAGGTGCAATTGCGCCACATCATGGTCGGTATCATCCGCGAAGACAGCCCGGGCAAATCGGCGGCGCTGCTGGCGGCAAAAGACCCGGCCAAGGCACTGGAGGATCACGAAAAGGCTGGCAAGGGCAGCTCGCTCAAAGCCTTGAAGGATATTCCGGTGGCGGTGCAGACCAAGCTGGCGGCGAACATGCAGTTGATGGAAGACCTTGAGTTGCAGGCGACACCGGCAATCTTCTACATGGACGACAAGGGTGAGCTGCAACAGCAACAAGGGGCGCCGACGGCGGAGAAGCTGGTGAAGATTCTGGGGCCTAAATAACCTTTGATTTGGGGCGCGTGTACCGACGCCTTCGCGAGCAGGCTCGCTCCCACACCTGGAATGCGATCAAAATGTGGGAGCGAGCCTGCTCGCGAAGAACGATGACGCGGTCTAAAGGTTGCGCTCGCTCAGGAAGCTCAACAACGCGTCCGTGACAAACTGCGGATTCTCCAGATTGGAGATATGCCCCGCCTCGGGCACCAACACGCACGGGCAGCCGATCAACTCAGCCATTTCCCGGGCTTCCGCCGGCGGCCGTGGCTTGTCCTGATCGCCGCACAGCACCAGCGTCGCTGCTGCATCCAGTTCGCCCAGGCGTGGCAACAAGTCATTGCGACCAAAAGTGATGCGCCCCATCGGCACGATGCTGTCGCGCAGTCGATCGGCGGAATACGCCGCCAGTTTCGCGCGGAAATCCTGATACAGCGCCGACTGCGGATCGATGCCCGGTCGGAAGAAGATCGGCACGACGATATCCAGCAGTTGCCCGGAGATTTCGCCGCTGTCTTCGATCTGCTGGAACAGCGAAAAATAGTACTGGCGGGTCGGCTCGGGCTCGACACCGACATACGTGTCCATCAGCACCAGACCATTGAGTCGCTGCGGCGCCGAAAGCGCCAGGCGCACGCCCCACATGCCGCCGACCGACAGGCCCACCAGCGTGACGCGGTCGATCTGCAGATGGTCAAGCAAGGCTTGCGCCTGACGGGCGATGTCATCCAGTGACGAGGTACCTTGCGGCAACCGCCCCGACTCGCCATGGCCCCACAGGTCCAGCGCAATCACCCGATAATGCGGCGCCAGCGCAGCGATCTGCGGCGCCCACATGGCGTGATCCCACAAGTAACTGCCGGCCAGCAGCACCGCCGGGCCAGCGCCTTGATCGGTGTAATGCAGCGCTTGTCCGTCAATCGTGAAAAAAGGCATCGACCATCCCCCGCGAGAAAAAACAGAACCGGCAGACTGAGCTGCCGGTTGCTGATCGTCAAGGATCGAAATGTACAGTCACTTACCGGTTGATTTGTGTTGAATTGACCGACGCCATCGCTGGCAAGCCAGCTCCCACAGGGTTCAACGTCGTTCACAAGATTTGTGCACACCGCAAAAACTGTGGGAGCTGGCTTGCCAGCGAAGAGGCCGGCCCAGGCGCCGAAAAACTACAGCCCCTCCAGCTCCGCCATCAGATCATTCAACCGATCAACCTTCTCCTCAGTGATGTCACTCGCCGCCAGTCCATCGATGTACTCGGCCAGTTCCTCCACCGTGCTGCACTCGAACATCGCCCGCAATGGCACGTCGCGTTGCAGGGTTTTCTGCACCCGCGAGGCAATCTGCGTGGCCAGCAACGAATGCCCGCCCAGCTCGAAAAAGTTGTCGCGTACACCGACCGTGTCGACCTTCAGCACCTCGGCCCAGATATCCGCCAGGGTCTGCTCCAGCTCATTGCGTGGCGCCAGATAGTCGTGGCTGTGCAACTGGCCGATCTCCAGCGCCGGCAAGGCTTTGCGATCAAGCTTGCCGTTGGCGTTGAGCGGCAGTTGATCGAGCCACAACCAATGCAGCGGCACCATGTATTCCGGCAGTTCGGCGCGCAGGCGCTGTTTGATTCGCTCCAGGCGCTCTTGCGGATTCAGTGTGGAATCCGCTGCAACCAGATAACCCACCAGATGTTTGCCGTTAGCCCCCTCCTGCACACCCACCGCACCGTCGCGCACTTCCGGCTGTTCATGCAGGCGGGCTTCGATCTCGCCCAGTTCGATGCGGTAACCGCGAATTTTCACCTGATGATCAACGCGGCCGACGTATTCCAGCACGCCATCGGCGCGCCGCCGCGCCAGATCTCCGGTGCGATACAGACGCTCGCCCGGCGCACCGAACGGGTTCGGCACAAACACCGGCGCGGTGCGCAGCGGATCACTGACGTAACCGCGTCCGACGCCCGTCCCGGCGACGCACAATTCGCCCACCGCGCCCAGCGGCACCAACTCCAGCGCACCATCAAGCAGGTACAGCAAGTTGTTGTCGGTCGGCGTGCCGATCGGCAAATAGCTGCCGCGCGTCGATGCCATGTCGACACGGAAGAACGCCACATCGTCCGAGCACTCGGCCGGGCCATAAGCGTTGACCAGTCCAATGTCGGGGTAACGCAGCAGCCACTGGTGGGCCAGCTCCGGCGGCATTGCTTCACCGGTTGGCAGCATCCAGCGCAGGCCATCCAGGCTCAGCCGCTCGGAAGCAAGCATGCCCTGAATCAGCGACGGCACACTTTCCAGCACGGTGATGCCCTGCGCTTGCACATGCATCAGCAAACCCTGCGGATCGTGGGCGATGCTGTTCGGCACAATGTCGACCCGCGCGCCGAACAACGGCGCGGCGAGGAACTGCCAGACTGAAATGTCGAAGCTTTGCGAAGCGGTCTGCGCGATCACATCGGCTTCGCTCAGTTGCAGATACGGCACCTTGCTCAACTGGTTGTTGAGCATGCCGCGCTGCTCGACCATCACCCCTTTCGGCAGCCCGGTGGAGCCCGAGGTATAGATCACGTAAGCGAGATTGTCCGGGGCGCTGTACAGGCCGGGATTGTCCGCCGAGGTCGCCGCCGCCTGGAGTTCTTCCCAGACCAGCAGCCGTGGACGATGGGCGCAACCGCATTCATCGAGCAACGCTTGCGCCTGTTCGCGAGAGGCCTGGCTGCAGACCAGTACCGGCGTGCGGCTCAGCTCGACGATGCGTTGCAGGCGCTGGCCCGGCAGGCCCGGGTCCAGCGGCAGATAGCCGGCGCCGGCCTTGAAGCTGCCGATGATCATGCCGAGCAGATCGAGATTGCGTTCGCTCAGCAGCGCTACCGGTTGATCGAAGGTCACCCCGGCGGCGACCAGTGCGTGACCGAGGCGGTTGGCGCGCTGGTTCAGTTCGGCATAGCTCAGCTGTTGATCCAGACAGCTGGCCGCGATGCATTGCGGATGCGCGGCGACCTGCGCTTCGAACAGCGCGACGTAGCTCTGCTCCAGCGGATAATCCCGCGCACTCTGGTTGCAACCGTGCAGGAGGAAATCCCGCTCTTGCGCACCGAGCAGCGGCAGCTCGGCCATGTCGCCATGGAAACCCTCGACCAGCGCCAGCAGCAAACGCTTGAACTCAGCGAGCATGCGTTCAACCGTTGACTCGTCGAAATAACGCTGGTCATACGACAGGTGCAGACCGAGGTCATCGCCCGGATAGCACACCGCCGTCAGCGGGAAATTGGTGTGGGTGCGGCCGGAATCCGAGGTCGCGTTAAGGCTCTGCGCCCGATCCAGCACCGAGACTTCCACCGGGGCGTTTTCGAAGACGAACAGACTGTCGAACAGCGGCTGGCCCTTGGGCAATTCGCTTTGTTCCTGGATGTTCACCAGCGGCAAATATTCGTACTCGCGCAACTGCATGTTGCTGTCGAGCAGCGCGCTCAGCCATTGCCGCACGCTGCAGCGCTCACCGTCCGCTGGCATCTGCACGCGCAGCGCGATGCTGTTGATGAACAGGCCCACCGTGCGTTGCATCTCTGGCATGTCCACCGGGCGCCCGGCCACGGTGACGCCAAACAGCACGTCGCGATCACCGCTGAGGCGACGCAAGACCAGCGCCCACGCCGCTTGCGCAAACGTGTTGATGGTCAGCTGATGCGCCTGCGCCAGTTCACGCAGCCGCACACCGTCCTCGATATCGAGGCGGGTGTAGCAGTCGCCAACGATCATCCCACCGCTTTCGCCGGCATGTTCACGCAGGAACGGACGGTCGCTCGGGATCGGTGTGGTGCGCTCGAACCCTTGCAGGTTCTGCTGCCACCACTGCCGCGCCTCGGCCAGGCTCTGGCGTTGCAGCCAGCCGATGTAATCGCGATAACGCGGCGGCGTGCTCAACTGCGCTTCGCGGCCTTCGCCGAGGGCGCTGTAGATCTCGAAGAAATCGTTCATCAGCAACGAGCGGCACCAGGCATCGATGAGGATGTGGTGGTTGCTCATCATGAACCAGTAACGCGCCGCGCCGACTTTGATCAGACGCAGATGAAACGGCGCTTGAGCGAGCAGATCGAAACCGGCCTCGCGCTCGAGCTTCAGCAGCGCTTGCAGCTGCGGTTCCTGCTCGGCTTCGGCGATGGCGCTCCAGTCCAGGTAGTCGATCGGCGTGCGACCCGGCGTGTGGATCACTTGCAGCATGTCTGCGCCGACGTTCCAGCAGAACGATGCACGCAACGCTTCATGGCGGGCGACCACCGCTTGCCACGCCTGGGCGAAACGCTCGGGGTCGAGTTCACTGTTGATGCGGTAGCGATCCTGCATGTAGTAAAGACCAGTGCCCGGTTCGAGCAAGGTGTGCAGCAGCATGCCTTCCTGCATCGGCGTCAGCGGATAGACGTCTTCGATGTGCGCGGCCGGCACCGGTAGCGCATCGAGTTGCGCCTGGGTCAGTTGCGCCAGCGGGAAGTCCGACGGCGTCAGGCCACCGGCCTCGTCTTGCAGGCAATGGGCAATCAGACTCTGCAGCTCAGCCAGGTAGGCATCGGCCAGATCAGCGATGGACTCTGCGTCATAACGCTCGGCGCTGAAGGTCCAGCGCAGCTGCAGTTCGCCGCCGTAGACCTGACTGTCGACACTCAACTCGTTCGGCAACGGCGCCTGCGGATCGTGGGCGGCACTGAGCGGCTCGTCGAGCGGACGGAACAGCGCATCGCTGGCGAAACTCTGGTCGAACTGGCCGAGGTAGTTGAAGGTGATCGGCGCGATCGGCAGCGCGGTCATGCTCGCACGGCTGGCATCGTCGGCCAGATAACGCAGCACACCGTAGCCCAGACCTTTGTGCGGCACTGCACGCAATTGCTCTTTGATCGCTTTGATCGACGCGCCCTGCCCGGCGCTTTCTTCACTGGCGCACGGGGTCAGGCGCAGCGGGTAAGCGCTGGTGAACCAGCCAACCGTGCGGGTCAGGTCGATCTCGTCGAACAGGGTTTCGCGGCCGTGGCCTTCCAGTTGAATCAGCGCCGATGCCTCGCCCGTCCAACGGCACAGCACACGGGCCAGCGCGGTCAGCAGCAAGTCGTTGACCTGCGTGCGGTAAGCGCTCGGTGCCTGTTGCAGCAGTTGCCGGGTCCGCTCGGCATCGAGACGCACGCTGACGGTTTGCGCGTGACGATGCTGTTGTCCGCCCTGGGGATTCGCACACGGCAGATCGATACTCGGGCCGGCCAGTTGGGCCTGCCACCAACCGAGTTCCTCGCGCAGGGATTCGCTGCCGGCGTAAGCCTGCAGACGTGCGGCCCAATCCTTGAACGCGCTGGTCTTCGCCGGCAGCTGCAGCGGCTGCTCGGCGTCGAGCTGGCGATAGACCGTTTGCACATCGTCGAGCAAAACACGCCACGAAACACCGTCGACCACCAAGTGATGAATCGCCATGAACAGACGTTGCTGGCCTTGCGGGCCGTCGACCAGCACCGCCCGTAGCAGCGGGCCTTGCGTCAGATCGAGGCTGCGCTGGGCCTCGGCGAACAGCGCTTCGCACGCCTCCATCGACTCGACGCGGCGGTGCCAGAAAAAATTCGCAGCGGACAGGGGTTCATGGGTCGCTTGCCACTGACCATTGACCTCGGTGAAACGCAGACGCAATGCATCGTGGTGCTCGATCACCGCCAGCAGTGCTTGCCCGAGAATCTGCGGTTGCAGCGCCACACTTGGCTCCAGCAACAACGCCTGGTTCCAGTGCTGTCGCTGGGGAATGTCGCTGTCGAAGAACCAGTGCTGAATCGGCGTCAGACGCGATTCACCGGTCACCAGACCCTGCTCGGCCGTCACCCGCTCGGTGCGGCTGGCGACGGCGCCGAGGCTGTGCACGGTCTGATGCTGGAACAGATCCCGCGGGCTGAAATGAATGCCCTGTTGACGCGCACGGCTGACCACCTGAATCGACAGAATCGAGTCACCGCCGAGTTCAAAGAAGTTGTCGTTAAGGCCGACCTGCTTGACGTTAAGCACATCGCACCAGATCTGCGCGAGGCTCTGCTCCAGTTCATTGCTCGGCGCCACATAGTCCTGACGGTTGAGTTCAGGGTCCGGCGCGGGCAAGGCGCGGCGGTCGAGTTTGCCGTTGGCGGTCAGCGGCATGCTCGCCAACAGAATCAGATGGGTCGGCACCATGTAATCCGGCAGTTGTGCCTTGAGATGGGCCTTCAACGCTTCGCGCAGTTCGATTTGGCTGGCTTCGCTTTGCCCGGCGACTTCAGTCACCAGATAGCCGACCAGTTGCTTGCCGCTTGGCGCATCGAGCGCGAGCACTACCGCTTCGCGAATCGACTCGTGATCGAGCAGGCGGGTTTCGATTTCACCGAGTTCGATGCGGAAACCGCGAATCTTCACCTGATGATCGATACGCCCCAGATATTCCACCAGACCATCGGCACGCTGGCGCACCAGATCGCCGGTGCGGTACATGCGCCCGCCATCAGCGGCAAACGGATCAACGACGAAACGCTCGGCGCTGATGCCCGGACGATCGTGATAGGCCTGCGCCAGCCCGGCGCCACCGATGAACAGTTCACCGGTCGCACCTTGCGGCACCAGCGCCAGATCGGCGTCGAGAATGTACGCCACACGCGCGCCGATCACGCTGCCGATCGGCACGCTGCCAGCGCCCTCCTCCAGCACCTCTGGCGCCAGACTGGCCAACGGCATGACCACGGTTTCGGTCGGGCCATAGGCATTGAAGAACAGCGCCGGTTTGAATGCCGCGCGAATCCGTTGCAGGTGCTCACCGGTCAGCGCTTCGCCGCCAGTAATGATCATCCGCACCGGCAGGATTTGGTTTTGCGTGGCGAGGAACTGCGCCAACTGGCTGCCATAACTCGGGGTGAAACCGAGGACGTTGATTTGATGTGTGCGGATCAAACCGCAGATTTCCTCGGCGTCCCACTGACCTTGCGCACGCAGTACAACCTGCGCGCCGCTGAGCAACGGCACCAGCAGCCGCTCGGTGGCGGCGTCGAAGTTGATCGAATAGAAGTGCAGCTCGCAGTCGTCGGGGCGCATGCCGAAACGCTCGATCACCGCTTGGCAGTGCATGGCGATTTCGCCGTGGGAAACCACCACGCCTTTCGGTTTGCCGGTCGAACCCGAGGTGTAGATCAGGTACGCCTGATGCTGCGGCAGACTGATCAACGGCAGCTCGGTCACCGGGTAATCGGCCAGCGCCGCACTGTCGTCTTCCAGGCACCAGCGCACGACGCCTTGAGGCAGCTCACCGAGGGCGGCGAGCATTGCCCGATCACTGAGCAGCAGACCGATGCGGCTGTCTTCGATCATGTAGTGCAGACGGTCGAGCGGGTATTCCGGGTCGAGGGGCACATACGCGCCGCCGGCCTTGAGAATCGCCAGCAGGCCGATGACCATTTCCAGCGAACGCTCCAGCGCCAGACCGACCCGCACTTGCGGGCCGACGCCGCGTTCGCGCAGGGCCCAGGCCAGACGATTGGCGCGGGCATCGAGTTCGGCGTAGCTCAGGGTTTGCCCGGCAAAGGTCAGCGCCGATGCATTTTGGCGCGCCAGTGCCTGTTCGGCGAACAGGTGATGGATGCACTGGTCGAGTCGATGCGTGCCCGGCTCGATGCCGAGGCTGTCGAGCACGTGTTGTTGCTCGGCTGGATCAAGTAACGGCAGTTCGCCGAGGCGTTGCTGCGGGTCGGCGATCAGCGCTTCGAGCAGGTTGCGCCAGTGCCCGGCCATGCGCGCAATGGTCGGTTCGTCGAACAGATCGGTGCTGTAGGTCAGGCAGCAACCGAGGCGCTGATCGAGGTCGGTGACCTCCAGGTTGAGATCGAATTTGGTCGCGCGGGCATCGTTGGCCAGATACTCGACGGTCATCCCGGCCAGGCTGCGGCTCTGCTGAAATTCCCAGCGCTGCACGTTGCACATCACCTGGAACAACGGGTTATAGGCAGCGCTGCGCGGTGGCTGCAATGCCTCGACCAGATGATCGAACGGCAGGTCCTGATGCGACTGACCTTCGATCACCGTATGGCGTACCTGTTCGAAGAGTTCGCCGACCGACATCCTGCCGTCGAGCTGGCAACGCAACACCTGGGTGTTGAGGAACGCCCCGATCAGCCCTTCGCTTTCCGGGCGGATGCGGTTGGCCACCGGCGCGCCGATGCGCAGATCGGTCTGGCCGCTGTAGCGGTACAGCAAGGTGGCGAGCGCAGCCGTCATGGTCATGAACAGGGTCAGACCGTGTTGCGCATTGAATGCCCGCACCCGCGCGGCGAGGTCGTCGCTGAGGTCAAAACGGAACAGTTCGCCCTGATGACTTTGTACTGGCGGACGGGGGCGGTCGCCCGGCAGTTCCAGCAATGGATGTTCGCGGCCCAGTTGCGCGGTCCAGTAGTCGAGCTGACGCTGACGCTCGCCGGATTCCAGCCAGTGGCGCTGCCAGACGCTGTAGTCCAGATACTGCACCGGCAGCGGCTCCAGCGGCGATTCACGCTCATCGACAAAGGCTTCGTACAACGCGCTGAGTTCGCGGGCGAAAATGTCCATCGCCCAGCCTTCGGTGACGATGTGGTGCAAGGTCAGGACGAAGTAATGCTCGTGCTCGGCGGTCTTCACCAGACAGGCGCGCAGCAGCGGGCCGGTTTCCAGATCGAACGGCCGATGCGCTTCTTCGTCAGCCAGTTGCTGGACCTTTTGCTCGCGCAGGTCAGCAGCAGAGCCGGTGAAATCCTTCCAGCCCATGCGCACACCCGTTTCGCCATGCACCTGCTGGCGGGCGACGCCGTCGATGCTGGGGAATGTGGTACGCAAGGTTTCGTGACGCAGGATCAGTGCTTGCAGGGCCGCTTCAAAATGTTCGACACGCAACACGCCGCGCAGCCGCGCCATGCCGCCGACGTTGTACGCCGGGCTGTCCGGTTCCATCTGCCAGAGGAACCACATGCGCTGTTGCGAATAGGACAACGGCACCGCTTGGCTGCGATCGACTTTGGCGATCGGTGGCTGTTCGTTGGTGCGCCCGCTGAGCTGAATCTGCCGAACCTGCTCGGCGAAATCAGCGAGTTCGCTGTGCTCGAACAAGGCACGCAGCGGCAGCTCGACGTCGCAGGCCTCACGGGTGCGCGAGATGATTTGCGTGGCCAGCAGCGAATGACCGCCGAGGGCGAAGAAATCGTCGCGCAGACCGACCCGGGTCAGGCCCAGCACCTCACGCCAGATCGCGGCGATCTGCTGTTGCAGCTCGGTCACCGGTTCGACGTGCTCGCGCAGCTGCCATTGCGGCTCGGGCAAGGCACAGCGGTCGAGTTTGCCGCTGGGGCTCAACGGCATGGCGTCGAGGCGCAGCAGTTGCGCCGGGACCATGTACTCCGGCAGCTCGGCGGCCAGTGCGGTTTTCAGACGGATAATTTGCTCGTCGTGGTTTTCGCGAGGATCGGTTGCGGTGAAGTAGCCGATCAGTTGCGCGCCGGCAGCGGTTTCACGCACCAGCACCACGGCTTGAGCGACGCCTTCCTGCGCAAGCAGACGCGCTTCGATTTCTTCCGGCTCGACGCGGAAGCCGCGCAGTTTGACCTGTTGATCGAGACGGCCGAGGTATTCGATCACGCCATCGGCGGTCCAGCGCGCACGGTCACCGGTGCGATACAAACGTGCGCCCGTCTCGCCCAGCGGATCGACGACAAAGCGTTCGGCAGTCAACGACGGACGCCCCAGGTATCCGCGAGCCAGGCCAATGCCGCCGATGCACAACTCGCCCGGCACACCGGCCGGCGGAGGATTGAGATCGGCATCGAGCACACGGCAAATCACATTGCCCAGCGGACGGCCAATCGGTGAGCGCGCGCCATCGGCGCTGGTGCAATGCCAGTGGGTGACGTTGATCGCGGTTTCGGTCGGGCCATAACGGTTGTGCAGTTGCACCGCCGGCAACTGGGCCAGCAAGCGGTTGCGCAGTTCGGCGGGTAGCGCTTCACCGCCAGAAAAAACCCGGCGCAGGCTGGTGCATTCGATGCTCAGCGGTTCGTCGATGAACAGCGCCAGCAGCGGTGGCACGAAATGCAGCGTGGTCACGCCAAACTGCTGCACGAGCCGGGCGATGCGATGCGGATCGCGATGTTCACCGGGACCGGCGAGCAACAACCGTGCGCCGGTGATCAATGGCCAGAAGCACTCCCACACCGAGACGTCGAAACTGATCGGCGCTTTTTGCATCAGCACATCGGTTTCATCGAGACGGTAAGTGTTCTGCATCCATTGCAGACGTTCGGCCAGTGCCGCGTGGGTATTGCCGACGCCTTTTGGCTGGCCGGTGGAGCCCGAGGTGTAAATCACGTAAGCGAGGTTATCGCCATGCAGGTGCAGACCCGGTGCCTGGCTCGGCCAGTTTTCCAGATGCAGGGCGTCCATGGCGATCACGCTGACGCCGTCGCTGGCCGGCAAGCGCTCGAGCAATCGGGTCTGGGTCAGAAGCAATTCGACGCCGCTGTCACGCAGCATGTAGGCCAGCCGCTCGGCTGGATAATCCGGGTCCAGCGGCACGTAGGCGCCGCCAGCCTTGATGATGGCCAACAGACCGATCAGCAGTTGCGGCGAACGCTCGGCGGCGATCCCAACGCAAACATCCGGACCGACGCCCTTGTCGCGCAGATAATGCGCGAGGCGGTTGGCCTGCGCATGCAGTTCGGCGAAATCGAGACTGCCGCCGTCCCACACCAGCGCGGTGCGCTGCGGGGTCAGGCCTGCCTGTTGATTGAGCAGTTCCGGCAGCCATTGTTGCGCCGGGGCGCAGGCTTCGCTGGCCCAGGCATTTTGCTGGTCGTGCTCGGTGATGGTCAGCAATTGCAGATCGCCGATCGCCTGCTGCGGCTGCTCGCAGACATCGCGCAACAGGTTGCAGAAATGCTCGGCCAGTCGCTCGATGGTGGCCGCGTCGAACAATTCGCTGGCGTAATCGAATGACAGGGTCAGGCGTCCGTTGCGGTCTTCTTCGCTGTGCAGTTGCAGGTCGAACTTGGCTTCGCGGCTGTGCCACGGCAGCTCCTCGGCGAGCAGCCCCGGCAAGCGCTTGAGCGCACTGAGGTCGCGCTGCTGATGGTTGAACATGACCTGGAACAGGCCATGTTCGCGCGCCTGCGGAAAGGCTTCGAGCAGCTGTTCGAACGGCAGATCCTGATGCGCTTGTGCGCCAAGTGCGGCCAGGCGTGTCTCGGCCAGCAATTGGGCAAACGACTGGCGCGAATCGATCTGCGCACGCAGCACCTGGGTGTTGATGAAGAAACCGATCAGCCCTTGGGTTTCCAGGCGTGGGCGGTTGGCATTGGGCACGCCAATGCGAATGTCGCGCTGACCGCTGTAGCGATACAACAGGCTTTGCCAAGCGGCGAGCAACAGCATGAAAGTGGTCGATTCATGCGCCTGTGCAGTGTTGCGGATGGCTGCGCTGAGGCTCGCGCCCAGCCGCAGGCTATGCCGCGCTGCGCTGTGTTTTTGCTGGGCGGAACGTGGGTGATCGGTGGCGAGTTCCAGTGCCGGGTGCTCGTCGCCCAGTTGCGCTTGCCAGTACGCCAGTTGCCGCTCGCCCTCGCCTTGCGCCAGCCATTGGCGCTGCCAGTTGCCGTAGTCGGCGTATTGCGTGGGCAGCGCTGGCAGTTCAGCTGTCGCGCCTTGACTGGCGGCGGCGTACAGGCGCGAGAACTCGTCGAGCAGGATGTTCAGCGACCAACCGTCGGCAATGATGTGGTGCATCGTCACCAGCAATTGGTGATCTTCGTCATCTAGACGAATCAGGCTCACCCTGAGCAGCGGGCCTTTTTCCAGATCGAATCGCGTATGCGCCTGGTCATCGCGGATTTGCTGCGCGCGAGCTTCACGCTCGGTAGTCGGCACGTCGCTGAGGTCGATCACTTGCAGGTTGAACTCGCCTGCCGCCAGCACTTGCTGCAAGGCGACGCCGTCGCGCTCGAAGAAGCGAGTGCGCAGGGATTCGTGGCGCTCGATCAGTTGCTGGAAACTGCTGCGCAGCGCGACCTCGTCGAGTTCGCCGCGCAAGCGCAGGGCGCCGGGAATGTTGTAAGCGCTGCTGTGCGGATCGAGTTGCCAAGTGATCCACAAGCGGTTCTGTGCCAGCGATTGCGGCATCGGCTCGCTGCGCGACAACGCGGTGATTGCCCCTTGTGCGCTGCCACCGGCCTGTTGCTGTTGCGCCACCGCAGCGGTGAATGCAGACAGGGTTGGCGCTTCGAACAGCAGACGCAGGTTCAGCTCCAGCGCGAGTTCTTCGCGCACCCGGGCGATCACCTGCGTGGCCGCGATCGAGTTGCCGCCGAGCAGGAAAAAATGATCGTCGCCAGCGACCTGTTTGACGTTCAGTTGTTCGGCCCAGATCTGCCCGATCCGCGCTTGCAGATCCGAGCCGCTGGCTGGCGCGGCCTGGGACTCGGTCGTCGTCGACGTCGACGGGAACAGCGCGTAGCTGTCGAGGCTGCCATCGGCCAGACCCGTGCGGCACGCCGAGCGCTGCAATTTGCCGCTGGATGTTTTCGGCAAGGCGCCCGGATTCAGCAGGATCACCACGCTTGGCGCCTGTTGATACGCCTCGGCCACCGCTTGGCGAATGGCCTTGATCAAGGCTTGCGGCGCAAGGACTTTCTGCACGCTGCGGCTGATTTCCGCAGCAATACCGATGCCCTCCTCGCCCTCATGATTGACGGCGAACGCAGCGACGCGGCCCTTGCGCACCACTTCCACTTCGTTCTCGACGGTCTTCTCGATGTCCTGCGGATAGAGGTTATGACCACGCACGATCAGCATGTCTTTCAAGCGCCCGGTGATGAACAGTTCACCGTTGCGCAGAAACCCCAGATCCCCCGTACGCAGCCAGGTACGGCCGGCGTGCTGGACGAAGGTTTTGGCGCTGGCCTCGGGGTTGCGCCAGTAGCCGTGAGCGATGCTCGGCCCGGTGGCCCACACTTCGCCGACGGCGTTATCCGCCAGTTCTTCCAGCGAATTCGGTTCGACGATCAGCACCGCGTGCTCCGGCTGGCTGATGCCGCAGCTCATGATCGCGCTGCCATCACCCGGCTCGGCGCGGTTCTGCGCCAAGGCTTGATCGTCGACACGCAACGCTGGAATGCCGGTGCCGCGCGGCGTGCCGGCAACGAACAGTGTGGCTTCGGCCAAGCCGTACGAGGCCATGAAACTGTCAGCGCTGAAACCGCATGCGGAAAACTTTTCGGCGAAGCGTTCGAGGCTGTCGAGGCGGATCGGTTCGGAGCCGGAATACGCCACGCGCCAGCGACTCAAATCGAGGCGCGCCAATGCGGATTCGCTGACCCGTTCGCTGCACAAGCGATAGGCAAAATCCGGTCCGCCACTGATGGTGCCGCCGTATTCGCTGATCGCCTCGAGCCAGCGCAACGGTCGACCGAGGAAATACGCCGGCGACATGAGGATGCACGGCACGCCGCTGAAGATCGGCTGCAGCAAACCGCCGATCAGGCCCATGTCGTGGTACAGCGGCAGCCAGCTGACGATCACGTCGTCCGGATTGACGTCGATGCCGAAACCATGGCGGATCAACTGTTCGTTGGCGACCAGATTGCCGTGGCTGACCTGCACGCCTTTGGGCAGTGCGGTGGAGCCGGAGGTGTATTGCAGGAAGGCGATGTGATCTGCCGTCAGCGTCGGCTCGCGCCAGTTTTGCACCAGCGCCTCGTCGAGGCTGTCGACGCACAGCAGCGGCGGCGCACCTTCGATCTGCTGCAAGGCCTCGCGCAGATCGGCGCTGGTCAGCAACAGGCGCGGTTCGGCATCGGCAATGATCGACAGCAGTCGTTCCTGATGATGACGTCGTGCCGATTCCGGCGGATAGGCCGGCACTGCGATCACGCCGGCGTACAGGCACCCAAAAAACGCCGCGACGTAATCCGGGCCGCTGGGAAACAGCAACACCGCGCGGTCGCCTGATTGCGCCTCAGCCTGCAACGCGGCGGCGATGGTCCGCGCCCGCTGATCGAGTTCGCGATAACTGAGTACCACAGCCTGCTCCTGGTTTTCGGCAAGAAAACGCAAGGCCAGTCGATCCGGCGTCAGGGCCGCACGGCGCTGAAGGGCATGGACCAGGGTGCTGGGGAGTTCGAACGCGTCGGTCATGAGGTTTCCTGCCTGAATTCGGCTTGCTGATGGAATCGGGTTGCGGCGTCACGCCTTGCGAAAAGGCGTGCAGGGGCGCGGTCTGTGCCGACCGCGCAAGGCATCGGAATGCTGTCTGGCGGGGAGCAATACCCGCAGCCATTCACAGATGAGAACGGATGACGTCTGCAAATAATTAGTCGACAGACGCGCCCCTCAACGGGGCTGGGGTGCGGCGGCGTGTCGCAGCTCGCAAAACACACTTGCTTGCAGCATTAGTTCTCTTTCTCAATTGACAATCATTATCATTCAGCATAATTTGTCGCTCGATGTGTAGGACAGCCCTGCCCCCAGGGGCGTCCCACTAACCAATTTGGCAGCAAGGTGATTTCCATGACGGAACAAGTATCCACAAGCAGGTGCGATTCACCGCTACTTCAGGCATTCGTCGACAACCGGCTGATTCTGGTCAAGATCGCCGCGCGCATTACCGGTTGCCGCTCACGCGCCGAGGACGTGGTGCAGGATGCGTTTTTCCGCCTGCAATCGGCGCCACCGATCACCTCATCGATCAAGGCGCAACTGAGTTATCTGTTCCAGATCGTGCGCAACCTCGCGATCGATCACTACCGCAAACAGGCGCTCGAGCAGAAATACTCCGGCCCTGAAGAGGAAGGGCTGAATGTGGTCATCCAGGGTGCTTCGCCGGAAACCTCGCACATCAATTTCTCGACCCTGGAAAACATTGCCGACGCCCTGACCGAGCTGCCCAGCCGCACGCGCTATGCGTTCGAGATGTATCGCCTGCACGGCGTGCCGCAAAAGGACATCGCCAAGGAACTCGGCGTCTCGCCGACCCTGGTCAACTTCATGATTCGTGATGCGCTGGTGCACTGCCGCAAGGTTTCGGGCAGCCGGCGGGATGCGGTGGTTGTGGGTCGTCGTTAGGATCTGGTTTTTGCGTCACGCCATTCGTGAGCAAGCTCCCACAGGGTTTTGTGAAAAACACAGATCCATGTGGGAGCGAGCCTGCTCGCGAAGACGGACTCAAGACCGCAACGGATCTCAAGCCCGATCACCTCAGGCCAGCTTGCAGCGATCAAAAAACCGCTCACGCCCGAGCATCATCAGCGCCGCGCGCTTGTGCGGAAAGTCGAATTCCTTTTCGCAGTGAAAACACTGGTTGTGCATGTGACCGATCATCTTCGCGTTGTCGGCCCTTGGTTCTGCGACCACTCGCTGCGTGCGTGGATCATCAAGAAACAGGTAATGCACCAGCGCCGATAACCAGCTCGCCACTTTGTGCGGGCCGCGGTGGTCCTCCTCGCCGACCAGCATGTGGATGCCGCGATCATAATCATCGGCGTCGTAAAACGGCGCGATGCGATCCTCCTTGGCCCAATAGGCTTCGAAATAGGCAAACGGCTGATCGTCGAAGCAGCCGATCAAGGTCAGCGTGTGCGGGTCAGCCTCGAGTTTGCTCAGGTACTCGCGATGCTTGTCGAGGCTGCCCTCCTCCTGCCAGAAGCTGGCCACCCGCGGGCTGTTCTGCCAGCGGTTGAAACGCGGCAAATCCTCTTCGATTTCCACGGTTCGCAAGGAAATCCAGGCGCCGAGCCGTGCGTCGAAACGCCGATAGACCTCACCGCGCGGTTTGATCGGGCGTCGTGGATGGCGCTTGCCTTCGCTGATGATCATTTGTTGCGGATAACTGCCGGTCAGCGATGTTCCGAGCCAGGGCTGCGGCAATTGCCAGAACAGCGCGCGTTCGCAGCGATATTCGCCGGCCACCTCGGTACCGATCAACAAACCGCTGAGCAAGGCTTCGGTCGGTGGCTGATCCAGTTGCCAGGTCAGTTGCTGGCACGCCGGATCACGCGCAAACAGCCAGTAACAGGCCGCCCACAGCGCTTGCCCCGGCGGCAACGCGAAGCGCTCATCGATCTGGATCGGGCCCTTCGCGTCGCGATCAAGGCGCAGGCGAATCAGCGGCTGGCCGTCAAGGCTCAGGCTCAAACGGCTTTCGCCGGCATCAGCAATCAGGTGGCTGCCCGAAGGCAACGCCAGGGCAGTCAGGTCATTCAGATTGGACATGGGGCGGGCTCACGATAATCGTCGACAGTTAGACGATGTGACGTGAGCGGCAGGCGGAAATTTAGCCTTTCAGCGCAAATTGGCGTATCAGCGATTGAGCACCGGCACCACGGCGATTTTGTACGGATCGAAAATCTTCAGCATTTCGCCGTTGTCGCGAAGCGCCTGCAACAGCTTGCCGAAGGCCACGCCGCTGATCGGCGCCGCCGGGCGCAGAATCGCATAGTGGTGGTAGATCTGATCGACGCGCTGCGAGACCAGCAGCTCATCACGGACCTTCTCGTTACGCAGCAGGTAATCGCTCAGGTACGAGCGGGTCACCAGGGCAATATCGGCGCGCGAGCGCAGCACCATCAGCAAGTTGCTGTCGTGGGAATAGGTCAGCGTGGCGTTGAATTGCTGGGCCAGATATTTGGGGTCGGCGTTGAAGGCGGCAAACTCGTAGTGATAGCCGCTGAACAGCGCCAGGCGCTTGCCTTTGAGGTCGGCGAAGTAGTTCTGCTGACGGCCGTCTGCACGTTGCGCGACAAATATCTCGGCATCTTCCAGGCCCATGTCGACGTCGCTGTGGGGTATGTCTTTCCAGCCCCAGTCAGGGTTCTCGAAGATCGCCATGTCGATCCGGCCCTGCTTGAAATCACCGAAACGCCGGGGAATCGACGTGGGCACCAGGACGAACTGATAGTCGCTTTGCAGGCGGTTCAGCGCCTCGACCAGTTGCGGCAGCAGACCGGTGTCGGCGCCGTTTTCCGGGCGGATGGTGTACGGCGGAAAATGCGCCGCGCCGACCCGGACCAATTGCGCGGCCTGAGCGGGCAATACCCATAATGCAGCCAGCGCTGCGAGCATCAACCCCGCGACGGTCCGAATTGGCAAAGACTTCAAAACACCCCACTCCCCGAAAAAAAATACCGATCAATGCATTCAAGCTAGGCGGTTTCGCCCAGTTAGCCAGTTTCCCGGCCGGATAGAAAGTGGCTCAACGCTCTTCGAGGACCAGAATCAACGCTTCGTCGGCCAGTTGATCGAGGCTCAAACTGCCGCCAGCACGGAACCAGGTGGTGGTCCAGGACAGTGCACCGGTCAGGAAACGTCGGGTAATAAAAACATCGCCACGAATGAAGCCCGCGTCCTTGGCTTCACCCAGTACTTGCAACCAGATTTCTTCGTAGATATCGCGCAGCGCCAGCACTTTGGCCTGGCCTTCTTCGGACAGCGAGCGCCACTCATAGACCAGCACCGCCATGGCCTCGCCGCTGCCGCCCATGATCGACTGCAATTCACAGCGGATCAGCGCCAACACACGCTCGCGGACATTGGCGGCATCCGCCAGTGCCGCGCGCATCAAAGCGGTGTTGTAGCGAATGGTTTCTTCCATCACCGCGCGCAGGATTTCGTCCTTGCTCTTGAAGTGGTGAAAAATGCTGCCGGACTGGATGCCGACCGCGCCGGCCAGATCACGCACGGTGGTGCGTTCGTAGCCTTTGTTGCGAAACAGGTGAGCTGCCACTTGCAGTAATTTGCCGCGGGCGCTGTCGGGATCGGTCAACTGGCCGCTGTCGACCAAATCACGCATGACCCTCAGGGCTTTTTGCTCGTCCACCCGTTCTCTCCTACAGTCGATCAGTGTGTTGCCCCCTGAAACCGCAGGGTTGCGCGCAATTTAAGCCGCCAGCGGCAACCAAGCAAGCGCTTGGGCAGAAGATAGTTTCAAGTGTTTACAAACCAAGCGCTTGCTTGGTAGCCTCCAGACACTTCTGTCGCAGATCGCTGAGTCGGAGATAAAAATGCCAAATACCGTGCGGATCGGATGCGCCAGCGCCTTCTGGGGCGACACGTCGACCGCCGCCGCGCAACTGGTGGCCGGCGGACGCCTGGATTATCTGGTGTTTGATTATCTGGCCGAGATCACGATGTCGATCATGGCCGGCGCACGCATGAAAGACCCGCAGGCCGGGTACGCCAGCGATTTCATCGAAGTGCTGACACCGCTGCTGGCACAATTGGCCGAGCAAAATATCCGCGTCATCAGCAACGCCGGCGGAGTCAATCCACAGGCCTGCGCCGCCGCCCTGCAAGCCGCGTGTGATCGCGCCGGCGTCGCGCTGAAGATCGCTGTGCTGCTTGGCGATGACCTCCAGCCGCAATTCAAACAGCTCAGCGGTATCAGCGAGATGTTCAGCGGCGCCCCACTGCCGCCGCTGTGCGTGTCGACCAATGCCTACCTCGGCGCGCCGGGCATCGTCGAAGCGCTGAAGCTCGGCGCCGATATCGTCATCACTGGCCGGGTGGTCGACAGCGCCGTGGTCAGCGCGGCGCTGGTGCATGAGTTCGGCTGGTCGTGGCACGACTACGACAAACTGGCCCAGGCCACACTGGCCGGGCACATCATCGAATGCGGCGCGCAATGCAGCGGCGGCAACTTCACCGACTGGCGCGACGTGCCGGATTACGAACACATCGGTTTTCCGATCGTCGAAGTCAGCGCCGACAGCCAGTTCATCGTCAGCAAACCCGAAGGCAGCGGCGGCCTGATCACACCGCTGACCGTCGGCGAGCAGATGCTGTATGAAATCGGCGATCCACAGGCTTATTTATTGCCCGACGTGATCTGTGATTTCACTCAGGTCGAACTCCGGCAACATGGCAAAAACGCCGTTCATGTCCATGGCGCCAAAGGCCTGCCGCCCAGCGATCAATACAAGGTCAGCGCCACCTGTCCGGACGGTTTTCGCTGCACCGCCAGTTGCCTGATCGCGGGCATCGATGCGGTCGCCAAGGCGCGGCGCGTCAGTCGGGCGATCATCGACAAAACCGCAGAAATGTTCAGCCAGCGCGGCTGGGCGCCCTACAGCGAAACCCATGTTGAACTGCTTGGCAGCGAGGCCACTTACGGCCCGCACGGTCAGCGTCAGGACAGCCGCGAAGTGGTGATCAAAATTGCCGTACGTCACCCGGATAAACGAGCGCTGGTGCTGTTCTCCAAGGAGATCGCTCAGGCCGCGACCGGCATGGCGCCGGGTTTGACCGGCATCATCGGCGGCCGTCCGACGGTGTATCCGCTGATCCGCCTGTTCTCGTTTCTGATCGATAAAAATGCCTGCACGTTGCAAGTCGAGATGGCTGGCGAACGTCATCCGTGCAGCCTGCCCTCGCCCGCCGCAGCGCAAACCCCGACCTCAGCCCTGCCCCATCAACCACCCGAACCGCAGGGCCGCGCCGATACCGATGTGCCGCTGGTAAAACTCGCCGTGGCGCGTTCCGGCGACAAAGGCAACCACAGCAACATCGGCGTCATGCCACGCAAGCCCGAATACCTGCCGTGGATCGCCGCAGCGCTGACGCCAGCGGTGGTCGCAGACTGGATGGGCCATGTGCTCGATCCGCATGACGGGCGGGTCGAGCGCTGGTACCTGCCCGGCACCCACAGCCTTAACTTCCTGCTGGAAAACGCCCTCGGCGGCGGCGGTGTCGCCAGTCTGCGCATCGACCCGCAAGGCAAGGCCTTCGCCCAGCAACTGCTTGAAATCCGCATACCGGTGCCGCAGAGCATCGCCGAACAACTCGACTAGAGGTTGAGCTTCATGGCCTACGCATCGATTTTCCAGGCCGGACTGTTCAGCGGCCAGAGCATTATCGTCACCGGTGGCGGCAGCGGCATTGGCCGCTGCACCGCGCATGAACTGGCGGCGCTCGGCGCCAACGTGCTGCTGGTCGGGCGCAAGCCTGAAAAGCTCGAACGCGTCGCCGCCGAAATCGCCGAGGACGGTGGCCGTGCGCACTGGCAGGCCTGCGATATCCGCGATGAAGAAGCGGTAAAACTGCTGGTCAGTGAGCTGATCGCCGAACACGGGCCGATCCACGGTCTGGTCAACAATGCCGGTGGCCAGTATCCGTCGCCGCTGGCTTCGATCAATCAGAAAGGTTTCGAAACCGTGCTGCGGACCAATCTGGTCGGTGGATTTCTGATGGCCCGGGAAGTGTTCAATCAGTCGATGAGCAAACACGGCGGCAACATCGTCAACATGCTCGCCGACATGTGGGGTGGCATGCCCGGCATGGGCCATTCCGGCGCAGCGCGCTCGGGCATGGACAACTTCACCAAGACTGCGGCCTTCGAGTGGGGTTACGCCGGGGTGCGGGTCAACGCAGTGGCGCCGGGCTGGATCGCTTCCAGCGGCATGGACACTTACCAGGGCGCATTCAAAGCGGTGATTCCGACCCTGCGCGAACACGTGCCGCTCAAGCGCATCGGCACTGAATCAGAAGTCAGCGCGGCGATCGTTTTTTTGCTCAGCCCGGCGGCGGCGTTCATCAGTGGCAGCACCTTGAAAATCGACGGCGCGGCCAGCCTCGGCAGTCGCGCATGGCCGCTGCATAAAGCCACGCACAGCGAGTCGTTCAACGGATTTCATCGGGCGTACTTGCCTGACGTCCTCAAGGACAAGGAATAAGCCATGGCGCAGATCCAGTCGCAACTCGACCCGCACAGCGAAGCCTTCGCGCGCAACCGTGCGGCGATGCTCGCTGCCATCGAACACGTGCAACAGCTGGAACAGAACCTGCTGAACAAGGCCGCCGAAGCCAAGGCGAAATTCGATCAGCGCGGGCAATTGTTGCCACGCGAACGGCTGAACCTGCTGCTCGACCCCGGCGCGCCGTTTCTGGAGCTGGCGAGTCTGGCCGGCTACAAACTGCACGATGACAAGGACGGCAGCGCGGCCGGTGGCGGCTTGATCGCTGGCATCGGTTATGTTTGCGGGATTCGCGCGATGGTGGTGGCCAACAACAGCGCGATCAAGGGCGGGACGATCTCGCCCAGCGGCCTGAAAAAATCCCTGCGCCTGCAACAGATCGCCCTGGAAAACAAACTGCCGATGATCACCCTCGCCGAAAGCGGCGGCGCCAATCTCAATTACGCCGCGGAGATTTTCGTCGAGGGCGCGCGCAGTTTTGCCAATCAGGCGCGGCTGTCGGCGCTGGGTTTGCCGCAGATTACCGTGGTGCACGGCTCGGCCACCGCTGGCGGCGCCTATCAGCCCGGTTTGTCGGACTATGTGGTGGTGGTGCGCGGCAAGGCCAAGCTGTTTCTCGCCGGGCCGCCGCTGCTCAAGGCCGCCACCGGTGAAGTCGCCACCGACGAAGAACTCGGCGGCGCCGAGATGCACGCGCAAGTCGCCGGGACCGCCGAGTACCTGGCCGAAAACGATGCCGATGGCGTGCGCCAGGTGCGCGACATCCTGCGCATGCTGCCGTGGAACGAACAACTGCCGTGGCGGCCGGAACCGCAATACAAGGAGCCGCTCTACCCCATCGACGAATTGCTCGGGCTGATCCCGGACGATCCGAAAAAGCCCTACGACGTGCGCGAAATCATCGCGCGCATCGCTGACGAATCGGACTTCGTCGAGTTCAAGGGCGAATACGATCAGCAGACGTTGTGCGGCCATTTGAAGATTCAGGGCCGCGCCTGCGGCTTCATCGGCAACAACGGCCCGATCACCCCGAACGGTGCGAGCAAAGCGGCGCAGTTCATCCAGCTATGCGACCAGAGCCAGATCCCGCTGCTGTTTTTCCACAACACCACCGGCTTCATGGTCGGCACCGAATCGGAACAACAAGGCGTGATCAAACACGGCTCGAAACTGATTCAAGCGGTGGCCAATGCGCGGGTGCCGAAACTGACGTTGGTGGTCGGTGGCTCCTACGGTGCCGGCAATTATGCGATGTGCGGACGCGGTCTCGATCCACGCTTCATTTTCGCCTGGCCGAACAGCCGCACCGCAGTGATGGGTGGTGCGCAGGCCGGCAAGGTGCTGCGCATCGTCACCGAAGCCAAGCAATTGAAGGACGGCCTGGTGCCGGACCCGAAAATGCTCGACATGCTCGAACAGGTCACCGCGCAGAAACTCGACAGCCAGTCCACGGCGCTCTACGGCAGCGCCAACCTGTGGGACGACGGGCTGATCGATCCGCGCGACACGCGCACCCTGCTCGGCTATCTGCTGGACATTTGCCACGAAGCCGACATTCGTACGCTGCAACCCAACAGCTTCGGCGTCAGCCGCTTCTGACCGCCACGGATCTCACGGAGAACAAGAACAATGATCTTCACCCCGGAACACGAAGCGCTGCGCCGTACCGTCCGCCAGTTCGTCGACAATCAGATCAACCCGCACGTCGACGAATGGGAAAAGGCCGGACGCTTTCCGATCCACGAGATCTTCCGTCAGGCCGGCGAGCTGGGTTTGCTGGGGATTTCCAAACCGGAAAAATTTGGCGGCATGGGCCTCGATTACAGCTATTCGATCGTCGCCGCCGAGGAGTTTGGCACCATTCATTGCGGCGGCATTCCGATGTCGATTGGCGTGCAGACCGACATGTGCACGCCGGCGCTGGCCCGCTTCGGTTCCGATGCACTGCGCGAAGAGTTCCTGCGGCCGGCGATCAGCGGTGAGCAGGTCGGCTGCATCGGCGTCTCCGAAGTCGGCGCCGGCTCCGACGTCGCTGGGCTGAAGACCACGGCGCGCAAGGACGGCGACGACTACGTGATCAACGGCAGCAAGATGTGGATCACCAACTCGCCGAGCGCCGACTTCATCTGCCTGCTGGCCAACACGTCGGATGACAAGCCGCACATCAACAAGTCGCTGATCATGGTGCCGATGAACACGCCCGGCATCAGTCTGAGTTCGCATCTGGACAAGCTCGGCATGCGCAGTTCGGAAACCGCTCAGGTGTTTTTCGACAACGTGCGCGTGCCACAGCGCAACCGCATCGGCCACGAAGGCGCCGGTTTCATGATGCAGATGCTGCAGTTTCAGGAGGAACGCCTGTTCGGCGCGGCGAACATGATCAAGGGCCTGGAGTATTGCGTCGACAGCACCATCGAGTACTGCAAGGAGCGCAAGACCTTCGGCAATGCGCTGATCGACAATCAGGTGATTCACTTCCGCCTCGCCGAATTGCAGACCGAAATCGAGTGCCTGCGCGCGCTGGTCTATCAGGCCACGGAGCAATACATCAAAGGTCAGGACGTTACGCGGCTGGCGTCGATGGCCAAGCTCAAGGCCGGGCGGCTCGGTCGTGAGGTCAGCGACAGCTGCCTGCAATATTGGGGCGGTATGGGCTTCATGTGGGACAACCCGGTGGCCCGCGCCTATCGCGATGTGCGGCTGGTATCGATCGGCGGCGGTGCCGATGAAATCATGCTGGGGATCATCTGCAAGCTGATGGGCATCCTGCCGGGGAAAAAGAAATGAACCGCCTGCCTGAGTGCCAGACGCTGCTGCTGGAACTGCATGGCGGTGTACTGCACGTCACTCTGAATCGGCCGGACAACCGCAATGCGATGAGCCTGCAAATGGTCGGCGAATTGCGCGCGGTGTTCGCCGCCGTCCGCGATGAGCGCGATGTTCGAGCATTGGTGCTCAGCGGCGCCGGCGGGCATTTCTGTGCCGGTGGCGATATCAAGGACATGGCCAGCGCCCGTGCTCAGGGTGGCGAGGCTTATCGCGAGTTGAACCGGGCCTTTGGCGCCTTGCTCGAAGAGGCGCAGCACGCGCCGCAGGTGTTGATTACGGTGCTGCAAGGCGCGGTGCTCGGCGGTGGTTTCGGGCTGGCCTGCGTCAGCGATGTCGCGATAGCCGACCATCAGGCGCAATTCGGCTTGCCGGAAACCAGTCTCGGCGTGATCCCGGCGCAGATTGCACCGTTTGTGCTGCAGCGCATCGGCCTCAGCGAAACCCGACGCCTGGCGCTGACCGCAGCGCGTTTCGATAGCGATCAGGCTCAGCAACTGGGGCTGGTGCATTTTGTCGAGCGCGATGCGCAGGCGTTGGCCGAACGACTGGATGAGGTGCTGCAGCAAGTGCTGCGTTGCGCGCCGCAGGCGAATGCCGTGACCAAAAAGTTGCTGCTGGCCAGTGCCGGGCAGCCGTCGAGTGAATTGCTTGATCAGGCTGCGCAGTGGTTCAGCGAGGCGGTGGCGGGTGAAGAAGGGATCGAGGGCACCCTGGCTTTCATGCAAAAGCGCAAACCGCGGTGGGCTATCTAAAAAGCATCGCTGGCAAGCCAGCTCCCACAGGGAATTTGCGTCGTTAACAAAACCTGTGGGAGCTGGCTTGCCAGCGATGAGGCCAGCACATGCAACGCAACTTCCAAGGAAAAAGCCCATGCCCGTCATTCACAAAATCCTCATCGCCAACCGCGGTGAAATCGCCTGCCGCATCCAGCGCACCGCCCAGGCCCTCGGCTACCGCACCGTTGCGGTCTACAGCGATGCCGACGCCGATGCGCTGCACGTGAAGATGGCCGATCAGGCCGTGCGCATCGGCCCGCCCCCGGTGCAGCAGTCCTACCTGAACATCCCGGCAATCCTCGACGCCGCCCGCCGCAGCGGCGCCGACGCGATCCATCCCGGCTATGGCTTTCTCTCGGAAAACGCCGAATTCGCCCGCGCCTGCCAACGGGCCGGGCTGACCTTCATCGGCCCCAGCGTCGAAGCCATCGAACTGATGGGCAGCAAACGCCTGTCGAAGCTCGCCATGCTCGATGCCGGCGTGCCGTGCATCGCCGGCTATCAGGGCGCTGCGCAAGGCGACGCGACCTTGTTGCGCGAAGCCGAGCGCATCGGCTACCCGTTGATGATCAAGGCCAGTGCCGGCGGTGGCGGGCGCGGCATGCGCCTGGTGCACAACGCGGCTGAACTGCCGGCGCAACTGCGCACCGCACGTTCGGAAGCGTTGAACGGTTTTGGTAGCGACGAATTGATTCTCGAACAGGCCGTGGTCGAACCCCGGCATGTCGAAGTGCAGCTGTTCGGCGACCATCACGGCAACCTGATCTACCTTGGCGAACGCGACTGTTCGATCCAGCGGCGCCATCAGAAAGTCATCGAAGAAGCGCCCTGCCCGGTCATGACCGCCGAGTTGCGCCAAGCCATGGGTGAAGCAGCGTTGAAGGCCGGCCGCGCGGTGAATTATGTCGGCGCCGGCACCGTGGAGTTTCTGCTCGACGCGCGAGGGCAGTTTTATTTTCTGGAGATGAACACACGACTTCAGGTCGAGCATCCGGTCACCGAACTGATCACCGGCCTTGATCTGGTGGCGTGGCAATTGTCGATTGCCGAAGGCCAGCCACTGCCGCTGACTCAGGATCAGGTGCAACTCAATGGGCATGCCATGGAAGTGCGGCTGTACGCCGAAGATCCGACGCAGGATTTTCTTCCGCAGACCGGGCGTATCGAGGCCTGGGAGCCAGCGCTCGGCCACGGTGCGCGGGTTGATCACGGCTTGCTTGAAGGGCAAGTGGTGAGCCCGTTCTATGACCCGCTGCTGGGCAAACTGATCGCCCATGGCGCCACCCGGGAAGAGGCGCGACGCAAGCTGTTGCGCGCGGTCCAGGACACTGTGCTGTTAGGCGTGCACAGTAATCAGCGTCTGCTCGCCAGCCTGTTGCAGCATGAACAATTCGTCAGCGGTGAATTCAGTACCGCCTTCATTGCCCGGCATTTCAGCGATCACCCCGACCTGCATCGTTACGTGCCCAGCGCCGAGGAACTGGCGATTGCGGCGCTGCTGTTCTATCAGACCAGCGCACGCCAGCACCGAGCGCCGCTGAGCGGCTGGCGCAACAACGCCAGCGTACCGCTGACTTACCGCCTCGGCTTCGATGAGCAGAACTGGACGCTGCAACTGCACGCTCAAGGGCCAGACATTTTTCAGGTCAGCGTCGGTGAACGCACGCTCGATCTGCAACTCATCGACCTCGACGCGCATTCGCTGACGCTGGCCGTCAATGGCGTGCGCCAGCGCCACGCCTGTCAACTGGCGGGCGCACAGCTCTGGCTGTTCAGCCATCCGGGCAGTCTGCGGCTGGAGGATCGAACTCATGCGGTGATCGACAGTCAGACCAGCGTCAGCTCCGGCACCTTGAAAGCGCCGATGGACGGCGCCATCGTCGACGTCCTGGTCAGCGAAGGCAGCGCGGTCAGCAAAGGTCAGTTGCTGGTGGTGCTGGAGGCAATGAAAATGGAGCACCCGCTCAAGGCCGGCATCGACGGCGTGCTCAAACGGGTGCAGGTCAAGGTTGGCGATCAGGTAAAAAATCGTCAGGTTCTGTTGCAGGTCGAGTAGTCGCCCACACACCGATGCGGGTTTTGACTACGCTCTGAGATATCAGAACGCGAAAATCAGGAACCCTGCGATGCCCCACTGGCTGGTCATTGATCTGGAAGCCACCACCGATGAGGGTGGCTGGCCGGTCACCGAAATGGAAATTATCGAGATCGGTGCGACCCTCGTCGATCGCGCCGGACGCGAGCAGGATCACTTCCAGCGCTTCGTCAAACCGACGCGGCGGCCGTTGCTCACCCCGTTCTGTCGCGAACTGACGCACATCACCCAGGCCAATATCGATGCCGCGCAACCGCTGCACGACGTCTGGCCGGCGTTCGAGCGCTGGCTGGCCCAGCATCAATCGCGCCTCGAAGGCTGGGTCAGCTGGGGCGATTACGATCGCAAGCAATTGCTGCAGGAATGGCAGCGACTGCACATCGACAGTGGCCTCAGCCGGGTGCCGCACATGAACCTCAAGCAGCGCTTCGCCAAGGCCCGGCGCCTGGAGCGGCCGTTGGGCCTCAACGGTGCGCTGCAGCTGGCCGGTCTGCAATTCAGCGGTCAGCAGCATCGGGCGCTGGAGGACGCGCGCAACACGGCGCGGTTATTGCCACTGGTGTTACCGATTTAGAGACGTGACGAGGCTGAACGCCTTGGGCATACTGGCCGGCCCCTTTTCAGCCCTTTTCGAGGAATCGCCCATGTTTAAAGTCAACGAGTACTTCGACGGCACCGTCAAGTCGATCGCCTTTGGCACCGCTGAAGGTCCGGCGACCATCGGCGTCATGGCCCCGGGCGAATACGAATTCGGCACCAGCCAGCGTGAAATCATGCACGTCGTGTCGGGCGCCCTGACCGTCAAGCTGCCGGACAGCAGCGACTGGGAAACCTTCGCCGCTGGCAGCCAGTTCAATGTACCGGCCAATAGCAAGTTCCAGCTCAAGGTCGCGGTCGACACCGCCTACCTGTGTGAATACCGCGGCTGATACGGCGGTTCAATCCAGCGCAAAAAAATGCCCGCGTGTAAAACGCGGGCATTTTTATTTGCGTGCAGATTTATTCGAGAATTTCCACCGGCATCCCGACTTCGAGGCGACCGTTACTGTCATTGACCAGGTTCTGCCCGAACATCGCACCATCGGCCGTGGCCCGATGCTTTTGCAGGGTGGCGAACGGTTCGCGATCGGCACTGCGCTCGCCGGTTTGCGGGTCGACGGTGGTCATGATGCAGCGCGAGCACGGCTTGACCACGCGAAACTCGATATCGCCGACGCGAATACGCTTCCAGCCATCTTCAGCGTAAGCCGCGCTGCCTTCGATCACCAGATTCGGGCGAAAGCGCAGCATCTCCAGCGAGCGCCCGACTTTGCCGGAAAGGTCTTGCAGCGAAGCGTCGCCAATCAATAGCAACGGATAGCCGTCGGCGAAGGCGACTTGATCGTCGTCTTTGCCAAAACCCGATTGTGTCGTGCGTGCTCGATCCAGCGGCATGTACACCAGACGTGTCGGCTTGCCAAGAAAATCGCTGACGAAGCGCGCTGCTTCCTCGCCGGCGTCCGGCACACGCAAGGTGTCGCGCCAGATCGTTACGCCGCGCAATTCGGCCTCTTCAGCAGGCAAGGCGACTTCGATCATCCCCTGTTCCGGGGCAGCAAGGTTCAAGCCACCCGCTGCATTCCCCAACGCCGAGAGCTGGCTCATCCGCGCTTCGGCACGCTGGGTCAGGAATCGCCCGCTGGCCTCGTCCACCAGCATCCAGCGTCGGTCGCCCGCCAATCCCAGTTTGTCCAGTTCGGCGCTTTGCAGCACTTCGCCCTTGCCGGATTTCAACGGGTAACGATAAAGCGCGCTCAGACGCAGCATGGCCAGCTCCTTGTGGTGGAAGCCGCCACCCTATACGAGCTTGAATACGGAATCAAAGGGCAACCACTGCGGGAGCGAGCGGGCTCGCTCCCCAGCGCAATGACGCTCAGGCCGGGACTTCGTCGAGCATCAGACGCTGACGCACTACGTCGACCAGTTTGTCCGGCTGGAATTTGGACAGGAAGTTGTCGCAGCCGACCTTCTTCACCATCGAATCGTTGAAGCTGCCGGACAGCGAGGTATGCAGCACCACGTACAGGCCACGCAGACGCGGGTCGTTGCGAATTTCGGTGGTCAGACGGTAGCCGTCCATTTCCGGCATTTCCGCGTCGGTGAAGATCATCAGCAGTTTGTCGGTCATGTGCACGCCGGTATCGGCCCAGGCCTTGAGCATATTCAGTGCCTTGAGGCCGTCGCTGGCAATGTGCATTTTCACCCCGAGCTGGCCGAGGGTGTCGCGCAGCTGCGACAGCGCCACGTTGGAGTCGTCGACCAGCAGCACTTCACGGCCACGGGCGCGTTCCAGCACTGGATCGTCGAGTTTGTCGCGCGAGACCTTGGCGTTGTACGGAACGATTTCGGCGAGGACTTTCTCCACGTCGATGATTTCCACCAACTGATCGTCGACCTTGCTGATGGCTGTCAGATAGTGCTGGCGACCGGCGCTGGTCGGTGGCGGCAGAATCGCTTCCCAGTTCATGTTGACGATGCGATCGACACCGCCCACCAGGAAGGCCTGCACCGAACGGTTATATTCGGTGACGATGATGGTGCTGTTCGGCCCTGGCACCAAGGGGCGCATGCCGATCGCCTGGGACAGGTCGATCACCGGCAGGGTCTGTCCGCGCAGATTGACCACACCGCAGACAAACGGGTGACGCTGCGGCATCAGCGTCAGCTTCGGCAGTTGCAGCACTTCCTGAACCTTGAACACGTTGATCGCAAACAACTGCCGCCCGGCCAGTCGAAACATGAGAATTTCCAGGCGATTCTCACCCACCAGTTGCGTGCGTTGGTCTACCGTGTCGAGAATGCCGGCCATCAATGACTCCTGGGCTTGTTCTGATGAATTCACTTATGTGAGGTTATCGGCTGCACATGGCGCTTCTTGATTGCCATAAAGAGCCCGTTAAAAATGCCATGAACAGCCATTGATGTCACATTAACATCATGCTTTACTGGCGCAGTGATTTTCATCTGCTACTTTTATCTGCGGCGCGACCTCGGTTTGCGTCATAGGTTCCCGCACCTAAGGGATTCCCCTAGGGACAATCAGGCCCAACCTGATATTCGCAGTATCCAATAGCCATTAATGTGACGCCATTCTCATTGCATGAACGGAGTCAGGCTATTGTGTGCGATCGCAGTTCAGTGGCAACAAACCCTCTGGAAACTCCCAGTCTGTGCACTTGCACGGCCGGGCGCGATCTGCCGACGGTTCATGATCGTCGCCACACACGGCATTCCTTCATCAGACATGACGTTGTGGAGATAAGCATGCCAATCGACCGCAAAGACTGGGTACAACGCTTTCCCGAATTTCTTGTCGAGGCTGAGACACTCCTGGCGAAGTCCGAGGAATGCCTGAGCCATCTGCAATTGATCAGCAATGACAAGGACGCCATCGAGTGCATGCTCAGTACCTTGCTCAAGCTTGCGCGCAGGGCGGAAGCTCTGGCGTTGGAGTCGATTTCAGAATTTTCCCTGCACATCCACAGCCTGCTTGACCTCAATCATGCTCATGTCGACCTCAATGATCAGGCCCTGCAAGCCTTGCAGGACTGTTTCACCCTGATGGCCTGGCAGCTTGAGCTGGTTGATCAGAAGACCGGACAATTGAGTCTGGATGAAAGCGAGCAGGCTTCGCTGATCGAAGCGCTGGCGTTTCAGGTCGGTCAAAGCCCGATTCAGTCGCCGCTGACAAGCAAACGTTTGCCGCAAATGCCTTACTCGGGCCAGGCCTGACTCATCGCCGTGGCGCAGTGAGCGTTACCGGACACACGAGTCTATTGTCGTAATTGAATAGTCCATACCTGTCCGCGACAAAACGATATAAATAATCAGCATTGATCGCCCGCCCTTTTTCCTGTCGGCCTCAGGGTTTGCCTGTGTCTCGGGAAGCACAACTTCGGGCACCGCCGGCCTTCTTTCAAATCCAGTCAAAACCGACTTTTGTTGCTTTGGAACTGACGTGCAAACTATGTATTTCCTGACTGAATGGACATATATAGCAAGCGCGACCAACGGTATCTTAAGTGGTATTATGTCGCCCGTTAGTTGTTCTCGAATTAATGGCACGGTGCTTTCAGTCGATGGTTATCCGCTGAAGCTCCATAAACAACAGGGGCTCCAGGCCATGTTGAAAGCGTTGCCATATTTGACAGTATTTTCAGACAGAGACCCGCCAGGCTCCGGCCGGTCTGCCCGCAGCGAACATTCATTGGCTCCATCCGCTATGTACGCCAGTCTCAAGTCAATTACCCAATGGCCACCCTCGCGGGAGAACGCGCGTCGGTTCACGCTGGTCCTGTCTGTTGCGGCGACACTGGGCAGTGTATTGACCTATGTTTTTTCAGCCTCTTTCAGTGTAGGTCTGCTGCTCTTGCAAATTGCCGCTACGGCCTGTGTCTGGGTGCAATATCGGTTGTCGCGCAAATCGATCAAGTTTCAGCCGCAGGAACTCGCCGACCGTCTGCTGCAAGTCCAGGAAAACGAGCGCCACCGCCTCAGCCGCGAACTGCACGACGATATCGGCCAGTTGCTGACCGCGGCGAAACTGCAGAGCGAGTGGCTCAAACGCCGCCTGCCGCCCGACTCGCAGGAACAATGTACGGTGTTGTGCGACACCCTCGAAGAAACCCTGAACAAAGTGCGCGACGTATCGGCCATTCTCAATCCGCGCCAGTTGATCAGTCTGGGACTCGAGGCCAGCTTGCGTGCACATCTGCTCAAAACCCTGGCCAACACCAGCGTGCAATGGAGCCTCGATTGCCAGCAACGGCTCAATGGCATCCCGGAAGAAATGGCAGTCGCCGCCTTTCGCATTACCCAGGAAGCGGTTACCAATATTCTTCGTCACGCCCAGGCGAAAAATCTGGTGGTACGCTTGCAGCGCCTGCCTGAAGGCCTGACATTGTTGATCAGTGATGATGGCGCGGGTTTTTTCCCGGCAGCCAATCCGGGTCGTGAAGGACAGCGCGGCATGGCCGGGATGGCCGAACGAATCGAGCAACTGGGTGGCACTCTGAGCGTCGTCAGCGAGCCGGGCAAAGGCACCCAGATCGAAGCACTTTTTCCGTGGGCGCCGCGCGCACTCGAACGGGCCAGTACGAATAAGGTTATGCGTTGACTTGCAACTTACTTCTGGTGGATGACCACTCGCTGATCAGGGCCGGCGTGCGCGCTCTGGTACTGGATATTCCTGGTTATGCGGTGATTGGCGAAGCCAATGATGGTTCGCAATTGCTCGAGATGGTCGAGCAACTGAACCCCGACATCGTGTTGCTGGATATCTCCATGAAAGAAACCGGCGGCCTGGAAGCGCTGCAACGCCTCAAGCGCGTGCGACCGCAGAGCAAGGTGCTGATCCTGTCGATGCACACCGATCCGGCGCTGATCATGCAGGCGCTGGAGTCTGGCGCCCACGGTTACCTGCTCAAGGACACCACCGCTACCGAGCTCGAACATGCCCTGGAAGCCTTGCGCAACAACGAGCGCTACTTGAGCCCGGCCATCGCCCATACCGTGATCAATCAGGCGCTGACCCGTAATCAGAACCAGCAGCCGGACATTGCCGACTCACACAACCTGACGGCGCGCCAGCTGGAAATCCTGCGATTGATCGTGCGCGGCAAGTCCACACGTGAAATCGCCAATGGCCTGGGCTTGAGCATCAAAACGGTCGAAACCCACCGCTCACAGATCATGAAGCGTCTGCAGATCTTCGATGTGGCGGGCCTCGTGCTGTTCGCCGTGCGCGAACAGATCATCAGCCTTGACGACTGATCGCTTCAGTACTGCTCAACAAGGGTGAATGCTCCGGCAAATGCACGCGCAATGCCGCCGGACGCACTTCAAAGCGCAGGCTGTTGCACTCCAGCGGTTCGCCGTCGAGATTCATGCAAAGCCCCTCGGCCACTTTGATTTCAACCCACGGCAAACGGGTTCGCACAAACAGATTGTCGAGACCGAAACCCTCGCTCAGCAGCGATTTCAATGTACCTACCAACTCCTGTGGGGCCGGCAGAATGCTGATATCGAGCAGTCCATCGTCGGCCAGCGCCTGCGGGCACAGCACGTGTCCGCCGCCAGCCTGACGGCCATTGCCGATACCCAGTGCCAACAGTTCGCCGCTCCAGTGAAAGTCCGGTCCTTGCAGTTCGCCATAGGCGGCATGCAACTCGCTGAAGCGCGATAGCCCGGTGAACAGATAAGCCGCGCCGCCAAGGACTTTCTTCAAATCTTCAGACGTGTTGGCCGTAACCTGACTGCCGAAACCGCCGGTGGCCATGTTGAGAAAGACCTGCCCGCCAACCTCGCCGACGTCGATATCATGCGGCGGCACATCAAGCAGTTCCAGTGCTTCGGCAGGCTCCAGCGGCACCCCGGCGGCGCGGGAAAAATCGTTGGCCGTGCCCAAGGGCAAAAGCACCAGGCTGGCTTTGCCCGGCTGCGCCGCGAGCGCTTCGGCAATGTCGCGCAGGGTGCCATCGCCTCCGCCGGCGATGATCGTCGGGTAGCCCTGCGCCAACGCCTCATTCACCCAGCGCTGAGCGTCCCCGGCTTCCCAGGTCAGGCGCACGGCCAGCTCCCAGCCTTGCTTGCGCTTGTCCTCGACGGCGGTGCGAACCGCCTCGTTGAGGGCCTGCTTGCCATGCAGAATCAACAGCGCCCGGCGCTCACTCATCACGTCACTCCCCATAATCGAATCGATTGAAACATCTTGACCACTGCGGCAGGCAAAAAAGCCCCGCCACCCTCAATAAATTCTGCGTTGCGCGCCAGCCGTCCTACAAGGCAGTACTTTTTCTTACAAAACATGCGGAATCGGCTTAATTGACCCGCTTCGAGCATTCGGTCACCGTGTGCAGGCGGTATCAATCTTCAATTTCAAATACACAAGGATGTGCATGTAATGAGTGGATACACCCTCAGTGCTTCTGTCAGTCGGGGAGCCGGAAAACCTTGCAAGCGAATATTTGAAACAGCCGGTGGATGCTTCCATGCCAAGCCATGAAGCGCGAATGCCATTGAGTCCGGTAGGCCCTCTCGGTGAAAGTCGTACAAATCAAAAGTCGGACTTTAAAAACAGCGCCAGAACGGCTGGAGAAGTTGAAATGGAACCTCGTGTTACCGAGCTTGAAACCCATCTCAAATACCTTCGTCGGGACATGGACGAAGTCCGCAGTGATGTCAGGACGATCAAACACCGGCTCGCCTATTCGGCCGGTGCGATGGCGGTGGTGCTGGGGCTTTTGGGCTGGGTGGCCAACAGCCGGTTCGACCAGCTCGTTACCCTGATGAGCCATTGATGGCTTGAGTCATTGCAGGCGCCGCCTGAGTCAGCCGACGCCTGCCTTCGCAAGACTGCGATCAGCCCAGCAGTTCACTCAACGGGATGAACGCCACCTCCTCACCTTCGTTCAATGTGCGGCCTTCAGGTACTTCCACCAGACCATCCGCCCACACCGCGCTACGCAGAACCCCCGAGCTCTGGTTGCGGTATACAGTCGCCCGTCCCTTCTCGAGTCTTCCTCGCAGATACTCACGTCGATTGCCTGCCACTGGCCAGGCAAAACCGGCTGGCACAGTGATTTTCAACGGTTCGACGTCACGCACACCCTGGCGTCTTAATAGATAGGGCCGAGTCAGCAGCGCAAAGGTCACCAGGGTCGAGGCCGGATTCCCCGGCAAACCGATGACCGGTACATTGCGAAAGTGACCACAGGTCAGTGGTTTGCCTGGCTTGATCGCCAGCTTCCACAGCGACAGTTCGCCTTCCTCGCGCAGGGCGATGCCAAGAAAATCCGCTTCACCCACCGACACCCCGCCAGTGGAAAGAATCAGATCGACATTCTGCAACTCACCAAGCCGGGCGCGAGTGGTGGCGAGATCGTCGGGAAGAATGCCGGCATCAATCACTTCGCAGCCAAGCCGTTGCAGCCAGCTGCACAGCAAGACGCGGTTGCTGTTATAGATTTGCCCCGGGCCCAGCGCCTGACCCGGTTCAACCAGTTCGTCGCCCGTAGAAATCACCGCCACGCGAACCTTGCGCACCACCTTCAGACCGGCACAGCCCAGCGATGCAGCAAGCCCTTGCTCGATCGGACCGAGCCTCGTTCCGGCCGGCAGAACCCGCTCACCGATAGTGGTTTCCTGCCCTTGCGGCCGAATGTTCTGCCCTGCCTTCATCGGCTCAAGGAAGCGCACTTTGCCGTCGGCCTCGACGTCAGCGTTCTCTTGCATCTCCACGCAGTCGGCGCCCGCCGGCACGGGCGCACCGGTGAAGATGCGCGCACAAGTACCCGGCACCAAGGGTTCGGGAGACTGCCCGGCAAACACCTTTTGACTGACCGGCAGCGGTTGGCCATTCCAATCGCCGAGGTTGAGTGCATAACCGTCCATGGCAGAGTTCGGCCAGGGCGGCAGATCCAGCGTGGAAAACAGGTCCTCTCTCAACACTCGCCCTTGAACCTGCGCCAACGGCAGGCTCTCATACTCAGCAATCGGTGAGGCCTCAGCCATTTCCAGCAGGCGAGCCAGCGCCACTTCGACCGGCATCAAGGGCCCGGTCTTGCCCGGCTTAGCCACGGGTTTCACACGGCGCCGCCTGCTTCAAATGCGTGACGAAATTGCACGGACGATGGCGGGCGTCCAACTGCTCACCGAGAATGCCGTCCCAACCGGTGCGCACCGCATTGGTGGAACCCGGCAGGCAGCACACCAGCGTGCCATTGGCCAGACCGGCCAGCGCGCGCGATTGCACGGTCGAAGTGCCGATATCGGCTACCGAGATCTGCCGGAACAATTCGCCAAAGCCGTCGACCTGTTTGTCGAGCAGGCAGGCAACCGCTTCCGGGGTGCTGTCGCGACCGGTGAAACCAGTACCGCCGGTGATCAGCACCACCTGCACGACATCGTCGGCAATCCAGTTGGCAACTTGCGCGCGAATTTTGTAAAGATCATCTTTGAGCAGAACGCGTTGCGCCAGGTTGTGACCCGCAGCCGTCAAGCGGTCGACGAAGACCTGGCCGGAAGTATCGGTTTCCAATGTTCGGGTATCACTGACAGTCAGCACCGCAATATTAAGCGGCACGAAAGGTACATCAGCCTTGGCTTTCATAGGCTCATCCAGTTGTAGGAGAAACAGCCCGGTGTTATATCACAGCGCCCCGTTTTTTCGCCGCCCCTGTGGAGGGATGCAATGACTATCAACACGCCACCGCCGCCCTGCTCGATCCTGCTGCTGGCAGGCGGACGCGGCCAGCGCATGGGTGGGCAGGACAAAGGATTGGTGGAATGGCTCGGCGAGCCGATGATCGCGCATCTGCAGCGCAAGGTCCGTGCGCTGACCGACGACCTGATTATTTCCTGCAACCGCAATCGCGAGCGCTACGCGGCTTTTGCCGATCAACTGGTCGCTGATGATGAAGGCGATTTCCCCGGGCCACTGGCCGGGATTCGCGCCGGCCTGAAAGCCGCGCGCCATACACACTTGCTGGTATTGCCCTGCGATGTTCCGCGCATTGACGCCGGATTGCTGCAGAGCATGCGCGAGACGGCGCAACTGAATTCTGAAAAACCTTTAATGTTGCGCCATGGCGAACACTGGGAACCATTGCTCTGCGTGATCCCGCTGAGCCTTTCGGCGGCCTTCGAAGACGCCTGGAACGCCGGTGAACGCAGTCCCGGCCGGGTGATGCGCAGTCTCGGCGCGACGGCGCTGCAATGCCCGGACAACGACCCGCGTCTGGCCAACCTCAATACCCCCGAACTGTTAAACGCTTACAACACTGTGTCAGACTGACACCATTCAAGGAACTCTCACGCCTTGTATACGTCTCAAGCTCAGTAACCAAAAGAATTCCCATTCGGAGACACACTCATGACTCAACGGACCCTCGCCACTTTCATGCTCGCACTGGGCCTGGCCACCCTCGCCGGTTGCTCCTCGCCTACAGTGATCACCTTGAATGACGGTCGCGAAATCCAGGCCGTCGACACCCCGAAATACGATGACGATTCGGGCTTCTACGAGTTCCAGCAACTGGACGGCAAAGAGACCCGCATCAACAAGGATCAGGTGCGTACCGTTAAAGAACTGTAAGTTCTGGTCGACCGGATACAGAAAAGCCCGCATTGATTGCGGGCTTTTTCATGGGCGCTCAAAAGTGGCCGGGTGTTACCACTGCAGCGTGATCCGGCTCTCGAACTCACGCGCCTCTCCCGTCACAGGGTCAATGAATTTCAGCCCCTGCGCCAGCAGCTTCAGCGGGTTGGCGTAGTCATCCTCGACATCTTTCAATACCTGCGGATAAAACGGGTCATTGCAGATGCTCGCGCCCAATGCGGTCATGTGGACACGCAGTTGATGTTTTTTGCCGGTCACCGGATACAACCCATAGCGCCACAAGTCGCCGTTCTTTTCCCGCACCTGCACCGCCGTTTCGGTATTGCTGACGCCCGGCCCTTCCTGCATGCGGAAGAACGGCTCGCCGTCGATCAGACGACTCTTGTGCACCAAGGGAAATTCCACATCCGGCAGCGCCGGGGCGATCGCTTCATAGCGCTTGTCGATCTGGCGCGTAGGGAACAACGACTGATAGGCCGAACGGGTTTGCGGATTGGCCGAGAAAATCACCAGCCCTGCGGTATGTCGATCAATACGGTGCAGCGGCACCAGATGAGGGTTGTCCAGGCGCCGGATCAGGCGGCGCAGTAACGTTTGTTCAACGTACTCCCCGGCCGGCGTCACCGGCAGAAAGTGCGGTTTATCCGCCACGACCAGGTGTTCATCGGCATACAGAATCGTCTCGACTACCGGAATCGGCTTTTCGTCCGGCACTTCGCGAAAGTAATGAATGCGCAAACCTTCCCTGTACGCCAGGTTCACGTCGATCGGCTGACCGTTGCCATCCAGAACACGCCCTCGGGCAATCCGGTCCAGCCATTGCTCGCGGCCAATGGCACTGAAATGCTCACACAGACAATCGAGTACGGTCAGCCAATGACCTGGCGGCAGATAGAGTGTGCTCGCCTGGGTGTGGGCGGCAGAGAATGTTGGAGTGGACATATGGAAGTTCGGACCCTCAATGCGAAGTCGCATTATCCAGCACTGAGGGAAACCTAACTAGCGCAGAATACTTACGCCGGGATCGACTTGAGCGCTGCAGCCTCGGTGAACTCCTTGAGCCAGCGCAGCACGTCGACCGCCTCCCAGCGACCCGGATCGTACAAGGCATAAAGCAAGCCCTGATAGCCGACCACATCCAGCTGTTTGTGGTAACCGGCACGCTGAAACAGTGCCTCGATTTCGGCGAAACAGGTGTTGAAATGCAGTTTGTTGAAAGGCGTCTTGCCCTCCGTGACCAGCCCGTCCAGGCGCAATTCAAGAACCGCCTCGCGTACTACGTCAACCGACATCCGGTTCACGCTGTTCTTCAACTGTTCGACATTGACCACGGTTCATCCCTCTGACGCATTTACTGTATGGGCATACAGTAACCGAACAAACCGCAAAAAGCCAAGGGATGGACTCTGGTGGCGACCGGCGGAAAAGCCAGGGAATCCGGATCAACGCAGAAACGCGACAACCTCGTCCGCGCTGAACGGCCAGTCCAGTTCCGCCCCGGTATCGACCCGGCGCAGCACTGGAATTCTCAGGCTGTAAGCCTCGTACCAGGTTTCATCTTCAGCAATATCGATCAGTTCAACCAGCAGCCCATGCTCGACGAAAGGCATGAGTTCGGCTTCAGCGACTTCACAGAGATGACACCCGAGAGTGCCGAACAGCTGACATTCAGGAGGCATGTGCGCTCAACCGCAAAATGAGTGGGGCTTTATTCTAGGCCTGTGCGCAAAAGCCGTCGAGCCAGCGCCGCCCAAAGGCTCCAGTGCCGCAACAGCGCAACGCTGGAAAAACCCTGACGCACATCAGTTCGCAGAAAAGCACATTGCGCGATGCTTGCGGTCTTTTTGCTTCTACGCTTGAAAAGCCTGAAGCCGCCGCCGGAGTATCCAGTGTTCGCCAATCTGCTGATCATCCTCGCCTCGTCCCTCGTGGTGATTGCCCTGTTTCGACGTCTGCGATTGCCGCCGGTGCTGGGCTATTTGTGTGTCGGACTGCTGGTCGGGCCAAGCGCATTTGATTGGGTCAACGAGAGCGAGCACTTGCCGGACGTTGCCGAGTTGGGCGTGGTGTTTCTGTTGTTTTCGCTGGGTCTGGAGTTTTCCCTGTCGAAGATGATTGCCCTGCGTCAAGTGGTGTTTCGCCTTGGCAGCCAGCAGGTGCTGATCAGCACCGCGCTGCTCGGGCTGCTGTTGATGCTGCTGGGCATGCCGCTGACACCTGCGCTGCTGCTCGGCGCCGGGCTTTCGCTTTCATCGACAGCGATCGTCACCAAGGAGCTGGGTAGCCTGGGCGAAGTGTTCAGCAGCCATGGGCAGAACGCGGTGGGGGTGTTGCTGTTTCAGGATGTTGTTGCGGTATTGCTGCTGACGCTGGTCCCGGTGTTCGCCGGCAGCAGCGAGCAGGCCTGGTATTGGGCGCTGCCGTTGACGCTGGGCAAAACCGTGGTGCTGTTCGTCGGTCTGCTGCTGGCCAGTCGCTGGTTGCTGCCGCGACTGTTTCATGAAGTGGCGGCCTCGCGCTCGGCCGAGTTGTTTGTGCTGCTGGCACTGGTGATCGTGCTATTGACTGCCTGGCTGACCCACCTGCTGGGCCTGTCCCCTGCCCTCGGCGCGTTTCTGGCCGGCATGTTGCTCGGTGAAAGTAACTACCGCCACCAGATCGAGGCCGATATCCGGCCCTTTCGCGACATCCTGCTCGGGGTGTTTTTCGTCAGCATCGGCATGCTGATCGATCTGCAACTGTTCCTCAGCCACAGCCTGGCGATCCTCGGCCTCACCGTCGGCTTGATGGTGATCAAGGGCGTCGTTGTGGCATTGCTGGTGAAATGGCGCGGCAGCGACAGCGAAACGGCATGGCGCAGCGGACTGGCGCTGGCGCAGGGCGGCGAGTTCTGCTTCGCATTGATGGCGCAGATGCAACAGAGCCGCATGTTGCCCGAGGGCTTGGGCGACCTGCTGCTGGCGGCAACGTTCAGCTCAATGTTGCTGACCCCGCTGTTGCTGCGTGCAGCGCCACGCATCGCCGCCGTTCTGCATCGCAAACCCAATCAGGAAGCGCAGATCGAGGAGATCAGCGCGCTCAATGCCGACCTCAACCAACACGTAGTGATTTGCGGCTACGGCCGTGTCGGCCAATCGATCGGGCGCTTCATGAGCAATGCCAGGCAGCCTTACATCGCTCTGGACAATGACCCGGTGCGCGTACAGGAGGCCACTAATGGCGAAAGTGACGTCCATTACGGCGACTCGTCGCGCGGCGACCTGCTGACCGCCGTCGGCCTGCTGCGCGCACGACTCTTGGTGATTGCCGTGGATCAGAGCGATGTCGCCCTGCGCATTCTCAAGGAGGCGCGAAGGCTGAACGGCCATGTGCCGATTCTGGTGCGCACCCGCGACGACAGCCAATGGGCCGAATTGAAAGCCGCCGGCGCCACCGAAGTGGTGCCGGAGCTCTTGGAGTCAAGCCTGATGCTCGCCTCTCACGCGTTGATCATGCTCGGATTGCCCGCGCATAAAGTGCAGGAACAAGTCGATCAGGTGCGCATCGACCGCTATCGCTTGCTGCACGGTTTTTATCCCGGTGCCGACGATGCCGAGACTTAATCCTGGCTCACCGCGCCGATCTTGTGCAGCGACAGGTCGGCACCGTAATACTCTTGTTCCTGGCTCAGGCGCAGACCATGCAATGCCTTGATCACGCCGTACACGAGGAAGCCGCCGAGCAGCGCCACCACGACGCCGAGCCCGGTGCCGATCAACTGACTGAGCAGGCTGACACCGCCGATACCGCCGAGCGCGGTCTGGCCGAAAATTCCGCAGGCGATTCCACCCCACACGCCGCACAAGCCGTGCAACGGCCACACGCCCAACACATCGTCGATACGCCATTTGACTTGTGCGGCGGTGAAGCACCAGACAAACAATGCGCCGGCGATCGCCCCGGTCAGCAGCGCGCCGACCGGATGCATCAGATCAGAACCGGCGCAGATCGCCACCAACCCGGCCAGCGGGCCGTTGTGCAAAAAGCCTGGGTCATTGCGTCCGACGATCAGCGCCGCCATCGTGCCGCCGACCATCGCCATCAACGAGTTGACCGCCACCAGCCCACTGACGCCCTGCAGCGTCTGCGCGCTCATCACGTTGAAGCCAAACCAGCCGACAATCAGAATCCACGAGCCCAGCGCCAGGAAAGGAATGCTCGAGGGTGCGAATGCCACCAGACGCCCATCGCGATAACGGCCATTACGCGGCCCCAGCAGCAACACCGCCGCCAGCGCCAGCCAGCCGCCCATGGCATGCACCACCACGGAACCGGCGAAGTCATGGAACGCGGCGCCGAACTGCGCTGTAAGCCACGCTTGAAGACCGTAGTTACCGTTCCAGATCATGCCCTCGAAAAACGGATAGATGAACGCGACGATCAATGCCGTGGCGCACAACTGCGGCACGAATCGCGCGCGCTCGGCGATGCCGCCGGAAATGATCGCCGGGATCGCCGCAGCAAAAGTCAGCAGGAAGAAAAATTTCACCAGCCCGTAACCGTGATCAGCACTCAACACCGCTGCCGGTTGCATGAACGTCACACCGTAAGAGATCCAATAGCCTATAAAGAAATAGGCCAACGTCGAGACGGCGAAATCACTGAGGATCTTCGCCAGTGCGTTGACCTGGTTTTTCTGCCGGACCGTTCCGACCTCCAGAAAAGCGAAACCGGCGTGCATCGCCAGTACCATTACGGCACCGATCAGAATGAACAAGGTGTTGGAGCTGTGGACCAGCGTGTCCACAGCGCTTTGCAGATTTTCCATAAGCAGGCAGACCTAACGGCAGAAAAGGCACCAAAGCGGCTCGTGCGCACATTTCATGCACCAAGTTGCAGCCAGGCAGGCACCGAACGGCATATTCAGCGAACTGCTTTGGCGCACCCGGTCGACGTGCTGACACGAACCGCGATCATTCGGGACAAGGTTTCCCGTGGCGTACGCCCGGCAACAGCGCACAATGGCCGGGCGACGCACCACAACACAGCAATTGTCGTACCAGTCATTTCTACTGAACCTTCGCGCAAGGCTCATACTCGAACGCTTCAGACGTCACTACGGAGATCCACCCAATGGCCAGCATCAAGGCAAAGACTGCTCAAGACATCCTGATGAACGACTTCCAGACCCTGGTCGCCGACACCGAGCGCTTGCTCGAGCACACCGCCACCCTGGCCGGTGATCAGGCCGATGAGCTGCGTGCGCAGATCCACGACAGCCTGTTGCGTGCCCGCGAAACCCTGAAACTGACCGAAGACAGCCTGCGCGAACGCGGTCAGGCTGCGGTGACCGCCACTGAGGAATACGTGTCGGCCAACCCATGGCAGTCGGTCGGTATCGCGGCCGGCGTCGGCTTTCTGATTGGCCTGCTGGCCACTCGGCGCTGATCATGTCGATCGGTGAATCCGGCCCGACTGCGGGCACCGCCTCTTCCACGCGACGCCTGGGCGCCGCCGTCCTCGGTCTGCTGCACAGTCATGTCGAACTCTTCGGCATCGAATTGCAGGAGCAGAAATCGCGCACTGTCAGCCTGCTGCTGTTCGCAGGGCTGGCCCTGGTCTTTGCCCTGTTGCTGCTGGTGGGGTTATCGACGCTGGTGATGATCGTGTTCTGGGACACGTATCGTCTGGCCGCGATCATCGGTCTGTGCGTTTTTTATACCTTGGCCTCGATCTTCTGCGGACTGCGCCTCAAGGCGGCGATCTTCGATGAGTCCTCACCTTTCCACGGCACGCTCGAAGAGCTGGCCAACGACCGGGAGCGCCTGCTGCCATGAGCCATCCGCAATTGCCGCATAACAGCTCACGCCGGGAAATGCGCAAGGCGTTGATTCGTCTGCGCATGGAAATGCATCGCCAGGAAATCCGCCATGAGGCCGGGCAAGTGCTGCAACCGCTGCAACGCGTGCGTGGCATGACGCAGGGTCTGCACAGCGGTTTCGGCATCAAGCACGCGCCGTTATGGGGCGTGGCCGCCGTTACGCTGCTGGGTTTTCTCACCGGCAAAGGTGCGAAAAGCGGCGGCGGTGGCGTCAGCCGCTTGATCCGGCTCGGCACTACGCTGGGGCCACTGATCAAACTGGTCATGCAGAGTTCGGCAAAACGCTGAAGTGATCCATCTGGCTACATTCTTGCACTGACGGCGGGATGAACCTGTTATCCGCAGGTTCAATCCCGCACGCCTATCCGGCCGGCGGGGTTCATCAAAACAAGAACCAAGGAGGCCCCGTGATCGACGGGCAACCGCTCGCCTGCTTTCAACCCTTCATCGATACCGCCACCGGACTGATTGCAGGCGTCGAAGCGCTGGGTCGCCTGCGCCAGGCCGACGGCCAACTGGCTTCGGTTGGGCCGTTGTTCGCCGATCCGCGTACGCCGGCGATTGCCCTGCGCCGCCTCGACCGACAGATCCGTGATAACGCTTTGAGTCGCCTGCACGAAGCCCCACCCGACTGGTTTCTCAGCCTGAACATGTCGCCGCGCTGGATCAGCCGCCTGCGTGCCGGGCAGGCATTGCCCAGCCTCCGGCAACTGGCACGTCACGGTGTCAATCCGCAACGCATCGTCTTCGAAATCACTGAACTGGGCGGCAATGACCAACGCCTGGCCGAGGTGGTCGCGCGTTATCGCGAGGCCGGTGCCAGAATCGCCATCGATGACTTCGGTGCCGGTTACTCACAGCTCGATCGGGTGCTGGCATTGCAACCGGACATTCTCAAACTCGACATGCGCCTGTTTCAGGCCGCGGCGCTGGGCGGGCCGAGCAGTGACGTGGTCAAGGCACTGGCGCAGATGGCCGAGAAGACCGGCTGCTGGATCATTGCCGAAGGCGTCGAGACCGAAGCGCAGCTCAATTTTGCCCTCGAGTGCGGCTCGCGTTATGTCCAGGGTTTTCTGTTTGCCCGAGCGCAAGAGGCGTTCTTTCCCACCGATGCATTCGTGCAGCGTTTCGCCGAACTGCGTCAGCGCTATGTGCGGCAGAAACTCGCCGAGCGCGGACGACTGATGCAGATGCGCCAGCAACTGACCGAACTGATGTCGATCCTGCAAGCCTGGGCGCAAGCCCACGCACCGTTGAGCGCGCTGCCAAAACTGGACGCCTTTCCCTGGCTGCTGAGGTTTTATCAATGCGATCGCCACGGTACGCAACTGACGCCCAATCTGGAATGGCGCCAGCAAGGTTGGGTCGCCGACAATCGTTATCTGGGCCACAACTGGTCGTGGCGGCCGTACTTCTATCACCTGCTCGCCGAGGGCTGGGAAGAACGCCGCTTGACCCTCTCCAGCACTTACCGCGATGCCACCAGCAATCAGTATTGCCTCACCGCCGGGCAGTTTTTCGATAACGGCGAGCGCTTGCTGCTGATCGACATCGACGCTGCCGGCCTGTAGTTCCGCTTGCAGGCGCGTGCACGAACCGGGAAGCTAGCGGCCAACATTCGAGTTTTCCTGACGGAGAGAAACAGCCTTGGATTGGCCCACCCTGCTCAACCGCGAACGTCTCGGCAAGCCGCTGCACAGCCCGCAAGAACTCGGCCGCAGCCCTTTTCACAAAGACCATGACCGAATCATCTTCTCCGGCGCCTTCCGCCGGCTCGGGCGCAAGACCCAAGTGCATCCGGTCACCAGCAACGACCACATTCACACGCGCCTGACCCACTCGCTGGAGGTCAGCTGCGTCGGCCGCTCGCTGGGCATGCGCGTCGGTGAAACCCTGCGCAGCGCGCTGCCCGAATGGTGCGACCCGGCTGACCTCGGCATGGTCGTGCAATCGGCGTGTCTGGCCCACGACATCGGCAACCCGCCGTTCGGCCATTCCGGTGAAGACGCCATCCGCCACTGGTTCCAGCAGGCCGCCGGGCGCGGCTGGCTCGATGGCATGAGCGACGCCGAACGCGGCGACTTCCTCAATTTCGAAGGCAATGCCCAGGGCTTCCGCGTCCTTACGCAACTGGAATACCACCAGTTCGACGGCGGCACCCGCCTGACCTACGCCACCCTCGGCACCTACCTCAAATACCCGTGGACCGCACGTCACGCCGACTCGCTGGGCTACAAGAAACACAAATTCGGCTGCTACCAGAGCGAACTGCCCCTGCTTGAGCAGATCGCCCACAAACTCGGCCTGCCGCAAATCGAAGATCAGCGCTGGGCACGCCACCCACTGGTGTACCTGATGGAAGCGGCTGACGACATCTGTTATGCGCTGATCGATCTTGAAGACGGCCTCGAAATGGAGCTGCTGGAATACACCGAAGTCGAAGCGCTGCTGCTCGGCCTGGTCGGCGATGACCTGCCGGAAACCTATCGCCTGCTCGGCCCGCAAGACTCGCGCCGACGCAAACTGGCGATCCTGCGCGGCAAAGCCATCGAGCACCTGACCAACGCCGCCGCACGCGCCTTCGTCGAACAACAGGACGCCCTCCTCGCCGGCACCCTGCACGGCGACCTCGTCGAACACATGCACGGCCCGGCCAAACGCTGCGTACTCAACGCCAAAGACATCGCGCGCAAGAAAATCTTCCAGGACAAACGCAAGACCCTGCATGAAATCGGCGCCTACACCACCCTGGAAATCCTCCTCAACTCGTTCTGCGGCGCCGCGCTGGAACAACACAACGGACGCACCCCATCGTTCAAAAGCCGACGCATCCTCGACCTGCTCGGCAGCAACGCCCCCGACCCGCAAGGCTCGCTGCACACCTCTTTCCTGCGCATGATCGACTTCATCGCCGGCATGACCGACAGCTACGCCAGCGACATGGCACTGGAAATGACCGGACGGTCCAGCCACTGAGCCCTGCGCACATCGCGAAGATCAACAGCCCCTCACCCTAGCCCTCTCCCGGAGGGAGAGGGGACCGACCGTGGGGGATGCAAAAGGTACGCTGACCTGAAATACCGAGTCGAACTCAAGTTCTGAATCCCCCACAAATCGGCTCCCTCTCCCTCGGGAGAGGGCTGGGGTGAGGGGCGAATACACCGCAAATCTCAAGCCATGCGACGCTTCTAACCACTCAACAATGAGCGTTAGCTCGCGTGCTCTTGATCTTGATCTTACCTAACCAGCGACATCGGAAGGCTGAGTGGAGGGATTGATCCGGGCGTGGGAGCGCAGCGACCGTACGACGAAGTCGTACACAGCGGAAGGAGGTGCAGCGCAGCAAACCGTAGCCGCTGCGCCCGGATCGATCCCGGAGCGAAGGGACCCGAGCCTGCGAGGGCCGAACGCAGGAGCAAAGCCTTTTGGTTCCTTTTTGGCGTCTGAAAAAGGGACTCGCCGTAAGGGCGAAACCGCCAGAAGCAACACCCGCAGCAACGGATATTCACCCAAATAAGAACCCAACACCCCCGCAACTTTAAACAATAAAAAAACGCGTTCCCCCGTCAACACTTACAACTCGAGAGAGCGAAACCAAAAGCCCATCCCGATCCTGCACTTCCTTACGCCAAACCCAGTTCAACCGTAGTCCGCTTCCTCATTGCTTGTAGGACTTATCCGATACAACGACTAAGACCTCGTCACTCCCTGCGAGTGCTCATGCAACTGAGCTAAGGTGCGCGCTTTATTCGCGCTCGCATGGGATTTTATTATGAACTCTATTCGTTTTGTGGACAGCTACAACCTACCGAAATTATTTATTCCTTTATAATCAGCACATTACACTGTAAAGCGCACATTTTTTGACACTGCGAATTTGACACCGAACCTTGATCGCCTAAGCTCCTATTAAGGTCATAGAGGTGTCAGATATGTACACTTATGAAATCACTCCTTCATATATTTTCCTCAGGGCTACTTGGCCAAACAAGCGAAAGTTCAGGGAAATAAAAGTTAAAAGGCCAAAGTTCGTATCTGAGGACAGCCTGAACCTCCTATGCACCGAGGTAATGAAATTGTGCCAACGGGGTACACGTTTCACTGCGCTTCATCGTCTTGAGGTGCTGAAGCGAACACTTCGATTCGCGGATAAAACTGGAAGGGACATTCCAAAACCGGGCAATCCGGACTGGCGGGTATTTATTCATGAGCACTACATTTTTCACCTTTCGTTTCCAGAAAAGCTTAGGGGAGTGGGTGACAAGGAAATTGATACACTGCGCGCCCAATGGCGAGGAGTGGTCGATTTCTATAAACAACTGAAACATGCAGGAATTATCCCGTACAACATGGATATTCCGCGCATCAAAAAGCTGCTTTCGCAAGACGAGGATGGCAGCTCTGACATCTTGGATTCGGTGGAAGAAATTTTCCTGCCCTTAACACCCGCAGATGAATTTTGGCCGAAAGCCTATCTGGTGGATAAAGACCTCAACACCCCTACCGACAAATTTCTCACGAACCTCCAAAGTGATTTGGAAAAGCGTTCGGAGGGGATCATTCAAGCCTGCCAAGGTTATTGGGGTAAGGTTATTCGCTGCCAAGCGATTGGTGCCAGTTTGATTGAGTCAGTCTCTATATCGGATATCCAAAAAGTATTAAGTTCTGGTAGGTTTTATCACAACAATAAACATATTGCAGATCCAGACAATCCGGATGGGCTTGCTTGGTTTCTTGCGGTCATCGATTACCACTTTCACCACACCGATGATCTGGAATTTATTTCATATGAGCTTATGAAAGATATACCGTTCCTGCGCCCAATTTGTGATAACGCCAAAATCCAAGCTCGAATGAATGAAAAGATAAAACAAGTCGCTGGTGAGTTTGGCGCACCGCTTACACGAACTAATGAAACGTTAAATCGCCTCTTAGGCCACATTTCGGCCCGCGATTGCGCTGCGGCAGCCGCTATCTTGATTGCGGAGAATCCCAAATTCACGCCTACATCACTTAAAGAAGCTGATTACTTTTCAAGTGATGAAAAACCTATTCACTACTTCAATAGCGACCGAGACTGCTTGATGTGGAGTGTTAGCAAACCTCGTGCTAATGACAGGAAAGTATCAGCACTTCCACCACGGAGTCAAAAAGTATATGCCCAAGTCGTCCGGGCGACGTTAAAGTCTCGCTGGAAACTAATGTCAAATGGAGACCCGCACTATAGGAAGTTGTTTTTAACATCCACCTTCAAATGGGTGGGAATGTGCAACAGCATCGATCAAATTTTTTCGACTGACCTAGGGGAAAGCCTATACTCGGTACTTGAAACTGATTTATTGGCTGTAGGCGTATCCAAAAAAAGCTTTAGCCTAAAGCGAATTCGGGGCACTCAAGCCTTGATTGCATTTTTGAAAGAAGGTACTTATCAAGCTGTTGCGAATACGCTAGGGAATAGTATCGCCGTCGTAAAAAGCCATTATATTCCGAAATGGCTAATGAATCGATGGAATGTTCGCATATTGAGAGTATTCCAGACAAAAATGATAGTGCTAGCCACAAAAGATAAACCTTGGCAGGTTGAAGCTAGCGATTTTCTCACCAAAGAAGATTTGTTCAAATTTGTTATTAATGCCGCTGAAGAATCGGCAACCTCTGACCCTATTTCAGTTAGCCTACAGCGATATGCGGCAGAGCTTACAGAAGATGCAATGAAATATGTGGTTCAACCACTCCTCAATCACAAAATGATTTTGAGACTCGATGCGCCAACTTTTGCGGCGATTTTCTTGTTTTCTGAATTCCATGCCCGCAAGCCGCAACAAGCTTATTACACCGACCAACGTACTGGCCTCTCAGCAGACTCAGTTATTACGCTCGCCAACCTCCTACATGCAGCTTACGAGTTCAGCGTCGAGAACGCTCGAGAAAGTCAACTTTTTACGAGCATTACAGGATTGTCAATCACGCATTTTATAAATGAATACAATGCTGCGTTAAAAATCAAATCACAACTTGCAGATCAGATTGAGGCGGCCACAGTGTCGGCGGCGTAGAAATATGACAATAAATCGTCGAATCAAGCCTGAATCATACAGGAAGGTGTTAGATTCCTTAATCGACCAAGCTCGTCAGAATCTTCTTGAAACGGTTGACTATTCAGCCAGCTGGCTTAAAGAAGGCGGCATCGGATCTCACGAATGGAAGGTGCTCGGCGCAAAAAATGAAATCGAGACTATAGATTTCAACCAGCCCCTGTCTAACATGACCCTTTTAACCGATCCTGCAAATACCTTGTTGCTTGAAAGCATTCAAAAACAATCATTCTGCTTACGCGCTGGCTATCTTCAAAAAACGGTGAACCATGAGGTTTGGTTAAAACATCTGCGCGCCTACTTTAATATCGCAAGCTGGCTTTGCCTCCATGAGGCCCAGTATAAACCCCAGCAATTTTGCTTCAAACAAATGAATGAAAACACCTGCAAAATTATGACCGACGAATATAGTGAAGGTGGCTGGGCATCGGCATTGAAATTCAAGGATAGGCTTTGCGAGCATTTTTGCGAGGTAACAGATGAATCTTATGATGGATTCGATTTAACCCCCAAACAAGTCGGAAAGATAATCGTTTACCTCAAAGTTCGAAACTTGTATATCAGCAGCAACAGCAGTGAATCTAGCAATACGGGACTGATTTCCAGAGTCTACCTGGCAAATATTCTCGGAACACATCCATCTGCCTTTCAACATACGTCTATACGCACTTTCCTAAGAAGATTCGAAACTTCTTTGCAAGGTTCCACTCTATCAGAGGGAAAGACGCGAAGAGCCAAATTCAAGTCTCAGCGGAACATCGTAGCCAATGAGTCCGACACTGAAAATGTCAGCAAAAAAAGTTTAAAGCAGTTTTTGATTCTTTTGAAGTCGCTCACGGCAGGGCAGCATATACTAACGGATTCGATGCCAAGCTTCGACCTGAACATAAAACTCCAACTTAAGCTCGCAGAATATAAAATCGATGGGCATACCAAAAAAATCCCACACTCAATTGGCATGTTCGCGCTAGAAAAATCCATTGAGTGGATCATGGTTTATGGGACGGGAATAGTTGATGCTACAACCGAGCTAGTCCAAGCATTCAACGACCCAAACTTTATTACAAGTGTGCCAGCAAGGTACTTAACAGAAGAACGGCAGTCTATATTTGATAACGTTATTAAAAAATATAACACCACACCTTTCGATAACTTGCCTTCCCAATCGCTGAGGGAAGCTCTTAACATTCATAAATTTGCTAACAAATCATTAAAAATCTGCACTCATGAAAGTATGACATTTATAGCTTCCCTTGAGTGCCTGGTAGCCTCTTGTGCGATTGTTATCGGCTTAACGAAACCGATTCGAGCGAACGAGCTTTCAAAAATATTGCGTAACTCCCTCAGCTATCAAACAGACGGTGGAGGCGCATATCTCACCCATCCAGTATTGAAAAAAGGCGTACCAACCCCGCCCAGCATACGACGCCCGATACCCTATATAGCTTCACGAGCAATTCAACTTCTATCCATACTAGGAAGTAAACTTAAAGTTATCTATGGCGATGAATCACAGCATTCAAATGAACTCTTCTATTTCCCCTCCACTAAAAGCTTTAAACGTCCTGGTGGTAAAAAAACTTCTGTACGTATTGACGCAGCTATACGTTTATTCTGTGACATCATAGAAACACCGGTCGATCTACATGGTCGCCGGTGGTATATCAAAGTCCATGAAATGCGTAAATTTTTCATAATGACCATGCACCGCCATGAAAATATTTTTACTGATGATGCACTCAGGAATCATGCAGGCCAATCAGATCGCCGACATTTATGGGATTACCTGAGCGGAGAAGTTCCTGACGAAGAGTTTTTGCAATATGAAATTGAAAGCATTGAAGACAAGCTTATCAACTTTGAACTTGATGACAGCAGAAGAAATCAAAGCCAGGGGCTGGCTGCGCTTTATGAGTACGCTTTGAAAGCGATGGCTGTCACCTCCCTCAAATCAAAGAACAGCTATGAGTTCAATCAATTTCTTCGAACATTGCTCGTACATAAAGAACTTTTAGTATGCGTATACACGATCCGGCTCACGACGTATACATCCGAAATCATTGATACGGATATTGCTCTCAGGTTTGGCGAGGCTAAAGATGAAAATTACGACCATTGAAAATATACGCCAGCGGTTTGAGTGGCTGCAAGGTGTGGTAGATGGACGGATAAAGGTTTCGGATTCACAATTGGAAAACATCATTGACATGAGGTCATTCTGTAATTTAGAAATACCCAAGCTCTTTAATAAAATCAGTTATAACACCTTGAAGAATTCCTGCTCACAAAATTTAGTATCTGAAATCTCTCACAATCCTGATAACCAGTGGGAGTATATCAAAACCTTGCGTAAGAAAATTTACCAAACTTACACCCGGAGTGATTCCGGAAGCACTGCAATTCACAAACCAACCGAACACTTGCAAATGAATGAAGCGTTCAACCATGCACAGTTGGCCGCTATTGCCTACCTTGACCTATTTAAATTCGTGAAAACAATAGTAGAGTCTGACAGCAACTTGGATGCAGCTACCAAATTGCGGATAAGTAATTTTTTATTTGAGTCTAATCAAAAATTTGAAAGCGTCATTTCCTTCACCACTAACTCCTCAAAAACATGGAGCGTTATACAAGGAGGAAAGGGAAGTGCCTGACTTTCAGCTTTACCACGAAGGAATGACTCTTGATATGCCATGGAGCGTGAGTTATCCGAGAAACTCCGGCAAACCTACAGTTATTAAGAAAAAAATTACAAACCAAGTTTACATGTATTGGCCTAATGGCGCGCCATGTACACTGATTAATATTTGGCTGCAAAGTGTAACAGCTCAGTCCACCGGAAACTCCGCTACTACCTTCGCCATACATATGTCGCACTACATACGCTATTGCTTCGGCAGAAATCTACAACTTTTGGATATCGATGATGACGCTTTGAGTAAGTTCTCAAAGCATCTGCTTGACCAAAAAAAATTAAAGCATTCCGCACTAGCAGATAAGCGCAATGCCAACCATGTCGCCTATACGATTAGACGCGTATTAGATTTTCTGATTTGGTACCAAATGAACTACAGGCTTACGTCTCAGACAAAGCTTATTGGAGAACTCGGCAGTGGCGCCAAAGTCACGATTGAGTGGAGAATAGGTGATCGCGGACAACCGATGATACTTCACCCTGCAATTCCTACCAAAAGACCACCTGTCGGCGATAAGAAGCCCATGCCGGACGAGTTTATTGGAAAGCTTACAGATATAATCGAAACGCTAAGAGCCAAATCAACCACCCCACTTAACCCTATGAACTCTCCCAAGGCGCTAATTCGCCAAGCAAAAAGTGATTATTTATACAGCAGAAGAATGATCACCGTAAAACTTCAGAAGTTGACTGGACTTAGACCAGATGAGCTCAATAGCATACCTCTTTTGTTGAATATGAATCCTATTGAAAAGCGACGTATCTTCATTCCCACTCTAAAAACCCGCCAGATTCCGCGCCCCATCCGCGAATTCCCGCTGACATTGGAGGATGCAATCGAAATAGCCACATATCTTCATGATCGCAAGCGTTTTTTGGAAATTATTCACCCCAAGAACAACCTGATCATGTCTTTTCTACTCGGACAAAATGGAGATGCGGTAGAGACTCGTTCGTTAGCTAGAGATTTCAAAAGGCTATGCATTTCTGCGGGTTTAAAAAATGTGCAGGTCTGTCTCTCAATGTTCAGGCACAGATTCATCACAACTCAAATTGCGTACGAGATAAAATTGGAACTAAAGCGTGACTTAGCACATAAGGATTTGTGGCTGGAGGCAGTGCAGAGACGGATTCTGACAAAAGTTGCTAAACTGACAGGCCATACAGATCCAATGTCCTTGAAGACATATTTCGACGAAGCATATGCGCTGGTCGTGACAAATTCGCTTAATAAAACACCAAGCCAGAAAGCCACGACAATTTCTTTGATTGCAGCTGATATTGACGAGCTATCAAGAAACTCTAATATTCAAAACAACCCCACGCTCGCAAGGAAAATCGCTCTGATGGAAAAACGCATTCTTGAGCTTAAGGCATCGGATTTTGGAACTGACATCACTGATTAGTAAATGCAAAACGACATGCGTCTTGAATCAAGCCTTTTGATAATCGATGTTGTTGAATAAATCTCGCCGATAGCTAGGCATGGATACGGGGGCTTACATTTTTCTGCCTTATATATTTTCCCGCCTACTCCCTCGGCTTACTGGCAATGCAAGTGACCCCATTCACTGACGACTCGACGCATACTTCTCACAGTTGCGGATCGTTGAATTAATCAGCTCAGTATTGGGGCGTCCACCTTGATTAGGATGAATATATCGGAACCGACGCGACCGATACTTAAAGGTATGTTCGTAAGATACTGATTTTTGGTCGGAAACTTCGAGACTTTGTCTACGCACCTTGACAGCAGTAGCCCTCACAGTCTTGATATGTATCCACCTCCTAGGGAATCGGCTCGCGACATCTGGTTCACGAGCTTCCTTACAAGCTGCGCCTGCCCCGAGAATCGTCCTGCATCAGCCCGAGGTAGAACGGGGGACGATAATCACTCAGAACTTGACCCCTTTTATGGAACAGTGACATGGGCTCGAAACGAAAACCGTTCATCACCACCAAAGCCGTCAGCGAGGCTGTGATTAGGTCTGGAGAAAGAAACAACTGGGCAGTCTCTGAAGTTACAGAAGAATGGAAATTGGCCGGTATCCATCTCACCGAGGAGCTGATTGGCACGGCATTCGATGAAGTTATCTGCAAAGCAAGTTCTGCAGCGCTCTTTCGCAGATGCCATTACAAGGTGAAGGGATCTGAAATACTCCGCCTTGATCAACCCGCAAGCGCCTTCAACCCCGTGTGCATTCTGGGCAAAAAGGTTCGAACGCTTATCAAAGATCAATGGCCTTTAGAGCCTTCAACAACAAATAACCCTCAATGGCACGACTTCACTGATGCAATATTAATGATGCTAATGCAAAGAAAAGTTGTTTCGAATCATTTGAAAGGCAAGAAAATCGAGCAGGACTTGGGTTTATGACTGAAGACGATTGCTTTAGGGCGCAATCCATACGCTATGATTCAGTTAGGGCTACCTGGATGAGCCCTGCAGTCAGCTTGCGAAGCCAGAGGCACCCAGGCCAGAATCCCCTGCTCCGCCCACCTGTCTTGAATGCCTGTCGTGCAGCTGACCTCGACAATAGGCCTGATTGTGATACAGGCGGGTAGAGCAGGCTCCCTCTTTCTGTTCCTCCCCCCGTACTTTAAGAGCTGGCTCGTATATTTCCGCCCCATGTGCGCGACCAGTAACGATGCTGATTGAGACCAAAGCTATTTCGTTCTCAAAAATCCCCGTGTCAGGCTCAAGGTTTTCCGAAGCCAACCGTTTGTGATGGGTAAGTACCCTTTTTGAGCGACGGCTTTGACCCTCTCTACACATGACTTCGCACAGCGCCTGAACCGGGCCTTATCGTTCCCCTTCACGATTTTCGGCAACCGCCAGCGGCGCACATGGGTGCGGCTGATCGGCTACATCGAATCCTCAACCTGCGCATCCGAATTCAACAAAGCGGCAGCCTATGCCGAGGGCTATGCACAGGCTTTGGCCGACAGCGGCCAGATCGATATCTCCACAGACCGGGATCTGCTGATCATTGCAACGGTGGATGCATGGCGATGCGCCCGTACTTACCCGAATACTTCGACCAACCTGAGCTACCCAGGAAAACTATGACTTCCTTTTTTAAACGTTACGCCGACGGCGGAACATCAGACCGGCACATCCATATGCCGCAGCGTCTTCTGCCCACGACCGTCAGTCATTGTCCCCTCGAGGTCTTAGTCGGCCATTGGGAAAAGTATCTGGTAGACCCCTCCTCCGCTCGTGAGCATTTTCCATGGGCAGCGCGATTCGTTATGGGCATGCCCGTTCCATCGTGGGCGCGTGGGCTGGAATGGAATCTTGGGCAGAAGTCTCGTTTCATTTCCGCAGTATGGTCGGGCGCGGATCTGGGGAGCTACCTCACAAATGACTGGTACGAGCCAGTGATCGGTAGCAGGGCATTAGCCGAAAACAGTGAAATTTTGATTGACGGCCAACAACGTCTGCACAGCCTGGAAGAGTATCTCCTCGACCGGTTGGCGATTCCTGATGCACAAGGACAGCCAAGGATCTGGTCTGAGCTCGGCAACGGCGAAAGGAAACGCTTTCTGTCGACGATCTTTACCCACGTGAGGGTGTCGTCTGGTGACGAGGTGGCATTGCGCAGGACATATGATCTTTGCGCGCAGGGCGTAGTGCCTCGGTCATTTGATCAACGAGCTGTTCGGTAACCTTTTAATCAAGACGGTCGGGCGTATCCCTTCGGGAGCGGCTGTCGTAAACCGAGCCCCGCTACGCTGGGTCTCGGCCCTTCGGGCTTCCATCCTTACGCTCTTCGACCATCATGGTCTGCGCGCTCCGCTTGCAGAGCGATCCGAGTCACCTTCTTGCTTGGACATTGGCTACCACTCCCACATACTGCTGAGCATCCGATCAAAGATGAGGCCGGGCAAATGGGTTGGCTATTTTGGAAAGACAAGCGCCCCGCGTGGATTCAGGCGGAAGAACGGGAATTCATTAAAGCTGCGAACCGCCTAAAGACGCTTCAGGTAACGCCTCGCGGTGGCATGCGCATTGACCCCGAGGAGCTCAGGGATCAGATCCTTGAGGCCCGAGAGTTATACAAAGAGCTGGTTCAAAAATAACGGTAGTGAGCGGGCAACCCGTTTGCAGCCAGAGCCCTTTAGCATGGCTTCAGCACTACAAAACAAAGGTGTCCACAGAAGCTCGACTTATCGGCACCACGGGCCCCAGGTCGGTGGGTTCTCAATGATATCGAAGATGTGCTGAGCTCGTTCTGCATGCGCTCAAAGCCTCTGCTGAGAGCCTGGTGGTGCAGCGGCACCGGTTGCGTTCCGCTTAGTTAAGTAAGAAGAGTACGCCGGATGGATACTATCTACTAGAAAATCACTTAGCCAGTGTAATCAGGAGCTGAAATGTCACCAGACAACGTCGATGTTCAGGCGACACTTGCGGCCTTCAAGCTACGAGTCAACGTAAAGGGCCCTCGCAGAAATCTTCCATCCAGCGATGATGACGACTGCTGCAGCGACACCCTACCTGTATCAACCAATGCCTACATCGCAAAGGGCGCAGCCTTTCAGGCTTCCAAAAAGGCACCCGTACGGCCAGAAGCCTCCATAAAGAAGAGATCTCGCGGGGCTTGGGTGGAGTCTCATCTCCATGAAGCCATCAGGGACAACCCATTCCTCCTTTACACCCCAGAGCTGTATACAGGTGGCCTCTACATGGAGGCGATTATCGACAAGCTCCCGCTTCCATTTGGGTTGGTAACTGATTTCTGCTACATCACCGTCCAGACCAGGACTATCAAGATCACTCTGGTTGAAATCGAGCAAGCCGCCAAGAAGGTCTTCCACAATCCATTGCCGAAGCGGAATCAGTTTCAGTGCAAAGCGGAGGAAGCAGTTTGCCAGGTGAGAGAGTGGCAAAGCGGGCTTCGACGTTCTAGCGCCAGGGAAGAATTGTTGGCCAGACTAAGCCACCTATTCCATCACTACCCGCTTGAGCTTTTCGACCAGGACGGGAAGCCGCTGAGCACAACCCAAATCGATATTGGTTACGTCCTCGTCGTTGGCAACGAAATGCCAACTCATCAAGCTCACCACGATCTCATCGACAACCTGTACATCAACGAAGACATCATCTTCATGACCTACCCGATGATGTTGACTCAGGTTGAGGCTTCTATTCATCACAAAAATACGCTAAGTGTCGGCGCACATAAAACTACGATCAAAACCCTACATCGACCCGATGCACTCGGAACGGCGATTCACTGGGTTGGAGGACAACTGTTTCCCTCTCTTCCGGTAGATGATCCCTATGGAGTCAGGCTTGCCAGCTTAGGGCACTACCTCGGTAGTAAGTATGCGTCCGTGCACAATCCAGCGGACACAAAAAAGCTGGTGTACAGAAGCGCCGGCGTTTGCGAGATGCCAGGATGCTGCAACCCAGTAGTTTCAGGGGGTGTGGTGACAGGATCGATATCGGCAATTTTCGATCCACGACTCGATTACACACAGGTTTTTGAAAGATACCGGCTGGACAATGTGGCGCTCATTTGCAATCAACATCCTGGCGGGACTCACGGTGACTTCAAATGGGCGTATGAGTCCGATCTTCCACATCCCATGTCGACCCAGCTCATGGCTAGGGGATCTTTCTCCCCTGATCTTGATAGGGCCGCAAGTGAATGGGTTGCTAGCTGGGTACGCGACGTTCCAGATGCACTGGCAAATGCTGTAGAACTCAGTCAGGAACATCATCCTGAGCTCTACAGGCAGGTGGTTGAGTCTGCCCTCTCCCTTCGTTGTCTCCCGAGGCTCTCACGGTCTATGCTTTGGCAGATTACATTGGACTACTACGAATGCCCCCTTTCAACCTTCCGCAGATCTGCAGAGCTAGCAAAGCAGGTACCAGTTAAGCATCTGATCAAGGCTGGTCTTATCCGGGTAAATCTTTTAGCTAAGCCAGGAAAGGAGGTTGAGCCAGTAATCTTCAGTCGAGAGCTTATCGACCATTGCTACCGGTTATTCAGCCCAAGATCTATATTCGGGTTCTACGCTTTGTTCAACGGATCACCTCAACGAGTGGTTTCTGAAGTTGCCCGGGCACGAAATCAGAGTTTGCCCCAACAAAAGATTTCGCCCCCATAAAGAAGGGCCCCGCAGGGCCCTCATTTGTATTCAAACTATTTTAACGGGTCAGCCAGCTCTCCACTGTGTCGGAACCGTGCTCGGCTTTCCATTCTTTCAGGATTTTGTGGTTGCCGCCCTTCGTCTCGACAACTTCGCCCGAGTGAGGATTTTTGTAGACCTTCACAGCGCGAGCTTTACGGCTGCCCTTGGTTTCAGCCACTGCTGGAGAACGGCGGTTTGAAGAATGCGGATCGAGAATCGCGACAATGTTGCGCAAGCTGTAACCATACTCACCTAGCAGGTCACGAAGTTTCGTTTCGAATTCAATCTCACGCTTCAGACCATCATCGTTTTTCAGTGTTTCAAGCTCTGCCAATTGGGCAGCAAGCTGTTGTTCAAGCGCGCGGAATTCAGCGAGACGGGACATGTAACACCTCAGATATTTAGCGTTGGCAGTATAGTCAGCACTATGCAAAGTAGACAATCGAAGGTGTCCTCCGACGCTTAACGCTGACGCTCACGCCTTGCAGACATGTGAGCATTTAAGTGCTTCATCTCAGCCTGCCATTGAGCCAGGAATTTTTCCCAATCATGGGCGTATAGGCCATCGATCAGGCGCGTCGAGCCGATGCTCGCTTGTAGAAAACGCTCACGCCACGGCTGTGGAATACTGGCCTCGTCAACAATGTTGATACCGGAACTGTGGCGCTCAATCAGGACTGCTTTGCGGACAGCATCAATATCGGGGTGTGGATGACTCTGGTTTAAGTCGACGCGCTCTTGGTCTTCAATGTCGTCAAGCACATTCAAAATAGCGGTAGCTTGTGGGTCGCCCGGCACCAGGTGCGAAAGTGTCCAGAGCGCTTTGCGCCTGACAGACTCACGCGTACGAAGATCATCAGCCATGTTCAGTGCCTCGATTGGAACCGGCAGTCAGTCGACGATAAAGGTCGGCTAAGAGGCGAGCATCCAGCAGCGCGTGATGGGGAAGTTCCGGGAGCGTCACGTTGTCGATATCATCCGCTTCGAGGTGCCTAAATAGCACGATTAGGTTGGTTGGCCGATTGGCAACGTTACCTGGCCAACGATGATCTACGTAGGCTAGTTGGCAGAATAGATCCCAATCCCATTCTGGAGCATCGGAGCAAACCTCGAGGGGGCCTTCCAGGTCGCTCAGAAAAGCAAGCAGTGATGCTTGAGCTTCGGACAGAGTTTGCCCATGCAGTGACAGGTCAAGCTGTGGCAGGACGTTTTGAATTACAAAGTCGCTACAGTCCTGAGTCACGTACGTGTCTGTGAGCTCGACGTAGTATTCATGGCCGGCTTCAGAGACTAGGGCCAAGGAAATCAACTTCGTGTCTCGGTTGAGCTGAGTGAACTCACAGTCCAGGAATAGCTTCATCCTCTCCTCCGTAGCCCTTACCTTTTTACCTAGTTTAGAGATCTACATCGTCAAAGATGTCACGTCCTCCACCCGTTGCAGATGGCCGAATCAAATCGCTCCGTCCGACTGCTGGCTCCTCATACCGCTCTTGCGAGACCTCACTCACCCAATCGTCGACTCGACGCCGTTGGGTATCGAGCACATCCTCGATACCGGGCCATTCCGGAAAGGCCGCGTAAATACCCTCTAGCTCATCAATAAAATCACAAAAGTGGTTATCAGGATCGTTTTCGTAGCAATACGATTTCTGCAGGGATTTGCGAACCCTGTCCAGGTCAGGCAGCACATATTTCTGTACATCGCTGTAGAATTCTTCACGCTCGTGGCTAGTGAAGAACTCATGCATCTCGTTATCGTAGATGTGCCCGAGTTCATCATGATCAAAGACAAAGTCCCGAATCTTGGTGGAAATCGCATCTCGTGCTGACTCAGGTAAAAGCCCTTGCCGTAGTAGGCGGAGCGCTAGATCAGACGACCTCGTAAAAAGGTTTATCGCGAAGTCACGAACCAAGCTGGAGTGCAGCTTTCCATCAGTTTTCGAGTAGATGTCTAAGAACACGTCATTTGTCCTGCGCTGCAAAAAAGAATACAGCCTTCCCCGCCTGGTGCGCTCCATGTCGCCCTCGCATGCAACGTATTCACAGCACCGGTTCGCGATTTCTGCGAACATACTTGAAGGCAAAATCGTAGCGTTTTGAACCCCTGCGTTGCCGCATGTCACCAGTTCCATCAACCGCTCAATCGGTGTTCCATCCACAAAGATCTGCAGATGTTCAGGACTCTGGGCGAGTATCAACGCAAACGCATCCCCAATCGTAGGATGCTTGTATCGCCAGAAACGTCCATCAGCTGTATCCGCCATCTGAAGAAAACTTCCCCGGAGGCTATCAAGAGCTCGGATACACCCGGCCTGGCTACCGCCCAACCTCTCAATTGTCTGCATCTCGCCGCTAGACAGACTCACCGGGCTTTCGATTGCTCCATGCTTCATGTAGAGAAGAGCAAGTGCGGCCTGGCTCTCGTCATCCATTCCCTGCATCGTCTCGACGAGCCATCGCTCCTGCTTCGCGACAAATTCGTCGATATTTTTCTGGTCAATCTTTAGTGCTTTGGTGAATTCAACGCTCCCCAAGCGCCGAGCAGTCTCCGGAGCGAACCGACTGTGAGCTGCCACTGCAGGAAGAAATTCCTTCAAGACCGTCCGAACTCGCTGTGGTTGGTTTCCAAGCTTTACATGGTTGTAGAGGATTTCTGACCTTTCCTGGGAGGTCAGCTCTTTCACGTCGATGACAACTTGGCTCTCTTCCATCAGAGGAAATGCTGTTTTCTTGAGGTCACGTCGGGCGCTGTTGTAAATGTAGTCACGGCTGGTCAGAACTATCCGATGCCCGCCTCGGATCATGGTCGTGAGAGCGGGAAGAATCCGGTTCCACTCCATCACCAAGTCTGCTTCGTACTGCATCGCCCCGAAGGCGTCATCAACCCATACGAACTGCGATGCTTCTTCAGTATTCCAGTGATCTCTTATCTGCTCAGGCCTCTCCAGCTTCAATACTAGGCTTCCCCATTTGTCCATCGCACACATTGCCATGAGTGAGGCAATCGTTGTCTTACCTGCTGCGGGCTCTCCAACCAAAAGAACAAAGCCATGTTGCTGAAGGGCTTGAAGCGCTTTGCGATAGGTGCCCGTCACCACGAGCTTTGAAAGGTCGGGAAGCTCCGTCAGCAACGCCTTCGTCTGCTTGTACCGTCTTTCATCCAAGATCTGGCTAAGATCGCCAAGACCATAGAGTCGGGGCACGTTCATTCGCAGATCACTATTCAGTTGGATCCTCTCGCAGATCCAGGTAGAACCCAGCAAAAGCACGTGCTTGGCCCCAGCATCCTCAAACGCCAACCGTATTTTGAGATTGCTATCCCCTGTCCAGCTTGCGTTTGTCATCAGGACATAGACATCACACTTTCCTTTGGCGACGAGTCTGCGCACCTTTTCAAGCTCACCAGTCACATCAGATAGAGTGAGATTGTGATCACGGCGCGATGTGAACTTGCATTGGATGACGAATTCGCCTGCATACACTTCGTTTGGCTGAGGAGACCACGTCCCCTTGAACCCACCATCGCGGCCTCCGTCATTTCCTTCAAGGAACGTCTCGACTGTTTGGCCCAAAACTGTTGAGGCCACCGCCATGCACAGTTGCTGAAAACTATGCCAACCTAAGAGATGAAGGTCGTATTTTGGGGGTGTCATGGGCATTCGATCCTTGCAGCTAAATCTAGAGGTAGGACATAAAGCCATCATAGCGGAACTGCAATAATGCCGGGGCTGTGGTAGCGGAAGCCGCACTTACTCACCTACGGGCGAGATTGAATTGGAGAACATTTGGTTTATGAGACAGGTCAGGCTGATCCGCCATGGAGAAAGCGCTGCCGGCGAAGCCAGCCTGGATCACGAGACAATTCCTCTTACGCCGAAAGGGGTTGGGCAAGCGTACTTGGTGACCTGCTCCTTTCGCAGTGCTCCCGATCTGATCGTGGCCTCTCCCTTCTCTCGAGCTGCGTCACCAGCTATGGCTACGGCGGCAAAGTTCATGGCCGTCCCGCTTGAAACTTGGCCGACTCAGGAGTTCACGTATCTCGAGCCAGGTAGGTGCGCGAACACGACTGTCACCCAACGGCGTGAGTGGGTCGACGCGCACTGGTCTAGATCCGATCCTGCATTCAGGGATGGGCCGGGGCCGAATCGTTTCTGGACTTCATATTCCGGGCTCAGTTTTTGCTGGATCGCCTTGCAGATCATCCTGCTCGAGACATCGTGGTACTTTCGCACGAGCAACTTATCAATGCAGTGGCTTGGCTGATTGAACGCACTCCGCAGGAAATCGATGGCCGTGCGATGGCCGATTGGCGTGAAGATGAAATCGCTAACCACGTGCCCAACTGTTGTGGTTACACGCTACCGAAGAATCCCGACGATGCCGGCTGGAAAATATGCCGTAGTGAGCAGCAAATGGAAGTCACTCATCGTGTGCTTGGCAGATCCTATCAAGCGTGATCCCGAGCGCGTGCTAGTTGAAGAGCGGGCCAAGGCGCTATCGCCTAAAGGCTATCCACTGCAACTGGATGATGACTCGGCTATGTATGCTGAGCAAAGGCTTAAAGAGGCCAGAGCGGCAGCTCCTTCACTCCAAGCAGATAGCGATAGCGGAAGCACTGCAGGAGACCTCTCAGCGAGAGGTATGCCAGGTACTACGCGATGCCATATTCGGGCGAAGCGCGATGGTCAGGTTATGCGCTCAGACTTGGGACGACCTTTATGCTGGGATGTTCATGGTCGACATCGAGGGATGGAGCATCACGATCTTCAGCGACTGTGATGAGCTCGACTACTACGAAGCGTGCGTGAGTCCGGATGCACGTCGCTGGTTATTCAACTCCGGAGATCGGTTTGGCACAGATCCCATGGCGCTGTTATCTGTGTGGGAGCATCAGACGCTGAGAACCTGCTGGAAGGAGCTCCGAAAACCATAATCCATAGTGGTCACCCACATTGAGTCGGCTGTTCGTGAAGCAAGCCATGTCTTGACCCGATAAGCTTCCAAATCACACAAGCCATAACTTAAAGGAAAATCTGCTTGAACAAGCTCACCAACCAACGGGCATATGAAGATATTTTTCAAATTGAAAATATGCCTACTTCATGCCTGCTTTGCCAGACAGGCAAACTAGAAAAACTTGGGCACGTAATCCCCAAGTTCGTAATGCGCTGGCTGAAAGAAGCCAGCAAACACCAAAGCTTTTACTTTAACAATGACCAAACGGTATTCGACACTCCCGCCTTTAGAATGATGTGCAACACCTGCGAGGCTAAATTCTCAACGCTAGAAAAATACTTTACGGACAATATTTTCAAAAAATATTATCGAAAAAAACCCCCAAACCCGATTCAAGACGACGTTTACAGTTTCGCAATCTCCATCGCATGGCGGCTGATCGTATTTACTGAACGCCTTAAAAGCACCCAACCTCAACAACAGGCCTTCAAATCGACTTATACTCTTTCAGAATCATTGATGCGAGACTACTTAAATGGAAAAATAAAAAGCTGTGAACACTCGGTTTACGCACTACCTATTGAAAACTTAACCAAAAATATTTCAAAGGATAAAATAGACGAGCACGCTCTAAACTATTCAATCAGACAGGGTTTGAAAGCCCACGGATTCAAAGACGAAATAAATAACAAAGACTTATCACTACGACGAATCCCCACAATCCATTTCAAACTAGGTTGCTACTACTTTCTTATTTTCCCAGACAACTACTTCGCCGGGGCCAAATTCTCAATAGAATCAACAAAAATCTCCAAATCTAAAGAGCTACATTTACTTGAATACACTCCTGACCTACTGGGATTCATGGATTGGCTCATGGAGCCTGGACTTTTCGAAATAAACGTCAAGGATCTTGTCCCCACCAACTACATTCACAGGAACTCTCAAACTCTATGGGATATCTCATTTGGTAGTAAAAGAGCGCAGAAAAGCTCTGAATAAGCTAGCCATAGACTTTCATGATCTCGAGAGTGATTCCTCGTGTTGCTGCTGGCACCCACAGCTCCCCTAAGAACATATAAGTCTTGCACACATGATACCGAGTGTAGATGACGAGAAGCTCTGATACCTTATGACACTGATATTACTTTAACCATCTACTACGGAAGACATTCATGACCACCAGGCGACAACATTATGTATGGCGAAATTATCTTAGACCTTGGGCGCCAAATGATAAAATTTGGTGCCAAAGAAATGGAAAGGTATTTAACACTGGCTTAATGAACATCGGCCAGGAGAGAGACTTTTACGCCACCAACATCATCTCCCAAGAAGAAGCAGATTACATTCTTGAGCAATCCAAGCACAGGCACAAAGGTGACTTGGCTTTAGCCAATAGAGATTTTGTAAGATTTTATAAATCAATTAGCGACTTACGACTACAACCTAATCGTACCGCAGAAGTCTCTGCTCTGCTTATCGAATTTGAAGAAAGCATCATGGGATTAATTGAGGATCAAGGCTTAGCGTATCTGCCACTGCTCCAAAGAGGGGACGCTAGTTTTTTCCAAGTCAATCAGCATCGCGCAAGATTTGCCCATTACTTAATGATACAGTTCATTAGAACGAAGCGTTTGCGGGATACTATAGTGAAGGCCTTGCGCGAACCGCTGGCACGACGTGGACTAAACATCGAAAATATATGGCCAGTAGAGAAATACGTAGACGCCAAACATATGGCCTTGTCAGTCTACGCCAACAAAGAATACAAAATATCTTTTATGAAAAATCCTACACCGACAGAGCTGATCACTTGTGATCAACCTGTATTCAACATTCACGCTGTTGGTGCTCTTGGACAGATCCCCGAAGAGGTTGAGCTCTATTATCCGGTCACGCCTACATTAGCCATAATGCTTTCGAAAAAATCGCACAATAAGACTCTGACTGAGAGTGAGGCTAGGGAGCTCAACTCCTGGGTAAGAGAAATGTCGCACGAACAGATTTACTCAGCATCGCAAGAGTTCTTATAAGCTCAATCCATTGGAGTTTGGCCATCAGAAGCCAATGAAGGGATTGCCAGCAGCTAAAGCTGTGCGACCCCTCTTTCGTTTAGGCTTCGATACCATTAAAAATGGGCACCGTGTAGCTGACGTAAATCCGGTTCTTGTCCAGGTTTCATTGCGCTGGACAAGTGCTTCGCAGGGCTGCATTGCGCCAGGAGACACCCTGTCCTCGTAATGCTGAGCTCTGGAAGGCATAGGACTTTATTTCTTCCTCAATATCGCGTTGGAGCTTAGCGAGATGAATGGGCGAGCAATTCAAACTCGTAGCTACCTAGACAGCCTGAATGAGCGTGCATGCCACTATAAAATCATAAAACTCGTTCACTCGAGAGCTCTCGGGCGAGGCCTGTCAAAGTCCACCAATGGGCGTTAGCAGCAGATTGCTTAATCAGATATTTTTAGCTTCCTGCTTCACAATAGCTCACTAATCACCTCTAAGGCCGTAAAATACTTAAGAGCTGCTCTTTAAGTTGATTTTTTTCACGCCCTATCACCACGCGAATCTTTTCCTCATGCATCTGGTTAAATTGCTCAACATACTCCATAGCATTTTTAGTAAGCCCCGAACTCACTACCAATATACCATTCCAACCAGGACGCGCAAGCAAGGAACAAATTTGCCTAACAGTTCCCAATCCTAATAACTGCCGATACGCCTTCACTTCTATTTGAACAGGAGGTGTCTCATCCTGAATTACAAAATCACGGCCACCGTCAGGGTACCTATTCTGAGTGAAAGGTATGCCTAAGTCTTTCAACACCTCGGAGACTAAATTTTCGTACTGCACCGCTTGCACGAAAGCAGAGTCGGAACCTTGATTTATAACTATTTCCCCTCCAGCAATATCAACTACGATCTCTCGATCCGCCTGAAGCTTATTAGTCAGACTTTTCAAACCAAGCGAAGCAATTATTGCACCCAACACGGAAATAACGTAAGCGATTATCATTGGCCAGTCGACGCCTGGCTTGGATAACTCTCTATCTTTAGGAGCGCTCGATATTATACCATCAATAGTAGCAACAAGCTCTTGACGCCTATCTAGCGAAATGAATTTATTACTAACAAATCGATCCTGAACTTCTAGAAGTAAATCCTTGGCTGAATATGGATAGTTAAAACCAAGCTTTATCTCTCGCCCTCTGATAAGAGACCCCACCTCAGAGTAATCAATTTTCTTGTCATAGAACAGAATCTCTTGCAAATCAGCAGACAAGCTTTCTCGCGCAAGACTTACCTTACTATCTGATATTTCTTTAACATAATCAGGAACATAAACAATTGCAAAATAAAAAGTACCTAACACACCAATTACGCTAAAGAGATTCCAACCATTTTTTAACACCCAAGATAAAAAGATCTTAAACATAGAATTTCGCCAGCCTCATTATAACCCTACGCCTGATCAACATTACCCAATCACCCATTTTTTCAAACCCCCAGGTTTAAGATGAATTTCTACAACTTATTCCACTGACCAACCAATGATTCTGAAGCGCTGGCAAAAAGCATGCCTCAAATCGAGTTAGACCACATCCAATATTCGACCGCCTGAAGAAAAAAAAGCAGCTCAAATAAATCATTGAAGCACACCAAGGGAGACGCTGAGACCATTCACCTGGAAAAATCTTGAACGTTGTCTAACCTCAGCGATGCCGAAATAGTGGCCACAGGTTTGACTGGTCGAAGGCTGGATGCCTCTAAACAGGGTACAACAACAGGATTGATGAGGATGCAGAATGGCTAGTCGGGGATCGGAATGGCATCGCTGGGAGCCCCACATACATGCACCAGGGAGTGCTAACCTGGGCGCGCGGGCTGGAATGGAACCTCGGTCAGAAGTCTCGCTTCATCTCTGCGGTATGGTCGGGCTCGGATCTGGGATCCCATTGCGCTGTTATCTGTGTGGGAGCATCAGACACTTGAGCGGCTTCTAAAGGCGTTATGATTAGGATTACATCTCGACGAACCATCTCAGGAGATCCCCTCGCGTAACCTCGTCTTGACTGTTCCGCGTCAAGTTAGCTTTTGTGCCATCAACCCCGAAAGCACTTCTCCAAGTAATACGCTCATTTCTCGTGCCGAAAGCCAGCTAGCATTGCGTCCTATCTGCGCTTGAAAATCTACAGCACGATCACTGGTGGGAGCAGATGAAATTCTTCATAGAGCATCGGGCGATTTCAAGCGGCAGGTTTTGGGAAAGCGGTGGCTGAGAGATATCCGTCTCCCCAAGAAGATACAGATCCGACGACAGCGGCAGGATTACGTAAACAAGCTCATCATCCTTATCCATGAAGGGCTTGAAAGAGCGCTCGCCTCTCACATGGAACAGTAGGACTGAATCCCCTAGGGGCAGATCGCCTGACTCAAATCTTTGAACCGAATAATGGAGCGCGCTGAAACGCAGGGCGCGGGCAGCTGGCGATACAGACTCGTTGAGCATGCGTACATGACTGGCTTTTATCATGTCGGGTACTGAAGACTTAATACGCATCAACAGGGCAGGCATCTGGGCTGCAAATATCGCGACGAGGGGCTCGATGATTTGGTCGAGGAGTGATTCATCCATAGTGAGCAAAGCCTGAAGCTGCTGCGGGCTAACATCCTGCTCTGCCAAGGCACTGTAAAAGACAGGGGAACCTGGTCGGAAATGATCTCGAGTCAACGCATGGAGGGTAGCGGGATCTGAGAGATACCCAAGAATGCCAGTGGCACACTCATCAACCATCGACTGCATATTCTGGCGAACATGGCGGCTTCTGATTTCTAGGTGAGCTAACAGCGCTGGAATCGTCTCGACCACCGCCTCGCTCAGGTTGCCGGCTCGTAGACTGTCTATCAAAGGTACGTAAACGTCCCGCTCTTCGTCGGTGATTTTATCGTCCAGATCCGGCTCGCCGTCGATAGCATAAAAATGCCTTTCAAGTCCTACATCTTGAATGTTTGCAGATCTGGGGGGCTTATTCTGTTCGTATACCCAGCACCGGACAATTTTGCCATTACCTGGAGTTCTGAACCCATTCTGCAAAAACCTCGGAATGAAGTGCTGTCGTACCCCTGACACGTCGCGTGCTCCCTCAGATCTGTGCCCTTATGATGCCTTGGCGATTGCCGTCTAGACTGCTGACGGGCACAGGCCTAGGCGCTTTCTTCCTCGGCCTGGAAGACCTCGATAAGCTTCTGATTGTAGTCATCAAGGTAGCTCTGAAGCCCATCACGGTCGATTAACCGTACGCCCGCCGTGCTAGCCAGCTCCTTCGCTGATTTCGTGTAGTAGGAGTTCGTGACGACCATCGCCTCGTCACACCCGTAGAAGGCTTTAGCGGAGATGGCCTGCTGCACAGCCGCGTTGCCTACGGAGCCCGAATAGTTCTTAGCCTGGATGACCATGTTTTTACCGAACCGGGTAACGAAAAGATCGGCACCCTGATCAGCAGTTTTCTTGGTTTCCTTAACGTCATAGCCAATGGTCTGGAAGATCTCAACCAGGAAAGCTTCAAATTGAAATCCGTCCATAGCATCCACCAGATACATGGTGATGAACTGATTCGGATTGAAATGCTCCAGCTGAGATCCCAGACGCTCGACGAGAATATCGAAATAAATTTCCTCGCAGAGGCTCAGGCCATTCCGGAAAGCCTGTATCGGGAGGAGCGGCACACCAGATGTCGACGCCGCTTGGGGATTGAATTGGACATTGGGGAATGCAACGTCATTTTCCCACATGTAGTAATAGAACAAAGCCAAGTCAGACCTAAACGTTGTCCCAGCCTCTTCAATCCAAGAGCGCAGGGTGTCGGCCAGATCAGCTCGAATGTGGCGGGTAAGCTGTCTCGAGAAACCCAGGTAGACTGAGTTGAAGGCGGTTGTTTGCAGCAGCTTGTCCATGAGAGATGGAAGTCCTTCGAGCTCGTCAAAGCCTTTGCGAATTAAAACCTCCCTGAACAGCTCTCTTTCACTGTAGGCACCATCCAAGCGTGGGCCGGGCACGCCTGCGTCGTCACTACTACCTGCGCTCTCGCGTGTCGTGTGGATGAAGTTTGTGAAATATGGATGCTTCAGCTCTGCGTATTTTCTCAAGACATTGTTCAGAAGGTCGTTGAGCTGGGCTTGCTCTTTCTTCTTACCGAAGAAGTCCTGAATCAAGCCTTTAGATCTGTATTGAAAATCAGGGTAGAACGAAGGATCCAGCGGAGTGAGGTGCTGCAGAGTGAGCTCTGATGATGGAGAAACTTGGGAGCCCATGCACCATGGACATGCCGCCTCGAAAGTAGTCCTGCTGCATCCATTGCATTGGTAAATCATCGTTTCCGTTCCTTCCCAAGTCATCGCGTGCCTTCACGCACATCGCTGCTAGCGACCATAGCTCAGTGCTATCACTCAGTCCACGAGCTTGTCTCCACTACACACAGCCGCACAAATGATGGCGAAATCGCACCACGGCGATTGGAGTGCCGGGCCGGCTAAGCTAGAGTTTCTGTATCTATCAGCCGGACGCTCCGTTGCTGAGCAGTCATCAGGGAAGCGACTATGCAAATTCAGCATCTGGAAATCGCGAACTTCCGCAAGCTCCTATCCGTACGGGTCGACCTCGCAGCCGAGACCACACTCCTCGTCGGAGCCAACAACAGTGGCAAATCATCTGCGATGCTGGCCTTGCGCAAGTTCCTGCTATCGAAAGCATCGATTTTCAGATTGCAAGATCTCACTCTGAGCCATCTCGCCACAATTGATGCCATTGGTGAAGCTTGGGAAGCTGCAGATGATAGCTTCCCCATCCCAGTCGCAAATGAATGGGCTGACTGGTTGCCAACGCTAGATATTTGGCTTGAAGCAGCTCAGGGCGAGCTTCATCACATCCGAGATCTCATACCGAACTTCGCCTGGAAAGGCGGCCATGTCGGTATGCGGTTCCGGCTGGAACCGGATGATATGCCAACGCTGTTCGTCGATTACCGCAAAGAGCGAGCACGAGTGAAGGAGCTTCAGCAGGAAATTCAAAAACAGGCAGCGCTAGGTACACAGCCACCATCGCTTCCGCTCTGGCCGCAGAGCTTGCATGACTACCTAAATCGGCGGATTGGTAAAACCTTCAAGATCCGATGGTACCGACTCGATCCAGGCCAGCTACGAGCACCAAATCCTGCGACTCGTAAAGCTAACCAGCAACCGCTTGCGGCCACTGCTACGCCACTTGAACGCAATCCCCTAACAGACCTGATTCGAGTCCACGAGATCAATGCTCAACGCGGCTTTGGTGACAGCGCTGACGAAGGAGTCCTAGAGGGAGGACATGGATCGGGCAGGAAGCTCTCGGAACAATTGCGAGCGTACTACAGCAGGCATCTCGATCCTGGCGATAGCCCAGATATTTCAGATTTGGAGGCACTCAGAGCAATTGAGGCAGCTCAAACTGCCTTTGACACTCGCTTGAGCAAGAGCTTCGCGCCTGCGCTCAAAGAAGTTGCCGGCTTGGGCTATCCAAATAACTCCGACCCGTCCATTCGAGTTTCCACCCGCCTCGCCCCTACCGACGGGATGAACCACGAAGCAGCGGTGCTGTTTGAATTGGATTCCGTTGGAGGAGCCCCTGGAGCACCGCCTCTTAGGCTTCCGGAAACGTCCAACGGGCTCGGATACCAGAACCTCATCTCAATGATATTCCGATTGATGGCATTTCGAGATGAATGGCTGAAGAAGTACAGAAGTCCTGAAGAGCAAAGTGCTACTGGTGTTGAGCCTATACATTTGGTTCTAATAGAAGAGCCGGAGGCTCACCTGCACGTCCAGGTTCAGCAAGCATTTATAAAACACGCCTACCATGTGCTTTGCAGCGACCCATTGTTAGCGAAGTATCCGAACCTCAGAACACAGCTGATGGTCAGTTCACACTCCAGCCACGTAGCTCATGAAATTGACTACGAAAACTTGAGATACTTCCGCAGGCTTCCGTCCGGCATGGCCGGGATATCAATCCCAGTCTCTACCGTCTCCAACCTGAGTACAGTGTTCGGCGAGTCCAATCAAACGAAGGAATTTGTTACCCGTTATCTTCGGGCCCAACATGCCGACCTGTTCTTTGCAGATGCGGTGATCCTTGTTGAAGGGGCCGCTGAGCGTATCATGCTTCCTCATTTTTTGCGGCAGCACTTTCGTTTCCTAGACCAGTGCTACATAACCATTTTGGATATTGGGGGAAGTCACGCGCATCGGCTCCGGCCCCTTATCGATGCGTTGGGCATTGTCACCCTGGTGATAACTGACTTGGACGCGGGTCTCCTACAGGTCGGCAAACCTGTCGAGAGGAAGAAAGGCCAAACCACTAACAACCCAACCGTGCGCCATTGGATGCGCGCAGCAGGCCTTGGACATGATGTGGACTCATTACTAGATCTGTCCTTCGGCAGTAAAGCACAGCAAATTGACGATCTGTTTTCGATCAGGATCGCTTATCAGACGCCCATTACTGTCCGCTTACCCAAAACTGGGCTAGATATCGAAGCATTACCAAATACCTTTGAAGACAGCCTCGTCCTGAGCAATACAGAGCATTTTGCTAACAAAACGGGGCGCGGGCTGATGCGATCCTTTGCCAAGGCGCTACGTGAAGCAGAAACATCCTTAGAGCTTGGCACCGAGCTATTCACCAAGCTCAAGGATGGTGATAAGGCTGAGTTCGCACTACACGTTCTCGGCGACTCTAATTTCGCCACGTTGAAGGTGCCTACTTACATCCATGAAGGCTTGGCGTGGTTGCAGTCCAAGCTCGAAAGAAAAAGCAAAGAGCTACTGATCATCCCTTCAGCGATTCTCGAGGTGACGCCATGAGCCGGCAGCCGGAAGCTGCTACGGATGATATTCCAGATGCCGATGAGATCATTCAGGAATGTCTGAATCTCGACCATCCGAAGAGTTTTTTCCTATACGCCGGCGCAGGCTCTGGAAAAACCCACTCATTGGTCGAGGCCGTGAAAAACCTGAAGAGTAGGGAGCGGCAACGGCTGACATTTGAAGGGCGTCAAATCGCGATCATCACCTATACAAATGCTGCATCCGAGGAAATTTCCCGCCGTCTTGAACACGATCCATTGGTGGTCGTATCAACTATCCACGCGTTCTCTTGGCGGATGATTCAAGGCTTTAATACCGACATTCGTGAGTGGCTTAGGGTCAAGCTCACGCGAGATATCGGCGAGCTTAATGAGAAGCTCGGAAAGGCTCGAGGACAAAACAAGACATTTCTAGCAAATCAAGCTTCAAGGGATAGCAAAGCCCGTCGCCTTGATTCCCTGGATGAGATATCAACATTCATTTACAGCCCTACCGGCGACAATCGCGGTAGGCAAGCCCTAAATCATAGTGAAGTCATTCAAATGGCCGCCGCTTTTATTCAGCAGCCTCCATTGCTGAACGTTATGGCGGATCTGCATCCGGTACTCTTGATCGATGAGAGCCAAGATACTTATGGGCCTCTCATGGACGCTTTTCTCCAAGCACAATCCCTTATCCCTGACCGTTTTTGTCTCGGGCTTCTCGGCGATACCATGCAGCGTATCTACAACGATGGAAAGGTGCGCTTGGAGGAAGCGATCCCTCGAGACTGGGCTATACCCGAAAAACGTATGAACCGTCGGTGCCCAACACGGGTCGTTGATCTGATCAACGTAATCCGTGCGAGCGCAGATAGTCATCAGCAGAAGCCAAAGCCTGACGCTATAGAAGGCATTGTTCGAATGTTTTGCACCCAACAGATACCAGGTCAAGGTTTCGAGCTGGAGGAAGACATCGCACGCCGCATGGCCGCCATCACCGGCGACGGTCAGTGGGCAATTGGTAAAGACGGGAGAAAATCCCTCATTCTTGAACACAAGATGGCCGGACGCCGAATGGGGTTTGAGGGTGTGTTCACACCGTTGTATGGAGTTGAGCACCTGCGAACGGGGCTACTGGATGGAACACTGCCAATCTTGAAACTGTTCTTCGAACGGGTAAACCCTATCCTTCAAGCTGCCAAGACGAACAGTTTCAGCCTCATGGAGGCTGTGCGGCTTCAGTCTCCGCTTCTCGATACTAAATCCATAAAAGACGCGCCCGACCAGTTAGCCTTGCTTGATAAAGCAGGATCAGCAACTAAGTCGTTGTGCGAACTATTCAACTCCAACGATCCTCAGATCAGTGAAGTGGCTCATATTCTGTTTGAAACAGGCCTACTAAATCTCCCTGACCGCCTAGTGACAGCTCTATTGCTGGGCGTCACAACTGATGATCCTCCCGACACATCGGATCGTGATGCATTAGAAACCCATGCATACCAGACTTTACTAGGGCGCCCTTTCTCGGAAATGGCTGCGTTCGCTGGCTATACCGAGGGACTATCCCCTTTTGACACTCACCAAGGTGTGAAGGGACTAGAGTTCCCTAGAGTCATGGTTATCCTAAACGACGAAGAAGCAGGTGGTTTCCTTTTTAGTTACGACAAACTCTTGGGGGTCAAGCCTGCTTCTGAAAGCGATGTCAAAAATCAACGCGAGGGCAAAGATGACTCCTTGGCTCGCACTCGTCGCCTGCTGTACGTCACTTGCAGCCGGGCCGAAGAAAGTCTTGCGATTGTGGTTTACACCGCTCAGCCTGCGACGGCGAAACAGCGAGTGATTGAGGCAGGATGGCTCCAGCCAGAGGAGATCGAAATCCTATGACCTCCTCTCGCAGCTAGCTGGCCGGTAACCGAGCTGGGGTTATTTCCCTGCTATGGAGTGGGCCACCTTTCGGCTTGGCAGGCTATCTATTCTCGGCAGTTTGAAACTCACTGACTAGAGCCTGCCAACTCGTTTGGTATAGACCGTTATGTAGTCTTTTTCCGGCTTGATCTTACCTACAAAACCACGATCGTTGAGCGTCTGACAAAGACGAACATCAAGCTCCGAATTCGGCAACCGCACAGTTCGTTTATCCCCCAACAACTCAGCGTATCCACCGGAGAGAGAAGCCAGTATCGACGAGGTCGTAGCCCAATCGACATGTAGTTTGAGAGCCTGATGCAATAGCTCCTGCTTTTCACGTTGCGAAAGACTCGCATCGCACGCACGCGACGCAATGATGCTTCTGCAATTACGGGGCATGACGAAATTCTCGGCATTAGCCCTGGCGCATACCAATGCAAGTCTCCCGACTACATTAGCTTGGCTAGCCTCTTCTCGCTCAACCAAACCCTCCCACATCTCGGCAATATCACCAATAGGCACACTACGCGCGGCGCTGATCAAACCGACAGTCTTCGGATCGAGCTTTCGTAGGTCGACGTAGTCACGGGCATCAGCCCAGCACCTGATCAGATACGCCGCCTCTGCGTTTGGATCATTGTTGCCAATTTCCTCCAGAACCTCACCATCGAAGGGCACGAAATGAGCCTGGGCCAGAAACGCCCATCGGTCAGCCGATATTTTCAGCCCTACGAGAGACTCAGGGCCGACAGTGGTACTCCCGAAAATTTCATCCAGCGAGTCATCGTCAATCTCCGAAGCCAGCAAATAGGCTTTCAGGTCATCCGCCTCATCTCTCGCATCATCCCAAAGCCGCTGAGCTTCACGGGCGTTCCTAGCAAGGAATGCTGTAAAGATGTCTCGGATACGATCCTGTTCTTCCTTGTCAATCGATTCAGATGAAGTCTCTGTTGGCCTTACAACCATGCCGAGATAGTAGCTCCACGCAGCATTTGGGACGGAGGTCACACGGTCTAGTTCAAGAGCCTTCTCCCAAATGTTATCGGTGAACCCTTTCAAGTCATCAATCAAACATTCAGTGTGCTGGAACAAATCCTCCTGCACTTCTTGATCATCCTCTACTAGGCCAAGAATGTACCTAAGGGACTCAGTGTCTTCCCGAAGCTTACCTTGTTGCTTCATGAGCTCGAAGATGAAGTCTTCAGGAGCAATCTCAATCAATGAATCAAGTCCTGCGAGACTTAACTTTCGAAGACGCTTGTAAGTGACATCTCCCCCCTCGTCCGCAAACGTTTTCAGGATCAATGTCATCATCGGGAGACTCAGTTGCAAGCAGCCCCAGCCAATCAATTGGCCCAGCGTACTCGCACCGACCTCTGCAGTGAGATTATTGAAGCGAACAGGCTCGCGGCGAAGCCACGCCCAGCCATCGATGTTTGAGGCCATACCTGTGACCAAGTGGTTAACACCCGAGAGACTGGCGATAACTTCAAGCAACGTCTGCCGATGAGCCATAACCTCAAGTTGTTGCTGAGACAACGCGTCCATGATCCCGCACATCAAAGCCTGTCGAGCGTCAGCCTCATTAAATCGCTCAGTGCTCAAGATCACGGCGAACAACTCAGGGGCGAGTGCATGCAAAGCGCGAACGAGCGATAACCTAGCATCCCCTGCAAGGATGATGGATACAGCCTCAGCCAATCGGCCCGCATTCTGGTGGCCGCTTTGCAGGATGACGTCCAGCTTTTGCGTCCTTGTGTCGGACAACTCAGTGAGTGGCGCCGATAGTGAGAGTTGGACAATTAGGTCAGCGATAATGCCTTTGCCATCCCCGAGAGCATCGTGCTCCAATTTGGCGGCCACTCGCTCAGGATTCCGGACTGGCGAGGCGACGTCGAGGGTGGCACGGCGCCTGAGTGCGAGAATCAGATTCTGATCGTCGCGAGTCAGCGAGCCTTCGTAGAAAAATCCAAGATAATCTGTGTAATCGGTATCGAGGTAGCCAGCGCGCATTAGGTAAACGACGATCTCCATTCCTGCCAGCCGCTGGTCAATGATTGCTCCATAATCACCACGGGCAGCTTCACGGAAGGAAATCGTCTTGATCTCGGTCAGCTTCCTTTCTGCCGCCCCAATGGCCTCATCCATTGACTTTATGGACTGATGAATCCATGCGAGACGCGTACGATAGGATGCCTGTTTAAGCGCGTCATTTGGACGAACAATATTTCCAACTGGGTTGTGATGCGCCCACTGTGAATAGAGGGTGGCTTTGAGTTGCTCAGCCTCACAGATTCTAGTGAAGACGTCGTCCTGTAGAAATTCGTTGAGGCTTACCCGCTCAGAACCGTTTACTAAAACATAATTTGCACCGTCTATTCCGCTCGCCCTCAGCACCTCGAACCAGACACTTAACCTAAGATCGATTACGCGCTCATCACCGTGTTCCTCACGCCGGGACTTATCTTCGATTAATCGTTCGAGCTCAGCGAGTGCCTGCGATGGTTGGTTAGCCCAAGCAGACAACCCCGTGAGCAAGCTGTACACCTTCCCCCTCCGCTTAACCAGCTCTGCAAATTCTTCCGGGTAGAGGTTCCTGAGCACCACGATGGCAAACAACTTGTTTTGATCCAGCTTGAGGCCACCTTGGGACAGCAGGCTCGCAAAAATGTCGTACTCATTGACGATGTTCTTTATCAGCCGCATCTCATCTATGTAATAGCAGACGGTCTCCACGAGAATTGGGTCAAGATCATTACCCAGCTTTTTGCCATCAACAGCCCGAGCCATCATGAGCTCTTGAAGCTTCTCCCTTGAGTTTTCAGAATTGACGACAGGGATCACCGGGATAATCAGATCAAAAAATTTCGTCTTGTCGGTGACGGTAAACAGCTCGTCACGAATAGCGTAAATGAAGTGAACAGGTCGAATTATTTGGGGCGAGTGCCGGATAGTGAAGTTGATCTCGCGCAAGCGAAAAAATATTTCCTGAGTTCCAAAACGATCCAGATCCTCAATCACCACGACGCGGACATCGCTTCGTTCAAAGCAATAGATAATTTCATCTACGTTCTTGTGGAGTACGGATCCGTGATTCACGGCCTCGAGCTTTCCACCCTTCAACGTTAAGCCGTCGATACTGAACATAGATAGAAATTTGAGTCCCGAGTAGAGAAGATACAAACCACCCAGCCCCGTTACCGAGACTGCCAGCCAACCCGGGATCATTAACAGGCTCGTTAGCAACCAAGCAGGATCTAACGTAGGTATCTCCTTCAATGTAGGGACATAAAGCCGCAGGCACGCAATGAGCATTACTCCCCAAAAAATCGTGCGCCTAGCGATGCTACGCCCTGATGTCTGGACAATTCGCTTGAGCCTGGTTTTGGGTACGCGTGCAGTTGGCACGGCGTAAAGCAGCTGCTGGACAATCGTTTCCTCGATCCTTGCGATCAAATCGCTTGAGGTATTACTCTCGCCGGAATCCTTTACTGACTGGGAGCTTCTGGCTGAAGTCTCAGAGCGTTCCGCGTCCGAAACCGTCAACGGTGGAGGTGCATCTTTGCTGAATGTTGCGAGTGAAACATAAGCCGTTTGAAATTCTGGATGCCGCTCAAAAAAGGTCTTCAGGACACTGCTCTTACCTGCCCCATATCCACCAGTAAGTGCGATGTTCAGAACCTCATCCTTTCCCAGTGCGCCAAGCAATTCGCGTTCATAGCGATCAAAGTGGTCACTATCGATGAGGACTGGTGTGAGTGGCTCAAAAGAACCTGGCGACGAAGATGCGGAGCACAGAGACTGGAAGATGCGGATCCCTTCTTTAGCAGCAACCAAAAAAGCGGCATATTTTAGTTTGATACTGGCTGACAGTCCCTGTGACATAGGCAATCCTGGTTTTAGACACCCATACCTTCAGGCTTGGGCATCTGCAAAGTAATTGAGCACCAGTTAGGCCGGCGCCATCTTCTATAGCGGCTATATGCCATATTTACTAGGCTCTGAGCCAGCAATCCTTTAGAAGCCTAGATATTCAGCATCTCGCGACCCAATGGTGACATTTGTTCTTCCAGCTTTGCTCAGGAACGACATCAAACCCATGGCTCGCATAGGACAGCGGAAATGAAACAGCCTCGGTTCGACTTTGACCTCAAACGTGTCGCGCGCGAGCATTACATAACAGGCCAGTCAGCCATCAACTTTCCACATGCTGGAAGCATCACGGGTGGGTGGCACTTCCTTTCTTATTTTGATCGGGAGTCCGGCGTGGCCAAGATGTCATTGGCAGGCATCCATTATCCTGACACCACAGCCTATTTTGGCGACCTCGGCATCACTGGCGTCACTGATCAGCTAGCTGAGCGTGGCTGGATTGTTGAAGGAAGGCGTCTGTTAACAGCGGATCACTACCCAGCACGCAGAAGTGCCAGTACAAGCAATTAGCCATTCGGAATGGCCGTGGGCGCCAGGAAAATTTCGAGGGTAGATTTGCAAGGGGCGCAGCTAGCGATGAGCACACCGACACGGCGCATGGAAATCGCCGAGCTCACCTCTTTCGATTTAAGAGGTTTTGCGAGCTTAGATAAGAAAATCCCTCGCAAATCTCAACCGCCTGAGAATAAAGTGGCGGCAGTCCGTCCAGTAAAGCTGAATTGAAAAATGGAACCTGCTGGCTACTGAAAACAGGAGATGAAAGTTGCAGTGGATCAAAGCGCTCGATCTGGAGATGTGGGCCGAAACAGTCCAGGCCAAAGGCAAGATGCCCGGCCTAGTGAGCGACCTAATATGGGCCACGGCATCAAAAGTCAGATACCTAAGATTTCCAAACGGGGATAAAGGCCAGGTTCGGGGCTACGATGGCGAACTTGACGCAGATTCCTCCTCATCGTTCATCCCGGACGGCAAGTCCGTCTGGGAGTTTGGAACAAGTGGTGCAGGCAAAGCCAAGGCTGAGAGTGACTATAAAAAACGCACCAACGAGGTCGCGCCGGCTGATCGCGTGAACCTTACGTTGGTGATTGTTACACCCCGAACTTGGGACACCGGAGGAGAGAAACTCCCTGACTGGCTTGCGGAGAAAAACGCCCTAGGGGAGTGGAAAAAAGTTGAGTATCTCGAGGGGACGCGGTTAGAGGACTGGCTCGCCCAATGCCCGGCCGTCGCGTCGAAATGGGCGAGTTGCGAGCTCAAGCTGACTCCCCAAATCGGAGTTCAGAGCACTGAAGAATTCTGGCAGTTCTACTCAAGCCGATTCTCACCCGAACTGAACGAATCGGTATTGCTAGCCAGCCGAGAGGATCAAGCGAAAGAGTTGTTGGAAAAGCTGACTCAAAACAGCGGCCGCCTTGCATTTGCAGCCGACTCTCCTGACGAGGTCATTGCTTTCGTCATCGCGGCAATACGTAGCGCACCGGAACCCATCCGCAACGTACTGGAGGCCCGCACCCTAGTCCTAGAAACGGAAGAAGCCGTCAGGCATTGCTTAACGCTGGACAATCTTATTTACCTTCCACGACAAGGAGCTAGGGCTTCGGCAGGTCGACTCGCTCGTGTAGGTGTTACCGTCATCAGTGCCGGGGCAGATGAGAAAAGCCATGACCACGTTCTCCTTCGCAGGCCAAGCAGCAGAGAAATGGGAAAGGCGTTCATGAATATGGGTATGAACGAAGACGCCGGTTACCAACTGGCTAGAACATGCGGCCGCAGCCTAGCGGTTCTGGCTCGACTGCACCCTAGTGGCACGGCTGAAAATCCTGAGTGGATTGAAGATGCTGACTTGTTGATCCCTGCCCTACTCGCTGGATCCTGGATGGCTGACGTGGAACCAGATCGCTCAATCCTGAGTCTGCTCACCCGTAAAGATTACGATGACGCAGAAGAAGAGCTGCTCAAATTTACCAAGATGCAGGATGCGCCATTAGAGCGCATTGAAGATCTCTGGGCGATGAAAGCATCAGTGGACGCTTTTGTATATCTCGGGCATCTCATCAGCAGCAAACATCTGGATCGCTTCAAGGAAGCTGTCACCTCGGTTTTTTCAAAAGCTGCACAAGCGCACAAACCTCCTACTGCGGATCAGCCCTTTTTGATGCCAGGCAGCAGAGATCAAAATCCGCTGCATACTGACTCCCTAAAAAACGGCCTTATGAACACACTGCTGCATATGGCCGTGTTACATGAGCAAGCGCAGTTCAAAGTCTCACGTTCCAACCCTCAAACTTTCGTTGACGAGGTCGTCCGGGGACTGCCAGGGCTGTCCAGCGATCACCGGCTCATTGCGAGCTTAGAGCAACAACTTCCCCTGCTGGCGGAGGCCTCCCCAAACCCTTTTCTTGAGGCCCTTGAGCGTCAGCTTGAGGGCGACGCCACAATCCGTCCTATCTTCGACGAATACCCGGGCCTAATCACCCCGACTACCTATCATTGCGGTTTGCTGTGGTCTTTGGAGGCGCTGGCGTGGCTTCCGGATTTCCTACAACGAGCAGCACTCTGCCTCGCAAAGCTTGCAGCTCTGGATCCTGGTGGAAAGCTGACGAACCGGCCCATCAATAGCCTACGCTCGATCTTCCTTTCATGGAGTCCCGGCACTGCCGTCAGCACCCAACATCGGCTCGCGATTCTAGAGTCGATCATTAACGACGTCCCCGTCATCGCATGGCCGCTCCTGGAACAACTACTGCCTCGATTTAGCGATACCAGCACGCCGACGACGAAGCCGAGATTCAGAGAGCCCGAACAGAGAGAGACCGAAAACCTGACATACGGGCTTGTCTGGAAAAGTGAGGAAAGAATCGTTGAGCTCGCGATAACCCGGGCAGAGTATGATCCAGCCCGTTGGAGCTCGCTGATCGACTCTTTGGGCGCCGTGCAGGAACCCACGTTCGAACTGATCGTAAACGGCCTCGGACACGTTCTCGGTGCTACCCAAGACGAACAGCAATCCGACATATGGAATGCACTTCGCAAACAAACCCTGCGCCACCGAAAGTATCAAGACGCGGACTGGGCATTGCCTTCTGACAGTATCGAAACGCTCGAGGCTTTGGTCGAAAGACACAAGCCCGCAGCTTTGGTGGAATCTGTAAGCTGGCTCTTCGACGATTGGATGCCCTCGTTCGATTTGGACGATGCAACCTCCGACCCAATTCAGGCGGTGGAGGACGCCCGCGTGGTAGCTCTCAGGGGCATCATGGATGCGACGGGAATCGATGGCGTCGTGGGCTTGATGGAGCGCGTTAAGGTTCCTCGCTTGGTGATGTTCTCTATTCGCAGCCTACAGCTTCCTGATAACCAGCTTTTGCAACTGTTCACCAGGATGCTCTCAAGCACCATTGGCGAGTCAGCCCTCGCTGCAAGCATTGTCTTGGCACATGGTATAGAACGGTTTGGTGACAGTTGGGCCACAGATGCAAAGGACGTTCTGCAGAACAGTGGCTGGGATCATCAGAAGTGCGCTCTGGTGCTTTTGGGACTGGATGAAACCAGGGAAAGCTGGAATTACGTCACGTCTTTTGGGAATGAGACGGAGGCAGCGTACTGGAGCCAAAAATCGCCTACCAGGATCACCGGGCCGCTAGAAGATCTCACATTTGCCATCGAAAAATATCGCTCTGTGGGGCGCTCTGCAACAGCCCTGGCCGCAGCAGAGAAGCGATTGGAGGAGCTTTCCGTCGCAACGATTCAGGCAATCATGTCCTCAGCAGTGTCTGAACATAACGCAGATCCAGAGGCGAAAAGCACATTTGGATTTCTGGACGTAGACAGGATTTTTTCCGCACTAGCGCAAAGATCTGACCTCCCCCGAGAAAGCCTGGCAGCATTGGAGTTCATGTACCTTCCCATGCTCCGTACCGATAACCTTACGATCCATGAGCTTTTGCTGGAGCAGCCAGTGTTCTTTATGGGCATGGTTAGCAGAGTTTTTCGAGCCAAAGACGAAGAGCCTCGAGATCTTTCCGAAACGGATAGAAAGCTGGCAACCGCTACCTATCGGCTACTCAAGGGGCTAAAGAAGCTTCCAGGTCAGAAAGGAAACGACGTGGATGAAGCTGCTCTGAGGGCTTGGTGCGTAGATGTCCGAAAACTGGCGCAGGAATCGAACAGGGGTATGGTCACAGATCAACTGATTGGACAAATACTGGCACACGCCCCGCTTGAAGCGAAGGATTCGGCATGGCCTCATGAGGCCGTCAGAAACGTCATTGAAGTCTTGGCGTCGCCTGAGGTTGAGCGAGGCATCAGCCTCGAACGCTACAACATGCGCGGGGTGTACAGCAAAATGCCGGATGAGGGCGGGGATCAGGAGCGCGCCCTCGCCTCTCAATCGCGTGAGTGGGCTGCGAAAACGATAGCATCAGTAAGAACGTCAGCAATGCTCCGCAGGATTGCTGAAGGCTGGGAAGCCGACGCTGAGCGGGCAGATATTGCTGCTGCTCAGCGAGCCACGCATTGGTAGAAGTGCAACTAAGAGGAGCTTGGCGTGCGTTGAATTTTGCCAGCACAAGTCAAGCACCTCTCCTACTTAAGCACGAAGCAGCCGACACACTACTCAGCTTTGGCCTGACTCGAGCTCTGCGAACTGCGCAGCTAATTGTTGTTTCGAGCATTCTAGACCTCCAGCAATCATTGAACGCTACATGGGTGATCAGTCGAAGCATGATGGTCATTTTTCGCCTAGATAGCCGCATACCATTGCATACACAGCAGGCTCCTGGATGTAAATAACAGCCAAACTCAAAAGGATCATCCCAAGAATTGCGGACACCACTCCCCTTACGATACCGAAGTCATTGACGCCTCGCTGGAGTTTTACCGAGCAAACAGTAAATGCAAGGTAAAATACGCCGATTAAAAAGTTCGACATCCTGGAAACAGAACTTGCGGATATTGCTGCAGTGACATTCGCTCCAAATTCCCCGAGCTCACAGCTATGCGCTAAAGCGGTCATTCTCGAACCCAGCGCTGGCATCTCAGCGATCTTCATGAAGACTAGGCAAATCGAGATATAAAAAAATGAGTTGATCGTAGAGAACAGCGACCCCTTTCCAAACATGCAACGTGCGCCTAACCAGAAGCAAGCTCCATAGAGGATCAGGAGCATGCAATTCAGGACAACCATGACGGCTACAAAGTCTTTACTGAGCTCTATTCCAATCCCTTTCAGCGATGGGAAGCTTAGTAGTGATAACGCAACGGCCATTACGAGCCCGATCAAGCTGGCTTGCGCACACCAGTAATTGCGCAGCTTCATATCTTTGAAAAATTCGGTCGGAGTAATTATGGAACGCTGTAGATCTTTAGCCCCAGCCACGAACGTGGGAAAAACACTCTTGATCACAGAAAATATACCGTCAGACACGCACAGACCCTCAGCTAATTATTGAACATATATCATCGGCGGCACTCACTAGCTCCTTAGCGAAACTGCAATATTTTTTCCCTGATATTTTTCGAGAGATACCTCTCCGCTCGCAGCATTCCTCTCAATGCGTAGAGATACGCAACGCGCTTCAGTACGGTTATGATCTACATCAACTAGAACAGTGCGATCCTCCGCCCTTCGATGGGGCGCCATACCACGAACTGGGGGGTGTGCTCCGCTTAACCGAATCGGCGCCAAGAATTCAGGAAAGCCCTCATGGCCCAGCCGCTTTTCGACTTTGACCTCAAACGCGTCTCCCGCGAAACCTACATAACAGGCAAAGCCGCCATCAATTTCCCCTATCCTGGAAGCACCACGGGTGGGTGGCATTTCCTTTCCTATTTTGATCGGGAATCCGGCGTGGCTAAGGTGTCGTTAGCAGGCATTCATTACCCTGACACCACAGCCTACTTTGGTGACCTTGGCATCATCGACGTGACCGATGAGCTAGCAAAGCGAGGATGGTCTGTTGAAGGACGGCGGCTGTACATGGCGGATCACTACAGGGCGGCTGCAGACATGATAGTGAGATGGGCGCTGAGCGATTCCATTTATTGCGGCGTCGAGATTGATGATTGGTTCCCCTCTCGTGCGGAAAGACAGCGACTGCTAGAGATTCTAGATACAGGAAGTTCACAGCTTTCGAAGGTTGGCAGATTGCAAAAAGTGGAAGCTTGGCTCCGTACGCAAACCTGAGGCTCGGGTGGATAGGTATCACCCATCGCGTGCTTCACAGACCAAGCACGGCAGGCAATCACAGGCAGTGAGTGCAGCCTTCTTGCCCCCGCGCCTCTGCCTACACTGTCAGCTCGGGCCTGCTCTGCTAAAACATCGGGCAACCTATGCGACTCCCCGCACCGTTTGAGCCAGCGGTGAGATGAACTAGGCTCTGTGCATCATTCTCAAGGAAGACCGCCATGCCAGATAACTCAAACTACAGGATCGCCACGGCGGACGCCCTGACATTGCTGCTGCATAACCAGCACGCACTAGGTGCAGCAATAGAAGAAATAACCAAGTGGCTTTCAGAAAATGGTGTGGGAAGCGTCGCCGCTCATGCGATGTCGGCCATGGAAGCGCTGGACGCAAATGCTCAAGCCATCACCGATTCCATTTTGAGGATTCGACAGTCTTAGGTGCTGCTACCCCTAGCCCTGCGCACCTATCGCACACTCCCAGTTCGACTGAACGATAAGGAAAAGAATGTTCCCACCAATGGCGAATCCCAACCTCGAAATCACTGCCACTGAATTCGAGTTCTTAGTTAGAGAATGGATCCTCAAACAGGGAGGTGAACTGACATCGCTGGAGGTCAAGCACGACGTGAAGGTCGAGGCCTACGACTCAACCTACCAGATCGACGTGCTGGCAAAATTCCAAGCCTTCGCGGGCGCCGAATTTATCGTTCTGATTGAGTGCAAAAAATACCGTAACGCAGTCGAGCGGGAGCTGGTTCAGGTACTGCACGACAAGGTGAGATCTGTGGGCGCTCATAAAGGAATGCTGTTCACCACATCAGGGTTTCAATCGGGTGCGATCAAGTATGCAACGGCACACGGAATAGCCTTGATTTCGATAATCGATGGTGTAGCTACCTATGAAACTCGCTCTGCGTATTCAGTTGCGGCGAAGCCACCGAGTTGGCTCAACCTTCCGAAATTTGCGCTCTGGCACGTCGGTGAAAATGATGCCGGCAACATCACGATGAAATCCTTAGGGCGCGCTGATACGGAGCTCAACGAGATCTTCGGCGACTAGATCTATCTCGAGTAAGGATTCTTGGGATGCAGAGCTCTGAAGGCTCTACCGGCCTCATTGGCACCAAGGGCCCCAAGATGGTGGATTCTCGAAGATATCAATGGATGTACTGAGTTCGTGCTGCATGTGTTCGAAGACCCTATCGAGACTTGAATGTGCTTTCGATTCTCGCAGTGCATTCACTAACTCCAGAAGCTCTCGCCCTTGGGCTAGCGGCATCTGGATATCGCAGTACACCGTGTCATCGTCTTGTCCCATGCCCTCACCCGCTCAGTCTTTTTTAGATTTATTTCTTGCGGCCCGATGCTGCTCCAGGTGTCGCATCTCTGCTTCCCAACTCGCCAGGAATTTATCCCAGCCTGAGGCGTATGGGCCATCGACCAACCTGGTCGACCCGACGCTTGCCTGGCAGAAACGCTCTCTCCAGGGTTGCGGAATAGTCTGCTCCAAGATGATGTCGATTCCGGAGTTGTGGCGCATCACCGAGACAGAGTTACGAACCTCAGTGAGCTCGAGTAGCCTATCGCTACAGGGGGTGTCGTTTCGCTCTTGGTCGTCGAGATCATCAAGGATGGCAAGGAGGTCGGATGCAGTGGGATCGCCAAGACGGAGGTATGCAAGGGCCCACAGAGTCCTTTGCCTAGCGCCCTCAAGCTGACAGAGTTCATCGTGGGTCATTTCAGCCGCATCCTTGTTGATTTGATATCGGGCAGTAGCTATGGCGTACCGCCTGCGGCGGAAGGCTGGCGAGAACTGAGCCACGGCTGCGCCGCGTCTCAGCCCGTTGGGCGCTCATCCTGCACGCCTGCGCGCTCCGCTTGCCTGATACTCCCATGGAAAGGAAAGGGAAGGAGCTCTGAAGACCAGAGCCAATAGCGACCGAAATTTTCGACGTGTTCAAAAAACAGGCGAGATACGCTTGATACCTAGGTCGTTCCAAAACGCATAATTCATACAGCGCCAACGCTGTTCCTACTCAAAGTCCTTCAATGGGCCGCACGGAATGCGCAGCGAATTCCTTTTCAATGGGGTCTGATTCGCTATGAACGATAGCGTGCTTGAGAGGGTTCCGGGTGCCAGACCGTGGGCCATTTCACTGCACAAAATAAAGTCAGCTTCATCGCTTCGTAATGGGGTCGCCAGGCTGAAGAAGCTCTGCCACTGCCACCACCATGTCATCGAGAGACCAAGGCTTGTGCAGATAAGTGGTTTTAGGTGGTAATGCGGCGTTCTCAATGAGATAACCCGAGGTCAGTATCGCAGCGATCTTAGGCCACCGGCCCTTAACCATTCCTATGAACTCGATGCCTTGGACTTGGCCGGGGACGCCGTGATCGGCAATCACTAGGGCGCATTTACCATGTGCTTCAAGCAGGTAGGTCAGCGCATCATCCGCCGTAGTGAAAGAGACAGTCTTCGCGCCAATCTCAGCCAAGATATCGATCATGAGCGACTGCAGAGTTGGATCGTCCTCAATGACGATGACCTCACCGCGAATCGGCAGCAATCCCTCCCAATCTACGTTCAAACAATCCTCCTCAAACCAGAGAAATCGACGAAACAAACGGAACGGTTGCATGAGTGTAAGCGAAAATATGGCATCTGCCGTGAAAGCGCATGGGGCACCCGGAATACCCGATTCAGGTCATGCTCCAGACGCGAGAGACTTGGCAGGAGGCAGTGATCTTTGACAACCATTTCCGCCCGATGAAATCGTCGCTGACGGAATGCCAGGAGAACACTTTGATGAAGGTGGTGGTGGACGCCAAGTCTGACAAGGCGTTGGGCTTCCATATGGTCGGCCCGGACGGCTGGCGAGATTGTGCAGGGTTTGGCGATTGCACTAAAGTCAGGTGCAACGAAGCGTCATTTCGACGAAACCATCATATTCATCCGACGTCCGCAGATGAGTTCGTCACCATGCGTACGCCGCTCGCTGATTAGCAGCTTTTGCATTCAGTATGCGTCCGGCTCTGGGTTAGACGCGCTTTCGTCCACACATTTCTCAAGCGCGTCCGATTGCCTGAGGGTCAACGACTGAATGACTTGTGAAGCTGCTTTCGTAACCTTCCAAGCAGTAGGGTTAAAATCACACCTTTCGACTGATAGAGTTATTTTTTTCACTAAATATCTATTTAGTAGAAGTATTTTCTAATCTAATTATATTACCTGCAAAAAACGGAAAATTTTTCGTAGCGGAATGCCCTATATTTTGTGGAAGCCCATGTGTCGTATATCGCGCCTAATGAGCAGCACAAAGAGCCTTTTCCAATTCATGCGAAGTCAAAACAATTAGCAACTGAGAGGTGATCATGGAACAAATACCACTGTTTATTGGCGGTGTATGGCGTAACACCCATCCCAATCAATCGATCCCCGTAATTAATCCGGCAACTGAAGAGCAGATCGGACTCATTGCGAAAGCTAGCTTGACTGATATTGAAGATGCGGCCATTGCTGCGGAAAAGGGCTTCGCCACGTGGAAGCAGGTCTCGGCACTCGAACGCGCGTCAATCATGCATAAAGCCGCAAGTTTGATTCGAGAGCGAGCAGAGAATATCGCCCTGGTACTTACCACCGAGCATGGCAAACCCTTAGCGGAAGCCATGGGTGAAGTTGCCGCAACAGCAGACACGATCGATTGGCACGCAGAAGAAGGCAGACGCGCATATGGCCGAGTCATTCCATCTCGCGCCTTAGGTGTTCATCAATTCACCCTGATGGAGCCTATCGGCCCTGTGGTGGGATTCGCTCCATGGAATTTCCCTCTCATCCAAGCGGTAAAAAAAGTCGCCGGCGCGCTTGCCGCTGGATGCTCGATAATTCTTAAGGGTGCGACAGAGGCACCAACATGTGCAGTAGAGCTGGTAAAGGCATTTGCTGACGCTGGCGTTTCTCCTGGAGCCGTCAATCTGCTATTTGGGGATTCAAGCCAAATTTCTGAGCATTTGATTGCCCATCCGGCTATCCGGAAGGTCACGTTCACTGGGTCGACGCCAGTAGGTAAAAAGCTTGCGAGCCTCGCAGGGCTTCACATGAAGCGATCCACGATGGAGTTGGGTGGCCACGCGCCTGTGATCGTAATGGATGATGCGGACATCGAAACCGCCGTCAAGATTTCCGTTGCTGCCAAATACCGCAACGCGGGCCAAGTCTGTGTCTCCCCTACTCGCTTCCTCGTTCACTCGAAGGTGTTCGACGACTTCGTCAGCCGCTTTGTAGAGGGTGCTCGAGCAATCAAGGTCGGTGATGGTCTTGATTCTCAGGTGAATATGGGCCCGATGGCGCACGCTGGCCGCCTTAAGGCGACAGAAGATCTCGTGGCGGACGCCGTATCGAAGGGCGCAAAACTTGAAACAGGTGGCAACCGTGTAGGCAATAAAGGTTACTTCTTCGAACCTACCGTTTTGACAAATGTGCCAGTGACAGCCCTCGCAATGGTCGACGAACCTTTCGGCCCGATCGCTTTAATCAATTCTTTTGACGACATCGACGAAGCCATCAAGGAAGCGAACAGATTGCCATATGGCCTCTCTGCATATGCCTATACACGTTCGCTCAGCTCGGCTAATAAGCTGTTCAACGGTATCGAGACTGGCGCTATCTCGATCAACCATCACAGCGTCGCCCTTCCCGAGCACCCATTTGGTGGCGTTAAAGATTCTGGGTATGGAACCGAAGGTGGCCCTGGGGCGCTAGACGCATTCATGACAACGAAGTTCGTTTCGCTCGCGAGCGTTCTTTAACTTTCGGAAAATATGCTGTTTTAGTTCTGTTACCGAATACAGCTGTATTTAGAAATAACGCGTCGCTAACTATTGGAACTTAATATGCTTACTCCGAATATTATCGAGCGTCTCGTCGGCGCTGGAGAAAACTCACCGCTCGCCCTAGCCATTGCTGAACGGGCAGAAATCATGGCGCTCAGTCAAGCGAGCCACGACGCTGTGATCATTCCAAAAGACCCGGGTGGGCTGTCACACGCCGAGCGAGCAGCGCTTGCCGAACGAATTGCACGACTGAGCGATTCTGAAGAGCTGGCTGATCATTACCATGCGTGTCTTGAAGCCGCAGGCGGGGATGAAAGCCTGCATGTCGCTGCAAACCCTGAGCAGGACGCATTCGGAGATGAACGCTTTATGGCAATCATCCGATTCACCGACCTGGTCACTCAAAAGCCGCGCGAAGCTACGAAGCAAGATATCGAAACGTTGAAGGCTGTGGGAATCACAGAGCCAGATATCGTGAGGCTCACCGAGGTTCTTGCTTTCGTTAACTATCAGCTCCGGGTCGTAGCAGGATTCAAAATTGCAGGAGAAATGAAATGAGCCAAGTCGTGCATAATTTCACCGTGTCGGTGCCTCATTGGTCACCGTACATCAAGCCTGTTGAGTTGGAAAGCGCAAGCCAAGAGCAGCTTGACGCGATGAAAGTGACCCCATCGAGCAAGAAAATCTCGGAGTATGTGCTCACTCTTGCTCATGATCCTGAATCGCTCGCGGTACGATCCCCTTTGTTTAACGCCATCATGTACGGTCGCGCCGGCTTGCCTCCAGCTGAGCGTGAACTGGGAGCGATTGGTTCTTCAATCGTCAATCGATGCGTCTACTGCGCAGCAGTACACGGCGCCCGATACAATCAGTTGACCAAAAGTACAGAGCTGGTCGCGAAAATCTTTGCCGATGAAACCGAAGCGCAACTGGATGATAGGTCTCAGGCGTTGTTCGACTTTGCGGTCGAGCTAGCCAAGTCACCCCCAGTGCTGACTACACGGCATGCCGACGCCCTGAAAGAGCTTGGCTTTGATACGCTTGGGGTCGTCGACCTTGTGCTGGCCACAGCCATCTTCGGATGGGCGAATCGCCTGATGCACGTTCTAGGCGAACCTGTAAAAATCTGATGAGCACATCATTCACTAACGAGTAGCCACGAACTGCCCGTTAGTGAACAATCAAGACGCATCGCACAACTCAATCCCTCCCCTTCGCTCCCCCATTCGCACCACTCACTCAGCTCTTAAACGCGTCCGCGATAGCCTTGGAATATTCGTGTCTGCCGTGCTAAACATTCGTCATATTGCCTTGCTGAATTCTAATTAAAGAGAGCAATACTGGGCCTATACAGCTGGGTTTATCTTTTTAATCAAGCATCGTAAGGCGGATAAGGACGCACTATGACTCGACCTCTCACCGTCAGCGTTACATGGCTTATAGGTGTCATAGAGGAGCTCACTCGGCAAGGCATCGAACCTTTCCTCTTGGGTGCTCCCTGGACTCAACACTGGCAAGACGTGGCGCCTACTAAGCAGCTGCAGCTCGTGCAGGTGAGAAGGCTTTGGCAACGAGCGATGCAACTGTCCCAAGATCCGCTGCTCGGCTTGAAGGTTGGCGTAGCACTGCCGCTGCAGTCGATGAATGTCGTAGCGCTGGTGTTGATGCACAGTGGCTCACTACGTCAAGCACTCACCCACACGGTTAGGCTGCAGCAATTGGTTAGCAACTCTGGCCGCTTTTTTGTAGAACCTGCTTCCAACAATGGCGTTGTGTTGGCCTACCAAGCAGCACCAAGCCCTGTGGCCATGCATCCCGCACAAATCGATTCGCTTTTTGCCGCGTACATGCGTCTTCTCTACAACTGCATGCCGGCTGACCGTAGACCAATCAGAATTGAGCTACCAGGCACTGACGCGTGTTTAGCAGACCGCTACCAAGTCTATTTTGGATGTCCTGTCATTCTTGGAGTGGAGCACGCTCGCGTCGTATTTGACGATGAACTGTTGGACTTACCCTGGCAGGCTGCTGATCCAACACTGCTTCGCATCGTACTCGGTCGCGCGGAGATGATGCTTAAAACCCAGGGTCGCTCCGACACGCTCGTTGATTACGTGACAGCAGCCATTGCCGCGCAGGGATTTTCGGAAGCGAATTGCGACAGCGTTGCGAGTTCGCTGGATCTCAGCAGGCGTACTCTTCAGCGTCGATTGGCTGAGCGCGGTTCATCCTTCCGCCAATTACTGGAAGCGGTGCGTATGAGCGAGGCATTGGAAGGCCTGGCTGATCCCGATCTGCCGCTTATGATGCTGGCAGAACGGCTGGGCTATGCAGAGCCCAGCGCTTTTTCGCATGCTGTGCGAGGTCATTTCGGTAAAGCACCTAGTGCGCTGCGCCTTGAATTAGTAAGCAACTTGTCTGCAAAAGGAAAGGCCCCTGCAATCAACAGCACTGAGAGCTCTGACCACCAGGGGACGCCGTGTAATGCCGATTCGACGCGGCGCGAACTCGAGGACTAAAGCTCCCGAAAAAGGTCACGTCCAAGAACGGCACTCGCCGCAACCAGCCCACTCACCATCGCGCCACTGACTCCGGCAGCCGTCACATCCTGCCCGCCGAAGAACAGCCCTTTAACAGGGCCGTGTGCGCGCATCCAGCGTTGTGCAAAACGCAGCGGTGTTTGCTCATATCCCATGAAATTACCATGGCTACGGTTTAGAAAGTGGTTGAAGGTTAGAGGTGTAGCCAACTCGGCATGAGCAATGTGTCCGCCGATTTGAGGATAATGTTTTAAGGCCACGGCCAAGAGGTCTTCGCTCAATCTTGCCGTCATGTCCTCATACTCTGCACCTCTGTGCTTCCACTTCGTGCCAGTGAAACGCTCGAACACCGACCAATCAGTCAGGCCGCAGATATCCATCGTGCTCTGCTTAGGGTGGCGGTCGGCCCAACTCGGATCCCGCAGTGATGGATGGGCAATGAAATGCAGGGGCATAGGCTGCCCCTCTGGATCAGCTTTGTACCTTGCGAGGTTCACTGGGAGATCATTGCTTGGATGTACCCAAAGATTGGCTGGGTGAATGTTCAGATCGGCGTTTGCGATGTCGATGCCAAGGTTAAGCACAGCAAAACATTGAGTGGTACCGATGCTCTTAGTTACCTCGCCCAAAGGCTGGGCTAGTTCAGGATCAGCATGAGCCAGAAGCGGTACGGTCTGAGAGATACCAATCGCACTGACGACTCTGTCCGCGCGAATCTGGCTTGCATCAGCGGTTTGTACACCCACCACACAACCATCACACATTTCGATGCTCACAACTTCTGCCGCCACCAGGCAAGCTCCTCCTGCAGCACGAACCGTGTCGGCCATTGCCGTGGCGATGCGTTGCGAGCCGCCAACGGGGTAGCTAGCGCCATCGATGTAGTGACTGAATACCATTGCATGAATCGCAAAAGAGGCCTCCGCAGGGGAATTGCAGTAGTCGCCGTAGTTCCCACACCAGACTGCTTTGAGGTCAGCGTTGTCAGTCAATTCGTCCAGAACATCCTGCACTGTGCGCTGTGCAAGTGGCATGAATGCAGTCTGAGCCCTGGTGAACGCTGCCTCAGATGCTGAACGTGGTAACGCCCGCTCTCCAAAGAAGGATTTCGCAGCCCGGCTTGCCTCACCCACTAGCTCTACGTAACGATCGATCGCGCTCGCTTCGTTCGGAAAGTAGTCCTTAAGCCGATCCTTGTAGGCTTGTGCACCGGCCATATGATCGTAGCTATTGGCACCTACAATAATGCGATTGTAATTGTCGGGCATGGGCGCCCATTCAAGCTGACCGCCTGAGACTTTGTCGAACAGGCGATAGAGGCCACTCGTCTTGCGGTGTACCTCACCCATGTAGTGCAAGCCTACGTCCCACTCAAAGCCTTGGCGTTTGAAGGTTTGCAAACAACCACCCAACACCGCGTGGCGTTCGAGCACCAAAACGCGCTGTCCTTCGAGCGCCAACAATGCGGCTGTGCTTAAGCCGCCTGCGCCAGAACCTATGACAATCGTGTCGAACCTGCTGTCTAGCTCGCCACGAGCCAGCGCGCGCTTAAAACTCAAATCGTAATCGCTCATCGTTCGTCCCTTCCCTGCCCTTTCCGGGATTTTTATTGATCACTGCTGCGCAATCGCTACGCAGCCCGGCTGAGTGTGGGTACGTGGGGAATCTGCGTGAATGGCGCCACACGCCAAAGATTTGTTTCGACACGACAATCTAAAAGGAGGAACAACAACGCCCAAGGTATTGGCATCTCAAATCAATTCTCTGTCGCACGGTAGCAACGACAGCAGAGGACTGGCATCGGAGAATCCCTCCATGGTCTTCCTGTGATTATTTATAAAAACGAGAGAAAGGGAATGCGATGATGGACAGCAACTTTAGACATATTCATGTGGAACCCGAGGCTCACGGTTTCGGAGCTAGGATTACTGGTATCTCGATTGATAAGCCACTCGCGGCAGATGTACTAGCAGAGGTGAAGTACGCGTGGGCCAGGCATTCGGTAATTTACTTCCCGGATCAGCCGCTCTCTCACGCACAACTGGAGGCATTCACTTTTCAGTTTGGTGAGTTTGGAGTAGATCCATATATCGTCCCGATCGAGGCTCATCCGCACATTCTCGAGCTCAGACGCGAGGCTGATGAAAAGGCAGTTAACTTTGGTGCCCAGTGGCACTCAGATTGGAGCTTCCAGGAACAGCCGCCTGCGGGAACCATCCTGCATTCCAAGATCACCCCGCCCGTGGGTGGCGATACGCTATTTGCCGACGGCTATCGTGCCTACGATGACCTTTCTGAGACGATGAAAGGACTCATGAATCATCTCGTCGCGATACATTCTGCGAGCATGCCCTATGGCAAAAATGGCCTATTCGCGAAAGAGACTGAAGCACGCTCAATGAAGATAGTGGTCAGTGAAGACGCCGACAAAACCTGGCCACACCCGCTGGTACGTGTACATCCCGTAACGGGTCGCAAATCCCTCTACGTGAGCCCTGTCTACACGCTGGGTATTCAGGGTTTGACTCATGGGGAATCAACGGCGCTGCTGAGTTATTTGTATCAGCACATGGTGCAGGACACATATGTCTACCGTCACCGATGGGCGCCGAACATGCTTACTCTGTGGGACAACCGCTGCACACTTCACAATGCAGACGGTGGCTACGATGGCCACCTGCGCCTCATGCATCGAACCACCATCTCAGGCGAACGCCCTGTAGGTGTTGCCGCCGTTAATCAATAAACCAAGGGAATACGCTCAATGATTGATGTAAGCATTCTGTACCCGAATGAAGCTGGCGCTACCTTCGACTTCGATTACTATCGTGAGAAGCATATGACGATGATTCAGCAGAAAATGGCCGGGGCCTGCAGCCACTTCACTATTGAAAAAGGCCTTCAAGGCCCAGTGCCTGGAAGCGCTCCGACCTACCTTGCGATAGGCCATCTCTTCTTCGAATCACTTGACGCATTCGCAACCGCATTCGGGCCGCATGCGAAGGCCATCGGGGCGGACATCGTCAATTACACCGATCTCAAGCCCATCATTCAGATCAGCGAAGTGCTTGTGGGCTAATGTCCGCTCGCTTCAGAGATCGCTACTGTCCTAAAAGCACCTGCTCTTACAGAGCCAGGTGCTTGTGCACGTGCATAAGCGGCATCTACTTAATGGCTTCTAAGGTGTAACAAACAGCTAATCACTCCGAACATTTTTACAGAGATCGATCAGCGAAACATCCGCCCCCCTACCATCGAGAAACGCATTCAGATATTTCTCATACGGTCGGATGTCAATATTGGCCTCCTTCAGCCAGTCAGCATCGTAATACGTAGCGGCATAACGATCTCCCGAATCGCAAATTACCGATATGATCGAGCCTGTCTGTTTCTGGGAAAGCATTTGCTCCGCGATGCAACAAACCCCAAAGAAATTCGTTCCTGTAGAACCACCAACACGGCGTGATAATCTTTCTGAAAGAACGTGCATGGCAGCAAGTGAAGCGGCGTCTGGAATCTTGATCATGTGATCGATGACATCAGGGATGAACGAGGGCTCAACCCTAGGCCGACCGATACCCTCGATGCGGGATGGAGTCGCGCAAATGCTCCCCTTATCCCCCGTATCAAAGGATTCGTAGAAAGCGGAATGTTCCACATCAACTACACAGAGTCGCGTATTCAAATGCTTGTACTTGATGTATCGCCCTATTGTGGCGGAGGTGCCTCCTGTACCAGCACTCATGACCACCCAAGCGGGCTCAGGATCCTGTTCCATTGCCATCTGTGAAAATATACTTTCAGCGATATTATTATTGCCACGCCAGTCTGTAGCGCGCTCAGCATTTGTAAACTGATCTAAATAATGACCGCCAGTTTCACGGGCAAGTTGCTCTGCGACTGTGTAGATAGCGCCAGGATTGTCAACGAAGTGACATGTACCTCCTAGTCGATTAATAGCATCGATTTTCTGGCAGCTAGTGGAGCGCTGCATTACTGCAGTAAAGGGCAGATTTAGTAGCTTAGCGAAATACGCTTCGCTGACAGCTGTTGAGCCAGAAGACGCCTCGACTAGCAAGGTACCTTTCTTTATCCAGCCATTGCAGATGCCATACAGGAAAAGCGATCGTGCCAAGCGGTGCTTCAGACTACCTGTAGGATGAGTAGACTCATCCTTTAGATAAATCGATATCCCAGGCAGCCCGTTAAAATCTAAAGGAATAAGATGTGTATCGGCGGAGCGATTGGCATCCCCCTGCAACACGCCGATCGCCCAGCGAGTCCACTCTTTATCCTGATTACCGAGATTAAGATTCATAAATATCCTGTATATGGCTACTGATTCAACATTCAGTCCAGCGCGACGATGGCATCTACTGCAACGAGGGCTCCTTTTGGTAATGCAGAAACCTCGAACGTGGCGCGAGCAGGGAACGGAGAAGAAAAATAGGTAGCATATACATCATTCAACTTCGCAAAAGCACTCAAATCCGTGACCATTATTGTTGTTTTAATAGTCTTTGAAATACCTGTACCCGCTGCCTCAGCAATCGCTGAGATATTACTGAGACACTGTTTCATTTGAAGCAAAGCATCGTCCGCCACCAGCTCTCCTTTGGCTGGATCAATGCCTAACTGCCCCGAAACGAATAGATATTCACCATGACAGACCGCCTGGGAATAGGGGCCAACGGCTGCAGGGGCTAACAAAGTTGAAATATTTCGCATAAAGGGATCCCTATCCATTATTTATGGATATTAAGAATTTATAATTTTATGTCAGCAAAGGTATCGACCTTCGATACCTTTCATGGGCCAAGCAAGGACAAATAATTCAATCAGCGTAAATCTTGCTTATTTGATTTGAATTATCAAAGGGAACAACCCCTATCATCTCAAGGTCGGCATAATCGGTGAATTTATTATAAATCTCCTCAGCATCCTCAAGATAAAGCGACTTTGTGATACCACGTACCGCACGAGGAACTGAGTATTTAAACCCGCTAATAGCCGAACCGGAAAGCCCCATGCTTACAAGGGCGCTATAGGTAAAGTTGAACACATTCTTAATATAGGGGGCTTCCCCAGGTCTTTTTTCGACAAACTCAAAATTCTCGCCCAGGTAGGGATGGCTGGATATTTGAGTATCTTCCTCCCCATGGACAGGACTGTATTTGTCTCGCCACAGCGCTATGTCATTGGCAATACTTGAAAGCTCCGGGCGTAGTGAAAAATCGTTCACAAACCCAACAGCAACTATCAAGTAGTCAACCTTGATCCTATCTCCAGACGCAAGGGTGACCTCGACTTGTTCTTTTCCGTCTTCAATGACGAGTTTCACCCCTTCCCAGGCCGCATTGGTGCGAACGCTCGCACCTTCTAACCCTGACAATCGATTGTAGGCGTCTTGGGGAGCTGGAATGTTGTACCTGAACATGTGCCGCATATATTTCCACTTCAGGGAATCATCCATATCAGCGTAATGATTAAGGAACCCTGCTTTTGCCATCCAGATCTGAGGATTAATCCGCTGGATATCCTTGCGGCGAATACAAACAGTAGCCTCCAACGCACCAGCCTCAAGCGCGGTTGACGCATTGTCGAATGCAGATGCGCCGGCACCGAGAACAGCGATCTTTTTGCCTACAAGCTTTGAAAAATCAATATGCTCTCCTGAAGAAGCATATCGTTCTTTAGGCAACGCCGATGAGATAAACTTGGGTACATGCCAGGCTCCACTGCCATCAACCCCTGTCGCAACAACCACTCTACGAGCATAAACAATCTCGCGCGCCGATACTTCTCCCTGACCATCGTATCTGTTAAGTTCCAGTCGAAATAATTTGTCATCTGGAATCACGTTGGAGACACCAGTAAGATTTTCGACTGGAATCTTGAGAGTATCGCGGCACCATGTCAGATATTCTTGCCAGTCCCCTTTCGGGATTTTTACGAGTTGCTCCCAAGCCTCTTCACCGTATTTGGCTGTGTACCACGCTTGAGGTGCCAGACTGGTTAATGTCGCATCGATACCTGGCAAATGTTTTACAGTACGCAAAGTACGCATGCGTGCCGTATTGTTCCATGGGCCTTCCAAGCCTTTAGGCTGCCGATCAAAAACAACGATGTTATCAACCCGTTCCCGCAAGAGACCTGCAGCGATTGCCAACCCGCCTTGGCCTCCTCCGATGATAGCTACGTCGTAGACATGTTTACCGCTAGGGTGTGCCTTAGGCAGAACCCAAGGGTCATGAGGAAAGCGTAAGACGTGGAGATCTGCCTGTACCCTGGACGCCAATTCATCTAGAGCACTGTGCTCTGTTGGTTTCACACTCATTTTCTTCACCTATCTACTAGATCCGAAATATAGGTCATCTCGTCGCAAACCGCCCAGAGGCCGCTGATATCGCCATTTCGCTAATTGGGCGCGATAAAGTCAGTGTATTCTTCCTTCACCAGAAGCCGCTTCCAATCTGCACCGCTAAAATCAAGCAAAAATGAATAATTTTCTAAAAAAACCCAGCCTCTTGGAATTATTTTTCAAGCACTTACAAGGGCGCTAGAAAAGATCTCTAACGACAACGGAAAGCCAGCAATTTTGTCGTTGTTACCTACGTAAAAAGTAATGTATTTCGATAGAAGCGAATTCCAGCGTCATATGCTTCTAACGCAATCTCACGCATTGGATATTTCGTAGACTTTCTCAGTGGCAACGGAGTAACTACGTCATCGCCGAGTGCGATCTTAGCCAGCATTTTTCCGAAATAAGCGTTTGGCGCAATGCCTCGCCCGTTGCATCCAATGGTTGCAAAGATGCCCGGGCGCGGTTCAACGAGATGCGGCAATCTGTCGACAGTTTGGCCAAGCGTGCCCGACCACCGATAGCCCCATTTGAATGTAGGCGCGAATGGGTAGACAAACTTCATTGCGCGGTTTACCCAGTTATCCCCTTCTGAATGGATGGGAAGGAACCCAATAGATCCAACATGGAGACGCCCTACCGGGTCATATCTGAACCACAGCGGTATCTTATGGGTGTCCCACATGGCTATGTAGTGAGGCAAAATTCGCTCTCTCCACTCGGGAGGTAACGGATCTGCAGTGGCGATACCAAAAGCACCAAGGGGCATTATTTCTTCTTTGAAGCCTGGTACCAGATCATTGCTGTATGCGTTGGTTGAGAGAATGACTTTGTCGGCTTTTATTGTCGTATCGCCGGTAGTAGCGATCCATCCACTACCTGAGGGTTCCAGCGAGGTAACCTTAGAGCCCGTGGAAATCCGAAGACCTCGAGCGACTGCAGCTCGCGCTAACCCGCGCACATAAGCAAGCGGTTGAAGGGTAAATCCACGGTGATCGATTAACGCAGCTTTGTATCGAGTCGAACCGTTCATCTCTTCGAGTTCAGAACCGTAGACCATCTGCACATTCGCGCCCAAGGCTTGCCAATCCGAAGCCTGAGTTTCGAGTTCTCGAGTTTTCTGAGGAGTCGTTGAGCAGCGGATGATAGGTCTTTCGTCAGCAGCACAATCAATACCGTAATCGCGTATCAGCTGACGCACGATATCGGGCGAGCCACCGAGCTCTTTCAAAAATAGAGGGCCATAATCTGGGCCTAACGCACGAAGAATTTGTTCCGGTGAAAGAAACTGTCCAGGGTTAACCTGGCCTGCATTTCGGCCACTTGCACCCGAGCCTATCTCCTGAGCCTCAACCAATATTGTTTTGGCGCCGCGTTCAGCACAGTGAAGCCCAGCTGTCACCCCATTGAAGCCGCCACCAATGATCAAGACATCACAAGATTCTTGTCGCGCCAAGGATACGCTCTCTGGTCTCTCCCCTCCGGTCGCAGACCACATTGAATGGTGGATTTCAGATTCTTGCCCACTAATGAAAGGTCTATCGCCATTAAACATAGTCAATCCTACTTCGCTACGAGCGCTTAATTTATTAACTGTTTTTGATCGCTACAAACGGTTGGGTGGAGATTAATTAGATAGCCATTGTGTGCAAAATCTTCCGCTCAAGCGCAGTGACAGCTCGAGTGATGGGAAATGCGATCACGAAATAAATGATTGCAGCCGCAGTCAAGAGCTCCACCGGATGACCTGTCCGATTAGATATGTTCTGGCTAACAAACATCAAATCAGCCATACCTACAGCGGAGACGAGAGCACTTTCCTTAAACAAACTGGTGCAATTGGAAAGTAGTGTGGGCGCAGCTCTCAGGAGGGCTTGCGGAAGAAGGACGTACATCGTATGAACCCGATACGTTAGTCCAAGCGCAATTCCAGCGTCATGCTGCTCTTTGCTAACATAACTAAAAGAAGCACGAAAAGTCTCACTCGTTATTGCAGCCATATACAACGTAAGGGCAATGATTCCGCATGTCAGATTGGATAGTTCAACACCTAAAATCAGGGGCAAGCAGAAAAAGATCCAAAATAACTGAATCAACACTGGTGTCCCGCGAAAAAGAGCTACGTAGACGGTACTGATCGCATAGAGGATCTTATTTTTTGAGCTCCTGGCAATTGCAACCAAAAAACCAAAAGCACATCCTAGGACAACACAGATAGCCGTGAGTTTTAAAGTTAACAGAAGGCCGAAGAGCAGCGCCGCCTTGTAATCGAAGATTACTGAGAAATCTAGTTCCATGTCCGCGTCCTCACGTGTTTTCCGCTTTACGGCGGCGCTCTATGTATTCGACGAGTTGCGATACTGGGAACGATATCGCAAAGTATATTAGAGCGATCACGGTAAACACTTCGATAGGTCGGTAAGTGTCAGTAGCCAATATTTTCCCCATGTACATCAGATCTTGCAATGCGACTATCGCTACAAGCGCGGTTTGCTGGAATGCACCTATGCCGTTCGCAACCAACACGGGTAGAGCCGACCTAAACGCTTGGGGAAGTACCACGTAAACAGTCCGTTGAAACGGAGAGAGACCCAAAGCCACCGTCGCGTCATACTGATTACTTTGAACACCCTGGATGGCTGCCCTGTAAGCCTCCGCATTAAATGCGGCAAGGTTAAGTCCAATCGCCAGTATCCCCATAGTCATCGCATCTATGTACACATCGAATATGATAGGTATGCAGTAGAAAAACCATACGATCTGCACGAGCGCAGGGGTACAGCGGAAAAACTCGATAAATAGGGTAAAAGGCCACCGAAGAATTGGGTTAGGACTCATAACCAAAAGCGCGATAACGAATCCAAGAGTCAATCCAATGAGGTTCGCTGCTATAGTTAGTTCTAGGGTAACAACTAACCCTTTGAGCAGCGGCCAAAGACCATTCGCGATAAAGAACAAGTCAAATTGATAGTTCACGTTCGACTCCTACCGTCTCGCCGATATGAAAGACTCGCTGAATAAACTCTCTCGTTCGAGCTTCCTTTGGTTTACCGAGTACCTGCTCAGGCGGCCCATCCTCGACCACGACCCCACCTGCGCAGAAGATCACCCGTGAGGCAATATTTTTGGCAAAGTGCATGTCATGAGTAACAATTACCATTGGCATAGATTGCTCGGCCAAGTGCATGATGACTTGCTCGACTTCGGCAACCAGTTCCGGGTCGAGAGCTGACGTAACCTCATCAAACAACATCAGCTTAGGATCAAGCATCAATGCTCTGGCAATAGCGACTCGTTGCTTCTGTCCGCCAGAGAGATGAGCTGGATAGGCTTTTTCCTTCGCCTCTAGTCCAAATCTTGTTAACAAACCACGTGCTCGAAGCTCTGCCGACTGCTTAGACTCACCTCTTACCTTGATTGGAGCGAGCGTCAAGTTCTGGAGAATATTGAGATGTGGAAACAACGTATAGTGCTGGAAAACCATACCAATATTACGGCGAATTTCCTTATCAATCACAGTCCTTCCAAACTTGTCGGTCGTAATATAATTCTTTCCTTGGAATAACAACTGGCCCTTATCTATGTCTTCCAGCCCCATTAAAACGCGCAGTAATGTGCTCTTGCCGCCACCGCTTGGCCCAATCACCACCACGCGATCACCAGGGCACATACTGATGTCCAGACCTTGCAATACAGGTTTTACACCCCCTGCATAGCTCTTGTGCAGGCCCTTCATTTCTACAAGATAGTTTGCATTTGCCATTAGCTTCTACTCCAAGTCCAGACAGCCTCGCCCACTAAAACGCTTCACTTTGTCTCGTGTGCAATGGCTTTTTTGATTAGTTCATCCATATGACCAGTCGAGACAGCGTCATTGATATAGAGATCTAACACTTGAAGATCAGCGTATGAGGTATCTCGTCGCAGGCCGAACGAAACCCCTTTTTTGTCGATCGCGGGCACAGGCTTAAGAACAACCGCCCAGTCGGTATGCGAGGCCGCGAATAAGTCGTTAGCTGCTGACGTATCAAAAATTACATCGGCTCGTTTAGACATTACAGCCAATCGGATTTCGTCCGGCCCAGGCAACCGCATGATCGATGCATTCTTGATGATGGCCGTCAATGACTTGTCTTGAGCAGTGCCAGACGATACCGCTATCGTCACACCAGGCTGGTCAATGTCCGCAAGGCTTTTAGGCTGATTAGTCTTTGGATTTTTTTGGTTGTAGACAAAAGTCGATTCGGTCGCTGACAAGCTTTTTGAGAAAACAATAGAGAGTGCACGTTGCGGAGTGGCCGTAAGAGCCGGTGCCAAATCCCACTTCCTAGACTGCAGCCCTGCAACCATGTTGTCCCAGCTTGTGTCCACAAACACGGGTTTGACCTTCAAGATCTCAGCGAACTCTCTGCACGCATCGACGAAGAACCCTGAATACTCCCCAGTGGCCGGATCCTTCATAATGTAAGGCGGCGCCTCAGCTGTACCACATCTGATAGCTCCAGCTTTCTGTGCTGTAGCCCAAATGCCATCCCCTTCACCTTCGGCGTATACGCCCGATGATGCGGAAACTACTCCTACTAGAACCAATGCCGGTAACAGACGCATGCTCATACGTTTGAAAATCATATCGGTATCTCCCAGTGATGCGCCGGCCAAACGCAGATTTGAGGGGGATGGCCCTCTGAGCCTCTTGTTATTTTCGGCATGTCCGTTTTGGGGCTAGGACACACCTCTTTTTTTTCTCCTTCGTGAAGCACCCGGCTCGATCCATCCAGCTGATGAAAAAAGACTACCACTTGACAATAGGTAAACTTTTGCAAAATTTCCACACCGCAGCCTCTTGACATAGAAGAGACTTCCAAGGTTTTCTGTATCCCTGCAAGATTCTTCCGAGGCTGTGTATATGTCCAGTTCTACAAAAACGCAGGATCGTTCCTCCCGGCTAGACCGCATCGATCGTCGAATATTGGCGAGCCTACAGCGAGACTCCACTCAGCCAGTGAACGAACTCGCGGAGCAGGTCGGGCTATCCATGACGCCTTGCTGGCGTAGAATTCAGCGCCTCGAACAGCAAGGCTTTATCAAAAAACGGGTCGCCATACTCGACAGAACGACGCTGAACGCGAAAGTGACAGTGTTCATCATGATCAAGACTAGAGAGCACTCCATTGAGTGGATAGAACGTTTCTATCAGGCAACCCGGGATATGACAGAAATTGTCGACATTTACCGGATGAGCGGTGAAGTGGATTATTTGATACGGGCTTTCTTGCCGGATATTCAAGCCTATGATGTCCTCTATAAGAAGATCATTGGTCAGTTACCAGTAGCAAACATCACATCTATGTTTGCTATGGAAGAGATCAAATCAACGAGTGAAGTGCCACTCGATTTTATTCCTGACTAGAAAAAATTTAGAGCAGCTCTGCATATCCAGGCGAGCTGCTTGAGCTGCCCCCAACCATCACTTTTGGCATAGCTTCGCCTAATCTAGATTGGGCGTACTGCCGCAACAATGGGTAAAATTCTTTAAAATCCTCACTCAGCGGCAGATAAAGTGATGTCAGTTCTTCGTACGCATGAAGCAAGCCGTCTGGTTGGGATAAACGCCGCGAAATAACCTCCAATCCATGGCCGATCATTGAGAAATCTCGGTACGCACCGAACCAATCTTCCGAAATCATCAGCGGAGCGATTTGTGCCAACCGCTCTGGCAGGGCTGGCTCAGCCTCTAAGAGTCCATAGACTTTCTGAGTAAAAACCTCCAAAGGCTGATCGGCATATTGCTCCCAATTCGACGCTAGGCAATGATCGAAAAACATGTCGAGAGCGATTCCGGCATAGCGACGCCTTGTGACAGAAAATCGCTCCAAGGCTTTTCTAACCACAGGGTGCGAATCCGTGAAAGCATCGATTCGACGGTGAAGCCTGATCGCCTCCTGAGCTTGTATAGAAAAATCCTCGAGAGCAGCCCCCTTCACAAAATCTCCATAGAGACTTCCCAGTAGCTGCTGTGGCTGCTGTCCGCCTAAGTGAAGATGCGCAAGATAATTCATCAACAATTCCTTTAGGCAAATTGGGTACCGCCGAGTCAGTGTGAGCTGATCAAAAACCAATCAATCGACCCTATGCGTCAACGCTACCATTCACTAGGTAGGTATTCAATACCATACTCGCACCTACTCAGCACCTTGAGTTCGCAATCCAGGCTTCGACTCAATTTTAGCTTGCACGTATGATCAACCAAAAATCGCACAGACCCTTGCAAGCCTACCAACTAGATGGTAGCGTACAAACAGATTCAAAATTATTCGTGAACCTGCAGGGTGTTAAAGCCCACGTGAGTATCCTATGCAAGACTGGAAGCAAACCCGCAAAGACATCAATACGCGTTTGGTAGAGCTCAATGGCCTGTCTCCAGAGACCATGAAGGGCATGGCAGCACTCGGCGCCGCCGGAGGTAAAACCAACCATCTGGACGCCAAGACTCGCGAGCTAATTTCCCTTGCCGTGGCCGTGACGACTCGCTGCGACGGCTGCATTGCATTCCACGCTGCTGAAGCCAAGAAGCTCGGTGTAACCAGTGAAGAGGTGGCCGAAGCATTGGGTGTGGCCATCAACATGAATGCAGGTGCTGCGCTGGTCTACAGCACTCATGTGCTCGACGCGTTCGACAAGTCCTAAATCAAACGCCGAATTAAACCCTTAACGACGTCGAGATTAATCATGAATAAGCTGTTCACTCCCTACGATCTAGCCGGTACTCCTTTGAAAAACCGCGTTGTCATGGCCCCTATGACTCGCACCCGAACCTTGAACAACATTCCGAATGAATCCAACGCGCTTTACTACGCTCAACGAGCTTCTGCCGGATTGCTGATTACCGAAGGCCTGCCTATTTCCGATGAGGCTCGCGGCTATCTTTATACCCCTGGCATTTACGAAGATGTGCATTTGCCAGGCTGGCGCAAAGTGACGGAAGCGGTGCACGCCAAGGGCGGGAAGATTTTTGCTCAGCTTTGGCACGTAGGGCGTATGTCCCACACCTCGGTACACGGCATAGTGCCGGTCTCCTCGGGCACAGTGCCTGCGGTGGACACTACGGTGTATGCCTGGATCGAACCTGGCAAAGCTGGCCCGGTACAGCCCAGCGCTCCACGTGCGCTGGAAACTGAAGAAGTGAAGCGCGTCATCGCTGACTTCGTGAAGTCCGCACGGATGGCCATGGACGCCGGCTTTGACGGTATCGAAATCATGGCAGCCAACGGCTTCCTATTCGACCAATTCCTGAGCAGCGCTCTGAACACTCGTACTGATCAGTACGGTGGCTCTATTGCAAACCGTCAACGGCTCCTGCTGGAAACGATTGATGCGATTGCTGCTGAAATCGGCGGATCGAAGATTGGTGTGCGGTTCTCTCCGTTTGGTCGACTGTATGACTTCGGTGTGTACGAAGGCGAAGAAGAAACCTGGATGAGCATGGCGGCTGCGCTCAACGAAAGGGATCTGGCATTTGTTCACCTGAACTACCAACCGACCATTGTTGCCGCGCAAACACCACCTGGTTTCGGCGCTGCATTCCGTGAAGCGTACAACGGCACCTTGATGGCTGCGGGCGGCTTCACCAAAGAGATCGCAGAGTCTGAGCTGGCTAAAGGCGAGCTAGATCTGATTGCTTTTGGCACAGCCTACATTGCCAATCCTGATCTGGTAGAGCGTATGCAGAACGATTGGCCATTGGCCGAAGGTGATCGCGCGACCTACTACGGCGTGAGCGGTTCGATTGATAAGGGCTACACCGACTATCCGGAATACGCAGCTGCCAAAGCCTGATATTCCTTCACAAACATTGAGGAGAACACCATGCCACTCGTAACTATCAAAGGGATTGAAGGCGTTTTTTCCGACGAGCAAAAGGCTGAAGTGATTCGCAAGGTGACTGACGCTATGGTGTCGGTTGAAGGCGAAAACATGCGCGCCCTCACCTGGGTCATCTTCGAAGAGGTTAAAAGTGGAGACTGGGGTATTGGTGGCAAACCTGTGACCGCGCAGGAAGTATTGAAGCTGCAAGCCGGCCAGTAAGGCTTCTCCTTCAGGTCATTAGCTCCCTGTTCGTTGAGTGCGGTTATGCTCAACGAGCAGGGAGCTTTTTCCGTTCTTAAAGAACGCTAGGTTTGTGGGGACTACTCCGTGATTCTGATCATTTATGCCCATCCTTACCCTGATAAATCTAACGTCAACATGTTGATGCTCAAGCTGGCAGCCAACAATCCCGATGTCGCAATCCGTTCCCTGTACGACCTCTACCCCGATTTCAATATCGACGTTGAAGCTGAGCAGAGGGCGGTGGAACAGGCAGACCTTCTGGTTCTGCAACATCCTATGTATTGGTACAGCTATCCGCCGCTTTTAAAGCTGTGGATCGATAAGGTCTTCACTCAGGGCTGGGCGTATGGCGCCGACGCTATTGCTCTAAAAAACAAAAAACTGCTGTGGGCCGTAACCACTGGCGGAGAGCATGATCATTTTGAGGGCGGCGACCACCCAGGGTTTGCGGTGCTATCTCAGCCCATTCAGGCGACGGCGAATTACTGCGGGATGCGTTGGTTAAGTCCAGTCGCAGTCCATGGCGCTTACAGAGCAGATCAAACCGCATTGCTTAAACAGATCCGAAATTATGGCGAGCGCCTGACGTCATGGAGGGAAGATTGAATGGACACTCACAGCCTGATTGAAATGCTCATCTACCTGGGTTCCGCAGCGTTGATAGTCCCAATTGCCGTTCGGTTAGGGCTGGGCCCGGTTCTAGGCTACCTGATAGCCGGCTGCCTGATCGGCCCCTGGGGTTTGAAGCTTGTGACCGATGTCGAGTCCATCCTGAACTTTGCTGAGATTGGCGTGGTGTTGATGCTGTTCATCATCGGTCTCGAACTCGACCCCAAGCGTCTTTGGGCTATGCGCCGCATGGTCTTCGGCGGCGGCGCGTTGCAGATGCTGGCATGCGGTGCGGCCATCGCAGTTTTCTGCGCTGCACTTGGCTTGAATTGGACGGCTGCGTTGTTGGTAGGGCTGACGTTGAGCCTGTCGTCGACTGCTATCGCCATGCAGGCCATGAGCGAGAGAAACATGAACTCCACCGCCGTGGGTCGAAGCAGCTTCGCCGTGTTGCTTTTCCAGGACATCGCGGCGATTCCCCTAGTGGCCATGATCCCACTGCTGGCCGCAAACGGTGGTACGCCTTCAAGTGCAGAGCTGGCCCTGTCCACTGCCAAAATCGTGGGTGCAATTGTCGCAGTGGTTCTCTTGGGTCAGTACGTCTCGCGGCCCGTCCTTCGCTTTGTAGCGCGCTCAGGCCTGAGAGAAATCTTTAGTGCCGTCGCACTGTTCCTGGTATTCGGTTTCGGCCTCTTGTTGGAAGAGGCCGGCTTATCCATGGCCATGGGTGCTTTCTTAGCCGGCGTTCTCCTGGCCAGCTCGGAGTATCGCCATGCTCTGGAAAGCGATATCGAGCCCTTCAAAGGACTGTTGCTGGGTCTATTTTTTATCGGTGTCGGGATGTCGATTGACTTCGGCACGCTGATCGATTCGCCACTGAAAGTCATCACCCTGACCTTGGGCTTCATCCTGATCAAGCTGCTCGTGATTAAGCTCCTGGGTCGCTTCCTGAATGTCCCAAGTGACCAGCGCTCATGGCAGGCGGTGTTCCTTGGCCAAGGCAGTGAGTTTGCCTTTGTAGTGTTTGGCGCAGCGACCGTCGCCGGCATCTTGGTCGACCCATGGGGTAAAAGCCTGACGCTAGCGGTGGCGTTGTCGATGTGCGTGACGCCTATGTTGATCCTTTTGCTCAATCACCTGGAGTCGTCGAGCAAACAGGGCAGTAATGAAGCCGACGCCATTGATCAGAGCAATCCTCGGATCATCATTGCTGGCTTCGGTCGATTCGGTCAGATCGCTGGGCGTCTATTGATGTCCTGTGGTTTTGAGGTAGTGGTCTTGGATCATGATCCAGACCACATCGAGACGCTGCGTAAGTTCGGGGTCAAGGTGTTCTATGGGGATGCCACCCGCCTCGATTTACTGCACGCTGCGGGTGCTGCCCAAGCCGTGGTGCTGATCAACGCCATCGATAATCAAGACGATAACCTGGCACTGACCAAGTTGGCCCAGGAGCATTTTCCATCTCTAAAACTGGTGGTGCGCGCTCGAGATATGGGGCACATCATTACCCTACGTCAGATGGGTGTTGAAGAGGTCGAGCGAGAGACATTTGAAAGCGCATTGTCCCTCGGGCGCAGGGCTTTGGAGCAACTCGGGATAGGACGCTACGAAGCTCGTGAGCGTGCGGATCGATTCCGCCGCCTGAATTTGGAGATGCTAGAGGAGATGGCCGCTCAGCCCGAGGATGACACTGAATTCAAGTATGACGCTTACAAACGAGCCAACGCTTTATTAACGGAGATATTCAATGAAGACCGCGCTCATCCAATTGATGCCGGCCCAGGAAAAATAAGCCTTGCGCATAGAGATACAGGGAGCTGAATTGGCTGGTAGATCGCGGAGGACGCTTGGTTAGCTAGCATCTTCCAGCTCGGTGATGATTGCTTTTTTCAAGGCTGAAACTGATTTAGACCCTGCGAAAACTTTCAGCAATCGACCTTCATGAAACACTGCCAAGGACGGCACAGAGCGAATGCCATACATCTGCGCAATCGTCGGCGATACCGCAATATCAATCTTTCCAAACGCTGCTAGAGAATGGAGCTTTTCCTCCAGTTCCACGAATACTGGTTTCATCTCTTTACAAGGTTTGCACCAGGATGCTGAGAACATTACGACACTACTGCCTTTGGCAACAAACCGGGCAAATTGGGGAGCGCTCAGTTCAACGATACGGCTCATTTCGATCTCACATATTGTGTTAAGGAAAAGGGGCCGCTTTTGAGGCCCTCGTTCCATTGCCAATCAAATTTTGCAGCCATCGATGCCGCAGACTTGGCCCATCAATGAGCTATCCTCGGCGCTCGCTTTAGAAACCATCTGATTCAGCGCCTCAAGAAAGGCCGCTTCTGGCTGAGCGCCCGACAGCGAGAACGCGTTATTGAAGACAAAAAGTGGCACGCCGGAACCCAGCTGGGCAGCGAAATGCTCGTCCTCTTCCATCTCAACGCGCAGCTCCACGGATGACCACGCCAGTTCAATTGAGTCATCAGGAACACCCGCGCCCTTCGCAATCGCCTCTAAATTCGCGCGATCAAAGAGTGACTGGCCGTGACTGGTACTTTGCTCGTACAGCGCCTCGACAAGGCGCTTTTTCACTGTCGTGTCTTTGACTGCTTTCACCAAGACATGGGCATCAGCTGTGTCACCAAACATCATGGTGTCGAAGCGATAATCCAGCCCCTCTCCTTGACCATATTTGCTGACCGTATTCATCATCGCTTCTGCGGAATCTGGGTTGCCGAGCTTACGCTTCAGCACCGTGATTATCGGTTCAGGGGTGTGATTCGCAGCCAGTCGATAGGCCCGAACGCTAACCTGCACATCGTCTTTCTGGGGAAAGTTTTCGAGCGCTTTTTCAAAACGACGCTTGGCAATCCAGCACCAAGGGCACACAAAATCAGACCAGATATCGACTACATATTTTTTCGAAGGGGTTTGCATATTTTATCCTGCACGGAGGAGTGAAGATTGCATTGCGGCCATTTCAAGCAAATGGTTAAAGCCCGCCAACGGGTCGGCTGATCGACCCAGCGTCCAATCAATGAGGCTTGCCCCTTCCAACATGCTCAAAAGCATGAAAGCGAAATTCTCAGCAGACGTTCCCAGCGACCAGTTGTGGTGCCGTACTGCGTCTCGTAAGGTGCCTTGAAGCCAAGCGAGCTGAGAGTTGAAGAAATCCCGCGTGAGACCTTGGAGCGACAACGGTAACGCAGCCATTTCCGCCGCCAATGCGCCGCATAAAGGCAGGAGCCCCTCATTCGCACTAACTAGGAAAAGTCGGGAAAAAGCCTGCAAGCGTCGTAGTGGGTCTGGATCGGTTGCTTCAATAGACGTCAGCGTCTCATTGAACCGGCTGATGTAATCGTTGATAAGCTCTGTTCCCAGGCACTCCTTGGTCGGAAAGTGGTGGTGAATACTGGCTTTTTTGATACCGATCTTCGCTGCGAGATCCGCGTAACTGAACGCTGAGTAACCCTTTGAGCGCATCTGGGTTTCCGCATAACTTAATAGCGCAGCTTTTGTAGTGATAGACATCTAAGACTCCTACAGCTAGCACCCTTTCTCACCGGAGGCAGCGTGCCGGTATAGCGCCCCGCAGGGAGACGCTATACACAGAGCTTGCTACTGGACTTAGGCGCGTACAGCCATCACCCCTGCGTCAACGTCCCAGATTGCACCAGTCACCCAAGAAGTTTTATCGGAGAGCAAGAAAAGGATCGTGTTGGCAACATCTTCCGGCACGCCGACACGGCCCAGTGGGTGGAAATCGTTCAGAGATTTCATCGCATCCGGGATCGCTTCCTTGTCCATGAAACCTTCATAGATCGAGGTGTGAACGATGCCAGGTGAAACGGCATTGACCCGGATACCTGAGTGAGCCAGTTCAATTGCCAGGTTTCGGGTGACCGCGTGCAGGCCCGCCTTTGCCATCGAATAAGCGGTTGCTGGAGAGCCGGCCAGCGCGGCCTGCGCGCCAATCGAACCGACGTTGACAATTGAACCTTCGCGCTTGGCAGCAAGCATATTTTTGACCACTGCCTGCGTGATAAAGAATGTGGCGCGATTCAGATCCAGGTACATGTCGTAGTCAGCCTCATCGTGCTCGATGAAAGGCTTCGGGATGAATATGCCAGCTGAGTTCACCATGAAGGCGATGTCACTATGGTTGGCATTGATTTCGTTGCGTACATGATTCATCCCTTCCTCGGTCATGAGGTTGGCAACTATCACCGATACGTTCCCCAGCGGACTTAGCTCGGCGCGCACCGCATCGGCTTTATCCTGTTTACTGCCGGTGAGAACAACGCTTCCACCCGCCTTCAAAAACTGGCGCGCAGTTTCCAGACCCATGCCGCTTGTGCCGCCGACGACCAACAATTTTTTGCCTTTAAAGAAATCGCTCATTACAGACTCCAGTATCAGATATGTGAGAGGTGGTCAGCGGCCAGGTGCTGTGCTGACCTGTGGAAGGACGGTTAGCCCTCGATAACTTCGAGCTTAGGGAGCATGCGGATGGCTTTAGAGAAGTTTGCGTAATTGACCGAAGTCTTAAGTACCACTTTATGCAGTTCTTCTACGCGCTCACGGGATGCATCTGTGTGCAGGCGAACCACAACACTCACCTCGTCATAGCCTGGGTTGACGCTTTCGTCGATGCCCAGAAAGCCGCGCAGGTCGAGGGTGCCGTCAGTCTCGATCTCCAGGCTGTGAATTTTGATACCCATCATCGCGGCATTGGCGGCATAACCGACCGACATGCAGGCGTTGAGAGCAGCCATCAGCAGCTCCTGAGGGTTAGGCGCGCTGTTCTGGCCCAGCAACTCATGTGGCTCATCGGCGGCGATTTCGAAATCACGCGAATACGTCTCACCGGCAAGGCTATAGCGACTGACTTTCGCTACAGAGCGCGTTTGACCTTTCCATTCAGTTTTGACGTTGAAGCTAGCGTGGCGCTTGCCCTCATCCTCAGCAACGCCTTGGGCAAATAGCTGCAGGCCTGCTACATCGATACCGTTGAGGTTGTTAGTCATCTGGTAAGTCCTCTGTGAAACGCATTTTTGAGCTTGGATTGATGTTCGACGAAACAACTCTACCAACTGGTAGGGTGGGATGCAATAAATTTTTGAAATTGCTTGATACGCCAAAGCTAGCAAGGAGTAATCTACGCGCAAGCCCGGTAAACATAGCCCACAGCGAAGCACCGTCTATCCGACCGGACAGACGGCAAAAAGCCTACGAGTAGGATGGCTTAAACCAATGAAAGGCTATTCGGGATCTAAATCTTTACTAGGCTTAAAAATATAATTGAAAAGATATCAGGGAGAGCAGTCATGAACCGTAAAATTGCTTCAGGTCTTTTTTTATCAGCAATTGGTATATACATCGCTGGGCCTCAAACATCATTACGCACAGAGGCGGAAGAACTGCCCATTGCAATTCCCGTATCGGTTGTTGATAACCGAGCCAAACCTACCGCCACTGCGTCTGATGGGGCTGATTATGTCGGCGCCGACGCATTAGCGCGGAGCGGTGCTGAGCATGGCACGGGCCAGGTGGCTGCTAACGGGGCCGATCATGTCGGAGCGAAAGGCCTGGCCTCTGACGGAGCCGATCGTGTCGGAGCGAAAGGACTCACATCTGACGGAGCCGACCATGTCGGAGCGAAAGGCTTGGCCTCTGATGGAGCCGATCGTGTCGGAGCGAAAGGCTTGGCCTCTGATGCAGCCGATCGTGTCGGAGCGAAAGGACTCACATCTGACGGAGCCGACCATGTCGGAGCGAAAGGCTTGGCCTCTGACGGAGCCGACCATGTCGGAGCGAAAGGCTTGGCCTCTGATGGAGCCGATCGTGTCGGAGCGAAAGGACTTACATCTGACGGAGCCGACCATGTCGGAGCGAAAGGCTTGGCCTCTGACGGAGCCGACCATGTCGGAGCGAAAGGCTTGGCCTCTGACGGAGCCGACCATGTCGGAGCGAAAGGCTTGGCCTCTGACGGAGCCGACCATGTCGGAGCGAAAGGCTTGGCCTCTGACGGAGCCGACCATGTCGGAGCGAAAGGCTTGGCCTCTGACGGAGCCGACCATGTCGGAGCGAAAGGCTTGGCCTCTGATGGAACCGATCGTGTCGGAGCGAAAGGACTTACATCTGACGGAGCCGACCATGTCGGAGCGAAAGGACTCACATCTGACGGAGCCGACCATGTCGGAGCGAAAGGCTTGGCCTCTGACGGTGGCTCGGGTCGTGTAGGCGGTATCGGATCCGACGCAGTTGCATCGCTCAAATAACCGGTCAGGGCAGAGGCCTGAATACATTTCCTAATAATCGAGCGGTGGGAGAGGCCGTGATATGGCACCCTCCATCGCTTGGACTTAGGCGTAGGCCATAACGCGACAGTGACTGCACAACCTGGATATTGGATTCACGGATGGCATGGAAAAAAGAGACACGGAGATAACTCATGCTTCCGTACTGCAGGCCAAACTGAGTTACGACACCTAAAGCAAACAAACAGAATCGGAAGATTGAAGTATCAATCGACGGATCCCTTACCAAACACCCCAACACTATTCCTAGTTACTTCCTACTGGTAATAATTTACCAAGTAAAGCGAGTGGGCATCCTAGAGACACCCACACATAAAATCTTCCCCACATGCAAATTAATTAACAATAATATTATGCAAAATAAAATCAAAACCTGCCTGATCTACTTCATCATCGCTAAGCGCCCAAGAAACAAAACTACTGCCTTCAAGCAAGCTCAAGATCGCCCTCGAAATCTCCCTTGGGTTTATTTCAGCCTTGATAACATTTTTGGCCTTACCTAAATCAAGATTCTTCTCTAACCACTGAAGATGAATATCAAAGAACTTCTTGGTTAGCTCTTTAAGACTGTCAGGCAGTGCGGACAACTCAGCAGCAAGCGCACCACAAAGGGGAAGCATGCCGTTATGTGAGCTATCAACAAACATCTCTGCAAATGCTTTCAGCCGAGCGATTACATCATGATTTTCTTCATTGATTGACTCAAGGTTCTTAGAAAATCTGAAAAGGTAACTCTCAATAACAGCGATTCCGAGCCCTTCCTTCGTAGGAAAATGGTGATGAATACTCGCCTTTTTGATACCAATTTCTTCAGCTAAATCGGCATAACTAAATGCAGCGTAACCTTTGGTGCGCAGCAATAACTCAGCGGTGGTTAAAAGGTCGGAACGCGTACTCATGGAGGCTACCTAGATTCTTTAATAACCCTATATTAACTTGCTTAAGACAGCAGTTCAACTCTAGAGATGAGTGAACGGTGCCTAACAACCTGGCATCGATATAAAGCTATGTGCCTACTGCGAATGGCGGCGTCTTCATTTCACAAGCCTTAGGATTGATAGCCCTGCCAGCGACTGAGCCTAACGGAGCATCAGCGACTAATCGCCTTGAAGCCGGGGGCGAGGCTCCTTAAATAAGCCAGCGACGAAAAAAAACCAACACCAAAACTTTAACTAAATGACCTCACGAAGGCTTTGCGAGAAACGAATATCGCGGCAATTTTTGCCGATGAATGCAAAACACCCACTTAATTAGATAGCGCTAGCTTTCCCATGCGACTTCAGCCCTCCTCCCAACATCCCTCGCTTACAGAATTCATTTGCATCCTCCTAAAGCCTGAATCCGTCGATAAAGCGTTCGCTCACTAACCCCCAGCTCTCTGGCCAAATCCGCTCGTGACCCTTCAAACCCGCTAAGCATTTGAGCAAGGTTTTTCAGGGACTTGCTATTTCTATTGGTTTTTTTGTACTGGGAGAAGTGTCCAGTCACATCGGCAGGTAAATCCCTTTCCCGGATAATTCCGTCATCGCTGAACAGACGCGCACGCTCAAGAATATTTTTTAACTCCCTGATATTCCCTGGGAAGGAATACATCTTGAGCCGCTTCAATGCTTCTACGTCTATCTCTGCCCGACTGCCAGGTGCAATACGTTTCAGATGGCTTTCTATCAGCAACGGCAGATCTTCTAAACGTTCCCTCAGTGGTGGAAGCGTTATAGGGAAAGCACTGATTCTGTAGTAGAGGTCTTCGCGAAAAGTGCCAAGTTCAACCATATCCCTCAAAGGTTTATGAGTCGCAACAACGAGACGGAAATCGGAATGGATCGTCCGTAGACTACCCACAGGTCTAAAACTGCCCGATTCAATTAGACGCAACAATTTGACTTGCATGGAGAGAGGCACATCGCCTATCTCGTCCAGAAAAAGCGTGCCGCCATGTGCAGCCTCTGCCAGCCCAATTTTTTTAGTGAGTGCGCCGGTGAATGCTCCCTTTTCATGGCCAAATAATTCACTCTCGAACAGCGACTCTGAAAGGCCAGTGCAGTCAACTACAACCAGAGGTGCCTTTGAGCGCGGACTACCCATATGGAGTGCCCTAGCGAACAGCTCTTTACCGGTTCCCGATTCACCCTGCAAGAGAACGGGAATGGGGGAAGGCGCCGCTCGCTGCAGAGCGCTCAACGCTTGTTTAAAAGACGGCGATACACCCACTAACCCCTGCTTTTGCGGCTGCGCAGAAGCTATGTCTACGGTGATCAATCTTTCAACGTAAGCAACCACCTGGCCTTGGCGATCCAAGATGGGACGCAGCTCAACATCAACGTGTTCCGGCCCCCGGGGAGTGTGGTGGATATGCAGCACCCTTTCCGCAGCATGGCTATCAAAGGCATGACGCATTGGACACAGCTCACCTGCCTGATCACAGGGAACGGCGTAGCCATGCGAAACCTTGAAGCATTTGGAGCCAACGTGTGGTTTTCCCTCAACACCAAAATGCCTTTGATAGGCCTTGTTAGAGGCAATGACGTTGTACTCGACATCTAGGACGATGGTGGGTCGATCGTCATGCTCAAGGTAAGAAGTCAACGCTTGAACATCCACACTGCTCGTAGCGATTAGCCCACTACTCATAATCTTCTCCGGAACACGCACGTTTCCTGCCAAATACTGCCACAGACTGCCAGACAACTGCCAAATTTGATGGCAGATACGTATACCCCGCGCTTGGAAGCACGGAAAACAGGCTGTTTAGAGCGCCCGATGAAGAGCGCAACACTGGCATGGATCTTGAGACAGCTGACATAGAGTTATCAGGAGCTATCTAATGTATTCCGGCGAAAAAATACTGGTCGAAGAGTTTTTTGACGAAGCGACTTCAACGTTCAGCTATGTGCTGCTCGACCGCTCAACCATGCAGTGTGCTCTGATCGATAGCGTACTTGACTACGATCCGAAATCGGGCCGCACAAAAACTGAATCAGCCGACAGAATCGTTGCACGCGTGACTGAGTTGGGCGCATCCGTTGAATGGATCCTCGAGACTCATCTACATGCCGATCACTTGACTGCTGCACAATATTTAAAACAACGGCTAGGCGGCAAGATTGGCATCGGGAACAGGATAAAAGATGTTCAAAAAGTCTTTAGCCACTTGTTCCATACAGAAGAAGAACTTGAAAGCGGTTCCAATCAGTTTGATATTTTGTTTGATGACAACGATACGTTTCATATCGGCAGCTTAACCGCGCAAGCGCTGCATACACCAGGGCATACACCTGCCTGTATGACCTATCTTATTCAGGATGAACTAGCAGGACTCGCGTTCGTAGGCGATACATTGTTCATGCCCGATTACGGAACAGCAAGGTGTGACTTTCCTGGAGGGGACGCTAGAACACTCTTTCGGTCGATACATAAGATTTTGCAGCTTCCTGAATCAACCCAGATTTTCATGTGCCACGATTATCGCCCGAATGGCCGACCGCTCGCGTTTCTCACAAGTGTAAAAGCACAAAAGCATGAAAACATCCATGTCCGCGAAGGTACAAGCGAAGATACGTTTGTGAACATGCGAGAAACACGTGATGCAACTCTCGATATGCCAACCCTGATACTGCCATCCGTCCAAATCAACATGCGTGGCGGCAACATGCCAGAGCCGGAAACGAATGGTATCCGTTATTTGAAAATACCGCTTAACACGCTTTAACGCTCATCGCTTTAACCTTGCGTAGTCATCGAAGGAAAATAATATGAAAACTTGTGAATTAAGTTCGGATTTTTCTATTGCGCCGCAACTGACCGTGGTCGATGTGAAGCAACTGGCTGATCTCGGGATTCGGACTCTCATCTGCAACAGGCCAGATGGCGAGGCACCCGACCAGCCAACACACATAACGATCCGCCAAGCAGCCGAAGCAGAAGGCATGACGCTTTACTACCTGCCCACCCAAGCATCGGCCATCGCTGATGAAACGGTAGATTCCTTCGTCGCAATTCTAAAGGAGGCGTCGAGACCTGTGGTTGCCTACTGTAGAACTGGCACCCGGTCAGCGATGCTGTGGGCGCTCTCTGAGGCAGGCAAGCAGAGTCTGTCCGCCATCCTCGAAAAAACCAAAAGCGCACAGGTGGATGTTTCTTCACTTGCACGCAGAATCAGCAATGGTGGACGCACCGATAATGCCATGGCTTCGACTCATCACCAGATCGTCATTGTTGGTGCCGGCTCTGCAGGTATTGCCACCGCAGCCGGCCTAAAGTCACGAGAACCGAATCTGGATATCGCAGTAATCGACCCTGCTGGCGCGCACTACTATCAACCTGGGTGGACTATGGTCGGCGGAGGCATCTTCGAGGCTGAATCTACCGTAAGGACGATGGCTTCTGTCATGCCTCGAGGTGTGACGTGGATCAAAGCAGCGGTAACCGCTTTCGACCCACAGGCCAATGCAGTCGTCCTCGATGGAGGGAGAGTTATTCAGTACGACCAGCTTGTCGTCTGCCCTGGTTTGAAACTCGATTGGTCGGCTATCAACGGACTGACTGAGACATTAGGCTCCAATGGCGTCACCTCTAATTATCGCTACGATCTTGCGCCTTATACCTGGAAACTTGTCCAGGAGCTCAAATCAGGCAAGGCCCTCTTCACGCAACCGCCAATGCCGATCAAGTGTGCGGGTGCGCCTCAGAAAGCGCTCTATCTCTCATGCGATCACTGGCTGAAAAACGATCGCCAGGCGCAGATAAAAACGCAATTTTTTAATTCCGGCGGCGTGCTATTCGGCGTCGCCGATTACGTCCCTGCCCTCATGGCGTACATGGAAAAATATGCGGTCGCCTTAAAATTCAGCCACAAGCTGGTCGCCGTGGATGGCCCCAACAAACAGGCGACTTTCGAACGTACCGATAAAGATGGAAACACCCAGAGCGTGACTGAGTCGTTTGACCTACTCCACGTCGTGCCTCCCCAGGTTGCTCCTGACTTTATTCGTTCAAGCCCGCTAGTGGATGAGGCGGGATGGGTCGACGTTGATCCGACGACCTTGGCTCACCGCAAATTTTCCAATGTTTGGGCGCTAGGGGATGTGGTGAATACCACAAATGCGAAAACCATGGCGGCTGCACGTAAACAAGCCCCGGTCGTAGCGAACAATGTCCTGGTTAACCTAGGGATGAAGCAGCATCAAGCTGCATATAACGGCTATGGCTCCTGCCCCCTGACAGTTGAGCGTGGAAAGGTTGTCTTGGCCGAGTTTCTCTATGGCGGAAAGCTAGCGCCGACGTTTGCCACCTGGTTTCTGGATGGGCGCAAACCCTCTCGTTTGAGTTGGTTTCTTAAAGAGAGAATTCTCCCGCCGTTCTACTGGCACTGCATGCTGAAAGGACGCGAATGGTTCGCTGACACGGAAGTAAGTCAGGCGGAGCATTAACATATGGATGAGCACAGCATGCTAGCCGTCGTTCTTGGCGCGGTCATTGGAGGTGTTCTAGCCATGACTGGTGCAGGCGGGGGAATACTCGCCATTCCTGTATTGGTTTTCGGTCTAGGTTTATCAATGACCCAAGCGGCCCCTGTCGGACTGCTAGCAGTGGCGTTAGCTTCCGGCGTCGGAGCTGTGCTCGGATTGAAGCAAGGCGTCGTTCGATATAAAGCAGCTGCCTTCATATCATCGATTGGAATCGTGGCTGCGCCGCTAGGCTTACACCTGGCTCAACGCATTCCCAACAAGCCTCTCGCACTCGTATTTTCGTTGGTGCTGGTGTACGCAAGCGTGCGCATGTTGCGCAATGCAAGTCGGGAAATCCGTAATGGCGGTGCCGCTCCACGACGCGAAGTATTGCCCTGCGTACTTAATCCGGCAAAGGGCCGGTTACGCTGGACGCTGCCCTGTGCTCGAGTATTGGCGTTAACCGGTTTCACGTCGGGTCTACTGTCCGGTCTGCTGGGTGTCGGAGGAGGATTTGTCATCATTCCGGCCCTGACGCGATATACCAATCTGGAGATGAAAAGTATTGTCGCAACATCTCTTGCGGTGATCGCCTCGGTTTCAATCGGAGGAGTGATTGCAGCCGCAATCAGCGGAGTTATGTATTGGCAGGCAGCAGTACCGTTTGCCGCCGGTGCGGTTATAGGATTAATCGCGGGAAGGCAGCTAGCTCACAAGCTGGCCATTCCTCGTTTGCAACAGGCGTTCTCCATCGTAGGAATCGTCGCAGCCATCATGCTGGGAGCCAGTGTATTCGGTTTAGGTTTGGGGTCATGACATCCCAGATGAATTTTAATATCAACAAGCGTTTCCACATGGAGACGCTCATTTGCCGAGTTACGGATTACCTGGCTGGCACAACCTTCTGTCGCCGTCCTTCCAGGCCGTCAATCCTGAACTAGATCTGGTTGACGGGGTATGCCAGTGAGCCCCCAGTTTCATCCCCTTGCGCCTCTCCGTTCAGCGCAGTCGTGATAACTTCGTACGAACCCGAGATCCCAGTGCAGGCCTGGGAATGACAATCACCTATCAGGACAACGAAATGGACATTCGATACTTCCTCGAACAGCGACTGGCTTTTGTCAAACAGCTCTATCTAAATGGGGCCAGCCCGTTTGAAGATCGCAAAGGGAAAATTGAGAACGAGGAAGCACCCTTCATCCCGCCCTATAGCGAAGATGGGGAGCCCGCATATTTGAATGAATGGCTAGAAGCTGATTCGTCAGTGCAGGTACTGGGTAGCGCATGCTTATCGATGATTGCTGCTTCGCTACACTTATACTTCAACGAATGGGAGCGTCAGCTTGGGCCTGCTCCAGGGCCTTCACTGAAATCAGAATTCAAAAATGGCGGATGGCCAAATGGCTACAGGGCATTCTACTTGGCCCATGGTTCAGACCGGTTTGATGATGGCCCATTCGATTTCGCTTTGATTGAGGAACTCGTGCTGGCGAGGAATAGCATCCAACATCCCGACTCCCTGATCTTCGAAACATCTCGATATTCTGATGACGCGCTTCAGAAGATGCCAAACCCATTTTTCGTGAGTGATCGAGAGAAAAACTTGATTGAGGAGGCAGATGGTGAGAGTCGGCAATGGCTATATCGCCCCCACATTCACATCACTACCGAGAAATTTCTGCACGCTGTCTCACAGGTCTTTGAGTTCGTGAAGTGGCTAGAGGATCAAGGGGAGAACATCTTGCATAAGCGTCATATTGAGCGAAAGCGTCAACGCGAGATCGACGCTGGCTCCAATTCTTTCTAGCCGCAACCGGAAGCATTCTTGTCGATCGCAATTTGAAGCAAAGGTAGGTCAGAACGAACGCAACTGGCCAACAAGGTCGAATAAATTTCCCAAGGGATCCTTTGTGCCGTCAACTTTAGTAAACATTATTGTCCGCGACTGTGGCGCGGAGGCCTATTCCGAGTACGCAGGGTTCCAAATTACCGATCCCGATATAATCGTTAGCGCTGCTAGGCAAACGCTCGAATCGATCCCTCCATCATTTGGTTCTTGCGTCATGGTCAGTGCTGGCTTCACTGCCATTCTCAAATCTCGAGGGATACCTGCAGTTGTCGTCCTAGGAGACCTGCTGATTAACGGCCAGTATGCATTCGAATGCATGGGGAACATTCCAGGGGCAACCTACGAGGGAGAGTTTGTGGACGCTAAGTGGGACGGCCACGCCTGGGTAATGCTCGCAGGTGTGCTCTGCGATCTATCGATCTTCCGAAGCGCCTACGCCACAAAAACACCAAGCAACCTCAGAACCTTCATGAGCCAGCAGTTCGGTGAAGGCCAGGGAGCCCTGATGTGTTCCCATGACAGCTTGCCAGTCGGCATGGAGTTTGTTCCCAAATTTGCTCTTAACGACGCTCAGATTCTGGGGATTCTGGACGGTTTGTCCCAGCAAGCACTTGAGACTAAGTGACGAAATTCGAGGTTGCATTCACCGCTTAGCTGGGAGCTGACTACCTCTAGAACCCAAGAGCGACGCTGACTTCACTGAGGGCTTAGCTACGCGATCCATACGGGTAAAAAACACTAGGCACAGATCCCACCTAATCCGAAAAGTCGGGCCGTTATTGCGCGATTGGTGAAAACAATTTACTTGTGAGTTAACTGACTGTCGGGAGCCATATGCATGCGGTTGCCCGCAGCGCTTTCGTCTAGGTATTGCACATATCCATGCCATCTGCGAAAACCCCAAGGAAACTGTTAGCGGATGGCACCTCTTTGGTCGTGCCGATGCGACTTGAGGGATGTGGATAATGCAGCACCTGGATCATTTATCCTTGCACTTGTTCATTTCGGTTTGCGAGGAAGGCACCATCGCGCGCGCCAGCGAGAGAGCATTCATGGCACCGTCTGCCATCAGCAAAAGAATCTCTGACATTGAGGCGCGATTCGGCACACCTTTGCTCAAGCGTAGTAAGCGTGGAGTTGAGCCAACCCCAGCGGGGGTGGCGTTGCTTCGGCATGCTAGATCTATGACGCGGGCAATGGAAAGGCTCGAAAGCGAACTCAGCGAATACGCTGAAGGCGCTCGCGGTCATGTCCGGTTGATGGCCAACATCTCGTCAATCATGGAGTTCCTTCCAGAGGAACTGTCCGACTTTATGTTGGAGCATCCAAGAATCCAAGTAGACATTGAGGAACGCTTCAGTCCAGATGTGGTGCGAGGGGTCGCTGAGGGCAATGCCGACCTAGGTATCTGTCGACGCTCGACGGCTGTGGGAGACCTAGATTTTCTGCCTTATCGGCAAGATCATTTAGCCGTCGTTGTGGGCGGACATCATCCTTTGGCCAATCGAACGAGCATCGCTTTCGCAGAGACGCTCGCGTTCGATCATCTAGGACTGTCGGCCTTTGCCACGCTCAATAACTTTATGCGTGATGAAGCGGGGCGACATAACTGCGAACTGCAATTTCGTTCCTACGTGTCCTCTTTCGATGCAGCATTTCGACTTGCGCAATTCGGCCTGGGTCTCGCAATTTTTCCCTTGGAAGCCGTGGCGCGATACGCGGCATTGTTTGAACTGAGAATAATTCCTCTGACTGACGATTGGGCGCTAGGTGAGTTTGTGATCTGCGTACGTGATCGGGACGCTTTATCTTTGTCGGCACGAAGACTTTTGGATCATCTGCTTTTGCGCACCCCGCTGCGGCAAACTCAACCGTGAGTGAATCCATCGTGTTTGGCGATGGATCAGCCCGTGAATTACGTCTTTTCGCTGCTTGGGTCGCTCTCTAATCTGAACTCAAGCTTCAGCTATGAGAGCGTTTGAATGACAACAATAACAATCAACGAAGTCGGCATGCGCGATGGTTTGCAAAGCCTTCAAGCCATCATGTCGACCGCAGCAAAATGCCAATGGATTGATGCCGCCTATGCAGCCGGCGTGCGCTATATGGAGGTTGCGTCCTTTGTGCCCGCCAAGCTTCTGCCACAGATGGCCGATGCCAAAGAGGTAGTAGCTCATGCCCTGAATTATCCTGATCTGGTCGTCTCGGTTCTGGCACCTAACCTGCGGGGCTGCCGCGATGCGCTTGAGTCCGGAGCCCACCGCATCATTGCGCCTGTTTCCGTTAGCCAGGCCCATAGCCTGGCCAATGTGCGTCGCACGCCGATGGAGATGGTCGAAGAGCTGGCCAAGATGTGCCAATTGCGCGACGAGTTGGGCTTGGACAAAGTCCAAATCATTGCAGGAATGTCGGTTGCCTTCGGCTGCACCCGGCAGGGTGAAGTGCCATTGAGCGACCTATGCGAATTGACTCGCCATGTTTTGGAGGCCGGTTGCAATCTGGTTTCGCTCGGCGACACTACTGGGTACGCCAATCCTGGCCAAGTCGCCACCACCTTACAGGCCGTTCGCGCCATCGCTGGCGACAAACTCAGGGCTGCGCATTTTCATGACACGCGAGGCTTGGCACTCGCCAATAGCTTGGTGGCAGTTCAGCAAGGCATTACCGAACTAGATTCTTCGCTGGCCGGGTTGGGTGGCTGCCCATTCGCACCGGGCGCGTCAGGCAACACCGTAACCGAAGACTTGGTATTCATGCTGCAAAGCATGGGCTACGCCACAGGCATCGACCTTGCTGCATTGATCGCCTCAAGGGACGTGCTTCGTGATGCGTTGCCAGACGAAACCCTCTACGGCTGCATTGCACGCGCTGGTTTGCCACTCAATTACACGCCAGTTGCCAATCGCACCTGAGCTTGTACAAGCGAGGAAACAACAATGTCCAGACTTCCATTGGACGGTATTCGTGTCGTCGAGATTTCTCATATGGTCATGGGCCCGACTTGCGGGATGATTCTTGGTGATCTCGGTGCAGAGGTTATTAAGATCGAGCCAACACGCGGTGACGGTACACGCCGTTTGCTAGGCGCCGGTGCCGGATTTTTTCGAACCTTCAATCGCAACAAGCAATGCATCGCAATCGACGTCAATACCCCGCAAGGTCGTGACGCCGTTTTGGAGCTTATCGACACAGCTGACGTCTTTATCGAAAACTTCAAACCCGGTCGTATGCAGGAACTAGGTTTTGATTACGCAGCGGTTCGGGCGCGTAACCCGCGCATCATCTATGCCTCGCATAAAGGCTTTCTCAACGGCCCGTATGACAATCGTCTAGCGCTCGATGAAGTCGTGCAAATGATGGCAGGGCTGGCTTACATGACCGGCCCGGTTGGAAGACCTTTGCGTGCCGGTAGTTCGGTGAACGACATCATGGGTGGCATGTTCGGAGCAATCGGCGTGCTTGCCGCCCTGAATGATCGAAATATCACCGGCGTCGGACGAGAGGTGCAAAGCGCTCTCTATGAAAATTGCGTATTGCTGGCCGCTCAGCATATGCAGCAATACGCCGTCACAGGCCAGGCTGCTGCACCCATGCCGAATCGCATCAGCGCTTGGGCGATCTATGACGTGTTCGAGTTTGCCAACGGAGAGCAGATGTTCGTGGCGGCTACTGGTGAAGGCCAATGGAACGCGTTATGCCAGTTGCTGGGCCAGACCGCATTGCTGGACGACCAAAGCCTTGCCACTAACAACGAGCGCGTCCTACAGCGGCCACGGTTGCTGGCGCACTTGAGTCAAGTCTTTGCCACCATGGACGCTCAAGCGCTGGCACTCGAGTTAGAGGCACACAGCATTCCATTTGCCCCGATTCGCCGCCCAGAAGAGCTGTTTGAGGATCCTCACCTGCTGCAAAGCGGTGGCTTGGCGAACCTTGAACTGGAGGACGGATCGACCACCGCGATGCCGTTACTGCCACTGTCTCTGGATGGCGAGCGCCTACACCCGCGCCGGTCGATCCCACGCATCGGTGAACACACGCAAAAAGTGATGCGGGAACTAGGTTATAGCGACGCACACATTGCTGAGTTGTGCGCAGCCGGTGTTCTCAAAACTGACGTTCGAGCCTGAGGGTCTGCCATGGCTATTTATCAATTCGACACACTCATGCCGCTCATTCATACCGAAACGTTCGTTGCAGAAGACGCGACTGTTATCGGCAATGTAACTCTTGAGCAGGGCGTCAGCGTCTGGCCTCAGGCCGTGCTGCGCGGCGATAACGAACCTATTCGCATTGGTCAGCACAGCAACGTTCAAGAGGGCGCGGTGCTCCATGCCGATCCGGGGTTTGCCCTAACGGTCGGCGCGGGAGTGACAATTGGTCATCAGGCGATGTTGCACGGATGCACCGTTGGCGATGGCGCCTTGATAGGGATTCAAGCGGTCGTTCTCAATGGCGCGGTGATCGGCAAGAACTGCCTTGTTGGCGCTGGGGCAATTGTGACCGAAGGCAAGGTGTTTCCTGACAACTCGCTAATCCTCGGCGCGCCAGCAAAGGTTGTGCGTGAACTCACACCTGAGGCGATTGCTGGTATGCAGAGTAACGCTCGCGATTACGTCACCAAGGGGCAGCTTTACAAAGATAAGTTGATTCGAATCGGTTAAATCCGTTGATCAACGTCCTTGAGGGCGTTGCTTCTCTCCAATAATTACAAGAATGGAGAAACACTCATGGTTGCCATGACTGGCGATATTGCACTTGCGCGCAACGACGAAACAATTAACGAACTGCTCCTTTATCGGCGTGTCGCTTGGCGCATCATGCCGCTCGCCATAATCTGTTTTCTGTTTTCATATTTTGACCGGATCAATATTAGCTTCGCCAAAACCCAAATGCAGCACGAGCTGGGTCTGAGCGACGCTGCCTATGGTCTGGCCGCAAGTATGTTTTTCTTCGGCTACGTTTTGTTCGAGGTGCCCAGCAGCCTGGGTCTCAAGCGCTACGGGGCACCTGCATGGATCTGCCGAATCATGGTGTCGTGGGGGCTGGCCACGGCTGCGTTGATGTTTGCATACACCCAATACACGCTTTATTTTCTTCGCTTTCTGATCGGAGTGATGGAGGCGGGCTTCGGCCCCGCGATATTGTTTTACTTGGCGTGCTGGTTCCCAAAAAAACACCTGGCGAAGATGAACGGCCTTTGGTTTTTGGCTGTGCCTCTAGCAGGCGCGTTAGGAGGGCCGGCGGCGGGAATTCTGCTCGGGACAATGGATGGCGTGCTCGGTCTCGCCGGTTGGCATTGGCTCTTTCTAATGTCGGGGTTGCCCTGTGTGGTGCTTGGTGTACTGGTTTTGTGGAAACTCGACCGCGATATTGAGTCCGCCAAATGGTTGACCCGAGGTGAGAAAGACCTATTAGCGGCCAATCTCGAAAGTGATAAAGCAAAACAAAAGCCGATATTGGGCTCACTGTGGCGCGTGTTGCTGACCAGAGAAGTGGCGATCATGGCCTTTATTTACTTCGTGATCAAAACCGCTTCTTACGGCCTTAATTTCTGGATGCCGCACCTAATTAAATCCTCCGGTATTCAAAGCCTGTTCTGGGTCGGCATGCTCTCGGCACTGCCCTATATTTTGGCGTGTATTGGGATGATCTGGATCACTCGTCGTTCTGACCGCAGCGGAGAGCGTAAGATCTACCTGGTTTGGTGTCTGATGGCGGCTGCCATTGGCTACTTGCTGGCTTGCCTGTTCTCTGATTCGTCCTGGGCAATGATGGCCGCATTGATGCTGGCTACCGCCGGTACCTTCATAGCCATTCCGATATTTTGGACAATTCCACAATCAACGTTTTCGGGACTTGCCATCGCTACAGGGACAGCAGCGATCAACTCAATTGGGCAGCTCAGCGGGATGGTTGCGCCGGTCATGGTGGGTAAAATTAATGACGTAACCGGAAGCACTTATATGGGGATGCTCTCTATCGCGCCGGTGATTCTGATTGCCTGCTTCGTAGTCATGCGCTGCGTCAAGAATCCCTCATCCTAATGAGATCGCGACAATCGGGACAGTGGAAAAACGACCGCAATGGCGCGAGCTTCATGGCTACAATGCGAGATCCAAGGGAATGCTGGCGCTTGGTTTGTAGAGAACACACAGAATGAAGTCTTTGCCTAAGAATGACGCAGACGCATGATGGCATCTGTGATGCCTTTAGCATTCTTGTCCAACGTCTCCATTGCCCCGATTGCGTTAGCGACTACATCATCCGCTCCGTTATCAAGGAGCCACTTAGTCACCTCTTCAATGGCTGCGCATATTGCGTGTTGGTTGTGCAGCAGCAGCGTGAGAGCGTCTGCTGTGGCTATATTCGCCTCAGAGTTATCTGGCATCGGTGTCTTCCTGATGATCAAGCTTATTCGAACCCAGTCTCAAAAAAGGGCCCCGACTGGGCCCTTTTTTTCACTCAAAGCAAACTCACTTGGTCAGCCAAGTCTCAACTGTCGCAGCGCCGTGCTCTGTTTTCCACTCTTTCAACGTCTTATGGTTGCCGCCTTTAGTTTCGACGACTTCACCTGTGTGAGGGTTTTTATAAACCTTCAACTGGCGAGGCTTGCGACTGCCCACTTTGGACTCGGCTACTGGAGCGCGACGACCTGCTTGTGGATCTAGCAGGTTGATCACGTCCTTGAGGCTGTAGCCGTATTTTGCGAGCAAATCACGCAGTTTGGTTTCAAATTCAATTTCTTTCTTGAGGCCTGCGTCGCCCTTGAGGGCTTCCAGTGCCTGAAGCTGTTCGGCGAGGTGTTTTTCAAGCTGGCGAAATTCTGCGAGTTTGGACATATCGAACCTTTCTTCAATATTAATGGAAAGTCAATTTAGCGTTTGTATATCGATACTGGAAAGAGCATTTCATTTCAAAACGAGCTTCATAGCGCTCGCCAAATTCGGATAGACAACCTCTAGCAGTTTCCCTGCAACCAGTGAGACCTCCACATCAGAAGCTCGTTTGATGCTAAGATCTGGCATGGCGCAAGTAAACATAGGCTCTTCCGGTGGTAGATTATCCATTAAAAACCTAGCCTTGATAATTTGACCAGGATTTATATGGTCTGCTTTTATTCTACATGTCTCACCATCTTCCCGCTCTACCGCCCAATGATAATCATACCCATCAGGAACATCTTCAAAATAGGCGGGGATGATGTATGTAGAGTCACGCGATTCTATTTTTATAGGGGGATTCAATATGGCAACATTACCACTGTTTATTATATCAACCTCAAGAAAAACCAACTCATCGATAATATCACCCTTATACTTTATTTCGAGACTCTCAGCCTCTTTAAATATTTTATTATTTACAAGTGAAGTAACTCTTATACGATACTGCAACTCTTTGCGCTGCATCGTTTTTCGTGAGTGAGCAGCAGAAACAAACCATGACAAAATGCCAATTATGACCGTAGCCATTGCCCCCATTATACCGATAACATCAGACTGACTGAAGGTCGAAACTGTATCCGCTGGCATTAGAACTCCAATTGAATTAAAAACCTAAATTATGACTTCACTTTATCCGTCAACCAAATATGCCAGACTTAGTAGCGCATCAATCCCCTGAAACTCTCTCCACTCAAATGCAATGCGAGCACGCTATCAAAAGGCCAGCTCCGCGTCTAGCATCAGCTCGATTGGTGGAGAAACCACCAACAAAAATAACCTCAAGATCTGAGCGTTTTGCGCCTTGGCAAGTTGTCTAATAAACGAGCAGAGCAGTCGACTTTAAATAGTGGAAATGGAGGTAGGCTAGGTATTGAGGACTGAGTACCCCCAAGACTAGCCGATACTCCTTTTCTGTTATCAGAGTTGCAGGAGGCTATCGATGAGTATCCGCCTCCTCAGCCGGATAAAACTCGCCCTGCTTCCCTATCTCTTTTAGCCGTTCGCGCACGATCAGCTCAACGCTGACAACTGCGGCTTGATCGTCCGGGTCGATCAACTGCAAGCACAGGCGCCGGACATTCTGATCGTGGGTGCCCTCGCTCATCATCTCGTGGGTGAAGACTTGTTCGCCCCGCCATAGGCAAAGCTGGGTATGAGTCCCGCCAAGGCATATTTCGCTGATTGACCCAAGGTCGGTGGTAGCCAGTTGATCGACGGTGATTGTCTTATCCATTTCGCTGTACCTTACCAATGAGTAGGTACAAGTAGACTTACGGCACAGGGGGGGTGTTCCAAGCTTCGGCAGCTCATTCTTGTCCAATTCTGATCAAACACGCCCTGGATCGAGTTCGGAAAGTCGATGATTGAAGGTGGAGAGTATAAATATAGGACGGGAACTCATTGGAAAAACCTTCCTACTCAGCTCTGGTGGACTTGGCGTACCCGACCGACGACGGGCGACTCATGACGAAGGCAGCAACTGAAGCGGTATAGCCTCTTCCGTCCCGGCTACAAGCAGAGCAGTGCGGACGCGTTGCGGTTGGGTCTTCGACAGCCCGGCGAATTCGCTTATGACCTGTTTGCGCATCCGCGCAACCCGTAATGGCGGACGAGTTGATAGGTGTGCTGGATAAGATCAATGGCCGCTGGTGAAAGGGAGTCCTCCGAGTAGCCAGCGTGCCAGCATCGCCTAGTTAGGCAATGCGGCGAGATCGATGAGTCAGAACTACCCGAAAAGTTCGATCAGCTCTGGGTAGTGAAAGCCAGATAGCAGACTGGCCACCCGACTGGCTTAAGGGCGTCCCTGTATCGAAGACCTCAGGTACGCGACGAATCCGGCCCAGTTATGAGCCTCATATTTCTGCAGCATTTGTTTAGGAAGCTTGATTTGAGAAATCGTCCATTCAATGCACTCTCGCCATTCAGGCTCATCAAGAATCTGCCGCCCTGTGAAATATCGAACCTCGTCCTCGGTGGTGTTGTAGATCAAAAAAATACGGTCAAGATTTGCACTTACAGCAGATCGACTAAGACCTCGCGGATTGCTCCAGTTTTCGCCACTCTTGATCTGAACTTCGAAGTAGCGACCTTGGTGTCCAACGATTCCGTCAATCCCCTTGTCGTCAACCAGCGAGGGGAACACGTCAAACCCTTCGCCGAGCAAGTATCCCCAGATGGCGAATTCATTCCGTTTGCCGATTGCGAGCTTGTTTTTTATTTCTATTTTCAACGTCATGTTGTTTACCGCACCTATCCAGTGGAAACGAACGCTCTCACCGCCAAACCTGAGTGATATGGAGGTGGAGCATTAATTTGAAATGAAGGGCGGAAGGAATAATAGTGTATCGCTCAACCTCCTTGGCCGCCCAGCCGCTGCGCTTTTCTGCATTCCCGCACGTCGCCTGCAGATATTAGATTGTGACGAGCGAAGGCCCTAGCTAGCGTCCTTTAACTACTTTACGTTTGATCCCATCAGAAGGGGGCGCAGGACGTAGAGTCACGACATTCCAATAGGCCTGATCCTCCTTTATATAACGGCTTGCCTTCTCCGAAGCAGGTACCTTTTCGTCCCAGGAAACATACCAGTAGCAGTAGGTAACGGCCCGAGTGATGGCGACGTAGGCTGTTCGCAGCGCCTCCTGCTGCTGTGCTCTGTCGTAACCGCAGGGCTCGGCCGGATTCGCCATACCGGCCTGGGCATAGAAATCGTTTCTCGAAGGCGATGATGTGGTGACCTCGCAATCTCCCAGCAAAAAGACGGCGTCGGCCTGCAAGCCCTTCGAGGAGTGATAGGTCAGAAACTTGATAGCCTTGTCCCGCTTGTCCTCACGAGCTCTCTCAATGACGTCGCTGAGTTTTGCTTTGGCATCTTTCTTGGTGTCGCGCTTACGGTAAAGAATAAGGATCGAGTGACCAGCGTCGTAATGGTGTTCTGCCATCTGGACTAGGTGCTCCCAGTCAAGCTCTCGAACCTCTACCGGTATCTGGTTGCCGATCACACGCTTGTTAACGGCAACACCGTGCTTGTTTTCAAAACCTGGTGTCTGGTTGACGATTGCTTCTGCCGCATCAACCACCATTTGGTGTGATCGATGGTTTTCCTGCATGAACACCTGTGTCTGTTTCGGCGACCTAAACTCCTTGCCGAACTCCATCAGAAAACGTGGAGAGCTGCCACGCCATCCATAGATGCTTTGCCAATCGTCCCCTACCGCCATCACCGAAGCATAAGCTGGCGCGCCCAAGGTTTTAGCGGCCAACCCGCGCAGTTCGATTTCCTTGAAGGTCGCCCTGACCCACGAAATTGTGTTCGCCCCCACATCTTGAAATTCGTCGATGAGAAGCGTTGTCATCGGGCGAAGTACGCTGTCCGGTACTGCCCTAAAATTTTGCTGACCACGTTCGCTGAACATCGCAAACATACTGTTAAACGTCATTACCGGCGGGCTCATCTGTAGCAGTCGTTCGTTGAACGCGGCCCAGTAAATACTCATCGCATGGAAAAATTGGATGTCGGGCTCACCCTTGTTTAGGGTCATATTTTTGATGGCCTCAATGGCGTCCAAACCCAGGTTTTCGATGAAAGAGGCATTGGAAAAAAAAGCTTCCAAAATATAGCTCGAACTTATGTCTCCCCTGACCTTGTATTGGAATTTCGGGCATCCAATTATCCGACCTTTGAGCGCGTCAACCGACTGAGATGCATCGACATAACTGTTCAGGTAGACAACCCGTGGACTGCAAAAGGCCTGAAACAGCGTTCGCTTGTCGCGCACATGCTTGCGCATGAACCAACCGTATTGGTGATCAAGCTTGATGTCATTTGGCTCGGTATCGTCGACTCCTAGTATCACGTATGTATCGAACTCGGGAATATATCCGTTCACCCGGAAGTTTTTCCCAAGCAGGCGGACGGTCTTCTGTACAGGCTCTATCCCATCAATTGGCCAATGACCGGCAGCTTCCCAAAGACCTTCAAGTTGAGCACACAACGCATCATCGATATTCGCCATTTGCCAAGCCTTACCCTGGCGCTCTAGAACGTCTGGATGGTCTTTATCCATCTCAGCTAGCAATAGTGAGCGTTGGTAGAGGTCTCCGATCAGTGAGCGAAACTCCGTGTTGGTTTCGTAGAGCTCATGGTATGTCGCGTTCATCAGATCGAGCTGGGTTTCGCCCAGCTTGACGTTCATCATCGAACCGTCCTTTTCGTCCTCACCTGGCTTGTTGTCTAGAAACTCGAAAGCCTTTACATCACTTAGACCATCGATGCTTTTGGCGAATGACAGAATACGGGAATGGAACGTGCGGACAATCTCAAGAGACTTCTTCTCGCTGACTTCATAACCCCAAAGGTCAAACACCTCGCGGACTTTCTTCGCGAAATCCAGCTTGGATTCTTTTGTGAAAGTGACAACCGTCAGACACGACAAATCAATTTTGAGGTAGTGGTATAGAACGATCAGCCGCAACACCATGGTGGTCGACTTACCGCTACCAGCGCCCGCAACTACAGAGGTGGTCGGAGCAGTGGACAAGATCATCTTCCACTGATCTTCAGAGGGAGGTTGATCAGGAAGATATTGCTTCACATCCAGCCGAATCTCAGCAGCCATTTCTGGAGTGATTGCAAATCTCCAGTCTTTGAATAGTGCAGGTTCTTTGATGCCCGGTGAAGCGGGAGTAGTAGGTGTGCCAGGACGCAACTCAACAATTAGCTTTCCGTCGTCGAGTCCTTGGGTATGCCCCTGAGAGAAGCCCTCCTCCAAGCCTTTGCTTTTTCCCTCTTCGATACCGACCAGACGACCCGCATTCCAAGCAGAGGCTTGTTGAAATCCGACGAAGTCCAGAATGGCATTGGTGAGCCAGTTGAAAAATCTACGCATGGCGAACTGCAGGCTACGGCCAGACTTCAAGGTAACGTTGTCAGCTGACGAATCAATCTGTGGGGGTTGAGAATGAGGGTTGGTTGATCGCGAATCCACTAGCTAAGAGCTCCCTGCAGGCTTAGAGCGTGCCAGGAATCCGGGCGCCGCCTCTTCGATATAAGCGCGTAGATTACCACCACAATTGCAACGTCAAGCTTCTAAAGCAGAGGTCACGACAGCCCGAGCGCCTAACCGCAGCATGTCCTGACTTGCCAGACCCTGTGTTAGTCAGGAGGATTGGCGTCTTGGGCAGACGGACATCGAGCAACTGGAGGAGGATCAATGAACTCATACGGTGGATACATCGAGAGGTTGGCCAGGAAAGTCGAAGCGAGGCTGCAGGACATCGAGGCGATCTACAACTTTGACCTTGGGAATGAATTCGAGATCGCCATATGCGCTTTGCTGGAGGATATTCTGCCAGCCAAGTACGGCGTGTGCCGGGGTTTTGTCGTCGCTGAAAATGGCGAAAAGGCCGGGGATGACCTTATCATCTACGACAAGATGTCCAGCCCTACCCTACGCTCCGGTATGAGCCGCCAGTTTCCGGTAAAAGAACAAATCCCGGTTGACGCAGTGTATGCCTACATCGAGTGCAAGCACTCGATCTCGGATTCTGCGGTATTGGCAACGGCGATCAGCCAAACCGAAGCTGTAAAGAAATTACTGCTCACACGTCGAGGTCGCACCAACCCTGAGTATCAAGTGGATGGGCCGATCTATCACGGAAGGGTCAGGGACTGGCCCCGCACTTACCCTTCACTCAAGAACCAGCCTTTCTGTGCAGTCTTTGCACGCAAATACTCACCGGACATTTCCGTTCACAACGTCCAGGGAGAGCACGTCCCTGATTTGATGATTCTGGGTAATGACCACATCGCGACTCCTACTGTATACATGGGGCCGGACGGTATTCAATCGTCCCTCTTTTACGACACCAAGTTCGGTGCGCCGCTGTGCGTGGAGCCCGCCCCCGCAAACGCGTACGGCTTGGGGCTGGTGATCCTTCTTCAGGCACTAAGTTGGATAGACCTCATGCCGATAGATTGGACGGGGCCACTGAGCACCACGTTCCTCGATAACCTCCTCAACCGCAAAACCTGACTTAAGCTCTAGGCCTTAAGTGGAAAATAGCCACTGGCAGCGGCTCGGAAATTCACACCTATCGCATCGCATTTGACTCCAGAATATTACTGCAATAGGCGCGGAGTGAAATGGTACTGCCCCTTTGAGACTCTCAGATAATCACGCAGGGAGGCTCGCCCATTGCCCCTCTGGAACGTTGCAAGTACGTACCGCGAGTTCTCGGTCGTCATAACCCAAAACCTCCCCTCGCGCTCGACTTTCAACACGTCAGAAGTCCTGATCGGGTGGCCATCGCCAAACCGCCCGTACTGGTCTTTGCGCTTGTGGCCAAAAACCACACCGATGCCAGCGCGAGCCTTGATGGAAACTCCGCAAAGGTAAGCGGTCACCGGTTCATCGAAGCCCTGGGCCTGAGCTTTTATAATTCGCTTGAGATCAAAATCTGTATGGCGTTTGCCGTGAAAATTCACATCTAGGGTGTCCAGCATCGTTGGGCTCCGGTTGCGGTCTGTATGGAGTTATCAAGAATTGCACACGCAACCAGGCGCGCTGGTACCGTGGGGGATTACTGGTAAATTTCAGGCAGATCGAATCATGCTTGAGAGAAAGACGGGCCTCAGGTTGGCCAGCGCTTCAATCTTGAAATCTCGCTGGTGTGAGGTGTGATACACCGCTCCCTTAGCTACTTCCAGCAAGCAAACCTCAGAGCCAGACCTGTCCTCACCTACGGTTACTCTGGTTAACCGCTCCATCTGCCAGCCTCCGGACTTATTCATCCAAGATGGCGTCACAGCCATAATCTCGGTGATAGCTAAATCCACACCTTGGCTTACCAACATTTTTTGAAGCTGGTGGGTGTCGTCAATCATCACCGCGCACTCGCTGAACCGACCCTCGCTTTCAACGCTAATGGTTAAGTGATACCAAGGCGTTCGGAGCAGCCTTGAGACTCCACGCCATTGGGACACGCCCTCCCCGAACATTCCTGGGACGCCTATCAGGTCGTTGTCTAAGGTTCTGAACATGTGTCGCCTCAAACTGCTGGAGCACGTCAGTTGCCCAGCAGAACCGGTTGGTAATCAAAAAAGGGAAAATATCGCTTCGATAGAAGCAGACTTACGATGGCCTGGCCCGAGCAAAACGTAGACGGAGTTGCGTGTTTCGAATAGGTAGCCTTCTTTGAAAGCGGTGCCCATGCTTGAGCGCACCCAATGATCTGGTTCGAAACGCCGCTGCTCGTCGTGCACAACTTTGTGGGCAAACATAAATATTGGCTGGCAGCCTGCAGCGGCTACTTTGGCTCGCTCTTCGTCGGTGATGATGGCGTCCAGGATGATCCACTCCTCGACGGCGCATAGGGGCATCCATCTGTAGCGCTTTCTGGCCGCAGCCATCGCGTCTTCGAGGCTAAGTTCTGAGCCAACTAGAGAAACTCCTAGGCCTCCCAAAAGCCCCGTATCGATCAGTCCAACCATGTGCAGCCTCCGAAATCATTTACGAGTAATACGCCTGCTCACCAGAGGCTTTCTGGAGAGTCCGCACATCGATCTTCATGCTCAGCGAAACGCTCTCATCTAATTCCCATAAATTGCCAAAAAGAGCTTTCTGAAGCTTCGCTATGGGCCGTCCTGGGCTGCTGTATGCGCAATACTACCTCATTTTGGTATTTAACGGAAACCCTCCTGTGTGGCTATATCCTGACTTTTGAGTGAGCCATGCAGCTTAGAATCGCACTCGCAGGCGCCATCCGAGCACTTCGTAAGCAGCGTCAACTTCGGCACGAAGACCTTTCTGACGCCTCCGTGAAATCCAAACTCAGCGCCCTCGAGCGAGGCGAAACAAGCATTACTCTTGAGAAGTTCGAGAGCCTTGCCGATGGCCTTCGAATAAACCCTCTGGCCCTCCTAGCTCTATGTATGTCCCAACAGCAAGGCACCCCTTACCCTGTCCTCATGGATGCTGCCCTGAAGCAGCTGCGAGCGTTTGAGAAAGAAGGAGGCCTTGGAATTCTCGCTGAACAGCTAACTGATGGAGAGGTCGCCCACCGTAAGCCTGGAAAGCCTCAGAACAAGGGGAGCGAAAGCGTCGTTCGCGAGCTTAAGACGGCAGGAATGAATCAATCGCAGATTGCACGTGAGACCGGCCTGGCTTTATCGACTGTCCATCGATACTGGAAGAGGATTAATGCTACTGAATCTGGGGCTGATTAATGGAGAACAGTGCTGGTTTACGCCACGTAGCTGTGTCGCATGAACCCAGGAAAGGATGATCTCTGTGTAGCAAATTACCCCATAGACCGAACACTGAGTCGGGGGCCTCTAATCTAGAAAAGTTTTCGAGCTTCCGGGGTAGGCCATAGATAGAGGTGTGTCAGGAAAGGCAAGGCAAGGCAAGGGCACTCCCAATCAAGAACATATCTATCTTCCCCCTTCCAGAGCAAGAGCAAGAGCAAGAGCAAGAGCAAGAGCAAGAGCAAGAGCAAGAGCAAGAGCAAGAGCAAGAGCAGGTCAAAGCCTAAGGGCTTTGACACTAAACATGGCTTGTCCACAAAACGTTTTTATCGTCGACGATCACCCGGTCATCCGTCTCGCCGTTCGAATGCTGCTCGAACATGAAGGTTACAAGGTCGTCGGCGAGACCGACAACGGAGTCGATGCCATGCAGATGGTCCGCGAATGCATGCCCGACCTGGTCATCCTCGACGTGAGCATTCCCAAACTGGACGGCCTGGAAGTACTGGCCCGCTTCAACGCCATGGGATCGCCGCTGAAAATCCTGATCCTGACCGCCCAGTGCCCGACGCTCTTCGGCATTCGCTGCATGCAATCCGGCGCCTCGGGCTATGTTTGCAAACAGGAAGACCTGAGCGAGCTGGTCAGTGCGATCAAAGCGGTACTTTCCGGTTACAACTATTTCCCCAGCCAGGCATTGAATCCGGTTCGTAGTGACGATGTCCGTTATGCCGAACTTGAACTGTTCAAATCCGTCAATGATCGCGAATTGATGGTGTTGCAACTTTTTGCCCAAGGCCGCACCAACAAGGAAATCGCCAAAGGCATGTTTCTGAGCAATAAAACCGTCAGCACTTACAAAAAACGCCTGATGCAAAAACTCAAAGCCAAATCCCTTGTAGAACTTATCGAAATGGCCAAACGCAACGCACTCGTGTGAGAGCCTCATGCCCAGTCGTTTGAAGAACTATCTATTGGCGTTGAGCGCAAGTCTGCTCCTGAGCGGCAACGTCTTCGCCCAGCCCGACACCTCGCCGGACTACGCCTTGCTCAGCCGGTCAGCGAGCGAAGCGGTATCGGTTACGCTCGACCCGTCCCAGCGCCAGTGGCTGCGTGAACGCAAACAACTGGTATTGGGCACCTCCGCGCCCGACTACCCGCCGTTCGACATGACAGTCAGTGGCAAGGATTACGAAGGCCTCACCGCCGACTACGCCGGGCTGCTCAGCCAGGCCATTGGTCTGCCGATCCGGGTGCAGCGTTTCCCTTCACGCGATGCGGCAATCCGCGCCCTGCTCGACGGCCAGGTCGACCTGCTCGGGACTGCCAACGGTTTCGAAGCCAGCAACGCCAACCTCGCTCTTTCCACCCCATATGCCTTCGACCAGCCCGTGCTGGTCACCCGCGAGGATGAAACCCGCTCGCTCAGCGAAGGCCTCGCCGGGCTGCGGCTGAGCATGGTCTACCACTACCTGCCGCTGCCCGAAATCAGGGCGCTGTATCCGAAAGCGCTGATCACCTGTTACCCCTCCTACCAGAACGCGATCAACGCAGTGGCATTCGATCAGGCCGATGTGTTTCTCGGCGATACCCTTTCCACTCATTACATGATCAACAAGGGCTACCTGAACAATGTGCGCATGGCCAATTTCGGCAAGCAGGAAGCCCAGGGTTTCAGCTTCGCCGTGCGCCGCAGCAATCCGCAACTGTTGAGCATCATCGACCACGTGATCAAAGCCGTTCCTGCGACCGAACGCGACAGCATTGCCAAACGCTGGAGCGCCGGCAGCGATCTGCTGCTCAGCGAGCAAAAACCGCAACTGACCGAGCGCGAAGAAGCCTGGCTCAAACAGCATCCGGTCGTCAGCGTGGTGGTGAACGAGGCCTTCGCCCCTCTGACGTTCTTTGACAATGACGGCAACTTTCGCGGCATCAGCGCCGACCTGCTCGAACTGATCCGCCTGCGCACCGGCCTGCGCTTCGAGATCCGGCGCAGCCGTAACGACGCGGAGATGATCCAGCAAATCGATCGCCATCAAGCTGACCTGATCGCCGCGCTGCTGCCGTCGCAAGAACGTGAGAAACACCTGAGTTTCAGTCGGCCCTATCTGGAAAACTCCTACGTTTTGCTGACGCGCAAGAGCGCCGACGGCCCGACCAATCTCGGTCAGTTGCGCGGCAAGCACCTGGCCATCGCCCAGGGCAATCCGATCATCGACTACCTGCGTGAGGAGTTTCCCCGCATCCATCTGATTGAAACGGCGGATACCTTCAGCGCCGTGTCGCTGCTTGCCGAAGGCCAGGTCGACGGCGCGGTGAATTCGCTGGTCATCGCCAATTACTTCATATCCTCGCGGATCTTCAACCAGCCACTGCAGATCACCACCACCATCGGTACAGGCCAGGCCGCGTTCTCACTGGCGACGGCGCGTGACAACACCGAACTGACCTCGATCATCAACAAGGCGCTATTGAGCATCGCACCTGATGAACTGGGCGTGATCAACGGTCGCTGGCGCGGTTACTCCACCGCCTCGCAGAACATTTGGCACAATTACCAGCGCCTGTTCTATCAGGTCATTCTGGTCGCCTGTCTGCTGTTGTTGCTGCTACTGGCCTGGAACGCGTACATGCGTCACCAGATCAAGCAACGCCAGGCTGCCGAACGTGCGCTGAGCGATCAGCTGGAGTTCATGCGTTCACTGGTGGACGGCACCCCGCATCCGATTTACGTACGCGACCGCCAGGGCTTGCTGCAAAGCTGCAATGAAAGCTACCTCGAAGTCTTCGCTGCCAAGCGTGAGGATGTGATTGGCAAAAGCGTCGTCGAAGGCACCCTGAGCAATGCTTGCGAGGCGCAGGCCTTTCACGCCGACTACCAGCGAGTCGTTGCCGAAGGCACGCCGATGGTGGTCGACCGGCCTTTGCACATCGGCAACCGGCGCCTGACGATCTATCACTGGATACTGCCGTATCGCGATTCCAGCGGCGCTGTGCAGGGCATCATCGGCGGCTGGATCGACATCAGCGAGCGCCGTCAATTGTTCGATGAGCTGCGCACGGCCAAGGAGCAGGCGGACGAGGCCAGCCGGGCTAAAAGTACCTTTCTGGCGACCATGAGCCATGAGATCCGCACGCCGATGAACGCCGTGATCGGCATGCTCGAGCTGACCCTCAGACGCATGGATCAACAGCACCCCGATCGCTCGTCGATCGACATTGCGTACCATTCGGCCAAGGATCTGCTCGGTCTGATTGGCGATATTCTCGACATCGCCCGTATCGAATCCGGGCGCCTGAGCCTGTGTCCGGAGCGGGTCAATCTGGTCGATACGGTGGCATCGGTCACGCGCATCTTCGACGGCCTCGCCCGGCAGAAAAACCTCGTCCTGCAAACCCTGCTCAATCCACCGGAGCTCGCGGTCGACGTGTATCTCGACCCGCTGCGCTTCAAGCAGGTGCTGTCGAATCTGGTCAGCAACGCGATCAAATTCACCGAGCAGGGCCATGTCAGAATTACGCTCGACCTGATGAACACCGAGCTGCCCGGCCGTGCGCTGATGCAACTGACCGTGCAGGACAGCGGCATCGGTATCAGCGCCGAAGACCAGCAACGCCTGTTCGCGCCATTCGCTCAGGCGCAGAACGGTAATCGACATGGCCGCAGCGGCGCCGGTCTGGGCCTGGTGATCAGTCGCAACCTGTGCGAAATGATGGGTGGGCAACTGCAATTGAGCAGCCAACCGGGAATCGGCACACAAGTGTGCCTCTCGCTGGCTGTGGAAACGCTGCCGGCACAGCTGAGCGCGGGCCAGAACGAAGCCGAGATCAAGCCAGCGCGAACGCCACTGAGCGTACTGGTGGTGGATGATCATCCGGCCAACCGCTTGTTGATGTGTCAACAGCTGGAGTTTCTCGGCCATCGCTTCAGCGTTGCCGAAAATGGCTGTATCGGCCTGGAACGGTGGAAGGCTGGCCACTTCGATCTGGTGATTGTCGACTGCAACATGCCGTTGATGAACGGCTACGAGCTGACCCGCGCCATTCGCCAGCATGAATTGCAGACGCGCTGTCCACCCTGCGTTGTGTTGGGATTTACTGCCAATGCTCAACCGGAGGAAGTCCTGCGTTGCAAACAGGCCGGCATGGACGATTGCCTGTTCAAGCCGCTGAGTCTGAGCCTGCTCAGTGAATGGGTCGATGGCATCACGCCGGCGTCGTCAGGCCCGGCGTTCGATCTGCAAAACCTCGACATGCTGACTGGCGGCAACCCGGCACAGACCCGCCGCTTGCTTGCCGAGCTGCTCAAGAGCAGCCACCTCGACCGCCAGGAGCTGCTGGCGTTAGCCCCGGCCAATGACCGCGCGGCGCTGGCGGCGGTCGCGCACAAGATCAAGGGCGCGGCGCGCATTGCGCAGGCGGCAAAGGTCATCGAATGTTGCGAAGCCCTTGAACAGGCGTGCATCAATGCCGCGCCAGCAGATGAGCTTGCCCGCCATTGCGAAGCGAGCAGCCAGGCGATGCTCGATCTGGAGCAGGCCTTGCAACAACAATTGGCGCTGTCGGAGCAAAGCACAATGAGCTTGCCTTAACTATGCTGGGTGCTGAGCAGTGAGTTAACCATCATGGAGAGCCAGAAATGCCCAGCCCACTGCGCCCGGAACAACGCCGGTTTCCGCTGCACGTGCACATTAGCGTCATGTTCACCTGCCTGCTGCTGCTCACAGGGATCGTGCTGGGGTTGTTCCATTACCGCCAGACCACCCAGATCATCCTGTCGAGCAGCGAAAAACTGTTCAACCGGATCGAACAGGACGTGCGCCTGGACATGGCCGCCACCTATCAACCGATCCGTCATCTGTTGAGCCTGCTGGCGGGCGATCCTGCCGCGCAGGCGGATAATCTGGAGCAACGCCTGGCCTTGCTCAGGCCGTTCAGCCAGTCACTGACCGATAACCCCAGTCTGGCGTCGTTGTATCTGGGTTATGCCAACGGCGACTTTTTCATGGTGCGGCCATTACGCAGCGCCGCGCTTAAAACCTTGCTCAAAGCGCCCGAGGCCGCAGCGTTTCAGGTCTGGAGCATCGAACATGACGCGCAGGGCAGCCTGCATTCGCAGTCACTGTTCTTCGACCCGGCCCTGCTGCCGGTCGGTCGTCAGGACAACCTCGCCGACCGCTACGATCCGCGCAGTCGCGCCTGGTTCACCCAGGCGCGCGAACAAAGCGAACAGATCACCACCGAACCCTATGTGTTTTTCTCCACGCACAACGTCGGCACCACCCTGGCCCGACGCAGTGGTGACAACGCAGTGATCGGCGCCGACCTGACGCTGGTCGCCCTGTCGGCAACCTTGAGTAAACATGTCGTCACGCCATCCACTGAAATCGCCCTGTTCGATGCCGATGGCAATGCCGTGGCCTACCCTGACAGCCAACGCCTGATCGTCGAAGGCAGCGCGGCGAGCCTGGCCAAGGCGGCGGATCTGAGCCCCGCCCTGCACGCACTGATGACGGGCGCACCCAGCGGCAATCGCCTGAGTGCCGATGGCCGCCAGTGGATCGTCGCGCGCAGCACTGTCGAGGAAGGTGGCCCGAAGGGCTTGCAGTTGGCACTGCTGGTGCCGGAGGACGAATTGCTGGTCGATGCCTACCGTTTGCGCTGGCAGGGTGCGCTGATCACTCTGGCAATCCTGCTGTTGTGCCTGCCGTTGGGCTGGGTAATCTCGCGGATTCTGGTCAAGCCGCTGCACGCGCTGGTCAAGGAAGCCGACGCGATCCGCAGTTTCAATTTCGACTTTCCCTCGGCACGTCGCTCACCGGTACTTGAAGTCGATCAGTTGAGCGTGTCGATGGCACGCATGAAAGACACTTTGGCGAGTTTCTTCCGTATCACCGACACCCTTGGCGCTGAAACGCGCTTCGCCTCTCTGCTGCAACGGGTGCTGTTTGAAACGGTGCAGATTGCCCAGGCGCAGGCCGGGCTGATCTACCTGCGCGAAAGCGACAGCACGCGCATGGAGCCTTATGGACTGATCATCGACGGCGCGCCTCAGGCACTGGAAACTTTCGAGATACAGGGCCACGACCTGCAGCACAGCAGCGGCCCCGAGTGGTTCGAGCGACTGATCAGCGCCAACAATGTCGTCAGCCATCTCGGTTTCGATCAGGCCGGGGATCTGCAAAGAGTGCTGCTGGCTATGCAAGCGCCACGCATTCATTTGATCGGCATCCGCCTGCACAACCGCCATGACGAAACCATCGGCCTGTTGATTTTGCTGGTCAACGACAGCGGCACCATCGCCGATCTGGAAAAATTGCGGCCCGACCGCATTGCTTTCCTGCAGGCTGTTTCCGGTGCGGCAGCGGTGAGCATCGAGAGTCAGCGACTGCAAGCGCGGCAGAAACAACTTCTGGATGCTTTCATTCAATTGCTGGCCGGCGCCATCGATGCGAAAAGCCCGTACACCGGCGGGCATTGCCAGCGGGTGCCGGAGCTGACACTGATGCTCGCTCAGGCCGCTGCGGCCAGCGATGCGCCGGGCTTGCGTGCCTATCAGCCCAGCGAAGATGAGTGGGAAGCCCTGCACATCGCTGCCTGGCTACACGACTGCGGCAAGGTGACGACGCCGGAATATGTGGTCGACAAGGCCACCAAACTGGAAACCATCAACGACCGCATTCATGAAATCCGCACCCGTTTCGAAGTGCTCAAACGCGATGCCTGGGTGGGCTATTGGCAGGCGCTTGCCCTGGGCGGCGATGAGTCAGCCCTGGCGGGGCTGCGCGACACGACGCTGGCGGCGCTGGATGATGACTTTGCGTTTGTTGCACGTTGCAACCTGGGCAGCGAGGCCATGGCTGACGCCGATCTGCAACGCCTGAACACACTGGCGCAGCGCACCTGGATGCGCACGCTGGATGACCGTCTGGGCGTGTCGTGGGAAGAGAACCGGCGTCAGGCGCGCACACCCGCGCCGAGCTTGCCGGTGCGGGAAAAACTGTTGGCGGACAAGCCCGAACATTTGCTCGAACGTGACCCCAACGAGTTGATTCCCGAAGACAATCCGTGGGGGTTCAAGCTCGATGTGCCGCGCTACAAATACAATCGCGGCGAGCTGTACAACCTGAGCATCAGCCGCGGCACGCTGACTCGCGAGGAGCGCTATGTGATCAACCATCACATGGTGCAGACCATCATGATGCTCAGCCACCTGCCCTTCCCCGGTCACCTCGAGAGCATTGCCGAAATTGCCGGTGGCCATCACGAAAAAATGGACGGCACCGGATACCCGAAACGCTTGAAGCGTGAAGAAATGAGCCTGCCGGCGCGGATGATGGCGATTGCCGATATCTTCGAAGCGTTGACCGCAGCCGATCGTCCTTACAAGAAAGCCAAGACCCTGAGCGAAGCCTTGGCGATCATGGCCACCATGTGCCGCGAAGCGCACATTGATGCGCAGCTGTTTGGCCTGTTCATCAACGAAGGCGTGTACCGGCAGTACGCCGAGCGCTTTCTCGATCCGGCACAGATCGACAGCGTCGACCCGGCCAGCCTGTTGCTCAAGGCTGGCCTCGACCCGTGATCAGCAGTCGGTCAGACGCAGGAAAATCGCCGCCAGTTGCTCGATGCCGGCCTGATCCTGCGCAGCGAAACGCGACAGTTTCGGGCTGTCGAGATCAAGCACACCGATCAGGCGGCCGTCCTTGACCAGCGGCACGACCAGTTCACTGTTCGACGCACTGTCACAGGCGATATGACCGGGAAAGGCATGTACGTCTTCGACGCGCTGGGTTTGCCGGGTGGCCGCTGCCGCACCGCACACACCGCGACCGAACGGAATGCGCACGCAAGCGATCTGGCCCTGAAACGGGCCGAGCACCAGTTCTTCGTTGCGATTGAGGTAAAAACCGGCCCAGTTCAGGTCATCGAGCTGGTTGAACAGAAAGGCCGAAAACTGCGCGGCGTTGGCGATAAAATCGCGCTCGTCCGCCAGCAGCGATTCCAGTTGTGCCGCCAACAGACCATAGCCTTCAAGGCCCTGGCCACTTTGTTGCAAATCGATCATGCCTTGTGCTCCAGCAATTTCAGGCCCACCCAATAGCGGGCAAATTGATATGCGCAACGTCCGTTGCGATTGCCGCGTCCGGTGGCCCAACGCACGGCGAGAATGTCCAGCGCTTCGTCACGCTGCCAGCTCAGGCCGGCCCTGGCCGCCAACTGGCCGATCCAGTGTTCGACAACGTTGAGGAAATGTTCCTGGGTAAACGGGTAGAACGACAGCCACAGGCCGAAACGGTCCGACAGCGCGATCTTGTCTTCAACGGCTTCGCTGGGGTGCAGTTCGCCATCGACGCGCTTCCAGTTTTCGTTGTCGCTTTCCTTTTCCGGCACCAGGTGGCGGCGGTTCGAGGTGGCGTACAGCAAGACGTTGTCCGGCGCCTGCTCAAGCGAGCCGTCGAGCACGCTTTTCAATACGCGATAATCGCCCTCGCCGGATTCGAACGACAGGTCATCGCAAAACAGCACGAAGCGTTGCGGCAGTTTGGCGATCTGCTCGACCACCCGCGGCAGATCCGCCAGATGGTCACGCTCGATCTCGATCAGGCGCAGACCGGCCGCAGCGTGCTCAGCCAGCAGCGCGCGCACCAGCGACGATTTGCCGGTACCGCGCGATCCCCAGAGCAACGCATGGTTGGCTGGCATGCCATCGAGAAATTGTTGGGTGTTGCGGCCCAGTTGTTCCAACTGACGATCGACACCGATAAGGTCCGACAAGCGCATGTCGAGGCTGACTTCCAGCGGCAGCAAATAGCCGCTGCGCCCGTCGCGCTGCCAGCGCGCGGCCAGACAAGTGCCCCAGTCGATCATCGGCCGTGGCGCCGGCAACAATGGTTCGATGCGCGCCAGAACCGACTCGGCGCGTTCAAGAAAAGCATTCAATCGGGAATCCACGTCTTCTCCTCGGGCACGTTCACAGTGATGATGACGATCCAGCGACGACACACAGACCCCAATCACCCGAGCAAGCCTTGTTACAAGGCGATTCGGGAACCTCGGTATCCATACATGATCGACTATGCTTGAGCAGCGAAGGGAAACGGAAGTGGTTCAACACCCCATGGATATCAAATTCACCCACCGGCTGTCGTACAAGCAAGCCAGGCTTACCGTGCTGGTCGGGTTCATTCTGGGCACGCTGCTCAGCCTGCTGCAAATCGGTATCGATTATGCCAGCGAAGACGCTTCCATCAACCGTGAAATCCTGTCTTTGCTGGAAATCAGCCACAATCCGGCCTCGCGTATCGCCTACAACATCGATGCCGAACTGGCGCAGGAGTTGACCCTGGGCCTGCTGCGCTCGCCAGCGATCATCTCGGCGACGCTCACCGACAACAACGGCACGGTGCTGGCCAACGTCAAACGCCCGGAGCTGCAAAGCGGTTATCGGGTGATCAGCGATTTCCTGTTCGGTGCCAAGCGCCAGTTCGAGGATCGCCTGTATCTGGATCATCTGCCCAACGAATCGCTCGGGGTGTTGAATCTGGAAGTCGACACCTACGCCTTCGGCAGCCGCTTTCTGCGCCGGGCCGAGGTCACCCTGCTCAACGGTTTCGCCCGCAGCCTGTTGCTGACCGGCATCTTGCTCGCGCTGTTCTATGTGATGCTGACCAAACCATTGGTGCGGGTCATCCGCGAACTCAGCGGCCGCGACCCGCGCAGCGCCGAGCCGACTACCCTGGAATGCCCCGCTGGTCATGCCAACGACGAAATCGGCGTACTGGTCAAAGTCGCCAATCAGCAATTCGAGAACATTGCCACCGAGATCCAGCAGCGGCGCAATGCGGAAAACCGCCTGACCGACTACCTCGGTCAACTGGAAAACATCGTCTCGGCGCGCACGGCCGAACTCAAGGCCATCAATGCGCGGCTCAGCCAGTCCAACCAGGAACTGGAAGTCGCACGCAGCACCGCGCTGGACATGGCTGAAGCGCGCTCGGCGTTTCTCGCCAACATGAGCCACGAAATCCGCACGCCGCTCAACGGCCTGCTGGGGATGATCGCGCTGTCGCTGGACGGCCCGCTGAACGCCGAACAGCAGCAACAACTGTCGATCGCCCATGACTCGGGCAAGGTGCTGGTCGAGCTGCTCAACGACATTCTCGACCTGTCGAAATTCGATGCCGGGCAACTGGAGCTCGAGCACATTCCGTTCGATCTCGGTTCGCTGATCGAAGACACCGCCAACCTGCTCTCGCAGAACGCCGCGCCAAGCGTCGAGCTGACCTGCCTGATCGATCCGCACTTTCCGGCGCTGGTACTCGGCGACCCGACCCGCGTGCGGCAGATCGTCAGCAACCTGCTGTCCAACGCGCTGAAATTCACCCGCTTCGGCCGGGTCGACGTGCGTCTTTCAACTTACAAGGAAGGCGTGCGCATCGAAGTGTGCGACACCGGCATTGGCATCGCTCAGGAGGCACAGCTGAAAATCTTTCAGCCGTTCACCCAGGCCGGCGCCGGCATCACTCGCCAATACGGCGGCACCGGGCTGGGGCTGGCGCTGACCTACAACCTCTGCGAAGCGATGCTGGGCCGGCTGACGATCAGTTCCGAGATCGGTTTCGGCAGCCAGTTCTGCGCCGAGCTGCCCTTGCCGAGTCACACCCGCGCCCTGGCGCCGGCGCCGCTGCAAGGGAAGATCCTTGCCATTACCGCTGCCAGCAGTGGTCTGGCGGAACTGTTGCAAAACCTGCTGCCAGTCTGGGGACTGGAATACACGCAACGCACCATCGACGACTCGCTGCTGGGTCTCAAACCCGATGTGCTGATCACCGATTGCCCCGAATGTCTGTTCGGGCTGCGACCGGCCATCACCGCGCCGATTCTGCTGGTGACGGCTTACGGCAGCTTTCTGCCGAGCGAAGAAGCCGCCGCCCTCGCCCCCCTGCAACAACAGGCGCGCCCGTTGGCGCGTAACGCCTTGTACCAGAACCTGCGGCGCACCCTGCAGCCGGAGGTGGTCGCGATCAACGATGCGCAACAGGACACGGCAGCCTCGATCAGTCGCGGGCGCGTGTTGCTGGTCGAGGACAACCCGGTCAATCAACTGGTGGCCAAAGGCATGCTCGGCAAGCTGGGCTGCGACGTGGTGGTCGCCGCCCATGGCGCCGAAGCGCTGGATCAACTTGAATTCAATGATTTCGATCTGGTGTTGATGGATTGCAACATGCCGGTCATGGACGGTTACGAAGCGAGCCGGCAGATCCGCCAGAGCGGACGCTGGCCGCAGCTGCCGATCGTCGCTCTGACCGCCAACGCCATGTCCGAGGAACGTGAACGCTGCCGCGCAGCGGGCATGAGCGATTATCTGGCCAAGCCGTTCCGCCGCGAGGAGCTGGCGGCCCTGCTCGATCAGTGGGTACCGACTACGCCAGCGCCTTGATCTGCCCCAACAGATGGTCGAGGCCATTGCGCAACTCATTGAGCCGGTCCAGATCCACGCCGCTGTCGCATAACAGGCGGGCCTTCAGCGGCCCGACCTGTTCACGCAGCGCCTGTCCCGCAGGCGTCAGGCTCAGATGTACTTCACGCTCGTCACGGGCCGAACGTTGGCGCTGCACCAACTGCAATTGCTCCAGACGTTTGAGCAGCGGCGTCAATGTGCCCGAGTCCAGCGCCAGACGCTCGCCCAGCGCTTTGACGGTCGGTTGCTGCGGCGCGGCGTCCTGCCATTCCCACAACACCAGCATCGCCAGGTATTGCGGGTACGTCAGGCCAAGCTGATCGAGCATCGGCTTGTAGGCGCGAATCACCGCTCGCGAAGCGGCGTACAGCTTGAAGCACAACTGGCTGTCGAGCTGCAGCGAATCGCCCGGCAGGCTGCTCATTTGAGCAAGGCTTCGATCTCGCGGCTCAGGTCCTGCGGCTTGGTCGCCGGGGCGAAACGCTTGACCAACTGGCCGTCCTTGCCGATCAGAAACTTGGTGAAATTCCATTTGATGCCTTGCGAGCCGAGCACACCGGGCGCGCGTTTCTTCAACTGCACGAACAACGGATGAGCGCCGGCACCGTTGACCTCGACCTTTTTGAACAGTGGAAAGCTCACACCAAAGTTCAACTCACAGAACTCGCTGATCGCGCCTTCGTTACCCGGTTCCTGTTTGCCGAACTGGTTGCAGGGAAAGCCCAATACCACCAGGCCCTGGTCCTTGTAGGTCTGCCACAGTTCTTCGAGACCCTTGTACTGCGGGGTGAAACCGCACTTGCTCGCGGTGTTGACCACCAGAACCGCTTTGCCGGCGAAATCGGCCAGGGTCTTTTGCTCACCCTTGATGGTGGTGCACGGAATGTTCAGCAGGTTGTCACTCATGAGACAGGCTCCACGAAGGGTCGGCAAAGGCTAAACATAACGAGCAATTCAATTGTGTGCAATTTAATTACTCGATAAAAAGGCGACCCGGCGGTCGCCCTGTTGACGCTTACTCGCGTGGCTCGAGATTCAGGCACACCGAGTTGATGCAGTAGCGCAGACCGGTCGGTGGCGGGCCGTCAGGAAATACATGGCCCAGATGCGCATCGCAGCGCGCGCATTTGACTTCGGTACGGATCATGCCGTGGCTGGTGTCGCGGATTTCGGTCATCGCGCTTGCGCCGATCGGCTCATAAAAACTTGGCCAGCCGCAGCCGGAATCGAACTTGGTCGCGGAATCGAACAGCGGCTCGTTGCAGCACACACAGTGATAGACACCCTCGGTCCTGGTGTCGTTGTATTTGCCGGAGAACGGCCGCTCGGTGGCACTGAGGCGGCACACGTTGTACTGCTCCGGATCGAGCATGGCTCTCCATTCTTCCAGGGTTTTCTGCATCTTTTCCATCATCACACCTCAGCGGCTGAAAAAGCCCGATCTGTACCTTTTCCACGGATCGGGCGGCACGTATGATTGCGCCTCGTCACGCACCAGTCTGGCAGCCAGACCGGGCGCATTCAAACGGATTATCCGAGCCGCGGCTCGATCGGTCCGCCTGTGTGAAGACGCAGGATTCCCAGTACGGTTGTCCATTCGCCGCCTGGATCGTTCATTTTCAGGATCACATCGCCATGCAGTTCAGCAAATCGAACAAGCTCGCCAACGTCTGCTACGACATTCGCGGCCCGGTGCTCAAGCACGCCAAACGTCTGGAGGAGGAAGGCCAGCGCATCCTCAAGCTGAACATCGGCAACCCGGCACCGTTCGGTTTCGAAGCGCCGGACGAAATTCTTCAGGATGTGATCCGCAACCTGCCGACCGCGCAAGGCTACAGCGACTCCAAAGGCCTGTTCAGTGCGCGCAAGGCCGTGATGCAGTACTACCAGCAGAAAAACGTCGAAGGCGTCGGCATCGAAGACATCTACCTGGGCAACGGCGTGTCCGAGCTGATCGTGATGTCGCTGCAGGCGCTGCTCAACAACGGCGACGAAGTGCTGGTGCCGGCCCCGGATTACCCGCTGTGGACCGCCGCCGTCAGCCTCGCCGGCGGTAACGCCGTGCATTACCTGTGTGACGAGGGCGCCGGCTGGTTCCCCGATCTGGCCGACATCAAGGCCAAGATCACCCCGAACACCAAAGCCATGGTGATCATCAACCCGAACAACCCGACCGGCGCAGTGTATTCGAAGGAAGTGCTGCTGGGCATGCTGGAAATCGCCCGGGCGCATAATCTGGTGGTGTTCTCCGACGAGATCTACGACAAGATCCTCTATGACGATGCCGTGCACGTCTGCACCGCCTCGCTGGCGCCGGACCTGCTGTGCCTGACCTTCAACGGCCTGTCGAAATCCTACCGCGTGGCCGGTTTCCGCTCCGGCTGGATCGCCATTTCCGGGCCGAAGCACAACGCGCAGAGCTACATCGAAGGCATCGACATGCTGGCCAACATGCGCCTGTGCGCCAACGTGCCGAGCCAGCATGCAATCCAGACTGCGCTGGGCGGTTACCAGAGCATCAACGATCTGGTGCTGCCGCAGGGTCGCCTGCTGGAACAGCGCAACCGCACCTGGGAGTTGCTCAACGACATTCCTGGCGTCAGCTGCGTCAAGCCGATGGGCGCGCTGTATGCGTTCCCGAAAATCGACCCGAAAGTCTGCCCGATCCATAACGACGAGAAATTCGTTCTCGATCTGCTGCTGTCGGAAAAACTGCTGGTTGTCCAAGGCACAGCGTTCAACTGGCCTTGGCCGGACCACTTCCGCGTGGTCACCCTGCCCCGCGTCGATGATCTGGAAATGGCCATCGGCCGCATCGGCAACTTCCTCAAGTCCTATCGCCAGTAACTGGCCAGCAGTGCGCAACAGCCCAATGTTGCGCACTGTCTGATTCAGCAACACTTCTGCGCTGCGCCTGCGCTTATGCCTTCTACACTTGCGTTTCGTGCCCGCTGACAGCGTCCGGGGTAATGGCGACGGGTCGTGGCTGCTCGTCATCCTTGTCCTGATCTGACGTGGGAAATGTGCTGGATAGCGAGGAATTCGCTGTAGGACACAGTTTGAAATAGTCACTCAGTTGAATAGCCCGGTGCGGCACCTTATATACCCCGCAGTACGCTACATCTTTAGCTTGAGGAGATTTCTACAACCATGATGCGCATCCTGCTGTTTTTGGCCACTAACCTGGCGGTCGTGCTGATAGCCAGCATCACCCTGAGCCTGTTCGGCTTCAACGGGTTCATGGCGGCCAACGGGGTCGACCTCGACCTCAGTCAGCTGCTGGTTTTCTGTGCCGTCTTTGGTTTCGCCGGCTCGCTGTTCTCGCTGTTCATCTCCAAGTGGATGGCGAAGATGAGCACGGGCACCCAGATCATCAGCCAGCCGCGGACCCGGCATGAGCAATGGCTGCTGCAAACCGTCGAGCAACTGTCCCGCGAAGCCGGGATCAAGATGCCCGAAGTGGGTATTTTCCCGGCCTACGAAGCGAACGCCTTCGCCACCGGCTGGAACAAGAACGACGCGCTGGTCGCGGTCAGCCAGGGCCTGCTCGAGCGGTTTTCGCCCGATGAAGTCAAAGCCGTGCTGGCCCACGAAATCGGCCACGTCGCCAACGGCGACATGGTCACGCTGGCGTTGATCCAGGGCGTGGTGAACACCTTCGTGATGTTCTTCGCGCGGATCATCGGCAACTTCGTCGACAAGGTGATCTTCAAGAACGAAGAAGGCCAGGGCATTGCCTACTACGTGGCGACCATCTTCGCCGAGCTGGTGCTGGGCATTCTCGCCAGCGCGATCGTCATGTGGTTCTCGCGCAAGCGCGAATTCCGCGCTGACGAAGCCGGGGCCCGTCTGGCCGGCACCAGCGCGATGATTGGCGCTCTGCAACGCCTGCGTGCCGAACAGGGCCTGCCGGTGCACATGCCGGACACCCTGAACGCGTTCGGCATCAACGGTGGCATCAAACAGGGCTTCGCCCGCATGTTCATGAGCCACCCGCCGCTGGAAGAGCGTATTGACGCCTTGCGTCGTCGCGGCTGATTCCGAAAGCGATAAAAACAAGGCCCGCAGTGATGCGGGCCTTGTTGTGATTGCCTGAACGTTTTCGGCGCCTGATATGGCCTCATCGCGAGCAGGCTCACTCCTACAGGATTCGTGGTATTCACATAATCCCTGCCCCACCGGAAATCATTGCGGGAGTGAGCCTGCTCGCGATGAGGCCGGAACTGCCTGCAAAGAACTAACGGCTGGAAATGCGGTAAACCCGCTCCACCAACGACGTCACCCCCGCATCGGAAAACCTCGGGCTCTCGGCCAACACATCCTGCTCTTCCAGCCTCTGCACCTGCCAGCCCTCACCGAACAACCGCTGCACCTCGGCATCATCCACCGCAAACGGCGGGCCGGGCATTTGCGCCTGCGGGTAATCGAGAGTGATCAACAACCCCCGCACACCCGGCACGAGGATCTGCTGCAAATGCTCGGCATAACGCTCACGCATCGCCGCTGGCAAGGCGATCAGTGCGGCGCGGTCGTACAATGCCGTGCAACCGGCGATGTCCTGCGCCGTCAGCGCAAAGAAGTCGCCGCACCACAGCTCGATGGCATCACTGCGGTAAACCTTGAAAGCGCCCTTCTGGCTGATCTGCGGTTCAACCTGATGCTCACTGAAAAAGTCCTCGATCGCCTTTTCCGAAAGCTCAATTCCGAGCACCTGATGACCGCGCTCGGCAAGCCACAGCAAGTCCAGACTTTTCCCGCACAGCGGCACCAGCACGCGCGCCGAGGGCTCAATCGGAAGGTCGGGCCAATAGCGTCGCAAATACGGGTTGGCCTCGGGCTGATGAAAGCCGATCTGGTTCGAATCCCATTTCTTGTACCAAAACTCAGGCTGCATGCATCACTCCCGAAAATTCGATGAAAAACCGCGAAAACTTATATTAGATTCAAATCAGTCAACTGACCGAAGATGAGCCATCTTAACCCTCAGGAATCAACCATGTTGCCCAGCCTGTTCATTTCCCATGGCTCACCGATGCTGGCCCTGGAACCCGGTGCCAGCGGCCCGGCATTGGCGCGGCTGGCGGCCGAACTGCCTGAACCCAAAGCCATTGTCATGGTTTCCGCGCACTGGGAGAGCCAAGAGTTACTGGTCAGCAGTCACCCGCAGCCGGAAACCTGGCACGACTTCGGCGGTTTTCCTCGCGCATTGTTCGAGGTGCAGTATCCGGCGCCGGGCAATCCGCAACTGGCCGCTGAGGTCGCCGCCCTATTGACCGCCGACCACTTGCCGGCGCGCCTCGACCCGCAACGTCCGTTTGATCATGGCGTCTGGGTGCCGCTGTCGCTGATGTATCCGCAAGCGGACATTCCGGTGGTGCAGGTGTCGCTGCCAAGTCGTGCGGGACCGACGCTGCAAACGCGGGTCGGCCGAGCACTGGCGAGCCTGCGTAATCAGGGCATTCTGTTGATCGGCTCCGGCAGCATCACCCACAACCTGCGCGAACTCGACTGGCATGCCGGCCCGGAAAGCGTCGAGCCGTGGGCACGGGAGTTCCGTGACTGGATGATCGACAGGCTGGCGGCCGACGATGAGGCGGCGCTGCATGATTACCGCCAGCAGGCGCCGCATGCGGTGCGCAGTCACCCGAGTGATGAGCATTTGCTGCCGTTGTACTTTGCTCGCGGCGCCGGCGGGGTTTTCAGCGTGGCGCATCAGGGTTTCACGATGGGGGCGCTGGGCATGGATATTTATCGTTTCGGCTGACGTTATCGCTGGCAAGCCAGCTCCCACAGGGTGTTGTGTCGCCCGATAAGCAGGCAAAAAAAATCCCCGAACCAGTCGGGGATTTTTTATGTTCGATCAATCAGCCCCAGGGCGGATCAATCTTCGCGGTAGCGACGCAGTTTCAGCTGCTTGCCGGCGACGCGAGTGTCCTTCAGTTTGGTCAGGAGTTTGTCCAGACCATCTTCCGGCAGCTCGACGAGGCTGAAGCTGTCACGCACCTGGATGCGACCGATCGCTTCGCGGGCCAGGCCACCTTCGTTGAGGATCGCGCCCAGCAGGTTTTTCGCGGCGATACCGTCACGCGCGCCCAGCGCGGTACGGCAACGAGCACGGCCTTCGCCCAGCGGCATTGGCGCGCGACGCTCGCGGTCACCACGATCAGGACGATCACCGGAACGCTCAGGACGGTCGCCACGCGGTGCGTTGTTCGGCACCAGTGGACGTTCCTTCTCGATCGCCGCCAGGTTCAGCGCTTGGCCGTTGGTGGCTTTGCGCAGCAGGGCTGCAGCCAGTGCACGCGGGGTGCAACCGATGTCAGCAGTCAGGCGATCGAGCAGATCACCGTGAGTCGACTCGGCATCGCCAACCAGCGGCGACAGGCTGTTGGTCAGTTTCTTGATGCGTGCATCGAGAACGGCCTGAGCGTCCGGCAGGCGGACTTCAGCAACCTTCTGACCGGTGACGCGCTCGATCACTTGCAGCATGCGGCGCTCACGCGGAGTCACCAGCAGCAGTGCGCGACCTTCGCGACCGGCACGGCCAGTACGGCCGATACGGTGCACGTAGGATTCCGGGTCGTACGGCATGTCCACGTTGAATACGTGAGTGATACGCGGAACGTCCAGACCACGGGCAGCTACGTCGGTCGCAACAACGATGTCCAGACGGCCATCTTTCAGCGAGTCGATCACGCGCTCACGCTGGTTCTGGGCGATGTCACCGTTCAGCGCCGCGGCTTTGTAGCCTTTGGCGTCGAGGGCGCTGGCCAGATCCAGGGTCGCTTGCTTGGTGCGCACGAACATGATCAGTGCGTCGAAGTCTTCGACTTCCAGCAGGCTGAGCACGGCCGAGGTCTTCTGGTCAGCGTGAACCAACAGGTGAGCCTGTTCGATCGCGGTAACGGTCTGGGTCTTGGTCTGGATCTTGACGTGTTGCGGATCGCGCAGATGGCGTTCGGCAATGGCGCGGATCGATTGCGGCAGGGTCGCCGAGAACAGAACGGTCTGACGGGTCGCTGGCAGAGCCTTGAAGATGACTTCCAGGTCATCCATGAAGCCCAGTTTCAGCATTTCGTCAGCTTCGTCGAGAACCAGATGGTTCACGGTCGACAGGACTTTCTCGTCGCGACGCAGGTGGTCACACAGACGACCCGGGGTGGCGACAACGATCTGTGCGCCATTACGGATAGCCTTGAGTTGCGGGCCCATCGGCGCGCCGCCATAAACGGCCACGACAGTAACGCCAGGCATTTGCTTGGCGTAGGTTTCAAAAGCGGTTGCTACTTGCAGCGCCAACTCTCGGGTCGGCGCCAGGATCAGGGCTTGCGGTTCGCGCTTGGCAGGATCGATGCGGTGCAGGATAGGCAGTGCGAACGCGGCGGTTTTACCGGTACCGGTTTGCGCCTGGCCAATCATGTCCTGGCCGGCCATGATGATCGGGATCGATTGCTGCTGAATCGCCGAAGGCTCTTCGTAGCCAGTCGCTGCGACGGCTGCAAGAATATTCGGGTTGAGATTAAAAGCGGCGAATCCGCCGGTTTCCTGGGTCATGGGTCTGCCTCTAAGTGCATCCGCAAAGACCCATGCTCCAAAGCTGCGCATGCCGTGTTGAGACTCAAGAGTCGCCCTGGCAGCTTTGTCGGCGGGGATTTGCGAAAACGAATGAATGAAGATGAATCGTCAAGGAAGAGCCCGCAGTGCGGACGTGCAGCCGAAGCTGACTTCGGGGAATTGCGCTACCTAAACGCGGCCCGGTTAAAGGCCGGCGCGCACTATACCGGATTTTGCCCGAAAAGGGAGCTTTTTTTATCGGTCGGATCGCTGTGTCAGCGCTGTGTAACGGGGTTTTGCAGATAATCGCGCCAGGGTCTATTTTGCAAAGGCCCGCCCCGGCGTGCGATGCCGCTTAAACGATTCATCGAGCTGTGACATACCGTCGCGGCGCCGCTCTTCCCGTCCGAGGATTCAGCCATGAATCAACCCTGCCCCGGCCGCGTCAGCCGCGAACGACGCGGTCACGTCCACCTGATCGGCCTCGATCGGGCTGCCAAACGCAACGCCTTTGATCTGGACCTGCTGAATGATTTGAGTCTGGCCTATGGCGAATTCGAGGCAGACAGCGACGCGCGGGTGGCGGTGGTGTTCGGCCATGGCGAACATTTCACCGCCGGCCTGGACCTGCTCAACGCCAGCGCAGCCCTCGCCGAGGGCTGGCAAGTGCCGACTGGCGGTTGCGATCCGTGGGGCGTGTTCGTCGGGCCACGAGTGAGCAAACCAGTGATCGTCGCCGCGCAGGGTTACTGCCTGACCATCGGTATCGAGCTGATGCTCGCTGCAGACATCAACCTTTGCGCCAGCAATACCCGCTTCGCGCAAATGGAAGTGCAGCGTGGGATCTTTCCGTTTGGCGGCGCGACTTTACGCTTTCAGCAGATCGCCGGTTGGGGTAACGCGATGCGCTGGCTGCTGACCGGAGACGAATTCGATGCCCATGACGCGTTGCATCTGGGCCTGGTGCAGGAAGTGATGGCCAGTGAGGATCTGCTGCCACGGGCGATCGAGCTGGCCGAACGGATTGCGCGGCAGGCGCCGCTGGGTGTGCAGGCAACTTTGCTGTCGGCGCGGCAGGCGCGTTATGAGGGGGAAATGGCGGCGGCGCAGGGTTTGCCTGCACTGGTAAAAAAGCTATTGAACAGTGAGGATGCCAAGGAAGGGGTGCGGTCGATGGTGGAGCGGCGGCCCGGGGTTTTCAAAGGAGTCTGAAATTTTCGCAGGCTATCAGACCCTCTTCGCGAGCAGGCTCGCTCCCACATAAATGCATTCCAATGTGGGAGCGAGCCTGCTCGCGAAGGGGCCGGCGCTGACAACTCAAGTAGCCGGGCGAATACTGTTGATCAACGACTGCAGCGAATACCCCAACTGCGGCGCCAGCGCTTCAGCCCTCGCCGTCAGCGCTGGTATGTCCAACACCTGATCAAGGTCTGCCGGAACAATCAGAATCACATTGCCCTCCTTCACCGGCAGCTCCCAGTAATGCCGGTGGTAGAGCCCGCGCAGCAACGCCGCGCCCAGCGGTTTGCCGTCATCCGTCGCCCATTGATTGATCACCAGCCAGCCGCCCGGATTCAGGCGCTTCTGGCAGTCACCGAGAAAACTCCAGGCCAGATGCCCGACGCCCGGACCGACGTCAGTATAGAGGTCGACAAAAATCAGGTCCGCTGGCTCTGCGCTCGGCAGCAATTCAAGGGCATCGCCGACCCGAATGTACAAGCGCGGATCATCATCCAGCCCCAGGTATTCGATTGCCAGGCGCGGCACATCGGGCCGCAGCTCAATGGCTTCGACGTCTTCCAGCGGCAGGAATTTCAGGCACGCCTGGGTCAGCGTGCCGGCACCGAGGCCGAGGAACAGCGCACTTTCCGGCTGTTCATGACACAGCGCGCCAATCAGCATGGCGCGGGTATAGTCGTATTCGAGCCAGCTCGGATCAGCGGTGAACACGCAGCTTTGTTCGATGGCATCGCCGAATTCGAGAAAGCGGTAATCAGCCACTTCCAGCACGCGAATCACGCCGAACTCATCCTGTACTTCGGCGAGCAGATGCTCGACGCGCTCCTCAGTCATTTCGTCTCCTGATGGTCACCGGGCGCGGTGACGCGATGGCACCGCTGTGGTGCCGTGGCAAAGCGGCGATTGTCGGTGATGGGGCGGGAACAGGTCACGCACTAATTGCTGCTACCATGGCGTTCCCCTGCGTATGAAACTTCGAGACCGTGATGAGCCAACCGTGGAGCCCTGACAGCTGGCGCGCCTTGCCGATCCAGCAACAACCGCAATACCCCGACGCCGCGCACCTGCGCCAGGTCGAGCAAACGCTGGCCAGCTACCCGCCACTGGTGTTCGCCGGCGAAGCGCGCGAGCTGCGCCGGCAGTTTGCCGAAGTCACCCAGGGCCGGGCCTTCCTGTTACAGGGCGGCGATTGTGCGGAAAGCTTCGCCGAATTCTCCGCTGCAAAGATTCGCGACACCTTTAAAGTGTTGCTGCAAATGGCGATCGTCATGACCTTCGCCGCCGGTTGCCCAGTGGTCAAAGTCGGGCGCATGGCCGGTCAGTTCGCCAAACCGCGCTCGGCCAACGATGAGACGATCGAAGGCGTGACGCTGCCGGCGTATCGCGGCGATATCGTCAACGGCATCGGTTTCGACGAAAAGAGCCGCGTGCCCGATCCAGAGCGCCTGCTGCAGTCCTATCACCAGTCCACCGCAACCCTGAACCTGCTGCGCGCCTTCGCTCAGGGCGGGTTTGCCGACCTGCACCAAGTGCACAAGTGGAATCTGGACTTCATCGCCAACTCGGCGCTGGCCGAGAAGTACAGCCACCTCGCCGACCGCATCGATGAAACCCTGGCGTTCATGCGCGCCTGCGGCATGGACAGCTCGCCGCAACTGCGCGAAACCAGTTTCTTCACCGCCCACGAGGCACTGCTGCTGAACTACGAAGAAGCTTTCGTGCGCCGCGACAGCCTGACCAACGATTACTACGATTGCTCGGCGCACATGCTGTGGATCGGCGACCGCACCCGTCAGCTCGACGGCGCGCATGTGGAATTCCTGCGCGGGGTGAACAACCCGATTGGCGTCAAGGTCGGCCCGAGCATGAACCCCGACGACCTGATCCGCCTGATCGATGTGCTCAACCCGGACAACGATCCCGGCCGTCTCAACCTGATCGCGCGGATGGGCGCGAACAAGGTCGGCGATCATTTGCCAGCGCTGATTCGCGCGGTGCAGCGTGAAGGCAAGCAAGTGCTGTGGAGTTCCGACCCGATGCACGGCAACACCATCAAGGCCAGCAGCGGCTACAAGACCCGCGACTTTGCGCAGATCCTTGGTGAAGTGAAGCAGTTCTTCCAGGTGCACGAAGCGGAAGGCAGTTACGCCGGCGGCATTCATATTGAGATGACCGGGCAGAATGTCACCGAATGCATCGGTGGCGCACGGCCGATTACTGAAGATGGCTTGTCGGACCGTTATCACACCCATTGTGATCCGCGGATGAATGCAGATCAGTCGCTGGAACTGGCGTTTTTGATTGCCGAGACTTTGAAGCAGGTTCGGCGCTAGACCGCATAGCCCCGATTCGCGAGCAGGCTCGCTCCCACAGGGTTCGCGACACGACGCTGAACCTGTGGGAGCGAGCCTGCTCGCGAAGGCGTCAGTTCAGCCAGCATCAATCTGCGCCAATGCCACCCGCAACCGGCCAGCACTCTCGCGCTGACAGTTGAGCTGCACCCGCGCCAGTCCCAGCCAACTTGCCATCCGCCGCAAATTCACCGCCAGCGCCAGCATCCCCTCCTCATCCAGCCCGGTCTCTTCCTCGTGCACCGCATGCACCGCCAACTGCCCCGCCGCTCGCTCGGCGCGCAGATCGACCCGCGCGGCGATCCGCTCGTTGTGCAAAAACGGCAACACGTAATAGCCATAGACCCGCTTGGGTTGCGGCGTGTAAATCTCCAGCCGATAGCGGAAATCGAACAGGCGCTCGGTGCGGCTGCGTTCCCAGATCAGCGAATCGAATGGCGATAACAGCGCACTGGCGATAACATTGCGCGGCACCTTGGGCTCCGGCAGGCAATAGGCGATCTGCCGCCAGTCGGCGACTTCGCACCTCTGCAATTGTCCCGCCTCGACCAGTTCGGCCAGGCGCGGCCGCGCGTCCGTCGGGCTCAAGCGGAAATAATCACGCAAGTCTTTCTCGGTACCGACGCCCAACGCGCCCGCCGCATGCAGCAACAGCCCGCGTTGCGCCTCGGCCTCATCAGGCATCGGCCGTTGCAGGATCGCCGCGGGGATCACCCGTTCGGGCAAATCATATAAACGCTCAAAACCGCGTCGCCCGGCCACGGTCACTTCACCGGCAGCGAACAACCATTCCAGCGCAAGTTTTTCCGCGCTCCAGTCCCACCACGGGCCGGCCTTGTCTTCGCGAGTCGACAAACTGCCAGCGCCCAAGGCGCCCTGCTCTTCTACCGATGCCAGCACGCGGCGAATGGTCTCTTGCTGTTCGCGACCGAACTTCGCCAATTGCTGATAGATGTCCTCGCCGCGTCTGGCGCGCTGCATGCGCCAGCCCAGCAACGGGTACATCGACAGCGGCAGCAACGACGCTTCATGGCCCCAGTATTCGAACAACGTGCGCCGACGCCCCGAACTCCAGGCAGCCTGGTCGAGCAAGTCAGAGGGATAGGAACCGAGACGGGAAAACAGCGGCAGGTAGTGCGAGCGCACCACGGCGTTGACGGAGTCGATTTGCAGCAGACCGAGGCGTTCGATCAGCCGGTTGAGATGGTTCGCGTTGACGGTCGGCAGCTGGCGCCCGTTGAACCCTTGGGCAGCCAGCGCCAGACGTCGCGCCTGTTTGAGGGAAAAGGACATCGTCGCGGGCATTTATTCCTCCATGTCTGCTCGCAACCTACCTCACCTGAAAGGGGTTTGTGTAGCGATGGCCTCATCATTTATGCATCGGATCGTCCCAGAACGGCCGCACCGCTTCGTGCTCAACATCGGCACGACTGACCCCGATGTCCTTCAACGCTTCGTCACTCAGACTGGCGAGCAACTCGCGTTCACGGTGCAGTTCGTACCAGCGGCTAAACTTGTGCAGCAGATCGGAAACGATATGGCCGTGGCCGGACAGCTGTTCTTCGTTTACATACTCTCTTTGACCTTTCATCGTCTTGCCTCCTTTTGTGGATGGCTCAAGTCTCGTCCCGGCGCTAAGATCAATCCAACGAATGTTTCTGATGGCATGCATCACGGAGATTCATCAATTGTCCGCGTACCCCAGTATCGATACCGATGTCTTGCGCACCTTTGTGGCGATTGCCGATCAGGGCGGTTTCACCCGCGCCGGCGAAATGGTCAACCGCACGCAATCGGCGGTGAGCATGCAGATGAAGCGCCTGGAAGAGGACGTGTTGCAGCGCCAGTTGTTCGAGCGCGATGGCCGTCAGGTGCGTCTCACCGCCGAAGGCCAGGTGTTGCTCGGCTACGCGCGACGCATCCTCAAGTTGCACAGCGAGGTGTTCAACACCTTGCGCGAGCCACACATGGTCGGCACCGTGCGCATCGGCACGCCGGATGATTACGTGATGCGTTTTCTGCCGGGGATTCTCTCGCGGTTTGCGCAGTTCTATCCGCTGATCCAGATCGAGGTGCATTGCGAGTCGAGCAAACAGCTGCTGCAGCGCACCGATCTGGATTTGTCGATCGTCACCCGCGAGCCGGGTAACGAGATTGGTCAACTGCTGCGCAAGGAGCGTTTCGTCTGGGCCGAGGCGCAAAACTTCAGCGCCCATGAGCAGACGCCGTTGCCGCTGGCGATGTTCAACAGTGATTGTTTCTGCCGCTTATGGGCGTGCAATGCGCTGGACGCGATGGGCCGTGATTACCGCATCGCCTACAACAGCAGCAGCCTGTCGGCACTGATGGCTGTGGTCAGCGCGGGTCTGGCGATCACCGCGCAGTTGGAAAGTCTCATCACCCCGGACCTGCGCATTCTTGGTGCCGCTGAAGATTTGCCGGTGCTGCCCGAGGCCAGCATCATGCTGATCCGCAACCTGAACAACCCGTCGCCGATCACTGAATGCCTGGCCGAGCACATCGTCGAAGGCTTCAAACTTTGAACGCGAGCATCACCGCACACAGCACCAGGAAACCGCAAAACAGCCCGCGCAGGAGTTTTTCCGGCATCGCGTGGGCGACTTTCACGCCCCAACTGATGCTGGCCAGACCACCGAGCGCCAGTGGCAAGCCGATCATCCAGTCGACTTCGTGGTGTACCGCGTACGTCACCAAGGTTACGCCGGTGCTGGGCAGAGCCAGTGCCAGGGACAAACCCTGAGCGACCACCTGAGTGGTGCCGAACAGACTGGTCAGCACGGGCGTCGCCACCACTGCCCCGCCCACCCCGAACAAACCGCCCATGGTTCCTGAAGCAGCACCGAGTACACCGAGCCACGGCCACGAGTAGCGCATTTGCGAGGTCGCCGCGGGTGCCGGGCCGAACATCTTCAACAGGTTGTACGCCGACAATGCCACCAGAAAAGCCACGAAACCGATGCGCATGGTTTGCGCGTCGATGCCCACCGCCCAGATCGAACCGAGCCAGGCGAAGCAAAAGCCCATCAGCGCCAGCGGCAGCGCATGGCGCACCTCGATGCGATTGCGCTGGTGATAACGCCACAGCGCCAGCATCACGTTCGGCACCACCATCACCAGCGCCGTGCCTTGGGCGATCTGCTGATCGAGCCCGAACCACACACCGAGCAACGGAATGGCGATCAAGCCGCCGCCGATACCGAAAATACCGCCGAGTGTGCCGAGCGCGGCGCCGAACAACAGGTACAACAAGAATTCCATCACCGCACATTCCTCTTCGTCAGGGCCGCCATGCTACGCAGTCGCGGCTGGCGGGGAAACGCACAGCAACGCACAATGGCTGTGCCGATTCCGCATAAGCGCTCAACACCATGAACCCCAATCAATTGACCGATCAGCTCGGACTGTTTCTCGATGTACTGGAAAGCGGCAGCTTTTCCGCAGCCGCGCGCCGCCATCCGTTAACGCCCTCGGCGGTCGCCCGGCGCATCGACAATCTCGAAAGCGCGGTGGGCAGCCAGCTGTTCGTGCGCAGTACCCATGCGGTGCGCGCAACGCCGGCCGGTCTGGCTTTTGCTGAGCGCGCACGGCGAATTGTTGCCGAGCTGCAATTGGCTCGCGCCGAAGCGGTGTCGCTGAGCAGTGCCCCCGAAGGCCTGATCCGCATCGACGCCCCCGCCGCATTCGGACGCCGTCATCTGGCGCCGATGATCGCTGACTTTCTGCTGTTATACCCGGGCCTGGATGTGCAGTTGCATTTGATTGACAGCTTTATCGACATGGACGGGGCTAACCTGGGCAAAGTCGATCTGGTCCTGCGCGCCGGGCAACTGGCCGACACGCGTCTGGTCGCCACGCCGCTGGCAAGCATCGTGCGCATCGCCTGTGCCAGCCCCGCTTACCTGAAACGCCGTGGCGTGCCGAGCCATCCCGCGCAATTGAATGAACACGACGGGCTCGACTGGGACGGCCTCGCCCCGCCCTTCGCCTGGCGCTTTCAACTCGACGGGCAACTGCAGTTGCACCGTCCGGCCCGCATCCGCCTGAGCGCCAACAATGCCGAGGCGCTGGTCTGTGGCGCTTTGGCCGGATTGGGTATCGCCCACCTGCCGACCTGGCTGGCCAGCGAATACCTGCTGCGCGGCGAACTGCTGCCGCTGTTCTGCGACAACGGCTTGCCCGAAGCCGAGTCCGCCGGCATTTACGCTTTGCGTATGGGCCAACAAACCCATTCGCGCAGCCGCTTGCTATTGGAATACCTGAAAACCCGCTTCAACCCTGTTGCTCCGTGGGATCTGGCGTTGCAACGGGATCTTGGCCGGCACTAGGTTCAAGACTCAGGGAAAATTATCTGGCGCATTAAAGGTTCGAGCGCTAGATTCATTGCATTACTGAACAAGGCTTGCACCATGACTTCCGAACGTGACACCTGCGACGACCTGTTACTGGCTAACCAGGCCTGCTTCGCCCTGCATTCCACTTCGCTGATGATGACCAAGGTCTACAAGCCGCTGCTGCAGGCGCTGAACCTGACCTATCCGCAGTACCTAGCGATGATGGTGTTGTGGGAACAGGATGGGTTGACGGTCGGAGAAATCAGCACACGCCTGCTCACCGATCCGGGCTCGCTGACGCCACTGCTCAAGCGTCTGGAAGCCGAAGGCCTGCTCAGCCGCACGCGCAGTCGCGAGGATGAACGGGTGGTCATCGTTGAATTGACCGAACAAGGCCGCGCCCTGCGCGATAAGGCGCAAAGCATCCCCCAGTGCATTCTTGGGGCCAGCGGCTTTACCCTGGAGCGCCTGCAAAAGCTGCAAGCGGAATTGCAAGCACTGCGCGGGCATTTGCAAGACAGCCTGAATTAAGCCCCACCACATTCCCCTGTGGGAGCGAGCCTGCTCGCGAATGCGTCCTGTCAGACAACACTTCGTTGAATGACACACCGCTTTCGCGAGCAGGCTCGCTCCCACAATGTTTTCTGCGATACCAAAAATATTCTTCACATCTGAATCCCCTCGCCGGACGCTCTAAATCAAGCCTTACAGGCCCTTTCAACACCCTGCCCTTTGATCAAAAAGCATTTTTTTCGAAAATTTATCTTGCGCACTAAACATTAGCGCTATACATTCTCTTCACACCTACTTAGCGCGCAAACAATTAGCGCACAACACCACACCCAACGAGGCTCACACCATGCAAACTCTCTACACCGCAATCGCAACTTCCACTGGCGGCCGTGACGGTCGTGCGATCTCCAGCGACAACATCCTCGACGTCAAACTCGCCACGCCGAAAGAACTCGGCGGTGCTGGCGGTGCAGCGACCAACCCTGAGCAACTGTTCGCTGCCGGCTACTCGGCCTGCTTCATCGGCGCGCTGAAATTCGTTGCCAGCCAGACCAAACGCAAGATCCCCGATGACGCTTCGATCACCGCTCACGTCGGCATCGGTCAGATCCCCGGTGGCTTCGGTCTGGACATCGACCTGCACATCAGCCTGCCAGGTCTGGAACAAGCCGATGCGCAAACGCTGGTCGACGCTGCTCACCAGGTCTGCCCGTACTCCAACGCCACCCGCGGCAACGTCGACGTCCGTCTGCACGTCACCGTGTAATCACTGAGCCCCGGCCCGAACAAGGAAAATTGAACATGAACACTTTCAGCAAAGTCTTGACCGGTACCCTTCTCGCCCTGTCCGTGCACAGCGCCTTCGCCGGTGATGTCGAGCACAACACCCAGACGTTTCTCGATGTGCTGAATGCCGGCAGCGGCAAGCCGATCGAGCAGCTGTCGCCCAAGGATGCTCGCGCCGTGCTGGTCGGCGCGCAGTCCGGGGTCAAACTGACACTGCCAAAAGCCGATGTCAGCGAGAAGACCATCCAGGTCGATGGCCAACCGTTGAGCCTGACCATCGTCCGGCCGGCCGGGGTCAAGGGCGAGCTGCCGGTGTTCATGTTCTTCCACGGTGGCGGCTGGGTGCTGGGGGATTTCCCGACCCACGAACGTTTGGTCCGCGATCTGGTGGCCGGTTCAGGTGCGGCGGCGGTGTTCGTCAATTACACCCCTTCGCCGGAAGCGCATTACCCAGTGGCGATCAACCAGGCCTACGCCGCCACTAAATGGGTGGCGGAACACGGCAAGGAGATCAATGTCGATGGCAAACGCCTGGCGGTGGCCGGCAACAGCGTCGGCGGCAACATGGCCGCGGTGGTTGCACTGATGGCCAAAGACAAGGGCACCCCGGCGATCAGATTCCAGGCGTTGCTGTGGCCGGTGACCGATGCCAACTTCGATACCGGTTCCTACAACCAGTATGCCGAAGGACACTTCCTCACCCGCAACATGATGAAGTGGTTCTGGGACAACTACACCACCGACGCCAAACAGCGTAACGAGATCTACGCCTCACCGCTGCGCGCTACCACCGCGCAACTGAAAGGTTTGCCACCCGCACTGGTGCAAACCGCCAGCGCCGATGTACTGCGCGATGAAGGCGAAGCCTACGCACGCAAACTCGACGAAGCCGGTGTGCCGGTAACGTCGGTGCGTTACAACGGGATGATTCACGATTACGGTTTGCTTAACGTGGTTAGCCAGGTGCCGGCGGTGCGTTCGGCGATGTTGCAGGCTTCGCAAGAGCTGAAAGAGCATCTGAAATAAACCCATCCCACATGCAGGAGTGAGCCTGCTCGCGATAGCGGTGTATCAGTCGATGGATATGCCGACTGGTATGACGCCATCGCGAGCAGGCTCACTCCTACAGGGATTGGTGGTGATGGCTGAATTGCAGGCACAAAAAAACCCGACTCAATGGTCGGGTTTTTTCTTTCCGTAAAAAGCAGTGCTTATTTCGCACGGCCTTTGTAGGAACCGCCTTCGCGGGTGTCGATTTCGATCTTGTCACCGATTTCGATGAAGTCAGCAACTTGCAGCTCAGTACCATTGGCCAGCTTGGCTGGCTTCATGACTTTGCCGGAAGTGTCGCCACGCGCCGAACCTTCGGTGTAGTCAACTACGCGCACGATGGTGGTCGGCAGTTCTACGGAAACCAGACGGCCTTCGAAGAATACGGCTTCGCAGACGTCTTCCATGCCTTCTTCAACGAACGGCAGAACGGCTTCGATGTCGTCAGCGTTCAGCTCGTACATGGTGTAGTCAGTGGTGTCCATGAACGTGTAAGTGTCACCGCTGATGAACGACAGGGTGGCTTCTTTACGATCCAGGATCACGTCGTCCAGCTTGTCGTCCGCACCGTAAACGGTTTCGGTCTTGTAACCGGTCAGCAGGTTCTTCAGCTTGGTCTTCATGATCGCGCTGTTACGGCCCGACTTGGTGAATTCAGCTTTCTGAACCAGCCAAGGATCGTTGTCGATACGGATCACGGTACCGGGTTTGAGTTCTTTACCAGTTTTCATTGCGAATATCCGAATTTGGATGGGATTTACAAAAATCTAGGCCGCGTATCATATCCAATTTAGGTAAAACTGTACCAGCGCCGTGGCGAGATCCGCCTGCAAGGCCTGTTCCAGACACCACGCTTCGGCATTTTTCTGCAGTTCTGGCCAGTGTTTGCGGGCCGCGAGCCAGTGCTCACCGATCGGCTGACCAGCGCTCCACGCGCGCCACAGACCGTTCATCGCCTCGGCAGCCGCCGGCGACAGGCCTTTGGTGTACAGCGCGAGGAACGCGTCGAGCTTGTCCAGGTGGATGTCTTCGTCCTGCTGATAGATGTGCCAGAGCATCGGCCGCCCCGCCCATTGCGCACGCACGAACGAGTCCTCACCGCGCACCGCGTTGAAATCGCAGCACCAGAGCAAATGGTCGTATTGATCCTGACGGACGAACGGCAACACCTGCACGGTGAGCGCCCGGCGCTGATGAATGGCGCCGACGGTCAGCGTCTCCACTTCGAGCCAACGCGCCACATCGCCGAGAATCCGGCCTTCCGGCACCAGCAGATGAGTCGGCGTATCGGCCGCTGCCAGCACGTCGAGCCAACTGGCCAGCCCGGCATTCTCGTAGGCAAACAGCGAAATCAATTGCGCATCAGGTGCGCGCTCGATGCCCAGCCCTTGCAGGAATTGTCGCTGCGCTGCGGCATCGTTTTGAAACTGCCGACGCTGCTCAAGCAAGCCGCGCTCGCGCAACAGCCCGCCGGTGCCTGGCTGGAAACCGGGGAAAAAGAAGATCTTCTGCACCGTTTTATATTTGACCGAGGGCAATCCGTGACAGCCGACGACCCAGTCTTCGGCGCTGAGATAATCGAGGTTCAGCCACAGCGGCGGGCGTTCGCGCGCGGCCATGGCGTTCATGTAATCGCTGGGCAGATTGCAGGCGAACGCGGCGATCACCACGTCAGCCGCGTCAGTGTGCACCCACTCGACGGGCCACTGTCGCACCTCGACGCCCTGCTGATATTGCTGCGCGGCGTCGATATCGATCTGTGGGCAGAGACGTTCGAAGGCGCGCAGATCATCGACCCACAAACGCACCGTCAGTGAATGCTCGGCGACCAGTTGCCGGGCCAGGCGCCAGGTCACGCCGATATCGCCGAAGTTGTCGACGACGGTGCAGAAAATATCCCAGCGGGTGTTCGTTTCAGTCATTCAAGGCTCCCGTTGGCAAAAGCGTCGATTGTCCGCATAAATGCCCTCGCGCAGAAGAGCCGACGCCGATTAATCTTCGTGCGACAATCGCCACTTGCCCGCATTTAACCGCCAGGAGGCAGCCATGCCCTACCGTCCCCGTTCGCGTCGCCCCTTGCCTGTTCAGCTTAGCGCTCTCCATCTGATCGGCAGCATCGCCCTGGGCATGTGGCTGGGCTTTCTCGCCATCGCTCTGACCTGCTGGCTGCTGTCGCGGTTCATCTTTGCCGAGCAGCTTGCGCCGGTCGCGCAGGCCGTGCAGCAGATCACCAATCCGCCTGCGCCTGTTCCGGTGCAAGCCCGGCCGGACATCCCGCCGCAGAGTCCGCTGTTCGAGCAGTACGAAGAAAATCTGCGCAAGAATGAACAGCAGGCTCGACTGGATCAGGCGCGCGCCAGTTCGCGCAACGCGTCCAACCCCAAATGCCAGTTCTGGCTGCAGCAGGACCAGACCGCGCCCAGCGAAAAGAGCCGCGCCAACGTTTTGCAATTTTGCGATTGATCATGAATAAACACACAGTCCACCAGCTGATTCTCGACAAATTGCGCATCGATCTCGACATCGCCGAGCGCGCTGCGCAGACCGCTTACGAAACCGCGACTCACGAAGAGAACATTGCCGAAAACAAGTACGACACACTGGGGCTGGAGGCGTCGTATCTGGCGGCCGGTCAGGCGAAACGGGTCGAAGAGATTCGCCAGTCGCTGGCGCTGTGCCAGAACCTGACGCTGCGTGCCTACGATGAACAGCGTGGCATCGAGATCGGCGCCCTGCTCGGTCTGGAAGACGAAAGAGGCCGCGAGCAATGGCTATTCCTGGCGCCTGATGCAGCCGGTTTGAAGGTCGATGTGGTCGGTCAGCCGATCACCGTTATCACCCCGCGCTCGCCGCTGGGCAAAAGCCTGCTGGGCAAGTTCGAGGGCGATGAGGTGGAGATTCTGGTGGCGGGCACCCGGCAACAATTCGCGGTCACCGAGGTGCTCTGAGACAGCGGATCAGTGAACCGGCAGTTCGACGCCGTCGAACAGTTCTTCCAGTTCCTGCTTGTTGTGGCATTGAATGGCTCTGGCCATGACTTCGCGGGTCAGGTGAGGGGCGAATTTCTCGATGAAGTCGCACATGAAACCACGCAAGAACGTGCCGCGACGGAAACCGATCTTGGTCACGCTCGACTCGAACAACTCGCTGGCGTCGAGCACCACCAGATCGTTGTCGAGTTTGGTGTCGACCGCCATTTTAGCGACGATGCCCACGCCCAGACCCAGGCGCACGTAGGTTTTGATCACGTCGGCGTCGGCGGCGGTGAACACCACTTTCGGGGTCAGGCCGCGATGACTGAAGGCTTCGTCGAGTTTCGAACGGCCGGTGAAACCGAACACATACGTCACGATCGGGTATTCGGCGAGGGCTTCCAGCGTCAGCTTCGGCAGCTTGGTCAGCGGGTGGCCCTGGGGCACGACCACGCAACGGTTCCAGCGGTAGCACGGCATCATCACCAGATCGCCGAACAGCTCCAGCGCTTCGGTGGCAATGGCGAAATCGACGGTGCCGTCAGCGGCCATTTCGGCGATTTGCATCGGCGAGCCTTGATGCATGTGCAGGGCCACGTCGGGATATTGTTTGATGAAATTGCTGATCACCGGTGGCAGCGCGTAACGGGCCTGGGTGTGCGTGGTGGCGATCGACAGGGTGCCCTTTTTCTCGTTGGAGAACTCCTGAGCGATCTGCTTGATGCTCTCGACCTTGCGCAGAATCTCGCCAGCGGTGGTGATGATGCGCTCGCCAGCCGGGGTGACGCGGGTCAGGTGTTTGCCGCTGCGGGCAAACACTTCGACGCCCAGTTCGTCTTCCAGCAGACGGATTTGCTTACTGATGCCCGGTTGTGAGGTGTAAAGGCTTTGGGCTGTAGCGGAAACGTTGAGGTCGTGGTGCGCCACTTCCCAGATGTAGCGCAGTTGTTGAAGCTTCATATCAATCCCTCAAAGCAGGTAGACGCCACGGGCATCAGCGACGGTATATAACTATATTAATGGTTTGAAGAATAAATCTAGAACTTTTTCATCAAAGCGCCATTATTTTGCCTCAGCGATCTTCGCGCCGCCGACGCTCGACCAGCGGCACCAGATAAACCGGCACCTTGGCCAATTGCAGGACCCGCGCCGCCGTCCGCCCCAAGGGTGTTTCCGCGCCGACCCCGTGGCTGTGACTGCCTACGATCAGCAGATCGACCGAGAGTTTCTGCACCTGGTCGAGAATCACCTGCGACGGATCGCCCTGCAGTACGCGCACCGCACGTATGCGCTGCAGATCCAGTTCGCCATCGTCGCCGAGTTCTTCGCGAAAGCTCTCCAGCACGCGCTGCTCGATATTGGCGATGACTGTTTTCAGACCCTGGCTGTGGAATTCGTTCAATGCCTGCTCGTCGAGATAACTCTGCAACACCGATTCGGCGAACAGCCCCATCGGCTCCACCGCGTGCACCACATACAGATCGGCATTGAACGTGCGCGCCAGCGCCAGGGCATGCTGCATCACGAACGGGGCGTACAGACCGAGGTCAGTGGCATACAGCATCGAACGAATCATATGACCTCCTCGCAAGCCAACATGGCGGAGATTGATTCAGCTTAGCAGTGCCTTGACGAGTACGACGGGCGAGGCAACGTCTTGAGCCAAAGGGCTTTAAATCGATGGTTCGTTGCTGATGCCGTGGGGCACATGGCCGGTGGCAACCACTTCGCGGGCCAGCTCGCAATGCCCGGTCTGATCATCGAAGAACACGTCGGCAGCGAAGGCTTCGAGGAACGCCGATTTGGTCAGACCGCCGAGAAACAGCGATTCATCGAGGCGGATGTCCCACTCGCGCAAGGTGCGGATGACCCGCTCATGGGCCGGAGCCGAGCGTGCGGTGACCAGTGCGGTACGGATCGGGCAGTCATCATCGGGAAACTCGCGCTGGAGCAGATTGAGCGCCGCGAGAAAGCCCTTGAACGGGCCGCCGCGCAACGGCTCGCGCGCCGACTCGCGTTCCTTGGCCTGAAACGCTGCGAGGCCGCCGGACTGATAAATGCGCTCTGACTCGTCAGAAAAAATCACCGCGTCGCCGTCGAAAGCGATGCGCAATTCGTCACTGGCAGCACGGCTGGCGCCACCGGACAGAATCGTCGCCGCGGCAAAACCGGCGTCCAGCGCCGCGCGCACATCCTCGGCATGGGTGGACAGAAACAGGTCGCAACCAAAGGCTTTCAGATAAGGATAAGGACTGCGCCCGCCGACAAACGCCGCGCGGGAAATCGCCAGACCGTAATGATGGATCGAATTGAACACGCGCAGCCCGGTGTCGGCGCTGTTGCGCGAAACCAGGATCACTTCGACCCGCGCACGGCCCAGGCGGCTGTTCAGGCTCAGCAGTTTTTCCACCAGCGGGAAGGCATCGCCGGGCGCGAGAATCTCGTCCTCGTGTTCGATCTGATATTGCCGATAGGCCTCAACGCCACTCGACAGGTAGACCTTGTGGCTTTCGCTCAGGTCGAACAAGGCACGCGACGAGATCGCCAGCACCAGTTTGTCATCGATGTTGTTGGCCATGTTTCCCCCCAGAGCGACCGGCTTAAAGGTTGCGTCGGTCGATAAATCCCAAAGTGCGGTACAGCGATTCGATGCGCGGCAGTTCGCAGCCTGCCGCTTTCGCGGCTGCCAATGGCCGAGCATAGATCGCTTCCAGCTCCATCGGCCGCTTGTGCAAAAAGTCGTGGTACATGCTCGGCCAGTAGTCGGGCATTTTGTCGGTCATCGTAAACAGGTAATCCGCGTAGCCCGGCGGCATATCGTGGCCACAAGCCTTGGCGCCCTGCACCACTTCGACCATCAGCGCCTGGATCAACGTGCGGCTGTCGGCATCGGCCATCAGCGCGCGGGTGCCGGCACCCAGCAATACCGAAAGTCCATTGTAGGGAATGTTCCACACCAGTTTCTGCCAGCGTGCCTGATGCAGATTGGGCATCGCCTGGGAATCGATCCCGGCAGCGCGAAACAGCCCGGCGCCCTCTTCGACAATCGCCATGCGCGCCAGCTCATCAATGGCCGGACCGCTGTGGTAACCGATGTTCACCGCGCCCAAGGCTTGATGAGTGATCACGCCGGGGCCTTCGCGATGGACGCAGATCAGGCACAAGCCGCCCAGCAGATGCAGGGAATCGGGGAGCAGTCGGCGCAAGCTGTCTTCGACGTCGAGGCCGTTCTGCAGCAACAGCACTTTGGCGTCGGGCTTGGCCGCCTCGATAATCGCCGGCGCCAGATCGGCGTTGCTGGTGGTTTTCGCGCCGACCAGCAGCCAGTCGCACTTGGGCATGTCGGCAGCGGCGCAATAGGCCTGCGCCGGATTCAGCGTCAGCGGGCCATGCACGGCGCTGTTGACCTGCAAGCCACGTTCAGCCACCGCCGGAAACTCGCTGCGCAACAGAAAGTGCACATCGAAGCCGGCGCGCGCCAGCATCACCCCGTAAAAGCCACCGATCGCCCCGGTGCCGATAATCCCCACCACGGGTTTGTGCTCTGCCCCCATCACGGCAACTCCTCTGCAGTTCGACCCAATGCCTGCGCCAACGCGGCGTTCAACGCATCGGCAGTCAGGCGCGTGTGCAATGCGCCAAAGAACTCGCCGTCGCGTACCACAAACAGCGCTGGCAAATGAAATACCTGATAACGCTCGACCAGTCCGCCGTTGTCGCCGGCATCGATCCAGCACAGGTGATCGACGGCCAACGCCAGCCCCGGCAACACTTCGCGGGCATAGCGGCAACTGGCGCAGCCGACGCTGGTGAATATCACCAGGGAAACGCCACTCATCGCCAACAGGCGCTGGTCGGCGTCGAAATCGGTCAGTTCGGATTCGACCACTATACTGGGGGAAACAATGTCAGATGGCCGACACAGGGAGTCCGTGCTCATGGGACGTTTCATTCCTCATCCGGACGAAGTGCCGGTTGAATTGACGTTGCTCAAGCCTGAATGCATTTCCAGACAACAGCTGCACACTATCAGCCTCGGCGGCATCGCTTGCAATTACCACCGCGCATGGCGCCATGGCACCGCGTTGCAGGTGCGCATGCCAAGCGTGAATGCCGAGCTGTGTTACCCGGGCTATGTGGCGTGGTGTCTGCGGCGCAAGAAAGGTTACCTGGTCGGGATCGCTTTCACCGACGAGCAGACGCTGTTCAGTGCGCGAATGGGTGAGCAGGTGTGTCAGATCGAGCGCTTCTACCGAATGAAAAACAGCCACGACGATCTGCAGGATATTCAGGCGCTGGCCCTGCAATGGGTCGAGCAGCACGCTGACGAGTTCTCCCACGACACCGTGCGCAAGGCTTTTATGCCGCCGACATTGGACTAAAGCGCCGTTTGCCCATTGTCGAGCAGCGCCCGACGCGCTAAGGTTCGGCTCCCCCGACGCGCTAAATCTGCTGTGCCCCGCCGCGCGGGGATCGCTGGCGGCCGGCACCCGTGACCTGACGAGTAAACGATGGCTGATTTACCGATCAACGACCTGAACGTCGCCTCTAACGAGACCCTGATCACTCCCGATCAGCTCAAGCGCGATATCCCTCTGAGCGACGCCGCCCTGCGCACCGTCACCAAGGGCCGCGAAGTCATTCGCAACATTCTTGACGGCACCGACCACCGTCTGTTCGTCGTGATCGGCCCGTGCTCGATCCATGACATCAAGGCTGCCCACGAATACGCCGATCGCCTCAAGGTGCTGGCCGAAGAAGTTTCCGACACCCTGTATCTGGTGATGCGCGTGTACTTCGAAAAGCCGCGCACCACCGTAGGCTGGAAAGGCCTGATCAACGACCCGTACCTGGATGACTCGTTCAAGATTCAGGACGGCCTGCATATCGGTCGCCAGTTGCTGCTGGATCTGGCGGAAAAAGGCCTGCCGACCGCCACCGAAGCCCTCGACCCGATCTCGCCGCAGTACTTGCAGGACCTGATCAGCTGGTCGGCAATTGGCGCGCGCACCACCGAATCGCAGACCCACCGGGAAATGGCTTCCGGCCTGTCCTCGGCGGTCGGCTTCAAGAACGGCACCGATGGCGGCCTGACCGTGGCGATCAACGCCCTGCAGTCAGTGTCGAGCCCGCACCGCTTCCTCGGTATCAACCAGGAAGGCGGCGTGTCGATCGTCACCACCAAAGGCAACGCCTACGGTCACGTGGTGCTGCGCGGCGGTAACGGCAAGCCGAACTACGATTCGGTCAGCGTCGCCCTGTGCGAGCAGGCGCTGAACAAGGCCAAGATCAAGCCGAACATCATGGTCGATTGCAGCCACGCCAACTCCAACAAGGACCCGGCCCTGCAACCGCTGGTGATGGAAAACGTCGCCAACCAGATCCTTGAAGGCAACCAGTCGATCATCGGCCTGATGGTCGAGAGCCATCTGAACTGGGGCTGCCAGGCGATCCCCAAAGACCTCGCCGATCTGCAATACGGCGTGTCGATCACCGACGCGTGCATCGACTGGTCCGCCACCGAAACCACCCTGCGCAGCATGCACGCCAAGCTCAAGGACGTATTGCCGAAACGTCAGCGCACCTGATCGACGTTTTGCAGGCATAAAAAAAACGCCGGGCAGTGCCCGGCGTTTTTGTGTGTGCCGTTCAGATTTTCGCGGCGCGGCGCTGGTGGCGCTCCATGTAGCGCTCGACGTAGGAGCACGACGGGATCACCGTGTAGCCCATTTCTTCAGCGTAATTCAACGCACTTTCGGTCAGCGCGGCAGCAACGCCCCGGCCACGCAGGGCGTTGGGCACGAACGTGCGATAGATATCCAGGGTCTGTTTCCCCAGATCCATATAGGTCAGATAGGCACGATGACCGTCCACGGTGGTCTCGAACTGATGACCAGCCTGGTCATGGTGGATGGACAACGCCTCGCTCATCACTACTCCTCGCGGGTCTTGGATTGTGACCCCTACCTTACCGATGTTTTCCCGGCGAAGGAACATCTACGCCACCCCGTGCCTTACGGACACCGAGAAGAGCCACACCGATCTCGCGCACCCTGACACCTGATAAATAGTAGGCACCATTGGCGGGAATGCTCAAGATGCGCTCGTCATTGAGCGCGTTGCGCGGGGTGGCTCCGGGGGACGCAGGACAGCCGCAGAAGAAGATCTTTGCGGGCCGCTCAGCTGAACATTGCCGGTTGTTGAGACTTGAGACGTGCAACCTTTTATAAAGTCACCTGAGCATCAAAAAGATACGCCAGGCCGCTCACGGAAACGGAACAAAAGTATCGACGAATTCATTTAGACAGACTTTAGCCGAAGACGCGAAAAGAGCATCACAAGCAGGGAACTTTTTCCAATCAAGTCGCTCGGGGCGGGGCTTGCAGCTGGATGTTTTTTATACAGCGCAGTTAAAAGTTGCTCGAAAAAGAATCAACGCCTACAATTTTTTTTGCTTCTTGCGCTACGTCAGTTTACTTACTACAAGTAATGGGTAGTATGTACGCCGGCTATTTCCTCAATCGTGAGGAGACAGCTACTTAATTTGAAAGTCCTTGAAGGGGAACACGATGAACAACGTTCTGAAATTCTCTGCTCTGGCTCTGGCCGCAGTTCTGGCTACCGGTTGCAGCAGCGCATCGAAAGAAACCGAAGCACGTCTGACCGCTACTGAAGACGCAGCTGCTCGCTCCCAGGCTCGTGCAGACGAAGCTTACCGTAAAGCTGATGAAGCTCTGGCTGCTGCTCAAAAAGCACAACAGACTGCTGACGAAGCTAACGAGCGTGCTCTGCGCATGCTGGACAAAGCTAGCCGCAAGTAATAATCCCTCGGGATTGTTATCAGGCCGACCCGATTTTTTCGGGTCGGCTTTTTTATGCCTGATGCTTTTCTGCGGGCCAAAAAAAACCCGTCGCTGCGTAACGCGGCGACGGGCTCGGACTTGCGACTTACTGCTGCATGTCGATCGGCGTATTCGCAACAATCGGTGCCGAACCGCTCGGTGTGCCGATTTCCGTTGGCAGCCCGTCTTCGGCCGCGACCACGTCACGCACCACATCCCAATTCACACGCAGATTGCTGGTAACGTCTTCACGCTTGAGCATCGCGTTGATGACCGCCGTGTGCTTGTCGACCACCGAAGGATTGCCCTTGTCGTCAATCGGCGTGTGGGCTTCCAGATAGACCTTGCCACCACTGCTGCCGAACTTGTAGGCATCGTTGAGAATGCGCACCGACGTGCCGACCGGCACCATGTCGGCCATTTCCAGCACGTTATTGTTGAACATGCGGAAGCAGCCGTGGCTGGTGCGCATGCCGATGCCGAACTTCTTGTTCGAGCCGTGGATCAGGTAACCCGGTGTGCCGAGGGTGAACTTGAACGGCCCCAGCGGGTTGTCCGGACCGGCTGGCACGACGTTTGGCAGCGGGTCACCATCAGCGGCGTGTTCAGCCTTGATCGAAGCCGGCGGTGTCCAGGTCGGATTGGGCGTTTTGGCAATGATCGAGGTGTGCGCAATCGGCGAGCCCCAGCCTTCACGACCGATGCCCAGCGGGAAGGTGTAGACCACGTTCCGGCCTTTGGGAAAGTAGTAGAGGCGGTATTCGGCGAGGTTGATGACGATACCTTCGCGCGGTCCTGCCGGCAGAATGAAGCGCGTCGGCAACACGATCTCGGTGCCGGCGCCAGGCAACCAGGCATCGACACCGGGGTTGGCCGCGACCATTTCCGAGTAGCCCAGATCGTACTTCGTGCCCAGATCGGCAAACGTATCTTCGTATTTGGCTTTGATCACCTGCACCTGGCCGACGATGTCTTCGCCAGGCGGTGGCAGGGGAAGCTCCAATGCAGCAACGGGACCGGCCACACACAGGGCGGCAAGTGACAGGCAGCGGGTGACGGCAGGAAAGCGCGGCAACATCCGGAAAATCCTTCGCATGATCATCAAGGGTACAAGCGCGCGATTGTACACCGCGGCATGGGAATTCGGGGAGGTAGCGCGGCTATAGGCGACAGGGTGCGTTCAGGGTGGGAGCGAGCCTGCTCGCTTGCACAGGGTCAGAGCTCGAAACGCAGCTCCGGCCAGATCGGCGAGGTGCCGCGCTTCTGCGATTCCAGAATGGCCCGGCACAGCGAACACAGGCGCTGATCCTGAAACACCCGGCGATCCACGCTCGACCAGCGCGGTTGCGCCGGCAACAGACTGCCGCACAAGGTGCGATCGGCCGAGCCGCCGAGTTCGAGCTGACGGGTCACCAGATGCACCCGCACTTCCTGGCAGGCAAACAGATCCAGCTGTTCGTCAGGCTCGATCAGTTGGTAGGCAAACAGGGACCAGGCAGGACGCGGCATCGGGGCCTCCGAATAAGGGGGCGCCACATTAGCCGAAAGCCTGCCGCTAGAAAAGCCTCATAACAGTGGTTTTAGCGTCGGCCAGACATTTTCCAGCAACTTGCCCTGAGCCCCGGCTGCCGGGTGCAGACCGTCGGCCTGCATCAGGTCCGGATGGCCGCCGACACCTTCAAGAAAAAACGGCACCAACGGGACCTTTTTCTCTTCGGCGAGCTTGCCGTACACCTCGGCAAACGCATCGGTGTAACGCTTGCCGTAATTGGGCGGCAATTGCATGCCGAGCAACAGTACCTTGGCACCTGCCTGGCGAGCGCTGTCGATCATCGAGGTAAGGTTTTGTTGCAATTGCGTTGGCGGCATTCCGCGCAGGCCGTCATTGCCCCCCAGCTCGAGGATCACCAGCTCCGGCTTATGCTCTGCAAGCAGCGCCGGCAGCCGCGCCTGGCCTCCCGCGCTGGTGTCGCCGCTGATGGAGGCATTGACCACTTTGTCGTCGAAACCCTCCTGTTTGAGCCGTTGTTCGAGCAACGACACCCACCCCAGGCGGGTATCCAGTCCGAAACCGGCGCTGATACTATCGCCAACGATCAGGACCGTACCCGCCGCTGCGTTCTGGGCCATGCACATCAAGGCCAGGCCAGCACTCAAAAACCACACTCGCATCGGATTCTCCATGGGCGCAAGCATTCTCACCGCGAAGGACCTCAGCAAAGTGGTAGCCAGCGCGGAAGGTGAACTGACTATCCTGCACGAACTCAGCCTGGAACTGAACAAGGGCGACAGCCTGGCCATCGTCGGCGCCTCCGGTTCGGGCAAATCCACCCTCCTCGGCCTGCTCGCCGGTCTCGATCTGCCGAGCAGCGGCGAAGTGGTGCTCGCCGGGCAAGGCCTGAGCAATCTCGACGAAGACCAGCGCGCGCGCATTCGTGCCGAACACGTGGGTTTCGTCTTCCAGTCGTTTCAATTGCTCGACAGCCTCAATGCGCTGGAAAACGTCATGCTGCCGCTGGAGCTCGACGGCCGCAAAGATGCCCGCGAGCGCGCGACGCAATTGCTCGAGCGCGTCGGTCTCGGCCAGCGCCTGACCCACTCGCCGCGTCAGCTCTCGGGTGGAGAACAACAACGCGTAGCCATCGCCCGCGCCTTCGCCGCCGAACCCGACGTGCTGTTCGCCGATGAACCGACCGGCAATCTCGACAGCCACACCGGCGAGCGCATCAGCGATCTGCTGTTCGAACTGAACAAGGAACGCGGCACCACCCTGGTGCTGGTGACCCACGACGAACGCCTGGCCCATCGTTGCCGGCGCCTGATCCGTCTTGAAGCCGGGCGCCTGGTCGCCCCTCTGGAGCCTTGATGGTGCGCCTGCCGCTGTTGCGTCTGTGCAGTCTCGCGATACGCCAACTGTTGCGCGATGCCCGCGCCGGTGAGTTGCGCGTGCTGTTTTTTGCGTTGGTAGTGGCTGTGGCGGCGAGTACCGCCATCGGCTACTTCGGTGCCCGCCTGAATGGCGCCATGACCCTGCGCGCCACCGAGTTTCTAGGCGCCGACCTGGTGCTGGAGGGCAGTTCACCAGCGCGTGAAGAACAAATCCGAAGCGGCAGCGAACTGCGCCTGCAGCACGCGCAAGTGGTGGAGTTCTCTAGTGTCATCGCTACCGACAACGGTATTCAGTTGTCGAGCATCAAAGCCGTCGACCGCGCCTACCCGCTACGCGGTGAATTGAAAAGCGCTGCGGCACCTTTCGCGCCCGAAGAAGTGGGCGGCGAACCGCAACCCGGCGAAGCCTGGGTCGAGGCACGCCTGCTGACCGCACTGGATCTGCAAATCGGCGACAGCATCGACGTCGGCATGAAGTCCCTGAAGCTAGCACGGGTACTGACTTACGAGCCGGATCGCGCCGGTAACTTCTACAGCCTGACCCCGCGGGTGATGATCAACCTCGCCGACCTCGCCGCCACCGGCGTGGTGCAACCGGGCAGCCGGGTCAGTTATCGCGAACTGTGGCGCGGTGAACCGCAGGCGCTGGAAACCTACCGGCAACTGATCAAACCCGGGCTCGCCGCCAATCAGCGCATTCAGGACGCGCGCGACGGCAACCGACAGATCGGCGGCGCCCTGGGCAAAGCCGAGCGTTATCTGAACATGGCCAGTCTGGTCGCGGTGTTATTGGCCGGGGTGGCGGTGGCGCTTTCGGCCAATCGGTTCGCCAGTCGCCGTTTCGATGCCAGCGCCTTGCTGCGCTGTCTCGGCCTGTCGCGGCGCGAAACCATGCTGTTGTTCAGTATTCAACTGACAGTCCTCGGCCTGCTCGCCGCCCTCAGCGGTGCGCTGCTGGGCTGGCTGGCGCAACTGGGCCTGTTCGCGCTGCTGCATGATTTGCTGCCGACCGATGTTCCACCGGGCGGCCTGTTTCCGGCAATTGCCGGGATCGGCACCGGGCTGGTGGCACTGGCCGGGTTTGCCTTGCCGCCGCTGGCCGCACTGGGTCGCGTGCCGCCGCTGCGGGTGTTGCGCCGCGACATGCTGCCGATTCCGTCGAGCACCTGGATGGTCTACGGCGCCGCATTGGGCGCGCTGGGCCTGATCATGTGGCGGCTGAGCCTGGATCTGTTGCTGACCTTCGCCCTGCTCGGCGGCGGTGTGGTGGCGGCGCTGGTCCTGGGTGGCTTGCTGTTACTGTTGCTGCAAAGCTTGCGGCGCATGCTCGCCCGTGCCTCATTGCCGTGGCGCCTGGGCTTGGGACAACTGCTGCGCCATCCGTTGGCGGCGGCGGGCCAGTCACTGGCATTCGGTCTGATTCTGCTGTCGATGGCCTTGATCGCCCTGCTGCGTGGTGAACTGCTCGATACCTGGCAGAACCAGTTGCCGAAAAACGCGCCGAACTATTTCGCACTGAATATCCTGCCGGGCGACAAACAAGCCTTTACCGATCACCTGATCAAAGTCTCTGCGCAAGCCGCGCCACTCTATCCGGTCGTGCCGGGGCGCCTGATCAGCATCAACGGCGAAGCGGTGCAGCAAATCGTCAGCAAGGATTCGGCGGGGGATCGTGCGATTCAACGGGATTTGAGCCTGACCTGGGCGGCGGATCTGCCGCCCGGCAACAAGCTCTCCGCGGGTGAATGGTGGAAGGACCAGCCAGGCGACGATGTGCCGGGTGTCTCGGTGGAAGGCAAAGTCGCCGAAAGTCTCAAACTCAAACTGGGCGACCACATGGTGTTCAGCGTCGGCGGGGTCAACCGTGAAGCGCGAGTGACCAGCCTGCGCGAGATCAACTGGGACAATTTCCAGCCGAACTTCTTCATGATCTTCCAGCCCGGCACGTTGAAGGATCTGCCGGCGACGTACCTGACCAGCTTCTATCTGGCCCCCGGTCATGATCAGCAGATTGTCGAACTGTCGCGCACCTTCCCGGCGGTGACCATTCTTCAGGTGGAAGCGCTGCTCGAGCAACTGCGCAGCATCCTCGCCCAGGTCACTCTGGCGGTGGAATACGTGTTGTTGTTCGTTCTGGCGGCAGGGATGGCGGTGCTGTTTTCCGGTTTGCAAGCGACACTGGATGAGCGTATTCGCCAAGGCGCACTGTTGCGGGCGCTGGGGGCCGAGCGGCAATTGCTGATCAAGGCGCGACGCATCGAATTCGGCCTGCTCGGTGCGGTGAGCGGTTTGCTCGCGGCCATCGGTTCGGAAGTGGTGAGTCTGGTGCTGTATCGCTTTGCCTTCGACCTGCCGTGGCATCCACATCCGTGGTTGCTGGTGCTGCCATTGATCGGCGCGGTGCTGATCGGCGGTGCCGGCGTGTTTGGCACTCGTCGTGCGCTTAACGCCAGCCCGCTGACAGTGTTGCGCGAGGGTTGATAGACTCCAGCGGTCTCAATCACAAGAAGTTGCCATGAGCCGTTATCGCCCTCCCCGCACTGCCGGCACCGCGCTGATCACCCCTGAAGGTGAAGCGCGGATGCGCGCCGAATTTCATGAATTGTGGCATGTGCGCCGCCCACAAGTGACGCAAGCAGTCAGTGAGGCGGCGGCGCAAGGCGATCGTTCGGAAAACGCCGAATACACCTACGGCAAGAAAATGCTCCGCGAGATCGACAGTCGCGTGCGCTTTCTCACCAAACGCCTGGAAGCGCTGAAAGTCGTCAGCGAAAAACCCAGCGATCCGAACAAGGTCTATTTTGGCGCCTGGGTGACCATCGAAGACGAAGACGGCAAGCAATCGCGCTACCGCATTGTCGGCCCGGATGAACTGGATCTGAAACTCGGCCTCATCAGCATCGACTCGCCGCTGGCCCGCGCCTTGATCGGCAAGGCGCTGGACGCGGAAGTCCGGGTACAGACGCCGACAGGCGAGAAGCTGGTTTACATCGTGGAGATTGAATATCCGTAAAGCGCTTCAGCGCCGGGTGATCAGGCCCTGCCGCGCTACGCGGGTCAGTTGCTTGATCATTTCCGGCGCTTCTTCCGCGCTCGGCGCCTGAATCACCGCCAGATCGAAACTGTCACTGGCAAACCGCGCCAGCGACTCGCCGTCGTCGACAAACTGAATCAGGAACGCGGCCGGACCGCCGCTGCGACGTGGCCAGCCATCGAGATAACGCAACAGCGTCGGCTGGTGTTTGCCGCCAAGAAGAATTTTTGGATTGCGCTGGGTGATATGCGCCGTGATCGGTGCGGGACGTGCTGGAGGGCGTAGTGCATTCATCGTGTCGTGTCTCTGCCTCAAAAGTCTGCATGGCAGGTGAGAGGCAACACCGAACCAGCGCTTTAGCGGTATTTCGAAGCCCTGTTCCGGCTTCTGACGGCAACTGTCTGAGTCACCTGGCGCCCCGCAAGTAGCTGTTTAAATCGGCGCATGAGCAACATCCTAGATAACGTGACCGACCAGTGTCAAGAATCGCCCGCAACAAAAAAAGGCCCGCACAATGCGGGCCTTTGCCTTGAGTTAGAGCGCTCAACCGGCGATGGCGCGATCCGCCGAGAGTTTGCCGGCGCCTTCGATCAGCACCGCGATACTGCCGGCCAGCAAGGCCAGGGCGAACTCGTAACCGTTGTTGGCCATGAACAGACCGTTGCCGATGTGCACCGAGAAGATCGCCACCAGCGAAAGAAAGGCCAGACCCAGCGCCGCAGGTCGCACCAGCAGGCCGATGATCAGTGCCAGACCGGCGAAGAATTCGGTACCGCCAGCCAATGTCGCCATCAGGTAGCCCGGTGTCAGACCGATACTTTCCATCCATTGCGCGGTGCCCGCCAGACCGTAGCCACCGAACAGGCCGAACAGCTTCTGCGAACCGTGGGCGGCGAAGATCACGCCGACCGCGATGCGCAGGACAGTCAGGCCGTAGCCAGCGCGGGTGAACAGTACTTTGTTGATCAGAGAGCTCATGGGGCGTTCCTTGTTGTTGCGAAAGGTTTTATGTGTTGGTTGGCCGCTATATTAATCAATAAATCTCATGTTAAAAGCGCAAAAACTTCGCCATACCAATCGATTTATTAGATTACTTACGTATGGCGACTTTTTGCGACCCAGGCTCCAACGACTCCCGTTCCCGGTCGTACGCCAAGTAGTACTTGTTCACGCTATTAACATAGCTGACGGCGCCCATCCCCACCTGCTCCATGGCAATGCGCTCGACCTGAAAGAACCATTGATTGGGGTTGAGCCCGCGCCGCCGGGCTTCGGCGCGCATGCCCTGTACGCGCTCGGGGCCGATGTTGTACGCCGCGAGGGTGAAGGCCATGCGTTCACGCTCGTTGAGCTTGGGGCTGTTGAAGAATTTGCGACGGATCATCGCCAGGTACTTGGCCCCGGCCTGCACATTGGCATCGAGATTCTGGATATTGCTCACGCCGACACGCTGGGCCGCCGACGGCGTGATCTGCATCAAGCCGGTCGGGCCGCTACCGCTGCGGGCATTGGGTTGCAGGCGCGATTCCTTGAACGCCAGTGCCGCCAGATTGAGCCAGTCCATGTTCTGCGCCTGGGCATGTTTCTGCAAAGTCGGGCGCAGCTTTTCCAGGCGCTGACGGTCGGCCTTGGCCAGCGGATAGTGGACCTGATACAGGCGTCGATAGATGCGCAGAAACGCGGCGTCTTCGTTCGAGGGCTTCTTGTAGCCGCTCAGAAAGCGATCGATGCTCGCACGCAACATCGAGGCATCGCGGCGCACGAACCAATGCTCTTCGCCCGGCTCGCTGATGACCAGTTGGCGATCCAGGCGCAGCTTGGGCAGAATCTTGCCCCAGCGTTCGGCAATCGGCAGTTCGACCACGGTCAGGTGAAAGATGCCGCCCTGAACCATTTCCAGCACGTCTTCCACGGCCAGCGTCGGATCGACCCATTCGATGTTGATCGGCGCGAGCTTGTGCAGCGCCAGTTTCTGATTGAGCTGACTGACCGCCTCCCCCGCCGCGCTGCCGGTGGGCAACGCCAAGGTCTTGCCGGAGAGTTGTTCGACCTTGGTATAGCGCCGCTGGCCCTTGATCCCGACCAGTACCAACGGCACGTCGCGGGCGATCGGCTCGCTGCTGGAGACCGCGTAGCCACCCGGCAAGTCCATCAATTCACCGGGCGCGACCATGTCACCTTCGCCACGCTGCAACGCGCCGAGCAACTGGTCCTTGGCTTTGGGGATGATCTTGAGGGTGACTTCCTGACCGTCGCGGGCGTGGCCATTGAGATATTGCTCGAAGGCGCGCAGGCGATGGTATTCGACGCCGATGGTCTGGCCTTGAACCTCACCGGAACTGTTGCGGCTCTGATTGACCAGCACGCGCAAGACGCGGCTGCTGCGGATCTCGGACAGGTCACGGACCTTGGCCGCCGGCACGGCTTGCAGTGGTCCGGGCAGGCGCGCAAGCGCCGTCAGCGGCAGCAGCAGCGAGGCGCACAACAGCAGCAAAACCGAGGGACGATGCATCCACTCTCCGAAAAGAATACGGGGCGATTTCAAGCGAAATCACCGACGAAAACAGAGCGCCTGGAGCGCTGGTAAAGTGCGAAAGACTGGCACAGTGACAGCATCGCCGCCACCCCGGGACTCTCGCGGCCTCAACAGACAGCCATAAGTCGTTGTAGTTCTTGGCTTTTCTTATGAATCTACAGCTCTGGTATGCTTTCCGGCCTTCGGCCCGAGGTAGCACCATGCAACTCATCGATATCGGCGTCAACCTGACCAACCCCAGTTTCGCCGACAAACACGCGGCGGTGCTTGAGCGCGCCTATGCAGCCGGCGTCTGCCAACTGGTGCTGACCGGCACCAGCGTCGAAGGCAGCGAACAGGCGCTGGAGCTGTGTCAGCAACTGGATGACAGCGGCCAGCGGCTGTTCGCCACCGCCGGCATTCACCCGCATTCGGCCAGCGACTGGAATGCCGACAGCGCGCGACGTCTGCGCAGTCTGCTCAACGAAGCCAATGTGGTCGCCGTGGGTGAATGCGGGCTGGATTTCAACCGGGATTTCTCGCCGCGCCCGCAGCAGGAGAAGGTCCTCGAAGAGCACTTGGCGCTGGCCGTCGAGTTGCAATTGCCAGTATTTCTGCATGAGCGCGATGCCAGCCAGCGCCTGCTGGAGATCCTCAAGGATTTTCGCGATCAACTGCCCGCCGCCGTGGTGCATTGCTTCACTGGCGAGCGCAAGGCGTTGTTCAGTTACCTTGACCTCGATCTGCACATCGGCATCACCGGCTGGATCTGCGATGAGCGTCGCGGCACGCACTTGCATCCGCTGGTGAAAGAGATCAAACGCGGACGCCTGATGCTGGAAAGTGATGCGCCCTATCTGCTGCCGCGCACGTTGCGACCGAAGCCGAAGAATGGACGCAATGAGCCAGCGTATCTGACTGAGGTACTGCGCGAAGTGGCGTTGCATCGTGGTGAAACCGAAGAGGATCTGGCAGCGCATACCACCGCGTGTGCCCGCGCGTTTTTCAACCTGCCCACCCTCATCTGACACACCCGAAGCCCCATGTAGGAGTGAGCCTGCTCGCGATAGCGTTGGGTCAGTCAATAAATTTTTTGCCTGAGCCACCGCTATCGCGAGCAGGCTCACTCCTACATAAAGGCGGGACCGCGTCGTCTGTTGATTCATATCAAGGTCTACTGACCTGTATAGCGGCACAATAATGGCACCTTGCCAAAACTGTTTCCGCTATCAGAGAAGACCTCCATGGGTGCCTGGCTTAGCAATATCTCGCTGAAATACAAATTCTGGGCGGTCAATGCGGTCGCCTTTGTCACCACCCTGCTGCTGGTGTTGTATGCCGTGCAGCTCGAACAACAGGCTCGCAGCCAAGCAGCTCAAGCGTCCGCGCAGGCGCAAGCGCAGTTACTCAAGGCTTGGCCGGCGGGCCAGCCGCTGCCCCAGGTCGAGCAGGTGCTGAGCTTCAAACGCGGCGAAGCACCGCGGCTCAACGGTCAGCCGCTGCTGGAAATCACCGGCAGCAACGGCTGGAATGCAATCGATGCCCTGCCCTTGTTCGGCGACAACCCGTTGCTGGGCGCCGAGGTGTTCAGCCGCGCTGATGGCGAACAGGTTGCGGTGATCGCCTATGGGCCGAGCCTGAGCCAGGTGTTCAGCGAGCGTTTTAGCCACTACGCGGTGGCGGTGTTTATTCTGATGCTGGCGATGCTCGGCGCCTCGCAATTGCTGATCCGCTTTTTGCTCAGCCAGCTCAACACCCTGAAAGACGTCATGCTGCATGTCGAGAAAAGCGGCGATCTCAGCGCGCGGGTGCCGCTGGCCGGCAACGATGAAGTCGGGCAAATGGCCAATGCGTTCAACGCCATGCAGGCCGGTTATCAGCGCGTGGTCAGCACCGTCGCCAGCACCGCGCGGCAACTGGATGTCGGCGCCGCACGACTGGCGTCGAGCATGAACGAGGTGCGCCACGGCATGCTCGGCCAGCAGAGCGAGACCGATCAGGCGGCCACCGCGATCAACGAAATGACCGCCACGGTTTACCACATCGCCCAACACGCTGGCGCCACCCGCGACCTGTCCAAGTCCGCCGACGGCCTGGCTGGCAGCGGCCAGCAAGTGGTCGCCCGGGTGCAGCAGTCGATTGCCGGATTATCCAGCGGCGTGCAGCAGACCGCAGAAATGATCCAACGCCTGGCCGAAGACAGTCAGAAGATCAACGGCGTGGTCAGCGTGATTCACAGCATCGCCGAACAAACCAATCTGCTCGCCCTCAACGCGGCCATCGAAGCCGCGCGCGCCGGTGAGATGGGCCGCGGTTTTGCGGTGGTCGCCGATGAAGTGCGCAATCTCGCCAAACGGGTGCAGACCTCGACCGACGAAATCACCACCATGGTCTCCGCGCTGCAGGCCGGCACGCGCGATGCGGTGGATTTCATGCAGGAGAGCTCGTACAAGGCTGACGATTGCGTGCAGCAGGCGCAGGAGGCTGGCGAGGCGCTGGCGGAAATCACCGGGGCGGTGGCGCAGATGCGCGAAAGCAACACGCAGATTGCCGTGGCGGCGGAGCAGCAGAGCCAGGTCGCCGAGGAAATGAACCGGGCGGTGGTGAGCATTCGTGATGTGACCGAGAACACCGTGCAGCAGACCGTGGATTCGGCGACCACCAGTAATGAGTTGGCGACGTTGGCCGGGGAACTCAATAAGGCGATCGGGCAGTTGAAACTCTGAGTCCATTTTCGCGAGCAGGCTCGCTCCCACAAGGATCCGCGGGCGCCACGCATTCAATGTGGGAGCGAGCCTGCTCGCGAAGGCGCCTGATGGATCGACATCGAATCCACCCATGACGCCTATCACTCCAATAGCCAACCTTGATTCGCCGCCCTGCGCGCCCGGGCCTATTCTTCAACCATGAGTTCAAACATGGATTAAGGAGTAGCAACATGGGCAAACGTCACCCCAATCTTCCCGCGTGGCAATGGCGCGCCTACCCGGGCAATCACCAGCACCCGACCAATCTGGTTTTGCATCTGATTGCCGTGCCGCTGTTCATCGTGGCGTTTCTGCTGATCGTGTCCGGGGTGTTCAGCCTGAGTCTGGCGAGTGTCGCCATCGGTGTGATCGGGATTGTCGCGGCGCTGGGTCTGCAGCGCCATGGCCACAGCCTGGAGGCGCAAGCCTCCGAGCCGTTCAGTGATCGCAAAGATGCCGTGTCGCGATTGCTGGTCGAGCAGTTTCTGACCTTTCCGCGATTCTTCCTGAGTGGCGGCTGGTGGCGCGCCTGGCGTGAGCGCCACCGTCGGCATTGATTCAGGCGAAGATAGTCACCGTCTGTCGACTCATCGCAATCAACTCGCCCTTCGCGCTCCACAGCTTGGCCGCAACATGGCCATAACCGTCGGCGGCGTATTCAATATCGGCCAGGTACTGGCACCAGTCCAGCGTGCTCAAATCGTGTAACGGCTGCACGAATTCAATCGTCCAGGTCAGCGTGCTGCCCGGTGCAGGTTTCTTCAGATATGGCAACAGCGCCGGCGGCCAGGCATCGACCAGGGCCAGCAGATGCGCCTCGTTGACTGGCTCTTCCTTGACATCCCCTCGCAAGCGCACCCAACCGCCCATCAAGCGCGACGCAATGCCGGTAAACGGCATGCCGCCAACGCTCCAGCGCATCGCCAGATGGCGCATGAATTCCGGGGTCACGCCTTTGATGTACGGTAACTCCTGGCATTCGTCCCAGTGTTTCATCGACGGCGCCGGATACGCTTCGACCGCTACCTCCGACGGCCGCGAGGCACCGAAGCTGCCTTGCACGATCGTCACCACCTGCCCGTTCTGCAACGCCCGGCCCAACACCTGGCTGACGGCTTTACCTTCACGCAACACCTCCACTTCGAAGCTCACCGGCACGCCCGGCTCGACCGGGCCGACGAAGGTGATCGCCAGCGAACGCACCGGGCGCTCTGCCGGCACTTTGCCGCGCATCGCCTCATATTGCAGCGCAGCCACCAGGCCACCAAAACTGGCCCGGCCCTGGCCCCATTCGGCTGGAATCGTCACTTCAGGTTGTTGGCGGACAGCATCGAGCAGATCGCAAAAGCGCATGACAACCTCGGCAAACGGGAAAGGGATGCGCGGATCTTAACCAGACCCGCCGCGCGCCGCAGCGTCTATTCCGGTCAAATGGACTGACAGAAAGGCCTTGGCACCCTTTGCAGCGCGGATTCCCTTAGGTAGGAGTGAGCCTGCTCGCGATAGCGGTCGGACATTCAACGATGGGTTGGCTGACAGATTGCTATCGCGAGCAGGCTCACTCCTACCGGGGGATCGGTGTTGTTTCAGGAAGATTTGAAGCAGTCGGCATCGAGCTTTTCCAGCACTTGATCAGCCTTGAGCTCCGCCTTGATCAGACCCGCCTGCCACGTGGCGACACACGGTTGCAGATCCGCTTCCAGTTCGGCCTTGGCCAGCCACTGCCAGCAATCGTGCCAGTCACCCAGCGCACCCTGCGCAGACTTCAAGCGCTTGTACGCCGCGGCGGGCAAACGGTCCAGTTCGGGATAGGCTTCGATGCCATAACGCACGCGTTTGATCAAAAGGCGCAGGCGATGACGGTCGTGGGCGGGATCGTGCAGTGCTTCATCGAGCTTTTGCCATTGCTTGCCCAAGCGTTTTTCGATGCGCTTGTCCAAGCCTTTGAGCAGGCCCTGACGCTGAGAAGCGCGCAAAAACCGCGGAAACGCATCGAGGATCATCATCAACGACGCCACTTCGTTGCTCGCCGCCAATGCCGGATAGGCCTCGGCCATCTGCGCCATGCGGCGCTCGGCGGCTTGCGGCTGATCATGCTTGAGCAGGTACGCCGCCAGCACTTCGCGATCGCGCCACGGCGTGGTCAGTTCACCGACGGCAGACGCGGCGCTTTCAAGCTGCTCGACACCCGGCAAGCCGCGCAACGGTCGCAACAGACTGCGCAACCGTCGCACGGTGGTACGCAAATCATGCAGCGCCTCGGGATCGGTCCTCGCCGTCATACGCGCCTGACAAGCCAGCAATCGCACTTCCAGGCTCAGAATATGAGCCACCAACCGGTCAATCATGGGGGTCTACTCCGTAGACAGCTGCAAGCTCCTGGCTACAAGCTGCAAGCTGAGCGCGTCTGCCTTTAGCTTGCGGCTTGCAGCTTGAAACTTGCAGCTGCGGTTTTATCGCCCGGCGCGGGATTCGCGGATGTAGAAACGCGCTTTCTCGGCTTTCTTGCTGCAGCCTTCGAAGCCTTCGAATTGCTGCTGGGTCTTGGCCGCGGTCAGCAGCGACAAGGCTTTGGAATAACTGACGGTGCCGGCAAAGCCTTCGGCCTTGGCCAGATCCAGCTCGTGCCAGGCGGCGTCGAGCTGGCTGCCACAGCTGTCGCGGTAAGCGGTTTTACCGGCGCAACCGGCCAATGCCAGCGCCAACAACGGCACACAGATCCAGGCTTTCATCAATCACACCTCAAAATAGGTCAACAATCGTGCAGGTAAGACGGCCAGGCGGCGAAAAAGTGCCTTGCCGGCGCATGAAACAAGCGGCTGAAGAATAGCGCTGAAGCGCGCCGCAAGGGCAAAAAAACGACGTTACTGCCACGCTCCGCGACCTTGGCGATTGAGCCGGCTCGGTGATCAGTGCATTGTGCAGGCTTGCCGGGAGGAAGCTGGATGAAAAAACGTGTCGCACTGGTGTTGGGTTCCGGTGGCGCCCGGGGCTATGCCCATATCGGCGTCATCGAAGAAATCGAGAAGCGCGGTTACGAAATCGCCTGCATCGCCGGTTGTTCGATGGGTGCGGTGGTCGGTGGGATCTACGCCGCAGGCAAGCTTGATGAATACCGCAACTGGATCGAGCGCCTCGACTACCTCGATGTGCTGCGGCTGGTCGACGTGAGCTTTCGCCTTGGGGCGATTCGCGGCGAAAAGGTCTTCGGGCAGATCCGCAAGATCGTCGGCGAGATCAATATCGAAGACTTGCGCATCCCCTACACCGCTGTCGCCGCCGACCTCACCAACCAACAGGAGATCTGGTTTCAGGAAGGCTGCCTGCATCAGGCAATGCGTGCCTCGGCGGCGATTCCCAGCCTGTTCACGCCGGTGATGCAAGGCAATCGCATGCTGGTCGACGGCGGCATTCTCAACCCGTTGCCGATCGTGCCGGTGGTGTCGAGTCACTGTGACCTGATCATTGCGGTCAATCTCAACGCGACCAACCAGCGCCAATACAAACTGCCGGTCATTGAGCGCCCGCCAGCGTTCCGCTCGCGTTTTGACAGCTTGATCAATTCGCTGGGCTCGAAGCTGCCGTTCCGCCGCAAACAGGCCGAGCAATTATTGAAGCTCGAACAGGAAGCGTTGCGCGCCGAGGCGGCAGCCATCAATCCCTGGCTCGAAGGCGCCGAACCGGAAAGCCAGCAACCGGCCGCCGCGCCCGAGCGTGAAGGTGCGCCAAAATCCGCGACGGGTTCTTTCATCATCGACAACGTCGGCCCGGCCTCGCTGCTTGATCTGATCAACCAGAGTTTCGAGGTCATGCAGACCTCGCTGGCGCAGTACAAGATCGCCGGGTATCCGCCGGATATCCTGATCAACGTGCCGAAGCGCGTGTGCCGGTTTTTCGAGTTTTACAAAGCACCGGAACTGATTGCGCTCGGGCGCGAGATTGCCAGCGATACGCTGGATCGGTATGAGCAGGAGCAGGGTTGAACACTGAAGTTTTTCAGTGATTTTGCCGGCCTCTTCGCGAGCAGGCTCGCTCCCACGGGGGGATGCATTCCAAATGTGGGAGCGAGCCTGCTCGCGAAGGCGTCAGACCAGGCGCCACATCCCTACAGACCAACCTCATTCAGCAGGCGATAGCCCACCCCGGCTTCGGTCACGATAAACCGCGGCCGCGTCGGATCATCCGCCAGTTTCTGGCGCAGATGGCCGACCACGATCCGCAGGTAGTGGCTGTCCTCGGTGTGCGTCGGCCCCCAGATGTCCTTGAGCAATTGCTGCTGGGTGATCACCCGCCCCGGATGCCGCGCCAGTTGCGCCAGCACCGCGTATTCCTTGCGGGTCAGCGCCACTTCGACACCATCGAGCAGCACCCGCCGATAGGCCAGATCCACGGCCAACGGGCCGAAGCTCAACGCGGCCTGCTGCGCCTCCCCCGTCGGTGCCTGACGGAGCAAGGCGCGAACCCGGGCGAGGAATTCCTGAATGCCGAACGGCTTGGTCACATAGTCATTCGCACCGCCATCCAGCGCCTCGACTTTCTGCCCTTCGCTGGCGCGCACCGACAGCACCAGCACCGGCGCTGTGGCCCATTCGCGAAATTCGCGCAGCACTTGCTGGCCGTCCATGTCTGGCAGGCCGAGGTCTAGCACCAGCAGATCGGGCTTGTTCAGCGCCGCCTGGGCCAGGCCTTCGGCGCCGGTGCCGGCCTCGAGCACTTTGTAGCCTTGGGACGCCAGGCTGATGCGCAGGAACTTGCGGATCTGCGGCTCGTCATCGATGACCAAAATGGTCGCGGTCTGGCTCATGAATTCACATCAACACAAAAGAGTGGCAAGAGAGTAGCGCAGTCGGATTCACGCTTCACCGTCCATCCCCGGCTGCGTCTGCAATGGCAGGTGCAAGGTGATGCACGTGCCACGGCCATCGATACCGTCGGCGACGCTGATCCGGCCGCCGTGCGCGCCGACCATGCCCTGACAGATCGCCAGCCCGAGGCCCGTGCCCTGGCCGCCACGATCGCCGCGCGCGGCGGTGTAGAACATGTCGAAAATCTTCGCCCGCTCCTCTTCGGGAATGCCCGGCCCCTCGTCGCTGACCGAGAAATAGATCTCCTGATCATCCGCGCCGGCGCTCAGTTGCAAGCGGCCGTGAACCGGCGAAAACCGTGCGGCGTTTTCCAGCACGTTGACCAGCGCCTGCTCGATCAGCGCTGCATGCACGTACAGCAACGGCAACTCGGCCGGCACCTCGGTGCTGACCTGCAACGGCGCGAGCACCGCGCGCAGACGGTTCAGCGAACTGCCGACGATGTCTGCCGGCGACACCCAGTCGCGCGCCAGTTTCAGCGCGCCGTGGCCGAGGCGGGTCATGTCGAGCAGGTTCTGGATGTAGCGGTCGAGGCGTTCGGCTTCATCGCGGGTGCCTTCGAGCAGTTCGCGGCGGTCCTCCAGCGGGATCGCTTCGCCGAGCGCCAGCAGGCTGTCGATGCTGCCGCGCATGGCGGTCAGCGGCGTGCGCAGATCGTGAGACACCGAGGCCAGCAAGGCACTACGCAATTGTTCGGTTTCGCCATGCAGGCGCGCGGCTTCCAGATCGTCGGCCAACTGCGCGCGCGCCAATGCCTGCGCCAGCGGCTGGCTCAACGCGGTCAGCAGGCGACGGCGCTGGCCACTCAGGCTCTGGCCTTCTTTGGCGCACACGCCGAGCAGCGCCAACGGCCCGTCTTCGACTGAGAGCGGCCACCACCACCAACGCCCCAACGGTAGCGTGCCGGTGCCCATGCCCGCCGGTTGATCATGCTGCCACGCCCAATCGGCGGCGGCGCGTTCGGCTTCGGTAAAAAGCAGCGGTCCGCCAGTCTCAACGTTCCAGCCGCCCTGGCCATCGCGGTTGAGCAGACACAGCTGCAGATCGTTCCAGCCGTTGAGGTGTTGCGCGGCGGCGCTGACCACGGCCTGGCGATCGGTCGCTGCAGTGAGCTTGCGCGACAGATCGAGCAATTCACTGGTTTCCTCCTGAGTGTCGCGCAAGGCCTGCAACTGCCTGCGCTGGCGCGCGGCGAGGTTACCGGTGAGCGCCGCCATCAACAGGAAAAACAGCAAGGTCAGCACGTCTTCTTCGCGCTGAATGCTGAAAGAAAAATTCGGCGGAATGAATAAAAAGTCGTAGGTCAGAAACGACAGCGCCGCACAGGCCAGCGCCGGGCCGAGGCTGCTGCGCACCGCCACCAGCAACACCGCGGCGAGGAACACCAGCGAGATGTTCGGCAGCGGCAACACGCTCGACACCGCCCATGCCAGTGCCGTCGCCAATAGCGTCGCAACCAGCGCCAATGCGTAGTCGAACCACACCAGCGTCAGCGGACTGCGGGCATGCGGTTGCTGCGGTTGTTCATCACTGTCGAGGACATTGATTTCCAGCCCATGAGCCTGACGCAACAGCCGCGCAGCGAGACCACCGCCGAACAGACGCCGGCGCAAACGCGGCCGCGACTGGCCGACCAGCACCAGACTGGCGCGGCGTTCGGCGGCGTGCTGGATCAGGGTTTTCGCCACCTCGCCGGCACGCAGCAGCACCACTTCGCCGCCGAGGCGTTCAGCCAGTTGCTGGGCACTTTGCAGGCGCAGGCGCGATTGCTCGTCACGCACACTGCCGTTGTCGACATGCACCAGACTCCACGGCAAATGCCGACGCTGCGCGACGCGACTGGCGTGACGCACCAGACGTTCAGCCTGGGCATCGCCATCGACGCCGACCAGCAAGCGCCCGCGCACCGCTGGCGCGGCCTGACCGAGCTGGCGATAACCCTGCGCCAGATCGTTATCGACCTGCGCAGCAGCCGTTTGCATCGCCAGTTCGCGCAGTGCGGTGAGGTTGGTCTGGGTGAAAAATGCATCGATCGCCGCCCGCGCCTGTTCGGGCACGTAGACCTTGCCCTCGCGCAAACGCTCGAGCAATTCGCGCGGTGGCAGGTCGATCAGCAGCAGTTCAAAGGCTTCCTGCAGAACCCAGTCCGGCAGGGTTTCGCGGACCTGCACACCGGTGATGCCGCGCACCTGATCGTTGAGGCTTTCCAGGTGCTGGACGTTGACCGTGGTGAAGACGTCGATGCCAGCGGCGAGCAGTTCCTGAATATCCTGCCAGCGCTTGGCGTGACGGCTGCCGGGGGCGTTGCTGTGCGCCAGTTCATCCACCAGCACCAGCTTCGGTCGCGCTGCGAGGATGCCGTCGAGGTCCATTTCTTCGAGCATCACGCCACGGTATTCCGAGCGCAGCAGCGGTTGCTGCGGCAGGCCACCGAGCAACGCTTCGGTTTCAGCGCGGCCGTGGGTTTCGACCACGCCGGCGAGGACTTTCACGCCTTGGCGAAGTTGGGTGTGGGCGGCCTGGAGCATGGCGTAAGTCTTGCCAACGCCGGGGGCGGCGCCGAGGAATACTTTCAGCCGGCCACGGCCGTCACGGGGCAGGTCTGCTAACAGCGCGTCGGCGCGGCCGGAGTCGCTCATGCTGGGTCTCTTTTCCTGGTATTGATGCGGTGACTTTCAGCGCGCCTTCGCGAGCAGGCTCGCTCCCACCTATGGAATGCAGACTCCTGTGGGAGCGAGCCTGCTCGCGAATGGCCGCGCTGCCGATTCAGAGTTTTTGCAGCGCCCTGTTCAGCGCCAGCACATTCACCACCGGCGGCCCCACCAGCGGCTGTTCGATGTGCGCATCGAGCAGTTGCTGCACCGTCGACAGCGGCAGATTGCGCGCTTGCGCAACACGCGCCAGTTGATAGGCAATTGCCGCCGGAGGCAAGTGCGGATCGAGGCCGCTGGCCGAGGTGGTCAACAACGCCAGCGGCACCGGGCCCTGACCGGGAACCTGGATTTTTTTGGCCTCGTCGATCACTCGTGTGGCGAGCGCCGGGTTGCTCGGGGCGAGGTTGCTGGCGCTGCTGGAAACGGTAGCGAAGGCGCCGGCCGATGGCCGTGGGTGGAACCAGCCATCGCCGCTGAAATCCTGGGCGATCAGTGACGAGCCGCGGACTTTGCCGTCGGCGTCACGGACCAGACTGCCATTGGCTTGTTCGGGGAAGGCGATCTGGGCGATGCCAGTGACCACCAGTGGATAGGCGATGCCGGTGACCAGGGTCATCAGCACCAACAGGCTCAGGGCCGGACGTAGCATTGTGGACATTGGTTGATCCTCGAATTCGGTTGGGCAAACTTTGGGGGGTGTCAGGGCGATCTTTTCCCCCTCACCCCAGCCCTCTCCCCCAAGGGGGGCGAGGGGGAAAGGGAGCCGATCTTTGTACTTTTCAAAACCCGGGCTCGACTCGGTATCTCAAGCCGGCGTACCTCTCGCAAACACCTCCGTCAGTCCCCTCTCCCTCCGGGAGAGGGCTAGGGTGAGGGGCTCTTTTCAGCCTCACACCAGATGCAGCGCCGTGAGCAGCATGTCGATCGCTTTGATCCCCACGAACGGCACCAGAATCCCGCCCACGCCATAGATCAGCAGATTGCGCCGCAGCAACGCCGCCGCACTTGCCGCCTGCACCCGTACGCCGCGCAGTGCCAGCGGAATCAGCACGACGATGATCAAGGCGTTGAAGACGATCGCCGAGAGAATCGCGCTCTGCGGACTGGTCAGCTGCATGATGTTCAGCACGCCCAGTTGCGGATAGATCGCGGCGAACAGCGCCGGCAGGATGGCGAAGTATTTGGCCACGTCGTTGGCGATGGAAAAGGTCGTCAGCGCGCCACGGGTCACCAGCAATTCCTTGCCGATCTGCACCACGTCGAGCAGCTTGGTCGGGTCGCTGTCGAGGTCGACCATGTTCGCCGCTTCGCGTGCCGCTTGCGTGCCGTCATTCATCGCCATGCCAACGTCGGCCTGGGCCAGCGCTGGTGCGTCGTTGGCGCCGTCGCCGCACATCGCGACCAGGCGCCCGTCGTTCTGCTCGTGACGGATTCGCGCGAGTTTTTTCTCTGGTGTGGCTTCGGCGAGGACGTCATCGACGCCCGCTTCTGCCGCAATCGCCGCAGCAGTCAGCGGGTTGTCGCCGGTGACCATTACCGTGCGAATCCCCAATTTGCGCAGTTCGGCAAAACGCTCGCGAATGCCCGGTTTGACCACGTCCTTGAGGTGGATGGCACCGAGCAGTTTGCCGTCGGCGCAGACCAGCAACGGCGTACCGCCGCTCTGGGCGATCTTGTCGATTTCCCGCGCCAGCGCCGGGGCCAGATCGGCGCGTTGCAGGCCAAGGAAGGTCAGCAACGAATCCACCGCGCCCTTGCGATACACGCGGCCCTGATAGTCGACGCCAGACAAACGGGTTTCAGCGCTGAATGGCACCACCGTCAGGACTTCCGGCGCCGGCTCAGGCTGCGGATGCAGACCGCGCAGGTACTCGACGATGGATTTGCCTTCGGCGGTTTCGTCGCCCAGCGAAGCGAACAACGCGCCCTCGGCCAGATCGCGTGCCGACACACCCGGCGCGGCGTACACCGCGCTGCAACGGCGGTTACCGAAGGTGATGGTGCCGGTCTTGTCGAGCAGCAGCACATGCACATCGCCCGCCGCTTCCACCGCGCGACCGGATTTGGCGATCACGTTGAGGCGCACCAGCCGGTCCATCCCGGCAATTCCGATGGCCGAGAGCAGGCCGCCGATGGTGGTCGGAATCAGCGTGACCAATAACGCCACCAGAAATACCAGCGGCAGGCTGCCATTGGCGAAGTGGGCGAACGGCTGCAGGGTGACGACGACCAGCAAGAAGATCAGGGTCAGGCCGATCAGCAGGATATCCAGCGCGACTTCGTTCGGGGTCTTCTGGCGTTTCGCGCCTTCGACCAGCGCGATCATCCGATCGAGGGTCGACTCCCCGGGGTTGGCGGTGATCTTCACCAGTAGCCAGTCGGATACCAGCCGCGTGTTGCCGGTAACCGCCGAGCGATCACCGCCAGATTCGCGAATCACCGGTGCCGATTCACCGGTGATCGCTGCCTCGTTGACCGCCGCGATGCCTTCGATGACTTCGCCGTCGCCGGGGATCATCTCCCCGGCCTCGACACGCACCACGTCACCGCTGCGCAGATTGGCTGCGGGCACCACCTGGAAGCTGCCATTGGTCTGCCGGCGCCGGGCGCTGAGACCTTCGCTACCGGCCTTGAGGCTGTCGGCGCGGGCCTTGCCACGCCCTTCAGCCAAGGCTTCGGCGAAGTTGGCGAACAGCACGGTGAACCACAGCCACAAGGCGATTTGTGCAGCAACCAAGGTCGGCACATTGGCATCGGGAATGAAGCACAGCACCGTGGTGAAAACCGCGGTCAGTTCGACCACCAGCATCACCGGCGAACGCTTCAGTTGCCGCGGGTCTAGCTTGACGAACGCTTGCAGCAGCGCCGGGCGCCACAGGGCCGAGATCGCGGTTTTCGCGTGTTCCGGCGCTTTGGCAGCGACGGGTTTTATTGCGGGCATATTCATCGTCAGCTCCTTAGAAGCCCAGGCTCAGATGTTCGGCAATCGGGCCCAGCGCCAGGGTCGGCAGAAAGGTCAGGCCGCCCACCAGCAAAATGGTCACGGTCAGCAGGGTCACGAACAGCGGGCCGTGAGTCGGAAAGCTGTTCTGGCCAATCGGTGCGGTTTTCTTCATCGCCAGGCTGCCGGCCAGTGCCAGTACCGGGAGGATGTAACCGAAGCGCCCGATCAACATGCCCAGGCCGAGCATCAGGTTGTGGAATGGCGTGTTTGCGCTCAGGCCACCGAACGCCGAGCCGTTGTTGGCGCCCGCCGAGGTGTACGCATAGAGCAACTGACTGAAACCGTGCGGGCCGGGGTTGCTGATGGTCGCCGCCGGGCCAGGCAACGCTGCGGCAATCGCGCCGAGGACCAGCACGCTGACCGGCATCACCAACAGCGTGGCCACCAGTAATTGCACTTCACGCGCCTGGAGTTTCTTGCCGAGGTATTCCGGGGTGCGCCCGATCATCAGACCGGCGAGGAACACCGCGATCAGTACGTTGAGCAACATGCCGTAGAGCCCGGCACCAACGCCGCCGAAGATCACTTCGCCGACCATCATGTTGACCAGCGCGACCATGCCGCTCAGCGGGTTGAGGCTGTCGTGCATGCCGTTGACCGAACCGTTCGACGCCGCCGTGGTGGTCACCGACCACAGCACCGTGGCGGTGGTGCCGAAACGCGCCTCTTTGCCTTCCAGCGGCGCGGTCTGTTCCACCGCGGCGTTGTTCAAGGTCGGGTTCGGCTGATATTCGGCCCACAGCGAAGTCGCACCGCCGATCAGGAACAGTGCCAGCATGCAGGCAATGATCGCGCGGCTCTGGCGCAGGTCCTTGACGTAGTGGCCGAAGGTGAACACCAGCGCGGCCGGGATCAGAATGATCGAAGCGACTTCGAACAGGTTGCTCCAGGCGGTCGGGTTCTCGAACGGATGCGCCGAGTTGACGCCGAAGAAACCGCCACCGTTGGTGCCCAGTTGCTTGATCGCAATCTGGCTGGCGGCCGGGCCCAGCGGGATCACTTGATCGACACCCTGCAGGGTCACCGCGTTGACGTACTGCGCAAACGTCTGCGGCACGCCCTGCCAGACCAGATACAGCGCCAGCAACAGGCACAGCGGCAGCAGGCCGTAGAGGGTGGCGCGGGTCATGTCGACCCAGAAATTGCCGAGGGTCTGCGCCGATTTGCGACCGATGCCACGGCACAACGCGACCAGCACGGCGAGGCCGGTGGCCGCACTGACAAAATTCTGTACAGTGAGGCCGACCATTTGGCTCAGGTAGCTGAGGGTCGCCTCACCGCTGTAGGACTGCCAGTTGGTGTTGGTCATGAAACTGACCGCGGTGTTGAACGCTTGTGTCCACTCCTGGCCCGGCAGGTTCTGCGGGTTCAACGGCAGGTGGTCCTGGAACAGCAGAATCGCGAACAGCAACAGGAAACCGGCGAGGTTGAAGGCGAGCAGCGCCAGCGTATATTTCTGCCAGCTCTGCTCCGCCTGCGCATCGACCCCGGCAATGCGATAACAACCGCGCTCGAGCGGACCGAGAATCGGCGTCAGCCAGGTGCGCTGGCCTTCCATCACCTTGTAGTAGAAGCGTCCCAGGAACGGCGCCGGCAGCAGCACCAGCGCAAAGAAGCCAAGGATCAGCCAATAGTCATAACTGTGCATAGCCGCTCCTAGTTCCGGTCCGCGCGCAACAGCGCAACCAACAGATAAATGAACAGCCCCACTGCCAGCAGCAGCGACACCCCGTCCAGAACGCTCATGGAAGATCTCCGTGTAACGGCGTATTGCCGCGTGTGCGGTGATTGTCGAGAAGGAGGCTGTAAAGGAACGAGAGCGAGGGCGCGCGCGGGGCATAAAGAAAGCGTAAAGAGTGGGTTTATGCCGGGTTTACGGCAAATTTTGCGGTGTCAGCTCGGGCCTCATCGCGGGCAAGCCCGGCTCCCACAGGTTTCGTGCCGGAATCAAACTCTGCGGACGACGCAAAAACCTGTGGGAGCGGGCTTGCCCGCGATGACGGCAGCACATACGACAGTGCACCCAACTGGCGCACGAAAACGTGGTATTCGGTGCTGAACATCGCTAATAACGACGGCATTCCGCCCATTACGACTTGCCAATACCAAATGGCACGCCCACTGCACACACCCTCCCCCGAAGCTTTCCAATCCTTCAGGGAGCAAGCGCATGAACACACAACTCAAACCCACGCTGGGCACGCTGCACTTGTGGGGCATCGCCGTAGGGCTGGTGATTTCCGGGGAATATTTCGGCTGGAGTTACGGCTGGGGCGTGGCCGGCACACTGGGCTTTCTGGTCACCTCGTTCATGGTCGCAACCATGTACACCTGCTTCATTTTCAGCTTCACCGAACTGACCACCGCGATCCCCCACGCCGGCGGCCCGTTTGCCTATAGCCGCCGCGCCTTCGGTGAGAAAGGCGGATTGATCGCCGGGCTGGCGACGCTGATCGAATTCGTCTTCGCCCCGCCAGCGATTGCCTTGGCGATCGGCGCCTACCTGAACGTGCAATTTCCCGCGCTCGACCCGAAACACGCTGCCGTCGGCGCGTATATCGTGTTCATGGGCCTGAACATTCTTGGCGTGAAACTGGCGGCGACCTTCGAACTGATCGTCTGTGTGCTGGCAGTGGCTGAATTGCTGGTGTTCATGGGCGTGGTCGCGCCGGCGTTCAGCTTCAGCAACTTCGCGTTGAATGGCTGGGCCGGTTCCGACGTCTTTGGCGCACCGGCGATCGCCGGGATGTTCGCGGCGATTCCATTCGCCATCTGGTTCTTCCTCGCCATCGAAGGCGCGGCGATGGCCGCCGAAGAGGCCAAGGACCCGAAACGCACGATTCCCAAGGCGTACATCAGCGGCATTCTGACCCTGGTGTTGCTGGCGATGGGCGTGATGTTCTTCGCTGGCGGCGTCGGCGACTGGCGCACCCTGGCGAATATCAACGACCCGCTGCCGCAAGCGATGAAAACCGTGGTCGGCGACAACTCTGGCTGGCTGCACATGCTGGTGTGGATCGGCCTGTTCGGCCTGGTTGCCAGTTTTCACGGCATCATCCTTGGCTACTCACGACAGTTCTTCGCCCTTGCCCGCGCCGGGTATCTGCCCGCCTCGCTGGCTAAACTGTCGCGCTTTCAGACACCGCACCGCGCGATCATCGTCGGCGGCATCATTGGCATCGCGGCGATCTACAGCGATGGACTGATCAACCTCGGCGGCATGACGCTCACCGCCGCGATGATCACCATGGCCGTGTTCGGCGCGATCGTGATGTACATCATGAGCATGCTCAGCCTGTTCAAACTGCGTAAATCGGAACCGAATCTGGAACGCACCTTCCGCGCGCCGTGCTATCCGTTGGTGCCGATGATTGCACTGGTGCTGGCGGTGGTGTGCCTGGTGGCGATGGCGTGGTTCAACACGCTGATCGGGTTGATTTTCCTCGGTTTCATGGCGGTCGGGTTCTGCTACTTCTTGCTGACCGGACAGCTGCGCGCCGATGCGCCGGCGGATGCGATGCTAACCGGTCTGTAACAGCGTTCGGGTGTGCCGGGCAGAAGCGGCCTAGAATGGAACCACTGCGAAGTCGTTTCGCTCAAAGGTGGTATGCAGCGTCGCGCGGCGAAATCCTCGCCCGTCGAGCTGCCCTTAAGGAGAGCCGTTATGCCCTGGTATGCCTGGTTGATTCTGGTCGTTGCGATCGGCTCGATCGTCGGTGGCTTGATGATGTTGCGCGACACCGCCAACAAGGTCGAACTGACCGATGAAGAACGCAAGCGCGTCGCACAGCGCAATGCCGAAGCAGATGCCAAGGACGCGCAGGACCGCTGACACGAACCCCGCCTGACCGGCGGGGTTTGCGTTTATATAGCCATCAGATCTGACCGCAAGCTTTTAAGAAGTAGAAGTACAGTCACCATCTAATTTTCCTTGGTTAAGATGCGTGCATTGTTGCGGAGAGTTCCCGATGCGTTATTCGCAAGACCATAAAGCCCAGACCCACCAGCGCATCATCAAGGAAGCCTCGGCGCGCTTTCGCAAGGACGGCATCGGCGCCACCGGCCTGCAACCGCTGATGAAAGCGCTGGGGCTGACCCATGGCGGTTTCTATTCACATTTCAAATCCAAAGACGATCTGGTCGAGAAGGCCTTGCAGGAGGCCGGCAATCAGGTCGACGGCCTGTGCGCGGAAATCTTTGCCCAGGACAATGCGCTGGATCTGTTCATCGAGACTTACCTGTCCGAATGGCATCAGACTTCACCCGACGAAGGCTGCCCCCTGCTGACCATTTCCTCCGAACTGGGCCTGCGCGGACAGCCGAGCCCCACCAGTGATGAAGTGCTCAATGCACGGCTGACGCAGATCGAGAACAGCCTCGACGGCGAGAACAATGCCGACCGCGCGATCGTCATCATGTCGACCCTGGTCGGCGCGCTGCTACTGTCCCGCAGCGTCGCGGATGCCGGGTTTGCACAACGCATTCTCGACGTCACCCGCGACCACCTGAAGAACCGCGACTAAGCCAGCCAGCGTCTGAACAACACGCTGGCATTGACGCCGCCGAAGCCAAAACCATTCGACAATGCATATTCGATCGGCGTAGACCGCGCCTGGCCATGGACGATGTCCACCCCGGCGCTCGCCGGGTCCGGGTTGTCGAAGTTGAGCGTCGGCGGCACCACCTGATCACGAATCGCCAACAGCGTGAAGATCGCTTCAAGCCCACCGGCTGCACCGAGCAAATGCCCCGTGGCGGATTTGGTCGAAGTCACAGCGATTTTGTTTTCGGCACCGAACACCGTTTTGATCGCGGCCAGTTCGCCAAGATCACCCACTGGCGTTGAAGTCGCATGAGCATTCAGATGCTGGACCTGAACCGGTTTGATACCGGCCTGCGCCAACGCCTGTTGCATTGCACGCCGCGCACCGCTGCCGTCTTCCGGCCCGGCGGTCAGGTGATAGGCATCGGCACTGGTGCCATAGCCGACCAGTTCGGCCAACGGTTGCGCACCGCGAGCCAAGGCATGCTCCAAAGATTCGATCACCAGCAGACCGGCGCCCTCGCCCATCACGAAACCGTCACGCCCGCTGTCGAACGGCCGCGATGCACGCTCAGGGGTGTCGTTGTAGCCGCTGGATAGCGCCCGCGCTGCGGCGAAACCGGCAAGGCTGACACGGTCGATGCAAGCCTCGGCCCCACCACACACCGCGATATCCGCCTCACCGGCACGGATCAATCGCGCCGCATCGCCGATTGCCTGAACGCCGGCGGCGCATGCTGTGACCGGCGCACCCAGCGGTCCTTTAAGACCATGCTGAATCGAGACATGACCGGCGGCAAGATTGACCAAAAAGGATGGAATGGTGAACGGCGACAAACGCCGAGGGCCGCGGCTGTCGGTCGTGCGCACCGCATCGGCGATTGCACCAAAGCCGCCGACTCCAGAGCCGATGATTGTCGCGGTGCGCTCGCGGTCCTTATCCTCTTGCGGATGCCAGTCGGCTTGCTCCAGGGCTTGCCGGGCGGCTTCCATGGCAAACAGGATGAAGCGGTCCATCTTCTTCTGTTCTTTCGGCGGCGTAGCGCGATCCGGATCGAAACCGGCTTCAGCGTCCTCCTCCACAGTGGGCACACTACCGCCAACGCGGGTCGGCAGGTCAGCAACCACCGCATCGGGCAAATTACGCAACCCGGAACGCCCGGCGAGCAAACGCTGCCAGACGATTTCAACATCACTGCCCAAGGGTGAAACCAGGCCCATGCCTGTGACCACAACTCGACGCGAATCCATACTCTGTTGACCTCCGATCAGGATTTGTAGCGTTGCGCCGCAGCACTGCGCGAAAGATTCGGCACCATCGCATGGCGCGCAGCAACGAATGCCTGCCACTCACCCGCGTCAGGCAGCGAAGGAATGGTGATCAGCTCGCCCTGATCCAGACCCGCCAGCGCCGCATCGACCATCTCATCGGCCTCCATGATCATCTCCGCCGGGATGCCACTGGCATCGGTACCCGAGCGCGCCCAGATTTCAGTGCGCGTCACGCCGGGCAATACAGCCTGGACCTGCACCCCGGTGCCATCGAGCTCGGTATGCAGCGATTGCGTCAGGCTCAGCACATAGGCCTTGCTCGCGCTGTAGGTGGCGTTGAACCGTTCCGGAAACAGCGCCACCACCGAGGCGATGTTGATGATCGTGCCACGACCGGCTTTGGCGAAACTGGCGGCAGCCGCCGACGCCAAACGCGTGACTGCAATGATGTTCAACTGGATAAGCTGCTCCAACTGATCCATGTCGGCGTTGGCCAGCAAGCCGTTTGCAGCCACCCCGGCGTTATTGACCAGCAGGCTGATGCTCGAATCACTGCGCAGTCGCTGCTCGAGCTTGAGCACATCGTCCTTTTGCGTCAGGTCCGCTTTCAGCACCTCGACCTGAACACCGTGCGCCTCACGCAACCGGCTCGCGGCACTTTCGAGACGCTCCTTGTCACGAGCCACCAACAGCAGATCAAAACCACGCGCTGCCAGGCGTTCAGCGTATATGGCACCGATACCGGAAGATGCGCCGGTAACCAGCGCCGTACCTTGGGACTTTGCGGAATTCATGGAAGTGCTCCGGGAATGCTTGATGGAAAAATCGTCGAAGCGCATTGGCTCAACGTCCGGCGGATTATTATAGGCATAATCTTAGCGCTATATGATAGCCATAATTTTAACTCGTCCATTGAAGCCCCTCGTCATCACCGCGCCAGCGCAATCAAAAAAGGCCGGTCATTGACCGGCCTCTTGGCGTTGAACATTCAGCTTAGTTGACTTCCAGCTTGTCGCGGTTGCGATCCAGAATCGCTTTGCCAATCCCCTTCACTTCCAGCAACTCATCCACCGAAGAAAACGGCCCGTTTGTATCACGGTACGCAACAATAGCTTGCGCCTTGGCTTCACCGACACCCGCCAGTTCTTTCTGCAGCGTTGCCGCATCGGCTTCATTAAGATCGACCTTCGCACTCTGCGCAGGCTTCGCCGAATCCATCACCACGGGCGCCTTGGCGCCTTCCACGGGCACGACAGGTGCCGCAATCGTGGCGATCGAGGCGCTGGTCAGGAAGGCGAAAATCAAAGAGTAGAAAAAACCGGTACGCATAAGTGACGCTCCATCATCGTTTGAGAAAGCAGCTTTTCCGAAGCCGCTCTCCAAACGTAGGTCATGATGAGGCGATGTCAAAAATGCGAGCGTTACAGGATGTGAAACAATCAGGGTTCGAGGCGGCGTTGCTGGTAGATCCAGTCGACGATCTCGCCGTCGGGGGTGTAGCCGGAAACGGTTTCTCGCAAGAGTTGGCGGACGCGGGAATAGTCATCCTTTTCAACAGCAGCAAGCAGTTCGCCAAGCCTGCTTTTCAGCAACTCCCAAGACAGATGATCTTCGTTCGCCGTCATGATCATGGGATGCGGTGTCGCTTCAACGTTGTCACCGATCAACAGCTCTTCGTAGAGTTTTTCACCAGGACGCAGCCCAGTGAACTCGATTGAAATATCGCCTTGGGGATTACGCTCCGAACGGATGCTCAAACCAGACAGATGGATCATCTTTTCTGCGAGCTCAACGATCCTGACAGGTTCACCCATGTCCAGAACGAACACGTCGCCCCCCCGCCCCATGGACCCCGCTTGAATGACCAGCTGCGCAGCTTCAGGGATGGTCATAAAGTATCGAGTGATTTTGGGATGCGTAACTGTAAGCGGGCCGCCCGATTTGATTTGACTGTGGAACAAGGGAATAACCGAACCAGAAGATCCGAGCACATTACCGAAACGAACCATTGTGAAGCGGGTCTTGTTGACTCTGGACACATTGCTCTTATCGCCAAACATCACAGGTGCGACTTCATGGCTGAGAGCCTGCAAGACCATTTCCGCCAACCGCTTGGTTCCGCCCATTACATTTGTCGGGCGAACGGCCTTGTCGGTGGAAATCAGGACAAAGTTCGACACTCCGGACTGAAGCGCAGCCTGAGCCGTATTGAGTGTCCCTATGACGTTATTCAGAACGCCCTCTGCAATGTTGTGCTCGACCATTGGAACGTGCTTATACGCCGCCGCATGGTAAACAGTGTCAACCTTCCAGGTTTTCATCACATCGAGCAGTTTGTCCTGATGGCGAATGGAACCAAGAATTGGCAACAGGCGTACGGCTATCGACTCTCTGCAGGAGCGTTGCTCAAGCTCGGAGAGGATCATGTAGAGATTGAATTCGCCATGATCAAAAAGTATCAAGGTCGTGGGTTGCAGCGAGAAGATCTGTCTGCAAAGTTCAGAACCGATCGATCCTCCGGCGCCCGTGACCATTACGACCCTGCCTTTGATGCATCGCTCCAACATATCAGGTTGGGCGGGAACGGAATCGCGTCCCAGCAAATCGGCAATATCCACTTCCTGAATGTCTTCGACTTTCACCCGACCACTGGCAAGATCGGTGAAATTGGGAACGCTGCGAACGTGCAAGGGAAATCCCTCAAGCAAGTTCAGTATTTCTCTTCGCCGCGCGCGCGTGGAGGACGGCAGCGCAAGAAGAATTTCCTCTGCCCCCGTGACATCTATCATCTGTTGAATATTTTTCGGCTTATAGACCTGAAGCCCGGAGATTGATCGGTCAGCTATGCTCGCGTCATCATCGATAAACGCAACAGGACGCATCACGCGGCCCATGCGAAGCGCTGCGACCAACTGGTTTCCGGCTACGCCCGCCCCGTAAATCGCTACCTTGATCAGACCATCTTCCCGATTAGTAAATGGCACATGCTGAGCAGCGGTGAACCAGTCCCCCATGAAATATTGCCGCATGCACAATCTCAAACCGCCGATGATTACGAGGCTTAACCACCAATAATTGAAAATGATCGATCGGGGAACGACAGCATCGTGATTGCTGTACCAGTAAACCACTACAGCCAGGATCAGAGACGACAGGCTAACCGCTTTGATGATCGCAATAAGTGCGTCGTTTCCAAAATAGCGCATGACCGCACGGTACATCCCGAATCGGATAAACAACGGGATGGCTACGATCGGCGCGCAGGAGAAAAGCCAGACATGGACGCGCAGAGGATTGTACATATCGTCGATGCCCAGACGGACTATGAATGCAAGCCAAAGCGCGACCCAGACCAGCACAACATCGGTAGCTACCTGAAGCAGGCGCTTCTGACGCCGCGGAAGGCCCAAGAGGAATGTGCGTACTTTGTCCATATATCCTTCATGTGAACTGATGATTGAACTGCATGCTCCAAGCTCAGCGATTGTACTCAACTGCGCCCATGTTGAGCCAGCAAGCAGCTTCGCAGACATGAAAACCCGACTGCCTCGCTCGGGAGCGTTGTTCAAAATCCGTGAGCCTTCGCTAAGTCAACCCGATAAGATAGCTCTCCAGAGCCATCGACCATAGCAGCATTCGCGAGAACACTTGTCGCGATTTTCAGCGCTCCATACTCACTTTGAGTGGACACGAAAACACTGCCAACGTTCATCTGCGCAACAGGATCCATTCATGACATCCCCTTCGGAAACTCGAGACCCTGCTCAAACCGGAGCCAACCGCCGTCCATCGCCCGCGCAGCCTTCGGTAGCGATATTATTGTGCACTTTTAATGGCGCAAGGTTTCTCGCCGAGCAAATTGATTCCATATTGATACAAACGCATTTCAACTGGATTATTCACGCGTCAGACGACGGTTCTTGCGATAACACCGTCAACTTGCTTGAAACTTATCGAAAAGCCGTAGGACAAGATCGCTTCAGGATTTATCAAGGCCCGCAACAAGGTTTCGCGAAAAATTTCATTTCGTTGATAAAAAACAGCTCAATCAAAGCAGACTACTTCGCTTTTAGTGATCAGGACGACATTTGGCACCCCACTAAACTTGAGAAAAGCGTAAAGGCGTTGCAAGGGATTGAGGACAGCAAGCCCGCTCTTTATTGCACCAGAGTACGATTGATCGATGCGGAGCAACGCTGCGTAGGCTTCTCGCCATTGCGTAAATATGCGCCTGCGTTCGAAAACGCGCTTGTTCAAAGTCTGGCCGGCGCAAACACCATGCTGATCAATCAGCCCGCACGAACGCTGATAGCAGCTGTGCCGGACAATGCCCCTGTCGTTGCACATGACTGGCTGGCATATTTATTGGTCACGGCGTCCGCGGGCCAAGTCATATATGACAGCACTCCATCGCTTGATTACCGCCAGCACGAAGGCAATTTGATAGGTAACCGAACCGGATTGAGCGCAAAGTTTCAGAGAGTCAAAAGATTCGCGACTGGAGATTTCAGCATCTGGAGCGATATGAACAGTCAAATACTCGATAGCATGCTTGGATACATGCCATTGCGAAACCGAACCCTGTTCAGTGACTTCAAAACGTTGCGAACGGCGGGGCTGGTAAAACGCATCAGAATATTTTTCAAAGTCGGTCTCTATCGACAGGGACCGCTGGAGAACTGGCTGCTGATCCTCGCACTTCTGCTGAAAAAAATCTGAAGTCATTACCGGACATCAGATTTATCGCCGTCGCCTGCCTCGTCGGCCTCCCACCAAAGCGGATGCCTCGAATTTTGAGCTGTGATAAAGTATTTCCGCCACAGGCGGGGCCAAGCTAGCAGCGAATGGCCAGCAATGCTGCGTATGGGGTGGAGGCCATCGTGCGACGCGTGTTCCCTTTCACTCCGGCCATGGAGCATCCAATCCCCTGAGAAGGCGAGCGTGCCCTGAGGTTACCTGGTTGGCCTCGATACCGCACGCAATACGCTTTACCGCCTAAATCGATCAACCCATTTTTGAGTAGCAGATGGATATTAGAATTTTTTGTTTTTATGCGTTGACCGACACGGACAAGCAGACAAGGGAGTGTTTGGCACCATGAAAACTTTTTCCATCAGTCCTCGAGAAATAATAGCTTCGAATTGGCGTAATACGGGGCTGATTTCAGCTTTGATAAAGCGCGAAATTATCGGACGATACAGGGGCTCAATCATGGGCCTGCTCTGGTCGCTGTTCAACCCGATTTTCATGCTGGTCATTTATACATTTGTATTCAGTGTTGTATTCAAGGCACGATGGAGCGTAGACAGCGAATCAAAAACCGAATTTGCGTTAATGCTGTTTGCTGGCCTTATGACCTTCAACTTATTCGCCGAGTGTCTCAACCGCGCACCAAGCTTGATCTTAAGCAACGTAAATTACGTAAAAAAAGTCGTTTTCCCTCTTGAAATCCTGTCTCTGGTCACTTTCGGCTCAGCGCTTTTTCACTACCTGGTAAGTTTGACAGTATGGTTAGCTGCTTCGCTGATACTTTTCGGAAAAATTGAACTTACCACTCTGTGGCTTCCCGTCATTCTGGGACCGCTCGTGATGATTACGCTTGGCCTTGTCTGGTTCTTGTCTTCGCTAGGTGTCTATCTACGTGACGTAAGCCAGATCATTGGGGTTTTAACATCCGTACTGATGTTCATGTCACCTATTTTTTATCCAATAACGGCTCTCCCTTTAGAATATCGTCATTTGCTGTCCGCCAACCCGCTGACTCCCGCAATAGAAAATACCCGGGCGGTTCTCTTCCGCGGTCAAATGCCTGACTTCACTGCTTTGGGTATCAGCTACATAATTGGAGCCATCGTATTGTACCTTGGGTTCGTATGGTTTCAAAAAACACGAAAGGGATTTGCCGATGTCCTCTGATTGCGCGATTGTTGTTAGTCAGCTTAACAAAAAATTTCAAATCTACGACAAGCCTCGCGATCGACTTCTGCAGATGCTGTCTTTCGGCAGAAAGCATTATTATCGGGAGTTCCCGGCAGTAAAAGACGTTTCGTTTACCATCGAGAAAGGACAAACCGTTGGTATCGTCGGCCGAAACGGAAGTGGTAAATCAACGCTACTGCAGTTGATTTGTGGAACACTGAATCCTTCTTCAGGAAATATAACGACGTACGGCCGGGTTGCAGCTCTCCTTGAACTCGGCTCGGGATTCAACCCAGAGTTCAGCGGGCGTGAAAACGTATTCATGAACGCCGCAGTTCTCGGGCTCACCCGAGAAGAAACCAGCGCTCGATTCGAAGAAATTGAGCGCTTTGCCGAGATCGGCGACTTCATCGACCAACCGGTAAAAACCTACTCAAGCGGCATGATGGTTCGCTTGGCATTTGCCGTCGCGATCAATGTCGATCCGCAGATACTGATTGTCGACGAAGCGCTGTCTGTTGGCGATGAACGCTTTCAACGCAAGTGCTTCGCCAGAATCGAAGCTATCAAGTCGACCGGTGCAACAATTCTCTTCGTATCTCACTCCGGGAATACAGTCATCGAGTTATGTGATCAGGCGATTTTGCTTGATGGCGGAGAGAAGCTCGCTGAGGGCCCACCCAAATTCATCGTTGGCCAATATCAGAAACTTCTTTACGCCCCCAACGAAAAAGTCAGCGCGCTGCGCGAGGAAATCAAGAATTCGGCTCCGGAAGGACCACCGACCGGCACTGAGTGGACGTTTGCAGAAAACACGTCTGACTTTGCTCAAGAGAGCGAAGACTACGATCTTGACGAATTCTTCGATCCCAATCTGATTTCCAAAAGCACGTTGTCGTATGAATCACATGGCGCTTTGATCTCCAGGGCACAAATCTTCAATGACGCCGGCGATCAAGTGAATTGCCTGAAACGCGGCCGCATCTATCATTATAGATATACCGTTGAGTTCGAGCTTGCCGCATCGGCTGTGCGCTTCGGAATGATGATCAAATCGCTTGGCGGTGTCGAACTGGGTGGCAGCACCAGCGCCTCCAGACTCCACGACGCGCTCACTTCCGTGTCCGCCAATTCAAAGATACAGGTCGAGTTCAAATTTCACTGCGACTTGAACCCTGGAACCTATTTCATGAACGCGGGCGTAGTCGGCCTGATCGAGGAAGGTGAAACGTACCTTCACCGTTTAATCGACGCCTGCATGTTCCGGGTGTTACCTGTAATGGAAAATATCGCGACAGGCCCGGTAAGCTTTAAATGTGAAGCAACTTATAAAGAATTGGCGTAAGAACATGATGAACACACCGCTCTCTTCCAAAAAAATAATCGTCGTATTGGGAATGCACCGTTGCGGCACGAGCGTAATCACTCGTGCGCTCAGCACGCTGGGGGTCGATCTTGGCAATCATCTGATGCCAGCTTCCGGGGGAAATAATGATAAAGGGTTCTGGGAAGACGTTGACTTCAATGAACTGAACATCGAGTTGCTCAAGACACTTGGTCACGACTGGCATTCCCTAGCTCCTGTCAGCCCCGAAGAATGGCTGAATCCTGTTCTTGATCAATTCAGGGCAAAAGCGAAACAGATCATCGCGAACAAATTCCAGGCTACCGACTGCTTCGGCGTTAAGGATCCGCGCATGGCGCGGACGATGCCTTTCTGGATCAATGTTTTTGACGAGATCGGGCTGGAAGCTTCCTACATAATCGCTTTTCGAAACCCTGGAAACGCCGCCCGCTCGCTCGCCGCCCGAGATGGCTTCGAGCTTGAGAAAGGTTATTTTCTGTGGCAGGAACACATGCTCTTGAGCCTGAAATACAGTGAAGGCGCGCAGAGGGTGATTGTCGATTACGATTTGATGCTCAAGAACCCCAACGATCAGATCAAGCGTATTGCTAGTAAGTTGGGCTTGAGCTACGACGAAAGCCACCCTGCTCTCAAAGAGTTCCTTGAGCATTTCCTGGAAAAAGATTTACGCCATCACAAAGTCGGATTGGACGACTTGATCGATGACAAATCAGCTACCGCAAGTTTAGTTCGCCTTAGCCAATTGATCGCTTCGCTGGCGAGTGAACGGATTGCCGATGACGCCAAAGTCAAAGATACGATAAACGCATCATTTATCGAGTTATTCGAAAATTATCCAGCCTACAAATTGATGAACATACTGGATCAACGATCAACAGAACTTCTGAAAGCTCACTGGGGAAAGGATTTGCACATCAATCAGCAAATGGAAGAGCGTGCGAGCCTCATGGAGACAATCAGCGCGCTTGAACATCAAGCTGAAAGCGCAAATAGCCTGAATGAAATACAACAATCCAGAATTACAGAGCTAGAGGCTCGAGTGTCCGCCGAATTGAAGCAGCAACACGAGCTTCGCCTGCTTCTCGACGATCATGCATCGCAAATCAATACATTGCTGCAAACTACTCAGCGATTCTCCTCCGGAAAATTTTTGCTTAAAACCCTTGCCCGCTTGATTGCCAAGCGCGCGCTTGCGCTCAACACCGTCAGCGAAGAAAGAATCCGCGCCCGAATCTTCAAGCTGGGATTGCTGGACGAAGAATTCTATCTGAACACATACAAGGACATTCAAAGCGCAAAACTCGACGCCATGGATCATTACCTGAACCATGGTTGGCAAGAAGGAAGAGACCCATCTCCCCACTTTTCCACCAGTTACTATCTCGAGGCTTATGAGGATGTGCAACGCACCGGCGTCAATCCTCTCGTGCATTATGTACGTCATGGCCATAAAGAAGGCCGATCGATTTTTGATATCAGCGGACACCGATACAAATTCGAACGTACCAGCCCTCGAAAGAGCAAATACGTTACTCTGGCAAGGCTGCTGTTAGACGAACCAGCGTTGCTTGGCCGTTTTCTTGACGAAGCTAAACGCTCTGGCGTGCGCCAAGCGATCGCACTCAGCAAGAGCCGCATTCAGCGAGAATATCGTCAGCCGGCGACGATCGCGCAAAAACATGACACCGCTTCTCTCATGGAGTATGGAGTCTATAAGGTTGTACCGTTCAACCTTAATCCGTATCTCCAAGACATGCCTGTGATGATCGCCAGGAAAGTTGCCGTACACCTGCATTTCTTTTATGAAGACATGGGTGAAATTTGCGCGAAATATCTTAAAAACATCCCGGTGGAATTCGACCTTTTTGTCTCCGTTCAACCCGGCACAGACGTTGAACGCGTAAAAAATTTCTTCATCGAACAGTTGCCCCTCACCGGTGGCGTTTTCGTTGAACACAGTCAAAATCGTGGAAGAGATATTGCGCCGTTTATCTGCTTGTTCGGGAGCAAGCTTGAAACTTATGATTATGTGGGCCACTTCCATACCAAGAAGAGTCCTCATCGCGAAGATCTGAATGAGTGGTTTGACGCCCTCATGACGACCTTGTGCGGAGAACCGAAACAGATTGCGCAGATTTTAAAATTACTTGAAGGTGATGCAAAAGTCGTATATGCCGCTGGTAATCAAGTGGTGCCTGGTGACGATGGATGGAGCGAAAACAAGGACATCGCCGGGGAAATCCTTGAACGGTATACGGACCTTGATATTGCGAACTTTCCATTCGTCGAATTCCCACAAGGCACAATGTTCTGGGCTAAGACAGAGAGTATTCGAGACTACCTCCTTCTTCCTTTGAAGTATGAGGATTTTCCGGCTGAGCCAATTTTGCCTGACGCGACACTAGCCCATGCTCTTGAGCGTCTGTTACTGATCTTCACTACGAAAATTGCTGGTCGCAATTATCGAATTGAATCTCCGAGCCTGTCGACTGTGCCTCTGACGTACTACGAGGAGCAAAAGGATTACTCGACTTCAGTCGTCCACGATACGATCAAAGTGCTAGCTTACTACTTGCCTCAATTCAGCCCGAATCCGGAAAATGATGAATGGCACGGTAAAGGCTTTACAGAGTGGCACAAGGTTCGTTCAGCCAATCCTCTGTTTCAAGGTCACTACCAGCAACACGTTCCGCACGCTGATATCGGCTATTACAGCCTAGAAAGCCACCACCATATGGCTGTTCAGGCCGCGCAGATGGAGAAGGCCGGCGTCCACGGGATGATTTTTTATCATTACTGGTTTTCAGGTAAGTTGATCCTGGAAAAACCTGCGCAAATGTTGCTCGAACACCCGGAAATCAACATGCCGTTCAGTTTTTGCTGGGCAAATGAAAACTGGACTCGGCGCTGGGATGGCAATGAACAGGAAATATTGCTCGGGCAGGTCTATTCTAAAGAAGATGCTTTGGGCTTTATCAGATATCTGATTCCTTTCTTCAAGGATGAGCGATACATCAAAGTCGACGGCCGACCGCTACTCTTTGTTTATCGCCCGTCTTCGATGGAATATGTCGAAGACTATATCAATATTTGGGCAGAGGAATGTGCGGCCAACGGAATCAGCGCTCCATATGTCGTAGCAACGCTAACCCGTGGAGCTACCGCACCGCAGAACTATGGAATGGATGCAGCCGTCGAGCGGGTACTTCAAGACTGGACGGGAGGGGCAGTTCCCGATATCAATCACCAGAAACGACCTTACTGGCCAATTAACGGAAGCATCCTCGATTACAGTTCCGTCGCAGATCATTATCAAGAAAAAGAGCTGTGCAACGACTACACACTCTTCCGCTCATTGGTTCCGACCTGGGACAACACCGCACGTTACGGCACCGAGGCTTATGCTTTGGATGGCTTCACAACTTCGAAATTCCAGAATTGGCTGGAACATTTGATTGACTATTCTGAGAAGAATCTTCCGGAAGATCGGCGCTTCGTTGTGATCAACGCTTGGAACGAGTGGGCGGAAGGGGCGCACCTGGAGCCCGACACCCGCTTTGGCTACGGTTACTTGAATGCGGTAGGCAGAGCTTTAAGCAACTATAAATTCGACGACCTAGACCATGTTACGCTCGACAAAGATACGGTTATCAACATATCTATCAGCGCTCATGCTCAAAAACGCATATCTGCCAATCGTGAATTACGCAACGCATTCTACCAATGCGTTATGAATTCCAGCATATTCACCAAGTATACGGTAACCGTTTCAAACGACCATTTACAAGATTATCTGGACACGAACGGAATTACCGTTGAAAAGACCAGCCACATCGATTCCGGCCTGACTCTAGAGTTTAATGACATATATCTGTTCCCGGATTATTCCATTGAAAACCTTATCAAGATGTCCAGCCGACATATTGGATACAACATCTGCGCAAGCGTTAAAAACACCGAGACCTTTGCCGCCGGTGCAAAAAATAATAATGCTGAAATAAGCTTCAGTCAGCGCTCCGGCATGATATTGAAGTCAGGCCACCGAAATGCCGGTTACAAAGAGTGTGGCATCGCACCGTGCTTCATGTTGGAGGTATCGGAACAGTCTGCTGCCAATTCACCAGAGACTGTGTCGACAATCATACGCTTTCATAAGCAAGGCAATAAAAAGCTGCTTATAAATTGTCTGTTGTCGCTAATAACTCAAGATCGATGCCATGTTCGACCTATCCTTGCTATCCAGGATATGGCCGCGGAAGAAATTGAACTCTTGAAAGCACAATTGGCACGCTTGCCGTGGATGGATACAGCTTTCCCAGAGTTTCAATGCTATTACTCCACTCCGGAGATGCCAGATCTGCGCTCGCTCATGTTGAACGAGTCGTTAAAATCCGTCGAAGGCGGATTTGTCACATTTCTTGATTACGATGATGTGGTCTTTCCTGATGCATACAGAAAAATGGCCGATCGACTACTTGTTACAGGGAAAAATGCAACCTTCGGTCGCGTTTATTCGACTAATGTTCATTCTGACAGCGGCTTGGTTATCTCAAGAGACAGGACCTACACATACGGCCGTACTTTTGAAGACTTTCTCGATGTGAATCACGCTCCAATACACAGCTTCATGCTAAATATCGACAAATGCAATACAGCGGCAATCGAGTACTTCAGCGACATGAAGTATATGGAAGACTATTACCTGACATTGCAGCTTTTCACCGAGCGGGATACGGATTGGAAATCGCTTGATACAGATATGTTTATCGGTGACTACATTCATCGCATCGATAGCGAGGACAGCAACACCCTTGCGGTTACCGACAAGGATGAGCGCCAGTCACTTTTGAACAGTGAGCCGTATCTGCTTTCAGAAGAACGTGTCAAGGCATTGCGCTCACGTATCAGACAGTTGCAGTAATATCAGGAAACGCCCTTATACTGGATCTCGGAACAGCATCTGAACGAGAATACAGTAGAGGGCGTTTTTGCTTTAATCAAGCGTCTTTATTGCTCTGCTTCATACTGATATGCTCTCGTTTTTTAGCATTTCGTTTTTTGTTCACGACCAGAGGTAGAGATGAACACTGACCTCGTGTTCCACCCCACCGCCGTCACTCCGTCGGTCAGGGCCGCAGCAAAAGCACAGACGCCCATCGTCATTTGGTTTACAGGTCTCAGTGGTGCTGGCAAGTCAACCATCGCCAATGGACTGGAGCAGGCATTACTGGGGAAGGGTCGTCATACTTTTCTTCTAGATGGTGACAACGTTCGCCTCGGCCTATGCCGTGACTTAGGCTTTAGTGACCAGGACAGAGAGGAGAACATTCGCCGCATCGCTGAAGTTTCGAAGCTGTTTCTTGATTCGGGCCTTATCACCATCGCCTCCTTCATCTCTCCTTTCCGCCAAGACAGGAGTATCGCTAGAGACATCATTGGCCGTGATTCTTTCATAGAGGTGTTTATTGACGCACCTTTGCTGGAGTGTGAAAAACGCGACCCCAAAGGCCTGTATAAAAAAGCCCGTGCCGGCTTTATTAAAAACTTCACCGGCATCGACTCTCTTTATGAAGAACCTTTATCACCCGACATCCACATTGATACGTTCAAAAATAACATCGAACAATCGGTACAGATTATTATGGATCACCTAGAGCAACGGGTACTGCGATGAAGACTGTTGTCATTGTTGGTGCCGGATTTAGTGGGGCTGTTCTAGCCGCCCAGCTTCTGAACCTGCACATCAATGATGTGCACCTAGTCTTAATAAATCGCTCCGGACCAATGGGGCGTGGACTGGCTTATGGTACCAATAGCGCAGCCCATCTTCTAAATGTTCCTGCCGGCAACATGAGTGCTTACGCTGAACAATCCGATCACTTTCTGAATTACTGTAATTCTAAAGGGCTCAACGTCACTGCCTCTTCATTTGTACCCCGCCAAGTCTACGGCGAGTATCTAAGCGACATTCTAAAACAAGCAGAAGAAAAAAGCGGCGGAGGGATGTCTTTTCAGCAAATAAGCGCTGAAGTCTTGGGCATTCGATATCAAGATGATCAATTCGAAATTACGGTAAAAGATGGCATTCGCCTGCATGCAGCACATGCTGTTTTAGCGCTGGGTAACTTCTCTCCTGCGGTCCCTCATGAATTGAAAGCACTTCAGGGCTCCTGTTACTATATTCAGGATCCTTGGGCAGCTCAAATAAATCAGAAGCCACTTGAACCGAATGAATCAGTTCTTCTAATCGGAACCGGGCTAACTGCTTTAGACACCGCTACAAGATTGTTGCAGCAAGGGCACTTGGGTTCAATTTACATGCTTTCGAGGAGAGGGCTATTGCCTTTACCCCATCGTAGAGGCAGTCGTCAGGCAGCGCTGGATTACCCTGTCCAAGAAGACTTATTGCAGAGTCACCCTTCTGTGTTGAATTACTCCCGCATTCTCAGAGGTATAATTAAACGCACAAAATGTGATTGGAGAGATGTGATTGCGGCTATACGCCCCATCACCGATAAACTTTGGTTACGCTTGAACCGTTGTGAACGCAGTCGTTTTTTAAGGCATATACAACCTTATTGGGATATCCATCGACATCGGGTCGCCCCTGACTCTTTCGATGTATTCAAAGCTTCCTGCGCCAGCCGTCAGGTTAAACCTTTTGCAGGGCGCATACAGAGTTTTTCAATTTCCGACGATCATCTCTCGCTACTTATAAAACCTCGTAGTTCTGAATCGGTGATCGAAATCGACGTACATAGAATTATTAATTGTACCGGACCAAACACCAATCTTGAGCTGGTCAACGAACCGTTGATAAATCAACTCAAGGGTTCCAATCTGGCACTTCAGGACGAGCATAAGTTAGGTCTACTCGTCAATGATGATCTCACACTCGAAAACGAACTACCAGAAGGTGGCGCTTCATTAAGCTATATTGGCCCTATGCTGAAGGCGAAATACTGGGAGGCAACTGCAGTTCCAGAACTCCGCAAATATGCTGCCGAACTCGCTGCGTCTATCGCACACCGACTAAAACACTAACACTTGTCCGGTAGCATACGTCCCGCTCTGAGCCTGAATACCAAATAACATAAGGGGGAATAGGCAAGGAGCATACCCAGAAAAGGCTCTAACCCTTTGGCAACAGCTATTGCTAATGGGAACAGCCACAGAATATTAATAGCCAATATATAACCAGTCGTATGTTTATGGCTTTCAAGCTTTATTGCTGCGTGCTGATATGCGTGGGAGCGATGTGCTTGATAAATTTTCTCTCCTCGCAGGAGACGTTGTAACAGTGTCCAGGTTGCATCCGTAATAAAGGCAGCCAGAAGTATAATCCAACTCCAAAATAACGCTGGCGAGGCTGCAGCACCCAATATGCTCAAGCCCCCGAGGATGATTCCAAGGAAACCGCTGCCGGCATCCCCCATGAAAATCCTCGCGGGTGGGAAGTTCCACCATAAGAAGCCCGCAGTTGAACAAGCGAGAAGCAGTGGACCCCATATCAGACTTGGCGTTCCTGCGAACCAATAAATCAGGCACATACCCAAACAAACACTGATCGCCTCAACGCTCGCGAGTCCGTCAATACCATCCATAAAATTATATAAATTCAACATCCAGACTAAATAACAGAGCGCGAACGCTGTAGTCAGCATTCCCGACTGAATCGTAATTCCAAGTAATTGCAGTGACGGAAATCCGCTCATCCAGTACAACAGCCATGCTGCAGCAGTGAAATGCCCAACCAGCCGCCATCTGGCAGCTATATGCCCATGATCATCAGCGAATCCCAGAACGGCTACGATCGTACCGGCACCCAGAAGCGCACCGAGCACCTCCAAGCTCATAACACCCATGCCACTCAAAAACATCAGGCCGGATACAAAGGTAAGCACAATAGCGACGCCGCCACCTCGGGGCGTAGGAATACAATGCGAACTTCGCTCATTTGGAATATCAATCAAACTTTTGGCTAGTGCATACTTTCGCAAAAACAAAGTAAGAACCCAAGAGGTGACGCAGCAGACCGGTATCAACCACAAAGCGATCATTTGGTAGTATGTTCCTGATAATACTTGGCTGTACGACGAAAGGTCTTATCCATATCGGATGATGGCATCCACCCCAACAGTATTTGATTCTTTTCAATATCAATCTGTAGCGATCCCAGCAGTCTGTCAGCGATGCCTCGCCTTCCCAAAAGCTTTGCTACCCACTGGAGAATATGTTGAGGCACTGGTATCAGTCGAGATGGTTTTCCAAGCGAGCACGAAAGAAGATATAACAATTCGGAAGTGGAAAGGTCCACGCCGTCCCCAGCAAGGAATACTTGATTGCTCGCTGAAGGATGATCAATACAAGTGATTATCAAGTTGACCAGATTATCGATTGATACCAGGCTGCGCTTGTTATTAATCCCCCCTAAAGGTAAAGGCACGCCTCTATCAAGCCACCTTAGCATGTTTTGAAAGTTTGCCTTCACGCCAGGCCCATAAACAAGTGGAGGCCGAATGATTACAACCTCCAAGCCTGTCTCATGAGCCAACTCTCTCAACGATTCTTCCGCCTCGAACTTGGAAACACCGTAAGCATCAGAAGGATTCGGAAGATCATCAGCCCGAAAGCGCTGCCCAGCAGAAGTTTGCTCACCATTTACTTTGATTGAACTGATAAATATGAATCGTTTCACTCCCGATGATACTGCACTTCGAGCCAAACGAAGCGTACCTTCTACGTTTACCTTGCGAAATGAATCAAGAGCCTGCGCAGCAATATCGTTCATGACATGAACACGCGCAGCGGTATGTATAACAACATCTATATCAGTCAAATCAGGCAATTGCTCAGGCTGAGTCAAATCAAATTTAACCACTGGACACATCCCTGGTAGCCGGGAATTGCCACGCAGTGCTGCAACAGGCTGGAAGGTTTGGTCCACTAATAATTTGAAGACCACCGCCTCGCCGACAAATCCATTCGCACCGGTTACCAGTACTCTCGGGACGGTCATTATTTCTTCCCCCCACCGATCAACGCGGTCAACCAACAAATGCAGAAGAAAAAGAACTTATCGCGCACTCGCCGTCGACACTTCCATGCACTAAAGGACAACTTTAACAACTCCGCTCGTCGCAAATTAAGCCAGCCGCTTATGAACGGATCACTTTCGAGTTTAAGCAACTTGCATATTAGTTGAACCTGTTTGAACCACCAGCCATCATGAATTATTTTGTATCGAGCTATAAGCGATCGCAACCCTTTATTTGCACCGATCTGATTATTCTCGTGCTGCCTGTAACTCATGGACGGCTCTGGATCGATAAACCAGCGGTATCCATTGCGTCGAGCGAACGCATAACAATACCAATCGTGTAGCGTTACAGCTTGCAGATATCGCCAGTTAGTCCTGATTGACTGTTTGAAGTCCGCGGCGAGCTTTCTGCACATTACATAAGTGCACCCGGGCCCCGCAGCTTCGAAAACATAATCCCAGCTAACTTGAGGCTGAGCCTTATTTAACAGGTGACGTTGGCCATCAGACCAAAATGCAGTCACGTTGCTGGAGTAAGCGTCAACCTGAAGGGTTTGAATAGCGGAAACAGCGCGGCTGAGTTTATTTTGAAACCAGATGTCGTCCTGATCTGCAAATGCAACGAAATCATAGGAATCAAGCGGAACATCCCGTATCAGGCGGAAAAAATTACCTGAAGCACCGCCGAAACTACCGACCATTGGTAGTAAAACTACCTGCGAATGCCTGGCAGCACAATTTTCACACCAGGCTTCTGTGCCGTCACTGGAAGGGTCGACACTGATGAATACGGTTACGTCCACTGCAGCCTGAGACAGGATCGAAGTGATCTGTTCCTCGATCCAAAGCATGCCATTATACGCAGCTAGTAAAACTGCAATCCTTGGATATTCTGCTGGCATGCCGTCTCTGCTTACATCGTTAAAACATGATCGCCCAAAAGTCTCGAGCACTGCGGTCAGTGGGAATCAGAGTCCAGAATTTTCTTCAAATACTGACCATACCCAGTCTTCTTCAGCGAATCAGCTTGAGCCGCCACTTGCTCGGCGGTGATCCAGCCATTGTGATAAGCAATTTCTTCAAGGCAAGCCACTTTCAATCCTTGGCGCTGTTCAATCGTATGAACGAAATGACTGGCCTCAAGCAATGAATCGTGTGTCCCTGTATCCAGCCAGGCGAATCCGCGGCCGAGCATTTCTACGTTGAGTTCTTTCTGTTCAAGATAGGCGCGATTGATATCAGTAATTTCCAGTTCGCCGCGCTCGGAAGGCTTGATGCTTTTAGCGATGTCGATCACTTGATTGTCATAGAAGTAAAGACCGGTTACAGCGTAGTTCGATTTAGGCTTCGATGGCTTTTCTTCAATGCTCAGCGCACGCCCGGTTGCATCGAACTCAACGACACCGAATCTTTCCGGGTCGGAGACGTGGTAGCCGAAAACAGTTGCACCCGACTTCTGCGAACCCGCAGAGCGCAGATTTTCGGAGAAGTGGTGGCCGTAGAAAATGTTGTCACCGAGAATAAGACAGCAAGGGTCATTCCCGATGAACTCTTCACCAATAATGAAAGCCTGCGCCAAACCGTCAGGGCTAGGCTGTACGGCGTAACTCAGTTTTATCCCGTAAGTGCTGCCATCCCCCAGGAGTTTGCGAAAGCATGGAAGATCCTCCGGTGTAGAGATGACCAAAATCTCACGCATCCCCGCCAACATCAAAACCGACAGCGGATAAAAAATCATCGGTTTGTCATAGATCGGCAGCATTTGCTTGGAAACACCAAGCGTGAGTGGGTGTAAGCGAGTACCCGAGCCACCGGCGAGGATGATGCCTTTACGATTTGTCGTGGTCATTTGTTCAGAACTTCCCTAAGCATTCGGGTTACACCACTTTGCCAATCCGGCAAGTGTAGAGAAAAATTGTCGCGCAGCTGCTGAGTATTCAATCTTGAGTTCAGAGGGCGTCGTGCAGGTGTCGGATAGGCTGTGGTTTCGATCGGGTTGACCGCCGTTACAGCTAACTCCTCACCTTGGGCTTTAGCGAAGTCTATGACGTGACTGGCATACCCATGCCAGGACACTTCGCCGGCAGCGGCCAAGTGATAGAGGCCAGCCAACTCTGGATGACTGAGAACTTTCTGAATAGCCAACGCCGAAACGTCTGCAATCAGATCAGCACCGGTTGGAGCACCAATCTGATCCGCAATCACATTCAACGTTTCGCGATCCCTGGCCAAGCGCAGCATGGTCTTCGCAAAGTTGTTGCCGCGTGCACCGTAGACCCAACTAGTACGGAAGATCAGATGCTTGCAACCCGACGCGATAATCGCGTGTTCGCCAGCGAGCTTGCTGGAACCGTAACGATTCACCGGCGCAACAGCGTCTGTTTCCTGCCATGGCGTCACGCCTTGACCGCTGAAAACGTAATCCGTGGAGTAATGAACGAGCCAGGCGCCCGACGCCGCAGCTTCCTCTGCCATAACGCCACTTGCAGTGCCATTTACACGATCAGCCAACTCGGTTTCCGACTCAGCCTTGTCGACCGCCGTATAGGCCGCGGCATTAACAATGACGTCCGGTTTTACCTGACGAATCGTTGCGCGCAAGGATTCAAGATTGGACAGGTCACCGCTCAGGCCATCAGCAAGATGACGATCCAGAGCGACCATCTGGCCTAGAGGCGCCAGGGAGCGTTGCAGCTCCCAGCCTACTTGACCGTTCTTTCCGAGTAATAGGATCTTCATGCCTTGTTCGTACGATCTGCGTAGTTCTGATCAATCCACTGCTGGTAGCTGCCGCTCTTCACGTGCTCAACCCACTCGGTGTTATTCAGATACCACTCAACAGTCTTGCGAATACCAGTCTCGAAAGTCTCTTCCGGAGTCCAGCCCAGTTCACGTTGAATCTTGCTCGCGTCGATCGCATAACGCACGTCATGCCCAGGACGATCCTGAACATAAGTGATCAGGCTCGCATGCGGACGGTGAGCCGACTCCGGACGCAACTCATCGAGCAAAGCACAAAGGGTATGCACTACTTCGATGTTCTGTTTTTCGTTATGACCGCCAATGTTGTAAGTCTCGCCAATGACGCCTTCGGTGACGACTTTGTACAACGCGCGCGCGTGATCTTCGACATACAGCCAATCGCGAACCTGATTGCCCTTGCCGTACACCGGCAGCGGTTTGCCTTCCAGCGCATTGAGAATGATCAGTGGGATCAACTTCTCTGGGAAATGGCGGGGGCCGTAGTTGTTCGAGCAGTTGGTGACCAGTGTCGGCAGGCCGTAAGTGCGCGCCCAGGCACGGACCAAGTGGTCTGAGCTGGCCTTGCTGGCCGAATATGGCGAGCTTGGCTGGTAAGGCGTAGTTTCGGTGAAGAGGTCTTCCGGACCTTCGAGGTCTCCGTAGACTTCGTCAGTCGAAATGTGGTGGAAGCGGAAGTTGGCTTTGCGGGTGTCGTCCAGAGCAGCCCAGTAGTGCCGCGCGGCTTCGAGCAGCGTGTAGGTGCCGATTATGTTGGTCTGGATGAATTCGGATGGGCCGGAGATCGAGCGGTCGACATGGGATTCTGCGGCCAGGTGCATGATTGCATCGGGTTGGTGTTCACGCAGGACGCGGTCGATCTGGTCACGATCGCAGATGTCGACGCGCTCGAAGGCGTAACGTGAATTCTGGCTGACTTCTGCCAGGGACTCCAGATTACCGGCGTACGTCAGCTTGTCGACGTTGACCACCGCATCGGAAGTGTTGGAGATGATGTGACGGATAACTGCCGAGCCAATGAAGCCGGCGCCGCCGGTAACTAGAATTTTCACGCGAAACGATACCCTTGAGCTGCGGACAGCGCTGCCAGCGAGCGCGGTCTAATCCATGAATGCAGAGGCCACTATCAGTTGGCATCCGTCAGAGTCAGTCTGAATCGACCTGCAATACGGCACGATCGAACAAGGGACGCATTTTACAGCTTAATGATGGTTTTACTAATGGATAAAGACAGGCTGAGGCGCAAATTCGACAGATGCCGTGCGCCTGTCGTTTTCAGACCAATCGCTTGCGTGCAGCTCTGGACGAACGTCCCAGAAACCAGCCCAGTACAGGGCCGATTAGCATGCCGATCAGCAGCGCCAACACGGCCACCACCGACACCGGCAGTTGCGGGCCAGAAAAACCCAGAAACAAAAGCGAAACCGATTGCTGATTCTCCAGCACGAACGCCAGAACAATCAGAACCATCAGCAGAAGAAAAACGCCAAGCAGTATGCGTTTCAGATTACGCATTCACGCGCCCTCGAATTTGAATAGCGACGATCAAGCGCCCTCCTCCTCTTCCTCATTCACCCGGTCACGCAATTCCTTGCCCGGCTTGAAGTGCGGAACGAATTTACCGTCCAGGCTGACCGACTGGCCGGTCTTCGGATTACGGCCCACGCGAGGCGCGCGGTAGTGCAGGGAGAAGCTGCCAAATCCACGGATCTCGATACGATCACCAGTGGCGAGGCATTGGGACATTTGTTCAAGCATGGTCTTGATGGCCAGCTCCACATCCTTGGATGAGAGTAGCCCTTGATGGGTGACAATTCGTTCGATCAACTCCGACTTCGTCATATTTTTCCCTTCTTTTTCAAGCAGCTAGATCAGCGCTTGAAAGGTTTTAGCATGCCCGGAAGAATTTGAACAGCCCAGGGATTGACATATCTTTTCCGGCGTTGGAATGCCCATTTTCAGGGCACCCGATCGACCAGCTGGATCGCTGCGTTATCAACGACAGATCACCAGCATGGTCCGCGTCAGATAGCCCGCCGGGTTGAAGCCAAACGGATATTCATCCTCCTCCTTGGCATCATCGGACCTTGTGACAACCTTGTAGCCGGCGCCCTTGCACTCCTTCGCCGCGCGCTTCTGGCACTTCTCCCAACCGGAACCCAAGCCGGAGCAGTCGACTTCGATACCGCTGACGCCGCGCACTGCATGAGTCTTTGCACTAGTGGTACACCCGACTAGCGTCAGCACTGCTATCAATACGATAAACTTGTTCATCCACTTCCTTATGCCAGGCCATGCCCGACGACTACACGCTTAAGGCCAAGCTTAGTCGTGAATAGGCGCTTGATCCGATTAAAGAAACAGACCCGCGGGCGACGGCGTTGGTTTCATGCACGAACGTACAAAGAGCAAATTGCAGGCACAAAAAAGGGCGACCGAAGTCGCCCTTTTTCATGATCAAGCAGAACTTAGTTCTGTTTGGCCATTGCTTGACGCAGCAGTGCCGCCATAGTGGTATCGGCAGGAGCAGCAGCTTCACCTTCTTTCAGGCTCTGGATAGCTTCTTTCTCTTCAGCATCGTCTTTCGACTTGATCGAGAGCTGGATTACGCGGCTCTTGCGATCAACGCTGATGATCTTGGCTTCAACTTCCTGGCCTTCTTTCAGAACGTTGCGCGCGTCTTCAACGCGGTCACGACTGATTTCGGAGGCTTTCAGGGTAGCTTCGATGTCGTCGGCCAGAACGATGATGGCGCCTTTGGCGTCAACTTCTTTCACGGTACCGGTCACGATAGCGCCCTTGTCGTTAACCGAGACGTACTCGGAGAACGGATCGCTTTCCAGTTGCTTGATGCCCAGGGAGATGCGCTCGCGCTCCGGGTCAACCGACAGGATGACGGTGTCCAGCTCGTCGCCCTTCTTGAAACGACGTACGGCTTCTTCGCCCACTTCGTTCCAGGAGATGTCGGACAGGTGAACCAGACCATCGATGCCGCCGTCAAGACCAATGAAGATACCGAAATCGGTGATCGACTTGATGGTGCCGGAGATCTTGTCGCCCTTGTTGAACTGGCCAGAGAAGTCTTCCCATGGGTTCGACTTGCACTGCTTGATGCCCAGGGAGATACGACGACGCTCTTCGTCGATGTCCAGAACCATGACTTCCACTTCGTCGCCGACTTGTACGACTTTCGACGGGTGGATGTTCTTGTTGGTCCAGTCCATTTCCGAAACGTGTACCAGACCTTCAACGCCTTCTTCCAGCTCAGCGAAGCAGCCGTAGTCGGTCAGGTTGGTTACACGAGCGGTAACGCGAGTGCCTTCTGGGTAACGGGCTTTGATAGCAACCCATGGATCTTCGCCCAGTTGCTTCAGGCCCAGGGAAACACGGTTGCGTTCGCGATCGTATTTCAGAACCTTGACGTCGATTTCGTCACCAACGTTGACGATCTCGGAAGGATGCTTGATGCGCTTCCAAGCCATGTCGGTGATGTGCAGCAGGCCGTCCACGCCACCCAGATCGACGAATGCGCCGTAATCGGTGAGGTTTTTGACGATACCTTTGACTTGCTGGCCTTCCTGCAGGGATTCCAGCAGAGCTTCACGCTCGGCGGAGTTCTCGGCTTCGAGGACGCTGCGACGGGAAACGACAACGTTGTTGCGCTTCTGGTCCAGCTTGATGACCTTGAATTCCAGCTCTTTGCCTTCCAGGTGCGTTGTGTCGCGCACTGGACGGACGTCAACCAGGGAACCTGGCAGGAACGCACGGATGCCGTTAACGTCGACAGTGAAGCCGCCTTTAACCTTACCGTTGATAACGCCCTTGACCACTTCCTCGGCTGCGAAGGCTGCTTCCAGAACGATCCAGCATTCAGCGCGCTTGGCTTTTTCACGGGACAGCTTGGTTTCGCCAAAGCCGTCTTCAACCGAATCCAGAGCAACGTGAACTTCATCACCAACGTTGATGTTCAGTTCGCCAGCATCGTTGTAGAACTGCTCAAGCGGGATGAGTGCTTCAGACTTCAGACCAGCGTGAACGGTTACCCAGCGAGCCTGGTAATCGATATCAACGATAACACCGGTGATGATGGAGCCTGCCTGAAGGTTCAGGGTTTTCAGGCTTTCTTCAAAGAGTTCCGCAAAGCTTTCGCTCATTTTAATTCCTGTAGATGAGGGCGAAGTAAACGCCCATCTCCACACCCCAGACGGTGTGGGTTAGTTTCATTTAAAAGAAGCACCGCAGGACTATGACTGGTCCCCTGCGACCCTCTTGGTCACCCGGCGATATCGCGAATGGCGATCTCGCTCATGATGCGTTCAAGCACCTGATCGATGGAAAGCTCCGTGGAGTCCAGCTGAATCGCGTCGGCCGCCGGCTTGAGCGGGGCTACTGCGCGCTGGGTGTCACGCTCATCGCGTGCACGGATCTCATCTAGCAGACTCGACAGACTAACACCCTCGACTTTGCCCTTCAACTGCAAATATCGACGGCGCGCCCGCTCCTCGGCGCTGGCGGTCAGGAAAATCTTTAGCGGTGCATCGGGAAAAACCACCGTACCCATGTCGCGACCATCGGCCACCAGACCCGGCGCTTCCTGGAATGCGCGTTGGCGCTGCAGCAGCGCCTCGCGCACGGCGGGCAGCGCAGCCACCTGCGAGGCGCCGGAGCCGACGCTTTCGGTGCGGATGACATCGCTGACTTCGTCGCCTTCCAGAATGATCCGCTGCAACTGACCTTCGGTCGCCGCGATGAACTGCACATCCAGATGAGCGGCAAGTTGCTTCAGCAACTCTTCATTGGTCAAGTCAACGCCATGGTTGTGCGCAGCGAATGCGAGCAAGCGATAAAGCGCACCGGAATCCAGCAGGTTCCAGCCCAGACGCTTGGCCAGAATCCCGGCGACCGTGCCTTTGCCGGAGCCGCTTGGCCCATCGATGGTGATGACCGGTGCAATGTTTTTCACGACTGAGCCTCTTGTGCCACACGAATACCGACTTGCCCGCACAGCGCGAGGAAATTGGGGAACGACGTCGCAACGTTGGCGCAATCATGGATGCGGATCGGTGCAGTGGCGCGCAACGAGGCAACGCTGAAGGCCATGGCGATGCGGTGATCGCCGTGACCGTGCACTTCACCGCCGCCGATCTGGCCGCCGTCGATGATGATGCCGTCCGGAGTTGGCTGGCATTTTACGCCCAGTGCCAACAGGCCGTCAGCCATCACCTGAATGCGATCGGATTCCTTGACGCGCAGCTCTTCAGCGCCGGTCAGCACGGTGCGCCCTTCGGCACAGGCCGCCGCCACGAACAGCACCGGGAATTCGTCGATGGCCAACGGCACCAGCTCTTCCGGAATCTCGATGCCTTTGAGTTTCGCCGCGCGCACGCGCAGGTCAGCCACCGGCTCGCCGCCGACTTCACGCTGATTTTCCAGGGTGATGTCCGCGCCCATCAGACGCAGGATGTCGATGACACCCGTACGGGTCGGGTTGATGCCGACGTGCTCAAGCACCAGCTCGGAACCTTCGGCAATCGATGCCGCCACCAGGAAGAACGCCGACGACGAGATGTCGCCCGGCACTTCGATATGGGTTGCGGTGAGCTTGCCACCGGACTCAACCGACGCCGTTGCGCCATCAACGCTCACCGGGTAACCGAAACCGCGCAACATGCGCTCGGTATGGTCGCGGGTTGGCGCCGGCTCGGTCACGGTGGTTTTACCTTCGGCGTACAGGCCGGCAAGCAGCAGGCAGGATTTCACCTGCGCACTGGCCATCGGCATCGTGTAGGTCAGGCCTTTGAGCTTGTGGCCGCCGCGAATGGTCATCGGTGGACGACCTTCTGCTGCGGTTTCAATCACTGCGCCCATTTCCCGCAGTGGATTGGCCACGCGGTTCATCGGACGCTTGGACAGCGACGCGTCACCCGTCAAGGTGCTGTCGAAGTTCTGCGCCGCCAGCAGGCCGGACAGCAGACGCATCGAGGTACCGGAGTTGCCCAGGTAGATCGGGCCCGGCGCAGGTTTGAGGCCGTGCAGGCCGACACCGTGGATGGTCACACGGCCATGGTGCGGACCTTCGATGACCACGCCCATGTCGCGGAACGCCTGCAAGGTTGCCAGGGCGTCTTCGCCCTCGAGGAAACCTTCGACTTCGGTGACGCCTTCGGCCAGCGAGCCGAGCATGATCGAACGGTGGGAAATCGATTTGTCACCCGGTACGCGAATCCGACCGGACAGGCGGCCACCAGGTTGAGCCAGGAAGATCAGATCGTTGGAATTCATAGCGTCCACATAGGCCCTGCGGGCCAGGATTTTACTGAAATGCTCGCGGGCAACCCGGGCGCGCGTGAAAACGCCCAACAATTGGTGCCCATCCCCTGCATCGACCGCGTCGCGCAAGGCGTCGAGGTCGCTGCGAAATGTATCAAGTGTGCGCAGGACAGCCTCGCGATTGGCGAGAAAGATGTCGTGCCACATCACCGGGTCGCTTCCGGCGATTCTTGTGAAATCGCGAAAACCACCGGCAGCGTAACGGAAGATCTCCAGATTTTCATTGCGCTTGGCCAACGAATCGACCAGACCGAAGGCCAGCAGGTGCGGCAGATGACTGGTCGCCGCCAGCACTTCGTCGTGACGCTCGACCTGCATGTGCTCGACGTCGGCACCCAATTCGCGCCAAAGGCGATCAACCACCGCCAGCGCGGCAGGATCGGTCTGCTCAAGTGGCGTGAGGATCACTTTATGACGACGGAACAACTCGCCGTTGGACGCCTCCACCCCGCTCTGCTCGGATCCGGCAATCGGATGCCCCGGCACAAAGCGCCCCGGCATGCCGCCGAACGCCTCGGTTGCCGCACGCACGACATTGCCTTTGGCGCTGCCGACATCGGTCAGAATCGCCTGCCCCAGATCCATGCCCGCCAAGCGCGCGAGCAGTTTTTCCATGGCCAGAATCGGCACCGCCAACTGAATCACATCGGCGCCCTGACACGCAGCGGCCAAGTCGTCTTCGCAGCGATCGACCACTCCCAACTCCACCGCCAGCTTGCGCGACTGCGGGTCGAGATCGACGCCGACCACTTCGCGGCACACACCGCTTTCACGCAAGCCTTTGGCAAACGAACCACCGATCAACCCCAGACCGACCACCACAAGGCGACCGATCATAGGTGCAGCAGGTTGCAACGCAGTGACATCAACCACGAGCCAGAACCTTGCGCAGCGCTTCGAGGAAGCGGCTGTTTTCCGCCGGCAGACCGATGGTCACCCGCAGGTGGTTCGGCATGCCGTAGTTGGCCACCGGGCGCACGATCACACCCTCGCGCAACAAGCCCTGAAACACCGGGGCCGCGACCTGAGCGAGGTCGACGCAGATGAAATTACCCTTGGACTCGATCCAGCTCAGGCCCAACTCACGGAAACCGGTTTGCAACTGCTGCATGCCCGCCTCGTTGAGCTGACGGCTTTGCGCCAGATATTCCTCGTCCTTCAACGCGGCACAGGCGGCCGCCAGGGCGAGGCTGTTGACGTTGAACGGCTGGCGCACACGGTTCAGCACGTCAGCCACCACCGGGGTGGACAGTGCGTAGCCGACGCGCAGCGCCGCCAGACCGTAGGCCTTGGAGAACGTGCGCGACACCAGCAGATTCGGATAAGCCGCGAGGAAATCGAGGCCGTCCGGCAAATCGCTGCCTTCGGCATATTCGATGTAAGCCTCGTCGAGCACCACCAGCACATGTTCCGGCACGTCCTGTAGAAACTCGTCCAGCGCCTCGGCGCCGAACCAGGTGCCGGTCGGGTTGTTCGGGTTGGCGATGAACACCACGCGGGTATTGGCGTCGATGGCCGCGAGCATGGCGGGCAGGTCGTGCCCCCATTCCTTGGCCGGCACTACCTTGGCTTGTGCGCCGACCGCCTGAGTGGCGATCGGATACACCGCAAACGCGTGCTCACTGAACACGGCATTCAGGCCCGGCGCGAGATAGGCGCGCGCGACCAGCTCAAGAATGTCGTTGGAGCCGTTGCCCAAAGTGACCTGATTCAGCTCGACGCGGCATTGCTCGGCGAGCAGGGATTTCAGCGCGAAGCCATTGCCGTCCGGATAGCGGGTCAGCTCGGCCAGCTCTTCGCGGATCGCCGCCAGAGCCTTGGGACTGGCACCCAGCGGGTTTTCATTGCTCGCCAGTTTGACGATGTTCGCCGGATCCAGATCCAGCTCGCGCGCCAGTTCGTCCACAGGCTTGCCCGGAACGTACGGCGAAAGTTGTTGCACGCCCGGCTGTGCCAGAGCGAGGAAGTTGCCACTCATTTGCTACCGCCCTTAGAGAACTGCTTTCGGGTAGGAACCCAGCACTTTGAGTGCTACCGCTTCCTGACTGATCTTCTCCAGCACACCCTTGATCAACGGATCGCGATGGTGGCCGACGAAGTCGATGAAGAACACATACGTCCATTTGCCGCTGCGCGACGGACGGGTTTCGATGCGGGTCAGATCGATGCCGTTGTCGTGGAACGGTACCAGCAGCTCGTGCAGCGCGCCGGGCTTGTTGCTCATCGACACGATGATCGACGTCTTGTCGTCGCCGGTCGGCGGCACTTCCTGGTTACCGATCATCAGGAAGCGCGTGGAGTTGTCCGGGCGATCCTCGATCTTCTCGGCCAGTCGCGTCAGACCATACAGGCCCGCCGCCATGTCGCCGGCAATCGCCGCGGAATTCCACTCGCCCTTGACCCGCTTGGCGGCTTCGGCGTTGCTCGACACCGCCACGCGCTCGACGTTCGGGTAATGCGCGTCCAGCCACTTGCGGCACTGCGCCAGCGACTGCGCGTGGGAATAGATGCGGCTGATGCTGTCGGTCTTGGTGTTTTCGCCGACCAACAGGTGATGGTGGATGCGCAGCTCGACTTCGCCGCAGATCACCATGTCGTGCTCAAGGAAGCTGTCGAGGGTGTGGTTGACCGCACCTTCGGTGGAGTTTTCCACCGGGACCACGCCAAAATTCACCGCACCGGCCGCCACTTCGCGGAACACTTCATCGATCGCCGCCATCGGTTTGCTGATCACCGCGTGGCCGAAATGCTTCATCGCCGCCGCCTGGGTGAAGGTGCCTTCCGGGCCGAGATATGCCACTTTCAGCGGCTGCTCCAGCGCCAGGCACGACGACATGATTTCGCGGAACAGTCGCGCCATCTCTTCGTTGCCCAGCGGCCCCTGATTGCGCTCCATCACCCGCTTGAGCACCTGAGCTTCGCGCTCGGGACGATAGAACACCGGCACTTCGCCTTCAGCCAGCGAGGCCATCTTCACGCGCGCAACTTCCTGGGCGCAACGCGCACGCTCACTGATCAGCTCCAGGACCTTGGTGTCCAGAGCGTCGATGCGTACGCGCAGTGCCTTGAGTTCTTGCTCGGACATCAGCCGTGTTCCTTCTCGAATTCCGCCATGTAGGCCACCAGCGCGTTGACCGCATTGATGTCGACGGCGTTATAGATGGAGGCGCGCATGCCACCCACCGAGCGGTGGCCCTTGAGGTTGAGCAGACCGCGCTCGTCGGCGCCGGCGAGGAACGGCTTGTCCAGACGGTCATCGGCCAGACGGAACGGCACGTTCATCCACGAGCGATCCGGCTTGTTGATCGGGTTGCTGTAGAGGCCGCTGGCGTCGATGAAGTCGTACAGGGTGCGCTGCTTGACGTCGTTCAGTCTGGCGATCGCTTCGACGCCGCCCTGCTCTTTCAGCCACTGGAACACCAGACCGGAGAGGTACCAGGCCAGGGTCGGCGGGGTGTTGTACATCGAGCCGTTATCGGCCGCGACCTTGTAGTTGAGCATGGTCGGGCACAGTGCGCGGGCCTTGCCGAGCAGGTCTTCGCGGATGATGTTGACGACGATGCCGCTCGGGCCGATGTTCTTCTGCGCGCCGGCGTAAATCATGCCGAAACGCGAAATGTCGACCGGACGCGAGAGGATGTCCGAAGACATGTCGGCCACCAGCGGCACGTCACCGGTTTGCGGAATCCACTGGAATTCCAGACCGCCGATGGTTTCGTTCGGCGCGTAGTGAACGTAAGCGGCGTCTTTCGACAGGTTCCACTCGTTCTGGCCGGGAATGGCGAAATAGTCATAAGGCTTGGCGGTGGCAGCGACATTGACGTGACCGTAGCGCGAAGCTTCTTCGATGGCTTTCTGCGACCAGATACCGGTGTCGATGTAGTCGGCCGAGCCGCCTTCAGGCAGCAGGTTCAGTGGGATCTGCGCGAATTGCTGGCTGGCGCCGCCCTGCAGAAACAGTACTTTGTAGTTCGACGGGATATTCAGCAGGTCACGCAGATCCTGCTCGGCCTGGGTCGCAATGGACACGAACTCATCGCTGCGATGGCTCATTTCCATGACCGACAGACCCTTGCCGTGCCAATCAAGGAGTTCACCCTGGGCGCGCTGCAGAACAGCTTCAGGCAACGCCGCAGGACCGGCGCAGAAGTTATAGGCTCGCTTGCTCACATCCAATCTCGCTCTGATCTGGTGGTCACTTAAATCTTTTGATATGCAGGTGATCGTTCCCACGCTGTGCGTGGGAATGCATCCAATGACGCTCCGCGTCATGGGACGCGGAGCGTCCCCTGCGGCATTCCCACGCACAGCGTGGGAACGATCATCCGCAGTGTTGCAGAAATTCGTACCGGACAAATAACAAGGGGGCGAATTTTCATCCGCCCCCTCGTTTGTCCGCTTATTCTTGCGGCTCTTCGTCAGCTGCGGCGTCGAGTTGCTGGTCATCTGCGGCCTCGTCGATACCGACGGTGCCCTCGAATTCCTCGCCCTCTTCACCTTCGAGCTCTTCGCCTTCGATTTCCGAAGGCTCCTGAACCCGCTCCAGACCGACCAGGGTTTCATCCTTGGCCAGCTTGATCAGCGTCACACCTTGAGTGTTACGGCCCAGGCTCGATACTTCGTCGACACGGGTACGCACCAGGGTGCCCTGATCGGAAATCAGCATGATTTCTTCACCGTCCTGCACCTGTACAGCGCCGACCAGACGGCCGTTACGCTCGTTGCTGACCATGGCGATAACGCCCTGGCCGCCACGCTTGTACTCAGGGAACTCGGTGATCGCCGTGCGCTTGCCGTAGCCGCGCTCGGAAGCGGTGAGGATCTGGCTGCCTTCTTCCGGGATCAGCATGGAAATCAGCTTCTGCCCTTCTGGCAGACGCATGCCGCGCACACCGCGAGCGGTACGGCCCATGGCGCGCACTTCGGATTCCTTGAAGCGCGTGACCTTGCCGCCGTCGGAGAACAGCATGATTTCCTGTTCGCCATCGGTAATGGCCGCAGAGATCAGGATGTCGCCTTCGTCCAGCTCCAGCGCGATCAGACCCACGCTGCGCTGACGGCTGAAGGCCACCAGCGGGGTCTTCTTCACGGTACCGTTGGCGGTCGACATGAAGATGAACGGCGCTTTCTTGCGATCGGCAGCCTTGATGCGCGCACGGCGCTCTTCGTCGGTTTCGTTGCTGTTTTCGATCTCTTCTACATCAGCCTCGACGCCTTCGGCTTCTTCTTCATCAGCCTGACGCTTCATGGCTTCGAGATCGACCGGCAGCATGGTGGTGATGTATTCGCCTTCGCTCAGCGGCAGCAGGTTGACCAGAGGACGACCACGGGCGGCGCGGGACGCTTCCGGGATCTCGTAGGTCTTGAGCCAGTACACCTTGCCCTTGCTGGAAAACAGCAGCAGCGTGGTGTGGCTGTTGGCAACCAGCAGGTGCGCGATGTAGTCCTCATCCTTGACGCCGGTGGCCGATTTGCCTTTGCCGCCACGACGCTGCGCCTGATACGCCGCCAATGGCTGGGTCTTGGCATAGCCACCGTGGGAAATGGTCACCACGCGCTCTTCTTCCGGGATCATGTCGCCCAGGGTCAGATCGAGACGCGCATCGAGGATTTCGGTGCGGCGCTGATCGCCATATTCGGCGCGGATCACTTCCAGTTCTTCGCGGATCACTTCCATCAGGCGCACGGCGCTGTTGAGGATGCGGATCAGCTCGCCGATCTGGTTGAGGATCTCTTGATACTCGGCCAGCAGCTTTTCGTGTTCCAGACCGGTCAGACGGTGCAGACGCAGTTCGAGAATGGCTTGAGCCTGTTCCGGCGACAGGAAGTATTTGCCTTCGCGCAGACCGTATTGCGGATCGAGGTTTTCCGGACGGCACGAATCGGCACCGGCGCGTTCAACCATCGCCACCACCGCCGAGGATTCCCACGGCGTGCTGACCAGCGCTTCCTTGGCTTCCGACGGCGTCGGCGAAGCCTTGATCAGGGCGATGACCGGGTCGATGTTCGACAGGGCTACGGCCTGACCTTCGAGAATGTGACCACGCTCGCGGGCCTTGCGCAGCTCGAACACGGTACGGCGGGTGACGACTTCGCGACGGTGACGAACGAAGGCCTCGAGCAGATCCTTGAGGTTAAGGATGCGTGGGCGGCCGTCGATCAGCGCTACGATGTTGATGCCGAATACCGATTGCAGCTGGGTCTGGGCATAGAGGTTGTTGAGGATCACCTCAGGCACTTCGCCGCGACGCAGTTCGATCACGACGCGCATACCGTCCTTGTCGGACTCGTCGCGCAGTTCGGTGATGCCTTCGAGTTTCTTCTCTTTGACCAGCTCGGCGATCTTCTCGATCAGACGCGCCTTGTTCAGCTGGTAAGGGAGTTCGGTGATGACGATCTGCTGACGGCCACCGACCTTGTCGATGTCTTCGATGATCGAGCGGGCACGCATGTAAATGCGCCCGCGACCGGTGCGATAGGCTTCGATGATGCCGGCGCGACCGTTGATGATCGCCGCGGTCGGGAAGTCCGGACCGGGAATGTATTGCATCAGCTCGTCGACGGTCAGCTCGGGGTTGTCGATGAGTGCCAGGCAACCGTCGATGACTTCACCGAGGTTGTGCGGCGGGATGTTGGTCGCCATGCCCACGGCGATACCGCTGGAACCGTTGACCAGCAGGTTCGGCACGCGGGTCGGCATGACCGCCGGGATCAGTTCGGTGCCGTCGTAGTTCGGCACCCAGTCCACGGTTTCCTTGTGCAGGTCGGCCAGCAGCTCGTGCGCCAGCTTGGTCATGCGCACTTCGGTGTATCGCATGGCGGCGGCGTTGTCGCCGTCGACCGAACCGAAGTTGCCCTGGCCGTCGACCAGCAGGTAACGCAGGGAGAACGGCTGGGCCATACGAACAATGGTGCCGTACACGGCGGTGTCACCGTGCGGGTGATACTTACCGATCACGTCGCCGACGACACGGGCAGATTTCTTGTACGGCTTGTTGAAGTCGTTGCCCAGCTCGCTCATCGCGAACAGCACGCGACGGTGCACGGGCTTGAGGCCATCGCGCGCGTCCGGCAGTGCTCGGCCGACGATTACGCTCATTGCGTAGTCGAGGTAGGACTGTTTCAGCTCGTCTTCGATATTGACCGGGAGGATTTCTTTGGCCAGTTCGCCCATGAGAAGCCTGATTCCTTTTTCTGGTGAAACTTCGTCATATCCATGTGGGAGCAACGAAGCTCGTCGGGGCAGGCCGGGGGCCATGCGCCGACTTACGACAAATCAGCATTCGGATCGCGGATTTGCGCAGTAAAGACAGCTCCGTGAAGCCGCCTCGGAAAACGCCGGATGTTATCACAAGAGCCGCCACGCACCTATCCCCCAGATGCGCATGGAGCATAGTTAGTTGACCGGTGACAGGCTTGAGGGGGACGAGAGAGGCTCAGAGCTTCTTTGAATGTGAAATTCGGGGCAGGTTTTGAGTTGTTTATTGACTTTTCTGGCCTCATCGCGAGCAGGCTCACTCCTACAGGGTTTGCGCCGGACACAAAATTGTAGGAGTGAGCCTGCTCGCGATGGCGTCCTTGCAGACGCCACAGCCCTTCAATGCAGGCGCTTGCGGCACATCAGCTGGGCCATTTTCGCGGTGTCCGGGCGTTCAACGATGCCCTTTTCGGTGACGATCGCATCAATCAGGTCGGCCGGGGTGACGTCAAACACCGGGTTGAAGGCTTCAACGTCTGCACCGACGCGCTTGCCGCCGACTTCGAGCAGTTCGGCGCCGGCGCGCTCTTCGATCGGGATGTCATCACCGCTGGCCAGGCTCATGTCGATGGTCGAGCTCGGCGCCACCACCATGAAGCGCACGCCGTGGTGCATGGCGTTGACCGCCAGTTGATAGGTGCCGATCTTGTTCGCCACATCGCCATTGGCGGTGATGCGGTCGGCACCGACGATGACCCAGGTCACGCCCTTGGTTTTCATGATGTGCGCGGCGGCAGAGTCGGCGTTCAGGGTTACCGGAATGCCTTCATTGGCCAGTTCCCACGCGGTCAGGCGCGAGCCTTGCAGCCACGGACGGGTCTCATCGGCGTAAACGCGCTCGACCATGCCTTCTATATAAGCCGCGCGGATAACGCCCAGCGCCGTGCCGAAACCGCCGGTCGCCAGAGCGCCGGTGTTGCAGTGGGTGAGAATCGCCTGGGCATTGCCCTGATGCTTGCGGATCAGGTCGACGCCCAATTGGGCCATGGTCAGGTTGGCTTCGCGATCGCTTTCATGAATGGCGATGGCTTCCGCCTCCAGCGCCACCAGTGGATCGGCGTTGCCTTTGAGGCGATCGAGGCGATCATGCATGCGCCCCAGCGCCCAGAACAGATTGACCGCGGTCGGACGGGAATCGGCCAGCAGCGCGAAGTCCTCCTCCAGCGCCGCGTACCAGTCGCCACCCTCGGCGATCCGCGCGCGAGCGGCGAGCACGATGCCATAGGCCGCGCTGATGCCGATGGCCGGTGCGCCACGCACGACCATCGAGCGAATCGCCTCCGCCACGCCGGCGGCGCTGGTGTAGGCGATCCAGGTTTCTTCGAACGGCAAAATACGCTGATCCAGCAGGTGCAGCGCGCCGTCTCGCCAATCGATGGCCTTCACTTTCTCCGCAGCCAACAGTCGATCGCGCATCCCACACCCCGCACTCATGAACAAAAGCCGCCGATTATAGCGATCCCCCCGCGAAGACGCTCGGGTATACTTCGCCATCCTTTACAAAAGCACTGGAACCGACTCCCGATGCCCAAACCTGCCATTGCGCTCGACCTGTTATTGCTGCCGACCTGGCTGGTCCCCGTCGAACCTGCTGGCGTCGTGCTCAAGGAGCACGGCCTGGGCATCCGCGACGGTTGCATCGTGTTTATCGGCCCGCGCGCCGAAGCGTTGAAGTGTAACGCCACTGAAATCCGCGAATTACCGGATGTGCTGCTCGCCCCCGGCCTGATCAATGCTCACGGTCACGCTGCGATGACATTGTTCCGCGGCCTGGCGGACGATCTGCCGCTGATGACCTGGCTGGAAAATCACATCTGGCCGGCCGAGGCCAAATGGGTCGATGAAGATTTCGTCCGTGACGGCACCGATCTGGCCATTGCCGAGCAGATCAAGGGCGGCATCAGCTGTTTTTCCGACATGTATTTCTACCCCAAGGTCGCCAGCGAACGCGTGCATAACAGCGGCATTCGCGCGCAGATCGCCATACCGATCCTCGACTTTCCGATTCCCGGCGCCAGCAGTGCCGATGAAGCGATCCGTCAGGGTGTCGAGCTGTTCGGCGATCTGAAGCATCACGAGCGCATCAAGATTACTTTCGGCCCTCACGCACCGTACACCGTCGGCGACGAGAACCTCGAGAAAATCCGCGTGATTGCCGAGGAGCTGGACGCCGCGATCCACATGCACGTCCACGAAACTGCCTTTGAGGTGCAGCAGGCCGTCGAGCAAACCGGCGAGCGGCCACTGGCGCGTCTGGGCCGCCTCGGCCTGCTCGGGCCGCGCTTCCAGGCCGTGCACATGACCCAGATCAGCGATGACGACCTCGCGCTGCTGGTAGAAAGCAACACCAGCGTGATCCACTGCCCGGAATCGAACCTCAAACTGGCCAGCGGTTTTTGCCCGGTCGAGCGTTTGTGGCAGGCTGGGGTTAACGTCGCGGTCGGCACCGACGGCGCCGCCAGCAACAACGATCTCGACCTGCTCGGCGAAACCCGCACCGCCGCATTGCTGGCCAAGGCCGTTGCCGGCTCGGCCACCGCGCTGGATGCCCATCGTGCGCTGCGCATGGCCACGCTCAACGGCGCGCGGGCACTGGGGATCGACGCGCAAGTCGGCTCGCTGGAAATCGGCAAAGCCGCCGACATCGTGGCTTTCGATCTGTCCGGCCTGGCGCAGCAACCGGTGTATGACCCGGTTTCGCAGCTTATTTACGCCACCGGTCGCGATTGCGTGAAACACCTGTGGGTCGCCGGCAAGCAATTGCTCGACGACCGGCGCCTGACGCGCATGGACGAACAGCAGCTGGGCGCAACCGCGCGCCACTGGGGCCAGCGCATCAGCGGCCACACCGAATCGTAAACACCGTGGAGCAGACTCCGCGGCTACAGCCTTTTTGAAGTTTTTCGAGGAATTGAACATGAGCAACGTCGACCACGCCGAAATCGCTAAATTCGAGGCCCTGGCCCATCGCTGGTGGGACCGTGAAAGCGAATTCAAACCGCTGCACGACATCAACCCGCTGCGCGTCAACTGGATCGACGAACGGGTCAATCTGGCCGGCAAGAAAGTCCTCGACGTCGGTTGCGGCGGCGGCATCCTCAGTGAAGCCATGGCCCAGCGCGGCGCGACCGTGATGGGTATCGACATGGGCGAAGCGCCGCTGGCGGTCGCGCAACTGCATCAGCTGGAATCCGGGGTCAGTGTCGAATACCGACAGATCACCGCCGAAGCCCTGGCTGAAGAAATGCCCGAGCAGTTCGATGTGGTCACTTGCCTGGAAATGCTTGAGCACGTACCCGATCCATCCTCGGTGATCCGCGCCTGCTTCCGCATGGTCAAGCCTGGCGGCCAGGTGTTCTTCTCGACCATCAACCGCAACCCGAAGGCATACCTGTTTGCCATCATCGGTGCCGAATACATCATGAAGCTGCTGCCGCGCGGCACTCACGACTTCAAGAAATTCATTCGCCCCTCCGAACTCGGCGCGTGGAGCCGCATGGCCGGCCTGACCGTCAAGGACATCATTGGCCTGACGTACAACCCGCTGACCAAGCACTACAAGCTGGCCAGTGACGTCGACGTCAACTACATGATCCAGACCCTGCGCGAGGAATAAGTCGATGGCCATCAGAGCGGTTCTTTTTGACATGGACGGCACCCTGCTCGACACGGCGCCGGACTTCATCGCCATCTGCCAGGCCATGCGTGCCGATCGCGGCTTGCCACCGATCAACGACAAGCACATCCGCGACGAGATTTCCGGTGGTGCCAAAGCCATGGTTGCAGTGACCTTTTCGATGGACCCGGAATCACCGGGCTTCGAGGCGTTGCGCCAGGAGTTTCTTGAGCGTTATCTGGTCGGCTGCGCGGTACACAGCAAGCTGTTCGACGGCATGGCCGAGTTGCTGGCTGACATCGAAAAGGCCAACCTGATCTGGGGCGTGGTCACCAACAAGCCGGTGCGTTTCGCCGAGCCGATCATGCAACGCCTGGGGTTGGCCGAGCGTTCGGCGCTGCTGATCTGCCCCGATCATGTGAAGAACAGCAAGCCGGATCCGGAGCCGCTGATCCTTGCCTGCAACATGCTTGATCTGGATCCGTCGAGCGTTCTGTTTATTGGCGATGATCTGCGCGATATCGAGTCGGGCCGCGACGCCGGCACCAAGACCGCTGCGGTGACCTACGGCTACATTCACCCGGATGACAACCCACGGCATTGGGGCGCGGACGTGGTGGTGGACCATCCGCTGGAGTTGCGCAAGGTGCTTGATAGCGCGCTGTGCAGCTGCTGACCCGGCAGAAGCTGCCGAACGCTGCGATCTTTTAATGGATTGTGAGGTTTTTATGTTTGATTACACCGCTCGCCCCGAATTGCTCAAGGATCGGGTCATTCTGGTCACCGGTGCCGGTCGCGGCATCGGCGCAGCGGCGGCGAAAACCTACGCCGCCCATGGCGCCACGGTACTGCTGCTGGGCAAGACCGAAGCCAATCTGACCGAGGTCTACGACGCGATCGAAGCGGCCGGCCATCCGCAACCTGCAGTGATCCCGTTCAACCTCGAAACTGCCCTGCCCCATCAATACGATGAGCTGGCGGCGATGATCGAAACCGAGTTCGGCCACCTTGACGGTCTTTTGCACAACGCCTCGATCATCGGCCCGCGCACACCGATCGAACAATTGTCCGGCGAAAATTTCATGCGAGTGATGCAGGTCAACGTCAACGCCATGTTCATGCTGACCAGCACCCTGTTGCCGCTGCTCAAGCTGTCGCAGGACGCTTCGGTGGTGTTCACCTCCAGCAGCGTCGGCCGCAAGGGTCGCGCCTATTGGGGCGCGTACGGCGTGTCGAAGTTCGCCACCGAAGGCCTGATGCAGACGCTGGCCGATGAGGTCGACGGTGTCGCGCCGGTGCGCTCCAACAGCATCAACCCGGGCGGCACCCGCACCAGCATGCGCGCGCAGGCCTATCCTGGGGAAAACCCGCTGAACAATCCAACGCCGGAAGAGATCATGCCGGTGTACCTGTACCTGATGGGCCCGGACAGTGCGGGCATCAATGGCCAGGCGTTCAACGCGCAGTAACCGCCATACGTCGCTTTTGTTGCCGCGGCAGATTGCTGTCGCGGCACACCTTTGCCGCAGGCAACCGTCACAATTGAGCCAATTTCCCGGCAGCGACTCATTCGGCTTTTATTCAACCTGTTGATTTCAATCGGCTTAAATTAAAGCGAACCGATTGGCATGAGTTTCGCTCTAACGTTCCTCAAAGCATGCCGTGTGAAGGCAATGGGGCGAAGCCGATTTCGATAGCTGACTTATCGTCATCCGGCAGACTAGACTTACGCCAGATGTCCTACGGGACTGATGGACCAGTATGACGCGCAGCCCATAGCCGCTCTCACCCAGCCTGTAAGACAGACTTACTGCTTAGGGGCTCACGCCATATGAAATCACCTTCCCAGACCAATGCGATTGATTTCGACAGTGCCAAATTGCAGCGCCTGGGCTTTGGTCAGGTGCCTCCCCTGCTGGAGCGCCCGACCAGTCTGGCGCAACTGCGCCAGCAACTGAGCCTGCAACTGCAGACCAGCCTCGAACCGCAACGCATCCTCGGTCTGTTTTTCCGTGAAGTTCAGCGCCTCGTGCCGCTGGACGCCTTGGTTTATGCGCATCAGGGCAGCGATCTGCGCCTGGAGTTTGGCAGCCGCGGCCATCACTCGATCAGCTACAGTCTGAGCCACGAAGGCGAGCATCTGGGCGAAGTAGTGTTCCGCCGCAACCAGCGTTTCAACGAACTGGAACAAGGCCAACTGGAATCGCTGCTGTCGTCGTTGCTGTATCCGATGCGCAACGCCTTGCTCTATCGCGAGGCGACGCAAAGCGCACTTCGCGATCCGCTGACCGGCGCCGGCAACCGCATCGCCATGGAGCAGACCCTGCAACGCGAAATCGACATGGCGCGGCGTCATCAACAACCGCTGTCGCTGCTGATGATCGACATCGACCACTTCAAGCGCGTCAATGACAGCCATGGCCACAGCGCCGGCGATAACGTGCTCAAAGCGATCGCAGCGACCCTGAAGGCGCAGTTGCGCAATGTCGACATGGTGTTTCGTTACGGCGGCGAAGAGTTTTTGATCCTGCTGTCCAACACCAGCCGCGAGGCCGCGGCGATGGTCGGCGAACGGCTGCGCTACGCAACGCAAACTGCCGAGTATTACGCCGATGGCCAGTTGATCGAACTGACCGTGAGCCTTGGTTGTTCGACGTTGCTGCCGGGCGAATCGGCCGACAGTCTGCTGCGCCGCGCCGACAGCGCGTTGTACGTGGCCAAGCGTGAAGGGCGTAACCGCCTGGCGATGGCGGGCTGAATCCTCCCAGCCACCAAAAACAACTGTAGGAGTGAGCCTGCTCGCGATGCGGAGAGTCAGCCAATGCAATCATTGAATGGCACACCGCTATCGCGAGCAGGCTCGCTCCTACAGGGGTTTTGCGTGAAGCAGCGAATTTCGGGAACACCACAAAACCGTGTGGGAGCGAGCCTGCTCGCGAAGGCGTCAGCCCAGCCGAATCAATAGCGCCTGACAGCCCGCTTTCGCGAGCAGGCTCGCTCCCACTTTGGTTTTGCGTCAGTTCTCGACGACCGCCCTGCGCTCTCGGTTAACCGATACGCGTTCCGAGGTCTCAAGCTGCATGCACCGCTCCAGGAACAGGTACATGTAGTCATAGCTCTTGCAGATCGCCTGGCGCAGTTCGGCCTGCAAGGCCTTGCTCGGGTTCATCCCGGCCAGCGTGCAGATGATTTCCAGGGCTTCCCACGGATGCGCATCGTCGTACTGCGCATGCATCTTCAGCCACTTCATCGCGCGCTTGCGGTCCTCTTCCGGGAACGCGGCGGCGTAGACGCCGGTTGAACAGACCACCGCCGACCACTCCCCGGTCGCGCCTTCAATGGCGTAGTTGGTCGCAGCAATGGCAACAATCAGCGAATCGGCGGAACTGGTGTGCCAGCACCAATGACTCAACGCGTGCAATTCCGGCGGCACCTGCTGGGCCTGCAGATCTTCCAGGCTGACGCCATGGGCCCGACTCCAGTGTACCCAGTAATCAGCGTGATTGAGCTCGACGCGGATGTTGCGCATCAGCCAGCGCCGCGCCATGTCTTCGCCCGGATGGCGAGCAAACCTGGTCTTGGTGAGGTTTTGCGCCATGTACAACGCAAATTGCTCAACCACCGGCCAGCCCCCGATCAGGTACTGACGCATGGTTCTGGCGCTGAGCTTGTTATCACGCATGCGCAGGTAAAGTTCATGTTCGACAACCCGGCGCTTGCTCTCGCTGCAATCCTTGATCAGCTGTTGTGCCCAGCCAGGATAACTTGCAGCTTCCATGAGGGGTCCGGTTCGGTTGAATGTGTCGATCACTGTTCGGCTCCTTTTGAGTTGTGATTGTACGGATCGGCAGAAGACTTCAACGGAACGTGCCAGGCGCTTTGAATAACAGCGGCTGCGGTCTGGCGGGTCTACTTAGCAAACTGTCACAGGTAAACAATTGCGGGCGTTCAATGACATAACCCTGAGCGTAATCGACACCGATTTCAAGCAATGCCTGCTCGATCTGGGTTGTTTCTACAAACTCGGCAATCGTCTGCTTGCCCATGACATGTCCGATGTGATTGATCACTTCGACCATCGCCCGGTTAATTGGGTCGTCCAGCATGTCCTTAACGAAACTTCCGTCGATCTTCAGGAAGTCTACAGGCAAATGTTTCAAATAAGCGAACGAAGACATTCCGGCACAAAAGTCATCCAGCGAAAAGTAGCAACCTAAGCCTTTGAGTTCATTAATAAATCGGATCGCACTGCCTAAATTTGCAATTGCACTGGTTTCGGTAATTTCAAAACAAATCATTTCAGGCGGTATGTTGTAGTTAACAAACTGTTCGCGCAGAAAGTGCAAAAACGCGTCATCTCCTATAGTAATGCCTGACAGATTAATCGCACACATTGCTAATGGACCTTGATGTTCCTGAGCAATACATTGGGCAATAACTTTAAATACGTTCTGAACTACCCAACGGTCTAGTTGAGTCATCAAACCATAACGCTCGGCGGCCGGAATGAAACTGTCAGGCAAGATCATTCGCCCGGACTCATCGTGCAGCCGCAACAGAATTTCAATGTGCCCGGCCTCGCCGGCACTCGGCTTGAGCGGGGCGATTTCCTGGGCATACAGACAGAAGCGGTTCTCCTCCAGTGCCATGTGCAAACGTTGCACCCAGGCCATCTCGCCGAAGCGCAGCGACAATTCGGAATCGTCGACGTGATAGACCTGTACGCGATTACGGCCTTTTTCCTTGGCCATGTAGCAGGCCATATCGGCAGCGCGCAGCGAGGATTCGAGGGTGGTCGGAGTCTGCGCTACATGCACCAGCCCGATGCTCACCGTGGTCAGAAAGGGCCGGCCCTTCCAGACGAAATGCAGGTTCTGCACGGTCTGACGCAGCGCCTCGGCGATCTTCTCTGCCGCTTCCGGCGCGCAGTTTTCCAACAGAATGCCGAACTCGTCACCGCCCAGGCGCGCCAGCGTGTCGCCCTCGCGCAGCCCTGATTGCAGCAGCGTGCAAATGTGCCGCAACAGTTCATCGCCGGCGGCGTGACCGCAAGTGTCGTTAACCAGCTTGAATTGATCGAGATCGAGGAACATCAGCGCATGCCGCCCGGCCTGACGTGTGAGGTTGTGCAGCGCCTGTTCGAGGCGGTATTCGAATTCACGGCGGTTGGCCAGCCCGGTCAACGCATCGTGAGTGGCCTGCCACGACAGATTGGCGATGTACTGGCGCTCCTGCGTCATGTCGTGCAGCACCAGCACCGTGCCGCTGACCTTGCCGGCATTGCGGATCGGCGCCCCGACCAGAGTCACCGACAAGGTGCTGCCGTCCAGGCGCTGGATCAGTTTGGAATGCTCGCTGCCACCACTGAGCTGGCCGCTGAGAATGTGCTCGATCAGCGTCAGACCTTCGGCCTGGGCGTTGTCATCGAGCAGGTTGAACAGCGCTGAAAGTGGCAGGCCCGCCGCCTGCTCGGCCTTCCAGTGGGTCATGGCCTCGGCCGCCGGGTTCATGTAATCGATGGCCCCGCTGACGTCGGTGGTGATGACGCCATCGCCGATCGAATGCAGGGTAACGTGCGCGCGGTCCTTCTCCAGTTGCAGCGCCTCGGCGAACGCATGGCGTTGCTTGAGCAATTTGTGCGTACGCCACAGCGCCAGGACGATCAGCCCCAGCGCGGTCGCCAGATTGGTGAACAGCAGCAGGCGCATGATCATCCGCGAGCCTTCGCCCAAGGCATCGCTGAAAGCCCTGGCAGCCGGGGTCACGGCATCGTTGATATTGAAAATCCGCGTTTTCCACTGCTGGATGTCGGCATCGCTCGCCGAACCCTGCGAGATGCCGCGATGCATTTCCTGGGCGACGTCATCGAGTTGGTCCAGATACGCATCACCGACCGTCCAGCGATCGATGGCGGTTTCCAGATAACTGAAATGACGGAAGTTGAGATACAGCCAGATCAGGCTTGAGACGTCATCGGGGTGGTTGCCCCCCTTGAGAATGCCTTCGCGCGCCGCAGCCAGATCGGGCGGCTGGCGGTCCAGCGCCAGACGTAACTGATGCCCGCCCTGCGGCACGCCAATCGCCTCGCGATACTTGAGAAAGATCGCCTCGTCGCGGCTGTCGGCATACAGATTGAGGTAATAGATGGCGTCTTTCTGGCCCTTGGACCAGAGACTTTCCCCGGCGACGTAGCCGCGGACGGCCGAAAGCACATACAGGCTGACGCCACCCAACAACGCTTGAAACAACACAACGGCAATAAATGGCCAGACAATGCCCAACAACCGTGGCGTTCCGAGAGTCCGCTTTTGCTTCATGAGATCCCTTGCGCAAGCACTGCCAGATGAACACCGGAAAATCCCGCTCCTGACAGCTCAGCCTAGGCTAATTTTCGACATGTCAAAGGGGCAGCTCTGCCGTCCTCGACGTCGATCGTGCAAGTGGCCGGTCCGAAGTAGCGTCTGGAGTGGTTTTACTCGATGCAATTCAAGCACTAAGCACAGAAACCGCGCTGAATTTCAAGGCCGCTGGATCTGCTGCAGATGACCGTAGAGCTTGGCGTACAGGCCGCCGTCGGCGATCAATTGCTGATGATCGCCGTCTTCAGCAATCTGACCGCCGTCGAACACCAACACGCGATCAGCTTGCTTCACCGCCGACAAGCGGTGGGCGATGATCAGCGTGGTGCGGCCATTGAGGAAGCGCGCCATGGCCTGATGCAGGTTGTATTCGGTAGCGGCATCCAGGGCTGAGGTGGCTTCGTCGAGGATCACCACTTTTGGCTCGGCGAGGATCATCCGTGCAATCGCCAGACGCTGGCGCTGACCGCCGGACAGACGCACGCCGGAGCGCCCGACGATGCTGTCGAGGCCGTTGGGCAAGGCGCGCACAGTGGCTTCAAGCTGGGCGATTTGCAGCGCCTGCCAGCAGGCTTCGTCGCTGCGGGTGCGGCCCATGGTCAGGTTGGCGCGCACCGTGTCGTTGAACAGCGCCGGATGCTGCAACACCACTGCCACGTTTTCCCGCACGGTTTCCAGGCCGATCTCCTGCTGGGTCGAGCCGCCGAAACGGATGGTCCCGGCCAGCGGCGTGTACAGGCCAAGCAGCAGTTGCACCAAGGTACTTTTGCCGCCGCCGCTGGCACCGACAATGGCCACCTTCTCGCCCGGCGCAATCGACAGGTTCATCTGATCCAGCACCAGCTCATCGCCATAACCGAAGCTCAGGCCTTGCACCTGGATGCCGACGGTGTCGCGGCCCTTGAACGGATCGACGCCGCCCGGGTATTGCGGCTCATCGGCGCGCGCCAGCAGTTCGTTGATCCGCGCCAGCGCCCCGCCCGCCGCGTAATAGGCGTATTGCAGATTAAGCAGTTGCTCGACCGGGCCGATCATGAACCACAGGTAACTGAACACCGCGAGCATCTGCCCGATCGACAGGTCGGAAAACAACACGGTGAGCATCGCCGCCGCGCGGAAAATATCGATGCCGAACTGGAACAGCAAACCACTGGCGCGGTTGGAGGCGTCGGTCTTCCACTGCGAATTGACCGCGTAGTTGCGCACTTCCTGCGCGCGCAGGCCGAGGCGCCCGAGGAAAAAGCCCTGGCGGTTGCCGGCGCGCACTTCCTGAATCGCATCGAGGGTTTCGCTCAGCGCCTGGGTGAAGCGCGCGGTGCTGTCGTTCTCGAGTTTCTTCAGGTGTTTGACGCGTTTGCCCAACTGCACCGTGGCGTAGATCACCAGCGGGTTGAACAGCAGAATCAGCAGCGCCAGCTTCCAGTGCATCCACATCAGGATGCTGGCGGTGCCAACCAGCGTGAGCATCGCCACCAGAAAGCGGCTGAGGGTTTCGCCGACGAATTTGTCGAGGGTGTCCAGATCGGTGACCAGATGCGTGGTCACCGTACCGCTGCCCAGACTTTCGTATTCGCCGAGGGAGATGCGCTTCAGCCGTTCGATCAGGCGCACGCGGATGCGGTAGACGATGTCCTTGGCCAGCCGCGCAAACAGCCGCGACTGCAACACGCCAAAGCACAGCGCACTGCAACGCAAGGTCAACGTCACCACCAGCATCAGGCCGATATAGCCCGCCGCTTGCTGCCACATGCCCGGCAGAAAATGGTTCATGACTTTCAGCGCCGCATCGCCATGACCGAGCAATACTTCGTCGACCAGCAACGGCAGCAACAGCGGAATCGGCACGCTGCACAGGGTCGCCAGCACGGCCACGCCGTTGGCGATCCACAGGGATTTTTTGTGCGTAAGTGCCAGGCGTCGGACTTCTGCCCAGCTCAGCCGGTCGGCGCGCTTGCTGTCTGAGGTGTCATCGCCCAGGTCAGGCACAGGCGGCGCGCTCCAGCCAGCGGCCGAGCAACGGCGCCAGCTCGCTGAGCGGTTGATAGCCATTGGTCAATAACGCCAGTTGGCCGTTGCGCTCGGCGAGCAGGGTCGGGAACCCGGCAATGCCCAGATCCTGCACCCAAGTGAAATCGGCCTGAGTCGCCTTGTGCTGATCGGCATGATCGAACAACGCGGCGAACTCGATGCGCGGCACACCCGCCTGTTCGGCGAGTTCCACCAGCACGCTGGCCTGAGTGACATCGCGACCTTCAGCGTAAAACGCCTGCTGGATCAGCCCGACCAGCGTCCAGGCGCAATCCGGCGCCAGACTGCGCGCCGTGACGATGGCGCGGCAGGCCGGTTCGGTGTCGTAGACAAAACCGTCCGGCAGCGCCCCGTCGAGCTTGAACGGCTGGCCGGTGGCCTCGGTGACCGCTTGCCAATGCTCGAGGATGTAGCGCCGCGTGGTCGGTTCCAGCGCCGCCCCGCTGCCGGTGCGCAAGCCGCCGACCACCAGATGCAGCTCGACCCCGGCGGCCTGCGCCTGCTCGACCAAGGCCTTGGCCACCGGAGCAAACCCCCAGCACCACGAACACATCGGATCCATCACATAGAGCAGGCGCGCAGACATGGTTAGGCCTCGGTGGATGCTTGCTTGTAGTTGTAGCCGATCGGGTGCGGCTGGTTACGTGCCTTGGCCAGTTCGATCTGCTTTTGCCGGTCGATGGCGCTGCGCCGGGTTTTCTCGCTGAGCTTGTCCCAGCAATGCGGGCAACTGATGCCGGGCACGTAATGCTGGGACGCACGATCTTCAACGCTGACCGGAGTGCGGCAGGCATGACATTGATCGTAGTCGCCTTCGCTGAGGTCGTGGCGCACGGTCACGCGGTTGTCGAACACGAAGCAGTCGCCCTGCCATTTGGTTTCTTCCTGCGGCACCTCTTCGAGGTACTTCAGAATGCCGCCCTTGAGGTGATAAACCTCTTCGAACCCTTCGCCGAGCATGTAGCTCGAGGCTTTTTCACAGCGGATGCCACCGGTGCAGAACATCGCGACCTTCTTGTGCACGGCCGGATCGAAGTGTTCTTTGATGTACTCGGGGAATTCGCGAAAACTGGTGGTTTTCGGATCGATGGCGCCTTCGAAAGTGCCGATCGCCACTTCGTAATCGTTGCGCGTGTCGATCAGCAGGACTTCCGGGTCGCTGATCAGCGCGTTCCAGTCCTGCGGCTCAACATAGGTGCCGACCTTCTTGTTCGGGTCAACGCCTTCGACGCCGAGGGTGACGATCTCTTTCTTCAGCTTGACCTTGGTGCGGTAGAACGGCTGCTCGTCGCAGTACGATTCCTTGTGATCGATGTCGATCATGCGTGGATCGTTCTTCAGCCAGGCGAGCAGGCCGTCGATGCCTTCGCGGGTGCCGGAAACGGTGCCGTTGATGCCTTCTTCGGCGATCAGCAGAGTGCCTTTGATGCCGTTGTCGACCATCGCTTGCAGCAGTGGCTCGCGCAGGTCAACGTAATCTTCGAGGGTGACGAACTTGTACAGTGCCGCCACGACAATCGGTTGTGTCATGGGTATTTCTCCAGGTGGCTACCCTCGCAAAGGGTGAACCGGATTCAAAAAAAACGCGCCGGCTAAGCGGCGCGTTGCGGATTTTAGCAAAAAAGCAGCTACAAGCTCCAAGCTTAAAGCGGCAAGCCAAAACTCATCCGCCTTTAACTTGCAGCTTGCCGCTTGAAGCTTATCGCTGATCTCCTCCTGCACAGGTCGGCGACGCTGGAGCGCCATCGATCTCTGCCCATTCCTGCGGGGTGTAGGTGTGCAGCGCCAACGCATGGAACTCGCCCATCAGCTCGCCGAGCGTGCCGTAGACTTTCTGGTGGCGCTTGACCCGATTCAGGCCTTCGAACTGCGCGCTGACCACCACAGCCTTGTAGTGCGTCTGTAACCCGCGACTGTGCATGTGGCTTTCGTCCAGCACTTGCAGATGCTCAGGCTGCAGCAGGCCCAGCGTCGATTCGATGCGTTGTTGCATGGTCATCACGAACTCCGCTTACTTCTTCTTGGCCGGTGCAGCGGCCGGGGTCAGCTCTTTGGTCATGTCGTCGAGCAACTTGTTGACCACTGGCACAGCGCTTTCCAGCTTGCCCTGGGTCATCTGCGCCGATTGCTGGGTCAGTTGCGGCATTTTTTCGAGGACCTTCTTGCCCAGTGGCGACTGGTAGAACGCGACCAGGTCCTTGAGCTCGGATTCGCTGAAGTTGCTGGTGTAGAGCTTGACCATGTCAGGCTTGAGCTTGTTCCAGCCAATGGCCTGGTCCAGCGCGGCGTTGGCCTTGGCCTGGTAGGTTTCGAGGACGGCTTTCTTGGCCTCGGGGGCTTTGGTCTGCTCAAAACGCTGGGCAAACATTTGCTGCACTTGCATGTACACCGGAGTGCCCAGTTTGTCAGCGTGAGCCAGGGTCAGGAAGGCTTCGGCACTGGCGTTGTGGCTGGCGGTATCGGCAAGCACCTGGCCGCTGGCGCAAACCAGTGCAACCGCGGTACAGATGGCACGAAGACGAGTCATCGAGTTTCCTTTTAAGCAAAGCGAGGTCAAACCCCAAGGGCGACCATTCTGCGCCTAACGATTGCCGCGGCTCAACCCCCAAGCCTTGCCGCGCTTGATTGAGCGGGTCGGCCGGTCAACAATCGAGTCGATGGAACCACCACGGCCGATGCCGGCCTAAACTGCGCAAACAGACCAACAGGAGTGTGCACGATGAGCCGTATCGAAACCGACAGCCTGGGCCAGATCGAAGTCCCGGACGACGCTTACTGGGGTGCTCAGACGCAACGCTCGCTGATCAACTTCGCCATCGGTCAGGAACGCATGCCGCTACCGGTATTGCACGCCCTGGCCCTGATCAAGAAAGCCGCCGCGCGGGTCAATGACCGCAACGGCGACCTGCCTGCCGACATCGCCCGGCTGATCGAACAGGCCGCCGATGAAGTGCTCGACGGCCAGCACGACGACCAGTTCCCGCTGGTGGTCTGGCAGACCGGCAGCGGCACCCAGAGCAACATGAACGTCAACGAAGTGATCGCCGGTCGCGCCAACGAACTGGCCGGCAACCCGCGCGGCGGCAAAACGCCGGTGCACCCGAACGATCACGTCAACCGCTCGCAAAGCTCCAACGACTGCTTCCCCACCGCGATGAGCATCGCCACCGCACAAGCCGTGCAGGAGCAATTGCTGCCAGCCATCAGCGAGCTGTCCGGTGGCCTCGCCGAACTCGCGGCGCGCCATATGAAGCTGGTGAAGACCGGGCGCACGCACATGATGGACGCGACACCGATCACCTTCGGCCAGGAGTTGTCGGGTTTCATAGCGCAACTGGATTACGCCGAACGGGCCATTCGCGCCGCGTTGCCGGCGGTGTGTGAACTGGCTCAGGGCGGCACCGCAGTCGGCACCGGGCTGAACTCGCCGCATGGTTTTGGTGAGGCGATTGCAGCAGAGTTGGCGGCGCTGTCCGGCCTGCCGTTCGTGACCGCGCCAAACAAGTTCGCCGCCCTCGCCGGCCACGAACCACTGACGAGCCTTTCCGGCGCGCTGAAAACCCTCGCCGTGGCGCTGATGAAGATCGCCAATGACCTGCGCCTGCTTGGCTCTGGTCCGCGCGCAGGGTTTGCCGAAGTGAAGCTGCCGGCCAACGAACCAGGCAGCTCGATCATGCCGGGCAAGGTCAACCCGACCCAGTGCGAAGCGCTGTCGATGCTGGCCTGTCAGGTATTGGGCAACGATGTGACAATCGGCATTGCCGCCAGTCAAGGTCACTTGCAGTTGAACGTGTACAAACCGGTGATCATCCACAACCTGCTGCAATCGATCCGCCTGCTCGCCGATGGCTGCAGCAACTTCCAGCAGCATTGCATCGCCGGGCTGGAACCGGATGCCGAGGCCATGGCCCGTCATCTGGAGCGTGGGCTGATGCTGGTGACGGCGCTGAACCCGCACATCGGTTATGACAAATCGGCGGAAATCGCCAAGAAGGCCTACAGCGAAGGGCTGACCTTGCGCGAGGCGGCGTTGCAGTTGGGGTATCTGACCGATGAAGAGTTTGATGCCTGGGTGCGGCCGGAGAACATGATCGAGGCCGGGGCCAAGGGCTGAGATTTCTAGCGCTTGATCATCCGCCTTCGCGAGCAGGCTCGCTCCCACAGGAAAGTTGCATTCCAATGTGGGAGCGAGCCTGCTCGCGAATGGCGCACTGCCGCTCCTCAGCCGGGTACAACCTTCGCCCGCCGCGCCTTCAATCCGGCAATCAACGACGGCCCCAGTGCCACCAGCGCCGAGCCCAGCACCACCAGCACCGCCCCGCCATACCCCAACGCATTGATCTGCTCGGCATGCACATATTCCGGCCAGATCCGCGCCGCCATCGCCACCGCCGCGAACGTCACCAGCGGTGTGATCGCCAGGGTCGCACTGACCCGCGACGCTTCCCAGTGCGCCAGCGCTTCAGCGAACGCACCGTAGGCGATCAAAGTGTTCAGGCAGCAGGCCAGCAACAGCCAGCCCTGCAGCGGGCTCAGGTTCAACGCTTCAAGCGGATGCACCCACGGTGTCAGCAGTAATGCGCAGAACAGATAGATCACCATCATCACCTGCAGCGAATTCCACACCGTGAGCAATTGCTTCTGGCCCAGCGCGTAAAAGGTCCACACCGTCGATGCCAGTAGCACCAGCAAGACTCCGGCGGTGTAATCCGACAGCGAGGTCAACAGCTCCGCCAGACGCTGATTGAAAAACAGCCCGAAGCCGATAAGCAGCACCAGCAGACCGATGCCCTGGCCAATGCTGAAGCGTTCCTTGAACACAAACAGACTGGCGATCAGCAACATGATCGGACCCATCTGCACCACCAGTTGCGCGGTGCCGGGGCTAAGCAGATTGAGCCCCATCAAGTACAGCACGTAGTTGCCGACCAGCCCGAGCACCGCCATCAACACTAGCCAACCGCCCTTGGGCCCGAGGACTTGGCGACTGGGTAGACGTTTGACCGAGGCCAGATAAATGAACAGACAGCCGCCGGACACCAGCAGGCGAAACCAGGTCACGGTGACCGGGTCCATCACCAGCAGCACCTGTTTGAGTTTGATCGGCAGAATGCCCCAGAGCAACGCGGTCAGCAGCGCGAGGAACAATCCATAGACCCAGCGACCGGACGAAATGTGCATGCGAACCCCAAAAGCCTGCGGACAAGAATCGCCATTCTAGGCGCGCATTGCGTTGTGACACAGGGACAGTTGCGTCCAGGCCGCGAATGCAACTGTGCAGGTCGCAGCATGATGTTGACGCGCTGCCGTTGATCGACTCGCCGCGCAGGCCAAGTGCTTCAGGCATAAGCTCAAAAGACCTTCAAGCCCAATCGCCAGGGAAACCGATGATGTTAGCCATGCGCGCCGCCGACAGCGCCCCCGCCATTCGTTTTCGCAGCGACCGGGTGTGCCGGATCAATGGCCAACTGTTTTTCAGCACCCGGGAAAATACCCAGGAGGGGCCGTTTGACAGTCATGAGATCGCTGAGCAGCAAATCAAGGCCTACGTCGCGCGGATGCAGCTTCTGGATTCCAACCGCTGAGCGGTGGTGATCCCATCGCTGGCAAGCCAGCTCCCACAGGAATGGTGGCGCACACAGATTTTGCAAACGCTACGAAACCTGTGGGAGCTGGCTTGCCAGCGATAGCAATCGAACAGACAACAAAAATGCAATGGCTCAGCGCACTGCCTCAAACAACCCACTCGCCCCCATCCCGCCACCGACGCACATGGTCACGATGCCGTAACGCAGATTACGCCGCTGCAACTCGCGCACCAGATGCCCGACCTGGCGTGAGCCGGTCATGCCGAACGGGTGGCCGATGGAAATCGAGCCGCCGTTGACGTTGTATTTCTCATTGTCGATTTCCAGCCGGTCGCGGCTGTACAGGCACTGCGAAGCAAACGCCTCGTTCAATTCCCACAGATCGATATCCGCCACCTGCAAGCCCTTGGCCTTGAGCAGTTTCGGCACCGAGAACACCGGGCCAATGCCCATTTCATCCGGCTCACAGCCAGCGACGGTAAAGCCACGGAAGAACGCTTTGGGCTTGAGCCCCAGCGCAAGCGCCTTCTCCAGACTCATCACCAACGTCATCGACGCGCCGTCGGAGAGTTGCGACGAGTTGCCAGCCGTCACCGAACCGTCGTCAGCGAACACCGGTTTCAGCCCGGCGAGGCTTTCATAAGTGGTGTCGGGACGGTTGCAATCGTCGTGATCGACCACGCCGTCGAGAATCTGCACCTCGCCGCTGTTTTTGTCCTCGACGCGATACTTGACCGACATCGGCACGATCTCATCATCGAACAGCCCGGCGGCCTGAGCCTGCGCGGTGCGGATCTGGCTTTGCAGTGCGTAGCGATCCTGCGCTTCACGGCTCACGCCATAACGCCGCGCCACCACCTCGGCGGTCTGGCCCATCGTGTAATAGATGCCGGGGGTCTGCTGCTTGAGCAATGGGTTGATCAGGTGATCGGTGTTGACGCTTTTCAGGGTCAGGCTGATCGATTCGACGCCGCCGGCAACGATGATGTCGCTGCAACCGGAAGCGATCTGGTTGGCGGCGATCGCAATCGCCTGCAAGCCCGATGAGCAGAAACGGTTGAGGGTCATGCCCGCCGTGCTCGTGCCGAGGCGCGACAGCACCGCCACGTTGCGACCGATGTTGTAGCCCTGCGCACCTTCGTTGGAGCCAGCGCCGACAATGCAATCCTCGACGCTGGCCGGGTCGATGTCGTTGCGCGTCAACAGGGCGTTGACGCAATGCGCCGCCATGTCATCGGGGCGGGTCTGGTTGAACTTGCCGCGAAAGGATTTGGCCAGGCCGGTCCGCACGCTGTCGACGATCACCACTTCACGCATGGCATACCTCATTGTTGTTGTCGGTTGAGAGTGGACCTGAGCATAAGTCCACCTTCTTGCCGACCGCGAGGATCATTCACCCGGCGTATGCGCGGCCATCGCTTCAGTCTTTGCGTTTCTTCGCCTGCTTGTCGGATTTTTCGAACGCCTCTTCCAGAGCTCGGTTGATCGTGCGCAGCACTTTGACCCGCGCCCAGCGCTTGTCATTGGCTTCGACCAGGGTCCACGGGGAGATTTCGGTGCTGGTGCGATCGACCATGTCGCCGACCGCCGAGCGATAGGCATCCCATTTGTCGCGGTTGCGCCAGTCGTCTTCGGTGATCTTGAAGCGCTTGAACGGAATCTCCTCGCGCTCCTGAAACCGCGCCATCTGCGTGTCCTTGTCGATGGCCAGCCAGAACTTGACGACGATCACTCCGGAGTCGGCCAGTTGCTCCTCGAAATCGTTGATCTCGCCATAAGCGCGCAGCCAGTCGGCCGGCTTGCAGAAGCCTTCGATGCGCTCGACCAGCACGCGGCCGTACCAGGAACGGTCGAACACGGTGAATTTGCCACGCGCCGGGATGTGCCGCCAGAAGCGCCACAGGTACGGTTGTGCGCGTTCCTCTTCGGTCGGCGCGGCAATCGGCACGATGTTGTACTGGCGCGGATCGAGCGCCGCCGCGACCCGACGGATCGCCCCGCCCTTGCCGGCGGCGTCGTTGCCTTCGAACACCGCGATCAGTGCATGGCGACGCATGCGTTTGTCGCGCATCAGCCCGGACAGCCGCGCCTGTTCGGTGATCAGTTGTTCTTCGTAGTCTTTCTTGTCCAGCCGATGGCTGAGGTCGAGGCTGTCGAGCAGGTTCAATTGATCGACCGGGGTGCCCAACGGCGCTGCGCTGACCTCCTGCGGATTGACCTCGACGCGTTTGAGCGCGCTCTGCAAACCTTCCAGCAGAATCTTGCCCACCGCCAGGCTGCGGTAGTTGGCATCGGCGCCTTCGATCACATGCCACGGCGCGTAATCACGGCTGGTGCGGCGCAGCACGCGCTCACCGTATTTGACGAACTTGTCGTAGGTTTGCGATTGCTGCCAGTCGAGCGGGCTGATGCGCCAGCTGTGCAGCGGGTCGTCGGCCAGCGCCTTGAGCCGCGCCTTCATCTGTTTCTTGGACAGGTGAAACCAGAACTTGAAGATCAGCGCGCCTTCATCGCAGAGCATCTTTTCCAGACGCTCGGCACCGGCGATCGCCTGATCCAGACGCGGGTCCTTGAACAAGCCGTGCACCCGCCCCTGCAACATCTGGCTGTACCAGTTGCCGAAAAAAATCCCCATGCGGCCCTTGGCCGGGAGCATCCGCCAGTAGCGCCAGGCCGGCGGCCGCGCCAGTTCTTCATCGGTCTGCTGATCGAAAGTGCGCACCTCGATCAGGCGCGGGTCCATCCACTCGTTGAGCAATTTGACCGTCTCGCCCTTGCCCGCGCCTTCGATGCCGTTGATCAAAATGATCACCGGGAAGCGCTTCTGCTGCTGCAATTCGAACTGGGCTTCAAGCAAGGCTTCGCGCAAGGCCGGGACAGCGGCATCAAAGGTGTCATCGTCGATGGCGTGACCGATTTCAGCGGATTCAAACATGGGGACGGCTCCTTCCAGGATTCAGCAAGACTAGCGGATTGGGCACAACAGCGGCGCAGAAATTCCCGCGGGTCGCGGATTGTCGGTCGGCGCCTGGCCGTGCGCCTTGCCATGGATCAAGCAGCGCCGGCGCGATCGGCTAGAATGGCGGCCTTGCCGTTGCCGAGCCTGCCATGAAACCTGTACTGCCCCACGCCCAGCTCGACTGGGATGACCAGGGACGCCCGCGTTCGCGAGTGTTCGATGACGTGTATTTCTCCGATCAGTCGGGGCTCGACGAAACCCGCTACGTGTTCCTTGAACAAAACCGTCTGGCCGAGCGTTTCGCCGCCCTGCCGGCGAGCGGGCGGCTGGTGATCGGCGAAACCGGGTTTGGCACCGGGCTGAATTTTCTCTGCGCCTGGCAGTTGTTCGAGCAATACGCCGCGGCCGGCGCGCGGCTGCATTTTGTCAGCGTGGAAAAATACCCGCTGAGCCCGGCCGATCTGCAACGCGCCCTGGCGTTGTGGCCGCAACTCAAGCTGCTGGCCGATCAATTACTGCGACAGTACGTGGCGATCCACGAAGGTTTTCAGCGCATCACCCTGGCCGATGGTCGGGTGACCCTGACGTTGTTGATCGGCGATGCACTGGAGCAATTGCCACAGCTCGACGCACAGATCGACGCGTGGTTTCTCGATGGCTTCGCCCCGGCGAAAAACCCCGACATGTGGACCGCTGAGCTGTTCGTCGAACTGGCCCGACTGGCGGCGCCGGGTTCGACCATCAGCACGTTTACCAGCACCGGTTGGGTGCGGCGCCTGCTCAACGCCGCCGGGTTCAAGATGAAGCGTACGCCGGGCATCGGCCACAAGTGGGAAATCCTGCGTGGCGAATTCCTCGGCTGGCCAGCGGACGTGACGCCCCCCTTGCCGTACAAACCGTGGTTCGCCCGCCCTGCCCCGTTGACCGGCGAACGCCGTGCGCTGGTGATCGGCGCCGGGCTGGCCGGCTGTGCGACGGCGTCCAGCCTCGCTGCACGGGGCTGGCAGGTGAGCTTGCTCGAACGCCATGAAGCCGTCGCGCCAGAAGCCTCGGGCAACCCGCAAGGCGTGCTCTACCTGAAGTTGTCCGCCCACGGCACGGCGCTGTCGCAACTGATCGTCAGCGGTTTCGGCTACACCCGCCGTCTGCTGGAAAACCTGCAACGCGGCACCGACTGGGACAATTGCGGGGTGCTGCAGCTGGCATTCAACGAAAAGGAAGCCGAGCGTCACGCGCAACTGGCCGAGGCCTTCCCGGACGATCTGTTGCAGTGGCTGGAGCAACCCGCGGCGCAGGCCCGTGCCGGGGTCGGTGTAGCCCATGGCGGCTTGTTCTACCCGGAGGGCGGCTGGGTGCACCCGCCTGCACTTTGCCAGGCGCAAGCAACGCAGCCGAACATCGAACTGCTCAGCCATCATGACGTGCTGCAACTGCGCAAGGTCGATGATCAGTGGCAAGCGTGGGACGGCGAGCGCTTGCTCGCCAGTGCTGCGGTGGTGGTGCTGGCCGGCGCCGCCGACATCAAGCGCTTTGCGCAAAGCGCCGAGTTGCCGCTCAAGCGTATTCGCGGGCAGATCACGCGTCTGGCGCAAACGCCGCAAAGTGCTGCACTGGCGACCGTGGTGTGCGCCGAAGGCTACGTCGCACCGGCGCGTCTGGGCGAGCACACCCTCGGCGCCAGTTTCGACTTTCACAGCGATGACCTGACCCCGACTTCTGCCGAACATCAGGGCAATCTGGCCATGCTCGAGGAGATCTCCAGCGATCTCGTCGCCCGTTTGCACATCGACCAACAGCCGGTCGAAAGTCTTGAAGGGCGCGCCGCGTTCCGCTGCACCAGCCCCGATTACCTGCCGATTGTCGGCCCGCTCGCCGACCTGCCAGCGTTCAATCAAACCTACGCAGCGCTGAGCAAGGATGCCCGGCAAGTGCCGGACAGCGCCTGCCCGTGGCACGACGGCCTGTACGTCAACAGCGGCCACGGTTCGCGCGGGCTGATTACCGCGCCGCTGTCCGGCGAACTGCTCGCGGCGTGGCTGGACAACGAGCCGCTGCCGCTGCCACGCAGTGTCGCCGAAGCCTGTCACCCGAACCGGTTCGCCCTGCGCAAACTGATTCGCGGCAAGTGATACTCAGCCGTCGGGCCTGGCACACAGGCCCAGGTCGTCGATGCGCAACGCCTCGTCGGTCAGGCGCGTCAACACCGCTTCCAGGGCTTGTTCCCTTTCGGCCATGATGATCTGCGCCTGACTCATGTAGTCAGCATCGGGCAGGCTGCTCGACTTTTCGTCCAGCGCAGTCAGTTTGGGCGCGAACTTATTCTCGACAGGCGCGAACTGGCGGGGAAAAGTGCGCTGCAGGTAGTCCTTCCAGAACGCCTGCTTACTCATGAACTGCAGCCATTTGGGCGAGAGCTCGGCGGTATTGACTCTGTTTCGCGCCACGTCCAGATCAGCCTGGGTGACACCGGCCAGTGAGCCGTAGCGCATGTTCCTTGGCTGACCGGGCAAATCCAGCGTTTCGGCAAGACCGGTGCGATAGGCGAGGTTGACCTCCAGCGGATCGAGCCTGGGAAATTTTGCGGCATGCTCCCGGGCTATCTCGTTCAACTGTTCGAGCCTGAACAGACCACGTCCCAGCTTGAGCAGCGGTTTGGCGCTGGTGATCTTGCCCCCGGCGACGCTGGTGATCCGCTCAATTTCCACCGCCACTTCCAGGTAACTGAAATTGATGGCTGCGCTGTCTGTGCAATTGATCGGGCTGGCCGCCAGATTCAGCAACTGATCACACAACTGCGCGTCGTTCTCTGCCGCTTCGAGCACGTTCCAGACGCGCAGTCGCAGGTCGTCCTTGATCTTCTCTGAATCGGCGGTGTTGCCGAGTTCTGCGAGCAGACGAAACAGTCCTTCGGCCCGTGTATCGTCTTTGAAGGCGTTCCAGATTCGCTCACGTTCGAGCCCTTGCGGTCCGACATCTTCAGGCAACCAGAGCGAGCGTGCCGTCTGCTCATCGAGGCGGGCGGTATCGTCCTGCAGATAGCCCATGCCGACGCCGACATTGTCGCGGTAAGTCTTCAGCAAGGTTTTGCTCGGATCGTCCAGCGGATTGAAGCGCAGGTTGAGTGCCCGACTGAAACGTCTCGATGTTTTGAACAGCCACTGCGGCAAGAGCTTGATGCTGTTTTCGCTCAGGTCCGCCCACTCCAGATACGCCAGACGCGAAAGGCCTTTGGGCAGCTCGGTAATGCCGGTGTCTTGCAGCAACAGTCGACGCAGATTGAGCATCCGAGCGACATCCGGCGTCGCACCCAGCAGGTTTTTATTGAGATTCAAATGTTCCAGCCTTTCCAGACCATTGAGCTTTTTCAACGTCTGCTCGGTCAACCGGATCTTGTTGTCCGCCAGACTCAGGCGCTTCAGATCCGGCATGTGCGACAGCACTTCAGGCAGGCGCGTCATGGCATTGCCGTCGAGTTCCAGCGACTCGAGCTGCTTGAATGATTTGAGGAAATACACAACATCATCGTCCAGTGCCATGTCGCGCATGGACAGTTGCTGGATGTGGTCAAAGCTGATCCCGGGCGGCAACGTCGGCAACTTGCCGACGCGCATGCCGTCAAGGTTCAGCACGCCGACGGCTTTGCCGTTTTCGTTGTTCACCTGATGAAACCGCCGAAAACCCTTTTCGATCAGCTCGGCGAAGGTGCGGCGACTGTGACGGACGTCTGCCAGATCCGCGCCCATGGTGCTCATCGCGTCGATGTCCTCGCTCCAGGTAAACAGCGCGTCACGCAAACTGTCGAGCTCCCCGCGCAAGGCTTTGACCCGCATCGCGCGACTCAGCGCGTCGTTGCCCAGACCATCGATGAACTCACTGGCTTGCGCCTCGGTCATGCGCGGATAGAGTTTGCGGACTTTGCGCAGCAAGGCCGACGGATGCTTGTTCACCGCGGGCTGATCGCCTTGCACGCAGACAGGCTCGGCATCGGCCGGTGCAGATTGGCCGTCGACCAGCACGCGCGCGGTGGCCTCGCGCTCGCCCAGCGCTTTTTCAAGCAACTGGCTGCGCAAGCCCGCGGCGTCGACCGGCAGTGTGTCGGCACTGCCTGCGAGGCTCTTGGGCGGCTGCGTCGGGACGGCCTTGAGGATGGCGTCAAACAACGCGTTGGGGCCGGCGGCGACTTTGCCTCGGGATTTACCGCTGCCGTCAAACGCTTCGTAGCCTGAAGCGGACTTCACCAGCGAGCATTTTTTGTCGGCCGCCGCTGACGCGTCGCCGACGGCTTGCAGAAGCGCTCCGCTCAGCTTTTTTTCGCGTATTTCCAGGCGTACCTGTGAGTCCCAGCCACTGAGGCGCGGCAGCAGCTGAACCGCCAGTTTGTCGGTGTCGTCGTTAGCCAGACGGGGCCAGTGAAACCCGGCGAGCGCCCGATCGAGGCGCACCTGAGCGCTGACACTCCTCACGTTTTGTCCGAGCGTCAACGCCACGCGCCCGCTCGCGCGCAGGCTCTGGCGCTGCATGCCTGGCGCCTGCTCGATGAGTTTTTTCGCGTAGCGCGCGGGGATGTCGGCAAAGACCTTGCGAAGTTTCAGCACCTCATCAGCGTCGCTCTGGTCGTAGCGGCGATACATGCGCTCAAATGCCGTGCGATGGTCGGCCTTGAGCGCTGCGCCGAGTTTTTTTGCCAGTGCCGAATGCTGAAGGTTTTTTGCGACTTTGCTTCCGAGCAAGGCCTCGACCTCGCGTTGATACAGCCCCTCGACAATGGTTTGCAGTAACCGGCCTTCGGCCAACTGGTGATCATCGACCACTACGCCCAAGGATTCGTCGAGCACTTTGGTCTCCGGATAGGTTGCGCGCACATTGCCTTCGGCATCGGTCACCTCGATGTAACGATCGGTCGGCCAGCCCTTCATTGTCGGCAAGGTATGCAACTGTTCTTCGACCGGCTGCCCGGAGTGGATCTCGCCGTCCTGCAGCTCACGCGTCAGGGTTCTTAATTGCCGAGCCAGACGCGCGCGCTCGACGCCATCACGCAAGCGCTCGGGCAGGCTCAGGTTGTCAATGAAAACCCGCTGCAAGTCCTCGGGCAGGACGTCGCTGAGGCGACGCAACATGTCCAGATCGGTATCGGCGAACTCGCTCAACTGCGGATCGATGCGTTTGAGCACGTAGGCGTTACTGCTCCATTGCTCAGGCTGTTCGGCGGGAAGGCGCCAGCCGCCTTCGATGTGTCGGGTAATTTCTGGCACGTAGGCCTGCGCACGCCGTGCATGTTGCAGGCGCCAGACCTTACTGTCGGGAGCATAGTCACCGGCGAAGATTCGATGGTCGACGCGGCCCATGGTCTTCTCGCCGATCTGATAAAAGTCTTTGGAGTCCGCAGCGATGGTGAACCCCGTCGGCAAAGCATGTTCGTAAAGCGCCAGATCAGGCTTCCACAACCGTGGCTGGCTCGCGCCGTTGGTAATGGCGGTGAATTGCGCGAAAAACTGCGGGTGCGCCTGCAGCAGTTTTTTGCCCAGTGCCCCCAGCGCTTTTTGCCCCCCGGCAAAGGCCGCCATGGCAGCGATGTTTTCCACCACGCTGAGCAGATGCGACAGGGCTTGCTGATGATCGCCACGGCGCCAGTCCTCGACACCTTCAAAAACCTCGCCCAGCATCTGCCCGACCGCGACACCCATCATCAATTGCCCGAGCACCGGCAAGAACAGCCCGGCGACCGAGAGCACCGTCACGCCCAATTGAAGAAAGTCGAGCAAGCGTTTTTTCCGCAGCTCTTCATCGATATCGGCGGTCGGCACTGCCAGCTTGCGCGCGTCCAGCTGCAGCTTGCCGACATGGCTTTGCACCATGAACTCGAACAGTCCGACGCTGATCGGCCATTGCTTGACGGTCGCCAGGTCCTTGCTGTCGGTGAAGGTTTTGAAGAAGTCGGCCTTGTCGTCTTCATCAAGGCTGTTGGCGAAGTAATCCTTGTAGCTCGTCACCTGCAATTGTTGCGTCAGGTATTGCTTGAAGGCCTTGAAGCTTGAATATTCGTACAGCGGCCGTTGCGGCTCGCCGGGCATATACACCACGCACCGTTCGTTCGGATACAACTCAACCGAGCGGCTGGAAAACACCACGACACCCCAGATGCAACTGTCGAGGAGCTTGACGCCTTGCATGATCATCGCCCGCTTGTTGTAAAGCAGGGTCTTGGGCGGTATGACGCCATCGTTGTCGAGCAGCTTTTGCAGGACTTGCTGCGTGGTGTCAGGGATGTGTTCTCGCAGGCCGGCCAGTTGCAGGTCCAGTTGAAACAGGCGCTTTTTCAGGGTGGCGACGTCGCGGGTCATGGTGCTGGTGGCGACGACCTTGCCGTTGCTGTCGCGCAGGCCGAAAACCTTCTGAAAATGCTCCTGATAGCGTTTGCCCAGGTCGAGTTCGCGGCACAGTTTGGCGAAGGCCACCGGTGTCAGTCCGCTTACGCCCTGGGCGGCACTGCTGATGCGAATGAAGCTGCCCTGCGGAAAGGTGTCTTCTGCCTCATCCTCGCTGAAGTTCTGCATCGCCGCTTGCAGCAGGGTCGGCGTGGCGTGGGGAAAGGTCTGCACGCCGTCTTCATCGGTGGAGGTTGCCGGGCAACCGCAATCGACGCCAGGCAGACTCAGATAGTCTTTCTCGACATCAAACGTCACCGCAGGCCATTTATCACCCAAGGCCGTGTGCAATTCATCAATGCAGAAACCGGGCAAGGGTTTCAGCCCGAGCAAGTCCTTGTCGACCCGTACTTGCGCGGCGTGCAGATCGCGCGCCGTCTGATCGAGTGTGACCAAGGTGGCAGGGCTGGCTTTGAGCAGGCAGGCCGGCAAGGTTTTCTGCAATGTTTGCGCGGTGTCGAGATCGGCGGTGGCGTCGAGCAGCGTGCGCAGAATGGCGTCGTCACTCGGCGCGGTTTTGTTCACTGTGGCGGGCATCGGCAATAGTCCTTTATTGCGGGGTCGTGCCGATGAACCTAGCGAATGGCGGGGAGCGCAGGGTGGTATCTACCTATCGCCGCCCTGATACCGGCAATTTCCACCTGATGCAGGACCCTCACCCTGCCTTATAACTTATCGTTCTAAAACTCCACCTACCGTGGCGGGTCAGTTTCTGAGTACCCGCCCATTTGGCGAGGTGCCGTTTGACCCCTCCCCAACGGAAAAACCGGTAAGGATTTTATGTGTGGATTAGCTGGCGAGTTACGTTTTGATCAACAACCTGCAGACCTTGCAGCCATTGAGCGCATCACCCATCACCTGGCTCCGCGTGGCCCTGACGCGTGGGGCTTCCATGCCCAAGGGCCGATTGCCCTGGGCCATCGTCGCCTGAAAATCATGGACCTGTCGGACGGCTCGGCGCAGCCGATGATCGACAGCCAACTGGGCCTGTCGCTGGCCTTCAACGGCGCCATTTATAACTTTCCGGAACTGCGCGCCGAACTCGAAGCGCTGGGTTACGCGTTCTATTCCGGCGGTGACACCGAAGTGCTGCTCAAGGGTTATCACGCCTGGGGCGAGGCGCTGCTGCCCAAGCTCAACGGCATGTTCGCCTTCGCCATCTGGGAGCGCGACGCGCAGCGCCTGTTCATTGCCCGTGACCGTCTCGGCGTGAAACCGCTGTACCTGTCGCGCACCGGTCAGCGTCTGCGTTTTGCCTCGGCCCTGCCGGCGCTGCTCAAGGGCGGCGACATCAACCCGATTCTCGATCCGGTGGCGCTCAATCACTACCTGAATTTCCACGCGGTGGTGCCGGCACCGCGCACGCTGCTGGCGGGGATCGAAAAGCTGCCACCAGCGAGCTGGATGCGCATCGAAGCCGACGGCAGCACCGAGCAGAAAACCTGGTGGACCCTGCCCTACGGCCCGCACGAAGACGAGAAAAATCTCAACCTGGAAGACTGGGTCGACCGCGTCCTCGACAGCACCCGCGAAGCCGTGGCGATTCGTCAACGCGCCGCAGTGGACGTCGGTGTGTTGCTCTCCGGCGGTGTCGATTCGAGCATGCTCGTCGGCCTGTTGCGTGAAGTCGGCGTCGAGAACCTGTCGACCTTTTCCATCGGTTTTCAGGACGCTGGCGGCGAACGCGGTGACGAATTCCAGTATTCCGACCTGATCGCCAAACACTACGGCACTCAGCACCATCAATTGCGTATCGACGAGAAAGAGATCATTGAGCAACTGCCCGCCGCGTTTCGCGCGATGAGCGAGCCGATGGTCAGCCACGACTGCATCGCCTTTTACCTGCTGTCGCGGGAAGTGGCCAAGCATTGCAAAGTGGTGCAGAGCGGTCAGGGCGCCGACGAATTGTTTGCCGGTTATCACTGGTATCCGCAAGTCGACGGTGCAGCCGATCCGTACGCGGCTTATCGCGCGGCGTTTTTCGACCGCAGCTACGACGACTACGCCGCTACCGTGCAGCCGAAATGGCTCACGGCCAACGACGCCGCCGGTGACTTCGTCAAGGAACACTTCGCCCAGCCCGGCGCTGACGCGGCGGTCGACAAGGCCTTGCGCCTGGACAGCACCGTGATGCTGGTCGATGACCCGGTCAAGCGGGTCGACAACATGACCATGGCCTGGGGCCTGGAAGCGCGTACGCCGTTTCTCGACTATCGACTGGTCGAACTGTCGGCCCGTGTGCCGGGCCAGTTCAAGCTGCCCGATGGCGGCAAACAGGTACTCAAGGAAGCCGCGCGTCGGGTCATTCCAAGTGAAGTGATCGACCGCAAGAAAGGCTATTTCCCGGTGCCCGGCCTCAAACATTTGCAGGGTGACACGCTCAACTGGGTGCGCGAACTGCTGCTGGATCCGAGTCAGGATCGCGGCCTGTTCAACCCGAGCATGCTCGACAAGCTTCTGACTGACCCTCAAGGCCAGTTGACCCCGTTGCGCGGTTCGAAACTGTGGCAACTGGCGGCGCTGAACCTGTGGCTCAGTGAACAAGGAATCTGATTGATGAAACCCCATGCCACGTCCATCAACCAACGCCTGCTGCGTGGTCAGACGCCGTCGTACGAACGTCTGCAAGCGCGTCTGGCCGAAGACGGCAGCACCCTGCCCTGCGCCCCGATTGCCGTGCATTGCGGCTGGGGCCGGTTGCTGATCGGCCATACCTTCCCCGACCCGGCATCGCTGGCGCAGGAACTGCTCAACGAACAACCCGGCGAACGCGACATTGCCTTGTACGTCGCCGCGCCGCAGCAGATTCTCGGCCTCGAGCCGACGCAGCTGTTCCTCGATCCGTCAGACACGTTGCGCCTGTGGTTCAGCGATTACCGCCAATCCACGCGGGTGTTTCGCGGCTTCCGTATTCGGCGTGCGCAGAGCGAGGCGGACTGGCAAGGCATCAACCGTTTGTATCAGGCGCGCGGCATGTTGCCGATCGATCCCGAATTGCTGACCCCGCATCATCAGGGCGGCCCGGTGTACTGGCTGGCCGAGGATGAAGACAGCGGCGCAGTGATCGGCAGCGTCATGGGCCTCAATCATCACAACGCGTTCAACGATCCGGAAAACGGCAGCAGCCTGTGGTGCCTGGCGGTGGACCCGCAGTGCTCGCGTCCGGGTGTCGGTGAAGTGCTGGTGCGGCACTTGATCGAGCATTTCATGAGTCGCGGTCTGAGCTACCTCGACCTGTCGGTGTTGCACGATAACCGTCAGGCGAAAAACCTCTACGCCAAACTCGGTTTCCGCAACCTGCCGACCTTCGCCATCAAGCGCAAGAACGGCATCAACCAGCCGCTGTTTCTCGGCCCGGGACCGGAGGCGCAGTTCAACCCGTACGCGCGAATCATTGTCGAGGAAGCCCATCGACGCGGCATCGACGTGCAGGTCGATGATGCAGATGCGGGCCTGTTCACCCTCAGCCATGGCGCGCGCCGGGTGCGTTGCCGTGAATCGTTGAGCGACCTGACCAGCGCGATCAGCATGACCCTGTGCCAGGACAAAAGCCTGACCCACAAAGTGCTGAAAGCAGCCGGGCTGAATCTGCCCGCGCAACAACTGGCGGGTAATGCCGATGACAATCTGGCCTTTCTCGACGAGCACCAACGGGTGGTGGTCAAGCCGCTCGACGGCGAACAGGGCCAGGGCGTGGCGGTCGATCTGCAGACCATCGAAGACGTGCAACAGGCCATCGAAGCCGCGCGCCAATTCGACAGCCGGGTGCTGCTCGAGAGCTTCCACGAGGGCCTTGATCTGCGCATCGTGGTGATCGGTTTCGAAGTGGTCGCGGCGGCCATCCGCAAGCCTGCCGAAGTGGTCGGTGACGGTCAGCATTCGATCGGTGCGCTGATCGAGGCACAGAGCCGACGTCGGCAAGCCGCCACCGGTGGCGAAAGCAAGATCCCTGTCGACCACGAAACCGAACGCACCTTGCACGCGGCCGGTTACACCTACGACAGCGTTCTGCCGGCCGGCGAACATCTGTTCGTGCGCCGCACCGCCAATCTGCACACCGGCGGCACCCTGGAAGATGTCACGGCGATTCTGCATCCGACCCTTGTCGACGCAGCTGTGCGGGCGGCGCGGGCGCTGGATATCCCGATGGTCGGCCTCGATCTGATGGTGCCGGCGGCGGATCAGCCGGAGTACGTTTTTATCGAAGCCAACGAACGCGCCGGCCTGGCCAACCACGAGCCGCAACCGACGGCGGAACGCTTTGTCGATCTGTTGTTTCCGCATAGTCAGGCGGCGGTCTGAACCCTTCCGATCGTTCCCACGCTCGGCGTGGGAATGCAGCTTGGGACGCTCTGCGTCCCTCTGGAACGCGGAGCGTCCCTTGAGGCATTCCCACGCTGAGCGTGGGAACGATCAGCGCTCAACCCATCAGGAGTTTCCATGACCCTGCAAATCCCCGAACCGGATCTGAACTACCTGCAAAAAGTCCTGCTGGAAATGCTCGCCATTCCCAGCCCTACCGGTTTCACCGACACCATCGTGCGCTATGTCGCCGAGCGTCTGGAAGAACTCGGCATCCCGTTCGAAATGACCCGGCGCGGGACCATTCGTGCCACGCTCAAGGGCAAGAAGAACAGCCCCGACCGCGCAGTCTCGGCGCATCTGGATACCATTGGCGCCGCGGTCCGCGCGGTCAAGGACAACGGCCGCCTGACCCTCGCCCCGGTCGGCTGCTGGTCGAGCCGCTTCGCCGAGGGCAGCCGCGTCAGCCTGTTCACCGACAGCGGCGTGATTCGCGGCAGTGTCTTGCCGCTGATGGCGTCCGGGCATGCGTTCAATACCCAGGTCGATGAAATGCCGATCAGTTGGGACCACGTTGAGCTGCGCCTCGACGCTTATTGCACGACCAAGGCCGATTGCGAATCCCTGGGCATCAGCGTCGGCGACGTGGTCGCGTTTGATCCGCTGCCGGAATTCACCGAAAGCGGCCATATCAGCGCCCGTCATCTGGATGACAAGGCCGGCGTCGCGGCACTGCTCGCCGCACTCAAAGCGATCATCGACAGCGGCCAGGAATTGATGATCGATTGCCATCCGCTGTTCACCATCACCGAGGAGACCGGCAGTGGCGCGGCGGCGGCATTGCCGTGGGACGTCAGTGAATTCGTCGGCATCGACATCGCCCCGGTCGCACCGGGCCAGCATTCCAGCGAACACGCGGTCAGCGTGGCGATGCAGGACTCCGGCGGGCCGTATGACTATCACCTGTCGCGACACTTGTTGCGCCTGGCCGGTGAGCACGAATTGCCGGTGCGTCGCGACATGTTCCGCTATTACTTCAGCGACGCCCATTCGGCGGTGACTGCCGGGCACGACATCCGCACCGCCCTGCTTGCCTTCGGCTGCGATGCGACCCACGGTTATGAACGCACGCACATCGACAGTCTGGCGGCGTTGAGCCGTCTGCTCGGCGCCTACATTCTGAGCCCGCCGGTGTTCGCCAGCGACGCGGCGCCGGCCAATGCCTCGCTGGACCGCTTCAGTCATCAGATCGAACATGACACGCAGATGGAGAGCGAAACGCGGGTGCCGCCGGTGGACAGTCTGGTGGGGCAGCGTTCCGATAGTTGAGCCTTCGCCTTCGCGAGCAGGCTCGCTCCCACAGGGGATCGCATTTTACATGTGGGAGCGAGCCTGCTCGCGAAGAGGCCGGCACTGCCAACACAAAACTGGCAGGCCAACCCCAATCGCCGTAGCATCGCGCCATTGATTTAGCCGAGGTGCCCATGCTGATTCCCCACGACGCGCTTGAAGTCGACACCCTCACCCGCCTGATCGAGGATTTTGTCACCCGCGACGGTACCGACAATGGCGATGACACGCCGCTGGAAACCCGCGTTCTGCGCGTACGCCAGGCGCTGACCAAGGGCCAGGCGTTGATTGTCTTCGACCCGGAAAGTGAGCAGTGCCAGTTGATGCTCAAGCACGATGTGCCCAAGCATTTGTTCGACTGACGCTCAGCGAACCTTTTGCACGCCTTCCTTGCGCTTGATCCGGTCGTAGACTTCGGAGCGGTGCACATGCACGTTTTGCGGGGCTTCGACGCCGAAGCGCACGCTGGAGCCATTGACCGACAGAACGCGCAGGGAAATGTCGTCACCGATTGAAATCAACTCACCAACGACACGGCTGAGTACAAGCATGAGATAGGTCCTTCAAGGTTAGCGAACCCTGAAGATGCGCGGCTTGAGGCGGCTGCACAATGCGCAGCAGGCAAATCAGTTTTGCCTTACAGCCTTGCGCGCTCAGAGCCGTAAGACGTTTCCTGCAAAACACCCTCAAGGCGCTGAAAAACGCGGCCCGAACAGGATCACGCTGGCGCCGATCACGCACAACGCCACACCGATCCAGTCAGAGCCCAATGGGCGCACGCGCTCGACCACCATCAGCCAGCCAATCGAAGCGACGATGTAGATACCGCCGTAAGCGGCATACGCGCGCCCGGCGTAGTTGGCTTCGACGCGGGTCAGCAACAGCGCGAACAACGTCAGACTCAACAGCGCCGGAATCACCCACAGGGCACTCTTGCCCTGGCGCAGCCACATGAAGAAGGCGAAACAGCCGGCGATCTCGAACAGCGCCGCGAGGAAAAACCACAAGTAATTGAGCATTGATGCGTCTCGACAGGGTGACCGTTGCGGCCACCCTAACGACGCCGTCTGCTGCGGGCAAGTTCAGCCGTTGTTCTGTTTGGCCTTGGCGCGCATTTTTTCGGCCATGCTGGTCATTTCGTTGTAGAGCAACTGCGGGTTCTTCTGTTTTATCGCCCAGGCCATGCGCCCTTGTTCATGGGGCAGGATCATGAATTCACCGGCCGCCACTTGCTGATAGATGTAGTCAGCGATATCTGCGGCAGTGATCGGCGAGCTTTCCAGCAACTTGCCTACCTGGGCTTTCATCGCCGGAGTCGGCCCGCGGAACGAATCGAGCAGGTTGGTCTGAAAGAACGACGGGCAAACCACGTGCACACCGACTTCCTGTTGCGCCAGTTCGATCAACAGACTTTCCGAAAGCGCCACCACACCGGCCTTGGCCACGTTGTAGTTACTCATCGCCGGCCCCTGCATCAGCGCCGCCATAGAGGCGATATTGATGATCTTGCCTTTGTTTTGCTCCAGCAGCGGCAGGAACGCCTTGCAGCCTTTGACCACACCCATGAGGTTGATCGCGATCTGCCAGTCCCAGTCTTCCAGCGACAACTCGCTGAAGAAACCGCCCGACGCCACGCCGGCGTTGTTGACGATAATGTCGATGCCGCCGAGCTTCTCTTCACACGCTTGGGCGAAGGCCGTGAGCTGGCTGTAATCGCGCACATCGCAGCGCTGAATGAAACCGTCACCGCCGGCCTCGCGGACCCGCTTCAGGGTTTCCTGCAGGCCGGGCTCACTGACATCGGACAGCGCCAGCTGCCAGCCCTCACGCGCCCAGCGCAGCGCGATTTCGCGACCCAGACCCGAGCCCGCGCCAGTGATCATCATGCGATTTTGCATAGCAGACAGCCTTGTTGTTCCGGGAGAGATGCGCCGAGTGTAGCGAACGATCGGCCACCACCCACGCTCCATCAGATTGCTGAATGGTGAATGCAAACCGGGGCGCGTTGGATTCAATGGCGTCGAGTAAGTTCTGAACTAGGCGGGCGAAAAAAAGAAATAACCCTGCAATCCAAATACATTAAAAAAACATTGAATTTTTTCTCATGGACGCAAGTCGGAACTTGTAAGCAGCCTGGAATTAATTAGTTTCCAGTCGCCCTTGAACATCAAGACTTCTCGACATTACCAACAAGGAAATAGACATGGGCACAATTCTTATCATCATCCTGATCCTGTTGCTGATCGGTGGTCTGCCGGTCTTCCCGCACTCCAGAAGTTGGGGTTATGGTCCGTCGGGCATCATCGGTGTCGTACTGGTCGTGCTGTTGGTGTTGTTGTTACTCGGCAAGATATGACGATTTGAAGCTGTAAAAAAAGAGGCCCTGTTCAGGGCCTCTTTTTTATTGCGCGTCTTTCAACAATGATCAGTCCGGCTTGCCGTGAATCACCCCGGCGGTGTTATCCAGCAGGCTCTTGGTCGCGGTTTGCAGGAACGCTTCCAGCTTGAGTTTCAGTTCGGCGGTACGCGGTGCATCCGGCACCACTTCGGCATGCGGATTGGCACCGAGTTGGTATTGCCAGATTTTCGGTCCCATGTCCTTGTCACGCGGCAACACCAGAATCTGGTCGGCGGTGACGATCGCCGTGGTCTGCTCGCTGCCCGACGGCTTGATCACACCGAAACCGGTGTCGCCCTGCGGCAGATTGAGCAAGTCGCGGCCCCAGCACTGGTGCCGCACTTCGCCACCGAGACGGCCCATGATGGTCGGCACGATGTCGATCTGCGTGCCGACGGTGTGGTCACGGGTGCCGAACTTCTGCTGGATGCCCGGAGCGATCATCAGCATCGGCACGTTGAAGCGGCCCAGGTCCATTTCGGTGATCTGGCGCTCGTTGCCGAAGCCATGGTCGCCGACGATGACGAACAGGGTTTCGTTGAAGTACTTCTCCTTGCGCGCCTTCTCGAAGAACTGGCCCAGCGCCCAGTCGGAGTAGCGCATGGCGGTCAGGTGTTCGTTGAGGCTGCCACGGTCAGTCACGCGCTCGACCGGCAATGGCGTCGGCAAGGCGTATGGCGTGTGGTTGGACAGGGTTTGCAGCAGCGCATAGAACGGCTTGCCGTTTTCCCGCGCCTTCAGTTCCTGCAGGCCACGGTCGAACATGTCCTGGTCGGACACGCCCCACGTCGGGTCGGAGAACACCGGATTGACGAAGTCGTTGCGGCCGACGAAGTTGGTCATGCCCTGGTTGCTGAAAAAGCCCGACTGGTTGTCCCAGGCGAAGTCGCCGTTGTAGACGTAGACGTCGTCGTAGTTACGCGCACTGAGCAACTGCGGCAGGCCGGACAATTTGTGGCTGCCTTCCGGGGTCTGCATCAGGTATTCGAAACCCGGCAGGTTGGGGAAGCAGGCCATGGTCGCGAACATGCCCTGGTGGGTGTGCGTGCCGTTGGAGAAGAAGCGGTCGAACAGCAGGCCTTCCTTCGACAGTTTGTCCAGATACGGGGTGATGTTGCCCGGCGCGCCCAAAGCACCGACCGAGTGGCCGGCCATGCTTTCCATCAGGATCACCACGACGTTCTTGATCGGCAGAGTCTTGTCGGCTGGCGGCATGTAATCACGGCGCACCGCCGCGATGTCGGCGTCGACCAGTTTGTCGTCCGGCATCAGCAGCATGTCGCGCACCACTTTTTGCGCCTGTTCCTGCGGCAACGTGGCTTTCCAGATATTGTCGCGGTCCTCGCCCATGCGCGCCTTGGCGGCAGCGATCAGCGACAGCGTGCCGTTGAGGCCGAGCTGGTTGGCGAAGTTGGAATCGGTGGTGTAGACGTCGCCCCAACGCATTGGCGGGCCCTGACGCAAGGTGCCACGAGCAGCGACTACGCAGATCAGCAGGCAGACCACGAACACCGCCAGACGGGTGTACCACGGCGCGACCTGACGCGAGCTGACACTGCCGCCGCTGAACGGCCCGCGCGGGCGGGTGGCGCGGTCGGCGCCTTTGAACGCGAGGGTCAGGATGACCGTGCCGATGACCCACGCCAGCAGGTAGCGAACCACCGGAAAACCGTACCAGAGCATGCTCATCACGGTTTTCGGGTCTTCTTTTACGTACTGGAACACCAGACCGTTGAGGCGCTGGTGAAACTCGCGGTAAAAGTCCATCTCCATCAGGCCGAGGAACAGCGCAATGCTCGACGCGATGGTCAGCCACAGGCGGAAGAAACCGCGCGCGGCCATGGCCCGGGCACTGAACAGCGCCAGCACCAGCGGAATGCACAGGTAGACCACCAGGCGCAGGTCGAAGCGCAGGCCGTTGACGAACGCTTCAAGGAAGGTCGAGACCGGGGTGTCGAGGATCATCTCGCGGTTGTAGACCAGCAGCGCGAGGCGCAGCACGGAAAACATCACCATCATGACCAGCGCACAAAGCAGCGTGTAGGCCAGATGCGATTTGACGGTCGGTTGCAGCAGGCGACTGGAAGATCGCTGCTGATTCAGGGCGTCCGGGTTTGCCATGTCGTTTTAGGACCCATTGGAAAGTTGAAGTTGCAAAGAATGAAGCGGCGCCATGCCCTCTATTGGTCATTCCAGACCCCGGGGCGTGCGCGGTGGGCAAATGTTGCACGATCACCCGCACCATTGCCATTGATTACTGCCGCGCCGCCAGATGCTTTCATTTAGAGCCCTGACAGCGCGGCAACAGCGCCGGCGAATTGTCGGGAACACTTTGTGAAAATTTCGTCCAACGCATATCTGGAAACACAATAAAGCCGGAAACGAAACGCCCCGAATCAATCGGGGCGTTTATTCAAAGTGCGCGAATTATTTCTCGGCGCGTTGTTTCAAGGCTTTGAGGGTATTGAATGGCGCCTCGACCACGAACTTGTTCGCAACCATCGCCGGCACGCTGCCGCCTGGTTCGGTGTGCACTTGATAAGTCACCTCGACCTGATCGCCCTTGGGTACGAACTTCCAGAACCCCTTGACCTGCTGCACCCGCACAAACCCTTTTTCTTCCGGGAGATAAGTCGGCACGCCTTCGAGATTGCGGGTCAGGCTGCCATCGGCGCCTTCGACGGTGGTGATGCGCAACACCGAATCACGCGGAGTCACCGGCCATGGCGTGTTGAATTGGGTGTAAGTCCAGCTCTGGTCGCCTTCGTGCTTGAGCAGTTTCTGGGTCTTGCATTCGTGAATCCAGGCGCAGGCGCCGGCGACGTCTTCCTGCAGCGCGCGCAATTTGGCGATGGTGGTCTTCATCAGCGCGACGCCCTGATAGGACTTGTAGTCCGAGCCAGGTATTTCGCTCAGCGAGACCTTGATGCCGTCCTCGTTCTTGGCGACCTTCCAGTCTTCTGCCTGAGCAACCGAGGTGGCCAGCACAGCGGTCAAACCACACAACACAGCGATACGATGCAGCGAACCCATAGTCTTTTCCTTATTGTTGAAGTTCCGTTGCCTTGACACATCACGCCGCGGTCATGGCTTCCCACCAACCGATCAGCCTGATCGCTTCTTCAGAGCTGCTGCCACAGACTTCGACATCCGCCGAGAAGCCTGAGCACACTGGCGGACGCTCCGGGCGGCCGAAGATGTTGCACAGGTTATCGACCGACAGCTGCACGCAACGTTCGCCGGCAGGTTTGCCATCGGGCATGCCGGGAATCGGCGAACTGATGGAAGGGGCAATGCAGCAAGCGCCACAGCCTTCACGGCATTTCATGACGAACAGATCCTCGCAACGGGCGATGTGTAAAGAGACGGCAAACAGAGTAACCGCTAAAACGGCTGTTTCAAATTGTCTGCGGCGGGTTTTCAGCGATAAGTGAAAGTGACTGAGCAGTCTCCGACCAAGTGTCTGTTCTGTGGGTTACAGACAGCTGACATTCACTGCTTGAATTCGAAGTCCAGCGCCGCGCCTTCAACTTCGCGGCGTTCGTCATTGCGCAGTTGCAACTGCATTTCGTTGCTGAGCAAACGTCCGTTGAGCTGGAAGCCGCTGTCCTTTTCGCCAAACATCTGCGGCAGAATCGCCTCGCGCTTGGGCAACTCCACGGTGCCTTTGGGCTTCAACTCTTCAACCATGTCCTTGGGCAGGCTGAGGTCGAGCTTGGCCTTCGGCAATCGGGTTTTCGCGACTTCGCTGGCAGGTTTCGATTTCGAGGCTACCGGGCGGCGCTTCTTCACGGTGGCGGCTTTTTTCGCCTGCGCTTTCTTGACCGGCGCCGCGGTTTTCGCGGTTTTCTTGCTCGTACTGGTCGCCGCGGGTTTTTCTTGGGTGGCAGCCGCCATGACACTCGGCGCCTGACCGATCATCAACAAACCCAGCAAAACCCACGCGGCAGGAGCAATCGCTTTCATGGACCCAACGAACTGACGGCAGAGGGCCACATGCTCGCTTTTTGCGCGCGACAAGACAAGCCTGACCTGCCGCTCGTTCAGAATCCGCCAGCGGTTTCCTGGCACAGTTGCGTCGCCAACAGCCCCAGCGTCATCAACGCCCGTTCCGCCTCGCGGTTCCACGGAATGCCGCAGTTCAGGCGAATACAGTGGTTGAATTGCTCGGTATTACTGAAGATCAGCCCCGGCGCAATACTGATGCCCTGCTGCAACGCGCGGACATGCAATTCCTGCGTATTGACCCGTCCCGGCAAGCTCACCCAAAGGATGAAACCGCCCGTGGGCCGGGTCATTTGCGTACCTTCGGGGAAGTGCTGCTGCACGGCCAGCTGAAATGCGCTGAGGTTTTTCCGGTACTCCTGGCGGATGTAGCGTAAATGCCGGTCATAGCCGCCGTTTTCCAGATAAGCAGCAATCGCCATCTGCGTGACGCTGCAAGCCGAATGCGTACTGAAGGTCTGCAAACGCTGGATTTCCTGCTGATACTTGCCAGCGATCATCCAGCCGATGCGCACGCCCGGTGACAGGGTCTTGGAAAAGCTCGAACAGTAGATCACCCGATCGAGGCGGTCATAGGCCTTGAGCGCTTTGGTCTTGCCCTGCTCGAACATCAGCTCGCCGTAGATATCGTCTTCGACGATCTGGATATCGAAATCCGAGGCCAGGCGCAGCAGTTGCTTCTGCCGCTCTTCGGGCATGGTGCCGCCCAGCGGATTGCTCAGGCGCGTAGTCAGCACCAACGCCTTGATCGACCACTGGTTGGCCGCCAGTTGCAGCGCTTCCAGGCTCATGCCGGTGGCGGGGTCACTGGGGATTTCGATGACCTTGAGACCGAGCAGATCGGCCAGTTGCAACAGACCGTAATACGTCGGCGATTCGGCAGCGATCAGATCCCCCGGCCGGGTCAACACGCGCAAGGACATTTGCAGGGCATCGACACAACCGTGCGTAATCACCACCTCAGACGGATCGACCACCACCCCGGCGTCACGCATGCGAATCGCCACCTGCCGACGCAACGGTTCAAAACCGGGGCTGAACATGTAACTGAAAGCGCGCGGACTATGGAAACGGGTGACCTTGGCCAATTGCTGATGCAGCGCACGCACCGGCAAATAATCGACACTCGGCACCGCCGCACCCAGCGGAAACACCCCTTCGCGTCGCGACTCGACCAACACCTGCTGAATGATGCTGCTGCGCGTCACCAGCCCCGGCCGCTCAACCCGTGCAATATCCGGCGTCGGCGCCGTCAGCGCCGGCGTCTGATGCACGTAATAACCCGACTGCGGCCGCGCCCGGATCAAACCCTGATCCTCAAGATTGGCGTAAGCCTGCAACACCGTCGCATGACTGACATTGAGCTGCGAACTCATCTTGCGCACCGAAGGCACCCGCTCCCCCGGCTGATAAACGCCACGCCGAATATCCTCGGCCAGCTGCTGAGCAATACGTTGGTAGAGCAAGAGATTGGTCATGACGCAGCACTCGATTTCACGGGCGATTTTATTCTTGTGCGAAACAATACCGGAACAGTTTAGAAGTGTACTGGGACAGTTGTCACTTTAGTCGACGATACAGTGCGGTGTCTGCGGCGACTGTGCTGTTTTTTTGAGAAGTGGTCGAGGAATGTCAGATCAAGATCAAGATCAAAAGCCCCTCACCCTAGCCCTCTCCCGGAGGGAGAGGGGACTGACCGTGGTGGAGGCGAGAGACACGCCGCCCCGAAATACCGAGTCGTACGGAAATGTTGAACAGCCCACAAATCGGCTCCCTCTCCAAGGGGAGAGGGCTGGGGTGAGGGGCAGCCACACCGAAAATCCCAAGCCAACCACTCGCTTCTAACCACTCATTACAATGAGCGAAGCTCGAGTGCCCTTGATCTTGATCTTGCCTAACCAGCGACATCGGAAGGCTGAGCGCAGGGATTGATCCGGGCGTGGGAGCGCAGCGACCGTCTGGCGCAGCCAGACACAGCGGACGTAGGTGCAGCGAAGCAAACCGTAGCCGCTGCGCCCGGATCAGTCCCGGAGCGAAGGAACCCGAGCCTGCGAGGGCCGAACGCAGGAGCAAGCCTTTTCGGTTACCTTTTCGGCGTCTGGAAAAGGTGACTCGCCGTAAGGGCGAAACCGCCATCAGCATCACCCAAAAAAACGGATATTCACTCAAAAACCCAAGAACCTGGTCGGCCCAGAGGCCGCCAAGGCCAACCTAACGAGCCGCCCCGAGCTGCCCCTTCTCATCAGAAAAAACAATCTCCACCCGCCGATTCTGCGCCCGCCCACGCTCGGAAGCGTTGGCGTCTACAGGATACTCATCCCCATACCCCTCAACCTGAATCCGCTTGTCATCAATCCCCAGGTCAATCAGCACATCCGCCACCGACTGCGCCCGGTCGCGAGACAACTTGAGATTCTCCTGCTTGCCGCCGGTACTGTCGGTATACCCCTCGATGCGCACCACACGCTTGGGATTCAACTGCAGGAACTGGACAATCTTCAACACCACCCGATTGGCCGAATTCTTCAGCTCCGCTTCCCCGGTATCGAACAGCACATCGCCCAAGGTCATCACCAGGCCGCGGTCAGTCTGCGTAGTCGCCAGCGCGACAATCTGCTCCTCGAGCCACTTGCCCTGCTGCTGCACACTCAGCAGCTTCGATTCGCGCAAAGCCAGTTGCAGACGCTGACGCTCCAGCTCCAGCTTGGCCGCACGCTCTTCGTTGAGCACCTGATTGGTATGCTCACGAGCAATTTCGCTGTAACGCTGGCTCAGATAAGCGTAATGCACCACGTCCGAACCGCTGCCCCAATAGGTCGACAAACGATCGGCACGGGCCAAAGACTCACCGGCCCGAATCACGTCTTTTGGCGCGATACGCAACACGTTCGAATCTTCCTTGACCTTCTGGAAGTCGCCGCCAGCCTGCTGCAAGGCCTCTTCGCTGTGCTGCCCGGCGCAGCCAGAAAGGCTGGCGCAGCCGACAAGGATCAGGCCGCCGAGGATTTTCACTGACAGATTCATTGGGCATTCCCCAGTTGCTTGCGCAGTCGGGTGATGCGGGTGTTCAGTACATTCAATTGCTCTTCACTTTTCTGCGTCAGCACCTTGGCTTCGGCCAGCCGCGCATCCAGCTCAGCCTGCTCGGCGCGCATTCGCGCGTTGCGGTAAGACTGATCAGCCATGCTGCCTCTGGCGCGGGTGTACTTGGTTTCTGCCAGTTTCATTTCCGGCACTTCGTCGGCCGTGGCGCCAACAGCCTTGGCCTGAGTGATGGCCTGCTCGGTCAGACGCATTTGTTCGATGGGTGCCGGATCAGTCGCGCAACCGGCCAGAGCCAGAACGGCCACGGCCGCGAAAAGAGGTCGAATACTCACTAAAAATCCCTACTGTTTGGGGGCACTGACGGGTTGTGGCGGCTGTTGCTGCTGCGCCTTCCAGCGCTCGATATTGCGTTGCAGTGCAGCCTCCGTCAGTCCGGACGCGGGCAATTCTGTCATCTTTTTGGCGAGCTGTCCGCGCAACCACGGATCGTTGCATGCCGAGTTATGGGAAACCGCAAGGAACAGACCGGGCCGATCTATGGGTTGTTCGAACGCCAGCAGATCGTTGGTCATGCCCAGCGCCTGCGCGGCCGCCCTGCCTGAATAGCGGCCGGCGAGTACATATTCCACCTCACCCAACAGCAGTTTCTGCAGGGCCTGGGTGAGGTTGGCTGTCTTGGTCAGGGTCAGATTGTGCTCGGCGAAAGTGCCGAATGCCTGGGTCATCCGCGACTTTTCCGACAGCGCGCCGGCATGTCCGTGCAGGTCTTTGGCGTCGCTGTAAACCAGGGTCGAGCCTTTGCGGGTCCAGACCAGATAGTCGTTTTCCAGCAGCGGCGGATGAATGTAATCGAGGCTTTCCAGCTCATTGAGGGTCAGTGGCGCATCGGCGAGCATGTCCATGCGTCCGCTGCGCACTTCGTCGAGGGCTTGCGCGCGCTTGCCGGCATAGAGCAGCTCGATTTTGATGCCGAGGTCTTTGCCGACTTGCTGCAACAGGTCGGCACTGGCGCCAATCAGCCGTTTCGGGTTTTGCGGGTCCTGCCACAGGTACGGTGGCGCATCCGGGCTGCCGGTGACGACGAGGCGCTCGCACTTGCCCGCCGCTGATGCCACCACGGGCAACAGGGCCAGACCCAACAACCATCCGCAGCGCAGATCCATGGCAACACGCTCCCACTCAAATCCGAGACAAAAAAAAGCCCGACCAAACGGTCGGGCTCTTTATAAGTGAAGCAGCTGGATTAGACCAGCTTCTCCAGCTCAGGTACGGCTTCGAACAGGTCAGCCACGAGGCCGTAATCGGCCACCTGGAAGATCGGCGCTTCTTCGTCCTTGTTGATCGCAACGATCACTTTGGAGTCTTTCATACCCGCCAGGTGCTGGATCGCGCCGGAGATACCAACGGCGATGTACAGCTGTGGCGCAACGATCTTGCCGGTCTGACCGACCTGCATGTCGTTCGGTACGAAACCTGCGTCGACCGCGGCGCGCGAAGCACCGACGGCTGCGCCAAGCTTGTCGGCCAAGGCGTACAGGTGTTTGAAGTTGTCGCCGTTCTGCATGCCGCGGCCGCCGGAAACGACGATCTTGGCAGCGGTCAGCTCTGGACGGTCGGACTTGGCCAGTTCTTCGCCAACGAAGCTCGAAGTGCCTGCATCGTGCGCAGCGCCAACGGCTTCAACGGCAGCCGAACCGCCTTCTGCGGCAACCGGGTCGAAACCGGTGGCACGCACGGTGATCACTTTGATCGCAGCGGTCGATTGCACGGTAGCGATGGCGTTACCGGCGTAGATCGGACGCTTGAAGGTGTCAGCGCTTTCGACCGAAATGATCTCGGAGATCTGGTCAACGTCAAGCTGCGCAGCAACGCGCGGCAGGATGTTTTTGCCGTTGGAGGTAGCGGCAGCCAGGATGTGGCTGTAACCAGCGCCAAGCTCGGCCACCAGCGGGGCAACGTTTTCCGGCAGCTGATGCGCGTAAGCGGCATTGTCAGCATTCAGGACTTTGCTCACACCGGCGATTTTCGCAGCGGCTTCGGCCACCGGGCCTGCGCCCTGACCGGCTACCAGCACGTGGATGTCGCCGCCGATTTTGACAGCGGCAGCCACGGTGTTCAGCGTGGCCGGGGCCAGCACTTTGTTGTCGTGTTCAGCAATAACCAAGATAGTCATTTAGATTACCTTCGCTTCGTTCTTGAGTTTTTCAACCAGTTCAGCCACCGACTTGACCTTGATGCCCGCGCTGCGTGCAGCCGGCGCTTCGACTTTCAGGGTCTTGTTGGTGGAGGCGGTGGAAACGCCCAAAGCGTCCGGAGTCAGCGTCTCGAGAGGCTTCTTCTTGGCTTTCATGATGTTTGGCAGGGACGCATAACGCGGCTCGTTCAAACGCAGGTCGGTGGTGACGATGGCTGGCAGTTTCAGCGAAACGGTCTGCGCGCCGCCGTCGATTTCGCGGGTCACGGCAACCGTGTCGCCGGAGACTTCGACTTTCGAGGCGAACGTGCCCTGACCGTAGCCGCTCAGTGCAGCGAGCATCTGGCCGGTCTGGTTGTTGTCGCTGTCGATCGCCTGCTTGCCAAGGATCACCAGTTGCGGCTGTTCCTTGTCGACCACGGCCTTGAGCAGCTTGGCCACGGCCAGGGAAGTCAGATCTTCAGCGGATTCGACGAGGATGGCACGGTCGGCACCCAGAGCCAGTGCGGTACGCAGCTGCTCCTGAGCGGTGGTCGGGCCGATGGAGACGACGACGATTTCAGTCGCAACACCCTTCTCTTTCAGGCGTACGGCTTCTTCCACTGCGATTTCGCAGAACGGGTTCATCGACATCTTGACGTTGGCGAGATCGACGCCGGAATTGTCCGCCTTGACGCGAACCTTGACGTTGTAATCCACAACGCGTTTGACAGCTACAAGAACCTTCATGGATTCCTCGTTACTCTCCGGTGAAAAGAAAGTCGCCTAGGCGAACCTGGCGGTTGATGTTCATCAGGCTAAAGGGCACCTCTAAAAACGCCGACATGGGTGCAAGGTGAGGTGAATGTCGCTGACCGTTCGTCAGCGGTGACTGACCAGTCGTGGATTTTCACACCGAGCGAGCGCCGCACGAAAACCGCGCTGCGCTCCACCTTTTACTGCCTGTGCCCTGTCTTTAGACGTGCTCCTGAAAGCGCCAGTCTGCTTACGACCAGCGCAAAGCCGCCCGTATCTTGACCGGAACGCCTATTCCGGTCAATACAGCAAAATGACCACTCATAAGCCGCGCTTCTTTGATTTCTCTGGGCTGGAGGCAATTCAAACAAACGTTTGTATTGGACGCTGAGAGTGGTGTAGATATAATGCGCCGCCTAGAGAGAAAGGTGGGTTTCCCGTTATTCCCCTTGACGTTAACGTAAAGGCTGGCGGGATGCGACATCAAACCTCCAAATCAGAAAAAAAACTGTTGAGCCTTGAGTAGGAGATAGCCTGTGGAACGCGAATACATGGAATTCGACGTGGTCATCGTCGGTGCCGGCCCCGCGGGTCTGTCCGCCGCCTGCCGTCTGAAGCAGAAGGCCGCTGATGCCGGTAAGGAAATCAGCGTCTGCGTGGTCGAAAAAGGCTCCGAAGTCGGCGCACACATCCTCTCCGGTGCGGTGTTTGAACCCCGCGCACTGAACGAGCTGTTCCCGGACTGGAAAGAACTTGGCGCCCCGCTGAATACGCCGGTGGCCCGCGATGACATTTTCGTGCTGAAAAACGCCGAAAGCGCGCAGAAAATTCCTGACTTCTTTGTGCCCAAGACCATGCACAACGAAGGCAACTACATTATTTCCCTTGGCAACCTGTGCCGTTGGCTGGCCCAGCAGGCGGAAAACCTCGGCGTGGAAATCTACCCGGGCTTCGCCGCTCAAGAAGCACTGATCGACGAAAACGGCGTGGTCCGCGGGATCATCACCGGTGATCTGGGCGTTGACCGCGAAGGCAACCCGAAAGAAGGCCTGTATACCCCCGGCATGGAACTGCGCGGCAAATACACGCTGTTCGCCGAAGGCTGCCGTGGCCACATCGGCAAGCAACTGATCAAGCGCTACAACCTCGACAGCGAGGCTGACGTTCAGCATTACGGCATCGGCCTCAAAGAAATCTGGGAAATCGACCCGGCCAAACACCAGCCAGGCCTGGTGGTGCATACCGCCGGCTGGCCGCTGGACATCATGGGCACCGAGAACACCGGCGGTTCGTTCCTCTATCACCTGGAAAACAATCAGGTTGTGGTCGGTCTGATCGTCGATCTTTCCTACAGCAACACCTTCCTGTCGCCGTTCGACGAATTCCAGCGCCTCAAGCATCACCCGGTGCTGGCGCAGTACCTGGAAGGTGGCAAGCGCATCAGCTACGGCGCCCGCGCCATCGCCAAGGGCGGCCTGAACTCGCTGCCGAAAATGGTCTTCAAGGGCGGCGCGCTGATCGGTTGCGACCTCGGCACCCTGAACTTCGCCAAGATCAAAGGCAGCCACACCGCGATGAAGTCCGGCATGCTTGCGGCCGAAGCGGTGGCTGACGCGCTGTTTGTGGAAAAGGACGGCACTGAAGAGCTGACCACCTACGTCGATGCCTTCAAGAACAGCTGGCTCTATGAAGAACTGTTCGCCAGCCGTAACTTCGGCGCGGCGATTCACAAGTACGGCGCGATCATCGGCGGCGGTTTCAACTGGCTGGACCAGAACATCTTCGGCGGCAAACTGCCGTTCACCCTGCGCGACACCAAGCCGGATTACGCCTGCCTCAAGCTCGCAGCCGACTGCAAGAAAATCGACTACCCGAAACCCGACGGCAAGCTCAGCTTCGACAAACTCAGCTCGGTGTTCATCTCTGGTACCAACCACGAAGAAGAACAGCCGTGCCACCTGAAGCTGACCGACCCGAGCATCCCGATCAGCAAGAACCTGCCGCTGTACGACGAACCGGCTCAGCGCTACTGCCCGGCCGGCGTATACGAAGTGGTGACCAAAGAGGACGGCGAAAAGCGCTTCCAGATCAACGCCCAGAACTGCGTGCACTGCAAGACCTGTGACATCAAGGACCCTGCGCAGAACATCACCTGGGTTGCGCCGGAAGGCGCCGGCGGCCCGACTTACCCAAATATGTAAGTCGAAGCGCTGAACAACAAGGCTCCCTGCACGGGGGCCTTTTTGTTGCGCGCAATTCAGAACATCACATTTCCCCTGTGGGAGCTGGCTTGCCAGCGATGGGGCCGTATCAAACGACATCGTGGCAGCCTACCGACCGCTATCGCTGGCAAGCCAGCTCCCACAGGGATTATGCGAACTCTCAGGCAGCCCGCTCATCCCCGGGACTACGCTCGAAGTAGCGCTTGTACTCGCGGCTGAACTGCGAGGTGCTCTGATACCCGACCCGATGCGCCACCTGCGCTACGCCCAGCCCTTCGGCCACCAGCAACGTCTGCGCCTTCAACAAGCGTAAGCGCTTCAGATACTGCACTGGCGACAGCAGCGTGCTGCGTTTGAAGTGCTCATGAAAGGTCGACACGCTCATGTTGGCGCACCCGGCCAGGGTCTCGACGTTCAGCGGCTCGGTGTAGTGCGCATGCAGATGACTGATCGACGCCGCCACTCGCGCAAACTGCCCCTGCTGTTCGACCAATGCACGCAGCACATCCGCCTGCGGTCCACGCAAGGCGACGAACAACAATTCGCGCACCCGCGCCGGGCCGAGAATCTGGCACTCCAGCGGATCGTGCAAACAACTGAGCAAGCGCTCAACGCAACCGCGCATGCCATCGTCAAGCACCACCGAGGTCATCGACTCCGGCGTCTGCGCCGGAATATGCCGCCCCGGCGCCAGGCCCATCGCCAACACCAGTTCACCCAGCAATACCCGATCGATCGCCACCGAGACGCCAAGCAGCGGTGCATCCGGCAAGGCAAATGTCTCGCATTCGAACGGCACCGGCAGCGCCTGAATCAGGTAATGCCCGGCGCCATATTCCATGGTGCGCGGCCCGAGAAACGCCAGTTTGCTGCCCTGGGCGATGATCATCAGGCTCGGTTCATAAATGTGCGGGCCACGCGCGACGTCACAACTGGCGCGCAATATCTGCACGCCGGGCAAGCCGGTCTGGCTGTAACCATCGCGCAGCGCCAGCGGTTCGATCAGCGAAACCAGCCGCGCGTTGGCATCAAGATGACGGGTCAGTTGCATCGAGTCGTTCTTCACAAAAAAACACGCAATAAGGGATGAAAGCATCATCGCAGATCCGTTTGCCAATGCGACTGCGCAAACCCGCATGCCGGAGAATTAGGCATGAGACCCGGAGAATTCGCCATGGCCGCAGGATCAATCGGCGCCCAGAATCCGCTGCCTCACTTGTTCCTGCTTTAGCGAGGTTTGCCATGTACACCGCGATCGGTTATGCCGCCCAGTCAGCCACCACTCCCCTCGCCCCGATGAAATTCGAACGCCGCAGCCCGCGTGCTGACGACGTTGCCATCGAGATTCTGTATTGCGGCGTCTGCCACTCTGACATTCACCAGGCACGCAATGAATGGGGCATTGCCGTTTATCCGTTGATGCCCGGCCACGAGATCGTCGGAAAAGTCACCGCGATCGGTGCGAATGTCACCCGACACAAAGTCGGCGATCTGGTCGGCGTCGGCTGCATGGTCGACTCGTGCCGTACCTGCGAAGCCTGCCAGTCGAACCTCGAGCAATATTGCCTCGAAGGCCCGACCATGACTTACGCCACCCCGGACCGGGTCGATGGCAGCAACACCATGGGCGGTTATTCCGACAGCATCGTCGTCAGCGAGCACTTCGTCGTGCGCATTCCGGAACGCCTGGCATTGGCCAGCGCCGCGCCGATTCTCTGCGCCGGCATCACCACCTACTCGCCACTCAAGCACTACGGCGTAAAGGCCGGCGACAAGGTCGGGATTCTCGGCATGGGCGGCCTCGGCCACATGGGCATCAAGTTCGCCAAGGCCATGGGCGCTGAAGTGACGCTGTTCACCCGCTCGGCCAGCAAGGCCGAAGAAGGTCGGCGTCAGGGCGCCGATCATGTGATCGTGTCCACCGACGCCGAGCAAATGAAAGCCGCGGCCGGTTACTTCGATTTCCTGCTCGACACCATTCCGGTGCAGCACGACCTTAACCCGTACCTCGATACCTTGCGTTTTGACGGCGTGCACATTCTGGTCGGCCTGATCGAACCGATCGATCCGCCGGTGCATGCGGCCAAACTGGTGCTGGGGCGTCGCGTGTTGGCCGGATCGTTGATCGGCGGCGTTGCGGAAACCCAGGAAGTGCTGGATTTCTGCGCCGAACACAACATCACGTGCGACATCGAAATGCTCGATATCCGCCAGATCAACGAGGCTTACGCACGGATGATCGCCGGTGACGTGAAGTACCGCTTCGTCATCGACATGGCGACGCTCAAGGCTTAAACCTTAAAGGCTTATACCTTCAAGCCAAGCTCCGCCGACAGCCGGGCTGTGACCCCTTTGATCAGGGGAATCAGCTCGGCCATTTTTTCCAGCGGCATATAGGGCACGGTGCTGGCGATGCTGATCGCCGCAACAATGCCCTTGCTCGCATCACGAATCGGCGCCGCCACACAGCGGATCGACGGTTCGTTGTCTTCCAGATCGAAGGCGTAGCCACCGGCCACGTATTCGCTCATGCGCTGTTCAAGCTGTTCCCACGATTGCTGGGGATGCTGCGGCCAGAACTGACTTTTCCCACCCGCCGGCAGACTGATGTCGTACAGACGTTGCCAATCTTTCGGCGAGTCATCGAGCATCAACGCCTTGCCGATACCGGTGCGCGCCAGCGGCATGCGATGGCCGACCCGCGAACGCATCTCCGGGCCATTGCGCCCGGGATTCTTCAGCAGGTAAAGCACTTCATCGCCTTCACGAATCCCCAAGTGCACGGTGTCACCGGTCAACGACGACAACTCGTCCAGATACGGCCCGGCCAGGGTCACCAGCGGCAATTCTTCGCGAGCCTGAAAACCCAGCTCGATCAGCTTCGGCCCGAGCAGATAACCGATTTGCGGCACTACGCGCAGGTAGCGCTCGTCGACCAGGCAACTGGCCAGACGATGGGTGGTGCTGCGCGTGGTGCCGATCAACCGGGCGATCTCCTTGAGATCGCGGGCGCCACTGGCCACCGCTTGCACCACACCGAGGCCGCGCAAGAGGGTCTGGGTGCCGGTGGGCGCGGCGTCCTTGGTTTTTTCCGGGGCGTCTTCCTGCATATCCAGCCTTTTACCGTTGAGCGAGGGAACGGGCGGCATTATGGTCGCCCGACGCAGACCACTACAACTCGATACGCTCGACCTTGCCCACCAGCAGCACGTAGGACAACGCACCGACCAGCGCGAGCACAGCGATGTAGGTGATCGCCGGAGCAAACGAATCACCGCTGGCGAGGAAGCCGATCACGATCGGTGTGGCAATCGCCGACAGGTTGCCGATGAAATTGAACACCCCGCCCGTCAGCCCGAGCAGGCGTGCCGGGGCCAGCGTCGAGACCAGCGACCAGGTGATCGAGGCCAGCCCGTTGCCGAAAAACGCCAGCGCCAGGAAAGCAATCACCAAGGGCGTCGACTCAACGAAGTTCGCGCCGATGATCGCCGTGGAGATCAGCAGCCCGCTGATGATCGGCAACTTGCGCGCGAAGCCGACGGTGTAGCCGCGACGAATCAACCAGTCGGAGAAGAACCCCGAGCACAGCACACCAACGAACGCGGCCAGAAACGGCAGCGACGCCAGCAGGCCGGACTTGATGAAGTCCATGCCGCGATACTTCACCAGGTAAGTCGGGAACCAGGTGAGGAAGAACCACAGCGTCGAATTCAGGCAGAACTGGCCGAGGTAAATGCCCCACAATTTGCGTTTGCTCAGGACAATGCCCAGATCGGTCCAGCTGAATCTGGCTTTGACTTCGGCGGTGTCCGCCTGGATATCGACCAGCCCGCCGCCCTCGCGAATCAGCTCGATTTCTGCCTCGTTGGTGCCTTTGAAGTCTCGTGGCTCGCGATACACCGCGTACCAGATCAGCGCCCAGAGAATCCCGACCGCACCGGTCGCGACGAACACCATGTGCCAGCCAAATGCATGTTGCAGCCACGCCAGCACCGGCGTCAGGAAGGCCAGACCGACGAACTGGCCGGAGGTGTAGAAACCGATCGCCGTGGCGCGTTCGCGCTCGGGAAACCAGGTGGTGACCACGCGGCTGTTGATCGGATAAGCCGGCGCTTCCAGTGCACCGACTGCCATGCGCAGCACGAACAGGGCGATGAAACTGCTGACGAAACCGAGCATCACCGTGGCCACCGACCACAGCAGCAGTGCGACGCTGTAGAGAATCCGTGGCGGTACGCGATCGACCAGCCAGCCGCCGGGGATCTGCATGGCGGCGTAGGTCCAGCCGAACGCGGAAAAGATCAGACCGACATGCACCGGATCGATGCCCAGCTCGCTGGTCAGCGCCGGCGCGGCAATCGACAGGTTGCTGCGGTCGAGGTAGTTGATGACCACGGTGATGAACAGCAACACCATGATGAAAAATCGCTTGCGGCTGGGCGTGACTAAAGACGCCTGCCCGGTGAGGGTGTGCGATTGCATGAGAGATGCCTCTTCTTATGTTTATTTGAGGTCATGACGCCGATCTCCTCTCCCTGAAGATCAGAAACTGTGGGAGCGAGCCTGCTCGCGAAGGCGTCGGGTCAGTCACATAGATAGCGAATGTGACATTGCATTCGCGAGCAGGCTCGCTCCCACAGGGTGACGGCGGTGTGTCAGAGACAAATCACCACTCGGCAAAGCTGCCATCGGCATGGCGCCAGATCGGGTTGCGCCAGCGGTGGCCGACCGCCGCGCGCTCGATCACGTACTCTTCGTTGATCTCGATGCCCAGCCCCGGGCCGTTCGGAATCTTCACGAAGCCTTTGTCGTAGTCGAACACGCGAGGGTCCTTCACGTAGTCGAGCAAGTCGTTGCTCTCGTTGTAATGGATGCCCAGGCTCTGCTCCTGGATAAACGCGTTGTAACAAGCCGCGTCCAGTTGCAAACACGCCGCCAGTGCAATCGGCCCCAGCGGGCAATGCAGCGCCAGCGCCACGTCGTAGGCTTCGGCCATGTTGGCGATCTTGCGGGTTTCGGTGATGCCGCCCGCATGGGAAGCATCCGGCTGGATGATGTCGACGTAGCCTTCGCTCAACACGCGTTTAAAGTCCCAGCGCGAAAACAGCCGCTCGCCGAGGGCGATCGGCGTGCTGGTCAGCGGCGCCAGTTCTTTCAGCGCTTCGTAGTTTTCGCTGAGCACTGGCTCTTCGATGAACATCAGTTTGTACGGGTCGAGTTCCTTCATCAGCACTTTGGCCATCGGCTTGTGCACGCGGCCATGGAAGTCGACGCCAATGCCGACGTTCGGCCCCACCGCGTCACGCACGGCGGCGACGTTGGCCAGGGCCAGATCGACTTTTTCGAAGGTGTCGAGGAACTGCAGTTCTTCGGTACCGTTCATTTTCACCGCGGTGAAACCACGGCTCACCGCCTCTTTCGCCGCACGCGCGGTGTCGGCCGGACGGTCGCCACCGATCCACGAATACACGCGAATCTTGTCGCGCACCTGGCCACCGAGCAGGTCACTGACCGATACACCGAGGGCCTTGCCCTTGATGTCCCACAGCGCCTGGTCGATCCCGGCCAGTGCGCTCATGTGGATCGCACCGCCGCGGTAGAAGCCGCCGCGATAGAGCACGGTCCAGATGTCTTCGATGTTGCGTGGGTCTTTGCCGATCAGGTAGTCGGACAATTCTTCAACGGCAGCGGCCACGGTGTGCGCCCGGCCTTCGACCACGGGTTCGCCCCAACCGGTCACGCCCTCATCGGTTTCGACCTTGAGGAAGCACCAGCGCGGCGGGACGATGAAGGTCGTGAGTTTGGTGATTTTCATCTCTGCTCTCTTTTGTAAATGCAGCTTTTATTAGATGCAGCGCACGCGGCGCCGGAAAAGTCTTAACGAAGCGCTTTCCATGCGGCCACATAGGCCTTGGCATTGACTGCCACTTGCTCTGGCGTCATGCCCGGTTTGAACAGCCCGGAACCAAGGCCGAAGCCTTTCACGCCGGCATCGAGAAACGCCTGCATGTTGTCCGGGGTGATGCCGCCGACCGGCGCCAGCACCGTGCCCGCCGGCAATACCGCGAGCCAGGCTTTGACGACTGCCGGACTCATCTGCTCGGCCGGGAACAGCTTGAGAATGTCCGCGCCCTCCTCCAGCGCCGCGAAGGCTTCGGTCGGCGTGGCGACGCCCGGCGACAGGTAAAGCCCGGCCGCTTTCGCCGCGCGCAGGACCTTGGCGTCGCTGTGCGGCATGACGATCACCTGGCCGCCGGCATCCTTCACCTGTTGCACTTGCTGCGCGGTCAACACCGTGCCGGCACCGATCAGGCAATCGGCGGGCAAAGTCTTGCGCAGGGTGGCGATACTTTCGTACGGCGAAGGGGAATTGAGCGGTACTTCGATGACGCGAAATCCGGCGGCATACAGGACTTCTCCCACAGCCGCCGCGTCCTGCGGTTGCAGGCCACGCAGGATTGCGATCAGACCGTTTTGCGCCAGTGCTTGCTTGAGCATGTCAGGCCTCCAGTCAGGTTAACGGGATGAGGAATCGATCAGTCCGGCAGCACGCGCCAGTTGCCACAGGCCACGCTCGGTGGCCTGCTCGGCCAGCGTCACCCGGGCAAACCCGCAGGCGTCGAGCGCACGGCTGTAACGGGCGCAGAGCTGGCCGTTGCCGATCAGCACGATCGAAGGAAGATTCGGATTATTGCGACGTTGACGCTGCACTGCGGCGAGCGCGGCCAATTCATGACCGATCATCAGCCCGGAGAGGTAATCCGCTTGCAGGGTCGGGCTGAGTTCACCGGTCAGGCCCAGCGTGCGCGCGCTGAACAAGGTCGAAAGCACGCCGAGCTCACCGTCCGCCGACAACGCGACCTGCACGCCGCGGTCAAACGCCTGCGCCTCGAAGGTGGCGCTGGGTTGTTGGGTGCGGCCGAGAATGCTGTGCTCGCTGAGCACCGCGAACACTTCGCCGGTCATGAACGTGTCGAAATGCGTGATGCAACCATCGACCACTTCGACCCACTTGGAATGACTGCCCGGCAGGCCGATCAAAAGGTCAGCGCCCGCCTCGACCGGCAGTTGCTGGAGGACACCCAGCACCTGGGTTTCTTCGCCACGCATCACATTCGGCAGACGCGAACGCTGAATCACCCCCGGCACGATATGCACCGGGGTGCCGCGCAGACTGACGACTGTTTGTAGGGAGTTGCCGAGATTGGCGACGTCCGCCGGCGTTTCGCAGTAGGCCGCTTCGCGCCAGCCCTGCGCGCTGCCGACCATGCCGCAAGCGATCACCGGCAGATCCGGCTGCGCATCGAGCCAGTCGCCGCAGGCCTGATCGAACGCCAGTTCAAAACCATCGGCACATTCACGGCCGTGGATGATCCGCGGGGTCTTGGGCAACTGCATGATCCCGGACGACAGCGCACGCTGTTCCAGCACCACACCGTCCGCCGCGAGTTTGTAAGCACGTAATGAGGTCGTCCCCCAATCGAGCGCGATCAATTGCGCCTGCATCGCTTCACCTGTTCTGTTTTTTGGCAGTGAGTGCGATGGACTATAAACCCGGGCGCGGGGAAATCTCAATATATAAATATCAATCCCATATTGTGGGATCTGACGAACACCAAGCTAGAGGCCTTACCGGACGAAAAGACTCAATTCCGATTAATAGCACGTGCCAAGTCAGTCGTAGGCACGCGCATGATTTCGGAAAAATACGTTTTGTAAGTAGTCGTGTGAGTTCGGAACACACAAGAAATGAAAGGTTTAGTCGCGATCCAACGACCGAGCGCTGGTCCATCGGGGAAAAATTCGGCCCCCTTTTCTCCGGTGGACTCTCTGAATATGACGTCGGCCTTGTAATCGTTTGGTGCGCCCTTTTCGTCGCGCTCAACGAGACCAAAACCGGAGCGTCTTATCGGATGCGCCACAGAAAAGTCCAGATCATCGTCCACCGCACATACCAACCCTTGGCTGATATGGGATTTGAACAACTCGAGAATTTGCACATCGGAGTGAAAACGAATCTGATAAATCCCGGTATCTTCCAGTTCCTCGACTCCGGAATAAGCCAGCCTTGCTGTCGGCTTGCCATGATTCATTGAACATGCGGAGCAAGCGACTAATAAAAACATCAAGAAAAATCGGGACACATCTTACTCCTTGAATAGATTCAATACTGACTCGTTGAAAATCTGACGAGCAGTCTTGCCATTATTCAATGGCCGCAGATACATGATATTGGCATCCGCATGGTTCACGTCTACCTGTCCCATCACATTTGGTCCGGTAGTGATTTCCCACTGTTCACCGAAGCTTGCAACTGTATCTGAAACGTTTCTTACTTTTGGTGCGGCGCGAATATTGACCCAGTACTGGGCCTTGGGCTTGGGCGGCAACCTGTAGATATTGGAAATGCCCCAAACCATCACTCCCTCGCCAACAGGATCGATGGTCATTAACATTCTTACCGTATAGCCTTTTTCTGTGAGAACAGATGAGAGGTGGGCGCCATTCCAACCTCCCAAGCTATGGCCAATGATATACACAGCGGTAGAGCAGTCAGGGATTCTAGCCAGCACTTTTTCGGACAGATCTTTATCACTGATGAAATCATTATACCCAAGCGGCCATGATTCAAATTTCCCTGCAGGAAACTTCAGAGCCTTGGCATCTCTCAGAAATATTTCGCGTACGGCATCGACGTTATTATTAGGACCGCTGAAATAATAGCTTTCCTGATCTCCAGCACCGCCAATAAAGAATACAACGCAGTTTCTCAAAGATATCGCCACCTGCTTATTGGACTGGTCGGTCTTGCAGGTAAGTATGTGTGCTTTCACGTCCCTTTTCGCGTGGGGTGTTTCACTCGGTGCGCTGACTTCGGACATCACCCATCACTCCACAAATAATTTAATGGTTTCTGCCACGTGCGAGCTGACCATATGCGTGAATCCGTTTGCATCGGTTACACCGTGTTCCTCACTTCCGTCACCTCGTTGAATGGTGTAGGCGTGATAAGGCACTGGCTCCCCGGTCGCTTCATTAGTCACTTGCAACCTGTCAGTGAAATGCACCGGCATCGGCAAGAGCCCACTAAACGCAGCCCCACCACCGCTCTGGCCAATGATTACCGTGCCCGAGCCACCGACCACGACATTGCCGTGCCCGCCAGTGCTGTCGAGCATCGCAGCATTCAGGCCGTTGATGAAAACGGTGCCGGAAACAGCTCCGGTGATAGGGCTGCCACATGCCGATTTATCGGTCATGCGTGCAGCAGCGAGGCCGTCAAAGAACACATCTGGCGAGCCGGAGACAATCGGGTTGGTGCCGTGACCTGGTAACGGGCAAGCCGTCGGGTCGGTAACGCGTGCTGCGGGTTTACCACTCAATTCAAAGCTCCTTGCTTAAGGGGGGCCGGGGTTGGCTGATAGATGTCGATGTCGGTCGCGGCAAAGCGCCAGCGATTGTCCACCGGGTCGAACAGAGCATGACAATGCTCAAGGTTTTCAGGTGATATCGCGGTTTGCACAGCACGCCAGGCTTCGTCGGCTTGCCACTTCAAATCGGCAGGCGTTGCATCATCGAGTTCGTTGAGCCAGGCGTTGTAGTTGCGCAGGTGATTGCGTACATAAGTCGATTGCAGCAACTCGTCCATCTGTACGCCGAGGTCCAGATGATGCCCGGAGGTCCAACGGCCTACTTCGGAATAGGCATACCAGCCCATCGGTATCAACGCACCGTTATTCAACAGAGAGTGGCCGGCGAGAGCGACGAAGCCGCAACAGATGTGCAGCATCAGCCAGCCTTGGTGAGCGTCGATAATCGCTGCTGGATCAAAGGTTTTCAGCGCTACTACGCGGTATTCGCCCAACCCGGAACTGCGCGCCATCAACTCGGCGTCGAGCCGCGATACGAAAGCCCGAATAGCCAGGCCGCCCGAGCGCTGGGTCATGCAGAGAATATCGACGGCCTGTCGTTTAGGGTCGTCAGAAGCGCCGGTATTTTTCACCAGGCCATACAGACGCATTGACGCCCGCAGTCCGCTCATTGCTGGTCACTCATTGACGCAGCAAGAACTTCGCAGGCGCGAAGGAATGTTGCCATAAGCATTGCAGGTGCCATCCATGAGCGCGCAAAAATGGCGCACAGGATGCCGGACTAAAGCGGCGGCGACAACCGAATCAGCAGTGGATTGCCACTATCGTGTTCAACCCTCGGCAAAATCCCGCAACACCTTGCCATCCATCCGATACCGCACCCACTCTTCCTGCGGTTGCGCGCCGAGGGATTTGTAGAATTCGATCGCCGGGGTATTCCATTCCAGCACGCTCCATTCGAAGCGGCCGCAGTCGTTGGCGCAGGCGATTTTGGCGAGATGGCGCAGCAGGGTTTTGCCGGCGCCGCCGCCGCGTTGTTCGGGGGTGACGTAGAGGTCTTCGAGGTACAGGCAGTTGCTGCCCAACCAGGTCGAATAGCTGAAGAAGAACACCGCGAAACCGATTGGCAAGCCGTCGCGCAGGCAGATCAGGCCATGAGCGGTGGCGCCTTCGCCGAACAGGCTGCGTTCGATGTCGGCGACGCTGGCAATGACTTCGTGGCGGGCCTTTTCGAAATCGGCGAGTTCGGTGATGAAGGCGAGGATCTGCGGTGCATCGCTGGGAGTCGCCGGGCGGATTTCGATCGTCATGGACGGGCCTTGTATGCAAATTAAAGCGCCATACTAAGGCGCGCAGCGGCGCTCGTCACATGGCATTACCTGATTTGCTGAACACTGCTGATCCTGTGGGAGCGAGCCTGCTCGCGAATGCGTCCTTTCAGTCAGTCCTAAGGTCAACTGACAGAATGCCTTCGCGAGCGGGCTCGCTCCCACAGGTTTTGCGACAATCTGAAAGGATGTTTATGACCGTTGAATATTTCACGCCCATGCAGGCACTTGCATCAGCATTGCTACCCCACGCCCTGCAGCCTTCAGACGACGGCGCGCACGACCTCGCCCACCTGCAGCGCGTCTGGCACAACGCACGCACGCTGCATGAAACGGAAGGCGGCGAACTCGATGTCTTGCTCGCCGCAGTGCTGCTGCACGATTGCGTATCCGTCGAGAAAAATTCGCCGTTGCGCGCTCAGGCTTCGCGTCTGGCAGCGGACAAGGCTTCGTCCGTCCTGAAAGCGCTGAACTGGCCCAACGAAAAAATCACCCAGGTCGCCCACGCCATCGAAGCCCACAGCTTCTCCGCCAACATCACTGCGCTGACCCGCGAAGCGAAAATCGTCCAGGACGCCGACCGCCTCGACTCGCTGGGCATGCTCGGCGTCGCGCGCACTTTCTACGTGGCCGGGCGCATGGGGGCGGCGCTTTACGATCCGCAAGACCCGGAGGCGCAATACCGCGACTACGATGACACACGCTTTTGCCTCGACCACTTCCAGACCAAACTGCTGCACCTCGCCGAGGGCTTCCAGACCGCCACCGGCCAGCGCCTGGCGCAGATTCGCCATCAGCGTTTGAAAGGTTTCATGGAGCAATTCAAGGAAGAAATCGGCATCGTCTGATCTTTTACTCCGGCAAAGCACGATCCTGACTTCAGCAACCTCACACCTGACGCGCACATTCGCCGTGATAAACAGACAAGGTTAATTCCCTCGCTCAAGGAAGCGCGCCATGTCCCAGGCAACACCCAAGGTGTCAGGCAGACTGTTCGGTCTGTTCTGTCTCGCCAGTTATCTGCTGTCGCTGTCATATGGCTCGACGTTTTTGCTGGCGCTATTGATCGGTGCGCGCGGCGGCAATGAACATGACGCAGGCACGGTGATTTCGGCGGCGATGCTCAGTACCTTTGTTGCCGTACTGGGCTGTGGTCATCTCGCGGACCTGCTCGGCGCGGCGCGCTCGATTGCCTTGTTCGCCCTGCTCCTGGTGGCGGCGAGTCTGGGCTTTGCGATGACTCCGGGGTTCGGTAACGGGCTGGTGTTTTTCGGTTTACTGCTGGGATTGGGTTGGGGAGTGTTCTACACCCTGGGGCCGATCATCGTTGCCAGCCTGGTGGCCCCGGTTCAGCGCGCGAAATATTTCGCCTTGCTGTCCGGCAGCATGATGAGCGGGATCGGCAGCGGCCCCTTGTTCGGAAGGGCGGCCGGTGCACTGGATTTACCGCTCGCTTCAGCCTTTTATCTGGCTGCGCTGGCGAGCCTGGTCGGTGCGCTGCTGTTCTGGCGACTCGCCCCGAGACTGAACCCATCGCAAACCACCACAGCGAAAATCACTTGGCGCGCGACCACTCAGGTGCTCAGCTCTCGAGCTGTGCTGCCGATCATCATGGTCGGTCTGGGCGGTTGCGTGTTTGGCGGGTTGTCGAGTTTCCAGACCAGCTACGCCGCCGTGCGAGTGCTGGATTATTCGTGGTTTTTTGTGGGGTTCATGGGCGCGGCGATCAGCAGCCGGATGTTGATCGCAGGCTACGTGATCAAGCGCGATCCGTTACGCGCTTCGTGCCTGCTGTCGGGTGTGATGCTCGCGTCGGTCATGCTGTTCGCCTTCGGCGTCAACGGCGGCCTCAGCTATCTGCTGGCGGCGGTCATGCTCGGCGTCGGTTACGGGTTGACCTACTCGGTGATCAACGGCCTCGCCGCCAACGAAGCACCTGATGGCAGCACGTCCCAGGCACTGTTGCTGTTCAGCCTCGCGTACTTTATCGGGGTGTTCGGCTTCCCCTTGCTCGCCGGCAAACTCATCGTCGAGCAAGGCATGGCGTCATTGCTGCTGACGTTGTCGGGTGTGGCGCTGGCGAACTGGTTGATCACAATCGGTCGCCTGCTATGGCGCCGATTCACTGCAAAAAACCTCAGGCCGACGCCGACCGTTCGTCGATCCTCAGGCACCAATCCCCACGCGCGGCGGACCAATCAAGGGTAAGGATTCCAATCACTGGAGAAGCCCTATGATCCCGTCAAGGTTGACCGCTTTCGTCTTCAGCGCCCTGCTCTGCCCTGCGGTATTCGCCGCCTCGTCCACGGCAGCAGGCACTGGCCCTACCGATCCGACCCCGCCTCGCGCCCCTGCCATCAACAGTGCCCCCGGCATGAACACCGATGGCTCCGGCGTGCCGCTGATCAATCAGCCGCCGGCCACCGGCACTGACCCGCGCACGCAAGGCAGCGATCCGGGCCGTCAGGGCGGGATGAACACGCCTGATTCACCGGCTGCACCGGACAATGCCGGCCCCGGTGTCGGTTCAAAAACCACCACCGGTGGCTCCGGCTCCGAAGGCGCCGGTCAGTAGCAGTTCGCCGACGCGAGCGCCCTATTCACTCCCATGAAGAGGTAACCATGAACGTCGACAAAGACCTGGAAAAAGAAGTCCTCACCCGCCTGTTGCACGCGCATCCCAACGGTTTGGGCAAGGAGGTGCTGGACAATTACCGGGGCGAGAAAGTCGTGGCCAGCGCCCTCGCCGCCCTGCAGGAGCGTGGTCTGATTCACCATGGTCATGTGACTTGCAGCGAAGCGGGCGAACACTCGCTGAACCTGCCGATCAAGCTCAGCGCCGCCGGCGTTGAAGCGGCGCAGAAACTCGATCAGCAGTAGTTGCGAAGTCGCTCGCTGCCGGTGCGGCGAGCGGCTGTATCTGCACACAAGAGGAGAAATCCCATGCCTCGTGGAAGCAAAGACAAATACACCAGTGAACAGAAGCGCAAGGCCGAGCACATCGAAGACAGCTACGAGAAAAAGGGCGTGTCGAAAGATGAAGCGGAAGCCCGCGCGTGGGCGACCGTGAACAAGCAATCGGGTGGCGGCGAGAAGTCCGGCGGCTCAGGGCGTAAAAAACCGGCGAGCGCCAAGTCGGAAGATCGCAAGGAGTCGTCGCGGCGTGCTGTGGCCAGTCGCAAGGGGCATTCGCGTAGCAGCGAAACCTCGAAGGATGCGCAGACCGTCGACAGCCTGATGAAGGAAGCCCGGGCGAAGAATATTCCGGGACGCTCTTAAATGCGCAAGCAGGAATTGATTGAGGCGTTGCGCAAGGCCGGTTGAGTCTGATGGCCTCATCGCTGGCAAGCCAGCTCCCACAGATTTTTCGGGTGGTTGCACTATCGCACTTATACCCTAAGACCCTGTGGGAGCTGGCTTGCCAGCGATTGCGATGCATCAGTCGCCGCAGAACTCGCGGATAAACGCATCCACCTCAGCCACCCCCGGCGCTGTCGCCGGTCCCCAGCGCGTTACCGCCAAGGCCGCCGCCGCGTTCGCCCGCCGCGCGGATTCATCTGCGTTCAGCCCCTGCGCAAGCCCGGCGATAAACACTCCCGCATGCGCGTCGCCGGCACCGTTACTGTCTACCGCTTTAACAGCAAACCCCGGCACATGCCGGCGCTCCCCGGCCTGCTGAATCCAGCAACCCTGCGGCCCGTCGCGCACGACCATCAGCACGGTTTCCGGCAGCAGTTCCGCGAGGCGATCCATCGCGATACCAAGCTCATCGGCTCCAGTAAAACGCAGCGCCTCGACACTGTTGCTGGTCCACACATCGATGCGCGGCAGCAGCGCCTGCATCAACGGCGAATCCGGCGATTCCACCAACGGCCCCGGATCGAACACCACGTTGATGCCCTTCGGCAAGGCCAGCGTCCAGTCGAGCAACGCTTGCGCCTTGCCCTCGTGAAGCAGGCTGTAGCCGCTGAGGTAGACATAATCGCCCGTCTCGGCGGCAACGCTGTGCAAGTCCTCGCTGGTCACCTCACCTTCGGCACCGATGTAGGAGATGAAACTGCGCTCGGCCGAGGCATCGGTCAGCGCCACGCACAAGCCGGTGTCGCGTTCAGCAGGTTCAGCAATACCGATGCAGATGCCTTCCGCCTGCATCGCCTGCCGCGCCAGATCGCCGAAACGTCCGGTGCCGTGGCGACCGAGATAAACCACCGGCAGGCCGTTGCGCACCGCTGCCGCCATCACGTTGAACCCGCCGCCCGCTTCGAAACCCGCCGACTGCGCCAACACATCGCCGCCAATCTGCGGGAGTTTTTCCACGGCCATGACCAGGTCGATGATGACCTGGCCGGTGTGCAACATCTTAGGCATGAGCATTCTCGGGTTGCGCGGCGCGGCGATCTTTCGCCCCGCCCAATACAAGGTACAGGCCACCGGCAACGACGAAAGTCACGATCCAGCCGAGGCCGTTATGGCCCAGCCATGAGTCGGACAGGAAACCTTTGAACCAGACGTTCTCGGCAGTGGTGCCGATAGTGGTGAAGCTGAAACCCAGCACGATGGCGATCGCCCAGGCGCCAAACGCGCGCCACTCGATACCGCCGTGGTACCAGTAGGCGCTGCTCGGGCTGACGTCGAGCAGGTCCTTGGGGCTGTAGTAATGACGATGGATCAGATCGACCACGAAAATCCCGACCCACGCCGTGATCGGCACCGCCAGCAGGGAAATGAAGGTGATGAACGGGCCGTAGAAGCTGTCGGCAATCAGCATGAAATAAATCGAACCGGCGAAGATCGCGACGATGTCCACCACCACCGCGTAGACGCGTTTGACCTTGAGGCCCAGCGTCAGCGTGGTCAGGCCGGCGGAGTACACCGACAGGTTGTTCGACAGCAGCAGACCACCGAACGCAGTGATCAGATACGGCACGGCCATCCAGGTCGGCAGCATGTCGCGGATCGCCACGATCGGGTCAGTCGCCGACGCCAGATCGTTGTTGCCCACCGACAGCAAGCCGCCAAGTGTAATCAGCAGCACCAATGGAATACCCGCGCCGAACGCAGCAGAAGCGACCAGCCGCACGGCTTTGACGCTGCGGTGCTGATAGCGCGACATGTCCGCGCCTGCGTTGGCCCAACCGATCCCGGTGCCAGCCGCCATGGTGCCGATGCCGATGATCATCGCGCTCAGCGGCGCCGGCGTGGCGTTGAACACCGCGCTCCAGTCGATGGTCGCGCAGAGGAAGCCGCCGACCAGGATGTTCAGCGCACCGAACACGTACGTCGCCCACTTCTGGATGACCAGCAAGGTCGCATGGCCGAGGCCGGACACTGCCAGGGTCAGCAGGACGAAAATCGCGATGAAAATCAGCGTCAGCAGCGGCGCACTTTTCGCCTCGACCGGCGAGCCGAACAGGATCGAACACAGCGACAGCAACACGAATGCCGCGGTGGTGGTGTTGACCGTCTCCCAGCCCAGGCGCGACATCAACGACACCAGCGTCGGGCCGATATTGCCGCGTACGCCGAAGATCGCTCGTGACAAGGTCAGGCTCGGCGCACGGCCACGTCGGCCGGCAATCGAAATGATCCCGACCACCGCAAACGAACCGGCAGCGCCGAGGATCGCGACGATGATCGCCTGCCAGATCGCCAGCCCGCGAAACGCCACCAGCGTCGCGCCCAATGGCAGGCCAAGAATGGAAATGTTGGCGGCGAACCAGACCCAGAACAACTGCAGCGGATGGCCGTTGCACTCGGCTTCCGGCACCGGCTCGATGCCGCGGGTTTCCAGTTGCCCGGCGCTCTGCCCAGCGGTCGATGAACTCATGAACGTGCTCCTGTTTGCCTTTTTTGTGGTTGTGGCAATGATGCAAAACAAGACATTGCGGCCGTCCCGGGCCTGTCTGGGCGATCCATTGCGGATGAATGATTGAAAAATTCTGGTGCGCCTATCGCCGGCAAGCCAGCTCCCACAGGTACAGAGTGAACCTTAAAATGTGCACATTCCCTGTGGGAGCTGGCTTGCCAGCGATGGCGCCAGCCCAATCAGCGCAAGGCCAACAGCCCCTGCACCAACGGCTCAAGCTGCAGCTGATTGACCGATTTCACCGTTTCAATCATTGGCTCCGGCCAACACTCAAGCCCCAGACAGGCGCCCAGCATCGCGCCGAGTATCGCCGCGATGGTATCGGTGTCGCCACCCAGACTGGCGGCCATGCACAACGCTTCGAAAGCGTTCATCTCACCGATGGCCACCTGTTGCGCCAACGCGAACGAAACCACCACCGATTCCTGCGACGCCACCGAAGTGCCGATGACGTCGTAGAGCAGATCCGCCAGCAGCGCCTTGTCGCTGTCGACACTGATGGTGCGCGCCCAACTGATCCGTGAGCCGATTCGGCCGCCGGCGACCCAGTGCCCGTGGGTTTCTGCCTGCTGCGCGATTTGCTGACCGAGGTTCAACGCCTCGCCCAGATCCAGACCATTGACGCCAGCAGACACCACCGCCGCCACCGCCGCCGCGCTGGAAATTCCCAGCGTCGTGTTGTGGGTGACCTGGCAGGCCTGCACCACGGCTGCGATAAAACGTTCGCGATCCGCCACATCGGCAGCGATCCCGACCGGGGTGATGCGCATCGCCGCGCCGTTGGTGGTGCCATAGCGCCCGGCCTCTTCCGGCGAATGGCCGGCAAGAATCATTTCAATCGCACGCTTGGTCGATGGCCCGAGCAAGTCCTGCGAGCCTTTGGCCTGCATCTCGGCTTCCCACTCGATCAGGCGTTGCGCGAGGATCGCCGGCTCGATGTGGCCCTTGCCTTCGACCAGCAATTGACCGACGAGAATCGCCTGTTCGGTGTCGTCGGTGATCGAGCCTTTGGGCATGTTCGCCGCGATCGGTTGCAGCGGCCCGGCGTCCTGCAGATCGGTGATCTGGCCGAAACGCGCCTGAATGGTTTCGCGGCTTAGCGATTGCGTCGGCATGCCCAGCGCATCACCGAGGGCCAGACCATAAAAAGCGCCGAGGGCACGGTTGAGCGCGGTCATTGCGATTCTCCGAATTGCAGGTGCAGACGGAAATGCACCGGGTCGAGCAGACTTTCGACCTGCTCCATGAAACGGTTCTGGCGGTCGTAGGTGGTGCGCAGGGCTTTGAGGAAAACCGTACCGACCGGGCGACCGAGCAGTTCGGCATCTTCGGCATTCAGAGGTTCAGCGCCGATCCATTGATCGCCGCGTTCGCCGATGTAGCCGTAAGCGGCCAGAGTGATGGTCAGGGAATTGTCGATCAGGCCAACACGCGGCAGGCTTTCCAGGCCGCCACTGGCTGGCATCAATGAGCGTTCAAGGGACACCAGCGTACCGTCGGTGGCGCGCCGACGACGGTCGAGGGTGATGAACTGGTCGGTGCCGAAACGCACCAGCAGATCGGGCCGGGTCACGGCTTCCAGGCGCAGTACTTCAGTGTTGATCAGCGCCCCGCTGTCGGCCAGCGCCTGTGCCCAGCCGCTGCGCTGATCGAGGGCGACACCGTCGAACGTGACGATGGAGCCGACACCGCTTTGCGTGGCGATGTAATTGCGCCGCTTCAGTTCGGCCAGCGCTTCGCGCAACGTGCCACGGCTGACCTTGAATTCCTGAGCCAACTGATGCTCGCCGGGCAACAGAAAGCCGTCCTCCATGAGGCCGCTTTCGATGCGCCGGACGAGCTCGTCGACCACCCGTTGTTTCTTGTCGAATCGTACCTGTCTAATCATGTACAAATTGATAACCGAAACGGGCGCGGGTGAGCAAGGGATATTTGAGGAAGGTGACAGAAGGCGGGGAGCTGGAGCGATCCCCTGTGGGAGCTGGCTTGCCAGCGATGACGGCGGCACATCCAAAGTTAATGTTGAATGTTATACCGCAATCGCTGGCAAGCCAGCTCCCACAGGTTTCGTGTTGGGGATGGATTCAGCGTTGTTTCAGGCGATCGATGACGACGGCCAGCAACAAGATCGAACCACGAATCACATACTGATAAAACGTATCGATGTTCTTCAGGTTCATCGCGTTTTCGATGATCGCCAGAATCAACACCCCGGCAATCACATGGCGAATCATGCCGATGCCGCCGCTCAGCGACACCCCGCCCAGCACGCAGGCCGAGATCACTGTCAGTTCGAAACCCTGACCGATCATTGGCTGCCCGGAAGTCATCCGCGACGCCAGAATCACCCCGGCCAGCGCACCGATCAAACCATGCACGGCGAAGATGATGATCTTGGTTCGGTCTACGTTCACACCGGCCAGCAGCGCCGCTTCCTGGTTGCCACCGATGGCCATGGTGTTGCGCCCGTAGGTGGTGTAGTTCAGCAGCCAGCCGAAGAACAGGAAGCAGACGATGGTGATCAGGATCGGCACCGGCACGCCGAACAACTGACCGTTACCGAAGACGAAGAACGACTCCTGCGACACGCCGACTGCTTTGCCGTTGGCAAAAATGTAGGCCAGGCCACGAACGATCTGCATCGTCGCCAGCGTGGTGATCAAGGCGTTGACGCGCAATTTGGCGATCACGATGCCGTTGATCAGGCCAACGATCAGGCCCATCGCCAGCGCCGCGCTGACGCCGAGAAACACGCTGTTGGTGTCGCGCATCACCACCGCCGCGACCACACCGGCACAGGCGATCACCGAGCCGACCGACAGGTCGAAGTGGCCTGACGCCAGGCAATACAACATGGTGCATGCGGCGATACCGGTGGTGGAAATCGCCAGGCCCAGCCCGCGCATGTTCAGCGGCGAGAGGAAGTTGTCGATCAGCAGCGTGCAGGCAATGAAAATGCCGATCGCCGCCAGCAGCATGACCCAATCGTCGAGGAAGCGCCGCATGTCCAGCGGTTTGCGCTCGGTCGGCAGGGTTTCGTTTTGGGTTGTCATCATAGTCACCTCTCAGTTCGCCACGCCGTCAGCGCGGTGGCGCGGCAAAGCCAGTTGCAGCAGGTTGGATTCATTGGCCTGGTCGCGGTTGACTTCACCGCGCAGGGCGCCTTCGCACAGCACCAGAATGCGGTCGGAAATGCCCATCACTTCCATCAGGTCGCTGGACACCACGATCACCGAAATACCGTCGGCGGCGAGGTTATGGATGATCTGGTAAATCTCCGCTTTGGCACCGATGTCGATGCCGCGGGTCGGTTCGTCGAGCAGCAGCACCTTCATCGGCATCGACAGCCAGCGGCCAAGAATGGCCTTCTGCTGATTGCCACCGGAGAGGAATTTGATCTGCTGGCCGGCATGCGGGGTTTTCACCTTCAGCGCCTTGATCTGCTTGTCGGCGTTGCCCTTCTCCCACAGCCCGCGAATCAGGCAGCCGAGGCTCGAATGCGCGCCCCGGGCACTGATATTGATGTTCTCGGCGACGCTGGCCAGCGGAATGATGCCTTCCTTTTTGCGGTCCTCCGGGCACAGCAGAATGCCGGCGGCAATCGCGTCGCGCGGTGAGCGCAGTTTCAGTTCGTGGCCGCGCAATTCCAGGCGTCCGGCGGTGTTGCGCTCCAGCCCACTGAGCAGGCGAAACAGCTCGGTGCGCCCTGCCCCGACCAGCCCGAACAGGCCGAGGATCTCGCCTTTGTGCGCTTCGAAACTGATCGGCTCGCGCAGTCCCGGGCCGAGCAGGCCGTCGACTTTCAACGCCACGGCGCCGCGCGGGCGGTGGCGATAATCGTAAATGTCCTGAATGTCACGACCGACCATGCAGGTCACCAGTTGATCGTGGGTCAGCTGGCTCATGTCGTCGAAGGTGCGCACGTAGCGGCCGTCCTTGAACACCGTCACCGCATCGCAGATACGGAACACTTCTTCCATGCGATGGGACACGTAAAGCACCACTTTGCCCTCATCGCGCAGGCGGCTGATGATTGCCATCAAGCGGTCGATTTCCCGCGCCGAAAGGCTGCTGGTCGGCTCGTCAAAGGCAATCACATGGGCGCCGCGCGACAAGGCTTTGGCGATTTCCACCAGTTGCCGCTGGCCGAGCGACAGGCGCCCGACCTTGGTCTGCGGGTCGATTTCATCGGCCAGACCTTTGAGGCAATTCAAGGCTTTCTGGCGCAGCTCGCCACGATTGATCAACCCGAAACTGGCCGGCAAGTGGCCAAGAAACAGGTTCTCGGCGACGGTCATTTCCGGGACCAGATGCAGTTCCTGGTGAATCACCGCGACGCCGCTGCCAATGCTGTCGGCGGTCGATTTGAACGCCATGGTCTGCTCGCCGATCTGCAACTCGCCGCTGCTCGGGATATAGGCGCCACCGAGGATTTTCAGCAGGGTCGATTTGCCGGCGCCGTTTTCGCCCATCAGCGCATGAACCTGGCCGGGATGTGCGACGAAACTGATGCCGTCCAGCGCCTTCACGCCGGGAAAGGTCTTGCCGATCCCGTTGAAACGCAGGCTGCCGCTGGCGCTGTGTTGTTCTTGTGTCTGTACTTGCGCGTGCATAAAGCCACCTCTTCACACCGATAAACGGCCCGGTTACCCGGGCCGTCGCTGCGTCAGTTCCACAGGCCGATTTTTTCCAGCTCTTGCTTGAAGTTTTCGCGGGTGATCAGGGTGACGTCATCCATGGCGGTGTACATCGGCGGCTCTTTGCCGGTGGTGATCCACTCGTACATCATCTCGGCGGTCTTGTAGCCTTCGATGTGCGGGCTTGGCAGCATCGAACCGAAGAAGCCGCTATTAGGCTTTTTCAGTTCGCCGATGGCGTCGGTGCCGTTGATGCCGATGCCGATCACGTTGGTCGCGGCGAAACCGGCCGCTTCGGTGGCGCGCACGCCGCCGAGCACAGTGTTGTCGTTCATGCCGCCGATGATCAGGTTTTTCGCCGCGCTCGGCAGTTTCACCAGCGCCGAGTTGGTGGCGTCCATGCTGCCCGGTACGTCGAGGGTTTTCAGCGCGGCGAAGAGGATGTGATCTTCTGGCATGCCGGCCTTCTTCAGGGCATCGACCGAACCGTCGGTGCGCTTCTTGCCGGTGTCGAGTTCGTTGTAGGTGTTAACCACCGCGTAGGTGTCTTTCCAGTCCCAGTTACGCTTCTTCGCTTCGGCGGCCATGGCGGCGCCCTGCTTCTGGCCGACTTCGAACGCAGCCATGCCCAGGTACGGTACGTTTTCCATGAACTTGCCGCTGGCGTCGACGAAACGGTCGTCGACGGCGATCACCTTGAGGTCGTTGATTTTGGCTTTGGCCATGATCGCCGGGCCGAGGGAAACATCCGGCGGGCAGATCACGAAGCCCTTGGCGCCATTGGCCGCAAGGCTGTCGATGGCCGAGAGGGTTTTCTCGCCATCGGGCACGGCGATCTTGATCAGTTCAAAGCCTTTGTCCTTGGCGGCTTTTTCAGCGAAGGCCCACTCGGTCTGGAACCACGGTTCTTCGGCCTGCTTGACCAGAAAACCGATCTTCACCGCGTCAGCGGCGAGCAGCGCGCTGCTCAGGCTGAACGCAGTGACCGCCAGGGCAGTGCTGCACAGGGTACGAATCCCGAATCGACGTTTCATCAGATGACTCCTTGTTATTTTTTTTGAGCAAGGTTTGAAAAGCGTTGAAGCGTGTTCTCAGTGGAGCGTGTTGAAAATAGTCATATCGTATGATGATTGGATTGCAAGCGTAGTTCAGCCCTGCAAATTCGTTCATTCAGTCGTGGTACATCACCGAACGCCCACCATCGATGGTGATGCACGAAGCATTGATAAAGGGTGCTTCGTCACTGGCGAGAAACACCGCCGTCATCGCCACTTCCAGCGGCTGGCCGATGCGTTTCGGCGGGTGCAGGTCGAAGGCGCGCTGGCGCTCGGCGTGCGGGTCGGCGAAACCGTTCCAGTAGTCGACGTTCAGTTGCGTTTCGATATAGCCCGGCGCGATGGCGTTGACGCGAATGCCTTTGGCCGCGTATTCGATGCCCAGCGCACGGGTCAGGCCGAGCAAGCCATGTTTGGCCACCGGGTACGGGAAGCAGCCGGGAATGATGTGGCTGGAATGGGTCGAGGCGATATTGATGATGCTGCCCACGCCCTGCTCGATCATCTGTGGCAACACCGCTTTGCAGCCGTACCAGGCGCCGTCCAGGTCAATGGCGAAGCAGCGGCGCCAGTCTTCTTCGGTCATTTCCAGCGGATCGCGAAACACGTTGACCCCGGCGCAATTGACCAGCACATCGATCCGCCCGTGCAGTTCAACGCCGCGTTTGGCCATAACATTGAGATCGGCCTGACGTGAAACGTCGGCCTGCAGGGCTTGCACGTCGTAGCCCTGAGCGCGCCAGTGCGCGGCGACGTTTTCGACTTTTTCCGCCTGGATGTCGCTGATCAGCAGTTTTGCCTGTTGGCAGGCGAACGCAGCGACGATGGCTTCACCGATGCCTTGCGCAGCGCCGGTCAGCAGCACGACTTTGCCTCGCAGACGTTCACCTTGGGGCGGTGCAGGCACCGGCGGCAGAGTAAGCGCTTCAGCCACGGGTCAGGCCTCCTGTGCGCAGGCGCAAAAAAACCGGGCATCGACCGATGTCCGGTTTGCAAGGCGTACAGAATTGAACAGGCAAGTGCGCGCCACGACTTCAAGCCGTGGCGAAAGACGGATCTCGCGCTGGAGTGCGATAAACATTCGCTGCATCACTTCACCTGTTTTGTTCTTTTTAAAGTGTGAGTGCGTGTTACTGCTGGAGCCGACTATAAACCCGACCACCAAATAATCTCAATATATAATTTTGCATCCCATATTATGAGATTCACCCAGCAAAACGCGTACAGAGTTTTCCTGGAACATCGACGCGCATCGACAGCACCGCGCCATCCAGCGGATGGTCAAGCGGGCTCTGCGCGCTGGTGATGTACAGGGTTTTCAGGTCCGCACCGCCGAATACGCAACTGGTCGGACGGCTGACCGGCAAATCGATCTTGCGGTCGACAACGCCGTCGGGCGTCAGACGCAGCAGACAGCTGCCGTCCCAGCGCGCATTCCACACGTAACCTTCAGCGTCCATCGCCGAGCCGTCCGGGCCGCCGTGCTGATCGGATTTATAAAAAACCTGCGCATCGTCGAGACTGCCGTCGGTGCGGATGAAATATTGATTCAGCGCGCTGTCGAGGCTGTCGCCGAACAGCACCCTGGTGCCGTCGTCACTCCACAGCAGGGTGTTGGGGATGCCCAGATTGAGCAGCAACGGTGTGACGCGTTGATCCGGATCGACCCGGAACAAACCGCCGGAGCGGCGTACGATCGGCAGGTCTTCCCCCTGTTCGCCGATGTTGTTCTGCATGGTGCCAAGCCATAGCCGGCCTTGCGCATCGCAGCGCGCCTCATTCGGGCGGTTGCCGGGTTGCGGGTCGGCGACGCAGAACAGCGTCAGCCGCGGTTCAAGGCCCGGCGAATCGAGATCAAGGCGATAGACACCGCTGCTCAGGGTCACCAGCGCATCGCCGCTGTTGCACGGAATGAATGCGGACACGTGTTCGGGCATCTGCCAGATCTGCACGTTCTGGCCAATCAGACGCAGCGCCTGTTTGCCGGCGATATCGACCCAGTACAGCGCCTGGGTCGGCGCATCCCAGAAAGGACCTTCACCGAGCTGGGCGCGGTGTTCGGTCAGGGCGGTCCACTGCATTTCAACTCCTTTGATCTTGTTGTTTTCTATGTGGGAGCGAGCCTGCTCGCGAAAGCGTCGTGTCAGTCGATGCGTCAGTTGCCTGATAAATCGCTTTCGCGAGCAGGCTCGCTCCCACAGGGGATTTTTGCGTTAGCTGGCTTTTTTGTCGGCCATGACTTTCGGGTAAAACCGTTTTATCGCAAGGTCGGCATTGTCGATCAGGGTCATGCAGGCCCACACGCCGCGCGTTGAGTCGCGGGCGGCGATGGCGTCGGCCATGTCTTTGTGGATCGGTAACGTGCGGCGCAGTTCATCCGGGTCGGCGGCCGACACTTCGAACGACACCGCGAGCAGCGCGCCGAGGGCCGGGACCATCTGTTCGATAAATTGATTATGGCTGGCGGCGAGAATGCATTCATGGAAGGCCTGGTCGGCGCGGTTGTAATCGATGCCGCTGTCCACCGCGCGTTCAAGCGCGTGATAGGCCATTGTCACTGCTTCGATCTGCTCCGGGGTTGCGCGTTCGCAGGCCCAGCGCACCGCCATCGGTTCGATGGTGCGACGCAGATCGAGCAGGTCGTCGACGAAGTTCTCCGGCAAACCATTGCGCGACAGCCAGCCGACCACTTGCGGATCGAACAGGTTCCAGCGCCGCACCGGCAAGACTCGCGTGCCGACTTTCGGCCCGACTTCGAGCATGCCTTTGGCAACGAGGGTTTTGATCGCTTCGCGAATCACCGTGCGGCTGACCCCGAGCTGTTCGCCCAGATCCGCCTCGACCTTGATGGTCTGCCCCGGCCGCACCTGGCCCGCGGCGATCCAGCTGCCCAGCCAGTCAACGGTTGACGCATGAAAGCTGCTGGACATGAACACCTCAAAGCGGTTCGCGATGGGTGAACACGCTAATCATCATACGAATAACAGTCAACGAGATTTTTTCAGGCGTATCAAAAATCCAATGTGGGAGCGAGCCTGCTCGCGAAAGCGGTATTTCAGTCAACATTGAAAGTGACTGATGCACCGCTTTCGCGAGCAGGCTCGCTCCCACACGGGGTTTAGTTCTAGGGTTCGAGGCCGATGCGAAAGAACTCGCCGCCGCTCCACACGCCCAGCCAGCGCTGGCCATCGATTTCACGGCTGACGGCCAGTTCCACCAACTCGTAGAACACATTGCGGTGGATCAGCGCTTCAAGATTAGTGCGCACATGCACATAAGGCGCGGGTTCCTGCGTGGTCGGATCAATCTCGACACGCAGCGGATGCTCAGGCCCGGCCTCGGTCGTTTCGTCAACGTTGGTGGTGAAGCGCAGCACTTGCGCGTCGCCCTCACCTTCCACCTCAACGGCGATCGCCACGAACGGCGCGTCGTCGACCTTGATGCCGACCTTCTCGACCGGGGTAATCAGGAAATAATCATCGCCGTCGCGGCGGATGATCGTCGAGAACAGCTTGACCATCGGCTTGCGCCCGATCGGCGTGCCCAGGTAATACCAGGTGCCGTCGCGGGCGATGCGCATGTCGATGTCGCCGCAGAAGTCCGGGTTCCACAAGTGCACCGGCGGCAGGCCTTTGGTTTTGGGGATCTGTCCCAACAGGTCATTGGCTTTTTGCGGGCCACTCATGGCGTCCTCCTTCGGTTATTGGTTGCCGATCCCCAGCAAGCTGCGCGCGTATTGCGCCAGTGGCGGGCCGATCAGGTCTTCAGGCTTGTTGTCGTGGAACGTCAGTAAACCGCCACGACTTTTGATCCGTGCAGTATCAATCAAATACTGGGTGCTGGTCTCGATCAACATGATCTGAATCACCCCGCCGTCGATACCGAGGCGGTCGACCGCTTCCTGATCGAGCCACTCATCGGAGTTGCCGATGCGGTCATCAGCCTTGGCGAAACGCGTGTACAGCAAGTAATGCGCGCCGGCATCGCGAGCTTCACCCATGGCCTGGTCGAGGCCTTCGGGAGCGCGGGCGCGGCGGACCATCGGGAAGTACTCGACAAAACCCTTGAAGGCTTCTTCGGCAACTACGTTAGGTCGCGGGTAAGAACCGCCCGGCGGTGCAAAAGCGCCCTGAGCGATGTAGATGAACGAGTCCGGCTGAATGCGGAAGTTGTTCACGCGACGGCTGTCGCTGTGGTCCAGCAAACCGGCATCGCTCATCTGGTAGCGAGTGCCTTCGGCCATATCGCTGACAGTCATACAGCCGCCAAGCGCCAAAACGGCCAGCAGCAAAACCAGGCTACGCATCCTATTCCTCCAAAGGCCGGTGACGGAAAACCGGCGAATGGCCGTTGAATGCAGCTTTTGCGCCAGCTCGGGAAATTCAGCGCCAGAGGCATTCGCGAGCAGGCTCGCTCCCACCTAGGAATGCATCCCCCTGTGGGAGCGAGCCTGCTCGCGAAGGCGGTAATTCAGCCGCCGATAATCTTCATGACTGTCGCACCACCGGAAAACGCCACCTCCTGCTTGTCCCCCAGCGCCTTGATCAGCAAGCGCTGCAACGCCGGCAGTGCCTCATGCCGCGGCTTGTCGAGCAGATCGCCGACATAGTGGCGGTTGCTCGACGACAGGCAGCCATGCAACCAACCGGTCGAAGACAGGCGCAGGCGCGAGCAGGTCCGGCAGAACGGTACGCTTTCATTGGCGATCACGCCGAAGTTACCCAGACCGGGAATCGCGTAACGAACCGCCGTGGCATCGATCGGCGCATCGGTCTGCGCGTACTCGTAGCGCTCGCCGATCAGGCTGAGCAGTTGCTCGAGGCTGACGAACTGCTGCAGGAACGCATTGGAATCCTTGGCCAGATGGCCCATGCGCATCAGTTCGATGAAGCGCAGTTCGAATCCGCGTTCGAGGAAGTAATCGAGCAGCGGCATCACCTGATCGAGGTTCTGCCCGCGCAACGGCACCATGTTGACCTTGATCTTCATGCCCGCCGCGGCAGCCTGCTGCATGCCGTCGAGCACGCTGGCCAGATCACCGCCACGAGCGATGCTGCGGAAGGCTGCCGGGTCAAGGGTATCGAGGGAAACGTTGATGCGGCGCAAACCGGCATCGACAAGCAAGGGGAGTTTTTTCGTCAGGAGCTGGCCGTTGGTGGTCAGGCTGATGTCGTCCAGGCCCATCTTGCCGACGGCGCTCATGAACGATTCGAGTTTGGGGCTGACCAGCGGCTCGCCGCCGGTGATGCGCAAGCGCTCGATGCCAGCCGCTTCGATCAGATACGCCACGCCGCGGGCCATGGCTTCGGCCGACAGCTCATCCTGCGCCGCCACCAGCCGCTTGCCGTTCGGCACGCAGTAGGTACAGGCGTAATTGCAGGCGGAAGTCAGGCTGATGCGCAAATTGCGAAAACGCCTGCCTTGACGGTCAACGATCATGGTCACTCCGGCGATGGAAAATCGAGCGGCTAAAACTTGACTCAGAACTCAAGTTTTAGCAAGCCCTATGCCTGAGTATATTCCTGCGGTATTGCGACCTGTAGCGAAATCATGGCGCGATAAGCCGGCTGAATGGCTCAGCTGCTTGGCGTTTCCGGGTCGCGCTTGCGCTTGTTGCCCATGCGCACGCCAATGTCCATCAGGAACTGGAAGAAGCCTTCCTGATCTTCCAGCACATTGCTCCAGAACGGCGAGTGGTACAGCGCGACTGCGCCGTGCACCAACGCCCAGGCAGCGCAGTAATGGAAGTACGGCGGCACGTCTTCCAGCTTGCCTTCGCTGATGCGGCCCTTGATCAACAGCGTCAGGCGTTCGAAGTTCGAGGCACGGATCTTGTGCAGCTCCTCGACCATTTCCGGCACCTGATTGCCTTTGACGACCTTCTCTTCGAGACGGTCGAACAGGCGATAGCGCTGCGGGTCACGCATGCGAAATTCGAAGTAGGCGCGCGACAGCGCTTCCTTGTCCTTGTCGACGTCAGCCGAATGCAGCAGCTCGTTCAAATCGCGCTCGTAATCGAGCATCAGGCGCAGATAGATCTCGGCCTTGGATTTGAAGTGCTTGTAGATCGTGCCTTTGCCGATACCCACGGCATCCGCAATCATCTCGACGGTGACACTGTCTTCACCCTGGTCGAGGAACAGCTTGAGCGCGGTATCGAGAATTTCCTGCTCGCGGCGACGAAACTCACGGACCTTACGAGGTTCTTTGTGCATAAGAAAAGGTCTGAAGGGTCAAAATACGAAGCCGCGTATTATGCCTAACTTGCGCAAAAATGCACGGATCATCGACCATATCTGTGTTTGCCGTTCATTTTGAGAACGTTTCAGGAGCAATGAGAACTCAACTGAAGCAAACGTATTCCAAATTTGTTTAAAAACCCCGACCGGCTTACTGGACTGCGCGCCAGACTGATCAATACTTGAACTGTCGGGCGACATCTCCCCCAAGTGTCGCGCCGGTAAAGGTACCAAGGGACCGCGTGCCTTTGTTTTACTCCTAATGGTCTTAACCCGGATTCACCCCCCAGAACCCGGGTTTTTTTTGCCTGCGATTTGGCCAGTCGCTACAGGGCAGATTTAACACTCGCCAAGGGAAACAGACGCTTGAAGTTCTCAGTGGTCTGCTCGGCAAATCGCTCGTAGTTCTCGCCGCGCAGCATCGCCAGGAACTCCGCCACCTCGCGCACATACTGCGGCAGGTTGGGCTTGCCGCGATAAGGGATCGGCGCCAGATACGGCGAATCGGTCTCCACCAGCAAGCGATCCGCCGGCACTTTGCTGGCGACATCGCGCAACGCAGAGGCATTGCGGAACGTAACGATGCCCGACAGGGAAATGTAATAGCCCATGTCCAGCGCGGCTTTGGCCATGTCCCAGTCTTCGGTGAAACAGTGCAGCACACCGGCCTGGGGCAATGCGGCTTCACGCAGCAGCTCGAGCGTGTCGGCACGGGCGCCGCGGGTGTGGATGATCACCGGTTTGCCGGTCTGTTGCGCCGCCTGCAAGTGCAGGCGGAAGGACGCTTGCTGCAGCTCGGCGGCTTCCGGTTCGTAGTGATAGTCGAGACCGGTTTCGCCAATTGCCACCACTTTCGGGTGATCGAGTTCGTGCAGCAGCCAGTCGAGCGCCGGCGCAGCGCCGGGCTGGACGTCGAGCGGATGCACGCCAACCGAGCAATCCACATCCGCATACCGCTCGGCGAGGGCTTTGACGTCGGCGGCGTTGTCGGCGCTGACGCCAATGCACAGAAAGTGCCCGACGCCGCGCCCGCGAGCTGCATCGAGCGCAGCATCCAGCGAGCCGTCATGGGCGGCGAGGTCAAGGCGATCAAGGTGACAATGGGAATCTGCGAGCATAAAAACGGCAACTTACATCGTGTGGGTGGGACGGTCGGACTTCAACGCTCCGGCCAGATGGGTTTCAATGCGACTGCGCGCGGTGTCGTCGCCATCGTTGAACTGCACGCCAACACCGGCGGCACGATTGCCTTGCGCACCTTTGGGCGTGATCCAGGCGACCTTGCCGGCAACCGGGATCTTCTCCGCCTCGTCCATCAGATTGAGCAGCATGAACACCTCGTCGCCCAACCGGTAGCTCTTGTTGGTCGGGATGAACAAGCCACCGTTCTTGATGAATGGCATATAGGCGGCATACAGCACGGATTTGTCCTTGATCGTCAAAGACAGAATGCCGTTGCGCGGGCCGGGGCTGATCGGTTCAAGCATGTTCACCTCCACTGCTGATGTTCAGAGTCTAGGTACACATTTCTATCTTTGACCAGGCAATCCCGCCCATTGCACCAATAAAGCTTCGAGCAGCAACGCCGGATTGAGGTTGGCCTTGCTCAGCACCTTCTGCCGCTGGGCGAGAATCCAGTCCTGAATATCGAGGACTTTGCCTTGTGCACTTTTCTGCGCCAGGTACTGCACAACCTTGCGCATGTCAGGCAGACCGAGGCCAGCCTCGTCCTGAGTCAGCTGATAACGCAGGATCAGACTCGACCAGTCGCAGTACCAGTCGAACAGGCGCAGCATCGGAATGTTTTTCCATTCCTCAGCCAATTGCGTCGGCGACTGCTGGCCCTTGAGCAACTTTTTCACGCCTTCGACCACCTGCGCGCGCTGCTCGCGCACGCCTTGGGCTTGCAGGCTGACCGCCATCAACGGCGAACCGGCCGCCAGCGTCAGCAGTTCGACACGCTCTTCTTCGGAACACTCCGGCAACGCTTGCGCCAGCCATTGCAGACTCATCGCCTCGCCCGGCAATGGACAGGCCTGCTGCACACAGCGGCTCTTGATCGTCGGCAGCAAACGGCTGGTCTGGTGGCTGACCAGCAGCAACACGGTGTCGCCAGACGGCTCTTCAAGGCTTTTCAGCAAGGCGTTGGCCGCGTTGATGTTCATCGACTCGACCGGCTCGATCAGTACCACTTTGCGCCCGCCCAGTTGCGCGGTCTGCACGACGAAACTGACCAGATCGCGCACCTGGTCGACCTTGATTGCCTTGTCGGCTTCTTCCGGTTCAAGAATGTAATTGTCCGGGTGGCTGCCGGCCTTGAGCAGCAGGCAGGATTTGCACTCGCCGCACGCTTCCGGGGCCGGACGCTGACACAGCAGGCTGGCCATCAAACGCTCGGCCAAGGCCCGTTTGCCAATACCGGCCGGGCCGTGCAGCAGATAGGCGTGGGCGTGCTGGCTACGACCGGCCAGTTGCTGCCAGAGGCTGTCTTGCCACGGATAGGCCTCAGCCACGGCTCAGCTCCACCAGATTCGGAATCAGGGTATCCAGCGATTGTTGCACCTTGGCCAATGGCTGACCGGCGTCGATCCGCACATAGCGCGCAGGATCGGCTTCGGCACGTTTGAGAAACGCACTGCGCACTGCTTCGAAAAAGGCTCTCCCTTCAAGTTCGAAGCGATCGAGTCGGCCACGAGCACTGGCACGCGCCAGGCCGATTTCTACCGGCAGATCGAAGATCAGCGTCAGGTCCGGGCGCAGGTCGCCCTGCACGAAGCTTTCCAGGGTGGCGATACGCTCCAGCGACAAGCCGCGACCACCGCCCTGATAGGCGAATGTCGAGTCGGTAAACCGGTCGCACAGCACCACGGCGCCACGCGCCAACGCCGGACGAATCACCTCGGCCAGATGCTGCGCACGTGCAGCGAAAACCAGCAACAGCTCGGTATCGGGGTTCATGACTTCGTCGGCCGGGGTCAGCAGCACATCGCGAATCCGCTCGGCCAGTGGCGTGCCACCCGGCTCACGGGTCAGCACAACTTCGATACCGGCGGCGCGCAGGCGCTCGGCGAGGTATTCGCGGTTGGTGCTTTTGCCGGCGCCTTCCGGGCCTTCGAGGGTAATAAACAAGCCAGTCACAGGCAGTCCTTAATCAAAGTCATTGCGCGTTTTCGGGGGCAGCGGCGTCTGGTGCCGGCGCAGGCTCCTGCGGCGTAACCTGTGGCAGTGTTTCCGGCGCGGGATTGGGCGAGGCTGGCGGTATCGCTTGCTCGACTGCCGGGGTTTCCGGCGCTGTTGCCGGTGCGGGGCTGGAGCGGTAATCGGCACGGCGCTTGAGCTGATACTCGCGCACCGCATTGTTGTGCGCATCCAGATCATCGGAGAACACGTGGCTGCCGTCACCACGGGCGACGAAATACAGGCTGGTGCCCTCCACCGGATTTAGCGCAGCGTGAATCGCTTCACGCCCGACCATCGCGATCGGCGTTGGCGGCAGGCCAGGAATCACATAGGTGTTGTACGGCGTCGGTTCTTTCAGGTGCGCGCGGGTCAGCTTACCGGTGTAACGATCGCCCATGCCGTAAATCACCGTCGGGTCGGTCTGCAGTTGCATACCCAGCGCCAGGCGCCGCACGAAGACCCCGGCAATCTGCCCGCGCTCCTGCGGTACGCCGGTTTCCTTCTCGACCAGCGAAGCCATGATCAGCGCCTGATACGGCTCTTTGTAAGGCACATCGGCAGAACGTTTTTCCCACTCGCTGGCCAGCACTTCGTCGAGACGGGCAAAGGCCTTTTTCAGCAACTCGGCATCGGACATGCCGCGCACGAAACGGTAGGTGTCAGGGAAGAAGCGTCCTTCCGGGAACAAGCCTTTATGGCCAATCTTCGCCATGACGTCGCTGTCGCTCAAACCGCTCAGGGTCTGCTCGAGCTTTTCATCCTTGGCCAGCGCGGCGCGCACTTGATGGAAATTCCAGCCTTCGACCAGCGTCAGGCTGTATTGCACCACATCGCCGCGCTTCCACGAGTCGATCAGACCGTTGACGGTCATGCCCGGCTGCATGCGGTATTCGCCGCTGTGGATGGGCGTGCCGGCGAGGTTGAAGCGCCAATACACGCGAAGCCAGAACGCGTCCTTGATGACGCCATCGGTTTCTAGGGAAAGGAAAGTCCGGGTCGGCGTCGAGCCTTTCGGCACATCCAGCAATTCTTCCTGGGTGATGTTCAGCGGCTGTTCCAGCGCACTGTGAATCTTCCAGGCGCTGGCGCCCAACAGCAGCCCTGCCAGAACCAGTCCGGTTTCCAGCAGCAGCAAAAATTTACGTCTCACAAATCAGGCATCCAATAGGGCGCGGGCAAGGGTTTGCAGTTTACGGGTGAGCGGGCCAACCGGCCAGCTCAGTGCAGCGTAAGCGCGTACCGGCCACACGCCATACACGCTGTTGCAGACGAACACTTCATCGGCCCATTGCAGCTGCTCCAGGCGGATATCAGAGATTTGGCTGGGGATGGCCAATGACTCGGCCTGAAACAATATTTCCGCACGCATAACGCCGGCGACGCCACAGCGCTGCAAATCCGGAGTCATCAACACGCCATCGCGCACGATGAACAGATTGCTGAACACACCTTCAATGACGCGTCCGGTGCGGTCGAGCATCAAGCCTTCGGCGTGCTCGCTGTCCTGCCATTCGGCGCGGGCTATTACCTGTTCGAGTCGATTGAGGTGTTTGAGCCCGGCCAGCAATGGCTGCCTGGATAACCGCGTGTTGCACGGAAACAGGCGTATGCCGTGCTCGGCATTGGCAGCGGGATAAGCGGCAGGAGGATTGCCTTGCAGAATGCGGCGACCTGGTGCCGTCGGATCGGGCGCATAACCGCGCTGACCGTCGCCACGCGTGAGGATGAGCTTGAGTACACCCTCGCCCATCGCTGCCGCATAGCGCAGCAGCTCGTCGCCAATCAGCTCGATATCGGCCGTGATGGCCAGACGCGCACAGCCTTCGGCCAGACGCGCCAGGTGCCGTTCCAGCAGGATCGGCTGGCCGCCACGCACGGCGATGGTTTCGAACAGACCATCGCCGTAAGCCAGGCCGCGATCTTTCAGCGACAGACTGTCAGCCGGTTGACCGTCGACCCAGCTGTCCATCAGCCTGCGAACCGGCGGAACGCCAGGGTGCCGTTGGTGCCGCCAAAACCGAAGGAGTTCGACAGCACGACGTCGATGTCCATGTTGCGCGCCGTGTGCGGCACGAAGTCAAGGTCGCAGCCTTCGTCCGGCTCATCGAGGTTGATGGTTGGCGGCGCCACCTGGCTGTTGATAGCCAGTACGCTGAAGATCGCCTCGACCGCGCCTGCTGCACCCAACAAGTGACCGGTCATCGATTTGGTCGAGCTGACCGCCAGCTTGTAGGCGTGGTCGCCGAACACCGACTTGATCGCATTGGCTTCGGCAAGGTCGCCGGCCGGTGTCGAAGTACCGTGAGCATTGATGTATTGCACCTGATCGACATTGATCTTCGCGTCGCGCAGCGCATTGGTGATGCAGCGTGCGGCACCGGCACCGTCGGCCGGTGGCGAGGTCATGTGGAAGGCATCACCGCTGGTGCCGAAACCGATCAGTTCGGCATAGATGGTCGCGCCGCGCGCCTTGGCGTGCTCCAGCTCTTCGAGCACCAGCGCACCAGCGCCGTCGGACAGCACGAAACCATCACGGCCCTTGTCCCACGGACGGCTGGCACGGGTCGGTTCGTCGTTGCGGGTCGACAGCGCACGGGACGCGCCGAAGCCGCCCATGCCCAGACCGCACGCGGCCATTTCGGCACCGCCGGCAATCATCACGTCGGCTTCGTCGTACATGATGTTGCGCGCCGCCATGCCGATGCAGTGCGTACCGGTGGTGCACGCAGTGGCGATGGCGTAGTTAGGTCCCTGGGCACCCAGATGGATGGACAGGAAACCGGAAATCATATTGATGATCGAGCCTGGCACGAAGAACGGTGAAATCCGTCGTGGGCCTGTCTCATGCAGGGTACGGCTGGTTTCTTCGATATTGGTCAGACCGCCGATCCCCGAACCCATGGCAACGCCGATGCGCTCACGGTTGGCGTCAGTGACTTCCAGCCCGGCGTTGCGCACGGCTTGAAAGCCTGCGGCGAGGCCGTACTGAATGAACAGGTCGAGCTTGCGCGCTTCCTTGACCGACAGGTATTCCTCGACATTGAAGCCTTTGACCGAGCCGCCGAAACGGGTGGAATAGGCAGAAAGGTCGGTGTGTTCGATCAGACCAATGCCACTGCGGCCAGCCAGAATGCCCTGCCAACTGCTCGGCACATCCGTGCCCAGTGGCGACAACATACCCATACCGGTGACTACGACGCGTCTACGCGACACAGCACTCTCCTTTTTCGAATGACGACTTTGCATCAGGCCTAAAGAAAAAACCGCACGCCGTAATGGCAGTGCGGTTTTTCCATGACAGCTAGCGACGACTAAAAACGATTACGCCTGGTGGGCGTTAACGTAGTCGATTGCAGCTTGTACAGTAGTGATCTTTTCAGCTTCTTCGTCAGGGATTTCGGTCTCGAATTCCTCTTCCAGAGCCATCACCAGCTCAACGGTGTCAAGGGAGTCGGCACCCAGGTCTTCAACGAAGGAAGAATCGTTTTTTACTTCTTCCGCCTTGACGCCCAGTTGCTCGGCAACGATTTTCTTGACGCGCTCTTCGATGGTGCTCATACCTTGTTTTCACTCCTAATGGACAAATTCAGGCAGCTGGCCAGTGGGTAAGTGTATAGAAAGACTTTTCAGTTTTTCAACTGAAAGCTTCACTCCTCGAACCCTGCGACCCTCTGCCTATAAATAGATTGCAGCTTTATAACGGATTTTAGACAGCTCGTATGACATTTTTTTGAAGCAATCCGTCACATTTTACTTACATGTACATCCCACCGTTCACCGGGATTGTAGCCCCGGTAACGTATGCCGCACCGTCGGATGCAAGAAAAGCGACCACGGACGCGATCTCTTGAGCTTGCCCCAGACGACCCAGCGGAATCTGCGTCTGCAAGGCTTCACGCTGTGCTTCAGGCAGCTCGCGGGTCATATCGGTGTCGATGAACCCTGGGGTCACCGAGTTGACCGTAATCGAACGCGAACCGACTTCACGCGCCATCGCCCGGCTGAAACCTTCCAGACCGGCCTTGGCGGCTGCATAGTTTACTTGGCCGGCGTTGCCCATGGCACCCACCACCGAGCCAATACTGATAATTCGACCCCAACGCGCCTTGGTCATGCCACGCAGAACGCCCTTGGACAGGCGATACAGACTGTTCAGGTTGGTATCGATCACGTCGTACCATTCATCGTCTTTCATGCGCATCATCAGGTTATCGCGGGTGATGCCGGCATTATTGACCAGAATCGCCACCGGCGCACCGAACTGCTCCTGAATGCCCGCCAGCACTGCGCTGACCGATTCATCACTGGTGACATTGAGTTCGAACCCAGCGCCCTGGATACCGTTTTCCTTCAGGGTTGCAGCAATGCGCTCGGCACCCGACGCGGAGGTCGCGGTGCCGACAACGATAGCGCCCTGACGACCCAGCTCCAGCGCGATGGCCTGGCCGATACCGCGGCTTGCACCGGTGACCAGTGCAACTTTACCTTGCAGACTCATGCAAGTTTCTCCTGATTCAGGCCTGCGCTGCGCGAGCGGCAGCGAAGGCATCTGGGGTATTGAGGTTGGAAGTCGCAACGCCTTCGGCGCAGCGCTTGTTCAGACCGGCCAGGACCTTGCCCGGACCGCATTCGACCAGATTGGTCGCGCCTTTGGCGGCCAGCGTCTGCACCGACTCGACCCAGCGCACTGGCTTGTAGAGTTGTTCGAGCAGATCACGCTTGAGGGTTTCCAGGTCGGCCGGCACTTGCGCGCTGACGTTCTGTACGACCGGGATCTGCGGTGCCTGCCAGTCGATGGCGGCGACGGCTTCGGCAAAGCGCTCGGCGGCCGGACGCATCAGCTCGCAGTGCGACGGCACGCTCACCGGCAATGGCATCGCACGCTTGGCGCCACGAGCCTTGCAGCCTTCAATGGCGCGCTCGACGGCAGCCTTGGCACCGGCAATCACTACTTGGCCCGGCGAGTTGAAATTCACCGCGCTGACGACTTCGCCTTGCGCGGCTTCGGCGCAGGCTGCCAGCACATCAGCGTCTTCCAGACCGAGGATGGCAGCCATGCCGCCCTGCCCGGCCGGAACCGCTTCCTGCATCAGCTGACCGCGGCGCTCGACGAGTTTGACCGCGTCAGCCAGAGTCAGGCTGCCAGCAGCGACCAACGCGCTGTATTCACCCAAGCTGTGACCGGCAACGAATGCCGGACGCACACCGCCTTCCGCCAGCCACAGACGCCACAGGGCGATCGAGGCGGTCAGAATCGCCGGTTGAGTCTTGTCGGTTTGATTGAGCAGCTCTTCCGGGCCCTGCTGGGTCAACGCCCACAGGTCATAGCCCAGCGCAGCAGAGGCTTCTTGAAAGGTTTCGAGGATCAGCGGATGTTGCGCGCCCAGCTCGGCCAGCATGCCGAGGGACTGCGAACCCTGTCCTGGAAAGACGAATGCGAGGGAAGCAGACATGTAACAAGCCCCTAATGATCTTGTCGTCGGAAAATAACGCCCCGCTCGGGACGCCAGAAACTGACAGTTTGGATGGCCCTTTGAACCGGGCGGTCACATTTAAGCATTGTCCGACGAAAACGCCTAAGACAACAGGTCCTCCAGACGACCGTGGAGGCGCTCGGGCAAGTTCTCCTGGATCTCGATCAGCGCCCGGGAAATCGCACTCTGAAAGCCCTGAACGCCGGCCGACCCGTGACTTTTCACCACGATGCCCTGCAAGCCGAGAAAGCTTGCGCCGTTATGTCGCGCCGGCGCCAGATCGGCCTGCAGGCGCTTCATCAGCGGCAGCGCCAGCGCGCCTACCGCCCGCGAGGCAAGATTCTTCTTGAATAACGCTTCAATGCGCGCAGCGATCATCGTCGCCAGGCCTTCGCTGGATTTGAGCAGAATGTTACCGACGAAACCGTCGCACACCACCACATCCGCCTCGCCACGGTACAAACCGTCGCCTTCGATGAAGCCGATGTAGTTGATGCCACGCGCCGCCTGCAACAGCGTTGCCGCCAGCTTGACCTGCTGATTGCCCTTGATGTCTTCGGTACCGATGTTCAGCAAGGCCACGCGCGGACGATGAATACCCAGCGTCTGCGCCGCCACCGAGCCCATGACGGCGAACTGCAACAGATGTTCGGCGCTGCAATCGACGTTGGCGCCCAGATCGAGCAACTGACAATAGCCAGTTTGCGTCGGGATCGCGGCCACCATCGCCGGGCGATCGATGCCCGGCAAGGTCTTCAGCACAAACCGCGACAACGCCATCAACGCACCGGTATTGCCAGCGCTGACGCAGGCCTGAACCTTGCCATCACGCAACAACTCAAGAGCGACACGCATCGACGAGTCCGGCTTGCCACGCAGAGCCTGGGTCGGCTTTTCGTCCATGGTGATGACTTCGCTGGCCGGCACAATCGTCAGGCGCGCGCGATCGGCAGCCGATTGGCCGTTGATCAGTTCTTCAAGAAGGGAGGGTTGACCGACGAGGGTCAGGTGCAGCGAGGGCGTAGCAGACAGGCAAGCAAGGCTGGCCTGAACAATGCTGCGGGGACCGAAGTCCCCGCCCATTGCGTCAATCGCGATGACTTGAGCGGACAAGTGATTACTCGTCAGCGCCCTTGTCGATCACTTTACGGCCACGGTATACGCCTTCTGGCGATACGTGGTGACGCAGGTGAACTTCACCGGTGGTTTTTTCTACAGACAGGGTGCTAGCCTCGAGAGCGTCGTGCGAACGGCGCATGTCACGGGCAGAGCGGGATTTTTTGTTCTGCTGAACAGCCATAATTGATTAACTCCTAAACGTTTGGGTCACGCTTTAACTGCGCCAATACACTGAACGGGTTGGACCGCGTTACCTCGTCCTCGCTCGGTTCGGGCTCATCTGCTCCCGCCGGCTGCTGGCATTCTTCCGGATGATGAGCAGGCACAATGGGCAAGGCGAGCAAAAGCTCCTCCTCGATCAGTGACTGCAGATCCAATGGATCTTCGCCCAGTTCCAGCACGTCATAACCTTTCGGCAACGACTGGGTATTCGCACCCTCCTTCACCACGGCGTAACTGCATTCGCTGTGGATCGGCAGGGTGACCAGCTCAAGACAACGCTGGCAAACCATTTTGACTTCGGTGTCGATAAAGCTGTGGATCACCACAGATTTACGTTCATCTCGTTCAAAAACGAATTTGGCCTGCACCGTACCGACATCGTCGGAAAGCGGGTCGCAGAGTCTCTTCAAATCGGCCAGCAGCAGTTCACCTTGAAGGGTGGTGCCACGGTCAGCCAATTTGCGCGGGTCAACGTGAGGTGGAATCGGGTCATTCAACATAGGCGCAGCATTATAGGGATGCACCCACCCATGTCAAAGGAAATTGTGCCCTGTCCGTCACTTGCGCGCCTCCGCTAGAATCCGCACCTGCCTGAGGAGACGCCCATGCTGCCTTTATTACTTGCTTCAAGCTCGACCTATCGACGCGAATTGCTCGCTCGCCTGCACTTGCCGTTCGTCTGCAGCTCGCCGGATATCGACGAAAGCCACCGCCCGGGCGAGCCGGCCATTGAGCTGGTCAAACGCCTCGCCGAACAAAAAGCGAGAGCACTGGCTGACAGCCATCCTGGCCATTTGATCATCGGCTCGGACCAGGTGGCGATACTTGGCGAACAGATCATCGGCAAGCCACACACCTTCGAAAAGGCCCGCGAGCAATTGATGGCGGCCAGCGGCGCGAGCGTGACCTTCCTGACCGGCCTGGCCCTGCTCAACAGCCAGACCGGCCACTGCCAGGTCGACTGCATGCCATTTACCGTACACATGCGCAAGCTCGACCCAGCGCGCATCGAGCGCTATCTGCGCACCGAGCAGCCTTACGACTGCGCCGGCAGCTTCAAGGCTGAAGGTCTCGGCGTCAGCCTGTTCCAGTCCACCGAAGGCCCGGACGCCACCAGCCTGATCGGCCTGCCGCTGATTCGCCTGATCGACATGCTACTGGCTGAAGGCGTACAGATTCCCTGACCCAGAAAAAAACCGGCCATTGAAAGGCCGGTTTTTTTATACAGCGAAGGCTTATCGCAACGACGGCCCGTGGAAACCCATCCACATCGCCAACTGCTCGGCCACACTGGCGCCGAGCTTTTTCGAGAAGCGGTCGAACGGCGATTCCTGGACCGTGAAGTCCACCAACTCCTTCTCGCCAATCACGTCACGCGCTACCGAACTGGCACTGCCCAGGCCGTCGATCAGACCCAGCGGCAGCGCTTGCTCACCTGACCAGACCAGCCCGGAGAACAGCTCCGGATGCTCCTTGTCCTTCAAGCGATCGCCACGCCCCTGCTTGACGCTGTTGATGAACTGCTTGTGCGTGGTGTCCAGCACACTCTGCCAGAACGCCGTTTCTTCGGGTTTCTGCGGCTGGAACGGATCAAGGAACGCCTTGTGCTCGCCCGACGTGTAGGTGCGACGCTCGACGCCGAGCTTTTCCATGGTACCGACAAAGCCGTAACCGGCTGCCGTTACACCAATCGAACCGACCAGACTGGCCTTGTCGGCGTAGATCTGATCGGCCGCGCTCGCGATGTAGTAGGCACCGGACGCACCGAGATCGGAAATCACCGCATACAACTTGATCTCCGGGTGCAGGCCACGTAACCGTTTGATTTCGTCATAGACATAACCCGACTGCACCGGACTGCCGCCCGGGCTGTTGATGCGCAGGATCACGCCCTTGACCTTTTTATCTTCAAACGCAGCGCGCAGGCTGCCGACGATATTGTCGGCACTCGCCGGTTCTTTATCCGCGATCACACCGTCAATTTCGATCAGCGCCGTGTAGTTCGGGCCGCGCGTTGCGCTCTTTTCCATGTCCATCAGTGGCGTGAACAGCAGCAACGCAACAAACAGATAAACAAACGTCAGCAGCTTGAAGAAGATCCCCCAGCGCCGCGAGCGACGCTGTTCCTGCACGCCAGCCAGCAAGGTTTTTTCCAAAAGCTTCCAGCTTTTCGCGTCACCGTCGTCGGCACTTGCCTTGGCCGGTGCTTTCCATTCGTCGGTCATGCCATCACCCCAAAAACGTATTAAGCCTGCTGCCCCAGCCAGGCATGCAATTCAGAAAACCGGTCGATCGACAGCAACGGCTCGAACTGTTGCAGCGATTCGATCGACTGCGCGCCATAACTGACGGCCACCGACCCCATCCCCGCGTTGCGCGCCATCAGCAGATCGAAGGACGAATCACCCACCATCAGCGCCTGTTCGGCACGAACACCACAATGAGCAAGGATCTGCTCCAGCATCAGAGGGTGCGGTTTGCTGGCGGTTTCATCGGCGGCGCGGGTAATGTCGAAATAATCTTCCCAGCCATTGGCCTTGAGCACCCGATCGAGCCCGCGGCGATTCTTGCCGGTCGCCACCGCGAGGTGATAACCCTGCTCGCGAAACGACGCCATCGATTCGATGACACCCTCGAACAACGGCGAAGGCACGGCTTCAGCAGCGATGTAGTGATCGGCGTAGTACTCGCGAAACGCGGTCATTTCGGCATCGCTGATTTCCGGGTACAAGGTGCGAATCGCTTCTGGCAAACCCAGACCGATAATGCCCTTGACCGCGAAATCATCGCGCAGCTCGAAGCCGGAACGCCCGGACGCCGAGTGCATGGCCTCGACAATCCGGTGAATGGAATCGGCCAGCGTGCCGTCCCAGTCGAAAATCAACAATTTGTAATCAGGGTGCTGCACTCAGGCGCTCCACAGTCTTGGCCCACATTTCATCGACCGGGGCTTGCAAGGTCAGCTTGCCGCCATCGGGCAGCGGCACGGTCAGCATGTAGGCATGCAGAAACAGGCGTTTGCCGCCCAGATCGCGAATTTCCTTGGTGAAATCATCGTCGCCATACTTGCTGTCGCCGGCGATGCAATGCCCGGCGTGCAAGGTATGCACGCGAATCTGGTGCGTACGACCGGTGACCGGCTTGGCCTCGACCATGGTCGCGAAATCACCGAAGCGGCGCAGGACCTTGAACACGGTCAGGGCTTCCTTGCCTTCATCGTTGACTTCAACCATGCGCTCGCCGGAACGCAGATTGCTTTTGAGCAACGGCGCACTGACCTGCTTGATTGAAGTGGCCCAGTTACCGCGCACCAGCGCCATATAGCGCTTGTCGACGCCGTCGCCGCGCAGTTTTTCGTGCAGGTGACGCAGCATGCTGCGCTTCTTGGCAATCATCAGCAGGCCGGACGTGTCGCGGTCAAGACGATGAACCAGTTCCAGCTCTTTCGCATCGGGACGCAACTGACGAAAGGCTTCGATCACGCCGAAATTCAAGCCGCTGCCACCGTGAACGGCAATGCCCGCGGGCTTGTTGATCACGATCAGGGCCTTGTCTTCGTAGACGATCGATGCCTCGAGACGCTGCAGCAGACCCTGAGCCAGCGGTACCGGTTCGTCGCGTTCAGGCACGCGAACCGGCGGCACGCGCACGATATCGCCGGCCTGCAGCTTGTATTCGGGCTTGATCCGGCCCTTGTTCACACGCACTTCGCCTTTGCGCAAAATGCGGTAAATCAAGGTCTTGGGCACGCCTTTGAGCCGGGCGAGGAGAAAATTGTCGATTCGTTGGCCGGCATACTCCGGCGAGACTTCAAGCAGTTGAACGCCTGGAGTCGAAGGGGCAGTAGTTGTCATGCCGCGGATGATAACAATTTTTATGGAATTGAAGCACTTAATCATTGCTGCTATAGTCGCGAACGCCGCCAAAAGCGGCCTGGACAGCGGAACCACGGTCAAAGACCGGCCCTGACCAACGCAATTCACCAGGGCGCGAGGCCGTCCTACGGGGCTTTCGCTACGTAACGGTGGAGTTTGCGGTTGTAACGAGCGCAGGTGACATGAGGCCTGAATTACACCGCCGAGCAGAGTTCTGACTCGCCCGGCAGGCGACATTCGAGGCCAGTTCACAAAGTGCAGTCAGCTGCGAATGACCCCGAGCGATTGTTCCGGAAACATCGCCTGAATTAGCCATGATGCGTGACCTCCCCTTTCGGAGCTCACGGTAAATGCCAACCCGCTGCGGATTCTGCGCGCGGCAGCACCCGAATTATCAGGGATACGTGTAGGGTGGAGATGCACAACCGCCGGACTGTGTAGCAACAAGCTTTTACAAGACGCTTCATCTCGTCCACAGCCGCTGGTTGATTCCTCCTCCTGACTGAGTGCTTAAGTAGCCACAGCAAGCAGGACGCGTACGTCGCGGTATCGGCCCAATTGGCCTGACATCGCTGGACACGGGAATGGCCAACCACTCCCGACGCACCTGACACCGACCGTGAGAAGTCGTGTGTGCCGAACGCCGTTTCCGGCAGCCCGGAAACCGACGGTACTACATGAAAAGAATGCTGATTAACGCAACTCAACCCGAAGAGTTGCGTGTTGCACTGGTAGATGGCCAGCGCCTCTACGACCTGGACATCGAATCCGGTGCACGCGAGCAGAAGAAGGCCAACATCTATAAAGGCCGTATCACTCGCATCGAACCAAGCCTTGAGGCTGCCTTTGTCGATTTCGGCTCCGAGCGCCACGGCTTCCTGCCCCTCAAAGAAATCTCCCGCGAATACTTCAAGAAAGCCCCCGAAGGCCGCGTCAACATCAAGGACGTCCTGAGCGAAGGCCAGGAAGTCATCGTTCAGGTCGAAAAAGAAGAGCGTGGCAACAAGGGCGCGGCCCTGACCACCTTCATCAGCCTGGCCGGCCGTTACCTCGTGCTGATGCCGAACAACCCGCGTGCCGGCGGTATCTCCCGTCGCATCGAAGGCGAAGAGCGCAACGAACTGCGTGAAGCGCTGAACGGTCTGGTTGCTCCAGCCGACATGGGGCTGATCGTGCGCACTGCCGGCCTGGGCCGCAGCAGCGAAGAAATGCAGTGGGACCTCGATTACCTGCTGCAACTGTGGACCGCCATCAAAGAAGCCTCGCTGGATCGCTCCGCGCCGTTCCTGATCTATCAGGAAAGCAACGTGATCATCCGCGCGATCCGCGACTACCTGCGCCAGGACATCGGCGAAGTGCTGATCGACAGCGTTGAAGCCCAGGACGAAGCCCTGACCTTCATCCGCCAGGTGATGCCGCAATACGCCAGCAAGATCAAGCTGTACGAAGACAGCGTTCCGCTGTTCAACCGTTTCCAGATCGAAAGCCAGATCGAGACCGCCTTCCAGCGCGTCGTCGAATTGCCTTCCGGCGGCTCCATCGTCATCGATCCGACCGAAGCCCTGGTGTCCATCGACATCAACTCGGCACGCGCCACCAAAGGCAGCGACATCGAAGAAACCGCCCTGCAGACCAACCTTGAAGCCGCCGAAGAAATCGCCCGTCAGTTGCGCCTGCGCGACATCGGCGGTCTGATCGTCATCGACTTCATCGACATGACCCCGGCCAAAAACCAGCGCGCCGTGGAAGAAAAAGTCCGCGAATGCCTGGAAGCCGACCGTGCCCGCGTGCAGATCGGCCGCATCTCGCGCTTCGGCCTGCTGGAAATGTCCCGTCAGCGCCTGCGTCCATCGCTGGGCGAAAGCAGCGGCATCGTCTGCCCGCGTTGCAACGGCACCGGCATCATCCGTGACGTTGAATCGCTGTCGCTGGCGATCCTGCGCCTGATCGAAGAAGAAGCCCTGAAAGACCGCACCGCCGAAGTCCGCGCCCAGGTGCCGATCCCGGTTGCTGCGTTCCTGCTCAACGAAAAACGCAACTCGATCACCAAAATCGAACTGCGCACCCGTGCCCGTATCGTCATTCTGCCGAACGATCATCTGGAAACGCCGCACTTTGAAGTTCAGCGTCTGCGTGACGACAGCCCGGAAGCCGCGACCAACCAGTCCAGCTACGAAATCGCTGCCGCCGCTGCCGAAGTCGAAGAAGTCCAGCCAGCCGCTGCGACCCGCACCCTGGTTCGCCAGGAAGCCGCGGTCAAGACTGCCCCGGCCCGCGCCAATGCGCCGGTGCCGACCGAAGTCGCTCCAGCCGCCCCTGCTCCGGCCCCGGTGGCCGCGCCAGAGCCAAGCCTTTTCAAGGGCCTGGTGAAATCGCTGGTCAGCCTGTTCGCTACCAAGGAAGAGCCTGCCGCTCCGGTTGCCGTGGAAAAACCGGCTGCCGAACGTCCGGCACGCAACGAAGAGCGTCGCAACGGTCGTCAGCAGAGCCGCAACCGTAACGGTCGCCGCGATGAAGAACGCAAGCCGCGCGAAGAACGTGCACCGCGTGAGGAACGCGCCCCACGCGAGCCGCGTGAAGAGCGTCAGCCGCGTGAAGCCCGCGAAGTGCGCGAGCCTCGTGAAGCCCGCAGCGAAGCGCCGGCCGCCCGTGAAGAACGCGCCCCACGTGCACCGCGTGAAGAACGTGCTCCACGTGCGCCGCGTGAAGACCGCAAGCCTCGCGGCGAGCGTGAAGAACGCGTACGTGAACTGCGTGAGCCACTGGACGCCGCTCCAGCGGTAGCCGCTGCCGCCGCCGTCACCACTGAGGAGCGTCCGGCCCGCCAGCCACGCGAAGAACGCGCCCCGCGTCCGCCGCGTGAAGAGCGTCAGCCACGCGCCGAACAGGCCGCTGCTGCCGTCGCCGAAGAAGAAGTCATCAGCAACGAAGAGCAACTGCCGGAAGACGGTCAGGACGGCGCCGAAGGCGATCGTCCACGTCGTCGCTCGCGCGGTCAGCGTCGTCGCAGCAACCGTCGTGAGCGTCAGCGCGATGCCAACGGCAACGTGATCGAAGGTTCGGAAGAATCCGAATCCAACGAAAACGCTGGCGAGCCAAGCACTGCCGATCTGGCCGCTGGCCTGGCCGTCACCGCCGCCGTTGCCAGCAGCGCGATCAGCGCTCCGGCCGAAGCACAGGCGCACGAGCAGGCTGAACGCGCTACCGCCGCCACACTGGAAACTGCTCCAGTCGAAGCGCCGGTTGTCGAAGCTAACACCCCGGTGGAAGTGATTGCTGCTCCGGAAGTCGAAGTGACACCGGTCCGCGAAGCTCAGCCTCAGGTTGAAGCAGTCGCGGAACCAGAAGCTGTTGTTGAAGCGCCAGTTGTAATCAGTGAACCAGCAACTGAAACCGTCGCTGAATCCGTAACCGAAACCGTGCGTGAAGTTCGCGAAGAGCAGACTGCCTTCAACTGGACTGCCGAGCCTGCGAAGACCGAAGCACCAGCGCCAGTCGCTGAAGCAGAAGTTGCAGAGGCTATGGTTTCCGAGCCAGTGGTCGCGGCCGCCGAGCCGGCCCTGGCGCCAGTGGTTGAAGCGCCGGTTGTCGAGGCCCCTGCCGTCGTCGAAGCGCCAGCCCCGGTGGTTGAAGCTCCGGTTCCGGTCAGCGCCCTGACGCCAAACGGCCGCGCACCGAACGATCCACGTGAAGTGCGTCGTCGCAAGCGTGAAGCCGAGCGTCTGCAGAAGGAAGCCGAACTGGCCGCCGCTGCAGCGCCTGTGGTTGCCGAGCCCGCTGCTGCTGCCGAAGTGATCGAGGCAGCACCTGCCCCGGTTGCCGAAGAAGCATCGGTTGAAGCGGTGATCGCCGAGGCACCACGCTCCGTTCAGGACGCGGTCGAGCAACGCGAAGAGGCCGAGGAAAAAGAGCACGAGCCTAAACCTCTCGTGTAACTCCCCAAGCCGTTAAAAAGCCCCGCCCGGTGTAAGCCTGGCGGGGCTTTTTTATGCCAGTGGCATTTGTGGTGGGCTCTGAATCCTACCCCCTCACCCCAGCCCTCTCCCCCGAAGGGGGCGAGGGGGAAAGGGAGCCGATCTCCATGCTTTTCAAAATCAGGGTTCGATTCAGAAATTGCCGGTCCACGCATCTCGAAAATACATCTCGGTCAGTCCCCTCTCCCTCTGGGAGAGGGTTAGGGTGAGGGGCTTTTGAAGACCAGCGCCTCAGGCACGTCGACATCCCACAGCACGCCAGGGTCATCCACCACCACCTCAACCACCCTGCCCAGCCCAAACAGCGGCTTGGCACCCCGATCACCGGACAATTCGGACAACGCCGAACCAAACGAACGGCCAAACCCCACCGGATGGCCGAACTCACCACCCAGCCCCGGCACGCTCACCGAATCGTCAGCCATCGCTGCCACCACTCGCTCGATACTTGACGGCAAGATAAACGGCATATCCCCGAGCACGATCAACCAGCCATCCGCATCGGCACACGCAGCGACACCCGCGGCAATACTGTCGCCCATGCCGGTCGACTCGATCGAAACAACGTCACAACCATAAGCCTGGGCCATGCGCATCGCCTGCGGCCGCGCCTCGGTCGTTACCAATACGCGCTTATCGAGTTCCGCTGGCAAGCTCACCAGCACCTGCTCGATCACCGAGCGCACCGCGCCATCGCGCCCGGTGCAGTCAGCGAGCAATTTGTCCTTGTCGGGACCGGCAATCTGGCGAAAACGACTGCCCTCGCCCGCTGCCAATACAATCACTGCGGTGGAACGGCTCATGCGCCCTCCAGCGGTTTTTTCTGCTTCAACTCCACGCCGTTCTTGATCGCGACGATCTCCGCGAGCAGCGACAAGGCAATCTCTGCCGGCGAGTGGCTACCGATATGCAGACCGATCGGCCCGTGCAAGCGATCAATAGCCGCTTGCGACAAGCCTAGCTGAGCCAGATTCTCGCGGCGTTTCTGACTGTTGACCCGCGAGCCCAGCGCGCCAACGTAAAACGCCGGCGAATCCAGCGCCGTCAGCAGCGCCATGTCATCCAGACGCGGATCGTGGGTCAGCGCAACAATCGCGGTGCGCTCGTCGGTCTGAATGCTCAGTACTGCGTCATCCGGCATGCCCGATACAAACCGCCCGTGCTGCTCTTCCCAGCCATAGACAAACTCGGTGCGTGGATCGCAAATCAACACTTCGAAATCCAGCAGCCGCGCCATGTCCGCCACGTAACGCGACAACTGCCCGGCGCCGATCAGCAGCAGGCGCCAGCGCGGGCCATAAATGGCGCGCAAGGTCTTGCCATCGAACACCAGCGAATCGCTTTTAGTGGCGGGCACAAGCGTCACTTCGCCGGTTTCGATGCTCAGTTCGCGGGCGACGATCTGGTGATCTTCGCAACGGGCAAGCAGTTCTTCGACCCACGCCGGATCGCCAACGCGCTCCTCAGTCAGGCGCAGGGTGCCGCCACAGGGCAAACCGAAACGCGCCGCCTCTTCGCGCGTCACGCCGTAGGTAATCAACTGCACCGGCGGGCCATCGCTGGCGATACGGCCGTCGTGCAGGCGGGCAATCAGGTCATCCTCGACGCAACCGCCCGACACCGAACCGATCACCACGCCATCCTCGCGCAAGGCGAGCATGGCACCAGGCGACCGGGGTGCAGTGCCCCAGGTCTGCACCACGCTGAACAGCACCACTCGCTGCCCGGCGCGGCGCCATTCAAGGACGCTGCGCAGGACATTCAGATCGACACTGTCCATTACGCCTGCGCCTTCTGCCAATCCTGCAACTGATAACGCACGGGCAAGTTGCGGATACGTTTGCCGGTGGCGGCGAAGATTGCGTTGCACAGCGCTGGCGCAATCGGCGGTACGCCTGGCTCACCGACGCCACCCAACGGTACATCGCCCGGCGGCGTGACCAGATGCACGGCGACTTCTTTCGGCGCCAGCGACATGCGCGCCACTTCATACATATGGAAGTTGTCCTGCTGGACCTTGCCGTCCTTGAAGCTGATTTCACCCAGTACCGCGTTGCCCAGGCCCATCACACAGGCGCCTTCGAACTGCGAGCGGATGCGCTCGGGGTTGATCTGCGGTCCGCAATCCACAGCAATATCGGCCTTGTGGACGATCAGCGTGCCGTCGTCCTTGACCTCGACTTCAATCACCGCCGCCACATAAGTGACGAAGCTGTAGTGCACTGCCAGGCCAAGACCGCGGCCCTTGGGCAGCTTGCGCCCCCAACCGGCTGCCTTCGCTGCGGTTTCCAGCACGGTGCGCATGCGTCCGGTATCGATCGGATAGCGCTCGGGTGACTCGCCGTAGTTCCACTCTTCGCTCAAGGTGCGCGGGTCGATCTGGCGATCGGCGCCGAGCAGTTTGATCTGATACTTCAGCGGGTCTTCGCCGGCCTTGTGCGCCAGCTCGTCGACGAAACTCTGGATCGCGAAACCATGGGGAATGTTCGACACCGAGCGATACCAGCCCACCCGCGTGTGCACCTTGGCTTCGGGGTTTTCCAGACGCACGTTGGGAATCGCGTAGGCCATGTTGGTGAAGCCCATGCCCAGCTCGAAAGCCGCTTCATGGTTCATGTCCGGGGCGAACAATGCGGTGATGCTCGGCGCTACAGTGCGGTGCAACCAGCCAGAGGGCATGCCGTCCTTGCCGACGCCGGCCTTGAGGTATTCGGCCGACACTGTGTGGAAATACGAATTGTGGATGTCGTCTTCGCGTGTCCACTGCACACGCACAGCCTTGCCCGGAAACTCCTTGGCAAGGATCGCCGCTTCAACGACGAAGTCCGGTTTGGACTTGCGACCGAAACCGCCGCCGAGCAAGGTGACATTGAAGGTGACGTTGTCGAACGGCACGCCAAGACGTTCAGCGATGCGCTCGCGGGTCACTTGCGGGGCCTGACTCGGCGCCCAGGCTTCGCAGACACCTTTGTCGAAACGCGCAATGGCGACCATCGGCTCCATCGGTGCCTGCGCCAGGTGCGGCAGGTAGTAAGACGCTTCCAGAGTGCTGGCCGCGCCGCTCAACGCCTTGTCGATATCGCCGGTGTTGCGCACCACTTTGCCGGGCTTCAACGACGCTGCTTCCAGCTCCTTGCGGTAGGCGATCGAGTCATAACTGGCGTTCGGGCCGTCGTCCCACTCGATCTTCAGCGCTTCGCGGCCCTTGATCGCCGCCCAGGTATTGCTGGCGACGACGGCCACGCCACCCAATGGCTGAAATTCCGATGGCAACGGACGAGGTTCGATCTGGATCACCTTGAGTACGCCCGGCACCTTCAGCGCGGCGCTGTCATCCAGCGACTTGACCTTGCCGCCGTATACTGCCGGGCGCGCAATGGTGGCGTAGAGCATGCCGTCGAAATGTACGTCGGCGCCGTAGACCGCACGCCCGTTGACGATGTCGTCACCGTCGATGGCCTTATTGCCTTCCTTGCCGATGTAGCGAAACTCCGCCGGCTGCTTGAGGCGCAGGCTGTCACGCGCCGGTACGGCCAAGGCACTGGCGGCCGCGGCAAGTTCGCCATAGCCGAGCTCACGGCCGGACGGCTTGTGGATGACTTTATGCAACTGCGCGTGGCATTCACCGACTGGCACTTTCCACTGCGCCGCCGCAGCCTGCTCGAGCATGGTCCGCGCGGCCGCGCCGCATCGGCGCATCGGCTCGTACCAGTGGCGCATGCTGCGTGAGCCGTCGGTGTCCTGGTTGCCGAAGCGCACTTCATCGCCCGGCGCCTGCTGCACCTTGACCCGCGCCCAATCGGCTTCCAGTTCATCGGCAACCACCATGGCAAGACTGGTGCGCACGCCCTGGCCCATTTCCGAACGGTTGCAGACCACGGTGACGGTGCCGTCGGCAGCAATGCTCACATAGACTTTCGGATCGTCGATCCAGCCGTTGGGCATGCCGTCGGCGCCAAACTGCTTGGGCTTGTCTTCGGCCAGCGCGTCCTGCCAGCCCCAACTCGCGGCCAGCACCAGCGCACCGGTGGCGCCGACGCCTTTGAGAAAACCACGGCGACTGAGGTTGCTCAGGGCGAAATCGTTCGGCAGGCGGCTCATGCCTTGGCCTCCTTCAGGTGAGTGGAGGCCTGGCGGATCGCAGTCTTGATCCGGTTATACGTGCCGCAACGGCAAATGTTGCCGACCATGGCTTCTTCGATTTGCGCATCGCTCGGGTTCGGGTTGGTTTTCAACAAAGCCGTCGCCGACATGATCTGCCCGCCCTGGCAGTAACCACACTGCGCCACTGCGCTGTCGAGCCAGGCTTGCTGGACCACTTTGCCGATCGGGTCGGCGTGCAGGTTATCGATGGTAGTGACGTTCTGCCCGATCACCGAGCCGATCGGGGTGATGCAACTGCGCGCGGGGGCGCCATCGATATGAATGGTGCACGCGCCGCACAGGCCCATGCCGCAGCCGAACTTGGTACCGTTGTAACCGGCGACATCGCGAATCGCCCAAAGCAGCGGCATGTCTTCGGTGACGTCGAGGGAATGGTCTTGACCGTTGAGTTTCAGGGTAATCATGGGCACGCCCGCATATTTTTCGTGGTTATCGGGTCGAGCAATCTGCCGCCGGAAAATCAGCGGTGGGTTCGCGCAGATCGACTCAGGCTAATCAGGCTCTCTTGTGCTGAGCAGAACGTCTGCACCGGGCCTTTGGTGGAGCAAATGGTTGGTATCGTTAGCTGACTAAGTTAACCCAGCATTAACAAAAAAGCCCTGCTGATACAGGGCTTTTTAGCTGCAAGCTTTTAGCTACAAGCTGCAAGCAAAAGCAGTAGCTGACTAACTGAACAGATTGTAGCTTGAAGCTTGAAGCTTGAAGCTTGAAGCTTGAAGCTCTGGCTGCCTCAATACCGATTGGGCTCCATTTCCAGCTCGACATTGAACCGCTCGGCAATGTCTTTCTGGATACGCTGCGCCAGACTCAGCAGTTGCAGACCGGTGGCGGTGCCGTAGTTGACCAGCACCAGGGCCTGCAATTTGTGCACGCCGGCATCACCGTCGCGAAAGCCTTTCCAGCCGGCGCGTTCGATCAGCCAGCCAGCGGCGAGCTTCATTTGCCCGTCTGCCTGCGCATACGCCACAACGTCGGGATGTTCCTGCTTGATTTGCGCGACTTGTGCAGCGGACACCAGCGGATTCTTGAAGAAGCTGCCGGCATTGCCAAGCAGCGCCGGATCCGGCAATTTTTCGCTGCGAATGCTGCAGATCGCGCGGCTGACGTCGCTCGGCGTCGGTTGCTCGATGCCCTGTTCGGTCAGGCGCTGGCGCACCGGGCCGTATTCCAGATGCAGCTGCGCGCCGCGATCAAGTTTGAAGCGCACGCGCAAAATCAGCCAGCGTCCCGGCTGCTGCTTGAACAGGCTGTCGCGGTAAGCGAAGTTGCATTCTTCCAGGCTGAAATCGCGTAGCTCGCCGGTCTGCCGATCCAGCGCAGTGAGGCCGGCGAATACGTCCTTGATCTCCACGCCGTAGGCACCGATGTTTTGCATCGGCGCCGCGCCGACCGTGCCTGGAATCAGGCTGAGGTTTTCCAGACCGGAAAAACCCAGCGCCAGCGTATGCAGGACAAACGGATGCCACGGCTCGCCGGCCTCAGCCTCGATGACCACGCGGCTGCCGTCATCGCTGAGCACGCGGATGCCCCGCGTCGCCATGCGCAAGACCAGCGCTGCAATATCCGCCGTCAGCAGCAGATTGCTGCCGCCGCCGATCACCAGCAGCGGCACGTCGTGCGCCGTGGCATAGGCCAGCGCCTCGCGGACATCGTCGTCGCTGTGGGCCTCGGCGAACAGTTGCGCACGCACGTCGACGCCAAAACTGTTGAACGGTTTCAGGGAAACCTGCGCTTGCACCGGCAGACTCATAAGCGCCCCTTCACTTCGATCAACAGTTGGTCACAGGCTGCTTCGATCAGATCCAGCACCTGCTCGAAGCCTTGATCGCCGTCGTAATACGGATCGGGCACTTCATCGACCAGCCCGGCATAACGGCGCAGGAACAGATCCAGCTCCGCCTTGCCAGTGGACGGTTGCAACGCCTTGAGGTTGCGCAGGTTGCTGTTGTCCATGGCCAGAATCAGGTCGTAGCTGGCGAAGTCGGCGCGACTGACCTGCTGCGCACGCTGTAGCGACAAATCATAACCGCGCACTTTCGCTGCAGCCTGGCTGCGCTTGTCTGGCGGGTTGCCAACGTGCCAGTCACCGGTACCGGCCGAGGCCACTTCGACCTGATCCGCCAGCCCCGCTGCACGCAGCTTGTGACGCAAAACCCCTTCAGCGGTGGGCGAACGGCAAATGTTGCCCAGGCACACGAACAGAACGCGCATCAGGCCCCCAGCAGGCGACGAACGCGTTCGAGGTCTTCGACGGTGTCGACACCGGTCGGCGGCGCGATCAACGCGTCGGCGACGTGAATGCGCACGCCGTGCCACAGGGCGCGGAGTTGCTCGAGGGATTCGGTGTTTTCCAGCCAGCACGGGCCCCAGTTGACGAAGTCCTGGAGGAACCCGGCGCGGTAGGCGTAGATACCGATGTGGCGACGGTACGGCACGCCTTCAGGCAATTGCTCGCGGCTTTTGGCGAACGCATCGCGGGCCCATGGCAAGGTGGCGCGACTGAAGGTCAGCGCCAGGCCATTGATGTCGCTGGCGACCTTGACCACATTGGGGTTGAACAGGGTTTCCACGTCTTCGATCGGCTCGGCCAGAGTGGCCATGCGCGCCTCGGTGTGGGCGGCAAGGTTGGCCGCGACCTGATCGATCACGCTGGGCGGAATCAGCGGCTCGTCGCCCTGCACATTGACCACGATCGCGTCAGACTCGAGGCCCAGCTTGGCGGCGACTTCGGCCAGACGATCAGTGCCGGAATTGTGATCCTCGCGGGTCAGCACCACTTCGGCGCCAAAGCCCTTGCACGCCTCGACAATGCGCGCATCGTCAGTCGCCACCACCACACGCGTGGCGCTGCTTTTGCTCGCCTGCTCCCAGACGTGCTGGATCATCGGCTTGCCGGCAATATCCAGCAGCGGTTTGCCCGGCAGACGCGTTGAGGCATAACGCGAGGGAATCACAACGGTGAAGGCTGTGCTCATTTATCCAGACGCTCGTCGGTGGTCAGGGTGCGGGCTTCGCTCTCGAGCATCACTGGGATGCCGTCGCGGATCGGGTACGCGAGGCCAGCGCCCTTGCTGATCAATTCGGTCTTGTCAGCACTGAGCTTGAGCGGACCTTTGCACACAGGGCAGGCGAGGATGTCGAGCAATTTGGTGTCCATGAGCATTCCCAGATAAGTAAACAGTCAAGGCAAAAGCCGACCGGGCAGCAGACGTATCAGTTGCGTGTCGAACCAGGCCACGAAGGCCGGTGACGGCAACGCATCGACTGCCAGATACCACCAGTCGGCAGCAGCAAAGGCGCGGCACTTCACCGCGTCCTTTTCGGTCATCACCAACGGCAATGACGGGGTGAAATTCAAGGCCTGCACGCTGTACTCGGCGTGGTCGGCAAATGCATGGGGGATTGCGCGCCAGTCTAGCGCTTCGAGCGTATTGAAGAAACGTTGCGGATTGCCGATCCCGGCCACGGCATGCAGCGCCTGACCGGGCGCAAAATGTTCGAGCGGCTGGCGCTCGCCGCTGCGCAGGTTGATCAGTGCGGTGGGTTGCAGTTGAAAGGCAAAACCGTCTTGGCGATCCTCGCTGGCGCCGTTGAACAGCACGCCGTCGACGCTTTGCAGGCGCTCGACCGGCTCGCGCAAGGGACCCGCCGGCAGGCAGCGTTTATTGCCAAGGCCACGTGCCGCGTCAATCAGCACCAGCTCCAGATCGCGGCCCAAGCGGTAATGCTGCATGCCGTCGTCGGAGAGGATCAGGTCCAGCGGTTCGCTGGCGAGCAGGGCTTTGACGGCGGCGCTGCGATCGGGATCGATCATCAGCGGCACGCCGGTGCGCTGGACGATCAGCAGCGGTTCATCGCCGGCAATATCAGCTGTTTGATCGGCCTCGACGCGCCACGGCAGTTGCGCCGGTTTGGCCCCGTAACCCCGGCTGACCACGCCGACGCGCAAACCGCGCTGGCGACAGTGGTCGATCAGCCAGAGGATCATCGGCGTCTTGCCGGTACCGCCCACAGTGATGTTGCCGACCACGATCAACGGCACGGGCGGCTGGTAGATCTCGCCTTCGCCGTCGAGAAAGCGCTGGCGCTTGTTGACCACCACTCGGCGGTAGAGCATTTCCAGCGGTCGCAACAGCGTCAGGGCCGGGTGCCCCGCATACCACGCAGCGAGCAAGCGATCGGACAGGCTCATCAGGATTTGGGCGCCGCCTCGACCGTGGTCATGCGCAGATGGCTGAAACCGAGCTTGCCGGCCGCGTCCATGGCGGTGATCACGGATTGGTGCTGGGCCTTGCCGTCAGCGCTGATCGACAACGGCATGCTGGTGTCGCCGTTGGCTTCTTTCTGCATGGCGTCCATCAGGGTCGCCAGATCGTTTTTCGGCAGGACCTTGTTGTTCACCGAAAACACACCTTCGGCGCTGATCGCGACATCCAGTTGCTTGACCTGCTGATCCTCGGCCGGCGAACCGCTGACCGCTTCCGGCAGATCCACGCGCAGCTGGGTTTCGCGGGTGAACGTGGTGGTCACCACAAAGAACAGCAACAGGATGAACACCACGTCAATCAGCGACGCGAGGTTGATGTCCACGGTTTCCCGGGGCTTGCGACGGAATTTCACGCTTTGCCCTCGGCCAGATCGACGTCACGGTCGCCCTGCACCACTTCCACCAGTTTGATCGCTTCCTGTTCCATGCCGACCACCAGCTCATCGATGCGGCGCTGCAGGAAACGGTGGAAGAACACCGCCGGAATACCGACCATCAGGCCCGCTGCCGTGGTGATCAGCGCTTTGGAAATACCCCCGGCGAGGACCGAGGCATTGGTGGTCATGCCGGTCCCGGTGAACGCGCTGAAAATGTCGATCATGCCCAGCACGGTGCCGAGCAGACCGAGCAGCGGCGCCATCGCAGCGATGGTCCCGAGCGCATTGATGTAGCGCTCCAGCTCATGAATGACACGGGCGGCGGCCTCTTCGATGCATTCTTTCATGATCTCGCGACCATGCTTGGAATTGGCCAGGCCAGCCGCAAGGATTTCACCCAGTGGCGAGTTGGCGCGCAACTCCTTGAGCTTTTCCTTGTTCAGTTGTTTGTCCTTGATCCAGACCCACACCTGGCCCAGCAGATGCTCGGGGGTGACGCGGCTGGCGCGCAGGGTCCACAGGCGCTCGGCGACAATCGCCATGGCCGCGATGGAACTCAGAATGATCGGCAACATCATCCAGCCGCCGGATTTGACCAATTCCCACACAGTGACAGTCCCCTCGAAAAAGTGCGCCACTTTACCATACCGATTGCCGATTAAGACCCGCCGCCCCGACGACCGTAACGCCACAGTCGCCCACGCGCCGATCAGCGGGCCAGTGCCGGCGGATCACGCCAGAACCGCCGTTGGTGAAGCATGGTTTGCGCGGGCTGGAAGGTGCCCAATTGCAAATGGATGGCGCCGTGTTCGGCGCTGTCGTAGATGCGCAGGCGCTGTTTGCGGTAGCGCGCCATTACGGTCGGATGCGGATGACCGAAGGAATTGCCGTGACCGCGAGAAATCAGTACCGAGTGCGGCTGCAGTGCCTTGAGCAACGCCATCGACGATGAGCTGCGGCTGCCGTGATGCGGAGCTTGCAGCCATTGCGTCGGCACCGCCAGCGGCCCTTCGAGCAGGACCCGTTCGGCGTGACTGTCGATATCACCGGTCAACAACAGACGCTCGCCGTTGGCCTCGATCTGCAACACGCAAGAGCGTTGATTGCTGTCGTGGGCGTCTGCCCATTGCCAGAGCTGAAAACTGACCCCGTCCCACTGCCATTGCTGTCCGGACTCACAGGCAGCGGCGTTCAACAGTTGAGGTAATCCCTCAGGATCACCACTGATCACGCGATCGATCGGCAGACCACGGGAGACCGCCAGCGCTCCACCGGCATGATCGGCGTCGGCGTGGCTGAGCAGCATCAGGTCGAGTTTTTCCACGCGCCATTTGCGCAACGCGGGCAAGACCACGCGTTCGCCAATATCGAACTCACCAAAGCGCGGCCCGGCGTCGTACAGCAACGCGTGGTGCCGGGTGCGGATCAGGATCGCCAGACCTTGCCCCACGTCCAGTTGCCAGACGTCGGCAAGGCCTTCTGCCAGTCGCTCGCGCGGCGGCAGCGCCAGCAATAACAACAACGGCCAGCCCAGCGGACGCAGCGGCACACCGCGCGGCAACAACAGCAGCATCGCGCCGAGGCTGCCGAGCAGCCAGATCCCGCCGGGTAGCGAGCCGGGAATCCACGCGGGCCACAGACCGGCAATCACCGCGAGCCCGCGAAACAGCCAATCGATCAAGCCACCCGCCAGCCACAGCAAGCCTTCGCCGACATACGGCACCGGCAACAGCAACAGCAGCGTCCCGAGCAACGCTGGCGGCAACACCACCAGACTGACCCAAGGTACCGCGAGCAGATTGGCCAACGGCCCGCTCACGCTGATCGGCAGACTCAACGCCAGCAGCACCGGGCACAGGCCGATCGCGATCAGCCATTGCGCCCGCGTCCAGGTCTGCCACCAGCGCCACGCACCGAGACGACCGCCGAAGGTAAAGATCAACACCGCCACCGCCGCGAACGACAGCCAGAAACCCGGACGCAGACTGGCCAGCGGGTCGAGCAACAACACGCCATTGAACGCCAGCAACAGCGGCCACCACGCCCCGAGATGGCGAAAACGCAGACGCCATAACAACACCAGCCCGACCATCACGCAGGCCCGCTGCACCGGCACATCGAACCCGGCGAGCAAGCCATAGCCCAGCGCCGACGCGAAGGCCAGGCCACAGGCCCACGGCAACCACGGCCAGCGCAGCGGCCACAGTCCGTACCGCGCCAGCCCGGCGACCAACAGGTACATGACCGCCGCCAACAGGCCGATGTGCTGGCCGGAAATCACCAGCAAGTGCACGGTGCCGGTGTCCTGGAGGATCTGCCAGTCTTCACGACTCAGCCCGGAACCATCGCCCAGCACCAGCGCCGCCAACGCACCGCTGCGGCCTTGCGCATCCACCCCCAGCAAACGCTGTCGAATGCTGTCACGCCAGGCCCAGCGCGCCTCGCTCAGGCGCTGACCATCCTTGATCGTTCCAGTTGCGCCGATGCGTTGCGCCAACAACCAGGCTTCGAAATCGAAGGCATCGGGATTGCGCAAGCCATGCGGGCGTTTCAGTTTCACTGCCAGACGCCAACGCTCGCCGCTATTGACCGCAGGCCCCGCGTACCAGGCCAGACGCATCCGCGCCGGCAGTTTTTCGTGCCGCGACCGCGCCTCAGCCAACTCGAAGCGCACCACGCCCTCGCTGCTTTGCGGCAGACCGACCACGCGCCCCTCGAGCCAGCGGGTTTCGCCATCAAGCTTCAGCGCCAGACGATCATCCAGTGCCCACTGCGCTGTGACGTTGCTCCAGGCGAAACCGAATAGCACGAACGCCAACGGATAACTGCGAAACGGCAGCAGCATCAGCGCCACCACCGGCAGCAACAGCATCAACCAGACCGGCGGTAACGCCGGCATGAAAACCGGGGCCAGCAGACCGACTGCCAGCGCCATCATCCCTGTGCGCATAAGCCCGTCCTTGAGAGTCCCGCACTTAGGCATAGCGGGTGTCGGGCACCCGCGTCGTCAATAATTGTCACAAAGTCTGAATGGGCTGTTCGTAGAATCCAGACATACTTGCCGCCTTAACCGACCGAGAAGCCTTATGCCCCGGCGCTTATTCAAACGTTACATGCCCGACCCGACGAGCATCAGGGAACACAAATCCTTACGCTTTCTCGGCAAGTTGCTGCATGACCCGAACCTCTGGCACCTCAACCGCCACTCGGTGGCCCGAGCGATGGCGGTTGGCCTGTTCGCCGCGTTCCTGCCCATTCCGGCGCAGATGCTGGTCGCCGCCGCACTGGCAATCACCGTGCGCGGCAACATGCCGATCGCCGTCAGCCTGGTCTGGCTGACCAACCCGATCACCATGCCGGCGGTATTCTTCTGCACTTATCAGGCCGGCGCATGGTTGATGGACGTACCCGCGCGACACCTGCCGGACGAACTGTCCTGGGAATGGATCAGCGGCGAACTGTCGACGCTGTGGCAACCGTTTCTGCTCGGATCCGTGGTGGTCGGACTGGTGCTCGGCGCCCTCGCCTACTGTGTTGTGATGATGTACTGGCGCTGGTGGGTCGCCCGACAATGGGCACGGCGCAAGAAAAGCCGGCAGAAATGAATGCAAAACGGCCTCCGTAGTGGGAGGCCGTTTTTTATTGCAGTGTTTGGGGTGGTGCCATCGCTTGCGGGCAAGCTCCCACAAAAAACCGCGGCCACCCTCAGGTCGAGTATCAGCTCGCCTGCTGTTGATTTTGATGCACCGGCGACGTTGAAGCCTGAGACTTGAAATCAGCTGAAAATCAAAAGTCCCTCACCCTAGCCCTCTCCCGGAGGGAGAGGGAACTGACCGTGGGGAATGCGAAAGTTACGCCGACCTGAAATACCGAGTCGTACGCAAATTTCAAAGCCAACCAGGATCGGCTCCCTCTCCCTCGGGAGAGGGCTGGGGTGAGGGGCGAATCCACCGCAAACCCCAAGCCAAACACCCGCTTCTCACCACTCAACAATGAGCGTTAGCTCGAGTGCTCTTGATCTTGATCTTGCCTAACCAGCGACACCGGAAGGCTGAGTGGAGGGATTGATCCGGGCGTGGGAGCGCAGCGACCGTACGACGAAGTCGTACACAGCGGAAGGAGGTGCAGCGCAGCAAACCGTAGCCGCTGCGCCCGGATCAGTCCCGGAGCGAAGGGACCCGAGCCTGCGAGGGCCGTACGTAGGAGCAAGCGTTTTTTGCTTACTTTTTTTGGCGCTTGTAAAAAAGTAAGTCGCCGTCAGGCGAAACCACAAGCAGCCGTTACCGCAGCAACGGATATGTACTCTGTCAAAAAAATAGTCGCCTGAAAGAAAGCCATCGCTTGCAGGCAAGCTCCCACATTAACAGCGGCTGTGCTCAGACATTGTGAGCGACACCGACCGTGTGGGAGCCAACCTCAGATCAGGTACGCATCCCCCGCCCACTCACCAGCAGCCGCGCGCAACCGAGATACAACACCACCGTCGCCACCAGCATAAACGTGATCGCGATACCAATCCGGATATCCGATACCCCCAGAATCCCGTAGCGGAAGGCGTTAACCATGTGCAGCACCGGATTAGCCAGCGACACCGTCTGCCAGAACGGCGGCAACAGCGTGATCGAATAAAACACCCCACCCAGGTAAGTCAGCGGCGTCAGCACGAAGGTCGGAATAATCGAAATATCATCGAAGTTGCGCGCAAACACCGCATTGATGAAGCCCAAAAGCGAGAAAATCGTCGCCGTCAGCACCACCACCAGAATGGTCACACCCAGGTGATGCACCTGCAGATCGGTGAAGAACAGCGAAAGAATCGTCACGATCAAACCCACCGCCAGACCGCGCAACACGCCACCAATGGTGAAGCCGATCAGAATCGTGTGCGGTGACACCGGCGAGACCATCAGCTCTTCAATAGAGCGCTGGAACTTGCTGCCGAAGAAACTCGAAACCACGTTGCCGTAGGAGTTGGTGATCACCGACATCATGATCAGCCCCGGCACGATGTACTCCATGTACGTGAAGCCCCCCATGTCACCGATCTGTCGGCCAATCAGGTTACCGAAGATCACAAAGTACAGAACCATGGTGATCGCCGGCGGCAGCAGGGTCTGCGGCCAGATCCGCATGAAGCGTTTGACCTCGCGGTAAACGATGGTCTGCAGGGCGACGAGGTTGGGACCGAACTCAGAACTCATACCGCCACCTTCGACAGATTTTTTTCTACCAGCGACACGAACAGCTCCTCGAGGCGATTGGTTTTGTTACGCAGGCTCAGCACTTCGATGTTCTGCAAGGCCAACTGGCCGAACAGCGCAGTAATGCCCATCGACTTGTCGACCTGCACTTCCAGCGTGTGCGCATCAATCAGTCGCGACGGGTAGCCGACCAGTTGCGGCGCGGCCGCCAGATCACCCTTGAGATCGAGCAGGAAGGTTTCCACATGCAACTGACCGAGCAGCTGACGCATGCTGGTGTTCTCGACAATCGTGCCGTGGTCGATGATGCCGATATTGCGGCACAACTGCTCAGCCTCCTCCAGATAATGCGTGGTGAGGATGATAGTGATGCCTTTCTGGTTCAGTTCGGTGAGGAAGGTCCACATCGACCGACGCAGCTCGATGTCGACGCCCGCAGTCGGCTCGTCGAGGATCAGCAGGCGCGGTTCGTGCACCAGTGCGCGAGCGATCATCAAGCGCCGCTTCATGCCGCCGGACAGCGAACGCGACGGCACATCGCGCTTGTCCCACAAGCCCAGTTGCGTCAGGTACTGCTCGGCGCGTTCCTTGGCGATCTTCGCCGGAATGCCGTAGTAACCGGCCTGGGTCACGACGATGTCGAAGGTCTTTTCGAACTGGTTGAAATTGAATTCCTGGGGCACCACGCCGATCGAGCGCTTGAGCGCGGCCGGGTTCTTGTCCAGGTCGTGGCCAAAGATATTCACTGTGCCGCTGGTCTTGTTGACCAGGGTCGAGAGAATGCCAATCGTGGTGGATTTGCCGGCGCCGTTGGGGCCGAGCAAGGCGAAGAAGTCACCTTCGGCGACGTCCAGATCGATACCACTCAAGGCCTGGAACCCGTTGCCGTAGGTTTTGGTTAGCTGCCGGATGGACAGAGCGGAACTCATATCGGATTTACGCACCATGAAGGGAAGAAAGGACTAAATAAGGGCGAGCGGCGAGGGAAACAACCGCGGCGCAAGTTCGCAATGGTGCTTGCCGCCGCCGCACAAGTACAGTCAAGTGTGTCGATAGTAATTATCAAGTCAACGCGGTCATGACCGCTTTCTGATAGGCCGGACGCTGTTTCAGGCGCTCGTACCAGGCTTGCAGATGAGGTTGTGGCGCGCGCTCGATGGGCATTTCAAACCAGGCATAAATGAAGCTGCCGAGCGGGATATCGCCCATGCCGATTTCATTGCCGGACAGGTAAGGCTGGCTGATCAGGGCATGGTCGGCCATGTTCAGCAATTCATCGCACTCCTTGATCGCAGCATTGATTGCCGTCCAGTCCTGCTTCTCGGCAGGCGTGCGCAACACGCCCCAGAACACCGTGCGAAACGGTCCGGCGAAACTTGAGGTGGTCCAGTCCATCCATTTGTCAGCGGTGGCGCGGGTGCGCGGATCGGCTGGATACCAAGCGCTGTCTGACGCATGTCTGGCCAGCAGATAACGGACGATGGCATTGGACTCCCACAGCACCAGCCCCTCGTCTTCGATCACCGGAACCCGGCCATTCGGATTCATCGCACGGTATTCGGGCGTGTCAACCACACCGAATGCGCCACCGGCATCGATCGCCTCGTAAGCCAGCCCCAACTCTTCGGCCGCCCATAATGCCTTCCTGACATTCGATGAGTTTTTCCGTCCCCAGATCTTCAGCATGACCGCCTCTTTGCAAGTGAGTGGACGGCCAGCATACGCCGGATCAGCGAGCGCTCACATCACTGAGCATGTCACCCAGCAAAGCCGGTTGCTGATCGGTAAACAGGTGCGGATAGCATTTTTGCAGATGCTCGAAGAAGAACGCTTCCGGCACATCGCTGAACTGGCCGTGATCAACCAGGTACTCCATCAGCAGCGCGCCGTCACGGTTGTACGGGTGAAAAACGCTGTCGTTGATGCCATCGAATTCCAACGGTGCGACGTTGAACAGCTCACACAGTTGCTGATTGAACGCCGGCGTGGCCTTGACCCAACGGCCATCAAGAAAGAACTCGGTGTAACCGTGCATGGCGAACCGGTCGCTTCGCAGCAGCTCGAGCAGACGCGGCGTCGACAGGTGATTGCGCACATCGGCCAGGCCAATGCGTGCGGGAATGCCGCAGCGTCTCGCGCAGCCGGCGAGCAACGTGGCTTTGGGCACGCAATAACTTTCGCCGGTTGCCAATGCATGGCTGCCGCGCAACGTCTGCGGATCGCGGCTGAACGTGTACGGGTTGTAGCGCACCGCTTCGCGCACGGCGTAATAGAGACTGATTGCCTGCTCACGCGGATCATGGCTGGCGCCGCGATGCTGCTCGGCGAACTCCACCACTGCCGGGTGGTCACTATCGATGAAGCGACCGGGGCTCAGAAACTCGTGCATGACGGCAATCTCCTGGATGAATCACGAGTCTAGCGACAGCCTGAGCACAGAGATAACGACGTTTCGGCCAAACCTGGAAGCAAAGCCGCGGGATCGGCGAACGATTTCCCACACGTGTTGCCCACCGAACTTACGAAAACCATCCGGGGTTTCCCACGATTTCAATCACCTTGGTCTGACCACCCGCTTTTACAGATGCCGTCTAAGCTCTGGAGGGTCGATTTGCCTTGGTTCACGGAGGACTGAATATGCTGTTGTTGTGGATACTGGTTTTGATCGTTGGTGTGGCGTATCTCGCTCACCGGCGCATCGCCCCTCTGCCTGCCTTGGGCATCGTTGCTGTGTACCTGGTAGCGATGGGTATTTTCAGTCACGCGCCGGGCTGGTTGCTGGCCTTGTTGTGGGTAGTGCTGGCGCTGATCGCCGCACCTTTGCTGCTGCCTGACCTGCGCCGCCAGCATTTCACCGCACCGCTGTTCAACTGGTTCCAGAAAACCCTGCCGCCGATGTCACAGACCGAACGCGATGCCATCGATGCCGGCACCGTGTGGTGGGATGGTGAACTGTTCAGCGGGCGCCCGGACTGGGAAAAACTGCTGGCCTACCCCAAGGCGCAATTGAGCGAAGAAGAGCAGGCTTTCATCGACGGCCCGACCGAAGAACTCTGTGCAATGGTCACTGACTGGCAGATCGGCCAGTCGATGGATCTGCCGCCTGAAGCCTGGGCACATATCAAGGAACATGGCTTTTTTGCCTTGATCATTCCCAAGGAATTCGGCGGCAAAGGCTTCTCCGCTTATGCACACTCACAAGTGGCGATGAAACTGGCCACCCGCAGCGGCGACCTCGCCTCCACGGTAATGGTGCCCAACTCCCTCGGCCCGGCCGAACTGTTGCTGCATTACGGCACCGACGAACAACGCAATCACTACCTGCCACGGCTGGCCCGCGGCGATGACATTCCGTGCTTCGCCCTCACCGGCCCGCTCGCCGGCTCCGACGCCGGGGCCATGCCCGACACCGGCATCATCTGCAAAGGCCAGTGGCAAGGTGAGGAAGTCATCGGTTTGCGCCTGAACTGGGAAAAACGCTACATCACCCTCGGACCGGTCGCGACACTTCTCGGCCTGGCCTTCAAGGCTTATGACCCTGAGCATCTGCTCGGCGAAAAGGAAGACCTGGGCATCAGCCTGGCACTGATCCCGACCGACACCCCCGGTGTGGAGATCGGTCGCCGTCACCTGCCGCTGGGCGCGGCATTCATGAACGGGCCGAACTCCGGCAAAGACGTATTCATCCCGCTGGACTACCTGATTGGCGGTCAGGAAATGCTTGGCAAAGGCTGGATGATGCTGATGAACTGCCTGTCGGTCGGTCGTTCGATCTCGTTACCCGCAGTCGGCACCGGTGCGGCCAAATTCACCAGTCTGGTCACCGGGCAATACGCGCAGATTCGTGAGCAGTTCAACGTACCGCTGTCCGCGTTCGAAGGTATTCAGGAGGCCATGGCGCGCATCGGCGGCAACGCATGGATGATGGACGCCGCGCGAATGCTCACAGCCAATGCGGTGGATCTGGGCGAGAAACCTTCGGTGCTATCGGCGATCCTCAAGTATCACCTCACCGAACGCGGGCGCGAGTGCATCAGTCACGCCATGGATGTGCATGGCGGCAAAGCCATCATCATGGGCCCGAACAACTACCTGGGGCGCAGCTGGAACGGCGCGCCGATTTTTATCACCGTCGAAGGCGCGAATATTCTCTCGCGTAATCTGATGATCTTCGGTCAGGGTGCCATCCGCTGCCACCCGTTCGTGCTCAAGGAAATGGCCCTGGCCGGCCGCGAAGACAAAGACCAGGCGCTGAAAGAATTCGACGGCCTGCTGCTCAAACACATCGGTTTCGCCGTCAGCAATGCCGCCAGCACCTTGGTGCTCAACCTTGGCTTCGGTCATTTCGAACACGCACCGGGCGACAGGATCAGTCAGGGCTACTTCCGTGCGCTCAACCGACAGGCCGCAGCGTTCGCCATGCTCGCAGACTTCAGCATGATGCTGCTGGGCGGTGAACTGAAACGCCGCGAACGCCTGTCGGCACGCCTTGGCGATGTGCTGAGCAACCTGTACCTGGCCTCCGCCGCGCTCAAGCGTTATCACGACCTCGACTCGCCGGCCTACATGGAACCGCTGCTGCGCTGGGCCATGGAGGAAAGCCTCGGCCAGTCGGAGCGAGCGCTGGATGAACTGCTGCGCAACTTCCCCAACAAGGTGTTTGGCTGTCTGTTGCGGGTCATCGTTTTCCCGTTCGGTCGTCGCCACAAAGGCCCGTCGGACAAGCTCGGCGCCGAAGTGGCGGGCGTCATCGGTCGCGCCAAGGGCGATCCAGCGCTGGAACAACTGCTTGCTGGCTGCTACCGCCCGCAATCGCCTGACGACGCAGTCGGTGCACTGCAACACGCCAGCGACCTGCTGCAGGCCGCGCAGCCACTGCACAAAAAACTGCACACTTCGCTGAAAAGCGGCCAAGTCAAACCAGTCGCCGGCGAACACGCCATCGACGCGGCACTGGAGGCCGGCGTACTGCAACCGGTAGAAGCGCAAAACCTGCGCGACGCCGAAGCGGCACGACGCAAAGTGATCGATGTCGATGATTTCGACAAAGAAGAACTGGCGCTGGCCGAGGGCAAAGTCCGCTGACCTCAGCTGCCGTACAGCGTTTAACCTGTGAAAAACGGGCGCGGGGGCTTTATACTCCCGCGCCCGTTTTGCTCTTGAGGACTTATCTCGTGTCCAACGTCGTTGCCGATCATCTTGTATTGCTCGACCACCTTCGCAGTATCCTGGTCGCCGTAGGTGAGGCCGAACAGGTGCCCGAAGAAAGCCATGCCCTGTTCCTCGAGCGCTTCGACGAACTGCTGGCGTCCTTGCCGATCGACCCTATCGAAAGCCAATACCTTGGCCAGGACATCCTGACCCAGGTCATCACCCGCTACCCACAAATCGCCCATCTCATCCCGCGCGACCTGCTGTGGTACTTCGCTGGCGACTGCCTGCACTATCTGTCCGACGAAGAAATCGACTTGTATCAGGCACTGGAAGAACGTCGCTACGAAGCCGAACAGAACGACGAACCGTTCGACTGGAACCAGGAAAAGCAACTGATGGCGATGTCCGCGCAGGACAGCAAGCACTGAGATTGCCCTGATCATGAAAATGCCCGCAATGGTGATGCCATGCGGGCATTTTTTTTGGCTCGTGATGCCGAATGAGGACAACGGCATATGCAAGGGCCAACGTCAAAAGCCCCTCATCCTAGCCCTCTCCCAAAGGGAGAGGGGACTGATCGTGATGAATTGAAAAGTTACGCCGACATGAAATACCGAGTCGTACTCAAATTTTGAACGGCCCACAAATCAGCTCCCTCGCCCTCCGGGAGAGGGCTGGGGTGAGGGGCAGCCACACCGCAAACCCCAAGCCAACCACCCGCTTCTAACCACTCAACAATGAGCGTTAGCTCGAGTGCCCTTGATCTTGATCTTGCCTAACCGGCGACATCGGAAGGCTGAGTGGAGGGATTGATCCGGGCGTGGGAGCGCAGCGACCGTCTGGCGCAGCCAGACACAGCGGAAGGAGGTGCAGCGAAGCAAACCGTAGCCGCTGCGCCCGGATCGATCCCGCAGCGAAGGGACCCGAGCCTGCGAGGGCCGAACGTAGGAGCAAAGCCTTTTGGTTCCTTTTTGGCGTCTGAAAAAGGGACTCGCCGTAAGGGCGAAACCGCCAGCCGCAGCACCCGAAGCAACGGATATGTCCCCAAAACAACCAGAGCCTGGTCGGCCCTAAGGCCGCCAAGACCAAACAAAACCAGACAGAAAAATCAGAGCAACCCCTCCCCCTCCGGCAACTCATAAGCCATCGCCACACTCCCCCCAGCCCCCGACCGCCCCGGCCGCCCCAAGGTCGGCTCCTTCTGCAGACACTCCACCAGATAATCGATAAACACCCGCAGCTTGGGCGGCAAATACCGCGTCGGCGAGTGCAACAACCACAACCCACCGTGATACGACGCCAGAAACGTCCACTGCGGCAATACCTGAACCACCAGCCCCTGCTCCAACGCATAACGCGCCGTGAAGTACGGCAGACTGCCAATGCCAATATGCTGCAACACCGCCCCCAACCGCACACCCGTATGGTTGGCGGCATAGCGTCCACGCACCCCGACCGTCACCGCTTTGCTGCCTTTCTTGAATTTCCACCGTGCATCACTCGGGGTTTCGCCCAGATAAATACAACTGTGATTGAGCAAATCATGCGGATGCGCTGGCGTGCCGTGTTCGGCCAGATATTGCGGCGTGGCGCAGAGCAAATGATCGATGGTCAGCAACTGACGCCCCACCAGCCCCGCCGGCGGCCGATCAGTAATGCGAATCGCCAGATCGACATGATCATCGATCAGATCCACCTGGCGATCCTCCAGCAGCAACTCGACATCGACCTTGGGATAACGCCGCAAAAACTCCGGCATGTGCGGATGAATCACGAAGCGCCCCACCGCCTTCGGCACACTGACGCGCACCAGCCCTTCGGCCTCATGGGTGAACTGGCCGCTGATTTCCATCACCGAGCGGGCGGCACTGACCATCTCCTGACAGCGTTTGAAGACTTCTTCGCCACCGTCACTCAAGCGCAGCTTGCGCGTGGTGCGCTGCAACAAGCGTGTCGCCAGCGCCTTCTCCAGCCGGGAGATGCTGCGGCTCACCGCTGAGGGTGACGAACCGAGTTGTCGAGCGGCTTCAGAGAAGCTGCCGGTCTCCACGACCCTGACGAAAATCGCCATTTCTCCGAGTAACGGTAGCGGCAAATTTATGCTCACAGCGCACAAGTCCTTTGATGTTTGAACGGATTATCACGCTATTACCCGATTCATATAATAAAAAAAGAAACTTTAATAAGGGCATGGAATATGACGCTTCGCCTCTTTTTCCATAGTGATGACCTCAAGGCCAATGTGGAAGTCCTCGACTGCACGCCCCAGGAAAACGAATTTGCTGTCGTGCTGCGCGCGACCCTGTTTCACCCGCAGGGCGGCGGCCAGCCCAGCGATACTGGCTGGATTGGCGAAAGCCAGGTATCGCGCGTGGTGCAGGAGCCGGAGCGGATCATCCATTTTGTCGACCGTCCGGTACCGCTGGGCATGACAGCGATCCGCATTGACGAACAGCGGCGACGTTTCAACACGCGCATGCATTCGGCCGGCCACTTGATCGGACATTTCATTCAGGCGCAGGGCTGGACGCCGATCAAGGCTCATCACTGGCCGGATGAAGGTCGTGTGCAATTCAAACCCGGCGACGCCGCGCAGGAACTTGACGTAGCGGCCGTACAACAAGCGCTCGATCAATGGATCGCCGACGATCTGCCACGCCTGACCTCACTGCGCGAAGGTGCGCGGGAAATCAGTTTCGGTGACCTGCCCGCTTATGGCTGCGGCGGCACCCATGTACGCAGCCTGAAGGAACTGGGCACAGTCACGATCTCGTCCCTTTCGCAGAAGAAAGGCACGTTGTCCGTCCACTACAGCGTGGATTGAGGATTTCGAACGCTGCCGCACGCAGCGTTCGACGCCGGGGGACCGCATTCGCCGGTTCCGTTGACTATCGATAGATGGACCTAAGACATGATGCTAGACGTCGAGCGTCTCGATGAGACGTGCATAAAAAAACTGGCCAACGAAGAAGTCCTCGCCATCCGCGTCAAAAGCTTTCTGGCCGAGCCGCTGGCGATCGAGATTGGCAACAAGATCCTCGCACCCGGGTTCGAGGGTTACATCAACGCGCCGAGCATTGGCCGCATCGGCATGGCGTTTTACGAGGCGGAAAATCAACCGCTGCTGATCGAGGATTACTTCGAGCGGGCGGCCAGCAACATCGCCGAATTGCGCAATCGCTGTGCGCCCTACTCTTCACCGATCGACACCTTGCGCTGCCTGCTCGACGAATCCTGGCCGGCTGGTGCGCACCTGGAAAACCTCTACGGGCGCAAAATGTATGTCGGCCTGTCACGGGTAGTGAAGCCGGGCGTGTGCTTCCTCGCCCATCACGACATCTTCGCCAAGGATGCCCCGGACAGTTTTCAGGCGCGCAGTCTGGAGGCGCAGTTCGCCTGCAACGTCTACCTGAACATGCCGACCGAAGGCGGCGCGTTGCAGATGTGGGACGACCGCATCACCCCTGACCAATTCGATGAGATGCGTGGCGACAGTTACGGCATCGACCCCGCCCTGCTCGGCCCTCCTGCTCTGGAGGTCCGGCCGCAACCGGGCGATTTCATCATGTTCAATTCGCGGCGCATGCACTCGGTGACCCCGGGCGTGGCTGATCCGCGCTTGAGCCTGTCGTTCTTTGTCGGCTATCGCGGCAATGCATCACCCCTGACTTACTGGAGCTGAAATGTATTCGAATTATCTGGGCGAATTTCTCGCGCTGGCGACCATCCATTTCCTGGCGGTTGTAGCTCCCGGACCGGACTTTGCCGTGACCATCCGCCAAAGTGTGCGCTTCGGCCGGTTGGTCGGTATTTGCACGGCGCTGGGCATCGGTGCAGGAATTTCCGTGCATGTGCTTTATACCCTGCTCGGTGTCGGCGCCCTGATGCACACCACGCCGTGGTTGCTCACCGTGGCCAAAGTGATCGGCGGCGCTTACATCCTGTACCTCGGTGTCAGCCTGCTGCGCAGCAAACCGAAATCGAGCGTTGAAGGTGAAAAATCCACCGACGAGCCGCTGGTCAAACAAACGTTGTTCAAGGCCTTCAGCACCGGTTTTCTGACCAATGCCACCAACCCCAAAGCCACGCTGTTTTTCCTGGCGATCTTCACCACGATCATCAGTGCCAGCACGCCGCTGCAAATTCAGGCGCTCTATGGATTGTGGATGTGCTTCGTCAACGCACTGTGGTTCGTGCTGGTTGCGCTGTTTTTCTCGAGCAACCGGGTCAGATTGCTGTTCATGCGCATGGGGCACTGGTTCGAGCGCACCATGGGCGTGGTTCTGATTCTGTTTGCCGGCCGGTTGATGCTGTCGATGTGACGCGTATCAAAAAAAATCCCGAGTAACGATCGGGATTTTTCACATTCATGGCTGGCTTGAATTTTTACGCGAGCGGATTTACATCCAGATGATAAAAGCCAGAGCATCGCAAACCCCTTGATTCGACGGCCTCAATCAATGCTCTAATTCGTCTGAGGAATCGCCAACCGATGTCAGATTTCTCACGCTCGAAATGAATCGAACAGCTTCTGGAGCACTCAACTTAACAAAACGAGTGGCTTCCTTCTCTTCACAACGCGAGCCGTCTCCCCCACTGGTAACGCCAATCTGCAAGAATCGCTGGGTTGCTGGATCTTGCACAAACAGGGGCCCACCCGAATCATAGTTACATGTCGAAAGCCCGGGAGTGCCCGCGCACAAGTTACTTTCGCTACGCTGACCGGGATACAACTCGGAACATCTTTTATCCGTTATTACTGGCAACTCTACTTGCTGCAACAAGTCTGGCTTTGTGGGAAAGTGAGTATGCAAAAATCCCCACCCTATGGCTCGTACCCAATAGCCAGGCTTCTGATAGGTATCGTCTTCCGATGACACAAGACTGATTGGCTGTACTTCAGTAACCGGCGAATCGAGTTCAACAATGGCAATATCAAAGCCACTCTCCCAATCAGGATAAATATGTAAAGCATGTATACGCCTGGTCAGACCCTGACTGGCATCGGCTTGTGAGACCCTGTTGATAAAGATCTCGCTTCCCACAACTATTGCACCAGTGATGCAATGCGCGGCGGTCAACACCAGAATTGGCGATATCAAGGTGCCGCCGCAATGATGATTGTTCGGCACCGTGTATGCGGTTTGAAAGCTCGCCATGAAAGGATAACGACCAAGCGGGGCATCGGAGCCGCCGATGATTCTGGAGTTGATATCTGCAACTACATTTGTAGTTACTGCGTGCCCATATGGCGTCACTACGAAACTTATCAGCATTGCGAGCAAACGCAATACTGGATATTTATTTTTGCCGCCAAAACCAAAGAATGACAAACGACAGCATGATAAGACCTTCATGAAAATTCCTTTTTAATCCGCGACTATCCAGGATTGTGTCAGCACAACAAAGTGCCACATAGCTTAGACATATACTGTACAACCAATGTTAATGAGTAGAGATCTGACAGCTATACACAACTTCATCATCAAGAAAAATAGTATATATATGGAAACATGCAAGTATGCTGATTCGCTTTACTCACACATCCCACTTCCATTTGCGCGATGCCTAATGCAGATAACAGGTTCGCGCCCATGCGCAGCGGACGGAATAAACGCGCACAAAAAAACGCCGATCATCGCTGATCGGCGTTTTTTTGAATATGGAGCGGGAAACGAGACTCGAACTCGCGACCCCGACCTTGGCAAGGTCGTGCTCTACCAACTGAGCTATTCCCGCAATGGCGTCCCCTAGGGGACTCGAACCCCTGTTACCGCCGTGAAAGGGCGGTGTCCTAGGCCACTAGACGAAGGGGACACAGGCTACAACTTTCACTAATAAAAACGCCGCTCACTGAGCGGCGTTTCTAGAATTTGGAGCGGGAAACGAGACTCGAACTCGCGACCCCGACCTTGGCAAGGTCGTGCTCTACCAACTGAGCTATTCCCGCAAATGGCGTCCCCTAGGGGACTCGAACCCCTGTTACCGCCGTGAAAGGGCGGTGTCCTAGGCCACTAGACGAAGGGGACACGCTACCCGGAACACATGGTGTGTGTTTCGGTGTCCAGATCCGCATCAAAAGACTTGGTTCTGGTTTCACTCAGCACCGCCCGAAAGCACTGCCGTTTAAAACTGGAGCGGGAAACGAGACTCGAACTCGCGACCCCGACCTTGGCAAGGTCGTGCTCTACCAACTGAGCTATTCCCGCATTGGCGTCCCCTAGGGGACTCGAACCCCTGTTACCGCCGTGAAAGGGCGGTGTCCTAGGCCACTAGACGAAGGGGACACACTACAACATTCACTCCCTGCTGCGCTTCGCTGTGTGCTTTACGCTGCAAGTGGCGCGCATTCTATGGATGGATTGAGGGGTCGTCAACCCCCAGATATAAATTTATTTAAATCAATGACTTCGCCCCGCTTTAGGGCGGCAGGCGGGCTTTTCCGTCGTCCGATGTTTGACGCCTATATTCCGCCACGGGCCAAGGCGTTATAGTCCGCACAGTGATGGCAATCTGTACATCAAGCGCCAGCATTCATATAAACAATGTGCGGCCGATACAGATTGAACTGCCGAACCGAATCGTCGAGTGGCGCTAGGCGGCCCAATGCCCAGCCACTACACTCGCATGCGAACCCTATAAAGAGGTCTTACCGGTGACACCACTCATGATCACCCTGCTTGTCATAGCCGGGATCGCAATTCTGATCGCCATTGGCTACATGAACCATGTGGTGGAAAACAACAAACTGGAGAAGGCCCGCACCAAGGTCGAGCTCAACGACCGCCTGCGCCGCTGCGGCGAACTGACCGAGACCTTCCCCGGCCAGTTCATGAGCCCGGCACTCAAGCTGTTGCTGACCCGCCTGGAGCTGAACGTCTGCCAGCGCCTGCTGAACCTGGAAAAAACCAGCGCCACCACCAAAGCGCGCATCACCGAACTCAGCGCCCTGGTGGCTCAGGGCGAATCGATTCCGGTCAACAACCCACCAGCACCGATCATCACCGAAGCCAAAGCCAAAGACGTACGCTTTCTCCTCGAAGCCCTCCACGGCCAGATCACCCGCGCCGCCCACGACGGCTTCCTGCCACCGAACGAAGCCAAACACTGGGTTCGCGAAGTGCGCCATATCCTCGTGCTGCTGCACATCGAATTCTTCAACAACCTCGGTCAGCAATCCCTGCAACAAAACCAGCCCGGCCAGGCCCGCCTCGCCTTCGAACGCGGCGTGCAATACCTGCGCAAACAACAGGACCCGCAGATCTACGCCGAACAACTGCAATACCTGGAAAAACTGCTGGCCCGCGCCAACGCCCAGGTCATGGACAAGATCGCACCGGTCGAAGGCGAAGAAAACCAACTGACCGCCGGCCTCAAAGATGTCGAGGCTGACGCGGACTGGAAGAAGAAAGTTATTTACGACTGATTGCAGAGATTTGAAAAGAAGCCACCGCGAGGTGGCTTTTTTTATGCGATCGCGGCAGAGAGCCTGACAAAATTTCGCTGAAGAGGAGACCGCTTTCGCGAGCGGGCTCGCTCACACAGAAGAGCAAAAGCCCCTCACCCTAGCCCTCTCCCGCAGGGAGAGGGGACTGACGGCGGTGGATTCAAGAGTTACGCCCGACATGTAATACCGAGTCGTACGCAAACTTCGAAGCCAACCAAAATCGGCTCCCTCTCCCTCGGGAGAGGGCTGGGGTGAGGGGCGAATCCACCGAAAATCTCGAGCCGTGCGGCGCGTCTAACCACTCAACAATGAGCGTTAGCTCGAGTGCCCTTGATCTTGATCTTGCCTAACCGGCGACATCGGAAGGCTGAGTGGAGGGATTGATCCGGGCGTGGGAGCGCAGCGACCGTCTGGCGCAGCCAGACACAGCGGAAGTAGGTGCAGCGAAGCAAACCGTAGCCGCTGCGCCCGGATCGATCCCGGAGCGAAGGAACCCGAGCCTGCGAGGGCCGAACGCAGGAGCAAGCCTTTTGGTTCCTTTTTGCTGGGCCGGCACTCCGGCGTCTGAAAAAGGGACTCGCCGTAAGGGCGAAACCGCCAGCAGCAACACCCGAAGCAACGGATATTCCCCCAAAACACCCAAAGCCCAGTCGGCCCAGAGGCCGCCAAGGCTCAATCAAAGCCGAAAATGCCCAACCATGGACCGCAACTCTCCCCCCAACTGCGCCAGCTCAACACTCGAAGCCGCATTCCCGCGCATCGCAATGGACGACTGATCGGCACTCGCACGAATACTCGTCACACTGCGATTGATCTCCTCCGCCACCGAACTCTGCTCCTCGGCCGCCGCCGCAATCTGTTGATTCATCTGCTGAATCAACGACACCGCCACCGCAATACTCCCCAGCGCACTCTCGGTCTGCATTGCATCACTGACTGCCAGCTTTACCAGTTCGCCGCTGCTCTGAATCTGCTGCACCGACGACTGCGCCGCCGAGCGCAAAGCACTGACCAGCCGCTCAATCTCCTCAGTCGATTGTTGCGTACGCCGCGCCAGCGCGCGTACTTCATCGGCGACCACAGCAAAGCCCCTGCCCTGCTCCCCGGCCCGCGCCGCTTCGATCGCAGCATTCAATGCCAATAGATTGGTCTGCTCGGCGACGCTCTTGATCACCTCCAGCACCGTGCCGATATTCTGAATTTCGGCACTGAGACTTTCGATGCTCGAACTGGCGGAAGTTGCCGAATCGGCCAACTGCTCGATCCGTGCCATGCTCTGTCGCACCACTTGCTGGCCACTCTCGACCTTGTCATCCGCGGTCTGTGCGGCCAACGCCGCCTCCTCGGCATTGCGTGCCACGTCGTGCACGGTGGCAGTCATCTGGTTCATCGCGGTGGCAACCTGCTCGGTCTCTTCCTTCTGGCTACTCACCTCAAGGTTGGTTTGCTCGGTGACCGCTGACAACGATTGCGCCGAACTGGCCAGTCGTTCGATGCCCGTCTGCAAACCGCTGACAATTGTGCTCAGCCCTGCGCCCATCTGCTGCATCGCCAGCATCAACTGGCCGATCTCGTCGCGCCGGGTCACTTGCACGCTTGCACTCAGGTCGCCGGCCGCAATCCGCTGCGCCACCTGAATCACGCTGCGTAACGGGGCGACGATCAGCCGGGTGATGAACCATGCAGCGAGCACCCCGACCAGCAACGCCAGGACCGAGGAGCCAATGATCAACAGCGAGTTTTTCTTCAGCTCAGCCTGCATCGCGGCGTCCTCGGCGAGGTAGGCCTGATTCACCCGCTCGACCACCTGATCAGCACGCTGATGCAATTGTGCGTAGACCGTTTTTTCCTGATCGAGCAAACCGGTGTATTCAGCGAGTTTGTCGTTGAAACCGGCGATATGCCCGGACACTTCGTTAAGCACGGTCAGATAGCCCTCGTCCTTGACCGTGGTTTTCAGTTCTTCGGCCTGCGTCTGCGCTTGTGCCGCCTGTTCAATGTTGCCCTTGCCGGCGCTGTCGGCGTCGCCCTTGCGACTTTGATCGAGACGAACCCGGGCCTCATTCATCGCCTGCAACATCAGGCGCGATACCTGGCTGACCTGACTGGCCTGTTCGATGAACTGCGCCCCATCCTTGCCCTCGGTATCCTTCAAGGTATACGCGCCGTCATCGGCCAGCCCGGCCTGCAGCACATCAAGGTTATTGGCGACGCTGGATACCGACCAACTGGCCATCTCCAGTGCCAGATCCTTGGCCTGGGACAGCGAAACGAACTCATCGAACGCCTTGCGGTAGGCGCCCAGCGACTGCTCGACATCGTTCATCACCGACACATTGGCCGGCGTGCGCGCCTTGAGCTCGTTAGCCAGGGCAACCAGACCGTCCACGCCTTCACGCAGGGCATCGGCCGTCTTCGGGTTGCCGTGCAAGGCATAATCCTGTTCGAGCAGGCGCACCTTGAGCAGACTGCTATTGAGCGAGGACATCTGCTTCAGCCCGTCGAAGCGCAGACTGATAGTCTGCAGGGACCAGACGCCAATTGCCGCCACCAGTGCGGTCAAAAGCAAGACCAGCACAAACCCGATCCCCAGTTTCTTCGCCATACCTAGATTGGCGAAACGTCCTTGCATGGCCGAAATCATTGCGCGTGCCCCCTGCCATTATCATTAAAGCGAAGAGTCGCAACGGCCATGAACCAGCACAAGTCTCTGCCGTCGCAATAATGGCAAAAAGCTACAGCTGCGTCGTTTTCAGAACACTGGAGGTCGATCCGAACCGGTATTGCGAAAAAACTGTCGAGCCCGTGGATCACAGGCATAGGCCACATTGATCCGGTGCCAGTCAGCGGATTCGCCACTGGGGCTGAACGCATCCGCATCCGCCAACAGCACGCCACAGCGCTGGGCCTGACCGCGAACCGAGCGCTGATCGGTCATCCGCGCACGCGCCCAGATGAACAACCCGCCCGCCGGCCTGCCGAACACCTCCCAATCAGCATCTTCCAGCGCCTGCAACGCAGCGGCGCGATCGGCGTTCAAGCGCTGCCGCTGGCGCTGCACCAGCTTGCGGTAAGCACCACTGACCAACAGCGTCGTCAGCACCGCCTCGGAAAACCGCGACACCCCCAAGCCGCTGACCATCTTGACCTGCGCCAGACGCCGGACCAGCTCACCGTCAGCAACGACAAACCCGACCCGCAACGAACTGCTCAGCGTCTTGGAAAAACTGCCCACATAAATGACTCGACCGCCATCGTCCAGCGCAGCCAGTCGCGTACCGTGGCCAGTGTGCAGGTCTGCATAGACATCGTCTTCGATCAAGCGCAGATCATGAATCCTGCTCAATTGCAAAATACGCTGCGCCACGCCCGGCGACAGGCAACTGCCAGTAGGATTGTGGTGATGACTGTTGATGAACAACGCTGCGGGCTGAAATTTCTGCAGCAAAGCTTCGAGCGCTTCGACATCCGGCCCGTTCTGCGTACGACGCACTTCGAGCATGCGCACACCCTGCAGGCGCAACAGATCGAACAACGGCGCATACCCGGGGGTTTCAACCACTACACAGTCACCGGCCTTGAACAACGTGCGTACGATCAGATCCAGCGCATGACTGGCGCCGCTGGTGCTCAATAACTGTGAACTGTCAGCGTCGATATTCAGCCGCTTCAAGTGCCTGACAATCTGCTCACGCAGCGCCGGCAGACCCAGCGGCGTGCTGTAGTTGAACAGACTGGCCATGTCGGTACGGGCCACCTCACGCAGCGCATAGCTGAGATCGTCCGGCTCGCGCCAGCTCTGCGGCAAACCACCGAATCCGAGCCTCAAGCCACCGCCGATGTCGCAAACCGCACCGCACCCGCCATAACGTCCGCCGAACGATTCCAGCTCAACCTCGGCGCCACGCGTCAACGGCGAGGCCGCGACCAGAAAGCCGGTACCCTGGCATGTGCTCAGAATGCCCTGCGACACCAACCGCTCACACGCCTCGACCACACATGAATGACTGAGCAGATTGCCCCGGGCAATCTGCCGGGCAGAGGGCAAACGAGTGGCAGGCGGCACACCACTTTGCACAATCCATTGCGTCAGCCCATCAACAATCTGCTGCACGACCGGCACCATTGCCTGTCGATCAATTCTCAACTCCATGAGCAAGCAAACTCCTGTCCGTTTTGCTGGCCGCAGTAAATCACAGCCACGCCGGACAGCCTGTGCGACAACGCCGCCAAAAGCGACCGTTCTAACGGCTTGATACACATTGTTTAAAGGGATACACGGAATTGGGCGAGCATCAACGAAAAGCCAAAAAATCAAAAGCGCCCTCACCCTAGCCCTCTCCCGGAGGGAGAGGGGACTGACCGAGGTGGATGTGAGAGATAACGCCAACCTGCGATACCGAGTCGAATGCAAGTTTCGAAACCAACCGAAATCGGCTCCCTCTCCCTCGGGAGAGGGCTGGGGTGAGGGGCAGCCACAACACAAATCCAAAGCCAACCACCCGCCTCTAACCACTCAACAATGAGCGTTAGCTCGAGAGCCCTTGACCTTGATCTTGCCTAACCAGCGACATCGGAAGGCTGAGCGGAGGGATTGATCCGGGCGTGGGAGCGCAGCGACCGTCTGGCGCAGCCAGACACAGCGGAAGTAGGTGCAGCGAAGCAAACCGTAGCCGCTGCGCCCGGATCGATCCCGGAGCGAAGGGACCCGAGCCTGCGAGGGCCGGACGCAGGAGCAAAGCCTTTTGGTTCCTTTTTGGCGTCTGAAAAAGGGACTCGCCGTAAGGGCGAAACCGCCAGCCGCAGCGCCCGAAGCAACGGATATTCACCTAAAACTCAAAAAATCAGAACGCCGTAACCCCCCCATCCACCGCCAACGAATGCCCAGTAGTAAATGCCGCCCCATCACTGCACAGGTACAGCACAGCACTGGCAATCTCCCCGACCGTACCAATGCGCCCCACCGGATGCATGGCATTGGCAAACTCGCCCTTCTTCGGGTCCGCCTCATAAGCGCGACGGAACATATCGGTATCGATCACCGCCGGACACACCGCATTTACCCGAATCTTTTTCTTCGCATATTCGATCGCCGCCGACTTGGTCAGCCCGATCACCGCATGCTTGGACGCCGCATAAATACTCATCTTCGGCGCCGCCCCCAACCCCGCCACCGACGCCGTATTGACGATCGCCCCGCCGCCCTGCGCCAGCAGCAATGGCAACTGATACTTCATGCACAGCCAGACGCCTTTGACGTTGACGCCCATGATCGCATCGAACTCATCCATCGAACCGTCGGCCAGTTTGCCCTTCTCGATCTCGATGCCGGCGTTGTTGAAGGCATAGTCGAGACGGCCGTAGGTATTGATGACTTCGTCCATCAGATTTTTCACATCGCTCTCGACGGTCACGTCGCAACGCACGAAGGACGCTTCGCCACCGGCGGTACGAATCAGCGCCACCGTGCCCTCGCCGCCTGCTGCGTCGTAGTCGGCAACCACCACCTTCAAGCCTTCGGCGGCGAACGCCTGAGCGGTCGCGCGGCCGATGCCGTTGGCCGCTCCGGTAACGACAACGACTTGACCGGAAAACGTCATGCTCATGCGGATGTCCTCGAACAGTTGGGAATGCTGGTATTGGCTGGAGCGCAGCATAGCCATGGCGCTCGATCGCGCGTCAGCACTATCCACACAGCGGTTATGCCCCCATGAACTGCAGTGATTAACCTATGCCGGCCACTATCATCGTAGTCGATTGAAGTGCATTCGCCGCATCAGCCAACCTTGCACCATGGCCGCCGAGGGTCTATCAACAAAGCTTCATTCCGTTCGAGTGCCAGTCATGACCAACCAGACCAATCGCCAGTTCCTGCTCGCCAAACGCCCGGTGGGTGCGGCCAGCCGTGAAACCTTTACCTATCAGGAAGTACCGGTCGGCGAACCGGCGGCAGGGCAGATTCTGGTGAAGAACGAATACCTGTCCCTGGACCCGGCCATGCGCGGCTGGATGAACGAGGGCAAGTCCTACATCCCGCCGGTCGGTATCGGTGAGGTGATGCGCGCGCTGGGCGTGGGAAAAGTCATTGCTTCGAACAATCCGGGCTTTGCCGTCGGTGACTACGTCAACGGCGCCATCGGCGTGCAGGATTATTTCCTCGGCGAGCCCAGAGGTTTCTACAAGGTCGATCCGAAACTGGCCCCGCTGCCGGTGTATCTGTCCGCACTGGGCATGACCGGCATGACCGCCTACTTCGCCCTGCTCGATGTCGGCGCGCCGAAGGCTGGCGACACTGTCGTGCTGTCCGGTGCGGCTGGCGCGGTGGGCAGCGTCGCCGGGCAGATTGCCAAGCTCAAGGGTTGCCGCGTTGTCGGCATTGCCGGCGGAGCCGACAAGTGCAAGTTCCTCATCGACGAACTGGGCTTTGACGGCGCCATCGATTACAAGAGCGAAGACGTGATCGCTGGGCTCAAGCGTGAATGCCCGAAAGGCGTCGACGTGTATTTCGACAACGTCGGCGGCGACATCCTTGACGCGGTGCTGAGCCGTTTGAACATGAAGGCGCGTGTGGTGATCTGCGGCGCGATCAGCCAGTACAACAACAAAGAAGCGGTCAAAGGCCCGGCCAATTACCTGTCGCTGCTGGTCAATCGCGCGCGGATGGAAGGCTTCGTGGTGATGGACTACGCCGCGCAATATGCGAGCGCCGCGCAGGAAATGGCCGGATGGATGGCCAAGGGGCAACTCAAGAGCAAGGAAGATATCGTCGAAGGTCTGGAGACGTTCCCGGAGACCTTGATGAAATTGTTCAACGGCGGGAATTTCGGCAAGTTGGTGCTGAAAGTCTAAAGCCACCGCAAAAACAACTGTAGGAGTGAGCCTGCTCGCGATAGCGGTGTATCAGTCACATAAACGTAACTGTCAGGCCGCTATCGCGAGCAGGCTCACTCCTGCAAGGGCATACGTGGGGTTCAGGCGATTTCGGCCACAACCGAGGCCAGCGCCTGCGCCGGATCGGCCGCCTGGCTGATCGGACGGCCAATCACCAGATAATCGGAACCGGCATCCAGCGCCTGACGCGGAGTCAGAATGCGGCGCTGGTCGTCCTGCGCACTGCCGGCCGGACGAATCCCCGGGGTCACCAGTTGCAACGACGGGTGCGCGGTTTTCAGCGCAGTGGCTTCCAGTGCCGAGCAGACCAGGCCGTCCATCCCGGCCTTGTCGGCCAAAGCAGCCAGACGCAGCACCTGTTCCTGCGGCTCGATGTCCAGACCGATGCCGGCCAGGTCCTCACGCTCCATGCTGGTCAGTACGGTCACGCCGATCAGCAACGGCTGCGGGCCGCTGCGCTTGTCCAGCTCTTCACGACAGGCCGCCATCATGCGCAGGCCACCGGAACAATGCACGTTGACCATCCACACACCCATCTCGGCGGCAGCTTTCACGGCCATCGCTGTGGTGTTGGGAATGTCGTGAAATTTCAAATCGAGGAACACTTCGAAACCCTTGTCTCGCAGGGTGCCGACGATTTCCGCGGCGCAACTGGTGAACAGTTCCTTGCCCACTTTGACCCGGCACAGTTTCGGGTCCAACTGGTCGGCCAGCTTCAGTGCGGCGTCACGGGTGGGGAAATCCAGGGCGACGATGATAGGAGTCTGGCAGGCGGACATGAATGGGCTCTCAGGCAGGTCGAAATCGGCGCGCATTGTAGCGGAACCGGCGGCGGCGCGGCACCCGATGATCGGTAAATCATCGCGCCGGCGCTGATCAGCATAGCGCTCGCTGCTATTGTGTCGACTTCGATACACAGCCGACATGCCGCCAACATGCACCCGCATTAGCCTCGCCAGGCGCAACACGTCCTACAACAGCACTTCCCGCCTCACGGCCGGACGCCTATGCTGAAACCACCACCTCGCAGCCCATCTTTTTGTGGTTGGCGGCCAACTGGCAGACGAACAGCCCCATGCACAACACCCAAACGCCCCCGACGGATGAGCCCAAAGACGACAAGCGCTGGAGCATTCGTGCCCTGATCGTCGACGACGACGTGCCGATCCGCGAGTTGATGATCGATTACGTCGCCCGCTTCAACATCCACGCCAGCGGCGTCACCGACGGCGCAGCCATGCGCCAGGCAATGCAGGCCGAACATTTCGATGTCGTGGTGCTGGATCTGATGCTGCCCGGTGAAGACGGTTTGTCGTTGTGCCGCTGGCTGCGCGCCGAATCGGACATTCCGATCCTGATGCTCACCGCCCGCTGCGAACCGACCGACCGCATCATCGGCCTCGAACTCGGCGCCGACGATTACATGGCCAAGCCGTTCGAACCGCGCGAACTGGTGGCGCGCATCCAGACCATTCTGCGCCGCGTGCGCGACGACCGCAGCGAACAGCGGGCCAATATCCGTTTCGATAACTGGCGGCTGAACAGCGTCCTGCGTCAGTTGATTGCCGACAATGGCCTGGTGGTGCCACTGTCCAATGCTGAATTCCGCCTGCTCTGGGTATTTATCGAACGTCCGCGCCGGGTGCTCAGCCGCGAACAATTGCTCGACGCCGCCCGCGGTCGCTCAATCGAAGCGTTCGACCGTAGCATCGACTTGCTGGTGTCGCGCCTGCGGCAAAAACTCGGCGATGATCCGAAAGCGCCACAGCTGATCAAAACCGTGCGCGGTGAGGGTTATCTGTTCGACGCGCGGGACATCGGCTGATGCGGGCGCGCTTCGACACACTGTTCGGGCGCCTGTTTGGCGTGCTGTTCGTGGCGATCGTCCTCGCGCACCTGCTGGCGTTCACCTGGTTCCGTCTTTACGGCCCGCCTCCCCCGCCACCGGAATTTACTCACGGTCCCGAGAGGCAACAGCCGCCATCCGATCCGCGTTACCCGCCCCGCCCACCGCGGCCATGGTTCGGTGGTCCAGTGGTGCCGCTAACGTTCCAGTTCATTACCTTGATGATCGCCGCGTGGTACGGCGCCAAGCTGCTCAGCCGGCCGATCCAGCGCCTGAGCGACGCCGCCGAACGCCTCAGCGAGGATCTCGACAGTCCGCCATTGGACGAGTCCGGCCCACGCGAAGCGCGACAAGCGGCATCCACCTTCAACCTGATGCAACGGCGTATCCGCGAACAGGTCCAGCAACGCGCCCGCATGCTTGGCGCCGTATCCCATGACCTGCGCACACCGCTGTCACGACTGAAACTGCGCCTGGAAAACCTCAGCGACGAAAAACTCCAGGGCCAGATGCGTCAGGATCTGGACGACATGATCAGCATGCTCGACGCCACCCTCAGCTACCTGCATGAACAGCGCACCAGCGAAGCCGTGCAGTTGATGGACGTACAGGCGCTGGTCGAATCGCTGTGCGAAAACGCCCAGGACCAGGGTGCCGACGTACAGGTCAGCGGCCATTGCGCCCCGTTGCCAGTACAGCCGATGGCACTGCGCTCATGCCTCAACAACCTGCTCGACAACGCCCTGCGTTACGCCGGCCAGGCGCGCATCGAACTGCACGATCAACACGAACAACTGCTGATCCGCGTGATCGACCATGGCCCCGGGATTGCCGAAGACCAGCGTGAAGCCGTATTCGAGCCGTTTTATCGACTGGAAGGCTCACGCAATCGCAACTCCGGCGGCGTCGGCCTGGGCATGACCATTGCGCGCGAGGCTGCACAACGTTTAGGTGGACAGTTGAATCTGGAAGAAACCCCGGGGGGCGGCCTGACCGCTGTCATTCGCCTGCCGCGGACCTGAAAACACAATGGTCCCCGGTAGAAAGAAGAAGTATCTGGATATGGCGGCTTGAGTTGAGCCGGCTGTTGCGGTCAGCCAATGAAAAGCCCCCTCACCCTAGCCCTCTCCCGGAGGGAGAGGGAACTGACCGTGGTGATTGGGAGAGCTACGCCGACCCGAAATACCGAGTCGAACACAAACTCTGAAAAGCCCAAAGATCGGCTCCCTCTCCCTCGGGAGAGGGCTGGGGTGAGGGGCAAAACCACCAAAAACCCCAAGCCAAGCGCCGCTTCTAACCACTCAACAATGAGCGCCAGCTCGAGTGCTTTTGATCTTGCCTAACCAGCGACATCGGAAGGCTGAGCGTAGGGATCGATCCGGGCGTGGGAGCGCAGCGACCGTCTGGCGCAGCCAGACACAGCGGAAGGAGGTGCAGCGAAGCAAACCGTAGCCGCTGCGCCCGGATCGATCCCGAAGCGAAGGAACCCGAGCCTGCGAGGGCCGAACGCAGGAGCAAAGCCTTTTGGTTCCTTTTTGGCGTTTGAAAAAGGGACTCGCCGTAAGGGCGAAACCGCCGGCAGCAACACCCGAAGCAACGGATATGCCCCCAAAACAACCAGAGCCTGGTCGGCCCGGAGGCCGCCAAGCCCAAAGAAAAAAACCAGCTACCGCCGTTCCTCAACCCGCCCCTGACTCTTGCTCCAGTCCGTCAACAAACTATAAGCCACCGCCAACAACGTCGGCCCGATAAACAACCCGATAAACCCAAACGCAATCAACCCGCCAAACACCCCAAGCAACACGATCACCAGCGGCAGATTCCCGCCGCGACTGATCAGATACGGCTTGAGCACGTTGTCCACGCCACTGATGGTGAACGTCCCCCAGATCCCGAGAAACACCGCCATCCCGTACTCACCCTTCCAGGCCAGCCAGGCCGTGGCCGGCACCCACACCAGCGGAGGCCCCATCGGAATCAGACTGAGCAGAAAGGTCACGATCCCCAGCACCAGCGCGCCCGGCACCCCGGCAATCAAAAAACCGATCAACGCCAGAACCGCCTGCGCCGCCGCGGTGCCGATCACCCCGTTGACCACCCGCTGCACCGTGCCCGCCACCAGCTCGATGTAATAGCCGGCACGTTCGCCGATCAAGCGTTCCAGCAAACTGTGCACGAACGCCGCCAATCGCGGCCCGTCACGGTAGAAAAAGAATACAAAAACGATACTCAACGTCAGCTCGAGGATACCGCCGCCGATCTGCGCACTGCGTGCCAGCAGCCAGTTACCGACCTGCCCCAGATAAGGTTTGATCGATACCATCAGCGCCGCGCCCTGCTGATCAATGCTGTTCCACAACCCCACCAACCGCTCTCCCACAAACGGCAAGGTGCCGAGCCAGTCCGGCGCCTCCGGCAGACCGTCAACCTGCACATCCTTGATGAATGCCGTGGCATCGCGCACATGATCGGCAAGATTGAAGCCCAGCCAGACCAGCGGCGCGGCAACCAGCAGCATCCAGCCCAGGGTCAGAATGGCCGCGGCCAGCGACTCACGGCCATTGAGCCAGCGCGTCAACAGACGCATCAACGGCCAACTGGCGAACGCCAGTACCGCGCCCCAGAACAGCGCCGACCAGAACGGCGCCATCACCCACAGGCTGGCCCCGAACAGCACCAGCAAGAGGATCTGCACCAGCAGGCGATCATTATTGAGCATGGGTGATCTCGAAAAAGTCAGTCAGGCCAAGAGTAGGCGAACATGCGGGCGTGTTCGCCCGCCAGCTTATCGCAACAGGTCGATACGCAGACCTTTGCCCTCGACAGTGCCGGTTTCCATGCGCGCCGCTCGCACCCCCTGATTGATCAACGCCTGACGCCAGGCTTCGGCCTTGGGCCCGGACAGCGTCACCCGCAAGGTGGTATCGAGGTTGAGGCCACGGGAGATCAGCCTAAGCCAGGTGTCATCCGGGGCATCGACGCGGTCGGGGAAATCCAGCTCGCCGGTACTCTTGAGTTGGCGCAGCAGGGTTGCCGAGGTCGGCAGCAACTCACCCAGTGGCGCCAGCGCTTCGAACTGTTCGACATGCAGATAGGCTTTGCGATTGCCGCGAGTGATGCTGTACAGCGCCACCAGCGTGTTGTCCCGCGGTGCCGCCAGGCGCAACAGCAGATACGCCTGTTGCTCGTCGGCGCCATACAGTTTGGCGTTGCCGAATACCTCGTTGGCCCACAGGCTGCTTTCACCGCAATCACGCGCCTGACACCAGAACAGCAACTCGGCGTCCTGTTTCTGCAAAGCCTTGCGCGCCTCGGTGAAGGCTTCGGTAGCGGAATGTTCGGGCGGCAACTCATAAGTGACCGAAGTGGTCTGGCCACGCGCGGTGACCTGGCCGTCGAAACGCAACTGGCCGCTGATCTTGCGGATCGAACCCAGCGGGTAGATCCGCTCCAGCTCGACTGGCGGTCGATAGTCGACGATCTGCGCGTCGGCCAGACGCGGCACGATCGGCAGATCCTGACTGCCCGGCACATCGGCAGCGAACGAAAGCGTACTGAGACAGCACAGTACCAAAAGACTGATGAAGCGCATCGTCAGGCTCATCGGATCGGCATGACTGAGTGATTCGGGGTCGCAGCGGTATAGAAATCCATTGTTGTCGTCTCCCATTTCAACCCGACCAGCCTCGACAGTTGCCCGCTGCAAGTCAAGGAATGGCGAAGAAGCGATTGAAACAGTCTGCGACAAGATCCGCGCCGGCCTCATCGTTGAGGTGCAAATGATGCCCGCCCGCCAACTGTTCACGGCCAAAGGGCAGACGCTCCAGCAGCTCGGAATGTTTCGCCAGCATGCCCTCGGCGGCCACCACCAGTTGCGCCGGGCAAGCAATGCGCGCGACGAAGGCCAGCGCCTGCTCCTGGGTCAGACGTAATGGCGAGGGCAAGGTCAGGCGATTGTCGGTGCGCCAGGTGTAACCGCCAGGCACCGGCATCAGACCGCGCTGGGCCAGAAGCTCGGCCGCCTCCCGACTCACGGCTACCAGCCCTTTCATGCGCGCTTCAATGGCGCGGTCGAGGGTCGGATAGACCGGTTTGCGCTTGTCACGCAGATCCAGTTGCGCTTGCAGGGCCATGCCCATGCGTTCGGCAGCATTTTCGCCTTTGTCTGTCGGAGGAATCACCCCATCGATCAGCGCCAGATGGCTGATCCGCTCCGGCAACGAGCCGGCCAGCACCAGCGACACAATGGCGCCCATCGAATGCCCGAGCAGGCCGAAACGCTTCCAGCCCAGTTGCTCGGCGACCTGCAGCACATCATGGGCGTAATCCCACAGCGCGTAACCCGCACCATTCGGGCGATGTCCGGAATGCCCGTGCCCGGCCATGTCCAGTGCGATGATGCGCAACCCTCTGAGCCTGGGGGCCAGACGCGCAAAGCTGTTGGCATTATCGAGCCAGCCATGCAGGGCGATGACCGGCAGGCCGTCCTCGGGACCGAACAAATGCGCGGCCAGCTCGATATGCGGCAGGCTCAGGCGCACTTCTTCGAAGATCGGGCTCATGCGCAGTCCTTGTCCTGACGGTTTTGCCAGCGGCTGAACAGGGTCTTCAGCAAGCGTGCGGTGTCCTGCGGGCGTTCGAGCGGGAACATGTGCCCGCCGGGCATGCTTAGCGCCTCGCCCTGGGCCAGGCGCGAAACGAAACGGGTGTGATGACGCATCACCACGCGGCTCTTGTGCCCGCGCACCACCGCCAGCGGCACCTGCAATTGCCGGGTATGAGCGGGACTGGTGTGCGGCACGCCGCGATAGATGCTGATTTCGGTAGCCGGATCGAAACGCAGGCGCAGTTTGTCACCGACCTTGTGCAAACCGTGGTGCAGGTAAGCGTCAAAGCATTCCGGGTCGAAACCGCGAAACAGCGTCTTGCCGGCAAAATAACTGCGCGCGCTGTCGAGGTCGGCGAACTCTTCGCGCCGGCCCAATGTGCGGCCGGCAGGTGTCAGTTTGTCGATAAAACCGAAGCGCTTGGCTGCGCGGATCACCCATTGATCGGTGCGGGTCAGCACCGGCGAATCGAGCATCACCACACCGCGATACAGCTCGGGACAACGCAGTGCCGCGTGCAGGTGCAGCACGCCGCCAAACGAATGACCGACACCCCACACAGGCTGATCCTGTTGCTGCAAATGGTGGATCAACTCGTCGACGAGGTTGTACCAGTTGTCGTCTGCCGGAAAACGCGGGTCATGGGCATGCTGTTCCAGATGCGCAACCCGGTACTCGGGCGCCAGCGCCGCAAACAGCTTGCCGTAGGTGCCCGAAGGGAAGCCGTTGGCGTGGGCGAAGAAGATGGGTTGCGACATGCTGGGCAAATCCATGGATGGAGAACGTGCCGATGATTGTCCGCAAGAGCGGCGCTGACAGCAATGACTGTAAGTGCCAGGAATGGTGACAGTCTGGTCAGGGTGATGGGTATCAGTTAGATCGTCCCCCCTCACCCCAGCCCTTTCCCCCAAGGGGCGAGGGGAAAGGGAGCAGATCGGGGGAGTATCCGGGACCTGAGCTCGGCTCGATTTATCAGGTCGACGAGGATTGCGAAAACCACACGGTAGGCCCCCTCTCCCTCTGGAAGTGTATGTACCGGACACATGGTGGACAGGTGTTCGGAGACATGGTGGACACTTTTTAATAGGCACATTGCTCATCATCAAGGAGATGACCTGTGTCCTGGCAAGAGGCATCCACCATGCAACTTCGTACAGAGTTTGTGCATTTGGCTCGGCAAGAAGGAGCGAATGTTCGGCAGCTTTGCCGTCGATTCAATATCAGCCCAAGTACTGCCTACAAATGGCTCAACAGGTTTGAAATATCAGGTGTAGAGGGGTTGCACGATCAGTCCCGTCGACCGAAAACATCACCGAAACGTTGTGCTGATGAGGTTGAGCAGCAGATTCTGACCATGAGTCAGCAATACGACGCCTGGGGTGCCCGCAAGCTCAAGCGCGTGCTGGAAGATGAAGGCGCTGTGATGCCCTCTGTCAGCACTGTGCATGCGGTTTTGCAGCGTCATTCGCGTGTTGATCCAAAGGCTACCGAGATCAAACCATTTATCCGCTTTGAGCACGAAGCGCCTAACGATCTATGGCAGATCGACTTCAAGGGACATTTCAGTCTGAGCCACGGACGCTGCCATCCATTCACAATACTGGACGACCACTCACGCTTTTCGCTGTGCATTGCCGCATGTGCCAATGAGCAGCGCCAAACTGTACAAGACCATCTAATCCGGACGTTTCGACGCTACGGTCTGCCGTTGCGCATGACGATGGACAACGGCTCGCCATGGGGCGATCAGACTGGCGTTTATACTGCGCTGGAAGTCTGGCTGATGAGCCAAGGCATTAAGGTCGGTCACTCCCGGCCTTATCATCCGCAGACTCAGGGAAAACTGGAGCGCTTCCACCGCAGCCTGAAAAATGAAGTCCTGCAAGGCCGGTTTTTCACCGATCTCGACGACGCACAACGGGCGTTTGATACCTGGCGCGACATCTACAACCAGAAACGCCCTCATCAGGCGCTGGGCATGGCGGTGCCGGCGGCTCGTTACAGTGGCAGCCCACGGGAATATCAGGAGCGACCGGCGGAACCGGAGTACAACGACGCAGATGTGGTCAGGAAGGTACAGGTGGGAGGCGAAATCTTCTGGAGGAATCGGGAATACAAGATCGGAAAGGCTTTTTATGGCAGGTGCATAGCGATCAGGGAGACGACGGAGGACGGCATCCACGATGTCTACTGGAGTGGACATCGTATCGCCCGAATCGACTTGAACTTGCAGATCGTGACGGCAGGTAAGAAGATCTAAAACCGTCCACTATGTCTCCGAACATGTGTCCACCATGTCTCCGGTACATACAGGAAGAGGGCTGGGGTGAGGGGTTCAACGCGCCGGCGGCTGCTCGCCCAATGGCACCACCGCCATGGTCAGGCGCGACACACAACTGGCCTTGCCTTCGTCGCTGGTCAGGCGGATATCCCAGACGTGCGTGGTGCGACCGATGTGAATCGGTGTGGCCACCGCCGTCACCCGGCCACTGCGCAAGCCGCGCAAGTGGTTGGCGTTGATCTCAAGTCCCACGCAATAAAATTTGCTGGCATCGATGCAAAGATAACTGGCCATCGAACCGACGGTCTCCGCCAGCACCACCGACGCACCGCCATGCAGCAGACCGTACGGCTGATGCGTGCGATGGTCGATGACCATGCTCGCCGTCAGCGAGTCGTCATCGAACGCCTCGAAACGGATGTCGAGCAGTTCGCCGATGGTGTTTTTCTGAATCGCGTTCAACTGCTCGATATTCGGAGTGGTACGCCACACGCTCATCGCAGACTTCCTTTTGTTGTTCTGGTCGTCGCTCAATCCTGCCACAGCACTGCCTCGCTGCGCTCGCTCCATTCTTCGAAACGGCTGCCGTAGGTGTCTTCGATGACATTGCGCTTGATCTTCAGCGTCGGCGTAAGGAAGCCGTTTTCCACTGCCCAACAGTCCTTGACCACCACCAGACGGCGCAGGCGTTCGTGCTTGTCGAGCGCGGCGTTGACCTCTTCCAGCAGTTTTTCCAGACTCGAATGCAGACTCGCACGGCCCTCCTCCTGATTGACGGTCGACAACACGCACAAGCCCAGCGGCGCGCTCAACCCGTCGCCGACCACGCAGACCTGCTCGATGCGCGAATGCACCGCCAGACGATTTTCGATCGGCGCAGGAGCAACATATTTGCCCTTGCTGGTCTTGAAGATTTCCTTCAGTCGCCCGGTCAGGCGCAGGCGCCCTTCACTGTCCTGCTCGCCCTTGTCGCCGGTGCGCAGAAAACCGTCTGCGGTGATGGTTTCTGCGGTTTTCTGCGGCTCCTTGAAATAGCCGAGCATGGTCGCCTGACTGCGCACCTGCACTTCGCCCGACTCATCGATGCGCACCTCGACCTGCGGGCATGGCTTGCCGATCCAGCCCTGCCGGTATTGCCCCGGCAGGCAGATGTGCGAATAGCCGCAGCCCTCGGTCATGCCGTACACCTCCAGCACGTCGAGGCCGAGTTTCTGGTACCAGGCGAGCAAGGTCTGCGGCACCGGCGCCGCCCCCGACAACGCCACACGCAAGGCATCCAGGCCCAGCCCGGCGAGCACTTTGTGCCCGACCCGTTTGCCAATGAATGGCAGGCCGAGAAGAAAATCCAGGCGTTTCGCCGGGACCTTGCTGTAAACGCCCATCTGGAACTTGGTCCAGATCCGCGGCACGCCGAACATCGCGGTCGGCCGCGCGCGCTTCAGATCAGTGATAAAGGTGTCGAGGCTTTCGGCAAAGAATACGCTTTGCCCGGTATAAATCGACGCCAGTTCGACGAACATCCTCTCGGCAACATGACACAGCGGCAGGTACGAGAGCAGCCGGTCGTTCTCGTTGAGCCCGAACAATTGCGTGCCATGGGTCGTGGCGAAACCCAGATTGGCGAAACTGTGCATCACACCTTTCGGCAAGCCAGTGGTGCCGGAGGTGTAAATGATCGTCGCCAGTTGCTCGGCGGGCGGGCGCGGGTCGTCCTGGATCGGCGAATTTTTCAGCAGCTCGGCCCAACTGAAATCGAATTCGCCGGGCGGATGCAGCGGCAGGCTGATCGTCGGCAGCCCGGTCGGGATGCCCTTGGACATGCCCGGCCAGTCATCGAGCTTGCCGATAAACGCCAGCACGCTTTCGGAGTGCATCAGCACCTGCGCGACCGAGTCGGCGGTCAGATTGGGATACAGCGGCACCGAGACGTGCCCGGCCATCCAGATGGCGAGGTCGGCGATGATCCAGTGCGCGCAGTTTTTCGAGATCAGGGCGATGTGACTGCCGGCCGGCAATTCCCGCGAGCGCAGCCAGTGCGCTGCGCAGCGGGCCTGATGGCCGACGTCGGCCCAAGTCAGCGTCTCGACCTGCCCGCCGCCGATCGGCTGCACCAGAAAGCGCTGGCGCGGGTGCCGGGCTTCCCGTTCGTAGAACACGTCCAGCGGCAAACGGAAGGCGGCAGACATGCGACTCGCTCCTGTTTTTTTGGTCTGGAGCAAGCGTAGTCAACCAAGCAAGTGCTTGGTTGGATTTTTCAAACAAATAATTACAGGAGTTCGCTCCCACAAGGGTGTTGCGTTAAGGATGTTTCAGGCTGTTGAGGGTCGTGGAGCCGATCAACAATTCGCTGTGCTCAAGCTCGGCCAGGCCAGCCGTGCTGACCCGCTCCGGCGGATACCCGGCGCCATGCTGCAGATAGCTCAGCAGATTGCCCACCAACGGGTTGTGACTGACCAGCAAGACATTGCTGAGCTTGTCCAATTGCTTCGACACGTAGTCGAGGTCGGACTCCGGTGTCAGCCACTCGACAGTGCGAATCTCCGGCTCGAATCCCAGCGCCTCGCGCACGATCTGCGCGGTTTGCTGCGCGCGCAGATACGGGCTGGCGTAAATCGCCGTCAGCGGCTTGCCGATCAAATGCGCGGCGCTGCTCAAGACTTCTTTGCGACCGTGCTCGGTCAGTTCGCGCTCGGGGTCGACTTTCGAGCCATGAGGCACCGCCTCACCGTGACGCAATACCCAGAGTTTCATAGTTTGGGCTCCTCATCTCGAACCGGATGCGCGGCTGGCGCCACGGCATGCGGCGCTTCGCCTTCCGGAGTGCGCGGCGCCGGCCAGTCGGCGAACGGCCAAGGCTTCTGGTCGCTGTGAAACGTGCCGAAGCGGCCGATCTGCGCCAGAAACTGGCTCAGGCTGTCGCCGAAATTCATCAGGCTGGCGCTCGGCGCGCCGTAGATCAAACGGTAGATCAGTTGCACAAGTACCACGGCGCCGAGGATGAACTGCGCCACTTGCCAGACCAGCAGGTAAACGATCATCCACAATACCCGCAGGAGAATGGATTCGTACTGGGCTTCGGTTTTCGGATCTTGCATGGCTTGCTTCCTGTGCGTGTGACGGCTGAGTCAGTTGAAACCGCTGGTGGAGATGAAGTCGACGTCGGTTTTCGGCTCGGCGCGCATCAGTAGACCGATCACCTGCTCCAGCGTGCGGCCCTCGAACAGGATTGCATGCAGCCCGGCGACCAGCGGCATATAGACGCCAACTTCCTGCGACTTGGCCTTGAGCACTTTCAGGGTATTGACCCCTTCGGCGACTTCACCCAGACGCGACACCGCTTCATCGAGGCTCAAGCCCTGACCGAGAGCGAAACCGACCTGATAGTTGCGGCTCTTCGGTGATGAACAGGTGACGATCAGATCGCCGACACCGGCAAGCCCGAGGAAGGTCATCGGATTGGCACCCTGATTCACCGCAAAGCGGGTCATTTCCGCCAGCGCGCGGGTGATCAGCATGCTCTTGGTGTTTTCGCCCATCTCCAGCGCCACGGCCATGCCGGCAATGATCGCGTAAACGTTTTTCAACGCCCCGCCCAGTTCGACGCCGAACCGATCGGCGCTGGCGTAAACCCGGAAAGTACGGCCGTGCAGCGCGGCCTGCACCGCTTTGCACAGTTCTTCATCCTCGCTGGCTACCACCGTGGCGGTCAGCGCATGTTCGGCGATTTCTCGGGCCAGGTTCGGCCCGGACAACACGCCGATGCGCGCTTGCGGAGCGATTTCTTCGAGAATCTGGCTCATCAGCTTGAAGGTCTGCGCTTCGATGCCTTTGGTCAGGCTGACCAGCATCTTGCCACTCAACCGCTCGGCGTGGGCGGCAAGCACCGTGCGCAACGCACTGGAGGGCAGCGCGACAAAGCACAAATCACAGGCGTCGAGGGTTTCCTGCAGGTCGGTGACCGCGGTCACTCCCAGGAGAATCTTGATGCCTTTGAGGTAACGCGGGTTTTCGCGATTGACCCGGATGGCTTCGGCCTGCTCGGGGTCACGCATCCACTGCCGGACTTGATGGCCGTTTTCGGCCAGCAGATTGGCCACGGCGGTACCAAAACTTCCGCCTCCCAGGACCGCAATCGGGCGCTGTTCAGTCATATGCAATCCGTTAATCCATACCAGTGGCGATGGCGGCATTATACGGGGCGACCCGGTCGCGGCCAGCCCCAGCAACAATTACCGACAGTTGTAGGAAGAAGACCAATAAAACCTAGGAAAATGCCTGCAACGTGACTGGAAAAGTCGCTGCCCTCGGTTAACATGCGCGCCAATTCTTCGCTTTCAAGGCTGTGTCGTGTCCGCCGGTTCTCTTCCATCGCGTTCATCCCTGTTGCTGGCGCTGCTGGTCTGCCCTGCCGTGCAGGCGGATGACCTGTTCGTCGACAGCGAAGCACTGCCGCAAGTGCTGACGGCCACGCGCCTGAAACAAACCCCGGCGCAAGTGCCGGGCAGCATGACCGTACTGGACAATGAACTGATCAACGCCAGCGGCGCCCGCGACATCAGCGAACTGCTGCGCCTGGTGCCGGGCATGATGGTCGGCAACATCAGCGGCAACCAGGCCGCGGTCAATTATCACGGGACCAACGCCAGCGAGGCGCGGCGCATGCAGGTGCTGATCGACGGTCGTTCGGTGTACCGCGCCGGGCTGGCCACGGTGGACTGGAGCGACATTCCGGTCGCCCTCGAAGATATCGAGCGCGTCGAAGTCTTTCGCGGTCCTAATACTGTCAGCTATGGCGCCAATGCGCTGATGGCGGTGATCAACATCATTACCCGCCACCCCGCAGACAGCCACGGCACCCGGCTGAAGTACACCCGAGGTCAGCGCGGCATCAATGACTTTTATGCCAGCCAGGGCAGCGGCTGGAATGGCGGCGACTTGCGCCTGTCGTTGTCCGGCCAGGAGGACGACGGCTTCGACAGCGACCGTAGCGGCGCCGATTACCGCGACAGCCGCCGCTTGAATCGCCTGAGCCTCGCCGTCAGTCACACCCTCAGCGACGACCAGAGCCTCGACTGGCAACTCAACGCCAAGGACGGCACCAACCAAAGGCCTTACACCTACCAACCGGTGTTTTCGGGGATTACCGCCGCCGGGAACAATTCCGACGTGGTTGCCAAGGATTACGCCGGCTCGGTGCGCTGGAATCTTGATATCAACCCGCAGCACAGCCTGTATGTCCAGGGCTCGGCGCAACACTGGGACCGTCAGCAAACCTGGCGCGCCTGCGATGCCGAGGTGTCGTTCAGCCCCGAGTTGACGCAATTGTGGCAACTCAACCCCAATTACACCGAGCGGCTGGCGCGCAACATCACCCGTTTCACCGGCCCCGGCGCGGCCCCCGGCACACCACAGGAAATGGCGCTGGCCAATCAGGTGCTTGAGCAATGGCGCAACGGCGCCAGCAGAACCCTGTGCGGTGACATTGACCAGAGCGCGCGCGAATCACGCTATGACCTCGAACTGCAAGACACCCTCAGCCTGTCCGACAGCCTGCGCCTGGTCAGCGGCCTGAACTACCGTTACGACCGCGCCGACTCGGAAACCTATTTCAACGGCACGCTCGACGACACCACCTGGCGCGCGTTCGGCCAACTGGAATGGCGCGCGACCGAACACTGGCTGTTGCAGGGCGGTGCGATGTTCGAAGACACCCGGTTGATTGGTAATTCGCTGACCCCGCGCTTCGCCGTCAATTACCTGATCAACCCGCGCCACAGTCTGCGCGCGGTGTACTCGGAGGCGATCCGCTCGCCGGACATGTTCGAAAACAATGTCAACTGGAGCTATCAGGTCAGCAACCTGCGGCCCTCGGCATACGGCCAATCCTCGGCACGCTACTTTGTCAAAACCCGCGGTCCGGGTGATCTCGATCAGGAACACATGCGCTCGCGAGAGCTGGGCTACAACGGTTATTTCGCCGAACTCGGTCTGGCGCTCGACGTGAAGCTGTTCTACGACGAGATCACCGGGATGATCAGCGAGCCGCTGCGCAACAACCAATACATTGCCAGCAATGCCAACCGCTCACGTTTTCGCGGCACCGAGAGCCAGCTCGACTGGCGCCTGAGCCGCGCCGACCGTTTGCGTTTCACCTACGCCTTCGTCGATGCCGAAGCGAGCAATCCGCTGGATCAGCAATTCACCTCACGCAACAGCGGCTCGGCCGGCTGGCTGCGCGATTGGGGCCACGGCTGGAACAGCGCCCTCTTCTATTACGGCAACAACGCACTCAACGGCTACCGCTTCGAGCGGATCGACACGCGCATTGCCAAACGCATTGCACTGGGCAAAGCGCAACTGCAACTGGCCGGCGTGTTGCAGCAGCGCCTCGATCATGAACCGAACACCTTCGTCGACAATAACTACGACGAGCGCCGGGTCATGTATGTCAGCGCCGAGCTGGAGTTCTAGCATGCGCTACGGCCGGTCACGGAAGACGCCGACCCTGAGTCACTGGCTGGCCGGGCTGTTTCTGTTTGTCAGCGCATGGCTGCACGGGGTGGCGGTACAGGCCGCCGATATTCTGTTGACCGGCGCCGAGGACAGCCCCGGCGTGCAAGCCTTCGTCCAGGCGCTGAGCGAGTTGCGCCCAACCGACACCGTGCGTTTCCAGCCACTGGCCAGTCTGCCAGCACCGGGCAAATTGCCGGCCAGCCTGCGCCTGATTCTGCTGGATCTGCCGAGCCTGGACTGGCGCCTGCAAGAACCTCAGGGTCCGGCGACGCTGGTGTTGCGCATCAGCCGCTTGCAGGCGCGGCAACGCCTGGGCAGCAGCCAGCCGGCGCGCTTGAGCCTGCTGTGGAGTGATCCGCCGTTGAGCCGCCAATTGCAATTGATCCGGCAAATTCTGCCGCAGGCGCGACGCGTGGGGGTGCTGTTCGGCGAGCACAGCGAATTTCTCCTCAGGGAACTCAACCTCGCCGCCGAACCCTTGGGCCTGCACGTGTTCAGTCAGCGCTGGGACGACATCCACGACAGCCGCCCGTTGCAAGCGGTGCTGAAGAACAGCGACGTGCTGCTCGGCCTCGACGATCCCGAGCTGTACAGCCCGAAAACCGCTAAGAACCTGTTGCTCAGCAGCTACTCGCGGCAGATGGCACTGGTCGGCCCCAACATCGCCTTCGTCCGCGCCGGCAGCCTCGCCAGCACCTACAGCGACCAGCACGACTGGCTGAGCCTGCTCGACCAATTGCTCGACCAGCCAACGGCCAGTTGGCCGCGAGCGCTCTATCCCGCACGCTTTAAAGTCTCAAGTAATGCGCAGGTGGCTCGTTCTCTGGGTATCGAACCGCCCGATGATGTGTCTGTCGCCAGCCTGCTGGCCGAAGGAGAGCGCCGCCCATGAATTTCCGCCGCCGTTGGGACATCAACACCCGCACCCAGTTGATCAGCCTGGGCCCGGCGCTGTTGCTGACCTTGCTGTTGATCAGTTTCTTCACTTTCGTGCGGATTCAGGATCTGCGTCAGGAACTGACTCACACCGGTCAGTTGATTGCCAACCAACTGGCGCCGGCCACTGAGTACGGAGTGATTTCAGGAAACAATGAAGTGCTGGAGAGCCTGCTCAAGGCCACACTCGCTACGCCCAATGTGCGCTTTCTCGAAGTCCAGGACAGCGCCAACCGCATTCTGGTCTACGTCGAACAACCGGCCGATGTGCACCGCCGACCGCATCAGGTCGAAGTGTTCCAGGCGCCGGTACGCCTGCAACGGATCGCTTTGCACAACGACTTTTTCCAGGACGGCAAAGTCAACAACGGTGCAACCGCCGAAGATTATCTGGGACGGGTGATCGTCGGCCTGTCCAACGATGCGTTCAGTCAGCGCCAGCAGGAAATCCTCCTCAAGGCTGCCATTCTCGCGTTGTTCGCCCTGCTCTTTACGTTTGTGCTGGCGCGGCGCCTGGCCGGCAGTCTGTCGCAGCCGATCCGCGAAATCGGCGATGCGGTCAAGGCAATTCAGGACGGTGACTACAAAGCCCCGCTACCCATAGTCGATGACACCGAACTGGGCGCCCTGTCGCAGCACATCAACAACCTCGCCCAAGCGCTGGAACAAGCCAGCCGCGAACAGCATCAGGCGATGGCGCAACTGATCCAGACCCGTGAAGAGGCAGAAAAGGCCAACAACGCCAAATCCGATTTTCTGGCGATGATGAGCCATGAACTGCGCACGCCCATGAACGGCGTGCTGGGCATGCTGCAATTGCTCGAAACCACCGAGATGACCGCCGAGCAGGTCGAATACGCCGCCCTCGCCTCGGAGTCCACCGAGCACCTGCTGAAAGTCATCAACGACATTCTCGATTTCTCGCGCATCGAACGTTCGGAACTGGAGCTTGAGCACATTCCGTTCAACCTCGCCGAACTGATCGGCGCCTGCGCGCAGTCGTTCCAGCACAGTGCAGCGCAACGCGGGCTGGCCTTGAACCTGCGCATCCCGGACGATCTGCGCGGCCTGCAGGTGCAAGGCGATCCGACGCGGATCCGGCAGATTCTGGTCAATCTGGTCGGCAACGCGCTGAAGTTCACCGAACAGGGGCGCGTCAGCATCGAGGCGCAGTGGCAATCGCTGGACCATGAACTGCTGTGGTTCACCTGCTCGGTGCGTGACAGTGGCATCGGGATCTCATCCGAAAGCCTGGAACTGATGTTCAACGCCTTTCAGCAGGCCGACAGCTCGATCTCGCGGCGTTACGGCGGCACCGGTCTCGGCTTGCCGATCGCGCGCACGTTGGCCGAGCGCATGGGCGGCACGTTACGCGCGCAAAGCGAGGAAGGTCGCGGCTCGGTGTTCACCCTGGAAATCCCCCTGGCGCTGTACAGGCAGGCCTTGCCACCGCTGGCCGCGCCGCGTGCGCTCAACGGCAAGGAACACGGCGAAGGTCGGCATGTGCTGCTGGTCGAAGACAACCCGGTGAACCAGACCGTGATCGAAGCGATGCTGCGCAGTCTGGGCTTTGCGGTCAGCGTCGCCACCGATGGCGCGCAAGCGGTGCGCAGTGCCGAAGGCGCCGACTTCGAAGCGATTCTGATGGATTGCCGCTTGCCGATCATTGATGGCTACGAGGCGACGCGCCAGATCCGCCGCCTGCCCGGACGCAGCGAGGTGCCGATCATCGCGCTGACCGCCAACGCCTTGCAGGGCGACCGCGAGACCTGCTTGTCGGCGGGGATGAACGATTATCTGGCGAAGCCGTTCAAACGTAATGATCTGCAGCAGATTCTGCAGCGCTGGGTGTCGTAACGTAGGCCTTTCGACCATCTGCGACTGGCGTGAAAAGCGAAAGTGCGGCAGTCTTAGGCACCCGAACGAGCCCCAAAAGGGGCTTGAATAAAAATTTCAGTGCACAAGTGTACATTCATGTCCTTGGTGCTGTGACTTTCACCACAACGCAATAGTCTATGAGTAGGCTGCCGGTTCGAGGCATGAACGCTTCGAACGGTCGGGAAGATTTGCCCCACCTGCCGCATGGGATTATTGAGGAGCTCGCATGACCAAACAAAACGCCTTTACTCGGGAAGATCTGCTGCGCTGCAGTCGCGGTGAGCTGTTCGGCCCAGGTAACGCGCAACTGCCCGCCCCGAACATGCTGATGGTGGATCGCATCACCCTGATCAGCGAAGAAGGCGGCAAGTACGGCAAAGGTGAATTGGTCGCCGAACTGGATATCAACCCTGACCTGTGGTTCTTCGCGTGCCACTTCGAAGGCGATCCGGTGATGCCGGGCTGCCTGGGTCTGGATGCCATGTGGCAACTGGTCGGTTTCTTCCTCGGCTGGCAAGGCCTGCCGGGCCGCGGCCGTGCGCTGGGTTCGGGCGAAGTGAAGTTCTTCGGTCAGGTCCTGCCGACCGCCAAGAAAGTCACCTACAACATTCATATCAAACGCGTCCTCAAGGGCAAGCTGAACCTGGCCATCGCCGATGGTTCGGTGACTGTCGACGGTCGCGAAATCTACACCGCCGAAGGCCTTCGCGTCGGCGTGTTCACCTCCACTGACAACTTCTAAGGGTTATTCGCATGCGCCGCGTCGTTATCACTGGTCTGGGCATCGTTTCGTGCCTGGGCAATGACAAAGAGACCGTCTCCGCTAACCTGCGTGCAAGCCGCCCTGGCATCCGGTTCAACCCGGAATACGCCGAAATGGGTCTGCGTAGCCAGGTTTCCGGCTCCATCGACCTCAACCTTGAAGAACTGATCGATCGCAAGATCTATCGCTTCGTCGGTCACGCAGCGGCTTACGCCTACCTGGCCATGAAAGACGCGATTGCTGACTCCGGCCTGACCGAAGAGCAAGTGTCCAACCCGCGCACTGGCCTGATCGCCGGTTCCGGTGGTGCCTCCACGCTGAACCAGATGGAAGCGCTGGACATCCTGCGTGAGAAAGGCGTGAAGCGTGTCGGCCCGTACCGCGTGACGCGGACCATGAGCAGCACCGTTTCCGCTTGCCTGGCCACCCCGTTCAAGATCAAGGGCCTGAACTACTCCATCGCTTCTGCCTGCGCCACCAGTGCTCACTGCATCGGTACCGCCATGGAACAGATCCAGATGGGCAAGCAGGACATCGTCTTCGCCGGCGGCGGTGAAGAGGAACACTGGAGCCAGTCGTTCCTGTTCGACGCAATGGGCGCGCTGTCCAGCAAGCGTAACGAAACCCCGGAACAGGCTTCCCGTGCCTACGACGCCGACCGTGACGGTTTCGTCATCGCTGGCGGTGGCGGCATGGTCGTGGTCGAAGAGTTGGAACACGCTCTGGCCCGCGGCGCGAAAATCTATGCGGAAATCGTCGGCTACGGCGCGACCTCCGACGGCTACGACATGGTTGCCCCGAGTGGCGAAGGCGCGATCCGCTGCATGCAGCAGGCGCTGTCCACCGTCGACACCCCGATCGACTACCTGAACACCCACGGCACCTCGACTCCGGTCGGTGACGTTGCGGAAATGAAAGGTGTGCGTGAAGTGTTCGGCGACAAGGCTCCGGCGATCAGCTCGACCAAGAGCCTGTCCGGTCACTCCCTGGGCGCCGCCGGCGTTCACGAAGCGATCTACTGCATGCTGATGATGGAAGGCAACTTCATTGCCGGCTCCGCCAACATCGACGAGCTGGACCCTGAAGTGGCCGACCTGCCGGTGCTGACCAAGACCCGCGAAAACGCCACCATCAACACCGTGATGAGCAACAGCTTCGGCTTCGGCGGCACCAACGCCACGCTGGTGCTGAAGCGTTGGGAAGGCAAGTAATTCCCCCTGCTTGAGCCGCACATGAAAACGCCCCGACTGGTTCGGGGCGTTTTTTTTGGCCTGCAGAAACTACAGCACACCTCTGATCCCTGTGGGAGCTGGCTTGCCAGCGATAGCGGAGTGTCAGGTAATGAAGATACCCACTGTGCCGACGTCATCGCTGGCAAGCCAGCTCCCACAGGGTTTTGCGGTGCGCTGAAAATGAAACGTTTGTCATGAAACCAAACGCCCTGCGACCGAATGTCGCGGATTACGCGGGCTGTAGCACTGTTGCAAAATACGCAACAACACCTTGCGCGAATCGGCCGTTTACTTAGCCGGCTAACAAATCCTATAACAGAGTCCTGCACAGGCCTTGCTGCAGATAACCTGAGATTTGGAGCTAGCAGATGACTGTAAAAGTAACTGAACGCGACGATTCACACATGTCCCACGAAGGCGTGGCCGCCGGCATCCGCATTTGGGATGTGCATCAACAAGACTTGCTGGTCGGCATGTTCCACAGCGAAGTCGATGCCCACAACTACAAGGCCGAACTCGAAGTCCAGGAACAACAACGCGACGCCCGCTCCTCCTGAAACAACCACAGCATTGAAAACGACAAACCCCGCCATGAGCGGGGTTTGTCGTTGTGGCCTTCAGCGGATTACCACATCAGGTCATCCGGGATCTGGTAAGCCGCGTACGGATCGTCCTCGGTGCTGACCTCTTCGGTCTTGACGTTGAGCTGGACGATGCGCTGTGGGTCACGTTCCTGGATCTTCAGCGCCGCTTCACGCGGGATCACTTCGTAACCGCCGTTATGGTGGACGATCGCCAGCGAACCATTGCTGAGCTTGTTGCGCATCAGCGTGTTGACCGAGATACGCTTGACCTTCTTGTCGTCGACGAAGTTGTAGTAGTCCTCGGTGGTCAGCTTCGGCAGACGCGAGACTTCGATCAACTGCTTGACCTGCGCAGCGCGCGCCTTGGCTTCGGCCTTCTCTTTCGCCTGACGGTTCAGCTCCTGGTCGCGCTTGACCTTCTCGGCCATGGCTTCCTGGGCGGCGCGCTGCTGCGAGTCATCCAGTTCGATCTGACCCTTGTGAGCCAGGCGCTGCTGCTTCTGCTTGTCCTTGCTGACCTGCTTGGCCTGCTTTTGGTTGACCAGGCCTGCTTTGAGCAACTGATCGCGAAGGGAAATACTCATGGTGCTTACTCACTTGGGCAGTGGCTCAGCCGCAGCCGGGCACATTCTTTTCCTGACGTTTGGCTTCGCCCCAGAGGGCGTCCAACTCTTCGAGGGTGCAATCTTCTATGGGACGGTGGGTGTCGCGCAATGCCTGTTCGATAAAACGGAAACGTCTTTCAAACTTGCCGTTGGCGCCACGCAAGGCGGTTTCCGGGTCGACCTTCAGATGCCGCGCCAGATTGACCACGGTAAACAGCAGATCGCCGATCTCGTCTGCCACCGCGACGGGATCGTTTTCGGACATGGCTTCGAGCACTTCGTCGAGCTCTTCACGCACCTTGTCGAGCACCGGCAAGGCGTCCGGCCAGTCGAAACCGACCTGCGCGGCGCGCTTCTGCAATTTCGCCGAACGCGACAACGCCGGCAGCGCGGCGGGTACATCATCGAGCAACGACAATTGTTCCGGTGCAACGGACTTCTCGGCGCGCTCTTCGGCCTTGATTTCTTCCCAGCGCTGCTTGACCTGTTCTTCACTCAAACGCGGTACGTCGAGCGGCGCATACAGGTCGCCGGTGGGGAATACGTGCGGATGACGGCGGATCAGCTTGCGGGTGATGCTGTCGATCACCCCGGCGAATTCGAAACGCCCTTCTTCCTTGGCCAACTGGCTGTAATACACCACCTGAAACAGCAGATCGCCGAGTTCGCCCTGCAAATGATCGAAGTCACCGCGCTCGATGGCATCGGCCACTTCGTAGGCTTCTTCGAGGGTGTGCGGAACGATGGTGGCGTAAGTCTGCTTGATGTCCCACGGGCAACCGAACTGCGGATCGCGCAGGCGGGACATCAGGTGGAGCAGGTCTTCAAGTGAATACATCATTTATCTGTCTCACCACAAAATCCTGTGGGAGCTGGCTTGCCAGCGATTGCATCACCTCGATTATCCTGAGAGACCGAGTTGTCTGCATCGCTGGCAAGCCAGCTCCCACATGGGATCAGAGTCATCTTCACGGGGTACGGTTACGCCGCGTTTCGATGATGTTCGGCAATTGCGAAATCCGCCCCAGCAAGCGTCCCAGCGCGTCCAGACCAGGGATTTCAATGGTCAGCGACATCAGCGCGGTGTTGTCCTCCTTGTTCGAGCGGGTGTTGACCGCCAGCACGTTGATGCGCTCGTTGAGCAGCACCTGCGAGACGTCACGCAGCAGACCGGAACGGTCGTAGGCGCGAATGACGATGTCCACCGGGTAGGTGAGCACCGGCACCGGGCCCCAGCTGACCTGGATGATCCGCTCCGGCTCGCGCCCGCCCAGTTGCAGCACCGAGGCGCAGTCCTGACGGTGAATGCTCACGCCACGCCCTTGAGTGATGTAGCCCACGATCGCATCGCCCGGCAGCGGCTGGCAGCAGCCGGCCATTTGCGTCATCAGGTTGCCGACGCCCTGGATCTGAATGTCGCCACGCTTGCCCGGTTTGTAGCCGGTGGCCTTGCGCGGAATCAGCTCCAGCTGTTCGTTGCCGCGCTCCGGCTCGACCAGTTGCTGTGCGAGGTTGACCAGTTGCGCCAGACGCAAGTCGCCGGCGCCGAGGGCGGCGAACATGTCTTCGGCGGTTTTCATGTTGGCCTTGTCGGCCAGCTTGTCGAAGTCCACCGCCGGCAGGCCGAGGCGCGTCAGTTCGCGCTCGATCAGGGTCTTGCCGGCGGCGACGTTCTGGTCGCGCGCCTGCAATTTGAACCAGTGCACGATCTTCGCCCGCGCCCGCGAGGTGGTGACGTAACCGAGGTTCGAGTTCAGCCAGTCGCGGCTCGGCGTGCCGTGCTTGCTGGTGATGATCTCGACCTGCTCACCGGTCTGCAGGCTGTAGTTGAGCGGGACGATGCGCCCGTTGATCTTCGCGCCACGGCAGTTGTGGCCGATCTCGGTGTGCACGCGGTAGGCGAAGTCCAGCGGTGTCGCGCCTTTGGGCAAATCGATGGCGTGACCGTCGGGGGTAAAGATGTAGACCCGGTCTGGCTCGATATCGACGCGCAGCTGTTCGGCCAGCCCGCCGATGTCGCCCAGCTCTTCGTGCCACTCAAGCACCTGACGCAGCCAGGAAATTTTCTCTTCGTAGTGATTGGAACCGGATTTGACGTCGGTGCCCTTGTAGCGCCAGTGTGCGCAGACGCCGAGTTCGGCCTCTTCGTGCATCGAGTGCGTACGGATCTGTACCTCGAGGACCTTGCCTTCCGGGCCGATCACTGCGGTGTGCAGCGAGCGGTAGCCGTTCTCTTTCGGGTTGGCGATGTAGTCGTCGAATTCTTTCGGGATGTGCCGCCACAAGGTGTGGACGATACCCAGCGCGGTGTAGCAATCGCGCATTTCCGGGACCAGCACGCGCACCGCACGCACGTCGTAGATCTGGCTGAACTCCAGACCCTTGCGCTGCATTTTGCGCCAGATCGAATAGATGTGTTTGGCCCGCCCGCTGATGTCGGCCTCGACACCCGTGGCTTGCAATTCGTCCTTGAGCTGGGTCATCACGTCAGCGATGAAACGCTCGCGGTCCAGCCGTCGCTCGTGGAGCAACTTGGCGATCTGCTTGTATTGATCGGGCTCCAGGTAACGGAAGGACAAGTCCTCCAGTTCCCATTTAATATGGCCGATGCCGAGGCGGTGCGCGAGCGGCGCATAGATGTCGAAGACTTCGCGGGCGACGCGGTTACGCTTTTCGTCGTCGGCGGTCTTCACCGCGCGGATCGCGCAGGTGCGTTCGGCCAGTTTGATCAGCGCGACGCGCACGTCATCGACCATCGCCACGAGCATCTTGCGCAGGTTCTCTACCTGCCCCTGAGTGCCCATCACCATCGACTGGCGCGGGCTGAGGCTGGCGCTGATGGCGGCCATGCGCTGCACGCCGTCGATCAGCTTGGCCACCACCGGGCCGAAACGCTGGCCGACGGCAGCGAGTTCGATCTGGCCCTCGCGCACGCCGCGATACAGCACCGCAGCGACCAGCGAATCCTGATCGAGCTTGAGGTCGGCCAGAATCTCGGCGATTTCCAGACCGGTGCTGAAACTGCCGGAGCCTTCGGCCCACAGATTCTTCTTCGCGTTGGATTGCTGCTCAGCCTCGCGAGCGAACTCGCAGGCTTCTTTCAAGGCTTCGCGATCCAGTGCCAGATCGACACTGACCGCGTGATCGAGCCAAGCCTCGAGATTGATACTGCCGTCGGTGTTGATCGGCTGGTGTGCTCTCACCTGTACCATGCTGCTTTACCTTCCCTACGACGCAGATTCAATGCGTCAAATCGCTGATCCTCATCGCCCGGTAGCGCTCGCGGGGCTCAGGCGAGCGCGGCACGGACAGATCAGACGGATTCAGACGAGCCGTCCTGGCTCGCTTCAAATAACGCCATGGCCTCGACATGCGCCGTCTGAGGAAACATATCGAGAATCCCGGCACGTTTTAACCGGTAGCCCTGCTTGATCAATTCGACCGTATCGCGCGCCAGAGTTGCAGGGTTGCACGACACATACACCAGCCGTTTGGCACCCAGGCTCGCCAGCTTGCGCACCACCTCGAAAGCACCGTCACGGGGTGGGTCCAAGAGTACCGCAGAAAAGCCGTTTCCGATCCACTGGGCATCGCTCAAAGGCTGGGATAAATCGGCTTGAAAAAACTTTGTGTTATGCAAATTGTTACTGGCGGCGTTGGCTGCGGCGCGCTCGACCATGGTCTGCACGCCTTCGACCGCTACCACTTCACGCACGCTTTGGGCCAACGGCAACGCGAAGTTGCCCAGACCGCAAAACAGGTCCAGCACGCGTTCCTCTGCTCTCGGCTTCAGCCAGTCCAGCGCCTGGGCGACCATCGCCTCGTTGACGCCGGCATTGACCTGAACGAAGTCGCCGGGGCGATAGGCCAGATCGAGGTCCCATTGTTCCAGGTGATAACCCAGCGCCTGGCTGGCGTCGACCGGTTGCGGCTCGCCTTCGCCATGCAGCCACAATTGCGCCTCATGGAATTGGCAGAAATCCTTGAGGATCGTCAGGTCCGCTTCGGACAGCGGCGCCATGTGCCGCAGCAATACGGCCAGTGACGAGCCGCTGAACAATTCGACATGGCCCAGCGCTTGCGGCTTGCTCAAACGCCGTAGCATCTCCGGCAATCCAGTCATGATCGGCTGCAAGGGCTGTACCAGCACCGGGCATTCGCTGATCGCCACGATGTCCTGACTGCCGGCGGCGCGGAAACCCACTTCAAGTTGCTTTGCCTTCATGTCCCAGCGCACCGCAATCCGCGCGCGACGGCGATAGCCGAATTCCGGGCCGGTCAACGGCGCAGCCCATTCTTGCGGCTCAACGCTGGCAACGCGCGACAATTGCTCGGCGAGCATGCGCTGTTTCAGGGCGAGTTGTTCGTCATGGGGCAGGTGCTGCACGCTGCAACCGCCGCAGCGACCGGCATGCGGGCATGGCGCCGGGCGACGCAATTGGCTGGCCTTGAACACGCGTTCGGTGCGCGCCTCGACGACTTTGCCGTGGGCGCCAAGCACCCGCGCCTCGACTTCTTCGCCGGCGAGAGCGCCGAGGACGAACCAGGTTTTGCCTTCGAAAAACGCGATACCGCGGCCGTCATTGGCCAGGCGCTCGATGTTCAAGCGCTGCTTTTTGCCGGTCGGGATTTGTGCAGCCTTGCTGCCGCCGGTAGGCTGGAAGCGCAGGCCTCTCTCGTGTTTGGCCATCAGTTGGGCGCGTCGAAAATGCCGGTCGACAGGTAACGGTCGCCACGGTCGCAAATGATCGCGACGATCACCGCGTTTTCAACTTCTTTGGACAAGCGCAGCATTGCTGCCACCGCACCGCCCGAAGACACGCCGCAGAAGATGCCTTCTTCGCGGGCCAGGCGACGGGTGACGTCCTCGGCTTCGCTTTGCGCCATGTCGACGATGCGGTCGACACGGTCGGCCTGATAGATCTTCGGCAGATATTCCTGCGGCCAGCGGCGGATGCCGGGAATGGCGGAGCCTTCCATCGGTTGCAGACCGACGATCTGCACGCTGTCGCTCTGCTCTTTCAAATAGCGCGAGACGCCCATGATGGTGCCGGTGGTGCCCATCGAACTGACGAAATGGGTGATGCTGCCCTGGGTCTGGCGCCAGATCTCCGGACCGGTGGTGGTGTAGTGCGCTTCGGGGTTATCACCGTTGGCGAACTGATCAAGCACCTTGCCGTGGCCTTCGGCTTCCATGCGCTGCGCCAGATCGCGCGCGCCTTCCATGCCTTCTTCCTGACTGACCAGAATCAGCTCGGCGCCATACGCGGTCATCGCTGCTTTACGCTCGGCGCTGGAATTGTCCGGCATGATCAGGATCATCTTGTAACCCTTGATCGCGGCCGCCATGGCCAAGGCGATGCCGGTGTTGCCGGAAGTCGCCTCGATCAGCGTATCGCCGGCGTGGATCTGCCCGCGCAACTCGGCACGGGTGATCATCGACAGCGCCGGACGGTCCTTGACCGAACCCGCCGGGTTGTTCCCTTCGAGCTTGAGCAAAAGGGTGTTGCTGGTGGCGCCGGGCAGGCGCTGCAAACGCACCAGCGGCGTGTTGCCGACGCAATCGGCGATGGTTGGGTACTGCAGGGTCATGGCGTATTCGCAATCCAGACGTGCGGGGGCGCCTATCATACCGGCAAACCCGCGCAGGCCATATCACGCAAAGTGCGGTGCTTATGGTTTATGGGAATAAGCAGCAATAGTCGCACCAGTGGTGCGACTTTTAGGTCGCCAGACTTCATCTGCTGCGATGCGGATGGCCTCATCGCTGGCAAGCCAGCTCCCACAGAGATCGGATCTTCACACGATTTGTGTTTGGCAGAAACTCCCTGTGGGAGCTGGCTTGCCAGCGATAGCGTCAGTCGGTGCGACACCCTCATCCGCCAGCAAGCGCAAATTCAGCCGCAGCCCCGCCCCGGTATTTTCCGCCCAGAGCAACCCGCCCTGCCGCTGCACGGCATTGCGCGCAATGCTCAAGCCCAAACCAAACCCGCCATCCCCGGGTCTCGATCCGTCCAATCGAATGAACGGTGAAAAGATCCGCTCCAGATCCGCCTCAGCCACGCCGCCGCCCTGATCTTCCAGCCACAGATGCCAATAATCGCCATCGCGCCGTGCATCGAGACGCACAATCCCGCCCTCGGGCGAATGCCGAATCGCATTGCGCAGAATATTCTCCAGCGCCTGCGCCAAGGTATTGAGGTTGCCGCGCACCCAGCACGATGCATCGACCGAGCACTGCAACTGCAAGCTCGGCCAGCCGCTTTCGTAACAGGCGTTGTCGGTGAGCATTTCCCACAGTGCCTGAATCTGGATCGCCTCGTCCGGCAAGGGTGTGCGGTCGGTGTCGAGCCACGCCAGTTGCAAGGTGTCTTCGACCAGCCGCTGCATGCCGTCAACCTCGCGGCCAATGCGTTCGCGCAACTGCGGTAGCCCTTGTTCACCTTCACTGGCGACGCGCAGGCGGCTCAGCGGCGTGCGCAGTTCATGGGATAAATCGCGCAATAGCTGCTGTTGCACGGCGACGGTGGTTTGCAGGCGTTCGGACATCGAATCGAACGCACGGGCCAGCTCACCGAGTTCGTCGGGGCGCTGGGTCATGCCACTCGACAGGCGCACATTCAATTGGTCGGCGCGCCAGGCGTTGGCCTGTTCACGCAGGTTATTGAGGGGCACCACCAGCAAGCGGTACAGGCCGACGCACAACAACAAGGTGAACAGCCCGGGAATCACGCCATTGGTAATGACGCGCCAGAACACCCTGTATTTGCCCGGCACATAGCGTTCCGGCAACTCGATGACGAGGATGCCGGCGGACGGTTCTTTAGGAAACGGCACACGCAGCCACGGCCGGCCCTTCTTGTGGATAGGCCAGTCGAGGCCGCGCAGGAAAGTCAGGTGCTGCACGTCCGCCTCGTTCAACGGCTCGCTGCTGAGCGACTGCAAATTGCCGCCAATCACGCCCACCCAACTGGCCTCGCGCAATTCCATGCTTTGCAGCCAGTCATCCACGCCGTGGCGGCCGCCGTGCTGCCAGGCCTGCTCCGCTTGCGCCGCATAGCGACTGAGCGTTGCGCGAGCTTCGTCGGAGAGGAACTGATTGCGCTCCTCCATGTAGCGGCCCCATGACCAGCTCAGCCAGATCATCAGCAGACAGAACGCCACCAGCAGCAGAGCCAGCTTCCAGAACAGCGAATGCCGCCCCGGCAGTTCAGAGCGTTTCATCGGCGCCACTCAATACGTAGCCCTTGCCCCAGACAGTGCGCACTTCGCGCTCGGTGTAACCGATGGCCTTGAGTTTGCGGCGGATCTGGCTGATGTGCATGTCGAGGCTGCGATCATGGGCGGCGTAGCCGCGTTGCAGCACATGCTGATAAAGGAAGGCTTTGCTCAGCACTTCTTCGTCGTTGCGGTTGAGGGTGTCGAGCAAGCGGAACTCGCTGCGGGTCAGCCCGGCGGCCTGCTCGCGGAAAAACACCTCGCACTGTTCATCGTCGAAGCGCAGCGCACCGCCTGCCGCTGGCAGCACAGCCGCCGCCGGGCGGCGATCAAGGGCGACCCGGCGCAGGATGGCTTCGATGCGCACATGCAACTCGGCCATGCTGAACGGCTTGGGCAAATAATCATCGGCACCGAGGCGGAAACCGCTGATGCGATCCGCTTCGGCGCCAAGGGCCGACATCAACAGCACCGGCGTCGAATGGCTCTGGCGCAATTGCGTCAGCAGCTTCAAGCCGTCGAGCCCCGGCAAGAGAATGTCCATCAGCACCACGTCGAACGGCTGGTGCCTGGCGATGTTCAAGCCTTCCGCGCCATTCTGGCACCAGGTCACCTGAAAGCCGCTGCGGCCCAGATGTTCATGCACATAGGCACCGAGCACCGGATCGTCTTCGATGGAAAGAATGCGTGGCTGGCCAACGGAAACAGGAGTCATGAGTATCTGCAAGTAATTCTCAGTTGGGCGCGATTATTCAAGATTGCCGGGCCCGCGGCAACTCAAGGATCGGCCACCAGACCAACGCGCCTGTTCGGGCGTCGCGATTGCGCACACATTTTTCCGAAGATTGCCCGCGAGCAAATCGCTACACTGCGCCCATGTCGCGTGCCGGATGCACGCATGAGTCAACAGATCAGCGGGATGCAGGAGACAGGCGTGCTCAAGAAACTGGGAATCAAAGGTCGGGTATTGTTGCTGACCTTGTTGCCGACCAGCCTGATGGCGCTGGTGCTGGGCGGGTATTTCACCTGGACGCAGCAGTCCGACTTGCAGACCCAATTGATGCAGCGCGGCGAAATGATCGCCGAGCAACTGGCACCGCTGGTCGCGCCGGCCATGGGCCACGGCAACAACGAACTGCTCGAGCGCATCGCCACGCAGTCGCTGGAACAACCCGACGTGCGCGCGGTGACATTTCTCGCCGCGGATCGCTCGCCACTGGCCCACGCCGGCCCGACCATGCTCAATCAGGCGCCAAGCGGCGACAGCGCGCAATTGCAACGGCGCAGCGGCAACGACGCCACCCGGTATCTGATGCCAGTATTCGGCAAGCACCGCAACCTCGCCGGCGAGCTGATCCCGGAAGAGTCCGACCGCCTGCTCGGCTGGGTCGAGCTGGAGCTGTCGCACAACGGCATGTTGCTGCGCGGCTATCGCAGCCTGTTCGCCAGCCTGCTGCTGATCGCCGCCGGGCTGGCCGGCGCGGCGCTGCTGGCATTGCGCATGGGCCGCACGATCAACCGCCCGCTCGGCCAGATCAAACAAGCCGTCGCCCAGCTCAAGGACGGCCACCTCGAGACCCGTTTGCCGCCGCTCGGCAGTCAGGAGCTGGATGAACTGGCCTCGGGCATCAATCGCATGGCCGGCACGCTGCAAAATGCCCGCGAAGAATTGCAGCACAGTGTCGATCAGGCCACCGAAGACGTGCGCCAGAATCTGGAAACCATCGAGATTCAGAACATCGAGCTGGATCTGGCGCGCAAAGAGGCGCTGGAGGCGAGCCGGATCAAATCGGAATTTCTCGCCAATATGAGCCACGAGATCCGCACGCCTCTGAACGGTATCCTCGGCTTCACTCATTTATTGCAGAAAAGCGAACTGACCCCGCGCCAGCTCGATTATCTGGGCACCATCGAAAAATCCGCCGACAGCCTGCTGGGGATCATCAACGAGATTCTCGATTTCTCGAAAATCGAGGCCGGCAAACTGGTGCTCGACCATATCCCGTTCAACCTGCGCGACCTGCTCCAGGACACCCTGACCATCCTTGCCCCGGCGGCGCACGCCAAGCAACTGGAACTGGTCAGTCTGGTTTACCGCGACACGCCGCTGTCGCTGGTCGGCGATCCGCTGCGGCTCAAGCAGATCCTCACCAACCTGGTCAGCAATGCGATCAAGTTCACCCGCGAAGGCACCATCGTTGCTCGGGCCATGCTGGAAGACGAACACGAAGACAGCGTGCAACTGCGTATCAGCATTCAGGACACCGGCATCGGCCTGTCCAATCAGGACGTGCGCGCGTTGTTCCAGGCGTTCAGCCAGGCGGACAATTCGCTGTCGCGCCAACCCGGCGGGACCGGTTTGGGGCTGGTGATATCGAAACGTTTGATCGAGCAGATGGGCGGCGAAATCGGCGTCGACAGCACGCCGGGCGAAGGCTCGGAATTCTGGATCAGCCTGAGCCTGCCGAAAACCCGCGACGACGCCGAAGACATGCCCGCCGCGCCACTGCTCGGGCGTCGCGTCGCGGTGCTGGAAAACCACGAACTGGCGCGGCAGGCCCTGCAACATCAACTGGAAGATTGCGGCCTCGACGTCACCCCGTTCAATACCCTTGAAAGCCTGACCAACGGCGTCACCGGCGCGCACCAGACCGATCAGGCGATCGATCTGGCGGTCATCGGCATCACCAGCAACGACATGCTGCCCGAGCGCTTGAACCAGCACATCTGGGACCTCGAACACCTCGGCTGCAAAGTACTGGTGTTGTGCCCGACCACCGAGCAGACGCTGTTCCATCTGTCGGTGCCCAACCCGCACAGCCAGTTGCAAGCCAAACCGGCGTGCACGCGCAAACTGCGACGGGCCCTGTCCGATCTGGTCAACCCGCGCCAGCCGCGCCATGAACCGGGCGAGCCGCTGTCGAGCCGGGCGCCGAAAGTGCTGTGTGTCGACGACAACCCGGCCAACCTGCTGCTGGTGCAGACCCTGCTCGAAGACATGGGCGCCAAGGTCCTTGCGGTAGAAAGCGGTTACGCGGCGGTCAAAGCGGTGCAGACCGAATCGTTCGATCTGGTGCTGATGGACGTGCAGATGCCGGGCATGGACGGTCGCCAGAGCACCGAAGCGATCCGCCAGTGGGAAAGCGAGCGGCACAGCACGCCGTTGCCGATTGTCGCCCTCACCGCCCACGCCATGGCCAATGAAAAACGCGCGCTGCTGCAAAGCGGCATGGACGACTATCTGACCAAACCGATCAGCGAACGGCAACTGGCGCAGGTGGTGCTGAAATGGACGGGGCTGGCCCTGCGCAATCAAGCGCCGGAGCGCGGCAGCGACAGCACGGCGAGCAGCAATGAATTGCCGGTGCTCGATCATGAAGAAGGTTTGCGTCTGGCCGCCGGCAAGGCCGACCTGGCCGCGGACATGCTGGCAATGCTGCTGGCCTCGCTGGAAGCCGACCGCGAAGCCATCCGCGCCGCTCGCGACAGCCACGATCAGAACGCGCTGCTCGAACGCGTGCATCGCCTGCACGGCGCCACCCGTTACTGCGGCGTGCCGCAATTGCGCGCGGCCTGCCAGCGCAGCGAAACCCTGCTCAAACAGAACGACCCGAAAGCCACTCTGGCGCTGGATGAACTGGAACGGGCAATCAACCGATTGGCGGCGCAGGCGAAGATCAGCGCCTGATCCACGGCAATACCCGGCGGCGCTGTCAGCGCTAAAGTGGCAGACGATGATTCAAGCCTGTCGATGTTCAAGGAGGATTGCATGCGCACCATCGTTTTCAGCAGCCAGACCTACGACCGCGACAGTTTCCTCGGCGCCGACTGCCCGCCGGACATCGAGCTGCACTTTCAACCGGCGCGGCTGAGCCTCGACACGGTGGCACTGGCCGATGCGCATGAGGTGGTTTGCGCGTTCATCAATGACGACCTCAGCGCGGCGGTGCTGGAACGTCTGGCCGCCGGCGGCACCCGCCTGATCGCCTTGCGTTCGGCGGGTTACAACCACGTCGATCTGATCGCCGCCAAACGCCTCGGACTGGCCGTGGTGCGCGTGCCGGCGTATTCGCCGCATGCGGTGGCCGAGCACGCGGTGGCGCTGATCCTCGCCCTCAACCGACGCTTGCACCGCGCCTATAACCGCACCCGCGAAGGCGATTTCAGCTTGCATGGCCTGACCGGTTTCGATCTGGTCGGCAAGACCGTCGGGATTGTCGGCACCGGGCAGATCGGCGCGACATTTGCGAAAATCATGCACGGCTTCGGCTGTAAATTACTCGCTTACGACCCGTACCCGAATCCGGATGTGCTCGCTTTGGGCGCGCGTTATCTGAGCCTGCCGGAACTGCTCGCGCAGTCGCGAATCATCAGCCTGCATTGCCCGCTCAATGAGCAGAGCAAGCACCTGATCAACCGTGATTCGCTGGCGCACATGCAGCCCGGCGCCATGCTGATCAATACCGGGCGCGGCGGTCTGGTCGACACACCGGCGCTGATCGACGCGCTGAAGGACGGCCAACTCGGTTATCTGGGGCTGGATGTGTATGAAGAAGAGGCGCAGCTGTTTTTCGAGGACCGCTCGGACCTGCCCTTGCAGGACGATGTGCTGGCACGCTTGCTGACTTTTCCAAACGTGATCATCACCGCGCATCAGGCCTTTCTGACACGCGAGGCACTGGGTGCGATTGCCGCAACCACGCTGAGCAACATCGCGACCTGGGCGGCAGGCATGCCGCAGAACCAGGTCGAGGGTTGAGTCGCCCCGGTTACTTTGGCGACAGCGAAGACGCCAGGATCAGCAAGGCCAGCCAGCCGAAACCGAACAGCCGCTGTTTCGCCGAATGACCATTGCGCAGCAGGAACCAGACAAACACCATCGGCAGCAGAAACACCATGATCTTCAGCCAGCCCTCGACCGGGCGGCTGCCGTCGGGGTTGGCGGTCTGTTCAAGCGCTTGCTCGGCCTGCTGACGGCGGCGCCGCCCGGCTGCGGCCGGCATCACCTTGGGTAACGGCTCGGGCGTCGGCGCCATCGATACTTCGGGCACGGCTTTGTTACGTGGCAGGCTGCCAAAGGAAATCGTCGAGCTGGCTGCCGGTTTCGCCTGCATGGCGGCGTGTTCGGCCATCGGCGCCCCGCAGTGAATGCACACCAGCGCTTCGGAACTGATGCTCCGCTTGCATTCATAACATTCGATCAGCGCCATGTTCCGTTCCTTCAGATTCGGGGCCGGCAGTTTGCCATGAGTGCTGGCCGATTTGAACCGGATCGAAGGTCGCAAGCGCGCATCATTCTGCAATCGGGGCCGTGCTAGCATGTCGCGCATATTTGGAGGACCCATGGTCGAACACGATTTCCGCTACACCCTGATGAACCCGCAACACACCCTCACCGAATGCCGCGCCCTCGTACCGGGCCGCTATCAGGTCACCGGCAACGGTGGCTCGATCCGCATCGGTGATGTCCTGCTGGTGACCCTCAAAGGCAGCAAGGATTTGTCCATGCGCCTGACCGTCGACACCGTCCGCCACCTGATCAACCCGCCGGGCCAATGGACCGCGATGACCACCGGCCCGCTGTTCGGCGAACTGGCGATCCATACCTGGCAGGTCAACTGCGACAGCTGTGGCAAAGCGCTGAGTTTTGAATTCGCGGTCGACGCCAAACTCGGCAAGACCGCTGAAAAACCGGCTGCCACCGCGCGCATCGCCGAGCTGGGCTGGAAAGCCGTGGGCGACAAGCACCTGTGCCCGAAATGCCAGGAGCCCGCGTGATGAAACGCTTCGCCCTGGCCGCTCTGGTCGGTGTTGGTTTGGCGGGTTGCGCCGCCGAGCCGGTGCAACTGCAACACAACCGCAGCTACATTCTGGAATGGATCGGCGAGCGGCCGCTGATGGATTACAGTCATCTGACCGTGACCCTCGGCGATGATGGCCGTGCCTACGGCAACGGCGGCTGCAACCATTGGTTCGCGCCGTACACGCAGGATGGCGACAAGCTGTCGTTCGGCAAGATCGGCAAGACCCGCAAACTCTGCGCCCCAGCGTTGATGGAGCAGGAACAACGGTTTTTGCAGGCACTGGAAAAGGTCGAACGCTGGGACATCTCGCCGATCGAACAGATGCGTTTCTGGCCGGCAGAGGGCAAGCCGTTGCGCTGGTGGCTGGAAGAGGGTTAAGCCTCACTAGCTGATCGCCATCGCTGTAATGATCGTTCCCACGCTCCTGCGTGGGAATGCATCAAGTGACGCTCTGCGTCACAGGGACGCGGAGCGTCCCGGGCGGCATTCCCACGCAAAGCGTGGGAACGATCCTGCCGAACAACTGCCTATTTGGCCGCCTGCAACGCCTCCAGCTTCGCCATCACCCCCGCCGCCGTCTGCTCACCCAGCAACTGCTCCCGCACCTTGCCCTTGTCGTCGATGATGTAAGTCACCGGCAATGCCTCGCTGCGCGGCAATTCGAACAGCTCCGCCGGATCCTGCGCCAGCACGGTGAACTTGATGCCGAGTTTCTCGCTGGCTTCTTTCAGTTCCGCGCCTTGCACGTTGTCGAAGTTGACGCCAAACACCCCCACGTTCTTGCTCTTGAGTTCGTCAGCCAGATGATTGAGTTCCGGAATCTCCGTGCGACACGGGCCGCACCATTCGGCCCAGTAGTTGAGCACCACCCAGTGTTTGTCGAGACGCTCGGACGCGACCTTCTGGCCGTTCTGGTCGATCCCGTAATCATTGCCGCAGCCCCCCAGCATCAACGCCCCGATTACCGTCAATGCCGCTGCCAATCGCCGTGTCATGTCGTGTTCCTTGAGAAAATTCGAAGGCGCCTGCGACCCATCGCCTCTGACGGTTCTGGATTGCGCGCTGCACAGTTAGAATAGCCGCCACTTTACGCCAGAAGCGACCCGCCATGACCGATCTGACGCTTTATCACAATCCGCGCTGCTCGAAATCCCGCGGCGCACTGGAACTGCTCGAAGCCCGCGGCCTGTCGCCAACCGTGGTGCGCTACCTCGAAACCCCGCTGAATGCGGCGCAAATCAAGGCGCTGCTTGGCAAGCTCGGGATCAGCGCACGGCAGTTGCTGCGCAGTGGGGAAGATGAATACAAAATGCTTCAGCTCGCGGATGAAAGCCTCAACGAAGCGCAACTGATCGACGCCATCGCCGCACGCCCCAAACTGATGGAACGGCCGATTCTCGAAGTCGGCGACAAAGCAGTCATCGGCCGTCCACCGGAAAACATTCTGGAGTTGCTGCCGTGAGCGCGCCGTACATTCTGGTTCTGTATTACAGCCGCAGCGGCTCGACCAATGAGATGGCCCGGCAGATCGCCCGCGGTGTCGAACAGGCCGGAATCGAAGCGCGGTTGCGCACGGTACCGGCGATTTCCACCGAGTGCGAAGCCGTTGCCCCGGACATCCCCGCAGAAGGCGCGCTCTACGCGACCCTCGATGATCTGAAAAATTGTGCCGGTCTGGCACTGGGCAGCCCGACCCGCTTCGGTAACATGGCGGCCCCACTGAAATACTTTCTCGACGGCACCAGCAATCTCTGGCTGACCGGCGCGCTGGTCGGCAAACCGGCCGGTGTGTTCACCTCCACCGCGAGCCTGCACGGCGGTCAGGAAACCACCCTGCTGTCGATGATGCTGCCGCTGTTGCACCACGGCATGCTGATCACCGGCCTGCCGTACAGCGAATCGGCGCTGCTGGAAACCGAGGGCGGCGGTACGCCTTACGGTGCCAGCCATCATGCCGGCGCTGACGGCAAGAGCGGCCTCGATCAGCACGAAGTGGCGCTGTGCCGCGCCCTCGGTCTGCGTCTGGCGAAAACCGCGCAAAAACTGGTGGGCTGAGATGGCGAAGAAGCCGAAAATCCTGCCCTCGATCGCCTGGCTGGAGCCGCGGGTGAAGGCGATGCGGGTGCTCAGCCTGCTGAGCTTTTTCGCCCTCGCCGGACTGCTCACGGCGTATTACCTGTTATTCGCCGACCTGCATGGCGCACGACCATGGGTGATCCTGCTGGTCGAACTGATCCCGTGGCTGGTGCTCGCACCGGCAATGATCATGGGCAGCGCCCGTGGTCATTCGTGGATGTGTTTCGTGGTGAATCTGTATTTCATCAAAGGCGCACTGGCGGCGTATGACCCGAACCGACAGTGGTTCGGTGTGCTGGAAATGGCCGCGAGCCTGGCGCTGTTCTGCTCGGCGCTGCTGTATGTGCGCTGGCGTTATCAGCTTGATCGCAAGCTGGCGGGCGAAGGTGAAATCGCCGTCGCCTGAAAAACCGCTAGCACTGATTGTTCCCACGCTCTGCGTGGGAACGCATCCAGCGACGCTCTGCGTCTCAGGGACGCGGAGCGTCCCGGGCGGCATTCCCACGCGGAGCATGGGAACGATCGGACGCTCTGCATGGGAACGATCGGATTGGCTTAATGGTTTACGGTGTAGGCGAGCATCATCGAAATCTGGCTCATCGGCCGGCCGCCGCTCTGTTCGTGCCACTGATTGAACGCGTTCTGCACGGTCGCCAGATCGCGCAGGCTGGTCGGTACCTTGTCGACGATCTTCTGTGCGTTCAAGGCCGCCACCACGTCATAGCTCGGCACAAAAGTGTCCTTGCCAACCATGCGCAAGAAGCGCGGCGCTGACAGCCCGCCCAGTTGATGACCGTGCTTTTTCAGGTACGTCCACAGGCCGACGATATCGGTCACCGGCCAGTCGGCGATCAGCGCGCCGAAGCTGCCCTTGTCCTGCTCCACATCAAGAATGAACTGCGCATTGCGCGGCACGCTTTTCAACTTGCCCAAGTGGCGGATGATCCGTGCGTCCTGCATCAGGCGCTCAAGGTGCTCAGCGCTCATCAGCACGACTTTTTCCGGATCGAACTTGAAGAACACTTCTTCGAAGGCCGGCCATTTGGCGTCGACCAGACTGTGCTTGAGGCCGGCGCGAAACACCCGCAGGGCCATGGTCGAGAGGTAGCGGTCGTCGCTGATCTTGCGCAGTTGCGCAGGGGTTTTCGGAACAGGCAGATGGGCTTCCAGTGCAGCCGCCGAACCGAAACGGTTCAGACAGTATTCGTGCAGCCACTTGTAATCGCGCATGCCCTCTCCTATCGAATGAAACAAATAGATCCCTGTGGGAGCGAGCCTGCTCGCGAAGGCGTCGGATCATTCAACGCATGTGCTGAATGACACACCGCTTTCGCGAGCAGGCTCGCTCCCGCATTTGGATCGGGTTTACAGATTGACGACGTTGACGAAGCGCGACGCCGCGGTTTCGTCGATCTTCAGGCTGGTGAAGTCGAACAGGTTGCGGTCGGCCAGTTGCGACGGGATCACGTTCTGCAGACTGCGGAAAATGCTCTCGGTGCGGCCCGGGGTCTTGCGTTCCCAGTCCTGAAGCATTTCCTTGACCACCTGACGCTGCAGGTTTTCCTGCGAACCGCAAAGGTTGCACGGGATGATCGGGAATTGCTTGAGGTCCGAGTAGGCCTGAATGTCCTTCTCGTTGCAGTACGCCAGCGGACGGATCACCACGTTGCGCCCGTCGTCGGCGCGCAGCTTTGGCGGCATGGCCTTGAGGCTGCCGTTGAAGAACATATTGAGGAAGAACGTCTCGACGATGTCGTCGCGGTGGTGACCGAGGGCCATTTTCGTCGCGCCGATTTCATCGGCAAAGGTGTACAGCGTGCCGCGACGCAGGCGTGAGCACAGCGAGCAGGTGGTCTTGCCTTCCGGGATCAGTTCCTTGACCACCGAGTAGGTGTCTTTCTCGACGATGTGGTACTCGACGCCCAGCTCTTTCAGGTAGGCCGGCAGCACGTGCTCGGGAAAGCCCGGCTGCTTCTGGTCCATGTTCACCGCGACGATCTCGAACTTGATCGGTGCAACCTTCTGCAGGTGCAGCAGCACGTCGAGCATGGTGTAGCTGTCCTTGCCCCCGGACAGGCAGACCATGACCTTGTCGCCGTCTTCGATCATGTTGAAATCGGCGACCGCTTCACCGGCCAGGCGGCGCAGGCGCTTTTGCAGTTTGTTCTGGTTGACCGTAAGAGTGCCCATGACGCGAAATCCGTGAGGTGTGACGAAAGGCCGGCATTTTACGCAAAAACCCCGACGCTGTGGGGACGGGTTGTCGGCGGAGAAAGCGCGCTTCGCACAGACCCCAAGGCGATTATCCGCCCTGTTTACAGCGCGATTTGCTCTAAGCCCCTGATACCGGTGCGGTTCAGTCCTTTCTATACTGCGACATAAGGTCGCACACATCTGAAGACCTGTATTTGCTCGGCCGCCTGGCCCGTAGGCGCTCCGTTGGGGGGCGATGGCAATATCAAGAGGAGTGAATGGCATGATCCATCACGTAGTGGGACTGTTTACCCACCCCGATCAGGAATGGAAGGAAATCCGTGGCGACCAAGAGGAAAGCATCAGCCACATGTACCTCACTCACACGCTGATTCTGGCGGCGATTCCCGCCGTCTCGGCGTTTATCGGTACCACTCAGGTTGGCTGGGTGATCGGCAACCGCGCGCCGGTGATGCTCACCTTTGAAAGTGCGCTGTGGATGACGATCATGTCGTACCTGGCGATGCTCGGTGGCGTTGCGGTAATGGGCGCCTTTGTCCACTGGATGGCACGCACGTATGACGCCAACCCGAGTCTGGCCCGCTGCGTGGCCTTCGCCACCTATACCGCGACACCGTTGTTCGTCGGCGGGCTGGCGGCGCTGTATCCGCACATGTGGCTGGGGATGATCGTCGGTACCGCGGCTATCTGCTACACGGTGTATCTGCTGTATGTGGGCTTGCCGACGTTCATGAACATTCCTCCGGACGAAGGCTTCCTGTTTTCCAGCTCGGTGCTGGCGGTAGGCCTGGTGGTGCTGGTGGCGATCATGGCGTTTACCGTGATCGTCTGGGGCCTGGGCGTAGGCCCGGTGTACACCAACTGACGAAATCCGCCGGGTGAGCGAGGCCGCCCCAAGGCGGCCTCGTCATTTGGGCGATGACCATTCGGCAGCTCGGCGATTCGCAAGCGCCCGGGGTTGCGGCATACTCGGTGTCTCTGGAGATCCATCAAGCATGCCCGAGCAACTCAATACCCGCGTCGAAGATTGTTACCAACTCGCTGAATCCTTTTTCAAACGTTCCTTCAAACGCCCCGTCGTCAGCCTGAAGCTGCGCGGGCAGAAAGCCGGTGTCGCGCATCTGCACGAGAACAAGCTGCGCTTCAATCCGCAGTTGTACCGGGAAAACACCGAACACTTCCTCAAGCAGACCGTGGCGCACGAAGTCGCGCATCTGATCGCTCACCAACTGTTCGGCGACCGCATCCAGCCCCATGGCGAGGAATGGCAATTGATCATGCGCGGCGTTTACGAACTGCCGCCGGATCGCTGCCACACCTATGAAGTCAAACGCCGCAGCGTCACCCGCTACATCTATAAATGCCCGTGTCCCGAGAGTGATTTCCCGTTTACCGCACAGCGCCATAGTCTGGTGCGACAGGGGCGACGGTATTTCTGCCGGCGTTGCCGCACGACGCTGGTGTTCAGTGGTGAGACGCGGGTGGAATAGGTGGTTCCTGCAGTGCTCTGACTGGCCCCATCGCTGGCAAGCCAGCTCCCATAGGTTTTGTGAACACCTCGGAACCTGTGGGAGCTGGCTTGCCAGCGATGAGGCCGGGACAGGCACTACAAAATCACTTTGGCACAACGCAACTCGGCAATCTTCGAAGCACTGAATCCCAATTCCCCCAACACCTCATCCGTATGCTGCCCCAACGTCGCGCCAACCTGTCGCGGCGCCGGCAACGCCTCGGAAAACTTCAACGGACAGGCCATCTGCGCCTGCGCCGTACCCTCCCCGCGCGGCACTTGCGTCACCAGTTCGCGAGCCTGCATCTGCGGATGACCCACGGCCTCACTGAGGCTCAACACCGGCTCGACACATGCATCGACTCCGGCGAACAACTCGCACAGCTGCGCAAAATCATGCTTTTCAAACTCAACCCGCAACGCCTCCTTCAGCGCCTGCTGTTGCTCAGGTTTGGCTGACAGCCCCTGCGCCGCCAGCTCCGGTCGGCCCAACGCTGCACACAAGGCCTGCATGAACGCCGGCTCCAGACTGCCGACCGACATCCAGCGCCCGTCCCGCGTGCGGTAGTAGTCGTAAAAGCTGCCGCCATTGAGCATCTGATCTTCGCGCCCCGGTTCGTCCTCGCAAGCCAGATAACCGGCGCCGGCCATGGCGTTCAGGCTGAACGCGCAGTCGGTCATGCTCACATCGACATGCGTGCCCTGCCCGGTGTGCTGGCGGGCGATGACCGCGGCGAGCAGGCCGATCACCCCGTGCAGAGAGCCACCGGCAATGTCCGCCACTTGCATGCCCAGCGGCAGCGGCCCGCTGTCGGCGCGGCCGGTGTAGCTGGCCAGCCCCGCCAGGGCCAGATAATTGATGTCGTGGCCGGCGCGATCCTTATAGGGCCCGGTCTGGCCATAACCGCTGATCGACACGTAGATCAATCGCGGATTGAGCGTTTTCAGCGCTTCGTAACCCAGGCCCAGACGTTCCATCACACCGGGGCGGAACTGTTCAAGGACGATGTCGTACTCGTTCACCAACTCGCGGATGATTTCCAGCGCTGCCGGCTGCTTCAGGTCCAGCGCCAGACTGCGCTTGTTGCGGTTCAGGTAGGCGTGACTGGCCGACACGCCGCCGTCGTGCGGCGGCAACACGCGCAGCAGATCCAGGCGCGTCGGTGATTCGATGCGCAGCACCTCGGCGCCCAGGTCCGCCAGCAATAACGAAGCGAACGGCCCCGGCAGCAGCGTCGAGAAATCGAGAACCTTCAGTGAGGCCAGCGGTGCGGACATGGGCGAACTCCTTGGGCGATGCATTCAGCCTAGGCAGCGATCAGCCCTGCGGCAATCACCGAAAATGTCAGCGGGTATGACCGTTGCGCTCAAAACGCAGGCATGAAAAAACCCGCCGAAGCGGGTTTTTCCAGACAAGCGATGCTTACTTCACATTGCTTGGGGTCGCGCCTTCAGCCACACCCAGATCGTCTTCAGGACGGGTTTCGGCGATACCGCGACCACCCGAAGCCAGTTCGGCTTGCAGTTGATCGGTGTCCAGCTCCTTGACCCACTTGGCAACCACGATGGTGGCTACCGCGTTACCGACCAGGTTGGTCAGCGCGCGGGCTTCGGACATGAAGCGGTCGATACCGAGGATCAGCGCCAGACCGGCCACTGGCAGGTGACCGACCGCCGACAGGGTGGCGGCCAGCACGATGAAGCCCGAACCGGTCACACCGGCTGCGCCTTTGGAGGACAGCAGCAGTACCAGCAGCAAGGTGATCTGGTGAGTGATGTCCATGTGCGTGTCGGTCGCCTGAGCGATGAACACAGCCGCCATGGTCAGGTAGATCGAAGTACCGTCGAGGTTGAACGAGTAACCGGTCGGGATCACCAGACCAACCACCGATTTCTTCGCGCCCAGACGCTCCATCTTGATCAGCATGCGTGGCAGTGCCGATTCCGACGAGGACGTGCCCAGCACGATCAACAGTTCTTCACGGATGTAACGCACCAGCTTGAACACGCTGAAACCGTGAGCGCGGCAGATCGCACCCAGCACCACGACCACGAACAGTACGCAGGTGATGTAGAAGCAGATCATCAACTGGCCCAGTTGCACCAGCGAGCCGACACCGTAGGCACCGATGGTGAAGGCCATCGCACCGAAGGCACCCAGCGGCGCCAGTTTCATGATCATGTTGATGATGTTGAACATCACGTGGGCGAAGCGATCGATCATGTCCAGCAGCGGACGACCGTACGAACCCAGACGATGCAGGGCGTAGCCGAAGATCACCGAGAACATCAGCACTTGCAGGATGTCACCGGTGGCGAAGGCGCCGACGATGGTGTTCGGGATCACATTGAGGAGGAAGCCGACGATGCTCTGGTCTTTACTGGCCGTCACGTAGGTGGCGATTTTCGAAGCGTCGAGGGTGGTGACGTCGATGTGCATGCCGGCACCCGGTTGCACGACGTTGACCACCACCAGACCGATCAGCAGGGCAATGGTCGAAACGATTTCGAAGTACAGCAGCGCGTAGCCGCCGGTCTTGCCCACCGATTTCATGTTCTGCATGCCGGCGATGCCGCTGACAACGGTACAGAAGATGATCGGGGCGATGACCATTTTGATCAGCTTGATGAACCCGTCACCCAGCGGCTTGAGCGCCACACCGGTCTGTGGGTAGAAGTGACCGAGCAGGATGCCGATGGCGATGGCAACGATCACCTGGAAATACAGGGATTTATACAGTGGCTGACGAGTCGTCATTGCAGGTTTCCTCAAGCGTCCCGCGACAACATCCATCTGTTGGCCGCGAAACCTTAATTGCGAACCCTCCTGCACTGGAGGGATTTGTTGTTGGAGCGGCGTTTTCCTACGGGATAAATGCACGCTTCTGTCGCTTGTATCGCAAACGTCGTGCCAGATTGGTGCGATGGGCAGCCAGCCTTTTGATATCAGGGCTCAGGGAGATTTTCATGTCACCGAGCGGTGACCTGTGCATGGCGGATTTCCGCCAACTGGCCCGCCCTCGTCCTGCAATTTGGCGGAAATCCGCCTTGTTGCGCATTGGGCGCGCCGCTACCATCGGTCGCCTGAACAGGACCCGCCGCTCATGCGTGAACGCACCATCGCCAGTCATTTCGCCCGTGCCGCCCTCGGTGGCGCGCGTCGCCAAGGCTTTGATTATTCAGGCCTGCTCGAGCAATTGGGGATCAGCCCGGAACTGCTTGAAGAGCCACGTGCGCGCCTCGCACCGGAACAATTCGCCCGATTGATCCAGAGCCTGTGGCTGGCGCTGGACGACGAATACCTGGGCTTTGGCAACGCACCGAGCAAGCCCGGCTGTTTCGCCATGATGTGCCACGCCTCGATCCACTGCCGCAACCTGGAAAAGGCGCTGCAGCGCGGCCTGCTGTTTTACCGCCTGTTCGCCGAGGCGCCACGGCTGACGCTGAGCCGTGAAGATGAATGGGTGCGTTTGAGTCTCGATGACGCGCGGTTGTGGGACCCGGATCACTTCCTCACTGAAAGCCTGCTGGTGATCTGGCATCGCCTCGGCAGCTGGCTGATCGGCCAGCGGATTCGCCTCGAACAGGCGACTTTCAGCTACCCGCGCCCCGACCATGGCGCTGAATATGACTTGCTGTTCCCGTGCCCGCTGAGCTTCGGCGCCGAGCACAGCAGCCTGCGGTTTCACAGCCGCTACCTGTCGATGCCGTTGTTGCAGGACGAGCGCACGCTCAAGCATTTCCTCGAACGCTCCCCCGCCGACCTGCTTTCGCGCCCGGATGACGGCGACAGCCTGAGCAGTCGCCTGCGCCGTTTGCTCAGCCGCGACAGCAGCAACTGGCCGGACCTCGACGCAGTGGCCGCGCATCTGCACATCAGCCCGCAGACCCTGCGCCGGCATTTGCGTGAGGAAGGCACGAGTTTTCAGGAGCTCAAGGATCAACTGCGGCGGGATATCGCCATCTATCACCTGGGGCGCGCGGATCTGTCGTTGCAGCAGATTGCCGAGCAGTTGGGGTTCTCCGAGCCGTCGGCGTTTCACCGGGCGTTCAAGAAGTGGACGGGGCTGACGCCGGGGGCTTATCGGGCGCGGGAGTTGTGAGGCCGCCTTGGCTCTTGCCGCGAGTCGCCAAGCGTTTTCGCGAGCAGGCTCGCTCCCACAGGGGAATGCATTTCAAGGCGGGAGCGAGCCTGCTCGCGAAGAGGCCGGCACCGTCAACGTCTAGACCGCCGGAAAATGAATCCTGAACGCCGCCCCGCCCATCGGCGAGTCGCCCAGCGCCAGCCGGGCGTTGTAGCTTTCGATGATGTCCTTGACCACCGCCAGCCCGATGCCCTGCCCCGGATGTTGTGCATCCAGGCGTTCCCCGCGCTCAAGTATCCGCGCGCGCTGATCCGGCGGCACACCGGGGCCGTCATCCTCGACGCACAGTTCAACCCCGGCCAGCGACTCGCGCACGCTGATGCGCACTTCGCCCAGGCACAGGCGATAGGCGTTCTCCAGCAAATTACCGAGCATTTCCAGCAAAGCGCCCTGCTCGATCGGCACGTAGCAATGCTCGGGCAGATCGAAAACCACGCGCACCTGCTTGTCGCGATAGACCTTGTCCAGCGTGTCGCACAGGCTTTTGAGCACCGGTCGCAGCTTGACCTGATGGCGCACCAGACCACTTTTGCGCAGGCTCGCCCGTTGCAATTGATAGCTGATCTGCTGGCTCATGCGCTCGATCTGGCTTTGCAGCACCCATGCTTGATCGCGCGCTTGCGGGCGCTGGGCCATGTCTTCGCTGACGCCTTGCAATACCGCCAGCGGGGTTTTCAGGCTGTGGGCCAGATCATCGAGCGAGTCGCGGTAGCGGCTGCGCTGCTGACGCTCGCTGAGCAGCAAGCGGTTGAGCGAGCCGGTCAGGCGTAGCAGTTCGCGTGGATGTTTTTCGGTCAGGCTTTCGCGGGTGCCACCTTCGATTTCGTCGAGTTCCTGGCTGAGGCGGCGCAAGGCTTTGAGGCCCCAGGTCAGGCCGATCCACAGCAGCGCGAGCAACACCAGCAAGGCTGCGCCGAAGCCCAGATACAGATTTTCACGCAGGCCTTCCAGCGTGGTTTCGTATTCGCGCACCGGTTGCAGGGCGACGATGCTGAACGCGGCGCTTTTGCCACCGAGCAATTTCACCTCAACGTCGTAGACGAAGAATTCCTGGCCGTTGCTTTCGCGAATCCGCGCGAACTCGTTGCCGAGACCGTCATAGCGCGGTTTGTAGTTGATCTGTTCTTCCTGAGTCGCCTTCGAACGCCAGACCAGACGCCCTTCGCGATCGTAGATGTAGCCGAGCAAGCGGAAGTCCGTGAGATTGAAACGCTCATCCGGCAACTGCGTCGGCATCACCAGCCGGCCGTTTTCGATGCGCGCGGCAGAAATCAGCGTGGTCACGTCCGAGGCCAGGCGCTGCTCGATCGAATCCTGCAAGGCCAGGCTGAACGCGCCTTGCATGGCCGGGAGCAAGGCGAGCATGAACAACACCGCCAACGTCGTGGCGGCGAGCATCAAACGAACGCGAAGGGAACGGATCAAGTGCAGCGCTCATTGAACAGGTAGCCGAGGCCGCGCACGGTGTCGATCGGCTTGAACCCGGCCGGGCCTTCGAGTTTGCGGCGCAGACGGCCGACCAGCACTTCGATCACGTTCGGATCGCGCTCGTCGTCGTCCGGGTAGAGCTGTTCCATCAGGCGATCCTTGGGCACCACCTGCTGGTGGTGGCGCATCAGGTATTCGAGAATGCGGTATTCGTAGGCGGTCAGCGCCAGCGGTTGTTCGTCGAGGCTGGCCTGCTTGCGATTGAGGTCGAGTAGCAACGGGCCGGCGACAATGGTCGACTGGGTGAAACCGCTGGAGCGGCGCAGCAAGGCATTCAGACGTGCGTCGAGTTCTTCGAACTGGAACGGCTTGACCACGTAATCATCGGCGCCCGCAGCGAGGCCTTCGACCTTGTCCTGCCAGTTGCCGCGCGCCGTGAGGATGAGGATCGGAAAGGCCTTGCCGCCCGAGCGCAACTGGCGGATCAGGTCGAGCCCGCCCATGCCCGGCAGGCCGAGGTCGATCACCGCCAGGTCGAAGTTGAACTGTCCGGTCTGGTACAGCGCCTCCTCGGCATTGGCCACGGACTCGACCACATGACCGCTCTCGGTGAGGCGGGTTTGCAGGTGATGGCGCAACAGCGCTTCATCCTCGACGACCAACAGTTTCATAACACTCTCCAGATCACTCAGACACTCCAGTAGCACACCTGTGGGAGCGAGCCTGCTCGCGGAAGCGGTGGGTCAGCCAACCCATGGTTGACTGGCTAATCGCCTTCGCGAGCAAGCTCGCTCCCATCTGAAACTGCGACAACGCTTTAGAAATAGTAGTTGGCCGACAGGTAAGTCTGCGCGCTGCTGGTCAAGTCCAGCGAGCCCTGCTTGCTGCCGCCGCTCTCTTTCATCTCGGTGCTGGCGTTGCTGCGCAGGTAACGGTAACCGAGTTCGACCGAGGTGTTCTGCGAGACTTGCTGCAACACACCGAGCTGACCGCCGACGGCATAACCGATGTCACTGTCGCGGCTGTAGCCTGGCGAATCCTGAGTCAGCTTGGTCAGACCGGCCGTAGCGCCGCCGAACAATTTGGTGCTGCCGCCCACCGGGTAGAACAGATCGTAGCTGCCCAGCAGGTTTTCCTGGCGCAGTTTAATGCCATTGTGCGAGCCCGACACGTTGTCGTAGGTGGCGTAGTAACGGCCCTGGCTGTTTTGCTGACCGAGACGCACGCCATAGGTGTTGTTGCCGTCAATGGCGCCGGTAGCGTTCGGGTGGTCGAGGTTGTTGTTCAAGGAGCGGGACTTGTCGATCTTGTCGCTGGTCTGGCCGAAGGTCAGGCCGGCGAAGTTCGAAGACGTGTCGGCCTGGGCCGCGATACTGGCGCTCATGACGCTCAAAGCCAGCAACAGTTTGTTCAAACGAGTCATGGGTAGTTCCTCTTGCACAGTGCTGTTGGAGTATGGCGCAAGATTACTGAGCGGCCCCTGTACCGGCCCTGAACCGTCTCTGAACCTGACCTGAATCAAATCGACTAGGCTGTTCTGAGCACTTTCGCGAAGGAGACCGATCATGCGCTTGTTCCTTGCCCTCACCCTGCTTGTCATCAGCAGCCTCACCCAGGCGGCGATCAAGACCGAAGAAATCCCTTACCAGAGCGCCGACGGTACAAAACTGATCGGTTACTACGCCTATGACGACGCCATTAAAGGCAAGCGCCCCGGGGTCGTCGTGGTTCACGAATGGTGGGGGCTGAACGATTACGCCAAGCGCCGCGCGCGTGATCTCGCCGCGCTCGGCTACAGCGCGATGGCGATCGATATGTACGGCGACGGCAAAAACACCGAACACCCGAAAGACGCGATGGCGTTCATGCAGGCGGCGACTCAGGATGCGGCGGCGGCCAGCAAGCGCTTCGAGGCGGGGCTGAACCTGCTGAAAAAACAAGCGCAGACCGACGCGGATAAAATCGCTGCGATCGGTTACTGCTTCGGCGGCGCCGTGGTGCTGAACGCGGCGCGACAGGGTGTGCCGCTGGCGGGTGTGGTGAGTTTCCATGGCGCACTGGCCACCAAGACCCCGGCAACGCCCGGCAGCGTCAAAGCGAAAATTCTGGTCGAGCACGGCGCGCTGGACAGCATGGTCACCGCCGACAACGTCACCGCGTTCAAGGCGGAAATGGACAAGGCCGGGGCTGACTACAAGTTTGTCAGCCTTGATGGCGCCAAGCACGGTTTCAGCAACCCGGATGCGGATCGCCTGAGCCATGGCGAGCATGGCGGCCCGGATATTGGTTACAACAAGGCAGCAGACGAAAAATCCTGGGCGGACATGCAGGCGTTTTTCAAGCAGATTTTCGGCTGACCCGGCAATGACCGAGGCGCGGCCCTTCGCGAGCAGGCTCGCTCCCACAGGGATGATCGTTCCCACGCTCTGCGTGGGAATGCATCCTGTGACGCTCTGCGTCACGCATTTATGGGACGCGGAGCGTCCCGGGCAGCGTTCCCACGCGGAACGTGGGAACGATCTGTGAGCAGGTGTGGGAGCGAGCCTGCTCGCGAACGCTGCACCGCCGTTCTCGACCTTGCCTCGACTAACCGGCAAAATGCCCGCCATGAATCTCACTCCCGCCCTCCCCGCCTGCTGCACCGCGCTCGACAGCCACTGGCCGTTGCCGATCGTGTTGCCCGACACCGTGCTGATCAGCACCCACTTCGACCCGGCACAATTGCTCGGCGATGATTTTCAGCGCAGCGCTGTCGTGCCGCCGCCGAGCATTCAACGCTCGGTGGCCAAGCGTCAGGCCGAGTTTCTCGCGGGCCGCATCTGTGCCCGTGCTGCGCTGCAACAACTGGAAGGTTCAGCCATCGTCCCGCCGATCGGCGAAGACCGCGCACCGGTATGGCCGGCGCATATCTGCGGCTCGATCACCCACAGCAGCGGTCACGCCGCCGCGATCGTCGCCAACCGCCAGCACTGGCGTGGACTGGGCATGGACCTGGAAAACCTGCTGAGCGATGAACGCGCCGAACGTCTGGCCGGGGAAATTCTCACGCCAGCGGAAATGCAGCGCATGGCTGCCGGTTCGCAGGATTTGCGGGCACTTTGGGTGACCCTGACGTTTTCGGTGAAGGAAAGTCTGTTCAAGGCGCTGTACCCGATCGTGCAGCAGCGCTTTTACTTCGAGCATGCCGAGGTGCTGGACTGGACTGAGGCTGGCGCGGTGAGGTTGCGCTTGCTGACGGATTTGTCGAGCGAATGGCGCAACGGATCGGAGCTGGAGGCGCAGTTTGCAGTGCTGGATGAACAGGTGTTGAGTCTGGTGAGCATTCAGGCCTGAAGTTTTGCATTGCCTGCAGGGTCCTCATCGCTGGCAAGCCAGCTTCCACAGGATTCCCGGTGAACACAGCATCCATGTACACCCGTGAAATCTGTGGGAGCTGGCTTGCCAGCGATGAGGCCGGTACTGCCACCACACAACCTACCGGCGCTCCTGATTCCTCGGCCAGCTCAAACTGAAACACGCCCCACCCAGACTCTTGCTCTTGCCGATGATCGCTCGACCATCGTGCCAGTGAATGATCCGCCGCACGATCGACAACCCCAGACCATGCCCGCCCGACGCCCGCGTGCGGCTGTCATCCAGACGCAGGAACGGCGTGAAAATTCGCTCCCAGGCCACTTCCGGCACACCCGGGCCGTCATCCTCGACATCGACCCGACAGCGTAACTGCCCGACCTGATAACTCACCGTCACGTTGCCGCGCGCATGGCGCATGGCGTTGCTCACCAGATTCTGCAAGGCCCGGTGCAGATACCGCGGCTCGGCCTCGACCCAGGCATCGTCATTATCCGCGGCGGACAAGCACAAACCGCGCTGCACGGTGACTTCGGCGCGCAGTGGCGCCAGCTCTGCGATCACCTGATTGACCAGCGCATCGAGGTCGACGCGCTGGAAGGTCAATGCCGGCGAACCCTGCTCCAGGCGCGCATAGGTAAGCATTTCATCGACCAGCTTATCGAGGTCCTCGATGTCGTGATCCATGCCCTCGCGGTACTTTTCCAGTGCTTGCGGCGTGGTCGCCGAGCCGATCATCTCCAGACCGAAACGCAAACGCGCCACCGGCGTGCGCAATTCGTGCGACACCGCGCGCACCAGTTCGCGCTGGATCGCCAGCAACTGTTGCAGATGCTCGGCCATGCCATTGAACGCCGAAGCCAGGCGCCCGACCGAATCAGCACCGCGCGCCGGCACCCGGGTTTCGAGGCTGCCCTTGGCGATGCGCGTGGCCGCCGCTTCGAGACCGCGCAGACGCCGCTCGAGCTGGCGCACCAGCAGATACACGATCAGCCCGATCAAGGTCAGGCCCAGCGCAGCGATCAGCACCAGCCATTCCGGCGGGTATGGGTTCATCTGATACAACGGACCGATTTCCAGCACCCACGGCGTGCCGACCATGCCGGCGAACACGCGGATCGAATCGCCGCCCTTGCCCAGCGCCATCACCGTGTCGCCCTCCGAAACGCGACGGCTCTGGTCCTCGTCCATGTCAGCGTCGTTCACCGTGACCAGGCGCAAGTCAAACCCAAAGCCCTTCTCTTCCTTTATCTGTGCCAGACGTTTGGGCTGCTCGGCAACCGGCACCCTTACCAGTTCATCGGCCAGCAGATAGATTGTCGCCCGCGCCAGTTGCTCGCTGATTTGCTGCACCTCACCGGTAAGCACCAGTTGTTCCTTGTCGCTGACCAGCCGATAAACCCTGGCCGCATGCGGCCCGGTCTGCTCGACCAGCGCCTGCCCGCGCTGCACTCGGGTGCGCTGGGTCAGATCGAGGTCCGTTTCGGTAAATTTCTTCAGCGCCAGCGGGATGCCGAGCAGACGCTCCCATACCAGCAACGCGCGATGGCGCTCGGTTTCGTTCATCGGTTGCAGATTGTCGGCCATCAGCGAAAACGTGCCGTGGGCCAAACGTTCGCGGTATTGCTCGCTGCGCACCTGATTGAGCAGGTGCAGCGCCAGCACGCCGAGCACAGCGACCAGAATCAGCGCGGCGCACATCCCGCCATAGATGCGCAGGAAGATCGAGTTCACAACGCAAGGTCTACGCAGGCTTCGGGAACGAACAGATAGCCTTTGCTGCGGATGGTTTTGATCAAACGCGGATGGTCGGGGTCGTCGCCGATTTTCGGGCGGATCCGCGAAATGCGCACATCGATCGAGCGGTCCTGGCCGTCGTAGCCGATGCCGCGCAATGCGGTGAAGATTTCTTCGCGGGACAGGATGCGCCCGGCGTTGGCGACCAATAGCCAGAGCAGGTCGAATTCGGCGCTGGTCAGCTCGATGCCGTGGTCATTCAGCCAGGCTTCACGCAAGGCATTGTCGACCACCAACGGCCCGAATTGCAGACGACGGGATTTTTCTGCGGCCGGTTCCGTGCTGTCACTGCGCCGCAGTAACGCTTGAATCCGCGCCAGCAACAAGCGCGGTCGCACCGGCTTGCACACGTAATCGTCGGCGCCAAGATCCAGCCCTTGAATCTGATCGGCGTCGTCGGTGCGCGCGGTGAGCATCAGAATCGGCCCGTCGTACTGACTGCGCACCTTGCGACAGATGCTCAAACCGTCTTCGCCGGGCAGCATCAGGTCGAGAATGACCAGGTCCGGCTGCTCATTGATGATTCGCGCCGCCGCCAGCGCGCCATTGCCTTCGATATTCACGCGCAATCCATTGGCTTGCAGGTAATCACGCGTCAGCTCGGCCAGTCGCTGGTCATCCTCGACGATCAATACCTCAAAGGCTTGTTGCTCCACCGGTGACCTCTGCTGGCTGTTGTTATTGATATAAGAAGGTATCACTGAATAACCCGGCCCCCTGTGGGAGCGAGCCTGCTCGCGATAGCGGTTGATCAGCCAATGAAGATGCTGACTGCAAAGACGCTATCGCGAGCAGGCTCGCTCCTACAGTTTTTTCGCCATCCTCCCGTCTTTTTGTCATGTTCGAGGAGGATAAGAATGCCTGCGCACCCAGCGCTTGTATAAACGCCGATCATCCGGAAAACAAGTCGGTAAATGCGTTCGGACCAGGCGAAAAATTGTGGTAGGGTTCGCGCCCTTAAAAAACCGCTGAAGCGTTTTTTCCGGGTAAAAAAACAGTGACAAACGGTCTGGCTCAGCGGGTTCGCGGCCTACACGCGTTTTCCCTGTTTCTTACACAATTTACGCACAGGCTTATCCACAGCCCGTACGTTGCAAGCCCCCTCAAAACGCATTATCTTGTAGCACGGCGAAAACAGAGACCCTACATGTAGGGTTTTTGCCTAAAGCGCCCAACCACATTTCAGACCTGAAACTCAAGCGCTTTATTGCGAGTTTCCGGTTGAACGAAGCAAGTTTTTCAAAGCCCAAACCGCGCTTGCGGATGGCACCGTTTTTTTAGTTCCAGGCGGACAAAACGGTATGGGTGTTGCAGTCATTACTGTCACCCGGGAAGGAATCCGGTTTCGGGCATTGTCCCGCAACCAGAACTTCGGCAGGGACGCGGCGTTGCAGCCTTTTTCGTCTGTTCCGAAGTGGTAATTGCCGACGCTGGTCGGTTGCAGTGCTTCGGTACAGAACGGTGAGCACCATGACGGTGCCAAACAAACATAGAGAATGTGGAGACCACCCCCCATGCAAACCGACACAACTCGCGAGAACCCGCAGGGCACCTTGCCGCAGGCCGCCGATTCGACTTCGGATCTGGCAGCTACCGCGCCTGGCCAGCTGCGCGTGATCAAGCGTAATGGCACTGTCGTTCCTTATACCGATGACAAGATCACCGTCGCTATCACCAAAGCGTTTCTCGCAGTTGAGGGCGGCACCGCTGCCGCTTCGTCGCGAATCCATGACACCGTGGCCCGCCTGACCGAACAGGTCACCGCAACCTTCAAGCGTCGCATGCCATCGGGCGGCACCATCCACATCGAAGAAATCCAGGACCAGGTCGAACTGGCTCTGATGCGTGCCGGCGAACAGAAAGTGGCCCGCGACTACGTGATCTACCGTGACGGTCGTTCGAAAGAACGCGCTGCCCACGCGCCGGCCGAAGCCGCCGTCAACGCACACCCGTCGATCCGCATCACCCGCACCGACGGTAGCCTGGCGCCGCTGGACATGGGCCGCCTGAACACCATCGTCACCGAAGCCTGCGAAGGCCTGGAAGAAGTCGACGGCGACCTGATCCAGCGCGAAACCCTGAAAAACCTCTACGACGGCGTGGCCCTGACCGACGTCAACACCGCCCTGGTAATGACCGCGCGTACCCTGGTCGAGCGTGAGCCGAACTACTCGTTCGTCACCGCCCGCCTGCTGATGGACACCCTGCGTGCCGAAGGCCTGGGTTTCCTCGGTGTCGCCGAAAGCGCCACTCACCACGAGATGGCCGACCTGTACGCCAAGGCACTGCCGGCTTACATCGCCAAAGGTATCGAGTTCGAACTGCTGAACCCTGTACTGGCCTCCTTCGACCTGGAAAAACTGGGCAAGGCGATCAACCACGAGCGCGATCAGCAATTCACCTACCTGGGCCTGCAAACCCTGTACGACCGTTACTTCATCCACAAGGATGGCGTGCGTTTCGAACTGCCGCAGATCTTCTTCATGCGCGTGGCCATGGGTCTGGCAATCGAAGAGAAGCAGAAAGAAGACCGTGCGATCGAGTTCTACAACCTGCTGTCCTCGTTCGACTACATGGCTTCGACCCCGACCCTGTTCAACGCCGGTACCCTGCGTCCTCAGCTGTCGAGCTGCTACCTGACCACCGTGCCGGATGACCTGTCGGGCATTTACCACGCGATCCACGACAACGCCATGCTGTCGAAATTCGCAGGCGGCCTGGGCAACGACTGGACCCCGGTGCGTGCGCTGGGCTCGTACATCAAGGGCACCAACGGCAAGTCGCAAGGCGTCGTGCCGTTCCTCAAAGTGGTCAACGACACGGCCGTGGCCGTGAACCAGGGTGGCAAGCGCAAAGGCGCTGTGTGTGCCTACCTGGAAACCTGGCACATGGACATCGAAGAGTTCATCGAGCTGCGCAAGAACACCGGTGACGATCGTCGTCGTACCCACGACATGAACACCGCCAACTGGATCCCTGACCTGTTCATGAAGCGCGTCTTCGATGACGGCAAGTGGACCCTGTTCTCGCCATCCGAAGTTCCGGACCTGCACGACCTGACCGGTAAAGCCTTCGAAGAACGTTACGAGTACTACGAAGCGCTGACCGAATACCCGGGCAAGGTCAAGCTGTTCAAGACCATCCAGGCCAAAGACCTGTGGCGCAAGATGCTGTCCATGCTGTTTGAAACCGGCCACCCATGGCTGACCTTCAAAGACCCGTGCAACCTGCGCAGCCCGCAGCAGCACGTCGGCGTGGTCCACAGCTCGAACCTGTGCACCGAGATCACCTTGAACACCAACAAGGACGAGATCGCCGTTTGCAACCTGGGCTCGATCAACCTGCCGAACCACATCGTCGACGGCAAGCTCGATACCGCCAAGCTGCAGCGCACCGTCAACACCGCCGTGCGCATGCTCGACAACGTGATCGACATCAACTACTACTCGGTGCCGCAAGCGAAGAACTCCAACTTCCGCCACCGTCCGGTCGGTCTGGGCATCATGGGCTTCCAGGACGCCTTGTACCTGCAGCACATCCCTTACGGCTCCGACGCTGCTGTCGAGTTCGCCGACAAGTCGATGGAAGCGGTCAGCTACTACGCGATCCAGGCCTCTTGCGACCTGGCCGATGAGCGCGGTGCCTACGAGACGTTCAACGGTTCGCTGTGGTCCAAGGGCATCCTGCCGCTGGATTCGCAACAGATCCTGATCGAACAGCGCGGCCAGAAGTACATCGATGTCGACCTGAACGAAACGCTGGACTGGGCACCGGTTCGCGCCCGTGTACAGAAAGGCATTCGTAACTCGAACATCATGGCCATCGCACCGACCGCGACCATCGCCAACATCACCGGCGTATCGCAGTCGATCGAACCGACCTACCAGAACCTCTATGTGAAATCGAACCTGTCGGGCGAATTCACCGTGATCAACCCGTACCTGGTTCGCGACCTGAAAGCGCGCGGTCTGTGGGACTCGGTCATGATCAACGACCTGAAGTACTACGACGGTTCGGTTCAGCAGATCGAACGCATCCCGCAAGAACTCAAAGAGCTCTACGCGACTGCATTCGAAGTGGACACCAAGTGGATCGTTGACGCCGCCAGCCGTCGTCAGAAGTGGATCGACCAGGCCCAGTCGCTGAACCTGTACATCGCCGGCGCCTCGGGCAAGAAGCTCGACGTGACCTACCGCATGGCCTGGTACCGTGGTCTGAAAACCACCTACTACCTCCGTGCCCTGGCCGCGACCAGCACCGAGAAGTCGACCATCAACACCGGCAAGCTGAACGCTGTTTCCAGCGGCGGCAACCACGGTGACGATTCGGTACTGGCCGCTCCGGCCGGTCCAGCGCCAGTGCCAAAGGCTTGCGCGATTGACGAGCCGGATTGCGAAGCTTGCCAATAAGCTGAGCTGACTTTCAGGCGTTGCGAGACGCCTGATACGCTCCGGGCAAAAGAAACCCCCGACAGACCTCTGGTGTGTCGGGGGTTTCTTTTGCATGGAAAAAACCACAGGCATAAAAAACGGCGAGGCCCTATTACGGGACTCGCCGTTTCAACATTGCAACCTTCGTCAGCCCATCACGGACTCGGTCATTGCCTGCCCCACTACCGGAATAGTGAAGGAATCGCCGTTGTTGGTGTAGAAGGTTTCAATGGTGTTGGCTCCCTTGTACCAGTCTTTCAGGAACACACCAGAGTCCAGATTGCCGCTTTGCAGGTCGGCGGCGTTGAAGATGTAGGCGCCCTGATCGTTTTGCATGATCCGGACATCGCTGACACTCTGGATGTTTCTGAGAGTGACCAGATCGATCCCTGTGGTGCCGTCATCGAAAATCGCGACCATGGTTTTGGAAGATACAAAATACGCATCGCTGCCCTCTCCACCATAACCGTCACCGGAAGCGCTCAGATACAGCTTGTCGGCACCGGCACCACCGCGCAGCTCATAGCCATGACCCAAGCCCATTAACGTATCATTGCCATCGCCCCCGTCGGCGATACCCGAAATGACCGTAATGTTGTCATTGCCGGCTTCGCCATAGAAAACTGAACCGACATCACGCACATACCCAATGATGTAATCATCGCCGTTACCACCATAGATGGTATCAGCCTGATTATCCGTCGAGAAAGGTACAGTCAGGGCGCCAGTATCCGTGAAGCTATGACCATAGAGAGTGTCATTGCCATCACCGCCATACAGGACGTCGTTACCGTCACCGCCCTCTAACATGTTGGCGTAGGCATTACCGGTCAAGGTGTCACTGAAGGCTGAGCCCACAAGGTTATCGATATTTATGAGTGCGTCCCCTTGGGCATCACCGCCAGTGCCGAAACCTGTCAGCAGATTGACCTGTACCGCATCGGAGCTATTGACGTACCAGGCAGAGTCTCCACGCCCGACACCAATCAAACTATCCGCACCAGCGCCGCCAATAAAGGTCTCTCTCACGGCGGCGGAGCCAGTGAAGGTATCGGCATAGGCGGAACCTTGGAATGCCTCGATCGACGCATAGATATCCCCCGCCGCAATACCGGTAAGCACCGCAGCACTCAGATCCAGCGTAACGCCCGAATCCTCACCCGCAAAGCTGAGAATGTCGTTGCCATTGCCACCATCAAAACGATCCACGCCGGCACTACCGACAAAGATATCGCCGTAATTGGAGCCCCGGATCTGTTCAATACTGTTGTAGGAATCGCCGGCAGCGATACCCGTGCTGACTCCGGTTTTGGAGTTGATTGTCACGCCCGTGAGGCTGTCAACGTAGCTGACCGTGTCAAAACCATCGCCACCGAAGAATTGGTCAGCACCTGCTCCGCCCGACAGCGTATCGGCACCGGCCCCGCCCGTGATGATGTTGTCTGAGGCATTGCCGTAACCGGTAAAATTACCGGTGCCGACGTAAGTAAAACGTTCAACGTTGGCTGCCAAGGTGTGATTCAGCAAAACAGTACGCACTTCATCATCACCGCCGCCGACCGCTTCAACCACGTTCACCGAAGTGCCGTTGACGTAGTAGATGTCATCGCCGGCGCCGCCGTTCAGGACATTGCCCGTGGTTTGCCCGGTCAGGACGTCATTGAAAGACGAGCCGATGACCGTTTCAAATTCCCACAGCTTGTCGCCCTGGGCATCGCCACCCACGCCTGCAACACCGCCGACCAGACTCACCGTCACACCGCTGGACGAACCGGAGTAGTCAATGGTGTCCGTGCCGCCCGAACCGAAAAACTGATCCGCAGCTTCGCCGCTGATAAAGGTGTCATTGCTGCCAGAACCTTGCAGGAACTCGATACCGTCGTATGTATCACCGAAAGCGATACCGGAGTTCACCCCGGTTTTGGTGTTGATTGTCACGCCCGTGGGGCTGTCACCGTAGCTCACGGTGTCGTTACCATCGCCACCGAAGAATTGGTCAGCACCTGCTCCGCCCGACAGCGTATCGGCACCGGCCCCGCCCGTGATGATGTTGTCTGAGGCATTGCCGTAACCGGTAAAATTACCGGTGCCGACGTAAGTAAAACGTTCAACGTTGGCTGCCAAGGTGTGATTCAGCAAAACAGTACGCACTTCATCATCACCGCCGCCGACCGCTTCAACCACGTTCACCGAAGTGCCGTTGACGTAGTAGATGTCATCGCCGGCGCCGCCGTTCAGGACATTGCCCGTGGTTTGCCCGGTCAGGACGTCATTGAAAGACGAGCCGATGACCGTTTCAAATTCCCACAGCTTGTCGCCCTGGGCATCGCCACCCACGCCTGCAACACCGCCGACCAGACTCACCGTCACACCGCTGGACGAACCGGAGTAGTCAATGGTGTCCGTGCCGCCCGAACCGAAAAACTGATCCGCAGCTTCGCCGCTGATAAAGGTGTCATTGCTGCCAGAACCTTGCAGGAACTCGATACCGACGTATGTATCACCGAAAGCGATCCCGGAGTTCACCCCGGTTTTGGTGTTGATTGTCACACCCGAAGGGCTGTCGCCATAACTCACGATATCGTTACCGGCGCCACCGATGAACTGGTCAGCACCTGCTCCGCCCGACAGCGTATCGGCACCGGCCCCGCCCGTGATGATGTTGTCTGAGGCATTGCCGTAACCGACGAAGTTACCGGTGCCGACGTAAGTAAGACGTTCAACGTTGGCTGCCAAGGTGTGATTCAGCAAAACAGTACGCACTTCATCATCACCGCCGCCGACCGCTTCAACCACGTTCACCGAAGTGCCGTTGACGTAGTAGATGTCATCGCCGGCGCCGCCGTTCAGGACATTGCCCGTGGTTTGCCCGGTCAGGACGTCATTGAAAGACGAGCCGATGACCGTTTCAAATTCCCACAGCTTGTCGCCCTGGGCATCGCCACCCACGCCTGCAACACCGCCGACCAGACTCACCGTCACACCGCTGGACGAACCGGAGTAGTCAATGGTGTCCGTGCCGCCCGAACCGAAAAACTGATCCGCAGCTTCGCCGCTGATAAAGGTGTCATTGCTGCCAGAACCTTGCAGGAACTCGATACCGACGTATGTATCACCGAAAGCGATCCCGGAGTTCACCCCGGTTTTGGTGTTGATCGTCACACCCGAAGGGCTGTCGCCATAACTCACGATATCGTTACCGGCGCCACCGATGAACTGGTCAGCACCTGCTCCGCCCGACAGCGTATCGGCACCGGCCCCGCCCGTGATGATGTTGTCTGAGGCATTGCCGTAACCGACGAAGTTACCGGTGCCGACGTAAGTAAGACGTTCAACGTTGGCTGCCAAGGTGTGATTCAGCAAAACAGTACGCACTTCATCATCACCGCCGCCGACCGCTTCAACCACGTTCACCGAAGTGCCGTTGACGTAGTAGATGTCATCGCCGGCGCCGCCGTTCAGGACGTTGCCCGTGGTTTGCCCGGTCAACACGTCATTGAAAGACGAACCGATGACGGTTTCGAAGTTCCACAGCTTGTCACCCTGGGCATCACCACCGACACCCAGAACACCTCCGACCAGACTTACTGTCACACCGCTGGAAGACCCAGAATAGTCAATGGTGTCAGTACCGCCCGAACCATCAAACTGATCGGCAGTTGCACCACTGATAAAGGTGTCGTTGCTGCCGGAGCCCGCCAGCATCTCGATGCCGACGTAGGTATCACCGGCAGCAATCCCGGAGTTCACTCCGGTTTTGGTGTTGATCGTTACACCCGCAGGGCTGTCGGTATAACTCACGGTATCAGTGCCTGCACCGCCGATGAACTGGTCAGCACCTGCGCCGCCCATCAGAATGTCGTTACCGATCCCGCCGGTAATGACGTTGTCCGACGCGTTGCCGTAACCGACAAAGTTGCCGGTACCGACGTAGGTCAGGCGTTCGACGTTGGTTGCCAGGGTGTGATTGAGCAGGATGGTCCGTACTTCGTCATCACCGCCGCCCACCGCTTCAACGACGTTCACCGAAGTGCCGTTGACGTAGTAGATGTCATCGCCGGCGCCGCCGTTCAGGACGTTGCCCGTGGTTTGCCCGGTCAACACGTCATTGAAAGACGAGCCGATGACGGTTTCGAAGTTCCACAGCTTGTCGCCCTGGGCATCGCCACCGACACCCAGAACACCTCCGACCAGACTTACTGTCACACCGCTGGAAGACCCAGAATAGTCAATGGTGTCAGTACCGCCCGAACCATCAAACTGATCGGCGGTTGCACCACTGATAAAGGTGTCGTTGCTGCCGGAGCCCGCCAGCATCTCGATGCCGACGTAGGTATCACCGGCAGCAATCCCGGAGTTCACTCCGGTTTTGGTGTTGATCGTTACACCCGCAGGGCTGTCGGTATAACTCACGGTATCAGTGCCTGCACCGCCGAAAAACTGGTCAGCACCTGCGCCGCCCATCAGAATGTCGTTACCGATCCCGCCGGTAATGACGTTGTCCGACGCGTTGCCGTAACCGACAAAGTTGCCGGTACCGACGTAGGTCAGGCGTTCGACGTTGGTTGCCAGGGTGTGATTGAGCAGGATGGTCCGTACTTCGTCATCACCGCCGCCCACCGCTTCAACGACGTTTACCGAAGTGCCGTTGACGTAGTAGATGTCGTTACCAGCGCCACCGCTTAAAGTGTTGCCGGATGCTTGGGCGGTGAGAATGTCATTAAATGCAGAACCAATCACGGCCTCTATAGACGTCAAGGTATCGCCCTGAGCATCTCCGCCAACACCTGTTCCAGCGGTCAGATTGACGGTTACTCCTGCCGTCGAGCTGGCATAAGACGCGGTATCGATACCGTTCCCGCCATTCAAGGCATCAGCACCTGCTCCGCCATCCAGCAAGTCATTGCCATCGCCGCCACTCAGCGAGTCATTTCCTGCAACCCCATACAACTCATCCGCACTTGACGTGCCTACCAGTGTGTCCGTACCCGACGTTCCGTTTATAACTGCCATTGTCTCTTCCTTGCCTTTTTGATGAATCGATAGTCAACGCAATACTTCAGAATCGCCTCGATAAGGCCGAGTACTTTTGAGCGTGGTCATTGATGAGACGCTTAACCGCCTTGCAACCAGAGGTCTCCATGACCTGCGAAAGTTTGACGCGCCCCTTCTTCTGCTGGGGGCAACTGCAATTACTGCACCACAGCTGCCGACGAACGGTAGGTATTTGAGAAAAGCCTGACAGCGCGCAAAAAAAAACCGACGCCCTAGGACGTCGGTTTTCAGTGCAGCAATCAGATCACATCAGGTCATCTGAATAATGGTCTGCATAATCGTGCTCTGAGTCGAAATGGTCTTGGCGTTCGCCTGATAGTTGCTCTGACCCTTGATCAGATCAACCAGCTCATTGGTCAGGTTAACGTTCGACTCTTCCAGCGAGTTGGACACCACCTCACCCAACGTACCGGTCTTCGGCGCGTCGTAGCCCGGAATACCCGAAGCGAAAGTCTCTTTCCAGCTAGTACCACCGACAGCCTGCAAGCCCTGCTCGTTGGTGAAACTGGCCAGTGCAACCTGACCAATCGCCTTGCTCTGGTTGTTGCTGAAGTTGGCGAACAGCGTACCGGTACCGTCGATGGTCAGGTTGGTTATCTGTCCAGTGGCGTAGCCATCCTGAGTCGGGATCGTGCGCGAAGTATCAGCGTTGTACTGGGTGGTCTTGGCCATCGAAATGGTCACGCCAGCCGGATTTGCTGCCGCGCCGTTAGGCGTAAAAACACCGTTGGTCACGGTGCCTGGTTTCCAGTTACTCAACGTCAAGTCGCTGCTGATGAGCGGGTTTGGCGCCGGCGGCGGCAAAGTACTCGGTGTACTCACCTGAAGCAACTTGCCGGAACTGTCGAACGTCAGTGTCGAAGCCACTGGTGGAGTCTTGGTCGGATCGCTACCGGTCGCATCCGGGTTACGGCCATCAACCAGGGTGTACACCTTCCAGACGTTATCACCAGTCTTCACTACATACTGATCCATAACATGCGAGTTGCCCTGCGTGTCATAGATCGGGGTGCTGAACGATTTGGTATAGGTCTCAGGCTTGGACGGGTCGAACACCACGGGGGTGGCGCCCGTGTCGATGATTTTAGTGGCGGACGAATTCAGGTTGATGCTCGAAGTCACCGCCGACGTCGACTTCGGTGCCAGGTTCGAGGTATCGATCTTCAGATCGGTCAACACGCCATTGATGATCTTGCCGTTGGCATCCACACCATAACCCTGCAGACGCGAGGTGTAGTCGGTGTTGGTGATGTAACCGGCGTTATCCACCTTGAAGGTACCGGCACGGGTATACGAAATCGAACCGTTGTTGCTCATGGTGAAGAAACCGGAACCGTTGATGCCCATGTCCAACACGTTACCGGTGTTGTTGATATCACCCTGGGTGAACTGCTGGGAAACGTTGGCCAGGCGCACGCCGTTACCGATGACTTTGCTGCCGCTGCCCAGACGAGTCGACGAATACACGTCTTCGAATTCTGCGCGCGAGGATTTGAAACCGGCGGTGGCAACGTTGGCGATGTTGTTGCCGGTCACGTCCAGTTGCTTGTTGGCTGCATAGAGACCGCTAAGGCCGATATTGAAAGACATATTCCACTCCTTTATGCCGGGTTAGTCGGCTCTATATACCAATGGTTTGAACTTTGGACAGGGCAACGGTGCCCTTGCCGGCCAGGTTGAGCATAAGCTCGCCGCCGGTCTGGCTGATCGTCACGCTGTTGACGGTCGCTGGCAGGTAAGTCGCCAGGTCCGTCGCCGCGCCGTTGATCGGTGCGCTGGCCTTGAAGGTGTAAGTCCCGACCGGCACCACGGTGCCTGCGGTGTCCTTGCCGTCCCAGGTGAAGCTCGCGGCGCCGGCGGCGCGACTGCCCAGATCGATGGTGCGCACGGTCTTGCCGTCCTTGTCGGTGATGGTCACGGTGCCACCAGCAATGGACGACGGCACGGTGACCGAACCGGTCAGGCCTTTGCTCGGGTCATCGAGCTGCGCGGTGTTGGTCTGCACGATCACGTTACGGCCAACCAGCGACGACGCTTGCAGCGCCTGCGACGAGTTGTAGTTGCCGGCCAGGCCACTCACGGTGGAGTTCAGCGTGGTGATGCCTTCAAGGCTGCTGAACTGCGCCAATTGGGCAACGAATGCGCTGTTGTCCTGCGGGTCGAGCGGGTTCTGGTTTTTCAGCTGGGTCACCAGCAACTGCAGGAACGCATCCTTGCCCAGCGCTTGTCCGCCGGTGCTGCTGTTGGTCGCCGAAGCGATGCCATCGGTGGTCGAACTGGTCTTTTTCGACGAGTTCGCCAGGATGTCATTCATGCTCAGGGAGCTGGTGGTATCGGTAACGCTCATGGCAGTCGCCCCTTATTACTGACCGAGGGTCAGCACCTTCTGCATCATGGTTTTGGCGGTGTTCATCATTTCTGCGTTGGTCTGGAACGAACGGCTCGCGGAAATCATGTCAGCCATCTCTTCCACCACGTTGACGTTCGGGTAGTAGACGTAGCCCTTGCCGTCGGCCGCAGGGTGATTCGGCTCGTAACGCGCTTCGAGGTTGCTCTGGTCTTCGACCACACCGAGCACCTGCACGCCTTGACCGGCCGCGTCCTGGTTCTGGAACAGCGAATCGCTGCCGCCGCTCTGGCCGCCCTGGAACATGGTGGCGAACACCGGGTGACGGGCGCGGTAGGTCTGGTCGATGCTCGACGAGACGGTCTCGGCGTTGGCGATGTTCGAGGCCACGGTGTTCAGACGCGTGGTCTGGGCGCTCATGCCGCTGCCGGCAATGTTGAAAACGCTGGACAGGGACATGGATTACTCTCCGCGCAGGGCTGACACCAGCCCTTTGAATTTGCTGTTGAGCAGGGTGAAGCTGGCCTGGAAGCCGACCGCGTTTTCCGCGTAGTTGGACTGTTCCAGTTGAGCGTCCACGGTGTTCTGGTCGATCGAAGGCTGCATCGGCGTGCGATACATCAGCGACTCGTCGCCATTGCCCAGACCCTCAGCTTCGATGTGACGGCTGTTGGTCTTGTTGAGGGCGATGGTGCCGTTGGCGTTTTTCTGGCTCTGGGCTTCGAGTACTTTCGAGAAGTCCAGATCCCGCGCCTTGTAGTTCGGGGTATCGGCGTTGGCGATGTTGTTGGCCAGCACTTCGGCACGCTGGGCGCGGAAGCCCAAAGCCTTTTCGTGAATGCCGAGCGCTTTGTCGAAGCTGATGCTCATGTCGGGAACCTTCAGGTGACCGGTTTTTCGTAACTGAGCTTTAGCAAGCGTCGTGCCAGATTGCCAAACTCCCGGTTTCCGTGGCTTTGCGGGCGATCGGCAAAGCGGCAATGCCAGAAAAGCGGCAACCGGCTTCCGCCAGATGCCGCTTTTCTGCCGCTTGGTTGCCTCTTACCACCACCGCCGGACAACTGTGGGAGCGAGCCTGCTCGCGAAGGCGGCGTGTCAGAGGACAATTGTTTTACTGACGGACCGCCTTCGCGAGCAGGCTCGCTCCCACAGGGGTTATTGGTGTCAGGAACAATTACGGCAGGCACAAAAAAACGGGAGCCCCATGAGGGCTCCCGTTTTTCGTATTGCCGCAGCAATCACTTGGCCTTGTAAATGATCCCCGGGCTGCACTGGACCATCTGATAGTGATCCGGCAGACCGTTCAGCGCTTCGGAGGCGCCAAGGAACAGATAACCGCCCGGCTTCAACGTGCTGTGAATGCGCAACAGAATGTCCTTCTTCACTTCGGCAGAGAAGTAGATCAATACGTTGCGGCAGAACACGATGTCGAACTTGCCCAGCGCGGCATAGCTGTCGAGCAGGTTGAACGAGCGGAACTCCACCCGGCTCTTGATTGGTGCCTTGACCACCCAGCGCCCCGGCCCTTTCGGGTCGAAGTAGCGCTGCAGACGTTCCGGCGACAAACCGCGGCCGATGGCCAGGCTGTCGTACTCACCGGTTTTGCAGTTGTTGAGCATAAGGCCCGACAGATCAGTGGCAACGATCTGCACGCCCATCTTCAACTGGCCGAGGTTGCTGCGCTCGAACTCGTCGATCGACATCGACAGCGAGTACGGTTCCTGACCCGACGAGCAGGCTGCCGACCAGATGCGCAAGCGCTGGTTGGGGCTGGCCTTGATTGCTTCCGGCAGTACCTTGTTCTTCAACACTTCAAACGGATAGGTGTCGCGAAACCACAGGGTTTCGTTGGTCGTCATGGCATCGACCACCTGCTCGCGCAAACCGCTGCGCGGCTGGGTCTGGATGCGCTGCACCAGCTCACCCAGGGACTTGATGCCTTGCTGCTCCATCAGTTTGTTGAGACGGCTGGAGACCAGATACTGCTTGTTTTCACCGAGCAAAATGCCACAGGCCTTTTCCAGGAAGACCCGGAACTGTTCGAAATCCAAATTACCCGTAGACAATGGTGCCGCCTCTTAAATCGTGTTGATCACCAGGGACAGTAGGTCCCTAGCTGATATCTGCTGCTTTGATCCGGTCGACTACCCGGGATGCCAGGTCATCAGGACGGAATTTGGCCAGGAAGTCGTCGGCGCCGACTTTCTTCACCATCGCCTGATTGAATACCCCCGACAACGAAGTATGCAGGATGATATGGAGCTTTTGCATGCGTGCGTCGCCGCGGATTTCCGCCGTCAGGGTGTACCCGTCCATTTCCGGCATCTCGATGTCGGAAATCATCATCAGGAACTCTTCTTCCGGCTTCTTGCCTTCGTCGACCAGCTTGCGCAGGTAATCCAGCGCCTGCTTGCCGTCGTTCAGCGCCACCACTTCGACGCCGATCGTCTGCAGGCATCGGGTCACCTGCTTGCGCGCCACCGACGAGTCATCGACCGTCAACACCCGCAGCGACAACGCCTTGGTCTGGGTCTCGACATCGACCACGCCTACCGAAATCGCTTCCGGCGTCGGTGCGACTTCCGCCAGCACTTTTTCGACGTCGATGATTTCGACCAACTGATTGTCCACCCGCGTCACAGCCGTCAGGTAGTGATCGCGACCGGTGCCCTTGGGCGGCGGATGGATCTCTTCCCAGTTCATGTTGACGATGCGCTCCACCGAGCGGACCAGGAAACCCTGGGTCTTGGTGTTGTACTCCGTGATGATCACGAACGGACTGTTCTTGTCTTTCAACGCTCCGGAACCGGTCGCCATTGCCAGATCGAGGATCGGAATGGTCGCCCCGCGAATATTTGCCACCCCGCACACCACAGGACTGGACTTGGGCATCAACGTCAGCGACGGGCATTGCAACACTTCCCGTACCTTGAACACGTTGATGCCATAGAGCTGTTGCCCGTCGAGACGGAACAACAACAGCTCCAGGCGATTCTGCCCTACCAGTTGCGTGCGCTGGTTCACCGAATCCATTACACCAGCCATGCCCAGACTCCTACATCAACGCCAAGTGTTGTTGCGACGCACATTCATTGCTAAACGGCACGGCGCTTGCTTTTTAACCCGTATGAACATTCAAACGACATTTTCCCGACACCTGACACCGCCTCTTCGCAGAGCGCTTGCCAGTGCGTGCGCCATTTGCTGCTTGTTCTTTGGCAGTCCTGCCAATGCTGATGCGGTTACCTTGCCTGACATGCTTATCGGCGTCACTCAGGGCTTTCTTGAGTTCACCGTAGAAGACTATCTGACGAGCAGTCAAACCGAAGGCCGTTATGAAATCGAAGTCAACCAGCTCGACCCGCGCATGCGCATGCCGATGTGCGACAAGGAATTGACAGCGACGCTGGAAAGTCCGGCACGCCCTTTGGGCCGGGTCACGGTGAAGGTTCGCTGCGAGGGCACATCGCCCTGGACGGTGTTCGTACCCGCTCAAGTCCGCCTGTTTCGCGAGATTGTGACGACCACGCGTGCGCTCAAGCGCGCCGGCATTATCGAGCCGCAGGACGTGACCTTGCGCGAGCGCGACGTCAGCCAGATCAACCAAGGCTTTCTGACTTCGGTGGACGAAGCGATCGGACAGAAATTGACCCGACCAACGGTCGCCGATCAGGTCATCACCCAGGTCCATCTGGAACAGGCGGAAGTCATTCGCAAGGGTGATCAAGTGGTCATCACTGCACGCAGCGGGACACTGGCCGTACGCATGCCGGGCGAAGCCCTGGCCAACGGCGGCCTGAAAGAACAGATCCGGGTAAAAAACCTCAACTCACAACGGGTGATCAAGGCGCAGGTCACCGCGCCGGGACAAGTGGAAGTGGCCATGTGAACGCCCTGTGAGAAAACTGGCGCGGACCTCCCGGCTTCCCTAAACTGTGTCGCAGCAGGACATACCGCGATGCAGCCCGGCGCATTGGAAAAATGTGCCTAAAGTTTTTCATGGGATAGCCGAAAACATGGCAAGCGTCCAAATTCCCAGAGGTTTTTATCATGGTCATCGATTTCAGCCGTTTGAACAGTTCCTCGTCACTGACAGGCAGCACACGTACCAGCAACGCCAAGGAAAGCGCTGAAAACAGCCCTTCCGCGCCGCTGAATACCCAGGCCGAGCAGGCCAATGCCGCCAAAAGCGGGGAGTCGGTACACCTCAGCAATGAGGCTCAACAGTTGCAGAAGGTCACTGACAAGCTGCGCGATCAGCCTGCTGTCGACAAAGCCCGTGTGGCCGAGTTGAAAGCCGCGATTGCCGATGGCAGCTATAAAGTCGACAGCAACCGTGTAGCCAGCAAACTGCTCAACTTCGAAGCCCAGCGCTAGGCTTTTGCCGGCGCCAGGCTTTTGGACGCTTAAACCCCAAGGCCAGCCATGCACGACACTACTTTATTGCAACTGATCGACGACGACTTTGCTCCAGCGCAAGAATTGCTGGAGTTGCTGCAAACCGAATCTCTCGCGTTGCACGGTCGTGACATGCCCCTGCTGGAAGAAATTCTGGCGCGCAAGCAGGCGTTGATCATTCTGCTGGAACAGCATGGCCGCAAGCGCAGCGAAATCCTCGCCAGCCTCAATCTGCCGACCGATCGCAACGGCCTGCAACAACTGGCCGCGCAATCGAGCATTGGCGAGCAGTTGTTGCGACAGGGCGACGCCCTGACCGATCTGATCGCGCAATGCCAGGCAGCCAACGTCAAGAATGGCCAGTCGATCCGCATTCAGCAGGCCACCACGGCCAATCAGCTGAAAATCCTCACCGGGGGCGAACCGCCAGCGTTGTACGACGCCAGCGGCACTTTTGCCAAGCCCGCCAAACCGCGTCCGCTCAGCCAGGCATGAGCCGTTGATGCGCCAGCTCTATCAACCCGCGGAACATGCTGGCAAAATGCTGGCTAGTCGTCATATTTTGTCTGGAGATTGATAAACCGTGTCCAACGCCCTCAGCGCGGATGATGCTCCGCAGCCCCCTAAGGTGCTCACCACGCCACTGGAAATCTCCAGCAACCTGCGCCAGCTGCAGGACAGCCACGACCCGCTGATCATCACCTTCCACGAGCGCAGCCAGCGTTTTCAGAGTTACCTGATCAAGGTCGACCGTGAAACCGCAACGATCGCGCTGGACGAAATGATTCCACGTGATGGCGAGCGTTTCCTGCAGGCGGGCGAACCGTTCAAGGTCGAAGGTTTTCATGACGGCGTGCGCATCGCCTGGGAATGCAACGGCACACTGAACATCGAAGAATCCGAAGGCGATCGCTTCTACACCGGCGAGCTGCCGACCGAAGTGGTTTACCACCAGCGCCGCAACGCCTTTCGCGCCGCGCTGAAACTGACTGATCTGGTCAGCGTTGAACTGGGCGGCGAAAAACTCAAGGCGCCGATCCATGGCAAGTTGCTGGATATTTCCGCGACCGGTTGCAAGTTTCGTTTCGAAGGCGACATCACCGACCGCCTGCAACTGGGCCAGGTCTACGACCGCCTGATCGCCCCGCCGCTGTTCGGCAACCAGCCAATCGCCGTCGAATTGCGCTACCTGCACTTCGAAGAAAAACTCAACATCACCTTCGCCGGCCTGCGTTTTCACAACATCAGCGGACCGGCCGCGCGCAACGTTGAGCGCTTCGTTTATCAGCTTCAGCGTGAAGCGCGGCGCTTTGATAAAGACGATCTCTGAGTCGTAGCGACCCACAAAAAAGGGCAGTCCCTCACAGGACTGCCCTTTTTCATGCGCAAGTGTTTATCTTCGATTCAGGGCCGCGCGCCACTGATATCCGGCGCAGGCTTGTCATCTGCACTGCTCACATCATCTTCGGCCGAAGCTGTCTGCGGCTCGGCTGGCTCAGGTTCCGGCTCTGGACTGGACGGTGCCGGGTCCTGGACCATCTGCTCCTGCACCACCTGCTCATCGACGCGCGGGTCGAGCGCTGCCACCAGTGGCGAACTCGACATGCTGTCCGGCATGGCGACGTGATGCAGCGGCGCGTCATCAACCTGATGCAGATTGGTCACGGCTTTCGGCCGAATCCGCCACACAAGCACCAGTGCAAAGAAGCTGAAAAACGCATACAGACTCTGGCTGCCAAGAAACTTCATCAGCACGCCGGCCAGCAGCGGCCCGATGCTCGCGCCCACGCCGTAGGTCACCAGCAGCATCGCCGTCAGCGACACCCGTCGATCGCCCTCGACATGGTCGTTGGAAAACGCCACAGCCAACGGATACAGACAGAACTGCACCAGCGAACACAGGAAGCCCACCACAAACAGCACTTCCAGCGGTACCTGCGGCAGCACCGCCAACGGCAGTGCCGCCACTGCCAGAAACCCGGCGAAGCAGCGAATCAGCAACGCCCGGTCGTAGCGATCGGACAACCAGCCCAGCGGCCACTGCACCAGCAAACCGGCAAAAATGCAGCTACCCATGAACAGACCGACCTGCTCGGTCGACAGCCCTTGCTGCGAGGCATACAGCGGCGCCAGACCGTAAAACGAACCGATGATCAAACCGGCGCCGAGCACCGTGCTCAACGATTGCGGCACCCGCTTGATAAAGAAGCGTGGCTCCATCGGCGCCGGATGCAGCGGGGCCGGGTGAATCCGCCGGGTCAGCGCCACCGGCACCAGACACAGCGCAAAGCACAGCGCGACCAGCATCAACAGCTCGAGCCCAAGGCCCGGGTGCATGACCAGAATCAACTGGCCGAGCACCAGGCCCAGATACGAAGCGATCATGTAACCGCTGAACACCAGACCGCGCTGATTGGCGTCCGCCTGCTCGTTGAGCCAGCTCTCGATCACCATGTACTGGCACATCATGCCGAGGCCGACGATCGTCCGCAGCACCAGCCACGCCGGCAGCCAATCGACCAGACCATGGCCCAGCACTGCCGCTCCGACAATCCCCGCACACGCCGAATAGGCGCGAATGTGCCCGACCCGGGCGATCAGCCGGTGACCGATCTTGCCGCCCAGTACCAGACCAAAATAGTTGGCGGCCATCAGCGCACCGACCCACAGGCCGTCGACGTTGTCCGCCGCCAGACGCAAGGCCAGATAGGTAGAGAGAAGGCCCGAGCCGATCAACATCATCAGCGAGGCGAAATACAGCGCTCGAAAGGATTTCCAGATTTGGCGCATCGGCGTTCCGAGCGGCTCCTTGCAGTAGATTACGGGCTAACAAGCGCTAGCCCGATGGCGACAGTACGTCAGGCCTGGGCTGCTAGAACACGCCGTTCCCAGGGGGTGATTTCATCGAAGAAGCTGGTCAACTCCATGGTCTTCGAAGCGATGTAGCCTTCGATGAACTCGGGTCCGAACAGTTCCCTGGCCAAGTGGCTACGCTTCAGACGTTCCAGAGCAGCATGCAAGGTACACGGCAACGCAAGATTGTCCGGCACGACAAACTCGCCCTGGATCGCCGCGCTGGGCTCAAGCTCCTGCTCAATGCCATGCAAACCCGCGGCCAGACTGGCGGCCAGTGCCAGATACGGATTCGCATCGGCGCCCGGCAAGCGGTTTTCGACCCGACGAGCGACCGGCGCGCTGGCCGGAATGCGCAGCCCGGCGGCCCGGTTATCGTGCGACCAGCAGGCATTGTTCGGCGACGCATACGGATGGCACAGGCGCTGATAGGAATTCACATTGGGCGCAAACAGTGCGGTGAAGTCCGCCATGGCTGCCTGCTGGCCACCGATGAAATGGCGGAACATCGCGGTCGCCTCACCGCTCGCGTCACTGAAGACATTCCTGCCGCTGCCGATCTCGACCACGCTCTGGTGAATGTGCATCGAACTGCCCGGCGTGTGCGCCAGCGGCTTGGCCATGCACACCACGGTCAGGCCGTGCTTGAGCGCGACCTCTTTGAGCAGGTGCTTGAACAGGAACGTCTGGTCCGCCAGCAGCAACGGATCGCCATGCAGCAGATTGATCTCGAACTGGCTGACGCCCATCTCGTGCATGAAGGTGTCGCGCGGCAAGCCCAGCGCGGCCATGCATTTATAGACTTCACTGAAGAACGGCCGCAAACCGTTATTGGAACTGACGCTGAACGCCGATTGGCCGTCCTCGCGACGACCGTCGAGGCCGACGGGTGGGCGAAACGCTTGGGTCGGGTCAGGGTTGGGCGCGAAGACAAAAAACTCCAGCTCGGTCGCCACCACTGGCGCCAATCCGCTCGCGGCGTAGCGAGCAATGACTTTCTTCAACTGACCACGGGTCGACAGCGGCGAGCTCTCACCGCTCAGCTCGTCGGCATCGCAAATCGCCAGGGCGCGCGGCTCGTCGCTCCAGGGCAGGCGATGGATCTGGGTCGGTTCGGCGACCAGCGCCAGATCGCCGTCATCGCTGCCGTAAAACCGCGCCGGCGGATAACCGCCCATGATGCATTGCAGCAGCACCCCCCGCGCCAACTGCAGACGCCGCCCTTCGAGGAAACCCTCGGCAGTCATCACTTTGCCGCGCGGCACGCCGTTGAGATCCGGCGTTACACATTCAATCTCATCAATGCCCGTCAGTCGCTGTGCGAGTGAGCGCTGGCCATCGGTTGTCATGACGCAATCCTTGTTATTGTGCGAGCCGCGAACGGCGACCCGTACAAAATAGGCTCCGGCTGTTCGGAATATCAAGCAACGTCAGCAAAAACCGACGTTACGGCAGATACAGACTGAACACTCCGCCGCCGAGCGGCCCGCCATTGCTGATTTCCGTGCGCCCTTCCACACCATTGCGCTGATGCAGCGCCGCGATGCGATTGGCAAAGTACAGGCCGAGCCCGGTACTGCCGCTGCTGTGATTGATGCCCTGCACGTAATCGGCCTGACGCTCGAGCATCTCACGCGGATAACCGGCGCCGTCATCGTTGATGCTCAGGACCAGTTGCCCGGCCTCGTCGCTGACGGTGATCAGCAACGACTCGCGCGCATAACGAATGGCGTTGTTGATGCAGTTGCTCAGCACCGAAGCGATCAGCTCGCGATCGAAGAAACCCAGCGGGCTCAGCGGATCGACTTCATAGGTGGCAATGATGCCACGGCTGGCGAACACCTCTTGATGCGCGGCCAGTTGCGCCTCGATGAAATCGTCGAGTTCGTGATAGGCCGGTTGCAGCGGCAGCTGATTGACGCCGAGCTTGTACAGCCCGAGCAACTGCACAAGCATGCCGTTGAGGTGAGCGAACTCGAAGTCGATCACGCCCTGCTCCGCGCCCTCGCGCTGCGCTTGCGGCAGACGCGCCAGCCATTGGCTGTGCGCCTGCATGAGCATGGCCAGGGAGTTTTTCATGTCGTGGACGGTGGAGGCGATCACCGTGGAAAAATCCAGCGCCTGCTCATCGTGGTTCATTCGCCAAACGCCTTGCTTTTCAGCTTCTGATAACGCGCAAAACGCGCGTCGGTGTCGGGCATCAGGCCGACCATTTTCAGGCAGGCCCGACATTCTTCCAGCTCCGCCGACGGCACACTGGTATCGGTGCCGTGCAGCAGCGACTGGGCCAGGTTCAGCGCGATACTGAGGTTCTTCGGTTGCATCTTCAACGCCTTGCGGAACACCTCGCGGGCTTCCACCAGGTTGCCGGTCTTGTACACCCGCACGCCCTGACGGTTGAGGTCGGCAGCGGCGTTGCTGGAGCTGAGAATGGTCGGATCATCGGTGAGCTTGGCAATGTCTTTCATCACCGCCGGGTCATCGCCGTAGATTTCCGCGCAGCTCTTGAGCATCGAGGTGCCCGCTTCGGCCTGCCCGAGCATCTGCAACTGCTTGGCCACCAGCAACGCCGCTTCCGGGCTCATGAACTGTTCCATGCCATCGAGGCGCATCAGCGCTTGTTCAGTGAGTTTGTCGGCGGTTTCGGCATCGTTGAGCAGCAGACTGGTGGCTTTCATCAGCCGCGCACGAATCTGCAGACCCGGGTCACTCGGGTTTTCTTTGGCGACCGCGCTGAGCGTGGTGTTGATCTCCAGTCGCGTGCGCGTATCGAGACCGCGATCACTGCCCTTGCTGATCAGCGCATGCGCCAGGCCGAGGTTGCTTTCCGGGTCCTTGAAGCGCGACTGCGCGCCCTGCGACACGGCCTGACGATAGGCGCGCGAGGCGGTTTCGAAATCTTCGTTGGCCATCGCCAGTTTGCCCAGCAAGGCCTGACGACGCACCGCCAACGGTGACAGGCGAATCGCTTCTTCCAGCACCCGCTGCGCGCCTTTGCTGTCGCCTTCGGCCACCAGCACGTCGGCCATGCCGTCATACAGCGCCGGCATCATCGGGAAGACTTTCAGGGCTTTCTCATAGACTTCTTTGGCCTGCGTCACCTGGCCACGCTTGAACAACAGCTTGCCCAGGCCGGCAAACGCCCACGGCAACGGGCGGTCGGCGATGATGCCGTCATAGAGGCGTTCCAGCGCTTCGTTCTGATTCATGTCGCGCAGCGCATCGGCGCGATAGCGCAGGCACAGCGGCGAGTAGCGGATGTCTTGCTTGCACAAGGCGATGCAGGCGTTGAGCACTTCGACCGGTTTACCGCGGTCGAGGGCTTGCAGAATCGGTTTGAGCAGGGTCTTGCGCTGCTCCAGACGCTCCAGGCGCTGGGCCAGGCCGGAGCGGTTAAACGGTTTGGTCAGGTACGCATCGGGCTCGTGTTCCAGCGCACTGAGCACCATCGCCTGACTGGTCTCGGCGGTGACCATGACGAACACCGCTTCGTGACTGATGAGCTTTTCCGACATCAGGTCTTCGAGTACTTGCTGGCCGTTTTTCTTGCCGTCGCCGAGATGGAAATCCTGCAGGATGAAATCGTAGGATTTCTGCGAGCACATCTTCAGCGCCTGTTCACCCGTGTCGGCGGTATCGACATCCTTGACGCCCAGTTCACGCAGCATCGAACGCACGGAACTGCGGAAATCCGAAAAATCATCGACGATCAGAAAGCTTTTTTGGTGATACGACGACATCGACGATTTCCAGGCAAATGAAGAGAGGGCAATTTCAGGCGCGCAGATGATAGCTGCCGGCCAAATGCTATCAAGCGATTTCGCGCAACGTTGCTGTCACCGAACGGGTTATCGGCCGCTCCCTCGAATCTCTTGAAGATAGTTGGTGCGTTTAGCGCGAGAGCGAGGTCAACACAAAACAACCAGCACGCCATTCGAACTGCGGCAGGAAAAAAGTCGGAAACAGGATTATCCTGCGCAGTTACCCATGCGTTTTTTGATCCACCGCGACCCCATCCGTCGCCTTCTCAAGGCCGAAGTCATGACCTCGAAATCACCCTCCTCGCCCTCTGCTCCCGAGCGCCGAGGCCTGAGCCCCAGTCTCCTGGACTTCCCGGTGGTCGGCATCGGCGCGTCCGCTGGCGGCCTGCAAGCGATCAAGCTGTTTTTCGAGCACATGCCGCAAGACACCGGCATGGCCTTCGTGATCATTCTGCATTTATCGCCGGATCATCAGAGCGTCGCTGACAAGATCATTCAGGAATCGACGCGGATGCCGGTGCTGCAGGTGACGCAGCCGGTACCGATCGAAAAAAACTGCGTGTACGTGATTTCACCCGCGCAATCGCTGTCGATGAATAATGGTTACTTGCGCGTGAGCGCCGCCGCCACACAATCCACCCGACATTCGGCAATCGACCTGTTCTTCCGCGATCTCGCCGATGTGCATCGCGAACGGGCGTTTTGCGTGGTGCTGTCAGGCACAGGCTCCGATGGCGCGGTGGGGTTGTCGCGGATCAAGGAACAGGGCGGCGTCACCCTCGCGCAAGTGCCGGAGGACGCCGAATATGACGGCATGCCGCGTGCCGCGATCGAAACGCGCATGGTCGACCTGGTGCTGCCCGTGGTGGAGATGCCGCAAAAACTGATGGAGTTGTGGAGCAATTCGCAGAACATCACCCTGCCCAGCGCCAATGACCCCGACATCAAAGTGCAATCGCCGTCCAGCGAACAGGAAGCGGCAATTGCCGAACAGCGTCTGCACGACATTCTGATCTATCTGCGCGCCAGTACTGGCCACGATTTCAAGCATTACAAGCGCGCCACCGTGCTGCGCCGCATCGAGCGTCGCATGCAGGTCACCGGCCAGTCCGACCTCAGCGCCTATTACGATTATCTGCAAAACACCGCAGACGAAGCCAAGGCACTGTTGGGCGACATGCTGATCGGCGTCACCAACTTCTTCCGCGACCGCGAAGCCTTTGAAGCGCTCGAGCGCGAAGTACTGCCGCAATTGGTGCAGTCGGTATCCAGCTCGGCGGAAAAAGAGGAATTGCGCGTCTGGTCCGCCGGCTGCTCCACTGGCGAAGAAGCCTACAGCCTGGCCATCCTGCTTGACGACCAAATGCAAGTCGAAAACAGCAAGGCCAATCTGCAAGTATTCGCTACCGATATCGACGAACGCGCCATCAGCGTCGGTCGCGCCGGAACCTATCCGCAAGCGATCGTCACCGACGTACCGCCGCAACGCCTGCGTCATTATTTCGTTAAAGACGATGAGCATTACCGCATCCGCAAGGAAATCCGCGAAAAGGTTCTGTTTGCCAAGCACAGCCTGCTGTCCGATCCGCCGTTTTCGCAGATCGATCTGATCACTTGCCGCAATTTGCTGATCTATCTGGATCGCGAAGTGCAGCGCGAGATCCTGCAGATGTTTCACTTTGCCTTGCGACCGGGTGGTTTCCTGTTTCTCGGCACTTCGGAAAGCGCCGATGCCTGCCACGAATTGTTCACCCCGGTGGACAAGCGCAACCGCATCTTCCGCGCCAAGACCGGCACGCCGAGCAGCCGTCGCACGCCAACCATGCCGCGCGGCGGTTATATGCGCAGCAGCGTTACACACCCTGAAGTGAAGCCCAGCGAACAACCCAAGTTGTCATTCGCCGACATTCATCGACGCGCGATCGAGCGTTCGGCGCCGCCGAGCATCATTGTCGACAGCAACGCCGATATCCTGCACATGAGCGAAAGCGCCGGGCGTTTTCTGCGGCATGTCGGCGGCGAGTTGTCGCGCAACCTGCTGACGCTGATCCTGCCGGAGCTGCGCCTGGAGATTCGCACCACGCTGTTCCAGGTGCAGCAGAGCAACCTGACCGTGCGCTCGCGGGAGGTGATCCTCAAGCGCGAAGAGCGGCAGTTCCGCATTGATCTGATCGCCCAACCGTATAAAGACGACGAGTCGGACTGCGAATGCGTGCTGGTGATTTTCGAGGAAACGGAAATCGACCCCGCCGAAGACGCGACGACCACCATGTTGCAGACCGAGAGCCAGGTGCTGTCAAACCTTGAGCGCGAACTGCAACGCACCAAGCTGCACCTGCAGGACACCATCGAACAGTCGGAAGTCTCCAGCGAAGAACTGAAAGCCTCCAACGAAGAGATGCAGGCGATCAACGAGGAGCTGCGCTCGGCCACCGAAGAGCTGGAAACCAGCAAGGAAGAGTTGCAGTCGATCAACGAAGAGCTGTTGACGGTCAACTACGAGCTGAAAACCAAGGTCGAAGAAACCGACAAGATCAACGATTACCTGACCAACCTGATCGCCTCGACCGACATCGCTACTGTTTTTGTCGATCGCAGCATGCGCATCAAATGGTTCACTCCGCGCGCCACCGATATTTTCAGCATGCTGCCGGTCGACACCGGACGTTCATTGCTCGACATTACCCATCGTTTGAATTACGCCGACCTCGCCGAGGACGCAGCGCAGGTGTTCGAGTCGCTGAACATGATCGAGCGTGAAGTGAACAGCACCGATAACCGCTGGTACATCGCCCGGTTACTGCCGTATCGCTCCAGCGAAGACCATATCGACGGTACGGTGCTGACCTTCATCGACATCACCAAACGCCGCGCCGCCGAAGAAGAATTGCGCCTGGGCGAAGAACGCATGCGCCTGGTGGCCGAGAGCACCCGCGATTACGCGATCATCATTCTCGACGAACAAGGCGCGATCACCAGCTGGAACAAAGGCGCCGAGCTGATCTTCGGTTACAGCAAGGCCGACGCCGAAGGGGCTTTCTACGATTTCATCTTTACTGCCGAAGATCGTGCCGCCGGCATGGCCGAGAACGAACTGGCGACTGCCCGTACCCACGGCCGCGCCGAAGACGAACGCTGGCACCAGCGCAAGGATGGCAGCCGCTTCTTCTGCAGCGGCGAAGTCACCCTGCTTAGCGGCGATTACCTGAAAGGCTATGTGAAGATTGCCCGCGACCTGACCGGACACAAACGTGCACAAGACGAGCAAAGCCAGGAACTGGCGCAGACGCGCAACACGGTGTCCCTGCGTGATGAGTTCTTCGCAGTCATGTCCCATGAACTCAAGCATCCGCTGAACCTGATACAGCTCAACGCCGAACTGCTGCGGCGCCTGCCGGTCATCCGTACCGCAGGGCCGGCAACCAAAGCGGTCAACACCATCTGCGATGCGGTCAACAGCCAGGCGCGGATCATCGATGACCTGCTCGACGTCGCGCGAGTGCGCACCGGCAAGCTCAAGCTGCAATTGACACGGGTTGACCTCAGCGCCGTACTGCGTGACATCCATACAGTGGTGCTCAATGAGCAGCATGCAACGCGAGTCGATTTGCGGTTGCCCGACGAGCCGCTAGTGATCCATGCCGATCCGACGCGGGTAGAGCAGATCATCTGGAACCTGGTGAACAACGCGCTGAAATTCACCCCACCGACCGGGCGAATCGAATTGATCGCCAGTCGCAGCGCGCAAATGGCCCGCCTGGACATCAAGGACAACGGCGTCGGCATCGCTGCGGAAAATCTGGAACATGTGTTCGATCTGTTCGGACAGGCCGAGAAACAATACACCAATCATCAGCGTGAAGGCCTGGGAATTGGTCTGTCACTGGTGAGGCAATTGACTGAAGCACAACACGGCTCGGTGCTGGTGACGTCGCCGGGGCTGGGCGCCGGTTGCACGTTTACCGTATGCCTGCCTCTGGCTATTGATGTCGTGGAAGAAGCCACGCCCCAGGAAATCGAAGTGGCGTCTGGCAAACTGGATGGTCTGAGCATTCTGTTGGTGGATGATTCGCCGGAAGTGCTCGACACGCTGAAGATGTTGCTGGAAATGGAAGACGCGGACGTTACTGCATTCGATCATCCGGTCGCCGCACTGAAAGCAGCTGAAAGCACGCGCTTCGATCTGATCATTTCCGATCTGGGCATGCCGGTCATGAGCGGCTACGAACTGATGAGCGCGCTGCGCAAGCTACCCTTGGTGAAGAACGTGCCGGCCATCGCCCTCACCGGTTATGGCACGCAAAGCGATATGCAGAAGTCTCGTGAGGCGGGTTTCGACCAGCACCTCGGCAAGCCAGTGGCCTATGACGACTTGATCGACACCATCGAAGCACTGCGCCGCTCGCAATTGCTTTAACGGTATTCAGTGCAAATAGGCGCGCTGGATGCACATGCGACGGTCGATCGCCTGCTGAAGGCGCGCCTTGCTCTCGGCCCAGATGCCTGGGTCGACGCGCCTCAGGCGCATCAGGTCGAGCATGGCGTTCTTGGCAGCCAGATATTCTGACCAGGCATCCGACGCCTTGAGTTTAAGGCGCTCGTATTCGCTCATTTCCATACGCCGGATGGCCACCACCGTGGGGTCAGTCACCACTGTGCTCAGAGTGGTCTGGGTGCGATGCGGGGCGGTGAACTCCTGTTGATCGATAACGATCTCCCGGGCACGCTCGCTTGCCCATTTCAGCGCGACTTCGCAGGGAATGTCTTTTCCACGGTCGTGAAATTCTTCACTGATCTCTCGCCCCTCTTTCGTATAGACGCCAATGAATACTTGCGTATCGCCACTCAGACCTACGCGAGCTTGAACCTCAATCTGTAAGCCGTCGCTCAGTGTCTCGTCATGGCTGTGCATCGGTAAACGGCTGTTGACCCATAACCAATAGTTCGCTCCGCGACGTCGCATGCTCATCCCCCCGCCCCGAAAGAGAGATATTAAGGCACCGGATCGTAAGGTACGCCATGTCGATTCGTCGGCTTGGACGACGTATCGAACTTTCTCGCAGGCAAAACAAAACCCCAACTGCTTTCGCAATTGGGGTTTCGGAATTTAATCTTGACGATGACCTACTCTCACATGGGGAAACCCCACACTACCATCGGCGATGCATCGTTTCACTGCTGAGTTCGGGATGGGATCAGGTGGTTCCAACGCTCTATGGTCGTCAAGAAATTCGGGTACTGAGTCGTGACCAGATGGCCTCGCTTCAGCAAATTGGGTATGTGACAGCTGTCGGTGTTTGTGCGCTTCGAACTTTCGGTTCGTTTCGTCTTCACACACCGCAATCTGGTGCCTTCTCAGGTCAGCAAATTGCTTGGGTGTTATATGGTCAAGCCTCACGGGCAATTAGTATTGGTTAGCTCAACGCCTCACAGCGCTTACACACCCAACCTATCAACGTCGTAGTCTTCGACGGCCCTTCAGGGAACTCAAGGTTCCAGTGAGATCTCATCTTGAGGCAAGTTTCCCGCTTAGATGCTTTCAGCGGTTATCTTTCCCGAACATAGCTACCCGGCAATGCCACTGGCGTGACAACCGGAACACCAGAGGTTCGTCCACTCCGGTCCTCTCGTACTAGGAGCAGCCCCTCTCAAATCTCAAACGTCCACGGCAGATAGGGACCGAACTGTCTCACGACGTTCTAAACCCAGCTCGCGTACCACTTTAAATGGCGAACAGCCATACCCTTGGGACCGGCTTCAGCCCCAGGATGTGATGAGCCGACATCGAGGTGCCAAACACCGCCGTCGATATGAACTCTTGGGCGGTATCAGCCTGTTATCCCCGGAGTACCTTTTATCCGTTGAGCGATGGCCCTTCCATACAGAACCACCGGATCACTAAGACCTACTTTCGTACCTGCTCGACGTGTCTGTCTCGCAGTCAAGCGCGCTTTTGCCTTTATACTCTACGACCGATTTCCGACCGGTCTGAGCGCACCTTCGTACTCCTCCGTTACTCTTTAGGAGGAGACCGCCCCAGTCAAACTACCCACCATACACTGTCCTCGATCCGGATAACGGACCTGAGTTAGAACCTCAAAGTTGCCAGGGTGGTATTTCAAGGATGGCTCCACGCGAACTGGCGTCCACGCTTCAAAGCCTCCCACCTATCCTACACAAGCAAATTCAAAGTCCAGTGCAAAGCTATAGTAAAGGTTCACGGGGTCTTTCCGTCTAGCCGCGGATACACTGCATCTTCACAGCGATTTCAATTTCACTGAGTCTCGGGTGGAGACAGCGCCGCCATCGTTACGCCATTCGTGCAGGTCGGAACTTACCCGACAAGGAATTTCGCTACCTTAGGACCGTTATAGTTACGGCCGCCGTTTACCGGGGCTTCGATCAAGAGCTTCGCGTTAGCTAACCCCATCAATTAACCTTCCGGCACCGGGCAGGCGTCACACCCTATACGTCCACTTTCGTGTTTGCAGAGTGCTGTGTTTTTAATAAACAGTCGCAGCGGCCTGGTATCTTCGACCGGCATGAGCTTACGGAGCAAGTCCTTCACCCTCACCGGCGCACCTTCTCCCGAAGTTACGGTGCCATTTTGCCTAGTTCCTTCACCCGAGTTCTCTCAAGCGCCTTGGTATTCTCTACCCAACCACCTGTGTCGGTTTGGGGTACGGTTCCTGGTTACCTGAAGCTTAGAAGCTTTTCTTGGAAGCATGGCATCAACCACTTCGTCACCCAAAGGGTAACTCGTCATCAGCTCTCGGCCTTAAGATCCCGGATTTACCTAAGATCTCAGCCTACCACCTTAAACTTGGACAACCAACGCCAAGCTGGCCTAGCCTTCTCCGTCCCTCCATCGCAATAACCAGAAGTACAGGAATATTAACCTGTTTTCCATCGACTACGCTTTTCAGCCTCGCCTTAGGGACCGACTAACCCTGCGTCGATTAACGTTGCGCAGGAAACCTTGGTCTTTCGGCGTGGGTGTTTTTCACACCCATTGTCGTTACTCATGTCAGCATTCGCACTTCTGATACCTCCAGCAAGCTTCTCAACTCACCTTCACAGGCTTACAGAACGCTCCTCTACCGCATCACCCGAAGGTGATACCCGTAGCTTCGGTGTATGGTTTGAGCCCCGTTACATCTTCCGCGCAGGCCGACTCGACTAGTGAGCTATTACGCTTTCTTTAAAGGGTGGCTGCTTCTAAGCCAACCTCCTAGCTGTCTAAGCCTTCCCACATCGTTTCCCACTTAACCATAACTTTGGGACCTTAGCTGACGGTCTGGGTTGTTTCCCTTTTCACGACGGACGTTAGCACCCGCCGTGTGTCTCCCATGCTCGGCACTTGTAGGTATTCGGAGTTTGCATCGGTTTGGTAAGTCGGGATGACCCCCTAGCCGAAACAGTGCTCTACCCCCTACAGTGATACATGAGGCGCTACCTAAATAGCTTTCGAGGAGAACCAGCTATCTCCGAGCTTGATTAGCCTTTCACTCCGATCCACAGGTCATCCGCTAACTTTTCAACGGTAGTCGGTTCGGTCCTCCAGTCAGTGTTACCTAACCTTCAACCTGCCCATGGATAGATCGCCCGGTTTCGGGTCTATTCCCAGCGACTAGACGCCCTATTAAGACTCGCTTTCGCTACGCCTCCCCTATTCGGTTAAGCTCGCCACTGAAAATAAGTCGCTGACCCATTATACAAAAGGTACGCAGTCACCCAACAAAGTGGGCTCCCACTGCTTGTACGCATACGGTTTCAGGATCTATTTCACTCCCCTCTCCGGGGTTCTTTTCGCCTTTCCCTCACGGTACTAGTTCACTATCGGTCAGTCAGTAGTATTTAGCCTTGGAGGATGGTCCCCCCATATTCAGACAAAGTTTCTCGTGCTCCGTCCTACTCGATTTCATGACTAAGAGATTTTCGCGTACAGGGCTATCACCCACTATGGCCGCACTTTCCAGAGCGTTCCGCTAATCTCAAAGCCACTTAAGGGCTAGTCCCCGTTCGCTCGCCACTACTAAGGGAATCTCGGTTGATTTCTTTTCCTCAGGGTACTTAGATGTTTCAGTTCCCCTGGTTCGCCTCTTGCACCTATGTATTCAGTACAAGATAACCATCTTATGATGGCTGGGTTCCCCCATTCAGACATCTCCGGATCAAAGTCTGTTTGCCGACTCCCCGAAGCTTTTCGCAGGCTACCACGTCTTTCATCGCCTCTGACTGCCAAGGCATCCACCGTATGCGCTTCTTCACTTGACCATATAACCCCAAGCAATCTGGTTATACTGTGAAGACGACATTCGCCGAAAATTCGAATTTCTCAACTAAGAGAACTCACAAATTTTACCTTAGCCTGATCCGTTACCAGTGAAAGTAACGTTCAGTCTATCTTTCTATCACATACCCAAATTTTTAAAGAACGATCTAATCAAAAGACTAGAAATCAATATTCTCTCGGAATATTCATTTCTAAGCTTTCAGAAGCAGTTTATATGGTGGAGCCAAGCGGGATCGAACCGCTGACCTCCTGCGTGCAAGGCAGGCGCTCTCCCAGCTGAGCTATGGCCCCATAACAAAATTGGTGGGTCTGGGCAGATTCGAACTGCCGACCTCACCCTTATCAGGGGTGCGCTCTAACCAACTGAGCTACAGACCCAATTTCGAGCGCGTAACTGTTAGCCTGGAGCTATCAGCTTGGAGCTTAAAGCTGCTTCTATCGTCTTCTTCAATGAATCAAGCAATTCGTGTGGGAGCTCATGCAGCAGCTGATGTCGTCGATTAAGGAGGTGATCCAGCCGCAGGTTCCCCTACGGCTACCTTGTTACGACTTCACCCCAGTCATGAATCACACCGTGGTAACCGTCCTCCCGAAGGTTAGACTAGCTACTTCTGGTGCAACCCACTCCCATGGTGTGACGGGCGGTGTGTACAAGGCCCGGGAACGTATTCACCGTGACATTCTGATTCACGATTACTAGCGATTCCGACTTCACGCAGTCGAGTTGCAGACTGCGATCCGGACTACGATCGGTTTTATGGGATTAGCTCCACCTCGCGGCTTGGCAACCCTTTGTACCGACCATTGTAGCACGTGTGTAGCCCAGGCCGTAAGGGCCATGATGACTTGACGTCATCCCCACCTTCCTCCGGTTTGTCACCGGCAGTCTCCTTAGAGTGCCCACCATAACGTGCTGGTAACTAAGGACAAGGGTTGCGCTCGTTACGGGACTTAACCCAACATCTCACGACACGAGCTGACGACAGCCATGCAGCACCTGTCTCAATGTTCCCGAAGGCACCAATCCATCTCTGGAAAGTTCATTGGATGTCAAGGCCTGGTAAGGTTCTTCGCGTTGCTTCGAATTAAACCACATGCTCCACCGCTTGTGCGGGCCCCCGTCAATTCATTTGAGTTTTAACCTTGCGGCCGTACTCCCCAGGCGGTCAACTTAATGCGTTAGCTGCGCCACTAAGAGCTCAAGGCTCCCAACGGCTAGTTGACATCGTTTACGGCGTGGACTACCAGGGTATCTAATCCTGTTTGCTCCCCACGCTTTCGCACCTCAGTGTCAGTATCAGTCCAGGTGGTCGCCTTCGCCACTGGTGTTCCTTCCTATATCTACGCATTTCACCGCTACACAGGAAATTCCACCACCCTCTACCATACTCTAGCTCGACAGTTTTGAATGCAGTTCCCAGGTTGAGCCCGGGGATTTCACATCCAACTTAACGAACCACCTACGCGCGCTTTACGCCCAGTAATTCCGATTAACGCTTGCACCCTCTGTATTACCGCGGCTGCTGGCACAGAGTTAGCCGGTGCTTATTCTGTCGGTAACGTCAAAATTGCAGAGTATTAATCTACAACCCTTCCTCCCAACTTAAAGTGCTTTACAATCCGAAGACCTTCTTCACACACGCGGCATGGCTGGATCAGGCTTTCGCCCATTGTCCAATATTCCCCACTGCTGCCTCCCGTAGGAGTCTGGACCGTGTCTCAGTTCCAGTGTGACTGATCATCCTCTCAGACCAGTTACGGATCGTCGCCTTGGTGAGCCATTACCTCACCAACTAGCTAATCCGACCTAGGCTCATCTGATAGCGCAAGGCCCGAAGGTCCCCTGCTTTCTCCCGTAGGACGTATGCGGTATTAGCGTTCCTTTCGAAACGTTGTCCCCCACTACCAGGCAGATTCCTAGGCATTACTCACCCGTCCGCCGCTGAATCCAGGAGCAAGCTCCTTTCATCCGCTCGACTTGCATGTGTTAGGCCTGCCGCCAGCGTTCAATCTGAGCCATGATCAAACTCTTCAGTTCAAACATCTTTGGGTTTTTAAGAAACCCTAAACTTGGCTCAGCAATCGTTGGTTACATCTTTGATTTCTCGCGGAGTAACTTGTGATGCTGATAATCTTGTTGACTATCAGTCTGACTCCACAAGCACCCACACGAATTGCTTGATTCAGTTGTTAAAGAGCGGTTGGTTAAGATCTTTCGTCTCAACCGAGGCGCGCATTCTACAGCAGCCTCATTTGCTGTCAAGTGATTATTTTCAGAAGCTTTCGAAGATTTCTTCAACAACTTCAACCACTTGCGCCTCCGATCTCTCGTCAGCGGGAGGCGAATTCTACAGCGTTACACGCTGCTGTCAACACCTCTTTTTCAACTTCCTTTTGGGCTTCGATGAACTGAAGCCGCCTGCTGCCGAAACCTACTTAACTCGTTGAATCTCAAGGAGTTTTCCGTTTCGACTGCGCCGGAAGTGGGGCGAATTATAGACATCTGAGATCTGCCGTCAACCGTTAATTTCGCTTTTGGCGAATTCTCGCCTCACTACCCGCCTTATATAGAAGCGATACTTGAGTTCAGCCCGCCGGTGCCTGAAAAACGGGCAGCCATAAGTCACCCCGTTGGGATGATCAGCTATCTAAAGGAGGAAGTCGTGTGAATGGTGTCCCAGGGCAGGTTCGAACTGCCAACCTTCCCCTTAGGAGGCATATGCTTTGGTGAGTCAGCTTGATTCCGATCGCTTCCTGAAACACCACAAACCTCTGCTTTTAAAGGCCCTATCTATTCTACTTGTGTCTTGAGGTTTCTCCTTGTAGCGTTCTGCATCATGAGAAGTGGGGACCGAAGTGGGGACTAGAATTGGCCACCAATACTGCTGACAAAAGCGTGAACGATCAAAAGCTCAAGGGCATGCCGCCAGCATCCAAGTTGACGGAAAGCTTGCCTGGCCGTTCCCGGGGTAGCCTTTTGTTCAAGCGCAGCCAAAGTGGTGCGATCAGCGCCTACTTCCGCTATCGACTCAACGCAAAGGACACGATGATCTCTCTGGGTCAATATCGCTTGAGCGCCAGAGCGCCGGGACTGGCGCTGTCTGAGCTACGCGACAAAGCGGCAGAGATGGCATTGATTGCTTCCGAGCACGGCGACGTAAAAGTGTACCTGGCGGCCAGAGCCGCCGCAGAGAAAACACAACGACAAGCTGTAGTGCTCGCGCAGCAGCTTGCGACCCGACAAGGTAGCTTCGAAGAACTGCTAAATGCATACGTCAAAGATCTGACCGCTCGCGGCAAGGTCAAGGCGAAAGAAGTCGAGCGCCTATTTCAGACACACGTAATCCAGCACCACCCAGATCTGATGACGCGTCCAGCAAAGTCCATCACCGGCGAAGACATTCATTTAGTGATGAGCGCGCTACTCGCACGCAAGCCTAAAGGTCGAGGTATCGGGAACAAAGCAAAAACGGCCAATACTGACATGCGATCAACAGCCGCCAGCGTCCACCGATATCTAAAGGCTGCATTCAGCTATGGCGGGAAGGCACACCTCTCCTTGGATCGAGATGTAAGTGATTCGAAAGTTTTCGACATCGGGGTCAATCCAGCTACCAAGGTCCCTACCCTTGCTAATACACGCGGCGGTCAGACTGAATCCCTGACGCCAGAAGAGCTTGGTGAGCTTTTACGTCACTTGGATACCCTGCCTCCGCGAGAGATGGCGATCTGCAAAGGTTTAATCTACTTGGGCGGCCAACGAATGGAGCAACTGCTCCGTGTCACCTGGGAGGATATGTCCGATGACCTTCTGCACCTTACTGACGGAAAAGGGCAAAAGACTCAAGCCTGGGATCACCTGCTACCCCTAACCGCCAGGATTAAACAAATCCTGACGCCTTTGTTTGAGAGCAAAATCGGGCCTGGCCCGTTTTGTATTGGCAGGCGCTGTATTCGTCCGGATACAGCGGGCAAACGATTCAGTGATGCTGGAAAAGCCTTGAGTGGCTCCGGTAAAACGCGATATTTCAGTTACGCGAACGTCCGGGTAAGTGCTGAAACGCTGATGGCTGCACTTGGAATTACAAAGGAAATCCGTAGCTGGCTGTTATCTCACGGACGCAACGATGTGCAATCGATTCACTACGATCGATACAGCTATCTACCAGAGAAAAAGACTGCTCTGGAGTTATGGGGTAGATACCTAGACTGTTTGTATACGGAGAAAGAGTGGGATCAAGGCAAGGTTATTTTGCTCAGCCGAAAGCGGCCTCAGGAGATCACAAAAAGCTGACGCCGTGATTCGACTGACCAACAGGCGCAGTAGTGAATACCTACAGAGAGCGGCCAATTGCTGCCCGCCACGAAGGGCCGCAATCCACAACCCAAGCTGACGGTGGCGACAGACAGCAACCGGCCGAAAGTGGTCAGTGAAGAACGGCAGTTTTCGGCAAATAGCAGACATTAGAGACGTTCACTACCAAGCAGGAACCTCGTTAGGCGAGGCCTGCTCACCCAGACAAAAAAACGCAACTTGCCATCTTTTTACGCCATGCGTCGCTTACCTAACAGCCGCAATGAGAATAGGGAATAACCATTCGTATGTGCAACGCTCACCCTATAGCGATAGATTCAGGCTCATCTAAATAATGAGGATCAATTCACGACCAACATATAACCTCGAATCCTGAGAAAAACCCCAGAGCGCTTTTCGTATTTTACAGGCGGTTTCTTATCTCCCAATACAAATGCTTCGAAATCCAGTCGGGATTGTACCAATGACGCCCCTCAAGCCAGTCGTGATCTTCATGTAAATTGTGTTTTGCATGCCCGAGGGGTTGATAGCGCGAAATATGCCGATTGTATGCCGATATATAATCTGTAATAGATTCGTACCATGAATTTCTAACGTCATCAAATTCGGATCGAAGCCTACTCTCAACACTGCCTCGACCATCATCGCTTAAACAATCTAGATAATACATAGCAACTGCAAAATCCAACGCAGATGTTTGCATCGAAAAGACATGTTTATCTGCGTCATCGCTATCAAAATCCCATGCGCTCCACCGTTTATGCGCAAGCGTCCAAATAAGGTTGCGCTGAACTTCGTCACTGCACTGCTGTACCTTCTCAAACGCGAGCATCAAATCCTTTCTGCTGCTCGTAATTGACAAGCGAATAGCATTTAAATACTGGGTGATCGCCGCTTCGGACATACTAAGCAGAGCTTTCCCCATAGCGCACTGTAGCTCTGGATATCTTGATGGATAACTGTTGAATACTGCAACCCACTTGATCCACTCTTGACTATTGTCAGCACTTTGGCGCAAGAGTTGCTCCCAAAGAACCTGGAATTCGTCATTCACACCAGAAGCTATCCAATTTAACGAGAGTCGCAACGCGCAAAATTTCAAAGGCCAAGAATTAGAATTAACGGCGACCTGAAGCGTTTTAGCAGCTTGCAGAGGATTCAAAATCTCAATCACAGCTATTAATACGACAACGTCTTGCAACTTACTCAGAACAATCTCGAGCGAAGATTCCGAAAAAATACTCAGCATTCTAACGGCACATGAAAGCAGGGGGTCATATAGATAATCGGTAACATAACGAAGTGACTGATCAACGCTCTCCCAATTGTGAAGCATGCAGCCAGAAAGAAAAACTGTATCGATATGCTCCATATGGCGGTGATGGCGCGTTATTGTAATTTTATACGCCATTATTAGCTGCATCAATTCATCCAATCGATCACTTCTGAGAGGGCCAGAACTTTGAAGTTCTCTCCAAAGCTGACCATCGCCGAGGTCAAGAGCAGCAGCCACCGTAATGACCTGAATTAGAGATGCACTAGAACTATCGATTTGTGCCTTAACAAGCTGAGCAACTAACCACTGAAAGATGCCATACACCCTCTCAGCATCCTCTAGTGAAAGTGGTGAAAAATTGAAAAGAAAAGGAAACTCTTGCTCAAAATTAAATTGAAAGATCTCAAGGTCATTAGCATCATGAAAATATCTCGACTGGACTATTCCCTTAGGCTCTAAGGCAGGAGTATCTCGTGCCCTTGCCCCAATATCTTTCAGAAATCCAATACGCTCTTCCATTACACCGACTTCCATATCAAGTGCTCGTTTGAATTTAAGTGCGCCCATAACGTATCGAATGCATCTACAACAGGCTGAGGGTGAGCTACCTGCTGCACGATTGCGTGAACGGAACCAAGATGATTCACGGATGCACCTAAAGACCATACCTCGGGACCATTACCACTTCCGTTGGGAAATATGAGAAAACGGTCATGAAAGGGCCAGCCTTTAGGACCAAAGCTAATTCTAAATTCAAGATCAATATGAGATTCCCCCTCAATGGACTCAGATAGTAACTTCACTTGGCCTATTATCCAATGCTCTCGTGTTGACGAATCCGGCTCCTGGCTCGACTCTTCTGATAAGCTTGGCGATATATCCTTGGATGTCTCGCACACCTTACATTTCGGTTTGTCGATCTTCCCACACACCTTGGTGGAGGTTATTGCTCGCAACTTAGACTTCTCATGTTTGCAATAAAAAAACGTTGTTAAAATATCTGCACTTGAAAGGTAGGGATCCCAGAGATAAGCGGCATCTTCGCCATGCATATTCACCAGCTCTCTTATATCTGCTAAAGATCTCTGATGCTCTGTTTCACCGCGAACCTTACCCCCGTACTGTACAAAACGCTTCAAACTTACCAGCTTTCTGATTTCAGTGTCACTGATTCGCCTCTCAGTCCACACTCCATTTGGACGGATTAACGTTTCCCCATGAGACCAAGTTCTTTGAACAGATACTAGAGGTACTTCTCTGCGAATCTTAGAGCCGTCACTACCAACATCATGAAAAATTCGAACAGAGTCACCCACACTTGATACTGTTCCGCGCATACCACCCCCACCAATAAATGTCGTCGGAGGGTGTGCAGCTAAAATAATATTTTTATCAAGATCCCAAACTATCCCCCTGAATGGTCTATTTGATATGTCTGCAACGATTGAGTTATCTCCCTCGGTCAATTCTTGTTGCCCATAAGCTACGATGGCCTCATCAAAAACGAGTTGAATGGATCCACTAAGGCGACGAGGCTCTACATCAGGATGCCATGCAACAGTGACACCAATCATATTATCTTGCGAGCCGGAAAAATTTGTTGCTATTGAGTTTACCGGCAATTGAATCACGATATTTCCGAGCCTGTCTGGAATCATAGATAAATCAATTTTTGAAAACTGTTTTACCCAAGCACCAACCGCCTCTACATAGCTCGGGCTATCGGTAATAAACCGCAAACTATCTTTTGTTGAATCAGCCAACTCAACAACATATGAGCCATTCCAAAAATTATTCTTTAGTACACGGTTCAGCGGGACGGGAATGCTTCCATCCACCGCATAAAAAGCAGGTGCACTCGCCTTCAGTTTTCCATGCAATAAGGGAGCGTCGTGGGGTTGCCATTCCCCATTGGTGTCGAACCGTGCTGCCGCCTGGAGCAACGATTCTAATGAAATATATCTCCTGACCACCCCAAAAGCGCGGTTGGCTATGCCATTGACTGTTCTATTACTCCCATTTAGGAATAAGGTTTTTTTTTGCTCCTCTGAAGGTGTTCCCTCGATTGCCACACAGATGGTAAAAACGTTCAGAAAGCCCTTACTGTCAGAACAGCCTACTTCAACAACCTCGAACCATTGGTAGTGACCTAGAACACCTAGCTCAAGTAATCGAATCAATCCGGGAGATATTTGGTCTCTGGAGTTCGATGCTGTGTATTGAGTCTGATTCATTATGAATTTCTTGTAGTGAGGTGGAGGTAACTATAGCGGCTTCGAGTGACCCGGTCATTGCAGGGGAGCAATGCATCTTCCACCCATAGCAACAGGAGCAGTACGCCCTTAGCTCCGTTGTGCACTGCCATTAATAAGCCGCATTTCAAAACGAATCTGAGTCACCTTCCTCAAACGGCTGCTTCTGGCCCAGAGTGCGTAAAAACGCTTCGCCAAAATTGAGGTGTGCGCGTCTACGTTAAATCTGAAATTTATCGGCACGTCAACAGATGTGTATTTTGCGTAGAAGCGCGATTTCCAGTCCGGTTTTGAGTACCTGTCGCGCTGAAAAACGTTTTTACACAGCCTCGGCCGATTGCTGCCCTTGCCCCTTGCAATCAAATGGGCTTTTTTCTTCACGCCATAGTGAATTCTTGGCTCAATCGCTGATCAACTCGCGCAGACGCTGATCGCTGATCGCTGATCATTACATGCGCCCATCACCACGAGATTTCTAATGGGCGATCTATTCTGGTAGGTTACGACGCTCACAAGGATTATTGACAGGAGGTCATAGTGGCTAAGCCAGCAGCGCGGAAAAGTGATCCATACAGCTGCCCTCTGCCGGGGCACGGTACCAACCCTATAGCATCAGGATCTCCTGACGTATTCTTCGACGGCCTTCCCGCAGCGAGTCAGGGCGACACCTGCACTTGCGGTAGTGCGCTCTCTTCGGGGCTGTCTGCGACCGTGTTCATTAACGGCAAGAATGCGGCGACCATCGATACCGGAGGCACCCACGGCGGTATCGTGATTGGAGGTTCGGGTACGGTAATAATTGGCGATACCCATACACCGTGCGAGTTTGTTCCTCCTACTCCATTAACGGGTTTCGCGAGCTGGATCGGCTTCAGGATTCCTGCTGACGAATGCTATGAGGGCTTATCGTGTACCGCGCATTTTGAGGATGGATCATCACTGCCAGGTGTATTCAATAAAGACAACGCCGTTAAGTTTTCGAATCCGTCCGGTAAGACCTGCGTGATGCTCAAGTTTGAAGAGCAAGCATCCACTCAGGCGCCCTCTATCACCGAGAGCCTATTGAACACAATTTTAGGATAAGGACCATCCTATGACCGAGCCGTACATTGTCACCGGCAGCTATGTCGTCCAGCGTGAGCACGCCTTGCAAGACTCTCCCCTCGACAGGGCGTTAGAACTGATGGAGGGTTCTGCGCTGAGATTTTCACTGGATGCGATCTCTGATGAAAAAATCAGATCGAGCTATACCAAGAATATCAAGCGCATGTCTCAGCAAGTCAGAGATGACGTGAAAGCGGGAAGGATTACGGCGCATGAAGGGGTGAAGTTCAGTCATGAGATGCGAAATAAAATCATGATGGAGCATCGCAAATTCACTTCAGCGCAGGGGTTGGCGATCGTTCAGAGGAAGAAAAAAGAGGGGAAGGGACTCAAAACACTTTTGGATATGTATTCTGAAAACCTATTTCAGAAGGGTTACGACAGCCTTTCAGAAGTAGAAAAGAACAAGGTTCACTACGCCATCCTGGAATCTTCGGGCCGTGATAACGCGAAATTCACGACCGGCACAAAAAAAATGTTGATCATGGGCAAGCTTGGTGTCCTCGTGACTGCGGCTCTAGCAACCTATCAAATATTAAATGCTGACAACAAACCCAAAGAAGCAGCTCGCCAAGGCATCATCGTCGGTGCTGGTGCGGTTGGCGGTATTCTTGCGGGGATGGGGGTTAGCGCATTGTGCGGCCCAGGCGCCCCCATTTGTGCAATAGCAGTTGTCTTAGCAGGGACAATCGCCGGTGGTGTCGCAGGCGAAGCGGTGGCGAGCTCACTGGACGAAGAGTTAGAGGAGCTCACACATTGGGACATCTTTTGACTGAACCACTACTGACAAAAGTCAGAGCTGCTCTTTCCGAGCCATTCAATGATTTTCCCGTCGAATATGACTATTTGGCGAATAAGGTGAGAGGCGTCGACCCTGAAATACTTTACACAATCCTCTATTCAGAGGTCGCGCCAGTGTGCTTCACCAATCTCGTGGCAGCTGTGCCTCCGGTATGGACGGGGTTCGACCCCGACTTACTCAGAGAATCGATAGAAGAAAGGCTAGCAGCGAGAGAGCGTAACTGGTTTCGTCGGCAGTTCGATAAAGTGCTTGTTCGCTGGCTGCAATACAACTACGCCTACATCTGGAAGGAAATCGCCAGCAGGCTTTGAACCCGAACGCACAATGGACTAGTGACTCGCTGAACGAATAACCGATTATTACGCAAAGGAGGGGCATTGCTGATGTCATTCAAGTGGGCAACAGAGTGGACTCGATCTGACGCGATCGCGGGGCTTGCCTTGGTACTTGCAGCGGCAGCGGCCGGCATTGCATACCAGGCTGAAAGTCGCGCGGAAAAAGCGGAACGGCGGGAGGCTGAGGCCGTTGCTATCGCTATTGGTGGCAAGGTGCGATCGATCGCCAATAGCGCTGAACTCTCTGCTCAATTTATGCAGGGATTCCTGGACCACAAGGTAGCTAACCCCAAAGACCATGCTCAGATGGATGACTACATCATAGGGTTTGCCGTAAACCTTGAACTTCCAGAGTTAGTGCTCTCTCCCGAACAGATCACCGCGTTGGCTCATACCGACAGTAACGTCGCTGGACTACTCACAGCCTGCGCTGACCGACGCATGGGGATACAGGCGGACACTAAAAAACTCACTGATGCGCGCCCTAGCCAATTGACAGATACACAGCTCTCGGCCGCCCAGATAATGCCCTACCGCTTGCGCGAAATGGGGAAAGCTTGCAAGGCATCGCTGGATGCGCTCGCAGTCCTTGTGTCAGATCTGCCCAAAATTCTGGGCCCAATTCCTGGCACTGTAGGTGAGATGATGGAGGCTGAAACGGCCGCACTTAGAACTCGGGAACACGGTTTCTATATGAAGTTTCTCACTAGCGAAGCCAAGAGCTCCAGCCAAAACTAAAACGCTGACGGTTCACGGCACATCCATTTGCGCCTCATTAGGAGGCTTGGAAGTATCTACGAAACCATATGTGATGCCTACAACACCAGGGGCGATTCATTTCTCCCATCCAGCCCCACCTCCCCCGGATAAATCCCGCTCCAGAAGCGGGTCCAACCTAGCCTACAACGGGTTTCAAATCAGCCTCGGCGCTCTGGAAAGATGCCCCTGAATTGTGAGCTAGTGGAGCGACGAATCACGGGTGCTGACGAAAGCTGTCGAGCAAAGTAGTAGTTTCTCGCGCGGGAGATCGCGCTTTGATTGATGGTCGCCACTTCATCGCTGCTCAGCACGCAATCAGGCACGCCGGCAACGACCGCCAACCTGGGTGAGATCGGTACGACCATCATGTCTTCAAAGCAATCGGGCACTAGAAAATCGTCCGAAACGGAGCGAACGATGCCCCATTGCATCGACTCATTTGCCTGGATAAAGGTGGCCTCGTAGCCGAAGACGTGAATGCTCGCGAGCAGCCTACCCTTCAAGACCCCATCCGAAACGTACATGGCGTGCTTGCTCTCTATGGCCTCCTGCTGCGCCTTGGTCAGTGATTCACTCTCGACGTTGTGAAGCCTCACGTCTTCCAAGCCCTCAAGCCTGAATTTTTGCCTCGTACGCCAGAGAGAGAAAAACTGTTCAACGGTACGCTTTTCCCAAATCCCAATGGTGGTTACGGTGCCGCGCTCGATCGCGTACGCCAGCATCTGAAAATTGTCTTCGATGCGCCGACTCACAGCTGCTTCCGTCTTCTGGTCCCAGACACGCTGCGCGCAGAAGATGGGATTATTGGGCTTGAGCCTCATGACCTTACGGTGCGATATCGAGAAAACCTCAACGCACCCGTCCCCGCCCGCGAAGCGCTCAATGCTCGCCTTCGGAAACACGTGCTGGTTGATCGTGAATTTGTGGGGGTTGCCTGGCTGGGTCGGCTCGTATTTCACATCATGCCCTCTGTACTATGCCGCTAGGGGATCAAATGTCGATACTATCGACGTCATTCAGATTAAAGCGGGTCATCGCTGCCATGGCATAGCTTGAACGGCGCCACCGGCAAGGAGTCAGCGCGCAGTTAGGAGGAAGGATGAAGAAAGATGGAAAGGCTGTCAGCTTGCTGGAAAAAGGCACCGGTAACCTGGGTGCCAGTTGTCGGCTCTATAGTATCCGCGTGTCGTCTCTAATACGAACTGATTTCCAATGGCCCACATTCTGCTTCTGGTGACATCCGTAAAGTCAGTATTTTTTGCACTCTTGGATGGTTCAATGAATCTGGCTGGCTGGGTCAAAATCGCATCAGCGCCAACAACCGGACCGGGTTATACGGATCCACGAACAGTTTTCGTTAAAATCATATTATTTGGACTTTTATGAGAAACCTTCCGCCATTAGCACCAGAAATCGCTCATCTTGATCCGGAAGAGATTGAAACGCTATACACGCGCTATCTTGCTGGTGAAAAAATATCCGTGCTTCAGGCTGAATTCCGAATCCCTAGTACAGCCAAACAACTTATATATCTATTCCCCCCTCTTATACTGAACGAAAAGCTTTGCCCTTATTGCCACTGCGCCATGTCAAGCAAACGCAAAAATAAGACTCAACGGGCCTCCGAGGAAAACATAATAAAATGCTTAGACTGCGGTCACTTTGAAGACCCGCAGTCTGGGCGATTCAAAAAACACTGTAATTGCAAACCATGCCAATTAAAACGAAAGGAGGCTGAAGCACGTAGGGAAATTGAGTTCCAAAAAACAATAAAAGACAAATTCAACCCCGAGCTAGTAGCACCGACACCCTATACAGACCTAAATTTCAAACACAAGCTTACGCTAATAAGCCTACTTCGCTGCCAAACCCCGGAGAGCTTCGACTACATAATCCCCATCACACAAAGCCATAGAAATTACCTACTGACTCCAACAGCAAATTTTACAGAACAATTACTAGCATCACTTTGCAAATGCAAAGCAATTATCATCGATCCTAACTCACCACCCAACTCACTTAGAAACAAAGACCCTGACATATTCAATGTGCAATGGTTATCAAACGTAACACTTGACGGGCAGAAGCGTTCAACACTCACAGCGTTGTACAGCGCAATAAACAAAGACCTTAATGAAAATATATCAAGCAGTTGGTCTCCACAGATAAAAGAAATGCTATTCCAAATACCTCAGGAGGAGGTAATTCAATACCTACATCTTAAAGCAAATATCCTAGATGTGAGCTTTGGTGCCGAAACAAAAACTCCTGCGATTATCATGCAGCTTCTCGAAACCCATTCCACATCACAACTCTACACGTTAGCCTCCAACGCCGTTGACAACGCCCATCTATTTCACAAAAAAAAACACGTTAGCCATAGACATGCAGCCAATACTATTCCCGGGAAAATGCTATCCCTTGCAGAGGCGCACGCTATAAAAAAACGCGAAGTATTCGGGTTTTCGAGAGATAGAAACGCTCCCCGCTCAGTAATTAGTAAAATATTCTTCGACTTTTATCTCGGCGAAGTAGACGCGGCGTTCAAGATCGCACCAGGTAAATATTGGAGAGATGTACTAAGCCACCGTCTACCGCGCGACGAAACAACCAAACGAGAAAACAATCTTTTCTGCCCAGAATGCGGTTCGCTGGAGCACTCTCTGAAGATGAAAGATATTAGTATCTACCTGACATGTCGTGATTGCGAAATCATCAGTACTTTTAGCCTAAGTTAATTAGCTTAATACGAAGCCTGTGCGCTAGCCTCAGCCATGTATCGGGTGTGTTTTTTGAATTGATATGGCATGGCGAGGCTATGCAGATTGCGCGCTTGCTATCTGCTACTGCTGAAATCCGCTTTGACTGCTGCAATCCGCACAAATGGCGAGCTATGCACGGTGCATAGGTAAGTCACCCCAAATACGTTTCCGCGACATAGCCCAACCATGAGGGCGTGGAGTGATTTAACCTGGCGATTCGCAATCCATTGTTGGCTTCAGCGCAACGGCAACAGTCCCAGCCATTTCCACCAACACATCAACAATCCGCGCATGCTCCCACGGATCATTCGGTGCAACAGCCGTCGCGACGGCCCTCGGGTTTGCCAGCACGGTCTGTAGCGCATCAAGGTCATTTGCGTTCAGGTCTAGGCTGAAGCTCAAGCGTTTAGTCATGATGTAACTCCAAAAGAGGGATCTGGATGCCGACGGCCATCGCCTGTCCTAGATACCCAGCATGTTTGATGTAGCTGAATACTTCGAATCGACTGGCTACCGAGCGAGGGCCGTCGTCGAAAAGGCGATTACGAAGATTGAGTAAGCCGATCTCATCAGGGGCGTTTTCCGAAAATAGCACCAGGTGCCAACCACCACTTCCCTCCCAGCATTTCTCATCGGATAGCGGATTGGGAACGACGTACGCCTCTTTAATCGGCAACACCTGCTGAGCGATAGCTAACATGAGTACGAAAGGACCTGCGTTTTCGTTGGTAAGCGAAGCGCGAAGCTGTTCAAGTTGGACCGCGAGATTGGAGATCTCTAAAGCACGCATCTGCTTGCCAAGAGCTTGGATCTGATTAAGGAATTTTTCATAATCCCGGGACATTAGATCGATCTCCTGTGACTATAATTTGCTTCATCTTCGTCATACGAAGGTTGGGTTTCTGGCTGGGCAACCGGCCTTGTTGTCGGTTCTGCCAGAGCAACGGTTTCAGAATTCTGCACTTCTCGCTGGGCGCTCATCGCTTCGATACGCTTGAGGGCTTCGTTGGGATCTTCGCCAAGCTGCAGACCAATACGCTCGCGAACATCCTCGATCTGCACACCAGCGAACTGGCTGACGAGTCGAGCATGACGCTTCACCGTAAGGCTATCGCCGCCTTGGTCACGATCATAAGCAAGCGAAAAGCGCTGGATTTTATAGCGCTCGGCCAGGGCGATGATTGCCGCCTCAGTGTTTGGACCAGGTTCGCCAGTTGTGCCGATGAACAGGATCCGCTGCCGCTCTTCTGGGCTAGCCAACTGGTAGGTGCTCAGGGTGTCGACGCCGCCCTCGCTGAAGCGGATTTCGGTGGGGTTCGCGCATTTCGGGTTGGCGAGGTAGACACCTTTTTCAGTTTCTGTCGTAAAACCCTTGTACTCACGTCGTTCGCCATTGATAACCTGAGCGCCGCGGTACTCATACCCGCAGAACTTGGCATTAGCATCAATGTGAGGAAACACAGCGGAGCCATGCCGGCTCGTACGCCAGCGCGTTTCGGCCAACACTTCGGACGAGATACCTCGCTCTTGGCTCAGATAGCTATCACGGCGAGACATGAAACCGAAAGTGCGGTAGTGGTTTTCCGTGCTGGTTGCGATTGTCTCTAGGCGCTCGCGTTCCTTCCTCTGTCGCGACTCTTCGCGTGCCCGATCAATACGGGCCTGCTCTTCCGCTGATTTACCCAGCGAAGGCAGAACGCCCCCCTGAAACGCACGAATATCGTCCTTGGCCTGGATGAAGGTGCCGCCACTGACTTCCTGATAGAGCTTGAAGATGTCACCGCTCTTGCCCGAATGGCGGTCATGCCAGACCCAATTGTCATCAGCGGCTTGGTAAATGTCGTATTTCCCTGAGGCGTGGCGGAAAACAGCATGTCCTTTGTACGAGGCCTTCTTGTCGTAATCCATGCCCAGGTGAGCAGCGTAGTCGGTCAGGTCAACGTCGCGTTTCATCGCGGCGACTTCGCGGGCGTCTGATGCTTTGTCGTATTTCATCGAGCGTGCTAAAGCAGTACCAGGAACCTGCCGTCGCACTCGACCAAGAGGCTGTCGATCAGCGAGTGTGTTATCGGGCAATACACCCTCACGTCCCCTTCCGGGACCTGCTGCCAGATCGCATGTGGACAACGTACGCAGACAGTCTGAGGGAGCTCGCCCTGCAGGGCGTTTAATGTTGCCGAGCGGACGGGAGAAGGCTTCTTCGTTTGCTGCGTCACCGGCGCCAGCGGCGCGGTCAAATTGGCCGAGGCTGCCGGCGACTCGCTGGCCTGCGGCGCCGGCTCGGGATTCGGGTCGGGAAACTCCATCGGCGGCGGCGACAGGTCGTCCATCAACGCGGGGGTATCGGCCGAGGCCAGCAAGGGTGGCAGGTCGGACAGGATCAATTCGGACATAGCGGGCCTCCTGAGGCTCAGGCTTGATCAGTTTCAGCTTCGTGGTGAATAAGGCGGTCTTCATTCCCTGGAGCGTTTCGCAAAGGTCGCGGCGCTGCTCTGGGGGAACGGATGATCCGGGGTTTGTCCATCGCGCAACTTCTGCACCTGGAGCGGGGTTTTCTGCAGCTACAACGGCAACGCGGCGGGCATCAGCCGGCCAGATCTGTTCGTCGATGCGAAAGTCGACGATTTCAGCGCCGAAGGCCTTGGCGTGCTCGATCTCAACCTCTACGGGCGGCAGGACGGTGACGGACTGGCGGGGTTGTTCTTGGGGCTGTTCCTTCGCCTGGCCGGGGAACTGGAAAAGTGGAGAGGCCCCCTGGAGACGATCGAGGACGGAAAGTTTCTGAGGGGTCAGCCTGAACGGCTGGCCAGTGTGCACGGATGCGCGAATAGCTTCGCGAGCCTGAGGCATCAGGTCGAGAGCGTTCTCTTTATAGACGAATTCCGCCGTCGACTTCTTGAATGGGAGCCAGTTGGCTTCACTCAGGTACGTTTTGCACCCGTGGATTCCGCGGGTATAGGCGACATACCAAGCCTGCAGAGAAGCGTAGGATGACGGCAGGTAGTAAGACTGCATAACAGTCATGCCCTGCGCTTTATGGCCGGTCATCGCATAGCCGTGCTGCAGCGACTCGTATTCACTGGCATTGATCTTGACCGTCCTCCCATCGTCCCGGGTGATCGTGAACAGAATGTCCTCGATCCGCTCACCGTCGACTTCGCGGGTGACTCGCTCGATACCCAGCACGGTGCCAAGGTCCCCGTTGTAGATCGGTTCATTCTGAGAGTCCTTGGCCGTTTTGCGCAAAAGCAGGCGGTCACCAATCGCAACCTGAATCGTGAATCGCTCGCCGGGCAGTACCTCGGTTTCGATGCTTACGCTGCCTACAGCACTCAATTCACCACGAGCGAATCGGGCATCACGAATTTTGTCGTTGAGCGCCCGTACCTGTTCGTTCGTATCAGTGAGGACAAGAATCTGGGACCAGTCCAACTCACGGACAACGCTATCCTTCCCTGGCAGGCCAGCTTTCATGTCAGCGAAAACATCGCCAACCAACTCGTCTGCTTCGTTCACGCCGTCAGCGAAAACCTTGAGCTGATCATCGCGCTGCATGTGGCGGACCGCATCGCTCACCTTGCCTTCATAAAGGGCCTGAGCAGTAGGCCTGAACTGGTCGACTTGGCGGGCGATCGTTTCGATCTTGGCGCAGCGATCCCCAACAACGTCGTGCAGAAGGCCGAACAATGCGGCGGTCTCCACTGCGTCATGCTGGTTTCTATCACCAACGCAGATCAGGCGGGCGCCTGCCTGGTGACAAGCCACCACCAGGTTATGCATCTGGTAGGTGTCCAGCATGCCGGCTTCGTCGCACACGACGATATCGCCGCGTCCGATGAGATCCTGCTGTTTTAAACGCTTCCCAGCCTGCTGCGCGGCAAGCGCGTTCTGGTGCTTGATCAGTAGTGAATGGACAGTCTGGGCCTGAATACCGGTCGACTTAGCCAGCTCCGTTGCCTGCTTGTTTGCAGGCGCAACGCCAATTACACGGCGCCCCTGCGCCTTGAAAACTTCGGCGTATACGCGGAAGGTCGGTGCCAGAGTGGAAGACTTACCAACGCCAGCGGCCCCCTTAAAGAATGTGTACTGACCTGGTCCAGTCAGATCGTAGGCAGCTTGGCGCTGCTCCTGAGTGAGCCGAAAAGGTTTTTCGCCTGGCTTCTGGGTCGCCTGTTTTTCCTTCTCATAGTCGTCAATCACCTGGTCAACAAAGGCACGGCCAACATTCCAACTCGGATCATCGAGACCAGCATGCACCGCCTTTACGCAGTCGGCTTCAAGGGTGAAGAGCTCCTTCGTCGTGTAACGCTTCGGCGGCATGCGGCCGTTTTCGTCCGGCTGCTGGGGAATTTCGATGAGGCCGAGTTGTTTGTAAATCTCCGACTTGGTTGCTTCGATTTCTTCAAGGCCACCTTTGCCAATGGTCAGGTGCGCGGCCGCGGAATCGATCGCGAATTCATCGATCACGGTGGATCCGCGGAACACCATGCGCTGCAGCTCAGCGAGACTCGGTGCCTGGAGATCTTTGGCGGTTGATGCCTTCAGCTCGACAGTGGGAATCGCTTCGCGCCAATGACCATCCAGGCTGTCGCCTAGCTCGATGTCCTTCGCATTGCGGCTTCGGACGGCGATAGCCTGAGCTGCAGCTTGGCCAGCGGTGGCCATAGTCTTCTTCTCTGCCTGGATCTGCTCGCTGCGCTTGGAAAACTCGGCGACGAGTTCCTTCGAAACTGAAGCATCGTTGAGACGCAGGCCATGCCCGCTCCAATCAACGACCATCGCAGAAGCCAACTCAGGGAGGCGTGCCTGGAGACGCTGATAAAAGGCCACGTCGACGACTGCACCAAACTCCTTCTGGCTCTTGTACAGCCACCCCGCATCGAGGGTCAGGAACTTGCCGTCGACGGTGCGAACGAAATTCGGCCGTTCCAGGTGTACGTGAAGCTGAGGATCAGGGAAGTCCTGGCCGGGGGCGCGACGTGCTGTGCAATGGGCATATGTCAGAGTGACGCACTCGCCGGTTACAGATTCTGCGCCCTGAGCGCCTTCACGTCCGCGAATCCGGCCAGTACGGTGCTCGCGCTCGATCGCATCGTTCACAGCCCCCATCATGCATTCCTGGATCACGCGACGGGTTTGGTCGTCGGCCTGTGCCCAGTAGATGCTGATGGACTTCTGGAGGCTCACACACGAGCTGAAGCCGAGAACAGGATCCTTTGCCGATTTTTCTTTCCCGTCCTTCTCCAGTCGCTCCAGGTCGCCGGCGTCTAGCTGCTTTTTCGAGGATGGATTTGCCTTCTTCGATTCAGCTTCCTGAATAGCCTTGTCGATGGCCTTTTGGCGCTTCTCATCAAGGAACGCCTCTCCGGTGCGTGGGTTGATTCCACGGAAAAGAGCTAGGTAATCACCGTCCTGGGGATGCTCACCGAGGCCCAGCTTGTTGGCCAACGGTCCTGCAATACCCGATGCCAAAGTGTCGTTGCCGGACTTGTGGTAGTAGTCCTCTCGCCCTGTGCCCTGGTCGCCCTCCACCTGACTGACGATAGCGGCGATCTCGGCGTCGACTTTCGCCAGTTCGGCAGCCATGACCTCATCTGTCACGCCACGCTCTGCGCCGAGATCAATGCGCTTCTCACGTAAGGCCTGGAGCTCCTTCAGCTTCTTTTCGAAGTAGGAAGCCTTGGCCGCAAAATTACCGGCCGTGGTCTTCTGGTTGCTCATCCCGTAGTGACTCATCGCTCAATCTCCATGCCTGTCTGCTCGGCAATGAGGCGATCCATAACCATCGGCACGAGCCGATTGAGCATCGGCTCGATGGTGCCAGCGAGCAGTTCAGGCCGACGCTCGGCCTGGCTGGCGAGAACCTGCAACAGCAGATCAGGAAGAGCAGAGCCCAGAAGGGAAGAAACGGATTGGGTAATTGCGCCTGCAATCGAAGCCACAACCGGGCCATCGAGCAGAACAGGTACCGGACGAGACGGCTCGGCACAGAAGCGCTGCGCCTCTAGGAAGCCCGCGATCTCTTCGTCTGTACGCTGGGACATGAGGGCATCGAGTACGCGGCCTTGAGCAACGCCCAAGCGTGCCGAAAGGCGCTCCAAGCGCACCGCTGCAACTTCATTCAGGTACTGGGTCGAAGTCTTTGCCCCAGCCTTTTTCCGCGCCATTTTCCTTTTCCCTTCTGAGAACGCTTCTCAGGTAGACGGCTTTAGCCGGCGTACCTTGCTTTTGCTTTGTTGGCTTTACGGCTTGGAGTCCGCGAACTGCGCGGGATCCGGGCCGACGCGAAGCACCCGAAGGGTGCAGATGTGTTAACGAAAGCTGTATATATACAAGCATCTCGCATCACTTTAAGCAAGTTTTGCTTGACTCGCACTAGTTTGCAACTAATATGAGCCCTAAGCGGCCAACCTTTGCAGCTTGTTTGCAACAAACCGCCAACTAGAAGCCGAACCTTTGGTAGAGTTAGCAAGCAGTTTTAAACAAACGCAGCGACCATAGGTGAATGCCATGTTTGACCGACGCACAGACGCCGAACGCGCCCGTGATGAGCAGGACCAGCTGGAGTGGATGCGGATGCAGCAGGAAGAGGCCGATCGCAAAACGGCGGCATTGAAAGCCGAGCTGGAGCGTATGAAGGCCGCCGCTGAATCTGGCAGTGGCCAGAAGAACGTAAGGGGAAGCGTCACCAAAGCTTTGCTGCCGAGGATCGAAATCCTCCGCGAGGCAACGCGCTTAGGAACACCGATCACGCAACAGCAGGAAATGCTGGAAAGGGCAGGAATCGTTGTTAGCTACAACAGCTTGCGCAAGTTCATCCAGAAATTCCTGGCTCGCGAGTACCGAGAGTTTCTGGCGAACGTACGAACGACCGGAGCTGATCCTGATTTTGGGCGTGAGTTACACCCTGAAGTCATCCGCACAAACACCCCTGAAGCCTTCGATAAGCGACCAGCAGAAACAACAAGCATTAAGGAAGAAAGCGGTTCAACTGCAGGAAATATTGACTTAGAGCGGGCGGCAACCCCTCGAAAGTTTCTCTAGAAATCAACGGGAAAACCCATGAGCAAGAAGGAAGAGAAAATGGCAAAAGCAGCAGCAGTTGCTCACCTGGTAGAAATGGACGACCTTAACCTCGATTCGTCGTGGCTCACTGCATCGCGAATCCGCCCGCTGCAACTCCCAGTTGGTAGTGACCCTGGCGCGTCGATTGAACACCTGATCTACGGCAGCGGGCTGGACAGCTTCGTTTTGGACATCGGAGGCAATGAGACAGCGAGCAAGACCATCATGGCCATCGGTGAACAGATGTTACTGCGACACTTCGACCTGACTCTGATTCCCGTACGCGACGAAGGCCAGGATGTTGATAACGCCTTCAAAACCATCAAGCTGATCCGCGAATTCGATAAGCAAACTCCGATCGCCATCCTGCTCAACGACATCACCAGTCGCACCCAGGACACCACGGATCTCGCGCTGCGCGAAGCGTTTGCCGAAGTGTTCGATTTGGCTGAGCAGACCGGCACCGAGCTCCTTGTCATGCCTCGAATCGAACGCTATGGCCGTAGTCGGCGCATCGGCCTGACTCAGTGGGAGATCTCCGAAGAGCGCGAAGCGATCGCTGATCGCCTGCGCAGCATCATCATCGAGGCCGAGCAGGCTGGTGACCTCGACCGCGCCAAGCTTAATACCCGCCTGATGCGTGCCGTGACCGGCTCAAAAACCGTGCGTGAAATGATCAATGTGGTGTTCAAGCGCCTCGATCAGATCCTCGGTGAACGCGATCGTCTGCGCATGATGGTCGTTTCGACCAAGGGCGGGGTCGGCAAATCGTTTACCTCACAGCAGCTGATCGCGCCGTACCTGCTCTATTCGTTGGGTGGCCGCCATGAGTGACATCGGCGGCGCAATCCGCTCGATTGATGAGCTCGTTGATGAAGTGACACGACTCCACGTTCTCCTGCGCGGCAATCGCGATTATCCAGGCATCCTGGAAGAGTCTGTGAAACTCATCGATAGGCTGGACGGTGTTGCTGGCCATCTTGCCAGCGCCTCCCTGTTGAGCGAACAACTGGGGGCCTTGCCTGACCGCCTGCTGCGGTCGGCAGATGACATGCAGTTCAGGGCGGCCTTGCGTGAGTCGATCGCGCAGGTACTGGCTGACTCGATCGTTGACGCCAAACGCCATGTGCAAGACGAAGCGGCTCAGATCGCGATCGATGAGTTGAGCATGAAGATTAACCTTGCCATGGCCAATATAGGTGAGAGCTCGGCAAATCTGTTTGCCGAGCGGAATCAGCTGAAAGGCAAATTCGAAGCAGAGAGAGAAAAGAACGCCCTGCTGGTCCAACGAATGAAGTACTTCGAGCAGGACAAAGACAACGCACTTCGCTTGATCTCGGCCGACTTTGCCGCCGCGAGCAATCGCGCCGGCAAGGCCCGATTGCTCGACCTATGCGCCGGCCTGGTTATCGGTGTCGTTGTATCTCTGACCACACTTGTGCCGGCGGCTGAGCTGTACCTCAAACAATCTACCCAAAACCACCACCAATAGCGCTAACGCGCAACCACTACTGACGGAGAAAATCGCATGAGCAACCATAGCGATGACGGGGATTTTCGTGCCCGAAAAAAGAAGGTGAGCTTGCTTGGCAGTGACGCGGAGGCGTTTATCCGTGCCCGACGCGAGGAGCGCGAAGAGTTCAAGCGCCTTGAGGGGCGCGACCTTCATGAGCTGGACACACTGGCCAAGGATCCGCGCATGGAGGAGTTGCATAAGCAACATCAGCAGCGGGACGACGTTCCAGCATCTCACGCTGAGCAGAGCAAAGATGCCCAGGAGGTGGTCCAGGAGGAGCAAAAAAAGCTGACTGATCAACAGGTCAACCAGGAAAAACAGAGCGAATACGCCGGGAGATCAATGTGATGGATAACAGAACCCTCATTGCAGCATCGGCACTGGTCGCAGTTTTTACTGGCCAGGTGGGCGCTTGCCCTCTTGAAGATTGCCTGCCTGGATTGAGCGAGCCTCAGTTTCAGTCTCGTGACCAAGACATGCTCGGTGTGTATGACCTGAAGCAGTCTGGACAAGCGGCAATGCACGTTGGGCTAATCGCCGCTGATTTCAGAATCGCACTACTCGAAACTGAGAATCGCGCTCTTCGTCTGGCCTTGGCAACTGGCACTCCACCTGACGTCAGCAGCCTCAAGCTTTATCCGAGCCTGAACAGTTTTCTAGACGCGATGAAATCGGACCTGATTCAGACAGAAACAACTGGCCGGATGCCGCAATTGCGTCATTTTGAGCAACGGGTCCGCAATGCTGACACCCGAGCAAAAATTGCTGATGCGTCGCGGGCGCTGGTAATCGAGAGCGCTCAAATTGCTGCGGCGGCGAACGCCACTAAGCAAGCGCAGTGAAAGGGTGGCTCACCTGAGCGGCAACTCAGGTGAGCCGGTTTCGCGGCAGGAAAAACCCACGAAAGGAAGAAATTGTATGGTAACGCAATTCCGTAATTACATGGAAAATCTGCTTCTTTGGGTCACAGATCCTGAAGCAGCAAAACGCGCCTGGCGCGAGCGCCGTACACAGGCCATTCGCATAGCGCTTGGCCCACAACTGAGCGCGGATACTCGCGGTTGGCCGGCCAATCAGATCCTCCACGATGATGTGATCGAGGCCCTCCCATCGGATCGTGCGTCGCTTACGCGCCGCGCCTTCTATGGCCGTGCTGCATTCCATGCGGGCGCTCGACTCCAGAAGCGCCTACGCGCCCGGAATTTCGCGCTGAGCGTCGGTGCGTTCTTCCTGGTATCCGCAACGGCCTACCTCTTGGGTCGCAACGGTTCCAGCCTCGCCTGGCAATGGGGTTCGATCACTGCCGGTCTCTGCATCGCTGTGGCGGGGGGGTACGTTTTCCGTTGCTCGCTTGGTCTCACGCCTGCCGCTTGGCGCCTGATGGTCCCGGCCGGCCCGCTGCTGACTGAGGATGAAATCCAGGATGTGAAAAAGTTCGGCGCTCGCGTGTTGCTGCGCGTAACTCCGCCTCGAACTCCTGCCGATCTGGTGGGCTCGTATCGATCATGGACGTACGATCGCGACGGCAATCCTGTTGATGGCCAGATCGTACCCGATGACCTATCGGTGTCCTACTTGCGCAAAGCCGTGGTTGATGAGTCGATGCCAATGGCTGTCGCCGGAATCGCCATTCTGCTGGCAGGTCTATTCGTCGCTTCAGATTCCCTGAGCTGGTTCATCGCGCCGGTCGCCGCCGGCGGCGCTGCAGCTTGGTCGCTCCTGGCGATCTTCGATCTGTCCTCAATCGCTAAGACCCGAGCTGCGGCGGCCCGCGAGGCCCTGGCGGTCTCTGCCTATCCCAAACTCATTGAGCAGGAAGGTAAGAGCAAATTCGCGGACTTCGATCGCGCATTGAATGAACAGATCGAACGAGCAATGAACGAAAAGTCTTCGTTCATCAACCTGGGCACTGCAACTGATCTATTTGCTGAACGACGTGATCCGTATAGCCCCGCCCAAGCGGGCATGCCTTTCGGCCTGTCTGTGGGGGACCTTTCGACGCACATGCTTGTACTGGGCCAAACCGGAACCGGTAAAACGGCAGCGGTGATTCGGCCAGTGGTCTGGCAATGGCAAGAGGCGAAAGCAGGCGGCCTGCTGGTACTGGACGGCAAGGGTCAACTTCCGAAAGAGCTCGCCGGCCTGCCCGGTTACCAGGTTATCAGTCCCGAATCGTCGAACTTCAACGCCATCCAGAATCTCCAGCCGGATGAAGTCGCCGATACTCTTTTCCAGCTATTCAGTTCCGATAAAGGTAATGCGGGCGACGTTTCGGGCAGCGAGTGGGAGCAATTCGCCCGTGAGCTACTGCGCAGCACGGCGAAAGTTCTTGCCCTCATGAATGCCTTGGAGCCGGTCGAGTGGCCATGGAATCTCAGCTCAATCTACAAACTCGCATTCGAGCCAAGTAGCCGTGATCGCGCAAAAGAACTGATTGAAGGCGATTGCATGCATCTTCTCCCTGGACACCTGCATCGTGCTTATAACTCGTTCATGGTGCGCCACCTGCAGAAAGCTACCGAAACCCGTTCGTCCATCGAACTCAATTTGGAAACCTGGCTCGGTACTCTCATCAATGATCAAGAGCTTGGGGCGTGGGCTGACTGTGTTGAAGGTGTCGAGATCGAGGACTGCCTCTACGGCGCAATGATTGGGCTGGCTCTACCTGATACCCAAAGTGGCGTTGCCATTTCGGCGCTGGCCAAGCGTCGCTTCTATAGCGCGATCAAGCGCCGTGGCGACAACTGGAAAACCGAAGGTCAGGAGCCTGTGCTCTTGGTAGTCGACGAGGCACAGGATCTGGTTTCGCATGAAGAGCTGGCGATCCTGCCTAAAGCCCGCTCGCTCGGTCTGTGCGCGTTGTACTCAACTCAGGGCCTCGATGGTCTGCAGGTTGCACTGCAGGACGAGCAGGCCACGATCATGCTCCTGGATCAATACCGTTCTGTGGTGAGCATGCAAGTCGGCTCCGAGATGACCCTCGACTACGTTTCCCAGCGCCTGGGAGCTGCACCTCGCGTGGTGTTTTCTGAGGTCGCTGCGAACACAACTGATCCGGTGGCCACGGCAAACCTTTACGGCGCAAATGCGGGCGGTTACTCCACTGGAACCTTGGCTGCCAGAGCGCAGACATCCGACGAGATGATCAAAGTTGGCCGCTCGTATAGCCAAGTCGGCCAGGCTATCAGCACTGTCTCTGAATTGGCGAAGAAACTGGGTGCTGAACAGGCATGGCAGCAGCTGCCTGCCGCAATTCGTCGGGAGCGGCCGGCTGGCAGCGTAAAAATTGGCGAGATCCCGCTCGTGTCGCCGGAGGAGATCCGGTCGCTGACGATGAAAAAATTCACGGCCCTGGCTGCGGTGAATCGTTGCGGCACCGTCCGCCGCGCCCAGATCCGTCTCAATCCGATGTTCACATTCCCAACCGAGCAGCAAATTGAACAGCCTGCTGAGGAGGTAGCAGCATGAAAAACTCTTCCGCACATCTCCTCGCCCAGCATGGCGACCTGCTCCAGGTCGGTTCGGTTATCGTCGGCGAGCCGCTACAACTCAAGTCTGGCCGGTTAATGAAAGCGATCGGTGTCGCGGCGCTCTGCATCGCAGTTGTCGCCGGCGCGGGGCACTTCACCCAAGGTGTTCGGGAAGAGTCTGCTCGTATCGCTGCTGCCGAGAAGGCAAAGGCTGCACGGGGGGCCGAGGAAAAGCGCATTGCGGCCATCCAGGTGGTGGGCCTACAACAACGTCTGACGGCATTGCAATCTCGGATCAGTTCTAAGCGTGATGCCTTACTGGAACGCTTCGGGCCGCTACTAGCCAATCGAGAAACAGATCCTGACGTGGATTATCTGCTTCAGCGCTATCCAGCACCAATCAAGCCCCTTCAGGGCATTGATCCAGCTGCATTCGAGGTCTTCATCGAACTCGATCGCGACAGCTGGGTTGCGAATGGAACCAGTCCGAAACTTGATGAGCATTATCAAACTGAAAACGCAAAGATCCAGGAATGCATGAACTACCTGGACAAAATCAACCGCGAGCTACTGCTGATTGCGCAAGGCAAAACGGCCACAGGCTCAAAAAATGAGACGCGGGAGCTGAAAGATCCCGCGTCCCCAGCGAAGCCGGCAGCTTCTCGCTCTATGCCGGCCGCGCCGGCAGCACCCGAGCCGCTCATGCCGCTGGAAACTTCAGCACCCGCGCCGGCGGCAAAGCCTCGCGCGGCGCCCACGGGCGTGCCTGGCAAGGTCCAGGTCCTGGACTGGTAGTCTTGTCGGCTCGCGCCTTAAAGGATCCCGGCCTCGGCCGGGATCTTTATGCCCGCTGCGCGGGCCGAGCCCAGAAGGGAAAACGGTGAGCGCCGGGGCGGGACATGTCCTTGCGCACCAGGGGGAGGCTTTGAAGGATTGCTGGTAAATTCGGCGCCAGAAACGAAAAAACCACCGTGAGGTGGTTTCTTCGTTAAGCACTTTCATATGTCCGCGGGTGGAGGCTTTCGCCCTCGTTTCCCTCGGCTACTGGATTCAATCTAAGGATATCCGCGGTTGTCGTCAATGCTTGCTCAACCTATCGCGCCTCGATTGCGAATCTGCTCAGTAGCTGGACCATTTGCTCCTGGTACTCGCTGTACTCGTCCAGGAGCACTGGGTCGCCGGCTAACCCTGGTAAATAATCAGGCCCGTACTCAGCCGCAAGAGCACCTTGAAGCATCCAGTCCAGATACAAGGGGCGCAGCACCCTCTCAGCCAGCCCGGGTTTGCCGTGCGCCCAATAGAATCGATGCTCGGGGGTAGAGACGAAAGCGCAGCCTTTCGCCCATGCAACATAGTCAACTTCCCAGTAAATTCCGATCGCATCAAGGTGGATCGAGAACCAAAGTGAACCACTGGGTTCTTTCGATGCCTTGGCTCTCCAGGATTGCGGGTAGGCGTTGCAGGCCAGGCCGGCGAACGCAGAGCCTGGATAGTAGGCCATACGATCACGCCCGATCTGCAGGACGGGAACGGAGTTAATGATGTGATTGAGGAGCAGATCATTCAGGTGAGGTTTCATGACTTTGATGCTACCGACCTACCCTCCTCGCCTCAATTCCCAGCAGGTTTGAAAATTACCGATAAAATACGCGAACTTTTTAGACAGGTAGGCCGTATGTCGCTTTTTGACCCAATGCGCGATTTTTTCCAGCGGCGCGCTTCAAACAACCTGACAACCAGTCTGTCGTCACTGTCGATCCGTATCGACCATTCCAACGACACCCAGCGGCTCCAGTTTCCGTTTCCAGGGACGGGATCGTTTATCGTCGCTGAGCGGGACGGTGTCCGCATCGGCCATGTTGACTACAGCCTCAACGTGCTCAAGGACCGGGTGTATATCAACAAGATCGAGATAAAGCCCGAGCATCATCGTCAGGGCAACGGACTGGCACTGCTATGGCACCTCTGGCAAACGCACCAGGTGCCAATCATTCCTCTCTACGAGTACGAGCTATCGTACGGGTTCTGGGACAAAGCTCGGGCCAGGTTCAAAGCTGCAGGTGCTGAAATCGGCCCTCAGTTGGGATCTCAGGCTCAGATGGACGAAGAGTCCGAGCGCTGGCAACACCTGGTACCGGAGTCTGAGGTAGACCGTTCAATCCGTAAGTATTGGGAATGGGTTGCGAGTGAGCACGCTGCAGGTCGGCCTGCAGGGCCCGGCATAAAATGAAGGACATCAACCCATCCGGCTCTGGTGAGCTATTGCCAGCCCCAGCAGACCGTCGTCTGACGGCAGCGCAGTTTCAGACCCTGGCTGAGGTGTCCGCAGCAGTCAGCATGAGGCCGATATCGCCAAGGTCCAGCAGTGGCTGGGGCATGCCAATATCAGTACCACTCGCATATAAGATCGGCGAGCTTCCAGACCGGAAGACTCGCCGAAATATAAAGTGCGGTATTAGATGCCTCCGCCCTGCGGGGGCTGTGGCGGTCGAAATGGGGTGATCGCCCGGCTTATAGATCCCGTCAGAATCTGCCGGGTGCTCATAGAAAGCCCGCCCATAATCCCCTGCATCGAGTTCTCGTAAGGATTGAGGCCCGGTTCGCTGAGCGAAATCATATTGAGCACACTACGGGGAAATGAGGTGATCAGTTGAGCACTTGTGACAACTACGTTCCAGGACAGCAGGATAATCACTACGACCATCAGCAATCCGCCGATCAGAATCCCTCCGAGGCTTTCCAGCGGACGGCCGACATCGGCGACACCAGGATCAAACATCCCCCAAAGTCCCATAGCCATCGCTTGGACCATTGCCAGGCCGACAGCGCTAATCACAATCGCTGCTGCCAGGCCACCCACGGCCAAAGCAGGATAGAGAAAGATGAAGATGAAGGCGTTCCACCCTTTGGCCGACAATTGAGAGGTGTGCTCTTCGCCTTTCGGTGCGGCCATACCAGCCGACCAGAGCGTCACTCCGAAAAAGGTCGTAGCAACGGCTACGAGCCAGCTGATTGCCCCCATCAGTCCATAGATTGCAAACAATAGAGGCATCACGTAGCCAAGTAACCCGCCGGAGACAATCATTACTCCTCCGATTGCTTTTGGCAGCGTCCCATCAGTGATTGAGTTAAGACCGGGGATATATTTCGCGATCGTCCCGCCCGCAAAAAATCCAATGCCAGTGCCAACGAGCGAGCGTCCCCAGGACGCAATGTTGTGGATATTCTGGTTCGAGGGCCCGGTCGTGGACTTGAGGATGTCGAGCGAAAAAACTCTAGCCAGCAGCGACTTTTCAGCACCAACATTTCCAGGTTGAATCTGTGCCAGGGCTTCGCTTTCGACCAGTTTTGAGAGCGAGTCGCCCGGAGTCATCGCCGAAAGCGTGGATTTTGGCATCATCTGTGCCGTCGCGCCCTCTGCGTAGCTAGCAGCACGTGAGAAGTCGCTCGCTGCGCGCAACACGAAAGTGCCGCCGAGCATCCAACCCCAGTTCTTTACTTCGTCAAAATACGCTGCACTACGAGCAGCCTGGTCAGTTGCAATCGTGGTGCTGATGGTTTGCTCAACCATGGTTTTGTACCAGTCTGCGGACTGGCTAGCCCATGTGATACTTTCCTCAAAAAACGTCTTCGCGTCCCCTGCCCCCACAGTCCCGTCCCGAGCCAAAATCGCCTGCTGGACGGCATGCTCGACCAGACCGATCCAGATCTGACGCTGAGCCGAGGCTATACCGACCTCGATAGAGGCGGCATTGTTTTTCTTGACCTGTTCATACTCATCACTGCATGTCATTGACGACAACCAACCGGATTGGCAAAACCACCCCTCGGTTTCCATCTCCCCCTCGACCGTACCAGTAACCGCGTCGGGATCGATCAATCGTTGGACACCCATGCTGACAGCACGGGCCAATTCGTCGCTCGGAGGAATTAACGGTATCTGTAAAGATCGGCCCGCGTTTGCGATATACACGCCTGCAGCAGCGGCTTCAGTCGACCCCGCAGCTGGATACTTACCGCCGTAAACCTGATTCCATTTTATTTTTAAAGCCTCATTCGCAAGGTCACGACTCGATAGCGAATTTAATTGATCGTTCGGATCTCGGAATATTTTCAGACCAGCGAGTTGGACCGCTGAGATTTTCCAACTGTTTAGCATGTCCAAAGCGACTTTCGCGTCGACTTCAACTCGGAATTTCGGATCACTAAACAGGTTATGGCGATGCATCAGTTCAAATGCATTGTGTTGCATCGTGTCGCCGAATTCGGCCGCAGATTTGGAGACACCGGCCACAAGAGCGTGTCCTGGCGTCAAAGTGATCTGAATCCCGCCGGCACTAGAGACAGGAATAACCGGTGCAATTAGAGTCAAGGCGAAGATCACCCGCAGCGGGTAGAAAAAAGCCTCGTTCCCATCTTTTGCACCGAAAAAATTCCCGTTGTTTTTGAGTCGGAAAATTCCGAGAAATATAGCCCAAGCCGCGAGGGCGCCGAACATGGCTAGACCGAGTGTTGAAAAAGCGGATGCAAATATCGTCAGTGGTGTTACGTCCTGAGCACCTATTCCTGGGAGTTCTGCCGCATCAAATATCCAACGTCCGAAAAGCCATGTCAGTACAAGTGCGGAGAAACTATTCATTCGATAGCCCTCACCCGCACACAGTAATCATTAGGCAGCACTCGCCCTATCAACAACGACGGCCGTTTAAAAATCTCTCGCAAAAATCGCAACGGGTGTGGTGCGCTTTGCGTATAAGCCATATGAATGCGGTAGGCATTCTGAAAAAGCAACATCAGCACCATATTCAGAAAAACACCATTAGCGAAAAGAAGCATTTTGCCCTGCCCCCAGCTTGCGACAAAATAAGAAAGCACAGCCGCCACACTAAGAACTAATACAAAATTGACAAAAATAAGCGACTTATAAGCCCGCCGCAGTGACTCATTCGTAACTTGACTCTTCAAACAAATGTCATCCCACAAAAGTTCATCATCAAGCTCTGCGAGATGGCGACCAGCTTTCGCCTGTATCCGTATTTCACTGACCCAATGGTAAATATTTTTAATAAAATAAATCGGAAGAGTAGCGGCATTTTTAAGCTCACGACCAGCATTGACAGTCTGACGGTAACCACTCAGGTAACCAAACGCCGTTTTAATCTTACTCATGATTACTACTCCCCATATAAACAGGAGGAATTGGAGTTTCTGGAGCCTTGATTTGCATCGTGCTTTCGCTTCTATCAAGCTGCGACATTTCACGAGCCGGCAAGACCAAGCCGAAATAAATAATTAGAAAAACGCCGATAGCTCTTGGAATCTTTACGCTAGCCTCTTTAAACATAGTTCCCGCCCTCCTTCGAAAGAATTTCCTCCACAGTTCCAGCAAGGGCTGAAATGATATAGCCGTCATGCATGCATGATTCTGGCAACTCACATGCTTTAACCTGTATCTCTCGCAGTATTGCGAGAACCTTTTTTAGCTGCTCATACGACATAACCAAAGCCTCTTCATGTTCACACACATAATTCTATGACCCTAAAGCTCAGCCATCTAATTGATTATTCACAAATATGAAAATGCTTTTGCAATTACATAAGAATAAATTGGATGGCTATTAGCTTGATTTTCAGAGCACAAAGAAAACCCATCATAGAGCCAACCTATATGCCAGCAAAAAGCCCCAATGAAGGGGCTTCTGAACAAGCACGTAAATCAATAATGTCGAAGTATTTGCGCAACACCCGCAAAAAATTCTTCGGGATGGTTGGAATGCGTCTCTATATCATTTTCCGAAACATACGCTGACCACTTGCCATTTCCATATACAAATTTAAAAGCGTCTGTACCAGCAGTTTGGCGGCTGTAACCGCCGATATTGTCTATCGGACGCACCTTCTGAACGCCATTTATCAGCAGTGACATATATCCGGTGTCGCGATTGCCTGGCTCATTCCAGAAAGTGAGTTGAATACTTTCTGCCTTCGGTCGCCCTACAGCTTTATCCAAGTATCGAGAGGTCTTTTCGCTGTACACAGCATCAGCCGTCGCAGTTGCCGGCATGACCTTATTCATTTTAGGTTCGCCACAGCCGACAAGTGCAGCCAAAACCATGGTGATAACGATGATGCTCAGCTTTTTCATAATCAGATTCCCTCAATTTAATGTGCCAGGATCTCGTCCTGCTGTAACAGCGGGGCGGTATCGAGACCTGGCAAAGGAGCCAGACGTAGATTTGTTACTGCGTCCGCTCCATAGCGACGGGCTGCAGCGGCGCCTTCAGCTTGATCTCCACACGACGGTTCTGCGCCCTCCCCTGCTCCGAGCTGTTGCTTGCGATCGGCTGCGACGGACCGGCACCGAACACCTGAATGCGATTCTTATCAATGCCCTGGCTCATCAGGTGCTTACCGACGCTAATAGCGCGCCTCTGGCTCAGCTCGATGTTGCTAGAGTTGCTACCGACACTATCGGTGTGGCCAGTAACCTCAATGTTGTTTTCTCCGTACTGCTTGAAGGAACCAGACAGTTTGTCCAGGTTAAATTGGGCAGCAGGAGACAGTTCAGTCGAGCCATTAGCGAACGTGATCGCACCAGGCATCACCAGCTTGATGTCATCGCCTTGGCGCTGTACGTCGATGCCAGTGCCAGCAGTCGCTTTGCGGAGTTCAGCCTCTTGACGGTCGGCGTACACGCCGTAACCTGCGCCGGCCAAGCCACCGATACCAGCGCCAATAAGTGCGCCTTTACCACGGTTGTCCTTGTTGATCAGCGCCCCTGCTGCGGCTCCTGCAATAGTGCCGATGGAGCCCCAGGTCAGGGTCTGGTTGCGGGAACCATCCTGATCCTGCAACCCAGTACGAGCGCAGCCAGTGAGAGAGAAGAGAATGCTGGTAACCAGCACGGAGGTAATAGCTTTTTGCATGTCGAGGCCTCTAATTGTTAGTCGTAGAATGGAGAAAGTGCGTCCGAGCCAGTTGATAGAGTCAACCGGATATATACGAATAACAGCGAGCACCCGACCGGGCTATTTTAGTTATTGCCTCCCTACCCCTATCGCTGCTCGGGAGTAGTTTGGTACACAGCGATTAACTGCTACTTACTTTCTAGGCATAATTATGTACCAGCATTACCGCACATACAAGTAACAAACCGCCAACCTCTTCATGATAAATATATATCACAAGACCAAAAGCCATATATAATTAACGACAACAAATAGCCGCTGCAGACTAACGATGAATACTTTCGAAAGAGACAGCTCGCTCGATCTAATTAAGTGGATCGCACTATTTACGATGATCATCGATCACATCTGGTTCGTGCTACCAAATGAAATCCAGGAAAATCTGTCCTCGATGCGGATTATCGGACGACTTGCATACCCCTTATTCTGTCTCGCAATTGCGGCAAATGTTGTCCGGCAGCCAATCAGTTGTCCAATCGGATTGAAATATCTGAGTGGGATATTACTATTCGCCATCCTGAGCCAATGGCCGTATTCGAGATATTTCGATAATGGGCATTTAAACATTCTGTTCGTCATAGCACTTGGGCTAGTTATCGCTCAGGCGATGCATCATCGAACTCCCGGACTGATCTTATGCGGGATCCTAGCCCTGATGACCACAGTCGCGCTCCGTCCGATACTGAGCTACGGCCTAACTGGAGTGTTGTTACCTACTGCACTAGTAATCGCGCTTCAGGCACGGAAGCTAGAGATTAAAATCGTAAGTTGGTCCCTATCCGCTCTCCTCGCCGCTATCGCAAATGTCGGCAGCTCGATTTTGCTGTTGCCTGATCTGCCCACGATGGATCATGCGGTAATCATCGCAGCCGCATTGGCACCAGTGCTCGGACTGACTCTGCTGCAGGTCCAGGTGCCACCGTTACGCTCCGTCAAAGGATGGCTCTACCCAGTTTATCCGATTCATTTACTACTTCTCAGCTCCCTATCAATATCGTTTTGATGCCACCTAGCAAGCGCTTGGACGTTGAGGCTTCACTAGATCGCGCGGTATCTCCTCGCCCTTCGCCTGCCACTTCACAGCCTCCAGGATGCGTGTCGATGCTTGAACTCACTTCCTTCCCTTCCGGGGCCTCTCAAGCGCCTCAGGCGCTTGATCAAAGATTGGGCATGCCGCCTCGCAGGCACGCAGATACCCCGACGATAAGCACTCCTATGGGTCGATAGCGAATACGAAAAAATCGTACGCTATGCGTGCGGCCTGTCAGGTTGAGTCCATAGAGCTTGAAGCCTTGAGGGAATGCCAATCAAAAAGAAGGGGTCAGCATTTTCAAGGTCGCGGCCGATTCCCAGAAAAAGCCAAAGGGTCAGTGTCCCGAAAGAAGTCCGGAACCGGCCCAAAACGTGATGAGAGGAAAATCGGGGGCCAGAAACGGCGAATCCCTCTCTAGGAGGGATTCTCAGCCATCGAATGCGTACGTTCGACGGGGCAGGTCGTTCTTGCGTCGCGCTAGGCGAACTGCTTTCGCAGTAACGGGGTGCGATCCTTTCGGATCCCTGTAACCACCCTGTGGTACACGACTAAGTCGCAAGTTGATTATGCAAGGATCTACAAGCGTCCAAAAGGCCCATTGATCATTTTTGTTCATCATGCTTCACGCTGAATAATGGCCCTTGCCTTGTTCAAAGCTCGCAGCCACGAACTTCAACTCATAGGCCAGAGTCGCTGGCCTAGTCGGCTCACACAGCGTCTCAACCTGACAGGCCGCACGCTTAGCGTACGATTTTATCCAAATTCTGTTGGCTTCCCTTCATAGTCTCCAGGCCGCACGCCGATACTCGAACTCACTCCTTTCCCTTCTAGGGGGCATTTCGGGTTCATAGCTGTTGTCTCGGCGCTTGAGTGTTTGCACAATCTATAATCCACTGTTTGGCGTCGTCTGGATTGTTTCTGACCTGTGGTGCAGGGCGCAGCTCTGCCGGGGTCGAGAGGGGCAGAGCCCCCGGCTTCCTTGTCTACCCCCACTTCCCGCGAGTTGCTTTTCAAAGCCCACGTCAAAGGGGCGGTTACCTGATGTGCACCATAATTAACATCCAAGGTCGCGCTGGTAGAGGCCGCGGAATGATTGCATTCGCTTCCTCGATCGCTGGTGCCAGCGACGATTTGTGATTGCATGCAAGGGGATTTAGCCGCGCCCAGGACGGCTATGATCTGCGGCCGCGAGACTTCATCCAGGACGTGGCCATAGTTGGCCACCGTCTGCCGAGAGAGACCTGCAAAGCTGGCTATCGAGGCTTGAGTCAGCTTTTCACCGCGCTCCTGGAGTCCTCTGCACGCCGCTCGGATCTTCGATTCGGTAGCCTTATGCCGCAATTCGTGGGTGCGCCTGGCTGCGAGGCTCTGACGCTCGTTTAGTGGTAACGACTTGTCGAGTTCCATCGCCCCCCGGCAACACCTAGCGCTGCCCTCGTAGCGCGTCCACGTCCAACGTGCGACGGATCTGACCGTCGCTCTTACTGAGGACAGCATTAAGTCCTGGGTAAAGCCATTCCTAGCGAACTTGTTATGGTTGTGAGCGAAGGCTTCCAGTCGCCGTGTCAACGTGGCAAGCGTCCCGCGCTCGCGCTCCTGGTTCACGATGCTGTAAGCGAAATAGCGAAGCTGTTCAAACAGGATGCAGTGTCTGGAGTGCGGGAGGTCTTCCAGCTGTGGCCCCGTCTTCCAGGGCGAAACCTCCAGCTCCACATAATCGGCCAGTTCGCCTAACTCGTAGACGTGGTTATGCAACTCTGAGGTCGACCACCACGGATGCCCTGGAGTCTTGGCGACTGGGCCACTGTTGTAATCGGTATCGGCCTTTAAGCGCAGGGCAAAGGCGGTGTAGACCGCCTTCATGTACTGAATCGGCTTGTCTCGGGCGTTCTCAGTCGTGCAGACCGGAGGAATGGCGTAGAAAAGGTGTGAATGACCATTATTCCTGTTCCGCACGATCAGGTTCGGCGGCGGCAGACCTTCGTCGTCCCAGGCAAGTGAATTAATGTGATCGAGGTCGAAGATCAGCCAAGACACCATCCCTGGACGATTGATCTGCATGTATGGATAGCGAATGGCGTGCTCGCGGGGGCGAACTCGCGCGGCGGTTTTGTTATCGCTACAGCGAGCCAGATACGGGGCCTCCATCAACACGCGATTGAACACACCGCCCGGCTCAAAGAATCGGGATGGAGGTGTATCGATCAGTGAAGATGTCCCAATACAATGAACTATTGCCGCCATCGACCACCGCCTGATCGGCGGTGAACGCGCACGCAGAATTGATGCTTGCAGATCTGCAAAGGCATATACATACTGTGCTCACCGATTGCGTTCCGCAGGTTTCCGCCAAGAAATCAGCTGCCGAACGTAATTAAGGAAAGGCCCGCCTCGTGCGGGCTTTTTTATGCCCGTTTTTGCGGAGCGTGTCGCTGCTGCGCGTAAAACTCACAAATGTCTGCGAGGTTCCAGCGAATTGCGCGACCGAAGTGCAACGGCTGTGGAAAGGCGGGATCGTTTTTCGATAGTCGATAAAGCGTTGATCGTGAAATCTTAAAGATCTCGCAAACTTGCTCAGTAGTTTGAATTTGCATCGCATACGTCTCGTTGTCGAAGCCTGTGACGCTGATCATTCGCGACACGAGCTGACACGTCAATCCGCTGAACTTTGGCACTAACTTGCTGTTTTCCCCGTCGTTTTTCTATCGCAATTGCATCTGAATATATTTATGCGGCGCCACAGCGAGGTGCTAACAAACAAAGCGACAGAAATGAATTAAAACACTTGTAATTATAACGAACTAATCTAGCTAAATTTAGATTTACGTCGATTGTGAGCATCACGCCTGGTTGTTACGCCAGTACAGAGGACACCTCAAGCCGATCCGCCGCGATGGGATACAATCTCGGAAAAATCGCTAGTGTTTTTTAGACGCAACAGCACGCTTTCCATTGCCAAGGACCGCCGATGCCCCCGCGAACAGAGAGCCACAGGATGCAGATGAAGGCTGAAGAAAAGGTTGTTTCGCCATCACAGTTCATGCGCCAGATCCGACCTGAGCTCTATTCGGACTCAACCTCTAGCGTCAAGCATCAGCTCAAAGCCGAGGTCCTGTCGCATCACCTGGACACCATCACCGAGCGTAACCAAACGCATGACTTTGAACTGTTCTGCCGCAAGCTTTGCGAACGGACGATTTGTCCAAACCTAAGGCCGGCAACTGGCCCGGAGGGTGGCGGTGACAGCAAGGCCGACACCGAGACCTCTCCGGTCTCCGATGAGATTAGCAAGCTCACCTTTATCGGTATGGCCAATAGCGGCAGCGAGCGATGGGCTTTCGCCTTCAGCGCGAAAAAAACGTGGGCCGACAAAGCGAGGTCGGACGTGGATGGAATCGTGGCCACAGACCGCGACTACAAAAAGATCTTTTTTGTGACGTCCAGAGCCGCGCGTGCGAAGGATCGAGCCCGAGTGGAAGATGAACTCACCCGTAAGCACGGTGTTCAAGTGATCATCCACGACCGTGCCTGGATCATCAATGAGGTCATCGATAAGAATCGCCGCGATCTTGCGTTTAACTATCTGAGGATTGGTGAAGAAACGAGCGATCTTGATCTTGGCCCATCTGATTATTCGCGAAAGCAGCAACTAGCCGACATAGAGCAGGAACTTGCGGACCCTTCTACGTTTGTCGGGATGAAGATGCAGCGCGCATCAGAAGCGCTTGTGGCAGCAAAGCTGGCGCGAGAGCTGGAACTGCCGCGAACTGACGTCGACGGCAGGTTTGTTCGGGCCGTTCGCCTGGCGGACGATGGAGGAACGCATCGGCAGCAGCTCAACGCGCGCTACGAGTCGCTCTGGACGGCGTTCTGGTGGTTCGACGACATCAAGGCCATCGTCGACGGCTATGATGGCTTTGAAGCCCTTGTCATCGGAAACGAACATGCGACTAATCTTGAGATGCTGTGCAACTTGGCGCAGTTATTATTCAATACCGTCATTCATGAGCACCTCACGTCGGAGCAAGTCCGACTGGAACCCCGAATTGCCCGGTTATCATCAAGGCTTGCCGAACTAGCGAGCGACAGCAGCCGGCCAAACAATGCGCTGGAGGCAAAGACTTCGCTGCTGACCATCCAGCTCAACGAAGCCCTGATTGCCGGCGAGCCAGAACGAATTTCCTCGCTGTGGCCACAGTTTGCAGACATCCTCGTCGAGGCTGACGGCTTGGGGGAGTTTGATGCTAAACGCCTGGTTAGGCTAATTGAGGTGTTCGGCCAGGTCGCCGGCAAAGACCGAGGTTACCGGAACCTTGTGGACCAACTCTCCGACTTCGTGTCTAAACGTACGGGGGAGGTTCAAGGCGCGGTGGTATTGCTCAATCGCGCCAAGCAACTCGACTTCGACGAAAACATGGAGATGATCCGGCTTCTTGGCAAAGCCGCCCGGCTGCTTTCCAAAAAGGAGCATGCGGAAAACCTGGTTGACGCCCTGCTTCAACTTTCGGTCGCTTACCAAAGCGCTGGTTTACTCTGGGCGGCACGTGCGAGCTGCACCTCGGCCGCCGCGACCTTGTTCATTGAAGGTGAAGAAAACGGCGAACTCCCGTCAACTCTATTTCCGACGCTGATGAATGCGGCATGGCAAGCGGTCCAGCTTAAGCACTTCCCTGAGTTGCTGGGAATGGTTCAGATCGCGCGCGGATGCCTGAACGCTTTGCCACTCGACGACAAGTCGAAGAGTCGTGCCGCTGCGCAATTGAAGGACTTCGACATGGTCCTAGCCTGTCAACTGACGAACCTCTCCTCGGAGGAGATACCGCGACTAGAATTGATCCCTGATATCTTGGAAGGGCTGGACCTGAACATCAGCAGGTTCACGCTGCTATACCTGCTGGGATATGAGGACGCTCTGAGGCAGGAAGGATGGGTTCCCGAAAGCGAATCTCCCAAGGACGTACAGAGTTTTTTCAATCAGTTGGCGGGGCAGCCCGCTGGCGACGCACATTGGCGACCATCAATTTTCAACGACCAGAATACTCAGGTGTTTGCCACCTCAGTACTTGGCGTTCAGGTAAACGTCATACATGAGCCCACTGACACAGGTATAACCGTCGCCGAAGCCATTGCTGGAACAGTCGAGGCGTTCTTCGCGACCGCGTTCGAACTGGGCGCTTTCGCTCACGCGGAGCGTTTCGATGTCACAGTTGTCGATGCGAGCATCGCGCGTTTCGAGGTGACGGCTGATTTGGACCGTATGAGAGCGACGGTTCGCTGGCCCAATGACGTGTTTCCCGGGACCCCGTCGGTGCATGGCGACTTTCTCTCCATGTTGCTGGAAGTCGCCGCCATCATCTTTTCAGCGACTTGCACTGCGAAAAACTTCAAAGAAGCGGCTGATCGGCTATTCAAGACAGACGCAGCAATGGAACGCGTTGCGATGATTGGTTCACTGTGCATCAGCCGCCAGCGCATCTTCGACGGCGTGTCGCGCCTGAACTCCTGGGATAAGCGTTCACCGAAAAGGTTCGAAGCCAAGCTGGAAAGGCCGCAGGTTAGACGGGAGCCGCGACCAGCCAGAGAAGAAACGCAAGCCAAAGACGAGATCCTCGATGAGAGGGCATTCCCGACGTTGACAGACCACCGCAATGTGAAAGTCCGATCGGTGATCGATGTCCACCTCTGGGATCGCGCTGGCTGGATGGGCATAGCTTATGGAGTGGTTAATCCCATGGCGCCGCCCTTCATTGCGATAATGTTTAAGGATAGGGATGCGGCCGTAAAAATATTTGAGCGGTGGCGAGAGCGATTCGGGACAGTAGACAAGGAGGAGGAAATCCACGTAGGCATTGTTCGCCGGTTTTCCATCGAGCATCCGACGCATTACGGAATGGTCATCACCTCAAAGATCCCGAGGGATCAAGGGGATCTACAAGTTGCGATGCTGGCGTCGCGCTCCCTGACCATGGAACCTGCTGATGACGTCAACCTCACAAGGTTTTTGGACGACTACAAGAAGGCTGGTGCTTATCTCTTAATGCCAGTTGTAATGGTGCCTGGGCAACCACCGCAATTCATCGACGGAATCTATCTGCTTAAGAGATCGTTGCAGGTGAAGGACGCTTCCGATGTTGGCCCAAATGACCTAGAAAACATGTTTCTTCAGCCTCGGGGATTTGGGCACAAGCACACATGACCTGTAAGGGTTTATCTCTGTCAGCCGCCCCTACATGGGCGGCTCAAACGTGCCGGCCAATTCCGACGTATCGAGATCAACTGCAGCGCAAATGACTTTTCAATTGGAATGGAATTCAAAGAAAGTGAGAACGAGCTAGCACCAGTTTCGGAAATCGACCAAAACAACCATGGTTCCTTGGTGGATCTCTCGATAATGAACGTGCAGAGAAGTGGGGACCAAAGTGGGGACTAGCGACAAGGATAATCGAAAAAGCTAACACCAAGTCTCGCTAACCACTTGATAATTATGGTGTCCCAGGGCAGGTTCGAACTGCCAACCTTCCCCTTAGGAGGGGGATGCTCTATCCAATTGAGCTACTGAGACACAGGTAAGCCGCAGCAGGCGCTGCGTAACGGACGGCGTGCATGTTAACGGCCGAACCCTGATTTGTCATGTCATCCCACGGCTTTTTAAGTGTAGGCCCCTGCCTGCCCACCTGCGGGAATAGTTACCTGCATTTTGCACGACCTTAAAAACGCCGCCATTGCAGATTGCAATCAGCATCCTTGTTCAAAATCGTACAAATGGTTGTTTTTAAAGGATTTAACAGCCGCTAGACTGTTGGCACGGCGAGTGCTTTGCCTGTTCTATAAAAGAACATTCGGAGCCCAGCCCCATGAACAGCACCCTTTTGCTTGCAAACGCAATTGCTTTGGCGGTTTTGGTCGGTTCGCAGTTTATCTCCGAGCGCAAAGCACCCGAATCCGTTGCTCAACGCGTACCGCATTACTTGCAGGTACAAAAGGCGCCTCAACTCGCGGTGTTAAGCAATCAGGGCGCGCCACAAGCCGTGAGCGATTCCGAGCGGTCACTTCCGGCGACAGCCTCCGAACGACTGGTTTTTTGAATATCTTCAGGAGTACAAAATGATGTCCAAGTCAGCTGCGGGATTGCTGATCCTCGCCCTGTTGAGCGGCGCCGTGCATTTTTCGCTGTTCGAGGACACCGAGATCAGCCTGCCGCTGGTTGGCTCCGGCATTTTTTTGGTGTTGTTCTTATTGGCGTTGGCTGCCGGACGCAAAATCAAATTCGATCCGGTTTTGCGCTGAGCGTAATCAAAGCCAAAAGTTGATTCACGGCATCCGCAAGAGTGCCGGAGTTGTCGATGAGATACACAGGCCCATCGCTCGACCTCCTATCCTTGAACTGCGCATTGCGACCCAGCCTCTGATCAATCTGCTCAAGCGTTTCACGACCACGCTTGAGCAAACGCTCTCGTAACACATCGTCCCGAACCGTCAACAAGACTGCTACCAGATCTGGGTAACGCGTCATCGCCTGGCGCAGGTTAGCTCGCGAACCGTTGACCAGAACGTATCGACCGGCGCGCAGGCGCTGATCCATTTCAGCGGGAATGCCATAGCACAGGCCATTAGCGCGCCAAGCCAATGCGAAATCACCAGCGCGCTCGCGCTGGTCGAACTCATCGGGCGTCACTCCAATAGCATCCTCCCCCACCGATTCGGCGGACCGAGTGATCACCCGGCGCATGACTTCGCAATTCAATCCACGCAATGGTTGGCGAGCAGCCTCGATCAGGCTGTCTTTGCCTGAGCCGGACGGGCCCATCAAATAAATAAGCTTGCCATCCATCCCTTAAACGCCCTCTGCGGATGCCCGCCACTAGTAAATCGGCAATTTGCCACTATCCTGTAAAGGTTGGTAACAAGGATGCGCAGCTGCTTAGCATGCACCTTACGGCGCCCTCGGGCATCTATGGATGCCGATCACAGCCAAGCAGAGCACCGGGCACAGGTAAAGATTTCCAACCAGTCCGCATTTCTGATGATTGGTGCTGGCATTACGCCTTTACCCAGCTCAATATTTGTCACAGAATTGGCGCCAATGATCTGGCAATTTTGAGGCATGATGCCGGCCTCTTAACAATTCAGGTTGAACCATTTGGCGCGGATGCTTGTCCTACCACACATCCTGCGGCCAATCCCGAGAACCGCTCCCCTGAACTAACCGGTTAAATATATGCGCCCATTGAAACAGGCAATTTATTCCAGCCGTACGGCTGACAAATTCGTCGTACGTCTGCCAGACGGAATGCGTGAACGCATTGCCGAGGTGGCTCGCAATCATCATCGCAGCATGAACTCCGAGATCATTGCGCGCCTTGAGCAGAGTCTTATTCAGGAAGGCGCACTGGGCGAAGAGCTGAGCATGCGCCTGGACAGCCCGGAATTGTCGCTGCACGAGCGCGAGCTGTTGCAACGCTTCCGTCAGTTGTCGCACCGTCAGCAGAACGCACTGGTTTCGCTGATTGCACACGATGCAGAAATGGCCGCAGACGCGTCCTGAGTAACACGAACATCTCAAGCCAGCTTTGATAGCTGGCTTTTTTTTGCCCGAAATTTGCGCTTTGCAGGCAAAAAAAACCCGCCGGACAGGCGGGTTTTCTCAGCATTGATACTTAAAGCAGGAAGATTGTCGCCAAGCCCAGAAAGATGAAGAATCCGCCGCTATCGGTCATGGCAGTGATCATCACACTGGCCCCCATCGCCGGATCCCGGCCCATCTTCGCCAGCGTCATCGGAATCAATACACCCATTAGCGCAGCCAAGAGCAGATTCAGCGTCATCGCGGCAGTCATTACCACGCCTAGCGACCAACTGCCGTAAAGCAGATAGGCCACTACACCGATTACCCCGCCCCAGACCAGGCCATTGATCAGACCTACTGCAAGCTCCTTGCGCATCAACCGCGACGTATTGCCGGTGCTGACCTGATCGAGCGCCATTGCGCGCACGATCATGGTGATCGTCTGATTACCGGAGTTGCCACCGATACCGGCGACAATCGGCATCAATGCCGCGAGCGCGACCAGCTTCTCGATTGAACCTTCGAAAAGACCGATCACCCGCGATGCGACAAACGCCGTGATCAGGTTGACGGCCAGCCAAGCCCAACGGTTGCGCAGCGACTTCCAGACGGAAGCGAAGATATCTTCCTCTTCGCGCAAACCCGCCATGTTCAGAACTTCGCTTTCGCTCTCCTCACGAATCAGATCGACCATCTCGTCGATGGTCAGGCGACCGATCAGTTTGCCGTTCTTGTCGACCACCGGCGCCGAGATCAAGTCGTAACGCTCGAACGCTTGCGCCGCATCGTAGGCATCTTCATCCGGGTGGAAGCTGACCGGATCGCTGGCCATGACTTCGGCGACCTGCTTCTCCGGATCGTTGACCAGCAGACGCTTGATCGGCAGCACACCTTTGAGCACGCCGTCGTAATCAACCACGAACAGCTTGTCGGTATGCCCGGGCAGTTCTTTCAGGCGACGCAGATAGCGCAGAACCACTTCGAGGCTGACGTCCTCACGGATCGTCACCATCTCGAAGTCCATCAACGCACCGACCTGGTCCTCGTCGTAGGACAGGGCCGAGCGCACGCGCTCACGCTGCTGATTATCGAGGCTCTCCATCAGCTCATGGACGACGTCTCGCGGCAACTCGGAAGCCAGGTCAGCGAGTTCGTCGGCATCCATGTCCTTGGCAGCCGCGAGCAGTTCGTGATCGTCCATGTCGGCGATCAGCGTTTCACGAACGGAATCGGATACTTCGAGCAGAATATCGCCGTCGCGGTCAGCCTTGACCAATTGCCAGAGCGTCAGACGATCGTCCAGCGGCAAGGCTTCGAGAATATAGGCGACGTCGGCGGAGTGCAGATCATCGAGCTTGCGCTGCAACTCGACGAGATTTTGCCGGTGAACCAGGTTTTCGACGCGGTCGTGATGCGGACCTTCCTGACGATGGGTCAGGTCTTCGACTACACGCTGGCGCTGCAGCAGCTCGACCACCTGAGCCAGGCGATCCTGCAGGCTTTCTTGAGTTTTCTTTACTTCGATTTCAGACATAGGCGAACTCCACTCCCAGCAGCGGGGCACGCCGGAAGGATCAATCAGTCAATTCATGATTGGTGAAACGGGGTACTGAGTAACTACTGGGTAAGTCCATGGAAGTTTTCCATAAGCCCCGGCGGGGCTGACGGGCGCAATGATACACCGCTTGACGGTTTAAAACGTTAAAAAATCACGGCCGAAACAAGCGCTTGCGAAACAATTCTGAGCGCCGTCCTGAACCCTGCAACTGCGACGACTCATTCTGAAAAGAAAACACACCAGCAGCCGATAATGCAGCGACTACCCTTGAAGAAAGATCGTCATGGAGGACATCGAATGCTGTTCAGAGCCTATGCTTTTCTTCTACTCGCCAGCCTGCATTGCCTGCCATCCAGCGCAGCCGCTGTTTCACTTCACCGTTGCGAGGCCAGCGACGGCAGCGTCACTTTCACCTCAATGAGCTGTGCGCAGGGTGAGCAGCGCGCAATGCAGGAAGTACACCCCTACTCGCCCGGATCGGTCGTATTGTTACCGGAACACAACCACGAACGCATGAGCGAACTGAAGGCCATGAGGCGCGAACCGGGCGTGATTGGTCATGCTGAAGACAAATGCGGAAATCTGATTGATAACCGGCAGCGGCGCGAAGCGATCATTAATCGGCGCGTCGTCGCCGGTATGAGCCAGCAGGACGTCGAAAGCGCGCTGGGCAAGCCAGACAAGGTAAGTATCAGAACGTCGACCACCCGCTACAGCTACAACCCCAAGCGAGGCCGCAGTGCTCAGATCGATTTTGACGAGAGAGGATGCGTGAAGGCAAAAGCCAAATCCCGGACAGCAAAAAGCCCGCGTTAAACGCGGGCTTTTTGGTATATGGTGCACTCGACAGGATTCGAACCTGTGACCGCTCGGTTCGTAGCCGAGTACTCTATCCAGCTGAGCTACGAGTGCATTTGTGTTTTTAGCCCAGACCACAACTGGATGAAGCCAAGTTACCCGCATCGCTGCAACTAACTCTTAAATGGTGCACTCGACAGGATTCGAACCTGTGACCGCTCGGTTCGTAGCCGAGTACTCTATCCAGCTGAGCTACGAGTGCATTTGTGTTTTTAGACCAGCTCACATCTGGTTGAAGCCGAGTTATCTGCATCGCTGCAACTAACTCTTAAATGGTGCACTCGACAGGATTCGAACCTGTGACCGCTCGGTTCGTAGCCGAGTACTCTATCCAGCTGAGCTACGAGTGCATTTGTTGCGCCGCATTATAGCCCGTCTAATCTCTATTCCAACCACTTTTTCTAGTAAATTCAAACACTTACCGAAAAAGCCAGATTACAACGCACTAAGCAAATAATGGCGGAGAACGGGGGATTCGAACCCCCGACACCCTTGTGAGGTGTACTCCCTTAGCAGGGGAGCGCCTTCGGCCACTCGGCCAGCTCTCCGCAACACGGGGCGTATCTTAACCAACCTTTTCCCCGTTTGCAAACATAAAAATCGATAAAAATTAATGGCTTGGTTCTTCGTCCTTCTCTTTCTTTATACGCAGGTAAATTTCCTCACGGTGCACGGCAACCTCTTTCGGCGCGTTGACGCCGATGCGCACCTGGTTTCCTTTAACGCCGAGCACGGTCACAGTGATTTCGCCATCACCGATAATCAGGCTTTCTGCGCACCGACGAGTCAGAATCAGCATACCTTTCTCCTCACGCAATTCTTTCAGGGACAACAGTCTGCAAAAAAAAGGCACCCGACCTACAACCGGAGCGATCGTAGCCCTACATGCCTGAGTATTGACCAGCGCGAGCAAAAGAACAGTTCAGGGCTCGCGCCATTCAAAAATAAAGGGCGCGGTCAGACCGCGCCCCTCAAGAAACGGAATTACTCGCCCTGGCGGGCCGGAGCATCCAGTTCGAAAGCCGTGTGCAGGGCGCGCACAGCCAATTCCAGGTACTTCTCTTCGATCACCACGGAAACCTTGATTTCCGACGTCGAGATCATCTGGATGTTGATGCTTTCCTTGGCCAGCGATTCGAACATGCGGCTGGCAACGCCTGCGTGGGAACGCATGCCGACGCCGACGATCGAGACCTTGGCAATCTTGGTGTCGCCAACCACTTCACGGGCACCGATCTCGCGAGCGGTGTTTTCCAGCACGGTCTGTGCGGCCTGGTAGTCGTTGCGGTGCACGGTGAAGGTGAAGTCGGTGGTGTTATCGTGCGCGACGTTCTGCACGATCATGTCGACCTCGATGTTCGCGGCACTGATCGGGCCGAGAATCTTGAACGCCACACCCGGGGTGTCTGGCACGCCACGGATGGTCAGCTTGGCTTCATCGCGGTTGAAAGCGATGCCGGAAATGATCGGCTGTTCCATGGTTTCCTCTTCATCAATAGTAATGAGGGTGCCCGGACCCTCCTTGAAGCTGTGCAGAACGCGCAGCGGAACGTTGTACTTGCCGGCGAACTCCACCGCTCTGATCTGCAACACCTTGGAACCGAGGCTGGCCATTTCCAGCATCTCTTCGAAGGTGATCTTGTCCAGACGCTGTGCAACCGGAACAACACGCGGGTCGGTGGTATAAACACCGTCAACATCGGTGTAGATCTGGCACTCGTCAGCCTTCAGCGCAGCTGCAAGCGCCACGCCAGTGGTATCGGAACCGCCACGACCGAGGGTGGTGATGTTGCCGTGCTCGTCGACGCCCTGGAAACCCGCGACCACAACCACGCGACCGGCTTTCAGGTCGCCACGAATCTTCTGGTCATCAATCTGCAAGATACGCGCTTTATTGTGCGCACTGTCTGTCAGGATCCGCACCTGATTACCGGTGTACGACACTGCAGGCACACCGCGCTTGATCAGCGCCATCGCCAACAGGGCAATCGTCACCTGCTCACCGGTGGAAACGATCACGTCCAGTTCGCGCGGAACCGGTTGCGTCTCGCCACTGATTTGCTTGGCCAGATCGATCAGACGGTTGGTTTCGCCGCTCATTGCCGACAGCACGACCACCAGGTCATCGCCGGCATCACGGAATTTCTTAACCTTGTCGGCGACCTGCTCGATTCTCTCGACAGTGCCGACCGAGGTGCCTCCAAATTTCTGTACGATCAAAGCCATTTCAAAGCCGCCTCTGCCCGTGAAGGGCGCCCAATAATCAATCGAACAGCCGCCCGGCGCGCCACTAGACTGCGCGCCGGGCGAACCGTCTTATAAACCCTGCTCGACGAATGGAACGGTCAGCGCCAATGCGCCATCCAGCGCGCCGGCGTCGACACCGCCGCCCTGCGCCATGTCCGGACGACCACCGCCCTTCCCGCCCACTGCCGCAGCAGCCTGCTTCATCAAATCACCGGCTTTGAGTTGGCCAGTCAGGTCCTTGGTTACGCCTGCAACCAGTACGACCTTTTCCTCATGGACACCGCCGAGCAGGATCACTGCGCGGCCGAGTTTGTTTTTCAGCTGATCGACCAGCGCCAGCAGCGCCTTGCCGTCCTGACCGTCCAGACGTGCGGCCAGAACCTTCACGTCCTTGACGTCCACTGCCGAGGCCGACAGATCGTCGCCCGCGGCACTGGCTGCCTTGGCCTGCAACTGCTCGAGTTGTTTCTCCAGCAGACGGTTGCGTTCGAGCACAGCCGACAGCTTGTCGATCAGATTGTCACGGCTGCCCTTGACCAGGCTGGCCGCTTCCTTGAGTTGCTCTTCGGCAGCATTCAGGTACGCCAGCGCCGCGGCACCGGTGACGGCTTCGATACGACGCACGCCCGAGGCCACACCGCCTTCGCTGATAATTTTCAGCAGGCCGATGTCGCCGGTACGGTTGGCGTGGATACCGCCGCACAGCTCGACGGAGAAATCGCCGCCCATGCTCAGCACGCGCACGCTGTCACCGTATTTTTCGCCGAACAGCGCCATGGCGCCTTTGTTCTTCGCGGTTTCGATGTCGGTTTCTTCGGTTTCAACCGCAGAGTTCTTGCGGATCTCGGCGTTGACGATGTCTTCGAGCTGCTTGATTTGCTCCGGCTTGATCGCCTCGAAGTGGCTGAAGTCGAAACGCAGGCGCTGACTATCAACCAACGAACCTTTCTGCTGCACGTGCTCACCCAGCACCTGACGCAATGCCGCGTGCAGCAAGTGGGTGGCCGAGTGGTTCAACGCGGTGGCGTGACGCACTTCGGCGTCGACGTGGGTTTCCACCGGAGCGCCGATGGTCAGGCTGCCGGACGCCAGCACGCCGTGATGCAGGAACGCACCGCCGGTCTTGGTAGTGTCGCGCACGTCGAAACGGCTGCTGCCGGCCTGAATGAAACCGCAGTCGCCGATCTGGCCACCGGATTCAGCGTAGAACGGCGTCTGGTTGAGAACGATCACCGCCTCTTCGCCTTCGCTCAGCACGTCGACCGACTGGCCATCCTTATAGATAGCCACGATTTTCGCCGAACCGCTGGTAGCGGCGTAACCGGTGAACTCGGTGGCGACGTCAACCTTGACCAGCGTGTTGTAGTCCAGACCGAACGAGCTGGCGGAACGCGCACGCACGCGTTGGGCTTCCATTTCACGCTCAAAACCGACTTCATCGACAGTCAGGCCGCGTTCGCGGGCGATGTCAGCGGTCAGGTCCATCGGGAAACCGTAGGTGTCGTAAAGCTTGAACACCACATCGCCCGGCACCACGGTGCCTTTGAGCTCGGCCAGATCCTGCTCGAGAATCTTCAGGCCGTGCTCCAGCGTCTTGGAGAACTGTTCTTCTTCAGCCTTGAGCACGCGCTCGATGTTGCTCTGCTGCTTCTTCAGTTCCGGGAACGCTTCGCCCATCTCGGCCACCAGCGCCGCGACGATCTTGTAGAAGAAGCTGCCGGTGGCGCCGAGCTTGTTGCCGTGACGGCAGGCGCGACGAATGATCCGGCGCAGCACGTAACCACGGCCTTCGTTGGACGGCAGCACGCCATCGGCAATCAGGAAACCGCAGGAACGGATGTGGTCGGACACCACTTTGAGCGAAGACTGATCACCGTTTTCGCAACCGATCGCTTCAGCCGAAGCCTTCAGCAGGTTCTTGAACAGGTCGATGTCGTAGTTGGAGTTGACGTGCTGCATCACCGCACTGATCCGCTCCAGGCCCATGCCGGTGTCGACCGACGGCGCTGGCAACGGATGCAACACGCCATCGGCGGTGCGGTTGAATTGCATGAACACGTTGTTCCAGATTTCGATGTAACGGTCGCCATCTTCTTCCGGCGAGCCCGGCGGGCCACCCCAGATGTGCTCGCCGTGATCGTAGAAAATCTCGGTGCACGGGCCGCACGGGCCGGTGTCACCCATGGTCCAGAAGTTGTCGGACGCGTACGGTGCGCCTTTGTTGTCGCCGATGCGGATCATGCGCTCGGCCGGCACGCCGATTTTTTGCGTCCAGATGTCATACGCTTCGTCGTCGGTGGCGTAGACGGTGACCCAGAGTTTTTCCTTCGGCAGCTTCAGCACGCCGGTCAGGAAGGTCCAGGCAAAGGTGATGGCGTCGTGCTTGAAGTAATCGCCGAAGCTGAAGTTACCGAGCATTTCGAAGAACGTGTGGTGACGGGCGGTATAACCGACGTTTTCCAGGTCACTGTTCTTGCCCCCGGCGCGCACGCACTTCTGGCTGCTGGTCGCACGGGTGTAGGCACGTTTTTCCTGGCCCAGGAAGCAGTCCTTGAACTGGTTCATCCCCGCGTTGGTGAACAGCAGGGTTGGGTCGTTGCCCGGAATCAAAGAGCTGGAGGCTACACGGGTGTGGCCTTGCTCTTCGAAGAAGCGAAGGAAGGCTTCACGGATTTCTGCGCTTTTCATTAGGTTCTTCCACGGAGGCTGCGGCCAAAGGCCTGTTCGAAACGTCAGAGACGAAGCGACGGCAAAGGGCCGCATTATATCGGCCCAGCGCGCGGGGTACAGCGTGTTTATACGATAGAAACGGTCAATTGGACGGCTAACGCTGTCACTTGCGTGAAAACTCGACGAATGTCGCGATCACTTGCTCGATTTGCGCACGGCTGACGTCCATGTGCGTGACCATGCGCAAACGCGCCGCAGCGCTGAGCTTGATCCCGCGCTCGGCCGCGAAGGCCTTGAGCGCCTCGGCCCTGTCGCCCATTTGCACATAAACCATGTTGGTTTGCACGGGTTCGACGACGAAACCGGCCTCACGCAGACCATCGGCCAGCTGTTGCGCGTTGGCGTGATCATCGGCCAGCCGCCCGACGTTGTGATCCAGCGCGTACAGCCCCGCCGCTGCCAGTACGCCGGCCTGGCGCATGCCGCCACCGACCATTTTACGCAAGCGGCGAGCCTTGCCGATCAGTTGTTCGGAACCGCACAGCACCGAGCCGACTGGTGCACCGAGGCCTTTGGACAGGCACACCGACACCGAATCGAAATACTGAGTGATTTCCCGTGCATCGACACCAAGCTTGACCGCCGCGTTGTACAGGCGCGCGCCGTCCAAGTGCAATTGCAGGCCATGCTGCTGAGTGAAGCGTCGCGCCCGGGCCAGATACTCCAACGGCAGCACTTTGCCTTGCATGGTGTTTTCCAGCGCCAGCAAGCGCGTGCGCGCGAAGTGAAAGTCGTCCGGCTTGATCGCCGCCGCGACCTGCTCCAGATCGAGCGAACCGTCGGCCTGCACTTCCAGCGGCTGCGGCTGAATCGAACCGAGCACGGCTGCACCACCGCCCTCGTATTTGTAGGTGTGCGCCTGCTGGCCGACGACGTATTCGTCGCCGCGTTCGCAGTGCGCCATCAACCCGAGCAGGTTGCTCATGGTCCCGGTCGGCACGAACAGCGCGGCTGCAAAACCGAGGCGGCTGGCCAGTTCGGCTTCCAGACGGTTGACCGTCGGGTCTTCGCCGTACACGTCGTCACCGGTGTCCGCCGCCAGCATGGCGTCGAGCATGGCGGGAGTCGGTTGGGTGACGGTGTCGCTGCGAAGATCGATAACGCTCATGAACCTGGCCTCTGGTCAGCAGGGGAAATCCCTTTACGAAGTGGGATTACTGCGGTCATGGCGCGGATTAATCAAGCCTTGCGCCAAGAAAATGCAGTTTTTCGTTGAGCAGGCTCGCTCCCACAGAGGTCTGTGCAGGAGCGAAAAATATGTGTTACAAACTGCGCGCTGCCCGACATTGGGCGGCACAAACGTTCTCAGGGCGGGGTGCAATTCCCCACCGGCGGTAATTGCGCGCAATGCGCATAGCCCGCGAGCGCTTGGCGGCGAACACGGCAATGGCGGTGGTCGGCGGCAAGGTCAGCAGACCCGGTGTGATTCCGGGGCCGACGGTCATAGTCCGGATGAAGAGAGAACGGGATCAAAAGCCAAGGGCCGTCCGCGCGTCGTTGTGCGTGTGCGCACCCAGGCATCCCTTTCGATTCATAACGCCCTGTTTTTCACACAAACAGGAGTCAGAACATGCAACCCACCGCTATCGACAGCAAAAGCAAACACCCGCACGGCGAGCGCGTCGCGTTCATCCAGGCTTGCTGGCACAAGGAAATCGTCGACCAGAGCCGCAAAGGCTTCGTCGCCGAAATGCTTGCTCAGGGTTATCAGGAATCGGACATTGATTTCTTCGAAGTCGGCGGCGCCTTTGAAATGCCTTTGCACGCCAAACTGCTGGCCAAGTCAGGCCGTTACGCTGGCATTGTCGCCGCCGCTTTGGTGGTGGACGGCGGTATTTATCGCCACGAATTCGTCGCGCAATCAGTGGTCAGCGGCCTGATGCAGGTGCAGTTGGAAACCGAAGTACCGGTGTTCTCGGTGTCGCTCACCCCGCATCACTTCCATTCTGGCGAAGAGCATCAGAAATTCTTCTTTGAGCACTTCGTGCATAAGGGCCAGGAAGCGGCGCGGACGTGTGCCGATACCCTGCGCAAAGTTCGCGCACTGCGTCGTACCGAGCCGCATGCGGTAGCGGTTTAAACACCGCCCGATCGTTCCCACGCTCTGCGTGGGGATGCCTCAACGGACGCTCAGCGTTCGGCTTTGGAAGGGACGCGGAGCGTCCCGGGCTGCATTCCCACGCGGGGCGTGGCAACGATCACATCAGGCGAGGTTTTCGTCAGTGGTCGGGACGATCAGGATGCCGGCACGCAGGCCGTTCTTGACCTTCGGGTTGGGGAAGATGATCCGTGCGCCTGGCTCTTCGATGATCCAGCGGGTATTGGCCAGATCTTCGGCCAGCACATAACCCGGTTCCAACTCGGAAAAGTTTTCGATGTCCGCCGGCAGGTTCAGGCGGAACGCGTCGCTGTGCTTGATGATTTCCCGGGCGACGCTGAACAGCTGCAGGCCGTCCAGCCCCGCTTGCGCCATCTCCGGCTCGGTGCCTTCGATGATCTGCTTCAGGCGAGTTTCGAGCAGTGACACATTGACGCCTTCGTTGTGTCCGAACGGCCGCGCCTTGCCCAGCTCCAGGGTGAAAGCCTCGGCATCGAGCTTGTCGTAGGTATAGGCACTGAACACGATCGACGGTTTGTTCTGCAGCAGCACGGCTTCCATCCCGGCTGCGCGCAGGCGCGCCAGTTCAAGGCGTGAATGCTGGCGCCCTTCCTTCCACGGATACAGCGCAAATTGTTCGATCTTCGAGCCGCGAATCGCCGTGTGCAGGTCGTAGTGCAAACGCTGGCGCTCGGGTTTGCTGAAGAAACTCGCCGCCAGGCGTTCCAGCTCACAGGCACGCAACGCTTCGCTGCCACTGCTTTGTTCATGCCGGCCGTTGAACAGTCGATTGACGTCCTGCTCGATGAAGCGCTCGCCTGTGCGCATCGCCTCGGGATTACCGAACAGGAAAAGAATGCGTGCGCGCGGCTTCAGATCGCCGCGAGCGATATCGTGCAGCAACCGGTCGAGCAACTCGATCGGTGCGGTTTCGTTGCCGTGGATGCCTGCCGACAGCAGCAGGTCCAGGCCATTGTCGCGCGCTTCCGGGGGCCGGACTTCCAGCGCCCCTTCGCTCAACCAGCGCATGCGCACGCCTTCGACAGTCAGTTGAGTCTTCTCCGCCGGTTCGCGGCCGGCGAGGGTCAGTTCAAGCAGTTTGCCGAGGGCGAGCATAGAGCGGTTTCCTTAGTGGTCGTGGTTGCAATCCGGGCCGTGTACGTGATCCTCGTCAGCGCCGAGGTCAGCCGGTTCCATTTCCAGCTGCAGACTTACCAGATTAGTCGCCAATGGGCGCAACAGCAGGTTGGCGTACTCTTCGTCACCTTCTTCGACGTCAACGCCGATCAGCAACTGGCCGCGGCCGTCCTGCTGGATCCACAGCTCTTTGCCTTGCCACATGACCGCGACGCGGGTGCACGAGGTTTGCAGTTGCGTGCCGTCGGTGTCTTCAAGGATCAGCTGCAGGGAATCGCTCATGTTTTTACTCTCTTGGGTGACCTGCCGCGCGCCGCGTTCAGGCGGCACGCCAGCGATCAATTGATCTGGAAGGGATAAACCGCGCCCAGTTTAAGGATTTGCGTCAGTTCATCCAGTGCCGTCCGGCATTCAAGCAGCAACTGCGGGTCCGCCAGATCGCTTTCACTGAGGCGGTCGCGGTAGTGCTTTTCAACCCATGCGGTCAACGAACCGTACAACGGTGGCGTCATGATAACTCCTGGGTTGACCGCCGCCAGTTCCGTTTCGTTGAGTGCCACGCGCAAGCGCAGGCACGCTGGGCCGCCGCCGTTCTGCATGCTTTGCTTGAGATCGAAGACTTTCACTTCGCGGATCAGACCGCCGGAGCTGGTCAGGCTTTGCAGATACGCCCAGACGCGCTCGTTGGCCTGGCACTCTTGCGGCACGATCAGCAGCATCGAACCGTCAGGGCGCGACAGCAACTGGCTGTTGAACAGGTACGAGCGCACCGCGTCATCGACGGTGACCGCCGAACGCGGCACACACACCGACTGGAACTTGCCACCGACCTTGGCCAGTTTGCTTTCCAGCTCAGCGAGCATCTGTTCGGTCTCGAGGAACGCGTCCTCGTGATAGAACAACACTTCGCCGTTGCCCACGGCGATCACGTCGTTATGGAACACGCCCTGATCGATCACGTTCGGATTCTGTTGGGCGTAAACCACGCCGTCTTCACGCAGACCGTGCAGTCGCGCCACGGCTTGCGAGGCTTCGAGGGTCTGCCGCGCCGGGTACTTTTGCGGCGCCGGGTAACGGTTGTCGAACGCGCTACGGCCGAACACGAAGAACTCGACGCCCGCCTCGCCATATTCACGGCAGAAACGCGTGTGGTTGGCCGCGCCTTCGTCGCCGAACTGCGCCACCGCCGGCAATGCAGCGTGATGGGCGAAGTGCTGCTGATTGGCGAACATCGCCCCGAGTACGCGGCTGGTGGTCGGGTGCTCGATGCTGCGGTGGTATTTGCAGTTGAGATTGGCGGCAGTGAAATGCACGCGACCGTCCGCAGTGTCAGCGCTCGGGCTGACCGTGGCGGCGTTGGCCACCCACATGCTCGACGCCGAGCAACTGGCGACCAGCAACGGCATGGCTTCTTTGGCGGCGCGCTCGATCACTTGCGCGTCAGTGCCGCTGAAACCCAGACGGCGCAATGCGGCCACGTCCGGACGTTCCTGCGGTACCAGTACGCCCTGCTGGAAGCCCATTTCCATCAGCGCTTTCATTTTCGCCAGGCCTTGCAGCGCCGCTTCTTTGGGGCTGGAGGATTGCTGGCTGTTGCTTTGGGAGGCAACGTTGCCGTAGGACAGACCACCGTAGTTATGGGTCGGCCCCACTAGACCGTCAAAATTGACTTCGTAGGATTTCATCAGCGAGGCTCCACGTGAATCTGTTGTTATAGGCTTCAGTAACTGTTCAGTGCGACCGAGGTGCGGCCATCGCTGGCAAGCCAGCTCCCACAGGTTGGGTGGTGTTCACAGATTCTGTGGACGACCCGCCCCCCGTGGGAGCTGGCTTGCCAGCGATGGGCATCACGCCATTTTCACGCCGGGTGTCAGCGAGGCAGGCAACACCAGGCTCGGGGTTTCCAGCGACGCCACCGGGTACGCGCAGTAATCCGCGGCGTAATAGGCGCTGGCGCGATGGTTGCCCGACGCCCCGACACCGCCGAACGGTGCGCTGCTCGCGGCACCGGTCAGCTGTTTGTTCCAGTTGACGATGCCGGCGCGGCTTTCCAGCCAGAACTGCTGGTAACGCGCTTCGGAATCCGACAACAGGCCGGCGGCCAGACCGTAGGCGGTGTTGTTGGCCTCAACGATGGCAGCTTCGAAATCGACGTAGCGAATCACTTGCAGCAACGGGCCGAACAGTTCTTCGTCGGGGCGCTCGGCCACGGCGGTGACGTCGACAATGCCCGGCGTCAGCAATGCCGATTGCGCTTGCGGCTGAGTCATTTGCAGCAGCGACACGGCGCCGTTGGCCAGCAGATGTTCCTGTGCATCCATCAGCGCTTTTGCCGCGCCGAGGGAAACCACCGAGCCCATGAACGGCGCCGGCTGCTGATCGAACGCACCGACTTCGATGGTCGCGCTGACTTCCACCAGCCGCTTGAGCAGGCTGTCGCCCCACGCCCCTTGCGGCACCAGCAAACGCCGCGCGCAAGTGCAACGCTGACCGGCGGAGATGAACGCCGACTGAATGATCGTGTAAACCGCAGCATCGAGATCGGCAACCTCGTCGACCACCAGCGGATTGTTGCCGCCCATTTCCAGCGCCAGGATCTTGTCCGGACGTCCGGCGAATTGCTGGTGCAGATGGTTGCCGGTGCGGCTCGAACCGGTGAAGAACAGACCGTCGATCCCCGGGTTCGCCGCCAGGGCGATGCCGGTTTCCCGCGCGCCTTGCAGCAGGTTCAACACACCGGCCGGCAGGCCGGCTTCGATCCAGCACTTGACCGTCAGCTCGGCGACTTTCGGCGTCAGTTCGCTGGGCTTGAACAGCACGCTGTTACCGGCCAGCAGCGCCGGCACGATATGGCCGTTGGGCAAGTGGCCGGGGAAGTTGTAAGGGCCGAACACCGCGACCACCCCGTGCGGCTTGTGGCGCAATACGGCGGTGGCGTCGCCCAGCGGGCCGCTCTTCTCGCCGGTACGCTCACGGTAGCTCTGCACCGAGATGGCAATCTTGTTGACCATGCTGGTGACTTCGGTCGCGGCTTCCCACAATGGCTTGCCGGTTTCTTCACCGATGGTACGGGCCAGTTCGTCAGAATGGTTTTTCAGCGCGGCAGCGAAAGCCTCAAGCACGCTGATGCGTTCGTCCAGCGAACGCCGCGCCCAGCCTGGAAATGCCTGACGTGCGGCCTGCACGGCGGACTCGACCTGAGCCGTCGTGGCGCCCTCGCCCGACCACAGCACTTGCTGGGTCACCGGGTTCAGCGATTGAAAGGCTTCGCCCTGACCGGCCAGCCACTCACCTGCGATGTATAGCGAATTCATTGTTTCGACTCCCGTGCAGCGGACAACGCCACGGCGCGAACCTGGTCGCCGGCGCTGAGTTGAAGACGTTTGGCGGTCTGCGGATCGACCACCAGCGTGCCGGCGGCCAGACGCGCAGGCGCCGCGGTGATGCGGCAGTCTTCGCGTTTGCGGTTATGGATGATGAACGGCGTGGCGTCGTCGCCCGGCGTACCAACGGCCAGCACCAGCGCTTCGCTGTCGCGCACTGCGCGGATCTTGCCGGTTTCGCATTCGATCGCCGGGCCGGCGTCGAAGATATCCACGTAACCCTGATAGCTGAAACCTTCGCTCTTGAGCATCGCCAGCGCCGGCTCGGTGTCCGGGTGGACCTGGCCGATGACGTTGCGCGCGTCCGGCGAAAGGAAGCAGGTGTACAGCGGGAATTTCGGCATCAGTTCAGCAATGAACGCCTTGTTGCCGACACCGGTCAGGTAATCGGCCTGGCTGAATTCCATCTTGAAGAAGTGCCGGCCCAGGCTTTCCCAGAACGGCGAGCGCCCGGCGTCATCGGATACACCGCGCATCTCGGCGATGATCTTGTTGCCGAACAGCTCCGGGAACTCGGCGATGAACAGCATGCGCGCCTTGGAAAGCATGCGGCCGTTCAGACCGCTGCGGTAATCGGCGTGCAGGAACAGCGAGCACAACTCGGAATTGCCGGTCAGGTCGTTGGCCAGGAACAGCGTCGGAATCTCGCGATAGATGTTCAATTCCTGCGAGGCGCTGACGGTCAGACCGACACGGAAGTTGTACCACGGCTCGCGCAGACCGACTGCGCCCGCGATGGCGGAAATCCCCACCACGCGGCCGTTGTCGTCTTCAAGCACGAACAGGTAGTCCGCATCGCCACGGCCGGCTTCACCGCGAAAGGTCTTCTCGGCCCAGCCGACCCGATGGGCCAGACGTTCTTCGTTGGCCGGCAAAGTGGTGAGGCCGGTGCCGGTGCTGCGGGCCAGATCGATCAGCGCGGGTAAATCGCTGCTGCGTACGGGACGAACAATCATGCTATCTCCTCAAACGGGCCGCTTGCGCCACCCGTGAAACTCGCTAAGGCGTTAAACCGCCACCAGGCGCACACTGGCACCTTCACCGACGCCCAGGGCTTCGGCCGCTTCCAGATCCAGAGTCACCGGTTTGCCCGGCGCGTAATCCAGCTCAAGCAACACCGCGCGGTAATCCTGCAACTGTGCGTTGGCCACCAGATACTGGCGTCCGGCGCCTTTGACCGGCTCGCCGAGCTTCACCGGCACCACACGGCTCTGCGCGATCGAGCGGATCCCGGAAACGCGCGCATGCAGGGTCGGGCCACCGTCGAAGATGTCGATGTAGTGATCGGTCTCGAAGCCTTCGCGCATCAGGATGTCGAACGTGATCTGCGCCCGCGGGTGCACCTGGCCCATCGCTTCTTGCGCGGTATCCGGCAGCAGCGGCACGTAGATCGGGTAATGCGGCATCAGCTCGGCGAGGAACGTGCGGCTTTTCAGCCCGCACAGGCGTTCGGCTTCGGCGTAGTTGAGGTCGAAGAAGTTGCGCCCGATCGCATCCCAGAACGGCGAGTCACCGTTTTCATCGCTGTAACCGACGATCTCGGTCACCACCGAATCGGCGAAACGCTCCGGGTGACTGGCGACGAACAATAGACGACCGCGGGAATTGAGCTCGGCCCAGGGCGATCCGACCAGTTCGCGTTGCACGTAGAAACTGGTCAGCAAGCTGTTGCCGGTCAGGTCGTGGCACTGCGAGAGCACGTGGATCTTGTTATGGATCTTCAGTTCGCGCGAGGCGTGGACGAAAGTCTCGTTGCGGAAGCTGTAGAACGGCTCCGAATAACCGGCCGAAGCGACAATCGCCGAACAACCGACCAGCTTGCCGGTGGCGGTGTCTTCGAGGACGAAGAAATAGCTTTCCTCACCGTTGAAGCTCACTTCGGCGGCAAACGACGCTTCGCTCGCGGCGATCTTGTCGCTCAGACGTTCCACGTCATCCGGCAAGGAAGTGACACCAATCGGGCTGTCCGCAGCCAGACGCTGTACCTCGCCCAGATCAGCCATTTGCGCGGGGCGCATCACCAGCATGGTGTCACTCCTTTTCTCTCAAGATTCACAGAAAAAAACACCGGACACTGTGGGAGCGAGCCTGCTCGCGAAAGCGATATATCAGTCAGCATAGTTGGCGACTGACACTCCCTCTTCGCGAGCAGGCTCGCTCCCACATTGGAAACTCGCCCGGTATCAAAAATTGGTTCGACGCTTGAACGATGCTCAAGCGTCGATGGGTCCATCAGGCTTGCGTCAGTGCGGCAGCGGCGCGTTCGAAGCGGTCCAGGCCAGCATCGATATCGGCGTCTTCCACCACCAGGCTCGGGGCGAAGCGGATCACGTCCGGGCCAGCCTGGAGAATCATCAGGCCTTCTTTTTCAGCGGCGTTGAAGATGTCCTTGGCCTTGCCTTTCCACGCGTCGTTGAGCACGCAGCCGATCAGCAGACCGAGGCCACGCACCTGGGTGAACAGGCCGTATTTCGCACCGATCTGCTCCAGACGCGACTTGAACTTGTCGTGCTTGGCGTTCACACCGCTCAACACTTCTGGCGTGTTGACCACATCGATTACCGCTTCCGCCACCGCACAGGCCAGCGGGTTGCCGCCGTAAGTGGTGCCGTGAGTACCGACCACGAGATGCTTGGCCAGCGCTTCGGTGGTGAGCATCGCCGCGATCGGGAAACCGCCGCCCAGGCTCTTGGCGCTGGTGAGGATGTCCGGGGTCACGCCGTAATGCTGGTAGGCAAACAGCTTGCCGCTGCGGCCCATGCCGGTCTGCACTTCGTCGAACACCAGCAGCGCGTTGTGCGCGTCGCACAATTCACGGGCGCCTTGCAGGTAAGCCAGTTCTGCCGGCAGCACGCCGCCCTCGCCCTGAATCGGTTCGAGCACGACCGCGCAGGTCTTGTCGGACACGGCAGCTTTCAATGCCTCGAGGTCATTGTAGGGAACGTGGGTGATGCCGGTGATTTTCGGACCGAAACCGTCGGAGTACTTCGACTGGCCACCGACGTTGACGGTGAACAGGGTACGGCCGTGGAAGCTGTTCAGCGCGGCGATGATTTCGTACTTCTCGCTGCCGAACCGATCAAACGCCACGCGACGGGCCAGCTTGAACGCGGCCTCGTTGGCTTCAGCGCCGGAGTTGCAGAAGAATGCGCGCTCGGCGAATGTCGCGTCGATCAGCTTGTGCGCCAGGCGCAGGGCCGGTTCGTTGGTGAACACGTTGGACACATGCCAGAGCTTGTTGGCCTGCTCGGTCAAGGCACCGACCAGCGCCGGGTGCGCGTGGCCCAATACGTTGACGGCAATCCCGCCGGCGAAGTCGATCAGCTCGCGGCCGGCCTGATCCCAGACCCGGGAACCGGCGCCACGCACCGGAATGAAAGCGGCAGGCGCGTAGTTGGGAACCATTACCTGGTCGAAATCGGCGCGTTGTACCGCAGCGTGCTCAACGGACATCGGAGTCTCCTGAAAAGGAACACTCGCCGGAAACTGGCGAGCGATTGGGGGGATTGTAAGGACAGTTTTGTGCCCGGCCTTGCCGCCAAGCGACAACTTCTTATAGCGCAAACCCCGGATTTTCCCGGGTTTACGGCAATGCGACATATAGCGTCGCAAAGGCGCAGTTTACCGGGCGCGGCCGATTTGCGGCAGGCCGCGCAGAATACCAAGTCAGCCTCGCCCCAGAGATATAAATATGTACCGCACGAAGGGCGCGGCCTGCTGGTTTGCTGGGGGTTCTTAATGACGCCAAGGAATGGCCATGCATTTGTCTCAAGGACACCCATCCGCAACCCCCAATGCCACCCATGACGCGCAACACGCGGACGTACATTACCAACCGCTCAAGGATGCGCTTCCCCAGTGGCTGGGCAACACCTCAGCCACCCGGCGCGAAGCGCTGAAGAACAGCGCCCCGCTGCTGCCTGAAACGCTCAAGTCAGCACCTGCCGACCAGCACGCACTGATGAAAACGCTCACGGGGGCGCACATCGACGCGCAAAGCCAGGTCGATAAAGCCCTGGAGCATCTGCAGGACGCCGCCGCCTTCGCCGAGCCCTTGCTCAAGGCCGAGCTCAAGAGTTGTTTCGACCTGGAGCTGGATGTCAGAAACACCTATGTGCGCCTGTACATTCCGGCGACTACGCCGCTGTTTCCGATCAAGACCGGCGCACGCGTCTGGAGCGTTTCCTTGCTGGAGGCGGCGCTGCATAACTTCGAAGATCGGGAAACGCGAGACAACGCCTTCGAAGCCGAATCGACCTTCACCACGGCGCTGACGCCGACCGGGCAGTTCGACACCCTGCCCGCCGTCCAGTCCCGAATGAGCATCGCCGCCTTCACCCAACTGTGCCGGCGGCTGGACATCGGGGCGAAGTACACAGCCAGCCTGGAGGAAAATCTCGGTTACTCCGATCCGATGGTCGCTACCGTGTTGCGCAGCAAACTGGACACCAGCCAGAAAACTGCAATGAAAGCGGCCCTGCAGTGGGCGCGAATGAACCGTGACGTGTCGGAGAATGCCGTGCGTCTGGTCGAGGCCATGCTCGATGGCATGAAAGGCCTCTACGTACACGGCGCACCCTTGCTGTGCCATGACGTGAGCATGCTTTGCGCGCCGCTGACCGGCATCGTCGTGTTCGCCCCGGACCTGTACCTGTCGCAAAACAATGCGCGGGTCGTGGCGTATGTGCCGGATGACCCGGAACATCCGTTCAAGGAGTATGCCTCGCCGCGGGAAATGATCATTGAACTGACGCGCCAGCTGCGCTCGAAGGATTACCAGCGTTTCTTCAGCCGCTTCGTCAATCACGAGCAACGCGGGTTCTTCTTCAGCACCCTCAACAGCCGCCTCAGCGAAATCAAGTGGCACCCGCATGAACCCGGCGACTCCCGGCCGGCGTGGCGCGAAACACCGGTGGAGCGGCCCGATCTGCAGACGGCCCTGGTGCCCTTTCATGACGACGTCTTGCAACACCTTCATCAGGCGAAACTGAACAAGATCTTCAACGACGCCCGAACCATTGCCGTGCCTACCGCCATCGTCGATCAAAAGGCGCGCTGGGCGTTCTGGGACTCGGTGGTCGACATCCTTTCCACCATCGTCCAGACCGCCGCATTGATCGTCGCGCCGTTTGTGCCGGTGCTGGGCGAAGCGATGATGGCGTACATGGCTTATCAGATGCTCGATGAAGTGTTCGAGGGCATCGTCGAATGGGGTCAGGGGCGTAACACCGAAGCGTTCGGGCACTTGATGGGCACCGTTGAATCGATGATCCAGTTGGGCATGTTTGCCGTGGGCGGCGCGATTGCATCGGGCGAGTTTCGCAAGGTCTTGCCCAAGGAAGTGGTGGCGTTCATTGATCGCTTCAAACCGGTGAAGCTGGCAAACGGTAAAACCCGTTACTGGGAGCCTGACCTGCAGCGCTACGAACATCCGGCACCGCCACCTGCAGATTCGCAGCCGAATGAACGGGGCCTGCACGCACATCAGGGCAAGCAACTGCTGCCGCTCGACAAGGCACATTTTTCGGTAGTCGAACATGAGGTGCCCGGTCAGTACCGTATCGAGCACCCGACCCGTCCCGACGCCTACCAACCGGTGCTGCGGCACAACGGCGACGGCGCGTGGCACACCGAGCTCGAACAGCCCATGCAATGGGACGGCGAAACCGCTCTGCGGCGGACCGACCCGGCACTGGAGGCTTTTACTCCAGCAGAGCGTGAAACCATCCTTCAGGTCAGCGGCAGCAGCGAAGATGCCTTGCGCAAGATGCATGTCGACCAGAAGAAAACTCCGCCGCTGCTGGCCGACAGCATTCAGCGCTTCAAGATTGATCGGCAGTTGCAGCGGTTTATCGATCAGCTCGACAGCGACACGGCTGAAGATTTTCTGCAAGCCGACCAGGTCACGCAATTGCAATTGCTCAGCGAACGAGGCCGCTGGCCGAGTAACCAGCGCTTGCGCCTGCTTGATCGCAACGGTGATTTGCTCTGGCAGTCCAGCGCCGATGAGAGCCTGCCATTGACGGAACTACAGCAGGACCGCTTGATCGGCGGCGACCTGCTCAAGACCTTGCTGAGCGTGCTCGACGAAACGCAAATCAAGGCGCTGCTCGCCGAACCCTTCACCGCGCAGCCCCCGCTGGACATCCGCAGCCAGACCCTGCGCAAGCAATTGGCCGGCCTGGCGAAAGCCAACCGCAGCGCGCTGTTCGAGTCCCGCTATCAACTGTCGCAGCAGATCGACGACCCGCTGGCGCAACAGCTCAAGGCTCACCACCCCGACTTGCCTGCAAGCGTCACCCGCGAACTGCTCGACACGGCCACCGGCAGCGAACTGCTGCAAATCAACGATGGGCAACTGCCACCGCGCCAGCAGTCACTGGTACAACTGGCCAGTCAGGAAGTGCGCGTGTCCCGTGCCTATGAAGGGCTCGAACTCGGCTCAGTGAATAATCCTGATACCGACTCGCTGGCGCTGCACAGCCTCAAATTGCTGCCGGGCTGGAGCGGCGATGTGCGCATCGAAATCCGCGACGGTCGCTACGAAGGCCCGGTCGTCGACAGCATTGGTAGCGAGGATGCGGCCGAAAAAAAGGTTCTGGTAAGGAGCGATGACCAGCGCTATCAAGCCTACGATGATCGCGGCCAGGAGTTGCATTCGCTCAGCGATTTCTACTCCAGCGTGTTGTACGCGCTGCCCGACAGTGAGCGCGCCAGCCTCAACATCGGCATTGGCCAGGGGCAGATGCTCAAAGGCGCCATTCGCGAACGCACGCTGGAGCGCGACGAGTTGCGCGTGGTGCTGCATCAAACGCCCATCAAGCCACCCGTTCTGGACACGTTACGGCTGTTGGGCAGCGATGGTTATCCGCGGATCGATCGCGTTGAAAGTCTGAATAACCCTGCGCGCGTTTACGAGCAGGATATCCGCGCGCTCTACCCGAGGATGACCGAACAGCAAGTCCGCGCCCTGGCGGAAAACCTGCGTGCCAGTCCGGCCGGCCCGCATGTGGAAATTCAACGACTGCAGAATGATTACCTGCAATTGCAAAACGATCTGCACATCTGGGCCAACGATCCGCCCGCCAGGCATCCCGATACCGGCGCTGCGCTGACCGCGCTGCAAAAGCGCGTCGAAATCCAGAACCGCCGCTTGCTCAGGGAAGAAATCCTCAAGGGCTGGCGCCGCGAATACCCGACCGCGATCAATCAATACGGCATGGCCACCGGTCACGTCTTGCAGCTTGTCCACCCGATCATTGGCGACTTGCCGACGCTGTCGGCCGACCTCAGCCATATCACCGCGCTGATCCTGGATGGCAGCGCCACGCCCGGCTCTCTGGAAGGCTTTCTTCAGCACTTTCCTCAATTGCAGATGCTCGATGCACACAACCTGAAATTGCCGGGGCTGCCGCAGGTACTGGCCTCGATGCCATCGCTGCGCGAACTGCGAATGCGCAAATGCGGGCTCAGCCTGACGATCACCACGCAATCGGTGCTGGCGTCCATGCCACAGCTGACCATTCTCGATCTGCAAGGCAACGCCTTGGGTTTACCGCCCGATCTGCACACGACGCCTTCGCTGCGTTACGTCAATTTGTCCAACACCGGCATTCACAGCCTGCCGGACGACCTGCTCAATCATCCGCGCCTGATTTCCGGCCAGTTCGACGGCAATCGCATGACCGCCGTGCCCGAAGCCTTCTTCCGATTGCCGCCTTCGCTGAGTGATGGTTTCACCTTTGCCGACAACCCGCTGACGCCTGCCGCACGCGAACGCGTGAAGCGCTTCCATGACGCTACCGGCAGGCATTTCGGCATTCGCCCGGAACGTGAGGACCTGCAGCGCACCACTACATTGTTTCCAGCGCTCGCCGAGGAGCAAGCCACTGCCCTGCTGTACCGTTTACCCGGAACCCTGGTTGAGGGCCGTGCGCAGTTGACCCTCTGGGAAACCGAACTCAATCAGTTGAAGCTGGAACTCAGCCAATGGATCAATCAGGCCACCACGTCTCATCCTGAAACGGGTGAACGCCTGCCTCACGCTGAGCAGAGGCGTGAACTCGATGCCCGACGCGCCTTCGCGCAGCAACTTGAGCGCTTCTGGCGTAGCCGCGATCAATTCACCCGCAGTGGAGAATTTGAAGCGACGGCCGGGTTCAGCGGCGACATGCCTGTGCTCAGCGCCAATTTCGAGCATGTCTTGCGCCTCAAACTGACCGGCAATGCCAATATTTCGGCGAGCTTGCCTTTTGTGGATTCCTTCCCGAATCTGGTTTCACTGAGCCTCAATGGCTTTGATCTGAGCACTGACTCCCTTCCCGGGAGGAATTTGCCTCAGTTGACCGACCTGAAGCTGAAGAACTGCGGCGTGGTGATGACGCCCGAACATCAGGCCGAACTGGTTTCGCTGAACGCTTTGCAGACGCTGAATCTGAGTGACAATCCCCTGGGGACTTTCCCCGATCTGAACCTGTTGCCTGCGCTCACGTTCATCGACCTGTCCAACAGCGGACTCACCGTTGCTCCGCCAGGTCTGGCCAGCCATCCGCAACTGCGCACTGCGGTATTGACCGGCAATCGCCTTACACATCTGCCCGACGCGCTATTCGAGCTGCCTGCAGAACGCACTGATGGCCTGTATTTTTCCGACAATCCGCTATCGAGCGAAACACGCGACAAAATCAAAACCTACTTCCGCACCTATCAACAGGATTTTGAGGTCAGGGCCGCGGAGCAGGACGTCAGCCTGACCCGGCAATTGTTCCCGGAGCTGGATGAGCAAGAGGCCAGCGACCTGATCTATGACTTGCCGGGCAATCTGGCCACCGGTCGCGCACAACTGCTGCGCTGGCAAGCGGAGCTGGCGCAGATGCAGCTCGACCTCGACCGCTGGGTATTGCAAACCCCGTCTACAGATTCGGCCACGGGGCGTGCGCTGACCGACAATGAGCGCGCTCGCCAGCGCTCGGCACGATCGACGTTCAAGCAAGACCTGGAGACGTTCTGGCGCCAGACCTCCAGCGAGACCGGCCAGCGCAGCCTATCCTTTACCGCAGACCTGCCGTTCGTTGGCCAGTTGCCTCGCCTGAGCGTCGACTTCAGTCATGTCGCAAGCCTGAAACTGACCGGCAACGCAGCGATCGATGGCATCGGCGAGTTCGTGGCGTGGTTTCCCGAACTCCACACCTTGCAAATGAAGGATTTCGCGCTGAACGAAATACCCGCCTTCATCGGCCAACTGCACAATCTCAAGAAGCTGCGCCTGGACAACTGCGCGATAAGCCACACCTCAGCGGGCTATGACGTGCTGAAGTCGCTGCGCACGCTTACGCGTCTGGATCTGATCAACAACCCGTTGACCGTGGCCCCCGATCTGCAGACGCTTCCAGCAGTGCAGGATGTCTTTCTGCTCAATAGCGGTCTGACAGCCGTGCCTGAGGGCATCGTTGGGCACCCGACACTGCAGACGGTGCACCTCAACAACAACCACATCAGTGAGTTGCCGGAGGCACTTTTCAGCCTCACCCCCAATCGTGCAGACGGTGTGCGCCTGGCTGGCAATCCGCTTTCTGTGGCGGCTCGCGAGCGCATCAAGACTTACTACGCCCAACATCACCGCAGCTTCGGCATCATGCCCGCGGCGAACGATGTCGCGAGGGCGCGCAGAGTGTTCCCGCACCTGACCGACCACATGGCCGGCGACATGATCTATCGCCTCCCCGGCACCTTGCAGGCAGGCAGTTCGCAATTGATGAACTGGGAAACTGAAATCACCCGGTTGCTCAGCGACCTTACGGCGTGGCAGGAGCGCGTACCGAGTCATGATCCGACGTCAGGCCAGCTATGGAATGCCGAGCAGCGCGCCGCACAGCTTGAGGCGCGATCCCGGTTCAAGGAAAACCTCGAAGGACTCTGGCGCGGCAGTCGCGTCGATGTGCCGGATCTACGTGCGGAAATATTCAAAGCCAAGGCTGCGTTTGTCGGTGAACTGCCGAAGCTCAGCGCTGACTTCAGCCAGATAACCCACCTGGAAATTCAAGGCAATCCACACTTGATGGTTCCCGATGGCTTTCTCGATTGCTTCACTGGCCTGGAAGGTCTCGAGTTGCCCGGGTTCGCCCTGGGCCGAATCCCGCGAGCGCTCGAAAGCATGCCAGCGCTTGAAACGCTAATGATGAGCCGGTGCAACATCACCCTCGATGCGGCCGGGCAATCCACCTTGTCGACACTGAGCCGCCTGACGTCGCTGGATCTGTTCAATAATCCACTGGGCCAGACGCCCGATGCCTCGGCACTGGTGAATCTGGCGTTCATCGACCTGATCCGTACAGGGATCGACCATGTTCCCGCCGGGCTGGACCAACTCCCGCACCTGCAAACGGCGCTGCTGAGCGACAACAACATCATCGAATTGCCCGACTCACTGGCGGCGTATGCCAACCGCGGCATCGATGTGGGCTCCAATCCGCTGTCGGCGACTTCGCGCGAACAGATCAAGGCATGCTATCTGGTCAAAGGCGACAATTTTGGCGTCTGGGTCGAACAGGCCGACATTGATCTGGCCCAAACGCTCTATCCCCGATTGAGCGGCTTCGATGCCAACAACCTGATCTACAGTCTGCCCGGGACCTTGACAGACGGACGCACCGAGCTGCTGCGCCGGCAAACCGAACTCAGCACGCTGCTGAACACGCTCGAAACCTGGGTGAATGCGGCGCCCGAAGATCCGGTTGCCCACGGTGTGCCGGAAATTGCCCCACCAAGCGCGCAAATCAGCCAGCGCCGGCGCTTCAAGGACAACCTGGAAAAACGCCTGCGGCGCTTTCCGGTCCATGGCCTGGACACCGAATTCGATTGCGATCTCTCCTTCACGGGCGAGCTGCCACAAATGACCGGGCGCTTCGACTACATCAAACAGTTGCAGCTGACCACCACGGTAAGTACGCCGCCACCAGTCGATGCCTTGCTGGCGCTGTTTCCCCGGCTCAGGGTGCTGGATATTCGCGATTACCCATTACTTCGCGTTCCGTCGGCAATCTTTCGTCTCGAGACATTGAGCAGCCTCAGCCTGTCGGGTTGCCAGATCACGATTACGCCGCAAACTGCAGATGCATTCGCCAACCTGGCAAAGCTCGATACCCTGGATTTGAGTAACAACAGCCGACTTTGGAGAGTGCCCGACATGGATCACTTTCCCGACCTGCGAATGCTCGACCTGAGTAATACCGGGCTGACCCGGTCGCCCGCCGGTTTGTACAGACTCACTCAGACGAGACGCGTGGACCTGTCGAATAACAAGATCAAGCGATTGCCTGCGGATTTTCCTTCACGTCCCGATACCAGGATGACCGAGTACAATTTCAGCGGAAATCCATTGACCCCGGAAAGTCAGCAGCGCCTGGACAGCTACAACACGGCGCTGGCCGAGCACAATATGGAGGCGCGGATGCCGGGCCCCAACTTGAGGCAACAACTAGACGACTTTGTGGATCTGGACTTTTCCGACGGCGAGGAACTCACATGGCCCGGCAATAGCTGAACCGCCGTCAGCCTCGCTCGGGCGGGACTGACGACAATTCGAACGGGCTGCTGCTGCGCCGCTGGTTGCGATCTTCGCGCGGCGTGGCACCGAAGAAGTTGCGGTAGGCGCTGGAGAAATGCGGCCCTGAAGAGAAGCCACACGAGAGGCCGATCTGGATGATCGACTTGCTGGTCTGCATCAACATCTGCCGGGCCTTGTTCAGGCGCAGTTCCAGGTAGTACTGGCTCGGCACGCGGTTGAGGTATTGCTTGAAGATCCGCTCCAGTTGCCGACGCGATACGCACACGTGCTGGGCGATTTCGTCGGTGGTCAGCGGCTCTTCGATGTTGGCTTCCATCAGCAACACCGCCTGGGTGAGCTTCGGATGGCTGGAGCCGAGACGGTTCTGTAACGGAATACGCTGGCGCTCGCCGCCTTCGCGAATGCGCTCGACCACCAGTTCTTCGGACACCGCACCGGCCAGTTCCGCGCCATGATCACGGGCCAGCACCGCCAGCAGCAGGTCGAGTACCGACATGCCACCGCAGGCGGTCAGGCGATCGCGGTCCCAATCGAACAAGTGACTGGTGGCGATGACTTTCGGGAAGCGTTCGGCGAAATCGTCCTGCCAGCGCCAGTGCACCGCAGCGCGATAACCGTCGAGCAGACCGAGTTGGGCCAACGGGTAGACACCGGCCGACAGACCACCGATCACACAACCGGCACGCACCAGTTGCTTGAGCGCACTGCTCAGTGCCGGGGCCAGGGTGGTCGGCGGTTCGTCTGCGAGCAGGAACAGTTTCTGGAAGTTTTCGAGCTTGCCGGCCCACGCTTCACCCGGCAATTGCCAGGCGCCTTCGGCTGGCGTTTCGGCCTGCAGGAACGACAACTCGTAGACCACGTCCGGGTGCACACGCTGAGCGACACGCAAAGCTTCCTCCGCCAGCGCCAGCGTCAACGCTTTAGTGCTGGGCCAAATCAGGAAACCTATTCGATGGGCAGTCATGGGCGGGCAATCCGAAGCGAAAAACGGTGATGAAGGCATGGGCCAATGCTAGCCCGTAAATGAACACACATCCTGAAACCAGTGAAGATCAAATGTGGGAGCGAGCCTGCTCGCGAAGGCGGTGTATCAGTCAACATGATTGCTATCTGTACCACCGCTTTCGCGAGCAGGCTCGCTCCCACAAGGGATCAGAGCCAGCCTGTAAATCGCGAAGCATGCACTATTGAAGTGCACAACGGCAGCCCTGTTTTATTTCAGGCTACCGGACAGGAACTGCTGCAAACGCTCCGACTGCGGATTGACCAGCACTTCGCGCGGGTTGCCGCTTTCTTCGACGACGCCTTTGTGCAGGAATACCAACTGGTTCGACACTTCGCGGGCAAAACCCATTTCGTGGGTGACCACGACCATGGTCCGGCCTTCCTGTGCCAGCGCCTGCATGACTTTCAGCACGTCGCCGACCAGTTCCGGGTCGAGGGCCGAGGTCGGCTCATCGAACAGCATCACTTCCGGTTCCATCGCCAGTGCACGGGCGATCGCCACGCGCTGCTGCTCGCCACCGGACATGTGCCCCGGGAATGCGTCCTTACGATGGGCCACGCCGACCTTGTTCAGGTAGTACTCGGCTTTTTCGCGAGCTTCGTACTTGGGCACGCCGAGCACGTGCACCGGCGCTTCCATGATGTTTTCAATCGCGGTCATGTGCGACCACAGGTTGAAATGCTGGAACACCATCGACAGGCGCGAACGCATGCGTTGCAGCTGCTTTGGATCAGCGGCTTTCAGCGCGCCGTCCTTGTTGGCGACCAGTTTCAGCTCTTCGTTGTTGAGCAGGATCTTGCCCGCGTGCGGCTGCTCGAGCAGGTTGATGCAACGCAGAAAAGTACTTTTGCCGGAGCCACTGGAGCCGATGATGCTGATCACATCGCCGGCGGCCGCTTTCAGGGACACGCCCTTGAGCACTTCGTGACTGCCATAGCGTTTATGCAGGTCTTGGACTTCAAGTTTGTACATGCGGTCGGTTCTCACAAAAACAGTCAGTCAGTCGTTGAGCAAGCGCCCGTGACGCAGCGCTTCGCGCCCCGCCACCTTGGCCAGCCAGAAACCGGGTTGGGCATAACGCAGCCGTTCAATGGCAAACAGCACCCCGGAGGTACCAGCACATACCGTGCTGACCCGATCGGCCACAGGGTCGATCACTTCAAAAATCTCCTCGCCCGCCTCGACCCATTCGCCGGGCTTGCGGGAAAAACTCACCACACCGGGGTGCGGCGCGAACAACAATTCGGTGCCTTCGAACGGCATGCCTTCGCACGGATCAAACGCCGGATTCGGCCACTCGCCGGTGATCAGGCCCTGCTCGGCAAGAAACGCCAGAATGCCTTCAGCGTAAGCCTCTGCTTCAGCTCGGCCGGTATCGGCCTGACCGCCCAGTTCGATGGTCGTAGCCAGGCACGCCAGCGGAATCTGCGCATCGGGGAATTGCCGCGACAGGCGCAGCCACGGCAGCGAACAGGCCTCGTCGAACGAGCTTCCGCCGGAATCTTCCGCGAGCAAACCGACCTTCACATTCAGGTGCGCTGCGAGCGAGCGCCACTGCGGCCAATGCTGCGGCAACGCATACATGTGCAGCGCGGCTTCGGCGTCGCAATGCAGATCGAGCACCACATCGGCAGTGCAGGCATGGCTGAGCAACACACGCTGCATGCCTTGCAACTGGCTGCTCGCCTCAGGCAAAGCGGCGAGATGATCGGCCATCGCCTGACGGATCAGCCGCACATTGGCGTGTGGATCGTCCCCGAGCTTATCGGCCAGCGCGGCGGCAACCGGCGCGCTCAGCTCGACGAAATCGCGGTTGAAATTCTTGCCGCTGCCCGCCTCGAAACGGCCCTGGTGATTGCCTTGCAGCAACTGCCCGAGCCCCAACGGATTGGCGACCGGCACCAGTTCGATCACGCCGTTGAGCAAGCCTTGGGCTTCGAGTTCGCCGAGGCGCTTCTTCAGCTCCCAGGCGGTGCGCATGCCCGGCAGTTCGTCGGCGTGCAGGCTGGCCTGGATGTAGGCCTTGCGCTCGCCATGACCGAAGCGAAAAACCGACACCCTGCGCTCGCTGCCCAGATGGCTCCACGGCAACACATGGTCGATGCGTTCCATATCAGTGCTTCCGCGGCGCGAGGTAGCTCAACCAGCGACGCTCGGCCAGCTTGAACAGCTTGACCAGAATGAAGGTCAGGCACAGATAGAACACGCCAGCGGTGATGTACGCCTCGAACGGCAGATAGAACTGCGCGTTGACGGTACGCGCCGCGCCAGTGATGTCGATCAGGGTCACGATCGACGCCAGACTGGTGGTCTGCAGCATCATGATCACTTCGTTGCTGTACTGCGGCAGCGCCCGGCGCAGGGCCGATGGCAGCAGGATGCGCTTGTACAGTTTGAAGCGCGACATGCCCATGGCCTTCGCCGCTTCGATCTCACCGTTCGGCGTGGCCTTGAGGCTGCCGGCGATGATCTCGGCAGTGTAGGCGCTGGTGTTGACCGCAAATGCCAGGCACGCACAGAACGTTGCGCTGGACAGCCACGGCCACAGGAAGCTTTCGCGGACCGCTTCGAACTGCGCCAGACCGTAATAGATCAGGAACAGCTGCACCAGCATCGGCGTGCCACGGATCACGTAGGTGTAGAGCCACGCGGCGCCGTTGACGATCGGGTTCTTCGAGACGCGCATCAGCCCCAGCGGCAGGGCCGCCAGCAAGCCGAAAAACAGCGACAGCGCGAGCAGTTTGAGGGTGGTCAGCAGGCCGCCGCAGTACAGCGGCAGCGCCTCCCAAATGACGTTGTAGTCGAAGATCATAGATCAGCCGCCCTTACGCCTACCGAGTAGCGCTTCTCAAGGTGACGCAATGCCAGCAACGAGACGCTGGTGATCACCAGGTACATCGCCGCCACTGCGAGGAAGAAGGTGAAAGGCTCACGCGTGGCATCCGCCGCCTGCTTGGCCTTGAACATCATGTCTTGCAGACCGACCACGGAAATCAGCGCGGTGGCCTTGGTCAGTACCAGCCAGTTGTTGGTGAAGCCGGGAATCGCCAGACGGATCATCTGCGGCACCATCACCCGAAAGAACACCTGAAAACTGCTCATGCCGTACGCCATGCCGGCTTCGGCCTGGCCTTTGGGGATCGCCATGAACGCACCGCGGAAGGTTTCCGACAGGTACGCACCGAAGATGAAACCGAGGGTGCCGATACCGGCCGCCAGCGGGTTCAGGTCGATGTAATCGTCATAACCGAGCATCGGCGCGACGCGGTTGAGCAAGTCCTGACCGCCGTAGAAAATCAGCAGGATCAGCACCAGATCGGGAATCCCGCGGATCACCGTGGAATACAGATCGCCCAGCCAGGCCAGCCAGCGCACCGGCGACAGGCGCAGCGCGACACCAATCAGCCCGAGAACGATGGCCAGAGCCATGGACGACAAGGCGAGCTGAAGCGTCAGCCATGCGCCATCGAGGATGACAGCCCCGTAGCCTTTCAACATGATTCAGGTCCTCGAAAGTTGGGATGAAAAAATGGCGCAAACCGCAGAGATTCTGTTGCTTGCGCCATTTCGGACTTGTCGCAGAGACGTGTTACTTGCCGTAGATATCGAAGGCGAAGTATTTGTCCTGGATCTGCTTGTATTTGCCGTTCTCGCGGATGGCCGCAATGGCGCTGTTGATCTTGTCTTTCAGGGCGTCGCCCTTGCGTACTGCGATACCCACGCCGTCGCCGAAGTATTTGACGTCGGTGAACGCCGGGCCCACGAACGCGAAGCCTTTGCCGGCGTCGGTTTTCAGGAAGCCGTCATCGAGCAGGGTCGCGTCAGCCACGGTACCGTCGAGACGACCGGCAGCCACGTCGAGGTAGATCTCGTTCTGCGAACCGTACGGCTTGATCTCGGCACCCAGTGGCGCCAGCACTTCGCGGGCGAAACGCTCGTGGATCGAACCGCGCTGTACGCCGATGTTCTTGCCTTTCAGTTCAGCCAGACCTTCGCTGACCTGAGTACCGGCCTTCATCACCAGACGTGCCGGGGTGTTGTAGTACTTGTTGGTGAAGTCGACCGACTTCTTGCGGTCTTCAGTGATCGACATGGACGACAGGATCGCGTCGATCTTGCGCACTTTCAGCGCAGGGATCAGACCGTCGAACTCTTGCTCGACCCACACACACTTGACCTTCATTTCTTCGCACAGCGCGTTGCCGATGTCGTAGTCGAAACCGACGATGCTGCCGTCCGGAGCTTTCGAGGCGAATGGCGGGTAAGCCGCTTCGATACCGATCTTCACAGGCTTTTCGTCAGCGACGGCATTCAGCGACAGCACGGACAGTGCCAGGGCGCCAAGCAGCACAAGTTTCTTCATCTTGGGACTCCATCGGTAAAGGGCAAAAACGGCAGAGTGAGCAACAGCCCAATATGCGAATGGGTGAATCAGGAAATCGGTTGCTGCATCGGTGGGAAATTTCCTATTGAAACCGGCGAAGATTTCAACGTCAGCCACGATGAGCGAGTGATCGGCATTCTAACGACAGGCCCGAAGTCGATATTTCTTCAATGCGACAACTAATTACAGATGCACAGAGAAAGCGACTTGAGCGCATTGACAGCCTTGCAATTTCATGCAAGAGCGAAAGACAGTGAACCGATCCATGCTGCAAATTGCGGGCCTATTATTCGCAAACCCTTCTAATCCGGCAAGCGCAGCGTTGTGTCTTATTTTTCAGCGATGGTTTTGAGGCTCTAATACGGGGCGTAGCGTTTCCCTTCGCCCCGGTTTGGCGCGGGCGGTTACACATTGGGTTGTGGCGGGTAACAGCGGGAAAGGTCTTGCGGCGCAGGTCGATAATTATTGGTTGGCCAACTGATCGTTCCCACGCTCTGCGTGGGAACGATCATGCAATACACCACAAAACCTGTGGGAGCTGGCTTGCCAGCGATGAGGCCAGCCCTACCACCACAAAACCAGCAGACACAGAAAAGCCCTGTCCGGCATACACCGAACAGGGCTTTTCAGCACATCGACCTGCTACTTAAGCAACATTCATGGTCTTGTGCGTATCAATCAAATGCTGCACCACACCCGGATCGGCCAGGGTCGAGATATCGCCCAAACCGTCGTATTCCGCCGTGGCAATCTTGCGCAGAATCCGTCGCATGATCTTGCCCGAGCGGGTCTTCGGCAGCCCCGGCGCCCACTGGATCACATCCGGCGAAGCGATCGGCCCGATCTCCTTGCGCACCCAGTTCTTCAGTTCCAGACGCAGTTGCTCGGTCGGCTCCTCGCCATTCTTCAAGGTCACATAAACATAAATGCCCTGGCCCTTGATGTCGTGCGGCACACCGACCACAGCGGCCTCGGCGACTTTCGGGTGCGCCACCATCGCGCTCTCGATCTCGGCCGTGCCCATGCGGTGACCGGAGACGTTGAGCACGTCATCCACGCGCCCGGTGATCCAGTAGTAACCATCGGCATCGCGACGTGCGCCGTCACCGGTGAAATACATGCCACGGAACGTCTTGAAGTAGGTATCGACGAAGCGATCATGATCGCCGTACAGCGTGCGCGCCTGACCCGGCCACGAATCGAGAATCACCAGATTGCCTTCGGCCTCGCCCTCGATGATGTTACCGAGGTTGTCGACCAGCGCCGGCACCACACCAAAGAACGGCCGCGCCGCCGAACCCGGCTTCAGCGCGTGCGCCCCCGGCAGCGGGCTCATCATGTTGCCGCCAGTTTCGGTCTGCCACCAGGTATCGACGATCGGGCAACGCGACTTGCCGACATTCTTGTAGTACCAGTCCCACGCTTCCGGGTTGATCGGCTCGCCGACCGAACCGAGCAGACGCAGGCTGCTGCCATCGGCGCCTTCAACGGCAGCCTGACCCGACGCCATCATCGCGCGGATCGCGGTCGGCGCGGTGTAGAGGATATTGACCTTGTGCTTGTCGACGATCTTCGCCACCCGGGTGATGTCCGGATAGTTCGGCACGCCTTCAAACAGCAGCGTGGTCGCGCCATTGGCCAGCGGGCCGTAGACGATGTAGCTGTGACCGGTGACCCAGCCAACGTCGGCGGTGCACCAGTAGATTTCGCCCGGGCGGTAGTCAAACACGCGCTCGTGGGTCATCGCCGCATACAGCAGATAACCGCCAGTGGTGTGCTGCACGCCCTTCGGCTTGCCGGTCGAGCCGGAGGTATAAAGGATGAACAACGCTTCTTCAGCGCCCATTTCTTTCGGCGCGCAAACGGTACCGGCCACTTTCATCAGGTCTTCGTACCAGATGTCGCGATGCTGGTTCCACTTGATGTCGCCACCGGTGCGCTTGCAGACGATGACTTTCTGGATGCTGCTGGTTTCCGGATTGGTCAGCGCGTCATCGACGTTGGCCTTGAGGGAAATCTTCTTGCCGGCACGAATGCCTTCGTCAGCAGTGATCACCACTTTCGAACGGCAATCGATGATGCGACCGGCCAGGGCTTCCGGCGAGAAACCGCCGAACACCACCGAGTGAATCGCGCCGATCCGGGTGCAGGCCAGCATGGCGACCACGGCTTCGGGAATCATCGGCATGTAAATGGTCACCACGTCGCCACGGTGCACGTCCTGACCGCGCAGGGCGTTGGCCAGTTTGCACACTTGCTCGTGCAGTTCGCGATAGGTGATGTTGCGGCTTTCGGAAGGATCGTCGCCTTCCCAGATGATTGCGACCTGGTCGCCGCGCTCGGCCAGATGACGGTCGAGGCAGTTATAGGAAACGTTGAGGGTGCCGTCGGCAAACCACTTGATATCAACGTGGTGATCGTCGAACGACGTCTGTTTCACCGTGGTGAAAGGCTTGATCCAGTCCAGACGCTGGGCTTGCTCGCGCCAGAAGCCGTCAGGGTTGACGACCGACTGTTGGTACATGGCTTTGTAGGTCGCCTCGTCAGTCAGCGTATTGGCCAGAACCTCGGGACGAACGGGATACAGAGAAGCCGCACTCATCTTTCCTACCTCGGTGTAATAGTTGTTTTTGTATGACCCTGTTGTAGCCGGGTGGGCCCCATAGAACCATTCGACGATGGTAGTAACAAGCCCCTACAAAACATCCAGACATCCACATCTGCTGACTTGAAATACCCTTTCGAGCCACACGCAATCCCTGTGGGAGCTTGCCTGCAAGCGATGCAAACACCACGGTGTGTCAGACAATCTGCCCGCCGCCGATTGTTACCAAATCTGCCAAAAGTGTTTATCAAAACCCGCTCTGTTTACCCTCGGCCCATCTCCTTAAAATTCACTCCGCCAACACGGCAAACGCGATTAACAACGTTACAGTCCCCACGAAGGCCGTTAATCCAGCTCTCGCAGTAAAGATCAAAAACTGAAGTTACACACGCAACCCCAAAAAGGTTGCGTGACCCCTTTCGACCTCAAAAAGGTAAACAGCAGATGAAAGCTTTAATGTTCCTGGTCCTCAGCAGCCTGTGCGCAACCGCCATGGCCGACGAGGCCACGACAGATGTGGCACAGCAACAACCGGTGATCGAGGAATACACTTACTCCACTCACCTGGATATCGCCAAAGTTGTCTCGATGAGCGAAGTTCCGAATGTCTGTGAAGTAGTGCCGGCAAAAATGGAATACGACGACTCCAAAGGCCAACGCCACATCCTGCGTTACAGCATCATGGGCAACGGCTGCACGAACTGAATCAGACTGCACCGAATTGGATCGCTCAGCACAGATCTGAGGCCCGATTCCAGCCCGACTTCGGTCGGGCTCAGTTGTGTCTGAGGTCGGCAAAAAGGCTTGCAAAACACTAGATGTAGTGAAAAACGTGTTTTTTTGTTCGTTTTTTGAACAAATCCACAATGCCGTGATTTTTACGAAAAAAAATCTTCCCCCGGCAAAGCCCTGTAAACCCTCACTCTCACCGAAAAACCACCCTCCTCGACCGCTTCCTGCGCGGATTCGCCTCAGCACAGCCGTGTTTTTTTCCCTATAATGCCGCCCCATACGGGTCAGCAATATTCCCTTACAGGGAGCAAGTGCCATTCTGAAGCCCCGCAACCGTGCTCGACACTGGCTGCGCCCATCAGAGGCTCTCGGAACCCGTCAAAATTTCTGTTTATTTGCCTGCGTGCATCGCTGCAAAAAACGACATCCAACGCGGCTTGTTTGGCCGTGTGAAAAACCAACCCATCAGGTTTCACACGGGCACAAGCCCTCACGCAGGAGACGACACGTCATGCTGAGCTGGGACGAATTCGACAAAGAAGACAGTGAAGTAGCGGTAAAAGGCGCCAACGCCGGCCACGCTTCCGAAGCCAACATGGACCGCCTCGACAACGCCGGCGGTGCCGCCGCCCTCGAAGCCCGCGCCGTGACCGCCGACGACTCGGCCGCCGTGGCCCGCGCCAAGGCTGCACTGAACTCCCTCGACGTCGCCGAAGGCCTCGCCGAACTCGAAGGCGCCGCCGCCCGTGTCGCCGTCGACGAAAAGCGCATGATCAACTGCCGCGCCGACCTCAACCAGCTCGTGCCATTCAAGTACGACTGGGCCTGGCAGAAGTATCTGGACGGTTGCGCAAACCACTGGATGCCGCAAGAAGTCAACATGACCGCCGACATCGCCCTCTGGAAAAACCCGGAAGGCCTGACCGACGACGAGCGCCGCATCGTCATGCGCAACCTCGGCTTCTTCTCCACCGCCGACTCCCTGGTTGCCAACAACCTGGTCCTGGCCGTGTACCGCCTGATCACCAACCCGGAATGCCGCCAGTACATCCTGCGCCAGGCCTTCGAAGAGGCGATCCACACCCACGCCTACCAGTACTGCATCGAATCGCTGGCCATGGATGAAGGCGAAATCTTCAACATGTACCACGAGATCCCATCGGTCGCGAAAAAAGCCGCCTGGGGCCTGAAATACACCCGCTCGATCTCCGATCCGAAGTTCGAAACCGGCACCCCGGACACCGACAAAGAATTGCTGCGCAACCTGATCGCCTACTACTGCGTTCTGGAAGGCATCTTCTTCTACTGCGGCTTCACCCAAATCCTCTCCATGGGCCGCCGCAACAAAATGACCGGCGTCGCCGAGCAGTTCCAATACATCCTGCGCGACGAATCCATGCACCTGAACTTCGGCATCGACGTGATCAACCAGATCAAAATCGAAAACCCACATTTGTGGGATGCTGAGATGAAGGAAGAAGCGACCCAGATGATTCTGCAGGGTACGCAGCTGGAGATTGAATACGCCCGTGACACCATGCCTCGCGGCGTGTTGGGTATGAACGCGGCGATGATGGAGGACTACCTGAAGTTCATCGCTAACCGTCGTTTGTCGCAGATCGGCCTTAAAGAGGAATATCCAGGAACGACCAACCCGTTCCCTTGGATGAGCGAGATTATGGACTTGAAGAAAGAGAAGAATTTCTTTGAGACTCGCGTGATCGAATACCAAACTGGTGGAGCGTTGAGCTGGGACTAATAGTCTCGCTCGGCACGATTTGACGATTGCGGTTTGAGTCGGCGAATCGAGAAAGCAAAAAGCCTCGATCTGATCGGGGCTTTTTATTGAAAAAAATTAATTAATTCGAAATAAAATAACTTCACACAGCCCTCACATCCTAAAAGCCGAGAAAAAAATGCTTGAGGCAAAATTTTACGACACATACTACTTTTGTAACATAATAAAAAATATCCTTTATTATCCTGACGACTATCTCAGAATGCTAAATGAGTTCCATGGAGATGGACGAATAAACTATAGACTAAGCACTTTCAGCAAATACTCATTATTTCATGAGTTCATCGAATTCATTATTCACGACGTCTATTACGATCAAGCAGATGAATCTGTACTCAACAAAAAGAAAACAATATATGAATTCCTTTTAGAGCTGCCTTTTGCCCTGAAACACATGAGACCACACGTACTACCCATTGAACGCGCACTCGAACACCACAACATGAAACATCGGAGCTTTGAAGAATTTTTAGAAAGCAAGAGAAAAGTATTCATTGAATGCAGCATAGACGACGTTTATGAATATATTCATGAGCTTCGTGAGGACGGGGTATTTGACAAACTAATAGAACATATATCTAAAGAGATATTTCATGTCTTGTTTCAGAACCGCGATCTGATGAAAGTCTTCAATGTCATGATGGCCGACGCGCTAGAAACCGAATCTACTTCCCCTTGCCCTAAAGAAATCGAATATCTCTTTAAAAAACCCGGCGTACTGAAACGCACAACCATACCAAAATGGGTGCGAAGAGCGGTCTTTTATCGCGACAGAGGCCGTTGCGTACTTTGCGATAAAGATTTATCCGGCCAAATCAATTTGGAAAACCAAGAAAACTACGACCACATAGTACCATTGGCAGGGCACGGCTTTAATGATATCTCTAACATTCAATTGCTTTGCAAGGAGTGCAATCAACTTGAAAAGAAAGCAGGGAAAGCAATAACTTCGAACAAATATCAGTCTTGGTATAAGTACTAAACACGTTTACTGCTTGCATCATTTATAAATCAGCAAAGCCTCGCTAAGCGAGGCTTGAGATCCACGTCGTCTCGAAGAGATTCTTTTCATCAAACTATGCTAGACGCTCTGCCACTACCAATTTCTTCTGCACTATTGAAAAAACTACCGAAGCGATTTTATTTGCTAGCAGAGGTGGAACCGCGTTCCCAACCTGATGAAACTGATGGGTTCGATTACCTTGAAAAAAATAGTTATCCGGAAATGTTTGAAGCCGAGCAGCTTCTCTAACGGTCAAACTACGACACTGCTTAGGATCATAATGAATGAAATAGTGGCCATCTTTGGATATATGACTGGTAACAGTTGTTGATGGAAGCTGCTCCAGTTGCACTCTGAAACGATCACTAAATTTGCCCGTCTCCCAGTTTTTGTGGGCGGGAGCTAATCCGGACAGACTGAATTGCTGATGTCCTTTTGGAGAAGCCTTATAAGCTCGAGCATATACACTAGCAAACATGTAGCGTCGTAAATCAGAAGGCATATGTCCACGCGCATCATGATTTAACCAAAAATGTAGATTTTTATCACGATACCAATCATCTAAAGCTTCATCTTTCGTCTTCCCATCGTCATTACGACGTGGAACACGAAGAGCGCCAACCTCAAGTGACGTGGAGAGAAGAGATTCACGGGCGATTTTCATTTCAGCATGAAGTTTCGGCTCTAATGCACTATCAACTTCCGAAATCAGTCCATCTAGATGAGCGGCAACTTCCCGATACCATGTTTCGCTATCATCGGACTGCTTGGTCAGACGACTACGTAATTCTGGTAGATCACCGAGAACCTGCCTCGTACTTACTCGTCCAATAGCCTTCGCAATACATTCGTATTGTTCCGTACTTCCATGCTCGTCCAATGCAATCCCTAGGAGTATCACTCGATGCCTTGCCTGAGGAATTCCATACTCCTCCGATCTAATAATGTAGCCTCGAGGGTCTACCTTACTTACATCATCATCCGGCCCGAAAGATTGACCCGTCACAAGCGAACAGATGCGATATTTTTTGCCCGGCGAAGGATCGCCAAGCGCCTTATTCGGGTCGGTAAGATCCTGCAAAATCTGGGTAAAAATGCTTTCGCCAGCGATCTTTGAGGACAAGATTCCTTTCACATTTTCCATCACAAAAACAGCCGGTTTTCTCTCCTTGATGATTCGGAGATACTCCTTGTACAGAAAATGGCGGTGATCATTTTCAGCGCTGTAATCGGCCTTCCCCTGATTACGCGACCTACCGACAATTGAGTAGGCTTGGCACGGAGGCCCGCCGATTAGCACCCAAGGCCTGTTCTCGAGTTTATCGTCAAGAATCGCATCAAGCTCCTCATCGCCCTCATTAGATCCCAAAGTGATACATCTAGCTTCCCTGTCCGCTTCCAGCCACTGAGCCTTACTTGAATCGCTATACGGTGTAGGGCTTAGGCCATTACAGAAATTGTAGTAGTCGTTTAGCTGCTTTGGATTCTGTTTTTTAAGCAGGCGGTAAAACGCTCTCAACCTGAGCGTTTCGCGGGCAATCGGGTTCATTTCGGCTGAGACTAAAATCTCAAAACGTGATCCATCACCATAGGAAGCGAAACCCTCACCAAGACCTCCAGGGCCTGCGAAAAGGTCGACAATCTGAATTGGCTTCGAACGCGCGGTGTCACATTCGATAGTGGTATCTCGGCCTAAAGGCAAATTCATCTGGGGCTCAGTCATGGACATAGTCAGTAAAGAAGTCAGGTCTCGGATGATGGCCGGTATTCGCGGCAGTAATACATCTCCCGAAATGAAGGTCCGCAAGCTGCTGCACCGACACGGTTTCAGGTATCGACTGCATTCTCGGAAGCTTCCAGGCAAGCCAGATATTGTGCTTCCTCGCTACAACGTCTGCATTTTTATTCATGGCTGCTTTTGGCACAGACACACTGGCTGTAAATACGCCACAACCCCTCGAACTCGCGAAGAATTCTGGCAGCTGAAATTCGATCAAAACGTGAAGCGAGACATCAGGCAAAAAAACGAACTTCTCCAGCAAGGATGGCGTGTCTTCGAGCTATGGGAGTGCGGAATTCGCAGGCCTGAAGCTGAGATCAGCTGGATCCTAAATGCGATCAAGGATTGTAATCAAAAAACCGTGTCTTGGCCTGATCTCTTTGAGGGGTCCTTCTAAATTTAACGGCACCTCGCCTGATACCTCTACCCCTTAGCCCGATACCACTGGCTTTTTTGCTACGTAAGGAGCGGCCAACCGTAAATGATGGCAATCAGCCTGCAAAAAAATTTGACTACGGTAGAAAAAGCTACTAAATATTACCCAAAGATTTCAGGAATATTCCTAAAAAATTGTAGGAGCTTTGACAGAAAAATGTCAGAAAAAAGAGAGAAATTTGTACGATTAGCTGAGCAGCGTGTAAATCGAGCGCTCAATGACATTCGCTTGATCGGAAACCTATCCAACCGTAGTGCTTACAGTTTTAGCGACGAGGACATCAAGAAAATCTTCAAGACCTTGCAGAAGGAGCTAGACCAAGCAAAAACGCGCTTTTCTGACGCAGAAAACGCGGCTGGCGGTGACTTCAAACTGTAGTCACTCATTGTTCTGAATCTACTAAAGATAGGGAGATTTGATTGTGGTTCATTGGCAGTTCCGCCCGCTAAATCCGAATGAGACTTCAGGATCAAGCATTTCAGACGACAATTTTGCGGATGAGGAACGCACCAGCGTTGAAATTCTCGTTCGCGAAACTTTGCAGAATCCACTGGACGCACGAAGCAGCGAAAGCGTCGTACGCGTTGAATACAAACTGGTCACGGTAGACTTAGCAACGACTAAGTTCGCCCGGTCCATTTTCTCGGACGACTGGATTAAGCACTTCCAAGCCGGCGAACTAATCGAGAACGATCAACTACCAGCAAAGATGACATTTCTGGTAATTGAGGATTTCGGAACGACCGGGCTGGAAGGCTGTTACAAGGACTCCTCATTCGAGGGATCAACGCAAAATTGGAATGCATTCTGGTTTCGTGAAGGTGAAGGCGCGAAAACGACGAGGTCCAACGGGGGGGCGGGTCAAGGAAAAATCACTTTGTACTTGGCTAGCAAGCTAAGGAGCGTTTTTGCACTGACGAAGCGTAAATCGGATGGACTTGAACTACTCTTCGGCTGCTGCCGCTTCAAACGTAATTACAAACTGCCGGAAGACAGCAGGCGCTGGGCAAAGGAAGCCAGATGGGGAGCAACCAGTAATCCGAATGAGCTGGCAATCCCTGTAGAAAACATTCAGATGCTCGGAGGAATCAAGGCAGAGCTTGGTCTAGCTAGAGGAGCAGAAGCCGGAACGACTTTCATTGTCCCGATGCCTGCGGAAGATATAACGGAAAAAGCTCTGCGAAATGCGGTTATCAACGAATTCTTTTTTGCCATCAATCGTGGTCGGTTAGTGGTAAAAGTCGGTGGCATTACTCTGGATACGTCAAGCATCGCAGGCGTAGCGAATGACATGGGAGAACAATGCCGACTGAGTAAGGGTTATCGTGATTTTCTTGCATTAACTGCAAGAGATGTCAGTACAGTCACCGCTACGGCAAATGAGTCTTGGTCGAAGGATGCGAGACTGACAGTAAACGCATTCGAAGAAGACGAGCTGACGTCTTTAAAAGAAAAATTCGAAAACTCAGAATTAGTTTCAGTAGACTTTCTTATTCCAGTAAAAAAGAAACAACCGAAAGAAACATCCATTGCAAATTTTAGGGTTTTTCTCCAGCAAGACGAAAACGCAGAACAGAGCCAAGAGCTGTTCGTTAGGCAAGACTTAGGGATCGATGGTGAAAAGAGGTTAAAGGCTGCAAGAATCATTGTCCCTGTAATGGCGCTCACCTTTATTCAAGATCCAAAACTCTCTGATTTGCTAGTCGCTGCTGAGGAGCCAACGCATCGTAACTGGAACGCTCGCCGCCCAAAAGTCGTGGCTCAATACTTTTCCCCCAACGATGTGCTGAATGCAGTTCGCAATGCCGCACTTCGATTAGTTCAACTGATTTCACCTGAGGGGAAAAAGGACGAAACCGCTTTAGCGGTTTATTTCTCCGATCCGGCTTCGCCCCCAGTTAAACGCATGGGAGGGAGCGGAATTACGCCGGAAACTCCTAGGGGTGAACGACAACCGCCGGTAGATATTCCGAAGCCGAAACCCAAACCTGTTGTACTCAAAATACTCGATGAAGGATTCGAGGTTCGTGCGAACGCAGCAGAGGGATTCACTTTTCCTATTGACTGCACAATTACTTTGGCCTATGCCACCGTTATTGGTGACGCATTCAAGCTATGGGATGCCGCTGACTTCTGGATCGGTGATGAGTCATCATATCCACGTAAACATTCTAGAGTTTCCCAGCCTACTGCTGCACTTAATACAATGAGCTTCCGCTTGGAGGATGAAAACTCTTGGCTATCCGTTAATGGTTTTGATCGCAATCGACAGCTTGAAATCCGCGTGAAGTACAAGGAGGTGTCCGATGGGGCAAATAACGAGGACGACTAACCCGACCCGGCTGAGGCAGATTGACAAGAAGCATTTCTTGGTTCGAGTTAGAAATGATTCATCTGACGGAAGAGTTTTCTGGCTGGACAGCTTCGACTATGCGGCAGCCGATCTTGATCCGTCCGTACTAATGGGCTGTATCGTCCAAGCGGGAAGTACAGAAGAGTATTTCGAACTTGGCCCTGTGTTTGAGTTTAACAAAACCTCAATGAGCATTCGGGATATCGCCACAGACAAGCCTTTAAAGTTCAGATTCATTTTTAACAAGCCAGGTGAATCGATGCTCGTTGGCTATGCAGACGGTGTCAGAGCATTGGATGAAGCGGGAAATCTCGGCTCCAGTTTAGTCGACATTGAGCCCACCGATCTTAATGGCATAGCTTGGAGACTTATACTTCCAGAAGGCAAAGGACAGGGCGAAAAACCGAACGTGCTAGTTGAGCGATCTTTATTTCCCACTGCCGCCTCTGCAGTAAACCAGCCTTGGTTTGGCTCTCTCGTCATGCCGGAAGTAATGCGTCAAATTGCAATCGCAATCGCGAAAGACCCCTCGGCGCTTGATGACTCCGAAACATGGATCTCCGCATGGGCGGACTTCATCATCACGCTGGGTACTAATCTGCCCGCTGAGTCTTATGAGGACGATATTTTAGCTCAAGAAAACTGGGCCGACGATGTTGTTCGAAGATTCGCATCAAAAGGGATTTTTAAACATCACATGGCTGAAGCTTTGGCCGATATGGAAGGTTCGTCATCATGACAAGCCAAGTCAGATCACTTAATGAAGTAGGCATTGCCAAACTTGCTGCTTGGATAGACAACCCTGTTGGATCAGCTCCAACGGAGCTTTTAGAGAGCGATACATTTACCGATATTATTGATAATGAATATCTAATTGATCTTTCAAAAAAATTCTCAACAAGCTACGAGCTAGGCGAGTATCTGGCAAATCAAGTTTTCGTTGGCAATATTGATCGCTTCTCCCTCTTGTCGAACTATGGAATGTGGGCATGGATCTCACTAGCATTCATCGAAAGCTTAACGAGTAAAGGACGAGGTACTGGCGTAGGAAAACCTTTAGCGAAGCCGCACTACATAATGCAGTCTCCCAGATTGGCATATCGACTTGTTGCACGAACTGCATGGGATCTTGTGAGCCTGCATGGAACAGCAGCCAAGGTCGCCTTAGGGTCCCTGAGATCGCCTTGGGGTGAAATGGCAGAACAAATGACATCACGCCAAGAAATATACGCGCATCGAAGTTTTTGGCCTGTTGCAAATGCGCTTTACGCGATGCCCGATGGATCGGTAAAAAAAGGAGCGACTAGCCAACGACAAAAGAAAGATCGCTGCGACCCGAAGAGCAAAGCTGGGCTAGGAGGAATCCGCCGTCTACCTTTCACCTTCAAACAGTTTGAGCGCACTTACAACTTACGTCAGATGGACAGCGACGAAATTACAAAACTGCTGCCAACTGAGTATGTCAAATGGCAGGCAAAAGACTGAACGGATAATAAACTGCGCATTTATCAGAAATTGGTTTGCGCAGTTTTTTCTCAATCGCACAGGATCCCTTTCTTCACATAACATCTGTATCAACGTAAACATTAGCAATGGACAAAATATTTCCTGCCCAGCGAGCCCTGAGCAAGCGGGAGAGATGACATGTTCAATACAGTTTCTACTCAAAAAACGAAGTCTTCTACAATTCAAATTCAATATGTATTTGACTTAGCCTCGACGCCACATATCTCTTCGCTTCAAAATAGTCGTCTTTTGCCTGAGGTTGACCCTAACGCGTCAAACGCCTAGGATTCAAAGTCGGCGCCTAAGAAACGCCTTAAACCAGAGCGGTCCTCCGCACCCGACAGTCATGCGGCTTTTTTTCGTCTGCGGTTTCTCTACGCCTGCGAAAAATCCCGTTATGTCGGGAGTGGGCGAATACAAGACCCGAAAGGGGAATATGTCCGGCCCGTCTCTGGTGGGTTTCTTAGCTCCCGACACCCTAACGAATGCCCTAAGAAAGCAGCCAGAGGTAAATGGAAATGCCTGGATATCAAACCTTCATGATGAAGGTGAATCGCTGTACCCGCCTTTCGAATCCCGTGCCTCTTGGTCAGGAGGCATGCCATGTCTGACCCACTTCTTCCTACTCGTTTCGTCCGCAAGAAAACCCACCTGCACGCCCTTCTAGTTGAGAACCAAGCGTGGTTCTGTGTCCATGAGCTGGGCCGGTTGATGGGCAAACATCTTGATGAGCTCCAATTGCGCAAACTCGATGCTGATCAGCGGCAAATGATGTGCCTGGAGACCTATGGCGAAGTCGGGGATCGCATGATGGTGAGTGAGTCGGGCGTGTATGCACTGCTGATCTATCACTACTGCCCTGAGTATCGGCAGCTTCGTGAATGGCTGACGCATCAGGTTGTGCCTGCGCTGCGTGATGCTCGTCCGGCGCGCTCGGTCGAGCGTCCGACGCTGAGTGTTTTGAGCTGGCCGCAGATGTCCTTGAGCACGCTGCACTGGCAGGATGAGCCATGGATTCGGTTGCGGGATATGCCTTGTTTGTTGGCGAGTGATCCGTTCAATCAACATGAGTCCTGGTGGCGCAAGGCTTCGCGAATGTTTAGTGGAGGCTGATGGCTTCAGAGTCCGCTGTTTGAGTTTTCAAGCAGCGGATTTTTGTGTCTCCAGATGCTTGAGGCCGCTCCGCAGCCCAGCGGAAGCAAGCTCCTTTGTCACAGAAGTGATGTGGCCCGCAATGGCGGTATGAGCAGTGAAATTAGGTTGATGCCGAAAATCGCCAGCAGGCTGGCTCCCACCGATTCCGCATCATCCTGAAAACAATCAGTGCAACCCGCCCCGCCTCCCGCTATTAATACCCCTCCCCCCACTCAAGGATCCGGGCCCCACCATGAAATTCGATCTCGCCTACTGCCTCAGCCTCGACGACAAGTTGTCGATCTATGATGTTCGCGATCTCAATTTCGATGAGACGGTGGCGTTTGATTCTGCGAAGGAACACTTCCAGTGCCCCAACGATGCCTGTCGTTCGGCGTTCGCGGCCACCAACGAGTTGGGCACGTTCAATGCCAAGAATGTGAATTACGTGCGCACGCCGCACTTCAAGAATCTGCCCACGACGCAGCATGTGACGGGTTGTCCGTATGTGAGTTTGAAGGCATCGGCGTCTGGGGTTGAGGCGTTGGATGGCGAGGTGGATGACGGGCGTGAGGAGCACTTCCCATCAGAGTTGTTGCTGACGCGGCGTGAGTATGGGCGCAAGCCTGTCGCGCCTTCGGGAGCGGTGGATGTGTTGCGGGGTGATCCGGTGCGGGCGGCGGCGGACAGTGGCAAGGAGTCAGCGGGGCGTGAGTCGGCGCCGGACAAGACCAGTGTGTTTGCGCATCCAGTGGAGTGTTTTGTTTCGAACTTCGCTGACAGGGAGTTGCTCAAGCGGATGCCGTTGAAGATTGGCGAGCATTCGGCGCCGTACAGTTCGTTCTTCAAGAAGATTGAATATCTGACGGACAACAAGGGGCTGATTTACTGGGGGCGGATCAAGAAGATCGAGGACTTCCACAGCGCCAGTTTTCGTATCGATTTCGAAGACAAGGTCTGGTTCAAGAAGCCCGAGGACAGTAAGAAGAAGCCGTACCCGGTCAGCGTTTATCTGAACAAGAAGCTGATCGACAACTACCGCAAGCGCAAGGCGTTTCTGGCAGAGATCAAGCACGCGGTGGACAGCGACAAGGCGTTGTTCTGTTTCTTCTATGGGGTGACGCCGGAGTTGAAGCAGGTGCCTGGCAAGAAGAACCCCGAAAAGCCTTTCGAGGTCTTCAATGCCAATATCGAGAATCTGGATCACTTCATCATTCGTGAAGCGCCGGGTCTGGAGTGACGGTTAGCCTTTGGGCAATTGCAGCTTAACGGCTCCGGGGTGTTGTTTGACGATGGAGTACGGCAGCACGGACCAGTCAGGCGCATCGCAAGCGCGGGCTACACGCGCGAAGTAAGGGCCGAGGTAAAGGCCTTTCGCGGTGAAGTACCAAGGCGAATAGCCCCAAATGCTTTCATCGCTGTAGTTGCAGGCATTGTCGTCGTCTTCGGCGGGCTTCTTCATTTCATCGGGATGAAGCGTGGTGAACTGTTTGATCAGCCAGGGCGCCAGCACTTCGCGCTGGTAGTTTGAGTACGCATCGCTGTCCGTTGCACTCAGCGGTTGATCACCTGCGCTGTCGCGTTCGGCATGCAGTATCGGCTGGCCCTTACCCACCCATAACACGTCAGCCAGAGACAATGGATGGCCGGTTCGCACATCAATATTAAGCGGTGAGTCGCCGAAATCCGGATGTGCGCCACCGCAGTAATAGCTGGTGGCGATGTTGAGGCTGACTACCGAAGGCGAAATCAGCTTGGGTTCGGCTTGTTGCATGAAGTCGGTGTTCACACCACCTTGCAACAGGCAACCGTGATAACTGATCACCTCGCGCCACAACCTGCCAAGCAACTGCTGATTGATTAGTTGCTGCTCTTCTTTCGGCAAACCGGATTCGACGCTGAACAGGGAAATTTTTGATTCGGGTTCCGTCCACCATTGCAGCTCGTAGCCCATGAAGTTTTCTTTCTTCTCGGCTTTGAGCTTGAGGCCTTGCAGGCGCAGATATTCATACGGCGCACTTTGCGGCAGCGCGGCAATGAACGGCAGCGTCGTCAAGGGCGAGGCTGGAAGTTTGGCATCAGCCAACTTGACCGGCAGTTTTTTCCCCTGCGGACTTTGCCATTCACCCTGCAAGCCACCACCGGTTTCTTTCAATTTCAAAGTGGGTAATGGTTCTTCCTCGCTGTAGCGGTTTTCTCCTTCAACCAAGGCCAGCGTGCCGTCGCTCGACGAACCAGTGAGGAGCAAGTCACGATGGTATTTCTCGTAGAAATAACGGCCGATGACTTCGCCGTCCTTTGATGTGTTGAGCTCAACCACGATCGGTGATTTGCCCAACGTACCGGTGAAGACACGCGGGCCTTCTTCGGCATGGGCAGTGGAAATCAGTGAGAACATCACAGCGGCGCAGGTTGCCCGGCGCATCAGTCCTTTGAGCATTGATCGTTCCTTGAAAGAAGCGGAGGCCGCGCTTAGGGTTTGCACGCGGGCTCGGAGAAAGTCGGGGCGGATTATGGCGAGGCCAAGCCAGAGAATCGAGTGCAACCGTACATTTCGGCTGCACATGGGCGTTTAATGAAAAGCCCTGATCTCTCGCCATGCTTCTAGGCGTCGCTTCAAAGCACTTTCGATACCCGCCTCATCAACAGCGCAATACTCACGCAACCAGTGAGCGACCATTTCAACATTCGGCCAGTAGGTATCTTTCTTACCTTTGCTGCTTCTGGGCGTGTCATTCATTGCGGCATCGAAACCAATCTCTGCACGCTCACTCTGTGGTAAACAGCCCCACTCAGCTGCATTCCCCTCAAAATACCAAGCGATTTCATCAATATGTTTTTGTGCACTGCGATGACTGCGCCGATAAAACTTATAGTCGCTACAAACTTGATCCATACGCTCCGGCATGATGCCACCATCGACCCAATCCATAAGGCCGTGATTGATCGCATCGCGGATCAACCCTTCACGCCAACGATCAGCAAACCAGGCAACGAAACCTTCTGTGTCAGCCTTTTTCGCATTGGCGAAGACCATGCAGTAACGGGTTTTCACATGGATAACCAACAAAACATGCTTGCGTTGCACAGTGATCGCATGGACTAGCCACTGCTCTACGGAACTGGACGCTTCGTCATCTTCGATGGCCCGCGACGGCGGATTAGCGTCCACCGGCGTAATCTTTTTGCCTTTGTGAACACGGCTGAAAAACTTGCTGGCGGCTTCGGTGCAATTAAAGATCAACATCCTGGTTCTCTGGTCGTTGCTGGAGACAGCGTTCAGTTATCGATTTTGGATTCTTGCGCTGTAGTCTGGCAATGGTTCATTTCACCGAGATAAACAGCAGCACGATAATCAGCAATCCAATATAAACCCACGCATGCACCCGATCCGGAATCCGCCCGATCCACGGTGTGGCCAACCTGATCCCCAACAACGAACCAACCGTCAGCACTGCAAAAGCCAGCAAATCCACATACCCGACAAACCAAGCGCCCAGATCCGTCCCGCTGAATCCGGCCAGCGCCATGTACGTCAACGTCCCGGCCACTGCCACCGGCACGCTTAGCGGATTGGCCATCGAGGTCGCTTGCGACATGCTCAGCCCGCAGCGGCGCAACAGCGGCACGGTCATGACGCTTCCTCCTACACCGAGAAAGGTCGCGATGGCGCCGATGCCTACGCCGCCGGTTGAAGTTTCTGTACGGCTGAGTCGGCGTGGGATGACACCTTCGGTGCGGCGAAGAAATCCGCGTCTGAGCAGGCAGTCAATAATGGTCACGCCGAGATAGGCGATGAATGCATAGCGAATCACTTCGCCGCTGACCCACACCGCTGCTATTGCACCTACGACCGCCCCCATTCCGATAAACCCACCCAACGGCCAAAGATAATGGCAGATGAGATTGCCGGCGCGACGATGTTTTTCGGTGGCGATCAGGGCGTTGACGATCATCACGCAGGTCGAGGTGGCGACGGCGATGTGCATGGCCGATTGGCTGATCGGGTCGTCGGCGCCGTGGCTGGCGGTGAGCAGGCGATACAGCAGCGGCACAATGACGAAGCCGCCGCCGAAGCCGAACAGCACTGCGCTGATGCCCGTCAGGCAGCCGAAGCAGGTCAACAGTAGGTAGAACATATCGAGGCGTCCGTGGTGGGAAAGCGCTCGACGATAGAGTTTCGCCGCTTGGCCCGCCTCAGTATGTCAGCCAATAATGTTTGCGTTTACGCCAAACACCGGAAGACGCACAAATGCGCAATGTTTCGATCAACCAATTGGATGACACACCGCGCAAAGTGGTGGCGCTCGGTACGGATTATTCCCACGGTCACTTACTGCCTTTTCATACACACCGACGCGCGCAGTTGTTGTACGGCGCGACTGGCGTGATGCAGGTGCGTACCCATGACGGCAATTGGGTGGTGCCGCCGCAGCGGGCGGTGTGGATTCCGCCGGGAGTGGCACATGAAGTGTTGATGCTCGGGGTCAGCACGCGCAGTTTATATATCGAGCCCGGTACGGTGGACCTGGGCTCGCGCTGCCAGGTGATCAGCGTGTCGCCGTTGATGCGTCATTTGTTGATGGAGGCGGTGGCAGCGCCGCTGATTTACGACCAGGCAGGACGTGACGGTGCACTGTTTGACTTGTTGTTGCATGAGCTGACACGCAGCGAGGTGCTGCCCCTACATATCCCTATGCCAGCCGAAGGAAAGCTCCTCAGTCTGTGTCAGACCTTTCTGAACAAGCCCAACGCACACCAATCCCCGCAGTATTGGGCCGAGCAGATACACATAAGCTTACGCACCTTTAACAGATTGTTTCGGCAGCAGACCGGGCTCAGCTTTCGTCAATGGCGTCAGCAGGCCTGCGTGGTGCTGGCGCTGGCGCGACTGGCCGAGGGCGAGGCGGTGACGCGCATTGCGCTGGACTTCGGCTATGAAAGCCCGGCGGCGTTCTCGACGATGTTCCGGCGCGTGCTCGGCCAAGCACCGTCCGTCTGGTTGGAGGCGGCGAAGTAGGGCAAATCTAAAAATGCGTTTGATCCCGGCCGAAAACAACTGTACAAAAACACAGTACATTTTCAATCAGCACTTTTGAGCCCGGAGCACACCATGGCCTCTCTTGCGATGAACCACATTCTCGAACTCATTGCCCTTTTCCAGTTCACCCCGACGCACTGCGTCCAGGCCCGAGCGATGCTCGGCTGGAGCGTGGAACAACTATCGCGCGAGGCGCAGGTGCCGGTTGAAGACATTCAACGGTTTGAGGCACAGCACGAGGTAGCGGACGCAGCGCGGTTGGCGCTGGCTTATCGGTTTGAGGCGCTGGGGTTGGTGTTTTTTCCGGGATTCAGGCCGGGGCGTAGTGTGAAGGTTCGAGCGGCGGCATCGGAAAGCCTGGAGCGTGGGGAATATGCGATGGCTGAATAAGTCGGTTCGCCACAGGTGCGAACCGACTTCAACCCATCAGGCATTCTGCGCCACCACCTCACCCTCCCCTTCAACCGCCAGCCACCACGCACTGCCGCGTTGCGGTTGAGCGATGTTGAACGCTTCGCCCATCTGCGGGGTGGTGATGGCGACGCTGCGTTCCCACGCCAGGGCGAGGATGCGGTCGAAGGGTTCGTGCCAGGCGTGCATCGCCAGGTCGAAGGTGCCGTTGTGGATCGGGAAGAGCCAGCGGCCCTTTAGGTCGATGTGTGCTTGCAGGGTTTCTTCTGGCTGCATGTGCACGTGTGGCCATTCGACGTTGTAGGCGCCGGTTTCCATCAGGGTCAGATCGAACGGGCCGTATTGTTCGCCGATGCGTTTGAAGCCGTCGAAGTAACCGCTGTCGCCGCTGAAGAAGATGCGGGTGTCGCCGTCGATCATTACCCAGGATGCCCACAGTGTGCTGTTACCGTCGAACAGTCCACGACCGGAGAAGTGCTGGGACGGCGTGGCGATGAAGCGGATACCGGCGATTTCCGCGCCCTGCCACCAGTCGTACTGGCGGACTTTGCTGGCCTCGATGCCCCATTTGATCAGGGTATCGCCGACGCCCAGCGGCGTGAGGAACAGGTTGGTTTTCGCGGCCAGTCTGAGCACGGCAGCGTAATCGAGGTGATCGTAGTGGTTGTGGGAAAGGATCACCGCTTCGATCGGCGGCAACTGGTCGATGCTGATCGGTGGCTGGTGAAAGCGTTTCGGGCCCGCCCACTGAACCGGTGAAGCGCGCTCGGCGAACACCGGGTCGGTGATCCAGAATTTGTCGCGCATTTTCAGCAGCAAGGTCGAGTGGCCGAGGCGATAAACGCTGTGGTTCGGTGCGGCCAACAGATCTTCACGTGTCAGCGGCAGCACAGGGATCGCGGCGCTGGGCCGGGTCGTGCGCGGTTTGTGAAAGATCATGTTCCACAGGATCCGCAGCATTTTGCGCAGGCCTTCACGCTGCACGGGTGCGTGATTGCGGAACAGGCCTTGATCCTGGCGCGAGGCTTCAGGCTTGGAAGTGTTATCCGTGAGCGAGACTGGATTGGCCATGACTGAATGACTCCGGAATACCGCGCATTACACGGCTTTCCAACGGTGGGACGGTTGATGGCCAAGCTGCACGCAGAGGCCGAACTGTCGGTTTTGTAAGCGGCGAGGATTAACGCAACATTACACTGACGGGTGTAGTTTCTAGGTTGCATCAAAGCTGCCGCCAAGTAAACTGCCAAGTGTAATTTCCTCTTTTTTGCCTAAGCGACCTTATGACAGCTCCCCAGCGCCTCACCGAGCGTAAACGCGCAGCCATTATTCAGGCGGCGATCGCCGAATTCCGTGCCCACGGATTCGAGATCACCAGCATGGACAAGATCGCCGCGAGCGCTGGCGTATCGAAGCGCACGGTGTACAACCACTTCCCCAGCAAGGAAGAGTTGTTCGCGGAGATCCTCAATCAATTGTGGGCGCGCATCAGTGCCGAGCGGTCGGTCGCCTACCGCCGCGATGTGCCGTTGCGCGAACAGCTGTGGCCGCTGCTCCAGGCCAAAGTACAAATGATGGCCGATGAAAACTTTCTGACGCTGGCACGTGTGGCGATCGCGGCAACCATCCACTCGCCCGAGCGCGCGCAGAACATGATCGAGCGCATGGGCGAGCGCGAAGAAGCACTGACCGTGTGGATTCGCGCGGCGCAGGCCGACGGTCGCTTGAAAGCGGTCGACCCGGAATTTGCTGCGCATCAGGTCCAGGGACTGCTGAAGGCTTTTGGTTTCTGGCCACAGATTTCAATGGGCCGCGCCGCGCTGGATGCCGCGACGCAGCAGACCGTGGCCGAATCGGCGCTGGAGATGTTTCTGGCGCGCTATCAGGTCTGAACCCTTACTGGACTAACGCGGCCGACGAACGGTTGGCCACCAATACAGTCCTGCAACGTATTTCAGGAACAATCTTTCGCAGATGGTTTCGGCTCCAGTGCGCTTGAGTATCGGTGCTAAACGCTTTGCACGTTGTACAAGAATGGCGGCAAAGCCCTGGATCCTGCCGTCAACGCGCTGAAAATCCCGCCCCGCAAGGCTTGCAGACGTTCAAGACGCCATCCCGCCAATTGCTGACCGATAGGTCCACCCTCTAAAACTTATACAAAATTATAAAAAAGCGCCTTCTTGTACAAGTTTGTGATTTTTTGTATAAGTAGCACTCTGCCAGCCAAGGAACGCTGGTATTGAGCAGTCACCGCCGAATGCCGCACCGCGCATTCGGTCTGCCGGCGCGGTAATAGGGACTGAATCCTCGATCTTCCCAATTTCCAGAGTACTGCGAGCATGTTCTTCAATCGCCAAAAATCCATCATCGACGACCTTCAGCGCACCCTCACTGAACAATCCGGCCTGCTCGATGCGATCAATCGCTCGATGGCGGTGATCGAGTTTGATCTTGAGGGCGTGGTGACGCGCGCCAACGACAACTTCCTCAAAACCATGGGCTACACCGCCGAGCAAGCCATCGGTCAGCCGCATCGGCGTTTCTGCACACCGGAATTCGGCCGCAGCGCGCAATACACTGAACTGTGGTCGCGCCTGAAGAATGGCCAGTTTCAGTCCGGCACCTTTGAGCGGATCAACAGCCAGGGTCAGCCGATCTGGCTCGAAGCCAGCTACAACCCGATCAAGGATGCTGCGGGACGCGTGGTGAAAGTGGTCAAGTACGCCATGGACGTGACCGCCAAGGTGCAGCAGGAAAGCGAAGCCAACGCCAAGCTTCAAGCCATTGACCGGGCGATGGCCGTGATCGAGTTCGACCTGGAGGGCAATGTCCTCACCGCCAACCAGAATTTTCTGACGCGTATGGGTTACACGCTGGCCGAGTTGAAGGGTAAACATCACCGTTTGTTCTGCACCTCGGAGTTGGTCAACAGCGGTGCGTATCAGGATTTCTGGCGTCGCTTGAATCAGGGTGAGCTTTTTCACGGATTGTTTGAACGCGTCGATAAACGCGGGCAAACGGTTTGGCTCGAAGCCAACTACAACCCGGTCTACGATGCTGCCGGACGCTTGTGCAAAGTGGTCAAATTCGCCTCCGACGTCACCGCCCGCGTGGTCCAGCATGAGCAGGATGCACGCAGCGCCAGCGCGGCTTATCACATCTCGGTGGCGACCCGTAAAGTCGCCGAGCAAGGCACGCAGGTGATCCAGCAAGCCGCCAGCGAAATGCGCGAGATCGCCGAAGACATCGCCCAGTCTTCAACCTTGATTGCGCAACTGGGTGAACGCTCCGAACAGATCACCGCCATCGTCAACACCATCCGCGCGATTGCCGACCAGACCAACCTGCTCGCGCTCAACGCCGCCATCGAAGCCGCTCGCGCCGGGGAACAGGGCCGCGGTTTTGCCGTAGTCGCCGACGAAGTGCGACTGTTGGCCGGCCGTACCAGCGGTTCGACCGCAGAGATTTCCAACATGATCGGCCTGATCCAGAGCGAAACCCGCCAGGCCATCAAGAGCATGGAAGGCACCCGTGGCCGCGCGGCGGAAGGGGTCGAACTGGCCAATCAGGCGGGCACGGTGATATTGCAGATTCGCGACGGCGCCAGTGAAGCGGTGGAGGCGGTGAGCATGTTTGCCAATGAGCGGGCGCCGGGGTAAGGCGGGTTCGCTCGGGAGCGCGGTGGAATTGAGGTCTCGGCCTGGCAGTGAAGCGGCTTGCCGCCATCGCCAGCAGGCTGGCTCCCACAGGGATCGGCGAATACCTCAATTCCCCGCTGGTTCCTAAAGGGTTCAGGCACGCCGCGAGCCCAATGTGGGAGCCAACCTGCTAGCGATGGCGGCAGCCAGCTCAGCGCAAGGCTTCAGCCCCGCACCAGACTGCGCACCGCCACGATCTCTGGCACTTGCACCTTGCTCATGTAAACGCGCAGCGGCTCGGTGATGTTGATTCGGTCGTCGATGTGTTGGTCCAGCAGCAACTGGATCAACTCGCGTTTGAGGGTCATGGTCTGTTCGGTCGTGGGGGCCCAGACGAATTCGCTGGCGGGGATGATGCCGTCGTCGGCGACGTCCATGCCGAACGAGTCTTCGCTGAACCTGACGATGTGCTGACCGGTCTTGCGGTTGAGGCCGACGAAGCCCTTGAGGTCGTCGGCGGCCTGGCAGATGAGTTGGGAGGTGATGCGCATGGTAAACCTCGCGAATGATGATCGATGGTTTACACGCAGGGCCACTGAGCGGCGCACCCTCTGCCGGGGTGTCTGCCGAGGGCAAGCGTACTGCAAACGGCGCCACAAACGTGCAGGAAAATTCGCTTTTGATACGTTTATGTTGGTCTTGCGCTGGCACCCGAGCGCTTCAGTTGTTAAAACAGTGCACTTTGAAATTGCCCTGCGAAAGGAACTCGAACATGCCCGCCACTTTCACCAAAAGCGCTTTGGTCCTGAGCCTGCTGCTCGGCCTCGGTCAGGCGCAGGCCGCCAGCCATAGTGCTCCCGAGGCCATCGCTGCGGCCCACGGCATCCCGCACCCGGCGGTGATCGCTCACCGTGGCGCGTCGTTCGATGCGCCGGAATCCACCGTCGCGGCTTATCGACTGGCCCGCGACCTGGGTGCCGATTACCTGGAACTGGATTTGCAGCGCAGCAAGGACGGCGTGCTGTTCGCCCTGCACGACGACAATCTGCAGCGCACCACCGACGTGGCGAGCAAATTCCCGGAGCGCAAGGACAGTCCGGCCACCGCGTTCACCATGGCCGAACTGAAAACCCTCGACGCCGGTAGCTGGTTCAACGCCAAATATCCGGATCGCGCGCGCGCGTCCTACGCCGGGCTGAAGATTCTGACCCTCGATGAAATCATCGACATCGCCCGTGCCAATCCGCAGCACAAGCCCGGCCTGTACATCGAAACCAAAGAGCCGCAGTTGTTTCCGGGCATCGAAAAGGACCTAAAGGAAAAACTGCAGGACCGCGGCTGGCTGAGCCCGGCAGGTTCGAAACTGGCGAAAAGCGCGCTCGGCGTCGGCCAGGGCAAAGGCAAGGTGATCCTGCAGACGTTCGACAAGAACAGCCTGCAATTGCTGGAAAAGGAAATGCCGCAAGTGCCGAAGATTTTGCTGTTGTGGGTCGGCGAAGGCAGCATCGAGCCGAAATCGAACGTGACCTTTGCCGCTTCCGGCGAGAAGGACAAGAACGTTTTCTACGGTAAACAGGAACCGAAGTCCGAAGCTGAATTCAAGCAGTGGGTCGACTTCGCCAAGGCCCAGGGCGCTATCGGCACCGGTCCGTCGGCCAAACTGACCCATGGCGGTGACCAGAGCTATTCGGATCTGGTGCAGCCGTGGATGAATCAGTACACCCATGATCAGGGCATGCTCGTACACGTCTACACCGTCGATGAGCCGGTGGATTACGAAAAAGTCATGGGTGCCGGTGTCGATGGCATCTTTACCAACCGCGCCAGTGAACTGTTGAAGTTTTATAAGCGCCCGGCGGCGGGCAGTGTTGATGAGGTTTTGAAGAAGAACGGTTTCTGAGCCGTTATCGAGTCGCCCGGTTCGCGAGCAGGCTCGCTCTCACAAAGAGCAAGTCTTATCGCGAAGCAGAGATTTAAGGGTGAATTAAGTTGCGCTGGTTAATCTGAACCCACTTACACAGATCAACCACTTCAACGCACCACCAAGGAATGAACCGATGAAAACTTTGACTGCCCTGTTTACCGCCGCTGCCCTGACCCTCACCGCTGGCCTGGCTCAGGCTGACGTACGCATCGACCAGATCCCGCAACTGGTGAAAGACGGCAAGATCAAGTCGCTGGAATCGATGAACGCCGAAGCGCTGAAACTGTATCCGGGTGCGACCATTACTGATACCGATCTGGATAACCACTTCAACGGTTATGAGTACGAAGTTGAACTGAAGACCGCTGATGGCAAAGAGTTCGATGTGGACTTTGATGCAACTACCGGCAAGGTTTTGAGCAACAAGCAAGATACTTGATAGAGCGCTGGTAAAGAGCCGCACGATTTAATGATCGTGCGGCTTTTTTGTGGCTGGCGTTTGGCGTGAGGTTTGGGTTGTCCGGGAAATCGATTCCCCCTCACCCCAGCCCTCTCCCCCAAGGGGGGCGAGGGGAAAGGGAGCAGATCGGGGGCCATTCAAAGCCTGAGTTCGCCTCGAGATCTCTGATAACTCTTGGTCAGTTCAGAGCCTGAGTTCGCCTCGATATTTCAGGTCGACGTATCTCCAGCAATCAACACGGTCAGTCCCCTCTCCCGTGGGAGAAGGCTAGGGTGAGGGCCGAGCCATCACGCCGAAAACACTGACATACCACCACCCAAACCAATCAAGCACTCAACCGCGCCGTCACTTCATTCAACTGCCCCGACAGACCATGCAGATTCTGGCTGGCACTCTCGGTGCGCTGCACGTTATCCAGATTGGTGCTGGCAATCGCGGTGATCTCGGTGAGGTTGCGCGAAATGTCTTCGGCCACCGACGTCTGCTCTTCCGCCGCAGTAGCGATCTGCCGGTTCATGTCGCGAATCGCTTCCACGGCATGAGTGATGCGCTCGAGCATCGCGCCAGCCTGAGTCACTTGCTCGACGCTTTCATCACTGCGCGCCTGGCCGTTGTCGATGGCGTGCGCAGCGTCTACCGCGCCGGTCTGCACGCTCTGGATGATCTGGTTGATCTCGATGATCGACTCGGCGGTGCGCTGCGCGAGGTTGCGCACTTCGTCGGCGACCACGGCAAATCCACGCCCGGCCTCGCCGGCGCGGGCCGCTTCGATGGCAGCGTTGAGCGCGAGCAGGTTGGTCTGTTCGGCGATGCCGCGAATCACTTCCAGTACCTTGCCGATGCGCCCGCTGTCCGCTTCGAGACGGCGGATCACGGTGGCGGTGTTGGCGATTTCGCCGCGCATCTGCGTGATCGAATGAATGGTGGTTTGCATGACCTTCTCGCCCTGCTGCGCAGACTGATCGGCATCGTCGGCAGCGCGAGCGGCGTCGGCGGCGTGGCGCGCGACTTCCTGGGCGGTGGCGGACATTTCGTTCATCGCCGTGGCCACCTGATCGGTGCGATTGAATTGCTCGTTGGTGCCGCCGGCCATGGTTGTGGCGATGGCGTTCAACTCGCCGCTGGCGCTGTCCAGATCGCTGGCACTGCGCTGCAAACGGCTGAAGGTGTCGGCGAGGAAATCGCGCAAGGTGTTCGCCGCGGTGGCGAGATTGCCCAGTTCGTCCTGCCGCTCGTTGGTCACCCGTTCGGCGAGTTGGCCACGACTCAATTGGCTCACATAGTCGATGAGTTTGCGGATCGGTTCGACCAGGTTGCGGTTGACCAGCCACAGGCTCAGCAGGCCGATCAACAGCCCCGACGCCAGCATCACCAGCAAGCCGATCCACACAGTGCGATCGGCACCGGCACTGATCAGCGCCGACTGCTCGGTGCCCTGCTGGCGCAGTTCTGCGACCAGTTCGCTCATCTGATCGCTGGTCGCGCGGTCGACACCTTTGACTGCGGCATCGCCCGCCGCCGGGTCACCGCCGGCGGCGACGTAGGCATCACGGCCCTTCTGGTAGGCCGCGCCGAGTTGGCGGTGTTCGTCACGCAGGCGTTCGATGCGGGTTTTCAGGCTCGGCTCGATGCCGCTCTGGCCGGCCAGTTCGCCGAGGATTTTCTGTACGTCGCGCTGACGATCTTCGAACTGGCCCCAGTACTTGGCCAGATCCGCCGGTTGCTTGCCGCGCAGCAAGACGTTTTTCCATTCCTGCACCTGCACCTTGAATTGCAGGTTGGCTTCGTCGATCAGTTGCGACGTGTGCAACGGTCCGGCGAGCAACTGGCTGTAACTCTGTACGCCGTTGGACAGGAAATGGAAGCACGCCAGCGCGATCAACAGCATCGCCAGCAGACTGCCACTCAACAGGGCGAGCATTTGCGCTCTCAGGGATTTTTGCAGCATCGAAGATACTCACGACAGGGGTGGAGCACGCCCGGAACGAGCGTGAAAAATGGCCGGACCTCCCTGTCGGCGAACCTTGGCCCAAGGCCAATGGCGCGCAACCTAACTCAGCTGAGATCGGCGTGCCAGAGCCCTTCTTGAGAAACTTCCGACAGCCGGTAAGGCATTGATTTGACGCCGTTTTACTGTCACATAAATGTCATGTGACATTGCGATGATGCCGCTCAGGTGAACCTGTAAAACCCGCATCAACCGCCCTCCTCGCAGCGAGCCGCCATGAATCACAGCCTCGATATCAGCCATCGCGATCCGGACCTGTTTGGTTTGCTCTATGGCTTCCGTTTTCTGCCCGGCGAAAGCGGTCGCGAAGTCGATTCAGCGACGGCGCTGCGTTGCTTGCAGGACGACAGCGACAGCGGCGAATTCCTCTGGCTGCACTTGAATCTGGCCCACGCCGCCTGTGAGCGCTGGATGAAAAGTCATCTGCAGTTGCCGGAAGAATTTTTCGAAGCGCTGCATGAGGGCTCGCGCTCGACGCGCATCGAGCATGTCGATTCGGCGCTGCTGGCGGTGGTCAACGATGTGGTCTTCAACCTCAGCAGCATGGTCTCCTCGGACGTGTCGACGCTGTGGGTCTGTGTGCGCAGCAAACTGATCGTCAGCGCACGCCTGCAACCGCTGCACTCGGTGGACAAATTGCGCTCGTCGGTGAAGGCCGGCGAACGCTTTCGTTCGCCGTCGGAATTGCTCGTGCATCTGTTGCGCGATCAGGGCGAAGTGCTGACGCAGATCGTGCGCAAGACCAGCCTGAGCGTCGACCAGATCGAGGACGAATTGCTCTCCTCGCGGCTGTCGACCAACCGCGCGGAACTCGGCGCCAACCGCCGCGTGCTGGTGCGCCTGCAACGTTTGCTGGCGCTGGAACCGGGTTCGCTGCTGCGCCTGCTCAACCGTCCGCCGCCGTGGTTGCAGAAGGAGGACGTGAAAGAGCTGCGCAAGTCCACCGAGGAGTTCGCGCTGATCATCAACGACCTCACCGCCCTCGGTGAGCGGATCAAACTGCTCCAGGAAGAGATCGCCGCCAACCTCAACGAACAAAGCAACCGCACGCTGTTCACCCTCACCGTGGTCACGGTGCTGGCGCTGCCGATCAACATCATCGCCGGGTTCTTCGGCATGAATGTCGGCGGCGTACCGTTATCACAGGACCCGCACGGGTTCTGGGTACTGGTCGCGCTGGTGGCGACGTTCACCGTGATCGCCGGACGCTGGGCGTTTCGCAAGCGTGGGGATTATTGACCACATATTCCACCGTTCCCCTGTGGGAGCTGGCTTGCCAGCGATAGCGTCAGGTCAGTCAACATCCATGTTGAACGTCAGTCCGCCATCGCTGGCAAGCCAGCTCCCACAGGGGACTGCGGCGTCCTTAAGATCAATGGTAAGACTAATCAGGCAAACACTGATCTGCCGCAGTCTCTCTGTAACATTCTGCAACGATCATGGGCGACATTCCTTCCCTCGCTCAGGATTGCCCGCTCATGGCTACTCCCTCCCTGACCGCCAGCCCCGCCTCTGCCGCTAGCGGCCGGCCCGCGCTGGACAAGAAACCCGGCCCGTTCACCTATGTGATCTTTTTCGCCGTGCTGGCGATGGGCATGCTGTTCACCGCCTACAGCCTGATGCACGACATGCACGAACTCGGCACGGTGGTCACCACCTGGACGCCGTTTCTGCTGCTCGGTGTGGCGCTGCTGATTGCGCTGGGCTTCGAGTTCGTCAACGGCTTCCACGACACCGCCAACGCGGTGGCGACGGTGATCTACACCCACTCGCTGCCGCCGAATGTGGCGGTGGTCTGGTCGGGCTTTTTCAATTTCCTTGGCGTGCTGCTTTCCAGCGGCGCGGTGGCGTTCGGCATCATTGCGCTGCTGCCGGTGGAGTTGATTCTGCAGGTCGGTTCGTCCGCCGGGTTCGCGATGATTTTCGCTTTGCTGATCGCTGCCATTCTGTGGAATCTCGGCACCTGGTGGCTGGGCCTGCCGGCGTCGTCTTCGCACACGCTGATCGGCTCGATCATCGGCGTCGGCGTGGCCAATGCGCTGATGCACGGCCGCGAAGGTACCAGCGGTGTCGATTGGGCGCAGGCGACCAAGATCGGTTACGCCTTGCTGTTGTCGCCGCTGGTGGGTTTCGGTTGCGCCGCGCTGTTGCTGCTGGCCCTGCGCGCCTTCGTCAAGAATCGCTCGTTGTACAAGGCTCCCGAAGGCAACACTCCCCCGCCGTTGTGGATTCGCGGTTTGCTGATTGCCACCTGCACCGGCGTGTCCTTCGCCCACGGCTCCAACGACGGGCAGAAAGGCATGGGCCTGATCATGCTGATTCTGGTCGGCACCTTGCCGATGGCCTACGCCTTGAACCGCACCATGCCGGAAGAACAATCGCTGCAGTTCGCCGCGGTGGCGCAAGTCACCCAGCAGGCGCTGGTGAAAAGCTCACCGCTGCCGGCACCGGCCGATCCGCGTCCGATCCTCTCCGATTACGTGCGTAGCAAGGAAGCTACGCCGCAACTGATTCCGGCGCTCGCCGCGCTGACCGGGCATATCGGCGAGCAAGTCAGAGGCTACGGTTCGCTGGCCAAAGTGCCGGCCGAAGCCATGGGCAACGTGCGCAACGACATGTACCTGGCCAGCGAAAGCATTCGCCTGATGGACAAGAACAAGGTCGGCAATTTCGATGCTGACACCAGCAGCAAACTGCAATTGTTCAAACAGCAGATCGACAACGCGACACGTTTTATTCCGCTGTGGGTGAAGATTGCCGTGGCCATCGCGCTAGGGCTCGGCACCATGGTCGGCTGGAAACGCATCGTGGTGACCGTCGGCGAGAAGATTGGCAAGACTCACCTGACTTATGCGCAAGGTGCCTCGGCGGAAACCGTGGCGATGCTGACCATCGGTGCGGCGGACATGTTCGGTTTGCCGGTCTCGACCACCCATGTGCTGTCATCCGGTGTGGCCGGGACCATGGTCGCCAACGGTGGCGGGTTGCAGATGAAGACTATCCGCAATTTGCTGATGGCGTGGGTGCTGACCTTGCCGGCGGCGATTCTGCTGTCGGGCAGCCTGTATTGGTTGTTCACCCAGATCTTCTGAGCCAATGCAAATCTCCTGTAGGCCTTCGCCTGCTCGCGATAGCGTCCTTTCAGTCGATACAGATGTGACTGACACACCGCTATCGCGAGCAGGCGAAGCCCTACATTTGATTGTGGTGCCCCGTCAGAGCGTCGATCGAACCACCTCCCCCAGCCAATCCATGAACACCCGCACCCGCAGCGGTAAATGCCGTTGCCGCGCATACAGCAACGAAATCGCCATCGCCGGTGCGGTGTATTGCGGCAGCACGGTGACCAGCTCGCCGTTTTCCAGATGCGGCTGCATGCCGGTGCGCGGTACCTGAGTCAGGCCGAAACCACCCAGGCACGCTGCCTCGTAGGCATCGGTGCTGTTGACCGTGATGCTGCCGGCCATCGCCAAGCGTCGCACCTGCCCGCCCTCCTCGTAGACAAAACCTTCCGAACGCGCCCCCAGCACGCCGACGTAATGCACCAGCCGATGCTGCGCGAGGTCTTCCAGAGTTCGCGGCACACCGTAGCGCTCGAGGTAGGCGGGGCTCGCGCAGTTGATCATCGAGAAGTCGCCGAGATGCCGCGCCACCACCGATTGATCCGGTTGCGCACCGACGCGCAGCACGCAATCGAAACCTTCGCTGAGCAGATCGACGCGGCGGTCGGTGCTGCTGATTTCCAGTTGCAGATTCGGATGCCGCGCCATGAATTGCGGCAGACGTGGCATGACCAGACGCCGGGCGAGAATATTCGGCATGTCGACGCGGATGCGCCCGCTCAGCGAGGCCTCGTCCTGGCGGAACAAGCCTTCGATCTCGTCCATGTGCGACAGCAGATCTTTGCTGCGCTCGTACAGGACCATGCCGTCCTGAGTCGCTTGCACCTTGCGCGTGGTGCGCTGCAACAGGCGCGTACCGAGTAGGGCTTCCAGCGCCTGCACATGCTCGGAGACGGTCGAGCGCGGCAGGCCCAGGCTTTCGCCGGCGAGGGTGAAACTCGACAGTTCGCTGACCCGCACGAAGGTGCGCAGCAGTTCCAGTTTGTTCATTCTGACGCCCTGCGATTGTTCGGCTGATCCGATCAGTGAATCCGTTTTCACTCTGTTTATCAGCTTGGCACGGATAAATAAACTTTGATCCATCCCCACTCAACGCAATGGGAGCAAGCCCCATGAACCGTAAAATCGCATTGATCACTGGCGCCAGCCGTGGCCTGGGCAAGAACGCTGCACTGCACCTCGCCGCGCAAGGCATCGACATCATCGGCACCTACCACAGCCGCGCTGACGAGGCGCAGGCGCTGGTCACTGAACTGCAAGCGCTCGGCGGCAAAGCCGTCATGCTGCAACTCGACGTCGGCCGCAGTGACAGCTTTGCCGATTTCGGCGCGCGGGTTGAGCAGGCCTTGCAGCAAACCTTCGACCGTCAGCGCTTCGATTTTCTGGTCAACAATGCCGGGATTGGCGTGCATGCCTTGTTCGCCGAGACCACGCCGGAGCAGTTCGATCTGCTGATGAATGTGCAACTGAAGGGGCCGTTTTTCCTGACTCAACAGTTGCTGCCGCTGATCAACGACGGTGGGCGCATCATCAACATTTCCAGCGGCCTGACCCGCTTCAGCCTGCCCGGTTACGGCGCTTATGCGGCGATGAAAGGCGCGATGGAAGTGCTGACGCGTTATCAGGCCAAGGAGCTGGGCGCACGGCAGATCGGCGTGAACATTCTCGCGCCGGGCGCCATCGAGACTGATTTTGGTGGCGGTGCCGTGCGCGACAATTCGGCGTTGAATGCGATGGTCGCCAGCAACACGGCGCTGGGCCGTGCCGGGCAACCGGACGATATTGGCGGCGCGCTGGCGTTGTTGCTGTCCGACGGCGGTCGGTGGATCAACGGCCAGCGTGTCGAGGCGTCCGGCGGCATGTTTCTCTGATTTGAAACGAAAAAAATCGCAGCCTTCAGTGGCTGCGATTTTTGCGTTTAACCCTGACAGACGTTGCGCGATACCAAGCGCTCGCGCAGCACGTCATAAACCCAGTGATAAACGTAGGTGTACGGCAGGAAAAACAGCAGCACACCGATGTCGAGCAAAAACGCCTGCCACAGGCTGACCGACAGCCACCAGGCAATCAGCGGCACGCCCATCACGATCAAACCGCCTTCGAACAGCAGCGCATGCACCACTCGTACCCAAGCATTATGGGTAACGTGCAGACGCACCAGCACCCGATCAAAGAAGCGGTTGAACAGCACGTTCCAGCCCAGCGCCAGCAGCGCGATCAGCACGGTGACCGCGCCCATGTCGAGCAGCGGCTTTTGCAGCAGCCACGCCAGCAACGGTGTACAGATCAGGATCGCCAACAGCTCGAAACCGATGGCCTGGAAAATACGTTCAGTGATGGATTTGTCGGCAGTCATGGCCTGACTCCTTGAGTGAAGATGGTTGCCATGATCAACCCTCGAACCGATACTTCATAACCAATAACCATCGATCAAGGCGATAGTTGATGATTTCGCAGGAAGTGCTGTTGGCGTTCGTGCAGGCGGCGACGCAAGGTTCGTTTTCGGCGGCGGCGCGCAAGTTGGGGCGTAGTCAGTCGACCATCAGCGCGGCGGTGGCGAGCCTTGAGATCGATCTGGATGTGGCGCTGTTCGACCGCAGCAGCCGCAAACCGACCCTGACCCCGGCCGGGCATGTGCTGCTGCAACGGGCCGAGGCGATTCTGGCGGCGAGCAATCGCTTGGAAATGACCGCACGGCAATTGTCGCAAGGCGTCGAGCCGAAGCTGACGGTGGCGATTTCCGACACCTATCAGTCGTATCGTTTCGAGGCGGCGCTGGTGGAGTTCGAGCAGCGCTACCCAGATCTGCAACTGGAATGCCTGATCGCCGAATGCGAAGACTTGATCGAACTGGTCCAGCGCGGCCGCGCGCACCTGGCCTTCGCCGAAATGCAGGAAGCCTACCCGCCAGATCTGGTGACCTCGACCGTGGCCGAACGCACCGAAATTGCGCTGTTCGTCAACCGCGAGCATGCGCTGGCGAAGCTTGAACAGGTGGATCAGCAGCTGCTTGAGGAGCATCGCGAGTTGCGGTTGGCGACCATCGTCAATCCGTATGACAGCCGCGGCAAAGGCCGGGTGTGGTCGGCGCCAAGTTATCTGATGTTGCTGGAAATGGCCGAAAAAGGTTTTGGCTGGGCACCGCTGCCGCGCTGGCTGGCGCAGCGCTATGGCAATGACTTGCTGGTGGAACTGAACGTGCGCGGCTGGCCGAAACCGGTGTTCGTCGATGCACTGTGGTCACGCCTGTATCCGCCGGGGCCGGCGGGGAGCTGGTTGTTGGGGAAGATGCTGGAATAGTGGCGCTGCCAATCGCTAGCAGGCTAGCTCCCACAATGTCCGAGTCGTACACACTATTCATGGACACCCTCGACACCTGTGGGAGCTAGCCTGCTAGCGATGAGGCCGGCACGGCCAGTGAGATATCAGGTCAGTCCAATTCGCTCAGACGCCCTTCAATAAACCGCCGCTCCGGCTCCTGCCGGGTCAACGCCAATGCCCGCTGATACGCCTCGCGCGCCTCGCCCACCCGCCCCAACTGCCGACAAAACTCCGCCCGCGCCGAATGCGCCAGGTGGTAATCCTGCAATTCGCCACGTTGCAAAATCCCTTCAATCAGACTCAACCCCGCCCCCGGGCCATCGCGCTTGGCCACCGCCACCGCGCGATTCAACTCGATCACCGGCGACGGCAGCGCCCGCAGCAGCACGTCATACAGCCCGACGATCTGCACCCAATCGGTTTGCGCTGCGTGCGGCGCCTCGGCGTGTACCGCCGCGATCGCTGCCTGCAGACAATACGGGCCGAACCGCCGGGTGCTCAGCGCGCGCTCGACCAGCGCACAGCCTTCGGCGATCAACCCGGCGTCCCACAACGCGCGGTCCTGATCGTCCAGCAGCACCAGTTCGCCACTCGGCGAGGTGCGCGCCGGTCGTCGCGATTCGTGCAGCAGCATCAGCGCCAGCAGGCCCATGACCTCCGGCTCCGGCAGCAATTCCATCAACAGGCGCCCGAGGCGAATCGCCTCGCGCGTGAGGTCTTCGCGGGTCAGCTCAGTGCCGATCGACGCCGAATAACCTTCGTTGAACACCAGATAAATCACCCGCAACACGCTGTCGAGGCGTTCAGGCAATTCCTTCAGGCTGGGCACTTGATAGGGGATTTTCGCGTCACGAATCTTGGCTTTCGCGCGCACGATGCGCTGGGCGATTGCGGCCGGCGCAGAAAGAAAGGCGCGGGCGATTTCTTCGGTGGTCAGGTCGCAGACTTCACGCAAGGTCAGCGGCACTTGCGCATCCGCCGCCAGCGCCGGGTGACAGCAGGTGAAGATCAGCCGCAGGCGATCGTCTTCCACGTCTTCGCCACTCCAGTCGGCCTGTTCGAGTTCTTCCAGTTGCGCCAGCAACAACGGTTGCGAAGCCTTGAACCGCGCACGCCGGCGCAACACATCAATCGCCTTGAAGCGCCCGGTCGAGACCAACCAGGTGCGCGGATTGTCCGGCACGCCGTCGCGCTGCCAGCGTTCGACCGCGACGAAGAACGCCTCGTGCAAGGCTTCTTCGGCGAGGTCGAAATCACCGAGCAGGCGGATCAGCGTTGCCAGAATCCGTCGTGAATCCTGACGGTAAACCTGCTCGACCCGCGCCCGGACGTCAAACATTCAACTGCCGCACCGGTCGCACCTCAACGCTGCCGACCCGCGCTGCCGGAATGTTACCGGCGACCTGGATCGCTTCGTTGAGGTCCTTGGCGTCGATCAGGTAGAAGCCGGCCAGTTGCTCCTTGGTTTCGGCAAACGGCCCGTCGGTGATCGACAGTTTGCCGTTGCGCATTCTGACCGTGGTGGCGGTGTCCACTGACTCCAGCGCTTCAGCGGCGACCATCCGCCCGCTGCCCTGGATCGACTCGGCGTAGGCCCAGCATTCGGCGTCTTCGGGGCTGTCGGGCGACGAATGCAGCAGGCGCTCGTCGCTGTAGACCAGGCATAAATACTTCATGGCGTTCTCCTGATTCGAACGGTTCAACTATGGCTGAAGATCAGGGCTGCACATCGAACAGCGTCGCGCCGCTCATCGGATCGAACGGCGCCGACCAGTGCTCATGGGCGATTTTCCACGCGCCGCCGATCTGCCGATAACACGCGGTGACGCGCATCCAGCAGCTCTGGGTTTCGCCTTTTTCATTGGTCCCGCCGCAGTTGGCGACCCAGTGGGCAAAGGCAATGTTGTCGGCGCTTTCAATGGTGATTTCCTGAAACTCGAAAACGTGCGGGCCGGGGCACATTTGCATGCACTCGACCCAATGCGCGCGGTAAGCCGCTTTGCCCTTGAATTGCAGGGCCTTGATCGCGTCGAACGAGACGATGTCGTTGGCGTACAAGGCCATGACTTTTTCGACGTCCTTGGTCATCACCGCTTCGCGATAGGTGTTGATCAGGGTCTGGATTTCGCTGTGTGCGTTCATGGTGTTCTCCGTGTTTTTTGTGGGAAGACACCCTTAATCGTTTGTGCTTTGCGCGAATCGACAGGCCAAACAAAAATATTTCACGACGCCAATATCGCTAGAATCCGAGGCTCACTCTTTGTAGGAAAAAGGAAATTCCCGTGTCAGCCAGACTCGTACCGTACGACAGCCTGAACGCCTTGCAGCGTCAGCAAGTCGAGGCGATTGAAATTCATGCCGAGCAGATCAAGTTCTCCGGCGACATTCACGGCGCGTTGCACACGCTGCTGTCGAAACCCGGCCCCGGCGTAAAAGGTTTTGCCTTGTTGGTGGACGAGGTGCCAGTGGCGTTCCTGCTGCTCAAGCGTCCGCCGGTACTGCCCGACTGGGCCAATGAACACAGCGCCACCTTGCACGCGTTGCAGGTCGATCGCCGCGCGCAAGGCAAGGGTTACGGCAAGGCATGCCTGCAAGCGCTGCCCGCCGTCGCGCGTGAAGCCTGGCCGGAAATCAAGGGGCTGGAACTGTCCGTGGACGCCGACAATGAAGCGGCCATCGCGCTGTACGCCAAACACGGCTACGTCGACAGCGGCGAAGCCTACAAGGGCCGGATCGGTTACGAGCGGCGCATGGGGCTGTTTTTCTGAATCGTTGAGGGAGGCACGATGATCGAGTCAATCGCAGCACTGGAAGCGATATACGGCCAGCCGCACGAACGCGCGGTGCGCAAGCAGATCGGTTTTCTCAACGAGGATTATCAAACGATGGTGCGGCTGTCACCGCTGGTGATCGTCAGCTCCATATGCGCCGATGGCCTCGACAATTCGCCGCGCGGCGACAAACCCGGGTTCGTGCGGATCATCGACGAACGCACCCTGGCCCTGCCCGATCGCCCGGGCAACAACCGCATCGATACCTTGCGCAATGTGCTGCACGACCCGCGGGTGTCGCTGCTGTTCATCATTCCGGGGATTGGCGAGACGCTGCGGGTCAACGGCACGGCGCAGATCAGCGCTGAGCCTGAGTTGCTGGAGAGTTTTGCGGTGAATGGCAAAGCGGCGAAAACGGTGTTGCTGGTGACGGTAGAGGCGGCGTTTTTTCACTGCTCGAAAGCGTTCGTTCGTTCGGATGCGTGGAACCCGCAAACCCACCTGCCGCGCTCGGCGCTGCCAAGTGCCGGCGCGTTTCACAAGCGCCTGAATGGGGGTGAGTTCGATGCTGAAACTTATGACGCTGAAGCTCCGAAGCGGGTGCGCGACTCTCTTTACTGACCCTGTCGCCGATGATCGTTCCCACGCTCCGCGTGGGAATGCAGCAGGGGACGCTCCGCGTCCCAAAGCGTGACGCAGAGCGTCACAAGAGGCATTCCCACGCGGAGCGTGGGAATGATCAGGTTCGGTGTTTGGGTCAAAGGGTCAAAGGGTCAAAGGGTCAGAATCATCTCGTGCCACGCCATGCCGCCGTGGTCGGATTCCGACGGTTTGATGTAGGCAAAACCAAACCCGGCATACAGCGGGATGTGTTGCTCTTTACACATCAGGTGAATTGTCGCCTTATCCATCCCGCGCATGCGCTCAATGAACTCGGCCATCAGCCGCTTGGCCAACCCCTGGCCCTGATAATCCGGGTGCACGACCACCGACATGATCACCACGTTCGGCCCTTTCGGGTCGTGGCCGATCAGTTCCTTGAACGCTTCGTCGGACATCTGCACATCGAACGCCGCGCCGGAATTGACGAAACCGGCGACCACGCCATCCACCTCGGCGACGATAAAACCTTCAGGCCAGGTGGCGATGCGCGTGGCGATCTTCTCGCGGGTGGCGGCTTCATCGCCTTCGTAGGCAACGGTTTCGATGGCGTAGCAGCGGTCCAGATCGGCGGCGGTGACGTTACGGATGACGATGTTCATGGCAACTCGGAAATCATTGGAATTGAGGTCGCCAAGCATAAAGCAGATCAACCGGGGCGGACATGATCCGCCTCGATGGGTAGCTGTCAGGCTTTGAGCGGCAGCCAGATTTCCAGCGTGCCGGTGTGCAGTTTCGGATTGAAATCTGCGCTGTAGCGTTCGAATTCCGGGGCATCCGCCGCTTCACGGCCGGACTGCGGCAGCCAGGTGTTCCAGATGTACTGAAAGGTCTCGGGAAGTTGCTCCAATCGCCCCTTGTGCTCGAAGACCGCGTAATGCTGCGGCTGGATTTCAACCCAACGGTACTTCTCCGGCAACTCATCAAGCTTGTCGATCTGCACCCCCGCGATGTACTCGAAGCCGCCCTCGCCGTCCGCGTTGCAGCAGACGCCATAGGTCACCTCACCCACCTGCGCGGGAATTTTGCCCAGGTGCGGAATGAGTTTTTCCCACAACGCCGGAATGTCTTCGGTGGAATCCTGGGTAAATCGCCCGCCGAAACCGGCAATCAACAGAAACGGCCCGTGTTCGAAGCGAGGTTCTGCCACTTCGACGCGTGTTTGCTCATCCATGACGCGACTCCCTGATACAGAAAAGTGGGTTCGGCTGGGAGTATAGGAAGCCCGAGCCGTTTCGCTCGTTTACAGCGTGTGCAACTGCTCGGCGGCGCCCGAACCGACAAACTCGTTGTAGCCGGAAAGAATCACGTAGACCGCGAAATAGCAGAAGATCGCCGCCGATGCCAGGTACGAATAGCGCAACAGCTTGTCCCCCAGCAGCTTGCCACCGTGGCTGGCGGCGAAGCACAGACCGGCCGACCACAGCAGCCCGGCGCAGAGAAAACCGCCGAGAAACAGCGCCGAGCTAATCGCGCCGCCGCCACCGGAACGAGCGATCAACGTGCCGCCAACCGCCGCAAACCAGAGAATCGCGCTCGGCGACGACATGGCGAGAAAGATCCCCCGCAAAAACTCCTTGCGATGGGAGTTCTGCCCCACTTCTGCCGTGGCCGCCAACTGGGATTCATGGTGAATCGCTGAGTAAATCATCTTCGCCGCGAAATAGATCAACAGCGCCGAACCACCGATCCACAACACCCAGCGCACAGTTTCGTATTGCAGCAAAACGGTCATCCCGGCCAGCGCCAGCACTGCGTAAATCAGGTCGCCGACGCAAGTGCCCAAGCCCAGCGCAAAGCCCTGAAAGTAGCCGCGCTGCATGGCCAGGGTGATCATCGCGATGTTGGCCACGCCGATGTCCAGGCACAGCGAAAGGCTCAGCAAGAAGCCGCTGGTGAATTCCATTGACCGATTTCCTTCGGAAAAAAATGTTTACAAACAGGCTGGACAGTATGCCATCAGCGCCCTTATCTTCCGCCACAGGTCACCGCAGTGACCAGCGTCGCTCGGACGGTTCCGGGCGCTTACGTTATCCGAGGCAACAATGGCCGAACAAGGTTCGCCGCGCCGCTTTGCGCGCATCGATCGACTCCCCCCGTACGTTTTCAATATCACCGCCGAGCTGAAGATGGCTGCCAGGCGTCGTGGTGAAGACATCATCGACTTGAGCATGGGCAACCCCGACGGCGCCACGCCGCCGCACATTGTCGAAAAACTCGTACAAGTCGCCCAGCGCGAAGACACCCACGGTTACTCGACGTCCAAGGGTATTCCGCGGCTGCGCCGGGCGATTTCCAACTGGTACAAGCAACGCTACGAGGTCGATATCGACCCGGAAAGCGAAGCCATCGTCACCATCGGCTCCAAGGAAGGCCTGGCGCATTTGATGCTGGCGACCCTGGATCAGGGCGACACGGTGCTGGTACCGAACCCAAGCTATCCGATTCACATTTACGGCGCGGTGATTGCCGGCGCCCAGGTGCGTTCCGTGCCGCTGGTGCCCGGCGTGGACTTCTTCGACGAACTGGAACGGGCGATTCGCGGCTCGATCCCCAAGCCGAAAATGATGATCCTTGGCTTCCCGTCGAACCCGACCGCGCAGTGCGTGGAGCTGGATTTCTTCGAACGGGTGATCGCCCTCGCCAAGCAGTACGACGTGCTGGTGATCCACGATCTGGCCTACGCCGACATCGTCTACGACGGCTGGAAAGCCCCGTCGATCATGCAGGTACCGGGCGCCAAGGACATTGCGGTGGAGTTCTTCACCCTGTCCAAGAGCTACAACATGGCTGGCTGGCGCATCGGTTTCATGGTCGGCAACCCGGAACTGGTCAACGCCCTGGCGCGGATCAAGAGCTACCACGACTACGGCACGTTCACCCCGCTGCAAGTGGCGGCGATTGCTGCGCTGGAAGGTGATCAGCAGTGCGTGCGCGACATCGCCGAGCAGTATCGCCAGCGCCGCAACGTGCTGGTCAAAGGCCTGCATGAGCTGGGCTGGATGGTCGAGAATCCGAAGGCATCGATGTATGTATGGGCGAAGATTCCCGAGGCGTATGCGCACCTGGGTTCGCTGGAGTTCGCCAAGAAACTGCTCGCCGAGGCCAAGGTCTGCGTGTCGCCGGGAGTGGGGTTTGGCGAGTATGGCGATGATCACGTGCGCTTCGCCCTGATCGAAAACCAGGACCGCATCCGCCAGGCTGTGCGCGGGATTCGCGGGATGTTTCGCGCGGATGGCTTAGTCGCAAAATCTGGCGCCTAACGTCTGATCGTTCCCACGCTCTGCGTGGGAATGCCTCAATGGACGCTCTGCGTCCGCTTTGGGACGCGGAGCGTCCCGGGCTGCATTCCTTTGCTGCGCGTGGGAACGATCATGTGTCCGGCCTCGAAATTCCACCCACAAAAAAACCGCATCGCTGCGGTTTTTTTGTGCCTGCAAGAAGCTGTTTAAACGAACAGCGACAACAGCAGGATAAAGCCCAGGCCGACTACCGACAGAATGGTTTCCATCGCGGTCCAGGTCTTGAAGGTTTCGGCCACGGTCATGTTGAAGTACTGCTTGACCAGCCAGAAACCGGCGTCGTTGACGTGCGACAGGATCAACGAGCCGGCGCCAGTCGCAAGTACCAGCAGCTCACGGTTGACGCCCGGAATCATCCCCACCACCGGCACCACAATGCCGGCACCAGTGATGGTCGCCACAGTCGCCGAACCGGTGGCGATACGGATCACCGCCGCCACCAGCCACGCCAGCAGGATCGGCGAGATCTGTGCGCTGACCGCCATGTGACCGATCACATCGCCCACGCCGCTGGTGACCAGCATCTGCTTGAAGCCGCCGCCGGCACCGATGATCAAAATGATCGCAGCGGTTGGCGCCAGGCTCGCGTCGAGCCACTTGAGCATCTGGTTGGAGCCGATGCCCTGCTTGTAGCCGAAGGTGTACAGCGACAGCAGCAATGCCAGCAGCAGTGCCGAGATCGGGTGACCGATCATGTCCATCCAGGTGCGGAAGAAGTTGCCGTCCGGCAGCGCCACGTCAGCGAAGGTTTTCAGCAGCATCAGGAACACCGGCAGCAGCACGGTAACCAGGGTGATGCCGAAGCTTGGCAGATCGCTCGAATCGTTTTCGCGGGCCAGTTGATCGACCAGTTCCTGATTCGGGTGACCCGGAATGTGCTTGGCGATGAACGTACCGAAAATCGGACCGGCGATGATCGCGGTCGGCAGCGCAACGATCAGACCGTAGAGAATGGTCTTGCCGATGTCAGCGCCGAACACGCCGATGGCCAGCAGCGGGCCCGGGTGCGGCGGCACCAGACCGTGTACCGCGGACAGGCCGGCGAGCAGCGGGATACCGATCTTGATGATCGACACACCGGTGCGACGCGCCACGATGAACACCAGCGGAATCAACAGTACGAAGCCGATTTCGAAGAACAGCGGGATGCCGACCAGAAACGCGGCGAACATCATCGCCCATTGGACCTTGTCCTTGCCAAACGCGCGAATCAGGGTCTGGGCAATCTGATCCGCCCCGCCGGATTCGGCCATCATTTTGCCGAGCATGGTGCCCAGCGCCAGAATGATGCCGACGAAACCGAGCACGCCACCGAAGCCGTCCTGGAACGCTTTGATGATGGTGCCGATCGGCATGCCCGAGGTCAGGCCGAGGAACGCGGCCGCAATGGTCAGGGCGATGAAGGGGTGAATCTTGAATTTGGTGATCAGGATAATCAGACCGATTACCGTGACCACTGCATCGAGCAGCAGGAACGTCTCGTGGGACATGCCGAACATTGGAGGTGTCTCCTGGATTGTTGTTGTTATTAAAGCGGGTTGAACAGAAGTCGGGAGGACAGCGCTGTCTTTTTCAACATACTCATACCGCCTGTTTCAGACCGTGGGCCTGCCACCAGACGTGAGCCTGCAGTGCCAGCTCTTCAACGCTGTGTACCGAGGCGTTGAGCGCCAGGGTCAGCGGCTCGCCCTTGGGCGATTCGAGGGTGGCGAACTGGCTTTCGATCAGCGTGGCCGGCATGAAATGGCCCGGACGGTGCGAGACACGTTCGGCGGCCACTTCAGGGGTCAGTTCCAGGAACACGAAACCCAGGCCCGGCAAGGCGCTGCGCAGGCGTTCGCGATAACTGTGTTTAAGGGCCGAGCAGGTCAGCACCGGACGTTTGCCCGACGCATCGACGCGACGCAGTTCATCGCACAGGCTGTCGAGCCAGCCGGCGCGGTCGTCGTCGTTCAGGGGGATCCCCGCGCTCATCTTTTCGATGTTCGCGGCCGGATGAAAAGTATCGCCTTCAATGGCAGTGGCGCCGCTCAAATGGCACAAGGCCTCGCTGACGCACGTCTTGCCGCAACCGGCAACGCCCATGATGACCAGGGCGGTGATGGGATGACTCATATAACACCTCAGCGCGCAGACAGCGCTACCTTTGCTAGCTATGACTCTAGTGCACAGGCAGAAGTTGCCGACGCCTTCTTGTCGTTTTTTTGGGTTGCAGCAGGTTCGTTCCCAACGCCAAAGAGCCAAGATCAGGCAGGACCTCGCTCACGCATTTGCAGCTGCATCAGGACAGCGCTACCTTAGTGCCTTGATTTTTGTTTGGCAAGCCGCCCGATGACCTCCCCCAAGAACGATAAAAATACCCGTACCACCGGCCGTCCCACCCTTAATGAAGTTGCCCGCCTGGCCGGCGTCAGCCCGATTACCGCCTCCCGCGCCCTGCGCGGCGTCAGCACCGTGGCCACCGAACTGGTGGAAAAAGTGCAGAAAGCCGCGCTCGAACTCAACTACGTGGTCAACCCCGCCGCCCGTGCGCTGGCCTCGGCGCAGAGCCATTCGGTGGTGGTGCTGGTGCCGTCGCTGTCCAACCTGCTGTTCATCGACACGCTGGAAGCCATTCATCGGGTGTTGACGCCCAAGGGCTTCGAAGTGCTGATCGGCAACTTCCACTACTCGCGCGATGAAGAAGAAAACCTGCTGCGCAACTACATGGCTTATCAGCCGCGCGGCTTTCTGCTGACCGGGTTCGATCGCACCGAGAGTTCGCGGCGGATGATCGAGGCCAGCAACATTCCCTGCGTGTACATGATGGAACTGGACAGCAGCGCCGGGCTCAATTGCGTGGGTTTCTCGCAACTGAGCGCCGGGGAAACCGCCGCCGAACATTTACTCTCTCGCGGACGCAAACGCCTGGCCTACATCGGCGCACAGCTCGATCAGCGCACCCTGCTGCGCGGTGAAGGATTTCGCCGAGCGTTGCAGAAGGCCGGCCGCTACGACCCGGATCTGGAAGTGCTGACACCGCGTTCTTCATCGGTGGGCTTGGGTGGCGAGTTGTTTCTGCAATTGCTGGCGGCGCATCCGGATGTCGATGCGATTTTCTTTGGCAACGACGACCTCGCCCAGGGCGCCTTGCTCGAAGCGCTGCGCAATGGCATCAAGATCCCCGAGCAGGTGGCGATTCTTGGCTTCAACGACTTGCCGATGTCCGAGCATATGGTGCCGCGCCTGAGCAGCATCAACACCCCGCGCGAGGCCATCGGCCGGCGCGCGGCGGAACAGATGCTGACGCTGATGGCCGGCAACAAAGTGCCGCGCCCGGTGGAAGACATGGGTTTTGAGCTGAAGGTTCGCGAAAGCACATAACCCCTTACCTGTGGGAGCGAGCCTGCTCGCGATAGCGGTGTGCCAGACAAGTAAACGCCGACTGATACACCGCTTCGCGAGCAGGCTCGCTCCCACAGGGGATCTCCATCAGATTCAATGACTGAGCAAGTCAACCACAGCCAACGCGCCCTTCTGCAACGGCTGACTCTTGAGCCACACCGCATGCACCGGCATCACCAGGCCGTTTTCGATGTTGCGAAAATTCAGCCGCTGCAAGCGCCCCGCATCCAGTCGTGATTGCACCACCGACAGCGGGAAATTACCCCAGCCCAACCCCGCCTCGACCATGTCCATCGCCGCTTCCAGGCTGTCGGTGCGCCAATACGATTGCGCCACCAAGGGTCGCGTTTCGCTGATCGGCAGGTCACGGCTGGCAACGATGATCTGCCGCACCTGGACCAGATCCTCGAGAAACACATCCCGCCCCTGCAACAACGGACTGTCCGCCGCCAGCGTGGCGATCATCCGTTCATTGCCGACAAACTGGAAGCGCTCCAGCACGTTCATGCGCAACCCGGCAAACGCCAGGCACAGACCGACGCGACCGCTGTGCAACATTGCCAGTACGTCATCCTGCGGCGCTGTCAGCACTTCGATATCGAGTAACGGATAACGCTCGGTGATCACCTTGATCGCCGCGAGCAAACGGCGCCGGTCAATGTCCGCCACCACGCCAATCGACAACTTGCTCTCCAGCCCCAGCGACAACTCCACCGCATGCACCTGTAACTGCTTGAGCTGCTCGGCGATCAGCCGTGCGTGCGGCACCAGAGACAGGGCCATGGCGGTGGGTTGCGGTTCTCGATGACTGCGATCGAACAGCAGATAGCCAAGCTCGGCTTCAAGATTGCCAATGCCCATGCTTACCGCCGAAGGGACTTTGCCCAACGCCCGCGCAGCGGAGGAAAACGAGCCGCGCTCGATCACCGCAAGAAATAATTCGATGCTGTCGCTGTTGAAATTCAAACGGCTTACCTGTCAACAAAACTGAAAGGACCTGACTTTTTCTGTCAGCTCTATTGAAGCTATCTTTCGTCGCCTTCGCCACCCCCGTTGGCTGTCATTCGCAAGATAGAGGCAAATCTCCATGCAAGGCGTGAAACGCAAACTGGTCTACGTGTCGCTTTACGAAGTTATCGGCATGACCTTCTCCGCCCTCGGTCTGGCGCTGCTGTCCGGCACGTCGCCGGGCAGCACCGGGCCACTGGCAGTGATCATCACCACCATCGCCGTGACCTGGAACTTCATCTACACCTCGCTGTTCGAGCACTGGGAGAGTCGCCAGATCTCGCGCACGCGCACGGTGAAACGGCGCATCGCCCATGCCGTTGGGTTTCAACTGACGTTGATCGTGTTTCTGATTCCGCTGATCGCGTGGTGGATGAACATCAGTCTGGTGCAGGCGTTTCTGCTGGATCTGGCACTGATCATTTTCATCCCGTGCTACACGTTTGCCTTCAACTGGCTGTTCGACCGCGTCTTCGGCTTGCCCGCGTCGGCCTTGCCGGATTCAGCGGCAGCAGCATAAATCGTTAATTCGTAAGCGAATATTGCAAGAAAAGTGTCGTGGCGCATCGTTTAACGCAGATATTCACAATCCGTGAACTCCGATAGCAGGCTAAGCTTTTCCATCAAATAAAAAATGGATCTGCCCATGACTGCTCACGCCTTCGCCGCCGCGCCCAGCGACGGCATCGACCCGGTCCGCGCCGCCGAGATTTCCGCCCGCATCGATCGCCTCCCCGCCGTGGCGACGATCTGGCGGCTGGTGGCGCTGCTGTCGATCGGAGGGTTCTTCGAACTCTACGATCTGTTCCAGACCGCCTACATCAGCCCGGGTCTGATCCGCGACGGCCTGTTTGCCACCGGTAATCAAGGCGTGTTCGGGTTTTCCGATCAGGCAGCGTTCGCCTCGGCGACGTTCCTTGGCCTGTTCCTCGGTGCCAGCCTGCTCAGCCCATTGGCGGATCGCTTCGGCCGCCGGGCGATCTTCACCTTTGCGCTGATCTGGTACACGGTGGCGACGGTGTTGATGGGCATCCAGACCTCGGCGCTGGGCATTATCGGCATGCGTTTTCTGGTGGGCATCGGCCTGGGCATCGAACTGGTGACCATCGACGCCTACTTGTCGGAACTGGTGCCCAAACGCATGCGCAGCTCGGCGTTTGCCTTTGCGTTCTTCGTGCAGTTCCTCTCGGTGCCGGCGGTGGCGTTGATGTCTTGGTGGCTGGTGCCGCAGGCGCCGTTCGGTATTTCCGGGTGGCGGTGGGTGGTACTGGCGAGCGCGGTGTTTGCGTTGTTTATCTGGTGGCTGCGCAAGCGTCTGCCGGAATCGCCGCGCTGGCTGGCGCAACATGGCCGTTTTGATGAAGCCAATCAGATTCTCGACCGCCTCGAAGCGCGCTGCGCCAAAGATCATGGCAAAGCACTGGACGCGCCCGAAGCGGTGCCGGTGGATGTCGAAGGCAAGGGCCGTTTCGCCGATATCTGGCAACCGCCGTATCGCCGCCGCGCGTTGATGCTGATCGTCTTTCACATTTTCCAGGCGATCGGCTTCTTCGGTTTCGGCAACTGGCTGCCGGCGCTGCTTTCAGGCCAAGGCGTGAGCGTCACCCACAGCCTGATGTACGCCTTCATCATCACCCTCGCCTACCCGCTCGGGCCGTTGTTGTTTGTGAAGTTCGCCAACCGCTTCGAGAACAAATGGCAGATCGTCGGCTCGGCCCTTGGCGCGATGACCTTCGGCACCCTGTTCGCCCTGCAGACCAGCGCCGTCGGGCTGATCTTCTGCGGGGTGATGATCACCTTCTGCAACGCCTGGCTGAGCTTCAGTTATCACTCGTACCAGAGCGAACTGTTCCCGACCAACATCCGCGCCCGCGCGGTCGGCTTCTGTTATTCGTTCAGCCGCTTGTCGACAGTGTTCAGCAGCTTGTTGATCGGCTTGTTTCTCGACAACTTCGGTACGCCCGGCGTGCTCGCGTTCATTGTCAGCAGCATGCTGATCGTGATGTTGACCATCGGTGGCTTTGGTCCGCGTACGCGTAATCTGGCGCTGGAGAACATTGCCCATCGCTGAACCGCACCGGTCAGCCTTTGCCGTCTGTCGGCAAGGGCTGACCGCCGGGCATCGTGCGATTTTTCTCAACTGATTGAAAATCAAGGATTTTGGTACAAGGCACGGTAATTGCTCCTGAACCCGGGTCAGCCATCACCCACAGGTCTGCCCATCATGTTGATCAGTGCCAAACAACAACAAATCATTCACTTGCCGAAAGCGTTGAACGACGATGCGACGTCCACCGCCGCGGCCGGTCTGCAAGGTGGCCTGCACGGCGCCATGCTGCAAACATTGCAAAGCCAGACCCAGGCGCAAGCCGCCAAGGTGCAAGACTCGGCCACCCAGATCGCCACCCAGCAAGTCAGCGAAGCCACGCGCATCAGTGACAACGTCGACGAGGCGTTCGCCAAGACCCGCGTCGGCCTGCAATCGACCGACACCACGGTCGCCGCGAAAACCGCCACCGACGAATTCAAGGACTACATGAGCAAAACGCCGGAACAGCGCGTGCGCGACAGCATCCTGCAGGAGATGGGCCTGACCGAAGACGACATCAAAGCCATGCCGCCGGAGAAACAACTGGCCATCGGTAAAGAGATCGCCGAGCGCTTGCAGGACAAGGTGAAACTGGCGCAGGTCGAGAAAGACAACGACGTGAAGGACAGCGACAAAGCGGCGGACAAGTTTCTAGCTGCGCTTTGATTTTTTAAGATCACCTTGAATCAAATGTGGGAGCGAGCCTGCTCGCGAAGGCTTTGTATCAGTCGCTTTATGCTTGGCTGACACGCCGTTTTCGCGAGCAGGCTCGCTCCCACATGGGTCATTGGGGATGTTGAAAACTGGTCAGTTCAATTGCAGGGTCTCATTGAACTGGCTGATCGCATCCACCACATGCCGCGAGCCCTGCTGAATTTCCAGAATCACCTCCCCTGCCTCGTTCGCCAGTTCCACACCCAGCCCGGTACGGCTCAGGCTCGATTGCATGCTCGACACTGCGCTCAGCGACAGGTCGTGATTCCTGCGCACCACATCGACAATTTCCAGGGTGGCCTGGCTGGTCCGCGCCGCGAGGCTGCGCACTTCGTCCGCCACCACCGCGAAGCCGCGGCCATGCTCTCCGGCCCGCGCGGCTTCGATGGCAGCATTGAGCGCCAGCAGGTTGGTCTGGTCGGCGATGCCGCGAATGGTCTGGACGATGGTGCCGATGATGTCCGACTGTTTGCTCACCGCATCGATGCTCACCGCAGCTTCGTTGAGGTCGCGGGAAATGTCCTGAATGATCTGCACGGTCTGCTGCACCACCTGCGAGCCTTTTTGCGCGCAGGCGTCGTTTTGTACCGAGGTGCTGTGGGCGGATTCGGCGGCGCTCTGCAACGTGGTCATCTGGCGGGTGATGTCGCTGGCGAACTTGACCACTTTGTACAAGCGGCCCTTGGCATCGAACAACGGGTTATATGACGCTTCCAGATAAACCATGTGCCCGGACTTGTTCTTGCGCTCGAAGCGGTGCGAGTGGTATTCGCCGCGATTGAGCGACGCCCAGAACGCCTTGTATTGCGTGGACTCGGATTCGCTGCGGTGACAGAACAGGCTGTGATGCTGGCCGACGATTTCGTTGAGCGAATACTGCATGGTCTGCAGAAAGTTATCGTTGGCGGCGATGACATTGCCTTCGGGGGTGAACTCAATCACCGCCATCGAACGGCTGATCGCGGCCAGCATCGCCTCTTCTTCGTGTTCCTTGTTGATGCGTGCGCTGATATCCGCAGCAACTTTGATCACGCTTCTGACTTCTTTGTCGGGACCGAACACCGGCATGTAACTGGCTTCGAGCCAGATCTCCCGGCCGCTCTTGTTCAAGCGCAGAAACGTCCCGCTCAGGGGTTCGCCACGGGCCAGGTCGCGCCACAATCTGGCGTAGTCCTCGCTGCGGTAGTAACTCTCCTCACAAAAGATCCGATGGTGTTTGCCGCGTACTTCCTCGGCGCTGTAGCCCATGGTCTTGCAGAAGTTGTCGTTGGCATCGAGGACGATGCCGTCAGGGCTGAACTCGATCATCGCCATCGAGCGGCTGATCGCGGCCAACTTGGCGTTGGTCTCGGTCAGCGCGCAACTGAAGCGCTCGATTTCCTGCAGGTCAGCCTTGTGATGTAGGTTGAACATGGTTGTATCACCTTCCGCGCGGTCTTTCGATTTAATGAAAGTTCTGGTCTTTCAAGATCCACCACTACGTTCCGTGGAACAGGCACACGCCTTCCTCCACGGGAGAAAGTTGTCAGGTGATTAATGATGATCAATCGGAGCGTCCATGCAGCGACGTTCTAATCAAGACATCCTTCTCTTGATAGCCCGCACGCGGGCCAGCCCTAACGCATTGAAGAAATTCCATTTAGGCGACGCTCCTTGTTGGTTCAGTGTCGGTGCCTTGAATTGCGCACTCTGGCAGCATGAATCACGGGCCAACGATGCCAGTCAGTCGGGTTTTGACATGACGGTCGACATAGTTAGTTACGTCAAGCATAGCCAGACGGCTGCCGTGCGCAAGGCCACTAGTCGGCCAGTATCTGGCACTTTTTGCACAAGAAACGGTTCAGCGCACGAAGCTGAGCCGAGGGATGACGGCATCTGCCGCAATTCAAACGATCAAATGTAGGAGTGAGCCTGCTCGCGATGGCGATTGATCAGGCGGCGATGTTGCCGGGGAGAATGCTATCGCCAGCAGGCTAGCTCCCACAGGGGAATGTAGTGCAAACCGGGCTATCGGTTGGCGCGCGTTCTCATATAATCGCCGCTTTGCCCAGAACAGCCCTGTCCATGCCCGATACCCATTACACCTTGCTCGACGCGTCGCTCTGGCCGTTGATTAACAAGTTCTACCGCCGCCACCAGTCCTCGATGAAAGCCGTGCGCGATGCGCAGTTGTGGGTGGCTCGGCGCGGGGACATCGTCGCGGCGCTGTGCCTGCGACCGGTGGCGGGTGGGCATTGGTTGACCGGGTTATTCGTCGATCCGCAGTGCCGCGAACAGGGGATTGCCGCGCAGTTGATCGCGGCGGCCACTCAAGCGGTGAGCGAGCCGGTGTGGCTGTTCTGTCATCCGGATCTGCGCGGGTTCTATGAGCGGCGCGGGTTCAGTTTCGACCCGTCATTGCCGCAGGCGATGGCGGAACGGTTGAGCCGCTATGCGCGGAGCAAGCCGATGATTGCGATGGGACTGAATTCTTTGAGCTCGCATTGAAACAATGTGGGAGCGAGCCTGCTCGCGAAAGCGGATTATCAGTCCCGAATGTGTGGGCTGATGCACCGTCTTCGCGAGCAGGCTCGCTCCCACAGGGGATAATGCAGGGTTTGGATCAGTCGTCAGCGTTGGGATCAAGATCCGGAAACATCACTTCGGTAAAACCGAACTTGCTGAAATCGGTAATGCGCGACGGGTACAGCCGGCCGATCAGATGGTCGCACTCATGCTGCACCACCCGCGCATGAAAGCCTGAAGCCACGCGCACAATCGGCTCGCCCTTCGGATCGAAACCCTCATAACGAATCTGCTGATAGCGATCCACCGCCCCACGCAAGCCGGGCACGGACAGACAACCTTCGAAGCCCTCTTCCGTGTACGGATTCAACGGTGTGATCAGCGGATTGATCAGGATCGTCTGCGGCACCGCTTCAGCATCCGGATAGCGCTCGCTGTGCTCGAAACCGAAGATCACCAGTTGCAGATCGACGCCAATCTGCGGCGCGGCCAGGCCGACACCGCCGACGCTTTCCATGGTCTGGAACATGTCGTCGATCAGTTGCCACAGCTCGGCGCTGTTGAACATTTCCGGCGGAACCGGCGGGGCGATGCGCAGCAGACGCTCGTCGCCCATTTTGAGAATTTCACGGATCATGGTCAGACTTCGTCAGTGTCCGGCTTGAGCGAGTGATCGCGACCCAGGCCCGAGACATGTTGTTTGGGATGTTCGTCGGGCTCGTCGGGGGCTTTCTCGCCCTTGTCCTTGCCTTCGCTGGACATGTGCTCGATCACCGCGTTCATTTCCGCGCCGAGCAACAGCACCGCTGCGGAAATGTAGAAATACAGCAACAGCACGATGATCGCCCCGATGCTGCCATACATCGCGTTGTAGTTGGCGAAGGTTTTCACATAGAAGGCGAACCCCAACGACGCCAGGATCCACACCACCACGGCCAGCACCGAACCTGGGGTGATGAAGCGGAACTCCTGTTTGACGTCAGGCATGACGTAGTAGATCAGGGCCACGGCGATCATCATCAGAATCACGATCACCGGCCAGCGCGCGATCGTCCACACGGTCACAATGAAGTCCTCCAGCCCCACTTGCGCGGCGATCCAGCCCATCACCTGCGGCCCAAGCACCATCAGCGCCGCCGCGACCAGCAACATGCCAGCAATGCCCACGGTGTAGACAATCGACAGCGGGAAGCGCTTCCAGATCGGCCGGCCTTCGACCACGTCGTACGCTGCGTTCATCGCGCTCATCATCAGGCGCACGCCGGCCGAAGCCGTATACAGGGCGATGACGATACCGATCGACAGCAGGCCGCCCTTGGATTGCTGCAACTGGTCGATCACCGGGTTGACCTGCTCCAGCGCCTGCGGCGGCAGCACCAGTTCCGATTGCAGGCGCAGCCAGGAAAAGAAATCCGGCAAGTGCAGGAAACCGATCAGCGCGATCAGGAACAGAATGAACGGGAACAACGAGAACAGCATCTGGTAGGCCAGTGCCGAGGCATAGGTCGACATTTCGTCGTCGACGAATTCAGTGACCGTGCGCACCATCACCCGGTGCAGGGGCAGACCTTTCATGTCCGGAAAAATCATTCGCGTCTCCTTTCGCCGCAGTACAGGTTGAAGTCGTGGCGACTCAGGGGCCGTTTTTTACATCACGTTAGCCTGTTTGGCGATCTTCGTCGGCATCCGCAGGTTTTTGACACAAAAACGGCCATCCTTGGATGGCCGTTCGTGTGATTCGTTCAAGGCTGGATTACGCCTTGTCGACGCCTTTTTTCACCGCGTCCTTGGCGTTGCCAACCGCTTGTTGGGCTTCGCCTTTTTTCTCCTGAATCTTGCCTTCCGCATGCAGCCTGTCGTTGTCAGTAGCTTTGCCGACACCTTGCTTGATGTTGCCGACTGCTTCGTTGGCCATGCCTTTTACTTTATCGCCTGTGCTACTCATGGTGTTTCTCCGTGATGCATAAAGGGAAGAAAGTCAGTACGTAACGATTGACTGGAGCGCTTCGCTGCAAGTTTCATTTATTTGCCGCTCATTTCGTCGCAGCGCGCAGGTTGCGCTTTATGTTTGCCGGCGTTGCCTTGAGAATGCTCACCCATGGGCGCTGGGCGCCAGACACCGATCCGCAGGAATGTTATGAAACTCGATAAAACGCAGGCCATCGCCCGTCGCAACAAGGAACTGGGCGGCGCCGTGCTTGGCACCAACAACTGCCACTTCGCTGAACTGAACCGCAACCGCAACATCTGGTGGTTCGACCTGCCGGTGTCGCGCCTGGCGATCGGTCAGTACGAGTGGATTCACCTGCTGATGCACACCCCCGCCACCGACGAACTGCTGCACCTGAAAGTGCCGACGGTGTTCTTGCGCGAAAAACTCGAAGGCCTGGTGATTCGCAACGAAGGCAAGCGCAAAGCGGCCCTGAGCCTGGAGCTGAGTGCGGACAAGGATTCGTATCTGCAGGACATGCGGCCGGCGGGGACCAATGTGAATTTTGCGCCGTTTCGTCAGTAACAGCTTCGCGAGCAGGCTCGCTCCCACAGGGGAATGCATCTCGGGACGCTCTGCGTCCCTGCAGTGCTGGACGCAGAGCGTCCGGGGCGGCATTCCCACGCAGAGCGTGGGAACGATCAAGCCGTACCAAGCACCCACAAAAAGCCCCGCATTTGCGGGGCTTTTTATTTACGCGGCGGACTTGGCCTTGATCTTCTTCAGCTCTTCATCACGCAATTCGCGGCGCAGGATCTTGCCGACGTTGGTGGTCGGCAGCGCATCGCGGAACTCCACCGAACGCGGCACCTTGTAGCCCGTGACGTTGGCGCGCATGTGGTCCATGACCTGCTCTTTGGTCAGGGTCACGCCCGGTTTGGCGACGATGAAAATCTTGATCGCTTCACCCGACTTTTCGTCCGGCACGCCGATGGCCGCGCATTGCAGCACGCCCGGCAAGGTTGCCAGCACGTCTTCCAGTTCGTTCGGGTAGACGTTGAAACCGGAGACCAGAATCATGTCTTTCTTGCGATCGACGATGCGCATGTAGCCGTCCGGCTGGATCAGCGCGATGTCGCCGGTCTTCAGCCAGCCATCGCTGTCGAGCATTTCATCGGTGGCTTCCTGACGCTGCCAGTAACCCTTCATCACTTGCGGGCCCTTGACGCACAGTTCGCCGATTTCGCCCAGCGGCTGCTCGACACCGGCATCGTCGATGACTTTGCACAGGGTCGATGGCACGGGAATGCCGATGGTGCCGATCTGAATGTGCTGGATCGGGTTGACCGTGGCCACCGGGCTGGTTTCGGTCATGCCATAGCCTTCGCAGATGGCGCAACCGGTCACGGCTTTCCAGCGCTCGGCCGCCGCCAGTTGCAGGGCCATACCGCCGGACAGGGTGACTTTCAGCGCGGAGAAATCCAGCTTGCGGAACGCTTCGTTGTTGCACAGCGCGACGAACAAGGTGTTAAGGCCGACAAAGCCGCTGAACTTCCACTTCGACAGTTCCTTGACCATCGCCGGCAAGTCGCGCGGGTTGCTGATCAGGATGTTGTGGTTGCCGATCAGCATCATCGCCATGCAATGAAAGGTGAACGCATAGATGTGGTACAGCGGCAGCGGCGTGATCAGGATCTCGCAACCTTCATTGAGGTTGGAACCCATCAGCGCCTTGCACTGCAGCATGTTGGCGACCAGGTTGCGGTGGGTCAGCATTGCGCCCTTGGCCACGCCGGTGGTGCCGCCGGTGTATTGCAGCACCGCCACATCGCCGCTGTGCGGATTGGCTTCGGCCACAGGCTGGCCGTGGCCCTTGCTCAGCACATCGTTGAACTTGACGGCTTTGGGCAGGTGGTAGGCCGGCACCATCTTCTTCACGTACTTGATGACGCTGTTGATCAGCAGGCGCTTGAGCGGCGGCAACAGGTCGGCGACTTCAGTGACGATGACGTGCTTGACGCCGGTTTTCGGCACCACGGCTTCAGCCAGGTGCGCCATGTTCGCCAGGCACACCAGCGCTTTTGCGCCGGAGTCGTTGAATTGGTGTTCCATTTCCCGCGCGGTGTACAGCGGGTTGGTGTTGACCACGATCAGCCCGGCGCGAATCGCCCCGAAGACGGCGACCGGGTACTGCAGCACGTTGGGCAGTTGCACGGCGATTCGATCGCCCGGTTGCAAATCGGTATGCTGTTGCAGATACGCGGCAAACGCCCCGGACAATTCGTACAATTCACCGTAGGTGATCGTCTTGCCGAGGTTGCTGAAAGCCGGTTTGTTGGCGAAGCGCTGGCAGGATTGCTTCAACACTGCCTGAATGTTCGGATACTCGTCCGGATTGATGTCGGCAGCGATTCCAGCCGGGTATTTATCCTTCCAAAAGTCTTCGATCATGGAAGCCCACTCCTCAGCAACGCGAATTCTTCACCGCATTTGATGCGATTATTATTGGTGTGTGTTTTGTATTGGTGAATCTGGCTTTTACACAGGCCGAGAAGTCACAAAGCGCGCCGAGAGTAGCAGCTTTGCCGAGGGTCGACTAGAGCCAAAAGCGGCCCCTACAGTCATATTGATGACTCAAGACTATCTAGCAGTCATTTTAGAGCAAAAATCCTAGAAACCCGCAAAAGCCCCGGTTTTCAGGGGTGCCAAACAAAAATCGCGAGCAGGCTCACTCCTACAGAGATCACTTACATCCCCTGTAGGAGTGAGCCTGCTCGCGATCCGCCCCAAGCGCGGCCATTCACCGGTCAGGCTATATCCCGCAACTCCCGCCGCAGAATTTTGCCGACAGGCGTCATCGGCAATGACTCACGCAAGACGATGTGTTTCGGCACCTTGTACGCGGTGAAATTCTCTTTGCAGTAGGCCTTCAACTCTTCGAGGCTGACGCCGCTTTCACGCGCCACCACAAACAGCTTCACCGCCTCGCCCGAACGCTCGTCCGGCACGCCGATCACTGCGCAGTTGGCGACTTTGGGGTGAGCCATGACCACGTCTTCGATTTCGTTCGGGTACACGTTGAAGCCGGAAACGATGATCATGTCTTTCTTGCGATCGACGATGCGCACAAAGCCATCGGGGTCGATCACGGCGATGTCGCCGGATTTGAACCAGCCTTCGGCATCCAGCACTTCGGCGGTGGCTTCGGGTTTGTTCCAGTAACCCTTCATGATTTGCGGACCCTTGATGCACAACTCGCCGCGCTCGCCCAGGGGCTGCTCGGCGCCGTCGTCACTGATCACTTTCAACAGCGTACCGGGCACCGGCAAACCGACCGTGCCCAGACGCGATTGATCGCCGTAGGGATTGGTGCAGGCCACCGGCGAGGTTTCGGTGAGACCGTAACCCTCGGTGATGCGGCAACCCGTGACCTGCTCCCAGCGTTCAGCCGTGGCCTTGACCAGCGCAGTACCGCCGGAGTTGGTCAGTTTCAGGCTGGAGAAATCCAGCGTCTTGAAATCCGGATGTTCCATCAGCGCCACAAACAAGGTGTTCAAACCCAGCAGCGCCGAGAAGCGCCAGTTTTTCAGCTCCTTGATGAAGCCGGCAATGTCCCGCGGGTTGGTAATCAGAACGTTGTGGTTGCCCGAGACCATCATGCACATGCAGTTCGCGGTGAACGCATAGATGTGGTACAGCGGCAGCGGCGCCACCATCACTTCCTGGCCCTCACGCAACAGCGGTTGGCCGTCCGGGCCGAGTTGGGCGAGGCAGGCGCGCACTTGCTGCATGTTGGCGACGAGATTGCCATGAGTGAGCATCGCGCCCTTGGCCAGGCCAGTGGTGCCGCCGGTGTATTGCAGCACGGCGATATCGTCGAGCGTCACCTTGAGCGGTTTGATCCCCAGGCCACGGCCCATGCGCAATGCGCTTTTGAAAGAAATCGCCTGCGGCAGCGAATAGGCCGGGACCATTTTCTTCACTTTGCTGACCACGGTGTTGACCAGCCAGCCCTTGGCGGTGGGCATCAGGTCGCCCATCTTCGCTTCGATCAGGTATTGAATGTCGGTGTCGGGCAGCACCTCCTGGACTTTCTGCCCGAACACGTTCAGGTACACCAGCGCACGGGCGCCGGAATCCTTGAACTGGTGACGCATCTCCCGCGCGGTGTACAGCGGGTTGGTGTTGACCACGATCAGACCGGCGCGCAAGGCGCCGAACACGGCGATTGGATAATGCAGGACGTTGGGCATCTGTACCGCAATGCGATCCCCCGGAACCAGATCGGTATGCGCCTGCAGATAACCGGCGAACGCGGCGCTCTGGCGTTCAAGCTCGGCGTAGGTCAGCGTGATGCCCATGTTGCTGAACGCCGGACGATCAGCGAACTTCTTGCAGGAACGCTCGAACACTTCGATTACCGACTTGAACTCAGTCATGTCGATGTCCAGCGGTACGCCGGCCGGGCGCTTGTCGTTCCAGAAATCAGGTTGCATTGTTCTTGTCCTCTTTACCTGAGCCGATCCGGGAGCCACTTCTGTCATTTCTGAAAAAGCGGAGCTTCACGGACACTAGCAGCTATGGCCATTCAGGCAAATATGAGCAAAGCCGTCATTGATCGTGTGAATCTTCCTCCCGTGGCGTGGGCTGATCAGACGCGCTATACAATGTGCGGACTCTGAGCAAAGGAAGCGCCATGATCCACGACACCTTCTGGCTGGACGCGAGTGACCGCAGCCGGCTCTTCGTCAATCAATGGCTGCCCGCTGCACCGTTGAAAGCGCTGATTCTGGTGGCGCATGGCATGGCGGAACACAGCGGCCGCTACGCACGGATCGCTGAAACCTTTTGCGACAAAGGTTATGGCGTATACGCACCGGACTTGCGTGGCCATGGCCGAACCGCGCAGCACGGCACGCTCGGTCATTACGCCGATGCTGACGGTTGGTGCAAAGTGCTCGGTGATCTGGCCAGCCTCAACCAACACATCGGCCAGCAACACCCCGGCGTGCCGATCATTCTGCTCGGGCACAGCATGGGCAGTTACCTCGCCCAGGGTTATCTGCTGCACCACAGCGCCAGCCTGCACGGGGCGATTCTCAGCGGCTCGAATTTTCAACCGGTCGCGCTGTACCGCGCTGCGCGGCAGATTGCCCGCCTGGAAAAACTGCGTCAGGGCGGCAAAGGCCGCAGTGCGCTGATCGAGTGGCTGTCGTTCGGCTCGTTCAACAATACATTCAAACCGGTGCGCACGCCGTTCGACTGGCTTAGCCGTGATCCGGCCGAAGTCGACAAATACGCCAGCGACCCACTCTGCGGCTTTCGCTGCACCAATCAATTGTGGATCGACCTGCTCGGCGGCTTGCAGCAGATCAGCAAAGCGTCCAATCTCGCCCAGATCGATCCGGGCCTGCCGCTGCTGGTCATCGGCGGCGAATGTGATCCGGTGAGTGAAGGCAAGCGTCTGACAGATCTGGCCAACGCCTTGCGCGCGGCCGGCAGCCAGCACCTGCAACTGAAGATCTATGCGCAGGCCCGGCACGAATTGTTCAACGAAACCAACCGCGACGAAGTGATCGCCGATGTGCTGGCCTGGATCGATCAGGCCTTGAGCCATCCGCGTGCGCATCGCAGCGAATAATTTTTGCGGATTGACTCAGTCCGCCACAGGAATCGACACCGATGACCCAGGTTACCAACATCCCTTACGAAGCCCTCGAAGTCGGCCAGACCGCCAGCTACAGCAAGACCGTCGAAGAGCGCGACATTCAACTGTTTGCCGCGATGTCGGGCGACCACAACCCGGTGCACCTGGACGCCGAGTTTGCCGCGGCGAGCATGTTCAAGGAGCGTATCGCCCATGGCATGTTCAGCGGCGCGCTGATCAGCGCGGCGGTAGCGTGCGAGCTGCCTGGGCCGGGGACTATTTATATCGGCCAGCAGATGAGCTTTCAGAAGCCGGTGAAGATTGGCGACACGTTGACCGTGCGCCTGGAAATTCTCGAGAAGCTGCCGAAATTTCGCGTACGCATTGCGACTCGCGTGTTCAACCAGCGTGATGAGTTGGTGGTGGATGGGGAGGCCGAGATTCTCGCGCCACGCAAACAGCAGACAGTGACGTTGCCGACGTTGCCGGCGATCAGTATTGGCTGATGGATAACGCATAACAAAAGTGGGAGCGAGCCTGCTCGCGAAGGGGTCGTGTCAGCAACAGTATCGTTGCATGACACACCGCATTCGCGAGCAGGCTCGCTCCCACACTTTGTGTCAGCAAAACCCTTACGAGTTAGCGCGAGCCTGGTTACGCAGGGCTTTCACCTGATCGTGGTTGCGTTGTACGCCGTGGTACTGACGCTCAACCACATCCTTGATGCCCACCAGGTTGTGCTTGTTGATCTTCTCGAGCGCTTCACGATAAGCCTTCAGTGCATGGTCTTCACCGCGCTCTGCTTCGTTCAGCACAGCCTCTTCGTCTTTGCCGGTGAACATGGCTTTGACGTCGACCCAGCGACGGTGCAGGTCACCGCTGACGCTGGTGGAAGTTTCCGGATCGCCACCCAGCGAACGCACTTGCGCCTGCAGCTCGGCAGCGGCAGTGGCGCAGTCGGCGGAGCGCTGTACGAACAGGGTTTTCAGTTCTGGGTGCTTGATGTCTTCGGCGCAAGTCTTGAACCCTTCCTGACCGTCCTTGCAGGTTTCAATCAGGTCGTTGAGTACAGAAATGGCTTCTTTGTTTACGTCAGTCATTTTCCAATTCCTTGCGGTTGGTTGAAGATGCAAGGAATATTGCAGTGTGCGTGCCAGCTTCGCTTTCAAAAATAAACCGTTTATTTTCAATAAGTTATAAAACATTGAACCATCTGTATGCTGGTTTTTTGCATGATCTGTCATTTGGCCTGCATGCAGAATGCCTGTATTTTCCCCGTTAGCTTTGAAGCCAGACGAAGAACGATGAATCCCGAAAAAATCGAATTGCTGATCACCCGCGAAATGCCCTTCGGCAAATACAAGGGCCGGATCATCGCCGACCTGCCGGGGCCTTACCTGAACTGGTTCGCCCGTCAGGGTTTTCCCCACGGCGAACTCGGCGGCCTGCTCGCGCTGATGCACGAGATCGACCACAACGGCCTCTCCGATCTGCTCGAACCGCTGCGCGCCAAACATGGCAAACCCGCACCGCGCCATTGAAGCGCCCTCCTCTTTAAGAGCTCGTCGACCATGCCCGATAACACCCGCCGCGCCCGTGACGAAGACTTCTGGCGAACGTTCGCCGACCGTTACGACGTTCAGCCCGGCCCCGTGAACCTTGAGAACGGTTATTTCGGACGCATGTCGCGCACGGTGATCGAGGAATACCAGCGCAATATCGAACGGATCAACAGCAGCAACTCGGTGTATGCGCGCCAGCGTTTCGAGCAGCACGACAACCTCGAAATCCGCGCGCAACTGGCCGAGCTGATCGGCGTGCGCGCGCAAAGCCTGGCCTTCACCCGCAACGCCACCGAAGGCCTGCAATCACTGATCCGCAACTACAACCGTTTGCAGCCTGGCGATCAGGTGCTGATCAGCGATCTCGAATACGACACGGTCAAAGGCGCCATGCGCTGGCTGGCCCGGCAGCGCGGCGCCGAAGTGATCGAGATTGCCCACGCGCATCCGGCCAGTTTCGACAGCCTGCTGGAGACCTACCGCGAGGCGTTCATTCGCCAGCCGAAACTGAAATTGATGGCGCTGACTCACGTCACCCACCGCACCGGTCTGGTCATGCCGGTAGCGGACATCGCTGCGCTGGCGAAAGAACATGGCGTCGACATCATCCTCGACGGCGCCCACGCCCTCGGCCAGATCGATTTCGATCTCGATGCGCTCGGCATTGCGTTCGCCGGCTACAACCTGCACAAGTGGATCGGCGCCCCGCTGACCCTTGGTTTCCTTTACATCGCACCGCAACGTCTGGCCGACATCGATCCAGACATGGGCGAGATGCACTTCCCGGCCAACGACGTGCGCGCACGCACCTCGTACAGCACGCCGAACATTCCGGCGCTGATGACTTTGCCGCTGGTGTTCGAGGAACACGCTGCACTCGGTGGCGCCGCCGCCAAGGGTGCGCGCCTCAATTACCTGCGCAACCTCTGGGTCGGCGCGGTGCGGCACTTGCCGGGCATCGAGGTGATGACTCCGGACGATCCACGCTTGTATTGCGGGATCACTTCGCTGCGTTTCACCCGGCACGACGATCAACAGGCGATGGCCGAGCGTCTACTCAACGAGCACAACCTGTTCACCGTGGTCCGCCATGGCGCCGCCAGCGGACCGAGCATCCGCGTCACACCGGGGCTGACCACCACTGCGGCAGACATGCAGCGGCTGGTACGTGCGCTGCAAGAGCTGCGCTAGAACGGCGAGATGGGCTGCTTGTCGTAGCCCGCCACGCCGATTTGCGATGACAGGGCAAAGGTGTCGATGCCGATTGTCAGGCTGGCGTAGTAGCCGTCATCCAGGCCATGGTCTGTGATCGGGCGCACCACCAGCCGCGCCGCATCGTCATCTACAACTGCACAGTTGCAGACGCCTGGCAGATGCACGCTACCTGCCCAGGCTTCCTGATAGAGCTGCGGTTGTTGATCGTCGCTGGCGAGGGCGACACTCAGAGCGAGGCAAGCAAAGGCGCTGTGCCGATCCGGGTAAAGGCTGGTGAAACGAACGATGCCCTGACTGTCGGTCGACTGGCTACCGCACAACGTCTCGGCGCCGTTGTGCTGCTCGATCCGCACCAGCGCGCCAACGACCGACGCGGCGGTCATGGCGTCGACCAATGCCAGCCGCAACAGCAGCGGCGGGCCTTCGAGGCCTCGGCTGATGTTGCGCACGCCTGGCGAGGTTTCGCGCTGTTTGAAGCTGTGCGCGACGGGCAACTGTTGCGGGGGCAGAGATTGAATTGATAAAGCTACAGTCTGATGGTCGTCCATGAGGCGTTCTCTCTTCCGTAAGATGAACGCAGATTAGCGCCACACAAAAACGGCCGTGCGGTAACTGTGTATCGCGTGATTTCCTGGCGCTTTTTTTCAGGCAAAAAAACGGTGCACCGACCAAGCGCACCGTAAAGCCGTAGAACACACAACGAAGTGTCAGGTAACAATTGAATCCGGCGGGATCAGTCCAGCAGCGCCAGGGCTTCGGCGGTGCACTCCTGAATACGCGCCCAGTCGCCGTTCTTGATCCATTCTGGATCGAGCATCCAGCTACCGCCGACGCACATGACGTTTTTCAGCGCCAGGTAGCTCTTGATGTTGGCCGGGCCGACACCGCCGGTCGGGCAGAATTTCACTTCGCCAAACGGGCCGCCAAGGGCCTTGATTGCCGCCACGCCGCCGCTGACTTCAGCCGGGAACAGCTTGAAGCGACGATAACCCAGGCCGTAGCCTTCCATGATGCCGGACGCGTTGCTGATGCCCGGCAACAGCGGAATCGGGCTGTCGACGCTGGCTTCAAGCAGGTCACGGGTGATGCCCGGGGTGACGATGAATTGCGAACCGGCCGCTTCCGCCGCCGCGAGCATGTTGCGATCGAGCACGGTGCCGGCACCGGTCATCAATTCCGGACGCTGTTCGCGCAGGATCTGAATGGCCTTGAGGCCGAACTGCGAACGCAGGGTCACTTCCAGCGCGGTCAGGCCACCGGCAGCCAGGGCGTCGGCCAATGGCAGGACGTCCTGTTCGCGGGCGATGGTGATCACCGGCAGGATCCGCGCCTTGGCGCAGAGGCTGTCGATCAGGGCAACTTTGTCCGCCATGGAAACGGTTGGGGATGCAATTGTCATAGCGGCTGTTCCTTGGCTCATGGGCACCAGTAAATCTCTAACGTAGGTTGCAGGAATGCGCGCACCGGCATGGCCGCGACGTCATCGGATGCCAGCGCGGCATTCAGGGTGGTCAGTTTCGATTGACCGGAAATCGACAGGATCTTGTGCTTCGCCGAAGCCAGCAGCGCCCGACTCATGGTCAGACGCTGACGCGGCACACTCGGCGCCAGCATCGGCCAGCAACGGCGCGTGCCGTCGGCCTGCAACGCTTCAGTCAGATTGGGACTGTCAGGGAACAGCGACGCGGTGTGGCCGTCGTCGCCCATGCCCAGCACCAGCACGTCGATCGGCGGCAGCTCGGCGAGCAAACGGTCAGCCTGCTCGGCCGCTTGCTCAACATTGGCTGCCGCGCTGTAGAGACTGAGAAATTGCGCCTTGGCTGCCGGGCCCTTAAGCAGGTATTGCTTGAGCAGGCCGGCATTGCTGTCGGCGTGCTCGACCGGCACCCAGCGCTCGTCGGCAAGGGTCACGACGACCTTCGACCAGTCCAGATCCGCTTTCGCCAGGTGCTGGAAAAACGCCACCGGGCTACGACCGCCGGACACCACCAGCACGGCGTTGCCGCGCGCGCCAATGGCTTCGCGCAATTGCGCGGCCACGTTCTGCGCCAGACCTTCGGCCAACAACACCGGGCTGTTGAATGGGTGGGCATTTACGCCCGCGGGCAGTTGCACATCAGATATCGCCATACCACGACCTCCCGTCCCGCGTGATCAGTGCGATAGAGCTCATCGGCCCCCACGACCCGGCCGCGTACGGCTTGGGCGCGTCACCGGATTTTTTCCAACCGGCGATCAGTTGGTCACACCACTTCCACGCGGCTTCGATTTCATCTTTACGGACAAACAGGTTCTGATTGCCGTTCATCACTTCCAGCAACAACCGCTCGTAGGCGTCGGGGATCCGCGCGCTACGCCAGGTGTCGGAGAAATTCAGTTGCAGCGGCCCGCTGCGCAGTTGCATGCCTTTATCCAGGCCCTGCTCTTTGGTCATCACGCGCAAGGAAATGCCTTCGTCCGGCTGCAGGCGGATGATCAGTTTGTTGCTGATCTGCAGGCGCTGCTCCGGAGCGAAGATGTAGTGCGACGGTTCCTTGAAGTGGATGACGATCTGCGACAGCTTCTGCGGCATGCGCTTGCCAGTGCGCAGGTAGAACGGCACGCCGGCCCAGCGCCAATTGCGGATGTCGGCACGCAGGGCGACGAAGGTTTCGGTGTCGCTCTGGGTGTTGGAATTCGGTTCTTCGAGATAGCCCGGCACCGATTTGCCTTCGCTGTGGCCGGCAATGTACTGGCCGCGCACCACTTGCGTGGTCAAGCCTTCCGGGCTGATCGGCGCCAGGGCCTTGAGCACTTTCACTTTCTCGTCACGGATGCTGTCGGCGGACAGGTCAGCCGGCGGGTCCATGGCGATCAGGCAGAGCAGCTGCAACAGGTGATTCTGGATCATGTCGCGCAGTTGGCCGGCCTTGTCGAAGTAGCCCCAACGGCCTTCGATACCGACCTTCTCGGCCACGGTAATTTCCACGTGGGAGATGTAATTCTGGTTCCACTGGGTTTCGAACAGGCTGTTGGCGAAACGCAGGGCGATCAGGTTCTGAACGGTTTCTTTGCCCAAGTAGTGGTCGATGCGGTAGGTGCGGTCTTCCGGGAAGAACTGCGCCACGGCGTCGTTGACCTTGCGCGACGATTCCAGGTCAGAGCCGATCGGTTTTTCCAGCACCACGCGGGTGTTTTCCGCCAGACCGACCTTCTCCAGGTTCTCGCAAATCGCGCCGTATACGGCTGCCGGCGTGGCGAAGTAGGCAATCATGCGCTGGCTGCTGCCGGCCATTTCTGCCAGCGCGACATAATCGTCAGCCTTGAGGAAATCGACATGCAGGTAGGTCAGGCGCGCGAGAAAGCGCTCGGCCACGGTTTCGTTCAGCTCTTTGCCGACGTAGCGGCGCAGTTCGGCGGCGATGAACGCCATGTGTTGCTGCTCGCTGCCGGCTTCACGGGCCAGCGCAATGATGCGCGTGTCCTCGTGCAACAGGTCAGCGCCATCGAGGTGATAAAGGGCAGGAAACAGCTTGCGCAGGGCGAGATCGCCAAGGGCGCCGAACAAGGCAAAGGTGCACGGTTCAACCGTAATCGAAGGCATGATGTTTGTTCTTTTATCAAGTTAAGCTACAAATACCTTTTTTCAAGGCATCACTCAAGGGAAAATGTAGTAATAACCACAACATTTTCGCAAAATACAGATTCCGAGTGGTGGACCCTCGGACGCATCAGTAGGATAGGCCACCGTTACGGGCCATATCAAAGGCCCAATTTGCATAGCCCGGCGCACCTTTGCGCCGGTGAATCAGGAATTCCATATGGACCGCGTGCGAAATTTACTGGAACAGATCCAGAGTCGCCTTGAAGAGCTGAACAAGGCCGAACGTAAGGTCGCCGAGGTGATCCTGCTCAACCCGCAGCAGGCCACCCGCTTCAGCATCGCCGCCCTTGCCCAGGCGGCATCGGTGAGCGAGCCGACGGTCAACCGTTTCTGCCGTTCGTTCGGTGTCAGCGGCTACCCCGAACTCAAGCTGCAACTGGCACAGAGCCTGGCCAGCGGCGCGGCATATGTCAGCCGCGCGGTCGAGGCCGACGACAATCCAGAGGCGTACACGCAGAAGATTTTCGGCAGCGCCATCGCCTCGCTGGACAGCGCGTGTCAGGCACTCGACCCGAACCTGATCAGCCGCGCCGTCGACCTGTTGATCCAGGCCCGGCAGATCCACTTCTTCGGCCTCGGCGCTTCAGCCCCGGTGGCGCTGGATGCGCAGCACAAGTTTTTCCGCTTCAACCTGGCGGTGACCGCGCATGCCGATGTGCTGATGCAGCGGATGATCGCTTCGGTGGCGCACACCGGCGAGCTGTTCGTGATCATTTCCTACACCGGGCGCACCCGTGAGCTGGTGGAAGTGGCGCGTATCGCCCGTGAGAATGGCGCGTCGGTATTGGGCCTGACCGCGGAGAATTCGCCGCTGGCCAAGGCCAGTACGCTGAGCCTGAACATTCCGCTGCCGGAAGACACCGACATCTATATGCCGATGACCTCGCGGATCATTCAGTTGACCGTGCTGGATGTGCTGGCGACCGGGATGACCTTGCGTCGCGGGGTGGATTTCCAGCCGCATCTGCGCAAGATCAAAGAGAGCTTGAATGCGAGCCGGTATCCGGTTGGAGACGAGTTCAACTGAAGCGTTAAAAGCGAAAAGCCAACCCTCACCCCAGCCCTCTCCCAGAGGGAGAGGGGGCCGAACGAGGTGTCTTGAGTCGTACATCGACCTGAATGATCCAGTCGATTATGGATTCAGCACTGCACTTTCACGTCGGCGTAATTCTTCAGCATCCCCCATTCGGTCCCCTCTCCCTCCGGGAGAGGGCTAGGGTGAGGGTAGCGGCGTACTTGACACACTAAGCCGCAGCCCACGCCTGCAAACTCAAATGCGCCTTCTCCCCCGGCGCCAGGTGCAGACTGTCGGTCCCGCCCGCCGCCGCTTCGACGCAGACAAACTCGGATATCTCATCCCAGCTCACCCCGAGCAACGGCCGCGCGCCCGGATGCCACACCACGGTGTCGCCGCTGTCGCCGGTATCGATGCATAACTCGCGCTGCCAGGCGTGATCCTTGAGCTGTAATTCGCCGTCATGCTGGAACACCCGCTGGCAGCCGCCGTCCACGCGCAACTCGCCTTCCTGCTGGCAAACCTGGCGATTCAACTGGTCATAACCCTGCGCGCCTTCGAGCCCAGACAGCGCTATCTCACCGACATCGCCAATACGCCAGTAAGCGTGCAAAGCCTGGCTCAACTGGCACGGCATGTCGTCCTGATGCTCGGTGCTCAGGCGCAATTCCATGCGTTCGCCCAGATGTGCGTGCAGGTCGACCTGCCAGTCACACAGTTGCAATTGCCAGTGCAGGCGCACGCCATCCTCGGCGCTGCTGCTGTCGAGCAGTTTCCAGTCGAGCAGTCGCGCCCAGCCATGCGACGGCCAGGCATTTTCGCTCGGATGGCGGCCATACCACGGCCAGCACACCGGCACGCCACCGCGGATCGCGCCGACATGCGGCCACTTCGCCGCGCACCACAACCACGGTTTTTGCCCGCGCGGCTGAAAATGCAGCAATTGCGCGCCCTGCCGACTGAACACCGCCTGACACAACGGATGATCGATCACCAGCACATCGCGCAGTTGATAGCGTTCCCAGGCGAACACCGGTCGCTCGCGCAGGGACTTGAAGAAGCGTTGCAGCGGATGCTCATGCATTGGCCACGGTCCAAAAATTACGGGCTGCGCCAGCCCTGCAAAAAAAAGCGGACAGCCTGGGCTGTCCGCAAATATGCGCACATAGAGAGGAGCTTATCGCAGACGCGTCAGAACGTAGACTGAATTTTCAGGCCAGCGACCAAAGCGTTGTCCACTTCATCCACACCGCCCGGATGAGTGATGTATTGCAGGTTGGGACGCACGGTCAGCCAGTTGGTGACGTGGAAGCCGTAGTTGAGCTCGTAGTTGTATTCGGTTTCACGAATCGGCGAGAACGCGGCGTTGTCGTAGTCGGAAACACCGTTGGAGGCGTTCAGCAGTTCAGCGTTGCGCTTGACGTCCTTGTTGACGTGGATACGCGCCGCGCCAATACCGATGTCATCTTTCGGACGGGCATCGAACGGGCCTTTGTAGACAAACATCACCGACTGGTAGTTGTCGATGAAGTTGGTGTCCTTGTCGTGGAAGGTCGCGTTGGCCGCGATGTTCAGGCCGCGAGTGGCGTCACCGTTGTGGCTGGTGAGTTGCTGTTGCGCGACGAACCAGTAACCGCTCTTGCTGTTGTGCGACTTGTAGGCGTCGCCCGTGGTCGCTGCGTCGAAACCGTTGACGTCTTCGCGAACGTCGTCGGCATCAGCCGTGCTCTTGTAGTAACCGACGCGGTATTCGCCCGGCAGGCTGTTGACCTTCGGCGACCAGACCAGTTCGACCGGCAGAACAGTACCCTTGGTGCCGCTGCCGCTGAGTTTGAAACCGTTGCCGTGTTCCAGCTGCGACGGGTTCTGGTTGTACGCACCGATTTGCGCGTAGAGCTCGTCGTTGATGTTGTACTTCACACGAATCGCGGCCTGGCTGACTGGCCAGTTGTACCAGATGTTGGTCGCCCAGTTACCCACTTGCGAACCGCAGAACGCGAGGTTCTGGAAGTCGCACGGGAAGGTGTTGAAGTCTTCGCCTTCACCGAAGTAACCGGCCTTGACGTCGAGTTTGTTGTCGAAGAACTGGTGCTGAATCCACAACTGGGTCAGACGCACCATGTGCCCGCGACCGTAGACTTCCTGCGAGGAGCTGAGGGTGCCAGCACGCGGATCGCCAACGCGGTCGTTGGAGATGTTGTAGCCGTTACGATTGGTCAGCTGGATCTTCGCCTGGGTGTTGTCCCAACCCCACAGTTTCTGCAGGTCGAGCGCCACGCCGAGGCCGAACTGGTCGCTGTAGCGGCCGGTCTTGTCGTCGTCATAGCCGCCGTGCAGGTTGGCGCCCATCTCGCCAACGTAGTCGGCCTTGATGTCGATACCCTGCTCGATCAGCTTGGTCCGCTCTCCGCCCCAGTCACCAGTCATCCATTTGGAGTCGGAGCTGAACGCATCCGCCGCCATCGCGTTACCGGCCAGCACCAGTGCTGCCGCCGCAGAAACCTGGCAGATCAACCGGGCATTGACGTGTTTCATTTTCATCCCTACATCCTCGTCTTTATTGTTATTAACTGTTTTTATCTAACGCGGTTTACATAAAGTGCGACGAATGACAGGCCATTCGCCGCGTGCTCCTTTTTTGTGGAACCGGCCCATGTGGGAGCTGGCTTGCCAGCGATGGCATCAACCCGATTCGACGACGGACCGAGTTGCCTGCATCGCTGGCAAGCCAGCTCCCACAGGACAGCATTCCAACCATGTTCTTCAGCGGCCCTTGAACTGCGCCACATTCGCCGACCGGATTTCAGCCTGCGCCTGGCCCGCAACGCCCAGACGCTCGCCGGTTTTGGCGTCGAACAACAACACTTTCGACGGATCGAATTGCAGCGTCAGGCTTTCGCCCACCTGCGGTGCCACGTCTGGCGCCAGTCGGCAGCAGACCTTGGTGTCGTTCAAATTGACGAACACCAGAGTGTCCGGACCGGTCGGTTCGGTGACCTGCACTTCAGCACGAATGCTCGGCAGGCCATTGCCTTCGCCGTTCGCCAGACAGATCTGCTCCGGGCGCAGGCCGAGGATCACTTCGCGGTCTTCAAGCCCGGCGTCCTGCATGCTCATCGGCAATTCGCAACGCGCCTGACCGCTGTCGAGCAGCGCCAGCAGGCGCCCATCCTTGCGCTGCAAACGCAGCGGAATGAAGTTCATCGGCGGCGAACCGATGAAGCTGGCGACGAACAGGTTGGCCGGATCGTTGTAGATATCCTTAGGGGTGCCGAACTGCTGAATGATGCCGTCTTTCATCACCGCGACCTTGTCGCCCAGAGTCATCGCTTCGATCTGGTCGTGGGTCACGTACACGGTGGTGGTTTTCAGACGCTGATGCATCAGCTTCATTTCGGTGCGCATCTCGACGCGCAGCTTGGCGTCAAGGTTGGACAGCGGTTCGTCGAACAGGTAGATCTTCGGTCGACGTGCCAGTGCACGACCCATCGCCACCCGCTGTTGCTGCCCGCCGGAGAGCTGGCCCGGCTTGCGATTGAGCAAGTGTTCGATCTGCAGCAGCTTGGCCACGCGCGCGACTTCTTCGTCGATCGCTGCCTGCGGCATCTTGCGGATCTTCAGGCCGAATTCGATGTTCTCGCGCACGCTCATGGTCGGGTACAGCGCGTAGGACTGGAACACCATGGCGATGTCACGATCCTTGGGGCTCATGCCGCTGACGTCCTGATCGCCGATCATGATCGCGCCGCCGGTGATGGTTTCCAGACCGGCGATGCAGTTCATCAAGGTCGATTTGCCGCAGCCCGACGGGCCGACGAGGATCAGGAATTCGCCGTCCTTGATCGACAGTTCGATGTTCTTCAGGGTGTCCGGCAGGCCGGCACCGTAAGTCTTGTTGACGTTGCGAAGTTCGAGCGTTGCCATGATTACCCCTTGACCGCGCCGGCCGTCAGCCCGCGCACGAAATACTTGCCTGCGACCACATAGACCAGCAGGGTCGGCAGGCCGGCGATCATCGCCGCTGCCATGTCCACGTTATATTCCTTGGCACCGGTGCTGGTGTTGACCAGGTTGTTCAGCGCCACGGTGATCGGCTGCGAATCGCCGCTGGAGAACACCACACCGAACAGGAAGTCGTTCCAGATCTGGGTGAACTGCCAGATCAGGCAGACCATGATGATCGGCGTCGACATCGGCAGGATGATCCGGCGGAAAATCGTGAAGAAACCCGCTCCGTCAAGACGCGCAGCCTTGACCAGCGCATCGGGAATGCTCACGTAGTAGTTACGGAAGAACAGCGTGGTGAACGCCAGGCCGTAAACCACATGCACGAACACCAGGCCGGTGGTGGTGCTCGCCAGGCCCATCTTGCCGAGGGTGAACGAGGCCGGCAGCAGCACGGTCTGGAATGGCAGGAAGCAGCCGAACAGCAGCAGCCCGAAGAACAGCTGCGAACCACGGAAGCGCCACATCGACAGCACATAACCGTTCAACGCACCGATGGCGGTCGAGATGATCACGGCTGGCACGGTGATCTTGATCGAGTTCCAGAAGTAACCGTCAACCGTGGCCCAGGCCTTGACCCAGCCGATGCCGCTGACCACGGTCGGCCAGCTCAGCAGGTTGCCGGTGCTGATGTCTTCGGGCGTTTTGAAGCTGGTCAGCAACATGACCACCAGCGGCACCAGATACAGAATCACCGCGAAAATCAGCACCGCGTAAATGGCGATGCGACTGAAGCTGATCGCAGGTTTGGCAGCGAGACTAGTCATTGCGCTTGGTCCTCAGCTCGGAATACAGGTAAGGCACGATGATCGCGAGGATCGCACCGAGCATCAGAATCGCACTGGCCGAGCCCATGCCCATCTGGCCGCGACTGAAGGTGAACGAATACATGAACATCGCTGGCAGGTCGGAGGAATAACCCGGGCCACCGGCCGTCATCGCAGCGACGAGGTCGAAGCTCTTGATCGCGATGTGCGCCAGAATCATCACCGCACTGAAGAACACCGGACGCAGGCTTGGCAGCACGACTTTCCAGTAGATGCGCGGCATGCTCGCGCCGTCGATCTGCGCGGCACGAATGATCGATTGATCGACACCGCGCAGGCCGGCGAGGAACATCGCCATGATGAAGCCCGAGGCTTGCCACACAGCGGCAATCACCAGGCAGTAAACCACGCGATCCGGGTCGATCAGCCAGTCGAGACGGAAGCCTTCCCAGCCCCAGTCACGCAACAATTTGTCCAGGCCCATGCCCGGGTTGAGCAGCCATTTCCACGCGGTACCGGTCACGATCATCGAGAGCGCCATCGGGTACAGGTAAATGGTGCGGATAAAGCCTTCGCGACGGATGCGCTGGTCGAGGAACACCGCCAGCAGCACACCGATCACCAGGGTGATGCCGATGAACATGCCGCCGAACACCGCGAGGTTCTTGCTCGCGACCCACCAGCGGTCGTTGTCGAACAACCGTGCGTATTGCGCCAGACCGGCCCACTTGTAGTTGGGCAGAAAAGTCGACGTGGTGAACGACAGAATGAACGTCCACAGGATGTAGCCATAGAAGCCCACCAGCACGATGAACATGCTCGGCGCCAGCACCAGTTTCGGTAGCCAGCGCTGCAATGCATCGAACGGCGAGGCCTTGCTGAACACAGCAACAGAACTCATGAGCAAATCCACAAAAGAAAGAGAAGAACAGCTGCAAGCTGCAAGCTACAAGACCAACAGCGCGCAAGCCTTTAACTTGCAGCCTGAAGCTTGATGCTTGCAGCTCGCCGTCAAGGCGCTTATTTGGCTGACTGAACCGCCGCGCCGAGTTTCTTCGCCGCATCGGCCGGGTCGGCTTTCGGGTCGTTGATGTAGTTGGTGACTACGTCAAAGAACGCGCCCTGCACCGCCAGCGTGGTCGCCATGTTGTGCGCCATGCTTGGTTGCAGGCCGCCGGACTTGGCGTCCGCGAGGAAGTCTTTGGCAGCGGTCTGGGCGCAGGAGTCGAAGCCGAGCTTGTCCATGTTGTTCAACATGTCGTTGCGTACCGGGATCGAGCCTTTGTTGATGCTGAAGACTTTCTGGAAGTTTTCACCCAGCACGACTTTGGCGATGTCCTGCTGACCGGCCGCAGTACCCGCGTCCTTCTGCTTGAACACGGCCAGCGAGTCGATGTTGTAGGTGAACGCCTTGTCGGTGCCCGGGAACGCTACGCACTCGTAGTCCTTGCCGGCGACTTTCTTGGCGGCGGTCCATTCGGACTTGGCCCAGTCACCCATGATCTGCATGCCGGCCTTGCCGTTGATGACCTTGGCCGCTTCGAGGTTCCAGTCCTGACCTTTGCCGTCAGCGTCCATGTAGGTCGCGACTTTCTTCAGCTCAGTCAGCGCCTTGACCATTTCCGGGCCAGTCAGCGCTTTGTTGTCGAGATCGACCAGGGCTTTCTTGTAACCATCCACACCCATGACCGAGAGCACCACCGCTTCGAACACGGTGCTGTCCTGCCAAGGCTGACCACCGTGGGCAAGCGGGATGAAGCCTGCGGCTTTCAGCTTGTCGCCGGCAGCGTAGAACTCTTCGAGGGTGGTCGGGTTCTTGGTGATCCCGGCTTTCTTGAAGACTTCCGGGTTGATCCACAACCAGTTCACGCGGTGAATGTTCACCGGCACGGCCACGTAATCACCGTCGTACTTGACGGTATCGGAGACTTTCTTGTCGAGCAGGCTGTCCCACTTTTCCGACTTGGCGACGTCTTTCAAAACGTCGGTGTCGAGCAGGCCGGTTGACGCCCATTCCTGGATGTCCGGGCCTTTGATCTGCGCAACGCCCGGCGGGTTGCCGGCAACGGCGCGGCTTTTCAGCACGGTCATGGCAGTCGCACCGCCACCACCGGCGACAGCGCCGTCCTTCCAGGTGAAACCGTCTTTTTCGACTTGAGCCTTGAGCACATCGACAGCGGCTTTTTCGCCACCGGAGGTCCACCAGTGCACAACTTCGACCGAACCTTTGGATTCGGCAGCGGAAACACTGAGCGGCAGGATTGCGAGCGGGAACAGGGAGGCGACAGAAATGACAGTAGCGAGGCGAGAAATCGCATTCATTCGAAATGTACCTTTCTTGTTGTTATGCATTGCAAGTCTGGTGCTTGCGCTGCACGGAGTTTAAACAGAGCGTTTCCCTTCGCAGGTAACGAAGGGACGCGTAAATGTCACGACATGGTTACACAGGACTGCCGCAGGATAACCGCGCCAAAGCGGTGGCCATGCTCGGTGCCAGCGGCAATCGCGGAATCAAAACAGCCTGCCAGGCGTGATACAGATCGGGTTTGCCCGGCCAGATATCGGCACTTGGCTGGTTTAGCGGATTGAGTTCGTGATGCCAACTGCCGTTGCAGCGATCAATGAAATGCAGTTCGCAGAATTCCCAGAACAGCCGGTACCAGGTCTCGTATTGCGCCTCGCCGGTGCGTTTGAGCAAGGCACTCGCGGCGGCGCTGGCTTCGGCGTGGGTCCAGTGCAAACGATGGCGGACCACCGCTTTGTTGTCCCAATCGAGGGTGTACACGATGCCCGGAGCACCGTCGACGTTCCAGCCGTGGCGGCAGTTGTTGTCGAAGAGTTTTTGCGCGTCAGTGGCGAGCCAGCCCGGCGTCAGCATGCCGGCCTGGACCCGCGCCGCTTCGAGGTGCAGCAACAGCCGCGCCCACTCGAAGCCGTGGCCCGGCGTGGTGCCGTAAGGGCGGAAGCCGTCGGCGGGATTGTCGTGGTTGTAGTGGCGTAGCGGCTGCCAGTCGCGATCGAAGTGTTCGATGACCATGTAATCGTTGGCCGCAGCGTGGCCGTGAATCACTCGCTCGACAATGCGCTGGGCGCGCACCAGCCAGCGCGGGTCTTCTGTGACATCAGCCAGCGCGAGAAACGCTTCGGTCGCGTGCATGTTGCTGTTGGCGCCGCGATAGGCTTCTTCTTCGCTCCAGTCGCGGTTGAAGAATTCGCGCATGGCGCCCTCTTCTTCGCTCCAGAAATAGGTGTCGATGATATCGATCGCATCATCCAGCAAAGCCTGGGCGCCGGGCCGTTGTGCAACCACGGCGGAACTGGCGGCCAACGCGACAAAGGCATGCAGGTAGGCATTCTTGCCGGTGTTGTCGTCGCGGTGCTCGGCGACTGCGAACCAGCCGCCGTGCAGCGCATCGCGCAACGGCCCGCGCAACGCGGCGATGCCGTGGTCGATCAGCTCGGCAAACCCTGGCAGGCCCTGGATATGCGCCATGGCGAAGCTGTGGGTCATACGTGCGGTGTTCATGGTTTCGGCTTGCGCGTTCGCCGGTAACCGGCCGCGCTCGTCGAGGTTGCCGAAACCTTGGGGAAGTCGTGCTGCCTTGGCGAAATCCAGCAGGCGCAGGCCTTCGGCGGCGAGCCATTGCTGGTGGGCAGGCGCGTTCAGCCAACTGCTCAAGCCTGGGTGAAAGGTGTCCATGGAGTGACCCTTTTTTGTTGTTAGGACTGCGGGCAGTCTAAACAACGGGCCGGGGTGGGCTTGTAACGAAGGGGACGGGGTTTGTCACTGACCCGTGACATTTGTATTGATGCATCTGACGTCTTCGCGAGCAGGCTCGCTCCCACATTCCACCGCATTCCTTAAGTTGGAACGCAATCACCTGTGGGAGCGAGCCTGCTCGCGAAGAACGATAACGCGGTCTGACTAATCCACACTGCGCGGCAACTGCAACGTCACCCGCAACCCACCCTCACGCAGATTCTGCAACGTCACTTCCCCGCCATGGCTGTGGGCAATATTGCGCGCAATCCCCAGCCCCAGCCCATACCCCTGCTGCTGCCCGGCCAGGCGGAAATGCGGTTCGAACACCTGCTCCAGGCGCTGCTCCGGCACGCCCGGGCCTTCGTCGTCGACGTGCAGCACAAACGCGCTTTCATCGTCGTCGATGTGCAGATGTGCGTTCTGCCCGTACTTGAGCGCATTGTCGATCAGGTTGCCGATGCAGCGTTTCAGCGCCAGCGGCTTGCCCGGATACGCCGTCAGTGCGCGGCCGTGCTGGGTCACTCGGCCATTGCCGTTCGGTGCCAGGTACGGCTCGACCAGGCAATCGAGCACATGGTTGAGATCCACCGGCTCGATGTTCTCGTGGATGTCGGTGTCCTTGACGCATTGCAGCGCGCCTTTGACCAGCAGCTCCAGCTCGTCCAGATCACGGCCGAACTTGGCTTGCAGCTGTTCGTCTTCGAGCAGTTCGACGCGCAAGCGCAAACGCGTGATCGGCGTGCGCAGGTCATGGGAAATCGCGCTGAACAACTGGCTGCGCTCGGTCAGGTAACGGCTGATGCGCTCGCGCATGGTGTTGAATGCGCGGCTCACTTCGACCACTTCGCTGCCGCCGCCCTCGGCGACCGGCTCGACGTCGGCGCCCAGCGACAAATCCCGCGCCGAGCGCGCCAGACGCTTGAGCGGGCGGCTCTGCCAGTGCACCAAAAGACCAATGAACAGCAGCAGAAAACCGCTGGTGAGGACGATAAACCACACCTGCTGCGACGGCAGGCCTTGTTCTTCGAGACTGGTGTAGGGCTCGGGTAGCAATGAGGCGATGTACAACCATTCGCCCGGGGCCATTTGAATCTGCGTGACCAGCACCGGTGGATTGACCGGCTCCAGCGTCAGCGCGTAATGCGCCCACGAGCGCGGCAGCTCATCGAGCTTCAAACCGGCATTGAAGATGCGCAGGTCCTCAGGGCTGACGAAGGTCACCGAAATATCGGTGTCATGGCCCAGGGTCTGGCGCAGCACTTCATCCACCGCTTGCATCACCGCCGCTTTGCGCGGCGTGACCGGCAGCACGTCCATGCCCAGCGGTTTGTCATTCAGGGTCACGACGAAACGCGTACCGCCCATGCTGCGCAACTGGTCGAGAACCAGCGGCCGGTAGGCCACTGGCAGCGAGCGAAAGTAGCTGACGCTGGCGGTCATCGAATGGGCCAGGCTGCGGGCGCTGGTGACCAGCCCTTCGAGCTGCGTCGCGCGTAGCTGCGAGACCCAGATCACGCTCGACAGGGTCTGCGCAAACAGCACCGCGAGCAGGGTCAACAGCAGCATGCGTCCGAGCAACGAACGCGGCACCGGGACTTTTGCGGCGAGTTTGCGCAGCGACTCAGTGAGCATTGCCGGCAACCACGTTGGCTGCCAGTTGGTAGCCGCTGCCGCGCACGGTGCGGATCAGTCGCGGCGGTTTTTCGGTGTCGCGCAGACGCTGGCGCAAGCGGCTGACGGCCATGTCGACAATCCGGTCGAGCGGCATCAGGTCGCGGCCACGGGTGGCATTGCCAATGGTGTCGCGGTCGAGGATTTCCTGTGGGTGATCAAGAAACAGCTTCAGCAGCGCGAAATCGGCGCCGGAGAGAATCACCTCTTCGCCATCGGTGTGAAACAGCCGATGACTGACCATGTCCAGCCGCCACTCATCAAAAGCCAGCACTTCACTGCCGCTGCGTTCGTGGGCGAATTGCGCGCGGCGCAGCAGGGCCTTGATCCGCGCTTGCAGTTCGCGCGGGCTGAACGGTTTGCCGAGGTAATCGTCAGCGCCGAGTTCCAGCCCGATCACGCGGTCGGCTTCGTCGGAACTGGCGGTCAGCATGATGATCGGCACCTGCGCCTGACGCGGATGCTGACGCACCCAACGGCACAGGCTGAAGCCGTCTTCGTCCGGCAGCATGACGTCGAGAATCACCAGATCGCTCGGCGCCTCGTTGAGCGCCTGACGGAAACTGGCCCCGTCGGCGGTGGCGCGTACCTGAAACCCGGCGCGGGTCAGGTAGGTTTCCAGCAACTCGCGTATTTCCTGATCGTCATCGACCAACAATATCGACTTGTTGACTGAGCTCACTTCGAAGGCATCCTTGTTGTTGGAATTGGGGCGGATTATGCCTGATGAACTTTGGAAATTTGTTGTCTGTTGCTGATCGTTCCCACGCTCTGCGTGGGAATGCAGCCCGTGACGCTCCGCGTCACTGGGACGCGGAGCGTCCCTTGAGGCATTCCCACGCGGAGCGTGGGAACGATCACTAAACGGGGAGGGCTTGATCGAGGGCCACGCCGGCGCCGACCAGACCGGAGTACGGCGCCGTCACCAGCCACACCGGGATGCCTTTGAAGTAATCGCTCATGCAGCCCTTGTCGGCGAAGCTGCGGGCGAAACCGCTGCTGGCGAAGAAATCGGCAAACCGTGGAATCACCCCGCCAACGATATACACCCCACCGCGCGCGCCAGTGGTCAGCACGTTGTTGCCGGCCACGCGGCCGAGCCAGCAGCAGAACTGCTCGAGCACTTCGAGGGCAATCGGATCGCCCGCCAGACCGGCCGCGGTAATCGCTTCCGGCGTGTCGAGGGTCGGTTCATGCCCGTCGACTGCGCAGATCGCCCGGTACAGTCGCGGCAAGCCGCCGCCGCTCAATGCGGTCTCGGCGCTGACATGGCCGATCTCGTTGTAGATGTGCTGCCACAGTTGGGTTTCGCGCGGGCTGCTCAGCGGCAGGTCGACGTGACCGCCCTCGCCCGGCAATGCCGCGAAGCGGCCTTCGCCGAGGTCCAGCAGGGTGCCGACGCCCAGCCCGGTGCCCGGGCCGATCACCACTGCCGGGCGCAACGGCTCCGGCGTGCCTTCGCAGATCACCCGGAACTCGCCCGGCTGCAAGCGGGTCATGCCCAGCGCCATCGCCGAAAAATCGTTGGTCAGCAACAACTGCTCGACCTGCAAGGTCTTGCAGAACGCGCTGCGACTCAGGCGCCAGTGATTGTTGGTGAACTTGAATTCATCGCCGCTGACCGGGCCGGCGACCGACAGGCACACCGAGCCGATCGCCCCCGGCGCCAGACCGAGCCCGCTCAGATACAGGCTGATCGCCTCTTCCGGGCTGGCGAAGTCGGCCGTGGCCAGCACCTGAACCGATTGCAGTTGCTGGTTTTGCCACAACGCGAAACGTGCGTTGGTGCCTCCGATGTCACCGACCAAAGCCAGTTTCAATTAAGCGTCTCCAGGGCAGAAGTGAAGGCGCTGGCGCCCTGCTCCGCCGAGCTGAAGGCCATGCGCATGAAGCCGAATAGTTCGCGACCGCTGCCGATGTTGTTGCCCAACAGGCCTTTGGCAGGTTCGCGCGCGGCAAATTCGTCGGCGTCGACCTTCAGTTCCAAGGTGCCTTTGACGCCATCGACGCGGATGATATCGCCCTCTTGCACCCGCGCCAAAGCACCACCGACATAAGCCTCGGGGCTGACGTGAATCGCCGCCGGGATTTTCCCCGAGGCGCCGGACATGCGCCCGTCGGTCACCAGGGCGACTTTGAAGCCGCGGTCCTGCAGCACACCGAGGAACGGCGTCATCTTGTGCAGCTCGGGCATGCCGTTGGAGCGCGGGCCCTGGAAGCGCATCACCGCGACAAAATCCTTCTCCAGCAGACCGGCCTTGAACGCATCGGCCAGATCCTGCTGATCCTGGAACACCATCGCCGGCGCTTCGACGATCTGGTTTTCCAGCGCCACCGCCGAGACCTTCATCACGCCGCGACCGAGGTTGCCTTCCATCACGCGCAAGCCGCCCTCGGCCGAAAAGGCACGGGACACCGGGCGCAGAATGTTTTCGTCGAGGCTGTCGACCGGGCCTTCGCGCCAGACCAGCACGCCGTTATCGAGGAACGGTTCTTTGGTGTATTGGCTCAAACCGTGGCCGAGCACGGTGTTGACGTCTTCGTGCAGCAGACCGGCGCCAAGCAGTTCGCGGATCAGGAACGACATGCCGCCCGCTGCCTGGAAGTGGTTGATGTCGGCTTTGCCGTTCGGGTAGACGTGGCTCAGGGTCGGCACGACTTCGGAGAGGTCGGCCATGTCCTGCCAGGTCAGCTGAATGCCCGCGGCCATGGCGATCGCCGGCATGTGCAAGGTGTGGTTGGTCGAGCCGCCGGTGGCATGCAGGGCAACGATCGAGTTGACCAGCGCCTTCTCGTCGACGATTTCACCGATCGGCATGAAGTTGCCGTTCTGCTTGGTCAGGCGCGTGACCTGATGCGCGGCTTCGCGGGTCAGCGCATCGCGCAGCGGCGTGTTCGGGTTGACGAAAGAGGCGCCCGGCAAGTGCAGGCCCATGACTTCCATCAACAACTGGTTGGTGTTAGCGGTGCCGTAAAACGTGCAGGTGCCCGGGCTGTGATAGGACTTCATCTCCGATTCCAGCAGCTCTTCGCGGGTCGCCTTGCCTTCGGCGTACTTCTGCCGCACGTCGGCTTTTTCCTTGTTGGAAATCCCCGAGACCATCGGCCCGCCCGGGACGAAAATCGTCGGCAGATGACCGAAGCGCAGCGAGCCCATCATCAGCCCCGGCACGATCTTGTCGCAGATGCCGAGCATCAGCGCACCGTCGAACATGTTGTGCGACAGCGCCACGGCGGTCGACATGGCAATCACTTCGCGGCTCGGCAGGCTCAGTTCCATGCCCGGCTCGCCCTGGGTCACGCCGTCGCACATCGCCGGAGTGCCGCCGGCGAACTGGCCGACCGAGCCGATTTCGCGCAGGGCATTCTTGATTTGCTGGGGGAACACTTCGTACGGCTGGTGCGCCGAAAGCATGTCGTTATACGAAGACACAATGGCGATGTTCGCCGAGTTCATCATCCGCAGGCTGTGCTTGTCTTCGCTGCCGCAACCGGCCACGCCGTGGGCGAAGTTGGCACATTGCAGCTTGCCGCGCATCGGCCCGTCCGTGGCGGCGCCGCGAATCAATGCAAGGTAAGCCTGACGCGTGGCGCGGCTGCGGGCGATAAGCCGTTCGGTGACCTCAAGAACGCGGGGATGCATGTGTAGAACTCCAGGCTAACGGATGTGGCGACCTGATTGTCTATGCTGATCAAACGCCGGTGTCGGTGGAATGACAGACGGCTTTTTTGACCATTCGGACCAGTTGATTCAGGTCACTCGTTGTAGATAAAACAAAATATTGCCACTAAAAAGGCTTGTTTTCTATTTTTATGCGAATAATCTTGTAATTCCAACAACAAAACGACGGCGGCGCTGTTCAATGACTCTTCGAATCGCAATCAATGGTTTTGGCCGCATCGGCCGTAATGTCCTGCGCGCACTGTATACCCAAGGCTATCGACAGGATCTGCAGATCGTCGCCATCAACGATCTGGGCGACAGTTCGATCAATGCCCATCTGCTCAAATACGACACCGTTCACGGCACCTTCGACGCCGAAGTGGCGCACGATAACGAGAGCCTGACGGTCAACGGCGACCGCATTGCGGTCAGCGCCATTCGCAACCCGGCCGAACTGCCATGGGCGGCGGAAAAGATCGACGTGGTGTTCGAATGCACCGGTCTGTTTACCGACCGCGCCAAAGCCGCCGCGCATATTAGCGCTGGCGCACGCAAAGTGATTATTTCGGCCCCGGCCAAAGGCGCCGACGCCACCGTGGTCTACGGCGTCAACCACGACATCCTGCGCCAGTCGCACCAGATCATTTCCAACGCGTCGTGCACCACCAACTGCCTGGCGCCGGTCGCGCAGGTGCTGCACCGCGAACTGGGCATCGAAAGCGGTCTGATGACCACTATCCACGCCTACACCAACGACCAGAACCTCACCGACGTCTATCACACCGACCCGTACCGCGCGCGTTCGGCCACGCAGAACATGATCCCGAGCAAGACCGGCGCCGCCGAAGCGGTAGGCCTGGTGCTGCCGGAACTGGCCGGCAAACTGACCGGCATGGCCGTGCGTGTGCCGGTGATCAACGTGTCGCTGGTGGACCTGACCGTGCAGTTGAAGAAAGAAGCCAGCGCCGACGAAGTCAACGCCCTGCTCAAAGCCGCGAGCCAGCATTCGAAGATCCTCGGTTACAACACGCTGCCACTGGTTTCCAGCGACTTCAACCACAACCCGCTGTCGTCGATCTTCGACGCCAACCACACCAAATCCAGCGGCAAACTGCTGAAGGTGCTGGCCTGGTATGACAACGAATGGGGCTTCTCCAACCGCATGCTGGATAACTGCCTGGCGTTGTGTAACGCCGAGTAACCTCACGTTATCCCCTTCCCTGTGGGAGCGAGCCTGCTCGCGAAAGCTATCTGTCAGTCGATATCCAGGTCGCCTGACACTCCGCCTTCGCGAGCAGGCTCGCTCCCACAGGGGTTTCTGATTTCAATCTGAAATCATTGCTTGACCATTCGGCCAGATGATAAGCATTATCATTCGCTTGAAATGGATCAGGTCCTCCCGTGAGTCAATCGCGCTTCAATCATGTCTTCCTTGCCCAGCGCACGTCCCTGCTGCGCACGCTGGAGCGCATGGTCAACAATCACAGCACCGCTGAAGACCTGCTGCAGGAAACCTACCTGCGCGTCACTCGCGCCTTGAGCGAGCGGGCCATCGATCACCTCGAACCGTTTGTCTTTCAGACCGCGCGCAATCTGGCGCTGGATCATCTGCGCGCGCGCAAGATCCATGCGCGAACCATGATCGATGACGTGCCGCCGGACATTGTGCACAGCGTCGCCGCCCCCGCCAGCAGCGCCGAAGACGCTGCCCACGCCGAACAGATGCTGGAGCGCCTGAACGTGAGCCTCGGTCAACTCAGCCCGCGCCAGCAGCAGATTTTCATCCTCAGCCGCTTGCACGGGAACAGCTATCAGGAAATCGCTGACGAGCTGAACGTCTCCCTCAGCACCGTACAAAAAGAATTGAAGCTGATCATGTCGATCTGCATCGGCGTCGCTGAGCGCCTCGACGGCAGCGGCAGCGGCAAGCTATAAGCTTCAAGCGGCAAGTAAAAACGAACAGCAACACAACGCATCCGGCTTTGGCTTGCAGCTTGTCGCTTGAAGCTAGAAACTGCTTCACCAGAAGCCCTGCTTCGCCAGAAGCCTGAGGAAACACCGTGACGGACACCCACCGCTCGCCTTCGCCGGATTCGGCGCAGGATGCTGCCAACGCAATGGACCAGGCACTGGACTGGCTCATCGTGCTCGGCAGCCCGGACGAGGAACAGACCCGGCAGTTCCACGCCTGGCTGGCGGCCGATCCGTTGAATGCCGAGGCGTTCGCCAAGGCCCAGGCGATCTGGGACGGTCCGCAAGTGGCGTTGTGCGCGCAAGCCCTGGCGGCGAAACCGGCGAAAGTCACCTTCCTGCAACGCTTGCGCCCGCACTGGAAACCGCTGGCCACGGCGGCGGTGCTGATCCTCGGGCTGTTCAGTTTCAGCAACCTGCCGATGCGCCTGCAGGCCGATCATCTGACCGTGGTGGGCGAGCGCCAGCGCCTGCAACTGGAGGACGGCTCGAAAGTCCTGCTCAACACCAATTCGGCGTTCTCCAGCACGATCAACGATCAGCAACGTGTGGCCCGGCTGTTTCAGGGCGAGGCGTTTTTCGAGGTTGCCAGTGGCCGCGGTCAGGCGCTGGAAATCGACGCTGGCCCGGTCCGCGCCAGCGTGCGCGACACCGCATTTGCCGTGCGTTATCTCGACGGGGTCGCGCAGGTCAATGTGCAGCGTGGCGATGTCGATCTGCGCGCCACCCACAACGATGCGCGGGTGCGCCTGAGCGCCGGCGAAAGCATCCGCATCGGCCCCAACGGGTTCGATCGCCCGGCCAAGCTTGACGCCAATACCGATCTGGCGTGGGTGCAGGGCCGCCTGGTGTTCGAGAACTGCCCGCTGAATCAGGTGCTGGCCGAGCTGCGCCGCTACTATCCGGGCTGGATCATCAATACCAACGAGCAGTTGGCCGACGTCGCCGTCACCGGCAACTACCGCCTCGACCAGCCGCTCGACGTGGTCCGTTCGCTTGCGCACATCACTTCGGCGCGGCTGCAAGAATTCCCCGCCTTGGTCATCCTGAACTGAATGAGAATTATTTTTACTCGATAGCCCGCATCAGTACGTCTCGTTATAGCCAATGCAATTGATTCGCATCAAGTGATGCCAATCAGCACCTATAAAGATTCGTGCGACACGGAGCGCTATCGATGTCCTCACGCCTTACCCGCCAGACTGCTTCCCCTTCCCGCGTACTGTCGCTACTGACCGCGGCCATCCTCATGGCCAGCACCGCGCCGCTGCTGGCGGCGCCCGAGCAACCGGCGCGCAGCATGGGCGATTACGCGTTTGCCATCGGCCAACAACCGTTGGTATCGGCGTTGAACGCGTTTACTGCCGTGACCGGCTGGCAGGTCGGCCTACCGGCAGAACTGGGCCAAGGCGTGGCATCGCCGGGTGTGCGCGGTTCGCTGCCGCCGGAGAAAGCCCTCGAGCGGCTGTTGGTGGGGACCAACCTGAGCTTCCGCAAACTGAGCAACAACAATGTCGTACTGGAGAAGCGCAACAGCAGCGGCACGCTGAACCTGGATCAGGTGACCATCAGCGCCACCCGCCAGGAGCAGTCGGTCAACAGCGTGCCGGCCACTGTCACCGTGCAGACCCGCGAAGACCTCGACCGCCACAACGTCAACACCATCAAGGAACTGGTGCGCTACGAGCCGGGCGTTTCCGTTGGCGGCGCCGGCCAGCGTGGCGGCATCAGCGGCTACAACATCCGTGGCATCGACGGCGATCGCATCCTCACCCAGGTCGATGGCGTGGAAATCCCCAACGGTTTCTTCAACGGCCCGTACGCCAAGAGCCAGCGCAACTACGTTGACCCGGAAATCGTCAAACGCGTCGAAATCCTGCGCGGCCCGGCCTCGGTGCTGTACGGCAGCAACGCCATCGGCGGCGCGGTCAGCTATTACACGCTGGATGCCGACGACATCATCAAGCCCGGCAAAGACCTCGGCGCACGCCTGAAAACCGGTTACAGCTCGGCCGACGACAGCTGGCTGAAGTCCGCCACCGTCGCCGGGCGCTCCGGCGAGTTCGACGGCTTGCTGCATTACAGCCAGCGCGACGGCCACGAAACCGAATCCTACGGCGGCAACAACGGCACCGGCCTTGCGCGCACCGCCGCCAACCCGGAAGACGTGCGCGCGAACAACGTGCTGGCCAAGCTCGGCTGGAACTATAACGACGATTCGCGTCTGGGCCTGACCTACGAAAAGTACAAGGACGACCGCGACACCGATCAGAAAAGCGCCTACGGCGGCCCCTACTTCAACGGTGCGCCGACCATCCCCGACAGCATGCTGCCCGGCGGCATGTACCAGTGGCGCACCGGCAACGACACCATCAGCCGTGAGCGCTTTGGCCTCGAACACACGTTCGCCCTCGACAGCCTGCTGGTCGACAATGTGAAGTGGAGCCTCAATTACCAGATCGCCAAGACTGACCAGAGCACCGCAGAATATTACTACCCGATCACCCGCAAAGTGCTGCGCACCCGCGACACGATCTACGAAGAAAAACAGTGGGTCTTCGATGCGCAACTGGACAAGGCTTTCACCCTCGGCGCCACCGATCATGTGCTGACCTATGGCACCACGATCAAGCAGCAGAAAGTCACCGGCTCGCGCAGCGGCGACGGCACCTGTCTGGCCGTGGGCCGTGGTTGCACGGCGATTGGCGCGACCAGTGCCGCGGACGTGCTGGCCAAGGCCAGCGATTTCCCCGACCCGACCATCAACACCTACAGCCTGTTCGCCCAGGACCAGATCAGCTGGAACGACTGGACCTTCCTGCCGGGCCTGCGCTACGACTACACCCAGCTCAAGCCGCACATCACTCAGGAATTCCTCAACACCGTGGCCGCCGACGGCCAAGGCACCGTCAGCGACAAGAACAAGACCTGGCACAAAGTCTCGCCGAAATTCGGCCTGACCTATGCCCTGACGGAAAACTACACCTGGTACGGCCAGTACGCTGAAGGCTTCCGCACCCCGACGGCAAAATCGCTGTACGGGCGCTTCGAGAACAACACCACCGGGTACACCGTCGCGCCGAACTCCGATCTTGAACCGGAGAAAAGCAAAAGCTTCGAAACCGGCCTGCGCGGCCATTTCGAGCACGGCTCGTTCGACGTGGCGGTGTTCTATAACAAGTACCGCGATTTCATCAACGAAGACGCGGTCAAGCCGGGCGACGATCAACTGACCTTCCAGAGCAACAACATCAAGCGCGCCACCATCAAGGGCGCGGAAGTCAAAGGCCGCTTGAATCTGGATGCGTTCGGCGCGCCGCAAGGCTTGTACACCCAAGGCTCGATCGCCTACGCCTACGGTCGCAACAATGACAGCGGCGAGCCGATCAACAGCGTCAACCCGCTGACCGGCGTGTTCGGCCTCGGTTACGACCAGGACCATTACGGTGGCTTGCTGAGCTGGACTGTGGTGAAGAAAAAGGACCGCGTCGACGACAGCAATTTCAAGTCGCCGGACGGCGTCAGCAGCCAGTTCAAGACGCCGGGCTTCGGCATTCTCGATCTGGCCGGCTATTACAAGGTCAGCGACGACGTCACCGTCAGCGGCGGCATCTACAACCTCACCGACAAGCAGTACTGGCTGTGGGATGACGTGCGCGGTTACGACAGCGTCGGTGAAGCCTCGGTAACGCAACCGGCCAACCTCGATCGCCTGACCCAGCCGGGCCGCAACTTCGCGATCAACCTGATCTGGGACATCTGATCCGGCCGAGCTCACTGCGTGTGCGCTACGCCGCGCAGTGAGTTTTTTTTACGCTCCGGCGCCTGCCCGTACGTCTTGTTATCAAGCGCCTCATTTATCAAGGACACCCCATGACTGCCTCGGACAAAGCCCTGCGTTCGCAACGCCTGAACCAGATCACCCATGAGCCGCACAGCAAGCTCGATGCGTTGGTGAAAGCCCACGCACCGTTCGAGACGCGCGCCAGCTTCGCCCGTTTTGTCGTTGCGCAGTACCTGTTCCAGTCGGAACTGGTCGCGCTGTACAACGATGCCGAACTGACCGCGATCATCCCTGACCTGCCAGCCCGGTGCCGCGCCGAAGCTGCCAGGGCAGACCTGGCCGACCTCGACACCGAAGTCCCGGCGCCAGTGGCCGGCGCCGTCAACAACCCGAGCAAGGCGCGCGCGCTGGGCTGGCTGTTCGTCTCTGAAGGCTCCAAGCTCGGTGCGGCGTTTCTGATCAAACGTGCGGTGGAGTTGGAGCTGAGCGAAAGCTTCGGCGCGCGTCATCTCGGCGAGCCAGAAGGCGGCCGTGCCGAAGGCTGGAAGAGCTTCGTGCGTACGATCGATGCACTGCAATTTACGGCTGAAGAAGAAGCCGAAGCCGAGCAAGGCGCGCTCGATGCGTTCAATCGCTTCACCGTGTTGCTGGAGCAGGCTTACGCCACCCATGCCGAGCCGGCCTGACTGATACAACACAAGACCCTGTGGGAGCTGGCTTGCCAGCGATGGCGATAGATCAGTCAATACGATGTCGACTGTTCCACCGTTATCGCTGGCAAGCCAGCTCCCACAGGGATCTCTGCAAGCCTGTAGAATCCCCGTTTCGCCTCACTGCAATCCCGAGCCCATGCCCGCACCCGTCCCCTCAAAACTCGCCCGCCTGCTGTTCGGCCTGCTTGCCTATGTCAGCCTCGGCATCGGGCTGGTCGCAATTGTCGTGCCCGGGCTGCCAACCACCGAGTTCATCCTGCTTGCCGCGTGGGCCGCGACGCGCAGTTCGCCGCGCTTGAGTGCGTGGCTGGAAAACCATCGCCTGTTCGGGCCGATCCTGAGTAACTGGCGCAACGGCAAGATCATCGCGCGCAAGGCCAAGGTCAGCGCAACGTTGAGCATGCTGCTGTGCGCAACGCTGATGCTGGTGCTGCTCGAGCATGGCTGGCCGATCTATCTGGCAATCGCCGGCATGGCGCTGGGCAATCTGTGGATCTGGTCGCGCCCGGAAAACCTCCCCGCTGCACACTGAAACATCCCTGTAATTATTCTAGTTTTCGGCACAATCTCCTGCGCAAACGTTTAGCGCTGACCGTTCGTCGGCAGCCGCCTCATGCCATTTCGTTGCTCGCCGATGAGCAGACATGGCGCTGAATGGATTTGGCGAACCGGGTAGTTCATTTGCCCGACAGTCACTTTTCCTTTTCCATTTACGAGACGCCCGATGTTCGACTCACTCTCCATTCGCCTGAAAATCGTCCTGCTCAGCGGCCTGTGCCTGCTCGGTGTGGTTGCGCTGATCGTCGGCATGAACATGTACCAGACCAATCAGAACGACGAACTGGTCAGTAATTCCAGCAACCAGTTGCTCACCGCCAGCGTGCAGAATCTGCTGCAGGCCAAAGCCGCCGAACAAGCGGTGCGTGTGCAGAAAACCTTCGGCGAAAGCCTGCTGGTGATCACCGCGCTGGCCGATCAGATCAAGGACCTGCGCGTGATGGCCGCCAAGCGTTCACTCGATGCAGGCGCCCTGCGCGAAGAGTTGAACCAGAGCCTGAAAACCGCCTTCGAGCGCAACGACAAGGTGCTGGGCATCTGGCTGGCCTTCGAACCCAACGGTCTGGATGGCAAGGACAGCGAATTCGTCGATGACGCCGCGCGCCAGTCCAACGAAGCCGGGCGCTTCGCCACTTACTGGAGCCGCGCCGGCGGTGCTGCGCTGAACACGATCATGGTCGAAGAAGACCTGACCAAAACCACCCTCAGCGTCAGCGGCACGCCCTACAACAGCTGGTACACCTGCCCTCGCGACAACAAGCGCACCTGCCTGCTCGACCCGTATGCCGACACCGTCGGAACCAAGGAAATGCTCATGACGACCATTTCCGTGCCGCTGATCGTCGACGGCAAAGCCCTCGGCGTGGTCGGTATCGACATTGCCCTCGACGCCCTGCAAGCCGCCGCCGTCGAGTCGCAGCGCAGCCTGTTCAACAACGCCGGGCACATGCTCATCGTCTCCGGCAGCGGCGTGCTCGCGGCGGACAGCGCCGATGCGAGCAAGGTCGGCAAGAAGATCGCCGACACCCCCGGTGTCGACAGCAAGGACGTGCTGCAACTGCTCACCGCCGGCACGCCGAAGATCCTCGAACAGGGCGACCTGATCCGCGCGGTGTATCCGGTCGACCCGATCGGCAATTCGCGCGCCTGGGGTGTGGTCATCGACCTGCCCAAACACGTGCTGCTGGCCGATTCGGTGAAGCTGCAAGCAGTGCTCGACGATGCTCAGGAAACCGGCGTGATCACTGCGCTGCTGGTCGCCGTGGTGGCCGGTGTAGTCGGTCTGCTGCTGATCTGGCTCACCGCTTCGGGCGTTACCCGGCCGATCAACAGCGTCGCGGAAATGCTGAAGAACATCGCCAGCGGCGAAGGCGATCTGACCCAGCGCCTGGACTACAGCAAGAAAGATGAACTGGGCGAACTGGTGAACTGGTTCAACCGCTTCCTCGACAAGCTGCAACCGACCATCGCCCAGATCAAACAAAGCATCACCGAAGCCCGCGGCACCGCCGACCAGTCTTCGGAGATCGCCCGGCAGACCAGCGAAGGCATGCAGGTGCAGTTCCGCGAGATCGACCAGGTCGCCACGGCGTCGAACGAAATGAGCGCTACCGCCCACGACGTCGCCAACAGCGCCTCGAACGCCGCCAATGCTGCGAAAGGCGCCGATCAATCGGCCAAGGACGGTATGGCGATCATCGAGCGCAGCACCCGCGACATCAACCAGTTGGCCGACGAAGTCAGCAAAGCGGTGACTGAAGTCGAAGCGCTGGCGGTCAACAGCGAGCAGATCGGTTCGGTGCTGGAAGTGATCCGCAGCATCGCCGAGCAGACCAACCTGCTCGCCCTCAACGCCGCCATCGAAGCCGCCCGCGCCGGTGAGAGCGGCCGTGGTTTCGCCGTGGTCGCTGACGAGGTGCGCAACCTCGCCAAGCGCACTCAGGATTCGGTGGAGGAAATTCGCTTGGTGATCGAGCGCATCCAGACCGGCACCCGTGGCGTGGTCGCGACCATGCATTCGAGCCAGACCCAGGCGCACAACAACGCCGGGCAGATTCGTCAGGCGGTCGATGCGCTGGGCAAGATCAGCGACGCGGTGACAGTGATCAGCGACATGAACCTGCAGATCGCCAGCGCCGCCGAACAGCAGAGCGCCGTGGCCGAAGAGGTCAACCGCAACGTCTCGGCGATCCGCACCGTCACCGAAACCCTCACCGGGCAAGCCACTGAATCCGCCGCGATCAGCAGCCAGCTCAACAGCCTGGCGAGCCAGCAGATGAAATTGATGGATCAGTTCCGCGTCTGATCGCCAGAGCCGGAACACCACAAATCCCTGTGGGAGCTGGCTTGCCAGCGATGGCGGCAGGTCAGTTGACCATGCTGTGGCTGACACACCGCTATCGCTGGCAAGCCAGCTCCCACAGGGGCGAGTGTTGATCCTGCGGTTTCATCTAAACCGCGATTCTTTTGCACTATCATCGCCCTCTCGCTTCGGAGGGTTTTCGATGACTGAGTTGCTCACCTCCCTGCAAGCCGCGCTCGGCTTGCCACCCACGCCAATCGCATTCGAAGAGCGTGGCGCCCTGCCCTCGGCGTTTGCCGTCACCGATCTGGCCTGCGCCAGCCTCGCCGCGGCCGGTCAAGCGGTCAGCGAATTGCTCCGCCAGCAGACCGGTGAATTACCGACCGTCGCCGTCGATCGACGTCTGGCATCGTTCTGGTTCAGTTCTTCGATCCGGCCAATCGGCTGGCAAGTGCCGCCGCTGTGGGACGCGGTCGCCGGTGACTACGCCACCGCAGACGGCTGGATTCGCCTGCACACCAACGCCCCGCATCACCGCGCCGCCGCTGAGCGGGTGCTCGGTGCCTGCGCCGACCGTGCGGCGATGGCGGCCAACGTCGCAAAGTGGACCAGCACGGCACTGGAGCAAGCGGTGGTCGAAGCCAACGGTTGCGCCGCCGAAATGCGCAGCTGGGCGCAGTGGCAGCAGCATCCGCAAGGGCTGGCGGTGAATGCCGAGCCGCTGGTGCATTTTTCTGAACAGACGGATGGTAAAACCCTGGCTTGGCAGGGCTCGGCCGCACGACCGCTGGCCGGGATCAAGGTGCTGGACCTGACCCGCGTGCTGGCCGGCCCCACGGCCAGCCGCTTTCTCGCCGGGCTGGGCGCGGATGTGTTGCGCATCGACTCGCCGACGTGGAACGAACCCGGCGTCGTCCCGGAGATGACCCTGGGCAAGCGCTGCGCGCGGCTGGATCTGCATGATCCAGCAGATCGCGCGCTGTTCGAGAGCTTGTTGAAAGACGCCGACCTTCTGCTGCACGGCTATCGCGCCGATGCCCTGGAACATCTCGGTTTCGGCTTTGAACGTCGACAACAACTGGCGCCGGGGTTGATCGACGTCAGCCTGAATGCCTATGGCTGGAGCGGTCCGTGGCGCAACCGGCGCGGCTTCGACAGCCTGGTGCAGATGAGCAGCGGCATCGCCGAGGCCGGGCAACGCTGGAAGCAGGCGGATAAACCGACGCCCTTGCCGGTGCAGGCGCTGGACCATGCGACCGGGTATCTGATGGCCGCGAGTGCGCTCAGGTTGCTGACTGAACGACTGGCCAACGGACGCGGGGGTTCGGCGCGGTTGTCGCTGGCGCGTACGGCGAAGTTGTTGATCGAGCATGGGCCGGGGACGAATGAGCCATTGCGGGCCGAAGATGCGCTGGATCAAGCTCCGGCGATTGAACAGACGCCGTGGGGGGCGGCGCGGCGGTTGCGCGTACCGGTGCTGATCAGCGGGACGGCGGTGCAGTGGGATTTGCCCGCCGCCGAATTGGGGTCACATCAAGCGCAGTGGTGATGTTGGGAGCGCTTTCGCGAGCAGGCTCGCTCCCACATGAGATGTGCGCTCCCTTGTGGGAGCGAGCCTGCTCGCGAATACGCCGGCCCTGCCAAAGCAACATTCCGATCACAAACTCAACACCCCGCTATACAACCCATACGCCGCCAACCCCGCGCCCATCACCACACAGGCAAAAATCCCTTTCTCCACCGTGGTAAACAACGGTTCACCCGCCTCACGCTTGGCCTTGGCAAACAGAATCACCCCCGGCGCGTACAACAGCGCCGACAGCAGCAGGTATTTCACCCCGCCGGCATACAACAACCACACCGCATAGACCAGGGCGATGCCGCCGATCAGCAGGTCCTTGCGGCGCTCGGCCGAGGCCTGTTCGTAGGTTTCGCCACGCCCGCTGAGCAGCACCGCGTACGCCGCCGACCACAGGTACGGCACCAGAATCATCGACGAGGCCAGGTAGATCAGACTGGTGTAAGTGCCCGCCGAAAACAGCGTGATCAACAGGAAAATCTGGATCATCGCGTTGGTCAGCCACAGCGCGTTGACCGGCACATGGTTTTTGTTTTCCCTGGTCAGGAACGCCGGCATGGTCTTGTCTTTGGCGGTGGCGAACAGGATCTCGGCGCAGAGCAACGCCCACGACAGCAACGCCCCGAGCAGCGAAATCGCCAGGCCGACGCTGATCAGCAATGCGCCCCACGGCCCGACGATGTGCTCAAGTACGGCGGCCAGCGACGGGTTCTGCAAGTTGGCCAGTTCCGGTTGGGTCATGATGCCCAGCGACAGCACATTGACCAGCACCAGCAGGGCCAGCACGCCGATAAAACCGATCACCGTAGCGCGACCGACGTCGCTGCGTTTCTCTGCCCGCGCCGAATACACGCTGGCGCCTTCGATGCCGATGAACACAAACACGGTGACCAGCATCATGTTGCGCACCTGATCCATCACCCCGCCGAAATTCGGATTGCCGGTGCCCCAAATGTCGCGGGTGAAAATATCCGCCTTGAACGCCACCGCGGCGATGATGATGAACATGATCAGCGGCACGACCTTGGCGACGGTGGTCAACTGGTTGATCAGCGCCGCCTCCTTGATCCCGCGCATCACCAGAAAATGCACCGCCCACAGCAGCACCGAAGCACAGCCGATGGCGATCGGCGTATTGCCCTGACCGAACACCGGAAAGAAATAGCCAAGGGTGCTGAACAGCAACACGAAATAACCGACATTGCCCAGCCAGGCGCTGATCCAGTATCCCCACGCTGAGGAAAAGCCCATGTAATCGCCGAACCCGGCCTTGGCGTAGGCGTACACGCCCGAGTCCAGTTCCGGTTTGCGATTGGCCAAGGTCTGGAAGACGAAAGCCAGCGTCAGCATGCCGACGGCAGTGATGCCCCAACCGATCAGAATCGCTCCGGCATCGGCGCGTGCCGCCATATTCTGCGGCAGCGAGAAAATCCCCCCGCCAATCATCGAACCCACCACCAGCGCGATCAGCGCGCCCAGTCGCAGCTTCTGTGTCGGTTGCGACATGCAAGTCTCCTTGAAAAACGGTGGCGAAGTTTATTTGTAACAACGACCGGCTAAAAATTTTAATGGTAGATGATGCTTATCAGATAAAGCTTCAGCCCAGCTCGTTATATATAGCTGACAACGATAACGCATAGCACGCCGAAGCCATTCTGTGCGCTGATCCTGATTAATCAATTCTGTACTGAAAACAGCGGCGGAAAATTTGCCAAACGCCAGAAAAGAACTAGCGTGATAATTCGAAAGTAATAATAGCCATTCCCAACCACTTAGCCACAAAGCCTCTAGAACGGGCCTCGCAGACGAAAGCCTTATGCCACTAGTGGATGCCTAAGTCATTCATTAACAATGGAATGTGACCATGAACTGATCTACGTCAGCTGTTTGAACAGACAACAGATTTACGCTGTGATCTCTTCTCTCCTGCAATGGAGTCATGCAAATGTCTGAAGCGCCCGGAAAACTAAGACTCGGTGCCCTGGTTGCACTGGTAGTCGGTTCAATGATCGGTGGCGGGATATTTTCGTTGCCACAAAACATGGCCGCCAGTGCTGACGTCGGTGCAGTGCTGATCGGCTGGGCCATCACCGCAGTCGGCATGCTCACCCTCGCGTTTGTCTTTCAAACCCTCGCCAATCGCAAGCCGGACCTGGACGGCGGTGTCTACGCCTACGCCAAGGCCGGATTTGGCGATTACATGGGTTTCTCGTCCGCCTGGGGCTACTGGATCAGTGCCTGGCTGGGCAACGTAGGTTACTTCGTGTTGCTGTTCAGCACCCTCGGTTACTTCTTTCCGATATTCGGCGAAGGCAATACCCCGGCGGCAGTGATCGGCGCCTCGGTGTTGCTCTGGGGCGTGCATTTCCTGGTGCTGCGCGGGATCAAGGAAGCGGCGTTCATCAACCTGGTGACCACGGTTGCCAAGGTCGTGCCGCTGCTGCTGTTCGTGCTGATCGCGGTCTTCGCCTTCAAACTGGACATCTTCACCGCCGACATCTGGGGCGTGAAAAACCCTGACCTGGGCAGTGTGATGAACCAGGTGCGCAACATGATGCTGGTCACCGTGTGGGTGTTCATCGGCATCGAGGGCGCGAGCATCTTCTCGGCCCGCGCAGAAAAACGTTCCGACGTCGGTAAAGCCACGGTGATCGGGTTCATCACCGTGCTGCTGTTTCTGGTGCTGGTCAACGTGCTGTCGCTGGGCATCATGACCCAGCCGGAACTGGCGAAACTGCAGAACCCGTCGATGGCCGCAGTGCTTGAGCACGTGGTCGGGCATTGGGGCGCGGTGCTGATCAGCGTCGGCCTGATCATCTCGCTGTTGGGGGCGCTGCTGTCGTGGGTGCTGCTGTGCGCAGAGATCATGTTCGCCGCCGCCAAAGACCACACCATGCCGGAGTTTCTGCGCAAGGAAAACGCCAACCATGTACCGGTCAATGCCCTGTGGCTGACCAACGCGATGGTGCAGATTTTCCTGATCATCACCCTGTTTTCAGCCAGTACGTACCTGTCGCTGATCTACCTCGCCACCTCGATGATTCTGGTGCCGTACCTGTGGTCGGCGGCTTACGCCCTGCTGCTGGCGGTGCGTGGCGAGAGTTACGAAGGCTTCGCCGCCGAGCGGCGCAAGGACCTGATTATCGGCGGCATTGCCCTGATCTATGCGGTGTGGCTGCTGTATGCCGGCGGGGTCAAGTACCTGCTGCTCTCGGCCCTGCTCTACGCACCCGGCGCAATCCTGTTCGCCAAGGCCAAGCTGGAACTCAAACAACCGGTTTTCACCAACGTCGAGAAGCTGATTTTCGCCGCAGTGGTCATAGGCGCCGTGGTGGCGGCCTACGGTCTCTACGACGGCTTCCTGACGCTGTAACCCCTGATTGAATTGTCATCTGGAGGAACACTGAAATGACCACGGAAAAAGTGAAGTACGGCGTCCACTCCGAAGCCGGGAAACTGCGTAAAGTCATGGTTTGCTCCCCAGGTCTGGCCCATCAGCGGCTGACCCCGAACAACTGCGATGAACTGCTGTTCGACGACGTGCTGTGGGTGGCGCAGGCCAAGCGCGATCACTTCGACTTCGTCACCAAGATGCGTGAGCGCGGCATCGACGTGCTGGAAATGCACAACCTGCTCACCGACATCGTCGCCATTCCTGAGGCGCTGGACTGGATTCTTGAGCGCAAGGTCACCGCCGACTCGGTGGGCCTGGGCCTGATCAACGAAGTCAAATCGTGGCTGAAAAGCCTTGAGCCACGGCACATCGCCGAGTTTCTGATTGGCGGGGTTTCCGCCGACGATCTGCCGGACAGCTTCGGTGGCAAGACCATCCAGATGTTCCGCGACTTCCTCGGCCACTCCAGCTTCATTCTGCCGCCGCTGCCCAACACTCAGTTCACCCGCGACACCACCTGCTGGATCTACGGCGGCGTGACGCTCAACCCGATGTACTGGCCGGCGCGCCGTCAGGAAACCCTGCTGACCACGGCCATCTACAAATTCCACCCGCAGTTCACCAACGCCGACTTCGAGATCTGGTACGGCGACCCCGACAAGGACCACGGCAGCTCCACCCTTGAGGGCGGCGACGTCATGCCGATCGGCAACGGCGTGGTGCTGATCGGCATGGGCGAACGTTCCTCGCGTCAGGCCATTGGCCAACTGGCGCTGAACCTGTTCAAGAACAAGGCCGTGGAAAAAGTCATCGTCGCCGGCCTGCCGAAATCCCGCGCGGCGATGCACCTGGACACCGTGTTCAGCTTCTGCGACCGCGACCTGGTGACGATCTTCCCCGAAGTGGTCAACCAGATCGTCGCCTTCACCCTGCGTCCTGACGACAGCAAACAGGGCGGCATCGACATTCGCCGCGAAGAAGGCAGCTTCCTCGACACGGTCGCCGCGGCGCTCAACCTGCCCAAGCTGCGGGTGGTGGAAACCGGCGGCAACAGCTTCGCCGCCGAACGCGAGCAATGGGACGACGGCAACAACGTGGTGGCGGTGGAACCGGGCGTGGTCATCGGCTACGACCGCAACACCTACACCAACACCCTGCTGCGCAAGGCCGGCGTGGAAGTCATCACCATCAGCGCCGGCGAACTGGGGCGCGGCCGCGGCGGCGGCCACTGCATGACCTGCCCGATCATCCGTGACCCAATCGATTACTAAACCTCTGAGCCCTGGCCGGCACTTACCCAGTGCGGCCAGGGGGATAACCGACACCGAAGGAGATCCATCATGGCTTTTAACATCCACAACCGTAACCTGCTCAGCCTGGAACACCACACCCCACGTGAGCTGCGTTACCTGCTCGACCTGTCCCGCGATCTGAAACGCGCGAAATACACCGGCACCGAGCAACAACACCTGAAGGGCAACAACATCGCCCTGATCTTTGAAAAAACCTCGACCCGCACCCGTTGCGCATTTGAAGTAGCGGCCTACGATCAAGGCGCCAATGTCACTTACATCGACCCGAATTCCTCGCAGATCGGCCACAAGGAAAGCATGAAAGACACCGCCCGCGTGCTCGGGCGCATGTACGACGCGATCGAATACCGTGGTTTCAAACAGGAAATCGTCGAGGAACTGGCCAAGTTCGCCGGGGTGCCGGTGTTCAACGGCCTGACCGATGAATATCACCCGACCCAGATGATCGCCGACGTGCTGACCATGCGTGAACACGCCGACAAGCCGATCCACGAAATCAGCTACGCCTACTTGGGCGATGCGCGCAACAACATGGGCAACTCGCTGCTGCTGATCGGCGCCAAACTGGGCATGGACGTGCGCATCTGCGCGCCGAAAGCCCTGTGGCCGCTGGATGATCTGGTTGAGCGTTGCCATAAATATGCCGAAGAAAGTGGCGCACGTATCACCCTGACCGAAGATCCGAAAGCCGCCGTCAAAGGCGTCGATTTCATTCATACCGACGTCTGGGTGTCGATGGGCGAACCGGTGGAAGCCTGGGCCGAGCGTATCCAGCAACTGCTGCCGTACCAGGTCAACGCCGAACTGATGAAAGCCAGCGGCAACCCGCGCACCAAGTTCATGCACTGCCTGCCGGCCTTTCACAACAGTGATACCAAGGTCGGCAAGCAGATTGCCGAGCAGTATCCGCATCTGAAAAACGGCATCGAAGTGACCGACGACGTGTTCGAGTCGCCCGCCTGCATCGCCTTCGAGCAAGCGGAAAACCGCATGCACACGATCAAGGCGATTCTGGTTTCGACCCTGGCTGATCTCTAACTGATCGACCCGGTCCCTGTGGGAGCTGGCTTGCCAGCGATTGCGGTGTGTCAGCCGACATAGACACTGACTGATACACCGCCATCGCGGGCAAGCCCGGCTCCCACAGGGATCGCATTCGTACTGCACGAACTCACTGTTTTCTAGAAGGACATGCACCATGCGTATCGTCGTAGCTCTGGGCGGTAACGCCCTGCTCCGCCGTGGCGAGCCGATGACCGCTGACAACCAGCGCGCCAACATCCGCATCGCCACCGAGCAAATCGCCAAGATCCATCCCGGCAATCAACTGGTCATCGCCCACGGCAATGGCCCGCAAGTCGGCCTGCTGTCGCTGCAAGCGGCGGCGTACACCTCCGTCAGCCCTTACCCGCTGGACGTCCTCGGCGCCGAAACCGAGGGCATGATCGGCTATATCATCGAACAGGAACTGGGCAACCTGCTCGACTTCGAAGTGCCGTTCGCCACCCTGCTCACTCAGGTTGAAGTCGATGCCAACGACCCGGCCTTCAAGAACCCGACCAAACCCATCGGCCCCGTTTACGACAAAGCTGAAGCGGAAAAACTCGCCGCCGAGAAAGGCTGGGCGATTGCTCCGGACGGCGACAAATACCGTCGCGTGGTCGCCAGTCCACGGCCGAAACGCATTTTCGAAATCCGCCCGATCAAGTGGCTGCTCGACAAGGGCAGCATCGTCATCTGCGCCGGCGGCGGCGGGATTCCGACGATGTACGACGAGCAGCGCAACCTCAAGGGCATTGAGGCGGTGATCGACAAGGACCTGTGCTCGGCGCTGCTTGCTGAACAGCTGGAGGCTGATCTGCTGGTGATTGCCACCGACGTCAATGCGGCGTTCATCGACTACGGCAAACCGACGCAGAAAGCCATCGCCGAAGCCCACCCGGATGAACTCGAACGTCTGGGTTTCGCCGCCGGCTCCATGGGACCGAAGGTGCAGGCAGCCTGCGAATTCGCGCGCCATACTGGCAAGGTCGCGGTGATCGGCTCACTGGCGGATATCGAAGCGATCGTGCAAGGCACCGCCGGTACCCGCGTGACCACGGCCAAGCCGGGCATCAGCTACCGATAACAATAAACGCCGGGGGCAGGCCAAAAGTCTGCCCTCCTCCCATGCCTTGAAAGGAGTAACTCAATGGCCCAATTCGAACCTGGTCATTTGCACATCGAGCGGCATGCGTTGACGGACGATGACGTCAGTTACAACGTGAGCCTGGACTACGAAGTGTTCACCGATCCGCAGAAAGGCAAAGGCATTCAGTTCACCCTGCATGGCAGCATGCAGGGCAAGGATATGAAGGAGACATTTTTCCTGCCCAAGGAAGAGGCTTACAACTTCGCCCGCGACGTGACGAGAATTGCCGAGAAATACGGGATTCCCAAGACCCACAGTCAGATCGGCTCAGTGCACAAGCATTACGATCTTATGTTTGAAGACATTCGGCAGAAGTTGAATATGCATTCGGGAGATCCGGTGAATCCCGAACACTTCGAATGACCCCCTTCCAATGATCGTTCCCACGCTCTGCGTGGGAATGCATCCCGTGACGCTCCGCGTCACAGCGGACGCGGAGCGTCCGTGGCGGCATTCCCACGCGGAGCGTGGGAACGATCAGCGCAGGACACAGATTTCACCAATTCCCCGCCCCAAGGCATACTTGCGCCCTCCCCGCCCTGCAGATCACTGAACCGCCCCATGCGTATCCACGTCAGTTTCATCGACCGCGTCGGCATTACCCAGGAAGTCCTGGCTATCCTCGGTGGGCGCAATCTCAATCTGGATGCGGTGGAGATGATCCCGCCGAACGTCTACATCGACGCGCCCACACTGAGCGCGCAGGTGCTCGAAGAACTCAAGGATGCGCTGTTTCGGGTCCGTGGCGTCGAGGCGGTGACGGTGGTCGACATCCTTCCCGGCCAGCGTCGACACCTGCAACTCGATGCCCTGCTGGCGGCGATGACCGACCCGGTCCTGGCCCTCGACAGCGCCGGCAAGGTGCTGCTGGCCAACCCGGCGCTGATTGCCTTGTACGGTCGCGAACCGGCCGGGGAAAGCGTCGCGGAACTGTTCAACGACCCGGCGCTGCTCGACACTCTGCTCGAAAACGGCTTCCGCCTGCCGCTGCGCGAGGTCACCGTCAACGGCCAGACCTTGTTGCTCGACGCCACGCCGATCACCGACGCCGGCGCCCTGCTCACCCTGTATCAACCGAACCGCATCGGCGAACAACTCTCGGCGCTGCACCACGACCACGCCGAAGGTTTCGATGCGCTGCTCGGCGAATCCCCGGCAATTCGCACGCTCAAGGCGCGCGCGCAACGGGTTGCCGCGCTGGACGCGCCGCTGTTGATCCAGGGCGAAACCGGCACCGGTAAAGAACTGGTCGCCCGCGCCTGCCACGCGATCAGCGCGCGCCACAGTGCGCCGTTTCTCGCCCTCAACTGCGCGGCGCTGCCGGAAAACCTCGCCGAGAGCGAACTGTTCGGCTACGCCCCCGGCGCCTTCACTGGCGCCGCGCGCGGTGGCAAACCGGGGCTGATGGAACTGGCCAACCAGGGCACGGTGTTTCTCGATGAGATCGGTGAAATGTCGCCGTACCTGCAAGCCAAGTTGCTGCGTTTTCTCAACGACGGCAGCTTCCGCCGAGTGGGCGGTGATCGCGAAGTGAAGGTCGACGTGCGCATCCTCAGCGCCACCCACCGCGATCTGGAAAAAATGGTCAGCGAAGGCCTGTTCCGCGAAGACCTGTTTTATCGCCTCAACGTGCTCAACGTCGAAGTGCCGCCGCTGCGTGAACGCGGCCAGGACATTCTGCTGCTGGCGCGCTATTTCATGCAGCAGGCCTGCGCGCAGATTCAGCGCCCGGTCTGCCGCCTCGCACCGGGGACTTACCCGGCGCTGCTCGGCAACCGCTGGCCGGGCAACGTGCGCCAGCTGCAGAACGTGATCTTCCGCGCGGCGGCGATCTGTGAAAGCAGCCTGGTGGATATCGGCGATCTGGACATCGCCGGCACCTCCGTGGCGCGGCAGACCGACAGCGACGTCGACAGCCTTGAACAGGCAGTCGAAGGGTTCGAGCGCGAGCTGCTGGAAAAGCTTTACGTCAGCTATCCCTCGACCCGACAACTGGCGAGCCGCTTGCAAACTTCGCACACGGCGATCGCCCATCGGCTGCGCAAGTACGGCATTCCCAACAAGCCCTGAACACAACGCAAAAACCTGTGGGAGCTGGCTTGCCGATGACGGCGGCACAGGCACCATTGATGGTGACTGGTCTTCCGCTATCGCTGGCAAGCCAGCTCCCACAAGGAAAGGGGCGGATTCGAAATCCGCTCAATAACGACCTCCATCTGTACTGAAACCGATACAGCGGAACGATATCGCTACACCCTGTCCTGATCACCGCTGTCCAAGGCTTTGATCCCGTTCAGCTTTTATCCTCAGCGGCGACTGTATCGATTTCGCTACACCCGACCGTCGAATGTCGCCGTCTAAAATCGCTAACTTATTGATTAAAAAGATAAAAATCTTGTTGGCCGCATTCTTGCTACTCATCTACTCATCATAAAGGGCACCACCGCCCACGCTTTCCACCGCGTCCACCAGACGAGTCTGGCCCCTGAGGAGTTTCCATGAGCGAGTTGCGTTTTACTGAAGATCACGAATGGCTGCGCACCGAAGCTGACGGCAGCGTTACTGTCGGCATTACCGCTTTCGCGCAGAACGCCTTGGGCGACGTGGTGTTCGTGCAACTGCCTGAGCTGCAGGCCTACGAAAAAGGCGCCGAAGCCGCCACCGTGGAATCGGTAAAAGCTGCCAGCGGCGTGTACATGCCGCTCGATGGCGATGTACTGGAAGTCAACCCGGCCCTGGAAGATGCCCCGGAACTGGTCAACGAAGACCCGCTGGGCCAAGGCTGGTTCTTCCGCTTTCAGCCAAGCGACGCGTCCGCCGTTGCCAAACTGCTCGATCAGGACGCTTACGACCGTCTGATCAAAGCCCAAGCCGAAGCCTGAGGAGTAGCGACATGAGCCAAATCAACCTCGGCACTGCCAACGAATTCATCGCCCGTCACATCGGCCCGCGCGCCGGCGACGAGCAAGCCATGCTCAACAGCCTCGGCTTCGATTCGCTCGAAGCGTTGAGCGCCAGCGTCATCCCGGAAAGCATCAAAGGCACCAGCGTGCTCGGCATGGACGACGGCCTCAGCGAAGCCGACGCCTTGGCGATGATCATATCCATCGCTGGCAAGAATCAGCTGTTCAAGACCTACATCGGCCAGGGCTACTACAACTGCCATACGCCGTCACCGATCCTGCGCAACCTGCTGGAAAACCCGGCCTGGTACACCGCGTACACGCCGTACCAGCCAGAAATTTCCCAGGGCCGCCTCGAAGCGCTGCTGAACTTCCAGACCTTGATCAGCGACCTCACCGGCCTGCCGATCGCCAACGCCTCTTTGCTCGACGAAGCCACCGCTGCTGCTGAAGCCATGACCTTCTGCAAACGCCTGAGCAAGAACAAGGGCAGCCACCAGTTCTTCGCCTCGATCCACAGCCACCCGCAAACCCTCGACGTGCTGCGCACCCGTGCCGAGCCGCTGGGCATTGACGTGGTCGTGGGCGACGAGCGCGAATTGACCGACGTGACGCCGTTCTTCGGCGCACTGCTGCAATACCCGGCCAGCAACGGTGACGTGTTCGACTACCGCGAACTCACCGAACGCTTCCACGCCGCCAACGCTTTGGTCGCAGTGGCCGCCGATCTGCTGGCCCTGACCCTGCTGACCGCGCCGGGCGAATTCGGCGCTGACGTCGCCATTGGTTCGGCGCAACGCTTCGGCGTGCCGCTGGGCTTCGGTGGCCCGCACGCGGCGTACTTCTCCACCAAAGATGCGTTCAAGCGCGACATGCCGGGCCGTCTGGTCGGGGTTTCGGTTGACCGCTTCGGCAAGCCGGCGCTGCGTCTGGCCATGCAGACCCGCGAGCAACACATCCGCCGCGAAAAGGCCACGTCGAACATCTGCACCGCGCAGGTGCTGCTGGCCAACATCGCCAGCATGTACGCCGTGTACCACGGTCCGAAAGGCCTGACCCAGATCGCCAACCGCGTGCATCACCTGACCGCGATTCTGGCCAAGGGCCTGACCGCGCTGGGCGCTAAAGTCGAGCAAGCGAGTTTCTTCGACACCCTGACTGTGGCCACCGGCGCGAACACCGCCGCGCTGCACGACAAGTCACACGCGGCGCAGATCAACCTGCGCGTCATCGATGCCGAGCGTCTGGGCCTGTCGGTCGACGAAACCACCACGCAAGCCGATATCGAAACCCTCTGGGGCCTGTTCGCTGACGGCAAGACCCTGCCGGATTTCGCCGCGCTGGCCGCTTCGGTACAAAGCACCATTCCTGCGTCGCTGGTTCGCCAGTCGCCGATTCTCAGCCACCCCGTGTTCAACCGTTATCACTCGGAAACCGAGCTGATGCGCTACCTGCGTAAACTGGCGGACAAGGACCTGGCACTGGATCGCACGATGATCCCGCTGGGCTCGTGCACCATGAAACTCAACGCCGCGAGCGAAATGATCCCAGTGACCTGGGCCGAGTTCGGCGCCCTGCACCCGTTCGCCCCGGCCGCACAAAGTGCTGGTTATCAGCAACTGACCGATGAACTGGAAGCGATGCTCTGCGCCGCCACCGGTTACGACTCGATCTCGCTGCAACCGAACGCCGGTTCGCAAGGTGAATACGCCGGTCTGCTGGCGATCCGCGCCTATCACCAGAGCCGTGGCGACGAACGCCGCGACATCTGCCTGATCCCGTCGTCGGCCCACGGCACCAACCCGGCCACCGCCAACATGGCTGGCATGCGCGTAGTCGTCACCGCGTGTGACGCGCGTGGCAACGTCGATATCGAAGACCTGCGCGCCAAAGCCATCGAGCACCGCGAACACCTCGCCGCGCTGATGATCACTTACCCGTCGACCCACGGCGTGTTTGAAGAAGGCATCCGCGAAATCTGCGGGATCATTCATGACAACGGCGGCCAGGTGTACATCGACGGCGCCAACATGAACGCGATGGTCGGCCTCTGCGCACCGGGCAAGTTCGGCGGCGACGTTTCGCACTTGAACCTGCACAAGACTTTCTGCATCCCGCACGGCGGTGGCGGCCCTGGCGTCGGCCCGATTGGCGTCAAGTCGCACCTGACCCCGTTCCTGCCGGGCCACGGCCAGATGGAACGCAAGGAAGGCGCGGTCTGCGCGGCACCGTTCGGCAGCGCGAGCATTTTGCCGATCACCTGGATGTACATCCGCATGATGGGCGGCGCCGGTCTGAAACGCGCGTCGCAACTGGCGATCCTCAATGCCAACTACATTTCCCGTCGCCTCGAAGAGCACTACCCGGTGCTGTACACCGGCAGCAACGGCCTGGTGGCGCACGAGTGCATTCTCGATCTGCGCCCATTGAAAGACAGCAGCGGCATCAGCGTCGATGACGTCGCCAAGCGCCTGATCGACTTCGGCTTCCACGCTCCGACCATGTCGTTCCCGGTCGCCGGCACACTGATGATCGAGCCGACCGAAAGCGAATCCAAAGAAGAACTGGACCGCTTCTGCGACGCCATGATCCGCATCCGCGAAGAAATCCGCGCGGTGGAAAACGGCACCCTGGACAAAGATGACAACCCACTGAAAAACGCCCCGCACACCGCAGCGGAACTGGTGGGCGAGTGGACTCATCCGTACAGCCGCGAGCAAGCGGTGTACCCGGTGGCGTCGCTGGTCGAAGGCAAATACTGGCCACCGGTCGGTCGCGTCGACAACGTCTTCGGTGATCGCAACCTGGTGTGCGCCTGCCCGTCGATCGAAAGCTACGCTTAAGAGAAGCAGCTGCAAGCTTTGAGCTACAAGCTGCAAGTCAGGGCAGATCGGGTTCTGACTTGCGGCTGTCGTTTTGCAGCAAGCATTGCAGCATGAACACGAGCTGCAAGGAAAAGCCGATCCGCCTTTCACTTGCAGCTTGCAGCTTGAAGCTAGCAACTGCTCCGCAGGAGCCCCCCCATGTCGTTAAGCGTGTTCGACCTGTTCAAGATTGGCATCGGCCCCTCCAGTTCCCACACCGTCGGCCCGATGCGCGCAGCCGCGCGTTTCGCTGAAGGTCTGCGCCGTGAAAACCTGCTTTCGGCCACTGCCAGCGTGCGCGTCGAGTTATATGGTTCGCTCGGTGCCACCGGCAAGGGACACGGCAGCGACAAAGCCGTGCTGCTCGGCCTCGAAGGTGAGCACCCGGACACAGTCGACACCGAAACCGTCGCCGCGCGCCTGCAAGAAATTCGCGGCAACGGACGACTGAACCTGCTCGGCGAACAGAGCATTGCGTTCAACGAGAAAGAACACCTGGCGATGATTCGCAAACCGCTGGCCTATCACCCCAACGGCATGATCTTTCGCGCTTTCGATGCGGCGGGGCTGCAGATTCGCAGCCGCGAGTACTACTCGGTGGGCGGTGGTTTTGTCGTCGATGAAGATGCGGCCGGTGCCGACCGTATCGTCGAAGACGCCACCCCGCTGACGTTCCCGTTCAAAAGCGCCAAGGACTTGCTCGGACATTGCAGCACCTACGGTCTGTCGATCAGCCAGGTGATGCTGACCAACGAAAGCGCCTGGCGCCCGGAAGCGGAGACCCGTGCTGGACTGCTGAAGATCTGGCAGGTCATGCAGGACTGTGTCGCGGCGGGTTGCCGTAACGAAGGAATCTTGCCGGGCGGACTGAAGGTCAAACGCCGGGCGGCGGCGCTGCATCGGCAACTGTGCAAATACCCCGAATCAGCGCTGCGCGATCCGCTGTCAGTGCTCGACTGGGTCAACCTGTATGCGCTGGCGGTCAACGAAGAAAACGCCAACGGCGGGCGCGTGGTCACGGCGCCAACCAACGGCGCGGCGGGGATCATTCCGGCAGTGCTGCATTACTACATGCGTTTTATCCCCGGCGCGAATAACGACGGTGTCGTGCGGTTTCTGCTGACCGCTGCGGCGATCGGCATTCTCTACAAGGAAAACGCGTCGATCTCCGGCGCCGAAGTCGGTTGTCAGGGTGAAGTCGGCGTCGCCTGCTCGATGGCGGCCGGGGCGCTGTGCGAAGTGCTCGGCGGCAGCGTGCAGCAAGTCGAGAACGCCGCGGAAATCGGCATGGAACACAACCTCGGCCTGACCTGCGACCCGATTGGCGGGCTGGTGCAAGTGCCGTGCATCGAGCGCAACGCGATGGGCTCGGTGAAAGCCATCAACGCGGTGCGCATGGCCATGCGCGGCGACGGCCAGCATTTCGTCTCCCTCGACAAAGTCATCCGCACCATGCGCCAGACCGGCGCCGACATGAAAAGCAAATATAAGGAAACCGCCCGCGGCGGCCTGGCAGTCAACATTATCGAATGCTGAACGTAACTAGCCCCCTCTCCCTCCGGGAGGCAACGCAATCAAGTTCACCTCCCTCCGGGAGAGGGCTGGGGTGAGGGGCTCTTGATCTTGCCTCTCCCCCGCAATCCAAATTCAAAGGAGCCACGCATGTCCACCGAACAACAACTCTCGAAAACCCCGCTCCACGCGCTGCACCTCGAACTCGGCGCGCGCATGGTGCCCTTCGCCGGCTACGACATGCCCGTGCAATACCCACTCGGCGTGATGAAAGAACACCAGCACACCCGCGAACAGGCCGGGCTGTTTGACGTCTCGCACATGGGCCAGATCCGCCTGACCGGCGCCAACGCCGCCCAAGCCCTGGAAACCCTGGTGCCGGTGGACATCATCGACCTGCCGGTGGGCATGCAGCGCTACGCGATGTTCACCAATGAGAGCGGTGGCATCCTCGATGATTTGATGGTCGCCAACCTCGGCAACGACGAATTGTTCCTGGTGGTCAACGCCGCCTGCAAGGATCAGGACCTGGCGCATCTGCAACAACACATCGGCGATCAGTGCACCATTACGGCGCTCTTCGAAGAGCGCGCGCTGCTGGCATTGCAAGGCCCGGCAGCCGTAACCGTGCTGGCGCGTCTTGCGCCGGAAGTGGCGAAGATGACGTTCATGCAGTTCGCCCGCGTCAATCTGCAGGGTATCGACTGCTTTGTCAGCCGTTCGGGCTACACCGGTGAAGACGGTTTCGAAATCTCCGTTCCGGCCACTGACGCAGAAAAACTGGCTCGCGCCCTGCTCGCCGAGCCGGAGATCCAGGCCATCGGCCTCGGTGCCCGCGATTCGCTACGCCTGGAGGCCGGCCTGTGCCTGTACGGCCACGACATGAACACCGAGACCACGCCGATCGAGGCCAGCCTGCTCTGGGCGATTTCCAAGGCACGTCGCGCGGACGGCGCGCGGGCCGGCGGTTTCCCCGGCGCAGAGCAGATTTTCGCGCAACAACAGAACGGTATCGCCCGCAAACGCGTCGGCCTGCTGCCGCAGGAACGTACGCCGGTGCGTGAGGGCGCAGAGATCGTCAACGAAGCCGGCGAGATCATCGGCAGCGTGTGCAGCGGTGGTTTCGGCCCGACCTTGGGCGGGCCATTGGCGATGGGGTACCTCGACAGCGCTTATGCGGCTCTTGAAACTTCGGTATGGGCCATCGTGCGTGGGAAAAAGGTGCAAATGCTTGTAAGCAAAATGCCATTTGTTCCGCAACGCTACTACCGCGGTTGATTGACTGTTTCTATAAGTAACGCGATTGCGTTATGCGTGCACTAATGTGTAACGCAATCGCCACAAAAAAGTGCATTACCCAGCCGTTGATTCGAATATGAACTTTACTTATAACCTTTGAAAACAAGCGAACAAGCCACCGGTGTAAGGCTGCACTAACAAACTGACAAAATGCCAGCAAGCTCAATAAAACCGGGGCCTTCGCGGGGCTTGTTTTTTATCCCGTAGTTGGCGTAGAGTTCGTTCACTGTGTTTGCATGGTTCAGCTTTGAATCGTGACCTGGGCAGTAGCCTACAAGTTAGCTACATCCCGCTCGACGTCTTCTTACTCTCCTGCAACCAGCCCCAGTACTCTTTCATGAGAAAGAGACTGTCATTAATTTATTGCGTCAAAGGAAATAAGAAATGTCTACACGTCAGAGCGGTACCGTCAAGTGGTTCAACGACGAGAAAGGTTTTGGTTTTATCACTCCTGAAAGCGGTCCGGATCTGTTCGTGCATTTCCGCGCCATTCAGGGCAACGGCTTCAAAAGCCTGAAAGAAGGCCAGAAAGTGACCTTCGTTGCTGTGCAGGGCCAGAAAGGCATGCAGGCTGACGAAGTACAAGCCGAAGCCTGATTTCTGCTACGAAAAAGCCCCTGATATTGATATCAGGGGCTTTTTTGTGCGCGCGAATCCGTAAAATGCCGTTTCTCTTCGCGCTCAGAGGCTGCCATGTCGAAAAACCTGCTCACCCCACAAGGCGACTTTCCTGCCGTCGGACTTGGCCGGCGTCTGGCCGCGATGTTCTATGACTTTCTGCTGTGCACTGCGCTGCTGATCGTCACTGGCTTCGTCTACAAGCTGATCCAGGCCGCAATCATTGGCGAAGAACGCCTGCGGGTGATGACCGATGCCGGGCAGCTCGATGGCGATCCGCTCTACTCGACAGTGTTGCTGTTGGTGCTGTTCGGCTTTTTCGCCAAGCTCTGGACCCATGGCGGGCAGACACTCGGTATGCAGGTGTGGGGCATTCGCGTGCAGAACGCCGACGGCACGGCGATCAGCCTGTGGCAGGCGCTGTTGCGCTTCATGGTGTCGATTGCGTCGTTGCTATGCGTTGGGCTGGGGTTCTTCTGGTCGCTGTATGACAAGCAGAAGCGCACCTGGCATGACATCTATTCGGATAGCCGTGTTGTGCGGATCCCGAAGAAGACCAAATAATTCCCGGACTCTGAAAACCACTGTGGGAGCGAGCCTGCTCGCGAATGCGGCGTATCAGTCGATTTCAATGGTGACTGACACTCCGCTTTCGCGAGCAGGCTCGCTCCCACATTTTGTTTTGTGTTGTTTGTGAGACCTTAAGCGTTACCGGCCAGCTTCATCCGCGCCGCCTGGGTGAAGTCCAGCATGCGCTTCAAGGGCCGGATCGCCTGCGGAATCAACGCCGGATCAACGAAGATCTCGTTCGTGCCTTCCTTCAAGCTCTTGAGCGTGCGCTCAAGGGTGTTCATGGCCATCCACGGGCAATGTGCGCAACTGCGGCACGCGGCGCCGTTACCGGCGGTAGGCGCTTCGATGAAGACCTTGTCCGGGCACAACTGCTGCATCTTGTAGAAGATGCCACGGTCGGTTGCGACGATCAGGGTCTTGTTCGGCAGGCTTTGCGCGGCGGCAATCAACTGGCTGGTCGAGCCGACGGCGTCGGCCAGCTCGATCACCGACGTCGGCGACTCCGGGTGCACCAGAATCGCCGCGTCCGGGTACAGCGCTTTCATGTCTTCAAGCTGTTTGGACTTGAACTCTTCGTGAACGATGCAGGCACCGTCCCAGAGCAGCATGTCGGCGCCGGTCTTGCGCTGGATGTACGTGCCCAGGTGCTTGTCCGGGCCCCAGATGATCGTCTCGCCGTTGTCCATCAGGCTTTCGACGATTTCCAGCGCACAACTGGAGGTCACCACCCAGTCGGCACGTGCCTTTACCGCTGCCGAGGTGTTGGCGTAGACCACCACGGTACGTTCCGGATGCTGATCGCAGAACGCCGAGAACTCATCGACCGGGCAACCCAGGTCCAGCGAGCAGGTCGCCTCCAGGGTTGGCATCAGCACGCGTTTTTCCGGGTTGAGGATCTTCGCCGTCTCGCCCATGAACTTCACGCCGGCGACCACCACGGTCTTGGCCGGGTGGGCATTGCCGAAGCGCGCCATTTCCAGGGAGTCGGAAACACAGCCACCGGTTTCTTCGGCCAGGGCCTGAATTACCGGGTCGCAATAGAAGTGCGCCACTAGCACCGCGTCCTGAGCCTTGAGCTCGGCGGCGATGGCGGCACGGTAATAAGCCTCTTGCTCGGCAGTCAGCGGTTTGGGCTGTTTGGCATCGAGGTGGGCTTGAACCAGAAGGCGTTCGGAAATCTGCGTCATGTTCGCAAGACCTGCAGGCGCATTCGCGCGAAAGTCGAGTATACACCCGGCTCCGGACCGCTAGAGGGTACCGCCGGGAGAGTGAGTAATATCAGGCACGGACAGCGTTGAAGCTGCGCAAGGCTACAGAATATCCCGTTGATACAAAAGATCATTCTGACCTGCGTCAGCGCAGGCATCGGCGAAACAGGCGATGGCCGAATTGCAGGCAAAAAAAAACCCGGAAATCCTCACTTTCGTGGGCCTTCCGGATTTTCTAAACCGCCAAATATGGTGGGTCGTGTGGGATTCGAACCTACGACCAATTGGTTAAAAGCCAACTGCTCTACCAACTGAGCTAACGACCCGCTGTGTGGTGGCGCGTATAATACTGATTTTTAAGGACTATTCAACACCTTTTTGAAAAAAATCAAAAATAAGGGGTTGGATCGTCCACACCCGCTGCCGCGAAGCCTTCTGCGCGCAGGCGGCAGCTGTCGCATTTACCGCACGCACGGCCGTCATCGTCGGCCTGATAGCAGGAAACGGTCAGGCCGTAATCAACGCCCAGCTTCACACCAGCCTGGACGATCTGTGCCTTGCTCAGGTTCTGCAACGGCGCCTGGATGCGGAAACCGTTGCCTTCCACGCCGGCCTTGGTTGCCAGGTTGGCCATGCGCTCGAACGACTCGATGAACTCCGGGCGGCAATCCGGGTAACCGGAATAATCCACTGCATTGACGCCGATGAAGATATCGCGCGCACCGAGCACTTCCGCCCAACCCAGCGCCAGCGACAGGAACACGGTGTTGCGTGCCGGCACGTAAGTCACCGGAATGCCCTCGCCCAGCTCTTCAGGGATGTCGATGCTGGTGTCGGTCAGCGCCGAGCCGCCCATGCCATTCAGATTAAGACCGATGACCTTGTGCTCGACCACACCCAGATTGCGAGCCACGCGCGCAGCGGCGTGCAATTCGGCATGAGAACGCTGGCCGTAATCGAAACTCATGGTATAGCAGGCATAACCTTCGGCGCGGGCCATGGCCACCACGGTGGCCGAGTCGAGGCCGCCGGACAGCAGAATGACGGCACGTTTTTCGGTAGTGTTCAGTTGTTCAGTCATCTCAGCGCCCCGGCTCGTCATTCCAAAGATATTTGTGCAGCTGCAATTGCAGGCGCACCGGCAAGTTGTCCGCCACCACCCAGTCCGCCAGCTCACGCGCATTCAAGTCATGGTGGCTGGGGGAAAACAGCACTTCCCCGGCGCGGCGATCGAGCCCGTACTGAATCAGTTTCGATACCGCCCACTCGTAGTCCTCACGCGAGCAGATGACAAACTTCACCTGATCGTTGGGCGTAAGCAGTTCGATATTTTCGTAGCGGTTGCGATGGGCTTCTTTCGAGCCCGGCGTTTTCAGGTCCACAACGCGACTGACGCGCGGATCGACCGCCGAAACGTCCAGGGCACCGCTGGTTTCCAGCGAGACCTCGTAGCCGGCATCGCACAGCTGCTGGAGCAAAGGAATGGCGTTCGGCTGGGCCAGCGGCTCACCGCCGGTCACACAGACGTATCGCGGGCGAAAACCGGCGACTTGCTCGAGGATGTCGTCGAGGGTGCGCACGGTGCCGCCGCTAAAGGCGTAGGCACTGTCGCAGTATTGGCAACGCAAAGGGCAACCAGTCAGGCGCACGAAAACCGTGGGCAGCCCGGCAGTCCGCGTTTCCCCCTGCAACGAGTAGAAAACTTCGGTGATTCTCAATGTGTCTTGCATAGTCGCCACGGGCGTAACAGCTAAACAGGCTGTCCGCCTCCGTCAGGCACTTCAGGCAATCCCGCCAACGCGTGGACCACAAGAAGCGTGTTTCAGAAAAAGGGCGTGAATTCTAACGAAAAAACCCGCGACAAGCGCGGGTTTCTTCCAAACGGGTCAAGCTGCTTACATGCGTTGCAGATCGCGCTGGGCCAGTTGCGCGGCGGAAGTCCCCGGATACTGGGACACCACCTGCTGCAAAATGCCTTTGACCTTGTCGGTGTGACCGAGGCGGCGCTCTACGTCAGCCAGCTTGTACAGCGAATCCGGCACTTTGTTGTGCTTGGGATACAGCTGCGAAACCTTGGCAAATGCCTGACCTGCACCTTGCAGATCGCCTTTGGCCAGGTTCACTTCGCCCAGCCAGTATTGGGCATTGCCCGCGTACTGGCTGTTCGGGTACTTACGCAGGAAAGCGGCAAACGCCTGGCTGGCCTTGTCGAAATCCTTGGCTTTGATCAGGTCGAAAGCGGCATCGTAATACAGCTTTTCCTTGGCCGGATCAGCCGGTTCGCTACCTGCGGCAGGCGCCTGGGCAGCCGTGGCAGCCCCCGCACCTGCGGCAGCACCGGCAGCAGCACTTGCATCGCCACCGGCAGAAGAATTCTCGGGAGTCGCGGCTGGTGCAACGCCGGATCCTATGCGCCGATCAAGATCCTGGTATCGCTCCAGGGATTCCTGCTTCATGCGCGCAACCTGATTCTGCAGTTCTTCGATCACGCCTTGCTGGCGCGAGATCTGATCCTGCATCTGTTGCAATTGGTTGAACAGCATGCCTTGTGCCGAGGCAGGGGCCGAAGCCGCTCCCCCGGCATAGGCGCCGTTCGTACCGTAACCCGCAGGCGGATAACTGCTCCCGCTATTTGAATAACCGGAGTTGTCATCGACCACAGGAACCGCAGCCCACGCCGCAAGCGGCGCGAGGCTGAGAGCCAGAACAGTTACAGCACGACGGCACGTTCGCATATCGAATTACTTACGCAGTTCGACGCGACGGTTCTGGGCCCAGGACTGCTCGTCGTTGCCGGTAGCAACTGGACGCTCTTCGCCGTAGGAAACCAGTTCCAGCTGAGCTGGGGAAACACCTTGCAGTACCAGGTAGCGCTGAACGGCTTTCGCACGACGCTCGCCCAGTGCCATGTTGTACTCACGAGTACCACGTTCGTCGGTGTTGCCTTCCAGAACAACGCGAGCGCCGTTTGCTTTCAGGTCTTTGGCGTGAACGTCCAGAGCGCGCATGGCTTCTGGCTTCAGGTCCGAGCTGTCGTATTCGAAGTAGAAGGTGGTGATTGCGCGCAGAGCAGCTTCTTCGCTCAGGGAACCGTCAACGGCACCGGTGTTTGCGCCGTAACCAGCGTTTGGATCAACAGCGCCTTCACCGGCGTTGTCGCCGCCTTTGGACGAGCAACCTACAGCTACAGCCATGGCCAGAGCCAGCGCAGCAAATTTACCAAACTTCAGCATTTCCATCGTGAAACTCCTAATGAACCCCAGTGTGTTAAGTAAAACGTGTAGCGCCCGCTCACTTCAGGTAAGGGGACCAGGACGGTTCTCTGACTTCGCCTTGAGCGGTAGGAAGCGGGAGCCTCACGCGTCCATTAATGGACACGAGCATCAAGACTCCCCGGCCCTGTTGGCGGGTGGCGTAGATTACCATGGTGCCGTTGGGCGCAACAGTAGGTGACTCGTCCAGAGTGCTATCAGTGAGGATCTTTACACTACCCCGCTGCAGATCCTGAGCTGCCACCTTGAAATTGGTGAAGCCATCCTGACGATGAATCATCACCAAAGTCTTTTCATCAGCCGAAAGTTTCGGGTTGGCGTTGTAGTTGCCTACGAACGTCACACGCTCGGCACCACCGCCACCGACGCTGGTTTTATAGATCTGCGGTTTGCCGCCACGGTCGGAGGTGAAGTAGATGGTCGAACCATCCTTGCCCCAGAACGGTTCGGTGTTGATGCCAGGACCGGAAGTTACGCGGGTCAGCTGACGCGAACCGAGATTCATCACGTAGATGTCCGGGTTACCGTCTTTCGACAGTACGAACGCCAGACGCGTGCCATCCGGCGACCAGGCTGGCGCGCCATTGAGGCCTTCGAAGTTGGTGATCTGCTCGCGGCGACCGGTGTCGATGTTCTGCATGAAGATGCGCGGACGCTTCTGTTCGAACGACACATACGCGATACGCTTGCCATCCGGTGCGAAACGCGGCGACAGGATCGGCTCACGCGATTGCAGCAGGGTCACTGCACGGGCGCCGTCATAGTCGGAACGCTGCAGCGTGTAGCGAGTGTTTTTCTCGGAGAAGCGCTCGGCGGTCACGTACAGCAAACGCGTCGAGAACGCACCGTCGATACCGGTCAGCTTCTGGAACGACTGATCGGAAATGAAGTGCGCCATGTCACGAATCTGGTCGGTCGTGCCGGAAACACTGCCGTCGGCCACTTTCTGTTCGGTGGCAACGTTGAACAGTGCCCACTGCACCTGCAGGCGACCGCCCGCTGGAGCGATGCTGCCGACCATCATGTACTGAGCACCTACCGCCTTCCAGTCACGGAAGATGATTTCGCTCGGCTGGCTTGGCTGGCTGATCATGTTGGCTTTTGGAATCGGCGAGTAATAGCCCGAGTTGCGCAAATCGTTGCCAATGATTTCGGCCATGTCGTCCGGCAGCACCGCGCCGCCCTGCATGCCAAACGGTACGACCGCGATCGGCGTTGCCCGATCGCTGCCGCTGGTGACCAGAATGTTCTTTTCATCTGCCATCGCGATCCCTGCCATGCAGCAGATCACGACCAGCATTCCTCGAAGAAGGTTTCTCACAAGGCTAGATCCTCAGGTGTGAATGTCATCTTGAATGAACGATACGGAGCGAAATCGCTCGGCTTCATTCCCTGCATTTCTGTCAAACGTCCAATATTCTTCACTGCCGCGACTGCCGAAGCATCGAACGGGCCGTCACCACTGGATTTGGCCACATTGACCGAAGTCACCGTACCGTCCGGCAACATGCCGATCTGCAGCACCACCGTCATGCCTTTGCGTGCCGAAGGTGGACGTGCCCAGCCTTCTGCCGCTCGTGCACGAATCAGGTCATCGAAACTGCCCGCGACTTCGTCACCCTGCTCATCAGCCAAGGCCTGCTGACGTTGCGGCGTGTCGGAAAGCAGGTCTGCCAGGGCCTGAGCCTTTTTATCCTCGGCAGATTTGCGTGCCGCTTCCTGCGCTTTCTTCTTCGCAGCATCGGCAGCAGCTTTCTTCTTCGCGTCTTCGGCGACTTTCTTCTTCGCCTCTTCAGCTTCAGCTTTCTTCTTGGCGTCTTCGGCGGCTTTCTTTTTCGCGTCTTCGACGATCTTTTTCTTGGCTTCTTCCGCAGCGGCTTTCTTGGCCTCTTCTTCAGCGGCCTTCTTGGCTTCGTCTTCGGCTTTCTTCTTGGCTATATCAGCCAATTGTTTCTCTTCGGCCTTTTTCGCCTCGGCTTTCTTCGCGTCGTCGGCTTTCTTGGCTTCATCAGCCTTTTTCGCTTCGTCCGCTTTCTTCGCCTCGTCGGCCTTCTTGGCTTCCTCGGCCTTTTGAGCCGCTTCCTCTTTCTTTTGTTCCGCCGCCTTCACCGCTTCCTGCTCGATCTTTTTCTGTTCCATCTGTTCGACTTCGGTCTGGCGCGCGGCGGATTTCTTCGCCTCACCCGCAATCTTCTGATTGGTCTGGGTGGTTGCCTGACTTTTCGATTTCAGCTGGTACAGAGTCGCCTGGACGATCGGCTTGGCCGGCGGCAGTTCGGGCGTGAAGGCAAAACTGACGAACAGCATGCCGAACACCAGCACGTGCAGGACAATCGCCAGAACGCTGGGCCAGAAGTAGCTTTCCGAGGCGGACGGCTCTCGCTGTTGCTGCATCAGGGGGCCTCGGTAATCAGACCAACGTTACCGACCCCGGCCTTCTGCAACCCGCCCATGGCACCCATGACGGCGCCGTAGTCGACAGTCTTGTCGCCACGGATGAACACCTGGGTGCGTTTGCCACCCTCGGTGCCGGCGCGAATGATCTTGGTCACCGCATCGGTCATCTGTGGCAGGGTCATGGCGCGATCCTGCTGTTTCTCGGTGTCTACTTCGCTGCCAAGGTTCCAGTAGTAGGTCTTGTCAGCCTTGATCGAAATGGTCAGGACCTGGGTGTTGTTGTCCTGCGGCAAGGCTTCGCTGGAAACCTTGGGCAGATCAACTTTCACGCCCTGATTGAGCATCGGCGCGGTCACCATGAAGATGACCAGCAGCACCAACATCACGTCGATGTAGGGCACTACGTTCATCTCGGCGACCGGCTTGCGCTTTTTGCGAGCTCGAGCGATTAAAGCCATCGGGAAATACCTGCTTATTCTTCGCTGGTGTGCACTTTGCGGTGCAGGATCGCCTGGAATTCATCGGCGAAGGTGTAGTAGCGGCCCAGCAAGGTTTCGCTGCGCGCAGCGAAACGGTTGTAAGCGATGACCGCCGGGATTGCGGCGAACAGACCGATCGCGGTGGCGATCAGTGCTTCGGCAATACCCGGTGCCACGGTGGCGAGGGTCGCCTGTTGGGCGCTGGCCAGACCGCGGAAGGAGTTCATGATGCCCCACACGGTACCGAACAGACCGATGTACGGGCTGACCGAACCGACGGTGGCGAGAAACGGCAGGCTCTGCTCGAGTTTCTCTTCTTCGCGCGAGATGGCGACACGCATGGCACGGGCCACACCTTCCATCACCGCCTCAGGATCGACACCTGGCTGCTGGCGCAGACGGGAGAATTCCTTGAAGCCGGCACGGAAGATCTGCTCTACGCCCGAGTCCGGATCCGGGTTGCTGCCGGCCTGACGGTACAGCTTGGACAGATCGATCCCCGACCAGAAGCGCTCTTCAAAGCTCTCCAGGGCGCGTCGACCGGCACGCAGCAGATTGCTGCGCTGAAAGATCATGATCCATGAGGTCACCGATGCGGCCACCAGGGTCAACATTACCAACTGCACCACGATGCTGGCATTGCTGACCAGGCTCCACATGGAGGAATGGTCGACGACGTTAGCTTCCACGCTTTATCTCCTGCTTTGAGTGTGTACCCGGACCGACCGCGTCGGCGAAGGCCGCCCGCAAGTCTTCGGGAAGGGCCCGGGGTTTCAAACTGTCGGTGCGCACACAGGCCACCAGAAACTGCCCTTCGCAGAGCAGCACATTATCCGTCGCCCGCCTGACCTGCTGCTTGAAGCGCAGGCTGGCACGGTTCAATTCGGTTACATCAGCGCTTACCAGCAGTTCGTCGTCCAGTCGCGCCGGCGCGTGGTAGCGCGCTTCGCTGGAATGCACGACAAACAACAGGTCCTCCCCGGCAAGCTGCGACTGGGCAAAGCCCAGTTCGCGGAGCCGCTCGGTTCGAGCCCGTTCCATAAACTTGAGGTAATTAACGTAATACACGATGCCGCCCGCATCGGTGTCCTCGTAATAAACGCGACAACGATGTGCGAACGGCCCAAGCCCGTTTTGCGCGCGCATACTCTAGTGCTTACTCCTCAGGTTGCCAATCCGGCGAGACAACTGTTTTTCGTGGTTTCAAAGCTTTACCGCAAAAGTACCGTGCTGTGACAGTACAAACCCTGAATAAATCGCCAACAAATGTGTATCAATCGTCCGCCGCATCAAGAAACTCGTCTGCCACGGGCATCTCGCCCATGCGTGACGGAATGTTCAAACCGAAATGCAGGTACGCATGTCGGGTCACTACCCTGCCCCGCGGCGTGCGCATGATGTAGCCCTGCTGAATCAGATAAGGTTCGAGGACGTCCTCGATGGTGTGGCGCTCTTCGCTGATCGCCGCCGCCAGGCTGTCGATGCCGACCGGGCCACCGTCGAACTTCTCGATCATCGTCAGCAGCAGACGCCGGTCCTGATGATCGAAACCGTGTTCGTCGACATCCAGCAGATTCAACGCCAGATCCGCCACCGACTTGGTGATATGACCTTTGGCGCGCACTTCGGCAAAGTCCCGCACTCGACGCAACAAACGGTTGGCAATGCGCGGGGTGCCACGCGCGCGACGAGCGATCTCGAACGAACCCTCCGGATCCAGCGGCAGCCCGAGAATACTCGCCGACCGGCTGACGATCGTCGCCAGATCCGCCGTGCTGTAGAACTCCAGGCGCTGGACGATACCGAAGCGGTCACGCAACGGATTGGTCAGCATGCCGGCGCGAGTGGTGGCGCCGACCAGGGTGAACGGCGGCAGGTCGAGCTTGATCGAACGCGCCGCCGGCCCTTCGCCGATCATGATGTCGAGCTGAAAATCTTCCATGGCCGGGTACAGCACTTCTTCGACAATCGGCGACAGGCGATGGATTTCGTCGATGAACAACACGTCGTGCGGTTCGAGATTGGTCAGCAGTGCCGCCAGATCCCCCGGACGCTCCAGCACCGGACCGGAGGTGCTTTTGATCGACACGCCCATTTCTTCAGCGATGATATTGGCCAGTGTGGTTTTACCCAGCCCCGGCGGGCCGAAGATCAGCGTGTGATCCAGCGACTCGCTGCGCCCGCGCGCAGCCTGGATGAACAGCTCCATCTGCTCGCGCACAGTTGGCTGGCCGATGTAGTCGGCCAGGCTGACCGGGCGAATAGCGCGGTCCTGGACTTCTTCGCGCTCGCGCGGGCTGTGCGCAGCGGCAATCAGACGATCAGCTTCAATCACTTAAATCATTCCCTTCAGGGCGCGGCGGATCATGTCTTCACTGCTCAAATTCTTGTCCTTGATGGCGGAAATCGCCTTGCTCGCTTCCTGCGGCTTGTAGCCCAGGGAAATCAGCGCGCTGACCGCATCGTTTTCGGCGGTAGTGACCGGCGCCGGGCCGTCCGGCTGATTCGGCACCAGCGCGAACATGGCCGGCGAGGTTTCCCACGCCTTGAAGCGATCCTTCAATTCGACCAGCAGGCGCTCGGCCGTTTTCTTGCCGACACCCGGCACCTTGGTCAGCGCCGAGGTGTCCTGCGACTGCACGCAACGGATCAGTTCGTCGACTTCCAGGCTCGACATCAGTGCCAGGGCCAATTTCGGCCCGACCCCGTTGAGCCGGATCAACTCGCGGAAAAAGTCTCGCTCACGCTTGCCGGCAAAACCATAGAGCAACTGCGCATCTTCGCGTACGACCAGATGAGTATGCAGGGTCAGCGGTTCACCGACCGACGGCAGGCGATAGAGGGTGGTCATGGGCACTTCCAGCTCATACCCGAGGCCGTTTACATCCAGAATCAGGTGCGGCGGCTGTTTCTCAACCAGGGTGCCGCGCAAGCGTCCAATCACGTTTCAGATCCTTGAGCGTTGGCCAGCCGTGGGCTGGCGACTGTCGAAAGGCGGAATTCGCGCCGACGACACAGGCGCACACATCCGCTTTCAGGAAAATTGTTGCTGATGCTATCAGAGACGCAGGCGCCCGCCACGACTGCGTGCGGTCCCCAGGCCGTGCGGTAGCAGGCTGGAACGCGTGTGCGCATGGCAAATAGCGATCGCGAGGGCATCGGAAGCGTCGATCTGCGGCTTGCTGGTCAGCTTGAGCATGTGCATGACCATCATCTGCACTTGTTCTTTATTGGCGGCACCGGTGCCCACTACGGCCTGCTTGACCTGAGTGGCGGTGTATTCGGCAATCTCCAGGCACTCTTCGGCGCCCGCAACGATAGCCGCGCCACGGGCCTGCCCGAGCTTGAGCGCCGAGTCGGCATTTTTCGCCATGAAGACCTTTTCGATGCCCATGGTGACCGGACCGTAAGTCTGGATGATTTCGCGTACGCCGCGATAAACAATTTGCAAACGCTCGTGCAACTCGCCCGCACCGGTACGGATGCAGCCAGACGCCACATAAACACAGCCGCCCCGCCCGGTATCGCGAACGATCCCGTAACCGGTGATGCGCGAGCCGGGGTCAATACCAAGAATTAAAGTCATAGGCCTGCTGGTTCGAAATAACACAAAAACAAATGTGGGAGCTGGCTTGCCAGCGATGACGGAGTGTCAGGCGCCATCAATGCTGATGCGCCGACGCCATCGCTGGCAAGCCAGCTCCCACATTGAATCGTAGTCGCTCTTAACCGAGCTGAGCAGCGACGTCTTCCGGAATATCTGCGTTGGAATAGACGTTCTGCACGTCATCCAGGTCTTCAAGCATGTCGATCAGCTTGAGCACCTTCTCCGCACCTTCCAGATCCAGCTCGGCGCTGGTGGTCGGCTGCATGACGATTTCCGCGTCATCGCCCTTGAACCCGGCGGCTTCCAGCGCATTACGCACCGCGTAGAAGCTGGTGAACGAGGTGAACACGTCGATTGAGCCGTCCTCATGCGTGACGACGTCATCGGCATCGGCTTCCAGCGCCGCTTCGGTCAGCGCGTCCTCATCGACGCCCGGCGCGAAGCTGATCTGGCCCTTGCGCTCGAACAAGTACGCCACCGAACCGTCGGTGCCGAGATTGCCGCCACACCTGCTGAACGCGTGACGCACAGCCGCAGCGGTACGATTGCGGTTGTCGGTCATGCATTCGACCATCACCGCCACGCCGCCCGGGCCGTAACCTTCGTAGGTCAGCTCTTCAACATTGTCCGCCTCGGTCGCACCGGCGCCGCGCGCGACGGCGCGGTCAATGATGTCGCGGCTCATGTTGGCGCTCAGCGCCTTGTCCAGGGCCAGACGCAGACGCGGGTTGGAGCCCGGATCACCGCCGCCCTGACGAGCCGCAACGGTCAACTCGCGGATCCACTTGGTGAAGATCTTGCCTCTCTTGGCATCCTGACGTTCTTTGCGGTGCTTGATGTTCGCCCACTTGGAATGACCTGCCATAACTCGCTCCGAATTCTCTTTGAAACGTTGCCCGCCCTGCGTGTGCAGCGGCCAGCAAACACAAAAATCTCGACCTGCTCTTTATAGAAAGAAAAAAGGCGCATCCGAAGATGCGCCTTCAGGCCCGTCTTACTCAGCCTTTGGCGTTTCGCGCAAACGAATGTGCAGCTCGCGCAAGGCCTTGGCATCCACCACGCCCGGAGCCTGCGTCATCACGTCGGCAGCACTCTGGGTTTTCGGGAAGGCGATCACTTCGCGGATCGACTGGGCGCCGGTCATCAGCATTACCAGACGGTCCAGACCGAAGGCCAGACCACCGTGTGGCGGTGCACCGTATTTCAGCGCGTCGAGCAGGAAGCCGAACTTCTCTTCCTGCTCCGCTTCGTTGATGCCCAGCAGACGGAACACCGCTTGCTGCATTTCCTTGCGGTGGATACGGATCGAACCGCCACCCAGCTCGGTGCCGTTGAGCACCATGTCGTAGGCACGCGACAGGGCGCCGGCCGGGTTGGCCTCGAGCTCTTGCGGGGTGCACTTCGGTGCGGTGAACGGGTGGTGCAGCGCCGAGAAGCTGCCGTCGTCGTTTTCTTCGAACATCGGGAAGTCGACGACCCACATTGGCGCCCACTCGCAGGTCAGCAGCTTGAGGTCGTGACCGAGCTTGATGCGCAGCGCGCCCAAGGCTTCGCTGACGATCTTGGCCTTGTCGGCGCCGAAGAACACGATGTCGCCATCGACAGCGCCGACGCGATCGAGGATCACGTTCAGCTTGTCTTCCGGGATGTTCTTGACGATCGGCGATTGCAGACCGTCAACACCGGCTGCGCGCTCGTTGACCTTGATGTAGGCCAGGCCCTTGGCACCGTAGATGCCGACGAACTTGGTGTAGTCGTCGATCTGCTTGCGCGGCATGCTCGCCCCGCCTGGAACGCGCAGTGCGGCAATGCGGCACTTCGGATCGTTGGCCGGACCGCTGAACACTTTGAATTCGACTTCCTTGAGCTGGTCGGCAACGTCCACCAGTTCCAGCGGAATACGCAGGTCCGGCTTGTCGGAACCGTAGCGGCGCATGGCCTCTTCGAAAGTCATGTGCGGGAATTCGCCGAATTCCAGATCCAGCACTTCCTTGAACAGGTTGCGGATCATTTGTTCGGTCAGGCCCATGATCTCCTTTTCATCGAGGAAGCTGGTCTCGATGTCGATCTGGGTGAATTCCGGTTGACGGTCGGCGCGCAGGTCTTCGTCGCGGAAGCACTTGGCGATCTGGTAGTAACGGTCGAAACCGGCCACCATCAGCAGCTGCTTGAACAGCTGCGGCGATTGCGGCAGGGCGAAGAACGAACCGGCGTGGGTGCGGCTCGGCACCAGATAGTCACGCGCACCTTCAGGGGTGGCACGGGTCAGGATCGGAGTTTCGACGTCAAGGAAGCCGTTTTCGTCGAGGAAGCGACGGATGCTGGTGGTCATGCGCGAACGCAGACGCAGCTTCTCGGCCATTTCCGGACGACGCAGGTCGAGGAAGCGATAGCGCAGACGGGTTTCTTCGCCGACGTCGGAGAACTCGTTGAGCGGGAACGGCGGGGTTTCCGACTCGTTCAGCACTTCCAGTTCGTAACCCAGCACTTCGATCATGCCCGAGGCCATGTTGGCATTGGTTGCGCCAGCAGGACGCAGACGCACCTTGCCGGTGATCTTCACTACGTATTCGCTGCGCACGCGATCGGCGGCAGCGAAGCTCTCGGCGCGATCCGGATCGAAGACCACCTGGGCCAGACCGTCACGATCACGGATATCGAGGAAAATCACCCCGCCGTGGTCGCGGCGACGGTGAACCCATCCGCAAAGGGTAATTTCCTGACCTTCCAGGCTTTCGTTCAGTTGGCCGCAATAGTGGCTGCGCATCATGATAATGGTTCGCTTCTCGTCATTCGATATTCGGTGGAGATTCCATTGCCCAAGCAATGCGGAAACTCACGCGTGTCGTTCGTTCAGGGCTTGAACCCTAGTCAGCTTTGTCGCCACCGGCCAGATTCTTCTTGGCTCCGGTCTTGAAATCGGTCTCGTACCAACCGTTGCCGCTGAGGCGAAAACCCGGCATGGACAGCTGTTTCTTCAGTTCAGGTGCCTGGCAGGCAGGGCAGTCGACCAACGGTGCATCGCTGATCTTCTGAATGGCTTCCAACTGATGACCACAGGAAGCACATTGGTAATCGTACATCGGCATGGAGGTGTCTCGGCGATCAGATTGCTGCCGCGCGCAGGGCTTTGCGGCGAAAGAGCGGGATTATATCGATTAAATGCGGCCTGTGCAGCCGCTAAGCTGCACAGGCCGCGACCTCATTTGCAAGCGCCGTATCAGAGCGAATCGGACCGTGCCACCTGACCGATTCCGTTCATGACACACACGACCCGCACCAGCGCGCTGAAATTCTTCACCCCGCCGTGCCGCAGATGCACTTCACGATCGACGTGAGATAACAGCGAACTGATCGAACAGCAGTTGTCCGCCGCCATTGAGCCGAGGATGTTCCAGTAAACCTGCTCCAGACGCAGGCAGGTTGCGTAACCGTTCAGGCGCACGGACCGCGACAACGGCCTGATCAGCGCCATGTCGAATCCGCTGACGAACGGATCGACCTTCAAATCATGTGGCGCGCCGACCCTGCGGTCGCCGCGCCTGTCTCCTTCTACCATATCGCTGACACTCCTTTGTCATCTCTGCTTGCTTGAAAGGGTCACATCCTGTGGCTTTCATAAAAGCGCAGACACAAAGTTATAGCCAGACGACTTGTTGACCGTCACCGTAGGATAAGCCAACGATACAAGTAAGATTTTGCACGGACGCAGGCCTCGGGTTGCAAGGCCTGCGTACTGCCATCAGGCCTCGAGCAGTGCGCGCAACATCCACGCGGTTTTCTCGTGCACCTGCATGCGCTGGGTCAGCAGGTCGGCCGTCGGCTCATCGCTGACCTTGTCGAGCAGCGGGAAAATCCCGCGCGCCGTGCGAGTCACCGCTTCCTGGCCTTCAACCAACTGCTTGATCATGTCTTCGGCGCTCGGCACGCCCTCTTCTTCCTTGATGGACGACAGACGTGCATAGGTGGCATAGGCACCCGGCGCGGGAAAGCCCAGGGCGCGGATGCGCTCGGCGATCGAGTCCACCGCCAGCGCCAGTTCGTTGTACTGCTCTTCAAACATGAGATGCAGGGTACGGAACATCGGGCCGGTGACGTTCCAGTGGAAATTATGGGTTTTCAGATACAGCACGTAGGTGTCCGACAGCAGACGCGACAGTCCTTCGACGATGGACTTGCGGTCTTCTTCACTGATACCGATATCGATTGCCATGTTGACCTCCTGAGGGCGATTGATTTCATCCAGAAGCTGCAGGCCCACTCTAGCAAGGCTGCCGCCACCTCGCAGCCCTGATCAAACGCTTGCCCTGCGACAAAACGACCGACGCACTGCCACTGGCCGGGCTGATTTGAGTCGTCGCAGGCTTTGCTGTTAAATAGGCGATGTGTCGCCATGCCCCGTTTTTCGGGGTGTTGCGCATAGGCTGATGCCGTGAACGTGTCCACCGCCTCTTTTTTGTTCCGAAGCGAACCGTTCGCCTTCAGCTCTTCCTTGTGAGCCGTCATAAACGTGAGCCAATCAAAATGTTGAAAATCGTCCACCTGCTGATGGGCGCAGCGGCCTTGCTGCTGTCGTTCATACCCAGCTTGAAATCCGAAGCCGTTCCCTACCTGCAACAACCCGATGCACTTTACCTGGCCTTTTTCGGCCTGCTGAACCTGATCCTTGCCCCTGTGATCCCTTACTGGAACAAAGGCCCGCGTCAGCATCTGCAAAACCTGGTCAGCGCTCTTCTGGCATTGACCGTCGTCCTGCAAACCTTGACCCTGATCGCGCCGATGCCGGTCATTGCCGGCCAGCCAGCGGTGCTGTTCAGTCTGGTGATCGCACTGGTGGCAGTGGTCGTGCACCTGGCGGTGAGCTTCTATCGTTCTTCACCGGCCGCCGCGCCGACCAGCTATGACATGACCAACCGCGATACCGGTACCGTCAAGTGGTTCAACACCTCCAAAGGCTTCGGCTTTATCTCGCGCGATTCCGGCGATGATATTTTCGTGCATTTCCGCGCGATCCGTGGCGAAGGTCACCGCGTTCTGGTTGAAGGCCAGCGTGTGGAGTTTTCGGTGATGAACCGCGACAAGGGCCTGCAAGCCGAGGACGTCATCGCCGCGCTGCCGCGCCGCTGACCCCAAAGCAAAAAACCGCGAACAGCCTGGCTGCTCGCGGTTTTTTTATGCCTGCATGAATGATCAATAATGCGGCGGCGGTGCGTCTTCCTCGAAAGAGCCGTACTGGCCGACCATTTCCTCCTGGCGCTTGAGCAGTGCCGCCATCTGCAATTGCAGGCGCTCGACCACGCGCTGCTGTTCCACCAGCACGTCATTCAACGCCTGAATCGTATCGTCCTGAAAAGCCAACCGGCTCTCCAGATCGGTAACGCGTTGTTCCAGATCCATGACTCAGCCCTCCACAAACGTGAAATCGTCGGTCAGCACCAGGCGCAGGCGCTCGCGGATGGCGGCCACTTGCTCAGCACTGTAGGCCTGGGCCGGGTGTTTGCCCCAGACCGGGGCTGGCCAGGCAGCATCAGTGCGTTTGCGCACAATGACATGCATGTGCAACTGGCTGACGACGTTGCCCAGCGCCGCGACGTTCAGCTTGTCGGCATCGAACGAATCCTTGAGCAGCTCGGCCAGCGTGGTGGTTTCCTGCCACAGCTGCTGCTGGTCGGCGACATCCAACTGAAACAACTCGCTGATATCTTCGCGACGCGGCACCAGGATGAACCACGGGTATTGGCTGTCATTGGACAGCAGCAAGCGGCAGAGCGGGAAGTCACCGATGACCAGGGTGTCCTGTTGAAGTCGTGAATCCAAAGCAAACACTGCGCATTCTCCTGGGCTGATCCTGATGGTTGAGCCTGGCGCTCCACCGGTGGACGGCGCGCCAGACAACAGATGCGCAGCATACCTGCGAATGCGTCGATCTTCACGATCACTGCGCCTGCTTGCCGCTGCGGCGCCCCGACATGTCACATTTGCTCGGCGCACGCACCAGTATGGATCCTGAAGCAGTGGCCGGATAACGCGAATAGCCGCACATCCCCGCGCATCCGCAAGCCGTGCCGATTCCGCTTGCAAGCGTTTGAGCTCATAAGTGATTTTTTTTGCACCAAAACCGCTCACTACGTCTACGCTCAGTGCGTCGGACATCCGCCGAATACTCAGCAACGGGGTGAACCGGTAACGTTTTTTGTTGTCTTGCGCGCGCCATGGCTTGGCAACACCATGGCATGCATGGCGTCAAGACACTTTGAAAAAGGGCCTGGCGCCCCGTATTTACAAGGCTTTTATGGACACAGACGCGCACCCCGAAAAATAACCGCAACGAAACTGCGGTTTGTGCACGCTTGTTGCATTCGTACCCATATGGACTATAAGCGGCCCACCGGAAGTGAACGCTTAAAGCCAAGAAAAACCGTGGCATGGCTGCCCGACTGGAGATTCAAGTGTTTTGCCAAGGACTCTTTTTTAGCGATGCAAACGACTGCAAAACAGCACAAAAAGTTGTCGGTCCGATTGCATCGGAACTGTGAATTTGCGACATCTACCAAGCCGATTGCGACAGCGTCGTAAAGAAGCCGAAAGGTTGTATTCGCAAGTATCGCCAACAATGTCGGCGTGATATAAGTTTGCGCCGACACAAAAAGAAAGAGCCGCCCAGATAATAAAACAGGTGGGACGGCAGTACTCTTCTAAAAACCAAAGGAGCAAATCACGATGCGCGTGATGAAGTGGAGCATGATCGCCCTGGCTGTTGCAGCAGGCACCTCGCAGTTCGCAGTGGCGTCCTCTCAGGACGAAGCCAAAGGTTTTCTGGAAGATCAGAGCCTGAAGCTGAAGACTCGTTTCGAGTACATGAACCGTGACTACAAGAACGGCGCAGGTAACGTTTCCAACGGTGACGGCACTTTCAAAAGTGGCTATCGCCAGGATAGCGGTATCAGCCAACTGCTGACTTACGAATCGGGCTTCACTCAAGGCACCGTAGGCTTCGGTCTCGACGCCATGGCCATGGGTTCGGCCAAACTGGACGGCGGCTCGGGTCGTCGCGGCAACGGTCTGTTCGCCAATGACAGCGACGGCAACCCTGAAAAATCCCAGGGCAAGATCGGCGGCGCGGTCAAATTCCGTGTATCCGACACCGTTCTGAAATACGGCCAGCAATTCGTTGCCAGCCCGGTTTTCGCCACTGACGACAGCCGTCTGCTGCCAGAAGTCGCTACCGGTACCCTGATCACTTCCAAAGAGATCAAAGGTCTGGAACTGAGCGCAGGTCGCTTCACTGCCCTGAGCAAGCAAACCGGCATGGGTCGTGACAGCATCGGCGGTCTGCCGGACGAAGATGGCAACGGCGGCAAAGGCCTGACCAGCATCAACATCTTCGGTGCCAGCTACTCCTTCACCGACAACTTCACCGGTGCCCTGGCTGCTTCCGACGCTGACGATTACTTCAAGAAGTACTACGTCAACCTCAACTACACCTTGCCGATCAACGACGAACAGTCGCTGAACTTCGACTTCAACGGCTACCACACCAAAGGCGACAGCCGCGGTGACCTGGTTGACGCGATTGGCGACGGCACCACTGGCGTGGACAACAATCTGTGGTCCCTGGCTGCTGCGTACAGCATCGGTGCTCACAAATTCACCCTCGCTCACCAGCGCTCCAGCGGCGACAACGCTTACTACTACGGCGTTGACGGCAACAGCACCATCTTCGTTGCCAACTCCATTCAGATCTCCGACTTCGTGGGCCGCGACGAGCGCTCCTGGCAAGCTCGCTACGACCTGAACATGAAGACTTACGGCGTACCTGGCCTGAGCTTCATGACCCGTTACGTGATGGGTGACCACATCACTACCAACGGCCTGGGCGAAGGCAAGGAAAACGAGTGGAACGCCGAATCCAAATACGTGATTCAGGAAGGTCCGGCCAAGGACCTGTCGTTCCGCCTGCGTTATGCCATGTACCGTTCCAACGGCGCGTACAGCGGCTACTCGTCTGACAACAACGACACCCGTCTGATCGTTGAGTACCCACTGAACATCCTCTGATCCGGATGCACAGTTGACGTACTGTAGAGCGCTGCTCTAACAAAAAACCGCTCACCTGATTCAGGTGAGCGGTTTTTTTATGGTTCCGCTTGAGCAACGCAGTTCAAAACAGTAGGAAACTATCTATTAGTCAGCGAAGCTTCATGATGCATATAAAAACCCCAGGAAGTTTCCTGGGGTTGATATTAATCATCAAGTATCAACTTGCAGACTTGACGCCGGCTTCCTGAACTACGCGAATAACCCGCTGCGGGAACGGAATATCGATACCGGCGTTTTTCAAACGATCACGGGACTGTTCATTGAACATGAACATTACGTCCCAGTAATCGGCAGTTTTAACCCACACACGCAGGGAAACCGTGATCGAACTGTCGCCCAGTGTCGAGATCACCGCTTGTGGCTCAGGGTCCTGCAATACGCGGTCATCCTTGGCCAGATCCAGCAGCACCTGACGGGCCTTTTGCAGATCGGCTTCGTAATCGACGCCCACATCGAACACAACCTTGCGGGTCGGTTGACGATTGGTGTTGGTGATGATGCCGTTGGACAGATTGCCGTTGGGCAAAATGATGGTCTTGTTGTCACCAGTACGCAGCACGGTGTGGAAAATCTGGATGCTGTCGACGGTGCCCGCCACGCCTTGGGCTTCAATCCAGTCGCCGATACGGAACGGCCGGAACAGCAGAATCAGCACGCCACCGGCGAAGTTCGCCAGGCTGCCCTGCAACGCCAGACCGATGGCCAGACCGGCGGCACCAATGGCGGCTACGAACGAGGTGGTTTCGACGCCGATCATCGACGCGACGCTGACGATCAACAGTACTTTGAGAATGATGTTCGCCAGGCTGCTGATAAAGCCTTGCAGCGCCAGGTCAGCATTGCGCAGGGCCAGCAGGCCGCCGAGCTTCTGCGTGACCTTGTTGATCAGCCACCAGCCGATGGCCAGAGTAATCACCGCCAGCAGTACGCGACTGCCGTATTCCATGATCATCGGAATCCACGCCTGGGACGCCTTGACCAGGTTGTCCACCTCAGCATTCAAATCCATGTTCCATCTCCTGATTTCCGGCTTCCCGGGTGTACACAAAATAATGTGGGAGCGAGCCTGCTCGCGAATGGGGTGTGCCAGTCAACCTCATGGCTGAATGAAACATCGTATTCGCGAGCAGGCTCGCTCCCACAGGCCATCCGACAGAGCTTAGTCGCGGAAGTTGTTGAACTGCAGCGGCATGCCGAATTCCTTGGCGCGCAGTGCCGCGATGGCTTCCTGCAGGTCGTCGCGCTTCTTGCCAGTCACGCGCACTTGCTCGCCTTGAATGGCGGCCTGCACTTTCAATTTGGCTTCCTTGATGTGGCCGACAATCTTCTTCGCCAGCTCCTTGTCGATGCCTTCCTTGAGCACGGCGTCCTGCTTCATCAGCTTGCCCGAGGCGTAAGCGTCCTTGACCTCAAGGCACTGCACGTCGATCTTGCGCTTGACCAGCGCCAGCTTGAGGATTTCGATCATTGCTTCGAGCTGGAATTCGGCCTCGGCGGTCAGGCTGACGGTCAGGTCCTTTTCCTTGAACTCGAAGCTGCCTTTGCCTTTCAGGTCATAACGACGGTCGAGTTCCTTCACGGCGTTCTCGACCGCGTTGGTGAGCTCGTGTTTGTCCAGTTCGGATACCACGTCGAACGACGGCATGTAATCTCTCCAATAAAAAGGCGCGCTCGATGGTGATGGAGCGCGCTTGGCTTGCGGTTAAAATCGGGCTCATTATAACGGGTCTTTTCCCACCGATACGGCGCGCCGCACATGCCTGCAAGCAATCGAGCAAAATACTGATGTCGACTCCCTGGCATGTACTGGGCGCCGGCAGTCTCGGCACTCTATGGGCGACCCGCCTGGCCCGCGCGGGCCTGCCTGTGCGGTTGATCGTGCGCGACCAAACGCGTTTGCGCAGCTACACGGCTGCCGGTGGACTGACCCTGGTAGAAAACGGACAAGCCAGCACCCATGCAGTTCCCGCTGAAACCGCGGATAACCCCGCGCCGATCCGCCGCCTGCTGGTGGCGTGCAAGGCCTATGACGCCGAGAACGCCGTCGCCCGTATCGCCCCGCGACTGGCGGCCGATGCCGAGCTGATCCTGCTGCAGAACGGTCTCGGCAGTCAGGATGCCGTCGCCGCCCAGGTCCCGCATGCGCGGTGTATCAGCGCTTCCAGCACCGAAGGTGCGTTTCGCGATGGCGACTGGCGCGTGGTGTTTGCCGGACACGGTTTTACCTGGCTCGGCGATGTCGCAAATCCATTGGCGCCGATCTGGCTGGACGATCTGCAAACGGCGAACATTCCCCATGAATGGACCGCTGACATCCTCACCCGCCTGTGGCGCAAACTGGCGCTCAACTGTGCGATCAACCCGCTGACGGTGTTGCACGACTGCCGTAACGGCGGACTGACCGAGCATCACTGCGAAGTCGCCACCCTGTGTGGCGAGCTGGCCGAATTGCTTGAACGTTGTGGTCAACCGGCAGCGGCGGACAACCTGCAAGCGGAAGTCGAGCGAGTGATTCAGGCCACCGCGGCCAATTACTCCTCGATGTACCAGGACGTCGCCAACCAGCGCCGCACCGAAATCAGTTACCTGTTGGGCCACGCCTGCAAAGTTGCCGAACGTCACCGGGTAAACCTGCCGCACCTGCAGCAACTGCAACAGCGCCTGATTGGCCATCTGCGCAGCCTCGGATTGCCCAGCGACTGAGCAGCGGCTACGCTGGCGACTTGTTCCTTTGTTGCGATAAACCTGATGCCATTGCGCCAGCGCCTCGAAAACCTGCCGGTCGGCCAGAAACTGTTGGCCGCCCTGCTGGTGTTGTTGACCACGGTTCTGCTGGTCGCCAACCTGACCTTCATCAGCGCCGCCTATTACATCTCCCAGGAAAGCATGGCGCCGCAGGCCTTGCAGACCATCGGCCGGCTGATCTCCAACCCGAGCCTGGTCAGCGAAGCCCTGCAATCACCGCAAAGTGCCGAGCGCCTGCTCAAGGAGCTCGACAGTTATTCACCGCTGCGCGCCGCCGCCCTCTATGACGGTAAGGGGCAACGTCTGGCGCAAGTGCAGCGTGGCGACAAGCTCAGCCTGCCGGAGCATTACCGCCACGTCGAGGCCTGGCAACTGACCGAATTTCGCAGCAACCAACTGATTACCCTGCCCCGTCCCGGCACCTCACCGGGCCATTTGCTGCTGGTTGCCAGCAGCGAGCTGCCGATGGCGTTCTACACCGGCACCCTGACCGCCAGCCTCGGCATCCTGATTTTCAGCGTGCTGCTGTGGCTGGTGATTGCCCGGCAGATCAAACGTCTGATCACCCGGCCGATCCATCAGCTCGAGGAGCTGTCGCGCCAGGTCACCCGTGAAGAAAACTACGCCCTGCGGGCCGCGCGCGGCAACCACGATGAAATCGGCAGTCTGGCCGAGGCGTTCAACACCATGCTGTCGCGCATCGAAGCGCGCGAGCAGCAGCTCAAGCGCGCCCGCGATGATTCGCAAGCGGCTTACGATCAGGCCCAGGGGCTGGCCGAAGAAACCCGCCACACCAATCGCAAACTGGAACTGGAAGTCCAGGTGCGCAGCAAGATCGAGAAGAAGCTCACCGGTTTCCAGAACTACCTCAACAGCATCATCGACTCGATGCCCTCAGCGCTGATTGCGCTCGACGAGCAGCTCTACGTCACCCAATGGAATCAGGAAGCCAGCGCCCTCTCCGGCACGCGTCTGGACGAAGCGCTGAACCAGCCGATCTTCCTTGCCTTTGAACCGCTCAAGCCGTTTCTGCCGCAACTCAAGCAAACCGTCGAGCAGCACACCGTGGCAAAAATCGAGCGGGTCACCTGGTTCAAGGACGACGAGCCGAAGCACTACGCGCTGACCTTTTATCCGCTGATGGGCGGTGCCGGGCGCGGGGTGGTGATTCGCATCGACGACATCACCCAGCGCCTGTCGCTGGAAGAAATGATGGTCCAGTCGGAAAAAATGCTGTCGGTCGGTGGCCTGGCTGCCGGCATGGCCCATGAAATCAACAACCCGCTGGGCGCGATCCTGCACAACGTGCAGAACATTCGTCGGCGCCTGTCCACCGATCTGCCAAAAAATCTGGAAACCGCCGAGCAACTGGGCATCGACCTGGACACCGTAAACCGCTACCTGCAAGGCCGCGAAGTGCCGCAACTGCTCGACGGTATTCAACAGGCCGGTGCGCGGGCGGCGAAAATCGTCACGCACATGCTCAGTTTCAGCCGCCGCAGTACCCGGCAGATGGCGCCATGTGATCTACCGGCCCTGATCGATCAAGCCGTGGAAATCGCCGGCAACGACTTCGATCTGGCCATCGGTTTCGACTTCAAGGGCCAGGCGATCATCCGTCAATTCGACCCGGCGCTCGGCCCGGTGCCGGGCACCGCCAACGAGCTCGAGCAGGTGCTGCTCAATCTGTTGAAAAACGCCGCGCAGGCGATCCACCAGCGCGAGGACGACAGCGAGCCGGGGCGGATCATTCTGCGTACCAGACTCAATCCGCCCTGGGCCGAGATTCAAGTCGAAGACAACGGTATCGGCATGAGCGAAAGCGTGCGCAAACGCACCTTCGAGCCGTTCTTCACCACCAAGGAAATCGGCCAGGGCACCGGACTGGGCTTGTCAGTCTCATACTTCATCATTACCAACAATCACAAAGGGCAGATGGAAGTGCAGTCCGCGCCGGGCCAGGGCACCTGCTTTACCTTGCGCCTGCCGCTGAGCCAGCCAACGCCCATCGCCGCCGAAAACCATCAACTACCGAGGTAACCCATGGGCTTTCGCCTGTCGAAAATCTACACCCGCACCGGCGACACCGGCGAAACCGGCCTGGGCGACGGCCGTCGCGTGCCCAAGGATCACCCACGGATCGAGGCGATCGGCGAAGTCGATACGCTGAACAGTCAGGTCGGCGTGCTGCTGGCCGGATTGATCGCCGAGCGTGAAAGCTGCCCGGGACTGAATGAGCTGATCGAGGTGTTGGCGCCTTGTCAGCATCGCCTGTTCGATTTGGGCGGCGAACTGGCGATGCCGGAATATCAGGCGTTGAACGCAGCGGAAATCGAACGGCTGGAAGCAGCGATCGACGTGTGGAATGAAGAGTTGGGGCCGTTGGAGAATTTCATTCTGCCGGGCGGCACAATGCTGATCGCCCAAGCGCATGTGTGCCGCAGCCTGGCGCGCAGTGCCGAGCGACGCTGCCAGCACCTGAATGCGCTGGAACCGCTGGCCGGGGTTGGCCTGGCGTATATCAATCGGTTGTCGGACTTGTTGTTTGTTGCGGCAAGGTTGATTGCGCGGCGGCAAGGGGTGGCGGAGATTTTGTGGCAGGCGGCCCCAAAGCCCCGAGATAAGTAGCGTCTGACAGGACGCCTTCGCGAGCAGGCTCGCTCCCACAGGGACTGCATTTCTCCAGCTGGAACGCAGTCAAATGTGGGAGCGAGCCTGCTCGCGAAGGGGCTAGAAGCCCCACCGAAAAATCAGGACTCAGGCCAGAACGCGCGAATCCCCGCGACACCCTGCGCCCCGACGCTCCAGGCCCTGTCCCGCTCCGCCGACCCTACCCCACCGAGCAAAAACACCGGTTTGCTGAAACCCTCGATCAACGTCTCAGCCTGTTCCCACCCTAATGGTTGCGCATCCGGATGGGTCAGCGTCGGCTGCACGGGCGACAGGGTGACGAAATCCACGCCCATCTGCTCGGCCAGCGCCAGTTCTTCAGCGTTGTGACACGACGCCGCCAGCCAGCGCTCCGCCGGCAACGGCCGCCCCGCCGCCGCGTATTTACGCAACTGCGCCGATGTGATGTGCCAACCGGCCGATGGGAAATCGCCGAGCCATTCGAAGGGTCCCTTGATCATCAACTGCGCCTTGCCGGCACACAGCCCGACCGCATCGACGGCCAGATCGCGGTATTTGGGGTCGTAGCCATTCGGCGCGCGCAGCTGGATCAACTTGATACCGCCAGCAATTGCTTTCTGGATCCCGCGAAGCAGCGCTGGGGTTTCCAGATCTTCCGGAGTGATCAGGTATTCGGCGGGCAAACGCGCCGCGGCAACGATCGGCTGGTTGGCCGCCGGGAATTCATAATTCACCAGCTCCTTTGCTGTCACCCAGGCCAATGGCTGGCCTTCGGCGCCATGCGGTTCGCCACTGAATGCCGAGACTTCCCAGACATCCAGCAACACTTGTTTGTCCGGATAATCGTGGCGCACCTTGATCAGCGGCCGGGCCGCGCCAACGACGATACCCAGTTCCTCGTTCAATTCCCGCGCCAGCGCGCTTTCTACTGACTCGTCGGCCTCGACCTTACCGCCGGGAAACTCCCACAGACCACCCTGATGCTGAGTGTCGGCACGGCGCGCGATGAGGATTTTGCCGCTGGCGTCACGAATGACCGCAGCGGCGACATGAACGCGTTTCACGGCTTCAATTCCTCCAGCCCGGCCTTTTGCCACGCTTTGAATGCAGGCCATTGGTAGACGGTTTCAACATAGGCTTCGTCGGCGGCCGGCAGTTGCACTTGATAGGTACGCAGGCGTACGGCAATCGGTGCGAAGAAGGCATCGGCCAGACTGACCCGGCCGAACAGGTACGGCCCTTCCTCGGTCGCTGCTGCACGACACTCCGCCCACAAGGCGAGCATGCGCTCGATGTCGACCTTCACTTCTGGTGGCACCGGATTGAGCGGCGCGTCGTGATTGAGGTTGAACGGCATGTGATTGCGCATGGCGAAGAAGCCGCTGTGCATTTGCGCGCAGGCGGAGCGGGCTTGGGCGCGGGCGAATACATCGCTCGGCCAGAGCTGCTCGGAGGGGAATTGTTCGGCGAGGTATTCGGCGATCGCCAGCGAGTCGGCGATGGTGCCGCGGGTGGTTTTGAGCAGTGGCACCTTGGCGGTCGGCGAATGCTTGAGCAGCAGCTCGCGGGTATCGGGCTTGCCAAGCCGGATGAGTTCTTCGCTGTAAGGTGCGCCGGTCAGCTCCAGCGCCAGGGCGGCGCGCAGGGACCAGGAGGACAGCAGTTTGTCGCCGATGATCAGGTGCAGGGACATGGTGGTGGCGCCTTTTCGTCAGAGGAAAGCTTCTGAATGGATTGTGTCTGGACCGCCGTCTTCGCGAGCAGGCTCGCTCCCACAATAGACCGAGCTGCGGCGATACCCCTGTGGGAGCGAGCCTGCTCGCGAATCGAGCGACTCGGTCCCGGGTCAGGTCAGGTGCGGTATTCAGCGTTGATCTTCACATACTCGTGCGACAGGTCGGTGGTCCAGATGGTTTCGCTGCAATCGCCGCGACCCAGCTCGATGCGGATGGTGATCTCTTCCTGCTGCATCACTGCCGAGCCTTGCGCTTCAGTGTAGGTCGTTGCACGGGCGCCGCGGCTGGCGATGCACACCTCGCCAAGGAACACGTCAATCTTGCTCACGTCCAGGTCCGGCACACCGGCACGGCCGACCGCAGCAAGAATGCGGCCCCAGTTCGGGTCGGAAGCGAACAGCGCGGTCTTGATCAGCGGCGAGTGGGCCACGGTGTAGCCGACGTCCAGGCATTCCTGGTGATTGCCGCCACCGTTGACTTCCACGGTGACAAACTTGGTCGCGCCTTCGCCGTCCCGCACGATGGCCTGGGCCACATCCATGCACACTTCGAACACCGCTTGTTTCAACTTGCCGAACAACTCGCCTTCGGCGCGGGTGATTTCCGGCAGTGCGGCCTTGCCGGTGGCGATCAGCATGCAGCAGTCGTTGGTCGAGGTATCGCCGTCGATGGTGATGCGGTTGAACGACTTGTTGGCGCCGTCGAGCATCAGGTTGTGCAGCACATCGCGCGAGACTTTGGCGTCCGTGGCGATGTAGCCGAGCATGGTCGCCATGTTCGGGCGAATCATGCCCGCGCCTTTGCTGATGCCGGTGACGGTGATGGTCACGCCATCATGTTCGAACTGACGGCTGGCGCCCTTCGGCAGGGTGTCGGTGGTCATGATCCCGGTAGCGGCGGCTTCCCAGTTGTTTTCCGACAGATCGTCCAGCGCCGCCTGCAGCGCGCCTTCGATCTTCTCGACGGGCAGCGGCTCACCGATCACGCCGGTGGAGTACGGCAGGATCTGACTGGCATCGACGCCGGTCAGCTCGGCCAGTTTCGCGGTGGTGCGCTCGGCAGCCGCCAGACCCGGTTCGCCGGTGCCGGCATTGGCGTTACCGGTGTTGGTCAACAGGTAGCGCACGGCGTTGTTTACGCGTTTTTTCGCCAGAATCACCGGCGCTGCACAGAAAGCGTTCAAGGTGAACACGCCCGCCACGGTCGAGCCTTCGGCACAGCGCATCACTACAACATCCTTGCGCCCGGGGCGCTTGATGCCGGCCGAGGCGATACCGAGTTCAAAACCGGCAACCGGGTGCAACGTTGGCAACGGACCAAGACCAACAGCCATGAATGCGCTCCTTACTCAATGATGTCAGCACCGCCACTTGCAGCGACGGTGGTGTGAATGGCAAAACGCCGCGACGGCAGAAGCCGGTCGCGGCGCGGGTATTTCAGCGAGTGCTGCGGGTTTTACTGGATCTGCCCGTGGCAATGCTTGTATTTCTTGCCCGAACCGCAATAGCACAGCTCGTTGCGGCCCAGCTTCTGCTCGTTACGCACCGGCGCGGTGGCGAGGGCGACATCGACCTCTTCACCCAGCGCTTCGGGCTGATCCAGCCCCGGCGCTTCGGCGTGTTCGAACTGCATGCGGGCGGCCAGCGCTTCGGCTTCCTGACGCAGACGTTGCTCTTCGGCTTCCGGATCTTCGCGGCGAACCTGAACGTGCGACAGCACACGGATCGAGTCGCGCTTGATCGAATCGAGCAGCTCGGAGAACAGCGTGAACGACTCGCGCTTGTATTCCTGCTTCGGGTTCTTCTGCGCATAACCACGCAGGTGGATGCCGTGACGCAGGTGATCCATGGTCGACAGGTGGTCTTTCCACAGATCGTCCAGTACGCGCAGAACGATCTGCTTCTCGAACGAGCGCAGCGCCTCGGCACCGGCCTGATCTTCTTTTTCGTTGTACGCCGCCATCAGCTCGGTCATGAGCTTCTCGCGCAGGGTTTCTTCGTACAGGTGATCGTCTTCGTCGAGCCACTGCTGGATCGGCAGGGTCACACCGAAATCGCTGGCAATCGTCGCTTCCAGACCGGCGACGTCCCACTGCTCGGGCAGCGACTGCGGCGGAATGTGGGCGCTGACGGTCGCATTGAGCACGTCCTGACGGAAGTCGGCGATGGTTTCACCGATGTTGTCGGCGGCCAGCAACGTGTTACGCATGTGATAGATCACTTTACGCTGTTCGTTGTTGACGTCGTCGAACTCGAGCAGTTGCTTGCGAATGTCGAAGTTGCGGCCTTCAACCTTGCGCTGCGCCTTCTCGATCGCGTTGGTCACCATGCGGTGCTCGATCGCTTCGCCCGGCTGCATGCCCAGGGCTTTCATGAAGTTCTTCACCCGGTCAGAGGCAAAGATGCGCATCAGGCTGTCTTCCAGCGACAGGTAGAAGCGGCTCGAACCGGCATCGCCCTGACGGCCGGCACGGCCACGCAGCTGGTTGTCGATACGACGCGATTCGTGACGCTCGGAGGCGATCACCTGCAAACCGCCGGATTCCAGCACCTGCTGGTGACGCTTCTGCCAGTCGGCCTTGATCTGCGCGATCTGCTCAGGGCTCGGGTTTTCCAGCGCCGCGACTTCCACTTCCCAATTGCCGCCCAACAGAATGTCGGTACCGCGACCGGCCATGTTGGTGGCAATGGTCAGCGCGCCCGGACGGCCGGCCTGCGCAATGATTTCAGCTTCTTTTTCGTGGAACTTGGCGTTCAGGACCTTGTGTTCGATACCTTCCCTGGCGAGCAGGCTGGACACGTGCTCGGAAGTTTCGATGGTCGCCGTACCGACGAGGATCGGACGGCCCTGGGCCATGCCTTCCTTGATGTCGTTGATGATCGCCGCGTATTTCTCTTCGGCGGTCAGGAACACCAGGTCGTTGTAGTCTTTGCGCGCCAACGGTTTGTTTGGCGGAATGACCACGACCGGCAGGTTGTAGATCTGGTGGAATTCGAACGCTTCGGTGTCGGCGGTACCGGTCATGCCGGACAGCTTTTCGTACAGACGGAAGTAGTTCTGGAAGGTGGTCGAAGCCAGGGTCTGGCTCTCGGCCTGAATGTTCAGACCTTCCTTGGCTTCGATGGCCTGGTGCAGGCCTTCGGACAGACGACGACCCGGCATGGTACGACCGGTGTGTTCGTCGACCAGCACGACCTGACCGTCCTGCACGATGTATTCAACGTTGCGGTTGAACAGCTTGTGCGCACGCAGACCGGCGTAAACGTGGGTCAGCAGACCGAGGTTGTGCGCCGAGTACAGGCTCTCGCCTTCGGCCAGCAGGCCGACGCGGGTGAGCATGTCTTCGATGAACTGGTGACCGGCTTCGTTGAGTTCGACCTGGCGGGTCTTTTCGTCAACGGTGTAGTGGCCGGCCTTGGTGACCTGACCTTCGACTTCCTCGACGTGGAGTTCCAGCTGCGGGATCAGTTTGTTGATCTCCATGTACAGCTTGGAGCTGTCCTCGGCCTGACCGGAAATGATCAGCGGGGTACGCGCTTCGTCGATGAGGATGGAGTCGACTTCGTCGATCACGGCAAAGTTGAGTTCGCGCTGGAATTTTTCTTCCATGCTGAACGCCATGTTGTCGCGCAGGTAGTCGAAACCGAATTCGTTGTTGGTGCCGTAGGTGATGTCGGCGGCATACGCCAGACGCTTCTCTTCCGGCGGCTGGAACGGCGTCACGACGCCGACGGTCAGGCCGAGGAATTCATACAGCGGACGCATCCAGTTGGCGTCACGACGGGCCAGGTAGTCGTTCACCGTCACCACATGCACGCCCTTGCCGGACAGTGCGTTGAGGTAAACGCCCAGGGTCGCCACCAGGGTTTTACCTTCACCGGTGCGCATTTCGGCGATCTTGCCTTCGTGCAGGGTCATGCCGCCGACGAGTTGCACGTCGAAGTGGCGCATGCCCATCACGCGCTTGCCGGCCTCGCGAGCCACGGCAAAGGCTTCCGGCAACAGCTTGTCGAGGGTTTCCCCTTTGGCGATGCGGTCCTTGAACTCTTGAGTCTTGGCGCGCAATTGATCGTCCGAAAGGGCCACCATTTGCTCTTCGAAGGCATTGACGAGCTGCACCGTCTTGAGCATGCGTTTGACTTCACGCTCGTTCTTGCTTCCAAAAAGTTTCTTTAACAAAGGCGCAAACATATCGGCAGGATCTTCCACACTAAAGGGATGGAGGGCGGCCCCGTGAGTCGCCCGTGCAGCCCTCATGGCCGCATGCGAACGAGCATTCTACCCGGAAACGGTGGTGAGGAAAGTGGCGATGTTCCACGATGCTGGCACTGCGCTTTGACGGGGCTCACTGGAAATAAGGGCGTTTTGCTCAACTTCAAGCCACAGCGGCAAGAAGTTAGTCGTTGATTTAATGAGCAAAGCAGGGACAAAAGCAATGGGCGAGTGGTTCCGCAGCTTTCTGCTACCATGGCGCCTCTGTTTCTTCAGGTGTTCGATCATGGCATTTCGCCCTCTCACGGCCAGAGCACCCGCCGTTCTGTTACGCGAAGCCAAGCCGCTCAAAGCCATCCTCGGCCATGCCCAACGGCTGGGGCATTTGCAACGTCTGCTCGAAAGCCAGCTGCAACCCGCCGCCCGCGAACACTGCCATGTGGCGTCGTGGCGCGAGGGCAGTCTGCTGCTGATTGTCACCGACGGCCACTGGGCCACACGCCTGCGCTATCAGCAGAAACGCTTGCAGCGGCAATTGCAGATGTTCGACGAGTTCGCCAGCCTGACGCGGATTCTGTTCAAGGTGCAGCCGCCGACAGTGCAGCGCGGCGCGACCGGGCACACCATGGATCTGTCGACCGATGCCGCCGCGACGATTCAGGAGACGGCTGACGGAATCAGCGATCCGGGTTTGCGTGCGGCGCTGGAACGACTGGCGGCGCACGCCAAGGCCAAATCCTGACCCGGGTCTGAATTTTCATTCGATACCTTTGTGGGAGCGAGCCTGCTCGCGAAGCGGTTGTGTCAGACGCCATCGATGTTGAATGGCAGACCGCTTTCGCGAGCAGGCTCGCTCCCACATTGGGATTTGCAATAGTTCGGGTTTAGCGGCGTTTGCTGCCACCGAGCAAAGAGCCCATCAAGCCGCGCACCAGTTGCTTGCCCAGATTGTTGGCCGCCTGACGCATGGCTGACTTCAGTGCCTGCCCCGCCGCCGTACCGAGAAACTCCCCCGCCCGGTCGGCCAGGCTTGGTTCTTCAGGCGCGGGTTTTCCTGCGGGCACCTCAGCCTCCGGCGCCAGGCCTTTGCGCCCCATCAGGATTTCATACGCCGACTCGCGATCGATCGGTTTGTCATAACGGCCCTTGAACGGCGATCCGGCAATCAGCACGGTACGCTCGGTTGCGCTCAGCGGCCCGATCCGCGATTGCGGCGGCGCCACCAGCACCCGCTGGACCATTTCCGGCGTGCCCTTCTCGGTCAGCGTGCCGACCAAGGCCTCGCCAATCCCCAACTCGGTCAATACCGACAAGCTGTCGAACGCCGGATTCGGGCGGAACCCCTCGGCCACCGCGCGCAGGGATTTCTGCTCTTTGGCGGTAAATGCGCGCAAACCGTGCTGGATACGCAAACCGAGCTGTGCCAGCACGTCATCCGGCAGATCGGCCGGCGACTGGGTGACGAAATACACGCCGACGCCCTTGGAGCGAATCAACCGCACCACTTGCTCAAGACGTTCCTGCAACGCCTTCGGTGTGTCGCCAAACAGCAAATGCGCCTCATCGAAGAACAGCGCCAGCAGCGGTTTGTCGGCATCGCCACGCTCCGGCAATTGCTCGAACAGTTCGGCCAGCAGCCACAACAGGAACGTTGCATAAACCTTGGGCGCTTCGTGCACCAGGCGGCTGGCGTCGAGCAGATGAATACGTCCACGGCCATCGGCGGTCGGTTGCAGAATGTCCTCAAGTTGCAACGCCGGCTCGCCGAACAAGGCTTCTGCGCCCTGCTGTTCCAGGGTCGCCAACCGCCGTAGCAGCGCCTGACTGGAACCGGTGGTCATCAGCGCGGCGTCTTCGCCGAGCAGCTGCGGATTGTCCTTGAGGTGATGGAGCAGCGCTTTGAGGTCTTTCAGATCGAGCAGCAACAGACCTTCGCGATCGGCGACCTTGAACGCCGCATACAGCGCCGACTGTTGACTGTCAGTGAGCTCCAGCAGGCTGCCGATCAGCAGTGGGCCCATTTCGCTCAACGTGGTACGCAGCGGATGCCCGGATTCGCCATGAATATCCCACAAGGTCACCGGGTACGCCTGCGGTGTGTGGTTGAGCCACGGCATGCCGGCGATGCGTTCGGCGACCTTGCCCTGTGGATTGCCGGCGGCACCAAGGCCGCACAGATCACCCTTGATGTCGGCGGCGAACACCGCGACGCCGGCGTCGCTGAACGCTTCGGCCAGGCGCTGCAAGGTGACGGTCTTGCCGGTGCCGGTGGCGCCGGCGATCAGGCCGTGGCGGTTCGCCAGGCGCATCGCCTGAGCAGTCTGCTGGCCGGCCGGATCGGCGCCGATTACGAGTTGCGAGGAGTCAGGCATTTTGTCACCCAATGGTTAATCTTTGATGCTGCGTGGCCGATAAAAAGGTTGAGAGACCCGACCCGAGTCAGCCGGACATTTCCCTAAGGAGAGACGGAAATATCAGCTTGTTTTGACCCTTGCCCGTTTCACGTGCCCCTATGAAAGCACGCCCGGGACATTAAGACCTTAGCGGAACCCCAAGCCATGAACAAAAATCTGCGCTTCAGCCATAAAATCCTGCTTGCCGCCGCCCTCGTCGTCATCGCCGCCTTCGCCTCGTTCACCCTTTATAACGATTGGTTGCAACGCAACGCGATCCGCGATGACTTGAACAGCTACCTCGAGGAAATGGGCGAGGTCACTGCCGGCAATATCCAGACCTGGCTGACCGGTCGCATTCTGCTGATCGAAAACGCCGCCCAGAACATCGCCATCAGCCCCGACTCCGCCAATGTCGCCAGCCTGCTCGAGCAGAAAACCCTGACCTCGACATTCATGGCCACCTACCTGGGTGATGCCACCGGCCATTTCACCATCCGCCCCGACACGAAAATGCCCGACGGTTTCGATCCGCGTGTGCGTCCCTGGTACAAAGGCGCCGAGAGCAGCAGCACCTCGACCCTGACCGAGCCGTACATCGATGCGGCCACCGGGCAGTTGATCATCTCGATCGCCACCGCCTCGAAAAAGGCCGGCCAGAGCGTCGGCGTGGTCGGCGGTGATCTGAGCCTGCAATCGCTGGTCGACACCCTCGCCGCGCGGGATTTTGACGGCATGGGTTATGTGTTCCTGGTCAGCGCCGACGGCAAGATCCTCGTGCACCCCGACAAGGCCCTGGTGATGAAGTCACTCAAAGAAGCCTATCCGCAGGACACGCCGCGCATCAGCAGTGACTTCAGCGAAGTCAGCGTCGATGGCAAGACCCGCATCGTTACCTTCGCGCCGATCAAGGGTTTGCCTTCGGTGAACTGGTACATCGGCTTGTCGGTGGATAAAGATCAGGCATTTGCGATGCTCAGCGAATTCCGCACCTCGGCGGTGATTGCGACGGTGATTGCCGTGGCGATCATTCTGGCGCTGCTGGGCATGCTGATCCGCATCCTGATTCAGCCGCTGCACGTCATGACCCGCGCCATGGAAGACATCGCCGACGGTGAAGGCGACCTGACCAAGCGCCTGACCATCGTCAACAACGACGAATTCGGCGTGCTGGGCACCGCGTTCAACCGCTTCGTCGAGCGCATTCACGGTTCGATCCGCGAAGTCTCGTCGGCCACCGGGCAAGTCAACGAAGTCGCCCTGCGCGTGGTCGCGGCCTCGAACTCATCGATGTACAACTCCGATCAGCAGGCCTCGCGCACCAGTAGCGTGGCGGCAGCGATCAACCAGCTCGGCGCCGCCGCGCAGGAAATCGCCCGCAACGCCGCGCAAGCGTCGAATCAGGCCAGCGATGCGCGCGGCCTCGCCGAAGATGGCCAGCAAGTGGTCGATCGCAGCATTCAAGCGATGAACCGGTTGTCGAGCATGCTCAGTGCGTCGAGCAGCAACATCGAGTCGTTGAACAGCAAAACCGTGAACATCGGACAGATTCTCGAAGTGATCACCAGCATTTCCCAGCAGACCAACCTGCTGGCGCTCAACGCAGCGATCGAAGCGGCGCGCGCCGGTGAGGCTGGGCGCGGTTTCGCCGTGGTTGCCGACGAAGTGCGCAATCTGGCCCACCGCACCCAGGAATCGGCGCAGCAGGTGCAGACCATGATCGAGGAGCTGCAAGTCGGCGCTCGCGAGTCGGTGAGCACCATGAGCGACAGTCAGCGCCACAGCCAGGACAGCGTCGAGATCGCCAACCTCGCCGGCGAGCGCTTGAACAGCGTGACCCAGCGCATCGGCGAAATCGACGGCATGAACCAGTCGGTGGCGACCGCGACCGAGGAGCAGACCGCCGTGGTTGAATCGATCAACGTCGATATTACCGAGATCAACACGCTGAACCAGGAAGGCGTGGAGAACCTGCAGGCGACCTTGCGTGCCTGTTCGGATCTGGAGCAGCAGGCTGCGCGACTGAAACAACTGGTTGGCAGCTTCAGAATCTGAAGATCAACAGCCTACCCCTCACCCTGATCAGCCCCCTCTCCCTGCGGGAGAGGGTCAGGGTGAGGGCGCTCCTCAAACCCACCGCGCAATCCCGACCGAACATCTATTCTCGATAAAGGTCAACAAGGGAGAACCCAGCAGCGGAGGGATGATCACCGTGCATATCGCCGACATCACCATGTTCTACGCCCCGGCCAGCGGCGGCGTGCGGACTTATCTGGATGCCAAGCACCGTCGGTTGACGGGCCGATCCGGCATTCGTCACAGCCTGTTGATTCCCGGTGCCCGCTATGGCGAAAACGACGGCGTTTACACAGTTCCGGCCCCTGCCCTGCCCTTTGGCAAGGGTTACCGCTTCCCGCTGCGTCTGGCGCCATGGCGCAACGTGCTTCAGGATTTGCAGCCTGATCTGATCGAAGTCGGCGATCCCTACCTGACCGCCTGGGCGGCGCTGGATGCGCGGCGGCAACTGGATGTGCCAGTGATCGGCTTTTATCATTCGGACCTGCCACTGCTGGTCGGCAACCGCATGGGCCATTGGGTCACGCCGAATGTCGAGGCCTACGTGACCAGACTTTACGGCAACTTCGACCGGGTGTTGGCGCCAAGTCAGGTGATGGCCGACAAGCTCACCGGGCTGGGCGTGCGCAATGTCTTCGTGCAGCCGCTGGGCGTCGATCTGCAAACCTTTCATCCGGGCGCGTGCGAGCGCAATCTGCGTGCGGAACTGGGCATCGCCGAGGACACGCGCCTGCTGATTTTCGCCGGGCGCGGTTCGAAAGAGAAAAACCTGCCGGTGCTGCTCAAGTGCATGCAACGCCTCGGCCCGCGTTATCACCTGCTGCTGGTGGGCTCGTCGATGCCGGCCATCGTCCCGGACAACGTCAGCGTCATCGACGAGTTCTGCCCTCCGGCGCGCGTCGCGCAATTGATGGCCAGCGCCGACGCGCTGGTGCATGCCGGTGACCAGGAAACCTTCGGCCTGGTGATTCTCGAAGCCATGGCCTGCGGCATTCCGGTGGTTGCCGTGGCGGCGGGAGCGTTCGAGGAAATCGTCGACGAATCCTGCGGTCTGCTGTGTGCGCCGAACAACCCGCAGGCGATGGCCAATGCCGTGCGCGAGCTGTTCAGTCGCGGTTGCGCGAAACTCGGTCGGCAGGCGCGCCAGCATGTCGAGCGGCATTACGCCTGGGACACGGTGGTCGACAGCCTGCTCAGCCATTATCACGCCGTCCTCGGCCATGCGATTCCCCGGGTGGCCAATGGCTGAATCGAGCAATCGCCGCGCCGTGCTGTTGGTGTTGCACGACGTGGCGCCGGAAACCTGGGCCGACTACCAGCCATTTGTCGAGGCCGTGGATGCCATGGGCGCGGTGCCGATGACCTGGCTGGTGGTACCGGATTTTCATCGACGCAACGCCCTGGATGCTCATCCGGCATTCGGCCGCTTGCTTGACGAACGGCTCGCCCGTGGCGATGAACTGGCCCTGCACGGTTATTATCACGACGATCAGGAACCGGGCCCGACGACACCGCGTGACTGGTTCATGCGCCGGGTCTACACCCACGAAGGCGAGTTCTATCGTTTGTCCCGAGAAGCCGCGCTCTCCCGCCTGCACGCCGGTCTTGAAATGTTCCAGCGTCATGACTGGCCGGTGCACGGTTTCGTCGCCCCGGCGTGGCTGATGAGCGATGGCACGCGCCAGGCATTGGGTGAGCTGCCGTTGCAGTACACCAGCGATCCGCAGCATATTTATCGGCTGCCGGACTTCAGCGCCATCGACGCACCGGGTCTGGTGTGGAGCGCGCGCAGTGCCTGGCGGCGTGGCTTGTCAAAAGTGCTCAGTGATCAGCGCGAACAACGCTGGCGCCACGCGCCGGTGATTCGCTTGGGTTTGCACCCGGTGGATATGCGCCACCCTTTTTCGCGCAACTATTGGCTGCAAACCCTTGAACGACTCCTCGCCGATGGACGCGACCCCATGACCAAGATCAACTGGCTCGCTCAACAGCGCGCGCAACTGGAACGCGCCGCATGAAACGCAGCCTGTTGTTGCTGATCGGTCTGCTCGTTGCGGTGCTGATTCCGGTGGTGCTGGGCGGCGGCGAAACCTGGGCGCGCCTGCAAAGTTTCCCGCTGCGCTGGTTGCTGCTGATGTTCGGCATGATCCTGCTCTGCTGGGGCATCAACACCCTGCGTTTGCGCTTGTTGCTTGGCGACCAGCGTGGGCAGGTGCCGCCCGTCAAGAGTCTCGGCGTGGTGATGGCTGCTGAGTTTGCCTACTGCGCCACCCCCGGCGGCAGCGGAGGACCCTTGACCATCATGGCGTTGCTGGCGCGCTTCGGCGTGCGTCCGGCACGCAGCAGCGCGGTGTTTGCCATGGATCAGCTCAGCGACTTGCTGTTCTTTCTCTGTGCCCTGAGCGGGATTCTGATTTATGCGCTGTTTCAGCATCTGAGCGACCGCCTCGAGTGGCTATTGACGGTCAGTGCGGTTTCGCTGTTCGGCGGTTTGTTCAGCTGTGTGCTGATCGCGCGCTACCACCGCGCACTGATTCGTCTGAGCGGGCGATTGCTGGCCGGCATGAACGTCACGGCGCGCACGCGCCGACGCTGGGCGCGCAAGTTGTTGCACTTTCTTGCCGCGTTCACCGACACCCTGAAGCTGCCTTGGCAAACCCTGATCAAGGTCTTCGCCCTGACTTGCGTGCACTGGCTGCTGCGTTACAGCGTGTTGTATCTGGCGCTGCGCGGGCTGGGCGCGGACTTGCAGTGGGCATGGAGCTTTCTGATACAGATGCTTTCGCTGGGCGCCGGGCAGTTCAGTCTGCTGCCCGGGGGCGCCGGGGCGGCGGAGTTGACCTCGGCCGCGCTACTGGCACCAATGGTCGGCAAATCCACCGCTGCGGCGGCGATCCTGATCTGGCGCGTGGTGACGTACTACTTCTATCTGCTGGTCGGTGGCCCGGTGTTCGTGTTGATGCTGGGCCGGCCACTGCTCAAGAAGCTGATGAATGTCAGGCAGGCTTCTTAGCGTCGTCCTGCTGATCCTGAAGCTGCTCCCACAATTCGGCGGCCCCCGGAAACTCCGTGCCGTCGTCAGGGCTCATGTCCTCCGGGTCGTAGCGGCTCAGACAGCCTTCGCCCAAAGTCGCCGGGGCTTTGGAGGTGGCTTTGTCGAGTGGATCGCTCATCGGCTTGCTCCGAGTGGCTGAAATAAAAAAGGGCCTGAGCGATTCAACGCCCAGACCCTGTTTTTTTCAAGCCCGTGGGTTCGATCAGAACACCACAGTCTTGTTGCCATGCACCAGCACGCGGTCTTCGAGGTGATAGCGCAGACCGCGGGCCAGCACCATTTTCTCGACGTCACGGCCGAAACGCACCATGTCTTCGATGCTGTCGCTGTGGCTGACCCGCACCACGTCCTGCTCGATGATCGGCCCGGCGTCCAGCTCCTCGGTGACGTAGTGGCAAGTCGCGCCGATCAGTTTCACGCCACGTAGCGAGGCCTGGTGATACGGCTTGGCGCCGACGAAGGACGGCAGGAAGCTGTGGTGGATGTTGATGACTTTGTGCGCGTATTCGCGGCACAACTCTGGCGGCAGGATCTGCATGTAGCGCGCCAGCACCACCACTTCGGCATCGTGCTGTTTGACCAGCCGCGACACTTCGGCGAACGCCGGCTGCTTGTCCTGCGGATTGACCGGGACGTGGTAATAAGGAATGCCGTGCCACTCGACCATACTGCGCAGGTCGTCGTGGTTGGAAATCACGCAGGCGATTTCGCAGTCAAGTTCATCGCTGTGCCAGCGATGCAGCAAGTCCGCCAGACAGTGCGATTCACGGCTGGCCATCAGCACCACGCGCTTTTTCTGCTCGGTGTCGGTGATGCGCCAGTCCATCGCGAACTCTTCGGCGATCGGTGCAAACTTCTCGCGCAACTCTTCAATACCGAACGGCAGCGAGTCCGCTCGAATTTCGTGACGCATGAAGAACCAGCCCACTTGATTGTCGGAGTGGTGGCTCGCTTCGGTGATCCAGCCATTATGAGTGGCCAGAAAATTACTGACTTTGGCAACGATGCCAACGCGGTCCGGGCAAGAGATCACCAGACGAAAAGTGCGCATGAGGGGGAACTCCAGAACTTCGCAAAGGCCGCCATTCTAGCGACTGCGCAGGAAAACTGCAGTATTGATCGGCCTGTGCCCGTGCCACGGCAGACGGCGTGCCTCAAGCCGGGACTAATAGCAAAAGCCTCAGGCGCTGGCGGCGGCATTCCACCAGACAACTGTGAATATCTGTGATGAGTCGCTCACATTATTTAACGGAATATTCGAAAGTCGGCAGTTTCTCGTAACTAATTCAAATAAAAACCTGGGTTAAATGTTTACTTGATGAAACACCCTGACTATTATTGCGACACTGTCCCCCTGCCATTCAACACTTCACCAAGGTAGTAACCATGTCCCTGATCAACGAATATCGCGCCACCGAAGAAGCTATCAAAGAGCTGCAAGCCCGTTTGAAGAACCTGTCGCAAGACGACAAACTGCAAGCCGAGCTGGAATTCGAAGGCAAACTGCGCACCCTGATGGGCGAATACTCCAAATCCCTGCGTGACATCATCGCGCTGCTGGATCCGGAAGCAAAAACCAAGGCACCACGTGGCGGCGCAGTGAAAACTACCGGCACCAAGCGTGCACGCAAAGTTAAACAATACAAAAACCCGCACAACGGCGAAGTCATCGAAACCAAAGGTGGCAACCACAAGACTCTGAAAGAGTGGAAAGCCAAGTGGGGCGGTGACGTGGTTGAAGGCTGGGCTACCCTGCTGGGCTAAGCCGCAACCCTTTCGCAGAGCAATCGGCGAAAAAACAAACGCCAGCGAACGCTGGCGTTTTTTTATGCCTGGCATTTAAGCCCGCGCATGTTCGAATCAAAGATCCAAACGTTTGCGCAATGCCTGGACATAATTTTGCCAATCATTGAGGACCTCTCTCTGCAAAGGCGTAGCATTAACTGCCCATTGCTCGGCAGCCTCTGTAAATGATTGCAAGGTATTCGGCGCGCCGTATTCAGGCAGGGTCAAACGCTGCTGGCAAAATATTCGCCAGCGTTGTTGCTCTTCGCCTGTCAGGGTCTCGGCAAAGTTGCGTGCGCGATATCGAAAGAGCAATTCGGGTAAACGTTCATCATCGAACGGCCATTGCTCTTGTGCCAGTTGCGCCGGGTCGGCATTTCGCACTTGCTCGCACAGGCGCCGATCGCGATCACCGATAAATCCGTCGTACAACTGTTGTTCCGGATCTTCGCTGGGAGTGAAATCTTCAGCGACATAAATCTCGGCAACTTTATCTTTCCAGATTTGTTGTGCGTCAGTTAGCCGCAGTGCGCGCTGTTGATACAAAGCCATGTCCAGGCCCAGTCGCTGCTGATCCTGCGCACGCAGCACGGCGAGCGGGGCCACCACCGGGCAACGGTTGATATGGATAAGCTTGAGCGGCACCGGCAATTCGCCGTCCGCCAGGTCATCGCGGCGCGTGTACAAACGCTGACGCAGGGTCTGCGCATCAAGGTCCAGCAATCCCTGCGGGTCGAGATGCAGGTCGCAGACGATCAGGGCATTGCGGTTTTTTGGATGCCAGGCCAGAGGCAGCACCACACCGACGTAACTGCGCGCCGCCGAGAATCGCCCGGACACATGCACCATCGGCTGCAGCAGGCGAATCTGGTCCATGACTTTCTGTTTGCTGCGCAACTGAAACAGCCAGTCGTAGAGTTTCGGTTGTTTCTCACGGATGAGCCTGGCCAATGCAATGGTCGCACGCACGTCCGACAACGCTTCGTGAGCATGGCCGTGATCGATCTGGTTGGCGGCCGTCAGACGTTCCAGCTTGAGGGTCACCCGGCCTTCATCGTCAGTCGGCCAGACCAGACCATCAGGGCGCAACGCATAGGCGGCGCGCACCACATCGATCAGGTCCCAGCGACTGTTGCCGCCCTGCCATTCACGCGCGTACGGATCGAAAAAATTCCGATACAGACTGTAGCGGGTCATCTCGTCGTCGAAACGCAGGGTGTTGTAGCCTGCGCCACAGGTGCCCGGTGCCGCTAGTTGCGCGTGTACGCGGGTCATGAAATCGGCTTCGCTCAAACCTTTTTCCGCAAGCTGGCCGGGCGTGATGCCGGTGATTGCGCAGGCTGCCGGATGCGGCAGGATGTCCTCGCTCGGCTGGCAATACAGGTTGACCGGCTCGTCGATTTCGTTGAGTGCGTGGTCGGTGCGAACCCCGGCCACCTGCAACGGGCGATCGTTGCGCGGATTGATGCCGGTGGTTTCGTAGTCGTACCAGAAGATGGAAGTCACGGGCGGTTCCTGAGCTGAAGATCGGCGAAGTCTAGGCGCTCCCGGGATGCCACGGCCAGCCTCGAAGCCCTCGAACAGTTATTTCTCCAGATTCCTACAGCTGCAAAGGCGTTTCCCCGTGGGATTTTCAACCGGCGGCTTTTACATGCAGTGCAATACATAGTTATGTCGTTTTCCCCCGAGAGGCTGCTAGCATCGACTCACTCGCATCCCGAACCGGCGAAACATCAGGTAGCCCATGCTCGAGCCCACAGCACCGCCAAGGAAAGCACCGCTGGCCCCACCGCTGGATACGCGGCATCAGGTCGAAACGCCGGAAGGCATCGACCTGCCCTTGCGCCCGGCCGGGTTGATGGTACGCGCGCTGGCCTTCACCATTGATCTGGCCCTGCGCGGGGTGATCATGGGCGTGTTGTTCATCGCATTGGCGTTTCTCGGCAAGCTCGGCATGGGCCTCGGTTCGCTGCTGCTGTTTGCGATCAGTTGGTGGTACATGGTGCTGTTCGAGGTGCTGCGCCAGGGCCGCTCTCCCGGCAAACAATGGATGGGTTTGCGCGTGGTGCACGACGACGGCACACCGGTGGGCTGGTCGGCCTCGCTGTTGCGCAATCTGCTGCGCTTTGTCGATCTGCTGCCGTTCGGTTATTTCCTCGGTGCCTTGAGTTGCCTGCATCACCCGACGTTCAAACGTCTCGGTGATATTGCTGCCGGCACGCTGGTGGTCTACAGCGAACGCCCGCTGACCCGGCCGCAACTGCCTGAGGCCGAACCACGGCGCGCACCGATCGCGCTGACCCTCAAGGAACAACGCGCGGTGCTGGCCTTTGCCGAGCGCCAGAGCGAGCTATCGCCAGCGCGGGTCAATGAACTCGCAGCGCTGCTGGCTCAGCCACTGCATGTTTCTGCGCCCAAAGCGGTCGCCGAGCTCAACGGCATCGCCCGCGGCCTGTTGGGCCCGACATGAAGCAAAGCCTTTTTGAGAGCCGCCACAAGGCCGAGTGGGAGCGTTTCGCCTTGGCGCTTGAACGCCTTGAGCATGGCAAGAACACCACGCAAGTCGCCGGTTTTCCCAAGGCCTACCGCAGGCTTTGCCAGCATCTGGCGCTGGCGCAAGCGCGCGGCTACAGCAGCTTTCTCATTGACTCGTTGCAGCAGCAAGTGCTGCGCGGGCATCAACAACTCTACCGTCATCGCAGCCACCTCGGCGCCAACCTGCTGAGCTTTGTCCTGGCGGACTTCCCGCGACTGGTGCGTGCCGAATGGCGCTTTGTACTCGCCGCCGGCCTGCTGTTTTTCGGCAGTCTGATCGGCGTCGCTGTGCTGGTTTATGGATTTCCCGACCTCATCTACAGCCTGATCCCCGCCGATCAGGTGCGTGAGATGCAAGGCATGTACGATCCGGTCGCAGGCCACCTCGGCCGCCCCGTCGAACGCGCGGCCAGCGAAGACTGGGTGATGTTCGGTTATTACGTGATGCACAACATCGGCATCGCCTTTCAGACCTTCGCCAGCGGCTTGTTGCTGGGCGTCGGCAGCGCGTTCTTTCTGTTCTATAACGGCATGGTCATCGGCGCGGTAGCCGGGCACCTCAGCGAAATCGGTTACGGCCAGACCTTCTGGTCGTTCGTCATTGCCCACGGCGCCTTCGAACTCACCGCTATTGCCCTGGCCGGCGCGGCGGGCCTGCAACTCGGCTGGGCGTTGATCGCCCCGGGGCGCCTGACTCGCGGCGAAGCGTTGCAACGCGCAGCGCGTAAAAGCGTGTTGCTGGTGTGCGGGGTGATGCTGTTCCTGTTGATCGCGGCGTTCATCGAAGCGTACTGGTCGTCGAAAACCAGCGTCCCCCCGTTGACCAAATATCTGGTCGGCGCGGGTCTATGGCTATTGGTTGCGGTCTACCTGTTGTTTGCCGGAAGGACGCCCCATGCGCCTGAGTGACGCCACGGTGGAGATTCGCCCGCGCACGACCTGGGAAGCCATGGACCTGGGCGTGCTCATGAGCCAGCAGCATCGGCGTCTGCTGATGACCAGTTGGGCGATCATCACGTTGCCGCCGTTCGCCCTGCTCAGCCTGCTCCTGTGGGATTCGCCGTCGCTGGCGGTGTTCATCTTCTGGTGGCTGAAACCCGCCTATGAAAGGCTGCCGTTGTACATCCTTTCCAAGGCGTTGTTCGGCGAAACGCCGACGCTGCGCCAGGCCTTGGGTGAGTGGCCGCGCCTGCTCAAGCCGCAACTGCTGGCCAGCCTGACCTGGCGCCGACTGAGCCTGAGCCGCAGCTTTCTGCTACCGGTGCTGCAACTCGAAGGTCTCGACGGCAGCGCCCGCCAACAACGCCTGCAAGTGCTGCTGCAACGCAACGCCGGCGCCGCGCAATGGCTGACCATCATCGGCATGCACCTGGAAACCGCGCTGTGGATCGGTCTGATGGTGCTGTTCTATCTGCTGCTGCCACAGCAGATCGAAACCGATTGGGACTGGCAGTCACTGATTCTTGCGGCGGATCACCAGTGGCGCTGGCTGGAACACCTGACCAATGCCTTCTATGCGCTGGTGCTGGTGGTGTGGGGGCCGGTGTATGTTGCGTGCGGCTTCAGCCTGTACCTGAACCGGCGCACGCAACTGGAGGCTTGGGATATCGAACTGGTGTTCCGCCGCCTGCGCCAGCGGCTGAACCATTCGGTGTTGGGGCTGCTGCTGGCGGTGTGTCTGGTGTTGCCGAATGTTCCAATCGTCTGGGCCGCTGCACCCGATGACAGTCCGCAGGCGCCACGCCTGTTGCATCAGCCGTTGACCAGTCAGGCCTCGCAAGAAAGCATCAAGGCATTACTCGAACAACCACCGTTCAAGAACAAAGAGTCCGTTACCCGCTATCGCTTCGGCGAAGACCCGGCTGCACCAGCCAAAGGCTCTGAATCTGGCGAAGCACCGCAATGGCTGAAAACCCTGCTGGGCTGGCTCGACGGGCAGCATCTCAATGGCTTGGCGAAAATCATTGAGGTGCTGTTGTGGGCCGCGGTCATTGCGGTGATCGGCTGGCTGATCTGGCGCTACCGCGACTTCGTACAAGCCTTCGTCAGCCGCCGCCCGAAGCTGCCGGCCAAATCCAGACGCGAGTTGCCGCAGCAGGCCTTCGGTCTGGATTTGAACCGCGACAGCCTGCCTGACGACATCGCCGCCAGCGCTGAACAACTCTGGCAAAGCCAACCGCGCGCCGCGTTGAGCCTGCTCTATCGCGGCTTGCTCAGTCACCTGCTGCACGACTTTGACCTGCAACTGAAACCCGCCGACACCGAACATCAGGTACTGGCGCGAGTCGAGCAATTGCAGCATCCGCAACTGCTCGCCTTCAGCCGCAGCCTGACCACTCACTGGCAGAACATGGCCTACGGACACCGCGTGCCGGCCGCGTCTGCGCGGCAGGAATTGTGCGATGGCTGGCGCGTTCTGTTCGGCAAGGAGACGGCCCGTTGAGTCGCCGCACATTGGCGTGGGTCTGCGCATTGTTGGTTGCTTTGCTCGGCGCGTTGGGCGTTTTCCTGTACGTCAAAGCCACGCCGTATCAGGAACAGATCGATCACGGCCCTTCGCCCGCCGCCCAAGCCAATCCTTATCTGGCGGCCGAATTTTTTTTGCGTCAACGCGGCCTACGTGTCAGCCATGGCGAAAGTCTCGCGGTGCTTCCGGGCATCGACCCGCATCAACATACGCTACTGTTGTTCAACGACCGCTCGCGGATGACACCTCGTCAGGTCGACCAGGTGTTGAACTGGACCCGCGCCGGTGGGCGCCTGGTGTTCGTTGCCGAATCGCTGTGGGACGAGCAGAGCAAACAGAGCAACGACCTGCTGCTTGATCGAGTGCAACTGCATCAGTCGCTGAGCAAGGATCTGAAAGACGTCCCCGCAGACGCAGAACCCGAGCCTTTTCCAAAGCTGACCAAACTCTATCTTGAAGACGAAGACGCACCGGCCTACGCCGGCTTCGATACTGACTTCCACCTCGACGATCCGAAAAATCTCGCGCAGGCCTGGGCCAACAGCGCCAAGGCCACGCACATGATGCAACTGCCCAACGGCCTCGGCTCGATCACCGTGGTGACCGACGCCGAGCTGTGGAAAACCGATGCCATCGCCAAGTACGACAACGCCTGGCTGCTCTGGTATCTGAGCGCCGACACCGACGTCACGCTGATCTACAACAGCGAACACGATGGTTTGCTGACCTTGCTCTGGCGCTACTTCCCGCAGGCGATTGTTGCCCTGCTCGCCTTGGTGGGCCTGTGCCTGTGGCATGTCGGCATGCGCCACGGCCCGCTTCAGGCGCCCACGCCGAGCGGGCGTCGACAGTCGCAGGAGCATTTGCGCGCCAGTGCCGTTTTCCTTTTGCGCCACAACGGCCAGCAAGCGCTGTTGCAAGCCTTGCAACAGGACGTGCTGCGCCGGGCGCGCCGCCGCCATCCCGGCTTTGACCAACTGAACGTTGCCGAGCAATGGCTGGCGTTGTCGCGCCTGACCCGGCACCCCACCCGCGCCATCAGCCAGGCCCTGAGCCCGGTGTCGAACCGGCGGCTGTCCAGCGCTGACTTCTGCCGCCAGGTCGCCCACCTGCAAACCTTGAGGAACACGCTATGACTGAACAGATCGAGCCCGGCAGCGCCAGCCACGCCGCGCAGCAACGCCAGCGTGCCAGCCAGTTGGCGCAAGCGCTGCGCGGCGAATTGCGCAAAGCGCTGATCGGTCAGCATCAAGTAATTGACGATGTGCTCACCGCACTGATCGCCGGCGGCCATGTGTTGCTCGAAGGCGTGCCCGGGTTGGGTAAAACATTGTTGGTGCGCGCCCTCGCCCGCTGCTTCGGCGGCGAATTCGCGCGGATTCAGTTCACCCCCGACCTGATGCCCAGCGACGTTACCGGCCATGCCGTATACGACCTGCAAACCGAGCAGTTCAAGCTGCGCAAAGGCCCGCTGTTCACTAACCTGTTGCTGGCCGACGAAATCAACCGCGCCCCGGCGAAAACCCAGGCGGCGTTGCTCGAAGCGATGCAGGAGCGTCAGGTCACGCTCGAAGGCCGCGCCCTGCCGATCGCACAACCGTTCATGGTGCTGGCCACGCAAAACCCGATCGAGCAGGAAGGCACCTATCCCCTGCCGGAAGCCGAACTCGATCGCTTTATGCTCAAGGTGCGCATGGACTATCCCGACGCCGATCAGGAACTGGATATGGTGCGTCAGGTCAGCCGCTCGACCCGCGCCGACATGCTCGACGTGCAACCGCTGCGCACCGTGTTGCAGGCCAAGGATGTGCAAGCCTTGCAGCGCATCGCCAGTGATTTGCCGCTCGACGATCAGGTCCTCGATTACGCCGTGCGCCTGGCGCGCAGCACGCGCACCTGGCCGGGACTGACTCTCGGTGCCGGGCCGCGCGCGTCGATTGCCCTGGTACGCTGCGCCCGGGCTCGCGCCTTGTTGCGTGGTGGCGAATTCGTGATTCCCGACGACATCAAAGGTTGTGCGCTGGCGGTGCTGCGCCATCGTGTGCGCCTCGCGCCGGAGCTGGACATCGAAGGGCTGCAGGTCGATCAGGTGCTGACGCAATTGCTCGATCAAGTACCGGTGCCGCGCCTGTGAAACCCTCAAGGCTTCTGCTGGGCTGGGTGGCGACGCTGCTGGTCATCGGCATCGTACTGGGCACCTTGCAGGCTTTGGAAGTCACCCTCCCGACCAGCCTGAAAGCCATCAACTGGGGCTTGCTGCTGGCGCTGCTGACCCTGGCGGTGCTGGATGCGCTGCGCTTGCAGCGAATGCCGCCCGTGCGGGTCAGCCGGCGGATGCCGGGCAGCCTCTCGCTCGGGCGCTGGGCCGAAGTACCGCTGACGATTGACCACGACTTCACTGCACCGCTGAACATTGACCTTTTCGACCATGTCCCGGATGGCCTGAGCTTCGAACATTTGCCGCTGACGATTGAGCTGCAACCCGGCCAGTTCAGCCAGATCAGCTACCGCCTGCGTCCGTTGAACCGCGGTCATTTCACGTTTGAACACTGCGAAATCAATCTGCCGAGCCCATTGGGTTTATGGACCGGCAAGCGCTTGCTCAAGGTCGACAATCAGACACGCGTCTACCCCGACTTCGCCCGGCTCCACGGCGGTGAACTGCTGGCCGTGGACAACTGGCTCAGCCAGCTCGGCGTACGCCAGCGGCAACGTCGTGGTCAGGGTCTGGAATTTCACCAGCTGCGCGAATTCCGCGAAGGCGACAGCCTGCGCCAGATCGACTGGAAAGCCACCGCCCGCCAACGCGCACCGATCGCCCGCGAATATCAGGATGAGCGCGATCAGCAGATCATTTTCATGCTCGACTGCGGCCGGCGCATGCGCAGCCAGGATGGTGAGCTGGCGCATTTCGACCATGCACTCAACGCCTGTCTGTTGCTCAGTTACGTGGCCCTGCGCCAGGGTGATGCGGTGGGGTTGAGCACGTTTGCCAGTGATCAGCGCTTTGTGGCACCGGGCAAAGGCAGCGGGCAATTGAATGTATTGCTCAATGCGGTTTATGACCTGCAGAGCACCCAGCGCCCGGCCGATTATCAGGCCGCCGTCAATCAACTGCTGTCCCGTCAACCGCGCAGGGCGCTGGTGGTGCTGGTGACCAATCTGCGTGATGAGGATGACGACGAACTGCTGGGTGCGATCAAGCGTCTGAGCGCTCAGCATCGGGGACTGATCGCAAGCGTGCGTGAAGAGGCGCTGGATACACTGCGCACTGCACCGGTACAGTCATTGCCCCAGGCCCTGGCTTACTGTGGGGCGGTGAGTTATCTCAATGAACGCGCAGAACTCCATGAGCGGTTGAGCGCTCATGGAGTTGCGGTGGTGGATGTTCGGCCTGGAGACTTGGGCGCAGCGCTGGTGACACAGTACCTTCAACTGAAGAAAGCAGGTTTGCTTTAGCGCAGCCCTGGCTTTTTCATGGCCTCTCGACGACCGTAAACCGAACCTGTCCGCTATCGAAAACATGACCTTCCGGATCACGAATCTGAGCCTCTATCGTCATGGGGCCCGCGGCATTGGCGCGGAAGTTTTCATGCGTCTCCCCACGTACATTCGTCAGGGTCCGCAAGGGTTGCTCAATGCCATTCTTCAACCAGACGACCTCCATCCCTTCAACCGGCTGGCTGCTCATGGAAGAAGTCACGCTGGCGTAAACGAGCGTGAGCTCATCGACCTCAATGACGTCACCTCCCGGCACGTTAAGTGACTTGAAGACAGGCGCGTCCACATTGATGAGAAGTGGTTTCCATTCCCAGCCGGCAATACCTCCTTTGACGATCGCCTCCAACAAACCCTGCCTGATAAACGGAAGTTCAAATTCCAGCGTCGCGATACCCTGCGAATTCGTCTTGCTCGGCGCAATCGAAACACTTTCAAATTGCCACTCCACCCATACTTCCGGCAAAGGTTGACCTGTAATTGCGGACAGCACGACGGCCTGGACGCCAATGACCTGATAGGGTCGACCCGGCGGATCAATGCTTTCGAGCGTCTGTAGTGCCCTGGGCTCGCTGAGAAAAAACGGTAGCGAGATCGACTCTGAAAACAATTCATCCCCCACCGCCACCAACAGTTGCCTGGCGCCAGGCGTTTTGGGAACAAAACGGTTGCGTGCCACACCGTAATAGTCGGTAACCGAGGTCACTTCCCCAAGATCCGCACTGCGCCAAACCACAGCAATGCCCTCCATCGGCCTGCCATTGATTGAAGAGACGACCGTGATTTGCTCAGACAGAGTCTCGCCCCACAGCAACGATCGTTCGGCTCTCGAACGCTCGGAAATCTTCACCGCATGCGCCCCCGTACCTACCGACATCGCATTGGCCGGGGACAATCTGGCGAGCCGCTCGGAAGCCAGGCATAACTCAAAACTGCCGTCCGTCAGATCGCCCACGCTGAAATCGTAATAAAAGCCTGCTTCGCTGAAAACTGCCGGGACGCCCAGTGCCGGCGGATTAAAGCGCAAATCAAACGCCGCCGGGCCAGTACCGCGCATACCCAGCGTCATGTTCTGATTGAACAATGGGCTGTTCTGCGCCGCCTTCACGTCGATCCGATGAATGCCCTTGCGACGTGGAAAAAAGGTTTGCTCACCCCAGAGTTGAGGTGCGCCGTTATCGAATTTGATCGTCACCCCGGCCCACGGATCACCGTCCAACGCACTGACTGCCAGCAAACGTGATTGGGTATAACCGTCGTAAGGACTGGTGATGGATACATCAACGGTCTGATCTCCCGCCTCGGTGGGCTCGAAGGGAAAGCCGGACCAGCCATCGGCATCGGTTTCGAACACCTTCGGCTCGTCGTCGACGCTCCATTGCACAGGGAAGCGTTCCACGGCTGCGCCAGTGAAAGGCGAGCGCACCTTGACCCACATCCATGCCGGCTCCTGCCCCACTACCGGCGTCACCGCAGATTCACGCACGGCTACGATTTCGACTTTGTTGTGGCCCAGATGCATGGGGGTATAGGTGGTGCTGCCGCCATAACCGAGGATGAATGCGAGCCGAAACTGTCCCGGGGCCAGGCTCCCGGTGCAGTCAAGCGTCCAGGTGAAACCGCTATCGTCGATAACATTTCTACTGCTCGGACGAGGGCGCAGATCAATGCCCAACTCTGCAGCAGAGCTGCCGTCCCACCGCAGGTCCATATCCAGCCCCACTAGCGGACTCAAGGCATGAGTCCTGAAGATATAGCGGTGCATCGTTCCAAGGCACGGATACAGGGTCCGTCCGTGGGTGGCGCTCATCTGATCCATAACCACCGTGAACTCGTCGTGAATATCAGGTGACATCAGGCGTCCATACAACTCCCGGTCTTCGAAGGCCTCGTTGATCAAACGTAATTCGAACATGCTGCTGAGGCTGGTCGCAAACCCGGAGCTCAGCGTCCAGCTCAGGCCCTCTGTTGCGTCAAGAATCTTCGGTACATCCAGATCACTTATGTTCAATCCGATGTTGCGGTCGATACCACGCCAACTGAGCATTATGGGTTTGCCAACAAGCGTACTGTCTTTCAGCGCCGTGACTTTCAGAACATGAGTACCACCGCGTTTACAGACAAGCCCATCGTCAGGATAAATGTCTGCGCCATCCAGCGTGATGCTGACCTGGGTTTTCCATGAACTTCGCTCGATCGCCGTTACCGTGAACGAGTGCTCGATCGGCGTGTCCTCGTCATGTGCCCGGATCCTGGCAGTGATGGTATGAGCCCCGGCTTGTTGAGGCTTGAACAATACGCTGGCCCAGCCGCCGCTGCCTGTTCGCGTCGAAACGACGCCGTTGGGTGTGTCCCAGTCCACCAACGCATCAATCACCGGATCACCGTCGGCGCTGTCAAACGCGTCAGCGCGATGCACAACCTGCAAACGCACCAGCGCGCTTTCGAAGTCGTCGATCACCGGTGACTTGTCGGCTTCGCGGACCTCACCGACCCTGACTTTATTGCGCGCCAACAACATTTTTTTCGGGGACGATGGCAGGAGCAGTTTCGAGCATCTGAGTTCCAGTTCGAACTGGCCGTCGGAAACATCGTCGCAAGCTAGCGCCCAGCTTAGATCGCCGTTGTTGACGGGCACAGGCTGTGCCAGCTCAGGGCTGACCGCGACACCGATCCTGTCGGGCTCGTCGCCACGCCAGTGCAGTGAAAACAGGGCTTCATGAAGAGGGCTGTCTGACGGCAACATGACTTGCATGACGTGAGTCGACCCACGGTTCGGGTAGCCGTTGTCGGTCCAGTTCCGCTCTTCACTGTTTTCCATGTACTTGAGCGTCGGCCACGGATCCGCGGCCAGCACCGTGATGTCGAACGCTTGCGTCACACTACCCGAGGCGTAGTAGGGACTTTCAACCGTTGCCTGAACAACGAAGGTTCCTGCCTGTGTCGCCCGATAATCCCAGTGCACTCGCCCTTGCTCATCGGCGATGGTTTCCCCAAGATCTCCCTGGCCGATGACGGACCATTTGACGGCCCGGCCTGCCACCGGAAAGCCCGTGTAATACGAAGAAACCTGTCCTCCCAAACGAACGCTTTGATCAACCAAAGGGTAATAGTCCGGTTCAAGAAGATCGCGAAATATCAGCCGGTGATGCCCCAGCGAAACATTGATCGAGCAGTCTGGCGCTGAGTAGCGATTGCGCAATACCAGTTGAAACGCGTAGTCGTCTCCTTCAAGCCACGGACACCCCAGATACCACATTGATGCCAAAGGCTGATTGGCCGCCCACTGCGGCTTCGCGACAATCGCACCCGAGAGATCGTCAACGATGTTCAGCGCTGCTTCCGTGCCCTGCCAAGGGCTACCGTCCACCGGCAAGAAAGTCAGTTGGTGGGACATGAACATCGGGTCAGCGGTGTCCGCAGCATCGTTCGCTCCCAGACACAGATACAACGTCCGGTTGGGGTCCAGCGTCTCGCTGTCCAGGGTCATTGCGCGCAGTTCCAGCGCCGGCAGATGCAGTTGCAGATCAATACAGGTAATACACACCCCGGCGCTATAGTCCCCAGCCGCGTTGGCCGGGCTGAAAATACTGACGACGAGGGTATCCCCGGCACTCAAGGGCAGATCAATGACCTCGTCGTAGCGGATCGGCCTGAACGCCAGCGGCTGCCCCCTCTTGAGCAGTGCCTGGTCTTGCGAATTGCGCAGTGAGCCGGGGTGCAACTGGATTTCTTGCTTGACGTCCGGTTGCCCCTCGATACTGACAACCAGCCTGCCCGCCTCGGTATGTCGCATCTCGCAGTAGAAACCGAGCCTGTAGGTAATCCCGGCGCCCGGGCTCTTGGGAACTATCAGCGCCTGACTGACCGAAGACTGATTGCCCGCTTTCAGAAAGCGTATCTGCTTTTCACCCCAGGCCTCGCTTGCCGTAGCCAGCCAGCTCGGATTGATCGGGCCTTTTTTCCAGTGGCTGAACGCCTGCTCGAAACTGCCATTTTGCACCAGGCTTTCACCGGTCTGCGTAACGGGCTCACTCATGATGGTCTGCTCCAGCGCTGGATCGCTTCCGCTGCCCGGTCAAAGCCCGGGTCACCAGATCTTCAACGGCTCGCTTGAATGTCGGTTCTCCCGCCTTGGCGGTGTACCGAACCCGCACATTGATGTCCGTCACCGAAGCGAGCACGTCAGCGTGCGGTTCTGTTGTGGGCCACGGAAAATTCAGCAGCCAGCGTGAAACCGCGCCGGTACATTCAAAAGGATTGAGCAACCCCTCATCGGGCCTCATCGCCGTCATACCGTTATCGCCAACCCCGGTCGACACCACTATCTGCTGACCGCTGCGCAGATTGATCTGCAGGTCGGACGGAGCGGTCAGGTCCGCTGGATCGTGCAGGTAGCTCACCGATGTGGTCGTTGCCTTCGTCGCCGTCATGCTGCTGACTTGCAACAACGTCGCGCAGACGTTCTGGAACGGCCCGACCAACGCCGGCAGGTCGACTTCGACTGAACTGATTTGCCGGCAGTAGTGCCCCGGATGATCGCGATCAAACAGTAATTGGGAGAGATCGAACTCAAGCGACCCGCGATTGCGCAACTCTTGCAGCGCGAGCGCCCAACTGTCGATACCCGGTTGCGGATCGTTTTTGTCGTCGAACAATTGCCGCAGGGAAACGTTTTTTTCCAGCTCCAGCCGTCGCTCATGACGTTGCAGGTACTCGCGTTCCATGCGCAGCAGATAGCCACGCAGATGCTCGCCAGCCGTCAGACCATGGCGATTGTCCAGCCAGACCTGGGGCAACGGGATCTGTGAGTCGTAATCGCCGGTTTCGGCGCTTAGCGATGCCTGGGCACTGAGGCACAGGCTGACCACCGCGTCGTAGGCCTGATAATGCAACGTCTTGAGCTGGCCCAGCAGCCAGTTGAACAGCTCGGCATTGGTAGCCTTTTTTTTCAGAAAATTGTAAACGGTCAATGCCTGATCATTCGCGCGAAGGGTCTGCTGCAGGCTGGTCTGGGCGGCTTGCACCGCGTGGCCCTGAGCAGCGATTTGCGCCTCGATGGCAGCGACTTCCGCCAATGCCTGATCGCGCTGCAATCGCCATTCTTCGCGGCGCCGACGATAGCCTTCGGTGGTTGCCTTTCTGTCCGCATCCGCACTCAGCACCGACGAGGCGATGTCCAGGCCATAGCACACGGCATCGGCGATTTTATCGATGCGATGCCCGCCGTTGGCCAAGCCATAAATATTGGGGATGGCGGCAACCGCCGCGCCTGCGGTCTTGATGCTCATCGAGGTCAACGCGACTATTTTTGCATCGCGCAGGCTTTCCATAACCTCATACTCGACTGCGGAAACATTCTCTTCATAGCGTTGTGCGTACGCCTGCGCACGCTCTTGCGCTACGGCCCGGCTTTGTTCCAGCGCGTTCTGGTTCGCTTGCAATTGATCGATGGTTTGCTCCTGCACGGTCCGGGCGTAAGCGCCCAGCTCCACCAGATGATTTTGTTGTATCTCCTCTTGCTCGGCCCGGTCTCGCTGCTCAAGAAAACGCAGCAGCTGACTGCCGTATTCCTGCAGAGTCTGCACGGCTCGCAAAGCCGCCTCGTACGACACGCGCCAGCGAAACGCACCGACCACCAGCTGACCGCCCATGGGCCTGGGTCCACCCGTCCCTGCTGCCAGATCGCGCAATAACTGGTTGGGATCCGTCGGTGGGCTGAAAAACGGGATATTCAGCGGCTTGCCGTCGATGGTGAGATTGTTGCGCAAGTTGTACAGGCGCTGACCGGGCAGATCGTAGAGCGCGAGCAACTGCTCATTGATCGGTTGCTTGAAGGGCTCGATTGCCAGCAACCCAAACAATGGCGGTGCTTCGGCGGTGGCAGGAAAATCTGCCAGGCTGAAGTCAAGATCACGTTCGAACTGCTCCAGCGCTGGCCGTGTCAGGCTCTTGGTCAAAAGATCGCCGACCGTGGTTGCTTCCCAGCGGTTCACCGTACGCACGGAAGGTGGCTTGCCCATCAGAAACTGCGCCTGGACAAAAGCCAATTTGGCAGTGACCAGACTGTCGCGGCTGAGTTGGCGGTAATCCCTGTCGCCCCATTCAATCAGGCCTTTGACATACTCGGTGAAAATCAGAATCTGCATATGTCGCGGCGCCGAATAGCCGATGGCGTACGGGTCGGTCGGTGCCTCGATTTCACAGCCGAGGTTACCGGTGCCAGTCAGCGGCCGGCAGCGCCAGTATCTGGGTTTCGGGTTCAGGGCTGGAGGTTGATCAGGGTCTGCAGGCGCCTGGGGGTCGAACAGGTAATGCAACCAGTTTTGTGCCTGCTGGAAACGGTGCTCACGCCTGTATCGTGCGGAAATATAGTGCGGCAAATGAAAAAACAGTTCCCAGAAGAACAAACCGTTAGCACCGTCAAATGCCCCGTTCGGCTCGTCGATGCTTGCCGATTGCGGCGGCGGCTCCGGCAGAAACTGCGTATCCCAGTGCAGTACGCTATCAATGGAAAAACTGGCACGCTGCACCAGTTGCGGACCGAAAAGCGAATTCAAACGCGTGTATTTGAGCGTCAGTCCCTCTTGATTCAAAGAGAGAAACTGAGCGGCATCCGTAGAGTTTTTAAGCAGTGTCACAGGGGCGAAGCCTGTGACATTGGAAACCGTTACCGCGAATTCCTTGGCTGTATTGGCACCAGCCTCGAAGGAAAAGGTCGCCTTCGGCCAGGCACCTGCATTGCGTCTGAGCTGCAGCCAATCGGTACTCCAGCCACCGGCAATCGGAAGATCATGCTTGATCGGCGCAGGATCACCCGTGGCTGGATTCAAGACTTTCAAAACAACGGCGACTGTCCCCCCGGTCAAGCCCGTAGGCCTGCAATAGCCCTGAACCAGCAGCACATCCTCATCGTCAACGCGAAACGCCAAGGCCTGCAGGTCCAGATGCTTCGTCAGTTCGCCAATTCCCTCTGAGCTGGTCTCAACGCTGGGCTGATTGCGTAGCTGATGCTGAACGGTATCGATTGTGGTGAAGCGTTTTGCCGCTGCATGCTCCAGCCAACTGCCATCGTCCCAGTCCAAAGGGCGTAACAGCACATCGCGCACCGCCGTTACCTGAAAAGGGGTCGAGGCATCCTTGTCATTGATCAACATGACACCCAGCTTGCCCTTGTCGTTGTAACGATCGGCCCATATCGTCGCGATCAGCCGGGTTCCTTCGGAGTGATCATCCACCTGTTCCGAGGTGTGAAGGTTCTGCGGCGCCGACCACTGCCCGTTCTGAGACATGGACGCCGAATGGATGAATAACTTGTGTGGCAAGGTATGGTCTACGCCATCAACCTTCGTCGTCACCTTGTCCTGCCATTCGGCCCAGACCAGATACAACCTCGCGTTCCACAGCACCGGGCGGATGTCGAGAATTTTCACGCCAGCGGGAATCGTCACCGGCTGCCACTCACTCCACGCCGCTGGATTGATTATTCGGCAACTGGGCGAGATTTCCACCTCAGCCTTGCGCCAGAAATACTGAAATGGAGGCACCCGTTGGCGACCAACAAAGTAATAATCGGCACGCGCGGGTGAGGCGATGTCGGTATCACTGCCAATCAAGTCCATGTAGCTGCTGATGACTTCCAGATCGCAAGTCTTCTCGAACGTTTCCAGATAGCTGTTCACCGCAACCTGAACGGAATGGCTGCTCAACGCGGTCTGCTCAATGTCGCTTTCAAGCTTCTTGAACAGGCTGGTCTTGCGTTGCCGCACGTAGGGACTCATGTAATTTTCCGGATACACCGCGATCATTTGCAGTGCCGCCCAATCCGGGTAGTTGCTATAAAGCTCCCAGGTGAGCAGGTCGCGCTTGTCGAACTCGATCTTTTCGTAGCCGCGTTCCAGCTTGCGATAGGCTGCATGAATGAATTCCTGCGTGCAGCTTGTCGCTTCAGCGACAGGGGAATTGGGCACTGAGGACGTGACCAGAGGATCCATGCGCAGCAATTCGGACAAGTCTTCCGGGGTTCTTACGAAATTGTAATCGCCACTTGCGCCGGATTTTCTGATGTGAGCAATGCAGTATTCAACCAGAGCGTCCCGACGCTTTTCGAGCAAGGCTGCCAATATGTCCAGTGCCATTATGCTTGCTCCTTCGTATCGAAAGTGATGGGTTCGAAATCAGCGGACGACTCGTCGTCCTCCGGACTGACCTTGATCCGAAACGTTCCGCCGGTAGGGCTTGAAATGAACACGCGTGTCAGCCCTTCGTCATTGGTAAAAGCCTGGGCCGGGCGGATCGATACTGATGGCGGGCCAGCGCCGTCCTCGAAAGTCTCGCCACTCCACGTTACTGGGGCGTGTTTTGCGCGGTTGCCAAATTTGTCCAGCATCGTCGCGTAGAGTTCGATCTCCTCGCCGAATGCCACGGTCCCCAGTGGCACCCGTGCCATGAGCGGCGCAGGGAATTGCAGGTTTTGCGTGTCGAAGCCGACCTTGATGGCAGGGGCGTACGCTGCTTCGAGCAGGTCCAGCCAGAACTGTGGCGTCTCTGTGCCGGTGACGCTGCCGGGAATGAATTGCGCAAGCGCCACGCCATCAGTGCCCGTTGCCTGGGTCGCAATGCTGCCGAGGGTGGCACGCCAGTAAACGTTGACACCGCTCAATGGGTTTCCCTCACTGTCTGCAAGCGTAACGGTGAAGGTGATTTTCTCTCCCGGCTTATTCGCGATGACCTCGGTTTTATCCGCTACGCAGGTCATGGTGACGATCTGGCGCAGATCCTCGGAGACAATGGTCTTGAGGGCACTCGATTCGGACACGCTCAACAAGGCCCGCTCGGCGGCATCCTTGTAGCGGGTTTTGTCTACGATCTCTGGCAAGGTGCCAATCAGGAAGATCGTCAAGGCATCCATCCCCGTGTGCGACGCCAATACGCGAATGCGCATGAGCTGGTCCAGTTGGGGCAGGGTTTTCAGAATGCCCTTTTCCGGTTCTATACGGCCCATGCACTCGCGCACTTCCTGCACGCTCCAGTCAAAAAACTCCGCGAGCCTGATGGACGCCGCTTGTTGCGCCAAACGCAGCGCGTGCCCGGTGAGCGGGGAAGGCAGCGCGTTGACCTCGCGCAGGTAATCAAGCAGCCGTTGCGCTGGCAGCTCACTCAGTTCGAAGGCTCGCGCCAACGACGTCAGGTAATAGAGCGTTCGCACCGTGAAGGCATGCTTGTCGTCCTGGGCGAGCCAGGCCTGATGTCCGTAATCGAGGTAATCACGCAAGGATTCGACACCGAGGTCCAGTTGTGCAACTACGGCACTGCGACGACGTATATCGGCTAACAACAACATCAGCGGGTCGGAGGATTCAGCGCGTCTGTCGCCAAGCTCTTCGAATGACGAGAGCGGGCGATCAAGTACCAGACGCAACAATCGCGGCACACTCGCATTGGCCCAGCGCAGGACTTGCAAAGCCTGCTCGTCGCTGACACGCGTATAAACTTCAAGACACTCCTTGGCCACCAGCACCTGCGCGTCACGGGCCTGCAAAAGCACGATCAGCATGCTTTCGACGATGTCGGCGCGTTGCTCTTTCTCGGTATGGCCGAGGCCATCTTTCACCGCGTCATCGAGTACAGTTCGGGCAAAGGTCAGGTAATCGGCTTCCGTGCCCGCAAAGGCGAGGAGCAGACCATCGGCATCGGAAAGTTTCGTCAGCAGGTCCAGCCAGCTGGCACCCGCCAGTGGCGGAACACCGGCCATCAACAGGGCCGAGTTGCTGAAGCGGGCGGCGCCCAACAAATCGCGCACCTGTTCGAAAAACTGCAATTCAGCCTCGCCGGCGGCGAGGGCTCGCGGTTCTGCGATTTGCTGAAGCATCCACAACACCGAAAAATCACGCTCGGCACACCACTGCACGCACGACTGCATGGCGTAGATGAGGTTCAGCACGTCGGGGCTGTCATTTTCAGCCGAATGGATTTGCGGGCTGCCTGCCAGACCGTCCAGCCATGCCTGGCCACCGAGCAATGTCAGCATCAGTGCGCCTTCGACCGCAGTGAGGCCCAACAGACGCGGCAACATCACCATGCGGTAAAAACTGGAGATGATCTGTGGGGTACGCAACAACTTGTTGTCTTCAATGCCATGGGCATTGGCAATCGCCACAGCCAGGTAATGGTAAGTCTGCAGATCAATGTTCAACGCGCTGCACATCTGAGTGACGGTCAGCTCAGACTCGCCTTGAGCGGGCAGTACCGGAAACGGCAGACCATCAAGGACCAGAGGATCACGATAGTTGTCTTGGCTGTTGAAAACCTGATCGAACTGCGACAGCGCCTCGCCACGACCGTAAACTGACATCTGATCAATAAACGCGGCAAAATCCTGCGCTGTACATCCGTAACGCTCTCTCAGCGACTGAAACAGACCCAGTGCATGAATAACCTTCTCTGTTATTTGCCACGCGTCAGCTTGTGCACCGCCTCCGCGCACTTCAGCTCGCATGGCTGCCGCCAATAACGCATCCACTTGATCAGCAGGCAGGTCCAGCCACTGGTCCAGACGCACCTTTCGGTTCAAGCGGTCGTAGCGGTCAAGACCTTCCTCTGTAGACGGATTGGCAGAGATTTTATGGAGAAAAAAGGCGCCACTTCCGGACTCGAAAAAACTCATTCCCGGGTGAAAATGAGCGTTGACGTAGATGGAACCGGAACGTCCGCTTTCCGGTTCTGCTGGCAACTCTGATGCAAACTTGACGTTGGCTGATCGAACCGGCTTGAAATTGCCAAGCGACAGCAACGCCTCGACTCCCAGATTGTCGAGTTTCGTTCGTTCACCGAAATACTTAACTTGGTTGATGTTCTGGTAGACAGTCTCGGTACCAAAATTCTTGTCGTAAAACTCTACCCGGTCGTCAATGGTTGGAGACGGCTCCGTGAGCAACTCACGTTGATACGGCCCCAAACGTGTCGCATGAGCCAATGCGCGTCCAGCATCGTCATCCCAGGCTTGGGCCTGCAGGAAGTAGGGAAAGGACTTATCCACCATATGGGCAAAATTGCCGACCGACAGACCATGGTGCCGGGCGACCGCATCAAGGGTGTTCCAGTGTTGATAGTAGGGAAGCCCGTTGGGATAGCGCGCTTCGATCATTCGTTGCTCGACGTCCACTGGCTTCCCGGGTTCCTCAGGCCTCGCTTGAATGAACGCTTCCAGGACCCGGACAATAATGTCCACCGAAGACACCGGACGATGCACGGCATTGAAATCGACCAGCAGTTTTTTCAGATCGCTACGCCGATCATGCAGTAACAGTCTTTCGTCGGAGTCCGAAGCCGCTTCAATCCGTTGCTCAGCCCACCTCTGATTTTCGACCAGATAGGCGACCGGGGAGGTTTGAGACTCGATAGCCCCCGGCGGGCAATAAGCATCAAAGTCGGGATCGAACAACACTTCGAAGGTGGGCCCCGGAACCATCGACAATATGCCGTCTTCAGGGTCTGGTTCCCCTGGTTTCTGACGCCGCGCCCCCTGCTCGATGAATTGGCGCCGTATATAAAAGGCCATACTGTTGGCACGTCGCAGAAACTGCCGGGCATCGTTCCCTTTCAGACCAAACTCGCTTTCCAGGAAACGTGCGCCGCCTTCTACCAGCGGGAAGATCGACCCACCCTGCTCAAGGTAAATACCCAGTTTTCCCAGGGCAGTGTCTTTCAGATATTGTTGGCTACCAAACAACTGATCCAGCAGTTGCAGGGCGGGACGGCGCGAATCAACCATGATCGGATTCCTGGAGGCGATAACGGGCCCGCCCCACCTGACGGCTTTTGTCAGGAGGGGCACTCGGTCAACTGGATTTAGCGCTCTGCGAGCGAGCGCGTCTACTGTCAGATATGACAGGTTTTATGACCGCCCGTCGGGATCCGCAACAAGGCCCTCTTGAGCGGGCGCAGGCGCAGGCTCAACTTCAAAGCGCTTGCTGTCGGCCCAATCCGACGTGGTCGCGCCGTCCGCACTGTTGGTCAGCGATTGCCTGAATCGGCACCAGCTCCCACCTTCAGGCAATGCCAACGATTCACCTCGCCACAGCCCGCTGGCCACTGGCAACTGCTTTACCCAGTGCACATCCGGGTTGTACCAGCTCACGACCTTGCCAACACCGCCACGTCCCTGGCCAGCGAATTCGACAGGCTGGCTCACCTGTTTTCCCGCTGCAGGCTGGTCGATGACAGGTACAAAGCCCGCCAGTTCGACGTCGCGCAAAGACTTGCTCGAGTAAAACTCCCCGGACGAAGCTACCGCTTCCAGTCGGTACTGCGTGCCGACGAGTGAATGGGCATCAAGCGCTACCGACCAGGTGCGACCTGGCTGAACATGCCCACTGACGGGCATCGAGGACCCGTCTCCCACCAAAGTCACCGTGACGGTATCGCCCGGCTCGCCAAAGCCCGACACAACGACCTTTATGCCAACACACTCGTCGGCAACCGGTGTTTCGATGACAGGCGGTCGGGGAACAACGTCAAAATCAAACGCCACACTATTTTCCGATTCCTGCGGTTTGCCATTTTCGTCCATGACCGTTTGCCGCGCCCAGAGGGTTTTGCGGCCTACTGACAACGACACCAGGCCTTCCCAGTCACCGTTCGCGTCGACCGGAATATTTGAAAGCACGGGCGCAACAAGGTCGTTCAGAAAGATATCGACACGCCCTCCTTTCATTCCCTTGCCTTTGAACTTCGCCGCACGTTCCAACGTGCCACCGCGGGTTGGCTGGGTGATTTCGGGAGGCAGCGATACCACCTGAAACTTGACGTCTGCACTGTACTCCGACGGCCGATCACCCAACGTCTGCCATGCATCGAGGGTGTAATGTCGGTAATCCAGGCCCTGCAGAGCGATCGACCAGCCATCGTCGGCTGACAGCGGTGCTGTCTCACCCAGAAGGCGATCGAACTGTTTGTCACGCAGATACACAATGGCCCCCTTCATACCGTCCGCACCCGTCACTACCAAGTCGCTACCGACTTTCGCGTCTGCCACCGGGTGGCTGATCCGTGGTGGCCGCATGGGCAGCGAGACAGTGAAGGTTCTGGACACCGGGTCAGAAGTTTGCGGATCGACGAATTGCGTCACAGTGACCTTGTGTTCTTTATCCGGCGCAAATGGCGTGGTGCGCTTGAACTGCCAGATGCCGGTGGGACAAGGGAGCTCATGCTCGGCCAATGGTTCGTCGTCATACACGAGGGTTACGACTGCGCCCGGCCAGCAGGTGCCGCTGAACGTCGGCGAAAGTCCGTCGGCTTCCGGCTCGTTCAGGCCCGGTGGGCTGGGCGCGATAGTGACCTTGAGAACCAACCAGTTGGGTGACTGTTGTGTGCCCATGAACTGCTTGATATGGACCTCTCGTTCCCATGATGGTCCCCATACTTCAGTAGCCTGGGTCAACCATTCGCCCTGAACAACCGTTTGTGCAGGAGCCGCCAGTTGCGAGCTGTTGGGATGGCGAACCTCAACGGTTGCGCCATTGGAACCTTTACCACTAAAGGTGGGCTGATAATCGACGGTGTATTTCAGGTCACTGACATCAGGCAACTGTTTGACGACTGTGAATGGGTAGGGCGGCGACTGAATCCAGCCATTGGCGTTGTCATAGACTTTCTGAATCACCTCTACGTCATATTCGCCGAAGGGCCAGTCGGTCGCGCTGGTCTGCCACTTGCTGTCCGGTTGTACGGTGACATTGGGCGGTGCACTGACAGCTGCGGGGACGGCGAACTGAATTTCCGTTCGAAGTTTTATGTCGTAGTGCCCATTACCCGAGAACACCAGTGTGCCATCGTCGGTTTGCTCAACGGTGACTGTTGTCAATTCAGCGGGGCGAATCTTGAAGTTTCGAGCAACGCTGCGCGGTGAGGGGCTGCCATTGAGGGTTTGCATCGCTACGAGAGACAGCGGCCCTGGAGCAAGCGCTATCAAATCCACACTCCAGGCAGTGCCTGAAGCCACCGTGGAGCCCAGCGCGGGGCGATTCATAAGGTCCTCGAAAATTTCAACGGTGGCACCCGGCAGCGCCCCCGTCCCGGTAACAGGAAAATTGCTGTTTTGTGTACTGCCCGAGGGCGGCGTGCCGATCACAGGCGCCGGAATGCCGATTTCCAGCGGCAGGGCAGCACTGATAGAGATGGAAAATCCTACGAACTGTTTAACCACCAGTTCAATCCGGCGCAGTGGTAGTCCGGCGACTGCGATGCTCCAGTCACCATTCGCAGCCGTTACGGTCGTCGTACCATAAGTAATTGATGGATTGGATTTCTCAACGACCACCAACTGCGCACCGGGCTCACCGTTGTGACCTTCCATCAGGAAAGACGCATTCTGGGTAGTCGATGGCGACGGTTTCGAAATCTTCGGCGGTACATAGAATTCAAAGTTGTGACCGTGCCCCTCTTCGGAGAGAACGCCACGCAATGTCTGATAAGCAACAAGTGTATAACTGCCACTTGCCACAAATTCATGGTTACTCGAAGCAGCCCAAGTTCCATCGGCGGCGACTGCGACGCTTTTGAGTACTTGTGTAAGCGTATTTTTTATATAAACGTCAATGGTCGCGCCGACCATACCCTTTCCACGAATTAACGGACGAGGCGTGATGTGGAGCCCGTCGTCTACCGAATCTATCGCAGGAGCAAGCAAGACGGAAAAATTGTGCTCAGCAGACAACACTACGCCGTGGTAGCCATTTTGAGTATTTAAAACAACCGCTTTATAGTCGCCCTGGGTCAACTTATGCGTTTGAAACGAGAAGCCGCCACCTGCCGACACTTCGAACTTATTGCTAAGAAGGGCATGTGTTCCTGATCTAGCCAACTGCACGTAAGACCCGGCTTCCGCCACGCCTGTAATGGTCGGAACGTCCGTTTTATGAACCTTCCGGTCCGCCACAGTGATAATCGGGGTCCGCAGAAAGTAGAACCATTCAGAGTCAAACCACACCCCCCATTGAGCACCTGTTTGCCACCGATAATGAATGGCATTTCTTCCCGCCTTGCGACTGCCGAGGCTACTTGGAAAATGAACAGGGTCCTTGACCGGACTGGTTTTTTTAATCTGATAATAATTGTAATTATTTACGTCATAAAAATGTAGCTCATACCCATCTGCAGAACCGATGGCAGGCCCGATAAGATCACTATTAATGTCATGTACATGATCGGTTTTGGGTGCTGTAAAAGGTCTTTTTATCGGAGCTACGGCGTCAGGTTCCATGCTCTGGCTGGCTTCTCCAAAAAGCTCGTCTTCAGCCGGTTGTCTTGCGTCATCCGATTCGTTTTCCATGATCCCACGCCTCGATGAAAGGGCATTCAGGGTTTGCCCCCTCCTGGCAGTGAATCGGCAATTCTGAAGTGGCGCACCTGTCAACTCTGACAGTCCGGACAAACGGTCGCGTTGTAAACCGAAGTGCGACAACGCGACATCAGGCATTGCCCGTGTCATAGCCTGATCGTACACATCACGCGTTAATGATCGCGCTTTCGCGGGCAAGCCCGCCCCCCAGAACCGGCGTACGCCTTAGAGAGACGAGAGCCCGCTCGCGGGTCATACTTGAGGGATGTGAATCAAACCGAAGCCGGCAACGGCTGAAAACTGAAATACTGCCGCAACGCGCGCACCAACAGGCCAAATTCCGCTGGCGGCTGCAAAAGCATGAACCCGGCGTCGTAATGCAGCGGCGTGGCGTCTTCATGGCACCACACGCAACAGGCGCTGAAGTCGATGATTTGCTGGCAGCCATCGCTGTCGGGAATTTTCAGGCGTAGTTGAAAGTCGACGCCGACCATCATCGGCAACTGACTGATGAGCATCAGCCCGTCGTCGGAGACGTTGCCGAGGAAGCCGATCGGTTTGTCGGTGACGGTGTTGAACACTCTGAGGAAGTACGGCAGCTGATGCCGTTCGATCCGGCGGTCGGTAAACATGCGCAGTTCGCCATGCAAGGCTCCGCCACGGAGCCACGCCTTTGCTTCGGAACGCGCCCGCAGGCAGGCACGCTCTCCCCGCTTCCGGTGTGCCGGTCGCTATCTCGCCGACACCTTACCGCTGACCAGTTGCAGGTGTTGCTCCGGAGCTGAGTGATGACTCTGTCCGGGTCATTGGACTATAGCTCAGCCTGTACACACGGCCAGATTTTGTATGAGCCTGTGATCAGAAACGCGTCGGGCGAACCACGGCTGCGGCGCTGCGGGTCGGGTAGTGGCCCAGGCTCTGCAGGGTTTCCAGACGCGCGCGGGCGCGGTAGGCGTACTCGCTGTTCGGGTACGAGGCGATGATGAACTGGTAAGTCTGCACCGCGTCGATGTAGAGCTTCTGCCGTTCCAGGCATTGGCCGCGCATCATTGACACTTCCGGCCACACGTACGGGCGGGCGCGGCTGGCGCGTTCGACCTTGGACAGCTCAAGCATGACCTGCTCGCAATTGCCTCGCTCATAGGCGCTGTAGGCGTTGTTCAAATGATGGTTCATCGACCAACGGGTGCAGCCCGTAACGGCGAGGACGCTGAGGGCAAGGGCGGCAATGGGCAACAATCGCATGGGGGTTCTCCTGTCTTGTGCTCTGTATCGACCCCTGGTCGGAAATCTTCAGGCGCGTTTGTCCCGAAGTTGCTGCGTTCAATAAAGAAAACGTTAAGTAGTGCAAACGAACAATGACTACACCCTTCGAGCATAGTAGCCTTCGCTAGCGCTTGAACTCAGGAGTCTTTGCATGTCCGTCCGTCGTACCAAAATCGTCGCTACCCTTGGCCCGGCCAGTAACTCGCCGGAAGTTCTCGAACAGCTGATTCTGGCTGGTCTGGACGTTGCCCGTCTGAACTTCTCCCACGGCACCCCCGACGAGCACAAGGCTCGCGCGAAACTGGTGCGTGACCTCGCTGCCAAGCACGGCCGCTTCGTCGCCCTGCTCGGTGACCTGCAAGGCCCGAAAATCCGTATCGCCAAATTCGCCAACAAGAAGATCGAGCTGAAGATCGGTGACAAGTTCACCTTCTCCACCAGCCATCCGTTGACCGAAGGCAATCAGCAAGTGGTCGGCATCGACTACCCGGATCTGGTCAAGGACTGCGGCGTGGGCGACGAGCTGCTGCTCGACGACGGCCGCGTGGTGATGCGCGTTGATACCCAGACTGACGACGCATTGCATTGCACCGTGACCATTGGCGGCCCGCTGTCCGATCACAAAGGCATCAACCGTCGCGGTGGCGGCCTGACTGCCCCGGCCCTGACTGAAAAAGACAAGGCCGACATCAAGCTCGCTGCAGAAATGGAAGTCGACTACCTCGCCGTGTCCTTCCCGCGTGACGCCGCCGACATGGAATACGCCCGTCAACTGCGCGACGAAGCCGGCGGCACTGCCTGGCTGGTAGCGAAGATCGAACGTGCAGAAGCCGTAGCGGACGACGAAACCCTCGACGGTCTGATCAAGGCTTCCGACGCGGTGATGGTTGCCCGTGGTGACCTCGGTGTGGAAATCGGCGACGCTGAGCTGGTAGGCATTCAGAAGAAGATCATTCTGCACGCACGCCGCCACAACAAGGCGGTGATCGTCGCGACCCAGATGATGGAGTCGATGATCCAGAACCCGATGCCGACCCGCGCCGAAGTCTCCGACGTGGCCAACGCCGTGCTCGACTACACCGACGCCGTGATGTTGTCCGCAGAATCCGCCGCTGGCTTGTACCCGCTGGAAGCCGTGCAGGCCATGGCGCGCATCTGCGTCGGCGCCGAGAAGCACCCGACCGGCAAGACCTCCAGCCACCGCATCGGCAAGGAATTCACTCGCTGCGACGAAAGCATTGCACTGGCGACCATGTACACCGCCAACCACTTCCCGGGCGTCAAAGCGATCATCGCCCTGACCGAAAGTGGCTTCACCCCGCTGATCATGTCGCGTATCCGCTCCTCGGTACCGATCTACGCCTTCACCCCGCACCGCGAAGCCCAGGCACGCGCAGCGATGTTCCGCGGCGTCTACACCATCCCGTTTGACCCGGCCTCGCTGGAACCGCACGAAGTCAGCCAGAAAGCCATCGACGAACTGACCAAGCGCGGCGTCGTGGAAAAAGGCGACTGGGTCATCCTGACCAAGGGCGACAGCTACCACACCACTGGCGGCACCAACGGCATGAAGATCCTGCATGTCGGTGATCCACAGGTCTGAGTGACCGGCAGTTGAAAAGCGAAAGCCCCGCCATGTGAATGGCGGGGCTTTTTGTTTACAGCTCTGGAAGATGTGTCGATTGATCCGGCCTGCTCGCGAAGGTGTCGTAACATTCAGCGAAAAAACCCGGTCAACGCCGCCAACGCTTCCGGCGAGCGCAGCCGCTGAGTAAACAACTCGCCCTCCTCCTCAATCACCTTGCGCAGCAATTGACGATCCGGCGCTCGCATCAGTTGCTTGCTGATGCGCACCGCTTGCGCCGGCAATTCGTCGAAGCGCAGCGCCATCTCCCGGGCCTTGCTCAGCGCTGCTTCGCCACTGTCCAGCGCCTCGGTGGCAATGCCCCAGGCGGCGGCCTGTTCACCGCTGAAACCTTCGCCGAGCAACAACAGCTCTGCCGCTCTGGCCTGACCGAGCAGCCGCGGCAGGATCAGGCTGGAGCCAAACTCTGGGCACAGCCCAAGATTGACGAACGGCATGCGCAGGCGTGCATCACGGGCCACATAGACCAGATCGCAATGCAGCAGCAGGGTCGTGCCGATACCCACGGCGGCACCGGCCACGGCGGCGATTACCGGTTTGCGGCATTCGAGCAGATTGAGCATGAAGTGGAACACCGGGCTGTCGAGGTCGCTCGGCGGTTGCTGGAGGAAGTCGGCAATGTCGTTGCCGGCGGTAAAGCATTCAGCGCTGCCGCTGATCAGCACGGCATTGATTTCAGGATCGCCGTCGGCCTGCTTCAGTGCCTCGGCGAGGCGGCTGTACATGGCGCGGGTCAGGGCGTTTTTCTTCTCCGCGCGATTGAGGCGCAGGGTCAACAAACCGCGCTCGCGTTGCAACAAAATGGCTTCGGTCATGGGGTGTCTCGCGTCTGAAAATCAGCGCTCAACCACGGCTGAGGAATACGTCGGCCAGCAATTGGTTGCGCGGCAATCCAGCCAGATACAGGCGCCGGGCGAAGGCGTCGACACTGGCGGTCGAGCCGCAGACTAAAGCCAGGGTTTGCCGGGAAACAAGGCGCAGTTGCGCCAAAGCGGCGGCTGACTCGGCCGCCGTCCACAGCTCGACGCTGAGGTTGTCGCGCTGCGCAGCCAGCGCCGCCAGGGGTTTGGCCAGATAGTGTTCGCGTTCGTCATGGGCCAGGTGAATGACCCGAATGACGCCTTGGTGATCCTGCCGCAACGCTTCGCGCAGCACACCGAACAACGGGCCCAGACCGGTGCCGGTGGCCAGCAGCCACAACGGTCGGTCGTGCCAGTCCGGGTCATAGTGCAAAGCCCCACCGCGCAGTTCGCCAAGGCGGACCGGGTCGCCGATCTGCAGCTTTCGGGCGGCATCGCTGAACTCGCCGGGCTGGCGGCAATCGAGGTGGAATTCGAGGAAACGGTCTTCTTGCGGCAGGCTCGCCAGCGAATAGGGCCGCGCAATCTGCCCGAGCCACAACACCAGATGCTGCCCGGCGCTATAGCGCAGCGGTTGCTGCGCGGTCAGGCGCAGCCGCAGGACGTTGTCGCTGAGCCAGTCCAGAGCCTCGACCGCAGCCGGGCGACCGTCGGTGATCGGGTCGAAGGTATGGACTTCCAGGTCTTCGGTAATCTGACACTGGCAGGCCAGACGCCAGCCTTCCTGACGTTGCTCGGCGCTAAGGGCGTCCGGACGATTATCGGCGGGCAGGCCTTGTACGCATTGCACCAGACAGGCGTGGCAACTGCCGGCGCGACAGCTGTAAGGCACCGCGACGCCGTTCCGGTTGAGGGCATCGAGCAGGTTGCTGCCCGCCTCCACTGCCCAGTGACGGTCACCGACGCGCAATTCAGGCATCGACGTTCTCCCACGCCGCTGCGCAGCGATTGCGCCCGTCGCGCTTGGCCCGGTACAGCGCCTGATCGGCGCGCTGCAAGGCGTCGTCCAGATCATCGCCCAGGCCGAGCAGGGTCATGCCGGCCGACAGACTCAGGTTGCGCACATTCAAGCCCACCAGTTCCACATCGGTAAAGGCGATACGCAGACGCTCGCAGCACGCGGTCAGCCGTTCGGCGTCGCAATCGGGCAGGAGCACAACGAATTCCTCGCCACCATAACGCGCCAGCACATCGCCCTCGCGCAGGCAAGCCTGGGCGACACCGGCGAAGGCCTGCAGCACCTGATCGCCCGCCGCATGACCGTGCAAATCGTTAATGCGCTTGAAATGGTCAAGGTCGATCAGCGCCAGGCCATGCACGACATCGCTGTCCATCGCATTGAGCTCGCGCGAGGCCAGGCGCAGGAAGTGCCGGCGGTTGAACAGCCCGGTCAGCTCATCGGTGGCGACCAGATCCTCGAGCTGGCGCATCATCCCGCGCAAGGTGTCCTGATGCGCCTGCAAGGCAAACCGGCGCTGGCGCTGGCGTTGCCGCGAAACCTGAACGAAGCGCGCATACAGCACCAGCCACGCCAGCACCAGGGCCAGTACGCAGACCTGCAACGCGGCGAGCGCCGGCTCGCGCAGGCGCAACTGGTAACCGTCCCACAAGGTGATCGCACTGAAACTGAAGAACACCAGCAAGGCACAGCGAACGAACGCGCGCCGACTGAGGTGGAACAGCCCGAACAGCAGGATCATCACGTAAAACACCAGGAAGACGCCGCGGGCTTCATCCAGGTGGGCGATCAGCCAGGTCTGCCAGCCGAGCCCGAGCAGCACTTGCGCTTCGGTCAGGCTGGGGTCGGCGAAACGCAGGTTGCGCCCGCTCCAGAACAAGGCGAACAGCACCGCCTGGCTGATGACCACCAGGGCGCTGCCGATGCTCACGGCGCTGAGGGATTGCTCGTAATGACCGGTAAAAAACGCCAGCCACAGCAGCAGCAAAGCCAATCCGTAGGTGGCTGCAGCGAGGGCGAAGCGTTTGAGCAAAAGACGTTGAATGGCGTTATGGGTCAATCGTTGACTCACCGTGCGATAAGAAGCTGACCGAGTGTCCTACTCTACAGACCGGTTGCCACTTTAGAGGCCCGGTCGCTAAATGACCACCGATTTTCGGGCCGGGAAAATGGCGTCAAAAGTGTGGCCCGCCTGGCCCAGGCGGGCAGCTACAAGCCGCGAGCTTCAAGCGGCAAGCTAAAGCTGTCCGCGGACTGCTTCGACTTGCCGCTCGATGCTTGAAGCTTGAAGCTGCCGCCGAGAATGACCGCCGACGCGTGTACGCCCCTTTGATGCGCGGTATACTGCCGCGCCTTTTTAGCGTCGCGCCACAAAGGGACAGCTACAAGCCGCAAGCCTGAAGCGGCAAGCTCAAGCTGTCCGCGTAATGCTTTAACTTGCCGCTCGAAGCTAGAAGCTTGTAGCTGCCCCATCGTGTTTTAGAGGAGCGCGACTCATGACCGTGATCAAGCAAGACGACCTGATTCAGAGCGTTGCCGACGCCCTGCAGTTCATTTCCTATTACCACCCCGTGGATTTCATCCAGGCGATGCACGAAGCCTACCTGCGCGAAGAATCGCCAGCGGCCCGTGATTCGATGGCGCAGATCCTGATCAACTCGCGCATGTGCGCCACCGGCCACCGTCCGATCTGCCAGGACACCGGTATCGTTACCGTGTTCGTGCGTGTCGGCATGGACGTGCGCTGGGATGGCGCCACCATGGGCCTGGACGACATGATCAACGAAGGCGTGCGTCGCGCCTACAACCTGCCGGAAAACGTCCTGCGTGCTTCGATCCTCGCCGACCCGGCGGGCGCGCGCAAGAACACCAAGGACAACACCCCGGCGGTGATTCACTACTCCATCGTCCCGGGCAACACCGTGGAAGTGGACGTGGCAGCCAAGGGCGGCGGTTCCGAGAACAAGTCGAAAATGGCCATGCTCAACCCGTCCGACTCGATCGTCGACTGGGTACTCAAGACCGTTCCGACCATGGGTGCCGGCTGGTGCCCACCGGGCATGCTCGGCATCGGCATCGGCGGCACCGCCGAGAAAGCCGCCGTCATGGCCAAGGAAGTGTTGATGGAGTCCATCGACATTCACGAACTGAAGGCCCGTGGCCCGCAGAACCGCATCGAAGAAATGCGTCTGGAGCTGTTCGAGAAGGTCAACCAGTTGGGCATCGGCGCCCAGGGCCTCGGTGGCCTGACCACCGTGCTCGACGTGAAAATCATGGATTACCCGACCCACGCCGCCTCCTTGCCGGTGTGCATGATCCCCAACTGCGCCGCCACCCGTCACGCACACTTCGTGCTCGACGGTTCCGGCCCGGCCTCGCTGGAAGCGCCACCGCTGGACGCCTACCCGGAAATCGTCTGGGAAGCTGGCCCGTCGGCCCGTCGCGTCAACCTCGACACGCTGACCCCGGAAGACGTGCAGAGCTGGAAACCGGGCGAAACCGTGCTGCTCAACGGCAAGATGCTCACCGGTCGCGACGCCGCGCACAAGCGCATGGTCGAGATGCTCAACAAGGGTGAGACCCTGCCGGTCGACCTCAAGGGTCGCTTCATCTACTACGTCGGCCCGGTTGATCCGGTCGGTGACGAAGTGGTCGGCCCGGCTGGCCCGACCACCGCGACGCGGATGGACAAGTTCACCCGGCAGATCCTCGAGCAGACCGGCCTGTTGGGCATGATCGGCAAATCCGAGCGCGGCCCGACCGCAATCGAGGCGATCAAGGACAACAAAGCCGTGTACCTGATGGCCGTGGGCGGCGCCGCTTACCTGGTCGCTCAGGCGATCAAGAAGTCCAAGGTGCTGGCGTTCGCCGAACTGGGCATGGAGGCGATCTACGAGTTCGAGGTCAAGGACATGCCGGTTACCGTGGCGGTAGACAGCAAAGGCGAGTCGGTGCACATCACCGGCCCTGCGATCTGGCAACAGAAGATCAGCGAAAGCCTGGCGGTCGAAGTGCAGTAAGCGTTTTGCGCGAATGAAAGCGGCCGGTTCATCCACAGCGATGACCCGGCCGTTTTTGCTTGCGCCTGCATTTGGCGATAAAAAACCTGGCCAAGCACACAAAACAGTCTTGCGCACCTGTCAGATCTGACAGGTCCCTTCCCCGGCGATTCTTGTTAGCGTCAACCCATTCGCGCCCCCCTGCGCGCAATGGACTCGACCATGGCTGAGCCACAAGACCTGAGCATCACCACGCCCTCCATCGCCACCAGCACGTCGATCGCCACCATCGGTAAAAGCTGGGGCAGCGTCGGACCGACCGGCGCGGCGTCGTTTGAACTGCCAATACCCACCTCGGCCGGGCGTGGCTGGGATCCGCAGTTGTCGCTGAGTTACAGCAGCCAGAGCGGCAACGGTACGTTTGGCATCGGCTGGAACCTGCTCGGCGTCGGTCAGATCAGTCGTCGTACCAACCAGGGTGTGCCGCGCTACACCGATCACGATGAGATCATCGGTCACGACGGCGAAGAGTGGATGCCGGAGCTCGAAACCGACGGATCCATCAAGTCACGCCTGGAATCGAGCTACAACAGCACCGAGATCGGTCCGCACCGCGTGGTGCGCTACTGGCCGCGAATCGAAAGCGATTTCGCCTTGCGCGAACGCTGGACCAAGGTCGAGGATGCATCGGTTTTCTGGTTGATTCACGGTGCCGACGGTTCGCTGCACCTTTACGGCAAAACCGCCGCTTCACGTCGCGCCGATCCCGATGACCCGCAGCGAATCAGCGCCTGGCTGCTGTGCGAAAGCATGAACGCGCACGGTCATCACATCTATTACGAGTACAAGGCCGATGACCAGGAAGCCGACCCGCTGCACGACTACCGCGCGCAGCGATATCTGCATCGGGTGTGCTATGGCAATTCGACCGCCAGCAGTGAGTTGTACAGCTGGGAAACAGCCAACCCCGGCGAACTCGACTGGTATTTCCACCTGCTGTTCGACTACGGCGAACGCAGCACTTCGCTAACCGATATCCCGGTCTATGACGGTGCAACCCTCGAACCGTGGGCGCTGCGAGCGGACCGTTTCTTCACCCATGGCCAGGGCTTCGAACTGGGCACTTGCCGCCTCTGCCGGCAAGTGTTGATGTTCCATGACATCCCAATTGAAAAAAGCCAGGGCAAAAAACTCGCACGCCGCCTGCTGCTGGAATATCGCCAGCCCCAAAACACCGGGCAATGGGCTTTCAGTCAAATCAGCGCGGCTCACTATCAGGCGTTCGATGCCAATGGCCTGGTCGAGGACACCCCGCCGGTCGAATTCGACTACAGCCCTTTCGAACTCGATAAAACCCCGACGCGCCTGTTCGAACAGGACGTTCAACCGGGGATTGAAGACGCTGGTTTCTATCAGTGCGTAGACCTCTTTGGCGAAGGCCTGCCGGGCTTCCTGTGTCGGTATGACCAGAGCTGGTATTACCGCGAACCGCTGCGAGCCGCCCAGGGCACTGACGAAATTGCCTACGGGCCGTGGTCCGCGCTGGAGCGGATTCCCGTGGCCAACCGTAACCGCGCGGTGCAACAACTGCTCACGGACCTGACCGGTGACGGGCGTCTGGACTGGATCACAGCGCAACCGGGCGGCAGCGGATTCCGCACGTTGACAGCGAACCATCAATTCGCCGACTTCGTCCCCTTCAGTGCATTCCCGCTGGATTTTTTCAACCCGCGCGCGGTTCGCGGTGACTTCAGTGGCGATGGCCTGCTCTCGATCGGTTTGATCAGCCCGCACACGGTCAAGGTTTACGCCAACCGGCGCGAACACGGCTTCGCCGCCGCTGAAGAGGTTGCCCACCAACCCGACGATGACCGGCTGCCGTTGTTCGGTGATTCGCCAACCGAGCTGGTGCTGCTGGGCAACTTTCTGGGCAGTGACATGCCTGAGCTGTGCCGGATTCGCCACGACGAAATACGTTGCTGGCCAAACCTCGGCCATGGTCGGTTCGGCAAGGGCCGCAAGATCAGCGAACTGCCCTTTCGTTACGACCAGTTCGACTCGTCCCGCGTGCGTCTCGCCGACGTCGACGGGTCTGGCGCGACAGCGTTGATCTATCTGCGCTCCGAGGAGTTCGATATCTACCTGAACCGCGGCGGCAATGGTCTGGAGCAGATTCCGGTCAGCGTGCCATGGCCTGCCGGCGTGCGCTACGACCGCCTCACGCAAGTCAGTTTCGCCGACCTGCAAGGGCTCGGTTGTGCCAGCCTGATCCTGACAGTGCCGTACATGCAGCCACAGCACTGGCGCTACGATTTCGTTGCGGCAAAGCCCTATCTGCTGACCACCAGCAACAACAACATGGGTTGCAGCGCCGAGGTGCTCTACCGCAGTTCGGCGCAGGAATGGCTGGATGAAAAACATCGTTTGCTGACCCTCAAGCGTCTGCCGGTCTGCCATTTGCCCTTCCCGGTACCGGTAGTGAAAAAACAGCGGCAACTCGATGAAATCACCGGCAACTGTCTGACCCAGACCTTCAACTGGCGCGCGGGCACTTACGACAGTCGCGAACGTGAATTTCGCGGTTTTGGTCAGTTACAGCAGGCCGACAGCGAGAGTGCCACGGGTGACGATGATGTCGGTTTCAGTGAGGCCGTGCGGGTCTGCACCTGGTTCCACACCGGGCAATCGCTGGATCTGCCGCGCGATGACTATTTCAATCGCGATGCGGGTGCGATACCGCTGGGCGATACCTTGTTCAGTCGCCATCACGCCAACGATGACGAAGATGAAACGATCGAGCCCCCGGACGAGAACACTCGCTACCAGATAGCCCGAGCCCTGGCCGGTTCGGTGTTGCGCAGCGAAACCTGGGCCGCAGCCGATCTGGACGTGCCCGGCCTCGCCGTACCTTACGCGGTGCAGGAGCTGCGCTACCGGGTCCGCGAGATACGCCCGCAAGGCGTTTATGCGGCTGCCGTGTTGTTGCCGCTGCTACTGGAAAAAATCGACTGCCAGTACGACCGTTTCATCGATGATCCCCTGTGCCGCAAAGAACTCAATCTGCGCTTCAACGCCCATGGTCAGCCGACCCATACGCTGACTGTGAGCTACGCCCGCCGACTGACCGAAACGGACACGCCTCCGTACCACGACCCCGATGAACAGCGCTGGTGGTGTGACGCCCATGACCCTTGCCAACAGTGCTACTACGTCAGTGAGATGCGCGCGCGGTTCATTGATCTGCTTGAGCCTGATCACTGGCGCCTGGGCTTGCCCTATCAACAGCGGAGCAACGCTCTGGTGTTGCCTAAAGGCACGCTGCCGCAAGGCCTGGAACCGGCGCAGGTCACGTATGAATATCTGATCGAGCATGAGGGGAGCGCGCACTGGAACGCCGAACGCGTATTGACCAGCCAGTCGGTGCAACGCTATGTCGATACGAGCGGTCGTGAGCTACCCGATGGCGTGGCCGGATTCGAAGCATTGGCTGGGCCACTGGAAGTGGCGCAACTGGACAAGACTGCGCTGGATGCCTACGGCGATCCCGAACTGGGCATCGATATACGCGACGAGCTGAGAAAAATTGGCTATGCGAGCATGGATTTTCTGTTTCCTGTGCTCCCCCCCGACGACGAGAAGAACCTCTGGTCCGCCTGCTACGGTTACGCTCAATACGCTCCCCTCGAAGGTTTCTACAAGGTACTGCGCTACCGCGAAACCAATAGTCACGGTGACACCCGCGCCGAATATGACGCCTGGTGGCTGGCGGTCAGCCTCGTGGAGCTGCCGGATGGCTGCACCACCCACATCACTTACGACTATCACATGATGCAACCACGGTGCATCGTCGACGCCAACGACAATATCCACGAAGCCTTGCACGAGCCTTCCGGCCAGCCGCTGGCGACCAGTTTCTACGGTACCGAGAACGGCTTGCCCGCAGGGTTCATGCCGCTGAATGTCTACCAACGTCCGCAAGACCACCGCCCGGAAGCGGCGATTGCCGACCCGGTCGGGACCGTGCAAAAAGCCGCCAGCACCTTGCACAAGGATCTGTTCAGCTGGATGGGGCTCGTGGCCGGTGAAATCGCACAATGGATCGCTGCAGGCTATCTCCTGCCCAGCGGTCATGTCAGAGCCAGTGCGCGCTGGCAACTGGAACGGCGCCGGCCACACCTGACGCCCGATGAACAGGTCTTGTATGAGGCGATCAGCGCGGCGCATCGCGAACCGGTGCACAGCGTGGTACTCAGCGCCGACCGTTACCCCGACGATCCGGTGCCGGCGCAGATCCAGATCATCAAGGCCTGTGTCGACGGCTTTGGCCGAGCCTTGCAGACTCAGCAACTGGTCGATCCCGGGATGGCTTACGCGGTAGACGCCGACGGCTCGCTGATCGTGGAAAACGGCCAGATCAAGGAAGTCGATGCCGACCCGCGCTGGCGCATCAGCGAACGCGTCGAATACAACAACAAGGGCTTGCCGGTGCGTCAGTTCCGACCGTTTTTTGCCAACACTCACCGCTATGTCAACGACCAGTCGCTGCGCGAGTCGGGCTATTTCGATCAAGTGTTTTATGACGCCTTGGGCCGACAGATCAGACTGATCAATGCCAAGGGCGATATTTCTCGCGAGTCGTATCACCCGTGGTATCACGCCAGCGAGGACTTCAATGACACCGCCGACTCACCGCTGCCCGTAAGGGTGCAGCGGTCATGATCGCCAGCCTGCATCGGCGTACGCCGGCGCTGGCGGTGAGCGATGCGCGCGGTTTGCCAGTGCGGCAGATCGCATATCTGCGCACTGTCGCCGACGAGCCGCCCGTTGCCCTGGTGACCCGACAGCAGCATGACCACGCGGGCCGAGTGGTCGAGCAGTGGGATTCGCGTCTTGCGGTGCCGGCGCTGATCGCGGTACACCGCCTCGACGGCGCGCTACTGCGGTCCGCCAGCGTCGATTCCGGCTGGCGCCTGCACTTGCCGGGGCCGGCCGGGGAGCCGTTGCAGCGCTGGGACCAGCGCCACACGCGCTGGAACTCGACCTTCGATGCACAACTGCGCGTGCTGACGCTTGCTGAAAACGCTGAGGTAACCGACAGGTTCATCTATGCCGATGCGTTGGCTGATGCTGGACGCAATCAGCGTGGCCAATTGCTGGAACAGAACGATCGCTCGGGCACATTGGCAGTGGAAAGTTTTTCTCTCGCCGGCCAAGCGCTGAAAGAAACCCGCGCTTTTGTCGACGCCCAGGCGTTCAGCAGTCAGCGGCGGTTCAGTCCCCTGGGCGCGGTGCTGGAGCAGACCGACGCCGGCGGCCACCGGCAACAGTCACGCTACGGTCTGGCCGGGCAACCCAGACAATTGCATCTGCTGATCAACGGCCACACCGATTGGCAAACGGTGTTGCAGGATGCGCAGTACAACGCCACTGACCAGATCGTCGAACAACAGGCGGGCAACCAGGTACGCAGTCGCTGGCGCTACGACCCGGCCGACGGCCGTCTGCACACACAGTCCAGCCGCAAGAGCGACGGCAGTGTCTTGCAGGATTTCGAATACTTTTACGACCGCGTCGGCAACATCACACGCATCGAAGATCATGTGTTCGAACCGCATTATTTTGCCAACCAGCGCGTCGACGGCCACCGCGAATTCAGCTACGACTCGCTCTACCGATTGATTCACGCCACAGGCTACGACGACGCGCCACCAAGCGATATTCCCGGCCTGCCGCAACCGACCGACCCGAACAACCGCCTCAACTACACCCAGACCTACCAGTACGACCACGGCGGCAACCTGATCGAGTTGCGCCATGTGCGTGCGGGCAACAGCTACACCCGCCTGATGCGCGTCGACCCGCAAAGCAATCGCGGCGTGCGCTGGAAACCGGGCGATGGCGAACCGGACTTCGACACGCTGTTCGACCGCCACGGCAATCAACAGGCCGTGCACCCCGGCCAACCTCTGCTCTGGACTGTTCGCGACGAAGTGCAACAGGCGACGCTGGTCGGCCGCGAAAATCAGATTTGCGATATCGAGCGATACGCGTACAGCCAGGGGATGCGCGTTTTCAAACGCCACGAATACCTGGCCGCCAACGCCGAGCACTTCCATCAAGTGCGCTATTTGCCAGGACTGGAAATCCGTACCAAAGACAACCGCGAAGAACTGCACATCATCAGCGTCGGCAGTGCACGCTGCCTGCACTGGGTGGCGAACAAACCCGATGGCATCGATGCTGATCAACTGCGCTACAGCCTTGAGGATCATCTCGGTTCCTGCATGATCGAACTCGATCAACACGCACAACTGATCAGCCAGGAAGGGTATTACCCGTTTGGCGAGACGGCATGGATGGCCACGCGATCAGCGCTCGAGGTGAGCTACCGGTTCGTGCGTTATTCGGGCAAGGAAATGGATGTCAGCGGGTTGTATTACTACGGCGCCCGTTATTACGCGCCGTGGTTGCAGCGCTGGATCAGCACGGATGCGGAGCAGGCGGATGGTTTGAATCTGTATGGGTTTGTGGGCAATAACCCGATGCGCTATGTCGATCCAGACGGAAACAAAAAAGCGGAAGGTGTAATCATGCTGGCGTCGCAGTTCGTTTCTGCAGTCAACGAACATTCCCAGCAGGTGGTCGCCCAGCTACATAACATCCTCTATCCGCAGCCCGCGACCGCGAACATGCTGCTGAATCTTGGCGTAGAAGGTGCCCATTGGTTTGCATCGACTTACCACGGAGGCAATCTGGGAAGCGGCCTTGTCGAACCCGTTCTTCCCATGCCTGACGCCAACATATTTCCCACACCCGCCGGGCTTATCGGCGGCAACATCGCCGGCGACGTCACCGCAGGCATGATCGCTCCGGTAGCAGAGAGCGCCGGGCTGGGGTTTGGTCCGCTTATTCCGCAGACGTCGAAAATGTCGGTCAGTGCCATTGACGAACGATTGGGCGTCAGTGGCGCCGTCAGCGAAATCAATTCCTGGTCAGACATGAGGGAGGAACTGCTCGACCCGGCGCTCAACTCCGTCCTCAATTCCGACTTCATGATGAATCGAGTGGTTGGCTCAGTATTCTCGATCATTCCCCATTTTCTGACGCTGCTGACCAGGGCCGTGGAGAACGAGGACATCAAGAATCGGCTCGATCCGGCAAAAATCGAAAAAATAGAAAAAATGCTGGATGAATGGAAAGCTGCCGTCGGGCAACGCGCTGCCTGGGCAGAAAACGCCTTCGATGCTTTGGGCACTGACGCCGTCGATCCTGCAAAAGTACTGACCAACATCACCCATATGACGTCCCCGGAAGCGCTGGCACCGATCACTCGCTCGGGGCTACGCCAGCAGGCCAACACCACATTGGGCCACATCACCCGTGCGCAAAACATGCTCGCCTACTACAAGGAAATGGGCACAACGGACAATCAGCACCTGTTGAGACAGGCTCATCAGGCAAACAAAAAACCGCACGGGCGGGTCTATAACTGGATCACCAAAGGATGAAAGCCGGAGCAGTCCATTGGCGTACGCCGATGCTTGCCGTGACAGATCCTCGCGAGTTGCCGGTACGGCGGATCGAGTACCTTCGCGAAACAGCCAACGGCGCCGTCATCGCGCTGGTCACCCGCCAACAGCACGACCCGGCAGGAAGACTGATAGCCCAGCGGGACCCACGCCTGCCCGCGGCCAACCTCACTACCATTCATGCACTGAACGGCGAACGGTTGAAAACCGACAGCGTCGATGCCGGCTGGCGCTTGAATCTGCCGGGTCTGGCGGGCGAGCCGTTGCAGCGCTGGGATGCGCGCGGCAACCATTGGCGCACGACCTTCGATGAGCAACTGCGCAAAGTGGCGGTCGATGAAAACAACGAGGCCGGTGTCGACCTCTTCACTTACGCTGGCGCCACGGCTGATGCGGGATATAACCAGCGCGGCAAGTTGCTGGAACAGAAGGATCGCTCGGGCTCTCTGCGCACCGACAGCTTCGCCCTTGCCGACCACACATTGAGCGAAACCCGCACCTTCGACGAGGGTGCAGCGCTCACCAGCCGATTTGTGTTCAGCCCGCTGGGCGCTGTGCTGGAGCAGACCGACGCCGGCGGCCATCGACAACGCTCGCGCTACGGCCTCGCCGGACAACCCAGACAACTGCATCTGCTGATCAGCGGCCACAGCGATTGGCAGGCGGTGCTGCAAGACATCAGCTACAACGCCGCCAACCAGATCATTGAGCAACTGGCCGGCAACGATGTGCGCAGTCGCTGGAGCTACGACCCGGCCGACAGCCGTCTGCACACCCAGTCCAGCCGCATAAACAATGGCGAAGTTCTGCAGGATTTCGAATACTTTTACGACCGCGTCGGCAACATCACACGCATCGAAGATCATGTGTTCGAACCGCATTATTTTGCCAACCAGCGCGTCGACGGCCACCGCGAATTCAGCTACGACTCGCTCTACCGATTGACTCACGCCACAGGCTACGACGACGCGCCACCCAGCGATATTCCCGGCCTGCCGCAACCGACCGACCCGAACAACCGCCTCAACTACACCCAGACCTACCAGTACGACCACGGCGGCAACCTGATCGAGTTGCGCCATGTGCGCGCGGGCAACAGCTACACCCGCCTGATGCGCGTCGACCCGCAAAGCAATCGCGGCGTGCGCTGGAAACCGGGCGATGGCGAACCGGACTTCGACACGCTGTTCGACCGCCACGGCAATCAACAGGCCGTGCACCCCGGCCAACCTCTGACCTGGAACAACCGTGACGAAGTGCAACAGGTGACGCTTGTCGGCCGCGAGCAGCAGAAGTGCGATATCGAGCGATACGCGTACAGCCAGGGAGTCCGGGTCTGCAAACGCCACGAATATCTGGCCGCCAACGCCGAACATTTTCATCAGGTGCGCTATTTGCCAGGACTGGAAATCCGCAGCAAAGACAACGGCGAAGAACTGCACATCATCAGCGTCGGCAGTGCACGCTGCCTGCACTGGGTGGCGAACAAACCCGAAGGCATCGACGCTGATCAACTGCGCTACAGCCTTGAGGATCATCTCGGTTCCTGCGTGATCGAACTCGATCAACAGGCGCGACTGATCAGCCAGGAAGGGTATTACCCGTTTGGCGAAACCGCATGGATGGCCGCACGCTCAGCGCTTGAAGTGAGTTACAGGTTTGTCCGTTATTCGGGCAAGGAAATGGATGTCAGCGGGCTGTATTACTACGGCGCCCGTTATTACGCGCCGTGGTTGCAACGCTGGGCAAGCGCTGATCCCGCGGGGGATGTGGATGGTTTGAATCTGTATGCGATGGTGTCGAACAATCCTATGGTTCATGTCGACATCGATGGGCGCAAGCAGTACGGATTTGCCGACTTCCTCAATCTGTTCCGCACCACTGCCAACGTTGCTAGCCAAGTGCATGACGCAGCGACCGTGTTTGATGGTCCAGCGGATGAAGAAGCGAACATGACTGCGCAAGCCAAGCAAAATGTGAGTTTTCGCAGTTATTTATTCAGTAAAAACGGAATCGCAGCTTTTAGTGCCGGTTTCACTATCGGAGGCGCCTTGGGCGGCGCGGCAGGAAGTCCGCTCCCTGGCGTCGGCAACGCGATTGGTGGCGTCGTCGGCGGACTGTTAGGAGGACTCGGCGCCGCTTATATACGCTACCGTTTCTTCAAACGTGGAATCCGGTTAACGGAAGCGCTGCACACTGCCGAAATACGCGACGCCACACAGACTGTTGCCGACAGTGCAGAAGATTTGGCAAACGGAACAGTTCCAAGAATCATCATGGGAAAAGTCGATCAAATGCGACTCAAAGCTGAAGAAAAGGTCTTGGCAATGGTTGAAGAAATGTCCCCGTTCGCACAGCTGGACTTTGCAGACCTAATGGAAAAGGGTGCTTCGGTAGTAGATGCGTATCGCCAGATATCGGCTCAAACAGCCGCGCTGGTCGAGACTGTTCAGAACACGGTGGAAGCGACTCAGCACGCCATCGATAACCTCAGCGAGGCTGACGGTGTTACCGGGCGCCTGCAACAACTGGAGCGCTCTATCACTGAAGAGCCCAGCCGCAAACCCGTCCCTAAACCACGCCTGGATCTGCAACGCCGACGCCAGGCAGAACAATCATCGGCATGACCGCCATGGCCCGAGCCATCAGCACGCCGGGCCACGCCAACCCATGCTATCGTGCCCGCCCGTCCTGCCGACCCATCGCCCAGCATGCTGCCGACTTCCCGTACCCTGCGTCTGTCGTTGTATTCCCTGATGATCATCGCCGGCACCGCACTGGCCGCCACGCTGGCGATCCGTCACGCCGAACGTCAGGCACTGGAAGAAGACGCCGCCCGCGCCAACCAGCAATTGGCGCTGTATGCCAACTCGCTGCACACCCTGATCGACCGCTACCGCGCCCTGCCCGCCGTGCTCGCGCTGGACCCGCAACTGCGTACGGCGCTGGCAGGTCCAGTGGATGCCGAAGAACAAGCGGCGCTGAACCTGAAACTGGAAAAGATCAACGGCGCGGCGCAGTCATCGACCCTTGAACTGCTCGATCGCACCGGCCTGGCCGTGGCCGCGAGCAACTGGCGTCTGCCGAGCAGTTATGTCGGCCACAACTATGGTTTTCGCCCATATTTCAGCCAGACCCGCACCCAAGGCACCGGGCGTTTTTATGCGGTGGGCGTGACCAGTGGAATTCCCGGCTACTTCCTCTCCAGCGCCGTGCTCGGCGACAACGACGAGTTTCTTGGCGCGATGGTGGTCAAGCTGGAATTCCCGGAGCTTGAGCGCGAGTGGCGCCAGGGCAGCGACACGCTGCTGGTCAGCGACGCTCGCGGGATCATCTTCATCGCCAATCAGCCGGGCTGGCGCTACCGCGCGCTGCGGCCGCTGAATGCGAGCGATCTGACCGAGATCAAGGCCACGCGGCAATACGACAAACAATCGTTGCTGCCGCTGACCCACCTGGCGCTGCGCCGCTTCGATGACAACAGCGACCTGCGCCGCGTCGAAGGCCCGGACGGCACGGCCGATTATCTGTGGGAATCGCTGCCGCTGGCCGCCGAAGGCTGGACCCTGCATCTGCTGCGCCGTCCGCAGGTGGCGTTCGAAGACCTGCGCAATGCCGGGCTGGCCGCCGCCGGGGTGTGGCTCGCCGTGGTGTTTCTGCTGCTGTTTCTCAATCAGCGCTGGCGCTTGTCGAAGATCCGCCAGCGCAACCGCGAAGAGCTGGAACGGCTGGTGGAGGAACGCACCCGCGACCTGCGCACCGCGCAGGAAGGTCTGGTGCAATCGGCCAAACTGGCCGCGCTCGGGCAAATGTCCGCCGCGCTGGCGCATGAAATCAATCAACCGCTGACCGCTCAGCGCATGCAACTGGCGACGCTGCGCCTGCTGCTCGAACACGGCCGCGTCGACGATGCCTACAAAGCGCTGAAACCGGTGGACGACATGCTCACGCGCATGGCTGCCCTCACCGGCCACCTCAAGACCTTCGCGCGCAAGAGCCCCAGCGGTTTGCGTGAACGTCTCGATCTGGCGACGGTGGTCGATCAGGCGTTGCAACTGCTCGATGCACGGCTGCGTGACGAACAGGTCAGCCTGGTGCTGCACCTGACCCGCCCGGCGTGGGTGCGCGGTGATGCAATTCGCCTCGAACAGGTGTTGATCAACCTGCTGCGCAACGCACTGGATGCGATGCACGGCAAAGCCTGCAAGCGTCTGGAAATCCGTCTGCAGGCCGATGAGCAACTGTGGCACCTGAGTGTCAGCGACAATGGCGGCGGGATTGCCGAAGAGCATCTGGCCCAGGTCTTCGACCCGTTCTTCACTACCAAACCCGTAGGGGATGGCCTGGGCCTTGGCCTGGCGGTATCGTTCGCGATCGTGCATGAATCCGGCGGGCGCCTGAGCGCCGAGAATGGCGCCGCTGGAGCGGTGTTCAGCCTGACTTTGCCGATCGATCTGGAGGCACACATCTGATGCTCAATTCGGTGATGGTCGTTGATGACGAAAGCAGCATTCGCAGCGCCGTCGAACAGTGGCTGAGCCTGTCCGGGTTCGCGGTGCAACTGTTCAGCCGCGCCGAAGAATGCCTCGCCGCCCTGCCCGCGCACTTTGCGGGGGTGATCCTCAGCGACGTGCGCATGCCCGGCATGGGTGGCTTGGCGTTGTTGGCCGAAGTGCAGAAACGCGATGCAGATCTTCCGGTGATTCTGCTCACCGGCCACGGCGATGTGCCAATGGCGGTCGAAGCGATGCGCGACGGTGCCTACGACTTTCTGGAAAAGCCGTTCAGCCCGGAAAGCCTGCTTGGCAGCCTGCGTCGCGCGCTGGACAAACGCGGGTTAATCCTGGAAAACCGCGCGCTGCACACGCAGGCCGATAACCGCGCCCGACTCGATGCGACCCTGCTCGGCGTTTCCCGGGGTTTGCAGACCCTGCGCCGGCAAGTGCTGGATCTGGCCGCGTTGCCGGTCAACGTGCTGATCCGCGGCGAAACCGGCAGCGGCAAGGAACGGGTCGCGCGCTGCCTGCATGATTTCGGCCCGCGCGCAGACAAGCCGTTCGTGGCGCTGAACTGCGCGGCGATTCCCGAGCAACTGTTCGAAGCCGAGTTGTTCGGCCACGAGAGCGGCGCGTTCACCGGCGCCTCGGGCAAACGCATCGGCAAACTCGAATACGCCGATGGCGGCACGCTGTTTCTCGACGAGATCGAAAGCATGCCGCTGGCCCAGCAAGTGAAACTGCTGCGTGTGTTGCAGGAACAGAAGCTGGAACGGCTGGGTTCGAACCAGAGCATCCGCGTCGACCTGCGCATTGTCGCGGCGACCAAACCCGATCTGCTCGACGAGGCGCGCGCCGGACGCTTTCGCGAAGATCTGGCCTATCGCCTGAACGTCGCCGAGCTGCGCCTGCCGCCATTGCGCGAGCGCCGCGAAGACATTCCGTTGCTGTTCGACACGTTCGCCCGCCAGGCCGCCGAACGCCTCGGCCGCACGTTTGCGCCGTTGAGCGGCGCGCAGCTGAGTCACCTGCTCAGTCATGACTGGCCGGGGAATGTGCGGGAACTGGCCAACGTCGCCGAACGCCAGGTGCTAGGGCTGGATGAACCTGTCGCCGGAATCGATCCGGGGCAATCGCTGGCCGCTCAGCAGGAAGCGTTCGAGGCGCAGTGCCTGCGCGCGGCGCTGACCCGGCACAAGGGTGACGTGAAAGCCGTGCTTGAGGAGCTGCAACTGCCGCGCCGGACCTTCAATGAAAAGATGCAGCGGCATGGGTTGAGTCGGGAGATGTTTGTCGCGGAGTGATGCACGATGATCGTTCCCACGCGCAGCAAAGGAATGCAGCCCGGGACGCTCCGCGTCCCCTTCGAAGCCGAACGCGGAGCGTCCGTTGAGGCATTCCCACGCAGAGCGTGGGAACGATCGCAACCATCCCCCTCACCCCAGCCCTCTCCCCCAAGGGGGGCGAGGGGAAAGGGAGCTGATCTTCATGCTTTTCGAAACCTGAGTTCGACTCGATATTCCAGGTCGGCGTTACTTCCAAGAACACCTCGGTCAGTCCCCTCTCCCTCCGGGAGAGGGCTAGGGTGAGGGGCTTTGGGCTTGCGCCTCAATAAGCGGAAATCCGCTCATCGATTCGAATTCTTCGGCAACATCCCGCTCACCCCTTCCCGCCAGCCCCTCTAAACCGGCCTTCCCCCCGTTGGCACAGCTTCTGCTACAGCCCCGGCAGGCTGCGTTTCGACGCGCTCCACAAAAACAATTAAACGAAGGATCCTTCAATGGATAACTCCAACGCCCTGCCACTTGGGTCGGCGGCTGCGCCGGTCAAAGCAAGAACCACCGCCAGCCGGATCAAATCGATCTTCAGCGGTTCCGTCGGCAACATGGTCGAGTGGTACGACTGGTACGTGTATGCCGCCTTCTCGCTGTACTTCGCGAAAACCTTCTTTCCCGCCGGTTCCACCACCGCGCAATTGATGAACACCGCAGCGATCTTCGCCGTTGGCTTTCTGATGCGTCCGATCGGTGGCTGGCTGATGGGCATGTACGCCGACAAGGTCGGCCGCAAGAAAGCCCTGATGGCCTCGGTCTACCTGATGTGCTTCGGCTCGCTGCTGATCGCGCTGAGCCCGAACTACGAAACCATCGGCATCGGCGCGCCGATCCTGCTGGTGTTCGCCCGTCTGCTGCAAGGCCTGTCGGTCGGTGGCGAGTACGGCACCTCGGCCACTTACCTCTCGGAGATGGCCACCAAGGAACGTCGTGGCTTCTTCTCCAGTTTCCAGTACGTGACCCTGATCTCCGGCCAGCTCATCGCGCTGGGCGTGCTGATCGTGCTGCAGAACACGCTGACCACCGAGCAACTGTACGCGTGGGGCTGGCGCATTCCGTTCGCCATCGGCGCGCTGTGTGCCGTGGTTGCGCTCTACCTGCGTCGCGGCATGGAAGAAACCGAGTCGTTCACCAAGAAAGAAAAGTCCAAGGAAAGCGCCATGCGCACCTTGATGCGCCACCCCAAAGAGCTGTTGACCGTGGTCGGCCTGACCATGGGCGGCACCCTGGCGTTCTACACCTACACCACCTACATGCAGAAGTACCTGGTGAACACGGTCGGCATGAGCATTTCCGATTCGACCACCATTTCCGCCGCCACGCTGTTCCTGTTCATGTGCCTGCAACCGATCATCGGCGGCCTGTCGGACAAGATCGGGCGTCGGCCGATCCTGATCGCTTTCGGCGTGCTGGGGACGATCTTCACCGTGCCGATCCTGATGACCCTGCACACCATTCAGACCTGGTGGGGCGCGTTCTTCCTGATCATGGCGGCGCTGATCATCGTCAGCGGCTACACCTCGATCAACGCGGTGGTCAAAGCCGAACTGTTCCCGACCGAGATCCGCGCCCTGGGCGTCGGCCTGCCGTACGCACTGACCGTGTCGATCTTTGGCGGCACTGCCGAATACATCGCGCTGTGGTTCAAAAGCATCGGCATGGAAACCGGTTACTACTGGTATGTCACAGCGTGCATCGCCGTGTCGTTGCTGGTGTACATCACCATGAAAGACACCCAGAAGCATTCGCGGATTGTGACTGACTGATCGGGTTTCGCAGCGCCACTGCAACGGTGGCGTTGATGGGCCCCATCGCGAGCAGGCTCACTCCTACAAGGGATCGGTGGTCGACACCAACCCCTTGTAGGCGTGAGCCTGCTCGCGACAGGGGCTCCACGGTCTACAGGCTTGAGAATCAACCTCGCCTCAAATCGATTAATCGCTAATTAATCCCGCCAACGCATCCTGCCCCTACCTGATCGATGACCTGCGCGACGCTCGCTCCTGCGAAGAAAGCGAAAAACATGCGCCGCCCTTAATATCAATTTAATCGATCTTTTCTAGCATAAATTTGCGCTTTTTAATCAATTTAGTTGGCGTAGCATTAACCCAATGCAAGACACACCCGCCAACGAATCTGGAGTGACCCACATGAAAACCAAACTGATCCTCGCGTTCGCCCTTTCCGTTCTGGCCGCCAACACGTTTGCCGCCGATGGTTACGACCGCACCGGCTCCGCCGTTGCCGCTGATGGCTATGACCGTACCGGTTCTGCCACTATCGCTGCGGACGGGTATGACCGCACTGGCTCTGCCACCGTCGCTGAAGATGGCTATGACCGCACTGGCTCCGCCACTTTCGCCGCTGACGGCTACGACCGCACCGGCTCCGCTACCATCGCTGCAGATGGCTACGACCGCACTCAATCGGCCGCGATCAGTTGATTGCAGTGATATAGCGCATAGCCCGGCTTCGGCCGGGCTTGATCATTTGTGGCGACGAGATGTTCTGAAACCAACGCAAAACCCTCTGGGAGCGTTTGCATCCGGCTGGAAATCTGCGACGCGGGCTTGCACTATGTAGCGCTCGAAAAACACTGCGCAGGACCACCCGCCATGCCCGATGACATCCACTTCTACGAACCCGCCAACGGCCACGGCCTGCCCCACGATCCGTTCAACGCCATCGTCGGTCCGCGGCCCATCGGCTGGATTTCCTCGCAGAGTGCCGAAGGTCAGCTCAACCTGGCGCCGTACAGTTTCTTCAACGCGTTCAACTACATTCCGCCGATCATTGGCTTTTCCAGCGTCGGTCGCAAAGACAGCCTGAACAACATCGAGCAGACCGGCGAATTCGCCTGGAACCTCGCCACGCGTCCATTGGCCGAGCAGATGAATCAGAGCTGCGCGATGGTCGCGCCTGAGGTGAACGAGTTTGAACTGGCGGGATTGACGACCGTAGCGTCGAAAGTGATCGCCGTGCCGCGCGTGGCAGAAAGTCCGGTGTCCTTCGAGTGCAAGGTCACGCAGATCATTCAGTTGCAGCGCGCCGATGGCGAAACCGTGCCGAGCTGGCTGGTCCTTGGCGAAGTGGTCGCGGTGCACATCGCCAAATGGTTATTGAAGGACGGCATCTACGACACCGCCGCAGCACAACCGATTCTGCGCGGCGGCGGGCCGGCGGACTATTTCCAGTTGGGGCCGGAGGCGCTGTTCAAGATGTGGCGTCCGGGCGCCAACAAGTAAGCGCTTACCAGATCAGCTCGGCGTCATCAGTGACGCCCTTGAGTTTGTCCAGTTCGTTGATGGCGGCGTCGTCGGCGGCAATGGCACCGGGAAACACCTGCTCATCGAGCAATTTGTGAAAGCGTGGCGCACCGCCATCGACCAAGGCCTTGACCGCAATCGCTGCGTAATAACCCTTGTTGCCGCCCAACTCGACGGGGACCACTGCGGAAACTGCTTCGAAGCGTTCGAACTCTTTACGTGCCATGTCACACATCCCGGCTCAGACAAATAAGCCGGCCATTAAACCCTCAACCGACGAGTTTGTGTACCGGCGCCGGGCACTGGTGCAGGGCTTGTGCCGCGGAGACGTCGCGGAAGGTGTGAAAATCGAGGCTGTTGACCACCAGGTCCTGCACCAGCTCGGCGAACACTTCCATCGATGGGCTGTTGAAATAAGCAGTCATCATCTGTTGACTGCTCCAGAACCCGGACACCAGCCACAGCTCTGGATCGCATTGCGATTGCTGCAAGGAAAAACTCAGGCAACCGGGTGCCGATCGTGAGACTTCGATCAACGCGCTCAGGCGCACACCGAGTTCCGCCGAACGTCCGGCCTGGGCACGAACGAAAGCCATATGACTGACAGGCATCTGCTTGGACATGATCAACCCTCCATGAAATCGCGTGGCAGCCAGGGGCGGGCTGCGACTGAAGCAAAGATTAAGGGCCGAGGCGTTTGCGCCGTTAGTCGATTCCTGTCGTCGAGTTGCCCAATCCTGCGCCAGTGCGCCCTGCACCTGTAACAAGCTGTAAATCCTTGTCACAGGCTTGTCATACGGCGTATCAAGCAAGTTTGCCGGGCCGCGTCCTGCTGTGGCTGGGCAGCCGGGCAAGCGCCGGCAGGATCAGGCAAGCATTTGACAGAATGTGTCTACCGCTCGCGCTTGCACAAATTTATGCTCTGCTGCATTCCACCTCCCTTTGCCGAGGATGCCGTGCATGACGTCATTCGATCGTTTTCAAGCCGAACCCACTGCTGACATGGAAAAACAGCGCGCGGAGCTGGCGGCGATCATTCGCCGCAACACCAGCGACGATGGCAGCTACCAGACCGCCATCGGCTCGCTGTTCATGTCGCGTCACACCCAGTCCCACGACTTCGCCCCGGTGCTCGCGCAACCGGCGCTGTGCATCATGGCCCAAGGACGCAAAGAGGTGCGGCTGGCCGACGAGTTCTTCAATTACGACCCGCTGAATTACCTGGTGGTATCGGTTTCGATGCCGCTGAGCGGGCGCGTGGTCAATGTCTCGCCGGACGAACCGATCCTCGCCGTGCGCCTGGATATTGATCCGACCGAAATTACCGCACTGATCGCCGACGCCGGCCCGATGGGCGTGCCGACCCGCCCGACCGGGCGTGGTCTGTATGTCGAGCGCATCGACAGTTCGATGCTCGACGCGGTGCTGCGTCTGGCACGGCTGCTCGATGCACCGAAAGACATCGCCATGCTCGCGCCGCTGATTCGCCGCGAAATTCTCTATCGCCTGCTGCGCAGTCCGCAGGGCCATCGTTTGTACGAAATCGCGATTGCCAACAGCCAGAGCCATCGCATCAGTCAGGCGATCAAATGGCTCAACGGCAACTTCGAGCAGCCGCTGCGCATTGACGATCTGGCCAAAGAAGTGAACCTCAGCGTCTCGACCTTGCATCACCGTTTCAAAGCGATGACGGCGATGAGTCCGTTGCAGTACCAAAAGCAGTTACGCCTGCAAGAGGCGCGGCGCTTGATGCTGACCGAAGGGCTGGAGGCGTCGGCGGCGGGGTATCGCGTGGGTTATGAGAGCCCGTCGCAATTCAGCCGCGAATACAGCCGCCTGTTTGGCGCGCCGCCGTTAAGGGATCTCGCACGGTTGCGGCTGTCGGTGTGAACCTTCAAGAGCCCTCATCGGAACGCCGCCCGCCTAGCCCTCTCCCAGAGGGAGAGGGGACTGATTGGAAGATATTGAAGAGGTTCGCCGAATTGAGATATCGGTCCTGAATCCAGAATCAGAGACATCAAGTCCATAATCGACTAGATCTTTCAGGTCGATGTATAGCGCCAGACACCTCGGTCGGCTCCCTCTCCCCAGGGGAGAGGGCTGGGGTGAGGGTAGGCTTCTACACCGCCCGGATCACGTGTTTGATTTCCTGAAACGCGGCCAGGCCCCAAGGCCCCAGTTCGCGGCCGATGCTGCTCTGTTTGTAACCGCCCCACGCCGTCTGCGGGAAGATCACTTGTGGCGCGTTAAGCCACACCAGCCCGGCCTGCAGGGCATTGGCGACACGTTCGGCAGCCTCGGCGTTACGCGTCACCACACTGGCGACCAGGCCGAACTGACTGTCGTTGGCCAAGGCGATCGCCTCGGCTTCGCTGCTGAAACTGCGCACGCACAACACCGGGCCGAAAATCTCTTCGCACCACAGCGCACTGTCGAGGGGCACTTCGGTGAACACCGTCGGCTGCAAAAAAAAGCCGCGCGGCAGGTGCGCCGGACGATTGCCACCGCATACCAGTCTGGCTCCGGCACTGAGGCCGCGATCGATGTGGCCGAGCACGCGCTGGTATTGCGCCTGATTGACCAGCGCGCCCATTTCCACGTCCGCCTCGAACGGGTCGGCCACGCGGATCGCCTGCGCTCGCTGCTGCAGGCGCGCGAGGAATTCATCGGCCAGTTCATCGGCGACCAGCACGCGACTGGTGGCCGAGCACATCTGCCCGGCATTGAAGAAACCGCCGCCACAGGCCAGCTCCACCGCCAGCTCCAGGTCGGCGTCTTCGAGCACCAGCAGCGAAGACTTGCCGCCCAGTTCCAGACTTACGCCCTTGACCGTTTCCGCCGCGCGTTGCATGACCTGGACGCCGACGGCGTTGCTGCCGGTGAAGGAGATTTTGGCAATGCGCGGGTCCGCCGACAGCGGCGCGCCCACGGCCAGGCCGGTGCCGCAGACCAGATTGAATACGCCTTCGGGCAGACCGGACTCGGCGATGATCGCCGCCAGTTCCAGCTCCGGCAACGGCGTGACCTCCGAGGGTTTGAGCACCACGCAGCAGCCGGCCGCCAGCGCCGGGGCGAGTTTCCAGGCGGTGGTGACCATGGGGAAATTCCACGGCACGATCAGCCCGACGACACCGCACGGCTCGCGGCGCAGACGCGCGCTGAAGTCATCGCTGGGCAGCGGCACATTCATGTCGCGCTGCGCATCGAGGCCTTCGGCAAGTTCGGCGTAGTACTCGAAGGTCGCGATGACATCGTCGACGTCGATCGCCGCTTCGAACAGCGGTTTGCCGTTGTTGCTCGATTGCAGGTTCATCAGGTGCTCGCGACCGTTGCGCACGCCGTTGGCGATATTGCGCAGGATCGCCGCGCGCTCGGCGCCCGTGGTTTTCGACCAATCCTTGAATGCCGCAGCCGCCGCGGTCACGGCGTGCTCGACCGCAAATTCGTCACCGCCGTTGACCGTGGTCAGCAGTGCTTCGGTGGCCGGGTTGATCACCCGTAAGTGCTCGCGGCCGGCCGACCACTGGCCATTGATGTAGAGGCCGTCGAGTGTGGTTGGCAAATTGATCACTGGGCCACCGCCTGCATCCACTGGTTCTGGTCGATTTCGATGACGGTCGGACCCTGGCGGTCGGTAGCGGCACGCAGCGCACTGCGCAATTGCGCTACCGAGCTGATCGCTTCGGCGGCGCAGCCGAGGGCTTTGGCCACTCCGATGAAGTCCGGCGTGTAGATATCGACCCCGACCGGTTCGATGGCGCGGTTGACCATGTATTTCTTGATCTCTTCGTAGCCCTGGTTATTCCACAGCAGGACGATCACCGGCGTGCGCGCTTCGACGGCGCTGGCCAGTTCCGGCAGAGTGAATTGCAGGCCGCCGTCGCCGATCAGACACACCACTGGCGGACGAATGCCTTTCTCCAGTGGCCCACCGAGCCAGGCGCCAATGGCCGCTGGCAAGGCGTAACCGAGGGTGCCGTAACCGGTCGACGAGTTGAACCAGCGCCGCGGGCGCTCGGGATTGAAGGTGAGGTTGCCGGTATACACCGGTTGTGTCGAATCGCCGACGAATACCGCGTCAGGCAATTCCTGCAGCACGGTTTCAAGGAAACGCGTCTGCGCCAGGGTCGCGGTGTCCCAGCTCGCCGCCAGCTCATCACGCAGACGCGCCGCGCGTACTTGCCCCCAATCGTTGCGGCGCTCGGCCAACGCTTTATGCGACAAGGCGCTGAGCAGGGCCTGCGCGGCGTTGCGCGAGTCGGCAACCAGCGCGACGTGCGGCGGATAGTTGCGCACGGTCTGATCGGCATCAATGTCGATACGCAGCAACTTGCCGGGAATCTCGAAACCGCCAGCGAAGGTCACGTCGTAATCGGTCTCGGCCAGTTCGGTGCCGATCGCCAGCACTACATCGGCATCGGCGACCAGTGCGCGGGTGGCGACCAGGCTTTGCGTCGAGCCGATCAACAGTGGATGCGTGGAAGGCAGCAGGCCTTTGGCGTTGATGGTCAATGCCACCGGCGCGTCGAGCAGTTCGGCCAGCTCGCTGAGTTCGGCAGCGGCGTCGATGGCACCGCCACCCGCCAGGATCAGCGGCCGTTGCGCGCCGGCCAACAATTCGGTCATGCGGCTGATAGCAGCCGGCGCGGCACCGGCGCGGTCGATGTGCACCGGCAGGCTGGCGAGCAGTTCGTCGGCGTCTTCGACCAGCACGTCCAATGGAATTTCGATGTGCACCGGGCGCGGGCGGCCAGCCTGGAACAAGGCAAATGCGCGAGCCAGCACGCCGGGCAATTCCGACGCCGACATCAAGGTGTGCGAAAACGCGGCGACGCCGCCGACCAGCGCGCTCTGGTTCGGCAATTCGTGCAGCTTGCCGCGCCCGCCGCCCAACTGGTGGCGGCTCTGCACGCTGGAGATCACCAGCATCGGAATCGAGTCGGCGTAGGCCTGGCCCATCGCCGTGGTGATGTTGGTCATGCCCGGGCCGGTAATGATGAAACACACGCCCGGTTTGCCGCTGGTGCGCGCATAACCGTCGGCCATGAAACCGGCGCCCTGCTCATGCCGAGGCGTGACATGGTTGATGCTCGAACGGGCCAGCCCGCGATACAGCTCCACGGTATGCACGCCGGGAATGCCGAACACCTGCTCGACCCCGTAACCTTCGAGTAACTTGACCAGTACTTCGCCACACGTCGCCATGTCGATTGCCCTTCTGTCAGCTAAAAATACAGATCCCTTGTGGGAGCGAGCCTGCTCGCGAAAGCGCTGGGTCAGCCAACATCAATGCTGAATGTGCAACAGCTTTCGCGAGCAGGCTCGCTCCCACATGGCCTGAACCTGGGCTCATTGAACGGTCGGCCGCTAGCGGCAACAATCGATTAAAAGTCATACTAGCCATGTCCTCACGTCATACCTTGGATCCACATGAAACGACTGCCTCCCCTGCCCGCGCTGCATACGTTTCTGATCACGGCGCAGTGCTGCAACTTCACCCGCGCCGCCGAGCAGTTGCACATCACTCAGGGGGCGGTGAGCCGGCAGATCGCCGGGCTGGAAGAACAGCTCGGCTATCCGCTGTTCATCCGATTGGCCCGGGGTCTGGAATTGACGGCGGAAGGACGTGAATGGCTGCCGCAAGTGGAGAAAGTCTTCGGGCTCATCAGCGAGGCGACCGAGCAGATCGGGCTCAAACATCAGACGCTGCAACTCAAGGCACCGAGCTGCGTGATGCGCTGGCTGCTGCCGCGCCTGCTGCAGTGGCAAAAAGAACGCCCGGACGCGCCTGTGAAACTGACGGCCTCGCTGCAACACGGTGTGGATTTTCAGCGCGAGCAATTCGATGCCGCCGTGATCTATGGCCCGCCACCGGACAATTCGCCGGGCGCCTTGCACTTGTTCGACGAACAACTGACACCGGTCTGCTCGCCGCCGCTGCTCAACGGCTCACCCGCGCTGAATTCACCGTCGGATCTTCAGAAGCATCTGTTGTTGCACCCGACCCACGACATACAGGACTGGTCGGTGTGGCTCGATGCGGCGGGTTTGCAGTTGAGCAACCTCGGCAGCGGCCAGCATTTCGAGACGCTGGACCAGGCGATGTCGATGGCCTCGCACGGCACGGGCGTGGCGATCGGGGACTGGTCGCTGATTGGTGATGATCTGAACGCGGGAAGGCTGGTCATGCCGTTTACGTTGAAGGTCAAGACGGGGCTGGCGTATTACGTGGTGCTGCCTGCCGCAGCGCAGCCGTCGCCGCAGCTGGAGGAGTTGATGCTTTGGCTGGTTGAGCAGGCGCATTTGCGCTGAGGCCTTTTTCCCTCACCCTAACCCTCTCCCAGAGGGAGAGGGGACTGACCGTGTTGTTTGATCTAGCTGCGCCGACCTGCAACAGCGAGTCGAACTCAGGCCTGGAAAAGCATGAAGATTGGCTCCCTTCCCCCTCGCCCCCTTTGGGGGAGAGGGCTGGGGTGAGGGGAAAAAGATCTGAAGCCAGACCAGTCTCTCAGCGTCACCTCAGTCAATAACCCACAGTAAACCGCTGACGCACATGCTTCGGCGTTTCCACTTCGTCGATCAGCGCAATCGCATAATCGGCAAAACTGATCCAGCTGCGCCCTTCGCTGCTCACCAGCAAATGATCCTTGCCGACACGAAACGTGCCTGTGCGCTCCCCTTCAACAAACTCCGCCGACGGCGACAGGAACGTCCAGTCCAGATCGTGCTCCTCACGCAATGCTTCAAGAAACGCCGCCCCTGCGCTGGCTTCAGCTTTGTACTCGGCCGGGAATCCCTCGCTGTCGATCACCCGCGTGTCATCCGGCAACAACAACGAACCAGCACCGCCGACCACCAGCAGACGGTTCACCCCGGCGCTTTGCACCGGTCCGACAATCGCCGCCGCTGGCACAGTGGCGAAGTGCGCGGCAGTGATCACCGCATCGTGACCGGCCACTGCGTCCTGCAGCGCCGCCGCATCGAGCACATCGACATTCTTGCTCACTACTCCGGCACGGCTGCCGATCTTCGACGTATCGCGGGCGATGGCGGTAACGCTGTGCCCACGACGCAGGGCTTCTTCCAGCAATTGGCTGCCGGCACGGCCGGTGGCACCGATGATTGCGATCTTGCTCATGACGTTCTCCAGTTGGCTTGAGAGTGCTGCGTATGCGGATCCGGCTTACCAGGCCATTTCGCCCTTGGCGACTTTGGCGCTCAGCTCCAGCGAGCTTTCTTCGCCGAGCGAGGGGTAGCGTTTCTTCATCGCCGCGATCAGTGCTGCGGAATCCTTGGCCTTGGCGGTTTCGGCATCGAATGCCTTGATGTAGTCGGCGGTGAACTTGACGCTGACCAGCGAACGGCTGCTGTCGCCCAGGTAGTGGCCTGGTATCACCGTGGCCGGTTTCAGGCGTTCGATCGAACGCAGCGTGTCGAGCCAGTCGGCGTGGGATTGCGCAGTCTGGGTGTCGGCCATCCACACATGAATGTTCTCGGCAACCACCACGCCGCCGACCACCGCTTTCAACGATGGAATCCAGACGAAGCTGCGATCCGGTTGTTTGCCTTGCAGGCCGATCACCTGCAATTTCTGCCCTTCGAGCATCAGGCTGTCGCCCTTGAGCACGCCAGGCACGATGGTTTTCGCTGGAACATCGGTGCCCATTTTCGGGCCCCAGAAAGCCAGTTTGCCGGCAACGGTCTGGTTGATGTGATCGACGGTCGGCTGCGAGGCCAGCACTTTGGCTTTCGGGAAGGCCTGGGTCAGCGTGTCGAGGCCGAAGTAGTAATCCGGGTCGCCGTGGCTGATGTAGATCGTGGTCAGTTGCTTGCCACTGGCGCGGATTTTTTCCACCACCTGTTGCGCCTGGGATTTACCGAACTGCGCGTCGACAAGAATCGCTTCTTTCTCGCCGCTGACCAGCACCGAGGTCACCGGAAAAATCGCCTGGGTGCCCGGGTTGTAAACGTCGAGGGTCAGGTTGGCCGCCGCTGCGTGCGCCGCAAAACCGAGGGCGGCCGTGGCGAGTACAACGCGTTTGAGTGTGGTGAAGCCGATCATCTGTTGCTCCGCTGTGCGAATGCCGTTGCTGGCGATGGACAGAGCTTAGTTGCCTGACTCAGTACAAAAAATGCGATGCTTGAACATAGTTTGTTTCTGAAAGCGGGCAAATCATGGATCGGCTACAAGCAATGCGCGTATTCGTCAGTGTGGTCGACCTGGGCAGCCAGTCGGCGGCGGCCGATCATCTGGACCTTTCGCGGCCGGTGGTGTCGCGTTATCTGGCCGAGCTCGAAGACTGGGTCGGCGCGCGGCTGATGCATCGCACCACACGCAAGTTGAGCCTGACCGCCGCGGGCAACGAGATCCTGCCGCGCTGCCGACAGATGCTTGAACTGTCGAGCGACATGCAGGCCGCGGTCAGCGAACCCGACGCCGCCCCGCGCGGGCTGCTACGGATCAGCGTCAGCACCTCGTTTGGTCAGGCGCAACTGGCCGATGCGATGGCGGTGTACGTCAAACGTTATCCAGGGGTGAGCATTGATCTGCAAATGCTCGATCGCACGGTGAATCTGGTGGATGAGCGCATCGACCTGGCGATTCGCACCAGCAACGACCTCGACCCCAATCTGATCGCCCGCCGCCTGACCGTGTGCCGTTCGGTGGTCTGCGCAGCGCCGGCTTATCTGCAGGAGCACCCGGCGCCTGTGCGGGTTGAAGAGCTGAGCCGGCACAACTGCCTGACCCATTCGTATTTCGGCAAAAGCCTGTGGCATTTCGAAGAAGATGGCGAAGCGGTTTCGGTGCCGGTGCAGGGCAACATCAGCGCCAACGAGGCCAGCACCCTGCTGCGCGCCACCCTCGCCGGCGCCGGAGTGGCGATGCTGCCGACCTATCAGGCCGGCGTGCATATCCACAGCGGCGAACTGGTACGCCTGCTGCCCCACGCCGAACCACGGCAAATGAACATCTATGCCGTGTATGCCTCACGCAAGCACATGCCAGCGGCACTGCGCAGCCTGCTGGATTTTCTGGTGGAACGCTTCCCCGAACATCCGCAATGGGACGAAGCTGCAAGCGGCGAGCCACAAGCGACAAGCTAGCGCCGTCATGACTCAACTTGCAGCTTACAACTTGAAGCTTGCAGCTGCCCCTCACTGACCTATGCTGAAACTAGTACCGCAGGGTATGTCGTTCAGAGGTCATCGCCATGAACATCAAAACAAAAAGATACGCCGCTATTTTCATCACCTGCGCCGCCACGCTGGCGCTGTACGGCACCGCGGCCTGGCGGGTCGAGCAGTTGCGTCAGTTGCCGCGCGAGTACGCAAGCTGCAATTACGAGCGCTGTATTCCGCACAATGCGACGCTCAATGCTTTGCGCTGATGGGTCGGGCTTTAATTGAGCCCCTGTGGGAGCTGGCTTGCCAGCGATTGCAGACAGACATTCAGCATTGCAGGCGCCTGATCCACCCCTATCGCTGGCAAGCCAGCTCCCACAGGGTTTGGGGTGTTGTCAGGATTACTGCTCGGCCTTCAGGCGATCGCGAAACGCCTTCGGCGATATCCCCACCCGACGCCGGAACAGGCGCGTGAAGTTGGTCGGGTCGGAAAACCCCAACAGCTCCGACATCTCGTAAATGGTCATGCTGGTGTAGGTCAGCAAGCGCTTGGCTTCGAGTAACTGGCGCTCGTGCATGATCTGCAACGCCGGTTGTCCGGCCAGCTCGCGGCAGGTGCCGTTGAGGTGCGACACGGAAATGCCCAGGCGATGGGCCAGATCCTCGACCTTCACGTGCTGGCGATAGGTTTCCTCGACCAACTGAATAAAGCCATTGAGGTATTCGCGCTGACGCTGCGGCCGTTGACTGGCCTTGTGGCGCACGATCGCCTGGCGACTGACCCAGACCATGATCACGCTGACCAGCGAATGCATGAGCATTTCCCGCGCCGGTTGATGGCCGTTGTACTCGGCCTGCAAGGCGCTGAACAGACTGTTGAGGTAGTCGCCGTCCGCACCGGCCGGGTAATGCTCGGCGCTGGCCAGCGCATGCACCGAATCGCCCAATTGCGCCTGCAAGTGGTTGATCAGCGGTGTGGCGAGGGTAACGATGAAGCCCTCGACGTCCTCGGAAAATCGAAAACCATGCACCGACAGCGGTGGCAGGACCTGGATCGCCGGGGTCTGCAATTGCGTGCGCTGGCCTTCGATTTCAAGCTCTGCCTGACCTTTGAAAACGAACAGCAACTGGCACAGATCAGCGTGGCGATGGGGTTTGATTTCCCACTCGTGTTCGCGACTGCGTGAGGAAATGGTTTCACAGTGCAGCAAGTCAGGGGTCGGCCAGTCCAGGCTTTCACCGTAGAGCTTGAACACGGGAATCGAAGGCAGCTCAGGCTTGTTCATCACTTCAATCCAGGCCTCGGGGGTAGTGGGCGATAATCGCACCGATTGGCAGAATGTACAGGTATCGGCTCAGTTTTCACCTTCAATTGACAGACCCGCAAGGGAAAAATGCAAGCACTCGATCCATAAAAAAACCTCACCGGCGTTTGCCGCGTGACGCTTGCGAGCCATAAAAACAATGAAAACGCTAAAAACCCAAATCGCGATCATCGGCGCCGGCCCGTCCGGTTTGCTCCTCGGCCAGTTGCTGCACAACGCTGGCATCGACACCCTTATCCTCGAACGGCAAACGCCCGATTACGTACTCGGGCGCATCCGCGCCGGCGTGCTTGAACAGGGCATGGTAGAGCTGTTGCGCCAGGCCGGGGTAAGCCAGCGCATGGACGCCGAAGGGCTGGTCCATGGCGGCTTCGAACTGGCGCTGGACGGGCGCCAGGTGCACATCGATCTGCAGGCATTGACCGGTGGCAAAACCGTGATGATCTACGGCCAGACCGAAGTTACCCGCGACCTGATGGCCGCTCGTCGGGAGGCTGGCGCGCCGACGATTTATCAGGCGAGCAATGTCGTTCCGCACGGCATGAAAAGCGACGAAGCATTCGTCACTTTTGAAAAGGATGGCGAAAGCTGGCGGGTCGATTGCGATTACATCGCCGGTTGCGACGGTTTCCACGGTGTCGCCCGGCAGTCGATTCCGGCCGATTGCCTGAAGGTCTTCGAGCGGGTTTATCCGTTCGGCTGGCTGGGCATTCTCGCCGACACCCCGCCGGTACACGACGAATTGGTCTACGCCCGTCACGAACGTGGTTTTGCCTTGTGCAGCATGCGTTCGCAAACGCGCACCCGCTATTACGTGCAGGTACCGGCTGATGACAACGTCGAGGACTGGAGCGACGAGCGTTTCTGGGACGAATTGAAAAGCCGCTTGCCGAGCGCACTGGCGGGGAAACTGGTGACCGGGCCGTCAATCGAAAAAAGCATCGCGCCGCTGCGCAGTTTTGTCGTCGAACCGATGCAGTACGGGCGCATGTTCCTGGTCGGCGACGCTGCACACATCGTCCCGCCCACCGGCGCCAAAGGCTTGAACCTGGCGGCCAGCGATGTCAGCACGCTGTTCAATATTTTGCTGAAGGTGTACCGCGACGGGCGCACCGACTTGCTGGAGAAATACTCAGAAGTCTGCCTGCGCAGGGTGTGGAAGGCCGAGCGTTTTTCCTGGTGGATGACTTCGATGCTGCACCGCTTCGACGATCACGACGCGTTCAACCAGCGCATCAGCGCCGCGGAACTGGACTACTTCGTCGACTCCGAAGCCGGGCGCAAAACCATTGCAGAAAATTACGTCGGGCTTGCGTACGAGGCTATCGAATAGCTTCCTACCGACTTACACTGGCGAGCATTCCCGCTCGCCATGTCCGTGCGGGTCCATCACTGCCCGCAGGTTTTCCGTGACCACTCTGAACCCGCCTGAAATACCCAAACCTGCCATTCGCAGCGTGCTGGTCGCCTTGATGATGGCGATCTTTCTCGGTGCGCTCGACCAGACCATCGTCGCCGTATCGATGCCGGCCATCTCCGCGCAATTCAAGGACGTCAGCCTGCTGGCCTGGGTGATTTCCGGTTACATGGTGGCAATGACCGTGGCGGTGCCGATCTACGGCAAGCTCGGCGATCTGTACGGGCGGCGCAAGCTGATGCTGTTCGGCATGGGCCTGTTCACCCTGGCTTCATTGTTTTGCGGCATGGCGCAGAGCATGGAGCAACTGGTACTGGCGCGCATTCTTCAGGGCATCGGCGCCGGCGGGATGATTTCGGTGAGTCAGGCGATCATCGGCGACATCGTGCCGCCGCGTGAACGGGGTCGCTATCAGGGCTATTTCAGCAGCATGTATGCGGTGGCCAGCGTTGCCGGGCCGGTGTTGGGTGGCTACATGACCGAATACCTGTCATGGCGCTGGGTGTTTCTGATCAACCTGCCGCTGGGCCTCGGCGCCTGGTGGGTCGCCCGGCGCAACCTGCGCGGTTTGCCGATACCGCAGCGCAAACCGGTGATCGACTACCTCGGTACGGTGCTGATGATCATCGGTCTGACCGCCCTGCTGCTCGGGATCACCGAGGTCGGCCAGGGGCATTCGTGGCGCAGCAGCGAAGTGCTCGGTCTGCTCGCTTGTGCAGTGCTGGTGCTGGCCGCGTTCGTCTGGCATGAGCGGCGCGCGCGCGAGCCGTTGCTGCCGATGCACCTGTTTGCCAACCGCAGCGCCCTGCTGTGCTGGTGCACGATTTTCTTCACCAGTTTCCAGGCCATTTCGCTGATCGTGCTGATGCCGCTGCGCTTTCAGAGCGTCACCGGTGCCGGCGCCGACAGCGCCGCGCTGCACTTGCTGCCGCTGGCGATGGGGCTGCCGATCGGCGCGTATTTCGCCGGTCGCCGCACCTCGATCACCGGGCGCTACAAACCACAGATCCTCACCGGCGCGATATTGATGCCGATCTCGATTCTCGGCATGGCCTTCAGCCCACCGGAAGCCACGCTGCTCAGCGGCGTGTTCATGTTGCTCAGCGGTATCGCCGGCGGCATGCAATTTCCGACCTCGCTGGTCGGTACGCAAAATTCGGTGGAACAACGCGACATCGGCGTGGCCACCAGCACCACCAACCTGTTTCGCTCCCTCGGTGGCGCGGTCGGCGTGGCATTGATGTCGGCGCTGCTGCTGGCGCTGCTGCAGCATTCGAGTTTCGCCCACCTGGCCAGCAGTTCGCTGCTCAGCGAGGGGCATTCGGGCAACGTCCTGCTCGATGGCCTCAACGCCGCACCGGGGGATGCGCAGCATGCCTTGCGCGCAGAGCTGCTGGTGACATTCCGGCATCTGCTGTGGGTGAGTGCGGCGGTGTCGCTGCTCGGGCTGGCTGCAGCGATTGCCATGCCGAACAACCTGCTGCGCGGGCGCGAACACGGCGCGAAATAACGCAACACCGCTAAGCCCTGTGGGAGCGAGCCTGCTCGCGAAAGCGGTGTGTCATACGCTCTGATGTTGGCTGACACGACGCCTTCGCGAGCAGGCTCGCTCCCACAAGGGGGCCGGTGTTTCGGTCAGGGGCTGTAGTAACCCACCGCAACGAGGAAATGCCCGACCTTTTTCAGATAGGCGTGCTTGTCCTCGATTTTGCCGGTTACCGGGTTTTTCCAGCGATATTCGTACTCGCCTTCATCCTGCTTGCCGATCAGCGCCAGAATAGGTTCACCCACCGGTTTGCCTTCCGGATCCTTGACCTTGGCGAAATCGGTGTTGATCAGACGCAGGTTGGTGCCGTGGGCCACGTAGCGTCGGGTGTTGAGGTCAACCACGAACACATAAAGGTCATCCTGCAGATAGCCGCCCTTGAGCGAGTTGACGGCGGTCAGCGTGCCCTTCTCGTCTTTAACAAGGTCCGCCGCGGCTTTATCCAGCAGTGCCTTGGCCTGCTCCGCCGAAGCGCGCGGCAGGTAATAACCGACCGCCAGAATTCGCTGGCCGACGCGCTGGTAAAACACGTGCTTGCGTTCGACCTTGCCGTCGGCCCAGTTCTGCCAACGGTATTCGGCCTGCTGGATGCCGTTGCCTTCCGGTACTTTCAGGGCGTCCTTGAAGGCTTTCTGCAAATCCGGACCAAGCACTTCGCTGACATCGCGCCCGATCAGCGCCGCAGAGGGTCCGCCGCTGGCCAGCATCACGCCCTTGGTATCGACCACGAAGACGTAGCGATCCTTGTCGACAAACTCACCCTGCCGGCTGAAGGCGGCGAACGCCTTGTCGCCGTTGTCGTGGTAATAAGCCAGGGCTTTTTCCAGCAACGCGACGGCGGCCTGACTGTCATCCTTGCCATCGGTCGCGGCGCTGGCCTGGCCGAAACCGGCCAACAGCATCACGCCAAGCCAGGCCACTTTGTGCAAAAAACCCATAGCGCATCCCTCGTTCTTGTTGGTGTTTCAAGAGCGTAGACGGCCTGGGCTGATGTAGGGACATTCAGAGGGTTTCTGAACATTACGCAGTCGCTCTGGCGAGGCATGCCCCGCCACAGTGAATCGACCGTCAAGGTCGCGCGTTGATCTGCTGTTGCAGATTCTGGATCTGCGCCTGCAGGGTGTTGAGGTTGCGCGTCATCTGCGCGCGGAATGCGTCGAACTCCGCGGTGTTGCCGCCACCCTGCGGCGCTGTCGGGCGGTTGTCCTGCTCGCTTTTGAGCACGACGATTTCCTGCTCGAGCCGATCGATGGCTGCGCTCGGGTTGCCCTGTTTCTTCAGCGCCACGATATCGGCGCCGAGGCTTTTGAATTGCGCATCGAACGCTTTCAATTCCGCGTCGAGCTTGCTGGTGTCAGCCGGCGTGCTTTTCAGCGTCGCCAATTCCGTGCTCAAGGTTTTCACCTGTGCCTGCAACTGGCTGTTGGCGTTCTGCAGTTCGCTGGTTTGTGCGGTCATCTGCGCCAGGCGTTTGTCCAGATCGCTGGCCTGCCCGGCAACGCCTTGCTGCTGCTTGCTCTGATCAAGCAATTTGCCTTCCAGTTGCTTGATTTGCAGCTTCAGTGCTTCGCTGTCGCTATTCACGTTGGACTGGCTGGCCACCACCTTGCCGGAAATGTCCTGCAGGCGCCCTGCCGCTTCTTCGCTGATCCGCGCAAAGCTTTCCTGGGTTGCGACCAGTTGCTGCTCCATCAACGAGATTTGCTGGAAGCTCCACCAGGCCAGACCGATAAAGGCAAAGAACAATGCGCCGACCAATGCCCACAAAGGCCCGGTGCTGGCCGCCTTGACCTTGACCACCGGCGGCGTGCGTGAATGCACAGAGGTGCGCGCGGTGGTCGGGATGTCATCGTCATCGAAAGGGTCGGCGCGCAGGCTGGGCACGTTATCGAAATCGTCGTCGTGAGCATCGTTACGCATGGACATTGAGGCAACCTTTGAGAAACGCGGTGATGGCTAAATGCTGCGAAGTATAACCGCCGCAGCCGCAGGCATTGACCCCCATCCGGGGGCGCGGTTCATTGCCGGCCGACCGAATGGTTTCAGCGAATGTCCTGAGCCTTCCACCAGGCGCAGAACTCGTCGAGGGCCGACCACAGGCTGACTTTCGGATCGTAGTCCAGATAATGCCGGGCGCGGCTGATGTCGAGGGTGAAATTTTTGTTCATCACTTGCATGCCCAGCCGCGACAGCGTCGGCTCCGGACGCCCCGGCCAGAGTTTGCAGGCGCCTTCGTTGAGCGCGGCAACGCTGTAGGCCAGTGCGTAGGAGCGATACTTGCGCACCTGCGGCACGTCCATGTTGCGCATCACATAATTGACCACGTCCCACAGCGGCACTGGCGCGCCGTTGCTGATGTTGTAGGCCTTGCCCAGCGCCGAGCCCGCCGCCAGCAGACTGCTGAGCATGGCTTCGTTGAGGTTGTGCATGCTGGTGAAATCGACCTTGTTCAGGCCATTGCCGACGATCGCCAGACGGCCCTTGCGCTGCATATTGAGCAGGCGCGGAAAGATGCTCATGTCACCAGCCCCGGTGACAAAACGCGGGCGCAGCGCGATGGTTTCCAGTCCGAACTCCTGGGCACCGAAGACCTTCTGCTCGGCCAGGTACTTGGTCGCCGCGTACGGATGCCGAAAGCGCTTGGGCACTTGTTCTTCGGTCAGACCGAGATGATCGCGGCCATCGAAATAGATCGACGGTGACGACAGGTGCACCAAGCGTCGCACGCGCTGCTTGAGGCAAGCCTCGACGATGTTCTCGGTGACCTGCACGTTGCCCTGATGGAAATCCTGATAACGCCCCCACACCCCGACCGCACCGGCGCAGTGCACCACCGCTTCGACATCCGCGCACAGCTCGCGGGCCAGTTCGGCATCGGTCAGATCGCCGGGCACGAACTCGGCGCCACGGCGCACCAGATGCTCGACGCTCTCGGCCCGGCGCCCGTTGACGCGCACCTCAAGGCCCTGCTCCAGGGCGAAACGCGCAAAGCGCCCGCCAATGAAGCCGCTCGCGCCGGTAACCAAAATCTTCATCAAAAACTCCACGAATACAGCTGCAAGCTACAAGCCATCAGCTGCAAGTTAAAACGCTGCGCTTGCCGCTTGCAGCTTGACGCTCGTAGCTGCTTCTAAGCCACTAGCCATTGCGGTGACGAGCGCAGTAATTGCTCGGTGAGCAGGTTGAGCAATTGCCCGCCGTTGCGCCAATGATGCCAGTACAACGGCACGTCGATCGGTTTATCTGGCAATAACTCGCGCAATACGCCGCTGCGCAACTGTTCGCGCACCTGTAACTCCGGCACCAGTCCCCAGCCGATTCCGGCCTCGGCCAAGCGAATGAAACCTTCCGAAGACGGACACAAATGGTGTTCGAAACCACCATCGACGCCCAGCGATGCGAGATAGCGATGCTGCAGAAAATCGTCCGGGCCGAACACCAGTGCCGGCGTGCGCGGCAGTTGTTCGGCGCGCACGCCCTGAGGAAAATGCCGTTCGATGAAGGCCGGGCTGGCCAAGGCGCGGTAACGCATCGCCCCGAGCAACACACTGCGCGCGCCGGCCACCGGTCGCTCGCTGGCGCAAAGGCAGGCCGCCACTTCGCCGGCGCGCATGCGCTTGAGGCCGACCGTCTGGTCTTCAACGATCAGGTCGAGCAGCAACTGCTGTTCAGCGCAGAAATCGCCCACCGCTTGACCCCACCAGGTGGCGAGACTGTCGGCGTTCAGCGCGATGCGCAGACGATCCGGCAGACCCTCTTCGTCCAGCGCCGGGACGACGCTTTGCAAGTCGCGCTCCAGCAAACGCACCTGCTGCACATGGTTGAGCAGGCGTCGGCCGATCTCGGTCGGCGCCGGCGGCGTACCACGAATCAGCACCGGCTGACCGACGCGCGCTTCGAGCAGTTTGATCCGCTGCGAAATCGCCGATTGCGACAAACCCAGTACCTGCGCGGCCCGGTCAAAGCCAGCCTGTTCCACCACCGCGGCCAGCGCGGAGAGCAATTTATAGTCGAACATCAGTTTTCCTAATGAGCGATCAGCAATATTGGTTTTTCTTATACCGCGTGCGACCGGAGAATAGCCAGCAAGCACTTTATGACGCGGAGTAAACGTTATGTGGCAAAGCTATGTGAACGGCCTGCTGGTGGCCCTCGGCCTGATCATGGCGATCGGTACGCAGAACGCCTTCGTATTGGCGCAGAGCCTGCGCCGTGAACATCATTTGCCGGTCGCTGCGCTGTGCGTGGCCTGCGATGCGCTGTTGGTGGCGGCCGGAGTGTTCGGGCTGGCGACGATTCTGGCGCAGAACCCGACGCTGCTGGCGATCGCCCGTTGGGGCGGCGCGACGTTTCTGATCTGGTATGGCAGCCAGGCGTTGCGCCGGGCCTGCTCGAAGCAAAGCCTGGATCAGGGCGCAAACCAGACCGTGCGTTCGTTGCGCGCGGTATTGCTCAGCGCGCTGGCGGTGACCCTGCTCAATCCGCATGTTTATCTGGATACGGTTCTGTTGATCGGTTCACTCGGCGCCCAGCAATCGGTGCCGGGGGCTTATGTGGTGGGTGCGGCGAGCGCTTCGCTGCTGTGGTTTTTCACCCTGGCACTGGGCGCGGCATGGCTGGCACCGTGGCTGGCTCGGCCGAGTACCTGGCGGATTCTCGATCTGGTGGTAGCGCTGATGATGTTCACCGTGGCCGGGCAACTGATCCTGGCTTCCTGAATATTCGAAAACGCTCTGGAACCTCTATCCCACACAGTTGTTGCGTGGTTATGCCGCAACCCCGGTGCTATGATCCAGACCCTGCGCCGCAAAGAGTAAAAACTCGCCGGTGCATTTCTGGCCGCCCGTGATCGGCCTTGCGCTCACCGCAACAGACCTGATTAGGAGAATCATCATGGCTTTCGAATTGCCGCCGCTGCCTTACGCACACGATGCCCTGCAGCCGCACATTTCCAAGGAAACCCTGGAATACCACCACGACAAGCACCACAACACCTATGTCGTGAACCTGAACAACCTGGTGCCAGGCACCGAGTTCGAAGGCAAGACCCTGGAAGAAATCGTCAAGACTTCCTCGGGCGGTATCTTCAACAACGCCGCTCAGGTCTGGAACCACACTTTCTACTGGAACTGCCTGGCACCCAACGCTGGCGGTCAACCAACCGGCGCGCTGGCTGAAGCCATCAACGCAGCCTTCGGTTCGTTCGACAAGTTCAAGGAAGAGTTCAGCAAAACCTCGATCGGCACCTTCGGTTCCGGCTGGGGCTGGCTGGTGAAAAAGGCTGACGGTTCCCTGGCCCTGGCCAGCACCATCGGCGCCGGCAACCCGATCACCAGCGGCGACACCCCGCTGCTGACCTGCGACGTCTGGGAACACGCTTACTACATTGACTACCGCAACGTGCGTCCAAAGTACGTAGAAGCGTTCTGGAACCTGGTCAACTGGAAGTTCGTGGCCGAGCAGTTCGAAGGCAAAACCTTCACCGCTTAAGCTGCGCGCCAGACAAGAAACCCGGCTATTGCCGGGTTTTTTTATGCTCGTCCATAGCGCTTTTCTCACACTCAAAGCAGCTTTGCGCCGTTGGTCGGCAGCCCACGGGCGGCTACTCTTGCACGGCGCAAAAAATATCGTGCGCAGGCTCAAGTTGAGGGCAGCCACTACCGACACAGTTAATTCAGAGCTAATACTCCAAATGGCAGCATTCTGGTCGAGGCACGGGTGAATCTCCCTGGCCTCGATTGTCCCTTTGACTGCCACCCCGGTATTGCCAATACTCATGGCAACTTGACGCTACCCGCACGGAACAAGGAATACCCCTTTGAAGCTGGAACTCAAGAACAGCTTGTCGGTGAAGTTGCTCCGGGTCGTGCTCCTGTCGGCATTGATCGTCGGTGTGGTCTTGAGCTGTGCGCAAATCGTCTTCGATGCCTACAAGACCCGTCAGGCGGTGGCCGGCGACGCCGAGCGCATCCTCGACATGTTCCGCGACCCGTCGACTCAGGCCGTGTACAGCCTGGACCGGGAAATGGGCATGCAGGTGATCGAAGGCCTGTTCCAGGACGACGCCGTGCGTCAGGCGTCCATCGGCCACCCCAACGAAGCCATGCTCGCGCAGAAATCCCGCGAGCTGCAGCATTCCAGCAGCCGCTGGCTGACCGACCTGATCCTCGGGCAGGAACGCACCTTCACAACCCAACTGGTCGGGCGCGGGCCATACAGCGAGTATTACGGCGACCTGAGCATTACCCTCGACACCGCCACCTACGGCGAAGGGTTTATCGTCAGTTCGGTGATCATCTTCATTTCCGGAGTCCTGCGGGCGCTGGCCATGGGCCTGGTGCTGTACCTGGTCTATCACTGGCTGCTGACCAAGCCGCTGTCGCGAATCATCGAGCACCTCACCGAGATCAACCCGGATCGCCCCAGCGAACACAAAATCCCGCTGCTCAAAGGTCACGAGAAAAACGAGCTGGGCATCTGGATCAACACCGCCAACCAGTTGCTGGAATCAATCGAACGCAACACCCACCTGCGTCACGAAGCGGAAAACAGCCTGCTGCGCATGGCTCAGTACGATTTCCTTACCGGCCTGCCGAATCGCCAGCAATTGCAGCAGCAGCTCGACAAGATTCTGATCGACGCCGGCAAGCTGCAACGCCGGGTCGCCGTGCTGTGTGTTGGACTGGATGATTTCAAAGGCATCAACGAGCAGTTCAGCTACCAGACCGGCGACCAGTTGCTGCTGGCCCTGGCCGACCGCCTGCGCGCCCACAGCGGTCGCCTCGGCGCCCTCGCCCGCCTTGGCGGCGATCAGTTCGCGCTGGTCCAGGCCGATATCGAACAGCCCTACGAAGCGGCGGAGCTGGCGCAAAGCATCCTCGACGATCTGGAGGCGCCATTCGCCCTTGATCATCAGGAGATCCGCCTGCGCGCGACCATCGGCATCACTCTGTTTCCGGAGGATGGCGACAGCACCGAGAAGCTGTTGCAGAAAGCCGAGCAGACCATGACCCTGGCCAAGACTCGCTCACGCAACCGCTATCAGTTCTACATCGCCAGTGTCGACAGCGAGATGCGTCGCCGCCGCGAGCTGGAAAAAGATTTGCGCGATGCGCTGATCCGCGATCAGTTCTACCTCGTCTATCAGCCGCAGATCAGCTATCGCGATCATCGCGTGGTCGGTGTCGAAGCGTTGATTCGCTGGCAGCATCCCGAGCACGGTCTGGTGCCGCCGGACCTGTTCATTCCGCTGGCCGAGCAGAACGGTACGATCATCGCCATTGGCGAGTGGGTGCTGGACCAGGCCTGCAAGCAGTTGCGCGAATGGCACGATCAGGGTTTTGCCGATCTGCGTATGGCGGTCAATCTGTCGACAGTGCAGTTGCACCACGCCGAGCTGCCGCGGGTGGTCAACAATCTGCTGCAAATGTACCGCTTGCCGCCGCGCAGTCTGGAACTGGAAGTCACCGAAACCGGCCTGATGGAAGACATCAGCACCGCTGCCCAGCACCTGCTGAGCTTGCGCCGCTCCGGAGCGTTGATCGCCATCGACGATTTCGGCACCGGTTATTCATCGCTGAGCTATCTGAAAAGCCTGCCGCTGGACAAGATCAAGATCGACAAGAGCTTCGTCCAGGACCTGCTCGATGACGACGACGATGCGACCATCGTTCGCGCGATCATCCAGTTGGGCAAGAGCCTCGGCATGCAGGTGATCGCCGAGGGCGTGGAGACCGCCGAGCAGGAGACCTACATCATCTCCGAAGGCTGCCACGAGGGTCAGGGTTATCACTACAGCAAACCTCTGCCAGCCCGTGAGTTGAGCGCTTACCTCAAGCAGGCGCAACGCAGCAACGCCGCCATTCTCTAAAACGCCGTGAACGCGGCGCCTCCTGCCAGGCAGGCTGGTGCGCTTGATCCAGCGCACCCATGTTGTAAATAAGAAATATTTCCAGCCACAACCCTTTACACATAATGCGAAAGATTTGCATTATGTCGCAGTTTTGCGCGCCTCCGGCGCCAGTCCACTCAACTACCGAAGCAGGATGTTCGCCATGATTCGTATGCCTCTGGCTACCGCCAGTCTGCTGGCCATCGCTATTTCCCTCGCCGGTTGCGGCGAAGGCAAGGACAAAGAAAAAGCCTCCGAAATGACGCCGGCTTCCAGCAGCGCTGCTCCAGCCCCTGCCGCTACGCCTGCGCCTGCTGCCGGTAAAGTCGACGATGCTGCCGCCAAGGCCGTGGTCGCGCACTACGCCGACATGGTCTTCGCCGTCTACAGCGATGCCGAATCCACCGCGAAAACCTTGCAGAGCGCGGTCGACGCGTTCCTCGCCAAGCCGAACGCCGACACCCTGAAAGCCGCCAAGGCTGCCTGGGTCGCCGCGCGCGTTCCGTACCTGCAAAGTGAAGTGTTCCGCTTCGGCAACACCATCATCGACGATTGGGAAGGTCAGGTTAACGCCTGGCCGCTGGACGAAGGTCTGATCGACTACGTCGACAAATCCTACGAGCACGCGCTGGGTAACCCGGGTGCCACCGCCAACATCATCGCCAACACTGAAGTTCAGGTCGGCGAAGACAAGGTCGACGTCAAGGACATCACCGCCGAAAAACTCGCCAGCCTCAACGAGCTGGGCGGTTCCGAGGCCAACGTCGCCACCGGCTACCACGCCATCGAATTCCTGCTGTGGGGCCAGGATCTCAACGGCACCGGCCCGGGTGCTGGCAACCGTCCGGCTTCGGACTACCTGGAAGGCGCTGGCGCCACCGGCGGTCACAATGATCGTCGCCGTGCCTACCTGAAAGCCGTGACCGAGCTGCTGGTCAGCGACCTGGAAGAAATGGTCGGCAACTGGAAGCCGAACGTGGCCGACAACTACCGCGCCACGCTGGAAGCCGAGCCGGGTGAGTCGGGGCTGCGCAAAATGTTGTTCGGCATGGGCAGCCTGTCTCTTGGCGAACTGGCCGGCGAGCGCATGAAGGTTTCCCTGGAAGCCAACTCCCCGGAAGACGAGCAGGATTGCTTCAGCGACAACACCCACTACTCGCATTTCTACGATGCCAAAGGCGTACGTAACGTTTACCTGGGCGAGTACACCCGCGTCGACGGCACCAAGATGACCGGCGCCAGCCTGTCGTCGCTGGTGGCCAAGGCTGATCCGGCTGCCGACACCGCACTGAAAGCCGATCTGGCCGCCACCGAAGCCAAAATCCAGGTCATGGTCGATCACGCCAACAAGGGTGAGCACTACGACCAGTTGATCGCGGCCGGCAATACCGCGGGCAACCAGATCGTCCGTGACGCGATCGCCGCGCTGGTCAAGCAGACCGGCTCGATCGAAGCCGCTGCCGGCAAACTGGGCATCAGCGACCTGAACCCGGACAACGCCGATCACGAGTTCTGATCACAGCGTCCGCTGCAAAAAAAGGCGACCTTCGGGTCGCCTTTTTCATCTCTGCCTTTTGTGTTGATGCTGGTGGCCCCATCGCTGGCAAGCCAGCTCCCACAGGGATCGGTGGCGTACACAGATTTTGCAAACACTGCAAAACCTGTGGGAGCTGGCTTGCCAGCGATAGGGGCCGCACGGCCTCAAGTGAAACTCTGCCGCAAATCAAGCAAACGATAATTCCTCTTATTCAAACTCCCCGGCCCTGTTAGACTTTGCGCCTTTGTTTTCGCCCGTCTGCAGGATGTCTGATGCCCTCGCTGCCTCTTCGCTTGTCCGCACTGTTACTGGCCCTGGGCCTGAGTGCCTGCGATGACGCCCCGCGTTTCACCAAGGCCGAGCCCGGTGAGGCGCGTTCGGGTGGCGCGGCGACGGTGCGCAAGAGTGATCAGAACGCGTTTTCCCTGCCGTCGGCCAACCTGCCGCCGTCGCGCCGGGTGGATTTCAGCGTCGGCAACAGCTTCTTTCGCAGCCCGTGGGTGATCGCGCCGTCGACCACCACCGCGCGCGACGGCCTCGGCCCGTTGTTCAATACCAACGCCTGCCAGAACTGCCACATCAAGGACGGTCGCGGCCATCCACCGGCGCCGGACGCAACCAATGCCGTGTCGATGCTGGTCAGGCTGTCGATTGCCGATGCGCCGCAATACGCCAAAGTCATCGAACAGCTTGGCGTGGTGCCGGAACCGGTCTACGGCGGCCAACTCCAGGACATGGCCGTGCCAGGTGTCGCCCCGGAAGGCAAGGTGCGCGTCGACTACACGCCGGTGCCGGTACGGTTCGCGGATGGCACCGAGGTTGAACTGCGCAAACCGGTCCTGCAGATCACGCAACTGGGCTACGGGCCGATGCACCCGGACACTCGGTTCTCTGCGCGAGTGGCGCCGCCGATGATTGGTTTGGGTCTGCTTGAAGCAATCCCGGAAGAAGCGATTCTCGCCAACGCCGCCGCGCAAGCCAAAGACAACCAGGGCATCAACGGCCGGCCGAACCGGGTCTGGGACGATGAACTGCAGAAAACCGTGATGGGCCGTTTCGGCTGGAAAGCCGGGCAACCGAACCTCAATCAACAAAATGTTCACGCGTTTTCGGGTGACATGGGCCTGACCACCAGCCTGCGTCCCTTCGATGACTGCTCTGACGCGCAAACCGCCTGCAAGCAGGCACCGAACGGCAACGGGCCGAACGGCGAACCGGAAGTCAGCGATAACATTCTGCGGCTGGTGCTGTTCTACAGCCGCAACCTCGCGGTGCCGGCGCGACGCGGCGTCAACGATGCCGAGGTGCTGGCGGGCAAGAATCTGTTTTTCCAGGCGGGTTGCCAGTCGTGCCATACGCCGAAATACACCACCGCCGCCAACGCCGCCGAACCGGAACTGGCCAATCAGGTGATCCGGCCGTACAGCGATCTGCTGCTGCACGACATGGGCGACGGTCTGGCGGACAATCGCAGCGAATTCCAGGCTTCCGGCCGCGACTGGCGCACCCCGCCGTTGTGGGGCATTGGCCTGACGCAAGCGGTCAGCGGCCACACCCAGTTTTTGCATGACGGTCGCGCGCGCAATCTGCTTGAAGCCGTGCTCTGGCACGGCGGCGAAGCGCAAGCCGCGCAGCAACAGGTTTTGTCTTTCAATGCCGAGCAACGTGCTGCGTTGCTGGCATTTTTGAACTCACTTTAAATACTGAAAAAAGAATCGGGAGCCCGACATGTTCCGTCCCAAGCTACTGTTCACCAGCCTCGCCGCGCTCGCCCTCGGCGCCTGCTCACCGCAGGACCCGCAAGCGGTCACGTCGGCAGCCATTGCCAAATCGGTGATCCTGCCGACCTATACCCGCTGGGTCGAAGCCGACAAGCAACTGGCGGTCAGCGCCCTCGCCTACTGCCAGGGCAAGGAAACCCTGGAAACCGCGCGCGCCGATTTCCTTCACGCGCAGAAAGCCTGGGCCGAGCTGCAACCATTGCTGATCGGCCCGCTGGCCGAGGGCAACCGTTCGTGGCAGGTGCAGTTCTGGCCGGACAAGAAGAACCTCGTGGGCCGTCAGGTCGAGCAACTGATCGTTGCCCAGCCGCAGATCGATGCCGCGGCACTGGCCAAATCGAGTGTGGTGGTTCAAGGCCTGTCGGCCTACGAATACATCCTCTTCGATGCCAAGCCTGATGTCGCCAATGCCGAGCAGAAAGCCAAATACTGCCCGCTGCTGATCGCTATCGGCGAACGCCAGAAGCAACTGGCCGAAGAGATTCTGCAGGGCTGGAACACCACCGACGGCATGCTTGCGCAGATGAGCAAGTTCCCGAACCAGCGTTATGCCGACTCCCACGAAGCGATCGCCGATCTGCTGCGTGTGCAGGTCACCGCACTGGACACGCTGAAGAAAAAGCTCGGCACGCCAATGGGCCGCCAGAGCAAGGGCGTGCCACAGCCGTTCCAGGCTGATGCGTGGCGCAGCCAGTCGTCGCTGACCGCACTGGAAGCTAGCCTCGCAGCGGCCAAAACCGTTTGGGAAGGCGTCGACAACAAAGGCCTGCGCGGTCTGTTGCCAGCCGAGCAGAAGCCGTTGGCCGACAAGATCGACGCCGCCTATGCTGCCTCGCTGAAACTGTTCGACAGCACCCAGCGCTCGCTCGGCGAAATGCTCGAAGATGACGCCGGTCGCCAGCAATTGAACGATATCTACGACAGCCTCAACGTCGTCCACCGCCTGCACGAAGGCGAACTGGCCAAGGCACTGGGCATTCAACTGGGCTTCAACGCCAACGACGGTGACTGATGAGGGCAAGTGCCATGCTGCGACGCCAGGCTCTGACTTTAGGTAGTGTGCTGCTGGGAGCAGTGACGCTGGGCGGCTGGACGCTGTTCAAACGCAAGGATCAGAGCCCGCTGCTGTTGTCGGCGCGCGACGACACCGACGGCAAGCATTACGCCGTCGGTTATCGGCTCGACGGTACGCGGGTGTTCGCCACGCAGGTCGGCCAGCGCTGCCACGACATCATCAACCACCCGACGCAGCCGATCGCGCTGTTCGTGGCCCGGCGCCCGGGCACCGAAAGTTACCTGATCGACCTGCGCGACGGGACCTTGCTGCAAACCGTGACGTCACAGCCGAACCGGCATTTCTACGGGCATGCTGTGGTGCACAAGGACGGCGAATACCTGTACGCCACCGAAAACGACACGAGCGATCCCGGTCGCGGCTTGCTCGGTGTGTACAAGTTCGAAGGCGCGCGGCTGGTGCACAGCGGCGAGATTTCCACGCATGGCCTCGGCCCGCATCAGGTGTCATGGATGCCCGACGGCGAGACGCTGGTAGTGGCCAACGGCGGGATTCGTACCGAAGCGGAAAGCCGCGTCGAGATGAACCTCAACGCCATGGAGCCGAGCCTGGTGCTGATGCAGCGCGACGGCACCTTGCTGAGCAAGGAAACCCTCGCCCAGCAGATGAACAGCGTGCGCCACCTGGGCATCGCCAGTGACGGCACCATCGTCGCCGGTCAGCAATTCATGGGCGCCTCCCATGAGCGCTCGGAGCTGTTGGCGATCAAGCGACCGGGGCAGCCGTTCGTGGCGTTTCCGGTGCCCGAGCATCAGTTGCAGGCGATGGGACATTACACCGCCAGCGTCGCGGTACACAGCGAGTTACGCCTGGTCGCGCTGACCGCGCCGCGCGGCAACCGCTTCTTCATCTGGGACCTGGACAGCGGCGAAGTGCGCCTCGACGCGCCGTTACCCGATTGCGCCGGTGTCGGTGCGGTGCAGGACGGTTTTGTCGTGACCTCAGGGCAAGGGCGTTGCCGTTATTACGATTGCCGTCAGGCCGAACTATTGGCCAAGCCGCTGGAATTGCCCGCAGGGCTCTGGGACAACCATCTGCACCTGATGGCATAAGCCGCGCGCGGCAATGGCCGGTAGTACCTCAAGGGCGAGCGTCATTTCATGGCGCTCGCCCTTTTCATCACCTGTAATAACTGCCAGTTGGAATACCCCTTGTACTCGGAGTAATGTGCCCGCCTGTCTCACCTGATTTATCCAAGGAACTGGAAATATGCTGCGTCGCCGCATGCTGATCATGTTGGGTGTTGTTTTGCTGATCGTCCTGGTGCTGGGCGGCTACAAAGCCTTTTCGATCTACACGATGATCCAGGGCTTTTCCAAACCGAAACCGCCGATCAGCGTCGCCGTGGCCAGGGCAAGCGAACAGCCGTGGCAAATGCGCCTGCCAACCGTCGGCACGCTCAAGGCGCTGCAAGGTGTCGAGCTGAGCCTGGAAGTGGCCGGCACGGTGACCGAACTCAAGTTCGAATCGGGGCAGAAGGTCAAGGCCGGGCAGCCGCTGCTGCAACTCGACAGCGCCGTGGAAACCGCGCTGCTGGAAACCGCCAAGGCCGATCTCGGCCTGGCACAACTGGATTTCGGCCGCGGCAGCCAACTGGTCGACAGCCGCGCCATCTCCAAAGGCGAGTACGACCGCCTCTCCGCCGTGCTGCAAAAGAACAAGGCCACGGTCAACCAGCTCAACGCTTCGCTGGCGAAAAAACGCATCCTTGCGCCGTTCAGCGGCACCATCGGCATCCGTCAGGTCGACGTCGGCGACTACCTCGCCAGCGGCACCAGAATCGCTACATTGCAGGATCTGAGCAGCCTCTACGCCGACTTCTACCTGCCTGAACAATCGGTGCCGAAACTGGCCATCGGTCAACCGGTACTGATCGCCGTCGCTGCGTATCCGAAGCAGAACTTCGCCGGCAAGATCAGCGCGATCAACCCGATCGTCGAAAGCAGCACGCGCAACATTCTGGTCCGCGCGACCCTGGCCAATCCCGATGGCAAGCTGCTGCCGGGCATGTTCGCCAGCCTCGACGTGCTGCTGCCGGAGCCACAGAAACACATCGTGGTGCCGGAGAGCGCGATCACCTACACCCTCTACGGCAACTCGGTGTATGTGGTCGGGCAGAAGAAAGCCGAGGACGGCAGCGTCGAAAAAGACGAAAAAGGCCAGCCGGTGCTGATCGCCGAACGCCGTTTCATCGAAACCGGTGAGCGCCGCGATGGCCTGGTGATGATCAACAAGGGCGTGCAGAGCGGCGAACAAGTGGTGACGGCCGGCCAGATCAAACTGGACAACGGCGCACATATCGCCATCAGCGACGACAAGACCCTCGGCGAGCAGAACAGTCCGCCTCGCGCCGACTGATCAAGGAATCCCCATGGCTTTTACCGACCCGTTCATCCGCCGCCCGGTGCTCGCCACCGTGGTCAGCCTGTTGATTGTGCTGCTCGGCTTCCAGGCCTGGAGCAAGTTGCCGCTGCGCCAGTACCCGCAAATGGAAAACGCGCTGATCACGGTGACCACCGCCTACCCCGGGGCCAATGCCGAAACCATTCAGGGCTACATCACCCAGCCGATGCAGCAAAGTCTGGCGAGTGCCGAGGGTATCGACTATATGACCTCGGTCAGTCGGCAGAACTTCTCGGTGATTTCCATCTATGCGCGGATCGGCGCCAACACCGACCGCCTGTTCACCGAGTTGCTGGCCAAGGCCAACGAGGTGAAAAACAAGCTGCCGCAGGACGCTGAAGACCCGGTGCTGAGCAAGGAATCCGCCGATGCCTCGGCGCTGATGTACATCAGCTTCTTCAGCAAGGACCTGAGCAATCCGCAGATCACCGATTACCTGTCACGGGTGATCCAGCCAAAACTGGCAACCCTGCCGGGCATGGCTGAAGCAGAGATTCTTGGCAACCAGGTGTTCGCCATGCGCCTGTGGCTCGACCCGGTGAAACTCGCCGGTTTCGGTCTCAGCGCCGCTGACGTGACCAACGCGGTGCGCCAGTACAACTTTCTCTCCGCCGCCGGCGAAGTGAAAGGCGAGTACACCGTGACCAGCATCAACGCCAACACCGAGCTGAAGTCCGCCGAAGCCTTTGCGGCGATTCCGCTCAAGGTCGACGGCGACAGCCGCGTGCTGCTCAGTGATGTCGCACGGGTCGAGATGGGCGCGGAAAACTACGACTCGATCAGCTCGTTCGGCGGCACGCCATCGGTGTACATCGGCATCAAGGCCACACCGGGCGCCAACCCGCTGGACGTGATCAAGGAAGTGCGCAAGCTGATGCCGGAACTCGAAGCACAGCTGCCGCCGAACCTGAAAAGCGAAATCGCCTACGACGCCACGCTGTTCATTCAGGCCTCGATCGACGAAGTGGTGAAAACCCTGTTCGAGGCGGTGCTGATCGTCATCGTCGTGGTGTTCCTGTTCCTCGGTGCGCTGCGCTCGGTGGTGATCCCGGTGGTGACCATTCCGCTGTCGATGATCGGCGTGATGTTCTTCATGCAGATGATGGGTTATTCGATGAACCTGCTGACGCTGCTGGCGATGGTCCTCGCCATCGGCCTGGTGGTGGACGATGCGATTGTCGTGGTGGAAAACATCCACCGCCATATCGAGGAAGGCAAGACGCCGTTCGACGCCGCACTGGAGGGCGCCCGCGAAATCGCCATGCCGGTGGTGTCGATGACCATCACCCTGGCGGCGGTGTATGCACCGATTGGCTTTCTCACCGGGCTGACCGGCGCGCTGTTCAAGGAGTTCGCCCTGACGCTGGCCGGTGCGGTGGTGATCTCGGGCGTCGTGGCCCTGACCCTGTCACCGATGATGTGCGCATTCCTGCTGCGGCATGACCAGAACCCCAGCGGCCTGGCCCATCGTCTCGACCGGGTCTTTGACAGCCTCAAACGTCGCTACCAGAGCATGCTGCATGGCACGCTGAACACGCGGCCAGTGGTGCTGGTATTTGCCGTGATCGTGCTGTGCCTGATTCCCGTTTTCCTGAAGTTCACCAAGTCGGAACTGGCCCCGGATGAAGACCAGGGCATCATTTTCATGATGGCCAGCGCGCCGCAGCCGACCAACCTCAATTACCTGAGCACCTACACCGACGAATTCATCACGATCTTCAAGGAATTCCCCGAGTACTACTCCTCGTTCCAGATCAACGGCTACAACGGTGTGCAGGCGGGTATCGGCGGTTTCCTGCTCAAGCCGTGGAACGAGCGCAGCCGCACGCAAATGGAAATCCTGCCGGAGGTGCAAGGCAAACTTGAAAGCATCCCGGGTTTGCAGATCTTCGGTTTCAACCTGCCCTCCCTGCCCGGCACCGGCGAAGGGTTGCCGTTCGAATTCGTGGTCAACACCGCCAACGATTACGAGCTGCTGCTGCAAGTTGCCGACCGAATCAAGAAACGTGCGATGGAGTCGGGCAAGTTCGCCTTCGTCGACCTCGATCTGGCCTTCGACAAGCCGGAAGTGGTGGTCGATATCGACCGCGCCAAGGCGGCGCAGATGGGCGTGTCGATGCAGGACCTCGGCGGCACGCTGGCAACGTTGCTAGGCGAAGCGGAAATCAACCGTTTCACCATCGAGGGCCGCAGCTACAAGGTGATCGCACAGGTCGAACGACCCTACCGCGACAACCCGGACTGGCTCAACAATTACTACGTGAAAAACACCCAGGGCGAACTGTTGCCGCTGTCGACCCTGATCAAGGTCAGCGACCGCGCGCGGCCACGTCAGCTCAACCAGTTCCAGCAACTCAATGCGGCGAAGATTTCCGGATTCCCGCTGGTGAGCATGGGTGAAGCCATCGACACCGTGTTACAGATCGCCCGCGAAGAAGCCCCCGCCGGGTTTGCCTTTGACTATGGCGGCGCCTCCCGGCAGTTCGTCCAGGAAGGCAGCGCCTTGTGGGTCACCTTCGCCCTGGCGCTGGCGATCATCTTTCTGGTGCTGGCGGCGCAGTTCGAAAGTTTCCGCGATCCGCTGGTGATTCTGGTAACGGTGCCGCTGTCGATTTGCGGGGCGCTGATCCCGCTGTTCCTCGGCTGGTCGAGCATGAACATCTACACGCAGGTCGGGCTAGTGACACTGATCGGCCTGATCAGCAAACACGGCATCCTGATCGTCGAGTTCGCCAACCAGTTGCGCAAGGACAAAGGCCTGACAGCCCGTGAAGCGGTCGAAGAAGCCGCGGCGATTCGTTTGCGCCCGGTATTGATGACCACGGCGGCGATGGTGTTCGGCATGGTGCCGCTGATTCTCGCAACGGGCGCAGGGGCGGTCAGCCGCTTTGATATCGGCATGGTGATTGCGACGGGGATGTCGATCGGCACGTTGTTTACGCTGTTCGTGTTGCCGTGCGTTTATACCCTGCTGGCGAAACCCGATCCCAAGTAGTACACATCTCCCCTGTGGGAGCGAGCCTGCTCGCGAAGGTGTGTCAGTCGCCATCAGTGCGACTGAGCCACCGCATTCGCGAGCAGGCTCGCTCCCACAGGGGTCTGCATTGATCGTTCCCACGCGCAGCAAAGGAATGCAGCCCGGGACGCTCTGCGTCCCATTGGAACGCGGAGCGTCCCTTGAGGCATTCCCACGCAGAACGTGGGAACGATCAATGTGTGAACCGATAAAGCCGGGCATAAAAAAAGGCCTCGCATCTGCGAAGCCTTTTATGTGGGTATCAATTTCAACTGGCTGGCCTCATCCCTTGAGAGAGCCCGAACATGAACAACAGCAAATCATGATCGGGCTGGGTCGCCACAGAGGCTTTCGCCACCCGTGGCAGTGTGCAATGAGCGTCCGTGGTGGACGCTCCGATGACCTGCATGCGTGGCTGCTCCCAGGCAGCCACCGCCAATGAAGCGACTGCCAAGGCTCCGACCAGAAACAAACCTCGTGCAATTTCGAGTTTCATCGCTATAAACCTTTGATAGCGCTGCCAAACGCCGTCTCATAAAAATAGACGAGTTTTTTCCAGTCGGCATCGCGGAACGACGAATGGCGACGCAGTTGCTTCATGTCGTGCTGTGCGGCGCGATAGGCGGTCAGGCGCTGGCGGCATTTTTCCAGATCGATCAGTGCCACTTCGACCTTCGCCGACTCGCCCTTGCCGGTCACCCGCACGAATACGTGCTTGATGTAGATGCAGCTGTGCTGCCAACGGCCCTTGTGCATGCGCGCGAGGTTCTCCGCCAGATCCTTGAGCACGCGCTCGTAGACCACGTCGCCACATTGATCACGACCGCCGGCAGCGGCCAGCCAGTGTTCCAGTTCCTGGAAACCGTCCAGGGATTTGGTCACCAGCAGCGCACGCCATTTGTGCTGCGGATCAGGCTGGGCGCCACAGAAAACGATTTGCGGCACACGTACACCGAGCTTGCTCACGCCAGTCAGCGCATCCAGTTCACGCAATACGGTCGGGCGGCCGAACGGGTGCAACCAGCTGCGATAGATGTGTCCGGTCTGGCGCTTGGCGTACAGCAACTGACCGTCGCGACCGACGATACGCTGTACTCCGCTTTCGCCACCGCGGCGCACGTTGGGTTCTTCAACCCATTCGCCACGCTGGGCCCAGTAATAATCGAAACCATCTTGCGAAGCGACGTTCGCTTCAACTGCTGCTTGCACTGCCATCTCTTACCTCTTGCGTAATACGTAAACCCGCCACATCGCATAGAGCGGTATAAAGTCCAGTTGTTCCTGAATGCGGAAACCGGCCTGTTCAAATTCTTTCTCGATCGTCGCCGCCGGAATCAGAAAACGATTCTGGTAATCACGATTCGGCCGGTCCAGCTCGGCGCGCTTGCGCTTCCAGGCCTTGAAATTGCCGTCTACCCACAATGAAACAATCACGCTGTCGCGGCTCACGCGCTCGAATTCGCGCAGGATCACCTGGCGATGCTCGGACTCACCGATGTGGTGCAGCAGACGCATGCAGAAGATGCTGTCGACCGAGTTGTCCGGCAAGGCAATGTCGAACGCCGAGGTGTGCAGCGGTTGTACCCGCTTGACCACGTCGGCCGGTTGCCCTTGCATTGCCGTCTTGATCATCGACTCGGAATTGTCCGCGCCGATGATCACCCGGTTGGGTTTTTCCGCGAGCATTGGCCAGAAACGCCCGGCGCCGCAGGGTAAATCCAGCACCAGCCCGGGATCACCCGCCAGCGACAAGGCCTTGCGCGCCAACTGTTCATCGCGCCAATGCGACAGACGACGGCCTAAGCTTTCCTTGTGCTTGCGCAGATATCGCTGTGCGTGCTGATCGTCGTACTTCTCGGAAAAATCGAGCTTGATCGGGTCGGCCATGATCTGGACTCCTGAATGTCTGATGACGCCACCATAATCAGCGGCGTGTCAGCGTCAGGTCGTCCAATTGTGAAAAAAATGTCAGGTAAACCGGCAAAGTATTACAACGTTATACAGGATTTAGACAGGCAGGCGGGAGTAGCCTGAAGCGACTATTTGCGTCCATTAACGCCAAGATCTACTTCGAATCGGCAGCCATTGGGTTCCATCGTGCTCAAGTTGACGGTCCAGCCCTGGTTTTCACAGATGCGCTGCACCAGCGACAAGCCAAGCCCGAGGCCATCGCCGCGTTTTTCACTGCCGCGCACGAACGGTTCGAACATGGCTTCGCGTTTTTCCTCGGGGATACCTACGCCCGAGTCCTCGACGATAAAGCCGTGGGCCGTCAGGGTCAGGCGAATGAACCCCTCTTCGGTGTAGTGCAGGGCGTTGCGCAGCAGGTTGCCCATCACCGCATTCAGCAGGGTGGCGTTGTAGCGGTCGTCCGATGGGGCGCCAGGCTCGAAGTCCAGCGTCAGGCCCTTGCGCTCGATCGGCTCGCGCCACAGGCACAGCAGGCTTTGCGCCACTTGCGTGAGGTTGTGCTGCGGCGCCGCCCCAGGTTCTTCGTTTTGCGCGCGCGCCAGCATCAGGAACGTTTGCACCAGTTCGCGCATTTCCTCGCTGGCCCGGGCAATGCGCTCGACCTGCGAGCGACCGCGTTGATCGATGCCCGGATTCTCCAGCAGCAGCTCGCAGGAACTGGCCAGCACCATCAACGGCGTGCGCAATTCATGACTGACGTCGCTGGTGAACAAGCGTTCGCGGGTCAATGCCTGACGCAAGCGTCCCAGCGTGGCATCGAATGCCACCGCCAGTTCACCGACTTCATCCGCGGCATAATCCGGTGCCAGCGGCGGTGCCAGCCCGAGCAACTGATCGCGATGGCGGACCTGCCTCGCCAGCCGTACCACCGGTGCCATCACCTTGCGTGCCAGCACCCAGCCGAGAAACACCGCCAGCGCCAGACTGAGCACAAAGCCCACCAGCACCACGGCAAACAGCACGCGCTCCCGCTCTTCGAAATCACTTTGATCCTGCAGCAGTACATAGCGGCGACCGTCGACGATTTCGACCATCGCGTGATACGACAGCTGCTCGCGGAACACTTCATGAAAACCGGCATCGAGATGGCGCAGGTCCTTGGGCAGATCGAAATCTCCCGGCCCGCCACTGAAATAGAACAGTTGATCCGGTTCAGGACGGTGGCTCCAGTCGGAAACGTTGTCCATCAACAGCAAACGCTGGAGGTCGCCGCCGAGTCCCGCCGAAATCAGTTTTTCCTCGACCAGATGCACGGTCGCGACAATGCCCATGGCAAACGCGCCGGCCACCAGTGCGCTCATCAAGGCAAAGGCAATGATGATCCGCTGCGAAAGGCTTTGCTTGAACTCCATTACACGTCGGCCAAGCGGTAACCCACCCCGTGCACGGTGTGCAGCAGTGGCTTGGCGAACGGCTTGTCGATCACCTGACGCAACTGGTGAACGTGGCTGCGCAGACTGTCGCTGTCCGGGCAGTCATCGCCCCACAGCGCTTCTTCGAGAATTTCCCGGCGCAACACGTGCGGGCTCTTCTGCATCAGTACCGCCAGCAGCTTGAGGCCGACCGGGTTGAGCTTGAGCAGCTTGCCCTCACGCGTCACCTCAAGCGTGTCGAGGTCGTAGCTCAGATCGGCGACCTGCAACGCGCGGCGGCCACCACCCTGAGCGCGACGCATCACGGCTTCGACCCGCGCCGCCAGCTCGGACAAGGCAAACGGTTTGATCAGGTAATCGTCGGCACCCGACTTGAAGCCCTGCAAGCGATCATCCAGTTGATCGCGCGCGGTGAGCATGATCACCGGCGTATCCCGCCGCGCATCTTCGCGCAGGCGTTTGCACAGGGTATAGCCGTCGATCCCCGGCAACATGATGTCGAGGACGATCAGGTCGTAATGCTCGGTGGCGGCCAGGTGCAGGCCCGACAGACCGTCCTGCGCGCAATCGACGGTGTAGCCCTTGAGGCCCAGGTAATCGGCCAGATTGGCCAGGATGTCGCGGTTGTCTTCGACCAGCAGAATTCGCATGGGCACCTCCTCCGAACGGGGTTACGGCCGTCTTGGCCCGCGCAGCTTACGGCCAAGTGTGGCTCACGGCTAGGCATGTGTCGGGTTGTTTGGCGATAAAAATGCTGATGCCGCCCGCCAACGTTTTTTTCACTTTCGATTAACGAATCGGCAACGCCTGTGCGCGCAGACTCCGCGCGATTGCGCTCCCCCGAACACTCTTGCCGACCAAGGAATTGCCCATGGCGTTGACCTCTGCCCGTCCCGTTTCGCGGCCGCTGAACCTCTGGTTATGCCTGGGCATACCCGCGGTTGCGGCGATCATTCTGGTGTTGCTCGAATTGACCGATCTGGACATGGATCTGGCCCGATTGTTCTACGACCCGGTTGCCGGCGACTTCATCGGACGCCACAGCTACTTTCTCGAAGACATCCTGCATGACCGCGCCAAACAAGTGGTCATCGCCTTCTCGGTGTTCGCGATCCTTGGTTTCATCGGCTCGTTTTTCCTCGCCCGGCTCAAACCGTTCAAGCGTGAGCTGGGCTGTCTGGTGCTGTCGCTGGGCCTGGCCACTTCGTTCGTCACCCCGGTCAAAGCCGTGACGGCGGTGCAATGCCCGTGGAGCCTGGAGCAATTTGGTGGGCACGAAAAGTACAGCAAGTTGATGGACCATCGGCCGTCGACCGACAAGCCGGGGCGTTGCTGGCCAGGCGGGCATGCGGCGACGGGGTTCACCTTGTTTGCGTTGTTCTTTGTCCTGCGTGATCGTCGTCCACGTCTGGCGCGGCAGGCATTTGTGTTTGCCTTTGCCTTGGGCTCGGTGTTTTCGATCAGCCGGATGATGCAGGGCGCGCACTTCTTCTCGCACAACGTGTGGACGGCAATATTCTGCTGGCTGATTTGCCTGGGGGCTTATTACTGGGTGCTTTATCGCCCGGCGGGCAAGGCTGCGGCGGTTGTCAAAGCACGCCCCGTCGGCGCTTGATCGGACGCCATCGCTGGCAAGCCAGCTCCCACAGGGACTGAGAGTGTTCACACACTATGTGCCTGCCCTTGGATTCCTGTGGGAGCTGGCTTGCCAGCGATGGCCACACCTCGGTCTGTAGCCCACCCCAGAATTCGGGCAATAAAAAACCCCGCTGGCTCGCGCCGGCGGGGTTTTTCGTTACGGGGGTAAGGCTGGCTTACATCATGCCGCCCATGCCACCCATGCCGCCCATGTCTGGCATACCGCCGCCAGCCGAGCCTTCTTTCTTCGGTGCGTCAGCAACAGCTGCTTCGGTGGTCAGGATCAGACCGCCGATCGAGGCTGCGGCTTGCAGAGCCGAACGGGTTACCTTGGTTGGGTCCAGGATGCCCATTTCGATCATGTCGCCGTATTCGCCGGAAGCAGCGTTGTAACCGAAGTTACCCTTGCCGTTCTTCACTTCGTTGACGACTACGCTTGGCTCGTCACCGGAGTTGGCAGCGATCTGACGCAGCGGCGCTTCAACAGCGCGACGCAGTACAGCGATACCGACGTTCTGGTCAGCGTTGTCGCCGGTCAGTTCGGTCAGGGCTTCCAGAGCACGGATCAGCGCAACGCCACCGCCAGGTACCACGCCTTCTTCAACGGCTGCACGGGTTGCGTGCAGGGCGTCTTCAACGCGGGCCTTCTTCTCTTTCATTTCAACTTCGGAACCAGCGCCAACCTTGATCACTGCAACGCCGCCGGACAGCTTGGCCAGACGCTCTTGCAGTTTTTCACGGTCGTAGTCCGAGGAAGTTTCGGCAACCTGGGCACGGATCTGAGCGATACGGCCTTCGATGTCTGCCTGCACGCCAGCACCGTCAACGATGATGGTGTTTTCCTTGGACAGGGTCACGCGCTTGGCGTTACCCAGGTGCTCCAGGGTGGTGCTTTCCAGGCTCAGACCGATCTCTTCGGAGATCACGGTACCGCCGGTCAGAACAGCGATGTCCTGCAGCATGGCCTTGCGACGATCGCCGAAGCCTGGTGCCTTGACGGCAGCGACTTTAACGATACCGCGCATGTTGTTCACCACCAGAGTCGCCAGGGCTTCGCCTTCAACGTCTTCGGCAACGATCAGCAGCGGACGGCCGGCTTTTGCCACGGCTTCCAGAACTGGCAGCATTTCGCGGATGTTCGAGATCTTCTTGTCGACCAGCAGGATCAGCGGGCCGTCGAGCTCGGCAACCATGGTGTCCGGCTTGTTGACGAAGTACGGCGACAGGTAGCCACGGTCGAACTGCATGCCTTCTACAACCGACAGTTCGTTTTCCAGGCCCGAGCCTTCTTCAACGGTGATCACGCCTTCTTTACCGACTTTTTCCATGGCTTCGGCAATGATGTCGCCGATGGAGTTGTCGGAGTTGGCCGAGATGGTGCCGACCTGAGCGATGGCTTTGAAATCAGCGCATGGCTTGGACAGGGCCTTCAGCTCTTTGACAATGGCGATGGTCGCCTTGTCGATGCCGCGTTTCAGGTCCATCGGGTTCATGCCGGCAGCGACGGCTTTCAGGCCTTCGTTGACGATCGACTGAGCCAGAACGGTGGCAGTGGTAGTACCGTCACCGGCGTCATCGTTGGCACGGGAGGCAACGTCTTTGACCAGCTGCGCGCCCATGTTTTCGAAGCGATCTTCGAGTTCGATTTCTTTGGCGACGGACACGCCGTCCTTGGTGATGGTCGGAGCGCCGAAGCTCTTCTCGAGGATCACGTTACGGCCTTTCGGGCCCAGGGTCGCTTTTACCGCGTCAGCCAGAACGTTGACGCCTTTGAGCATCTTGGAGCGGGCGGCATCGCCGAACTTAACTTCTTTAGCAGCCATGATCGATATTCCTTAAATACTTTGTAGTAACGGGAAAATGAACGGGAGTATCAGCCTTCGATAACCGCGAGGATTTCGTTCTCGCTCATTACCAGCAGGTCTTCGCCATCGACTTTCACAGTGTTGCTGCCGGAGTAAGGACCGAACACAACCTTGTCGCCCACTTTCACGGACAGTGCGCGCACTTCACCGCTTTCCAGTGCTTTGCCCGGGCCTACAGCGAGGATCTCACCGTGGTTGGCTTTTTCAGCAGCCGAACCTGGCAGGACGATACCGCCAGCGGTTTTCTTTTCTTCTTCGCTGCGACGGATGACGACGCGGTCATGCAGAGGACGAAGCTTCATTGTCGATCTCTCCTAATTGTGGTTTTCATCGGCCGGTGTAGTCCCGGCGGGTTTAACAAATCCGGCCTGTGCCGGGTGCGGCTCGTCGAGCGAACCGCGCAAGTCTGTCCGGTGTAATCACCGGAAACCTTTCGGTGACCGATACATAGGGGCGTACAAGCTGATTACAAGGGCTGGGACAAAAAAAATTTTGACGCTGTCCGGCGATTTGGCCGCATAAACGAGCACGGCACCCGAAGGTGCCGTGTCGATGTTGACGTTACTTGTTGTCGCGATGTTCGTACTCGCCTTCGATCACATTCGGCTCGCGGCCCAACGGCTCGCGCGGTGCCGGACCGCCACGGGGTTGCAGGTCGTCAGCGAAGGCGCGCTGGCGCATGGCCTGGTCTTCGGCGCGCTGACGCATTTTGTTCGCCAGCAGACGCCGGGTGAACGGCAGCAGCATGACCAGACCGACCACGTCGCTGATGAAGCCCGGAATGATCAGCAGACCGCCGGCCAGCGCGAGCATCAAACCTTCAAGCATGGTCTGCGCCGGCAGTTCGCCGCGGTTCAGGCTTTCACGGGCACGCAGGGCGGTGGCGAGGCCGGCGACGCGCAGCACGAACACGCCGAACATCGAGCCGACGATAATCAGCAGCAGGGCCGGGAAAAACCCGATCGCCCCTGCCACTTTGACGAATACGAACAGCTCCAGCACTGGAAACAGCAGAAAGAGCAACAGAAAAGGGCGCATCAAAAAGTCCTCAACGCAAGAAATGCCTTGCAGTAAGCCTTAGATGACGTCGCCCTTGCGTGAATTCAACCTTAAGAATTCGCTTTTTTTGGCCAGACCTCGGCGTGAGCCAATGAAACCAGGGCTTCGCGCACTTGTGTCGGCGTATTGCAGGGGCTTGGGAAGTCTAGCCAGTACAACGCCTGACCGATGCGCAAATGCATGCCTTCGCTGTCGATCCCGGCCAGTTGCGCCGGTACGCTGTTCGGCAAACCGGCGAGCTCGACGTAATGGGCGATGGCCTTGGCGTGGTCGCTGTTCATGTGCTCGACCATGCTGATCTCGGCCTTGCCGGCGAACGGATTGGCCAGGGTTAATTGATCGATCCAGTGAATCGCACCGAAACCGCCGATGTAGCGGTGACGCACCGGGTTGAGCACCCAGAAGTCGAAATCGTGAGCCTGGTGATAGTTTTGCGAATCCGGGAAGTAGCGGTAGTAACGCTCAGCGGCGGCTTCGATGGCGGCAGTGTCTTCGAGCTTTTGCGCTTCGGCCAGATAAGTAAGTCGCCCCACCGCTTGCACATCATCGGCCTCGCGCTCGCCCACCAGCATCGAGCATTTCGGGTCTTTTTGCAGGTTGTGGGTGTGCTGGGCGATGCGGCTGATCAGGATCAGCGGCCGGCCCTGCTCGTCCAGGCAATAGGGGACCACGGAGCCGAACGGAAAACCGGGCATCGACCTGGAGTGGGTCGAGAGCACTCCACGGTATTCCTTGAGAAGCAATTCTCGGGCATTCTTCGCCACTTCAACGCTCAATTTATGACTCCTTGAATAGAATCCGTCGAAAAAACGGACAGGCGCGCGAAAACAGGTTTCGGCCACGCCATCGGGCAATGTTCCTGCGCAACCCGGTCACGGCCGGGGCGAAACGGGAGCCGCCAGGAATAAAAACCATCAGACCAGCAATCGGGGCACGCGCATGCAACTCAACGACAAAGTAATCATTATCACCGGCGGTTGCCAGGGTTTGGGCCGCTCCATGGCCGAGTACCTCGCCGGCAAAGGCGCGAAGCTCGCGCTGGTCGACCTGAATCAGGAAAAGCTCGACGACGCCGTCGCCGCATGCAAAGCCAAGGGCGTCGAGGCGCGCAGCTATCTGTGTAACGTCGCCAATGAAGAACAGGTCGAGCACATGGTCGCTCAGGTTGCCGCTGATTTTGGCGCGATTCACGGCCTGATCAACAACGCCGGGATCCTGCGTGACGGCCTGCTGCTCAAGGTCAAGGACGGCGAAATGAGCAAAATGAGCCTGGCCCAGTGGCAGGCAGTGATCGATGTCAACCTGACCGGCGTGTTCCTCTGCACGCGTGAGGTGGCGGCGAAAATGGTCGAGCTCAAGAACAGCGGCGCGATCATCAACATCTCGTCGATCTCCCGCGCCGGCAATGTCGGCCAGACCAACTATTCCGCGGCCAAGGCCGGTGTTGCGGCGGCGACTGTGACCTGGGCCAGGGAACTCGCACGCTACGGCATTCGCGTGGCCGGCATTGCACCGGGCTTCATCGAAACCGAAATGACCTTGGGCATGAAACCCGAAGCGCTGGAAAAAATGACCTCGGGCATCCCGCTCAAGCGCATGGGCAAACCGGAAGAGATCGCCCATTCGGCGGCATATATCTTCGAAAACGACTACTACACCGGGCGGATTCTGGAGATGGATGGCGGCTTGCGCATCTGATTGCCAACACAAAACAACTGTGGGAGCGAGCCTGCTCGCGAAAGCGGTGGGTCAGCCAACATCTTCGTTGACTGACACTCCCTCTTCGCGAGCAGGCTCGCTCCCACATTTTCATCCAGCGTTTATTCAATCGTCGCTGATGGTGATATTCGGCATCGCCGGCGTCGCCGCTTCCTGCAACACGATCCGCGCGCCGACGTGACGGGCCAGTTCCTGGTAGACCATGGCGATCTGGCTGTCCGGTTCGGCGATCACCGTCGGCTTGCCGCCATCGGCCTGTTCACGAATCAGCATCGACAACGGCAGCGAGGCCAGCAGTTCCACGCCGTACTGGGTGGCAAGCTTCTCGCCACCGCCCTCACCGAACAGATGCTCGGCATGCCCGCAGTTCGAGCAGATGTGCACGGCCATGTTTTCCACCACGCCCAACACCGGAATGTTGACCTTACGGAACATTTCCACGCCTTTGCGCGCGTCGAGCAGGGCCAGGTCCTGTGGCGTGGTGACGATCACCGCGCCCGCCACCGGGACTTTCTGCGCCAGGGTCAGTTGAATGTCGCCGGTGCCTGGCGGCATGTCGATGACCAGATAATCCAGATCGCCCCACGCAGTTTGCGTGACCAGTTGCAGCAGCGCGCCGGAGACCATCGGCCCGCGCCAGACCATCGGCGTGTTGTCGTCAGTCAGAAACGCCATCGACATGACTTCGACGCCGTGGGCCTTGAGCGGCACAAACCATTTCTGGTCCTTGACCTCCGGGCGGGTGCGCTCGGGAATGCCGAACATGATCCCCTGGCTCGGGCCGTAGATATCGGCGTCGAGAATCCCCACTTTGGCGCCTTCGCGAGCGAGCGCGAGAGCGAGGTTGGCAGCGGTGGTCGACTTGCCCACGCCGCCCTTGCCCGAAGCCACGGCGACCACGTTCTTGACGTTGGCCAGCCCCGGAATCTGCGCCTGCGCCTTGTGCGCGGCGATCACGCTGTTGACCTCAACCCGGGCGATGACCACGCCCTCGATGTTTTCGATGGCCAGTTGCAGCAATTGCGCCCAGCCACTCTTGAACAGACCGGCGGCGTAGCCGATTTCCAGCTGCACGTTGACGCGGTCACCGACGATCTCGATGTTTTTCACGCAACCGGCGCTGACCGGGTCCTGGTTCAGGTAAGGGTCGGTGTATTGGCTGAGGACGGCTTCCACCGCTGCGCGAGTGACGGCGCTCATGGGCAACTCCGATAACAAGACTGGAAAAGATGGCGGCTATCCTACCCCTTCTATCCTCCGGACGGCATGCCCGGCAACGATTTGCAGGGGTGAAATATCTTGTCCGGCGCTTTATAGTGGCCGACCTCCGTTTCATCAAGTAGCGAAGCCCTACATGTCCGAGCCACGCAAGATCCTCGTCACCAGCGCCCTGCCCTACGCCAATGGTTCGATCCACCTTGGCCACATGCTGGAATACATCCAGACCGATATGTGGGTGCGCTTCCAGAAGCATCGCGGCAACCAATGCATTTATGTCTGCGCCGACGACGCCCACGGTTCGGCGATCATGCTGCGCGCGGAAAAGGAAGGCATCACCCCGGAACAACTGATCGCCAACGTGCAGGCTGAACACAGCGCCGACTTTGCCGATTTCCTCGTTGATTTCGACAACTTCCACTCCACTCACGCCGAAGAAAACCGTGAGCTGTCGAGCCAGATCTACCTCAAGCTGCGTGACGCCGGGCACATTGCCCAACGCTCGATCACCCAGTACTTCGACCCGGAAAAGAAAATGTTCCTGGCCGACCGTTTCATCAAGGGCACCTGCCCGAAATGCGGCACCGAAGACCAGTACGGCGACAACTGCGAAAAATGCGGCGCGACCTACGCCCCGACTGATCTGAAGGATCCGAAGTCGGCAATCTCCGGCGCCACCCCGGTGCTCAAGGATTCCCAGCACTTCTTCTTCAAGCTGCCGGACTTCCAGCAGATGCTGCAGGCCTGGACCCGTAGCGGCACCCTGCAAGACGCGGTCGCCAACAAGATCGCCGAATGGCTGGATGCCGGCCTGCAACAGTGGGACATCTCCCGCGATGCGCCGTACTTCGGCTTCGAGATTCCGGGCGAGCCGGGCAAATATTTCTACGTGTGGCTGGATGCGCCAATCGGCTACATGGCCAGCTTCAAGAACCTCTGCAACCGCACGCCGGAGCTGGACTTCGACGCGTTCTGGGGCAAGGATTCGACCGCCGAGCTGTATCACTTCATCGGCAAGGACATCGTCAACTTCCACGCGCTGTTCTGGCCAGCAATGCTCGAAGGCGCGGGTTTCCGCAAGCCGACTGCGATCAACGTGCACGGCTACCTGACCGTCAACGGCCAGAAAATGTCCAAGTCGCGCGGCACCTTCATCAAGGCGCGTACGTATCTGGATCACCTGTCGCCGGAATACCTGCGTTACTACTACGCGGCGAAACTGGGCCGTGGCGTCGATGACCTCGACCTGAACCTCGAAGACTTCGTGCAGAAGGTCAACTCCGATCTGGTCGGCAAAGTCGTGAACATCGCCAGTCGTTGCGCCGGGTTCATCCACAAGGGCAACGCCGGTCTGCTGGTCGACAACAATGCCGCGCCGGAGCTGACCGAGGCCTTCCTCGCTGCCGCGCCGAGCATTGCCGACGCCTATGAAGCGCGCGACTTCGCCCGTGCCATGCGTGAAACCATGGCTCTGGCCGACCGCGCCAACGCGTGGATCGCCGACAAGGCACCGTGGTCGCTGAACAAGCAGGAAGGCAAGCAGGATGAAGTCCAGGCGATCTGCGCCACCGGCATCAACCTGTTCCGCCAACTGGTGATTTTCCTCAAACCGGTGCTGCCGCTGCTGGCCGCCGATGCCGAGGCGTTCCTCAACGTCGCGCCGCTGACCTGGAACGACCACACCACGCTGCTGGCCAACCACCAGCTCAACGAATTCAAGCCGTTGATGACCCGTATCGACCCGGTAAAAGTGCAAGCCATGACCGACGCCTCGAAAGAAGACCTTACCGCCAGCCAGACCGACACCGGCGAAGTCGCACCGGCCGGCAATGGCGAACTGGCCAAGGATCCGCTGTCGCCGGAAATCGATTTCGACGCGTTCGCCGCCATCGACCTGCGCGTCGCGCTGATCGTCAAGGCTGAACACGTCGAGGGCGCCGACAAGCTGCTGCGCCTGACCCTCGATATCGGCGACGAGCAACGTAACGTATTCTCCGGGATCAAGAGCGCTTACCCGGATCCGTCGAAACTCGACGGTCGCCTGACCATGATGATCGCCAACCTCAAGCCGCGGAAAATGAAGTTCGGCATCTCCGAGGGCATGGTGATGGCGGCAGGTCCCGGTGGTGAAGAGATCTACCTGCTGAGCCCGGACAGCGGCGCCAAGCCGGGTCAACGTATCAAGTAAGACAGTGCGGTAAATCGATCCCACCGGCGTGCACTGCATGCCGGTGGGATTTTTCATAGGCGGCCGGATAAAGCCTAACCTTGAGAGACACCCGCCCGTTTCGCTGGCAGAACCATGACCGAATTCGTGCTAACGCTGATCAGTGCCGCGCTGCTCAACAACTTCGTGTTGCATTGGCCGCTGGGCGTCGACCCGCTATTGGCGGGCAACCGGCGCCAGGTGCATGCGTTGGGGCTGGCAACCTTGTGTCTGATGGTTGGTGTCGGCGTGCTCGGCTACGCGGTATGGAACTGGCTGCTGGTGCCGCTGCAACTCCAATCACTGCGCCTGTTTGTGTTTCTGCCGTTAAGCGTGTTGCTGATCGCGCCGTTGTTGAAAAGCCTGGCGCGCGGCTTGCCGAATCTGCCCTTCGACGGGTTATGGCCGCTGTTGCTGGGCAATGCCGGCGTTCTCGGCCTCGCGCTGATGAATGCGCAAAACGATCAAGGCCCGCTTCACGCGATGGCGCTGAGCCTCGGCGCCGGGCTGGGTTTCTGGCTGGTGCTGAGCCTGTTCAGCGACCTGCGTGAACGCACGGCTGACAACGATATTCCCCTGCCCTTTCGCGGCCTGCCGATCGATCTGCTCGGTGCCGGACTGATCGCAGTGATTTTTCTCGGATTCAGTGGACTGATCAAAACATGAGTCTGATTCAACGCATCGATGCCCTCCTGCCGCAGACCCAGTGCGGCAAGTGCGGTCATCCCGGATGCAAACCTTATGCGCAAGGCATCGCCGCGGGCGAGCCGATCAACAAGTGCCCGCCGGGTGGCGAGGAAACCATCGCCGCGCTGGCCGAGCTGTTGAAAGTGCCGGTGCTCGAACTGGACGTCAGCCGCGGCTCGGCGCCGGCGCAGGTAGCGTTTATTCGCGAAGCCGAGTGCATCGGCTGCACCAAGTGCATTCAGGCTTGTCCAGTCGATGCGATTGTCGGCGCGGCAAAACTGATGCACACCGTCCTGATCGACGAATGCACCGGTTGCGACCTGTGCGTGGCGCCGTGCCCGGTGGACTGCATCGAAATGCACCCGCTGCCGCCCGAGACGTTGCCGGTGGTGGGCGGGCTGGCCTTCAGCCTCGACGAGCAACGCGCACGCGCCGCCAAACGCGATCACGCACGGCAACGCTTCGAGCGGCGCAACGAGCGCTTGCGCCGCGAGGAGCAACAGAAACAGGCTGAGCGTGAGGCGCGGGCGAAACGGTCGGCGCAAGCGCAAGTGAGCGCCACCGATCCGGTGCAGGCGGCCCTGGAACGGGTGCGCGCGCAAAAAGCGGCGAACGCCGATGCAGCCGTGAAGAAAGCCAAAGTCGACGTTGCCATGAGCCGCGCGCAACTGCACAAATCCTTGAAAGCGTTCGGCCATCCGCCGACTTTCGAGCAGCAGGCGCAATTGATCGTTTTGCAGCGCCAGTTCGAAGCGGCTGAACAGGCGCTGGCGCAATTGGAAAACAGTGCCGTCGTCGAGCCAGCAAACCCGGCGCCGGTCAAAGATGCCGATTTGAAACGAGCGAAGATCCAGCTGGCAATGTGTCGCGCTGAATACGGCAAGCTCGAACGTAATGCCGACACTCCCTCGGAAGTTCTGAATGAGGCCCGCGCGCGACTGCAAGCCGCCGAGCGTCAGGTAAACGAACATGCCGCCCTTTGAGGCAGCGGACGATCGCCCGCAACAGGCGATGAGAACCGTGCTGCTGGCCACGGTGCCAGGGCTGCTGACACTGTTGTGGTTTTACGGTTGGGGCGTGTTGATCAATCTGATGCTGGCGGCAACCACCGCGCTGATCGTCGAGGCGAGCGTCGCACGAATGCGTCGGCAGCCCCTGCGGCCAGCGCTGCGCGACGCCAGCGCACTGGTCAGCGCAACATTACTGGCGGCGGCATTGCCCGCCTATAGTCCTTGGTGGCTGACGGTGACAGCAACGGCCGCGGGCCTGCTGTTCGGCAAGCACGTGTATGGCGGCACGGGCAAAAATCCGTTCAATCCGGCGATGCTCGGTTTCGCTTTCGTAATGATCATGTTTCCGCGGGCGATGACGCAGTGGCCGGCGCACAGTCTGGATCTGGCGGCAGCCTGGCAGCAGATATCGGGTTCGGGGCAGGCGCCGGACGCTTGGGCGCAGGCAACGGCGCTGGACTCTTTGCGCTCCAACACCAGCCTGACCATGGACGAACTGTTTGCCAGCCATCCGGCGTTCGGCCACTTTGGCGGACGTGTTGCCGAGTGGGTGAATCTGGCGTTTCTGGCCGGTGGCGTGTTTTTGCTGCAACGTCGGGTCTTTAGCTGGCACGCACCGCTGGGCATGCTCGCCAGCCTGTTCGTCATCAGCCTGCTGTGCTGGAACGGCTCGGGGTCGGATTCGCAGGGTTCACCGCTGTTTCATCTGCTCAGCGGCGCGACCATGCTCGGCGCGTTCTTCATTGTCACTGAACCAGTCTCCGGCGCCAAAAGTGCAGCAGCCCGTTTGCTCTTCGGCGTGGGTGTCGGGTTGCTGACCTACACGATTCGTACCTGGGGCGGCTATCCGGACGGGCTGGCCTTTGCAGTGTTGCTGATGAATCTCTGTGTGCCGGCGCTCGAGCGATTCGATGCGCGTCGGCAGATCAAGGTTAGCCCGTGAGTCGTCGGGCCAGCGCAATGATCGTGCTGCTGGTGGCCATCAGCGGTCTCGCCGTGACGTACCTGCTGGCGCGTGCGAGCGCACCACAGATCGCCGCCGCACAGCACTTGCTCGACAGCCGCAAATGGCTCGACATGCTGGCGCCCGAGAGCTACGACAATCAACCGCTGCAGCAGCCACTGAGCTTGATCGATACCCGACTGGCCCACAGCCAGTTGAGCGCCGGCTATCGCGCGACCCTGAATGGCAAGCCCGCGGCAATACTGTTGCGCAGTCAGACTCAGGGCTATGTGGGCGCGATCGAATTATTGATCGCCATCGAGCCGAATGGCAGTTTGCTCGCGGTGAAAACCTTGGAACAGCGCGAAACACCGGGACTTGGCGGGCATCTGGCGGACCGGCCGAATGCCTGGCTGCAGGGGTTTGCCGGCAAATCGAGCGATGCCGGTTGGGCGCTGAAGAAGGATCAAGGCCAATTCGATCAGATCGCCGGAGCGACCGTCACGTCTCGCGCAGTCATCAATGCGGTGCATGACGCCCTGCGTTATTTTGATGATCATCGCGCCGCACTGCTGGGGAGCGGAACATGAAGCCAGCGCCGGGCCTCGCCCACTGCATGATGCTGACATTGCTGCTGGGCAGCAACGGTTCACTCGCAGGCGCAATCGGCGTTCTGCTGACGTTCAGTGTTGTCGTGGGCCTGTATGGCCTGTGCATGGGTGCGGTACGCCCGCGATTGACGGAGACTGGCAGACTGCTTGCCAGCGTCTTGCTCGCCGCCACGCTCAGCAGTTGCGCTGATGTGTTGGCGCAACGCTGGTTTCTGTCGTGGCAGCAAGCTTTCGGCCTGTATGCCGGCCTGATCGCCTTGCAATGTGTAGTGCTGGAATACAATGGCTTCTGGCGCCAGACGCTGGTTGAGCGCGGCAAACTCTGCGCTCTGTTCGGCGCATTGCTGTTGCTGCTGGGGACATTGCGCGAGGCTGCAGGGAGCGGCAGTCTTGGCCGCAGCGCCTCGGAGACCTGGCAAGGTATTGTTCTGTTTAGCGAGGGACTGCCACTGATCGGTCTGATCCCCGGCGCTTTTATTGTATTGGCGCTGCTGCTGGCAGCGCGTCAGGCGTTGATTCGCCCGAAATTGAATTCAAAGGAAATGCATCGCCCATGAATGCCGCAAAACGTCTGGAGATTTTCCGCCGTCTGCACGAAGACAATCCCGAGCCGAAAACCGAACTCGCTTATTCATCGCCGTTCGAGCTGTTGATTGCGGTGATTCTGTCGGCGCAGTCGACTGACGTGGGCGTCAACAAGGCTACGGCCAAGCTGTTCCCGGTGGCGAATACGCCGGCCGCGATCCATGCCTTAGGGGTTGAAGGCCTGTCCGAATACATCAAGACGATCGGCCTCTACAACAGCAAGGCGAAAAACGTTATCGAAACCTGTCGTCTGCTGGTCGAACGCCACGGCGGCGAGGTACCGCAAACCCGTGAAGAACTGGAAGCCCTTCCCGGCGTGGGCCGCAAAACCGCCAACGTGGTGCTTAATACCGCGTTCCGGCAACTGACCATGGCGGTCGACACGCATATCTTTCGGGTCAGCAACCGCACCGGCATTGCGCCGGGCAAGAACGTGGTTGAAGTTGAAATGAAATTGATGAAGTTTGTGCCCAAGGAGTTTTTGCTCGACTCCCACCATTGGCTGATTCTGCACGGACGTTATGTGTGTCTGGCGCGCAAGCCGCGTTGCGGCAGTTGCCGGATAGAAGACCTGTGCGAGTACAAAGCGAAAACTTCGGACGATTGAGCGGCTATTGGGAAAATTGATAAGCCGATTGAAAAAAACTTTTTTACCCGCCACCGGAATATCGATATAAGGAGCGCCAAAGGCAATCTTGGCCGGGAGCTAACCTTATGAGCGACGACAAAGTACCCGTGGACGCAGACGACGATTTCATTGTCGTTGATTCCGACGATAGTGAGCCCGTGGTCGAAGTTGCAAAGACCAACCTGAGCAAGCGCCGCACCATCGATAACCTGCTTGAGGAGCGCCGACTGCAAAGGCAATTGGCTGATTACGATTTTGATCTTTGATACCTGAAAGCCTCCCGAACCGGAGGCTTTTCACTTTCTGCAGCTCGCTGAATCCGCCCTGCCCATGACCCGTCAGCTTTCGAGATATTCAGACCAGACCATTTCGCTGCGCCAACTCGATCAGATCGACCAGCGAGCGCGCATTAAGCTTCAATAACAAGCGCGTCTTGTAGGTGCTCACAGTCTTGTTGCTCAAAAACATACCGTCGGCAATTTCCTTGTTGGTCTTGCCGCGCGCCAACTGCTGCAGCACCATCATTTCCCGCCCGGACAAACGATCGACCATGTCGGCTTCGCTAGCGTTGCCCAGGCTGGTGCGCACGGTATGCAAGGCCTGGTTGGGAAAATAGCTGTAGCCGGACAACACGGCCTTGATTGCACTGAGCAACTCGGTCAGGTCCTGCTGTTTGCAGACGTAACCGGCTGCACCCGACTGCATGCAGCGCATCGAAAAATGCCCGGGCGCCTGCGAAGTCAGCACCAGCACTTTGATCGGCATGGCGGTTGAAGTCAGCCGCGCAATAACTTCCAGACCATCCAGTTTCGGTATGCCGATATCCAGAATGACAATATCCGGCATTTGTTCTCGAGCAAGTTGTAACGCATCCACACCGTTATCCGTCTCTGCAATGACTTCGTAGCCATGCCGCTCCATCAGCATACGCACCGCAAGACGAATGACAGGATGATCATCCACGATCAGCACTTTATTCATGGGCAAGTCCAGTTTCGCTGTTCGAATTTTTAGAGCACGCACAATATCCCAGTCACTTGCTTGATGGCATGCCAGGGTTGACATGCACTTGCATGCAGAGACATGCCCTACAGCGATCGCGGATTAATCCTACAAAAAACCGTTAACTTCCTAAACATCTGACGCTTTTTGCCGTTGTGCTCGCAGCGAAATTTCACCTTTCCCCTTGTTACAGGTTACGACTAAAAGCGTCTTAGGCAGAATTCATCGCCAGGAATGCCTACGTGTGGCAGCGCGGTGAGGCGTTGCAATCTGCATTGGAAACTTATCGCTCAACGATTGGAAACATCACGAAATCACCGTTGCCCTGCCATGTAATAACCCGTGGCCACCCTAAACACTTGAAACAAGATATTTATACCAAAACCAATCAAATTTCTATAAATATGGATGCTCGCCGTTCAACTAAACACTTACCCATATAAATAACCATCATGAGAAAAAACAAACCGAAGAGCACAAAGATGATCAAACTTAAAAACAAGATTGCCAATCCGATGACGGTCATCGCCATATTCGCAGCCATTTCGGAAACATCTGCAGCCGTATCCCTGCCTTTCCTCGACAACAAGGACAGGGAGATTTATGTGTGGTTTCTTATAAGTTTTCCGTTCTACTTGCTGTTTCTTTTCTTTATCACGCTAAACTTCAACTATCGCTCGCTCTATTCACCTTCAGACTTTGATAAAGACAAGAACTTTCTTAAAGTGATAGATACCAGTGAGCGCGATAACAAGCGAAACACCTCAGCACTCGAGCCTGGCGATCAAGCTACATTCGGGCTGACCAGCTGTATCGTTCCCAGCGAGTCAGGCAATGTCGAGCGCAAAGACGCGTGCAAAGTCCACAATGCGGCCGACCCCCCGACAGTTGGCAATGCAAGATCCAGTCAGATCGTTCAGCACAATATTCAACTGCCGGCATGGGTCAGTCATCTGCACCTGATCGATGCGCGGGATGTCGACGCCGCAAAAGAACTGGCGACGATTCTGCACAACATCCGCAACCTTGATCGCAAGACAGCGCGGGTGATTGTATTTCTCTCCAATCACGTATCGGATGTGTTGCTGACGCAACATGCACTGTGGCAGGCCCGGCAGGTAAAGAAAGGCCCCGGCAAAACGCTGTGCATCGTCTATAACCTCTGTTCACGAGCAGTGACGTTGTTGGGAAGAGTCTGAACATGAGGCATTGCCAAGCGCGAGGATCCGGAACAATGCCCGGCCGCAGCAGACAACCATTGATGCAAAAAAGGGCGACCTGTCTCGAAGACAAGTTCGCCCTTTTTATTTTGCGTCAGCCTGTGAGGCTTAGAACAGCTTGCGGCCCTTGTTGGCAGCAATGCGCATGCGCAGCGCGTTGAGCTTGATGAAGCCCGCCGCGTCGGCCTGATTGTAAGCACCGCCGTCTTCTTCGAAGGTCGCGATGTTGGAATCAAACAGCGAATCGTCGGACTTGCGGCCAGTGACGATCACGTTGCCTTTGTACAACTTCAGGCGCACAACGCCGTTCACGTTGACCTGCGAAGCGTCGATCATCTGTTGCAGCATCAGACGCTCAGGGCTCCACCAGTAGCCGGTGTAGATCAGGCTGGCGTATTTCGGCATCAGCTCGTCTTTGAGGTGAGCGACTTCGCGGTCCAGGGTGATCGATTCGATGGCGCGGTGAGCGCGCAGCATGATGGTGCCGCCCGGGGTTTCGTAGCAGCCACGGGACTTCATGCCGACATAACGGTTTTCGACAATATCGAGACGGCCGATACCGTGAGCACCACCGATCTTGTTCAGCGTCGCCAGCACGGTGGCCGGAGTCATTTCAACGCCGTCCAGCGCAACGATGTCGCCGTTACGGTAGGTCAGTTCCAGGTATTGCGCCTTGTCAGGAGCGTTCTCCGGGGAGACGGTCCATTTCCACATGTCTTCTTCGTGCTCGGTCCAGGTATCTTCCAGCACGCCGCCTTCATAGGAGATGTGCAGCAGATTGGCGTCCATCGAGTACGGGGATTTCTTCTTGCCGTGACGCTCGATCGGGATCGCGTGCTTCTCGGCGTAGTCCATCAGCTTCTCGCGCGACAGCAAGTCCCACTCGCGCCAAGGGGCGATCACTTTTACGCCTGGCTTGAGCGCGTAGGCACCCAGTTCGAAACGTACCTGGTCGTTGCCCTTGCCGGTCGCGCCGTGGGAAATGGCATCGGCACCGGTTTCGTTGGCAATTTCAATCAGACGCTTGGCGATCAGCGGACGTGCGATGGAAGTACCCAGCAGGTACTCGCCTTCGTAAACGGTGTTGGCGCGGAACATCGGGAAGACGAAATCGCGCACGAACTCTTCGCGCAGGTCGTCGATGTAGATTTCTTTGACGCCCATGGCCTGGGCCTTGGCGCGGGCCGGCTCGACCTCTTCGCCTTGACCGAGATCAGCGGTGAAGGTCACCACTTCACAGTTATAAGTATCCTGCAGCCACTTGAGGATCACCGAAGTGTCCAGGCCGCCGGAATACGCCAGAACGACCTTGTTTACGTCCGCCATGCCATCACTCCACGGGGTTCTACGGAAAGCCGGGGAGTCTACCGCTCAAACGCGATAATTTACAGAGGCGCGACAGCTTAAGACGACAAAGCGACAGAATCTGTCGAGAGCGCGACGATGACCGGCGAGTCAGGAAGTCGTTGCCGCCGTGGCTGGTGTACTCGCCTGCGGTGCCGGAGCCGGGGCTGTCGTGGGTGCGACGCGCGCCAGTTTCACGTTGACACGACGGTTCTTCGCACGGTTGGCTTTGTTGGTGTTCGGCACGATCGGATACTGCTCGCCGTGGAAACGCACAGTGATCTGCGACTCCTGAATACCATTGGCCTTGAAGAAGTCGACCACCGCCAGCGCCCGGCGGCGCGACAGTTCGCGGTTGGTCAGGCGATTGCCGCTGTTGTCCGAGTGGCCGTCGAGTTCGATGTGGTTCACCGTCGGGTCAGCCTTCATGTATTCGAGCATCACTTGCAGTTTGGCTTTGGCCGCCGGGTCGAGGTCAACGCCTTCGCCGGGGAAACCGATCTGCGATTGCTTGATCTGATCAAAATTCTGCGGCAGCAACTTCGCCACACAGGTCTGATAATCGTTGAATGCCTTGCTGAACTTGACCGGCAGCAGGCGCACCTCCGAGACCCGACCGTCGCCCGATGCGCGGCGTACAACCGGACTGCGACCGTCCAGCAGACCGCTGATCAGCCCCCCGGCCTGCGACTGCGAACTGTTGAACAACACGTTGCCGCTGCCCAGGCGGACTGAGCCCAGATTGATATCGCCACGTCCCGGCTGCCACGGTGCAGCGGCAGCGAGCAACGTCGCCGAGCCGCCGCCAAGCATGGCGTTGTAGGCATTAAGCCGGAAGATCGCCTGTTCACCCGCTTTGCGCACGAACTCGCCTGAGCCGAAATCGGTGATCGGCTGGGTCAGACGGCACTCGAACTTGTCGCCGGCGACCGTCCACTCAATGTTCTCCAGACGGGTCTGGTAGGTAAGCGCCATCGCAGGGAGGCTGGCAAACACACTGAGCAGGGCTAGATAACGCTGGCGCACGGGAGGCTCCATTGGCTTGTGAAACACAAACACCGATTCACACAATGTTTACGGCATACCTTCGGGATATCGGACGCTTGTGGCAAAACTTGATAGCGGGTGCCTGCAAGAGTCTTTTCCGGTAGCATTCGCCTCAGTTTGACCCGCCTGGAAGCCCCTCATGTCTGACCGCCTGACCCTGCTGCGTCCCGACGACTGGCACATTCATCTTCGCGATGGTGCCGTGTTGACCAATACCGTTGCCGATGTGGCTCGCACCTTCGGGCGCGCGATCATCATGCCCAACCTGGTGCCACCGGTGCGCAACGCCGCTGAAGCCGACGGCTATCGTCAGCGCATTCTCGCTGCCCGCCCGGCCGGCAGTCAGTTCGAGCCGTTGATGGTGCTGTACCTCACCGACCGCACCCAACCGGAAGAAATCCGTCAGGCCAAGGCCAGCGGTTTTGTGTACGCCGCCAAGCTGTACCCGGCCGGCGCGACCACCAACTCCGATTCCGGCGTGACCAGCATCGACAAGATTTTCCCGGCGCTGGAAGCCATGGCCGACGTCGGCATGCCGCTGTTGATCCACGGCGAAGTCACCCGTGGCGACGTCGACGTGTTCGACCGCGAAAAGATTTTCATCGATGAACACATGCGCCGAGTGGTCGAGCGGTTCCCGACGCTGAAAGTGGTGTTCGAACACATCACCACCGGCGATGCCGTGCAGTTCGTCAACGAGGCCTCGGCCAACGTTGGCGCAACCATCACCGCACATCACCTGTTGTACAACCGCAACCACATGCTGGTGGGCGGAATTCGGCCGCATTTTTACTGCCTGCCGATCCTCAAGCGCAATACGCATCAGGAAGCCTTGCTCGACGCAGCCACCAGTGGCAGCGCCAAGTTCTTCCTCGGCACCGATTCTGCTCCGCACGCCCAGCACGCCAAGGAAGCCGCCTGCGGCTGCGCCGGCTGCTACACCGCGTACGCCGCCATCGAGATGTACGCCGAAGCGTTCGAACAACGTAACGCGCTGGACAAGCTTGAAGCCTTCGCCAGCCTCAACGGCCCGCGCTTCTACGGCCTGCCGACGAACACCGACCGCATCACCCTGGTTCGTGAAGAATGGACCGCCCCGACCAGCCTGCCTTTCGGCGAGCTGACCGTTATCCCGCTGCGCGCCGGTGAAAAACTGCGCTGGCGCCTGCTGGAGGAACACGCGTGAGTGAAGAGCATTTCGACGACGAACTGGACGGTCAAAATGGCGGCGGCGGTCCCCGCCATCCGATGGCAGCACGTTTTCGCGGTTACCTGCCGGTTGTCGTCGACGTAGAAACCGGTGGTTTCAACGCGGCCACCGATGCCTTGCTGGAGATCGCCGCGACCACAATCGCCATGGATGAAAAGGGATTTGTATACCCGGATCACACCTACTTCTTCCGCGTCGAGCCGTTCGAAGGCGCTAACGTCGAAGCAGCGGCGCTGGAGTTCACCGGGATCAAACTCGATCACCCGCTGCGCATGGCCGTCAGCGAAGAAACCGCGCTCACCGACATTTTCCGTGGCATTCGCAAGGCGCTGAAGGCCAACGGCTGCAAGCGGGCGATTCTGGTCGGGCATAACAGCAGTTTCGATCTGGGCTTCCTCAACGCGGCAGTTGCGCGTCTGGACATGAAGCGCAACCCGTTCCACCCGTTCTCCAGTTTCGACACCGCGACCCTGGCCGGTCTGGCCTACGGTCAAACCGTGCTGGCCAAAGCCTGTCAGGCCGCCGGTATCGATTTTGATGGCCGCGAGGCGCACTCGGCGCGTTACGACACCGAGAAAACCGCTGAGCTGTTCTGTGGCATCGTCAACCGCTGGAAACAGATGGGCGGCTGGGAAGATTTCGACGACTGATCCTCGTCGATCAATCCCGCGCATGAAAAAACCGGCCACGTGGGCCGGTTTTTTTGTACCTCGACGTTGCGCCTTACAGGGCAGCAGCGTTCTCGGTCAGGTAAGCCGCAACGCCTTCTGGCGAAGCGTTCATGCCTTTGTCGCCTTTCTTCCAGTTGGCCGGGCAGACTTCGCCGTGCTCTTCGTGGAATTGCAGTGCGTCAACCAGACGGATCAGCTCTTCCATGTTACGGCCCAGTGGCAGGTCGTTGATGATCTGCGAGCGGACAACGCCCTTGTCGTCGATCAGGAACGCGCCACGGAACGCTACGCCGCCTTCCGACTCAACGTCGTAAGCCTTGGCGATGTCGTGCTTCATGTCGGCTGCCATGGTGTATTTCACCTGGCCGATGCCGCCATTGTTGACCGGGGTGTTGCGCCACGCGTTGTGGGTGAAGTGCGAGTCGATCGACACAGCGATCACTTCAACGTTGCGTGCCTTGAAGTCGGCCATGCGGTTGTCCAGAGCGATCAGCTCGGACGGGCAGACGAAGGTGAAGTCCAGCGGGTAGAAGAACACCAGGCCGTATTTGCCTTTGATGGCCGAGGACAGGGTGAAGCTGTCAACGATCTCGCCATTGCCGAGTACGGCCGGGACGGTGAAGTCAGGGGCTTGTTTGCCTACGAGTACGCTCATTGATATCTCCTGGTGTAAAGACTTGAAGTTCAGGGTCCGGGCCAGCCTGCCACCCTCAGGCGACAGCCCTGTGACACGAACCCTCTTCGCAAGGGACGACCATCATACACTGCGTTTTTGGCCTGTCCTCAACGGATTTTCCACGTCGGCTGTCCGTTGAGCATTTATAAGGACAGGCAATCGACGCTCAAACACCGTTCGTCAGTCATGAGCCAAATAAGCTCAAAACCTGCCGGAAAGCACTTTGACAATCATTCTCGTTAACATTAAGATCCATCGCAATTGAGTCACAACCAGCGACGGTTCTTACTTATGTATGTTTGCCTCTGCACTGGCGTCACCGACGGACAGATCCGCGAAGCGATCTATGAAGGTTGCTGCAGCTACAAAGAAGTTCGCCAGGCGACCGGCGTCGCCAGCCAATGCGGCAAATGTGCGTGCCTGGCCAAGGAAGTAGTACGTGAAACCCTGACCAAGCTGCAAACCGCTCAGGCCGCGATTCCCTACCCTGCAGAATTTACTGCCGCCTGATCAGCCCAATTTCAAAGAACCGGACTTATGTCCGGTTTTTTTATGCCTGAAAATCAATCGCTTAGCGCCAAGACGCGGAACACAAACATTCTTATTCCGATTAATTTTCATATATTATTCAATAACTTAGGTTTGACACTTATAAGTGTGAAGCTCAAACTCCGCCTTATATACCGCGATTACAGGGCAGGACTCCGATCATGAAAGGCGACATTACCGTCATCCAGCATCTCAACAAGATCCTCGCCAATGAGCTGGTCGCGATCAATCAGTACTTCCTGCATGCACGCATGTACGAAGATTGGGGTCTGAACAAGCTCGGCAAGCACGAATACAAAGAATCCATCGACGAGATGAAGCACGCGGACAAGCTGATCAAGCGCATCCTGTTCCTTGAAGGCCTGCCGAACGTGCAGGACCTGGGCAAGCTGCACATCGGCGAGCACACCCGTGAAATGCTTGAGTGCGATCTGCGTATCGAGAAGACCGGCCACGCCGACCTGAAAGCCGCCATCGCCCATTGCGAAACCGTTGCCGACTTCGGCAGCCGTGAACTGCTCGAAGACATTCTCGAGTCCGAGGAAGAACACATCGACTGGCTGGAAACTCAACTGGGCCTGATCGACAAGATCGGTCTGGAGAACTATCTGCAATCGCAGATGGGCGAAGAGTAAGTCAGCGCCCGCTGAACGCCAGATACGAAAAAGCCCCGCCCTCTTTTGAGGTGCGGGGCTTTTTATTGCCTGAACTTCGGTCAGTGCCGAAGTCCCTGTGGGAGCGAGCCTGCTCGCGATGGCGGTGGATCAGTCAATACTTAAACAACTGAAAGAACGCTATCGCGAGCAGGCTCACTCCTACAGAAAAGCGCTTAGGCTTCGGACTTGTTCGCCGCAGCGGCTTCGACCGCCGACTTGATGGTGCTTTGCAGCGAACCGTCTGCTGCCATCTCGGTCATGATGTCGCTGCCGCCGATCAGCTCGCCACCCACCCACAGTTGCGGGAAAGTCGGCCAGTTGGCGTACTTCGGCAGGTTGGCGCGGATTTCCGGGTTCTGCAGGATGTCCACGTACGCAAACTTTTCGCCACAGGCCATGACAGCCTGCGCAGCTTTTGCGGAGAAGCCGCACTGCGGGGCATTCGGCGAGCCTTTCATGTAAAGCAGAATGGTGTTGTTGGCAATCTGCTCTTTAATCGTTTCGATGATATCCATGGAGCACCTCGGCTGAACTTTCCGACTCATGGGTCGGCACGGTGGCGCATTGTAACGGAATCCCGAGCGCGCTGCTCGGTCTCCCCGACAGACACATGCTCAAGCCGCCACTACCGTGACCGGCACACCATTGAGCGCCGCGTTGCCGGACAACTCATCGAGCTGGCATTCATCGGTCAGGTCGTTGGCGCTTGAGCCCGGCTGGCCGCTGGCAATTGCCATCTGCACGCCAAGTCGCGCATGACCCCAACCGTGCGGCAGGCTGACCACCCCTTGCATCATGTCCTCGCTGCCCAGCACCTCCACTTCGATCTGCCCGACCCGCGAACTGACGCGTACTCGCTGGCCGTCACTGAGGCCTCGGCTGGCGAGATCGTCCGGATGCATCAGCAACTGATGACGCGGCTTGCCCTTCACCAGACGATGGTAGTTGTGCATCCACGAATTGTTACTGCGCACGTGACGGCGGCCGATCATCAGCAGTTGATCGATGGCGGGCGCCTGCAACGCGGCGAAGCGTTGAAGATCGGCGAGTATTTCCGGTGGTGCGGCCTGAACTCGCTGACACGGGGTTTTCAGACGTGCAGCCAGATTCGGCTTCAGAGCGCCCAGGTCAATCCCGTGCGGATGATCGAACAGTGTCGCCAGCGACAGTTTGTGTTCGGATGCGTCGCCGTAAAGGCCCATGCGCAGGCCCATGTCGATCATCATCGACGGCGGCATGGTCGGTTTCAGTTCCTTGCCGGTCTGCGCCGCGAAGGCTTTGGCAAGGCCGACGAAGATTTCCCAATCGTGCAGCGCGCCTTCAGGTTTGGCGAGGATTGCGCGATTGAAGCGGGTGACATTGCGCACCGCAAACAGATTGAACGTGGTGTCGTAGTGATCGTTTTCCAGCGCCGAAGTCGACGGCAGGATCAGGTCGGCGTAGCGCGTGGTTTCGTTGATGTACAGGTCAATGCTGAGCATGAACTCCAGCCCGTCCAGTGCCTGCTCCAGTTGCCGCCCGTTCGGCGTCGACAAAACAGGGTTGCCAGCCACGGTGATCAGCGCGCGGATCTGCCCTTCGCCTTCGGTGAGCATTTCCTCGGCCAGTGCCGACACCGGCAGCTCGCCACCGTATTCCGGCCGGCCCGACACGCGACTCTGCCATTTGTTGAAATGCCCGCCCGAGGTCGAGGCCACCAGATCGACAGCGGGTTCGGTGCACAACGCACCGCCGACCCGGTCGAGGTTGCCGGTAACAAGATTGATCAACTGCACGAGCCAATGGCACAGCGTGCCGAACGCCTGAGTCGAAACGCCCATGCGTCCGTAGCACACCGCACTTGGCGCAGCGGCAAAGTCGCGTGCCAGTTGGCGGATCTGCTCGGCCGGAACGGCACACAACGGGCTCATCGCCTGCGCAGTAAACGTCGCCACCGCAGCGCGCACCTCGTCGAGGCCATCGACCGGCAGATGACTGTCGCGGGTCAGACCTTCGCTGAACAGGGTATTGAGCACACCGAACAATAGCGCCGCATCGCCGCCCGGGCGCACGAACAGATGCTGATCCGCCATCGCTGCTGTTTCGCTGCGGCGCGGATCGACCACGACCACTTTGCCGCCGCGCGCCTGAATCGCCTTGAGGCGCTTCTCGACATCCGGCACGGTCATGATGCTGCCATTGGACGCCAGCGGATTACCGCCCAGGATCAACATGAAATCGGTGTGATCGATGTCCGGAATCGGCAGCAGCAAGCCGTGGCCGTACATCAGATAACTGCTCAGGTGATGGGGCAACTGATCAACTGACGTCGCCGAGTAGCGATTGCGGGTTTTCAGCAAGCCGAGAAAGTAGTTGCTGTGGGTCATCAACCCATAGTTATGCACGCTCGGGTTGCCCTGATACACCGCCACGGCGTTTTGCCCGTGACGCTCCTGAATCGCCGCCAGCTTCGATGCCACCAACGCAAACGCTTCATCCCAGCCGATCGGCAGCCACTCGCTACCGACCCGCCGCATCGGTTGGCGCAGGCGATCCGGGTCGTTCTGGATATCTTGCAATGCCACCGCTTTGGGGCAGATGTGGCCGCGACTGAAAGTGTCGAGGGCATCGCCCTTGATTGAGGTGATCGCGACCTGGCCATCGGCTTCAGTGGTCTCGATGGTCAGGCCACAGATGGCTTCACACAGGTGGCAGGCACGGTGATGGAGAGTCTTGGTCATGGCCAGTCTCTGTCTTGTTCGGGACGGGCGATCGCGCCCGCGGGAACAAAACTATGGCCCCGGCAGGACCACGGCGCCAGCGACGTTCGTCTTGTGAATCGGGGCGTATCAGGCGGGCCGATAGCGCCGCGTCGTCAGTTCGACGGCAACTGGGGTGGCGGCGCCAGCTGGATTTCCTGAATGGTTTCGATCTGCTCGTGGGCGACGTGTACGCCGGTCAGCTCGCCGATCAACCGCCAATGCTCGTCGAGTCCGGCGCTGATGGTGGCCATGCGGTCGATCATGTGGCGACCGGCCGTCTTCACCACTTCGTCTTCACTGCGCAGCAGTTCGAACGACATTGAGGTGACCGAGGCGGTGAGGTGGGTCAAGGAGCGAGCCGTGTGGCCCAGCAGTTCCATTAACAGTTGTTCTTTCGATTCCATGCGGAGGCTTCCTGCGTCGCTCGAATGTTATTTATAACCCAGCACTTTGCTTTAGCAAATGTTTCAACCCGGACATCCGACCAAGAGAATTCGCCGCCACCCCGCGCGAAACCGACCAAAGCCAGGCCGGGTGCGGCGCGGCGCATTGCCAAGCGCGGCGGGGCCAGTGTACAAAGAGGCTCGCTGCTGCCCTGAACCCGGCTTCAAATGCGCGACTGCGATGCGCAGTGCGCCCTTCGATTCCCGCGTAAACCGTAGCCTATTGGCGTAACGCGACATTTAATGTCAATATCGCGCCTTCCCCTATTCCGTCGCCCCGTGCGGCTTACGCCGCAGGTCTCGCCCGTTGTTCCGTTAAACAAGGTTTTGAGCATCTGCGGTTGGTAGCAAAAAGGTAGTCAATGATGAGCGCAAGGCACTTTCTCTCCCTGATGGATTGCACGCCCGAAGAGCTGGTCAGCGTGATCCGTCGAGGCGTTGAGCTCAAGGACCTGCGTAAGCGCGGCGTACTGTTCGAGCCTCTGAAAAACCGTGTGCTGGGGATGATTTTCGAAAAGTCCTCGACCCGCACCCGCATCTCTTTCGAGGCCGGGATGATCCAGCTCGGCGGCCAGGCGATCTTCCTCTCGCCGCGCGACACCCAACTGGGCCGTGGTGAGCCGATCGGCGACTGCGCCATCGTCATGTCGAGCATGCTCGATGCGGTGATGATCCGCACCTTCGCCCACAGCACCCTGACCGAATTCGCCGCCAACTCGCGCGTGCCGGTGATCAACGGCCTGTCCGACGATCTGCACCCGTGCCAGTTGCTGGCCGACATGCAAACCTTCCTCGAACATCGCGGCTCGATCCAGGGCAAGACCGTGGCGTGGATCGGCGACGGCAACAACATGTGCAACAGCTATATAGAAGCGGCGATCCAGTTCGACTTCCAGTTGCGCGTTGCCTGCCCGCAGGGTTATGAACCGAATCCCGAGTTCGTCGCCCGTGCCGGTGACCGCGTGACCATCGTCCGCGATCCGCAGGACGCCGTGCGTGGCGCGCATCTGGTGAGCACCGATGTCTGGACTTCGATGGGTCAGGAAGAGGAAACTGCCAAACGCCTCAAGCTGTTCGCGCCGTTTCAGGTCAACCGTGCGCTGCTCGACCTCGCGGCCGAGGACGTGCTGTTCATGCATTGCCTGCCGGCGCACCGCGGCGAAGAAATCAGTCTCGACCTGCTTGATGACCCGCGCTCTGTTGCCTGGGATCAGGCAGAAAACCGTCTCCACGCACAGAAGGCCCTGCTCGAGTTCCTCGTCGAACCGGCATATCACCACGCATGAGTCATGAATTACTGCTGAACCTGCGCAACCTCGCTTGCGGCTATCAAGATCAACGTGTGGTGCAGAATCTCAATCTGCACCTCAACGCCGGCGACATCGGTTGCCTGCTCGGCTCGTCCGGCTGCGGCAAGACCACCACACTGCGCGCCATCGCCGGTTTCGAGCCGGTGCACGAGGGCGAAATCACCCTCGGTGGTGAAACCCTGTCCAGCGCCGGGTTCACCCTGGCGCCGGAGAAACGCCGGATCGGCATGGTGTTCCAGGATTACGCGCTGTTTCCGCACCTGAGCGTGGCCGACAACATCGCCTTCGGCATTCGCAAGCACCCGAACAAGCAACGCGTCACCGAAGAGCTGCTGGAGCTGGTCAACCTGAAGAACCTCGGCAAGCGCTTCCCGCACGAATTGTCCGGCGGTCAGCAACAGCGCGTCGCCCTCGCCCGCGCCCTGGCGCCGGAGCCGCAACTGTTGCTGCTCGATGAGCCGTTTTCCAACCTGGATGGCGAACTGCGGCGCAAGCTCAGCCACGAGGTGCGCGACATTCTCAAGGCGCGTGGCACCAGCGCGATTCTGGTGACCCACGATCAGGAAGAAGCCTTCGCCGTCAGCGATCACGTCGGCGTATTCAAGGAAGGTCGGCTGGAACAGTGGGACACGCCATACAACCTCTACCACGAGCCGGCGACGCCTTATGTGGCCAGTTTCATCGGTCAGGGTTATTTCATTCGCGGGCAACTCGCCAGCCCGGAGTCGGTGCAGACCGAACTCGGTGAGCTGCGCGGCAACCGTGCTTATACCTGGCCAATTGGCGGAGCGGTCGATGTGCTGCTGCGGCCGGACGACATTGTCTATGCGCCGGACAGCGCACTGAAGGCGCGGATTGTCGGCAAGACGTTCCTCGGTGCTTCAACGCTGTATCGCTTGCAGTTACCGACCGGTGCGCAGCTGGAATCGATTTTCCCCAGCCATGCGGACCATCAGGTCGGTGCCGATGTGGGGATTCGGGTAGTGGCCGAGCATTTGGTGCTGTTCCAGGCATCCGGCAGCACGGCGGCGCAAATTCCTGCAGTGGAAAATGGGGTTCGCCGGCATAGCACGGCCCTCTGATCCAGACCGGGTAAAAATGTGGGAGCGAGCCTGCTCGCGAAAGCGGTGTATCAGTCAAAGATGCTTTGACTGGCCTACCGTATTCGCGAGCAGGCTCGCTCCCACAGTCTGTTTTGTATCAGCCTAAACTCAGGGTGCCACTCGCCACCAATGTCGCATTGCCGCCGATCTTCACCCGCTCACCTTCCAGTCGACAGAACAGTTCCCCACCCCGCGCCGAGCGCTGGCACGCGGTCAGACTGGATTTGCCCAGACGCTTTGACCAATACGGAATCAGGCTGCAGTGGGTCGAACCAGTGACCGGATCTTCATTGATACCAATCGCCGGGGCGAAATAGCGTGAGACGAAATCATGCTGGTTACCCCGCGCGGTAACGATCGCGCCCAGCCACGGCAGCTTCGCCAGCGCCGCCATGTCCGGCGTGCAATCAAGCACCGCCTGCTCCGATTCCAGCACCACGAACAGCTCGTTGGAGCCGAGCACATCAACCGCTTCGACACCCAGTGCGCGCTCTACGTCCAGTGTCACGCCAATCTCGCTCGGCACAATCGTCGGGAAATCCAGCCACAACCGATCGCCCTCACGGCTGACGCTCAGCGGCCCGGATTTGCAGATGAAGTCGATACGCTCGGCGGTTTCGCCGTAGATCTCGAACAGCACATAGGCGCTGGCCAGTGTCGCGTGCCCACACAGCGGCACTTCGGTGGTCGGGGTGAACCAGCGGATATGCCAGGTCTGGCCTTCGCGCACCAGAAACGCGGTTTCCGCCAGATTGTGTTCGGCGGCGATCTTCTGCATCAACTCCTCGGCGAGCCACGCATCGAGCCGATAGACCATGGCCGGATTGCCACTGAACGGCCGGTCACTGAACGCGTCGACCTGATGAAACGCAAGCTGCATAACCTTCTCCTTTAAGTCAGTCGACACAGCATGCGACCACGCGGCGGCCGGCGCCAGTGACAGAACCGGCGATTTTCTTTCATACAGTGCCGAGGCCGTTCATGGCCGGCCGATGTCGGCAAATGTCGCCTGGGTGTGCTCGGCAAGCACTGCCGGCGCCAGTTCGACTTCCAGCCCACGGCGCCCGGCGCTGACATAAATGGTGGCGAAGCCTTGCGCCGAGTTATCGATAAAGGTGCGCAGGCGCTTCTTTTGTCCCAGCGGACTGATGCCGCCCAACAGATATCCGGTGGATCGCTGCGCCGCTGCCGGATCAGCCATTTCGACTTTTTTCACCCCTGCCGCGTGCGCCAGTCCTTTGAGATCAAGGCTTCCGACGACCGGCACCACCGCCACCAGCAATTCGCCTTTTTCGCTCGCTGCCAACAACGTCTTGAACACCTGCGCCGGCTCGAGCGCCAGTTTCTCTGCGGCCTCCAGCCCATACGAAGCGGCTTTGGGGTCATGTTCGTAACTGTGCACGCGATGTTCGGCACGAACTTTTTTCAACAAGTCCAACGCTGGGGTCATGGCAGCTCCGGGTTCGGCAGTCTTTGAAAAAACCTGCGGCGGATTCTAGGTCATCGTTGGGCAAAAGGCTCTATTCCAGGCCGCGAATCCCGTGGCTTCGCGCTGTATTCAAGCTGATCGCCGCGCTGATCATTCACACAGCGAATAGTTTTATTGTGACCGACGGTTCACTTTCGACCTTTGACAGGTTTGTTTCTTGTCTATATTTTTTCGAATCTGAATAATGTAAGAATCATGCTTAATGCAGTACCCAGCAGTAACCCGGGAACCGAATGGGGATTCCGACCCGGTGAAGATCGCGCCCTGTTCCGTTGGCAAGGCGCTACACAAGAAAAAGAACCGAGGTTTTCAATGACAGCTGCTTTACCGCAACCATCGCTTTCCGGCCAATGCATGGCCGAGTTCCTGGGCACTGCCCTTCTGATCTTCTTCGGCACCGGTTGTGTCGCCGCGCTCAAAGTCGCGGGTGCCAGCTTCGGCCTGTGGGAAATCAGCATCATCTGGGGCGTCGGCGTGAGCATGGCGATCTACCTGACGGCCGGGGTTTCCGGCGCGCATTTGAACCCCGCCGTAAGCATCGCCCTGGCGGTTTTCGCCGATTTCGAAAAGCGCAAACTGCCGTTCTACATTCTTTCGCAGATTGCCGGCGCCTTCTGTGGCGCGCTGCTGGTCTACACGCTGTACAGCAATCTGTTCTTCGATTTCGAACAAACTCACCAAATGGTTCGTGGCTCGGCCGCCAGCCTTGAATTGGCATCGGTGTTCTCGACGTTCCCCAATCCGGCGCTGTCGACCGCTCAGGCGTTTCTGGTCGAGATGATCATCACCGCGATCCTGATGGGCGTGATCATGGCCCTGACCGACGACAACAATGGCTTGCCGCGCGGCCCGATGGCGCCGCTGCTGATCGGCTTGCTGATCGCCGTGATCGGCAGCTCGATGGGCCCGCTGACCGGTTTTGCGATGAACCCGGCGCGCGATTTCGGTCCGAAACTGATGACTTTCTTCACTGGCTGGGGTGAAATTTCCTTCACTGGCGGCCGTGACATTCCGTACTTCCTGATTCCGATTTTTGCACCGATTGTCGGTGCCTGCCTCGGCGCTGCCGGGTACCGTGGGCTCATCGCCCGCCACCTGACCGGCGCCACACCTGCTACAAAGGATGCAGAACCGGCCATTGACGGCAAACCCAGAACGTCCTGAAACAGTCGGCGCCGGCTCCTGCCCGTCCGAGCCTGCGCCACGGCCCACTCTCCCTTATTTCGTCCAAGGCAATCGACATGACCGACATTCAGAACAAGAACTACATCATTGCCCTCGATCAGGGTACGACCAGCTCGCGCGCGATCATTTTCGACCGCGATGCGAACGTGGTCTGCACCGCGCAGCGCGAGTTCGTCCAGCACTACCCGCAGGCCGGTTGGGTCGAGCACGATCCGATGGAAATCTTTGCCACCCAGAGCGCGGTGATGGTCGAAGCGCTGGCCCAGGCGGGTCTGCATCACGATCAGGTGGCCGCCATCGGCATCACCAACCAGCGTGAAACCACCGTGGTGTGGGACAAGACCACTGGCCGGCCGGTGTACAACGCGATCGTCTGGCAGTGCCGCCGCAGCACCGAGATCTGCCAGCAGCTCAAGCGTGATGGTCACGAAGACTACATCCGCGACACCACCGGCCTGGTCACCGACCCGTACTTCTCCGGCACCAAACTGAAGTGGATTCTCGACAACGTCGAAGGCAGCCGCGAGCGTGCGCGCAACGGCGAGCTGCTGTTCGGCACCGTCGATAGCTGGCTGATCTGGAAATTCACTGGCGGCAAGGTACACGTCACCGATTACACCAACGCCTCGCGCACCATGCTCTTCAACATCCATTCGCTGGAATGGGATTCGAAGATGCTGGAAATTCTCGACATCCCTCGCGAGATGCTCCCGGAAGTCAAAGCCTCGTCAGAAATCTATGGTCGCACCAAGAGCGGCATTGCCATCGGCGGTATCGCTGGCGACCAGCAAGCGGCACTGTTCGGCCAGATGTGCGTCGAGCCAGGCCAGGCGAAAAACACTTACGGCACCGGCTGCTTCCTGCTGATGAACACCGGCGACAAAGCGGTGAAATCGCAGCACGGCATGCTCACCACCATCGCTTGCGGCCCACGCGGCGAAGTGGCTTACGCACTGGAAGGCGCGGTGTTCAACGGCGGTTCGACCGTGCAGTGGCTGCGTGACGAACTGAAAATCGTCAACGACGCCCACGACACCGAATACTTCGCCAACAAGGTCAAGGACAGCAACGGCGTCTATCTGGTACCGGCCTTCACCGGTCTCGGCGCGCCGTACTGGGACCCGTATGCCCGTGGCGCGCTGTTCGGCCTGACCCGCGGCGTACGCGTGGATCACATCATCCGCGCCGCGCTGGAATCGATTGCCTACCAGACCCGCGACGTGCTCGACGCCATGCAACAGGACTCCGGCGAACGTCTCAAGGCGTTGCGTGTGGACGGCGGCGCAGTGGCAAACAACTTCCTCATGCAGTTCCAGGCCGACATCCTCGGCACCCAGGTCGAGCGCCCGCAAATGCGCGAAACCACCGCTCTTGGCGCGGCGTATCTGGCCGGTCTGGCGTGCGGTTTCTGGGGCAGCCTGGAAGAACTGCGCGGCAAAGCAGTGATCGAGCGCGAGTTCGAACCGAGCCTCGACGAAGCGGCGAAAGAGAAGCTCTATAAAGGCTGGAAAAAAGCCGTCAGCCGTACCCGTGACTGGGCGCGTGAGGACGCTGAATAAGCCAAGGTTCAGTTACAGACAGGCATCAAACTGGTCGGGAGCGGATTCCTGCGGCATCATGGGCAAATTTTGCACGGCAGCCCAAAGGAAGCCCCATGAATCTGCCTCCCCGTCAGCAGCAAATCCTCGAGCTGGTCCGCGAACGCGGCTATGTCAGCATCGAGGAGATGGCCACGCTGTTCGTTGTTACCCCGCAAACCATTCGCCGCGACATCAATCAGCTCGCGGAAGCCAATCTGTTGCGTCGCTATCATGGCGGCGCGGCTTATGATTCCAGTGTCGAAAATACCGCCTATGCGATGCGCGCCGACCAGATGCGCGATGAAAAACAACGCATCGGCGAAGCCATCGCCGCGCAGATCCCCGATCACGCCTCGCTGTTCATCAACATCGGTACCACCACCGAATCGATTGCCCGTGCGCTGCTCAATCACAGCCATCTGAAAATCATCACCAACAACCTGCATGTGGCTTCGATGCTCAGTGCCAAGGATGATTTTGACGTGCTGCTGACCGGCGGCAATGTACGACGCGACGGCGGCGTGGTCGGTCAGGCGAGCGTGGATTTCATCAATCAGTTCAAGGTCGATTTCGCTCTGGTCGGGATCAGCGGCATTGACGAGGACGGTAGCCTGCTCGATTTCGATTATCAGGAAGTCCGTGTGAGTCAGGCGATCATTGCCAATGCGCGTCAGGTGATTCTGGCGGCGGACTCGAGCAAGTTCGGGCGCAATGCGATGATCCGGCTGGGGCCGATCAGCCTGATCGATTGCCTGGTGACCGATCAGCAACCGGTGCCGGCGCTGGCGCAACTGCTGAGTCAGCACAAGATTCGCCTGGAAGTCGTTTAACCTCTCGCTTGCTCGTTCCCACGCTCCGCGTGGGAATGCAGCCCGGGACGCTCTGCGTCCCCCATCAAGAAGCCGACGCGGAGCGTCGATGGATGCATTCACACGCAGAGCGTGGGAACGATCTGCATACGGCCAATCGCTCTGCGTTTTTTCGCGCACCTCATGTTCGATAATTTTCCTTTCCCCGCCCTTCGATGAGTTTTTTCAATCGAAGGCGACTGGCTGTGTGCGTGTTTATGGGCTACCATTTTCGCAAATGAACATTCATGTTCGATTTCAAATATAGAAAATCAAAAAAGCCCGAGGCCCGCCAATGTCCACCTCTACCTTGCGAACGCCCCCAATCTCCGAGATCTACGATATCGCCGTCATTGGTGGCGGGATCAATGGCGTCGGGATCGCTGCGGATGCCGCCGGTCGCGGGCTCTCGGTGTTCCTTTGCGAAAAGGATGATCTGGCCAGCCACACCTCGTCGGCCAGCAGCAAACTGATCCACGGTGGCTTGCGCTATCTCGAACATTACGAATTCCGTCTGGTACGTGAAGCACTGGCCGAACGCGAGGTGCTGCTGGCCAAGGCGCCGCACATCGTCAAGCCGATGCGCTTCGTGTTGCCGCACCGCCCGCACTTGCGCCCGGCGTGGATGATCCGTGCCGGCCTGTTCCTGTATGACAACCTCGGCAAGCGGGAAAAACTGCCGGGCTCGAAAAGCCTGAAGTTCGGCGCCGACAGCGCGCTGAAAAGCGAGATCAAGAAAGGCTTCGAATACTCCGATTGCTGGGTAGACGATGCCCGCCTCGTGGTGCTGAACGCCATGGCTGCCCGCGAAAAAGGCGCCCACGTACACACCCAGACCCGTTGCGTCAGTGCCCGTCGCGCCAAAGGTTTGTGGCATCTGCACCTGGAACGCGCTGACGGCAGCCTGTTTTCGATCACTGCCAAAGCCTTGGTCAACGCGGCCGGTCCGTGGGTCGCCAAGTTCATTCGCGACGACCTGAAAATGGAATCGCCGTATGGCATCCGTCTGATTCAGGGCAGCCACATCATCGTGCCGAAGCTATACGAAGGCGAGCATGCGCATATTCTGCAAAACGAAGATCAGCGCATCGTTTTCACCATTCCGTACCTGAACCATTTCACCCTGATCGGCACCACCGACCGCGAGTACACCGGCGACCCGGCGAAAGTGGCGATCACCGAAGCTGAAACCGACTATCTGCTGAAAGTGGTCAACGAACACTTCAAGAAACAGCTCAGCCGTGACGACATCCAGCACAGCTACTCGGGCGTACGTCCGCTGTGCAACGACGAGTCGGATAATCCGTCAGCCGTGACCCGCGACTACACCTTGGCGCTGTCGGGCAACGCGCAGGAAGCCCCGTTGCTGTCGGTGTTCGGCGGTAAGTTGACCACCTACCGCAAGCTCGCCGAGTCGGCGATGGCGCAGTTGATGCCGTTCTTCACCCAGATGCGCCCAAGCTGGACCGCCACGGCGACCCTGCCCGGCGGCGAAGACATGACCACCCCGCAGGCGCTCAGCGCACTGATCCGCGACAAGTTCGACTTCGTCCCGACAGAAATCGCCCGTCGCTGGTCCGTCACCTATGGCAGCCGCACCTGGCGCATGCTCGAAGGCGTGGAAAGCCTGGCTGACATGGGCGAACACATCGGCGGCGGGCTCTACACCCGTGAGGTCGATTATCTGTGCAGCGAAGAATGGGCGACCACCGCGCACGATATTCTGTGGCGTCGTAGCAAGCTGGGACTTTTCACCACTTCGGCAGAGCAGGAGAAACTGGCGGTGTATCTGGGTAAGGTTGAGCAGAACCGTAGCAAGATCGAAGCGGCGTGATGTGAGCATTGTTTAAACGAAAGCCCCTGGATTGAGAGATTCAGGGGCTTTTTGTTTTGTGGGTTCTGTTGAACCTGATTGTGTCAGTTAGATCTTTCCCCCTCACCCCAGCCCTCTCCCCCAGGGGGTAGAGGGGGAAAGGGAGCCGATCTTCATGGGGTTCTAAACGTGAGTTCGACTCGGTATCTCACGTAGGCGGGACTTGCCCAAACAACGCGGTCGGTCCCCTCTCCCTTCGGGAGAGGGCTAGGCGGGCGGCGTTCCGATGAGGGGCTTTTAGCCGTTCGGTTTTCCGAACGAGACTCTTCGGTCAAATTCGGGAAACCGGATCAGCCACATCGCCAAATACCATCACAAAACTTTAATACCGTTATAAAACAGCCACTTAACCATCGGCGACTGCTCTGGCACGACTCATGCTCTACACTCTCTCGACGAATGCCCGCTGAGCCAACACTTCAGGAGCCGTCAGGCATTCGAAGCACAAAAGGGCCGACAAACTGGCTCCATAAAAAAAACAATGTCGAGGAAAATTTGATGCGCATCGTTCCCCATATCCTGGGCGCAGCCATTGCTGCCGCTCTGATCAGCACGCCAGTTTTCGCCGCCGAACTCACCGGCACCCTGAAGAAAATCAACGATTCGGGCACCATCACGCTCGCTCACCGCGACAGCTCAATTCCGTTTTCCTACATTGCAGATGCTTCTGGCAAACCAGTGGGCTACTCCCACGATATTCAGGTGGCGATCGTTGAAGCCCTGAAAAAAGACCTGAACAAGCCAGACCTGCAGGTCAAGTACAACCTGGTGACCTCGCAAACCCGTATTCCGCTGATCCAGAACGGCACCGCGGATATCGAGTGTGGTTCCACCACCAACAACACCGAACGCGCCCAGCAGGTCGACTTCACCGTCAACATCTTCGAAATCGGCACCCGTCTGCTGGTCAAGAAAGACAAGGAAGGCAAGCCGTCCTATAACGACTTCGCTGACCTCAAGGGCAAAAACGTCGTGACCACCGCTGGCACCACGTCCGAGCGCATCATCAAAGCGATGAACGCCGACAAGCAGATGGGCATGAACATCATCTCCGCCAAAGACCACGGCGAATCCTTCAACATGCTCGAAAGCGGCCGCGCCGTGGCCTTCATGATGGACGACGCGCTGCTGGCCGGTGAAGAAGCCAAGGCCAAGAAGCCGACTGACTGGGTCATCACCGGTACGCCGCAGTCCTTCGAAGCCTATGCCTGCATGGTTCGCAAAGGCGACGCGCCGTTCAAGAAAGCTGTCGATGACGCCATTGTCGGCCTGTACAAGTCGGGCGAGATCAACAAGATCTACAGCAAGTGGTTCGAAAGCCCGATCCCGCCAAAAGGCCTGAACCTGAACTTCCCGATGAGCGACAAGGTGAAGGATCTGATCGCCAACCCGAGCGACAAGCCGGCGCCTGACGTAAAAATCTGATTCCTGACTAACCTTATCGTCTGAGGGAGCGACCTCCCTCAGACGTCTGTTACTGCCTGCTGGCTTTGCTGTGGAACACTCGACCTGGCGGTTTTCGAGCCGATCGCGTGTGTCCGGCGTTCCGCGTCGGACGGGAAAGGAACTTCCCCAAGCGGGTGCTTGTACATCGATCGATTTCGAGGGGAGACCCTAATGAATTACAACTGGGACTGGGGCGTGTTCTTCAAGTCCACCGGCGTTGGCAGCGAGACTTATCTCGACTGGTACATCGCCGGCCTGGGCTGGACCATCGGCATCGCTGTCGTGGCGTGGATCATCGCTTTGCTGCTGGGCTCCATTCTGGGGGTCATGCGCACTGTGCCAAACCGCATCGTAGCCGGCATCGCGACCTGCTACGTGGAACTGTTTCGCAACGTGCCGCTGCTGGTTCAGCTGTTCATCTGGTACTTCCTGGTACCCGACCTGCTGCCGCAGAACCTGCAGGACTGGTACAAGCAAGACCTTAACCCGACCACCTCGGCATACCTGAGCGTCGTCGTGTGCCTGGGTCTGTTCACCGCTGCCCGTGTTTGCGAACAGGTGCGCACCGGTATCCAGGCGCTGCCACGCGGCCAGGAATCCGCTGCCCGCGCGATGGGTTTCAAGCTGCCGCAGATCTACTGGAACGTGCTGCTGCCGCAGGCGTACCGGATCATCATTCCGCCGCTCACCTCGGAATTCCTCAACGTCTTCAAGAACTCCTCCGTGGCGTCCCTGATCGGCTTGATGGAATTGCTGGCACAAACCAAACAGACCGCCGAGTTCTCGGCCAACCTGTTTGAAGCCTTCACCCTGGCCACGCTGATCTACTTCACCCTGAACATGAGCCTGATGTTGCTGATGCGCATGGTCGAGAAGAAAGTCGCCGTGCCCGGCCTGATCTCCGTGGGGGGTAAATAATGGACTTCGATTTCAGCGGCATCATCCCCGCGATCCCGGGCCTGTGGAACGGCATGGTCATGACCTTGCAGTTGATGGTCATGGGCGTGATCGGCGGCATCGTGCTCGGCACGATCCTGGCGCTGATGCGCCTGTCGTCGAGCAAACTGCTGTCGAACGTTGCCGGCGCGTACGTCAACTATTTCCGTTCGATCCCGTTGCTGCTGGTGATCACCTGGTTCTACCTGGCGGTGCCGTTCGTGCTGCGCTGGATCACCGGTGAAGACACACCGATCGGTGCATTCACCTCGTGCGTCGTGGCCTTCATGATGTTCGAAGCGGCGTATTTCTGTGAAATCGTCCGGGCCGGCGTGCAGTCGATTCCCAAAGGCCAGATGGCCGCCGCGCAAGCGATGGGCATGACCTACGGCCAGACCATGCGCCTGATCATCCTGCCCCAGGCGTTCCGCAAGATGACGCCGTTGCTGCTGCAACAGAGCATCATCCTGTTCCAGGACACCTCGCTGGTCTACACCGTGGGCCTGGTCGACTTCCTCAACTCCGCGCGCTCGAACGGCGACATCATCGGCCGTTCCAACGAGTTCCTGATCTTCGCCGGTGTCGTCTACTTCATCATCAGCTTTTCCGCCTCGCTGCTGGTCAAGCGTCTGCAAAAAAGGTTCGCCGTATGATCTCTATCAAGAACATCAACAAGTGGTATGGGGACTTCCAGGTGCTGACTGATTGCAGCACCGAGGTCAAGAAAGGCGAAGTGATCGTGGTCTGCGGTCCGTCGGGCTCGGGCAAGTCGACGCTGATCAAGTGCGTCAACGCGCTGGAGCCGTTCCAGAAAGGCGACATCGTCGTCGACGGCACCTCGATTGCCGACCCGAAGACCAACCTGCCGAAACTGCGCTCGCGCGTGGGCATGGTGTTCCAGCATTTCGAGCTGTTCCCGCACCTGACCATCACCGAAAACCTGACCATCGCGCAGATCAAGGTGCTGGGTCGCAGCAAGGAAGAGGCGACCAAAAAAGGTCTGCAACTGCTTGAGCGCGTCGGCCTCTCGGCACACGCCCATAAGCATCCGGGGCAATTGTCCGGCGGTCAGCAACAGCGTGTGGCGATTGCCCGTGCGCTGGCGATGGACCCGATCGTCATGCTGTTCGACGAACCGACCTCGGCGCTCGACCCGGAAATGGTCAACGAAGTGCTCGACGTGATGGTGCAACTGGCCCACGAAGGCATGACCATGATGTGCGTGACCCACGAAATGGGCTTCGCCCGCAAAGTGGCCGACCGCGTGATCTTCATGGACGCCGGCAAGATCATCGAAGACTGCCCGAAAGAGGAATTCTTCGGCGACATCAACGCCCGCTCCGAACGCGCGCAGCACTTCCTCGAGAAAATCCTGCAGCATTAAAAAGCGTCGCTCTCCAACTGTGGGAGCGAGCCTGCTCGCGAATGCGATCTGTCAGACGATGATGATGTGAATGACACAGCGCTTTCGCGAGCAGGCTCGCTCCCACAAGGGGCGGCAGCGCCTCTGAAACAAGTGTGGTGGTTGACCCAAGGCAACTGTGATGAAATGCGACCCCAATCTCTATCGCGCCGCGCCGCCATCACTTGCCGTGAAGCCCCGTCTGATTCGTCATCTGTTCCTGCCGCCGCTGGTCATCGCCTTGATGATCGGTCTGGGTTTCATCGGCTTCTGGACCAGTGAGCATTTCGGCATCCGCAGCCTCGGCGAGAACGGTCAGCGTCAGCTGGAACTGCATGCCCGCGCGGTCGAAAGCGAGATCAGCAAATACACCTACCTGCCCAGCCTGCTCGAACTCGAAACCAGTGTTTCGCAGCTGCTGGCCGACCCGACCCCGGAAACCCGGCGTACGGTCAACGATTACCTTGAAGGCCTGAACCGGCGCAGCCGCAGTCGGGCCATCTACGTCATGGACACCACCGGCCGGGTCATGGCCACCAGCAACTGGCGCGATGTCGACAGTTACCTCGGTGAAGACCTGTCCTTTCGCGCCTACTTTCAGAAAGCCGTTCGCGGCGAGCCGGGGCGCTTCTACGGCATCGGCAGCACCAGCGGTGAGCCCGGTTATTACCTGGCCCACGGCCTCGAAGAGCACGGCAAGATCATCGGCGTCGCGGTGGTCAAAGTGCGCCTGGAAGCCATGGAAGAACGCTGGCAGCGCGCACGCCTGGAAGCCTTTGTCAGCGATGAAAACGGCATCATCATTCTCTCCAGCGATCCGGCCCGACGCCTCAAGTCGGTGATCCCGCTGAGCGACGAGGTTAAAGAGAAGCTGGCGCGCAGCCTGCAGTATTACTGGTTCCCGCTCAACGAACTGCAACCGCTGGCCCGCGAAACGCTGGACGAAGGCGTGGAAAAACTCACCTTCCCGGCCAACAGCGAAGTGCAGTCCGACGAAGACGACATCAGTTATCTGGCGCAGACCCGGCCGCTGAGCGACACGCCGTGGAATTTCACCCTGCTCACTCCGCTACAGGACCTGCGCCGTGAAGCGATCAACCAAGGCATTCTGGTTGCCGTGGCGTTCGCCTTCCTGGCTTTCCTGCTGATTGCCTGGAACGAGCGGCGCAAAGTCATCGCCACCCGCCTCGCCGCCCGTGAAGCCCTGCAGGAAGCCAACAATCAACTCGAGCGTCGGATTACCGAACGCACCACTGATCTGCGCGCCAGCAACGAACGGTTGAAGAGCCAGATTCGCGAACGCCGTCAGGCCGAAGAGACTTTGCGCCGCGCCCAGGATGAACTGGTGCAGGCCGGTAAACTCGCCGCCATCGGCCAGATGTCGACCAGCATCGCCCACGAACTGAACCAGCCGCTGGCGGCGATGCGCACGCTTTCGGGTAACACCGTGCGCTTCCTTGAGCGTGGGCAACTGGACGTCGCCAGTACCAACCTGAAAACCATCAACGACCTGATCGACCGCATGGGCCGCATCACCGCCAGCCTGAGGTCGTTCGCCCGCCGCGGCGACAACCACGGCCAGGCCAGCCTCGGCAAAGCCGTCGAGGCGGCGCTGCAATTGCTCGGCGCGCGCCTGGAACATTCAACGCTGCAGATTCATCGGCAATTCAACGATGTGCAGTTGCACATCGACCAGACTCGTCTGGAACAGATTCTGGTCAACCTGATCGGCAACGCCCTCGATGCCATGCACGCGCAAACGCAACCCGAGTTGTGGCTGGAAGGCGAAGAATTCGACGGCAAATACCGCCTGCGCGTGCGCGACAACGGCCATGGCATCGACGCCGAAGCGCGCAAGCATCTGTTCGAACCGTTTTTCACCACCAAGCCCGGCGCGCAAGGCCTGGGCCTGGGCCTGACACTTTCTGCGAGCCTCGCAGCCGCCACCGGCGGGCATCTGGGTGTCGAACACCCGGCCAGCGGTGGCACCACTTTCGTCCTCAGTTTACCGTTGGTAAGCCCTACTCCTGCCGAGCCAATATGAATAACGATCTCAGTGTGCTGATCGTCGAAGACGACCCCCATGTGCTGCTCGGCTGCCAACAGGCGCTGACTCTGGAAGACATTCCCTGCATCGGCGTCGGCAGTGCCGAAGAAGCGCTGGAGCAAGTCGGCGACAACTTTGCCGGTATCGTCATCAGCGACATTCGCCTGCCGGGCATCGATGGCCTGGAATTGCTGACCCGCCTCAAGGCCCGCGATCGCAGCCTGCCGGTGGTGTTGATCACCGGCCACGGCGACATTTCCATGGCGGTGGGTGCGATGCAGAAAGGCGCCTATGACTTCATGGAAAAACCGTTCTCGCCCGAACGTCTGGTCGATGTCGCGCGGCGTGCGCTGGAACAACGCAGCCTCGCCCGTGAAGTGACGTCACTGCGCCGGCAACTGGCCGAACGCGATTCGCTGGAAGGCCGGATCATCGGCCGTTCGCCGGCCATGCAGAACCTGCGCGAGCTGATCGCCAATGTTGCCGACACCTCAGCCAACGTGTTGATCGAGGGCGAAACCGGCACCGGCAAGGAACTGGTCGCGCGCTGCCTGCACGATTTCAGTCGCCGCCACAGCAAACAGTTCGTTGCGCTGAACTGCGGCGGCCTGCCGGAAAACCTGTTTGAAAGCGAGATCTTCGGCCACGAGGCCAACGCCTTTACCGGAGCCGGCAAGCGCCGCATCGGCAAGATCGAACACGCCGACGGCGGCACGCTGTTCCTCGACGAAGTGGAAAGCATGCCCTTGCCGTTGCAGATCAAACTGCTGCGCGTGCTCCAGGAACGCACCCTCGAACGCCTCGGCTCGAACCAGAGCGTGGCGGTCGATTGCCGGGTGATCGCGGCGACCAAATCCGACCTCGACGCCTCGAGCAAGGCCGGCGAGTTTCGCAGCGACTTGTACTACCGCCTCAACGTCGTGACCCTGGAACTGCCACCGCTGCGCGAACGCCGCGAAGACATCCTGCAACTGTTCGAACATTTCACCCAGCAATCGGCGCTGCGCTTCGACCGCGCCTTACCGGAGCTGGACAACCAGACGCTGTCGAACCTGATGAGCCACGACTGGCCGGGCAACGTGCGCGAACTGCGCAACGTCGCCGAACGTTTCGCCCTCGGCTTGCCGGCGTTCAAGAAATCCGGCGCCAGCAGCGGCCAGGGCCTGGCGTTTGCCGAAGCGGTGGAAGCCTTCGAACGCAACCTGCTCAGCGACGCCCTGCAACGCAGCGGCGGCAACCTGACCCAGGCGAGCCAGGAACTGGGCATGGCCAAGACCACGCTGTTCGACAAAGTGAAAAAATACGGGCTGAGCCACTGATGGACCTGATTCTCAAAGCCGCGATCGGCGCTGCCGTGGTGCTGATCCTCGCGGCGCTGTCGAAAACCAGAAACTATTACATTGCAGGTCTCGTGCCACTGTTTCCGACCTTTGCGCTGATTGCGCACTACATCGTTGGCAAGGGGCGCTCGGTTGAGGATCTGAAAACCACCATCGTGTTCGGCATGTGGTCGATCATTCCGTACTTCGTTTATCTGGCGACGTTGTATGTGATGGTGGACCGCATGCGGCTGGAGGCTTCGCTGGCCGTGGCGGCGGTGGCGTGGTTGCTGGCGGCGACGGTGTTGGTGAGCGTTTGGGTACGGCTGCACAGCTAAGATCAAAGGCCACCCTCATCGGAACGCCGCCCGCCCAGCCCTCTCCCGGAGGGAGAGGGGGCTAACCGAGGTGTCTATCGAGTTGTATCGACCTGAGAAACCGAGTCGATTATGGACGCATCAGCTTGCTCAATCGACTCGATCGCTCAGGTAGGCATATAGCGCAAGACACCTCGGTCAGTCCCCTCTCCCTCCGGGAGAGGGCTAGGGTGAGGGCTGCTCTTGATCCAGCGACCTAAAGCACATCCCCACCCGCCACCGGCTCAACCCGCGCCCAATGCGAAGTGTCTTCACGATGCGCCTGCAAATACGGCAGCACCGCCGCCAGCAACGGTTCCTTGAATGCCTCCTGAAACCGATGCGCCAGCCCCGGAATCAACTTCAACTGGCTGCCCTGAATGTGCGCCGCCAGATGCACGCCATGCATCACCGGCAGCAGCGGATCGGCCGTGCCGTGCACCACCAGCGTCGGCACGCGCAACTGGTTGAGCAGGGCCACCCGGCTCGGTTCGGCAAGAATGGCCATGATCTGCCGCTTCACACCTTCCGGATTGAACGCACGGTCATAGGAGGCCGCTGCCTGTTGCAGCAGTGCCTGACGATCATCGGTAACGTTGGGGCTGCCCAGCGCCGCGAGCAGATCCGCTTGTTGCTCCAGCGCCACCTGACGATTGGGTGCGCCGCGGCGCGACAGTAGCTGCACCAGCGCCGCGCTCGGTGCCGGCAACCCTTCGGCGCCGGAAGTGCTCATGATCAACGTCAGGCTCTCGACGCGCTGCGGCGCCATCGCGGCCACATGCTGAGCAATCATGCCGCCCATGCTCGCGCCAAGTACGTGGAACTGCTCAACATGCAAGGCGTCCATCAAACCCAGTGCATCGCCGGCCATGTCGGTCAGGCTGTACGGCGCCGCCACCGGCAGGCCGAGTTTGTAGCGCAGCACTTCAAAGGTCAGGTTGGCCTCGACCGGCGCCTGACGCCAGGTCGACAAACCGACATCGCGATTGTCATAGCGAATCACCCGAAAGCCCTGCTGACACAGCGCGACCACCACCTCATCCGGCCAGTGGATCAGCTGCCCGCCCAGGCCCATCACCAGCAACAGCGCCGGGTCCGAGGCACGGCCGATGCTCTGATAGGCGATGCTCACCTGCGGCAGATCAGCCCGCTCAGTCGGCACATTGACATCGCAACGCGCCGCCGCCCCTGCCGACGCGCCGAATAAAAGCGCGGCCAACATGGCCGCGACAGAAAGAAAATGCTTACCCATGAAAAACACCGAAACGCAGAACCCCAGTAAGCAGCGAGTCTGATGATGTTTGTTCAAGCGCGCTGCCACAGTTCGATGACAGTTTGATGAAGAGTGCCGAGCGGTCATCCAGCCTGTGCAAACAATATCCATGTACCGCCTGGGCCCGGCGCGAACGCTTTCTAATCAATCGCACCGGAGCGGATGTCCCGCTCTCCCTTGCGAGTCGCCCACCATGCTCGACCCCCTTACCCTCAATTTGCTGCCCTCACCCTCAGAGTCGTTCGCGACGACCTTGGCACTGCCTCCAACCATCGACGACAGTTTGTTGTCACAGGCCAATCAGCGCTGGCGCGACAGCAGCAATGGCTTGCGCGAATTGTTCGCCAGCAGTCCTGCGCTGCGCGATACGATCAATGCGTCGCTGCGACAACAGCTGCAACTGGACGGCGAAAAAACCGGATTCGGCTTCACTGCCAGCCAAACGCAGGCTGAGCATTTCGTCAGCCTTACCGATGCCTGCGCGTTTGTCGTTCAGCATCCAGCAGCGGATCTCGCACTTGACCAGCGCTGCCACGTCATCGGTCTGATGCCAGGCCATCCTCTGTACACACTGAGGCCGTCGCAACTGCTGGAAAAGCTCAAGCGGCTCGACCCGCAGAACGCCCACGCCACACGCTGGGCCGAATTCTGGGAAGCACGTGCACCGGGCACGCCGGTTTCGCGACGCACACGCGCCATCGCCCTGTACCGAGCGCATTTCGAAGCGAGCGCTGACGCCGCTTACGCCAGTAAAATCATCAACGCCGAAGAGCTCGACTTGCTTCAGCGAATCGTCGATTCAGATTCCACTCCATTGATGTTCAAAGATCAGCCCGTTCACCTGGAAAAACCGGCTCTGGTGTTGAGCAACCACAGCAAAGTCAAACTTCCCGGAGCGTGGGTGATTCGCGCGGGTGACCCGGTCACCGCGCGAACGCTGCTTTACCTGCCCTGCCGCCCCCTGTGTACCCAGGCGTTCGACAATCGAGCGGATATGCAAACGTGGCTGGCCGGCCAGGTGCAGATCCCTACTGGCCTGCCACGCACGATCCAGCGCTTCGATTACAGCGCAGCGACAGACCCGATGATCATCGGCGCCAGCGATCTGTTCGCCGACCGGCAACAGGCGCAAATCAGTGCGTTGCGCAATACCAACCGGGGCAAGCCCGGGTTGAGCGAACACGGTGCGCAAGCGCTGCTGCATGTCGATCTGATTGACCATCAACGCAGTACAACAAACATCGTCGCAGCGCCGGCCAGGGCGTCCATTGCCCCGGATACGCTGGCGAGTGACCACCGTCCGTTGTTCGGCAGCCTGTCCGCTGGCATTCCGCTCGCCCTGAGGCATGCCGCGCTCAAGCGCGAGCGCGAGGCACTCGAACACCTGCTGGCCAACGACCGCGACGGCGCCCGATTCCGACAATGTCAGGACGCACTGAGCACCCTGGAAACTGCCGAGCAAGCCTGCGAGACCGCCTGCACCTCGTGGCTCGACGATTCCCCTCCCCCCGCCACGACGCTCGCTGCGATTTATCAGGCTCACAAAAACGGCTTGTATGCCGAGGCGAAGCTGCAATCGCTGCTGGGGCAAGTCGACAGCGCTGAACACGAGCTGCTCACAGCCGTGCTGGACAACCCCGTGGCGGGCACACGCGACGCAGATCTGGTCGCGGCCAGCCTGACCCTGTCGCTGAATGAAACCCTAGATGCCACCACCACGGTGCAGCGCGAAACGCTCAAGGGCGCACTGGTCTTCACCCGGCAAGCGGCACTGACAGACAGCACGTCCGACACGAGCCTGCTGCTTTACTGTCCTGGCAGCAGCGGTGGCCTGCAGCGCTTCAGCGATCGCCGGGCATTGGCGCTTGCCCTGTTGAAAGTGGACGATCAGGACCGCCAATCCGCTTTGCAACTTGACCCCATTACCACGGACCCGCTGCAGCATTGCCTCAACACGTTGATCGCCGATTGCGAAACGCAAGCAACCAGGCTGCGCGCCACACCCGAGCACGCCGATGCACTGGCAATTTTCCGTCAGGATTGCATGGCGGCTATTCAGGTCCCGGTCAGCGCGGCCAGAAACCTGATGTTTGCGCATGTGCAGGAACAGGAGCGCAGCGGCGCGCTCGCCACTCATCTGCCGGGCTGGCTGGTGCGTCTGCAGAAAAGCGAGCGAATCGCGCTCAAACAACACATCCAGGCGTACATCGAGGCGATGCGTAAAAGTCATGCACTGATGACCTTGGCACTGGAACCGCGCGACGACTTCACCCGCAAACATCTGCACGCGCGCCTGCGCAAGGATTTCGCCCTCGAGGGCTATTTTTCCGTGCAGGTCGAATTGCCTGATTCGACCACAACCGAAACGGTGGTGGAGTCCGGTCCCGCCGGCCAGCGCCGTAATACCGTCATCGTGCCGGGCGCCACGCGCAGCCGGATGTCCCTTGAAGATCTGGCCCAACTGAATATCGACAACGTTCAATCCGTGCTCAATGACGCCTTGTCGCAGCGCCTGATTTTCATGCGCCTGGACGTCAATGCCGCGCGCCGAAAGGATCGCAGCCGTCTGCTCAACGGCATCAACCTGAGCTATCTGCGCAAAGTCCTGCCAGAGCTGGACCTGCCCAAGGCCTATGAGCGCAGGATCCATGAAGCCTTCCATGGCGCACCCGACGAGGCGCTGTTCGTCAGACAGCATCGACGCGAAAGCCTGATTGAACCCTGGCGCCTGCTGCTGAAAATCCAGTGCGACAACGCGCGGGCACAGAAACACCTCGCTCATGATGAGGCTGAGGTGGTGAACATCGCGATCGACGCCAATACGACGGCCGCTTGGCTCGCCCGAGGCAAGCGCATCGTGCTATTGCCGGTTGCGCTTAAAACCGGCGGCAAAGACACCCCGCGTGAAGGCCCCGTCACCTTGTCCGGCGTGACTTTCATTGAAGAGCAGATCAGCGGCACTACGGTGCTGTACCTGCCGGACAGCCCTGATCAGCGTTTTTTCCGCCGCTACGACAGTCTCGAGTCAGCGCGCAAAGGGCTGTTCAGGTTGTGCGCGAGCGATCATTGGATCGACTACCTGGCGGGCAAGGCCCTGCACGGCGATGTCCGCGCCCATGTCAGCCGCATCGGTCAAGCAGTGGAAAAGAATTTCGACGCCATTATCGACATTGGCCCGCGCTGGCCGGCGAGCACTTCGCTGGCCGCGCACCTGCTCGACGCGCACAAGGGGCGTTTGATCGAAGCTCATCGCGGCAGCTCGCGCTCCAATGATGAATTGTTCTTCGAGCGCTACGCACTGAAAGGGCCACGCGCGTTCAACTACATAAAAATGGCACTGGGCATGGTGCCTTTCGTCGGTACCGTCGTGGCGCTGTACGACGCCTGGACGGCCGCCAATCAAGCCGTGGCAGCATTTTTGCGCGGTGAGGTGGCGGATGGCCTGGCGGAAATCGAAACAATGCTTCTCTCGTTGGTCGACGCGTTCATGGATCTGCTGCCGGGCGAAGCGCTGGCGTCGACCCTCTCGCGCACCACCCGCGCGCTGACACGTTCACGCCAGCTGCATACGCTGCTGGGCAACGTCGCGGCTTTGCACGGTAAAACGCAGCGGCAGGCCCGCCATGTGCTAGCCCGTTTCCAGGGTTACGACTACGAACAACCGCTGTCGCTGGCCGGAATCGAGCCAGCCACTCATGGTCTCTACCGTGGCGTCTACCGGCATGCCGACGGTGATTTCATCGAACGTCAGGGGCGCATCTATCAGGTGGAACTGGGTACGGGCTCGCGCCACTGGCGCCTGTTCGGCAATTCGCGCAAGACCTACAAACAGCCGATCGCGCTGGATGAAACCGGCCGGTGGGACACCTGGCATGGCGTCTACGGCAGCGCCAGCGCGGATGGCTTGCGTGGCGGCGGCAACGTCGCCGGGCATCTGGCCGATGCGCTGGACCCGTACTGGCCACCGGTGATTCGCCAGCACTTGCCACGCTGGTGGGCAGAGCGCACGTTCCGTCGGCATCAGCAGCTGGAATTCGAGACTGAACGCCTGGCCAATCTCATCGACAGCAAGGTCGAGGCACACAAGACCGCGATACTGGCTTTCCAGAACGCCAGCCCCGCCAACCAGCGCGCCCTGTTGCCTGCAGCCGAAACCGCATGCCTTGAAGATATCCGCTTGTCTGCTCAACGCTATCAGGCGTTGACGGAGTTGAAGCCGCTCACCAGCGGCAATAAACAAGCGGCCGTCGGCCGCGTGCAAAGCTCCCTGGCCTTACGCCTGACCTCCCGATATGCCATGCGCTCCGGCCAGGTGTCAGCAGGCACAGTCATGGTGCTGGAGGACATCAGGCGCTTGAACGGCATCGCCAATGCCCTGCCGCCTGGCGCACGTTCGCGACGGTCAGCGTTGCTTGCACAGGTCCGCGAGTTGCAGCTCGACTATGTGAAGAAATTCGAAGAGCTGGAAAGCTCAAGGCACCAGCTCAATCATTGGTACGAGCGCATCACCTCGAGATCCGACAAGGTTGGCCGGGTCGAAAGCGTGAACCTTATCAATCGTCAACACAGCGACGCGCGCCTGCTCTTTCATAAAACCTACATGCGCCTGGAACTGGTCAAGGATTACCGCTATGACAATGACGTGTCGTGGATGTACTTCCGTGAACGCACAGAGGAAATGTGGAAGCAGGTCAGACAGGCCGTGACCACCCAGTACGACCTGCCGAACCTGCAGACCTCTGCGCAGAATCGCAGCCTGATGCTTGAGCAATGTCTGGATGTCTACACCCGGTTCCGGCGGCAGATGACCATTTGGATGACGGACTATCCGGAGCATTTTCATCTGGATGTCAGCGAACCGCTGCTTGACGGCCTGGAGCAGATGGCCAGTCATGCCCGCCGAGGCGTCATTGAGCCTGCGGTCCCGAAAACGCCCGGCCAGCCTGCCCAACGTGTCTTCACCACCGAGGACGGCGACCTGCTGTATGGCACCGAACGCTTCGACTCGAGGTCGCAGCGCCGGGTGTATGAACGCCAACTCCGCGATGGCGAAGTGCAAATCTGGGAGCAAGGCGCAGACGGCCGCTCGCGTCAGATCGGCCCACAGGCTCCAAGACCCCAGGCACCCCAGGTAAGCCTTGCCGCTCTGGTAAAGGATGCGCGACAGCGTCTGGACAGGGTCCCTGCCTACCGGGCCAGCGTGCTTGGCAATGCCGACCGGGGCATGCTGCCGATCGATCTGCAACACATGATGGACACCCAGGCCAGTGAGCTCAATACCCGCGCTGACCGCATCGCCGGCAGATCCGCGCAGCATCCGCTGATCCAGCAATTGCGCGATCAGGCCGCCGAGCTGAGTGTGGCCGGGCGCACCCTGCGCACCGAGCGTTCATTGACCAGCCAGAAGCCCACCGATGGCATGCTCGATGACCTGATCGGTCAAGGCGCCGTCGAAATACGCCGAAGGCAGCCGATTGCATTGCTCGGCATGTATGACGACCATCCGGACTACATGCAGGAATACGAGATCTGGAACATTACGCGCGAACCCGAGCAGTTGCTGTGGTACGCGCACTTTCACTACCGCAACGCGACACCGGTGTTCGAAAGCTTTGAAACCGCGCACTTGAAACTGCCGCAGCACCGCCTTCTGACCCACGCCGATGATGCGACGCTGCCCTATTCGAAAATCAGCAAACAGTCGGTGGTCATTGGGCATTTCGAGCGGGTTCGGACCCAAGCCCCCGAACGTGCTACAGCCAGTAGTGACAGCAAGTAAACGGGACGGTCGCTGAACCGAAGTGCGCCGAGGTCGACAACCTGACAACCATGAGACAAACTCAACAGAATTCTGCTAATCACAAGTTTTGTTCATGGAGCCACACGGGTGCTTGAGATCCGCCACTTGAAGACTCTTCACGCTTTGCGTGATGCCGACAGCCTCGTCGATGCCGCCGACCGCCTGCACCTGACGCAGTCGGCGTTGTCGCACCAGTTCAAGGAACTCGAAGAGCGCCTGGGCATGGCGCTGTTTGTGCGCAAGACCAAACCGGTGCGTTTCACCAGCGCCGGTTTGCGCTTGCTGCAACTGGCCGATGCGACCCTGCCACTGCTGCGCGCCGCCGAGCGCGACATCGGCCGTCTGGCCGGTGGCACGGCCGGGCGCCTGCACATGGCGATCGAATGCCACAGTTGCTTTCAGTGGCTGATGCCGACCATCGACCAGTTCCGCGATGCCTGGCCCGAGGTTGAACTTGATCTGGCTTCGGGCTTCTCTTTCGCGCCACTGCCGGCCCTGGCTCGCGGCGATCTGGATCTGGTGGTGACGTCGGACCCGCTGGACATTGCCGGCATCACCTATGTGCCGCTATTCACCTACGAAGCCATGCTCGCTGTGGCCAATCAGCATGGGCTGGCGAGCAAGCCGTACATCGTCCCGGAAGACTTGCTCAGCGAAACGCTGATCACCTATCCGGTGGAGCGCGACCGCCTCGACATCTTCACACGGTTTCTCGAACCGGCCGATATCGAACCGGCGCAAGTGCGCACCTCGGAACTGACGGTGATGATGATGCAACTGGTCGCCAGCGGCCGCGGCGTCTGCGGCATGCCGCACTGGGCGCTGCATGAATACAGCTCGCGCGGCTATGTGAAGGGTAAGCGGCTCGGCGAGAAAGGCCTGTTCGCGACGCTGTACGCGGCAATTCGCACCGACATGCTCGATGCGCCGTATATGCGCGACTTCCTGCTGACGGCGAAAGACACTTCGTTTTCGACGCTGGATGGCGTCAGTGCCGTGCGCTGATCCGCTGCACAACGCCAATCCCTGTCGATCGTTCCCACGCTCCGCGTGGGAATGCAGCCCGGGACGCTCCGCGTCCCTTCTCAAGCCGAACGCAGAGCGTCCGTAGAGGCTTTCCCACGCAGAGCATGGGAACGATCATCTGCTCGGCTCAGATTTCCCGCCACATATGAATCTTGTCGAAGTAATCCTCACCGACGCGTACGGCCAGCGGTTCGAGGCCGTACTGGATAAAACCGCAGCGCTGGTAGAGATTGAATGCCGCATCGTTGCCGGCGGTGACCGTGAGCTGCAGAAGTTTCAGCGCCGGATGCTTCTGCGCCTCGCCGAGCGCCGCTTGCACCAGCGCGAAACCGAGCCCGTGCTGGCGAAAATCAGTCGAAACATACATGCCGAACAGCGTCGCTTTGTGCCGGGCTTTTTCCCTGGGTTCGAAGGCGAGGCCGACGATCCCAGCCAGCGAACTGCCCTCGAACGCACCCAAGACCACGTCGAGCTTGCTGGTCAGGCGCCCTTCCCACCAGCTCAACGGCATCACCGCGCGCTCGCGCACGCTTGAAGTGAACGCTTGCGGGTGGCGGTCGTAGGCTTCGAGCATCAGTTCGCGATAGGCCAGCGCGTGGCTGGCGTCCAGCCGTTCGATCCACATGCTCAGGCCGTCCTGCGCTGCTCGAGCATCAGGCGCACGGCCAGACCGCCGAGCACGAACCCCATCACATAACGTTGCAGCGACAGCCACGTCGGATTGCGTACGAACCACGCCGCAATGCCCGCCGCAAACAACGCGATCAGCAGATTGACGCTGAAACTGACGCTGATCTGGGTCAGGCCCAGGACGATGCTTTGCGCGAACACCGAGCCGTGTTCAGGGCTGATGAATTGCGGAAACACCGACAGGTAGAACACCGCAATTTTCGGGTTCAGCGCACTGGTCAGAAAACCCATGGTGATCAGTTTGCGCGACGAGTCCGCCGGCAGTTGCTGCGCCTCGAACGGCGAGCGTGCGCCGGGCTTCACCGCCTGCCAGGCCAGCCACAGCAGGTACAGGGCACCGGCCCACTTCAACACTTCATAGGCCATCGGCACGGCCAGGAACACCGCGGTCAAACCCGCCGCTGCCGCAAACATATGCACGAAAAATCCACCGACCACGCCCAGCAACGACGTCACACCGGCGCGGCGCCCCTGACAGATCGACCGCGAAATCAGATAAATCATGTTCGGCCCCGGCGTCAGCACCATGAGCAGGGCAGCGGCGGCAAAAATCAGCAAGTCGTGGAGCGGGATCATGGCAGTGTCCCTTGCGTGGATGATCAGGCGAATGCGTTCAGCGAGGCTCGATAAAACGGCAGGATCCGGTCGCGTGTCAATGGCGCCAGTTCGATCGCTGGATCAGTGGCCGGATCGATCCAGATGACTTCCTCGATTTCCGCCGCCGGGCAGACGTGCGCTTCGATGGTCAGCTGGAAAATCTCGGCGTATACGACAAATCCCGGCTCGTTGGCTGCGGGTGCGGAAAACTCGCCAAGGAATTGCGCTTGCGCAGTATCGATGTGCAGCCCAAGTTCTTCCTCCAGCTCACGCGCCAGCGCATGCACGGGTTCCTCACCGGCTTCAATCTTGCCGCCCGGTTGCATGAACGCCGTAGTGTTGCGCTTGCGCACCAGCAAGGTCTGGCCTTGTGGGTTGAGCAGCAGTGCAGCAGCGATACGGAGAGTGCGGGGCGAAGCGTCAGAAGTCAGCGGCATGAGGCGGAAAATCCCTGGGGCAAAAAACCAAGGATCCCATGCCCGACCCTCCGCCGTCATGCACCTCAGCCCTGCGCTTGGAGTGCGGCCGCTGGCTCCTCGGGTTCTCTGACGAAGACCCGGTACTTGCCGCCCTCCATCGCTTCGAAGGCAATCAGCTTCTCGATCAACGGGCCGCTCAGCACTTTGCCGGTGTTGAGCAGGAGCATGCCGTTATCTGCATTGAGGTTACGCGCCAGAATCATCCCGGCGCTCAGTTCGCGGGTGCTCAACACTTTGACCTGCGGGTCGATCAGGGCGACGTCATTGAGCAATGTCACACAGACCTCGATAAACGCTTCGACCAGCTCCGGATCGTACAGGCGGCCACTGTATTGACGCAGATATAGCAGCGCTTCGTCGTTGTTCATCTGCCGCTCGAGGATCAAGCCGCGCTGCAGTTCGACGAAGTCCACCGCCAGTTTCAGCAATCGCGAGCCGAACGGAATCGCCTCACCCTTGAGCCGGTCGGGAAAACCACTGCCGTCCCAATGTTCCTGATGATGCAGGATCAGCCGGGCGGCATCTTTCATCGGATCGAGCGCCATCAGCAGTGATTCGCTCTGCTTCGGATAGCCGCGATAACGCTCGCGCTCGGCGGAATGCAGCAGATCCGACGGCGTGACCATCATCGAGTCCGGCCAGCTCAGTTTGCCGATGTTGTAAAGCGCCGCGGCCATGGTCAGGTCACGGCTGGACGCTTCGTCCAGACCATGGACCTTGCAGTAGCCGCGCACCAGTTCGATGATTTGCCGGTTGGTCTGTTTGGCGGGCGGCAGACGCAGGTTCGCCAGCAGCGAAAACACCTCGGTGCCGGTGACATAGCTGCGTTTGAGTTCTTCGTACGCCAGATCAAGCATGTCGGCAGTCTGCTGCAACTCGGCGGTGCGCGCCGCGACGTGTTTTTCCAGCGAAGTATTGAGCTGTTTGAGCTGGGCGTTCTGCGCCCGGGCCAGACGCTCCAGGCGTTGCCGCTCGCGCTCCGAATGTTGATGCTCCAGCGCCTGGCGCAGGATCAACAGCAATTCTTCATCGTTCCACGGTTTGCTGATGTAACGGTGGATCTGCCCGTCATTGATCGCCTTGATGATAGCGCTCGGGTCGGCGTAACCGGTGAGCATGATGCGCAGGGTGCCCGGATGGCGCTCGCGCACCTGCGCCAGCAACGTCGCACCGTCCATGCCGGGCATGCGCGCATCGCTCATCACCAGGTCCACCGGTTGCTGGGCCAGCAGGTCCAGCGCCTGGGCACCGCTGGTGGCCAGCAGAACATCATAGGGCTGACCGCGTAACAAGCGGCGCAGGCTGTTGAGAATGGATTCTTCGTCGTCGACCAGCAGCACCTTCGGTCGCGGGCTCGGCGTGGGCGTGGTTGGCTCTTCCATGGCAAGGCCTCAAGCAAAACAGTGGACATGAACGATACGCAGCACACCCCCCGGTGTCGCGGCGCCTGCTTCAAGGCTAGATTATTTTTTACACTTTCACGCAAAACTTCTCCCTGCGTTCGCAGGCAAAGTCGTGGGGCGCCAACTACGCTCAAACGGGTAAACGACTGCGGTCGTCGAACAGATCCAGGACGAGGGCAAGGATGTTCCCGATGACAACGGCGTATGTATCGCGAGCAGCCCGAACGCTCAGGGCCCGGGTCCACCTGCCCGGCGCCGGGGGGCAAAGGGAATGAAGACACCCTTCGCGCAAAGCAACCGACGCATCCTGATCATCGACGACACACCGGCGATCCACGATGACTTTCGCAAGATCCTCGCGCCACGCGCTCAGGACGAAGTCGAGTTGCAGCAACTGGAGCAAACGTTGTTCGGCGACGCGCAAGCGCCGCACCTGACCTTTCAGCTCGATTCGGCCTATCAGGGCCAGGACGCTCTCGCGCTGGTCAAGCGCGCACTCGCCGCGGGCAATCCGTATGCGCTGGCCTTCATTGACATGCGCATGCCGCCGGGCTGGGATGGCCTGGAAACCATTGAACAACTATGGCGGGCAGATCCCAACCTGCAGATCGCCTTGTGCACGGCCTATAGCGATTACAGCTGGGAAGCCATGGCCGAGCGGCTGGAATTCGGCGATCAATTGCTGATCCTGAAAAAGCCCTTCGACAGCCTCGAAATCCGCCAGATGGCCAACGCCCTGACGTGGAAATGGCAGCTCGCTCAGGATGCGGCATTGAAGATGCTCAGCCTTGAACATACGATCGAGGCGCGGGTTCAGGAACTGCTCAAGGTGTCGCACCTGTTGCAATACGACTCGCTCACCGGACTGCCCAACAGCACCTTGCTTGGCGATCGTCTGACCCAGGCGCTGGCGAATTGCCGACGGCACGACAAGCAACTGGTGGTGATGTTTCTCGGCCTCGACCGCTTCAAGCGCATCAACAATGCGCTGGGGCATCCGGCCGGCGACGAAATGCTCAAACGCACCGGCCAGCAATTGTCGTCCTGCGTACGTGATTCAGACTCGGTGTTTCGCTACGGCGCCGACGAGTTCGTGGTGCTGCTCGGCGACATCAATCATCCGCAACAAACCCATGGCATCGCCGAGAAACTGCTCGCGGCCATTCGCCAGCCGCAGACGATTGCCGGCCACGAGATCAGCGTGACCGCCAGCCTGGGCATGAGCCTGTATCCCGCCGACGGGCTGGAGGCCATCGAACTGATCAAGAAAGCTGAAACGGCCATGCACAACGTCAAGGAACAGAGTCCTGGCACCAGCGCTTTTTTCATTGAAGCGATGAACCAGCGCGCCCGCGAGCAGCACAGTATCGAATCGGGCCTGCGTCGCGCCCTGCAGCAGCACGAATTTGTCCTCCATTACCAGCCGAAAATCGATTTGCGCAGCGCCGCGGTGGTCGGTGCCGAGGCCTTGGTGCGCTGGCAGAAGCCGGGACAAGCGCTGATCTATCCGGGCGACTTCATTGCCGTGGCCGAGGACAGCGGACTGATCGTGCCGTTGACTCAATGGGTACTCGCCGAAGCCTGCCATCAGGCGCGCGAGTGGCAATTGGCGGGGCTGCCGCCGATCAGCTTGTCGGTGAATATTTCGCCGATTGATTTTCGGCAGCCTGACTTCGTTGCGAGCGTCGAGCGGGTGCTTGAGCAGTCCGGACTGGCCGCGCAAGTCCTCGAACTGGAGATCACCGAAGGTGTATTGATGCAAAACGTCGAGGCGACGATGACCGCGCTCAATCGCTTGAAAGCGCTGGGCTCGCGGCTGGCCATCGATGACTTCGGCACCGGCTATTCGAGCCTGAGTTACCTGCGCCGGTTTCCCATCGATGTGCTGAAAATCGATCAGTCGTTCATCCGCAGCCTGAACAGCGACAGCAATGATGCCGCCCTCGTCGACGCGATCATCAGCCTGGGCAGAAGTCTGGGGCTCAAGGTCATTGCCGAAGGCATCGAGACCGCCGGGCAACTGGCGTTTCTCAAGGATCACCATTGCGAAGAAGGCCAGGGTTATTACTTCAGTCAGGCGCTGCCGGCAGCGGCGTTCGCCCAATGGCTCGCTCAGGGAAAAAACGCACCATGGAGCCACTGAGCCGTCTTTTGAAAAGCCTCTGGCCCTGGATCGGCGCATTGCTGCTATGCGCATTGGCTGGCGGCGCCAGGGCCGAGCCGCTGGACGAACCGCTCAAGCCGCTGCCTGACGCCATCGCGCAGAACCCGCAGCGCGTTGCCCTTGGGCGCCAGTTGTTTCATGACCCCGGTTTATCGCGCAACAACAGCCTGTCTTGCGCCAGTTGCCATCAACTGGACAAGAACGGTGCCGACAATCGCGCGCTGTCGTTGGGGTTCGACGGCAAGCCGGTGGCGGTCAATACACCCACAGTGTTCAACGCCAGCCTCAACTTTCGGCAGTTCTGGGACGGCCGCGTCGAGACGCTCGAAGAGCAGACTGACGTGGTCATCACCAGCCCGCATGAAATGGGCAGTGACTGGGCCACCGTTGTGAAACGTATCGACGAGGACGCTGATTATCGTCGCAAGTTTGCCGCGATCTACCCGGACGGCGTCACCAAAACCAATATCCAGCGAGCGCTGGCAGCCTTCGTACGCACCTTGTTGACCCCCGGTTCGCGCTTCGACCAGTACCTGCTAGGTGACACCGCCGCCATCAGCTACGAAGAAAAACAAGGCTATCAGCGCTTCAAGGAATACGGCTGCATTGCCTGCCATCAGGGGGGCAACATCGGCGGCAACATGTTCCAGAAATTCGGTGTGTTCGGCGACTACATTGCCGATCGCGGCCACGCAACCGAGGCCGATCAGGGGCGTTTCAATGTCACCGGTGACGAGGCTGACCGCTCAGTGTTCAAAGTGCCCAGCCTGCGCAATGTCGCGCTCACGGCGCCGTACTTTCACGACGGCTCGGCGGCGACCCTCGAACAGGCGGTAGACATCATGTTTCAGTATCAATTGGGGCGCATGCCGAGCGCCGAAGACAAAAGCCTGATCGTGCTGTTTCTCAAGACCCTCAGCGGCCAATGGGAGAGCAAGCCATGATGGACGTTTCGCGGCGCCGCAGCCTGCTGATGCTGACGCTGATCGCCTCGGTACTGGCCTCGGTCCTGCTGTTTCTGTACATCAAATCCAGCTCCGACCAGACCGTGATGTATACCGAATCGCGGGATCTGATCCGGCAGATCAAACAGCAGGATTCGCTGTGGGAAAACGAAATCCTCAAGGCCAGGGTAACGATTTCCCACAACTACGACCCACTGGTGTCGCCGATGAACGCGATGAAACAGCTCTGGGAACGTTTCGACGCTATCGAGTCCGGTTTCGGGCGCAACCTCGGCGCGCAATGGAACCAGGCGCACAGTGATTTTCTGCAGTCTTTCAAAGAAAAAACCCGCCTGGTCGAGCAGTTCAAATCGCACAATGCCCTGCTGCGTAACTCGCTGGCGTTCCTGCCGACCGCCGAGGACGATATCCAGCAGCAACTGGCCAACCTCCCCGACTTCGACAAACTGCAGTTGCAGAACATCACCACCGACACCTACGACCTGCTGCTCAGCGCACTGGAATACGCCCAGGTCACCAGTGCCGAGCGCGCCGCAGAAATCGATCTGGGGCTGAACAAACTGGCGGTGAATGCACAGCGCTTGCCGCAGGAGTTTCAGGCACCGATCCGGATTCTCAGCAATCACATCGCCCTGATCGGGCGAGAACAACCGGTGGTCAATCAGTTGCTCGAAAGCATCGAAGCCATACCCGTGGCCGAACGCCTGGACACCATCACCACCCTGCTCGACCGCGACCAGCAGCGGGCCGAGAAAATTGATCGGCAATACCATTTCTACATGCTGCTGTTCTCCGTGCTGCTGGTGTTGTCACTGGTCGTTCTGGCCATTCGCCTGATCGGCAGTTTCGCCGAAATCAACCGGGTCAATGCGGCGCTGCAAACCGCCAACGATGTGCTGGAGCACCGGGTCGAGGAGCGCACCCGCGAACTGAAAAACGCCCAGAGCGAACTGCTCGACGCCGCACGTCAGGCCGGCATGGCGGAAATCGCCACCAACGTTTTGCACAACGTCGGCAACGTGCTCAACAGCGTCAACATTTCTGCCGACCTGATCGCGCGCAAGTTACGCAACAGCAAGACTCAGGGCCTGGGCAAAGCCATGCAACTGATCAACGAACACCCCGACGATCTCGGCGTATTCCTGCAAGAAGATGCCAAAGGCAAATTGCTTCCCGGCTACCTCAACCAACTGGTCGGCGCCATCGCTCAGGAACAACAGGAAATGACCGACGAGTTGACGCAAATGAGCAAAAGCGTCGATCACATCAAAGATATTGTCGCCACCCAGCAATCCTATGCCGGCGCCAGCAGCATGACCGAGCCGCTGTTTATCGATGAACTGCTCGAAGACGCCTTGCGCATGAATGCCGGCGCCCTGACCCGCCATCACGTCACGGTGGTCAGGGATTACGGCGACGTGCCGCAGGTGATGGGCGACAAACACCGGCTGCTGCTGATCCTGGTCAACCTGATCAGTAACGCCAAGTACGCAATGTCGGACCTGAGTAATCGTCCGCGCACCATGACCCTGGCGGTGAAGACCGTCGATGACAGCTTTTTGCAGATCAGCGTCAAGGACGACGGCGAAGGCATCGCTGCGGAAAACATGACGCGGATCTTTGCCCACGGCTTCACCACCCGCAAGGAAGGCCACGGCTTTGGCCTGCACAGCTGCGCCCTCGCCGCGATCGAGATGAACGGCCATCTCAGCGCCCACAGCGATGGCCCGGGCAAAGGCGCGCTGTTTACCTTGCAGATACCGCTGATCACCGTAACGGAGCACGCATGAGCGAACTGTCGAACCGGCGCATTCTGTTGATCGACGATATGCCGTCGATCCATGAAGATTTTCGCAAGATTCTCACCCCCGCGGCGGCGCAGTCAGCGGAGCTGGACGAGATGGAGGCCGCGCTGTTCGGCGCGCAGACCCGGCCCCAGCGACCACTGCTGGAGCTGGATTCGGCCTACGGTGGCGAGGAAGGCCTGGGCAAGCTGATCCAGGCCCTGCAGGAACAGCGCCCGTACGCACTGGCCTTCGTCGATATGCGCATGCCTGACGGCTGGGACGGGGCGAAAACCATCGAACACCTCTGGCAACACGACCCGCAGTTGCAAGTCGTGGTGTGCACGGCCTATTCGGATTATTCCTGGGACGAACTGCTCGACCGCCTGCAGGCGCACGACCGATTGCTGATTCTGAAAAAGCCCTTCGACAATATCGAAGTACAACAGATGGCCAATACCCTGCTGACCAAATGGCAGATGACCGAAAAGGCTTCATTGCAGATGCATCATCTGGAACATCTGGTCGATCAGCGCACCCTGCAGTTCAAGCAGGCCAGCGAAGCCCTGCAACGGGAAATCGACGAACGCAAGCAACTCGAAGGGCAACTGGTGCAGTCGGAAAAACTCGCCTCGTTAGGCCAATTGGCAGCGGGCGTTGCCCACGAGATCAACAACCCGATCGGTTTCATTTCTTCGAATCTCGGCTCCCTCGACGGCTACTTCAAACAGCTGCTGGCGCTGCTCGACGCGTACCAGAGTTGTGTGCCAAACCTTGACAGCGAATCGGCCGCCAGACTGCAACGTCTGCGTGAAGAGGCTGAGCTGGATTTTCTCCTCGAAGACATTCCGCTGCTGATTCGCGAGTCCAAGGAAGGCATCGGCCGGGTCGGCCAGATCGTCAAAGACCTGAAGGATTTTTCCCGCGTCGATAACTCTCAGCAATGGCAGTGGGCCAATCTGCAGCAAGGGATCGAGTCGACCCTGAACATTGTCGCCAGCGAACTCAAGTACAAGGCCGATGTGATCAAGGAGTACCAGCCGCTACCGGACATCGAATGCCTGCCGTCGCAGATCAATCAGGTGATCATGAACCTGGTGGTCAACGCCGCCCAGGCCATGGGGCCGGAGCGCGGCACCATCACCTTGCGCACCGGCCTGCAGCAAGACATGGCCTGGATCGAGGTTGCCGACACCGGGTCGGGCATCGCGCCGGATACGCTGCAGAAAATTTTCGACCCGTTCTTTACCACCAAACCGGTTGGCCAAGGCACCGGCCTTGGCCTGTCGCTGTCTTACGGCATCGTCAAAAAACATGGCGGCGACATTCAGGTGCGCAGCGAACCGGGCGTGGGCACGACGTTCCGTGTCGAGCTGCCCATGCGCCAGAACCGCCCCGCCGCTTGAGGCCAGTCAGCCCGCTTGCTGAAAATCCAGCTCCGGCGGCTGACGACGAAAACCGCCCGTAAGCACGGCCAGGTACACCACGCCAATCGCCAGCCAGCTCAGGCCCAGGTAGACCGCGAGGTGGTCGAGGCTGACCATCAGCCAGACATCGGCGACCAGCCCGATAAACGGGAACAGCAGGAACAGCACGAATTCACGCGGTCCCTTTTTCTCGCCACCGATCCAGTAGTGAAAGATCACCGACAGGTTGACCAGGCTGAACGCCAGAAACGCGCCGAAGTTGATGAACGAGGTCGAGGTGGTCACGTCGAGTTTCAGCGCCAGCAACGCCACCGCGGCGCACAGCAGGATACTGTTGACCGGTGTGCCAAAGCGCGCGTGCAGCGTGCCGAAGAAGGATTTCGGCAGCACCCCGTCGCGGCCCATCGCAAACAGCAGGCGCGAGCCGCTGGCTTGCGCGGCCAGTCCCGACGCGAACTGGCCGACGATCAGACCGATGAGGAAGATCGACACGAACAGGTCGCCACCGATGTTGCGCGCAATCTCGTAAGCCGCCGAGTCGACACTGGCGAACTGGAACGACGGATGCGCCCTCTGCACGAAGTACGAGACGCCGACGAAGATCAGCCCGCCAATCAAGGTAATCAACATGATCGCTCGCGGAATGGTGCGGCGCGGGTCGCGGGTTTCTTCGGTCAGGGTGCTGACCGCATCGAAACCGAGGAACGAATAACAGGCGATCGCCGCACCGCTCATGATCAACGGCATCTGCAGGTCGCCATTGAAGAACGGCTCGATCGACCACAACGGCGTGCTTGCATCGCCGCCGATGTAGTGCACACACAGTGCGACGAAAGCGATCAGCACCAAAAACTGCACCAGCATCAGCAGAGCGTTGATGCCGTTGGCCAGTTTCAGGCCGACGATGTTGATCGCGCTGGTGATACCGATGAACGCCAGCACCCAGAGCCACTGCGGGATCGACGGGAAGGCTGAGGCCAGATACGCCGCGCCGATCAACCAGATCGCCATCGGCAGGAACAGGTAATCGAGCAACACCGCCCAGCCGGCAATGAAGCCGAGCTTGGGGCTGATCGCCTTGCGCACATAGCTGTAGGCGGAACCGGCGACCGGGAATGCAGCGGCCATGCGCCCATAACTCATTGCGGTGAAGAACATTGCCACGAGCGCGGCCAGATAGGCCGCCGGAACCAGTCCTGCGGTGGTCTGGGCGAGGATGCCGAAGGTGCCGAGAACGATGATCGGGGTCATATAGGCGATGCCGAACAGCACCACCGCCCCCAGTGAAAGGGTGCGTTGCAAACGAGCCATGGGCGACTTACTCCGAATTATTGGTTTTATGGCAGAGCCGGGTTCGGCGAAAATTTCGGGTGTGTTTTTTATTGTGGTGTTACGTGGGTTTGTGTTGATGATCGTTCCCACGCTCTGCGTGGGAACGAGCGGGAGTGACGGGTCAAGGGATCAACAGTTCGCGCAGGCCAGAAGCCTGCTCCACTACCTCCCCCGGCAACTTCAAACGCTGATCATCCAGATAGCGGTAATCCCTGCGCGCCACCTGCAACTGCGCAAAATCCAGCTCAACACTGAACTGCCCTTCGTCACGTCCTGCCTCGAACAGCAACGTCCCCAAGGGATCGACCAAAGCGCTGCCGCCGGCAAACACCAGACCGTCATCCCCGGCCTCGACACGATTGACCATCAGCGCAAACGCCTGATTCTCCTGGGCGCGGGCCATGATCGCGGTGCGGTGGGTCGGGCCGTACGGGTCCATGTTGCCGTTGGTCACGATCAACAGGTCGGCGCCCAGTTGCGCCAGGGCTCGGGCCGACTCCGGGAATTCGATGTCGTAGCAGATCAGCAGACCGACGCGCACGCCGTTCCACACACAGGTCGCGTAACGGTCGCCGGGCGCGAATACGCCGCGATCCGAGGCCCACAGGTGGGTCTTGCGGTATTTCAGGGCGATGCCTTCGGGGGTGAGCAACAGCGTGGTGTTGTAGAAGCGGCCGTTGTCGTTCTCGGCCATGCCAATCACCACGGCGATATTGCGCTCGCGCACCGCCGCCAGCACGGCGCTGATGCTCGGGCCGTCGACAGGTTCGGCGATCTGCGCCACGGTCTCGCTGTTCGGGAAGCCCATCAGGTGGGTTTCCGGAAACACCAGCAATTGCGTGTCAGCCGCGCAGGCTGCGATGGCTGCCAAGGCACGTTGCAGGTTGTACGCCGTGTCATTGTCACGGCCCGCCAGTTGGGCGAGTTCGACTTTCATGAGTGTTCCTTGTTATCGCACCGGGCGCTGAAGGATTGCCCGGCCTCTGTCTGTGGGCCAGTATGCGCAGCAAGCAACCGGCCAGGGAATTACGCGACCGGGGTAACCCGATAGGGGTAGATCGATGACACTTTCGTTGAATGACATCACCTGGCACCGCGCCGTCGGGCAACTGATCGATGCGCTCGACAAGCCGAATTTCTGGGCGCAGCTGGTGCGTCTGCTCGAGCAGTACGTACCGTTCGATAGCTGGGTGGCGTTGCTGTTCAGTGCTGATCAGCGCCCGCAAGTCTTCGCCGAAAGCCCCGGCGAAGATGGCAGCCCGGATCCGCTGTTTCAGGATTATCTGCGCGGCCTGTACCTGCTCGATCCGTTCTACATCGCCTGCCGCGAGCAAGCGCGCACTGGCCTGTATCGCTTGTCTGAAGTGGCGCCGGAACATTTCGAACTGACCGAGTATTACCAGCGATACTTTCGTCTGAATGTGGTCGCCGATGAAATCCAGTTCAATTGCCAGCTAGAAGGCGAGCGCACCTTGTGCCTGTCGCTGGGCAGTGAAAAACCTTTCACTGGCGAACAGATTGCCTTGCTGTCTTTGATTCAGCCATGGGTGTTGGGTCTGTTGCGCCAGCGCCTGCCGTACGAGATCAACGAAACCGTAGCGCTGGCAACCGCGCCGGCCCAAGCCGACTGGCGCGTGCAACTGGAAGCCTCGGTACAGCAACTCAAAGGCGCGCAACTGACCGCCCGCGAACTGGATGTCGGGCGCTTGATGCTCAGCGGTTGCTCCAGTAAAGAAATCGCCCGTAAGCTGGAAATCTCCGTGGAAACCGTGAAAGTCCATAAGAAACACATGTACAGCAAGCTCGGGATCAAGTCGCAGTCCGAGCTGTTTTCGATTTTTCTGCAAGCACAGAACGCCTGAGTGCCAGATGATTGTTTTTTGTAGGCCTTCGCCTGCTCGCGATTGCGTCGGGTCAGCCAAATCATAGGTAGCGGGTATACCGCTATCGCGAGCAGGCGAAGGCCTACATTGAGAATGTGTGTAACCCGCTGATTTGAGTCCGAACCCAAGGAAACCGTATGAGCCTGTCCCTGCTGAGCCGCTACGCCTTCTTTGCCGTCTGCGTGGTGTTCACCCTCGCCAGCCTGCCCTTTCTCGAACATGACTGGCTCTGGCCGATCACCGCCGTCACCGGCGTGTTGAGCCTGATCGGTCTGTTCGACCTGCTGCAGAGCCCGCACGCGGTGCGGCGCAATTATCCGATTCTGGGCAACATCCGTTATCTGGTCGAAGGCATCCGCCCGGAGATCCGCCAGTACTTGCTCGAATCCGACAGCGATGCCCTGCCCTTCTCCCGTGCCCAGCGTTCGCTGGTGTATTCGCGGGCAAAAAACGAAACCGCCGACAAACCGTTCGGCACGCTGATCGATGTCTACCAATCGGGTTTCGAATTCATCGGCCACTCGATGCGTCCGGCGCCGCTGAGCGACCCGAGCGGTTTTCGCGTTACCGTCGGTGGCCCACAGTGCAGCCAGCCGTACTCGGCCTCGGTGTTCAATATCTCGGCGATGAGCTTCGGCTCACTCAGCGCCAACGCCATTCGCGCGCTGAATCAGGGCGCGAAACTCGGCAACTTCGCCCATGACACCGGTGAAGGCAGCATCAGCCCGTATCACCGCGAACACGGCGGCGACCTGACCTGGGAGCTGGGCAGCGGTTATTTCGGCTGCCGCACCAGCGACGGCCGCTTCGACCCGGAGCGCTTCGCCGTGCAGGCGCAGAACCCGCAAGTGCGAATGATCGAAATCAAGATGAGCCAAGGCGCCAAACCCGGCCACGGCGGCATCCTGCCCAAGCACAAGGTCACTCGGGAAATCGCTGAGACCCGCGGCATCCTGATGGGCGAAGACTGTGTCTCGCCGTCTCGCCACAGCGCGTTTTCCACGCCGCTGGAAATGATGCATTTCATTCAGCAACTGCGTGAACTGTCCGGCGGCAAACCGGTGGGTTTCAAGTTCTGCCTCGGCCATCCCTGGGAATTCATGGGCATCGCCAAAGCCATGCTCGAAACCGGTATTCTCCCGGACTTCATCGTCGTCGACGGCAAGGAAGGCGGCACCGGCGCCGCGCCCGTGGAGTTCACCGACCACATCGGCGTGCCGCTGCGTGAAGGCCTGCTGTTCGTCCACAACACGCTGGTCGGCCTGAACCTGCGCGACAAGATCAAACTCGGCGCCAGCGGCAAGATCGTCAGCGCCTTCGACATCGCCAGCGTGCTGGCCATCGGCGCCGACTGGGCCAACTCCGCGCGCGGTTTCATGTTCGCCATCGGCTGTATCCAGTCGCAAAGCTGCCACACCAACAAATGCCCGACCGGCGTCGCCACGCAGGACGCGCTGCGCCAACGCGCACTGGTGGTGCCGGACAAGGCCCAGCGCGTGTTCAACTTCCACCGCAACACGCTCAAAGCACTGGCGGAAATGCTCGCAGCGGCGGGTCTGGATCATCCCTCGCAACTCTCGGCCAAGCACTTGGTGCGACGCATGTCGGCGACCGAGATCAAGCTGTTCTCGCAGTTGCATGTGTTTTTGAAACCGGGGGAATTGCTCACGGGCGAAGTGAACGGCGAGTTCTATTCGCGGATGTGGCAGATGGCGCGGGCGGACAGTTTTGAGCCGCAGGAGGTAGCGGCTGCTTGAATCGTGCGTTCCCGACGATGATTCGTTACGGCGAAGCAGATAGACAAAAGCCCCGATCTCTCGATCAGGGCTTCGTTGTTTTTACGGTTACGATTCAGGAAGCCGAACGCGCCACGCCCTGCGCTACCTCAGTCGGCTGCAACCTGAGCACATGGAACAACTCGGTCAGCAGTACCGGAAACGCCGGCCAGCGTCCTGTCAGCCTGCCGTCACACCAACAATCGTCATCACCGGCCTGTTCACTACTTTCGTCACCTTGTATTCAGAGAAAACCTCCACGACCGTCTCAGGCGGCGCGCCCCATCCAGGCTTCGCTGAGGAGTGTTTGCCAATTCTGGGGGCCCCCTGGACGGACTGGAAGTGCAGTTTCCACGAACCGGCCTGGCGGTCGTACTTCATGAATGCGAACCCCGTAAGTATCGAATCTGCGTCACCGTTTGCGTTCACGCGCAATCCATAATCCTGGAATTCCATGGATGTGCTAAGACCCCAACCATGCTCGTCCGTTGGCAATCCGTTGTACTGCGCAAATTCCTTTGCTCCTTCAACATGCCTGACCCGCAACAGATGAGAATCCAGTTGGTTAACCACCAGCGAACAGCCAGAGAAATCAGGTGTGAACAGATAATCCGGTTGGCCCCATTTGGGATGAACCGGTATGTCGACGTAGCCGCCCTGGGGCGCCCAATAACCACTGACGGCATTCGCGCCGACAGGAAGTTTGTCGACTTCAAGGTCATGGATTTTCAATGCATTGAATTCTTTCCCGACCGAGTTCGCAGGCTGGATACGCTCCATGACAAAGAAGAAATTCGCACCGCTGTCTGTTCTGGCCAACTGAGCTTTGATCGAGGCGCTATATTCAGAGGCGTTCGTTTTCGTCAAGGATCCGACGACCGACAATCGACTGAATTCATCGACTGACAGCGCCCGATGAATGTCGGTGCGCTGGAACGAATAATGTGTAGTGAACCTTTGCCCCCAATCAAAAGGCAGGTGCGCCGTTTGACTATTGCGAATGGTTTCAATGACAGGTTCCCACAGGCCATTGGGCAGCCGCTCGCGCACAAAGGCTGTTTCGAGATTCAAAGGATTGTTTGCGGTAAAGACCAGCTGGTTCGCCAGACTGGCGTTTTCATCGATGATCGCGCCTGCCGGCACGTCCGCCGCCTCTGCTGGGAGGTCGCCGCCGCGCAGTGACACCGGCTGCCACTGGTCAGGCGCCACTTGCCAGAGCCGGCTGCCATTGGCCCGACCGGTTGTGTGATCGACAATGACGACATCCGTAAGCTCTGCGTTCAGGGAGAAATCATTGCTGATCCTGTAGTAAGCCTGGTGGCCGGTCGCATCAATGTTGCGAATATAAAAGCGCTGGCCATCGGTGCTTCGGAAAATGCCTTTGGCATTGGCTTCAAGACCGGCAACGACCGAAGGCTTGATGGCGAACGTACGCATATCGTAGTTGCCAAACCCGCCGACGCCGGAGGGCCGAAAGTCGCCTGGAACACCATACGGCCGTTTGCTCAGAGGGCTGTAGGGATACCAGCCAGCGCCTTGCAATACGCCCACGCTTTCATAACTGTGTGCACCCACCTGGAAAACACCCAGCGCGGCCGGTCCGTGCTGTTTGCTCACGCCAATCAGCAAGTCATACCCAAATACAGCCTCTCGAAACCTGTCCAGCTGCTGCAAGCCTTTCAAGCCGAGGTACTTGACTCCCATAACCAGAAACTTTCCTCCCGCCACGAATGCGGTTAGCGGGTTGAGTTCGCTGATGACGAAGACCCCGATGACTCTTGCCGCCCGTAGCCCACGGCTAAGCGCCGAAGCACTTTTGCCGACGACCTGCGTCAGCTTCGCCACCGTCGACGCCCCGGCAGTCACGAAGCCCAATGCATCGAAAAACAGGTCCACTGCACCGTCGAAATACTTGCCGTTGATAAAGTTGGTGATCGCTGACTTGAACGGGATCAGGTCAACGACGAAATCGATAACCTTCTGCACGACCGCATTTTCCCGCTCTTGCGTCGTCTGCCCCTTGGCTGCATTCAGAATGTCCTCGCTGTCCAGATCAAGGTGCTCGACGAACGCCTGGGCAATCAGCTCGGTTCGTTCGCTGGAATAACTGGCGGGCACCGAAATACCGTTCGCGGTGTGTGCCAGCAACTTCTCGGCCTTCGCCTCGTCAGCCAGATTGAAAGACTCGATGGTGTGTTTGATGCTCGGAACGGATGGATTGGTGCGCTCGGTCGCTTCCGCCGAATCATAGGTACTGGTGTGGATACCCCCCTTCTTCAGGTCGATTTCATACAGCTTCGATTCGTGGTCCAGCTCAACTTTCACCCTCAGCATGCGGTCTGTGGATATCAGGTTCCGGCCCCACAGATTCAGACTCAAACGATAGGTCTTGTATTGGTAAAACGAGACGTGACCGTGTTCGAGGTTTTTTCTGTCCTCCAGCGGCAACTCGGCGATCAGATGTTTGACAAACAGCCGCGCGCCCTGCTTGAGGTTGCTGACAGCGTTTTCAAATTGCGTCTGGAACGCCTCTGTCACGCCAAGTTCCAGCGGTGCATTGATCTGCTCGAGCAGCGGCAACAAGCGTGGGTCGCGGGTTGTCCATTGATAGTAGGGAGGCCCGCCCATCATGACGATGTCGAGCAGCGAATATCGGCCGTTGAGTGTCGGGTACAAATGGGCCCCGTCAAGGGCGATAACCTTGGGCTGTTCCAGAAGGCGTTCTTCAAACGGCAGGTCGCCTTTGAACGTGTTCTTCAGTCTGGCCAGCGCGATAGCCTGGCGACTTGGTAACTCGCTGTTCAACAGAATCGAGGTATTAAGGCGGTCGGCCAGTTGCAGGTTGAAGTGTGTCTTGGCGCTCTCCAGTTCATCACGGGTGTAATGTTCACTGTGGTTCTTTTGCACCACGCCGCTGACTACGCCCCAATCTGCCAGCGCGGCGGCCTGGACGTGCTGAACAACTTGCGAGTCGACCTGCACAGCGCTTTCAGCGCTGGCCATGACCTGGGCGAACGTCATATAAGCGACTTTTCCGGGTGTGTGTGCCTCGATCGTTCGCGCCGCAACGGTCAGGTTGAACCACGCCGTGGTGCCGTACTTCAAGTCAGGGGGTAATTGCTCGATGAGAAACTCGGGCGCCTTGCGAACCAGCAACAGGGCGGCGGTCAATCCGGCCAGTCGCCGGCTGCTCAAACGCTCCTTGATCAAGTAATCCGCCAGAGTATTGAATACCTGCACAGCGGGTTTGCCCCAGAGTTTCTCTCCGGCCAGATCGAAACCTGCAACTTTGCTCCGTGAAGGTTGATCAATATCGCCCTGATGCAGACTCAAATGGATGCCGGCCATTGCATACTCGCTGGCGCTGACATCCGTGGCGATGCCGTTCAAGCGAGTCTGGATGGCAAGTCCCAACGCCTGCCCGCGCTTACTGTTGATCAGGCTTGCCAATGCCGCGGGCGAATCTTTCAGCGCCTCATCCGAGAGCCGCTCGTCTACGTCCAGATAGTCCAGCACTCCAGCACCCGGTATTGAAACCAGATCCAGGCTATCGAGATAAACACTGGTGGCGTCCAGGACTTCTTTTTGTTGCGCAACCGTTAATGGAATCGGCCAGGACAACGCTCCGGCAAAGTCACCAAATGGATGGGCATTGATTTTCTCAAGTTCAAGACTGGCGACAACTATTTCAACCGGATCTTTCTCGGGCGCCGACACTTCATCAACTACTTTCATGTTTGATTCTGACATTTGATTGACCTTGGAAGGGAACAAAACGGAATCCAAAGTAAGCAATAGAGCTCGCCAAACATGAAGCCGAGAAGTATTACCGATCAAACATAAGCAGCTCCACCCAACACCAATCAAATATGCAACAACAGAAAATCATTACCCAATAAATGTAGCCAATAATATGTTGTTCACGCCCAGCTTTTCCCGTTCACGGTAAAACCGGCAGCAGACATTGGAATCCGTGACAGGCGGGATACTTGCAAATCTGCTTCTTGAGATTACCAGCGGACAGCTTTCAATTACTGCAACAACAAAAAAAGGTCGTTTCCTGCAACAATATCTACCTCACTTGAGTGGTAGACATTACGGCAGGCAACGACCTTTTTCGATGGTCTAGTGCGCTTTAATAATCAAGACGCGGAACGCACGGCATCTGACGACAGATTATTCGGTTGCAACTTGAATACATGGAACAACACGGTCAGCAACAGCAGAAATGCCGGCCCCACATACAGCGCCACGCGCGTATCAGGGAAGTACGCCATCAGGCCGACCACCAGCAGCAGAAACGCCAGCGCAAAGTAGGAGCTGATCGGGTACAGCCACATCTTGTACTTGAGCCCGGCACGCTCGCTGGCGCTCAGGCCTTTGCGGAATTTCAGTTGGGCCAGCAGGATCATCACCCAGGTCCAGATCGCGCCGAAGGTGGCAATTGAGGTGACCCAGACGAAGACTTTTTCCGGCACCAGATAGTTGAGCAGCACGCCCAGCAGCAAGGCGGCGATTGACAGCAGCAAGGCACGGCGTGGTACGCCATTGTTCGAGGTCTTGGCGAATCCGGCCGGGGCCTGGCCGTTCTGCGCCAGGCTGTAAAGCATGCGCCCGGTGCTGAAAATGCCGCCGTTGCACGACGACAGCGCGGCGGTGATCACCACGAAGTTGATGATGCCCGCGGCAGTCTTGATGCCCAGACGTTCGAAGGTCATCACGAACGGGCTGCCCTGGGTGCCGATTTCGTTCCACGGGTAGATCGACAGAATCACGAACAAGGCGCCGACGTAGAACAGCAGAATCCGCCAGAACACCGAGCCGATCGCATCGGGGATGGTCTTCTGCGGGTTCTTCGCTTCACCGGCGGTCAGGCCGATCATCTCGACACCGAGGTAGGCGAACATGACCATTTGCAGCGACATCAGCACACCGGTCACGCCGTTGGGCATGAAACCGCCGTGCGCCCATAGATTGGAAATCCCCAGCGCCACGCCATCGTTACCAAAGCCGAAGGCAATGATGCCGATACCGCCGATGACCATCGCAATGATCGTGACGATCTTGATCAGGGCGAACCAGAATTCGAACTCGCCGAAAGCCTTGACTGCAATCAGGTTGATCGAGCCCATGCTGATCAGCGCCGCCAGCGCCCAGATCCAGCGCGGCACATCGGGGAACCAGATGCCCATGTACACCGCTACCGCGGTGATTTCCGCCACGCAGGTCACCAGCCACAGGAACCAGTAGTTCCAGCCAGTGAGGAAACCGGCCAGCGGGCCGAGGTAGTCCTGTGCGTAACGGCTGAACGAACCGGCCACCGGGTTATGCACCGCCATCTCACCGAGGGCGCGCATGATCACCAGAATCGCCAGACCGCCAAGAATGTAGGAAAGCATGATCGCCGGGCCGGCCATTTCGATGGCTTTGGCCGAACCCAGGAACAGCCCGACGCCGATACAGGCGCCGAGTGCCATCAGGCGGATATGCCGTTCGCCGAGTTCACGTTTGAGCGGACCGCCCTGAGCGGTGTCGCCGTGCGGCAGAGGATTGCCAACTGGCATAGGGGTACAACCTCGTCTTGTTATTGGGTAGGACCACCGGGTTTCGAAGCGTCGGCCGATAGGCCTTGGCTGGGCAGGAAACCGCGTCGGCCTCGTGGGCAGACGCGTCTTGCAGGGCAACCTGAAAGATCAGCGGGACGTCAGTATAAAAACCTCGAAGCAGGTCTTTTCACTCTATAAAACACAAGATTCAGTGGGAGTTGTCGCAACAGGTCGATAGTACGAGCTGATCGACTGGAGAATGTAGGAAAACTCGCCACCGAAAACGGCGGCGAGTATTGCACAGCAAGCGCAGTTTTTTCTTCTGCACCTCGTATGAGCGAGGCCTCGGTGCGCTGACGATCAAGGCTGGGTCAAACGTTCAGAGGCTCGGAAAAACCTTCGAGGCTGCCGCGAACGTCCTCGATTTCGAGAGCGTCAGGCTTGAACTCGTTGACCGCATAATCAGCGCCGCCGCGCTTGGTACCATAGGTCTGGAAGGTCTTCGCCAAGGCCCCGTCCCCTAAGGCTTTAGACAAACCCTCCTGCAAGGTTTCCCTGCTCGCAAATATCGCCATGCCAGAGTTAGGGTCGTAAAAGAACCATTCCTGCTTGCCCTCAATGAATCGTGTGCCTGCGACCATTCCATGACTTTTAGTACCCATCATGAGTATTTTTTGCTCACGAGAATCGGCAAGATCGTCAATGATGTTCTGAGCCCCCATTTTTTCAGGCTTGCCCCCTGTATGGAACGAGTACTTTGCACCCAGTCTCTGCTGACTTTTTTCCAGAGCAGAAATGAACCGTGCCGCTTGCGGGTCAGTTTGCTTATTGGCTGCCTTCAACAGATTGCTTAAAAGAATGTCTTCTCGTCGATGAAGATAGGCATACGCCATGGCGTATGCCAGGGCGGCGCACCGACCATTGGAAGCCATATCGACCCGTGCCAGGAAGTACATCTGCGAGGACGGCACCACTTTGACGCCTTTGGGCATGTCCTCCAGAAGACGGTCTGTATGAAACTTGGCATCGTCAAACAGGCTGTCCTTTATTTCCCTTGCCAAAGCGCCCATTTCTTCTGGGCGTCGACCGGGTTTCCCGGCCAGCTCGACCAACTCCTGTGTATTCATAAGGAAGCTGTAATCGGGGATGCTGTCCAGAATATCCAGCCCGTCTTCATAACCTTTTTTAAACGCTGGAAGATTGAGTCGCGTGCAAGCAACCTCGATATTGTCGGTAAAACTCGAATAGCGATCGGCATAGTTGGCATCCGCGCCAAAAAGGCTGCCCATACGGCCCTGTCTGGGCCGGAAGTCACCCGGAGCGCCATAGACCCGCTGCGTTACAAGGTTGTAGGGATACCACTGATCGTTTTTCAAAACGCCTATGCCATCGATACCGTGTTCGCCTACTTTCCAGATACCCGGCATTGCTGTCCCATGTAGCTTGCCCACCGCCTGTAACAGTTCATAGCTACCGGCAACTCCGCCGCGCAACCGGGTGATACTTCGCAGACCATGGTTCGCTACGAATTTGGCCCCGTTGCCCAGAAGTCGCACTGCGCCTGTTGCCAGGACGCTCAACCCGCTCAGCGGGTTGAGCTCACCAAGAACGAGAACACCGATAATCTTCGCTGCTTTAAGTGCTCTGCTGAGTGTCGACGCCGTCGTGGTGGCCACTTTTGCCAGTTTGGCCACAACGGTCACGCCAGCGGTAACGAAGCCCATCACATCAAGGAACAGATCAATAGCGCCGTCAATGTATTTGCCCTCGATGAAGTTGCTGATTGCAGATTTGAAGGGGATCAGGTTGAGCAGAAACTGCAAGCGCGAGTCGAACACTGCCAATTCTTTGTCAAGCGTGGTCTGGCCTTCAGCCGCCTTGCGAATGTCTATATTGTCAATATCAATATGTTCCACAAAAGCGTCGGCAATGATGCCCGACCGGTCGCTAGAATAACTCTGGGGAACAGGATAAATCCCGAACTCAAACCTTCTCTGCTTCAAGTTCGCAGCGATTTCCTCACTGGCCAGATAAAAGGGTCGCGTGCCATACGAAACGCTCGGGACATGCACACTTTTGCGGTCTTCATTAGTGGCAGGATCAGACTGCAGCCTGCTGATTTTGCCTTCTGTCAGATTGATACCGTATACCGAGACCTTCTTATCGATGCCCCGCTCGACTCTCAATAACAGCGTTTCGTTGGATTTGCTGGTGTCCGAGCCCCAAAACCCCTCACTTAACGTAATGGTCATGTTTTGATAGAAATCGACTTTGCCATATTCGATGTTCTCTCGGTCTTCCAGTGGCAACTCGGATATCAGACGCCGCACGCTCATCCGAACAGCATTTTTCAGATTACTCAGCGCCGTTTCAAACTCACGTTCAAAAGTCTCTCGCACACGTAAATCCATCGTATTGATGGTATGCAAATGTTGCTTTGTCAGAGGGTCGCGGGTATCCCAGGTGTAGTGCCCGTCCATCATGGCCGCGTCGAGTACTGTATATAACGTGTGAGTCGGTATTGCGGTACCCGACACGGCTGCCCAGTTCGCGTCGCCATTAAGAACTGGCTTTTCGATAGGAAAGTCTTCGCCGAGCGTCTTCACAAGTGCAACTCTGGCTATTTTCTCGCGACTGGGAAGCTCACTCTTCAACAGTATCGGCGTGTTGAGCCGGTCGGCCAGCTCGTCATTGAAATGTGTCTTCAACCGGCGAAAATCTTCCTCGGTGTAACTTTCATCGTCTTTTCTGTCCACCACACCGTGGATAACTCCCCAATCAATCAAAGCGCAGGTCTGCGCATACTGCGCAACGCGAGGAGCGGTCAACGCAGCATGTTCGGCGAACACCATAACCTGAGCGAAGGACATTTTTGCCACCTTGCCGGGCGACTGGCCTTCGATGGTCGCTGCAGCGACAGCCAGGTTGAACCACGCGAGGCCGCCATACTTGACGTTAGCGGGAATATCCTTGATGAGAAACAGCGGGGCGTTGCAGGCAAGTAACGCGTACGCGCCCAATCCGGCCATTTTCGGGCTGCAGGTCAGATCACTGATCAAATGGGTGCGTAGTTTATCGGCCACTTGCGCAACCGGCTTTCCCCAGTGTTGTCGATCGGCCAGATCGAAACCGGCAACCTGGTTGCGTTGAGGGTCTTCCACCCGCAACGGATCAAGGCTCAACTGCAGCGCGGCGAGTGCATATTCATTGACACTGACGTCCGTCGCAAAACCATCCAGCAGGGTTTGTACTGCCAGCCCCAATGCTTGCCCGCGCGCACCGGCAACCAGCTGCTCCAGCGCCCCGGCAGGATCCTGCAATGTTTCCGTCGACAGCGACAGCTCCACGTCCAGCAGTTCCAGCAGTCCCAGGCCGGGCCGAGGTAAATCATCAAGACTGTCGAGATAGAGCCGAGTAGCGCGCTGCACGGCTTTCTTTTGCTCAACACTCAAGGGAATCTGCCAGGATAAAGCACCAGCAAAATCACTCAGTGCATGAGGTTTGATGTTTTCAGCTTCAAGCCTCAGGGCCTCAATGAAAGCTGCATCACTATCAGGCACCGAAACCATATTCGATGCACTGCCATTTGAATCAGACATACACTTGACTCGATTACTAAAAGGAAGCCGTATAAATACTCATGGCTTTCAGAAAGAAAAGTCGACAAGCATTACCAATTAATTGTTTTTCGAACTTTACAAGTAGTTTGCCCTGCCATCACAGACTCAGAAAACCACCCGCGCCCTATGTAAAAACATTACCCCGAATACCATTAAAACAATGCACCCATGGAACTTCAGCCCACTCGAGAAACCTGAGCCGTCATTATCACCACGGCTGAACCCCGTTCTGAATGCCCGCCAAAAACTCCCGCAGTCAGTCCGAAAGAGTTACAAGTAAAACGGCGAAAAGCTTAATAGCGGCACTGTTGCCGCAGAACTTTCACGACCCGGTCGATCGTCAATTCGGCACGTCGCCGAACTGTGTCACAGGACAAACCGCAGCGGCCCGGGCAAACGTGGCTCCTCATCAGGTTGCACACGCCAGTGAGCGCCTCGACGCTTGTGCTCACACAATTCCCTCGCCCCGCGCCAACCACCGTCTAAGCTTCAGACAAGTCCGATCAATCTGCGTGTATGGATCAATCGACTATGGGCGCTTTGTGGCAAACCGATTCGAGTAAAACCGTGGTTCCGACTGAACGTATGGATCAAGCGCCTGTTCCTGAAAAACCCCGTCGCAACCGGCACGGGTGGAAGGCTTTCTGGTTGCTGCTGCTGATCATCGCGATCGTGGTGGGTCTGGCCGCGTCGAGGGAAATGCGCACCTCGCGCTTTCAGTCGCGCGAACTCAGCCAATACGCCGCCTCGCTGACATATCAACTGGAACCGGGGCCGAGCGAGGCGATCCGATATCCGGGCAACGGGCCGTTCGACCTGCGTCTGGGGTACAGCTCGCTGGATGAATTCCTGCCACGGCTGCTCAAGCGCAATTACGTGATCACCGAACAGACGCGGTTTTCGCCGGCGCTGCTGAGCTACACCGACAAAGGCTTGTTTGTACCGTATTCGGAGAAAATTCAGGCCGGGTTGTCGATCACCGACTGCCGCGCCGCCCCCTTGTACCGCTACAACTATCCACAACAGCTGTATGCCGATTTCGCGGCCATTCCGCCGGTGGTGGTCAACAGCCTGCTGTTCATCGAAAACCGTTTTCTGCTCGACCCCAGGCAACCGCTGGCCAACCCCGCCGTGGACTGGCCGCGCTTCGGCATGGCCGCGTGGTCGCAAGTGGCAAAGTTGTTGCGCCTGCCGGGGCAATCGGCCGGCGGCAGTACGCTGGCGACGCAACTGGAAAAATATCGCCATTCGCCGGAAGGTCTTACCGCATCAGGCGCGGAGAAACTGCGGCAGATGTTTTCCGCCAGCGTCCGCGCCTATCAAGACGGGCCGCAGACCCTGGGAGCACGGCAGAACATCGTGCGTGACTACCTCAACAGCGTGCCGCTGTCGGCGGTGCCGGGACACGGTGAAGTACACGGCATGGCCGAAGGCTTGCGGGTCTGGTATGGCAGCGATTTCGCCAAGGCCAATGAGCAATTGAACAGCCCGGCCACCGACCCGCAGACCATGGCTGCCAAAGGCCTGGCCCTGCGCGAAATGCTCTCGTTGATGATCGCCCAGCGCCGCCCGTCGTATTACCTGACCAAGGGCCGCGAAGATCTTGCCAGCCTGACCGACAGCCATCTGCGCCTGCTCAAACAGAACGGCGTGATCGACAACGCGCTCGCCGATGCCGCGCTGGCAAGCACCGTGTCGTACCGCGACTGGCAAACTCAACCGACGATCCAGCCGATCGAAACCAACAAGGGCATCAGTGCCGCCCGCAGTCGGCTGGCGAGCATGCTCAACCGCCCACTCTACGACCTCGACCGCCTCGACCTGTCCGCCACCAGCACCCTGCAGGGCGACCTGCAGACCCAGGCCACGGCGTACCTGAAAAAACTCGCCGACCCGGCCTACGCCGCCGAAATCGGCCTGCTCGGCGAGCGTTTGCTGACGCCAACCAGCACCACGCAAGTGCGCTACAGCTTCACTCTGTTCGAACTGACCGCCGACGGCTCCCGCGTACGGGTGCAGACCGACAGCACAGACCAGCCTTTCGACATCAATGAAGGCAGCAAACTGGAACTCGGCTCGACGGCGAAAATGCGTGTGCTGACCACCTACCTGCAAATCATCGCCGAGCTGCACGACAAGTACGCCGCGATGAGCGCAGCCGAGCTGAAGAAAGTCGAGGTGCCCGATCAGGACCGGCTGAGCCGCTGGGTCATCGATTACCTGCTGCAGAACAAGGATCACGACCTGTCGAAGCTGCTCGCCGCCGCGCTGGACCGCAAATATTCAGCCAGCCCCGGCGAGGCGTTTTTCACCGGTGGCGGTTTGCACACCTTTCACAACTTTCGCAAAGAGGACAACGGCCGCCTGCCGACCCTGCGCGATTCACTTCGCGAATCGATCAACCTGCCGTTCATTCGGCTGATGCGCGACATCGTCCGCTACACCACCTATTCCGGGCCGAACGCCGAATTGCTCAAGGACGATCGCGACCCGCGTCGCCAGGAATACCTGGCCAGTTTTGCCGACCGCGAAGGCACTTCATTCCTGCTCAAGTTCTGGAAGAAGTACCGGAACAAGGACACCCAGGCGCGTCTCGACACCTTCCTCGACAGCATGCGCCCGACGCCGATCCGCATGGCCGCCGTGCATCGCTATCTGCTGCCCGAGGCCAGCCAGGAAGATTTCAACCGCTTCGTGCGCTCACACCTCAAGGGCACCAAACTCAATGAAAAACTCACCGACGACCGCTTGATCCGCCTCTACGATGCCTATGGACCCGGCAGCTATGACCTGCCCGATCAGGGCTTCATCGCCAAGGTTCACCCGCTGGACCTGTGGATGATCGGCTACCTGCTGCACCACCCGGACGCGACGTTCAGCGAGATCGTCAAGGCCAGCCATTTCGAACGTCAGGAAGTCTACAGCTGGTTGTTCAAGAGCCGGCACAAGGGCGCGCGCGACAGCCGCATCCGCACCATGCTGGAGATCGAAGCGTTCCTCGACATTCACCAGCGCTGGCAAAAAGTCGGCTATCCGTTCGATCATCTGGTGCCGTCACTGGCCACCGCTATCGGCAGTTCCGGCGACCGCCCCGCCGCCCTCGCCGAGCTGATCGGGACCATCCTCAATGACGGCGTGCGCATGCCGACGCTGCGCATCGACAGCCTGCATTTCGCGGCCGGCACGCCTTATGAAACCAAAGTGGTCAACGACCCGCACGTCGGCAAACGGGTGATGCCGGTGGAAGTTGCCAGAGCGATGCGCGAGGCGCTGTCGCAAGTGGTCGATGCCGGTACGGCAAAACGTGTTTCCGGCAGTTTCAAACTGGCCGATGGCACGCCGCTGGCCATGGGCGGCAAGACCGGTACCGGCGACAACCGCATCGCGGCCATCGGCTCGGGCGGGCGCATCATCAGTTCAAAGTCGATCAACCGCACCGCGACCTTCGTGTTCTACATCGGCGACCATCATTTCGGCACCCTCACCGCGTTCGTTCCGGGGCGCTCGGCGGAGAACTTCAAGTTCACTTCGGCCCTGCCCACGCAGGTGCTCAAGGGCATGGCGCCGATTCTGACGCCGTATCTGCAACCGGGCAGCGACTCGCAATGCCAGCCGACGCAGACCGCGGGCGTGGCGCTGAATGAGGCGTCGCGTCTTACAGCGAGGTAACAAATCGTGTCGGGAGATTCGGAGTCAGGGTGAGGCTTTTTCCTGGCGTCGGGTGGTACTCCTGTATTTTTCAGATTCGAATTTTCGGCCTGTCGCCCCACCGCAGCGCCGATTGCCTCCCGATCTTTGAACTTTTGTTTTGCCCCGCCGTGGGTAGGCTGATCACTCCTCAACAATCAAGGATGATTGGCCATGTCTCTCGCTTCCCTGCCTGCCGAACAACCAGACAAAGGCCGGCACTACGAATTCATCAAATCGGCGGTCAACGACAGTTTCAAGACCGCCACGGTCAGCCGCGTCCGCGCCCTGGTCGACGCGCCGCCGAAGGCCCAGCCGTGGTACACCTCAGCGCCCGCCGCCTGGCTGAAAAAACTCGCCGCAGCCAATCTCAAGGCGTGGAATTCGCAGAACCGGGTCGATCACCTGCTGGCGAAAACCGACCTGTATGCCTTCGCCGAGCCGCTGCTCAAGGCGAAGATCAAGGCCGATCACGGCATCGAGCCGGACGTCAAAAGTACGTATCTGCGCCTCTACCTTCCCGCTGAAACGCCGTGGTACGCGATCAACCTGTCCGAGGGCATCGTTACCCGTACGGTGTCGCTGCTGGATGCCGCGCTGCACAACTTCGCCAGCAGTGAGACGGCAGGCCATGGCTCGGATTACATCAGCAAGCCCGATGATCGCGGTGCCTTCGACGTCTTGCCGATCAAAAACGCCATGCCCGTCAGCGCGTTTCAAAAGCTCTGCCGCGAACTGGACATTGGCGCGCAGTACCAAAAACATCTGCAAAGCTACCTGCTGCCCGGTGAACCGCTGGCCGAAAGCGTTCTGCAATACAAGGTCAGCCAAAGCCAGAAAGACGCCCTCGTCGTCGCCGCGAATCTGGCGCTGATCAAGGACGATATCGCCTACGACGCGTACAAAGTGCTGTTGAACCTGAGCGAGGAAAAACGCCCGCTGATGCTCAATGGCCGCGCGCTGGTCTGCGCCGATCTGTCGGTGCTCGGCACACCCTTGATCGGGATCCTGCTGTTGGCCCATACGCAATTGGACAGCCGCGGCGTTCGGCGTCTGATCGTCTACGTCCCGCACGACCCGGATCACCCGCTCAAGGAATACAGTTCCCTGAAAGCCTTTCGCGAGGAACTGACCCGGCAGCTTCGCGAAGACCGCTTCAGCGAGGCGACGCAACAGACCTACCGGCAATTTTTCAGTCAGTTCGTCGATCAGCAGCAACGCGGGCATTTTTTTGCCGAACTCGAGCAGCGCCTGTTCGTCACCCGCTATCACCCGCGTGTCGACCCGACCGATCAGCGCCCGGCATGGCGCAAGGACCCGGTGGACAATCCGCACCTGCAATTCGCGCGGCTGAAAGTGCCAGGCGATTACTGGCGCCACGCCTATCAGCAAAAGCTCAACAAGATTCTCAATGACGCTCGGGAAATTGCTGTCTCCACTGCCGATACCGACAGCAAGGCGCGCTGGGCGTGGTGGGACAACTTCAAGAAAATCGTTTCCGATATCTTCAACGTCGCCCTGTTGATTGCCGCCCCGTTCGTGCCGGGGCTGGGCGAGCTGATGATGGTTTACACCGCGTACCAGCTGACCAGCGACGTCATCGAAGGCATCGTCGATCTGGCCGAAGGCCTGTGGCAGGAAGCCGGTGAGCATGTGATCAGCGTGGTGACCAACATCATCGAACTGGCAGCGTTTGGTGCAGGAGCGGAAATTGCCGGCGCCTTCAAGGTCAAGCTGTCGCCCTTGGTGGACGGCATGAAACCGGTGCGATTGCCCGACGGCAAAGCCTCACTGTGGAATCCTGATCTGGGCCCCTACGAGCAAAAAAAACTGCAACTCGACCCGGCGTCGCAACCCGACCCGCATGGCCTGCATGATCATGGTCGCGAGCGCGTCCTGCCGCTGGAGGGCAAACTGTTCAGCGTGGAAAAAGCCTCGACCCGCCCCGAAGTGAAAACCTGGCGAGTCAAACACCCCGAACGCGACAACGCGTACAAACCGCTTCTGGAACACAATGAACACGGCGCCTGGCGGCACGAGGCGGAGAATCCGGCCGACTGGGACGACAGCGCATTGATGCCGCGCCTGGGCCACCGCGCCGAGCGCTTTACGCCCACACAGCTGGAGCAGATCCGCATCAGCAGCGGCACCGGCCACCATCATCTGCGCCGGATGCACAGCGACAGCAGCCCGCCGCCGCCGTTACTGGCCGATAGCCTGACGCGTTTTGCCGCCTACGAGGATGCGCAGCTGGCCAGTGCCAACATCCGCGCCGGCAAGCCGATCGCGGCCGAGTCGGACTGGTTCGAACCAATCGCCACCAGCCTGCCGGGCTGGCCCTACGAGCGCGCGCTAAAGGTCCAGTACGAGCACCTCGACGGCTATTCCCGCCAGTACGGTAACCCGATGGCCAGCGCCGCCGACACGCTGACCATTTCGCAGTCAGCGCTCAACGCCGGGCAGTTGCCGGAGCGTCTGCTGACGTTTCTCGACGAGGGGCAACTGCGCACGCTGTTGGGCCGTGACGTGCCCGCAGCCGAACGGGTGCAAGCGCTGCGCGACAAACTCGCCGATGCCGTCGATAAGCGTCGCAGCGATGTGTCGAAACGCCTCTATCAAGCGGCCGACCGCACCCGCCAGGCCGATCAGCAAGTGCTGCGCAAGACTTTTCCCGAGCTGCCATTGCCGCTGGGCAAAAAACTGCTTGAGCAGGCCAGTGCCGGCGAACGGCAGCGCACCCTGGATGAACAACGCTTGCCGCTACGCCTGAAAAACCAGGCGCGGGAACTGGATTTCGAAGCCAGAACCAGCCGTGCCTACGAAGGGTTCTACCGCAACGACTCTTTGAGCGCCGACAGCGAACGCCTCGCCCTCGGCACGCTGCGGCTGCATACCGACACCTTCGCTGACCTGCGCATCGAAGTCCGTGATGGCACCTTCGACGGGCCACTGCGCTGCAGCAGCGGAGCGGATGACGCCAGTACCGTCAGGCGGCTGATCAGGGATGAACACGGCCGCTACGAAGTGTTCGACGCCAACAACCGCTCACTGCAGGGCGCCGACGAGTTCCACGAATCGGTCTTGCGTGCTTTGCCTGACGAAACACTGGCCAGCATCGGCTACCGGCGCGGTCAGGGCGCTGCGCTGAAAGTCTGGCTGATGGAGCTGGCGGCCGCACCAGCCGAGCGCCGCACGGTTCTGGCAGAACCGCCGATTCGCCCGGTGGCCAGCGTCGAAACCGACACGCTGGTGCGTGGCTGGCCGAGGTTCATGCGCAGTTCGACATCCGAGGAAAAAGTACGCGACCTTTTCCCGTCAATGACAGAAGTCGAAGCCGCCACGTTCGTGGAAGCCCTGGCGCGCCGGGGCGAGCCGGGAGACGCCATCAAACGGCTGCAAGAGGAACGCGCAGTCCTGCAGGACGAACTGAAAAAATGGCGAGACGGTTATGCAGAACGGGACCCGGAGACAGGTCACCCTCATCCGTCACAGGACTATTTGCACAACGGGGGTGATTTCGTTGAGCAGCGATTGATCGAATGCTTTGATCGCCAGAGTGAATTCTTCGGCGAGCGCAGCGTGCACCCCGATCATGGCTATACGCTGGATCTATCCACTGACCTGCAGCGTGTTGCGCCGGAGCGCTGGTGGAACGATCTGGTCCGGCGGCCGAAAATGAAGGCTTATCTGGACCGCATCACCGCGCTCAAACTGGACCGGGCGCGCCTGTCGCCAGATCCGATTGTGCTTCTGAGCAGCTTCCCCAACTTGCGCCGACTGAGCGCTCGGCAGTGCGAGCTGGAGGCACTCCCGAAAATCATCGGGCTGATGCGCGAGTTGCGCGACCTGGATCTGGCCGACAACAGCATCAAACTCTCCGCCGAATCGAGACAACAGCTTGGCCAGCTGAAACAGCTGCGGACACTGAACCTGAACGCCAACCCGCTGGAACTGCCTCCCGATGTCGGACAAATGAATCATCTGCGAGAGCTAAGCCTGGCGAAAACCGCCATCGAGACCTGGCCGCAAGGTTTGTTCAAGGTTGGCACGCTGGATAAACCGCGGCCACGAGGTTTCATGCTCGACCTGCGCGAGGCGCCCATCAAGACGCTGCCCGAGGTCGAACCCGGCTCCGCACAGGCGCGTATTCTTGCCCGGACGCGGTTCAACCTCTCGCGACTGTCCAACGAGGATCGCGTGCGATATGGCAACTACAGGACTTCCGTAGGCCTGGGGTTCGTCCAGGAGAATTTCACGGCGGCCGCCGACGAAATCAGCCATTGGCAATCGCTCCCGCGACAATCCAGCCTGTTCAGCCCGTCAGACGCATTTACCCGATACCGCGAAGAGTCCTGGCACGATCTGATGGCGGAGCCGGATTCCGCCGGCTTTTTCAGCGTGATTCGCAAGCTCAGAGAAAGCGCCGATTACCATACCGATGAGGGCCGCACGCGCTTGACACAGCGCGTCTGGGAAATGGTCGATGCGGTAGCGCTGGACGCAAGACTGCGCGAGAAGCTGTTCCAGCAGATCGCGACACCGGATGACTGCGGCGATTTCGGTGCGCAACTGTTCAACTCGCTGGGGATGAAAGTGCTGGTCTCCAAGGCGTACGGCGAATCGACATCGCCTGCGATTCTGGAAAACAGCCTGGTGCGCCTGGCCCGTGCCGCGACACGCTTGAACAAAGTGGCCGACGAAGCCGCTTTCGAATACAAAACCCAAACGAAATTGAATGAAACCGACCCGCGTAACCTCCCGCCGGACGAGGTCGAGGTGCACATGGCCTACGAAACGGGGCTGGCTGATCGCCTGCAATTGCCCTGGCAGTCTGAAGGCATGCTTTACCGGGCTCGCTCTGGCGTCACCCAGTCGAAAATCGACATGGCCTATAAAACGATCACTCAGGCTGAACAGGGCGACGGCCTGATCAATGGCATGCTCGACCTGGGGTCCGATAACTTCTGGGCCGATTTTCTGGAGCAAAACTACCCGGACCAATACGAACTCAACCGGCGTACATTTGATCCCAAGGAGGGCCTGCTCGATGAGCTGCGCGAAGCCAAGGCCGAATGGGCCGCGCCCCATGAGCAGACCAATGCGCATGGCCTGGCGCGCCGGATCCAGACCCTCGCCGAGCAGCTGGATATCGGTGACGCGCCGGACTTGTTCGACGACGCCCCGATGAGCGACAAGCGTTACGAAGAGCTGTTGCTCGGCATCGCTGATCAGCGCAAGGAACTCTCGCGCCGACTGACCCGCGAAGCGCTGGCCCGAGCCGGACTCTGACCCCAGCGTTGCCTCGTCCTGGCCGGCCCGAACGGGCTGGCCAGCGGGCGCGCTAACCGACCTCTGAATCCCAGATCACCGTTACGTTGCCTCTGTACGGCCGGCCCTTGGCGTTGTCGATCAGCCAATCAGTCCATGCCTTGTTGATTTCGAAGTGCAGCGTCCCGGGACTGCGCTCGACATAAGACGCCGGTTGGAATACTGCACTGGTCGCACGGCCCAGCGCAAAACGCCTGACGGCTTGCCCGGCGCTGTCGGTCAGACCGTTGGGCAAACTGACGCTGACATCAACGCCCCCCGCGAAGCCGCTTTCGCGATCGACAATGGCACAGCCAGACCCCGTGCCCAGCTCATGTTCGCATTCCAGTTTCATGGTGAACTTCGATGACGCGGAGATATGGAATGTCTGGTCGCGGTACAGCCGCACCGGCCTGCGCCCGCTTTCCAGCCAGCTGCGCCAGCCGCCCTGGGGTTCCAGCACGATGTGGTTGCCGCCGGGTGGGATATCCACCTTGAGGGTGTGCTGCACATCCAGCACGAAGTCCAGTGTCAGGTTGGGGTCCTCCGCCTGCATCAGCGGCCCCATGTCGAAATGTCCGCCGGGCCCGAGGGTATAAGTGAGCGAACCGACATAGTGACCGGAGGCCATGCCCAACGGATTGGGTGTAAGCAATTCGTAGGCGAAATCCAGCGTATCGAAGGACATTTCCGGAATGTGGTACGCCGGCACCTTCGCGCACATGGCATCAAAAGGTGTTTTCCAGAAGAACCGAAACGTTTCCGGGCCGTGCTCGGCGACGCCGCTATAGGTGCAGGGCCGGCCGATGCCATCCACCCAACTGCCGGTGGTCCAGAGATTGCCATGGGCTTCGAGCGGCGTGCTGCCAGGGGCCAGACGCATGGCCGGATGGCTCAGCACATAATTGGAGCCAAGCCCGGTAATGCGCACTGCGAGTGTTTCCGTGGCCTGCGTCTGCGTATTGGTCACGACCAACTGGCGCCAGCGCACGGGAGCCTTGACCCCGACAGAATCGAAGATGCCGACATAGCGGCTTGAAGTAAAACGCGCTGGCACGCGAATACTGAACATGCGGAAGTTTGCACATTCAACAGGATGCGTCTCGCAATAACCGCTGTTCGGCGTCTGGTTGACGAAAGCATTCTTGTCGGGCTTCGACGGGTCCGGCTGGAACAACGCGCGGATCTCCTGCTGCAGCGCCTGCGCCTCGGGAACGCTCGCCATCAACAGCAGCCCCAGCGCCAAGGTGATTTTTTTCATTGTTCTATTCGCCTGAAGCTCACGGTTCCAGCGCTCCCGCCGGTGCCGCGGCAGTGAACATCAGCAACACATTGCCGTTGTAGTCACCGGAGCGGTAACCGCCGGCCGGCTCGATCGGTTCGATCTTCAACGCCACGCGCTTGCCGCCGGCAGCCTCCTCTCTTGAAACCACTTGCTGGGGAACGATGTGCGAACTGAGCACCACGTCGTTGAACGTCACTCGCAGCATGATGACCTCGTTGGGCCGGCCATTCTCCAGGTAGGGATCGAACAGCAGGCGCGCGTCGATGGCGCTGCTGTCGTGGCGCACGTCGAAGTTTTTTTCCAGACTGCCGAGGGTTGCCTTGGGGTAATCCCAGAGCAGTGGTTGCGGCCGGTGAATCCAGTCCGGCTCGGCAGGAATGACATAGAACGGCCGGCTGGGAATGCTCAGCGACACTTCGAAGGTGTGCTCTTCCCGGGCCGCCCACGCCAGCGCACCGGTCAGCCCGGTGGCGAGCATCAGCGCGGCGGTGGTGCATTGCTTGATCATGTTGATTACCCGATACGTCAATGGAAACGGACCTAGCGACTGGCGATTTTCAGGGCCTTCTTCTCGGCCCCTTCGATCAGGAAGAAGCGGTATTCGCGGCCCTTTTCCTTGTCGAAGGCGAAGGTCTTGCCGGCCATGACGTGGTGCTTGGTGGTCGCGCCGCAGTCGCTGTCCTTGGTCAGCGAACAGCTTTTGAACTCGTCGATGATGATCACCGTGTTGCCGTTGTTGCGCAGTTCGTAGCGGCTGGCGCTGTCATTGATGACGGTGTCGAAACGCGCATCCTTGGGCCGCACGAAGAAAATCGTACCGAAGCCGGTCATCACATTGACCCCTGCCGATAACGAGTTCTTGTAGTCTTCGCGTTCCTCGTTGCTGACCACGAATTCGTCTTCCTTTTCCGGCACCACCGGCACGAAACGTACGCGAAAATAACGCTCGCGATCACGCTCGCCCATGTACAACAGGCGTGTGCCCTGCATGCCCTGCGCCGGTACGATCAACCGCGCGGGGCTAGCCATCAGGCCGTTGCGCGAGGCGCCGTCGGCGGCGTTCTCGACGGCGATCTCTTGCGAAGTACCGTCAGCGGCGTAGACGATTTCCAGCACATTGACCTTGACGAACGCTGTGGCGTCGCCGCTGTTGAACACACGTTTGAGGTAAGTACTTTTATCGGCGTCGAGATAGTCGTACACGGTGCCGACATTGATCTGCGGGCCGGCTTGGGCGCTCAGGCAAAACAGGCTGAGCACGCCCAGCAGAAAACCACGGTTCATCGTTGAACACTCCTGGAAGGTTGAAGAGGCGCGGGCTGAAAGGCTCATACTTCCGAGTCCCAGATAACGGTGACATTGCCGCGCAGGCGGTCGGTGAGAGCGGGATCCTTGAGCAGAAAATCAATGTCAAATCGCGTCATTTCGAAATGAATCGCGCCCGGCTTGCGATCCACATACAGGCCCGGTTGAAACGGACCGATCCAGTTGTTGAAACTCAGCGGAAGGCGTGTGACGTTACCGTCGCTGCCGGGATGGGTGATGCCCGGTGGCAAGGTCATGAACACCTGGACGCGGGTGGTGTTGCCCTTCGTACTGCCCAACCTGCAGCTGTTACCTCCGTACGAGTCACACAGCAACATGACCTTGAAGCGCGACGAGGCTGAAATGTGGAATGGCTGGTCGCGAAAAATCTTCGGCGGCTTGCGTCCGCTGTCCATCCAGCGCGCCCAGCCGCCCTCGGGTTCAAGGGTGACGTTATTGCCACCGGGCGGCAGGTCGACCTTCAGGGTGTGCTGCACGTCGAGGACAAAGTCGAGGGTCAGGTCGCCATCGTCGGGTCGCATCAGTGCCCCGAAATCGAAGTCGCCACCGGGTTCGATGCCATAGCGCATGGAGCCGGTATAGAGGCCTGAAGACATGCCCAGCGGGTTGGGTGTGCGCAGCTCATAGGCGAAATCGAGCGACTGGAATGACATGGAAGGAATGGCGTAGGCCGCATATTTGGTGCAAGGCGCTTCTACCGGTGTTTTCCAGAAAAAGCCGTACGATTTGGGACTGTAGGGCAGGTTGCCACTGAACCGGCAAGGCGCGGGGGCATTCACCCAGCTGCTTGTGGTCCAGAGCGCTCGGTGTCCTTCGACATCGTCTCCTTGCGTCCCTGTCAGTTCATTGGCTGTATGACTGAGGTGATAGGTTGAACCGATGCCGGTGATGCGGATCTCGACCGTTTCCGTCTCCTGCGTGTCGGCGTTGGTGACAGTCAGCCATCGCCAGTTGGCGGGGGCTTTCACCGCGATGCCATCACCTGGCACAAGAGAACCCGTGGAGGTGAAATTGACCGGCACACGAATACTGAACATGAGGTTTTCGGCACACTGATTCGGATAGTCCGCGCAATAACCGCTGTTCGGCGTCTGGTTGATGAATACGTTTTTGGAGGGCTGGGAAGGGTCCGGCCGAAACGTGGCGCGAATTTCCTGATTCGCGCCCTGAGCGGTAGATGCCGCCATCGTCAGAGCCAATGCCCAGCCGCGTGTGAATACCGTCATGATCAACCCGCCTTCTGTTCAGTGGTCGTTACATCCGCCAGGGTGTCCGGCGTGCAGCGCAGATCACCGATCATCAGCACGTTGTTTTCGCTGCGATGGTCGGCCTCGTTGAGCCGGAACTGACACAGCAACTGGTTGCCCTGACGCACTTCCAGCGTCGGCGAACCGGCATTCATTTCCATCGAAAAGAACCCGTCGACTTCGGTCACGCCACGGCTGGCGTGGTTGATCACGTGGTGCCCCTTGAGCGGTTGGCCCTGGGCATTGACCAGTCGACCGAGCACGGTGAACGTCTTCATCACGCGCACCTTGCGGTACTCCACGCCGCCCTTGTTCAGGTGATAACGGGTCCGGGCCGGTTCAATGGTGGCGGCCGGAACGTTGTTGCCTTCGAAGTCGAAGCTCACCGAGCTGTTCTGGTACGCGGTGATCGGGATGAAGTTGCGCCCCGGCTTCAACGCCGCGCCGCCACCGCTGTAGTCGTCGGCACGCAGGACGATGTCGTCGATGTCCGACTCGACGTCGACGATCAGCCCGGCGCCGCGCACGTCGCTCTGGCTGGTCATGAGCATGTGCTCGCCGCCGAGCACCAGCGTGCTGTCGACGTTGAGGCCGCCGGTGTAGTTGCCGTTGTACGAGGAGCGCTGGAAAAACGCATCGCCGTTGACCGCCTCAGTACGGAAGTTGGTCAGGCCGGACATGCCCAGGCCATAGGTGTCGGTGAGCGCGGTAACCGACACGCTTTGCAGCACGTGGTCCTTGAAATTCTTGCGCCAGCCGAGCGAAGCATTGTTGTCGCGCTGGCCATCGCGAGCGGTGCGCGAGCCGATGCTGCCGGTGATCTGCTGGCCCGGCGCACCGAGCGCGATGTTGACGCTCAGGTCGACGCCACGGTTGCGCGCATCGCCACTGCTGTAGCTGCCCGGTCGGTCGAAAATCGACAGGCGCCAACTGGCGTCACTGCCCAGCAGCATGGTGCGCTGGGTCCAGCCGAGATCGACGCCCAGGCCCTCGACATTGCCCTCACTGTGCGCCACGCGAGCATTGACCGAGTTCTTGCTGTTGAGCCGATGATTGAGCGCCAGCGAGGAATTGCTGGTCTGGCCGACAAACACATTGCGCGGACGAATACGCGTGCCATCGGGCAAGGTGTCGTAGGTGTTGGTGGTGTCGAGCCAACTGCGGTTGTGACTGACAACGAGACTGCCGGCGCCATAGTTGTAGAGGCTTTGCAGGTCCAGACCGGTGCCGTAATCCTCGGTCTTGTAGACGTTGGCGTAGACGCTGACGTGATTGGCCAGCGTCCAGTCGATGGACGTGCCGTACTGCAGTTTTTCGCGAATCTGCCGCGCCGACGCGCCGAGGATGACCCGCGGGTGCAGCAGATAGTTGACCGCTGCGCCGGCCGTCGGGCTGCCGCTGGCCTGGGTGTCCCAGTTGCTCAGCAGTTTCTGTTCTTCGCCGGCGAACAGGTTGTAGCGCCAGCGCTCGTCGAGGTTGCGCCAGTTGCTGGGCTTGTACACCAGCTCCTGGGTGGTGGAGGTGATCTGACCGTCTTCGATCAGGCGCACTTCCACTTCATAGATGCCACCGGGCAACGGCCGGGTATCGAGGGTCTGCAAGCCGGCCGGTACCGATTGCGTATTGATCAGCAAACCGTCGCGCCAGATTTCCACCGAACCCTGACGGTTGGCGGTGACATAGATCGGGTAGACGCTGGGCATCGGGCTGTTGATGGCCAGGCTGTCGGAACTGCCATACATCACGCCGATGGCGGTGTCAGGGCTGGTGCCGAACGTGCGCGGCTGGCGCGTCAGCCCTTCGGAATTGGGGGTGAAATAGCCCAGACGGAAAAAACTGCCTTGCAGTTCGCGCTGGGTGTGCAGCTCGTGGACGGCGTGATACAGCTTGTCATCCGGGCCACCGAGGCGGGCCATTTGCAGGTTCAGCGTCTGGCTCCAGTTGCCCAGGCTGCCGCTGGCCTCAAGGCCGAACCGCCCACCGAGATCCTGGTCCTGGCCACCGTTGAGGTTGAGCTGATTACGCACCATCAAGCCGCTGCTGCCACCGCTGGGCTGCTCGTAATAGCGCTTGGCGGAAACGTCACGCTCGGCATTTTCGGTGGCGATCGAAACCAGCGAATTTTCCAGGTTGTAGTGCACCGCCAGAAACTGATCCGGACAGGAACTGCTGCACGCGCCCAGCGGCGCACCGGGCTTGAAATAACTGGCCCACTTTTCCCGCTCGGCCGGGCCGAAACGGTTTTCGCTGGTGTCGGTGAATTCGAGCAGGGTGATGCGATCGTCGCGGGACAACACCACCATGGCCTCGCCCAGCGGCTGCTGGTCGACTTCGACCCGCACCGCCAGCGGCACATCAAAGAAATGCTCCTCGAAATCCGCTGGCAGCCCCTTGGCCTGTGCCAACAGGCTGCGGGGCGTGGTGCCGGCGGTGTTGGAAGCCACGGCAGCGCTGGCACAAAACAACAGCGCAAGCGCGGCCGCGATGGGTGTCATCGGGAACATGAACGCGTACTCGGATAACGAACAATGGAAGTCCGTCGAGGCAGACAAAAACGACTGCCCCGACGGTCAAGCGCCAACCTTCAACGTTGCGCTTTGATGCCTGATCGATCGATCAAGTGAGCGGTTATGGCGTCACGGCGTCGAAGATCATCGCAACCGAACCGGTGTAGTCGCCCGGCTCGAAGTTGCTGCCCACGGCACTGATGTTCAGCGGCGCGCGGAAGTTGACGTCAGACTCGTCTATACCCACGACCATTTGCGGGGTCAGGTTCAGTTCCTTGTTATTGAACATCACGCGCAAGTCGATCGAGGTGCTGCCGGAGACCAGCTTCGGCAGGCTTTCGAGGCTGGCGTGAACCGAACCGTTGTTGTTGCGCACGTCGAAGAAACCGTTGACGTCGCGCATCTTGCCGGTGGTTGGCTGGTAGCTCATGTCCTGGTCCTTGTTGACCAGATCCGGGTCGGTCGGCACGACATAGAAACCGTTGGTCGGCACATGCGCGACAAGGCTGATCGAGTGCGACGCTTCACCGGCAGCGAATGCGCCGGTGGAACCCAGTGCGAGAAGAGCCAGTGGAGCGGCGATTGCGAGTTTCTTGAACATCGTTATGTACCTGTTTGCTTGATAGGGGGGATGAACACTGAAAGTTCAAGCAGACCTGCCCGAGTCGGCGCCCGAGTTGAGCCAGATCAACTTGAACTTTCAATGTGGGCGCATCATCGGCTGTCGACTCTGGAAAGTAAGCAGGCAACTTCCGACAACCTCGTAGTTAAACAACCCCATGACATGCAAGAAAAAACAGCAAAACAGCGATATTCCAAACAGTAACTGTAAGCGATGCCCTACAGACAGTTTAAGTTGAAAAACCATACAGCAACTTCGCCCCGTTCACACAGTAACTTCACGACTAATAGAACATATACTCTACAGCAACTAGAGTGATGACTTTAACTTTCAGGTCACTGCGCGCAGATCCGCCCGGGAAATTCCTGCGCTTGCTTTTAGCCAGCGCCTGCCGCCCGTCAGCCACCCAGACCGCTGAGAAAAAACGTCTTGCGCGCTCGTTAAGATATATCTTAAGTTGTATCTAAACACGACGAGAGAAGACTGAGATGAGAGACCATCATTCCCCCCACCGCGAACACGGTGACAGCCGCGACGGCTTCGAACGGCGCCCCGGCCGCGAGCGCGGTGGCCGCGGCCCACGAGTATTCGCCCCCGGTGATCTGAAATTGCTGCTGCTGGCCCTGGTCGCCGAGCAGCCGTGCCATGGCTACGACTTGATCCGCCAGATCGAAAGCATGTTCGACGGCGCCTACAGCCCGAGCCCCGGGGTGATCTACCCGACCCTGACCTTTCTTGAAGAAAGCGAACTGATCAGCGGCGACGCCGAAGGCGGCAAGAAACGTTACAGCGTCACCGACGCCGGTCGTGTCTCGCTTGAGGAACAAGCGGTGGCGCTGGACGGTGTGCGCATGCGCATCGACGTCAGCAAGCGCTCGCTGCGCGGCCACGACCGGCCGCCGGAAATTCACGAGGCGGTGCACAACCTGCGCCACGCCCTGCAAATGCACCATGGACGCTGGAGCGCGGAAGAAATCCTGCGTGTACGCGACCTGCTCAACAACACCGCCAAAGCCATCGTCGACGGCCCCGCCGCTCGACCTGCACCGGAGAATGCCGAATGACCGCCATCGATACCCAGACCATTCACCGCGTCATGCATGAAATCAAACGCCGCAAGCTGCAAGTGTTGCGCGTGGTCGACCTGACCCCGCGCATGCGCCGCATCACCCTCGGCGGGCCGGAGCTGGCCGGTTTTATCAGCCTGGGCAGCGACGATCACGTGAAATTGCTGTTCCCGCAGAACGCCGAACAGGCAGCAGCGCTGGAAACGATGGTGCTCGGCGCCGGCAAGGATGAAGGTCCAAAGCCCGAAATGCGCGACTACACCCCGCGTCGCTATGATCTGGACAAAATGGAGCTGGACATCGATTTCGTCCTGCACGGCGACGGCCCTGCGTCGACGTGGGCCGAACAGGCGCAACCCGGCCAGTTTCTGCACATCGGCGGCCCGCGTGGCTCGATGATCGTGCCGGATATTTTTGACAGCTACCTGCTGATCGGCGACGAAACCGCCCTGCCCGCCATCGCCCGCCGCCTCGAAGGCCTGGCGGCCAATCGCAAGGCGCTGGTGGTGGTCGAAGTGGAAAACGGCGCCGAGCAGCAACCACTGGAAAGCGCCGCTCAGGTCAATGTGATCTGGGTGTTGCGCGAGGGCGGCAAGGACAACCTGCTGACCACCGTCAAGCAACTGCAGGTGCCCAAGGGCAATCTGTATGCGTGGGTCGCGACGGAAACCAAAGTCTCACGGCAGATTCGCCGGGTGCTGATCGATGAGCACGGGCTCGATGAGCAGTTCATCAAGGCGGCCGGCTACTGGCGCGCCGAGGGCTCCGACGACGAATAATATTCCCCTGACCACTGTTCCCCTGTGGGAGCGAGCCTGCTCGCGAATCGGTGCGTCAGTCACCAATGTTCTCGACTGTGCCGACGCTTTCGCGAGCAGGCTCGCTCCCACACGGGTTCTCAACTTCGTGCGGTCCGTTTGCGGTCTACGCCGATAATCAACAGGCCAATCAACACAAACCCCACCAATATCCCCCCGGCATTGATAAACACCTGTGGATAACCCAGCACCGCCACATCAATGAACGGATATGCATACGCGCCAAGCAGATGCCCGCGCAGCAAGGCGTAGATGAAGTAAACCAGTGGATAGATCAGCCACAGCGGCAGATGCCACAGGCGCAAAGTGCCCTTCGGTACGCAGCACCACCAATAGCCAAGAAACAGCAGCGGCATGACATCGTGGAGCAATTCGTCAGCGATGAATTGCCAGCCTTCGGGATGCCACAAATGTCGCAGCAAAATGCTGTAAGCGAGGCCGACCACGGCGATGCTCACCGCCACCCCGCTGCTCACCCACGGCTGCAAGAACCAGCGCCGCGCTGCCGAGTCACGCGGTGTGACGGCACAGGTCAGCACCGTCGCCACCAGCGTATTGGTCAGTACCGTGAAGTAACTGAAGAAGCTCACCAGCCCGCCGAGCAGGCTCGCGCCGACGCTCAAACGCGCGAAGAAGATCAGGTACAGCTGAATGGCCAATCCGGCCCAGCCCAAAACAGCGGCACAGGTGATCAGGCGCTGACGCCAGGTTGCGTCCATCTCAAAGCGGTCGCTTGGTGCGCATCAGCTTCACGTACAGACGCTCGACCTTCTCCCGCGCCCACGGGGTTTTGCGCAGGAAGGTCAGGCTCGACTTGATGCTCGGATCGCTCTTGAAACAACGGATATCGATGCGCTCCGCCAGCCCCGACCATTCGTAATGGGTCACCAGCGCGTTGAGGATCTGTTCAAGGGTTACGCCGTGCAGCGGATCAGGGGTGGGTTCGTTCATGCCAGGCCTTTGAGCGAAGTGAAAATGCGTAAAGCCGCGCACCTTAGCCGAGGGGGTGATCGGGTGAAAGGCCTACAAGCAAATGTAGGTCAACCCGAGAACATCGCAGGCCGGCAAGCGAGCGGCAATGCGCCCATTTGCCGCACTGTTACCGAATCCGAAACGCTGCATGTCGGCAAAAGCCCTTTCTCAATTTGTTACAGATCATTATCCTGCCGCCCTTCCGCTGAATCGCTTCACTGCCTGCGTCATATTGAAGCGCCGAAATTGCACTCCCAAAACATTAGAAAAAGACTTTTCCATGGCTGATTTTTCCTTCTCCCGAGACAGCGCTATCTCTGCCCTGTGCACCCTTGGCGGCTGCACTGCGCTCGGCCTCGCTGCTTGCGCGCATGCGGCGCCGGCGTTCGACAGTGAATCACCGTACATGCTCGGTGACTGGAACGGCACGCGCACCGAACTTTCGGAAAAAGGCTACGACTTCAAACTCGATTACACCGGCGAAATGGGCAGCAACCTGCACGGCGGTTACGACCACGATCGCACCGCGCGTTACAGCGACCAGTTCGGCCTCGGCACGCACCTGGACCTGCAGAAGATCCTCGGCTGGGACGACGCCGAGTTTCAGCTGACCATCACCAAGCGCAGCGGCAACAACATCAGCAACGACCGGATCAACGATCCACGGGTCGGTGGTTTCACTTCCGCTCAGGAAGTCTGGGGTCGGGGCCAGACCACCCGGCTGACGCAGATGTGGTATCAGCAGAAATTCTTCGACCAGAAGCTCGACATCAAGGTCGGCCGTTTCGGCGAAGGCGAAGACTTCAACAGCTTCCCCTGCGATTTCCAGAACCTGGCGTTCTGCGGCTCGCAGGTCGGCAACTGGGTCGGCGGCATCTGGTACAACTGGCCGGTCAGCCAGTGGGCGCTGCGGATTAAATATCACCTGACGCCGGAGCTGTACGCACAGGTCGGCGCTTACGAGCAGAACCCGTCCAACCTTGATCGCGGCAACGGCTTCAAACTCAGCGGCAGCGGCACCCAAGGGGCGATCCTGCCGATCGAGCTGGTGTGGACGCCGAAGCTCAACGGTCTGCCTGGTGAATATCGTGCCGGTTATTACTACAGCAACGCCAAGGCTTCGGACGTTTACAAAGACCAGAACGACCGGCCAGCCGCCCTCAGCGGCGCAGCCTATCGCAGTGCGTCGAGCAAACACGGCGTGTGGCTGGGCCTCCAGCAGCAGATCACCAGCGTGGCCAGCGATAACAGCCGCGGCCTGAGCGTGTTCGCCAACGCGACGATGCACGACAAGAAAACCAACGCGATCGACAACTACGTACAGGCCGGCCTCACCTACAAAGGCCCGTTCGACGCGCGCGCCAGGGACGACATCGGTTTCGCCCTGGCCCGCGTGCACGTCAACCCGGCCTATCGCAAGAACGCCGAAGCGAGCAACCGCGCCAACGCCGTGTATGACTACGACGATCCGTCCTTTCTGCCGCCGCAGGACACCGAATACAGCGCCGAGCTGTACTACGGCGTGCATGTGACGAACTGGCTGACCGTGCGCCCGAACCTGCAATACATCCGTCACCCCGGTGGCGTGAACGACGTCGACGACGCCCTGATCGGCGGGATCAAGATCCAGTCGTCGTTCTAAAAAAACAGCGAAAACCCGTGTGGGAGCTGGCTTGCCAGCGATAGCCATTTATCCGGCGGCTTCATTGTTGAATCTGAAATCGCCATCGCTGGCAAGCCAGCTCCCACAGGGGCCCATGCATTTCGTTAGCCGAACAAGTTTTTATCTGAACCATGCCTGCGCCAAATCGTCATCTAAAGTGACTACAGCGCGGGACTACATAAACGTCACGGAGAATCACACTATGAGCACCGAAAGTGCTTCGAGCCGGGGGCGGCTGCTACCCGCCCTGCTCGGCATCCTGCTTCTACTGATGGGCCTGGCCATGCTGGCCGGGGGTATCAAGCTGAGCACGCTGGGCGGCTCGCTGTATTACCTGCTGGCCGGTATCGGCATCGCCTTGAGCGGCATTCTGCTGTTGATGCGACGTCGCGCGGCGCTGGGCCTGTACGCCATCGTCCTGTTCGCCAGCACCGTCTGGGCGCTGTGGGAAGTCGGTCTGGACTGGTGGCAACTGGTGCCGCGTCTGGCGCTGTGGTTTGTCCTCGGCTTCGTGATGTTGCTGCCGTGGTTCCGCCGTCCGCTGCTGCTCAATGGCCCGGCGAAAATGGGCACTGCGGGTCTGACCGTGGCCGTGGTTCTGGCGGGCGTCACCGCTGTGGCCAGCCTGTTCACCCACCCGGGCGAAAGCTTTGGCGAACTGGGCCGCGAAACTGCGGGCACCACCAGCACCGCCCCGGCCATGCCGGACGGCGACTGGCAGGCTTACGGTCGCACCGAATTCGGTGACCGTTACTCGCCGCTCAAGCAGATCACCCCGGAAAACGTCGGCAAGCTGCAAGAAGCCTGGCGCATCCAGACCGGCGACCTGCCAACCAAGGATGACCCGGTCGAGCTGACCAACGAAAACACCCCGCTCAAAGCCAACGGCATGGTCTACGCCTGCACCGCGCACAGCAAAGTGCTGGCGCTGGATCCGGACACCGGCAAGGAAATCTGGCGCTTCGACCCGCAGATCAAGAGCCCGGTCGGCTTCAAAGGCTTTGCGCACATGACCTGCCGTGGCGTGTCGTACTACGACGAAGCCGCCTATGCCAAGTCGGAAAACGCCGGCTCGGCGGTCATCTCCGCCGCCGGCCAGGCCGTTGCCCAAGCCTGCCCGCGTCGCCTGTACCTGCCAACCGCTGATGCCCGCCTGATCGCGTTGAACGCCGACACCGGCAAGATCTGTGAAGGCTTCGGCACCAACGGCGTGGTCGACCTGACCCAAGGCATCGGCCCGTTCACCGCCGGTGGCTACTACTCCACCTCGCCAGCGGCGATTACCCGTGATCTGGTGATCATGGGCGGTCACGTCACTGACAACGAGTCGACCAACGAGCCATCCGGCGTGATCCGCGCCTTCGACGTGCGCGACGGTCACCTGGTATGGAACTGGGACAGCGACAAGCCGGACGCCACCGAGCCTCTGGCTCCGGGCGAAACTTACAGCCGCAATTCGGCGAACATGTGGTCGCTGGCCAGTGTCGACGAAAAACTCGGCATGGTTTACCTGCCACTGGGCAACCAGACCCCGGACCAATGGGGCGGCAACCGCACCCCGGGCGCCGAAAAGTTCAGCGCCGGCCTCGTCGCGCTGGACCTGGCCACCGGTAAAGTGCGCTGGAACTACCAGTTCACCCACCACGACCTGTGGGACATGGACGTCGGCAGCCAGCCAACCCTGCTCGACATGAAAACCGCCGACGGCGTGAAACCGGCGCTGATCGCCCCGACCAAACAGGGCAGCCTGTACGTGCTCGACCGTCGTGACGGCACGCCGATCATCCCGATCCAGGAGATTCCGGTACCGCAAGGCGCTGTCAAAGGCGACCACACCGCACCGACCCAGGCCCGTTCGGACCTCAACCTGCTGGCGCCTGAACTGAACGAAAAAGCCATGTGGGGCGCGACCCCGTTCGACCAGATGCTGTGCCGCATCCAGTTCAAGGAACTGCGTTACGAAGGCCAGTACACCCCGCCGTCGGAACAGGGCAGCCTGATCTATCCGGGTAACGTCGGCGTGTTCAACTGGGGCGGTGTCTCGGTCGACCCGGTTCGCCAGATGCTGTTCACCAGCCCGAACTACATGGCCTTCGTCTCGAAAATGGTGCCGCGTGAGCAAGTCGAAGCCGGCAGCAAACGCGAAAGCGAAACCTCGGGTGTGCAGCCAAACACCGGCGCGCCATACGCGGTGATCATGCACCCGTTCATGTCGCCACTCGGCGTACCGTGCCAGGCCCCGGCCTGGGGCTACGTCGCCGGTATCGACCTGACCACCGGCAAAGTCGTGTGGAAACGCAAGAACGGCACCAGCCGCGACAGCTCGCCGATCCCGATCGGCTTCACCCTCGGCGTGCCAAGCATGGGCGGCTCGATCGTCACCGCCGGCGGCGTCGGCTTCCTCAGCGGCACCCTCGACCAGTACCTGCGCGCGTACGACGTCAACTCCGGCAAAGAGTTGTGGAAATCGCGTCTGCCAGCCGGTGGTCAAGCGACCCCGATGACCTACACCGGCAAGGACGGCAAGCAATACGTGCTGCTGGTTGTCGGAGGCCACGGTTCGCTGGGCACCAAGATGGGTGACTACATCATTGCGTACAAACTGCCGGAATAAGCGTTAGCCGGTGGTAACAAAAAGGCGATGCCCCGCAGTGGGCATCGCCTTTTTTATGCTCGCCATTTCTGCATCCACCACAAAACCTGTGGGAGCTGGCTTGCCAGCGATAGCGGTAGGTCAGTCAGCAAATAGGCCGGCTGGTAGACCGCCATCGCTGGCAAGCCAGCTCCCACAATTTGATCAGCGTTGGTTGTAGGAATTTTGCTCATCCTACAGACGCCGGGAATTGCGCGGAGTTTTCCGAAACATCGCGTCGGTTGTGCCTCGGAAATCGGCTGGATAGGCTCTTAGCGTCGCTGCAAATTCCACGACGCCGCCGACCGCGCCCTCGACCATTACCTCAAACCCAACGCCCTGACCCTGCGCTTCCACAAACCCAGCACCCTGTTCCAGGTCGCCCCCCATCAGGACAGCGAAAGCCTGCTGGTCCATGCCTGCGAATCCCTGGCCCAGGCCAGCCTGATGGCCAGCGACATCGCCGCCTACATCGACCTGCCACAGCGCCGCACGATCCTGGCGATCCAGCAGATCATCATGCTCGCCGAACTGGCCGTGAATCGCGTGCTGGATAACCACGAAATCCCACAGCTTCCAATACACAGCTAACCCACCGTAGGCACGAAACTGCCCGCGAACCACTGTTTCAGCCAGCTAATAGATCGCTGACGAAACCCAAACGCGGGCAGGCCTCCACACACCTGATCAGCATCACGCCTTCGATATAGCCCATATCAAGAATTCTTATCGCGAACACGTATTAAAACCTGTCACATATGACAGTTCACTGTCTTCTCCCGCCCACTCAGACTTCCTTCTCCAACTAAATCGTTACAGGAAGCTCCCCATGAACAATCCGAAAGCATCCCCAGCAATTTGGGTAAACGGCATTCTTAACGTTGAGGTAAAAGGCACCATTGGCGGCACGGCCGTCAATCTGAACAGCTTCCTGACGAGCAGCATTTCTGCGTCTTTCAACCCACTGGGCGGTTACAGTTTCGCTTTCGAAGTTAACGACGGTTTATCGAGTAAGCGAAAACTCTCCATCTCGCTTCGTAAGTTGCTTGATCCTTCAATTGCTGGCTACTTTGAATATGTCGTTACCGAACGGGATATCCATCCTTATGACTATGAAGTGACATCCGCTTCCAGCATTGCTGTAAGCCAACTCAATAGCGGCCTGTACTTATATTCCCTCGACAACCTGAAAATTTCCGCCAAGGCAGTCCTCGGCGATGAAACGCGTGAACTTACCGGTAGCGGATACTTTTTTCTCCAAGAGCTGAATTACCCTATCTAGCACGCAGATCAGGTTTTCAGTCATCGGCGCCCGCCTTTTCGTCACATAGAGAGAACTGACGGAGAACGCCCACCGACGTGAAATACCGAGACGAACTAACATTCTGAAAAGCCCCTCACCCTAGCCCTCTCCCTGAGGGAGAGGGGACTGACCGTGGTGGATGCGAGAGCTGCGCCGACCTGAAACACCGAGTCGTACGCAAACTTCGAAGCCAACACAAATCGGCTCCCTCTCCTGGGGGAGAGGGCTGGGGTGAGGGGCAGCCACACCACAAGTCCAAAGCCAACCACCCGCTTCTAACCACTCATTACAATGAGCGAAGCTCGGGTGCCCTTGATCTTGCCTGACCGGCGACATCGAAAGGCTGAGAACGCTTGTCGTGAGCGCTAACCCGACAGAATCAACAGGCTTGTCCTCCATTCCTCATCCGTTGCAATCGATCAATGATCAGTTGCTCTGCGTGCTTGCGGGTCGCCAGCAACAAACTCTTTTCCGTTTCGCTATAGATCACCTGGAAACGCAAGCCTGGCGTGTCGGTAGAGTATTCGCGAATGATGCAATCACTGTATCTCGTATCGGTATAACTCATGGTTCGATTCCTTGACGTTAGTACGGTCGCGAACGCCTCTTTGGCCTCCGAGATTGAATTGCACAATCTTCTGCCGATTGAGTCATATGTCTACTGTCAGAAATTACAGGGAATCGCGGCCAATTCGAAATAAACCCCACAAAACCCAAGTTCGATCGAACAAAGTCAACATAACAAACATCGCCCCCCACCTATTACTGACCTATCGTCAGACGAACGGTCTAAAAAACGCCCGATAGCTGTAATTTCTGACAGTAGACCATCACTATTCCGCACCTTAATGTTTCCAAAGGAATCACCCGTACAGCTACTCAGCAAATGGAGATGCACGATGAGCATGAATTTGATTGCAACTGATAAAGATCTGAACGCGCAGCTTCGGCAAATTGACCAAGATGATGTGGTTTCACCGGTAGAGTTTCAGGCACTTCGAGATCGCGCTGACCAAGCGGCTAAGGAGGTGGCGCCTGAACTTCGCGAGGCGTTGCTGGTATTCCAGAAAGCGGCCGACCAGACAGCCGAAGCGTTGCAAAAACTTGGCCTTCAGGCGCGCAAATTGAAGCTGGGTGTACCTGACCAGGATGTACAAAAAGACGAAATCAAAAACGCCACTAAAGCGATGCTTAAAAAGTGCGTCGAGTTCCAGTTGGCTTATGTCGTCGTCGGGTACAAATCCAGCCTCGAAGCACTTTGAGACTGGTTTGGTAATCACCTTGTCCACTGGCTGCGGCGTTGTATTAAAGCGCCGCCGCCACGTGGCGGCGCAGTCCAGCTCGCAAAGTCATAGACGCTGATACACCGCATGCGCGAGCAGGCTCGCTCCCCACGGAAAAGCAAAACCGCCAGCCGCAGCCCCCGAAGCACCGGGTATCCCTCCTAAATCCCAAGAACATAGTCGGCCCAAAGACCGCCAGGTCCAAGGCGTGAACCCTGTCAAAACCCTGAACACACAAGCAGAAACACCACTCCCCATTGAAACCACCCACCCCCTGCCCCATCTAAGACCCATACCCCATTGCGCAGGTGCCCCATGACCGACCAGCAGGAACTTCCGGACAACCCCGACGACTACAGCGAAGCCGAGCACATCGAACACACCAGCTCCGGCACCGGCCTTGCCCTGCCCGGCCAGAACCTGCCGGACAAGGTCTACATCATCCCGATCCACAACCGCCCGTTCTTCCCGGCGCAGGTTTTGCCGGTCATCGTCAACGAAGAACCGTGGGCCGAAACACTCGAACTGGTCAGCAAATCCGAACACCACTCGCTGGCCCTGTTCTTCATGGACACCCCCCAGGAAGACCCGCGCCACTTCGATACCGGCGCGCTGCCCGAATACGGCACCCTGGTCAAAGTCCACCACGCCAGTCGCGAGAACGGCAAACTGCAGTTTGTCGCCCAGGGCCTGAGCCGTGTGCGCATCAAGACCTGGCTTAAACACCACCGCCCGCCGTATCTGGTCGAAGTTGAATACCCGCACCAGCCGACCGAGCCGACCGATGAGGTCAAGGCTTACGGCATGGCGCTGATCAATGCGATCAAGGAACTGCTACCGCTCAATCCGCTGTACAGCGAAGAGTTGAAGAACTACCTCAACCGCTTCAGCCCCAATGATCCGTCGCCGCTGACCGACTTCGCCGCCGCCCTGACCTCGGCCACCGGCTCCGAGCTGCAAGGCGTGCTCGACTGCGTACCGATGCTCAAGCGCATGGAAAAAGTCCTGCCGATGCTGCGCAAGGAAGTCGAAGTCGCGCGCCTGCAGAAAGAGATTTCCGCCGAGGTCAACCGCAAGATCGGCGAACATCAGCGCCAGTTCTTTCTCAAGGAACAGCTCAAGGTCATCCAGCAGGAACTCGGCCTGACCAAAGATGACCGCAGCGCCGACCTCGAGCAGTTCGAGCAGCGTCTGGAAGGCAAAGTCCTGCCGGCGCAAGTACAAAAGCGTCTGGAAGAAGAAACCCACAAACTGTCAATCCTGGAAACCGGCTCGCCGGAATATGCGGTTACCCGCAACTACCTCGACTGGGCCACTTCGGTGCCGTGGGGCGTGTACGGCGAAGACAAACTCGACCTCAAGCACGCCCGCAAAATCCTCGACAAGCACCACGCCGGGCTGGACGACATCAAGGACCGCATCCTCGAATTCCTTGCCGTCGGCGCTTACAAAGGCGAGATCAGCGGCTCGATCGTGCTGCTGGTCGGCCCGCCGGGCGTGGGTAAAACCAGCGTCGGCAAGTCCATCGCCGAATCCCTCGGCCGGCCGTTCTATCGCTTCAGTCTCGGCGGCATGCGCGACGAAGCCGAGATCAAGGGCCACCGCCGCACCTACATCGGCGCACAGCCGGGCAAACTGGTGCAGGCGCTCAAAGACGTCGAAGTGATGAACCCGGTGATCATGCTCGACGAGATCGACAAGATGGGCCAGAGCTACCAGGGCGACCCGGCCTCGGCGCTGCTGGAAACCCTCGACCCGGAGCAGAACGTCGAATTCCTCGACCATTACCTCGACCTGCGCATGGACCTGTCGAAAGTCCTGTTCGTCTGCACCGCCAACACACTGGATTCGATCCCCGGCCCGCTGCTGGACCGCATGGAAGTGATTCGCCTGTCGGGCTATATCACCGAAGAGAAAGTCGCCATCGCCAAGCGTCACCTGTGGCCGAAGCTGCTGGAAAAGGCCGGCGTGTCCAAGGGCAGCCTGAGCATCAGCGACAGCGCTCTCAAGGCCTTGATCGATGGTTACGCCCGTGAAGCGGGGGTGCGCCAGCTGGAAAAGCAGATGGGCAAACTGGTGCGCAAAGCGGTGATGAAGCTGATCGACGATCCGAAAGCCGTGATCAAACTCGGGCCAAAGGATCTGGAGGCGTCACTCGGCCATCCGGTGTTCCGCAACGAACAAGTGTTGTCCGGCACTGGCGTGATCACCGGCCTGGCCTGGACCAGCATGGGCGGCGCCACATTGCCGATCGAAGCCACGCGGATTCACACGCTTAACCGTGGATTCAAGCTCACCGGGCAACTGGGCGATGTGATGAAAGAGTCGGCCGAGATCGCCTACAGCTACGTCAGCTCGCACCTGAAGCAATTCGGCGGTGATGCGAAGTTCTTCGACGAAGCCTTTGTTCACTTGCACGTACCGGAAGGCGCCACCCCGAAAGACGGCCCGAGCGCCGGCGTGACCATGGCCAGTGCCTTGCTGTCTCTGGCGCGTAATCAGCCGCCGAAAAAAGGCGTGGCGATGACTGGCGAATTGACGCTGACCGGGCATGTACTGCCGATTGGCGGGGTGCGCGAGAAAGTGATTGCGGCGCGTCGGCAGAAGCTCTTCGAATTGATCCTGCCGGAAGCGAACCGCGGCAACTTCGAGGAACTGCCGGATTATCTGAAGGAAGGAATAACCGTGCATTTCGCCAAGAAGTTTTCAGATGTGGCCAAAGTGCTGTTTTGATCCTGCCATTGGACGCTGCCCGGCCTCAGGACCGGCGGCGTCCCTCGACAACTCATCAAACCCAAAAGTCGAAAAAATCATCCGCGCCTATAACAAAACACGCTAAAAACCTGTCAGGTATGACAGTACTTCGCTTTCATAGGATTAGTTAATCTCGTCAAGCAAACCTTTACTTTAATTCCAAAGGAGCTTGAAATGAAAAAGCAGGCAGAGATTGAACCTCAAATAGCCTCAGGAACATTCGCAGCAACGTTGTGCAACCCCGCTGAAAAATTTAATGCAACACACATCTATAGAACCCTATCTGGAAACGCGCTTCTTTTGAGAGGTACGCAGGTTTTTGATGACAAAAATAACGTCTCGATTGACATCGAGTTTCGAGATCGCGTTCCAGGAAACAATCTGCCGGACCTCCCACCAGCCGGGCGCTATTGGTACCCTCACCCAGATATCAAGATCAAATATTATGGAATTAAAAACTCGACCTTCTTCGAAGCTGAAGTAGGGGATGGCTCGGTAACTGTTTCAAGCCAAATAGCATGGCAAAACAGCGGAAAGTTCCTTATTGAGCTTTCACTTGACGGAAAACCTCTCATCATGTTCTGCAAATACGATGTAACTCAGTAGATTTAATTATTGGAAACTGCTTCAAGAATCAATGCCCGTTGCCGTAATTGCTGCGGGCGATCTCCCTTAGCGTTTCGGCTGTCTTCAGTTATGCTCGCCGTTTGTCGTCGTAACCGCCGGAGCCACTGACCCCATGTCCGCCACTCGCCTGTTTCTCCCCCTCGCTCTCTCTCTGCTGGCCGCCTGTGCCACGCAGCCAAAACACAACGTGACCGTGGAAAAACAAAGCGAATGCCCGGTGCGCCTCAGCACTGGACAAAACCTGATCATCACCCTGCCGAGCAACCCGACCACCGGCTACCGCTGGGCTATTCAGGATTCCGCAGGCGGCGTTCTGCGCGCGCTCAGTCCCGAGGTTTACAGCAACCCGGAAGATGCCGGCGTGGTCGGCTCGGCGGGCGTTTCGACCTGGCGTTTTCAGGCCTTCGCCGCCGGCACCGGGCGTTTGCGCCTGACTTCGCAACAACCGTGGGCGCCGGAAGTGCTGCCAGTGGAAACCTTTGACTGCGCCATCTCTGTGAACTGAGCGCAAGGGAGCCGGCTCTCGCGCTGATGGGAGCCGCCAACTTTCACTACCGCCTGAGCGACCAGCCTGGTTACCGCTTATGCGCGCTAGCTGCCAGCGAAGGATGTTGATTTTGGGCATCGGCGTTGAGTAATTGCCGATAAATTCGTCTGGGCTTTATAACTGAACCATTAAAATTTCATTTCCAATAAATATTAAAACCTGTCAAGTCTGACAATAGTGTCTAAAACTCCGACTGAATACTCTCCTTCGAAGGATTCGATTAACGAATCCAACAGAGGGCGAGCTATATGAATCCTGACGAAACGCAAAGACGATTAAAATCAACCGACCGATTGGTCATTGTCAGCAGCGAAATAACGGCTACTGTATCGAATCGAGTGGGCTTCCATTCTCAAGACATACGTTTTTTACACTTCGCCAACGACGATATTGATCTATCGGGAATGGTAAATTCAAACCGCGCCGACAGTTCCAAAGGAATACACTTTCTCTTCCCAAAATCCATCAAAACCGGCAGCTATACGCCCACAGCCCCCGACTATCCATTCGAAACATTGTCTTATTTCGAAAACGGCGCCAACGCAGGGAATTCGAGATCTTTCACTTACAACGCCGCTAGCGGCATTGTTGACGTTGAGGTCAAAAGCAACACTGAAGACCTGCTCAGTTACGTCATTGATTTCGACGTTACTGGCGAAAACCCGAGTACAGGCTCTCTGGGGATAAAAGGAAAGGCCACATTCATTATCTTGATGGTTGCACCCACTGCTAAATGAGCAAGCCTGGCGACTGATTGGCTCCGCTCCCACGAAGACATGGGAGCGATCACCACCGGTTTATCAGCAACCCAAGCATCCCCGCGCCACTTTGGCTAAAATGCCGGCCTTTTCCATCGACACCGCCGGAAACCGCCGTGAGCAAAGAACCCGATCGCCTATTCGCCCAGCCTTTGGCCCAGGTGCCTGACTTCGCCTTCAACGAAGACGTGGTGCGGGTGTTCCCGGACATGATCAAGCGCTCGGTGCCGGGTTACCCGACCATCGTCGAAAACCTCGGCGTGCTCGCCGCGCAATTCGCCCAGCCCAATAGCGTGCTTTACGATCTCGGCTCGTCACTGGGTGCGGTGACTCAAGCGCTGCGCCGCCACGTGCGCACCGACGGTTGCCGGGTCATCGCTGTGGATAATTCGGCGGCGATGGTCGAGCGCTGCCGCGAATACCTCAACGGTCAGGACTCGATGTTTCAGGAATTGCTGCCGGTCGAAGTCATCGAAGGCGACATCCTCGCCCTCGACTTCCAGCCCGCTTCGGTGGTGGCGCTGAACTTCACCTTGCAATTCATCGCTCCCGATCAGCGCACCGCGTTGCTGTCGCGCATTCGCCAGTCGTTGCTGCCGGGCGGCGCGCTGATCCTGTCCGAAAAGCTGCGCTTCAACGATGCCGAGGAACATGCGCTGCTCACCGATCTGCATGTCGCCTTCAAACGCGCCAACGGCTACAGCGAACTGGAAATTGCCCAGAAGCGCAGCGCCATCGAAAACGTCATGAAGCCCGACAGCCTCGAAGAACACCGCGAACGCCTGCTGGCCGCCGGGTTCTCGAAAGTCGTGCCGTGGTTCCAGTGTCTTAACTTTGCCTCGTTGATTGCCTTGCCATGATTGATCTGTCCCCCCTCGCCCGCCGTCTGGCCGGCACACCGCTGGCCGAATGGGCCAATACCCTGCAGGCGCAACTCGACAAGAAAATGGAGAAAGGCCACGGCGACCTGGAGCGCTGGCAAAGTGCGCTGGATGCCCTGCCGAAGATCCAGCCAAGCGAAGTGGATTTGCTCAACGGTCTGAAACTCGACACCGATTGCGACGACGCCACCCGCGCGCAGATGCGCACCGCGCTCATGGGCTTGTCGCCGTGGCGCAAGGGCCCGTTCGATCTGTTCGGCGTGCACGTCGATACCGAATGGCGCTCGGACTGGAAATGGTCGCGCGTCGCCCCGCATCTCGACCTCAAGGGCAAGCGCATCCTCGATGTCGGCTGCGGCAACGGTTACTACATGTGGCGCATGCTCGGCGCCGGCGCGGACAGCGTGATCGGCGTCGACCCGAACTGGCTGTTCTTCTGCCAGTTTCAAGCGGTGCAGCGCTACTTGTCCGAGCCGAACGCCTGGCACCTGCCGTTCCCGTTCGAAGACCTGCCGGCGAACCTCGAAGGTTTCGACACGGTTTTTTCCATGGGCGTGTTTTACCACCGTCGCTCGCCAATCGAACACTTGCTGGCGCTGAAAGATTGCCTGGTCAAGGGCGGCGAACTGGTGCTGGAAACGCTCGTGGTGGAAGGCGACAAGCATCAGGTGCTGGTGCCCGAAGATCGCTACGCGCAGATGCGTAACGTGTGGTTCCTGCCGTCGGTGCCGGCGCTGGAATTGTGGCTGCGCCGTGCTGGCTTTACCGATGTTCGTTGCGTGGATGTCAGCACGACGACGGTCGAGGAGCAGCGCGGGACGGAGTGGATGAAATATCAGTCGTTGCGCGATTTTCTTGATCCTGAGGATCACAGCAAAACGGTTGAGGGGCTGCCGGCGCCGATGCGGGCGGTTATCGTCGCCAAAAAATAAGCAATCTCGCAAACGCTGCAAAAACCTGTGGGAGCTGGCTTGCCAGCGATAGCGGTGGATCAGTCGACATCTATGTTTGATGTGCGGACGCCATCGCTGGCAAGCCAGCTCCCACAGGGTTCAGTGTGGTTGTTTAGATAGTAGGCTTGGCTCTGCGGGCTTTGAAAAACTCGGTCAACACCGCCCCACACTCGTCAGCCAACACCCCGCCTTCATACACCACCCGGTGATTCAAAAAGCCTTGGGTAAAAAACTGTCCCTGGCTCTGCACAATCCCCGCTTTCGGCTCCAGCGCGCCATACACCACTCGCGCCACCCGCGAATGCACGATCAGCCCGGCGCACATGCTGCACGGCTCCAGCGTTACATACAGGGTGCTGCCCGGCAGACGATAGTTATCCACAGCCTGAGCCGCAGCGCGGATCGCGACCATTTCCGCATGGGCACTCGGGTCGCTGGCGCTGATCGGGCAATTGAAGCCGCGACCAATGATCTCGCCGTCCTGCACCAGCACCGCGCCCACCGGCACTTCGCCCAGCGCTGCGCCTTGTGCGGCCAGTGTCAGCGCTTCGCGCATGAAGTCGCGGTCGCGGCTGCGGTCGATGATCGCCGCGGGGCGAATCTGGCGCATCACTTCACCTCGATGGCGGCCATCAGGCCGGTTTCCATGTGGTCGATCACATGGCAGTGGAACATCCACACCCCTGGATTATCGGCCACCAGCGCCACCTGCGCGCGCTCGTTCTTGCCCAGCAGGTAGGTGTCGGTGAAATACGGAATCACCTTGTGCCGGTTCGACGCAATCACCTTGAAGCTCATGCCGTGCAGGTGGATCGGGTGCTGATACTGGGTCATGTTCTTCAATTCGAAGATGTAGCTCTGGCCCAGCTTGAGGCTGGCAATCGGTCGATCGGCGCAAGTCTTGTCGGTGATGTCCCAGGCCTTGCCGTTGATCTGCCACAGGCTCGGCGGTTTGCCATTGTCGACATTCACCGACACCGAACCGACCCACTCGAAATTGAAGTTGAGTTTCTCGGCATTGGCCAGGTCAGGCTCGGCCACCGGGTTGGCCGGCAGGGCTTTTGGCCAGTCCGTTGGTGCATCGCTATTGGCCACTGAACGCAGTGTGCCCAGGCGCACCGGGCCGTTGCGTAGCGACAGTTCTTCGCCCGCCGCCGGCGCCTTGATTGCCAGACAAATGCGCATGCCCGGGCCGAGCCAGTATTCCTTGCCCAATGGTCGTGGTTCGACCGGGTTACCATCCAGCGCATAGATCTTCGCTTCGACGCCGGGAATGTTGATGCGATAAGTCAGGGTGTTGTCGAGGTTGAGCAAGCGCATGCGGGTGATCTGCCCGGCCGGCAAATCGATCACCGGCAACGGCACGCCATTGATCGTCGATAAACGCCCCGCTGTACCGCCCCGCGCGGCTTCGCGAGGAATGCTGAAGTCGACGAAATTGCCTTGATCATCGATGTGCCAGTTTTTCAGGCTCAAGGTCTTTTCGTATTGGAAACCGGTCGGCTCGCGTTCTTCGACGATCAGCGGCCCGACCAGCCCGCGACCGAGTTCTTCGCTGCTGCTGACGTGCGGGTGATACCAATAACTGCCGGCATCCGGTACGCGGAATTTGTAATCGAAGTATTCGCCCGGCAGCACCGGCAATTGCGAGACGTAGGGCACGCCATCCATTTCCAGCGGCAGACGAATGCCGTGCCAATGAATGGTGGTCGCTACCGGCAAGTGGTTGATGAAGCGCACCCGCAGCCATTCACCCTGACGTACGCGCAGCTCGGTGCCCGGGGCCGACGGCCCGAACGCCCACGCCTCGGTCTTGTGCCCCGGCACCAGTTCGACGTCCAGCGGCGCGGCAATCAGCTCGTAGTCGTGGCCCGCCTCGGCGTCGGCCATTTTGCCGAGCCAGTAACGCGACGCGCCCCCCGCCCCCATGCCAACGACAACAAGACCGGCCAGGCCACCGAGGATTTGGCGACGGGTAAAGGACATGAACTCAACTACCTCACGTATCAGCGACAGGCCCCGAGGGCCCGCAAAAGGCGAATACGATACACCTGCGGTTGAGAAACAGTAAGGGCGACCCGCCGCCGCACATCAGTTGCAGGCTAAGCACGCAGCCCGATAATCAGGTGCACCACGCCGTTTTCCAGGGGCATGACGCCCGCGACGCCAGCCTCGCTCAAGGCTTGTTCATCCAGCCGCGACACATCGCGCAACGTCACCCGCACCCGCGTCAACGCCACTGGCTGCTGCGACTGCAGGTTATCCACACCGCCCAACGCGGCAACGATGGCGGCGCTCAACCCGTCGTCCGGCGTGGTTTGCACGTTCGGTGCATCTGGCACCAGGTCTGGGGTCAGGGCTTTCCAGAAGGCTTTTTGCAATTGATCGAACATCTTCAGTTCTCCATAACGTGCGCGGTTTCGACACTCGCTTCGTGAAACAGCTGCAATGCCTCGCGCACCTGTCCGGCGCTTTCCAGGCCAAGCACCTGTTTGGCGACGACCTGACAATCGGCCAGCGCCAGTTCGCGCACCGTGGCCTTGATCGGAGCAATCATCGGCACGCTCACCGACAGCTCGTCCACGCCCAGGCCCAACAACAGCGGCACCGCCAGACGCTCGGACGCCATCGCGCCACACACCCCGACCCACTTGCCGTGGGCGTGCGCAGCCTTGACCGTCGTGGCAATCAGGCGCAGCACCGATGGATGAAAACTGTCGGCCTGACTGGCCAGACGCGGATGATCACGATCCATGGCCAGGGTGTACTGGGTCAGGTCGTTGGTGCCGATCGAGAAGAAATCCACCAGCGGCGCGAACAGGTCGGCCATCAGCGCGGCCGCCGGCACTTCGATCATGATCCCTAGTTTCGGCCTTTCGGTGAGGCCCAGCGCCAGCGCTTCTTCTTCAAGCATCTGCCGCGCCAGACGCAGCTCCGCCAATTGCGTGACCATCGGCAGCATGATGTGCAGGCGCGTCAGTGCGCAGCAGCCAAGCATGGCGCGAAACTGCTCGCGCAATAACTGCGGGCGCTCCAGGCACAGGCGAATGCCGCGCAGGCCGAGGAATGGGTTGCTTTCGCTCTCCATCGGCACGTAGGCCAGCGGTTTGTCGCCGCCGACATCGAGGGTGCGCACCACCAGATTGTGTTCAGGTCCGACACAACGGGCGATGGCGCTGTAAGTGGCGACCTGCTCGTCATGGCTCGGCGCATGGTTGCGGCCCAGATACAGAAACTCCGAACGCAGCAGCCCCACTCCGGCGCCGCCCATGGCCATGGCCTGCTCGGTTTCCGCCAGCGAGGCGACGTTGGCCGAGACCTCGACGTGCTGCCCGTCGCGAGTGCAGGCCGCGAGCGCAGCGTGCTCCAGGTCAAGGGCATGGCGCTGTCGCTGTTGCGCATGGCGCGCCTGCCATTGCTGGATCGTCGCCGCGTCCGGCTGCACCTGCAATTCACCTTTGTCGGCATCGAGCAAAACCTCGGTGCCGTTGCGCAAGGCAAGCATTTGCACCGGCACACCGCAGATCGACGGCAGGCCGCATGCCCGCGCGAGAATCGCCACATGGCTGGTCGCACCGCCACCGACCGTGGCGAAACCGAGCACTTTGCTGGTATCGATGCGGGCGGTTTGCGACGGGGTCAGTTGGTCGGCGATCAGAATGCTGCCTTCCGGCAAATCCAGCGTCTGCTCGTCGATGCCCAGCAGGCGCTTGAGCACACGCTGGCCGACATCGGTCAGGTCCGCCGCCCGCTCCGCCAGCAGCGCATTGCCAAGCTGGCGGAACATCGCTGCGGTGGTTTCGGTCGCCGTGCGCCAGGCGAAGGCCGCGCTTTTGCCCGTGTCGATCAGCGCCGCAGCCTGTTCGAGCAGGCCGGGGTCTTCGAGCAATTCCTGATGGGCCTTGAAGATCTCCGCTTCAGCCTCGCCCGCGGCGGTATCGCGCAAATGCTGCAAGGCCAGATCCGCTTCAATCAGGGCATTGGCCAGCGCTTCACGTTCGCTATCGGCATCGCCGCCGAACTCGTTTACATCGAAGCTCGGTTCGCTGATCTGTACCACATGGCCCAACGCCGAGCCGGGAGACGCGCAAACCCCACGCAACAGCGTCAGTGGCTCGGTGGCGGCGACCGCGACGGGCGCCTGCGCTGTCACCGGTTCACCGCAGCCCTCGGCCAACAAGCGGGTCAGCGTGTCGATGGCTGCCTGGGCATCATCGCCCACCGCACTGACCTGCACGCTGTCGCCAAACACCGTTTGCAGCGCCATGAGCGCCACCAGCGATTTGCCGTTGGCTTGCGCTTGCTGTTTATGCAGATGAATGGTTGCGGTAAACGCCTTGGCGGCCTGGGCGAACACCGCAGCCGGGCGCGCGTGCAGGCCATTGCGGTTGGGCAGGATCAGCGCTGGCGAAAACAGCGCCTGGCCTTGTGGCGCGCTGGCTGTTTCGCTCAATCCTTGGACAGCGCTGATTTCGAGCAACGGCTGGCCACGTTCGACCAGGCCGCTCGGATCGACCAGCCAGGTGAACGGCTCGCCGCTGACCACCAGCATCAAGGTCAGCAGGCTGCGGGCGTGGCGGGCGATGTAGTCGGCATCGAACTCAATCAGCGCCTGTCCGGCGGCGACCTGCTGCCCTTCTTCGACCAGACGGGTGAACCCCTGCCCGGCGAGGTTCACCGTGTCCAGACCGATGTGCATCAATACCTGCACGCCGTGCTCATCGGTGATGCTCACGGCATGCCCGCTGGCCTGCACGTTGCTGACCACGCCGGCCAGCGGCGCGCACAGGGTCGACGAGGTCGGATCGATGCACAGACCGTCGCCGATCACGCGCCCGGAAAACACCGGATCGGGCACCCGGTCCAGCGCCATCAGCACGCCGGACAAAGGCGCCAGCAGTTGTAAGGGTTGGGGTGTGGCCATGACGTCACCTGCAATTTTCATATTGAAGTACCGACGGAGCGCGACGCTGCCGTCAGCATCGCTTATTTCCACCAGTATTCGACCTGCAATCCGACGTTCGCACCGTGGCGAGCGTTGCCGAACGCGCCGCTGTCAGAGAGGGCCGAGCCTTTCGCCAGTTGATTGGCCGCGCGTTGCGCCGCCTCGTTCCACGTCGCATAGGTGTAATACAACCGCACTTCCGGCCGCGCCCAAAAGGCCGGGCCTTTCGGCGACCAGGTCGGGGCGACGGTGAATTTGCTCAGCTTGCGTGTTCCGCCCGGCGCATCGACCTGATCGTGGCCCAGCTCGGTGACCAGTTTGAACTGCTCAGAGAACGCATAGGCCGGCCGCACGCCCAGCGACAGCCAGTTCTGATCGGGGCCCTGCGCACGAATGTCCTTTTGATACACCGCTGCAATCTGTCCGCCGAAACGCGGCGTCAGTTGCCAGTCGAAAAACTCGACGATGCGGTAGCTTTTATTGCTGTCGTCGAGTTTCACATCGCCGGTATAACCCAACCCGGTGCCGGGCCCTTCGCCGTATTGCAGGGCCAGTTTGTTCTTGCCGCCGAGGAACTCGCTCTGCACATGTTGCGTGGTGATTGCCCAGCCGCGATGGGCGTCGCGGCTGTCGGGTTTGTCGATGAAGCTCAGTCCGAATTCCAGTTCGCCGCCCGGGTTGCTCTTGAATCCGCCTACGTTGAAATCGTGCCGATTGATGTAGTCCTTCTGGTACAGGTTGTCTTTGCGCGAGAACGCGTAGCTGTACTTCAGATCGCCGATCAACACATCTTCAATGCCGCCGCCGGTGGCGCTCTGGTTCCAGTAATAGAAGTCGGAAATGTGAATGTCGTTACGCTTGTAGTAACGGCGCCCGGCCCACAATGAACCACCGTTGAGCGCGGGCATTGCCGACCATTGCGCGTAGGCCTGGGGCAAGCGGATCGAGCCGGTGTGGTCTTTGAATGCAGGTTTGCGGTCGTAGCGGTTGTACAGCGAAGCCATGCCGTCGACGCTCAACACCGAACCGTCCTCCAGCGTGTACAGATCCTGACGCAACTCCAGCTCGCCGTATTGTTCGCATTCGTTGCCCAAGCGATATTTGGTCTGCGCGCCGGGCAATTGAAAGCACGATTGACTACTGCTGTTGACCGACGTACCGACACCGCTGCGCAAGTAACCGCCGAACTCCAGCGCATGTGTCGACGCGGGTAACGCCAGGCAAAAACCTGTCACCGCAAGGCTGCGTTTTATTGTTGTTTTCATGAGCCACCCCATTGTTTTTATTGTGTGGTTGCAAAAATCAGCGCGCAAAGCTCCCCCGCGCAGTGTTCTGCGTGTTTTTTCAAACGTGGTTTACGGGTTAAGAATCAGGGATCGATCAGGTGCACTACGAACGACTCGTAAGGTCGCAACGTCAGCTGTCGAGTGCACGGCGCGGCGCCCGGGTAATTGCTGATCACGGTTCGCTGGTGCATGGATTCGTTGATGACGCTTGCGGGCAATTCGATCTCACACGGCGTGCCGTAGAAGTTGTTCACCACCAGCAAGCGCTCGGCGTCGCCCTCTCGCAGATACGCCCAGACTTGCGGATGCTCGGGCAATAACTGTCGGTACAGCCCGTCGGTGATCAATGGCTCGCTGCGACGCAGCGCGATCAGCGTGCGGTAGTGATGCAACACCGAATCCGGGTCATCGAGCTGCCCCGCGACGTTGATCAGCGTGGCATTGGCCGGCACACCGATCCACGGTTCGGCAACACTGAAACCGGCGTTCGGCGTCGCGTCCCAGTGCATTGGCGTACGCCCGTTATCGCGGGACTTCTGCATGATCGCTGCCATGTTGTCGGCATCGCTGCTACCCGCCTCGCGCTTGAGGCGGAAGATGTTCAGAGTCTCGACGTCGCGGTAATGCTCGATCGACTCGAACCCCGGATTGGTCATGCCCAGCTCTTCGCCCTGATACACAAATGGCGTGCCCTGCAGAAAGTGCAGTGCGGTGCCGAGCATCTTCGCCGACAGCTCGCGAAACTCGCCGTCATGGCCAAAGCGCGAGACCACCCGCGGTTGATCGTGGTTACACCAGAACAGCGCGTTCCAGCCGCCACCGGCCTGCATGCCGGTCTGCCAATCGGAGAGAATCCGCTTGAGCTGGAGGAAATCGAAGTCGGCGCGAACCCACTTCTGCAGGTTCGGATAATCGACTTTCAGGTGATGAAAGTTGAAGGTCATCGACAGCTCTTTCGACTGCGGATTCGAATAGCGAATGCAGTGTTCGAGACTGGTCGATGACATCTCGCCGACGTTGATCAGGTCGTAGCCTTCGAAGACTTCGCGGTGCATCTGCTGCAAGTAGGCATGCACGTTCGGCCCGTCGGTATAGAAGCGCCGGCCATCGCTTTGGTCTTCGGGAAAGTCTTCGGGCTTGGAGATCAGGTTGATCACGTCCAGGCGGAAACCACCGACGCCCTTGTCGCGCCAGAACTGCATCATTTTGAAGACTTCGGCGCGCACCTGCGGATTGTCCCAGTTCAGGTCGGCCTGAGTGTGGTCGAACAGGTGCAGGTAGTACTGACCGGTTTGCGCTTCGTATTCCCAGGCGGAACCGCCGAATTTCGACTCCCAGTTGTTTGGCTGATCGCGCCAGATATAGAAATCACGATAAGGATTGTCGAGACTGCTGCGCGCCTGTTGAAACCAGACGTGTTCGATCGAGGTGTGATTGACCACGATGTCGAGCATCAGCTTGATCCCGCGCTTGCCCGCTTCGGCAATCAGCAATTCGCAGTCGGCCATGCTGCCGTAGCTCGGATCGATGGCGTAGTAATCGCTGATGTCGTAGCCATTGTCCCGTTGCGGCGAGCGCAGGAACGGCGTGATCCACAGACAGTCGACACCCAGCCAGTGCAGATAATCGAGCTTGGCGACAATCCCCAGCAGATCCCCGGTCGGGTTGCCAGCGTGGCTATGAAAACTTTTCGGATAGATCTGGTAGATCACCGAACGCTGCCAGTCCTGCATGGCACAACTCCTTCAGATATCTCAGGCAACCCGATAACCGGGGCGGACAATCTTCATGCTCAGCGCGCAGGTCAGAACGAACGGCACAAGCATGGCAATCAGCATGCCGATGACGAACATCGGGATGTACTGTGGAATGATCGAAATGAACCCCGGCAGCCCGCCGACGCCAATCGCCGAGGCCTGGATGCGGTTCAACGAAAGGAATATGCAGCCGAGCGCAGACCCGACCAACGCGGCATAAAACGGAAACTTGTAGCGCAGGTTGACGCCGAACATCGCCGGCTCGGTGATACCGAAATAAGCGGAAATCGCTGAGGTCGAAGCCATGCTCTTGTCCCGCGCATTGCGCGTCATCCAGAACACCGCCAGCGCCGCACTGCCCTGAGCGAGGTTGGACATGACGATCATCGGCCAGATGAACGTGCCGCCCTGGCTCGAGATCAATTGCAGGTCCACGGCGAGAAACATGTGGTGCATGCCGGTGATCACCAGCGGCGCATACAGCAGCCCGAAAATCAGACCGCCCACCAACGGCGCCAGATCAAACAGCATCACCAGACCTTCGGTAATGTAGATGCCGATATGCCGCGTCACGGGACCGATGATCGCCAGCGCCAGCACGCCGGTGACGACGATGGTGGTGATCGGCACCACCAGTAATTGAACGGCGTTGGGTACCCGGGCACGCAGCCATTTTTCAATCACACTCATGACATAAGCGGCCAGCAGGATCGGCAGGATTTGCCCTTGATAGCCGACTTTTTCCACCTGAAACAAACCAAGAATGTCGAAGTACGGCAGTTGCTGCCCATCCAGCCCGGCCACTGCTTTGCCGTAGTTCCAGGCGTTGAGCAGGTCCGGGTGCACCAGCATCAGGCCGAGCACGATGCCGAGAATTTCGCTGCCGCCAAAACGCTTGGCCGCCGACCAGCCCACCAGCGCCGGGAGAAACACGAACGAGGTGTTGGCCATCAGGTTGATCAGGCTCCACAGCCCGTCGAGTTTCGGATAGGCATCGAGCAGGGTCTGCCCGTCGATGAACATGCCTTTGGCGCCGAGCAGGTTGTTGATGCCCATCAGCAGGCCGGCAATGATCAGTGCCGGCAGGATCGGCATGAACACGTCGGAGAACACCCGCACCAGCCGTTGCATGGCGTTGATTTTTTCCGCGCTCTTCTGTTTAACGTCGGCAATGGTCGATGCGGCAAGACCGGTCTGCCTGCGCAGTTCGGCGTAAACCTTTTCCACTTCCCCCGGACCGATCACCACCTGATAGAGGCCACCGGTGAAAAACGAGCCTTTGACCAGATCGATCTGATTGAGCGTCGCGGTGTCGACCAGGCTCGGGTCTTTCAGAGCCAGACGCAAACGCGTGACGCAATGGGCGGCTTGTTCGAGGTTGTCGGCGCCACCGAGACTTTGCAGCAAGTCCCTGGCGATGTTCGGGTAGTCGTGGCTCATGCTCGTTCTTCCGCTGTGGATTGTTGTTATTGGCAGCACGCCGAAGCGAAAAATACTCGTACAGACGAGTTAATGCAACAACTCGTCTGTACGAGTTTGTTTGTGCATATTCCCGCCAGACCAATCGCGAAATTTCCTACTTCTCCCTAAGCCGATTTCTATCGTCCACATGGACAAAGCCCTACCCTGGCCTTAAGGTTCGAAGCTTTGAGCAGCCTCGGCACCGAGCCCATCCATGAGCAAATACAACCAGATCTACAACGATCTGCTGGCCAGTATCACCACTGAACGTCTGGAGCGCGGTGCCCGCCTGCCGTCCGAAACCGAACTCATGGACAGCTATCAGGCCAGCCGCGGCACGGTGCGCAAGGCGATCGAACTGCTGCAGGAACGCGGCTTCGCGCAAAAGGTTCACGGCAAAGGCACCTTTGTGCTTTCGACCAACCCGATCGAGTTTCAGCTCGGCGGCATCGTCAGTTTCCAGGAGACCTACCCGCGCCTGGGCAACGACGTCAGCACCGAAGTGGTCGAACTGAGCCAGTTCGCCCTCGAAGGCCCCTTGCTCGAACACATCCATGCCGAACCCGGCAGCCTGATCACGCGGATCAAGCGAGTGCGGCGGATCGACGGCAAACGGGTGATCCTCGACATCAACCACTTCGTCAGCGATGTGATTCCCGGCCTGTCGCTGGACATCGCCGAGCAGTCGATCTACGCCCATATCGAGCAGACCCTGCAATTACAGATCGCCTATGCCCAGCGCACCATCGAGGCAATGCCGCGCAGCAAGGACGATCAGCTGCATCTGGACCTCGACGGCCAGAGCCACGTCATCGTGGTCAGCAACCAGACCTTCCTGCAGGACGGCCGGCAGTTCGAATACACCGAATCACGGCATACGCTGGACAAGTTCTATTTTTCGGATGTGGCGCGGCGTTGATACACGCGACTGCATTCGTAGAACATCAACAGAACACCCGGCGATAGCCGGGTAACGCACTCGCCTCGGGCGCATCGGTCATGCTCGATCCTTGTTTCTCAAGGATGAAAACCCCATGACCACTCCCGAACGCCGTCTGCTGCCCAACGCCGCAGACAAAACCGCCCTGAAAACCCTCGCCACGACCCTCGTGAAAACCTGCCCAGGTCTGTCTGACGCCGCGCGTCAAGTTGCCAGCGAACTGCTGCTGGCCAAAGGTCTGTCCGGCCTCGATCCCGATCAAGTGTATTTCCATCGATTCAAAACCGCGCAGAGCAGCACGCTGTCGTTTACCGGTTGGGAACATCTGCTGGAAAAGCCCTACGAAACGCTGACCCTCACGCAACTGGTCATTCATCGCTTTCGCGCGACCGATCAAGACAACGCCGACCTGCTCGGTCTCTACTGTGGCTTCTATTCGGAGGGTCCGGACGGCGAAAATTTCAATCAAGGCAATGAAGTGCGCTTGCTGGGCAGCGATGTTCTGAAGGTGTTCTGGGAAGTCGACTTCAGCACGCGCTACAGCGAGCAATTGAGTAACTTCTGGCAAACCTCAGCGGATGATTTTCGTGTTCTGAGCAAGTGCAACTTCCTCAGTCAAGCGGTGCAGGCGCTGCAACAGCACGACCTTGAAGGCGATGATTTTCAGCGCATCATCGCCTCGGTCATCGGACCGATCACCTGGCCCGTTACTCTGCAAATGCTGCGAGCGACCTACCCGGTCGGCGCAGAAGTACGTGCGCTGGATCTCGATGGCCACGTCGCTACCGATGTGCTGCGTCTGGTCGAAGACAGCGGCCGGCAGACCCTTTACTTGCCAGGCGAAGCCCCGGCTTTTCGCTTGATGGAAACCGAGGCGGATCTGCACGGGTGGCTGCTTGAGCAGATGAACGGCGAGGACAAACGCAGCGCATTGCTCAAGCATTTCCCGCTCGCCGAGAGTCACCGCATCAGCGAAAACCTCACCGATCTGATGAACCGCCTGGTGAGCACATGGGGCCGCAGCGATCACCGAATGATCAATCGCAGCAACGTCGCCGTCGCCGGGGACGCGTTCACCTGGTTAAGCGAATCGACACGCAGCGCCATGGTTGCTGAAGCCCATCTGACGCTGACTTCCAACAGCGACCTGCGCAAAAAACTCTGGATGGGTTATCTAAGCGCGGGCCTGAAAGTCTTCGGCCCGATGGCGGCGGTGGGCTGGCCGGCGGCGTTGCCGTTGATCGGCGCCAGCATCGCCAACATGGGACTGAACATCGATCAGGCCGTCAACGGCATCACCCCCGCCGAACGCAAAACGGGATTTACCAATGCGGTGCTCAACGCTATTGAAATCGTCCTGGACGTGCCGTTTCTGATCGGCACAGGCGCGCAACTGGAAGTCGGCCCGCAAGTCGAGTTTGCCGAGGCCGAAGAAATGGCCGGGTTGATCGAGTTCACTTCGTCGGGCACGCCTCTCCTGCCGCCTGTGGAGCCGCCCCCTGCCGCGCTGATTGAAGAAGCCAGCACCGAATTGGCCAACGACATTCCCATCGAAACGCCCTCCACCACATCCGTCCAGTCCTCGACGACTGCCGCTGCACAACAGGGCCCCTCCGCGCCGGGGATTCCCGCCCGCTATCGGTGCAACGAGGTACTTGTATCGGACGCCGTTGAGTCGGCCCCTGGGAAATTTGAAGGTATCTACCGTCTCGACAAGGAGCCACGCTACGCGATCAGAATCGGTGACGACGCGTACTACGTGCACTACTTTGCCGATTCCGAGGAGAGCGGCCACTGGGCGGTCGTCAATCCCGAGCGTCCCAATCAGTTCGCTTATTCGCTGCCGGTACGCTTCGGTACTGGCGGCAAGTGGGAGCGCATCCATGCGTTGCGGCTCAGGGGCGGCGGTCAATGCGTGGGCAAGTCGTGCACAATGGATATTGAAACGACGCCCGAGCCGTCGACGACAACGCCCTCGGCGGAGTTGCCGCTGGTTGAACCGGTTCCCGGGTCTGCGCGTCCGCTGCGTCTGGTGACGCCCCTCCACGAGGTCATGGGGATGGACATGGCAGCGCTGAGAAGATGGGCGATGAATCTGCCTGAAACCTTCGCTACGCTGCCCAGCGCCGCTCACGGCAATCGACCGATTGCCGAGGTGTTTGCCGCCTACTTCGGGCAAAGGCGCGCCATTCTGCTCAACGAGGCCAAGGAATTCTACTCGGAGCTGAACTGGACCAACCTGCCCGCCCGGCCGGTCATCCCGCCAATCACCTCCGCGATGGCGATAGACGAACTGATCGACGGTATTTTTGCCAACAGCAGGGGGCTAGTGATTGGCGAGACGCTGGATCGCATCACCAGCATGGGGTTCATGATCGAACACATGCCGGTGTTCGCACGGCACATCGATACCCTTTACGTGCGTGGATTGCTCAGTGATTTTGCTCAGACTGATCTCAACGACTTTCACGTGTCGGGAGAGATGTCACAGGATCTGCGTACCTATCTGGCCAGCCTTGGCACCGACCCCAGTGAACGGTTCAACGTCCTTGAGCTGGTCAGGACCGCGCGGGCCAACGGCGTCCGGGTTCACGGCCTCGACGTGGCGCAAAATTACAAGCCGAAGGTACCGCTCACCTCGATTGAAGAACAGATGATGCACGCTCGCCTGACCACTCGAATCATGTGGGGTGACGAAATCCTCAACAAACCGGGCAAATGGGTTGTATTGAGCGAAGCAACGAATACCAATAATTTCAGAAACCTGCCGGGAATCAGCGAACACATGGGCGGCATCGGTTTACGGATCGAAGAGGTTTCGCCTGCAGAGGAGGCAGGCGTCAGTATCGATCCCGGTTTGAAAATCGTGCGTGGCCCGTTTGACAACGGCGCATCGACCCGCGCCTCAGTCGACGTGCTCTACGCTGACCTGCGGTTGCAGATCAAATCAGCTGTGCCGCAATGGACGCCCGCGGCGCAGGAAAAGCTGCTGCATCGCAATGGCATGTTTCTGATCGAAAAGAGCCAAAATGCCTACACACTGGTACGTCGCGACAGCTCAAGCAACATCGTGCGAATAACAGTCAATCAAAGAAGGGATGGCCAGTTTTACATATGGGCGCAGTCGTTGCCTCGAATCAGCGGCATCATGTTTCGTGACATCGCCGCGCTATCCCAGCGGCTGATAGAAATCGGCCTGACCCTGCAAAGTCGCCTGCCTACCTGAGCCGTTTTCAGGCTCATGAAACGAAAAAAACCCTTGGCTTGAGGCCAAGGGTTTTTTGTTTACTCGATGGATCGATCCAGCGTGCGCAGGATCACTCCCGCTCTATTAACAATAGACTGATTTCCCCCAATGAAATAGGCGAAACAGGTCATGTCAATAGCTTATACCATGAGAAAAACCATACTCCGATGACCATCGGCAGCCTGTGAATGCGCAAGGGAAAACTATCCACCTACCCGCGACTGACTGCGCAAAGACTCTACCGCTGCCTCAAGTAGCTTTTCGTCGGGCATGAGCGTACCCCATTCCCTCCAGAAATCTCGTGTTGCGCTGTCAGGTTTCACTTGAGGTTGATCCAGTTTGATCCGCGTCGGAAGAAGCACAGCATCACCTAGCAGGAGGGCTTCGCCTGTGTCGAGCAGCGGAAGCATAGCCGTCAAACCAACTAGAGAATCTGGCATAAGCCTCTTGATGACATTCTGATCACTTTCGTTCGTCAGCCTGAGAGCTAGGAAGTTGTTGCACTGAGAAAGAATGGTCCGGCTGACATCTGATGGCCTTTGACTCACCACGAGTAAAGAGAAGCCGTATTTTCGTCCTTCCTTTGCGATGCGCTCAAATGACCACAGCGCCTGTCGTTGAACGGCATCAGCGTCATCCTTCACTGGTAGGTAGAGGTGCGCTTCATCGCAAAGCAACGTGATCGGAGTGCGGGCATCGGCGGTCATCCAAAACTGAACGTCGTAAAGCAGTCGGGCAATTGTCCCGGTAACCACAGGAAGTACATCAGCTGGTACTTCAGAGAAATCAATAATCTTAATGCCGTTATTTGAGTCCGCGCGAAGCAATTTCACGATCTGCCTAGCAAGCCATCCGTAATCCAACGATTCTGGTGGTGGCGAAAACATAAAGCCATATCGCCGGTCGTCAAGCTTAGCCTCAAGCCGGGAGATGAAACGCGTCAGTTTATCTTCCCATTCGCCTTTAACAGCCGCGCCCTTAGCACCGACCCCTTTCGTCGTATTGTCGACCTTTAAACGATCGACCAAGTCCGATACGGCATATGGAATCGGCGAATCGACTGTGAAGGTCTCTTTAACTTTGGCCTTACCCGAATCATCAAGCGTGTTCCCCTTGAGCTCACGGACATGGCGGGTAAATCGTGAGGCTTGGTTGGGTGCGTTCTGATCGCTCCGGTCTAAAACCATCGACAACATTTCGTCGCGGTTCAACAGCCAGTACGGAAGAAATAACGCATCATCTTTTGGCGCCGCTAGATCACCCGGTCCGGCGATACGAAACCGCTGCGCGAATCCGCCTTTGCTTTTATCCGCAAGTGGTCGATATTCACCGTGCATGTCAAAAACCACAATGTTGGGAAACCTGAGTTTGGCTGCCCTTTCAAGGATAAGCGCAACTGCCCAACTCTTCCCCGACCCGGTACTCCCGAGAATTGCAGCATGCCTCTGAAAAAATCTGTCGCCGCTTGCTATCGCTTCAGCGCTCCGGTCGGCGACAAATACGCCAAGCTTTAGACGCTCGTTCTCTGAGAGGCCGGCACCCAAGATGCCCATGAACCGTTGCAGATTTGCTGCTTCGATGACGAAGCATTCACGGTCAATCTGAGGAAAGCTATCAGCCCCTCGCTTAAAGGTGTCCGATTTTTCTCCATCAACCGTTCGATAGGTGCCAATTACAAAAGCCTGCATATGATCAGAAGGCGAGACGGTCAACGTTCCGAACTCACCATCCGCGGGGTCGGGGAGCTCCTCACGGAGTGAGCGGGTAACCCGATCAGCCATTGCAATAAGGAACTCAGACTGCGTAACCCCCCTAATTGCGATGAGCTGCCCTATACCTACGCGGGTCAGCATCTCGGAGTTAGTAACGTCAATCGCAACGCGGCTGGTGTCGACACCGGCAACGCGTCCAATTTGTTCATTATCTGTAAAGTCGAGCGCTGCACCAGTCATGCGGATAGAACTCCTTTTATGAATCCGTCAAGGTCCCAATAATCGATATCGGGATAAAATTTCTCAGCGCCGTCGATGATGAAACGGGTGCCGATAGTGCCACCTTCTTGGTGAAATTCTGCCGCAATCACGTTCTTATGCCCGATGGCCAACTCTCGCGCTTTAGAAGAGAGCCAGTAGGTCAAGATTAAGGTCCTCACACCTGACTTGATCCGAGGGGTCAGATGCGTCTCTAAGTGATCGTCATTGAAGCCGTAACCGAGGATGAGAAAATAGCGAGCTTTGTCGATAGCATCGTTGGCTTTTTCACGATGCTTATCGAAGGGGCTGTCGTAGCCGCTCCTGAATTTGTTTAGCCCTGGCGTAATGATAAGTCGAGGTAGCGGTAGTGCTCCTGCGTAACGTACTGGATTGCCCTTACGGTGATACCAGTCAAGACTTCCGTGCGGTTTGAAGACGTTTACCTTGGATGCGAATTTGTACCGCACATTTTTACCGACCAGCTTGACGCTACGGCAGAAGCTCCAGTAGCTATCCTGTGGATCTAGCCGCGCGGCAAAATGGCCGGAGAACATTGTATCGACACCTAGCCCAGCTTCCTCGCAGGCAAGCTCAACGAGACGGTCATAGTTTGTTGTCACGATTGGTATCCCCGCGTCCGGCTTGAGCAAGTGGGGAATAAGCCGCGTTAGGCGAAGAGTTTTTGCGTTACTAAACACCTCAGAAATGATCCCCTCCTCCGACCGAGCGATGAAATCACCGGTGCTCTGCACGATAGCGGCCTCCAACGAGGGCGTTGGAGCTTGCTTGAGCAAAGCCGCTTCCAGCCCATCAGTTGCAATGAGTGGATGGATCTGCTCCCAGAGTTGATTGTCCTCCGGGGAAAGGCTCGCTGGAATGTGCATGACCAAATGCTGGCCAAGCAATCCCATCCCGGGCACTCCTTCTGCGCATGACAATCCAGAACCAACGACCAAGACGAGACCATCGCCAAATTGTTTCTGAAGCTGCTTCTTTAACGCACTTATTTCCATGTGCCCCACCAATGTCATCGTGCCAGGCTCTCAAGAAGGTAGCACGGCGCCAAGCCCTTCAACAGCTCGCTATTCGCTCAGGGCATAGCGCCCGCTAACCGTGAAGCTTCAGGACTGAAGAGGGCAGCGACTAACGTTTCTCCGTGGCATCTATCTCTCATCATCTACCTTTAAATGCCAGTCCTACGAGGTAAGTGGAGATCGATTAGGCGGAAGCCTATGACACACTATGATATATCAAGGCGAAAATTTACATTCCTAGGTACGCTCTAGCAGCGGTAAAAAACCTAAAATACCTTCCATCTTCTGGCGATAAACGCGCTTGAGCTACAATTTGTCGAGCTTCACCGGCGCTCTTTCCAACTTTTACCTGAGCAATTAAAGCGTCAGATATTATTTTTAGGGTATCAACTCTAGCTTTCTTCAATCTACCTGAATTTAGATTCAGCTCGACAATTGTCCTATCTACCACATCAACCGCAACACCTGATTCAGCACATGCAGCTTCGTTTACACCTAGCTGACCTGTGGTTCTACTTACTGTAAACAAGCATGGCGCCAGCGGTATATCCAACGGAAACAAAATCAAACCATCAAGTATTTTATTTTCCTTCTTCTTATCACATGTAAGATCAGGAGCACCATACCTTACCTCTGGCTCGTGAACCGCACCATTTGAACCACCCAAACACACAGCGAACAAATTACTCCACTTAGTTACCCATGGAATATTATTTGCAAAAGAGCTTTTTGGGTGAAAGTGCTCCACCCCAATATCCTGAATCCCACCAACCCCATCGCGCCGATAAATATCTATTTCACAATATGCACAAAGATAATGCTGATCCACCAAAAGCCGATCAACAACTTCAGCCTGATACTCCGACTCAGACCTGAATTTATCCCAATATTGCCGATGACTTACTCCATCATACGGATTAGTATCGTTAAAAACCGCTACAAAACTAGGCTCATCCTGTTTCTTTATATTCTTCAATTTTTCGAATCCAACTCTTGAATTGCAATATCCATTTCAAGGCGCTCGATCTCCGGATCAAAACCCTTACCCCATGCATCTAACTCTTCCTTCAGCAGAAGCGCATCTTTCGCTTTCCAGTTACCCGATTCAACCAGCTGCTGGTACTGCTTTAGTTTTCGAACAATTTCTAAACTATCAGGCCGAGTATTGACCCCAAGTATTTTATCAAGCACATAACTATTATCAGCGCCTTCAGAGAAAGCTACGGGCACTAGACACGCGTCTGCCCCCTCCCAATCAATCACCCTCAATTGATCAGGGCGCACGGTTGAAATTACGTGAGGACTATGAGACGACACTATAAATTGAATATTTTGAAAGACCCTTCGAAGGTCAGGAAGAATGGTTTGTTGCCAACCTGGATGTAGATGAAGCTCCACTTCATCTATCATCACAATCCCTGTAGAAACGAGAGGATCCTTCAGATCAGGATTTGCCTCTGCCATTCTGGCAGCAATATCCATGACCATAACCAACGCGATACGATACCCGTCACTTAACTGTTCGATCCTAAGAGGATACACGCCATCAGCTCGTGCCCAATCCAACATTATCCCAGCAGGATGAGCCATGCGCGGATTGGAAAACTCAGGCATAAATTGCTGTATAGCACTCCGAATGCAGCTGAGCTCAGGAGATTTATAATCGAAAGATTTTAACTCCCGCTGCCTTGAGAGCTCTAGAGTCTCAAGATTATAAAAATACTCAATAAAACGTCTAAAGTTAGTCTTACTTTCCAACGACTCACTATATGAATCAAACCTAGTAAACTCTTTCTTGAAACCTCTCTTCCTCTCGGGAAGTGCAAAAACGCCACGACCCGTCCCATAATAAGCCAGAACCGGCAATATTACGCCATTACTCTCATTAAATCCGTCGACCAACGCGTCCGCATAATCATTTATTGCCTTTATTCCTAGCGCGGGAGGAATCTGCTTCGATGTTTTTTTCGTTTTATCCCGACGCTCAGTCCTGTCCCAACATACCCCATCGATTGTTTCGCATGTAACTCTACTGTAGGGCGGCTTGGCGCCAGTTTCCAATACCTTGAAATCGGTCTCTTTTTGCGATATCCCCGCGACTCCAGGGATGCGGGTTAAAAAAGCTCCGATTGAGATCGCCAAAGCGTCGAGAATCGAGCTTTTACCAGAGCCATTTCGAGCAACAAGTACAGTCAAGTCTTCATCAAAATCAATTGAGAAGTCGGTAAAACGGCGAAAATTTTCACAACGAATTTTCTTAATCTTCATAGGACTTCCTTTTTCGCCCCGGACCCAAGGCCCCATTCAAATATCCGACAGCTGCATTTGCAGCACCAAGATAGCTAGCTCCTCACTATCCCCGCCGCGCAAAACTTCGTCGAAAAGCGCTCTCGCATAGACTGGGTCAGCGCGCAGCAACTCTGCCATTACCTAGTGGTGCATCCTGTCCTTCACAGCATGCTCGTCTCGTTTTGGTTCCAGATCGGTCAAAATTCAATTTACCTCTCCCCAGTACAAATGCTCTCTATGCCAAGCAAGGTACTTGAGGTGTTGCGTTGACAGCGAGACGCTCAGCTCCGGTGAGCAGTTCAAAATCTGGCGATCCCTGTCGGAGATGTAATGTGAAATCAAGATTTTTCCCATGTCGTCAAAGGAGACATAACCCTTGTCGAACAGTGCATCGAGGCTCGGACTCAACAGAAGACCGTTGTAAAAATCCAGCCGCTCAGCGTTGCTTGACTGACTCCACGGTTTGATGTGTGAGGCTTTCAAAATATCGATCTGTGAGCAACCAGTAGCCGAGCACGCCCCCCAGTGCTTGATGAGGCTCTTACGGAAAGCGCCCTGCCCAACCCGAGCAAGAATGATCTGAGTTTTCTGGGTCTCAGTGAGCATTGCATCACTCATCACTTGCTGCTCTTGGCCCTCAGCGATGACCTCAGCAACATCGTCGGTTGCCCAATATTTTCGGGTGACACCAAAGCTACCTTTCCGGCTGGGGGCTACCCCAATAGAAACGCAGAAGTTTTCAAAAGCGAGCTGTAGACTCTCGTTCTGAACGGGACACGAGCCGTAAATTTTGTTCAGCGCGTGGTTGGTTTCACTTCCATGCTTCTCCCTGTTGAATCCGTGGATCTGAATCGTGTTGCCAACGTAGCCGATGAACCTAGATGGGGCAAAAGCGATGCCGACATCTGTGAGGTATGGCAGATAGCATGTCCCTTTTTTAATGAGGTCTTGGTAGATCCTCCTATCTCCATCTGCTGCCACTCTCGCACGTTCAAGCTCAGCAAGGTTCTCTGCTACCTGCTCCTCGTTTACCACCAGCTCCATCACTACCCCTTACAATGAAAAGCCCGGCTAAGTGGCCGGGCGTCAAGGTCAAGACATCCCAAGGACCGCAAGCGACTGCTCGCGAACGCCGCGGCCTTGCTCGTCCTTCTTTTGAGCCATCAGATACAGACCTTTCCCCGCTGATTTTTTAGCCCATAGCTCACAAATCAGGCGCTTTTCTTTGCTGTCGCCGTTGCTCACACGGTCTCCGCCCTTGTATAGCAGCTAGGAGTCCTTTCAGGCTACCTGTTCGCTTTAACAATCATACCCATTTTTATGCGAACCCCAGCTTGCAGCTCACGAAACTCAATCATCATTGCTTCGACCTTAGCAGCACTGGCTCCAAAACCTGGTTTCTCAGCAAGCCACAATTTGAGCAGGCCTGCCACTCGCCCTAGATCACCATTAATCTTTGCCAGTTTTGCCACAGCTTGCAGGTCAACAACCGAACGGATCGGCTCATTCAACCCAACCGCCCGCAGGAACGCGGACTGAGACATTCCCGCTTGCGCGGCACGATCTACCAGCGGCGCGTTCGTCCTCGGTCACGAATACCTTGATGTATCCGTTCCGGGGCCGGGTGCTGTAAGTCGTTTTTTTCTTCCCTGCCATTCTTCTCTCGCTCTTGCCGCAGCGACGGCCATGTACAGCCCGTCGCGGTCGTTCACCTTGCAGAGTTTTTCTTGCGGTTTGAGGTTACGCAGCTTGGTATCGGTCAGCATGGCAGTTACGGATTCCATGGAAAAAAATACCATGCTCAGAAAAGCACGCATGCACCACGATAAAGCCCAATGAAACGGGGCTAATGATGAGATTTGATACCATGCCCTCCCCTACTAGGGCGACATGGTATCGAGCACCGAACATGGCATTTGGCTCAGTCAATGCCCCGTACCCTGTCATACAAACAAGGTGCTTGGCGATGCACAAAGCTGCCCGAATTTGCCAGACCTAAAAAACCAAAAGCCCGCAATTACGCGGGCTTCAGGGCATTTCTTGCTAGATCGTGCCGGACAATGCCGGACGTCCAATCATTCCCACTCAATCGTCGCCGGCGGCTTGCTCGACACGTCGTAAGTGACGCGCGAGATGCCTTCGATTTCATTGATGATGCGGCCGGAGACGGTTTCCAGCAGTTCGTAAGGCAGGTGTGCCCAACGCGCGGTCATGAAGTCGATGGTTTCTACAGCACGCAGGGCCACGACCCAGGCGTAACGACGGCCGTCGCCGACCACGCCGACCGATTTGACTGGCTGGAACACCACGAACGCCTGGCTGACCTTGTGGTACCAGTCGGCCTTGCGCAGTTCTTCGATGAAGATGTGGTCGGCACGACGCAGCAGGTCGGCGTATTCCTTCTTCACTTCGCCGAGGATGCGCACGCCCAGGCCCGGGCCCGGGAACGGGTGGCGGTAGACCATGTCGTACGGCAGACCGAGTTCCAGGCCCAGACGACGGACTTCATCCTTGAACAGTTCGCGCAGGGGCTCGACCAGTTTCAGGTTCATCTCTTCCGGCAGGCCGCCCACGTTGTGGTGCGACTTGATGACGTGGGCCTTGCCGCTTTTCGCGCCAGCCGACTCGATCACGTCCGGGTAAATGGTGCCCTGAGCGAGGTACTTGATGTTTTCCAGCTTGTTGGACTGGGCATCGAACACATCGATGAAGGTGCGGCCGATGATCTTGCGCTTCTTCTCCGGGTCGGCTTCGCCGGCGAGGTTGTTGAGGAACTGCTCTTCGGCGTTGGCGCGGATTACCTTGACGCCCATGTTCTCGGCGAACATGGCCATTACTTGCTCGCCTTCGTGCAGACGCAGCAGACCGTTGTCGACGAACACGCAGGTCAGTTGATCACCGATGGCTTTGTGCAGCAGCGCGGCAACGACCGAGGAGTCAACGCCGCCGGACAGGCCCAGCAGGACGTTGTCGGTGCCGACCTGGGCGCGGATGTTGGCGATCGCGTCTTCAGCGATTTTCGATGGCGTCCACAGGGCTTCGCAGCCGCAGATGTCGAGCACGAAACGCGAGAGGATGCGGCCGCCCTGCTTGGTGTGGGTTACTTCCGGGTGGAATTGCACGCCGTAGTAAGCGCGATCGTCGTTGAACATACCGGCGATCGGGCAACTCGGGGTGCTGGCGAGGATGTGGAAGTCTTCCGGCATCTTCGTGACTTTGTCACCGTGACTCATCCACACGTCGAGGCCGAACAGGCCATCGGCGTCGATGTGGTCTTCGATGCCGTCGAGCAGGCGGCTCTTGCCGACCACGTCAACGCGGGCGTAGCCGAACTCACGCAGCTCGGAACCTTCAACCTTGCCGCCCAGTTGCTCGGCCATGGTCTGCATGCCGTAGCAGATACCGAACACCGGCACGCCCAGATCGAACACGGCCTGCGGGCAGCGCGGGCTGTTGGCTTCGTGCACGGACTCGGGGCCGCCGGCGAGGATGACGCCTTTAGGGGCGAATTCGCGGATCGCATCTTCGTCCATGTCGAACGGGTGCAGTTCGCAGTACACGCCGATCTCGCGCACGCGGCGGGCAATCAGCTGGGTGTATTGCGAACCGAAGTCGAGGATCAGGATGCGGTGAGCGTGAATGTCGAGGGCCATGACTCATTCTCATGTAGTGAATCAGAAACAACTCGGGGCTGAATGAACAGCCCCGGTGATTGAACGTTTTGCTGAAAGCCTCAACCTACGCGGTAGTTTGGCGCTTCCTTGGTGATCTGCACGTCGTGAACGTGGGATTCGGCCATGCCGGCACCGGTGATCCGCACGAACTCAGGCTTGGTGCGCATTTCTTCGATGTTGGCGCTGCCGGTGTAACCCATCGAGGAACGCAGACCGCCCATCAACTGGTGAATGATCGCGCTCAGGGTGCCTTTGTACGGCACGCGGCCTTCAATGCCTTCCGGTACCAGCTTCTCGGCGCCGGCCGAGGAATCCTGGAAGTAGCGATCGGAAGAACCCTGGGCCTGGGACATGGCGCCCAGCGAACCCATGCCGCGATAAGCCTTGTACGAACGGCCCTGGAACAGCTCGATCTCGCCCGGGGCTTCTTCAGTACCGGCGAACATCGAACCCATCATCACGCAGGACGCACCGGCGACGATGGCCTTGGACAGGTCACCGGAGAAGCGGATACCGCCGTCGGCGATCAACGGCACGCCGGTGCCTTCAAGGGCGGCGGCGACGTTGGCGATCGCGCTGATTTGCGGCACGCCGACACCGGCGACGATACGGGTGGTGCAGATCGAGCCAGGGCCGATACCGACCTTGACTGCGTCGGCGCCCGCTTCGGCCAGCGCCTTGGCGGCGGCGCCGGTGGCGATGTTGCCGCCGATCACCTGCACTTCAGGGAAATTCTCTTTGACCCAGCGCACGCGATCGATCACGCCTTTGGAGTGACCGTGCGCGGTGTCGACCACCACCACGTCCACGCCGGCGTTGACCAATGCGGTCACGCGATCACCGGTGTCTTTACCGGTGCCGACCGCAGCGCCAACGCGCAGACGACCTTGGTCATCCTTGCTGGCCAGCGGGTAGGCTTTGGCTTTTTCGATGTCGTTGACGGTCATCATGCCTTTGAGGGCGAATTTGTCGTCGACGATCAGCACGCGCTCGATGCGGTGCTTGTGCAGCAGCTCACGGACGTCGTTCTTGTCGGCGCCTTCCTTGACCGTGACCAGACGCTCTTTAGGCGTCATCACTTCGCGGACAGTGGCTTCCAGACGGTTTTCGAAACGTACGTCACGGGAAGTGACGATGCCGACCAGGTCGCCATCGTGCAGTACCGGAACGCCGGAAATGTTGTGCAGACGGGTCAGTTCGAACAGATCACGCACCGTGGCATCGGCCTCGATGGTGATGGGATCCTTGACCACACCGGCTTCGAACTTCTTGACCTTGCGCACTTCGGCAGCTTGCTGCTCGATGGTCATGTTCTTGTGGATAATGCCGATGCCACCTTCCTGAGCCATGGCGATTGCCAGACGGGCTTCAGTAACGGTGTCCATGGCGGCAGAAACCAGAGGAATATTCAGTTCGATGCCACGGGTAAGACGGGTCTTGAGACTGACTTCGTTGGGAAGTACCTCGGAATAACCGGGCACTAGGAGAATGTCGTCGAATGTCAGAGCTTCTTGGCTGATACGCAGCATCGCGGGGGCTCCCGAGCGGGAAAATGGAAGCGCGCCATTATAGTCAGACACCCCCTGCTGTTCAATGTAAAACTCAGCCTAATTGATAGATGGAAAACCCCGGCCCTACAGCTCTACCTTGACCCAAGAGACAGGTTGATCGAGCCAGTCGGCGAACTCGTCGATGAAGCTCTGCTTGAACCCGGCCTCCAGCCAGTTATTGAAGATGAAGCCAAGGTTGGAAAACGCGCATTCCTGCAAAAACAGGAACCCGTTAATGTCGTCTTCATGCCCGCATTCCGGGCAGGTGAAATTGTCGGTGCGGCCGGGAAACCAGTCTTCGAGACTTTCGAACAGCGCTTCGCCGACTTCACGGCGGCATTCGGCACAGCCGGCTTCTTCGAGGAAGCCCTTGGCCGGGGTATAGATGCAACGCTTGGTGACGATTTCCAGACCATTGATTGGCTCACCGAACGGCAGCGCCTCGGGGTGCAGCACCACCGCGCGGGCGCCGTCGGCGATGGCGTGGGCCATGCGGTTGCCGGTGCGCCCGCAGGTGGTCAGTTGTTCTTCGACGATGTTTTTGCGCACCAGCCAACGCACGATCGCCCGCGCCCGGGGTTCGTGCACCGGCAGGGTGGAGATTTTCGGGACGATGATGCTTTGCGTGTTCATGGTCGAGCCTGCTGAAAATACCGGGACACCCTCTGTAGGAGGCGAAGGCCTACAAAGGAAATGCGGCCGGCAGCTTAATCCCTGACAAAATCCGGTCAAGTGCTGAAATAGCGCACGATCAACGCGATGCCGCTGGCCAGCACCAGCCACGTCACCAGCCGCACAAACGCCTCGCGCGACAACTTCATGCTCAGCCGCCGGCCGATCCACAAGCCCAGCGCCATCGCCGGCAACAGGCACAGCGCCAATATCAACAAGGGTAGCTCGGCATACACCCCGGCGATGACGAAAAGACTCAGACGCACCACGGTGCTGCAACTGATCAGCGCACTCTGTGTGGCCCGCGCGGCTTCCTTGGATAAGCGGCTGTTGAGATAGATCGCGTAGAGAAACCCGCCACTGCCAAACAACGCACCGAACAATCCACCCACCGTGCCCATCGGCACGGCCCATGCCGCCGACAACTGCGCCGGCCGCGCTTTTACCCACAGGCTATAGACCGCATAGGCGCTGATAAACAGGCCCATCAATAACAGCAGCACATCGGACTTGAGGTTGAGCAGAAAGATCACCCCCAGCGTGCAGCCGATCGCCATACACGGCAGCAGCCGCAACAACTCGGGCCTGGCCACGTCGCGCCGCGACGGCAGCAGATTGCCGAACGCCGCGACGAAATCCAGCAGCACCAGCAGCGGCACGATTTTCGACAGCGGTATGAACACGATCAGAATCGGCCCCGCGACCAGCGCCGTGCCGAACCCGGCGATGCCGAAGACGATGTAGGCCAACGTGATGCCCAGCCCGATCGCCGCCCAACCGCTCGCGCCCCAAGACCACGTCCCTAACAGCTCCATTACGTCCATCGGTCCGCATCCTTTATAAGACTGCGGTGACTGTAGTCAGTACCGAGGAGCACCACCAGATATCAAATGAACCCCATGTGGGAGCGAGCCTGCTCGCGAAAGCGATATTTCATCCACAGCAGTTGTTGGCTGACCCAACGCCTTCGCGAGCAGGCTCGCTCCCACATGGGGATTTATTGTCGTGTCGTGGTGATTGGCGGGCAAATGCCTTTAAACTGCGCCCCATGATTAAAGATCCCTTTGCAAGACTTGGCCTGGACCGTGAAGTCCTGACCGTCAGCCAGCTCAACGGCCGCGCGCGGGTGTTGCTCGAAGACGTGTTCAGCAACATCTGGGTCGAAGGCGAAATCTCCAACCTCGCCCGCCCGGCGTCCGGCCACGTCTATTTCACCCTCAAGGACAGCGGCGCCCAGGTGCGTTGCGCGTTGTTCCGGCAGAACGCCGCCCGCGTGCGTCAGGCGTTGAAGGACGGCCTGGCGGTGAAAGTGCGTGGCAAGGTCTCGCTGTTCGAAGGCCGTGGCGACTATCAGCTGATTCTCGACACCGTGGAGCCGGCCGGTGACGGCGCGCTGCGCCTGGCCTTCGATGCGCTGAAGGAAAAACTCAGCGCCGAAGGTCTGTTCAGCGCCGAGCGCAAAGTGCCGCTGCCGGCGCATCCGCAGCGCATCGGCATCATCAGTTCGCCGACCGGCGCGGTGATCCGCGACATCATCAGTGTGTTCCGCCGCCGCGCGCCGCAAATCCAGTTGACCTTGATTCCCACCGCCGTGCAGGGCCGCGAAGCCACCGCGCAAATTGTCCGCGCATTGAAAATGGCCGACGCCCGCGGTTTCGATGCGCTGATCCTTGCCCGTGGCGGCGGCTCGCTGGAAGACCTCTGGTGCTTCAACGAAGAAGCCGTGGCGCGTGCCGTCGATGCCTGCGTGACGCCGATCGTCAGCGCAGTCGGCCATGAAACCGACGTATCGATCAGCGACTTTGTCGCCGACGTGCGCGCGCCAACGCCATCCGCCGCGGCCGAACTGCTTGCGCCGGATTCGAGCCATCTGATCCGTCAGGTCGAAAGCCTGCATCGCCGTCTGGTGATGCGCATGCGTGATCGCTTGATGCGCGATCGCCTGCGCCTGGAAGGCATGGCCCGGCGCTTGCGGCATCCCGGCGAGCGTTTGCGCCAGCAGGCGCAGCGTCTGGATGATCTGGACATGCGCATGCGCCGGGCATTCGAGCGCCATCTCAATACTCGCCGTGAACGCCTGATCCGTCTGGAAACCCGCCTCGCCGGACAACATCCGGGTCGCCAGTTGGCGATGCTGCGCCAACGCCTCGACAGCCTCGCCGAGCGCCTGCCCCGGGCCATGCGTGAAGGCCTGAAAAACCGTCGTCTGCAACTGCACAGCCAGATGCAGACGCTGCATGTGGTCAGCCCGCTAGCAACCCTCGGTCGTGGCTACAGCATTCTGCTCGACGAGCGCGGCCACGCGATCCGCGATGCCGCACAGACCCACACCGGCCAGCGCCTCAAAGCCAAACTGGGCGAAGGCGAACTGCAAGTGCGTGTCGAGGACAACCACCTGACGCCCGTCACCCTCTCTCTACTGGACTGATCCATGCCGCGCTTTCTCGCTCCGCTGCTGTTGCTGTGCCTGACCTTTAATGCCCACGCCGACAGTTACATCACTCGCCTGTTGAACAAACCGGTGCCGGGCGGCGTCGCGGTGGTGGATCTGGGCGCGGCAGCACAAGCGCCGAAAGCCACGTATCAGGGCAAACCGGTGCTGGTGGTGAAAGAACAGAACAACTGGCTGGCGATCGTCGGCGTACCGCTGACGGTCAAACCCGGTGCGCAGCAGATCAGCAGCGGCGGTCGGACTCTGCCCTTCACCGTGGGCAGCAAGAAATACCCGGAGCAGCGCATCACCCTGAAGAACAAGCAGCAGGTCAACCCGGACCAGTCGAACCTTAAACGCATCGAGGGTGAGCTGGCTGAGCAGATCAAGGCCTATCGCAGTTTCAGCCCGAACACGCCGAGCAACCTGCTGCTGGACAAACCGGTGAACGGGCCGCTGTCGAGCAAGTTCGGCGTGCGCCGCTTTTTCAACGGTGAAGAGCGCAACCCTCACGCCGGTCTCGATTTCGCCGTGCCGGCCGGTACGCCGATCAAGACCCCGGCGGCGGGCAAGGTGATCCTTACCGGTAACTACTTCTTCAATGGCAACACGGTGTTTGTCGACCATGGGCAAGGCTTTATCAGCATGTTCTGCCATATGTCGAAGATTGATGTGAAGGTCGGCGACCAATTGGCGCGTGGCGCAGTGGTCGGCAAGGTTGGCGCAACCGGCCGGGCGACCGGACCGCACATGCACTGGAATGTCAGCCTGAATGATGCGCGGGTAGATCCGGCGATTTTCATTGGTGCTTTCCAACCTTGAATATGTGTTGAGGCGACCGGCCTCTTCGCGAGCAGGCTCGCTCCCACACTGGATCTTATTCACAACAAAGATCCCCTGTGGGAGCGAGCCTGCTCGCGAAGGCGGCCTATAAAACACCACCATACTCAATGAATTTTCAAAAATTCAATTGCGCCTCAATCTAGCCTCACGCAAACATCGAAAACTTCCTAGGCCTTAAGCGCAATAAATTCCTGCAAAACACGGCTTTCCGAGGATTCCTCTCAATTTTTTTCGACTGCTTGCCATCCTCCCCCCTCGCGGTTAGGGTTGAGGGCATGAAAACCTCTCACACCCTCATTCAGCTTCGCCAGCACCGCAGCCTGTGCCTCGTCAGCGCACGACTGCCAGGCTGAATCGCTGCGCCTCGTCCTACGCTTTTCCAAGAACATTCGTTCAACCGGCAGGCCGCCTCTTTTCGGCCCAGACAACAAGGAATTTCCCGATGAGCATGCTCAAAGACCCGTCTTCGAAATACCGCGCGTTTCCCGTCATCAACCTGCCGGATCGTACCTGGCCGTCGAAGACCATCGACACCGCGCCGATCTGGTGCAGCTCCGACCTGCGTGACGGCAACCAGTCGCTGATCGAACCGATGGACGCGGCGAAGAAGCTGCGCTTCTGGAAAACCCTGGTTCAAGTGGGCGTGAAGGAAATCGAAGCGTCGTTTCCGGCGGCTTCGCAAACCGACTTCGACTTCGTGCGCACCCTGATCGAAGAAGGCCACATCCCGGACGACACCACCATTCAGGTGCTGACTCAGGGCCGTGAAGACCTGATCGAGCGCACCTTCGAATCCCTGCGCGGGGCGAAGAAAGCCATCGTTCACCTGTACAACGCCACCTCGCCGTCGTTCCGCCGTATCGTGTTCAATCAGGACAAGGACGGCATCAAGGCCATCGCGGTCAACGCGGCCAAGCTGTTCGTCAAATACGCAGCGATGCAGCCGGACACCGAGTGGACCTTCGAATACTCCCCGGAAACCTTCAGCGCCACTGAGCTGGAGTTCGCCAAGGAAGTCTGTGACGCGGTGATCGAGGTGTGGAACCCGACGCCTGAGCACAAAATGATCCTCAACCTGCCAGCCACCGTTGAATGCGCGACGCCAAACGTCTACGCCGACCAGATCGAATGGTTCGGCCGCAACATCAACCGTCGTGACAGCGTGATCATCAGCCTGCACACCCACAACGACCGTGGCACCGGCGTCGCGGCCACCGAGCTGGGCCTGATGGCCGGCGCCGACCGCGTCGAAGGTTGCCTGTTCGGCAACGGCGAACGTACCGGCAACGTCGACCTCGTCACCGTTGCGTTGAACATGTACACCCAGGGCCTTGATCCGCAACTGGATTTCTCCGACATTGATGGCGTGCGCAAAGTGGTTGAGGAGTGCAACCAGATTCAGGTTCACCCACGTCACCCGTACGTTGGCGACCTGGTCCACACGGCGTTCTCCGGCTCGCACCAGGATGCGATCCGCAAAGGCTTCTCCCAGCAGAAACCGGACGCTCTTTGGGAAGTCCCGTACTTGCCGATCGACCCGGCCGACATTGGTCGCAGCTACGAAGCGGTGATTCGCGTCAACAGCCAGTCGGGCAAGGGCGGTATCGCCTACCTGCTGGAGCAGGAATACGGCATCAGCCTGCCGCGTCGCATGCAGATCGAGTTCAGCCAGGTGGTGCAGCGTGAAACCGACCGTCTCGGCCTGGAAATGACCGCCAAGCAGATTCACTCGCTGTTGATCAGCGAATACCTGCAAGCCAACACCCCGTACGCGCTGGTCAGCCATCGCCTGCAGGAAGAAAACGGCAACAGCGCCGTCGAAGTGGAAGTGGCGAGCAAGGGTCAGGGCGAAACCAACCTGCACTGGCGCGGCAAGGGCAACGGTGCGCTGGAAGCACTGGTCGCCGGCCTGCCGGTTCCGGTGGAAATCATGGACTACAACGAACACGCGATTGGCGCCGGCACCAACGCCAAAGCGGCGGCCTACATCGAGCTGCGTGTGAACGGTGAGCGTGCGGTGCACGGCGTGGGTATCGATGAAAACATCACCACTGCCAGCTTCAAGGCACTGTTCAGCGCACTGAACCGCTCGCTGAGCCAGCCAGAGGCGAAAGCAGCGTAATAGGCTGCTGAAATGCAAAAGGCCCCAGAGTGAAAGCTCCGGGGCCTTTTTCTTGAAGATTGCGATCGTTCCCATGCTCCGCGTGGGAATGCCTCAAGGGACGCTCTGCGTCCAGTGACGCGGAGCGTCACGGCTGCATTCCCCTGTGGGAGCGAGCCTGCTCGCGAAGCGGCCAGCGCAGACAATGAATGGCTTAAGTGAACTCGAAGGTATCGGCATCCAGATTCGCCGGAAACCGCTCGCGATACGCCGCCAACGGCGCCGCCTCCAGCACCACCTTGAACACCCCGTCCGCCTCCCCCGCCGCCAGCAACGTCTCGCCCTGGAAATCCAGCACCTGACTGTCACCGGTATAGGCGAAGCCCTTGCCATCGCTGCCGACCCGATTCACCGCCGCCACATAGCAGAGGTTTTCGATGGCTCGGGCCGGCAACAGGCGATTCCAGTGCAGACGCCGTGCACCCGGCCAATTGGCGGTGTACAGCAGCAGGTCGGTGTCCTGGGCATCGCGGCTCCACACCGGGAAACGCAGGTCGTAACAGATCAGCGGGCGAACGCGCCAACCTTTCAATTCGAACTGCACCTGACGCTCGCCGGGGGTGTAATGGTTGTGTTCGCCGGCCATGCGGAACAAGTGACGCTTGTCGTAATGCAGCACCTCGCCGTCCGGTCGCGCCCACAGCAGGCGGTTGCGGTGGCTGCCGTCGGCGGCCTGGATGATCACGCTGCCGGTGATCACTGCGTCGAGTTTCGCTGCCTGTACCCGTAGCCATTTGCTGGTCGGGCCGTTTTCGGCTTCGGCGAGGGTTTCCGATTCCATCGAGAATCCGGTGGTGAACATCTCCGGCAAGATAATCAGATCGGCGCCACGCGCCTGCTCCAGCAGTCCCTCGAAATGCTCGAGGTTGGCCTGGCGGTCATGCCAGGCCAGGCTGGTCTGGATCAGCGCCAGGGTCAGGTCCGGCACTGCACTCAGATCACGCATAGTTTTGCCGCCGCTTCACGCAGCGTCTCCTCGCGCTTGGCAAAGCACAGGCGCACCAGGCGCTGGCCCTGCGGTGGATTCTGATAGAACACCGACACCGGAATACTTGCCACGCCATGCTCGCGGGTCATCCACAGGGCCATCTCGACATCATTGAGGTCGGGGCGAATCTGCGAATAATCGACCAGTTGGAAATAGGTACCGGTGACCCGAGTGAAGCTGAAGCGCGACGGCGCCAGCAGATCGCAGAACAGGTCGCGCTTGGCCTGATAGAAACCCGGCAATTCTTCGACGTGTTCAGGGTGCTCGGCCATGTAATCGGCCAGTGCGTATTGCAGCGGCGTGACACCGCAGAAACTCACGTATTGATGCACCTTGCGCAGCTCGGCAGTGAGCGCTGGCGGTGCGACGACGTAGCCGGTTTTCCAGCCGGTGACGTGATAGGTCTTGCCGAACGAGCTGACCACGAATGCGCGCTGATACAGCTCCTCATGAGCCAGCACGCTGACATGCGGCACGCCGTCGAATACCAGGTGTTCGTAGACTTCGTCACTGATCACATAGATGTCGCGATCACGAATCAACGCGGCCAGTTGATCCAGTTCGGCACGACTGATCAGCGCGCCGCTCGGGTTGTGCGGGGTGTTGAGAATGATCATTCGTGTGCGCGGAGTCAGGGCTGCGCCGAGCTGATCGAAATCGATGGAAAAATCTTCCAGGCCCAACTGCACGTGGACGCGGCGGCCGCCGGCGAGTTCCACCGCCGGCTCATAGCTGTCGTAAGCCGGGTCGAAAACGATGACTTCGTCGCCGCTGTGGATAACCGCCTGAATGGCGCAGAAGATCGCTTGCGTCGCACCAGGCGTGACGGTCACTTCATGATCGGCATCGACCGTGGCGCCGTAACTGCGCGCGATCTTCGCGGCGATCTGCTGACGCAGCGCCGGCAGGCCGGTCATCGGCGAATACTGGTTATGGCCGCTGGCAATGTGCCGACCGACTGCGTCACGCAGCGACTGCGGGCCGTCGAAATCCGGAAACCCCTGAGACAGGTTGATCGCCCCGGTCTGCGCCGCGAGCTGAGACATCTGCGTAAAAATGGTGATGCCGACATTCGGCAGCTTGCTGGTGATCATCGGAAGCCCCTTGCAGGTGATGTGCAAGTTTCAAGCGTCAAGCTGCAAGCTGCAAGCAAAAACCCTCGCCCACAAAAAAGGGCTCCTACAGAGCCCTTTTTGCGTTACCGCTTTCACTTGAAGCTTGCAGCTTGAAACTTGAAGCTGCTGTTTTATTTTTTGTCGCGGCGTTTCTTGCTGGCTTTCTTGTTGTGCGACATCAAGCGACGCTTCTTGTTGACCTGGCGGTCGGTCAGCGTGTTCTTGTTGCCTTCGTACGGGTTCTCGCCGCCCTTGAACTCGATGCGGATCGGCGTACCGACGAGCTTCAGCACACGACGGTAAGTGTTCTCCAGATAGCGCACATACGACTTCGGCACTTTCTCGATCTGGTTACCGTGGATCACGATGATCGGCGGGTTGGCACCACCCAAGTGCGCATAACGCAGCTTGATGCGGCGATTGTTGACCATTGGTGGCGCGTGCTCGCCTACCGCGTCTTCGAGAATCTGGGTCAGACGGTTGGTCGGCCAGCGGGTGACCGCCGACTTGAACGAGTTCTGTACGGAAGCGTAGAGGTTGCCCACGCCCGTGCCGTGCAGTGCCGAGATGAAGTGGATGTCGGCGTAGTCAACGAAGAACAGACGACGTTGCAGCTCGACCTTGACGAAATCGCGCTCGCTCGGCGTCATGCCGTCCCACTTGTTGATCGCGATGACCAGCGCACGACCCGACTCGATGGCGAAGCCCAGCAGGTTGAGATCGTGATCGACCACGCCTTCGCGGGCGTCCATCACGAAGATCACCACGTTGGCGTCTTTGATCGCCTGCAGGGTTTTGACCACGGAGAATTTTTCAACTTCTTCGTGGATCTTGCCGCGCTTGCGCACACCGGCGGTGTCGATCAGCGTGTACTTTTCTTCGTTGCGTTCGAACGGGATGTAGATACTGTCGCGGGTCGTGCCAGGCTGGTCATAGACGATCACCCGGTCTTCACCGAGCATGCGGTTGACCAGGGTCGACTTGCCGACGTTCGGACGGCCGATGATAGCGATCTTGATCCCGTCTTTTTCGCTCGGGCCAGGAATGCGCTTGGCTTCCTCGCCTTCAGCAACGATCTCTTCCTCTTCGCCTTCAGCCGGCTCGTCATCATCACGCGGGAAGTCGCTCAGGGCGGCTTCGAGCAACTGCGTGATGCCACGGCCATGGGCACCGGCGATCGGGATCGCGTGGCCCATGCCCAGCGGGGCGAATTCGGCGCGGGCCATTTCCGGGTCGATGTTGTCGACCTTGTTGGCAACCACGTGGGAACGCTTGTTACGTTTGCGCAGATGTTCGGCGATCATCTGGTCGGCGGCGGTGAAACCGGCCTTGGCATCTACCAGGAACAGCACAACGTCTGCTTCTTCAATGGCCAGCAGCGACTGCTCGGCCATTTTTTCGTCCATACCATGTTCGTCACCGGAGATACCGCCGGTGTCGATCAGAATGTAGGAACGCCCTTGCCACTTGGCCTCACCGTACTGGCGATCACGGGTCAGACCGGACAGATCGCCGACGATGGCGTCGCGAGTCCGAGTCAGGCGGTTGAACAAGGTGGACTTGCCGACGTTCGGTCGGCCCACCAGGGCGATTACGGGAACCATGCGGCTCTCCACTTCGTTATTTCAGAAAATACAAAAGCCGCTGCGAGGCAGCGGCTGGTGCTCGGGGCAACACTGTGGGTGTTTTCTGTGGGAGCGAGCCTGCTCGCGAAAACGCCAGTACAGCGCGTTCATTCAGGCCATCAGCGTAATCGTTGACGCCCATCGCGAGCAGGCTCGCTCCCACCTTCCTACACACAAGTGAAGCTGCCTGGGGTGTTAACCCCAAGCATAGTTGTTACTTGATGGTCAGGGCTTCCAGTTTGCCGCTGTTGCCATACACATAAATCGTGTCACCCACCACCAGCGGACGGGCACGCAGGCCGTCGCTGTCGATGCGCTCACGGCCGACGAAACGACCGTCAACCTGACTCAGCAGGTGCAGATAACCTTCCAGGTCACCCACTGCAACATAGCTGGAGAACACTTCCGGAGCCGACAGCTGGCGGCGAGCCAGCGCATCGTTGCTCCACAATGCGGTGGTGGAACGCTCATCGACGCCTTCAACGGTGCCCGAGGACAGGCTCACGTAGACGCTGCCGAAACCCTGAGCGATACCGGCGTAGCTCGAGGCGTCGCGCTGCCAGAGTTGACGACCGCTTTCCACGTCCAGTGCCGCGACGCGACCCTGATAGCTGGCCACGTACAGCGTACCGCCGGACAGCAGCAGACCGCCGTCGATGTCGACCACGCGCTCCAGTTCCGAACGACCCTGTGGAATGGCGATGCGCTGTTCCCACACCGGCACGCCGTTGGAAATGTCCAGGGCGACCACTTTACCGGTCGACAGGCCAGCCAGCGCCAGGCGGTTGGTCACCAGCGGTGCACTGGTGCCCCGCAAGGTCAGTACCGCCGGAGTGCTGTCATATACCCAGCGCTGATTACCGGTGGATGCATCCAGACCGATCAGACGATCGTCCTGGGTCTGCACCACCACTACGTCACCGTTGTTGGCCGGCGGCGCGAGGACTTCGCTGTTGACCCGTGCACGCCACTTCTCTTCACCGTTGCTGGTGTCCAGAGCGACGACTTCGCCACGCAGGGTGCCGATCAACACCAGACCGTAACCAACGCCAACGGCGCCGGAAACCGGCAGTTCAAGGTCCTGTTTCCATTTCACGTCGCCATTGCTGCGATCCATGGCCATGACCACACCAGTGACATCGGCGGCGTAGATGGTGTCACCATCGATCGCCGGCACCAGCATGTTGTAGGTTTCGCCCTGACCGTCACCGATCGAACGACTCCACTGCTTTTGCAGAACCACTTCTTCTTTGAAGTCGGTCAGTTCGGCCGGTGGCAATTCTTTCTTGCTGTTGCTGCTGCAACCCGCGGCCAGAAGGGCCAGAGCCAGCAATGCTGCATGCTTCCAACGGATCACGTCACGCATCCCCTTTGGCCAGGTCGTCGAGCTTGATTTGAAGGCCACCGACTGCCGCTTCATCCGACAGTGCCGCCTTGGCTTTTTGATACGCCTTGTTCGCGTCGTCAGTGCGGCCCAGCTTCACCAGCAGGTCGCCCTTGAGTTCTTCGCGAGTGGCCAGGAACGCTTTGTCGGCATCGCCGTCGAGCAGCTTCAGGGCATCTTCGGTCTTGTCCTGCGCACCCAATACCTGCGCCAGACGCTGACGGGCGATCTCGCCCAGCGCCGGGTTGGCCGGTTTGTCGACGATGGCTTTCAGTTCGGTGGCTGCGTCATCGAGCTTGCCGCTATCGACCGCGACCTTGGCGACGAACAGGCTGCCGTACTGCGCGTAGGCAGAACCGCCGAACTCGCTGTTGAGCTTGCCGGCCAGGTCGGCAACGCGCGCCGCGTCTGGCTTACCGTCAGGCGTCAGCGTGGTTTCCAGCAATTGCTGGTAAAGCACCGAGGCGCCTTGCGACTGGTTGCTCTGATACTTGTGATAAGCCTGCCAGCCGAACACGATGACCAGCGCCAACAGGCCGCCGGTGACCAGAGGTTTGCCGTTGCGTGTCCACCAGTCCTTCAAATCCGCCAACTGTTCGTCTTCGGTACTCGACACCCCAATACTCCTTAATCGCTAAATCGGCTGTTAAGACAGCTTCAACCCTGCACGACGCAGGTGGCCAGGTGAGCGGCGAGCGCATCCCAGGCAATGCTTTGTTGTTCGCCCTGGCCACGCAGGGGTTTGAAACCTACCACTTGCTGGGCCATCTCGTCGTCACCGAGGATCAGTGCGTACAGCGCACCGCTCTTGTCGGCTTTCTTGAACTGGCTCTTGAAGCTGCCGGCGCCGGCATTGACTTGCAGACGCAGGTTTGGAAGCTGATCGCGAACCCGCTCGGCCAGCGCCAGACCGGCCAGCTCAGCCTGCTCACCGAAGGCGCACAGGTAGACGTCGACCTGACGGGAGATTTCTTCCGGGATCTGCTCGAGGGTTTCGAGCATCAGCACCAGACGTTCGATGCCCATGGCGAAACCGACGCCGGTGGTCGGCTTGCCGCCCATCTGTTCGACCAGACCATCGTAACGGCCACCCGCGCACACGGTGCCCTGGGCGCCGAGCTTGTCGGTGACCCATTCGAAAACGGTTTTGCTGTAGTAATCGAGGCCGCGCACCAGTTTCGGGTTGAGCACGTACGGAATGCCGACCGCGTCCAGGCGCGCCTTCAGACCTTCGAAGTGAGCACGGGACTCGTCATCGAGGTAGTCGGCCATTTTCGGCGCATCGACCAGTACCGCCTGAGTGTCGGCGTTCTTGGTGTCGAGCACGCGCAGCGGGTTGGTTTTCAGGCGGCGCTGGCTGTCTTCGTCGAGCTTGTCGTGGTGCGCCGAGAGATACTCGACCAGCGCTTCACGATAACGCCCGCGGGACTCGCTGGTGCCGAGGCTGTTGAGTTCGAGCTTGACCGCATCGCGAATACCCAGCTCGCCCCACAGGCGCCAGGTCATGATGATCAATTCGGCGTCAATGTCCGGACCGTCGAGGTTGAACACCTCCAGCCCGATCTGGTGGAACTGACGATAACGGCCTTTCTGCGGGCGCTCGTGGCGGAACATCGGGCCGATGTACCAGAGTTTCTGCACCTGACCGCCGCCGGTGATGCCGTGTTCGAGCACAGCGCGCACGCATGCCGCAGTACCTTCAGGACGCAGGGTCAGCGAATCGCCGTTGCGGTCTTCGAAGGTGTACATCTCTTTTTCGACGATATCGGTCACTTCACCGATCGAGCGCTTGAACAGCTCGGTGAACTCGACGATCGGCATGCGGATCTGCTTGTAACCGTAGTTGTCCAGCAGACGCGCAACAGTGCCCTCGAAATAACGCCACAGCGGGGTCTGTTCGGGCAGGATGTCGTTCATGCCACGAATGGCTTGCAGAGACTTGCTCACAAAAATTCCTTAATTCGTTCGATCAGCCGCGCGCGATAACCGCAGCGTCAGCTTCGACCTTTTCGGCCGCTTTCTGGCGGATCAGCCGTTCCAGCTCATCCACCAGATTGTCATTCGTCAGTTTCTGCGACGGCTTGCCATCGATGTAAATCAGGTTTGGCGTGCCGCCAGTCAAGCCGATGTGGGCTTCCTTGGCTTCGCCGGGGCCGTTGACCACGCAACCGATCACCGCGACATCCAGCGGCACCAGCAGGTCTTCAAGGCGCCCTTCCAGCTCGTTCATGGTTTTCACCACATCGAAGTTCTGCCGCGAGCAGCTCGGGCAGGCGATGAAGTTGATGCCACGGGAACGCAGATGCAAAGACTTGAGAATGTCGTAGCCGACCTTCACTTCCTCGACCGGGTCGGCCGCCAGCGAGATGCGGATAGTATCGCCAATCCCTTCGGCGAGCAGCATACCTAGGCCGACGGCGGATTTCACTGTGCCCGAACGCAATCCACCGGCTTCAGTGATACCCAGATGCAGCGGCTGGACGATTTCTTTCGCCAGCAGACGGTAGGCTTCGACGGCCATGAACACGTCGGAGGCCTTCACGCTGACCTTGAAGTCCTGGAAATTCAGGCGTTCAAGGTGTTCAACGTGACGCAATGCGGATTCAACCAGCGCCGCCGGCGTCGGTTCGCCGTATTTCTTTTGCAGGTCTTTTTCCAGCGAGCCGGCGTTGACCCCGATGCGGATCGGAATGCCGCGATCACGCGCTGCATCGACCACCGCACGCACACGGTCTTCGCGACCGATGTTGCCCGGGTTGATGCGCAGGCAGTCCACACCCAGTTCGGCCACGCGCAAGGCAATGCGGTAGTCGAAGTGAATGTCGGCAACCAACGGCACCTTGACTAGTTGCTTGATCTTGCCGAACGCCTCGGCGGCGTCCATGTCCGGCACCGAAACGCGGACGATATCGACGCCAGCCGCTTCCAGACGGTTGATCTGCGCAACGGTGGCGGCGACGTCATTGGTGTCGCTGTTGGTCATGCTCTGCACCGCGATCGGTGCGTCGCCGCCCACCGGTACGTTGCCGACCCAGATCTTGCGCGAAACGCGACGTTTGATTGGAGATTCGCCGTGCATGACTTATTGACCCAACTTCAGGCGAGCAGTCTCGCCACTGGTGAACGGAGCGATGTCGACCGGCTGGCCGTTGTAGCTGACCTGTGCGGCGCGAGCGACACCCAGACGAACGTTGAGCGGCGGCTTGCCAGCCACGGTCACGCTGTCGCCTTTATGTTTCAGACCGCTGAAAATCACCTTGCCACGGCCATCGGTCACCTGTGCCCAGCAATCGGCGCTGAACTGCAGCTGGACCTGACCTTCGCCGGCAACCGGGGCAGCCGCTTCAGGGCTGGCCGCGGGCGCAACGGGCGCGGTTGGAGCGGCGACGGTTGGCGCTGGCGTTGCGACGTTCGGCGCCGGAGCGGCGGGCGCGGCTACGGTTGGCGCAGGGGTATGAGCCGGGGCGGTCGGTGCGACGCTCGGAGCCGCCGGTGCTGCTGGCGCGATGGCCGGCGCAGTAGCTTCGGCACCGGTCGATTCGGCGCTGGTTTCGGATTGTGGCAGCGCCAGCGCGGTCGAGCTGTCGGCCTGGTTCTCTTCGACAGCCTGGTCTTCCGGCTCGTCGATCGGATGAATCTGCGTGGTGCCGTCAGCGCCTTCAACTTCGACGTGCTCCGGTGCCAGAGCGGCCAGATCCTTGGTGCGCAGCGAGGTCTGATCCTGCCACCAGACGAAACCGCCGCCGATGACCGCGATCAGCAACAGCAGGCTGACGATACGCAAAATGGTGTGGGAAACCCGCACCGGCTCTTCGATACGGCCGAGGGCGTGAACATTGCTGCCCTGGGAATCGGTGCCGGTGGACTGGTCGAATTGCTGGACCAGCACGCCCTGGTCCATGCCGAGCAATTTGGCGTAGGCGCGAATGTAACCGCGGGCGAAAGTATGCCCCGGCAGCTTGTCGAACGCGCCGGCTTCAAGATTGCTCAGGGACGTCACGGTGAGGTTGAGCTTGAGGGCCACTTCGGCCAGCGACCAGCCATTGCTTTCGCGGGCCTGGCGCAGGGTCTCACCGGGGTTTACGCGATTCGCTGCTACAACTTCGGGATGCGCCGCTTTCATCATTGCTCCGACAGGTATTGCTGATATTCCGGCGTACCGGGATAGAGTCGTTTTAATTGCAGGCCGTAACTGGCGGCCTTGTCGCGATCTTCAAACACTTTTGCCAGCCGAACGCCGAGCAATAGACTACGGGCATTCTGTTCGGTCAACTGGCTGAAACGATCGTAAAAGTCACGCGCGGGCACATAATGCCTGTCTTCGAAGGACAACTCAGCCATTTCCAGCAGCGCACGCGGTTGTTGACGGTTCAAACGCAGGGCTTTTTCCAGTTGCTGCTGCGCCAGATCGCGCTGACCCAGCTTCGCCGCGGTCATGCCGAGGTTTTCGAACACCCGCGAACGCTCAGGATACAGGGTATCGGCGGCGGCCTGTTCAAATCGCTCGTACGCTTCTTTATAGCGCTGTTCTTCGTAGAGGAAACTGCCGTAGTTGTTGAGGATGCGCGCATCGGCGGGACGTGAGGACAAAGCCTTGCGAAAGTGCTCGTCGGCCAGCTGGGGCTCCATCTCGGACTGAAACACCAGGCCGAGCGCGGCATTGGCATCAGGATCGGAGTCGTCTAGCTCCAGAGCCTTTTTCAACGGCACCTTGGCCCGCTCGGTCATGCCCTGCTGCAGGTAACCCAACCCCAACTGCACGTAGGCAGCCCGCGCTTCATCGCGGCCCTTGCTGGTCTTCATCGGGTTGTAGTCACCCGACAGGACACAACCAGCACACAGGCTGGCCAACAGCAACAGCAGCGCAAAGCGCAGGGACATAGAGATCCTCTCTTAGTGAGTGTTCGTGGCGTTCTGAGCCAGATCGCTGTCGGCGCTCAACTCACGCACAGCGATGTAACGTTCACTGCGACGGGTGCGATCCAGCACCTGCCCTACCAATTGACCACATGCAGCGTCGATGTCTTCACCACGGGTGGTGCGCACGGTGACGTTGAAACCGGCCTGATGCAATTGATCCTGGAAGCGGCGAATGGCGTTGTTGCTTGGCCGCTCGTACCCGGAATGCGGGAACGGGTTGAACGGGATCAGGTTGATCTTGCACGGGATATCCTTGAGCAACTCGATCATTTCCACCGCGTGCTCAAGCTTGTCGTTGACGTCCTTGAGCAAGGTGTACTCGATGGTCAGCACACGTTTCTCGCCGAGGGCGGACATGTAGCGCTGGCACGACTCGAGCAGCATCTTAAGCGGATATTTCTTGTTGATTGGCACCAATTGGTTACGCAATGCGTCATTCGGTGCATGCAGGGACAACGCCAGGGATACGTCGATGTGCTTGGCCAGCTCATCGATCATCGGCACCACGCCCGAAGTGGACAGGGTCACGCGGCGCTTGGAGATCCCGTAGCCGAGGTCATCCATCATCAGATGCATGGCGGCGACGACGTTGTCGAAGTTCAGCAGCGGCTCACCCATGCCCATCATCACCACGTTGGTGATGGCACGGTCGACGGTGGCCGGGACGCTGCCGAAAGATTTGTTGGCAATCCACACCTGGCCAATGACTTCGGCGGCGGTGAGGTTGCTGTTGAAGCCTTGCTTGCCGGTGGAGCAGAAACTGCAATCCAGGGCACAGCCTGCCTGGGACGAAACGCACAGAGTGCCGCGTTTGCCCTGGGGAATGTACACGGTCTCGACGCAGCTGCCGGACGCCACGCGCACCACCCATTTACGGGTGCCGTCGCTGGAGATGTCCTCGCTGACCACTTCCGGACCACGCACTTCGGCAATGGCCTTGAGCTTGTCGCGCAAGGCCTTGCTGACGTTCGTCATGGCGTCGAAATCATCGACGCCAAAGTGGTGAATCCATTTCATTACCTGACCGGCACGGAAACGCTTCTCCCCGATTGAGTCGAAGAATTTTTCCATTTCCGGCTGGGTCAGACCCAGCAGGTTGGTTTTCACAGTCGATGTCGTCATGGATTCACCTTCACTCTTAAGCCAATGCTTAGCGAGTGGTTACTTCAGTAGCTGCGAAGAAGTAAGCGATTTCGCGAGCAGCAGCGGCTTCGGAGTCCGAACCGTGAACGGCGTTGGCGTCGATCGACTCGGCGAAGTCAGCACGGATGGTGCCGGCAGCAGCTTCTTTAGGGTTGGTAGCGCCCATCAGCTCACGGTTGCGAGCGATGGCGTTTTCGCCTTCCAGAACCTGAACGACAACCGGACCGGAAGTCATGAAAGCAACTAGGTCACCGAAGAAACCGCGCTCGCTGTGCTCAGCGTAGAAGCCTTCGGCTTCGGCTTTGGACAGTTGCTTCAGTTTCGAAGCTACAACGCGCAGGCCAGCGTCTTCGAAGCGAGTGGTGATCTTGCCGATCACGTTTTTAGCAACGGCGTCAGGCTTGATGATGGAAAAAGTACGTTGAACAGCCATGGTGTAACTCCAGAAACGGTAATTTGCGAAAAATTAAACCCGCGAATTATACGCGGGTTCTTGGGTATTGCCTAACCTGCGAGACGATCAGTCCAATTCTGCGGCCCAGAGCTCCTGAACCGCTTCCAGCACCTTCTCGCCGACCCGGCCAGAAGTAGCATCGAAGTCAGGCAGCTCAAGAATCATCTGCTGCAAACGGACAAAACCTACAGAGTACGGGTCGAGTCCCTCGTGGGCCTCGGCCAGCTCTTCGGCAATGCGTTGAACATCATTCCAACCGTAGCTCATGACAGTCTTACCAGTCAGTGCGGCGCTTCGGCCGCATGGTTAAGCGAATATTTCGGAATCTCGACGGTGAGGTCTTCTTCACCGACGATGGCCTGACAGGCCAGACGCGATTGCGCCTCCAGACCCCAGGCACGATCGAGGAAGTCTTCTTCCAGCTCGTCGGCCTCTTCCAGCGAATCGAAACCCTCGCGGATGATGCAGTGGCAAGTGGTGCAGGCGCAGACGCCGCCGCAGGCACTTTCCATCTCGATGTGGTGTTCGTGGGCCAGTTCGAGAATCGATGTGCCGGGCGCAGCCTCGACGACCATGCCTTCAGGGCAGAACTTCTCGTGGGGCAGAAAAATGACCTGCGGCATCAGATATCCTCGATTTCATTCAGGTTGCGCCCCGACAGAGCGGCTTTGACCGTCTGATCCATGCGGCGGGCAGCAAAAGCATCGGTCACTTGCGACAGACGCTTGGTCTGCTGCTCGATGGCATAACCATCGGTGCCTTTCATCAGTTCGGCCAGCTCCTGCATCTGCAGGTCGATAACCATGCGCTCTTCGGCGTCGAGCAAACGCTCGCCATCTGCCTCCAGAGCACCCTGCACCGCTTCGAGCAGGCGCTGGGCATCGACTTGCTGCTCACGCAGAACGCGGGCGACCTTGTCGTCACTGGCGTACTGGAACGAATCTTTCAGCATCTTGGCGATTTCGCCGTCGGTCAGACCGTAGGACGGCTTGACCTGGATGCTCGCCTCGACGCCCGAACCCAGCTCACGGGCGGAGACGCTGAGCAGACCGTCAGCATCGACCTGGAAGGTCACACGAATCTTCGCTGCACCGGCGACCATCGCCGGAATACCACGCAATTCGAAGCGCGCCAGCGAGCGGCAGTCGCTGATCAATTCGCGCTCACCCTGCAACACGTGGATCGCCATGGCCGACTGGCCGTCTTTATAGGTGGTGAAATCTTGCGCGCGGGCGACGGGGATGGTGGTGTTGCGCGGAATCACCTTCTCCATCAGGCCACCCATGGTTTCCAGGCCCAGGGACAACGGAATCACGTCGAGCAGCAGCAGTTCGCCGCCATCGCGCTTGTTGCCAGCCAACGTGTCAGCCTGGATCGCGGCCCCGATGGCCACCACTTGATCCGGGTCGATTTCGGTCAACGGCTGGCGACCAAAGGCTTCGGCAACCGCTTCGCGCACACGTGGCACACGGGTCGACCCGCCGACCATGACCACGGCATGCACGTCTTCGAGTTCGATACCGGAATCGCGAACGGCGCGGCGGCAGGCCTTCAGGCTGCGTGCGACCATCGGTTCGATCAGCGCATCGAAGGCTTCGCGGGTCAGTGGGGCTTTCCAGTCGCCATACGCCACTTCAACGCTGGCTGCATCGGTCAGGGCTTCCTTGGCCGCGCAAGCGGTTTGCAGCAGATTGCGTTGTGCACCTGGATCGAGGTCGGCGGACAGGCCCGCGCTCTCGATGATCCAGCCGGCAATCGCGTGATCGAAGTCATCGCCGCCCAGCGCGCTGTCGCCGCCAGTGGCCAGAACCTCAAACACACCGCCAGTCAGACGCAAAATCGAAATATCGAAGGTGCCGCCGCCCAGGTCATAAATGGCTACCAGCCCTTCGGCGTGCTGATCGAGACCGTACGCTACAGCAGCGGCGGTCGGCTCGTTGAGTAGACGCAGCACGTTCAGACCGGCGAGTTTTGCCGCGTCTTTGGTGGCTTGGCGCTGCGCATCGTCGAAGTAAGCTGGAACGGTAATCACCGCGCCAACCAGCTCGCCACCCAAGGTCGCCTCAGCACGCTGACGCAGGACCTTGAGGATATCGGCGGAGACTTCGACCGGGCTTTTCGGCCCCTGCACGGTATCGATGAACGGCATGTGCGACTCGCCACCGACGAAGCGGTACGGCAGTTGCTCGCCCAGTTGCTTGACGTCGGACAGACCACGACCCATCAAGCGCTTGACCGACAGCACAGTATTCAAAGGATCAGAGGCGGCGGCCAGCTTGGCCGACTCGCCAACTTCAACGCGATCGGCGTGATAACGCACCGCGGACGGCATGATGACCTGCCCGCTGGCGTCGGCCAGCGGTTCGGAGACACCGCTGCGCAAAGCAGCGACGAGCGAATTGGTAGTGCCCAGGTCGATGCCGACAGCCAGACGACGCTGGTGCGGTTGAGGACTTTGGCCGGGTTCGGCGATCTGCAGTAGAGCCATGGTAATCAGGTCTTGTCTGTCTATCAGGCGTGCAATCAGGGCAGCACTGGGTTAATCGTCGAGGCGCTCTTCTAGCTGGCGCACTTCGTAGGTGAGCTTGTCGAGGAACTGCATGCGCCGCATCAGGCGTTCGGCCTGTTCGCGCTGCGCTGCATCATCCCAACAGGCTGCGAAGCTTTCATTGAGCTGTTCCTGAGCGGCCTTGAGGCGACGCTTGAATACCGCGACACCATCGAGATCGGCACTGTCCTGCAGGTCTTCGAGTTCTTCGCGCCATTGCATCTGCTGCAAAAGAAACTCGGGATCGTGGACAGTGACTTCCATCGGCACCTCATGCCCGCTGATTTTCAGCAGGTAGCGCGCACGCTGGGCCGGACTCTTGAGCGTCTGGTAGGCGTCGTTGAGCCGTGCCGACTGCTCGAGCGCCGAACGCTGCTCGCGCTCGGAAGCGTCGGCAAAGCGGTCAGGGTGAACCCCGCGCGCCAGCTCGCGATAGCGCGTGGCCAACTGCTCGAGATCCAGGCGGAAGCTCGGTTGCAGCTCGAATAAAGCGAAATGACAAGGAATACCCACGACAAGCCTCAGATGTTGAAGCTTTCGCCGCAGCCACATTCACCGCGTACGTTGGGGTTGTTGAACTTGAAGCCTTCGTTCAACCCTTCCTTGACGAAATCGAGCTCGGTGCCGTCCAGGTAGGTCAGGCTTTTCGGGTCGATGATCACTTTTTCGCCGTGACTCTCGAACACCTGATCTTCCGCAACCACCTCGTCGACAAACTCCAGCACGTAGGCAAGGCCGGAACAGCCTGTGGTGCGAACACCCAGACGAATCCCTTCACCTTTGCCGCGCCCGTCGAGGGAGCGCCGCACGTGCCGAGCAGCCGCTTCTGTCATGCTGATAGCCATCGTTGACTCCTTACTCGTCGCCAGATCCAGAAAGTCAGATCAAGCCTTTCTTCTGCTTGTAATCGCGAACAGCCGCTTTGATAGCGTCTTCAGCCAGTACCGAGCAGTGGATTTTCACTGGCGGCAGAGCCAGTTCTTCGGCCAGCTGAGTGTTCTTGATGGTTTCGGCTTCGTCCAGGGTCTTGCCCTTCATCCACTCGGTGGCGAGGGAGCTGGAAGCGATGGCCGAACCGCAGCCGTAGGTCTTGAACTTGGCGTCTTCGATAACGCCCTGATCGTTGACCTTGATTTGCAGACGCATCACGTCGCCGCACGCCGGAGCGCCGACCATGCCGGTGCCGACATCAGGATCTTCCGCGTTCATCTTGCCGACGTTGCGCGGGTTTTCGTAGTGGTCGATGACCTTTTCGCTGTAAGCCATGATTCTCAATCCTCACTCATCAGGGCCGCTCTTGAGACCCTGCAACTGCGCTGCGTGAACCGCCGCGTCGCTACAGGATCTGTACCCGGCGGCTTCTTTGGTTAGTGTGCCGCCCACTCGATTTTCGAGATATCGACGCCATCTTTGTACATGTCCCACAGCGGCGACAGAGCGCGCAGCTTGGTAACGGCCTCGCAGACTTTCTGCGCGGCGTAGTCGATTTCTTCTTCGGTGGTGAAACGGCCGAAGGTAAAGCGGATCGAGCTGTGTGCCAGTTCATCGTTGCGGCCCAGGGCGCGCAGTACGTACGAAGGCTCCAGCGACGCCGAGGTGCACGCCGAACCGGACGATACCGCCAGATCCTTGAGTGCCATGATCAGCGACTCGCCTTCAACGTAGTTGAAGCTCAGGTTCAGGTTGTGCGGAACGCGGGCGGTCAGACTGCCGTTGACGTACAGCTCTTCCAGATGCTCGACCTGCTTGTAGAAACGGTCGCTCAAGGCTTTGATACGGACGTTTTCAGCGGCCATGTCTTCTTTGGCCACACGGAACGCTTCGCCCATGCCGACGATCTGGTGAGTCGCCAGGGTGCCGGAACGCATGCCACGCTCGTGACCGCCGCCGTGCATGGTCGCTTCGATGCGCACACGCGGCTTGCGGCTGACGTACAGCGCGCCGATGCCTTTAGGGCCGTAGGTCTTGTGGGCGGAGAACGACATCATGTCGACTTTCAGTTTCTGCAGGTCGATGTCGACCTTGCCAGTGGACTGAGCGGCGTCGACGTGGAACAGCACGCCCTTGGAGCGCAGCAGTTCGCCGATCGCAGCGATGTCGTTGACGGTGCCGATTTCGTTGTTCACGTGCATCACCGACACCAGGATAGTGTCTTCGCGCAGTGCCGCATCGATCATCGCCGGAGTGATCAGACCGTCTTCGGTCGGCTCCAGGTAGGTCACTTCGAAACCTTCGCGCTCGAGTTGGCGCATGGTGTCGAGAACGGCCTTGTGTTCGATCTTGCTGGTGATCAGGTGCTTGCCCTTCGAGGCGTAGAAATGTGCCGCACCCTTGATTGCCAGGTTGTCGGACTCGGTGGCACCGGAGGTCCAGACGATTTCGCGCGGATCGGCGTTGACCAGATCGGCCACCTGACGGCGGGCGTTTTCGACCGACTCTTCAGCCTTCCAGCCAAATACGTGGGAGCGCGACGCCGGGTTGCCGAAGTTTCCGTCAACCAGCAGGCATTCACTCATTTTTTGCGCAACACGCGGATCAACCGGGGTGGTCGCAGAGTAATCAAGGTAAATCGGCAATTTCATGGACTATCTCCTAAATCAGGGCTGGCGTGCCGTTGGCTCTCTGGCGGTCATTCGACGGCGGACGCTTCAATCTTGTCCAGGCGTGGCGCCTTGCTGTTGCAACGGCGCTGGTCCTGACGCTGGGCTACTTCTTGCACCTCACGGCGAGTCACAAGATCAGCCAAGCTGATACCACTTAGAAATTCGTGAATCTGCAGGCTCAGGTCGCACCACAGATGGTGGGTCAGGCAGGTGTCGCCGGAATGGCAATCGCCCTGGCCCTGGCACTTGGTGGCGTCGACCGATTCGTTCACCGCATCAATTACCTGGGCGACCTGGATGCCCTGCATGTCGCGGGACAACTGGTAGCCACCACCGGGACCGCGAACACTGGAAACCAGGTTGCTGCGACGCAGTTTGGCGAACAGCTGTTCGAGGTAGGACAGGGAGATGCCTTGGCGCTCGGAGATATCGGCCAGGGACACCGGCCCGTGCTGCGCGTGCAACGCCAGGTCAAGCATGGCGGTCACGGCGTATCGGCCTTTTGTAGTCAGTCGCATGGACAGTTACCACGGAGTTCAGAATGGGCGGGAGTATGCAATTCCCGAGCATTTAAGTCAACTATAAGACCTAGTGCTTTAGTCGGGTTTACCCGCAAAAGAGCGCGCGCACTATAGCAAAGGCCTGTGACATACAGCCAGCGCAACCGCGTTATCGTTCTTCGCGAGCAGGCTCGCTCCCACAGGTGATCGCATTTCAATGTGGAAGCGAGCCCGCTCGCGAAGGCCGCGCTGCGGTTTAGCCTGCTTTGGATTCGTCTTTGCCCTTCACACAGGCAAAGTCTTCTTCACGCAGCTCAGGCAGATCTTTCGCACAATAATTGCTGCCCAGATCCTTCAACGCGCCGCACATGCCTTCCAGACGCCCGTCCACCGCTTGCAGGTGATCGAGCAACTGGCCGATGGCGCGCGCCACCGGATCAGGCATGTCTTCGCTGACGCCATAGGCATCGAAACCGATCTTCTCGGCCATGGCCTTGCGCTTGGCGTCCTGCTCTTCATCGGACTTGACGATGATGCGCCCCGGAATCCCCACCACAGTGGCGCCCGGCGGCACTTCCTTGGTCACCACCGCGTTGGAACCGACCTTGGCACCAGCACCGACCGTGAACGGACCGAGTACCTTGGCGCCCGCGCCGACCACCACACCGTCACCCAGCGTCGGATGGCGCTTGCCCTTGTTCCAGCTGGTGCCACCGAGGGTCACGCCCTGATAGATGGTCACGTCATCGCCAATCTCGGCGGTCTCACCGATAACGATACCCATGCCGTGGTCGATGAAGAACCGACGGCCGACCTTGGCGCCCGGATGAATCTCGATGCCAGTCAGCCAGCGACCGAAGTTCGACACCAGCCGCGCCAGCCACTTCAGATCGTTGCGCCAGAGCATGCCGGCCAGCCGATGAATCCAGATCGCATGCATGCCGGGGTAGCAGGTCAGGACTTCAAAAGCGTTACGCGCCGCCGGGTCTCGATGGAATACGCTCTGGATATCTTCACGCAAACGCTCAAACATCATTCAGTCCTTCCGCTTAAGAAGCTCACCACGGGCCGCTTTCTGGGTTTCCGTGAGAATGCCCCGCAAAATATTCATTTCCGCCCGGCTGACCGAGCTGCGTCCGTACAACCGGCGCAGGCGCGCCATCAAGTGCCGGGGTTTTTCCGGGTCGAGAAATTCGATCGCGACCAATGTCTGCTCCAGATGCTCGTAAAAGCGCTCCAGCTCATCCATGGTCGCCAGCTCGGCGCTTTTCACCGAAGCCACTTCTTCTTTCTCGACCTTGCTCGGCTGACCCTGCGAGGCCAGCCAGGCCATGCGCACTTCATAGCTCAACACCTGCACCGCCGCCCCCAGGTTCAGCGAGCTGAACGTCGGGTCGGAAGGGATGTGCACGTGAAAGTGACATCGCTGCAGCTCTTCGTTGGTCAGGCCAGAGTCTTCACGCCCGAACACCAGAGCGATTTCGGCGCCCTGCCCGGCCTCTTCCACGACTTTGGTCCCGCATTCACGCGGATCGAGCAGCGGCCACGGAATACGCCGATCCCGCGCACTGGTACCCAGCACCAGATTGCAGCCGACCAAGGCATCTTCCAAAGTGGCGACGACCTGCGCGTTTTCAAGGATGTCTCCGGCACCAGATGCGCGGGCATCGGCTTCGTGGTGCGGAAACTGGCGTGGCTCGACCAGCACCAGACGCGACAGACCCATGTTTTTCATGGCGCGCGCGGCCCCGCCGATATTGCCGGGGTGGCTGGTATTGACCAGGACGACACGAATGTTCTGCAGCAAGGGAGGCGCTCTCGGACATTGGAAAGGGGGGCAAATCTTACAGAACAGCCTACCGTTAAGCTATGAAAGCGAACACCGTCCTTCACCTGAAGAAAAGTTCTGATAGAATGCGCGGCTTTCTTTAACAACCTTAGGTGACACATCCATGCAGCCCATGCTGAATATCGCGCTGCGCGCCGCCCGCAGCGCCAGTGAACTGATCTTCCGCTCCATCGAGCGCCTGGATACCATCAAGGTCGACGAAAAAGACGCCAAGGATTACGTATCCGAGGTTGATCGCGCCGCTGAACAGAAAATCATCGATGCCCTGCGCAAGGCTTACCCGAACCACTCGATCCAGGGTGAAGAGACCGGCCTGCACGCTGGCACCGGCATCGAAGGCGAAGAGTACCTGTGGATCATCGATCCACTGGACGGCACCACCAACTTCCTGCGTGGCATTCCGCACTTCGCAGTCAGCATCGCCTGCAAATACCGTGGTCGCCTAGAACACGCTGTGGTTCTGGACCCGGTGCGCCAGGAAGAATTCACCGCCAGCCGTGGTCGCGGCGCACAACTGAACGGTCGTCGACTGCGCGTCAGCGGCCGCACCAGCCTTGACGGCGCCCTGCTGGGTACCGGCTTCCCGTTCCGTAACGACCAGATGGACAACCTCGACAACTACCTGGGCATGTTCCGCTCCCTGGTCGGCCAGACTGCCGGCATCCGCCGCGCTGGCGCAGCGAGCCTGGACCTGGCCTACGTGGCTGCCGGTCGTTTCGATGCATTCTGGGAGTCAGGCCTGTCCGAGTGGGACATGGCGGCAGGCGCCCTGCTGATTCAGGAAGCCGGCGGCCTGGTGAGCGACTTCACCGGCGGTCATGACTTCCTTGAAAAAGGCCACATCGTTGCCGGCAACACCAAATGCTTCAAGGCAGTCCTGACGGCGATCCAGCCGCACCTGCCGGCTTCGCTGAAGCGCTAAGCTTCGGACGAATCAGAAAAGCACCCTTCGGGGTGCTTTTTTTATGCCTAATTTTCAGGCCTCGTAGATCTCATGTGGGAGCGAGCCTGCTCGCGAAGGCGGTGTATCAGCAAAATGGATCTTGAATGATGAACCGCATTCGCGAGCAGGCTCGCTCCCACAGAGGAGCATTGCTGAGCCATAAATCCCAGGCACAAAAAAAGCACCCCGCAGGGTGCTTCTTTTCAAAACAGTGGCGCTTTACTGACCCGGCTCATTCTGCGACAGGATCAGCTTGCCTTCCTTGTCGACCGGAATCTGGTTGCCCGGATCGCGATCCATCCGCACTTTGCCTTCCTTGCCATCGAGCGAGTAACGCACGTCGTAACCGACGACCTTGTCGCTGATGTCATTGACCGTGTTGCAGCGGGTTTGCGTGGTGGTGTAGGTGTCACGCTCCTGCATGCCCTCCTGCACCTTGTTGCCCGCGTAACCGCCACCGACCGCACCGGCCACCGTGGCAATCTTCTTGCCGGTGCCGCCGCCAATCTGGTTACCCAGCAAACCACCGGCCAGCGCGCCGACCACGGTCCCGGCGATCTGGTGTTGATCTTTCACCGGTGCCTGACGGGTCACCGTTACATCCTTGCATACTTCACGTGGAGTCTTGATCTGTGTCTTGACCGGCTCAACGGCTAGCACTTGCGCATACTCAGGGCCGCTTTTAACCAGGCTGTAGGTGGCAACAGCACCCCCGGCTGTAACACCGACAGCACCCAATACCGCACCAACCAGCAACGACTTGTTCACATGAACCTCCTGACCATCACATGCGGGACGCGCCCGCGCTTCTCCCAGCCTTGGAGCACAAAAAAAGGCGCGAGTTCAACTCGCGCCTTTCATGGGCTGACAGCCGGGATGTCGAGGGCCGTTATGGACGGTCGTCGACTTCCTGCTCGGTGTTCGCCGGAGGAATCAGGTCCTCTGTAGTCAGGTTCAGCCAGATCAGCACGACGTTGGCGATGTAGATCGACGAGTACGTACCCGCCAGCACGCCGATGAACAGCGCGATGGAAAAGCCGAACAGGTTGTCGCCGCCGAAGAACAGCAGCGCCGCGATCGCCAGCAAGGTCGAGATCGACGTCGCCATGGTGCGCAGCAGGGTCTGGGTGGTCGAGATGTTGATGTTCTCGATCAGCGACGCCTTGCGCAGCACACGGAAGTTCTCCCGCACCCGGTCGAACACGACGATGGTGTCGTTGAGCGAGTAACCGATGATCGCCAGCACCGCCGCCAGCACCGTCAGGTCGAAGGTGATCTGGAAGAACGACAGGATACCGATGGTCACGATCACGTCGTGAATCAGCGACACGATGGCGCCGACCGCGAACTTCCACTGAAAGCGGAAAGCCAGGTAGATCAGGATGCCGCCCAGCGCCAGGAGCATGCCGAGGCCGCCCTGGTCGCGCAGCTCTTCACCGACCTGCGGGCCGACGAACTCGACACGCTTGACCGTCGCCGGGTTGTCGCCGCCGACCTTCTGCAGCGCTTCCGCGACCTGATGGCCGAGCTGCGGGTCTTCACCCGGCATGCGCACCAGCAGGTCAGTGGTGGCGCCGAAGTTCTGCACGACGGCTTCGTGGTAACCCGAGGTCGCCAACTGCTCGCGGACCTTGGTGACATCGGCCGGACGCTCGTAGGTCAGCTCGATGAGCGTACCGCCGGTGAAGTCCAGGCCCCAGTTCATGCCTTTGGTGACAACGCTGAATACCGCCAGCAGGGTCAGAAAAACCGTGACGCCGAACGCGAAGTTGCGAACGCCCATGAAGTTGATAGTACGTAACATGGCAGCCCCTTAAATCCACAACTTCTTGAAGTCACGTCCGCCAAAGATCAGGTTGACCATTGCGCGGGTCACCATGATGGCCGTAAACATCGAGGTAAAGATCCCGAGGGACATGGTCACTGCGAAGCCCTTCACCGGGCCGGTGCCCATGGCGAAGAGAATGCCGCCGACCAGCAAGGTGGTCAGGTTGGCGTCGAGAATCGCGGTGAATGCCCGGCCGAAGCCTTCGTTGATTGCGCGCTGCACGGTCATGCCGGCGGCGATCTCTTCACGAATCCGCGAGAAGATCAGCACGTTGGCGTCGACCGCCATACCCATGGTCAACACGATACCGGCGATGCCCGGCAGGGTCAGCGTGGCCCCCAGCAGCGACATCAGCGCCAGCAACAGCACCATGTTCACCGCCAGCGCGACGGTAGCGATAATGCCGAAGAAGCGGTAGATGGCGATGATGAACAGCGACACGAACAGCATGCCCCACAGCGATGCATCGATACCTTTGGTGATGTTGTCAGCACCCAGGCTCGGACCGATTGTGCGCTCTTCGGCGAAGTACATCGGCGCTGCCAGACCACCGGCACGCAGCAGCAGCGCCAGCTCGGACGATTCGCCCTGGCCGTTCAGGCCGGTGATACGGAACTGCGCACCCAGCGGCGACTGAATGGTCGCCAGGCTGATGATCTTCTTCTCTTCCTTGAAGGTCTGCACCGGCACGTCTTTCTCGACGCCGTTGACCACCTGCTTGGTGTAAGTGGTCACCGGGCGTTGCTCGATGAAGATCACCGCCATGCTGCGACCGACGTTGGAACGGGTCGCGCGGCTCATCAGCTCGCCACCGTGGCCATCCAGACGGATGTTCACTTCCGGCGTGCCGTGCTCGCCGAAACCGGCCTTGGCGTCGGTGACCTGGTCACCGGTGATGATCAGACCACGTTCGATCTGCGCTGGCGGACGATTGCCTTCACGGAATTCGAACGACTCGGAAGTGGCTTTCGAAGCGCCAGGCTCAGCGGCCAGACGGAACTCAAGGTTGGCCGTCTTGCCGAGAATACGCTTGGCTTCGGCAGTGTCCTGCACGCCTGGCAATTCAACCACGATGCGGTTGGCGCCCTGACGCTGCACGATCGGTTCGGCAACACCCAGCTCGTTGACACGGTTACGTACCGTGGTCAGGTTCTGCTTGATGGAGTATTCACGGATTTCCGCCAGCTTGGCCGGGGTCATCGCCAGACGCAGCACCGGTTGACCGTTGAGGTCGGCCGGAACAATGTCGAAATCGTTGAAGTTCTTGCGGATCAGGCTGCGGGCCTGTTCGCGGCTGTCTTCGTCAGCGAAGCCCAGCTGAATGGCACCGCCCAGTTGCGGCAGGCTGCGATAGCGCAGCTTCTCTTTGCGCAGCAGGCTCTTGACGTCGCCTTCGTAGACTTTCAGGCGAGCATCGAGGGCTTTGTCCATGTCCACTTCAAGCAGGAAGTGCACACCACCGGACAAGTCCAGACCCAGCTTCATCGGGTGCGCGCCCAGATTGCGCAGCCATTGCGGAGTAGTCTGTGCCAGGTTCAGCGCGACGACGTAGTCATCACCCAATGCCTTGCGCACAACGTCCTTGGCCGGCAACTGGTCTTCAGCCTTGCCCAGACGGATCAGGCCGCCCTTGCCGCCCGAGGTCAGCGTGGCTGCCTTGACGTTGATGCCGGATTCTTTCAGCGCCGTGCTGACACGATCCAGATCGGCCTGATTGACCTGCAGGGCCGTGCTGGCGCCGCTGATCTGAATGGCCGGGTCATCGGGGTAAAGATTGGGAGCGGAATAAATCAGACCGATCGCCAGCACCGCCAGGATCAGAATGTATTTCCACAGAGGGTATTTGTTCAGCATCACGCCGCCCGTTATGAACGCGGGGCGCCTTGCGCGCCCCGTCGATTGAGTAGAAGTTGTTGCTCTTAGATCGCTTTCAGCGTGCCTTTTGGCAGCGTGGCGGCGATGGCGCCTTTCTGGAACTTCATTTCAACGGTGTCGGAGACTTCCAGAACCACGAAGTCATCGGCAACCTTGGTGATCTTGCCGGCGATGCCGCCAGTGGTCACGACTTCGTCGCCTTTCTGCAGGCTGCTCAGCAGGTTCTTCTGCTCTTTGGCGCGCTTGGCCTGTGGACGCCAGATCATCAGGTAGAAGATGACCAGGAAGCCGACCAGGAAAATCCACTCGAAGCCGCCGCCCATTGGGCCTGCAGCAGCCGGTGCAGCTGCGTCAGCCATGGCGTTAGAGATAAAAAAGCTCATTTAGCACTCCAGTTGCAAATGTTGAATCTTGGGGTCAGAAAACTCAGTCCAAAGGCGGGACGGGAAGTCCGCGTTTGGCGTAGAAGGCATCGACAAAGGCGGCCAATGTACCCTGTTGAATAGCCTCGCGCAAACCAGCCATCAGCACCTGATAATGGCGCAAGTTATGGATGGTATTGAGCATGCTGCCGAGCATTTCGCCGCACTTGTCCAGGTGATGCAGATAAGCGCGCGAGAAGTTCTGGCAGGTATAGCAATCGCAGGTCGGATCCAGCGGCGATTCATCATGGCGATGGAACGCGTTACGGATCTTCAGCACGCCAGTGTCAATGAACAGATGCCCATTGCGGGCATTACGGGTTGGCATCACGCAATCGAACATGTCCACACCGCGGCGCACACCCTCAACCAGATCTTCCGGTTTGCCAACGCCCATAAGGTAACGAGGTTTGTCAGCGGGCATCTGCCCCGGCAGGTAATCGAGCACCTTGATCATTTCGTGCTTCGGCTCGCCCACCGACAGACCGCCGATGGCGAGGCCGTCGAAGCCGATCTTGTCGAGGCCTTCGAGCGAGCGCATGCGCAGGTTTTCATGCATGCCGCCCTGGACGATGCCGAACAGCGCCGCGGTGTTGTCGCCATGGGCATTCTTCGAACGCTGCGCCCAGCGCAACGACAGCTCCATCGATACGCGAGCGACGTCTTCGTCAGCCGGGTACGGCGTGCATTCGTCGAAGATCATCACGATGTCGGAGCCGAGATCGCGTTGCACCTGCATCGACTCTTCCGGGCCCATGAACACTTTCGCGCCATCGACCGGCGAGGCGAAGGTCACGCCCTCCTCCTTGATCTTGCGCATCGCGCCGAGACTGAACACCTGGAAGCCGCCGGAGTCCGTCAGGATCGGGCCTTTCCATTGCATGAAATCATGCAGGTCGCCGTGCTCCTTGATCACCTGCGTGCCGGGACGCAGCCACAGGTGGAAGGTGTTGCCCAGAATGATCTCCGCGCCCGTGGCGACGATGTCACGCGGCAACATGCCCTTGACCGTGCCGTAGGTGCCGACCGGCATGAACGCCGGGGTCTCGACGGTGCCACGGGGGAAGGTCAGGCGACCACGGCGAGCCTTGCCATCGGTGGCCAGCAGCTCAAAGGACATTCGACATTCGCGACTCATTCTGTTTCCTCTGGGCCTGATTGTTCAGGGGCAGTTGGAGCGGGATTGCGGGTGATGAACATCGCATCACCGTAGCTGAAAAAGCGGTAACCGTTGTCGACCGCGGCTTTGTAGGCAGCCATGGTTTCCGGGTAACCGGCAAACGCCGAAACCAGCATCAACAGCGTCGATTCCGGCAAATGGAAATTGGTCACCAGGGCATCGACCACATGAAACGGCCGGCCCGGGTAGATAAAGATGTCGGTGTCGCCACTGAACGGCTTGAGCACACCGTCGCGCGCCGCACTCTCCAGCGAACGCACACTGGTCGTGCCGACCGCCACCACTCGACCACCGCGCGCCCGGCATGCCGCCACGGCATCGACCACGTCCTGGCCGACTTCCAGCCATTCAGTGTGCATGTGGTGGTCTTCGATCTTGTCGACGCGCACTGGCTGGAACGTCCCCGCACCGACGTGCAGCGTGACGAACGCCGTCTCGACGCCTTTGGCCGCAATCGCTTCCAGCAACGGCTGATCGAAATGCAGCCCAGCCGTCGGCGCCGCCACCGCGCCCAGGCGCTCGGCGTACACGGTCTGATAACGCTCGCGATCCGAGCCCTCATCCGCGCGGTCTATATAAGGAGGCAACGGCATGTGCCCGACACGATCGAGCAGCGGCAGCACTTCTTCAGCGAAGCCCAGCTCGAACAACGCATCGTGACGCGCCAGCATCTCGGCTTCGCCACCGCCGTCGATAAGGATCTTCGAACCCGGCTTCGGCGACTTGCTCGAGCGCACGTGCGCCAGCACGCGGTGACTGTCGAGCACGCGCTCGACAAGAATTTCCAGCTTGCCGCCGGACGCTTTCTGCCCGAACAGCCGCGCCGGAATCACCCGGGTATTGTTGAACACCATCAAATCGCCCGGGCGCAAATGCTCAAGCAAATCAGTGAATTGACGGTGTGCCAGAGCGCCGCTCGGCCCATCAAGGGTCAGCAGGCGACTACCGCGACGCTCGGCCAAAGGATGGCGGGCGATCAGCGAATCAGGAAGCTCGAAAGTAAAGTCAGCAACGCGCATGATGGGGTTCGTCTAGCAGGGCCGGAAAGTCTAGCGGAAATATCAAAAATTGACCATGAAACGTGATTGACCAACGGTAATGACCTCTCTATACTTCGCCGCCATTGAGCCCTGATGGCGGAATTGGTAGACGCGGCGGATTCAAAATCCGTTTTCGAAAGGAGTGGGAGTTCGAGTCTCCCTCGGGGCACCAAAATTAAGAAAGGTCTTGCTTTGCAAGGCCTTTTTTTTCGTCTGCAATAAAGTGGACGCGCAACGCTGAAGGCTCACCACCGCGCGGGTCGCACGTGACATAGTACGGACTCAGGTGTCGGAGTCGTTTGCAGGCTCAGCCTGAGCACTTCCCCCAAACAACCGCGCCGCCATCGCCCGCCCACGCTCCAACCCCTCCTCCGTCAACCAAACCGATTTGTTCCTGTTAACTGGATCCCTGATCAAACCCTGCTCATGCAATCGATTCATGATCTCGAAGTCATAGCCTTTCCAGGTATGACCACGGTCGGAGGCGTAAGCCGCCAGGAGGGCAAGGACGGCGTCGTCGATCAATTGTTCGTCGTATTCCATGGTAGTTACTCCACTGATGTTCAACTGATCTAATCAAAGCGCCACAACAAAATGAATGTCAACGCTGCACTAGCGGCTCGTATAATCACGCCCGCGCTACAGGCTGCCGGCGGCATCTTCGTGTGCGCATCGGTTCCAAGTCCTTCATTCAACTGACAAGACACCCATGGAAACCTCACTGGAAACCATCGCCCTCTTCTCCCTCAAACTCGCCTACGAGGAGGAAGGCCTGAGCCCGATTCTGCGTGATGACATGGTCATGGGCGATTACCAGAAGGACATTTTCGAGCTGTTGGTCAAGCGCGGCGATGTGCAGGCGATTCAGTTCAAGTTGAGTGAATGCCTGAGCCTGGCGATGGATGCGTTGGGTGGGGTTGAGAAGCCGTTGGGGCGGGAGTTGAGCAAGTTGTCGGCGCAGTTGAGTCAGGCGCAATCGCTGGAGCAGTTGGGGCAGCCGCTGCTCGCGATCAAGGCGTATTTGCGCGACATTCTTTGAATGCCGCGCGGGCATTGCTTGAGAAAACATCCCGGTATTTCTTCTGATCAGCGACGCGCAGTCCATGACAGAGAAGGCATGGCGCGACGCTACTATTTTGCTATCTTGCCGTCCACTCGCTACTGACGCTTCCAGTCGTCGTCTCTGTCTCGTGGAAGGAAGGAAAATTCGATGGATGCTTTGTTGTGTGCAGGGGTCATGGCTGCCATGTGGTTTTGGGTGGTGCGGCAGCGTGGGAACTGGAATCTGCTGCTGGCGAACCTTGCCGGGGCTGGCAGTGCCGTGGTGGCGGGCATTGTCTTCACGCTGATTTATGACGGGCTGTTCGGCACTACCATGGCAACGCCGGGACTGCATGGCAGCCTGGTGAGTTTCATGACCAGCGCCGGCGTCCTGGCGGGGGTGTGGTTGTGGATGGCCAAGCGGCGACAGCCAGTGCATCCGGTCGCCCGGCAACTGCTCGCGGGGGTCTGTGGTTTCGCTGCGGGGATGGTCACGCTGGTGTTTCTGGCGGCGAATTATTTTCCGCAACCGTAACCGGACGGCGCGCCTATTTTGTTATCTTGCCGGCCATCTTTGGCACACACCGTCGATGAGTGCCGTTTCAGGTTATGAAGGTTCAAGGGAAAGGATCAAATGGAGTTTCTGCGTTTTCTGGCGTTTGTCGCGGTCTGGGGTTTGATGTGGCGCTGGGTGGTGAAGAACCGCGGTAGCTGGAATATTTTCTACAGCAACATCGTTGGCGCGGCGGGCGGTTTCATTGTCGGGTTGGTGGTGTTGTCGATCACGCTGTCGCTGTTTCCTTCTGCGTATAAAGACGAGCAGCCCGAGAGTGTCGTGGCGCAAAACGTCGAGCCGACCTCTGTGTTGCCCGAAGCCGAGGCAGTCGCACCCGCCGCCGAGCTGAAAGATGCGCCGGCTTTTGCGGCCATCGAGCCGGACGACGCGCCGTCCCCTGCCGACTCGGCGTTGTTGCCGAACTACGCCAGCCGGGCGCCAAAAACCATGGCGGTGCAGACGGTGCTGAATCAAAGCGACTATGAGGGTCGCATGGCCCTGGCCGTGCTGAACAAGAAATTGCGCGGCGACGAACAGGCCGACAAGTCGATGATCGCCTATGTGATGTGCAGCCCGTTCGTGACCAGCACCCTGCGCTATCCCGCTTCGGCGCGTTTTGCCGATAGCAAAGCGCTGGTCAGCCATCGCTTCAAGAATCAGGTCTACACCTTCAGCAACAGCGTCACCGCGCGCAACATGAATGGCGACGATGTCACCTACCGTTTCGATTGCTCTGTGCAAGAGCAGCCACGGGTTGACGCGACGGCTGGCGAATGGCGCTTGCTGGCGCTGAAAGTACAAAAAGCCGCCTCTTAAGCCTCGCTTAAGCGCTCAAGGCGCCGGCTGCGTTATCATCGCCAGCCTGTGCGCCTTGAGCTTTGCCCTTCGATGTCTCGACACCTGACTGATCCCTCTTTGCTGCCGCCGGTGCTGGCCGGCCCGCTGTTGCGCCGTCTGCAGCCCACGCGGCTGGTCATGTGGCTGGTCGGCAGCCGTGAACTGGCGCTGACCTTGCGCCTGCAAGGTGTAGGAGACATTCCTCTCGATGCCGGGAAATGCACGGTCATTCCCGTAGGCCGTCACGCGTTTGTTCACCTGATTGATGTTGCCTTCGAAAGCGCCCTGCCCTGCGATACGCGTATCGACTATGACCTGCTGATTGATAACGCCGCGGGTGTTGCCGACTGGGCGCCGCATCTGCTGTATGGCGAGGCGACGAGTCCGAACTTCGTCCTGCGCGCGCGGATCGATCAGTTGCTGCATGGTTCCTGCCGCAAGCCGCATCACCCGGCCACCGATGGCCTGCTTTGCGTCGATCAGCTGCTGGCTGAGGAAGCCGATCCGCAGCAACGCCCGGCGCTGTTGATGATGAGCGGCGATCAGGTCTACGCCGACGACGTGGCCGGGCCGATGCTGCGGGCGATTCATGCGTTGATTGAACGGCTCGGCCTGTTCGACGAGCACCTCGAAGGCGCAGTCGTCAGCGACAGCGCCAAGCTCTACGAACACCCGGCCAGCTACTACCACCGCGCGGATTTGTTACCGGCGCTGGAGAGCAACGAGACGTTGCGCGAGCGATTTTTCGGCGGTGCGCGTAAGCCGATTTTCACCAGTAGCAGCGCCGACAATCATCTGGTGACCTTCGCCGAAGTCATGGCGATGTACCTGCTGGTGTGGTCGCCGACGCCGTGGTCGCTGATCAATCCGCAGGCACCGACGCTGACGCCGCCGCGCCTGAAGCGCTACCGCCTCGAACAGACGCGCATCGATGCCTTCAAGGCCGGCCTGGGCAACGTCGCCCGGGCACTGGCGCATCTGCCGAGCCTGATGATTTTCGATGACCACGACATCACCGATGACTGGAACCTGTCCGCGCAGTGGGAAGAAACCGCCTACGGCCATCCGTTTTCCAAGCGCATCATCGGCAATGCGCTGATCGCTTATCTGTTGTGCCAAGGCTGGGGCAATAATCCCGATGCGTTCAAGGACGTATTGGCCAAGACCCGACAGCTGAGCGCCAGCGGTGATGACGGTTATCTGGACCAACCGGTGCAGGACGATTTGATTGATCAGTTGCTGCGCTTTCAGCAGTGGCACTTCGTCCTGCCGAGCAGCCCGGCGCTGGTGGTGATCGACACGCGCACACGGCGCTGGCGCAGTGAAATGGCGCTCAAGCAACCTTCGGGTTTGCTCGATTGGGAAGCGCTCAGCGAACTGCAGCAGGAACTGCTCGATCACCCGTCGGCGATCATCGTTTCCCCGGCACCGATCTTTGGTGTGAAGCTCATCGAGACTGTGCAAAAGGTCTTCAGCTGGTGCGGTTATCCGCTGTTGGTCGATGCGGAAAACTGGATGGCCCATCGCGGCGCCGCGCAAGTGATCCTGAACATTTTCCGCCACTCGCGCACACCGGGAAATTACGTGGTGCTGTCGGGCGACGTGCATTATTCCTTCGTCTACGAAGTGCTGATCCGCCATCGCAAGGCCGGCCCACGCATCTGGCAGATCACCAGCAGCGGCATCAAAAACGAATTCCCACCGGCCCTGCTGGAATGGTTCGACCGCCTCAACCGCTGGCTCTACTCACCGCGCTCGCCGTTGAACTGGTTCACCAAGCGCCGGCAGATGCGCATCGTGCCGTACACGCCCGAACATGCCGAGGCTGGGGAACGGCTGTGGAATTCGGCGGGGATCGGACAGGTGTTTTTCAACGAACAGGGACAGCCGAGCGAGATTGTTCAACACAATTCGAATGGGGCGGTGAAGACGCGGATGTTGGCGCCGGAGTTGGGGGATGAGCCGGATTAAGTGATGGCTGGTGAGTGCCATCTAACGGCAGCCCAGTTGCTGACAAGTACTGGCGATCGGGATTACAAACCTCTCGGAAACGTCTCCAGAATACCTGGGTGATACTGAACACAATTGAATCCTGCCGAATTGTGCTCTACCCACCAAAGGTCTAACTCATGCAAACCATCGCCTACAGCAAAGTCCGAGCGTGCCTTGCAAAATCCATGGATCAGGTCATCAACGACCGCACGCCCCTGCTCGTTATCAGGCGAAGTGCCGATCCTGTGGTAATGATTTCCTTTGCAGATTACTGCGCAATGATGAATACAGCTGAAGCAGTAAGTGCTCCAGCTGTTGCGATGCCGTGATTACGACGATTGACTAGAGGCCAGTGCTCGCCCAACCCCTCTGACAATCATCCCCACCTCCCGCTCATCAATCGTCAACGGTGGCAGCAGCCGTATCGTCTTGCCGCGGGTGACGTTGATCAACAAGCCATGATCCCGTGCGGCAATCATGGTCAGGTCGCGCACCGGTTGTTTCAGCTCGATGCCGATCATCAGTCCCTGTCCGCGAATCGCCAGCACATTGGGGATGTCGGCAAGCTCTGCGCGTAACCGGGCCAACAGGCGCTCGCCCTGTACCCGCGCGTTGTCCAGCAGACCTTGTTCTTCGATGATGTCCAGCACGGTGCAGGCGACTCGGCAGGCCAGCGGGTTGCCGCCGAAGGTGCTGCCGTGACTGCCGGGGGTGAACAGGTCGGCCGCGCGGCCGCGTGCCAGGCAAGCGCCGATCGGCACGCCATTGCCGAGGCCTTTGGCCAGGGTCATGACGTCGGGAACGATGCCTTCGTGTTGAAAGGCGAACCACTGCCCGGTGCGGCCCATGCCAGTCTGGATTTCATCGAGCATCAGCAGCCACGCATGGCGATTGCATTGATCGCGCAGAGCTTTGAGGTAACCGGGCGGCGCGACCTGCACGCCGCTTTCGCCCTGGATCGGCTCGACCAGAATCGCCACGATGCGCTCGCCGTGTTTACGCTGCACCTGCTCCAGCGCGGCGAGATCGCCGAACGGCACTTTGACGAAATCCCCCGGCAGTTCGTTGAAGCCCAGACGCACCGCCGGACCATCGCTGGCCGACAAGGTGCCGAGGGTGCGGCCATGAAACGCGTTGGCCATGACCACCACCAGCGGCTGTTCGATCCCCTTGCGCCAGCCATACAAACGCGCGAGTTTCAGCGCGGTTTCATTGGCCTCGGCGCCGGAGTTGTTGAAAAACGCGCGCTCCATGGCCGCCAATCTGGTCAGCCGTCTGGCCAACTGTTGCTGCCAGTCGATGCTGTACAGATTGGAGGTGTGCAGCAGCAATCCCGCCTGCTCGCTGATCGCCGCAACAATGCGCGGATGCGAGTGGCCGACGTTGGTCACCGCCACCCCGGCCACTGCGTCCAGGTATTCACGACCGGCCTGATCCCACAGGCGCGTGCCCAGGCCTTTGGTGAAGCTGAGGGCCAGTGGTTGGTAGGTGTTCATCAGCGCGGCGGTCATGACGTGAAACTCCAGTTCGGGTCGGTGTGCTGGCAGTATGGTTAGCCAGCGAAACTGGATAAACTCGGCAAAACTTCAATCATTTAAAAGCCGGGCTTGATAATGGATTTGTTCCAGTCGATGAGCGTGTACGTCAAAGTTGTCGAGGGCGGGAGCATGACCGCAGCCGCTTTGCAGTGCGACATGTCGACGACCATGGTCGGCAATCACCTGCGCGCACTGGAGCAACGGCTCGGCGTGCAATTGCTGCAGCGCACCACCCGCCGCCAGCGGCTCACCGAGTTCGGCAGCGTCTATTACCAGCGCTGCCTGGACGTGCTCGGTCTGGTCGCCGACTCCGAACGCCTTGCCGAACAGGCCCTCGACGAGCCACGCGGCTTGCTGCGCATTGCCGCGCCGCTGACCTTTGGCGTCGAACGCCTGACCCCGGCGCTCAGCGAATATGCCCTGCTGTATCCGCAAGTGAAACTCGACGTGGTACTGACCAACGGCCGCCCGGACCTGCTGGAGAATGGCCTCGATGTCGCGTTTCGGCTGGGCAGTTTCGATGAGTCGTCCAACCTGATCGCCCGCCCCTTGATCGACTACACCCTGACGGTCTGCGCCTCCCCCGACTACATCGCGAGACGCGGCATGCCGCACACGCCACAGGACTTGCAGCAACACGACTGCCTGTCGTTTGCCTACCCTGCCGGGGATGACTGGCAATCGGTGGAAAAGCGCTGGCGCCTCAGCGGCCCGGACGGAGAAGTCCTCGTCGACGTGAGCGGGCCGCTGCTGATCAACAGTTCCGCCGGATTGCACCAGGCCGCGCGTAACGGCATGGGCATCATGATGCTGCCCGACGCACTGGTCGAACAGGACCTGCGCGAAGGCAAACTGGTCAAGGTAGTCGCCGATTACCCGCCACCGAGTCGGCCGATGCATTTGCTGTATGCCCCGGATCGTTATCGTTTGCCGAAGCTAAGAAGGTTCGTCGAATTTGCGATGCGCACGTGGGGGAAACCTGACGCAGGGCGCTCGACCATCGAAAGCTGAAAAGGACTTCAATCCATGCAGACCACGCTCAACGTTCGCAACTTGCGTCCCGATGAAACAGAGTCGGCACGGCTGTTTCTCGGCAAACATGGCTGGCGCCATCGCACCGGCGACGCCGAATCGTTCGCTCGCTTGATCGCCAATTCGCAACGCACAGCCGTCGCCCTGCTCGGCGATCAGATCGTCGGCTTCGCCCGCGGCATCACTGACGAAGTCTCCAATGGCTACCTGTCGATGGTGGTGGTTGATGCTCAGCATCAACGCCAGGGCATTGGCCGGGCGCTGGTTGAGCATGTGATGGGCGACAACCCTGACATCACCTGGGTGCTGCGTGCGGGACGCGACGGCGCGGAAGCCTTTTTCGCCAGTCTGGGCTTTGAGATTTCCGTGATTGCCATGGAACGTCCGCGTCAGAAATAGCAGCGGCCGGGAAAAAACCCGACCACCAGCCCGTTGCTCCGTGACAACGCCGCCCCGCTCCCCTAAATTAGTCGGCCTGAAAAAGCCCTGGGCTTGTTCGTCTCCATTCAAGTTAAAAGTAGTGAAATTTCAATGTCCGATTTCAACACCGCTGAATCCGTAGCCACCCAGTCGTCCAAAGCGGAATACGAAAACTCCATCAATCTTTCACAACACCTGCCACAAGCCAAAATCATCAGCGAGATGGTCCTCGACGCGTTCCAGTCGACGCGCGAGAGTGACCAGATCCGCGAACTGCGCGCCGCGATTCGTCAGGCCCACGACAGTTTCGATGACGACAAGGCCTACGAACTGATGGGCGAACTCAAAGCGCTGAAAGACGCCGAGGCTGCGGACCTCGCCGCGCTGGAAGACCTGAGCAGCAAGTTCTCGATCGGGCGCATTCTGTCCAGCTTCAAGGACGATCCGGCGTTTCAGGAAATCGTCTACGGCCTCGCGTTGAAAGTGCTGAACCAGACCCATCAGGCGATCAGCAATCCGGGCGGCGGCAAGGGCAAGGCTGCGAAGAAGAAAGAAGTCGAAATCTTCACCATCAGCAAGGACGGCGCCAGCGTGACCCTGCCGCTGCGCACGCCGCGTTCGCGTCTGAACGTAGATCGTGAAGCGCTGGAATTCCTTGGTTTCACCTTCGTCGGTGAAGGCGATGAAGCCGAGCTGGAAAGCGAAACCTTCCTGGACAATGCCGGGACGGAACAGGCTGTGAACCGTAAGAACATCATTACTGCGTTGCAGCAGAAGACGGCGTTTGAGGGGTACAGCATCGCGGCGCAGTAAGCCGCAGAGTGCTTGTGAAGAAGCCCCGCGCTGAGTGATCAGGCGGGGCTTTTTTTTCGGCTGGGGATTGGCGGTGTTGCTTGGATTGTAGCCCCTCACCCCAGCCCTCTCCCCCAGGAGAGGGAGCCGATTTGTGGGCTGTTCAAAATTCGCAGTCGACGCGATATTCAGGTCGCCGTAGTTTCAGAAAACGACTCGGTCAGTCCCCTCTCCCTCCGGGAGAGGGCTAGGGTGAGGGCAACAGGCGCCGCCGACTTCAAGCCGAAGCATGCACCGCCGCAATCATATCCACTTCAATCGCCGCATTCTTCGGCAACTGATACACACCAATGGTGGTGCGCGTATGCCGCCCGGCATCGCCCAGCACATGGCTGAACACATCCGAAGCGCCGTTGGCCACTTCGCTCAGGTCAACGAAATCAGCCGTCGACTTCACATACACCGTCACCCGCAGCAGCGCGCGGATCTTGTCCAGCGACCCCACCGCATCGACGATCAGCGCCAGGCAACGCATGGCGCTGATGCTCGCGGCGGCTTGCGCGTCCTTGAGGGTCAACTCCAGCCCGACCCGACCCGGATAGAGAATCTTGCCATTGACCCGCGGCACCATCCCGCTGATGTACAGCTCATCGTGATGCCGAATCAGCGGCGCGTAATTGCCACCGGCGGTGTTCTCGCCATAGATGTCGTAGTTCAGTTCTTCGGCCAGGGCGATAAAGCGCTCATCGCAGGTCATCCGTTCGGTCATTGCGCCCAGCCTTTTGATCAATGCACGGGTTGAGACAGTCGAGCACCGAAGGATGGCTTGGAGCTACTACTGTCGGGGTTGGATCCGAATCTAGGTCTTTTACCGAATGGCCGCAACCGCAAACTGTGGGAGCGAGCCTGCTCGCGAATGGCAGCACCCCGAACGAGCCTATTTCAGCCAACAAAAAACCCCGCACATCTCTCAATGTGCGGGGTTTTTCGTGAAGCCTGTAAACCTTACGGCGCGTACGTCAGCAGCAGCTCGCTTGGCACCTTGAAGTCCAGGGACATCATGACGCTCAGCGCGGTGATGGTGAAGATCGAGAACACGAACAGCTTGCGTGCCCAGACCGTGTCATCCACTGCCTTGTAGCCGGTCCAGGCCATGTACAGCCAGTACATGCCCATGGCCGCGGCGACGGCGAGGTAGCTCATGCCGGCGTAGCCGCTGAAGGTCAGCATCAGGGTCGCTACGAGGAACGCCAGGATGTAGAGCAGGATGTGCTTCTTCGCCACTTGAATGCCGCGCTTCACTGGCAGCACCGGAATCGAGGCGGCCAGGTAATCGTTGAAGCGGAAAATCGCGATGGCGTAGGAATGCGGCATCTGCCACAGGCTGAACATCACCAGCAGGGTCAGCGCGGCCATGTCGAAGCTGTTGGTTACGGCGACGTAACCGATCACTGGCGGCATGGCGCCCGACAGACTGCCCACCAGCGTGCCGTGAACCGACTTGCGCTTGAGGTACAGGCTGTAGAAGCCGACGTAGATGATGAAGCCGATTACTGCGAACAAGGCAGCCAACGGGTTGGCCACCTTGTACAACAAGGCAACGCCGAGAACACCCAGAATGGTCGCGTAAACCAGTGCCAGTTTCAGGGAGATCAAGCCCTGGACCAGCACGCGGTTCTTGGTGCGTTCCATCTTCAGGTCGATGTCGCGGTCGATGCAGTTGTTGAACACGCAACCGGAGGCCACGACCAGGGAAGTGCCGATCATGGCGGCCAGAAACACCGCCAGATCGACATGCCCTTTCGAGGCCAGGAAGAACCCGCCTGCCACAGAAAGCACGTTACCGAAAATGATCCCCGGTTTGGTGATTTGGATAAAGTGCTTGAGCGACATCGGGTCTACCTCACTTCGCCATCATGTACGTGTGGATGCTGAACATGATCCACAGCGACAGGCCAACCAGCAGCACGATCACGATCGCCGTAAAGACGAAGGCGATCACGTTGTTGCGCTGAGCAATGGAACGGTCCAGGTGCAGGAAGTAATACAGGTGAACGATCACCTGGATCACTGCGAACAACAGCACGATTGCCAGCGTCGTCGCCTTCGGCAGGCTCGGGTACATCACCAGGCCGAACGGGATGACGGTCAGGATCACCGACAGGATGAAGCCGATGGCGTACGACTTTACGCTGCCGTGGCCAGCATCATGGCTGTCATGGGAGTGTGCATTAGCCATTACAGAGTCCCCATCAGGTAAACAACGGTGAATACGCAGATCCACACCACGTCCAGGAAGTGCCAGAACAGGCTCAGGCAGCTCAGACGGGTCTTGTTGGTCGCCGTCAGGCCGTGCTTGTTGACCTGGTACATCATCACGCCCATCCAGATCAGACCGGCCGAAACGTGCAGACCGTGAGTACCGACCAGGGTGAAGAACGCCGACAGGAAGCCCGAACGGCTAGGACCGAAGCCCTCGGAGATCAGCAGGTGAAACTCGTTGATCTCCATCGCGATGAAGCCCGCGCCGAGCAGGAAGGTCATGAACAACCAGCCCAGGACCGCCTGCTTCTTGCCTTTGTACAACGCCAGCATGGCGAAGCCGTAGGTGATCGAACTGAACAACAGCAGAGCGGTTTCGCCCAGCACGTAAGGCAGTTCGAAGATGTCGTGGCCCGATGGGCCACCGGCAACGTTGTTTACCAGTACTGCGTACACCGCGAAGATCGACGCAAACAGAATGCAGTCGGTCATCAGGTAGAGCCAGAAACCGTATACGGTCATCTCGCCCGAGTCGTGGTGATGGTCATCGTGCCCATGGTCACCATGGGCGTGTCCAACATTGGTCACTAAGTTCGACATGGTTTAAGCCTGTTCCAACGAGGTTTCAACACGGGTGGCACCGGCCGGGATTTTCCCTGCCGCGACCAGACGCTTGTGCTGCTCGGCTTCGATACGCTCGATCGTTTCAACCGGAACCATATAGCCCTGGTCGTCACGTGCAGCGTGGATCACGAAGTAAACGACGGTGCCCACCAGGCTAGCGATCGCCAACCACCAGATGTGCCAGATCATCGCGAAACCGAAGACGGTCAACAGTGCGCCCATCACCACGCCAGTGGCGGTGTTGTTCGGCATGTGGATCGGCTCGTACTTGGCCGGACGCTGGTACGCAGTACCGTTTTCCTTGGCTTCAGTGAACGGGTCGATGCAGTCAGCCTTTGGCAGCACAGCAAAGTTGTAGAACGGTGGTGGCGACGAGGTCGACCATTCCAGGGTGTGTGCATTCCACGGGTCACCGTGATCGCAAACGTTCTCTGGCTTGTTGCGGTCACGCACACTGACGTACAGCTGGATCAGTTGGCAGGCGATACCGACAGCGATCATCACCGCACCGAACATGGCAACGTACAGGTACGGTACCCACTCAGGGTTGGTGGTGGCGTTCAGACGACGGGTCATGCCCATGAAGCCCAGTGCATAGAGCGGCATGAACGCGACGAAGAAGCCCGAGATCCAGAACCAGAACGCTGCTTTACCCCAGCCTTCGTGCAGCTTGAAGCCGAACGCTTTCGGGAAGTAGAACGCGAAACCAGCGATGTAACCGAATACCGCACCGCCGATGATCACGTTGTGGAAGTGCGCGATCACGAACAGGCTGTTGTGCAGCACGAAGTCAGCACCCGGGATGGCCAGCAGTACGCCGGTCATGCCGCCGATGGCGAAGGTCACCATGAAGCCCAGGGTCCACATCACCTGGCTGGTGAAACGCAGACGGCCCTGATAGATGGTGAACAGCCAGTTGAACAGTTTCACACCCGTCGGGATGGAAATCAGCATCGTCGCCAGACCGAAGAAGGCGTTGACGCTGGCACCCGAACCCATGGTGAAGAAGTGGTGCAGCCAGACCATGAAGCCCAGTACCGAGATCGCGCCCGAGGCGTAGATCATCGAGTGGTGGCCGAACAGTTTCTTGCCGGTGAAGGCCGAGATCACTTCCGAGAAGATGCCGAAGGCCGGCAGGATCAGGATGTAAACCTCAGGGTGGCCCCACGCCCAGAACAGGTTGACGTACATCATTGGATTGCCACCAAGTTCATTGGTGAAAATGTGGAAATCCATGTAACGGTCAAGGGTCAGCAGTGCCAGAGTCGCGGTCAGGATCGGGAACGAAGCCACGATCAGAACGTTGGCCCAGGTGCAGGTCCAGGTGAAGATCGGCATGTCCATCAGTTTCATGCCAGGGGTACGCATTTTCAGTACGGTCGCGAGGAAGTTGACCCCCGTTAGCGTCGTACCCAATCCGGACAGCTGTAGCGCCCAGATGTAGTAGTCCATCCCCACGCCAGGGCTGTATTGCAGACCCGACAGCGGTGGATAGGCAACCCAACCGGTCTTGGCGAATTCACCGACGCCCAGCGACAGGTTGATCAGCACAACGCCGGACACCAGCAGCCAGAAGCTCAGGGAGTTCAGGAACGGGAACGCCACGTCACGCGCGCCGATCTGCAGCGGCACTGCAAGGTTCATCAGGCCGGTGAAGAATGGCATCGCCATGAAGATGATCATGATCACACCGTGAGCGGTGAAGATCTGGTCATAGTGTTCAGGTGGCAGGTAGCCAGGCGAACCTTCGGTGGCCATGGCCAACTGGGTACGCATCATGATCGCGTCGGCAAAACCGCGCAGCAGCATGACCATGGCGACGATGATGTACATCACGCCGATTTTCTTGTGGTCGACCGACGTCAGCCACTCGGTCCACAGGTACGTCCACTTCTTGAAGTAAGTGATCGCAGCGAACAGCGCCAGACCACCGAGGGCGATCATGGCGATGGTCACCATCACGATCGGCTCGTGGAATGGGACTGCTTCCCAACTTAATTTACCAAACATCGTTTACTCCTCTGCCCCGGCAGCTGAATGCGAACCCGCGTCAATATCCGTGGCCGCCACTTCTTTCTCTTTCTTCTCGTGCTTCAGCGGCTTGCCCGGCTTCATACCTTCGTACTTGTCGACGATGATCTGGAACTGGTTCGGCGTGACCGACGAGTAGAGCTCGACTGGGTTGTTCTGGCTCGGTTTGGCAAGGGCCGCGTACTCAGCTTGATCAAGCTGTTTAGGTGACTTCTTGACTTCACTTACCCAGGCGTCGAAATCTTCCTGAGTGGTGGAGATAGCCTTGAATTTCATACCGGTGAAACCGGCGCCGCTGTAGTTGGCGGAGATACCGTCCATTTCAGCGTTGCGGTCGGCGATCAGGTGCAGCTTGGTCTGCATGCCCGCCATCGCGTAGATCTGGCCGCCCAGACCCGGGATGAAGAACGAGTTCATCACAGCGTCAGAGGTGATCTTGAAGTTGATTGGCGTGTGCGCCGGGAACACGATCTTGTTGACCGTGGCGATGCCTTGTTCCGGGTAGATGAACAGCCACTTCCAGTCCAGCGCGACCACTTCGATGGTCACAGGCTTGACGTCGGACTGGATCGGACGATACGGGTCCAGTTCGTGGGTGGAAATGTAGGTGATGTAACCCAGAGCGATGATGATCAGGACCGGAATGGTCCAGACCGCCACTTCGATCTTGGTCGAGTGCGACCATTTCGGGGTGTAGACGGCGTTCTTGTTCGACGCGCGGTATTTCCAGGCGAACAGGAAGGTCATGACGATAACCGGCACCACGACCAACAGCATCAGCAGGGTCGCGGTGATGATCAGGTTTCGCTGTTCCAGGCCAACCTGGCCCGTTGGATTGAGCAAGGTCATGTTGCAGCCTCCCAGCAACAACGTGCCGAGCAGCGGCACTAGGCCTAGTAATCTGGGGTACCTGTTTTTACTCATCTCACGACCTCTAAAGCAGCTTGCGCAATGCAGTTGGGTTTTGATCGCCAACACTTCACCCTGCCAAGGGTTGGCATTTTCTTTGGATTGAATAAGGGCCGCCCGTCGCGCGCAAGACGCTCGACAAAACCTTGGGACAGCGTTCAGTTCTTATTCGAATTCGTGGTCAAAGGCCTTGTTACAGACCAATTCCATTTGGTGCGGAAAGTTGGAAAGGCACCGACACCTGGGTGTCTCGAAAGCCTCGCGGCCTGCTCGACACCCGACCTTCTGATCAGTTCCTTAATAAGGCTGAACAGCGCCGGGAATTCAGTGCGGGCGATTGTAGATAGGTAGCGCCCTATACACCATGTCTTATCCCGAAATAATTTTTATCTTTTACGGCAACAATCCCTCGCCATTTTTGCAAAAGTGTCGCGCGTTGTTGAAAGGCGTTCTCAACAAATTTCGCAAAACCTGTCAGCGCACCCGCGTCAGTTCAGACAGCTCCGAAGGTTTTTTCCGTACAGCGGAACGGCGCAAAGCCCGATAACCCAAGGCTTCTGGCCATCTGCCTGAAGCTGTTAAAACTGCCTGCTCTGGCACTTGCGTCCTAAAGCAAAAAAACCGTCAGACCGACCAATCCTTTTTTGTAACAACGACGCAATCGGAGTCTGTGGGCGCCTCTGCGACACCCCCTGTGTGACAACATGTCGCACACTTGTCACACCCGCGCTTGCCGTCCGTCAGGATGAGTTCAGCCTCACTCTGAAACGTGCAACGCCCCGATTGGCTGAACCGCCAATCGGGGCGTTTTGTGTATCGGCCACGCTTGCGAAAAGTTGATTCAGCGCAGTGCTTTTCGATTACGCGAGGTCAGCAACGGCACCAGAATCACCACCAGCACGAACGCCACCAATGCCCACTGCGCCAGCGACAGGCCGAGGATCGGCGGGTATGGCGTCGAACAGAAGCCGTCGACCTGAAAGCCCAGCGGGAAGATTTTCGCCAGCGGCAGATCATCGACAATCGGTTGCAGCACATCGACGCCACAGCTGACGGCCGGGTAGAACTGCGTGTACACGTGATGCCCGGCGACCGCGGCGCCAGCAAGCGCACAGAGCACCACCAGCGCTTCGAACACGGTAATGCTGCGACGACTGCGCATGGCTGCGCCGATGAACGCGAACAGCGCGATCAGCAGCAACGCATAACGCTGCAGAATGCACAGCGGGCACGGCGCTTCGCCGAGCACGACCTGCATGTACAGGGCACCACCGATCAGCGCCAGGCAGATCACGCCCAGCAGCACCAGAAAGCGCCGCTCACGGCCCAATCGAATCGTTTCCTCGCTCATTGCCTTTCCCTTGTTTGTCCATGGTTCAGCTGGCTTGCGGCTGAAAGTCGCCGCAAGTCTACACCGGGGCAATAAACGATAGAGCGGTTAAGGAACCATTAACCCACAGGTGCATGGATTTTCGCCGCACAAAAAGCTTTGCGAGCAGGCTCGCTCCCACACTGGATCTGCGTCGAACACAAATCCGGTGGGAGCGAGCCTGCTCGCGAATGCAGGCGACTCGGTTTTCAGATCACTCCAGAGCAGAAGCCGGCCCGAAGAACTCATAACGGCTCTGCTTCTCCGGCACTCCCAGCGCTTTCAGATGGCGCTTGATTGCGCCCATGAAGCCTTTGGGCCCAAGGAAATACGCATCGACGTCACGTTGCGCAGGCAGCCACTCGCCGAGCTGCTCCTGACTCAGCATCCCGACCTTGTCCGCCGCCGGGCTGACGCCGTCATCTTCGGCGTAGCAGTAAAAACGCTTGAGCTGCGGATGGCGCGCGGCGAGGTCGTCGATCCAGTTGCGGAAAGCATGCACGCTGCCATTGCGCGCGCAGTGGATGAAATGCACCGGCCGCTGGGTTTGCAGCGCCGCTTCGAGCATCGCCAGGGTCGGAGTGATGCCGACGCCGCCGCTGATCAGCACCAGCGGTTTGTCGCTGGCCGACAAGGTGAACTCGCCCGATGGCGGGAACAGCTGAATGCTCGCGCCGACGTGCAGTTGATCATGCAAATGATTGGAGGCGCGGCCACCCGGTTCGCGCTTGACGCTGATGCGGTACTGGCCGTTGTTCGCCAGTGCCGACAGCGAATAATTGCGGCGGATCTCTTCGCCGTCGAGGATCAGCTTCATGCCGATGTACTGACCGGGTTCTGCGGCGAGAATCGGGCCCTTGTCGGCCGGTTCGAAGTAGAACGAAGTGATCTCCGCACTCTCCTCGACCTTGGCCGCAACGATGAACTCACGCGCCCCGCGCCAGCCGCCAACCGCCTGTTCTTTCTCATCATAGATGGCGGTTTCGGCGCCGATCAGGATGTCCGCCAACTGGCCGTACGCCGCGCCCCAGGCACTCATCACTTCTGGCGTGGCGATTTCATCGCCGAGCACTTCGGAAATCGCACGCAGCAGGCAGGTGCCGACGATCGGATAGTGCTCCGGAAGAATCTGCAGGGCGACGTGCTTGTTGATGATTTTCGCCACCAGATCGCCCAGCTGATCGAGCTGATCGATGTGGCGGGCGTACATCAATACGCCGTTCGCCAACGCACGCGGCTGATCACCGCTGGCCTGGTGAGCCTGGTTGAACAACGGGCGCACCTCTGGATATTCGGAAAGCATCATGCGGTAGAAGTGGGTGATCAACGCTTCGCCGCCGCTTTCCAGCAGAGGCACGGTGGATTTGACGATGGCACGATCCTGAGCGCTAAGCATGAGGGTGACTCCTGAGCTTTATTGAAAGTTATCTGTGGAGTATCAGTTTTCGTGCCAGTTATTTTTCTCTTATAAATCAATCGCTTATTTTTTATGTAGTCATAACGACCCAAGCCGACTTATAGTCTTTGCGACTACATCAGGTCCATTTGACTACACGCCATGACTGCCAAATCCCTGCTCACCGCATTGCTCCCCCTGGTTGCCGATCTGTCGCGCGAACTGCCCGAAGGCGAACGCTATCGGCGCCTGCTCGAAGCCATGCGCGCCCTGTTGCCCTGCGACGCCGCAGCGCTGTTGCGCCTGGATGGCGAATCGCTGGTGCCGCTCGCCGTCGACGGCTTGAGCACCGACACCCTCGGCCGCCGCTTCAAGGTCAGCGAACATCCACGCTTCGACATTCTGCTGGCCGGTACCGGGCCGACGCGCTTCGCCGCCGACAGCGAACTGCCTGACCCTTATGACGGACTGGTCGATGGTCTCGAGGATCATCTGCAAGTGCACGACTGTCTCGGCTGCCCGTTATTCGTCGATGAAAAACTCTGGGGCCTGATCACCCTCGACGCGCTCGATCCCGAACGTTTCGAGCCGATCGAACTCGACGCCCTGCAAGCTTTCGCCAGCCTCGCCGCGGCCACGGTCAACGCCGCCGAACGCATCGAACGGCTGGCCAATCGCGCCGAAGACGAGCATCAGCGCGCCGAGGTCTATCGTCAGGCCAGCGGTCAGCAGCAGCGCGAGATGATCGGTCAGAGTAAAGCGCATAAACGCCTGGTCGAGGAGATCAATCTGGTCGGCGGCAGCGATCTGACCGTACTGATCACCGGCGAAACCGGGGTCGGCAAAGAGCTGGTCGCGCAGGCGATTCACGCCGCCTCGGCGCGTGCCGACAAACCGATCATCAGCCTCAACTGCGCCGCGTTGCCGGATACGCTGGTCGAAAGCGAGCTGTTCGGCCACGTTCGCGGTGCTTTCACCGGCGCGACCAGCGACCGCCGTGGCAAGTTCGAGCTGGCCAATGGCGGCACGCTGTTTCTCGACGAGGTCGGCGAATTGTCGCTGACCGTGCAGGCGAAATTGCTGCGGGTGTTGCAGAGCGGGCAGTTGCAGCGCCTGGGCTCGGACAAGGAACATCAGGTCGACGTGCGCCTGATCGCCGCAACCAACCGCGACCTCGCCGAAGAAGTGCGCAGCGGCCGCTATCGTGCCGACTTCTATCATCGCCTCAGCGTCTACCCGCTGAAGGTCCCGGCGCTGCGCGATCGCGGACGCGACGTGCTGCTGCTCAGCGGTTTCTTCCTTGAGCAGAACCGCTCACGGATGGGCCTCAACAGCCTGCGCCTGAACAGCGACGCCCAGGAAGCGCTGCTCGCCTATACCTGGCCGGGCAATGTGCGCGAGCTGGAACATCTGATCGGCCGCAGCGCGCTGAAGGCATTGGGCAACTGCAAGGTGCGGCCGAAGATTCTCAGTTTGAGTGCGGCGGATCTGGACTTGCCGCGTGAGGTTGTGGATAACTCGGTTGAGATGGAGGTTGATGTGCGGGAATTGCCTTCGATCAGCGGCGACCTGCGCAGCGCGACCGAGCAGTTTCAGCGCCAGTTGATCAGCGCGGCACTGGAGCGCAATCAGGATAACTGGGCGAGTGCGGCGCGGGAGTTGGGGGTTGATCGGGCGAACCTTGGGCGGATGGCCAAAAGGCTGGGGATGAAGAGCTAAAAGCACCCTCACCCTAGCCCTCTCCCGGAGGGAGAGGGAACTGATTGGGGGATATTGAAGAACTTCGCCGACCTGAATCTACTTTGCCGAATCTATAATCACCTCGGTTTCTCAGGTCGATGCATAACATCGAACAACCCGGTCGGCTCCCTCTCCCTTCGGGAGAGGGCTGGGGTGAGGGGCTTTTGATTTGTGACCAATCTAAAGCCCACCCCAATCAAGCCGATAACCCGGCATCAATGGTTTCTGGCGATTCCACCTTCGCCCATCACCTTTTTCCACAGAAGGTCCAAATGTCCTCGACAAAAGCCCGCGCAGACTCACTTTCGCTTCTTCTGTTTACCTTGCGCAGCGGCAAGCTGATGGCGATCAACCTGCTCAAAGTCAGCGAAATCATCCCCTGCCCGCCGCTGACCAAGCTGCCGGAGTCGCACCCGCACGTCAAAGGCATCGCCACCCTGCGCGGCGCCTCGCTGTCGGTGATCGACCTGAGCCGGGCTATCGGCGAGCGGCCGCTGGAAGACCCGAACGGCGGCTGCCTGATCGTCACCGACGTCAGCCGTTCGAAGCAGGGTCTGCACGTTCAAGCGGTAAGCAAGATCGTCCACTGCCTGACCACCGACATCAAACCGCCGCCGTTCGGTTCCGGCGGTTCGCGCGCTTACATCACCGGCGTGACCTCGGTGGACGGTACTTTGGTGCAGGTGCTGGATATCGAAAAAGTTATCCACAGCATCGCCCCGGCGCAGATCGAAATGGCCCCGACCGACCTGACCATGGAAGACGCCGAAGTGCTCGGCAACGCGCGGATTCTGGTGGTCGATGACAGTCAGGTGGCGCTGCAGCAATCGGTGCACACCCTGCGCAACCTCGGCCTGCAATGCCACACCGCACGCAGCGCCAAAGAGGCCATCGACTGCCTGCTCGACCTGCAAGGCACCGCGCAACAGATCAACCTGATCGTCTCCGACATCGAAATGTCCGAGATGGACGGCTACGCCTTTACCCGCACCCTGCGCGAAACACCTGACTTTGCGCATTTGTATGTGCTGCTGCACACCTCGCTCGACAGCGCGATGAACAGCGAGAAAGCGCGACTGGCCGGGGCCAACGGCGTGCTGACCAAATTCTCTTCGCCGGAACTGACCCATTGCCTGATCGAAGCGGCCAAACACGTTGCGGCGCAAGGTCATTGAGTTTTGACTGAAACATTCTGCTTGCTGATGCGCCGCGATCTGCGCGCAGATCTGCCGGACAGTGTCTGGCCGGACGGTGTCGAGGTCAGCACTTACCACCCGCAAACCGCAGCCGCCGTGCATGCTTTGATGCAACTCGGCTACTTCGAGGGCGGTGGCCGGGTGCCAGCGCTTGAGGTCTGGCAGCAACGGTTCGAAAGCGACCCCGAATACGATCCGGCGCTGTGTTTTATCGCCAGCGATGCTGACGGCGTGGTGGGAGTGGCGCAGTGCTGGACCAGTTCGTACATCAAGAATCTGGTGGTGCATCCGCGACTGCAAGGGCGCGGACTGGGCCGGGCGTTGCTGCTCAATGCGTTCAAAGTGTTTCAGCAGCGGCGCGAAGGGTTTGTTGATCTCAAGGTGCTGGAGGACAACCAGCGGGCGCAGCGGCTGTATGAACGTGCCGGGATGTATGTGGTTCGCCGGGAATTGGTGGCGGACTGATCCACCGTTTTCGCGAGCAGGCTCGCTTGTACATTTGGCATGCATTCCAAACTGTAGGAGCGAGCCTGCTCGCGAAGAGGCCAGCCCAGGCAACTTCCCCTCTCAGGCAGACTCCAACCCTGGCCACCCACGACCAAGGACGCCCACCATGAAAGCCCTCACCGCCAGCCTGCTCTGCCTCACCGCCCTCGCCTCCCAGGCCCACGCCTCCAGCCCCGACGCCTGGGCCGCCTACGACAAAACCGTGCTCGCCAGTTGCACCAAGGCCAGCGGCCTGAAAAACGCCAAACCGGTCGGCACCCCGGCGCAATTCGATGACCGCGTCGGCTACACCGCCGTGCTCCTGCAAGGCCAGTACCCGCAAAAGCACATGAAAGGCCAGCAAGGCACCGAGCTGTGCCTGTACAGCAAATCCGCGAAAAGCGCATTTGTCACCGAGTGGGACTCGATCCGCCCGACCGCCAAAAGCCGCTGAGTGGCGCACAACTTGCTTCGATGCAGGCCTGTACGGTGGTTTTCCGCCGCCGGTTCACACCCTGATTGAAGACAGATCGCTCAATGAATACGACGTTTTCCTGCGTAGGCTGCGGTAAATGCTGCACCGACCACCATGTCCCGCTGACCCTGGCCGAGGCGCGCATGTGGGCGGCGGACGGTGGACAGGTAATCGTGCTGGTCGAGGCCTTTCTCGGCAACGGCCTCGGCCTGCCGATGGCGCAACGCGAGCACGCCGAACGCCGTTCAGTGCGGGTTCGCAGCGGCAGCACCGATGCCCATGTGGCAATCACCTTCGCCGCTTACAACGTCGGCCCCTGCCGGAATCTTGACGAAGACAAGCTCTGCCGGATCTATGAGCGGCGACCGCTGGTGTGCCGCATCTACCCGGCGGAAATCAACCCGCACATCCCGCTCAACCCAGCGGCCAAGGATTGCCCGCCAGAATCCTGGGAACAGGGACCTTTGTTGATTGCCGGGGGCGAATTGGTTGATCAGGAATTGATCGAGTTGATCCAGCGTTCGCGTCAGGCCGATCGCGATGACATTCAAAGCAAGGATGCAATCTGCGCATTGCTCGGGATTCGCACCACGGCGCTGAAGGGCGACGGGTTTACTGCGTATCTGCCGAACATGAGCGCGTTTGCAGCGATGATCGATCAGGTGAACGAGCAACCCTTAACGACTGCGTCGAGTGAGTGGCTGTTTCATTTGTCGGGAGAGGATGTGACGGGACAAGTCGTGGCGGCCGGAGCGCAGGTGGTGACCGAACCGGCGCAGACCTATGCGTTCATATCGCTGCGGGCGGCTTGATGCGGATTCTCTAGCGCTTGTCCGGGCCTCTTCGCGAGCAGGCTCGCTCCCACAGGAATTTGTGTCGTACACAAATTTCATGAACAACCGAAAAACCTGTGGGAGCGAGCCTGCTCGCGAAGAGACCGACTCGGGCACTGCGGTGGAAATCACAGCGATCACCAAGGGCGCGAGTGAACCTCAGCGCTTGCCCATCGAACGACGCGTACCCGGCGGCGCCATGCCCGGGGTTTTGGTGTGGCCGTTTTTCGCGCCGTTCTTGTACCAAGGCTGACTGGAGCCTTTGGCAGCGGCCAGGTCACCCGGCTTGAACGGGAATTTGAATGCCGGGATTTCGGCTTTGGTGTCGTTGGCGTCGGCCAATTCAACCGGGACAGCGCTCACAGCGTCGTCAACCGGTGGCAGGGTCGGGGAAGTCATAAAAGCTCCGCAAAGCAGCAAGTCGGGCCCGATCAGTGAGCCGCGAAGGCGCGCAGTATACCCGCACGCCCTGGCTCGGCACCTGAAGATTGCATCGAACGCCGAACGGTTTACAGATACGAGACGGTGACGATGCCTTTGTCGCTGGAAGTCTTCAACGCTTCGTAACGCATGGAAATCGGCAACGACTGCCCGCTGCACGCATTGCGATGGGTATCGACATCGAACGCCAGCCCCGGCTGCAACTCCACCCGCCGCGACTCATTCCCCGCCAGCGCCCCGACCCGCCCGACCGCACAGCCCGCATCGACAATCTGCCCGCTAAAACGAATCTCCCCGGACTGACTGCCAGGCGCGGCCAACGCGGTCAATGGAAGCAAGAGAAGCACGTACGGCATTACGGTTTTCAGCTTCATATCAAGGTCACTCCGCAGTGATCGGCCCGGAGAAAAATCCGAGCTATACAAGCGTTATCCGCGTTTGACGGCGAATCTTGAGAAGCGTAGTGGGTTAATCGGCTTTGGACCGGCAATGCTCAGCGTTTTTTTAGACCGATCGAGAAAAAGGCAGAACCTTCGGCTGGCAAATATGTGCAGGATGAGACACAAGATTTAACGGCCAAAAACCAACCCTCACCCTAGCCCTCTCCCGGAGGGAGAGGGGACTGACCGGGGTGGATGCGAGAGTTACGCCGACATGGAATACCGAGTCGTACGCACATTTTGAAAAGCACAAAGATCGGCTCCCTCTCCAGGGGGAGAGGGCTGGGGTGAGGGGCAGCCACACCACCAATCCAAAGCCAACCACCCGCTTCTAACCACTCATTACAATGAGCGAAGCTCGAGTGCCCTTGATCTTGCCTAACCAGCGACATCGGAAGGCTGAGCGTAGGGATTGATCCGGGCGTGGGAGCGCAGCGACCGTCTGGCGCAGCCAGACACAGCGGACGTAGGTGCAGCGAAGCAAACCGTAGCCGCTGCGCCCGGATCGGTCCCGGAGCGAAGGGACCCGAGCCTGCGAGGGCCGAACGCAGGAGCAAGCCTTTTCGGTTACCTTTTCGGCGTCTGGAAAAGGTGACTCGCCGTAAGGGCGAAACCGCCAGCCGCAGCACCCGAAGCAACGAATATTCACCCAAAACCCCAAGAGCATGGTCGGCCCTAAGGCCGCCAAGTAAACAGCCCAAACTGACAGCGCTGTCAGCCAGCCGTCACCCTCCTGACCCCCAAACCCGTATATAAAGCTCCAACCTGCCCAAACTCCAGACCCTTCGGCGCCTCACCGCATGCGAATCGAAAAAAACAAAGCCCTGCTCGCCACCCTGCTGATCCTGCTGGCAGCCACAGGCCTCTGGTTTGCACTCAAACCCGCCCCGGCAAAACTGGCCGCCCCCACCGCCATCCCGGTGCGCGTGGTAACGGTCAACGCCAAAGACGTCCCCCGCTACACCAGCGGCATCGGCTCGGTGCTGTCCCTGCACAGCGTGGTGGTGCGCCCACAAATCGACGGCATCCTCACCAAAATCCTCGTCAAAGAGGGCCAACTGGTGAAAACGGGCGACCTGTTGGCGACCATTGACGACCGCTCGATCCGCGCCAGCCTCGATCAGGCCCGCGCGCAATTGGGCGAAAGCCAGGCGCAACTGCAAGTCGCGCTGCTCAACCTCAAACGCTACAAACTGCTCAGCGTCGACGACGGCGTTTCAAAACAGACCTACGACCAGCAGCAAGCACTGGTCAATCAGCTCAAGGCCACCGCCCAAGGCAATCAGGCCTCAATCGACGCAGCACAGGTGCAACTGTCCTACACGCAGATTCGCTCGCCAGTCACCGGCCGCGTCGGCATTCGTACGGTCGATGAAGGCAACTTCCTGCGCATGACCGACACCGCCGGCCTGTTTACCGTGACCCAGATCGACCCGATCGCCGTCGAGTTTTCCCTGCCCCAGCAAATGCTGCCAACCCTGCAAAGCCTGATCAACGATCCGCAGCGCGCGCCGGTCAAGGCCTACATCGGCGCTGACACCGATGGCGAAACCGCCAACCTGCTCGGCGAAGGTCACCTGACCCTGATCGACAACCAGATCAACGCCAACACCGGCACCATCCGCGCCAAGGCCGAATTCGCCAACGCCAGCCAGAAGCTCTGGCCCGGCCTGCTGGTCACGGTAAAAATTCAGACGGCGCTGGACAAGGATGCGCTGGTGGTTCCGCCCACGGTCGTACAGCGCGGCCTCGATCAACACTTCGTTTACCGGGTCAACGGCGACAAGGTTGAAGCCGTGCAGGTGCAGATGGTTTATCAGGGCAGCGGTCAGGACATCATCAAGGGCGTAAACGCCGGCGATGTGCTGGTCACGGATGGCCAGTCGCGACTCAAGCCCGGTTCGACCGTGCAGGTCATGAGCGAACCGCCGCAAGTGGTGCAAGCGGAGCCGGGCCGATGAAAACGCACAAAGGCGTTTCGACCTGGTGCATTGATCACCCGGTCGCGACCATTCTGTTGACCATCGCGCTGGTGCTGGTGGGCGTGATTGCTTTCCCGCGCTTGCCGATTGCACCGCTGCCGGAAGCCGAATTCCCGACCATCCAGGTGTCGGCGCAGTTGCCCGGCGCCAGCCCTGACACCATGGCGTCATCGGTGGCCACGCCGCTGGAGGTGCAATTCAGCGCCATCCCCGGCATGACCCAGATGACCTCGAGCAGTGCGCTGGGCTCGTCCCTGCTGACCTTGCAGTTCACCCTCGACAAAAGCATCGACACTGCCGCCCAGGAAGTACAAGCGGCGATCAACACCGCCGCGGGCAAGTTGCCCAAGGACATGCCGACGCTACCAACGTGGAAGAAGGTCAACCCGGCCGACAGCCCGGTGCTGATCCTCAGCGTCAGCTCGACGCAGATGCCCGGCACCGAACTCAGCGATCTGGTGGAAACCCTGTTGGCGCGTCAGATCAGTCAGATCGACGGCGTAGGCCAGATCAACATCACCGGTCAGCAACGTCCGGCGATTCGCGTGCAGGCCTCGGCGGATAAGCTGGCGGCAATCGGCCTGACCCTCGCCGACATTCGGCTGGCGATCCAGCAGACCAGCCTCAACCTCGCCAAGGGTGCGCTGTACGGCGAGTCGAGCATTTCCACGCTTTCGACCAATGATCAGTTGTTCCACCCCGAGGACTACAGCCAGCTCATCGTTTCCTACAAGGACGGCGCCCCGGTGCACCTGCGCGATGTCGCCAAAGTCGTCAACGGTGCCGAAGACGCTTACGTGCAGGCCTGGGCCGGTGATCGTCCGGGCGTGAACCTGGTGATCTCGCGCCAGCCCGGCGCCAACATCGTTGAAACCGTCGACCGCATCCAGGCCGCCCTGCCCGGCCTCGAAGCCATGCTGCCAGCCTCGGTGCAGGTGAAAACCCTGATCGACCGCACCCAGACCATCCGCGCCTCGCTGCACGAAGTCGAAATCACTTTGTTGATCGCGATCCTGCTGGTGGTGGCGGTGATGGCGTTGTTCCTGCGCCAATTGTCAGCGACGCTGATCGTCTCGGCGGTGCTCGGCGTGTCGCTGGTAGCCAGTTTCGCCTTGATGTACGTCCTCGGGTTCAGCCTGAACAACCTGACGCTGGTGGCAATCGTCGTCGCGGTGGGTTTCGTGGTCGACGATGCGATTGTGGTGGTGGAGAACATCCACCGGCATCTGGAGGCCGGCGACGACATGCGCGAAGCGGCGATCAAGGGCGCGGGCGAAATCGGCTTCACCGTGGTCTCGATCAGCTTCTCGCTGGTGGCGGCGTTTATTCCGCTGCTGTTCATGGGCGGTGTGGTCGGACGGTTGTTCAAGGAGTTCGCCCTGACCGCGACCTCGACCATCATGATTTCCGTGGTGGTGTCGCTGACGCTGGCGCCGACGCTCGCCGCGCTTTTCATGCGCAAACCGACGCACCACGCCCACGACAAACCGGGCTTCAGCGAACGCTTGCTCGGCGTCTACGAGAAAGGCCTGCGCCGCGCCCTCGCCCATCAGAAGTTGATGATCGGCGTGTTCGGCCTGTCGCTGGCACTGGCAATCGGCGGTTACATCTTTATCCCGAAAGGTTTCTTTCCGGTACAGGACACCGGTTTCGTCCTCGGCACCACCGAGGCGGCGGCGGACATATCCTACGGCGACATGGTGAAAAAACACTTGGCGATGGCCGAAATTGTCGCCGCCGACCCGGCGGTACAGGCGTTTTCCCATTCGGTTGGAGTCTCCGGCAGCAACCAGACCATCGCCAACGGACGCTTCTGGATTGCCCTGAAAAAACGCGGCGATCGCGACGTCAGCGCCAGCCAGTTCATCGACCGCATCCGCCCGCAATTGATGAAAGTCCCCGGCATCGTCCTGTATCTGCGCGCCGGTCAGGACATCAACCTCAGCTCCGGCCCGAGCCGTGCGCAGTACCAATACGTACTCAAGAGCAACGACGGCGCGACCCTCGCGACGTGGACGCAACGCCTGACCGAAAAACTGCGCAGCAACGCGGCGTTCCGCGACATTTCCAATGACCTGCAACTGGGCGGCAGCATCACCCACATCAGCATCGACCGCAGCGCCGCCGCGCGTTTCGGCCTGACCGCCAGCGATGTCGATGAAGCGCTGTACGACGCGTTCGGCCAACGGCAGATCAATGAATTCCAGACTCAGGTCAACCAGTACAACGTGATCCTCGAACTGGATACCAAGCAGCGCGGCAAGGCCGAAAGCCTGAATTATTTCTACCTGCGATCACCGCTGAGTGGCGAGATGGTGCCGCTGTCGGCGCTGGCGCGCTTCGATGCGCCGACCATCGGCCCGTTGTCGATTGCTCACGACGGCATGTTTCCGGCGGCCAACCTGTCGTTCAACCTCGCCCCCGGTGTGGCGCTGGGTGATGCGGTGATTCTGCTCAATCAGGCCAAGGCAGAGATCGGCATGCCGAACGCGATCAGCGGCAATTTCCAGGGCGCGGCGCAGGCGTTCCAGAGTTCGCTGGCCAGTCAGCCGTGGCTGATTCTCGCGGCGCTGGTGGCGGTGTACATCATTCTTGGCGTGCTTTATGAGAGCTTCGTGCATCCGCTGACGATCATTTCGACATTGCCGGCGGCCGGTCTGGGCGCGGTGATCATGCTGTGGATCTGCGGGCAGGACTTTTCGATCATGGCGTTGATCGGGCTGGTGTTGCTGATCGGCATCGTCAAGAAAAACGGCATCCTGATGATCGACTTCGCGCTCGAAGCGCAGCGTCATCGGGGCCTGTCGCCGCAGGAGGCGATTTTCGAGGCGTGCATCACGCGGTTCCGGCCGATCATCATGACCACCCTCGCCGCCCTGCTCGGCGCGCTGCCGCTGATGCTCGGTTACGGCACCGGCGCCGAACTGCGCCAGCCGTTGGGGATCGCCGTGGTCGGCGGTTTGCTGGTCAGCCAGATGCTGACGCTGTTCACCACGCCGGTCATATACTTATGGCTCGAGCGGCTGTTCCACCGGCCCCGACCTGTGCCGGCAACGGCATTGGCGACCACAGACTGAGGCGGTCATGCGCGTTCTGATTATCGAAGACGAGGAAAAAACCGCGGACTATCTGCACCGCGGCCTCACTGAACAAGGCTATACCGTGGACGTCGCCCGCGACGGCGTCGAAGGCCTGCATCTGGCGCTGGAAAGCGATTACGCGGTGATCGTCCTCGACGTCATGCTGCCGGCGCTCGATGGCTTCGGCGTGCTGCGTGCCCTGCGTGCGCGCAAGCAGACCCCGGTGATCATGCTCACCGCCCGCGAGCGCGTCGAGGACCGTATCAAGGGCCTGCGCGACGGCGCCGACGATTACCTCGGCAAGCCGTTTTCCTTCCTCGAACTGGTTGCGCGCCTGCAAGCGCTGACCCGCCGCAGTGGCGGCCACGAACCGGTGCAAGTGAGCATTGCCGATCTGTGGATCGATCTGATCAGCCGCAAAGCCACCCGCGCCGGCACCCGGCTGGACCTGACCGCCAAGGAGTTCTCGCTGCTCAGCGTGCTCGCCCGCCGCCAAGGTGAAATCCTCTCGAAAACCGCGATTGCCGAGATGGTCTGGGACATCAATTTCGACAGTGACGCCAATGTCGTCGAAGTCGCGATCAAACGCCTGCGCGCCAAACTCGACGGTCCGTTCGACGAGAAACTGCTGCACACCATTCGTGGCATGGGTTATGTGCTGGAGAGCCGTGGTGCCCAGTAACTCGATTGCCCTGCGCCTCAGCGCAATGTTCACGCTGGTGGCGCTGCTGGTGTTTGTGTTGATTGGCGGCGCGCTCTATCAACAAGTCGACAAGGGCCTGGGTCTGCTTCCCGAGGCCGAACTCGACGCGCGTTACAGCGTGCTCGAATCCACCGTCGGCCGTTACGGCACGCCGGAGCACTGGGTGAAAATCAACAACAAGCTCAAGCTGCTCGGCGAGGAAGACAAACGCATCAGCTTCTGGATTACCAGCGGTAACCCGCAATACGAATACGGCAACCTCACGCCACAGATCCGCGCGGTCGCCAACGGCCCGCTGGGCATGCGCGACCTGCAACTGCCGGATCAGCCCGCGCCGCTGAAAGTGCTGGTCAGCCAGTTCCCGGCCAAGGACCAGCGCCCGCCGCTGCGCTTCATGATCGGCATCGACACCGAGACCTTTCACCAGACCCAACATCAGTTGCTGATTGCCTTGGTCAGTCTGGCGATCGTCGGCGTGCTGCTGGCGTCAGCGCTGGGCTATTGGGTGGCGCGAATTGGCCTCCAACCGTTGATCAAACTGTCCCAGGAAGCCCAGCGTCTGGCGCCGCCGTTAAGGGCCGGGCGCTTGCGGTTGTCGCCACTGCCGCCGGAGCTTGCGCAGTTTGTCGAGTCGTTCAACTCGACTCTTGAGCGCGTCGAACTGGCCTATTCACGCCTGGAATCATTCAACGCCGACGTCGCCCATGAACTGCGTTCGCCACTGACCAACCTGATCGGCCAGACGCAAGTGGCGCTGACTCGCGGGCGTTCGGCCGAACACTATTTCGAAGTGCTGCAATCGAATCTGGAAGAACTGGAACGACTGCGCTCGATCATCAACGACATGCTGTTTCTGGCCAGCGCCGACCAAGGCAACAAAGCCACCCGACTGACTTCGACCTCGCTGGCCGATGAAGTGGCAACGACCCTGGACTACCTGGATTTCATTCTCGAAGACGCGCAGGTTGAAGTACGGGTCAGCGGCGACGCGCAGGTACAGATCGAAGTCGCGCATTTGCGTCGGGCGTTGATCAATCTGCTCAGCAACGCCGTGCAGCACACCGAGCCGGGTGAGGTGATCGAGGTGTGTATCGAGGTCGAGGAGCATCAGGTGAGCATTGGTGTGGCGAATCCCGGGTCACCGATTGCCAGTGAACATCTGCCACGCTTGTTCGAGCGTTTTTATCGGGTCGATGCGTCGCGTCGTAACAGTGGCAATAACCATGGCTTGGGACTGGCGATCGTCAAGGCGATTGCGTTGATGCACGGCGGGGATGTGTTTGTGCGCAGTGATCGCGGCATCAACACGTTCGGCATTCATCTACCGATCTAAAAGCCCCTGATCGGAGACTGACCGAGTTGTTCTCTCTACCGATCGTTCCCACGCTCTGCGTGGGAATGCAGCCCAGGACGCTGCGCGTCCCTTTCAAGCCGAACGCAGAGCGTCCGTGGATACATTCCCACACGGAGCATGGGACCGATCAGTTACACGCGATTGATCTTTGCTTTTGCTGTAACAGTCATTTATGAAAATCACGCTGTTTCCCAACGTCTGGCAACCTTATCTTTGCCCGCACCAAACAGCACTCGCCAAGCGAGAAGGTTTTCAAGATGTCCAACAGTATGGGTATTGCCAGCGCGTTCGTTCTGTCCTCATTGTTCCTGTCGCCGATGGCCATGGCTGAAGAATCGCAAGCGTTCGTGGCGCACAATATCGCCCGCGCGCAAGCATTCGATCAGCATCAGGCCGAAGTAATGGCCAAGACACAAGACGCCTCGCAAGCCCCGCAAGCCGCGACCTCCCAGTCTTCAGCGGGCGAAACCGACAGCTGATTGGCGCACCGCGCCACCGTTTCCCTCGACGCGGTTGTTTGGCTCTTCCCGTTCAACCGTCGTCATTGCAGGCCGCTGATTTTCAGCGGCCTTTTTTCGCTGTGGTCTGAGTGTTGCGTGGTTGAAAAACACATCTCGACACCTTGTAGTATCGATTGATTCGGTGGGCTCACTCGCCGTTGCGCCATCACATTGCAAGTCCGCTGTTCATTGCAGTCGATGCAATGATCACCGCGGTGGTCTGCGCTGAAGAAACCTCCACCCTGTGGGAGCGAGCCTGCTCGCGAAAGCGTCCGATCAGTTAACATCTGTATAGGCTGACACACCGCCTTCGCGAGCAGGCTCGCTCCCACAATGTCATTTGGTCCCTGGTTTACTACGCTGACCACATCACCCTCAATCGATAGCCACCATGATCGTAAGCCGTAACTCGTCCACCACGGGCAAATCCAAGCGCCCCGAGCGGCTGCTGATCTGCGGCAGCCTGCTCAGCGTGATCGCGATCGTGTGCATCGTCACCTTCCTGCTCATCCGCGAGCGTGCCAGCGCGCAGGAGTCCGCTACCCGCAGCGCCACGACCATTGCGCAACTGATCGACGCCGATGTATTGCGCACGGTCGAGCTGTACGACCTGACGCTGCAAGGCCTGATCGCCGCCGCGCAACGGGATGACCTGCAAAACGTCTCGCCACAAATACGTCATTTGGCGCTGTTCGACCGCTCGACCACGGCGCGCTACAAGGGCGATATCCTGCTGCTCGACAAGCTTGGCAATGTCGTCGCGGACTCTTCGCGGGTCGAGCCGAAGCCGGGCAATTTTGCCGACCGTGATTATTTTCTCGCCCACGCCTTCAACCGCGATATCGGCATGTTCATCAGCCGACCGTTCCAGACCCGTTGCGACTGCGATGAAGCCAATCAGTGGCGGATCAGTTTCAGCCGCCGGATCTCCACCCAAACCGGCGAGTTCGCCGGTGTGGCCGTGGCGTCGCTGAAGCTCGATTACTTCGATCAGTTGTTCAACAGCCTCGACATCGGCACAGACAGCACCCTGAACATCATCAACAGTGACGGCGTACTGCTCGCGCAGAAGCCCTATCTGCAAAGCGACTCGGTCGGCAAAAGCTTCGGCAACCGTCCCAATGTGGTGAAAATCCTCAGCGACAAGGACGGCAAAGGCAGTTTCACCAGCACCTCGAGCATGGATCAGCAACAACGTCTCTATACCTATTCGCGAGTCGGCAATCTGCCGCTGACGGTGATGGTCGCGCTGTCCAGCGACGAAGTGTTCGGCACCTGGAGGCGCACCGCGCTGCTGATCAGCGGTGCCACCGGCGTGTTGTGCGTGGGCTTGCTCTGGCTGACCTGGCTGCTCGCTCGCGAGTTGCGCTTGCGCCAGCGCGCCGAACGCGAGCTGGCGCAACTGGCGGCCACCGATGATCTGACCGGCGTGGCCAACCGACGCATGCTTGATCAGACCTTGCGCCATGAATGGTTTCGCGCCCAACGCTCAGGCCAGCCGTTGTCAGTGATGATGATCGATGCCGATCACTTCAAGGCCTTCAATGACCGGCACGGGCATCAGGCTGGGGATCAGGCACTCAAGACCCTGGCGCGGGTGATTGGCGAAAACGTGCGACGCCCGGCGGATCTGGTGGCGCGCTATGGCGGTGAGGAGTTTTCGGTGATTCTGGCCGAGACCGACAGCCAGGGCGCGCAGCGCATTGCCGAGCATATTCGCCAGGCAGTCGAGCAACTGCCGCGGGTGGACGAGGCTGAACGGGCGATGACGGTGAGTATCGGCATTGCCACCTGGACGACAGCCAGCGAAATGACGCTGGAGCAGTTGCTGTTTGCGGCGGACAAGGCGTTGTATCAGGCCAAGGAAGGCGGCCGCAATCGGGTGGTGGTAGCTACCTGAAGCCTTGCGCTGGAGGTGATGGCCCCATCGCTGGCAAGCCAGCTCCCACAGGTCTACGGGTGAGACAAAAATTTGCAGCACCCCTCAAATCCTTGTGGGAGCTGGCTTGCCAGCGATGAGGCCAGTGCAGGCAATGCAAAAACCACAGGCATAAAAAAAGGCCATCCGAGGATGGCCTTCAAAAAACTAGAGAGGTTTTTTACTTACACCGCCGCAACCGGGCGCATGTAAGAGATCGGTGCGGTGCTGGCGTCTTCGAACGTCACCACTTCCCAAGCGTCTGTCTGCTCAATCAACTTGCGCAGCAGCTGGTTGTTCAGTGCATGACCGGACTTGAAGCCTTTGAACTCACCAATCAGGCTGTTGCCCAGCAGGTACAGGTCGCCAATTGCATCGAGGATCTTGTGTTTGACGAACTCGTCTTCATAACGAAGACCGTCTTCGTTCAACACGCCATCGGCGTCGACCACGATTGCGTTCTCAACGCTGCCGCCGAGTGCGAGGTTGTGCTTGCGCAGGTACTCGATATCACTCATGAAACCAAAGGTACGTGCGCGGCTGACTTCTTTTACGAACGAAGTGCTGGAAAAGTCCACGCTTGCACTCTGGGTGCGGTCCCGGAAAACCGGGTGATCGAAATCGATCTCGAAGCTCACCTTGAACCCTTCGAAAGGCACGAAAGTGGCGCGCTTGTCGCCGTCTTCCACTGTCACTTCACGCAGGATGCGGATGAATTTCTTGGCGGCGTCCTGTTCTTCCAGGCCTGCCGATTGAATCAGGAATACGAAGGGTCCAGCGCTGCCATCCATGATCGGGACTTCGGACGCGGAGAGCTCGACGTAGGCGTTATCGATGCCCAGGCCAGCCATGGCCGAGAGCAAGTGCTCTACCGTGTCCACTTTGACGTCGCCATTGATCAGCGTCGTCGACATAGTGGTTTCACCGACGTTTTCCGCGCGGGCAGGAATCTGCACCACAGGGTCGAGGTCAGCGCGACAAAACACAATGCCAGTGTCGACAGGCGCAGGCTTGAGGGTCAGGTAGACCTTCTCACCGGAATGCAGGCCTACACCTGTGGCACGGATAATATTTTTCAGTGTGCGTTGTTTAATCATGGCTTGGGCCGCTTCAGCGCAAATTGCGAACTGGTATCAACAAAGGCTGGCGATGATAGCAGACCATGCCTTTGCTGAACACCAATCACCTTCATAGGCCTGATACATTCCATCAATCGGCCTGACGACGCAGGAATGCCGGGATGTCCAGGTAGTCCAGGTCATCTTGCGGATTCATCTTCGCGGCAGCCGCAGCACCGGCCTGAGCCTGGTTGCGCATGACGGTCGGACGGTCCAGATCACGGTAGTTCACCGCTGGCGCTTCCTGACGGGCCGGAGCCGGTTGTTGCACCTGCGCCGACGCCATGGAGGTGTGAACGGTGTTGTCGATGACCTTCACAGGCTTCTCGATTTTCGCGCCCAGACCGGTAGCGACTACGGTGACGTGCAGCTCGTCGCGCATGTCCGGATCGATAACGGTACCGACCTTGACCATCGCATGCTCGGAAGCGAAGGCTTCGATGATCGAACCGACGTCGGAGTACTCACCCAGCGACAGGTCGGGACCTGCGGTGATGTTCACCAGGATGCCGCGTGCGCCTTGCAGGTTGACGTCTTCGAGCAGCGGGTTGCGGATCGCCGCTTCAGTCGCTTCACGTGCACGGTTCGGACCGCTGGCGCAGCCAGTGCCCATCATCGCCATGCCCATTTCGCTCATCACGGTACGCACGTCGGCGAAGTCGACGTTGATCATGCCCGGACGCTTGATGATGTCGGAGATACCGCGAACGGCACCGGCCAGTACATCGTCTGCCTTGGCGAAAGCCGACAGCAGGCTGGCGTCTTTGCCGAGGATGGTCAGCAGTTTTTCGTTCGGAATGGTGATCAGCGAGTCAACGCTTTCCGAGAGCATGCGGATGCCTTCATCGGCGATCTGCATACGCTTGCGGCCTTCGAACGGGAACGGACGGGTCACGACCGCAACGGTCAGGATGCCCATTTCCTTGGCCACTTCAGCGATGATCGGCGCTGCACCGGTACCGGTACCGCCGCCCATGCCCGTGGTGATGAACACCATGTTGGTGCCCTGCAGCACTTCGGCAATGCGCTCGCGGTCTTCCAGCGCGGCCTGACGACCGACTTCAGGGTTGGCGCCAGCGCCCAGACCTTTGGTCACGCCGGTGCCCAGTTGCAGAATGGTCCGCGCGCCGATGTTTTTCAGCGCCTGAGCATCGGTGTTGGCGCAGATGAACTCAACGCCTTCGATGTTGCTCTTGACCATGTGATTGACAGCGTTGCCGCCGCCACCGCCGACACCGATAACCTTGATTACCGGGCTTGCGGGGATGTTGTCTACGAGTTCGAACATTTTCCCTCTCCTTACATTCTCTAGTTTTTTCGCCTACTGCTGTTTGTTGCGGTGTATCTACTGCAGTTGCTTGCCGCTTGAAGCTTGTCGCTTCAAGCTGCTTTTAAAAGTTGCCCTGAACCCACTTCTTCAAGCGGTCCAGCAACGGCGCCTGTGGCTCGTCGTTGCTGTAGCTGTCGCGGCTGCCGATGCCGGAGAACGAAACCCCGTCGGACTGCTTTTGCAGGCCGTACATCAACAAACCAACGCCAGTGGAATAGATCGGGTTGCGCACCACGTCATCCAGGCCCTTGACGCCATGCGGTACACCGAGGCGTACCGGCATGTGAAAGATTTCCTCGGCCAGTTCGGTGGCACCTTCCATCTTCGACGTGCCGCCGGTCAGCACGATGCCGGCCGGGATCAGGTCTTCGTAGCCGCTGCGACGCAGCTCGGCCTGAATCAGCGTGAACAGTTCGTCGTAACGCGGCTCGACCACTTCGGCCAGGGCCTGACGCGACAGTTCGCGCGGAGGACGGTCGCCAACGCTCGGCACCTTGATGGTTTCGCCGGCACCGGCCAGTTTGGCCAGGGCGCAGGCGTAACGGATCTTGATCTCTTCGGCGTATTGGGTCGGGGTGCGCAACGCCATGGCGATGTCGTTGGTCACCTGATCACCGGCAATCGGGATCACCGCGGTATGCCGGATCGCGCCTTCGGTGAAGATCGCGATGTCGGTGGTGCCGCCGCCGATGTCGACCAGGCACACGCCCAGTTCTTTCTCGTCGTCGGTCAGTACCGAGTAGGCCGAGGCCAGTTGCTCGAGAATGATGTCGTCGATTTCCAGACCGCAGCGACGCACGCATTTTTCAATGTTCTGCGCGGCGTTGACGGCACAGGTGACCACGTGAACCTTGGCTTCCAGACGTACGCCGGACATGCCCAGTGGCTCGCGCACGCCTTCCTGGTTATCGATCACGTAATCCTGCGGCAGGGTGTGCAGCACGCGCTGGTCAGCCGGGATCGCCACCGCCTGAGCGGCGTCGAGCACACGCTCAAGGTCCGCCGAGCTGACTTCACGATCACGGATCGCAACAATGCCGTGGGAATTCAGGCTGCGGATGTGGTTGCCAGCCACGCCGACGAACGCCGAGTGAATGCGGCAGCCGGCCATCAGCTGGGCTTCTTCGATCGCACGCTGAATCGACTGCACGGTGGACTCGATGTTGACCACCACGCCCTTCTTCAGGCCACGGGACGGATGGGTACCGATCCCGACGATTTCCAGCGAGCCGTCGTCGGAAACCTCGCCGACCAGCGCCACCACCTTGGAGGTGCCGATATCGAGACCGACGATCATTTTGCCGCTTTGCACGTTTGCCATGGGTCCTGCCTCTTCTTAATTCTTTGCGACAGCGGGTTGGGCTGTCGTCGGCGCTACGGGTTCCCGCCAGCCAACAGCGAGGCCGTTGGCGTAGCGCAGATCGATGCGCGCAATGTTCGTAATCTGCTCTTTCAGCGTCTTGTCATAGATGGCGATGAAGCGGCGCATCTTTTCCACCAGGTTGCCGCGTCCCAGCAGCAACTCGATGCCGGGGCCGGAACTGCCGGCACCGGTGGTCAGGAACCAGCTGCCGCGCTCACGCAATTCCAGGCGTGCAATCGAGAAACCCAGCGGCCGCAGCATCTGGCTCAACACCTGGTATTGCTGCATCACTTGCTGCTGCGCCCGTTGTGGGCCGAACAGCTGTGGCAGGTGTTCGTAGTTCGCCAGTTCCTTGGGCGTGAACGCCTGGCCCTGGTTGTTCAGTAACGACTCGTCGCCCCAACGCGCGACCGGCAGTTGCTCTTCAAGGCGGATCACCACTTGATCCGGCCACACGCGACGCACTTCGGCGTGGGCGATCCATGGCATCTGCTCAAGCTCGGTGCGCATCCCGGCCAGATCGATGGTGAAGAAGCTCGACGCCACGAATGGCGCGATGCGCTGCTGCACCGCCTGCTGGCTGATGTAGCTCAGGTCGCCCTGCACCGCGATCTTGCTGATCGGCCGGTCGGCATACGGCAGCAGCCGCTGCGCGCCTTCGTACGTACCGAAGCCCAGCGCCACCAGCAGCACTGGCCAGAACAGGCTTTTCAGAAAGCCGAAATTGGCTTTCGGCAGGCGCGCGGACATCGGCTCTTTCGCCACCATTCGGCTGGCGCCACGCGGCACCGGCTTGCGGCCGGGTGCGGGGGGCTGATGTCGCAGATGAGCGCCTTGCATGGTCTTAACCTCGCGCCTCTTCAGTGCCGGCGTCTTCAACGCTGGCCGCCAGAATGGCCAGTACCAGTTGCTGGAAATCCAGACCGGCAGCCCGCGCCGCCATCGGCACCAGACTGTGATCGGTCATGCCCGGTGCGGTATTGACTTCGAGGAACCAGAACTGCCCGTCGGCGTCCTGCATCACGTCGGCCCGGCCCCAACCGGCGATACCCAGTGCCTCACAAGCCTTGGCCGTGAGATCCATGAGTTCCTGTTCCTTGGCGGCATCCAGGCCGCACGGAATGCGGTACTGGGTATCGTTGGCGATGTATTTGGCGTCGTAGTCGTAGAACGAGTGCGGTGTACCCAGGGCGATAGGAGGCAACACCTGGTCACGCAGAGTGGCGATGGTGAACTCCGGACCTTGAATCCATTGCTCGACCAACACTTGTGAATCGTAGGTACTGGCCGCTTTCCATGCGTCGATCAACTCGGACGCAGAACTCACTTTGGCCATCCCGATACTTGAACCTTCATGCGCCGGTTTGACGATCAAAGGGAAGCCCAGTTCCGTCGCTGCCGAAATACAATCGGCTTCGCTGCAAAGCACGGCGTGACGCGGCGTCGGAATGCCGAGGCTGTGCCAGACCTGCTTGGTGCGCAGTTTGTCCATCGCCAGCGCCGAGGCCAGAATGCCACTGCCGGTGTACGGAATGCCCGCGCACTCGAGCAGGCCTTGCATGCTGCCGTCTTCGCCGCCGCGACCGTGGAGAATGATGAACGCACGGTCGATCTTTTCGCTGAGCAAACGCTGCAGGAAGTCTGCGCCGACATCGATGCCGAATGCGTCCACGCCAGCGCTTTGCAGCGCCTCGAGCACGGCGTTACCGGATTTCAACGAAACCTCACGCTCAGCACTCAGGCCGCCGAAGAGCACGGCGACGCGGCCGAAGTCTTTCGGCGCGATCGTGGAAAACAGCTTGGCGTAGGCAGCAGTCATTTCAACTTCCCCTCGACCGACGCCGCCACGGCGCCAGCGAACAATTCACTTTTCAACAGCTTCGGCGCGAGACCGCCGATATCACCCGCGCCCTGGCACAGCAGGATGTCACCGGCACGCAGCAGCGGCTTGACCAGCGGCGCCAGATCAACGCCACGCTCGATGTAGATCGGGTCGAGCTGACCGCGCTGACGGATGCTGTTGCACAGCTTGCGGCTGTCGGCACCGGGGATCGGCTCTTCGCCGGCCGGATAGACTTCCATCAACAGCAGCACGTTGGCGTCGGCCAGTACATTGACGAAGTCGTCGTACAGATCGCGGGTGCGGCTGTAACGATGCGGCTGGTAGACCATCACCAGACGGCGCTCCGGCCAGCCACCGCGCACGGCTTTGATTACCGCGGCGACTTCGGTCGGGTGATGACCGTAGTCGTCGACCAGCATCACGTTGCCGCCGTCGACCGGCAGTTCGCCGTAGACTTGAAAGCGCCGACCCACGCCCTGAAAACCCGAGAGGCCCTGAACGATGGCCTCATCGCTGACGCCCTCGTCGGTGGCGATGCAGATGGTCGCCAGCGAGTTGAGCACGTTGTGGTTGCCGGGCATGTTCACCGACACTTCCAGCGGCTCGCGGTCCGGGCGCAGCACGGTGAAGAAAGTCTGCATGCCCTGCTGGCGCACATTGATTGCGCGCACGTCGGCGTCTTCGCTGAAGCCGTAGGTCACGGTCGGACGTTTGACCAGCGGCAGGATTTCGCGCACCACCGGATCGTCCAGGCACATCACCGCCAGCCCGTAGAACGGCAGGTTGTGCAGGAACTCGACGAAGGTTTTCTTCAGTTTGTTGAAGTCGCCGTCGTAGGTCGCCATGTGGTCGGCGTCGATGTTGGTGACCACGGCCACCAGCGGTTGCAGATGCAGGAAGCTCGCATCGCTCTCATCGGCTTCGGCGATCAGGTAACGACTGGTGCCGAGCTGGGCATTGGTGCCCGCAGCATTCAACCGGCCACCGATCACGAAGGTCGGATCGAGGCCACCGGCAGCGAACACCGAAGCGATCAGGCTGGTCGTTGTGGTTTTACCGTGGGTACCGGCGACCGCGATGCCGTGGCGGTAGCGCATCAGCTCGGCGAGCATTTCCGCACGCGGCACCACCGGGATACGACGCTCAAGCGCAGTCGCGACTTCCGGGTTGGACGTGTTCACCGCGCTCGACACCACCAGCACATCGGCAGCGGCGGCGTTCTCGGCGCGGTGGCCGATGAAGATCTGCGCGCCAAACGATTCCAGGCGCTCGGTGACCGGCGAGGCTTTCAGGTCGGAACCGGAGACTTGATAGCCCAGGTTCAACAGCACTTCGGCGATACCGCACATGCCCACGCCGCCGATACCGACGAAGTGGATGCGGCGGATGCGGCGCATTTCCGGTTGTGGCATGGCTTTCTGATTCTCAACCATGGGCCACCTCCAGACAGGTATCGACCACGCTACGGGTGGCATCGGGTTTGGCCAGACGGCGGGCCGCTTGGGCCATTGCTTCGAGTCGTTGCGGTTGCATCAAGACCTCTGTCAGGCGCGCGGCAAGGTCCGCGGCGCCAGTCGTTCTTTGCGGCATCAGGAAGGCAGCGCCTTCGCGGGCCAAATAATCGGCGTTGCGGGTCTGGTGATCGTCGATTGCGTGGGGCAAAGGCACCAGCATCGAGGGCAGACCGGCGGCAGCCAGCTCACTGATGGTCAACGCGCCTGCGCGGCACACCACCAGGTCAGCCCAGCCATAGGCTTGAGCCATGTCTTTGATGAACGGCTGCACTTGCGCTTCCACACCCACGGCGTGGTAACGCTCGGCAGTCACTGCATCGTGATTCTTGCCGGCCTGATGAAACACTTCCGGGCGCAGGTCGGCAGCGACTTGGGCCAGGGCTTCAGGCAGCAATTTGTTCAACGGTTCTGCGCCCAGGCTTCCGCCGAGGATCAGCAAACGCGCTTTGCGCCCGGCCAGAGCAGGACGCGAGGTATCGAGGAACAGCTCGCTGCGCACCGGATTGCCGGTGGTACGGCGGTTGTCCGACAGAGTAAAGGTGTCGGGGAACGCTTCACACACTCGGGCGGCGAACGGCACCAGCAACCGATTGGCGGTGCCGGCGACGGCGTTCTGCTCGTGAACGATCACCGGCACGCCGGCCAGTTTCGCGGCAAGGCCACCAGGGCCGGTCACATAACCACCGAAGCCAACCACACACACCGGCTTCAGACGGCGCATGATCGCCCGCGCCTGCCACACCGATTTGAGCAACATCAACGGGGCCTTGAGCAGCGACAGCTTGCCCTTGCCGCGCAAGCCGCTGGCGTTGATCCGATGCAGCTCGAGACCGGCCGCCGGGACCAACTCGTTTTCGATGCCGCGTGGCGTGCCGAGCCAGTGCACGGTGTAGCCGCGCGCCTGAAACTCGCGGGCACAGGCCAGCGCCGGGAACACGTGGCCGCCGGTGCCGCCGGCCATGATCAGTACGTTAGCGCCCATGAGTCGGCTCCTCGGCGAAGTCGCTTTCATGGAATTCCATCTCTTCGCTGCCCAGGTGGGTTCGACTCTCCCACTCGATGCGCAGCAACAAGCCCAGACAGGCGCAGCAGATCACCAGCGAACTGCCGCCGTAACTGAGGAACGGCAGGGTCAGACCCTTGGTTGGCAGCAGGCCGACGTTCACGCCGATGTTGATCAGGAACTGACCGATCCACAGGAACGACAAGCCATACGCCATGTAAGCCGCGAAGAACTGCTTGGACTTTTCGGCCCACAAGCCGATGTACATGCCGCGAATACACACGAACACGAACAGCGCCACGGTGCACAGCGAACCGACCGCGCCGAGTTCTTCGGCGAGGACCGAGAACACGAAGTCGGTGTGCGCTTCCGGCAGGTAGAACTGCTTCTGCACGCTGTTGCCCAGGCCGACGCCCAGCCATTCGCCGCGACCGAAGGCGATCAACGCTTGCGACAGTTGATAACCGGCGCCGAACTGGTCGGCCCAGGGGTCGGCGAAGTTGGTCAGACGCGCCATCCGGTAAGGCTGCATCTGGATCAGCAAGACCACGGCGCCGACCGCCAGCACCACCATCAGCGAGAAGCGGAACAGCCCGACCCCGCCCAAAAACAGCATCGCCGCCGCTGCACCCATCATTACCACGGTGGCGCCGAAGTCCGGCTCCATCAGCAGCAGACCGGCCATTGGCAGCAGCACGATGAACGGCTTGAAGAAGCCCATCCAGCTCTCGCGCACTTCTTTCTGGCGACGCACCAGATAACCGGCGAGGTAAATCACCACAAACACCTTGGCGATTTCCGAGGGCTGCACGTTGAAGAAGCTGAAACCGATCCAGCGCATCGACCCGTTCACTTCGCGGCCGATGCCGGGGATGATCACCATCACCAGCAGGCCGAACGCACCGATCAGCATCATCCAGCCGAGGCGCTGCCAGGTGGCGATCGGGATCATCATGGTGACGATGCACGCGCCCAGGCCCAGCACCACATAGATAAGGTGGCGAATCATGTAATACAGCGGGCTGCCCGACTGCGCCGCCGCCACTTCGGTGGACGCCGAGGCAATCATGATCAAACCGAGACCGAGCAGTGCCAGACACCCGGCGAGCATCGGGAAATCGAGGTCGATGCCACGCCCGGTGATCAACGGCGACGGGTACGGTTTGATGATGTTTCTCAGGTTCATGCCAGTTCCCCCACGGCGCGGACGAACTGGTGACCACGGTCTTCATAATTCTTGAACATGTCGAAACTGGCGCAGGCCGGCGACAGCAGCACCACATCGCCCGGTTGCGCGGCGGCGCGGCATTGCGCGACGGCGTCGACCAGCGAGGTCGCGCGAATCAGAGGCACGGCATCGCCGATCGCTTCGCCGATCTTGTCCGCGTCGCGCCCCATCAGGACCACGGCGCGGCAGTTGGCCGCCACCGGCTCACGCAGGTCATTGAACTCGGCACCCTTGCCATCGCCACCGGCAATCAAAATCACTTTGCCGTCGATGTCCGCGCCCAGCCCTTCGATCGCGGCCAGAGCGGCGCCGACGTTGGTGGCTTTGGAATCGTTGTAGTAGGCAACACCATCGAGATCACGCACCCACTGGCAGCGATGTTCGAGGCCGGTGAAGTTACGCAGGGCCGACAGCATGGCGTCGAACGGCAGGCCAACCGCATGCCCCAGCGCCAGCGCCGCAAGGGCGTTGGACTGGTTATGCGCGCCGCGTACTTTCAACTCACGCACTGGCATCAGGTTCTCGAATTCGAACGCCAGATATTTCTCCCCGCCCTCTTCACGCAGACCGAACGCTTTGAAATCCGGTTTGTTCAGGCCGAACGTCCAGCACGGCTGGCCCTCGCCGATCAACGGACGGCTCAGCGCATCCTGACGATTGACCACAAACTGCTTCGCGCCCCGGAAGATCCGGTGCTTGGCCAGGTGATAAGCCGGCAGGCCGCTGTAGCGATCCATGTGGTCTTCGCTGATGTTCAGCACGGTCGCGACTTCAGCATTGAGCTGGTCGGTGGTTTCCAGCTGAAAGCTCGACAATTCCATCACGTACAGCTCGACGTCGTCGCTGAGCAGATCCAGCGCCGGGGTGCCGAGATTGCCACCAACGGCGACGCGTTTGCCGGCCGCGGCGGCCATCTCGCCAACCAGCGTGGTGACGGTGCTTTTCGCGTTGGAACCGGTGATCGCAACGATCGGCGCCCGCGCGTTACGCGCGAACAGCTCGATGTCGCCGGCCATTTTTACGCCACGCGCCGCAGCGGCTTGCAGGGCCGGAGTCGCCAGCGCCAGGCCGGGGCTCACGTAGAGCTCGTCGGCACGGCAGAGGAATTCGACGTCCAGCTCGCCACAACGCACTTCCACGTGCGGATAGTCACGCTTGAGCGTGGCCAGTTCCGGTGGATTGTCCCGCGTGTCGGCCACGGCAAACGCCACGCCCCGGTTCGCCAGGAAGCGAACCAGGGACATGCCGCTCTTGCCGAGGCCGACAACGATGCGGAAGTGGTCAGAAGCGATCAGAGACACTCGTTCTACCTCAGCTTCAGGGTGGCAAGGCCAACCAGCACGAGAATCACGGTGATGATCCAGAAACGGACGATCACGCGCGGCTCGGGCCAGCCCTTGAGTTCAAAGTGGTGATGGATCGGTGCCATGCGGAACACACGGCGACCGGTAAGCTTAAAGGACGCAACCTGAATGACCACTGACAGGGTTTCCATCACGAACACGCCGCCCATGATGAACAGGACGATTTCCTGACGGACGATCACCGCAATGGTGCCCAGTGCCGCGCCAAGTGCCAGGGCGCCAACATCGCCCATGAACACTTGCGCCGGATAGGTGTTGAACCACAGGAAGCCGAGGCCGGCGCCGATCAGCGCGCCGCAGAACACGATCAGCTCGCCCGCGCCCGGTACGTAAGGAATCAGCAGGTATTCAGCGAATTTCACGTTACCCGACAGGTAGCAGAAAATCCCCAGACCGCCGCCAACCATCACCGTCGGCATGATCGCCAGACCGTCGAGGCCGTCAGTCAGGTTGACCGCGTTGCTCGAACCGACGATCACAAAGTAGGTCAGCACGATGAAACCGGCGCCCAGCGGAATGCTGTAGTCCTTGAGCATCGGCAGGATCAGCGTGGTTTCCACCGGGGTGGATGCGGTCATATAAAGGAAGATCGCTGCACCGAGGCCGAACACCGATTGCCAGAAATATTTCCAGCGGCTCGGCAGGCCACGCGAGTTCTTCTCGATGACTTTGCGGTAATCGTCGACCCAGCCGATGGCGCCGAACAGCAGCGTGACCAGCAACACCACCCAGACGTAACGGTTGCTGAGGTCGGCCCAGAGCAAGGTACTGACGCCGATCGACGACAGGATCAGCGCGCCGCCCATGGTCGGCGTACCGGATTTGGACAGGTGCGATTGCGGGCCATCATTACGCACGGACTGGCCGATCTGACGGTTCTGCAGGGTGCGGATCATCCACGGGCCATAGCACAGCGACAAGACCAGCGCGGTCAGCACACCGAGAATCCCGCGCAGGGTCAGGTACTGGAAGACCGCGAAGCCTTTGTAGAACTGTTGCAGATACTCCGCTAGCAGCAGCAGCATTAATGTTTCTCCAGACTGGACCCGCACAGAGCCGCAACGATGTTTTCCATCGCTGCACTGCGCGAACCCTTGATCAAAATGGTGGTGTTTGTGTCCTGCTCGGCGTCGAGCGCCTGGATCAGTTCGGCTTGCGTGCCGAAGTGATGCGCCTGTTCACCGAAAGCGTTCACGGCGTGGACCATGTTCGGCCCGACAGCGTAAAGCGCGGAAACCTTGCCTCGGGCGTACTCGCCCACGTCGCGGTGCCCCTGCTCCGCCCACTCGCCCAACTCGCCGATATCTCCGAGCACCAGGACGGTGCGGCCGGAAAAGCCGGCGAGTATATCAATGGCGGCGCACATCGAGGTGGGGTTTGCGTTGTACGTGTCATCGATCACGCGCATGCCGTTTTTCGCCAGTTGCGCGACGGTACGGCCCTTGACCGGTTGCACAGCGCCAAGGCCGGTGGCGATGCCGAACAGCGACACGCCAAGAGCGTGAGCGGCAGCAGCGGCGGCCATGGCATTGGCGACGTTATGGGTGCCAAGCAGGTTCAACTGCACACGCTCGCTACCTTCCGGTGTATGCAGATTGAAGGCTGGGCAACCGCGCGCATCGGTGCTCAAGTCGCTGGCGTAGAAATCCGCCTGAACGTTGCTCAGAGCGAAGGTCAATACTTTGCGAGCGCCTGCACGGGTCTGCCAGATGCCAAAGGCCTTGTCATCAAGGTTGAGCACGGCGATGCCATCGGCCGCGAGCCCGTCGATGATCTCGCCTTTGGCTTCGACGATTTTTTCCGGCCCGCCGAACTCGCCAACGTGGGCGGTACCGGCGTTATTGAGGATCGCGACGTGCGGCTTGGTCAGGCCCACGGTGTAGGCGATTTCGCCGAGACGCGAGGCGCCCAGTTCGATCACTGCCGACGTATGTTCAGGCGCCAGTTCGAGCAAGGTCAGCGGCGCGCCGAGGTCGTTGTTCAGATTGCCACGGGTGGCCAGCACCGGACCGCGGGTGCGCAGGATGCTCGCGAGCATTTCCTTGACCGTGGTCTTGCCGCTGGAACCGGTCACCGCGGCTACCGGCTGGGTGAACGCGGCACGGTTCAACGCACCCAACTGGCCGAGCGCCTGACGGCTGTCCTTGACCAGCAATTGCGGCAACGCACTCTCGGCGACTTCGCGCTCGACCAGTGCAGCAACGGCGCCTTTGCCAGCGACGTCATTCAGATAATCATGACCGTCGAAACGCGGACCGGTCAGGGCAACAAACAATTGGCCCGGCTGGATTGCGCGGCTGTCGATGCTGACGCCATTGAAGCTGGCATCGCTGCCGATCAGGCGGGCGTCGAGGACGTTGGTCAGTTCGCTGAGTGTCAGGGCCTTAAGCATGGGCCACCTCCCACGCGGTCAGGGCATGATCAGCCTCGACCAGATCGGAAAAGGCATGGCGCACGCCGTTGATTTCCTGGTAGTCCTCGTGACCTTTGCCCGCGAGAACAATCACGTCGTCAGCCGTCGCACCGGCAATCAATTGCGCAATCGCCTGACCACGGCCGGCGACGAAGGTGACTTTATCCACAGCAGTGAAACCGGCGCGGATGTCATCGAAAATCACGGCGGGGTCTTCGGTACGCGGGTTGTCATCGGTGACCAGAACCTGATCAGCCAGGCGCTCGACCACTTCGGCCATCAACGGACGCTTGCCGCGATCGCGATCACCGCCGCAGCCGAACAGGCACAGCAACTGACCTTTGACGTGCGGGCGCAGTGCGCTCAGAACTTTTTCCAGCGCGTCCGGAGTGTGGGCGTAATCGACCACCACCAGCGGCTGCGTGCCGCCGCCCAGACGCTGCATGCGCCCGGCCGGACCTTCGAGTTTCGGCAGCACTTTGAGAATTTCGTCGAGGGCGTAATCCAGACCGAGCAAGGCGCCGACCGCCGCCAATACATTGCTCAGGTTGAAACGCCCGAGCAGTGTGCTGCGCAGGTGATGTTCGCCCTGCGGCGTGACCAGCGTGGCGCGCACGCCGTGATCGTCGAACTGCGCTTCGCGGCAAAACAGGTACGCGCTGCTGTCGAGCAGGCTGTAAGTGATCAGGCGCGATTCGCGTTTGTCAGCGGCCAGTTGCCGGCCGAAATCGTCGTCGAGATTGACCACGCGGCATTTCAGATCATTCCAGGCGAACAGCTTGGCCTTGGCCTCGGCGTACGCCTGCATGGTGCCGTGATAATCCAGATGATCGCGAGACAGGTTGGTCATCACTGCAACGTCAAACGCCAGCGCGGTCACGCGGCCCTGATCCAGACCGTGGGACGACACTTCCATGGCCACGGCTTTGGCGCCGGCCTTTTTCAGGTCGCCCAGGGTCGCCTGGACGGCAATCGGATTCGGCGTGGTATGCAGACCGCTTTCCAATGCGCCATAGAAGCCAGAACCCAGGGTACCGACGATGCCGCAATGCTGGCCGAGCAGATCCAGTGCCTGCGCAACCAATTGGGTCACGCTGGTCTTGCCGTTGGTGCCGGTCACGCCGATCAGATTCAGGTGATGGCTCGGCTCGCCATAAAAACGTCCGGCGATGTCCGACAGTTGCGCTGCCAGACCTTTGACCGGAATCAGCGGCACATCGGTGATCGGCAGCACGGTGGCGCCTTCCACTTCATACGCCACGGCAGCCGCACCGCGTTGCAGGGCATCGGCAATGTGCGCACGGCCGTCAAATTTGCCGCCGGGCACGGCGAGAAACAGATCGCCGGCGCGCACGTTACGGCTGTCCAGCGCCAATTCACGGATCAATAGATCGTGGCCGGCGTGGGGGAATATCTTGTTCAGACTCAATGACATCAGCCGCGCCCTCCATTGGCTTTCAGCGGAATGACCGGGGTGGCGTTGGCCTGTTGCGTGGTCGGCAGGTTGTCCGGGGTCACGTTCATCAGGCGCAGGGTGCCGGACATCACACGGCTGAACACCGGTGCCGAGACCAGACCACCGAAGTAACCGGCCTTGGTCGGCTCGTCGATCACGACGACTATGGCGTAACGCGGATCGCTCATTGGACCGAAACCGGCAAACAGCGAGCGGTACGAGTTTTCGGCGTAGCCCTTGGTGCCGACCGAAGTTTTACGCGCCGTACCCGACTTGCCGCCGACGTGATAAGCCGGCACCTGCGCACGGAACACGCCGCGCGGCGCTTCGATCACCTGCTGCAACATGCCCTGCATGGTTTTCGCCACGGCTTCGGGCAGCACTTGCGTGGTCTGCGGCATCTTGTCGGTTTTGATCAGGGTCAGCGGCGCGAGGCGACCGTTGTTGGCCAACGCCGAGAACGCGTGCACCAGCTGAATCGCGGTCACGGAAATACCGTAGCCGTAAGACAAGGTTGCAGTTTCAGCCTTGCGCCACTCGCGGTAGTTCGGCAGATTGCCGACACGTTCGCCGGGGAAGCCCAGGCCGGTGTCCTGGCCGAGGCCGACTTTCTGCGCGAGGCGAAAGATCGTCTCGCCGCCAATATCGAAGGCGACTTTACTCATGCCCACGTTACTGGAATTGATCAGAATCCCGGTCAGGTCGAGCACCGGGCCTTCGCTCTTGGACACGTCTTTGATGGTGTATTTGCCGATCTGCAACGAGCCCGGATACACCTCGACGGTGTCGCTCGGTTTCCAGCGGCCGGTTTCGATCGCCGCGCTCATCGAGATGGCTTTCATCGTCGAACCCGGTTCGAACACGTCGATCATCGCGCGGTTGCGCATCATCGCCGGTTGCAGGTTGCGACGGTTGTTCGGGTTGTAAGTCGGCTGGTTGACCATGGCGAGAATCTCGCCGGTCTTCACGTCCATGATCACCAGACTGCCGGCCTTGGCGCCGTTCTCGATGATCGCGTTGCGCAGCTCGCGGTTGGCCAGGTATTGCAGACGCAGGTCAATCGACAACGCCAAGGGCTTGCCGGCCTTGGCGTTTTTGGTGACCTGGACATCCTTGATCAGCCGTCCGCGCCGATCCTTGATCACTTGTCGTTTGCCCGGCACGCCGGCCAGCCATTCGTCGTAAGCCAGCTCGACACCTTCGCGGCCGTGATCGTCGATATCGGTAAAGCCAACCATGTGCGCGGTGACTTCGCCGGCCGGATAGAAGCGGCGGAACTCTTCGATGCCGTAAACGCCCGGCACTTTCAGGTCGAGCACAGCCTGGCCTTGCTCGGGGGTCAAGCCGCGCACCAGGTAGATGAATTCTTTATTGGCCTGGGCTTCGAGGCGTTCGGCCAGGGCTTTCGGGTCCTGCCCCAGCGCAGCGGCGAGTGCCGGCCACTTCTCTTTCGCCGACTGCATTTCCTTGGCGTTCGCCCAGAGAGTAGTCACCGGGGTACTCACGGCCAGAGGTTCGCCATTACGGTCGGTGATCAGACCACGGTGCGCAGGAATCGGAATGTGCCGCAGACTGCGGGCGTCGCCCTGCCCTTTGAGGAAGTCACGGTCGACCACTTGCAGATCGATGATGCGCCAGCAAATCGCTGCAACCATCAGGCCGAGCAGCGCCACCATCAGGCGGAAGCGCCACGGGAACAGTGCGCCTTCGAGTTTCATCATGGCGCCACCATCTTCACGTCAGCCGCGCCGGGAATGTGCATCTTCAGTTGTTCGGTGGCCAGCACTTCGATGCGGCTGTGCGCGGTCCAGGTGCTCTGCTCGAGAATCAGCCGGCCCCACTCGGCCTGCGCCTTGTCGCGCACGCTGAGTTCGTTATAAAGAGTGTTGAGCAACTGACGGTTCCAGTGCGCGCTGTACGACACGGCGATGGCCGAAAAAAGCACGCCGATAAACAGCAGCAGCATCAGAAAGCTGCCGCCAGGCAATGGCTTGGCGAAAAGCTTGCTCACCGCAACTTCTCCGCGACACGCATGACCGCACTACGGGAACGTGGGTTGGCTTTGAGTTCGGCGTCGGAGGCCGTCTGCGCTTTGCCATGGATTTTGATTTTCGGTTCGAAGGCAACGTGGCGCACTGGCAGGTTACGCGGCAGATTGTCAGCTTCGCCCTTGACCAGTTTGCGCATGAACAGTTTGACGATGCGGTCTTCCAGCGAATGGAAGCTGATCACCACCAGACGACCGCCGACTTCCAGCGCCTCCAGAGCGGCATCGAGGCCGGCTTCCAGATCACCGAGTTCGTTGTTGACGTGAATGCGCAGCCCCTGGAACGCGCGGGTCGCCGGGTTCTTGCCCTTTTCCCACGCCGGGTTGGCGACTTTCAGCACTTCGGCCAGATCGGCGGTGCGCTCGAACGGCTTGATGTCGCGACGCTCGACCACGGCACGGGCCATGCGCCCGGAGAAGCGCTCTTCGCCGTATTCCTTGAACACCCGGGCGATTTCTTCAGCCGGCGCGGTGTTGACGAATTCCGCTGCGCTGATGCCACGGGACGGGTCCATGCGCATGTCCAGCGGGCCGTCGTTGAGGAAACTGAAACCGCGCTCGGCATCGTCCAGCTGCGGCGACGATACGCCGAGGTCGAGCAGAATGCCGCTGACCTTGCCGGTCAGGCCCTGCTCGGCAACCACCGAACCGAGCTCGGCAAAGCTGCGCTGCACAACGACAAAGCGGCCGTCTTCGGCCGCTAGCGTTTGCCCGGTGGCAATCGCTTGAGGGTCCTTGTCGAATCCGATGAGCCGACCGTCCGTGCCGAGCTGGCTCAGGATCAACCGGCTGTGCCCGCCGCGCCCGAACGTGCCGTCCAGATAGCAGCCATCAGGACGTACGGCGAGAGCCTCGACGGCTTCGTCAAGCAGTACGGTGATGTGGTTAAAGCCGCTATCAATAGTCACAGGATCAAATCACGCAGTTCATCAGGCATCGCGCCCGGTTGTTGAATAGCAGCAAGGTCAGCGGCAGACACCGCGTTCCATGCATCCTCGTCCCACAATTGGAACTTGTTCAGTTGGCCCACCAGCATTGCGCGCTTATCGAGCTTGGCGTACTCGCGCAGACGCGGTGGAACCAGAAAACGACCACTGCCGTCGAGTTCGAGGTCGACGGCATTACCAATCAGCAAACGTTGCAGGCGACGGTTCTCTTCGCGAAGCGAAGGCAGTGCGCGCAACTTGGTTTCAATGATTTCCCACTCGTCGAGCGGGTAGACACACAAACATGGATCTACGGCATCAATGGTCACGATCAATTGGCCAGAACTGCGCGAATCGAGCTCGTCACGGTACCGGCTCGGCATGGCGAGACGGCCCTTTGCATCGAGACTGATAGCGTTAGCTCCGCGAAACACGTCTGCGTTTCTCCAATTTTTATCGTTTTGAGCTCAAAAAACCCACTTCATGCCACTTTCCGCCACTTGCGCACACTATAGGAATGCGCCCACCACACCGTCAAGGCGCGGATTAAAGGAAAACCCTTACAGAACGGAGATTTAGCAGCTTAAAAGGAGGCACAACGAGAATCTGACGGCGACTTTTGACCCATAACCTGATGCAGCACTGAAAGCTGCGCTCGAAAGTTAAAGTAGTTTGTTAAGAGTAAGATTTTTTCGGTATTACAAATGCGCTTCTGCTGTTGATTGAAGCACGGTGGGAAATGGCTATTACTGCGTTTGCCGCTGCCGGACTTTCAGCCCAGGCCTGCTGATATTACACAGCCCTGTTGCCATTGATTCAAGCAGGGAAAGAAAAGGTGGAGAGTCGATCTGTAAGCCGGGTTCTGTCTTGAACAGTCATTCGTCTACGATGGCCATCACTGGACATCTTTAGCAACCTACCCGGTCCCAGCGCGGGCCACGCCTTGGGACCCTATTTGGTCTTGCTCCAAGTGGGGTTTACCTAGCCACGAACTGTTGCCAGACGTGCGGTGCGCTCTTACCGCACCTTTTCACCCTTACCGGCGCTTGCGCGCTTAGGCGGTTATTTTCTGTGGCACTTTCCGTAGGCTCACGCCTCCCAGGCATTACCTGGCACTTCGCCCTATGGAGCCCGGACTTTCCTCCCCCCCCTAATTTTCATAGAGGGCAGCGACTGTCCGATCGACTCTCCGCCGCGAAGGTTAACGGCAGAGCGGCCGAAGAACAAGCGCTAAAACCCGCAAGACCGCTATGGGCGACGGCTTACACGCCTTTCTGTTTATCCAGCGCGACCTGATAAAGCACGTTTTTGCGTTCACCGGTGATCTGCGCGGCAAGCGCAGCGGCGCGCTTGAGCGGCATTTCCTCAAGGAGCAGATCGAGGATGCGCATCGCCTCGCTGCTGACCGCGTCTTCGGACTCCGGCGCGGTCCAGCCCGCCACCAGCACCACGCACTCGCCGCGTTGCTGATTGCTGTCTGCTTCGACGAATGCGCGCAGCTCGGCCAGCGGCAAACCCTTGAGCGTTTCGAAGGTCTTGGTGATTTCCCGGGCCAGCAACGCCTGGCGCTCGCCGCCGAACACGTCTTCCATGTCCTGCAGGCATTCAAGAATGCGGTGCGGGGCTTCATAGAAGATCAAGGTGCGCGGCTCTTCCTTGACGGCTTCGAGACGCGCCTTGCGCCCCACCGACTTGGCCGGCAGAAAACCTTCGAAGATAAACCGGTCGGACGGCAGACCGGCCGCCGACAGCGCCGCGATCAATGCGCAGGCGCCCGGCACCGGCACCACATTGATGCCCGCCGCTCGCGCCTGGCGCACCAGGTGATAACCCGGATCGGAAATCAGCGGCGTGCCGGCATCGGAGATCAGCGCGACATTGTCACCGGCCAGCAGACGGGTGATAAACCGGCTACCTTCATCCCGTTCGTTGTGTTCGTGGCAGGCCGCCAGTGGCGTACCGATGCCGAAGTGCTGCATCAGCCGCGCCGAATGCCGCGTGTCTTCGGCGGCGATCAATGCCACTTCGCGGAGGATTTTCAGGGCCCGGGCGCTGATGTCGTCCAGGTTGCCGATGGGCGTCGCCACCACATAAAGCGAGCCAGCAGCGGAATTCAGGGAACCTGGAGCAGTCAAAGCGCACACCTCGTGATCGGTAAAAGCGGCCATTGTAGCGCGTCACGAGGCTTGCGATGCGCTCGCGCCGAGCGCGGTTTTTCGCACAGTTGTGGGCCGCCGCAACATTTACTCCAGCTAAATTGCCCGTTTCACGCCAGTAACATCGCGCCCCGGCCAGTGCTTGGGTACAATTCCACGCTAATTTGATCGAGTATCAGGAACACTTACATGATCGCTTGCCTGCGGCTGTTCACTGCCCTCTGCCTCGCTGCCTTGTTGGCGGCTTGCGCCAGCTCCCCTTCCTCCAGCCTTGGCGAACTTCCACGGACTCCGGATGCCAGCATCGAGCAACTGCTCGAACAGGCGACCCAGGCTAAAACCCCGGAAAAAGCCGCACTGTTGCGCTTGAGCGCCGCTGACCTTGCCTATCGTCAGGGCAATGCCGGCCAGTCCGCGCAAATCCTGCAACAGGTGCCGGTCGAGCAACTCAAGCCCGGCCAGCAGATTTTCGCCAACACCCTTTCCGCCGAGCTGGCCATGACCCGCAATCAGCCGAAAGCTGCGCTGACGGCCCTGAGTCATCCAAGCCTGCAGAAACTCGGCGAGATGCCGGAAGAACAGCAAGTGCGTACCGGCACCGTGCATGCCCGCGCTCTGGAAGCTGATGGCCAGACTCTGGCCGCCGCCCGCGAACGCGTGTTCATCGCGCCGATGCTCGAAGGCGAAGCTGCAAGCAAGAACCACGAAGCGATCTGGACCCTGATCGGCTCGCTGCCGGCCGACCAACTGCAAGCCAACAGCACCGACGACCTCGGCGGCTGGATGGCCCTGGCCCTGGCGGTAAAAACCGCCGGCACGCTGGAACAACAGCAAGCGGCGATCGACAACTGGCGCGCGCAGAACCCCAAGCACCCGGCCGCAATCAACCTGCCGCTGCCGCTGACCAAACTCAAGGAGCTGGCCAGCCAGCCACTGAGCAAAATCGCTCTGCTGCTGCCCCAGGACGGCCAACTGGCTGCGGTCGGCAAGGCCCTGCGTGAAGGTTTCATGGCAGCGCACTACCAGGCGCAACAGGCCGGGCAAAAACCACCCGCCATCGAGTTTTACGACAGCTCGAAACTGACCTCGATGGACGAGTTCTACCGCAAGGCCCAGGCTGACGGCGTGCAGCTGGTGGTCGGTCCGCTGGAAAAACCGCTGGTCAAGCAACTGAGCACCCGCCCGCAACTGCCGATCACTACCCTTGCGCTGAACTACAGCGAAGGCGATCAAGGCCCGGCGCAGCTGTTCCAGTTCGGTCTGGCCGCTGAAGACGAAGCCCGCGAAGTGTCGCGCCGTGCCCGTGCCGATGGCCTGCACCGCGCCGCAATCATGGTGCCGAAAGGCGAATGGGGCGACCGCGTATTGCGCGCGTTCAGCCAGGACTGGCAGGCTAACGGCGGCAGCATCGTCGCCACCGAGCGTGTTGATCAGCCGGTGCAACTGGCCCAGCAGATCGCCGACATGTTCCAGCTGCGTCAAAGTGAAGCCCGCGCCAAGAGCCTGCAGAATGCGGCCGGCACCAACGTCGCCGCGCAGCCTTCGCGTCGCCAGGACATCGAATTCATCTTCCTTGCCGCCACGCCACAACAGGCGCAGCAGATCAAGCCGACCCTGAATTTCCAGTACGCCGGTGACGTTCCGGTCTACGCGACTTCGCACGTGTACAGCGCCAGCGGTGACGTCAACCAGTACAACGACATGAACGGCATTCGCTTCTGCGAAACCCCATGGTTGCTCGACACCAGCGATCCACTGCGTCAGCAAGTGGTTGCGCAGTGGCCGCAAGCCGCCGGCAGCCTCGGCCGCCTGTACGCAATGGGCGTCGACGCCTATCGCCTGGCACCGCGCCTGGGCCAGCTCAAGGCCCTGCCGGACAGCCGCATCGACGGTGAGTCGGGCAGCCTCGGCATGACCCAGACCCAACGCGTTGTCCGTCAGCTACCTTGGGCGCAGTTTGTCAGCGGTCAGGTGCAGCGCCTGCCGGACACTCCGCGCTGATGCCCGACAGGTCACGCTCGCAAAGCGGCAAGGATGCCGAGCGTCAGGCGCTCGAACATCTGCAAAATCAGGGTCTGCGCCTGCTGGCGCAGAACTGGCTCTGCAAACGCGGCGAGCTTGATCTGGTCATGCTTGATGGCGATACAGTAGTATTCGTCGAAGTTCGCTATAGAAAGAACACTCAATGGGGCGGCGCGCTTGCCAGCATCGATGCGCGCAAGCAGCAGAAACTGATTTTCGCCGCGCAGTATTTTCTTCAGCGTGAATCGCGCTGGGCCAATTCCCCCTGCCGCTTCGACGTGGTGGCGATCGACAGCCACCCCGATCAGCTGAACTGGTTGCAGAATGCTTTCGACAGTTGATCGCCGGCGTTGCGACCCGGACAATTTCACCGACACATTTTGCTCTTTGCTTTGCGGGCTGCACATTCATGTGCCGGACAGCCGCGCTACTTAAGGTCACACAGATGGACATGCAATCCCGAATTCGCCAGCTTTTCCAGGCCAGTATCGACACCAAGCAACAGGCGATGGACGTACTTGCACCGCACATCGAGCAAGCCAGCCAGATCATGGTCAACGCCCTGCTCAACGAGGGCAAGATGCTCTCATGCGGCAACGGTGGCTCTGCCGGCGACGCGCAGCACTTTTCCTCGGAGCTGCTCAACCGCTTCGAGCGCGAGCGCCCGAGCCTGCCAGCCATCGCGCTGACCACCGACACCTCGACGATCACCTCGATCGCCAACGACTACAGCTACAACGAAGTGTTCTCCAAGCAGATCCGCGCGCTGGGCCAACCCGGTGACGTGCTGCTGGCGATTTCGACCAGCGGTAACTCGGCGAACATTATTCAAGCGATCCAGGCCGCACATGATCGCGAAATGATTGTCGTAGCTTTGACCGGACGCGATGGCGGCGGCATGGCGTCGCTGCTGTTGCCCGAGGACGTCGAGATTCGCGTACCGGCCAATGTCACTGCACGTATTCAAGAAGTCCACTTGCTGGCGATCCATTGCCTCTGCGATCTGATCGACAGCCAACTGTTCGGGAGTGAAGAATGACCCCTAATCGCCTTGGCCTTCTGGCCTTGACTCTGTGCCTCGGCATCAGCGGCTGCACCTCTGTGGTGAATGCCAGCCGTGAGGCGCCGATCGAAGACGACCGTGGCACGCGCACCTTCGGCAGCAAGATCGACGATTCGCTGATCGAAACCAAAGTGGGTGTGAACATCGCCAAGGCCGACCCGGCCCTGGACAACGATTCGCACATCGTCGTCACCAGCTTCAACGGCGTTGTGCTGCTCGCCGGCCAGACCCCGCGCGAAGACCTCAAGGCCAAGGCCGAACAGGCCGCCGCCAACGTGCAACGTGTAAAGAAGGTGCACAACGAACTGCAAGTCCTGCAGCCTTCGTCCCTGCTGGCCCGTCAGAATGACGCGTGGCTGACCACCAAGATCAAGACCCAGATGCTCACCGACGCCAGCATTCCTGGCTCGCGCATCAAGGTCATCACCGAGAACGGTATCGTCTACCTGCTGGGCCTGCTGACCAAACAGGAAGCCAATCAGGCGACCAATCTGGTCCAGGGTGTTTCCGGAGTGCAGAAGATCGTGAAGCTGTTCGAGTACATCGACTGACCGCTGAACGACAGGCACAAAAAAGGCGATCCATCTGGATCGCCTTTTTTATTACTTCACCACTTTCAGGCTTGGCCGGCCACTAGGGCGCGGCGGCTCGCTGTCCGGTGGCGGCTGATCGTCATCCTGCTCGATATCGTCTTCGTCATCCAGCGGCGACTCGAGATCGAACACCATGCCCTGACCGTTCTCCCGGGCGTAGATGCCCAGAATCGCGCTGATCGGCACGTACAGGCTGTGCGGCACACCACCGAAGCGCCCTTCGAACGTCACCACGTCGTTGTCCATGTGCAGATGACGCACAGCACTTGGCGAGATGTTCAGCACGATCTGCCCGTCGCTGGCGAAACCTTGCGGCACCTGCACCGCCGGATATTCGGCATTGACCAGCATGTGCGGGGTGCAATCGTTATCCACAATCCACTCGTAGAGCGCGCGGACCAGATAAGGTCGACTGGAGTTCATAGCGGCTCCTTAAGCCTTAGCGCATGTCGCGTTCGACACCAGACAGACTCGCCTGGAAAGCCTCACGCGCAAACTGGCGCTCCATATAATCAAGCAGCGGCTTGGCCGGCCGCGGCAGTTCGATACCCAGAATCGGCAAACGCCAGAGTATGGGTAATAGGCAGCAATCGACCAGACTTTGTTCCTCACTGAGGAAGAACGGCTTGTCGGCAAACAGCGGCGACACGCCCGTCAGGCTTTCGCGCAATTCCTTGCGCGCCACCACCCGCGCGGCTTCCTTGGCCTTGGGATCAAGAATCAGATCCACCAGACCGCACCAGTCACGCTGAATGCGATGAATCAGCAGACGGCTGTTGGCACGCGCCACCGGATAAACCGGCATCAACGGCGGGTGCGGGTAACGCTCGTCCAGATACTCCATGACCACGGTCGATTCCCACAACGCCAGGTCGCGATCGACCAGCGTCGGCAGGCTGCCGTAAGGGTTCACCTCGATCAGTTTAGGCGGCTGGCGGCCAGCTTCCACGTAAATGATTTCGGCGCTGACACCCTTCTCTGCAAGCACGATGCGCACTCGGTGGGAATAGTGGTCGGCGGGGTCGGAGTAACAGGCCAACCGATTGGTCACGCCCATGGCGATCCTCCTCGCTTGTTGAATTTTTCGGAACCGGAAAAACGCGCGCGCCCAGAGGGCACCTCCCGCAGGGTCTGACCGAGCAGACCCTGCTTTATCGGAGGCGCCCTTGGGCGCGCGCGATTAACAGCAATGCTTGAAGCGTATCAGTGCACGTCTTTCCAGTATTCACGCTTGAGCAGGTAGGCGAACACAAAGAAGAACGCCAGGTACAGCAAGACATAAGTACCGATGCGCTGATGTTGCAGCTTAACCGGGTTAGCCGAGTAAGCCAGGAAGGTTACCAGATTCTTGACCTTCTCATCGAACTGCTCTTCGTTCAGAGCACCGGATTTAGGCACGATGGTCAGTTGATCACAGGCTTCATGAGTCAAAGGCGTGCCGGTCAGCGGATCATATTGCTTCTTGCCGTCTTCGACGATCTGCACCTGCTTGCAACCTACGACCTGGCGACCTTGCAGGCCGACCAGTACGTTAGGCATGCCGACGTTCGGGAATACCTTGTTGTTCACGCCCCACGGGCGCGCCGGATCTTCGTAGAACGACTTCAGGTAACCGTACAGCCAGTCAGTGCCACGCACGCGGGCCACCAGGGTCAGGTCCGGCGGCGCTGCGCCGAACCAGGTCTTGGCATCGGCCGGCTGCATGCCGATGTTCATGTGGTCGCCAATCTTGGCGCCGGTGAACACCAGTTTCTCCAGCATCAACTCGTGGGGAATACCGAGGTCATCGGCGACCCGCTCGTAACGCTGGAATTTGGCACTGTGGCAACCCATGCAATAGTTGGCGAAGGTCCGTGCGCCATCCTGCAAAGCCGCCTTGTCAGACACATCGATGTCGACTTTTTCCAGTTCCGGACCATGGCCCTCGGCAGCAAAAGCCAGGGAAGGCAGCGCAGCAAAAATCAGAGCAATAAATAACTTTTTCATCAGCCAGTCACCCTTTCCGGTACCGGTTTGGTCTTCTCGAGCCGGGTGTAGAACGGCATCAGAATGAAGTAGGCGAAGTACAGGAAGGTGCAGACCTGCGACAGCAACGTGCGGCCCGGCGTCGGCGCAAGCACACCGAGAATGCCGAGAATCACGAACGAAATGCAGAACACCACCAACCAGATCTTGCTCAGCCAGCCTTTATAGCGCATCGATTTGACCGGACTGCGATCCAGCCACGGCAGCACGAACAGCACTGCAATCGCCGCCCCCATGGCGATAACGCCGAGGAGTTTATCCGGCACAGCGCGCAAGATCGCGTAGAACGGCGTGAAGTACCAGACCGGTGCGATGTGCTCAGGCGTCTTGAATGGATTGGCCGGCTCGAAGTTCGGTTTTTCGAGGAAGTAACCACCCATTTCCGGGAAGAAGAACACAATGAAGCAGAAGATGAACAGGAACACTACGACACCGACAATGTCTTTCACGGTGTAGTACGGGTGGAAGGCGATGCCGTCCAGCGGGATGCCGTTTTCGTCTTTGTGCTTCTTGATATCGACGCCGTCAGGGTTGTTCGAACCCACTTCGTGCAGCGCCAGAATGTGCAGCACCACCAGACCGAGAATCACGATCGGCAGCGCCACGACGTGCAGCGCGAAGAAGCGGTTCAAGGTGATCCCGGAGATCAGGTAGTCACCACGAATCCACTGGGTCAGGTCATCGCCGATCAGCGGAATCGCGCCGAACAGCGAGATGATCACCTGCGCACCCCAGTACGACATTTGCCCCCAGGGCAGCAGATACCCCATGAACGCTTCAGCCATCAGCGCCAGGTAGATCAGCATGCCGAACACCCAGACCAGCTCGCGCGGCTTCTGGTACGACCCGTAGAGCAGGCCGCGGAACATGTGCAGATACACCACGATGAAGAACGCCGAAGCACCGGTCGAGTGCAGCAGACGCAGGATCGAGCCGTACTCGACGTCGCGCATGATGTATTCGACGGAAGCGAACGCCTCTTCTGCCGACGGCGTGTAGCTCATGGTCAGCCAGACGCCGGTGACGATCTGATTGACCAGCACCAACAGCGCCAGAGAGCCGAAGAAATAGAAGAAGTTGAAGTTTTTCGGAGCGTAATACTTGCTGAGATGGTCTTCCCACATCTTGGTCGCAGGAAAGCGCGCATCAACCCAATCCATGAACTTGCTCATCACGCTTTCTCCGTATCGACGCCAATGACAATCAGGTCATCGGTCTCATAGGAATGCGGGGGAACTGGCAGGTTCAAAGGCGCAGGTTGCGACTTGTAGACGCGGCCAGCCAGATCGTAGTGGGAACCGTGGCAAGGGCAGAAATAACCGCCTACCCAGTCCTTGCCCAGATCAGCAGGTGCCACTTCGGGACGGAAAGTCGGTGAGCAACCCAGGTGTGTGCAGATCCCGATCAGCAGCAGAATTTCCGGCTTGATCGAGCGCACTTCAGGGTCGACATAGGTGGGTTGCGTAGAGTTTTTCGAGGTCGGATCGGAGAGCTGGCCCTCGATCTTTTTCAGATTCCCCAGGATTTCCTCGGTACGGCGGACAATGAACACCGGCTGGCCGCGCCATTCAGCAATCATTTGCTGGCCTGGCTCGATTTTGCTGACATTCACTTTCACCGGTGCGCCGGCGGCTTTCGCCTTGGCACTGGGAAACCATGACCCTACGAACGGGACCGCAGCCCCCACCGCTCCTGCAGCACCCACCACGGATGTGGCTGCTACCAGAAAGCGACGCCGGCCTGCATTCACGCCGTCATTGCTCATTCAGTCCTCTCCCATCAGCTTTTTTGGCCTGTTAAATCAGGCGTCTACTAAATAAACCACGTACTACTTATAAAAATTTTGCCGAATGGTAATGAAAAGCCCCAATTCTGACAAGGGAATTACCCGGAGCTCTCCACCCCTAAGCCTTGCAGTATAGGGGGTCTGCGAATGAGGCAAGTTGTCACAGCGCAATTCTTTCTGGAAAAACTGCAGGCATAAAAAAACGCCCGATTCCGTGAGGAATCGAGCGTTCTTTTTTGAACGTGGAAGCGGTATTAACGCTTCGAGTACTGCGGACGCTTACGCGCTTTACGCAGACCCACTTTCTTACGTTCAACTTCACGGGCGTCGCGGGTAACGAAGCCAGCTTTGCGCAGAGCGCTACGCAGGGTTTCATCGTAGTCCATCAGAGCGCGAGTGATGCCGTGGCGGATTGCGCCAGCCTGACCACTTACACCACCGCCGATCACGGTGACGTAGATGTCGAATTTCTCGACAGTCTCGGTCAGCTCCAGCGGCTGACGAACTACCATGCGGGCAGTTTCGCGGCCGAAGAAGTTATCCAGCGAACGGTTGTTGATGGAGATGTTACCAGTACCCGGACGCAGGAAAACGCGTGCGGTTGCGGTCTTGCGACGGCCAGTGCCGTAATTTTGAGTCGCCGACATAATGTACTATTCCGTTAAAACTTCAGTTCTTGGGGCTGCTGAGCAGTATGAGGGTGAGCAGCGCCCGCATAGACTTTCAGCTTACGGTACATGTCGCGACCCAGTGGGTTTTTAGGCAGCATGCCTTTAACCGCGGTCTCGATCACGCGCTCAGGGGCCTTGGCGATCAGCTTTTCAAAGTTGATCGACTTGATGCCGCCCGGGAAACCGGAGTGGGAGTAGTACATTTTGTCAGTGGTTTTAGCGCCGGTAACACGGATCTGCTCGGCGTTGATGACGACGATGTAGTCGCCGGTGTCAACGTGAGGAGTGTACTCAGGCTTGTGCTTGCCACGCAGACGGCTCGCGATTTCGGTGGCCAGACGACCCAGGGTCTGACCAGCAGCGTCGACGACAAACCAGTCGCGCTTTACTGTTTCCGGTTTAGCAGTAAAAGTTTTCATTCTTTATAGCCTCAGGGGCCGCCTGTAAATAAGACGGCGGATCTTACTGAATAGTGCGTACTTTGACAAGTCAAAGGCAGCCGGATACAGACGCTTTCGGGGGCTCGGGTCGGCGCGTCCGTTCAACGGCAAGATTCTTCGGCGGCGGCGCATCACTTCCACTGCAGAAAGAGGTCGGCAATTATGCAGATTGCGAAAAATATTTCAACCTGCTTTTATGATTGTTTTGCCCAAGGAGCACCCGATGGACTATCGCCAGCTAGGCCGTACCGACCTGAACGTGAGTGCAATCTGCCTCGGCACCATGACCTGGGGCGAGCAGAACACTGAAGCTGAAGCCTTCGCCCAGATCGAACGCGCCAAAGAGGCCGGGATCAACTTCCTCGACACCGCCGAGATGTACCCGGTGCCGCCGAAAGCCGAAACCTACGCCACCACCGAGCGCTACATCGGCAATTACTTCAAGAGTCGCGGCGACCGCGCCGAGTGGATCCTCGCCAGCAAGATCGCCGGCCCGGGCAACACCATCGACTACATTCGCGACAAGAACCTGCGCCACAACCGCCAGCACATCACCGAAGCGCTGGACGCCAGCCTCAAGCGCCTGCAGACCGACTACATCGATCTGTATCAACTGCACTGGCCGGAACGCAGCACCAACTTTTTCGGACAGCTGGGCTACAAGCACAAGACCGAAGCCAACCTGACGCCGCTGGAAGACACCCTCGAAGCCCTCGACGAGCAAGTGAAAGCCGGCAAAATCCGCCACATCGGCCTGTCCAACGAAACGCCATGGGGCACCATGCACTTTCTCGCCCTGGCCGAAGCCCGTGGCTGGCCGCGTGCGGTGTCGATCCAGAATCCGTACAACCTGCTCAACCGCAGCTTTGAAGTGGGCCTGGCGGAAATCGCCATCCGCGAACAGTGCGGCCTGCTCGCCTATTCACCGCTGGCGTTCGGCTTCCTCTCGGGCAAGTACGAGGGCGGCGCGCGCCCGCCGAAAGGTCGCCTGAGCCTCTACAGCCGCTTCAGCCGCTATTTCAACCCGCAGTCTGAGGCAGCCTGCAGCCGTTACGTTGCTCTGGCCCGTGAGCACGGTCTGGATCCGGCGCAGATGGCCCTCGCATTCGTCAATCAGCAAACGTTCGTCACCAGCAACATCATTGGTGCGACGACACTTGAGCAACTGGACAGCAACATTGCCAGTTTTGATCTGAAGCTTTCCGATGAAGTGCTGGCCGGGATCGAGGCGATTCACAAGGATCATCCGAATCCTGCCCCTTGACTGATTCATAGACCCAATCGCGAGCAGGCTCACTCCTACAGGGGAACGCATTCCAGAGTGCAGGAGTGAGCCTGCTCGCGATAGCGGTCTGTCAGTCGCGCGGAGGTCAGAGCGACCGCGCAATAATCTCCTTCATGATTTCATTGGTGCCGGCATAGATCCGCTGCACCCGCGCATCCGCCCACGCCCGGGCCACCGGGTATTCCCACATGAAGCCGTAGCCGCCGTGCAACTGCACGCATTCATCGAGCACCTTGCATTGCAGGTCGGTGCCCCAGTATTTGGCCATCGCTGCCGTCGGCACATCCAGTTTGCCTTGCAGATGCAGCTCTAGGCAGCGGTCGACGAACACTCGGCCGATCTGGATCTCCGTGGCCATCTCGGCCAGCTTGAAGCGGGTATTCTGGAAATCGGCGATCGCTTTGCCGAACGCCTTGCGATCGCGGGTGTATTCAAGGGTCCACTGTAATGCCGCTTCGGCTGAGGCCAGGCCGCCGATCGCCACGGTCAGGCGTTCCTGCGGTAATTCCTGCATCAGGTAAGCAAACCCTGCCCCGGCCTGCCCCAGCAGATTTTCCTTCGGCACGCGCACGTCCTGGAAGAACAACTCGGACGTGTCCTGAGCCTTCATGCCGACCTTTTCCAGACGCTTGCCCTTCTCGAACCCCGGGGTGTTCGCCTCCACCAGAAACAGACTGGTACCTTTGGCACCAGCTTTCGGATCAGTCTTGGCGACGACGATCACCAGGTCCGCGAGAAAGCCGTTGGTAATGAAGGTTTTCGAGCCGTTGATCACATACTCGTCGCCGTCCAGCACGGCAGTGGTTTTAACCCCTTGCAGATCAGAGCCTGCACCCGGCTCGGTCATGGCGATCGCCGTGACCATCTCGCCGGAGACCAGTTTCGGCAGGTATTTGTGCTTCAGCGCTTCACTGCCGTAATGCAGGATGTAAGGCGCGACAATGTCCGAATGCAGGGAGAAACCGATCCCGGTCAAACCCAGTCGCCCGACCTCTTCGATCACCACCGCGCTGTAGAGAAAATCCGCGCCCAGCCCGCCGTATTCCTCCGGCAGGTGCGAGCAGAGCATCCCCGCCTCGCCCGCCTTGTTCCACAGCTGACGGTCGATGTGGCCTTGTTTTTCCCACTGCGCGTGGAACGGCACCGCTTCTTTTTCGAGGAAGGTTCGTACGCTGTCGCGGAACAATTCGTGCTCTGCGCTGAACAAGGTTCTGGGGATCATGCGGCACCTGTCTTTCTTGTTGGAGGGATACGTCCTTCAGAGACTATGCGCCGCCAGCGTCACGGGACACTGGACACATCCGACAAAAAATAAGACGATCCAGCCGTCTGGTGACCACTTTCCCTTATAAAAACAAAACAAAAGTTGAATTATGTCCAAGCACGTCTCCACGCCCTTGCGGCGCGTCAGCATCCTGGCAATCGACCGGGTTTTCGCTTCCACTCTCATGCAAGCCAAGGACTTCTTCCATCTGGCCAGCCTGCGTTATGGCAAACAACTGGGCCAGGGCCTGACACCGGCGTTCGAAACGCGCCTGGTCAGCCCCGATGGCAAACCGGTGAACAGTTTCAGTGACGTGGTGATGCCGGTCGATGGCGGCCTGGAAAACGCCGACGTGATTATCCTTCCAGCGTTCTGGGATGACTTCGACACGCTGTGCAGCCGTTATCCGCAAATCCTGCCGTGGCTGCGTGAGCAACACGCCCGTGGTGCGGTGTTATGCGGCGAAGCCACCGGAGTGTTCTGGCTGGCCGAAGCGGGTTTGCTCAACGGCAAGGAAGCGACCACCTACTGGCGTTTCTTCAATGCTTTCGCCGAGCGCTTCCCCAAGGTGTATCTGAATCAGGACAAACACCTGACCGATGCCGACAATCTGTACTGCGCTGGCGGCACTACGTCAGCCTGCGACTTGTACATTTATCTGATCGAGCGCTTCTGCGGCGCCAACGTGGCGCAAGCCGTGGCCCGCGACATTCTTTACGAAGTGCAGCGCAGTTATTCGCCGGGACGCATTGGTTTCGGTGGGCAGAAGCTGCACCAGGACGTGATCATCCTGCAGATCCAGCACTGGCTCGAAGAACATTTCGCCGACAAGTTCCGCTTCGAAGACGTGGCCCGTGAACACGGCATGAGCATCCGCAACTTCATGCGCCGCTTCCAGACCGCCACCGGTGACAAACCGCTGCACTACCTGCAGCGCCTGCGCATCGAAACCGCCAAGGGCTTGCTGTCGGGCAGCCGCAAGAGCATCAAGACCATCAGCTATGAGGTGGGATATGACGACGCGAGCTTCTTTGCGCGATTGTTCCGCCAGCACACCGAATTGTCGCCGAACCAGTATCGGCAGCAGTTTCAGCAGGCGGCTTAGAACAACCTCATCAACCTTGAGTTTTCATAGCGGCAAAGGCCGCCATGAAAACTCAAGCGTGGCCGTGCCGTAAGTTCAAGACCTGTTTCGCCATGGCAAACGGCTGAAAGCCAAATTCAGGGAAGCTGGCGCAGATAGACGCACGAGGCTCCAGCGCCTGAATCTTTCGAGCGGAACTTCCAGGCTATAGTGAATAACACCACCAGCCAGAATAGAACCCGCGACAGCCAGAAACAACGCCCCCAAACTGCCTGGATACAGGGATGAAAGTTTTACCACGATGAGCCAATGCACCAAATAAATCGGATAGCTCCAATAACCTACGCACCTCAGAGGCCGGGACTTTATTGCTCTACCGATTATGCCTTGCCCATGCACGACGAAGAGCATCAGCACTGCACACAGCGCGCTAAGATATAAAAATTTGTTTATCAAATACTGATCAGGTTCAAGACCAAGTAATTTGTAGCGACTGTAAGGGCTTATCAGCGCAATCACAAACAGAAAACCCAAGGTAACTAGGTCGGAGTTACGAGCACTGGCCCATTTTACCGATTCGCTTCTGAACATCGCGGCCAGAGAACCAAGAGCAAAAGAAGAGAGGTACCACTTTACCTCTGAGCCGGCCATAGGCGCATTCCAGTAAGGCCACAGCATTTGCTCCAGAATGACCACCAATATGCCAACAGAAAAACACCCCATAGCACCAAAACGCTGCTTGCTTGTAATGAGGATGAAAGCCACCAGCGGCAGAAAAATATAATATTTGAACTCAACAGGCACCGTCCAGAGATGCGCATAAGTGCCACCCAGCAGTAATGCGCGAGTCAAATCATCAAGACTATTTATCCCCGCAGTCCCAAACCACCAATAGATCAGCACAAACAAAACATAGAGGGGCAGAATACGTACCACTCGCCCGACCATATAAACAAGCAAGGCCTGAGCTGAAAAACCTTGCGCCTCGAATTTCGCGGTTAGCAGGAAGGCACTTAAAACAAAGAACAACCAAACGCCTATTTTCGGCAACCCGGTAATAAAGCCATTCAGACCATCGAAAAAAAAATAAAACGAATGCAGGATCAATACAATCAGGCAGGCAATCCCTCTCAAACCATCCGCACCAACAAACCTCATACGGCAATCCTCGACCAGATCGTTACTGCATTCGAGCCCGCGCCATGCAGCAGCAAAAAACGTACTTTATTAATGAAAAGGCCTGCAATCGCAGGCCTTTTTCCCGATAGCCCTACGGCTTGTGCGCCCGTGACAGGAATTCGTGGGATTGCATCTCCAGCAACCGGCTCAGCGTGCGCTGGAATTCGAAGGTCAGGCGGCCGCCGGTGTACAGATCCTTCAGCTCGACTTCGGCAGAAATGATCAGCTTGACGTTGCGGTCGTAGAACTCGTCGACCATGTTGATGAAGCGTCGGGCGATGTCGTCGGTGGTGACGCTCATCTGCTCGACACCGCTGAGCAACACGGCATGGAAAATCTTGCCCAGTTCGATGTAATCGTTCTGGCTGCGCGGGCCGTCGCACAGTTCACGGAAGTCGAACCAGGCGACGTCGTCGCAAGTGCGCAGCGCACGGATTTCGCGGTTCTCGATGATCAGCACATCGTTTTCGACCGCGGCGGTGCACTCCGGCGTCAGCGCCTTGAAGCTCTTGCGCAGGCTTTCGTGAGCGGCTTCGTCGAGCGGATAGTGGAACAGCTCGGCTTGTTCGAGGTGGCGCAGACGGTAGTCGACGCCGCTGTCGACGTTGACGATCTCGGTGTTCTGCTTGATCAGCGCAATCGCTGGCAGGAAGCGCGCGCGTTGCAGGCCGTCCTTGTACAGACCGTCCGGGACGATGTTCGAGGTCGCAACCAGGGTCACGCCATTCTTGAACAACTCTTCCATCAAGGTGCCGAGAATCATCGCATCGGTGATGTCGGACACGAAGAATTCATCGAAGCAGATCACCCGCGACTCGGTCGCGAAGCGCTTGGCGATGATGGTCAGCGGGTTTTTCTCGCCGCCGAGGGTTTTCATCTCTTCGTGCACACGCTTCATGAAGCGGTGGAAGTGGGTGCGGGTCTTTTCCTTGAACGGCAGCGCTTCGAAGAAGGTGTCGACCAGGTAAGTCTTGCCGCGACCGACGCCGCCCCAGAAATACAGACCCTTGACCGGCGTCTGATCTTTTTTGCCAAACAGCTTGCCGAGGAACCCCGGCTTGTTCTGGTCGGCGGCGATCAGGTCGTCGTACAGACGCTGCAAATGACGCACAGCGGTTTCCTGCGCAGCGTCATGGAAGAAGTCCGGGCGTTTCAGATCTGCTTGATATCGTTCTAGGGGCGTCATAATTCGTTAGCAAGGCAACAAAAACGGGCCGTCACTGTAGCGACGGCCCGCGGGAATGGCAATCGGCCCTTGGTCGGGTCGTGCCGCCGATCAGTCCTGAGCCGGGGTCAGCGCGACGCGCAGTGCCGCGATGGCCGCGTCCCGCGCAGCCGCGTCGGCGAACGCCGGGCTGTCGCCGACGCATTCGCCTTGCAGCCAGACGCTGAAGCTCAGCTCATCGTTGCGCACGTCCAGCGGCTCGCCCGATTGCAACTGCTTGGTCACTTGCCCGGCGGTTTTGCCATCGGCGAAGTTGCGCGACAACAGCAATTGCTCGCCATCGGCCGCCAGCAGACGGAAACGGAAGCTACCGTCGTCTTCGCGGAAGCTGACGAAACGTGCGGCTTTCGCGGCTTTCTTCTTGGTGGTCGCGGCAACCTGCACCTGATTGACGAAAGAACGCAGGCCCACCGCTTCACGCAATTCATTGAGGAACGGCGTGGCCACGGCACGGGCCTTTTTCGCGCCGATCTGCAGAATGTCTTCCAGATCCGCCGGGCGCTCGATCAACTGGTGATACTTGTCGCGCGCCTCGCCGAGTTCGTTGTCGAGCAGCTGGAACAGACGGTTTTTCGCCTCGCCCCAACCCAGGCCGCCGAGCAGTTCGCTGCGGAATTCGTCAGCCTGTGCCGGTGTAGCGAACGCCGTAAACAGGGTGAACAGGTGCGAGTTGTCCGGATCCTTGGCTTCGCCTGGCGCTTTGGAGTCGGTGACGATCCGCGAGATCGCGTCCTTCATCTCTTTGGCACTGGAGAACAACGGGACGGTGTTGTCGTAGCTCTTCGACATTTTGCGCCCGTCGAGGCCTGGCAAGGTCGCCACGCTTTCTTCGATCAACGCTTCAGGCATGGTGAAGAACTCTTTGCCCTGGCCGAACAGATGGTTGAAGCGCTGACCGATATCCCGGGCCATTTCCACGTGCTGGATCTGGTCGCGACCGACCGGCACCTTGTGCGCGTTGAACATCAGGATGTCCGCGGCCATCAGCACCGGATAGCTGTAGAGGCCCATGGTGATCCCGGCGTCCGGGTCTTCACCGGTCTCGACATTTTTGTCCACGGAGGCCTTGTAGGCGTGCGCACGGTTGAGCAGGCCCTTGGCGGCGACGCAGGTCAGCAACCAGGTCAGCTCAGGGATTTCCGGAATGTCGGACTGGCGGTAGAAAGTCACGCGGTCAACATCCAGGCCACCGGCTAGCCAGGTCGCGGCGATTTCCAGACGCGAGCGCTGGATGCGCAGCGGGTCATCGCATTTGATCAGGGCGTGGTAGTCAGCCAGAAAGTAAAACGAATCGGCGTTGCTGTCGCGGCTGGCGAGGATCGCCGGGCGAATCGCGCCAGCGTAGTTGCCCAGGTGCGGCGTGCCAGTGGTGGTGATGCCGGTGAGGATGCGGGTACGGTTGGTCATGGGTAATCGCTTGTCAGACTGCAATCAATTCGAGAGACGCGGCAGGATCAGATCCTTGAGATCGGTCAGCTTGCCGTGAAAAAAGTGTCCGCATTCTGCCACTTTCAGCAGCTCGTGGGGGCGCTGGAGTTGTTCGGACCATTGGTAAACCAGCTGCGGATCGATGACCTCGTCGGTTTCCGGCTGAATCAACGTCAGTTCGCCGTGCTGTGGCAGTTGATCCTGCTCGCCAAGGCGCATCACCGCTGGGGCGACCATGAACAGGTGTTTGAGCTGCACGCCCTCGGCTTCGAGACGGCCGCCAAGACTTGCTGCAACAAATCCGCCGAAGGAAAAACCGAACAGGGTCAGCGGCAGGTCCGGGTGTTTTTCCCGCAGCCAGGCAGCGGCGGCCTGGGCGTCATCGACTTCACCGGAACCCATGTCGTGGGTGCCTTCACTGGCGCCGACGCCGCGATAGTTGAAGCGCAAGGTGATGAGACCTGCGTCGCGCGCGGTGCGCTGCAGGGTCGAGACGACCTTGTTGAGCATGGTGCCGCCCTGCACCGGGTTCGGATGGCAGATCAGCGCGATGCCACGCGGCTGCTCGTTGTCCAGGTAAAGACTTTCCAATTGACCCACCGGGCCGGCAATCACTACAGGGGTTTCACGCATCAGCAAGGGAGGAACTCCGTGACCTCGAATCGGGTCGACTCGTCTAGCAAATTGTCTGTGCCGATCTATTGCGAGTGAATCGCGGTATACAGCGCAGGTTCGAGCCGTTAACGTAAAGCAAAGCCGTTTATAGAGGAAGGACTCGTGGAACACTCGCTCTTAGTTTGGTTGTTACCGACTCTTGCCCTGGTTGTGGGTGTCGCCATTGGATTCCTGATCGCGCGCGTTGCGCCGAACGCCGCACCGAGCCGTACGCAGCGTCAACTGGATGATATCCAGGAGCGTTTCGACAGTTATCAAAACGAGGTGGTCACTCACTTCAACAGCACGGCGATGCTGGTCAAGAAGCTCACTCAGAGCTATCAGGAAGTACAGGATCACCTCGCCGAGGGCGCCAACCGTCTGGCCCTGGACGAGCAGACCCGCCAGCGCCTGATCGCCGCCCTGCATGCGGATGCCGCGCAGGCACCGCGTGAGCGCCTGACGCCGCCGCGCGATCAGGAACCACCGCGTGACTACGCACCGAAGAGCCCGAACTCGCCGGGCATGCTCGATGAGCATTACGGGTTGAAGAAGTAAGCAGTCGCAGCGACAGACAAGAAGCCCCCGGACAGTGATGTGTCCGGGGGCTTTTTTGTGTCTGATGATTTTGTGGTGCCCATTTTATCGCCATCGCGAGCAGGCTCACTCCTACAGGGGAATGCATTTCAAGATGTAGGAGTGAGCCTGCTCGCGATGGGGCCATAACAGGCGACACAAAAAAATGCCCGGTCACAGGACCGGGCATTTCTTCATTCAGGCAACCCTTTACGGATACTGCTGCACCGTACCCGGCTGTTGCTGCTGACCACCATACTGCTGACCCGGAATCGCCTTCAGGTTGACTTCAACCCGGCGGTTCTGCGCGCGGCCATTGACGTCACCGTTGCTGGCAATCGGATTATCCGGGCCGGCACCACGGGCCGACAGGTTGGCACCGCTGACGCCTTGCGAAGTCAGGTAGGTCGCCACGCTTTGCGCACGACGCTGGGACAGGTCCATGTTGTGCTGGCGGCTGCCAGTGCTGTCGGTGTAGCCGACGATTTCGATCTGGTTCTGGTTGAACTCTTTCAGCGAGTTGGCCAGGTTGTTCAACGGTTGGTAGAAGCTCGAAGCGATGTTCGCCGAATCAGTCGCGAAGGTGATGTTGCCCGGCATGATCAACTTGATCTGATCGCCCTGGCGCTGCACTTCAACGCCAGTGTTGGCCATGCTCGCGCGCAGTTTCTTCTCCTGCTGGTCGGCGTAATAACCGTAACCGGCAGCCGAGGCACCGACGACGGCGGCGCCGATCAACGCGCCCTTGCCACGGTTATCGTGACCGATCGCAGCACCGGCGAGCGCGCCGGCCAAGGCACCGAGGCCACCGTATTTGGCGGTTTTGCTCATGCCTTGCGAGCCACCGTCGGCCTGCCCCTGATTGTCATACGGGTTAGGCGAGGCGCAGCCGGACAGCACGGCCACGGCAGTAGCGAAAATAATCAAACGACGCGTGGTGAACATGGAGAGCTCCTACATTTTTTGCATTCTATGGTGCAGCGGCCATCGATGAATGGACCCGTGCGGGCGTTGGATCATGACAATGCCCAAAAATTCCGCCGCACACCCGTGACAAAAAATTCAGGCACGCACAAACGGGTTCTCACGCATCTCGTCGCCCAGGCGGGTGTCCGGCCCATGCCCGGTCACCACGGTCGCGTCCTCATCCAGCGTATACAGCCGCTGCTTGATCGAGCGCACGATGGTCGCCTGATCACCGCCCCATAAATCCGTGCGCCCTACGCCACGACGGAACAACGTGTCGCCGGCTATCAACAGCTTAGCCTCGGAAAACCAGAAGCTCATGGAACCTGGCGTATGCCCCGGCGTGTGCAGTGCCACACCGCAACCGCAAGCCAGTTCTTCATCGTCGCTCAACCAGCGATCCGGCGACGGCACCGGCGTGTACGGCACGCCGAACATCTGGCATTGCATCTCGAGGTTGTCCCAGAGGAACTGGTCGTCCTTGTGCAGATGCAGGGTCGCGCCGGTTTTTTCTTTCATCTGCCCGGAAGCGAGAAAGTGATCGAGATGGGCGTGGGTGTGGATGATGCTGACGACCTTCAGGCCATGGGCGTCGAGGCGCGCCATGATCAGGTCCGGGTTGCCGCCGGGGTCGACGACGATGGCCTTTTTTGTGATCGGGTCGCCGATGATCGTGCAGTTGCACTGGAGCGGGCCGACGGGGAAGGTTTCGCGGATGAGTGAAGGTTGCAAGGCTGACATGGGAATCCTCGGCAGGCGGCGATAGGTTGCTCAGGATTTTACTGCACGAGCCGATACATAACGCCAAGCCAGTAATTTGACGCCATACATCAGAAAATGATGGCCAAATGATGTTATAAATTTCATTTCTGATGCAAAATCGCCTTTTTTGTAGCGGTCGCATTCAGGAAGGGCCGCAGCGCACCCAGGAAATCAGATAGACATGCCTACTCCCTCGACGTACTCCTTCAGTTTTCCAGCCTCTCTGACTGGCAACACGCTGATCGACAGCTTGATCTCCGGCACATATTGGCTGGGATCAAACTGGAGCCCATACGGCGCGACCAATCTGAGCTATAGCTTCATGGCGCCAGTGACTTCCTATTTCGTAACCGACTATAGCCCGGATAACGAATACAACGCTCTGTATGCACTCACTTCCGGCCAGCAGAGCGCCGTGACTGCTGCCTTGGGGGCGTGGAGTGCCGTTGCGAATCTGACCTTTACCCTTACCAGCGACAACATCAATAACGTAGGTGATCTGCGCTTTGGCGCCTATCGCTTGATGGACGACCAAACTGCCGCGTGGGCGTACTTTCCGGGGAATTCACCGGTGGCTGGCGATGTCTGGATCGGACCGCAAACCAACGATCCAACCCCGGGTAAGGGTAGCTACGACTATCTGACATTCGTGCACGAGATAGGCCATGCGCTAGGTCTCAAACATCCATTCGATGTCAGCCCGACGAACAAAACGTTGCTGGACCCATCGATGGATGATGTTCACTTCACCGTGATGAGCTACAACAACAACTATTCTTATCTGCCGACCACGCCCATGGTCCTGGACCTCGTCGTAATCCAGACGCTGTACGGCGCCAACATGCTGTGGCAGACCGGCGACAACGTTTACAAATGGGACGCAAACCAATCGGTCTTCGAAACGATCTGGGACGCCGGTGGTAACGACACCATTGACGGCAGTAATCAGCTCGCAGCTGTCAGCATCAACCTCAATGAGGGTACATTCAGTCAGATCGGCAAGGCGTTTGTCGATTTGAACACTCAAACGGCTACAAACCTGGGTCTGGCGATCGCCATCGGCGCCAAAATCGAAAATGCGCTGGGCTCTGCCTTCAGCGACACATTGACAGGCAACGCACTCGATAACACGCTCAATGGCCTGGCAGGCGCCGACACCATGATCGGTGGCGACGGCAACGACACTTACTATGTCGACAACATTGGCGATGTCGTAGTCGAAAGCAACAACGCCGCGACCCAATACGACCGCGTCTTCGCGTCCATCGATTACACCCTCGGCGCCAACGTGGAAAACGTGATCCTGACCGGTACCGCAGACCTCAACGCCACCGGCAACGAGCTCAACAACCGGGTGCTGGGCAACATCGGTAACAACCTCCTCAACGGCATGGCCGGTGCTGACACCATGATTGGTGGCGCCGGAGATGACACCTATATCGTCGACAATGCCGCCGATACCGTCACCGAGCTGGCCAACGAAGGTCACGACCTGGTCAAGACCTCCGTCAGCTACAACCTCAGCGCCAACGTTGAAGACGGGTTGTTGACCGGGACCGCCGATCTCACCCTGAACGGCAACCAGCTGGACAACCTGTTGACCGGCAATGAAGGCGCCAACACCCTCAATGGTCTGGCGGGCGCCGACACCATGATCGGTGGCGACGGCAATGACACTTACTACGTCGACAACATTGGCGATGTCGTGGTCGAGAGCAACAATGCCGCGACCCAGTACGACCGCGTCTTCAGCTCCATCGACTACACCCTCGGTGCCAACGTGGAAAACGTGATCCTGACCGGTACCGCGAACCTCAGCGCCACCGGCAACGAGCTCAACAACCGGGTACTGGGTAACGAGGGCAGCAACACGCTCAATGGCCTGGCAGGCGCCGACACCATGATCGGTGGCGACGGCAACGACACTTACTATGTCGACAACATTGGCGATGTCGTAGTCGAAAGCAACAACGCCGCGACCCAATACGACCGCGTCTTCGCGTCCATCGACTACACCCTCGGTGCCAACGTGGAAAACGTGATCCTGACCGGTACCGCAGACCTCAACGCCACCGGCAACGAGCTCAACAACCGGGTGCTGGGCAACATCGGTAACAACCTCCTCAACGGCATGGCCGGTGCTGACACCATGATTGGTGGCGCCGGAGATGACACCTATATCGTCGACAATGCCGCCGATACCGTCACCGAGCTGGCCAACGAAGGTCACGACCTGGTCAAGACCTCCGTCAGCTACAACCTCAGCGCCAACGTTGAAGACGGGTTGTTGACCGGGACCGCCGATCTCACCCTGAACGGCAACCAGCTGGACAACCTGTTGACCGGCAATGAAGGCGCCAACACCCTCAATGGTCTGGCGGGCGCCGACACCATGATCGGTGGCGACGGCAATGACACTTACTACGTCGACAACATTGGCGATGTCGTGGTCGAGAGCAACAATGCCGCGACCCAATACGACCGCGTCTTCAGCTCCATCGACTACACCCTCGGCGCCAACGTGGAAAACGTGATCCTGACCGGTACCGCGAACCTCAGCGCCACCGGCAACGAGCTCAACAACCGGGTACTGGGTAACGAGGGCAGCAACACGCTCAATGGCCTGGCAGGCGCCGACACCATGATCGGTGGCGACGGCAACGACACTTACTATGTCGACAACATTGGCGATGTCGTAGTCGAAAGCAACAACGCCGCGACCCAATACGACCGCGTCTTCGCGTCCATCGATTACACCCTCGGCGCCAACGTGGAAAACGTGATCCTGACCGGTACCGCAGACCTCAACGCCACCGGCAACGAGCTCAACAACCGGGTGCTGGGCAACATCGGTAACAACCTCCTCAACGGCATGGCCGGTGCTGACACCATGATTGGTGGCGCCGGGGATGACACCTATATCGTCGACAATGCCGCCGATACCGTCACCGAGCTGGCCAACGAAGGTCACGACCTGGTCAAGACCTCCGTCAGCTACAACCTCAGCGCCAACGTTGAAGACGGGTTGTTGACCGGGACCGCCGATCTCACCCTGAACGGCAACCAGCTGGACAACCTGTTGACCGGCAATGACGGCGCCAACACCCTCAATGGTCTGGCGGGCGCCGACACCATGATCGGTGGCGACGGCAATGACACTTACTACGTCGACAACATTGGCGATGTCGTGGTCGAGAGCAACAATGTCGCGACCCAGTACGACCGCGTCTTCAGCTCCATCGACTACACCCTCGGTGCCAACGTGGAAAACGTGATCCTGACCGGTACCGCGAACCTCAGCGCCACCGGCAACGAGCTCAACAACCGGGTGCTGGGTAACGAGGGCAGCAACACGCTCAATGGAATGGCGGGCAATGACACGCTGATCGGCGGGCTGGGAGCGGATACCATGACCGGTGGTTCCGGTGCCGATCTGTTTGTGTTCAACGACTGGCACGAGACCGGACTTGGCGTACTACGCGATGTGATTACCGATTTCAGCCAGACGGAAGGTGACAAGATAGATCTGAGGGCATTTGACGCGAACCTGTTGCAGGCGGGCTTCAACAGCTTCAGTTTCATTGGCGCTGCCGATTTCACCGGAGCAGGCCAATTGCGCTTCGTTGACCATGTGCTGTCGGGCAATGTCAGTGGCAATGCCGGCGCGGACTTTGAAATCCAGCTGGTCGGCGTTAACAACTTCAGCGTTACCGATCTTGTAGCCTGACGCTTGATGCAATCGCGGGCGGTCTTTCAAACAGGCCGCCATATCTGAAACGCTCCGATGCTTCGGGGCGTTTTTTTTGCCCGTCACTCACCGCCTCTTTACCCGAGCAGCCCCAGCTCCTTGGCCCGCGCCACTGCCTGCGTACGGCGCTCGACGCCGAGTTTGCTGTTGATGTGGCTAGCATGGGTTTTCACGGTGTGCAACGAGATGAACAACTGCTCGCTGATTTCCTGATTCGAACAACCTTGGGCGATCAGGCGGAGTACGGCCAGTTCCCGGCTACTCAATTGCTCATTGCCGGCGGGCTCTACGGGAGCGCGCGACGCCGTCGGCGCAAAACGTTTCAGCAATTGTTGCCCGGCCAGCGCGGGTGAATTCTGCACCTGCGCACGCAGCCAATCCGCGTGCCCCGTCAGCAACGCATCAAACGGTTGCAGCACACCGCCAGTCGCAGCTTCCAATGCCTGGGTCAGTACCTTGCGGGCTTCCGGCTCACGGCCCACCGTTAGCAACAACGCCACCTTCTGCGTCAACGCCATCACACTGAGCAGTTGCCGCCCGGTTTGCTGACCATTTTCATGCAGGACATTCAGGCGTCCCTCAGCGAGCATCGGTTGCCCCTGAATCATATCGAGCAGCGCTTGTTGCAGTTCCACATGCAATGGCAGCTGTGGATGAAACTCCGGCGGCGCGGCGGCACGCTCGCCGGTATAAGTCTGCCCCAACCGAGCAAGCCAGGCCTCGGCCAGATCGGTACGCCCCTGTGCCAGCCACAGCTCGCATTTGACCAGGGTAATCATCGCCAGGTAGTAAATCGGCGGTACATCCCAGATGTGCATCAAGCGTTCGGCTTCGGCGAGTTCGGCAAATGCCCTGGCGAATTCGCCACGGCTACCGTCCAAGCGGGCAATCACGCAATGACCGATCAACACGCTGATATCGCGACAGGCGCGGGCTTCGCCAAGCCCGGCCAGCAGACGCACTCTTGCCGCGTCGGGCTGCAAGCGCATCGCCAACAGAAAACCTTCGTACAACGTCAGCCGCGCGCGCACGGCGTACAGCCGTTGCGGCGACAAGCCGCGCAGGCGCTCCAGGCCCTGATGCACTTCGTCCAGCGCACGGAGGATTTCGCCACGCGATTGCAGCACCCGCGCCCGGTCGTAATGCGCCAGCGCCTCGAACAGCGGATTGCCGACGCGTTGCGCCAGCTCCAGCGACTCACGGTTGAGGCCGCGCGCGCGCCACAGGTCACCATCGGCAATCGCCAGATTGGACAGAGTCGACAAACACATCAGCCGTTGCCCGTAACGTTTGGCCGGCAAGCTTTCCAGGGCTTCGGTGCAATATCTGATTGTCAGTTCACGATGACCGCGCCCGCGGGCAATGATCCCGCTCAGCGCCAGCCATTGCGCCAGCATCGATTTCTGCGCGGTGGCCGAAGGCGCTGGCAGAAAGCGGCTCAGATGACTGGACAGCTCTTCGGCGGCATCGAGTTGGCAGGCCAGCCCCAGTGCCCAGCTGTACAGAACGATCAGCCGCGGCGTGCTGATCAGCAGGCTGTCGGGCAAGTCCATTTTCCAGCGCAGCAGCATGCCGACATTCTGCTCGGCGAGCAGTTGCTCTTCGGACAGGTTCTGCACCAGATTTGCCGCCACATCGAGGTGACCGGCGCGCAGTGCCTGCTCCACGGCTTCGTCGAGCAAGCCCTGCGCGTTGAACCAGCGGCAGGCACGCAAGTGCAGCGTGGCAGTCGGCACCAGCGCCTGTGCCGGGGGACGGCTGCGCAGCAAATCGGAAAACAGATGGTGATAGCGATACCAGTGCCCATGCTCATCGAGCGGCACCAGAAACACCTGATGAGCGAGCAGGAAACGCAAAATCTCGGCGCTGTCATGGGCTTCGCGTACCGCGTCGCACAACTCGCTGCAGAAACGCTCCTGCGGCGCGGTGTCATACAAAAAGGCTTGCACCTCGGCCGGCAGGCAATCGATGACTTCTTCGAGCAGATAATCGCGGATCAGCCCTTCCCCGCCGTTCAGCGCTTGCGGCAATGCTGCATCGCTGCCGGCCTCGGACACCGCCAGCAACCAGAAGCGCAAACCAGCTACCCAGCCTTCGCTGCGCTGGATCAGGTTTTCCAGGGCTTCGCCACGCAGTGAAGTGCTGTGACGATCGAGCAGCGTCAGCGCTTCGTCGTGAGTCAGGCGCAGATCCTGTTCATGCAGTTCGAGCAACTGCCGCGACAGGCGCAGGCGCGCCAGATGCCAGTCCGGGCGCTGGCGGCTGGTGACCATGACCAGCAGGCCGTCGGGCAAATGATTAAGGAAAAACTGCAGGCAACGGTCCAGCACCGGGCCTTGGGCCAGATGATAATCGTCGAGCACCAGTAGCAATGGCGCGGCAGGATCGAGGTGCAGTGCCAGCTCATCCAGCAGGCCGTCGAGCCATTCTTCAAAGGCGAACGGCTGATGGCGCTGCCGCATTTTCAGCAGCCCGAGGGCGCCGGCGCCCAAGGCGGGATAATAGTCTTGCAAGCCTTCGAGCAGACGCTCGAGAAAACGTCCGGGATCGCTGTCACGAGCGCTCAAACCGAGCCAGAGACTTTGCCAGTGCGCCGGCAGGCTTTGACAGAACTCCACCGCCAGCGAACTTTTGCCGAACCCCGCTGGCGCACTGACCAGCAGCAGACTCCCGCCGAGCCCGGCTTGCAGACGCTCGCACAGACGCGGTCGCAGCACGTAGCCGTCGGGCAGTGGCGGGCGAAAAAAACGCCCCTCCAATGCCGCGATGGCAGCACTTGCAGGACCCGGAAGCGGGGACAGATCAGTCATGGCCGGCTCTTGTTCGAATGGCGGTTGGCGGCGTTGCAGATGTCCGCAGACTAGCCTTAATCGAACCGGTTATGAAGGTTGCTGCTACAAATGGCTACAAAAAGACTACAGACACAAAAACGCCCCGAACCGGTCGGGGCGTTTTCACGAGGATGCGGCCTCGGGTTTACCGCGGTTTAGCGGACACCATCCTGACGCAGAGCGGCCGGCGTGAAGTCGCTGGTGGTGGCGGTGAAGCCGAAGTCATACGCGCTCTTCTCTTCGTTCTTCATGCCCAGCGCCAGATAGCGGCCGGACTGCAGGTCGTAGAGGGTTTCCAGGGCATACCACGGCACTTGCTTGTCGTAGTAGTTCTCGGCATGCGCCTCGGCCACGCGCCACAGCTGACCACGACCGTCGTAGTGGTCGATCACCGCAGCCTGCCAGGTGTCTTCGTCGATGTAGAAGTCACGCTTGGCGTAAATGTGGCGCTGGCCTTCCTTCAGCGTCGCCGTCACATGCCAGACGCGGCGCAGCTCGTAACGTGCCAGGTCCTGGTTGATGTGGCCGGCCTTGATGATGTCGGAGTACTTCAGTTTCGGATCGTCGAGCTTGTAGCTGTCGGAGGCGATGTACATTTCCTTCTTGCCTTCGAGCTTCCAGTCATAACGATCTGGCGCACCGTTGTACATGTCCAGGTTGTCGGAAGTACGCAGGCCGTCTGCCGCGGTACCCGGACCGTCATAGGACACTTGCGGTGCGCGGCGCACACGACGCTGACCGGCGTTGTAGACCCACGCCGAACGTGGTTCTTTGACCTGATCGAGGGTTTCGTGCACCAGCAGTACGCCACCGGCCAGACGCGCCGGCGCGGTCACTTTCTGCTTGAAGTAGAACAGGATGTTGCCCGGGTTCGCCGGATCGTAATCCTTCATCTTGTCGCGGAACACGAACTGGTCCTGGAAGTACACCAGGCTGTACGAGCCGTTCGGTTGCGGCGTGGCCTGAGTCACCAGACGGGTCACGCTGCCGCCGCGATAGCGGGTGATGTGGTTCCAGATCACTTCCACGCCGGTTTTCGGAATCGGGAACGGTACAGCGGTATCGAAGTTTTCCAGACCGTTGCCGCCCGACACCAGATTGGTACTGGTGGCGTTTTTCTTGATGGCCGCGAACACGTCATCCGGCACGGTCGCGCCGCGATGGGACGGGTAGACCGGCATCTTGAAGGTTTCCGGGTAGCGCTTGAACATCGCGTACTGACCGGGCGCAAGCTTGTCCTTGTACTTGTCGGCATCCTTGGCGGTGATGGTGAACAGCGGCTGCTCACTGGCGTAAGGGTTGGACAGGAAGCCCTTGCTGTCGACACTGCCGGCATTTTTCGGCAGCGGTTTCCAGGCCGGGATCGAACCGTCGGCGTTACCGGCCATCTCGGCGCCCATCGGCGTCAGGCTTTTACCCAGTTTGTCGGCTTCAGCGGCAGGCACGGCGGCCATGACGCTGGTTGCCAACAACGACAGACCCAGAACACCGGCGTGGAACAGACTCTTTGTTATTTTCATAAATTCGTTCGTCCTGAAATGCAGTGCTTAGAAGTTCACGCCGAAGCTGAGCGCAACGAAGTCGCGGTCATCCACGGTGGTGTACTTGCCGTCGAAGAAGTTGGTGTAAGCCAGGCTCGCGGTGTAGGTGTTCTGATATTCGGCATCGACGCCCAGGCTGACCGCTTTGCGACCTTCCTCGAAGTTGCCGCCAGGGCCTGGCGAGTAGCCGCTGACGTCGTGGGACCAGGCCACGTTCGGCTTGAGGTTGACCCCGGCAAACACGTCGTTGTATTCCCAGATGGCGCGACCACGGTAGCCCCACGACATCGAGGTGGTGAAACCGTCGTTGTCGCAATTGCGGCTGCGGTTGTTCTGTGGCGAACCCGGGCCTGCGCCGTTGATGGTGCTGGCGTTGAGAATGTTCGCGCAGGTGTTGGCGGTGCCAGTGGCCGGCAATTCGCCCGGACCGTAGACCGGATCGCGGCCATAACGTTTTTCCGAACGGCTTTCCAGGCCGCCGACGTAAGTCGCGCCGACTTCACCGACGAGGGTCAGACGGCTGGCGCCCATGACCTGATCGAAGAAGTGCGTGAAGGTCGTCTGGATCTGAGTGATTTCCTTGCGCTCGTAACCATGCAGATCCTGACCCGGCACACCCGTGAGCAGCGAAGCGTTGGTCAGCGCGCCACCCAATGGACGTACGCCAGCGAACAGGATGTCGGTGGAGTTCAGTTGCACCGGTGCGTTCGGACGGTAGCTGATCTCACCGCTCCACGCCGTGCCGGTAGGCAGGGTGGTGGAGAAGCTCAAGCCGTAGAGGCGGATGTCTTCTGGGTATTCAATGAAGTATTGCGAATTGCCCGCCACCAGCAGTGGCGCAAGTGCGGCAAACGGGCCCGGCAAGCCGGCGGCGGTGTTGTAGACCGACTGTGGCGCCCCCGTTGCGCTGAAGATCGGCGCACGGCTGTGGTAGTTCATGAAGTAGGCGCCGAATTCGGTATCCAGCGGGTCGTACATGTACTTGAAGGACACACCGTACTGGCCGCTGTCGCGGGCATCGCGATCCGGGCCGCGGCGCACCAGTACGCCTTCCTGGTTGACATCGACGCCTGCGCCCGCCAAAGGCCCAAGGGCAATGGCCGGAATCTGCGAACGCTTGTTCAGCACACGCAGGTTGCTGTCGCAACCGTCAGCGACGATGTCCGGCTGTGAGAAGAACGTGCCGCAGTTATCGACAACGGTCTGGTCCCATTCCAGCTGGTAGAAAGCTTCGGCGGAGAGGTTGTCGGTCAGGCTCTGCGAGACGTAGAACATGTTGACCGGAATCAGGCCTTCCTTGATCTCGGCGCCGGGACGACGGAACGCGGACACATCAATCGGGTTGATCGAGTTGATGCCGCCGCCGATGAAGGTGCTTTCACCCCAGCTGACCACCTGCTTGCCCAGACGCACGGAGCCTGGCTGATCGGCGATCGCGTAGTTGTGGTAGACGAAGGCGTCGAGGATCTGCCCGCCGGAGGACTTGGCGCCCTCTTTGCGATTGCTGTCGCTGATGTCCTTGAACTGACGGCTCTCGTCTTTCAATTCAAAGTCGTACCAGTATTTGCCCCGGACGAACACACCGGTGTCGCCGTACTTCAATTCAAGGTCATGGATACCCTTGAAGATCTTCGAGAAGGTTTCGCCGCTCTTGAAGTTGGCGTGGCCGTCATCGGAAGTCTGCGACAGCCCGTGGCCGCCGTTGTTGACGCCGATGAGGTTCTTGTTCGGGCTCTGAGTAGACCAACTGGCACCGATCGACAGGGACGAGTCGAACTGGCCTTCGATTTCACCGACGTTGAAACTGACGCCGAATGCGGGCCCGGCGAGCGAGGAGGCAAGACTGACTGCCAGAGGCAGTTTCGCCCGGCGCCAGAACTGGTTTACTGAGGTCATCGACGCTACTCCATGTGCATTATTGTTATGGCAGTGAGTACTTTCAAAAACGCTGTGAAGGGCCGGAAGCCAAGGCTGCCCGAAACCGCTTCAAAGTTGCTCGCCCCAATCAGTGCGTGTGCTCCGTTTTCAAAAAGTCCTTGAGCGGACTATAGCCAGCAGGGGGTACTGCTTGATCCCTCTAAAGTGTGATTTGCAGTCGCCAACCACTCTGGAACAGTCCTTTCGCCAGTCCGACACAAGTCGGCACGGCAAGGATGGCTGATTTTTTCGATTTCACAAGCCAAGCGCTTGCTTGGTGGGTCTGGCGCGCCGGTTTCGGCGCGCCAGCAGGCACTCAAAGTGTCGAAAGGAAGGTGCTGTTGCTGGCCTGCCACTCGCTGATGTCCAGGCGGATACGCTTCTTGTCGAGCTTGCCGACGCTGGTCTTGGGAATTTCGGTAACAAGGGCGATCTGGCTCGGAATCGCCCACTTGCTCAGATGCCCCAATTCGACGAATGGCTTGAGATGTTCCTTGAGCTCGCGTGCGCCGATCTCATGGCCTTCGCGAACCACCAGCAGGGCAAACGGGCGCTCGCCCCACTGCGGATCGGCGATGCCCACCACTGCTACTTCGCGTACCGCAACGTGACGGCTGATCAGGTCTTCGAGGTCCAGTGACGAAATCCATTCGCCGCCAGTCTTGATCACATCCTTGATGCGGTCACGAATGTCGATCACCCCCATGCTGTCGAGCGTGGCGACGTCGCCGGTGTGCAGCCAGCCGCCGCTCCACAGTTCGGCGCCCTTCTGCGGCTCGTTGAAATAGCCCTCGGTGAGCCACGGCGCGCGCAGCACCAGTTCGCCCTGGGTTTCGCCGTCGGCCGGGAGGAAGTTGCCCTCGCCGTCGATGATCGCTGCCTCGACCAAAGGTCCCGGTACACCGGCCTTGATCCGGTACGTGGTGCGTTCGTCCTCCGTGCCGGCCATCAGCTCATCGTTAAGATGCGCGCAGGAGACCAACGGCCCGGTTTCCGACATGCCGTACGCCGCCGTCAACTGAATGCCCCGCGCCTTGGCGTTCTCATACAGGGAGCGATTCAGTGCGCTGCCGCCGATGACGATTTTCCAGCCGCCGAAATCGACGCCTTGCGCGCCCTTGGCGTTGAGCAGCATTTGCAGGATGGTCGGTACGCAATGCGAAAAGGTGACTTTCTCCTTGCGCCACAACTCGACAAGAAACTCCGGATCGTAACGCCCCGGATAAACCTGTTTGAGCCCGAGCATGGTCGCCACATAAGGCAAGCCCCAGGCGTGAACGTGGAACATCGGCGTGATCGGCATGTACACGTCGTTAGTGCCGAGCAGACGCACGCTGTCGATCGAGCCCATGATCGTCGACACGCCAATGGTGTGCAGGACCAATTGCCGATGGGTGAAGTACACGCCCTTCGGATTACCGGTGGTGCCGGTGGTGTAAAACGTGGTCGCGACGGAGTTTTCGTCGAAGTCCTGGAAATCGTATTGCGGGCTCGCAGCGGCGAGCAGTTGCTCGTATTCACCGACCAGGTTTGGCAACTCGGCGGTTTTTTCCGGAAGATCGGTGAGCAGCAGGGTTTTTTCGACCGTGGTCAGCTGCGGCGCGATCGCTTGATAGAGGCCGACGAACTCGCTGTTGACCAGCACGAAGCGGTCCTCGGCGTGGTTCATCGTATAGAGAATCTGCTCCGGCGACAGGCGCACGTTGATGGTATGGATCACCGCGCCGATCATCGGGATCGCGAACATGCATTCCAGATAACGATGGCTGTCCCAGTCCATCACCGCCACCGTGTCACCGGCCTTCACACCCGCCGCTGTGAGCACATTGGCCAGCCGTGCGACGCGCTCGATCAGCGTCGGGTAGCTGTAGCGCAACTGGTCACGGTAGATGATCTCGCGGGTTTTCTCGTACCGGGCGCCGGACATCAGCAGCCGTTTGATCAGCAATGGATACTGGTAGGCCCCGTCGGCCGGGGGAATGACGCGAGTCTGCAACATAAGAATCCCTTTTCTGACTGCACGGTGTTGGCGGAGAGATTCGTACTCTAGTGCGCCTGCAGGACAGTCAAATCAGCCAAAGGAATGATTTGCACAGCCGTACAAATGCTAGCTTTGCGCCAGCATCATAGGCCTGCCTGGAACAGAAAAGTCCTGTGGGAGCGAGCCTGCTCGCGAAGGCGTCAGTTCAGTCACCATCATCGGTGGATGGATGATCGCTTTCGCGAGCAGGCTCGCTCCCACAGGGATCAATGTGTTCCAGGTCTTAGTGCATCTCGGTAAACGCGATTTTCACGCCAAGAGCGATCAGCACGGCGCCCATGGTGCGGTCGAACCAGTGGCCCATGCGGGCGAAACCGGCACGCACACGCTGCTGGCTGAACAGCATTGCCACCAGGCAGAACCAGATCGCGGTGGCCACGGCCAGGTAAACGCCGTAACCGGCCTGCACCGCCAAAGGCGTGTGCGGATTGATCACCACGGTGAACAGCGAAAGGAAAAACAGCGTGGCTTTCGGGTTCAGGCCGTTGGTCACGAACCCCGAAGTGAAGGCGCCACGCGCAGTGCGCACACCCGCTTCCTTGTGCAAATCATCCGTCACGGTTTTCGCTGGTTGCGCGCGCAACGCCTTGAAGCCGATGTACAGCAGATAGGCTGCGGCCGCCCATTTCAACGCGTTGAACAGCACGATCGATTGCGACACGATCAGGCCGATGCCCAGCAGCGAATAACCGACATGCAGGAAAATCGCCGTGCCGACACCCAGCGCCGTCCATGTACCGGCGCGACGACCGTGGGTCACGCTCTCGCGCACCACCACGGCAAAGTCCGGGCCGGGACTGGCGACGGCCAGCAGATGAATCAATGCAACGGTCAAGAACTCGGTCCAGTACATGGGGGCTCCTCAGGATCGGTTATTCAAACTGGTCTCACGGCGCGGACGCTCCCACAGGTCTTTGATACTTTCCGCTACTGCGTAACCAATTGTTTCATCTGGTAGGCTCGGCAGAGTACGCCCTACGCTCTTCGCACAAAAGGTACAGTTGATGACGAACACGCACCGCGCGGTATTCCTCGATCACCCGTCGCTGGATCTCGGCGACCTCGACCTCAATCCACTGCGCGACTGTTTCAGCGATCTGCAGCTGTTCGCCCAGACCACGTCGCAGCAAGTTGCCGAACGCCTGAACGGCGCCAGCGTGGCGATCACCAACAAAGTCGTGATCGACGCGGCCGCCATGGCGGCCAATCCACAACTGAAACTGATCCTGATCAGCGCCACCGGCACCAACAATGTCGACCTCGCCGCCGCGCGTGCGCAAGGCATCACGGTGTGCAACTGCCAGGGCTACGGCACGCCATCCGTGGCGCAACACACGATCATGCTGCTGCTCAACCTCGCCACACGGCTGGCCGACTATCAGAAAGCGGTCGGCGAAGGTCGCTGGCAGCAGGCGAAGCAGTTCTGCCTGCTCGACTATCCGATTGTTGAACTGGAAGGCAAAACCCTCGGCCTGCTTGGTCACGGTGAACTCGGCGGCGCCGTGGCGCGGCTGGCCGAAGCGTTCGGCATGCGCGTGCTGCTCGGGCAGATTCCCGGGCGCCCTGCCCGCCCCGACCGCGTGCCACTGGATGAACTGCTGCCACAGATCGACGCCCTGACCCTGCACTGCCCGCTCAATGAACACACCCGCCATTTCATCGGTGCACGCGAGCTGACCTTGCTCAAACCCGGCGCGTTCGTGGTCAACACTGCACGCGGTGGCCTGATTGATGAGCAGGCACTGGCCGATGCCTTGCGCAACGGGCACCTGGGCGGCGCGGCGACGGATGTGCTGAGCGTCGAGCCGCCAGCTCAGGGTAACCCGCTGCTGGCAAACGACATTCCGCGCCTGATCGTCACCCCGCACAACGCCTGGGGCAGCCGCGAAGCACGCCAGCGCATCGTCGGCCAACTCAGTGAAAACGCGCAGGCGTTCTTCAGCGCTAAGGCGCTGCGGGTCGTCAGTTGATAAACTGCGGCACTTTTTTTCGAGGAGCAGTTATGGATCCGCGCAGTGAAGTACTGCTTCGTCAGCCCGAATGGTTTCAAGGTTCGCTGTTGCTCGCCGGTTTGCCCGCCGACGACTTGCTCGGACGCCTGCCGAATGCCTTTGGCTGGTGCTGGCACGCCGGCGATCAAGCCGCGCTGGAGGCCCGCTTCGAAGGTCGCAGCGATTTTGGCGTGAACATCCCGCAGCGGGAATTCGATAGCGCCGTGGTGTTTCTGCCCAAGTCCAAGGACCTGACCGATTACATTCTCAATGCCGTCGCCTCACGTCTGGCCGGTCGAGAGGTGTTTCTGGTCGGGGAAAAACGCAGCGGCATCGAAGGGGCGGCGAAACAGCTCAACCCGTTCGGCAAACCACGCAAGCTCGACAGCGCGCGGCATTGCCAACTGTGGCAGGTCACCGTGGCCAATGCGCCTGAAACCAAATCGCTGGAAAGCCTGGCGCAGACCTACGAACTGCCCTTGGCCGAAGGCCCGCTGAAAGTCATCAGCCTGCCGGGCGTGTTCAGCCACGGTCGCCTCGATCGCGGCAGCGCCCTGTTGCTGGAGCATCTGGACAAGCTGCCAAGCGGCCATCTGCTCGATTTCGGTTGCGGTGCCGGCGTACTCGGTGCGGCGGTCAAACGTCGCTATCCGCACAATCAGGTGACGTTGCTCGACGTCGATGCATTCGCTGCCGCCAGCAGCCGTCTGACCCTCGCCGCCAATGACCTGGAAGCCGAAGTGCTGACCGGCGATGGCATCGATGCTGCACCGATGGGTTTGAGCGCAATTCTGAGCAACCCGCCGTTCCATGTCGGCGTGCACACGGATTATTTCGCTACCGAGAACTTGCTGCGAAAAGCGGCGAAACATCTGAAAAACGGCGGCGAACTGCGCTTGGTGGCGAACAGCTTCCTGAAGTATCAGCCGTTGATCGAAGAGCACTTGGGCGTCTGTGCAATCAAGGCCGAAGGCAACGGTTTCCGAATCTATCGGGCCAAGCGCGGCTGAAAGCGCTTCGCAAAAAAGTCGCTTGCCCAAACGGATTTGCCTAGGCAGAATCCGCTCCGTCCTAGGGGAGTAGTCTCCCACGAGCGCCAAGCTCGTCCGGCATACGTCAACATACTTGATCCTCAGATCATGGCGTATGCGACCCAAGCGTCCGCACCAGACGGATCGCAGGGTTTGACAAGACCTATGACACGCACACCTTACCCGGGGCGGGAAGGCTGTACGTGTCATAGCCGTGTCGACCCGCCCCTTAGGAAATCCCTGATGCTGGACTCGTTACTCGTTCCCACCGCAATCGTTGCCTTGGCCGAAATCGGCGACAAGACGCAACTGCTCGCGCTGATTCTGGCCGCTCGCTTCCGCAAACCCTGGCCGATCATCGCCGGGATTGTCGCCGCGACCCTGGCTAACCACGCGGCAGCCGGTGCGGTCGGCGCCTGGTTCGGCAGTTTCTTCTCCGACAGCGTTCTGCACTGGATTCTCGCCGCCAGCTTCGCCGCCACAGCCCTGTGGACGCTGGTACCGGACAAGCTCGATGACGACGAAGCCAGCACGGCGCGCAAGTTCGGCCCGTTCCTGACCACGCTGATTGCATTCTTTCTTGCCGAAATCGGCGACAAGACACAGATCGCCACAGTGATGCTCGCCGCGCAGTATCCGGAATTGTGGCTGGTGATCATCGGCACCACCGTGGGCATGCTGATTGCCAACGTGCCGGTGGTATTGGCGGGTAATTTCGCGGCGGACAAACTGCCACTGACCTTGATCCGTCGCCTGGCGGCTTCGGCGTTTTTCATTCTGGCAATTGTCGCGGTGTACAAGGCGATGCAGAGCAGTGGCTGGATTTGAAGCAGCTGCAAGCTTCTAGCTACAAGCTTCAAGAAAAAGCTGCAAGCCACGCGAATCTGCTTTGACTTGTAGCTTGCCGCTCGAAGCTTGCCGCTGCTTCAAAGATCGTTCCCACGCTCTGCGTGGGAATGCAGCCGGGGACGCTCTGCGTCCCATTGGAACGCGGAGCGTCCCTTGAGGCATTCCCACGCAGAGCGTGGGAACGATCACTGACTCAGGATTTCGGGGCTTTTTCGTAGAGCGGCATGACCTTCGGAATCGCTGCCTGCAACGCGGCGATCCGGCTGGTCGAGGCCGGGTGGGTGCTCATGAACTCCGGCGGCGAACCTTCCGAAGCCTTGCTCATCTTGTCCCACAGGGTGATTGCGGCATTCGGGTTGTAGCCGGCGCGGGCGGCCAGTTCCAGACCGATCAGGTCGGCTTCGTTTTCATTGGCGCGGCTGTTGGGCAAGGTCATGCCGTAGTTGGCCACAGTATCGGCCAGCGCCAGACTGTCCTGACCGAGACCGAACAACGCACCGGCGCCCTGCTTGGCCATTTCCACGCCATAGGCCTTGGACATCGCTTCACGACCGTGCTCGCGCAAGGCGTGGGCGATTTCATGGCCCATGACCGCAGCGATTTCATCGTCGGTGAGTTTCAGGCTGTCGATCAGCCCGGTGTAGAAAATGATCTTGCCGCCGGGACCGCAGTTGGCGTTGAGTTCGTCGCTCTTGATCAGATTGACCTCCCACTGCCACTGCGCCGCATCCGGACGGAAATTCGGCGCCTGCGCGATCAAGCGGTTGGCAATCGCCTGCACTCGCTTGGCCTCGGGGCTGGTCTTGTCCAGCACACCTTTGCTGGACGCCTCGCCAACAGTTTTCTGATAAGACTGGGCATACATCTGGTCGACCTCTTGCGAGGACAGCATGCTGAACATGTACTGCTTGCGCTCCACCCCGACGGCGCCGCCGCTGGTGGTGTTGACCGACTGACAACCGGCCAGCAACAGCGCTGCGCTCAGTGCACTAACAACCAATGTCTTGTTCATTGAAAAGCTCCCTGAAAACCTGTGGCGTATCCTAGGCGGGTAATTGTATAGACGCCAGATACAACGGACATCTAGCAGTGGCTTCTCAGACATTACCCGCATCGAAAAAAATCCCGGCGACCGCCAGCCACACAGCCGCTGCGTCACGCAGCAGCCGATTTACGACATGCAGGGTCAATTCCGACCAGCGCCACTCATGGCCCCGATTGTGCCGCCGATAAATCTTTCGCAGATATTCTCTTGCCTGCGGAGCTCCCATGAAGTTCAAGTCGATCCAGTTTTCCGTCGCCGCCCTGGCCGGCGCCATCGTCCTCAGCGTGGTCGCGGCGCTGGTGCTGTATGCGCTGTTTGCTGGCGCGCGCACCCAGGCAATGGTGCAACAACGCACCCAGGCCCAGTTCGAGCAGGTTATCGAGCAGCGCCTGACCGCGCTGGCGCAAACCCAGGTCAGCCAGATCCAGCGCGAGCTCGAAGCACCGCTGCTGATTGCCGGCGGCCTGGTGCGCGTCAACGCTCTGCTGGGCACCCCGGGCGCCGATGGCCAGCCGCGCCTGAGCGTCAGCCGCGAGCAACTGATCAGCCTGATCAAAGAGAACGTCGAAAAGAACCCGAAAATTCTCGGCACGTACATCGGCTGGGAAAAGAACGCCCTCGATCACAACGACGCGGCCTATGTCGGCACCAGCGTGGTCGGCATCGACGCAAGCAACGGGCGCTTTCTGCCGTGGTGGTTCCGCAACGAGGACGGCACCCTCGGCCTCGACAAACTGGTCGACGTCGATGACCAGAAAACCCTGTCGACCGGCGTGCGTGCCAGCGAGTACTACCTGTGCTCGAAGGAAAGCAAAAAATCCTGCGTGATCGATCCGGCGCCGTACAAGGTCGGCGACAAGGTCGTCATGCTCGCCTCGTTTATCGAGCCGATCATGCTCAACGGCGCTTTCCAGGGCATCGTCGGCGCCGATCTGTCGGTGAACTTCATTCAGGAAATGCTGCTGGGGGCCAACCAGAAACTTTACAGCGGTGCCGGAGAAATGGCCCTCGTCGGCGGCAATGGCCGGATCGTCGCTTATACCAAGGACCCGAGCAAATTCGGCGAAAAGGTCAGCGACATTCTCGATGCCGAACAGACGGCTCACCTGGCCAACCTCAAGCGCGGCGAAGTGACCTATTCGGTGAACGAGGACAAGGGCCGGATCGAGTTGTACCTGCCGTTCGGCATCGGCCAGACCGACGCGCGCTGGACGCTGATGCTGCAATTGCCGCTCAACGCGGTGATGGCCGATCTGCAAGCGCTGCAGGCCGACCTCGATGCCCAGCGCAAATCCGACACCTTCGGCATGGCCATGGTCGGTTTGCTGATCGCCGGCCTCGGTTTGCTGGTGATCTGGCTGGTCGGTCACGGCATCGCCCGGCCACTCAAGCAGATGGTCGCCATGCTCAATGACATCGCCCAGGGCGAAGGCGATCTGACTCGTCGCCTGAGCAGTGACCGCAGCGATGAACTCGGCTCGATCGCCAAGGGCTTCAACACCTTCCTGGCTAAATTGCAGGCGATGATCACTCAGGTGGTGACCTCGGTGCAGAGCGTCAGCGATTCCTCGGAGCACACCGCCGACATCGCCATTCGCACCAACATCGGCATCCAGAAGCAAATGGCCGAGATCGATCAGGTGGCGACCGCGGTGCAGGAAATGACCGCGACCGCGCAAGACGTGGCGCGCAATGCGACACAGGCTGCGCAGGCCGCGAGCCACGCCGATCAGGCGGCCACTCAGGGCATGCAGATCGTGCGCGACACCTCGAACTCGATCGGTGTGCTGGCCAAGGAAATCGGCAAAGCGGTCGACGTGGTGCAAACCCTGGCCAAGGACAGCGAAAACATCAACGCGATCCTTACAGCGATTCGCGGGATTGCCGAGCAGACCAACCTGCTGGCGTTGAACGCGGCGATCGAAGCGGCGCGCGCCGGCGAGCAGGGTCGCGGCTTTGCGGTGGTGGCGGACGAGGTGCGCAATCTGGCGCAGAAAACCCAGCAAGCCACCGAAGAAATCCAGTCCATGATCCAGCAACTGCAACAGGGCACTCGCGATGTGGTGCGGGTCATGGAAGACAGCCAGAACCGCACCGACGAAAGCGTGCAGCACGCGGCGAAAGCCGCCGAGGCGCTGGAGACGATTACTCATGCCGTGTCGGTGATCAACGACATGAACACGCAGATCGCCAGCGCGGCGGAAGAACAGAGTGCGGTGGCCGATGACATCAATCGCAACGTGATCAATATCGGCCAGGTGGCCAATGAAGTGGCGGGTGGTGCGGATGAATCGAGTTCGGCGAGTGCCGGGTTGACCAAACTGGCGGAGCAGCAGCGGCGGTTGATCAATCAGTTCAAGGTCTGAAGATCAAGAGCCCCTCACCCTAACCCTCTCCCGGAGGGAGAGGGGACTAATTGGGGGATGCTTCAGAATTTCACCTACCTTAACGTTTCGCATTGAATCCATAATCGACCGACTGCAGTGGTCTAATTTCCCCGGACACCCCGATAGGTGGAAAATGCATCTATCGAGGAGTTATTCATGACCAAAAAACGCAGAGCATTCGACGACAGTTTTAAGCTGCAAGTCGTGAAGATGATCAAGGATCAGGGGCTGACCGTTGTGCAGGTTTGCCAGGATTTGAACATTGGTGAGACAGCCGTTCGACGCTGGGTTCAACAATACGAGGCAGAGCAACTGGGACAGGCCGGAATCGGTAAGCCATTGACGGCAGAGCAACAGCGCATCCGGCAATTGGAGCAAGAAAATCGCCAACTCAAGATGGATAACGACATCTTAAAAAAGGCTACGGCCTTCTTTGCCCGCGAGCTGAAGTAAGGTATCGACTGGTTCGGCAGCTGCAAGAGAAGGTCAGTTCAGTGGCATATATTTGTCGATTACTGGGCATCAGTCGTTCGGGCTTTTATGAGTTTCAAAGGCGTGCTGATGCACCAGCCCGGCAGAGTTGTCCCGTCGTTGTGCAACTCAAGGCGTCATTTGCCGAGAGTGGTGGCTGCTACGGCAGTCGCCCCTTGCGCGACGCGTTGCGCAGTAAAGGGATGCTTATCGGGCTTTATAAAATCCGTCAGTTGATGCGGGCTAACGGGCTGCGTTCGGCTTGGAAGCGTAAGTTTGTACACACGACCGATAGTAATCATGACCTGCCGATTGCAGAGAATGTACTGGGTCGACAATTTGATCCAGTGGCACCAAACAAGGCTTGGGTGGCTGACATCACCTACATCCGCACCCGCAGTGGCTGGTTGTATTTGGCCGTGGTATTGGACTTGTACTCACGCAAGATCGTGGGCTGGTCGATGGCTCCGAACATGCCGGCTGAGCTGGTGTGCAGCGCGATGCAGCTGGCCATCGCGCAGCGCCAACCACCGCCTGGCTTGATTGCCCACTCGGATCGGGGCAGCCAATACGCTAGTGCAACTTACAGAGAGTTACTGGCAAGAAACGACATGCAGCAAAGCATGAGCCGGAAAGGTAATTGCTGGGACAACGCGGTGATGGAGCGCTTCTTCCTGAGTTTGAAAATGGAACGGGTATGGCGACGTGACTACGCCAACCATGCTGAAGCGATCCGGGACATCACTGAGTACATTGTTGGGTTTTACAACAACGAACGGCTGCACTCAAAACTGGGGTATCTGCCACCGACCGTTTATGAACGGGCGATGGCGTTAAAACCACCTATCGAGGTGTCCGGAATTAGTTGACCACTGCACGACTCTTTCAGGCGGATATAAGGCGCAAGACACCTCGGTAAGTCCCCTCTCCCTCCGGGAGAGGGTTAGGGTGAGGGGCTTTTGATCTACAGGCTTACCCCGGGGTCAAACACTCCGGCCCATTCAGCTTCGGATCATTCACCAGATTCGCCAGCACCCGCTCGCGCAGCGCCGCCGGCTCACTGGCGAGCAAGCCCTGCAACACATGCAGCGGCGTTTCGGGGTCGAGCCACGCCGCCTGCCCCGCCTCATCGAGAATCAACGGTCGGCGCTGACTCGCCGCCGGCTGGGTGATGACAGCGGTACTCAGCCAGACCTGTTCCTGCACCGGATACGCCTCCCAGATCGCCGCAAAAAACAGCGATGAACCCTCCCCCGGCGTCAGCCAGAACGGACGCTTGCGCTGGGTCCCGCGCCATTCGTAAAAACCGTTGGCCGGCAGCAGGCAACGGCGCAAGCGCAGCGCTTCGCGGAACATCGGTTGCTCGGCCACGGTTTCCGCTCGCGCATGGGCGGGGGTTTTCGACAGATCGGTCAGCCACCGCGGCGTCAGCCCCCAACGCGCGCGGGCCAGCGTGCGCTCACCGCCTTCACCGGCGCGCAGCATCAGCACTGAATCATTGGGGGAAATGTTCCACTGCGCCTGCTGATCGGCGGGAAAACCTGGCAGGGCCGCGAAGTCGCGGTTCCAGCGAAACAGGGCATAACGTCCACACATGGGGCAACACGACTCTTGAATAAAACTGACGCCAGCCTAACAGACCAGCGTACCGGGATAGCTCTCCGGTTCATCGCCGGGCAGCGGCAGCGCGGCATTGTACGCGGTGATCAGCTCGCGGGCGTATTCGGCCTGATCGTTATCCACAGACAGCCCAAGCAGCCCAAAAATCGGCAGCTCGCCCGCGCCACCGAGCAGATCGCGGCCGATCAGGTGCGCCTCGATGCCTTCGCTGGCGAGCATGCCCTTGAGCATTTCGCCTTCCATCAGACTGGCCGGTTCGTAGATTCGCTGCATGGGCGCCCCTCATTCGTTTTCGCTGAAGACTTCCAGGTGCCATTCCTCACCATGCACCTGCAAAACAAAGGTGATCGGTCGGCAGCACACCTGGCAGTCTTCGATATACGTCTGATCGCCGCCGGACAGATCCAGCGTAGTCTCGACTTCTTCCCCGCAATACGGACATTCATACTCAGCGGCTTCCAGCATCGCGGTCTCCCAAGTGACTTGTGCGTATAATCGCCGGTCTATTTGCAGGGCTATTGGTGTCTGGCTATTTTTTCAGACCGTGCCCCGCGGGTTTTCGATCAAACCCTTTACTTACCCTAGCCGTTTCCAACAAGAGAGCATGATGGGCGAATTCGATGCCATCCGACCTTACGACGACAGCGAAGTACCCGTGGTACTGGCAAGACTGCTCGGCGACAAGGCGTTTCTAGATATCCTCACCCACTTCCGCTTCCCGCGTTTTGCCGGTGCCTTCGGCTGGATGCTCAAACCTCTTATAGCGCATCGGCTGCGTCGTGAGTTCGCCGACGTGGTTTCGGTGGCGACTTTGCAGGACAAGATCGAGTCTTACGTCGATCACACCATCGAGCGCGCCACCGACGGCGTGACCTACACCGGGGTCGAGCAATTCAAGTCCGGCAGCGCCTATCTGTTCATCGCCAACCACCGCGACATTGTCATGGACCCGGCCTTCGTCAACTACGCCGTGTACCACGCCGGCCTGCCGACGCCGCGCATCGCGATTGGCGACAACCTGCTGCAGAAGCCCTTCGTCAGCGACCTGATGCGCTTGAACAAGAGCTTCATCGTGCATCGTTCGATCACCGGTCGACGCGAGAAAATGGCCGCGTATCAGTTGCTGTCGGCGTACATCAACCACTCGATCCGCAACGATTGCGCATCGATCTGGATTGCTCAGGCGGAAGGCCGGGCGAAGGACGGCGACGACCGCACCGAGTCGGCGATCCTCAAGATGTTCCACATGAGCCGCAAGGACGAGCCGTTCGGCGAAGTGATTCGCTCGCTCAATGTCACGCCAGTGTCGATCAGCTATGAATACGACCCGTGCGACCAGGCCAAGGCCCGCGAGCTGTACATCCGCGCCACCACCGGCACCTATTGCAAGGCACCGGGCGAGGATGACGTGAGCATTGCCAAGGGCATCACCGGCTACAAGGGCCGCGTGCACATCAACTTCGCCGCGCCGATCACCGAGGTGTACGAAGACACCAAGCAGTTGGCGACCGAGATGGACAAGCAAATTCTCGGCGGTTACCGGTTGTTCCCGGTGCACTATCTGGCGTACGCGCAGTGGACTGACGCAGATCCGCAACTGAATGTGCCGAAGGCGTCCGAAGTGTTCCCGGCTGACGAACTGGCCAAGGCCGAGGAAGAATGGCAGAGCCGGCTGGACGCCTGCCCCGCCGAGCATCGCCCGTATCTGGTGCTGCAATATGCGACGCCGGTGCGCAATCAGTACCGGGTCAAGGCTGGCCTGCCGTTGTAAGCAGTCTGAGCCAGAGACAAAAACGGCGCCTGCGGGCGCCGTTTTTCATGCCTGAACGAATCAGAAACGCGTGCTGATCCACGACACCAGCAAGGCCAGGCCCAGGCAGGCAAAACCGAAACGATAGAAAAAGCGGTTCATGCGCAAGGTCGCCCAATCGAGGATCGGCTCGGCATTCGGCTGCGCCTGACGCTGCGCGGCGAGGCTGGCCTGCGCGCGTTGTTCACGGCGACGAGTGGCGTGCAACAGCCAACTGCCGGGAAACGCCAACAGCAACGCCAGCAGGTTGATCAATTTGGCGGGATGGGCGGTAAACAGTGTCATCAAGTGCAGCGACATCACAGACCTCAATCTAGACCGGTTCGGCAGACGCCAGACCGACGACCGCGGCGCGGATTCTACCCAAACCCGAGCGCCCTGCCCCAGCCTTTGCGACAAATAACCTGACAATCGACCGATGGCTGTCCTGTGTCACGGCATCGTCATGTGGATGCTGCACCCTGCGCGCCTCGAAACTTCAATGGATTGCACCATGCTGCACGCGGAAAACCAGGATCGCCTGTACCTCATCACGCCTTACGACGAACAGCAGAGTCTGGTCGGCAGCCTCGCGTTCAACGTGCAGGACCGGCATTGGCTGGTGTACTGCGCATTGGGCGGGCATCAGCATGCGGATTTGCCGGAGACTGATTTGCTGACTGGGGTGAGCGTGCTCGACTTTTATTCGCAGGCTGCCTGAACGTCAAAAGCACCCTCACCCTAGCCCTCTCCCGGAGGGAGAGGGGACTGATCGAGGTGTTTGGTCGAGGTGCATCGACCTGAAATATCCAGCCGAACTCCGGTTCTGAAAAGCCCCCGATCGGCTCCCTTTCCCCCTCGCCCCCTTGGGGAGAGGGCTGGGGTGAGGGGGTACGATTTCAAGTCCCACAAAAAAGCCCGGGCTCATCGCTGATCCCGGGCTTTTTCACATCCGCTGAAAACTTACTCAGCCAGAACCTGACCCACCGTCGGGTCCTTGAACAGACGCGTCAACGCATCGCTCAACACATCGCTGACCAGTTTGGTGTTGGTTTCCTGGTTCGGCGCCATGCCGAAGCGCTGATCCAGCGAAGCGCCGTAACGGCCACTGTAGCGGCGGTTGGCGTTCTGCACGTCAGAGCGGAAGGTCGCGCCGATGGTCGCTTCGGTCACGTACATGCCTTCCTTGGGCGACTGATATTTCAGCTCGGCCAGGGTCACGGTCAGCTGCGGCGCGTTCGGCGCATTGGTGGTCGGGGTGAAGCCGAGCAGGCGCACGGCGGCTTCGGCCTGAGCCTGCAGCTTGGGCAGGATCTGCTCGCGCTGCACGGTGATGGCGCTGGTTTCCGGGTACAGGCCGCCGCGGGTGCCGAGGGTTGGCGACGGACGACCATCGACAACCCGCACGATCACCGGCTGGCCACGACCGACCGCTGGCAGTTGCGTGGTCAGCTTCGGCTCCGGATTCAGTTGTTGCGGGCTGTGGGCGCAGCCGGCCAGGGTCAAACCGGCCACAGTGATCAAACCGAACAACAGGCGTTGCAACATGCTCTTCTCTCCAGAATCAGGCACAAACAGGCCGGCAGTATAGCGGTGGGCCACTGCGGGTAACCAGCGCCGCACAGTGAATACTGAAATGTCAGACAAACCCGCTCGAAAGCGGTTCCTGTCACAGATTCTTCACCGCGCATACACCGCGACGTCACGGCCCTGCGGCAAGCTGCAATCAGTTCTCAAACAAGGAGCGCCGCCATGCGTTATCTGATCTCGCTGTTCGCCCCGCGTCCGCTGCACCGCTGCTTTGCCCTGCTCGACCGCAACGGCCACTGCCAGGCCTTCAAGCAGTGCAGTCTGCAACCGATGGGCGACGGCTGGGTGGAAATCGAAGAAATCCGCCTCAACTGGTTGCACCAGCCACTGCCGGCCAGCGCCCGCGTCATAGCGTCGCAGCCTCGCACACGGGTCCAGGCGATGTTGAGCATCTGACCGGATGCCTAATAAAAGTCATTAAACACGAGCAACTGCGCGCATTTCTTCGCTACAATCTCCCCCCGATTATAAGGACGTCTCCTGATCGGGCCCCGCAACAGCGTCAGTGCACATGCATCGACACCCAAAATCGCCCACAGAGAGCCGCCCACACAGATCGAGTGAAGTTGGCGCGCTTGCCTGTTCTTCCGGCAAAAACCCGCTTTTCGCGAATCTGCAGAGCTGTCATGACGCTCGGCCACCGCGTTGTTTTTGCCCTTGCGGGCAGGTGCCAGGCCAAGGCAGCCCTTTTTTGAGGTTCACGTCTTCAAAAGAGCGTGAAAAAAACGGGTTTTCACAACTTCACAAGAGTGTGGCGAGCAAATGAATAGTTTTGCGTCTGAACATGCACCATTAGCGTCTGAAACAGCCCAACGACACAGGACCGGGTATACCTCGAATACCGGAGCCTGAAGCCTGTCCGCTACGGATTTGGTTGCACAAAACGGATGTCTCGACCATAAGTCGAATTGCCAGCCTTGCGCAGAAATGAGTTCATGGAACCCTTGAAGCCAGGCCGCACGCATCCGTCGAAGTTGCGAAAAATTGCGAAGATTCGGACATGGCGAACCTGACCACGGATAGCCCGGACACCACTGACCTGTCCCGGAACGCCTGGCAGCCATGCCGACAATTTGGTGCTGCAGATTTTGGAGACGCGTTAAATGGCGCATAACGAAGCAGTCGACGTAGTTCTGGTAGGGGCCGGCATCATGAGCGCCACCCTGGCCGTACTGCTCAAAGAGCTCGACCCCGCGATCAAGCTGGAAGTCGTCGAGCTGATGGATTCCGGTGCTGCCGAGAGTTCCAACCCCTGGAACAACGCCGGTACCGGCCACGCGGGTCTGTGTGAGCTGAACTACACGCCGCAGGCTGCCGATGGCAGCGTCGACATCAAGAAAGCCGTGCACATCAACACCCAGTTCGAGGTGTCGAAGCAGTTCTGGTCGTACCTGACCAAAAAAGGCACCTTCGGCTCGTGCAAATCCTTCATCAGCCCGGTGCCGCACCTGAGTTTCGTTCAGGGCGACAGCGGTGTGTCGTTCCTCAAGGAACGCTTCAATGTGCTGAGCAAGCACCACGCCTTCGCCGACATGGAATACACCGAAGACAAAGGCAAGATGGCCGAGTGGATGCCGCTGATGATGCCGGGCCGTTCGCCGGACGAAGTCCTCGCCGCGACCCGCGTGATGAACGGCACCGACGTCAACTTCGGCGCCCTGACCAATCAGTTGCTCAAGCACCTGACCAGCGCCCCGGACACCCAGGTCAAATACTGCAAGCGCGTCACCGGCCTGAAGCGTAACGGCAACGGCTGGACCGTCAGCATCAAGGACGTCAACAACGGCAACACCCGCGAAGTCGACGCCAAATTCGTCTTCCTCGGTGCTGGCGGCGCGGCGTTGCCATTGCTGCAGGCTTCGGGCATCGAAGAAAGCAAAGGCTTCGGCGGCTTCCCGATCAGCGGACAGTGGCTGCGTTGCGACAACCCGGAAGTGGTCAAGCAGCATCAGGCCAAGGTCTACAGCCAGGCGGCTGTGGGTTCGCCACCGATGTCGGTGCCACACCTCGACACCCGTGTCGTCGACGGCAAGAAATCCCTCCTGTTCGGGCCATACGCCGGTTTCACCACCAAGTTCCTCAAGCACGGCTCCTTCATGGACCTGCCGCTGTCGGTGCGTGCCGGCAACATCGGGCCGATGCTGGCGGTGGCGAAAAACAACATGGACCTGACCAAGTACCTGGTCAGCGAAGTGATGCAATCGATGGAGCAGCGCCTGGATTCCCTGCGCCGTTTCTACCCGCAGGCGAAAGCTGAAGACTGGCGCCTGGAAGTGGCCGGCCAACGGGTACAGATCATCAAGAAGGACCCGAAAAAGGGCGGCATCCTGCAATTCGGTACCGAGCTGGTCGCCGCGAAGGACGGCTCCCTCGCCGCCCTGCTCGGCGCTTCGCCAGGCGCGTCGGTGACCGTTTCGATCATGCTGGAACTGATCGAGAAGTGCTTCGCGGACAAAGCCAGGGGCGAATGGGCCGGCAAACTGGCCGAGATTTTCCCGGCCCGTGAGAAAGTCCTGGAAACCGATGCTGCGCTGTATCGCAAGATCAACACGCAGAACAACATCGCGCTGGAACTGGTAGAAGAAAACAGCGAGACGCCAAGCTACGCTTGATCCCGCCGCATAAAAAACGCCCCGTACTCAATGAGTGCGGGGCGTTTTTTTATGCCTTGGCAAATGTATCGAATGCCTCAGCCGCGAACCTTGTCGATCAGCTCGATGTACTCCGGGGCATTGCGCTGATCAGCGATCAGCTCAACGAAGGTCTTGCCCTGCGCATCCTTGCCATCAACGTCATAACCGGCCGCGACGAAGAAGCCCAGAAAGCGCTCGAAGTCATCGATGCGCAGACCGCGATACGCCTTGACCAGTTTGTGCAGCGACGGCGAAGTGGCGTCGACCGGCTCAAAATCGAGGAACAGCTTGATCTGCTCATCGCCGATCTCGTCACCAATCACTTGTTTCTTATCTTTACGCATTGCCGACTCCAGCTCGCAGACATGACACGGGGCGGGCAGTTTACCCCTGCCCGGCCGCCCTGCTCAACGCGCTCGCACCGCACCGGTGTGCAAATCGGCCCAGATATGGCCATTGGCGTAACTGAGGAATTGCACATACACCGTGTCGTTGCGCAGCAAATCCATCACCACGCGGTACTGAGCGAGCGGGTAAAACAGCGTCAGGGTTTTGCTCTTGTCGTCGTAAGCGGGTTTTTTCAGGCTTTTGCTTTCAGCGTCGAAACTCACCAGCACCTGGCTGATGGTTGCGCCCTTGTTCAGCGACTTGCCCTTGAGGCGGATCAACAACGACGAGGTCACCGGAATCGGCTGCTGGTTGGATTGGCGTTGCGCACCGACCACCACCGAGTACTCGCTGACTTGCAGCAGTTGTTGCTGCTCGGGCTCGGCATCGCGCACGGTCAGATCGTCGGGCGGCAGGAATTGACTGTGCATCGGCGCGGCGGATAACGGCAGGCTGAGGGACAGCAACAGCGCGGTGAGGCTGCGGATCAAGAAGCGCATGGCAGGCTCCGGGGGGGCGGGGCCGAGCACTCTAGCATGGGTGTACGAAATAGAATCAGCATACAAAAATCCCTGTGGGAGCGTGGCTTGCCCGCGATAGCGTCAGCACATCCAACATCAATGTGTCAGACATTCCGCCATCGCGGGCAAGCCCGCTCCCACAGGGATTGGGGGTAAGTTGGGATTACATGCCCTTGACGGCGTAGATCCCGTTGGCGTTGCGCCAGTAACCCTTGTAGTCCATGCCGTAACCGAAGATGTAGCGATCGATGCATGGCAGGCCGACGAAATCGGCTTTCAAATCAGGACGCGCCTTGCGGTCGTGGTCCTTGTCGATCAGTACGGCGGTGTGCACTTTGCGGGCGCCGGCGTGTTTGCAGAAATCGATGATCGCGCCCAGGGTGTGACCTTCGTCGAGGATGTCGTCGATGATCAGCACGTCGCGGTCGATGAACGAGACTTCCGGCTTGGCTTTCCAGAACAGGTCGCCGCCGCTGGTTTCGTTGCGGTAACGGGTGGCGTGCAGGTAGGACGCTTCCAGCGGGAACTGCAGATGCGTCAGCAGTTTGCCGGAGAAGATCAGGCCGCCGTTCATCACACAGAACACCACCGGGTTGGTGTCCGCCAGTTGTTCGTTGATTTGTGCACCGACACGGGCGATGGCCGCCTCGACTTCAGCTTCGGTGTACAGGCAGTCAGCCTCTCGCATGACTTGACGGATATGCTCGAGATCAGCGGACATGGCGCTCTCCAGGGGGGCTTCGGATTCGGAAAAGCGGGCAAAGGTACGCATCCGCAACGGCTGAATCAAGCCTTTATGGACTAACGTACTGTATGTCCTATAGGACATCACCCTCGGATAGATTAATCTAGGCCGGTTTTTTTGCCCGCCGCCGGAGTTTTTCCATGCCCATTCTCGAGATCCGCCATCCGCTGATCCGCCATAAACTCGGCCTGATGCGCCGCGCTGACATCAGCACCAAGAATTTCCGTGAGCTCGCTCAGGAAGTCGGCGCCCTGTTGACCTATGAAGCTACAAAAGACTTGCCGCTCGAATCCTACGACATCGCCGGCTGGTGCGGCACCGTGTCGGTGGAAAAGATCGCCGGCAAGAAAATCACCGTCGTACCGATCCTGCGCGCCGGCATCGGCATGCTCGAAGGCGTGCTCAGCCTGATTCCGGGGGCCAAGGTTTCCGCCGTGGGCGTCGCGCGCAACGAAGAAACCCTACAAGCGCACACCTATCTGGAAAAACTGGTACCGGAAATCGACGAGCGCCTGGCGATGATCATCGACCCGATGCTCGCCACCGGCAGCTCCATGGTTGCGACCATCGACCTGCTGAAGAAGGCCGGTTGCCGCGACATCCGCGCCATGGTGCTGGTCGCAGCGCCCGAAGGCATTGCTGCAGTAGAGCAGGCGCACCCGGACGTGACCATCTACACCGCGTCCATCGATGAACGTTTGAACGAGCACGGCTACATCATTCCTGGGCTTGGCGATGCCGGTGACAAGATTTTCGGCACCAAGCAGAAGGACGCGTAAGCATGCAGCAAGAGTTCAACGATCCGCTCTGGCGCACGGTGCTGTCCGGCGCGCAGATGCTGTTCGTGGCTTTCGGCGCTTTGGTGCTGATGCCGCTGATCACGGGCCTGGACCCGAACGTGGCACTGTTTACCGCGGGTCTGGGGACGATCCTGTTCCAGATCGTCACCGGGCGTCAGGTGCCGGTGTTTCTGGCGTCGAGCTTCGCTTTCATCACCCCGATCATTCTCGCCAAGGGTCAGTTCGGCCTCGCCGCGACCATGGGCGGGGTGATGGCGGCCGGTTTCGTCTACACCTTCCTAGGCCTTGCCGTGAAGATCAAAGGCACCGGGTTCATTGACCGTTTGCTGCCACCGGTGGTGATCGGTCCAGTGATCATCTCGATCGGCCTGGCCATGGCGCCGATTGCCGCGAACATGGCGATGGGCAAGGCTGGCGACGGCTCTGAGCTGATTCCCTACCAGACCGCCATGCTGATTTCGATGCCGGCGCTGCTGACCACGTTGATCGTGGCGGTGTTCGGCAAAGGCATCTTCCGTCTGGTGCCGATCATTTCCGGCGTACTCGTCGGTTTTGCCATGGCGTTCTATTTCGGCGTGGTCGACACCGCGAAGATTGCCGCAGCGCCATGGTTTGCGATTCCGCACTTCACCGCGCCGGAGTTCAACTGGCAGGCGATTCTGTTTATCGTTCCGGTGGCATTGGCCCCGGCCATTGAGCACATCGGTGGCGTGATTGCCGTCGGCAGCGTGACCGGTCGCGACTATCTGAAAAAGCCTGGCCTGCATCGCACCTTGCTGGGTGACGGCATTGCCACCACTGCAGCCGGTCTGTTCGGTGGTCCGCCCAACACTACTTACGCCGAAGTGACTGGCGCAGTAATGCTGACCAAGAACTACAACCCGAAAATCATGACCTGGGCGGCGATCTTCGCCATCAGCCTGGCGTTCATCGGCAAATTCGGCGCGCTGCTGCAAAGCATTCCGGTGCCGGTGATGGGCGGGATTCTGTGCCTGTTGTTCGGCTCGATCGCGGCGGTGGGGATGAACACTCTGATCCGCCACCAAATCGACCTGGGCGAAGCGCGCAATCTGGTGATCGTCTCGGTGACGCTGGTATTCGGTATTGGCGGTGTGCTGGTCGGCACCGGCACCGGTCCTGACGACTTCGGCCTCAAAGGCATCGCGCTGTGCGCGGTGGTGGCGATTGCGCTGAACCTGATCCTGCCGGGCAATGATGGCTGGAAGCAGAAGAAGGCGGATGAACCGCTGATCTAGCCTGTGTGATGATCGTTCCCACGCTCTGTGTGGGAATGCAGCCCGTGACGCTCCGCGTCACTGGACGCGGAGCGTCCCTAGAGGCATTCCCACGCGGAGCGTGGGAACGATCACTTGGTCAGCCGCGCTCGATCTCAGAGGGTCAGCCGGGCTCGACCATCAGAGGGCCAGCGGCGCTCGTTCGCAGAGCGTCGCCAAGGCCTTGGCCCATTGCGGGTCGTCATTCAGGCAGGGCACCAGCACCAGCTCCTCGCCCCCCGCTTCGCGGAACTGCTCCTTGCCGCGATCGCCGATTTCTTCAAGCGTCTCGATGCAGTCGGCAACGAACGCCGGGCACATCACCAGAATCTTTTTCACCCCGCTTTTCGCCAGTTCATCCAGCCGCGCTTCGGTGTACGGCTCGATCCACTTTGCCCGCCCCAGTCGCGACTGGAATGACACCGACCACTTGCCATCCGCCAGCCCCATGCTTTTGGCGAACTCGGCGGCGGTGCGGAAGCACTGCGCGCGGTAACAGGTCGCCAGCACCGCCGGTGAGGCGGTCTGGCAGCAATCGGCGCCCTTCAAGCAATGACTGCCGCTCGGATCGAGCTTGGTCAGATGCCGCTCCGGCAAGCCGTGGAAGCTCAGCAGCAAATGATCGAAATCCTGCTGCAAATGCGGGCGAGCGCTGGCTACCAGCGCATCGATGTATTCCGGCTGGTCGTAAAACGGTTGCAGGATCGACAGCTGCACGTCCAGCTTGTGTTCGCGCATTACGCGTCGGGCTTCTTCGATCACCGTGGTGGTGGTGCTGTCGGCGAACTGCGGATACAGCGGCGCCAGGGTGATCTTCTTGTGCCCGGCCTTCACCAAACGCAGCAGGCAGGTTTCGATCGACGGCTCGCCATAACGCATCGCCAGATCGACCGGGCCGTGTTTCCAGGTCTGAGTCATCTGCTGTTGCAGACGCTGGCTGAGCACCACCAGCGGCGAACCCTCCTCCCACCAGATCGAGGCATAGGCATGCGCCGACTGCTCGGGGCGTTTGATCAGGATCAGCGACACCAGCAGCCGCCGCACCGGCCATGGCAGATCGATGACGTACGGGTCCATCAGAAACTGGTTGAGGTAGCGGCGCACATCGGCCACCGAGGTCGAGGCCGGGGAACCCAGGTTGACCAGAAGCAAGGCGTGATCGGTCATGCAACGTCCTATTTCAGAGGCGGCTGGAGAGATCGTCCAGAGCCGCGCGTAAATCCGTGAACCGGAAAGTGAAGCCCGCTTCCAGCAAGCGTACCGGCATGGCCTTTTGGCCGCCGAGCAACAACAATGACATCTCGCCGAGGCCGACTTTCAGCGCCAGCGTTGGCATCGGCATGAACGCCGGGCGATGCAGCACCTTGCCCAGCGTCTGCGCGAATTCGCGATTGCGCACCGGATTCGGCGCGCAGGCATTATAAGGACCACTGGCCTGCTCGCGGCGCAGAAGAAAATCAATCAGGGCGATTTGGTCGTTGATATGAATCCACGGCATCCACTGCCGCCCACTGCCCAACGGCCCGCCCAGACAGAGCTTGAACGGCAACAGCAGGCGCGACAAAAAGCCGCCCTCGGCCGACAGCACCAGACCGGTTCGCACCAGCACCACGCGCAGCCCCAGATTCTCTGCACGCAGGGCCGTCTCTTCCCAGGCGATGCACAACTGACTGGCGAAATCATCGATCACCGGCGGCGACTCTTCGGTCAACTCGCGCTCCCCGCCGTCGCCGTACCAGCCGATCGCCGAACCGGAAATCAACACTGCCGGTTTTTGCGTGCGCGTCTCGAGCCAGGTCAACAGGCTTTCGGTCAGCTTGATCCGGCTGCTCCACAGCAACGCCTTGCGCCGATGCGTCCAGGGCCGATCGGCAATCGGCGCGCCGGCCAGATTGACGATCGCGTCGAGCGGCTCCTCGCCGAGGTCTTCCAGACGGGCGATGCCACGCACCGATGCGCCGCAGATCTTCGCAACTTTATCGGGACTGCGACTCCACACTGTCAGACGATGGCCCTGCTCCAGCCAATGACGGCAGAGCTGACGTCCGATCAAACCAGTACCGCCGGTCAGCAATATGTGCATGACATCTTCCTCGCGTGGCGTTTAACCCGGATCACTAGTCTATTTTTATAAGCAGGGATCTTTTCCATCGGGCGGGCTCTATTGTTTAACCATAGGCCAAGCTTACGAAACGAGAATGGCAGAAGTTATACCAAAAAACATAATTGTACAGGTTTCAACGACGGCGTAGTCTGTACAGAAAGGTAAACGAGGCCCCTATGACTGTACCTATCGCAATCATCGGCACCGGCATCGCCGGACTCTCCGCCGCCCAGGCTCTGACCGAGGCCGGGCACACCGTGCAACTCTTCGACAAAAGCCGCGGCAGCGGCGGACGCATGTCGAGCAAACGCAGCGACGCCGGTTCGCTGGATCTCGGCGCGCAATACTTCACCGCCCGCGACCGCCGCTTCGTCACCGAAGTGCAGCGCTGGCAAAGCCAGGGCTGGGTCGCCGAATGGGCGCCGCAGCTCTACTCGTATCAGGGCGGGCAATTGAACATGTCCCCGGACGAGCAGACCCGCTGGGTCGGCGCACCCCGCATGAGCGCCATCACCCGTGGCCTGCTCGACGGCCTGAACGTGCAGTTCGCCTGCCGTATCACCGAAGTGTTCCGTGGTGAACAACACTGGCATTTGCAGGACGCCGAGGGTTTCACCCACGGCCCGTTCAGCCACGTCGTGATCGCTACACCGGCGCCACAAGCCACCGCCCTGCTCGCCGCCGCACCGAAACTCGCCGCGGCCGCCGCCGGGGTCAAAATGGACCCGACCTGGGCCGTCGCCCTGGCCTTCGAAACCCCACTGGACACCCCGATCGAAGGCTGCTTCGTGCAAGACAGCCCCCTCGACTGGCTGGCCCGCAACCGCAGCAAACCCGGACGCGACACCACCCTCGACACCTGGGTGTTGCACGCCACCAGCGCCTGGAGCCGGCAACACATCGACCTGTCCAAGGAAGCGGTGATCGAACACCTGCACGGCGCCTTCGCCGAACTGCTGCACAGCGCCATGCCCGCGCCGACCTTCAGCCTCGCCCACCGCTGGCTCTACGCCCGCCCCGCCACCGGCCACGAATGGGGCACCCTCGCCGACGCCGACCTCGGCCTCTACGCCTGCGGCGACTGGTGCCTCTCCGGCCGCGTCGAAGGCGCCTGGCTCAGCGGCCAGGAAGCCGCCCGCCGCCTGCACGAACACCTGCAATGAACCGCCTCAATCCCAGCAAACTGCTGCTGTCGAAATGGACAGCAGCCCAGCCACAACACCGCGAAAAACACTTCCTCGTCACCGAACTGTTCCGCGACGAAGAAGGCACCGTACTGGAAATCGAACTGCAGGCCGTGCTGACCAAACGCAGTGAGCGGATGGAATGGCAAGTGCTGAAGAATGCCGAGCAGTGGATTCTGGGCTGGAAATAAATCCTGGGAGAGCCAGCCTGCTGGCGATCGACGATAACCCGCTCGTCCTGCAAATCATTTGGCAGCCAAGGCACAGCTAAAAGCCAACCCTCACCCTAGCCCTCTCCCGGAGGGAGAGGGAACTGACCGTGGTGGATGTGGGCGGTACGCCGACGTGCAATACCGAGTCGAATGCAAAACTTCGAAGCCAACCAAAATCGGCTCCCTCTCCCTCGGGAGAGGGCTGGGGTGAGGGGCGAATCCACTGAAGATCCCAAGCCAAGCGCCGCTTCTAACCACTCAACAATGAGCGTTAGCTCGCGTGCTTTTGATCTTGCTTTTGCGTCACCGGCGACGTCGGAAGGCTGAGTGGAGGGATTGATCCGGGCGTGGGAGCGCAGCGACCGTACGACGAAGTCGTACACAGCGGAAGGAGGTGCAGCGAAGCAAACCGTAGCCGCTGCGCCCGGATCAGTCCCGGAGCGAAGGGACCCGAGCCTGCGAGGGCCGAACGCAGGAGCAAGCGTTTTGGGTTACCTTTTTGGCGTTTGAAAAAGGTGACCCGCCGTAAGGGCGGAACCTTAAGTGGCCGTTACCGCAGCACCGGATATGTACACAAAAATCATAGCCCGACCCGAAGCCTTCGCGAGCAGGCTCGCTCCCACAGAAAACCAAGGCCACCATTTCAATCCAATCTTGTACAAACTATTTGACTTGTACACCAACCCATCTATGCTGACAAAAAGTTGTACAGACAAAACCCCCTGTACAGGTATAGATCGCGAGGTGCCCATGTCCGCTACCCCCACGTCCAAGCCCAAAATCGCCATCAGCGCCTGCCTGCTCGGCGCCGAGGTGCGCTACAACGGCGGACACAAGGAATCGCGCCTGTGCAGCCGCACCCTCACCGAATACTTCGACTTCACCCCGCTGTGCCCAGAAGTCGCGATCGGCATGGGCATCCCCCGCGAACCGATCCGCCTGGTCGGCGACCCCGAACAGCCACAAGCCGTCGGCACCGTAAACCCGACGATCAACGTCACCGCCCCACTGGCTGAATACGGCAAGCAGATGGCCGCCGAACTCAACGACATCTGCGGCTACATCTTCATGCAGCAATCACCGTCCTGCGGCCTGGAGCGGGTCAAGGTCTACCACGCCAACGGCGCCCCGGTGAACGGCGGCGGTCGCGGCATTTACGCCCAGGCCTTCTGCGCCGAACACCCCGACCTGCCCGTGGAAGAAGCCGGACGCCTGAACGACCCGGTCCTGCGCGAAAACTTCATTACCCGCGTACTCGCTTACAGCGCCTGGCAGCAAGTGCTTGCACAAGGCCTGAGCCGCCGCGCCCTGACCGAATTCCACTCGCGCTACAAATACCTGCTGATGGCGCACAACCCGCTGCAATACAAAGCCCTCGGCAAACTGCTGGGCAACATGGCCGACAGCGATCCGGCCGAACTCGGCCCGCGCTACTTCAGCGAGCTGATGGCCGCCCTGAAGAAATGCGCGACCCGTGGCACCCACTGCAACGTCCTGCTGCACATCAGCGGTTATTTGAAACAATCGCTGAGCGCCGAAGACAAAAAAGAAATGCAGCACGTCATTGGCCAGTACCGCCAGGGCATTGTGCCGCTGGTGGTGCCGCTGACTTTGCTCAAGCATCACTTTCGCCTCCATCCGGATCCGTACATTGCGCAGCAGGTTTACCTGCAACCGCACCCGGAAAACCTCAGTCTGCGAAACGCTATCTAATGAACGATAAAACCGACAGCAGCGCCCAGGAAGATCTCGGTGCCGACTTTAAAAAAGCCCTCGACGAGGGCTGGTTGCCGATTCGCGAAGTGGCGCGGCAGACCGGCGTCAACGCGATCACCCTGCGCGCCTGGGAGCGCCGCTACGGGCTGGTCGTGCCGCAACGCACGCCCAAGGGCCATCGCCTGTATTCGGCCGAACATGTGCAGCGCATTCTGGCGATTCTCACTTGGCTCAACCGCGGCGTCGCGGTCAGCCAGGTCAAGCCGTTGCTCGACACGCCGCAGGCGTTCAGCGAAACGGTAGAGAACGACTGGCAGCAATTGCACCAGACGCTGATGACCGCGGTCACCCAACTCAACGAGCGCTTGCTCGATGACAGCGTGAATCAGGCCATGGCCTTGTACCCGCCGCGCACCCTGTGCGAGCAACTGCTGATGCCGCTGCTGACGGAACTGGAGCAGCGCTGGCAGGGCCAGTTCGGCGCGCAGATGGAACGGGTGTTCTTCTATTCCTGGCTGCGCAGCAAATTCGGCACGCGCATCTACCATAACAACCGCCAGTTCCACGGTGCGCCACTGCTGTTGATCAACCATTCCGACCTGCCACTGGAACCGCATCTGTGGCTGTGTGCCTGGCTGATCAGCAGCGCCGATTGCCCGGTGCAAGTGTTCGACTGGCCGTTGCCCGCCGCCGAATTGGCCCTGGCGGTGGAACACTTGCAGGCCCGTGGCGTACTGCTGTATTCCAGCAAAGCCATGAACCTGGGCCAGTTGCCGAAGCTGCTCAATGGCTTCGACTGCCCGAAAATCATCGTCGGACCAACGGTATGCATCCACCACGCCGAGTTGTCCGTAAAAACCTCCGAGATGGCTGATGTGCTCCTGGCAGAAGACGTGCTTCTGGCTCACCAGGCACTGGTTCAGCGTGGATTGATTTAAATGGACGCGGTGAGTTCCGACATGCAATTGATCTGGCTGCGCTGCGACTTGCGCCTACATGACAACACCGCTCTGGCCGCCGCCGCTGCGCGCGGGCCGACGGTGGCCGTGTACCTGCTGAGTCCGCAGCAATGGCTGGAACATGACGACGCGCCGTGCAAGGTCGATTTCTGGTTGCGCAACCTCAGCGTCCTGAGCAAAAGCCTCGCCGCGCTGAACATTCCCTTGCTGATTCGCACCGCGACGCACTGGGATCAGGCGCCCGCTCAGTTGCTGAAGCTGTGCAAGGAGCTAGGGATTCAAGCAGTCCACGTCAACGAGGAATACGGCGTCCATGAAAGTCGCCGCGATGCCGCCGTCAGCCAAACCCTGAAAGCCGCAGGCATCGAATTCCACAGCTACCTTGATCAGTTGCTGTTCAAGCCCGGCACCGTGCTGACCAAGACCGACACCTATTTCCAGGTGTTCAGCCAGTTTCGCAAGGTCTGCTACGAACGCCTGCACCGCTCGTTGCCAGCGCTGATCAAGGCCCCCGGCAAACAAGCCGCGCTGCACATCAGCAGCGATCCGGTTCCGGCATCGATCAAGGGTTTCGCCACGCCGAGTGAAACCCTGCGAGCGCTGTGGCCGGCCGGTGAAGACGAAGCCCGCCGTCGCCTCGACAGTTTCACCGACGCGCAAATCGACTATTACCAGAGCGAGCGCGACTTCCCGGCCAAACCCGGCACCAGCCAGCTGTCTGCCTATCTGGCCGCCGGGGTGATCTCACCGCGTCAGTGCCTGCATGCCGCGCTGCACAGCAATCAGGGCGAGTTTGAAAGCGGCAAGGTCGGCGCGGTCACCTGGATCAACGAACTGCTCTGGCGCGAATTCTACAAACACATTCTGGTTGGCTATCCGCGCGTCTCGCGTCATCGCGCGTTTCGCCCGGAAACCGAAGCGCTGGCCTGGCGTGACGCGCCGGCCGAACTGGCCGCCTGGCAAGAGGCGCGCACCGGCCTGCCGATCATCGACGCGGCGATGCGCCAACTGCTTGAAACCGGCTGGATGCACAATCGCCTGCGCATGGTCGTGGCGATGTTTCTGACCAAAAACCTGCTGATTGACTGGCGCGAAGGCGAGCGCTTTTTCATGCGGCATCTGATCGACGGCGATCTGGCGGCGAACAACGGTGGCTGGCAGTGGAGCTCCTCGACCGGCACCGACTCGGCACCGTACTTCCGCATTTTCAATCCGCTGAGCCAGTCGGAAAAGTTCGACAGCGAAGGCCTGTTCATCAAGCACTGGCTGCCGGAACTGGCCGGTCTGAACAAAAAAGATGTGCACAACCCGGCCAAGCTTGGTGGCTTGTTTGGCGTGGCGGATTACCCGGCGCCGATCGTCAACCTCAGCACCTCGCGCGAACGCGCCTTAGCCGCGTTCAAGAACCTGCCGTCGCGCCAGCCCGCCGGAGGCCGTGATGAGTGAATTCCTGCGCCGCTTCGCCGGGCAGTTTTCCACGTTGAACAAGGACAACCTGGAGCGCCTCGGCGAGCTGTACAGCCATGACATTCATTTCACCGACCCATTGCACGAAGTGCAGGGCCTGCAACAGTTGCGCGGTTACTTCAACGAGCTGTACGCCAACGTCAGCGAGTTGCGCTTCGATTTTCACGGTTATGACCAGATCGCGGACGGCGAAGGCTACTTGCGCTGGGTCATGAGTTATCGCCACCCGCGTCTGGCGAGCGGGCAAGTGATTCGCGTTAGCGGCTGCTCGCATTTGCTGTGGCACGACAAGGTTTATCGCCATCGGGATTATTTCGATGCCGGGGCGCTGCTGTATGAGCATTTACCCGTATTGGGCCGGGTCATCGCCTGGCTAAAAAGGAGAATGGGATGAGTCGTACACCTCCACGGCGTTATTGGCTGACCGGTGCCAGCAGTGGCATCGGCGCGGCACTGGCTGAGGAAATTCTGAAAACCGGCGCGCACCTGGCGGTCAGTTCGCGGCAGATTGCGCCGCTGAAAGTCTTGTCGCAACGCTATCCGGGACAAGTGCTGGTGGTGCCGGGCGACCTGACCAACAGCCAGACCGTGCGCGAGATCGGCGAGCAGATCGCCGAAGACTGGGGCTCGCTGGATTCGGTGATCCTCAACGCCGGCACCTGTGAGTATGTCGACGCGAAACAGTTCGACTCGTCGATCATCGAGCACGTGGTGCGCACCAATCTGCTCGCCAGCAGCTACTGCATCGAAGCCGCCCTGCCCCTGCTGCGCAAAGGCACCGCGCCGCATCTGGTCGGTGTTGCCAGTTCGGTGACTTACCTGCCGCTGCCACGCGCCGAAGCCTATGGCGCGTCGAAGGCCGGCCTGCGTTATTTGTTCGAATCACTGCGCATTGACCTGGCCGACGAAGGCATCGAAGTCACCGTGGTCAGCCCTGGTTTTGTCGATACGCCGCTGACCGCGAAAAACGATTTCCCCATGCCGCTGAGCTGGCCTGTGGACAAGGCCGCGCGGCACATCTTCGCCAAGCTCAAGGACCGGCCACTGGAGATCGCCTTTCCGGCGCTGTTCATGGCTGCGCTGTGGCCGCTGTCGAAGCTGCCGTCGCGTGTGCAACTGGCGATCGGCAAACGCATGGTGCGCAAATCTCCGCCATTGACGGACCCGACATGAAAATCGCCATCATCGGCAGCGGCATCGCCGGGCTGACCTGCGCCTACCTGCTCAATCGCCGCCACGACATCACGGTGTTCGAGGCCAGCGACTGGGTTGGCGGCCACACGCATACCGTGCCGGTGACCGTCGACGGGCGTGACTATGCGCTGGACACCGGTTTCATCGTTTTCAACGATTGGACCTACCCGAACTTTATCCGCTTGCTCGGGCAGCTGGGCGTGGCGTTCAAACCGACCGAAATGAGTTTCTCGGTCAGCGATCCCGACACCGGTCTGGAATACAACGGCAACAACCTCAACAGTCTTTTCGCCCAGCGCAGCAATCTGTTGTCGCCGGGGTTCTGGGGCATGTTGCGCGACATTCTGCGCTTCAACAAAGAAGCCCAGCGCGACCTGCTCGAACTGCGCATCGCCGCCGATACCACGCTGGATGAATACCTCAAGGCCGGCGGCTACGGAGAGCGCTTCATCCTGCATTACATCGTGCCGATGGGCTCGGCGATCTGGTCGATGTCGATGGCGGAAATGCTCAATTTCCCGCTGCAGTTCTTTGTGCGCTTTTTCAAAAATCATGGACTGCTGTCGGTCAGCGACCGTCCGCAATGGCAAGTCATCGAGGGCGGTTCAAGCGCCTATATCGCGCCATTGACTGCTTCGTTCAAGGAACGCATTCGCACCAACTGCCCGGTCACCCGCGTCGATCGCGACACCCACGGCGTGGTCACTCACAGCCCGGCCGGCATCGAACACTTCGACCGCGTGGTGTTTGCCTGCCACAGCGATCAGGCACTGAAACTGCTGGCGACACCGAGTGACGCCGAACGGGCGATCCTCGGCGCCCTGCCCTACGCCGACAATGAAGTGGTGCTGCACACCGACACGCGCCTGCTGCCGACACGCAAACTGGCGTGGGCGAGCTGGAACTACCGGCTCAGTGGCGCCGGCCACACCCACGCCGCCGTCACCTACGACATGAATATTCTGCAGGGCATTCAAAGCGACACGACGTTTTGCGTAAGCCTCAACCAGAGCGCCGGCATCAGTCCGGACAAGGTGCTCGCCCGCTACACCTACGCGCACCCGCAATTCAGCCTGGCGGCGGTCGCAGCACAGGAGCGCTGGGGCGAACTGGACGGCGCGCAGCACACGCATTATTGCGGCGCCTACTGGGCCAACGGTTTTCACGAGGACGGCGTGGTCAGCGGTTTGCGCGTGGCCGCCGCGTTCGGGGAAACCCTATGAACAGCGCCCTGTACAGCGGCTGGATCGGCCACCGGCGCTTCTCGCCGCGCCGCCATGAATTCCGCTACCGCATCGGTCTGCTGTATCTCGACCTGAGCGAACAGGACGCGGTGCTCGCCCTGTCGCCGCTGGCCGGGCGCAGTCGCTTCGCGCCGTTTTCCTTCCGCGAAACCGACTACCTCAAGGCCTTCACCGGCCAAGGCATGCGCCTGATCGATGCGGTGCGCCAGCAGGTCGGCGTGGCCATCGGGCATGAGCCGCAAGGTCCGATCTGCCTGCTGACCCAGGTGCGCAGTTGGGGCTTGTCGTTCAACCCGGTGAGTTTCTTTTATTGCCACGAGGCGGACGGGCAACTGGCGGCGATTGTCTGCGAAGTCACTAACACGCCGTGGCGCGAGCGCTATCACTACGTGCTGCCGGCGCGCGCACCGGTCAGTCTGGGCGATTTTCATCAGCACTTTGCCGTGGCCAAGGCTTTTCATGTGTCGCCGTTTTTGCCGCGCGATCTCGAATACCGCATGAGCTTCAGTCCCGCCGCGCAAAACCTCGGCGTGCACATGGCCGACTGGCAGGGCGAGCAGAAACTGTTCGACGCCACGCTCAATCTGCAACGTGAACGCGTTGATCGACAGAGCCTGCATCGCTACCTGCGACGCTTTCCGTGGATGACCGCAAAAACCGCTTTGGCCATTTATTGGCAGGCGCTGCGCCTGTTGCTCAAGCGCGCGCCGATTTTCTCCCACCAGACTGCCGACGGCAGCTTTCAAACCGCCACTGTGCCTCCCAAGGAGCACCGCCATGAAATCCTCTAGTCTGTCGGCCGGTTGGCTCAGCACCAACGGTTTGACCGGTTCGCTGTTGCGCCGTGGCGTCTTGCGCCAATTGAGCCTGCTTAAACACGGACAACTGCTGGTGGTTGAGGATGGCGAACGCCTGCTGTTCGGCACCCCGGGCAGCTCGCTGCTGGGGGAAATTCACGTCAACGATCCTGCGCTCTGGGGCATGGTCGCCGGCAACGGTTCGATTGGCGCTGGCGAAGCGTTCATTCACGGCTATTGGAGCTCGCCGGATCTGACCGCAGTGGTGCGCGTGTTCGTCAGCAACCTCGACGTGCTCGATGCGATGGAGGGCGGCCTGGCGCGCATCAGTCGGCCGTTGGTGCAAGGTCTGCACTGGCTCAACCGCAACACGCGCAAGGGTTCACAGAAAAACATCGCCGCGCACTACGACCTGGGCAACGACCTGTTCGAGCAGTTTCTCGACCCGACCATGATGTACTCGGCCGGGCAATTCCTGCGCCCCGACGACAGCCTCGAACAGGCGCAACTGAACAAACTGCAACGCATCTGCCAGAAGCTCGCCCTGCAACCCGGCGACCACTTGCTGGAGATCGGCACCGGCTGGGGCAGCATGGCGCTTTACGCCGCGCAGCATTACGGCTGCCGCGTGACCACCACGACCCTGTCGAAAGAGCAGTATGCGTTTACCGCGCAACGCATCGAACAACTGGGCTTGCAAGACCGCGTCACGTTGTTGCTGCAAGACTATCGCGACCTCACCGGGCAGTACGACAAACTGGTGTCGATCGAAATGATCGAAGCAGTCGGCCATCGCTTCCTGCCGACCTATTTCAAGCAGTGCGCGCAGTTGCTCAAAAGCAACGGCCTGATGCTGATCCAGGCCATCACCATTCGTGAGCAGCGCTACGAACAGGCCTGCCGCAGCGTGGATTTCATTCAGCGCTACATTTTCCCCGGCGGCGCCTTGCCCAGCGTGCAGAAGATGCTCGATGTGGTCAGCCGCGACACCGACATGAACCTGCTGCACATGGAAGATTTTGGCCTGCACTACGCGCGGACCCTGCGCCTGTGGCACGAAAACTTTCGTCAGGCCCACGGTCGTTTGACTGAGCTTGGCTACGACGATTATTTTCTGCGTTTGTGGGAGTTCTATCTGTGCTACTGCGAGGGCGGCTTTCTCGAGCGTGCGATTGGCACCGCGCAATTGGTGCTGGCCAAACCGGCGGCAATCACCGCGCCGCTGCTAGGGCGCTTCGATGCTTAAAAATGTCGCCAACGCCGTGCTGTTCCAGCTCGGCTGGCTGACCTGCGTGATCGGCGGCAACAGTTTGTGGTTGCTGCTGGCATTGGCGGTGTTGGTGATTCATTTGCGCTGGGTCAGCAGTTGGGCGGCCGAGGGGCGTCTGGTGCTCAGTGTGGTGATTGTCGGCACCGCGCTGGACAGCGTTTTGCGCGCCTTGGGCGTGTTCGAGTTCAGCGATCAGTCGCCGCTGATTCCGCTGTGGCTGATGTTGCTCTGGGCCTTGCTGGCGACGACGTTGCGCCATTGTCTGCAATGGAGTGCTCGGCCGTGGTGGCTGGCCAGCGCGCTGGGCGCGGTCGGCGGTGCACTGTCGTATTACGCGGGCGGGCGTCTGGCCGGGGTGCAATTTCCCTACGGCGAATGGCCGACGCTGATCGGTATCGCTGTGCTGTGGGCGCTGGTGTTTCCGTTGCTGCACGCGATGGCCCGGCGCCTGGCGCAGTGAGCGTCTGTCAGCGCATTCACACGCACAGCGGCCGCTGCCTTACACTGGCGCCATGAAAACCATCCCTCACCAACAAATCGCCGAACCGGCGGTCACTTGCTCGACCTGCGCCGCCTGCTGTTGCCAGCTCGAAGTCATGCTGATCACCGACACGGGCGTGCCTGAGCGTTTTATCGATACCGATGAGTGGGGCGGCGAAGTCATGCTGCGTCTGGACGACGGCTGGTGCGCGGCACTGGATCGCGACAGCATGATGTGCACGATCTACGAAAAACGCCCGTTGATCTGCCGCGAATTCGAAATGGGTGCGCCGGAGTGCATCGAGGAACGGCGCGGCATTGCTACCGCCTACCGCTGATTTTCAAACACCACATACCAATGTAGGAGTGAGCCTGCTCGCGATAGCGGAGTGTCAGCCAAAAATTGTTCGGCTGACACTCCGCTATCGCGAGCAGGCTCACTCCTACAAGGGGAGCTGCGTAGTGGTTAGAGCGGCATCGTGTAATGCAGCGCGTAACTCTCTACGCCATCGTTGTCGCTGGACAAACCGGCGTTGGAATAGTGCGTCGCACGAATCCCGACTTCATGCCCGCCATTGAAGCGCAGGCCGAAACCGATGCGGTCTTCGAACTGGAAGGAACCGCCCAGTTTGTTGCTTTCATATTCGGTGTTGGAGAAGAACGCCGCGCCGATACCCGCCTCAACGTACGGCTTGACCGACTGGCCGGCAAACTCGTAAACAAATACAGGCGAGAACGACAGGCTGTTGTTGCTGGAAGTCTTGTCACCTTCCCAGTAGGTGTAAGCGCCACTCCAGTAGCCGGTCAGGCGACCGACGTCGCTCTGCAGCCAGCTCTTGTCCCAGTCGAAATTCATGCCCAGGCGATAAGTCATGGTCGAATCGCTGGTACCGCCAACGGCGAATTCAACGCCAGCGGCTTGTGCAGAAATGCTTTGCCCCATCAGTGCGGCCGCAATCGCGGCCAAGCAGAATAGTCGCTTCACTTTGAAACTTCCTTTTCCGGAACGATCGTTTGGTTTTTAGTTGCTGCTGTCGCTATAGAAATCTGCGCTCGAACAGAAGTTCAGCTTATTTCGACTTATTTCACATTTTTTTTACAAGTCGAAGTTTTGCACATCAGCGGCGGGTTGGCCCAGCAGCGGCAGGATTTTTCTGAAGGACACCGGATCAGCGCTGGTCCAGAACTTCACAGCCTGGCTTGGGCCTGCGGCAAGCAGATCACGTTCACCGAGCAACCGTTGCAGTTGCCGCGCCACTGCCGCACCGGTATCGATCAGGCTGATATCGTCGCCGATCATTGTCTTTAACAGCGGCTTCAGGAAAGGATAATGCGTGCAGCCGAGAATTATCGTATCGCAGCCCTGGGCCAATAAGGGCGCGACATAGCCTTGCAATAAAATGCGCAGTTGCGCGCTGTGCAAGTCACCGTTTTCAATCAGCTCTACCAGCCCCGGGCACGGCTGAGTGATGACCTTCACGTCAGCCGCAAAGCGATCAAGCAGCGCGGCGAACTTGGCGCTCTGCAGGGTGCCCGTGGTGGCCAGCACGCCGACCACACCGCTACGGGTTGCGGCGGCAGCAGGTTTGACCGCCGGCTCCATGCCGACAATCGGCCACTCGGGGAAGTCCCGGCGCAGATCGGCCACACCGGCAACGGTCGCGGTATTGCACGCCAGCACCAGCGCCTTGGCGCCCTGCTCGCGGAAAAACCCGGCCATCGCACTGCAGCGCTGGCGGATGAATTCCGGGGTTTTTTCACCATAGGGAATGTGCCCGCAATCGCCGACATAAAGCAGCGACTCGTTGGGTAGCAAGCGCTGGATTTCCGCCAGTACCGACAAGCCGCCGACACCGGAATCGAACACGCCGATCGGCGCTTCACGCATGGCGCGAACCACAGACACTGCAGCCCGGATCACGCTTGACGCGCAATTCGCGAAAACGCGAACCGAGCGCATCGATCAGCAGCAGGCGTCCCACCAGCGGTTCACCGAAACCGACCAGCATCTTCAACGCCTCCAGTGCTTGCAGACTGCCGACCAGACCTACCAGCGGCCCGACCACGCCGGCCTCGCTGCAAGTCAGTTCGGCCTCGCTGCCATGCCCGTACAGACAGTGATAACACGGGCTCTCGGCACGCCGCGGATCGAACACCGACAACTGCCCTTCCAGGCGAATCGCCGCGCCGCTGACCAGCGGTTTACCCGCCGCTACGCACGCCGCATTGACGGCCTCGCGGGTGGAAAAGTTATCCGAACAGTCGAGGACCAGATCCACCGCCGTCACCGCCGCCGCCAGAGAATCCTCGTCGAGCGCCTGACGGTGGGCAATCAGCTGAATCTCGGGGTTGATCGCGCCCAGGCGCTTGAGTGCCGAATCGACCTTGCTCATGCCGACACTGTCGGTGTCATGAATGATTTGCCGTTGCAGATTGGTCAGGTCGACCGTGTCGAAATCCGCCAGATGCAACTCCCCGACCCCGGCGGCGGCCAGATACAACGCCACCGGCGCACCGAGACCGCCAAGGCCGACAATCAACACGCGACTGTCCTTGAGCTTCAGTTGCCCGTCGATGTCGATGTGTTGCAGCAGAATCTGCCGGCTGTAGCGCAGCAATTCCTGATCATTCAGCACGGCAGGCGCCCCAGACTGATGCGTTGGTGACCACCGAGATCGGTGCGGCTGTGAACCTCGGTAAACCCACGGGTCAGCAGCAGATCGCGCACGGCTTCGGCCTGGTCATAGCCATGTTCGAGCATCAGCCAGCCACCGGCTTCGAGATGATCCGGCGCCTGGGCGACGATCAAACGCAGATCGTCGAGCCCGTCTTCACCGGCGACCAAAGCACTGGCCGGCTCGAAGCGCACATCGCCTTCGACCAGATGCGGATCGGCTGCCGCAATGTAGGGCGGATTGCTGATGATCAACTGAAAACGCTGACCGGCCAGCGCGCTGAACCAATGACTGCTCAGCACCGCGGCGTTGTTCAGGTGCAGGCGCTGACGATTGCGTTCGGCCAACGCGACGGCTTCGAGCACGCGATCCACCGCCGTCACTCGCCACGCCGGGCGCTCGCTGGCCAGAGCCAGGGCGATGGCACCGCTGCCGGTGCCGAGATCGAGCACTTTCGCCGGGGTCGCGGGCAACAGCTCCAGCGCCGCTTCCACCAACAGTTCAGTGTCGGGGCGCGGGATCAGCGTGTGCGGCGCCACTTCCAGATCGAGTTTCCAGAAGCCTTGCTGGCCAAGGATGTAAGCCACCGGCTCACCGCCACGGCGTCGTTGCAGATACTCGGCAAAAGTCAGCGCCGCTTCGCTCGGCACGATGCGCTCAGGCCATGTGTGCAGAAAACTGCGCGACTTGCCCAGCGCTGCGGCTAGAAGCAATTCAGCGTCCAGACGCGCCGTCGGCGAATCCGGCAGTTCGGCGGCGCGCAACAGGCTAGCGATGATGGTCATTTATTCACCTATCGCCGCGAGTTGGTCCGCCTGATATTCCGCCAGCAACGGCTCGATCACCGCTTCCACGCCACCGGCAAGAATTTCATCCAGCGAATACAGGGTCAGGTTGACGCGATGGTCGGTGACCCGGCCCTGCGCATAGTTGTAGGTGCGGATGCGCTCGGAACGATCGCCGGAACCGACCAGCAATTTGCGCTCGCTGGCGATGGCGTTGGCCGCCGCGGCGTTCTGCTGATCGTTGAGTTTGGCTGACAGCCACGCCATCGCCCGCGCACGGTTCTTGTGCTGGGAACGTTCTTCCTGGCACTCGACCACGGTGCCGGTCGGTATGTGGGTGATGCGGATCGCCGAGTCGGTGGTGTTGACGTGCTGACCACCAGCGCCGGAGGAGCGGTAGGTGTCGACGCGCAAATCCGCCGGGTTGATCTCGATGGCTTCGCGCTCGTCCGGCTCGGGCAATACTGCCACGGTGCACGCCGACGTGTGGATACGGCCCTGGGATTCGGTGGCGGGTACGCGCTGTACGCGGTGCGCGCCGGACTCGAATTTCAGCTTGCCGTAAACGTTGTCGCCCTCAATGCGCGCGATGACTTCTTTATAGCCGCCGTGTTCGCCTTCGTTTTCCGAGAGGATCTCCACGCGCCAGCCACGGCGTTCGGCGTAACGCGAGTACATGCGGAACAGGTCGCCGGAGAAGATCGCCGCCTCGTCGCCACCGGTGCCGGCGCGAATTTCCAGGAACACATTGCGGCCGTCATTGGGATCCTTGGGCAGCAGCATGCGCTGCAGGTCGGATTCCAGAGTAATCAGCAATTCCTTGGCTTCGCGGACTTCTTCCACGGCCATTTCGCGCATGTCCGGGTCGTTGTCCTTGAGCAGCGCCTGTGCGCCTTCAAGATCGCTTTGTACACCGAGCAGCTTTTTATACCCCTGCACGACCGGCTCGAGCTCGGCGTATTCCTTGGAATAGGCGCGAAACTTCGTCTGATCGGAAATGACTTCGGCGTCGCCAAGCAGCGCGGTCAGTTCCTCGAAACGGTCCTGGAGGGTGTCCAGCTTGTTGAGCAGTGACGCTTTCATTGCGGTTTTTTATCCGAAAAACTATCCGGTGAGCCCTCAAGGGCAAAGAGTTCCTGGGCCATGGCCAGCGCATCGAGGCGGCCTTCGGCAGACAGCTTTTTCAGCTGCACGCTGGGCGCATGCAGCAATTTGTTGGTCAGGCCCCGGGCCAGTTGCCCGAGCACATCTTCGGCATTACCGCCGTTGGCCAGCAGACGCAGGGCCTTTTGCAATTCTTCGTCGCGCAGGCGTTCGCTCTGTTGACGATAGGCCTTGAGCACGTCGACTGCCGCCAGTTCACGCAGGCGCACCATGAAATCGTCGGCGCCGACCGACACCATCTCTTCCGCCGCCTGCGCTGCGCCCTGGCGGCTCTTGAGGTTTTCGGCGACCACTTCGTGCAGGTCATCGACGCTGTACAGGTAAACGTCGTCCAGCTCGCCGACTTCCGGTTCGATATCGCGGGGAACGGCGATGTCGACCATGAAGATCGGCTTGTGCTTGCGCAGCTTCAGCGCACTTTCGACTGCGCCTTTGCCAAGGATCGGCAACTGACTGGCGGTCGAGCTGATAACGATATCGCTGCGCACCAGCTCCGCCGGAATATCCGACAGCAGCACCGCATGGGCACCAAACTGCTCGGCCAACAGGCTGGCACGCTCCAGCGTACGGTTGGCAACGACGATGCGCTTGACCCCCAGCTCATGCAAATGGCGGGCAACCAGAGTGATGGTCTCGCCGGCGCCGATCAGCAAGGCCTGGCTGCGCTGCAGGTCGCTGAAAATCTGTTTGGCCAGGCTGACCGCAGCAAACGCCACCGACACCGGGTTTTCGCCGATCGCAGTGTCGGTGCGCACCTGCTTGGCGGCATTGAAGGTGGCCTGAAACAGCCGGCCCAGCAGCGGGCCGATGGTGCCAGCCTCGCGGGCCACGGCGTAGGCCGACTTCATCTGACCGAGAATCTGTGGCTCGCCCAGTACCAGCGAATCGAGCCCGGAAGCCACGCGCATCATGTGACGAACCGCCGCATCGTCTTCATGCACATAGGCACTGGCGCGCAGCTCGTCGAGACTGAGCTTGTGATAATCGGCCAGCCAGCGCAGCACGATATCCGCCGATAGCTGATCCTGTTCTATATAAAGCTCACTGCGATTGCAGGTGGAGAGGATCGCGGCTTCGCGGCTGTCGGTCAGTCGGCAGAGCTGCTGCAAGGCCTCCACCAGCTGTTCTGGCGTAAAGGCCACGCGCTCGCGGACGTCTACGGAAGCAGTCTTGTGGTTGATACCGAGTGCAAGGAAGGCCATTCAAGGTCGCTGATGGTGACGTGAAGCCGGCAATTGTCCTACTTCGAAAGATCCAGAACAACTACCGCTGACTATTGTCCCAATTGTCGGCCCCTATAATGGCCACAATCGAGACTCGGTTATGTTTGGCCGAAGGCTTGTGTCATGATGATCCGACCGCAGGTTTAGCCGTCCTCTTCCTATATGAATAGATCTTCCGCGTTGCTCCTCGCTTTTGTCTTCCTCAGCGGCTGCCAGGCCTTGGCTCCCGTTTCGCCGAGCGGCACGCCGTCGGTCGAAGACACCACGCCCGCACCTGAAAAGCCCAAGGTTTACGGCTCGTTCAGCGAGGAAACCGTTTTCAGCCTGCTGAGCGCCGAACTCGCCGGCCAGCGCAATCGCTTCGACATTGCCCTGGACAACTACGTGACCCAGGCCATCAACACGCAGGATCCGGGCATTTCCGAGCGAGCATTTCGCATCGCCGAGTACCTGGGCGCCGATCAACCGGCCCTCGATACCGCGCTGATCTGGGCGAGAAACGCTCCGGACGATCTTGAAGCGCAGCGCGCCGCCGCCGTGCAACTGGCACGCGCCGGGCGTTATGACGACTCCATGGTGTATATGGAGAAAGTCCTGCAGGGCAAGGGCGACACGCATTTCGACTTCCTCGCGCTGTCCGCCGCTGACACCGATCAGGAAACCCGCAACGGCCTGATGAAAAGTTTCGACCGTTTGTTGCAGCGCCATCCGAACAACAGCCAGCTGATTTTCGGCAAGGCCTTGCTGCTGCAACAGGACGGCGACAACAAAGGTGCGCTGGCCCTGCTCGAGGACAATCCGCCGGAAGACGGCGAGATCGCGCCGATTCTGCTGCGCGCTCGCTTGCTGCAGATCCTCAACCGTGGCGACGAAGCGCTGCCGCTGCTGCAGAAAAGCATCAAGAAATACCCGGACGACAAACGCCTGCGCCTGACTTACGCACGCATGCTGGTAGAACAGGACCGCATGGACGACGCCAAGGCCGAATTCTCCAGCCTCGTTCAGCAATACCCCGAAGACGACGAACTGCGTTATTCGCTGGCGCTGGTATGCCTGGAAGCCAAGGCCTGGGACGAGGCCAAGGGTTATCTGGAAGACCTGATCGCCCGTGAAAGCCACGTCGATTCGGCGCACCTGAACCTGGGTCGCATCGCCGAAGAACGCAACGACCCGCAAGGCGCGCTCATCGAATACGCCCAGGTCGGTCCGGGCAACGACTATCTGCCAGCGCAATTGCGTCAGGCCGACATTCTGATGAACAACGGCAAGACCGCCGAAGCACAACGCAAACTCGCCGCCGAACGTGACGAACAACCGGATTATGCGATCCAGTTGTTCCTGATCGAATCGGAAACCCTGTCGGCCAATAAACACGACGACAAGGCCTGGACGGTTCTGCAGCAAGCGCTGGTGCAATACCCGGACGATCTGAATCTGCTCTACACCCGGGCCATGCTCGCGGAAAAACGCAATGATCTGGCGCAAATGGAAAAAGATCTGCGCCTGATCATCAAGCGTGACCCGGACAACGCCATGGCGCTCAATGCGCTGGGCTACACCTTGTCCGACCGCACCACCCGCTACGCCGAAGCGAAAACCCTGATCGAGCAGGCACACCAGATCAATCCGGATGATCCAGCGGTGCTCGACAGCCTCGGCTGGGTGAATTACCGCCTGGGCAATCTGGACGACGCGGAGAAATACCTGCGTCAGGCCCTGGAGCGCTTCCCCGATCACGAAGTCGCCGCGCACCTGGGCGAAGTGTTGTGGGCCAAGGGCAATCAACGCGAAGCCAAACAAGTGTGGGGCAAGTTCCTCAAGGACCAGCCCGACAGCACCATTCTGCGCAGCACCATCAAGCGCCTGACCGGATCCGAGACTCTTTAACCCATGTTTTTGCGCCACGTCATTGTTTTCAGCTTCATCGCCCTGCTCGCCGGCTGCTCGGGTTTTGGCACTCGCGAATCGGTCGAAGGCCACGGCACCCCGGCTCAATGGGCCGCCAACAAACAGCAACTGACCGCCCTCGACGGCTGGCAGATCGACGGCAAGATCGGCATTCGCGCGCCAAAAGACTCCGGCAGCGGCACGCTGTTCTGGCTGCAGCGTCAGGACTATTACGACATTCGCCTGTCCGGCCCGCTGGGTCGTGGCGCGGCACGCCTGACCGGGCGCCCGGGCAAGGTCTCGCTGGAAGTCGCCAATCAGGGCCGCTACGAAGCGCAATCGCCCGAAGCTTTGCTTGAAGAACAGCTGGGCTGGAAATTACCCGTGTCGAATCTCGCGTGGTGGGTGCGTGGTTTGCCGGCTCCGGAAAGCAAGAGTCGCCTGAATCTCGACGCAAACAGCCGCCTGGCCAGCCTCGAACAGGATGGCTGGAAAGTCGAATACACCGCCTACACCGAACAAAATGGTTACTGGTTGCCCGAGCGCATCAAGCTGCACGGCACCGACCTCGACGTGACGCTGGTGATCAAGGCCTGGCAACCGCGCAAGCTGGGGCAGTAAACGATGACCGCTGCGCGCCTGACCCTGCCCTCGCCGGCCAAACTCAACCTGATGCTGCACATTCTCGGACGCCGCGCTGACGGTTATCACGAATTGCAGACCCTGTTTCAGTTTGTCGATTACGGCGATGAAATCACCTATGCCGTGCGCGATGACGGCGTGATTCGCCTGCACACCGAGTTCGCCGGTGTGCCGCACGACAGCAACCTGATCGTGCGCGCGGCGAAAATGCTCCAGCAACAATCCGGCTGCACGCTCGGTATCGATATCTGGATCGACAAGGTGCTGCCCATGGGCGGCGGCATCGGTGGCGGCAGTTCGAATGCGGCGACGACACTGCTCGGTCTCAATCACCTGTGGCAGTTGGGCTGGGATGAAGATCGCCTGGCCGCGCTGGGTCTGACACTCGGCGCCGACGTGCCGGTTTTCGTGCGTGGCCACGCGGCGTTCGCCGAGGGTGTGGGCGAGAAACTGACCCCGGTCGACCCCGAAGAACCGTGGTATCTGGTGCTTGTGCCGCAAGTCTCTGTTAGTACGGCAGAAATTTTTTCCGATCCTTTGTTGACACGTAACACACCGCCCATTAAAGTGCGCCCCGTTCCCGAGGGAAACAGTCGAAATGACTGCTTGCCGGTGGTTGCAAGGCGTTATCCAGAGGTACGTAACGCATTGAATTTGTTAGGTAAATTTACCGAAGCAAAGCTCACCGGAACTGGAAGTTGTGTGTTTGGGGGCTTCCCAAGCAAAGCTGAAGCTGATAAAGTCTCGGCCCTTCTGACAGAGACCCTTACAGGGTTTGTAGCCAAAGGCAGCAACGTTTCGATGTTGCACCGCAAGTTGCAAAGTCTGCTCTAAAGGAACCAGGTGCTCGGCACTTGATGCAACAGATACAGGGGCGTCGCCAAGCGGTAAGGCAGCAGGTTTTGATCCTGCCATGCGTTGGTTCGAATCCAGCCGCCCCTGCCATTTTCTCTACTCATCCAGGTTACCCTCAGCCTCTAGGTACTGCGCGTGTCCAAGATGATGGTCTTTACGGGGAACGCTAACCCCGATCTGGCTCGGCGTGTCGTACGTCAGCTGCATATCCCTCTCGGTGACATCTCTGTCGGCAAGTTTTCCGACGGCGAAATCACAGCCGAGATCAATGAAAACGTTCGCGGTAAAGACGTCTTCATTATTCAGCCGACTTGCGCTCCGACCAACGATAACCTGATGGAACTGGTAGTGATGGCTGATGCCTTCCGCCGCTCCTCGGCTACTCGTATCACTGCTGTTATTCCTTATTTTGGTTATGCCCGTCAGGATCGCCGTCCGCGTTCCGCACGTGTGGCCATCAGCGCGAAAGTCGTCGCTGACATGCTTACCGTAGTCGGCATCGACCGTGTTCTCACGGTTGATCTGCATGCTGACCAGATTCAGGGCTTCTTCGATATTCCGGTAGATAACATCTACGGCTCCCCGGTTCTGGTGGATGACATTGAAGATCAGCGCTTCGAAAACCTGATGATCGTGTCCCCGGACATTGGTGGCGTCGTGCGTGCACGGGCCGTTGCCAAGTCGCTGGGTGTCGATCTCGGGATCATCGACAAACGCCGTGAGAAAGCCAATCACTCTGAAGTGATGCATATCATCGGTGATGTCGAAGGGCGTACCTGCATTCTGGTCGATGACATGGTCGATACCGCCGGCACTCTGTGCCATGCGGCCAAGGCCCTGAAAGAGCATGGCGCAGCCAAGGTCTTTGCCTATTGCACACACCCTGTGCTGTCGGGTCGGGCCATCGAGAATATCGAAAATTCCGTGCTGGACGAGCTGGTGGTGACTAACACCATCCCGCTGTCCGCTGCAGCACAAGCCTGTGCACGTATCCGTCAACTGGATATCGCACCGGTTGTTGCCGAAGCGGTTCGCCGCATCAGCAATGAAGAATCGATCAGCGCGATGTTCCGTTAAGGGCCCTGCCCTTCACGAAATGTCTCGTTGACGAAAAGCGCCCCGCCCCGGCATCTCTGCCGGGGCGGGGCTTTTTTGCCCATACCGTGTTCGGCGCTGGTCGCAAACGCCACGCGGTCATGGCTATTTTGGAGATACAAAATGAACGATTTTACTCTGAATGCTGAAGTGCGTTCCGACCTGGGGAAAGGTGCGAGCCGCCGCCTGCGTCGTCTCGCAAGCCTGGTTCCAGCTGTAGTTTACGGTGGCGACAAAGCCCCTGAATCCATCAGCATGCTGGCCAAAGAAGTTGCCAAACTGCTCGAAAACGAAGCGGCTTACAGCCACATCATCGAGCTGAACGTTGGTGGCACCAAGCAAAACGTCATCATCAAGGCTCTGCAGCGTCACCCGGCCAAAGGCCACGTGATGCACGCTGACTTCGTACGCGTTGTTGCCGGCCAGAAACTGACCGCCATCGTGCCTGTACACTTTGTTGGCGAAGAAGCTCCAGTGAAGAAAGGCGGCGAAGTTTCGCACGTTGTTGCTGAAATCGAAGTGACCTGCCTGCCGAAAGACCTGCCTGAGTTCATCGAAGTCGACCTGTCGAAAGCAGAAATCGGCACCATCATTCACCTGTCGGACCTCAAAGCTCCTAAAGGTGTTGAGTTCGTTGCTCTGGCACACGGCGATGACAAGGCTGTTGCCAACGTCCACGCTCCACGTGTTGCTCCAGAAGCTACCGAAGAAGGCGCAGCAGAGTAATCCACTCTGTTCTGTCTGAGTGAGCAAGTAACATCGCGGACTGGAACGTAGCGAGAAAGCGGGCGAGAACGCGGAGTTTACATCCATGGTAAATGAGCATTTTTCGTCCACTTTCGCCGCTGTCACAGATTGCGGCGATGTTATTCACCACTCAAAGGAAGGGCCCCTATCGTGACTGCCATCAAACTGATCGTTGGCCTGGGAAATCCAGGCGCCGAATACGACCAGACCCGGCATAACGCAGGGGCCCTTTTTGTTGAGCGCATCGCCCATGCCCAGAACGTGAATCTGGTGGCCGATCGCAAATATTTCGGCCTGACCGGGCGCTATTCGCACCAGGGTCAGGATGTTCGTCTGCTGATTCCCACGACCTATATGAACCGCAGCGGCCAGGCCGTGGCGGCACTCGCCGGTTTCTTCCGCATCAAGCCTGAAGAAATCCTCGTGGCGCACGACGAACTCGACTTGCCTCCGGGCGTCGCCAAGCTCAAGCAGGGCGGCGGCCATGGCGGTCACAACGGGTTGCGCGACATCATCGCGCAACTGGGCAATCAGAATACGTTCTACCGCCTGCGGCTTGGCATTGGCCACCCGGGCGTTGCCAATATGGTTTCAAATTTCGTCCTGGGTCGTGCGCCACGCGCCGAACAGGAAAAACTCGATGCCAGCATCGACTTTGCCCTCGGCGTGCTGCCGGATATCCTCGCCGGGGAATGGAACCGCGCGATGAAAAACCTGCACAGCCAGAAGGCCTGACTTTTACCCGAGGGGAAACACCATGGGATTCAATTGCGGCATCGTCGGCCTGCCTAACGTCGGCAAGTCCACCCTGTTCAACGCCCTGACCAAGTCCGGTATCGCGGCCGAAAACTTCCCCTTCTGCACCATTGAGCCGAACAGCGGCATCGTGGCAATGCCGGATCCGCGCCTGCAAGCACTGGCGGAAATCGTCAATCCCAAGCGCATCCTGCCGACCACCATGGAATTCGTCGACATCGCAGGCCTCGTTGCCGGCGCCTCGAAAGGTGAAGGCCTGGGCAACAAGTTCCTCGCCAACATCCGCGAAACCGATGCCATCGCTCACGTCGTGCGCTGCTTCGAAGACGAAAACGTGATCCACGTTTCCAACAGCGTCGACCCCAAGCGCGACATTGAAATCATCGACCTGGAACTGATCTTCGCCGACCTCGACAGCTGCGAGAAGCAATTACAGAAAGTCGCGCGCAACGCTAAGGGCGGTGACAAGGAAGCCGTGGTGCAGAAGGCGCTGCTGGAGCAACTGATCGCGCACTTCACCGAAGCCAAACCGGCGCGCAGCCTGATGAAGAACATGAGCACTGACGAAAAGGCAGTGATCAAGGGCTTCCACCTGCTGACCACCAAACCGGTCATGTACATCGCCAACGTCGCTGAAGACGGCTTCGACAACAACCCGCACCTGGACGTGGTTCGCGCCATCGCCGAAGAAGAAGGCGCCATGGTCGTGCCGGTGTGCAACAAGATCGAAGCGGAAATCGCCGAGCTCGATGACGGCGAAGAGAAGGACATGTTTCTCGAGGCCCTGGGCCTGGAAGAGCCTGGCCTGAACCGCGTGATCCGCGCCGGCTACGAAATGCTGCACCTGCAGACCTACTTCACCGCCGGTGTCGAAGAAGTCCGCGCCTGGACCGTCAAGGTCGGTGCAACCGCCCCGCAAGCCGCTGGCGTGATCCACACCGACTTCGAAAAAGGCTTCATCCGCGCCGAAGTCATCGCCTACAACGACTTCATCCAGTACAAGGGCGAAGCCGGTGCCAAGGAAGCGGGCAAATGGCGTCTGGAAGGCAAGGAATACATCGTCAAGGACGGCGACGTGATGCACTTCCGCTTCAACGTCTAAGCAACACCCGCACAAGAAAAAGCCGCGTTTGATACGCGGTTTTTTTGTGCCTGAAATTTATAGCCCAACACATTTCCCTGTAGGAGTGCATGGGGTCAGGCCTTTTTGGTACGCGGCAAGAAAATTGCCAACACGCCAAACAACGGTAAAAACGAACACAGGAAATACACATACTCAATCCCGTGTATATCCGCCAGGTGCCCGAGCAACGCCGCACCAATCCCGCCAAAACCAAACATCAGGCCGAAGAAAATCCCGGCAATCATCCCGACATTGCCCGGCACCAGCTCCTGCGCGTACACGACGATAGCCGAGAACGCCGAGGCCAGAATAAAGCCGATCACCACGCTGAGCACGCTGGTCCAGAACAGATCGACGTGAGGCATCAGCAAGGTGAATGGCGCCACACCGAGGATCGAAAACCAGATCACTGCCTTACGGCCAATCCTGTCGCCGATCGGCCCGCCGAAGAACGTCCCCGCCGCCACCGCGCCGAGAAACAGGAACAGGTGCAACTGCGAGCTGGCCACCGACAGGTCGAATTTCTCGATCAGGTAAAAGGTGAAATAGCTGGTGAGGCTGGCCATGTAGAAATACTTGGAAAACACCAACAGCCCCAGCACCACCAGCGCAGTGGTCACCCTGCCCTTCGACAGTCCGTGAGTCGCTGCCTGGCCGGCCTTGAGCTTGAACAGGTTCAAGTGATGGGCGTACCAGCGGCTGATGCGGTACAGCACGAACAGCGCAAACACCGCGAACAGGCCGAACCACGCGACATTGCCCTGACCGAACGGAATGATGATCGCCGCCGCCAGCAGCGGGCCGAATGCCGAACCTGCGTTACCACCGACCTGGAAAGTCGATTGCGCCAGACCGTAACGCCCGCCCGAAGCCAGGCGCGCGATCCGCGACGCTTCGGGGTGGAATGTCGACGAACCGATACCGATCAGCGCCGCTGCCAGCAAAATCAAGGGGAAGCTGCCGACCATCGACATCATCACAATGCCGATCAGCGTGCAGATCGAACCGGCTGGCAGCAGCCACGGTTTCGGATGTCGATCGGTGTGATAACCCACCCACGGCTGCAACAACGACGCGGTCAATTGGAAAGTCAAAGTGATCAGGCCGACCTGGGTAAACGTGAGGCCGTAATTGGCCTTGAGCATCGGATAGATCGACGGCAGCACTGACTGGATCAGGTCGTTGATCAAATGCGCCAGCGCCACCGCGCCGATGATGCGCATCACCAAAGGGCTGCTTTGCGAAGCAGCGGTCGCCGAGGCAGCGGCGGTCTGAGCGTTGCTGATAGCCATGGAAGTTTCCGGACAGCAGAGGGGTGCCCGCAGGCAGGTGCGTCAATGTGCCATTTTTCGGTGCATCTGCGCTATCCCCTTAGCCAGCTAACTAACTGACGGATCGTCGACTGCAAGGTGATAGCGCAACGCCATGGTCTGAATCTTGCCTTGCTTCTCTGCTTGAACGCGGCCGCCTTACAAAGACGACCGACAATGGGAAGTTTCGCTACAGAGCCGGCCTACAGAGCGGGCAACAGTGAACTTTCGAGGCCTTTTAGCAGGGCACAACATCAAGGTCGAACGACCGTGGTGCACGCCAATGGTGCGTGGTGTCCAGGGGAGTCATGGGGCATGCAGGCTTTTCTTTCGCCGGGGATCAAATTGCTGGGGCGATTTGGCTTCGCACGTAAATTCCAATTGTTGTTTCTGCTGTTCATTCTGCCGTTGGCCGGTAGCCTTTTGATGATCGGCCAGGACTATCGTGAAAAGCTCCATCTGATCTCCGGCGAACGCGCCGGCGTGCGTCAGTTGCTGGCGCTGGATGCGCTGGACAACCTGCTCGCCGCGCAACGCGACCGTGCGGCCCGCTGGCGCGCGACGGAAACGAATCGTCAACCGACGCCGGCCACTCTCGCGGCGATGGGCGCGTTCGATGCCGTACAACCGGCCGTACAGCAAGCCACCACGGACTTGGGAAACGCCCTGAAAAACGAAGGCGCACAAGGCGAAACCCTCACCCGCTATCAGGCGCTGCAAACCGCACTCAATGGTCTGGATTCGAAAAGCCTGAGCAGCGTCGGCTGGTGGCCGGATGGCTACGATCGTTTCACCAACGCCCTCAGTGCCCTGCAAGCGTTGCGCGAGCAGATCGTCATGGACAACCGCCTGACGCTCGCACCTTGGCTGGAAACCTATCTGCTGACGCAGATATCAACGCAGCACGCGCCGGACCTGATCGAACGGGTGGGCCGCCTCGCTGCCGTCGGCCAGGCCTCGGTGGTCTCCGGCCAATTTACCTTGCAGAGCCGTTTGCAATTGCGTGACCTGCGCAGCCGCATCGGCGATGCCCGCGAGCAACTGGTCAAAACTGCCACGCTGCTCGAAGTCCGCCTGCCGAAAGATCAGCAGAGCTGGGCCAACCAATACCACGACAGCCTCAAACACCTCGACAGCGGCTTGAAAGTGCTCGACGACGGTGTGTTCGGCGGCAGCATCAATCTGAAACCGGAAGACTTCGAGCGCAGCCTCGACGCTCTGCTGACCGACCTCGCGTCTTTGCGCCAGCAATCGCTGGTGTCGCTGGATCAACGGCTCGATGCTTATCACAGCTCGGCGATCCGTCAGTTCATCCTGGTCGCGGCGATCTTCGGTTGCCTGCTGCTGGCCGCGCTGTACCTGTTCATCTGCCTGCAAGCCTCGATCCGTCGCAGCGCCAGCGGCATCACGCTGCTCGCCGAAGCCCTGCGTGACGGCAACCTGAGCCTGCAAGTGCCGGTGGTCGGGCGTGATGAGCTGGCGGCCATCAGCACGGCGCTCAACGTGGCCGTGGTGCAATTGCGCAGCAGCATGCTCGGTGTCGATCACGAGACCTCGCAACTGAGCAACGCGGTACGCAGCCTCAACGACCATTCCAGCGGTGCGCTCAGCGAAGTCGAGGCGCAGCAGTTGCAGATCAGCCAGATCGCCGCAGCGGCCACGCAACTGGCCGCGACCTCGCAAGGCGTCGCGCAGAGTTGCGAACAGGCATCCGGCAGCGCTCAGCACACCCGGCGCATCGCCGCCGACAGCAGCCGCGACAGCCAGCGCACCACCGCGAGCATTCAGCAGCTCAATCAGCGCTTGAACGAAACAGCAGCGGCATTGGGCCGGGTCAGCGAACAAGGCCAGCAGATTCAACTGGTCGTCGACACCATTCGCGGCGTCGCCGAACAAACCAACCTGCTGGCGCTCAACGCGGCCATCGAAGCGGCACGCGCCGGGGAACAGGGTCGTGGCTTTGCCGTGGTTGCTGACGAAGTGCGCAGCCTGTCGCAACGCACCCAGTCATCCACCGCACAGATCGCCGGCACCGTCGACAGCCTGCGCGCCACCGTCAACGAAGCGGTGAACCTGATGGAAGCCGCGTGCGGTCAGGCGCAATCGGATGCCGCCGCCGTCACCGGCCTCGGTGAACGCCTGGGCGAAATTGCCAGCGCCGTGCAGAGCGTCACCGACACCCTGGCGCAGATCGCCACGGCGGTTGAGGAGCAGGCCAGCACCGCCGATGAGGTGAGCGGCAACATCCAGCAGGTCGATCAGGCGGCGGTGCGCTTGCTCGAAGGCGCCCGGGCGGTGAACGTTGCGGCGGACACCTTGAGCCAGGGCAGCGAAGCCTTGAGCGCCAATACCGCCAGATTCCGCCTGCGCTGACACCCTCCCCGGCCCCGATTTTCGGGGCCGGAGGATAAGCGGTTGAAAATAAGAAGAAATATTTTGGATTTACGCTTGACGCTTTTCCATTTCTGGGGAATAATGCGCGCCACTTGGCTACATAGCTCAGTTGGTTAGAGCATAGCATTCATAATGCTGGGGTCCGGGGTTCAAGTCCCTGTGTAGCCACCAAGTACTAAAAACGGCTTACCGAAAGGTAGGCCGTTTTTTTATGCCTGAAATAAACCGGCCTGCTTCTGTCCTTACAGAGTCTTGGGTTTCGATCATGGCTCAGTAATGGCTAGCAATCGACGCTTGGCAAAAAGCAGCCAATCCGCCCGGCTTACGCTCCCGACTCGATAAGGCCAGCCAGGAATCGCTAAATAGATTTGACATTGAGTGCCGAAGGTTGGCGTTGAAGGGCGGGCTCAGGTGAGAACAAAAAAGCCCGGCGCTAAGCCGAGCTTCGGTTCAAATGCTGGTGGACTGTATATCGTTGTGAAAACTGAGCTGTTCAGGAGTAGCTTCGATATTGAAAAGAGATCTGGCCAGAATGCCGACTGATCCAGCTCTGCGGTAAATCTGCTTATCATGAGTCCAGATTTCTTTTGCGCCAGCCGCCACCGAAATAGCTAAAATCTGCCGATCATATTTTAGCTTAGCCATCTTGGAGTCACGATCGAGTTGCTTCATTTCCTTGTTGGTAACCAACATGGCGCACTCAATTGCGGCCAATTGATCAAATGAAGACACCTCAATGCATTTAACGCCATTGATGATATCCAGATGTTTTTGATAGCTGTCACGGCTGATGCCCATCAAGTACTCGGCCAATACCGGCGCCGGTATAACGACAACACCCTTGATTGCCTCTATCCGCTCAACAAGCGCCTGAGCCCGCATAAAAGCATTATCAACGGCTTGATCTGTCTCAGGATCACGAAGTTCTTTAGCGCCTTCGTTTTGCATGATCTGGACCAGGATGTTTGTATCAACGACGATTTTCAATCCTAACCCCTGGTTTCCAAAATGTCGGAATGAGCGCTGGACATGTCGTTCCATTCGACTCCCCCCGCGGCTTTAAGCCGGGCTACAGCTTCCTTGAAGCCGATATCTTCCAATTTTGCGAAGGAGCTTATTTTCAGCTTCACCAGCTTCCATGCACCATCATCGGAGCGAACCCACTCACCATCACCATGGAGTCGAACGGGCTTGAAGAGAAGCTGAGCGAGTCGCTCTGCAACAGCTACGTCGGCTTCGCATAAAAGGCTCTCGTTGTCTGCACCTTCAATTCTGACCGGAACCGTCTCATCCCTCCCCCCTACGCTATATAGTCGGCCCTGGATGCTGGACGGCTTGATAATTCTAAGTGGAGGCGCTTCCAACTTAACGTGTGGGAATTGGAAAATCTGATCGCCGTCAGATCTGATTGACGCTCCTGTCCCGTCGACAGCCATGTATGCCGAAAGGGTTTTGTAGGCAGCGATAGCTGATTTTTTTCCGAGACCGCCAGAAACCTCCCGCACCTGATTCAGTACCAGAGGATAAGCTTTCTCCTCGACAAAGGACCTGAGCTGGGCTGACCCTGGTTCCACTCGATCGAAATGAACCGACTCCTCGCAGCCGTAGAGCATAGATAGGGCTCGCAGGTATTCCGCAAGCCGCCTCATGGAAAGCTGCTCAGGGGTAAGGTCGTCGAGGTAAAGCGTTAACTCTTTCATGTCTTGATTATAGTCACCCGCCCATTTCAATCACTATAGGCATTCGTCATTGCCCAGCCCCTCAAATCCGACTGCATTCAAGATGCTCATATCGATTGCCGACTCGAAGCAGGCTGAGTGACAACAGACTGCCCTTTTGTGAAGCCCATCCTGGGGAATCGCCAAGAGGATATCCTCAGGCAAACCTGCGTCGGCTGTCGACCTGAATAGCTCGTACGAAGAATCCACATCAACTACACATCTGTAGAAAAGGACCACAGCGATCAATAGAGCAAAAACCTAACCCGGTTTGCACCGCACCCGCCCGCTCGCTAAAGTCCCCCCAACACATCTATCCCACGGACGGAGCCCCCGCGTGTTTTCAACCCAGCCCTTGAGCCGCTTTCGCCTGCCAGCCCTGACGTTGATCACCAGCGCCCTGGCCCTCGCCGCCTGCAACGCCCCGCCCTCCTCGACCCAGCCATTGGCACCGGAAGCCGCTTCCGGTTATCGCACCGATCTACAAACTCGCCACGCCACCAAGCACATGGCCGCTGCTGCCAATCCACTAGCGGCCGAGGCGGGTCGGGAGATGCTGCGTCAGGGCGGTTCGGCGATTGATGCGGCGATTGCGATGCAGGCGGTGCTCACACTGGTCGAGCCGCAGTCTTCCGGGATCGGTGGTGGGGCGATGATCGTGTTGTGGGATGGTAAACAGGTGCGCACTTATGACGGGCGCGAGACGGCGCCGGCCGGCGCTACCGAGAAGCTGTTCCTGCAAGCGGACGGCAAACCGATGGCTTTCGCGCAGGCGCAGATTGGTGGCCGTTCGGTCGGTACACCGGGGGTGTTGCGTGCGCTGGAGTTGGCGCACAAGCAGCACGGCCGCCTGCCCTGGGCCAGGTTGTTCGAGCCGGCGATCAAACTGGCCGAGCAGGGATTCGCCATTTCGCCACGCCTTTACTCGTTACTTGCTGCCGATTCGGCGCTGCGTCAGTCACCCGACATGGCCGCCTACTTTTTGAACAGCGATGGCAGCGTCAAAGCCGTCGGCACACGCCTGCAAAACCCGGCGCTGGCCGCAGTGCTCAAACGCATCGCCAACGAAGGCGCGGACGCGTTGTACAAAGGCCCGATCGCCGAGGAAATCGTCGCCAAGGTCCAGCGTCACGCCAACCCCGGCAGCCTGTCGCTGACCGATCTGCAACGCTATCAAGCCAAGGAGCGTGCGCCGCTGTGCACCGATTACAAGCGCTGGCAGGTGTGCGGCATGCCGCCACCGTCGTCGGGCGGGATCGCCGTGGCGCAAATTCTCGGCACGCTGCAAGCCCTGGAAACCGGTGATCCGCGCTTGTCGCTGACACCGCTCAAACCGGTCAAGACCAACAAACCGGCCGGCATTGAACCGGATCCACAAGCCGTGCACCTGATCGCCGAAGCCGAACGCCTGGCCTACGCCGACCGCGCGCAATATGTCGCGGATACCGACTTCGTGCCGGTACCGGTCCAAGGTCTGGTCGACCCGAATTATCTGGCCAGCCGCGCCAGCCTGATCGGCGAACGCAGCATGGGCACTGCCAAACCGGGCACACCGCCGGGCGTACAGGTGGCCTACGCGCCGGACCGTTCGCCGCTGCGCATCTCCACCTCGCAAGTGGTCGCGGTGGATGACCTCGGCGGCGCGGTGTCGATGACTACCACTATCGAAGCCGCGTTCGGCTCGCACCTGATGGTTCAGGGGTTTCTGCTCAATAACCAGATGACTGATTTCTCGTTCATCCCCGAAGAAAACGGCCAGAAAGTCGCCAACCGTGTCGAACCCGGCAAACGCCCGCGCTCGTCGATGGCACCGACTCTGATCTTTGATCGCCAGAGCGGCGAATTCGTCGCCACGGTCGGCTCGCCCGGCGGCTCGCAAATCATCGAATACGTCGCTAAAACCACCATCGGCCTGCTCGACTGGAACCTCGACGCACAACGCGCGATCAGCCTGCCCAACTTCGGCAGCCGCAACGGCCCGACCGAACTGGAACAGGGCCAGTTCAGACCGGCGCTGATTCAGGCGTTGAAAGACAAAGGGCATGCCGTGAATGAAATCGACATGACCAGCGGCACCCAGGCCATCGTGCGGGTCAAGGATGCGCAGGGGAAAGTGTCGTTGGAGGGTGGCGCCGATCCACGGCGTGAAGGCGAAGCGCTCGGCGACTGAGTCTACGATGCAAAAAGAAAAGGCTTACCGGGTGGTAGGCCTTTTTTATCGGCGTGTCCCTCAATCGCTTTCAACGATTCGCCACCAAATGCGCTCCAAACAACAAATAGCACCCACCCGCCAACCGATCCAGCCACTGCCGTGACCGCTCGTAAACACCGGCAACCCGGCGGCTGGCGAAGAACAATGCGACGCAGCAATACCAACTGAAGGACAACGTGGCCATGGTCAGCACGGCCAGCGCCAGCAGGAGCGGCGATACGTGAGCCGGCATGGCGGTGGCGAAGATGGTGGTGACGAACAGTGCCGATTTCGGGTTGGTCATATTACCGAGCAAACCGCGAACGTAAACGCTGAGACAGGTCTGGTGGGTTGCAGCGGGCTCACCGGGAGCAATCGCTGCCTTGCGCTTGAATTGCTTCAATCCCAGATAAATCAGATAGCAACCGCCGGCGATCTTGAAGCCCAGATAAAGCGCCGGCGCAACGCTGAACAGTGTCTTGATTCCCAAGCCGCCCGCGAGCCCCCATAGCACCGTGCCGGTCGCCACGCCCAGCGCAGCCACCACACCTTGCCGACGCGACTGACTCGCCGCCAACTGAGCGATGTTGAAAAAATTCGGGCCGGGCGTGACCACGGCCACCGTCCACAACAGCGCCAGCGACAACAGCGGGGCGAGATAACCGGCAGCGGAAAAGTCCATGATTCAGGCGCCTGAAATAAGGTGAGGCTTATACCTTGCTACATCCGCTGACGGTTTTCCATCAACGCCGTTTAAACCTCTAGCGTCTTGCCATCCACCGCATCACCAATCTTCAAAAAATGCCCCCCGGCAACATGGTGCAGCGTGCGCAAGCCGTCATGCCCGTCGAAATGCCAGCGCGCTTCGCTGAACACGCGCTCATCAGCATGGGCGGCGATCACTTCGGCGAGGAACAGGTCATATTGCTGATGGTTACGGGGTTCCGGCAGCAGGCGGCATTCGAGCCAGGCGACGCAGCCGTCGAGCAGTGGCGCGGCAACCTGTTCGCCGATAAAGGTCTGCAGACCGTAGGCCTGAAACTTGTCCCGCCCCTGGCTCTGGGTGATGTCCAGACCCGAGGTGTTGCCGACGGTTTGCACGATGTCGGCCTGATCGGCGCACGGGACGTTAAGTACGAAGGTGCCGGAGGCTTCGAGCAACTGGCGGGTCCAGGTGGATTTATCGAGCACCACAGCGACTTTTGGCGGTTCGAAATCCAGGGGCATGGCCCAGGCGGCGGCCATGATGTTGCGCTGGCCATCGTGCGCCGCGCTGACCAGCACGGTCGGGCCGTGATTGAGCAACCGGTAGGCTTTGTTCAGGGGCACCGGGCGGCGGTGAGAATCGCTCATGGGGTCTGCTCCGCGAATAAAGGAGCCGATTGTAGCGCTGCGACTGAAGAAACACAGAACCTGTGGCACTTCGGTGATCGTTCCCACGCTCTGCGTGGGAACGACCAGCAGGGTGTCAGTGCAACAGCTGATTGGCGAACTGCCCCACCGCGTCCACGACTTTCTGCGCACCGTCCTGAATCTCGACAATCACCGTCCCCGCTTCTGCCGCCAGCGCCAGCCCTTGCTCGGCCTGGAGCTTGCCGTCGGTCATCAGCGCCACGGCATTGCGCGCCATCTCCTGGTTCTGCCGCACCACGGTGACGATCTCTTCGGTCGCCTGGCTGGTGCGCGAGGCCAGTTGTCGCACCTCGTCGGCCACCACGGCAAAACCACGGCCCTGCTCACCGGCGCGCGCCGCCTCAATGGCAGCGTTGAGCGCCAGCAGGTTGGTCTGTTCGGCAATGCCGCTGATGGTCTTGACGATGGTGCCGATCACCTGCGACTGCTCGTTCAGTGCCTCAATGCCCTCACCCGCCGCTTGCATGTGTCGCGACAGATCACGCATGACGTTGACCGCCTCGGTGACCACGGTGGTGCCACGTTGCGCCGTGCTGTCGGTTTGTTGCGAGGTGCTGTAGGCAATGCTGGCCGCGTCGGCAACGGCTTGCTCGCGGTTGACCTGATCGGTGATGACCGTGGCGAACTTCACCACTTTGTACAGTTTGTCGTTGGCATCAACCACCGGGTTGTAGGACGCTTCCAGCCAGACATCGCGGCCATGGCTGTCGATACGCTTGAAACGACCCGCGACGAATTCACCATTGTTCAACCGCCGCCAGAAATTCTGGTATTCGCCGCTGTTGTATTCCTCCGGCGCGCAGAATGTGCGGTGATGTTTGCCCTTGATCTGCGCCAGGCTGTAACCCATGCCGTTGAGAAAGCGATCGTTGGCGGTGAGCACGTTACCGTTGAGATCGAATTCGATCACGGCGGTAGAGCGCACCAGCGCACCAATCAGGTTTTCATGCTCGCGGGAGGCTTCGATGGTGCGGGTCAGGTCGCTGGCGTAGAACGAAATGTGTCGGATCCGGCCATCGGAAGAACGCACCGGCTGGACGATCGAGCGCAGCCATGCTTCCTCGCCGTTGCCACGCATCAGACGCACGGCACCGGCAAAATGCTCGCCACGGGTCATCGCGTTCTTGAAGCGCAGATGGAATTCGTTGGTTTTGACGTGCGCTGGCACAAGGTCTTCGATCGCCCGACCGATCAGGTCCTGGCTCTTGTAGAGCATCTCGCCAAGGAAGTTCTGGTTGACCGACCGAATCCGCCCGTCGGGCTCAAGTGTCAGCGCCAGCATTTCGCTTTCCAGGCTTTCCTTCACTTGCACAAGGCTGGAGAGTTCTTCACGGAGAGCGGCCAGCTCTTGCTTCAAGCGTTTATTGAACATGGGAAAGCACCGATGGCAGGGTTGAACACGGCGTACAACCTAGCCATCGGCCTTGCGGAGCTTTTCTGAAGCGGCCTGGATACCCGTCAGTCGAAAATAGTTCAGCGGTTCCGGCTCACGCAGCGCCGGCAGCCTGGCACGGTCCCGTGCGTGGCATGCGAGCGCCGAAATAACCTGCCGTGAGAATGCCCACCATCCCCATCACTGCGCAGAACATTACGCAGATCCACGGGCTCCACGGCATCAATCCGATCAACAACAGCGGCGTGATGCTCGCCCACGCCGCATAGGCAATGTTGTAGGTAAAGGAAATGCCCGACACACGAATGCGCGCCGGAAACAGCCCGACCATCACCGAAGGCACCGCACCCACCACCCCGCAGCCGAGCCCGGCCACGGCATAGGCCAGGCCAATCCACTGCCCACCTGCGATCAGACAGGCATACAGCACGCCGATGCCCAGCGGCAGCAACAGGCTATAGAGCATGACCGTGCGCCAGGCGCCAATGCGATCGACCAGCAGACCGGCCAGCACGCAACCGATGTTGAGGAAAACGATGCCCAACGCACTGAGGCCGAAGGTGTGGCTGGCGGTCATGCCAAAGGTCTTTTGCATCATCGTCGGCGTAATCACCACGAACACCACCACCGCCGACGTCAGCACGCAGGTCAGCAGCATCGCCGGCAACATCGCCAGCCGATGCTCGCGCAGGACGGTGCGCAGCGGCAATTCGATGCGCGCTTCACGCTGCGCTTCCATGGCCACAAATACCGGTGTTTCACTCAACCAGCGCCGCAGATAAACCCCAATCACGCCGAACACTCCGCCAAGCAGGAAGGGATAACGCCAGGCGTAATCAAGAATTTCCGCTGGAGTGAATACCTGGGCGAGGAAGGTCGCGGTCAGTGCGCCGATCAGGTAACCGAAGGTCAGCCCGGCCTGCAAAAAGCCCAGGGCATACCCGCGATGTCCGGCTGGCGCGTGTTCGGCGACGAACACCCAGGCGCTCGGCACTTCACCGCCCACGGCCGCGCCCTGAAGAATGCGCAGCGCCAGCAACAGCAGCGGCGCGAAATAACCGATCTGGGCATAAGTCGGCATGATCCCGATCAGCAGGCACGGCAGCGCCATCATCAGGATGCTCAGGCTGAAAACTTTTTTGCGCCCCAGACGGTCGGCGAAATGCGCCATCAGGATGCCGCCCAGCGGCCGTGCCAGATAGCCGGTGACGAAGATGCCGAAGCTCTGCAGCAGACGCAGCCACTCGGGCATTTCCGGCGGGAAGAACAACTGACTGAGGGTCAGGGCAAAAAATACGAAAATGATGAAGTCGTAAATTTCCAGCGCCCCGCCAAGGGCCGCAAGGCCGAGGGTCTTGTAGTCGGAGCGGCTGAACGGCGCAGGTCTGGCCGGGGTTTGGGCAGTCATCGCAAAGAACTCTGGATCAGGCAGAAAACCAAGGCGCCCATGGTCTACGCAAATGGGCGGGGGGACAAGCCGTTAGACCATGGTCATGGTTTGCGAAAACCTGCTCAACAAAACGGTAGCGCTTGATTTACTGTAAATGCCTGTCTGCGTGGTGAGACCGCTGCCCTGTAGGAGTGAGCCTGCTCGCGATGGCGTCCGCTCAGTCACTGAATGTGTTGAATGCGCTTGCGCTATCGCGAGCAGGCTCACTCCTACAAGGGATTTGTGTTTCGCCTGCCAGATCAAAATAACCATAAAAATTCCGAGGTATTCCCCGTGGCCGTTGATATCGAAGATAGCCGCTCTGCGCGCTTTGCCCTGCGCTGTTCAAGTTTTGCCGAACGCTGGTTTCCCGATTCCTGGGTATTCGCTGCGCTGGCCGTGATCATCGTCGCCCTCGCCACGCTGGCGATGGGCGCCAAACCGACGGCGGCAGCGATGGCCTTCGGCGACGGCTTCTGGAGTCTGATTCCGTTCACCATGCAGATGGCCTTCGTGGTGATCGGCGGCTACGTGGTCGCCAGCTCTCCGCCTGCGGTCAAACTGATCGACCGACTGGCGCGGATCCCGAAAAACGGCCGCTCCGCCGTGGCCTGGGTGGCGTTGATCTCGATGGTCGCATCGTTGCTCAACTGGGGCCTGTCGCTGGTCTTCGGCGGTTTGCTGGTGCGTGCCCTCGCTCGGCGTACCGACCTGAAAATGGATTACCGCGCCGCCGGTGCGGCGGCCTATCTGGGCCTTGGCGCGGTGTGGGCGCTGGGTTTGTCGTCGTCCGCCGCGCAACTGCAGGCCAACCCTGCCAGCCTGCCGCCGTCGATCCTGTCGATCACCGGGGTGATTCCGTTCACCGAAACGATTTTCCTCTGGCAGTCAGGCGTGATGCTGCTGGCACTCATCGTGATCTCGATCATCATCGCGTACGCCACCGCACCCGGCCCGAACTCGGCGCGCGACGCCAAGGCCTGCGGCATCGACCCGGCGTTCAACCTGCCGCCACTGCAACCGCGCACGCGACCGGGCGAATGGCTGGAACACAGCCCGCTGTTGATTATCGTGCTGGTGCTGCTAGCGGCGGGATGGCTGTTCCACGAGTTCTCGACGAAACCGGCAATCACCGCGATTTCCGGGCTCAACACCTACAACTTCCTGTTCATCATGCTCGGTGCCCTGCTGCACTGGCGCCCGCGCAGCTTCCTCGATGCGGTGGCGCGCGCCGTGCCGACCACCACTGGCGTGCTGATCCAGTTCCCGCTGTACGGCTCGATCGCTGCGCTGATGACCACGGTCAAAGGCGCCGACGCACAGACCCTGGCGCATCACATCTCGACGTTCTTCGTCAGCATCGCCTCGCATGACACCTATGCGCTGCTGATGGGCGTTTATTCGGCGATTCTGGGCTTTTTCATTCCATCGGGCGGCGGCAAATGGATCATCGAAGCGCCGTACGTGATGCAGGTCGCCAACGACTTGCAGTACCACCTGGGCTGGGCGGTGCAGATCTACAACGCCGCCGAAGCGCTGCCGAACCTGATCAACCCGTTTTACATGCTGCCGCTGCTCGGCGTACTGGGCTTGAAGGCGCGAGATCTGATCGGCTTCTCGTTCGTGCAGCTGCTGGTGCATACGCCGCTGGTGCTGCTGTTGCTGTGGGCGCTGGGGACAACATTGGCATACACGCCGCCGGTGATGCCGTAAGCCGATTTGAATGCACCTGCTCTTGGGCAGGTGCATTCAACCCTGATCGGTGGGTTCGACGTAGTCAGCCAGCCGATTCTCGTTCATACGGGTCGCGCCTGATCAAGCACCTGCTGGCGAAATTTCGGTGGCAGGTCTCCGGGAGTCAGCACTTCGACCGCAACGCCCAGCAAATCCTCAAGCTCAACCTGAAGTCCGCCCAGATCAAACAGCGTGGTGCCGGGTAGCGGATCCACCAGCAGATCAAGATCGCTCCCGTCCAGATCCGTTCCGAGCAATGCCGAACCAAACACGCGTGGGTTGGCCACACGAAAGCGACCGATCACTTCGCGGACGGCGGACCTTTGCAAATCGAGAGCAGTGGAAGGTTTCATGGCTCACTCGTGAAAAAGACAGTTGCTGCAGTCTAGCAGTGGGGGGCGCGCCAGGCACCGCACGGATTGTCCCAGTCGTTACATGGCATGTTTGCTGCCGGATCGAAGCACTCATGAAAGAATCACAACCAACCGCTTTTCTGTCAAACGCCACTGATCCACTATGAGCCGGCCCCGACACTCGCGGGAACTCCACGCTGAAAAGGATCTGAGCATGTTCAAGTTCGCAGGACTTTCCCCCGCCGCACTGGCCCTCACCGCACTGATGCTGAGCGCGTCCGCCCACGCCGATGTCGATCTGAAACTGGGCAGCACCGAACGCGTTACCCGCCTCTTCGCTTACCCCAACAACTGCAGCGTGATCTGCTTCCGCAACTGGACGCTGGAACAGACTGTCGCTCATTACCTGACCCAGAGCGTGCAACGTGATGGTTATGCCGACGCCAAGGTGCTGGTGAAGACCGACAACGATCAGCTTTACGCCGAAATCTCTGGTGTGCCGCAGGGTTACGACAAAGCGCTGACCGCACTGCTTGATGCGGGGGATCTGGCCTACAGCGGTGCCAGCAAGCTCAACGCCGATGGCAAATGGGCTTACAGCTGGTATCTGTTCCTGCCACTGGGCATGGCTTTGGAAAACCGCAAAAGCATCGAGTTGCTGCACTTTCCGCCGGATTACTCGCTGACTCAGGCGCAGGATTACTTGCGCTCCAACACCACCGATCGCTGGGCGACGTTGCTCACGGACAATGGCATTCCCGCCGAGCAGACGCCGGCTTATCAGACCATCATCGACATCGCCCCGATTGCCGCGCCGTCCAATGCCGGTAGCGACCTGGAAGGCGTGTACGACTATTTCAAGGATTACCAGACCACGCTGGTCAAACAGTTCAGCCAGACCACCAGCGGCACGACGCTGCCGATGGTCGCGTTCGGTGCGCCGGTGCGTAACTGGATCAAACAGCAATACGGGCCGACCGTCAGCGTGTTGGGCCTGGCGACCATCAGCCCGAGCGAAGGCGTGAACGTGCCGGTGCTCGGCTCCAACCACCCTAGCTACATCTGGTACGCCGCCGACCCGAAAAGCTATACCGGTGACGATGCGCAGGCCAAAGCGGATGCCGCCGGCCTGAAAGTCATGGGCCAGGATTTGAGCGCCGCCTGCTGGCAGGCCGGCATGGGCAGCAAACCCGGCAGCAACGCGCAGACCACGCTCAACACTTGCACGCAAACCTGGCAGGTCACGCAGAAAGTCAAAACCTGCGAACTGTTCTATACCTCGATCCGCAACCTGACACCGGAGCAGGCGGCAACCCAGTGCGCGACCACGCCGGTCAAAGCCCAGCTGAAACAGCTGAAAGCGCCTCTCCCTGCTACCGCTATTCCCGCCCCGCATCTGTAAAAACACCGATCAGATTCCCGTGTCAGCGTTGGCTGACGCGGGAATAAGCGATTCTCGCCTGTCAGATATGACAGTAGACCGGCTATACCTGTAAGCACTAGATTGGATCCATGCTTTACACAAGGGCCGACAGGACGTCGTCCCGGCAGCGTCGCACACTTGCGCGACAAGGGATGGCTATGAATACCCACGCCGTGGCAGGCTCTGCCCCGCACGATACCGAAGGCATCTACCCCTTCTCCGGCCTGCCCGTGCGCCTCGGGTTTCCGTCCAGCGCCGACTTCGAAATCATTCATGATTCTTATGCCAATCCGGTGGCCGTCGCCGCGCGCCGTGAATTTCTCGGTACGCACCGGATGTGCCGGGTGTCCGGGCAATTGCTGCCTTATCGCTGCCGGCAGACCCGCCAACTGCTCAGCGGCGTTCACCTGTACGACTCACGTTTTTGCGGATTGCTCGAACACGCCTGCGACCCGAACGCATTTCTCGACATGACCGAGTTGTGGCTGTGGTCACTCAAGGACATTCAGCGCGGCGAGCATCTGAGCATTGATTACGCCGCCACCGAAGGCAAACTGTTGCGCCAGTTTGCCTGCGGTTGCGGCTCCTCGCGTTGTCGTGGCTGGATCACCGGTTTCGACGAGCCGCCGAATCTTGAAGGCCAGCGCTTTCTCCAGCACTGGCGGCAATCGGCGGTCGCCAAGCGACTCTAAGCCGGACCAACCGGGCGCAAGCGATACTGCGGCGGCAGTTGCTCGAACCCGCTGATGGTGGTGTTGAGACTTTTCCAGCGGCCATCCTTGATGCCGTAAATGCAGCCGTGGATCGACAGGCTCTGACCGCGATGCCAGGCGTTCTGGATGATGCTGGTGTGCGCGACGTTGGCCACTTGCTGGATGACATTGAGTTCGCACATCCGGTCGACCTGCTCTTCTTCAGTCGGCAGCTTGGCCAGCTCTTCGCGCTTTTCGTAGTACAGATCGCGGATCGAACGCAGCCAGCCATCGATCAGACCGAACTGGCGGTCCTGCATCGACGCGCGCACACCACCGCAGCCGTAATGGCCAGTGACGAGGATGTGTTTGACCTTGAGCACGTCCACCGCGTACTGGATCACCGACAGGCAGTTGAGGTCGGTGTGCAGCACCACGTTGGCGACGTTGCGGTGCACGAACAGATCGCCGGGCAGCATGCCGACGATTTCGTTGGCCGGCACCCGCGCGTCGGAACAGCCGATCCAAAGGTATTCGGGGGTTTGCTGGCGCGCCAGTTTGGCGAAGAAATCCGGGTCTTCCTTGGTGATCGCGTCAGCCCAACGCTCGTTGTTATCAATCAGGTCTTGTAAGTCGTGCATGGATAAGGCCTCAAGAAAGATGCGCTGGTTTGATAGACAACCGCCCGTCGGAGTCACGCCGGTAGGGCAAAGTGTTTCCGTTGGAATTCTCGTGCGCCGGATGAGTCCACTCCAAGTAAGGCCCACAGTATGAGGATTTGCCATGACTGATTCACGACGCCCCTACGATGCGGCGCAACCGGAGCCCATCGATGATAACGAAGACCGCATGGGTTCAGTGCATGAGCTGGATTTCGACGACGAAGAGCCCAGCGCGAAGATCGGTGATGAGATTCCTGAACGTGAACGCGAGCAATTGATGCCCCGTGAGCGCGTGCGTGAGGCAGGTCTGACCGGCGGTTCGGTCGATGATCATCAGCCGACTGACGACGATCTGAGCCCGGAAACACTGATTCGCGACGACGGTGCCCGCGATGCCGACGAGATTGGCGAAGGCAATCCGGCGGACTGGGATCTAAGCGAGGTCGGTGAAAATGACATCGGCGGCGGTGACGGGCTGGATGAAGCTGAACTGGCGGACCTGGATCCGCTGGATGGCAAGCGCTGATGTGCGCTGTCTGACAGGACGCCTTCGCGAGCAGGCTCGCTCCCACAGGTTTCCGGGTTGATCCCAAAACCCAACGTGGGAGCGAGCCTGCTCGCGAAGCTTTTAAACTCCTTCAATCCACCAAAGTGCAGGCCATCACCACCGCATCCTCACGCCCACCCACCGCCGGATAATAATCCCGACGCCGGCCAATCTCGTTGAAGCCATACCGCTCATACAACTTGAACGCCGCAGTATTGCTGTCGCGCACTTCCAGAAAGCATTCCCGAGCGTCGGCCTTGTAGGCAATCGACATCAGATGCTCAAGCAACGTCAGCCCCAGCCCACGCCCCTGATTCTCGGGCTTGACCGTGATGTTAAGCAGGTGCGCCTCGTCGAGAATGATCTGCACCACGCCGTGACCGACCTGCTGCTGCCCTTCGAACATCAGCCAGATCTGGTATTTGCCGAGGCCGTCGAGAAAGATTCCCCGGGTCCACGGGTGACTGTAAGCGGCGTACTCGATTTTCAGCACTGCCTCGAGATCCGCCTCGGTCATCGGGCGGAAGGTTACCGCGTCACTCATTCGATTCTTTCCAGCGCGCCATCAGCCGACGCATGGCTTGCCACACAGCGGCTTTGCGCTGCGGCTCTTCCATTAACAATTCCAGACCGGGAATCGCCCAGGCCGAGCCCAGACCTTCGATCTGCAATTCACGATTGAACGCCTCGGCATCCGCTTCGCCGGCAAAGCGCACGGCCGGCAGGCCGATCAGCCAAAGGCAGGCGCAGGGTGCCGCTTCCATTTGGACCGAGAGGAAACCCTGGACGAAGTCGCGCGCTGCTTCCGGGCCCTGATCCAGCGTGCCGCGATTGAGCCACGGCCAGCGCACCGGCTCACCGACGATTTGCGGCGCATCCGGCAGACCGGCGGCGCGCAGCATGTCCTTGAGCAGAAGATAAGCCGGATCGCGGCTCTGGAACGCTTCGCCTGTGGGTAACTCGACCAGCAGCAGGCAACGCCCGGCGCGCAGCAATTGCAGGGCAAAACGTGGCGGCGGCACCGGCGCTGGTTTGGCGACGACCGGCGTGGCGTCGGCCTCTTCCACCGGTTTGGCGCCATTGCGGGTGCTGGCCAGCGAAGGTCGTGGCACTTCGATTTTCGGCCGTTCGCTCGGCCGCGCGACCGCCGGCTGCGCCGGTGCCTGGGCCTCAGGCGCCGGCGCGACGGGCGCTTCAGGCTCAGGCTCGGGCATGTCCAGCAACTCGGGCCGGGACGGCGCGGCGAAGGGCAATTCGGTGCGCGGCAGCCAGTTGACCACCTGCATGGCGTTCAAATAGGCGCGGCGGCGGGACTCGATAAGCAAGGGTCGGCCACTTGTGGATAACTGAAAGTGCGCTGATTCTACCGCCCTTCGCTCAAGATCGCCTGCTGTTGATCGATGCACTTGATTGAAAAGAAAGGCAGCAGTCCGTCCCGAGAGTGAATCGCATCGGCTTCGATGCAGTACAATCGCGGCTTTTAACCGCCAACCAGCCGGCCATTCCGATGATCGAACCCAAGCGCGTCTTGCGCGCCCTCGCTGAACACTGGGCACTTCTGGAGCCACTGTGCGAGCACTTCGACCAAGGCACCCTGAGCCTCAACGAACTGCGCACGCAACTGGCCGCCCAACAACTCGACAGCACGCCGCAGGACATCACCAGTCTGCTCGACGTGTGGATTCGCCTCGACATTCTGGTGCCCGTGGCGAAAAGCCCGAACCGTTTCGAGCTGAACGCGCAGATCCACGACTTCCTTGCCTACCTGCGCCGCGAACACCGGCTGGGCCTGTGCCTGGAAATCGAAGCCTACCTGCGTCACCTCGAACGGCTGGCCGGTTACATTCAGGACGCCTTCGAAGTCCGCGACGGCAACGACCTCGCCCGCCAGTTGCGCCTGCTCGACATGCGCGTACGCGACGTACTGAAGAAACTCGACAACGACGAACAGGCGCTGGTCGCTGTGGCCGAACGCGCCAAGACCAGCGACCGGCAGATTCCGTTGCGTCAGCGTTACGCGGAAGTACTGGCGACGTGGGACGAATACGTCGAGCCGATGATCGATCTGGTCAACGCCGACGGCGCCTTTGAACAAGGCGTGCGCAAAGTCGAAACGGTACTGCTGAAAATGCTCAGCGAACAGCAGCGCCTCGGCCATCTGGTCGATGACGACATGTTGCTGCGCACCCACGCGCGCATCCTCGAAATGCAGACCAGCGCCCAGCTAACCCTGCGTCACGCCCGTGAACTGTTGCTGCCGCTGCGTGAAGAAGCGCGCCGGCATAACGCCGTGACCCGTGGCGCGGCACTGGCGCTGGCGGCGATCCGGCGTAAAGGCATCGACGCCGTGCCGCAAGCGGCGATGCCGCTGTTCACCCGTCCGCAAAGCACCTTCCTCGGCAGCGCCAGTCAGGTCGAAGCCTACGTCTATGCGCTGGCGCGTTTCGAGCCGAAACCGGCGCGCTTCCCCAAGGCGCACAAGACCCAGAAGGCTGGCGATGCCCCACGTGCGCCGCGCACCGTGCGCGAGATGGTCGACCGCTGCGAAGAATCCCTGCCGATGCCGGATCTGATGACCTGGCTGCTGGAACAGGAACCCGACGGCGCCACCGACGAATTGCTCTACTGGTTCTCGCGCCTGTCGCGGGAAAAACGCTTCAAGCGCGAGCGTCTGGAACGCCGCGAATACCACACTCACGAGCATCAGGTCAGCCTGCGCTCCTTCGCCCTGCTCTCGGCCAGCGACACCGCCGCCGAGGATTCTGCGAGCATCTCCCATGCATCTTGATCTTTCCGAACTGTCGCAACTGGCGCCGATCTTCCGCGAGTTGTTCAAGGGCTACCACGTCAGCCGCCGCGACCCGGAGCTGTACACCCAGCTGTCGAATTTCCAGGACCAGTACCGCACGCTGTTCAAGGCGCTCGGTTTTGAACTGGTCTGCGACACCCGTGGCTTCTATTACTTCGTGCCGGACATGGCCGCCGCGGCGGTGAACAAGACCGCCCAGCGTCTGGCGTTGTTCACCTTCATCCTCGTTGAGCATCTGGCCGATCAGGGCCGTGACCCGATCGCCGTGCTCGACGGCGGCAGCCTCGGCCGCGAAGAATTGCCGTCGTTGCTGGACAAGTACCGCGACCTGTTCATTCAGGCCGAAGTGCAGACCGTCGAAGAACTCGAAGAAAAGATCATGCGCCGCATGACTCAACTGGGTTTCGCCAGCGAAGAAAACGGCGTGTACCGCTTCCTGCCACCGATGCACCGTTTCCTCGACGTGTGCCTGTCGGTGCAGCAGGACCGCGATCTGGCGGCCAGCGTACACAGTGTTCTGCCGCTGCCGGCACCGGTGCTGATCGACGAAGCGGCGGAAGCGAAATTTCTCGAAACCGACGACCCGTTGGATTTGAGCGAATTTGAAGAAGAAAGCGAAGAAGACGCACTGGCCCGCGCCATTGCCGAAGAACAGGAGTCCGACGCATGAGCCAGGAACGCTACGGCATCCGCCGCTTTGCCCTTTTGAACACCGCCGGTTACAGCCTCGGCCTGTTCCCGCTGGAAGAACCGCTGTCGGTTTACGGCGCGAACAACCTCGGCAAGTCGGCCTCGATCAACGCCCTGCAGTTCCCGATTCTGGCGCGCATGTCGGACATGAGTTTCGGCAAGTACAGCCTCGAGCAATCGCGGCGCTTCTACTTCGCCTCCGACACCAGCTACATCCTCGTTGAAGTGAACCTGCCTCACGGCCCGCATGTGATTGGCGTGGTCGGTCGTGGCCCGGGCGGTGGTTTCGGCCACCAGTTCTTCGCCTACGCCGGCAAGCTCGATCTGGCCCATTACCAGAAAAACGACACCTGCCTGCGTCAGAAAGAGCTGTTCAGCAACCTCGAAAAAGAAGGCCTGAAAGCCTACGAACTCAAGCCTGACGAACTGCGTCGTTTGCTGGTCGGCGGTCACACGTCGATCCCGCTCGACCTGACGCTGATCCCGCTGCGCTCAACCAGCGAGCAGAGCCTGAAGACCTTCCGCGCGCTGTTCATCAACCTGCTGCACATGCGCGAAATCACCGCGGCCAAGCTCAAGCAACTGTTCCTCGATGCCTTCGAGCACAGCCTGCGTTCCGGCAGCGTCGATTACATCGCTGCCTGCGAAGAAGCCTTCCGCGACGTGCGGCGCATGGAGCAGGACTACAACTCGCTGGTCGCCGCCGGTCCGTTGGTCGAAGCGCTGGCCAACGGCGTGAAACAGCGTGACGTGCTGCGCGGCAAATTGCATCGCCTGTCGCCGCTGCTCGATTCGCTGCTAGGCACCTGGTCTGACTATGCAACCGCGCGCAAGGAAGAGCTGACCCTGCAGGCCGAGCACTACCGTCGCGAGCAGGACGACCTGCAAAACGATCAGCGTGGCGGCACTCAGGAACTGATGCGCCTGGAGCGGGAGATTTCCGGGATCCAGCGCTGGCTCGGCGAGCTGTCGGTGCTGAAGAACCGCTTCGCGCTGGTTGATGACGTCAAAGTGCTCGAGCAACAACTGCTCGCGGCCAAAGACGCCCACGACGAACTGGCCGGTGCGCTGGCGCAGTCGCGGCAGTTCAGCGCCGAAGATCTCGAAGAGCGTCTGCGCGATCTGGAAAAACGCCTGAAGTCGGTGAAGCAGCAACTCGATAACGCCGACAACAACAGCTACGCCCGTCTGCGCGAAGAGTTCTCGCAACAGGACGTCGAGCGCCTGATGCGCTTGTTCAACAGCGCGTTGTTCAGCCTGCCGCTGGGCGAACACGGCATTACCCTCGACGAGAATGGCGAGTGGGTCAAATCGGTCGAGCTGATTCTTGATGGCTTTAAGGGTGAGCGCTTCGACGTACCGGGCCTGTCGATCGACATCTCGCACATCGAGCCGCCGGCCCTGCAAGCGTTGGCCGACCGCGCCGCGTTGCGCGATCAGAAAGAACGTCTGGAAAAAGAACTCAAGCAGCTGAAAACCCAGCAAGCCGTGGCCGCCGACCGCGCCGCGAGCAAGACCCAGACCGAAGCGCTGTACCAGCAAGTGCTGGACGCGCAGAAAGCGCTGGAAGATTTCCGCCGCACGCAAACCCTGAGCGCCGAAGAAGCCGACAAGCTCGAGCAACTGGCGCAAATGGAAGCCGCGCAGGACGAGCTCAAGCGCTCCAGCGATGCCTTCACCGAGCGCGTCCAGCAACTGTCGGCCAAGCTGCAACTGGTCGGCCGGCAGATTGCCGACATGGAAGCCAAGCAACGCACCCTCGACGATGCGCTGCGTCGTCGTCAGTTGCTGCCGGCGGATCTGCCGTTCGGTACGCCGTTCATGGACCCGGTCGACGATTCGATGGACAACCTGCTGCCGCTGCTCAACGACTATCAGGACAGCTGGCAGGGCTTGCTGCGCGCCGACGGTCAGATCGAAGCGCTGTATGCGCAGGTGCGCCTCAAAGGCGTGGCCAAGTTCGACAGCGAAGACGACATGGAGCGCCGCCTGTCGCTGCTGATCAACGCTTACGCGCACCGCACCGATGAGGCGCTGACGCTGGGCAAGGCGCGCCGCGCGGCGGTCACCGACATCGCCCGCACCCTGCGCAACATCCGCAGTGACTACGACAGCCTCGAACATCAACTGGCGTTGTTTAACCGCGAGATCAACAAGCGTCAGGTTTCCAACCTGCAGAGCTTCCGCATTGTCCTGGCGCCGAACAAGGAAGCGCTCAAGCACATCGATCAGATCATCCACAGCGCCGGTCAGTACGAAGAAGGCGAAACCCTGTCGGTGTTCGATCTGAGCCAGAGCGCCGAGCAGGACAACAAGAACGAAGAAGCCAAGGAATATCTGGCGCGGCTGGTGGCGGCGAACCACAACCAGCTCGGTCTCAAGGACTTGTTCGAACTGGCGTTCGAGATCACCAAGGTCAACGGCCAACCGGTGATCCACACCGACATCGACGGCGCGGCGTCCAACGGTACGACCATGACCATCAAGGCGCTGACCAACATGTACTTGTTGCTGCACTTGATGGACCGCGACCTGGCCGGCCGCGTGCGCCTGCCGTACTACCTCGACGAGGCGGCGGACATTGACGAGAAGAACCAGGCGGCGTTGCTGGAAACCAGTCTGCAACTGGGCTTTGTGCCGATCCTGGCGAGTGTGAAGCCACAGGTCTGCGCCAGTGTTGCCATCGACCTTGAGGGCGGCAGCGGCCCGGCGGGGATTTACATTGATGAGGCGGACTGGAAATACATCCGCCGCCATGATGTGGTGAAGGCCACGTTGAATGTTCAGGCAGACGAGCCGGAGCTGGATGCGGTTTGATCGGCTTTGACTGAAAACGAAAAAGGGCCGCGATCTGACGAGATCGCGGCCCTTTTTTATGACTTGGATTTGTGCTGCTTTTTAGGGCCTCATCGCTGGCAAGCCAGCTCCCACAGGTTTTTGTTTCATGCACAGATTGCATGTACACCATCGACCACTGTGGGAGCTGGCTTGCCAGCGATGGCGTCCTTCCAGACGCCAATAAGCTTGAGGTTACTTACCGAGCGAAATCTTCGGCGCCCAGGTCAGCCACTCGTCCTCAAACTTGTCGAACAACGGGAACGTCTGCTCGGCCCGCGCCGGGTTGCCCATGCGCTCACCATCCGGCGTGGCGAAAGCAATGCCGCCCTGAATCAGCGTTTCCAGCGATTCAGTGCGCACCGTCACGCCTTTGAACAAACCGTAATCGAAGCCTACGCCACTGGTATTCCAGAAGCGGCTGCCGCTGCGCACCAACGGCGCGTATTTCGGTTCGATCAGAATGTGTACCAGCACCCGGTCAGCAGTCTGCCCCAGTTCATAACCGGTGACTTTGCCCACGGTAATTTCGCGATAGGTGACCGGCACACCCGGCTTCAGCGAACCACGACGCGCCGCGCTCAATACCAGACTCAACCCCGCCTCCTGCTTCGTCACTTCCGGGGCCTCAGCCAGGGCGACAAAGTTTTTCTGCGGGCCAAGGTTCTTCGCCGCTGGCTGCACCTCGATGTACTTACCGGTGACCAGAGTTTCCAGGTTTTCAGTCTTGATCAGGCCGAGCTCGGGTTTGACCACCCAGAACTGACTGCCGACCCGGGCGATCTTCTCCGGCACTTCGGTAATGCGTGCGGTGAGGATGACCGACTGCATATCGTCGGTCAGGTCGACGCTTTCGATCTTGCCGACGTCCAGCCCCTTGAAGCGCACCGGGGTGCCGCTGCGCAGACCATCGGCGCGATCAACCTTGATGGTGACCACGGCGCCCTTCTGGTTGGCCTCGTCGTGACTGGCGAACAGGCGAAAGCGCGGAATACGCTTTTGCAAAGGCGCCTTGGCTTGCGGCGTCTCGAAGGCAATACCACCAGCCATCAGCGTCTGCAGCGACTCGCTCTTGACCTGAATCCCGCCGGTCAAACCGCCGGTCAGCGTAACGCCGCTGACATTCCAGAAGCGCGTCGAGGCGTTGACCAGACTTTCGTATTCCTTCTCGATGTGCACGCCGATGACCAGCTGCTTGCGGGTCTTGGAAAACTGGTAGCTCTGCACCGAACCGACTTTGACTTGTTTGTACAGAATCGGACTGCCGACATCGATCGAGCCGAGGGTGTCAGTAAACAGTACAAGGTGCAGGCCCGGCGAGCGCAGGTCGAGTGGCGGCGCTTTTGGTCGCGCCTCGAATTCACGCTTCGGCGCCGCGCCTTTGTCGCCCGGACGCACAGCGATGTAGTTACCTTTGACCAGCGCTTCCAGCCCGGTGATACCGGCCAGAGAAATCGACGGTTTGACCACCCAGAATTGTGTACCGTCGACCAGATAATCTTCGGCCAAAGGATCAAGGGTCAGCTCGGCGGTGGCGCTGTTCAGATCCGGATCGACCTTGAGGGCTTTCAGGTTGCCGACCTGAATGCCTTTGTACATCACCGGCGTACGACCGGCCTGCAGGCCTTCGAAATCGCTGAGTTTGACTTTGACGCGAATACCCGCTGCGGCCGCATCAAAGTCTTCGTAGAGACGGAACGGCAGGCTTGGATCGGTCGGCGGGCTGTCCTTGCGGTTCTCCGGCGTGGCGAAGGCGATACCGCCGGCGACAATGCTCGCCAGCGACTCGCTGCGCACTTTCACCCCGGAAAGGTTGGCGTCGATGCTGATGCCACTGGCGTTCCAGAAACGCGTGTGTTTGCGCACCAGTTTGGCGTAGGTCGGCTCGATGAAGACCTTGAGCTCAACGGTGCTCTGGTCTTCCGACAGCAGATAGCTTTTAACCTGACCCACCTGAATCTGTTTGTAGAACACCGGGCTGCCGCGATTCAGCGAGCCGAGGCGGTCAGCCTTGATGGTCAGGTGCAGACCGGGTTTGGCGTCAGACAGCGGCGGTTCTTCAGCCAGCGCCTTGAACTTGCGCGTCGGCTCGCCTTCGCCCGGACTGATGGCGACGTAGTTACCCGACACCAGGGTTTCCAGACCGGTGATCCCGGCCAGCGTCACGCTCGGTTTCACCAGCCAGAACCGCGTGCTGGTCTTCAGGTACTGTTCGACGTCCTTGTTCATTTCGACAGTGGCAATCACGCCTTTGGAGTTGCCTTCGTCGTCGAGCTTGAGCGCTTTGACCTTACCGACCGGCATGCCTTTGTAGACCACTTCAGTCTTGTTGGCCTGGATGCCTTCGCCGCTTTCAAAGCGAACCTGGATTTCGATACCGGTTTCGGAGTAGGCACGCCAGCCAAGCCAGCCGCCGATGATCAGCGCGATCAGAGGCAACACCCAGATGGCAGACCAGTTCGAGGCCGGTCGGGTTTTCGCTACAGGCAAATCAGTCATGGTCGGCGTCCGACTCCGTGTTATCCCAAATCAGGCGGGGATCAAAAGTTACTGCGGCGAGCATCGTCAGAATCACCACACTGGCGAACGCGACGGCACCAAGATTGGCTTCGACACTGGCGAGTCGGCCGAAGTTGACGACCGCCACCAGAATGGCGATCACAAAAATATCGAGCATCGACCAGCGACCGATGAATTCGATAAAGCGGTACATCCAGATACGCTGGCGCGCGGATAACGGTTGACGTCGTTGCACTGAAAACAGCAGCAACGCGATGCCGACCAGTTTGAAGGTCGGCACCAGAATGCTGGCGATAAACACCACGGCTGCAATCGGGATCATGCCGTGCTGCACCAACTGGATCACCCCGGACATGATCGTGCTCGGATCACCCTGCCCCAGCGAACTGACCGTCATGATCGGCAGAACATTGGCCGGGATGTAAATGATCGCAGCGGTGATCAGCAGCGCCCAGGTGCGGGTCAGGCTATTCGGACGCCGGGCGTGTACCAGCGCACCGCAACGGGTGCACGTCTGCTCATCGGTGTCGGCTTCCTGCTTGTTCAGTTCGTGGCACTCGGTGCACACCAGAATGCCTGCATCAATCGCCCGCATGGGCATCCTCTCCTGATAACGCTTGCCAGATCTGGTGCGGCGACATCACCACTTCCAGCCAGACCTGTACCAGCAACAAGCCGATAAAGCACGCCAAGCCGAGGCCGACGGTAATCGCCGCCATGTCAGCCAGTTTGACGATCGCCACCAGAACACCCATGAGGTAGACCTCGAGCATTCCCCAGTCTCTGAGGTGGTGGTAAATACGGTAAAGCAGCAAACCGTAACTGCGACCAACATTGAATTGGATCGTCAGCAAAACGAATAACTGGCACAGCAGCTTCAGCAGCGGTATGGCCATGCTGCACAAGAAAACGACAATCGAAACGCCCTGCATGTCGGTGTTGAACAGCCCCACAACACCGCTCCACACGGTGTCTTGCGCGGACTGACCGAGGATATTGAGCTGCATGATGGGTAAAAAGTTTGCCGGGACGTACAACAACAGTGCCGCGATGACCAAGGCGAGGCTGCGCTGTACCACGTTATGGCGATGCGCATACAACTCGTAACCGCAACGCGGGCAGATGGCCTTCTCGCCGTGAGCGAGTTGAGGCTTGCGCATCAGCAGGTCGCACTCATGACAGGCCACCAAGTCTTCCAGCGGTAATTCTGACAGCCCTGGGGCGTCAACCGACTCTGACATACAGGCTCTGGCTCCGAAAAGGGTGGGGCTATTCTAGTGCTGTGATTGGAAAATAACTGTGCAAATTTGTTCGCTACTGCGGGTAAATAGCTTTCTCCCAGGCAAAACAAAACCCCAACTGCTTTCGCAATTGGGGTTTCGGAATTTAATCTTGACGATGACCTACTCTCACATGGGGAAACCCCACACTACCATCGGCGATGCATCGTTTCACTGCTGAGTTCGGGATGGGATCAGGTGGTTCCAACGCTCTATGGTCGTCAAGAAATTCGGGTACTGACTCGTGACCGGATGGCCTCGCTTCAGCAAATTGGGTATGTGACAGCCAGGTGTTTGTGAACTTCGAACTTTCGGTTCGTTTCGTCTTCACACACCGCAATCTGGTGCCTTCTCAGGTCAGCAAATTGCTTGGGTGTTATATGGTCAAGCCTCACGGGCAATTAGTATTGGTTAGCTCAACGCCTCACAGCGCTTACACACCCAACCTATCAACGTCGTAGTCTTCGACGGCCCTTCAGGGAACTCAAGGTTCCAGTGAGATCTCATCTTGAGGCAAGTTTCCCGCTTAGATGCTTTCAGCGGTTATCTTTCCCGAACATAGCTACCCGGCAATGCCACTGGCGTGACAACCGGAACACCAGAGGTTCGTCCACTCCGGTCCTCTCGTACTAGGAGCAGCCCCTCTCAAATCTCAAACGTCCACGGCAGATAGGGACCGAACTGTCTCACGACGTTCTAAACCCAGCTCGCGTACCACTTTAAATGGCGAACAGCCATACCCTTGGGACCGGCTTCAGCCCCAGGATGTGATGAGCCGACATCGAGGTGCCAAACACCGCCGTCGATATGAACTCTTGGGCGGTATCAGCCTGTTATCCCCG